>NZ_CP150264.1:0-4580782 GCF_037976175.1 Lysinibacillus sp. FSL K6-3209 | reverse complement strand
GCTGCTATTCTCCTTTACAGTTCAATACATATACAGCAATAAAAAAATATAGTGCATTTATGTGATAAGTAAATACGTTCATTTTACGACTAATCCACAAAATCACAAGTTGTGGATAATACTTAACCAAAGGCTGTGATAAAAATTATCCACAGCATATCAACAGTTGTGGATAAAAGATTAGTTCGTTTTAGTTTTCAACAAAGTGAAGCACAGTAATCGTATCAGAAAAACAAAGCTATTTCAATAGTTTATGAAACTTATCCACATAACTTTGATTTACTCACTTTCAAGTTGTCCACAAGCACTGCTTATGTGAAAAAGCTGTAGATAACCGTTGTGGATAAAAAATAATGCAAAAAATACTATACACAAGTCTGTGTAAAAAAAACAAGTATTCTGTGGATAATTTAAAAGAGAGGAAAGATAAACATAGAATTGGCGAATTGAAAGAAATTTATAAAATACATTGACAAAATAGCTAATTACTTTATATAATATGCAGGTCTGTATGTTGAAAAATTCAACTTTCATTCAGGAGGTGTCTATATACAATGAAACGTACTTACCAACCAAAGAAACGTAAGCACAGCAAAGTTCACGGTTTCCGCGCACGTATGAGCACGAAAAACGGTCGCAAAGTTCTTGCTGCTCGTCGTCGTAAAGGAAGAAAAGTTTTATCAGCATAAAATAAGTCCACTGAGCCACATCAGTGGTCTTTTTTTTCTTTATTTTTTGAAGCCGTTAAGGATCAAAAGAATAATTCAGTAGCAGGTGAAAGTAATGAAAAAACGCCAACGAGTGAAAAAGAATGAGGATTTTCAAAAGGTGTTTAAAAAAGGTAAATCTTTCGCGAATCGTCAGTTTGTCGTTTATTTTTTGCCGAAAGAGGGACAAACAGAATTTCGTGTAGGGTTATCTGTTAGTAAGAAGCTTGGGAATGCGGTAACACGCAACCAAATTAAACGTTATATTCGACAAAGTATTCATGAGATAAAAGATGAATTAAAGGCGAATATGGACTATGTTATTATCGCCAGACATCCGGCGGCCACTATGGATTTTCATGAAGTGAAACAAAGTTTGCAGCATGTACTACGAATTGCTAGAGTATTGAAGAAATCGTAATACATACAGCAACCAAAGTGGCGATAAAGTACACTTTTAAAAGGTTCCACAATAACTTATGTAAATGTAGTTAGTACCTTTACTGCATGCGCACATATTTATTGGCATATTTAGTAGAGTGAAAGCTATTTTGCATGATAAAATAACTGATAACTTTATTCAGTTGAAAAAATAAAATTGAATAGAGACAATGCATATAGATTTTTAGAAAAGTGAATAGTATTTGTAGGGGGAAGACGGTTGAAAAAACAACTTTGGGTAATTTTGTCGCTAGTATCAGTAGCATTACTACTATCTGGGTGTACAGAATTTAATGATCCAATATCCAAAGATAGCCAAGGCTTCTGGAATGAATTCATTGTTTGGCCGTTAGTATCAGCGATAAAATATTTTGCTGATTTACTTGGTACGTATGCATGGGGGATTATTGCAGTAACAATTATTATTCGTTTAGCAATACTGCCATTGATGATTAAACAGACAAAGAGCTCGAAAAAAATGCAAGAAATTCAGCCAAAATTGAAGGAATTGCAGAAGAAGTATGCTTCTAAGGATGCACAAACACAGAAACAGTATCAGCAAGAAATGATGAAGCTGATGAGTGAGTCCGGTGTAAACCCAGTTGCTGGATGTTTACCAGTAATCATTCAAATGCCAATTTTAATTGGTTTTTATCACGCAATTAGTCGAATGAACGCCACAGCTGCTTTTGATTTAGGAAATTTCTTTATCTTCCCATTAGCAGACCCTGCGCCAGCGTTAGCAATAATTGCTGGTATTATGCAATTTTTCGTATTACGTACGGGCCCAGCAATGGACAACCCTCAGATGAAAATTATGATTTACATTATGCCATTCATGATTATCGGTTTTGGTATGGCATTACCAGCTGCATTATCACTTTATTGGGTAATCGGGAATATTATCTCGATTCTTCAAAACCTGTATATTTATAAACCTTGGCAAAACAACAAAACACAACCTGCTCAAAATGGAGGGGCTAAAAAGTGAAACAACTTACGCAAATAGGCGCAACAACACAAGAAGCGATCTCATTGGCGTTACAGAAACTTGGCAAAACCCGTGAACAAGTAGATGTTGAAGTTTTACAAGAAGGTAAAAAAGGATTTTTAGGTTTTGGAGCACGTTCTGCAGAAGTACGTGTGACTGTAAAAGAAATACAAGTTCGTCCAACTACAGAAATAGTAAAAGTAGCTGAGCAAGACGAAACGGCTAAAGAACAATTGAACGAACAAAAAGTAGTGGATGACGTTGCAAAATTAAGTTCACAAGTTTCGGAACAACCAATGGACATCGAAGCTGTTCAACAAGCCATTAAAGAGGAAGAAGATAACACTGTAAATCCAATTGAAGAAGCAAAAGCTTATATAGTTAGTATAGCGGAGCAATTGGGAATTCAAGATCTTGATATTGAAACGGCCCGTGAAGGTAAATATGTGCTGTTTCAATTGAAAAGTGAGAAGGCTGCATTACTTATAGGGAAACGCGGTCAAACGTTAAATTCTTTACAACAATTAACACAACTCGTTTTAAATAAAACCGCTAAACAGTTCTTAATGGTGAAATTAGACGTAGAAAACTATCGTGAACGTCGACAACAAGCTTTAGAGCAACTGGCGGATCGTATGGCTGATAAGGCACTTCGGTTAAATCAACGTGTGGCATTTGAACCGATGCAATCATACGAAAGAAAAATTATTCATAATCAATTAGCGAATCGTCTGGATATCGAAACATATTCAGAAGGCACAGAACCAAACCGCTATTTAGTTATTGAACCAGTAAAGAACGCTTAGACTTTCTTTACGTAAAGGCATACAGACATATGCTAAAAAAACCGGTCATTTTATCGTTATGATAAAGTGACCGTTTTTTTACTGTCTGAAAAGCAGCAAGATAATGTGACAGAACGACAAGTCGGAAAATGTCGGATAGTGCAACTTTTAAAGCGAAAATGATGAGGGATAAGTAATTTATTTATCCACAATTGGAAATGATCCTTACTTTAGATTTTTTCGAAAATATGTTAGTCTAAGATGTTAGAAAGTGTTGATCGGTTTTATTTATCCACATGTGGATAACGTTAAGGAGGTAATACAATGGAGTTCGATACAATTGCTGCGATATCCACACCGATGGGTGAAGGAGCTATTGCCATAGTTCGCTTAAGTGGTGATGAAGCAGTAGCTATTGCAGATAAGATTTTTAAAGCGCCTGGTGGAAAAAGTTTAAAGAAGCAGGCTTCACATACAATTCATTATGGACACTTAGTAGATCCTAAAACAAATGAGGTAGTAGAAGAAGTAATGCTATCGTTAATGCGAGGACCAAAAACGTTCACGCGTGAGGATGTAATAGAGATCAACTGCCATGGAGGACTCGTTTCAGTTAATCGCGTATTAAAATTAGCATTAACAAATGGGGCGAGATTGGCAGAGCCAGGTGAATTTACAAAACGTGCGTTTTTAAATGGGCGTATTGATTTATCACAGGCAGAAGCGGTGATGGATTTAATTCGAGCGAAGACAGATCGTGCGATGAATGTTGCACTTGGTCAAATGGATGGGAAATTATCTCGCCTTATCGGAGATTTGCGCCAAGCATTGCTAGAGACTTTAGCGCAAGTAGAGGTTAATATAGATTATCCAGAGTATGATGATGTAGAAGAAATGACAGTGCCTGTATTACTTGAAAAATGTACATGGGTACGCAATGAAATCATTAAACTTTTACAAACATCCTCTCAGGGCAAAATTTTACGTGAAGGCTTATCGACTGTTATTTTAGGGCGACCAAATGTAGGAAAATCTTCACTTTTAAATAGTTTAGTCCAAGAAAATAAAGCAATTGTGACAGATATTGCAGGTACAACTCGTGATATTATAGAAGAGTACGTAAATGTACGTGGGGTACCACTTCGTTTAGTCGATACAGCCGGCATTCGTGAAACAGAAGATATTGTGGAGCGAATTGGCGTTGAACGTTCTCGTGAGGCGTTACGTGGCGCAGACTTAATTTTATTCGTACTAAACTATGCGGATGAATTAACGATTGAGGATGAACGTCTATTCGAAACAATTGAGGCGATGGATTATATCGTTATTGTCAATAAAACCGATTTACCGCAAAAAATTGATTTAGCCCGTGTAAAAGAATTAGCAGGTAGTCATCGTATTGTGACCACTTCTCTTTTACAAGAAGAGGGAATAGCAGAATTAGAGGAAGCAATAGCTGCATTATTCTTCGAGGGTCAAATTGAAGCGGGCGATTTAACATATGTATCGAATGCACGTCATATCGCATTACTCCACCAAGCGCAAGCGACGGTAGAGGACGCACTAGCTGCAGCACAGGCTGGTGTACCTGTTGATATGGTGCAAATAGATGTAACAAGAACTTGGGAAATACTTGGTGAAATTATTGGAGATACGGTGCAAGAAAGCCTTATCAATCAACTATTTTCACAGTTCTGTTTAGGGAAATAATTCTACTAGAGAAGGGAAGATACGAGCATGCCAACACAATATGAGGCAGGCACGTTTGATGTGATTGTTATAGGGGCAGGACATGCAGGTTCAGAAGCTGCCTATGCTGCTGCTAAAATGGGTGCCAACACGCTCATGCTAACAATCAACTTAGATATGATTGCATTTATGCCATGTAACCCATCCATCGGTGGTCCTGCAAAAGGGATTGTCGTTCGTGAAATTGACGCATTAGGTGGGTTAATGGGGAAAGTTATAGATAAAACGCATATTCAAATGCGTATGTTAAATACAGGGAAAGGTCCAGCTGTACGTGCATTACGCGCCCAAGCGGACAAAATACTCTACCAACACGAAATGAAACGTGTGTTAGAAGAAAATGAAAATTTAACAATTCACCAAGCAATGGTAGAAGAACTTATTATAGAAGATGGCGAAGTAAAAGGTGTTATTACACAAATTGGCGCAATTTATCGTGCCAAGACAGTAGTTGTAACAACTGGTACATTCCTTCGTGGTGAAATTATTATTGGAGACATGAAATATTCAAGCGGTCCTAATAATCAACAGCCATCTATTCGCTTAGCAGACAATTTAAAAGAATTAGGTTTTGACCTTGTACGCTTCAAAACAGGTACACCACCTCGTGTCAATAGCCGTACAATTGATTATTCAAAAACGGAAATACAACCAGGCGATGATGTACCACGTGCATTTAGCTTTGAAACAACTGAATTTATCATGGACCAACTGCCATGTTGGCTAACATATACAAGCCCTCAAACACATGAAATTATTGAGGCAAATTTACATCTTTCACCAATGTACTCAGGGATGATTAAAGGAACAGGTCCGCGCTATTGTCCTTCAATCGAAGATAAAGTCGTACGATTTAATGACAAGCCACGCCACCAAATTTTCTTAGAACCAGAAGGTCGCAATACAAGAGAAGTGTACGTCCAAGGTTTATCAACAAGCTTACCTGAGCATGTGCAACATCGTTTGTTAAAATCAATTCCAGGATTAGAACAAGCGGAAATGATGCGTGCAGGTTACGCAATCGAATACGATGCAATCGTTCCAACGCAATTATGGCCAACATTGGAAACAAAACGCATTAAAGGTTTATATACAGCCGGTCAAATTAATGGAACATCTGGTTATGAAGAAGCAGCTGCTCAAGGTTTGATGGCGGGTATGAACGCTGCTGCCAATGTCCTTGGTAAAGAAGAACTGATTTTAAGTCGTTCAGAAGCTTATATCGGTGTATTAATTGACGATTTAGTAACAAAAGGTACAAATGAGCCATATCGTCTCCTTACATCTCGTGCTGAATATCGTTTACTACTTCGTCATGACAATGCAGATTTACGTTTAGTAGAACGTGCTTACAAAATGGGCATGATATCACAGCAACGTTATGAAAAATTCATGGAGAAAAAAGCGTTAATTGAAAATGAAATTGCACGCCTTCGTGAAGTAATCATTAAACCAAACGAAACAACACAAGCTGCCATTCGCTCTGTAGGTGGTAGTGAACTGAAAGATGGTATACGTGGCGCCGATTTATTAAAACGTACGGAAATGCACTATGATTTAGTGTCTTCGTTAATACCAGCTGAAATTGAATTTTCCGATGAAGTGAAAGAACAAATTGAAATTCAGCTAAAATATGAAGGTTATATTGAAAAAGCATTGCAACAAGTTGAAAAGCTTCATAAAATGGAAAATAAAAAAATTCCAGAGAACATTGATTATGATGCCATTTCAGGTCTTGCAACAGAAGCACGACAAAAATTAAAACAAGTAATTCCGCTTTCCATTGCACAGGCGTCTCGAATTTCAGGGGTAAATCCTGCAGATATTTCGATTCTACTTGTTTACATTGAACAAGGGAAAATCGCACGTGTAAGTGGTGAATAATAGCGCAACAACAAAGTGAATAAGAGGCGGGCATACCATTGTGCCCGCTTCCTATTTTTAAGGCTATGTTATCCTTCAACGTTTTGTTATTTGCGTCCAAACAAATATTGAGCCATTTTTTAAAGGAGACCTTACATGAACGAACAACAATTTATTGAGGCATTGAAGGACAAGGGGATAGAACTTTCTGACAAGCAACTAGCACAGTTCAAAAAGTATTTTGAACTGCTTGTCGAGTGGAATGAAAAGATGAACCTAACAGCAATCACAGATTTTGAAGGTGTCTATTTAAAACATTTCTATGATTCTATTAGTGCCTCATTTTATTTTGATTTTACACAGGTAACAACCGTTTGTGATGTAGGAGCTGGAGCTGGTTTCCCTAGTATTCCAATTAAAATCTGCTTCCCTCATTTACAAGTAACAATTGTAGATTCTTTAAATAAACGCATTACATTTTTAAATCATTTAAGTGAAGAATTACAGTTAGATCATATGCATTTTGTCCATGCTCGTGCAGAGGAATTTGGTCAAAATATCAAATATCGTGAACAATTTGATGTTGTAACAGCCCGTGCAGTAGCTCGCTTGTCTGTACTATCGGAATTATGTGTACCACTAGCAAAACAGGGTGGTTACTTTGTTGCGTTAAAGGCAGCGGCAGGTCCAGAAGAATTAAAAGATGCCAAAAAAGCATTAGTCACTTTAGGTGTTACATTAAAAGAAGAGTATTCTTTTACTTTACCTGTTGAAGAAAGTGAACGTACTTTATATGTTTTTGATAAAATAAAAGGAACGCCAAAAAAATATCCGCGTAAGCCTGGTGTACCAAATAAAACACCTATTCAATAATTAGTGTTTCATGTGAAACTTCTCAAACTGGAAAAATATTTTCTCTAGTTTGAGCATACATACTAGTTATGGATGGTTCACGCAAATGACATCTATGAACTATATACATTTTAGGAAATATAATAAATAATAATAGAATGAGACAGAGCAAGATAGTTACTTAAAGGTGGTGCCACTTGGATGAAAAGTCCTTTTTCACGTTTTTTTGGAGGCGGAAATAAAGCAGAGCCTATTGTGGAAAATGAAGTAGAACAAGCAGAGGCGGTTCATGCAACAGAAGAGGTCATTAAGCTTCCAATCGATCAAATTGTACCAAACCGTTTTCAGCCACGTACTATTTTTGATGACGAAAAAATTGAAGAATTATCTAGAACCATTCATACCCATGGTGTGATTCAACCAATTGTTGTACGTAGCACAGCAAACAATCAATATGAAATCATCGCCGGTGAGCGTCGTTACCGCGCAATGAAAAAGCTGCAATGGACAGAAGTTCCTGCAATTGTACGGAATTTAACAGATAAGGAAACAGCATCAATTGCATTAATTGAAAACCTTCAACGTGAAGAGTTAACGGCAATTGAAGAGGCAGTGGCCTACCAAAAATTATTAGAGCTTCATGAGCTTACACAAGAAGCTCTTGCCCAACGACTAGGAAAAGGACAATCCACGGTAGCCAATAAATTACGTCTATTAAAGCTTCCTGAAGAAGTGCAGCAAGCTATATTAAAGCGTCAAATTTCTGAAAGACATGCCCGTGCACTAATTGCTATTAAAGATCAAACATTACAATTAGAGATTTTGCATCAAGCAATTGAGCATGATTGGAATGTTCGCCAATTAGAAGAGCATATCCATGCATTATTACATCCAGAAGCGGCGGATCAAGAAGAAGCGATTCCTAAAAAAGTGAAGCCGAAAAGAAAAGCAATAAGTAAAGATGTCCGTATAGCCTTAAATACGATTAAACAATCACTATCAATGGTGACGAAAAGTGGTATAACGGTTAAGACAGAAGAAGAAGACACAGAAGAATACTATCAAATTACAGTGAAAATACCTAAAAAGAAGAAATCTTAATTTATTTTAATTATATTAAAAAAGTAATTTGTGCAGTTTTATATGTGGAATACAAGGGAGGATCTTAGAAATAAATCTAAGATGCCTCCTTTTTTGTATATATTCTTAATATTTTATACAACTCTGTTGAGTTTTTTTGATAGAATGATAAGTAAGATAACGGTATTGAACAATGATTTTACAAATGGATTTGTCAAAGCAAACTTTGATAGATGAAAGCAGGTGCTTTTAAATGGGTAGAATTATAGCAATCGCCAATCAAAAGGGTGGCGTAGGTAAAACAACGACATCGGTCAATTTAAGCGCTTGTCTAGCATATTTAGGAAAAAAAGTGCTATTGATTGATACAGATCCACAGGGCAATACAACAAGTGGACTGGGCATTAATAAAGGAGAAATACAAAGTTGTATTTATGATGTACTAATCGATGACGAAAACGTTGAAAATGTCGTTCAACAAACAAATGTTGAAAATCTATCAATCGTCCCTGCGACCATTTCTTTAGCGGGAGCAGAGATTGAATTAGTTTCAACGATTTCTCGTGAAGTACGCTTAAAGCATGCACTTCAAGACATTAAAGAAGACTATGACTATATTATTATTGATTGCCCACCCTCATTAGGGCTACTAACAATTAATGCGTTAACGGCGTCTGATGCACTGATAATTCCTGTGCAATGTGAATATTATGCATTAGAAGGGTTAAGTCAATTATTATCGACTGTGCGTTTAGTGCAAAAGCATTTGAATCAGCAGTTATATATTGATGGCGTATTATTAACAATGCTTGATGCAAGAACTAATTTAGGTTTACAAGTAATTGATGAAGTGAAAAAATATTTTCAAGATAAAGTATATAAAACGATTATTCCTCGTAATGTACGATTAAGTGAGGCTCCAAGTCATGGACAGCCTATTATTATTTATGATGCAAAATCACGGGGTGCTGAAGTTTATTTAGAGATGGCGAGGGAAGTGATAAAAAATGGCTAAAGGTTTAGGAAAAGGTATTGGTGCTCTATTTCCAGGAGAATCGCTAGAACAAAGTGAAAAAGTAGAAGAACTACAACTAAAGCTAATAGTCGCAAATCCATTTCAGCCTCGTAAAATATTCGATGAAGAAACATTACAAGAATTAGCTGATTCAATTCAGGAACACGGTATTTTACAACCAATTGCTGTACGGAAAAAAGGACAGAAATATGAAATTGTAGCAGGAGAACGTCGTTATAGAGCGGCACAGTTAGCAGGCTTAGAATTATTGCCAGCGATTGTGAAAGAGCTAACGGACTCACAAATGATGGAGCTTGCTATTTTAGAAAATTTACAACGTGAAGATTTAACAGTTATTGAAGAGGCAGAAGCATATCAAAGTTTAATGGAAAACTTACATCTAACACAGGAGGAGTTATCCAAACGCTTAGGTAAGAGTAGGCCGCATATTGCGAATCACGTTCGTTTATTAGCTTTGCCAGAGGAAGTTCGAGCATTGATGAATGAAGGTATATTATCAATGGGACAAGGACGTGCCTTACTTGGGTTAAAAAATAAAAGAAGAATCCCAGAAGTTGCACGCAAGATTATTAAACAAGGCTTGAATGTGCGTCAGGTAGAAATTTTGGTGCAAAGTTTAAATGAAGAAGTTTCACGTGAAACATCGCAACCGAAGAAGAAGGATATTTTTGTTGTAGCGAAAGAATCACAATTACGTGATTATTTTGGTACAAACGTCCAAATTAAAAAGGCAAATAACAAAGGTAAAATTGAAATTGAATTTTACTCAGAAGACGATTTGGAACGTATTTTGGAAATATTAAACATCCAAGAAGATGATTAATAGTACACTAATGTAATTAGAGCGCCAATATACTAGGCGCTCTCTATTTTTCTAGAGAGAAGGTAGGCCTTTTTGTGGTAATTTTAGGAGCATTAATTAATGCACTGTTGATTATAGTCGGTGCATTGGTGGGGCGCATTTTTAAAAATATTCCTGAGTCGATGAAAGCTTCTGTATTATCGATTATTGGCTTATCTGTCGCGCTTTTAGGAATCAAAATGGGCTTCGAGAGTAATAATTTTATTATTTTAGTGGTCAGTTTAGTAGTAGGAACTGTGATTGGAGAATGGCTAGATTTAGATAAGCAAATGAATCGACTTGGTCAGTGGATTGAATCACTTTTTAGTAAAAGACGTACGAATGACAATCAAATTAATATTGCAGAAGGCTTTGTAACTGCATCATTAATATTTGTTGTTGGCTCAATGGCAATCATAGGTGCACTTGATAGCGGGCTACGACAGGATCATAATGTCTTAATAACAAAAGGTATTATTGATGGTTTTACATCCATTATTTTAGCTTCTACTTTAGGGATTGGCGTATTATTATCAGCAGTTCCAGTATTTGTATACCAAGCGATAATTGCCATTTTTGCAGGCGTCATCAGTGCATATATCCCAGATGACGCCCTACAGATGTTTATTACAGAAATGACATCAGTAGGTGGTGTTATGATTTTAGCGATAGGGTTAAATATAGCAGGCCTAACAAAGATCAAGGCTGCTAACTTGTTGCCGGGTATTGTCGTTGTCGGCATCATGGTTGCCATCATCTATCCTTTTCAATGAGTAGCGATGCGCAGCAAGCAGTAAAGCTCTTGAAAGCTTTTCAGCCATAGCATAAGAGATATGCAGTCGCGTATTTTGTAACACGAGCATTTCCATAAAGCCTCCAATATTGACGATTCCTTTAACGGAAATGTCACCAATTGGGGGCAATTCTTTTTTTACTGCTTTCCCAGGCAATATTGGCCCGTTCTGCACTGCAATATGTCCAACGTTTTGTTCACTACCTAGACATGCATCAATCGCAATAATAAAAGGTTTCGTAGTATGATGGTGTAACTGCTGTATGGTTGAATCTAAGTTGAGGGCATGCAATGGATTTTCTAAAGTTCCTACAACTTCATAAGGGAAACTAACAGACTTTTTCAAAAAACTACCTGTTAATGGCCCTAATGTATCCCCAGTACAACGATCACTTCCGATACAACAAAAAATAAGACGTTCATGATGAAAAGGAATATACTCTAAAAATAATGTACTCAATTGCCAAACAGCATTTTTACTTTCGTGATGAAGCGAATAGGGCAGTACTAAATTTGGAATAGTATTCATAAAAAAACTCACTTTCATTTTTATTTGTAAGAAGTGCTCAATTTTTATGCAGTATACGCAAATTTTTAACAAGTTATTCAAGAGGTGGTAATAATGGAATTCAACACAAGAGTAATGCAGAAAAAATGGGATCAACTGACGTCGGAAGCCTTTTGGGATCAGGTTATCGATGTAACGATTGAAATTACATTAATCCTTATTGCATCGTGGTTAGCTGTACGATTAGGTAAAAAATTTATTAAAAAAGTATTTTTACTACGTATGCGCTCACCATTAAATCATTCAGAGCGCAGACAACGAACAATTGCAAGATTATTACAAAGTGTGATTTCGTATGTTGTCTATTTTTCGGCAATTATAGCTATCCTTTCTTCACTGAACATTAAGGTAGCGGGCTTACTTGCCGGTGCGGGAATCGTCGGTTTAGCCATCGGGTTTGGTGCTCAAAGTTTAGTAAAGGATGTAATTACAGGGTTTTTTATTATTTTTGAAGACCAATTCGGTGTAGGGGATTATATTAAAATAAACGCAGCGGAAGGAACAGTTGTAGAGATAGGATTACGTACAACAAAGATTAATGGTGCTACTGGGGAGCAATTTATTATTCCAAATGGTTCAATTGGAGAGGTTATTAACTACTCTATCAATAACTCGAAAATTTTTATAGATTTACAAATGACGACAGATGCAAATTTCGAAAAAGCGGAAGGGCTTATTAAAAAGTATTTAGAAACACTACCCGAAATTCATAAAGAGCTAGTGACAGTACCTACCTTTTTAGGCGTCCAAAATGTAAAAGGAACAGAAGTAACGATTCGCATTGCTGCTGAAACATTGCCACAACAACAATATGGCGTAGCTCGAACAATTCGCCGTGATGTGACACAATTATTTGAGGAACATGATATTCCTATGGCGTATCCTAAAATGATGTTATATGGTGGAAGTGGAAAAGATGATGGGAGAAGTGAATAATATGGAAGCGAAAAAATTTGATCTAAATGATATTGTCGAAATGAAAAAACAACATCCATGTGGCACAAATGAGTGGAAAATTATTCGTATGGGTGCAGATGTGCGTATTAAATGCGAAGGATGTCAGCACAGTGTGATGATTCCGCGTCGAGAATTTGAGAAAAAAATGAAGAAAGTCATAAAGCGTGCAAGTGAAGTCTAGCTTTTTGTGTATTAGACTTTTTATGGGCGAATCAATATAATAGATAGGGTTATAAAGAAAACTTTAACTTGCGTCAACAGAAGTTCCCTGCCCTTAGGTGGGGATGAATACCAACTATGCACTTAAATTCATGGGGGATTCAAACCCCGATTGCATCAAGTGAATTTCCCCAGCGAATGGACAGATTTACAGAGAGCTTTTTGCCGAGCAAGCTCAAAGGAAAAATCTGGACAAAATGGCGTAGGGTGGAATTGCTTGTGTCGGGTTTATGTCAGTCTCCTGCAATACGGATTGGGCGTTAGAGTGTCATAATACTGTGGTTTAACAGGAACAAAATTGAACTGATTATAGAAAGGTTGTGTCCATTTATGGCATTAACAGCTGGAATCGTTGGTTTACCTAACGTTGGAAAATCAACATTATTTAACGCAATTACAAAAGCGGGCGCTTTGGCTGCCAACTATCCATTCGCAACAATTGATCCAAACGTAGGTATTGTTGAAGTACCAGATGCACGTTTAGACAAACTAACAGAGTTAGTAATACCGAAAAAGACAGTGCCAACAGCATTTGAATTTACTGATATTGCAGGTATCGTAAAAGGTGCTTCTAAAGGAGAAGGCTTAGGAAACAAATTCCTTGCACATATTCGTGAAGTAGATGCAATCTGCCAAGTAGTACGTTGCTTTGTAGATGAAAATATTACACACGTGTCAGGTGCGGTAGATCCAATTGATGACATTGAAGTAATTAATTTAGAGCTAGCACTTGCTGATTTAGAATCAGTGGATAAACGTTTACAACGCGTAAGCAAAATGGCAAAACAAAAAGATAAAGAAGCGATGGTTGAAGAACCGATTCTTCTAAAAATCAAAGCTGAATTAGAAAACGGACGACCTGCTCGTGCTGCTGAACTTTCAGAGGACGAACTAAAAGTGATTAAAGGTCTTCACCTATTAACAATTAAACCAATGCTTTATGTTGCCAATGTTTCAGAGGACGAAGTGGCAGATGCAGATAATAATGAATATGTTCAAAAGGTACGTGAATATGCATCAGCTGAAGGTGCGCAAGTAATTACAATTTGTGCAAAAATAGAAGAAGAAATTTCTGAGCTTGACGATGAAGAAAAAGCGATGTTCTTAGAAGAACTAGGCATTAAAGAATCAGGTTTAGACCAACTAATCCGTACTTCATATGATTTACTAGGTCTTGCCACATACTTCACAGCTGGGGTCCAAGAAGTACGTGCATGGACATTCCGTAAAGGCATGAAAGCACCACAATGTGCTGGTATTATTCATACAGACTTTGAGCGTGGATTTATTCGTGCAGAAACAGTTGCTTTCGATGATTTAGTAGAAGCAGGCTCACAAGCTGCTGCGAAAGAAGCGGGGAAAGTACGTCTTGAAGGTAAAGAATATATTGTACAAGACGGCGATATCATGTTATTCCGCTTTAACGTTTAATTTAAAATTGCCATTATGAATGTAAGCAATTCTCATGAAATACAACCAGAACTTAGTTTATATTCATAAAAACATAATAGGCTATCTCCTAGCGAATCATTTTCATGTTTGGGATAGCCTATTTTTGGTTATATAGATATCAGAATTTTCAATTTCTAAAGGGGGATATTATGAACATAGTAGAAATCAAAAAGCGGGCTTTAGAAATCGATCAGTTAGGAAAGTTACCACAAGAAATATTAGAAATCATTTATGAGCAACAATTGTTTAAATTGTTTATAGCAAAAGAGTTAGGTGGTAAAGATTTAGACTTACTCGAAGGAATAAAAGTTTTTCAGCGCATGTCTGCTATCGATGGGAACTTTGGGTGGCTTGTGACAATAGGAACAGGCGGTAATATGTTTGCGCCAACGTTTAAGCAAGAAATAGCCGAAGAGATTTTTTCACCAAGGGATGCAGTAATAGCAGGGAGCGGCTACCCTACAGGTACAGCCGTAAAAATGGACAGCGGTTATTCGGTAACAGGGCAGTGGAAGTATTGTAGTGGTGCTGACTATGCAACAACATTTACCATGAATTGCTTTATTAAAGAAGATGGTATGCTGACAGATAAAATCATTAGTTGCGCGGTGAGCCGGGAGCAAGTAGAAATTATCAATGATTGGCAAGCAATGGGTTTAAAAGCAACAGCAAGCCATACAATTCGAGTACAAGATGTATGGATACCATTCGATCAAACATTCCAATTAGGTATTTGGAAAAATAATTATGATAATGCAGTCTATCGTTTTCCGTTCGGCACTTTTGCAGAAGCTTCTTTTTTAAGTGTTTGTCTGGGCATTACGGAGAATTTCTTAGAGGAGGCTGCTACTGTCATTGAACGGAAAAATAAAGAATCCCATCGCACAGAACGTATTGGCGCATTGCAGTTTCTATATATGCAACAACTAAAGCGTTTTAAACAGATTGAAGAACAATTTTACGCTATGTTGACAATCTATTGGCAAAAACATAAACAGGAAGTTGAACTGACAGAGCAAGAATACCAACAGTTTACGGAAATGAGCAAAGAAAGTGCAGCTGACTGTGTGGACATTGCCAATAATATTATTCGCAGTCTCGGAATGGACGCTATTATGGAAACAGCAACCATTAATCGCATTTGGAGAAATTTATGTACAGCTGCACAACATGGATTTTTAACACCCTAACAACTTAGCTCCTAGAAGATAGCCATTACTTATCCGTTTTCTGTGGAGGATAAACATAAAGCTTTGGTAACTGAGGATCGTCCTCTACAAGAGCATGTTTAGGATATTTGCGCAATTCCTTATACATGGCAAAATCTCCGACTGCTCCGCCAATTAAAAAGGCACCCGCAAGTAGCAAGACGGTACTATTAAAGTAAAAGCCAGCAATGGTTGGAATAATACCAGTTGTCCAAAATGGCAATAACAACGCCTTTTTCATTGCATAATTAGGGAGTGGTTTGTCGGTCGTTGCATAAGCTACCCCAAGCTCTAAGTTAATACCGTATTTTAACGATTTAAAAGGCACGCCACCAAAGAGCATAAAACCTATTAAATGAAAGGCTTCATGCAATATGATAAGCACAATATAAAGTACGACAAAAAGGATAAATCCACTTAGCATTTGCCAAACTGAAAATTGAAACTCCTTCATACATATGACTTGTATGGCAATAAATAAAATAGCGAGGCCACTAGTAATAACAACACTATCCATCATTAGTTTCTTAATATCTAATTCAATTACATCGGGTTTTTGATCGGGTAACATAGAAGTCCTCCTTCATGAAATTAGTAATCTTCATTATATCGAATGAATTATTTGATTGCGACTTGAAAGACAGATGCCAATGTGTTACAATTCATTGATGTGAGTAATATTTATTACTTACTCCTTGCTCCCTGCAAACAGGAGAGCCTGAGTCCATAAGGAGGTGTAAACAGATGAGAAAATACGAATTAATGTACATCGTACGTCCAAACATTGAAGACGAAGCGAAGAAAGCTTTAGTTGAACGTTTCAACGAAATCTTAACTTCTAACGGTGCTGAAGTCATCGAAGCAAAAGAGTGGGGCAAACGCCGCTTAGCTTACGAGATCCAAGACTTCCGCGAAGGTTACTACCAAATCGTGAAAGTAAACGCTCCTTCAGAAGCAATCAACGAATACACACGTCTTGCTAACATCAGCGAAGATATCATTCGTCACATTGCAGTTCGCGAAGAAGCTAAATAATTTTAAACAAAATGCTGAAAAGGAGGTTGCATTCTGATGATAAATCGTGTCGTATTAGTTGGAAGACTAACAAAAGACCCTGAGCTGCGCTACACACCGAATGGTATTGCGTCTACTCGATTTACAGTAGCTGTAAATCGTACATTCTCAAACCAACAAGGTGAAAAAGAAGCAGATTTCATTAGCTGTGTTGCTTGGCGTAAACAGGCTGAAAACTTAGCGAACTTCATGAAAAAAGGAAGTTTGATTGGAGTAGAAGGTCGTATCCAAACAGGTAGCTATGAAGGACAAGATGGTAAGCGTGTATATACAACTGATGTTGTGGCAGATAGCGTACAGTTTTTAGAGCCTCGTAGTGGTGGAGGTGCTCCTGCATCGAACCAATACGGCGGACAATCTTACGCTAATAGCCAGCCGTCATATGGCGGTGGACAACCACAGCAACAGTATGGTGGCGCGATGCCTCAGCAAGGTTCATTTGGCGGCGGTGCTTCTTATCAGCAAAATCAACCACCAATGAACCAGCCGAACTATACAAGAGTAGACGAAGATCCATTTGCGAATAGCAAGGGACCGATTGAAGTATCAGAAGACGATCTTCCATTCTAATTCTTCGAGCTACAAAAACTATAAACTTATAAGGAGGAGACATCACTATGGCACCACGTCGCGGAGGCCGCAAACGCCGTAAAGTTTGCTACTTCACTGCTAATAACATTACGCATATCGACTATAAAGATGTGGATTTATTAAAAAAATTCATCTCTGAACGCGGTAAAATTTTACCACGTCGCGTAACTGGCACTAGCGCTAAGTACCAACGTAAATTAACTTCAGCTATCAAAGTTTCTCGTATTATGGGATTACTTCCATTCGTATCTGAAGATAAATAAGATCATTGAGCACAACAAGGTTTAATGCCTTGTTGTGCTTTTTTTATTTCCGTGAATATCGATACAAGACAAACCCCAAAAATGGTGGTGGATTTTCATAGATGTCTAAATAAACATCACTATTAAAACTATCAATTTTTATTAAATTTAGAATATTGACAGATAATTATATTTTAAATTATTATAATATTAAAAATTTTAAATTTATTTTGTGATTCAAGGGGTGTTAAATTTGAAAACGACAAAATGGATGTTGTTAGGTGCACTTTTAGATCTCTTTTGTCCCATCCTCTTTCTTACAATGAAGGTAAAACAAAGTGAAAAACTTTTTAGTATCTAGTAGGTTTTTGCTACTAACGTTCCTGTTGTTTACTAGCGCCGCTTCCTTGCTTTATATAATGGATGCTATTAGCTATACTAATATGATTAACAATGGCTATATCAGTAAAAATGCTGTTGAATTTATTATTAATACCGAAGAGTCTTCTCTAGACATCGACTTAGAAGAACCATATTTGTTAATGCAATATAAACTAAACAATCCACACTTAAAATATATATATATGAACAACTCGATGAAGTTGCCACCTATAAACTATCAAAAACAACCACGCTCTACAGACTATATAATTACAGGCACTATTTTTCCTGAAGAGGCACTGTCAAGAAATATGAAAAGCCTCGTTATTGGACAATTTGACACACCAGCCTCTTACTTAAATAGAGAGGCATGGTATATAGTCATGTCTCAACAAATCAACTTGAAAAATGGAACGAAGTTTATTCTCAATGTGGAAAGTGGAAAACCACATCAATTAATTGAAAAAATATTTCCTAATACGAGTTATCAGCTACTTGAAAAAGAGGATAGAGGAACTGCCATATTAACTTCCAATATTTTATTGAAAGGATTCTTAATCATTTCTTTACTATTTGTCATTATTGCGCAAGCTGTTACAGTCGTTTATGCCATTCAAAGTAAAAAATCCATTGTTCAAATATTGTTTTTAGCAGGAGGGAAATGGCAACTTATATTTCTTAAAGTGTTTAAATTAGAATTCATTGCGCTAATCATGATAATGTTATTGGCATTTTTATCATTAAAAGCGTTTAACCATTTCTATTCGATTTGGGGGAATCAGTGGTACTACGTATCTGTTTTCTATATATTAGTAACATTTATAGTGTATTTTTTAGCCTGTCTGCTCATGACAAATTCCTTGATTAAAAAAGGAGTAAGATCATTTTGAATACAGCTAGACTTCTACTGAAAAATAAAAAATGGTTTACGTTGTTTATAGGGTTACTCTCATTTCTATTTTCTGTCGTTGTATTTGTGCTGTTAGTAAATATAAATATTTCAAAAATAGAAATACGTTCAGCCAGTAAATTTCATCACTACAATATCTATCAGATTACGGATGATTTAATCGGTAAAAGAGAAATTGAATTTTTTAAAGATGTAAAAAACTATGATATACTCAATGATTTTAATAATAGGGTATTTGAAAATAGTAAAGTGGTCTTTTATAATGCCGTATCGCAGCCAATAGGCTTAAAACAATATCCCCCTGATAAGAAGTTCTCCGCCTATTATGAATTGGGCTCTACTAATGATATATATGAGTCCGAAGGTGCGTTATATCAAACCACTAAATCGATTCAAATTACTAAATCCGTTTTTGATTATAATGACGTTGAACTGATGGAAGGACTGCCATTTGATGATTCCGCTTATGTCTACGTAGCAAGAAGAAATGAAATACCGGTCATTCTTGGCTCTGACTATCGTCAATACTATAAGTTAAATGACCAATTAGAGCTTCATTATTATTATGAAAAATTTGTCGGGCGAGTAGTTGGTTTTGCAAAGGAAAATTCATTTATTTTTACTAACCATAATCCCCAACAAGTACTCAATCGTTATATCCTACTGCCTTCCATGTCGCTTTCTGAACAGCCTTCTAAGTTGTTACAAAAAACAGAGGTAGATGAAATATTCTTTCGCGCACTGCTATTAAGTAACATGGGTGGTTATTTAATGACCAACTTAAACGCGCTTGAGGTAAGAAAGGAAGTTGCAGACATAGGGAAAGTTACGAATTTCACTAATTATCAAATTATTGGTGCGAATTCGCTATCAGTGAATCTTTTATACAAAATGGTTGATGCCAATCAAACACTTATTTTTACAATATCGGGTGTTGTATTTATTTTCATATTGTGTGCTTTCTATTTGTCCGTTAAGAGTTTCATAAAAAGACAATTTGATATGTATTTAGTGTTCATTATGAGTGGGGTTACAAATAATAAAATCAAAAAAACTATACAACTTGAATTTTCAATTCTCAATGGTATGAGTATTGGATTGGCATTGTTGTGCACCGTTCTATTTATGCAAGACCTTACTATACTATCTATTTTGTTAATTGCCGGGTTCATGGTTTGGCTGGTATTCAATGTCGTAGTTTATATGTTAGTGAATCAATTATTAGCAACGACGAATGTCATTGAAAAGTTAAAGGGTGATTAAAATCATAAGCTTTATTTCATTAGAGAACATCGTAAAAGCGTATAATGAAAAAATAATATTACATCACATTAATTTAGAAATTATTAACAATCAATTCATTTCTATAAAAGGACCTAGTGGCGTTGGAAAAAGCACACTTTTAAATATATTGGCTGGACTTGAAAAAGCGGATAGTGGTAACTATATTTTGGATCGTATAGAAATGCATGCCCAAAATCTTAATGAGCTTTCGGAAATAAGAGGCAGTCGAATCGGATACATATCACAATACAATCCAATGATTCGCAACCTTACAGTTCGGGAAAATATCTTAGTACCTTTATTATTAGGCAACTATAATCAAAAGCAAATCACGGCATATCTCGATGAACTAAGTGCCTGTTTAAAAATTAATCATTTACTTGATAAGAAAATTGACAAGTTATCTGGTGGAGAAAGACAACGAGTGGGAGTCATCAGAGCACTGATTAAAAAGCCTATATTGTTGATAGCTGATGAACCTACTGGGTCATTGGACGACGATACGACAATTTTAGTGTTTCACCTTTTTAAAAGGCTGTCTGAAAGTGGAACGACTATCGTTATGGCTACTCATAGTCACTTAAGTTCTCAATATGCTGATAAAGAATATTGGATGAGTTCGGAGGGGATTTTTTTGAACGCCCAAACAGTGGGTGATATGTAGCCATTATTCAGTGAATTTTGGTATTTTGAGTTCGGTATTGTACCGGACTCATTTTTTAATTTCGCCTTTATCTGTGGTGATTTTTTTGCTCCAAAATAGTAAAATTCCATACCATTATCCTATTTTGATAAGGAAACTTCACTTTTGTCATTATTTCATCAAAAAGCCTTTAGACGTTCTTAGCGTTTTTTGTTCAATAAGGTGAAAAAATGGTACAATAAAGTTTAGTAAGTTTGACTGATAAAAAGGAAGGTTTTCAATGCCGAATAATCAAACAAAGGCGCTTGTACAAGGCTCGATGATGGTTGCAATGTTTACAATCTTAATGATTGCTTCAGCATATGTACCAATTATTTCTTTAGTAGCCTTACTATTTACTCCATTACCAATCGCTTGGTATAGCGCAAATTACAAGCGTTCCTCATCAATACTCGTTGCAGTTGTAGGTTGTATACTAACTGTGCTAACGAGTGGACTGTTTATGCTGCCATTCGCCTTTATTATGGCGTTACTTGGGGTAATCATAGGTAATGCAATTCAATTAAAGAAGAGCAAACTTTATTTATTCATGTCATCTGGTATCGCGGTACTTTTATCGTCAGCACTTGTCTATTTAGCCTATGTGCAATTAGCGGGAATTAACGTGATTGAAATGAGCTTGAAAATTGCCCGAGATAGTTATGAGCAATCCAACGAGCTTGCTAAAAGTATGACAGGTCAAATCGCTATTCAACCTGAACAAATGGAGGCTATGCTTAACACAATTGAGCTAACAATACCTTCGACAGTAACAATCTTTGCATTTTCCATAGCATTTATTGTTATTACATTGAATTTACCTATTTTAAAACGATTAGGTTTAGCAGTACCAAAATTCCCAGCATATGAAAATATGCGACTTCCACGCTCTATTTTATGGTACTACATGATTATTTTATGTATTAATCTATTTATACGTCCAGAAGCGGGCTCTATGCTAGATATTATTGTATTAAATGTGTCTTATATTTTGTGGCTTTTACTAATACTTCAAGGAATATCATTTATTCATTATTTCATTGCGACGAAAGGAATGCCGAGTGTTGTCAAATGGATAGCTACCATTTTAGCTATTCCACTTTCATCATTCATTATCTTACTCGGTATTGTAGATTTAGGTTTCGACGTGCGTTCACTTGTGAAAGGGAAGACTAAGGAATAAGGGGCTGATGAGTAATGGGGACTTTTAGAAAACGACCAATCCGCTATCCGCTTTTTGTTCTTTCCATTTTTGGCATTGTGACGTTCGCGCTTCTTTGTATTTGGAATATCGCGATTGGTATTGGCTATGGAGTAGGCTTTGCATTGTTAATGGCCTACACATGGAAAATTGAAAAAGCTACTTTTGAAGAGACCGAAAAGCATATAGAATCCATTTCCTTCCGTATGAAAAAGGTTGGGGAAGAGGCATTACTTGAAATGCCGATTGGGATATTGCTCGTCAATGAGGAATACGAAATTGAGTGGTCAAACCCATATATGCAAAATGTATTAAACAATGAGGCATTAGTGGGTGAAGGCATTGTCAATATATCCGACGACATCTACGTACTGATGAAGACCGAGGAAACAAAAGAAGCAACGATTACGCTTCGTGATCGTAAATATCGTGTCTTTTACAAGGAAGAGGAGCGTCTACTATATTTCTTCGATATTACAGAGCAAATTGCAATTGAAAAACAATACTTTGCAGATCGTACAGTTATTGCTATTTTATTTGTCGATAACTATGATGAAATTACACAAGCAATGGATGACCAGCCGCGTAGCTTAACTAATACGATGGTAACGTCTATTGTCAATGACTGGGCAGCGGAGCACGGAATATTTGTCAAACGAATTTCATCGGATCGTTTTTTAGCAGTTTTAAATGAATCGATTTTAACAGAACTAGAAAAGAAAAAATTTGCTATTTTAGATACAATTCGTGAAAAGACAGCACAAAAAAATCTTTCACTAACACTAAGTATTGGTGTTGGTGCTGGCTCTTCTTCACTAGTGGAACTTGGTGAATTAGCCCAATCGAGTCTGGATCTTGTTTTAGGTCGTGGTGGGGATCAGGTAGCCATCAAACAACCTACAGGAAAGCTCAAGTTCTATGGAGGGAAAACCAACCCTGTTGAAAAACGTACACGTGTTAGGGCGCGGGTTATCTCACATGCACTACGTGATTTAATACAAGATAGTGACCAAGTGTTTGTTATGGGACATAAAAATCCTGATATGGACTCTATTGGTGCATCTGTTGGGGTTCGCAAAATGGCTCAAATGAATGATGTAAAAGGCTATGTCGTCATTAATTTTGATGAACTGAACGGTAGTGTCACACGTTTAATGAATGAAATTGAAAGTAAATCCGATTTCTACGAGCACTTCTTAACGCCAGAGGAAGTGGCTACAAAAATGACTGAAAAATCCTTACTTATTATTGTAGATACACATAAGCCGAATTTAGTCATTGATCCATACTTATTAAAGCTTGCGGAAAAGGTAGTCGTAATCGACCATCATCGTCGTAGTGAAGACTTTATTGAAAATCCAACGCTTGTGTATATGGAGCCTTATGCTTCGTCTACAGCAGAGCTTGTTACTGAGTTATTAGAGTATCAGCCAAAGCGGGCAAAAATTAATATGCTCGAAGCGACAGCGCTATTAGCGGGGATTATTGTTGATACCAAGAGTTTTACACTTCGTACAGGAGCCCGTACTTTTGAGGCAGCTTCTTATTTACGAACAAACGGAGCAGATACAGTTTTAGTACAAAGACTTTTGAAAGAAGATATCCATACGTATATTGAACGTTCGAAAATTGTGCAAACTGTGAAATTCGTGAAGCCTGGCATTGCACTAGCCGTAGGTGAAGATTCAAAAATTTATGATTCCGTGTTAATCGCGCAAACGGCCGATATTTTACTAACGATGAAAGATGTAAACGCATCTTTTGTCATTGCGCATCGTGCAGATGGTAAAATTGGCATTAGTGCAAGGTCATTAGGAGAAATAAATGTACAGCTTATCATGGAAAGGCTCGGCGGTGGCGGGCATTTAACAAATGCGGCTTGCCAAATAGAAGCACTTTCCATTGGTGAAGTAAAAAAATATTTAGAAGAGGCCATATATGAGGTACTCGAAGGGAGTTCTGAATTATGAAAGTAGTATTTTTAAAAGATGTTAAAGGTAAAGGAAAAAAAGGGGAAGTAAAAAATGTAGCAGACGGCTATGCACAAAACTTCCTAATTAAAAACGGTTATGCTGCAGAAGCAAATGCACAAGCAATGAGCCAATTACATGGCCAAAAGAAACTAGAAGAAAAAAACGCAGCAGCAGAATTAGCTGAAGCACAAGCTTTAAAAGAAAAGCTAGAAGCATTAACAGTGGAGCTAAAAGCAAAATCAGGAGATGGTGGACGCTTATTTGGTTCAGTTTCAACAAAACAAATTGCAGAAGCACTGCAAAAAGTACATGGCATTAAAATTGATAAACGTAAAATGACTTTACCTGATGGCATCCGTGCACTAGGCTTTACAAATGTACCTGTAAAACTACATCACGAAGTATCAGCGACATTAAAAGTACAAGTAACGGAAGAATAAGGGGCGACTATCCATGAACGAACCGATGATGGACCGCGTTCCACCGCATAACCGGGAAGCGGAGCAATCGGTTATCGGTGCAATTTTTCTAGAACCACAGGCACTAATCACAGCATCAGAAATTCTGCTAGCTGATGATTTTTACCAAAACGCCCATAAGAAGATTTTTGAGACAATGCTGCGTTTAAGTGATCAAGGAAAAGCGATAGATGTTGTAACAGTTACTGAGGAATTATCAGCAAAAAAAGAGATTGAGGATGTTGGCGGGCTATCGTATTTACTAGAGCTCGCCAATGCTGTCCCTACGGCAGCAAACGTTGCTCACTATGCCAAAATCGTTGAGGAAAAAGCGTTATTACGTCGTTTAATCCGTGTAGCTACAAAAATAGTTGAGGACGGCTACACACGTGAGGACGAGGTAGAGGCATTACTCGGCGAAGCAGAGAAGAAAATGATGGAGGTCGCCAACCGAAAAAATGCTGGCGACTTTAAACATGTAAAAGATGTTTTAGTTGAGACATTCGATAATATCGAACAGCTTCAATCCCGTAAAGGTGATGTAACAGGGATTCCAACAGGCTTCCGTGATTTAGACCATATTACAGCAGGCTTCCAACGCAATGACTTGATTATTGTTGCGGCGCGACCTTCTGTAGGGAAAACGGCTTTTGCGTTAAACGTTGCACAAAGTGTAGCTGTGCAAGCACGTGAAAATGTTGCCATCTTCTCATTAGAGATGGGGGCTGAGCAGCTCGTTATGCGTATGCTATGTGCCGAAGGAAATATTGATGCACAAGTTTTACGTACAGGTGCTTTAACTACCGAAGATTGGGGTAAACTAACGATGGCAATGGGAAGTTTATCGAATTCAGGTATTTTTATTGACGACACGCCAGGTGTCCGTATCAATGAAATTCGAGCAAAGTGTAGACGTTTAGCACAAGAGCATGGACTTGGAATGATTCTAATCGATTACTTACAGCTTATTCAGGGTAGTGGGAAGCCTGGGGAAAACCGTCAACAAGAAGTATCAGAAATCTCACGTTCGTTAAAAGGATTAGCGCGTGAGTTAAAGGTACCAGTAATTGCACTATCGCAGCTTTCACGTGGCGTGGAGCAACGTCAGGATAAGCGACCAATGATGAGTGACTTACGTGAATCAGGAAGTATTGAGCAAGATGCCGATATTGTTGCCTTCTTATATCGTGATGACTATTACGATAAAGAGTCCGAGAGTAAAAATATGATTGAAATTATTATTGCTAAACAGCGTAACGGTCCTACAGGAACAGTGACACTTGCTTTTAAAAAGGAATTCAATAAATTTATAAACGTGGATTGGTCACAAATGCCACCACCGCCACCACGTGATTAGTAATATTTATCTAGAAAAGAGATAATATTCATACCATTCCGTCATTAAACACGAACGTTAAATCATAGTAATTGATTTTATGTTCGTGTTTTTAACTATTTTTTTATTGACGAGTTGTTTCTAACATTGTTACAATAATTTACGGCTTGATTAATGAGATACAATACGTATCTAACGGAGGTGCTGATTATGACATCAGTTGTAGTTGTAGGAACACAGTGGGGAGACGAAGGTAAAGGTAAAATTACAGATTTCCTTTCACAAAAGGCAGATGCGATTGCCCGCTTTGCAGGTGGCGATAACGCTGGACATACCATTAAAATTAATGGTGAAACATATAAGTTACATTTAATCCCATCAGGTATTTTCTACAAAGAGAAAACGTCTGTGATGGGGAATGGGATGGTTGTTAACCCAAAATCGCTTGTAACAGAGTTAAAAGGACTGCAGGAACGAGGCATCAATACAGATAATCTTCGTATTTCCAATCGTGCCCATGTCATTTTACCATATCATATTAAACAAGATATCGCAGATGAAGAAAGCCGTGGCGATAACAAAATCGGTACAACTTGTAAAGGTATCGGACCTTGCTATCAAGATAAAGTAGCACGTATCGGTATCCGTATGGCTGATTTATTAGATAAAGAAGTATTTGAAGAAAAACTACGTCATAATTTAGTAATTAAAAATAAGTTGTTCGAGAAATTTTATGAAGTGGAAGGTGTAACATTCGAAGAAATCTTCGAAGAATATTACGGTTATGGACAAGAAATCGCTAAATATGTTACAGATACTTCAAAAATTTTAAATGATGTATTAGATGAAGGTGGCAAAGTATTATTTGAAGGGGCACAAGGTATTTTACTTGATGTCGATCAAGGGACTTATCCATTTGTTACTTCTTCAAACCCTGTTGCTGGTGGTGTCGCAATTGGTGCAGGTATTGGCCCATCAAAAGTTTCAAGTGTTATTGGTGTATGTAAAGCCTATACATCACGTGTAGGAGATGGTCCATTCCCAACTGAATTATTTGACGAAGTTGGCCAGCAAATCCGTGAAGTAGGTCGCGAATACGGTACAACGACTGGACGCCCTCGTCGTGTAGGCTGGTTTGATACAGTTGTCGTTCGCCATTCACGTCGTGTAAGTGGTATTACGCATTTAGCATTAAATTCAATCGATGTTTTATCAGGTTTAGACACTGTAAAAATTTGTACAGCTTATAAATATAAAGATGAAACAATTACAGAGTACCCAGCAAACCTTCATATTATTGAACAATGCGAACCTATTTATGAGGAGCTTCCAGGCTGGTCAGAAGATGTTACAGGCTGCCGTACATTAGAAGAGTTACCAGAGAATGCACGACGCTATGTAGAACGTGTAAGTGAATTAACGGGCATTCAAATTGCTACCTTCTCTGTCGGCCCTGGTCGTGAACAAACAAATGTATTAGTAGATATTTGGGAAGCATAATCAAGAGGCGAGGATCAATTTTAAAAAGAGGGAAAACGGTATTCGTAAATCTCCACTGTTTAAAATGAATGGAACCTTATAGTTGTTGGTAGCGAAGGCGGGCGACTCCTGCGGGAACGCACAGCACGTAAGACGCAACAAGCCGCGCGACAGCGAGGGTTGCGGCTTACGGTGTGCCCGTGGTAGCGGACAACAACGGACATAGTAAAAAGTGTTAGATTGATTTGAGTCAATCTAACACTTTTTCTCTTTTGTCCAAGCTGTGCTTTTTAGTGAATATCCTTCTTCTTGAAGCGGCCACCTTTAACTTCTGCAATATTCCCTATTGCAAGGAATGCATGGTCGTCTATTTCCGCAACAATTGTTTTCAATTTTGATTCTTCCAAGCGTGTAATAACGGTGAAAATAACTTTTTTGTCGTTGCCTGTGTAGGCCCCCTCCCCGTGAAGAAAAGTAACCCCACGACCAAGTCGGTCCATAATAGTTTGACCAATTTCTTCAATTTCATCACTGATAATATAAACAGATTTTGACTCTTCCATCCCTTGTATAACAATATCAATCATTTTATAGGCTATATAATAGGCAATGATAGAGTACATAGCTTGCTCCCATGTGAAAACAAAACCCGCAATAGTAAAGATCAGTACATTGAAGAACATAATAATTTCTCCGACTGAGAATGGAGATTTTCTATTAAATAAAATGGCTAAAATTTCAGTTCCATCTAAAGAACCGCCGTAACGTATAACGATACCGACACCAATACCTAAAATCATCCCACCAAAAACTGTCGCAAGTAATGTGTCTGTTGTAAATGGTTCAAGATTATGTAAGAAGATTGTTGTTACGGAGAGCACAGTGATGCCAAGCCCTGTAGAAAGTGCAAATGTTTTACCAATCTGTTTATAGCCTAAAAAGATAAAAGGTAAGTTTAAAACGAAGATGAAAATACCTAGGGGTATGCTTAATAAATGCGAGGTAATAATGGAAACACCAACGATTCCTCCGTCCATAATGTGGTTTGGTACTAAAAATAGCTCTAGTCCTAATGCCATAATGATGGCACCTATGGCAACCATAACAATTCGGACGGTTATTTTCCGAACTGTATTCTTTTTTTGCTGCCTTGCCTTAGCTACCTTAGTGGTCTGTGAATCACTCAAATCAATCGCTCCAATCAACTAGTATACGTCTCTTACTCTATTTTATCGAAATATTGAAAAAGTAAAAAGAAATATGTTTAAATACTCATTTAAAACAAAATAATAAGGATAATACTTCCTAATTTAAAAATAAAAGGAGTGAGAATAAGATTATCAAATATAAGATTTATGTAACAATTAGTAGAGAAATAATACATTTTCATTACAAAAGGGATAAAATATTCAAACGCCATTTTCTTTATGGTACATTATAGTGGTGCAAAATCTTTGTGGGTAATTAAACCTATGTTAGGCTAAAGTTGGAAGGGGCTTTATTGATGAGTTCGTCTTGTAATAAAAAAGAAGAAAGCAATCGATTCACCTACAATTTTTCTTCTTTTAAAAAAGTGTCAATTATTGCGGTACTAATGGCTAGTTTCACAATAAGCGCAGGCTTTACAAAAGAAAATAATCATAAAGAAACACTAAATAAAATATATCATGTATATGTAGAAAATGAATATATGGGTGCTGTATCTGATGACAAAGCTGTTCAAGAAATAATTGCATCGAAAGAACAGCAAGCAAGTAATCAGTATAAAGACTTATTAATCGATGCTAACTCGGTTGTGAAAATAATACCAGAGCAAGTGTTTAGTAATGAAACAAAGGATGCAGAAACTTTGGCGAAATTAGAGCAAACATTAGTTGCACAATCACCTGCCTTTGCATTACTAGTAGATAATAAGCCAATCACCTTTTTAAAAGATGCGAAAGCCTATGAAGAAACAATTCGCTTATTAAAGTTACAATATGTTTCTCAACCAGCGTTAGATGATTTACTTGCAAACCAACAATCTATAAATGAATTACCAGCTTTACAGTCTGGTGAATCACGCCTGTTAAATATTGTGTTTAAACAAGGTGTTTCAGGTGTAACACAAAAAGTAAATCCTAATGCCATTGTATCGCCTGAAGAGGCAGTGAAACACTTAATGACAGGATCCCTTGAGCAAAAGGAATATAAAATTCAATCAGGGGATGTATTAGGAGCAGTCGCTAAAAAGCATAATTTAACAACTGCTGAGTTAATTGCATTAAATCCTGGTCTGACAGTAGATACAGTGTTACAAATAGGACAAGCACTAAATGTTACGGTTGCAAAACCATTTGTAACCATTGAAGTAAAACAAGAAAAGACCGTTACAGATACAATTCCATTTAAAAAAGTAATGAAAGAAGACCCTACAATGTACAAAGGGGAGTCCGTTATAAAACAACAAGGCGTTAACGGGAAAAAGGAAACCTCTTACTTAATCACGACTGAAAATGGCTCACGTACTTCTAAAGTAGCTTTAAAAGAAAAAGTGTTACAACAACCAGTGGATCATATTGAAGTAGTAGGGACAAAAGTAATCTCGTCTCGTGGAACGGGTGAGTTTGTTTGGCCAACAGTCGGAGGCTATGTATCTAGTGCTATGGGACAACGTTGGGGTGATATCCATCGCGGAATCGACATTGCTCGTCCTAGTAACTACAATATACTAGCTTCAGATAATGGCGTAGTAGTAGCTGCTGGCGTTTCTGGTACCTATGGTAATCGCATTGTTATTAATCATAAAAACGGCTATACAACGCTTTATGGACACTTATCTTCTATTAAGGTTAGTGTTGGGCAGGTTGTTGAAAAAGGTTCTGTTATTGGAATTATGGGCTCTACAGGAAATTCAACAGGTACACATTTACACTTTGAAGTTGAGAAAAATGGTGAGCTGGTCAATCCTTTATCATATGTAGGTCAGTAATTGTAAAAGGCAGTCCAAATAGTGGGCTGCTTTTTTGTATAGTAAGCATAAAAATCTACATTATTTCCCGAGAAATAATTGTCGAAATACGGAAACTGTTCGTGAATAATGCATGGAAGCAAAAAGCATGTTAGAGTTAAGAGTAGTAACTTTACAAATACACATTGTTTAGAATAGATGAATAGCGAAAGGGAGAGAATGTATGAGTAAAACAATTTTAGTTGTTGACGATGAGAAACCAATCGCAGATATTTTACAGTTTAATTTAATTAAAGAAGGCTACAAAGTAATTTGTGCGTATGATGGAGATGAAGCATTAGAAAAGGTTGAGGAAGAGCAACCAGATTTAATGCTGTTAGATATAATGTTACCAAAAAGAGATGGTATGGAAGTTTGTAGAGAAATTCGAAAAAAATATGATTTCCCTATTATTATGTTAACCGCTAAAGGCTCAGAGATTGATAAAGTATTAGGCTTAGAAATGGGCGCGGATGATTACGTAACGAAGCCATTTAGTACAAGGGAGCTAATCGCACGCGTGAAAGCCAATATGCGTCGCCTTCAAGTAGTAGCTCCTGCGGCAGAGGAAGAAGAGGAAACATCCAATGAGATTGTAGTAGGCTCTCTTGTTATCCAACCTGACGCTTATCAGGTGATGAAGCGCGATGAAGCAATTGAATTAACACATCGTGAGTTTGAATTGCTACATTATTTAGGAAAACATATTGGACAAGTGATGACGCGTGAGCATCTTTTACAAACTGTATGGGGTTACGATTATTTCGGTGACGTACGTACAGTCGATGTAACGATTCGTCGCCTTCGTGAAAAGATAGAGGATAATCCAAGTCATCCGGCATGGATTGTCACTAGACGTGGCGTAGGGTATTATTTACGAAATCCTGAACAGGAGTAAAGGAAATGCAGAAAGTAAGCTTCTTTAAATCAATTCATGTCAAGCTTGTACTAATTTATATTTTGTTGATTATGTTGGCGTTACAAATTATAGGCATCTATTTTGCAAAGCAACTAGAGGAAAATTTGAAAAGTAATTTTCAAGAGTCTATTTTTCAGCGTGTAGATTTGATGCAATATAGCATTCGTGAAGAAATTTTAAAAGAACGCGATGAAAGTATGCCTTCGCTTGAGGAAAGTTTGAAATCCATTGTAAAAGAATTTTCCACAGGGTTGAAGGATGTTTCGACAGGCGATATTTTAGAAATTCGCGTAATTGATAGTAGACAGCGTATACTTGCAACTTCAGAAGTAGATAATCAAAATTTAATAGGCCAACGTTCGAATACAGACCTTGTCCGTCGAGCAATATCAGCCGAAACACTATTTGATCTTATAAAACTGGACAATAAAACGAGAAATCGAGTATGGGTGTTAGCAACGCCAATTCGTGATGGTGCAGGCCCTGATGATGAAATTATCGGGGTGCTTTACATTGAAGCAAATATTGAATCCGTTTTTGAGCAGATGAGTGATATTAACCGTATTTTCCTAGGTGGTACTGCTGTATCATTAGTGGTTACTATTTTCTTAGGCATTTTAGTAGCACGCACTATTACGCAGCCGATTGCGGATATGCGTAAACAAGCACAAGCCATGGCGAAAGGGAACTTTTCTCGTAAAGTACGAGTTTATGGAACCGATGAGATCGGACAATTGGCTACTACGTTTAACCATTTAACCAATCGATTGCAAGAGTCTCAATCGACGACAGAGGCTGAACGACGGAAACTTCATTCGGTCCTTAGTAATATGACCGATGGTGTAATTGCAACAGACCGTAAAGGACGTATTATTCTTATTAATGATCCAGCCTTAGAGTTATTGCATATTTCGAGGGATATCACATTAGGACGGCCAATCGCTTCGGTGTTAGGCATCGACCAAGAATATAGCTTTGAGGATTTAATCCATATGAATGATGCCGTCAACTTGGATTTTAGTACGGCAGAGGCACCGTATATTTTACGTGCCAATTTCTCGGTAATTCAAAAAGAAACAGGGTTTATTAATGGGTTAATTACTGTACTTCATGATATTACGGAGCAGGAAAAGATTGAAATGGAGCGCAGAGAGTTTGTATCGAATGTCTCACACGAGCTTCGTACACCGTTAACAACGATGCGTAGTTACCTTGAGGCATTAATTGATGGGGCTTGGAAAGATGAAAATATAGCGCCTACATTTTTAAATGTTACGCAAACAGAGACAGAGCGAATGATTCGTTTAGTAAATGATTTACTACAATTATCACGAATGGATAGTAGTAATTACAAATTGAATACAGATATTGTGTTATTTAATTCATTCTTTAATCGGATTATCGATCGCTTTGAAATGTCTAAATCAGAAAATGTAACATTTGAACGATTACTTCCAGAGACATCCTATTACGTTGAAATTGATACAGATAAGGTGACGCAAGTAATTGATAATGTGATCTCAAATGCAATAAAATATTCTCCAGATGGAGGTAGTGTCCGTTTTGGTTTTACCGTCCAAGGAGATACGTTGAAGGTCATGATTTCGGATGATGGCATGGGTATTCCAAAAGAAAATGTAGGACGTATTTTTGATCGTTTTTACCGCGTGGATCGCGCGCGGGCACGCTCTATGGGTGGTACAGGTCTTGGGCTAGCGATTGCGCGAGAAATGATTGAGGCACATGGTGGGAAGATATGGGCTGAAAGTGAAGAGGGATATGGGACAACCGTTTTCTTCACATTACCATTTGAATTAGACGATTTTGACGAGGCAGGTGAGTGGGAATGAAATATATAGAACCAGTAAAATCCATTGTTTTATTTCTACTCGTTATGCTAAGTGTTGTGCTAACTTTCATTATCTGGACATATACGCCTGATTACAAAGTAATTGAGCAAACAGAAGGTAAGGAAATTTTAATTGGTACACAAAAGAAAATAGAAGATGTTATTAAGCCGTATAAAGCTCTTTATAGTAGTGAAGAAGAATTAACAGGTACTGTATCAAACGGTGCCATGAAAGATATTATGAATATTTTTCATGGTTGGAACATCCTAGACCTAGTTCGAGTGAACAATAATATTTCACCAGCAAATGTTAATGAGATGATACGTGCTAATAATCGTATGACTGTATTTTTTGCTGGGGAAATTCCTTTTTCAGAGCTAGGTACAATTTTTAACTTTGGTGAAAAAGAGTTACCAGAGACAACGTTTAATCGCATTATAATTGATTGGACAAATTATGCTAACAAAGAAGTGCAAATGTATTTCATTAGTAGCTCTAACAAATCACTGTTACGCTCACATGTAAGTATTACAAATGCCAATCAATTTGCAAAAGATATTATTGAACCATCCAAACTGCATAGTGCATATAAAGAAGTGGAACGAGATGGCTATACGTCGCTTTACGTGCCAAATGATACAATTGAATCCGTAAAATATACGTATTATATGAATGAACTTTCACCTGAATTATTTAAAAATGTCTTATTTTCAGAGCCAAACGTTGTACAGCGTAATGTAGAAAGTGCGACATTTGAAAAATATACAGATGGTTTGTCTCTTATGACTGTGGATACAAGGTTTAAATCATTGACTTATGTCTATCCAGCAGCCGAAAGTAGCGAAAGCATAGAGCCATCGAAACTCTTTAAAGATAGTTTTGAATTTATCAACGAACATGGTGGCTTCACGGCGGATTACCGCTATGTATCGGGCAACCCGAGTAAAAATCAATTAGATTATCAGCTTTATTTACAAGGTTTCCCTGTCTATAGTGATCAAGCAACAACTCGTATAACAACGGTATGGGGAGATACACGCATTTTCCGCTATAAACGCCCTTACTTTTCTTTAGACATATCGGAAAAAGAGATAAAAGAACTGCCATCGGGTACAGAAATCGTTGAAAAAATTCATAAGCTTAATAATATTGTATTATCAGATATCGATGAAATTGCTGTAGGGTATTATTTAACACAAGATGAAAATCTAAGATTATTTACATTAGAACCAAGCTGGTTTGTAATTCGCAATGGTTCATGGGTTTTACTGACACCTGAAATGCTTGGGGGTGTAAAAAATGGATTGGAATAGAACAAAATCCATTTTTATAGTCGTCTTTTTAATTTTAAATATTTTCTTATACTCATTATATGTAAATCGTTACAATGAGGCGCAAAGCGTTGAAGTAACAGGTGAGAAAACGATAGATGCCCGTTTAAAAGAGGATAATATTACGTATGGTGTTTTGCCGAATAATGTGGAATCAGCTACCTTTATTACTGGTAAAGTCCACACTTTTACGGCTGCTGATTTTACCAATCCTAATCATCAAGTAACGAGTTTAGATGCAAAATTAGAAGGAAAAGAGGCGCATGTCATTTTCGTAAATCCAGTGAAATTGCGAAATGTTAATGATGATGCCAGTTTCACAGAATTTGTACAAGCGAATATTAAAGAAGGCAGTTCCTATGGATTATGGAAAGTTAATCGTGAAGAGCGTGTAGCCATCTTCTTTCAAAAAACAAATAATCGAATGCTCTATTACAATAAGAGTGGTTTGTTAAAAATACAGTGGAATGCGGACAATGAAGTAACGATGTATGAACAAACGATGCTTGATAGTATTGAAGAAGTGGAGCAACAACAAAGTGTGCTACCACCGATTCAAGTGGTGCAGGCATTATACGCAAAAGGGCTTTTAAAGCCAGATTCACATGTTGACAAGATGCAGCTAGGCTATTCCACACTTGTCTATTTAACGCAAACACAAGTATTATTACCAACATGGGAAGTACGAGTGAAATTAGAAGACGGTGAAATAGAAGAGTTTTTTGTTGATGCTGTGGAAGGCAAGATTATTGAAATTCAAGAGGACAAGCAAGAGGTTGAAGAAGAAGACTGGGGAGTTTAAAGATGCGATTTAGTGTTTTAGCAAGTGGTAGTACAGGCAATTCGATTTATGTAGAGAACGATAATCATGCATTTATTGTCGATGCTGGCTTAAGTGGCAAAAAGATGGAGCAGCTCTTCACAAAAATCGATCGCAATATGAAACAGCTAAGTGGCATTTTAGTTACACATGAGCACAGTGATCATATTAAAGGAATTGGCGTATTGGCTCGGAAATACAATGTACCGGTATATGCAAATGCTAAAACGTGGCAAGCGATGGATGGACTCGTAGGAGATATTCCGCTAGAGCAACGTTTTGAGTTTGAAATGGAGACGGTGAAGCATTTTGGCTCTTTAGCTATAGAATCCTTTGCTGTTTCACACGATGCAGCAGATCCGATGTTTTATTCATTTCATGAAAATGGTCGTAAACTCGTGGTCATTACCGATACAGGCTATGTTAGTGATCGTATGAAGGGCATTATCCGTGGCGCAGATTCCTTCGTGTTTGAAAGTAATCATGATGTTAATATGCTACAAATGGGGCGCTATCCGTGGTCTATAAAACGCCGTATTTTGAGTGATGTAGGACACGTATCGAACGAAGATGCTGCTATTGCAATGAGCGAAGTAGTATTTGAAAAGCCAACGAATATTTATTTAGCCCATTTAAGTAAAGATAATAATATGAAAGAGCTTGCGCGCATGAGTGTGACACAAACGTTGCAATCTTGCGGGATTATCGCAGGTGAGTATGTTCATTTAGTAGATACGGATGCTGAAGAGCCAACAAAACTAGTAATGGTTTAAAGAAAAATCAAGATTTCAAGCGTTCATATAAAAAAGAAAAGCTGTTCAATGGCATTTTATAGTTAATGCATTGAACAGCTATTTTTTATGCCCATTTTATTTATTTTTCATGTAAATTTAATGTTTGAATCGTATGATAAAGGCAAGAATTAATAGATAGAAGTTGTACGAAAGGATGAGGAACATGAGTTATTTAAATGATGATGACAAAAACAGTGATTTTCTAAATAATGATGAAATCCAAAAATCCCCTCTACAGGAGAGATTGGAACGTGAGGAAAAAGAAATGCAAGCGAAGCGTTCTAAAAAGAAAGACGGCGGCGGAGGAAAAGGTGGCTATTTCTTTAGTGGTCTAATAGGGGTTATTATCGGTGCATTACTCGTGTGGCTAATGCTTCCTGGGCTTGTCAATCAGATGCCGGGGACAACAACAAGCAGTTCTGGTAAAAATGAGACAACCATCAATCAGGTTGCAACCGAAGTAACAACGGATGTTACAGGTGCTGTAGAAAAAGCATCAGGTGCTGTTGTAGGTATTACCAATATTCAAGAAGTGGCAAGTGGCGGTTTTTGGAATCAGCAAACAACCCAAGATAAAGAAACAGGAAGCGGCTCAGGTGTTATTTATAAAGTAGAAGGTGATACAGCCTTTATCGTCACAAATAATCACGTTATTGAAGGCGCAAAACAGTTAGAAGTAACAATGCAAGACGGCTCAAAAGAAGAGGCACAATTAGTCGGTAGCGATGTTTGGACAGACTTAGCTGTTATTTCAATCAGTGCAAAAGATGTTAAAACAGTGGCGACATTTGGTAACTCAGATGTACTAAAACAAGGTGAAACAGTGATTGCAATCGGGAATCCACTAGGTTTAGAATTTTATGGCTCTGTAACAACAGGTGTTGTTTCAGGTAAAGACCGTTCAGTACCAGTCGATTTAAATGGCGACAAGGTTGCGGATTGGCAACAAGAAGTGTTACAAACAGATGCTGCTATTAACCCTGGTAATAGTGGTGGTGCACTAGTGAACTTAGCTGGTGAATTAATCGGCATCAACTCCATGAAAATTTCCGAATCGTCAGTGGAAGGTCTGGGCTTCTCAATTCCAATCAACTCAGCAATTCCAATTATTCAGGAATTAGAGAAAAATGGAGAAATGAAACGTCCAACGATGGGGATTTCATTACTCGATTTAACAGACGTACCAGCGTACTACCAACAACAAACATTAAAATTACCTAAAGAAATTACAACAGGTGTTGTCATTACAGATGTTATCGCTAACTCACCAGCTTCAAAAGCAGGCGTGAAAGAATATGATGTAATTGTTGAAATGGACGGTAAAAAAATCGAAACTTCGATTGATTTACGTAAGCATTTGTACAACGACAAAAAAATTGGTGATACATTAACAATGAAAGTATACCGCGAAGGTAAGTTAGTGGAATTAACACTAACATTAACAAATAGCGATTCATTGTAATAAGCTAATCGGTGGTAGATGTAAAATCTACTACCGATTTTTAATTTAAAAAATTAATCCGCAAGATGTATTTTACTAAGAGAATTTACAAATATAGATGTGGATAACTAGAAATTTGTGAATAATTACTTTACACAGCAAGTAGCGAGAGAAAGCCTTTCTTTCCTACTTGCTATTCCTTTGTTACAATAGATTGTGGATAACATAGACCGAATTGTGAATAAGTTTGTGGAAATTTCGGAAAATAAGGAGACATGAAAAAATGGAAAAATTCAGTTGCGAAAAGCATATAGATCACGCTTTAGACATGTTTGTTGCGGAGCAAAAAGTATTCCCAATTATGGATAAAGTAGAAAAGGAAAAAAAGTTATCCACAAAATGTAGTTACTGCGAACAGCCAGCAGAATATATTGTATCAAGTAAATAACTTTACACAATATATAGAAACTACTTGTGGATATGTTGATAACTTTTGTGGATAATTTGTTTGTAAATGAAATGTAAAGGTGGATAACGTGTGAATATAACAATTGTATCAGTCGGAAAACTAAAAGAAAAGTACTTAAAAATGGGGATCGACGAATACGTAAAACGCCTTGGTAGCTATGCCAAAATAGAGTTAACGGAAGTGCCTGATGAAAAAGCACCGGAGCAATTAAGCGAGGCAGAAATGGAAATTGTGAAGAAAAAAGAAGGCGAACGTATCCTTGCAAAACTAAGCCCAGATACATACGTGATCGCCCTTGCCATTAACGGCAAAATGAAAACATCTGAAGAAATGGCAGCCGATATCGAGTCGTTGATGACTTATGGAAAAAGTAAAATTGCCTTCGTCATAGGCGGTTCACTCGGCCTACACGACGACGTCCTCAAACGTGCCGACGAAAAACAATCATTTGGCAAGATGACATTACCACATCAGCTAATGAAGCTAGTCTTGATTGAGCAAATTTACCGAAGCTTTCGCATTATTAAGGGAGAGCCTTATCATAAGTAAGTGCGGTTTTTGAATGAACCACATAGAATTGTTGATTTCTCAGCGTTCAAATGTACTGATGTATTTTTACGTTCTATTCCATTCTAAAACTTCAATTATTTGATTCCTTTGTTGTTTTTGCGAATCCGGCTTTAAGACTTTGGAGCATCTTTTTTTTTCAGCAGGTACATCGCTCTCTTTTTTATACAATGTAAAATTCTTTGTGGACTCCAGTGCAAGGGCAATAATACTATAAACGTGGTGCCAGTCACTCAAGCATATTTGTTGGAGCGACTGGCACCTTTTGTAACGTGTCTTTGGACCTGTAGACGTTTTTTACATTATATTCTAAAATTAACCCGTAAAATTATTCCAATATCCATAGAATAAAGTGAATTTAAGCGAAGGAGATTGTTATGACAATTGATCATGAAGGAAAACGAAAACAGTTAAAAGTAATCCAATTTGATAAAGATCGAAATACGCTTATTGAAAAGACTGAGCCGAGTGAAACTTTTGCTGACGTTGGTGGTTTGGAGGAAGTTAAGAAAAAGATTCAGATGAATTTTATTCTCCCTCTTAAAAATCCGGAGTTTTTTAAAGCATATGGGAAAGAAGCGGGTGGAAGTTTACTGCTTTATGGACCACCAGGTTGTGGGAAAACATTTTTAGCAAAAGCGATTGCTGGTGAAATTAACGCTAGTTTTATACATATGGAATTACAGGCAATTTTATCGATGTATATAGGAGAAAGTGAACATAATCTACACGATGTATTTGAAGCTGCGCGGGAAAACAAACCATGTGTCTTATTTATTGATGAATTGGATGCAATTGGTGGAAATCGTCAAAACATGAGACAGCATCATGAGCGAATGCTTGTCAATCAATTACTTCTTGAGTTAGATGGATTAGATGCTCATAACCATGGTATTTATGTCATCGGTGCAACGAATACACCGTGGTATTTGGATTCCGCATTAAGGAGACCAGGTCGTTTCAATCAATTACTTTTTATTTCCCCGCCTGCTGTAGAGGAAAGGGAGGTCATTCTGAAACTAAAGCTGAAAGACAAGCCACAGAACGCACTTAATCATAAAAAAATTGCTAGTAAAACAGCTCATTTCTCGGGGGCAGATCTTGAACAACTTGTTGGGGATGCCATCGAGTCCGCATTACAACGTTCATTGGAAATGGGCGAATTGCAACCGTTAACGAATAATGATTTAAGCGAAGCATTGAGCCGCCGTAAGCCAACAACTTTGGAATGGTTTTCAACAGCTAAAAATTATGCCACCTTTAGTGATGTGAATAAAGACTATCAACAAGTCCTGGAATATTTAAAAGAGAATAAGATTAGATAGGGTGTGGAATGCGTGAATGAAGAGGCGCAATATGCACAATTCATCCGGATTGAACAATTATATGAATGGGAACGTTTGCAAGAAGCCATTAAAGAGACGGAAAACTATATTCAACAATACCCCGAAGATGCGGATGGCTATGCCGTACTTAGTAAGGTTTATTTAAAACAAGGGGACCACAAAAAGGCCTTACATTGGTCACTAGAATCATTAAAGAAAGACCCAGAAAATGAAATTGCATGGGAATTTAGGGTAAGTACACTTTACACGGCTGGTAAATATAAAGAGACAATGACTGCAATTCAAGAGGCTTTAACGCTGTTTCCTGATGACGCCTTTTATTATTTTTTAAAAGGGAATATTTACAATAAAAATGGGGAGTACGAGGAGGCGAAAGAAAGTTTTCTTATAGCGTTAAAGTTGGAACCATCCAATGCGTTGTATCTTGCGAGCTATAGTTATGTTGAAAGTATTTTGGGGAACCAAGAAATTGCTCTCCAAGCAGAAAAACAAGCGTTACAACTAGATTCAGAGAGTTCGACGGTCTTTTTGTATGTAGCTTGGGCTGCTGACCAAAGAGGAGATTACGCGCAGGCATTGTCTTATTTGGAAAGTGCAGTTCGATTAGGTCCTAACAATCAGCAATTAAGAGTAGAGTACTTGGAAATTTTGCAAAAGCAATTTAAGGTGTACCAATGGCTCTTAGTGCCTTCTAGAATGTTAAATAAAGTAAAGCCGGCAATGGTATTTCTTATTTGGCTTGTGGCCTGGATGTTATTCAAGCCTCTTGTAGTTGTTTTTATTATTTTATATGTTGCTGCTCATTGGATAACAAAAATGATTGTCAATGTAAAAGTGTTCGGTCGGTTATTTGTAAAGGTGTAAATAATACCAAGCAGTCACTGTTTGATAATCCGTTTTGAAATAATAAGGAAGGGGAGACGATATTATTAGCAACTAATGCTATATTGAATTTTCATTTCACCATAGTGTTATATTGCAACAAATTGAGTCTTTATTTGGCTATATTAAAAAATGAAAGAGGACACTATTCAAATTGAAAATTTTTATAATGATGCAGCGTTAATGGACTTTTTTACAGAAGATGGGGTGTCCTATTTTTGGTGGCTGCGTAGAAATTTGTGAAACGATTGAAAGACTATATTTCAATCCAATTGGATTACCATATGGGGGAATGAGCCTTTGCAGGAAGCAATCAAGTCATTTGGGGTAAAAATTATAAATGTGCACGGGTAATTATGTTTTAGTCTTAAATATCAATACTGAAAGCTTCTCTGAGCATTACGAGAAAAAAATAGGAAAGAGATACAAGGATCAGTAAAGCGTAAGGAGTATATAAATAGTCTATTAACAAAGGAACTTTCACCAATATCTGTTTATCGCCATTTTAATAATGGAAATTCTCCTTTATTTTTTAAATACTATAAAGAGTACTTCGGAACGCTACATACCGGTGTCTATTCACCAAAAGATTTAAGCCTCTTAATTGGTGTAGGAGAGAATAGTGAACCAATTATGTTTTCCCTAAGAAAATATTTGGATGGAACTTTAAGTCTTTCTGGAGTTATGAAAGGAAGAATTAATCAAGCTTTATAAAATTGACTAACCTCTTTTGGTTTTGGAGTAGCATAATTGGTGATCAAATGTAAACTAAATAAAAACCGCACTTAAAGTAGGTAAGGTTCACCGTACCTACTTTAAGTGCGGTTGATAATCCCACAACAATAATCATCGCAAAAATATATAGATTGTCATTCACTAAAGAACACGAAATGGGTGTTCTTTTTTATTTATTGAGTAAAGTAGTTGCATCTGACGTAACGGTAGATTTTATACTGGAGGAAAGGGAGCTGAAAATATGTATTCAATCGGTCAATTTGCAAAGAAGACAGGGCTAACGGTACGGACTTTACGGTTTTATAGTGAAAAGGGATTGATAGAACCATGCTATATTTCAGAATCGGGGCATCGTTATTACAATGACGGTAACATAGAGACCCTTCAAAAAATCGTCACATTAAAATATTTAGATTATTCTTTGGAGGAGATAGATGATATTTTACAGAACGGGGAACAGCAGTTAATCGAATCATTAATGTTTCAAAAACGCCAATTAGAGAAGAAGCGAAATCAAATCGATCGGGTAATTACGAGCTTGGATCAGGCGATTAACATAGGAAAACAAAAAGAAGCCATTGATACATCCATTTTTTTAACGATGATATTTAACTTACTCAAAGAGGATGAGCAACGAGACTATTGGCGAGGTATGTTACCTGATGAGTTAATCGAGCGACTATATGACTTTTCCGGAATAAACATGATTGAATTTAATCGAAAATACATGGCTTTAGCTAATCAATTGAAGCAGGCATATATCCAACCGATTCAAGATGATTCTTTAAAAGCACTAATGGAGCAGCTATTATCATTAATTCCACAAGATATGGTAGAAGATTTAGTCGAAGTATTAAAGGAATATGAAGAGATTGAGCTTAATGATTGGTTATTCCCTACACCTTTTACAAAGGAAGAGGAAGAATGGTTTATTTCGCAGGCTGAACGACTAGGAGTGTATAGGGGGGAAGCTGATGAATAATTCAGTACGAGGCATTTGGCAGCTTGTGAATAGCAATCGATTATCAAAGAAACTGACGATAGGCACTCTTTTACTGAGTATTGTTGAAACACTTATTGGATTGACTGTTCCGTTATTTACGATGAGAATGATTAATGATTTTTCAACGCTTGGTTTCTCATGGCAGTCCATTTTATTAGTAGGTGTATTTCTTATTTTCCAGGCTGTACTTAGTGGTGTAACGTTTTATATGATGCGGAAGCTTGGGGAAAGAATTGTGGCTAATTTGCGTATGAAGGTATGGGCGCATGTTTTACGGTTACGTATTCCTTACTTTGATGCACATGAATCTGGGGAAACCATGAGCAGAATTACGCAAGATACGAATGTTATTAAGGAACTTATTACAGATCATTTAATTAGTTTTATTTCGGGCTTATTTGCCATCGTGGGTGCGGTAATCATATTAATCATCATTGATTGGAAAATGACATTATTGATGCTAATATCAGTGCCGGTAGCCATTTTATTGACCTTGCCTCTGGGACAACGTATTCATAAAATCGCGAGGGCAAATCAAGATGAGCTTGCTAGTTTTACAGGACAGTTGGGGCGTGTATTAACGAATATACGACTCGTGAAAACGTCGCAAACAGAAAATTATGAGCAGCTAAATGGAGAAGAAAAAATCCAACATTTGTATCAATTTGGATTAAAAGAATCAAAAATTTTAGCCGTGTTATCACCCATTATGACGTTTATTATGATGGTGGTACTCATTTTATTATTCGGCTATGGCGGCGCAAAAGTAGCAACAGGTGCGATTACTGCAGGTGAACTTGTAGCGATCATTATTTACCTTGTTCAAATCATTATTCCATTTACACAAATGGCAACATTTTTCACTTCGCTTCAAAAGGCAATGGGTGCGACAGAACGATTACAAGAAATTTTAAATGAACCAATTGAAGGACATGGAAAAAATGCTATTGCGTCTTCCAATGAGTCAATTACTTTTGAAAATGTTGTGTTTCAATACAATGATAATCCAATTTTAAAAGGTATTTCTTTTACGATTCCAGCAGGCAAAACAACCGCATTGGTTAGTGCCAGTGGCGGAGGGAAAACAACCATGTTTTCATTAATAGAACAATTTTATCATGTTACAGAGGGTACTATTCGATTTGGAAAACAGCCAATTGAACAAATCCATTTAAAGGAGTGGCGTAGCTTATTTGGATATGTATCGCAAGAAGCTCCGCTGATGAATGGCACAATTCGCGATAATGTAACATATGGAAAAGCTGATGTTTTAGAAACAGATATTATAGAGGCATTAAAAAATGCCTACGCATGGGATTTTGTGCAACAGTTTGAAAAGGGATTAGATACTGAAGTAGGCGAAGGGGGAATTAAATTATCAGGGGGACAAAGACAACGGATAGCAATCGCACGTGCTTTATTCCGAAATCCTGCCATACTATTATTAGATGAAGCAACATCTAACCTTGATAATGACTCAGAGCGAGCGGTACAAAAGGCAATTGAGTATGTTATGAAAGGACGTACAACCGTTATTATTGCACACCGTTTATCTACAATTGTACATGCCGATCAAATTTTAGTGTTTGAGGATGGCCTCATTACGGGTTCTGGAAAACATGAGGAACTTCAAGAACATCATACGTATTATAAACAGCTAATTAAATTAATGACAAAGTAAAAGATTGAATTCTTGGTTAGACATATTCAGAGAAAAATGAATATGTCTTTTTTTATTTTATAAGGTATTAATAGTTATATATAGGATTAAATATCTGTTTGACTGGAACTTATATAACATATTCTAGTTACTGAATAACTAGAAACAGATTATAAAAATGCGGAAAAAGGTATAAGAAAAAAATGTTAAAAAAACCTTAATATGTAATATAATTATTTGGTGGGAACTTATAGTATTTATAAAATTATCGGAGGTATTTTCATGTCAGACAAAAGTTTTGTAGCAACAATATTACTTTGCTTCTTTTTAGGTAGTTTAGGTGTTCACCGTTTTTATGTAGGTAAAATAGGTACAGGGATACTAATGTTTATTACATTAGGCGGTTTAGGTATTTGGACACTAGTAGACTTAATTATGATTATCGTTGGTAAATTTACTGATAAAGACGGCAACCTTGTTAAATCTAATTAATTAAGCATAAGAAGTAGAATAGTGAATAAAAAACAATGAGTTCGTACATACATTTTACGCTTGTTGCTTTTATTTATAGCAATACATTAAAAGAAGGGAGACTTTACAATGTCTACCCTTCTTAATTGTTTCATACAGTTAGTGTTCTATTGTAATTAATAGTAATAATAGCTATCATTCATCATTTCTGTTGCAAAACCTATTACAAATGAAATAATTGCTACAATAATTGAAAGAGCTAGACCAATTACCGCGAATATCAAAGCTGATTTTGCTGCTTTTGGCTGTGTATCTTTCCATGCAAAATAGATAATAAAACCAAGTAGAGGGAAACAGCATAAGCTGAGTACATTAATCCAAATGTTTGGTGCATCTTCTTTTGCTACAGTCTTTTGTTTGTGAAATGTTAATACGTTAACACCACAATGTATACAAATTTCGGCATTGTCATCAATGCTAGAACCACAATTAGGACAAAACATCGTAAAACCCCCTACATATTAAAAAAATTCCCATTTGCCAACTTGCTTCCCTTGTTGTTTTTTATTTGCAATCAGGACAGCATCGATCACGTTAATAGGTGTAATAATAAAAGAAGATAATCCTAAGGTTATCAATGTTAATATAAAAGAAACAACTAACATAACTAACCCTTTAAAAATTTGTCCCATTATTATTTGTCCTAATCCAACGAGGAAAAAGCTTAGAATCCCTATAATCGCAGGATGATAAGATTCTGCTCCTCGCGTTTTCTTAATTTCTCTTAGCATAGAGCCGCAAGCAATACACATGGCTTGATTACAATCTACCTTAGAGCCACATGAGTGACAGAAGTTTTTAGTGACGTAAGGTCGTACACCACATTTCGTGCAAATTTCCGTTAACGCAGCAATAGGTTCACTACAATACATAACTATGCCCTCGTGCTATTGACTTGCTAATCCAATAATGAACATTACGATATAGAATAATACGATAACTCCTATGCTAATGAAGAAGAATGTTAAAGCGGATTTAGCCGCAACTGGTTTTTCATTTTTCCAAATAAAATACATAATTAATCCAACAAGTGGTACACAGCAAAGTGTAATAATGTTAATACCCCAGTTTGGTTTGTCATCCCCAACTGCATTTTTTACTCGGACACCACAGTGAATACAAATTTCGGCGTGTTCTGAAATTTGCTCGCCACAGTTTCTACAAAACATAATAGTACCTCCAATAATTTATTGTAGATTTCTTCCAACATTTTGACCCAATAAAAAAAATTGGTAACCCATAATGTAGAAAATATATATAATACCGATACCACCCGATAAACCAGTAAGGAACCGTCTATTATTAGTACTTGTCCATTTACCAAATAATTGTCCAAAACCATCAATAGCCATTGGTAAAATTAGTAATATGATAATCCGCAAATCTATTAAACCTAAAAGTATCACTAACATGATGGATAAGAGATATCCTACCGCCATCCCAGTACATCTTGCACATAAAGGGAACTTTTTACCTTTATAATGGAATGAGCGGTCTGGTCTTTGATGGCAAAAGAAAAAAACTTGCAATAAAAAATTAATATTTTTTGCCATTTTTGTAAGCTCCTTTATTATTCTAGCGTATAGTATATAACAAAAATGGAAACTAGTGAATACAATACATAATTTTAGTTTTATTGTAATGTAAGGTAAAATAATACATAGTAATTTTTTGCGAAATTATAGATGTTTGAAAGAAGTTTTTAGCTATTCTGAAATGTAATATGCCATTTGATTTAGAGCTGTTGAAAAGAAATTTAATTTTCCCATGAATCTAAAAAGGCAATTAAACAGGTTATTGAGAACCATATTATAAATAAGTAATATTATGTATAATTGTACTTAGTTAAAAGGGGGAAAATTATGGCACACTCTGAAAGTATAAAAATATCTGCTCACCCTAATCTTTATAATGGAAAAAATGGAAGAGAACTAAGGATAGATTTTTCTTTACCTACACAAGGCACCAATAACGAAACTGGTATTGTCGTTTTTGTTCCTGGATTTGGAGGGAATGTTGATTCTAAAGTATATAAAAAGATGCGTGAAACCTTTGCTGATCAATATAATTTAATTACAATGCAATGTGATTATTTCGGAAACAGATTTATGCAAGGTGCAAAAAATATTTCTATAGATCAATCCAAAGTTAAAGAAATACTTAGTATAGATGAGTTAGCATTAGTAGCTGACAAAAAAGCTACAATACTAGAATTAATAACAAATAAAGAACTAACTATCCAAGTTGCAGAGGATTTACAAGAAGACCTAGATGAATTTAATGATATGGGCTTTATGCAAGCTATAGATATTATAACTGCCATTGAAGCTTTAAAAATTATCTTAGTTGATAATAAAATTGAATTTGATACTAAACGATTAATTGGATATGGACATTCTCACGGAGCATTTTTATTGCATTTGTGCAATAAAATGTATGAACCGTTTTCTTTTATTATAGATAACAGTGCTTGGATAGAACCATTATACTTACATGAGAATAGACAGTTATTTAATAGATTTGAAAACTCGAAATTATTAATTGAATTTGATTACATTGCAAAAGACATTATAAAAAACAAAGATAATCTCAATTTATTTGAAATCTATAAAGGCTTTGAAAATAAAGCGCAAATTCTAACATTCCAAGGAACAGAGGATAATTTAGTAGATTATCAAGAAAAGATAAAATTAATGAACAATATAAGTAATGCTGAATACATATTAATAACTGAATCTGATGTTGATAATATTAAGTATAAATCACATAAACATGGATTAGATGCAGACTTTTTAGAGCTATTCAACTATGCGTTGAGTTTTGAAAAAAAAGCTAGTGATGAATTAATAGAAAAAAGAAAGAATTTCGCAATTGGGGATTTAGAATTTATTTTAGACACTAGTCACGGGCTACCAATTTTTAGTATCAATTAAAATGTGTTTTGGGATACAAAAATATATAAAAAACTAGAATGCTTTGAATAGTAAAAGATATTAATAATAATTTATCCCTTAACTACAGCTTATCCTCAATAATGAAGAAATAAAAAAGTGTTAGATTGACGCTGTCAATCTAACACTTTTTCAGTTGTCGGAAACTTCTTATTGAGCAGTTAATCCGCCGTCGATAATGAATTCTGAACCTGTTGAATAGCTAGATTCATCAGAAGCTAAAAATAGCACCATATTAGATACTTCTTCTGGTTGTGCTACACGTTTTAATGGAATATGTTTAGAGAATTCTTCTACTGCAGCTTTTGTATCTTCTTGTACAACCATTGGCGTTGCGATGACGCCTGGGTGCACTGAATTTACGCGAATACCCATTGGAGCTAGATTAATTGCAGCTGCTTTTGTCATACCACGTACTGCGAATTTTGTATCTGTATATCCTACAGCACCAGCAACTAAACCGTTCATTGAAGAAATATTGACGATTGAACCGCCACCAGCTTTCATCATTGAAGCTGCTACCGCTTTCATACCTAAAAATACAGATACTTGGTTAATATCCACAATGCGTCGGTATTCTTCTAATGTCATATCAAGCATATTTTTCGCCATCGTAATACCGGCGTTGTTAACTAATACGTTTACTGGACCGAATTTTTCTTCTGCAGTTGCAATGACTGTAGCCCAATCTTCTTCAGAAGTAACATTTTGTTTAACGAAAATTGCATTTTCACCTAATTCAGTAGCGAATGCATGGCCTTTTTCTTCATTTAAATCTGTTAAAATAACTTTTGCACCTTGCTCTACGAATAATTTAGCATGTGCAGCACCCATACCTTGTGCAGCGCCTGTAATAATTGCTACTTTACCTGATAAACGACTCATATAAAAAGCCCCCTAAACGTCATTTTTAAAATGTGATAGTTAACTATCACTTTATACTTCCTAGTTAACAACTTTCTAGTTCGAATGTCAATTCAAACGACTACCCTATTATTGTGGTCGAATATAGGTTAAAAATACATCCTTTATCATCGCGAGTTGCTTGTCCGCTGAAAGGAATGAAGAGAGGTTCGTATCATGGGTTGTCAGGCTTGATTTAAATGTAAATAAACTAAAATTTTGTACCATCGTTATAATAAAAACATCTAAATCAATGTCGGTTCTTAATGAGCCATCTTGCTTGCCTTGCTCAGCTAATGCTAATAAAATGCTAGCTAATTTGCTTCGAGCAAATAAGTATTCCGCATATTGCTCCGTCGATTCAGCAGCTATTTTTTCATATAAATCAAAGGACTCAAAAAACTTTGCTAAACGTAGTTGTGGGTCCTTTGTGCCACTTATATAATAATCCAAAATTTGTTCAATTTTTATCAAGGCAGGAACCGTCTGCTCGACAATCCTCCCTATATCTGTTGCCATTTCATTCGTAATAGTATTGGAAGCTGCAATAACTAAATACTCTTTTTTAGGGAAATAACGGAATATTGTTGCAATCCCAACCCCAGCGGCATCTGCCACGTCTTGCATCTGTATGTTTTGAACGCCTTGCTCTAAAAATAAATCCTTGGCAATTTGGATAATATTTTGGCGACGTTGTTGTTTTTGTTGTTCTCGTTTACTCATTTTCGTCACTCCAACTGTTCTTCTTACATTAATTGTAGCATGTTTACTTGCTATCAACTTGTGCTCGCATTGCAGGAAACCAGTAACTAGTACGAAGGCTAAGCAAGAGCAGCTAATTCTACGTATTTCTTTATGCTTGTAGTAGTGTGGTTTGTACACAAAAATAAAAAAGTAAGCAATGAATGCATGGGTTGCTAAAATAGAAAAGAGGCTGGGACATAACTAAAAAAATTTAAGGAATAGAGGAAAGCTGTTCATAAATTTTTGCTATATGGAGACCTTAGCTATTCTTGCTTTTGCAATTAAAAAAATTAGAAGTGTTCACTAGTTGTTGGTAGCGAAGGCGGTGACTCCAGCGGGAACAGCACATAATGTTAGACGCAACAGACCGCGCGTAGCGAGGGTTGCGGCTTACGGTGTGCCCGCGGAAAGCACCGCTGTAGCGGACAACAACGGCATAGCAAAAAAGTGTTAGATTGATTGGGTTCAATCTAACACTTTTTCTCTTTTGTCCCAGCCTCTTTTTTCTAAATAAAAAACACCTCTAAGTGGCATCTTAGAAGTGTTTGCGATGTTAATTTATAAAAATAGAAAAGATGCTCAATCCATTGATAAAAATGTGAGCATGTGTTAAATTTATATAGATAGGCACTTTATGTTTAAAAGTGTATAATATCTCTATTTTAATTATAGAGTATTTTTTTTCATAAGTCAACCCATATACTTTAATTTTTAAGGAGTGAATGCGATGAAGTCGGAGTTTCAGCAAGAGCAACAACGTTTGGACATTGTTATGGAGACTATTTCAGAGCAATTGAGTAAGTTGGAGAAAGAAACTTTACAGCGTAAGAATGAAGTAGTAAATATTCGCAAACATTTTTGGGACGAAATTAAGGTCAATATGGATACCTTCGATGATTACCTTGAGACGATTATCGGCTTAAGACAAGAAACGCAAGCACTGTCTGTCAGTCAAAGCACACACAAACATGCTTCTAAAAGATTGTCTACACTGCGTCGGATGCAGAAAGTGCCTTACTTCGGTCGAATTGATTTTTTAGAAGAAGGTATGTCAGTGAAAGAACAAGTCTATATTGGTATTTCATCGCTTATGGATAAAAGCGGGGAGGATTTCCTTATTTACGATTGGAGATCACCTATTTCGAGTGTTTACTACGATTACATGCCAGGCCCTGCCCAGTACACGACACCGGAAGGCATTATTTACGGGGAATTAGAGAAAAAGTGGCAATACCTAATTCGTGAAGGGGCACTTCAATCCATGTTTGATACAAGTTTGACAATTGGAGATGAAATTTTACAGCAAGTGCTAGGGCAAGGTACAAACAAACATATGCAAAGTATAGTCGCCACGATTCAACAGGAGCAAAACCGAATTATCCGCCATGATCAAGGCAGGTTGCTTATTGTACATGGAGCAGCTGGCAGTGGGAAAACTTCAGCAGCTTTACAACGAATTGCTTATTTGCTTTATAAATACCGCGACAGACTGAATGCAGATCAAATTATCTTATTTTCACCTAATGCTATGTTTAACAGCTATGTCTCTAATGTATTGCCTGAACTGGGCGAAGAAAATATGCAGCAAGTAACGTTTCAGGAGTACCTACATCACCGACTAAGTAAAGAGTTCGATGTTGAAAATCCGTATGAACAATTGGAATATGTTTTAACTGAAGCCCATACGCCTACGCATAGTGTAAGAGTGGCGAACATTCGCTTCAAAGCATCTACGCGCTTTTTTGAAGTTATTAAAGCGTACAGAAAGTCGTTAGAGTTTAACGGCATGATATTCAAGGACATTCACTTCAGAGGACAACCGATACTTACTGCACAACAAATTGGGGAACAATTTTATCGTAACGACATGTCACTTAACTTCCATAATCGACTGGAAAAATTAACAGAATGGATTTTAAAGAAAGTAAAAGAAACCGAAAAAGTTGAATGGAAAAAGGAATGGGTGCAAGAAGAAATTGAGTTGCTCAGTAATGAAGAATACCATAAGGCACGCGTCTATTTAGCTAAAAAGCAAGGCTTTGTAAGAGAGACGATAGCCGATTATGAGATGGAGCCTCATAAACTCGCGCGATTGATTGTATCTAAGAAATTGAAGACATTGCGAAAACGGATTCGTGCGTTACAATTTATCGACATTAAGGAAATCTACAAGCAGTTGTTTATAGAACCTGAGCAAATAAAACAGTGGGTAGATGGTGAAACACCAGTAGAGTGGGAGGCTATTTGCCAAGTAACGCGAGAGATGCTAGATGAAGATAAATTATATTACGAAGATGCTACTCCGTTTTTATTGATGAAAGAATTGATTCAAGGTTTTCAAACGAATAGCGCAATCAAGCATATTCTTGTGGATGAGGCGCAGGACTATTCACCATTTCAATTCGAGTTTTTAAAACGCTTATTTCCTTTTGCGAGGATGACGGTGCTAGGGGATTTTAATCAGGCAATCTTCGCACATGCTAGCGAAATGATTGATTTTAATATTCTAAGTAGCCTATATGGACCTGATGAAACAGAAGTCATTACGATGACGCGTAGTTATCGCTCGACAAAACCGATTATCGAGTTTACACGTAAACTAGTGCCGAATGGCGAACGCATTATGCCGTTTGAACGAGATGGCGCATTACCTGTGCTAACACAATTATCGGATCGTGCAGCTTTACATCATGCTATTACAACGAAAGTCGAAGCTTTGCGAAAAGACGGCTATAATAGTATCGCCATTATCTGCAAAACTGCTGAGGAAAGCAAACATGCATATGAAGCTTTATCCAATATTGAGGATGTGAAGCTTATAAAAAATGGCTCACCGGAGTACGAACAAGGTGTCGTCATTATTCCATCCTATTTATCCAAAGGAATCGAATTTGAAGCGGTTATCATCTATGATGCATCTGAGCACATATATGGTGATGACAGTTTATGTAGAGTTTTCTACACTGCCTGCACGAGAGCCATGCATTATTTGCAACTATATAGCGTAGGAGAACCGAGCCCACTTTTACGCAATGCTATACATGAAAATTGAGGTGCCAGTCACTCAAACAATTTGCCTTCCAAGACGCACAGGATGTAAGCCGCAACAATTGTAAGTTGCGGCTTACGTTGTGCCTGCGGAAAGGGCGTGGGTTTTTATGGAATAGTGGATTTCATCATTATTCAATTTGCTGTGTAAAAGCTTAACACCAAACAATTATTTCATGCGGTGTCGTTTGGGCGGGAATGCTTCTTGTCGTAGGTCCATAGACAACAATAAGGGTGCGATTTGCAGGGCTTTTTGAAAACGGTTGCCCATTTTTAAGTAAAATTGGCGTGTAGGGAGCAATATTTAATTGTAATTGCCCATCACTACTCAACAATTGCGAATTAAAAAAGTCGACTTTTACATTTTGATAGCTGTTTTCTTTTGCAACGATTAGTGCTTGATATTGGGGAGGATAAATCATTGGGGCAGGTGCATTCCCATCATAATACCCAACAATGCGATCCCCGCGGCTCACAATTTCTTGATTTACAAAGTAAGTAGAAGGTGAAATAACAAAATTAACGATGCCACCAGCACCGTCTTCTACAGTCATTAAAGTATAACAACCATTTTCCCCATTCTGTCCGACAGCAAAATCATTTATCTGTGTAACGATACCTTGAAAAAATTTAAAATTGACCATAGCCATTCCTTTCTTAAAAAAGTATAAGCGATTACGGAAGGCAACTTCACTTCCTGTAGGAAATTCAACATCCCTTCATACAGTGTCATTGTAATCTATGTAACAAGCCTATTAGGGGTGACTCAAAATATGTCGCTTTATTTTTTTATACAAAGGAATAATATATTTTTTACTTAAATCACTATATACTTATCTAGAACTAAAACGTAATTTTTCTAAGGAGGGGAGCCTTTTGAATTGGATTTCTAAAAATAAGAAACCCTTTTTAGCATTCATCGTTATTCTTATTATTATTGCGGGTCTGCTCGATATTAAATATGAAGGACTATTCTTTCAAATGTTACCTAAAACTGTTCAAGACTTTTTAGCTAACTTGTTTTAAATACAAGTTTTATTAAACGTCTAGAAAAGCAAAAGGGACTGACCCCGATATATAAGACAGTAATCAAAAAAGCATCACTCAACCAGTTGTCGGTATTGAACCGGCGACTGGTTGTTTAGTTTCGTTTGAATTCGGTTATTGTTATAATAGTTTATATAGTCTTTGACAGTTTGTTCTACGATGGCCGTCGTAGTACTGTTCAAATTGTCTAAGTAGAATGTTTCAGACTTTAACACAGAATGAAACGATTCGATTGGGGCATTATCAGCGGGCGTACCTTTACGGGACATGCTCATGGTAATGCCTTTTGCTTTTACGGCCTGTTGATAATCATACGATGTGTATACCGCCCCTTGGTCACTGTGCAACGTACACCCTTCGGGCAAATGGTGAAGTTGAGCTAATGTATCCAGCACAAAATCAGTATCTTGACAGTCTCCAATCGAATAGGCAATAATTTCACCATTATATAAATCTTGAATACTTGAAAGATACAACTGTTTTTGACCAAATGGCAAGTAAGTAATATCAGTTACGAGCTTCTGTAACGGTGCTGTGGCTTCAAAATCGCGATTTAATAAATTTGCTGCGATTGCATATGGTTGTCCTGTTCGTTTCCGTTTTTTCACTTTCACGCGACATTGCCAACCATATTTTTGCATGATACGTTGAACAACTTTATGATTGACGCACATTTCTTGACGTAAGAGTGCTGTAATTTTTCTGTAGCCATAGCGAAATTTATTTGCACGACAGAGTTCACCGATACGTCTCTCTATTGCTTGACGAGACCTTGCATCGGTAGATGCCTGTTTCCAACGATAGTAGGTAGATCGTGCAATCCCAAAGTGTTTACAAATGTCCTTTACAGACATCATGCTTCTTAGTGACGCAACTAACTGTACAGCTACTTCTCCAACCACTTCCTCTCCAACTCTGCGTACTTTTTTAGCACCTCAATTTGTTGCTTTAAATAACGGTTTTCCAATGCTAATTTCGTTTGTTCATTGTCCGGTTCAGGACCTTTATTAAAGATATATTGTTTGCCTACAGGTTGTTTCAAACGATTGACTTCACCATTTCTATACCAACGCACCCATGTTTCGACCTGTGTTTTATGGCGTATATTTAATTCCAATAGAATCTGTTTGACAGGTACCCCCGCTAATCGCATCTCAATCGCTTTCATTTTTACTTCATATGGATAACTCACTCTTGTTCCCATAGAAAAAACACCTCCAAATTGAAATTTAAGTATCTATACCCGAATTTCAATCGAAGATGCTTTTTTTATTTGTCTTTACCTATTGGGGTCAGTTCCAAAGTACAGACTGTGCTTTTTTTGCATAAATGAATTCATGTATAAATAAAAGTCCATCAGCCTGGCCAAACTTTAAGATGAAAAGTAATCGCGCAGTTCGATTCCTTTTCAATAAAAATCAATGGAGGATGGCTATGTCAAATATAAGCACAAATCGTAACAATGCAAAAGCCAAGGACAAGTTCAGTGCGAAAAAACAAGAAGTCAATCAAAATGGTAAGAAGCTCTATCAAGGAGAGTTTGGCTCTGAGTTTGATTTTGATGGGGCTATAGCACAAGCAAATAACTTTCCTGAAGCACAAGGGGAAAATGCCGCACGACAACCCGTAAGCGAACGGACTGCATGGCACTAGTTTGTATTTGACAACTATTCAATACATTGAGTTAAAGGACTAAGGCGTCTATACCTTAGTCCTTTTTAAAAGAATGAGCTTATTATTTTAGTGTTGATGGAATTTTAATTGAGATTGTTGTTCCTATGCCGATACTCGAATCGATCGTTATGCCATAATCAGGTCCATAATAGAGTTTAATGCGCTGATCAACATTTTTAATGCCAACGCCACCAAGTTTTGTGCGCTTTTCACTTGGGTTCTTGCTTAATTGATTGACGTCGAAGCCTTGTCCGTTGTCTTGGACGCTAAGCTCTACATCACTACCAGTAAGTTTTGCACTAATATAAATATGACCAATATGAGAAGAACTTCGAATTCCATGATATAAAGCATTTTCTACGAGGGGCTGTAAAAGGATTTTAGGCATTTGTACATTGCGTATGGCTGGTTCACAGACAATCGTGTAATTTAAGTTCTCCCCGTAACGTTCTTTTTGGATAAATAAATATTGACGAACATGATCTAATTCATTTTCTACGGTTGTCAGTTCATTTCCACCACTTAGTGAAAGTCGGAAAAATTGAGCGAGTGCTTTTGTCATTTCTATCACTTTCTCACTATCATTAAACTCAGCCATCCACACAATTGTATCTAATGTATTGTATAAAAAATGCGGATTAATTTGACTGTGGAGCGCACTAATTTCTGTCGCTCTTAAGTGCTTCTCTTTTTCAGTAATTTCTTGCATTAATTTTTCAATTTGGACAATCATACTATTGAAATGTTTTGCTAAACTTTGTGCCTCATAACATCCTTTGGCATCAATAGGCACCTCTTTTAAGCCATATTCGATAGTTTGCATAGCTTTTTCTAAACGTTGGAATGGTTTCGTAATGCGTCCAGCGAATAATGCAACACTAACAGCAGCAATAATAAAGAGAACAGTTCCTACTAACAGAAAGATTTCGAGCAATTGCCTTTTAATCATTAACAATCCATCTTGTGAAGAGACACCAACAAACGTCCAGTCTGCATTCATTAACTTATAGGTGTGCGTTAACGTATTTTTTTCTTTATCATAGCCTGCTTGATTGGCGATTATTTGCTGTAATTGTTGTTGTTTCATGGAGTCTGCAAAATACGCTGTATCCCTGTGATAAACAACTTCGCCTTGATCATTGATAATGAAAGAAAAGCCATTCTTCCCTAAATCTAAATTAGCTAAAAAGTCTTCAATCACTTTATACTGGATATCGATAAGCAATACGCCAATATTTTGCCCTTCATTATTTTTTATTTCGCGACTAATCGAGATAACCCAGTTGTCTTTATCCATTGAAAAATGCTGCATCCGTGCAGAGGTTAAAACGGGCTTGCTACCGTTATTAACAGCTGCCATATACCATTGTTCCTTCATCATATTGCTCGACATACTCATAATTAACCCTTTTTCATTGGAAAGTACTTGCCCATCTTTACTCACAATAACGACCGATTGAATAAATGGATCGGTTGTCATCGTTGTCCGAATCAGCGACAGTAAATTTTGCTTCATAGCGGGATCGCGCTCTGTACTTGAAAAATAGGATACAAGCTGAGGGTTTTCAGCAAGTAAAGCAGACACCGCTTTTAGGCGCTCAATATAAAGGTCAATATACATACCGCTCTTTTCTACTGCTGTTTTCGTACTAGAGGTTGCTTCACTCAATACAACAGAGGAAATACTATAATATAAAATGCCGCCCATTAATAACAAAATAACGCCACTTGCTTTTAAATAGTGAAGGGCTATTTGCATGCGTAAAGTTTTCAGCATATTGGACTTCTTCATTACTATTCCCTCATTTTTTCTCTAAACTGATTCGGAGAAACATCAAATTTCCTTTTAAATGTGGCACTGAAATAATTAGGGTCGTCAAAGCCGACAGCTGCTGCTACTTCATATACTTTCATATCAGTGCTAAGTAAAAAAATTTTCGCTCGGTCTAAGCGAATAGAGAGCATATAATCTTGAAAGTTTTTGCCGTACAGGCTCTTAAACAAGCTACTCAAATAAGAATTACTTAGCGCCAGTTGTTTTGCTAAGTAGCTTAAAGAGAAATCGACATTGGCAATATTGCGGTCAATTTCCTTTTGGATTTTGGCTTTATAACCCGTATCATCATGTACTTTTGTGTCGTTTAATATTCCTTCGACAAGCCGCGATATTTCATGCTGGCTTTGTGTTGCTTGCCGTTTTTCAATCAGATTTTTTAATGTTTCTTGAATATCTTTTTTAGAGACTGGTTTTAGAACATAGTCATCAATGCCAGCCTTTAACGCTGTTACAGCATAATCAAAATAGTCATAGCCTGTAATAATAGCAATTTTTACATCTGGTTTTAGTGCCTTTGCCGCAATGGCAAAATCAAGACCGTTCATTTTCGGCATATTGATGTCCGCTAATATAAGGTCAGGGCTATGTTTTTTGAAAATTTCAAGTGCGGCTTCACCATTTGAAGCCTCAAGTACCGTTGTAATAGAAAGCTCCTCGAAATGAACAAATGAGCGAATTCCTTTAATGATAATAGCTTCGTCATCGACGACCAATAATGTATACATGACATCACCTCTTTAAAAACATTCATAAAAAAAGAGCTATTCCTTCATTCATTGACAACTAAGCATGCATGCGATGTGGATGGGCACCTATTATGCGAAAAATCTACTGTGTTTTCTGCGGGCACGACGTAAGCCGCAACATTCGTCGCTAACCGCGCGAGCCTGTTGCGGCTTATGTTTTTGTGCATTCCGAAAGTCTACGTGGATTTTTAAATTGTTTCAGAATTGTTTAAGTGACTGGCACCGGCATTATTTTGTGAGATGTACTAAGTACCCGTAACCTGCTGCTTCCATTTCGGCTTGTGGAATAAACTTAATGGCAGCACTATTGATGCAATAACGTAAGCCGCCACGATCTTTAGGCCCGTCATTAAATACATGCCCTAGGTGGCTATCACCACTGCGACTTCTCACTTCAGTTCTAATCATATTATAACTTGTATCTTCATATTCAAGCACTACTGCTGGGTCAATTGGTTTTGTAAAGCTTGGCCAACCGCACATCGAATCATATTTGTCCGCTGATGAAAAAAGCGGCTCGCCCGTAACAATATCAACATAAATGCCTGGATCATAATTATCCCAGTATTCATTGGAGTAAGCCATTTCTGTACCATTGCCTTGTGTTACTCGATATTGTTCTTTTGTTAATATTTTTTTAATTTCATCGTCGCTTGGCTTTGGATATCGTGCAGGATCAATAAGTGATGGTATTTCTTGATTTTCCAAAGAATCAAACTTTACATGACAGTAGCCATCTGGGTTTTTTTCAAGATAATCTTGGTGGTACTCCTCTGCAATTGTAAAGTTTACAAGTGGCTCCACTTCGGTCACGATAGGCTTATCATAGCGTTCTTGTTCTTTTGCTATAACTTTATCAATAATTGATTTGTCGGCTTCATCTGTATAATAAATACCTGTACGATATTGGGTACCACGGTCATTTCCTTGCTGATTGAGTAACGTTGGGTCAATTATTTGAAAGAAATGTGCTAATAGTTTTTCTAAATCAACACGTTCAGGGTCATAGCGCACATGAACTGTTTCTGCATGGCCAGTATTTTTCCAAATGACGTCTTCGTAGGTTGGGTTTTCTGTGTTGCCATTTGCATAACCAGATACGGCATCATAGACACCGTAAACACGCGCCATATAATGTTCTACACCCCAGAAGCAACCACCTGCAAGCCAAATATCTTTTAAATTATTTGTATCAAAACTGACATTGACGTTAGGGTTTGGTGGATATTTAGATTGTGCTTGTGCGGTACTTGCATTACTTGCTAACAGAGAAGTGTCTGCTGAACATGCAGATAAGAGTAGTAAGATACTTACTAATACGCCAAATAATTTTATCTTCATTAGAGATTCCTCCCTTTATTATTGGATACTTTTAAATTTCTCAATAATTTGTGGATTACCTACATGGCCAGGGAGCGTTTGAATTAGCTTGCCATCAGATCCAATATAGGCAGACGTTGGATAAGCTCGCACATTGTATTGTTTTGCAATGGCGCCATCTTCATCTAATAGCACTTTAATATTTGAAGTGTTTTCAACTCCATTAAACCATTTAATAAATGCATCACTGTCTTTTTCATTATTAAAGTTCGGCGAAACAATGCTTAAGACAACAAAATCCTGTTCCTCACCAGCCAATGTATTTAGTTCTTCTAAGCCAGCTAAACAAATAGAGCACCACGAAGCCCAAAACTTTACGTACACTTTTTTACCCTTGTAGTCAGCAAGATTATAACTATCCCCTTTAACATCAACTAAGTTAAAGGAGGGGGCCATAATGCCCTCGTTACTAGCCGCTGCAGTGGTAGTAGCTGTATTTTTGGAATCTGCAGAACACGCCCCTAAAAAAAGGGCTGCTACGAACAAAATAACAAGATGTTTTAAATAATTCATACTAAATCTCCTTTCTATTGTGGAATGAATGTTAATAATAGATTTAAATTATTTGTCATTAAAACAATCCCCATGAAAATAATCATGACACCACCGGCAATTTTAATTTTCTTTGTATGTTTATTGATTTTTGTAACATGTCGTAAAAGGAAATCGGAGAAAAGTGCAAGAACTAAAAAGGGGATTAGTAATCCAAGAGCATAGAAAAACATCATCAGCGCCCCATAAGTTGCTTGCCCCTCACTTGCTGATAAGCCTAACACTGCTCCTAAAATTGGTCCGATACAAGGTGTCCAGCCCATACTAAATGTTAGACCTAAAAGATAGGTGCCGAGTAAGTCCCGTTTATTACTTCGTGTTAGCTGCACTTTCGTTTCTTTATGAAGCACGGCTAATTTAATGAAGCCAATTTGATGTAGACCGAGCAAAATGACTACTGCCCCACAGACGACGATAAACCAGTCTGTATTAATGACCGAACCAAGAAAACCGGCGCCAAATCCTAAAATCACAAAGCTTGTCGAAAGACCGACAACAAAAATAATCGTTTTAAAAAGTAAATGTGTATTTACTTGCCATTTCCCGATAGAGAAGCCTTGTTGCATAGCAGTTCCACTTTCATTTGTTGACAAAACTGAAAAATAAACCGGTAGTAAAGGGACAATGCAGGGGGAGAGAAAAGAAAGAATTCCCGCAATAAAAACAGTACTGAATAAAAGCTGTCCGTCCACGATCGAAGCACCACCTTTCTTGTATAGTTTTATAGTAAGAAAAGTGAATGCAAAGCAACATAGAATGATTTTATGAAACTCTTAGAAATCATCTTGTAAAAATGATAAGTGTGTAAGTTTAGTGGATTTTGTGCATTTAGGATAAGAAGCTATTAACGAAAACACTGTTTTTTCAAAATTTTGGTAAGATAAAGTGGGGAGGGGTTGCTATGAAGATTTTTCGAAACTATGGCTTGTTATTAGGGGGATTTGGCTTTTCTTATTTAGGGAATTGGATTTATCTTGTTGCTTTAAACTTAATGGTTTGGCATTTAACGTATTCAGCAACAGCGGTAGCAGGTATCTTTATTGTTGGTCCGATTGCCCGCATCCTGACAAATTTTGTGGCAGGTTCTATTATTGATCGGTCAAATAAAAGACACATTATGATTGCGATGGATGTTTTACGTGGACTCATTGTTTTTTTAATGCCCTTTATGACATCTATCTGGCTTGTCTACGGCTTATTATTTTTAGCGAATATCGCTAGTAGTTTCTTTGGACCAAGTAGTACATATTATATTGCCAAATACGTGCACGATGAAGATAAGCAACGTTTTAATGCACTGCTAGGCACATTCAATTCAGGTTCTTTTATGTTAGGCCCGGCCATTGCAGGTGTGCTTATTGCCACTTTTAATATTAATATCGCAATGTGGGTAAACAGTGTGACATTTTTTGTTTGTGCATGGGTGATTGCCCGTTTACCGAATTTAGAAGAGGAAGTGAAAGAGAAGCGGGGAGTCCTTACAATACGAGTAATGATAACTGACTTTAAAATCGTTTGGACTTTTATACAACAGCAAAGGCAATTTTTGAAATTTTTTATTGCCTATCAAATTGCGCTCATGGTTGCTTTTGCATTAGACTCGCAAGAAATGACGTTTATCAAAAAAGTTTTATCAGCTTCTGATAGTTTGTATGGCGTACTTGTCAGTGTGGCAGGGGTGGGGGCTATTGTTGGTGGGTTATTGGCAATGGCATTAGTACAGAAATTTTCAATCACTACCTATATAGGAGTTGGACTAACATGCACGATGTTATCCTACACTTTGTTCTATGCGTCCAGCAATATTTGGTTTGCAACTGGTTGCTTTATCACGTTAGGTGTTTTTATGGCATTTAGCAATACGGGATTTGATACGGTCTACCAAAAAAACATTCCACCACATTTAATGGGACGATTCGGTAGCGCTGTCAGCCTTGTGCAAAGTGTTATTCAAATTGTACTCACGTTTAGTTTAGGCGTAATGGCAGACTGGTTTTCTCTACAGCTTGTAGCTGTTATTTTTGGTGCAATTGGTTTGGTATTTGCCCTATACATGGCGATCCATATTGCAACGAATAAACAGGCACTGCAAATTAAGAGCAATATATAAGCGTAAAGAGGTTCAAGCAGGATATAAAACTGTGAACCTCTTTACTAAAACCACAACTCCCCATTTTAAAACTTTAGCTTTGAAAAACAAAATGTGATCGAACGTTTGATGTAGAGCGAACAAAAGAACAGCAAGCCAGATATAACGAGTGCAAAAGGGATACTGAAAGCAACCGGAAGATCAATGCCTTGCCAAATGCTCATTTTTATTGCATCAATGCCTACCGTTCGTAAAATACCAGCAAGTATGGATATTATGGCACTTACAACCAATCCTACGTATAGAACAGCAAGCACAATAAGGGCTAAGGAACAAAAAAATCCACGAAACACTTTCATCATTGTTCCCTCCTCATAATGTGATGTACTTTCGCAAGGGGGGAAATGGTATAACTTTCTGTGTAATAAAGCTTCTGTATTGTACAATGGTCCCCAACTTCAATAACAGTACCGTCTACAACCTCTGCCATTGTGTAAGCAAGGTGTAAATTTTTGCCCTTTATCGAATGACAATGAAGTTTTTTACTAAGAAGAGAAAGTGAGAACTTATCTTTTTCTATGATCATGTCATCTGCAACGAGTTGGGTTATGCTACTTGGACCAGACAATTTTAAGTGAAAATGTGATGCCTGTATTTCTTGAGCTTTTACAAAACCGATTGCTTGGAACTGTTGTGCATGTAAGCATTGTGCAATTGTTAGTTTTCCTGTACTCGTAATAGTCGAAACTTCCCCAGAGCGAATGGTTAAATTTCCCGCATTCGTCAACTCTCCTATTTCACAATAATCTTTCATATTACAAGAGCCTGTATTTTTTAAAGTACGAGCAATAACACGGGAATGAAAGGCACTATGTCCATGTGTGGATATTGTCTTTAAGTTCACTTGTTGATGGACACCAACTGCACCGCGAATATTTAACCGTTCACAGTCGGGCATTAAATCATAAATTTTGCCACTAGTAAGCGTAATACTACGTTGCTTTGGTATGTGTTCATTTGTCATGCTAATTATCACCTCTTTTAATTTAATTAATATATATTTCAACAATTAAAACATATATTAATTAAATTATATGCCACTCTATTTTGTCAAGAACAAAAAACTGCCTAGACTATGGGTGAAAAATAAATACCGTTATGAGGGCAATAAAAAAAGGATTTCAATGTTTGAAATCCTTAAAAAATTTTTTGCATTAACTGATTTACATCCGTTAACACATTTGCTATTTCTGTTAGTTTTTCTTGTGGAAGTTTTAAAAAAATTTCTTGTACTTTTTGTTCTCCTTCTGTTGTTAACTTCATGTTTACGACACGTCGATCTTCACTTTCTCTAACGCGTTGAACAAAATGAAGCTTTTCCAATTTATCGCACATAGATGTAACAGCCCCAGGGGTTACACTGAAGAAATCAGCAATTTCTGTTGCCTTCATACCACCGTTGATTTTTAGCTGAAGAAGAAGGATAAGTTGGTTTTGAGATAATGTTTCGCCTTCTGACAGCAGATTCACAAACATCATAGATTTTTGCTGTATTTCAAGCATTTCGCGCATGATGATTTCAACTTCGTGCATTGGATTATTTTTTGACATATGATCACAGCCCATTAAAATATTTACTTATTAAATTATATAGTAAATATATAATTTATGTGAAGTGAACCATTTATAAATTCCACGTAACCTTTATGAACCTTGTACAGGTTTCTTCAGTAGGTATTGAACTAACGTGATGACCCCTATTATTAAAAGCGATACAGGTATTATAAATAACAAATGTCCTATTCCAGGTGCAAATAAAGTTACAGTAGATAATGGACCAAATAATTGCGGGAAACGAATTAAAACAAATGAAGGCAACAGCAAGTTAAAGACGGTTAGTGAGAACCAATGAAACGCCATATGGAAAGTTGTTACTTTTGGTTTTTTACGTTTAAACAATTGATAGATAGAGCGAACAATGAGTGCAATCATGATCGCTAATAGTAAATCGAACAGTATATATTTTAGAAATGGCTTACTATTTGATAATGAGGGTTGTTCTTGGTGAACAAGTTGATGAAGGCCACTGACGATGGCATCATATTCATTTAAATTAAAATAATCCATCGCATTAATTTGTAGACTAATACCGTATTCTTTGTCCAATAACACTTTTGAATAGGTGTTTTCTGTCCAGCCATTATGGGAGATAATCGTATTTTTTACTTCCCAACCCATTGCATAATAAGTATTATTCCCAATAAATGCAAAAGGGTGGTGTAATTTGTTCATTGCGTTTGGTGATAGTATGTTTTTCCCGTTAAAATGACCATTATTCAAGTGCGCTAACATATAATTTGCCATATCTTCAGCACTAGAAAGAAGATATCCTGAAGAAACAGTGCCACGATGGATTAACTGTTTTGTAGGCATTTTAAATCCAAATACAGTTTGATAGCCCGTAGCGCTAGTATTGTTGGTATCATCTTTTGGATCTGCATAACTATTGTGCATTGCCAGCGGCTTAAAAATATGTTCCTCTACATAGTTTTTATAGGATGTATTTGTAACTTCCTCTATGACTGCACCTAATACGTTATAATTCAAATTCGAATATTCATATTGGCTACCTACAGGTGATGCCAATTTTATAGTGGCTAAGCTCCTTACATGTTCTTGTAAGGATTGATCACCGTCGGATATTGATACTTGACCATCATATGTAGAGAGACCGCTTGTTTGATTTAACAAGTGTAGAATGGTGATTTTTTTAGCTTCTTCTTTATTAGCAAGTTGAAACGTTGGTAGTATAGAGGACACTGTATCATCTAAATGGAGTTTCCCTTGTTCCACAAGCTGCATGATAGCAAGAGCAGTAAATGATTTACTAACGGAGCCGATGACGATAGGTGTTTGTGGTGTCATTTTTGTCCCATCAGGTTTTGAAATACCATAACCTTGCAAATATTCAACTTGGTTTTCTTTAACGATAGCGAGTGAAGCCCCTGGGATGTGCAATCGGTCAATTTCTTTTGTCATAAATGCGTCAATAGCAGAAATATCTAAGTTTTTATCTTTATCCATGACAGGATTGCTATTGGCAAATACAACGCCATTGACAGTGAATAGTATGAGCAGGAAGATGGCGGAAATTTTCCGTATAGCTGATTGTTGTTTATACATAAAGTATGATTCCTTTAGCTGTATTGTAGTCGTTTAATAATCTTTCTTTATTGTAGAACTTTGATAAAGTCTTCTTTTGTAAACATAAAAATACATACTTAATGGCCACCAAAGAACTAAGAATATTGGGTAGATCGCCCAAATTACACTTGGTGAAGAAACAATGTTGACGATAATAAAAAAGATACTGATGTGTAAGCTAGCATAAACCGAGAAGGCAACAAACGTCCTTTTTTGAGCATGATATAGAGCTAATGGCCACCATATCACTAAAAATGCTGGGTAAATCGCCCAAGGATATTGTGGGGACATGATGAAATTAATGAAAGAATAATAGAAGATGGTGCTTGCACAGCCAATCAGTGCAATATTCAATGATTTCGCTTTTTCCTCTAAATACATAAGAATGGGCCACCATACTATCGGATAAATAGCATAGATAAACCATAAATGCTGCGGTGAATACAATAGATTTTCAATAATGAGAAAAGCAATAACCATGGCGCTACAAATGACGGCGTATTGTTTATATAGTTTTTTTGACATGAAATATAAAGTGATTGGCCATAGCAACAGCAATATACACGGGTAAATAAACCATACTGTTTGAGGGGTTGTTGTATAATTAACAATTCCTAAAAATAGCATAGTCATCAAACTGCCAACAACCGAAAAACTAATAAAATGTTTCATATTTACTCACTCCATTTCTTACGTGACCAGACGAAGTACATCGAAAGGGGCCACCATAGTATTGCGAAAATCGGGTAGATTGCCCAAATGGTATTGGGTGTGTAATAAAGATTGATAAAAATAAAAAACGCTGCTATTAAGCCACTTCCCCATAGCGAAAATTCTAAATTTAACTTAGCCATACTTTTCTTTTCAGGCTCTTTTACACCCAATTCCTTTTTTAAATCTTCAATATCGCCAAATTCAACGATTGCTTTATTGATGGCATCCTCTTCTTCCTTCCCTTGCTCCATTAAATAAAATACTTTTTCTTCAAGGTTTTCGATGATTTCCTGCTTCACCATTTCTGTTTCAGTATTGCGTGGCATGTCTTTAAATAGCTCATCAATATGATGTTTAATTTTTTTCATTCTAAGCCCTCCATAAATAAGTCGATAATTTCCTTCACTTCTGCCCATTCTTTTACAAGCTCGCTTAAATAAGCCCTGCCTAATGAGGTAATACGATAATATTTTCTTTTGCCTCCGTGCGATACATCGCCATAATAGGCTTCAATTACTTCTTTTTTTTCTAAACGTTGAAATACAGCGTATAGAGTTGCTTCTTTAATTTGAAAACGATTATTTGTCCGGATGCTTATTTCTTGGGAAATTTCGTAACCATAGCGATCCTTCTCTAAAATTAGCCGCAAAATAATTGAATCCAAGTGTCCACGGATAATGTCACTTCGAACCATACGTCACCTACTTAAAATTATTGCTCTATCTGATGGAGTAATATTAGCAAAGATTACTCTATCTGTCAAAGTAATGATTGGTACTTTATAGAAAAAATGAAAAAATAAAAGCCGACCAAGTAGGACAAGTATCCTGAATGGTCGGCTTCGTTACGTTTATAAAGCAAAATGTGTTGTTATAAATACAATCCGGCTAAAAAAATACCTAACGCTTCTTGGTATATAGTATCGAACTGCCTAATTGGCAGCGGGTTTGTACCGCTACCTAGCTCTACAGTGAAGCCTGGTCTGCGCCAATCTTGAATAAACCAATCTTTATAACCAGCATAGCTATTTGCAGATTGAATGGGTTCATAACCACTTACTCTGCTAAATTCTTCTACCATTGTTTGTGATTCAGGTGGTTCAAGATTTTCAAATCCCCAATAAATGACCCTGCCTTGCGTATGAAATGCTAAAACCCAAGCAAAATTGCTGTTCCTTGTTAAATCGGCCATAGCAATAGCTTCTGGCTGGGTCAACGGAGCCTCTCCTCCATAATCACGTGGTCCTGGAGTTTGTGGATTGCGTGCATTTTCAAGCTCCCACTTTGCAGGAAATTGGTCGTTTAAATCAACACCATTAATGTTCGCCTTCCATCCAGAAAAGTTTGTACTGTTATTATTCCAAGCAATTAGTTTATTTTTTAATGCTTCATTAGCTGGTGGACCATTGATAACTAAATTGACGCCATCGGGGTTAACCATCGGGACTAGTGATAGCGTTGTTTGGTTATAAAGTGACCCCATCGAGAGCCCTCTAATGGTCGTTTGATTTGTTAGTGCGAGTAAATAGTCGTTTAGAAAAGTCATGATGGTTGGTGTAGTAATCCATTCATTTGCATGAAAGGAACCGTTGTAATGTATGCGTTTTGAGCCGTTTCCAATTAAAATCTCAGGGATTGGTTGTGCTAAAACGGAGTTGCCAATGGGTGTGCTTTGAAGAAATGGATAGGCGGTTTGTAGTTTTTTTATATCATTCATCATCATGCTGTAATCATAATTTTGCTGGCCGTTTACGAGCCGCCAAGTTAGCCTTTGAGGAACTTGTATTGTCTGCCCAATGCGTAGTCGACTTGGCTGGATTTCTGGATTGACAAGTAAAATGGCATTGAGCGGAAGATTTTTACTTTGGGCGATTTGCCACAAAGAGTCGCCTTGGGTAATGGTATAACTAGTTGTTACATAACCAGGTATTTGAATGCGTTGTCCTACTTGAAGTAGTTGAGGGTTGATATTTCGATTGGAGTCCAAGAGTAGTTGAAGGGGTATTTTAAACAAATCGCTGAAATACCACAGTGAATCACCAGGTCTAATAAATATATCCACATTTTTCTCCCCTTATTTCAAAATCATTCAATATAAGATGTATATGAAATTATAAAATGCTTATTAACAAATTCTAAAAACAAAGACTTTCTTTAATTTGTCGACAAAATAATGAATATAAATAGAAATGTATAAATAGACAAATTTTCATTAATTGTTAGCGGGTATTTTTGAAATGAGTAGATTAAATGGCTTTGATGGGGGGAAATAAGTAGAGGAGAATAAATTTCCTAAATTTATAAATATGCAATTTAATTAGATGTCATGAAAAGTGAAGGTACTCTGTCAATTTGAATTCCATCATTATACTGTTAATATATTGATAGGACAGGCAAAGGTAGGGAATACAATGGATAAAAAAATGAAAATGGGTATACGGACTAAGATTACCCTCGGCTATGTAGTGATTATTCTTTGTTTACTTGCTTCAGTGATTATATTAAACAATCAAATTACTTCCCTACAAAAGGAAAGGAATTTTATTATTAAATATGATTCTCAAGTTCAAACACTTACTAATCGTATTGAAAAATATATTTTAGATATGGAAACGAGCCAACGAGGTTATATTATTACAGGTGATTCGAGCTATTTAGAGCCATACGAAAATGCCGAAGAAAATTGGAAGATTGACTATAATGAACTCTATCAGTTATTAGAGGATAGAGGCAATCAACAAAAGAAGTTAGATGCGATTAAGGCAACGATAGAACATTGGATAGCGACATCTGGTGAACCGACAATAAAATTAAAAAAAGAAAAGAATACCGCAGCATTACAAGAATTTTTTAAAGTCGATGTTGGTCGCAAAGATATGGACACGATGCGAAAGCAGTTTGACGCTTTCCGTGCAGATGAGAACGCATTTACGCAAGCTAAAGCAAAACAGTTAGACAAGACGAATAGTAATTTAACAACGGCATTGTTTGGCATCTTAGTGCTTGTATCTTTTATTGCGATTGTTATAGCTAGTGGGATTTCACGTTCAATCGTTAAAACAATAACAGAGGTCACACAAACAATTCAAGAAATTGCTGCTTCAAAAGGTAACCATCGAACAAGGATTCACGTTAAAACGAACGACGAAATTAATGCGCTGGCAGATGCGACAAATGAGTTATTAGATACACTTGAGCGAAGAGAATGGCTACAAGCTAATATCGCGGAAATCGTTACGAAATATCAAGGTATTTCTGCTATCACGAAATTGGCTGAAACTTTTCTTTCAGAAATGGCGCAAAAAACGCAATCGTCTTTTGGTGCATTTTATGTGCGAGAAATGCAAAATAACGAAGTCTGTTTTGTGAAGAAAGCGTCCTTTGCTGATGTTGGAGAGAATGTTGGTATTGCACAATTTAAAATGGGACAAGGTTTAATTGGTCAATGTGCGCTTGAAAAAAAGGTTTTCATTAATCAAGATGTTTCGCAAGATTATCGTTTAATCGGAACAGGCTTAGGTGAAGCGCCACCAAAGAGTATTTTTATTTTCCCTATTATATTCGAAGATGAGGTTATAGCTGTTGTAGAACTTGCGACGATGAAGAGTTATACAGCTTTACAGCAGGAATTGGTGAACCAAGTAATCGAAACATTTGGATTAACGGTCAACAGCATTTTAGGACGTATGGAAATTGTTCGACTATTAAATGAATCAAGAGCCATGACAGAGGAACTACAAGTCCAATCAGAAGAGCTACAAACGCAATCGGAAGAATTACAAATGCAAACAGAAGAGCTCACGATGATCAATGAACAGCTAGAAGAAAGAACAAAAGAAGCTGAAATGAAAACGAAAGAATTAGAGAGCGCAAAAAAAGACTTAGAAGATAGTGCGGAGCAACTTGTATTAAACTCTAATTACAAATCTCAGTTTTTAGCCAACATGTCCCACGAATTACGAACACCATTAAATAGCATTTTAATTTTATCTGAAATGTTATCGGAGAATGGCAACGATAATTTAACGGAAGAAGAGATGGAATTTGCAAGAGTCATTCATTCTTCTGGTGAGGATCTACTTGCATTAATCAATGATATTTTAGATATATCAAAGGTTGAGGCTGGTAAAATTGAAATTATTTTTGACGAAGTAAATATGAGTGAATTGCCAATGCAACTAGAGCAAGTCTTTGCGCCAGTAGCTAAGAAAAAGAATTTAGAATTGCATATTTCGAAAGCAGCAAACGTAGTCGATATTTTCTATACAGACGAAAAGAGATTCCAACAAATTTTAAAAAATTTATTGTCAAATGCATTGAAATTTACGGAACAGGGTTATGTACATTTAGATATTAAGCAGCTGGATCATCAACAACTAACAACTAATATGCAAGAAGTAAGCACAGAATGGCTTGAAATTACGGTATCTGATACGGGAATAGGTATTCCAAAGGACAAGCATCAGCTAATCTTTGAATCCTTCCAACAAGCAGATGGGGCTACTGTACGTAAATATGGTGGAACAGGTCTTGGATTATCCATTTGTAAGGAATTTGCAAAATTACTTGGAGGTTGGGTTGCATTACAAAGTGAAGAAGGGAAAGGCAGTAGCTTTACGCTGACTATTCCAAGTTTACCTAATGGCTTAAATACGACAGCCATAGATTCCGCTTATGTTGAAGTGGTCGCTACACTGGAAGCCGACGACTTTGTTGAAGAAGTGGAAGAGCCAGTAGAGGAAAGCTATCAGGTTTCCCCACAAGAAGTAGAAGTGTTTCAAGGGAAAAATATTTTAATCGTAGATGATGATTATCGTAATATTTATGCATTGAAAGCAGCACTTGAAAAAAGAGGTATGAATATTCTCGTTGCTAAAGATGGATTAGAATGTTTAGAGATTATGGAGAAAAATCATAAAATAGATCTTATTCTGATGGATATTATGATGCCGAATATGGATGGATATGAAGCAATGTCTATTATTCGTACGAAAATGAAGCTTACAGATTTGCCAATTATCGCTTTAACAGCAAAAGCAATGAGTACAGATCGTGATAAATCTCTAGAAGCAGGTGCATCTGATTATATTAGTAAGCCGTTAAATCTAGATCAATTAGTATCGGTCTTACGCGTATGGCTAGTTTCTAAAGGGAGTTAAAAATAAGCATGGATAATCAATTCCAAAATTTTGAGCTAAAGCAACAAATGAATAAGCACGCAGATATGGAAATTGAGTTACTACTTGAAGCCATCTATCGTTTATCTGGTTTTGATTTTCGACAATATAATCGTTCATCTATATCTCGTCGGATTTATAATCGCATGAGGGTGAGTAATATACCGACGATTTCGCGAGTACAAGAAAAAGCGATACATGAAGAAAGTTTTTTGGAGCAGCTCTTGAATGATTTTTCTATCAATGTCACGGAGATGTTTCGTAATCCTAGCTTTTTTAAAGCGTTCCGTAAAGAAGTTGTTCCTTATTTAAGACAGTACCCAGAAATTCGTATATGGCATGCAGGATGTGCTACAGGCGAAGAGGTATATTCAATGGCTATATTATTACAGGAAGAAGGACTAATAGATAGGTCTGTGATTTACGCTACCGATATGAATGAGCATGTGTTAGAAAAGGCGAAAAAGGGTGCTTTCTCAATAAAAAAAATGCAAGCATATACAACGAATTATATGCTTGCGGGTGGTAATCATGCTTTTTCGGAATACTATAAAACAGACTATCAATACGCCTATTTCCATCCGGAACTTTTAAAAAATATTATTTTTGCACAGCATAATTTAGTGACAGATCAATCTTTTAATGAATTTCATGTAATTGTCTGCCGCAATGTTTTAATTTATTTTTCTCCTGCTCTACAAAGCCAAGTACATCATTTATTTTACGATAGCCTAAGCCAAGATGGGTTTTTATGCTTAGGAGATAAGGAGACGCTACGTTGTGAAGGGATTATTTCAAAATATAAAGAAACTGTCGCCATAGAAAAAATTTATCAAAAAAAATAGAAGTTAGCCATATCAAAAAATCCGCTATACGTTCTGTTGCAGATAATCGTAAACGCTTGATTGTCTGCAACAGCGTGTATGCGGATTTTTGTTGTCTTCTAAGTTTACTTTGCTTGTGCTTGAATCATTAATACACACATATCGTCTGGTTGATTTTTTTGTTTTTCTTTAGGTAGTAAATTATCTATCAGACATTGTGTATAATTCCATTTGCTTGAGGTTAGCTTTTGTAACTGTTTCTCAGACTCTATTTCACAGGGTCCCATTGCTTCTAAAACTCCATCGGTATATAAAACAATTTGAACATCCTTATGATATTTAATAGTTTGTTTTTGCACCTTTATTTCTTCAAAAAAGCCGACAGCGCAGCTTCCTTGGTTTAAAGGAACAAGTGTTGCTTCATCAACAAGTGCGTAGCCAGCAGGATGGCCAGCGTTAACATATTCAATTGTTTTTTGTTCCGTATCAATCACTATGTAAATAGCTGTAAAGTAATGAATATTTTCTTCCTTTGCATTTTGTAGAAGCGTCATATAACGATTCAATTCCTTAATAACGAGCTCGGGCTCCACCAACTGTTTGACCGCTTCTCTTAGGACCGAAGAGATAAACATACAAACGAGTGCTGCTGGTATACCGTGACCCATCATATCGAGTAAAATAACCGCGTAACGGTGATCGTTAATTTTATACCAATAGTACATATCCCCTGCTAAATTTGAAGAGGGGAGGTAGGATACCTCGATTTGAATATGATCTTCAGTTAAAGGTGCACTTAGTAAACTGCGTTGTACACGTGTAGCTAAATCTAATTCATACTTGATTTTCATTTCTTGTTTCATATGCCAATCTAATTCAGCCTTTAATCTTAGAGCAACACGAATTCTTGCAAGCAGTTCCGTCTTATTGATGGGCTTTGTAATATAATCAACCCCTCCGATATCGAGTGCTTCCGCAAGCTTGTTTTTATCTTCTAATGCTGTAACGAAAATAATTTGAATATCTTTGAATTTTTCATTTTGTTTTATCCGTTTGCAAGCTTCAATCCCATCTATTTCAGGCATCATAATATCTAACAAAATCAGCTCAACAGAAGTACCTGCGGGATTTTTTGCATCTAACTCAAGATAGTCGAAAAGTTCATAAGCTGATGAAAGAGATACACAGTTATCATAACCTGCATTTTTTAAGATTTTTTCAATTACGAATAGATTGACGGCATTGTCATCTACAAGAAGAATTGTCATAGTTTTTTCCCCTTATTCTGCTTGAACCATTGATGAAGTGCAGATTATAAATTGTATTAAAAATACTCTTAACATCATTATTATACAAAATAGTAGAGAATAACGGTATTTTAATGAATTTAAGGTATATTTTACTAGGAAATAAGTTTGCTTTTTTATAGATAAACCTCTGTTTACTATAGATGAAAATCACGACGAGTAGTGAAAAAATAGCAAAATAATGAATATTAATTTATTACCCTTTCTGTTTGGTGATTTAAACTATTTTTCACAAAGATTTTTAGCGCTTTTTAGCCTTTTTAAAACCACTATAAATATCAAATGCACTTGCTAGAATCGTAAGGGTAATGACGACAAGCAGTATGCGATCTAGCGTAAACAAAATCTTTGTAGAAGTGGTTTCCATAATGGCCGCCATATAGGGTATTGCAGCACTATGAATGATATCAGGCTGATTTGCCATGACAATCAACACAATTGTACCAATAAATTGAAGAACGGCACTTATAATGGCAATCGGCAAGGTCCATTGTCTAACCTTCCATTTATAAATGGTTAAAGCCATACTTAAAACGATACAAAATAAAATAATGGGTCTAAACGACAAGAGGGTATCTTGGTTGAAAATAGGCATAACAAATTTTAAGCCACTTCTTTCATCCGAAGAGTAAATTCCAATCAAATGAGCGGCATTCAAATAAACAAATGTAAAAATGGCTATTCCTAATATGCTAAAGATAATATCAGTAAGTGGTATATAATTGTCCTTTTGAATAATTTTTGTTTTCTTTAAATCTTCCGGTGTCCATTCTTTTGTGCTTTTCATAAAGAATAGTGGATCTTTCGTGTTACCATAGCGTTCCGTTATGATAAAGGCAATGGTAACCCAAAACAGTACTTGTAATATTACTTCAATAATAGTGGTAATCGTTATAGAAATGGTTTGAATAATAGCAGACAACAGCAATCCATCCGCAGGGAAGGAAAAAATACTTTTTACAAGAAGTACAATTATTGTAATAAGGATTGCCCAAGGAAGCACTATTTTAATTGTCTGCATGTAAGTGCTGTACAGTTCAGGGCCAATTAAATATTTCGGTCCCTCATGGTAGCTCGCTGCAAGTTTTGCTGGGTCTCCAAGTTTTAAAAGAGCCTCTTTGACCTCTAATTCTGAAAAATCATCAGGTAACATATCTTCAATTGTAGATTTTAATTCAACTCCAATCGCGTCCCTTTTATTTTTAGGAATCCTTCGAACGACTTCATAAATATAGGCATCAATTAAATCCAACTTTGTCATCCTCCTTATAGTCATGTATATAGCCTTAACAACGTGGTTAGAAGCAAATGAAATAGCGTTTCAACACATCATTTTTGAGGCAACTCCTATGCTCCCTGTTTTGCATTTCCCAGCGAAAGTATTGATATTTGGGGGAACCAAACAGTACCTTGCCTTGGAAGGCACATTCTTATCGACACGCTTTTTTCAGTTTTTGTAATGCTCTACAGTTATCATACAGGAATGAATCGTGTGTGGTAATATATGTTATTAATAGGGGCGGGAATTAATGTGAAAGCAAATGGCATTCAGCCAAATATTTTTATTACAATAGGAGGGTGTAAATGCGAATAGTAAAGAAAATTCAAGAAGAAGAAGTTTTAAAATATGTAGATATTGTGATTGGTGCTTATCCGGGAGTTGTGCAAACTTCTCCACAAACAAGAGAGCGATTAGTCTCCATTTTTAAGCATAACATGAGCAATGAACCAACTATAAATTATTATGGACTATGGGAAAATGACAGTTTATTGGGTGGTATGCGTATCCATGATTTTAAAATGAACTTATTTTCGAATATCATTCCAATCGGTGGTGTTGGTCAAGTTGCAGTAGACTTACTGCATAAAAAAGAGCGAGTTGCAAAAGAACTAATCGACCATTTCTATCAAATTTTTTTAGAGAAAGATGTGCACATCGTTGCCTTATATCCATTTAGACCTGATTTTTATAAAAAAATGGGCTTTGGCTATGGACCGAAAATGTACCAATATTCCGTGCAACCATCAAGCTTTCCAAAAGGATCAACCAAACAGCATCTTAAATATTTACATCAACAGGAGCAGCAATTGCTGGAAGATTGTTATAACAGAATAGCACTGAAAAAGCATGGTATGTTTTTAAAAACAAAACATGAGTTGGATAACATTTTTCAAAATTCGCAAAACTATATTATTGCAGTCGACAAAGATGACCATATAGAAGGCTATATCGTATTTTCGTTTAAAAAGCAAAGTGAGTCGAATTTTTTGCTGAATAATATGGTTATAAAAGAATTTCTATATGAAACACCCGAGGCTTTATTGGAGCTTAGTACGTTTTTAAATAGTCAGGCAGATCAAGTAAATCGAATTGAATGGCATACACAGGATGACAATATTCATTTCTTTTTAGGAGATGTACGCAATGAATCCAATCATTTAATCCCGAGTGTATACCATGCCAATGCTATTGTAGGTATTGGTTTAATGTATCGGATAATCAATGTAAAAGGTTTCTTTCAGGAACTAAAGCAACATCATTTTAATAATAGCAATATAACGTTTAAGCTGACTGTTTGTGATTCGTTGTTAGAAGAAAATAATAAGCCTCTTATAATAAGAGCGGTAGATGGCGTTCTGGAGATGTTAGAAAACGCACACTATGATGTAGAAATGACGATTGATATTGCGGAGCTTTCTTCGCTAGTGATGGGCGTGGTGACGGTTCAAGAATTATTTATGCTCGGCATGCTAAAGGTTAGTGATGAACAGTTTTTACAGGAATTGCACAAATTCTTCTTTGTGTTGAATAAACCAACGTGTGTAACAGCATTCTAATAGTAGAAAGGTGTAAGTGCTAATCCTTTTTCATTAGAATGGATGAACGAACGGGTCTTTCTAAAGGTGTAATATTAATAATAAAATAGCTAATAATTAATATTAAAATAATAAGGGCATAGATTAATGTGTTAATGGCATGATCGTGTTCGACAATGATTAAGCGAATCATCGCTGTAATCCCAATATAGATAAAGTATCTTAGCGGGAAATGGTAATCCTCTTTAAAGTACTTAATAATCATTGTAATAAATTCAAAATACAAAAAGAAAATAAGAATATTTGCTAGGAAAAGTTTATAGTCACTTGTACCGCCTGTTAATAAGATGTTTAGAAACTCAATAAGCTCTTTCATCAGCAGGAAGGACAATATAAGTGCTAATAACACAAGGCAGACGTTGAGAAATAATTGTAAAGATTTTGGGACAGCTTTGACAAGTTGTTGATACGTATTATGCTTTTGATTCATGTAATTCCTCCATCTTCTTATTTAAACATAATATTTATCTTATATAATATGAATGAAACGTCGTAAAGAGAATCGCACTTTCATAAAAATTTGAGCTATTTAGTGTATTTTCTTACTTTTATTGAATATAACATGATAACGTAAACAGAAGATGCGTAATACTGTAAATAACTGTATAGTATTGTAAAAGAAAGTTTTTAAAAAATTTAGGCTGTATGATAAAATAGAGTTGCATGAATATAAAATAAAAGGGGTTTTTTTAAATGGCAAAAGCTGCAAAATCTGATGCGAAAATTACACCAGAGCGTTTAGAAGAGGCGTTAAATGTTCGTGACCGTCTTATTATTGAGTTATTAGTACAAGTTCTTGACGAGAAATTAGTCATTGAACGTCCTGTATTACGTGAGCGTTTAGGTAACCTTGTGGACCTTTCTGATCATGATGCAGAATTACAAGAAACTTTACATGCTGTGATCAACAAGCTGTAATTTCTAAGCTTTTTAAAGGCGATTCGGAAAGCATCAAGATGTACTTCAAACAGGCAAGCCCCTTTCACTGTGCTTTGAGTGTGGGGGCTTGTTTCTTTGTATACGGCATACAAGTGCATTAGTAGAATTATCAACATTCGCCATAATAGTATGAAAGTGAAAAGTACCCGATAAGATAGATTATTATCTATCCTATCGGGTACTTTTATAGTGCTTAGTAAACTTTATCGCCGTTAAAAATAGAATTTTTTACAATAACGTAATCTACATTGCGAATAGCCTCTAGCTTTGTGCCACCAGCATAAGAAATAGATGATTGAAGGTCTTGTTGCATTTCAATTAACGTATCTTTTAGGCTACCTTTATGTTCTACAAACATTTTTTTACCTTCGACATTTTTCTTCTCACCTTTTTGGAATTCTGATGCAGAGCCGAAGTATTCTTTTACTATTTTGCCATCGATTTCAATCGTTTCACCTGGCGATTCCTCATGACCTGCAAATAAAGAACCAATCATGACCATTGAAGCACCGAAACGTACAGATTTTGCAATATCACCATTTGTGCGGATACCACCGTCCGCAATAATTGGTTTCGTTGCAGCTTTTGCACACCAACGTAGTGCTGCTAACTGCCAACCTCCTGTGCCAAAACCGGTTTTAATTTTTGTAATACAAACTTTACCTGGCCCAATACCAACTTTTGTTGCATCTGCTCCAGCATTTTCAAGCTCACGTACTGCTTCAGGTGTACCAACATTACCAGCAATAACAAAGCTATTTGGTAAATGTTGTTTAATATGTTGAATCATACGAATGACAGCGTTTGAATGACCATGTGCAATATCAATTGTAATAAATTCTGGAACTAAGCCAGCACTTGCTAATTCTTCTACAAATGTATATTCTTCATCTTTTACACCGACACTAATAGAAGCAATTAGGCCACGGCTTTGCATATCTTTAATGAAGCTAATACGCGTTTCGGGATTAAAACGGTGCATAATATAAAAGTAACCGTTTTCAGCAAGCTTAGCGGCAATACTTTCATCAATAATAGTCTGCATGTTTGCAGGGACTACAGGTAATTTAAATTTGTGTCCGCCTAATGTAACAGATGTATCACATTCTGATCGACTGTTTACAATACATTTTGCGGGAATTAGTTGAATATCTTCATAGTCAAATACGTTATCCATTATATACACTCCTAAAATACGAATATTATTCGATGTTTATTTTAAATTGTTCGCCATTTGGTAATTTACATGATTTTGAATGAAAAGTCAAAGATTTTATCAAAATAAATAAAAAATAGCCAGTTGGAGACAAGAAAGGTACTAAAACGTAGAAAAGCACACGCTTTTTTGACCGTATAATAAGTGGAAAAGAAGTAAAACTATTGAGGATTTCCTAATGATAAGACTAGCTTATCGTTCGTTATCTAAGTACAATAGAGTTGTTTCATAAATGACAGAGGAGTGGTGAGCATGGCAGTAGAGGTGTACTTAATTTTCAATGGCAATTGTCGAGAGGCTGTAACATTTTATGAGCAAGTTTTTAATACGGACAAGGCAGAAATAATGACATTTGGAGATTCGCCAAGTGATCCAAGCTATCCATTACCGGAAGAAGCAAAAAATCTCGTTATGCACACACGCTTATCCATTTTAGGTAGTACGGTAATGTTTTCGGATACATTCCCAGGTTCACCGTTCACTATTGGTAACAATGTAACATTAGCCGTTGTGACAGATGATGAAGTGCAGTTACGACAAGCGTTTGAAAAACTGAAAGAGGGTGGCAAAGTGACGATGGAGCTCCAAGAAACATTTTGGAGTAAATGTTACGGTTCACTTACAGATAAGTTTGGTATTGAGTGGCAGTTTAGCCATGAAGAAAAAGCTAAATAGGAAAATTGAAAGAGGCTGGGACAAAAGAGAAAAAGAGGCTGGGACATAACTAGCTTCGATTAGTGAGAAATCCGAATTTGAATTTATTCAAATTCGGATTTCTCTGTTTTTTATGTTGTCTCCATATAGCTTTTAGCTAATGGCTGTGAATTTTCTTAAATTCACAGCCATTAATGCGAGACCCATCTCGTTATCAACCTTCGATTTTCCTCGTACAGAAAATCGAGTGAAACGCAAATTAGCCTTCAAGAATCCAAAAACAGGTTCCACGTCAATTTTGCGTTGACGATAAATGGTACTCGTTTTTTCTTCTGAAAGCTTTGTTCTCACATGTTCTTTTTGTTGTTCCCACTTCTCATTCACTGTTAACTTTCGATTCGTTCCTTCTTTTGCTTTTGTACAGAATGAACGGAGGGGGCAGCCGGAACAGTCTTCACATTCGTATACCTTAAACTCACGCGTGTACTCATACTTATCCGTTTTCGTGGTACGATATTTAAATTCAAGCTGTTGTTGGTTTGGGCAAGTATATCGATCATTTTCTTCATCATAAGCCCAGTTCGCTGTATTGAATTCGTTTTGCTTATACGGTTTCCTCTGTTCTTTTACATACATGTTGTATGTGATTAAGGCTTCTCGCTTACGGTTCATAAGGATATCATCATAATTTTGTTCACTTCCATATCCAGCATCTGCTACGATATGTTTTGGTAACTTCAAATAATGTTGTTCGATTTCATCCAAAAATGGGATTAATGTACGTGTATCCGTTGGATTCGAAAAAATGCTGTAGGCAAGCGCATACTGACCTTCTGTTGCTACTTGTATGTTATAACCTGCCTTCAATTGACCATTTTTCATATAGTCATCTTTCATACGCATAAATGTCGCATCCGGGTCTGTTTTCGAGTAACTATTTCGTCCGTCAAAGATTTCGAAGTCTCTTTGATATTTTAGTTTGCGTTCCATATAGTCGATTAATTGTTTGCGCGTTTGCTTTGGGAATTTTCGTTCCTTTCTTAAAGCCTTTCGCTCTGCCACATCCGATGAGTCCTCAATTTTTCGATCGTATTCAGAAATCACTTCATCTACTTTTTTGACCATTTGGTCAAGGTCTTCCAATGCTAATTCCTGTTCATTTTCCCGTTCCATTTCGGGTATGATTTCTTTTTCAAGTAGCTCATTGTATAGCTGGTTGGACTTTTCAATGAGTCCGTTATGATATTTCTCAATCGACTTTTTCCACACGAATGTAAATTTATTTGCATTCGCTTCAATTTTTGTTCCATCAATAAAAATCGCTTCCTGATTAATTAATTCTTCCTGTACCAGCTGGCAGCGGAATTGAACGAAGCATTGTCGAATCAACTCTTTGACTTCTGGGTGGACACGGAATCGGTTGATTGTGCGATAGGTTGGTTCATACCCTTGTGCTAGCCACATCATCCGAAGACTATCTTTTAAAAGCGCCTCCATTCGGCGCCCTGAGAAGACGGATTGCGTGTAGGCACATAAGATAATTTTAAGCATCATGCGTGGATGATAGGCAGGACAGCCCTCATTTCGAAGAAATGGTTCAAACGCTTCGGGCGGGATACTTTCGACTAAATGATGGACATGGAAGGCAATGTCATTCTTTTGTAATTTCATTTCTAAATCTAAAGGCAAAACTAATTGATTCATGTTATAATTTTTGAACATAAGAACCCTTCTTTCAGAGATTTGGTATGTGGTGTACTTTTATCTTATCAGAAGTGGTTCTTATTTTTATGTAAAAATAATCAAAGCCGTTGAAATTTTACTCGTCGTAAAATTTCAACGGCTTATTAGTTTTCAGAGGAGGGTTTTGTCCCAGCCTCTTTTTTGCTATGTCGTTGTTGTCCGCTACGACGGAGCTTTAAGCCGCAACCCTCGCTAACGCGCGCGGAATGCCCGCGTCTTACATTGCGTGCTGTTCTGAGCAGGAGTCACCGTCTCCGCTACCAACAACTAGTGAACACTTTTAATTTTTTATTTATTGCAAAAGCAAGAATAGCTAAGTTCTACATAATAGCAAAAATTTATGAACACCTTTCCTCTGTTCCTTAAATTTAGTTATGTCCCAGCCTCTTTTTTTAATATTTAAAACGGCCTACAAAGCTTTGTAATTCGTCCGCCATATCGAGTAAAGCTTTAGCTGCGGATGTCATCTCCTGCATGGAGGACAATGTTTGTTCAGTTGAAGCGGCAACTTCTTCAGAGGCTGCTGCATTCATTTTAGCATGATCAGTTAGCTCGATTGCCGTTGCAGTAACTTCTTCCACTACAGCCGATATTTCTTGGGCAGATGCAGAGATACCTTCCATTTTCGGTGCAATATTACGTAAACTTTCAGTAATGCTCGCGAATTTTTCACTTGTATCTTCGGATAGCTGTAAACCTTCATGTACATCAGAAGAAGCTTTGACCATCGTTTCCACCGATTTAGCCGTATCTTGTTGAATCCCTGTAATAAGCGAAGAAATTTGCTCAGCAGATTGATGTGATTGCTCGGCTAATTTTCTTACTTCATCCGCTACGACAGCAAAACCTTTACCGTGCTCGCCTGCTCTAGCAGCCTCAATGGCAGCATTTAATGCTAGTAAATTCGTTTGGTCTGAAATCGCACTAATGATTTCTAATATTGAACCAATTTCTTTTGTACGATCATAAAGGGACTTAATCATTCTGTCTGATTGTGTCACGGATTCATTAATTGATATCATTTGATTTACAGTACGTTGTACAGATTGACCACCTTCTTCGGCTTGCACAATCGCGTGGTTAGAAAGGTCTGTCACTTGCATTGCGCTATCTGCTACTTCAACGATTCCTTGGGCAATTTCTTCAATAGAGATAGCATTTTGGTCGATACCTGTTGTCTGTCTTTCTGCACTAATCGCTACTTGTTGCATCGCTTGTGAAACCTGCTCTGAAGAAGCAATATTTTGCTCTGCATGGGCAGATAATCCTTGTGCGGATTCTTGCACATGTTGGACGCTGCGGTCAACATTGCGAATAAGGTTTTTCAAGTTCACCTTCATTGAAATAAATGCTTCACTAAGTAAGCCAATTTCATCCTTAGAGTGAATTTCGATAAATTCCGTTAAATCGCCTTCACTAATTTTTAAAGCACTATGTTTTAGTCGATTAATTGGATTTACGACAGATCGGATCATGACCAGCATAAACAACACACCCACAACAATGGACACCGCAATAATAATTAAGTTCATATTAAAGGTTGAAGCGGCCGCCTTTGTTGCTTCGGCTGAGAACATTGTGCCGACTAGCTTCCAACCCGTTAGTTCATTTGTGATAAATTGGAGCTGTCGATCAGCTTCTATAATTGTGCCACTATCCTGTTCATAAATTTTAGAGATATAACTTTCAGTAGCTTCGGAACCACTTTCTTTTCCACGTTGAGAAATATAGAGTTTGTTGTCATCTAATAGTGAGGCAAAGCCTGTTTTTCCAATACGAATATCATTCGTAATGGCACTTAATGTAGATATATTGAGATCTAGTCCGATGACTCCAGAATTATCTGGCAATGCTTGTGTAATTGTAATAACCATGTCACCAGTACCTTGTGAAATATAAGGTGCTGTAATCGCTACCTGCCCTTTGTTGTTTACTGCTTGTGTATACCATGGTCTTGTTCGTGGGTCAAAGTCGTTTTGGTATTGTTGAGCGGGCTCATCGAGAATTTTGCCTTCACTTGTCCCAAAATAGACAAGTTCAATCTCTGGATGCATATTTACGTACTCTTTAAATAGTGATTTAAGCTCTGGCACTTTACTTTCTTGTAAGTAAGATTGATTAAGTTTCTTAGTAAAATATTGAATGTCTTCAATCTTTGGCTTAATGGTACTGGTAATATTCGTATTAAGCATTCGAATACTTTCAGTTGTACTTGTTTGTTGTTCCTTAGAAATTTGCTTCTCTGCGCTTTGGTAAGAAATGATACCGATTAATAATGTTGGAATGAGAAGCATTGCTAAGAATGAAAAAATGAGCTTTTTCCGTAAACTTAGTTTTGTCAATTGTATTATCCTCACTAAAAATGTTTTATTGTTCTATACTTTTTCCCAAGAAGGTAAATAATAGACGACTAGCTAATTTTAACAAAAATACAATAAAAGTTAAGTCCTTATCCGTTTTTATTTTTAGATAATTGATCGTATCGAAGAAATCCTCCAACCTTTAAAAAGATTCTTTGTTAAGAGACATAGAAATGTTCTATTTGATGTATACTATTGCTCAGAAGAGGAGGGAATTTGTAATGATTCAACAAATTGGACAAGTAATGTTATATGTAAATGATCAAGATGCAGCTGTCGCGTTTTGGACTGAAAAAATAGGATTTGTAGTAGTAGCTGATAATACGGAAGCAGGGATGCGTTGGATTGAAATTGCTCCGACAAAGGACGCCCAAACGTCATTTGTACTGCACAATAAAGAAGTAATTGCGAAAATGCAACCGGAATTAAATTTAGGGACACCTTCTATTATGTTTTACGCCGATAACATAACTGACATGTATCAAGATTTCCAAACGAAAGGAATTAAAGTCGGGGACTTAGTCATGATGCCAATCGGTAGAGTGTTTAACTTTGCAGATCCTGAAAACAATTACTTCGCTTTAGTGGAAAAATAAAAAAGGGGGCTTTAAATCCCTGATAACTAAAAATCCGTAGGGCTGTCTACGGATTTTTTTTAATCTAATTAGCATAGTAGTTTTATCTTTAGAGGGCTACCGGTCTTAATGAGCGTTACGATGTTAAATCCTCACCATAAATGGATACAGATTGTCGATCAACGACAAACTCTCGACCATCCCATTTTAAAATGTTTTCAACATATCCTAAACCATCAGCATGATATCTGCCCGCAATTTCTTGGTAAGCTAATATTTCATATGTGCCATCGCGATCAAAATCAACAGGGTATAATCCGCTAATAGGGTCAACCCAACCTTCAATCGGTTGCTTTAATGTGCCGTCTCGATTATAAATTTCCCCTAAGTACTCGGGTCCTTTATATTGTAAATCAAGAATATATTTCTTTTTAGGATTAAAACTCCGCACGGATGCTTTATAGTTATTTAGGTAGCTGACTGAGTAAGTTAGTTTATTATTAAATGACTCGGTATCAAATATGGAACGGACTTTGCCGTTTATAGATGAAAAAATTTCACCGTTAATAATTCCACCACTACCACCAGTATCAGAAATCACCATAATATCTTCTATATGATCTCCAGTAAAATCTCCTAGAAAAATGGTAGGACTATAGCCAACGTTTTCTTTCAGCCCGATTTGTTCGAATTGCCGTGTCTGCCCGTAAAAGATGACAAGTGTAATGTTTTTCCAGAGCGGGCTATCGGGTGTTTTAGTACCCATTAAAAATACAGTTTCAAAAAAACCATCACCATTAATATCTCCAAATTTTGTTTGAATAATTTGAGGAGCCATTTGTGTCATGTTTATAGTACTTGGAGATGAATTTAAATTATTGTTCATTTATACACCTCTTTCTTAGTGTTAGCATATGTTTTGAATACAGCTTGGTGCATAAAATAAGTTGTGAAATAAAAGAGGGCAATAATTCCTATAATACTTACTAAAAAACTTGTGATTAGCCCATTGACAATTAACTATGTTGAAAGTATTATAATGTCAATGAATCAGAAAATTCAGTACCACAAGTTATCTCACTACTTAATGTAGGTAGAGATTTTTTTAAACCGTTAATTCTTAGTAAATATATATGTTTTATATAATTTGGGAAGAAGGAGATTTTTGTGAAAGAGTTATTTATAAAAACGGAGCGTCAGCGTTACTGGCTAGAGCAGTTGGCTTCTATTGCAGAGCCAATCAAATCGGAGGCTGTAGAAGTCGACGAACAGTCGCAGTTTCCATTTGAGGCATATAAGCTACTATTGCAAATTGGCTATCCAAAACTAACTTTACCGAAACAATATGGAGGAGAAGGATTATCTGTTTACGATATGATTCTCGTTCAAGAAACATTAGCTAGTTACGATGAAAACGCCTCTCTTTCACTTGGATGGACATTAGGAGTTGTTGGCGAAATATATGACAAAAAGCTATGGACTGAGGATCTACTCCAAAATTTCGCACAGAAAGTACAACAAGGTGCCATTATCAATCGAGCGGTCAGTGAATTAGCAACTGGTAGTCCAACGCGAGGTGGCCGTCCAGGAACAAATGCCGTATTGACAGCGAATGGCTGGTTATTAAACGGCCGTAAAATATTTACGACTGCATCACCCGTACTCGATTATTTTTTAACGTCTGCTTGGATTGAAGAAAAAGGGCAAATTGGCTTTTTCCTCATTCATAAAGATGTAGCAGGGCTATCAATTGAAGAAAACTGGCAAATGTCAGCGATGCGTGGCACAAGCAGTCATGATTTAGTATTACAGGACGTAGTGGTTCCTGCACATCATTTAGTAGAATTGCCGAGTCATCCGAGTGGTGGCAAGATTAATGGCTGGATTTTGCACATCCCTGCAACTTACTTAGGGATTGCACAGGCAGCGAGAGATTACGCTTTACATTTTGCTAATCATCATCAACCAAACAGTTTAAATGCCCCGATTAGCACATTACCAAATGTACAGCAGTTATTAGGCGACATTGAATTAAAGCTACATCAGGCACGTTTTGTCCTTTATGGCGTCGCCGAGGCTTATGATGATCCAACTAGACGCCATACTTTAACGAATGAAATGGCGGTTGCCAAGCATACGGTGACAAATATTGCGATTGATGTCGTGGATAAGGCGATGCGCGTTGTTGGAGCAAAAAGTTTACAGCTTACAAACCCGCTACAACGCTATTATCGTAATGTTCGTGCAGGATTACATAATCCACCAATGGATGATATGACGATACTGAAATTAGCGACAGCTGCCATTGAGCAACAAAAATTATCTGAACAGTAATCATACAATCACTTGAGATGAAGGAGAAATGACATATGTTTAAACAAAAGAAAAAATTATTTCAAATTGCAGCAGTTGGGTTGGCTTCTCTTGCTATATTAGCGGGATGCAGTTCGGGGGAAGCTTCTAAAAATGAAACAGAAGATGGGGTTAAAGTACGTACTGTGAAGGTAGCATACGATCAAGCTTCTAAGCCGATTAGCTATATTGACGATAAAGGTAATCCGACAGGCTACGACGTGGAAGTAATGAAGCTAGTAGATGAACTATTACCTGAATATAAGTTCGAATATGTTGGAACTACAAGTGATGATTTATTAATCGGTGTAGAGCAAGGGAAGTACCAAGTTGGGGTGAAAAATGCATTCTTCACGCAGGAACGTACAGAGAAATTCATTTTCCCTAAAGAATTTTTAGGATTAAGTAGTGCAGGTTTAGTGCTACGCAAAGAAGATGAAGGGATTAAAACATTAGCGGATTTTGCGTCAAAAGGCTATTCATTAGCGCCGATTGCTGCTAACAATGCCCAGTATACAATTATTGATGAGTACAACAAAGCAAATCCTAACAACAAAGTAAAATTACAAGCAGGAGATGCCTTTACTGTCGATGTTGTGCAATGGGTAAATGAAGGGCGCGTTGATGGTGGTGTCATGATTGAAGGTCCATTTAAGCAGCAAGTATTAGCGGACGATGGCGCTTATCATAATTTGAAGGATGAGGTTGTTTATAACGAATTTGCAGTGATTAAAACATGGCCACTGTTCAATAAAAAAGAACAAGAATTTGCGGATGCTTATGATAAAGCGATTGCCCAAATTAAAGAACAAAAGAAAACAAGTGAATTAAGTAAAGAGTTTTATGGCCGTGATTTATTTGAAGTGTTAGAAAACGTAAATCGATAATGTTTAAAAGGCTGCCTGAGTCAAGTTACTCAGCAGTCTTTCTTAATAAACGGAGAGCGAAGGCGTTGAAATTTAGCTGCCTTTAGTGAAGACATTGATAAAGTTGGTGAGGAAATGGAGAAGTATTTTGATGCATCGTACATTTGGAACGCTATTCCCTTATTATTGCCGTTTTTAAAAGTAACCTTTTTAGTTGCAGGGTCTTCCATTGTACTAGGTATATTCTTCGGCTTATTATTAGCCGCTGCAAAGTTAAGTTCAATGAAGGTATTACAAAAAATGGCGAATTTATATACAACTATTATGCGTTGTACGCCATCAATTGTTCTATTATTCCTTGTTTATTATGGGGTACCTGCATTAGCAGAAAACATCGGTTTAAATCTTCATGCGATAGAGACAGCCTTCTTCGTCGTCGTGACATTTACATTGCAGTTTGCAGCAATTATGTCTGAAGTGATTAGGTCCTCCTATTTGGCGATTAATAAGGGACAGTTTGAAGCGGCAGTTAGTGTAGGATTAACGCCTTTCCAAGCTTATCGCCGCATTATTTTCCCTCAAGCGCTTGTGATTGCATTACCGAACTTCGGAAATGCCATGATTGCGCTATTACAAGAAGGAGCATTGGCTTACACAATTGGGCTAATTGATATTGTGGGCAAGGCCAATTTAATTATTGCAAGTAATATTAATGCCCATGCACTGGAAATCTATATCGCGCTTGCGATTGTTTATTGGGTACTATCAATTGTGATTGAAAAATTCTTTGCTATGTTAGAAAAGTTTTTTGGCAAGGGGAAAAGAACGTTAGAAACAACGTAAGGAGGCGTAATGATGAACTACCAATTTTTAGTTGATACCTTTTTTGTAGCATTATCGGGTGTACCGATCGCACTCCTTGTAACGGTTGTTGCTTTACTCGTTGCCCTTCCACTTGGTTTTTTATTAGCGCTAACACGCATTAATAAAATTCCGGTCATCCATCATCTAGCAAAGATTTATGTATCCTTTGTTCGAGGTACGCCAATTATTATTCAGATTTTTATTATTTATAGTAGTATTCCACTTATCTTAAAAATGGTTTTTGAAAAATATCATATTACCTATGACATTTATAAAATCAATCCAATTTGGTATGCATTTATCGTGTTTGCTTTTAGTACAACAGCTATTTTAATAGAGGTATTCCGTTCGGCACTCGGTACCATTGAAAAGGGTCAGCTAGAGGCGGCACATGCAGTAGGTTTAACGACATTTCAAGCTTATCGCCGAATTATTATTCCACAAGCATTAGTAGTGGCGATGCCGAATATTTGTACAGCAACAGTAAACCTAATAAAAGCGACATCATTGGGATATGCGATGTCCTTACCAGAAATTACATTGAAGGCAAAAGTTGCTGCAAATGTCGGCTACAATTATGTGGAAGCATATCTTGATATATTCATCGTGTATTTAATTTTATGCAGTACGGTTGAATACTTGTTTAAGCGATACGAGCAACATTTGAGCAAATACAAAGTGGCAAATGCCTAAGGGGTGAATCATCATGTTAAAAATCAAAAATATTCATAAATCATTTGGCGATAATGAAATTTTAAAAGGTGTAGATTTATCGATTGATAAAGGTGATGTAGTTGTGATTTTAGGCCCGAGTGGCTCAGGTAAAACGACTTTATTGCGTTGCATTAACTTTTTAGAAAAGGCCGACCAAGGGCATGCGACATTCGGTACAATCGATGTTGATTTTCAAAATGTCAAAAAGAAGGACGTCCATGCTATTCGTCAACGTGTTGCGTTTGTCTTTCAAAATTATAATCTTTTTACGAATAAAACAGCTTTAGAAAATGTGACAGAAGGACTTGTTATTGGCAGAAAAATAGCAAAGGCCGAAGCGATTGAAATTGGTAAAAAAGCGCTTGATAAAGTAGGGCTGTCAGAAAAATATGATGCTTATCCAAGTCAGTTATCTGGCGGTCAACAGCAGCGTGTTGGTATTGCCCGTGCAGTGGCCTTGAACCCAGATATTATTTTATTCGATGAGCCGACTTCTGCACTTGACCCAGAACTAGTGGGAGAAGTATTGACGGTTATGAAGAACATTGCGAAAGAGGGCACGACAATGCTTGTTGTAACGCATGAGATGGGCTTTGCAAAGGATGTGGCTAACCGCGTTATTTTTATGGATGGTGGGGTTGTTGTCGAAGAAGGAAGCCCACATGATATATTCGTTAGCCCGAAAGAAGAGCGGACGAAAAAGTTTTTAAAGCGCGTGATACCAGAGGATTATACATTTTATATTTAAGGTTTCATTGGAACTAATGAAACGTTTTTAGTGGTAGGGATGTAGCGCTAGTTGTTGTAATATCTTTATTCTGACCGATGATTTTCGTTTTTATTTGTCATTACACACTATAAAATTTATACTTTTACTTGAAAAAAGAGATTCAATTCTTGTAGGTATAACAAGGAGTTAAGCAACAGTTTCATTCGGAAAGTTTTTGAGAACTTACAGCAAAAGCTAAATTTTCAAAAAGGGGTTTACAACAATGCCACTCACTTTTGCACATCCCGCTGCCGTATTACCGTTCTCAAGAAAAAGTAAGTATATTCATTTTTCTGCAATGGTTATAGGTAGTATGGCGCCAGACTTTGAGTATTTTCTAAGAGGCCAACCTAAGGGTGAAATAGGTCATACTTTTATGGGGTTTATTACGTTCAATCTACCGTTAGTAGCTTGCATCTACTTTATCTATCATTTCTTTATACACCAAACCTTCGTTCATTATTTGCCTAATATACTACAAGATACTTATACAAATAGAGTAGATTCCAATAAATTGTTGAAATTAGTCGTGTTTATTTATTCTGCCTTGTTTGGCATGCTTACTCATGTCGTATGGGATTCCTTTACACATATAAATGGTTATATGGTGCTTACATTCCCTACAGTATTTACTAAAATCTATCATATTTATGGTTTTGACCTACCTTTGTATAAGTTTTTGCAACATGGTAGTACATTACTGGGATTCATTTTGATATTTGGTTATATGTATTTCAGAGCATTACCTCAGAGACATAGAAATGCTACTGTTGGTGTTACACATAAAATTATTTATTGGTCATCTTTATTCATAATGACATCTTTCGTGGTGCTTATTTGGTATGCCATAGACTATGTGCCATTTTTCAATTATGGCATTCTTGTTGTAAGAATGATTGATTCTTTTTTTATTAGTTTATTCGTCATATCAATCTACTTAAAATATTGGCTAAAAAGGTAAAGTACTGAGATTTATCTTTAAAGAGACTGTTCTGATAAATGGGACAGTCTTTTTTCGTTGCTGATTTTTGAGCGCTGTTTGTTGAAAAGAGGATGAACAAGTAGATTTTCGCTAGATAATGTATGAAATTTCAATTTTTTATTAAACAGAATTATCAAAAAATATTGACATTTAAGTTTTCTTTTTTTATATTTTTACTAATATATTTCCGTTTATCGGAATTAATTTCCGTATAGTGGAAAGATATATAGTGGGTTTTATTTGTAACAAGTTGCTACTTTAAGATTTTGACTACGAATGCAAAGGGGAGAGAGGATGGCAAATCTACAAGAGAATCAGAATATTGAAGAGCCGAAAATCAAGGGGATTAATGCGTTTGTTTTAATGTTTATTATTATTTTAGTTATGAGTGTCCTTACGTATATTATTCCAGCTGGTCAGTATGATCGAGTTGAGATAAACGGACGTATGGTTGTAGACCCTGAATCATTTCACTATATAGATTCGAGTCCAGTCGGTTTCCTTGAAATATTCAATAGTGTCCATTTAGGGATGCTAGAAGGCGCTTCTATTATTTTATTTGTTTTTTTATTTGGGGGCGCACTTGGTATTATGCAAAAGACGGGAGCAATTGATTCATTTATTAAAGTAATGGCTTCTAAGTTTGGTAAGAAGGAGTACGTGTTAATTCCGATTCTCATATTAATCTTTGCTAGTTTAGGAACATTAATCGGTTCAGCAGAGGATACACTTGTATATATTGCCATCATTATTCCATTAACGATGGCTCTTGGAATGGACGCCATTACAGGATTTGCAATTGTCATGCTAGGGACATTAGCAACTGGTTTTACATCTGGCATTACCAATCCATTTAACATCGGCGTTGCTCAAACGATAGCTGAATTGCCAATGTATTCAGGCATGTCTTATCGTATTATTGTATTTGTTGTTTTTTATCTTTTAACAGTAATTTATATTATTCGGCACGCAAAAAAAGTGAAAGAAGATCCAGCGAAGGGAATCTACGGAAAGTTTAAGAGAGAAGATACTGTGGAACTATCTTTAGACTTTAAAATGAGTGGTCGTCATTTATTGGCTTTGCTTGTGTTGTTAGCGAATTTTGTTGCATTAATTGTCGGGGTTATTAAGTTTCAATGGTATATCAGTGAAATTGGTGGCGTATTCTTATTAAGCAGCATTATTATGTCGGTAATTTGTAAAATGAGTCCAAATCAAATGGCTGAAGGCTTTATTTCAGGAGCTAGAGATATGGTGGAGGGCGCTTTAATTATTGGCTTTGCTCAAACAATCCTCGTTATTACGACATCGGGTGGCTTAATTGATACAATTTTACATTTTGTAGCGAATGCAGTCAGTGTATTACCTGCTTCAATTAATGCAGTAGGTATGTTCTTACTACAACTGTGTTTAAATTTCTTAGTGCCATCAGGTAGTGGACAAGCTGCTTTAACAATGCCCATTATGACACCGTTAGCTGATTTAATTGGCGTAACAAGACAGACAGCCGTATTGGCTTTCCAGTTTGGAGATGGTATTTCAAATATGGTGATTCCTACAAGTGGTGTTTTGTTAGCAGGTTTAGCAATCGCAGGTATTCCATTTTCCAAATGGTTTAAATGGGTTTTCCCATACTTCGTTATTCAAACGACGTTAGCCATTATGTTATTAGTTATTGCGCACGTTATGAATTACGGCCCGTTTTAATTTAGAGAATGATAGGAGGATTTACAAATGATAAAAACAAAAGATTTACATCAACAGGTCATTGCTTGGAGACAGCACTTACATATGTATCCTGAATTATCACATCAAGAGCATCAAACAGCACAGTATATTTATGAGCAATTAATAACATTCCCGCATTTAGAAGTAAAACGCTTAACAGAAACAAGTGTCTATGCATGCTTAAAAGGGATGAAGACGGAGGGGCATGGTTATACGATTTTATTGCGTGCAGATATTGATGCATTGCCAATTGAAGAAGAAACTGATTTGCCATTTAAATCAAAAAATCCAGGTGTGATGCATGCTTGTGGACATGATGCACACCCAGCGATGTTATTAGGTGCTGCGAAAGTATTAGCTGAGCGGGGAACAGATTTCAATGGTGAAATCCGTTTTATTTTCCAGCATGCAGAGGAGGTAACGCCAGGAGGAGCTGCTCAACTTGTATCATTAGGTGTTGCGGATAATGTAGATTATGCATTTGCATTACATGTAAGCCCTGATTATCAAGTCGGTCAATTTGCCATGAAGGATGGAAAGTTTACGGCAGCTGCAGATGATTTTGAGATAAAGATTTACGGTCGAGGTGGACATGCTTCGACACCAGAGGTTGCAATTGATCCGTTATTGATTGGGTCAGAAATGGTTGTGGCATTGCAAACTATTGTGTCGCGCAAAGTACCAAGCATTCATGCCCCAGTTTTAACGGTAGCAAAATTTCATTGTGGCACAGCCTTAAATATTATTGCGGATACAGCAGAGCTTGGTGGTACAATTCGTTCACTTGATGCGACAGTACGTGTCGAGGCTCGTCATCATTTAGAGAAAATTGTAAAAGGTATAGCGTTGATGCATGGGGCTAGAGTAGATATTAAATGGGAGCTTGGTTGTCCTTCTGTGACCAACGACAAGGAGCTTACAGCTTTATCGCGTCAAATAGCGGGGGATATTGTAGGCGCAGAAGGTGTACAGGAATTACCTGCACCAATGTTTGGAACAGAAGATTTTGCCGATTTTTCAGAGATTGTTCCTTCTTCAATGCAGTATATAGGGGTGCATAATGAGGATTTTGGTGAAGCCTATCCTTTGCATCACCCTCGCTTTAAAATTGATGAGGATGCCTTGATTTATGGTGTTCGCTATTTTGAAAAAATCGCACGGACATTATGCCCTTAAAACCATCACCAGTGTGGGTGGGTGTTTGAGTGTATTGGTGTAAAGTATCTAGTAGTTAATTGGAGTGAAGTATGGAGACGCCCGCGGAAAGCGCCCGCAGCGGAAATCAACGGCAGTAACTATCTACAAAAATAAACACCCACCTTATGCAGGCGGGTGTTTATCGTTGTTATCGCTTATTATTTTGTATAGTTATCAAAATAACCTTGAATATAAATCATTGGTGTTCCTTTATCGCCTGAGCCTGAAGTTAGGTCAGAAAGAGAACCGATTAAGTCTGTTAATTTACGAGGTGTTGTACCTTGAGCAGCCATTTGACCAGTTAAATCTTCGTCTTTATTTTGAATATATTCAGAGATAGCTGTTTTTAATTCTTCTCCGCGAAGATCAGCAAAATCATTATCTGCTAAATATTTTAATTTTACTTCATTCGGTGTACCGTCTAAGCCTGCAGTGTAGGCAGGTGAAACAACAGGGTCAGCAAGCTCCCAAATTTTACCTACTGGATCTTTGAATGCACCATCTCCATAAACCATTACCTCTACTGTTTTACCAGTAGCTTCTTTGATTTTTGCTTGGATGCCATCAACGATTGGTTGGCACGTATGTGGGAATAGTTTTACACTTTCCTCAGTTGCTTTGTTTGAACCAAGTAGACCGTATTCTGCATTAAAGCCAGAACCATTAATAGATTCAGCTAAAATATTATCTAACGAAAATACCTTTTCAGCACCATTCGTTGTTAAAATACGTTTTGTACGGAAGCGAGTGTGAATATCGCAAGTTAGTACACTTTTTGTATAGGCTAAAATTGTTTTTGGATTGTTTGAGAAGATGACTTCACAAGCTGCACCTTCAGCTTCGATTAATTCTTTGTAGTATTCAATATAATCTACACCTGTAAATGTGTGTTTTTTATAGCCGAAATGCTCGCGGAACTCAGCTTCTGTTAAGGTATCAGTCCAAGGATTAATACCTTTAACATCTAGTTCGTCGATATCAACTAAGTGGTTGCCAACTTCATCCGATGGGTAGCTTAGCATTAAAACGACTTTTTTAACCCCTTTCGCAATACCACGTAAGCAGTTTGCAAAGCGATTACGGCTTAAAATTGGGAAGATCACACCAACCGTATCATCACCAAACTTAGCTGCTACATCCGTTGCAATGTCATCGATTGATGCATAGTTACCTTGTGCACGTGCTACAACAGATTCTGTTACTGTCACAATATCTCGATCCTCAATTGAATAGCCTTCCACTTTAGCAGCGTTTAGCACTGTATCGACAACGATTTGTTCGATGTTATCGCCTTCGTTAATAATCGGACCACGAAGACCCCTTACCACTGTTCCAACTACACGTTCCAAAATAATCTCTCCTTATAAATAGCTATATGTTAATTTTTAATGAGATGAATAAAACCAATATGATTTTACTATACGCTCAGTTAATGATATAAGTAAAATTAATAGTTTAAATAATAGCTATAAGGAGAGCTTATATGATAGGGAAATTAGATTTATATCGTGTTTTTAGTATCGTTGCAAAAAATAGTAGCTTTTCTAGGGCGGCTAAAGATTTATTTATGACACAACCCGCAGTTAGCCAAGCCATGATGCAGCTCGAAGGGGAGCTAGGCACTAGACTCTTCAACCGAACACCAAAGGGCGTCACATTAACGACAGAAGGAAAGTTGCTATTTGAATATACTAATTCGGCATTAGGTCTTTTAGATGCTGGGGAAGAAAAGCTACTAGAATTTAAAAATTTAACGACAGGCCAATTGAAAATAGGGGTAGGAGATACAATTTCACGCTTCTTTTTAATGCCATATCTTGAGTCTTTTCATACGATGTATCCAAATATAAAATTGCAAATGTTAAATGGCACTACTTCAGAAATATGTAACTTTATAAAATCTGGTGAGGCTGATGTCGGGCTTTGCAATTTCCCAATAGAAGATGTCAGTTTACAATTAACCGCGTGCACGGAAGTTCAAGATATTTTCGTCTGTGGAGAGAAATATAAAACGCTCAAGTCAAAGAGCTTAAGTTTTGCGGATTTATTAAAGTTCCCCCTTATTTTTCTTGAGAAGAAATCGAACTCGAGAAACTATGTTGAAACTTATTTAATGTCAAAAGGTATTCAAATTGCACCAGAGTTTGAGCTCGGTTCACATGATTTAGTGCTTGAATTTGCACGTAGTAATTTAGGAATCGCGTGTGTAACAAAGGAATTTTCAAAGGATTATTTACAACGAGGGCTACTTTATGAATTGCCACTTGTAGAAAGCATTCCAAATCGTAGTATTGGGATGTGTTATTTAAAAAGTGTTCCATTGTCCCGTGCTGCTACAAAATTTATCGAGATTATTGAACGTAAACAAGCTCGGAAGCAGATAAACCCCCGAACTTTAAAATAAGCTTAGCGACTAGATGATAGCCTGCTAAGCCTTTTTTTATGCTTCGCTTTTCGTTGTAATCAATTCAATCAGTGCATCGACATTTCGTTTGTTTTTCATTGTAGGAGAGTGTAAATAGGAAAATGTCCGGATAAATCGTTGTTCAGCAAGTGGCAAAATAGCAAGATCACCATTTCGAAGGTCGCGCTCAATTACACTGCCAGATAGTAAAGAAAGGCCTAGTCCTTCAATCACACTTTCTTTCACACCTTGGTTGCTACTAATGGTTAAGAGTGATTGCACTTGAAGACCGTTTGTTCTAAATAGATGGTCTAAATAATTACGTGTACCTGAACCAACTTCACGTGCAACCCAATGTTGCCGTTGTAATTGTGGAATCGTGATAGCAGATTGTTGAACAAGGGGGTGGTCGTTTGCGCTAACTATAAATAACTCATCTTCCATAAAAGGTTGAATAATAAGCTCATTGTCATGTGCCTGACCTTCAATAAGCCCTATATCTACTTGTAATAGTTTAGTAAATCGAATAATTTCATCGGTATTGCCAATAATAACTTGTAGCTCTAATTGAGGGAATTTGTGCTGAAGTTTCGACAACATGGCAGGCAATATATTTTCACCAATTGTAAAGCTAGCCCCTATTACGAGCGTGCCTTGAATCGAATGGTGATAAGCTAATATATCTTCCTTCGCTGCCTCAGCAATCGCCATAATTTGTTTGGCACGCTTATATAAAATCTCACCAGTTGGTGTGATTTGCACAGACTTTGGCGAGCGGATAAATAAAGTAGTCTGCAACGCTTGTTCAAGGTTTTTAATATGCAAACTGACACTAGGTTGGGAAATATGGAGAATTTCTGAGACCTTCGTAAAGTTATTGACTTCAACTAATGTAACGAACGTTTTTAACGCATCGTATTGCATCGTATCACCCCTTATTATTAGAAAAATTAATAATTGTAATTATATATATGTATTTTACTGATGATTAACTTTTTTATAAAGTATAATCATCAAGAATGAAAGAAGTGGACAGCATGAATCAACAACAGGGGATAAAGAATTTACTAGCGCCACCATTTATCAAGGGGATTATATTGACATTAGGTCTTGCCTTAGTGGCTAAGTATATTTCGACATTTCCTTTTTTCTCAATATTGGGCCAGCTTGTAATAGCAATCATACTTGGGATGGTATGGCGAGCAACATTTACTGTACCTGATGTCTGGCAAACGGGTATATCTTTTTCGAGTAAAAAACTATTGCGACTAGGTATTATTTTGCTGGGGATGCGCTTGAATTTAGCTGATATTTATCATGCAGGAGCGAGCGTCTTTTTGATTGCCTTTCTCAATTTAGTATTTGCCCTCTTTGTCGTTTACTGGTTAACGAAGGTACTTCATGTCGATAAAAAGCTCGGCATTTTAACGGCTTGTGGAACAGCTATTTGTGGAGCTGCGGCTGTTGTGGCGATTGCCCCTCAAATTAAGGCGAATGAAAAGGAAACCGCTGTAGGTGCAGCGATTGTCGCCTTGCTTGGCACGGTATTTACACTTATTTATACAGTGGTGTATTCACTTATTGGCTTAACACCGACACAATATGGCATTTTTGCAGGAGGTACATTGCATGAAATAGCTCACGTTATTGCAGCAGCGGCCGCAGGTGGCGATGAGGCTGTAGATATGGCGGTCATTGTAAAATTAACACGCGTCGCATTGCTTGTACCAGTAGCGATTGTAATCGGGATTATGTATCAAAGAAGAAACAAAGAACAAGGAAGCAAAGCATTTTCGTTATCTATAATTCCTTGGTTTATTCTTGGTTTTTTAGTTATGAGCGCTATTAATTCGTTAGGAATAGTACCACCAGCAGTTGCACAAAAAGTCGTGAATTGCGCATATATTTTAATTGCTATGGCGATGGCAGGCTTAGGATTAAATGTAGAAATGAAAACATTTAAGCAATTAGGCATTAAAGCCTTTATCGCAGGACTGATTGGTTCGGTTTGTTTATCAATCGTCGGTTATTTCTTAGTAGTAGTGTTTCAATGACTAAGAATTGTTTGAGAATTGTTTGGGTGCCTGACACCAAAGAAAAAACCATGCATATTTTCTAGAAATATGCATGGTTTTTTAGATAGAATCAGAAGATAATTTAAATAGGTTTACAATTTGTTTTTAACGTTGTGCTTCGATGGAAGAAGCCAGCTCAGCAACGACAATTTTACTGCCGATAATTGGGCTGTTCTCAGGTTTTGCGCCTTCAGAGCCAGGTTCAGGACGGTGATGCGCCGCCGCAAAAGCATCGCTATTACGCCAAGCTTGGAAATGCTCTTTCGATTCCCAGTACATATTAACGCTCATTTCGTCATATGTAGGATCATCTGTAGAAATTAATACCTCTACTTTGTGGAAGCCTTCAAACTGTTGCAGAGGACCTGGCTTCGTAAAGTTTGGTGCCATTTTCGCAGCAAAGCCAGGCTTTACTTGAATACGATTTGTAACAATAATCATACTAATACCCCCTAATCATTTTATTGAAGATAGATTAAAGCAAAATCGAATGAATTATCAATGATTATCATTCGCAATCAATGATAAGTGTCCTAGGAAGTCATTGTCAACAAAATTGCAAAGGAAAACGATATTTCGAACGACTGATATTCGACTTTATCTCTATTATAGCTCAACCAGGTAGTTGTAGGCATTCTATAACTATCGTTACCATCTTGTTTTCAAATATACATACCTAGTGTTCTTTTGTAGTGCGTGCTGACATTTAGTTGACATAAATAAATGCTATCATAAAAAATCAACAAGCCAGTGGCGAGGTGAGAAAGTCATGATAAAAATATTAGTGGTAGAAGATGAGTTCGCGATTAGCCAAGTACTGAAGGCTTATTTGCAAAAGGTTGGCTATGAAGTTGTACAATGCTTTATTGGCGGTCAGGCATTGCCGTTGTTTAGGACGCATCAGCCCGATTTAGTGTTATTAGATATTATGTTACCTGAAAAAAACGGTTGGACAATTTTACAAGAAATTCGCAATGAGAGCACTTGTCCAGTCATTATGTTAACGGCTTTAGGCGATGTAAATTACCGCTTAGAAGGGTTCGATCAAGGTGCGGACGATTATATTGCCAAACCATTTATAGCGGACGAAGTTGTTGCACGAGTAAAAGCGGTTTTAAGACGATCTGAAAGCAAGCGAGAAACATCTTTAACGAAGCGATTTGGACAGTTGGAAATTGATATGCAAGCACATCAAGTGTTCCTCGATGGTCAAGAAATTGTGTTAACACCGCGAGATTTATCGGTATTATTATTTTTAGCCGAGCATCCAAATCAAACATTCACTCGTGACCAACTTATTGAACATGTGTGGGGATGGGAATACGAGGGAAGTGATCGGGCTGTCGATTTAGCAGTGAAGCGATTACGGAAGGCACTTACAGACTGGGATGAAGCAGAAGGAGAGATAAAAACATTACGAGGATTGGGGTATCAGTTAAGTGTTCAAAAAAAATAAGCGAATCTCCTTACTTCAATATTGGACGAGCCGTTACTTACTCACGCTTTTTATAGGGCTAGCTATTATCTCTTTTATTTCTGCTAGTTGGATACGTCACACCGCTTTTGAGAATCGACTAGACTTAATGAATTTTATAGCAGAAGAAACCGTTTATCGTTTGTCGGATACAACTGCTCCAACTAATGCCCCCACAGATGGTATACCAGGCTTTATCGGCAATCGTGAACGCTTGAACATGAGGGAAATTGATCCAATCTTGTATGTGGTCGATAGTAAAGGCAATGTTCTGAAGAGTAATCGACCGATGCCACCTGGAAGTAGTACTAATGTTATCAACTTATTAGATGGTGAAGAGGGAACGAAAAAAATCGTTGTGGAAGTTGAAGGAAAAAAGACAGTTCATTATGTGGTGAAAAAGAAAATTGAAAAAGAGAATAAGATTGTTGCATGGGTGCTTGTGTTAGAGAAGAAGGAAAATTTGACGAAAGTACAACAAGCATATGGACAACTCGCCATCATAATTGCAGCACTTGCTATCCTTGGCTGGGGAGCTATTTACTTTTTATCGAAGCGTTTAGTGCGTCCGATTAAACAGGTAGCGGAAGCGGCTAAACAAGTTCAAGAAGGCAATTATACATTTGAGTTACCTCAAAATAGTAAAGAAGAAGAAGTATTCGAACTGGTTACATCTTTTAAGGATATGGCCAATAAATTACAACAACTCGAACGAACGCGAACGGAGCTGTTAGCAGGAGTTACCCATGAGTTAAAAACGCCCGTTACATCTATTAGTGGATTGTTGCAGGCTGTAAGAGATGGCGTTGTAACGGGGGAAGATGCCAAAGAATTTATTCAAATGGCACTTTTAGAAACGACGAAAATGAAAACAATGGTTGGGGATTTATTAGCTTTTAACAGTTTTGCGGTGGATGCGATTCCTGTTAAGCTCGTAACGCTCAATGTCAATCACATTGTACGGGATGCAGTGGCACAGTGGGAAGTGATGGAGAATGAGCAAAATATTAAGATACAGGTGCACTATCTTCCAGAGCCAGTAAATGTGCAAGCTGATGTTGTACGTATACAGCAAATATTCACCAATCTTTTAACTAATGCAAAGCAAGCCATGCAGGCGGGATACGTGACAATTATATTAAGGGAAAATCTTGATTGTGTGATGATTGCTGTACAAGATTCAGGAAACGGAATATCACAAGAAGATCAAGCATTTATTTTCGAACGCTTTTATCGAGGTGAGAATAAAAAATATACCGTTCGAGGTCTAGGCTTAGGGCTTCCATTAAGTAAAATGATGGCTCAATCAATTGGCGGCGATTTACGATTAGTTGAAAGTAACCCTTCTGGAACATGTTTTGAAATAACAGTATTGAAAGCTACTACGCAGTAACGGCGTGGTAGCTTTTTGTTATGCCGTAAGAGTAAGGGTTGGGCAATGTAAAAATTTATTGAAGGAATTGTAAAGTTGACATCTGACTGACACATTAGCCCTTTATAGTAAGCAATGTAAACGAGGACATACACGAAAGGATGTTATAGAGAATGGCTATATATTCAAGGTTTACCAACGTCATTGCCGTCCCTGTTGCGCTAGTGCTGCTGTTAGCGGGATGTGGTGATAGTAGCAATTATGTGGCAACGGTGGACGGTGATAAAATTCTTCAAACGGAGCTAGATAAGGCGTTGCGCGAACAATATGGCGCAGAAGTGTTAGATACACTTATAAACAATAAAATCATTGCGCTTGAGGCAGAAAAAGAAGGTATTACTGTATCGGATAATGCTATTCAAGCGGAATATGATGAGCTGGTTGAGTCTTATGGTGGAAAGGAAGCTTTGCAAGAGGCACTCGATGCCAATGGTCTAACTGTGGAAAGTGTTAAAGATAATATTCGCATGTATCAGTTGACAAAAGATGTTATAGCGAAAAGCATAGATATTTCGGATGAAGAATTACAGCATTATTTTGAAGAACACAAGGATGACTACGGTCAACAGGAGCAAGTGGCGGCTAGTCATATTTTCCTTGAAGATGAAGCAACTGCAAAACAGGTTGAAGAGAAGCTAAAAGCGGGTGAAGACTTTGCAGAGTTGGCGAAAACCTATTCCATTGATACAGATACAAGTGAAGATGGTGGCGATTTAGGCTATATTAGCCGTGGTCAGATGGATGAGCAGTTTGAAGCGGCAGCATTCGCTCTTGAAAAAGGGGCTGTGAGTGGTGTCGTGCAGTCTGCAGAAGGTTATCACATTATTAAAGTAACAGGTCAAGTGCCTGCGCAAGAAGCTGTGTTTGAAGATGTCAAAGATGAAGTTTATGAAACACTATTGGAATCACGCATCAATGAAGAATATTCGACTTGGCTAACCGAGAAACAAGAGCAATACAAGATTGAAAAGCAATAAAGGAAGGAGCGCTAATCATGCCTAAAGTAACGTCTTTTAATCCAAATGGTCGGAAAGAAATTAAACAGGCAATCTCATATCCGGACTATGCTCTGTTAAAAAGAAAAATCCAGCATTTAATGAAGCTAGATCGTAACGCTGGTGCGGATGGGAAATATTTAATTCGAAGCACATACTTCGATAACTTTGCGAACAAAGTATTGAATGAAAAAAAAGAAGGGTTTATTAATCGTGATAAATATCGGGTTCGTATTTATGGGAAATCGGCTGCTTTAGTAAATTTAGAGCGCAAAAGTAAACGCAATAATTTAACGTTTAAAACAAAGTGTGTAATTTCACAAGCGGAGTTTGAAAAAATGCGTATCGGAGACATGGATTGGATGGAAAATGATGATCGCCTATTAATACGGGAATTATTTTATGAAATGAAATATAACCAAATAAAGCCGACGACAGTTGTCGATTATGAGCGCGAAGCGTACATTTATCCTTTTGGCAATGTGCGTGTAACGTTCGATAGTAAGGTGCAGTCAAGCCTGCGCAATACCGATATGTTCAATCAAAATCTGCCGATGGTGGATGTACTTGAGCCGAACCTTGTTATTTTAGAAGTCAAATATGATGAGTACTTGCCAGATATGATTAAGTATTTACTTCAATCTGTAGATACCCGTGCTGAAGCCTATTCGAAATACCAGCTTAGTCGTATGCATGTATAACAAAGGAGAAATAAAAAATGGATAATATGAATTTTAGTGATATTTTTAAATCGAATTTTCTAGAGAAAACAACCTCATTTTCTTTAACCGATTCCATTATTGGGCTAGTTGTTGCTTTCTTTGTGGGGCTATTTATTTACGCCGTATATAAGAAAACCTTTAATGGTGTAATTTATTCGCACTCGTTTAATATTTCGTTGCTCATTATGACCATGGCAACAGCCCTCGTTATTATGGGGATTAGTTCCAATGTCTTGTTATCACTTGGTATGGTAGGGGCATTATCCATTGTTCGTTTCCGTACACCGATTAAAGACCCGATGGATTTAGTGTATATTTTCTGGGCAATCGTATCAGGTATTCTTTGTGGGGCAGGATTCATTCCACTTGTTATTATTGGTGCTATATTAATTGGCTTAGTTCTACTTGTATTAGTAAATAAAATTACGATTGAAAATCCTTACTTATTAATTGTGAAATTTGAAGAAGATGTAGCTTGTGAAGAAGTAGAACGCATTATTGCGGCACAGTCTAAAAAGTTCGCGTTAAAATCAAAATCAATTATTCAAAATGATGAAGTTGAAACCACTTACGAAATTCGCATAAAGCAAAATGATGCACAGTTTATGGACAATTTAACAAGAGTACCTGGTGTCAAATCAGCAATTATGCTGAGCTACGATGGTAATTTTACAGCGTAATGTGTTTTCTAACGACGAATAAGAGAGGTGCAGTCAATGATTAAAAATCGCATTGTCTATACGAGTATGGCGATTCTCCTTCTACTCTTTGGTGTGATGGTTGCTGTGCTTCCAAACTTAGGTATTGAAACAAAAAATACGGAATTTTCCTATGAGACGCTTGTGTTCAATAAAAGCAAAGTAACAACTGTAGATATTGAAATAGCACAAGAGGATTGGGAGGACATGCTAGAAAACGCTGCTGATGAGGAGCTAAAGCAAGCCAATATTACGATAAACGGTAAGACAGTAGAAAATGTGGCGATTCGTACAAAAGGAAATTTATCGTTACGTTCTGTTGTTAATAGTGACTCCGACCGTTATAGTCTGAAAGTTGATTTTGACTATTATGATGATACGCAAAGCTTATATGGACTGAAGAAATTAAACTTAAACAATAATTACAGTGATTCGACTTTAATGCGCGAATATATTTCGTATGAGCTAATGGAAAAAATGGGCTTACCTACTCCTGCACACTCCTATATGTATGTTACGGTAAATGGTAAAGAGCGGGGCTTATATTTAGGCATAGAAGCGGTCGACGAAACATTTTTAGCGAATCATTACGGATCCAACGATGGATTTTTATTTAAACCAGATGGTACAGGCAGTGATTTAAAATATATCAGTGATAATATTGCCGATTATACAGGAATTGGTTTAAAAACGAATGAAGACAATGTTGAGAAATCGAAGTTAACGGCAATGCTTGATGTCATTAATAATGGTGGAGATATCGAAAAATATTTAGATGTCGATGAGATGTTACGTTACTTTGCTGTGAATACAGCGCTAGTCAATCTTGATAGTTACCAAGGGAATATGAAGCACAACTACTATTTATATGAGGATAAAGGTGTTTTTTCAATCATACCTTGGGATTATAATATGTCATTTGGTGGCTTTGGTGTTGGTGGTGGAATGGGTGGTAATCCTCCCCAAATGCAGACAGAGGAGGACAATGGAGCTACCCTAACAATAAAGCAACCACAAGGTGACCAGTCAAATGCTGAACAATTTCAAGAAAGACAAGCAAACGCCAATCGCAATAAAGGTGACTTCAATATGTTAGGCGGAATGACTGGAGATTTAATGGCAGAGAGTGCCATTAATTTTAGCATTAAGACTCCAGTATCCGGGACAACTTTAGAAGAACGGCCACTATTAAATGCATTATTGTCTAATGAAGCATACCGCGCGAAGTATGAAGAGTACTTAGAACAATTAGCAACAAGCTATTTAACAAAAGATTATATTCAGTCGCTTACCAACAATTTAGCGTTGCTATTAACGAGCTATGAGGAAGCCGATCCTACAAAATTTTTCACAACAGAGCAGTTTTTAGAAGGTGTGGAGGGGGACAACAGTCTACCTGAATTTGCAAAACAACGTTCTGCATCGATTTTAAAGCAACTATCTGGTGAACAAGTTATCGAAACAAGTGCAACTGCACAAGGAAATATGATGATGCCAAATGGTGATGTAAATGGCAACCTAATGCAAATGCCGGATGACTTTGACCCGAGTCAATTACCCGAAGACTTTGACCCTGCGCTAGCGCCTGAAGCTGGCAAAGGCGATGAACAGGGCGAAGGGATGCGAGGTGGTCCAATGCAACGTCCGGAGGGAATGGGCGATCCAAATCAGGGCAATGAGCAGACGATGCAAGCAACAGCAATCAATCGAAGTACAGTGTTAACAGCAACTGCTTCGTTTTCATTTTTAGTAGCTGCTCTCCTCTTTGTTTTTAGATTTAATCGTAGAGGACGCTAAAAAATACACGATATCCAAATTTTTTGGATATCGTGTTTGGTTTTTTACATGCTAAAATAAAGCATTCTTTTTTTTCGAGGAGTATCTAACGGATGAATGAACAACAATTTGATAAATTTTTGCACATTAATACGGTCGGTGAACAATATGGATTTCCTAAATTGGCTCACTACCATCGCTACGAGCCAACTCCATATACAGGCTTAGAACAATTATTTTCCCAATATGAGATGCCAAAAAATCCAGTTTTTATTGATATGGGCTGTGGGAAAGGCAGGGTTCCTATTTATATTCATCATAAATTTCACATTCCGACAATTGGAGTTGAAATGGACGCAGGTTTTTATAAAGAGGCAGAGCATAATAAAGAAAGTTATTGCCGAAAAAAGGGTTCACAAGCGAACATTTCTTTTGTTCATACAATTGCAGAAAACTATAACATACAACCAAGTGATAATGTTTTTTTCTTTTTTAATCCATTTTCCATTAATATATTTCGTACGGTTATTCATAATATATGGAAGTCTTATGAGCAACAGATGCGCGAAATCCATATTATTTTATACTATCCGCCGTACGATTATTTGCAGTTTTTACATCATGGTACCCCTTTTGAGTTGATACATGAGGTGCATCTAGAACACGAAACAAATATAAATGAACGCCTTTGCGTGTTTTCAATAAAGTAATTTCCGTGCAAGAAGTTCTCTTTCGGACGCTACAAAAATGGATTTTCCGCTCGGGTTATTCTTGCAGAGTATGGCAAACATGATGTTTATTGTTTATTTTTAATCACTTTCATTCGACGCTTAGAGCACGAGTAGCTCTAAGCTTTTTTTATAGCGTTGTATCGTTCTAATGCACGGGCTCGTGCTGTTTTATGATCCACGATGGGCAATGGATAGGTATCACCTAATGTAATTCCGGCTTGTTCCAAGATTGCCGTTGGTGCTGTTTGTGGAGCGTGTATATACTTTGCAGGGAGAAGTGCTAATTCGGGCACCCATTTTTTTATATAAGCACCATCTGTATCAAATTTCTCTCCTTGTAAAGAAGGGTTGAAGATACGGAAATAAGGAGCGGAGTCGATACCCGTACCGCTGACCCATTGCCAACCCATAGCATTATTTGCTGCATTAAAGTCGACAAGCGTATGCTCAAACCATGCATAACCTTCTTGCCAAGGTTGTAATAAGTGTTTGACTAGAAAAGATGCAACAACCATTCTTACACGGTTATGCATATAGCCGGTTTCCCAAAGCTCACGCATCCCTGCATCAACAAGAGGATACCCAGTTTGTCCAGTTTTCCATGCTTCAAGACGAATGGAATGAGGCTCCCACTCAAAATGTTGAAAATTACTGCGTAATGAATCAGTAGAAAATGTAGGATAGTTCAATAGTTGATAAATCGAAAACTCTCGCCATATAAGTTGTCTTAAAAAGCTTTCTATCTGCTGACTAAATATTGTGTTGTCCTCATCTTCTATTAGCTCTTGGCATGTTGCCCAAAGAAAGCGAATGCTAATGTTCCCCACTGCAAGAAATGGAGACATTTTAGAAATGGTTTCTTTGGCTGGGTAATCTCGCTTATCGTGGTAGTCAAATAAACTTTGTTCTACGAAAAGCTCCCACTGCTCCATTGCCCCATCTATCCCAGGTTTCCAATAATGGTGAAACTTGTGGTACCAATTACCATGAAGTAATTGCAATTGTTCTAACGCTAGAGATGATACCTTCGTAGGAAAAGCTCTAATATTAGTCGGTTGACCAAGCGGTTGACTCACGGGCTCCTGCAAACAACGCTTATAAAATGATGTAAAAATGGCATAAGGCTTGTTTTGTTGATTTTGAATGTTCGATAAGTTGAATAATGCATCACCATAGAATGCTTTTACTTCAATATTATTAGCCTGTAATATATTGGTTAGCTGCTCATCTTCATTTCGTTCAGTTGGAAGAAAACGCTCGTTAAAATACACAGCGTCTGCTTCAGTATCTAAAGCTAACTGTAGTACTTCTGAAATGACTTCACCCTTTCGTAAAATCAGTTGCATGTCATAGTCATCAAGTGTCGCTTGTAGATTCTGAAGTGAATAGTACGTCCAAAAACTTTGAGCGGTATTGCACATTGAAAATTGCTCATTATGAATATAAACCGGTAAAATGACCCCTAATTTAGCTGCATGCCAGAGCGCGGGGTGATCATCTAGTCGTAAATCATTACGAAATAATACAATTATTTTTTTATTCATTTTGAATCATCCTTTTATAGTTTAAAAATATACGTTAGCACAGGTAAGTAGAAGTTGGATTAAAGCAAGGAGGACATTATGAAAACACTATTCAAACGTCAAGTAATGCTAGCATCCTTAGTTGCAGGTTGCTTATTTGGTATTTTCTTTAAAGTTGTTGAAAATCTAACAGGAAGCCGCGTTTATACATTACTGTTAAATGTCGATTATATACCGATTTTAAAAAATTATCGATTTCCAGAAGTGATTGAATTTTCCTTCCATCTCGTGATTTCGTGGTTTATAACAGCCATATTATATACACTTCGAAACAAGTATAAGTGGAATAATGGTACGTTAATCAGAAATAGTATCGTACTTCAAATGATTATAGGATGTATGTTGTTTCCTACAACAACCTTCTCAACACGAACACCGAACTTTACAGATTTCTACGCATTTAGTTGGTGGCTTGTTGGTCATATTTTGTATGGCGTACTGGTAGGCGTTTTTTTGAAAAAAAAATAAGCCGTTAAACTATAAAAGGAAAGCAATTTTTGCAAAATGGACGTTATTTTTCTAACGTCAAAAAAATAAGGATGATAGCTTTCTACTAATTTATACCAACAATTGATAGATAATTCACAAATAACTAATTATACTGAAAAATCACTCTAGACTAAATATAAAGAATGTTTTACAATGTAAAAGGCTTAATTGAATATTATCTAGCTTCAAAATTAGATAGTTATAAATAATTATTTTTGCTATTGAGGATTAGCCTTAGATTGTTTATAATTATCAGAAATATCTAATATTTGAGAATTTTCAGGGGGAATTAAATTATGAAAGAGAACAACAAGCTTAAAAAGTTCGGTTCACTTCTAGTAGCTTCTTCACTTCTTGCAGGCGTACTGGCAGGTTGCGGTGCTGGAGATAGTGATACAAGTTCGGGAGGCGGCTCATCATCAGGCGGCTCAAAAGATGGCGATACAATTAAAATCGGTGCAAACTTGGAGCTTTCAGGTAACGTAGCTTCTTACGGTTCTTCAATCGGATTAGGTGCGGAGTTAGCTGTTAAAGAAATTAACGATGCAGGCGGTATTGATGGCAAGAAGATTGAGCTTATTAAAGTAGATAACAAATCAGAAAACTCAGAGGCAACAGCAGCGGCTATTAAACTAGCAACGCAAGATAAAGTAGTAGCGATGATGTCTCCAGCAACTTCTGGTAACACCATTGCAACAGTTCAAATTGCAAATGATAACAAAATTCCTTTAGTTGGTGCAGCTGCTACAGCACCAAACGTAACAGTAAATGAAGACGGCAGTGTTAATGAATATGCGTTCCGTACATGCTTTATTGACCCATTCCAAGGGATTGTCGCAGCAAACTTTGCAACGGGTGAGCTGAAAGCGAAAAACGTAGCCATTTTTGCTGATAACGCTTCTGACTATGCAAAAGGATTAGCAAAGTCATTTAAAGATACGATTGCTGAAAATGGCGGAAAAGTTGTGAAAGAAGAAGCTTATGTTGCGAAAGATACAGATTTCCGTACGCAATTAACAAACATCAAATCATCAAATCCTGACTTCATCTTTATCCCTGGATATTATGAAGAAGTGGGTCTAATTGTTAAACAAGCACGTGAAATGGGCATTACAGTGCCACTTATGGGAGCAGATGGTTGGGATTCGCCAACTTTAGTTGAGTTAGCGGGCGCAGATGCACTGAATAATACGTACATCACAAACCACTATTCTGCAGAAGACCCAGATCAAAAAATTCAAGACTTTGTAAAAGCATTTAAAGCTGCTAATGGCGATAAAGCACCGGATGCATTTAACGCACTTGGCTATGATACGGTTTACTACATTGCAGATGCAATTAAACGTGCAGGGTCTACTGACGGTGAAGCAATTAAAAAGGCATTAGCTGAAACAAAGGATCTTTCTTTAGTAACAGGTACTTTCTCAGTTGACGAAAACCATAACCCAATTAAAACAGCAACAGTTCTTGAATTTAAAGACGGTAAACAAGTGTTCAACTCTAAAGTTAATCCTTAATTTTTAAGCAAGGGGGAGGCGGGCAACCTGCCTTCTCTTTTATTTTTTCATAGACAACTAGACTAATAAAAAAAGCATAGATTCTAGCATAAGGAATCGGAAATACTTATTATGAGGGACACGAGTTTTTCTGCATTCACTTTCACTATGTAGAAATAGGTCCCATTTTTGCATGCTTTAAAAAATAATAAAGGAGTGAACGCTCATGGAATGGATACAACAGCTTGTGAATGGTATTTCACTAGGTAGTATCTACGCGTTAATAGCGTTAGGGTATACGATGGTATACGGTATTATTAAGCTCATTAACTTCGCCCACGGTGATGTTTTCATGATTGGTGCATTTATTGGCTTTTACGCAATTGCTAAATGGGAGCTGGGTTTCTTACCAGCATTATTATTAGCAATGGCAGTTTGCGCAATTTTTGGTGTGTTAATAGAACGTATAGCATATAAACGGTTACGAAATGCGACGCGTATTGCTGCTTTAATTACAGCAATCGGGGTGTCGCTATTAATCGAATATACGACAATTTTCTTCAGAGGGGCACAGCCTGCAGCATATCCTGAAGTCATTAAAAATACAACATTTGATGTCTTTGGTGTTCAAATTAGCAGTACATCTATTTTAATTTTATCTGTCTCTATCGTACTGATGATTCTTTTACAATTCATCGTACATAAAACAAAAATTGGCAAGGCGATGCGCGCAGTTTCACATGATGCAGATGCGGCACGTCTAATGGGGATTAACGTAGATAATACCATTTCAGCAACATTTGCTATAGGTTCTGCATTAGCTGGAGCTGCAGGTGTAATCTTCGGTGTGTATTATACAAAAATTGACCCGTTAATGGGTGTTATTCCAGGGGTTAAAGCGTTCATCGCTGCGGTTCTTGGTGGTATTGGTATTATTCCAGGGGCAATGGTTGGCGGCATGTTACTAGGTGTCGTGGAATCGTTTGTAAGTGCACTTGGATTCTCTTTATGGCGTGATGCAGCAGCATTTGTCATTTTAATTTTAATCTTGATTTTCAGACCATCGGGTATCTTCGGTAAAAACGCCCGCGAGAAAGTGTAGGTGAGCGGTAATGATGAAGAAGTCTAAAGTTTTCTGGGGCTATGCAGTATTAGCGCTAGTCATCTATGTGGTTGTTCAGGCACTTATTACAACAGAAGTAATTGACTTGTACTATAAAAATATGTTAATCACCATGTGCATTAACATTATGCTAGCTGTCAGCTTGCACATCGTTATCGGGGTTACGGGGCAATTCTCTATTGGACATGCCGGTTTCCTTGCAGTTGGTGCTTATATTTCAGCTATTATTACAACAAAGCTAATGCTGCCGTTCCCGTTAGCTATTTTCCTAGGGGCGCTTGCAGCAGCAGTAGCTGGATTAATCGTAGGTATTCCAACGCTACGTTTAAAAGGAGATTATTTAGCCATTGCAACACTAGGCTTTGCTGAGATTATTCGTATTGTCTTTTTAAATACGGATTACGTCGGTGGGGCAGCGGGGATGCAAGTGAAATATTTATCGAATTGGACATATGCATTCGTAGGAGTGGTATTGACGATTTTAGTTATTTCTAACTTTACAAATTCTCGCCATGGACGTGCTTGTATTTCGATTCGAGAAGATGAAATCGCTGCGGATGCCATGGGTATTAATACAACTTACTATAAAGTTGTAGCATTCGCGATTGGCTCTTTCTTTGCCGGTCTTGCAGGGGCTATTTTTGCACATAACTTCTACATTATTCAACCGACTACGTTCGGTTTCTTAAAATCATTTGATATATTAATTTACGTTGTTCTTGGTGGCTTAGGAAGTCTGTCAGGTTCTGTTATTGCAGCAGTATTTTTAACGTTGATTTCAACATACTTAGCGAACTTCCCAGAAACGCGCATGATCATTTACAGCTTAGTATTAATCATTGTTATGCTATACCGTCCAACCGGTTTAATGGGGACAAAGGAAATTACGCATTTATTTAAGTTTGGTAAAAAAGGAGGTACAAAATAATGACTGGAAACCTTCTTATCAAAGTAGAAAACATGGGTATTCAATTCGGTGGTTTAAAGGCGGTACAGGGCGTTAATATGTACCTAAATCAAGGTGAATTAGTAGGGCTTATCGGGCCAAATGGTGCAGGTAAAACAACAAGTTTTAATATGCTAACTGGTGTGTATACGCCGACTGAAGGAACGATTACATTTAACGGATCAAAGTTAAATGGCCTTGCACCCTATCAAGTAACGCAAAAAGGTATTAGCCGTACGTTCCAAAATATTCGTCTCTTTAAAGAACTATCTGTATTAGATAATGTAAAAGTAGCGAACCATTCTTTAGCAAAACACTCGATGTGGTCATCTATTTTCCGTTTGCCAAGTCACTTTAAAGGTGAAGCGGCAATGGAACAGCAATCAACGGAATTCTTAAAAATATTTGGCTTAGATATTTATAAGAATGAGTTAGCAAAAAACCTTCCGTATGGTATGCAACGTCGTCTGGAGATTGCACGTGCATTAGCGGCAAATCCAAAGCTATTGTTACTCGATGAACCAGCGGCAGGGATGAATCCACAAGAAACACACGACTTAATGGAACTAATTGCGTTTATCCGTAAAGAGTTTGGATTAACGATTCTACTAATTGAGCACGATATGAGCTTAGTAATGGGGATATGTGAACGAATTTACGTCCTCGACCACGGGCAATTAATCGCTGATGGGACACCAGAAGAAATTCGCAACAATCCAAAGGTAATTGAAGCGTACCTTGGTGAGGAGGTTATCAGCTAATGCTAAAAGTACAAAATATTGATGTATTCTATGGAAATATTCAAGCATTGAAAGGCGTCTCTTTAGAAGTTAACGAAGGGGAAATTGTCACATTAATCGGTGCCAATGGTGCTGGTAAAAGTACATTATTAAAAACCTTGTCAGGCTTATTAAAACCTAAAGGGGGCATCCTTGAATATGAGGGTTTCTCGATTGCAGGTAAGGCTGCGCAAACCATTGTAAAATCAGGTATTTCACATGTGCCTGAAGGTCGCCGTGTATTCGCTAATATGTCAGTAGAGGAAAACCTTGAGCTTGGCGCATACTTGCGTAATGATAAGGCTGGCATAAAGAAAGATATGGATCATGTCTTTGAGTTATTCCCGCGTCTACTGGAGCGTCGTAAACAGCAATCAGGCACATTATCTGGTGGTGAGCAACAAATGCTGGCGATGGGTCGTGCATTAATGGCAAAACCAAAATTGTTGTTAATGGATGAGCCTTCAATGGGGCTTGCACCGCTTATGGTAAAAAATATCTTCAATATTATTGAACAAGTGAATAAAGAAGGTACAACGGTATTGCTAGTAGAGCAGAATGCCAATATGGCATTATCGGTAGCTGACCGCGCATATGTACTTGAAACAGGACGCATTGTATTATCGGGTACAGCGAAAGAGTTACAAGAAAGTGAACAAGTAAAAGCAGCATATTTAGGTGGTATGTAATCGGAAGGGGTGTCTCGAAATGGATTCGAGATACCCTTTTTCATGTTGTAGAACGACAATAATAGATGGAAGTAGCGCGGAACCTTTCTTTTTTGGTAAGGTGGGAAAAAGGAGTGAGGTTAGCATGCACTATTCAGCACAATACTTTATTGAAAAACTAGCATTAGCACAACATCCTGAGGGAGGATACTATATTTCCACGTTTAAATCGACAGAGGAAATAGCTGTAAGAGATGTAGAACGACCGATTTATACGAGCATTTATTTTTTATTACGTTCGCAAGATATCTCTCATTTACATCGCTTAAAATCAGATGAGCTTTGGTATTATCATGCAGGTAGCCCATTAACGGTACATATGATTTACCCTGATGGTACATATGAGGCAAAAAAATTAGGCTTAAATATAGAAGCGGGTGAGGTGCCACAGGTAGCGGTGCCGAAAAATACAATTTTCGGTTCGTCTGTAGAGGATGCCAATACATTTAGTTTAGTAGGCTGCATGGTAGCACCAGGCTTTGATTTTGAGGACTTTGAGCTATTTACACAAGATGAGCTTTTAGCTGATTATCCGCAACATGAAGCGGTTATTCGTAAAATGGCTTACGAGACGATTAAATAGTCACAAAGAGTTTAGCAAAGAGCACTAGGTAGACCGCAGAAAGCGACTGCACAGTAAAAAAGAGAAAAGGTGTTAGATTGATGGCAGTCAATCTAACACCTTTTATTGCTACGCCGTTATTGTCCGCTACGGCGGTGCTTTCCGCTTAGCACAGTAAGCCGCAACCCTCGCTAACGCGAGGAATGCCTGCGTCTTACATTGTGTGCTGTTCTGAGCAGGAGTCACCACCTCCGCTACCAACAACTAGTGAACCCTTCTAATGTTTTATTTATTGCAAAAGCAAGAATAGCTAAGTTTTTCAAATAGCAAAAATTTATGAACACCTTTCCTCTGTTCCTTAAATTTTTTTTGTTATGTCCCAGCCACTTTTCTCTTTTTGTGCCAGCCCTCTTTCCATTACCATAAAATTTCTTCAGGGTAGCTTGCATTGATTGGAATTTCGTGTAGCGCTTTTTTTGTCGTACTGGCAACTTCTATTAGTTGCGATTTAAGTGCAACATATTCCTCATCCTCTAACATTAAACGAAGCGCAAAGGAGGCTAAATGCGCTTTGCGTGTTTGCGTATTTAAATCTATGTATTCTAAATTTAGTACATCTACATACTGCGTAGCATAGCGAAAGGTTAAAGGGCTTTTAGAATGAATCATCCTTAAAAATACTAAAAATTCATCTTCTGTAAGCTCTTGCTCCAAACAGTCAGCAACCGCTGCTTGGAATTTACGAATCGTTGCCACATCACCATTCCAATCGGAAGAATCAATCAATTCCTGATGTAAGCGAATAAAATCGTTTAAAGCAATCGCTGTAAAAAGAAGCTCCGGCCACAGTACTTCTGTCCCGTAGTAGACATTTTTAGTTGGAAAAATCGTTTCATGTCGAGAAAGTATACTTTTGTTCAGTCCATTGCTCACGAATTCAAGCTGATGCTCACCGTGCATTGCTTGACGGAGATTACGGCAAATACCAAGAATGCGAAGTCGCGCACCTTGGTAATCGTAGTATTTATTTTCATCGCCAGTTACTTGATAAATCGCTTGAATAAGGGCATCTAAATCCCAAAAGTCACCGCTTATTCGTACACCCGTAAGTTGTTCAGTACTTTGAATAGAAAGCATCTTTCTCAATCCCCCAATTGCTTTATTTTACTGTGTAATGAAGTAGTTTAAATAATTCTGCTCGCTCTTTATCAGTTAAATCGCGCCATTGACCAACCTTTAAATTGCCAAGCTTAATATTCATAATGCGTATACGTTGTAATCGTTTAACGGAATAGCCTAGTGCTGAACACATACGGCGTATTTGGCGATTTAAGCCTTGCTCTAAAATAATTTTAAACACTTTATCTGAAATTTTTTCAACGTAGCAAGGTAATGTCGTTGTATCTAAAATATCAACACCAGCAGCCATCTTTTTAATAAATTGTTCTGTAATCGGCTTATCAACTTGTACGATATATTCTTTTTCATGGTGGTTTTCTGCACGTAAAATTTTATTTACAATATCGCCATCATTGGTCATTAATAACAATCCTTCAGATTCCTTATCCAGTCGACCAATATGGAAAATGCGTAGAGGATGATTGATAAAATCAACGACATTTCCTTTGATATGGCGCTCTGTTGTACTTGTAATACCAACTGGTTTGTTTAAGGCAATATACACCAGTTGCTCTTCTTTTTTTACCTCTTTGCCATCCACACAAACAATATCGCCCGCTTCTACTTGGCTGCCTACAGTAGCAAGTACGCCATTGATTGTTACTTTACCTTCTTCGACCCATTTATCAGCACCACGACGAGACACGATGCCCGCTTCACTTAAATATTTGTTAATTCTCATATAGTTCTCCTAAACATTTTATCGTAGCTTAAGTATACCCTATCGTTGTTTATAGCGTGAATTCTAGAAGCTTTTCTACTAAAAATAAATATTACAAAATTTTAATTTAAAAAGTTGAAATAATCATGCATTTCTGACAATATAGTGGGTAAGAAGGTTTCTATGAAAATATCGTTATTTCGATATATAATTACGATTTTTCTAGATATTTTCTATTATTTTGTGTAAAGGGGAGAAGTAAAATGGTTTATGCATTTCCAAACACTGAAGGATCGGTAGTTCAATTCAAAGAAAGATACGATAATTACATTGGTGGAGAATGGACACCCCCAGTGAAAGGTCAATACTTCGATAATGTCACTCCTGTTACTGGACAAGTTTTTACACAAGCAGCGCGTTCCTCTGCTGAGGATATTGAACTTGCACTTGATGCAGCACATGCCGCAAAAGATGCATGGGGACAAACATCCGCTACAGAGCGTGCTAACATTTTACTTAAAATTGCGGACCGTATTGAACAAAACTTAGAAAAGTTAGCCGTTGCCGAAACATGGGATAACGGTAAGGCAGTACGGGAAACGTTAAATGCAGATATCCCTTTAGCCATTGATCATTTCCGTTATTTTGCTGGTGCTTTACGTGCACAAGAAGGCGCGCTAAGTCAAATTGATAATGATACGGTTGCTTACCATTTCCATGAGCCAATTGGGGTAGTGGGTCAAATCATTCCTTGGAACTTCCCGATTTTAATGGCTGTATGGAAACTAGCTCCTGCTCTTGCTGCTGGCAACTGTGTTGTGTTAAAGCCAGCAGAACAAACACCAGTATCCATTATGGTATTAGTAGAGTTGATTGGTGATTTATTGCCACCAGGCGTACTAAACGTGGTGAACGGGTTCGGTTTAGAAGCAGGAAAACCACTTGCATCCAACCCGCGTATTGGCAAAATTGCCTTTACAGGTGAAACGACAACAGGTCGTTTAATTATGCAATATGCTTCTCAAAACCTTATTCCAGTTACGTTAGAATTGGGCGGAAAGTCTCCAAATATTTTCTTCGAAGATATTATGGATGAAGATGATGCCTTTTTAGATAAAGCGGTAGAGGGCTTTGTATTGTTTGCCCTGAACCAAGGTGAAGTTTGTACATGCCCTTCACGCGCATTAATTCAAGAATCGATTTATGACAAGTTTATGGAGCGTGTATTACAACGTGTTGAAGCGATTCAAGTTGGGAATCCATTAGATCCGAATACAATGATGGGGGCACAGGCTTCAAGTGAGCAAATGGAAAAAATTCTGTCTTACTTAGATATTGGTAAGCAAGAAGGTGCACAATGTCTAATTGGAGGCGAGAAAAATAATGTAGGGGCAGGCTTTGAAAATGGTTACTACGTTAAACCAACTGTCTTCAAAGGGCACAATAAGATGCGTATCTTCCAAGAAGAAATTTTTGGCCCAGTTGTTGCAGTGACAACATTTAAAACAAAAGAAGAGGCATTGGAAATTGCCAATGATACTTTGTATGGATTAGGTTCAGGCATTTGGACACGTGATATGAATACAGCTTATCGTTTTGGACGTGGTATTCAAGCGGGGCGTGTTTGGACGAACTGCTACCATGCATATCCTGCACATGCAGCGTTCGGTGGCTATAAAATGTCAGGAATCGGTCGTGAGACACATAAAATGATGCTATCGCATTATCAACAAACGAAAAACTTATTAGTAAGCTATAACGAAAACAAACTTGGTTTCTTTTAATTAGTAAGGAGGTGCTAACGCGTGGTTGAACGTGTTTTAGCAACAGAAGAAGCGCTGGCACTAATCGAATTATTGAAGGAAAAGCATGGACCAGTTATGTTTCATCAATCAGGGGGATGCTGCGATGGTTCCTCTCCGATGTGTTATCCTGACGGTGACTTAATATTAGGTGAGCAGGATATATGTTTAGGTGAGGTAGGGGGTACACCATTTTATATGCACAAAAACCAATATGATTATTGGAAGCATACACAAATTATTTTAGACGTCGTTGACGGCAGAGGTGGTATGTTCTCTCTTGAAGGCGTAGAAGGTAAACGATTTTTAACAAGGTCTAGAGCTTTTTCGACAGAAGAGTTAAAAGAGCTAGGTTTAATCGAATAGTTAGGGACAGCGGCAAAAAGCATTTTTGTCGCTGTTTTTTTATGCTAATTTTTTTGGAAAAGAGTATGTAGGCTTACGTTAGTTGTAGAATTTCGCAATAATAAATAAAGCTGTATTCGTTGCTGTAAAGTTTGGGTGAATAAGTATTTCTTTATGGTTTTTTCAATCATAATAAAGCCCCCCATTCATCGTTTATTATCGTTATTTAACCATATAATCCCTTATTCTTACATTAATTTAAGTTTACTTTTTATGTTATTTGTTACAAAAAGATTGAATCTTTACAACAGAATATTACGTAAATAGTGAAAAGGAGTGTGCGGAAGATGAATATTGTTATAATTGAAAACCAATTTACACAAACGGTAGAGGCTGTATCGAAGGTTGCAGGCTGGGCAGTTGATCGCAAAATTATTTTAGCTATTGCCAGCACATATGTTGCAGCAGGGAAAATGTTTGATACGGAAAAGTTTAAAGCTGTTATAGAAGAAATGAAGAATCAAACATCATGGATGTCGCCATTGCGTACATCAATAGGGTTCAGCATTGCAGCCAATATGATGGAGCAAGACAATACCGAACAGGTGGTAAAGACGTTATTAAATAACGAAAAAATATTAAAAGAAGCTCATTTTAAAAGAGGAAACTTTAGTTTTATAGGTGCTCAATTTTTAACAGAAAATGAAAATGACAAAAGGGCGCATGCACAGACGGCAAGAGCTTTATATGAAGCTATTCGCAAACATCACCGCTTTCTCACTTCCTTTGATGATATCCCATATACTGTGCTTTTAAGTAGCCCGAATGACGATGTTGTTTTACGCGCTGAAACGATGAATCGTTATTATAAGGAATTACGCACGTATCAATTTAGTGCGGGAAATGAACTACAATGGTTATCTCAAATTTTAACCTTTTTATCTGCAACATATGACAGTAACCTTGTATCTACTGTGGCGACAATTCGCGATAATTTAAAGAAGCAAGGTGTCAAAATAAAGTATATGCATTATCCACTACTCGGTTTTTTAGCCATCCTTCAATTAAATTCAGGACAGCTACAGCAAATTATTGATTTGTATCATGAATTAAAGGGAATGAAATTATTGAAGTGGCATCAAGAATTTGTGTTGTTTATGGCGGTTCAAATGGCTATTTATGATATGGCTAAAGTGCAACAATCATTATCTATGGCAATTATGTCATCTATTGAATTACTAATTCAAGCACAACAGGCGGCGATGATATCCGCCATGACCGCAGCAGCAGTAGCGTCAAATTCCAGCACTTCATGATAAACTAAAGAGGAACAGAATATTCGGAGGTGTATTGAAAATGAACGAAACAAAGCTTTGGATAAATGGACAATGGCAAGAAGCGAAGGAAACCTATAAATTAACCTCGCCTTATAACGGTGAGATGATTGCAAAGGTTGCAAAGGCATCTGTTTCAGATGTTGAGCAAGCAATTGAAGGTGCCCAAAATGCCTTTCTTTCATTTAAACAAACTACTGCATACGACCGTGCCGAAATTTTATATAAAGTAGTCGACATTATGCGACGTCGAAAAGACGAATTGGCCGAAATTTTAGCACAAGAGGCGGGTAAACCTATTTCAGCAGGTTTACCTGAAATAGAACGCACGATTGCAACCTATCAGTTTGCAGCCGAAGGAGCGAAACAGGTGAAAGGGGAAACGGTACCGATGGATGCTGCGCCTGGAGCTGGCGACCGCATTGGCTGGACAAAGCGTGAGCCATTAGGCGTTATTTCTGCCATTACACCGTTTAACTTTCCTTTTAACTTAGTTGCGCATAAATTGGGACCTGCCCTTGCTGTGGGGAATACGGTCGTGTTAAAGCCAGCAGAGCAAACACCACTTAGTGCAATTGTAATGGCGGAAATATTTAAAGAAGCAGGATTACCAGATGGTGTGCTACAAATTGTTACGGGTAGTGGTGTTGAGCTAAGTGATCCACTCGTAACGCATCCATTCGTGAAAAAAGTAACCTTTACCGGAAGTGGTAAAGTTGGATTAAGCATAAAAGAAAAAGTAGGCTTGCGCAAAGTAACGTTAGAGCTAGGCTCAAATGCGGCGGTTATTGTTGAGCCGTCGACCCCTATTGAAAAAATTGTCGCACGTTGTGTTAGCGGAGCGTTTAGCTTTGCGGGACAAGTGTGTATTTCGCTTCAGCGTATTTATGTACATGCCTCGATTGTCGATGCTTTTACAAAAGCATTTGTAGCTCAAACGGAAAAGTTAGTTGTCGGTGATCCACTCGATAAAAATACAGATGTCAGTGCCATGATTAATCCGAATGAAGTTAGTCGTATTCGTGAATGGATTGAGGAAGCGAAGTCTCAAGGTGCAGTCGTTGCTACGGGTGGAACATTTACAGAACGAACATTAACACCAACAGTAATGACAAACGTGACTGCCGATATGAAAATTGTTTGTCAGGAAACTTTCGCGCCAATCGTCTCAATTGTTTCATATGAAACATTAGACGACGCAATTCGACTAGTGAATGAGTCAGAACTTGGATTAAATGCAGGAATTTTTACGAATGTCTTACCAGATGCATTACGTGCAGCCGATGAATTACAAGCAGGTGCTGTTATTATTAATGATATTCCAACATTCCGGGTCGATAATATGCCATATGGCGGTGTGAAAATGAGTGGTTACGGTCGAGAGGGTATTAAATGGGCGATTGAAGAAATGACGGATATGAAGTTTATAACGATGAAAAAATCATTCTAAATTTGCATCCATTCTTTTTCTACGATACGATGACGAAAGGACATTACATGAAAGGAAGTAACTAGAACTATGACAACCAATGCTGTACCTATGAGCCAATCACGTACGGTTCAAACGCGTCTCGTATTACCACCGGATACTAATAATCATAATTCCATTTTTGGTGGAAGAGTGTTAGCTTATATTGACGAAATTGCCGCAATTACAGCGATGAAGCATGCAAAAGGGCATGTTGTCACTGCCTCCATTGATTCTGTTGATTTTTTATCAGCAGCGCATGTAGGTGATATTCTTGAAATTGAAAGTATTGTGTCATCCACAGGACGTTCATCTATGGAAGTCTATGTCCGTGTTATTTCACGTAACATTGAGACAGGTGAAGAAAAATTAACAACCGAATCATTTGTAACGATGGTTGCAGTAGATGATGATGGTAAACCGAAGGCTGTTCCTGCTATTTTCCCGGAAACGGATGCTGAAAAACGGCTGTTTGAAACAGGTCCGGCTCGACGAGAGCACCGCAAGCAAAAACGTGCTTTGGCACATTAAAAACGAAAAGGAAATTGATACGATGTGATCAATTTCCTTTTTTAGTTGTGTTATATATTTAATTCATTTACAACATTAATGAGTGAGTCAGAAGAAGATGAGACGAGTGTTGCCCCTTGCGATAGCTCTGTAATTAAATTTGAAATGGCTGAAATATCCTTAGCCGTGTTTACATATTGTTGTTGAATACCTGATACTGCTTCAGCAATATCATTAAATGATTTCGAGAGGCTTGTTTGTGTATCAACGCTATGTTGGATTTTTTGGTCCACATTGATAACAGAATTCGCCATTGTTGAAATATTACTTTCTGTTTCTTTTATCAGGTGTGACACGTTTTGCACAGCGCTTTTTGTTTCTTCTGCAAGCTTGCGGACTTCCTCTGCTACAACAGCAAAGCCTTTACCATGCTCACCAGCACGAGCGGCTTCAATGGAAGCATTAAGTGCTAATAAATTTGTTTGGTCTGCAATACCTGTAACAAGTCCAACAATTTCAGAGATTTTTTGAGACGACGTACGCAATTGGTTCATCGTTACTTCAAGGCCATTAACACTTTGCAAAATAACATGTATTAAGTCATTTTGTTCTTGTAATTGCTGCTGTCCGCGTTTAGATTTGTCTTGTGTATCGGCAACGAAGTTCAAACCTTGTTTAGTGGCTACTGCAATATCATCCGTTTGAGAGGAGATGACTAAAAGGGAAGCAGCTGTTTCTTCGCTGATTGCATTTAACTCTTCTGCCGTACTTTGAATTGTAGTAACAAGTGCGTGCTTCGTTTTATCTGCAACGCTACGAATCCGTTCTTCTTCTTTTTCATAAGCCTCTATAACAAGTTGCTGTTCAAAGTTAATCAGTTTACAAAAGGCATTGATGGCACGGATAGCATCATGCTTTGAAATATCTAAATCATTCGTAAAGTTTGTAAAAGTCGAAGTTAATGATTGGAATGAAGCGATATACCACTTTGATTGGAGCCCAATTCGAACATGTGTCTCAGCGATTGCCTTTCTTTCTTTAATGTAGTCGTCATTAATACGACTTTCGAACATATCACTTAGATGCTTATGTAAAGTCACTTTTAAACGGTCAATTTGTGATGTTCTGTTAATAATATCTAATAAATTTTGGCTTAAGCTAATCGCTGCATAAAATTGATCGACCATTTCAGGAATAACATTTTTCACTAATGGTTGCAATTGTTTAATGATGGCTAAATCTTCAGTAGTTAAGTCTAATAGTTGTAATTGTTTTTGTAACTTAGGATGATTAGAAACATCTAATTGTACGTGTTGTTTATACTCTTCAGTTGTTAGTGTAATTGAATAACCATAATTGTTCTTTTTTGAAAACCAACTCATTGTTGTCTGCTCCATTCTTTATAAATCCATAATAATATAGGTATCGAAGACTCTTTGTGTACATATTGTTAGGTTTGTAAATTTGGTGAATATATGGTATTTAATCTATTCTACTATTTTTTGTAGTGTATTTGGTTAAAAATTTCGTTTATTTCTATAATTTTTCACATTCAGGGCTGACATGTTGCAGATTTACTTTTAAGTAATAGCCTTTAGCTCATAAAGCGCAATTTGAATTTCATTTAGGAAACATGTAAAATACGAACTGTTTAGCGTAACAAAAAATGTATGTGAAAGAAATCGTATTGAGGAGGTATGACATGGAGAAGAAGCGTTTTAAGTTTGTGATTCCTGTGATGGTAATTGTAGCAATTGGATCTGTTTATATGTTAACGAACTATTATGCAGAGGTACCTGACTTAAACCAACTATTAATAACGATTTGTGCAACACTAATATCGGGCGTATTAGCATACTTTTTATTCCCACAGCAAGGTGAAAATAAAGTTGATGATCGAGGTCCGTATTAATTATAGTGGAGACATTTAAAAGTTCCCCAAGTAAAACCAACTATTTAAAATTAAAAATCCGCGTTTCGCCTTCTGTGGGTAAAGTATGAGTTGCAACATGTACTAATGTAAGATGTTGTTCCTCATATCTATTTTCCCTAGAGAGCTATGCGCGGATTTTGTTTTTCAAAAACATTGTTTTGTTACTGCTTTAAGTTACGGTTTAAACAATTTGAACCAGCCTTTATATTTGAAAAATGCCAACATAAATAGCCCAATCAATAGCATAATACCAAGAACGATAAAGTAGCTGTAACGGCCATGTAGTTCAGGCATATTATCAAAATTCATGCCATAAACTCCTGCTATAAATGTTAATGGAATGAAAATGGTGGAGACAATCGTAAGCATCATCATAATGCCATTCATTCGGCTAGAGTTCATAGCCATATAGCTATCACGCATATCTGCGGTCAGTTCACGATTAGATTCGACCATTTCCGTAAGCTTGACTAAATGGTCGTGAATATCCCCAAAGTAGGCTCTTTCTGATTTTTTCAGAGCAAAGCGATAAGAATTAAGTATTCGGTATAATAGGTCGCGCATTGGTAAAATGGTGCGTCGTAAATGGAGCAAATCACTGCGGAATTCAAAAACAATTTGCATTGCATTTACATTACTTTGATAAGTTAATTCATCTTCAAGCGCATTCAAATGGTCCTCAATTTTATAGACGAGAGGGAAATAACTATCAACTATTTTATCAATCGTTTGATAGGTAAGGAAAAAGGTTCCGCGTTCCCAATATTTCGGTTGCTCTTCTAAAAGCTTCTGTACTTTATCGATTTCAGGTGCTTCATTTTTGTGGAATGTCACAATAAAATGATCGGAAACGAAAATATTTAATTCCTCAGCAATTAACGTTTCTTCATTCAATTTATGAATAACGAAAAAGTGATAGTCTTCGTAAAAATCCAGCTTCGGTCGTTGTAAACGCATTAAGCAGTCTTCAATCGCAAGTGGATGAAAGTGAAAAAATGTATCGAGCAATAGTTCCTCTTCGGTAGTTGGGCAACTAAAATCTACCCAATACCATTCGTAATGGTTTTGCTTAATGTTATCAAGTGGGAAGTCCTTTATTAATTGTTGATCTTTCGTCATAGCCATCGTGCGAATCACGGCATTCACCTCAAATCTGTTTATCTCATTTTAAATAAGCACGAAGTCTCCTTCAAAGGTGTGAAAGGTAAGAGGAGACATTGGAACGTCAGATCTAGTACCAGTATGTACTTAATAGTACACCACTAAGTTGCAAGGATGCATCATGAAGGAATGGAAGCTTACTCTTTATAGCATATCCAACCACCAAATAATGTCGTTGCAAAAAAACGTGAAGGCTGTGTAAAGCCTGCCTGCTGTAAAAGCGTAACAATGTCATCTTCCCGCATAAATGAAAGCGAGCGAATGGACTGCTCCATGCTAGCTAATTCAGAAGTAGAAAGTTTTGTGTGCTGCAGCCAATATGCGCGCCATAGGTCAAACTGTAGCTCTGTTTCAGAAGAGTCAAGCTGTCCATATTTAGAAACAAGCACAAAGGGTGCCCCAGATTTTAAATGGTTTGCAATCCCTTTTAATGTAGCAAGTTTCTCCTCATAGGTATCAATAAAATGAAGTACAAGTATACAGCTAGCGGCATCAAACTTTGTTGCAGGGATTGATGCAGTGAGCATGGTGCCTTGTAGTAAAGAAATCTCATTTGGTAGTGAGTGTAGACGGTTTTCTGCAATTTCCAACATGGCTAAAGATGGGTCGATACCGACAAAGGACCACTGTGGCCTTTGTTCAGCTAACTGTAGTATTTCATTGCCACTGCCCGAACCAACAACTAAAAAACTAGCATTCTCTTGTAAAGCGGATTGATAAAAAGTTTTCGTTAAACGAAGCATTGTATCGTAACTCGGTAAAGTACGACGAATGCCTTTTTCATACTCGTTCGCAAGCGTGCTGTTAAATTCCATCTGTGTATCACATACCTTTCAAATTAATTTTAAAATTGTCGAAACGATTTGAAACTATTTAGCGTATTGCTCCGTAAATAATAGTATTAATAATAAAGACAGAAAAAAGGGAAGGTTGAATAGATGGAAACAAAATGGTCTAAGGTCATCATACATGCCAGTGCGTTTTTTGCGCCATTTTTAGTGCCGATTATATTTTTCTTAATTAGTTCGGAAGAAGAAGTGAAAAACGTTTCTGTGCAAGCTTTATTGTTCCAAGTCGTAATGGGTGTTCTAATTGTAATTGCTAGTATTTTAAGCTTTGTATTAATTGGTTTACCTTTCTTACTAGTATTTATCGCTATGGTATACATCGTACCAATTATCGGTATTGTAAAGGCGATTTCAGAGGAACCTTGGCGTTATCCGATTGTTGGTCGCTGGGTATAATTTTTAATGACGCAAGTATATGCAAAAAGCATATGCTTGCGTTTTTTCTATAAGGAAAAAGGGTACATTAAACGATAAGTACTTTTTCGAGTGGTTAAAATTATTTAGAAGCCAATCAGCTTTTACAATTGCTTTAGACATTTCTCTGTGCGAAATAATTGCAATTATTTTTAAGCGTTTTGTATAATATACTCAAAGATAGTCAAAGATAGTCAAAGTCAGTGAGGTAAGCGAGGTGTATTCCTAACATGCGTAATATTTCAGACATCATAGAAGGCTACTTAAAGCAAGTACTTGAATTAGGTGGAGAAGGGCATATTGAAATTAAACGAAGTGAAATTGCAGATAAATTTCAATGTGTGCCCTCACAAATAAATTATGTAATTAATACAAGATTTACAGCCGAGCGGGGTTACCTTGTTGAAAGTAAACGAGGTGGGGGTGGATACATTCGAATTTTACGTGTCCGTGCAAACTCACAAATTGATTTGATCGATGATGTGCTCCTACAAATTGAAGGTGGAGCCTCGCAAACAGTGGCGGAAGATTTAGTATATCGTTTAATTGATGAGCAGGTTATTTCAAAGCGTGAAGCGAAATTAATGTTAGCAGCGGTTGACCGCTCAACTTTAGATTTGCAGCTACCTTTACGGGATAGCATTCGAGCGAAAATTTTGCGAGCGATGTTAACCACTATAAAATACGAAAAGCAAAAGTAAAGAGGTGAGGGAAATGATTTGCGAACATTGCAAGCAGCGCAATGCGACAGTAACTGTGACACAAGTTCAAAATGGGCAGAAGGTGGAGCACCATTATTGCGATGTCTGTGCCTCGCAGTTCCATCCGTTCCATGCAGAGTTTAAACAAGAGCCTGTATCGATTCAACAATTGTTATCCAATTGGTTTGGCTCACCTACATGGCAAAAAGTTGGTGAAAAACAGCAAGCGCCACCTCAGCAACAAACATGTCCACAATGTGGATTTACGTATAAGCGATTTTTAAAAGAAGGTAAATTTGGATGTACCAGTTGCTATGACACATTTAGTGAGCATTTGCCAAAGCTATTTAATCGCATTCAAGCGGGGCCACAGCATATAGGAAAAATGCCTGGTGCTCGAAGCAATGTTTTTGTCATTAAAAAGCAAATTGAAGATATTCGAAAACGCATGAAGGCCGCTGTTGACGAGGAGCAGTTTGAAGAAGCAGCGAAGCTTCGCGACGAAGCAAAAAATCTCGAACAGCAGCTACAATTCGAAGGTGGTGATGTGTCATGATGATTGAATCGTTTTTAGCGCGAGCTACACCTGCATGGATGGAAATGGAGGATGATTATTCAGATATCGTCATCAGTACACGCATTCGACTTGCTCGAAACTTAGATGGCTATCGTTTCCCTTTAGTTTTTTCAGAAAATGAAGCATTACAAGTAGAGCAAGCTGTGACACATGCCATTCAAGACAGTCCGAAACTTCAAGAAAGATATTCTTATTTTTCCATAAAAGATTTAACACCGTTACAACGTCAAATTTTAGTTGAGAAGCATTTAATTAGTCCACAGCTTGCAAAAAAAGAGCAAGTCGGCTCCATGTTGCTGTCTGAAGATGAATCAATTTGCATTATGGTGAACGAAGAAGACCATTTACGCATTCAATGTATGACGGCGAGTTTTCAACTTCAAAAGGCATACGAGGAAGCAAACAAAATTGATCGAGCCTTAGAAGGAGCCTTGCCATACGCATTTCGAGATACTTTCGGCTATTTAACAAGTTGCCCAACTAATATTGGTACCGGCTTACGTGCTTCGGTTATGATGCACCTTCCCGCACTTACATTGACAGGTCAGATGAATCAAATTATCAATGCAATGACGCGTTTAGGGATGACTGTCAGGGGTATATACGGTGAAGGTAGTGAAAATTTAGGTAATGTTTACCAGGTGTCGAATCAGATTACACTAGGTAAAACAGAAGAAGATATTTTAGCAGACATTCAAAGTGTTGCAGAAAAAATTATTCAAAAAGAACGGCAGGCAAGAAATAAGCTAATGGAAAAAGCGGAACTTGCCTTAGAAGATCGTATTTACAGGGCGTTGGGTACATTAACGCACGCGCGCATTTTAACAAGTGAGGAAGCTGCGACCTGTCTATCGAATGTACGTTTAGGTGTAGATTTACAGTTGATTCATAATATTAAAGCAACCACATTGAACGAATGTGTGGTCAGTATGCAACCAGGATTTTTACAGCACTATGCAGGAGAAGCCTTACCGCCTGCTGAACGGGATCGCGTTCGGGCAAAAATGCTGCGAGAGGCATTATTTTTAGAAACAATGAGTAAGCCTACTATAGGGGGAAAAGGAGAGGATTCATATGATGTTTAATCGTTTTACACAACGCGCACAAAAAGTATTACAGCTTGCACAGGAAGAGGCAATTCGTTGGAAGCACGAATCAATAGGAACAGAGCACATTCTTTTAGGGCTTATTCGTGAGGGTGGTGGTATTGCAGCGAAAGCATTAGAAGCCATTGATATTAGCCCTCAAATGATTGAAGCTGGGATTGAAGAATTAGTTGGTAAAGGAACAGAGGATGTTGGGCCAATCGTTCACTACACGCCTCGTGCCAAAAAAGTAATTGAACTATCTGTCGATGAGTCACGTAAATTAGGTCATTCCTATATCGGTACGGAGCACTTACTATTAGCGCTTATTCGTGAGGGTGAAGGGGTAGCCGCTCGTGTATTAAACAATGCAGGTGTAGGCTTAAACAAAGCTCGTCAGCAAGTATTACTGTTGTTAGGTAATAATGACAACGCACAATCTGGACAACAAGCGACGCAGGCTGCAAATACGCCAACTTTAGATAGCTTAGCACGCGATTTAACACAAATTGCCCGTGAAGGTTCACTAGACCCTGTGATTGGTCGCAGTAAGGAAATTACACGCGTTATTGAAGTACTATCACGTCGTACGAAAAATAACCCTGTGCTAATTGGTGAGCCAGGTGTAGGTAAAACGGCAATCGCAGAAGGCTTAGCACAACAAATTATTAACAACGAAGTACCAGAAATTTTGCGTGATAAACGTGTTATGACGCTTGATATGGGGACAGTTGTTGCAGGTACTAAATACCGTGGTGAATTTGAGGATCGCTTGAAAAAAGTGATGGATGAAATTCGACAAGCAGGAAATGTAATTTTATTTATTGATGAATTGCATACGTTAATCGGTGCAGGGGGAGCAGAAGGTGCAATTGACGCATCAAACATTTTAAAACCATCCCTAGCACGTGGAGAATTACAATGTATTGGTGCTACAACATTAGATGAGTACCGCAAATATATCGAAAAAGATGCAGCATTAGAGCGCCGCTTCCAACCAATTCAAGTGGATGAACCAACTGTCGAAGAGGCGATTCAAATTATTCATGGTTTACGCGATCGCTATGAGGCACATCACCGTGTGAAAATTACAGATGAAGCAATTGAAGCAGCGGCAAAAATGGGTGATCGTTATATTTCAGACCGCTTCTTGCCTGATAAAGCAATCGACTTAATCGATGAAGCAGGTTCAAAAGTTCGCTTACGTTCATTTGCAGTCCCACCAAATTTAAAAGCACTAGAAGATAAACTAGAAAATGTTCGCTCTGAAAAAAATGCGGCTGTGTCTGGTCAGGAATTTGAAAAAGCAGCTTCGTTAAGAGATACAGAGCAAAAGCTAAAAGACGAAATTGAAATGACACGTAAAACATGGAAAGAAGAACAAGGCAAAGCTGAATCGAAAGTGACAGTTGACGATGTAGCAGCAGTAGTTTCTATGTGGACGGGAATACCAGTAGCCAAAATTGCACATGAAGAATCAGCTAAACTATTACATCTTGAAGAAGAATTACACAAGCGTGTGGTAGGTCAAGGCGAGGCAGTCGAGGCAATTTCTCGTGCAATTCGACGTGCAAGAGCTGGTTTAAAAGATCCAAAACGTCCAATCGGTTCATTTATTTTCCTTGGTCCTACAGGGGTAGGGAAAACAGAACTAGCTAGAGCGCTGGCAGAAGTAATGTTCGGTGATGAAGATGCGATGATTCGTGTTGACATGTCTGAATATATGGAGAAACATTCAACTTCACGTTTAGTTGGCTCACCTCCTGGTTATGTAGGCTTTGATGATGGTGGTCAGTTAACAGAAAAAGTTCGACGTAAACCATATTCTGTGGTGCTTCTTGATGAAATTGAAAAAGCACATCCAGATGTTTTCAATATTCTACTGCAAGTACTTGAAGATGGTCGTTTAACAGATTCTAAAGGACGTGTCGTTGATTTCCGTAATACGGTTGTGATTATGACTTCAAACGTTGGTGCGGATGCGCTAAAATATCAAAAAAATCTTGGCTTCAGCTTAGGAAGCTCAGAGTCGAAACATAAAGATATGAAGGGCACAATGCTTGAAGAATTGAAAAAAGCATTCCGTCCTGAATTCCTAAACCGTATCGACGAAATGATTGTGTTCCATTCATTAGAAAAAGAACACTTAAAAGAAATCATTTCAATGATGGCGAATACACTAACAAAACGTTTGCAAGAACAAGATATTACGTTAGAGTTAACAGATGCAGCACTCAATAAAATTGCAGAGGAAGGCTACGACCCTCAATATGGCGCTCGTCCACTCCGTCGTGCATTGCAAAAACAAGTGGAAGACCGTCTGTCGGAAGAACTGCTAAAAGGCAATGTAGAAAAAGGAAACCAAGTCGTAATTGATTATGTGAATGATGAATTCGTCGTGAAGAAAAAAGAAGGCGTTTCAATTTCCAAATAAGCGATTACTCTATTAGGAAAGCATAAATTTGCAAGACAGCGAGGCATACCGTGCCAAGCTGTCTTTTTTTATGTAAAATGAAAACAAGAACAAATATTCGAGGTGGTACGATGGCGAAGAAAAAAACTAAATTTGTCTGTACAGGTTGTGGCTATGAATCTGCAAAGTGGATGGGACGCTGTCCAGGATGTGGTGAATGGAATAAAATGGTTGAGGAAGTAGAGGTTGTGGCGAAAGGTCCAAGAGGGGCATTCCAGCACTCTGCAACTGTCACGCAAAAGGCTGTACCGATTATCCAAGTAGAAGCGGCTGAGGAGTCTCGGGTCGCTACAGAAATGGGTGAGCTCAATCGTGTCTTGGGCGGAGGAATTGTTCCTGGATCTCTGGTGTTAATCGGGGGTGATCCGGGTATCGGAAAATCGACATTGCTATTACAGGTGTCTGCGTTGTTGTCCAATAAAGGTCATCGAGTGCTCTATATTTCTGGTGAGGAATCCATTCGACAAACGAAACTACGTGCAGAGCGTTTAGGGGTTGTATCTCAAGAGCTGTATATTTATTCGGAGACGAATTTAGAGTTGTTAAATCAAACAATCGACGATGTACAACCAAAGTTTGTGATTGTGGATTCTATCCAAACGGTGTTCCATCCAGAGGTGACAAGTGCGCCAGGTAGTGTATCACAAGTACGTGAATGTACAGCGGAGCTAATGCGGATAGCGAAAACAAAAGGCATTGCCATTTTCTTAGTTGGGCATGTGACGAAGGAAGGTCAAATTGCAGGACCACGTATTTTAGAGCATATGGTTGATACAGTGCTGTATTTCGAAGGAGAACGACATCACAATCACCGTATTTTACGGAGCCAAAAAAACCGCTTTGGTTCTACAAATGAAATTGCTATCTTTGAAATGCTTCAGGGGGGCTTAAAGGAAGTTTTGAATCCGTCTGAACTATTTTTACAGGAACGTTCACAAGGGGCAGCAGGTTCAACAATCGTGGCATCAATGGAGGGAACAAGGCCAATTTTAGTAGAAATCCAATCACTTGTAACCCCTACAAGCTTTAATTATCCGAAACGGATGGCAACAGGAGTGGACCAAAACCGTGTGCAATTGCTTATGGCAGTGCTTGAAAAGCGCATGGGTCTCATGTTACAAGCACAAGATGCATATATTAAAGTTGCTGGCGGAGTAAAGCTAGATGAGCCTGCCATTGACTTAGCTGTCTTGACGAGTATTGTTTCTAGCTTTAAGGATCAGGCAGTACGGGGAACAGATTGCTTTATTGGAGAAGTAGGGTTAACAGGAGAGGTTCGTCGTGTTACACGAATTGAACAACGTGTGTTAGAGGCGGCAAAACTAGGATTTAAGCGAGCATTTATCCCTGCATCTAATATTGGTGGTTGGGATTTCCCGCCTGGTATTGAAATTGTTGGTGTGGAAACAATTAAAGATGCATTAAATGCCTGCTTTAGAGAGCTATAAAGACATGAAGATTTGTGTCTGCATGTAGCGTTACGTTAGGCAATTACTTTAACTAAAATAAATGCATGTTGGGCGACATCCTAGCATGCATTTTTACATCATAGGAGCAACAAACATTAATTTCATGAAATTGGATAACAATTATTGTGGAAATTAGGCATCTCTTAAGCCTTCCATAACGTCCAATAAACTGAAGGAAATTTAATAATGTTTTGATGAGCTCAAAAAAGATTTTCTACAGTAAAATATGTATAATCGAATATAAGAATTGGAGGTGACAGTATGAAAAAATTTATTCAAATTGCTTTTTTACTGATTGGAGGAGCTTTAGGCCTTGTTTTCTTACCGCCATTATACGAATTGCTTCATTTATCATCTAATCCTTGGCTTGATAATCCTTACGTATCAGTTGCTTTAGGTGCGCTTTTACTATTTACATTATCATTTGCTTTTTCCGATTATTTTGTTCGGCTAATTAGCTGGATGGAAGAGGTGCTTTTTAAAGTGCCTGTTGGGGATTTATTATTTGGTACGCTTGGGCTAATTGTAGGACTTATCGTAGCCTATTTCCTAGGCTTTGCGATTGATAGCGTTCAGATTCGCGGTATTTCAGAAGTAATTCCGATTATCTTATCGTTTGTGCTTGGATATTTGGGATTCCGTGTTGGTTTTAAAAAGCGAGATGAGTTACTTCAGTTATTTACCTTACGTGGGAATAATGCAAAGAAAAAAGCAACTGAAGGGATTGACGTTCCAGAAAATCGCGGTAGTTATAAATTGCTAGATACGAGCGTTATTATAGATGGGCGTATTGCGGATATTTCGGAAACAGGTTTTATTGAAGGCGTTTTAGTTGTGCCGCAGTTTGTATTAACGGAACTACAGCATATTGCAGATTCCTCCGATACATTAAAACGTACAAGAGGTCGCCGTGGTTTGGATATATTAAAGAAACTGCAAGATGAACGTATGACAAAAGTAGAAATTACCGAAGAAGATTTTGAAGATGTGCAGGAAGTGGATTTAAAACTTGTACGTCTTGCAAAGAAAATGGATAATGATACACAAATTGTGACAAATGACTTCAACTTGAACAAAGTATGTGAATTACATCAAGTGAAAGTACTGAATATTAATGATTTGGCAAATGCAGTGAAACCAGTTGTGATTCCTGGAGAAGATATGCAAGTGGTCGTTATTAAAGATGGGAAAGAGCATAACCAAGGTGTGGCCTATTTGGATGATGGCACGATGATTGTTGTAGAAGGAGGCCGCAATTATATCGGACAGGCTATTACCGTAACTGTAACGAGCGTTCTACAAACATCTGCAGGTCGAATGATTTTTGCTAAGCCAAAGGACGATTAGGAAGTGGACAATGTGCAGTATGAAGTAGTGCTTCCAGCAGCAGGAAGTGGCAAGCGAATGGGAGCAGGGCGAAATAAATTATTTTTAGAGCTTTTAGAGAAACCGATTTTAATACACACATTAGAAGTATTTGAGCAAGATGAAAACTGTACTGGCATTTGGCTTGCGGTGAAACCAGCAGAACGTGCTGTGATTCAAAAGATGCTAGAAAACTATGGGGTTTCTAAGGTCAAAGGCTTGCCTGATGGTGGAGCAGAGCGACAGCATTCAGTGCACGCTTGTATGAAAGAAATGGAGCAGGTTGATATTGTTTTAGTGCATGATGCAGCACGCCCATTTATTACGCGCGATATTATTGCAAACCTTGTGCAAAGTGCGCATAACTTTGGCGCTGCAATCGCTGGTGTTCGTGCAAAGGACACAATGAAAAAAGTACGTAATGGCATCATTGAAGAAACGGTGGACCGTGAAAGCTTATGGATGATTCAAACGCCTCAAGCCTTCCGCTTCGATTTGATTGTAGAAGCGGAAGATGTTGCTGAGAAAGTGGGCTTCCTCGGAACAGATGAGGCGATGTTAGTCGAGCGACTTGGTCATGAGGTGCACATTGTTGAAAGCAACTATGAAAACGTAAAGATGACAACAAAAGAAGATTTACTTTTTGGTGAAGCTATTTTACGTAAACGAGCGTTGGGGAATAATTTGTAATTGCTTTATAAAGAAGCTGGGACAAAAGAGAAAAAGTGTTAGGTTGAACCCGGAACTGACCCCAATAGGTAAAGACAAATAAAAAAAGCATCTTCGATTGAAATTCGGGTATAGATACTTAAATTTCAATTTGGAGGTGTTTTTTCTATGGGAACAAGAGTGAGTTATCCATATGAAGTAAAAATGAAAGCGATTGAGATGCGATTAGCGGGGGTACCTGTCAAACAGATTCTATTGGAATTAAATATACGCCATAAAACACAGGTCGAAACATGGGTGCGTTGGTATAGAAATGGTGAAGTCAATCGTTTGAAACAACCTGTAGGCAAACAATATATCTTTAATAAAGGTCCTGAACCGGACAATGAACAAACGAAATTAGCATTGGAAAACCGTTATTTAAAGCAACAAATTGAGGTGCTAAAAAAGTACGCAGAGTTGGAGAGGAAGTGGTTGGAGAAGTAGCTGTACAGTTAGTTGCGTCACTAAGAAGCATGATGTCTGTAAAGGACATTTGTAAACACTTTGGGATTGCACGATCTACCTACTATCGTTGGAAACAGGCATCTACCGATGCAAGGTCTCGTCAAGCAATAGAGAGACGTATCGGTGAACTCTGTCGTGCAAATAAATTTCGCTATGGCTACAGAAAAATTACAGCACTCTTACGTCAAGAAATGTGCGTCAATCATAAAGTTGTTCAACGTATCATGCAAAAATATGGTTGGCAATGTCGCGTGAAAGTGAAAAAACGGAAACGAACAGGACAACCATATGCAATCGCAGCAAATTTATTAAATCGCGATTTTGAAGCCACAGCACCGTTACAGAAGCTCGTAACTGATATTACTTACTTGCCATTTGGTCAAAAACAGTTGTATCTTTCAAGTATTCAAGATTTATATAATGGTGAAATTATTGCCTATTCGATTGGAGACTGTCAAGATACTGATTTTGTGCTGGATACATTAGCTCAACTTCACCATTTGCCCGAAGGGTGTACGTTGCACAGTGACCAAGGGGCGGTATACACATCGTATGATTATCAACAGGCCGTAAAAGCAAAAGGCATTACCATGAGCATGTCCCGTAAAGGTACGCCCGCTGATAATGCCCCAATCGAATCGTTTCATTCTGTGTTAAAGTCTGAAACATTCTACTTAGACAATTTGAACAGTACTACGACGGCCATCGTAGAACAAACTGTCAAAGACTATATAAACTATTATAACAATAACCGAATTCAAACGAAACTAAACAACCAGTCGCCGGTTCAATACCGACAACTGGTTGAGTGATGCTTTTTTGATAACTGTCTTATATATCGGGGTCAGTCCCCCCAATCAATCTAACACTTTTTTGCTATGCCTTTGTTGCCCGCATCTTACATTGTGTGCTGTTCTGAGCACGAGTCATCGCCACCGTACCAACAACTAGTGAAGACTTCTAATTTTTTATTGATTGCACAAGCAAGAATAGCTAATTTCTTCTCCTTAATAGCAAAAATATATGAAAACCTTTCCTCTGTTCCTTAAATTTTTTAGTTATGCCCCAGCTACTTTCTTTTACGATTATGAACAAACTATAATATGTTGACTATAGTCGTTACGGACAGCTCAATTTCCTAGGAAATATGTTAAACTGTCTATAAATAGAAAATGAAAAAGGCAGGTGAATGCTGTTGCAATGGTCACTGTTGTAACGGCAGTATTGTATGTTTCGAGTAGGACAAGGTTTTGACGTACATGCATTTGAAGAAGGGCGTCCACTAATTATTGGTGGTATTACAATCCCACATGAAAAGGGCCTAGTAGGACATTCAGATGCGGATGTCTTATTGCACACAGTAACAGATGCTGCGCTGGGGGCAATTGGAGAAGGTGATATTGGGCGTCATTTTCCAGATACAGATCCAGAATGGAAAGATGCCGATTCAGCAAAGTTGCTAGAGTATATTTGGAAAATCGTTGAGGACAAAGGCTATGTGCTTGGCAATGTTGACTGCACAATTATGGCACAACGTCCGAAAATGGCGCCTTATATTGAACAAATGAGAAATCGCATTGCAACGTTATTAAACGCTGATGCATCACAAGTAAATGTAAAAGCGACAACTACTGAACGACTTGGCTTTACAGGACGTGAAGAAGGCATTGCTTCAATGGCAACAATTTTACTGATTAAAAAATAAAAAAATGGCGCGTGTCCACTTGAAAAACACGCGCTACTTTAATTTCCTATACTACAGTGGTAAAATGAACAAAGTTAATAAGGTCGGAATTATTTTCAGACGAATATTTAGGAGGCATTTAATTATGACGAAAGAAGTTCGCGTTCGTTACGCGCCATCACCAACTGGATTTTTACATATTGGCGGTGCACGTACAGCGTTATTCAACTATTTATATGCAAAACATCATAACGGTAAATTCATCGTGCGTATTGAAGATACGGATATTGAGCGTAATGTAGAAGGTGGAGAAGCGTCTCAGTTAGATAACTTAAAATGGTTAGGTATCGAATATGACGAATCGATCGACATTGGTGGTCCGTATGCACCTTATCGTCAAATGGAGCGCTTAGATATTTACAAAGAGCATGCTGAAAAGTTATTACAACAAGGCACAGCGTATAAATGTTTCTGTTCATCAGAAAAATTAGAAGCATCGCGTGAAGAACAAAAAGCTCGTGGTGTTGCAGCACCTACTTATGATGGAACTTGCCGTCATTTATCAGCGGAAGAAGTAGCGGCTAAAGAAGCGGCTGGCGAACAATATACAATTCGTATGCGTGTACCTGAAAATGTAACATATGAATTTGAGGATTTAGTACGTGGACATGTAGCGTTCGAATCGAAAGATGTGGGCGACTGGGTGCTTGTGAAAGCAAACGGTATTCCAACTTACAATTACGCAGTAGTATTAGATGACCACTTTATGGAAATCTCACATGTGTTCCGTGGTGAAGAGCATTTATCAAATACACCAAAACAAATGATGATCTTCGATGCATTTGGCTGGGAGTATCCTCGCTTCGGACATATGACATTAATCATCAACGAAAATCGCAAAAAGCTATCAAAACGAGACGAGTCCATTATCCAATTCGTAACGCAATATAAAGACCTTGGTTACTTACCAGAAGCGATGTTTAATTTCTTTGCTTTACTTGGTTGGTCTCCTGAAGGTGAAGAAGAGATTTTCTCTAAAGAAGAATTTATTAAAATCTTTGATGAGAAGCGTTTATCGAAATCACCATCTATGTTTGATAAGCAAAAGCTGACTTGGATGAATAATCAATACATCAAAAAATTATCTTTAGAAGAAGTCGTGGCATTATCTTTACCGCACTTACAAAAAGCAGGCTTATTACCAGAAGAGTTAACAGCAGAAGAGCGCGCTTGGGCAACAGATTTAATCGCACTTTATCATGAACAAATGAGCTTTGGTGCTGAAATCGTGGAACTGTCAAGCCTATTCTTTAACGATCATATTGAATATGATGAAGAAGCAAAAGCCGTTTTAGCTGGCGAGCAAGTACCAGAGGTAATGGCTGCATTTAAAGCGCAACTTGAAAATTTAGAAGAATTTACACCTGAAACTGTCAAAGCAGCTATCAAAGCTGTACAAAAAGAGACAGGTCATAAAGGTAAAAATCTATTTATGCCAATCCGTGTTGTGACGACTGGTGAAACACACGGTCCAGAGTTACCAAATGCGATTTGTTTAATTGGTAAAGAGAAAACAATTGACCGTGTAGAAAAATACGCGAAGTAATAGAATTTTATTGACAATTTATATTGTCGATGTAAAATGAATGTACATTGTGAAAGCGTTGATAAGGAGAAGTACGTAGCGCATGCTCTAAAGAGAGGACCATCACCGGCTGAAAGTGGTCTGAGCCAAGGCAAAACCGAAATGCACCTTTGAGCATAGAGCTGAACATTAGTAGGCTCTATCGGTTCGTTCCCGTTATAGGACGTCCAAAGTGGAAGGCTTTTGCCTTCAATCAGAGTGGAACCGCGCAAATTTCAGCGTCTCTGTCATTCCTTTATGGGAATGATAGGGGCGCTTTTTTATTTTTCAAAAAAATTCAGTGTTAGATGTAAGAGGGCAATCATTACTAATAACAATAGGTTGTAAGGCTATTCATTGTGCGGGGGTGTAGGATTTAAGGTCGCAAGGTTGAGGTCATGACACACATTGTAACGAAAAGGGGGAGCTTTAATGTTTAAAAGAATGAAGGAAGATGTAGATACTATTTTTGAGAATGACCCAGCGGCGCGCAGTGTACTGGAAGTGGTATTAACATATTCAGGCCTGCATGCTACATGGGCGCATCGTATTGCCCACTGGTTTTTTAAAAGACGTTTTTATTTTATCGCACGTGTAATTTCACAAATTAGTCGTTTCTTTACGGGAATTGAAATACATCCTGGTGCTAAAATTGGTCGACGCTTCTTTATCGACCATGGTATGGGCGTGGTTATAGGGGAAACTTGTGAAATAGGCGATAATGTTACCCTTTATCAAGGTGTTACACTAGGTGGTACAGGGAAAGAAAAAGGAAAGCGCCATCCAACATTAGAAGATAATGTGTTAGTTGCCACTGGTGCCAAAGTATTAGGTTCTATTACAATTGGTGAGAATAGTAAAATTGGTGCAGGTTCAGTCGTTTTAAAAGAAGTGCCACCAAACGCTACAGTAGTAGGGATTCCTGGTAAAGTTGTGATGAAAGATGGTGTTCGTTTAGAGAAAAAACTAGACCATCAAAATATTCCTGACCCTGTAGAGGAACGTTGTCAAGGTTTCGAGAAGCAAATCGCAGCATTGCAAGAAGAAATCGGGCGCTTACAAAAGGAGAGAGAAAAACAATGAGTATTCAAATTTTTAACTCATTAACAAGACAAAAAGAAACATTCGTACCGCTAGAAGAAGGAAAAGTTAAAATGTATGTTTGCGGTCCGACGGTTTATAACTATATTCATATTGGGAATTCACGTCCTGTAATTGTCTATGATACGGTTCGCCGCTATTTTCAATATAAAGGCTACGAAGTAAAATTCGTCTCAAATTTCACGGATGTAGACGATAAAATTATTAAAGCAGCTAATGAGCTCGGAGAAGAAGTTCATGAACTGACAGACCGTTTTATTGCCGCATATTTTGAAGATGTGACGGCATTAGGTTGCAAAAAGGCAGATGTCCATCCTCGTGTAACGGATCATATGGATGATATTATTGACTTTATTAAAGTGTTAATCGACAAAGGTTATGCATATGAGTCAGCGGGTGATGTCTATTACCGAACTCGAAAATTCAATGGTTACGGTAAATTATCTCATCAGTCGGTAGATGATTTAAAAATTGGTGCACGTATCGAAGCTGGCGAGAAAAAGGATGATGCATTAGATTTCGCATTATGGAAAGCAGCAAAGCCTGGTGAAATCTATTGGGAAAGTCCTTGGGGCAACGGACGTCCAGGATGGCATATCGAATGTTCTGTGATGGCGCGTGAGCATTTAGGTGATACAATTGATATACATGCAGGTGGTCAAGATTTGACTTTCCCGCATCATGAAAATGAAATAGCGCAATCCGAAGCGCATAACGATACAACATTTGCGCGTTACTGGATGCATAATGGATATATTAATATCGATAATGAAAAAATGTCAAAATCCCTTGGTAATTTTGTGCTCGTGAACGATATCCGTAAACAAATCGACCCGCAAATTTTAAGATTCTTTATGTTATCTGTTCACTATCGCCACCCAATTAACTTTGCGAAGGACTTAGTAGATGCCGCAGCAACTGGTTTAGAGCGTATTCGTACTTCATACAACAATGTTAAGTATCGCCTATCTGCAACTGCAAGTCTCGGCGATTGCACAGAGGAATGGCTCCGTCAAATTGCTCAACAAAAAGCGCTGTTCGAGGAAGCGATGGATGATGATTTCAATACGGCGAATGCTATTTCAGTATTATTTGAATTAGCACGAATTGCTAATATTTACTTGAATGAGACAAATACGGATGAGAAAGTGTTATTAACATTTGTTGAAACTTTTGAAGTATTAGGTGACGTCTTAGGTATTGAATTTGCTAAAGAAGCAGAACTACTGGACGAAGAAATCGAAGCACTGTTGCATGAACGCGTAGAAGCGCGCAAAAACCGCGACTTTGCACGTTCAGATGAAATTCGTGACCATTTACAAGCGCAAGGTATCATTTTAGAGGATACGCGTCAAGGGACAAGATGGAAACGGGGTAAGTAACTTGGATAAACTCCGAAATGAAGATGTGAAGCAATTAAATGCATTAGCGCTTGCTTATATGGGAGATGCGGTTTTAGAACAGAAGGTACGGGAGTATTTACTGCGTAGCGGACGCGTAAAACCGAACACACTCCATAGAGAAGCAACGCATTATGTATCAGCAAAGGCACAGTCAACAATTGTACATCGCATGATGGATGAAAACTTTTTAACAGAGCAGGAATTGGCAGTGTTCCGACGTGGACGCAATGCCAAATCCGGTTCTGTTCCCAAAAATACAGATGTACAAACTTATCGCAATAGTTCAGGCTTTGAAGCGGTACTTGGAAGCTTGTATTTACTAGGTGAATTAGAACGCGTTTATGCCATCATTGCATACGCTATTCAAATAATCGAGGAATTAAAAGGAGTGTCAAAATAATGGCAGAACAAAATGGTGAAATTATTGCCGGTAAAAACCCAGTGTTAGAAGCACTTCGTTCAGGCCGCGATATGAATAAAGTATGGATTGCAGAAGGTGTAAAAAAATCAGGGGTCAATGAACTGCTTGATTTAGCTCGCGAACGTGGCATCATTGTACAATTTGTACCGAAAAAAAAGGTCGACCAACTATCAGATGCTAACCATCAAGGAATAGTTGCATCTGTAGCAGCATATAGCTATGCAGAGCTAGACGATTTATTTGCAGCGGCACAAAAAAAACAAGAAGATCCGTTTTTCTTAATTTTAGATGAGTTAGAAGACCCACATAATTTAGGCTCTATTATGCGAACTGCAGATGCAATTGGTGTGCATGGTATTATTATTCCAAAGCGTCGCTCAGTGAGCTTAACAGCCGTTGTGGCGAAAGCGTCGACAGGCGCAATCGAGCACGTGCCTGTCGTGCGTGTTAATAACCTAGCCCAAACAGTAGATGAGTTAAAAGAACGTGGCGTCTGGATTGCTGGTACGGATGCAAAAGGCTCTGCGGATTATCGTAAAATGGATGCTACCCTACCACTTGCTATTATTATTGGTAGTGAGGGTAAAGGAATGGGGCGCCTGCTAAAAGAGAAATGTGACTTTTTATATCATCTGCCTATGGTTGGGCATGTCACATCATTAAATGCTTCTGTAGCTGCGGCGCTTTTAATGTATGAAGTGTACCGTAAACGTCAAGAAGCGAATGATTAACGATGAAGAACATTTTGCTTGTTGACGGTTATAATATGATCGGAGCTTGGAAAGAGCTACGTCCATTACGTGACACAAACTTTGAAGATGCCCGTAAGCGTCTAATTGAGCTTATGGCTGAATATAAAGCGGCAATAGGGTGGCGCGTGATAGTTGTTTTTGACGCCCATCTTGTGCCGGGTGTGGAGCAATCTTATATAGAAAATGGCGTCGAGATTATTTATACAAGGAAAAATGAAACAGCAGATGAACGCATTGAAAAGATGACACAAGAACTAAAAGCAAGACATATTCAAATTCATGTGGCGACTTCCGATATGGCTGAACAAAGTGTTATTTTTGGCAATGGCGCACTACGCAAATCGGCAAGAGAGCTTGAAATTGATCTAAGCATTATTCAACATAAAATTTCTCATGATGTAAAACGTAAGCAGGATAGCAAGCCACCTTCACGCATAGAGCTAAAGCCAGATGTGGCACTCGCTTTTGAAAAGTGGCGCCGTGGTTTGAAATGATTGATTGACTGATATTTTCCAATTCCGTTATACTGTTCCTAATTATCTGTTGCAGCTGAGGTGATACCATGTTTAAAAATAGTATTGTACAAGTGTCACAAGATTTTGAACGATTCAATGATGAAGAGCTTATTGAAATGGTGCATCAAGGTAATACAGATGCGTTGGATTTTTTAATTACAAAATACCGTTTGCTAGTAAGAGCAAAGGCGAGATCCTATTTTTTAATTGGCGCTGATAAAGAAGACATTGTACAAGAAGGAATGATTGGCTTGTATAAAGCTGTCCGTGATTTTAAAGGGGACAAGCTAGCTTCTTTTCGGGCTTTTGCGGAGTTATGTATAACAAGACAAATTATTACCGCTATTAAAACAGCAACAAGGCAAAAACACATTCCACTCAATTCCTATGTTTCGTTAGACAAGCCTATTTTTGATGAGGAATCTGATCGTACATTAATGGATGTATTAACAGGTGCTATTATGGATGATCCAGAAGAGTTAATGATTCATAGAGAAGAGTTTGGTTATTTAGAAGAAAAAATGAGTGAGATTTTAAGTGAATTAGAGCTGCAAGTGCTAGCACTCTACTTAGATGGACAATCCTATCATGAAATTTCCGCGAAATTGAATCGTCATGTGAAGTCAATTGACAATGCTTTGCAACGAGTAAAGCGGAAATTAGAGCGTCATTTAGTGCTCGAGGAAATGTCGTAGAGGTCACTTACCCTTGTTGACATTGACAATTTTAGGTGTTAGTCTTTAAAAGACAAAGTGCCAAAAAAGGTGATTACATGACAAAGAAAGTCGTGCTAAATTGTGAAAAATGCGGTTCGAGAAATTACACATTTCCTGCTAAGGGAGATTCTACTGTACGCCTCGAATTAAAGAAATTTTGCTCGCATTGCAATGAACATACAGTGCATAAACAAACGCTATAAAATATTTTGTAAATAGACAGATATGATTGATTCGGAGGTTAGGCTAGAATGGGTAAGATTAAAAGTTTTTTCAGCGACGTAATGTCGGAAATGCGAAAAACTAGCTGGCCAAAAAGTAAAGAACTGACGAAATATACAGTCGTTGTAATTTCAACTGTAGTAATTATGGCTTTATTTTTTGTGTTAGTAGACTTAGGTATTTCATCATTATTCCGCTGGTACTTAGATTTATAAATTAGAAAAGAGCATGTTAATACTTTTGAAAATAGCCCGTCCTTTCCAATAACGGGTTTTTTCGTTTGTTTTATGAAGTAAAGAGCAGTAAAATGTTCTCATTATGATAAGCGTGCTACTAGTAAAAGTATGTTGGTAGCGATAGATGACTATGCTAATTAGGTATTTATCATCGGGCTTTCGCTTGCTATGGCGAAAGCTATGTTTTTCTATTGAGAAGCTTGTGAAAAGAATAAAGGATGCAAAATTGCATATCGCGATCATTTTCACTTTTATTAGTAAGGGAGGGACGGACGAGTAGTCCTAGCAGTTATGGAGAAAAATTGGTATGTTGTTCATACGTATTCAGGGTATGAGAACCGTGTAAAAGCAAACCTAGAAAAACGTGTTGAAACAATGGGAATGCAAGATAAAATCTTCCGTGTTATCGTGCCTGAGCATGAGGAAACAGAAATGAAAGACGGCAAAAAGCGCACAATGATGCGTAAAGTTTTCCCTGGTTATGTCCTAGTAGAACTAATTATGACAGATGATTCTTGGTATGTTGTACGTAATACACCAGGAGTAACTGGCTTTATCGGTTCATCAGGTGGTGGAGCAAAACCAACACCTCTATTACCAGAGGAAGCAGATCGTTTATTACAACAAATGGGCATGACAGAAAAAGTTGTTGAAATTGATATTACAGTTGGTGAAGCGGTTGAAGTATTAGAAGGACCGTTTGCACACTTCCAAGGGCGTGTTGAAGAAATTGACGCTGAAAAAGGAAAACTGAAAGTATCTGTAGATATGTTTGGTCGCGAAACAATTATGGAACTGGATTTTGAGCAAATTCAAAAATTGTAATTTAAAATTCTAGTAACTAATTCGTGTATGGTTGAGCGTATATCGCAAATTTTGTTAATTACTACTTGCTTAAAAAAATTAAAAGTGGTATCATTTCAAAGGTCAGACTGTCAAACTTCGGTTGACGTCTGTAATGATAATTTTAATGTTATCGGCACTTAGCTGACAGACAGATATTGAGTGGGAGGGGCAACCCAATTACCACATCACGGACTTAAGGAGGTGTGTCTCGTGGCTAAAAAAGTTATTAAAGTTGTTAAACTTCAAATCCCTGCTGGTAAAGCAAACCCAGCTCCACCGGTTGGTCCTGCATTAGGTCAAGCAGGTGTGAACATCATGGGATTCTGTAAAGAGTTCAATGCGCGTACTGCTGATCAAGCTGGTCTTATTATTCCAGTTGAAATTTCAGTATTCGAGGACCGTTCATTCACTTTCATTACGAAAACTCCACCTGCAGCAGTTTTACTTAAAGTAGCAGCTGGTATCCAATCTGGATCTGGTGAACCAAACCGTAAAAAAGTTGCAACGGTTAAACGTGATAAAGTTCGCGAAATCGCTGAAACTAAAATGCCAGACCTTAACGCTGCTTCAGTTGAAGCTGCTATGTTAATGGTTGAAGGTACTGCACGAAGCATGGGTATTGTTATCGAAGACTAATTCCCATTTACTTGATGTTTTTGTTTTTTGGAAGGTTGCGGAGTTTCTTTGTGAACGCGCAACCTTTATTCGTGGGAGGTAAAATCCGCTATAACCACAATCAAGGAGGAAATATATAATGGCTAAAAAAGGTAAAAAACTGCAAGATGCAGCGAAATTAATCGACCGTAACAACGTATACGGCGCACAAGAAGCAATCGAACTTGCTCAAAAAACTAGCACAGTAAACTTCGACGCTACTGTAGAAGTTGCTTTCCGTTTAGGAATCGATACTCGTAAAAACGACCAACAAATCCGTGGTGCAGTAGTGCTACCAAACGGTACTGGTAAAACTCAACGCGTATTAGTTTTCGCTAAAGGTGAAAAACTTAAAGAAGCAGAAGCTGCTGGCGCTGACTATGTAGGCGATGCAGAGTACATCCAAAAAATCCAACAAGGTTGGTTTGACTTCGATGTAATCGTAGCAACTCCTGACATGATGGGTGAAGTTGGTAAACTTGGTCGCGTATTAGGACCTAAAGGCTTAATGCCAAACCCTAAAACTGGTACAGTTACATTTGACGTAACAAAAGCAATCGAAGAAATCAAAGCTGGTAAAGTAGAATACCGCGCTGACAAAGCTGGTATTATCCACGCTCCTATCGGTAAAGTTTCTTTTGCAACAGAAAAACTTGTAGAAAACTTCTTAACTGTATTTGACGTTGTTCAAAAAGCAAAACCTGCTGCAGCTAAAGGTACTTACATGAAATCTGTAAATGTTACAACTACAATGGGCCCAGCTGTTAAAATTGACGCTGCTAACGTAGTAGTAAAATAATTTATTTATATAAATCGGTTGACAGCTATCCGCATCTTTGGTATGATGGATGCTGTTGTGAATCATCCATTTGTACCGTAGACAGTAGGAGTGACTTGTCACTTAATGTTCCTACCGAGGACATCGGAATTCGGATTCTTATTTTAAAGATGATGACTTTCAGCCTCTGTGTCTATATGACTCAGAGGCTTTTCTTTTGTCGGTATAAATGACCCATTCTAATAGGAGGTGTCATCATGAGCAAAGCAATCGAAAACAAACAATCTCAAGTGCAAGAAATCACTGAAAAATTCCAAAGCGCTGCTTCTGTAGTAGTAGTGGATTACCGTGGTCTTAATGTTGCACAAGTGACTGAACTTCGTAAACAACTTCGTGAAGCTGGTGTTGAGTTTAAAGTTTACAAAAACACTTTAACTCGTCGTGCTGCTGAAGCTGCTGGTGTTGAAGGAATCAATGAAGTATTAACTGGTCCTAACGCAATCGCGTTCTCAACTGAAGATGTTGTAGCTCCTGCTAAAATCATCAACGAGTTCGCTAAGAAAAACGAAGCTTTAGAAATTAAAGCAGGTATTATTGAAGGTGCAATCTCTTCTGTTGAAGATGTTAAAGCACTTGCAGAACTTCCATCACGCGAAGGTCTTCTTTCAATGCTTTTATCTGTACTTCAAGCTCCAGTGCGCAACTTCGCACTTGCAACAAAAGCTGTTGCAGAACAAAAAGAAGAACAAGGCGCGTAATTTCTTACGTAGCATAACTTCCGCGGCTTGACCGCAAAAAAACTAAAACATATCCAATTAGGAGGAAATTATAATGAACAAAGAGCAAATCTTAGAAGCTATCAAAGCTATGACAGTTCTTGAATTAAACGATTTAGTAAAAGCTATCGAAGAAGAATTCGGTGTAACAGCTGCTGCTCCAGTAGCAGTAGTTGCTGGCGGTGCTGCTGCAGCTGAAGAAAAAACAGAATTCGACGTAGTATTAGCATCTGCTGGTGCTGAAAAAATTAAAGTAATCAAAGTGGTTCGCGAAATCACTGGTTTAGGTCTTAAAGAAGCTAAAGAAGTTGTAGATAACGCTCCTAAAGCTCTTAAAGAAGGCGTTTCTAAAGATGAAGCTGAACAAATCAAAGCTAAACTTGAAGAAGTTGGCGCATCTGTAGAAGTTAAGTAATCTCGTATTACTTTTATACAAAAGGAAGCTCGTCATTATGGCGAGCTTTTTCTTCATTCTGAGGAGGCGTAAAAATGTCAGATCACTATTATACAAGTAAGCCTCAAACTGAAAGTAAACCTCGTCACTGGACGTTCAAGTTACTTGGGCATACGTTTTCCTTTGAAACGGATGCAGGTGTATTTAGTAAAAGCGAAGTAGATTTTGGATCCCGTGTATTAATAGATGCGTTTCAAATGCCAGATGTGGATGGTGCTATTTTCGATGTAGGTTGTGGGTATGGACCAATCGGGTTGTCTATTGCCAAAACAAATCCTGAGCGAATAGTATTCATGATGGATATTAATGAGCGGGCAGTTGCGCTTTCACAAAAAAATGCGCAAGTAAACGGTGTTCAAAATGTACGAATATTTGTAAGTGACGGACTATCGAATGTTGATGATGAGGCGAAAGCTGCAGCTATTTTAACCAATCCTCCAATTCGCGCAGGAAAGGAAACGGTTTTCCGCTTTTACGACGGTGCGTATGATAAGTTAGTGACTTCTGGAGAGCTATGGGTAGTGATTCAGAAGAAGCAAGGTGCACCATCAACGGTTAGCTATTTAGAGGAAAAATTTTCTGAAGTCGATATTGTGGAAAAGAAAAAAGGCTACTGGATAGTGCGTGCAAAAAAATAAATGAAATATGTATAAAATATTGACTTGACAAAACGGCTATGATAATATGATACAATGCAAAAATATTATTTTGAGGTCGTGTGCCCTTTTGGTATATGAATGATTTAATATGGGTATACTTGCCAAGATAAGTTTAGTTAACCGAAAATGAGATCTTTTGAAGACTCGTTTTCTTTTTGTCTTTCGAAATCATACACTATTTGGATGATTTTGCAAAGACCTAATATCGCTTTATTGAGGGGTGAATGAGTTGACAGGTCAACTAGTTCAGTACGGACAACACCGCCAGCGTAGAAGCTTTGCGCGTATTAAAGAGGTGCTTGAGCTTCCAAATCTGATTGAGATTCAAACGGCGTCTTACGAGTGGTTCCTTGAAGAAGGTTTACGTGAAATGTTCCGTGACATTTCGCCGATCGAGGACTTTACAGGTAATCTTTCATTAGAATTCATCGATTATTCATTAGGTGATCCTAAGTACGATGTCGATGAGTGTAAAGAGCGAGATGTTACTTACGCAGCTCCATTACGTGTGAAAGTACGTCTTTACAACAAAGAAACAGACGAAGTGAAAGAGCAAGATGTATTTATGGGTGACTTCCCATTAATGACAGAAACAGGTACGTTCATTATCAATGGTGCTGAACGTGTTATTGTTTCGCAATTAGTTCGATCACCAAGTGTGTATTTCCATGATAAAACTGATAAAAACGGTAAAAAAGGCTTCGGTGCAACAGTAATTCCAAACCGTGGTGCTTGGTTAGAATATGAAACTGACGCGAAAGATGTAGTATATGTACGTATTGATCGTACTCGTAAGCTACCAGTAACAGTGTTACTTCGCGCACTAGGCTTCGGTTCAGATCAAGAAATTATCGATATTATCGGTGATAACGAGTATTTACGTAATACGCTAGAAAAAGATAACTCTGAAAGTACAGAAAAAGCACTTTTAGAAATCTACGAGCGTTTACGTCCAGGTGAGCCACCAACAGTAGAAAGTGCGAAAAGTTTATTATACTCTCGTTTCTTCGATGCTAAACGCTATGATTTAGCGAATGTTGGTCGTTACAAAATGAACAAAAAGCTTCACATCAAAAATCGTTTATTCAACCAAACGATTGCTGAAACGCTTGTTGATCCAGAAACAGGCGAAATTTTAGTAGAGAAGGGCACTGTGCTAGATCGTCGTACTTTAGATAAGATTTTACCTTACCTAGAGGATTCTTCTAAAGGCATTGGCTACCGCACTTTATCACAAGTTGGCGGAGTACTTGAAGATGACGTAACAATCCAATCTATTAAAATTTATGCTCCAAAAGATGAAGCTCAAAAAGAAATCAATGTAATTGGCAATGCCTACATTGACGAAGAAGTGAAGAACATTACACCTGCTGACGTGCTATCTTCAGTAAGTTATTTCTTCAACTTACTTTACCAAGTAGGGGCAACAGATGATATTGACCATTTAGGTAACCGTCGTCTACGCTCTGTTGGTGAATTATTACAAAATCAATTCCGTATCGGTTTATCTCGTATGGAACGTGTAGTGCGCGAGCGTATGTCTATCAATGATACAGCCGCTATCGTACCGCAACAATTAATCAATATTCGTCCAGTAATTGCATCTATTAAAGAATTCTTTGGTAGCTCTCAATTATCTCAATTCATGGACCAAACAAACCCACTGGCAGAGTTAACGCACAAACGTCGTCTATCTGCATTAGGACCTGGTGGTTTAACACGTGAACGCGCTGGTTTCGAAGTGCGTGACGTTCACTATTCTCACTATGGTCGTATGTGTCCGATTGAGACACCTGAGGGTCCAAACATTGGTTTAATTAACTCATTATCTTCTTTCGCTAAAGTAAATAAATTTGGTTTCATCGAAACGCCATATCGTCGTATTGACCACGAAACTGGCCAAGTAACAGATCAAATTGATTACTTAACAGCTGACGAAGAAGATAACTACTACGTAGCGCAAGCGAACTCACTATTAAATCCTGATGGTACATTCGTAAACGATGAAGTTGTAGGTCGTTTCCGTGGGGATAATACTGTTTTCAACAAGTCACAAATGGACTATATGGACGTATCGCCTAAACAAGTAGTTTCTGCAGCGACTGCATGTATTCCATTCTTAGAAAACGATGACTCTAACCGTGCGCTTATGGGTGCCAACATGCAACGTCAAGCGGTTCCTCTTTTAAATCCAGAAGCTCCGTTCGTCGGAACTGGTATGGAACACGTAGATGCGCGTGACTCAGGTGCGGCTGTAGTAGCAAAATACGATGGTATTGTTGAGCATGTAGAAGCTCGTTCAATCCACGTACGCCGCATTGAAACAATCGACGGTAAAGAAGTTAAAGGCGATTTAACAAAATATAAATTACAAAAATTCATTCGTTCAAACCAAGGTACTTCATACAACCAACGTCCACTTGTAAAAGTTGGCGAACGTGTGAAACCTCGTGATATCTTAGCAGACGGTCCATCAATGGAAAAAGGTGAACTTGCATTAGGTCGTAACGTACTTGTTGCATTCATGACTTGGAACGGGTTCAACTATGAGGATGCTGTTATCATGAGTGAACGCCTTGTAAAAGACGATGTATATACTTCAGTTCATATTGAAGAATATGAATCAGAATCTCGTGATACAAAATTAGGACCTGAAGAAATTACACGTGACATTCCAAACGTTGGGGAAGATGCACTTCGTAACTTAGACGAACGTGGTATTATCCGTATCGGTGCGGAAGTACGCGATGGTGATATTCTTGTAGGTAAAGTAACGCCTAAAGGGGTTACTGAGTTAACGGCTGAAGAGCGCTTATTACACGCAATCTTTGGTGAAAAGGCACGTGAAGTTCGTGATACTTCATTACGCGTACCACATGGTGCGGGCGGTATCATCCTTGACGTGAAAGTATTTAACCGTGAAGACGGCGACGAGTTACCACCAGGTGTTAACCAATTAGTTCGTGCTTACATTGTTCAAAAACGTAAAATCCGCGTTGGGGACAAAATGGCCGGACGTCATGGTAACAAAGGGGTTATCTCTCGTATCTTACCGGAAGAGGATATGCCATTTATGCCAGATGGAACTCCTGTCGATATCATGTTAAACCCGCTAGGCGTACCTTCTCGTATGAATATCGGACAAGTTTTAGAACTACACTTAGGTATGGCTTCTCGTTACTTGGGTGTTCATATGGCAACGCCAGTATTTGATGGTGCCAACGAAGAAGATGTGTGGGAAACAATGGAAGAAGCAGGGATGAACCGTGACGGTAAAACAATCCTGTATGATGGACGTTCAGGTGAACCATTCGATAACCGTGTATCTGTAGGGATTATGTACATGATCAAACTTGCACACATGGTTGATGATAAACTTCACGCACGTTCAACTGGTCCTTACTCACTTGTTACACAACAACCACTTGGTGGTAAAGCGCAGTTCGGTGGACAACGCTTTGGTGAGATGGAGGTATGGGCACTTGAAGCATATGGTGCTGCATACACACTTCAAGAAATTTTAACTGTTAAATCTGATGACGTTGTTGGTCGTGTGAAAACATACGAAGCTATCGTTAAAGGTGAAAGCGTTCCAGAGCCAGGCGTTCCAGAATCATTTAAAGTATTGATTAAAGAACTTCAGTCTCTTGGTATGGATGTTAAGATGTTAACAATCAATGATGAAGAAGTAGAGCTTCGCGATCTAGACGAAGAAGAAGATCTTCAACCTGCTGACGCACTTAACATTGCGCCACAGCCAGAAACAGAAGAAGAGCCAGTAGAGTCTTTTGAATAATGGATAAGTTCACATTCGTGTGAATATGGTCAAACTTATTTTTCAAATTAGTCGGGCAGGATTTAACGCCCTGCCCGACTTTCTTTACGAATGAAAACAATCTATTTTTAATCTTTTGTCAAAAGTATTTTGGCAAACGATTGTCGAGCTGCGTAAAAGAGTCTTTATAAAGACCTATAACTAGAGGGAGGTAGGCTCCTTGATAGACGTTAATGAATTTGAATATATGAAAATTGGTTTAGCTTCCCCTGACAAGATTCGTTCTTGGTCATATGGTGAAGTAAAAAAACCAGAAACAATTAACTATCGTACATTAAAACCAGAAAAAGATGGTTTATTCTGTGAACGTATTTTCGGTCCTACGAAAGACTGGGAATGTCACTGTGGTAAATACAAACGCGTTCGTTATAAAGGCGTAGTTTGTGACCGTTGTGGTGTTGAAGTAACACGTGCAAAAGTTCGACGTGAACGTATGGGTCATATCGAATTAGCAGCCCCAGTTTCTCATATTTGGTACTTCAAAGGTATTCCAAGCCGTATGGGTCTTATCTTAGATATGTCTCCACGTGCTTTAGAAGAAGTAATTTACTTCGCATCTTACGTTGTTATCGAACCAGGTGCTACAAACTTAGAAAGTAAACAATTACTTTCTGAAAAAGAGTATCGTGCATACCGTGAAAAATTCGGTAACACATTCGAAGCTGCAATGGGTGCAGAAGCAATTAAAAAGCTTCTTGGTAAAATCGATCTTGAAGATGAAACGCATTCTTTAAAAGAAGAGTTAAAATCTGCACAAGGTCAACGCCGTACACGTGCGATTAAACGTCTTGAAGTGGTAGAGTCATTCCGTAACTCAGGTAACTCTCCAGAGTGGATGATTTTAGATGTACTGCCTGTTATTCCACCGGAGCTTCGTCCAATGGTTCAACTAGATGGTGGTCGTTTTGCAACTTCTGACTTAAACGATTTATATCGTCGTGTAATTAACCGTAATAACCGTTTAAAACGTTTATTAGATCTTGGTGCACCAAGCATTATCGTGCAAAACGAAAAACGTATGTTACAAGAAGCAGTTGATGCATTAATCGATAACGGTCGTCGTGGTCGTCCTGTAACTGGACCAGGTAACCGTCCGTTAAAATCACTTTCGCATATGCTGAAAGGGAAACAAGGTCGTTTCCGTCAAAACTTACTTGGTAAACGTGTTGACTACTCTGGTCGTTCCGTTATCGTAGTAGGTCCAAACTTAAAAATGTACCAATGTGGTCTACCGAAGGAAATGGCGATTGAGCTATTTAAACCTTTCGTTATGAAAGAATTAGTAGAACGTGGTCTTGCACATAATATTAAATCTGCTAAACGTAAAATCGAACGTTTAAATAACGACGTATGGGACGTTTTAGAAGATGTTATCCGTGAGCATCCGGTACTATTAAACCGTGCACCGACACTTCACCGTCTTGGTATCCAAGCATTTGAACCAACACTAGTTGAAGGTCGTGCAATTCGTCTTCACCCGTTAGTATGTACAGCTTACAACGCTGACTTCGATGGTGACCAAATGGCGGTTCACGTACCATTATCAGCAGAGGCACAAGCTGAAGCTCGCCTTCTAATGCTTGCTGCACAAAACATCCTAAACCCGAAAGATGGTAAACCAGTTGTTACACCATCTCAAGACATGGTATTAGGTAACTATTATTTAACACTTGAGCGCGAAAATGCTCGTGGTGAAGGTTCAATTTTCTATGGACCAAACGAAGTGCTAATCGCATATGATACTGGCCATGTTCACTTGCATACTCGTATCGCGATCAAAGCAAGTTCACTGCACAATCCAACGTTTACAGAAGAACAAAATAATATGTTCTTACTAACAACGGTTGGTAAAGTAATCTTTAACGAAATCTTGCCTGAATCATTCCCGTTCATTAATGAACCGACTGATTTCAACTTAGAGCAAGTAACACCAGATAAATACTTCGTAAACTTAACAATTGACGAAGAAACTCTAGCAGAGCTTGAAGCAGATGCTGCTTACAATCAATTAGATGAAAAAGGTAAAGTTGACGCACAACGTTCAGCGGTACTTCGCAAATACTTTGCATCTGTACCTGTTGTAAACCCATTCCGCAAGAAATTCTTAGGAAATATCATTGCAGAAGTGTTTAAACGTTTCCACATTACTGAAACATCTAAAATGCTTGACCGTATGAAAAACTTAGGTTTCAAATATTCAACTCGCGCTGGTATCACTGTTGGTGTATCTGACATCGTGGTATTACCAGATAAAGGTGAGATCTTAGCTGAAGCACAAGAGAAAGTAGATAAAGTTCAAGCGCAATTCCGCCGTGGTTTCATCACAGAAGAAGAGCGTTATGACCGTGTTATCTCTAGCTGGAGTGCAGCGAAAGATGAAATTCAATCAAAACTGATGAAGTCGCTTGAGAAAACAAACCCAATCTTCATGATGTCTGACTCAGGTGCCCGTGGTAACGCATCTAACTTTACACAGTTAGCGGGTATGCGTGGTCTGATGGCCAACCCGGCTGGTCGTATTATCGAACTTCCAATCAAGTCTTCATTCCGTGAAGGTTTAACAGTATTGGAATACTTCATCTCAACACATGGTGCGCGTAAAGGTCTTGCCGATACAGCCCTAAAAACTGCCGATTCAGGTTACTTAACACGTCGTCTTGTAGACGTTGCACAAGATGTCATTGTGCGTGAAGATGACTGTGGAACAGACCGTGGCTTAACAATCGGAGCGTTAATGGAAGGTACAGAACTAATCGAAGCGTTAGACGAACGTATTGTTGGTCGTCATACGAAGAAAACGATTTTCCATCCAGAAACAGGCGATGTTATTTTAGAAAAAGACGGCTTAATCGACCAAGATATCGCTCGTATTATTACGGAAGCTGGTATCGAAGAAGTAACAATCCGTTCTGCATTTACATGTAATACAAAACATGGTGTATGTAAAAAATGTTACGGCATGAACTTAGCAACTGGTGAAAAAGTAGAAGTTGGGGAAGCAGTTGGTATTATTGCGGCTCAATCAATCGGTGAACCAGGTACTCAGTTAACAATGCGTACATTCCATACAGGTGGGGTAGCTGGAGACGATATTACACAAGGTCTTCCACGTATCCAAGAGATTTTCGAAGCACGTAATCCAAAAGGTCAATCTGTTATTTCAGAGATTGCTGGTACGGTGTCAGATATCACTGAAATCCGTGAAGGTCTAAAAGAAATTACCGTTCAAGGTGATGTAGAAACTCGTAAATACCAAGCGCCTTATAATGCACGTCTAAAAGTCATCGAAGGTGACGCAATCGAACGTGGTCAAGTATTAACAGAGGGTTCTATCGATCCAAAACAATTATTAAAAGTAAAAGACGTTTCAACAGTTCAAGAATATTTACTAAAAGAAGTACAAAAAGTTTACCGTATGCAAGGGGTAGAAATTGGAGACAAACACATCGAAGTAATGGTACGCCAAATGCTTCGTAAAGTGCGCGTAATTGAAGCTGGTGATACAGAATTATTACCAGGCTCATTATTAGATATCCACCAATTCTCAGAGGCAAATGCAGATGCTGTGCTAAACGGCAAAAATCCTGCAACATGTCGCCCTGTAATTCTAGGTATTACAAAAGCTTCATTAGAAACAGAATCATTCTTATCTGCTGCATCATTCCAAGAAACAACTCGTGTGTTAACGGATGCTGCAATTAAAGGTAAACGTGATGAACTTCTAGGATTAAAAGAGAACGTAATTATCGGTAAACTTGTTCCTGCAGGTACTGGTATGCAACGTTACCGTCAAATCCGCATTGAAAAAGATGAGCTTGACGCAGAAGATCTAGTTTCTGCTGAATAACTAAAAGAAAGCTCCGAAGAGATGACAAAGCGCATCTCTTCGGACTTTTTAAAGATATTAGTTGACAGTAGAAATTGATAATGATAATATATTGAAGGTTGATAGTTAACTGTCTGTACTTCGGAGGATATGAAAATGTCTTATGATAAAGTAAGGGCTAGTCAAACAATCATTGGTACAAAGCAAGCAGTAAAAGCAATGCAAGCTGGTTTAGTGAAAGAGCTTTTTGTGGCACTTGATGCAGACAATTGGGTAACCGATTCGGCCATATCTTTCGCGAGAGAAATCGGTATACCAGTTATTCTTGTCGAGTCCAAAAAGGAACTGGGCAAAGCCTGTGGAATCCATGTTGGAGCTGCGGTAGTTGCTATTGCTGTAGATTAGTTTTTGTGTATAAAACACAAAGACTTTGTTTTTACCCAAAAAATGAACCACCTGGATGTGTGGTATTAATAGTGAATGAATGAAGGGAGGAAAAACCGATGCCTACAATTAACCAATTAGTACGTAAGCCTCGTCAATCTAAAATCACGAAATCAAAATCACCAGCGTTAAACAAAGGATATAACTCATTTAAAAAATCTTTAACTGATGTTAAGTCTCCTCAAAAACGTGGTGTTTGTACTCGTGTAGGTACAATGACACCTCGTAAACCAAACTCAGCGTTACGTAAATACGCTCGTGTGCGTTTAACTAACCAAATTGAGGTTACAGCTTATATCCCAGGTGAAGGCCACAACTTACAAGAGCACAGTGTTGTTCTTATCCGTGGCGGACGCGTAAAAGACTTAGCGGGTGTTCGTTACCATATCGTACGTGGTGCTCTTGATACAGCTGGTGTAAACGGTCGTTTACAATCACGTTCTAAATACGGAACAAAACGCCCTAAAGAAAAAAAATAATTTAACACGCTAAGTGTTAATGAATAACGAGCCTGATGTTGGTATCACCGATTTTCAATCATGCTAGCTGATGTGGAAATGTAGTGATAACGACATTTTAGGCGAAGTTTATAAAAAAAATCGATAATTATTCGAAAGGAGGAAAACACATGCCTCGTAAAGGTCCTGTTTCCAAACGTGACGTGTTACCAGATCCAATTTATAATTCAAAACTAGTAACTCGTTTAATCAATAAAATGATGGTTGATGGTAAAAGAGGTACTTCTCAAAAGATTTTATACGGTGCGTTCGAACTAGTTAAAGAACGTTCTGGTGAAAATCCAATTGAAGTATTCGAAGCTGCTCTAAACAACGTAATGCCAGTTCTTGAAGTACGCGCTCGCCGTGTTGGTGGTTCTAACTACCAAGTGCCAGTTGAAGTACGTCCAGAACGTCGTACAACTTTAGGTCTTCGTTACCTAGTTAACTATTCTCGTCTTCGTGGTGAAAAAACTATGGAAGAGCGTTTAGCTAACGAAATTCTAGATGCTTCTAACAACACTGGTGCATCAGTTAAGAAACGTGAAGATATGCACAAAATGGCAGAAGCGAACAAAGCATTCGCTCACTACCGTTGGTAATCTAAACATAGCATAAGCCCAATATGGAAGGAGAAATACCTAATGAAACGCGAATTCTCTCTAGAGAATACTCGTAATATTGGGATCATGGCTCACATTGATGCTGGTAAAACAACAACAACTGAGCGTATCCTTTATTACACAGGTAAGATTCACAAAATCGGTGAAACTCATGAAGGCGCTTCTCAAATGGACTGGATGGAGCAAGAGCAAGAACGTGGTATTACAATCACTTCTGCTGCAACAACAGCTCAATGGGCAGGCCACCGTGTAAACATCATCGATACTCCTGGACACGTAGACTTCACTGTAGAAGTAGAGCGTTCTTTACGCGTACTTGATGGTGCTGTAACAGTGCTAGATGCTCAATCTGGTGTTGAGCCTCAAACAGAAACTGTATGGCGTCAAGCTACAACTTACGGTGTTCCACGTATCGTATTCATTAACAAAATGGATAAAACAGGTGCAGACTTCTTGTATTCAGTAGGTACTCTACACGAACGTTTACAAGCAAACGCTCACCCAATCCAATTACCTATCGGAGCTGAAGATCAGTTCTCTGCTATCATTGACTTAGTTGAAATGAAAGCAACTTTCTACGGCGATGAAAAAGGTACTGCAGTAACTGAAGGTGAAATTCCTGAAGAGCACCGCGAAATCGCTGAAGAATACCGTGAAAAATTAATCGACGCTGTTGCAAGTGTTGATGAAGAAATCATGGAAAAATATTTAGAAGGCGAAGAAATCACTGTTGCTGAGCTTAAAGCGGCTATCCGTCGTGCTACAATCGCAGTAGAATTCTACCCAGTAATCTGTGGTACAGCATTCAAACATAAAGGCGTACGCCCAATGTTAAATGCAGTTATCGATTACTTACCATCTCCAGTTGATGTACCAGCAATCAAAGGTACTTCAGTTGATGGTGACGAAGAGTTAGAACGTAAATCTTCTGATGAAGAGCCATTCTCAGCTCTTGCATTCAAAGTTATGACTGACCCATTCGTAGGTAAATTAACTTTCTTCCGTGTGTACTCTGGAACATTAGATGCAGGTTCATACGTACAAAACTCTTCTAAAGGTAAACGTGAACGTGTAGGTCGTATCCTACAAATGCACGCTAACTCTCGTGAAGAGATTTCTAAAGTGTTCGCTGGGGACATCGCAGCAGCAGTAGGTCTTAAAGATACTACTACTGGTGACACTCTATGTGACGAGAAAAACCTAGTTATTCTTGAATCAATGGAATTCCCTGAACCAGTAATTTCTCTTTCTGTAGAACCAAAATCAAAAGCTGACCAAGACAAAATGGGTCAAGCTTTACAAAAACTTCAAGAAGAGGATCCAACTTTCCGTGCTCACACTGACACAGAAACTGGCCAAACAATCATCTCAGGTATGGGTGAGCTTCACCTTGATATCTTAGTTGACCGTATGCGCCGTGAATTTAAAGTAGAAGCTAACGTAGGTGCTCCAATGGTATCTTACCGTGAAACATTCCGTAGCTCTGCAAAAGTTCAAGGTAAATTCACTCGCCAATCTGGTGGTCGTGGACAATATGGTGACGTAACGATTGAGTTCTCTCCAAATGAAGAAGGTAAAGGCTTCGAATTCGAAAACGCTATCGTTGGTGGTGTAGTTCCTCGTGAATACATCCCTGCAGTTGAAGCAGGTCTTCGTGACTCTCTTGACCGCGGTGTAGTAGCTGGTTACCCACTAATCGACATCAAAGCGAAATTAGTATTCGGTTCTTACCATGACGTTGACTCGAATGAGATGGCGTTTAAAATCGCAGCTTCTATGGCTCTTAAAGAAGCAGCTAAACAATGTGATGCTGTAATTTTAGAACCAATGATGAAAGTAGAAGTTGTAATTCCAGAAGAGTACCTTGGTGATATCATGGGTAACATCACTTCTCGTCGCGGACGCGTTGAGGGTATGGACGCTCGCGGTAACTCTCAAGTTGTTCGTGCAATGGTTCCACTTTCGGAAATGTTTGGTTACGCAACAACTCTTCGTTCAGCAACTCAAGGTCGCGGTGTATTCTCAATGACATTTGATCATTATGAAGAAGTACCAAAATCAATTGCTGCTGACATCATCAAAAAAAATAAAGGTGAATAATTGAATTTTCATCTTGCATAAAGTATAACTAATTTGTAAGCTATGATTGCAGGATAGAGGATGGGCCCGTTCTCTATCAGCATTCATTCTATAAATTTTCAAATAAAACATACAATTTCGAGGAGGCAATCTCTAATGGCTAAAGAAAAATTTGACCGTTCAAAAACGCATGCTAACATTGGTACAATCGGACACGTTGACCATGGTAAAACAACTTTAACTGCTGCAATCGCTACAGTTCTTTCTAAAAAAATGGGTGGTACAGCTAAATCATACGCTGATATCGATAACGCACCAGAAGAAAAAGAACGTGGTATCACAATCAATACTTCTCACGTAGAATACGAAACAGAATCTCGTCACTATGCACACGTTGACTGCCCAGGACACGCTGACTATGTTAAAAACATGATCACTGGTGCTGCACAAATGGACGGCGGTATCTTAGTAGTATCTGCTGCTGATGGCCCAATGCCACAAACTCGTGAACACATCCTTTTATCTCGTCAAGTAGGTGTTCCATACTTAGTAGTATTCATGAACAAATGTGATATGGTAGACGACGAAGAATTATTAGAATTAGTAGAAATGGAAATCCGTGACCTACTTTCTGAATATGACTTCCCAGGCGACGACATCCCAGTAATCAAAGGTTCTGCTCTTAAAGCTCTTGAAGGTGAACCAGAATGGGAAGAAAAAATCGTTGAATTAATGGACGCTGTAGATTCTTACATCCCAACTCCAGAACGTCAAACTGACAAACCATTCATGATGCCAGTAGAGGACGTATTCTCTATCACTGGTCGTGGTACAGTTGCAACTGGCCGTGTTGAACGTGGTCAAGTTAAAGTTGGTGACGTAGTTGAAATCGTAGGTATCGCTGAAGAAGCTAAATCTACAACTGTAACTGGCGTTGAAATGTTCCGTAAATTATTAGACTACGCTGAAGCTGGTGACAACATCGGTGCTTTACTTCGTGGTGTAGCTCGTGAAGAAATCCAACGTGGTCAAGTATTAGCTAAACCAGGCTCAATCACTCCACACACAAACTTCAAAGCTGAAGTTTACGTTTTATCAAAAGAAGAGGGTGGCCGTCATACTCCATTCTTCTCTAACTACCGTCCTCAGTTCTACTTCCGTACAACTGACGTAACAGGTATCTGTAACTTACCAGAAGGCGTTGAAATGGTAATGCCTGGCGATAACATCGAAATGACAGTAGAACTTATCGCTCCAATCGCTCTTGAAGAAGGTACTAAATTCTCTATCCGTGAGGGTGGCCGTACTGTAGGCGCTGGCGTAGTTGCTTCTATCCAAAAATAATATTTAGCTTAGGCTAATTTCAAAACCAATCTGTAGGGACGCTTACAGATTGGTTTTTTATGTTAAAATATATAAGTGAAAGGAGCGTCAGCGTATGGAAATGAAGGTTTTATTGATAGAAGATGATCCATCAATTTTTGCAATGATCGAAGAGCGCTTTATGCAATGGTCATTACGTGTTGTAGGTCCAACTGATTTTCAAAAGGTGATGGATGATTTTATCGAAGAGAAGCCACAGCTAGTTTTAATAGATATTCAACTACCGGCATATGATGGCTTTCATTGGTGCCGTGAAATACGACATATTTCAAAGGTGCCGATTCTCTTTCTATCTTCACGAGATCATCCAATGGATATGGTAATGGCGATGCAGATGGGTGCCGATGATTTTATACAAAAACCCTTCCATATGGAGGTGTTACTTGCAAAGGTTCAAGCTATTTTACGCCGTACTTATGACTATGTTGAAGAAACAATGGATGTGACGCGTTTCAATGGGGCTGTTTTGGATTACGCGCGTAGTGAGATTATGTTTAATGGGCAGCTTGTTTCCTTAACTAAAAATGAACTGTTTATTTTACGAGTTTTATTGGAAAAGGCTAATCATATCGTTTCTAGAGAGGACTTAATGAGAAAACTATGGGATGATGAGCGCTTTGTGAATGATAATACATTGTCAGTTAATGTTAATCGATTACGTGCTAAGCTAGAGGATATCGGCTTACAGGATGTTATTGTGACAAAAAAGGGGCTCGGCTATATAGCAGTGACGCAGGTGACGTGAGTGAGAATGCTATTTTTATTTATAAGAGAACGGCTAGCATGGATTGGCTTTTTTGTTTTTCTTCTTGTCGTGCTTAACCTATTATTTTCTTTGGACGTTGGTTTAGTTGGCATCTCTATTTGGTATGTCAATATGATTATGGTTGTGGCGTTTTTTATTTTTTTATTATGGCGCTATACAAAGGAAATTGGTCAATTGAAAGATTTCCTGGTAAATGTAGATAGCCGGCTGGATGATGCTCATGCTAGAAGTTTAGCTCTATCACCTTTTCAGGAGGCATACTACCGAAAAATTGAAGACGTCTTCTATGATAAGGATGCAGAGCTGAATCATGCGAAGGTGCAGCTACAGGAGTATTCAGATGAGCTGCTAGCATGGGTACATGAAGTGAAGGCTCCTTTAACAACTATAAATTTAATGTTAGATCGTATTGAGGACTCGACTTTGCGGAGGAAACTAGAGACCGAATGGTTAAGGTTGCATTTGCTTGTCGATCAGCAATTACACCAAACACGTCTTGCAACGATTGAAAAGGATAATTTTTTAAGTGAAATAGAACTGCGGGCGGTTGTTTACAAAGAAATCCGCGCGATGCAAGCATGGTGCTTAGAAAAGGATATCGGCTTTGATGTCGGTGAATTAACAGAAGTGGTTTTAACCGATAGTAAATGGATAGCGTTCATTGTAAGGCAAATTCTATCAAATGCTATTAAATATAGCCCTATCAATACAGAAATCTTTATTTTTACTGAAGTTGAATCATCTGGTGCAACATTGTTACATATTAAGGATAATGGCATTGGGATTAGACCAGATGATATGCCACGGATTTTCCAAAAATCGTATACAGGAACGGCAGGCAGAGAATCTGCACAGTCTACGGGTATGGGCTTGTATTTAGCACATAACATTGCTCAAAAAATTGGCGTTCGTATTAGTGTACAATCAGTAGTAGGGGAAGGGTCAATCTTTACGCTACGATTCCCATTACAAAATGAATATGCCAAACTAACAGGTAGATGACGAAATTGTCACCTACCTTTTTATATTGTCATGTAAAACGCACGAATTGAACGTGTAGACAGGGTACACTTGTAGTATAGAAAGGGGCGTTAACCTGTGGCAGTTTTAATTGGACGTAAAGTAAAAAAAGTATATGGTAAAAAATCGACGGCACAAGAGGTGTTGAAGGGTATAGATTTAGAAGTGAATGAAGGAGAGTTTGTTGGCATTATGGGTCCGTCAGGCTCAGGGAAGACGACATTATTAAATGTGTTGTGTTCGATTGATTTTGCAACGGAAGGTGTCATTGAAATTAATGGTCAAAGCTTACGAGGGATGAAAGAAAAAGCTTTAGCTAATTTCCGTCGCGAACAGCTAGGGTTCATATTCCAAGATTATAATTTATTGGACACTTTGACAGTGAAGGAAAACATCTTGTTGCCATTAGCGATTAGTAAGTTACCGAAAGCTGTAGCAGAAAGTCGTGTCAAAGAGCTTACTTATTTACTCGGTATTGGAGATATATTAAATAAATACCCAAATGAAATATCTGGCGGTCAAAAGCAACGTACATCGGCTGCGCGTGCATTAATTACAAATCCATCAATGGTCTTTGCAGATGAACCTACAGGTGCACTGGATTCGAAATCAGCAACAGCTCTGTTGAAAAATTTGCAAAGTATTAATGAAACCAAGAAAGCGACAATTATGATGGTAACGCATGATGCAGTGGCAGCGAGTTTCTGTACACGTGTTTTGTTTTTAAAAGATGGGCTGATTTACAGTGAACTATACAAAGGTGATAAAACAAGACAGGCGTTTTTCCAAGAAATCATGCATACGCAAAGTGTGCTAGGCGGTGACGGTTATGAGTCTTAGTAAGCTTGTATTCCGAAGTATGAAGAAAAATATGAAACATTATTATTTATACTTCTTTGCACTTATTTTTAGTGTGACACTCTATTTTTCTTTTGTGACATTACAGCATAATGGTGAAGTTTTTAATACCGTTCAAAAGAGTGGCACAGCATCAGCAGGATTTGGAGCTGCAACTTATATTTTGTATTTTATTATTTTATTTTTCGTGTTGTATGCGAACCATCTATTTATGAAACGTCGCAGTAAAGAAATTGGCTTATATCAGCTAATAGGAATGACAAAGGGATTAATTGTGCGCTTATTGGCTTTAGAAAGCATTCTATTATTTGTAGGAGCTGTCGCTGTAGGGATAATTGTTGGTTTCTTTAGCTCCCGCCTAATCGCCATGATTTTATTGCGTATCCTTGAAAAAGAGACGCTTGTCAAAATGACCTTTAGTACTCAAGCATTGCAGCAATCTATTGTTGTTTTCGCTATCTTATTAGTGATCGTTTTGTTGCAAATGACGTGGATGATTCACCGTGTATCGCTTTTATCCTTATTTAGCGCGGCTAAACAAGCAGATGAGCGTGTAAAACGATTTAGCCCATTACAAATGGTTATTGGCTTTTTAGGGCTTGTACTCATTGCATATGGCTACTATGCATCAACGAGATTATTTGATATTAATAATGCAGGCAATCTATTTAATAATATGATTATTATTTTGGCTACAACAATTGGGGGAACATTCCTAGTTTTCCGTTTCTCTGTAGCATTTATAATGAATACTGTTCGTTTAAAGAAAAATGGACATTTGACTGTCCATGATGTTTTAGCGTTAACACCCATTATGCATCGCATGAAAAGTAATGCTAAATCATTGACCCTGATTACGGTTTTAACGGGTGTATCACTTGGGATTACCACATTATCATATATTTCGTATTATTCTTCAGAAGCGGATGCCTATAGCCAAATCCCTGGCGATTACATTTTACATGAAGATCAAGGACAGGATTTTTTAAAGAAACTAGAGGAAAATAATATCGCTTATGATAAGGTTGAATATCGTTTACAAGGGGTTACAGCTACCATCGCTCAGTTAATGGCTAAAGAACAAAAAGATAGTCCATTTTATAACATGGAAGGCACGATTTATACCATTCCACTTTCTGATTATCAACGTAGAAACCCAAATACAACAATTGCGGGTAATGATGTTATTTTAACTAACTATGGTGGCTATATGGCGGAGATGTTCCCATTAGAAAAGGATCGTAATCTAGTCGTATCAGCAGGTAAACTTAAAGAAACACTGCATGTCAAAGCTATTCATGATGAAAGTATTATTGGTGGAACAGTAACGTCTGGTGGCGGAGGTCCAATTTTTGTAGTGTCTGATGCATTGTTTGAAAAATTGTCAACGCAAGCAAAACTATTCCCTTGGCATAAACAAACTTCGATTACATTACAGTCAAAGAAAGACCTTGCACTAGCTGAAAAATTGTATGAAGAATCAGGCGCAGATGCCATTACTATTTTTGATAATGATGGCAATACTCAAAACTTTAAAATCAAGTCATTTGAAGCTGAACGTAAAGGAAATATTGAATCACTTGGGTTAATAATTTTTACGACAGCATTTTTAGGCTTAGCATTTTTAATGACGACTGGTAGCATTCTGTACTTTAAACAAATGTCTGAAGCAGAAGAAGAACGAGGAGCTTATACAATTTTAAGAAAGATTGGCTTCTCAGAACGAGATATCATGAAGGGAATCTTTATGAAACAGGCGTTCAATTTTGGTGTTCCTTTACTGATTGGTCTACTTCATAGTTATTTTGCAGTGAAATCAGGATGGTTTTTATTTGGTTCAGAATTAACAACACCGTTATGGATTGCTATGAGCTGTTACGTCGCTTTATATGCAATTTTTGCAGTCCTTTCGGTTGGTTATTATAAAAAAGTAATAAGAGAATCATTATAACTATTAAATAGGAAGAAACTCCGAAAAACAGTATGATCTAATACAGGTCATACTGTTTTTTGAATTTTACATTTAATGAAATATTTCATAACAGCTTGACTTTCGTTTGTCAGAATATTAAAGTTTAACATATTAATAATCTAGTGTACGAAAGTGAAGTGTCTTTATGAATGCGGTAATTGTGGCAGTAGCTGTCATGTTAATATTAAGTTTGCTTCGAATCAATGTTGTCCTTTCACTTGTTTTAGGAGCCTTTGCAGGGGGCTTAACAAGTGGTATGGGTATTCAAGCAACTGTCGAGTCGTTTACAGAGGGGTTAGGGGCAGGTGCTACTATTGCACTTAGTTATGGTCTACTTGGTGGATTTGCTATAGCTATCTCGAAGACAGGTATACCTGACTTATTGATTGCGGGTATGTTAAACGTGTTAAATAAAAATGGTTCAAGTAATAGGAAGGGCTTAGTAAAAGTATTAATTTTTCTCCTTATTTTTATCATGGCGATTTTTTCTCAAAACTTAATTCCAATTCATATTGCCTTTATCCCTTTACTAATACCACCGATTTTAAAAGTTTTAAATATGCTAGAAGTGGATCGTAGAATAATAGCCACGCTAATTGCGGTTGGCTTAATTGGTACCTATAGTTTTGTACCAGCAGGCTTCGGAGCAATCTTCCAAGAAATTGTGTCAACGCAAGTAACGAATGCTGGAATGGTTGCACAAGCAAGTGATGTGCCTGTAGCAATGGCTATTCCTATCCTAGGTATGTTAGTAGGACTAGGGATTGCATTCTATGTATATCGCAAACCACGTAAATACAAAAATACAGATGTAGAAACAGCGGCTTTAAATGTGAATGTTAGTAAAACAGTTATTATTTCTACGGCACTAGCATTAATTGTTTCACTTATCGCGCAAATCGCAACAGATTCCATGATTGTTGGCGCCTTTGCAGGGATCATGATTATGTATTTTACGGGTGCTCTAAAATGGAGAGAGGCCGATGAAATTCTATCAGAAGGTATGAAGATGATGGCATTCATTGGCTTTGTAATGATTGCCGCCAATGGGTTCGCTTCCGTTATCAATGCAACGGGTGATGTAGATAGTTTAATTACAAGCTCTCTGGCATACCTTGAAGGCAATAGAAGTTTGGCGGTATTTATTATGCTAGTGATTGGATTAGTTGTCACAATGGGCATAGGCTCTTCTTTTGCGACAGTACCGATTATTGCGACTTTATTTGTTCCGTTAGCACAAGGATTAGGAATGAGCCCTTTAGCGATATTGTGCTTAATTGGCACTGCAGGCGCATTAGGTGACGCAGGTTCACCAGCATCAGATTCAACATTAGGACCAACTGCTGGCTTAAATGTTGATGGACAACATAATCATATTTGGGATACATGTGTACCGACGTTTATCTTTATTAATATTCCACTTGTCCTATTTGGATGGATTGCCTGTGTATTCTTTCTATAATGTTGGGAAGCAGTTTCTAAATTTTAGAGACTGCTTTTTTTGTTAATTGTTCGAAATGTTCGAAAACGTAGATAGCACAGGTTAAGTGTTGCAAAATCAATGAAAATTATATATACTAGTAAACGGCTTAAATAAGCGAGAAATATTAGTAGTAAAGAATATCTACAACATTTAAAAGAATTTAGCGAAAAGACTTGCTTATTCTTTTTTTATTGTATATAATGTTGAATGTTGGTCTTTGACTGCGATGAAACGAGAGGTTGCCGACACACCCGGCCGCTTTGCCATGGCGGTGCGTTGGAGAATTTTCGTGGAGAATGTCTAGAAAATAGGCGAGAAGGAGGGAAAATAATGGCAAAACAAAAGATTCGTATTCGTTTAAAAGCGTATGATCACCGTATTTTAGATCAGTCTGCTGAGAAAATTGTGGAGACTGCAAAACGTTCAGGTGCAAGTGTATCAGGTCCGATTCCACTTCCAACTGAGAAGTCTGTGTACACAATTCTACGTGCTGTTCACAAGTACAAAGACTCTCGTGAACAATTCGAGATGCGTACGCATAAACGTCTGATCGATATCGTTAACCCAACACCACAAACTGTTGATGCGTTAATGAAACTTGATTTACCATCTGGCGTTGATATCGAAATCAAACTTTAATGGTAAAAACAATATAACTTTTTAAAACTTACAGGAGGTGTGACAAATGGCTAAAGGAATCTTAGGTAGAAAAATTGGTATGACACAAGTTTTCGCTGAAAACGGCGATTTAATCCCGGTAACAGTTATCGAAGCTACTCCAAACGTAGTTCTTCAAAAGAAAACTGTTGAAACTGACGGCTACGAAGCTATCCAAGTTGGTTTCGAAGATAAGCGCGTTAAGCTTTCTAACAAACCAGAACAAGGTCACGTAGCAAAAGCGAATACTGCTCCTAAGCGCTTCATTCGTGAATTCCGCAACGTGAACGTTGAAGAATACGAAGTTGGTCAAGAAGTCAAAGTAGAAATTTTCGCAGAAGGCGATGTAATTGATGTAACAGGAGTTACTAAAGGTAAAGGTTTCCAAGGTGTTATCAAACGCCACGGACAATCTCGTGGTCCTATGGCCCACGGTTCTCGTTACCACCGTCGTCCTGGTTCAATGGGTCCAGTTGCTCCGAACCGCGTATTTAAACAAAAGAAATTACCTGGTCAAATGGGTGGCACAGTAGTTACAATCCAAAACTTAGAAATCGTAAAAGTTGATGCAGAACGTAACTTACTACTTGTTAAAGGTAATGTTCCTGGTTCTAAAAAAGCTCTAGTTACAGTTAAAACTGCAATTAAAGCTAACTAATCACTTCAAGAAAGGAGGAAACAGGAATGACAAAAGTATCTGTACTTAGTCAAACAGGTGCTTCAGTTGGTGAAATCGAGTTAAACGAAGCGATCTTCGGAATCGAGCCAAATGAAGCAGTATTATTCGACGCAGTAGTTGCACAACGCGCTTCTCTTCGTCAAGGTAATCATAAGGTTAAAAACCGTTCTGAAGTTGCTGGTGGTGGTCGTAAACCATGGCGTCAAAAAGGAACTGGTCGTGCTCGTCAAGGTTCTATCCGTTCTCCACAATGGCGCGGCGGTGGTATCGTATTCGGTCCAACTCCACGTAGCTATTCTTATAAATTACCTAAAAAAGTTCGTCGTTTAGCTCTTAAATCTGCTTTATCAGCTAAAGTAGTAGAACAAAACTTCTTAGTTCTTGATGCTCTTACACTAGCAGCACCAAAAACAAAAGAATTTACTAAAATCCTTAAAGATCTTTCTTTAGAGAAAAAATCTTTATTCGTAACTGCTGACCTAGATGAAAACGTAGCATTATCTGCTCGTAACATCCCTGGTGTAACAGTTTTAACTGCAAACGGAATCAACGTTCTTGATCTTTTAGGTCATGAAAAAGTTGTATTCACTAAAGCTGCAGTAGAAAAAGTTGAGGAGGTGCTTGGATAATGGAAGCACGTGATATTTTAAAACGTCCGGTCATTACTGAGCGTTCTTCAGAACTTATGGCAGAGAAAAAGTATACTTTCGAAGTAGACACTCGCGCTAACAAAACTCAAGTAAAAGACGCTGTAGAAGAAATCTTTGGCGTAAACGTTGAGAAAGTAAACGTTCTTAACTACAAAGGTAAATTCAAACGCGTTGGCCGTTACGGTGGTTACACAAACAAACGTCGTAAAGCGATTGTTAAACTAACTGCGGACAGCAAAGACATCGAATTATTCGAAATGTAATCCTTTAAGGATTTATGATTTGAACAATCAAGAAGGAGGGAAACACAATGGCGATTAAAAAGTATAAACCTACCTCTAATGGTCGTCGTAATATGACGTCTTTAGACTTTGCGGAAATTACAACTAACAAGCCTGAGAAATCATTGCTTGAACCAACTAAACGCAAAGCTGGTCGTAACAACCAAGGTAAAATCACTGTTCGTCATCATGGTGGTGGTCATAAGAAGCAATATCGTGTTATCGATTTCAAACGTGTTAAAGATGGCATTCCAGCGAAAGTTGCTACTATTGAATATGATCCAAACCGTTCTGCGAATATCGCATTAATTAACTACGCTGATGGAGCAAAAGCTTACATCTTAGCACCAAAAGGTCTAGAGGTTGGTCAAACAATCGTATCTGGTCCAGATGCTGATATTAAAGTAGGTAACACATTACCATTAGCAAACATTCCAATGGGTACAACAATCCATAACATCGAGTTAAAACCTGGTAAAGGTGGACAATTAGTACGTTCTGCTGGTACTTCTGCGCAAGTACTTGGTCGTGAAGACAAATACGTAATCGTTCGTCTACAATCTGGTGAAGTACGTTTAGTTCTTGCTACTTGCCGCGCTACAATCGGTCAAGTTGGTAACGAACAACATGAACTTGTGCACATCGGTAAAGCAGGTCGTAGCCGTTGGTTAGGTAAACGCCCAACTGTTCGTGGTTCTGTAATGAACCCTAACGATCACCCACACGGTGGTGGTGAAGGACGTTCTCCAATCGGACGTAAATCACCGATGACACCTTGGGGTAAACCAGCACTTGGTTACAAAACTCGTAATAAGAAAAACAAATCGGATAAATTCATCATCCGTAGTCGTAAAAAATAAAGTGGTTAAACTACGGTTCTATGTGAGAGCCGTGGTGGAATCACGGAGGGAGGTTCCTACATGGGTCGCAGTTTGAAAAAAGGACCTTTTGTTGATGACCACTTAATGAAAAAAGTGGAAGCACAAGAGGCTTCTGAGAAGAAACAAGTTATTAAAACTTGGTCTCGCCGTTCTACAATCTTCCCGAACTTCATCGGACTAACAATTGCTGTATATGATGGACGTAAACATGTTCCTGTATACGTAACAGAAGATATGGTAGGCCACAAACTTGGTGAATTCGCACCGACTCGTACTTACAAAGGTCACGGTGCAGACGACAAGAAAACAAGACGCTAATTTTGAGAGGAGGTAAATCCTAATGACACAAGCTAAAGCTATCGCTCGCACAGTACGTATCGCTCCTCGTAAAGTTCGTCTAGTTGTAGACTTAATCCGAGGTAAGCAAGTAGGTGAGGCAGTTGCAATTTTACGTCATACTCCAAAAGCGGCGTCTCCAGTCGTTGAGAAAGTATTAAAATCTGCAGTTGCTAATGCTGAGCACAACTACGATCTAGATATCAACTCTTTAGTAGTTTCTGAAGTATTCGTTGATGAAGGTCCAACATTAAAACGTTTCCGTCCACGTGCACAAGGACGTGCAAGCGCAATTAACAAACGCACAAGCCACATCACTTTAGTGGTATCTGAGAAGAAGGAGGGTTAATCCGTGGGTCAAAAAGTACATCCAATAGGACTGCGCGTTGGTATTATTCGTGACTGGGAGTCAAAATGGTACGCTGAAAAAGACTATGCAACTCTACTTCACGAAGACATCAAAGTGCGTAAATATATTGAAACGGCTCTTAAAGACGCTTCTGTTTCTAAAGTTGAAATCGAACGTGCTGCAAACCGTGTAAACATTACAATTCACACTGCTAAACCAGGGATGGTAATCGGTAAAGGTGGTACTGAAGTTGAAAACCTTCGTAAATACCTTGGCGAATTAACTGGTAAACGTGTACACATCAACATTATCGAAATTAAACGTGCTGATCTTGACGCTCGTCTAGTAGCTGAAAACATCGCTCGTCAATTAGAAAACCGTGTTTCATTCCGTCGTGCGCAAAAGCAAGCGATCCAACGCACAATGCGTGCTGGTGCAAAAGGAATTAAAACACAAGTATCTGGTCGTTTAGGTGGCGCTGATATCGCGCGTGCTGAACACTATAGTGAAGGAACTGTTCCACTTCATACTCTACGTGCTGACATCGACTATGCACACGCAGAAGCTGACACTACTTACGGTAAATTAGGCGTTAAAGTATGGATCTACCGTGGTGAAGTTCTTCCTACGAAGAAATCTGTGGAAGGAGGCAAATAATATGTTATTGCCTAAACGCGTAAAATACCGTCGTGAACACCGCGGAAACATGCGTGGCGAAGCGAAAGGCGGTAAAGAAGTATCTTTCGGCGAATGGGGCCTACAAGCTCAAACTGCTAGCTGGATTACTAACCGTCAAATCGAATCTGCACGTATCGCGATGACTCGTTACATGAAACGTGGCGGTAAAGTTTGGATTAAAATCTTCCCGCACAAACCTTACACGAAAAAACCTCTAGAAGTCCGCATGGGTTCTGGTAAAGGTTCTCCTGAAGGTTGGGTAGCAGTTGTTAAACCAGGAAAAGTAATGTTCGAAATTGCTGGTGTATCTGAAGAGATCGCACGTGAAGCACTTCGTTTAGCATCACATAAGCTTCCTGTTAAATGTAAGATCGTAAAACGTCAAGAAACTGGTGGTGAATCTAATGAAAGCTAATGAAATCCGTGACCTTGCCACTTCTGAAATTGAATTAAAAGTGAAATCACTGAAAGAAGAGCTTTTCAACCTTCGCTTCCAATTGGCGACTGGTCAATTAGAAAACACAGCTCGTATTCGTGAAGTGCGTAAAGCAATCGCGCGTATGAAAACTGTTATTCGTGAAAGAGAAATCAGTGCAAATAACTGATAAAGGAGGTTTTCAAGTATGACTGAGCGTAATCAACGCAAAGTTTACACGGGCCGTGTCGTTTCAGATAAAATGGACAAAACAATTTCTGTTTTAGTTGAAACTCACAAAAAGCACAAGCTTTATGGTAAACGTGTAAAGTACTCTAAAAAGTTTAAAGCTCATGATGAGCAAAACCAAGCGAAAATCGGTGATATCGTACGTATCATGGAGACTCGCCCGCTATCAGCTACTAAACGTTTCCGTCTAGTTGAAGTTGTAGAAAAAGCGGTTATTATTTAATAACTATTTCGGAACAACCAATTTCCGAAGGGAGGTAACCTAAGTGATCCAACAAGAAAGTCGTATGAAAGTTGCTGACAACTCAGGTGCACGTGAAGTTCTTACAATTAAAGTGCTTGGTGGCTCTGGCCGTAAAACTGCTAACATCGGTGATATCGTTGTTTGTACAGTTAAGAAAGCAACACCAGGTGGCGTTGTCAAGAAGGGTGACGTTGTTAAAGCTGTTATCGTTCGTACTAAATCAGGCGTACGTCGTAAAGACGGTACTTACATCAAATTTGATGAAAATGCTTGTGTAATTATTCGTGATGATAAATCACCACGCGGAACTCGTATTTTCGGACCTGTTGCACGTGAATTACGTGACAGCAACTTCATGAAAATCGTTTCTCTAGCTCCAGAAGTTCTTTAATTTCATGACAGTGCCAATCAAGGAGGTGCGACAGCATGCATGTAAAAAAAGGTGACAAGGTTAAGGTTATCACTGGTAAGGACAAAGGCAAAGAAGGAGTAATCCTAGCTGCTTTCCCTAAACAAGACCGCGTTCTTGTTGAAGGTGTAAACATCGTGAAAAAACACGTTAAACCTAACCAATTGAATCCACAAGGTGGGATTGTAAGCCAAGAGGCTGCAATTCACGTTTCGAACGTAATGCTAATCGATCCTAAATCTGGCGAGCCGACTCGTGTAGGTTATAAAATCGAAAACGGTAAAAAAGTTCGTGTTGCAAAAAAATCAGGTGCAGTAATCGACTAATTAGTAAATAAAAGAAGGGAGGTACACACATGAGCCGCCTAAAAGAAAAATATTTAAATGAAGTTTCTCCTGCTCTAATGAGCAAATTTGGATATAAATCAGTTATGCAACTTCCAAAAGTTGATAAAATCGTTATCAACATGGGTGTTGGCGATGCAGTTCAAAACTCTAAAGCGCTAGATGCAGCTGTAGAAGAATTGACAATTATCACTGGTCAAAAACCAGTAGTAACTAAAGCGAAAAAATCGATCGCAGGTTTCCGTCTACGTGAAGGTATGCCTATCGGTGCTAAAGTTACATTACGCGGTGAGCGTATGTATGAATTCTTGGATAAATTAATCGCAATCGCATTACCTCGTGTACGTGACTTCCGTGGTGTTTCTAAAAAAGCATTCGATGGTCGCGGTAACTACACTCTTGGTGTTAAAGAGCAATTAATTTTCCCAGAAATCGATTACGATAAAGTTTCAAAAGTACGCGGTATGGACATCGTGATCGTAACGACAGCGAACTCTGACGAAGAAGCTCGCGAGTTATTGACACAATTCGGTATGCCGTTCCAAAAGTAATTAAACAAGGAGGGCGAAAACGTGGCTAAAAAATCTATGATCGTTAAACAACAACGTAAGCAAAAGTTTAAAGTGCAAGAATATACACGTTGTGAACGCTGTGGTCGTCCACACTCAGTATATCGCAAATTCAAACTTTGCCGTATTTGTTTCCGAGAACTTGCATATAAGGGACAAATTCCTGGCGTTAAAAAAGCCAGCTGGTAATCCCCTAATTTGGGAAGGAGGTAAATGTAATGACAATGACTGATCCGATTGCAGATATGCTTACTCGCATTCGTAATGCGAACATGGTTCGTCACGAGAAGTTAGAAGTACCAGCTTCCAACGTGAAAAAAGAAATCGCTGAAATTTTAAAGCGTGAAGGTTTCGTACGTGACGTAGAATACGTGGAAGACAACAAACAAGGTATCATCCGTATCTTCTTAAAGTACGGTAAAGATAACGAGCGCGTTATCACTGGCCTAAAACGTATTTCTAAACCTGGTCTACGTGTATATGCTAAAACAAATGAAGTTCCTAAAGTACTGAACGGTCTTGGTATCGCTTTAGTGTCAACTTCACAAGGTTTATTAACAGATAAAGAAGCTCGCGCTAAACAAGTTGGCGGCGAAGTTCTAGCATACGTTTGGTAATTAGCAATAAATGAATGGAGGTGCAACTAAATGTCTCGTGTAGGTAAAAAAATTATCGAGGTACCAGCTAACGTAACTGTTACTGTCGCAGCTGACAACACTGTTACTGTTAAAGGTCCTAAAGGCGAACTTGTTCGTTCTTTCCACCAAGATATGAAAATTGAGCAAGAAGGTAATGTGATCTCTGTATCTCGTCCTTCTGATTCAAAAGAACACCGCACAAACCACGGTACAACTCGTGCGCTTTTAGCGAACATGGTTACTGGTGTTTCTGCAGGTTTCGAAAAATCATTAGAACTTATCGGTGTCGGTTACCGTGCGCAATTACAAGGTAAAAAGCTTGTACTTAACGTAGGTTACTCTCACCCAGTTGAGTTCACACCAGAAGATGGTCTTGAAGTAGAAGTTCCGACTAATACAAAAATCATCGTTAAAGGTATCAGCAAAGAACGCGTTGGCGCTCTTGCATCTAATATCCGTGACGTTCGTCCACCAGAGCCTTATAAAGGTAAAGGTATCCGTTACGAAGGCGAATACGTTCGTCGTAAAGAAGGTAAAACAGGTAAATAATGCTGCTTAAGCATTAGAAAGGAGTGACCCTTGTGATTACGAAACAGGATAAAAATCAAGTTCGTAAAAAACGTCATGCGCGAGTTCGTTCTAAAATCGCGGGTACTGCTGAGCGTCCACGCTTAAACGTATTCCGTTCTAACAAGAACATCTACGCTCAACTTATCGATGACGTAGCAGGCGTAACACTTGTTAGCGCATCATCTCAAGAAAAAGGTTTTGAAGGTGCTGGTAACAACGTAGAAGCTGCATCAAAAATCGGTGAAACAATCGCGAAACGCGCTGCGGAAAAAAACATTACTGCAATTGTATTTGACCGTGGTGGTTACTTATATCATGGACGTGTAAAAGCTTTAGCTGAAGCTGCACGTGAGAACGGTTTAGAATTTTAATAAGAAGGAGGGACACATTTCATGAGTCGAATTGACGCAAACAAACTTGGAGAACTTGAAGAACGCGTAGTTACTATTAACCGTGTTGCTAAAGTTGTTAAAGGTGGACGTCGCTTCCGCTTCACAGCATTAGTTGTAGTTGGCGATAGAAACGGACATGTTGGTTTCGGTACTGGTAAAGCTCAAGAGGTGCCAGATGCTATCCGTAAAGCTGTTGAAGATGCGAAGAAAAACTTAATCGAAGTGCCACGTGTAGGTGGAACAACTCCACACTTAGTGCTTGGTCGCTTCGGTGCAGGAGAAATCCTAATCAAACCTGCTGCTCCTGGTACAGGGGTTATCGCTGGTGGTCCAGTACGTGCCGTACTAGAACTTGCTGGTATTACTGATATTCTTTCAAAATCACTTGGATCTAACACACCAATCAATATGGTGCGTGCTACTGTTCAAGGTTTAACTGAATTAAAACGCGTAGAGGACGTTGCAAAATTACGTGGCAAATCAGTGGAAGAAATATTAGGATAAGGGGGGAATAATAATGGCTAACAAATTAGAAATCACCCTTACAAAATCTGTGATCGGTTCTAAACCGGCACAACGTAAAACTATTGAAGCTCTAGGATTACGTAAATTAAATCAAACTGTTGAGAAAGCTGATAACGCAGCTACTCGCGGTATGCTTGATAAAGTAGCTCACTTAGTTACTGTAAAAGAAAATTAATTTTTAATTAATGAACAAGGAGGTGCCACCCACTATGAAACTGCATGAGTTAAAACCAGCAGAAGGTTCTCGTAAACAACGCAATCGCGTTGGTCGTGGTATCGGTTCTGGTAACGGTAAAACAGCAGGTAAAGGTCATAAAGGTCAAAACGCTCGTTCTGGTGGCGGTGTTCGCCCAGGCTTTGAGGGCGGTCAAAACCCGTTATTCCGTCGTTTACCTAAACGTGGATTTACGAACATTAACCGTAAAGAATACGCTATCGTTAACCTTGACACATTAAACCGTTTCGAAGACGGTGCAGAAGTAACAACTGCATTATTACTTGAAACTGGTCTTGTGAGCAATGAAAAAGCTGGAATTAAAGTTCTTGGTAATGGAACACTTAACAAAAAGCTTACAGTAAAAGCTCATAAATTCTCAGCTTCAGCAAAAGAAGCAATCGAGAATGCCGGCGGAACTACTGAGGTGATTTAATGTTTCAGACAATCTCTAACTTTATGCGTGTTCGAGATATAAGAAATAAAATCATCTTCACTCTTTTAATGTTAATTATTTTCCGTATTGGTACATTCATACCAGTACCGAATGTTGACGCAACTGTATTAAAGGCAACTGATGAGTTTAACCTCGTTGGTTTCCTCAATACTTTTGGCGGTGGTGCGTTGCAAAACTTCTCTATCTTCGCGATGGGAATTATGCCATACATCACAGCCTCAATCATTGTTCAGTTATTGCAAATGGACGTAGTACCGAAATTTGCTGAATGGGCAAAGCAAGGTGAAGTCGGAAGACGTAAACTTGCACAATTTACTCGCTACTTTACAATTATTCTTGCTTTTATCCAATCATTCGCCATGTCATTTGGCTTCAACAAAATGTACGGTGGATCTTTGATTAAAGAAGAGGGAATTCTAACTTATATTACAATTTCAATTGTATTGACAGCAGGTACAGCATTCCTAGTATGGCTTGCTGAACAAATTACCGCACATGGTGTTGGTAATGGTATTTCTGTTGTAATCTTTGCTGGTATCGTGGCAGCATTACCTACAGGAATAAACCAAATCTATGCACAACAAATTGAGGGTGCAGGCGATAAACTGTTTATTAACATTATCATCCTTGCATTACTTGCTTTGATTTTACTTGCAATTGTCGTTGGGGTTATTTACGTGCAACAAGCACTTCGTAAAATTCCAATTCAATATGCAAAACGAGTTACTGGACGCAACCAACAAACTGGTGGTCAGCAAACGCACTTACCGTTAAAAGTAAATGCTGCAGGGGTTATTCCGGTAATCTTCTCAGTAGCGTTCCTTGTCACACCTCGTACGTTAGCAGCGTTCTTTGGTCAAAACGATATCACAGCATTCATTGAAAACACGTTCGATTATCAGAAACCTGTTGGAATGTTGATTTATGTTGCATTGATCGTCGCATTCACATATTTCTATGCATTCGTACAAGTGAATCCAGAAAATGTGGCAGACAACTTGAAAAAACAAGGTGCTTACATTCCAGGTATTCGCCCGGGTGAAAACACTCAAACGTATTTAACAAGCGTGTTATATCGACTAACATTTGTTGGTGCGATATTCTTAACTGTAATTGCAGTAATGCCGATTATATTCATCAACCTTATGAATCTACCTGCCTCAGTGCAAATCGGTGGTACTAGTATTATTATCGTAGTCGGCGTAGCGCTAGAAACGATGAAACAGCTAGAATCACAACTTGTTAAACGTCACTACAAAGGCTTTATGAAATAATGTTGATTTTTAGGGAACGTTCTTCGTTTCCTGAAATCAGCAAACCTTTTGTGGGAGGACTATTTCCGATGAATATCGTTTTAATGGGTCTGCCAGGTGCTGGTAAAGGTACACAGGCAGATAAAATTGTTGAGAAGTACGCAATTCCTCATATTTCTACAGGAGACATGTTCCGTGCCGCTATTAAAGATGGTACAGAGCTAGGCTTACAGGCTAAATCGTTCATGGATCAAGGTGCTCTAGTACCTGATGAAGTAACGATTGGTATTGTTCGTGAGCGACTTGCTAAAGCTGATTGTGATAAAGGTTTCCTATTAGATGGATTCCCACGTACAGTTCCTCAAGCGGAAGCGTTAGACAGCATTTTAGCTGATCTTGGTAAAGCTATTGAACATACGTTAAACATTCAAGTTGAAAAAGATGAGCTAATTGCTCGTTTATCTGGTCGTCGTATTTGTAAAACTTGCGGTACATCTTATCATTTAATTTTCAATCCACCAGCTGTGGAAGGTAAATGTGATAAAGATGGTTGCGAATTATACACACGTGCGGATGATAATCCTGAAACGGTTGCAAACCGTCTTGAAGTAAATATGAATCAAGCACAACCTTTATTGGACTTCTATGAAGCAAAAGGTGTGTTAACAAATATTGATGGACAGCAAGATATTAATAAAGTGTTTGCTGATCTTGATGCTCTTTTACAGGGCAGCCGCAGCTGATACCCGGCTCCGGGCGCAGAATACTGCTTCCGCGGGAGGCATGCGGGAGCAACACCGAAACATAATTTTTTTGAGAGTTGCAAAAGCATATTGTGCCCGGTATATATTTCTTTTAAAAAGTGCAACATGACTTTTGAGAGAGTATAATGGGTTTCGTGGAAGCATCTGTGTAACGGGTATGAATATCTCATCAAAGACATTCCGGTATTCGTGTAAACATGGGAGATTCAGTGCCCATACTGGTCCTGTATATTCCGTGGATTGTGTGAAGCGAAACCAGACGAGCGTCTTTCAAACATCTCTCATACAATCCAAACATATGTTGAAACGAGGTTGCTTCTATAGTTGCAGCAGATATCCGTTTGATGTAACGATGAGAACTTTAATTTGCATATAGAGAGGAGAGACAGAGTAGATGGCGAAAGATGATGTAATTGAAGTCGAAGGGACAGTTGTTGAGACTTTGCCAAACGCGATGTTTAAGGTAGAATTAGAAAATGGACATGTGATTTTAGCACACGTTTCTGGTAAGATTCGTATGCACTTTATCCGTATTCTACCTGGAGATAAGGTTACTATCGAGTTATCTCCTTATGATTTAACTCGCGGTCGTATCACATACCGTTTTAAATAATCTTTTGCGCTCCGGACTACTAAGGAGGTTAGGTTAGATGAAAGTGAGACCATCTGTGAAACCGATCTGCGAAAAATGTAAAGTAATTCGCCGACGCGGTAAAGTAATGGTAATCTGTGAAAATCCTAAACACAAACAAAAACAAGGTTGATTCTAAAGGAGGTGCACAACGTACATGGCACGTATTGCTGGTGTTGACATTCCTCGCGACAAACGCGTGGTAATTTCATTAACTTACATTTACGGTATTGGTAAAACTACAGCTCAGAAAGTATTAGCTGGCGCAGGTATTTCAGAAGATACACGCGTACGCGACTTAACTGAAGATCAGTTAAACTTAATCCGTGAACAATTAGATTCTTACAAACTTGAAGGTGACTTACGTCGCGAAACTTCATTAAACATTAAACGTCTGATGGAAATCGGTTCATTCCGTGGTATCCGTCACCGTCGTGGTTTACCTGTTCGTGGTCAAAATACGAAGAACAATGCGCGTACGCGTAAAGGTCCTCGTAAAACAGTTGCGAACAAGAAAAAATAATACGTAAAGGAGGTTCCTTCTTAACATGGCTCGTAAACAACAAACTCGTAAACGTCGTGTGAAAAAGAATATCGAATCTGGTATTGCACACATTCGTTCTACATTTAACAATACAATTGTAACGATTACAGATATGCAAGGTAACGCTGTATCTTGGTCAAGTGCTGGTGCTCTTGGTTTCCGTGGTTCACGTAAATCTACACCATTCGCTGCTCAAATGGCTGCAGAAACTGCTGCTAAAACATCCCTTGAACATGGTCTGAAAACGTTGGAAGTAACTGTTAAAGGTCCTGGTGCTGGTCGTGAAGCTGCAATTCGTGCACTTCAAGCTGCTGGTTTAGAAGTAACTGCTATTAAAGACGTTACTCCAGTTCCTCACAATGGTTGCCGTCCGCCAAAACGTCGTCGCGTGTAATGGGTGCTTCTCATAGTGTATGAGAACATCATTTTTTGTACAGACTGTCTTGTGCAGATAATAAACGATACGTCAATGACGATCGAATCTATGATGGAAAGAACCTATACATTCGATGTTTTGAAGGAGGGTAAATGAAATGATCGAAATTGAAAAACCAAAGATTGAAACGGTGGAGATCAGCGAAGATTCCAAATATGGAAAGTTTGTTGTAGAACCGCTTGAACGCGGATATGGAAACACTTTGGGTAATTCTTTACGTCGTATCCTTCTGTCTTCATTACCAGGAGCTGCTGTCACTTCAATCCAAATTGATGGCGTTCTTCACGAATTCTCAACTGTAGAAGGCGTTGTGGAAGATGTAGCTTCAATTATTTTGAACGTGAAAAAGCTTGCTCTTAAAATCTACTCTGACGAAGAAAAAGTTATTGAGATTGATGTAAAGGGCGATGGAACAGTTACGGCTGCTGACATTACACATGACAGTGACGTAGAAATTTTAAACCCAGATCTATATATTGCAACAATCGCTAAAAACGGTCATTTACGTATGCGTATGTACGCTCAACGCGGCCGTGGTTACACTCCTGCTGATCAAAACAAACGTGAGGATCTTCCTATCGGCGTGATCCCGATCGACTCTATTTACACTCCAGTATCACGCGTCAATTTCCAAGTGGAAAATACTCGTGTAGGTCAGTCTTCTGACTACGACAAACTTTCTCTTGATGTGTGGACAGATGGTAGCATCGGTCCGAAAGAGGCGATTTCGCTCGGAGCAAAAATTTTAACCGAGCATCTAAACATCTTCGTTGGCATGACAGATGAGGCTCAAACTGCTGAAATCATGGTCGAAAAAGAAGAAGATCAAAAAGAAAAAGTTTTAGAGATGACTATCGAAGAACTTGATCTTTCTGTTCGTTCTTACAACTGCTTAAAACGCGCTGGTATTAATACAGTACTAGAACTTGCGAATAAGTCAGAAGACGACATGATGAAAGTTCGTAACCTTGGACGTAAGTCATTAGAAGAGGTAAAAGCGAAGTTAGAAGAGCTTGGTTTAGGGTTACGCAAAGAAGACTAAGCGATTTAAACAAAACTTATAAGATCAGATATTTTTTATAAAGGAGGGAAACATCCATGGGTTACAGAAAACTTGGTCGTACAAGTTCTCAACGTAAAGCGATGTTACGTGACTTAGCTACTGATTTAATCATCAACGAGCGTATCGAAACTACTGAGGCTCGCGCTAAAGAAGTACGTAAAGCTGTTGAAAAAATGATTACTTTAGGTAAACGCGGAGATTTACACGCACGCCGTCAAGCTGCTGCATTCATCCGTCGTGAACTAGTAACAACTACTGACGAAGAAGGTAACGAAACAACTTCATTTGCGCTACAAAAGCTATTTGATGATGTTGCACCACGTTACGCAGAGCGTCAAGGTGGTTACACTCGTATTCTTAAAGTAGGTCCTCGTCGTGGTGACGGTGCACCTGTTGTTGTGATTGAATTAGTTTAATCATAAGAGAAAACAAGTGGTGAAGAGGGTGGAACCACCACCCTCTTTCTTTATAAACGATTTATACGACAAATAATTAAGCTGAGCGTTATGATGAGCGGACACTGTTGTGTGGCGTCTCGTTTAGCTCTCCGCACCTCATTCAAAAGAGGCAAGGGCTTGAGCACCCGTGTTTCTTGTAAATGTAACGACTAGCGCATTTCTATCGAATGAGGTGCGCGCTTTTTTATTATTATTTTAATGAACAACGAAACAGCGCCAATTGATGGTGCTTTTTTTAATATAAAAGAATAAGCGCGTAGGCACTTTTCTTATACCGACATATTGATTGTAGTAGAATTCATACATAAAAAAGTGTAAGTTAGTTAGTATAGCTGAGCATGTAGAGAGGAGTTCTAGAAATGCCCGAAATTTTATCGTTAAATAATGTGACGTTTTCATATACACCTGAAAATCAAGAGCTGCGAAACGCTGTTGAAAATGTAAGCTTTGCCGTCCAAGAAGGTGAGTGGATTGCCATCGTTGGTCATAATGGTTCAGGGAAATCTACGATCGCCAAATTAATGAATGGTTTATTATTCCCGCAGCAGGGAGATGTTCGTATACTACGTGAAGTCTTAAATGAAGATAACCTATGGGAATGCCGCTCACAAATGGGCATGGTGTTTCAAAATCCAGACAATCAATTTGTAGGGGCAACCGTGCAAGATGATGTTGCCTTTGCACTTGAAAATAACGGCATACCGTTTGAAGAAATGGTAAAACGTGTACATGCCGCGTTGGAACAAGTGAAGATGAGTAACTTTTTAGATCATGAGCCACATCATTTATCGGGTGGACAGAAGCAACGTGTTGCGATTGCAGGGGCATTAGCATTGAAGCCAAAGTTGCTTATATTAGATGAAGCCACATCTATGTTAGACCCACAAGGCCGTGCCGAAGTATTACAAACTGTCCAAACATTACGCGCAGAAACAGGGCTAACGGTGTTATCCATTACCCATGATTTAGAAGAGGCCATGTTGGCTGATCGTATACTATTTATGAACGATGGTAAGAAGTTTGCGGAAGGATCACCTGCTGAAATTTTTTCACTGGGGGACAAATTAACGGAGCTAGGGCTTGATTTACCATTTGCCATGAAGTTATCAAAGTTATTGCAAAAGGAAGGTGTTCCGTTAATGGGACAACATATGACAGAAGAAGAGTTGGTGAATGATCTATGGACATCAAACTTCAACAAGTAAGCTATGCCTATTCTCAAGGTACACCTTTTGAAAAACGGGCATTATTCGATGTGAATTTTGAGATTCCATCCCATACGTACCAAGCAATTATTGGTCATACGGGTTCTGGTAAATCGACCATTCTACAACATTTTAATGCGCTGTTAAAGCCAACAACGGGCATTGTGCAATTAGGCGATCGCACAGTGGAGGCAGGTAAAAAGGCTAAGGATTTAAAAGCAGTTCGCCAACGTGTGGGTATTGTATTTCAATTTCCAGAGCATCAGCTGTTTGAAGAAACGGTATTAAAAGATATTATGTTCGGGCCAATGAACTTTGGTGTATCTGCAACAGAGGCTGAGGCGCGTGCAAGAGAGCTTGTCCGTTTAGTTGGCTTGCCTGAAAACGTACTGGAAAAGTCACCATTTGATTTATCTGGCGGACAAATGCGACGTGTGGCCATAGCGGGTGTTTTAGCAATGGAGCCAGAAGTTATTGTTTTAGATGAACCAACGGCTGGGCTAGATCCCCGTGGTCAAAAGGAAATTATGGATATGTTTTATACATTACATCAAGAGCGTAATTTAACGACAATTCTTGTGACACACAGTATGGAAGATGCAGCACGTTATGCGGACAATCTTATCATTATGCATGAGGGCAAAAATGTATTGAGTGGAACACCGCGTGAGATTTTTAAAGATATTGAGACATTGAAACAATTCCGTTTAGAGCCGCCTCGGATTGTGCGCTTTCAGCAAAAAGTTGAAAAGATGATTAATACATCTTTGGCAAAGGTATGTTTAACTGAAGAGGAGCTAGCGATTGAAATGGCTCGATTATTAAGAGAGGAGCGTGCAGAGTCATGATGGAGAAAATGATATTCGGGCGCTTCTTGCCAGGAGATTCTCCTGTTCATAAGCTTGACCCACGCTCTAAACTCGTTTTCGTATTTGCATTTATCATTATCGTATTTTTAGCGAATAATACGATAACATATGCAATGCTCTTAGCTTTTACGTTACTCATTGTTCTAGTATCTCGTATACGTTTGTATTTTTTAATAAATGGTCTAAAGCCCGTGCTGTTTTTAATGGCGTTTACATTCTTGCTGCATATTTTTATGACCAAGGAAGGCGACCTACTATTTCATTGGAAGTTTATCTCCATCTATGAGGGCGGTGTTCGCCAAGGGATTTATATTTCTACACGTTTCCTTGTATTAGTGTTTATGACATCCATTTTAACGCTGACAACATCACCAATTTCCATTACAGATGGGATTGAAGTATTGCTTAATCCATTGAAAAAAATCAAGGTTCCTGTCCACGAGCTAGCATTAATGATGTCCATTTCACTGCGTTTTATTCCAACGTTGATGGATGAGACAGATAAAATTATGAAGGCGCAAATGGCGCGTGGTTCAGATTTATCTTCTGGCCCAATAAAAGACCGTATTAAAGCCGTTGTTCCATTGTTAGTACCGCTCTTTGTAAGTGCCTTTAAACGTGCAGAGGACTTAGCGACCGCGATGGAGGTGCGAGGATATCGAGGCGGCGAAGGTCGTACGCGTTATCGTCAACTCAAGTGGGATATGGGCGATACATTTGCGCTTGCCTTACTCGCGGCAATGGCTGTTTTATTATTTTTCTATAGAAGTTAAAGGAGTAGCTTGATGCGACGATTAAAAGCAATTATTAGTTATGATGGAACGCAATTTTCTGGTTATCAAGTGCAACCAGGAGAGCGTACAGTACAAGCTGAAGTAGAGCGTGTACTTGCCGTTATGCATAAAGGTAACAAGGTCAAAGTAACGGCAAGTGGTCGCACGGATGCAAGAGTACATGCAACTGGACAAACACTACATTTTGATACGCCGCTTGCAATACCGGTAGAAAAATACATGAAAGCGTTGAATGTACAGCTTCCTAGAGATATTCGTGTCTTATCCATTGAGGAAGTGGCAGCTGACTTTCATGCGCGTTATAGTGTAACAGGAAAACGCTATCGCTATATATGGTCGTGTGAGCCTGTACAAAGCCCGTTTCGTCGATATTACACAGTAGAGACCAATGGGGTTAAACCAGACGTTACAGCGATGCAGGAGGCGGCTAAGGCGATTATTGGGACACATGATTTCTCATGCTTCTGTGCAGCCAATACAAGTGTCCAAGATAAAGTGCGAACTGTTCATAAGCTCGATTTTGAATGGCATGGTGAAGAGCTACATATGGTCATTGAAGGTAGTGGCTTCTTATACAATATGGTACGCATTATTGCCGGAACTTTATGGGAAGTGGGCATAGGACGTCGAGAAGTGCAAAATGTCGAGCTAGTCGTTGCTTCAATGAATCGCGATAAGGCTGGCAAAACGGCGCCACCACAAGGTTTATACCTTGAAAAAGTGTTTTATTAAGGTCGATTGTTTAATAGAATACGGTATGTTTTATAGAAGCGGCAATTCGCTTTAAAGAGAAAAAATATTAGGTGAAAAGGGACAATGCAAATGCCAAACGTTACCCTGTACAACTTCACCAGGTGTTTAATGAAATTACTTGACTTTAAAAGTCATTCATTATATGATAACAGATGGTATTTTCATTACCACCACAAATAAGCCCCGAAACTTATAGTGTAGACTAATGAAAAATAACGGTAATCGAATCGATTAGGAGGATATATACATGCGTACAACATTCATGGCTAAAGGTCACGAAGTAGACCGTAAATGGTTAGTAGTTGATGCAGAAGGCCAAACTCTTGGACGTTTAGCTTCTGAAGTAGCTGCAATCTTACGTGGTAAACATAAACCAACATTCACACCAAACGTTGACACAGGTGATCACGTAATCATCATCAACGCTGACAAAATCCATTTAACTGGTAACAAATTAGAGGGTAAACTTTACCGTCACCACACTCAATTTGCGGGTGGTTTAAAAACTCGTACTGCTGGCGAAATGTTAGAAAAGTACCCAACACGTATGATCGAATTAGCTGTAAAAGGGATGCTTCCTAAAAACTCTTTAGGTCGTAAAATGTTCGGTAAACTTAACGTTTACACTGGAACTGAGCACCCACATGCTGCACAAAAACCAGAAGCGTATGAGCTTCGCGGATAATATAAATTAAGAGGAGGATATTACTTTGGCACAAGTTCAATACATCGGCACTGGTCGCCGTAAAAGCTCTGTAGCTCGCGTACGTTTAGTACCAGGTACAGGTAAAATTGTTATCAACAAACGTGAAATCGAAGAATACGTACCATTCGCTGCATTACGTGAAGTAATTAAACAACCATTAGTAGCTACTGAAACTACAGGAAGCTATGATATCCACGTAAACGTTAACGGTGGTGGATACACTGGTCAAGCTGGAGCTGTACGTCATGGTATCGCTCGTGCTCTACTTCAAGTAGACCCAGATTTCCGTGCTGCACTTAAATCAGCTGGATTACTTACTCGTGATTCACGCATGAAAGAACGTAAAAAACCAGGTCTACGCGGCGCTCGTCGTGCACCTCAGTTCTCAAAACGTTAATCAACCGATTCTATACGTTTTCAAAACCCTTTCCCACTTTTTTGGGGGAGGGTTTTTTGTGTTTAGAAAATTGTATACAAAATTGAATTATTAAAAATATTGAAAAATATTAGCCGCCTTTAGTAAAATCTAAAAAAAGAAGAGTAGATGCTAAGAATTTAGGAATTTAAAAATTACATAGACAAAGGATGTGAAAATGTTCTTATGAATATGGAAAAGAAGCGAGACATTGCTTTTAAGTTTATTCTCGCCTACTTTATCGTTTTCATTATCTTAAAAGAAATATTTACTTTTTCAAGGCTGGTTAATTATTCCGTACCCATCATTGGAGTCCTCATCGCAGCATTTTTACGTTATAAATTGAAAGATAAAAAATCGGAATAACTTATTTAAAATTTAGAACACATCGTTAAAATCTACGTGTTGACCCTCTGTTTGGATTACGTTTATTTCTGCACTTACATTTTTCATGAATAAACAAATAGACAAGGATGTGGAAACATTCTTATGAATATGGAAAAGAAGCGAGACGTTGCTGCAAAGTGTTTACTAGTATGCTTTGTTATTTTTAATTTCTTAACTACTGAAATTTTTGCTACATCAAAACAGTTTAGATATACAGGCTACTTCATTTGTTTCCTCATTGCTTTATTTTTACGTAATAAATTTAAAGATAAAAAATCGGACTAACTTATATAAAAGTACAAAAACCATCTTTCAAAACGTTTCTAGTGTTTAAGGGTGGTTTTTGGTGTTTACATTACTTGTAATAGCGTTCTGACAACTATTATCTGAAATACATTCGAAAATGTATTAATGAAAATTTTTTTCATACAATTCTAATTATTGAAAATTATTTCTTTTTATATTATTTTAATTTTGAAAGCACTTTTATGTAATGAATGTTTAGATAGGGGGTGTATACATATGAATCTTTTGGATAGAATGCGAGATCAATTTCATTCCTTTACGGAAAAAGAACAAGTTATCGCGAGTTACATCATTCAGAGAACAAGCATACAGAATGAAAATATAACTGTATTGGCAAAAGAATTGAATACTTCACCTGCAACTATAACTCGCTTTTGTAAAAAGGTAGGCTGTAAAAGTTTTATTGAGATGAAGATGGAGTTAGAAAGAGGAGCTGCTATACACAAAAGTTTAAACAATCAACGAACATAAAAATGTATCTTAATTTGTATGGAACTTTGGCTTGGGCATTTGTCATCCGCAAATTTATGGGCATATGGTTTGAAAACAATTGTTGATGAAAGCGTTTTAATCGTCTTAAACAATCATACGAAAAAGTGAGGTTAAGCAAAATGAAAAAAATATTATTCTGCTCAATACTACTTATTTCAATTATTATAGCAGCGGGCTGTAAATCTAAAAGTGAAAGTGAAGCGACAGAATCCTCTGAAGAAGCATCAGTAGAATCCTCCGAAGAATTATCAGGAGATATTGTGATGTGGCATTCATTTACACAAGGACCTAGACTAGAAAGCATTCAAAAAACAGCAGATCAATTTATGAAGGATCATCCAAAAGTAAACATAAAAATTGAAACATTTTCATGGAATGATTTTTATACAAAATGGACAACAGGTTTAAACTCAGGAAATGTACCGGACATAAGCACAGCGCTCCCTAATCAAGTTATAGAGATGGTAAATTCAGATGCATTAATCCCGCTCAACGATACGATTGACAAAATAGGTAAAGAAAAATTCAGTAGCAATGCATTAGATGAAGCAAAAGTGCAAGACAACTACTTTTCAATACCACTGTACTCACATGCACAAGTAATGTGGGTTAGAACTGACTTATTGGAAAAATATAATTTAGAAGTGCCCAAAACTTGGGATCAATTATATGAAGCAAGTAAGAAAATGAAGGAAGACGGAGTTTATGGAGTATCTGTTCCGATGGGGACGAATGATTTTATGGCGACAAGATTCCTTAACTTTTATGTAAGAAGTGCTGGCGGAAGCTTACTAACGAAAGATTATAAAGCTGATTTAACAAGTAAGATTGCACAGGACGGTATTAAATACTGGATTAAAATGTATGAAGAAATATCCCCGAAAGACTCCTTAAACTTCAATGTTTTACAACAAGCTACGTTATTTTACCAAGGAAAAACAGCATTTGATTTCAACTCAGGTTTCCATATTGGTGGCGTTCAAGCTAATAGCCCACAATTGTTAAATTCTATTGATGCGTACCCTATTCCAAAAGTAAATGAATCTGATCCTGATTACGGGATTGAAACATCCAACGTACCTTTGGTTATTTGGAAAAACTCAAAGCACGCTGATGTCGCGAAGGCATTTTTAGAAAAGCTATTTGAAGAGGGCAACTATCTTGAGTTTTTAGATGCAACACCTGTCGGCATGTTACCAACGATTGATAATATTACAGATAATCCTGCTTATAAGGAAAATGAAATAAGAAAGCAATTTGAACATGCTGAAGAAGTAATTACTAAAGCTGTAAAAGAAGGAACAGCTATTGGCTATGAGAATGGTCCAAGTATTCAAGCGGGTATTATGACCAACCGACATATTATTGAAGAAATGTTCCAAGATATTATTTCAAATGGCACAGATCCGATGGAAGCAGCAAAAAAAGCGGAAATGAAGCTCAATGATATATTCGAAACAGTAGCTGTAAATTAGAGGGAAGTATAAGAAGGCGACGACTCAAGTGGGACAAGCAAGGAAAGAAAATCTACGGCTAAGTTAGCGAGAAAGCGGCTCTGCTTGCCCACAATCGTCTGCCGATTTCCAATAGACATGTTGGAAAGAAGTATGGAGTTGAATGTTCGTTGGACATAGTAGTCACGCAAAAGTAAAAAGTAGTTTCACTTTTTGCTTTGAAAGAAAGGAGTCAACATGCTAATAAAGAAATTTGATTACGCCCGCTGGCTATTTGTAATGCCAGCAATAATAGTTGTCGGTTTACTATTTGTCTACCCATTTTTATCTAGTATTTATTTCAGCTTTACAACGAAAAATTTATTATCATCGAACTATCAATTTGTCGGTCTTGAGAATTATAGAAAAGTATTAGCTGACCCAGATTTTTGGAACTCATTTTTTAATTCATTAAAATGGACTTTCTTTTCTTTAGTCGGTCAAGTTTTAGTTGGCTTTATTTTAGCTCTAGCTATACATAGAATAAAGCGATTTAAATGGTTATATCGAACACTGCTTATTATACCTTGGGCATTTCCAACGATAGTTATCGCCTTTTCATGGCAATGGATATTAAACGGAGTGTACGGTTATTTGCCAAATCTAATCGTCAAATTAGGATTGATGAATAATCCACCTGCATTTTTTACTGATAGTACGTGGGCGTTTGTTTGTTTAGTAGGAATCAATATTTGGTTTGGTGCACCTTTAATCATGGTGAATGTATTATCGGCATTACAAACCGTTCCGCAAGAACAATTTGAAGCGGCTAGAATTGATGGTGCTTCCTCTTGGCAAGTATTTAGGTTTATCACGTTACCCCATATTCGGGTAGTCATTGGCTTATTAGTCGTATTAAGAACAATATGGATTTTTAACAACTTCGATATTGTGTACTTACTAACAGGAGGGGGACCTTCAAATGCCACAACGACACTCCCTATCTTTGCCTATAACCTTGGTTGGGGAACACAGCTATTAGGACGTTCCTCTGCAGTAACGGTATTGCTATTTTTATTCCTTTTAACAATTTGTTTACTTTATTTCTATATTATAAGGAAATGGGAAAAGGAGTCGAAATAAAATGGTTAAAAATAAAAAAACAATTGTAAGTTCGTTTCTGTCTCATGCTTTGCTTATAATAGCTACTATTCTTGCCGTATTCCCTTTAGTATGGATTTTCCTCTCCTCGGTTAAAGGCAAAGGTGAGTTAACGCAATTCCCAACAAGATTTTTTCCAAAGGACTTTACATTAGAGTATTTTATCCACGTAATTAGAGATTTACATTTTATAGAGAATATCAAAAATAGTGTGTTAATCTCCTTAAGTACAACGGTCATTGCTATTATTATTTCCTCAACTGCAGCGTATGGAATAGTGAGATTTTTTCCGAAATTGGGTTCGATTATGTCGAAATTATTAATCACTACCTATATATTCCCACCTATATTATTAGCCATTCCATACTCTTTAGTAATGGCAACCATTGGTCTAAGTAATAGTCTAATTGGTTTAATTATCGTTTATCTATCATTTAGTGTCCCGTATGCGGTATGGCTATTAGTTGGGTTTTTTCAAACAGTACCCATTGGCATAGAAGAGTCTGCCCAGATTGATGGAGCAAATAAATTTACTATATTTTTTAGAGTTGTGTTACCTATCGTAGCTCCTGGGATTGTCGCTACGGCCATTTATACGTTTATCAATGCATGGAATGAATTTTTGTATGCCTTAATCTTAATTAATGATACTAGCAAAATGACCGTTGCAGTTGCTTTAAGATCATTAAACGGTTCGGAAATTTTGGATTGGGGAGATATGATGGCAGCTTCTGTCATCGTTGTGTTGCCATCGATTATCTTTTTCATTTTTATTCAAAATAAAATTGCAAGTGGGCTTTCGGAAGGTGCCGTTAAATAATTAGATGGAGGTGTTATATTAATGTTTAAAGTCGGAACATTTAAAATAATGATTATCGTATTATTTTTCGTTTTTAGTACTTTAGGAAGTGCTCCAGTATATGCGAAAGATAGTTCAAATCCTGCTAAATTAGTTTATCAGACAGATAATTTGGAATTGAAGAACCAAGGGAAAGATATTACGAATAATGTGAAAGACGTATTGGATAGTGAATCTACGACCATTATCATTAAGTTTAAAACCGATAATCAAAATGCATTACAAGCTTTGTTTAGCTCGTCTAATAATAATCCTTATTTTAGAAATAACTATTTTGATATTTTTATGAGAAATAACGGAGAGTTAGGAATCGAGGTAAGGGATGCGACGGAACATATTAATTATTTATTTGCTAGACCAGCATCACTATGGGGGAAGAGTAAAAATAAAACAGCATTAAATGCGATAGCATTCGTGGCAAATGCAGAAGAGAAATCGTATAAGTTATTTGCAAATGGAGATAAAATTTTAGAGGAAAACGTTTCGAACTATAAATCGTTAACGGACATTTATGGAGTAAATACGTTCTTGATTGGTGGCGTGAATCGTGAAGGGAAATTAGAGTTTGGCTTTGATGGAGAGATTTACACGTTGGCAATATACAACGGTGTACTGACTGACGATGTATTATTACATGAAACAAGCAATGCGTTAAATAAAATGATATTTACATCAGGTGATGCATCCAAGGCAAATTATTTTAGAATTCCTGCTTTGTATACATTAAATTCAGGGAGAGTCTTAGCAAGTGCAGATGCAAGATATGGGGGGACACATGATTCGAGAAGTAAAATTAATATCGTTACGTCATATAGTGATGATAATGGTAGAACGTGGACTTCCCCGAAGTTTGCATTAAAATTTGATGATTATGAAGAACAGACAATCGAATGGCCAAGAGATAATGTTCGTAAAAACATACAGATTAGCGGTAGTGCTTCATTTATAGATTCTGCATTAGTGCAAGATAAGCAGACGAATAAGGTTATTTTAATGGCCGATTTTATGCCTGCGGGGATAGGGAACCATAATGCATTAAAAAATGACTCTGGTTATAAAGAAATAAATGGGACGTATTATTTGAAGTTAAGGAAATCGAATGAATCTACTTATCATTACTCAATTAGAGAAAATGGAGTCATTTTTAATGATACGGTCAATCAGCCTACAGAATATAAAGTTGATGCCTATTACAATTTAATGAAAAATGATGATTATTTATATGTACCACAATATTCAGTGAGGTTTGATAACGATAGGCTAATCGAATATCAAAATGGAAAAAATGTCAAAATGAATATTTTTTATAAGGATTCACTCTTCAAAATCACCCCGACCAATTATCTAGGTTTTACTATAAGCGATGATTTGGGAGAAACTTGGGGCGCTCCTAAATTACTACCACCATTTAATGGTCTAAACAAAAATGCCACATATTTGAGTCCTGGACAAGGTATTGTGCTTAGCAATATGAACCGAATAATTTTTGCCACTTATACAAATAGACAGATGGTGTATTTAATTAGTGATGATCATGGTAACTCGTGGTCGCATCGCACGGCATCATTACCTTTTACTAATGCTACAGCAGAGGCGCAAATGGTAGAGCTAAGCCCAGGGGTTATTCAAACATATTTAAGAACTTCAACAGGGAAAATCGGCTATATGACAAGTACCGATTATGGTGATACATGGAGCGCAGTGCAATATCTTGAGCATGTTCAAAATCCTTTTTATGGTACGCAACTATCGATTATAAAATACTCTCAAAAGGTAAACGGCCACGATATTTTATTGATGAGTACCCCAAATTCAAAAAATGGTAGAAGAAGCGGTCAAATTTGGGTGGGTACTGTAAATGAAACAAATCATTCTGTCAATTGGCAAAAGAAATACGATGTTGATTTTAGCAACTATGGATATTCGTATTCCGCAATAACGGAATTACCGAATCAAGAAATTGGGCTTCTATATGAGAAATATGATTCATGGTCGCGCAATGAGCTGCATTTAAAGAACGTTTTAAAGTTTGAAATATTAACATTGGAAGATATATATCAATAACGATTAGGAGGGAATACTCGTGGTGAATTATGCAATAGTGGGTACTGGATACTTTGGTGCGGAATTAGGAAGGTCTATTCTAAAAAACAAGGATGCTAACATTGTTGCCATTTATGATCCAGAGAATGCTAAAGAGGTAAGTGTAGAATTAAAGGCAGAGGTTTCACCCTCTTTGGATGACTTAGTAACAAGAGAAGATGTGGATTGTGTTGTTGTAGCTTCGCCAAATTATTTGCATAAGGAGCCGGTTATGAAGGCTGCTCAAAATGGCAAACATGTATTTTGTGAAAAACCTATCGCTTTATGCTATGAAGATTGTAAAGACATGGTGGAAGCTTGTAAAAAGAATAATGTGATATTTTTTGCTGGTCATATTATGAATTTCTTCAATGGTGTGCAGTATGCAAAGAAACTAATCAATGATGGTGAAATCGGGGATATTTTGTTTTGTCATGCGGCAAGAAATGGTTGGGAAGAAAAGCAGCCTGAAGTGTCTTGGAAAAAAATAAGAGAGAAATCAGGCGGGCATTTATATCACCATATTCACGAATTAGATTGTATCCAATTTATTATGGGTGGGCACCCTCAAAAAGCAACAATGATTGGCGGAAACGTTGCTCATAAAGGTGAGTTTTTTGGAAATGAAGATGATATGATTTTTGTCAATTTAGAATTTGAGAATAAAAAGTTTGCGCTACTAGAGTGGGGTTCAGCATTTCGATATGGTGAACATTATGTTTTAATCCAAGGAACAAAGGGATACATAAAATTGGATATGTACAATGTAAAAGGAACGTTAAAGGTGGATGGCAAAGAGAAGCATTTTCTTATCCATGAAACGCAAGAAGAAGATGACGATCGGACAAGAATTTATAATAGTTCTGAAATGGACGGTGCTATCCAATATGGGAAACCAGGGAAAAGAACGCCTTTATGGCTTTCTTCTGTAATAGACAAAGAAATGAAGTACTTACATCAAGTGCTACAAGGAGCGGAAGTAAGCGAGGAATTTCAAAAACTTTTAAACGGACAAGCCGCTTTAGAAGCCATTGCAACAGCGGATGCTTGTACACTTTCAATGTTGGAAGATCGAAAAGTAGGGCTTTCGGAAATTGTAAAGTAAACAGATAGCCTCTGTGATGTCCAGCACAGGCTTTTAGTGAAATACTTGGCAGGTGTTTCTTGAAATAGATTTAACAAGGGAAAGGATGTGGAAGTTTCCTATGACTATGAAGAAGAGAAAAATTGCTACAAAGTATTTGCTCGCATGCTTCATTATTTTTTAGAAAAAGGATTATAAAGTAGAGATACTATGACAAGAGAAAAAATATTTAAAGAAATAGAGTCACTTTTATTTACAGAAGCTGAGTTTGGAGCACTTTTTGATATTCAAATCGATTATTTAAAGGAAACCGTAAGATTAGATGTGCTTAGTACAAGCAGAAAACGTATTAAAAAGACAATACTATTATTTGAGCAAGTACTTTCTTTGTACATGTGTAAGTCTGAGGATGCAGAGGGATTTCGGTTAAACGAGCTGAATGATACAGACGAAGCATTATTATCAGAAATCAGCTACCACCCATATGGCTTTGGGAAAATAAATGTGGAAACCATAAATGCCAAATTAAAAGGTATTAAAGAAATTACTTCAAATACTAATTTTTATTTTCAAGTAAACAATAAAGATTATTTCTTTATTGAAGCGAATCGTTTAGTCATCAATAATAAAGTGTTTAATAATTTGTTAGTTCCTTAAAAAACGTGAATTCTTTTAAATGAAGGAGATATTATGGAACAAGAAAAAATAATGGAGGAAACTCAAACACTACTATCGGAAGAAACAGCGTTCGGTGTGGTGACGAAAGTCGATATCGGTTATTTTGGAGAAACCGTTAAATTAGTTGTCGCTAAAAAATACAAACAAGAAGTGTTGAAAAAGGTTGTTTTCTTTGAACAAGTACTTTCCCTATACATGTGTCAGCTTGAAGATATAGAGGGATTCCGTTTAAATGACTACGATTATGGAGATGAGTTATTGCTAACAGGAATCAGTTATCATCCAGATGGCTTTGACAAAATTACAATCGAAAGTTTAGATTCTGAATTAAAAGGCATTGAAGAAATTTCATCTACTACAAATTTTAGCTTCCACATCAACAATAAAGATTATTTCTTTATAGAAGCGAATCGTTTAGTTTTTGAGGGCAAGGTTTTTAAAGATTTAATTGCTCCAGAAAATAAGCTGAGATGGGAAGATGAAAGTTAATTGTCTATAGGAAAATGCAATTGTACGCTGTAATGTAAGAAGCGCATTAGAGGCCTTCATTAATTAAATAAAAAATTTTCAAACTCTCAAGCCAATTGCTTGGGAGTTTTTTGTTTACTTTCTAGCATAGTTCCAACACGAACTTCGTACACTATAACTAAAGGGTGGTGGATATGGGTGAAGCGCTGGCTTGCACTAGGAGTAATTATGCTAATGAGTATAGTGGTCGTGGCATATGAAACGAATGCTTCGGACCGCAACTTCTTCTTACCTGACCCACTTGGTGGCACGAAAATTGTCATTGATGCGGGACATGGTGGTCAGGATGGAGGTGCTTCAAAGGGCGAAGTAATTGAAAAGGACATTACACTTGCAATTGCTCAGCACGTGGAGAAGCAATTAAAGAAGAAGGGCGCAACAGTCGTGATGACGCGTACACAGGATGGAGATGTTATTGATGAACACGCGCCATCAGAAAAATTTGGCACACTAAGGGAACGCAAAAAGCAAGATATCTTTTTAAGGAAGGATATTGTTGCAAAAGAACAGCCGAATATTTTTATTACGATTCATGCCAATGCAATTCCAGAGACAAAATGGCGTGGAGCACAGGTGTTTTATCATAAAGACGGACATGCTGATGGGGAATTGCTCGCCAATAGCATTCAGCAATCGATTCGTACGAAATTACAAAATACAGATCGTGAAGCGTTGGCAATTAAACAAATCTACTTGCTGAAAAAAGCGGAAGTACCTGCCGCATTAGTTGAGACTGGATTTATCAGTAATGATGAGGAACGTGCGCTATTAGTCGATAAAAAATATCAAGAAAAAATGGCAGATGCTATCGTTGAAGGTATTGAAGACTACTTACTTGGGAAAATTGAATAGAGCAACAGTTACTATGTAAATCAAAGCATTATGATATACTAACATTGACAGAAAATAAGGGGAGTGTTCGTCGTGATAACAGAACAACAAGTGCGAGAAATACTGGGACAACTACAAGATCCATTTTTACATAAATCATTAGCAGAAACTGACGGTATTACAAATGTGGCAATTAAAGAAGAAAAAAACCATGTCAGTGTAAAAATTGCGATTGCTAAAACTAATACGCCTGAGCAAATGCAACTTCAAATGAAGATTGTAGATGTATTAAAAGAAGCGGGTGCTAACACGGTTGGTATTCGCTTTGAAGAATTATCGGCAGAAAAATTACAAAGTTTCCGTGGTACAGCAACAGAAGCAGAAGCGCAAGATATTTTATCACCACTAAGCACAGTACAAGTGATTTCAATTGCTTCCGGGAAAGGTGGCGTAGGGAAATCTACAGTATCTGTTAACTTAGCGGTAGCGCTAGCTCGTCTAGGTAAAAAAGTAGGTTTAATTGATGCGGATATTTATGGATTCAGTGTACCGGACATGATGGGTGTTACAGATATGCCGAAGGTAGTAGACAATCGTATTTTCCCAGTTGACCGTTTTGGTGTAAAAGTAATCTCCATGGGATTCTTCGTTGAAAATAACGCACCAATCGTTTGGCGTGGACCAATGTTAGGTAAAGTATTAGATCAATTCTTCCGCGATGTAGAATGGGGCGAGTTGGACTATCTTCTATTAGACTTACCACCAGGAACAGGTGATGTAGCTTTAGACATTCATCAAATGTTACCTTCTTCAAAAGAAATTGTTGTAACTACGCCTCACCCAACAGCAGCATTTGTTGCCGCTCGTGCAGGGGCAATGGCTCTACAAACTGATCATGAAATTCTAGGTGTTATTGAAAATATGGCATGGTTTGAGTCGAAATCAGGGGAACGTGAATTTGTATTTGGTCAAGGTGGCGGTGCAAAGTTAACAGAAGAGCTACGCACAGAGCTACTTGGACAAATTCCACTTGGTCAGCCAGATTGGACAGATGAGGAATTTGCGCCTTCCGTGTATGCAGAAAAGCATCCAACAGGACAAACGTATATTAATATTGCGACGAAAATCATTCAAAAATTAAATAAATAAACAAAAAGATTTCCTCAATTTGCTGAGGAAATCTTTTTTGTTTTGTGAAGCTATTGGCCGCTCTGCTTTTTTTCTTTATCTGAGCTGCCGCCACCGTCAGCGCTAGCCTCTTTTTTGTTGCCGCTCTCAGATGAAGTACTCTCACCACTTTTTTTGATAAGCTCCAGCCATTTCGCCTGCATTAGTGGACTTTCAATCGTTTCCTTGACGACTTCCTCCATTTGCTTGCGAAGAGTAGAGGATTTTAAAATCGTCTCCATTTGCTTTTGCATATCAGGCTGACCAAAGAATGATTCCAAATCCTTTTGGTAAGTAGGATCTTTCATGAGTTCCTTCATAATATCCTGTTGCTGCTTTTGCATACTTTTAGCTACAGTTTCTTTAAATTTTGGATCTTCAAAAGTCTTTTTCCAAAAATCCTCAGCTTCTTTAGAAAGCAATGTTTCCTCTGTCGCCTTTTTTACTTCGTCATGTTCTAATATCAATAATTCACGAAAACTCGGCTCCTCTAAAAGCTGTCGCAACGCCTTTTTACCATCCTCTGTTTGTAGAGAGTCAATCATAATTTTTTTTATCTCATCATAAGACATGGTAGAGGTTTTATCTTGTGAACAGGCAGCAAGAAAAAGCGTTAAAATCAGTAATAAAGTCAATTTTCGCATGTAACATCAGCCCTTTCTATAGATAGACTCTTTCAATTATTGTTCACATTTATGATGACTTTATGTATTGCTTGCGAAGAGAAATAGCTTTTTTAACAATGCATTGTTAAAATGATTACAGATATATGAAGAAATTGGGGGACTTTGAGTTGTGACGATACGAAATTGGGCAAAGTTTTTCTTCTTTGCAATGCTCGTTGGTGGCGTAGTCAACGGAATTTTTAGTTTATTTATTCGATGGAGCTTCTTTCAACCATATGTAGCAAATGGTCAATGGGGTGAATTTTTCGCAGGGCTTTTATGGATGGTATTCCTAGGGTTTACAATGAGTGTTATTGCACAAGCAGGGTTTTTCGCCTATCTAACACTGCATCAAGTAGGTGTTAACATTTTTAGAACGCTAACGTTATGGAATTGGGTACAGCTATTATTGATCGCTGTTACCATCTTTGATATTGTGTTCTTCCGTTTTGTACCGGGTGTTAAAGATGGACAAAGCTGGGTATTCTATATGGGACTTTTAGTCGTTTTAATATTTGCATCAGTAGCAACGGCCATGCAAAAAGTGAAAATGACAGGAAAAAAACATGTTTTAGTGTCTGCATTATTTTTTATGATTGTTATTACAACATTAGAGTGGACAATCGCATTAATGGGACGTGATGAAAATATTAACGAATATGTTGCCTTATTATTATTCCCATTACTAGCTGTAAATGCATATCAATTATTAGTATTACCAAAATACAATGCAAAATCTGACGAAGATCGCCGAAAATTAGAAGAGCGTCGAAAAGCGCGCCTTAATCAAGCCAAAAATGCATAATGAATGAAAAATTGAGTAGCCTCAAAGAAAGTTGAGGCTACTTTTTTATGGGGTTTTTTTAGATTGAACAGAGTAACCGAATATATTTTCTTCTATAGACATAAATTTATTTTGTTGCAATAAAGTATTTAATGCTTTAAAAGAAACATTACTGTCTTGATGCAATGAAGTAAATAAGAAATCTCCTTTCTGTAATTGAGGCGTTTTTTCACCTTGCCAAATGAGGGACGGCGACAGAATGTTTACTTGTTTTTGAAATAAACTCTTTTGCAATTCCTGAGAATATTGATGATTTCTTGTGGCAAACCAAAGCGGAGTTGCCTTTAAATATTTTTCATAAGTATCAACGTCTTTTTGTATTAACGCAATATCTATTGGTTTTTCTACTGAATCTTCAGGACCTAATAATCCTGTAGGTAGTTTTCTCTCTTGTATCACTTTAATATGCTCCGGTGAGCGCTCAATCCATGCAGCATCTAAAAGTAGAAGCGGATAAGGTGCTTTTACGTTTTTTAACCAATCTAACAACGCGTCATCAGAAAAAGAAATTTCGACAATAAGAGAAGTACCATAATGCCCTTTTGTTACAACAGTTGGTGCATTAGCGATATTAAATACAGAAATCATCGTAGAATTTAGCGGTTTGATAAAGACAAATAATATTACTATTAAACCCAGTGATATCAACGTTTTACGAATCATAATAAAGACCCCATTTCTATATTTTTAAAACGACAAAATAACCTCTTTAAAAAAACTTATGATTTTATGTTGACTTTCATGATTAATCGATGTTATTATGTATAAGTCGCCAAGAGATGACGCGACAAACGAAACAAAATGAACCTTGAAAACTGAACAAGCAAAACGTAATCAATATAGTTTTTATTAGCTATCTTATGTTAGTGAACGAAACAAAATTTTGGACATCAAAATTGATGCCAGCAAAACAATTTGAGCTAATCAAATTTCTTTTATGGAGAGTTTGATCCTGGCTCAGGACGAACGCTGGCGGCGTGCCTAATACATGCAAGTCGAGCGAACAGAGAAGGAGCTTGCTCCTTTGACGTTAGCGGCGGACGGGTGAGTAACACGTGGGCAACCTACCCTATAGTTTGGGATAACTCCGGGAAACCGGGGCTAATACCGAATAATCTGTTGTCCCTCATGGGACAATACTGAAAGACGGTTTCGGCTGTCGCTATAGGATGGGCCCGCGGCGCATTAGCTAGTTGGTGAGGTAACGGCTCACCAAGGCGACGATGCGTAGCCGACCTGAGAGGGTGATCGGCCACACTGGGACTGAGACACGGCCCAGACTCCTACGGGAGGCAGCAGTAGGGAATCTTCCACAATGGGCGAAAGCCTGATGGAGCAACGCCGCGTGAGTGAAGAAGGATTTCGGTTCGTAAAACTCTGTTGTAAGGGAAGAACAAGTACAGTAGTAACTGGCTGTACCTTGACGGTACCTTATTAGAAAGCCACGGCTAACTACGTGCCAGCAGCCGCGGTAATACGTAGGTGGCAAGCGTTGTCCGGAATTATTGGGCGTAAAGCGCGCGCAGGTGGTTTCTTAAGTCTGATGTGAAAGCCCACGGCTCAACCGTGGAGGGTCATTGGAAACTGGGAGACTTGAGTGCAGAAGAGGATAGTGGAATTCCAAGTGTAGCGGTGAAATGCGTAGAGATTTGGAGGAACACCAGTGGCGAAGGCGACTATCTGGTCTGTAACTGACACTGAGGCGCGAAAGCGTGGGGAGCAAACAGGATTAGATACCCTGGTAGTCCACGCCGTAAACGATGAGTGCTAAGTGTTAGGGGGTTTCCGCCCCTTAGTGCTGCAGCTAACGCATTAAGCACTCCGCCTGGGGAGTACGGTCGCAAGACTGAAACTCAAAGGAATTGACGGGGGCCCGCACAAGCGGTGGAGCATGTGGTTTAATTCGAAGCAACGCGAAGAACCTTACCAGGTCTTGACATCCCGTTGACCACTGTAGAGATATGGTTTTCCCTTCGGGGACAACGGTGACAGGTGGTGCATGGTTGTCGTCAGCTCGTGTCGTGAGATGTTGGGTTAAGTCCCGCAACGAGCGCAACCCTTGATCTTAGTTGCCATCATTTAGTTGGGCACTCTAAGGTGACTGCCGGTGACAAACCGGAGGAAGGTGGGGATGACGTCAAATCATCATGCCCCTTATGACCTGGGCTACACACGTGCTACAATGGACGATACAAACGGTTGCCAACTCGCGAGAGGGAGCTAATCCGATAAAGTCGTTCTCAGTTCGGATTGTAGGCTGCAACTCGCCTACATGAAGCCGGAATCGCTAGTAATCGCGGATCAGCATGCCGCGGTGAATACGTTCCCGGGCCTTGTACACACCGCCCGTCACACCACGAGAGTTTGTAACACCCGAAGTCGGTGAGGTAACCTTTTGGAGCCAGCCGCCGAAGGTGGGATAGATGATTGGGGTGAAGTCGTAACAAGGTAGCCGTATCGGAAGGTGCGGCTGGATCACCTCCTTTCTAAGGATATTTTCGGAATACAAACCTTGGGTTTGTAAGATTACGTTTTGCGTTCAGTTTTGAAGGTTCATCATTACGATGAAATACTTCAAAACTGTGCTCCTGTCGCTACGCTTTCGTCGCAAATTTGCGAAGAAGTAGAAACAGGTAGTGAATTTGTTCTTTGAAAACTGGATAAAACGACATTGAAATTGTAACAAACACATTTATTTTTTTAAGTTTTTTTATAGGCTTAATAACTAGGTTAAGTTATTAAGGGCGCACGGCGAATGCCTTGGCACTAGGAGCCGAAGAAGGACGGCACTAACACCGATATGCTTCGGGGAGCTGTAAGTGAGCTTTGATCCGGAGATTTCCGAATGGGGGAACCCACTACGTTTAATCGCGTAGTATCTTGACGTGAATACATAGCGTCTTGAAGGCAGACCCAGGGAACTGAAACATCTAAGTACCTGGAGGAAGAGAAAGAAAAATCGATTCCCTGAGTAGCGGCGAGCGAAACGGGAAGAGCCCAAACCAAGAGGCTTGCCTCTTGGGGTTGTAGGACACTCTATACGGAGTTACAAAGGAATGAGTTAGATGAAGCGACTTGGAAAGGTCCGCCAGAGCAGGTAAAAGCCCTGTAGTCGAAAGTTTATTCCCTCCAGAGTGGATCCTGAGTACGGCGGAACACGTGAAATTCCGTCGGAATCCGGGAGGACCATCTCCCAAGGCTAAATACTACCTAGTGACCGATAGTGAACCAGTACCGTGAGGGAAAGGTGAAAAGCACCCCGGGAGGGGAGTGAAAGAGATCCTGAAACCGTGTGCCTACAAGTAGTTAGAGCCCGTTAATGGGTGATAGCGTGCCTTTTGTAGAATGAACCGGCGAGTTACGATTACGTGCGAGGTTAAGCTTTAGAAGGCGGAGCCGCAGCGAAAGCGAGTCTGAATAGGGCGAATTAGTACGTGGTCGTAGACCCGAAACCAGGTGATCTACCCATGTCCAGGGTGAAGGTGAGGTAACACTTACTGGAGGCCCGAACCCACGCACGTTGAAAAGTGCGGGGATGAGGTGTGGGTAGCGGAGAAATTCCAATCGAACTTGGAGATAGCTGGTTCTCTCCGAAATAGCTTTAGGGCTAGCCTCGTGATGAGAATACTGGAGGTAGAGCACTGTTTGGACTAGGGGGCCATCCCGGTTTACCGAATTCAGACAAACTCCGAATGCCAGATATTTATACACGGGAGTCAGACTGCGAGTGATAAGATCCGTAGTCAAAAGGGAAACAGCCCAGACCACCAGCTAAGGTCCCAAAGTAATCGTTAAGTGGAAAAGGATGTGGCGTTGCACAGACAACCAGGATGTTGGCTTAGAAGCAGCCATCATTTAAAGAGTGCGTAATAGCTCACTGGTCGAGTGACGCTGCGCCGAAAATGTATCGGGGCTAAACGATTCACCGAAGCTGTGGATTGACATCTACGATGTCAGTGGTAGGAGAGCGTTCTAAGTGCGTTGAAGTCAGACCGGAAGGACTGGTGGAGCGCTTAGAAGTGAGAATGCCGGTATGAGTAGCGAAAGACGGGTGAGAATCCCGTCCACCGTATGACTAAGGTTTCCTGAGGAAGGCTCGTCCGCTCAGGGTTAGTCGGGACCTAAGCCGAGGCCGATAGGCGTAGGCGATGGACAACAGGTTGATATTCCTGTACCACCTCCTCACCGTTTGAGAAATGGGGGGACGCAGTAGGATAGGGTAAGCGCGCCGTTGGTTGTGCGCGTCCAAGCAGTAAGGCGTGTGTGTAGGCAAATCCGCACACTGTAACGTTGAGCTGTGATGGCGAGTCCGTATGGACGAAGTTCCTGATTTCACACTGCCAAGAAAAGCCTCTATCGAGGTGAGAGGTGCCCGTACCGCAAACCGACACAGGTAGTCGAGGAGAGAATCCTAAGGTGTGCGAGAGAACTCTCGTTAAGGAACTCGGCAAAATGACCCCGTAACTTCGGGAGAAGGGGTGCTCTTGAGCGTGCAAGCGCATGAGAGCCGCAGTGAATAGGCCCAGGCGACTGTTTAGCAAAAACACAGGTCTCTGCAAAACCGTAAGGTGACGTATAGGGGCTGACGCCTGCCCGGTGCTGGAAGGTTAAGAGGAGTGGTTAGCGCAAGCGAAGCTGCGAATTGAAGCCCCAGTAAACGGCGGCCGTAACTATAACGGTCCTAAGGTAGCGAAATTCCTTGTCGGGTAAGTTCCGACCCGCACGAAAGGCGTAACGATCTGGGCACTGTCTCAACGAGAGACTCGGTGAAATTATAGTACCTGTGAAGATGCAGGTTACCCGCGACAGGACGGAAAGACCCCGTGGAGCTTTACTGTAGCCTGATATTGAATTTTGGTACAACTTGTACAGGATAGGTAGGAGCCAGAGATCTCGGAGCGCCAGCTTCGAAGGAGGCGTCGGTGGGATACTACCCTGGTTGTATTGAAATTCTAACCCATGCCCCTTAGCGGGGCAGGAGACAGTGTCAGGCGGACAGTTTGACTGGGGCGGTCGCCTCCTAAAAGGTAACGGAGGCGCCCAAAGGTTCCCTCAGAATGGTTGGAAATCATTCGTAGAGTGTAAAGGCACAAGGGAGCTTGACTGCGAGACCTACAAGTCGAGCAGGGTCGAAAGACGGGCTTAGTGATCCGGTGGTTCCGCATGGAAGGGCCATCGCTCAACGGATAAAAGCTACCCCGGGGATAACAGGCTTATCTCCCCCAAGAGTCCACATCGACGGGGAGGTTTGGCACCTCGATGTCGGCTCATCGCATCCTGGGGCTGTAGTCGGTCCCAAGGGTTGGGCTGTTCGCCCATTAAAGCGGTACGCGAGCTGGGTTCAGAACGTCGTGAGACAGTTCGGTCCCTATCCGTCGTGGGCGTAGGAAATTTGAGAGGAGCTGTCCTTAGTACGAGAGGACCGGGATGGACACACCGCTGGTGTACCAGTTGTCTTGCCAAAGGCATCGCTGGGTAGCTATGTGTGGACGGGATAAGTGCTGAAAGCATCTAAGCATGAAGCCCCCCTCAAGATGAGATTTCCCATTACGCAAGTAAGTAAGATCCCTCAAAGACGATGAGGTAGATAGGTTCGAGGTGGAAGTGTGGTGACACATGGAGCTGACGAATACTAATCGATCGAGGACTTAACCAAAAAGTTTGAAACATTCAATGAACCGTTTATCCAGTTTTGAAAGAACAACCTTTCATAAAAGGGTTTCAAGATACGAGTAGTTCGCGGAAGCGATTGAGAGAAGGAAGGAGCGTACGTCTGTACGTGACTGACTGAACGAATGAAGCTGACAAAGAAATACGATGTATATTGAAAGCCGTAAATAGTCTAGTGATGATGGCAAAGAGGTCACACCCGTTCCCATACCGAACACGGAAGTTAAGCTCTTTAGCGCCGATGGTAGTTGGGGGCTTCCCCCTGTGAGAGTAGGACGTCGCTAGGCGCAAAAAGTCGCTGCTGATACACTCAGTAGTGGCTTTTTTTATTTCTTTAAAATATAAAACTGACTATAGAAAAAGAATTGGAGACATTTCACCATAATGCGTGAAATGTCTCCAAAATTGTTTTTTTAAACAGTAGTCGCACGTAATTCAATACGACGAATTTTGCCCGATGTTGTCTTTGGAAGCTCATCTAAAAAGACAATACTACGAGGGTATTTATAAGGTGCTGTTAGTGCTTTAACGTGCTCCTGAAGCTCTTTTATTAATTCGTCCTCATCACGCCCTCTAAAGCCCTCACGTAAGATTACAAACGCTTTTACAATATGGCCTCTAATTTCATCCGGTGCTGCAACAACTGCACATTCTTGTACAGCCTCGTGTTTATTTAAAGCATCTTCCACTTCGAATGGTCCAATTGTATAGCCTGATGAGATAATAATGTCATCTCCACGTCCTTCAAACCAGAAGTATCCATCCTCATCGCATTTTGCTTGGTCACCTGTAATATACCACTCACCTCTAAAGGCAGCTTGCGTGCGTTCAGGCTCACGGTAATACTCCTTGAATAAGGCAGGTGATGATTTATGAACAGCGATGTCTCCAACTTCTCCTACAGGTGCTTCATTCCCTTCATGGTCTATAATACGTACAATATTTCCAGGTGTAGGAACACCCATCGAACCAGGTCGTAACTCTGTGTTTTCAAGTGTACCTATTAATAATGTATTTTCCGTTTGTCCATAACCATCTCGTACTTTCAGACCGAAATTGTTCATAAATGTTTCGATAACTGGACGATTTAGTGGCTCACCTGCAGAAACAGCACTTCTTAATGCAGCTAAGTTGTAATCTTTAAGATTATCAATCTTTGCCATAATACGATATTCTGTCGGCGTGCAACAAAGCACATTGACTTTTTCGTCCTGCAGGAGCTGAAGATAAGTATGAGGTTCAAAACTACCATGATAGACAAAAGCAGTTGCTCCCAACATTATTGTCGATAAAAACGGACTCCAAATCCATTTTTGCCAGCCAGGTGCTGCTGTAGCCCATACTAAGTCCCCTTCACGTACACAAAGCCATTTGGAAGCAGCTGTTCGAATATGTGCATAGCCCCAGCCATGAGAGTGAACCACCCCTTTAGGTTTACCCGTTGTGCCTGAAGTATAAGAAAGAAATGCCATATCATCCCGTTTTGTCGCAACGGCTGTAAAGCTCGTTGGTTGCTTTTCAGCTAATGCATCTAAAGACACCCAATTGTGCGTAGCGTTGCCAATTATTAATTTATTATCTAAGGCTGCTACGGAAGAAGTAATTTTATCTACTTCACTAGTAAATGCTTCGTAGGCAATAACAGCGGTTGCAGAAGCGTGTTCCATACGATATTCTAAATCACTTGCGCGTAACATCTCTGAACAAGAGATTGGAACGATCCCTGCTTTTAAACAGCCAAGGAAAACAAAATAAGCTTCTGGTAGGCGTGGAATAATGACTAAAACACGATCCCCTTTTTGTAATCCTCTCTCTGTAAAAGCATTCGCGTATTGATTCATTTTTTGAATGAGATCGGCATAAGAAATTGTGCGTCGGTTTTGTTGTGCATCCAACCATCTTATAGCTTGGCGATCACTATCTTGGGAGAATTTCTCTAATTCCTCCGTGATGTTGTAAAGTTCTGGTGCAATTAAATCCTTTGTTACCATATGAACATTCCTCCCCAAAACAAATTTAATAGAAAATTCGTAAAACTATTTATATTTTATCAATTACAATAATATACAGCAAGAATATTTGGTACATTAAATAGAAATATTAGATTTAATAGAGAACTATCGGGGTTAGATTGACGTGAATTCGAAAATTATGCAATAAATTAAAAAATTTTGTTGAAAAAGTATTGCATAATTTAGAATGCTTGCTATAATAATAAATGTACTTAAGAGGTTGTTAAAACCAAATTAAATAGTATTGTTCCGAAGTAGCTCAGTTGGTAGTAGCACCTGACTGTTAATCAGGTTGTCGCAGGTTCGAGTCCTGCCTTCGGAGCCATTTTTTTGCACTTTTTTAACTAATTTATAATTTTGAAAAGAAATTTTTAAAAAATACTTGCATCAAAATGAAAATGATGTTAATATAAATCTTGTCTTGTTTGAGACATAATAAACGGCCCCTTGGTCAAGCGGTTAAGACACCGCCCTTTCACGGCGGTAACACGGGTTCGAATCCCGTAGGGGTCACCATTTTTACAGCATCGTAGTAATGCATAGGCTTAAAAAGATAAATAAACTGTGAAGAAATAACACCTGTTTCTATGGAGGATTAGCTCAGCTGGGAGAGCATCTGCCTTACAAGCAGAGGGTCGGCGGTTCGAGCCCGTCATCCTCCACCATATAGTGTTTTTTTTCGGAGGGGTAGCGAAGTGGCTAAACGCGGCGGACTGTAAATCCGCTCCTTAGGGTTCGGCGGTTCGAATCCGTCCCCCTCCACCAGTTTTATTTATTCAAATGAATGGGGTATAGCCAAGCGGTAAGGCAACGGATTTTGATTCCGTCATGCCTAGGTTCGAATCCTAGTACCCCAGCCATTTTTCTTTTATGAGCCATTAGCTCAGTTGGTAGAGCATCTGACTTTTAATCAGAGGGTCGAAGGTTCGAGTCCTTCATGGCTCACTTTTCTATATATTAAATTCAAAAGTGTAACATTAACTACAGATACTAATCTCTTGCTGAAAACAGCAGGAGATTTTTTTATTTATATTAAATGAATAAATATACGGTTTTTTGTTGGGTTGAGCCAAGTGTATTGTAGGCTTTACAATAGTCTTATCACCAAAAGGGGGTATAAAAACATGAATAAACAACAAGTATCAATTATTGGAGTACCAACCGATTACGGTCAAACACGAAGAGGGGTTGACATGGGACCAAGTGCAATTCGATATGCGGGCGTTGTAGAACGATTAGAGGCAATCGGACACGAAGTACATGATCAGGGAGATATACTTGTTAGTCAAAAGCATGATAGTAAAGAAATTGATAAACAGCTATTAAATTTAGAGGAAGTTATAGATATCAGTACCACATTAGCTAACCAAGTACATGAAGTGTTAGAGCAAAAAAAATTCCCGCTTGTATTTGGTGGCGATCATAGTATTGCAATCGGTACGCTGGCAGGACTGGCTGAGCACTTCCCAAACCTAGGTGTTATTTGGTTTGATGCACATGCTGATTTGAATACACCTGAAACAACACCATCTGGTAATATTCACGGCATGCCACTTGCGGTTAGTATTGGGCTGGGTCATGAACGTCTTGTGAAAATTCGTAATTATGCCCCAAAGGTTAAGCCTGAAAATGTCATTATTATCGGGGCACGTTCAGTAGATCCGGGGGAGCGTGAGTTAATTCGCCAACAAGGTATTAAAGTCTATACAATGCATGAAATTGATCGACTTGGTATGACGCGTGTGATGGAAGATGCAATCGCTTACTTACAAGAACGGAAAGTAGACGGCTTACATTTATCATTAGATTTAGATGGTCTAGACCCGCTTTATACACCAGGAGTGGGAACGCCGGTGCCTGGTGGTATATCGTATCGTGAAAGTCATTTAGCAATGGAAATGCTACAAGAATCAGGGATGCTAACATCTGCTGAATTTGTTGAGGTGAATCCTATACTAGACGAGAAAAATAAAACGGCAGATGTAGCAGTGGCATTAATAGGTTCTTTGTTTGGTGAGACACTAGTTTAATGTAAATTGTGAAAAAATTGTTTATCGTCACATCGTTTAAAAAACTTTTGTTATAATTGAATATAAATTGAAACTTTTCTTATAGTCGGGTCGTATAGTATAAGACAGTTGTAAAGGTGGAGAAGTAAACACAATGGATGCGTTAGTAAATAAGAGAATAAAACAAGTGCTTAAAGGCGATCAAAACGCATTTGCCGATATTGTGAGTCTCTATCAGCACAAACTGTACCAAGTATGCTACCGAATGTTAGGAAACAAGCAAGAATCTGAGGATATTGCACAAGAAGCATTTGTTCGAGCTTATATGAACTTGCATACTTTTGATCAAAAAAGAAAATTTTCGACGTGGCTTTATCGCATTGCGACGAACCTCTGCATAGACCGTATTAGAAAGAAAAAGCCGGATTATTATTTAGATGCGGAGGTAGCTGGTACAGAAGGACTCGATATGTACTCACAGATTGCAGCAGATGACCAACTACCAGAGGAACAGTTAGAGCAGATGGAGCTACAAGATCGTATTCAATATGAGATTGGACGATTGCCGGATAAATATCGTTCAGTTATAGTATTGAAATATATCGAAGAATTATCATTACAGGAAATCAGTGAAATTTTGGATATGCCTCTTGGGACAGTGAAAACGAGAATTCACCGCGGACGCGAAGCATTACGAAAGCAATTAAACAATCTGTAGGAGGGGGAGCGTCATGAATATTTGTCCAGAGCATATTATTGACTATATGCATGATTATTTAGACGGTGACATTAGTCGTGAGCATGAGCAAGAGTTAAAACAACATTTGCAATCATGCGGTGATTGCAAACAATTGATGCAAGAATTGAGTGAAACGATCGCCTTTGTGAAGAGTGCTTCCCATATTACAGCACCTCCGGATTTCGAAGCTGCGGTGATGGCGCGTTTACCGAAACCCAAAAGTCGTGTAGGTATGCAAAAATGGATTCGTCGTCATCCGTTCTTTGTGGCAGCAGCAGTTTTCTGTTTATTTATGAGTGCTACTTTATTAGGTAGTTTCATGGATGATCAAAACTTCTCGGTCTCTAAACAACCAAATCTCGTTGTAGAAGGACAAACGGTTATTGTTCCAGAAGGAGAGGTCGTAAAAGGCGATATCGTCGTCAAAAATGGCGACTTACTTGTTGAGGGTGAAGTAGATGGCAATGTAACGATTATTAACGGTCAGTATATGGCATCTTCAGCAGTCGTTTCAGGCAATATCGAGGAAATTGACGAAGCATTTGAATGGTTATGGTATACCATCAAAAATTCAGTTAAGACTGCAATGACATTTGAGGAAAAAGAAACTAAATAGAACTCTATACGTCCTACATGGTAGTGCACGGTAGAGAATGAAAAGTCTACTCATATGGGTAGACTTTTCATTTGAAAAAAGTTACATTTGAAAAGAATATGCTATACTTAAATGTGTATGGATTCGCAATGAAAAGTGGGGGATGCCACGTGCAAATTATCGAACAATTCACGGATTTAACACCAGTGAATATTGCTATTAACTTCATAGATGTACTGCTCGTTTGGTACGTTGTTTATAAAATTTTAACCCTCATTAAAGGGACGAAAGCTGTCCAACTATTAAAAGGCATTTTCGTCATAATTATTGCACGTATCGCAACAGACTTTTTAGGGTTAGAAACTTTGGGGTGGATGCTAAAGCAAGTAATCGAGTTTGGTTTCTTGGCAATCATTATCATCTTCCAACCAGAAATACGACGAGGTCTAGAACAAATTGGACGAGGAAAGCTTTTCCAACGTTCGACAAGTCAAGAAGAAGAAGAGCAAACAAGACTAATTGAAGCCATGAAGAAGTCGGTTAGCTATATGGCAAAACGCCGGATTGGCGCATTAATTTCTATAGAAAAAGACACAGGCTTGAATGAATATATTGAAACGGGAATAGGTCTAAATGCAGAAGTTTCTTCTGAATTGCTTATTAACATTTTTATACCGAATACACCATTGCATGATGGTGCAGTCATTATGCAGAAAGACAAGGTTACAGCCGCAGCTTGCTATTTACCGCTTTCTGAAAGTCCGTTTATTTCAAAGGAACTTGGTACACGACATCGTGCAGCTCTTGGGCTTAGTGAAGTAACGGATGCGATTACGATTGTCGTATCAGAGGAAACGGGAGCTATAAGTATTACGTTAAATGGAAATCTACATCGCAATCTTTCTCTAGAGGAATTCGAAACACTGTTACGCAAAATGTGGTTCGGATCAGCACAAGAATCGAATGCAGCCTCTAAGTTGACTTGGAGGGGGAAAAAGAATGGATAAAATGATGGATAGCCCATGGGTATTGCGAATCATTGCGCTTTTTCTAGCTTGCTTACTATTTTTCTCTGTTCGGACTGAGTTATCCTCTTCAAATAAATCGACAACGAATGTACAAATGGAAGTGATTCGAGATGTACCCGTTGATGTTTATTATGATGATGATAGTCTGATTGTAACGGGTATACCGAAAACTGTTAATGTCACGATTAAAGGACCAATGCAAATCGTTTTACGGACAAAAGCGGTGAAAGATTTCTCTGTATTTGTAAATTTAAATGATTTATTAATTGGTGAGCATAACGTAGAACTACAATACGAAAATATTTCTGATAAGTTGCAAGTGACGCTAGACCCAGCAAAAGTGAATGTAAATATAGAGGAAAAAGTCACGCAGGAATTCCGTGTAGATCCGGAAATGAATAATCGTTTAATAGATGAAGGATATTACTTAAAAGGAATGTCTGCTAACCCAGCAACAGTGTTTGTAACGGGAGCAAAAAGTGCTATTGAGAGCATTAGCTATGTGAAAGCGACTGTAACAGGTGAACAAGGCTTGAAACAGCCTTTCTCTCAAGAAGCAGCTGTTAAAGTATTAGATCGCGATTTAAATAAATTAGATGTGATAATAGAACCAGAACAGGTTAAGGTACGGGTAGATATTGCTGAATATAGCAAAGAACTTCCTGTTACGATAAAGGAAACGGGCAAACCAGCAGAAGGGGTTACCATTAATCAATTAACCCTTGATACTACTAGCTTAAGGCTATTTGGCAAGAAATCCATAATTGATGTTTTAACCGAAGTACCTGTTGAAGTGGATTTATCAAAAATTACGGAATCCAAAACGTATGAATTTGATGTGAAATTACCGGAGGGTGCGACTAAAGTATCTCAACAGAAAGTTAAAATTAAAGCGAATGTTACAAAGGCAGAGAAAGCAGAAAAGGTAGATCAAGTAGATCAGGTAGAAAAGGAAACTATCGCCAATCCTGAAGAGACAAATCCTGAACCTGTAACAGAAGATATTGATTCTTAAACAATAACTGACTATAATTTTAACTTGATTCATATATGAGATTTCCTGTCTCTACAAATTGTGTGATCCAGCAAAGCGAAATTGCTGACGAACATAAGAGCTCAAGTTAACATTGTTAGCGCTTGTATATTTCAGTTATAGTGAATGTACGACACTTGAGTAGCAACATCTTTTTGCCTTAGAGCCTCTGAAAGTGATTTAAAGAGGCCTAAATACTAGTAGATGAATGAAAATAGACTTTTCCAAAAGTAAGCAGACGAGCCGTCCGATTGTCCGCAGGAAATAAGCATGATGCGGTCGTCTTGCATTGAAGGAGAGAACAATTAGAATGGGTAAATATTTTGGAACAGATGGCGTCCGTGGCGTCGCGAATAGTGAATTAACACCGGAGTTTGCATTTAAACTTGGCCGTGTAGGTGGCTATGTTTTAACAAAGGATGCAACAGGGCGTCCAAAGGTATTAATTGGTCGTGACACACGTATTTCAGGCGAAATGCTTGAAGGTGCACTAGTAGCTGGGCTTTTATCAATCGGCGTAGAGGTAATGCGTCTTGGTGTAATTTCTACACCAGGTGTTGCTTATCTTTCCCGAATTATGAGTGCAGATGCAGGCGTCATGATTTCAGCTTCACATAACCCAGTAGCCGACAATGGCATTAAATTTTTTGGTCCCGATGGTTTCAAGTTAACTGATGCACAAGAAGCAGAAATTGAAGCAATTCTTGATGCACAAGAAGATACATTACCACGTCCAATCGGTGCAGACCTAGGCATTGTAAGTGACTACTTCGAAGGTGGACAAAAGTATATTCAGTACTTAAAGCAAACGGTAGATGAAGAATTTGATGGTATTCATGTAGCGCTAGATTGCGCACATGGTGCAACATCATCATTAGCAACTCATTTATTTGCCGACTTAGAAGCAGACATTTCAACTATGGGTGCTTCCCCAACAGGTCTGAACATTAATGACGGTGTTGGTTCAACACATCCAGAAGGTCTTGCTGCATTTGTAACTGAAAAGGGTGCAGATGTTGGTTTAGCATTCGATGGAGATGGCGATCGCCTTATTGCAGTAGACGAAAAAGGTAAAATTGTTGACGGTGACCAAATTATGTTTATCATTGGTAAACATTTAAATGCGGTTGGTCGTTTGAAAAAGCAAACGATTGTCTCAACAGTGATGAGTAATATGGGCTTCTACAAGGCTGTTGAAGAAAACGGTATGCACAGCGTACAAACGGCTGTAGGCGATCGTTACGTTGTAGAAGAAATGCGTGCCAATGAATACAATCTTGGCGGAGAGCAATCTGGTCATATTGTGTTCTTAGACTTTAATACAACAGGTGATGGCTTGCTAACAGGTATTCAACTTGTTAGTATTATGAAAGCTACTGGCAAAAAGTTATCAGAGCTTGCAGCAGAAATGACTATCTTCCCGCAACGATTAGTCAATGTACGTGTAACAGACAAGCATGCAGTGACGGAAAATGCTAAGGTTGCAGCTGTAATAGCAGAAGTTGAATCAGATATGGCTGGAAACGGTCGTATTTTAGTACGTCCTTCTGGCACTGAGCCGCTTGTGCGTGTAATGGTGGAAGCTGCTACAGAAACGGACTGCGAAATTTATGTAGAACGTATTGCCAATGTAGTACGTACGGAAATGGGTTTAAAAGAATAATTATAAATTACGCGATCTCTCATCATTGGGAGATCGTTTTTTTATGTTTGAAATAGTGGAGGGAGGGAAGTATAAAACATCACAATAAACAAGGGGTGTTTAATTTATATGGCTAAAATTGCAACAGTAATAACAGATATGTTTGAAGACGTGGAGTATACAAGTCCAAAGGCAGCATTAGAAGCTGCTGGGCATCAGGTCATTACAATTGACATTGAAGCAGGAAAAGAAGTTGAAGGTAAACATGGTGAAAAAGTAAAAATTGATAAGGGAATCGAGGAAGTTCATGCTTCAGAGTTTGATGCACTGTTTATTCCAGGTGGCTTTTCACCGGATATTTTACGTGCAGATGATCGCATTGTAGCCTTCGTCAAAACGTTTATGGATGACATGAAGCCAACCTTTGCAATTTGTCACGGGCCACAACTACTGATTACAGCTAAAACATTAAATGGACGTGATGCAACAGGCTATAAATCCATACAAGTAGACTTGGAAAACGCAGGTGCTATTTTCCATGACGAAGAAGTATTTGTTTGCCAAAAGCAATTAGTAACAAGTCGTACGCCAAAAGATTTACCAGCTTTTAACCGAGAAATTGTGAAATTACTTGCAAGCAAAGAGAGCTAGTCGCCGTTCTTTTTTAGAGGCTGGGACATAACCTTAAAATCTTAAATAGTGGTACATTGGTGTTGATAAATTATCGCTAATAAATAAAAAAGAAAAACTAGTTGTTGGTAGCAAAGGCGGTGACTCCTGCTCAGAACGCACACAGCGTAAGACGCGGGCATTCTACAAGTTAGCGATGGTTGTGGCTTACTGTGCTAAGCGGAAAGCACCGCCGAAGCGGATAACAACTGCAGGGCAAAAAGTGTTAGATTGATGGTGGTCAATCTAACACTTTTTCTCTTTTGTCCCAGCCATTTTGCTATTGTTATACAATCATGCTGGCATTTTTCATCTTACACTTTGGTAGTTTGTCACAAAAAGAGTAGCTAAGGGTTATTTTTAATAACGAAAATTTGACGAATAGCATATGATTGAGTATTATGGAGAAGCTGACGGCTTGGGTAACCTTGTCCGCTAAGCAAGTGCTAAAGGAGGAAAGGGAGCACAAAAATCGGAAAACAATTATAGCGCCTGAGCTGAAGAAATTGAACGAAGACATCTTCAGCAGACGAGGTGGAGGTTTATCGAAAATTCGGCGGATGCCTCCCGATCGACATACCCGATTGTCATTTTTCATTTTGAAAGCATTTGAGTGATTGAATGTACAGAAAATGGAGAAGGTATAAGTAGAGCAATAGATAAATAGGAAAACTTCACGTATCGAGCAAAGCACTATTTTAGATAGCTGAAATAGTCTGAGGACGTGCGCGCATAAGTATGTTTATTTTCGATTTGAAAATAAGCGGTACTGTTTACGCCCACCGAAAAAATTCGATAGGCTGAGGTCTAGTTTGTCATTGCGTTAATATGACAATATCGGAGGAAATATAATATGTGTGGAATTGTAGGATATATTGGGGAATCAGATGCTAAGGAAATTTTATTAAAAGGTTTAGAGAAGCTAGAGTACCGTGGCTATGACTCAGCAGGTATTGCTGTACGCAACGAAGAAGGCGTAACAATCTTCAAGGAAAAAGGTCGTATCGCTGATTTACGTGGAGCAGTAGACGAAGATGTAGCGGCTAAGGTTGGAATCGGTCATACACGTTGGGCAACGCACGGAGTACCTAACCGTTTAAACGCGCACCCTCATCAAAGTGCATCAGGTCGTTTTACGATTGTGCATAATGGTGTGATTGAAAACTATCATTTATTACAAAAAACATACTTAAAAGGCATCCCAATGAAATCTGATACGGATACAGAAGTAATCGTGCAATTAGTGGAGCTATTTGTGAAAGATGGACTGCAAACAGCAGAGGCATTCCGCAAAACATTATCTCTACTACACGGCTCTTATGCACTAGCATTATTAGATGCTGAAGCAGCTGATACAATTTTTGTGGCGAAAAACAAATCACCACTTCTTGTAGGTGTAGGCGATGGTTTCAATGTAGTTGCATCGGATGCGATGGCAATGCTACAAGTAACTGATCAATTTGTGGAATTACACGATAAAGAAGTCGTTATCGTGCACAAAGGTAGTGTGCAAATTACAAAATTAGATGGCACAGTAGTAGAGCGTGCACCTTACACAGCAGAGCTTGATATGAGCGATATTGAAAAAGGTACGTACCCTCACTATATGTTAAAAGAGATGGATGAACAGCCAACCGTTATCCGTAAAATTATTCAAGCATACGAAGGCGAAAATGGCGATTTAACAATTGATGCAGCTATTTTACAAGCATTGCAAGCTGCCGATCGATTATACATTATTGCTGCCGGCACAAGTTACCATGCAGGTTTAATCGGTAAACAATATTTCGAGAAAATGGCTGGTATTCCAGTAGAAGTGCATATTTCAAGTGAGTTTGGTTATAATATGCCACTACTTTCAGAAAAACCGCTATTTATCTTTATTACCCAATCAGGTGAAACAGCGGATAGCCGCCAAGTACTTGTGAAAATTAAAGAGCTTGGGTATCCAACATTAACGATTACAAACGTACCAGGTTCAACGCTATCACGTGAAGCAGATTATACACTATTATTACATGCAGGTCCTGAAATCGCAGTAGCTTCAACAAAAGCATATGTAGCACAGGTGGCAGTACTTGCACTAGCAGCATATGTGACAGCAAAAGCAAGCGGTAAAGGCTTAGAATTTGATTTAAAACAAGAGCTTGCAATTGCGGCCAACGGTATTCAAACAATTATTGATGCAAAAGATGTATTAGAAGACATCGCTGAGGACTACTTAAAAATTGCACGCAATGCTTTCTTCATTGGTCGTAATATCGACTTCTGTGTAAGCCTTGAAGGTGCTTTAAAACTAAAAGAAATCTCATATATTCAAGCGGAAGGTTTTGCAGGTGGCGAACTAAAACACGGTACAATTGCTTTAATTGAAGAAGGCACACCCGTTTTCGCCCTTGTTACACAAGAAGCGGTAGCCTTAAATATTCGCGGCAATGTCAAAGAGGTAGCTGCACGTGGAGCATACCCATGCATTATCGCTATGGCTGGCGTAGACGAAGACGGCGACCGTCTAGTTATTCCGCATGTTAACGAATACTTAACACCACTTGTTTCAGTTGTGCCATTACAGTTAATTAGCTACTATGCGGCACTACACCGTCGTTGTGACGTTGATAAACCTCGTAACTTAGCGAAATCAGTGACGGTGGAGTAGGGCTTAGAGCTAAGGTTCTGTGAGTTAAACCAATACTGTCACAATTTAAAAATATAGTTTTCTTAAATATCTAAAATGTTGTGACATCAAAAATAAACCTTGGTACAGTGTAGTCGTTGCTGTATCAAGGTTTTTACTTTTATAAAACCAATTATTGGAAAGAAGAAATTAAATACTGTTGAAGTTTTGAGCTATACATAAATAGCATTAACCTCCAATTAAGTTCTCAGCGCAACTTTGAAAAAGAGAATTTAAAATACAACATGTTTTAAATGCTACTTTACCCCTTTGGAAATTTTTTTGACCAAAGGGGTATTTTTCGTACCTTTCTACAGGGCTTTTTGTTGTGAATCCGATATCTAAGAGTACATTGTGAGAAATTACTGATGTAAATGTTTTGTAGATGTCGATGTTCTATATTTAAATGTGAGGAAATGTCGAAAACCTCAGATTTCTTGGGAAAAATCTAGTCCCAAAAGGAGGATGAGTAGTAATTTACGAAAAAACTATGACACCTTTTCAAAGATTGGAGGAACAAACATGCAAACTAAAAAGCAACAAAAATGGTGGAAACGCTCGCTCAACACATTTCTTGCCACAGCACTAGTCGCAAGTAGTATCTCATTTGTTGGTTTTCCGCAAGAGGTAAAAGCAGCAACCAATGATACACCAATATCTTCCCCAGCAGGTGTAGATGGTGCAGTATTATGGCTTCGTCCCGATAAAGGAATTAGTATTGAAAGTGGACAAACAGTATCTGAATGGCAAGATCAAAGTAATACAGGCAATCATGCTACACAGAATACAACTACTCTGCAACCAATGTACCGTAATGATGCACAGTATAATGTGAATTTTAACCCGATGTTAGAGTTTAATAATAAGTATTTTAATCTTGACGTCAATAAACTTCCTACGGGTAACTCCTCAAGAACAATTGTAGCTGTAGCAGCATCAGAGAACAATACAGGTGATAATCGTTATATCATTTCATGGGGAACTGCTTCTCTGGGTAGTATGATAGGTATGCTCCAACTTAGTGGAACTACAAAAGGTGCTATGTCTATTTTTGGAGGTTCCTTCTCAAGTGAGGAGGGTTTCTGGCAAAAAAATGTGCCAAATGAACTTGTGCCAACATATGATGGTACGAATGGTGCATTATATAGCAAAACTACACAAATAGGTAAAGCAAAACAGAGTTGGAACACCGCTAATACACAGGCACGGGTAGGACGTATTATTGGAGGTGGTCGCGCAGAAGAATGGATAGGGACAATTGGCGACATTATTGTGTATGACCGTGCTCTAGATGAATCAGAGCGCAAACAAATAAGTTCCTATCTTGCTATTAAATACGGCTATACACTTGATGTTGAAGGACTTCCTACGAATAGTAAGAAGGCAGACTATTTAGCTTCTGACACAAGCGTTCTTTGGGACGCAACTGCAAATGCAGCTTATTACCACAGCATCGCTGGTATCGCACGCGATGATAATGGTGGATTACTGCAGAAGCAAAGTAATAGCACTAACCCTGGGAATCAAGTGGTTATTGGTTTAAATGAAATTAATGATAAAAATTCTAGCAATCCAGCACAATTTTCAACTGATATGCAATATTTAATGTGGGGAGATAATAATCTACCATTTGCTTATACACAACCAACAAATGACGGTAGAGCACATACTGAACGTATTTGGAAAGTGCAAAATAGAGGGAATGTTGGACAAGTAGAGTTTGCCATTCCGAAAGATGCATTACCTGAGAAAGGGGCATTACTTGTTGGAAATGAGGATTTTAGCTCAAACACAGAGTATCCGTTAACGTGGAAAACAATCAATGGGAAAGAATACTATACAACAAAATTAACATTCACAGATGGTCAATATTTTACTTTGGTAACAACAAAGCCAGAGTTAGAAAAGGCAACACTGACGCAAACAGTCACAGATAATAATGAAGTGACACTAATTTTTGATCAAAGTGTGACATTAACGGATTTAAATGGCTTTACAATTACAAAGGATGGAATCGAAATCCCTATAGGAAATGTTACATACAAAATAGATGGGAATACAATTGTTTTAACATTACCTACGAATGAAAATGTGACGGGTGAATCAGTTATCAATGTAGAATATAAAAAAGCTACTGGTAACTTAATAGGTAAGACAAATAGTCTTCCAGTAGGAGATTTTAAAATACAGGCAATAAATTCATTTGCAGCCTCTTTAACTATTGAAACACCAACCTCGACAATTGTGACAACACCTCAACCAGAGATTAAAGGTAAAGTAGAAGTTGGTTCAGATGTTGAGGTAGTGATAAAAGATAAACAGGGGAATGTAATACCCAATGTAGGTAGCAAGGCTAGTGTTGATGCCAACGGTAATTGGACATTCACACCGGGTATTGACTTAGTAGACGGTGACTACACAATTGAAGTTAAAGCAACAAAAGATGGCAAGACAGCCAAAGAAACAAAAGATATTACAGTAAACACATCTTTACCTACGATCCAAATCACAGAGCCAGCAGGCACAGTGAGTACGACAAAGCCAGACATCAAAGGTACAGTCGATCCAGACGCAACGGTGAAAGTTGTGATTAAAGATAAAAACGGTAACGTAGTGCCAAATGCAGGTGGTGAAGCAACAGTGGATGTCAACGGTAATTGGACCTTCACACCAGGTATTGACTTAGTAGACGGTGACTACACAATTGAAGTCGAAGCAACAAAAGATGGCAAGACAGCCAAAGAAACAAAAGATATTACAGTAAACACATCTTTACCTACGATCCAAATCACAGAGCCAGCAGGCACAGTGAGTACGACAAAGCCAGACATCAAAGGTACAGTCGATCCAGACGCAACGGTGAAAGTTGTGATTAAAGATAAAAACGGTAACGTAGTGCCAAATGCAGGTGGTGAAGCAACAGTGGATGTCAACGGTAATTGGACCTTCACACCAGGTATTGACTTAGTAGACGGTGACTACACAATTGAAGTCGAAGCAACAAAAGATGGCAAGACAGCCAAAGAAACAAAAGATATTACAGTAAACACATCTTTACCTACGATCCAAATCACAGAGCCAGCAGGCACAGTGAGTACGACAAAGCCAGACATCAAAGGTACAGTCGATCCAGACGCAACGGTGAAAGTTGTGATTAAAGATAAAAACGGTAACGTAGTGCCAAATGCAGGTGGTGAAGCAACAGTGGATGTCAACGGTAATTGGACCTTCACACCAGGTATTGACTTAGTAGACGGTGACTACACAATTGAAGTCGAAGCAATAAAAGATGGCAAGACAGCCAAAGAAACAAAAGGTATTACAGTAAACACAGTAACACCGTCTGCACCGATAGTAGTTATAACTGAGCCAATCGAAGGTAAAGTTGAAACATCAAAACCAGAGTTCAAAGGAATGGGAACACCAGGTTCAACAGTAACCGTAGAAATTAAAGATAAAGCTGGAAATGTAATTGATACACCATTAGTAACGGTGAACCCAGATGGCACATGGAGCTTTGTGCCAACAAACAATTTACTAGATGGCGATTACACAGTTGAAGTAACAGCTAAAAAAGACGGTGAAACAACTTCGATTAACAAGACTATTACAATCAATACAAAAACGCTACCTATATTCACACCGAGTCTAAGCTCGTTAATACCATCCCAAGGCGTATTAAATCCAAGCTTTTCATCAGAAGTGACAAATTATTCAATAAACGTTGATTATCTAACATCACAATTATCGTTCTTAGCAATACCAAGTAACCTAGGTGTTTCAGTGACGACAACTATTAATGGACAGCTAGGTACTCTTGGACAAATTCCACTACAAGTAGGGGAAAATATTATTATCATTACAGTGACAGATACAAATGGCAATGTGAGACACTATACAATTAAAGTATATCGTGAAGCATATACAGGCGGTGGTACATGGACGCCAGATCCAACACCAAATCCAACAACACCAACAACGACTGAACCTAGTACAACAACAACGAAAATCCAAGTGGCATTAGAGATTGATGGTGACAATCCACTGGAAAAAACAACAGTGGAGATTGAGCGCACGAAACATGCCAATGGTGAAACCACAGACTTCGTGGCATTAACAGAAACGAATGCGAAGGAAGCCGTAGAAAAAGCAAAACAAATTGGCAATAACGTCGCACGTATCGTCATTCCGGATGTCAATGATGAAGTAGATAAAGTAACGGTGGAGATACCGAAGCAATCTCTACAATTATTACGTGACAATGGTTTATCATTAGAAATTGCCACAGAGAATGGGCTGATTGCGATTCCACTCAGCTCGATGAACGGCGTAGATGATAACTTTTACTTCCGCTTAGTACCTGTGAAAAAGGAAAGTGAGCGCAAAGCGATTGAAGAACGAGCTAGAGCGGAGAAAGTTGTCCGTGAGACACTGCAAAGTAATGATGTAAATGTCATGGCTCGTCCAATGACGATTGAAACAAATATGCCAAGCCGTCTAGTACAAGTGACACTACCACTAAGAGGCGTGAAGGTACCAACAGTGGCAGCAGAGCGTCAAGTATTCTTAGACCAACTAGCGGTGTTTATTGAACATTCGGATGGCGAGAAAAAAGTCGTATTCCCCGAAGTGGTGACAATGGTGAAGGGAGAACTGGGTTTACGTTTTACAGTGGACAAGTTCAGCACATTTACAGTTATTCAATTCACGAAACCAACAGTAGGTAAGCATGAGGTTTATATTAAAGGATTCCCGAAAGGTTCGTTTGGTCCTGAGGAAAACGTGACTCGTGCGCAAGTAGCGACGATGATTGCACGTCTCTTAGGCTACACAGATGACCAAACAATAGATTATGCACCATTCAAGGATATCCCAAGTAATCATTATGCAGCAGGAGCTATTGCCTTTGTGAAAGATCGAGGCATTATGAACGGGGATATGAATGGTAATTTCCGTGCAAGTGAGAACATTACACGTGCACAAATGGCGACAGTAGTTGCGAACTATAAGCACCTACAAATAGAAGAAGGTGTAGAGATTACCTTCAACGATACAAAAGGTCATTGGGCACAATGGATTATTGAAGCAAACCGTACTGCCGGCATTATTAATGGTCGTCAAGATGGAAGCTTCGCACCAAACGAGCACCTAACACGTGCGCAAGCAGTTGTCATGATGAACCGTATGTTTGAACGCGGTCCTCTAAACGGCGTGACAACACCAAGCTTCCAAGATGTGAAAGCAACACACTGGGCATTTAAAGAAATTGAGGAAGCTGCAAAATCACATTCTTACGTAATCGACGAAGATGATAAAGAACAGCTTTCAAAATAAGACATAGAAGGCAGGCTAGGGTTTACCCCTAGCCTGCTTTTTAATCGAGAAGGATAGAACTTTCAAAGCGACAGATTGATTTTGAATAAGGCCGAGAACGCCTTCCTCTATTTAGGAATTGAGAATGAGATGGTCGTACCTTGCCCAACTACACTTTCTACCGTTAATTTAACGCCGAATAATTGCTTTAGGCGTTGTTCGGTGTTAACTAGACCAACACTTATTTGCTTTTTAGGGCCAGTGTTAACAAAGCCAACACCATTATCGGAGATAGATATTGAAAAGTGCTTTTCGTCTTCTGTAATGCGAATTGTGACAGTTCCTCCTTGTATGCGTGGTAAAATGCCATGTTGGATGGCGTTTTCGACCAGTGTTTGAATCGACAGTGGTGGGACTGACAGCTCTATATTTTCAGGTATATCCCATATTACTTGAACTCTATTACCGAAGCGTATTTGCTCGATGGTTATATAGGAGCGAACAAGCTTTAATTCATAGCTGATAGGCACAGTTAAGTTGGCATTTTGGAAATCAAAGCTCGTCTGTAGATAATCACTGAAGGCTAGCAGTAACTCTTCCATTTGCTCATCATCTACTCCGTGTAAGGATATAATCGAGTTAAGTGTATTAAAGAAAAAGTGAGGCTGAATCTGTGCTTGTAGCCAAGCTGCCTCAATCCTTAGACGTTCTTCACTAGATTGCTTGACACGAACGAGTGCATTGACCCTAGATTTAAGCTCTACATATTCCATTGGTTTCTTAACATAGTCATTTGCACCACTTAAAAATGCAAGCTGGATATCTTCTCTTTGCTGACGAGCTGTTAAGAAAAGTATTGGCAGTTCGGAAATAGAGAATCGCTCGCGAATTCGTTTCGCCAACTCATAGCCGGACATATGCGGCATCATAATATCAGAAATGACTAAATCAAAGCTACCCCCCTGCAATTTTTCTAAAGCCTCAGCACCACTTAATGCAGTTTCAATTTCATAAGGTTCTGTAGACAGCACATTGACAAGCACCTGCAAGTTTAGAGCGTCATCATCAACAATTAAAACGCGTGAATGACTTGTCACAAGAGACCCTTTTTCAGTAGCTGCAGCAATTTCACCTTCAAATTTGGAAAGATTGTTTAGTAATGAAACGTACTTTGAAAGAGAAGCATCGTTTTCAGCGTTTAAGCCGTCTTCGTCTACTGTGAAATCTTCAGCTATCGGTAACGAAAAAGTAAATGTAGACCCTTTACCAACAGTCGATGACAGCGATATCGTGCCTCCGTGTAGGATAACGAGCTCTTTGCAGATACTTAAACCTAGCCCAAGTCCACCACCTATAGATGTCATACTCGAATCAACCTGCTCATATGGCTCAAATATTCTTTCTAGCATATCCTTTTCAATACCAATCCCCGTATCTGTAATAGAAATATATATTTTTTTACCAAGCACTTCAGCATCAAATGTAATAGAACCCTTTTCTGTAAATTTAATAGCGTTATGAATTAAGTTCGTAAAAATTTGAATAAGACGAGTCTCGTCTGCTAATACAGGAGGTAAATCTTTAGGGATGTTTATTATTAGCTCTACTGGTTTTCCTTTTAACATAAAAAGAAAAATATTGCTTACACTGCTTGCTAAATTATAGACATTGATTAACTTTGGCTGAAGGCGAATAGTTTTTTCCTTTAGATTTACTAAATCAAGTAAATCATCTAGCATATGGGACATATGATTACCAATTGTCAGTAAAAGCTTTAAATCATCATTACTTTTTTCAGCGAACTGATGATCCTGCTTAACTAACAGTGTTTGTGCAATACTCATCATGCCATGCAGTGGGTTGCGAAGCTCATGAGAGGTATTCGCAAGAAAATCATCCTTCTTGTTAATCTCTTTTTGCAGCTTTACTGAAAGCTTTTCAGTTTTCAGTGTTGTTTGGAAATATTGCGTAAACCAAAATGCTGATAGGGCAGTTATAGCTATTAATAAATCGAATGGGTAATGACTATAAGGTAATTTCATTTTCTGACCTAATGAGAAAAATAACGAATTACTTGCAACCGCAGCACTTGTTAATAATAAAAATACTACTCCATTTTCTCCTTTAATTACTACAATAAGCATAAAAATAGTTATAATAATAGGTGAAACAATAAAGAGTATAGTAAAAATAATTTTAGTACTAATAAAATAATCGATAGGAGCTATGATAATAAATAGTAAGTATGCAGCCATTAGTATCTGCATAACATTCAATATTTGGGGCTTAGAATATTCCTTGACCAGATCGCGCAAAAATAAAAAGAAAAATAGCATGTTATTAATATAAAAGAAATAATATATCTTATTCGCCCAAATCCAGTTAATGGGCATGTAAATATATAGGATTCTATTGCTCGAAACAAGCACGGTTATACAAGTAGAAATAATAATCATTGTGAAATAAATAAGCAATTTACTTCGAATTCCTATCGCATAAAGTAAAACCGTGAAAAGTAAATAAAATAAAAACACTAGACAAACTGCGATTTGCGTTCCGATTGAAAAAAACTTTGAGCGTTCCATGGAGTGTAAATCGCCAAAAATAATATCTTTAGTAAAACCACCCTGTGTATTGAGATTTGTTTGTATACCTTGTATGATGATCTCACTTTTACTGGAATCTAGCTTAAAATAGTGTGTGATAGGCCTACCGATAGGGGCAGTTTTTTCATTATCTTTTGTGATGTCTCCTAGACCGCCGATAAACTGTCCATCAACATAAAGCTCATATGGTGACAATCCTTCAGGTATGGTAATGCCATACAATTGAGTCTTTTTGTGATCCTTTAAAATAGTTAAGCGATAAGAACCATAGTGAATATCTTTTTCATTGTTAAAGTATTTATCCCATGATTCAGGTAATACGGAATAAATATGATGTCCATTCTGTTTATTTTGTTTTTGGTTTTCTGAAACGAGTAGGGTATTCGGGTAAAACTCCCATTCACCCTGTAGCCTTCTCTGAAAATCTTTACTTGTTTCAATACCACTTAAATCGATAATACCTTGTTTCGCAACGATTCCTTCTTGGACATTAATGAAATCCATCCAGGTAAATCGAAGTAATGCAAGTAAGATAATGAATGCACTAGCAATTAGAAAAATCTTTAAATTTTTGGGAATAATTTTTGTTTTATTCATAAAGGATTGTTTTCGACAAATTTCTCAAAACTCCTTCAAAAGTAATGTTTTTTATCAAATGTTTAAATAATAGAACGATATTAAGGATATAAGTGGTTTTTAAGGGAGGATATTATGAGAATTGTGATAGTTGATGATGAACATTTGCCATTAACAAGACTAAAAACCTTACTTGAAAAAAGTAGTATTCCGGAAATTGAGATAGTTGGAGAATATACAAATTCTTTAGAAGGGATTGCTCAAATACAAAGTTTACAACCCGATGTTGTATTTTTAGATATTGTAATGCCTCGTATGGACGGTCTTATGCTCGGCGAAAAAATTCAAGAAATGTCGCCGAATGTGGAAATTGTTTTTACCACAGGCTTTGACCAATACGCTATAGATGCTTTCAATTTGCATGCTATAGATTATCTTTTAAAGCCAGTGCAAAAGCCACGTTTGCATAAAGCATTGGAACGACTCCAACGGATTATTAAAAAAAATCCGCCAATCACAACTAAGCAAAAATCGATTCGACTATTAGGGGGCCTGAAGGTGGTTGCGCCTGATGGTAATGTACAATCAATGAAATGGCGTACATCAAAAGCAAAAGAATTGTTTGCTTATATGCTCAGCCATCACAATGAGATGATCTATCGAGACACTATTTTGGAGTTATTTTGGCCAGAATCTGATTTGGATAGGGCCTCTAAGCAGCTTTATACAGCTATTTATACAATCCGACAAACTTTAAAAAAATATGGGTTGGACGGTGTCAAAATCTCTAGTCCCTTACTGAATTCAGGTTATAAATTATCGATAGAAGATGTGGTAATTGATGTAGAGCACTGGCTAGCTCAATTAAAATCTTTGTCTCTACTTGAACAAGGGACAATAGAGGAGCATGAGCGTGTATTCCAAGCTTATACAGGCGATTATTTAGGTGATAGTGGCTATATATGGTCAGAAGGTGAAAAAGAGCGATTAAGACGTTTGTGGTTGCACCAAGCTCAGCAATTAAGTGAATTTTATATAAAAAATGAAAACTACCAAGCTGCAGTGAGGGTACAAGAGAAGGTTCAATTATTTTCACCTAATGAGGAAGATAGTTATTTCACTTTAATGAAGCTTTATCATGTACTGAAGAATGCATCTGCAGTGAGGGAACAATATTGGCTGTTAAAGAAAATGCTGCAGGAGCAATTAGCAGAGGAGCCTAATAAAGAAATTGTGAAATGGTATGATAACTGGGAAAGAGAATATAAACAGACTCAAATAGATGTTTTGGGCTAAAACGCCTCTATAATAAGAATGAAAGAGACTATCTCGATAAATCGTATGCCTCTTCCCATACGTAGTGACAGTTTAGACAAGGCAATCAACATTTGTAAGGAAGCCTAACGTGATGGTAGTAAAAAGACATAGTTAATCTAACCTAAAGCAATTAACTTTCTACTTAGAATAATTTTATAATGACGGGAACACCCTGCTTCTTTTATAGACTTAACCAATAGTTATTTATTTGGTTAATGTGGTCATATTTGAAGAGGGGTTTTTTGTTGTGAAAAAATGGAGGGGAATATAGGTGCAATTAATTTTAAATACAGAATTTAAGTTAAATCAAAGTCAAAAAAACACCCATGCACTCGTGATGAATATGAGCATCTTCGGAAATCGCAAGAACTATCAAGATGAAGGACGGGCTTTTAAAGGAGCAAGTTATTGAGAAATTTGAAATAGAACGGGTTTACTGGGAACGCCGACAAATTGATTGGGGCATTGTAACCGAGTTAGAGATTTATAAAGGAATGGCTCGGAATATTAGTTATATTCATGACTGTTTTGATATTCAACAATATGATGCTTTTCAAAATATAAGTTCTCAGCATATTGAAGATTTAGCAATGTCATTGTTACAAAGAATATTAAACGAAAGCCAAAGTATTAGAGAAATTACAAATGTATTTGATAAAAAAGAATCTTATGTGTATATCGTCAATATTGATGCCAATAAATCTATGCCTAAAAAAGAGCTCTATTCATCATTAGTAACGGATATAGAACAAAAAGAATGGCTTATTTTTTCAGATTCTTTTGCACGTGCAGTGGTGGAAGAAGAATTAACGGAGGTGCAAATTCAAAAAAGAAATGCAGATTGGGAAATCATTCAAACATATTGCCTAGAACATATGAATAATTTGCTTCAGAAGAATGGTAGGGAAATAAATATTAAAGAGATAGCTGAAGAAGTGAATTTTACACCAACGAAGGTCAAAAAATTACTTAGTCGCTTATATTCCGAATGATAACGGAATGGATTATGAAACGTGCATTTTATTAAGCCTAGCAAGCAATATAAATTGGACTTTTTAGAAGAAGTTGTTTTCCAGCATTAACCACGAAACGAATTAGAAGAAGGAACGCTCTAAGCAAGTGCAACTGACAATTAATCCAGATACGATGATGGATCAAATTATTAAAGCAGCAGAGCAAAAGAAAAAACAAGCCCTACATCAACCAATAAGTAAAAAAGAAAAACTAACTGCGATTCGAGATAATAAAACGAATGAAAAACAAGCTAATCGCGAGGAAGAAAAAATAATTGAAAATGCTACGAAAACAGCATATATTTGTATGCTGTTTTATTTATTATAAAAATTAACAATTATGGAAAAATAAAATTATTTAAAGTATAGAATTACTAAATTTCCTATAATATTAATATATTTATTTACAGTTTATCCCTTATATGTTATATTCATTATATACCTAAATTATGGGTTTAATTATACATATTAGGAGGTGAAAGCTATGTCATGTCCTCAAGGATGGAATAAAGTTGGTGAATGTTATGGTGATGCATTTTGCAACCATAATGATGGTTGTGGGTTCTTATGGTTAGAAAAGAGTTACCAGCAACATATTTATGCTAAATGTCAAAATGGTAGTAAAACTGATTGTTACTACTCATCAACTACAACGTTAAGATGCTGCTAATAATACTGGCAACTCATTTAAGCTACTTCTATTTGAAGTAGCTTAAATACTTTTGAACAAGGAGGAAAATACATGATTTCTTTTCCAAAGGAACACCACAAATTTTTAAAGCAAATTGTTGACCCTATAGAAAAGGGTGACTATTTAGTTAATGCTGAAGTTAAAAATGGATTGTTTCTAAGTGACTTGGTTTCAAATCATCTATTTATTGTTTTTTTAAGCACTAGCTGTTCCGCATGTGAAGCCGCTTTTGAGGCGATAGATAGTGTTTTACAAACCAATCCGAAATTAAATACTTGTTTCTTAATTGATACAGATCTACAAAACTTAAATGCAATTAAAGAAGCACTACCAAATCAAAATATGGTATTCTCGTTCCCGTATAATAAAATGAATGAAACATTTGGCTTTGCAAGGGCTCCCTGGGGTATAGCAGTTAATAAGGAATTACAAATTATTAGTTCTGGTCCATTTGGGAAAATTGAAACATTAGATAGAATGTTGAAACCATTTAAATATCAAATAGGTGAAATCATTGAGTCACAAAAATAAATTATTAGACAAAAATATTTATAAAAATTCAAAACTAAAATTTATTTCCGTTACTTTACTGATCATCATTACCGCTCTTTTAAATAGCCAACTGGTAACTTTCACTGAAAAATTTATAGATTCATTGGGTATGTCAAACTTTAAACATTCACTAATTTTACTTCTGTTACTCAGTGCATTCTCATTATCAACTAAGGTAGCGGAGCAGGTAATTACATATATTAAATCACTAATCCGATTAACAGTAGAATCCCAGTTAAACCACAAGTTTTTAAGTATACTTAACTTTAATACGATAACCGAACTTGAGACCCCCACTTATCAAAACGAAGTTAATTATTTTAGAGGGACATTGGGAACATTATCTGCTCTCCCCGATTATTATATTGATCTAGGGAAAAATTTAATTTTCGTTGTTGCATACTCATATCTTATTTTCCAATATAACTGGCTAGTTTTATTGATATTAATCCCATTAGCTGTGCCAAATGCTATATTTCAAAATTTTTACGCAAAAAAACTACGTTTTTATTATCGAGATACTGCCGAAATAGGTAGAGGTAAAGAAAGTTTTTTTCAGTTACTTTTAAACCCTCAAACTCAGAAGGAAAATATGGTCTTCTCGAATAAAAATTTCTTATTACAGAAATGGTCAGTCAATAATACTATTGGTATAGAAAAACAAAAAGCACTGATGAACACTGAATTTAAATGGCGATTCCTCATGCATTTACCTAATGTTATTTCAATAATGGCTGTTCAGTTAGTTATTGTGACAGGGATTATGCTTACAAATAAAAATTCAATAGGTGATTATTTTGCAATAATCACAGCAGCTGGTTTTCTGCAATCGGCTTTAATAGGCCTAGCAGAAATTTTAGGTAAGTTAAAAGAGACTAAGCTAGTAATAGAAGACGGAGAAAGTTTCTTTGAAAAGTTTAACGAGAATAAGTTGGATGATACAGCATTCGATATGAATAAAATAGAGAATGTTAGACTTGATAATCTCTCGTTTACTTATCCGAATATGGATAAAAAAGCACTAGAAGATATTAGTCTTTCTTTTAAAATAGGAGAAAATATAGCAATTGTAGGGGAAAATGGTTCTGGTAAATCTACTCTAGCTAAGATAATCTCTGCTCTTCATAATATAGAGGATGGTATGCTCTTTTTTAATGGAATAGACATTAATTTAATAAAAAGAAAAACTCTATTAGAGCAAATATCTATTGTTAGTCAGGATTTTGTTAAATACCCACTTACGGTTAAGGAAAATATTCTCTTTGAAAATGATGATACAAATATTGAGAGATTATCAAATTTAATCAAAAAATATCCTATGCTTATACCAGATAATTTGAAAAATAATTTAAATGCTATGTTAGGATATGAATTTTCAGGAGGGCAGCAGCTATCAGGAGGCCAATGGCAAAAAATTGCAATCGGCAGAGCGCTCGTCAAAGAGGCTGATGTGCTAATCCTAGATGAACCAACCTCGGCATTAGACCCTATGACAACAAATAATGTTATTAACTTAATTCTATTGGAAAGAAATTCATTAACTACAATACTTGTTACACATGATTTAGCATTAGCGAAAAGATTCGATAAGATATTATGTATAAATAGCGGCAAAATAGTGGGATTTGGAACACACTATGAATTGATTCGAGAAAATTCATTTTACAAAGAATTAAACAATGATAAAAAGGAGGAGAGATTAGATGTTACAGTCTAAATTCAAAAAAATATTTCAGTCCAAAACAGGACAGCCTGAAAATCAAAAGATTGTACAAGTACCGTATGAACCAGGTGATGTTATTGAAGGAGACCTTTTTAACAATTCAAGTACAACCATTTCTTTATTATGTTTCATTTCGCTTAGTTGTTTAGACTGTATAGATTTGTTACCCCAGCTACACGAGGTAACAGATCAATTTAATGGTAACTTTTCTCTTTTTGTAGAGGCTTCAAACGAGGAAATAGAAGAAATAAAAAGTCACTTCAAATTCGAATTCCCATTGTATAGCCTAAAACGTGAAGATTTACCTTTAAAATACCGGGTTTTCACAACACCGTATGCATATCTAATTGACTCTAGTAAATGTGTAATTAAGGGTCAAAATGTATATAATAGTAGCGATTTATTAGAATTAGGTCAAGCGAAGGCATTTTCTAATGATTAACTACTCAATAAATATAATTCTTGGATCATTATTCTTACTTGCTTTTTATGCGAAAGTAATAAGTGTTAAAGATTTTAATCTTGAAATTATAGATTATAAGGTAGTCCCCAGGCGCTTGGCTCCTATCGCGGCAGTATGTGTCTTATCATTAGAACTAGGACTATTTTTTTCCTTTACATTAAGTAAATATTATTTTTTAAGTAATTCAGTAGCAATATGTTTACTGACGATATTTACAATTTTTACTTATTTAAAAAACCAAAGTAAAAAAGAAAGTTCATTAAAAACCTGTACGTGTTTTGGGAATGTGAAATTTTTGAATAAATATCCTATACAAAGAAATTTGTTACTCATAACAGTAATTATTGTTAACTATTCTTTTTTTAGTACCGTCCAAATAAAAATTCAAACTAAATTAGTAGTAATGTTAAGCATTCTCTTTATTTTTTTAATTTTTATTTGTATCCACTTAGTTAACAAAAAAAGAACTACAAACATTGTGATAGATTTTTTGGCTAACCAAAAATTGAATAAAGGTTTAGCTATTTTTTTAGATTATAAGTCTGACTCTTTTTCTGAGATTGATTCCATTTTATCAATAAATAAACAAGACTCAATTGTAGTATTTTTAAGTGGTCCAGCATGGTTGGTAAAGGGAAAAGAAAAGAAATGGAACACTAGAGTAGTATTGGTCGATAGTGATTTTATTTCAGAAGATTTTATTAGTATCATAAAAGGAAAAAGCATACAAACATATAACAATGTATCACTATACCTTAAATACAACTAAATTAAGGAGAAAAGTTATCATGAATAAAAAGTTTTATGGGCAAATAATAGTATGTGAAGATATAAATTATGATGATAATGTTCTAAGTACATCATTACATAATATATTAAATGAAACCTCTGTAAATGTTTTACCCAGCATGATAAAGCTTAAAGTATTTATGAAGTTTTTATTTAAGGAAGTCGATTTTTTAGACCATTTATATATCAGTGTAATTAACGAAGAAAATGATATCTTTTATGAAGATAGTTTTGAAATGCGAAATTTCAGAAAAGAGGGAATGAATCCAGGGATGGATATTGGTTTGAACATCATGTTTCCAGTAGTCAAGCAGGGAAATCATAGAATAGTTTTAACTAATGCAGAAGACGAAATAGTTACAGAATACCCTCTTTTTATTAGTGTAAAAGAGAGTCTAGAATCCGTTTAAGAAAGGGCTATACAAAAGTCTTTAGTACAGGAGCATATTTTTTGAAACATTTAGCGAAAAAAGGTTGAGTTGCGCCCTTATGTCGAGACATGTTTAGTTTAAATTAGACTCTTTACCTAATTTAGATAAACCTATAAAAGAAATAACAAATTTAAACTTTTTTAACGACTACGATTACTTCAGAAATTTATAAAATGAACAGATTAAAAGTTTTGAATATATCTGTTAAAAAGCTCAGTAAAATGCCTACTGAAACAGAAACAGGGTTCTTTAGTGAAAGACAAAGTCGATTTCAATAGAGAATCGACTTTTTTATATACAGGAAAATTATAAAGTTTAACAGGGTGTCACAACCTAAAACAGTCCTTTTACAGCAATCGGGTGCAATTGTTGAACAACATTGTTGGAAAATGATCAAACTTTTTTATAAAAATCTCATACTTATCTAAAAAGAGTAACTCCATTTTGATCAAATTTTTTTCAAAATGGAGTTTTTGAAGTTGCTATTGGATAAGGATTGAGGGATATTTTTTAATCAATCCTTATTCCAAGGTTACATATAAGTAACACGCACGCAGTGAAAGTTCTCAATCATTCTTTGAACGTCGTGGTAGCTACAACAGAACGATTGGCAAATATTAAAAAAACTACACATAGACGGTTAGGGCACATGCCGCCGTGTCATGTGTAGTTTTTTATTGGCATTATCCTCTTCTTTGTAGATATATCTCCAAGACATCACACTTATATAAATTCAATTTTTTAGTAGGGGTTTTGTAAGTGGATACATCCTTTTGCTGTGCAATCTTCATTTGACTTTCTCTATTTTAATGATAGACTTTCGACACAAGAGAGGTGATGCTTTTGAATATTTGGATATGCGATGACGAGAAAGCTATAACGAACGCGATTGCATCTAAAATTAAAGTGCGTTACCCTAACGTACAAATTAAGCAATTTCAAAATGGATATGACTTACTAAAGCAAGACGGCTCTTTTGATGTATTATTTTTAGATATTGAAATGCCCGATATAAAAGGTATAGCCGTAGCTGAAAAATTAAGAGCACGCCAACATGTAAATCCGATTATTTTTGTAACAGCCTTCGAACAGTATGTTTTTCAGGCATTTGACGTGCAAGCATTTCATTATTTATTAAAACCTTTTGATACGAAAAAAATGTATGAGGTATTACATACAGCGCTTAAAAATCGTTCTAGTCAGTCGATTGACGCGCCTTATCTTGTTATTAAATCTGGCTTTGACCTGCACAAAGTTTTTTACCACGAAATTCATTACATTGAAGTTTTGGGTCGTAAACTAACAGTACATATAGAAAACGGCTCATACACATTTATAGGGCGACTTAAACAGTACGAAGAAAATCTCGGCAACAGCTTTTACCGAATCAATCGCTCTTATTTAGTCAACCTCAACTATATTGCCAGCTATACTAAGCAACAAATCATACTAGATAATGGAACGATATTAACACTTTCGCAAAAGAAATATACACAATTCCTTCAAGCTTATATGCATTACATCCAGCATAAAGGATACCTACATACATGAGTAATGATAGCTTTGACATAACGAACACAATTTTTAATTGGTTAATGCAAGTTTGTACAGCTTATTTTTTCTATCGTTTTTGTCGTATTTTTATTCAGCATTCGTATTTATCAATTATAGCAATGGGCTATTTTATTGCGGTTATAGTACTAGAATGGTTGATAGGTGATATATCAAATTTTGGTGTCTATTTATTTGCGTCATTAACAGCCTTTTTACTATTATTACCAATAAAAAATATTTCTAGCTATTTAAAGTTTTTTATAGTCATTACTTATTTTTCAATACGTTGGATGGCGCCAACAATTGTTATTATTTTATATCGGCCAATTAGTGACCTATCGTTTTATCTAGTAGAAAAATGGATTATTCCTCATCTGGTTGATGTAACAATCGGTTACCTCGGCTATTCTATTTGGTTGATGTTCTTGTTACTTGCTTTATATACAATTGGCTTATGGTGTGTCATCCATTTCTACGAAAAATATATACGCATGCATCCACGAACGTTTGCAAATCGGGAAATTTTACTACTAATTTTACCGCCCCTTATTGGGATGTCGAGCTATTTTATGATGAATCAATATCACCAAGTCATTGACGAACAGATTGGTCTAGGCGTTATAGATTTGTTTTTAAAATATTGGGGGATTCATAATTGCATCATCATCGCAGCAATGTTTGGCGTGCTTATTTTAGTGCAAAAACTTGATTTACAGCGTGTACAGCAGCAAAAGCAGCTAATGCTTGTCAATCAAACGCATCAGCTACAAGCGCATCTTCAAAGTATTGATAATCTATACAAAGACATGCAACGGTTAAAGCATGATGTGAAAAATCACTCTGCCACGGTTGAGAGGCTTATTGAAACGAAACAATTAACAGAAGCTAGCATGTATTTAAACAGCATGCAACAGCAAATGGATTCAAAAGTGACCTCTTCTATTACAGGACATGCGATTGTAGACATATTAATTCAAGAAAAAATAAAAAAAGCGCATGCACAAAGTGTTGTTATTGAGTCAACATTCTCCTATCCAAGCTATGTACATTGCGATGTATATGATTTTTGTATTATCCTGCATAATGCAATTGATAATGCGCTGACTGCTACCAAGAATCTACCTAATGCTTCGATAAGTATTCAATCGACACAGCATAAATGTGCGTATATCTTAATGATGACAAATCCCCTCGCAGCTTTTGTGAATGAACAAGGTTGCGGAACTGGACTTGGACTTCAAATCATACAAGACATTGCCAATAAATATAACGGGGCTATTCAAATCAACACAAATCATGAAGTGTTTGAATTACATATCTTGCTCCAATTTCAAGCGCAATCATAATCTTGTATGAGGCTGGGACATAACTAAAAAAATTTAAGGAACAGAGGAAAGGTGTTCGTAAATTTTTGCTATTATGGGAACTTGGCTATTTGCAAAAAAATAGAAGTGTTCACTAGTTGTTGGTAGCAAAGGCGGTGACTCCTGCTCAGAACGCACACACCGTAAGACGCTGGCATTCCGCGCGTTAGCGGGTTGCGGCTTACTGTACTGAGCGGAAAGCGCCGCCGAAGCGGACAACAACGGCACAGCAAAAAAGTGTTAGATTGATGGCAGTCAATCTAACACTTTTTCTCTTTTGTCCCAGCCCCATTTTTCGTTCATGACATAAAAAACGTTTTTCATGACATAATGAAACATTTCATATAAGTTGCGTCGAAATGAAAAGTAAGATTTTAATTCGAGGTGATTATATGTCCATCTATACTAATAGTTATTTACCTATACAAAGTTATTTAGCGAATGTCGTAAGCAATCCAAAATTAAATTTGTCTGCACAACAACAAAAGACCTTTCAAGAGGTTCTAAATGAGACAACACAACAATTTACAAAGGAAGCTGCTAAATCAAATACTCAAGCTATGCAAAATAATCAGATGTGGAAATTAATTGGTGCGGCGGGTATGAATAGTGTAGGCTTTAGCGATTTATTAATGTCAGGTATCTACACTAATTTAGGAACTTCCTCTAACCCTTTCGCAACTTTAACAAATGGGTTCAATGCTAGTGCATTTAATGCGTCAAATTTTCTTAGTAACTTTTATTACCCTAAAAGTATGTCTAGTAATAATGCTAATCTCTACAGTTTTTATAACAATTTAAATCAAATAAGAAACAAATTTTAAACTTACTACATCCGAAAGGAATGATTTTTTGTATATAATATCTAACAATCGTCAACTGCTGCTAATTATGCACAATCTGTATTATCAAATCCCAAAATCCAATTAACAGAACAACAAAAGTCTGATGTGGATGCAATCGCAAAAAAGCACAATGCGCAAAAATCAGAAACTTATACTAAAGCAGCCTCGCTTACTTCATTTACTGCTAATCCTTATAATCCATTTTATGGTGTGAAGGAGCCAGCAAATCCGTATAACTACTCAGCAGAAGAAATGCTTCAATCTAATCCTAGAAGCAACTTACGTTCAGTTAATTTCACAAAAATTAATGCGCAATTAGACAATAAACAAAATGTGGCGGTGCGAAAATTTCACTTTCTTCGTTCTCAATTATAGGAATGCTTATAGTAAATAAGCCCAGAAAACTTTACAATTCGTAAAATTTTCTGGGCTTGCTAGCTCTTCATAGTTTATTTATCGCTCACTAGTTGTGGGGCTGGTTTTAAAAAGAACCAAACAATTAATAACGTTATGAGTGCTAGTATAAAAGTACCCATATAAATAAAGTGTACACTGGAAGCCAATGCCTCTTGTGAATTGGTTACTGTGTTTGCAGTCGTTCCAGTATGACCGCCAGAAGATACAAGATCTAGGTTTTGAATACCTTGTGCATGGATCATCGTATTGAACAGCGCCCCGAAAACTGCAGCTCCTAACGTTTGGCTAAATGTATTGATAAATGTATTTAAACCAATGGCTGTTCCGCGCGTTTGATTTGAAACCGCTGTTTGAATCGTTACCATGTAAATCGGCGTCACAAGCCCCATTCCTAATCCAAATAATCCAACCCCAACATAAATAAGGAAAGCGGGTGACTCTGTCGATAATGTAAATAATGAGAAGGCGGCAAAGGATAGCACGCTAACCCCAAGTAGAATGATTTGTTTCGTATTGAAGCGACCTACTAGTTTACTAGAGAATAATGTACCAACTGTCCACATAACAGGTAGGGGCATTAAAATAAGCCCGGCATCTGTTGCGTTTTTCCCTAAGACTCCTTGGCTCCAAATAGGGAGATACATGGTAATGCTTATAAGCATAGCACCAGAGATAAGGGTTAATAGATTGATAGTTGATAATGTACGGTTAGAGAATAAGGCTAACGGAATTAATGGTTCCGGTGATTTTTTCTCTATCAATAAGAAAATAATAAATGAAACAACGGCAAAGATTAAGAGACTTATAATGGACATGTCTCCCCAGTTGTTTTGGCTACTCCCTGTTAATAATGCATAAAGTAGAGCGATTGCACTTAATGAGAACACCGTTGCACCAAGATAGTCGATATGATGTTTGGCAGGTCTAATAGATTCTTTGTAATAAATGACAATCATTAAGCAAGCGATAATGCCAAAAGGAACGTTTAAGAAAAAGATGTAGCGCCAAGAAAGAGAGTCAACTAAAAAACCGCCAACTAATGGTCCGATAACACCCGAGACACCCCAAACGGCACTAATCCATCCTTGCGCTTTTGCGCGGTCTTTCACTTCGCTATATAGGTCACCAATAATTGTCATTGTAATAGGCATAATAGCGCCAGCTCCTAGACCTTGAAGGGCACGAAAGACGATCAGCTGTTCCATTGAGGTCACAACACCACAAAGCGCCGAACCGATTAAAAAAATGGCAGCGCCAATAAGTAATACTTTTTTACGACCAAATAAATCTGCTAGTTTCCCGTAAATTGGGGTCGAAACAGCGGTGGCAAGCATATAAATGGCATATACCCAACTCACAAGTTCAACACCTGACAAATCACTTGTAATACGGGGGATGGCTGTACTAATAATGGTTCCTTCTACAGCAGAAAGGAATGTCATTAACATTAATGACACAATAACTTTTTTTCTCATAGTTTCCCTCTATACTTCCATACAGTTAAATTTATTCAATATATATTACCTTTAAATCTTCCAAATAACAAACCTAGTTTCCCTTTGATAAAAGCCATAGTCTACGATTTTAATTTCCTTTGCGGATACCATCTTTGTTGTTCGTATAGGTTTTGATAAAAAATCCATCTGTCTGTGACCATTCCGCATACAAAATATCCTGAATTGTAGGGAAGCCTTCCTTGCGCAGTTCATCATATAACCATTCTTTGGATTTACCAGTATACTTTAATATTTCTTCGTTAATTTCTCCTTCATCCACAAACAGGAAGTTCATCGTGTCATTTTTCGTTTTTACATTGAGCATAGCTGGTGTAACAGTATCAAATTCAGCATATTTTTTTAAGCTAACTGTACCACCAGGCTCTAAGTATAAATCACAAACTTCCCGAAGAGAGAAGACACCTTGCTGTCGTAGCATAATCCGTAATTGCTCCATTTCTAGGTGATTCGCTTCGAGTTCTTTTAGATTAAATTCACCATTTCTAATTAAAATTGATGTTTCGCCCTTTAGAAGAACTCTAAATTTATTGGAACGTTTCGATAGATTTTCGATGATGAACAGTAGCATTCCCCAAACGGCAACCGCGAACCATACATGAAGAGCTGAAATTTTGTTATCATAGATGCTTTCTTCCAATATACCGCCAAGAACAATGGAATATACAAAGTCAAAGGGGGTAAGCTGTGATATTTCTTTTTTGCCCAACAAACGTGTCACAAGTAATAAAGCAATTAACCCGAAAAATAACTTTAATCCAATATTCATATACGTCATGACATCTACTCCTCTGTTGATTTTCAATTTGTCCAATCTTTCCTCGCCGCTTGTAGTATCCTTTACCCGTTCTAAAAGAAATTTCATCCTCAATTTGGCTATCCTTTCACAACCCGTGGTAGGATGATCATTGTGACCCAATTTAGATTAATCTATAATGAAGTTTAATAATTAACTAACTAGCAAAGGAATGAAACGATGAAGATAGAAAAGGGAACGAATTGTCATATAGAAGAAATAGAGTCTTTATATAATGAGTTAAACGACTACCTTGATACCCATATTAATTATCCTGGATGGAAAAAAGGAATATATCCTATAAAAGAAACGGCAATTAAGGGCATACAGGAAGGTAATTTATATGTGATGAAAGATGGAAATCATATTGCAGGGACGGTTATTTTAAGACGTGAACAGGAAATGGCTTATTCGAAAGTGGATTGGAAAATACATTTAGATGCTGAAGACATCTTGGTTATACATACTTTTGCCGTACATCCGGCTTATCTAAAAAAGGGCATTGGCAAAAAAATAATGGATTTTATTATTGAGCATAGTAAAGCCATGAATATAAAGGCAATTCGCTTGGATGTATATGAAAAAAATCAACCTGCTATCAGCCTCTATAGAAAATATGATTTTGCGTATATTGATACAGTTGATTTAGGTTATAGTGAATATGGTTTAGAGAATTTTGAACTGTATCAAAAGCTACTATAAAGTTTTAACTAGGGGCTGGGACATAACTAAAAAAATTTAAGAAATAGACGAAAGGTGTTCATGATTTTTTGCTATATGGAGAACTTAGCTATTCTTGCTTTTGCAAAAAAAATTAGAAGTGTAATTCATCTTGCTATGCCGTTGTTGTCCGCGGCGGTGCTTTCCGCTCAGCACAGTAAGCCACAACCCTCGCTAACGCACGGATTGCCCGCGTCTTACATTGTGTGCTTTCTGAGCAGGAGTCACCGCCTTCGCTACCAACAACTAGTGAGTCAATCTAACACTTTTTCTCTTTTGTCTCAGCCACTTCTGGGGTGCTATCTCCATTAGGTATTCTTTTTGTTAGAAAATAATGAATTGACAAAATTATTCATTTAGTTTAAAGTTACGAATAATTGAATGGAGGAGATTATATGTCGGTTTTACAACGTCTAATTTCAGCAACTCAACATCATCATATCCACTAGTCTTGCTATCTTTATTAATTTTTTAATATTGAATAGGAAGACTATTTCTCATGAAATCGTATAACTAAGCCGAAGTTGGAGCTTATGTTAGTACGGTTTTTTTATTTTCTAAAAAAAGGAGCAATGAAGATGAAGAAAATGGATTATCAAAATGTTAGAGGAACCCAAGATTATTTACCAGAGCAAGAACGTATTCGTCGTAAAATCCGTCGTACGTTAGAAGATACTTTTATCACATATGGATGTAAACCACTTGAAACACCGATTTTAAACTATACAAGCTTAATGGCATCAAAATACGCAGGAGGTGCTGAAATTCTACAAGAGATGTATGTGCTATCGGATCGAGGAGAACGTGAACTAGCATTACGTTATGATTTAACGATTCCATTCGCAAAGGTCATTGCAATGAACCCTTCATTACCGATGCCATTTAAACGTTATGAAATTGGCAAAGTGTTTCGAGATGGCCCGATTAAAGCGGGGAGATTTCGCGAGTTTACACAATGTGATGTAGATATTGTTGGGGTTGATTCACAAGCAGCTGAGGCCGAATTGATGATGATGGCATTAGATGCTTTTGAAAAGCTAGAGCAAGATGTTGTCATTCAATATAACAATCGTAAGCTATTAGTTGGCTTACTTGGTGTTTTTGGTGTAGATGCTGATGTGCAAAGTCGGGTAATTTTAATACTCGATAAAATTGAAAAAGTAGGTCATGATGCAGTTTTAGCAGAGTTAACAGAGGTAGGTTTGCAACTTGCTGTTGTAAAGCGAATCGCATATTTTTTACAAGACGATAGAAAAAATACACTTGCTTATTTCGGCCAATATGATGAGCCTCTGATTCAAGAAGGTGTAGCCGAAATGGAAGAATTAGAACACTATTTAAATAAGCTTGGCATTACAGAAAATTGTCTATTTAATCCTTTGCTTGCGCGTGGGCTAGAAATTTATACGGGTACAATTTATGAAATGTTCGTACGGGATGGTCGCATAACATCCAGTATAGGAAGCGGGGGTCGTTATGATAATGCGATTGGCGGGCTATTAGGGGGAACAGAAAAGTTTGCTACGGTCGGTATTTCATTCGGGTTAGATGTTATTTATACAGCTATGATGTTAGATGAACAAAAAAAGCAGGAGACATTAATTGATATTTATATCATTCCTATTCATACAACAGTAGAGTCTCTTGTATTAGCAAAAGCATTGCGGAAAGACTATCGCGTTGAAGTAGAGCTTAGTGGTAAAAAATTAAGAAAAGCGATGGATAAAGCAAATCGTGAAAACATTCCTTTTGTTATTGTGTTGGGGCAAGAGGAAGTAACGCAAAATCACTATATGCTAAAAAATATGCAGACAGGGGAGACCGCTACTAAAACTTTTATTTTCAATGTATGAATGGAAAGATAACGAACGGTAAGGAGATAGATTATGGAGATTCGTATTTTAAGTAAATCAGATGCACAAGTATATCAAGAAGTGCGTTTAAGTGCATTAAAAAATAATCCGGAAGCATTTGGTTCCACATATGAGCGTGAAGTAAACCTTTCATTACAAACTGTTGCAGAGCGAATAGAAGCAACAACCGATAAGTTTGTGCTCGGTGCTTTTCATAATAACGGTTCGTTGGTTGGCATCGTAACTTTTGTGCGTGAAGACAGTCCGAAAACGAGTCATAAAGGGAATGTTTTTGGCATGTATGTTGCACCTGAAGGAAGAGGGCGTGGATTAGGGAAATTACTGATGAGCGAACTAATAAAGAGGGCGAAATGTTGTGAAGGTTTGGAGCAAATAAACTTAACAGTTGTTTCTGATAATAGTTCAGCCCAAAAGTTATATAAGTCATTAAGCTTTGAGGTTTACGGCTTAGAACGCAAAGCTCTTCAATTTAATGGGCACTATTATGACGAGGAATTGATGGTGTTATATTTCTAATTTAAAGAACTTATGATTTCACCTCCGTCTTTGACTCAAGCTTAAAACCACCCGTCTCATCGCGGGTGGTTTTAATGTATTAGATGCCCATTTTATTTTTCCTTGATAAGCTGTAACGTTTTATCTTTAATTTCCCAAATTTGGTCAGCTACTCTTTCCACAATAAGCTGATCATGAGTAGTAAAGAGCACTGTTCCTTTATAGCCTAGTAAAAATATTTCCAATGCTTCAATAGTAGCTAAGTCTATAAAATTTGTTGGTTCATCTAAAATAAGGACATTAGAAGGTTTGGCAAAAAGGGCTGCCAAAGAAATTCGAGTTGCTTCTCCACCACTTAACGCATGTAAAGGTTTTCTAATAGCGGCTTCTTCAAAGCCAAGGTTACTGAGAATCGCCCGAATAAAGCTTTCTTTATACTCACTCATCTTCATAAGATACTCTAATATACTTATGTCCCCACTCATTTTATAATCCATTTGCTTGTAAGTGCAAAATACAATTTTTGAGGAAAGCGTGATACCATCTTGATTATTCATTATATAGTGTAAGAAAGTTGATTTACCTACGCCATTGTCTCCTACTATAGCTATCTTCTTGCCAAGTGGGAATTGGAAATCCTGTTCTGCAAGAAGGATATTGTCTCCAGCAGTAACGGTGATATTATGTCCCATTATCGGAAAACGATTATTTATTTCAAGTTCTTTCACTATTGGAAAAGAAATTGGTTTAGGATCTTTTTCAATATGAACCTCCTCCAACATATCCATTCTTTTCTCTATTGATTTCACGGTTTTCAACATACTCTTTTGAACTGTGTCTTTTTGTTTGGTAGAAGCTAAGCGATTCGGTTTAATATTTCTTTGTTTGTTTTTTTCACTAACGATAGAAATTTTCTTTGCCTGACTCTTTTTCACTTCTACAGCTTCTTGTAATCGTCCTTTTTCTTTTGTGACCTTTTGATATTTTCTTTGTAACTCCAACTTCTCTTGTTGTTTCTGTTCCAGATATTGATCGTAATTGCCGTTAAATTCCTTGATTTTCCCATTATCTATTTCCCATATTTTTGTGGCAATTGCATTAATAAAATAGCGATCATGGCTGACAAATATTAAAGTACCGTAATAATAATTTAATTCTTCGATCATTATGTCGATCCCATTTTTATCTACGTGCGTTGTCGGTTCGTCTAACAGCAGACCCATTTTATATTGAGATAGTAACTGAACTAAACGAAATTTGGATTGTTCTCCACCACTAAGTGTTTCAACGCTGTTAGTAGGAACGTTCAAGCGGCTAAGTAATTGGGAATCTAGATAGTCAGCATTCGTTTCTTCCTTTAGCTCACCGATTTGTTGAAAATAATTGAAATCGACAAATCGTTCAATCTTTCCATTATCAGGTGTAATGGTACCTGCAATTATATTCAATAAAGTCGTTTTGCCTTGACCATTTTTCCCTACAATACCAATGCGATCATTTTGATAAACGGTTAATTCCTTAGTATCAAAAATTTCCTTGTCCCCAAAACTAATTTGAACATTGTTTAATTTTAAAGCAAGCTCTTCCATTTTTATCCCCCCCAGTCTCAAAAATGAAGATGGCATGTTTCTCTTCTTTGAATAAAACGTTTAGATCATGCAAACAAAAGAGAAAATTATTTCCATGGAAATATAAATTGTAGAATGATGCTTGTTTTAGTTTGAGTTTAAAATAAGGGTAGCGTTAGTGGCTTTCTTCTTTATAGCAATTTGTTGTTTTAAAACTCTCCAAACCATATTTCCAACTAATTCTTCCTCTTCTGATTTAATACCAAACAGTCTGATACATGTCATATGTATTAAACTTCGAATAATATTAAAATCAAAACGGTTTTCATTTATTAATTTTTTAAAATAGGTAGACAATTGTAGCTCCCAGTCGGTCAGTTGTTCTTTGTTGAAAGCAAAATGATGTGCAGTTAAATCAGTATTTGAAGATGCAGCAATATCACTAAATGCCAAATATTTATGTCTGTTTTCACGGAAATCTTTTGAAAAGTCCTTATTTGAATAACCATCATCCATAATACGGAACTGTTGATGTAGATCTTTGGTATGAAGAGATAGTAGTTTAAACACAAGATAGATAGCGTGATCCACTTTATCTATTTTTTCGTTACCTAAACAGGAAGCTAATAAACTAAGAATAAGAGAACTATCAGCACAGAAAAAATCCTCTGCCTCCGACATGGTAGTCAATCCTCCATATCTTTCGTATTCTGGGTCATACTTTCCTATACTATAATCAATGATATCCCCAGCTATAACGCCTTTTGCTAGATATTCATCTATTCCATTAAATTGAGAAGTAGGAGAAATTCTTAATCTTATATGATGTCTATCATCAAAATAACGAATGTAAAAAGACTTAGTAATTGCACCGTTGGATTTTAGCTCTTTAATAAGCTCATTTAAATAAGTGCCTAAAAAGTCGTCTTGGAGTTCGTGCGGTAAATAAATATTAAAATGTTGCCAGTTAACTTTTCTTTCTAAATTTAATTCTTCCTTTGTTTGAAACAAAGGTAGTTGGACAAGTTTCTTCGGCTTAATCTTTTGTGCTACAAAGTTAAAAACAAACTCAGACATATAATGGTTGCCTTCTGAGTCAAGCGTAATAAAGTTAGCTAAGTTCAATGAATTTTCTTCAAGGTAAATAGTAAAAGAATTATCCGTTTTATAAATATCCCATAAAATATCTAAATCCTCTTTACGATTAGTATCGATTAATATTCTTAGGTCATTACATCTAACAAAAAGTGAATCCGGTATTTCATAAATCGTTTTCATTTCGGTAAACTTGTTGAAAAATTGATTTTGTGAGCGTATATCTCCCATATAATTTTTAATTAGCCAAGATTGAGGGATTAATTCAATGTCTTTAAAAAGAACCTTTGGAAAATGAATAAAGTCTTTTCGTATTTTTTGAATATCGAATAGAAGCGACATAATATTTGCATAGTAATTGCTACTCCAAAATAGTAAGTCATTTAAAATATGTGGGGTAAAATGTTCAATATTAGATACATTATATTGTTCAAACTTTACAATTTTTTCAGTACCATCATCTAATAATGCAGAAAGTGTTAATTTATTATCTTGTATGCTAATAAAGAGTTGCTCTAATGGAACGGATTGTTGATTTTCAGCAGTTCCATATTGAAGATTTAAATTGCCTTCATAGCAATCATTCATAATATTATAGTAGTGTTGATTTTTAGGCATATATTTAACGGTAATGACCTCTGTATTAGCTTCTGTAATTTTTCTTCTTTCAATATTTTTCATTGTTGTAAAATATGCTGGATTTATATATGAAAATCGTCCTTCTAAACGTCCAAGTCCCGCATTTCCAGCATACGGGGTTAGTGAAAAGTTGAGTTGTCCATTTTTACTCTCTAAGTAAAAACAACTTTGTATTGCTGGAGAAATTTCGCTTTCTATTTTTAGGTCTTCAAAATGCAAATTTGCTATGTCGATTTCTTTTAAATGTCTGTTTGCTGCCGTAGATGTTAGTGCTAATAATTGCATTTTTATTTTTTTCTCTAAATCTGACGTTTTGCGTTCTAGCGAACAATTTTTCTCTCGAATCAATTGATAGTTTTTGTAAAAATCTAAAAACTTTACTTTTGAATTTCCGTACTTTTCTTTGAAAAAATGGATATCAGCTTGATATCTATCACTTACAGGTACCCGTATTGCATAAGTCGATAGGAAATTAACGAAAGGTAAGAGTGTTTTTTCTATAAGACCTTTATCTAAATCAAGATTAATAACGTTAGTTTCACTATCAAAGCGAAGGTAATGTTCACAATTATGAATTGAAGCTAATAGTTTTTCCAACTTGTTTACAGTATCTATATTGAACTTGCTTATAGAATTATTTTGATTTTTTATCAAAGTTCTTATTTGCTTGATTGCATCTTTTGGGAAAGAATAATTTTTCTCTTCAACATAGCGAATTAGAAGTTCGAAGTCTTGAATAAATGTTAAATTGTCTAAATCCGTAATCAAATAGCCACCGTGGACCAATTGTTTCACTACATTTAATACAATTTTAAATGGTAAAAGAACACCATTTTGTTCTTCTAGTTTTTTTGCTAACTCTTCAATAGTAACAGCTTTTTTTGCATGGACTTGAATGGCTTCTAATAGAGTATTTAATTGAATTTTATTTGTATTAAACTTCTTTTTATCATCTAATGTCCAGTTATTGTATAAAAAATTCGAATTTTGGTAGACCACATTCGAATTCCACGTAACCTGTAAGCTTGCTAAATTTTCATTTTTTAAGGTTGAAATAAATTTACTTATCCATTCCGAATCAATACTTGTATATACTTTAAAGTCATGATGAATAATCATTTGATTTGTTGAATGATTTACTTCATCTATAGTATTGAAGTAGACAGATGAAAATAAGCCGAAGGGTGTTGCTCTATATCTAGATCTATTTAAATATTTTCTTTTAGCTAGTGTGGCTTTGTTAAAATTCTCGTTCCTTTGCAATTGATGATATAAGCTACGGGAACTAGTAAAAAGTTTTTTATCAAACCAACGATCTTGATTTTCCTCATTAGTTGAGTGATTTGCTGTTCTTACATTGATATAGGGCATCATTTCATACATGTGATTCACCTCAAAATTATTTAATTAAGAGAGGTAATCAATTGAGTTATGTTTTTGAAGAATGGACTTTCTGTAATCCGCTATGCTCAAGTATGAAATCCAGCATTCGATTAAACATAACTTCATGTTCGCGGGCTTCTATATGCCCAACAAACTCAATTGTTTTTATTACTTCTGAAATGGAATTTTGATCTTTGTGTATTGTGATGTTATAAAACCCTTTAAATATTTTGAACAGTGCTTTTTCAAAGAAATCACTATCATTTAGTTGTATGGTGTTTAATAAATCAATCCATTTAGTAGTGTAAAATGAATCTTTTTGTTCAAAGGCTAAAATTAATGCATTGACTACAAGTCGAAAGCCTTCATTTCCATAAGGTCGAGTCTGACTGAATTTATTAAACCTTTGAATACAACGTATAAGAATAGCATCGATTAATTCTAATGAAAAAACATACATACTATTTGTAAATAGTACTAGTTCATAATGAGTCCAAAATTCAGTGCTGATTAAATACTTAAATAAACTGCTTTTTTTGCCATCAATATCTTGCCCCAACAACCTACAAATCCTGAAATTCAGAAGATCGGTCATATGTTCATATTTTAAACCAGTAAAATCCGCCTCTAGTTTCTTCCTTAAAGAGCGCAATTCTTGAATATCCTGCACCCTATATGCTCTAGATAATTCTTTTAAAAAGCAAACTACTTTATCACTCGCATAGTTGCTATGAATTAAGAAAAACTCATTAGGGGAAATATGCAATCTATCCATAAATAAGGATAGATTATGGATACTAGTATCCGTTTGACCGCTGGCAAAACGATGATAAGCAGCTCGGGTCACTATGCCATCACAAAGATCCTTTATTTTAATCTTTTTACCTTCTCTTATCATTTCAATTGTAGGACCAAACATAGTAAAACCTCCTAAAATGTATATATTTGTATACATTTTACCATTCAATCAATTTATTTCTCTATTATCAGACATATAAACAACAGCGTTTATTCGATTTGAGAATACAATTTGGGTTGAAAGGAGGTTTTGTAAAATGGGTGGATGGATTGATATTTTCTACGTAATTACTCTATTTATTTTTTAATGAGTAGGCTAGGAGGGACTTGGGGTTGAAAAAATCTATTATTTTTGGAATAAAAAATAGAAATACTTTCCTTTTGATTTCTATTTTAATTGTTTCAACATTAATGGGGACAATTATCCAATTTATTAAAGGAGATTTATTTCAAGGCGCACTTGATCAAAATTTAGATAAAGTCTCTACGTATATTTTGATTTTCGGGGTTTTAATTTTAATAGAGGTGCTATTTTACTTTTTAGAATGGAAGTACGAAAATCATTTAATTAGAAATACTTTTGCAAAACTTAAAAATTCAATTATTAACAACGTATTAAAGACAAGAGACTTTTCAAATATAAAGGTGAAAAATGAAAATAACTTAAATGCGTTAACGAACGTTGTGGATAGTTTAGAGTATCAATATTATAGAAGTTCTTTTGATGCTATTTACTTAACGCTAAGGATCGTTTTCGTTACAACGTCTTTACTTATTATTAATATCTATATTGGCTTGGTTGTAATTGCTTTTATGTTTCTGCCTTTATTGGTAACTAAATTATTCAAAGATAAACTGGCGAATCTTGAAAAAAGCTTTTTAAACCAAAAAGGGGATAACCTCAGCTTTTTTAAAAATCTATTAGATAATCTAAAGTACGTAAGAATTTTAAATGCTGATGCCCTTTTTCGAAATAGGTCTAGAAATGAAATTAATAAAGAAAGAGATGCGGGGTTAAAAACGGAGAATTATAGAATTACATTAAATACGATGTATTCCTTGCTATCATATTCTTCTCATTTCTTAATTCTAGCGATATCGGTTTTATTAATTATTAAAGGTCATATTACTCCTGGTGTTACGATTACCCTTTTAGGTTTAGTAGAGCAATTAAGTATGCCGATTTTATCGCTATCAAGGAGTATAAATAATATAAACAGCACGAAAAAACTAAGAGAAGATATTAACTCCATTATCTGTGTAGAAACAGATAATCTTGAAACAGCGATTAGCTATAATAACGCAATTACTACTAAAAAATTATCCTTTAAATTTGATAATACGGTTTTCAACTATAATGATGTAACTTTCCAAAAAAACAACACACATATTATTACAGGGCAAAGTGGTTTAGGCAAATCTATATTTTTAGAATCCATACTGGGATTATTAAAGAGCAACCATACTGGGGAAATTTGTTATGACAACAATAGTCTTAAGCTTGATAGTAATCCATTTAAAGATATTATGTACGTCATGACGGACAACAATCTTTTTGATGGTTCACCTATATTTAATATTTTATTGAGAGATGAGTATAGTGAAGAAGAACTTAATTATATGAAGAAGTTCTTGTCAGAAGAGAAACTTTTAAGTGAAGACGTGGCAAAACTCTCTAGTGGTGAAAAGAGAAGATTGCTTATTTTAAGAGGATTAATGTCAGATAAATCGACTTTAATTTTTGATGAACCTACTTCTAATCTTGATAGTTTTAATAGTCAAATATTTTGGGATGAGCTGTTAAATATAAAAGATAAAACAATCATTGTTGTTTCGCACAACACACCCGAGGATATCTACGACAAATTTGATATAAAATACGATTTTACAAGTTATGTCGATAAGGAGTCTGTGGCATATGTCTAAAGTAATCACGATAGAGGAAGAAACTTTGGAAAAAATTTTCGAAAAATTCGGAATTATAATCCAAAAAAGTGATTCTAAAATATCCATAATAGATATTTATCCGCCATTACCGAAAGAGATCCAATCCAATACGATTGTGAAAGCTAACGGTAAAGCATCTGATGTTAGTAGTAATTGGGCAATTGGGGAAAACATAGTGGAGTTTGATAATGGTAGTCAGTGGATTTTAACTTTAGAAGACTTCGATTGGAGCCAGATTGTGTACGAAAATTTTACTAGTAATAATCACTTGTTTTTACAATGTATTAGTTTTGATGTCATTCCAAAATTAGATGAACAAATCTTTAAGAAAAATATAGTGGTCGATTTAAGAGTTAATTTCGGCGGGGAATTGCAGAAGATGATTAATTACTATAATTGGTTTGTTGATACATGTAAGAAATATTCAATTGCTCATATCTATATACTCGTCTCAAATTCAACGTGTAGCTCTGCAGAGTTATTTGCGGATAAATTCAAGGATGACAAAAATACCACAATTATTGGTAGTAAGACTTATGGAAAAGAGTATATCTATAAACAAATTACCGCGCCCAATAAAAAAGTTCTTATACCTATATCGAAAATAGAAACTGATTTTAATATCGATATTCCTTTTGATTTCAATTATTACTATGCCATTAAAAGCATGGCTAACACCCGTAGCTACAAGCCCCCTGAAATAATGATGCTTTAGTTATCAATGAGAACAATTAAAGGAGGTGAACATAGATGAAAAAATGGATTAGCCCAAAAATGGACGCACTACAAATCACAAAATTTGATAATAAAATTTTATCAATCGAATCAGCATTATATGCAAGCAGTGGACACCGTGGGGAGCTTACACGTAACTAATAGCCAGCAAAAATATAAGGAGGTGAAGACAGATGAAAAAATGGATTAGCCCAAAAATGGACGCATTACAAATCACAAAGTTTGATAATAAAATTTTATCAATCGAATCAGCATTATACGCAAGCAGTGGACACCGTGGAGAACTGACACGTAACTAATAGCTCGCAAAATGATAAGGAGGTGAACATAGATGAAAAAATGGATTAGCCCAAAAATGGACGCATTACAAATCACAAAGTTTGATAATAAAATTTTATCAATCGAATCAGCATTATACGCAAGCAGTGGACACCGTGGAGAGCTTACACGTAACTAATAGCCAGCAAAAATATAAGGAGGTGAAGACAGATGAAAAAATGGATTAGCCCAAAAATGGACGCATTACAAATCACAAAATTCGATAATAAAATTTTATCAATCGAATCAGCACTATATGCAAGCAGTGGACATCGTGGGGAGCTGACACGTAACTAATAGTTCGCAAAAATATAAGGAGGTGGAGACAGATGAAAAAATGGATTAGCCCAAAAATGGACGCATTACAAATCACAAAGTTTGATAATAAAATTTTATCAATCGAATCAGCATTATACGCAAGCAGTGGGCACCGTGGGGAGCTTACACGTAACTAATTTTTATAATTTTGTTGATTTGAAGAGGTGATCAGATGAAGAAATGGATTTGTCCTAAAATAAAAGCTTTATCAGTCAAAAAGTTTGATAATAGGATGTCGTCAATTGAATCTTCTCTATATGCAAGCAATAGTAGTGGTCACCATGGGGAGCTTACAAGAAATTAATGTTATTAAGAAGTGGCTGTGTTAAAGGTTATTGATGATTTTAGTCTGGAGAATAAGTATTCAACCAACCTAAATACATACGTTTAACACAGCCTAATATCAAAAAAGTGAGGGATTAAGATGAAAAACTATGAGTATATTGAAACTGGCAATACAGCGGTAGTAGATATTGATGGGAAAGATCCAGTATTTTTAAATGAAACGGCATCATCAATTATTAAAATGCATATTAACGGAACATCACTTGCAGACATAAAAAATAAGCTAATGAAAGAATACTCTATTCCTGAAGGCGATTTAAGTGAGTTTGAACAGCAAGTTGAGGTAACAATTAAGGACTTTGAAAATATGTTAGAAAGTGATGCGTGAGTCGATTGATGTTGGAGCGTTTAAAGATTAATTTTAACTTTTTCGGTGATGTAATAAATATAGAGAGTAATGATTCGTATTTATTGAAACAATTAGCATATATTTATAGAGAGTACGTAGATAATGATACGACAACATCAATTGCTTATTATATTAAAATTGAGAATCGTTCCTCTTATAACATTATGGTCAGTGATATGTTATCAAATGATAAACTAGTCATTCTTCACGGACCAGATGAAAATTCACTTGAAAAGTGGGTTGAAGAGGCTACATTTCTCCCGCCTATTACAGTACCCTTCTTTAGAAATAAGTATTCATTTTTTCATGGTTGTGCAATTAGGGTTAATAATAAAACAATTGCCATTTTTGGTCCTAGTCGCTCTGGTAAGACGACATTAATAATGGAATTATTGGAATATGGTCACAGTTTAATTAGTGATGATTTATTAGTTATTGATAATGAAACAGGAGAGATTCTGCCTTTTAAAAAACCGATAGGCCTTAGAAATACAACAAAAGAGTATTATGAAGATAAGTTTAAACAGATAGTTGAAAAAATTCCTAGTGAAATGCCAACGTTTCATATCGAGGAAACAGGTTTAACGACAGAGTTAATTCATATTAGCGATGTTCCTGGTTGGAAGTATTATGAGAATGTCAGTAAAATTGATTCAATATTTTTTGTAGACACGCATACGGAATTAATAGATAAGCCATATGATTTTTTTGAGTTAATTAGTAATCAGGCTTGTTTAGCTGATAACCCTTTTAAAACAGTATTAAAGATCTTTAAGAACTTAAATACTACCTCTATGAGATTGAATATTCGCGACCTTAATGTGAGCGCTCAAATTTTACGAAGCATTGAGGATAAATGCTTAAGTTAATAGGTTAAATATATAAAGCATTGGATAATAAAAATCCCAATGCTCTTTTTTTATCTAAAATTATAGATGATTCTTTTTTTAGCTATGTAGTCATTAAATAAAATAGAGAGCCTTTTGTAAAACGAAGGGAGAGGAAGAGATGCATCTCTTTATAGAGAATATAAAAGATATCACTTTTTTAATAATCTTACTTTCTAGTTTTATTTACCGACGACAACTTAAATTAACGAAGTGGAAACGAAAGCTTACTAAAGGTGAAATGGTGATGTATTTTCTTTTATCTATCGCACTTCCTATTTATGGGGTTATCTATTGTGTGCAGCTTTTTGCAACATAGCAATGATGTATAGGAAAAGGACAATAAAAGTAGCTGGAGAGAAACATGTCTGTTTTTCTTCGGCTACTTATTTTTATGCCTTTTATTCATTACGGTTTTTCAATAATACATACTAAAGGAAAAAATAAACATCCTAAATATTCTAAAAAATATATTGAAATTCATGCTTTACAAATTTATAATGATAATGATTATCATTATCGGTCATTTAATTATTTGATTGGAGGAAATTATAGTGAACTCTATTAAATTTATAAGCTTTAGAAAGATGGTCATGTTTTTAGTGTTGTTATTTGCATTGGTGTTAGTCGGATGTGGAAATAAGGAATCTGAAGATGCTTCGAATGCAGATGACAATAATACAACGCAAGAAAGTAGTACTGACAATAATAGTACTGAAAATAGCAGTCGAGAAGTGACACATTCCTTAGGTACAACAACAATCGAAGGGACACCTACGAAAATCGTTACGCTTTATCAAGGTGCTACGGATGTTGCTGTAGCGATGGGCATCAAACCTGTAGGAGTTGTAGAATCTTGGGCAGATACACCATATTATGAGTATTTACAAAAGGACTTAGAAGGTATTCCTCTTTTAGGGGAAGAAACACAGCCTAACTTAGAGGAAATTGCAAAACTTCAGCCGGATTTAATTATTGCTTCGAAAAATCGTCATGAGGAAATTTATGAACAATTATCACAAATCGCACCGACAGTTGTGCACCAAGATGTATTTGATTTTAAAGGGACAATCAATTTAATCGGAGAGTCGACTGGTAAAGAAGATAAAGCAAAAGAACTACTTGGAGCATGGGAAAGTCGTGTAGCTGATTTCCAAACAAAAATTAAAGATAAGCTAGGGGATAAATGGCCAATTAGTGCTTCGGTTGTCAATTTTAGAGCTGACCACGCACGTGTTTATCCAGCCGGTTATGCAGGTGAAATTTTAACAGAGCTTGGCTTTAAAGGACCAAAAAATATAACGGAAGATCCGCTACCTATCGTTTTAAGGTTTACAGATAAAGAAAGCATTCCACAAATGGATGCGGATGTCATTTATATGTTTTATATCGAGGATGAAGCAACGAAAAAAACATTAGAAGAATGGACAAGCCATCCATTATGGAAAGAGCTTGAAGCGGTTAAAAATGACCAAGTATATCGTGTGGAAGAGGTGTACTGGAATTTTGCAGGTGGTATTTTAAGTGCAAATATTATGTTGGATGATATTTATAACAGATTTGAGCTAGAAAAGTAAGAAAGTAGATATAGTCGATTAAGGTATTGCAAGGATTTCAATTCTTTGTATCAAAGGGGGCTCTAAAGTGATGAGCCCCTTCATTTCTAAACAATGCTTCATCTATTGTATATGGGAAGATGCAAGAGGTGGCTAGAAGAAGACATAAATAAGGTTAAGAAAGTAGGAGTTCAATGCAAAATTTGCTTACCAGTGCCTCAATGAAAAAAAGTGTTTTTATTATTTGTTGTGTGTTGCTGATAATGGCATTTATGTTAAGTGTAGCTCTTGGTCAAACATCAATACCATTTCGATTAGTGTATGATGCTTTTTTCAACTATGATGCATCAAATGCGGAGCATGTAATCATTCGAACATCTCGTTTCACTAGAGCTGTTGTTGCTACTGTAGTTGGAGCAAGTCTTGCAATAGCAGGGGCTTTAATGCGTGCTTTGACGAGAAATCCTTTAGCCGCACCAGATATTTTAGGTGTTAACGCAGGCGCATTATTTTTTATTGTTTGTGCAATTACATTTTTTTCTATGGACTCGTTAATCCATTATATGTGGGTTGCTTTTTTAGGAGCTGGTGTTGCGGGTGTTCTTGTTTTTTTCTTAGGGTCTTTAGGAAGAGACGGCTTAACGCCAATCAAAATTGTGCTAGCAGGTGCTGCTATTTCGGCATTGTTTGTCTCGTTTACACAGGGATTGTTGGTGATTGATGAGCAGGGTATACAAAGTGTGCTTTTTTGGCTTGCGGGTTCTGTTTCAGGGAGAGATTTGAATATGTTACTACCTGTATTACCATTCATTGTAATAGGTAGTAGTGTGGCCTTTTTAATGGGGCGTTCCATCAATATTTTGCAGTCAGGAGATGATATTGCGAAAGGCTTAGGGCAACGCACGATTTTAACAAAGGTTGTTATGGGTATTATTGTTATCCTGCTTGCTGGGGGATCAGTCGCAGTTGCTGGCTCCATTGGCTTTATCGGCTTAATCGTGCCTCATATGGCGATGGGCTTAGTAGGTACAGATTATCGCTGGATAATTCCGTTTAGTGCAGTTATTGGTTCAACATTGCTACTGTTGGCAGATATTGCAGCTCGCTTTGTGATTATGCCGTTAGAAATGCCCATTGGTGTTATGACAGCATTTATTGGTGCACCCTTCTTCATTTATATAGCACGAAGGGGGTTAGCTAAAAATGCATAATTATATAACGGTAAGAACGAAATCAAATAAAATATCTTTTCAACTATCAAAAAAAGTAGCAATGGTTACTATCATTCTTTGTATATTGCTTTGTGGCATGATCTTGCTTGCGCTTTCGGTAGGGAGTGATTTTATACATCCAGTGACTGTACTAAAGGAATTGTTTGGCTACGGTACAGGTGAATATTTATTTACACTCCAAACGTTACGACTTCCTAGAGTATTGCTTGCCGTGCTAGTTGGTATGGCGCTTGCTGTATCAGGGTTAATATTACAGGGCATTATTCGAAATCCTTTAGCTGCACCGGATATTATTGGTGTAACAAGTGGTGCATCAGTAGGTGCAATGTTATTTCTTACATATGCAACGGTGAGCATACACTACTTACCATTAGCGGCCATTATAGGAGCGGGAGTAGTATCGGCTATTATCTATCTGTTGTCTTGGAATAAGGGTGTCACGCCTATACGAATGGTGTTAATCGGTATTGGGATTTCGGCACTTACGAAAGGGATAGTGACAATGCTGATTGTCATGGGTGAAGAAGTACGCACAACAAGAGCTTATATATGGCTTACAGGTAGTTTGTATGGGGCAAATATGCAGGATGTTTACTTATTACTACCGTGGGTGATTGTTTTAAGTATCTTCACTTTTGTCATGGCAAGAGTCATCAGTGTAAAAGAATTAGGTGATGATGTTGCAGTAGGTGTAGGGGTACAGGTACAAGTTTACCGATTATTGTTCTTGTTGATTAGTGTTATGTTAGCTGGCACTGCCGTTGCCTTTGTAGGAGGAATAGCATTCGTCGGATTAGTAGCACCTCATATTAGTAGAATGCTGGTGGGCCGTTCATTTGCCGCACTTATTCCGATTTCTGCAATGGTCGGAGCCATTATCGTAATTTTTGCAGACATTGTTGGTCGTACACTATTTTTGCCAAAAGATTTACCAGCAGGTGTATTTACTGCTGCAATTGGTGCGCCATTTTTTATTTATTTACTGTTCCGTACAAGAAATCAACATTCATAACACGTTTAGAAATGAACGATACATGATACATAAGGAACATTTTTATATAGATTCTTATGTAGCAGTACAATATGAGAAAGAGGTGTAACGATTTTGAATAATGTACTAGAGGCGAATGCATTAACAGTTACCTATGGGAATGCCAATATACTTGAGGATTTACATTTACAAGTACCAGAGGGGAAAATTACGGTTTTAGTTGGTGCAAATGGCTGTGGCAAGTCGACATTATTACGGACATTTGCACGCCTTATAAAACCGAAAGATGGACATGTATTATTAGACGGTGAAAAAATACGAGATTTATCGACAAAAGCAGTTGCAAAACGATTAGCGATATTGCCACAAGGACCAATAGCGCCTGAAGGTTTAACGGTTTTACAGTTGATTAAACAAGGTAGGTACCCGCATCAAAGCTGGATTAAGCAATGGTCGAAAGAAGATGAGCAGATTGTCAATCAAGCATTGGAAGCAACGCAGATGACACCATTTGCCAATAGCCCTGTTAATGCATTATCTGGAGGTCAACGCCAGCGGGCATGGATTGCGATGACATTGGCACAAAAGACAGACTTGATTTTATTGGATGAGCCAACAACTTATTTAGATATGGCACACCAAGTAGAAATTTTAGATTTATTGTTCGATTTAAATAGCAAAGAAAATCGTACAGTTGTTATGGTTTTGCATGACTTAAATTTAGCCTGTCGTTATGCGCATCATATCGTGGCTGTGCGCGATAAAAAAATTTATGCACAAGGAAGACCAGATGAGATTATAACAATTGATTTAGTAAAGGATGTATTTGGCATGGGTTGCACAATTATGAACGATCCTCTTTTTGGCACACCGTTATGTGTACCGCATGGAAAGGGCATCAAGTGCTGTCTTAGAGCTTAAGCAGGAGGAACTTTTATGTTACATGTACCGAATGATAACCGACTAACGCCGACAGATATTGCTATTCTGACAGAGAACTATCGTTTCACGGAGACAAATTTGCCCGCTTCGTCCTATTCAATCTCATCCAAGGATTTGCTGTGTGGAGAGCAGTGCCGTCAATATCTACAAACCATTTCGCCTATTTTTAATTCTACTTCTTTAATAACAACAGCTTCTTTATTTGGAAAGCGCTATAGCGTATTAGCAATGGCGACACCTCTATTTGCCATGTCAATGCTCCAAAAGGGGATAAATATGTCGATTGACAATGTTCGTGTGGAGTCAAGCTATCAGGAAGATTTATGGCTCCCGAAAATAGCGCTGGTAGATGCACAAGTAATTCTACCAATAAGCAGAGCGGAATGGAGAGACCAAATCCTCCAATCGTTATTTGCTGATAATATGACAAAGGTATGGAAGGCGCTGTCGACTACTGCTAAAGTTTCAAAGGCGGTTTTATGGGAGCATGCGGCTATGTATGTGCACTGGTTTTATGAAACGCAATTTCGCCAAGGGGCAAGTGAAAGGGAAATCGCCTTTTTAGAAGAAGACTATCAGTACATTATGACGGAAGCTCCAGGTGAAATTTTTGGCGAACGTAAAAATCCGTTTACGCGATATAATACGCCAAAAGTTATGACTAGAGGCACCGACAAGCCTATTAGACTACGTAAAACTTGTTGTTATTATTATTTAACCTCTGAAGAAGAACATGATTATTGTATATCATGCCCCAAAATGCCAACGTAAAATAAATGGTTTTCATCTCTATTGTAGAGTGAATGAAACTTTCCTTTCTTTAAAAGCTGATAATTGATGCTAAGGCACAAGAAAATGCCACCTTGTGCCCGTGCATTAATTATAGGAAGTAAGCATTGAAATCCCCACATTACTTGAATTTAAACCACGCATTAGTAGTAAGCGTTTCTTTTTTCTCCTAAATTGTGGATTATTTTTTTAACATTAACTTGTAAATTGAAGCGTACATTGTTATTATATAATTGATAATGATAATCGTTCTCAATTATTTTTCGTGGGAGGAGTAGGTTTGACACAACAGCAAATAAGCAATTTACAAAATCAAATCATTATAAAGAAAGCACAGGAAATGGGCATAGTTTGTACACCATTACTTGCAGATTGTGAGGATTTTTTAGAACTATCTTATAAAGACAAAACAGTTATTATCAATAAATCAAGGTCTCATCAATTGTTGTTGATAAGTGGATTGTTAGCACAAAATAAGGAAGCGACAAACAAATTATTAGCAAGGAATAAACTACCTATTACCGATACGCTTATTGTAGAGGAAGTTGGAGACCCAGCTATTCAATTTTTAACAAAGAATAAAACGGTTGTAGTGAAACCTATTAATGCTAAATGTAGTTTAGGTGTAACCATTGGCATTAAGACGCTAGAGCAATTAGAGCAAGCAGTGATAGTTGCTAAACAATATAGTCAAAAGATTATGCTTCAAAGATATGTAGTTGGACATGATTATCGCGTGTTAGTAATAGATGGTGAGATGATTGGTGTTTTAGAATACCGATCAGCTTTTATAGAAGGTGACGGCTATTCGACTATTCGCCAATTGCTAGAGGATTTAAATGATAAGCAATTGAAAAAAAACACGCTTGAGCCTGAAAATGATCAAGCAATCGAAGCAGAATCGATAGACTTGCAAAATATGTTACATCGGAAGGGGCTTACGCTTGATGATGTTTTAGTAAAGGGTCAACAAGTAGAGTTATTTGTGGATGACAATATGTTAGTAACGGACTTTTATGATGTTATAACAGATCGCACAGCAGATATTTGTCCTGAAAATATTGAGATGGCGATTCGTGCAGCCAAAGCATTGCAAATTGACGTGGCAGGCATCGACATTCGATGTTTACATATTGATAAACCGTTAGATCAAACAAATGGCGTCATTTTAGAAGTAAATGCCTTGCCAGATTTGGTGGACCCCTCGAATTATTTTACAAAAAGCACGAAAAATGCAGCTGAATCATATTTAACCTATCTATTAGATATAGAAAAGGAGCAGTGACAACATGGCAACAGAGAATGTTCAAGAAGAATATTTGATGTTTCAAAAGGAGCGTGAATCCAATGCAAGAGCCTATTCACGACATTTCCCATTTATTTTACAAAAAGCGCAAGGTGTGGTTGTGACAGATGTAGAAGGCAAACAGTATTATGATTGTTTAGCTGGAGCGGGTACATTGGCCTTAGGGCATAATCATGATGTCATCATAGCAGCTATCAGGGAAGTATTGGATCAACAAATACCACTTCATACATTGGATTTAGCAACACCGTTAAAAATAGAATTTATGAAAGAAATCTTCTCTGTATTGCCAGAGGAAATGAAGCATACCGCAAAAATACAATTTTGTGGCCCGACTGGAGCAGATGCGGTCGAAGCAGCTATTAAATTAGTGAAACATGCTACAAAAGGCAAATCTATTTTAGCTTTTCAAGGGGGATATCATGGCTCCACACAAGCAACGATGTCCATGAGCGGTAATTTATCTAAAAAACAGCATTTGCAAAGCTTACTGCCAGATGTACATTTTCTACCATTCCCCTATGAATTTAGATGCCCATTTGGTGTGGGAAATGGTATGACTGCAACGATTAGTGCACAATATATCGAGCATTTATTGGACGATTGTGAAAGTGGTGTAGCTAATCCATGCTGTGTAATTGTAGAAACGGTACAAGGAGAGGGAGGTGTTGTTCCAGCGGATGTAATATGGCTACAGCAATTGCGAAAAATAACTGCAGAACGAAATATCCCGTTAATTATTGACGAAGTACAAGCAGGGATAGGGAGGACTGGAAAGATGTTTTCATTTGAGCATGCAGGCATTATTCCAGATGTAATTATATGCTCAAAAGCGATTGGTGGTAGCTTACCAATGTCTGTCGTCATTTATCAGGAAGCTTTAGATCAATGGCAGGCAGGTGCGCATACAGGCACGTTCCGAGGAAATCAATTAGCAATGGCAACAGGATTAGCAACATTAAAATATGTGCGCGAACAGCGTGTATTGCAAAATGTTGAAGAAAGAGGTGCCCAATTTTTTGAAGGGTTGCATCAATTGCGACGACTATACAGTGAGATTGGTGATGTTCGTGGCAGAGGATTAATGATAGGTGTAGAAATTGTTAATCCTAATAAGCCGTTCGATCGTCTTGGACACTATCCTCCAGATGGCGAATTAGCCGCTATGATTCAAAAAAAATGCTTTGAAAATGGATTAATTATTGAAGTAGGTGGACGTAAGGGGGCAGTACTAAGATTTTTACCACCTCTTATCATCAATAAAACTGAAACAGAAAAAGTATTAGATATTTTTGCTGAATCTGTACAACAAGCGGTTGAGCTGTATGCATTATGTTAAACATTCAAGCTATGAAGAGACATTCAGCCTTACTTGCCGTTTTTATTGCTGCCTTTTCACTCGTACTTACAAATAGTTCCTTTAATATTTTATTACCGAGCTTTATGCAGCTATATGGCATTAGTGCTAGTTCGGCTGGTTGGGTCATTTTAGCATATCTATTATCAATGACTATTACGATGCCTCTAACACCATTTGTCGTAGACCGCTTAGGCAGAAAAAGGGCGTATATTGCTGGTGTTGCAATATACGGACTTTCTTCTATTATAGGTGGACTATTCGATCAATATGTTCAAGTGGTGTTGATTGTCCGCAGTCTTCATGGCATTGCAGGTGGCATCATGATTCCACTATCCCTCAGTTTATTGTTTGATGTTTACGAGAAAGAAGTACATGGACGAGTGGCGGGGATTTGGGGAATACAGCTAACAGTTGCGTCCATTATTGGTCCAACTGTTGGAGGGCTTATTATTCAATTTGGTCAATTACAATATCTATTTTGGCTGAATGTTCCTTTTGCAATTGTATCGTTGTGTTTATGTGCTACTCAAATTGATTCATATCAAGCTATGCGCAAAAAAGAGATGGATTTGTTCGGCATTATTTACATGGTACTAAGTATTTTACTGCTAAGTGTCAGCATTCAACTGCTTCTAAAGCAGGTTCTTCCTACTTGGCTATTAGTCATAATGCTAGTGGGTGGTTTGCTTTTATTGATGCGATTTATTCAGTTAGAAAATAAGAAAATCGAGCCGCTATTAAATTATAAGTTATTACAACGCAAAACAATCTTCGCCATCACGGTGCTAATTGCTGCAATACAAGATGTCGTGATGCTTGGGGCAGTTTTTGTATTACCACTACTATTTCAGGAAGTATATCAACTCCCATCTTCAGCAGTAGGTGCGATGTTCATTCCTACGGCCATTTTTACAAGTTTGTTTATGTGGTTGGGAGGACATTGGATGGATAAAGGGAAATCCAAAAATTTTATAGTAGTCGGCATCGTGATTGTCGCCATATCTATTATCTCCTTTTCCCTTTTACCAAAGTCTGTATCCATATTCGTATTGATTTTGTTGATGATTGGCAGGGGGATAGGCGGAGGTCTTTCGAATATGACTGTCACAACAATTGGTCTTCATACACTTTCGCAAGAGGAGTTACACGAAGGCTCAGCTTTAGCGAGTACGATTGAACGGTTTTCTTCGTCGTTTGCAGTCATGCTATTAACGATTTATTATGACTTCAGATGGAGCATGTTAATAAATGCAGGTCTTTCCGTAGCAGACGCAAAATGGATGGCAATTAAAGAGGAATGTGTGATTTTAGGGAGCATCATGTTGGTTACTGTTCCTTTTGTATTATATATAACAAGAAAGAGAGTTGACATTGGTGTTCATTAAAGAAAGTGCTTTGCAAAGTCATCATGAAAAGCAAGCCGCTATTTATAGTTGTAAAGTGTTGTTAAATTGTTATTTGCGAGAATGCTGTGAGAATCAAAGAAAGCTACTGAAGGTTAATAGACAGGATCATACATTTTCTCTACATTTTCAAGCAAGTCATGAAACGATTATTGGCAAGTTTACTTTTTATTCGCCAAATGGTGAGCATGAATATGCGTATTTTTCCTTGCAAAATGGCCAAGCTTTAAGCTTTACCTTCCTAGCTTCATTAATTGTTCAGGAATACTTGCAACACAATAAAGCCATCACACATGACCATGTACAAGATTTTATAGTTAGAGTGGAAAATAGTTATCGCAACATGGCTGTATTTTTGAAACATGCAACAAGCAACTTTATAAATGACTACTTATCTTCCGAACAATCACTTATATATGGTCATCCTTTCCATCCATATCCCAAAAATACTGTTGGCTTTACATCACGGGAAGTAGCAACCTATTGCCCTGAATTACGTACTTCCTTTCCGCTTTGTTATATTGCTGTTCGATATGACATCTTTCAAGAAACGTGGGTCACTGAAAGTGCAGCGCATGAATTTTTGCAAAAGTTTGAATACGATGTTCGCCAGCAATTAGAATTTGATGATGATAATTATCGCATATTGCCGATGCATCCTTGGCAATATGCTTATGTGCAAACGCTAGAGGCAGTGCAAGAATATGAAAGACAACAAAAAATTAGATTTTTAGGAAGTAGTGGTCCTATTTGTTATCCTACATCATCTGTTCGAACAGTCTATATTCCGCAATTTAAATGTAATTTGAAGCTGTCTCTGTCAATTCAAATTACTAATATGATTAGGATTAATAGCCAAGAGCAAATGACAAGAACATTAGATGCGGCGCATTATTTGTTAGCACATGATTGTTTTATAGAAGAGCAATCTACAAAGGTTCTTTATGAGACAGGTGTCTGCACGTGCCGTTTTGAAGAGGAAGCCTTAACAGCTTTATTTACGATGGCGTATCGACCAATGGTGCTAGATGAAAAATCCACTTATGTTGTTGCTAGTTTAGTAGAAGCGCCCATTCAAGGGAAGCCTTGTCGACTTTATGAATGGTTGAAAGGGCAGAATGTGGAGCAATGGTTTCGACAATATATAACGATTTCTTTATTGCCCATTGTTAGACTCGCTGATAAAAAGGGCATTCACTTTGAAGCCCATTTACAAAATACGCTTATAACGCTTCGGGAAGGGAAACCACATATTTTTTGGATACGGGATTTAGAAGGCGTAAGTATCGAACAAGAAAAAGTAGCTACACAGAGCCAAGCACAAGGACCTTTGTTTTATGAAAAAAAACAGGCGTGGTCAAGGACAAAGTATTATTTCATGGTAAATCATCTAGGGTCATTTATACATGCGCTTGCTAGAGATTTTCAGTTAAGTGAAGCCCATTTTTGGCAAATTGTACGAGAAATGCTACTTGAAGAATGGGAACAAACACAGAATGAGCTAGTAGCCCATCTGTTAACGACATCTGTATTTTATGCTAAGAAAAATTTGTATAGCTGTTTAATTGGCAAAAGTGAAACACCAGAATATGTTGCAGTTAAAAATGCTATGTATAAGGGGAATGAAATGTATGAAATTGATGACAGCTTTCATGCCAGTAAGTGAAGCATCCTATAAGGCAGTACAGGAGCGATTGAAGTGCCAAACGTTAGAGGCATTGCTTTTTGAGGAAATTATTCCAGTAACGAAAAATGGAAAAGAGTATACCTTCCAAGGACTAAACGTTCAAGGAGAGACGATCCTTTATACATGTGAAGTAGTGGAAAAATGGTCATTCGGTCGAGTGAAAGTAAAACCATATTCCATTAAAAGAGACGGAGATGCCAGTGTCAATATTTATACTTTTCTGGAAGAAGTCGTTCAGCAGACATTGGACGGTCAGCATACGAAGACATTTGTTCAGGAGTTATTGGAGACCTTTGTGAAGGATAGTCAGGCAAAGAGCAATCAGCCACCGTCAATACCAGTGGAAGATTTGCACTATGAGGCATTGGAAAGCCACATGATTGATGGTCATCCGTATCATCCAAGCTATAAATCCCGAGTTGGTTTTACTTTGGCAGATAATCATTTGTATGGTCCTGAATTTAATCAGGATATCGCGTTGACTTGGCTTGCTGTTCGTCGGCATTTTGTAGATATTGCCGTATTAGAACCAACTGCAATCAATGAGATGTATCAGCATCATTTACAGCCAGAGGAGTTAGCGCATTTTAAACAACAATTACGAGCGCAAATAGAGGAAGATGAACAAGCTTATGTTTTTCTCCCCGTTCATCCGTGGCAATTCGAACATATTATAGCGACAGTATTTTACCCACAAATAGCTGATAAGACGATTATTATATTAGGGAAATCGGATAGCTCATATCGAGCACAGCAATCCATTCGCTCGTTATCCAATCGCCATAGTGCACAAGCGAGTTATTTAAAATTACCTCTTAGCATTACAAATACATCTACTAGCCGTATTTTAGCGCATCATACGACACAAAATGCGCCTATTATTAGTGCTTGGCTAGATCGAGTCATTAAAAGTGATGAATACTTGAAAAATTGCCAGTTTGAAATTTTAAAAGAGACCATCGGGGTTTCTTTCCGCTATCAAAAATTATCTGTTATGCAATATGCAGTGGCTTATGGAACTTTAGGTGTAATCCATCGAGAAAATATTGCGCAATACTTGCAAGAAGATGAACAAGCTTGGCCTTTAAATGCATTGATGCATAAGCAAAAAAACGGCGAGGCGTTTATTCAGCAGGCGATTGCATTATATGGGGTAGAAAAATGGAGCCGAGCCTTAATCGAAACGGTTGTAACGCCAATTGTTCATTTACTCTATGTCCACGGAATTGCGTTAGAGTCTCATGCGCAAAATATTATTCTTGTTTTAAAAAATAATTTTCCGCATCGAATTATTGTTAAGGATTTACATGATGGCGTGAGGTTTTGTTCTTCAGAGCTCCTTCATCCGGAATGGGAGCCAAAGTTAAATCCAGAGCCTGCCACACATCGGCAATTTAATCGTTATTCGTTTTTAAAAACGGCTAAAGCTTCGGAGGTAAGAGATTATACTTTTGATGCTTTCTTCTTTATCTGTATGACTGAACTTTGTTTTACGCTTGAGGAGTTTGGATTGCGGGAAGAGGATTTCTGGCGCATATGTACGGAAGTTATTTTAACTTATCAACAACAACACCCTCAATATAAAGAACGTTTTCAAACGTTTGATTTATTTGCTGCTGATGCTTTAATCGAGGAAATGACAAAAAGACGTATTTATGGTGATCAAACATTGTATTTTAGAAAGGCTCAAAATCCTTTATTACAGGCATTGGAGTTTTTGAAAAATGAAGAAAAATAAATTGAAGGATAAAATAACACGTCAACAAACGGTGTATGGTTTATTTGTTTCGATTCCTCATCCAAGTGTAATCGAATTAATTGGTCACGCTGAATTTGATTTTGTCATTATTGATTTAGAGCATACGACGATTGATTTAGAAATATTGGAAAATATGATTCGTGCAGCAGAGCTACTCGATATAACCCCACTTGTAAGAATTGCAGAAATTGAACGCACGTCGCTATTAAAAGTATTGGATTGTGGGGCACAGGGTATTGTCATTCCACATGTAAGTTGCAAAGAGCAAGTCGAACAGGTTATTGAGTATAGTTATTATCATCCCATTGGGCACCGGAGTTTAAATAGTGGCCGCCCTGCTGCTTTTGCCAAAGAACCTTTAACTGAGTATATTGCTGTCGCCAATGAAGAAATTATGATTATTCCAATGATTGAAAGTATAGAAGGCATTCGTAATTGTAAGGATATTTTATCACTACCACATGTCGGATTTGTTTTGGAAGGAGCGGCGGATTTATCGCAATCGTTAGCCGTACCTTGGCAAATTGAACATCCCAAAGTGCAGAATGCTATTGAAGCGTTATATGACATTGTAAAAGCGTGTCATATACCGTATGCGACTGTTTCGAGAGAGAAGGATCAGCATCGACGGTGGGCTGACAAAGGTGTCCGCATCTTTGTGCTAGGGGATGACCGAAATACAGCGTTTCGAGCATATCGACAAAAGAAGATGGACTATCAAAATATAACAGGAGGTCTATATGAGTGATTCGTTACTAGCTGTTATTCAATCATTAAATACTAATAAAACAGCGCCTGTTTGTGCTTATATTTACGACCTAGATGGTATTCAAGCACATGTAAAACAACTGCTTCAAACTTTGCCAAAGCAAACATTTTTGTTTTATGCGATTAAAGCAAATCCAGATCAACGAATCATCAAAGCCCTTTTACCATATGTTCGTGGCTTTGAAGTCGCCTCCATCGGAGAATTAGAAAATGTTCGTGCAGTGTCCGAAGATGTACCAATCTTATTTGGCGGACCTGGAAAAAAGGATGCTGAATTGGAGATGGCTATACGTCAAAAGGTCACATATCTTCATGTCGAAAGTTTATTAGAATTGCGACGTATTCAAATGCTCGCACAAAAATTAAATAAAAAAGTCGATATTTTATTGCGCATAAATTTACGTACAAATGCACTTCCTGAAACAAAAATTACGATGGGAGGTACTGCCAGTCCATTTGGCTTGGACGAATCGGATATTCAACAAGCGGTCGCACTTGTACGACAAGACCCATTACAGCTTGTACAAATTAAAGGTTTCCATTTTCACTCATTATCCAATAATGTGCATGCGGCATTACATGTAGAAATGGTACGACTTTATGTGCAAAAAGCACTTGAATGGCAACGTTTGTATCAATTAGATGTGCAAGTACTGAATGCTGGGGGTGGATTTGGTGTTTCCTATAATGAAAATGAAGGACCATCTTTTGACTGGCAACAATTTACGTCCTTATTACAAGCTAGTAATATTTTGCAAGATTTAAATGGCATCCAACTCTTTTTTGAGCCTGGGAGATTTCTCGTTGCTGATTATGGCTTTTATGCTACAGAAATACTAGATATTAAACAGTCCCATCAACAGTTTTTTGCCGTTGTAAGAGGTGGCACACATCATAATAGATTGCCAGCCTCATGGGGACATAATCAACCATTTCGGCTTTATGCTAGTGAGACGTGGACGTATCCATTCCAACGACCTAGCTTGCACAATAAGAAGGTCCATCTTGTTGGGGAATTATGCACGCCAAAGGATCGATTGCATACAGATGCTTTTATGTCTTGCATTCGTGTAGGGGATATTGTCATCTTTGAAAAATCAGGTGCATATTGTTGGACAATTTCACATCATGATTTTCTTGGTCATCCTCATCCAGCATTTTATTATATCGAAGGAGGACATATCCAATGATTGTACAGCAAAGTGTATCAGCAAGTGACAGAGCTACACAAATTATTATGAAGGACTTAATGGATGCATTTTTAGTCGAACAGTTCTTTAACGGGGATACGTATTCAAAGCAATCCCTACAAGATGTAACGAAAGAAATAGGCGCTTTATTTGCACATTATCAATCACATGAGGTAGAGGTCTATATAGGAAACTTTTGTTTTCTTGTTGAAAAAAGCTTTAAGCAGGGTGAGCAATGGGTGCTTCATTCTCCTATTTATCGACAAGTGGCTGGACAGTGGCAGTTAATCGTTTCAATTGAAGAGCTTGCCACATCCATTTTGCAGACTAGTCTCTCTGCCAAAGCCTACCAGCATCCAGCGGTGGCAGATTTCTTAAAGGGGCTACTAGTAGCTGTTGAGCAATTAACATTAAGTATAGAACAAATGAATAATTATGATGCTTCTGCTCCTCAAACAGCCTACCAATGGCATGTCAAAGGAGAGCTGATTGCTTCGTTTCGAGATCGTCCATTTCATCCACTTGCAAAGGCTAAGATAGGATTTTCAGCGCAAGATTATCAACAATATATGGCGGAATTTGATCAACCCATTTCGCTTCGTTGGGTCGCTATTCGTCATGATGTGATCGTAAAAGGTAATGAACAAACACCTATCCAATGTTTTGATTTACTTGAGGACAAGCAAAAGTATGAAATAACGCAAGAATTTGAACGACGAGGTTTACGGCAAAGTGAATACACGATGATGCCTGTGCATCCATGGCAGTTACAAAACATTATTTTAAAAGATTTTCAGCAGGAGCTAGCTGATGGAACGATGGTTATATTAACAGCAAAAGCAGGCGATTTGTGTGCCACTTCATCCTTCCGTTCTTTAGCTTTTAATCAACCGTCAAGCAGGATGCTAAAACTACCAGTAAGTGTACTTTCTTTAGGTGCATCGAGATATTTGCCTGTTGTTAAGTTGTTAAATGGTCTAGCAGGTGAAAAGTTGCTGCGACAAGCCATTTCTTGCGACCCTATATTAACGGAAAAGGTCATTTTATGCGAAGAACAAAATTGGTGGGGGTATATGCCTGAAACAATGGGGCTTTTTGATGACCATCCCCGTCATCTAGCGGCGCAAATACGTATTTATCCAAAGCAGCTTTTAGATGCGAACTATAAAATCATTCCGATGTCATCTTTAGCCGTAAATTTAAAAGGTCATCATTATTTAGATGAACTCTTCGGCCAGCCTTTAACAAAACAGCAAGTAATTGATTTTTATACAGAAATGGTAACGATGTTTTATGAAATTGCCATGCGATTATTCAAAGTAGGGGTTTTGCCTGAAATACATGGTCAAAATTGCTGTCTGGTATTAAAGAATAATCAAATCCATCGTTTATTGTTCAGAGACCATGACTCCGTACGTCTTCATATGCCTTATTTAGAACGCCATCATATTCAAGATCCACAGTATTATATTCGACCAGGTTATTCCAACAGCTTATATAACGAAAGTGTGGAGAAGCTGATTTTCTATATTCAATCATTAGGGACACAAGTAAATTTAGCTTCCATTATGGAGGCACTTGCACAAGTATATTCTATTTCTGAGCGAACTTTATGGTATACGACGAAGCAGGCGTTAATGAAGGCTGTAACAGTTGTTGATATTCCAGCAGCAGATAAAGTAAGGTTATGGAAAGTTTTATTTGAGCAACAACAATGGCCAGTAAAACTGATTATTCGTCCGCTGTTAGAGGCGGATGGTGTGCCAGGGGCGATGCCTTCTGGAAAAGGGCAAGGGTATAATCCATTTTGGAATTTATAATGTGAATTATATTGCTCAAAATTGGTTGGGATTTTGCATATGCTCCTACGATTGGGTACATTCTGACAATAAGTTGCATAGAATAATTTTAGAATCTGTGAGAGGATTGAGAAAATGTACTATGCTCCTTATTATGCCAATATACCAATGTATAGCTATGGAAATCAGTCTGTTCACTGGCCTGTTCCGTATGAAGTAGTACTACCGAATAGTGCCTATCCATATCAAGCTGTCAACGGAAATAACAGTCAAATGAGTACCGATTATGGGCAACAGCCTTTTGTTGTAAATATGGAGGAGGCAACGAAGCGGAACAATACGTACCGTACTGCTCTATGGACAGGAAGCCATTTGCAAATTACGTTAATGAGCCTCAATATTGGTGAGGATGTAGGTTTAGAAATGCATCCACATGTCGATCAGTTTGTCTATATTGAACAAGGGCATGGGACTGTGCAAATGGGGTCGAGTAAAGAAAATTTAAGCTTTACACAAAATGTCCATGATGATTACGCGATCGTAATACCTGCTGGAACTTGGCATAATTTAACCAATATAGGGAATGTGCCATTAAAGCTGTTTTCAATCTATGCTCCTCCTAACCATCCATTCGGAACTGTCCATGCTACAAAGGCGGATGCAATGGCTTCGCATGGAGGCTATGGTCAACACAATTAATCACGAAATAATTTTTCATAGTAGAAGCAGAGTTGTTGATGTATAGTAGCTCTGCTTTTACTATGCCAAGCTTAAAATCAATTATTTGATGATCTATTGACGAAATTAAAATTTACGTGTTATAATTATCTCGAATTCAAGATATATTAATTCGAGATAAAAATCGAATATGCAAATTATTCTTTTATTAGAAGTTTGAAGTAGCATGTAGTTAGAAAACATATACAAAGAGAATATTTATTTATGAAGGGAAGTTGTTACTATGAGCAAACATACAGAAGGAATTCACCATATCACAGCCATTGTAGGGCATCCACAAGAGAATATTGATTTTTATGCGGGGGTTTTAGGTTTAAGGTTAGTAAAACAAACAGTCAACTTTGATGACCCAGGCACGTATCATCTTTATTTTGGTAACAATGCTGGGAAGCCAGGAACAATTATTACGTTCTTTCCTTGGCCAAATGCTTATCAAGGGCGTATCGGCGACGGTCAAGTTGGTGTAACAACATACGTTGTACCAGAAGGAGCACTACCTTTCTGGATTCATCGTCTTGCAAAATTTTCTGTTCCATTTAAAAAAGCCGAACGCTTTGGAGAGCAAGTTGTTCAATTCGATGATCCACATGGGCTTCATATTGAATTAGTCGCACGTGCAGAAGGTGAACGAAATAATTGGACATTTGGTGAAGTTACACCAGAAGTTGCTATTAAAGGTTTTGGTGGTGCAACGCTTTATTCAAGCCATCCACAAGAAACAGAAAAGGTATTACGAGATGTGATGGGGCTTGAAAAAATTGCAACAGAAGGCGATTATGCTCGATTCAAAGCAAGCGCTGATATCGGAAATATTATAGACTTAAAAACGGTATCAGGCGTACGTGGTCACATGGGGGTCGGTACAGTCCATCATATTGCTTGGAGAGCAAAGGATAATGCAGATCATTTAGCGTGGCAAGAGTATGTGATGAATCATGGGCAACATGTGACAGAAATAAAGGATCGTAACTATTTTAACGCTATTTATTTCCGTGAAGCAGGTGAAATTTTATTTGAAATTGCGACAGATCCACCAGGATTCGCGCATGATGAAACATTGGAGACAATGGGTAGTCAATTAATGTTACCGTTGCAATATGAACAACATCGAGAACAGTTAGAAAGCGCGTTAATCCCGATTCAAGTACGTTCATTAGATGAATAAAAGGGGAGGGCAAGTTGTTTGATTTCAATTGATCCGAAGAAAAATACAGAACGTGAAAACTATAAATTATTAGTTGGCAGCATTATTCCTAGACCTGTTGCTTTTGTAACGACTTTGTCCGAGCAGGGCATTATAAATGGCGCACCGTTTAGTTACTTTAATATCGTGTCATCGAATCCACCGATGATTTCCCTAGCAATTCAAAGAGCAACAGGGCGCTTAAAGGATACCGCTCGTCATATTTTGTATCAAGAACAATTTGTAGTGCATATTGTAGATGAGGATAATGTTAACCAGGTAAATGAAACAGCTGCTTCTTTGCCGGTAACAGAGAGTGAAATTGAAAGAGCTAACTTTACAGTAATCGACAGTCAACGTATTAATGTGCCGGGTGTTAAAGAGGCGAAAGTCCGAATGGAATGTCGCTTAGTACAAAGTATTCCTTTAATTAATAAAGAAGAGCAGACGGGCGATTTATTTATTGGCGAAATTGTACAATTCCATTTAGATGATGTGATTTATCAGGAAGGACGAATAGATGCTAGCGCGTTAAAGGCGGTGAGCCGATTAGCTGGAGCGAGTTACGCAAAAATCGGCGATATTTTTGACATAGAACGTCCTCAATAAAGTGAATAAGGAAATTTTTCGGGAAGATATATAGCTCGTGAATGGCTTACTACAGAAAATAGTCGAACCATTCACGAGCATTTCCTGTTTCTTAAATGGATAAATCCTCTTTCATTTTATATCATTTCCTGACATGCCCAAGCATCAATTTCTACTTTTAACACTGGCGAAGCAAGTGCTACTACATATAGCATTGTCATACAAGGACAATGATCTCCAAAAAAGTCACGCATCACGTGCTTTCTTTGAGCTGTGTCAAATTCTCCAACTAAATAAAATACGACCTTAGTTAAATCAGCAACAGTCATGCCAGCACACTCAAGATTTTTTTTAATATTGTTAAGCGCTAGTTGCAATTGAATGATTGGATCTTCGGGCACAGTTCCGTCAAACGCCATTCCGATTTGACCTGAAAATGTGAGCCATCTGTTTGGACCAGTTATTTCAATTTGGTGTACATATGGAGCTACAGGCGGGTGAATTTCTTTTGGATCTCTTGAGATTTTCATCGAATCATTCCTTACCTATTCTAATTTGGAGATACTTCTGAAATTTCGTACTGAAATTAACATAAAACAAAAGAAGTTGCTTTGGATATGATAGTTTATAAGGGTATAATAGAATTATTAAAATTTTGGCTATAACGCTGATGTAGCTTTCAATACACATTAATCGTATTGTCTTTCATTCTAATTCGAAAAGTGTAAAAAATCTATGTACAATGGATTGAACTTCTAGAAATAGGGTTGTTGATGAAGAGAACACCAAACTGGTTTTATTCAATAGAGTAATGGAAACACGCTTCTAAACAGAGGTTTTTATCCCCCTAAACTCAAAGGACCATGAAAATGATACATATTGATAACTAATAATTTTTTCTACTTGCTTAATATATTTCGCGTTCTGTAAGTTGGCAGTAGAGGCAGCGAAGCCGTTTTGTAGAAGGAGTGAATGCATGAGTAATTTTTTTCGAAGTAATGGATTTAAACGTTTTGTTATTCTAGCTGGGATCGCTGTTGCACTTTATTTAATGCGGAGTATGATTAACCTTATTCTTCTGACATTCATTATAACCTACTTAATGAATGAGCTTTCTACTAAGGCGACAAAAGAGTTTAAACGAATCGCACCCATTAATGAAAAAGCGATGATTGTCTCCCTTTACCTCTTACTTGTGGCAGCGATTATTGCAGTTATCTATAAGTATTTGCCGGTTGTGACCCAACAAATTACACAGCTTTTTGATTTGATTGCAGCTTTTAATCTCAATCCGAACGATAATGAGGTTGCGAGATATTTGGCTCCGACATTTGAGAAAATTGAACTGGGAAAATATTTAGAACAAGGTGTTGACCTTACGTTAAAAAATTTAACGAACATTGGGAAAGTCATTTTGCATGTGTTCATCGCACTTATTTTAAGTTTGTTCATCCTTTTGGAGAAGAAACGAATTATTGAATTTACTGCAAAATTTAAAGATAGTAAAATTGGTCCGCTTTACGACGAGTTAACATATTTCTCTAAAATATTTATTCGTTCTTTTGGAAAAGTAATTGAAGCGCAATTTATCATTGCTGCAGTAAACTGTGTTTTATCCGTAATTGCTCTTTCTATCATGGGCTTCCCACACTTAATTGCACTAGGAATAATGCTTTTTATTCTTGGTTTAATTCCTGTAGCAGGGGTAATTATTTCATTAGTCCCGCTTAGCATTATTGCTTATAGCATAGGTGGACCGATGTACATTGCTTACATTCTGATTATTGTCGTGGTGTTGCATGCGATTGAGGCTTATTTCTTAAATCCAAAGCTCATGTCTGCCAAAACAAATCTTCCTATTTTTTATACATTTATCGTCATCCTATTCTCTGAGCAATTCCTCGGGGTATGGGGATTAATTATCGGTATTCCATTGTTTATGTTCCTGCTCGATATTTTAGGTGTAACGTCTTTAGAGGAGGAAACCAAACAATCTATAGCTATCAATGAACATAAGTAAACTAAAAGGAAGCATCGCTTTATGCGCATGCTTCCTTTTTAGGTACCAGGCACGCCAACAATTTACCCACTAGTTTGAATAAACCGCGCGTGGCTTTCTTTTAATAAATAAGAGAATGAGCAATGCTGTAATGCCTTCAGCAACCGGGAAAGTCCACCAAATTGCTTGCGCGCCGAATAATTTAGGTAGCAAGAGGAGTGCTGGAATAAATAGAATAATACTGCGTAGTAACATAATCGTTGTTGCAAGACGAATTTTTTCAATGGATTGGAAAAATTCTGCAAGCACCATATTCATACCTAAGAAAACGTAGCCAATTGCAAAATGGACAAAGCCTTGTGTTGCCATTGTGCGAATTTCAATTTTACTATCCCCAAACAGTTCCATTAATTGAGAAGGAAATAGCATCGCAATAATGGCAATGCTTAAACCGAGTATGAGGGCGGTAGCTAAGCCAATCTTCAAAAGCTCGAGTAAGCGTTTTTTTAATCTGGCGCCGTGATGGTAACTGACTAGAGGTTGGAGTGCCATACCAATGCCTAAGAACACAGTTAATAATACCGTATGAATATAGTTAACCATTGCATAGGCTGTCACACCGTTTGCTCCTAAATAGTGCAGAAACGATACATTATATAAAATCACGATTAACGCCATGGAAGCTTCTACAATAAAGCTAGGTAAACCGATGGCGAATATTTTTTTCAAATCGGATATGTTGAAAAAAGTAGAGACAAATTTTAATTCAGACTGCTTTCGGAAGAAATGGAGACATAGTACCGACATACCGATGATAGTAGAGATTGCTGTTGCTAACGCGCAACCCTTTACACCATAATGGAGTACGAAAATAAATACGTAGTTTAAAAGGATATTTAAAATAGATGTTGTGATTAAACCCATCATGGCAAGCTTTGGGTTTCCATCGTTTCGAATGAAAATGCTTAATAAATTTTCGATTGTGTAAAAGACACCGAATAACAAAATGACATGCAAGTATTCTTGGACATAAGGATAAGTCACATCACTTGCCCCAAAAATATAGGAAATTTCCTTTAAATTTAATAAAAGTAGTAGCACTAAAGTTAAAACTACCGCCAGCATCGTTGTAAACGAAAGTGTAAAAAGTTGATGTGCGCGTTTTTTATTACCTTCTCCAAGTGAAATGGAGTACAATGTTGCACCGCCCATACCAATCCACAGAGATATGGATAATAAGATGGAGAAAATCGGAACGGCAATATTGACGCCTGCTAGAGCAGTTGGGCCAACGCCATGACTGACAAAAATACCATCGACTAAAATATTTACTGACATCAGTAGCATACCAATCATCGCTGGGAACAAATAAGAAAGAAATAATGGTCTTAAGGGTCTTGTTTCAATGGGATTAATGGTCGTCATGAGTACGTACCTCTCTTACCATTACTTTTTCGCCCTTTTCATCGAGTTCCCCATTAAAGACGAACCCAAATAGTTGATAGAGATGAATGGCTACTTTATTGTTGTCATAAACACTTAAAAATATTTTTTCGCAATTGTATGTTGCCTGTAAAAAATCGATTAGCTGTTGCAAAAAGTATTTTCCGAGCCCTTTATGCTGATAACGTTCATCGATTAAAAAACGGTCAAGCCATACTCGTTGTGACCCATCCTCATGAGGAAACAAGCCATACATTGCGAAGCCGACTACGGTATCCTCCCTATATAATCCAACGGGTATAAAGCGTCGGTCAGATGCTGCCTCGTCTAGGCATTGCTGTGTCGTTTCAATAAAGTCCTGCTGATTAGCAGCAATGTGTAATGCTAATACATTTTCTTTGTTTAAAGCTGTGATGTCACGTATTTCCGTGAACATAATGTCAAAACCTTTCTAAATTTATTGTGATAGCTACAATCTAAAGTATATAGTAACTATATAGTCAAGGAAGGAAACTTAAAAATGCTTAATAAAAATGTAAAATATTTTACAACTGGTGAATTTGCCAAACTGTGTAAGGTTAATAAACAAACACTGATTTACTATGATCAAATCGGTCTTTTATCACCGATTATGAAAGACCATAAAGATTATCGTTATTATACAATTGCCCAGTATGATTTTTTTAGCGTAATTGAATTATTAAAGACAGTCGGTATGTCGTTAAAAGATATCCAAAAGTATATGGCAGATAAATCGCCTGAAAATTTTTTAGAGTTAATGCATCAGCAAAAAGCGCTTGTAGCAAAGAAACGCCAAGAGCTCGAAATGATAGAGAGTATTATAGAAGTGAAAATTGAAACAACAGAGGAAGCCTTGCAGACAGATTTTGATAGTATTACCATTGGTCATTTTCCAGAGGAAACATTGTATTTAAGTAAAAATATCGAAGATGCCACTGAAGAACAGTTTGTTAAGGCGGTCTCGGATTTTATTGATGAATTGGATCGCTCGCAGCTTGATACAGGTTATCCGATTGGTGGCATTACTAGAAGAGAGCAAGTTTTAGCAGGTAACTATGATAATTATTGTTACTTGTATATGGAGCAACCACAACCGCAGGAAGGGCATCCTTATTTTAAGGCGATTGAAGGGGACTTTATTATTGGCTATCATCTCGGGCTATCAACAGAACTTGGACAAACGTACGAACGATTATTTAAGGTTATGGATGAAAGAGGCTATGAGCTGGGGCAATACGTATATGAGGAATATATTTATGATGCGGTGATTAAAAATCGAGAAGAAGAGTATGTAACAAAAATTATGATGGAAATAACAAAAAAAGCGAACTAGCATAATGGATGCTTACCTAAAAAGAATCTACGACACTGCGGCCGCTGACCCGCAAAGTGAGTAGATTCTTTTTATTTGTAAAAGCGCTTAGCAGTTGCATGCAAGTTTATTTGTAATGGTAAGCGTTAGCTCTTGGATTGTTGCGTTGAATTTTATTAAACCATGCTTCGTCTTTTTCTTCTTGTTTTAAAGTATTAACGATAGTTGAGGCACAGTTAACACAAATTTTAGCTTGTGTTATTTTACCGCAGCGTTCACATGGTGCACCGAGATTAGGGAAGATAGATGTTTTTAATTTTCCTGTCTTTACCCATTTATAAAGTAAGTCAGATGAAATACCTGTTAATGCAACAATTTCATCATTTGTTAATTGACGATTATTTTTCCGTAGTAAAAAATGATGTAATTCCGAGAAAATATCCTCTTCTCGAGCGTCTATTTTTTTTTCGAAAAGTAGCATTTTATTCCTCTCCCTTATCTAGTTATTTAATGATTTCTTCTTTATTTTCAACGTCATTGTTAGGGTGTTCGTCATATTTGTAGTTTTCCCAACGATTGCGTGCTAATTTTCGATATTTATTTGAAACACTGCGATCCGCAATCAAGCGAGAGAATCCTTTTTTCGCTTCCCCTATATCACCGAGGCGAAGGCTTAATTCTGCATGTAAATATTGAATTCGCTCGCTGCCTTCTTGATTGGATGCAAAAGATTTACTGTAAAAATCTCTTGCAGCATATAAATAGTGAATTTCAGATTCGTTTTCATTTTTTAGACGGTAAAGCCAGGCTATTTTCAGTGCGATATTAGCCATTAATAGTGCCTCTTCCATAGAAGCCTTGGCAACGAGGTAGGCTAATTTATAGCTTATGATAGCATCATCTATAGTCCGTTCTTGACAGATGTTCATAGGCTTTTGTAGTTCTTTAATATACAGTTCATCGATAAGTAGCATGAAAGGTCCGTAAGTTCTCGTCATAGATTTATGGTAGGCATATCCACAATGTGGGCATACGGCAACTTCATACAGCAATGGATTTAAGCCTTCGTAAACGGGCATAAAATCCGTTTGTTCTTCGACTACTTTATAACGATTCGGACGTACTTTATATGTTGTATATTGCTTTTTGCAAAATTTGCAGTCCACATTACTTTCGTAGTAGTAAATATTAAAACCCATATGAATCAACTCCTCTGTGTCGAGTTTTTAACATTTCTTTAGTTCTACTTAAATGGAGGTAACACTCGTTCAATATATTTAATGAATTTTCGACTATTTTAGCAATCCTATGTTTATTGATATAATCCTTTAGCATTATTAAAGTAGTGTCAAATAAATTGTTTTAATTTTATGTAAAATGAATGTTAGTTTAAATACACTAGCAATAGTATTTATCGGTGGTATATGTGTAAAAGTTAAATAGTTACGCCTACATTGTTAAAATTACGTCAGACATACCTAGTGTGCATTTTTTTATTCATCTTTTAGTAGGTTTATTATAATACATATAGGATAATTTTACTATTCAATATTATGCTTAATATAAAGTAACTTTGTGGACATAAAAAAGAATGCGTACGTTACGGTTATCCTATTTTGGCGTAAAATAATGGGAATCATTAATAGTTAATTTAAAAGGAGCGCATACATGTATGGACTGTAAAATCGTATTTTTTGATGTAGATGGTACTTTGATCAATTATGAGGATGGTTGTATTGAAAGTAGTACAAAGAATGCTTTACATATACTAAAAAACAAAGGGATTCGGTTAGTTGCTGCAACCGGTAGACCACTGTCTATGTGTCAGGATTTATATAAATTAGGGATTGATACATTTATTACGGCGAATGGTGCTTATGTTCGGCACGGAGACCAAATAATCTATGCCAGCCCCATCGCTCAAAACATTGTACAAAGTGTTAAGGCTTTTGCAGACGACCATCATAATAGCCTGTCATTTTTCACTGATCAATTATCGATGAATAATGTACAGCACCGTGAAACACTAAAGGCAATGAATGAGACATTGTCTTTAAGACAATATCCGCCCGTCAATGAAAATATTTTAAATGAGCAAGTTTACTTAATGTGTTTATATGTAAATGAACAGGTAGAGAAAAAGTATAGAACACAATTTCCAAATTTGAAGTTTGAAAGATGGCATCCTATGATTACGAATGTTTTACAAGAGGATGTATCAAAAGCAATTGCTGTTGAAGCTGTACTTAGCTATTTTAACTTGCATCCAAAAGAGGCGATTGCTTTTGGGGATGGAGAGAATGATATGGAAATGCTAAAGCAAGTTGGATATGGTATTGCAATGGGCAATGGAAGTGTAGCCTTAAAAAATATTGCGGATGAGGTCACGATGGCATCGAATAAAGGCGGCATTGATTACACCTTGCGCAAACTACAGTTGATTTAAAAAAGAAATGTCATCTTTGCTATTGGTCATGGCGACTCTAGCGGGATGAACATGGAGAGAAAAAAGCCCCGCGGCAAGCACCGCCGAAGCGGACAATAACAGCGTAGCAAAAAAGTGTTAGATTGACTGCCATCAATCTAACGCTTTTTCGCTTTTGTCCCAGCCTCTTTATGCCTTGTGATAAAAAATAATGCATGCTTTAATAGTCAGTTAATATCAAATAATTTGAAATGTCAGCAAATTAATATAAATTTTATATAATAATTAATAATTCAGTAAATATATTTATTTTGAATTATTTTGAAAATTGTAGTTAAATAACCCTGATTTTTAGCTTGATTATTGAAATGTTACCTGTGATTATTTAGAATAATTTTAACTAGATTTGAGGGGGTGTGATACGATGGCACAACAGATTCTATGTGAAGTCAATAACTGCACGTATTGGGGTTCAGGAAACAAATGTACTGCAGAGGCTATTTACGTTGTTAGTCAAAAAGGTCAGCGGGCATCCAATAGTGAAGAAACAGGATGCAAAACATTTACACCTGAAGAGCATTAAGGCTGGTAGAAGCCGGAGCGCAAGAGAAAAAGTGTTAGATTGACGACAATCAATCTAACACTTTTTTGCTTTGCGTTAATGTATGCTACGGAGGATGTTTTCAAATGTCGTAATTGGTCATATCTATTTTGTCTTTCTTGAACAATAGGGTATGTGTATTTTTTACCTTTTTCCATATATTATCCAATGAGGGATACCAACTACTCTAGTATAGTTTACGGGTTCTATAAGAATATATAGATATGAAAATAGCAAGCCTTTCTTCGTCACCAATATAGCACTAACGCTAAACTACAACACCCACCTTCTTTCAAAACGATGCGGATATTATCTGGTGTATATTTCGCTTCAAACTTCGTTGTAATTCCAGCAGAAGAAATAAGTTTTTGGACTTCATCTTGATTGGAAAGCTGTGCAGCGTTTTTAAGATCATGTGCAAATTGATCAGAACCCTCAATTTTCTCTGTCAGTAATTGCACTTGTTGCATAATTGTTTGCATCCCTTTTGCTGATGTCTTTAATTTTATGGTATTAATAGGCGGATAAGGGCTTGTTGTCGGGGTAGGCATGGCAAGTTGTCTAGAGACATGATGGGGTGTAGGTAGGATAGACATTCCCCAATTTGGATAATGGTTATAAACATAATACGGATAAGGATTGTAATACAGCGGATTTCCTCCCATCCATTTGCTAATATCTTATGTATCTTATGTAGTTACATACCGTTTTGTGTGAGGCTGTTCTTCTTTCAAGCCGGAGCATAAGGTATAGATAATGATTTGCATAAAAGGGAATTGAAAGAAAAAATAGAATAAGTAATAGATATTGAGAAAAGGGGGTTATTGCTTGAATCGTTTAAATTTAATTACACTGGGTGTAAAAAGTATGGTTGAGTCGCTTGCATTTTATCGTGATGGGCTTGGTTTTGAGGTGGTTGTCTATGGAGATGAAACAAATCCTGATGTGATTTTTTTCAATAATGGAGGAACAAAAATTTCTCTATTTCCTATAGAACGATTAGCAAAGGATATAAATGAAGAAAACCCACCAAAAATAGGCACCGACTTTACGGGCTTTACGCTTGCCTATAATGGAAAATCTAAAGAAGAAGTCGATGATATCTTTTCACTAGCAAAAAAAGCTGGAGCAAACATTGTGAAAGAGCCTGAAACGGTGTTTTGGGGAGGGTATAGTGGTTATTTCCAAGATCCCAACGGCTATTATTGGGAAGTGGCGTATGGCGATATGTGGGAATTTGATGAAACAGATATGTTAATTATTAAATAATAAATAGCGTGCGTAAAAATTTACCTAGTTTACAGAGGAGTTGATATGGTGCAGCAACCATTTTGGGAAAACGAGTACTTAGCAGATACGCATTTTGCCTTTGGTAATCCTAGTGAGGAAGTAGTTGAATGGGCAAAAAAATTACCCGCGGATGCACGCATTTTAGATATAGGATGTGGCGATGGTAGACATGCCGTCTATTTAGCACAGCTGGGGTTTAAGGTAGAAGCCATTGATATTTCAGAGGCGGGTATTGCTAAAATAAATAGATACAAAGCGTTGCACCAATTACATAATTTGCGGGCAGACGTTCAAGATATTACTACATATCAGTTTAGCGATACTTATGATTGCATCATTTCACATGGCCTATTTCATTTTTTAGCGCGCGAAGATTGGCATCGTATTATTCAGTTAATGCAAGAGTATACAAAAATAGAGGGCATCAATATTATTACTGTATTTACAGACGAAGTTGACATTCCAGAAGATTTAGCACCGTTTGTTAAAGGCATATGTCAAGAGGGGGAGATTAGAGAATTATACGAGCAATGGTCCATTGCATTTTATCGCTCCTATCAATTTGAAGATCAGCACGAAAATAATATAAGACATTGTCACGCAGCCAATAAACTAGTCGCTATAAAAAGAGCATTGTAAATACAGTGATAGTTTTACTTTAGGTTAATTTTGGGTTTATTTCTTAGCTGAAGTATTGAATACACCAATTTTGTTAAGGATAACAAAAGAGGAGGTGTGATACGATGGCACAACAGATTTTATGTGAAGTCAATAACTGCACGTATTGGGGCTCTGGAAACAAATGTACGGCAGAAGCTATTTACGTTGTAAGTCAAAAGGGTCAGCAGGCATCCAATAGTGAAGAAACAGATTGCAAAACATTTACACCTGAAGAGCATTAAGGACGGTAGAAGCCGGGGCACAAGAGAAAAAGAGGCTGGGACATAACTAAAAAAATTTAAAGAACAGAGGAAAGGTGTTCATAAATTTTTGCTATATGGAGAACTTATCTTTTCTTGCTTTTGCAATAAATAAAAAATTAGAAGTGTTCACTAGTTGTTGGTAGCGGAAGCGGTGACTCCTGCTCAGAACAGCGCACAATGTAAGACGTAACAGACCGCGCGTTAGCGAGGGTTGCGGCTTACTGTGCTGAGCGGAAAGCACCGCCGTAGCGGACAACAACGGCGTAGCAAAAAAGTGTTAGATTGACTGCCATCAATCTAACACCTTTTCTCTTTTGTCCCAACCTCTTTTTGCGATGGCGGAAGTTTTCTAATGTCGTAATTGGTACATATCTATTTTGTCTCTCTTGAACAATAGGGTATGTGCATTTTTTACTTTTTCCTCTACATAATCCAATGAATAATTGCCAAATGCATCCGTTAAGTCACCAATGGCGCGCGATAAATTATCAATCACAGGAATTAATGTATCAAGCTCCATCGGTTCTCTCCTAGTGTTCATCTCATCCATAATTTCGTGAGCAAGATGTTGAATTATTCGTAGGCGTTTGTTTTCAGCTTGCATCATATCCTCCTTTAAACATCAACTTTTTATCCTCAATAAATATATGAAGGACGTTTACAGTTCATGAATGATTACTTTCGCTCGAAGCTCCCATAACGAGACAAGTAAAAAGCCAGACTTCATCAAAGTGAATGGAGTCTGGTTTATTTTTTAGTATTGAAATGTAACGCGAACAGCTGCACTAATCGTTAGTTGACCTTGCTCAATGGGCGTTGTCATGGATGAATCAGCCATTGCCATTGATTTATAAAGCACAGGGGCATGATCGTTTTCTTCGACGATTTCAATCGGTTGTGGCTGTACAGATAAGTGCATCGTTTGCGCGATTGTTTTCGCCTTCATTTGTGCATTATGAAGTGCTAAGCTGAGAGCTTGCTGATAGTATTCATCCGCATGGTCTATTTTAAATTGGATGGAGGAAATCCGATTTGCTCCATTTTCGACAGCTGTATCAATAACAGCTCCTACTAGATTAGTATCAGGTATTTTTACCGTGATAGCATTTACTACTTCATAGCCTTTAAACATTTGTTTACCTTCTACATAATCATAAATAGGTGTAATCGTATAGGCGGCGGTCTGAATGTTTTCTCTCGGGATAGATAACGCCAAGAGAGCATGAATAACACGATTCATAGAGCTAGTATTTTGTTGTTGCGCTTGTTGTACACTTTCATCTTGTGTTGTTACCTCTATTTTAAGCTGGACATAACTAGCGTTAGCGACTACTTTTCCATTTCCGGTAACGGTCATTATTCGCGATGTATGGGGTACTTGTAGTTGGGCATGTGTGTAATACATTTGAATTCCACCTCCCGACTCGTTCCTAGCGTGTGTTAAATCATTTTTAATAATGCTTCTACACCAGTCATTCCTGCAAATATACCTAGTTGCTCCGCTTCAAATGTAACAGATTCAAGAGGGGCGGTTAAGAGCTCATCTATCGTTTTCACACCAACCGCTCGACCTGCCACAATTTTTCGATCTAATAAGCGACTATTTAAAAGACCGACATCTAATGCACCACACATGATGTAGCCTGTATCATTAGAAATAGTTAATAATGTTGTTTTTGGTAAATGCACAATCACAGCAGTGAAAAAATGACCTTTAATCATAATAGGTTCAATTGTCACCATGAACATCACTCCTTTTCTCTCTATACATATGGCAATAGATAAAAAGGTGTTCAATATTTCTACTAAAATTCTAAAGCGAAAAAAATCCACTGTGCTTCTGCGTGCACGAAAAAAGCCACAGCCTTCACTATCGCGAGGCTTGTTGCGTTTTACGTATCGTGCATTTTTTGCAGAAAGGCTACGTGGATTTTAATTTCTCTATATATAAATTGTGTCAGTGCCAGGCACTGATTATTTTGTATATGAAAGCATAGCTGTTTGTTTTATATTTTTTAACGCTAATTTAGCCTCATCTTGCGTAGTGTACTCGAACATACGGAATGTATCTTGCTCAAAAACAGTAATAACCCACATTGTAAAATCCCCTTTGTTGTCAATTTGTAGTATAACAGTTTTGTTATTTTGAATAATTGTTATATATCAGTTATGCCCTTTATTCTACACTGATTTTCAAAAAAATAAAGGGCTATATGAAAGGTTTCACATTTCGTTCATAATTTGACGTTGCGTAAATGAAAAGTATTTAAAAATAAAGATGATCGAAATAAATTTAAGTAAAAAACTGTGAATAATGAAGATACTGTTTGCTAATTGGTTTTTTAACATATCTTTTTAAAGGGTTTAAGTAAAAACAGGTAGCACCTCAAAAGTATAATTTAGCGGCTTTCGTAAATAGTAAGATGAGCTGAAATATGCGAATGAAACATGGGAGGTGATACTGTGATACGTAAAAATGTATTGTTTTTGACGGTTTGCTTATTAATCATGTCGTTATGTTTGACAGACATGCGTACCTCTGCAGAAAAAGGGCGTAGTGAATATGAGAAGACTGGTGAAGTTGTTTGGGATATAAATACAAAGGATAAAATCGTTGCCTTAACTTTTGACGACGGTCCACATCCAAAATACACCGCAAAAATTCTAGATACTTTAGCAAAGTATGAAGCAAAGGCTACATTTTTTATTATTGGTCAAAATGCAGAAAAGTATCCAGAGCTTGTTTCACGAACTTATAAAGAGGGGCATGAATTAGCCAATCATACGTACTCTCACCCGTATAAAGTTTCAATTCCTGATTTACAGGAAGAACTAAGGCAGACAAACCAGATGATTTATAGTATTACTGGCTTTTCTCCTGTTTTATTCCGTCCTGTAGGTGGCAATTACACTGAAAAGATGATCAATACTGCGGTAAACAACGGTTACAAGGTAGTCATGTGGTCTTGGCATCAAGATACACAGGATTGGAAAGAACCAGGGACAAATAAAATCGTCCAAAAGGTGTTAGGTGGAACAAAACCGGGAGATGTGATTTTGTTTCATGATGGAGGCGGCAACCGCACACAAACGATTAAAGCTCTAGAAGAAATCATACCAACTTTAAAAAAACAGGGCTATACATTTGTAACTGTATCCGAATTAATTGAAAAAAAGCAGCAACAAGAGAAATTTCAATAAAAAATAAGCCATTTCAAAATAATGAAATGGCTTATTTTTCTCTATAAGAAGCGGATATTCTAGGTATTTATAGATTAGAAAAATAATATAGGTGCCAACGCAATACCGGCAATTGCTCCAAATGCAAAACCAATGCCAAGTCCAGCGCCAAATCCTGGTCTAAAGCCCCAACCCCAGAAACCTAAACCATATCCTCTATATTGTCTATCAGGTAGAATCCATACCTGTTTTCTATCCACTTTCGTTATTTCTCCAACATGAACATTGCCAGATGTATCAGTAATTCTTACACGTTTACCGTGATATTTACAGCAAAGATTATAACAATCAGCTGGATTCACAAAAATCTCCTCCTTTCTACGTCTTTACAAGTTAATATATGCCGTTGCATACATTTATCACTAGCCGATTGTCTATTGGAACATAAGCTATCGCAAGGGGGTGCGTGAATGTCGGTGATATCAACAGATGATTGGCTACATGAGTTCAAAACTAGTCAAAAATTGACGCATAGTAGAGAGTTTGAAGATTTACAATGTACGATTCTTTGTAGCCGATTACTAGACCATTTTAAAGGTGGAACGCCACAACAAATCCAATTTGAATTACAGCAACAAGGGCTGTTTCGAGCACATGAAAATATCGATATGAAAAAACTACAAGACCAAAATGCATGGCAAATTGTACGAGAAGAATTGTTCTATTTAAAGAAGAAATGGGACGGACCTGATATACCTATCTATATTTTTCCTCTCACACAGGAGCAAAGCGTCACAAATAAAAATGGAGTGGCCTATCCAGATGCGCTATTTTTATTTATAGGAGAATTGGAAAAGCAAGAGTTACAGGCGTTATTTGCACATGAGTATAATCATGTTTGTCGACTGCGGTACTTAAACAAATCACTAGAGGAAGTAACGCTATTAGATTCATTAATTATAGAGGGCTTAGCGGAATGTGCCGTGGAGGAATTATACGGTGCCAAATGGTTAGCGCCTTGGTTGAAAGATTATTCTACGGACAAAATGTTAGCTATATGGAAGACATATTTTTTGCCTAACATGAATGTTAAGGGCTTAGATCATCATATTGAGTTTTTATATGGTGGGAAGCTTCCTTCACACATAGGTTACTGTATTGGTTATGAAATGGTCCGAACATATATACAAAAGCATGCATCAAATAAATTACATGAAAAACATTCTGAAGCAATACTTATGGGTTCTATTTTTTCGTTATAACTAAAAACCAGTTGTCGATACACGAGTCGACAACTGGTCACTGCTAATTTATATGGTAATAATCCCTATCGCTATTGCAATGCCTAGTAAAACTATGCTTAACCCCCACATCCAAAAGAAAGAGTATTTTAGGTGTTTTCCCATCTCTAAACCAGATAAGCCTAAAGCTAACCAGACAGCAGGGGCAAGTGGTGAAACAAACGTACCGACAATATTACCAATAATCATCGCATAAGCAGTGGAGAGAGAGTCAATACCAAAAGATAAACCAATCTGTTCAACTACAGGAAGCAAGGCGAAATAATAGGCATCCGTACTTAATAATAAATCAAAGGGTACACCTAATATACCGATAATAATATGCAAATAAGATGATAGTGCTGACGGTAAAATATTGACGGCATTATTGGCAATAGCATTTAACATGCCTGTGCCATTTAGTATGCCTAAAAATAAGCCTGCTGCAATAATAATCGACGCCATCGTTAACGCATTCGGAGCGTGTGTCCGCACGCGTTCCATTTGTTCTTTAGGTGTACGATAATTAATTGGCAGAGCAATGGCTACCCCGATTAAAAAGGCTAATGCTGCCGGTACAATACCCGCGACTAAAACCCCGATTACCATGACAGCAATTACTGCATTCACCCACAATAGTTTTGGTCGCCGTAAAGATAGGTCTACTTCGGATGACACAACACCTTGTGTAATATGTTGGTCGTCATGCGTAAAATCAAGTGTGCCGTATTGCTTCAGAATACGGTGCTTTTCTCTAAAGCCAAGGTATAAGGCTAAAGCTAACATTAATAGAACACCAATGATTTGAATGGGTATTAACGGATACCATAGTTCAGTGATATCCACCTCTAACACGGAAGCCACCCGCCCTAATGGACCTCCCCAAGGAACCATGTTCACCACTGCTGCAGCTCCAGCAATTAATAAAAGTAATAAGTATGGATTCATGCGCAAGCGTAAATATAAAGGCAATAGTGCTGGAATCGTAATTAAAAATGTAGAAGCACCAGAACCGTCTAGTTGAGCCACAACAGCAATTAGTACAGTTACAATAGCAACGACAACAATACGCCCTTTTGTAAGCGCAATCATTTTGTTGATCAATGGCTCAAATAATCCAACGTCCTGCATAATACCAAAGAAGATAATAGCAAAGATAAACATTACCGCTACGTTCATCACAGAGCTTAGTCCGGAACTAAAGAATTCCCCTAATTCCTCGAAACGAAAGCCAGCGATAAAGGTAGCGATTATCGGTGGAATAACCATGGCAACAAGCGGCGAGACACGCCCACTTATTAATAAGGCAATAATAACGATAATGGTGATGAAACCAAGGATACTTAAGCTCAAAAAAACCCCTCCCTTTAATTGATTATTCTGACTACTAAAAGGTAGCATGCTGTAAATAGGGAGGGAATAATATGGTCATAAGTTAGATAAGATACATACTATTTATTTTGTTCATAAGTTCCATAGTATATATATTTTCTTTCAGGTCTACCGATTGTTCCGTATATCGGTTTGATGTACAAAAACTGTTCACCAACTAAGTATTCTAAATAGCGGCGGGCAGTTGAACGACTAGAACCGATTATTTCACTCAGTTGGGAGGCTGTAAGTTCCTTGCTTGTTAATTTTTCGAAGACCTCTTTAACCGCCTGTAATGTGTGTAAATCAATGCCTTTTACAAAGGTATCTTCTGTAGCAGTTGATTCACAATAAAATATGGAATCAAGGTCAACTTGCGTGAAGTTTGACGTGTGTTGAAATAAATGAAATGCATGCAAATATTTTGTAAATGCTTGATGAAGTCGTTGTTGTTCAAAAGGTTTAATTAAGTAATCTAATATGCCTAAATCTATGATCTCTTTTATTAAATCTCTTTCTGTTGCAGCAGAAATAACGATTATTTTGATGGCAGGATAATGATGCCGTATATGGTGTACTAAAGAGCTCCCTTCAACATCTGGAATATACAAATCGGTTAAAATAATCGCTGGCAAGTTGGTGGATTGTTTGAGCTTTTCAATCGTTTCGTGCCCAGTCCGTAAATTTTCAGTAACGATAAAACCACCTATTGAATGAACATAATCTGCATGAATGTTTGCAACTCTAAAGTCATCTTCTATAATCCATACACTTGTGCAGGCTGCAGTCATAAGCGCTTACCTCCTTTAGGAACGATAATTAAAAAACACGCTCCTGATAAATCTCCAGCATCTAATAAAATATCTCCATTTATTTTTTCAAGAGCTTTTTTGCTGATTGTTAAGCCATGTCCTCGATCTAAGCCTTCCTTTGTTGAAAAACCTTTTGCAAAAATTTTATCGTACAACTTGTGGTCAATACCGGGGCCGTTATCTTGAATCTCCAATAAATAATGATTTTTATAATCGTTAATAGATAATTGAATTATTTTATCGGAGGACACCAAGTTTTTTAAAGATTCAATAGCGTTTTGAAGAACATTGCCAAGTGCTGTAAGAATAGCATCTTCCTGAAGTTTAGATAATTTCATAGATGGGGGAATTTCCTTCAGCTCGAGTTTAATGCCCAGTTCCGTTGCTTCTGCCATTTTTCCTTGAATTAATGCTAAGAGTAGAGGGGATGTTCCATTACTTTTTAGAAAAGCCTGCTGTTTAAGATGAATATTTCGTTGTTCTTTAATGTACTCAATTGCCTGATTATAATGTTTAGAAAATAGCAAACCTAGAATAATATGAAGCTTATTCGCAAATTCATGTGTATAGGCGCGTTGCATATTGGCATACTGTTTTACTTGTTTCAGTTCATCAATAATTTTTTGGATGTCTACTTTTTTTCTAAAGGTATATAAAGAACCTATTTTCCTTTTCTTTTCCACTAAAGGCGCTTTATTTAAGATGATAATATGTTCATTTAGTGTTAGCTCTAAGTTATGAATATGTTGTTCTGCAACGATTTTAGGTGTGAAAATCTGCTCGATTTTAGTTCCCATCCACGCTGAAATTGCTTGATTGTGAGTAGAATCTAGCATTGCGTATGCACTTTTATTAATAGTGGTAATTTGATTTAAATGATCAACAGCAATAATCCCTTCTTCCGTCGTTTCTAAAATCACTTTGTTTTGTTGGTATAATTTAGCGATTTGGATTGGTTCCATATTAAATAATAATTTTTTAATATAAAGAGAGATGGCAATTGCCCCAAGTATACCTATGAAGAGAATAATAATTGTGTAGTTCAGCCACTTCATAAGATGGTCTTTGATGATTGTATCAATATGCACGGTTAAAAACCCGACAGAAACAACACCAATAATGTTGTCTTCTATTATAATAGGGGCTTTACCTCGAATAGATTCGCCTAATGAACCAACCGTTTTAGAAATATAGGCTTGTTTATCTAGTAATACGGCATCATTGTCCCCGCCGACCATGTAATGTCCTATTCGATCTTTTTCTGGATGGGAATAACGAACACCTTGTGCATTGCCAACTACGATAAATGCTGCATTTATCTCCTCTCTTAAAGGCTCAACGATAGGCTGGATCATGTCACTTGGATTTTCCTGCTCGAATGCTGTAATAATCTCCTCCATGGAAGCGATTGTTTTGGCAATATTTAATGCTTCCACGCCTATTTGCTTTTCTGTTGTATCTCGTATATGTTCTTGTAATAGATACATAAAGAGCCCGCATATCATTAAAATTAAAATCGACATTAAAAAAATCATTTTAACTGTTAGAGACTGGAATAAACTTCTCATATTTCACCTCTAGATAGTTTTTGTTTGCCATATTGTAAAAAGAGCGTATTTGGGAATAGAATAGCATAAAGTTCCACCAAATAAAGAGTTCGAGTTATTTTATAGTGGCTAAGTTTCCTTGTAACAACTTAGTGTAACAATAAAAGCAAGGAGTGATGGCTATGTCAAATGAAATAAAAAATGTACTGCCACCTGTTGTTGATACTTCAACAAAGGTGCTTATTGTTGGCTCAATGCCAGGAAAGCTATCATTAGAGAAACAGCAATATTATGGCAATCCGCGCAATCACTTTTGGGCTATTATTGGGCAGATAGTAAAGAGAACAATACCGGAAGATTATAAAATGCGAATAGAGTTGTTAAAGGAAAATGGGATTGGTCTTTGGGATACTATCGAATCGTGTGAACGCAAGGGTAGCTTAGATGCCGCCATTCGCAATGAAAAACCAAATGATTTTAAAAAGCTTTTTAAACAGTATCCCAATATAGAACTTGTGCTCTTTAATGGTGGGAAAGCTTTTGAAGTGTTTAAAAAGCATATTGGTGTTGAGGTTTTAGATGAACGAGCCTATCAAAAGATGCCATCGACTAGCCCAATCCCTGGGAAAAATATAAAATCCTTCGACGAAAAGTTAGCGGATTGGCGCGTGATGCAATCGTATTTAACGTAAACATCGTTATATGGTAGGCTAATTGCTCAAGCGACTTTCGCCCCCTTACATATAGTGAAGTATGTAAAAGGGGGGAGTTTGTATTGAATTTATATCCAAATAATAATTATGGGGAAAATTTCAGAGGTCCAAGTTGGAATGTTCCAGGTATTCCACCAATTGGACCACCACCAAATATGGGCCAACCACCAAACTTTGGACCACCGTCTTCTGGGCAAATGCCAATGAGTGCTCCACCAAACTTTGCGCCACCTATGCCCGCGTGGCATGGTGGCTCAAATGGCATTCAATCGTGTTTATTTAGAAACACGTATTTATGGATGAACAACGGAAGAAGTTTTTGGTTTTTCCCTACGGTCATAGGTAGAGAATTTATTGCAGGATTCCGCTGGAGTAATAGATATGGATGGCGTTTCCGTACATTAACGAGAGATCATATTCTTTCGTTTGAATGTTTTAGATAATGGATTTCAATCGTAAGGGATTCGGGTGGAGCATGTAGAAAACTGCCGAAATTTAAGTGGGTATTGTTCCTTAGCAAATTTCTAAAAGACGCGAGATGAAAATACGAAGCGAATGTATTCTGTTTTTAAGTAATTGATGTTACAATAATTGTAACTAAACATGAAGGGACGATGGGTGGCTAATGATTAACTAATCTTATTTTTTGCACATGAAATGTATATTTCAATGAATCAAAAATAGGATTAGTCTGCCCATTTTCCATAATGTACACGATTGTAGGCTCAAACGTCTGCTATTGTTGAACGTATACTAAAAATGCAAATTACCGTACGACTGCGCTTGGTGTGGCATTTTTAGTATTGGAGCATCTCATAATAAGGCTCAAACATTGAGCTTTTTTGTGTTTGATATTTCGCGACTAATCCTTCCAAAATAATTGGAGGGATTTTTTTGTCCCTCTATATAGAGAGGAACGGATAAAATGAAAGAACTTTTAAAAATACAGAGTGTACAGTATGAGGCAGGAGACATACAAATTTTTGAACAGGTGACGGCTACAGTAAAACAAGGCGAAGTCATTGGGATTATAGGAAAAAATGGAGCTGGCAAATCGACATTATTACAGCTTATTCAAGGCATACTAACTCCTACGGCAGGGCAGTTAGTGCCGTTACAGCATGTTAAAATGGCCTATGTGGAACAAGAGCAAGCAACTATAGACAGTTGGGAAGTAAGCGCAGAAGAAGCAGATTTACTTGCTAAATGGCATGTGCCAAACATCGAGTTTGCAGCATTAAGCGGTGGAGAAAAGCTAAAAAGGCGACTAGCAAGAGGTTTTTCACAACATGCGCAATTATTATTGTTGGATGAACCGACAAATCATTTAGATGAAGCAAGTACAGCGATGCTTATCGCTCAAGTAAAAAAATATGATGGTACAATTATTGTTGTTTCTCATGATCGTTATTTTTTAGACGAAGTCGCTACTAAAATATGGTCTTTGGAAGATGGTAAACTGCTCGAACATAATGGGCATTATACAAGTTATATAGCGGCTAGAGAGCAACAAAGGTTAGCGCAACAACGTGCCTATGATAAGCAGCAAAAGAATATTGAACGGATTGAAGCGCAGATGAATGAGCTATCCTCTTGGTCGCAAAAGGCACATGCACAATCGACCAAGCAGGAGAGCTTTAAAGAGTTTTACCGAGTAAAAGCAAAACGAATGGATGCACAAGTAAAATCAAAGAAAAAGCGCTTGGAAAAGGAGTTAGCAAAGAGCAAAGTTGAGCCGCCTAAGCAAGAAGAGGAAGTGCGGTTTTCAGTAGAGACAAACCAGCGAGTAGGCAAACGATTTTTAGAATGTAAGCATGTAACAAAATCGTTTGGTCAGCGTCTTATATTTCAAGATCTAACTATGACAATACAATTTGGTGAAAAAATTGCCATAACAGGGCCAAATGGTAGCGGCAAAACGACTTTATTGAAGGTGCTGACAGGACAAGAAAAAGCAAATGGCGATTTGTGGATATCACCTGCAGCTACTATCGGCTATTTAACGCAGGATGTATTTGATTTGCCACTACATCTTACACCAGAGCAATATTTTTACAAGGAGACGTTCGAGGAAAGAGGGAAAGTCCGCAATGTCATGAAACATTTAGGATTTACTGCAAGTCATTGGACAGCACCTATTGGCAATATGAGTATGGGCGAGCGTGTAAAGTGTAAGCTGATGGCGTATATTTTAGAAGAAAAGAATGTGCTAATTTTAGATGAGCCAACGAATCATCTCGATTTGCCTTCAAGAGAGCAATTAGAGAAAACTTTGGAGCTCTATACAGGTACATTGCTCGTTGTATCGCATGACCGCTATTTTATTGAGAAAACAACAAATATTGTGTGGCAGCTTGAAAATAAAGGAATTGTGAAAAAATGGAGAGAGAGCATACCACAGCAACAAGATGATACAAGTGCACAACGGCTAAAGTTAGAAAATGAAAGGCAAGAAATACTTGGTAAACTCAGCTTTCTAACCGCCAAAGATAAGGAATATGCTGTGCTTGATCGGAAATTTAATGAGTTGACGAAGCAAATTAATGAACTCCGTTAGTTTGACGTTTAAGACAGCAAAAAGTGGGGAACATTAACGTAATTTCAGTAATCAATTGCTCGACTTTTAAAGTGGGGAGACTCTTATTGATGTTATAGATCTTCGGGCACACTCGAAAAATTAGGACGTAATAGATAAAAAGCAAATATTGAGGTGTCTAGATGAAAAAATTATTTTTTATAACCATACTAACGATTAGTATGATTAGCGCATGTACTGAAAGAGATACGAATAGTAAACAAGATTCACAACAAGACCATCAATGGAACGAAAATAAACTTTGTATTTCTGAAACAACATCTAAAGACACAGTCTCTTCTCTCACGCAGGCAGAAGCATTGAAAACGATAAAGGAGCAGCTTGGAACAGAACTAGCCATTGTTTTGCCAACGAATCTTCCACTAACGGAAGGAGCTTTTTTAACCGCAACAACTAAAAGTGAAGAACAACAAGCCGAAGTTCTATTTCTAGAAAGTAAAGAGTATCTTCCGGTTAATGATGTAAAGCTAAAAAATGCGACAGCGGCAACTGCGATTGCCAAGCTTACTGTAAAGCTCTATGACAGTATAGATGAGGCAAGCGAACAGATTGCTTATGAAGAATTTAGTAAAAATGGGGGACAACAAGTTCCGCTTGGGTTCAATATGACTGGTTATCAGGATGCAGGCGCGGGCTCGTTATGGACTGGTTGGAATGAGGGAAGATGGGCATTAGCAACTCATACCCGAACAGATAATCCAGAAGCTGGAGTAGAGCTGGCAAAACAAGCAGTACAATATTTAGAATCCCATACACTTCCAATCCCACATGAACACGGTATGTTACATTTAGATGTTTATAAAACAGGAAACTTAATCGTATGGCAGGATGGAAAGCTTATCTATACGCTGGATTCCATCAAGGACCCAATGAAGGCACTTGCAATTGCAACAGCTTTTAAGCAATAATAAGTAACCCCTGAGCACAAGTATGCTCAGGGGTTTTTAATGACTTTTCAGCTTTTGTAATAGCCATGTCAATTATGCATATTCAGATGGGAAAAGTTATGCGAACTTGGTGTTAAGAGTAGCCATTTCTTTTTACTTATGAAAGATTGCACGGAATAAACGCGTTATACCTTCTTGTATTTCATCTTTCTTTAAATGTCCGAATCCTAATATAATTTGATCGTTATGTCTCCCTTTACTAATGGAATGATCTTCTACGGGATATACTTTCACACCAAATTGCTCGATTTTTTCAAGTAATGCACTTGAGAAATGGATGTTTTGCATTTCTACAACGAGGTGCAATCCAGTGGAATAGCCTAAAATCTTTATTTTATTTGAAAAAGTTGTATGTAAACATTGGATAAGAAAATCTCTATTATTCTTATAATACTTTTTCATTTTTGCAATATGTCGTTCTAAGTAACCCTCTTTAATAAAACGAGCAAGAATAAGCTGATCTATCGAAGGCGTGTGTAAATCTGAAAACCATTTAAGCTGACGGCATTTTTCAACAAGGTCTAGTGGGAGAACCAAATAACCAATTCTTAATGCGGGTGAAAGAATTTTACTAAAAGATCCAATGTAAAGCACACGATGGGGGTCTAATCCTTGCAATGAGCTTACAGGAGGACCTTCATACCTAAATTCACTATCATAATCGTCCTCTACCAAATAACATTTTTTGTGCCTTGCATAGTTTATTAATTGAATTCTGCGTTGGATTGGTAAAGTACCCCCTAATGGAAACTGATGAGAAGGGGTAATAAAGACGAATTTTGGCTGTCTATCTTGCGGTAGTAAGGTTGTTCGCATACCGCATTGATCGACAGGAATGGCATAAATAGAAGCTCCAGAAGATTTAAATATCGTTTGAATATCATTTGTAATAGGGTCTTCCATAATCGCTTCATCATTTGCTGACAAAAATAATCTAGCGATAACAGTCAATGCTTGTGTAGCGCCAGAGGTGATAACAATTTGATCTGGATGACAGTCAACACCCCTTGTTCGCAGTAAGTAGTTAGCTAATACTTCTCTTAATTCATATCGACCTTCGGGTTGATCGTAACCAAAAATGGTAGGGTTCGTATCGTTCCATATAGTATGAGATAATTTTGCCCATGTTTTCCGGGGAAATAAGTCTAACGCAGGTATGCCCGAACGAAAATCAATTTTTGATGCTGCTGTTTTATCTTCTATCTTTTTTTGGAAAGTTTCTTTGCTAGGTTGAGCTAAGCAGGCACCATCGGCAACAAATGTACCAGAGCCTCTATAGGAAACTAAAAATCCTTCTGCCACGAGTTGCTCATAGGCTTCTAATATGACATTTCTGGAAACATTTAATTCAGAACAAAGTTTACGTGTTGAAGCCAATCTCTCGCCGCCTTGTAATGTTCCATTTAAAATTTTTTCACGAATTTGTTGATAGACCTGTTTATTTAATGGTATATCTAACGCTCTATTTATAGGTATCCATAGCATATTTGTTTTACTCCTTTATAAAATTGGTACCGTCAAAAAGTATAATAAGTGGCTCTATTTTTACCAATATTACCATGATAGAGTAATTTTAAATAATAAACAGGAGATGAATAGATGAAAAAACCACAAGAGTTAGTTATTGAAGCATTGAAGTCGGCTGCAAGAAATAATCAAATGAAAGATGCATTCCAACAATCGAAAGAGCTGTATCCATTATTGTTAAAAGCTGCAAGAAGGTATGTGGCAGGGGAAGTTAGAGCAGACGCCATTGCTGTAGCAGAAAATTTATTAGCGAAAGATTATCAAGTTTCATTGGAGTTTATAGGCGAAAATACTGTGAATCTTGAGGAATGTCAAAAGGCTATGAAGGAATTTATGTCGCTAATTGACGGAATGGGTGCGCTGTCTTTGAAGCAAACCGTATCGTTTGATTTATCGCATATAGGACTATCTATAGACAAGGAAATTGCTTATAATCACTTGCTTCAACTTGTTCAGCATGCTAATACGCATGGCATAATTTTAATGGTTAGTATGGAGGAATCTTCAAAAACGGATGCTATTCTCGACATTTATAAAAAGATAGCAGCGCAATACGACAATATCGGAATTACAGTACAAGCTCATTTATACCGCACTGAAATGGATTTACAAGAGCTTGTTCAATATCCTGGAAAGATAAGATTGGTCAAAGGGGCATTCCAAGAGCCAAGTACTATTGCAATGGAGAGGTCAGAAGCATTGAATCATCGTTATCTACAATTTATAGATCAGTTAATCAAGTGGAATCATCCTCTTTCAATAGCAACCCATGATGATGTGCTTATACAAGAGATGGAACAACGTCACTATTTTCAACAATCAAATGTAGAAATCGAGATGCTTTATGGCATTCGTCCAGACTTAATTCAAAGTTTACAACGAAAGGGATATAACTGTAAGGTATATCTGCCATATGGGCAAGAGTGGTATTTATACTTGTGTCATCGTCTTGCTGAAAACCCAGAAAACTTATATTCTGCAGTAACAGATATGTTAAGTACATCGTTACTAGATAGCAGTGAAGGCTATTGATGAAACAAATCATTCCTAAGGATGTTTTGAAAGTTGAAACATAGGGGAGAAGTGCATTGAATGGATGGAATTTTACAATGACGTTATAGAATAATATGTATCGTTAAACGCCCGTGCAACCGCAAGGACGCTCATATGTTCATAGAATATTATGTTTTGCAAGTATGTTTAGACTATGTAGATACTCACACACTATATGAAGAATCCGACTGTAAAGGTTTTTGGCTTGGTCCCCAACGATTTGTTTGTGGCTGACTATCAAGCACTGTAAATACAAATAGTACGATTGCTCCAAAGGGGATGAAAATGATTAAAATCCATGCTCCACTGCGCCCTATATCATGAAGACGGCGAACCGTCACAGACAAACTAGGAATCATAAAGATTATTCCAAACAACGTGCTGAGTATTCCCACCTCTGGTGAAAATTTGAGATTTAGCATCTCTTCAATCATTACTATTACAAATGAAATAATAATTCCGAAAAGGTAGTACATCCAATATTCTTGTCGTCGAGCGCGACCACTAAAATTGAATGTGTTCTTCAAGGCATGTACAAACCACTTCATCAAAATGTCTCCTTACTAGAAATCTAAAATAGTTTATATTTAAGAGAGAAGGATGTATAGAGAATTTAATTGTTTCATCTAACATAGACTTTTCACTTAAGAAAGGGTTGTTGTTCTCAAAGGTTGTTAATCATTATTTTTAATGGTTGAAATTCAATAAATCAACTTCTTTCTTAATCTTAATAATGCTTGTTATGAAATATAATGCATTTTTTCCCTAATATGTATTATATGGTATACTAAATATAATATAAGTCAATTAGAATAATGTTGAAGAACTACTAGAATACCATGTATCTATTACAGTAGATACATGGTTAGAAAACCGTTTCTAGTGCTCATGTTTTTTTTGCCATATAGTAAAATGGTTATTTAGAAGTAGATGGTGATAGTAAAATTGAGCTTAAACTAGTATAAGGCGAAGAGGTACATGAAAACAGAGAACGAAGAATAAAAATGAGTTTTAGTATCAACAGTAAAAAATTGGTGAATGAATAATTCTTGAACAAGTAACTACTTTGTCAGAAAACAACTCAATTATACCCTATACAACTTTGCAGAAGGAGGTATAAAAATGGGCTATCAACAAGCTTTATCACGTTATATTGATGCAACAAATACACATAATTTTAACAATGTCAAAGCATTATTACATCCAAAGGCGGTTTATTGGTTTACGGATCAAACATGCACGTCGCTAGAAGAAATAGAAGCTTATTTCAAGCACGCATGGCATGTTATACAAGATGAGGTTTATCGTGCAACCAATGTACAATGGCTTACTGCTGATGCTAATGCCGCTACATGTATCTATACATACCATTATGAAGGCTACCATAATGGTACATTTGTATCAGGTAGCGGGAGAGCAACGAATGTTTTTACTATTATGAATAATGAATGGAAGCTTATTCACGAACATTTAAGTAGCTAAGGCGACCTTTACAATCATTTGAATTCGTAGCAATGGCAATTGCTAGCAACCTTTTTAATCTAGATTTGCTGCATAAATGCGAGAGCTTTCTCCCCAAGGATGGTAGCCAGTACCGATATAGGAAAAGCCATAGCGCTCATATAGACCGATATGATCCGTACAAAGATAGAGCTGTGGAAAACCATGTTGCTTAGCATCCTTTTTAGCTTGCTCTAATAGTAATGCACCATAGGCATGACCACGATGGCTTTCCTCAATATACACTGCACAAACCCAAGGATATAAATCCATCCGACTTATAAAGTCATTGGTAATTAAACCAGCACAGCCGATGATTTCATCATTGCTCATTAATACATACCACTGTGGGAGCGGTGCTTGTGCATCGATGCAATGGGCAATACAATCCTCATAGAGCATCATACTTTCCTCACTTGCCCACTTGCTCTGAATATATCGGATCGCCATTTCAGCATAGCTTGGCTCCTTGCGTATGGAAATAATCTTCATTTTCGCCACCCCTTTGAAAAGTTAATAGATACGGTTATTATTGTAATTAATGGAAACATCAATAAGCAATAATAAACTTGGGGAGGCTATAAACTTGCAGCAAGAAATATATCAATGGGGACACGCCCAACATCCAACTTTGGTTTTTTTTCACGGTCTTGGTAGTACGGGTCTAGCATTTGGGGAACTAGCAAATTATTTACCAGCATATCATATCGTATCATTTGATTTACCTGGACATGGGTATGCATCAGCCTTGACAGAAGAAGAGGCTTATCTCCCATCAAATGTCACAATATCAATCGACAAGATGCTAACCCAAAAGTTAGGTAATAAAAAATTTTATCTTATGGGACATTCTTTAGGTGCAGATTTAGCTTTACATTACGCAGCTACTTTTCCAAAGCAAATAGCTGGCCTTATTTTATTAGATGGTGGCTATTTAAGTTCACAAGATATGGGGATGACAGTAGAAATGGAATTGCAGAACATTGAAAGTTTCTGTAACGATGTTAGATTCTCCTCTTGGGATGAATTTTTTCAATCGGAAAAAGAGGAGCTTTCACGCTGGTCTGCTGAATTGGAAGCTGCTTCGCGTGCACAAGTAAAAGAATTGGATGGCGAAATAAGACTAGCTCTTTCTACGTTTACAGCACAATCGCTAATTAAAGGGCTTGATGCTGAACCCATTTGTCACATACTTCAGCATGTCAAGTGTGCAACTTTATTGGTAAGTGCTACAAAACCTGCTGAACTGGAACAAGTAAGAAATAAAAGTATAGCGGATTTCCAAGCAAAAGTAAGCAATGTTCAGGTAGAGCCTGTTCCGAATGCAGGGCATGATATTTTCCGCGATGCACCTGAGCAGGTAGCAGAAAAAATTACAGCATGGCTTGCTAAAAACAATGGCTAAAGAATCATCGTAGCTGTACATTTAAAATAGGGGTTTAAAATAAATGAAAAAGTTACAAACAGAACGAGATTTAATAACGTTGATTGAATCTGATACGTGGATGATGAAAATTTTGCGCTGTGTAGAACAACAACAGTTACCCGACAGTTGGGTTTGTGCTGGCTTTATTCGTTCCAAGGTGTGGGATTATTTGCATGATTATCAAGATAGAACGCCTTTAGCTGATATTGATGTTATTTATTTTGATAAGCAACTAATTTCAGAAGAACAAGAGAAGCACTATGAACAGCATTTATTGGAACTCTTACCAAAAGAACCGTGGTCTGTGAAAAATCAGGCGAGAATGCATATCGTAAACGCTAGTGAACCCTATCAATCGTCTATTGATGGCATGGCACATTTTCCAGAAATCCCAACAGCTATTGGTGTAAGGCTTACAAAAGGTGTACTGGAATTGGCTGCACCTTATGGCATACAGCATTTACTGTCGGGTATTGTAGCACCGACCCCGTTCTTTTATAAACATACACAACTGCATGAGATTTATCAAAAGAGGATTAATAATAAACAGTGGCAATCTAACTGGCCAAAACTATTTATAACGACTCGATAGGCTAAAGGGGCGAAAAGAGATTGCATCAAGAAAAAAAGCAAATACTTATGCATTATGAAAAATCTATATTGTGGTTAGAGCACCTGTTAGATGTTACGGAGCAACAGTGGCGCATGCCAATCCAGCAAGGGAAGTGGACAGTAGCGGAGGTTATTGGGCATCTCATTCCGTGGGATCAATTTATATTAAAGGAACGTTTGCCCTTTTTATTTTCAAAAAATCAGCTACCAAAAGGACCAAATGTAGAACAGATGAATGCTCAAGCAGCAAGTAGTAGCCGTTTACAAAGCAAAGCGCAAATAGTGCAGACATTACTGAAGTGTCGGCGTTTACTGTTACAAGCGCTTCACGATTTACCGGATCAACAGTGGCAACAAAGTTTTAAGATTGGTTGCTCTGAACTTACACTTTACAGTTATTTTACTGGATTGGTAGAACATGATCAGCATCATTTTTTACAAGTACAAAGTGTGCTAAACATAGGTGAAAAGCAATGGACATAAATATAAATCAAATCATTGATTATTATGCACAAGCAACTGTTAATTTTGTTGATATTTTTACAAATACAATGGAGCCAGGACGAAAGGATACAGGACGTACTACTGCGCCTGGGAAATGTGGTTTAGTATTCCCGTTGGCAGGAAGTGCGTCTTTTAGTTTTAATGGGACCCCTTATGCGATGGTGCCTGGAATGGTTGTCCATGCAGGACCACAAATGCCCATTGAAATTCAAGCGACTGGCGATAAGATATGGGAATACGCAGTGGTTCATTATATACCATCAAAAGACATGGTGCCTTTCTCATTAGCCAATCAGCATTTCGCCATTCATACTGGAGATTATTCAAATATTATTAAGCTTGTACAACAGTTAAAAGAAAGCTATGCCATGCCAGGTAGTATGGCGATTTTGAAATCCAAGGCAATATTTCTGAACTTAGTGGAAGCTATCTTAATTTCAGCAAAGATGAAGATTCTTGATTCGGCAAATGAAATGATGGAGCAAGTCGTTCAATACATACACGAGTACTATGCGAGACCACTATCGGTATCGAATATTGCGCAAGCATTTGGTGTCGAGCGTCGAAGATTAGCTTATCTATTTGAACAACATACGGGCATGAATCCAAGTAGCTATTTAACAGAATACCGTATACGACGGGCAAAAGACTTGCTAAGATATTGCAATTTTACAGTGGCTGAAATTGCTGAATGTGTAGGCTATGTTGATAGCTTTTATTTTAGCCGGGTATTTAAAAAAACCACGGGCATGTCTCCAACAGCCTTTCGAAAATTAATGATGGAAGAAGCCAAATATGTATAAAGCAGACGGGGAAAATCGCCAATAAAAGCCCGTGAATCGCCAGTACACCCGCGGACAACAGAAGTGTTAGATTGATTGCAGTCAATCTAACACTTTTTCTCTTTTAGTGCAGGCTTTTTGATATATATTTTCGGCAAAAGTCCATATAGAAAATGAAATTGTCCATTCACAACTATTTTTCTCTTTGGTAGGATAGAACACGTAAATGATAATGACTATCAATTAATTGGAGGATAGCTATTGACTTATTAATGAAAATGATTATCATTATCATTGTTAGATGACCATGATGAGGAGAGATTTAATGTGAATAAATATATCAAAATGTGTGCACCTGCACTTTTAGTACTGTCCCTTGCTGCCTGTAATACCGATAAATCAGCAGAGTCTACAGCAGTAAAAAATGAAGCGGCTACAAATTCCATAGAAACACAAACAAAACAAGCAACCACACAAAACATTACATATTTAGGCGAAACATATGAACTACCAGCAAAGGTAAAAAACATTGTAGCGGCAAGTTTAGAATCTATGGAAGATGCTGTAATGCTCGGTATTAAACCAGTGGGTGTACTCGAGATTGGTGGCAAAATTCCATCTTATCTTACAAAAGAATTAGAAGGAGCCCAACTAGTAGGCAATAAAATGGAGCCAAATGCGGAGGCAATTTTAGCGCTGGATCCCGACGTAATTATCGGAACGTCCAAATTCCCTGAAGAAACGGCTGAAAAGCTCAATAAAATTCAAACAATGATTCCTTACTCGCATATTTCAACAAATTGGAAGGAAAACTTAACATTGCTCGCACAGCTTACTGGGAAAGAAGAGGATTCTAAAAAAATCATTGCAGACTATGAAGGGAAGGTTGCCGATGCTCAAGTGAAATCTAAAGAGCAACTGGCAGACAAACAGGTGTTAATTGTTCGTTTGCGTGGTGGCGTTATGTATATCTATCCTGCGGGCGTTTACTTAAATCCTGTGCTTTATGAAGACTTAGGGGCACCAGTTCCAAATATTTTATCAACGACGAAGGCACAAGCGGAACTGTCACTTGAAACGTTAGCGGACATCAACCCAGATGCAATTTTCCTGCAATTTGAGGAATCTGAAAATACAGACGCTCCAAAAGCATTAGAAGAGTTGCAAAAAAACCCAATCTTTGCAAGCTTAAAGGCAACTAAAAATGAACAAATTTTTGTTAATGCGATCGAGCCTCTAGCTCAAGGTGGTACTGCTTGGTCTAAAGTGAAATTCCTAGATGCTGCAATGGAGAAATTACTTAAATAGATGAAATAGGCTGGTAGTAGAATTGGTGGAATCACCGTGCTATTACCAGCCTTTTATAAGATAAAGAATAAATAGAAAAAGGTGTAGCAGTTGAAAAAAACAAACATAGTATCGTTCTCTATATTGGTAGCTTCACCTTTCCTCATTGCGATTGTGGCTTTAATTGCTGTTATGTACGGGACTAAAGATATTAATGTCTTAACTGTGTGGCAAGCCATCACAGTATTTGATCCTGCAAATATTGACCACCAAATTATAAGGACTAGCCGTATTCCTAGAATTTGTGCCGTATTGCTAGTAGGTGCATTTTTAGCAGTAGCGGGTGCAGTTATGCAAGGTATCACTCGAAACTATTTAGCATCGCCATCCTTAATGGGTGTTAATGATGGTTCAGCCTTTGTCATTACATTAGCTATTGTATTCTTTCCTGGACTCCCAAACTATCAAATGATATTGCTATCTATGCTCGGCTCAGCATTAGGTGCTGGCATCGTTTTCGGCTTCGGTTCCCTTATTCGAAATGGGCTGTCGCCCGTTCGATTAGCTATTATAGGGACGGTTATTGGGACATTTTTAAGTAGTATCGCGACAGCCGTTGCGATGTATTTCCAAGTATCACAAACGGTTAGCGCTTGGTATAACACAAAAGTACATACAGTCGACAATAGTATGCTCATACTATCCATTCCTTTTGGCTTAATTGGTCTAATGTTGGCGTTATTTTCCGCAAGGGCCATTACAATTACCGCATTAGGTGATGATATTGCTATAGGTCTCGGACAAAAAACAAAAGCAGTAAAAATGGTCAGTATGCTTGCCGTCGTATGTTTAACAGGAACTGCGGTTGCCCTTGTAGGAAAAATCGCTTTCGTAGGGCTAGTTATCCCACATATTACACGCTTTCTTGTTGGCGTGGATTACCGTTTTATTATTCCGTGTGCAGCGGTAATAGGGGCATTTTTCTTAGCACTTTGCGATGTGCTTAGTCGTTATGTCAATTACCCATTTGAAACGCCCATTGGTGTATTAACTGCACTGGTCGGTGTCCCATTCTTCTTATATTTAGTTCGTAAGCACGGAGGTGAAAAGCATGCATAATAGAGCTTCCCGTGTAGTAATTACGGTCGTCACTATACTTCTTTTAGTAATGTTAGGGGCAAGCTATCTCCATATAACAAATGGTGTTTTTGATATGTCTGTAATGGATGTTCTAAAAACACTCTTGCGAATTGAACCCAACCCGAAATTTGATCTTGTTATTTTTGAATTTCGTCTTCCACGAATAGTCATTGCGGCACTTGTTGGGGTAGGGCTAGGAATGGCGGGAGTCGTGTTACAGGGTATTACACGTAATGGCTTAGCAGACCCTGGAATTTTAGGCATTAATGCTGGCGCAGGTGCAGCAGTTGTTATTTTTATGTTTTTCTTTCAGTTCCGTGTGGTCACAGCAGATATCAGTAGTTGGTTATCCATTTTAATGATGCCGATTTTCGGTTTTGTTGGTGGTACGATGGCCGCGGCTTTAATTTTCTCCTTTGCGATGAAAAATGGTCATTTAGATATGCAGCGATTGATTTTAACAGGGATTGCTATGAATAGTGGTTTTGGCGCGTTATCGCTGTTTCTTTCTTTGAAAATGAATGCACAAGATTATGAGTCGGCTGCCGTTTGGATGGCCGGTTCTATCTACAATGCCAATTGGATTTTTGTCATCTCTATGTTGCCTTGGCTCCTATTGCTAGGTTTTTATGTCTATCGGAAATCGTATTTACTCGATTATTTTCAATTGGAAGAAGACAGTATTACGAGCTTAGGCATAGCGTTGGAAAAGGAAAAAATGAAGTTATTATTGGCGAGTGTCGGCTTAGTGAGTGCCTGTGTATCCGTTTCGGGGAGTATTGGCTTTATTGGGCTAATGGCGCCACATATTGCCAAACAGCTTGTCGGTATTCAACATCGTTATGTTATGCCGGTAAGTGCTCTTATAGGGGCTTGTTTATTAGTGATAGCAGACTTTATTGGTAAAACGGTGTTTGCACCTTCAGAGTTGGCTGTAGGTATTGTTGTATCCATTATTGGCATACCTTACTTTTTGTATTTGTTAGTAAAGTCAAAAGCTTAGGGGGAAATCGTGTGCAAATTGCATTCAGAATGGAAAATTTATCTTCTGGTTATGAGCATGTTCGTGTATTCGAAGGGTTGAATTTAACGATAGAAGAGGGCAAAGTGACAACGATTATAGGACCAAATGGTTGTGGCAAATCAACTTTATTGAAAACAATTGGACGCATTTTAAAAAAGCAACAGGGAACCGTTTATTTGCAGGAGCAAAATATGCAAAATTTATCGACCAAAGAAATTGCGAAAAAGTTAGCGATATTATCCCAGACACCGATTGCACCAGGACAGTTAAAGGTAGAGGAGCTAATTGCATACGGTCGTTATCCACATCGTCATAATGTCAATCGTTTAACGAAGAAGGATGAAAAAATGATTGAGTGGGCCTTAACAGTTACAAATACATTGGAGTATCGCAGTCGGGAATTAGCACAACTTTCAGGAGGGCAGCGACAGCGTGTTTGGTTAGCAATGGCATTGGCGCAAGAAACGAGTATTTTGTTGCTAGACGAACCCACGACTTATTTGGATATGGCACATCAGCTAGAAGTGCTTGATATCGTAAAAGATTTAAATGAACAACATGGCTGTACGATTGTGATGGTTTTACATGATATTAACCATGCAGCGCGCTATTCAGACCATTTAATCGCCATGCGTCAAGGTGCTGTAGTGGAAACGGGTACTCCACAGGAAATTTTATGCGCGGATGTGATGCGCAAAGTGTTTAATATTTCCGCGAGAATTATGGAAGATCCTGCAACAAACACCCCTGTATGCTATGGCTATGATGTGTTAAAGGAGGGAGACAAATGATTGTTGGACAAGTAGGCAATGTATCTGACTTTTTTTGCTATGAAATGACTTCGATGTTTGCAGACTATACGTACTCGATAAATGTTTATGTACCTCAAGGGGAAGCTCCGAAAGAAGGATTTCCTGTTATATATGTATTAGATGGCTCGTCATATTTCCAGTACGTAAAGGAAGCCGTACGCCTACAAAGTCGTAATGCGCTCAAAACAGGGGTATTACCTGCCATTGTTGTCGGTATTGGCCATCGTGCTGATATGCATGAACGCCGTTTCTACGACTTTACAGCACCCGCCGAAACGTATAGTTATCCTGCGAGATTTAAAGGCAAAGGCTATCATCAGCATGGAGGGGCAGAAAACTTTAGCCGCTTTTTACAGGAGGAATTAAAGCCGCAACTGTATGCACAATTCCATGTAAATAAACAGCAACAAACCTTATTTGGACATTCGTTAGCAGGTTATTTTGCACTATGGCAATTATTAAATGATAAAGATCGTTTCCAACATTATATCGCTATTAGCCCTTCAATCTGGTGGAATGAACATGAATTGTTTGGTAGAGTAAAGGCTTTTATCGAAGCACACCAACATGTGAAGGAAACAATATTTATCGGTGTGGGAGAACTAGAAACGTTTATGGTAGAAGACGCGCGACAAATGGCTGAACAGCTGGAGCAAGTAATGGACATAGTTTTTTATGAGGCATTGAGCGAAAATCATGCGTCTGTGGTCCCTACTGTCATGAGTAGAGCAATACGTTATGTGTATAAAAATTAATTTTACAACCGCATTATCTTAGATAATGCGGTTTACTTTTGGATAAAAATGCAATAATATGTATTTAAAATCAAAAAGGTGTGATTTAAGTGGGTGTTATTTTAGCAGATAGTCAACATGCACACATAGTGCATAAGGTCATGATGCAAGCTTTTAAAGAATATGAACATGCAACACCGCCATCTAGTGCATTAAGTGAAACAGTTGATTCAATTGAACAGGCGCTAAATAATGGCGAGCAAGCATTTATTAGTTATATGGAAAATGAACCTGTCGCTATGGTTCGATTTACGTTGAATGATGAGGGTATTTATTTCTTCCGATTATCGGTGATTCCAGAAAAGCAAGGGCTAGGATTGGCCAAGACATTGATAGCTGAAGTAGAAAATTTTGCTCGTGCTCAAGGCAAAATTATAAGTGAATGTAAGGTGCGTATGAGTGTACCACGTAATATTGAATTATATCGTTCATTGGGATATGTTATTACGAAAGAAACGATGGCAGAAAATCTTAATGGTATTACGCTTCCTGTTGTAACAATGGAGAAGACACTATAGGGGGGCATGTATTTGAAAAAAAGAATAGGCTGTTTGCATGCACATCATTCAAATATAGACTACATAGAGCAAGCATTTAATGGTTTTCAAGAGATTGAGCTAGTGCATTTTGTTGATCCGGGACTAATCCAGCATGTGGAGAAGGGTACAGATCATTTGTCCTTAAAGGTAAAAGAACAATTGGAGTGGATAGCAAGCTGTAATGTCGATGTCATTTTGATTACATGTACAAATTACATTGCATTGTTAATGGAACAACAGCTGTCAATGTCTATACCGATTATAAAAATAGATGAACCTTTCTTTCAAACGATTTGTGAAGAGACGCAACCCCAAACAATTCTTTTTACAAACCCTGCAACGGTAGATGGAACGATGGAGAGACTTTACCAATATGCGAAGCTCCATAAGAAGACCATCAATGTACAGGTGAAGGTAATAGACAATACATTTGATCTGATTATGCAAGGGAATAAGGCTGCGTATAACAATGCAATTATCCAATATTTCCGGGGAATTATGAGTGATGAGTTGCAAATTGCTGTTGCCCAGCTTTCGATGGTGGAGGCTGCGCAACAATTTAAAGAGGAGTTCGGTGTAGCGATTACACACCCATTGCTATCGTTAGTGGAATTTGGGGGAATCGTTGATAAAAAAAGTGTAATCGCCGATAAAAATTAAAATGAAAATGAGATGAAACTTTTACATTGGTAGTATAATGAATTTAGAAATAGAAACGGGGGCGAGCTAAATGAACGATTTACGATATCCAATTGGACAATTTCGATTTCCGGAAGTAGTGACCGCACAGCATGTACAGAAATGGATTGATGATATCCGTTTATTGCCGAGGCAATTAGCGGAAGCATTAAGTGGAGCAAGTGAACAATCATTAGCAAAATCCTATCGAGAGAACGGTTGGACAGTCACACAATTAGTCCATCATCTAGCGGATAGTCATATGAATAGTTTTATTCGCTTTAAGTTAGCTTTAACTGAAGATACACCGACAATTAAGCCCTATAATGAAGAACATTGGGCAATGCTCCCTGATTCAGATATGCCAGTTGCGACTTCCTACAAGTTGCTAGAAAGTTTACACGAACGGTGGGTCTATTTGCTGACAAGTTTAACCGATGAACAATTACAAAGTGCATTTCACCATCCAGATAACGGGTTCATGACGCTTGAAAAAGCACTCGCTATGTACGCTTGGCATGGGAAGCATCATCTTGCTCATATACACAATGCACTTGCAAAATAGATAAAAATAGGCGACTTTTTCTCATGTTTGAGAGAAAGTCGCCTCTTAATTTATTTGTTAATGCATGCTACTAAACATGTGTCAAATTATACAATTGTAATACCTGCACTTGCAGTACCAGTAAGTACTTGAGCAACAGCTACACCAGTCGTAGTAATGGAGTACACCATTACTAGTTTGTCACCAGCAGAAACTGCTACCGGTGCAAAACTGCCTGAACCAAACGCTGTAGCACCTAGTGCTATTGCTCCTGTAAATGCTGGAGCTAAGTTAACTGTAGCATCTGTAGCAGTATAAGTCGTACTTCCAGCAGGTGCACGATAGATTGTCGCAGTAACTGTAGTAGAGCCCACTAGAGCAATGGCAACTGTAGCAGAGAATGATGCAGATAAACCTGTAATACTACCTGCACGTGGTACTGTAAATGCCTCTGTTACAACGCCTGATAAGTCAAGTGTATTACCTACAAGCGTTACACCAGGAACTGCAGTACCGAATCCGATAAGGGATGGTGTAGCGATTAGCCCAGTAACTAAAGAAGTTAACACAACAGGTGTAACCCCAGAAGAGAATGGAATAATGGAACCGCCTGTAGCTGGTTGTGATGGTGTGATACATGCAGCATCAACCGCTAAAAATGGACCTAATGCATGACATTCCATACCTCTAGATGAGCAACCACATCCGCTATTAGACATAGGATCATTTAAGAACATATTTACACCTCCTTTCTTCATTATTCTATTCATATAGGAATAGAGTAAAAGGGCTATTAACTACATACGTAAAGCTATTTTTATCTTCATTAAAAACTAAAGAAAGGTTTTAGGGCGTAACATAATAGTCTATCGTCTATTTGATAAATGTCACAGCTAATAATACGCTAAGATCAATGTAAATGAGGGAAATGTGGACATGAAAAAGTCCAATATGTATGGTTAATACTTATTGGACCGCTTCATATAGGAATTGTAATAGCTATTTTCTTTTTGATGAATGGTTGTTCCTCCGAGGCGTTCAAACTAATTACGTCTACGAAATAGATTGAAAAATAAAGAATTTTTTTCTTTTTTTTGCTCTACTTCTATGACTTCTTCTATTGATTCTTCTACCATTACCTTTTCAACGATTTCTAGTTGGTTGCTAGCTTCTTCATTCTTTGCTATAAGCGGCGTATGTTCTTCTATAACTAAATCATTGTTGTCGACTGTTTCAGCTTCCATAGCAGGAGGCACATTTGGAGTATCTAATGTTGCCTGAACTAATGAAGAAGATTCTGTTAGCACCAAGTCGTTAGCTATTGGCGCTGTTAAACTATTTGTTTCTAAGATGCTTACAGGGACCCCTTGTGTATCTGCTGCATTTTTAAAGTGAAAAGTAGATTCTGCAGTAGTGTTTCGATATAAACCGTTGTGAATATGACTTGGATGGGTATTAATTGATTGAAAATAATGCTGGTTGAAATGACGTTCTTCATGTTTTTTATCGGGATTAGGATTAGGTGGAAGATGCATGCCAGTGTTTATATTTGTTGCTTTGCCAGCCAAACTTTGAAGAAATTGATAAGTTGGTTCGGTTGTAGGTAATGATGGTTGTACAGCTGTTTGAGCAATTTCTTCTAAAAGCTTTTTTGTAGGGTTGGCAATATTTTTTAATGAGCTTTCATCAACATTCGTAAAATGATTATCTGTTGGCGTGGGTACTACATGGTTATCAACCGTTATTATTTTATTTAATACGGCTAAAATTTCCTGATTCATTTCTTCTATTGTTTGATTAAGGGATTGTATTTGAATTGAAAGCTGCTTTACTTGGTCCTCGTATTCTTTAATTTGTAAGCTTTGTTTATCATCAATTGTTTCAGTTAAGCCCTCTATATGGGCGATTTGCGTTTTCAGCTCCTCAAACTCATTCTTCACGAATAAATAATCTTCAATTGAAGTACCCGCTTTTAAAGTAGTTAACGTTTCTCTATAGGCATCAATTTTTTCTTTCAATTTTTCAATGTCTTGAGTGGAGTACAACTTCGAATCTTCCATTGCATTTCACCCCTTTCAGTCCATTAGTATTTTATTAAAAAACTCTACTTTCTGTTACAAAACCATTTAATCAGCCGTGAAGAAAGCAAAGTACTCTATCCACTACATGACAACACATCTCTTGAATAAATATCCTGTAAATTATTTGTTAGCCCATGCACTTAACGCTAAAAAACATATGATACAAACGAAAGATAAAAAACTTATGGAGGTGTCAAAAGGATGCAAGATAATATGCCATCCCAGGCGCGCGAACTAATTTGTATAAATGTCGATAAGGTATATGACTGGATTGTAAAGGAAATGTCATTTGATATTTCGCCAACAGGTGCCATTACTTTCCCTGGTTTAACACCAACGACAGTTTTAACAGGTGCAACTGTTACGTGTAGAGTAACTCCGGCTGCGACAAACCCAATCGTGATTCTAAATCGTGAGAATCGTCAATTCTCTATTGATGGATCAACAGTTTGTCTGCAACACTTAAATATTCAAAAGAACTTCATTCTTACAATTGTTGTTACTTTACCAACTGGTACAGTGTTTACAAGCAGTGAGATTCCGGTATCACGTTGTGAACAAGTTACATTATGTGCTCCTAAAGGAACAGATGTTGAAATTCTTTATACAGATTTAGATTGCTTCGTGTGCACAACAGGTACGCTTACTGCTGGTACTGGAACAATTACGTTTTCTGCGTTAACAATTACAGTAGCAGTATGTCAAAGTATTCAATCTACATTCCCAGTTACTGTAGAGTTTTTAGCAAACTACTGCGAACCAAGAGCAGATTTACCATTCTCATGCCCAACTGCGGTTCGTCCAAAGCAATGCTCCGTTATTTTCCCAACGATGGGGTAATGGTGCTAACACATAAGAAGTTGTCATAACATAAAGAGAGGATTATCCTCTCTTTTTTATTTTGGTTACTTATTATATAGGCGAGGGGGCCGTAATTATGAGTATTCATAAAGAGTCTGTGCAAGAAAAAATAAAGAAGCTGAAAGAACAAACAGCATTCTATGTCGATGAAATGAAAAGACTGGTGGAAGAGCTCGACCCAAGAAAGGAAGTAAGTATCGTTAGTTATTTTACAACGTCACTAAATATTTCATATGATGCTGACCAAGAAAGCCTATGTCTCGGCTCTTATCATATTCGCAATATCGGTAATCAACCACTAACAAACCCGTATATTTGTATAAAGCTACCTGAAGATTCCCCTTTTTCGTTTTCAGGAAGGTATGTTTATGAGCATTTTAATCAAAATTTAAAAACTTCTGGTAGTTGGGAACGAATACATGATACTTCTAACAAGACAGAGTTTTGGCTTAAACCATTAGGAAAAACAATAATTGAGCCAAATGAGACGATTTCATTTACTAATTTCCAAATTAAATGGTCCCATCATTTATCCTATGCTGGTACAATCACGGGATTTACATATTGTGATGAGCTACAAGAAGGTGTCTTCGTGCTAAATCCTATTAATCTTAATGGAATGAGCAGTGTAAAGGAGGGCCAAGATGGGTGAATTAGAGGAACAAAAACGAGAGATAGGTCTTGAGCAAATCGTGCGACAATATATGAAAGATCAGCTTATAAATGTCTCAGACTTTAAAAAGGAGGAAGATAATAGTTTTGCTTTTCTAGAAAAAAGCACGTTGCAACTATTGCTTGCCTCCTTGCTATCCGGAGACAAGAGAGTACCAGTAGAGAATGGCAATGGGCAGATTGAATTGAGTATGGCAAAGCAGTTAGATGAAATGATTGAGGAAACAAAAGTGCAGTTTGAGGAAATAATAGATCTTTTGAAAAAGCTATCGTGATAGGAGGTACTAACGTGGATAATCAAAGCGTTAAAAATAACGATCCTATACAGCTACAGCAAATGATTATTTTTTTAAGAGCAGAGCTTGCGAAATATAAAAACGAAATAAATCGACTTAGAGATAGCGATTATTATTCACTCGTACTAAGACTTGAGCGAGAAAATGTCCGACTGACAAGGCAAAATAAAGAACTTTCAATGGATCGTATGAAATTGAAGAGAACGTTTGAAAAGGAGTCAAAGGCCTATGAGGAAGATAGACAAAAAAGAGAGATTCAACGACAAAAACATATTGCCTCGATAGACCTACTATTAAAAGAAATAGAGCGCTTACGTACAGAAAATAAACAGTTACAGTATACAAGTAAGCAGGCCCATCAGGATATAGCAGTAGATGATAAGCGTGCTATAGAGAATCTTGAAATACAGTTAAGTACATTTACGAAAGAACTCAATGCAAAAGTGAATTCGATAATGGATACTTTACAGCGAGATGACACAAATAATGTCTATGATTATTTAGTTAAAGAACTAGCAGAAAGAAACGATGAAATCCATAGATTGTCCATAGAGTTAATGGAAATAAAAAATAGAAAAACAAATGCGGAAGCCGTATCGAATGAAAAGGCCACAGTAAGTACAATGCAACTATCCGAGTTAAACGCTAAGATTGAGAAAATAATAGCTCAATCAATTGATTTTGAAGAGCAGCTAGAAAAGAAAGTACGTATACTGGATGACTTAGAGCAACAATTAAACCAACTTGTTATAGAAATCAATGCCAATCAATCGATGTAAAATAGGTGCTGGCATCATTTAAGTGGTTTATATGTGGAATAAGGATGGATGGATCCTCCTATGTAAAATCAAAAAATATAGGGCTCACTAATAGTTGATTATGGAGGACATAGAAATGATGCTCAAAATGCTCAAATGGAAGCCGCAACTAACGTGAACCAGCGAGTTGCGGCTTATCGTGTGCCTGCGTACAAACATCATGGCACAGCCTTAAGCTATTTTTTTCTATAAATAAATGTTACGCAAAATTAAGCGCTGTTATTATTTTGTTTCTCGGTGTAATGTAACACGCTTCAAACGGGGTGAATATTTCTTTAACTCCAGTCTTTCAGGATTATTTCGTTTGTTTTTCGTTGTAATGTAATTTTTATCGCCTGTTTCAGTGCAGGCTAAAGTAACTTGAACACGCATCTTATCGACTCCTTTTAAATCGTAATTATTACGCTTTAGATAATATAATGTTTACATTCCATTGTCAATGTTTTGCGTTACAAAAAGTTATGCATTGCATTTTTATATTTTTTATGATTAAATTACAAACTATAAATAGTAATGATTACGATTTATATTGATGGAGGTTGTAAAATGACAAATAAAATTCCAGTGACTGTATTAAGTGGTTATTTAGGTTCGGGTAAAACGACGATAATGAATCATGTGTTACAAAATGAAAAAAACATGCGTGTAGCTGTTATTGTCAACGATATGAGTGAAATTAATATTGATGCAGAGTTGATTGCAAATGGGAGCGGTATTTCTCGAACAGAGGAAAAATTCGTAGAGCTTTCGAATGGCTGTATTTGTTGCACACTACGTGAAGATTTACTACAAGAAGTAGAGCGTCTCGCAAAGCTAGGGACTATTGATTATATTTTAATTGAGTCGACAGGTATTAGTGAACCAATACCAGTTGCACAAACCTTTAGTTATTTAGACGAGGAGCTTGGCATTGATTTAACGAAGTTCTGCAAACTCGATACAATGGTAACTGTAGTCGATGCTAATCGTTTTTGGCATGATTTTCAGTCAGGTGAAAGTCTATTGGAGCGTAAGGAAGCAGTTGGTGAATTAGATGAACGCGATGTAGCAGATTTATTAATTGACCAGATTGAATTTTGTGATGTTTTAGTGCTGAACAAGTGTGATCTCGTAACAGAAGAGGAGCTTGAAAGACTAGAACGTATTTTGCGAGCACTACAACCTGAGGCAAAGCTTATTCGTACTATTAATGGGGTAATAGAGCCAATTGAAATTTTAAATACAGGAAGATTCGATTTTGAGAGAGTATCAGAATCGGCAGGTTGGTTAAAAGAGTTAGAACTCGGTCATGAAAATCATACACCAGAGACAGAAGAGTACGGTATTACTTCATTCACTTATAAGCGTAAAATCCCTTTCCATCCAATGCGCTTTGTAGAGTGGTGTGATAATATGCCAGCATCAATTGTCCGTGCCAAGGGTATTATTTGGAGTGCGAGGCATCAAGATGTGGCATTATTGCTGTCACAAGCAGGTTCGTCTGCGAAAATTGAACCTGTTTCTTATTGGGTAGCAGCTTTACCTACAGCACAGCAACAGGATGTCTTTTTACAAAGCCCAGAGGTATTGGACGATTGGGATGAAGAGTTCGGTGACCGTATGACACAGTTAGTCATTATAGGGATAGACTTAGATCAAGAAGAAATTACAAAAGAGCTTGATGCATGCCTTTTGACAACGAATGAGTTTGCCGAGCCTTGGGAACAGCTAGAGGATCCTTTTAATTGGGAGTGGAGTTAAAGAGGCTAAATAGTAGGTTACCTGTTCAGCTTACTTTTAATGATAGGAGTTAACGAGCTATAACGTTTAATCAAAATGAAGGGGTTGCTCGACTCCTGCGGAAAAGCGTGAGGCTTAAGCCACGCCCGCAAAAAAGCGAGCAACCCGTAACGGCAATTAATGAGATTCGGCGTTTGCCTATGAAAAGCGCAGTGTTCGGGCTCGCTGGATTTAGTAATAAAGCATGGAATATAGATTACTGTAGGAAACAAGCTGGATCTACCACATTACTTTTGTGGTAGATCCTTTTTAAATACATGATTATAGTTCGTCGCATCTCGCAATGCTTTTTCCTCTATAGGAATTCGTACAGACAGCATTGTAATGTTTAAGAGCGTAAAACAAAATGCTGTAAAATAAGCTTGAAACATAATAGGCAGCAGCAGAATTTCTAAACTAACAACGGCATAATTAGGGTGGCGCATAAATGAATAGGGTCCCTTCCTGACAACTTCTGCACCTGGTAAAATCAAAATTTTCGTATTCCAAAAAGGTCCTAATGATCGGATACACCAAATACGTAAAGCTTGCACTAAGAGAAATAATAAGAAAAATAACGGAAATAAGGGCGATGGACCAATATTATTTGTAACAACTTCAATAATCAAAAATAGAAAAAAGCATACATGCATGGCAACCATATAGGAATAATGTGATTCACCTACTTCATAGGCACCTTTTGCAAGCATCCATTTTTCATGGCGTTTGGCTATGAAAACCTCTGTTAATCTTTGTAGAATAACAAGAATTAAAATAAAGTAAAATAGCATACTACTCCCTCCATTTAAGTAATACAACTTCCGCACAGAAGCCAGGACCAAGGGCGACAAGCAACCCCATATCATCTACCTGTCCTTCGTTTAACATAAATTGTTCGAGTACATATAATACGGTAGGCGAGGACATATTACCGTGCTTGCGTAATATTTCCCGAGAAATGTCGGTTTTTTGTTCAGAAAGATATAGCGCATCCTCATAGGCTTTTAACACTTTTTTACCTCCAGGATGTGCAATAAAATGATCGAGCTGTTCGCTGAAAAGATGTTGTTCAACTAAAAATTGTTCAATGAAAGGGCCTAGCCAACTCGTAATAATCGCTGGAATACTTTTCTGGAAAACAACATGAAGCCCGTTATTTTTTATATTCCAGCCCATCACATTTTCCGAATCAGGCATCCACTTCGAGCCAGTCGTAACAATCGAAGGCAAGGCTTTCTTCGTCTGTATTGCTGCATCGTCTCCGCAAACGAGTATGCAAGCTGCACCATCTGCGAATAAGGATGCACCGATTAAATTACTTTTTGAAAAATCGTTTTGTTGAAAGGTTAAGCTACAAAGTTCAACACATACAACAAGCACCTTTGCTTGAGGATGTGCTTTGCAATAATCATAGGCACGACTTATGCCAGCTGCTCCACCAGCACAACCTAACCCCCATAGAGGAACACGCTTTAACCGCTCCGAAAAAGGTAGTTGATTCATAATTCTGGCATCGATGCTTGGTGTAGAGATGCCCGTACTACTTACGAAAATAATGGCATCTATTTCGTTAGGAGAAATCGGTGCTTCTAAAAATGATTCATTTTGTAAACAAGCTTGAATGACCTCAACACTATATTGCGTTGCTAACGCTATATACAGATTGTTTCGCTCTTCAAAAGTATGCTCATTGCGGTGCCATTCGGCTGGTACACAGAAATGGCGAGTATGGATGCCACCACTATCGAATACTTTTAAATAACGCTCTAATTTGGGGATTTTTTCGTAAAATAGTTCCTTTGTTAACGCCTCTGCATTCGCTTGTTGCAATGTATAAGGTGGTTGATATGTACTGATCGAAATAATTTTTGACAATTCAACATCTCCTTCGTAAATTGGGGTCTTGTACATTATATGCAGATAGGAAGGGCATACATGCTTCGATAGAACGATTTGACAATTTTGAAAAAATTAGATATATTGGAAACATCTAAATTGGAAGTAGGTGATGTGACATGATGAATAGAGCCGTTTTTAACGAACTGCATTTCGGTTTGTTCAATTTCACACGCCTAAAATATACAATTTGACCTTGCTTTGTAGCGTGAAATACTACTATGTGGCAATGGCTATAATTGTATATTCCCTTAAACGTGCCTGTGAAACTTTGTAACTGCCGAAATGCAGTTGCAAAGTTTTTTTATGTTTGTAACGCATTAAGAGGCGTAATGGATAGACACATTTAGGAGGACTAACAATTGAAATTAACAACTTTAGGTTTTTCAACATATTTTCAAGAGCAATTCACTGCATTTAAAGAGGAAACAAAGTTAGCAAATTGCGTACCTGCAAGGGTTGCTTTGGAGCATAAACATTCATACCGTGTATTAGCTGAAGATGGGGAATGGTTAGCGACCATCGCTGGGCATTTTGCGTATACATCACTCGCTAGAGAAGACTATCCAGCAGTTGGGGATTGGGTACTAGTGGAGAAGATGGCAGGAGAAGAAAAGGCAATTATTCATAAATTATTTAATCGCAAGTCCGTTTTTTCTCGCAAGGTGGCAGGATTAGAAATAAAAGAACAAATAGTCGCGTCAAATGTTGATATCGTTCTTCTTGTCATGAGCTTAAATGCCGATTTTAATATTCGCCGTTTAGAACGCTATTTAGTAGCCGCTTGGGATTCAGGGGCTAAGCCGGTAGTTGTCCTAACAAAGGCCGATTTATGTGAGGATATACCGAGCATGGTACGTGAGGTTGAGCATGTCGCATTTGGAGTAGATATTTTTGTAACTAGTGCTCGTTCAGGTGAAGGGATAGAAGCTATTCAGATGCTCTTTACGGAAGGGGTGACGGGTGCACTGCTCGGTTCATCGGGTGCGGGGAAATCTACTTTAATGAATGCTTTAAATGGAGAAGAGCTGATGAAAGTTTCAGCTATACGAGAAGATGATGCGAAAGGTCGCCATACAACAACACATCGGGAATTAATTGTACTGCCGAGTGGCGGTTGCTTAATTGATACGCCAGGGATGCGTGAATTGCAATTATGGGATCAAAGTGAAAGTCTCTCTTCTAGTTTCCGTGATATTGAAGAATTTGCGACTACATGTCGTTACAGGGATTGTACCCACCATAAAGAGCCGCATTGCGCTGTACAGCAAGCCATTTTAGATGGAACGCTTGAACCATCACGCTTACAAAGCTATTTTAAATTGCAAAAAGAACTTGCTTTTATAGAGCGGAAAACGAATGTGCAAGCAAAACTGAATGAGCAACGCAAATGGAAGCAAATTGCGAAAGGGTTAAAGAAGGGAAAGAAATAGTCGAGAAACGTTAAGGAGCAACTTCGCAATGACTGCGGAGTTGCTATCTAATTGTTCGAGGAGATGTAGTATGACTATACAAACTATTAATCATTTTTTATTTTCTGTTTCAAATTTAGCGCAATCTATAGCGTTTTACCAAAATGTTTTTGATGCCAAGCTTTTAGTGAAAGGGAGAAGCACTGCCTATTTTGATGTAAATGGGCTTTGGTTTGCGTTAAATGAGGAAGCGAATATTCCACGTAACGACATTCACCAGTCCTATACACATATTGCTTTCTCTATTGATGCAAAAGATTTCGATACGATCTATGAAAAGCTTGTACATTATAAAGTCAATATTTTAGAGGGTAGGCTAAGAGATGAGCTAGATAAACAATCTATCTATTTCACCGATCCTGATGGTCATAAATTTGAATTCCATACAGGTACTTTGCAGGATCGCTTAGCGTACTATAAAAAAGAAAAACCGCATATGGAGTTTTTCAATAATTAAAAAAGGAGTGGTAGTATGAAAAAAGCAATTATTTTTGATATGGATGGCACATTATTTCAAACAAATCTTATTTTGGAGCCGGCTCTTTCTGCGACATTCGATGTGCTACGTACAAAGGGATTATGGCAGGGGGAAACACCCATTGCTCAATATCGTGAAATTATGGGGGTTACGTTGCCTGTTGTATGGGAAACATTATGCCCTATGCACACATTAGAGGTGCGTGAAGCTAGTAATGTTTTATTTCATGAAAAGCTTATCGAGCTAATACGAAACGGCAAAGGCGCATTGTATCCAAATGCAGAACAAACACTCGCTACTTTAGCAAACGACTATCATTTATACATAGCGAGCAACGGACAAAAAGAGTACTTGCAAGCAATCGTTGAAACATATAAGCTGAACCGTTTTATAGAAGGAACATACAGTATTCAGTCTATTCCAAGTGGTCATAAATCTGATTTAGTAAGAAGTGTAATCGAAGAAAATTCCATTCAAGCTGGCGCTGTTGTCGGGGATCGTTCATCAGATATCCAAGCAGCACGAGATAATCAGCTATTTTCAATCGCTGTACGCTTTGATTTTGCTCAAGAATCCGAATTACAAAAGGCGCATATTGTGATAGATAATCTACAGGAAATACCATCTGAACTTGCGACGATTTTATAAAAATGTATCATTGTTCTTCATCCATCTATTGCAAGCTCGTGAATGTTTACGTTGCATTTCATAAGGGGAAAGAGTAAAATAGTGCCAAACTATAATAAAAGCGTTGAGAAGGAAAAGTAAATTGGACAAGCATTTAATAGAGAGCCTCTGTTGGTGGAAATGAGGTAAATGAACCCTTTTGAAAATGACCTTTGAGCTTCGTACCGAAAGCTTTTTGCGAGTAGATTACGACGAGGTGGGCACTCGTTACAACAGCGGCAGTATCTCTTATTTAAATGCAAGACGTACTGAATAAGGCAAATAGTGTGAGCTATTTGTAAATATAGGTGGTAACACGGGTATACTCGTCCTAATCAGTCATGATTAGGGCGTTTTTTTTATCTTCAAAAAGCGTTAGCTATTAAAATTTAGGAGAAAAATTCTAATAAGCGCTGAATGAAGATAAGGTTGCAGATAGTTGTAACATGTTATCCGCATAACAAGAAATTTGGAAGATTGAGGGGAGTAACTTAAGATGACAATTGTAATTGGAGGAGCGTGGCCGTATGCGAATGGTTCATTGCATTTAGGGCATATCGCTGCATTATTACCAGGTGATATTTTGGCTAGATATTACCGACAAAAAGGTGAGCAAGTATTGTATGTTTCAGGAAGTGATTGTAATGGTACGCCAATTTCGATTCGAGCAGCACAGGAAAATACGACGACAGAAGCAATCGCAAACCAATACCATAATGAATTCACACAATGTTTCCATGACTTAGGATTTACGTATGATTTGTATACAAGAACGGATGCAAAGCACCATCATGATTCGGTACAGTCTATTTTTTTACAACTGCTAGCAAATAATTATTTATACAAAAAGAAGATTGAACAGGCTTATTGTGAAACGGATAAGCAGTTTTTACCTGATCGCTTTGTGGAAGGTATTTGTCCAAATTGTGGGGCAAAGGCACGTGGAGATCAATGTGATAATTGTTCACAAATTTTAGATCCACTCGAATTAATTGATAAGCGTTGCAAAATTTGTGGCAATGAGCCTGTTATCCGAGAAACAGAACATTTTTACTTTACTTTTAGTCAATTTCAAGGAAGACTTGAAACGTTTTTAGATGAAGCAAAAGCAGATAAACGCTGGCGAGACAATGCACTAGGCTTAACTGAACGTTATTTAGCGGAAGGCGTACCAGATCGTGCTGTTACCCGTGATTTACCGAACGGAGTTGACGTACCTGTTCCAGGCTTTGAAGGAAAGAAAATTTATGTATGGATTGAAGCGGTGGCAGGCTATTTAACAGCTAGTATGGAATGGGCAAAACAACATAATATCGCCATTGAAGATTTGTGGAATGAAGAAACTATTGCTTACTATGTGCATGGCAAAGATAATATTCCATTCCATACAGTTATTTGGCCAGCGATTTTGATGGGTATTGGGGCAAAAGCATTGCCAACACATATTGTCTCAAATGAATATTTAACATTAGAGAAACGAAAATTATCAACGAGTCAAAATTGGGCGGTGTGGGTGCCATATATTTTAAGTCGCTATGATGCAGATTCGATACGATATTTTTTAACAATGAATGCGCCGGAAAACCGAGATACTGATTTTTCTTGGCGAGAATTTATTTATAGTCATAATGGAGAATTGCTAGGCGCTTACGGTAACTTTGTCAATCGCACGTTGAAGTTTATCGAGAAGTCATTTGATGGTCAAGTGCCTCAGGTGGATGTCGATGGGACTGTAAGGAAACAAACGATTCAACTGTTTAGTGATGTCGGTGTGGCGATTGAAGCGGGACATTTTAAACAAGCGTTAGAGGGGGTTTTTGCATATATTCGCGCAGCCAACCGCTATTTTGACGAACAGCAACCATGGTTACAAGTAAAGGACAAGTTGGAAGATTGCCATCAAACGCTCGCAACATGCGTTTATATGATTGCAAATTTAGGTCAAGTGCTACAGCCATTTTTACCGTTCTCTACAGAGAAAATTCGGGATTTGTTAGGCATAACTGAATTGCTGTGGCATGAGCAAGTAGAGCTACCTACAAGCATTACCGACGTAACACCGTTATTTGAACGGCTTGATGTAGGGCTAATTGAAGAAGAATATCAAAAGTTAGTTAACGACAGTCAATAAAATTGTTTGGGTGACTGGCACTGTGCTTTCCGTGGGCACATGATAAGCCGCCATATCCTCGCTAATGCGCGGTAATGGCGGCTTATGTTCTGTGCGGATTCCGCTGAAGTCTCCATGGATATTCCCTTAAAACACATGTGAGTGTATAAGAATTGTATGCGAATTGTATGAGTGCCTGTCACCTAAAAAATTTAGTTTGTAACGGGTGTTAAGTTCGCTACAACAATGCTGTTGATAGCATTGATATAAGCCATTGCACTAGCTTTTAAAATATCTGTATCTGCCGCTTTTGCAATATATTTCGCGCCTTCGTGCTCAATTGTAATTTTTACTTTACCAAGCGCTTCTTTACCACGAGATACGCTGTTAATATTATATTCCACAAGTTTTACATCTATTTGTACAATATCTGCAATGGCAGAATACAAGGCGTCAATCGGTCCTGAACCGACTGCACTAGCTTTTAATATTTCGCCACCTTTGCGAATTTTTACACTAGCAGAAGGGAAGCTTGCATTGCTGACGACTTGTAAATCGACAATGTCAAAAAATTGCTCACTATAATGAGTTGCATTGGCGTGATTGGCGTCATGCTTTTCATAATAACTTTCTACAATGACATATAAGTCGTGGTCGTAAACTTCTTTTTTGGCATCAGCTAATTTTAAGAAGCCGTCAAAGATACCTTCAAATTCTTCATTCGATAGATTTGAAAAGCCTAACTTCTCCAGTGCATTTTTTACTGCATGGCGCCCTGAACGAGCAGTTAAAACAAGTTCCATATCATCCAGACCTACATCTTCAGGATGGACAATTTCATAGGCATCGCGAGATTTAAGCAGACCATCTTGATGAATACCTGAAGAGTGGGCAAATGCATTGTCTCCAGTAATGGCTTTGTTCACTTGTACATCTAAGCCCATAAAGCTAGAAACAAGGCGTGATGTGTTCATAATTTCCTTTGTGTTAATGCGTGTATTTGCATTGTAGATGGAGCTGCGTGTTTTCAATGCCATAACTACTTCTTCGAGTGCGGCATTTCCGGCACGTTCCCCGATACCATTGATTGTACATTCGACTTTGTCTGCCCCGTTTTTAATCGCAGCAAGTGTGTTAGCTGTTGCCATTCCAAGGTCATTGTGACAATGTACACTTAGTAAAACACTGTCATTTAGATTTTTCATGCGGTCATTCAGCTTGTAAATCATAGCGCCAAATTCCTCAGGTTCAGCAAATCCAACAGTGTCCGGCACGTTAATCATCGTTGCGCCAGCCTTCATCACTGCCTCAATTGTTTTCCATAGATATTCAAAATCTGAACGAGAAGCATCCTCTGTTGAATACTGCACTTGCGGTAAAAGTGTTTTTGCATATTTCACAGCATCTACGCCAATTTGTAATATTTGATCTTTCGATTTACTGAATTTCTTTTCAACATGGATATCTGAAGTGCCAAGTACCATATGAATCATTGGATTTTCAGCATATTTTACAGCGTTGTATACCGAATCAATATCAGCCTGTACTGCTCGTGCTAAAGCTGTAATCATAATGTCATTCGTATTGCCGACCTTTTGTGCGACAGCTTTTACAGCATCAAAGTCACCTTGTGATGAAGCAGGGAAACCAGCTTCGATAATATCGACGCCTAATTTTTTGAGTTGCTGTGCAATCTCTACTTTTTCGTATAAGTTTAGTTTTGCCCCTGGCACTTGCTCGCCATCACGTAAAGTTGTATCAAACACCCAAATTTTTCTTCCCATTTTCAAACACTCCTTTTGTTGTAATTAATGAAAAAAATAAAAAAACCCGCCTCTATATCAAAATATAGAGACGAGTTATTGCTCGCGGTACCACTCTAATTGACCTTTTCTTTCAAGAAAAAGTCCCCTTATCGACAGCTATCACTGTCTATCCCAATAACGGTGGAAACCGACATCCCTTACGTTGAAACCGGCATTTAACTTACTAAGCATCGTATGCCTTATTCGATGAAGTTCAGGGAGTAGCTCATGGATGAGTTCAAAATGTGTGTCTACCGATTTTCACCAACCACCGGCTCTCTACAAGTACACGAGCATTTCTACTACTTCCAATCTTTGCTTACAATGTGTTGTTAGTTATAATACGTGGATATTTTCAGTATGTCAACAATATTCTAAAAATTATTTGTTTTCTGTTTTAAAGATGAAATGTACTAATAGGTTTTGAATCAGCGGATCTTCACACGCTATTTTTAACAAATAAAGGTATATTTTATGAGATAATATGGGGGGATTTTATATACATCGAAAGTAGGTAAAACAATGAAATTTGTATTTGATTTAGATGGCACGATTTGTTTTAAAGGTCAGCCTTTGAGTGCTGGTATTATAGCGGCATTAGAGAGTTGTTTACAGAATGGACATGAAGTAATTTTTGCCTCTGCTCGTCCGATTCGAGATTTGTTACCAATATTGCCCGAGTCGATGCATCAATTTTCGATGGTTGGAGGTAATGGAGCATTTGTTGCAGTCAATGGGGCTATAAAAGAGATAGTAGCATTCGAGGGACATATTGTTGAAGACATTAAGCATATTATAAAGGCTTATCAATTAGCTTACTTGGTGGACGGTGATTGGGATTATGCCTTTACAGGTAGTGAGACACATCCAATCTATCAAAATTTAGATCCACTTAAGCTGGCAAAACAAGTGACATTACAGGAGCTAAAGGACATCGTAAAAATTGTATTGTTCCCTGGTGCACATCACTTAGAAATAGTAGCGCAGCTACAAAAGCTACCGATTTCGATATATGAACATGCATCGGAAAACATAATAGATATAAGCCCAAGCGGAATTAATAAGTGGACAGGCTTGGAGAAATTAGGCGTAGAACAAAATCAATTTATCGCCTTTGGCAATGACGCAAATGATGCCTCCATGTTTGTAAAAGCATTAGACAGTGTTTGTGTTGGAGCGCATGAGGTAGGCCAGCTTGCAACTTTACAAGTACCAAGTGAAGAAACAGCAGTAATTGAAATGATCCAAAGGTTAAATTGTTTGAGTGCCAGTCACTGAATAGGACACAAAAAAGCCGCAACAAACAGCGCGACAGCGACAGTTGCGGCTTATTGTGTGGGTGCCAGTCACCCACACAATTTGGCTATTGAACTTTAAATTTGGAAACTTGTGATTGTAATTCTTCCGCCATTGTCGATAAAGTAGCGGCAGAAGCTGCAACCTCTTCGATTGTCGCGAGTTGTTCTTCTGAAGCAGACGCAACATTTTGTAGGTTCGAAGATGACGTTTGGGCAATTGTCGCAATGTCATCAAAGGATGCGTAAATTTGTTCAGCACTTGAGGACATTTCCTCTGAAACAGTTGTTGCTTCTTGTATTTGTTTGGAAACTTGCTCAATAAGGTCAACGATTTTTGAAAAACCTTCCTCTGCCACTTTAACAACCTTCATACCAACTTGAACTTCTTGTGTACCAGTATCCATCACAGTGACAGCACGATTTGTTTCCTGTTGAATTTCAGAAATTAAACCGGCAATCTGTTCAGCAGAGTTCTTCGATTGCTCAGCTAATTTTTTTACTTCATCAGCAACAACTGCAAAGCCGCGACCATGATCGCCAGCTCGAGCTGCTTCGATAGCAGCATTCAACGCTAGTAAATTAGTTTGCTCAGCGATATCAGTAATAATGCTAATGATATTGCCAATCTCTACAGAATGATTTCCTAGTTTTTTGACAACAGTAGCAGACTCCAAGACAGCTGTATTAATTGTATCCATTTGTGAAATAACTCGTTGAAGCGAATCATTCCCTTTGTTTGCTTCAGTATTGGTTTCAATAGCCAATTCAGAAACAGCAGCAGTTGTCGATGCTAGTTGTTGAATGCCATTCGTCATGTTTTTCATAGCTTGCGAGCTTTCAGTTGCATTTTTTCCTTGGGCTTCAGAGCCACTTGCCACTTCTTGCATAGCAGAAGTAATTTGTTCAGTCGCTTGAATAGTTTGATCTGCGCTAGCTGTTAATTCAGCCGCAGAGGCACTTACTTGCACCGTATTTTGACTGACATTGGTAATCAAGTTTTTTAAATTTTGGGCCATTTGATTAAAGGCTAATGCTAAATCACCAACTTCATCGCGATTTCTAATACGAATTTGCTCAGCCGTTAAATCACCTTCAGCAATTTTTTGTGCTGCTTTTGCCATACCTTTAATAGGGCGAGAAATAATTGTTCCCATAATCATTGCAATTATCAGACTAATGAGCACGGCAAATATACCAAGCAAAATCATTTGCATCTTAATGGCATCAATCTCTTTTGAAGTAGCAGCTATTTTTGCTTCTACGGCTTCACTTTGATAATTGGCAAGGTTTTCAACACGCTCATCGAATTGTTTTAAAATAAGACGCCCTTGTGTGCTATCTAATTTTTCATATTGTTCTGTTTCACCAGCATCTTTTAATGAAAACATTCGATCGGCGAATTGCTGAACATTTTCCTCACTTTTATTGACGGCTTCTAACAGTTCAATTGATTTTTTTGACTCTAATGTAGCCATTAAACTTTCTGATTTTGTTTTGAATTCTTCACGAGCGGATTTATTACCTTCGCGATTTTGTTTATCGCCAAGTAAAAGATAGCCACGCATACTCACTATTTCTTGTTTTGCAATGACTCTTAGTTCTTGTATACTAATAGACTTTTTTGTTTGTTCTTCGAGTAAATCTTGATAAGTGCCATTTACTGAATTAAGTTGTTTAAAATTTAAGGCAATCGTGCCTATTAAAACTAATATAACTATAAAAAAACCGAGAATTAATTTTTTATAAATCGTAAATCGCATGTTTGAAAAGTCCTTTCCTAGTAATTTTAGTAGAAATGTTACAAAAAGGTGAAATATGTATATATACCATTTATATCAGATTATTTGGATTTTAAAAAGCAATATGAGTTTATTCATAGTGAAAAATATGAAATAAAGAGGGAATTAAGTTATAGATTATACTACTTAAAGCGGAGTTTTATGTATTATTTTGTGTGAATAGTGAATGAAAATACAGCAAATGGTATTAAGCGATAGTGTTTTTCATATAAATCTATATTGAAACTAAAAAGTTGAAACAACCGTATACATACCATAAACGTGAACCAAGGATGTGGGACAATGTATCGACCAATTTTAAAATTACCAAAAACCAAGTATGAAAAATCTTTGGACGTTATAGGTTGCGGGTTATTTACTGTATCCATCCTATTTATTATTTTTCAATGGGGTAATTTACCAGAAGAAATCCCAGCACATTTTAATGCTAAGGGCGAGGTTGACCGATGGGGTTCGAAAATAGAACTATTTATTTTACCAGGTATGGGAATTTTTATGTGGATATTTTTAGGGCTCCTTGAGAAAGCGCCACATATGCATAATTATCCAACACGATTAGATGAGCACAACGTTGAGGCATTTTATTTAAATAGTCGTAAATTATGTAATGAAGTAAAAAACTTTTGCTTAATTTTATTTGCAATCATCTCTTGTGAAATAGTACTTGTTGCATTAGGTAAAATCGAAGGACTAGGTTGGTGGTTCTTGCCATTTGTGCTAAATGGTACAGGTATCCCGATTATTAAAGGTATAATTGCTTCTTCGAAGATTAAATAACTAGTGCACGTTTTCATTATACATATTGGAGGTAATAGCTTGTTACTGTTCTATTGATTTCTTGCAGCTAACTAATAGTCCAAAATATTAGGAGTTGAGAAAATGATTTATCAGAATTCACTTGAAGGTATTTCTTCAAATATGTTAAATGGTTTTTTTGTAGGCTGGCCGAGTCCACCTAATCCACAAACCCATTTACGATTGTTGGAGAATAGCAGCAAAATAGTTTTGGCGATTGATGAGCGCACAAATGAAGTGATAGGGTTTATTACAGCGATAAGTGATGGTGTCTTATCTGCCTATGTTCCATTATTGGAAGTATTACCACAATACAAAAATAAAGGTATAGGCAAGGAATTAGTAAGTCGAATGCTAAAAGAACTGGATGAGATTTATATGATTGATTTATGCTGTGATGATGACCTTGTACCTTACTATGAAAAATTCGGAATGATGAAAACGAACGGTATGGTTTATAGGAATTATGCAATGCAAGCAGGAAGATAAGAAAAGAAAGAACAAAGCGCTTGGTGAATTGATCCAAGCGTTTTTTTGTACATATTTTGGACAATAGGAGTTAATTTTAATATTTTGTGATAAATTTAGGGTACATAATAGAAGGATGCTGACATTTTGCATAAGACGGAAGAGCAAAGAAAAAGACAGTAAGGATCCAATGTGTAAGAGACTATGAACGTATGGTCCCTTTGTTGCGCGCTATACTGATAGAAAATCCAAATGATGTAGCTTTTTATGACGCGCTAAGGCCAGGATATCAAAAAGATTGGGCACGATACATTTATAGTGCGATAAAGCAAGAGACACGGCTAGCTCGTTTAGCGGATTGCGTGAAATCACAAGGGCTGGTTTTAAGACGAAGGAACACTACCGAAAAGGCCAATGGTTGAGCAGAAGGTTTTCGGGGTAAAAGCTACATACCGTGAAACTTTTGTCGATTGTTGTAGCAATGACACTGTCACTATTGCCAACTAATAAGCTTCATACTACTATTAAGGAATATTTTTAATTCGTTCTAGAATCAAAATATTAAAAAGTGGGGGAATTTCATGCATGCATATATCGAACAAGTAGATGAAAAATGGCGAGATAGTTTTGCAAAGCTTGCGGACATAGTAGCAACGAATATTCCTGATGGCTTTGAACAAACGATGACTTACGACATGATTAGTTATGTAGTGCCGTTATCGTCATATCCTAAAGGTTATCATGTAACACCTAATACACCACTACCATTTATTAGCTTAGCAGCGCAAAAGCGACATATAGCAGTTTATCATATGGGTATTTATGCAGATAACGCTTTATTATCTTGGTTTCAAGAGGAGTATGCTAAGCGTGTACCAACTAAGCTAAATATGGGGAAAAGCTGTATTCGTTTTACGAGTACAAAAAATATTCCATATGATTTGATTGGAGAACTTGTTTCCAAAATGACCCCTGCACAATGGGTTACTAGATACGAGGGAGAGTTGATTAAATGAAAAGTGCTACTACATTTTTAATGTTCCAAGGACAGGCGCATGAGGCTATTTTGCAATATAAGCAATGGTTCCCAGAGTTAACAATTGAAAACTTAACGTATGTGGAGGACACACAACAGATTGCAATGGCTGAAATCGATTTAAAAGGTCTGAAAATTATGATGAATGACAGTTCAATTAAGCATGCCTTTTCCTTTACTCCATCAATATCCATCTTTTTGGCGTGTGACACGATAGAAGAAATCGAAAGTTTAGTCGCACAAATAGTGGATGGTGGACAAGCGTTAATGCCATTAAATAACTATGGGTTCTCGAAGCAGTTTGCCTGGATTCAAGATCGTTTCGGTGTATCGTGGCAACTTACGTATAATTAAATATCAGGGGGAGTATATATGAATCAATGGATGGAGCGAGCAGTGGAGCTTGCTCTTCAAAATATAGCACAAGGCGGACAGCCATTTGGAGCTGTCTTGGTAAAGGGCGAGGAAATCATTGGGGAAGGCGTCAATGAACTGCATTTGCGTCCGGATAGTACAGGTCATGCTGAGCTACTTGCCTTAAGACGTGCACAAGAAAAACTCGGTTCTATTGATTTACGAGGCACGGTTATGTATGCAAGTGGCGCACCTTGTCCGATGTGCTTCGGTGCGATGGCAATGGCGGGTGTCGACAAGGCTTATTATGCTAATTCACTAGCTGATGCTATGGCAGTTGGTTTAAGCCGCTCAAGCGAGGTTTATGCAGATTTGCAGAAAATTAATGAAGAGCGTGTGTTTCGCATGATTCATATGCCAGTAGAGGATATCGCAAAAAGTCCAATGCATGTTTGGCATAGCAAAACTTAAATACGTAAAGGGAGAAAAGAATATGGCAGTAACTTTAGTGAAGCATGACATAAAATATGCTGAAGCAATGCATGCATTGTCTTCAATGCCACAGGTTCGGGATGCGCTTGGGTTACCTGCTGGAAAAGTGGAAGATACCATTAATTTTATCAAACGTGAGTGTGTGGACGAGGAAGAGGGAAAGACTGTTCCTCGTGTTGTGTTAAATGAGGAAGGTCGACTCATTGGTGTAACAGCATTGATGTTTATAGACCATATAAATAAGTGTTGTCATATTGGGTCTTGGCTAGGATATGAGTTTTGGGGAAAAGGCTACAATGAGGAAGCGAAAAAGGCCATTTTAGAAATTGCTTTTTTTGATTTAGGGCTTGAACGCGTTTTCGCAGGCGCTAGAAAGATCAATATTCGCTCACAAAAGGCACAGGAAAAATTGCCCTTTATTCGTCTAGGCGTAGAAAAAGAGTTTCCGCAGGAACATTCTTGGTTAGAAGTGAAGGAAAAGCAACCGTGCGTATTAAACGTTTTTGAACGTGTGGATTTTGTACATTATTATACAACAATAGAAAAAGTGGAAGGTAGCCGTGAAAGCTACTTACCATATTTATTACTAGCGGATGAAAGTGAAATGACCGTTCGCCAATATATGAATGATGGTGAACTTTACACCATTAAATGCGGTGAAAAATTGGCAGGTACAGCATTGCTTATTCCACAGTCTGACGCAACAATTGAGTTGAAAAATATAGCGGTTGTGGAAGCATTTCAGGGCAAAGGCATTGGGAAGGAAGCTTTGAACAAAATTTTTGCCCTTTGTAAAGGACAAGGATATGAAAATATCTTAGTAGGTACAGCCAATTCTAGTATTGACAATATTGCGTTTTATCAAAAATCAGGCTTCCGGATGGACACCATCGAAAAGAATTTTTTCAGTAAGTATCCTGAACCCATTTATGAAAATGGCATACGAGCATTAGATATGATTGTCTTTTCAAAAGCATTATAAAAAGCAATGTCTGGAATAAGACTGTCATAAAGAAATACCCGACCAACAATTGTTGAGCGGGTATTTTTATTTACCAAATAACAAGGCCATTAACTTTTCTTTGGAGTGTAAAAAATCGTCAAGAGTATAGCGATCAAGAACAGCCATATAGGCTTGTAATGCCTCATAGAGGACACCTTTTAACTGGCATTCAGGTGCAATTTTACACAAGTTATTTTCTTTGTCGAAACACTCAACAAGATGAAAATCTTCTTCTGTATGGCGTACAATTTCACCAATCGTAATAGACTTTGGATCGATTGCTAAACGGATACCGCCACCTCGACCGCGAATCGTTTCGATGTAACCAAGCAGTCCTAATTGGTGTGTCACCTTCATTAAATGGTTTTTTGATATATTATAGGCATCTGAAATTTCTTGAATAGTTGATAGTTGACCGTCTTCCTTCGCACCTAGATATATGAGTGTTCGAAGGGAGTAATCTGTGTATAAAGTTAATCGCATTGGAACACCCTACTTTCTGTAATTCACTTCAATAATTATAGCATTTTTACCTTAAATTATTATAAATCAGTACTTTTTTAAAACATGTATTTCAAATACATCAAATTTGTCTATTTTGTTAAAGATGTATTTTATATATTGCTTTAATGAATTGTAAGCGTTATATTGTAATCACGAAAGGATGGTATGCGATATGTTAAAACAAGAAACAGTACAAATTATTAAAGCAACAGTGCCCGTATTAGAAGTTCATGGGGTAGAAATTACTAAGACGTTTTATAAAAATATGTTTCAAGCTCATCCAGAATTACTGAATATTTTTAACCACACAAACCAAGAAAAAGGCCGTCAACAAACTGCATTAGCAAATACCGTGTATGCAGCAGCAGTTCATATTGAAAATTTAGAAGCTATTTTACCAGCAGTTATGTTAATTGCTCATAAGCATCGTAGTTTAGGAATTTTGCCAGAGCATTACCCGATTGTAGGAGAACATTTACTAAAAGCAATAAAAGAAGTGCTTGGTGACGCAGCTACTGATGATATTATTAACGCATGGGCTGAAGCATATGGCGTTATTGCGGATGTTTTCATTCAAGTAGAAGAAGATCTATATCAAAAAGCTGAAAATAATGGTGGATGGCGTATGTTTAAACCATTGAAAGTAGCTAAAAAAGAAGTTGAAAGTGACCTTGTTACTTCTATTTACTTTGTGAATGAAGATGGATCGCCACTTCCGGCATATGAACCAGGGCAATATATTAGTATTCGTGTCAAAGTACCTGGGGAAGAATATTTATTAAACCGCCAATATACACTTTCACAAGCTAGTGCTGAGGATGGCTACCGTATTTCAGTAAAACGGGAAAGCGATCATACACCAAATGGCAAAGTATCTAACTTTATGCACGATGTGTTACAAGTTGGAGATTTAGTAGATGTAAGTGTGCCAGCAGGTTTATTTGTATTAGAAGAAACTGCAGCTCCAATTACATTTGTTAGTGGAGGAATCGGCGTAACACCATTAAACAGTATGCTACAATCTTTAAAGGATGATGCAGTGAATGAAGTGCATTTTATCCAATGTGCACGTAATGAAAAAGTAGTAGCATTTAGTGATGATATCCAAGCTAAAGTAAATGCGCTTCCGAATGCATCCTATACAGCGCTTTATTCGGATGAGGATAAGTTATTGACGAAAGAATTATTGGCTGCACAGATTCCAGATAATACGGACGTTTATATCTGTGGTCCTGTTGGTTTTATGGAGGCGGTAATTAAAAATCTCCACGAAATTGGTATTAAAGATGAAAAAATTCACTATGAATTCTTTGGACCTGCCATGCAATTAGCAAACTAAAATTATAATGAACTCTGTTATAAGCTGCATTTTACGCACTTATAACAGAGTTTTTTCATGTCATTGCGTTCTAAAATCTATATGCAAAGCGCTTTAAGAAAAAAATAGATCTTTCATGTTGACATTATACCTAATGGGGTATATTATAAAACACGTAAGCAAGATGAATCACTTAATTCGAAGGGAGGCGTACACATAATGGCGTACGATGCTAAAACAGCAAATCGTGTAAAACGAATGGAAGGCCAATTGCGTGGGATTTTACGCATGATGGAAGAAGAACAAAGTTGTAAAGATGTGATTACACAGCTATCCGCCGTGCGTTCTGCAGTTGATCGGACGATAGGTGTTATTGTCAGCGAGAACTTGCTGAATTGTGTTGCGACTGCTGATGGGGATTCAGAGAAAATGAATAGTGCCATCCAAGAAGCGATGGATTTGGTCGTAAAAAGTAGATAAATTTATTATACCCATTATAGTATATAGATAGGAGGTAGTGATACTTGGAAGCATGGATTATGATCGCTATTGTGATTGGGTTTTTAGTTTGGCGTATGAAGCCAGCAAAAGGAGTGCAGTCCATATCAACAGCTCAACTAAAAAATGTGCTGAATGATAAAGATAAAGTATTCATTGATGTGCGAACGCCAGCTGAATACAAAGGTCGCAACATCCCGCAATTCAAAAATATTCCGTTAGGCTCTAGCTTTGATAAAATACCGAAGGATAAGGAAGTTGTCGTAATTTGTCAAAGTGGTATGCGTAGTAGTCAGGCGTGTAAGCAATTGAAAAAACTAGGATATGAGCGCGTAACAAATGTCCGTGGTGGCATGAGCGCCTATTAGGAGGAAACGATTGTGAAGGAAATTTCAGCAAAAGAAGTACAACAAGCTTTAGCAAATGGACAGATGTTAAAAATAATCGACGTTCGTGAAGTGGACGAAGTGCAGTCTGGACATATTCCTGGAATGATGAATATGCCACTTGGCTTACTTGAGTTTCGCATGCACGAGTTAAATAAAAATGAATCATATATTATCGTTTGTAGATCAGGTGCTCGCAGTGGTCGTGCTACACAATTTTTAGAAAGCCAAGGCTTTGATGTAACAAATATGGTTGGTGGCATGCTTGCATGGGAAGGCGAAGTACAGTAATAGTCTATAGTGAGGGCATACCCTACTCTATATTTTTTTAGCAAAAATAATACCCTTATAGGTATAAGGAGGAAGTTATGAGTATTAAGGCAGATTTTCAACTAGATGCCAAAGGGCTATCCTGCCCGATGCCAATCGTTAAAACGAAAAAGGCAATGGCTGAATTAGCGGATGGTCAAATTTTAGAAGTTTCAGCTACAGATAAAGGTTCGAAAGCCGATATCGCAGCTTGGGCTGAGTCTGTAGGGCATCAGTATATCGGAACAGTGGAAGAAGATACTGTGCTTAAGCATTACATTCGTAAATGCGCGCAGGAGTCAGCGAATGAAAAAACGTTTGAGTCCACAATTGAGCTGGAACAAATCGTAGGAAAAGATGGGCTTATCCTCGATGTGCGTGAAGAAGCGGAGTTTGCATTCGGTCACATTGAAGGGGCGAAATCCATTCCAATGGGTGAGCTTGAAGAGCGCCTTTCTGAACTCGATAAAGATCGTGAAATTTATGTGATTTGTCGTACAGGTGCTCGCAGTGATTTAGCTGCACAAAAGCTAGTAGCAAATGGCTTTACAAAAGTATTTAACGTCTTACCAGGTATGACATCTTGGACGGGCGAATTAATTAAAACTATTTAAATTGGAGGAATTTATTATGTCAAACAAAGTAGCAATTATTGCAAGTAACGGTGGTCTTTTTGATGCGTATAAGGTGTTCAATATCGCAACAGCAGCGGCAGCTTCTGACAAGGAAGTAGCAATCTTTTTCACATTCGAAGGATTAAATTTAATTCATAAGCAAGGCATGAATGCTTTACCAATGCCAGCTGGTACGGAACATTTTGCAGAAGGTTTTGCGAAAGCGAATGTACCTGCTATTCCGCAATTAGTAGAAATGGCACAAGAATTAGGTGTTAAATTTATTGCGTGTCAAATGACGATGGATGTAATGGGCTTAACAGTAGAAGATTTTGTAGATGGTATTGAGGTTGGAGGAGCTGTAACATTCTTAGAATTCGCTAAAGATGCAGCACCATCATTAACGTTCTAATTAAGTTGCAACAGATGTAGATGTCTTATCATGAGTGATAACCGAATGCTGAATATATTCGGTAGTGCAATGCATTTTGACTAGAAGATACAAACAAGCGGAGAGGCATGTCCTTTCCGCTAAAAAAATCAACGAAATAATACCTTGGGGGGTAAACGGAGTGTCAGTATTAAAATGGAGCGCTGCAGAAGTAGCGAAAAAAGTAATCGAAAACAAAGAATTATTTATTTTAGATGTACGTAATACAGATGCATTTGAAGATTGGAAAATCGATGGACATAAATTTGAATACCTTAATATTCCGTATTTTGAGCTATTAGATGGTGTCGAAGAAATTTTACCTAAAATCCCTACGGACAAAGATGTATTAGTCGTTTGTGCAAAGGAAGGATCTTCAATGATGGTGGCAGAGATGCTATCTGATGCTGGACGTACTGTTGCCTATTTAGAGGGCGGTATGAAAACGTGGAGTGAATATTTAGAACCGATTAAAGTAGGCGATTTAACAGGTGGTGGTGAGCTTTACCAATTCGTTCGTTTAGGTAAAGGCTGTCTATCTTATATGGTTATTTCTGAAGGCGAAGCAGCAATAATTGACGCTGTACGCTTCACGGATGTATTTACAAACTTTGCAAAAGAGAAAAACGTTCAAATTAAGCACATTTTTGATACACATTTACATGCGGATCATATCTCAGGTGGACGCCATATTGCAGCACAAACAGGTGCAACATATTATTTACCACCGAAAGATGCAGAAGAGGTTGTATTTGATTATACGCCATTAGTAGATGGCAATGTGGTGCAAATTGGGGCTTCGAAAATTGATGTAGGTGCACTTTATTCACCAGGTCATACAATTGGCTCAACGTCGTTTGTTGTAGATAACAAATATTTATTAACAGGGGACATCTTATTTATTGATTCGATTGGTCGTCCTGATTTAGCAGGACTTGCAGAAGACTGGGTTGGTGATTTACGTGAAACACTTTATAAACGTTACCGTGAATTATCGGACGATTTAGTTGTTCTACCTGCTCATTTTATGATTATTGATGAGCTAAATGAAGATGGTACTGTGGCAAAACGTTTAGGAGAGTTATTTGCTGAAAATCATGGTTTAAATATTGAGGATGCTGAAACATTCCGCAGCATTGTGACAGATAACTTACCACCACAACCAAATGCATATCAAGAAATTCGTCAAGTGAATATGGGGAAAATAACGCCAGCTATAGAGGAACAAACTGAAATGGAGATTGGCCCGAACCGCTGTGCAGTAAGATAAGTGCCAGTCACCCAAACAATTTACAAACAATTTAAAAGGAGATTAACATGAACTCAAATTTACAATTAGATGCAACAGGTTTATCTTGTCCAATGCCGATCGTAAAAACAAAAAAGGCGATGGATACACTAGCTTCAGGTGAGATTTTGGAAGTACAAGTAACAGATAAAGGGGCTTTAGCGGATATCCCTGCATGGGCAAATGCAGGTGGTCACACGATTTTAGATAAATCGGAAGACGCGGGCGTCATTACATTCTTTATTCAAAAAGCGTAATGAGACGGGTGAGTGTTCAAGCAGGACACTCACCTTTCCACTTCATTCTATAATGCATTTTGCCGAATGCAGTAATAGCCTTGGTGAACTTAGCTTTTGCGTTAAGCAACAAGGTGTAAACGACTTGAAAGAAGGAAAAATAGATGGATATAACATGGATTATTACGATATTTTTAATCGGCTTTGTAGGATCTTATGTTTCAGGTATGCTTGGTATTGGAGGCTCGATTATTAAATATCCAATGCTATTATATATTCCACCTTTACTAGGATTTACTGCATTCACAGCACATGAAGTATCAGGTATTAGTGCTGTACAAGTGTTTTTCGCTTCGATTGCAGGGGTATGGGCATATCGTAAAGGTGGCTATCTAAACAAATCTCTGATTATTTATATGGGTGGGGCAATTTTAGCAGGTAGCTTTGTCGGTAGTTTTGGTTCCCAATATTTATCGGAGGCAGGCGTTAATATCGTTTATGGGATTTTGGCGCTTATAGCGGCAATTATGATGTTTATTCCTAAAAAGCAAATTGACGATAAGCCAATGAATGATGTTACTTTTAATAAGCCCGTAGCGGCAATTTTAGCATTCATCGTTGGTATTGGTTCTGGTATCGTAGGAGCAGCAGGTGGTTTCCTACTTGTACCGATCATGCTTGTTGTACTAAGAATACCAACGAGAATGACGATTGCTACAAGTTTAGCCATTACCTTTATCTCTTCCATTGGGGGAACAATAGGAAAGCTAATGACGGGGCAAGTGGATTATTATCCAGCAGCCATCATGATTGTGGCAAGTTTAATAGCAGCGCCATTAGGAGCAAAAGCAGGGAAAAGTTTGAATACGAAAGTATTACAAGGAATATTAGCTGTCTTGATTCTAGCAACGGCTATTAAAATTTGGATGGATATTTTATAGGAGGATAACAATGAAAATTGAAGTGTTTTCTGACTTCTCATGCCCATTTTGTTATATAGGGAAAAGAGAATTAGAACAAGCAATAAAAGAGGCTGGATATACTGATCAAGTAGAGATAGAGTACAAATCTTATCAAATTGATCCAGATGCACCGAAAGAGACGGGGCAAAGTTTTTATGAACATTTGATGGCTCAGCAAAACGTAACGCGTGAAGAAGCTGAACAAATGACAATTGGTATTACTGAACGAGCAAAGGAAGTTGGGCTCACATATCAATTTGCTGAGATGAAAAAAGTGCATACAGAAAAAGCCCACCGCTTGGCAAAATGGACGAAGCAATTTGGGAAAGAAGCCGCTTATATAGATGTGTTAATGGCTGCTTACTTAATGGAAGGTAAAGACTTAAATGATGATGCCATGTTGCTAGCGGTTATTAAAGAGTTAGGCTTAGATGTTGCCGAAGCACAACAAGTATTGAATACAAATGAAGCATTTAAGGAAGAGTTAGATAAAGATCGCTACGATGCGCAACAGATTGGGGTACAAAGCGTGCCATTCTTTGTTTTTGAAAATCGTTACGGTATTAAAGGTGCTGAGCCAAATGAAGTATTCGTACGTACATTGCATCAGGCTGCGGAAATTGCAGGTATTAAACCTACTTTAAATATGGTTGGTAATGGTGATGCTTCTTGTGCGGATGGTGCATGTAAATTATAAGTGCATCATCATACGCTGTTGCACAAACGTGAAAAAGAGGCTGGGACATAACTAAAAAAATTTAAGAAACAGACGAAAGGTGTTCATAATTTTTTGCTATATGGAGCTTAGCAAACTTAGCTATTCTTGCATTTGCATTAAATAAAAAATTAGAAGTGTTCACTAGTTGTTGGTAGCGGAGGCGGTGACTCCTGCGGGAACAGCACATAATGTAAGACGCAACAGACCGCGCGTTAGCGAGGGTTGCGGCTTACGTGTGTGCCCGCGGAAAGCACCGCCATAGCGGACAACAACGGTATAGCAAAAAAGTGTTAGATTGACTGCCATCAATCTAACACTTTTTCTCTTTTGTCCCAGCCTCTTTTTTTGCTATGTCGTTGTTGACTATTACGGCGGTGCTTTCCGCTCAGCACAGTAAGCCGCAACCCTCTGCTTGCGCGTGGAAAGCTTGCGACATATGTTTTAGGCGTTCAGAGTAGGAGTCGCTTCTGCGCTAGCATTATTCCTGCCGAACAATAGGCCACAAAGCAAGCCATTGGGTTTTTATCCAATGGTGTTAGCAGATAAAGGTGGAAACCACAAGGGGTATTAAGCATTGTTTCTGTTGTTATAGTACAAATATTAATGTATATTAATTCCATTTTTATCGGCTTTATGGTTCTAAAATTGCGAAGTGTGAGAAAAATCACATCCTGCCATATATTATCTTGCTAGAATAAAATTAACATACAAAGGGGGGTATTAGTGATGAAGAAAATGACAACTGGTATAGCAGGAACAATCTTAATAGCTGCTACTCTTTTTGTTGGAGCAGCCATTAGTGACAAAATATTAGGTGACGCCAATGGTGAGACGAACGAAGCGGCGGTTAAAACACAAATACCAACGACGGCAAATTCACAAAAAGTCGTCTACGCTCCACCAAGTATCGAAGAAGTGCCGGATGGACCGATGAAAGAAGCGATTTTATATGGTTATGAACTGGTAAATAATACGCATGTTGCGGCAGATGAATACGTAGGAAATCAGCTATCTTGCACAAGCTGTCATGCAGGTGCAGGGTATGATGAACAAGCATCTTCTCTAGTTGGTGTCACAGCTAACTATCCACAATATATTGCTCGTTCTGGAGGCATTGTAACGATTGAAGAGCGAATTAATGGTTGTATGGTGCGAAGTATGAACGGTAAAAAATTTGATATGAATAGTGACGAGCTTGAAGCGATGGTTGCCTACTTTGCTTATATTTCACAAGGCGTGCCGATTGGTGCAGAGCGTGAATGGGCTGGCACAAGTAATATGAAAAGCGTCCCTATTCCAGATGTAGCACATGGTGAAGAACTGTATGCGCAATCTTGTATTGCTTGTCACGCTGCTGATGGTTCTGGAACGGGTGCTACTACAGGTCCAGCATTATGGGGCGAAAATTCCTTTAATGATGGAGCGGGCATGGCACGTATGTCTAAAATGGCTGGCTACATTCAAAACAATATGCCAGTTGGAGCGGGTGGTACGTTATCTGATCAAGATGCTGCTGATTTAGCTGCTTACATTTTATCGCAAGATCGTCCAGAGTGGGCCAACCACGATAAAGACTGGCCTAAAGGTGGTCGTCCTAACGATTTAATGAACAAAGAGAAACGCGAACAAGTGAAAAATGGCACAATTGATTGGGAGCAAGTTCTCTCTATGAACTAATAAGTGCCAGTCACTCAAACAATTATGAAATTTAAAAATCCACGAAGATTTCTTTGGGAGGGCACAAGTTGTTGTGCCTTGCAATGTACCCATGGAAAGCGAAGTGGATTTTTTCGCTTTAGGAGAGAACTACTATATAAAAGATGCTAATGGAATGACTTCAACTAATTATGATAAGTTTCTGTAAAACCTCTTTTGTCGTTAGTGGCTAGTAAAGGAAAGTTCGTTCATGAATTTGTTATACTAGCAGTATTAGGAAAAACAGCGGGAGGTGGCACTTGTTGGTTTATTTGAAGTTACTAATTCAAATTATTTTTGTTGCAGGAATTATTTATTTTGTTAGCGGACGATTAATAGGTTCTAATATAAATTTTGTACGCAGAGTGCTCTCTGTTGTTATTAGTGTAACGCTTACGTCCTTTGTATATTGGTATTCCTACTTGCGCCATCGAGATTTTTTATCGGAAACGATGATGCAAACTGTTACGGAAGTAAGCACCCTTATTTGGATAGGTAGTATGCTCCTTATCTCCATGCTGCTCTACCTTGTTTTCGAACTATTTGATCCAATTGGCATTAAGGGAGGGGAGCGACGTCATGGGCAAAAATCCATTTTATTGAGATTGCGTAGCTACTGGCGTCAGCAGAAGCGATTACGTCAGGTGTTAAAAATTGCAGTGACAAATGGAATTGTCCAAACGATTAAATATGCGAGGCAACGAGAAAATGAAAAGGAGCTTGCCATTGCTTTAAGAACAACATTAGAGCAATGCGGCGGGATTTTCGTCAAATTCGGGCAAGTACTATCTACGCGTAAAGAATTATTTTCTCCAATTATCATTGATGAGCTAAAACATCTACAGCAAAGTGTAAAACCTCTGCCGCATGAGCAGGTTACAAAGATTTTAGAAACTTCCTTACCAGGGTCAGTAGACGATGTATTTATTAACTTTCAAACGGAGCCATTAGCAGCAGCCTCTATCGGGCAAGTACATAAGGCACGGCTGAAAAATTACGAAGAAGTTGTGGTGAAGCTACTGCGTCCTGAAGTAAAGGGGATTATGCGTGATGACCTTGATATTTTAGAGGAATTTGCAAATTGGTTTTCCAACAAATCTACTTGGGCAGAGTCGTTAGGCTTTCGAGAATTAGCTGGTGGATTTGCGGATGGTTTAAGGGAAGAAATTCATTTAGATATCGAAGTACGAAATACACTACAGGTAACAAATGCTCTTGCTAAAAGCGATTATAAAGTGCGCATCCCTAAAATATATACAGAGTTTTGTGATGAAGACATTATTGTTATGGAATACGTTCGTGGTAAAAGCGTGGCGGAAGGGGCATCTGAATTTCGACGACAAAACATTGATCGTAGCCAATTTGCAAGAACAATTTTGTATTCTTTTTTTGAGCAGATGTTATTTTCAGGGATATTTCATGCGGACCCACATCCAGGGAATGTTTACATTGATGAGACAGATGGAGTACCAATCCTGCTAGACTTCGGAGCGGTTGGACGCCTAGGTGCTACTCAGCAAGAAGGGTTAAAGCTATTTTTACTAGGTATCCAACAAAATGATTCAGGTATTTTATACGATGGCTTAATGCTACTCGTAGAAAATAAAGAACATGCGGAACGTGCTAGGGTGGAGCAGGCAATGGATCAAATATTGCTGAAAATATCCTATGTTGATCGTATCCCAACCGAAGAACTAATCCATTCGTTATTTACAGTGGTACGGGATTTTGGTCTTGCGTTTTATCCCTCTGTTGGTTTGGCGCTACGATCATTAGTAACACTAGATGGAACATTGCGTGTAATTGATTCACAATTTGATATTTTTACAGAAGCGAAGGATTTTTCGGCATCTTATATGCGAGCGGCATTTTTAAGACCGTTTAAAGAACCGTTAGAAACAAAAGAGCGTATACAGGAAGAACTGTCGATGTTAATCCCTACTTTACGAAAAATGCCAAGGCGTATCGATCAGCTAATTCAACGAGTAGAAAGTGGAAAAATTATATTGCATCATGATATTTTTTCAGATGACCACAATGCTCGTTTCATTACTCAGCTATTTTCCCGTTTTGTCTTATTACTTGTTGGTATTACATTTGGAATCATTTCTGTTGCGTTGTTAGCCATTTCTCAATTTATACATGAACCATATGCAGTGTATTTAAATACGGCTGCATATCTAGGGTTATTTCTGTGTGCCATCTTATTAGTACGGCTGTCCATTCAAGCTTTACGTTCAATGAAATAGTAGGTAGGGGATGATTCTCCTACCTTTTTTATATTACAAAAAGATTACAAAACACCAAGGTGAAATGGACTACTTGTAGATGAAAACATCATTTTCTAGCTGTATATAAAGGTTTTGTAGAAAAATGTTGCGTTTTATACAATGTTACAATTATATTTCGAGTTTTACTTTACGATTAAAACGGTGAGAAATAGTATAAAAGTTACGGCATTAATGCTAAACTTTAAAAGGCTAATAAAAACATAAGAACTTAATTGAATCGTTCAAGTATTTACATAAGGAAATAAAGAGCGAAATTGATAGATGAAGGGAAATGAAGATTCATGGGTAAGCGCAATAAATGGCGTAAGTCGATGGTGCTAACATTAGCACTTGCAGGCGGCTTATTATTTAATACAGTACAACCGATTGAAGCACACGCTGAAGAAACGTCTCAGCAAATGATCGAGAAAAAAGCAAAAATCGATGCGGAAGTAAAAAAATTAGAGACAGAATTACAACAACTACAACAAGAAATCGATGAAAAAGTGAAAGTATTTAACCAAGTACAAGCTGATATCAAAGAAGTAGATGCAGGTATTGTTGAAACGGAAAAACGCATTGAGCAACGTTCAGCTATTTTAAGTGAACGTATGGCTGCTTATCAAGCACAAGATAACACAGTAGGTGTCTATTTAAGCGTTGTGCTAGAAGCAAAGAGTTTTGCAGATTTAATGGACCGTGTCGTAGCGGTTAAAACATTAATGGATGCTGACCAAGAGCTAGTAAATCAACAAGAAGCAGATAAAGCGAAATTAGAACAACAAAAAGCAACATTAGATGAAAAACAAAAAGAGCTTCAAAAACAATTCCAAGAGCTTCAACAAAAGGAAAGCGAAATGGAAGTGAAAAAAGCTGAAAACCAAGCAAAATCACTGGCATTAAAGGCTCAAATTGCAACGAAACAAGAAGAAGAGCGTTTAGAAGCTGAACGTAAAGCTGCTGAAGAAGAAGCGGCTCGTTTACGTGCACTTCAATCAGCTACACCTGTTGTACAAGTGAACAATAACGGTGGCAAACCACAGTCAATCGTCGTAGGATCTGGTGCTGGTACAGCATCTTCAGGTGGTGCTATTTCAACTGCCAAGCAATTCCTAGGTCGTGCGTATGTTTGGGGTGGTAGTAACCCTACAACAGGCTTTGACTGTTCTGGTCTTGTACAATGGTCTTACAAGCAAGCTGGGGTATCATTACCTCGTACAGCATCACAACAATACTTAGCAACACAACGTATTTCAGCAAGTGAAGCTCGCGTTGGTGATTTAGTATTCTTCAGCTATGGCTCAGGCGTAGCACATGTTGGGATTTACCTTGGTAATAACACAATGATTGATGCGCAAAATAAAGGCGTAGTGATCGAATCACTTGATTGGTGGAACCAATATTTAGTAGGCTTCGGTCGTATTCAATAAGCTTATAACAGTTAGACGAATGAAATAGCAAAAAAGTTAAATAAAAATAGACAATAGCATCTATTATCGAATTATCACGATAATAGATGCTATTTTTGTTTGGCTATTTAATTAAATGTAAGTCCTTTTTACGATTTTAAATAGAGATTGATAATGTAAAAAGTAATAATCATTTCCTATGAAATTAATACTAAAGTATCTTATTTGAGAGAAGTTTGAGAGTTTCAGTTGTTATGCTGATTACGGCATTCATTTTAGAAAAATAAACTAGGAGAGGAGAAATAGAATGCAGAATAAGAAATTGTTACATGTTGTTATTATTTTTATCATGCTACTTAGCTTGCTTCCGATTGCACCTCGAGAAGCAAAAGCAACATCGTTAAATCAAATATATTTAGGGGAACCACAGGAAATTATTTCTAGTAGTGCTATAAACCCCGGATACAAAGCAGTGGCTATCGGAAAAGATAATGATGGCACACTCCATATGGCAGGAAATGCAAGTCTATCATATCCATTTACATTAAGCGATCTAAAAGAAGAACCGATCTATAAAGCCCATACGGAAAATTCTGAGAGTAGTGAATTTTATGGTACAGCACTTACCGATTTAGATGGGGATGGTAAGGTCGATTTCATTTCTGCAGGACCCAATGGTTCTGAGCAAAGCCCAAATAATGTTTATATTTGGAATCATGGAAATCAATCATTAAATAAACGGTCTGCTTTTAATCTTTTTTCAAAAGCATTTTATGGAACTAGTGTGCAAACGGGAGATGTCAATAATGATGGTAAAAATGATGTCATTTGGTTTGCCAATGATAAAACGTATGTCGGGGTTAATAATAGTACGCCAAATAATCCTTCGTTCTTGTTAAAAGAAAATGAAGGTACTTATAACCAAATAGGAAATAATAGTTGCGCTATGGGAGAATTTAATGGCGATAATAAGTTGGACTATATTTGTTCGACACAGAACTATTTTGATGAAGACTTATTTAAATTGGGGATGGGTAATGGTGATGGTACATTTCAATTTGCAGAAGTACCTCAGAGAACCGATAGCGCAGTCGCATTATACGTTGCTTCAGGGGATTTAAATCTAGACGGAAAAGACGACTTTGTATTAGTAACAGGTAACTTTGAAACAAATTCACTTACCATTTATGTAGGGCTTCGTAATAGCATAAATACGGGCTTTGACCTGACACTTATGAGAAGAACTAATGTTATTTTTGGTTCATTAGCAATAGGTGATCTAAATAAAGATGGCAATAAAGATATAGCAGTTATAACAGCGAATAATGAAGGTGAAAACGTATTAGATATTCATCTTAATGATGGAACAGGTCAATTTAGCAGTGCTTCGGATGTTACGACAAGTGGGGAAAACATCGATCAACTATTTATAGAAGATATGGATAATGACGGTATAAATGATATTTTGACAGTTGGTTATAATGTAGTGAGCTATTATCCAGTAAATCTAGTTATTAATGCTACTAATTTAACGCTCGATCAAACGAATATAACGCTTAAACCAAATGCAACAAAACAGTTAACAGCTTTATTTACTCCTGCAAATGCAACATTTCAAGATGTAACGTGGGAATCTAGCGACTCCACGATTGCAGCAGTTGACCCAAATGGTTTGGTGACAGGGTTAGCAGAAGGTAGTGCTACCATTACGGTCACTTCAACAAAGGATGATACAAAATTTGCAACATGTAATGTTGTAGTGGGCAATCCACCAACACTGTCTAATTTAACGGTGAGTGAAGGAACGCTAAGCCCTACTTTTGCAGAAGACACAAATGACTATACAGTCCATGTAGATAATGCAGTCACTTCGCTAAAGGTAACACCGACAGTGATGGATACTGCCGCTACGATAAAAGTACTAGGAACAGATGTTGCTAGTGAAAGTCCATCTGATGAGCTTTCACTTCAAGTTGGAAAAAATAGTATACCTGTCGTTGTGAAGTCTAGCGATGGTATTGAAAATATGTATACTCTAACTGTAATCAGAAGTGCAAGTAGCCCATTGGTTACAAGTGCTTCGACTACGGAACATAGTCAAACGCAAAGTGGATTAGTTATTACATCAGAAGATGGAAATGCCGTTACACATCTGAAAATTAGTAATATTCAAGGTGGGGCATTATTTAAAAACGATGGTACAACAGTCATCCAAAATGGGGATTTTATTACCATTGCTGAAGGGAATAGCGGTTTAAAGTTCACGCCGACACAATATTTAAATTCGGTGGCAAATGATGTCTTTAGTTTTGATGTTGCTGCAGCACTTGATGCAACAGAAAGTGGCTTAAGTCATACAGCGCAAGGTACTATTTCTGTGAGTGAAGTGAATGATGAACCAATCGCGACAGATGATACACTAACAGTGAAAGAAAATGCTAAAGCTAAAATCATCACGTTTGCTGAGCTGCTTGGTAATGATAAAGCAGGTCCAGAAAACGAAAACAATCAAAAACTTAGCGTGAAATCTGTTGATAATGCAGCAGGCGGAACCGTAACGATTGAAAATGATGAAATTAAGTTTGCCTTAGAAAAGGATTTTAAAGGTCAAGCGGGCTTTCAATATACAATTGTAGATGATGGTACAACTTCTGGATTAATTGATCCGAAAGAAGCAACAGGAAATGTCGTTTTTTCTGTACAAGAAAACCAAATACCTACTGTCAATGAAGCGATTGCAAATCAACAAGGTATTGCAGGTGGTGATGCTATCTCAATCGACTTGTCGACTACGTTTAAGGATTTAGATAATGATTCTTTGACACTATCTGCAACTTCACATAAAGAAGCAATTGCAACAGTTTCAATCAAAGATAATAATCTAAAAATTAACCCATTATCAGCCGGACAAGCAACCATTACTGTTACTGCTGAAGACGACTTTGGAGGCAAAGTTACGACTGATTTTGAAATAACGGTTGTACCACAATTTACTGTTACCTTTGAAGTGAATGGTGGTAGTAAAGTGCAAGCGCAAAAAGTAAAAGAGGGCGCTGTCGCTACAAAACCAAGCGAAAATCCAACGAAGGCTGGTTACACTTTTGGTGGTTGGTATATGGATCGTGAACTGACAAAGTTGTTTGATTTTACAAAAGGAATTGTAGGCAATACAACGGTCTATGCGAAGTGGGAAGTGATGTCTAGTGGTGATGGTGGTTCTTCTTCTAGTACTCCGTCAACGTCGGAACCTACTCCAAAGCCGACTCCAACAGAAGAAGTAAAAGTACTTGTTAATGGTAAGGAAGAGGCCATTGGTAAAGCGACAAATACACAGGTAGGTTCTCAAAAAGTAATGACTGTCACGGTAGATTCTAAAAAGTTACAAGAAAAACTAGCAGCAGAAGGTAAAAAAGCTGTAGTGACTATTCCTGTAAACAATGATGCTGATATCATTATTGGAGAATTAAATGCTCAAATGGTAAAAAATATGCAGAATGAGCAAGCAATAGTAGTTATTCAAACACCAACAGCTTCTTACACATTGCCAGCTTCACAAATCAATATAGATGCTATTTCTACGCAAATAGGCAAGGGTATTGCACTTGAAGATATTAAAGTGCAAATTGAAATTGCGAAGCCTACAAACGATATGGTGAAGTTTGTAGAAAATGTGGCACAACAAGGTAACTTCTCTGTAATGGTTGCACCTATTGAATTTACTGTAAAAGCGGTAAGTGCTATGAAAACGGTTGATGTTACAAGCTTCAATGCTTATGTTCAACGAACTATAGTGGTACCAAAAGACGTAGAAGCAAGCAAAATTACAACAGGAATTGTCGTTAAACAAGACGGCACAACGCATCATGTACCGACAAAGGTAATACAAAAAGAAGGAAAGTACTATGCTGTGATTAATAGTTTAACGAATAGTACGTATGCTCTTGTTTGGAATCCTATTGAATTTAAGGATGTGGCCAATCATTGGTCAAAAGAGGCTGTAAATAATCTTGGCTCTCGAATGATTATTAATGGTGTACGTGAGGGCATATTTGCACCTAATCAAGATATAACACGTGCACAATTTGCTGCTATTATAGTCCGTGCGCTCGGTTTAAAAACAGATGATCGTACTAATCATTATGCAGATGTTACAACAGATGCATGGTATGCAAGCTATATCAATGCTGCAAGTGAATACAAGCTTATTCAAGGTTACAGCAATGGGAACTTTGGGCCAAATGATAAAATTACACGTCAGCAAGCAATGACTATTTTAGCGCGTGCTTTGTTGTTAACCGATATAGATACAACGATTTCAGAGCGAGAAGCGACAACTATTTTAGCTGCGTTTAAAGATGAAGGACAAATTGCTGAATATGCTAAATCTCCTATTGCAGTTGCAGTGAAAACAGGTTTAGTAACAGGCAAGGAAAATAAAACAATTGCGCCAACTGCCAACATATCACGTGCAGAAGTAGCGGTAATAATCGAACGCTTCTTAAAGAAAGCGGAGCTTATTAATTAAAGCAGTATAGAATAGACAATAATGTAGGGCACTTCTATTTATCATGAATAGAATGTGCCCTGTGTTTATTTTTATAATTGTCGTTGGTAGGACTTTAGCACAGCTGTAAATTCGAGAGCGACGTTTTGTTACTTCTTACAACTTGGCGCCCGCCCTCTTCCAAAACACATCTGCTAGATTTTAAAATTGATTTTAATAACCCCTGTTTCTTTTAAGGCAAACAATAAGATGATAACAAATGGCCCTACAAGTAAGCCGATGATACCGAATAGTTGTAGACCAACAAACATCGCTATTAATGTTGGTAGAGGCGATAAACCGATATGTGCGCCCATTACTTTAGGCTCGACAGTTCGACGAATAATTAATAAAATAGCTGCAAGAACAAAGAGCTTAATGGCAATCGATGTATTCCCCATCAACAGGTGGTAAGTTCCCCAAGGCGCTAAAATAATAATGGAGCCGAGGAACGGGATAACATCAATAATCCAAATAATAAAAGTCATTGTTAGCGCAAATTTTGGTTGAATAAGGAGTAACCCAACAAATGTAACTCCTGCAATAATAAAGCTAACAAGAACTTGTGCCTTCATAAAACCGAAAAATGCATCTTTTAACCGATTCGTAATAATTTTTAATTTCTTTTCTGTTGATGGCTTTAAATATTTATACGTTATCTGTTTTAATTTAGGTAAATCGAGCATAAATAAAAATAGAGCAATCATATAAACGAGAAGACTAATAAAGAGGCTTGGAATTTGTGAAAAGAAGGTCGTAACTTTGGTATAATTAAAGAAGTTTAAAAAAGATTCTTCAATTTTCTTAATAAAGTCGGTTGCCGTTTTTTGAAGTGAGGAACTCACTTCAGTCGGAAAGTCTTCTGTATATTTTGAAATATTCTCTTGCATATGCCCCCACATCTCAGATAGCTTAGAAATATAGTAAGGTGCTTGTTTGGAAATGGAAATTATTTGCGACATTAGTTGTGTAATAGTAAAGTAACAGATAATAGAAATAAAAATAACACTTACTATGTATATAAACGCAACAGCTATTTTCCGAGACATTTTCCATTTTCGTTTAAAAAACATGACAATGGGTTCCAATAAAAAAGCTGTAACACCTGCTAATAGTATGGGCACGGAGACTGGTATGATAAAATATGCAGCTACTAGGAGGCATATAATCGCTAGCGTTCGTATAATCAACTTTCGAGTTATAGATCTATTCATAAGCTCTCCTTTTTATCATTAATTTAAGTACAGTGTAACACATTAAAATTAAAATTTGAAAACGTTCTGAAAGTAATGAAGGTAGGGATAAATCATGGAAAAAGAGATTTTGGAGCTTTTTAGTAATTTAACAGAGCGTGACCGTGAAATTGAATACGAGTCTTATAGAAAATTGATGAAGATTGTGCAAGAGCCAGTCGATTGGACATATGCAGTTTGGGAACAACTTGTTAAAGCCCTTACATATAATAATGGACATGCGCGTGCGCGTGCTGCGCAGTTTTTATGTGCGTTAGCAGCAAAGAGTGATCCGGAAGAGCGTGTTCTTGATGATTTTCTAAAAATCTGGGCAGTGACGTATGATGAAAGAAAAGTAACCGCAAGACAGGCATTACAAGCAATCTGGCAAATAGGACTTGCAGGACAGGTTCAAAGAGATTTAATTGTTTCTTATTTAGCAAAAAGGTTCCAAACTTGTATGGATGAAAAACAACCAACACTTATTCGTTATGATATTATTGTCTCATTCAAGAAATTATTTGATGCTACTAATGATCATAAATTGTTGGATATTGCCATGAGATTAATTGAAGAAGAGCAAGATACAAAATGTAAAAAGAAATATAAAACAGCCATCCGTTAACATAGCGAGATGGCTATTTTTATGGTTGAGCGTGTTATTTTGAAGAAAGAAAAGTTATTGTTATAATAAAAAAAAACAGTATTTTTGATTCATGTGAATATAGGCCTTATTTACTTACGAGGGATTTAGTAGGCAATAGTTATTAGATTTCAAAAAAAACGACAAAACCATTTGTTGAGGAATAAGCAACATAATTGTTCACATAACGGTGAGGGGTTATAGTTGGTCATTCTATATAAAAAAATAGAAAGTAGAAAGGGTCGAGATAATGGGTATTTATAATTATTTAGTAAAGAAGCCAAACGGTGAAATTTTATCAATGGAAACGTATCGTGGAAAGACGATGCTAATTGTCAACACAGCCAACCAATGTGATTTTACATATCAATTCGAAGATTTACAGAAAATGTATGATAAATATGGCAAGGATAATTTTATTGTGTTAGGTTTCCCTTGTAATCAATTTGGAGAACAAAACCCAGAAGATGGAGCAAAGACGATTAAACTTTGTCAAATTAACTACGGGGTAACATTCCCAATCTTTGAAATAGTTCAAGTAAATGGCGAGGGGACACATCCATTATTCAATTATTTAAAGCACGAAGTAGATTTTCGTGAATTCGGCAAAGCCAATATGCAGGAAAAGATGTTAGCGGAATCAATTATCCAAATCGCTCCTAGCTTTTTAGATGGGCGTAATATTCGTTGGAACTTTACGAAATTTTTAGTAGATAATCAAGGTAATATAGTTGAACGCTTCGAACCAACCGATTCCCAACTAGATATTGAGCAAGCAATTGAAAAAATTTTATAGCTAGTTCTTTTAGTCAGAATTATTAGGAAAGAATAACGAATAGCTGGTCACTATGTAGAAATAGTGCTAAGTACGGTGTGGATATATTCGATTATACTTCAATCTCATAACTATTTTTTTAAATCCATATATGATAAACTGCTATTCAAGTGAATAATTCTTGCAGAATAATGGTGCTAATTTTAGCATAATCGGGAATTCGGTGTAAGACCGAAGCTGTTTCCGCAACTGTAAGTACAAAAATCATAATACATGCCACTGTCCAAAGACAACAGGATGGGAAGGCTTTATGAGCGCTACGAAATGAAGGTAGCTAACTGTACGAGCCAGGAGACCGACCGTTATTTAATGTATAAAAACTCTTCGGAAGCTAGGAGGATATACGGCAAATACATTAGCTGTCTTCGTCAGACAACACTATATATGCTATTTTCGTCGTTCCCTAGGGAGCGACGTTTTTTTATGCACCTTTTAAGCAAAATCTGTTCATGAAAGAAAGAAGGGATTACAGATGAAAAAAGATGCGCGTTATTCTTGTTACCCGTTCATGCGTGAAAAAATATCTACAGTTGATTTTGAAATCCGTACAGATAGTTTAACAACGCATATCGGTGTAGCATTGGCTGCTGTAAAAGCCGAAGAAGTTGAACTAGTCGGGGCAGATTTATTGACTATTTTGCCAATGGCATACCATGTCAACGGCTCGGTACGTGGCAAACTTGCGGTAACGGAAGAAGATTTGTCATGGCTCAGTGATCGTTATGATTTTTATGTAGGACATGTAAAGGAACAAATACAAAATTTTGTTTTGCCACAAGGCACGGGGGCTGCAACTGCGCTTCACTTATGTCGGAGTGAGGCAAAAAAATCGTACCGCGTGCTACATAAAGTGTCAGAGGAAAGGGAAGTACAGGCCATTCTTTTCGACTACTTAGGATTACTAGCTAATGTATTTTTTGTTATGGCTGTTTACATGAATCAACAGGCTGGAATCGCTGAAATCCCGTTTATTAGCAAATCATATCCAATGAAGAAAAAGAAGGAGAATGAATAAAGTGAAAAAACTATTAAAATTCCAATGGCTTACTGTGTTAATGCTTGCGCTTGTATTGACAGGATGCGGCACAGCAGATAAAGCGAAAAATGACGATACATCTAAATCGGACCAACAAGTTGAGCAAAGTGGCTATAAAGTTAAGGATGATCGCGATGTAGAAGTAGCATTTGATGCAGTACCGAAAACTGTTGTGTCATTACAACCAAGTAACACAGAAATTTTATTTGCACTAGGTGTTGGCGATAAAGTTGTCGGAGCTACAGAATATGATACGTACCCAGAAGAAGCAAAAAACATCGAACGTGTGTCAGATTCAGTGACATTTAATAGCGAACGAATTGTAGCCTTAAAGCCAGATGTTGTCATTGCGTACTCTACAGGAAATGAAGAGACACTAGATGCACTAAAAGGTCTTGAAGATGCAGGTGTGAAAGTATTTGTTATTCAATCAGCTGCATCATTTGAAGATGTTTATGGAGATATTCAACAACTTGCTGAAGTGATGGGTGTACAAGATAAAGGCGAGCAATTAAACAAAGAGATTAAAGCGAAAATTGCTGATGTTCAAGCAAAAGTAAAAAGTGTAGAAACACCAAAAAATGTTTACTTAGAAATTAGCCCAAAACCTGATATTTATACAACAGCAGCTGGTACTTTCCAACAGGAAATTTTAAATGCTGCAAATGTCAACAATGTATTTGGTGACCAAACAGGATGGGTAAAGGTTGCAGAGGAAGATGTTATTGCGAAAAACCCTCAAGTTATTTTAACAACGGTCAACTATGTAAAAGATCCAGTAGGGGAAATTCTAGGACGTGATGGATGGAATACGATTACAGCTATTCAAGATAAAGCAGTAAATGCTATTGATACAGATATTTCAAATCGTCCTGGACCTCGTATCGGGGAAGCTGTTGAGATGATTGCAAAAGCTGTATATCCTGAGTTATTTAAATAAGGATAAACGGTAAAAACCTTTCATATTAGCTTTAGGCAAAAGAGAAAAGAGGCTGGGACATAACCTTAAAATCTTAAATAGAGGTACATTGGTTTTGATAAATTTTTGCTAAGAAAATATATAGAACATATTTACTATTATTTCTTTTGCAATGAATAATAAATTAGAAGGGTTCCCTAGTTGTTGGTAGCGGAGGTGGTGACTCTAGCGGGAAAAGCACATTATGTTAGACGCAACAGACCGCGCGTAGCGAGGGTTGCGGCTTACGGTGTGCCCGCAGAAAGCACCGCCGAAGCGGACAATAACGGCGCAGCAAAAAAGTGTTAGATTGACTGCCATCAATCTAACACTTTTTCTCTTTTGTCCCATTATCTGTTTTTGCTATGCTGTTGTTGCCTGCTGGCATTTCTTCCTTTGTAGAGAGTATTCGCCTTAGCGGACAATAGCGTTATTCATCTTTTAAAATAAATATAGTTGAATAAATAAGGCATTGTATAATTGGTATTCTCTTTGTTTGTTCTATAAAATAGAAGTAGAAATGATTGCTAACATAAGGGAGGCGTAGTGGATGACACAGTTTGACATGAAAGTTATTCCGTTTGAGGCAGTCTTGAATTTCCGCGACATGGGTGGCTATAAGACGAGGGATGGTCGTATCGTAAAGAATGGCTTGCTATATCGTTCAGCTGCACTTGGTAAGATGACACCAGCGGATAAGGTGCGCTTTGAAACATTAGGGGTAAAAACAATTTTTGATTACCGAGATGAACACGAGGCACGAAATAACCCTAATCCAACATTCAAGGATGCAAAGTATATTCAAATTCCTGCAAAGGGAAATCATGCGTTTGAGATGCCAACAAATACTGGTGGTCACAATTTTTATAAAGTTGTAAGTCCTGAGATGTTCCGAGATTTTTATGCACAAATGCCATTTAACAATGTATCATTTAAAAAATTAATTGCAACCATCCAAAATCCAGATAATCTAGGTCTAGTTCATCATTGTGCAGTAGGCAAAGATCGAACAGGTATTGGAGGAGCTCTTATTTTGCTAGCATTAGATGTGCCAGAGGAAACCATTATGCAAGACTATTTAGAAACAAATATTTACTTACGCCCAATGGTAGAACGCATGGCACAGGCAATCCAAGATACTTTTAATGATCATGAATTACAGCAGTTTCACGCACTAATGTCAGCGCGCGAGGATTATTTGCAAGCCGCCTTTGATGCTATGGATAGTCGATACGGTTCAAAAAACGTATTTTTAGAGCAAGAATTTGGCTTAACAACAGAAAAACGACAGCAATTACAAGAAAATTGCTTATGTTAATAAGACACCCTTTCACAGCCATGCAGTGAGAGGGATTTTTTTGTAAGCTATGCAATTATTTTTGTATTACCTATCCTATACAACAAGCCAATCTGTGATAAGATACAATAGATTTTTATGTAATGGATAGAGAGAGTGAAGTAGTTGGGACATGCGATGAGAGAGAAACATTCGACCGACCAGTTTAGTTTATTTCATTTAACATGGCCGATCTTTTTGGAAGTTTTTTTATTTATGTTAATGGGATTAGCCGATACATTTATGTTAAGTGCTTTGTCGGATAATGCAGTTTCAGGTGTTGGTGCCGCCAATCAATATATTCATATTGCGATATTAATACTTGAAGTGGTGGGCAATGGTGCTGCAATTGTTGTATCGCAATATTTAGGTTCGAAACGCTATTTAGAGGCTACAAAAATTTCGGCATTAGCTGTTACGATGAACGTAATTGTTGGGCTTATTATGAGTGTGATTTTTTTCTTTGGCTCAAGCCATTTAATGACGATGATGAATCTAAAGGGCGATGTTTTGCAATATGCGCAAAGCTATTTAGTCATTATAGGTAGTTTTATTTTTTTACAGGCTATTATTAATGCGTTAGCAGCCATTATTCGTGTCCATGGTTGGACGAAACAGACCATGTACGTTTCGCTTGGAATGAATGTTATTCATGTTATCTTAAATTACGGATTAATTTTCGGGAATTTTGGACTGCCAGAATTGGGTGTTAAGGGCGCTGCGATTTCCTCCATTATTAGCCGTGGATTGGCGGTACTTGTTTTTTCGTGGCTGTTGTATCAGGTGATGGAGATACGTGTGAAAATAGAATACTATTTCAGCTATTCAAAAGAATATGTCCGAAAAATTTTAAATATCGGTTTACCATCTGCTTTTGAGCAAGTGCTCTACCAATTTTGCCAAATTGTCTTCCTTTATTACGCAACTTATATAGGTGCTGAGACGCTTGCAGCAAGACAATATGCCATGAATATTTCAATGTTTACATACTTATTTGCAGTTGCAATCGGTACAGGGACGGCGATTATTATAGGTCGATATGTGGGGGCAGGTAAAAAAGATGAGGCCTATCATCAATTATGGATAAGCGTGCGCTCAGCTTTTATTTTCACAATCCTTATGGTGAGTGTTGTCACAATTTTCCGTACGCAGTTCATGAGCTTATTTACAGATAATCCAGAGATTATCGCGATCGGCGGATCTGTCTTAGCATTAAGTATTTTGTTAGAAACAGGTCGTACAATGAATATCGTCGTTATTAATTCATTACGTGCTTCAGGTGATGCAAGGTTTCCTGTCAAAATCGGTTTTTTATCAATGGTATGTATGAGTTTGCCACTTGGCTACTTATTTGTATTTGTTTTAGATTGGGGATTAGTAGGGATTTGGTTAGCTATTTCAGCAGATGAATGGATGCGTGCTATTATCGTATACTTTAGGTGGAAAAGTAGAAAATGGGAGCGTTTTGCCATTGTTTCGCCAACAGCAAAAAAGGAGGGAAATTAAATGGGAGCCATTTCTAAACGAGCTGCAGGAGCGGCATTAATAAATGCAAATATTGAGCTATTTGCTTGTCCAATTTGTCAGGAGTCCATGCAAGTGTATGAGCAAGGGAGGTTGACATGTACAGCAAACCATTCTTTTGATATCGCCAAGCAAGGCTATGTCAATATGCTAACGCATGGAGCAACCTCTAAATATAGCAAGGATCTTTTTGAATCCCGCAAAAAGATAATTGATAGTGGGTTGTACGATCCTCTAGAGGAGAAAATAGCAGAATTAATAGGACAAGCAAAAACGGTGCTGGATACCGGCTGTGGAGAGGGTTCGCATTTAGCTCGCATACTGTCTGAAAGAGATGGTATCGGTGTAGGCATTGATATTGCAAAAGAGGGAATCCTTACTGCTGCTCGCCATTACCCAGAGCAAATTTGGTGTGTAGGAGATTTAGCGAAAAGTCCCTTTGCTAAGCATAGCTTCGATGTCATATTAAATATTTTGTCCCCAGCAAATTATGAAGAATTTAAACGACTACTTACAACTGGAGGATGCGTTATAAAAGTGGTTCCGCAAAGTGGTTATTTGCAACAATTACGAGCGCAACTCTACGCTGATTCGGCTCAAGAAACGTACTCCAATGAGCAAACGGTCGAACGCTTTCGTGAAAGTTTTACAAAGGTTACAGTAGAGCGCATTACTTATACGGTTCCACTTGCTTCAATGCTTGTACCAGCATTGCTAGAAATGACGCCGATGGGCTGGCATAAAGCACAGCAAGCAGAAGTGGATGTCAGGGAAATAACGATTGATGTGGATATCTTAATCGGTCAGGTATAAATCAGATAGATTTGACTTGGGCAATTGCGATATATAGCACTTTTCGATTACAATAGTAATAACTATTGAATAAGGTAGGAATAAAACAGTGTATAAATTTACGGCAAATCTTGTCAAATTAATATTAAAATTAACAGGTTCAAAGGCTCGTGTATATGATGCGCATAACTTACCGAAGGATGGTGGGTTTATTATTGCGTGTACACATACAGGATATGTGGATATATTAAATTTAGGTGTTGCGGTCATGCCTCGTGAAATTCACTTTATGGCGAAAAAGCAATTATTTGATATCAAAGGACTAGGATGGCTTATTAATCATTTAAATGCCTTTCCTGTTGATCGTGATAATCCCGGACCAAGTGTGATCAAAATTCCCTCACAGCTGCTGAAAGAGGGAAAGATTGTTGGGATTTTCCCTTCAGGTACGCGTAATTCAGAAGGAACAGATTTAAAGCAGGGTGCCATCACGATAGCACAACTGTCCAAAACTCAAATCGTTCCAGCCGCTTACGTTGGAGCGCGAAATGCGGGCGATGTCTTTAAAAGAGGAAAGGGTTATCTTATCTATGGAGAGCCGTTTTATGTAACAGGGAAGGGAAAAGAAGGTCGTGAGGAATTTACACACCATCTTGAACATGAGTTAGTAGCTTTAACAGAAGAATTAAATAAACGCATTGCAGCAGATAAAAAATAATACAGTAAGCACTCAGAATCTCGTTGATTTTGGGTGCTTTGTCGTAGGAGGTATTTTTGATGATACGTGTACTATTCGTTTGCCTAGGGAATATTTGTCGCTCACCAATGGCTGAGGCAGTCATGCGAGATTTAATAGAAAAAGCACAGTTGACCGACAAAATCGACGTAGATTCCGCTGCAACAAGCTCATGGCATATCGGGGAGCCACCCCACCGTGGCACACAAGACAAGTTACGAGAATATGGTATAGCGACAAAGGGAATGCAAGGAAGACAGCTACAAAAGCATGATTTTGATCAATTTGATTATATTGTAGGAATGGATGAAAATAATGTACGTAATATTTTTACGATGCTAGGTAATCCTGATTCACCGAAGATTTTTCGTTTTTTAGATTTAACGGACCATCAAATGGATGTACCTGATCCATACTATACAGGTGATTTTCAGGAAACTTATGAACTAGTATTAGAGGGCTGTCAGGCATTATTACAAAAAATTAAGTTTGACAACAAGTTATAGGCACTAACTTTACGCTTATTTTTGTATTAAAATGGAAAATATTATGTGATTTTTCCCTTGTGAAAATATTACCTTAAACATTGGTATATCTAGCTTTGGAAGCATCAATATGTTATTATTTGCAGAGTAAAGATACGAAAAGTATTTAAATACCATTTGCAGATGTGTAGATGTGCATCTATGATTTTATAAACTTTATTTTTGAAAGAGAGTGGAAACAATGGGTCGTAAGTGGAACAATATTAAAGAAAAGAAGGCGTCAAAAGACCAAAGCACAAGTCGTGTTAATGCAAAATTCGGTCGTGAAATTTATGTAGCAGCAAAATCAGGCGAACCAGATCCTGAATCAAATCGCGCTCTTAAAGTTGTTCTTGAACGTGCTAAAACTTACAGTGTTCCTAAACATATTATTGAAAAAGCTATCGAAAAAGCAAAAGGTGGCGGTGACGAAAGCTTCGATGAATTACGCTACGAAGGTTTTGGACCAGCTGGTACAATGCTAATCGTTGATGCTTTAACAAACAATGTGAACCGTACTGCATCTGATGTACGTGCGGCATTTGGTAAAAACAACGGTAACATGGGTGTAAGTGGTTCTGTTGCCTATATGTTCGATTCAACAGCAGTTATTGGTTTAGAAGGTAAGACTGCAGATGAAGTGCTTGAAATTTTAATGGAAGCAGATGTCGATGCACGTGATATTCTTGAAGAAGAAGAGACGGTTATCGTTTACGCTGAGCCCGATCAATTCTTTGCTGCGCAAGAAGCACTAAAAGCGGCAGGTGTTCAAGAATTTACCGTTGCAGAGCTTTCGATGCTTCCTCAAACAGAAGTTACATTAACAGGTGACGATGTAGCAAAATTTGAAAAATTAATTGATGCTTTAGAAGATTTAGATGATGTACAAAACGTTTACCATAACGCTGATTTAGGTGAATAGTTTTTATTATCAGTCAGGCCAGTAGCAAACCATTGCTACTGGTTTTTACATACTCCAGCAAAAAGCCCTCCAACTCTAAAAGAGTTTCGTCTCATAAAGATTAAAAACCAGTGGATACCATAGGTTAAAGAAGGTGCTTTTTGCGTATGCTCGGGTGATAATGGGCATTGATAAGCAAATGTGGAAATTTATTAAGGGGGAGAATTGTGCAAACCTTATTCGCAATCGTTATTTTTTTAGTGACGTTATTTTTAGTCATTGTGCAACCACGTAAATTATCTATTGGATGGTCTGCCTGTATCGGTGCAGCATTTGCCTTAATGTTGGGGGTTGTAACATGGCATGATGTCGTGGCGGTAACTGACATTGTGTGGAATGCTACATTATCATTTATAGGCATTATTATTATTTCTCTTATTTTGGATGAAATCGGATTTTTTGAATGGGCTGCATTACATATGGCACGACTTGCAAGAGGTAGTGGCATTCGCTTATTCATCTATATAGGTTGCTTAGGAGCGATTGTTTCAGCACTATTTGCGAACGATGGTGCAGCATTGATATTAACGCCAATCGTATTAGCGATGGTACGAAAGTTAAACTTAACAGAGCAAAAAGTTTTTCCGTTTATTATTGCAAGTGGATTTATAGCAGATACAACATCATTACCACTGGTGATTAGTAATTTAACAAATATTGTATCAGCGGATTTTTTTGATATTGGCTTTACAGAATATGCGGTGCATATGGTAGTGCCGAATATCGTTTCTTTAATAGCTAGTATACTCGTGCTATATGTTTTTTTCAGAAAGGCTATTCCGAAGCAGTACTCGATGGAGGCGGTGGTTCAACCAACTGTTGCCATTCGAGATAAAAAATTATTCCACATCTCGTGGTACGTTATAGCAATATTATTAATTGGGTTTTTATTTAGTGAATATTTTATTATTCCAGTGTCATTTATTTTATGTAGTGTTGCGCTAATTTTTTTATGGTTGGCACAGAGAAGTAAAAATATTGATACGCAGAGGGTTATGAAAGGTGCCCCGTGGAGTATAGTGTTCTTTTCAATAGGAATGTACGTAGTCGTTTATGGTTTGAAAAATGTAGGGCTTACGGGGTTGTTAGCCGATTTGTTAGAGTATGCCGTTCAGGAAGGCTTATTTGTAGCGACGCTAACGATGGGGTTTGTAGCAGCCATTTTATCAGCAGTTATGAATAATTTGCCGACGGTGATGATAGATGCTTTAGCTATTGCTGAAACAAGTGCAACAGGAACAATCAAAGCAGGACTTATTTATGCTAATGTTATAGGCACGAATCTAGGACCGAAAATAACGCCGATTGGTTCCTTAGCTACATTGTTATGGCTGCATATATTGGCACAAAAAGGTATTAAAATTAGTTGGGGGCAGTACTTTAAAATAGGTATTATCCTAACGATCCCGACACTGCTTGTTACACTACTCGCATTATGCGCTTGGCTAGTAATAATATTATAGTATTAAAGTCAAAATAGTTGAAAAAATAAATTTTTAGGTAATAATTAGTTATTATACTAGCAAAATGAAGAAGGAAAGTGTGCCAAAAATATGAGCAGAGCAAATAAGTTAAGTAATAAAATTATTTTAATTTCATTAATGACATTAGTCGCTTTATTAATTGGTTTTATCGTCACGACGATTTACACGGCGAAATCATCTGTAAATAAAACAATGGGCTCGCAGGCAGTAGCGGTAGCAGAAAACATTGCAAAACAGTTAAATGCGGACGATTATATTGAGCTTTCGAAAAAACCATCGGAGTCTAAACTTTACTGGGAGCTAAGAGAGCAATTAAACGATTTACGAGAAAAAAATGGCGTGCTTTATGCTTATACATTTGCGGTACCAAAGGAAGATCAGAAAGTAAGATTTTTAGTAGATGGTATGCCTAATGATGACCAAGAAAATGCAGGTGCTATTAATTCGGAATCATCTTCTACTTACTATAAGGATCTTGAAAAAGTAATGGCGACAGGTAGCTATTATTCCGCAATATTACATAGTGACTTTGGAGATTATTTATCGGGTACGGTGCCATTAAAAGATGAATCCGGTACGATTGTTGCCTTTGTTGGTGTAGATATTGAGGCGACACAAGTAAGTGGCGTAACGAATACTGTATTAACTTCAGTTTTACCAGCCCTTATTGCGATTATGTTAGTATTAACTCTGGTTGGAATGTACATCATGTATCGTTATATTAACCGTTCATTAAAACCACTTAGTTCTTTAGGTGAAGCTGCTGAATGCTTTGCACGCGGTGATATTGTTCAAGCAACCGAAGCAGTCGAGAAATTACAGTTTAAAGGTAAAAATGAAATTGCCGTTTTCGCCAATGCTTTTAAGGAATCGCTGATAAAATTAAAAGACACTTTCCAAACGATTCAGCTTCGCACGGTTGCTTTACGAGAAGTTGTAGGCAAAATAGATGCTACTTCACAGCAGGTTGAAGCATCAAACTCAAAAATTGCAGACCGTATTATTGAAATTGCGGCAGGTAGTGAACAGCACCAGCAAAACAATAATGAGGTTTTGTTAACAATGAATGAAATGTCCATTGGCATCCAACGTTTAGCTGATACAACTTCCGAAATCGCTGAGTCTTCCAGTGCAATGACGGGATTAGTAGAGTCCAATGTAAACCATTCTCAAGAGGTTATTTCGCAAATCCAAAATGTTGAATCTTCTGTGTTGCGTACAGCAGGACATGTTGAAGAGATGGGCAATAAATTCCGTTCAATTGAAGATATGGTGCTAGTCATTACCAATATTGCCGATCAAACAAACCTACTTGCATTAAATGCTGCTATTGAAGCGGCGAGAGCTGGGGAAGCTGGAAAAGGCTTTGCAGTAGTAGCAGATGAAGTACGTAAGTTGGCTGAAATGTCTAAGACTTCTGCTGATGATATTCAAAAACATTTAGTAAGCTTTAAAGATATTACGGACCGTGCTCTTTCTGAAATGGCACAAAGTACGGAAGATGTGCAAGCGGGGAATGCAGCGGTGCAACAAATTGGTACAAGCCTTTCACAAATTTTACAATCGGTTGCAATGGTTAACAATAAAATTCAAGATGACTCTGCAGTAATCGAAGAAATGTCAGCCGGTTCAGAAGAAATCTTAGCGACGATAGAGCAAATGCAAAATATTGCGCAGCAAAGTGCCTTAGGTACGAAAGAAGTTGCAACTGCTTCAGATTTACAGGTGGCAATGGTTTCAGAATTAAATGAAGTAGTAGAAATTTTGGAACGCACATCTAAGGAAGTAATTGAAGCGATTAATACATTTAAATTATAAAGAATATCAAAAAACTATTTTTCTACGCATTGTATCCCTGTAGAAAGATAGTTTTTTTTCTGTGCGAAAAAATGTGTATATTAGCATATTTAAACGAAAAGGTGAGTATTCTACACATTTATTGTGAAATACATATTGTGTAAACTATAAAACCATTCCATAATATAGATTAATATTAATGCTTTAAATGAACGAAGTAAAAAGGGGTGTAAAGCATGAAATTTTTACGTTCAATACAGGGGAAATTAATTATCGTTTCAATGGCATTACTAATAGTGCCGAGCTTAATCATTGGTATAGTCAGTTATGGGAAAGCAAAGGATGGTATGGAAGGTTTAGGCGAACAAGTTATTCAAAATAGTGTTGAGTCTACTTTACAATTAATCGAACTTGCAAATGAAAGTGTAGAAAAAGGTGACATCCCTTTGGAGGTTGCGCAGGAAAGAGTACGAGAAGCGCTGCTTGGTCCAAAGGATAGTGAGGGAAAACGACCAATTAATTATCCTGGTAATCTAGGAGAGTATGGTTATATCTATGTTTTAGACGACAAAGGAACGTTAACAACGCATCCTACTCGCGAAGGGGATAACTTGTGGGATGATCAAGATAGCAGTGGAAAGTACTTTATTCGTGATGTAACCAAGCGAGCAATAGAAGGCGGTGGCTTTACGGAATATGAGTTTACACTTCCAGGTCAGGACGTATTAGCAGATAAAATTATTTACTCTGCAAAAGATCCGCATTGGGGATGGATCGTAGCATCTGGTACATATATGCAAGATTTTAATAAGGAAGCCAATTCACTGTTATTGGTTATTGGTCTAACGTTATTGGGCGCCATTATTATTGGTACCGTTATTGTAATTTTTGTATCTAGACATCTGGCTTTACCGGTTAAAAAATTATCGAAGCGTGTTCATGAAGTGGCACAAGGTAATTTAACGGTAGAAATTGAAAACCTACAACGATCAGATGAGATTGGGCAATTAAACACAGGCTTTAATGAAATGGTAGATCAATTAAAGACATTAATTACAGATGTTGAAGAAGCCATTGTTGAAATTCAATCTACTTCATCCAATTTAACAGCCGTTGCGGAGGAGACTAATGCTTACGGTGATGAAATTGTGAAAGCGATTAATGAGGTATCAAGAGGAGCAGTGAAACAAGCATCAGATGCAGAAGATACGAATCGTACAGCGATTGCATTTGCACAGCAAATTGTAGAGCTACATGATAAAAATGAATTAATGTTGGATGCTTCTCAAAAAATGAAACAGTCCAATGAAGAAGGGCTTGTGAATTTAAACAGTTTAAAACACAAATCACAAGAATCGTCGGCGCTTATTAATAGTGTTCAAACAGTGTTCAATAGCTTAATTGTTAAAGTAAGAGAAATTGAAGGTATTGTGGGCACTATCAATGAAATTTCCGATCAAACAAATCTTCTTGCATTAAATGCATCGATTGAAGCGGCACGTGCTGGGGAGCATGGCAAAGGCTTTGCTGTAGTAGCCGAAGAAGTACGTAAGCTAGCAGATCAAACATCTGTTGCAACAGATTTAGTACGCACAACGTTACGAGGGATTGAAAGTGAAACGAACTTAGTAAACGATGAGATGCAAAAAACAAGTATCATTGTCCGTGAGCAAAATAATTCAGTTAGTATAATGGAATCTTCATTTAATGAAATAGAAGCGTCTGTCGGAGAGATTATGGTAAATATTGGAGAGATGACGGCGGGCGTAGAATATTTAAATGGCTCTAAAGAAGATATTATGCAATCGATTGAAAGCATCGCGCTAATTAGTGAGAAAAATGCGGCTTCCTCTGAAGAAGTCACGGCATCTGTTGACGAGCAACAGAGAGCTATTCAGCTTGTTAGCGAATCATCCAATGATTTAACAGACGAAATTTCAGCATTACAGGAATCTATTCAACGCTTTACAATAAGATAACCATTTAGATGCTCGGACATAACTAAAAAAATTTAAGGAACAGAGGAAAGCTGTTCATAAATTTTTGCTATATGGAGAACTAGCTAACTTAGCTATTCTTGCTTTTGCAATAAATAAAAAATTAGAAGTGTTCACTAGTTGTTGGTAGCGGAGGCGGTGACTCCTGCGGGACGCACGCAGCGTAAGACGCGGGCATTCCGCGCGATAGCGAGGGTTGCGGCTTACGTGTGTGCCCGCGGAAAGCACCGCCGAAGCGGACAATAACGGCGCAGCAAAAAAGTGTTAGATTGATGGCAGTCAATCTAACACCTTTTCTCTTTTGTACAAGCATCTTTTTTATAGGCAAGACGTTGTTAGTATAAGGGGGTGTTGCATGTGAAAAGGTGGCTAGTGGGAGGCATTATAATTGTTGTTTGTATAGGTAGTGCTCTTTATATATGGTTAGGACAAGAAATGAAACAAGGCACACAGCCAGTTGCAGATGGAACGGCACCATATGTTATCGTGCTTGGAGCAAAAGTAAAGCCAGGTGGTGTATTATCACTATCTTTAAAAAGTAGATTGGAAGAGGCTGTAACCTACCTCAATAAATACCCACATGTTAAGGTAATCGTCTCGGGTGGACAGGGAACAGATGAGGATAGAACAGAGGCATCTGCAATGTTTACCTACCTAGAAGAGAAGGGCATTGAAGCTGAACGAATTTTAATGGAAGAGCAATCCACATCCACCTATGAAAACTTATTATTTTCAAAAGAATTACTACCAGCAGGGACAAAGCAAATTACGATTGTCTCGAATGATTTCCATTTACAACGAGCGAAGTATTTAGCGAAGAAGCTTGATTTAGAGGCAGATGTCGTTGTTGCCAAAACCCCAAAATCTGTGGAAGCGAAGTTAAGACTACGTGAAAGAGCGGCATTATTTAAAACATATATCATTGGTCATTAATAATATATTTACTTTCTTTCCTTTATATATTTGGCATATAATAGAAATATAATGACTAAACGACAGAAAGAGGGTACTTCTATGACAACGTTTAAAGATTATGTATACAGTCGTCCGAACGTGGAGGCGATGAAAGAGCAACAGTTAGCTTTAATCGAGCAATTTAAAGAAGCACAAACGGTTGAGGCACAAAGCGAGCTAATCGAAAAATTAAATGAACTAAGTAATGAATATGCGACAATGGCTAACCTCGTCTACATTCGAGCATCGATTGATACCCACGATTCATTTTATCAAGAAGAACGTGACTATTTTGATGAAGTAGGCCCTGAGCTAGAAGAAATCACAACCGAATATTATAAAGCATTAATCGCTTCACCATTCCGCGAGCAGTTAGAGGAAAAATGGGGGCAACAGTTATTTGATTTAGCATCCTATCAAATTAAAGGATTTTCACCGAAAGTCATTGATTTAATGCAAAAGGAAAACAAACTAGTATCAGAATATAATAAACTAGTTGCTTCAGCACAAATCGACTTTAACGGCGAAACATTAACGCTAGCCCAATTAGGCCCTTATACAGAATCGACAGATCGAGCAATGCGTAAGGCTGCTACAGAAGCTCGTTTTGGCTTCTTTGCTGAGCATGAAGCGGAATTTGATCGCTTATATGATGAGCTAGTCAAAGTGCGTCATGAAATTGCTGTAAAATTAGGCTATCAAAATTATGTAGAGCTTGGCTATATCCGTATGAACCGAATTGATTATAATGCTGAAATGGTTAAGAAATTCCGTGACCAAGTGCGTGATTTAATCGTGCCAGTTGCAACAAAACTATTTGAGCGTCAAGCAAAGCGAATCGGGATTCCCGAACTAAAGTTTTATGATGAAGCGTTAAACTTCTTAACAGGTAATGCTACGCCAAAAGGTGACGCAAATTGGATTGTGGCAAACGGTAAAAAAATGTATGAAGAATTATCTCCTGAAACGGGTGAATTTTTCAACTTTATGATTGACCATGACTTAATGGACTTAGTAGCGAAGAAGGGGAAAGAAAGTGGTGGCTATTGTACGTTTATTGAAAATTATCATTCGCCATTTATTTTCTCGAACTTTAACGGGACATCAGGTGATATTGATGTGTTAACACATGAGGCTGGACATGCCTTCCAAGTATTCTCAAGCCGTGACATTGGCATCCCAGAATATTTATGGCCAACCTATGAATCATGCGAAATCCATTCGATGAGTATGGAGTTTTTCACATGGCCTTGGATGGAACTATTCTTCAAAGAAGACACGGAGAAATATAAATTTACACATTTAAGCAGTGGCTTATTATTTCTTCCTTACGGTGTTGCTGTTGATGAATTCCAACATGTTATTTATGAAAATCCAGAAATGACACCAGCTGAGCGTAAAGCTGCATGGAAAAAAATCGAGCAAACCTATTTACCACACCGTGACTATGATGGCAATAGCTACTTAGAGTCAGGTGGTATATGGCAACGTCAGGCACATATTTATGCAAGTCCATTCTATTATATTGACTACACATTAGCGCAAATCTGTGCGTTCCAATTCTGGAAACGCTCACGTGAAGAGTTTGACGCTGCTTGGAAGGATTATATCCATTTATGTGGCTTAGGCGGCTCTATGTCATTTACAAAGCTTGTGAAGGAAGCTGGCCTAATTTCACCGTTTGAGGATGGCTGTGTAGAATCAGTAATCGGTGTGATTGAGGATTACTTAAATTCAGTGGATGATACAAAGTTGTAGAACCTGTTTTATGACTTAGTAGAACAAGTTCCGCAAAGAACGCTAGTTGATGGTAGCAAAAGGCGGTGACTCCTGCTCAGAACGCACACAGCGTAAGACGCTGGCATTCAGCGCGTAAGCGAGGGTTGCGGCTTACGTGTGTGCCCGCGGAAAGTACCGCCGTAGCGGACATCAACGATAGAGAAAAAGTGTTAGATTGATGGCTGTCAATCTAACACTTTTTCTCTTTGTCCCAACGGAGCGACTTGAGAGTGTTTTCTATAAAAATTGTCCAAGATAAGTTGTTTTTTTGCTTGTTATCTTTGTAATAGATACTAGGATACTTGCGAAATGGTTAATATATAAGTAGTATTTTCAGTAACTGTGATAAAAGGAAGTGAAGAAAGTGACGAGGAAGGTATGGTTCCAAGTAGGTATAGGGATTTTACTAGTTTTACTAATACTTAAATATTTTATAGAGATTCATTGGATTTTCACACCGCTTGCTATGATTTTAAAAGCGATTTTTGTGCCGTTACTACTTGGGGGTGTGTTGTATTATGTGACAGAGCCAATTCAACGTTTTTTAGAAAAGCGTAGATGGCCAAGGTGGTCGAGTATTTTAACAATTGTCGTTGGACTGATTGCCATAGTAGTCGGCTTTGGTTGGATTATTGGTAATCCGATTGCTACACAGCTTAATAATCTGGCAAAAAATGCACCGCTGATTAGTTCAAGTATTCAAGAGGCAACTGATTATGTGTTTAGCTTGTTCAGCAATAAGGATAATTTACCTCCGCAAATAACCGATTTTATTGATAATCTAGCCAATTCTGTACAGAGTATTGCTGTCGTAGCAAGTAAATGGCTTGTATCATTTATCCAATCACTGGTGTCAGTTTCTTTACTAGCGATTTTAATTCCATTTTTCTTCATTTTTATGTTGAAGGACCATGAGAAATTTGCGCCTTCCATTTATAAATATTTTACTGGCGAGCGTCGTGAATGGATTAAAAAGACACTAAGTGAAATAGACGATGTATTGCGTAGCTATATTCAAGGGCAACTGCAAATCAGTTTTTTACTAGCACTTATCATGTATGTTGGGTATTTAATAATTGGCTTAGAGTATTCATTATTGCTCGTGATTTTTGCTTTCTTTATGAATATGATTCCGTTTATTGGACCGTGGATTGCCCTTGCACCAGCAGTCATTGTAGCAGTGATTCAAGATCCAATGCTTGTTGTGTGGGTATGCGTCGTTACACTTATTGCGCAGCAGATTGATAGTAACTTTATTACGCCTAATGTTATGGGGAAATCGCTTGATATCCATCCGTTAACAGTTATTACGATTATTTTAGCAGCAGGTAATATAGCAGGCTTTATTGGGATTATTATTGCGGTACCATTCTATGCGGTACTAAAAGTAATTGTTTCGAATATTTATGATGAACGAAATGCGATAAAGAAAAAGGCTACGAAGTCAGTATAGGGGTCGAATAAAAAGTGGAACAAGAAATTGTTAAAGTTTTTAATGAGCAGCATGAACAAATTGGAACGGCAACACGAGCAGAAGTACATGAGAAGGGCTTGTGGCATGAGACATTTCACTGCTGGCTTGTCAACGAGAACTATATTTATTTCCAAATCCGTAGTGCGCAAAAGAAGGATTATCCAGGGCTGCTAGATATTACAGCAGCAGGGCATTTACTAGCAGTTGAGACAGCGGAAGCAGGCATCCGCGAAGTAAAAGAAGAATTAGGGTTAACAATTAATATTCAAGACATTGTCAAAATGGGGATGACATCTTGTAGCATCGTATCTGAAAATATGATAGATAATGAATTTTGTCATGTCTATTTGTACCCGTTTGAAGATAATTGGGATGCATTTGAGCTGCAATATGAGGAAGTTTCGGGTGTTGTTCGAGCAAAGCTTGATGAAGCGGAAGCATTCTTTTTAGGGAAAACTGGCACGCTAAATATTGAGGGGTATGAATATTTCCCTGATGGGCAACGAGCTCGACTTGTGCGTCCTGTCAGTACGGCACAATTTGTTCCGTATCGTGAGCTGTATGTGGCGGATGTTATTCGCTTTGCCAAAAGTGCAATGTACAATCGATAGAAAAGTCACCAGCCCTGAATAATTAGAAAATGACCATTGGCATGTATGGCATATAGCAGTATGCATGCTTTACGCTCATAAAGATAACTTCGAAATGAATGGAAGTTATTTTTATGAGCATTTTATGTCTATATGTTAATTTATGTAGAAAATAAGCTATACTTGTATTTACAATGAAAGAAAAGGAGCATATATATGCTAACATTTGAACAAAAACAAGCGATAATTGAATCGTTTTCCGAATTAACGAAAAAAGAAATTTCGATGAAGCGAGTGAATTATCATTATATGGACAGTTTGTTTGAAAAGACGATTGTCGTAGAAAAATTGCATCCAAATGGCAATGGTTTTGTCTTTATAGGAGATTTATTGCGCTACGAAAATGAAGCAAATGATAAAGGACTAGTCAATATTCGCGATTATGATGAGCACCAGTTGCGTGCCATTATCGAAGATGCCATTACTTATTTAGGCGAGGAACAAGAAGTAGAAGAGCCGATTATTGAAACTTGGCGTAATCGTGAAGGTGATCAATTGGAGCTTGCGTTTGAGCAACGGTCTTGGAATGTCTATCATCGAGATAATTTAGAAGAAGCCTTTGGCACATATGATGCTGCAAAAGAATACTTACTAGAAGAAGGCTTTCGTAAAAAGAACTAAGTAATATGGGGGAAACGACATGAGTGGTAAAAAATTGGTAGGTATTGTAATTGTTGTTTTAGTCATTGCATGTTTATTTTCAGTTTTTACGATTCAAAATTTTTATAAAAATAATCAAGAACAGCCAAATAGTGAGAATCGTGAAATAAATAAGTCAAAAAGTTTGAATTTAATATTACCACAGGCTACAATTATCTCGAATTCAAGATAATTGAAAGGTGATGGGTTTATGCAACATTTATTTCATAAAGGTACAGATGAAACAAAGCCAACCTTATTGTTATTACATGGTACAGGTGGGGATGAGCATTCGTTAATCAGTCTTGCAAAGGAAATTGATGCAACAGCCAATATTTTAAGTGTACGAGGGAATGTATTAGAAAACGGTATGCCTCGTTTTTTCCGTCGCTTAGCTGAAGGTGTTTTTGATATAGAAGATTTAATCTTCCGTACACAAGAATTACAAAGCTTTTTGGCAACCGCAGCAGAGGAGTATGGTTTTGATCGTACGCGCATTGTAGCGATTGGTTATTCAAACGGAGCCAATATTGCTGCAAGCTTATTATTCCACTTTGAAGATGCATTAGCAGGGGCAATTTTACATCATCCGATGGTGCCAAGACGTGGCATCGAACTACCTGCGTTACCTAATATTCCGGTATTTATAGGTGCAGGAACCAATGATCCAATGTGTACTGCACAGGAATCAGAAGATTTGGAGTCGCTGTTATCGAAAGCGGGTGCTCATGTAACGACAGCATGGTTTAACTACGGACATCAGCTCACAATGCCAGAGGTAGAGGCGGCAAGAGCGTGGTATCGTCAATCTTTTTAAACGTAAAATCCGAGAACAATGTAACTACATGTTCTCGGATTTTTTGTGTGCATCATTACTTTTTCTTAGCAAATGGTAGCCACCAGTTCCAATCACCAAATAGCTTCATAAGGCTTGGCACTAGCATAAGCCGAATAATGGTCGCGTCAATCGCGATGGCAATCGCAATACCAACACCGATTTGCTTTACAGGCATGACATCAGTAAAGGCAAATGCCCCTGTAATAACAATCATAATCAGCGCAGCAGATGTAATGATACGGCTAGTAGATGTTAGCCCATCCACTGTTGCACGCGTATTATCTGCCCCTTTTTGATATTCTTCCTGTATGCGAGAGATTAAAAATACTTCATAGTCCATACTTAAACCAAATACAAGGCAAAATACGATAACTGGAATAATAAGGACAATTGTTCCAGCCTCTATTCCAAAATGCCCATATTGGAAAATATAAACTAGTATGCCAAACGCGGATGATAATCCGATTATATTCATAATGATTGCCTTGAGAGGAATTAAAATGGAACGGAAGGCAAGCATCAAAATAAAGAACGTCGACACGATAATGATGGAAACCGCAAATATTATTTTACTAGCAATTTCATCAAAAATTTCTTGATTAAATTTCCCTTGTCCACCTAGTTTGAAGTCAACATTTAAATCCTTGTCCATCCACGTTCTGGCGAATTGCTGTGCTGCTGAAGATGAACCAGCTACATTTAATGTAATAGGAATAAATAGCTGTGTATCCTTTGAAAAAGTATTAATAATTGGTTTTAATTGTTCTGCCATTTGTGGCATTTTTAAGGAAGCGTTTAATTCCTCTGGTGATTTTATTTGGGCTGCTGTATAAATCGTTGATACTTCATCAACGAGCGGGTCGTTAAGCAGTTTTTCTTGTATATCAAACAGTAGCTTTCTTCCTTGCTCGTCTTCCCAACCATCTTGGCGTTCTGCAAGTAAATATAAAACGGATATATCGCCAAGCCCAAACGTTTCATCTAATTTATCGTAAGCTGCTCGGGCATCGTATTTGGTTGGTAAAGAATCTACTTGCGGTATAGCAAGTTTAATATCCTTTAACGGAATCATCCCGATACCAAGTAATAATAAAGCGACAATAACAATAGACACAGGTCGCTTCATAACAAAGCCAGCAAAACTGTGCCAACGATTCGTGCCACCTGGCTTTACACGTAATATACGCCATTTATTTAGGCGATCTCCTAACACCATCATTGTCGCAGGTAATAAAGTGAGACCGGAAAGCACGGCAAACAATACGACAATTGTGCCACCTAGGGCAATATTGCGGAAGATTTCTACATCAATGACAATCATGGCACCAAGACCAATCATGACACAAACAGCAGAAAAAATAATAGAACGACCGGCTGTTTGGATGGCGATTTGTATAGCTTCGGCAATGCTTGAATGGTTACGCTCTTCCCGATAGCGATTAATAAATAGCAGAGCAAAATCAATACTAAGGGCAAGTCCAAGCATTGGTACAATATTTAACACAAAAATGGATAAATTAACGCTACCACTTAGTAGCGTCAACAGTCCGAATGCTGTGACAACGGTAACAACTCCGATTAAAATTGGTAAAATAGCAGCTACAACAGTACCAAAAGCAAGTAATAGCACAACAATAGCGATTGGTAAACCAATGGCTTCAGCGGATGCTAAGTCCTTTTGGCTAGCTTCATTAATATCCTCCGAAATCACAGGACCACCAGTTACACTGATCCCATCATCTTCAACTAAAGCACGAACCTCTTTGACGATAGCAGGCAAATTATCAATGTTATTTTTAAAATGTACCATGGCATAGGAAATGCCATTCTTTTGTAAAGTGGAATCATCCAGTGGTGACTGAATAGAATGAACTTCTTCAATGTCCTCTAGCTTTTGTAGGGTGTTTTCGATTTTTTGATTGCTTGCTTGATCAAAAACAACCATGATTGTTTCTGCAGGTAAGTCGAATGTTTTGGCTAGTTCATTTGTGACATAGGTATGATCAGCTTCAACAAAAAAGCCATCTCCATGCAGTTTGCTAGGAAGCTGTATAGCAAACACGGCCATTGCGATAAAAATAACAATCCAAATGGCAACGATAGCTTTTGCATGTGCAGTGATAAAAGCTGAAAAAGTTTTCATAACGATAAAGCATCCCCCTTTTAAACTAGTGTAAAGGATGTGTCACTTTTTGTCGTGTGACAAAGTTAAAACTTCTTTCTAAAAGACAACCCCCTAAAGCGTAAAAATCCACTGCGCTTTCCGGCGGGCACGACGTAAGTCGCAACCGTCGCTGCCGCGCCGCCTGTTGCGTCTTACGTTACGTGCGTTCCCGCAGGAGTCTCCGTGGATTTTTACTCGGGTATCCAAAAGTATCAAAGCGAGGGAGTTATTAATTATTTGAATGCCTGGGCCCATTACAATGACAAATTAAAACGTCTGCTCAAACGACAACCCCCTAAAGCATAAAAATCCACTGCGCTTTCCGGCGGGCACGACGTAAGTTGCAACCGTCGCTGCCGCGCCGCCTGTTGCGTCTTACGTTACGTGCGTTCCCGCAGGAGTCTCCGTGGATTTTTACTCGGGTATCCAAAAGTATCAAAGCGAGGGAGTTATTAATTATTTGAATGCCTGGGCCCATTACAATGACAAATTAAAACGTCTGCTCAAACGACAACCCCCTAAAGCATAAAAATCCACTGCGCTTTCCGGCGGGCACGACGTTGTAGCAAATTGTATGAGAATTGTGTGAGTGCCTGGCACCGAAAAAACGGCACTTTCTGTGAGCAGAGAGTGCCGTGAATTCTAAAAGAATAAAGATAATATAAAGTAAATAACGGATGCCATTACAGCTGATATTGGCATTGTAATAATCCAAGTGGTTACAATTTTTCGTGCCATTCCCCAGTTAACACCACGAACTCGTTGTGCTGAACCAACACCCATGATGGATGAAGAAATGACGTGTGTTGTGGATACTGGTAAGTGTACTAATGTTGCACCGAAAATAACAGTAGCAGAAGCTAAGTCCGCTGCAACGCCATTTACAGGACGGATTTTCATAATTTTACCGCCGACCGTTTTAATAATTTTATAACCACCAATAGAAGTACCAAGACCCATAGCAGTTGCTGCCGCTGCTCGAATCCAAAAAGGAATTTCATCCCCAGTATGCAAGCCTCCTGCAATTAACGCCATAGTCATAATACCCATTGCTTTTTGGGCGTCATTTGTACCGTGCGTAAACGATTGGATAGCCGCTGTGAAAATTTGCATTGTCCGGAAGCCTTTATTCGTACGATATAAATTTAAGTTTTTAAACCATAATTTAAACAGCGTCATCATAAGAAAGCCGGCACAAATTGCAATGAGTGGTGACAATACTAATGCCATAATGATTTTTGTAAAACCGCCATAATTAAGGACGCTAAAGCCTGCAGAAGCAACTGCTGCGCCGGCAATTGAACCGATTAATGTATGTGAGGAACTTGATGGAATACCAAAGTACCAAGTAAGTAGGTTCCAGATAATAGCTGAAATTAATGCGGCTAATATAACGACAGAACCAGTTGTATCTCCTTCAAAAGCATTTAAAGAGAATGGATCGACAATATCTTTTGTTAGAGCTTTTGCGACACCCACGAAAGTAATAGCACCGATAAAGTTCATCGTCGCTGCCATAATAATGGCAACACGTGGGGGCAATGCTCTTGTGGAAACCGAAGTTGCGATAGCATTTGCTGTATCATGGAAACCATTAATAAAGTCAAATGTTAGGGCAAAGATGACGACCAATACGGTTAGTATAATGATTGTATTCATTGTATTTGACCCACTCCTAGTTACGCGTTACGCATGATAATTGTTTCCATTGTGTTGGCAACGTTTTGACAATAATCAGCGATATCCTCAAGTTGTTCATAAATATCTTTAAACTTAATGATGCGGATTGGATCTTTTTCATTTAAAAATAATTGCTTAATAGAAGTTCTTTGTACTTCGTCACATTCACGCTCATAGTCTTTTATTAGAATGGCATGTGGGCGCATGCCAATAAGATTCTTTTTCTTTAACTCTTCAGTTGCTTTAACAATTTCGTCGGCACTTTTAGAAATATAGCCTAAGAAAATGCGCATTGATTCGTCAACTTCTGTTAAGGAGAACATTTCGAAGTGGGCGATACAATGCTCCGTACCATCTAACACATCGTCCATACGAATAGCGAATTCTAAAATATCTTCTCGTTCGATCGGTGTCATAAATGATTTGTTTAGCATTACGATTAGTTCATGAATGAGTTTATCGCCAGCTGTTTCGTAATTTTTCATTGTAATGCTAATCTCTTTTAAGTCAGCTACACTTGTTATACGAAAATCATTTGCGTAATGTACGGCCTCTCTCATATTTTCAGCAATTTTATGCAATGCTACAAAGAAAGGGTCTTGTTTTTTTGAGTTAAGCATGTAAATAGAATCCTCCTGGATATAGATAAAATAAACGACCTTTAAACTTTACTATCATAACAAAATCTTACGTTTATCTACATAAAATTTATCTTTCCTATATAAAACTTTACAATCCTGTAATATACATTTTGTTCACAAATATTAAGTGTTAGCGTGTGTTTATTTATATTAATACAGTATAAATGCCTACATAATAAAGGTTTCATTAAATTTAACTATTGTGTTTAGTACAGAGAGTGCTCTTTGAAAGACATAATTTTCACAAGCCATCGATTTTGAATTGTAAAGGAATTGTAAAGATAGATATCTTCACATTTCTTAGTGTTCCCTAATTTCTTAAGAATATCTTCATTTTTATCCTTCGTTAATATTAAGAATTGTTTTCTACAATAGAGAAGTAAGAGAAAGGGGCGTCAAGTCAAAAATGATTCAAGTCGAGAACTTACAACATACATTTTTAATCGGAAAAAAAGGTAAGGAAAAGCATGTACCTGTATTAAAGGGCGTAAATTTTGAAGTGAAAAAAGGAGAGATTGTCGCAATTGTGGGCAAGAGTGGCTCTGGAAAATCAACATTACTACAAATTTTAGCCGGGTTTATGAAAGCTGAACAAGGTTCTATTTGTGTGAATGGACAACAGACAGAGAAACTTACTGAAACAGAAAGTGCAGCTTTTCGATTGCGCCAGTTTGGATTTATCTTTCAAAACTTTCAACTTATGCCGGGTTTAACTGCATTTGAGAATATAGAGTTACCTTTGAAATTACAGGGTGCAAGCAAAGCTATTCGTAAAGAAAAAGTGAAAAAATTAATGGACAAAGTCGGATTATCAACAGTGGCCGACCATTATCCAAATGAATTATCAGGCGGTCAGCAACAACGTGTAAGTATTGCAAGAGCGCTCATTACCAATCCTCCTATTTTGCTTGCGGACGAGCCGACAGGGAGTCTAGATTCTGAAACAGAGCAGGATATTTTACTCCTTATTCAAAGTTTAAATCGTGAGCTTGGCTTAACCTTTGTCATTATTACGCACGATGAAGAAGTGGCAACAATCGCTCATCGTCGTTTCCGCATGTATGATGGCGAGCTTGTGAAGGAGGATGAATAACATGATATGGAAAGACCAATTGGATTTTGTTATCCAACATATTAAGAAAAATAAATTACGCGTATTTATGACTGTACTTGCTGCAACAATGGGTTGTGCATTTTTAATTGTTCTTGCATCCGTAGGGTTTGGGTTACAGGATTCGATTCGTAACGAGATACTATCAGATGAAAATATAACTAAAATTCAAGTATATGATGGCTCACAATTTACAGAGCAACAGAAAGATGAAATCAAGTCTATCGACCATGTAAAAACAGTGCTTGAAACGAGTGCAGTTAATGCAAGTGCGCACTCATATTTTGAAGATCGTGATACAAACTCAAGTCTAGTTATAACGAATATGACAGATTTTAAGAGTGTAACTGGGAAGCTTGCAAAAGGGGAATTTCCAACAAAGTCAAATGAGATTATTGTAGGATATCATTTTGCTCAAACATTATTAAATGATGCAGAACGAGATGTCATTAAAGAAAAAAGCAAAAAGGCTGAAATAGAAGGAACGTATTACGATGGTAGTGAAGAAGGATATAAAAAGTCTTTAATTGGTAAAGAAATTGAATTATCTTTAGCTTCCAATTCCAATGGAGCGTCTGAAACTGAAAAGGTGAAATATACAATAGTTGGTGTGACAAAAAAACCATCTTATGATTGGATGATTGACAATACCGTCTATATGGATTCAGCGCAAAAAGCAGCGATAGGAAGTACCCTTGCAGCATTAGATAAAGTAGCAGAAGATGAAGTGTTTAATACGGAATTCAATATTTATGCGGATAGTCTAGAAAATGTAAAGCCTATTTTGGAAAAGTTAAAAGACAAGGGCTATAGCGTGTTCTCTGTGACGGAGCAATTGGATCAGATGGATATATTTTTCCTTGTATTGAAAATTGGTTTAATTTTTGTTGGAACCATTGCAGTGTTAATCGCCTCTATTGGGATTTTCAATACGATGACAATGGCGGTTACAGAGCGTACACGTGAAATTGGGGTATTAAAGGCAATTGGCGCTAGTCCAAAGTTGATTCAACGACTCTTTTTAATGGAAAGCACATTTATTGGCATTTTAGGTACCGTTATTGCAGTTATTATTTCATATGTCATTAGCTTTACAGCAAATGCAGTTTTACCATTAATTTTAAAAGCCGCAACAGGTGAGGATGCTTTTAGTTCGTCAGATATTACATTTTCACTTATCCCATGGCAACTTGTTATCATTGCGTCTGCCATCAGTATTGGTGTGGCGATGATTTCAGGCTACCGACCAGCTCGTAAAGCAACGAAGATAGATGTTATTCAAGCATTACGACAAGAGCTATAAAAAGAACCCGAGGCACATAATGCGCCTCGGGTTTTCATAATTTACAAATAAGCTGTTAATTCATTTGCTAAAAATGGTTTTGCATTCAAAAGTGTTACAAAGGCATCATACTTAGCACGTTGTTGTGCGCTCGGTTTTTTGCCAGTATAATACGCGCGAATTAGAATGTTTTTCGGTGTGTTCTCCATATCTATAAATTCCAACAACTGTGCTTCATAACCAACAAGTGATAAAATCTCAGCGCGAATTGAATCAGTCGCGAGAGCTGCAAAACGTTCTCGGACAAGACCGTGCTGTAACATGACATCGAGTGCCGGTGTATCAAGTTGACGGTTTAGCTCATGTTGACAACAAGGGACACTTAAAATAACACTTGCGCCCCATTTCACTGCGCGCGATAATGCCATATCTGTTGCAACATCACACGCATGTAGAGTTACGACCATGTCTACATTCGATTCATCGTTATAGTCATTAATATCCCCAACTAAAAATTCAAGTTGCTCGTAGCCTAAATCTTGTGCAATACGAGAGCATTCCTCGATTACCTCTTTTTTCAAATCTAAGCCAGTAACGCGAATATCCAACCCTTTTTCAATTTTTAAGTAATGATACAAGGCAAACGTCAAATAGGATTTTCCTGAACCAAAATCTAAAATACGGACTTGGCGATTTTTTGGTAAATAGGCTAAGGCATCGTCGATAAATTCAATGAAGCGATTAATTTGCTTGAATTTATCGTATTTTTGTTTTTTTACTTTTCCTTCTTCGCTTTGTACACCTAAACGAATTAAAAAAGGATAAGGCGTGGACTCATCAAGTAAATAGTTTTTCTTACGATTATGTGATAAGTTTACTTGCTTCGGAGTAGCGGCTTTATCTGATTTCCATAAAACTTTATTTTTTTTCGATAGTTGCACGTGTACTTTTTCTTCTTTAAAGTCGATATGTGCTTGACGGAAGTCAGTAAAAAATAGGTCAAGTTTAGGCGGGAAATCGGCTAATAGGACATTCTCATGTTTTAAAATACGCTCATATTGGTATTCAATTTGTATATGATAAGCTTCTTTCAACATGATGGGCTTTAGTTTAATACGCTTTATTTCATTGGACTTCATTCGTGGTTGACTAATTGTAGCCGCAACGAGTTGTTGTTGCGAAATCTGGTCTAGAAGCAGTGTTTTCATTTCTTCAAATGTCATTTGTTTCGCCTTCTTTGTTGTGTAATAGATGGCATTAGTGTAACACAATTTTCTTCACGTTGTTTCCATTTCAAATATTCGGTAAATCGAATATTCAGAAAATGGATTTTCGTTTTTGAACATTTTACGGTATATTAATAGTGAAAAGTATTCTATGTAAAAAAAGTGGTGAAAAGGAGGAATGCTTATGTCAGATAATACTTATCAGCTTATTGCTATTATCATTTATATGATTGTCATGCTCGGAATCGGGTGGTATGCATTCGTTAAAACTTCAAATTTAACAGATTATATGCTAGGTGGTCGATCATTAGGGCCTGCTGTTACAGCGTTGAGTGCAGGTGCTGCAGATATGTCAGGTTGGCTTTTAATGGGGCTTCCAGGGGCAATTTATGCTTCAGGACTTGTTGAAGCATGGATCGCCATTGGGTTAACAATAGGAGCTTATTTAAATTGGATGTTTGTCGCACCAAGATTACGGGTTTATACGCAAGTTTCAAATGACTCGATTACAATACCGAGTTATTTAGATAATCGCTTACGTGATCATACAAGATTAATCAGAATTGCTTCAGGACTCATTATTTTATTGTTTTTCACATTCTATGTTTCCTCAGGTATGGTAGCTGGCGGTAAGTTTTTTGACAGCTCATTTGGCTACGAATATCATACTGGTTTATTGATTGTATCAGGCGTAGTTGTTGCCTATACATTGTTTGGTGGTTTCCTAGCGGTGAGTTATACGGACTTTTTACAAGGTCTTATTATGTTTTTAGCACTGATTACAGTACCTTTATTTGGGTTATTTTTAACGGGTGGTCTTAGTGAAACAGTAGAATCCATTAAAACGGTAAACCCAGAACATTTAAGTTTATTACCAGCATCAGCGACAGCTGCAGCGATTATTTCATCGCTTGCATGGGGGTTAGGATACTTTGGGCAACCCCATATAATCGTGCGTTTTATGGCGATTAGTTCTGTAAAGGAAACGAAACAGGCTCGTCGCATCGGTATTGGTTGGATGATTTTAAGTCTTGCTGGTGCCCTTGCAACGGCATTAGTAGGTGTAGCGTACTATCAACAAAATGCAGGGGAATTAAAAGACGCTGAAACGGTCTTTATTGTACTTGGTCAAATTTTATTCCATCCATTTATCGCAGGTATTATGTTGGCTGCTATTCTTGCTGCAATTATGAGTACCATTTCATCGCAATTAATTGTCACTTCTTCAGCACTTGTTGAAGATATTTACAAGGCGTTATTTAATAAAACAGCAAACGATAAACATTATGTGTTTATTGGGCGTATGGCAGTTTTAGTAGTAGCCATTATTGCAGCAATTTTAGCTTGGAACCCTGAAAACTCCATTTTAAATTTAGTAGGGTTTGCTTGGGCTGGCTTTGGGGCTGCGTTTGGTCCAATAATTTTATTATCATTATATTGGAAGAAATTGACGAATTACGGAGCGCTTAGTGGAATGGTGACAGGTGCGGCAACAGCCTTTATATGGGGCAAAATAAAGCTGCTTTCAACTACTTTATACGAAATCGTTCCAGGATTCTTTGTTTGTTTAATAGTAGCCGTTGTTGTAAGTATGGTGACATATAAGAGAAATGCTGAAATTGAGGAAGAATTCGATCGTACCGAAACATTGTTAAAAAAAGAGCAAGGATAAGTCGATAAGAGTAAGCGAATGTTCGTTTACTCATTTCTAAATAAACATAGTTTATTTACATTAAAGCATGCGCCCAATTTTCTAGTCTAGGGCGCATTTGTTTTTTTATAATGAGCAGACTATTTTTGATGATTCGACTTTGAAGTATGTGCTATATAAATAACGCTGCGGTGGAAGGAATCCTTGCCGACTAAAAGACACAGTTTCGGGTATTATATGGTAAGATGAAGAAAATTTGTTATAGCAACACCAAGGCGTTGGTGGGAGGATTGTGAATGGATAAATTGAAAGAAGTAGATGTATTGTTAGAAAAGGCCATATTAGTTGGTGTTAATTTACGTAATGATAAACATTTTGAGTATTCGATGGAGGAGCTTACTAATTTAGCTGAAGCTTTAAATGTGGAAGTGATGGGTATCGTCACGCAAAATTTAGAGCGAGTCACACCATCTCATTATGTCGGGACAGGTAAAATCGAAGAGATAAAAAGTTTTTATGAAGAAGCACAAGCTAATCTTGTGATTTTTAATGATGAATTATCACCTTCACAAATCCGTAATTTAGAGCGCGATTTAGAGACAAAAGTCATTGATCGGACGATGTTAATTTTAGATATTTTTGGACGCCGTGCCAAAACACGTGAAGCACAAATGCAAGTTGAGCTGGCGCAACTTCAATATATGCTTCCGCGTTTAGTCGGTTTACATGCTTCCCTAAGCCGCCAAGGTGGTGGTACTGGTGGCGGTTTTAAAAACCGTGGAGCAGGTGAGACCAAACTTGAGTTAGATCGACGAAAAATTGAAGATCAAATTTCTAAAATAAAAAAAGAGCTCGAGCAAGTAAAGGAGCAACGAGAAACTCAACGAAAACAAAGAAGAAAAAATGCTGTACCCGTTGTGTCCATTGTGGGCTATACGAATGCTGGCAAATCAACGATCATGAACCAGCTGCTTGCTAAAATTGGACAAGAGGATCATAAACAAGTATTTGAGAAGGATATGCTATTTGCTACACTCGAAACGTCTGTCCGTTATATTGAATTACATGATAAGAAATCGTTTTTATTAACAGATACAGTTGGCTTTGTTAGTAAGTTACCGCATCATCTAGTAAAAGCGTTTCGTTCAACATTAGAAGAAGCGCGGGATGCAGATTTATTGCTCCACGTTGTAGATGTTTCAAATGCGGAGCATGGCTTTATGATGGATGTTACAAATGAAACGTTAAAAGCGGTTGGAGTGGAGGGAATCCCTACTATTTATGTATATAATAAGGCGGACTTAGCAAATGTGCCGTATCCTGTTATCAGTGGGGACAATATTTGGATTTCTGCAAAGCAAGGCAATGGTTTAGACGAACTTTTACAAATTATACGTCAGCATATTTTTTCCGATTATGTAACTTGTAAAATGCTTATTCCATATGAGCAAGGAAATGTTGTTTCTTATTTAAATGAAAATGCGACGATTTATGAAACGGCATATGAAGAAGCAGGCACATTATTAAAGCTTGAAGCAAAAGAAGCCGATTACGCAAAATATCAACATTTTGTAGTTAAATAACATAGAATTAAATGTAAGTGAGCTAACACGTAGCTAGAAAAGGGGCTTAGCTTATTTCTATGGAAGTGACACAGATAACGGAATAAAGCTTGTGCGTTGAGATAAAGTCGCAAAGCACTTGTTATAACTTCTATTAATTGGTAATAATGCATTTTGAAATAATGAACAATCAATGGTGATTATCGCCATTGATTTTTTATTTGCATAAAAAAATATTTTCTGATTATATAATATTTTGAAATATTATATTAATATTTTATTCTTTTATAAAGCAAAAAGTGCGAAAACGTAGATATTTCAATATATTTAAGAAAATATCTTCTAATCAATCTGAATATAGAGAAAACTGATAAATTTTCAACATTTTTTAAAACTCTTGATAAAGTGACTAAAACGCTTTAGTATGGTGAAACATAGTTTTTTATCCTTACTAATGGGTAATAATATTTTTAAGGAATAATAAAATGGGAGAGGATATTGTTATGTCTACTAAAGATGAAATTGTAAAATCCGTCCCTCAAAATGGTTTTGTCGGACACCCTAAGGGGCTCTTTACATTATTTTTCACAGAATTTTGGGAACGTTTTTCATACTATGGGATGCGAGCGATTCTAATTTTCTTCATGTATTATGAATTAAATGAAGGTGGATTAGGTCTTGATCGCGGTACAGCGAACTCCATTATGGCCATATATGGTTCCCTTGTTTATATGTCGGGTATTATTGGTGGCTGGATAGCCGATCGACTTTTAGGTACACGTAAAACGATTTTTTATGGTGGCGTGTTAATTATGATAGGTCACTTCCTGCTAGCATTCCCTGGCGGTGTGACAATGTTATTTGCGTCGATGGCGTTTATTGTTATCGGTACTGGTTTATTAAAACCGAATGTCTCAAGTATTGTAGGGGATATTTATGCTGAAACAGATAGTCGTCGTGATGCAGGGTTCTCGATTTTCTATATGGGCATTAATATGGGTGCATTCATTGCGCCGTTTATTGTCGGAACAATTGGACAAAAGTATAGTTTCCATTTAGGCTTTAGTTTAGCAGCCGTTGGTATGTTAATTGGTTTAATTGTTTTTAAAGTAACAGAGAAAAAATATCTAGGATTAGCGGGCTTACAAGTAAATAACCCGTTACAACCAGAAGAACGTAAAAAAGTCTTTACACAATTCGCTATTGTAGCGCTAATTATTCTTGTCTTAGGTGGCATCGGTATTAAAACTGGTATGCTAACGATGAATGTCTTTAGTTTACTTATTACTATTCTTGGGGTGCTTATTCCAACAGCTTTCTTTATTTATATGTACCGTAGTAAGAAAACAACGAAAGATGAGAAATCTCGTCTTCTTGCATACATTCCGCTGTTTTTAGCGGCAGTTATGTTTTGGGCTATTCAAGAGCAAGGTGCAACAATCCTTGCGACGTATGCAGATGAGCGTACACAGTTAAATCTTGGTGGCTTCCAGTTGGAATCATCTTGGTTCCAATCACTAAATCCTTTATTTGTTATTACATTATCACCACTATTTGCGATGTTGTGGCTAAAATGGGGCGATAAGCAACCATCCACACCACGTAAATTTTCTTATTCACTATTCTTTGCAGGATTATCATTTTTAGTGATGATGATTCCGGCACATCTATCTGGTGGACAAGCTTTAGTTAGTCCGTTGTGGTTAGTATTATCATTCTTTTTAGTAGTAGTTGGGGAATTATTATTATCTCCTGTAGGTCTGTCTGCAACAACGAAATTAGCTCCACAAGCTTTTGCTGCACAAACAATGTCACTGTGGTTTTTAACTAGTGCTGCGGCTCAAGCGATTAACGCTCAACTAGTTAAGGTATATGAGGTTGTAAGTGAATTCACATATTTCGGATTTTTAGGATCATTGTCAATTCTTATTGGCATACTCTTATTAGTACTTTCACCGATTATTTCTAAAGCGATGCGAGGCATTAATTAGTTGAATATGCTGGGATAATAGAGAAAAGTGTTAGATTGACTGTCATCAATCTAGCACTTTTTTGCTATGGCGTTTTGTCCGCTACGGTGGTGCTTTCCGCGGGCACACACGTAAGCCGCAACCCTCGCTAGCGCGCGGTTCGTTGCGTCTTACGCTACGTGCATTCCCACAGGAGTCACCGCCTCCGCTCCCAACAACTAGTACACGATTCTATTTATTGTTTACTGCAAAAGAATAAACAGCTAAGGTTTCGTTTATTTTGCATAATAGAGAAAAGTGTTGTTGTCCGCTAAAATGGTGTTTTCCGCGGATGCATCGTCAGTCGCAACAAAACTAAAAGACATTGCTACGCATCTTTTTTGTCTTTTGTGTAGTCTATTAGCTAGAAGATAATTTAATTCTCTGTAGAATAGCACTATTTTTCGTTATAATAATCTTACTAGTAACAATTTTAAGGGGGTGGTTGTCATGAAAGAAGCATTGGATCGTTTGAGGCCAAGATTAATGGAGATTTTCACGTATTTACATGCACACCCAGAAATAAGCTGGAAAGAGGTAGAGACAACAAATTATATTGTTGATTTGTTGACACGTGAAGGATTTTCCCCACAACGCTTTAAAAATTGTACAGGGCTTTATGTTGATATCGGCAAGGGAAATCCCAAAGTGGGCTTACGTACGGATATTGATGCATTATGGCAAGAAGTAGATGGTGAGTTTAGAGCGAATCATTCCTGTGGACATGATGGTCATATGACAATGGCAATTGGTGCACTCTTACTATTGAAAGAGCAATCTCAATTATTAAAAGGAACAGTACGTGTTATTTTTCAACCAGCTGAAGAAAAAGGAACGGGCGCATTAGCTGTTCTAGAAGAAGGTATTATTGATGATTTAGATTATTTATTTGGTGTCCATTTAAGACCTGTCCATGAGCTTGAAGATGGTACATACTGTGCAGCGTTGTATCACGGCGCATCCCGTTTGCTGGAAGGGGAAATCATAGGCGAGGACGCCCATGCAGCAAGGCCGCATCTCGGTGTAAATGCAATTGAAGTAGGGGCAACGATAATAGAGGATTTACGTACAATTCATACAGATCCAATGGTGCCTGTCTCCGTTAAGATGACAAAATTTCAAGCAGGAGGAGCTTCAGGCAATATAATTCCGGGAAAAGCCGCCTTTACTATTGATATACGAGCACAACGCAACGATGTTATGGAGACACTCGCTCTAGGTGTAAAGCGCGTAATTGATTCTTCAAAAATATTGCATAAAGTGCAAATTGAATTACGAACAGTTGCTAATATTGTTGCTGCTGAGGTAGATACGACGGCTCAATATATTATGGAGCAAGCTATTGTAAAGGCTGCTGGATTGTCTAATTTACGTAAGCCTGTACATACCCCAGGAGGAGAGGATTTTCATCATTATGCGGTGCAACGTCCGCACTTAAAATCAACTATGCTTGGTCTAGGTTGCGGATTAACACCAGGGCTACATCATCCAAAAATGAAATTTAAACAGGCAAGACTTGTAACAGGAGTCGAAATTCTGACAAACGCTGTGTTAGGAGCATTAGAACTAGAACCATAAAGGAGGCATCAGAACATGTTAAAAAACGTTGTTATTAAAAAAATGATGACACCTGCGGAGATTGCTGAGGTGCAATGCTTAAATGCTGAAATTTGGGGGAGTCAGGCAATTCCATCGCATCAAATTTTAGCGGCTGTACAAAACGGTGGATTATTGTTGGGTGCTTTTCTTGAAAGTCGGCTAATTGGTTTTAATTACTGCTTTGTAGGCTATTTGGACGGAAAAATGTATTTACACTCACACATGATTGGTGTTGACAAAACATATCGTGAACAAGGTGTGGGAGAACTATTGAAGCATGCCCAACAAGAGTATGCAAGAGAGAACGGATTTCAACTTGTTCGCTGGTTAATTGATCCATTAGAAGCGCGTTTAGCAAATTTAACGTTCTTAAAGCTTAGTGCTTTTAGTAATCAGTATGAGGTGGATTATTACGGTCCACTGCAAGATGATTTTAATGATGGACTACCTTCGGATAGGATTGCAGTCGAATGGTGGATTGAGCGCAATCATGCAGACGATTGTTTAGATGAGCTAGAAGAAGTGGCAGAACAAATAGCATCGTGGTCGCTGACAGTCGACGGATTACCTGTGCTCGATCAAGATGGTGAATTCGATAGTAAGCAACAATTTTATAAGGATGCTTATTTAGTGCCAATTCCACAGCATTTGCAAAAGATGAAAGTGGAGAGTCCTAAATTAGCGGAGGACTGGCGTTATAAGATTCGTACGATTTTAACAACCTTTTTTGAGCAAGAATATGCAATTGTTCGTGTGAAAAAGCACAAAGAATACGTTCATTTTTATCTGTTGGTCAGACGCTCTTTATTGGCTTTATAATATGGATAAGGAGTGACGTTTGTGAGAATAGAAGAAATTACGATTAGGCATTTAAAAATGCCAATGAAGGCACCGTTTACAACGAGCTTTGGTACTGTTGCCGAAAAAGAGCTATTGCTTTTAGAGGTGAAGGATGCAAGTGGCACAATTGGATGGGGTGAGACAGTTGCTTTTGTAGCACCTTGGTATACAGAGGAAACACTAAAAACGACGTGGCATATGTTAGAGGACTTTTTAATGCCTGCTTTGCTACATAAAGACATTGCACATCCAGATGAGGTTAGTACCTTGTTCGCCTCTATTCGGCGTAATGGCATGGCTAAAGCCTCGATTGAAGGTGCAGTGTGGGACATTTATGCTCAGCAAACAAAGCAATCTCTCGCCCATGCATTAGGTGGAAGCAAGGACCTTATTGATGTAGGCATTAGTGTAGGCATTCAATCTAGTACTGAAAAGCTATTAGAGCTAATAAAGGACTATGTGGAAAAAGGCTATAAACGAGTAAAGGTAAAAATAAAACCGGGCTACGATGTCGAAGTCATTAGGGCTATTCGTGCCGCATTTCCTAATTTGCCGTTAATGGCGGATGCAAACTCAGCGTATACATTAAATGATATCGAAGTGCTACAGCAGCTGGATGCATTTAATCTGCTAATGATTGAGCAACCACTTGCAGCAGACGATATTATCGATCATGCCAAGCTTCAAAAGCAGTTGAAAACACCAATCTGCTTAGATGAAAGCATTACATCACTAGAAGATGCTAGGAAAGCAATTGAGCTAGGTAGCTGTGGTGTAATCAACATAAAAATTGGGCGTGTAGGCGGCTTAACAGAAGCCAAAAAAATACATGACTATTGCCAACAACATGCTATTCCTGTTTGGTGTGGGGGTATGTTAGAAGCGGGCATCGGACGAGCACATAATATCGCTTTAACAGCGCTTTCTAATTTTGTACTGCCTGGTGATACCGCAGGTTCTAGCCATTATTGGTACGAGGATATTGTTACACCAGAAATCATAGTAGAAGATGGGCATATTCGTGTGCCACAGAGCATCGGTATCGGCTATAAGCCGAATTTAGATATTATTGAAAAATTAACAATTAGCAAAAAAGTCTATAAAGGGTAATAGAGCTTGGCATATTTTCCATCATGATTGTTAGTATTGCATAAATAGTCGAGGAGAGAAGTGATTGAAAAAGAGCTTACAAATCGGCGGTGCTTATGTAGGAATTATCGTCGGTGCGGGGTTTGCATCAGGACAAGAAATCATTCAATATTTCACGAGTTATGGCAATAAGGGGATTTTAGGTGCTCTTTTGGCGACACTGTGGTTTGCCTTTGTAGGAATGTGTACAGCACAAATAAGTTCGAGATTGCAGACAACGTCTCATAAGGATTTGATTTATCAAATTTCAGGTAATACGATCGGCTTTTTAATGGACTTTGTGTTATCGCTATTTTTGTTTGGTGTATCAGTCATTATGTTTGCTGGTGCTGGCGCTACCTTTGAGCAAATGTTTGGACTACCTGTATGGCTAGGGAGCATTTGTATGATTGCCCTTACCATGATGACAGTAATGATGAATGTAAAAAGCATTATTAATATTATTGCAATTGCAACGCCTTATTTATTAGCTGTTGTAACGATTATTGCAGTCTATTCAATAGCTACGATGGATTTATCGTTTGCGGAGCAAGCAACAATAGCAGAACAGCAGTTACAAACATCCTCTAAAAGCTGGTGGGTAACGGCTTTGCTCTATATGTCTTTTAATATCGGCGTATGCTTCTCGCTCCTTACAGTGATGTGTGGTGCAATCCGTAATGAACGAATTGCAGGTATGGGTGGCATTATTGGTGGACTGTTGTTAGGCGCGCTCATTCTACTTATTCATTTTTCTCTTCTTGCTAAAATGAACGTTATTGTCGGGGTAGATATTCCAATGTTAGCGTTGGCAAATGAAATTCATCCAATCGTAGGGTTATTAATGTCATTTTCATTATTAGGAATGATTTACAATACAGCGGTAGGAATGTTTTATTCATTTACGGTACGATTTTTTAAACCGACAAAGCCTAGCTTTAAGGTTGCTGTAATTTTTATGGGTGGTTTAGGATTTTTGGCAAGCTTAGTGGGCTTTACGACACTTGTATCAAAACTATATGCAGTGATGGGCTATGTAGGGTTTATTTTGGTGGGGTCTATTATTTTTGCATGGCTAAGAGGTATAAGACGAGTAGTGTAATTAAAAGGTAATTGAGAAGGAAAAGCTACACCATTCTCAATTACCTTTTTATTTTGGAAGAACTTGCGGGTTTGGGAGCGCATTGAAATGCAATAAAAAATAAGTCGTTTAGCCAATATTATTGTTGAAAAATCAAAGTTTTCAAGTATTTCCACTTAAAACGAGAACAATTCTCAATAGTTGGTTGACTGATAATAGAAAGATGCTTATAATGAGAATCGTGAGTAATGATAATCATTTTCATCCGATAATTAATTACAAGCAAAAATGAATCTACCGGGGATTACAATGAAAATAAGATATCTTTTAACAGCAACTGTTGTGTTGTCTATTGTGTCGCTATTCATTGGTGTAGTAAATATTAAGCCAAGTGACTTATTAGACTTCGGTTCAGAAGAAACTAGACTATTTATTATTAGTCGTGTACCAAGACTTGTAGCAATTTTGCTAGCAGGTGCAGGTATGAGTATTGCTGGTTTAATTATGCAAAGCTTAAGTAGGAATAAGTTCGTGTCACCAACTACAGCAGGAACTTTAGATGCTACGAAATTAGGCGTCCTAATTTCAATGATGTTATTTACAAATGTCACGTACTTCCAAAAAATTTCCTTCGCTTTCATATTTGCTTTAGCCGGCACATTATTGTTTATGCAAATATTAAATCGAATAAAGTTTAAAGATGCGATTTTTATACCGCTTATTGGCTTAATGTTCGGAAATATTCTTTCGTCGATTACAACATTCTTTGCGTATAAGGCAGATATAATCCAAAACATTACTGCATGGTTACAAGGAGATTTCTCTTTAATAATGAAAGGTCGTTATGAGCTTTTATACATAAGTGTACCTGTTCTAATTTTAGCTTACATTTATGCGAATCGTTTCACAGTGGCTGGCATGGGTGAAGATTTTGCAAAAAATCTTGGTCTTTCCTATAAATTCGTTGTGAATTTAGGTCTAGTGTTAGTAGCACTCGTAACAACTACAGTGGTATTAACTGTTGGTGTGATTCCTTTCCTTGGATTAATTATTCCAAATATCATATCGCTATTCAAAGGGGATAACCTTGCAAAGACATTACCACATACAGCATTACTCGGAATGTCATTCCTATTATTATGTGATATTTTAGGACGCGTCTTGATTTTCCCTTATGAAATTCCGATTAGTATGACGGTCGGCGTCATCGGAAGTGCCATCTTCCTATTTATGTTGTTTAGGGGGAGAGCATATGCGTAACCGTACCAAAATGTTGATATTACTAGGTTTAGCAGTAATTGCTATGTTACTGTATGTCTTTTATGAACTAAATGGGAACTATCATTATGCGTTCCCTCGTCGCCTCATTAAAGTGGTGGCGATGGCATTAACGGGAATTGCCATTGCATATTCTACAGTGGTATTCCAAACGATTACACATAATCGTATATTAACACCAAGTGTTATGGGACTTGATGCGTTATATATGATGGTGCAAACAATTATTTATTACTTCTTTGGTTCTATGTCCATATTCGTTATTAACGCGCAATATAATTTCTTGTTAGCTGTTACAGCTATGGTAATTTTTGCACTGATTTTCTATCGGGTATTGTTCAAAGAAGGGAAACGACCGATTTACTTCCTGCTGCTAGTCGGAATGATTGTCGGAACGTTTTTAGGAAGTGTCACAACATTCTTCCAAGTATTAATTGATCCTAACGAGTTCTTAAGCTTACAAAGTAAAATGTTCGCTAGCTTTAATAATGTGAATTCAGATTTAGTATGGTTAGCAGGTTTTGTAATTGTCGGAACTTTTGTATACGGATGGCGTCATATGAGCCAACTTGATGTGATGTCCCTTGGTCGTGATACAGCGATAAATCTAGGAGTACCTTATGATAAGCTTGTACAGCGCATGCTTATTCTATCTTCTATATTAATTGCCGTTTCTACAGCTCTTGTTGGGCCTATTACATTCTTTGGCTTAATCGTAGCGAATTTATCGTATCAGTTTTTCAAGACGTACAAGCACTCTGTGTTAATCGCAGGCTCTTGTGTGATGAGTATTGTTGCTTTAGTCGGTGGACAGTGGATGGTCGAACGTATTTTTAACTTCGATACAACACTTAGCGTCATTATCAACTTTGTAGGTGGTGTGTACTTCATCTACTTATTATTGAAGGAAAGTAGGTCAGCAGGATGATCCAAGTAAAAGAAATTTCTAAGTTTTTTGGGAAAAAGCCTGTCATTCAAGATGTTAGTGTAGACGTTGCGCCAGGGAAAATTACGTCTTTTATCGGACCGAATGGTGCAGGTAAATCAACATTGCTTTCAATGGTAAGCCGTTTACTGAATGCAGACACTGGAGAAGTACTACTGGATAAGTCGGATGTGCGTCGCTGGAAATCCGATGACTTTGCAAAACGCGTATCGATTTTAAAGCAGTCAAACTACATGAATGTACGTCTAACCATACGCGAACTCGTATCATTTGGTCGTTTTCCTTATTCAAAAGGGAATCTAAAACCAGAGGATGAGCAAAAAGTAGATGAGGCAATACAATATATGAATTTAGACGATATTCAGCATAACTACTTGGATGAATTATCGGGTGGTCAGCGTCAACGGGCATTTATTGCAATGGTCATTGCACAGGACACCGACTATATTCTATTAGATGAGCCACTTAACAATTTGGACATGAAGCATTCCGTGCAAATCATGAAAATATTGCGTAAGTTGGTCGATGAGTTAGGAAAAACGGTTGTCATTGTTTTACATGATATTAACTTTGCCTCTGTCTATTCTGATTATATCGTCGCTTTAAAAAATGGACGTGTTGTAAAAGATGGTCCAACGAATGACATTATTAACTCAGATGCGCTAAAGGAAATCTATGATATGGATATCCCTGTTCAAGAGCAGAATGGCTGTCGCATTTGTGTGTATTTTAACTCATAGTAATAATAGATAGTCATACCTATCTAAAAATATAAAAACCATTAAAGGAGCATTTCACAATGAAGAATTGGAAATTACTTACTGTACTAATGGCAATGATGCTTTTAGTATTAGCTGCTTGTAGTTCGAAAGAAGAATCAAAAGAAGACGATAAAGGTTCAACAGATAATAAACCCGCTGAAGAGCAAAGTGAAGCGGCTGCTGCTTACCCAATCACAATCCCAGGTAGTACAATGGGCGAAGATACATTTGAAGAAGTAACACTTAAAGAACAACCAAAAAATATTGTTGTATTTGACTATGGTTTCCTTGATACTTTAGATGCTTTAGGCGTTGAAGTTGCAGGTGTGCCACAACAAGCAGTACCAAGTTATTTAAGCAAATATGCTGACACTACGTATGTAAATGTTGGTTCTTTAAAAGAGCCTGATTTTGAAGCAATTTCTTCTATGAGCCCAGACATTATTTTTATTTCTGGTCGTCAAGCGGCTGCTTACGCAGAATTATCTAAAATTGCGCCAACTGTATTCGTTGGTGTAGATAACACGAATTTCATGGAATCATTCAAAACAAACACTGAATTAGCTGGTAAAATTTTCGGTAAAGAAAAAGAAGCGGCTGATGCATTTGCTGCATATGAAGCGAAAGTAGAAGAGATCAAAGCAAAAACTGCTTCATCTGAAGACAAAGCTTTAATCGTTTTAGGTAGTGAAGGTTCATTATCTGCATATGGTCCTGGTTCACGTTTTGGTGTTATTCATGATGTATTTGGTGTAAAAGCTGTTGATGACACAATTAAAGTTGATACACATGGTGATAACGTAAGCTTTGAGTACGTACGTGAGAAAAACCCAGATATGTTATTCGTAGTTGACCGTGATGCAGCAGTTAACCCTGAAGGTGAGTCTGGTACGAAAGCTGCTATTGAAAATGAAATCGTTAGTGCTACTAACGCTGCTAAGAACGGTAAAATTTTCTATCTAAATCCAGAATATTGGTACCTATCAGGTGGCGGTTTATTATCAGAAACTGCAAAAGCTGATGATATTTTAAAGGCGTTTAACTAATATGTTTGTTCAAATTAAACGTATGGTCGTTACAGAAGGCAATGCCAATAAGGTTGTAGAGCGTTTTGGAGCAAAAAAGGATGGTCCATCACTACTTGAACAACAACCAGGTTTTATCGACAAGCAAGTCCTTGTAAAAAAAGTACGTCGTGGCGATGAAGAAGTGCTTATTATGGTTCGTTGGGAATCAGAAGAAGCATGGAAAAATTGGGAGAAGAGCCCTGAGCATATTGCTGGTCATAAAGCAAATGCAGGTAAGCCTAAACCTGACTTTATCATTGAAAGCGGACAAGATGTTTATTATGTAAAAGGTTAAAACAATGGGAGGTGTCACAAGTCATTTGTGGCACCTCTTTTTGCTTTATATATCAATATTGGGTGCGAAGGAGAGGTAGGCAAGAGGGTGATTCTGTTTGTGTCACACCACACCTCGCCGTTTTTTAATTGAAGGGTGAAATGATAAGGTAAGCAATAAAAATCGATTCATTATGAAGCCTAATGAAGGTTGTAATTACTAGAAATAGCCGTTTAATGTTTGATGGAGGTTTTATTCCAGCTGTTGAAAGCCGAAGTAATATTAAAAGAAATACCGCTCTCATTAATGCATAATCCAGTAAAATTAGTTGGGCAGTAATAATAAGCTTCACTTGCCTTCGTAACAGAATTGAAAGTCTTTGTAGAGGCAATATAATCTGTATTTTGAACATCAGTTGGTAAGTCTGCATTTTTCACGGTATTACTGCCGATGCTATGGCTATTAAGAGATTGTATTTGCTTTCCTCGAGCATACATAATGCTACAATGAGGAGCTTTATATATCATTGGTGTATGAAGATTCAAACCAGAAGTTAAAGGGCTCACTAAAGACAATAATAACAAATCGTCATCTGATACTTTTACAATCTTATATTGCGCCATATAAGCATCCATTTTTTGCTGAAAAGTATCTTCAAAACCAGATGTATCACAAATGGAGTCGTATAGAGTGGATTTAAGTTTGTATACTGCTAAAGTTTCTTGATAAGCTCGTTGCTCTGCTTGAATAATTAGTTGTTCAATAGATTGTTGTTCGTGTGAAGGTTTTTTAATAGTGATTTCTTCTGCTGATACATAAATTGTGCAGGAAAAAGTTTCTGTAAGTATTAGTATAGTGTTATTTACTCCATTAGCCATTTCAATCACTCCTAATTTGGAGAATTTAAATTTTACCTAACTTAAGCGTAACATCAGTCTGGACGCCATTTCAATGGTCAGTTAACGCCAAAAAAATGGCGGTCTCTGTAAATATACCGCCATTTTTTTTACTACTTTTTAACAAAAAACTGGCGTGCTATTCTCAAATACCGCCATTATTTGGCGGTATTTTTGTTTTTATTATTAGTGATAAGTAGAAAAGGTGACATTAATTCATTTAACTTGTAAATACTAGAATTAATTACCAATAATATATATAATATTTGATAATATAATTAAGGAGGAAGAGGGCTATTGAAGGATATAGATGGACGCATTAATGAATCTTTAGACATGCTTATTGAAAATGATGCAATGCTTGGTGATGAATTAAAGACAATGCTTAAAAGATTTAAAGCAGAAAAAGTAGATACAGGCTATTCGTTTGGCAAACTATGTTTTTGGCATTATGAAGCATTTGTAGATTGTTTGAATGATGATATTTATAAAGTCGCTGCAGCTATTGAACTTCTAATTTTGTCCTATGATATTATTGATGATTTACAGGATAAGGATTCTGATTATATTTGGAGCAAAACACCCGAACTTGCATTAAATGTTGCATTAGCCATGCTCGTTATGTCATCTAAGGCTATACATAACACTACGTTTGAACATAAAAATATGGCCCTTCGATTATTACAAGAATATGCTTTGCGAAGTATTAGTGGCCAGCAGTTAGATGTACTCAATGATTGCCAAGATGAGCAATCCTATTTACAAATGATTGATCAAAAATCAGGTTCCCTAACAGCAATGAGTTGTGTTATCGGCGAAGCACTTGCCAAAGGAGAAATGACCACTGAAGTAGAAGAGTATGGAAAATATATAGGTATTATTCAACAAATAAAAAATGATATTCAAGGTTTAAAAACATGGGGTCCTAAGAATGACCTTTTAAATAAAAAATATTCGTTACCAATTATTTATCTAATGTCACAAAATAATAGTGTTTCAAAATATGTGATAAACTATTATAATAAAGATATAGTTACATTTTTGGATAAAAATGCTATAGAAAATGAGTTGCAAAATGGTGGCGCAATACGTTATGCCATTACGATTAAAAACCTCTATAAGCTAAAAGCATTGAATAATCTCGAAAATGTTGCTATAAACAAAGTAGGTAAAGAATACCTAATAAAACTAATGAGATGAGGAGAGATTTTTATGATTAATGTAATTCAGTATCTAGAACAAAACCCAGCACTAGTATCACTGTTAAAAGAACAGAAAGTCGCATTAATTGGTTTTTCAGCAACTGAACAACAGGCTATACTTGACTCATTCGAAGAAGAACTATGTCTACAACATACAATCTGGAACTAAATATAATTATACGAAAATGGTTTATGCTTGCTATAAGTGTATACATTCTGCTAGGTTTCTACCTGCTATATGTTACTTATAGCAAGCCTTATTTGGGTATAGATATTAAAGAAATAAATGGAAACTGGGTAGTAGAAAATTCATATGGACCATTATTGAATGGGCAAGAGATTTCGACGAATGATATGATTTTAAAAATAGATAATGTTCCAATCGACGCAATTCCTTATGTCAAAGATGATTTTGTTATTAGGGCTGCAAATACGTTAACTATTTTGAAGCCTGATGGTCAAACAATCGACGTAGAAGTAAGTAGTTTAGATTTTACTGAGCATTTTTATTTTGTATTGGTAATTCCAGGGTGTTACTATTTTTTAACATTTTTTATTGTCCTTTATTTGTATTGTAAACAAAAAAACACTTCGCTATTAAGATTGCTTATTTTATTTATGCTATCTGTCTCCATAGCTTATCTTAGTAGCGGCGCATCAGGCAGTCTAAACAGTATAGGCATTATCGTCAATCGAGGAAGTATGTTATTATGTTTAGTATTGTTTTTACATTTTTTGAGAGATTATTTTGTTTTTTTAAAGGCAAATTGGATACTTTCTAACAATATCAAACTATTTTATCTACTACCTATTATAGCGATGCTATTTGGCTACATTGGCATTATTTATTATGACTTGCATGGTTTCCTTTCAAATATTGTGTTAACTGTTTTCTTACTTTTTCTTATTACTATACTTGGCATTTTATTGCTAAGCTATTTTAAATATAAATCACCTCAGTTAAAAATTTTGTTAAATGGCGTAATGATTCCTTTTCTTCCATTCTTGTTTCTTTATGCATTTCCACTTATATTTTTTAATCAATATATACTTTCCGCTGAAATCAGTGCTTTATTTTTACTGTTGATCCCATTTAGCTTTATTTTTACTCAACTAGCGGAACGATTATTTGATATTGAATATCACATTACAAGACTTCGGTACTATGTAATATTTTCTTTAATATTTACTTTGTGGTTTGCTTTTGGTTTGTATTGGATCGCTGGAAAATTTTTAACGATGACTGTGATATCAGGTATTTCATTGTTTACTTTTTTATCGTTAGTTGTTCTTTTCTACATAAAAGAGAAGGTAGATTATCGCAAGCGCAAAATATTATTTTCTACTAAAGGTGATTATATACATCAGTTATATATTGCTGTAGATAGAATTGGTAAAACGATTAAATTAGATGAGCTTTTAGAAAGGTTTGCACAGGAAGTTTCACTGCACCTTGAGCTTGAGCATGTATTTGTATTAACCTATGACTATGACACAAATCAATTTACTTCAATGGTTGAGGGAAAGATTCCTATAAATCCTATGTTAATGGAAGATTTAAAACTAGGAGAAATACGGAAACTTGACAAAGTCTATCTAGCTTTCCTCCATCAAGATGCTCATTACAAAAGAGCCTTAGTATTGGGGCATAATAATTCAATTCATTTAAAAGAAGAAGAGCTACTATGGCTCGAGTTGCTTCTGTTATATGTAAATAATTTTATAGAAAATACAAAAATGGTGGAAGAACTGTTAGAGGAACTAAAGCATATGAAGCAAGCAGATGATGGTCAATTACCTTGGCTAAACAAACTACTGTGGTTAAGGTTTGAAGAGGAAAAATATCAATTAGCTCAAGAATTGCATGATACGAATTTACAAGAGCAACTCCATATTGCTCGAGAAATAGATGTCTTAATAAATGCAAAAGATACATTAGAAATTCAACAAAAACTTGTAAAGATTCATCAACAAATGGTTACATCTTTACATGATTTAAGAGCTTATTGTGAAAATCTAAAACCCCCACTATTAGACACACTAGGGCTAAATGCTGCCTTAGAAAAACTCATTCGAAAAGTAACAGAAAGAGCTAGCTTTTTGTTAATCTATACAATTGATCGTCTCTATCTAGAGGATGAGCGAATGAACTTAATGATTTACCGTCTATTTCAAGAATTACTTAACAATGCGCTGAAACATTCCTACGCGACAACAGTTGAGATTCACCTTAAGGAAATGGACAATGGATTTGAAATCATTTATCAGGATGATGGGGTAGGCTGTAATGTAAATGATATTATAGTAGCAGAGTCGATGGGGATTCGTGGTATGCAAGAGCGTGTCAAAGCCTTTAATGGACACTTTTACATGGATACCCATATTAATAAAGGGATGTTTATTAGAATTACAGTAAAAGAAGGAAGTGACACACTTGATAACGATGCTCATAGTGGATGATCACCCTATTGTGTTAGAGGGAACAAAAAATTTATTTAAAGAAAATGAAGATATTTTAGTTGATACGGAAAGTGATGCAACTTCTGTCATTCCAAAAATAAAAAATAAGCCATATGATATTTATCTTATTGATATTAATATGCCTTTGGAAAATGGCATTCATTTAGCTCGAAATATTAAAGCTATACAGGTTGACGCGTCGATTATCCTTTATACAGGGGATGATATTACGGATTATTATCCACTCATTTTGGAAAGAAAGATAGAGGGGATTTTAGCGAAGACAGCATCTAAAGAACAAATATTACGGACGGTCCGAGCCATTGCCAATGGTGAAATTGTGTTACCCAAAAATTTCTTAGATTTTCTTGATAATCGCTTTAAATTGCAGGATGCAAAGCTCGATATACATTTAAATGAAAAAGAAAAGAAAATTTTAAGGTTGATTGCTAAAGGGCATACAAATAAAGCAATAGCGATCGAATTAAATATTCCTCAACGAACAACTGAAAGATATTTAACACAGTTGTTTTCCCTACTCAATGTAGATTCACGTACAGAAGCAGTAAACCTTGCGGAACGAATGAATTTACTCTAGTTTTAGAATATGCTACAATTGATAAAAATTGTTATATTTTACTGCAAAAGGATGTATTTTAGGGTGTCTTAAGACACCTATAGTATACTTAGGGTAATTTACTATATTTATAATTCTATATACCTATTAGGTGTATTAAACACCGCCATATTTTGGCGGTGTTTTTTTGTATTACCGCCAAATCACGCCAAAAAATCAGTGAAGTCCGCCAAAAAAGTGGCGTAAACACAACATTGAAATGGTGGTATAAGTACTGGTACGCTTAACTTAATCGTAGTTAAGTTTATTTGCCATAGTGAGTATTAATGTAAGTGTAGGATTTATTAATTAGTAAATTTCTATTTTATTTATATAGTAGAATGTGGATTTTTTTGTAATGTTACTAGCTAGACAGCATATTCATGATAAAACTTTAATAAAGGTAGGCGTATAATTTGAAAGTAGAACTTGAAAATTTAATCTCTATAGATGAATCTAATAAAGATCAAGTCATTAAAGTTTATAATCGCTATGGTATTGTGGTAGGTGCGCCTGAAATCAGAAAAAGAAATTTGAAGGCATCTTTTAATCCTATTTTTACTTTAAATGAAGATGTGACGTATGAGCAGGTGGCAGCATTATATAAATCATTGGAACATGAATTAGGGATTGTCTCTATTGGAGAACGTTTTTACTTTGATTTTTCGGATAGCGAATATCAACAAGCGCCATTATTTACTTTAAATTCTACGGGTAACTCCCCAGAGATGTTTGTAGATGATAAAGGCACTTTATTTTCTATCAGTACGTATTGTAAGAAGTGTGGTCTTATGGAAAAAGAGCAACTATCACCATTAGTCATTGATACATCGCAAATGAAGGATCGTCATTTAGTCCATGTAAGTGGGTATTGGGTAGCCTCCGAAGAATTAGTGGCACTAATGGAGCAAGCTAAAATTGAAGGCTATGAACTATTAGAAGTAATTCATAGCGGATCAGAAGTTGGGAAACAGCCGGCATATCAAATAATCCCAACACAGATTATGCCTGTAAGTAGTGCAGAAAGAATTAAACTGTATTTTGCTACTGAACAACCGCCTTGCAAATGTGGGTTAAGCGGTGTCATTAATGGTCCTGATATTTATGATCGTAACGATATAATAAAATTAAATGGTGATGTATTTTATTCTTCTGAATGGAGCCATGATGGCAGATATCTGTACAGAAAAACATTGTTTAGTAGAAAGTTCAGAGAGTTAATTATTAATAATCGTATTTCTAGAGAAGTGAGAGGGGAAAAAGACCAAAACTTTGGACCGAAGGATTGGTTATTTGATCCTGTATTATTAAAATAGTCTGAAGAATTAAATATCAGAGGTTAGGAGAGTGCTGGTGTTGTTTAGAAAAATACTACCTATAATAGCTATTTTATTTATTGTTGCATTAGCACTTTCAAATTACTTCAATAAACCGAATGAAGCATCTATTCGGCTAGCTTATGATATTAAGTGCTTACTAATGCTATAAATGCCGAAATATATGCATATACTCCTCTATTTCACGTAATTATGGTATGATGTGAAAAAACAAATCGTGAATGTATTTTTGAGGTGAAATTTTGATAAAAAAATGGGCATTTCCATTAGCAATAGTAACACTAATAGCTTTTTTTATGTTGCGGTTAACATACCAAGGTGAGACGATTTTCAATTTTGATTCAAAAGTGGCAGACGTATTATTTGGCAATCCGTTTATCGAAGCTTTTCATTATATTGGTGAGCCGAGTTTTGTAATTACAGTTGCACTTATATTGATGGTGTATTTAGCATGGAGGGTAAAAAATTACCGAGGCATGCTATTTGTTTTGTTAACATTTGCTGGAGGTAATGTACTGAATCAATTGCTAAAAAAATGGATTCAACGACCTCGACCAGAAATAGAAGATCAATTAACATCGTTTAGTTTCCCATCAGGACATGCCATGTCAGGAATTTTATATTTGTTTACGGTTGCTTATTTGTTATCTGAAAATAACAGCAAAGCACGTCAAATACAGCTGTGGGTAGGGGCAATTGTACTAACAATACTGATTGGTCTATCACGTATAGCAGGTGCGCGTCATTTTGCTTCCGATGTACTGGCTGGCTGGTGCGTCGGTTACACATGGTTTATCATTTGTGTACTTTGGTATGAGCGACGTAAACGATTATATAAAAAGAATACTATAAAACAATAGTGCTAATGTGAGGCTGGGACATAACTAAAAAAATTTAAGAAACAGACGAAAGATGTTCATAATTTTTTGCTATATGGAGACCTTAGCTATTCTTGCTTTTGCAATTAAAAAAATTAGAAGTGTTCACTAGTTGTTGGTAGCGAAGGCGGTGACTCCAGCTCAGAACAGCACACAATGTTAGACGCAACAGACCGCGCGTTAGCGAGGGTTGCGGCTTACGGTGTGCCCGCGGAAAGCACCGCCGTAGCGGACAACAACGGCATAGCAAAAAAGTGTTAGATTGATTGGGTTCAATCTAACACTTTTTCTCTTTTGTCCCAGCCTCTTTTTAGTAGTGCCAGTCGAAAGACGTGCCCATGGAAAGTGAAGTGGATTTTACGTAATAGAATAGCGCATGATGGTATGCACTTTTTCAGACAGTCCTTTATATGAGCTACTTCCTTTAAATGAAAATTTTATTAAGTTTTTGTATAGAATATTTACCTAGTAAAAAAGAATTGCTTCTAGGAAACTTTTAAGCTAAGATGAGTACAATAAGAAAAAGAGAAAAGGAAGAAGGACTTGGAAGGATCAATATTATTCGCCTTAGGGTTAACCCTTTTTGCTGGACTTGCAACAGGAGTAGGGAGCTTAATAGCATTTTTTACATCACGCACAAATACAAAATTTTTATCAATAGCCCTTGGATTTTCCGCTGGTGTTATGATTTATGTATCACTTGTGGAAATATTCGTAAAAGCAAAAGATGCTTTAACGAATGCTTTAGGTACAACTAACGGTTATTGGTTAACGATTGCAGGTTTCTTTGGCGGAATGTTATTTATAGCATTGATTGATAAATTTATTCCTAAATCGACTAATCCACATGAGGTTAAGCTTGTTGAAGATGTTAATGCCGTAAAACCACAGGTAGATGAAAACCATCTGATGAAGATGGGCGTTTTCACGGCTCTTGCCATTGGGATTCATAATTTCCCTGAAGGTATTGCGACATTTATGTCCGCCATAAACGATCCGAATGTTGGTATTGCTATTGCAATTGCTGTAGCCATTCATAATATTCCAGAGGGAATTGCTGTATCAGTACCTATTTTTTTTGCTACAGGGAATCGTAGAAAAGCGTTTAAACTATCATTTTTATCCGGGTTAGCAGAGCCTGTTGGTGCGCTAGTAGCGTATTTGCTATTAATGCCTTTTTTAACAGACGTCATGTTTGGGATTGTATTTGCCGGTGTTGCCGGAATTATGGTCTTTATATCATTAGATGAGCTACTCCCCGCTGCACAGCGCTACGATGAAACACATTTATCGATGTATGGATTAGTTGCAGGAATGGCTGTAATGGCTATGAGTCTAGTATTATTAGCATAATTAAATGAAAAAGGAATCTAGTCAATGGATATCGGCTAGATTCCTTTTTTTATACTTCTATTAATTTTTTAACTGTTTCCAAGCAATCATAAAAAGTGTTAAATGGCTCGTAAGGAACTTGTAAATCTTTACAGCGGTCGATTAACTGTTCTCTAGCTAATACTAAATCCGCTTGTTTAGCAGCTTCAAAATCAGAAATAGAGTCACCAATAACAATTTTGAAATGATCGGGCTGTGCCATTTGACGCATAACAGTTGGTTTACAGCATCCGCAACTTTGTGTTGTAAACTTTGCGCATTGTGCATCGCAGCTATTTGGATAAACTATAGTAATTTGCTCTCCAGAAAAGTCAGCACTATTGCAATAAACCCCTGAAAATGGACCAAACTTTTCAAGCATTGGTTGTATGAAAAAATCCACCCCTCCACTGACAATGTAAAAGGGAATATGGTGTTCCTGGGCATAGTGAACGAATTCTCTAAAGCCTTCACGAATAACAGCGGTCTCCAATAAATATTGAATGATGTCGTCTTTTTGGTTAGTTGATAATAGTTCAAACATAGCTGTAATACCGTCTTTAAAGCTTATTGTTTGGGCCATCATCGCCTTTGCAATTTTCTCAGATTGTTCAGGGACAAAATGCGTCATAAGTGAGACGATATTATCCGTTTCAGTTATAGTGCCGTCAAAGTCGCAAAATATAATTGGTTTCAAGTTACAGCCTCCTTCAAGAAAAAACGCCTACTTTGAAGTAGACGTTGTAAATTTATATTACTTGTACACCATGCTCATCGGCCTTCGTTAGAATGATATGATGTTCTGGGAATTTTGCTTGCATTGTTGCAACAAAGTCTTCGGCAATAGCAGTAGGAATGATGGAAATTAGGGTCGGACCAGCGCCACTTAACGCTGTACCATATGCACCATTTGCTTTAGCAGCTTCTTTAATCTCCGCATACTGTGGTATTAATGTTGAACGGAAAGGCTCATGGAACAAATCAGCTTCCATATAGTGCCCAGCACGTTCAAAATCTCGAACCATTAATGATGCAGCTAGCATATTTGCATTTGCAGAAGCACGTACTGCATACGCCCGATCAAATTGTTTTGGTAATACCGAGCGAGACTCACTCGTTTTCAACTCCACATCAGGGACATAAACAACAAATGAAGCATTGATATCATTGACATGGAAAGTATCTACAATACCGTTTTCATCCATTGAAGATATAGTTAAGCCTCCAAGTACTGAGGCAGTAGCATTATCAGGATGCCCTTCAATCTGAGAAGATAGATTTAACTTATCTTGCACAGTTAACTTCAAATCACATAATTGGTTGGCTAGTTCAATACCCGCAACAATAACGGCTGCACTACTGCCCAAACCACGAGCTAAAGGAAGTTCGCTTGCCATTTCAACACGGCAAGTAGGTAAATTCTTCTTATACTGATCAGCGATTTTTTTGGCAATAATGTATAGTAAATGTTGTTCAAGCTCAAATTCACTAGGACCGTTGTCATCGAGATGTATAATCTCCCAACTATCCTGTAGGGAAACATCTAATTTCAAGTAAAGAGACAAGCCGAGTCCAATAGAATCAAAGCCAGGACCTAAATTGGCTGTGCTCCCAGGAACGGTGATTTGCCACTTTTTACTCATAGTACGCCCTCAATGTATTTACGGATTTCTTCTTCATCATTTTTTAGAGCAACAACGTCTACTGTTGAAACGTTCATTGCCGTGTCAGGATCTTTTAAGCCGTTACCTGTAAAGACTGTCACGACTTTTGAGCCTTTGGCAATTTTACCGTTTTCAACAGATTTAATAACACCTGCTAATGATGCAGCTGAACCAGGCTCAACAAAAATGCCTTCAGTTCCTGCAATTAGCTTATAAGCTGCTAAAATTTCTTCGTCTGTTACAGAGTCAATAATGCCGCCAGACTCATCTCGTGCTGCTTCAGCATACTGCCAGCTAGCAGGGTTACCGATACGGATAGCTGTTGCAACTGTTTCTGGGTTAGCGATTGGTTCACCTTTTACAATTGCTGCGGCACCTTCTGCTTCAAAGCCGTACATTTTTGGTAAACCTGAAGCTTTGACATCATTATATTCTTTAAAGCCTTTCCAGTAAGCAGTAATATTACCTGCGTTACCAACTGGAATGCATAAATAGTCTGGAGCAGATCCCAAAGCATCTACAATTTCAAAAGAAGCTGTTTTTTGCCCTTCGATGCGATATGGGTTAACTGAGTTAACAAGTGCTACAGGTGTTGTTTCACTCACTTGACGCACGATGTTTAAAGCATCATCGAAATTACCATCAATTTCAATAATTTTTGCACCATACATTGTCGCTTGTGCTAATTTACCAAGGGCTACTTTCCCTTTAGGAATAACAACAATAGATTGAATACCTGCACGTGTTGCATAAGCTGCAGCTGCAGCTGAAGTATTGCCTGTTGAGGCACAAATAACACATTTACTACCGTCTTCAATAGCTTTTGCTACGGCAAATACCATACCACGATCTTTGAAAGAACCAGTTGGATTTGCACCTTCTATTTTACCATACAGCTCAATACCAAGCTGTTTAGAAAGATTAACTAAATGTATAAGAGGCGTATTGCCTTCGTTTAATGTTAGAGCAGGTGTATTTTCTGTTACGGGTAAAAATTGTTTATATTCTTCAATAAGGCCTTTCCACATAACGTAACGATCTCCTTTTGTTCTTATAGAAAGAACAGTTGTTTTTGTATAAGAGACATTTTAACGCAAATGACCATATATTTTCAATAGCAATTAATAAATTGTCTAAACAATTCGGTCATTTGAATTTTACTTGTCACTTTCTTGAAACAACTGTATAGTAAACTTGAAATGTAAAGTCAAGTGTAAAGACAGGTGGTTAAGATGACAATAATTAAGCAAGAACAATCTATATCACGTAACAAGCTTTTGGGTGTAGCAGGTGTTGGCTGGCTCTTTGATGCAATGGACGTCGGTATTTTATCTTTCGTTATTACAGCGCTCGCGGTAGATTGGGATTTAACTAAGAGCCAGATGGGCTGGATTGGTAGTATCAATTCTATAGGAATGGCAGTTGGTGCACTCCTCTTTGGTATTTTTGCAGATAAAGTTGGTCGTAAGCAAGTGTTTATGTGGACGCTTATATTATTTTCTGTGGCAAGTGGTATTTCGGCATTTACAACAACTTTAATCGCATTTATGGCATTACGTTTTTTAGTAGGGATGGGACTCGGTGGAGAGCTACCGGTAGCATCTACGCTTGTTTCTGAAAGTGTGGAGGCAAAGGAACGTGGAAGAGTAGTGGTATTACTAGAGAGCTTTTGGGCAGCAGGCTGGCTTATTGCCGCACTGATTTCTTATTTTGTTATCCCGACATGGGGCTGGCGTGTCGCTTTGTTGTTAACAGCAATTCCAGCAGTGTACGCTATATACCTGCGTTGGCATTTACCAGATTCACCACAGTTTACTGCGAAGGCTGAATCTAAAAAACGTAGCATCTTTCTCAACATACGTGATGTATGGTCGAAAAAATATGCCCGCTCGACACTTATGTTATGGGTGCTATGGTTTACAGTAGTATTCTCGTATTACGGTATGTTTTTATGGTTACCGAGTGTAATGGTCGGCAAAGGTTTTGATATGATTACTAGCTTTAAGTATGTGTTGATTATGACTTTAGCACAGCTTCCGGGTTACTTTACAGCGGCATGGTTTATTGAAAAATTTGGACGTAAATTTGTACTTGTTTCCTATTTAATTGGAACCGCTGTAAGTGCTTTCATTTTTGGTAATGCAGAAACAATGGCAGTGCTATTAACATCAGGAATGCTACTATCATTCTTTAATTTAGGCGCATGGGGAGCACTCTATGCATATACACCAGAACAGTACCCAGCCGTTATTCGTGGTACAGGTGCAGGAATGGCTGCCGCAGTTGGGCGAATTGGCGGTATTTTTGGCCCATTATTGGTTGGATCATTGCTAACGGCAGGCTATGATATCGGTTTTATTTTTGCAATTTTTTGTGGTGCCATCATTATAGGGGTTATTGGTGTCATATTTTTAGGTACAGAAACGAAACAAATGGAACTGGAATAGTAAACATAAGGAAAGTCTTGGGTTCAATTTGAATCCAAGACTTTTTTAAAATCTCCTTTATTAAATACATAAAAATTATGTTTTATTTATTTTTATGCACTTTTTTCTAAAATATGTTAAAATTTCAATTCGTAGATTACTTGTTATCCAGCTACTAAGTTGATAAAGATACTTTGGATATGATAAATATAGAGATTTTATGTCATTTTATTATGAACTAGCGCGTTAGTGTGTTAATACATTAAAGATTTTTCTGAAAAGTCATTGTATTCAAATTGCAATCATGATACTGTATTTTTAATCGAATTTAGAGTCAGTAGGGAATAATCTCCATTCGTGATAATTTCTTTGAAAGAAAGGTTGTTAGGAATGAGTATAAATGAAAATATAAAGAAAAGATTTGTAAGACTGTCAAAAGGACAACGTAAAGTTGCGCAATTTGTTATGAGTAATCCAACGGTTGTTATTGCCAATGGGGCAGCTGAAGTGGGTAGACAGGCAAATGTTAGTGAATCAACCGTTATTCGTTTTTGTTATGCAATGGATTTGTCAGGTTATGTGGAGCTACAAGAAGAGATTAGAAGTTATTTAAACTCACAACATGAAAGTGTTCCTCCTCAACAAACATATACAGCGAGCAAGCAAAGAACTTCAAGCTTTGCTAAAATCATGCAACGTGATATGCAAAACATTCAAGATACAATACATCTGGTGAACGATAAGGTGCTTCAAAAAAGCTCTAAATGGATGCATGAAGCGGATACAATTTATATTTTGGGTACAAGACAAGCAGCCTCTATTGCTAATTGGTTATCGTATACGTTGAAAACTTTACGACCAAATGTAAAGCAACTACGTACAGATTCAGATGATCTTGTTCAACAAATCAACAGCATGGGCGAACGTACTACATTAATTGTTTTTTCGTGTGATAAACACTCCAATGATGTGAAAACGATTGTTGAAATAGCGAAAATGAAAAAAGTGAAAATTATTGCTATTACAGGATCGGCGTTGTCATCAATAAGAGACTATGCAAGTGCCTTATTTGCATTAGGTTTAAAAAATCAATCCTCTTTAGATATGGTACCTGTCCTATTTTCATTTATGCATGCTCTTATTGAGGAAATGGTTAGTCATGATAAAGAGCGATATGCTCAATATCAACAATCTTATGAACAAGTAGAAAATAATTTATTATTTTTAGATGTAGCAAGAGAAAAGCAAGTATTTTGATAAAGTATAGCGTATAGATGGAGTAATATGCTCATCTATACGTTTTTAGTTCTCAAGGTAGAGAAAAGTAAAAAGATGTCCAACTAAAATATTAGACATCCTTGAAAAACAATTTATAAAATTTTACTTAAACTATATTCGGCCTTGAATGTATCATTTAGTTTAATAGCATTGACGCGAGTTCCTTCGTGTTCGTAACCAAGTTTTTTAAATAACTGTAATGCGGCATCATTATGCTCCATAACGGATAATTCGAGGCGAGAGATATTTCTTTGGCTAGCCCAATCTTCCACTGCTTTCATAAGTGCTGAGCCGATACCTTTTCGTTGGTGCTCTTCTTTCACAGCCAAGTGGATTGAGGCAACATGTTTGGCTTTAGAGTGCTTATAACCATGAATTACTGCATAACCTGCAAACGTGCCATTTAAAATGCAAAGCAAAATTGTACGGTTTTTTAATTGCTTCCAATAAGCTAGGTTTTTTCTAAGTTGTTGTACAGTTAGCTCTAACTCATTTTCGACATTATACAAAAAGTCAGTTTGTTGAAGGATTTCTTCCTGTAAAAGAATAAATGCTCTAGCATCTGATGCTTCAATCGCTCGGATTATGTACGCAGAAGTATTTTCGTTATTTTCAGAAATATGATCCGTCGATTTTTTCTCCTGTGTGCGAGAAAATGTGACACTTGTACCTAATTTGACATCTATGACATAATAACCTGCATTTGTCCAAGATAAAAAATGCGTAAGAGGGGGCTTAGTTTTTTTCCACCAGCTCTTATTTAAATAAGCAGCATTGGGTAAGGCTTGTCCCATAATGTTTTCTAATGCGCTAAAGGATAAAGTAATTTCACTTTGCGAAGCCACGTCAAAATAGCTTGCCAAAGGAATATACTTTTTTTCCATCTTCTTTGTCATCACAATCCCCATTCCTGTAATTCCTAAAAATTTTGACTACATGATAATAGCATAAAATTATCGTTTCTTGTATAAAAATCACAACTATCTATCTATCTAAAATAAGGAAATTTATGTTTAACATAGGAAATCAAAAAAATCCATGGTAAAAAATAGATAAACTATTAAATGGAGTGAAATACTTTTATTATAGTATAGTGTAGCGTGAATGAACAACAACATAGTTTTCAAAAGACGCGTATGATGAAAGTTTTACTTTATATCATGTTCTTTCATAAATTATGTTAAAATAAATGAAAATGTAGAAGTCATTTAGGAGGAAAAGTATTAATGAGCAAAGTTTTAGTTTTCGGACATAAAAACCCTGATACAGATACAATTACATCTGCAATTGTATACGCATATTTAAAGCAACAAATTGGAGTAGAAGCTGAAGCAGTACGTCTTGGCGAATTAAACAATGAAACAAAATATGCACTAGACAAATTTGGCTTTGAGGCACCGCGTTTTATTTCTTCTGTAGTAGGAGAAGCGGAAAAGGTGATCCTTGTAGACCATAATGAATTCCAACAATCGGCTGATGGGATTGAGGAAGTACAAATTACAGAGGTAATTGATCACCATCGTATTGCAAACTTCCAAACAGCTGACCCATTGTATTACCGTGCAGAGCCAGTTGGTTGTACAGCGACTATTTTAAATAAAATTTTCAAAGAAAATGATGTTGTAATACCAGCAAATATTGCAGGGTTAATGTTATCAGCTATTATTTCTGACACATTACTGTTCAAATCACCAACTTGTACACAACAGGATGTAAAAGCTGCGGAGGAACTTGCAAAAATCGCCGGTGTTGATGCTGCGGACTATGGACTAGCCATGTTAAAAGCAGGTGCTGATCTTTCAGATAAATCTTTAGAGGATCTTTTGTCTTTAGATGCAAAAGAGTTCCAGTTTGGTGAATATAAATCTGTTGTTGCCCAAGTGAATGCTGTTGATATTAACGATGTGCTTGGTCGACAAGAGGAATTAGAAATTCTTTTAAATAAAAATGTTGCTGACAATGGTTTAGATTTATTCTTCTTCGTTGTAACAGATATTTTAAATAATGATTCAACAGCTGTTGCAATAGGACAAGTAGCAGAAGCGGCAGCAAAAGCATTTGGTGCAGAGCTGACAAACAACCGTGTTGTTTTACCAGGTGTTGTATCTCGTAAAAAACAAATCGTTCCAGTATTAACGGATGCATTAAAATAAAATCGTGTAGTATTGCCCAAACTGAAGAATTAGGTTGGGCTAAAATGGGAAAAAGTGTTAGATTGACTACCATCAATCTAACACTTTTTTTGCTATGTCATTTCATTGATGTTTGCGTCTTGTGCGTTCCTGCTTGCATCACTAGTTACGCTATCATCAACCAGTGCCTTATTAATCAAGCTTTAATGGTTGAACTGCTGGACCTTCTAACACTTCACCTTGGGCATTAAAACGGGAACCGTGGCAGGGGCAATCCCATGTCTCATCCGCTTCATTCCACTTTGTTTTACAGCCTAAATGCGTACAAGTCGGGGCGTTTCCATTTTTAATATAGCCTGTGACTAGTTCCTTTGCCACGAAGCCTCCGACTTTCAGCATTTGCATAAACTGCGCACCAAATTTTGTGCGTGCAGGCGAATAAAGCATACTTGCATCGTTGTTCTTCGCAGTACCTGTAATAAGTGAAGACAGTAAATCTCCAGCGACGAATGAATTAGAAATCCCCCATTTGCGATATCCTGTTGCGATAAAGACATTTGGTAAGGACTGCGTAATTTTGCCGACATAAGGCACCATATCGGGTGTTTCGATATCTTGAGCCGACCATCTATAAAGTGGTTCCTGCCCAAAATGTACTTTCATTTCATTTTGAATGGCATCGTAAAAGGGCTTCGTATTGGCCGTTTCACCTGCGATATGATTAGCCCCTCCAAGAAGTAAATAGTGCTCATCGTTTATAGTAGTCGTTCGAATAGAACGTGAAGGAAAATCAACTGATAAATACTGTCCTTGGTATGTTTCCGTTATTTTACTGGCAACCATATAAGAACGGTTATTAGAAAGTTTGATAAGTTGTAAACCTTTGAATGCTTCAATTGGGTAATGTGTGCACAAAATTAGCTTATTATATTGAACCGATATATTTTTTTCGGTATGTAAGTCATTTTGTGCTATCCGTAATTGCTGGACACGTGTGTTTGCATATAGTTTCGCGCCCATTGATAATGCCTCTTTTATAAGAAAGTTACTTACAATTACAGGGTTTATTTGAGCTTGCTGCGATATGCTAAGTGCCTTTGTAATAGGGAAAGGGAGCTCCGTTTCAGAAGTAATCTTTGCCTTTACATTTAATACTTTATAGGCATTCCACTCTTTTAATAATTGTGAGTAGCCTTCTTTTGTTTGACAATACAGGTATGAGTCAACTGGCTGAATGGACTCTTTAGGCAGGAATTGTAAAGCTTTCTCTACAGCATGTTGATTTAAATGATAGTAGAGCCTAGCATCATTTACAGAAAGCTTTTCGAGAAGATTTGCGTAGACTAAGCCATGCTGTGCAGTTAATTTACCTGTTGAATGACCAGTCGTACCATGACTTAGCTTTGAATTGGCCTCTAGTAGTACAACATCGACACCTGCTTTTGCTAATACATAAGCGGTATATAATCCAGTCAATCCTCCTCCAATAATACAAACATCACATTTAGTCGAAGCTGTTAAAGATGGCAAGGAAACCGAGTCGGTTGTTGCAAGCCAAAGAGATTGTGTCATACATAACCCTCACAGTGTTTTTACGTTCAGTATGGAGATAGCTTTGAAAATTTATGCAATGAAGCATAAAAATTGCTTGAAGAGAGGATGTGTCGTTACAATGTAGCAAAAGGAGCGTGTTTTTATGAAAATTGAAATTTGGTCAGATTATGTTTGTCCTTTTTGCTACATTGGCAAAAAACAATTGGAAAAGGCAATACAGGATACAGGCTTTGAAGGCCAAGTGGAGCTTGTTTATAAAAGCTATCAACTTGACCCGACAACACCAGAAGATACGAATGAGTCGATCTATGAATCTTTGTCTCAGAAATATAGTATGACATTAGAAAAAGCGAAAGAAATGACACAAGGTGTGACAGCTCGCGCAAAAGAAGTAGGCTTACATTATAATTTTGATCAGATGATGGCAGAAAACACATTAAAGGCACATCGACTTGTGAAATGGGCTGAACAACAAGGTGACGCTAGTGAATTAGTTGAAGCGCTGTTACATGGCTATTTTATCGATGGAAAGCGCATAAGTCATGATGAGGTATTAGTGGCAATCGCAGAACAAGTTGGTTTTAAGCGTGCAGATATTGAAAAAGTTCTTGCTAGTGATGAATTTAAAGGTGATGTCGAAGTAGATATACAAGAAGGGCTTCAACTTGGTGTACGAGGCGTTCCATTCTTTGTACTAAATCGTAAATATGGTATTTCTGGAGCACAACCGCAAGAAGTGTTTGAAAATACTTTGCGTAAAGTAGCGGAGGAAGAAGGCTTACAACCAGGGTTAAAGATGGAAGGCTCTGGAGACGCAGGCGTTTGTACAGATGATAGCTGTCAGATTTAACTTGCTTCTGTAACCTTTATAAATGTTGAATTGGCACAATCAAGTTAAATAGCTCCGGCGGATGTTCAAGATTTGAAAGATGAGCGATTCGAGCAAGTGTGAAAAAAATTTGGACGCAATTACGCCGAGGCGTAATTGCGTTTGTGCATTTTACTTACAATGATTCAGTCAAAAGTCTGAGGCTCCTAACATTGACTTTTTATCGGAATTTTTTTATTATAAGGATATATCTTGAATTCGAGATATTAATTTAGGAAACTCAAGGGAGAAATTATATAATGAACGTATTAGTAGTAAAAGCTAACAACCGCCCAGACGGAATTTCAACAAAAATGTACGACACTTTCATGGAAAACGTACAAAATGTAAACGTAACAACATTCGATGTATTTGCTGAAGATATGCCTTATTTCGGTCAAGATCTTTTCAATGCATTCGGTAAAGTTCAAAATGGTGAAGAATTATCTGACATTGAATCTCGTCTATTAGCTGCAAAACAAAAAGCGATGGATGCACTAACTGCAGCAGATGTAGTTGTATTTGCTTTCCCATTATGGAACTTAACAATTCCAGCGACATTACAAACTTTCATTGACTATGTATATCAAGCTGGTTTCACGTTTAAATATGATGAAAACGGTCAATTAGTTAGCCTAATGACTGATAAAAAAGCTGTAATTTTAAACGCTCGTGGTGGTTACTATTCTGCACCAGAAGCACAACCTATGGAAATGTCTGTAAACTACATTAAAAATGTAGTAGGTGGCGTATTCGGTATGGAAATTATTGAAGAAGTTATAATTGAAGGTCATAATGCTTCACAAGATAAAGCAGGAGAGATTATTGCAAACGGCCTAGAAGCAGTAAAAAAAGTAGCAAAATCTCTACAAACTGTAACTGCGTAAGTAATTATTTTTTATTAAAAGTCCTCTCTTAATAGAGAGGACTTTTTTATTGGTCTTTTAGAGGTATGGCAGATGTATGAAGGTCTGACATATTGGTGTTACACGCTTATTAAGAATTTACATAAAATAACATACTGTGAAAAATTAAGTTTAAAATGGTAAGAATATATGAATTGGTTGTAAAGTGTTCAGCTATTAGTTTAAAAGTACATGCAATTAGGTCTAAATGTTCAGTGAAATTAATGATTAGTATAATATAATAGAAATCGTAGGAAAATATTAGATTTATAAGGAGGTTGTTACATGAATAAGAAAATAATTACTACAGTATTTGCCTTGTTATTTGTTCTTTTTACGGTTATTCCATTTAACGTTTCCGCTAGTGCTGCATCCAATGATGTAACGCGTGGAGATTATGTAAAAGAACTAGTAGACAGCTTGAACATCGAGCTTGGTGACGGGTCATCACTTGCTTTTACGGATGTTCCTAAGGATTTAGCACCTTATGTGGAAAAAGCGGTAGAACTAAAGCTAATTAAAGGTAAAACTGCGACATTATTTGGCCCGAACGATAAATTAACACGCCAACAAGCTTTTGTAATTTCTGCCCGTGGATTAGTAACAAACAATGCGCCACTTAGTGACTTAGATAAATTCAAGGACGCAGATCAAGTAGCTGAAACACATAAGCAAGATTTAGCCAATGCTGTAGCAGCAAATCTATTACAAGGCTTCGAAGATAATACCATTCGTCCTCGTGACTATGTAACAACTGAACAGATGCAAAGTATTGTTGACCGTTTTGTAGCTGAATACAAAGCACCTGCAACTTCAACAACGGTAGCTCTTCAAATTTTAGGTACAACAGATATTCATACTAACTTAGCAAACTATAACTACTACTTAGATGCTGAATCTGCTGACGTCGGTTTAGCGAACACGGCTTCACTAATAGAACAAGCACGTACAGAAAATCCGAATACATTATTATTTGATAATGGTGATTTAATTCAAGGTACGCCTCTAGGTTCTTATAAAGCATTAGAAAATGTGTTAAAGCCAGGTGAGGTTCATCCAGCTATTGCCGCTTTAAATGCACTAAAATATGATGGTGGTACTTTAGGTAATCACGAATTCAACTATGGCTTAGATTTTTTAACAGAAGTATTAAATGATGCGCAATATCCAGTAGTGAATGCCAACACGTATGATGCAAAAACAAAAAAACATATGTTCACACCATTTGTTCTGCTTGATAAAGAAGTTGTAGACAATACAGGTAAAAAACATACACTTAAAGTGGGTGTAACGGGTATTGTACCAACGAAAATTATTGAATGGGATGCTATTCATCTAGAAGGTAAAGTAGAAATGCAGGAGCCTGTAGAGGCAATAAAAGAAGTTGTTCCTGAAATGCAAAAAGCAGGTGCAGATGTCATTGTAGTCCTTTCTCATTCCGGTATCGGTGAAGATACGAATGTGCAAGGTGCTGAAAATGTAGGATACCAAATTTCTGAAATCGAAGGTATTGATGCTTTAATTACAGGTCACTCTCATTTGACATTCCCAGGCGACTACAAGGACCTTAAAAATGTCGATCAAGAAAAAGGGTCCATTAATGGTGTGCCTACTGTTATGGCAGGTAGTTATGGTAGTCACCTTGGCGTGATTGATTTAACACTAGAACAACAAGGTTCGAAGTGGGTTGTGACAGATGGACAAGGTTCCATTCGCTCTATTAAACAAGAAGGATTGAAACCATCGCAAACAGTGTTAAACGCTATTAATGAAGCGCATGAAGGGACATTAACTTACATTCGTCAAGCTGTTGGTGAAACAACTGCACCAATTCACAGTTATTTCTCAATGGTTCAAGATGATCCTTCTATTCAAATCGTAACACAAGCTCAAAAGTGGTTTATTGAAAAAGAATTAAAAGGGACTGCAGATGAAAATACACCAATCCTATCTGCGGGCGCTCCTTTCAAAGCGGGCTCTCGCAATAACCCTGCGGACTTCACCAATATTCCTGTAGGCCCACTTGCTATTAAAAACATGGCGGATATCTATCATTACGATAACACTGTTGCAACAATTAAGGTAACTGGTGCGCAAGCTATTGAATGGTTAGAAATGGCTGCTGGTATTTTTGCAACAATTGATCCGAAGAAAACGGAAGAACAAAATATTATTGATGCTGAGGCACGTTCTTACAACTTTGATGTATTAGATGGTTTAACATATCAAATTGATGTAACATCACCAGCAAAATACGATCGTCGTGGTAATGTTGTAGACAGCAAAGCAAACCGTATTAAAAATGTACAATATAATGGCAAGCCAATTGATTTAGAGCAAGAATTCATTATCATCACAAATAATTATCGTGTTGGCGGCTCTTATGGGGCAACATTTAAAAATGCAGAAGGCACAAATGTGACAAACTATGCTTATGAAAACCGTCAAGCAGTAGTGGACTATATTATGGCAAACAAAACGATTAACCCTGCTGCTGATAATAATTGGTCATTTGTACCATTCCCAGCTAATACGAAGATTATTTATCATTCAGCGAAGGAAGCCCAAAAAGTTATTCCAGCAGGTAGCAACATTGAGTACCTTGGTGATACAGAAGGCGGCTTTGGTAAATATTTAATTAAATAATGCTGCATACCAAAAGGAGAGCACGATTATTCATCGTAGCTCTCCCTTTTTTGGCGTTCAAATGCTTTGAAGCGAGTACCTTGGAACGGTAGTATGCCAAAGTCATGTTCAGCTAGCTGTCCATAGTTCCGACCATTGAGCTTTAACTCTAAACGTTCCCCACTTTGAACTTCAAAAGTTACATAGTAGGAGGTGTGAGCACTAGTATAACCTGAACCGCCACGTGTGTCTGTCCTTTTTGTAACAATTTTGTATGGTACTGTTAATTCAGGTGAATTATTATTTTTGCCCATTGTCTAATGCCGTTAAGTATAACGAAGGCAAATGTACCGAAGACGATGAAAAAAATTAAGGAAAACGAATAGTGGTTGTCGTGTCATTGATGTGCAGCATGCTAATTTTGAAAGTATTTTAAGTAGTATTTACCGTCTAACTGCTTATGACATGGCAATCTAAAAAGGACTTTAAACATCTAAGTAAACATCAGAATTTGGCTCAAAACGCTGTTATATCAACGTCGAATGTAGAGGTGTCTCACGCGCGATTAGAAGTGATTATGTATCAATTATTAGATGCAGCGATTTCAGTGAGCAGTCAATACATCAAAACGAATCGTCTAGCGTTGTTAAGTAGAGATAAAGAAAGCTTATTTTGCAAAAGAACGATTATAGACCTCCTGCAAATAGTGTTTTCTACTAATATTCTGTAACAAAATCTTTACAAAATATTATTACTTTTTTAATATTCTCATGTTACCTTTTTAAAAAAAGGAGATTCAATAAAAAGGGAGGTAGTAATGATAAGAAAGATTTGGTCTTTAATTATTGCGACAACTTTGATATTCACTGTATTTGGATCACTTAATATTGCTAAAGCAGAAACAAATTTCATGGATAACAAAATTCCAGATAATGAAATTGAGTTTCTGACAGGAAGCACTCTAGATGGTTATAACTATATTGAACTTTCGGAACCCGTAACAGAAAACTATGATGGAGTTTACGAAGTATTAATTGGATACTACATAGAAGAGAACTTAGATGAAATCAAAAAACTCGACAATTATAGGGAATATGACACGTATTTAGTTTATGATCAGGGTATAACTCAAAGCTGGTCTTGGTTATCAAGACCATATTTTATTATGAGTGTTGCAAGAGGTATGTCTTATGAAAGTTCAATAGAGGTATCAGCTACTATTTCAGGCACATTTAGTAGTGATATTCCGAGTAAGGCTTTACCAACAGTTAAATCTTCTTTCGGTTTCAGTGCATCGGGCAGCAAAAAAATAACTGAAAAAGTTGTTTTATCGGGTCCTAACGCAGGTTATTCTAGTAGAGATTTTTACTATAAGCAAGGAAGACACACACATAGAGTAAAAATTGTACAAGAACGCAGATCCAATTGGGATGGTGTGTTATGGACTAAAACATACTACGGTAGTGTAGGAAAACCAGCTATAAAACATTATTCAGTTGATAGAAAGTAGGTTCTTAAAGTGATTCAACAGATTGTTAAATGGTTTTTGCTTACTATACTCATAATTTCATCGATCAGTTTTATAATTGTTATTCAATCAAATTATATAGCAGATGCATTAGCCGCTCGTTCGATTCCAATAGCTATTGTAGTAGGTTTATCTTCATTAGCTGTTGCTATCATGTTTCGAAAATAATATTTACTAGAGTGTCGACAAACTAAATTTCAAGTAGAAAATGAGTAAGGTCTGACACTCTTTTATTTTCTTAAAAGCATTTCTTAATGTAAAACACCTCAAGAAACACGGATATTAAAGAGTTTTTAAAATGACCGTTCAATGGCTGTATATTTGATTCAAACCAAAGAAGTAGACAAAGTCAATTTTTTCGACTTTGTTTACATAAGAAATGAACCCCTATCAAAACAAAAAGAGAGCGGCTTTTGCTACTCTCAATCTTTTTTTATTTACTTAATTTTTTACTGGCGCTTTTTCCAAAACGCCTATAATTCTTTTATATCGTTTTCCTGTGTTTTCTAATTCTTCCTGAAAAACTTCTGCTACTAAAAAGGGTGACTTCACTTTTCCAACAACAACAATATCACCAGGTTAAATATTAAATTCACGTAAATGTTTAGGGATATGCCACGTATATTTCTTTGGATATAATTTCAATGCCTCTGATATGAAATCCAGAAAGTGTATTATTCTCCATCTACATTCTCTCCAATCATCAACTTTTATTGATTTTCCTAACGCATGTGCTGATTATACGAACTATCTTTTTTTATTGGCGGTACTTCTGTTGATCGAATGAAGTCAATCATATTTTGAGATACTTTTTTATATTTCATTAATCGATTTCAACCTTGTGCCATTGCTTTCAAACGCTTCTCCAATGTTTCACCATCAAATACGTTTTGTACAAGCTAGCTTTTAGTTTTTGACGAATCATTATATAAAAAGCGCTACTCTTTTTTTTCGTGAAATGGGTGCATTTCACGGAGAAAAGTAATAGTATTATTAGTTAACTAATATATTATCACCTATTAGGAGAGTGAATAGTATGTTAGAGCTTACAAAAAAACGGCAATATTTCTGAGCTTATTGCAAGTAAAAAGTCGTTAAAAGAGCTTAGGAAACTTTTAAATACACGTGATACATCCATATGAGAAGTATTTAATTCATTAGGGTACTTCTATAATAAATCGCAACATGACGCCAATTTTCCTAATAAAGATATGACTTTTAATGAAAATCTTTCGTTTTATTATAATTTGAAATCATTAACGAACGTAGAAAATCATTGCATCTTCATTGTTATCTACAACGACTAACTGTTCATTTTCAAATGTATAGGGGATTTGTTTGTCATTCAAATTAGCCAGTAGCTTCTGTAATTCATCTTGTGAAGAAAGAGATAATGTATAGCTAAGCAAACCCGTTGTTTTTTTTGCTGGTACTGGTGCACCGACACCTTGCCAGATGTTTACCGCAATATGATGGTGATAACCTCCAGCAGACATGAATAGTGCGCTATCATGGAAGTTAGTCATAATATCAAAACCAAGTGCATCTATATAGAAGTAAGTTGTTGCATCATTAATATTGCTCACATTTAAATGCATATGACCTAATACAGTTCCTTTAGGGAAACCTGTCCAAGGACGCTGACGGTCATATAATGCCATCAAACCTTCTATATCAACAGCCTCTGTTCCGGTTATCAGTCCACCATGACCATCACTTAGCCATTCAGCACGAGGGCGATCATGATAGATTTCTATACCGTTACCTTCCGGATCATTTAAGTAAAACGCTTCTGAATAAATATGATCACCAGCCCCTGTTATAGGTATACCTGTATTCAATAAGTTGCCAATCACATAAGCTAAGTCTTGTCGAGAAGGAACTAAAATAGCAAAATGGAATAGACCAGTCGTACGAGGTGGACGAATCTTCACTCCTTCTCCTGTTGACAATACTAAAATAGGTTTTGTATTACCTGGGATAGAAAATGACACTTGTGTTGGTGTGTGATGAAGTATTTGAAGCCCTAGTTTTTTATAGAAATCAGTCATTGTCTCTAATGATTGTACAAGTAAATGTAAATGCTCTAACTCTAATTGTGCATCAATTTTATAGGTCATTGTCAATAAATCCTCCAATTTTAAGTTACTTTTTGTAATTAAATATAAAATAGTAAATATGTTACGTCAAGTAAATAAGTTACTTTAAATTTACTTTTGCTAAATTAATCGTTACAATAGAATACATAAGAGGTGAAAAAATATGAATGAGACAACTTTATGTCCTCGTTTAGCTAAGGCAATGGATTTAATCGGAAAACGCTGGACTGGGCTAATTTTATATCAACTATTAGACGGATCACAGCGCTTTAATGAGATTGAATCGGCATTGCCTGTAAGTGGTCGTTTATTATCTGAGCGTTTAAAGGAACTTGAAAAAGAGGGGCTTGTTGAACGAAAAGTATATTCAGAGGTGCCTGTACGTGTAGAATATTCTTTAACAGATAAAGGCCGAGCGTTAGAAGGCGCTATACGAAATATTGAGTCATGGGCAACTAACTGGCTATAGTAATGGAAAGATTATTTACAAAGTTAATTTTTGTGCAGTGATTTCAGTGTGAAAGCGTCATAAGATGCAGCTCCATCCTATGAAAGTCGTATCTTTCATAGATGATTTTATTGAAATAATCGGGTAGCTAGAAGGTTCTGGATATACTGATTATTGCAGCGTATAACTGAATAGGACATGATGCTGCCCGAAAATGCGCAAAAAATACCCTTCATTTTACTTGTCAAAACGAGGTTCTAAATCCATACTAGTGTAGAGTAAGAAGGACGGTAGAAAGGAATTAGCTCTCATGACAAAAGAACAATGGGCTGCGGATTTAGCACAAAATATAAATCCAGCCAATATTAAGCTAGATGAATCATTACAGCATTATACAATGACAAAATTAGGTGGTAAAGCGGATGTTTTTGTTCTCCCTGAAACAGAGGAAGAAGCAATTGCAGTTATTCGCTATGCACATATAAATAATATTCCATTATTGATGTTAGGGAATGGATCCAACATGGTTGTCCGGGATGGAGGCATGCGCGGGATTGTTGTGACATTTGCACATTTAGATGAAATTCATATAAATGGTGATCATGTTTACGCACAAAGCGGAGCACTAATTAAGGACGTATCAAAACTAGCCGCTGCTGCATCTCTAACCGGTTTTGAATTTGCGTGTGGTATCCCAGGCTCCATTGGTGGAGCGATGGCGATGAATGCAGGCGCTTATGGTGGCGAAATAAAGGATATTATTATTTCTTCTAAAGTACTAACTAAAGAGGGAAATATTTTAATACTATCAAAAGAAGAGCTTGAATTAGGTTACCGTCAAAGTAGCATTGCCAAAAAAGGTTATTATGTACTGTCTTCAGAGTTCCAATTAGCTCAAGGTGTACAGGAAGAAATTGATGCAAAGATTGCTGATTTAACGTTTCAACGTGAATCAAAGCAACCATTAGAGTACCCTTCAGCAGGCAGTGTTTTTAAACGCCCGCCAGGACACTTTGCAGGCAAGCTTATTCAGGATAGCGGTCTACAAGGTAAAGGGGTCGGTGATGCAGAAGTGTCCACAAAACATGCCGGCTTCATTGTCAATAAAGGAAATGCTACAGCTTCTGACTATATCGCAACGATTGAAATGGTACAACGAGTGGTAAAAGAAAAGTTCGGTATTGATTTAGAAACAGAAGTGAAAATTGTCGGTGACGACTTATAAAAAATAATGCCGCTCTTCGCTAATGGCGAAGGGCGTTTTTTTGAGGAGTGTGAACAAATGAAATTTATATCTTGGAATGTTAATGGTATACGTGCTTGTTTAGGGAAAGGTTTTTTAGATTTTTTTAAAAGCATGGATGCGGATTTTTTCTGTATTCAAGAAACAAAATGCCAAGCAGGGCAGGTTGAACTAGCACTCGAAGGGTATGAGCAATATTGGAATTACGCGCAAAAGAAAGGCTATTCTGGTACTGCAATTTTTACAAAGCATACTCCACTAGCTGTGCACTACGGTGTGGGTGAGGATGAATCGCAGGACGAGGGGCGAATTATTACATTGGAGTATGACAACTTTTATGTAGTAAATGTTTATACACCAAATGCTCAACGCGATTTAGCAAGATTACCGCTTCGGCTAGAGTGGGAGGAGCGATTAGCGCTGTATTTAAAAGAACTTGATGCCAAAAAACCAATTATTTATGGCGGTGATTTAAATGTCGCACATGCTGAGATTGATTTGAAAAATGCCAAGTCGAATGTAGGCAATTCTGGATTTACATATGAGGAACGTGCCAAAATGTCTGAGTTATTAGCAAGTGGCTTTGTTGATTCTTTCCGTTATAAGCATCCTGAAGTGACTGATCATTATACATGGTGGTCCTATATGAATAAAGTCCGTGAACGAAATATTGGATGGCGCATTGACTATTTTATTGTATCAGCCCGTTTAAAGGACCAAATTGAAGTAGCTACTATTCATCCGCATATAATGGGTAGTGATCATTGCCCAATCGAGCTTCAACTAACTATTTAATTGTTTGCGTGCCTGACACCGAACTATGTGAGCCGTATGTCTATTAGGACATACGGTTTTTACTGTTGTCCAAAAGGTTTATATGTAGAAAAATGATGTGTAATACAGCAAAATTCGCAAAAAAATGGAGGTTATTCAGATGTGAGGAAAGGATTTGATGCGTCAAATAAAGAATATATTGCATAAGAGGGGGTTGTAAGGTGAGAAAGTTTAAGTGGAAAAAGTGGTTAATGATAATCGCTAGTGTGTTGGCTGTAGTCGCCATAACATCTTTCATTGTCTTTACATGGTTTATGAATAAATCAAAACCGATTATTGATGGAGAGCTCACGGTTAACATGCTTGATAAAGATGTGACGGTGACAAGGGATGACAAAGGAGTTCCACATATATTTGCCGAGACAGATGCAGATTTATATCGTGCTCAAGGCTATGTACAGGCGCAGGATCGGCTGTTTCAAATGGATTTAGCGCGTAGGCAGGCAAGTGGCCGTCTGTCAGAAATTATTGGTGAGGCAACGATTAATACAGATAAGTATTTCCGTACCTTTAGTTTACGAAATGCGGCTGAAAAATCATTGGCAGCGTACGATGCCGAAAGCAAGCAAGTGCTTGAATGGTTTGCAGAGGGCGTGAACACCTTTATTGAACAGGCAAAGAGCACGAATACGTTAAGTTATGAATTTGCGTTACTAGGTTACGAGCCAGAAGAGTGGACGGTTGTAGACTCTTTAACCATCGGAAAATATATGGCATACGATTTAGGGGGCAATTGGAATACACTCGCTTTCCGACATTGGGCTTTACAAAACTTCGATGAAGAAAAGGCGAAGGAATTATTTATTACGTATCCTGAAAATGCGTCATCGATTATAGAAGCAAATAAAGAAAATCCTGTTTCAGTGGCAGGGCAATTTAATCCTGCATTATTGCCAAATGAATTTAATGGCAGTAATAACTGGGTTGTATCTGGCGATAAAACGAAATCAGGTAAGCCGATACTAGCAGATGATCCGCATTTGGGGCTAAGTACACCATCTATTTGGTATCAAATGCATTTACAATCGCCAGAGCAAAATGTAAGCGGTGTTATATTTGCAGGTATTCCAGGAATTATTTTAGGTCATAACGATGAAATTGCATGGGGTGTAACGAATGTAGGCCCTGATGTACAAGATTTATATATTGAAATGCCAAACCCAGATAATCCAACGCAATTCCGTTATGACGGTGAGTGGGAACAAGCAGAGGTGCGCAAAGAACCGATAAAGGTAAAGGATGGCGAAACGATAGATTTTGAAGTCCTTGTTACACGGCATGGCCCGATTATAACAGACCTAGTATTTAAAGAAACGAAGCCTTCAGCCCAGTTTTCAATGCAGTGGACAGCACTACAGCCAACCGCTGAATTACGAGCAGTGCTCGGTTTTAATAAGTCTTCCTCTTGGCATGAGTTTGAGCAAGCATTAGAAGATTTTAAAGCGCCTGCCCAAAATTTTGTTTTTGCATCTAAGGATGGCACAATCGCTTATAAAGCTAATGGGCAAATTCCATTAAGAAAGCAAGGGGATGGACAATTACCTGTGCCAGGTGATTCAAGTGACTATGGTTGGGAAGGCTTTATTCCGTGGGATGAGTTACCGACTGTTGTTAATCCAGAGGAGGGCTTTATTGCTACCGCCAATAATGAAGTAATTGGTGAGGAATATCCGTATCATATTACGGATTTTTGGGCGCAGCCATATCGCTTTGAACGAATTAAGGAAGTGCTAGAGGCTAATGATTCATTAACGGTTAAAGATATGATGAACTTACAAATGGATCAACATAATTTATATGCTCGTGAATTTTTACCGGATTTATTAGCATCTATCAAAACGATGGATAAGAACGGAAAATATGCAAAGGTCATTGCGTTATTAGAAGATTGGAATATGGTAGATGCAAAAGAGTTGGGAGCCCCGTTAGTCTTCCATACGTTAATGGTACAAATACAAGAGGTATTGTTTAAGGAACAGATGCCAGAGGATATGTATAACATGATGTACGGGAAATTCAATATTACGGATCAACTTCTACGTAAAGCATATGCAGGCGAGAAAAGTGTTTGGATTGAAGAGCAAGGCGGTGTTGATGCCACAGTCTTTGAGGCGTTTGAGCGTACTGTTGCAAAAATTGAGGGACAGTTCGGAAAAAATGTGTCGAAGTGGCAATGGGGTGACTTCCACCAATTAACGTTTGATCACACATTAGGTAGTGCTTCTCCGATATTTGCCGCATACTTTAATGCGAAGAAGGTGCCAATTGGTGGCTCGAAGGTGACGGTACAGGCTGCCGATAATGATTTAGCCGGCAACGTAAATCATGGAGCATCGTGGCGTTTTGTTGCGGATGTCGGTAATTTGAGCTCTGCTTACCATATTGTCGGACCGGGTCAAAGCGGTCATGTCAAATCGGACTGGTATCAAGATCAGGTGATGGACTGGGCAAATGGAAATTATCACGAAACCTTTGTTAACAAGGAAGCGATTAAAGGTAAAACAGTATTATTAAAGGCACAATAAAATGCCAGCGCAAGAAAAGCTTGCGCTGGTTTTTTATTGTGCCAGTCACCCAAACAATTTAAAACATATTTAAATTATATTTTCGTGATAGTAATCATATACATTCAAATGCCTGTTTGAATATGATGGAATAATATGCTATATTAAAAACAGTCAAACGAGTATTTGAATGAGGTGAGGGAATGGCAAAAGAAGTCTGTGAAGTGACGCATATTAATGAGCAAGCGGTGACAAGGGTTCAACAGCAAATGCCTGACTTATCAGGTGTAGCAAAATTCTTGAAGGCATTATCTGATGAAACAAGACTCAAAATAGCGTATGCCTTAACTGTAGAGAATGAATTATGTGTTTGTGATGTGGCGACAATAATTGGGTCATCTGTAGCGACTGCATCACACCATTTACGTTATTTAAAAGATCATAGTTTAGCGAAATCGCATCGTAAGGGAAAGCAAATGTATTACGCTTTAGCTGACGAACACGTATACCAAATTGTAACGATTGCTTATGAACATGCGAAAGAAGGGATTTCGAATGGCAGTAACACCGATTAAGCAAGAATACCGATTGCAAAACTTGTCCTGTGCTAGTTGTGCAGCTAAATTCGAAAAAAATGTCAAAGCGATACCTGACGTACAAGATGCACAAGTCAATTTTGGAGCTTCCAAAATCACGATTGTAGGAGCAGTTAGCGTCGATCAAATTGAAGAAGCAGGAGCATTTGACGGCATTAAAGTTTCACAATCTACGGCTAAAGCAAGTGAAGCAAGCATTCCTTTTTATAAAAAAACCGAGAACATATTAGCTAGCGTATCCCTGCTATTCGTTGTAGTTGGCTATCTATTATCTTCTGTTCGTGGAGAAGAAGACTTGTGGACGATTGCTATGTTTATCATTGCGATTTTTGTTGGGGGCGTAAAGATATTTAAAACAGGCTTACGCAATCTTGCACGATTTGAGTTTGATATGAAGACGCTTATGACCATTGCAATAATTGGTGCTGCGATTATTGGGGAGTGGGAAGAAGCGGCTGTTGTAGTCTTTCTATTTGCAGTAAGTGAAGCGCTTGAAGCGTATTCAATGGATAAAGCACGACAATCAATTCGTCAATTGATGGATATTGCTCCGCCAACTGCCACGATTAAACGAGCGCATGGCGAGCATTACCATGAGATGGAATTAGCAACGGACCAGATTGAAATTGGCGATATTTTAGTCGTGAAACCAGGCCAAAAAATTGCAATGGATGGCATTGTGCTCACTGGGCTATCTGCAGTCAATCAAGCTGCTATTACAGGAGAATCGATTCCAGTCAATAAATCAGTAGGTGATGAGGTATTTGCTGGAACGTTAAATGAAGAAGGCGCATTAGAAGTACGTGTGACGAAACGTGTAGAGGATACAACGATTGCGAAAATCATTCATTTAGTAGAAGAGGCGCAAGCTGAAAAGGCACCTTCGCAACAATTTGTCGATCGTTTTGCGAAATACTATACACCAATCATTATGCTAGTAGCGTTGCTAGTAGCGATTATGCCACCTTTATTTGTAGGGGATTGGCAACATTGGATTTACCAAGGATTAGCAGTGCTTGTGGTTGGTTGTCCTTGTGCGCTTGTTGTGTCAACTCCCGTAGCTATCGTAACCGCTATTGGGAATGCTGCAAGACAAGGCGTTCTAATAAAAGGTGGTATTCATTTAGAGCAATTAGGCCATATAGATGCTATTGCCTTTGATAAAACAGGTACATTAACAAAGGGCACACCTGCCGTAACAGATATTTTTACTCCGACGGAAATGCTAGAGGAAGATGTATTGCAATTGGTGGCTGCTGTTGAAAAACAATCGCAACATCCATTAGCTAAAGCTATTTTAAAGGCATTACATGACAAACAACTGCCAGAGCTTATACCTACAGATTTTCAATCCGTAACAGGTAAGGGTGCTTATGCAACAGTGGATGGTCAAAAGGTCTATGTCGGTAGCATGAATTGGATTACTTCATTAGCTCCAGTTGATGAAATGATGAAAGAACAGGTTCAAAAACTGCAAAAACAGGGTAAGACCGTAGTAGCGGCTGTTCAAGATGGACACTTTATTGGCATTATAGCGATTGCCGATCAATTACGGACTGAAAGTAAAGAAGTACTGCAAAAGTTGAGTGCTTTAAAGGTGAAACATACTGTGATGTTAACGGGTGATGCAAAATCAACTGCTGAAGCAATTGCCACTACTTTAAGTATGAGTGATGTGCGAGCAGGCTTACTGCCCGCTGAAAAATTATCTGCTATTAAAGACTTACGCACGCAGTACGGAGCAGTTGCGATGGTCGGGGATGGTGTTAATGATGCGCCAGCATTAGCTTCCGCGAATGTAGGTATCGCTATGGGTGGTGCGGGTACAGATGCTGCGTTGGAGACAGCTGATATTGCATTAATGGGCGATGATTTAACAAAACTACCTTATACAATGGCATTAAGCAGAAAAACATTACGAATTATTAAAGAAAATATTATTTTTGCACTAGCCTTAAAATTAATTGCCTTATTGCTTGTGATTCCAGGATGGTTAACATTATGGATTGCCATTTTTGCCGATATGGGCGCAACATTACTCGTTGTCTTTAATTCTTTAAGGCTTATAAAACAAAAGAAATAATAGGTATAATGATGTGATTGCTGTAATTTTGTAGGTAAATAATCGTTGCAATGTATATTTATAATTGTTGTATAGATGCTACTAGCGATTCTTGAAAAGGGCTAAATTTCACGCTATTATTAATTGTGTAAAAATGTAACAATACATTATAAATGAGGCGAAAGTTTTATATGTCAGAACCTATTTTAGTAAATGTTACAGAGGAAATTGTGCGTGGTTTAGTAAGTTTTCTACTGCGAGGACCAGAATACCAAACATTTTGTAAATGTCAAATCTGTGAATTTCAAACAGTGGCTTATGCATTAAATGCATTGCCTAGTAAGTATGTTACATCTAAAGAAGAGCGAGATGAAGCATTTAAAGCCATGAATACTCCTGAGAATATTGAACTGATTAACAGAGAAATTATTCGTGCATTACATGTGGTAAATAAGCATCCTCGACATTAGATAGAGCCCACTTCTACATTGAAGTAGGCTCTATTTATGTTTCAAGGAAGTGTTTATCTTGGTTATGTATTTTCAGTTAACTTTTAAGGCAAGCTTGTAGTAAACTAAAGAGTAAGAATAGGAAAGAGAGGGAATTAGATATGCCAACACCTAGTATGGAGGACCATATCGAACAAATATATTTATTGATTGCTAATAAAGGTTATGCTCGTGTGTCTGACATTGCTGAAGCATTATCTGTTCTTCCTTCTTCTGTTACTAAGATGGTTCAAAAATTAGATAAAGATGGTTATTTAGTTTATGAAAAATATCGTGGGCTTACATTGACGCCAAGAGGAGAAAAACTTGGGAAACGTCTTGTGCAGCGACATGAACTGCTAGAGCAATTTTTGCGAATCATTGGTGTAGATGAAGAGCGTATTTACAATGATGTAGAAGGAATTGAGCATCATTTGAGTTGGAATTCAATTGATCGTATTGCAGATCTTGTGCAGGTAATGGAAGAAAATCCAGATATCGCAAAAAAATTAGAAGCATCTAGAACACAACACAATCTATAGAGGGAATAGCTTATTCATAAGGATGTAAAGACGATAATCTCTTCGTTTCGTTGTGTGAACCCGCGCTAAGCTATGACGATTGTATACGGGGCTTTTATATTTGCGAAATTGATGGTAAAAGGAAAGGAAGACATTATGAACGAATTAAAATCAGGTGAAGTTGTTACTTTAACTGTATTAGAGCAACAAGCATCGAAATGGGTCTTAACAAATGGCGTAGTTGAACTGCCATTAAATGCTTCAGAAGTTACAGAACCACTAGCTGTTGGGGATCGTATTGAAGTATTTTTATTTGCGGATCGCCGTGGTGATTTAGCTGCCACTACTGCTATTCCGGCATTTGCCCAAGGCGAATACGGCTGGGCACGTGTTCTTCGCGTTGTAGAGCGCGAAGGTGCTTTTGTTGATATTGGTACTTCACGAGAAGTGCTGGTTAAAGCGGAGGACCTACCTGCGATAAAAGAAGTATGGCCTGAGCCAGGTGACCATTTATATATGACATTGCGAACAGATCGCAATGGAGATTTATTTGGTCGTTTAGTAACAGAAGAAAAGATTTCAGAGTTATACGAAGGTGCATTTGATGATATGCATAATAAAAATATTACTGCCCGTCCTTATCGTTTATTGCCAGTAGGATCATTTTTACTAGGTGTAGAAAAACCATATCGTATTTTCGTCCATGAATCAGAACGCTATGCAGAACCACGCCTTGGACAAGATGTTGAAGTACGGATTATTGATGTTAAAGAAGATGGCTCAATGAATGGCTCTCTGTTACCTCGTAAACATGAACGTATCACAGGAGACGCACAGCAAATTTTAAGCTATTTGCAGGATGTTGGTGGTAAAATGCCATTTAGCGATAAGTCTTCGCCAGATGAAATTAAAGAAATGTTTAATATGAGTAAAGCGTCATTTAAACGTGCACTCGGTACACTTATGAAGGCTGGTAAAGTGAAACAACAAGATGGCTGGACAGAAGAAATTTAACTTGTAGCTTTTATAAATACTAAGGAAATGACGAGAGATAAGCAAAGAAACCTTCTCGTCATTTTTTCGTACTAATAACTGTATGATGACATACATTATACAGGCTAAATGATTTCTAGCGAAAGGGGTCACACAAATTGAAAAAAACATGGGGGAAAATACTAGTAGCTACGATGCTAGTATTTGGTGTGCTGGCACCAACAACGGGATTTGCAGCAGACAATACGACACCTGACAATACGACGCCAAATGCAATAGATGAAAAGCTAGGTGTACCAATTGTGGTGTATGGTGCAAACCTATCCGAAGCCGAAAAAGATTCTGTGAAAAAATCGTTAAAAGTAAATGAAAATCCTGAAGTTGAGGAAATAACAGTATCAGGGAACGACTTAGCTAAATACATTAAAGACAGTAATGCAAGCTCGCGTATGTATTCTTCTGCCAAAATTACACGGAAGGATGCCGGTAAAGGCTTAGTTATTGAAATCGTCACACCGTCAAATATTACACAAGTAACGTCAGAAATGTATGCAAATGCCATGTTGACTGCGGGGATTGAAGATGCGACCGTGCAAGTAGCCGCTCCAAAGGCTGTAACAGGTCATTCTGCGCTTGTTGGTATTTATAAGGCCTATGAGGTAACAACGGGTAAAACGTTAGATATAGAGCGTACGGACGTTGCCAATGAAGAACTATCTGTCGCAACTACAATTGCTGATTCTGCAGGAGTAGATGATGCGAAGGTAGCGGAGTTACTAACAGAAATCAAAAAGCAAATTGCTGAACGAAAACCGGCAACGCGTGAAGACGTGGAAAAAATCGTCCAAGAGCAGTTAGATAAATTAGAGATTAATTTAAGTGAACAAGATCGTCAGTTATTAGTTGATTTGATGGACAAAATTAGTAATCTAGATATTGATTTTAGTAAATGGTCCGAGCAATTAGATGATATTAGTAATACAATACAAGAAAAATTTGGCGCGCTGATGGAAGATGAAGGCTTCTGGACGAGTGTGAAAAATTTCTTTGCAGATTTAAAAGATACAATTTCAACATGGTTTAACTAATTGAAAAGCTCTCTGTCCTAGATGGCAGTGGAGCTTTTTTGTTTTATACGGATGAACTATTAAACGATACGTCGTCTACTATTTTTGTAAAAATGCAAAAAGCTATGGTACTATGAAAAAAAGGAGTGGTGAGAAATGGAATTCCAATTACAAAATGTAACGGAAAACAAACTAGCTTTTGTTTATAAGCAAGATGGGGAACAGTTAGCGGAAATTACATGGAAACAGGAAGGCCAAGTAATGGTCATGGATCACACTTATGTATCAGATAAGCTCCGTGGGCAAGGAGTTGCCAAAAAATTATTAGATCGTGCAGCAGATTATGCGCGTGAAAATAATTACAAAATGGTAGCAGTTTGTTCGTATGTAGTTGCAGCATTTGAAAAATCTGATGCTTATGACGATGTAAAACAATAAAAATAAAGCAATCTGCTAAATAGCTTAGAGCTACTATGCGGATTGCTTTTTAGGTTTTAATATAGAACTTTTCCATCTTCGCCATTATAGAAAAACAATACCGTAAATAAGGAATGTTAAAAAGCCTGCGCCACCTACTAAAGAAGCCATGTCTACCCAATCATATACTAAATCTAAATCTTTCATAAAGAACATCCTCCTATCGTTTGTACTATTTCATTATTTCCCTCATATTGTCAGTGCTAATCATAAATAAGTACAAAATAATAAAGAATTACGTAAAAATATTCGAATTATGCGATAATATCGACTAGGAGAGTGATTGTGAATGTCTTGGAAAATACAGACGTACGATGAATTAACGACGGAAGAACTGTATAAAATAATTCAGCTAAGAGTAAATGTTTTTATTGTTGAACAACAAACCTGTTATGAGGATTTGGATAACCATGATCAAAACTCTATACATTTATCATATGTTAAAAATGATAAATTATGCGCTTATGCTCGTATATTACCCCCAGGTGAAAAATTTACAATGGCATCCATTGGTAGAGTGATAACAAGTCAGGAAATGCGGGGTACTGGACTTGGGAAAGACATGATTCGCTTAGCTCTAGAGATAATTGAAGACAGATGGTCAGGTTCAGAAGTATTTATTCAAGCACAGGAATATTTAAAAAAATTTTATAGTTCTTTTGGCTTTCAACAAGTTTCTGCGCCGTATATTTACGATAGCCTGCCGCATATAGATATGCTATATCAAGCAAAAAAATAATGTTTAGTCCTCTAAGAATAGGGAAAAGCTATAGTATAAGGCCAATTTCTATATTTTTAGGAGGGATTTATGATGGCAAAGAATAAAGGGACAGGTGTTGTGCTTGCGGGATTAGCAGGATTTGCAGCATCTTATTTAAGCAAAAAAGAAAACCGTGATAAAGCAATGGATATGTTTAACAGTATGAAAGCTAAACTAGGATCTTTTGTGAATACATCGAATGTGGATATGGATGATCGAGTTGCGGAGCGTATCACAGCCGAAGTAGTAACTGAAGCGGGTACAGCGCCTACAAAGCTAGCTTCCAATGAAATGGTTTCTGAAGGTGGAGGACATACAGGCGTTCATTTCTACAATGAAGAAATACAAGAAAAAGAAAAGTAAGGTGCCAGGCACTCAAACAATTTTAAAGTAAAAATCCACGAAGACTCCAGCGGGAAAGCACGCAATGTAAGACGCAACAAGCCGCGCGTTAGCGAGGGTTGCGGCTTACGGTGTGCCCGCCGGAAAGCGCAGTGGATTTTTACGCTTTAAAAGATAGCACAATACAAAGTGCCAGTATTAGTTAGAAGAAATAGTCCTGCTACTATACGTTTTTAAAAAATAGGAAGTCCAATACTCTACTTAAAGTGATGTATGGGATTGCCTCTTTTTATGTGGAATAAGTGTTATACCAGCAAAGGTGATTAAGATAATGCCTGTAAATATAAACCCACTGACTACACCGAGCGATAACCATCCGAGCAATGAGGAGCCTAGTACAACTCCCAATGAGAAAAATGCATAAAAATAGCCGTATGCTTTCCCACGGATTTCAACTGTCGTAGAATCAATTAATAGCGAATTCACAGATGGGAATAACAAACCGAAGCCAATACCGTAACAAGCCATAGCTATATAAAGGAGAGTACTCGAATCAGCCTGACTAATCAGTATTTGACTGACGCCCATTAAACCAATACCGAGGGATAATGTTTTTATCGGAGCTACTTTATCAAAAATGCGATTTGTCGGCAATATAAAGACTAGTACAGCGACAATACCGAATGCACTCATTAATGTACCACTTAAGCGTGAGTCGAAGCCTAAAGTTTGGACTTTTAAAGGCAGTAAATAAGCAATAACACCTTGGGAAAACATTAAAAAGAATGCTCCTGAAAATGCCTTTAACGTACCTATATTATGAAAAAATACACTTATCGGGATATATGTTTTAGAAGATGTTTTGTCCTTTTTGGCATGATTAGCCTGTAGTAAAAAGAAAGAAAGGATACCTAACACTAGCATAAAACTTGCAGTGATATTAAAGACAAAAGGTACACTAGTACGACTTGCTAAAATACCACTAAATGCTGGACCCACAATGGCCGCAATACCTACAAATGCACCTGAAATGGCACTACCTTTGCCCCGTTTTTCTTGGTCGGTGGCATTAGCTAGAAATGTAAAAGCCGCAGGAACAATAAAGCCGGCAACCAAGCCATGTATAAAACGAACGATAAGGAGGGCAAACGGTGCATCTACTAAATTATATAAAGTCAATGATAGACCCGTTGTCAGTAGACCGACAATTAAAATAACAAAGGGTCCTTTACGGTCTGTTAAAAAACCCGAAATAATATTCCCGAATGTATTAGAAAGAGAATACATACCAACTGCAAGTCCGGTTAAAAAAGCAGAGGCACCGAGAGATTCTGCATATGTACTCATAACAGGAAGCTGAGTAAATAGGTCAAAAAATGAAAAGAATATAATTATATAAATAAATTTCTTCATAACTCCTCCGACTGCTAATTACGACATAGTGAGTTTATTATACCATTTTCGACAAAAAAGAACGCCTAATAAGTTGTTTTAAACTTATTAGGCGTTCTAGAATTGCTACTATTAAGCTTTAGCAATTTCTTTTTTCATTGTTTTGTTTTTAGCAAGGTTTACGTGCCAAGAAAGAGCCTCTTCTAAAATATGAGGTGTTTGTTGGTTACCTGTTGCTTCTACAGCACGGTTGTAGTAATCCCATAATTGCTCTTTGTAATCAGGGTGTGCACAGTTCTCGATAATTAAAGGTACACGTTCTTTTGGTGCAAGACCACGTAAATCAGCAATACCTTGCTCAGTAACGATTACGTCAACATCGTGTTCTGTATGGTCTACGTGAGAAACCATTGGTACGATTGACGAAATTGCGCCACCTTTTGCATAAGATTTTGTTACAAAAATACCCAGACGAGCGTTACGAGCGAAGTCACCAGAACCGCCGATTCCGTTCATCATTTTTGTACCTGAAACGTGAGTAGAGTTTACGTTACCATAGATATCTAACTCAAGAGCAGTGTTGATTGAGATTAAGCCCAAACGACGGATAAGCTCTGGGTGGTTAGAAATTTCTTGTGGACGTAAGCATAATTTATCTGCATAGTGTTCCATGTTGCCGAATACACGTTTTTGTAGTTCTTCTGAAAGTGTGATAGAAGCTGCAGATGCGAAGTCTACTTTACCAGCATCAATTAAATTAAATACTGCATCTTGTAGTACTTCAGAGTAAACAAATAAGTGTTCGAATTCAGAATCTGCAAAACCATCAAGTACAGCGTTTGCAACAGAACCTACACCAGATTGAATTGGTGCTAGCGTATTTGTTAAGCGACCAGCTTTGATTTCAGAACGGAAGAAATCAAGTAAAATGTTAGCCATTGTTTGAGTTTCTTCATCTGGAGGCACGATCATTGAAGGTGCATCTGGCTCTTCTGAAATAACAATTGCTTTAATTTTAGCAGGGTCTACTTTAATACCAATTTCACCAAGACGTTGGTTTGGTTTTGTCATTGGAATGACATCACGTTTACCTTGTTCGCCTGGAACGTAAATATCGTGAATACCAATTAATGATTCTGGGTGAGAAATATTTAATTCAATAATAATATTTTCAGCGTATTGAGCGAAGATTGGTGAGTTACCAACTGAAGTAGTTGGGATAATATAGCCATCTTCAGTAATTGCAGCTGCTTCAATAATTGCATATTTAATTGGTCCGATAATACCTTGACGAACTAACTCTGCGTTGTGAGAAAGGTGAGCGTCAACGTACATTACGTTACCAGCGTTGATTTGATTACGAATACCAGCGTCAGCTTGGAATGGTCCGCGTTTACGGATAACGCCAGCTTCAGCTAAATACTTATCTACTTCTGGCCCTAAAGAAGCACCAGTATATACATCAATTTGGAATTTTTCGTTTTTAGCACGTTCCACTAATGCCATAGGAACAACTTTTGCATCCCCAGCACGAGTGAATCCGCTCATACCTACTACATCACCGTCAGAAAGAAGTGCTGCAGCTACATCAGCAGATACGACTTTGCTTTCAAGCTCCTTATTACCTAAGCGTTTTTGAATGATTGCATCCATTAAAAAATCCTCCCCTAAATTTGATGGAAACCGATAACAAAACTAGAAAAAACGTGTAAGAATTTTCTGTTTATTTAGTTGTAGTATGACTCCAACCATTTGATTAATACTATCACCAATTTGTCACAAAAACTTTATAAATAGCATTAAATTAAGTAAACGAAGGAAAATCGAGCGGAAGAATGCTTTTTCGACAGAGAAAACGTTTTAATGTAGCGCTATGTATTATGTAAGCGTTAAATTTAAAAAAGTACAGCAAGTTCCCTTAAGAGGATACCTGCTGTACTTAAGAAATTAGAAGCCTAAAGAACGACGGAAGTAACTTGCGTAGCGTTGACTAACAGGGATACGCGTTCCATCTTTCATAATTAATAAGAAAGTTGAATGTGAATCTGGTTGAATTTCATCAATATAATCGATGTTTACAATGTATGAACGGTGACATCTAATAAATGAATCTGGCGCTAAAAATAGCTCTAAATCACTTAAGTTTAAACGGTGATAACCTTCGCGCCCCATTGTTTTCACAAATGTTTTACGTAGCTGTGTTTCAAGATAAATCACTTGATCATGTTTAATCGGATACCAACAGTCATCGATTTTAATCGTGATGTAGTTTGTTAAAAATGCTGATGGCTTTTGCGGGAAGATTGCTGTAATTGCACCTTTTGTTTCGCCTTCTTCCATTAAAGGAATACTCATGCCATAGTATGCAACACCAAATACATCAGGTTCGATATAGGTGCTGATTTTTTGCCCATAGCTTAAAGCTTTGTGTGCAGCTGAGCCTTCTTTGATAGGGTCACCTGGCTTAATTTTTAAATCAACTTTTTTGCTCGGTTGGTAGTACAAGTATTCATTTGTATCAGAAATTGCGATTGAAGTATTCTCAGGGAAAAACTCCTTTATAATCTCCATGATTTCTTCTATTTGCTTTGGATCCACTATTAGCACCTCATTTTACTTTTAAAAATAGTATTATCATCTATTTTACTACATATTCGTATAAATTATATAGAGAAGATTTCGGAATAAAATAGAGATATGTCGATTGCTACATTAAAAAGATGAAAATTGACTTACATAAAATTCAAGGTATTATAATTAATTACTAATTATTTTTAATATGTATATGGTAAAATTTAAATGTCTATTAATAAGTTTACAAGGTTTCTACTGTATTTATATGATAAATTAGAACTAGGACGATGTACAAAATGTGGTTGAAAGGAAATCGCAGAATATGGTAAAATTCACTTTAAAGTATATTTTTTTTAATACTAGAGTTTAAGTTAGGTTATTTTTAAGCTATATTCAAGATATAATTGTGTAATAGGACTCAATTCATATGATAAATAAGTAAATACTTTTTTCTTATTTAGAAATTGTAATTTGATGTCAAATATTGTAATGTAATTCGTGCACTCTGAGGAAAGATGGGGAAGATTATGCAACTACATCAACATTCTATGTCAGAAACGATATCAAAAAGATACTTCCAAGAAATCGATAATATTAACCAATACATCGGTGTAGAAGAATTTTTTAATATTGAGTCAAAATTAATATTTGAAATTTACCATTTAGAATCTGCAAAGGCTAAAAAATCTTTGCATGAATTAATTGATATTCTTTCTATACGTTTTGGCAAGCAGGTCATTAAAATAGTGCGAGGTTATTTTTCCGTTTTGTCGTCGATTGTTGCTCGTAAATTGCTAGACAATCAAGTACCTTCGAAGAAAGCCTTTGCTTTTAATATTGCTTGTAATGATATGATTGAAAATCAGATGAAAGACGCAGAATTTTTGCAATTTGCTGATGATTTAATTGATTTCTTTGTGTATTTTATCGCAGATAGAAAGCAACCGACTTTCCGTCATCAGACAGTTAATAAAGTGATTATGTATATTAATGATGAGCTAGAGAATGATTTAACAGTGGAGAGTATCGCGAATAACTTCCATATTAGTACAAGTCACTTGTCGCGTATTTTCAGAGAACATGTGGGCATTACATTGGTCGAGTATTTAAATGTTCGTCGCGTAGAGGAATCGCAATATTACCTACGACATACGAATAAGAGTATTACATCCATTTCAGACCAATTCCATTTTTGTAATCAGAGTTACTTCACGCGTATTTTTAAGAAATATACAGGAGTAACACCTAAACATTTTCGTGATGAGCTGCATCATGAATTTTACCGTTTTGAAATGAACGAGGCGGAGATGCAAAACGCTTAATCTTGTGGGACAATAAATGGCACTCAATGAATAAGAACATACTGTAAGATGCGATTGTATTAGCGATGCTAAAGCGCGCATCTTTTTTATGTGAACAAACTACCATTGTGTCACGCTTCCTTTAACGCCTAAGCGTATTTGATAAGTAGCGCTTGCTATTTGATAAAGGTAGTCTTAATAAGGTATACTTCACATTAGTTGAAAAATAATAGTAGGTGGAAAAATGAAAAATTTGAAGCTTTTATCAATGCTTGGGCTTGTTGTTTTTGTATTAAGTGGCTGTAAAGCAGTTGAGAACAAAGAAGGCTTTTTCTATAGTGTTTTTGTAAAACCTATGGAATTTTTACTGGAGTTTTTCGGAAATGATATTTTTTCAGGTAGCTATGGTTTAGCAATCATCGCTATCACGGTTCTTATCCGTTTAGTCTTAATGCCGATTATGTTGAAAAACTATCGTCAGCAACAATTGATGAAAACGAAAATGGATGCCTTCAAACCTGAAATGGAAGCCGTTCAGAAAAAAATGAAGGAAGCAAAGACAAAAGAAGAACAAATGCAATATCAGCAAGAGATGATGGCGTTGTACCAAAAACATGGTGTTAATCCTTTAAATATGGGCTGTTTACCAATGTTAATTCAAATGCCAATCATTATGGGTCTTTACTTCTCAATTTTATATTCTGCCGATGTGAAATCACATATGTTCTTATGGTTTAGCTTAGGTTCACCAGACATTGTGATGACAATAATTGCGGGGATTGTTTATTTGGTACAAGCACGAGTTTCTTTATGGACTGTACCAGAGCAACAAAAAAAGCAAATGAAGATGTTTATTTACATTTCGCCAATTATGATTGTCTTTATTTCTATGTCTTCTATGGCAGCACTACCTCTTTACTGGTCTGTCAGTGGTGCATTACTAATTCTTCAAACGTATATTGGTCGAAAATACTATTCGGAGCATCCCGAAAAAGCAGAATCATAAATGAATTAATGTCGAGGCGCGTTGTAGCCTCGATTTTTTTTAGGAGGAAAACAGCATGAATATAAAATGGATATCTTCAATTTTAGTTGCAGTATTTAGTATTGCGGCCATTGTATGCATTATTATCGGGCATTTTAATTTAGCGGTGCTAGCAATGACTATAATGTTTGCCTTGTCAAACGGCTTTAGAGCGAAGAGTTTTAAGGAACAAGGATATGTTAAAGAGGCGAAATGGATGAAGTATATGGCAATCTTTTTCTCTATTGCTTCAATCGCGGTGCTTATTATTATTTTTACAGAATAATGGGGAAAAGCTACACTTAAAAATGTGAACAGTGATAAAATAAAACTATCAAAATATAGTGTATTAACTTGCTTTGGCAGAAGCCTTTCCAACTACAATAAGTGCCATGTATGTACTCGCAAACGGTGAGGGCAAACCTTGCTGAAACAAGTTAAATACTTGGCGGCTGTCAAAGATGTAGAAAAAGCCTTTCGAGTCGTTTTGAAAAAAATCTTGACGCCATTCCGCCGAGGTGTAATTGATTAAAGGTCTTAGGGTTGCTCAAACTCCCATTGCAACGACCTGATTTTGAAATCTCGTTTTGTTTAGCAACCCTGCATCTACACAAAAGGGGCAAAAAAATGAAAAAAAATCGTCTACCACTTATTATTGGCGCTATTATTTCAGCGGCACTGATCGTATCTATTTTTATAGTGATTAACTATAAGAATAATCAAGTCAATGTAGCGTCAGATGAAAATCAACCAGTAGCAGAACAAGGCAAAAAAGACAATCCTACAAAAGAGCAACCAAAAACACCTGAAAATGTAACTGAACCACAAGAACAGCCAGACGAAAACGGCTATTACCCAAATCAAGCAATGCCGACAGAGCCTACTTATATTGATGGTATTTTACTAGCCAATAAAAAATATCCACTACCATCCACATTTGCACCAGGTGAAAATCCGGAGGCACGTCAAGCGTTAAATAAGATGATAGCAGAAGCTAAACAGCAGGGCTTTAACTTAGTCGCTTTTAGTGGATATCGTTCTTATGAATATCAAACAACATTATACAATAATTATGTTAAGCGCGATGGTCAGGCTGCTGCAGACCGCTATAGTGCACGTCCAGGCTTTTCTGAGCACCAAACAGGCTTAGCGTTTGATATTGGTGAAGTTGGCAAAGAAGATTTATGGCTGACGGAGGAGTTTGGTGAAACACCTGCAGGAAAATGGTTATTCGAGCATGCTGCAGAATATGGTTTCATTTTACGGTTCCCTCAAAATAAGGAGCATTTAACAGGTTACATGTATGAATCTTGGCATTATCGTTATGTTGGAATCGACATTGCTAAGAAAATTAAAAAACAGAATAGCACGTTAGAAGAGTATTTAGGTGCACAATAAAAAAAGAGCTTGGAGACATAACCTAAAGCGAGCGTTAGTAATAAAAAGGCGATGTCTTTAGCTCAAAACGCACGCAACGTTACAGAGTGCAACAGGGAAGTAGTCACTGTAGCGAACCATAGCAAAAAGTGTTAGATTGACTGCAATCAATCTAACACTTTTTCTTTTGTACCCAATTAATAAAGGGATTATTACAATATTGGTGTTAATAAGCGTGAGATGGATTCTTTGAATTTTATCATGCTTGAACGGTTTTGATACATTTCCCAAGTTAATTCTGTGCTATCTAAAATGTCCTTTTCAAATAGCTCAGCTAATTGGTGGGAAATTTTGGAATCGTAGATAAAGGCATTGACTTCGAAGTTTAGACTAAAACTTCGGACATCGATATTTGCTGTTCCTACTGTAGATGCTTCATCGTCAATAATAATAGCTTTAGCATGAATAAATCCTTTTTCATAAATATAAACCTTTGCCCCTGCACGTAATAATTGGCCTACGTAAGAGTATGTTGCCCAATAAACAAACATATGGTCCGGCTTATTAGGAATCATAATACGTACGTCAATGCCTGATAATGTAGCAATTTTTATGGCGTCTAAAAAACTAATATCAGGAATAAAATAAGGGGTTTGAATATAAATATATCTCTTGGCCATATTAATCAGCTTTAAATAGCCGATTTTTATTTGTTCCCAATCAGAGTCAGGTCCACTCGAAACGATTTGTAAACCGACATCACCTTTTTTCGGGATAGCAGGGAAGTAACGATCAGAATAACCCATCTTTTGCTGTGCGCATGCTTGATTCCAATCTAATAAAAAGCGTGTTTGCAGTGGGTGGACAGCGCTTCCCTCAATACGTAAATGCGTATCTCTCCAATAGCCAAATTTCTTTTGAAGGCCAAGGTATTCATCTCCTACATTAAAGCCCCCGATATACCCAATACGACCGTCAATTACTACAATTTTACGGTGATTTCTAAAGTTGAGACGTGGGTTAAGAAGTGGGAATATGGAAGGGAAAAATACTTCCACTTCGCCGCCCGCTTCAAGGAGTTTCTTAAAATGTCTTCTTTTTACATTGCGAGAGCCCATTTCATCATATAAGAGCCTTACTTTGACTCCTTGTTTTGCCTTTTTAATCATTGTGTCAATAAGACGTGTACCTAAATTATCTAAGCGGAAGATGTAATATTGAATATGGATATGATCTTTAGCTGCTTCGATATCTTTTAATAGCTGTTCAAATTTGTCTGCACCATCGTCAAAAATAGCAAGGTGATTGTCTTGGGTTAATACCGCATTATTTGTTTTTAAATGCATATAAATCATTTCTTTATAATTTTCGGCATTTTCAATACGAAACTCAAACGTATTATCTCGTATGGTGTCTATTTGATAGCTAATCAGATTATCAATCCCAATGTCTTTGCGCCCTTCCCAACGAAACAAATGTTTCCTGCGCAGTTGTCTGCCAAGTAGTAAATATAAAATAAATCCAGCTAATGGCAAGAAAAATAGGACAAGAATCCATGCCCATGTAGAACTAGCATCTTTACGCTCTAAAAATATAATTGTCATCGCAGATAAGATATTTACGAATAAAATTAAAGGTACTAGATATTCTACATCTGTAAAAATGCTCATTCCTGCACCCCTTTACTATATTTCACATTATATCTAGTATAGCTTACTTCACAGGTGGAAAGAAAGGACAGTAAGTGATTTGTTATTATCACAAAAAAATACCATCAAAAGTAGAGGCAATCCCTTTGATTTTTTGATTTAAGGGTACAGCTAGAACTGATGATTAAAATCAGACAAGCCCCACCACAAAAAATTAGTGCTGGGGCCTGCTAGTTATCTATTCATTTTAAAAAGAAAGAGGGGAATCGGCTAGGTTATACATAATGTTCCCATTGAAATAGTATATCGCTAAAATCTTGTTGAAGAAGTTTATCACGATTGATAAAGAACTTCCCTACGCCACTATCCGCCCACATAATACCGAACTCGTCATTGGTATCAATTTGTAGTAAAAGTACATCATATCTCTGTAGCAGATGAGATTCGTGCCGAATGTCTTCCTCTAAAAAATATGCGTATCCGCCTATTTTAGCGCCAGCTCCTAAAAAATGCTGTAAGTAAATTTCGTGCAAATTAACATCATGATTTGGTGCACATATTAGACTCGGTAAATAGTGTACAGCTCGATAATCTAAAGCTGAGACAGGTTCCTGTGTAAAGTGGAATTGTAGCGATAACTCTTCTTTAATAGGAAACCAATCATCTGACGTCACAGAAGGTTTTTCTTGCGTTGGCATGGCTGTTTTTGTTTCTAATGTTGGATAAAATCGTACCTTATAGAACTGTTGAAAAATGTCTTCCTTATAATGTGCCGCATTGGTAAAAATATTAGATGAAATAAAAAATTGTAAAATACCTTGTGTAGGAAAATTTTGTATTATTGGTATTTCTGCAAAATTTATTTGAGCTAATAAACGCATCGTTTCACCAGTAATGTCCTTTGGAACTGTTTGATAATAGGGTAAATAAGGTTCACCGGCAAATTTACTCTCTGTTATTGTAGTTGAGCATTTACATAGCGATATAGTAATCACAGACAGTAACGAATCTTCAATTTCAGAACGTAATGGTTCGAGCTCTCTTGGAAGAGAAAAATTTATTGTTTTATTCATGCAGTATCCTCCGAGTTTACGCTTTCAAACATGGATGTCATATAAGTTTAACAAATACATCTGTTGCTATTAGTTACGACATATAGTGCGAAAATTATTCAAGTCTTAAAGTTTTATTTGAAGCCTTATAAATAAAGATCAAAATAATCGAGATAATTGCGATAGTTGCAGCAATATAGTAGCCAAGATTAGATTGCACGGTAAATAACCATGTGAAAAATAGAGGCCCGAGAATACGCCCTAAATTATCCATTGAGTAGGAAAGCCCTGCTGCTGTACCATATTGGCCGCCAGATTCTTTGGAGGATAATGACACGACACATGTTCTTGCAAGGGCATTTCCGGCTGTAAAGATACAAAGTGCAAAACCTGCCATCAATAGATTGCCTGTTAAAGTAAATAAAAGCATACCGATTGCTGTAATGATTTGAGCTCCAATGAGCCAAGATGTTTCTGTGCCATTTTTAATGCGACGAACTACGCCACCTTGTATGGCTGCATCTACAAAGCCACTAAACATAAATAAATAACCGATTTGCAAAGGTGTTATTTGTATACGATCAATTTGAAAAAGTTGGAATGTTGCTTCTACTCCTGCGAGCATAAAAGTCACTAAGAACGAGAACATAAATAAATAACGAACACGATATTGCAGCATTTTGCCAACACCTTTTGGGACAATTGCTCTTTTTGTTATATCTTTTCGTTTTTCTGGTTCTTTTAAGACGAAAGTTGCATAAATAAATAATAGCGCGATTAAAGCTGCTGATGCGATAAATGGTAATTGCAAGCTATAATGACCTAACATGCCGCCAATTGCAGGACCGAAGATAAAACCTAGACCAATGGACATGCCCATAAAACCCATGTACTTATTACGATCTTCCTCGCTCGACATGTCACCAATAAAGCCTGTTACAGCTGTATACAATGCACCTGAGAATAAGCCACCCACGATACGTGATACGTATAACATTGTTAAATGATCAATGAACATTGAAAAAATAATGAAACTAAGACTGAATCCTACCAATCCCGTTAAAATGAGTTGCTTACGACCAACTTTATCAGAAAGCTTTCCCCAAAGTGGTGCGGTAAAAAAACTTGCAAGAGAATACACTGTCAGTAAACCGCCTACATGGATGTTTTGCCAATCGTGTTGGACGATGACCTCTGGTAGGACAGGAATAATAATTCCAAAGCCTAGGTAGACGAGAAATTGCACTGACATTAAGAGTAAAATTGGTTTTATCATTTAATTTCCTGCTTTCTTACAATATTTCAGTATGTATATTCTACCTCTCTTGTTCTTGCTATTACAAGGGAACGGTGGGGAAGCGTTTGAAACCAAGATAAGGATTGATTTAGTCTGTGTTAAGTTATGATTTTGCGTAACGGTTCATCCACTATATTTATTCCTTCTTTCATTCCCTCTTTTAGTAGAAGATTGTTCCTGCTGGCTGGTCAAAAAATAATGAAGAACGACGAATAGAATGGATTTGATGGGCTAATAATGTATTTATCGAATTTTATTCTATAGTGTATTTTGTTTGCCTAAAAAAGTGACCTTTAAACATAATTTACATTGTAACAAAATTGAAAAATATTAAAGGCGAGTTAAATGGTATGATAGATACAGATAAACTTGTCTGACATCTAACACTTAGAAAAAATGAAACTTTTTTGGAAATAAAACGTTATATAAAATCGAGAAAAGATTGAGGTGGAATGTATGACGAAGGAAGTAGATTTGAAAAAGATTGTTTCGAATTTATCGAAGTTGGGTGTGACGGCTACTGTAACGAAGTCTCGACTTGAACTTTTAAAAGTGCTGACACCACCAACGCAAACTCCGCAAGTTCAAGCTTAACTCATTTTACAAAAAAGAATGGATAGTTCTCTTTCGAAAATAGAGAGACTATCCATTCTTTTTTATTTAGTATTCAAACTTTTTAATCCTCTTCATCATACGTTGTAAACATGTAAGTACGATAGTGGAAACGCATGCTAAAGACTAGCCCGATGGCCAGTGCATTCCCCATTAAAGAACTCCCTCCATAACTGATGAATGGAAGTGGAATACCTGTAATCGGTAGGAGCTGAATTGTCATCCCGATATTCTCGAACACATGGAACGTAATCATCGCAATAATACCTGCACAAACATAAGTTGAAAAAGGGTCTTTCAATAATAATGTAGTTTTTGTTAAATGATAGATTAACAAAAAGAAAATACAGATTACTATACTTGCACCAATAAATCCCCATTCCTCGCCGATAACGGTGAAGATGAAGTCCGTATGATTTTCGGCTACGTACACTTCACGACCACGGAAGCCCTTACCGAAGATTTCACCAGAACCAATTGCGTTTAAGGAAGTAATCAAATGGTATCCATCACTCGATGAATACGAATATGGATCTAGCCAAGAGTATATTCTGGCAAACTGGTACGCTTTAAAGCCAAATGTTTTTTCTAAAAATTCCTGCATGTAAAGTGCCATCCACAGGAGGCTTCCTCCGACGACAGCGCCACCTAAAAAAGTAGGTAATAAAATTTTCCAAGAAATACCTGCTACGATAACAAGTGCAGCAGTAATCGCAAAGAAAACAAGTGCTGAACCAAGGTCAGGCTGTTTCATAATAATACCAAGTGGTATAATCAACGTTATAGCGATTTTACCTAGTAAAATGAAGTCCGATTTAATGGATCTTAAAGAGTAGACTTCATGATGTTTACTAATAAGGCGTGCAAGCGCTAAAATGTAAAAAGTTTTCATAAATTCGGAGGGCTGGATATTACCAAGTGGTGTATGGAACCAGCTTTTAGCACCATTCACTGGCTCACCAATTTGACCTTTACCTTCCGGCATGAAAATAAGCAAAACTAAAAGAGCAATTCCAGCTCCGTACATATACCAAGCCATTTTTTTATATTGATCAGGCTCGAAAAACATAATGACACCGATAATAAATGCACCAATTACATACCATCTTAATTGCAAAGGTACGTAATTAATACCGTATTGTCCGGAAGTTTGAGCGGATGCAATTGCTAATAAACTAATGACAAGAAAAGTGAAAAGTATAAAAGCGAGCGTCCAGTCAAAACGGTTCACGAAATTTCGTTTATTTTCCATAAAAGCCACCTAAAATAAAATAGTTTAAAATCTGCGCACAGACGCATGTCGAACATTAACATTATAACGCAAAAAACAATTTTACGCCTGAGTATATTGTTGTGACGACAAATAGCATAAAATGTTTCAAAAAATGATGTTTAGTTTTATAATAAAGTGAAGAATGGGGTGATGGATGTGGCTAAGAAATTAAAGTCAGCTGAAGATTTTATGTATCATATATATGTTCATATGAATGATGTCGATAAATTTGTTATATTTAGCGGGCTTAAATTCTCGCAATTTGTGGCTGCTTTAGATCCACTGCATCACTTACTATTACTAAAGCATTCCTATGAAGATGGATCATTTAATATGCATACACAGTTTGATTATATACCAGATGAGGAAGTTCCTCGTTTTGTAAAGAAAGCTACGGAGTCGAAAGAATTGTGTTGGGTAGATTTTATGGATGAAAAGAGGCTAGATCAGCTGACACCGATGGAACAAGGAGAACTGCTTTACATAAGCCATAAAAAAGAACCGATTACTTCGCCATTTTTTAATAAATTGCAAAATCGGTTTGTTTATTGTTCTTCAGATGTAGAGAAAATGACGAAAATTTATTTTCGCCATTTAAGTGATTCGGATTTGCTTGTCGCTAATGTGTTTAATACGTTAATACGAGAGAAAGAACGAAGCACAGGTTTTTGGCGCCGTAAAGTAAAATCAAGTATTCCTTCTCTTACGCCGGAATTTTTGCGTGCTTATCGCTCCTTTGCTAAAGAGGGTGCATTATTGTCGCTGTACCGCATTGAGAAGCCGAAAGCAGCATATGGTATAGAAATACGTAACTTATCAGATTATTCCTTTCCAGATGAGGTCTGGGATGATTTAAATACAATTTTGAAAAACGAGCACGATGAATTGATTCATATTATTTAACGCTATTTAGCAGGTATTTCACCAGCTAAATAGGAATGGAACTCAAGAAAGTGATAGTCAGTCATTTTACTTGGGTGACCAACTTGAATGAATAAGGCACTCAAATCTCACCGTCCAAATTACGGTGAGATTTTTATGTCATTTGTCAAGCCGTTTCGTGATAAACTAATAATACTCAAGAAGTATGTGGAGGGCACAAAAAATGAAAAAAAGAATCGGTTTATTATACGGCGGAAAGTCAGCGGAGCATGAGGTGTCATTGTCGACGGCGTGTGCAGTCACTGGAGCTTTGAATTTCGAGGAGTATGAGATATATCCGATTTACATTACACCAGATGGGGAATGGCGACGTGGCGAGCGTTTAGAAAAACCCGCAAATTCCATTGAAGAATTGCAATTTGGTGATGATGCCATTATTTTAGAAAATAATATTACAGCGTTTTTAATTGATAAAAGCGGGGCAGCGATCCAATTTGATGTTATTTTCCCTTTACTGCATGGAACAAACGGAGAAGATGGAACTGTGCAGGGTTTACTGGAAGTGTTGAATCTTCCGTATGTCGGTAATGGTGTGTTGGCATCATCTGCAGGTATGGATAAAGTGATTATGAAACAATTGTTTGAAATTGCTGGCTTACCACAAGTGCCATATACGTACTTCATTCGTAGTGAATGGAAGAAAGAGCAAGATGCTATTTTAACGCGTTGTGAACAGAAATTGTCTTGGCCGATGTTTGTAAAGCCAGCAAATTTAGGCTCAAGTGTAGGTATTAGTAAAGCATCGAACCGTGAGGAACTAATTCAAGCAATTGAGGTAGCATTGCAATTCGACCGTAAAATTGTGGTAGAGCAAGGCATTGTAGCACGTGAAATTGAATTAGCTGTACTGGGCAATGATTTTCCAGAAGTATCTGTGCCAGGTGAAATTAAGCCTATGACAGCGTTCTATGATTATGATTCAAAATATAAGGATGGTTCAACAGCATTGATTATTCCTGCTGAACTACCTACAGAAGTTGTGACAAGCTTAAAAGAGTACGCAAAAAGTGCGTTTAAAATTTTAGATGGAAGTGGTTTAGTACGCGCGGATTTCTTTGTCACGGCAGATCATGCCATTTATATTAACGAAGTAAATACAATGCCAGGTTTTACACCTGTTAGTATGTATCCGCTTCTTTGGCAACATACAAACGTAAGTTACCCAGAGCTTATTAATCGACTGATTGCACTAGCACTTGAGCGTTTTGAAGAAAAACAACAGCTTCACTATAAAAAAGACTGAGTGGGATTATTGTGAAAAAGACATTAAAGGAATTAGCAGCATGGTTAAATGATGAAGTGCCAGCTTTCGGAGACACGATTGTATCTGGTATATCGATTGATACAAGAACAATCTGCCAAGGGGATTTATTTGTGCCATTCCGCGGTGAACAGGCAAATGGTCATAAGTTTGTACAACAAGCTTTTGAAAAAGGAGCGGGTGCTTCGCTTTGGCAAAAAGATGAACCAAATCCGCCAAAGAATGTTCCGTTACTATTTGTGGATGATTCAGAGTTGGCGTTACAGCAAATGGCACGTGCTTATCGTAATGAGCATAAGGCGACCTTTATTGGTATTACAGGATCGAATGGTAAAACATCCACAAAGGATATTTTAGCAGGCACACTAGCACCGTTTTTTAAAGTACAAAAAACAATTGGTAATTTTAATAATCAATTAGGCTTACCGATTACGATTTTACAGCTCCAAGAGGATACAGAAGTTGCTGTACTTGAAATGGGCATGAGTGGATTTGGGGAAATTGAGTTTTTAACAAAGTTAGCTCGTCCTCATATAACGGTAATTACTAATATTGGTGAGGCACATATGCAAGACTTAGGCTCGCGTGCCGGTATTGCAAAGGCGAAGTTTGAAATTATACAAGGTATGCAAGAGGACGGTGTGCTCTTTTATGATGGTGATGAGCCATTATTAAATGAGCTTGTTGCAAAAGAACAACATTTAAATGCGCAGGCGTTTGGTTTAGAACCAGGCGATTTGTTATATGCTGAAAATATTGAAGCAACTGCAAGTGGCAGTAGTTTTACAACACATGGTGCTATTGAAGGTGATTTCTTTATTTCTGTTCTTGGGAAGCATCAGGTGAAAAACACTTTAATTGCCATGCTTATCGCGCAAAAACTAGGTTTAACGGATGAGCAAATTCGTACATCTTTAAAAGACGTAACGTTAACGGATATGCGTATGCAACAAGTACAAGGAAATCAAGGTGCATTATTTATTAATGATGCTTACAATGCTGCACCTACGTCGGTAAAGGCGGCGATTCAGTTTATAGCCACAACAACTATTCGCCCTGAAAAGTGGCTGGTCTTAGGTGATATGCTCGAACTAGGGGATAATGAAAAAAGCTTCCATGAAGAGTTATCATTAGCAATTCATGAAAGTGAAATTGATTATGTGTGCTTGTACGGTCCGCGTATGGCTTTCTTGTATGAGGTGCTGAAAGAACGTTTCGACGCTGACCATTTACTATACGATAAGGATGATTTTGCGCCTATCATTGCAAAGCTGCAACAGGCAACAGAGAAATCCATTGTATTATTAAAAGGATCACGTGGTATGAAACTAGAAACAATTTTGCAAGCATTTACTTCATGATTTGCGATTGTTTGACATAATGAATTTGTTACTTGGGGTAAAAATCCGCTCTGGTTTATAGTGCGATGATTTTTACCCTTTATTAAAAAGCATATAGAAAGCGTTTTGTGCGCTATGTTGCTGGTAAAACAGCCACTTTTTGAGGTGAGGGTAATGACGATAGGTGTATTATGCATTCATGGATTTTCGGGTGGTGCTTATGAGATAGAGCCGTTTACAGCTTATTTACGAGCCAATACAGATTGGCTAATCGAGACACCTACCTTATCTGGGCATGGAGAAGAACTAAAGATGAAAGGCTTTACCGCACAACATTGGTTAATGGATGCGGAGTTAGCTTTTCGAGCGCTATCGAAAAAAGTGGATGAAGTGATTGTCGTTGGTTTTTCTATGGGCGGGATTATTGCGTTATATTTAGCGAAACGTTATAAGGTGAAGAAGCTTGTCCTGCTTAGTGCTGCAGCCAAATATATTAGCCCTAAGCAACTTGTAAAAGATTTTAAAATGCTAGCAACCGAGGCGTATCATCGCAACCTTTCGAATAATGAGCTGTTTTTGAGATATCGTCATAAGTTTAACAACGTCCCCTTAGCAGCTACAATTGAGTTCATGAAACTCGTACAAAGGGTAGCGCCATATTATCAAGACATTAAAATTCCAGTGTATATCGTTCAAGGAAAATTAGACGGAATTGTGCCCTATCATACCGCTCAATATTTGTTTGATCAGCTTGCTTCAACAAATAAAAAGTTGTATTTTTCTAACAATGGCAAACATCATATTTGTTATTGTGAAGATTGTTTTGATTGGTTTACGAAGGTTTTAGCGTTTTTAAAGGATATGTAAAGTAGTCAGATTATTACGACTCATGCGTTATCGTTGCATACGTTTGATTCCCGTGATAGACTAGTGTAAGCAATGGATACATTTTGTGCGAAGACTCTTCATAATTTGGTTGAAGAGTACTTTTTTTTGAACACAACGGTTTTATTCTAAGTGAATAATTACGCAGAATCGAACCGCTCGGTAAAGACCGGGCTTTCCTTTTCATATAAGAGAGCTCTACTTGAAGCATTTGTAGAGAGAATTTTTAAGTAACGGAAACGTTCCACAACACAGGCTCGAATTTGCCGACAACTTCATCTGAAAATGTAACCATTTGTCAACTTAAAAGGAAAAAAGGAGATTGAGAAGTTTGACAAATTTTTCAGAATTAAATATTAGTGAATCTACACTACGTTCAGTAAAACGTATGGGATTCGAAGAAGCAACACCAATCCAAGAGGGTACTATTCGTTTTGCCATTGAAGGTCGCGATGTATTAGGTCAAGCGCAAACTGGTACAGGTAAAACTGCCGCTTTTGGTATTCCACTTATCGAGAAAATCGATCCTAAAAACCCTAATATCCAAGCGTTAGTAATTGCTCCAACTCGTGAATTAGCGATTCAAGTTTCAGAAGAACTATATAAAATCGGCTACGACAAGCGTGTAAAATTATTATCAGTTTACGGTGGTCAAGAAATTGGACGTCAAATTCGTGCGCTGAAAAATAAACCACAAATTATTGTAGGTACACCAGGTCGTATTTTAGACCATATTAATCGTCGTACTTTAAAACTAGAAGATGTTCAAACACTTGTACTGGATGAAGCAGATGAAATGTTAAACATGGGCTTCATTGATGATATTAATTCAATTTTAGAAAACGTACCTGCTGAACGTCAAACATTATTATTCTCAGCAACAATGCCACCAGCAATCCGTAAAATCGCTGAGACATTTATGCGTGACCCTGAAATTGTAAAAATTAAAGCAAAAGAATTAACAGTGGATAACATTGATCAATATTTTGTGAAAGCTGCTGAGCGTGAAAAATTTGATGTTTTATCTCGTTTATTAAACGTTCACCAACCAGAATTAGCGATTATCTTTGGACGTACAAAACGTCGTGTTGATGAGCTAGCACAAGCTTTATCAATCCGAGGATATCTTGCTGAAGGAATTCATGGTGATTTAAGCCAAGCAAAACGTATTTCAGTTTTACGTCAATTTAAAGAAAATAAAATTGATATCCTTGTTGCAACAGATGTAGCAGCTCGTGGTCTAGATATTTCAGGCGTTACACACGTGTATAACTTTGATATTCCTCAAGATCCTGAGTCTTACGTTCACCGTATTGGTCGTACTGGCCGTGCCGGAAAATCAGGTCTTGCAGTAACATTTGTAACTCCACGTGAGATGGGCTATTTACGTATTGTTGAAGAAACAACGAAAAAACGTATGACACCACTTCGTCCGCCAACAAATGACGAAGCTTTAGTAGGTCAACAACGTTTAGCTATTGAGACACTTGAAGGTCTTATTGCCAATAATAACTTAGGTGATTATCGCACATTAGCTACAGAAGTCCTTGAAAACCATGATGCTATCGATGTAGTAGCAGCTGCATTACGCTCATTAACGAAAGAGCCGGATGATACGCCTGTTACAATTACAGAAGAACGTCCATTACCAATGCGCCGTGAGCGTTCTGGTGGCGGTGGTGGCCGTGGTGGCGATCGTAATGGCCGTAACAGAAGCGGTGGTGGTCGTAGCTTTGGCGGTAACCGTCGTGAAGGTAGTGGTGGCGATCGTCGCAACAGTGGAGGCCGTCGTGAAGGTGGTCGCCGTGAGGGCGGAGCTCGTCGTGAAGGTGGACAAGGTCGTTCACGTGCACCACGTCGCCATGAAGACTAATGAACTTTCAAACCTTACAGTCAAATTGACTGTAAGGTTTTTTATATTTATATTTGAATTAATTTATTTGGAATGTTTGGAAGAGGGAGTGAGAGTGCGAGCGACGGAAGTGGCTCAGTATAAGTATCTCACTATAGCGTCGTATACCCAAAAGGCGATATACTAGATGTTTAGACGGCGGTTAATTATGATGAAAAGGCTATGGATTTATTTGAAACAAATTGGTATTTACGTACGTATACATAGGTAATGAAAAGAGGAGGAACAATTTTGAGAGCAGAACCAATTCATCGAATTTCCCGAAAAGGGTTAACAGTATGGCGATTATATGGTGTGTTACAAACATTGCTGTTGTTAGTCGTTGCAGCATTGGTTTGTTACGGCACTTATTATTATGAATGGCCTTCATTTATTTATTTTATCGCTATTGCTGTTGTTCTATTAAGTGCATTTTTATCTGCGTATTTATTCCCGAAAATTCGTTGGGAACGCTGGAGATATGAAGTGCGTGAACATGAAATTGAAGTTCAACATGGCTTGTTTGTTGTCAAACGCACATTAATACCAATGGTACGTGTGCAACATGTTGACACGACACAAGGCCCCATTTTAAAAAGATACAGCCTAGGTAATATTTCAATTTCTACAGCCGCTACGGTACATACAATTCCTGCACTGGTCATGGATGAAGCAGATGGACTTCGTGCGCGTATTTCGGAATTAGCAAGGGTGGCGGAAGATGATGTCTAACGAAGTGTATCGTTTACACCCTGTATCGGCGATTATCTCTAGTGTTAAAGCACTAAAGAGTATGATTTTACCTGTAGCCATTATCATTATTAGTAATGGCTTTAACTTTTCTTTGAACTTCCGAAGTGAACATTTTTTTGAAACCGTATTACTGTTTGGTGTATGGGGGGTAGGGGCAATACTAGCGCTTATCGGTGGTATTGTAAAGTGGCGTACCTTTGTTTACTGGTTTGAGGATGGCGAACTTAGAGTGAAGTACGGGTTATTCGTCAAAAAGAAGCGTTATATTCCATTTGAGCGTATTCAAAGTTTAAATTACCATGAAGGTATTTTTCATCGCATATTTGGCTTAGTCAAGGTGCAAGTTGAAACAGCAGGCAATAAAGGTGGCAAGCCAGAGGTAGAGTTAACAGCTATTCAAAAAATAGCAGCTGACGTTATTGAAGAAGAAATGCGCCGAGCAAAAACACAAATCGCCCAATCCTTTGACGTGGAACCATCACATGCGCAAATAGACGAAGGAATGGTGCCTGTTATTTATCGTATGTCGATGCGGGATTTACTTGTATTAGCAACGACTTCCGGTGGGATAGGCGTAGTCTTATCAGGGGTAGCAGCGGTCATCTCACAGTTTTCGGATATTATCCCGTATGAAGAGGTCTTTCATGAAGTGGCGGATTTTGTGAAGATTGGTGCATTCTTAGTTGCTTTAATGGTCATGTTTGTGCTAATTATTGCGTGGCTACTATCGGTTGTTATAACACTTGTGAATTATTACGATTATACGGTTCGTATTGAAGATGATAAGTTAATGATTACTAAAGGGTTACTGGAGAAGAAAAGAATTACATTACCCTTAAATCGAATACAGGCTATCCGTATTGTTGAAAACCCCTTGAGACAAATATTTGGCTTTGCTACGGTTGTAGTAGAAAGTGCGGGGGGGAATGGTGAAAAGGGTGGAGATAAAAAAATTGCCTTGTTCCCACTGATTAAAAAACAAGATTGTGTACAAACGCTAGAACAACTTTTCCCTGAAATGAATTGGCATCCTGAATTTATAAAGGCTCCGAAACGTGCGCGTCCATTTTTTTATCGCATTGATTTCTTTTGGCTCGTACCAATAATAGGGGCAAGTAGTTATTTCTTATATCCTTACGGGTTATTAGCATTCTTACTAATTCCATTAATCGTATTCCTTGGTATGTGGCAACATAGAACAGCGGGCTACATGATTGACGGAAAGCAATTGACAATGCAATATCGGATTTTTAGTCGCATTACATTGTTTATGGAGAAAAAACGGATACAATCTATGGAAAGTAGTCAAACGTATTTCCAAAAGCGTAAACAAGTGATGTCTTTAAAAGCAACGGTAATGTCAGGAATGACTGGTATGACAGGTAATGTACCTAGCCTAGAACAACAAGATGCTGAAACTATATTAACTTGGTATGAACATTAAATAGAAAATGTTAGGCTAATCTTTGCATAAAAAATGTAAAGATTAGCTTTTTTTATATACAAATCTAGAAAAAATCCGTTTATAATAGAATAAATTGACAAAAAGGGGTGGATTTGATGTTTCGATACAGCATAAATGAGCACACCTATTTAAAAATGTTAGATTTAAATGATGTAGAGGAATTATTTGCGCTAACAGACCGTTCAAGAGAAACTTTACGTGAGTGGTTACCCTTTGTAGATAATGTAAAGACGGTCAAAGATACAGAACAATTTGTTCGCAATGCAATGCAACAATATGCTGATCATAACGGCATACAGGCTGGAATTTATTATGATGGTAAGCTAGCGGGGGTCATTGGCTTTCATCAAGTGAATTGGCAACATAAGTGGACAAGTATTGGTTATTGGTTAGGGAATGATTTTGTCGGTAAGGGGCTTGTGACAAATTCGATGAGGGCATTTATTGATTTTGCTTTCAATTATCTAAAGTTAAATCGCATTGAAGTCCGCGTTGCAGTAGGTAATATACGTAGTCGTACAATTCCTAAAGCGCTAGGCTTCAATGAAGAAGGGCGTTTAAGAGATGCTGAATGGCTATACGATCATTATGTAGATCAGGTTGTTTATGGACTAACCGCAGTAGAATGGAAAAAAATAAAAATGGCAAAAGAGGCTACTGTTGTACTATAATTTCAACGATAGTATGTCAATGACCTTAGGAAAAATGGAATGCTAGGGATGTTAAGCTATAAAAAAGAGGAACAGCCCGCAGTGATTAACAGCTCACTGATGGGGTAGCTCCTCTTTTTACAAGCTATTTTCCTGCCATTCTTTGTTTGCGCCAACTTAGAATTCTTGTAGGATGTAGGTAAATAAGTCCGAGTAGGAATCCAGTCACTAAGCCACCTAAATGGGCATAAACATTTACATTAGACTGTAAGAAAGTCATGATGACACTGATGACGATAATCGGCAAAATAAGCTTACGAAGCATTGGCATCGTACGACGCGTGTAGTAGACAAGTGCACCAAACGCACCGAAAATGCCAAAAATTGCGCCGCTTGCGCCAAGGCTGGCATAGCTACTGTCATTAAGCATAAAGGTTGCCATGTTCCCTACGATACCCGATAATAAATAAATCGTAATGAAACGTGCTTTACCTGCAATTTTCTCAAGTTCTGGCCCAAATAAAAACAGGGAGAACATATTAAAGAGCACATGCATAAAGTTCGCATGTAAGAACATCGCAGAGAAAATACGCCACCATTCACCGCTTTGTATAAGGAAATTGACTTGAATCCCATAGTTCCACAGCAGTTCTCCTATGATTGGAAGAAGTGTTAATACATAAAGAATAAGATTCACTGCTATTAATGTTGAAACAACAGGATAATAACTTGTATATTGCTTAAAATTTTCTGTTCTACTAAACATAGCTCCACCTCAATTTACAATTATTATACATGGCTTTTTGGAAATAAGAAAAGGAGAAGTTCATATGATTAAAGGAATTGGTCTCGATATTGTAGAAACTGAGCGTATTGTGAAAGCAATGACACGCACAGATAAATTTATAGACCGCATTTTATCAGTTAACGAACGTGCACTATTTGCAGCGCATTCTGAATCTCGCAAAATAGAATTTTTAGCAGGGCGATTTGCGGCAAAAGAGGCCTTTTCAAAAGCGCTAGGTACCGGAATAGGGAAAGATTGTGCGCTACAAGATGTTGAAATATTAAGAGGGGAAGCGGGTAACCCTGTTTTATGTTTTAAAGGAGAGCTTGTAAAGGGCTTTGTCAGTATCACACATTCTAAGCAATATGCAGCCGCGCAAGTAATATTACTTATGGAATAAAATATATTGCCTTTTTATCAAATGACATAACTGACAAATATGGTTCATATATTGTCGTAGTGGATTTGAAAGAAGAAAGGGTGAAAGCGTGGGCAACCGTTTAGTTACTTGGCTCGTCTTAATTTGTGCGATATTACTTCTGTCGGCGTGTGGTACAGCCTCACAGGAAAAAGTGTTGAAGAAAGTTAATGGTAAGTGGTCAGAGACGAATGGTTATGAGTTAGACGCTAAGATGGAGATTAAATCAGGTGGAGAACCTAGAACATATGATGTTACTGTGTGGCATACTAAACCTGATTTCTATCGAGTGGAAGTAGTTGAAAGTGGAAAAGATGTTTCGCAAATGATTGTGCGTAATGCAGATGGAGTTTTTGTGGTTACACCAACATTAAACAAAATGTATAAATTCCAAAGTGATTGGCCAAAGAAAAATAGTCAGGCGTATTTAATCGGTGCATTAGCAGAAGATTTAGCAGAAGATAAAAATTTAGTCATGAAAGAAGAGGACAAAGCATATATATTTGAAGCGGCTACTAGAAATAGCTATAAAAATAGTATGCCTCACCAAGTTATTACGGTAGATAAGAAAACGATGCTTCCTACATCTGTAGTAATTATGAATGATGTCAAAGAAGAGCAAATTCGTATTACATTTAATAATATTAAGCTAGGTGTACAACATGCTGCGAAAGAGTATGCTGTTGAACAATTTACGGAAACAGAAGATTCAAAAGGCGAACAAGCTGCACCTGCAAACAAAGATGCAAAAGATGATAAAGATGCTAAAGGTGAAACGGATGCTAAAGGTCAAGCGGATGCAGATGGTGCAAAAGAAGCAGTCGGTGCAGAGGTTGAATATCAAGAATTCCAAACTCATTATCCAGTTGTAAATTTTGAGAACACGAAAATGACAGGTGAAAAAGCCATTAGTGATAGTGGTATGGAACGAGTTATTTTAACGTTTGAAGGTGATAAAGCGTTTACAGTTATGCAACAACCAGTTTTGAAAGAGTCCTCTATGTTACCAGTTACTTCACCAGGTGATCCTGTTGACTTAGGGTTTACAATTGGCGCGATTACAGATACGTCCATTAGCTGGGAAAAAGACGGCGTCGCATTCTTCGTAGCTTCTAGTAAATTAACACGTGAAGAAATGGTGGAAGTTGCGACTTCCATGACGATAAGTAGTATGAAGTAATTTTTCTAGCTACAGCTTTCTGAAAAGAGAGCTGTAGCTTATTAGGCAATAAAAGTAAATTATTTCTAGCAGTTTATGTATAGTAATGTGAAACCGTGGAGATTATTTATAGAAACGTGTTGTATGGTTTGCAAAAGAAAAACTAGTTTTGATAGGAATAAAAAGGGAAAAATTAACATGCTGTCGAATTTATATAATGGTATGTACAAGCAGAACAATGTATTATCCGAATGGCGGGCAAGTAGTAGGCTAGGATTTAATGTTATATGGAGTTTTTTCCTATACATAACGGTTTAATAACTAAAAAAGAGGGTATTCTAATGGAGACACAGCAGCATTTCAGACCAACCAAAGCAATTGTAGATTTACAAGCAATCCAACAAAATATAAAAAATTTAAAAGCTCTACTCCAACCAAGTGTACAAGTTATCGCAGTCGTAAAAGCAAATGCCTATGGACATGGGGATATTGCAGTTGCTAAAGCAGCTTTGGAAGCGGGTGCTACAATGCTTGCAGTGGCTACACCAGATGAAGCATTACATATTCGAGCACATTTCGAAGAACCAGACATACTCATATTAGGAGCCTCGCCAGTATCATTTGCATCCTATGCAGCACAACAACGCATTACGCTTACAGTATTTTCAAGTGATTGGGTACAGCAAGCTGCAACAATGGTAGCAGGGGAAGAAAACCCTTTACAACTACATATTAAGGTAGATAGCGGAATGGGCAGAATTGGTATACGCACCGAAAGCGAATTATTAGAGCTATACCATACCATCCATTCAACAGATAATGTAGAATTGGATGGCATTTTTACTCATTTTGCAACAGCGGATGAGGAAGACACAGCCTATTTCGATAGCCAAGTAGCGTTATTTGAAAAGCTCATTGCTATATTGCCTGACAAACCTAGACTAGTCCATGCATCCAATACAGCAACGGCTTTGGTAAAAGATACTCGTTTACAATATGATGCTGTACGTTATGGTATTTCAATGTATGGTTTAGCACCATCATCTTATGTAGAGGGCATTTTACCATTTCCATTGAAGCCTGCCTTTTCACTTGAAAGTGAGCTTGTCCATGTCAAACAGTTAAAAGCAGGAGATTCAGTAGGTTATGGAGCAACATTCATTGCACAAACAGATATGTGGATTGGAACAATTCCAGTAGGTTATGCAGATGGGGTAATTCGTAAATTAGCAGGACAAGAGGTACTAATAGACGGACAAAGAATGCCTATTGTTGGACGAATTTGCATGGACCAATGTATGGTTGCGCTGCCAAAAGCATATGCTATAGGTAAGGAAGTAACGCTCATTGGTCGTCAAGGGCAAGAAGAGGTTTCAATAGATGAATGGGCAACAAAGCTAGAAACGATTAATTATGAAGTACCATGCATTATTACAGCAAGAGTTCCTCGTATTTACATTTAACTTTGTTTAACCAAGTAGCCCTTCGCTTCATAAAATGAGGGTGAATAGTAATTATTCAATTTTGGTCAAGTTAAATAAGGGGTATGACAAATTTTGGGTGAAACGCGTAAGGGATTTTATTACAAGTAGTTTTTAATGAAAATAATTTTGCAATACATTTAGACAAATCGTGTTAAAGAATATTTGTCGAAATTAATCAGTGAATAGGAAACCCAATTCTGTTCGGATTAGTGGATTATGTATAGTGAAATTAAATAACAGGCACCAAGTCAATATGACGTATGGTACCAGCACATATTTTCGACAACCTACAAAATTTTACAACTTGTCCTTCAAATTGTCAGATATTTTGTCATTTCATGTCTTTTCAACAATATCTTTCAATGGTAGAATGGGTAGTAATGAAAAAGTGTATGGTTCCGTTGGAGGTGCTTGCTGTGTACGAGAAAAAGTTAAGAGAAGCTACAATTGCTATTCAAGATAGACTGATTCTACAAACAAAGGAAGTAATTGAAGGTGAATCTTTTGTGCGTATTTTGTCGCGCAAAAATTTAATGCAGGAGCAACCAAATCAAATACGGGAAGCTATGATGAAAGGATATGTTGAGATGTCTCATATTAATCTGATGATTGCAAGTGAATGCTTGCACGCGGAATATGAAGCACAACATACAGTGGAGCGTCTCGTTAGCGGGGGATGACACTTTGAATGTAAAACGTGGTGACGTTTTTTTTGCAGATTTATCGCCGGTAGTAGGATCCGAACAAGGTGGCACTAGACCGGTATTAATTATTCAAAATGATATTGGAAATCGATTTAGTCCGACTGTCATCATCGCTGCAATTACTGCACAGATTCAAAAAGCAAAATTACCGACACATGTTGAAATAAATGCTGAAAAGTACGGTTTTGAACGTGATTCGGTCATTTTGCTTGAGCAAGTGCGTACAATTGATAAGTCTAGATTGACTGATCGTATTACGCAGCTAGATCATGCAGTAATGGAAAAAGTAGATGGAGCATTGATGATTAGTTTGGGGCTTGTTAAATTTTGATATACATATGTGTATAGAGCATCAGGGATTTTATTATCCTGATGTTTTTTTAATTTTTTACATTAAATCAATTAATAATAGTAGCCGTTGTTTCATAAAAGGATGCAAGCATTATTGAATTTTAAGTTTGTAGAAAAATGTCGTTGTTTTTTGTAACTCAAAAAAATAAAATTTATGCTAAGAAAAAAGTTAATCATGTTTAACATCCGATAGATGCGGGTAAAGAAGAAAAGTCTAATAAATCTGGTGGAGGTGGGCTGTATGGACATGGTAGTGAATTTTAAAAAAGATGGCACAAAATTATATGGTTATGTTGAAGGTGAAATAGATACCTATACGGCTTCTGGTCTGCGTGAGGAACTAGAGGCGGTTAAGATTACAGAAGGTATGGAGATTAAATTAGATTTATCAAAAGTGAATTATATGGATAGTACAGGTCTTGGTATTTTAGTAGCTTTTTATAAAAGAGCTTTACGTGAAGAAGGTAAAGTGAAAATTGTAGGTCTATCTAAACGATTACAAAGATTATTTGAAATTACTGGCTTAAGTGAACTGATGGATATTGAAACTGATAAGAAGGTGGAATTAAGTAATGAAGGAATTTGATTATATTGAAATAAGGGTTCCTGCAAAGCCGCAGTTTGTCAGTGTTATTCGTTTAACGGTTTCTGGATTAGCTAACCGTATAGGATTTAGCTACGATGATATTGAAGATTTGAAAATCGCCGTTAGTGAAGCGGTGACAAATGTTGTGCATCATGCGTATAAAGATGTTGAAGAAGGCGAAATTGTCATAGGTTGCGCCCTCTATGAAAATAAGTTGGAAATGATGATTGCAGACTATGGGAATAGTTTTAACTTTGAGGAGATTAAAACGAAAATTGGGCCTTATCATCCGGGAGACAGTATTGCGGGGCTAAGAGAGGGCGGTTTAGGGCTTTATTTAATGGAAACTTTAATGGATGAGGTGATGATTAATAACGATGGTGGCGTAACTGTCTTCATGACAAAGTACGTCGCTAGGGAGCAGGTGGAAAAAAATGTCGAAAGAATCACTACATAAATCTTCTACTAAGGAAGATGTATTAAAGTGGATAGAATTGTACCAAGCAACAGAAGATGAAGAAGCACAAACCAATTTGGTTATTCATTATCGTAATTTAGTAGAGTCCATTGCAAGGAAATATTCATATGGTAAATCTTATTACGATGATATTGTGCAAGTTGGGATGTTGGGGTTACTAGGTGCAATAAGACGTTTTGATGCTACATTTGGTCGCAGTTTTGAGGCCTTTGCTGTACCTACTATTATTGGGGAGATTAAACGATTCTTACGTGATAAAACGTGGGATGTTCATGTGCCGAGACGAATTAAAGAAATAGGACCACGTATTAAAACGACTGTAGAATCGTTAACGATAGAGTTACAACGTTCACCTTCCATTAAAGAAATTGCCGAGCGTTTAGAGGTACCGGAGGAAGAAGTATTAGAGGCAATGGAGATGAGCCGAAGCTATCAAGCACTGTCAATGGATCATTCAATCGAATCAGATAATGACGGAAGTACTGTCACGTTATCTGATATTATGGGCAAAGAAGATATAGGTTATGAAATGACCAACAGAAGAATGATTGTTGCAGACGCAATGGAAGTTTTGAATGAGCGAGAAAAACAAATTATTCAGCTTACTTATTTAGAGCAACTGAGCCAAAAAGAAGCAGGAGAACTATTAGGTATTTCTCAAATGCATGTATCGAGAATTCAAAGAAAAGCAATTAAGAAATTACAGGAGGTCATTCTTGCAAGTGGAAGTGTGCCACTGTAATACCTATCATTAGGGCGTTTATTACTAGAGGGTTTCATAATCCAATAGCAATAAGCGCCTTTTATTTTTGGCTGTCCTTCTTGGTGGATAGACTATCTTTGGTTTTTTATTGAAGTGTAGTGGTAAAATGAAAAGAAAAAAGGTAGTGATAATGTGGAACAAAAACAAATGTACCAGCTTATTGCAAAGGATGTAGCAATTAAACCAAATCAAGCAGAGGCAGTAATAAAATTACTGGATGAAGGTAACACCGTCCCGTTTATTGCGCGCTATCGAAAAGAAGCTACTGGCTCTTTGGACGAGGTACAAATAAAAGCTGTAGAAGATCGTTATCATTACATACAGCAACTTGAACAACGCAAAGAAGAGGTTCTTCGTTTAATTCAAGAACAAGATAAGCTTACCCCAGAGCTGGAACATGCCATCCAAGTGGCGACGGTATTACAACGTGTTGAAGATTTATATCGCCCATATAAGCAAAAACGACGTACGAAAGCGACAATCGCAAAGGAAAAAGGATTGGAGCCTCTAGCTGATTTACTACTAGAGTATCGTAGTGAAGCGTTAGTCCAATTAGCTCAAGATTTTGTTGATATAGAGAATGTTGCAACAGTGGAAGATGCAATTGCTGGAGCACGTGACATTTTAGCAGAGCGCTTTGCTGATGATGCAAGTATACGGCAGAAAATCCGTACTTTTTCTTGGAAAGAGGGCATACTGACTACCGCTTTAAAAAATGCGGAACTAGATGAAAAAAAGGTTTTTGAAATGTATTACGAATATGAAGAGCCTGTTAACCGCATTGTTCCTCATCGTATTTTAGCTGTAAATCGTGGGGAGAAGGAGGATGTCATAAAGGTTGCTATCCAAGTACCGATAGATCGAGTACTGATGATTATGTGGAAAGAGTGGATACCAGCAACAGGTTTCTCACCTGCCATTGCAGAGGTGAAACTTGCAATAGAGGATTCCTACAAACGATTAATTCAACCATCGATTGAGAGAGAGTTACGTAATGAATTAACGGAAAAAGCAGAGGCGCAAGCGATTCATATTTTCTCGGAAAATCTCCGCAATCTTTTACTACAGCCACCTTTAAAAGGTAAGTATGTACTAGGAGTGGATCCTGCCTATCGTACGGGTTGTAAATTAGCTGTTGTTGATGAGACGGGGAAAATGCTAGAAGTTACGGCGATTTACCCACATCCACCAAAGCCAGATGTAGCAAAATCAAAAGCAGTTGTGAAAGAGATTTTAGCGAAATATCCTATTACAATCATTGCGATTGGTAATGGGACAGCCTCACGCGAAACTGAGCAATTTATTGCCGATGTTTTAAGTGAAGTGAACACAGATGTAGCTTATGTTATTGTCAACGAAGCCGGTGCATCCGTTTATTCGGCGTCGGAGGTTGCGCGTGCTGAGTTTCCTGATTTGCAAGTAGAGCAACGGAGCGCGGTGTCAATTGCACGACGTTTGCAGGACCCATTGTCGGAATTAGTGAAAATTGAGCCAAAGGCAGTAGGTGTTGGACAATATCAGCATGATGTTTCTCAAAAGAAATTATCAGAGTCATTAACATTTATAGTAGAAACAGCGGTCAATCAAGTCGGTGTCGATGTCAATACAGCATCAGCCTCTTTATTGCAATATGTTTCAGGGCTATCGAAAACCGTTGCCGAAAACATTGTAAAAGTACGAGAAGAGAATGGGCAATTCACAACTCGAGCGCAACTGAAGAAAATTCCACGCCTTGGTGCAAAAACGTACGAGCAAGCAATAGGGTTTTTACGTGTACCTGAAGCGAAAAATCCATTTGATGCGACAGGTATTCACCCAGAAAGCTACAATATTGCAGAGCAAATTTTAGAAGCGGCCCACATAAATAAAAAAGAACTAGGAACACAAAAAGCAGAGGAAGCAATTGCAGCTCTTAATGTTCAAGCGTTAAGTGAAAAGCTAGGGATTGGCGTTGTTACTGTTCAGGATATTGTAGATACTTTAATGAAACCAAGTCGTGACCCGCGTGATGCTTTCCCACAACCATTACTTAAAACGGATGTTTTAAAAATGGAAGATTTACAAGTAGGAATGGAATTACAAGGTACTGTACGGAATGTCGTCGATTTTGGTGCATTCGTTGATATTGGTGTAAAACAAGATGGGCTTGTGCATATTTCCAAGTTGCAAAAAAAACGTATTAAGCATCCATTAGAGGTTGTGGCATTAGGTGATATTGTCACAGTATGGGTGGAACAAATAGAAGTAAACAAAGGCCGTATTTCATTAACGATGCTTCCTCCAGAAAAACAAATGGTTGAAGTGTAATAATTTCTTGCCACACTGTCTATACTGCGCAGTGTGGTATTCTTATTGTTAGAGGTGATGAAATTGAACAATGAGGAACTGCAACAGCTTGTAAGTCGAATTTCATTAGAAAGTTTTCATAAACCCTTTATGCATCGTGCATACTTTAATCCAAGGCTGCGTACAACAGGTGGGCGTTATCTTTTGCAATCCCACCATATTGAAATCAATCCAAAGGCGTTTGAAATGTATGGTGTTAGAGAGGTAGAGGGGATCATTCTTCATGAATTATGTCATTACCACTTGCACCTTGAAGGAAAGGGCTATCAACATCGAGATAAAGATTTTCGAGAGTTGTTAAAAAAAGTGAATGCCCCTCGATTTTGTTCAGCGTTGCAAAGACCTAAATCTCATAGCAAAAAACAGCGCCCTCACTATACATATGAATGTATACAATGTCACCAAAGGTATGTTAGAAAAATTAGATTCAATGTGAACAGATACTGTTGTGGCAAGTGTTCAGGGCAATTAATGATAGTTGAGTAAAAAAACTTTTAAAAAAGGGTTGACGTTTATTCAGCTAATCCCTATAATAGTAAAAGTCGACAAGATAAAGCCGACAACACAATATGATTATTCCGAAGTAGCTCAGTTGGTAGTAGCACCTGACTGTTAATCAGGTTGTCGCAGGTTCGAGTCCTGCCTTCGGAGCCATGGCCCCTTGGTCAAGCGGTTAAGACACCGCCCTTTCACGGCGGTAACACGGGTTCGAATCCCGTAGGGGTCATTTTCATAAATAGATAATTGTAACATTGGTCCCGTGGTGTAGCGGTTAACATGCCTGCCTGTCACGCAGGAGATCGCCGGTTCGATCCCGGTCGGGACCGCCACTTATTGGGGTATAGCCAAGCGGTAAGGCAACGGATTTTGATTCCGTCATGCCTAGGTTCGAATCCTAGTACCCCAGCCATTCATTTCTTAATATGAGCCATTAGCTCAGTTGGTAGAGCATCTGACTTTTAATCAGAGGGTCGAAGGTTCGAGTCCTTCATGGCTCATCTTTTTTAAGAAAAAGGTTGAAAATTCGAATTATCATTGTATAATAAGAAGGTTCCTATTTTTTGAATGCGGTCGTGGCGGAACGGCAGACGCGCTAGGTTGAGGGCCTAGTGGGGGCAACCCCGTGGAGGTTCAAGTCCTCTCGGCCGCACCAAGTCAGTTCAGTTATTTAACACATGCGCCCGTAGCTCAATTGGATAGAGCGTCTGACTACGGATCAGAAGGTTGTGGGTTCGACTCCTGCCGGGCGCGCCATAATACATTTTAATAATTGCGGGTGTAGTTTAATGGTAAAACCTCAGCCTTCCAAGCTGATGTCGTGAGTTCGATTCTCATCACCCGCTCCAAAAAAACATTTTAAAAAAGTGTTGACATCATTAATGAAAGATGTTAAGATATAAAAGTTGCTGAAACAAACGGTAACAAAATGAACCTTGAAAACTGAACAAGCAAAACGTAATCAATATAGTTTTTACTAGCTAACTTTGTTAGTGAACGAAACAAAATTTTGGACATCAAAATTGATGCCAGCAAAACAATTTGAGCTAATCAAATTTCTTTTATGGAGAGTTTGATCCTGGCTCAGGACGAACGCTGGCGGCGTGCCTAATACATGCAAGTCGAGCGAACAGAGAAGGAGCTTGCTCCTTTGACGTTAGCGGCGGACGGGTGAGTAACACGTGGGCAACCTACCTTATAGTTTGGGATAACTCCGGGAAACCGGGGCTAATACCGAATAATCTATTGTCCCTCATGGGACAATACTGAAAGACGGTTTCGGCTGTCGCTATAGGATGGGCCCGCGGCGCATTAGCTAGTTGGTGAGGTAACGGCTCACCAAGGCGACGATGCGTAGCCGACCTGAGAGGGTGATCGGCCACACTGGGACTGAGACACGGCCCAGACTCCTACGGGAGGCAGCAGTAGGGAATCTTCCACAATGGGCGAAAGCCTGATGGAGCAACGCCGCGTGAGTGAAGAAGGATTTCGGTTCGTAAAACTCTGTTGTAAGGGAAGAACAAGTACAGTAGTAACTGGCTGTACCTTGACGGTACCTTATTAGAAAGCCACGGCTAACTACGTGCCAGCAGCCGCGGTAATACGTAGGTGGCAAGCGTTGTCCGGAATTATTGGGCGTAAAGCGCGCGCAGGTGGTTTCTTAAGTCTGATGTGAAAGCCCACGGCTCAACCGTGGAGGGTCATTGGAAACTGGGAGACTTGAGTGCAGAAGAGGATAGTGGAATTCCAAGTGTAGCGGTGAAATGCGTAGAGATTTGGAGGAACACCAGTGGCGAAGGCGACTATCTGGTCTGTAACTGACACTGAGGCGCGAAAGCGTGGGGAGCAAACAGGATTAGATACCCTGGTAGTCCACGCCGTAAACGATGAGTGCTAAGTGTTAGGGGGTTTCCGCCCCTTAGTGCTGCAGCTAACGCATTAAGCACTCCGCCTGGGGAGTACGGTCGCAAGACTGAAACTCAAAGGAATTGACGGGGGCCCGCACAAGCGGTGGAGCATGTGGTTTAATTCGAAGCAACGCGAAGAACCTTACCAGGTCTTGACATCCCGTTGACCACTGTAGAGATATGGTTTTCCCTTCGGGGACAACGGTGACAGGTGGTGCATGGTTGTCGTCAGCTCGTGTCGTGAGATGTTGGGTTAAGTCCCGCAACGAGCGCAACCCTTGATCTTAGTTGCCATCATTTAGTTGGGCACTCTAAGGTGACTGCCGGTGACAAACCGGAGGAAGGTGGGGATGACGTCAAATCATCATGCCCCTTATGACCTGGGCTACACACGTGCTACAATGGACGATACAAACGGTTGCCAACTCGCGAGAGGGAGCTAATCCGATAAAGTCGTTCTCAGTTCGGATTGTAGGCTGCAACTCGCCTACATGAAGCCGGAATCGCTAGTAATCGCGGATCAGCATGCCGCGGTGAATACGTTCCCGGGCCTTGTACACACCGCCCGTCACACCACGAGAGTTTGTAACACCCGAAGTCGGTGAGGTAACCTTTTGGAGCCAGCCGCCGAAGGTGGGATAGATGATTGGGGTGAAGTCGTAACAAGGTAGCCGTATCGGAAGGTGCGGCTGGATCACCTCCTTTCTAAGGATATTTTCGGAATACAAACCTTGGGTTTGTAAGATTACGTTTTGCGTTCAGTTTTGAAGGTTCATTCTTCTGAATGACTTCAAAATTTGTTCTTTGAAAACTGGATAAAACGACATTGAAATTGTAACAAACACATTTATTTTTTAAATTAAGTTTTTAGGCTTAATAACTAATAATAGGGTTTCAAGACACAAGCAGTTCTAGGAAGCGAACGAGTGAATGAAGGAGCGTACTTACGTACGTGACTGATTGAACGAGAGAAGCTGACAACGAAATGCGCAGTGGATTGGAAGCCGATAGGTTAAGTTATTAAGGGCGCACGGCGAATGCCTTGGCACTAGGAGCCGAAGAAGGACGGCACTAACACCGATATGCTTCGGGGAGCTGTAAGTGAGCTTTGATCCGGAGATTTCCGAATGGGGGAACCCACTACGTTTAATCGCGTAGTATCTTGACGTGAATACATAGCGTCTTGAAGGCAGACCCAGGGAACTGAAACATCTAAGTACCTGGAGGAAGAGAAAGAAAAATCGATTCCCTGAGTAGCGGCGAGCGAAACGGGAAGAGCCCAAACCAAGAGGCTTGCCTCTTGGGGTTGTAGGACACTCTATACGGAGTTACAAAGGAATGAGTTAGATGAAGCGACTTGGAAAGGTCCGCCAGAGCAGGTAAAAGCCCTGTAGTCGAAAGTTCATTCCCTCCAGAGTGGATCCTGAGTACGGCGGAACACGTGAAATTCCGTCGGAATCCGGGAGGACCATCTCCCAAGGCTAAATACTACCTAGTGACCGATAGTGAACCAGTACCGTGAGGGAAAGGTGAAAAGCACCCCGGGAGGGGAGTGAAAGAGATCCTGAAACCGTGTGCCTACAAGTAGTTAGAGCCCGTTAATGGGTGATAGCGTGCCTTTTGTAGAATGAACCGGCGAGTTACGATTACGTGCGAGGTTAAGCTTTAGAAGGCGGAGCCGCAGCGAAAGCGAGTCTGAATAGGGCGAATTAGTACGTGGTCGTAGACCCGAAACCAGGTGATCTACCCATGTCCAGGGTGAAGGTGAGGTAACACTTACTGGAGGCCCGAACCCACGCACGTTGAAAAGTGCGGGGATGAGGTGTGGGTAGCGGAGAAATTCCAATCGAACTTGGAGATAGCTGGTTCTCTCCGAAATAGCTTTAGGGCTAGCCTCGTGATGAGAATACTGGAGGTAGAGCACTGTTTGGACTAGGGGGCCATCCCGGTTTACCGAATTCAGACAAACTCCGAATGCCAGATATTTATACACGGGAGTCAGACTGCGAGTGATAAGATCCGTAGTCAAAAGGGAAACAGCCCAGACCACCAGCTAAGGTCCCAAAGTAATCGTTAAGTGGAAAAGGATGTGGCGTTGCACAGACAACCAGGATGTTGGCTTAGAAGCAGCCATCATTTAAAGAGTGCGTAATAGCTCACTGGTCGAGTGACGCTGCGCCGAAAATGTATCGGGGCTAAACGATTCACCGAAGCTGTGGATTGACATCTACGATGTCAGTGGTAGGAGAGCGTTCTAAGTGCGTTGAAGTCAGACCGGAAGGACTGGTGGAGCGCTTAGAAGTGAGAATGCCGGTATGAGTAGCGAAAGACGGGTGAGAATCCCGTCCACCGTATGACTAAGGTTTCCTGAGGAAGGCTCGTCCGCTCAGGGTTAGTCGGGACCTAAGCCGAGGCCGATAGGCGTAGGCGATGGACAACAGGTTGATATTCCTGTACCACCTCCTCACCGTTTGAGAAATGGGGGGACGCAGTAGGATAGGGTAAGCGCGCCGTTGGTTGTGCGCGTCCAAGCAGTAAGGCGTGTGTGTAGGCAAATCCGCACACTGTAACGTTGAGCTGTGATGGCGAGTCCGTATGGACGAAGTTCCTGATTTCACACTGCCAAGAAAAGCCTCTATCGAGGTGAGAGGTGCCCGTACCGCAAACCGACACAGGTAGTCGAGGAGAGAATCCTAAGGTGTGCGAGAGAACTCTCGTTAAGGAACTCGGCAAAATGACCCCGTAACTTCGGGAGAAGGGGTGCTCTTGAGCGTGCAAGCGCATGAGAGCCGCAGTGAATAGGCCCAGGCGACTGTTTAGCAAAAACACAGGTCTCTGCAAAACCGTAAGGTGACGTATAGGGGCTGACGCCTGCCCGGTGCTGGAAGGTTAAGAGGAGTGGTTAGCGCAAGCGAAGCTGCGAATTGAAGCCCCAGTAAACGGCGGCCGTAACTATAACGGTCCTAAGGTAGCGAAATTCCTTGTCGGGTAAGTTCCGACCCGCACGAAAGGCGTAACGATCTGGGCACTGTCTCAACGAGAGACTCGGTGAAATTATAGTACCTGTGAAGATGCAGGTTACCCGCGACAGGACGGAAAGACCCCGTGGAGCTTTACTGTAGCCTGATATTGAATTTTGGTACAACTTGTACAGGATAGGTAGGAGCCAGAGATCTCGGAGCGCCAGCTTCGAAGGAGGCGTCGGTGGGATACTACCCTGGTTGTATTGAAATTCTAACCCATGCCCCTTAGCGGGGCAGGAGACAGTGTCAGGCGGACAGTTTGACTGGGGCGGTCGCCTCCTAAAAGGTAACGGAGGCGCCCAAAGGTTCCCTCAGAATGGTTGGAAATCATTCGTAGAGTGTAAAGGCACAAGGGAGCTTGACTGCGAGACCTACAAGTCGAGCAGGGTCGAAAGACGGGCTTAGTGATCCGGTGGTTCCGCATGGAAGGGCCATCGCTCAACGGATAAAAGCTACCCCGGGGATAACAGGCTTATCTCCCCCAAGAGTCCACATCGACGGGGAGGTTTGGCACCTCGATGTCGGCTCATCGCATCCTGGGGCTGTAGTCGGTCCCAAGGGTTGGGCTGTTCGCCCATTAAAGCGGTACGCGAGCTGGGTTCAGAACGTCGTGAGACAGTTCGGTCCCTATCCGTCGTGGGCGTAGGAAATTTGAGAGGAGCTGTCCTTAGTACGAGAGGACCGGGATGGACACACCGCTGGTGTACCAGTTGTCTTGCCAAAGGCATCGCTGGGTAGCTATGTGTGGACGGGATAAGTGCTGAAAGCATCTAAGCATGAAGCCCCCCTCAAGATGAGATTTCCCATTACGCAAGTAAGTAAGATCCCTCAAAGACGATGAGGTAGATAGGTTCGAGGTGGAAGTGTGGTGACACATGGAGCTGACGAATACTAATCGATCGAGGACTTAACCAAAAAAGTTTGAAACATTCAATGTACCGTTTATCCAGTTTTGAAAGAATAATCTTTCAATTAAATACTGTCTAGTGATGATGGCAAAGAGGTCACACCCGTTCCCATACCGAACACGGAAGTTAAGCTCTTTAGCGCCGATGGTAGTTGGGGGCTTCCCCCTGTGAGAGTAGGACGTCGCTAGGCAATTCAAACAGTTAGCCGTGTGCTGGCTGTTTTTTATTGCCATATTAGAGGTATTTTTTACTATTTTTTAATAAATAATAAAAATAGTATTGTAGTTTTATATTTTTTGTGTTATATTTATAAATGTCTTAAAGAGGTCCCGTGGTGTAGCGGTTAACATGCCTGCCTGTCACGCAGGAGATCGCCGGTTCGATCCCGGTCGGGACCGCCATTTATATGAAATTACAGTTCTTATGATTATTATTAATCATAAGGACTTTTTTTATTTGCGTGCGTAGGAAATCGCCACTAGACTGAGAGAAAACGCCAATAGCCCAATGAAAATAGAGGATACTAACAGATGTGCACTAAATCATCGCCCGTTGCATATGTATAGACAGTATGATTTTTTGCAAGGACGGAGGTATGCCTATAGCATTTCGTTTCGGTATCTATTGGTTAATCTTTATACTTAAGGTTGCTTGTGGAGTGCACATTATTGATATCGAGGAATCGAATTCGTATCATTGGCAAAAAAATATGAATGAAAATGAATTTGGGCAGCTAAAGCAAGGTATGACTTATATGGACGTAGTTAAAATTGCTGGTGGGGACGCTAGTGAGATGATTGAAAATGATTATTATCGTTGGAATGATGAAATTCTTATGACACAAGCATACATAGTTCAATTTAAAGATGATAAGTTAGTAAATAAAGAGGTTATTGCTGTAAAGGGATATTCAACAAGAGAGTAGGCACGTCTTCAATCAGGAAGACGTGTTTATTTTTTTTGAAAATCACTGGATGCTTTGAACATTTGCTTGTGTTTCGGTAAACTAGAAGTAATGAGCTAGGAGAGGAAATAGAGATGATATTTGAAAAAATAATGAATTCACTAGAGGATACAGAGCGCTTTGCCATTAAGTTAGCAAATTTACTGATGGCTCAAGATACAATTACATTAGAAGGGGATTTAGGGGCTGGGAAAACCACCTTTACAAAAGCATTAGCAAAAGGGCTAGGAGTAACAAGAACGGTTAATAGCCCTACTTTTACTATTGTAAAACAATATGAGGGACGTTTACCTTTTAATCATTTAGATGTATATCGCTTGGCAGAGAGCGATGAGGACCTCGGCTGGGATGAGCTATTTTACGGTGATGCGGTATCTGTTGTTGAGTGGGCCCATTTAATTGAACAGGATTTACCAAAGGAACGTTTAGGAATTGAAATATATCGTATCGGTGAAAACGAAAGACGATTTGTGTTAATGCCTTATGGAAAGAGATACGAGGCACTATGTGAGGAGCTAATGAGATGATTTGGTTAGGAATTGAAACAGCTAATGCGCCACTTTCTGTTGCAGTTGTAAAGGACGGAAAAGTGATGGCCGAGGTTGTACAAAATATAAAATTAACGCATTCTGCAGGAGCCATGCCAGCAATTGAAACGATACTAGCAAATGTAGGTGTAAAGCCAAATGAACTAGATGCAATTGCTGTATCAGAAGGACCTGGATCTTATACAGGTGTGCGCATTGGTGTAACACTTGCTAAAACATTAGCGTGGACGCTTCAAAAGCCATTAGTCGGTGTTTCAAGTTTAAAAGTTTTAGCAGCAAATGCAGCACTTTTTGATGGACTAATTTGTCCTATCTTTGATGCACGTCGGGGAAATGTATATACAGCTGTTTATAAAGGGACAAAACTGGATGTTGTTATAGAAGACTATCATGATCATATAGAGGGACTGTTAGCCCGTTTGAAGGCTTTAAATGCGCCTATATTATTTGTAGGGACTGATGTCGATGTATTTTGGGATAAAATTGTTGAAGTACTTGGAGTAAATGCGCATCGTGCAGCTCTTCATGAAGACTTGCCACGAGCTAGTGCAGCCATTCTTTTAGCGAGCGCTGAAGAGCTACCGAGTATTGAGGCAGTTCACCATTTTATACCGCAATATAAACGCATTGCTGAGGCTGAAGCGAATTGGTTAAAGGAGCAAAAGGAGAAATAAAACTGTTATCAAAAACATTATCATAAGTAATCATTCGTGATAAATTACATTCATGGAAAAGATGTATAAACCAAAAGAATTTGCCTCTATGTTAGGGGTAGCTGTTATTACGCTTCAACGTTGGGATAGAGAAGGCAAATTAATCGCTTATCGAAAACCTAAAGGAAGGAGATATTACATACATGCTCAGTACGAGCAATATATGGGTATTAGTGAAAATAAAGTAGGTAAGACGATGATTTATGCCAGAGTTTCAAATCGAGGGCAAAAAGATGATTTAGATAATCAAATTGAATTTTTGAAAACATTCGCGAATTCAAGAGGGATTATTGTTGATGAGGTTATAACAGACATTGCAAGCGGTTTGAATGACAATCGAAAAAAGTGGAATGAGTTAATTGAGCTGGCACAACAAAAAGAACTAAGTCAGATTATTATTTCACATAAAGACCGATTTGTGCGCTTTGGTTATGATTGGTTTGAAGCATTTTTGAAAAAATGTGGTGTTGGAATTGTTGTTGTGAATAATGAAAAGTTATCTCCACAAGAAGAACTTGTGCAAGATTTAATTTCAATCATTCATGTATTTTCTTGTCGAATTTATGGTTTAAGAAAATATAAGAAGATTAAGGATGATGAGCTATGAAAAAAGCTTTTAAGACAGAAATCATTCTTTCTAAAGCACAGCAACAAAAAATGAATCAAACCATCGGTACATGTCGTTATGTATATAATCTATATCTTTCTAAAGCACAAAATCACTACAAACAAACAGGTAAGCATTTGTCAGGCTATGATTTTTCAAAATGGCTAAACAATGTGTATGTGAAAGAACAAGATTGTTGGATTAAAGATGTGTCGAGCAAAGCCGTTAAACAAGCCATTATGAATGGTGATCGTGCCTTTAAAAATTTCTTTAAAGGCATTGCAAAGTTCCCACGTTTTAAGAAAAAGAAAGACCAGCAGGTGAAAGCATACTTCCCGAAAAACAACCAAACGGATTTGTTAGTAGAACGTCATCGCATTAAAGTACCCACAATCGGGTGGGTGCGCTTAAAGGAGTACGGCTACATTCCAACAGATAGGGTTGTGAAAAGCTGCACGATTTCACAGCAAGGGAATCGATATTGTATTTCAGTGTTATGTGAAATGGATACACCACAAACTATTCTTATTTCAGAACATGACGGAATCGGTGTAGATGTAGGACTGAAAGAATTTGCGGTGTGCAGTCATCATGAAATATTTTCAAATATTAACAAAACACCTAAAATAAAAAAGCTTGAAAAACAGTTGAAACGACAACAGCGAAAGCTTAGTCGTAGCTATGAACAAAATAAAAATAGAAAGGTAGGTGAAATCTGCTACAAAAACAGGCAAAAGCAATTAATCAGATTGCAAAAATTGCATGTTAGATTGACGAATATTCGTAGAGAATACACTCGTTTTGTCGTGAATCAACTGGTGAAAGCCAAGCCAGCGTATATCACAATTGAAGATTTAAACGTCAAAGGTATGATGAAAAATCGTCATTTATCAAAAGCAGTAGCACAACAAAATTTTCATTATTTCAAGGAATGGTTGCTCGCAAAATGCAAAGAGTATGGTATTGAATTGCGACAAGTAAGCCGCTTTTATCCATCGTCTAAGCTATGTTCGTGCTGTGGTGCGAAAAAGGTAAAGCTAAGCTTATCAGATAGAACATACCACTGCAATAACTGTCAAATTGAAATTGACCGAGACTTTAATGCCAGTTTAAATCTGAAATATGCAACAGAATATGAAGTATTAACTTAACTAAACTTCATATATGTACGGTGGGCTACATCGGAATTTACGCTTGTGGAGTGTTACACAAACCGCAGTAGCGAGCAAGTGGCGAGGCGGGACACGGAGAAGCAAGAAATCATCTAGCATTGTCAAATGAATATTTTTGATAATGTTTTTAGTAGCAGAAGGCACATGAGCAGTAATATCGTATATCGTAAAATGGTGTCAGAGGATGTTCCAGCAGTATATGCGATTGAGCTTGCTACATTCCCTACACCATGGACATTGGATTCTTTTTACTATGAGATGCATGAAAATCAATATGCACACTATGTTTTAGCAGTAGATGAAAACAATACTATAATTGGTTTTTGTGGCATGTGGATGGTTATAGATGCGGCGCAAATAACCAATGTGGCTGTGTTAGAGACGGCTCGTGGACAAGGAATCGGAGAAGGCTTAATGCGGGAAGCGATGCGTATTGCACGTGAGCATGGAATGGACGTGATGAGTCTAGAGGTACGTGAAACCAATACTGTGGCGCAAAACCTTTACCGCAAGCTTGCATTTCAAGATGGTGGCATACGCAAAGGATACTATACAGATAACGGGGAGGATGCCCTAGTCATGTGGGTGAATTTATAATGGAAAATCGAGTTATTTTAGCAATTGAATCGAGCTGTGATGAAACAGCAGCCGCGATTATTCGTAATGGTTCTGAAATTGTTTCAAATGTGGTAGCTTCACAAATTGAAAGTCATAAGCGATTTGGTGGTGTTGTACCGGAAATTGCATCACGCCATCATGTTGAACAAATTACTATTGTTATTGAAGAGGCGTTAAAACAAGCGAATATGAAACCCTCTGACTTAGATGCAGTAGCTGTTACAGAAGGGCCTGGTCTTGTAGGAGCACTTTTAATTGGCATTAATGCTGCAAAGGCGTTTGCCTTTGCCAATAATATACCGATTTTAGGTGTGCATCATATTGCTGGACATATTTATGCTAACGCACTTGTTCAACCGATGGAATTTCCACTTCTAGCCCTTGTTGTGTCAGGGGGACATACAGAGCTTGTTTATATGAAAGAGCATGGTTCATTTGAAGTGATTGGCGAAACGCGAGATGATGCAGCAGGTGAAGCATACGACAAAGTTGCACGCGTGCTAGGCTTACCATATCCTGGAGGACCTCGTATAGACCAGTTAGCACATGAAGGGCAAGAAGCCGTTGCTTTTCCTCGTGTATGGCTTGAAGAAGGCTCGTATGATTTTAGCTTTAGTGGTTTAAAATCGGCAGTTATTAACTATAAGCACAATATGGATCAACGTGGTGAAGAAATATCTCCAACTGCAGTTGCAAAGGGCTTTCAGGAAAGTGTAGTGGAAGTTCTAACAGCTAAAACATTGCGTGCAGCGCGGGAGTATAATGTTAAACAAGTTATCGCAGCTGGTGGCGTAGCTGCGAATAAAGGACTGCGCACATCCCTTGAAACGGTTTTCGCAAAAGAGGGAATTCCATTTTTTGTACCGCCATTGAAATTGTGTACAGACAATGCAGCAATGATTGGAGCAGCCGCAACACCAATGTTTGAAGCTGGTATTCGTGGAAATATGATGATGAATGGTCGCCCAGGTATGGAATTAAAATCGTGGGTTGACTAAGAGATTGAAAAGAGGAGGCTCAAGTTATTATTCGGGCATCCTCTTTTTTTACGTATAAAATCTTGAATATTGTAAGAAAATATATACTTATAATAGAAAAAGAGTAATTGACAAATTTTTCAGAAAATTATCCACAGAACCTGTGAAAAAAACATGTGAAAAAACTGCGAACATTCGTACTTATGCACAAAATGTGGATAACTTGTGCATAAGTTGTGATTATTCTATATATAGTAGCGTATTTTACACAAAACTATGTGGATTAAATAATTTGAAATTGTGGACAGTGTGGAAAAGTCTGTTGATATGTTGATATTACTAGTTTTATAGTGTGTATAAAGTTGTGGGCATTTTTTGTCGAAAAATAGCACTTGACCAATATATATGAAAAATAAAGGCGAGTAAAGAAAAAAGCCAAGGTGACAGGTACTAAAACAATTCTGAAAATTGTAAGGAAAAATCCACGAAGACTCCGCGGCTTACGTGTGTGCCCGCGGAAAGCAAAGTGGATTTTTATGATTTGGAGCGTATATTATGCAAGGTATTTATGTTTAGTGCCAAGTACTAAAAAGATTATACTGTTGCTTTACGATTTACAAAATAATATTTTCTAACTCTTCATTTAGCTCAAGCCATTCCATTTCAATGACTTCGTGCTGTTCTTTAACAGTAGCTAACTCATTTTGTAGTTGTGTAATTTTCTCATGGTCTGTGAAAATTTCGGAATCGCAAAGTGCTTCTTCTAAACGAGCAATTTCTATTGAAGCCTTTTGCATGGTAACTTCTAGCTCTTCAATAGTTCTTCTAATTTGGCGTTCACGTTTTTTTGCCTCTTTATCAATTGTTGAAGTAGAGGTCTTTTCAGATGCTGTTGATTGTAGTTGTGACTGAGAAGCTGCTTTCATTTGAGCAATTTCGTAAAGCTCCTGTTTTTTCTCAAGATAATAATCATAATCACCTAAATACTCAAAAGAACCTTCTCCAGATAGCTCAACAACTTTTGTAGCAATTCGGTTAATGAAATAACGGTCATGTGATACGAAAAGGAGTGTTCCAGGATAATCAATTAGGGCATTTTCTAGCACCTCTTTACTATCCAAATCTAAATGGTTGGTAGGCTCATCGAGAATTAAGAAATTCGCTTTTTGCATCATTAACTTTGCCAATGCCAGTCGAGCTTTCTCACCACCAGATAAAGAGTTTACCGTTTTATCCACATCTTCGCCGCTGAATAAAAAGCGACCAAGTACAGTGCGAATATCTTTTTCATTCATTAATGGCCATTCATCCCATAGTTCCTTTAAAACGCTTTTATTGCTAGATAGTTTCGCCTGTTCTTGATCGTAATAGCCAATTTGCACATTGGTACCATAGCGGATTTCCCCTGCAAGTGGGGACAAATCTTTTACTATGGTTTTTAATAATGTGGATTTGCCCACACCGTTTGGTCCGACTAATGCGATGCGGTCTTCACGAAAAGTTCGTAGTGTTATGCCGCTAGAAATTTGCTTGTCACCGTAGCCAACAGCTAAGGCATCAATAGAAAGCACATCATTACCACTTTGGCGTTCAATTGTAAAACCGAAGCTAGCGGATTTTTCATCTCCTTCAGGGGAGTCCATCCATTCTGTGCGTTCAAGCATTTTGCGTCGGCTTTGTGCCATTTTGGTCGTTGAGGCACGGGCAATATTTTTTTGAATAAAATCCTCAAGCTTGGCTTTCTCATCTTGCTGACGTTCAAACATTTTCATATCGCGCTCATAGTTTTTTGCTTTCTCATCTAAATAGGCACTATAGTTGCCTGTATATTTTGTGACGCGATGGCGAGATACTTCATAAACAATAGAAACGACTTGATCTAAGAAGTAACGGTCATGGGAAACAATTAAAATAGCGCCTTCATAGCCTTTTAAATAATTTTCTAACCAAGATAGCGTTTCAATATCTAAATGGTTGGTAGGCTCATCGAGAATTAATAAATCGGGCTTGCTTAGTAGCAGCTTAGCAAGAGCTAGACGAGTTCGCTGGCCCCCTGACAAGGAGCTAATTGGTTTTTCATAATCCTCTGGGTAAAATTGCATACCATGAAGAACAGAGCGTGTATCAGACTCGTACTGATAGCCACCTGCATCTTTAAAATCATGTTGTAATTGGTCATATTCGGACATTATCTTTGAATACATGTCAGAGTTATCGTAAACGGCCGGATCAGCCATTTGTTGTTCAAGGGAACGTAATGCTTTTTCTTGTGAAAGAAGCGGTTCGAAAATTGTCATCATTTCGTCCCAAATTGACAACGTAGAATTTAGTCCAGCATGTTGTTCCAAATAGCCGACTTGTACACCTTTTGGAATGATAATATCGCCAGCATCATATGACAATTGACCAGCAATGATTTTTAGTAAAGTGGATTTACCAGCACCGTTACGTCCTACTAATGCGACACGATCACGGTGTTGAACTTCTAGTTTTACGCCACTTAAAATTTCATCGGCAATAAAGGATTTATATAGTTGATTGACTTGTAATACAATCATTCTTGACACCTCAATTCATTCTTAGTGTAAATGATGAGGGATTTGCTTGCAATGTCAGTGCTTTACTTATTCCAAGCTGTCATGTAAGATTGAAACGATTTCTCTTTAGTTAGTGGCGTAAAAAACGCCGTTAACTAAAGGGAAATCCACCAGTGGATGTCACAGATTACCGCATAAGCTTGGAAAGAATCTGGACGCAATTACACTGCGGTGTAATTGATTTGTATAAGCATGTTTCAAAAGAATATTCAAATGCACTTCGGTGGATTTGATGTGTTTATAAGGAGGAAAAAGTTTGAAACAAGAAGTGAAAATTCCACAAGCCACAACTAAAAGACTTCCTCTTTACTATCGATTTATCCAAAACTTTGCACAAGAAGGAATGGAACGTATTTCATCGAAGGAATTGAGCGAAGCGATGAAAATCGACTCTGCAACGATTCGTCGTGATTTCTCTTATTTTGGTGCGCTTGGGAAAAAGGGATATGGCTACGATGTACAACATCTATTGACATTTTTTAGTCAAACACTAGATCAGCATGAAACAACAAAAGTAGCATTAATCGGTGTGGGGAACTTAGGTAATGCCTTTTTAAAGTATAATTTCCAGAAAAATCATAATACACACATTGTGGTGGCATTTGACTCGAAGGCGCCAAAGGAAGGGAAAATGATCAGCAATATTCCTGTGTATCATCCCGATTTACTAGAAGAAAAGTATGCTGAATACGGGGCAGACCTAGCTATTTTAACAGTATCTTCACGCTCTGCTCAGAAGATGGCGGATCGCTTAGCAGCAATGGACGCAAAAGGTATTTTAAACTTTACACCAGAGCGAATTACTGTACCCGATTCTATGAAATTATTAACAATAGATTTATCAGTTGAATTGCAAGCGCTTATATATTTAATAAGAAATAGCGATAAATAAGTGCATTCACAATTTTGTAAACAGTTACAATTGATGGCGTTCAAACTATCTAAATAAATTCGCCAAACCTAAAAATTTAAGTTAAAATGATATATATAAGAGGAGGTGGCTGTAATGGTTGTGCACTTAAGTGCTATTTCACCAGTTGGCCTAGTTATTATCGGTGTGGTTGCTATTTTAATTTTCGGACCAAAGAAATTACCAGAGCTAGGTAAAGCTATGGGTTCTACACTTCGCGAATTTAAAAATGCAACAAAAGGTCTAGCTGATGACGATGATGATGCAAAAAAGAAAGTAATTGAACATAAAGAAAATGATAACGTTAAGTAAGTTAAGGATGTCAATTTAATATGAATCCAAGAGAATTAACTGTTACAGAGCATTTAGTAGAACTTAGAAAACGGCTCTTAATTTGTGCTGTTTTCTTTGTTATTGCACTTATAGTTGGCTTTTATCTAGCCGAACCAATTATTAAATATATTCAATATAGTAAAGAAGCAGAGCAACTAACTTTAAACGCGTTTAAAGTGACCGACCCACTTGTTGTCTACTTGCAAGTGACGGTTATTATAGCATTTGTTTTAAGTTCACCATTGCTTCTTCATCAAATCTGGCTGTTTATTACACCAGGTTTACATGAGACAGAACGTAAGGCTACTTTAAAATATATTCCATACTCGTTTATTCTATTTATAGCAGGTGCATCATTTTCTTATTATGTGCTATTCCCATATGTTATGCACTTTATGATGGGCTTATCTGCGGATTTAGAAATACAACAAACAATTGGTATTAACGAATATTTTTCATTTTTGTTTCGCCTAGTTATGCCTTTCGGAATCGTTTTTCAGTTACCTGTTGTAACGTTATTTTTAGCGCGTTTAGGTATATTAAATCCTGAATTAATGGTGAAATTCAGAAAATATGCATATTTCGTGTTAGTTGTGATAGCGGTATTTCTTGCACCACCCGACTTTATTTCAAACGTTATTGTAGCAATTCCGCTATTTTTAATTTATGAGATTAGTATTATTATAGCGCGCAGGGGCTATCGTAAATTTTTACAAGCCGAAGCAATGCAGTTAGAGGAAGAACGGATAGCAGCAGAACGCGAGCAAGTGGAGCGTTTGTTAGCTGAGCAAAAACGACAAATAGAAGAAATGAATGACTAATAAAAAAGCTGGATGTGATGACTACATCCAGCTTTTTTTATTGCATTTTTTGCAGTTCTTCTAAAAACTTTTGCAACGGTTCAGCATTTAATTGGACAAGTGTCACAAAGCCATTTAGCATGATGTGCGCAATAATTGATGTCCATATCCGTTTTGTTTTGTGGTATAGGAAAGCAAAGATCAAACCACAAATGGTATACAACAGGATGTGTGAAAAATCAAAATGAATCAGTGCGAAGAAAATGGCACTAACAATGGCTGCCACCCAGAAATTCGTCGTTTGAACAAGTGAGCCGAAAATAACGCGACGGAAGACGAATTCCTCTAAAATTGGACCAAAGACAACAATCGCTAAAATGGCAATGGGTGCACCTTTAGCTATCGCTACGATATCAGCAGTGTTTTGTGAGCCCCCCTCGATTCCAAAAACGGCCATTTCAATAGCCGCTCCAATCATTTGTCCGAAGAATACAAGGAAGAAACCTAAAACGCCCCACATAATTGTAAGTGGGATAGACTCTTTTTTACCTTGATAGACATCCCAAAACGTTTTATCGCGAGTGGTTAAAATTAAACTTAAAATCAATGCAATCGCGAAGCTAAGTGCGATATACCAGCCTTGTGTGATAGGAGCTGCTTGTTCATGAGATAAGCCTGTTGTATTCATCACAAATTTATGGAACGGTAAAAGCAACCATCTACCTGATACTTGCATGATAATGTAAACGATTAAAACATACAGAGCAGTTTTTTTATGCTGAACGCTTTTTAGAGAATTATTCACAGTCAAAATCCTTTCCATTCATAAGCTTCCTTTCTATTGTAGAGGAATATGGAAAGAAAACAAAATTTTTCGAAGTTCTCGCTTGCAAAAAAAGAATTGATTGATTATCATAATAAATGTATTAGCACTCGTTGATATAGAGTGCTAATAAACTTTCAACTAATATTTAAATTAATAGGAGGTTGTTTTACTTGTTAAGACCACTAGGAGATCGTATTGTCATCGAACTAATCGAGGTAGAAGAAAAATCTGCATTTGGGATTGTACTACCAGACTCTGCAAAAGAAAAACCGCAAGAAGGTAAAGTAGTAGCAGTTGGGACAGGTCGTGTTTTAGAAAACGGACAACGTGTAGAGCTTGACGTTAAAGTTGACGACCACATTATTTTCTCTAAATACGCAGGTACAGAAGTTAAATATGAAGGCAATGAATACTTAATCTTACGCGAAAGCGATATTCTTGCAATTATTGGATAATTATTATTATATGAATCAAGCTTAACGAATATTCCATTTCAGGAGGGTAAATTCAAATGGCAAAAGATATTAAATTCTCAGAAGAAGCGCGTTCATTAATGCTTCAAGGTGTAGATAAATTAGCAAACGCAGTGAAAGTGACATTAGGTCCTAAAGGTCGTAATGTCGTGTTAGAAAAAAAATTCGGCTCACCATTAATTACAAATGATGGTGTAACAATTGCAAAAGAAATTGAACTTGAAAATCCATATGAAAATATGGGGGCAAAATTAGTTGCAGAAGTTGCTTCTAAAACAAATGAAATTGCTGGTGATGGTACAACGACTGCAACAGTTCTTGCACAAGCGATTATCCGTGAAGGTCTGAAAAACGTAACGGCTGGTGCAAACCCTGTAGGCATCCGTAAAGGGATTGACAAAGCGGTAGCAGCTGCACTGACAGAATTACATGCTATTTCTCGTCCGGTAAGCAACAAAGAAGAAATTGCACAAGTTGCGGCCATTTCAGCAGCAGACGACGAAGTAGGCCAACTAATTGCAGAAGCAATGGAACGTGTTGGTAATGATGGTGTTATCACAATCGAAGAATCTAAAGGATTCACAACGGAGTTAGATGTAGTGGAAGGTATGCAATTTGATCGTGGTTATGCATCACACTATATGGTAACAGATACAGATAAAATGGAAGCCGTTCTTGAGAACCCATACATTTTAATTACAGATAAGAAAATTACAAATATCCAAGAAGTTTTACCACTATTAGAACAAGTGGTACAACAAGGTCGTCCACTTTTAATGATCGCTGAAGACGTTGAAGGTGAAGCTCTTGCAACGCTTGTTGTAAACAAACTACGCGGTACATTCAACGCTGTAGCAGTAAAAGCGCCTGGTTTCGGTGACCGTCGTAAAGCAATGCTAGAAGATATTGCAATCTTAACAGGTGGTCAAGTAATTACAGAAGAATTAGGCTTAGACCTTAAAACAGCTGATATTACATCACTAGGCCGTGCAGCGAAAGTTGTTGTAACAAAAGACAATACAACAATCGTAGAAGGTGTTGGCGGCGCAGATGCAATCGAAAGTCGCGTAGGCCAAATCCGTGCACAACTTGCTGAAACAACTTCAGAGTTCGATAAAGAAAAATTACAAGAGCGCTTAGCGAAATTAGCTGGTGGTGTAGCAGTGATTAAAGTTGGTGCTGCAACAGAAACAGAACTAAAAGAGCGTAAACTTCGCATTGAAGATGCACTGAACTCAACACGTGCAGCAGTTGAAGAAGGTATTGTATCAGGTGGTGGTACGGCACTTCTAAACGTCTATGCAGCAGTTGAAAAAGCAGCTGACGCAGTTGATGGTGATGTAGCAACTGGTGTGAAAATCGTGCTTCGTGCGTTAGAAGAGCCAGTTCGTCAAATCGCAAACAATGCAGGTCTTGAAGGTTCTATCATTGTAGACCGTTTAAAACGCGAAGAAATCGGTGTTGGCTTCAACGCAGCAACAGGCGAATGGGTAAACATGATGGAAGCAGGCGTAGTAGACCCAGCGAAAGTAACACGTTCAGCACTACAAAACGCAGCATCTGTAGCAGCTTTATTCTTAACAACAGAAGCGGTTGTAGCAGATATTCCAGAACCAGCAGCACCAGGCATGCCTGATATGGGCGGCATGGGTGGCATGGGCGGCATGATGTAATAAGCCGCAGCCCCTTACTAGAAGGGTTTGTATAGGTGAAATGCTAGGATTTTAACGAAGCCTCTCATAAGTTCATGGAACTTGTGAGAGGCTTCTTTTTTTGTATTTTCATGAAAACAGCTTCTTTTTTTCTGGACAATGATCGTACATAGGTAACAATAAGAAAATCTTAAGAATTGGTGCATGGGTTTGTTAAGATTTAGTTAGTATTATATTTTTATACGAATCCACTAGGAGTGATTACAGGAACCTAAAGAGATGGAGGATTGAATGTAGTTGAACATTTTGATTTGTGATGATGATAAAGAAATTGTAAGGGCAATAAGCGTTTATTTAGAAAATGAGGGATATAAAGTATTTAAAGCGTACAATGGTGTGGAGGCAATTGATCTTATTCAAGAGCAAGTGATTCACCTAATTATTATGGATATTATGATGCCAAAAATGGATGGCATTACAGCGACAATGAAGATTCGACAAGATAATATGATTCCATTAATTATGCTTTCTGCTAAGTCGGAGGATTATGATAAAATACTCGGCTTAAATATTGGTGCAGATGATTATATGGCAAAGCCGTTTAATCCATTAGAACTTGTCGCTCGAGTGAAATCACAGTTAAGAAGGTATACGGCATTTGGCAGTCTGGAAGTAAGTAGCCATATTTTCCAAACGGGTGGTCTTATGATTGATGATGAAAAGAAAGTCATTACGGTTGATAAACAAGCTGTTCATTTGACCCCAGTACAGTATAAAATTTTAAAGCTACTTACAGCCAATACTGGAAGAGTATTTACGATTGAAGAGATTTATGAAAAGGTGTGGAATGAAAGCGCCGTTAACCCAGAAAATACGGTGGCAGTCCATATTCGGAAAATTCGAGAAAAAATTGAAATTAATCCGAAAGAGCCGAAGTATTTAAAAGTTGTGTGGGGAGTTGGGTATAAAGTTGAGAAATATTAGTCATGCACTGATTACAAAAGTGATTGTGTTTCTAATTGCTATCGCTTGTTTAACGGGTACAGCGAAGGCTATTATGGGCATGGAATTAAATGATGTTCATCTTAGTAGTATCAATCAAGATAACTATTTTGAAAGTCAAGTATTCGCTGATGAAAGTTATAGTCTTATCAGCTCCTTAGCACAATTAATCGGACAATATAAAAGTGAAGAATATATTTTAAGTGGTAAGGCACTTACAAATGAAGAAACAACTGCAATCGAAGAAGAACTATATAATAATTTTCAATATTCATCAAAGTATAATCCGAATTTGACTGAATTGGAATATAGACGCATATTTCAAGAAGAATATGCGGATGAATTGAACAGTAAAAAAGAAGAAAGTATGAGACAACAAGTACGGGTTTTTTATCGTTTACTCAACACTTTAGAAGCATCTGAAGGAATCGTCTATTATGCAAGTGACGGTGAACATATCTTCTCCAATAGTGAACTAAATAAAAAAGAACAATTTACATCATTTGGCGCCTATATGCTATTTGATGATTATCAACAGAAGCTGTATCCAACAGAAGTAGGAAAAAGTAAGTACGTAGATTATGTTACACAAGAAGTGGAACAGTTAAATCCACAAACAGATGTTATTTATGTGGCGTTTGAAGAATCTTTCTTACAGCAAAAAATGCAGGAATGGCAAAAAGATAAAGCAATTGCCAAACGTTTACTGAACGAGTTTATGTTATATCTAGCAGGATTTATTGTATCTTTTGTTTATTTAATAATTGTTATTGGCAGAACGTCTTTCAAAGATAAAGAACTGCATTTACATGTTATGGACAAATTATATAATGATTTAAATATTGTGATCGTCGTATGTTTAATCTCTATGTGGATGGCTATGATTATTGAAGTGTTACGTAAGATGAACTTGCTTCTGACGGTGCCTATTTTTATAATTGCTTTGCTGCTAGTCTTATCACTCGTAAAGCATATTAAAAATCGAACATTACTGCAGCATACACTTATCTATCAAATTATTAAAAAATGTTTTATTGTGGTGAAAAACATATTTGATAATGGGAGTACAGCGGTAAAAATTGTGTTACTTGTTATCGGCTATCCTTTAGTAGTAGTGGCTACGTTTTTTATGTTTCCTATTACACTAGGCGTAGCAGCCTGGTTGGCAATGAAAAAGGTGAAATCGTTTAATCGCATTAAAGAGGGCGTAGAGCAAATTAAAAATGGTGACCTTCATCATCGAATTGAAGTAGATGGAAAAGGGGAGTTTAGCCAACTTGCCATGAATATTAATAGCATTACCGATGGTTTAAAAAAGTCGGTGGATAGTGAAATCAAGAGTGAGCGTTTAAAAACGGAGCTTATTACGAATGTTTCGCACGATATCAGAACGCCATTAACGTCTATTATTACGTATGTCGATTTATTAAGAATCGAAAAAGACCCGGAATTAATTGCTGAATATATTGATGTATTAGATCAAAAATCGAAAAGGCTTAAGCTTTTAACGGACGATTTGTTTGAAGCGGCTAAAGCGTCGAGTGGCAGTATGCCTGTTCAATTAGAACGGATTGATATCGTTTCGTTACTAAAACAAGGTATAGGGGAGATGGATGAGAAAATCGAAGCGGCATCCTTAGATTTTAAGTTAGCCCACCCAACGGAAAAAGTCTATGTGAAGGCTGATGGTAAACTTCTATGGCGCGCCATTGAAAACTTATTTTCGAATATTTTTAAATACGCACTGCCTGCATCCAGAGTATATATTGATGTTGAAGACTTAGGTAATGAACTACTAGTAACATTTAAAAATATTTCAGCGTATGAATTAAATATTTCAGTCGATGAGCTTATGGAACGTTTTACACGCGGGGATGAATCTAGATCGAGTCAAGGTAGCGGATTAGGGTTATCCATAGCTGAAAGCCTTATTCAAATCCAAGATGGAAAGTTCTTCATTCAAGTAGATGGCGATTTATTTAAAGCGATGATTTACCTACCGAAATTTCAAAATGAATTGAAATAGTGAAGGAATAGGATGCATAAAGTGTGTCCTATTCTTTTGCAGTTGTTCTCCAATAACAACTGTAATAATTTTTTCTTGTTCTTGAAATCTTTGACTTCTGTTAATAAGTTCGTTATAATTCGTGATGTATTATAAAATGCGTAAAGGAGGACTATTAAATATGACACTACGATTCCAAACTTTGAACCAATAATTGAATATGGTCAAAGGCTCTGTTTGTGTATGCAGAGTAAACGGAATTAGTCTGTCTTTTTTTAATATACCTCATTTCATATTTGTGAAAATACAATTCCATCAGTTTATGGATCTTTCCCATATATCACACTTCGAAATATAGGAACGATTGTTTAACCGATGGGAAAATATGCAATGTTAGAAAGGCGACTTTGTTCAACCTTTCTTTTATTTTTGTCTAATTACACCTTTTTTGATGGAATCAAAGTAGGTGTTTTATGCCCTATGGCTAACTTCATAAAATTAGGACGGTTTTTTTCCTTTACTTTTGAGATCACAGGCAGATGTTTGTGATCTTTTTGTTTTCTACAGTGGGTATTAAGGAAATGCTCTGACTCTATACAAGGTGGTGAATTCCCCAATGGTATATGAACTAGGAATGATTGGGTAGGATTTGTTTTGAATATACAAATTTTTAAGCATAGGTTACTTATCATAATGAAATCTATGAAGCATTTTTTAATATGACTATTCGTAAGGAGTAAATAAATGAATCAAAATCAAACGGTGAAATATGAATTCCTATCACAGGATCCCAATGTTAAAACATTACCAATCATGTTGTCATTAATAATCGGTGCGTTCTTTGCTGTTTTAAACGAAACATTGTTAAACATAGCTTTAACTACATTAATGCATGAATTCCATATTACGTTACCAACCGTTCAGTGGATGGCAACAGGGTTTATGCTTGTCATGGGTATAGTCATTCCAGTCTCTGCATTGATGTTGCAGTGGTTTACAACAAGGCAATTATTTCTTGGTGTGATGGTCACGTTCACAATTGGAACGATTATTTGTGCCATTGCACCTAGTTTTCCGGTTTTATTGGTAGGGCGTTTAATACAAGCAGTTGGAACAGGGTTGTTAATGCCTATTATATTTAATGTTTTCCTTTTATTATATCCACCAGAAAAACGCGGGAAAGTTATGGGCATTGTAGGTTTAACGTTTACGTTTGCACCGGCAATTGGACCAACTTTATCCGGGGTTATCGTAGAATATTTAGGCTGGCGCTATCTATTTATTATTGTTATTCCTTTTGCCATATTTTCAATTGTTTTTGCCTTTAAGTATTTAACAAATGTTTCGGAAGTAACAAAACCTAAAATAGATTTTCTATCATTGCTTTTTTCAACGATTGGGTTTGGAGCAATTATTTACGGGTTTAGTGCTGCTGGTGAAAAAGGTTTCCTTAGTTCTAGCGTTTTTCTGACGATTATCATCGGAGTCATAGGTGTTGTGTTGTTCTCTTTAAGACAATTTAAGCTAAAAGAGCCTGTTATGGATTTACGGGTGTTCAAATATCCAATGTATACACACGCTGTATTTATGTTTGTGATTATTATTATGGCGATGTTTGCATCAGAAATTATATTACCTATATTTATGCAGGGACCATTAGCTTTGACGGCTGCAACAGCGGGACTCGTATTACTACCAGGGAGTTTACTCAATGGGCTCATGTCTCCAATTATGGGGCAAATGTTCGATAAATTTGGTCCTCGCATATTAATGATTCCAGCAACACTTGTTTTAAGCGGAACAGTATTTACTTTGAGCAGATTAACGGCTGAAACGCCCATTTGGATAATTGTAGTATGCTATATTTTATTAATGTTAAGTGTCTCGGCTATTATGATGCCAGCTCAGACAAATGGTTTAAACCAACTGCCTAAATCTTTATATCCACATGGAACGGCAGTGATGACTACTTTACAGCCTGTTGTAGGCGCTATTGGTGTTGCTGTTTTTATTAGTATTATGAATGCCAAACAAAATCATTTTCTACAAAAGGCAACAAATCCGAGTGATCCGGCTACAATTAGTCACGCAATGGTTGCTGGTGTGGAACTTGTTTATCTCATTGCTTTTATTATCACGATAGTAGCGATTATATTGGCATTTACTGTTTATCGTGCGGTGCCCAAAGAAATAGTAGAAACACAATCTGAAACGAAATCTTAGCATAGTACCGGATGCAATACCGAGCAATACTATAGCTAACGTTAAAAATAAAAGCTTCTCATCAGTTTCATCAACTTTTTGAGAAGCTTTTCATTTACGCTAATTAAAGAGAAAACGGTAATCTAGCAATCATTTTTCTAGCTTATTGTGATGCTGAAGTATCGGCTAAAGACAGCTAGTTATTGACCTTCAACTTTTAAAACTTCATATTGGAAACCCCGATAAATATAATGTTGTTTTTGATACATGTCTCTCGGTGTATCTTCACCATCTGCTACTAAAATAACGGTTTTTTGCTGAAAATGTTGCATTACATATTGCTGAAGTTGCGTACCTATTCCTTTCCGTTGAAAAGCCTCTAGTACAAATAAATTATCAATTTCAACTGTCGTATCTTCTTCAATTAGCTCTGTAGAACCAACTGGGATGCCTTCATAGTAAGCAAGGAGTTGATGTTTCTTCGAATCATGAAAACGATGTTTTAGTAAAGCTTGTTTTTCAGTGGCAAAAGTTTCACCATATCTTAAATCTTCTTTGTACTGCAGTGTTAAAAATTCCTCTAAATTGTCGTCAGTCACAGGTCGAACTTCAACATGCTCGTTTACTTTTGCAGGGAAATGGCTAGGTTCAATTGTATATAACTCTAAAAATCCAATATCATAGTTTTCATCCGTTAAATAACTGTGAATATCGCTCGGAATTTTTTCGTTAGACGGGAAAATAAATTTTAAATGTTGCTGATTATGTTGTTGATGATAGGAGCGTAGTAAATGCTCTAATTTCTTAAATGTCGTTAATGCAGGCATTGTTTTAAATAAAATAAAATTACTATCATAACGGGTTAGCATTTCTGGATAATGCACATGCCGATACATTTCGTCTTCATAAATGATATGGCCAATTTTTTCTATATGCTCAAAAGTAATATCGTTCATTGTAAATCTCCTTATTATAGAATGACTTGAGAATGGGTAACGATTGAAACTTTGTTGCTATTAGTGTGAATGCTATGGCACTTGATAGCAAGGGAATTCTAAATGATGCGCACCTTCGCTCCAAGCTAAGTGACTGGCATCTAAAAAGTCAAAAGGCATCAAGAGAGAAAAAATCTTGATGCCTTTTGCCGTAGGTTTACGCAAAAGTATAGCTGTTGCTATCTTTATTAAATTCCTACGTTATCGTACTGTAACGAGCGTTGGCTTAGGGAAATACCCTAATTGAATGCCATGGGCAATCATTGTACGGATAAAGGCTGGATTAGGCTCTGCACATGTAATATCCGTATGCTTTAAAAAGTCCTGTGTTTTTTCACTATTTATGATAAATGGTGAATCGCTTGGGCCATCACCGTCAAGCTGTGCAATGGCTAATGATAAATAATCTTGTAGTTCTTCTGGATGCTCCGAATGTAATAGCCAATCTTCGTATTCATTTGTCGTAACAATTTCTAGCGCATATCCCATGTCTTTGATGGCCTCAACAAAATCGAGATAGAGTAGCGGTACTGGGTTACATAGGTGGAATATGTGCCCATTTGATTTTGGCTGACGGGCTAGTGCTACAAGTGCTTGGCTTGCATAATTAATTGGCGTAAAATCGACATGCCAATGAGCTGACGGTGTTTTTCCTAAATAAAGCATTGATTTTATCATACGATAAAAAGCATTATCATCTATATTGCGTTGGAATTTCCCTGTCTGCGAATGACATGTTAAATTGCCAATACGGTAAATTGAAACAGGAATATTATCATTCACTGCATTTCTAACAAGATTTTCAGCATCTAACTTACTTTGGTTATAGACATTAGAAAGTGCAACATTGTAATCGAAATCACCCTGTGCTTGAGTGTCTCCCCATTGCGTTGTCGCTAGCTCCTCGGGGATACCTATTGTTGAAACATAATGGAAATGTACACCCACTTTACATTTAGCAAGCTCTAGCAAATATTTAGTACCTTGCACATTGACATCGTTAAAATGACTTGCTGCTCCGAAATGTCTTACATCTGCACCGCAATGAATAATTGCGTCGATTTTTTCAGTAAGAAGCGCGTGGTCTTTAACAGATAAATCAAGTCTTGCCTTACTTAAATCGCCTTGGATGACCGTCACTCGTTTTTGCAGCATCGGGATAATAGCATGTCCAAAATAAAATAACATACTATCTTTTAATTTATCATCAGGCGTTGTCTGTGCACTTTGTCTAATTAAACAATAGACATGTGCGTTCGTATTCATTAAAAGTTCATATAACACATGACTACCTAAATAACCTGTTGCCCCAGTTAACAGCACCGTTTTCATCGCTAAAGGTGTGACATTATGAATAGTGGTAAGACGGCTTGGCTCCATTAAATCTTTCCGTACAAAGTCAGTTGTTTGCTGGGATACCTCATTTGTTTCAGGCTGATACGTACTAATATAATTATCCAATTCAGCAATCGTATGGTATTGGAAAAAGTCTTGAATTTTTAAAAATGGAATATGCTTTTTCACATGTACTAAAATCTCAAGTACTTTTAAAGAATGTCCACCGATATGAAAGAAGTTATCGTGAATGCCAACACGTTCAACATCTAGTACTTGCTCCCAAGCACTGGCTAGTAGCTGCTGTATTGTGTTTTCAGGTGCGTCATAATGACTTGGTAGCGGTGTTGTTACCTCAAGTGTCGCTAATTGCTTTCGATCAATTTTACCGGTAGGAGATAATGGCATTTCCTGCACTTCAATTAAACGTTCAGGGACCATATAGTCTGGTAAAAGACCTGCTAAATAATGTCGAAGTGCTTCCTGTTCTACCTTCATACCACCGAATACCGTGTAATAGGCAAACAAGCTAGTATTACCATTATCCCTTTTTTTGGCAAGTATTACGGCTTCTTGGATGTTAGGGTGATTACTTAACACCGTTTCAATTTCCCCAAGCTCAATGCGGAACCCTCGCACTTTAATTTGAGAATCTTTGCGTCCCACAAATTCAATTACACCATTTGGCAATAAACGAGCTAAATCACCTGTTCGATACATCAACTTCCCACATTCATTTGACAGATGTGGGACAAACGCTTCAGCAGTTTTTTCAGGCTTATTTAAATAGCCAGCAGCTAGTCCTGCACCAGCTATATAAAGTTCACCTGCTTCATTGGCAGGACATAGCTGCCCGTCGTTATTAATAATATACATCTCGTAATTGGCAATCGGTCTGCCAATGGGAATACTTGCATGATGCTCGATGATAGTATCTGGCACTCTGTAATATGAAGACAGCACTGTACATTCTGTCGGTCCATATACATTAATAATTGCAGTTGTTGTTCCGAATTTTTCACGCCACTTTTGTATAACCGCAGGCATAAGGGCTTCTCCACCTACAGACAAATATTTAAGAGATGATAATTGATATTGGTAATCGCTGGAGAGATGCGTTGCAAGCTGCGTAAAGAATGCATTTGGAATAGTGGCTGTTGTCACTTTTTCCCTTGCAATCATCTCAGCGAATGCTTCAATCGATATGCGCTCAATACTTGTGAGCATATGTAATCGAGCGCCAGAAAAGAAAGCAGTAAATGTTTCTGTGACGGATGGATCAAAACTATAGGAGATAAATTGCGAAAAGACATCATATTTACTTACTTGGTAGATTCTTTGATTATCAGTAATTAAGTTAATCACAGATTCATGCTTTAGCATTACGCCTTTTGGCTTGCCTGTCGAGCCAGATGTATAAATAATATAGGCTAAATCGGCAGGGCTGAGATCGATATAAACATTGTCTTTTGGAAACGTGATTTCCATGCAATTCAGTGTAAACACTGTACGACATTGAGAATTGCTATGTAATAAATTGGTAAGTACCGCTGTATGTTCTTCTTTTATTAAAATGAATGGTGCACCTGAATCATTTAAAAGGTACTGACAGCGTTCTTTTGGATAGCTGGGATCTATTGGAACGTAAATACCTCCTGCTTTTAGAACGCCAAGTAAACTGATAATAGTTTCCTGACTACGTTCCATAACAATTGCTACTTTGTCACCTTTTTGGAGACCATTGTCTAGTAACATATGGGCAACTTGATTGGAGCGTTCATTGAGCTGACGATAGGTGATCCGATCATCATTAAAAGACAGGGCAATTCTTTCAGCGAATCGTTCCGCTGATTGATAAAATACACTAGGGATTGTTTGATCTTTCGCATAAAAGGCTTTTGTTTGATTTAAAGCTTGATATAATACTTTATCTTGTTCTGTTAACAGTTGTGTACAATTGGTTGGTAACGTCTGTTGTTCTTGGGTGTTTGTTTGATAATGTGCTGTAAATAAATCAAGGTCTCGTTTTAAATTCAATCATAACAACTCCTATTTTTGAAAGTAGGGGACTGTGCCCCTTTAGTGCAATTAGAAGTAACTTTATTATTGATAGGATTAGACATTGCTACTTTTTCTTAACAAACAGCCTTGCCGATGTTTTCGCATCGACAAGGTTGTAGGATTACTTGCTCTTTATTTATTTTCGCCGTGCTTTAGTACATCATTATTTTACAATAAATGTATTTACAACAGTTAATAATTCACTTGATAAATCAGATAGTACTTGTGCTTCCTCTGAAACTCTTTGCACGGTATTCAGCTGACTAGCTGATGTTTCGGCTACTGCTCTTGTGTTGTCTCGAGAACTTACTGAGAAGTGTTCCATATCTTGAACAGCTGAAGTAACTTCTTCCATACCTGCTGCCATTTCTTCAATCGTTGCTGATAGTTCTTGAATTTGCCCTGTAACATGGTGAATTGAAGTTAAAATTTGGCTAAATGATTTTTCGGAATCATTAATCATAATTAAGCCATTGTCCACTTCTTCTACAGCATGGATCATGACCTTTACAGATTCATTTGTATCCTGTTGAATACGAGTAATAAGCGTAGAAATTTCTCTTGCCGAAGCTTCTGATTGTTCGGCTAGCTTCCGCACTTCATCGGCAACAACAGCAAAGCCACTTCCTGCTTCGCCTGCGCGAGCAGCTTCAATCGCAGCATTTAATGCAAGCAGATTTGTTTGGGAAGCAATCCCTGTGATAATGCCGACGATTTCTTCGATTTTGCCGGAATGTTCACCGAGCATTTTTACAGATGATGCGGAATGATTAACTGCCTTACTAATTGCATTCATTTGTGCAACAGATTTGCTTGTTGAATCATTACCTTTTTCAGCTTCTTCCGATGCTAAAATAGAAGATTCAGAAATTTGATTGGATGTCATAGCAATGCGTTGAATACCAATACTCATTTCTTCAATTGTAATAGAACTTTCTTTAGCCTTTTGCACTTGTAAATCAGCACCACTAGCTATTTCTTGCATTGACGACGCTACATTATTGTATGAATCTGTTGCTTCTTGCATATTGCTTGATAAAACTTGTGCAGAGTTTGAAACACGTGAAGAAACATTTGTTGCACTTTTAATAACTGTTTTTAAGCTGTCAATCATAACATTGAAATTAGTTGTTAGTACGCCAATTTCATCATTTGAGTGAACAGGTAACGCTTCAAGCTCTAGGTTACCTTCCGCAACTTTTTTAGATTGTAAAGATAGCTGTTGGATAGGTGTTAGCTTCTTTCTTAATAGTGTATAAACCACGATGGAAGAACCAATTAGGAATAGTACAGTAATTAACAGAATCCATAATGCTTCTGTTAATGCTTTGGCATTTACCATAGATACATCATAATCGATGGCGTAAGCAGCTACAACGGAACCATCTTTATCTAAAATAGGCGTAAGACCTGTTTTATAGCTTCCAAACTCATCTTTATAAATATCTGTAGCTGTTGCTTCTTTTGTTTCAAATACTTCCTTTATTCTTGCAAGAAAATCTGGGGAAAGTCCCATGGCAACCATATCTTGGTTATATTCTGCACCTACTTCAAGTACGCTTGTGGAAAGAACCGGTGCGTTAATATTTTCACCATCTACTGTAATAAGAAAGAGATTGGTAATAATGTCTGATTCCTCGTTAATGGCATCCATTTCTTTCGTTAAATGTAGGACATCATTATTGTCAGCATTTGGGCTTTCTAGTACGGATTTTAATGTCTTTTGGTCTATTGTCTTAGATAAAATCATCCCTTTATCATAAAGAGATTGGTCCATATCTTTTAAATTACTATTTTTCACTATATAATAGGCAAATCCCATAGTCACTAGCCCAAATAATAGTAAAATACTAACCATGATGACGGTTAATTTCTTGCTAATCGACATTTGCTGTTTCTTATTTTTCTTCATATCTCTTCCTCCTAAAATTGTATACAAGACATATTTCAAGCGAAAAAGGGACGGCCGATAATGCGAAAGTCAAGTGTAATGGGAATAGTACAATGTTACAATTGACTGTTATGATATTCAAATATATGGAATTACCTTATACTTTTTTATCATTATTTCTTTGATTGTAAAATAATCCATTCATCCCCTAACATTAATCAACTATACTGCCAAAAAATACGATTCACAACCCAAAAATCCTCCTATTTAAAGTGTGAAATTTCGGTGAGCGAAATAATATATAGTGTTTTTATATCAATGTTTATTGGTGTCTATGCACATAATTAATAGAAAACGCGCTAATAATAGTATATTTTGTTTCTGGGACTAGCTATTATAATAAAGTGTTTATTATTCTGGACAAATATTATACGCAACCCAAGGGACAAATTGTTGTTGGTCGTTGCTATGTAGAAAAAATAAAGGCTCTCCATTTGTTCATTACTGAACGGATGGAAAGCCTTTTTTTATCTTGGATTACCAAATATGCCAGGTAAAATATCGGAAATACCTGGAGGTGTTAAACGAGGGAATCCTGGTAATTGCCCGCCTGGATATGGAGGAGGTGGGAATGGCTGCGGTGGATATGGACGTGGTGGATATGGTTGTGGCGGATGTGGATATGGTGGATATGGTTGCGGTGGGTACGGTTGTGGTGGATGTGGACGAGGCGGAAATGGTGGAGGGTAAGGGGGTGGATAAGGAGGTGGATATGGTGGAGGGTAAGGAGGTGGATATGAGCCAGGAGGCAAACCTGTCCCTGCTGCGGCAATTTGATTAACATCAACTGTTATAATTTGTCCAGAATCTAGTTGAATTTCTGCAGTTCTTCCGTCTTTTCCAAATGTTCGAATTAATGTACCGGAATAAGTACCAGTAGGAAGCGTGACCCATATTTTCATACCAGGTCGGAATTGCTGATTAAAATCTTCAGGGGCTAATCTTGGATAGACCAATAGAACACACCTTTCTTCATTTTTCTTTTCTAACATATGTCCCATATTATCTTTGTCATAGGCATATGGCATAAGAGAAATAAGAAAGAACAGGTATTATCGTTATATTTGTTATAAAATATAGCGATTTTAATTATAATAGGAAGAAATGACTGAAAAGGATGTTTGAAATGGCCATTATCAAAATAAAAAAAATAAAAATCCAAAATTTAAGAAATGTCCGAAATGGTGAGCTCACATTAGCCGTGAATTTTGCTTCGCTTATGACGGCAAATGTTGTGGGTGTGTATGGGCAAAATGGTTCAGGGAAAACAACTATTGTCGACGCATTTAGTTTGTTGAAGACAATTATTTCTGGTTGGATTGCTGAGGTAAAATTGCCATCACAAGATAAACGCTTAATTATGGCAGGGGAAAAAACCGCTAGTTTGGTTTTTGAATTTCTAGTGGACAACCAATTCGGAACATTTTTTGTCAACTATTCTGTAACATTGCAAGAAGATGAAAAACGACTGTTCATTATTGCAGAGCGCTTGACTTACAGGGAAGATGAAAAAGGAAAACGCTCAAAAGTGTTAGTAAGTGTCGCAGATGAGGATGTTCAAATTCGAAAAAGCTCTTTACGAGATATGAGTGAAAAGATACGTATAAAGACGCTTGTTATTCAACAATTAGCACGAAAACAATATATGTCTTTTGTCTTCCATAAAGATTTAAAGCCGTTGCTACAAGAAAAGCTATCAGAATTAGAAATGGAATTGCTTCGTAATATAGCAGTCGACTTTAATCGGGACTTACATGTTATTAATAACCAAAATATTGCACCTTTATTTGAAGAGCGTATTATGCCTTTTAGTATTCATTTAGAAAAAACGCGAGGCTCGATTCCTTACGATTTGAAAGGACCAGCATTATTGCCAGAGAATGCTTTCAATGTATTATGTGAAGTCATTGAGCAAAGCAACCAAGTATTGTCGACCATTATTCCAGGGCTAACGATTAAAATTCACGTTATTACAGAGCAATTATTAGATAACGGTGAAAAAGGCATACGTTTTGAGTTCTTATCGAAACGCGGTGAGCGGGAATTACCGTTACGAACTGAATCGGAAGGAATTTTGAAAATCATTGCTGTGCTTAGCGTTCTAATAGCTGTTTATAATAATCCGACTGCATGTGTCGTAATCGATGAATTAGATTCTGGTGTATTTGAATATTTGTTGGGTGAGTTGTTAACAGTGATTGATGAGGGCGGAAAAGGCCAGCTTATTTTTACGTCCCATAATTTACGGGTGTTAGAGGTGCTTGCGATTAAAAACTTATGGTTTACAACAACAAATGAGAATGATCGATATATGCAGCTAAAGGGCATCAAAGAAGTCAATAATGCGCGAGATGTCTATTTGCGTGCGATACAGCTTGGCGGACAGGACGAGGAAGTGTATAAAGAAACGAAAACGTTCAAAATTAAACGTGCTTTTAGAAAAGCTGGTGTGCAACATGACTAGAAAAGTACTATTAGTTATTGTTGAAGGTCAAACAGAGCAAATCATTTTAGAAGATTTTTTGGATGAACATTTTACTGATTCGACGATTCGCTTTGATGTACAACGAGAGGATATTTTGACGAAGTGGGATGCAAAAAAGAGAATCCCCAATATTAAAAATAGTGTTAGCCGAGTCATTCATAACTATCTTGAAAAGTATAAGTTTTTAGCAAAAGATTTAACGGCAGTTATTCATATTACAGATGCAGATGGTTGTTTTATCGCCCCGGAGTTTGTCAAAATCAAATCAGATATGGAACAAAATTTATTTTACACAGAAGATGCCATATTTGTAAAAACAGAGAGGCGTAAAGAGCAAATCGAACAGCGAAATGAAATGAAAGCGAATAACGTTAAGATTTTGCTTGCCAACGACCATTTTAGTATTGAGCGTTTAAAAGTCCCGTATCAACTTTTTTATTTTGCTACGAATTTAGAGCATGTGTTATGGAATGAGCGCAATGAAGTCGCAACAGAAAAAGTGCAAAAAGCAGATGAATTTATGGATAATTTATCGGGCTCTATTAAAGAATATCTTGCGGAGTTTTTGCCCGTTGATGGAACACTAACTTATAGGGAAAAGATGAAAGAAAGCTGGACGCACTTAACGAAGGGCTGTAACTCATTGCAACGCGGTACAAATGTGCCGTTATTATTTGATATGATTACGTCCAATGTAGGTGAATAATGGACAAAAAGGCTGGGACATAACTAAAAAATTTAAGGAACAGAGTAAAGGTGTTCATAAATTTTTGCTATATGGAGACCTTAGCTATTCTTGCTTTTGCAATTTAAAAATTAGAAGTGTTCACTAGTTGTTGGTAGCGAAGGCGGTGACTCCTGCTCAGAACGCACACAGCGTAAGACGCTGGCATTCCGCGCGTTAGCGAGGGTTGCGGCTTACGTGTGTGCCCGCGGAAAGCACCGCCGAAGCGGACAACAACGGAGTAGAGAAAAAGTGTTAGATTGATGGCAGTCAATCTAACACTTTTTCTCTTTTGTCCCACCCTCTTTCAATGAGCTAAAATTTTTATAAAATGTGTAACAAATATTGGATACTAACGACTTATTAAGGAATGTAGAAAGCGGGGTGAAGTTTTGCATAAAAATCAATTACAGATTGAGCAACTGTATGATGCCTATCATCGTGATGTCTACCATTTTGCCCTTTATTATACAAATAGCAAACAAGAAGCGGAAGATATCACGCAAGAAACTTTTTTAAAAGTACTTAAACAATTACACCACTTAAAGGATGGAGAGAAGGTAAAAACGTGGATTTTAACGATTGCACGGAATACAGCAGTAGATATACATAGAAAACAAAAGATTAAGCGTTTATTGACAGAGAAACTGATTAAACAACCTATTTTAACAGAAGGCATAGAACCTCCTACTATAGTTGAAAAAAACGAGCAATGGCAAATGGTACAGCAAGCATTAATGACATTAAAGTCACATGATCGGACAATCATAATATGTCGTATGTTAAAGGACTACACAATTCAAGAAACAGCAGCTATTCTTGGTATTTCTGAAGTGAAGGTACGCGTTGATTTTCATCGTGCAATGGCAAGACTTCGTAAAAAAGTAGGGAGGAGAAATTGATGGAAGACCGTGAGTTATTTGATACATTAAAAAATCGTCCCGATATTGAACCAGAGCAAGCATTTTCAAGCAGCCTACGTCGAAAGTTAGGAAACAATCCGGAATTAAAAACAAAAAAAATAACTGTCGCAACACTTCTTACTGTCCCTATGACTATAGCTATTTTTGTTTTTTTATGGATGATTACCACAGGTCAATCTTTAGATATAAGGAGTGCGGCATTACCTATTATCAGTCAAGAGAAAACAATGTTTTTGACAGGAGGGTTATTTGTATTGCTCTTTCTAGTGCTATTTATTGTTTTTGTGTTTAGCAAAGGTTATACAAAAGGGAAACTTGTCTTTATGACATTTGCCTTGTCATTGGGAGTATGGGTGGGGAACCTCGTGTACGCTAATTGGCAGCGTGTAGCTGAACCGATTGTGATGCCGTCTCAACATGATACTTATTTTTCCAGTACGAGTAAATTTTTAGAAGGGGACAGCGAGCTATTGCTATCACTTTTTAATCGAGATTTAGAACAATTGCGGGAGGGGAATGTTGATGAAAGATCCTTACAGTAATTTATATAATGGATTATGTTTTATTTTTTTAGATTTAAAATTTTTTGGACTACCTGACATTTTTCCTGATTTCTTTGGTTATATGTTTTTTGCTTATGGCATTCATCTATTGCCAACATTTCGTAAATTAAAGTATTGGACGAGGAACTTTGCAATAGTTTTAACTGTATTGTCTTTTGTTGTGGAACTGGACCAATGGACGGGGACATTGCTGTTGGGACAAATTGGAGTACAGTTAATGCAATTTTTATTGATACTTTTTATGTATTTTCTATTTCAACTGTTATTGCATATTCATGAAAATAAAGCTTTCGAGGCGAAAACATTTAGAACGTATCAAATATATATGACGCTTATGCTATGCGGTTTTGTTATACAATCATTTGCTATTAACTTAGATGCCAATATGCAAGAGGTGGCGCTTACTACAAGTATCCTACTCCAGCTTATAGCTTTTATACTGTTCATCTTTTATTGCCGTTCAGGTACTAAATACTTTAAAAGCAACCTAGCACGATAACAAATTGTGTGAGAATTGTTTGCGTGCCTGACACTCTAAAATGACATGTTTTCTTGTTTTATATCATAAGCTTTATAGCTATGGTTTCATTACGTAAAAAGGAGGCAAATCGCATTCAAATACATGTTGTACGGGCAGGGGAGTCCTTATATGGCATTGCACAGGCATATGGAACAACTGTTCAAAGTATAGTAGATGCCAACCAAATTCCAGATCCCAATCGATTAGTTGTTGGGCAAGCGCTCGTCATTCCAATCGTAGGTAGCTTTTATTATGTACAGCCTGGGGATAGCTTATGGTCGATAGGGCAACGCTTTGGCATCAATTATTTAACACTTGCTCAGGTCAATGGTATTCATCCCAACCAAATTTTATCAGTTGGTTTGCGTCTTTATATTCCGCCAGCACCGAAAACAAAAGCAGAGACATTGGCATATTTAGAGCCAAGAGGAACAGCGGTAAGTGAGGAGCTATTAAGCCAAGCAAGAGAAGCATCGCCATATTTAACGTATCTTGCATTATTTAGCTATGAGGTACAGAGGGACGGAACACTAAAGAAACCACCGATAAATGGTGTGACTGAAATTGCAAATGATACAGGTGCAGCTCTGGCTATGGTTGTATCTAACTTAGAGAACTTTCAATTTAGCGGAGACCTAGCAAGGGATATTTTCCAAAGTACCGCTGTGCAAGATGTACTTTTTGACAACATTCTTAATGAAGCGAAGCGCGTAGGAAGTATTAAAGATATACATTTTGATTTTGAGAACTTACCAGCCGATCAACGAGAAGCGTATAACAATTTTTTAAGACGAGCAGTCAAGCAGTTCCATGCCGAGGGATATACGGTGTCGACAGCGCTAGCCCCGAAAACAAGTGCTAATCAGCGAGGTCCTTGGATTGAGGCACATGATTACAAAGCGCATGGTGAGATTGTGGACTTTGTTTTGCTGATGACCTATGAGTGGGGCTATTCTGCTGGTCCTCCAATGGCTGTTTCACCAATTAGGGAAGTGGAAGCTGTTGTGAAGTATGCTGTATCGGAAATGCCAGCAAGTAAAATATTGCTCGGGCAAAACCTATATGGCTACGATTGGACATTGCCGTTTGTACAGGGTGGTCCGTATGCAGAGGCCGTCAGTCCGCAGAGGGCTATTGAGATTGCAAAAAAATATAATGCAGCGATTCAGTATGATTGGAATGCACAAGCACCTTTCTTTGACTATTACGACGAGCAAGGAAGAGCGCATGTAGTCTGGTTTGAAGATGCGCGATCGATTCAAGCAAAATTCAATTTAATTAAGCAGTACAAGCTTAGAGGTATAGGCTATTGGAAATTAGGGCTACCGTTCCCGCAAAATTGGCTATTGATAGGTTCGAATTTTGATGTGGTGAAAAAATGACAATGATAGGGATAAGGTTATACCTAATCTATTTCTCACCTAATTGGAAATAATCTGTAAATACTATTCCCTAATTTGGTAATATAATATATAATTATGGTAAATTGTAATTTAGGAGGGATATTTTGGGTAAATTTAAAAAGTTAGGAATTATCTTAACGTCTACTGCATTTTCTGTCGGAGTTCTTTCTCCAATGGCACAAGCTTCTGCTAATGTTAAGGATGCTCCAGAGAGAATTGAGATTCAAGTAGCCTCTACTGAAACAAAAGTAACAAAAAGCACACTTATTAAAAAATTACGTGAGCTTTTCCCAGAAAAGTTCAATTTTTTAACAGACAATGATTTTTATACTGGAAGTGGTCATTATTATAACGATGATAAAACTGTTCGTTATGAATTGAGCTTCCATAAAACGGTGAATGGTAAAGATATCTATGGTAGCATCACATTTAAGGGCGATAATTTAGAGCTAGAAAACTTCTATTACCAGCCAGCGAATGTTGCAGATGCGCTCTATCCTGCAAAATATTCAAAAGAAGATGCACAAAAAATTGCACAGGATTTCTTAAAGAAATTCCCGAATACAGCAAATTATAAGTTGCAAGAAGATGAATATGATTATCTTTACGGTTATAATTTCACTCGTCCATTATCAGAACCAATTACTTATTCCTATACGTATGCACCAACACAAAACGGTGTGGCAATTAGTGACCATTTCATTTCTATCGGCGTGCTTGCTAATGGAGAAGTTGTACAAGTATATCGCAATTCAGATGTATCTTCTAAAGCAACATTCGATAGCTTAGAAAAGAAAAAGAGTGAGCAAGATGTGCTTGCACAAATTCGTGAGAACTTTGCTGTTGAGCTACGTTATTATGTAGACTATAATTTCCAATCTGAAAAACGTAATGTCAAACTAGTGTATGTGCCAACATCAAGCTTCTCTGGTGTAAATGCATTAACTGGTCAATGGCAAACAGCGAATGGTTTCGTATCGCAAGCACCAAAAGCTAAGGGTGTTGAAAAGCTATCTTCAGAACAACTTGCTCCGAGAAAAAGCGGCATGACAATTGAAGAAGTTGAGGAATTTGCAAAGTCCTTCTTAAAAGTGGACCCTGAAAAGGCGAAATTGCAAATTGAGATGATTGATGAAAGAGAAAATGAAAACGGTGACACACTCTACTCTGTAAACTATATGTATAATTATGATAGTGGTGGCACTGGTGCGTCACTTGAAATTAACAAAGCAACTGGTGAAATTACGCAATTCTATGACGTACGTAGAGACTTCATGGTATCAGATAAAAAAGCAGAAACAATTACTAAAGATGCTGCGATGGCAAAAGCAATCGACTACTTAAAAGAGTGGGCTCCGTCTTATATTCATAACTATGCAAAACCTTTAGATGATTTTGCTTATGATAGTTATGGCAAGCAATATAGCTTCTCTTTCCCACGCGTAGTCAATGGAATTGCTGTTGTTGGCGATGAAATTTATGTAAGCATCGGATCAGACGGTTCATTGCGCTCATTATCAATTAACCAACAAAAAATTGATAACTGGCCGGCTGTAAGTAAGGCTGTACCAGCAGATAAAGTGAAGGAAACATTTAGTAATGCATTAAAACTAAAACTACAGTATACAAAGCAAGATAAAGAGGATAATAATCACTATGATTTAGTGTATGCACCGACTTATGAAGGTAGCCTTTTCAATCAAATTGATGCAACTACTGGCAAATGGGTGAATAGTGTAGATGATTCAAATAGTAAACCTCAAATTTCACACCCAACGGCTGCACAGGAACTAAATTACTTATTAGCTCAAAATGTGTTAGAAGTAAAGGATCCAGCAAGCTTTAATGCTGATACATCTGTGACAAAAGGTGAGGCATTGAAAATTATGCTTAAATCATTAACATATGGATATTACGGAACATATGGAAATGAAGAAGAAGCGCCTCAATCCTTTAGTAATATTGATGCGAAACATCCATTATACGGAGTGGTTGAGCAAGCTGTAAGATTAGGTGTATTACAACCAGCAAATGAATTTGCTGTCGATGCGAAATTGACTCGTCAGGAACTTGCTGAATGGTATATCCGAGTATTACGTTTAGAAAGTGCTGCTAAGCATAGCGATATTTATAAATTAAACTTCGCAGATGCAAGCACTATCGATCCAGCATATACAGGATATGTTGCATTAGCAAGCGCGATGGGGTTAATTGATGCACAACAAAATAACTTTAATGCCACTGCAGAAGTAAGTTATGCTGATTTAGCTGTGTCAACACTTCGCTTAGCTCGTGCTATTCATGAAAATAATGCTAGTCGTAATTTCTACTAGGACAATTTGAATGAATTCTTCCATCTGTTTAGGATGGAGGAAAAGGGTATCTCTTGACTTAAAGAGATACCTTTTTGCCGTTTAATTGGAGCGGTTTTAGGGAAGAATACATGCAAGAAAAGGAGTGGAAATAATGCGAATTTATAAAAACTTATTAGTATTCTCATTAGCGACAGGTTTACTTTATGGTTGTAATAAAGATGAGGTAAAAGACGTACCTGCAAATGCTCCAACTGAGCAAAATACAAATCAACAAGCTGGCGAAAATGTCACTGACCAAGTACCTTTTAACTTTTTGGAATTTGCATTGGATGTCGATTATTCGCCAACAGAATCTTATGAAATTGAATATGAAAATAAGAAGACCGGTTTAGAGGTTAAATTAAAAGATGATCGCAACAATGAAAGAATACAAGGTGATGAGGCTTATACGAAGGTCGAACCATTATTGAAGCAGCTAACGTTTGATTCAACAACACCGAATGATGAAGTAATTGAGCAGGTTATTAAAGTATTTAATATTAAAGATGATTACCAATCCATTGAGGTAGAAGTGGAATTTGCGGATGGAACAGAAAAAGAATTTAAACGATTGAAGTAATAGACGTGCCTTATACGGTAATATGTATAGGGCATTTTCTATGTTTTGCAACGCCTTTTATACTCAATTGGAGTCCGGTGTAAATGCCACAGGAAGAATTTTAGACAAAAGGATTGCTGTCAGGATATTTTTATGATATTATTATCTCGAATTAAAGATATTTAATTTCGAGGTAAATAGGAGCGTGCATCTTATGATGGAAGAAAATCGGTATTTAAAAGCTTTTACGATTATGTTCCGCGCTTATCAATCTGTTCAGGATGCAACCAAAAAAGATTTGCTTCAGTACGATTTAAACCAAACGGAATTTGGGGTACTAGATTTTTTATATCATAATGGCGAACAGCCTATTCAAGTAATTGGTAAGAAAATTTTAGTTGCAAGTAGTAGTATTACGTATGTGATTGATAAGCTGGAGCAAAAAGATTTTGTTTGTCGACGAGCTTGTGCTAATGACCGACGTGTCACGTATGCAGTGTTAACAGATGAGGGACAGGTTTTAATGGATAGAATTTTCCCGCTCCATGAACAGAAGATAAATGAAATTTTTCAAGTATTGGACCAGCAGGAGTTGGAAATAATGAATATGGCTTTAAAAAAGGTCGGTCTTAATGCTATTAATAAATAAAATTTTTTACACATATATCTCGATTTCGAGATAAATAGGAGGCTTTTAATTATGAATCATTTAAAAGGGATTCACCATGTAACAGCGATAACAAGTAGTGCTGAAGAAAATTATAAATTTTTCACGTATGTACTAGGAATGCGTCTAGTAAAAAAAACAGTCAATCAGGACGATATACAAACATATCACCTATTTTTTGCAGATGATAAAGGTAGTGCAGGTACAGATATGACATTCTTTGACTTCCCGAACATACCAAAAGGTGTACATGGAACAAATGAAATTTCCAAAACATCATTTCGAGTACCAACGGATGCAGCATTAGTTTATTGGGTAAAGCGATTTGATCGCTTAAATATCAAACATACAGGCATTAAAGAACAGTTTGGTAAGCAGACCGTATCGTTTGTTGATTTTGACGATCAACAGTATCAACTTATATCTGATGAAAACAACGAAGGCGTTGCCGCAGGTACACCTTGGCAAGATGGTCCTATCCCCCTTGAATATGCTATTACTGGATTAGGGCCAATATTTGTGCGTGTTGCGAATTTTACTTATTTTAAAGAAATGTTAGAAAAAGTAATGCTCTTCACAGAAATAGCAGCAGAAGGAGACTTCCACTTATTTGAGGTAGGAGAGGGAGGGAACGGTGCACAAATTATTGTAGAATATAACACAATCTTACCAGTAGCCCGTCAAGGGTTTGGTACAGTGCACCATGCAGCATTCCGTGTAGCAGATCGAGCTGTTCTAGATGAATGGACAGAACGTTTAGAAGGCTTTGGCTTTAATACGTCTGGTTACGTTAACCGTCATTTCTTTGAATCGCTCTATGCACGTGTAGCACCTCAAATTTTATTTGAATGGGCGACAGATGGACCTGGCTTTATGGGAGATGAACCTTATGAAACATTGGGTGAAAAATTATCATTACCACCTTTCCTAGAGCCTAAGCGTGCACAAATAGAAGAACTTGTTCGACCAATTGATACTGTTAGAAGTACGATACCATTCGAGAAAGAATATGAATAATAACTTTCCTCTGTGCATTAAGCAATTGGAAAGTAAATGCTAGTCAGGTCTTGATTATGAATGTACACAGTACTACCGAAGCAAAATGAATGACTGGAGGACGTCAGAATGGAGTTTACAAAGTTAATAGATAAACGTCGATCGGCAAATAATTTTATAGAGGGAATTACAATGACGGAGGAGGATATCCGTCCCATTTTAGAAGATGTAAAGCTTGCACCTTCAGCATTCAACTTGCAACACGCGGAATATATTGTTGTGTTAAATCAAGAATTAAAAGAAAAAGTACGTGAGGCTGCATATGGGCAATATAAAGTACATTCAGCGTCCGGTGTGATTTTAGTATTAGGAGATAGAGAAGCTTACAAGCAAACGGCTCATATTAGTCAAGGTATGGTTGATTTAGGTATTATTACAAACTGTGAGCTTGACAATCTTATAGACGATAATACGAAATTTTACGAAGAACGTGGCGAAGCGTTTATGAAGGAGGATGCCATTCGTAATGCATCACTTTCGGCTATGCTCTTTATGTTAGCAGCTAAAAATCGCGGCTGGGATACATGTCCGATGATTGGCTTTGATCAACAACAAATGCGTGCACTATTCAATGTGCCAGCAACACATGAAATTGTACTGATGATGACAATCGGTAAGGAAAAGGAAAGCAGTCAGAGTTTAAGAGGGTATCGTAAACCAGTTGAAGAGTTTACTACTTATTATTAGTGCAGTATAAAATATAAATGCTTAACCAATATTAAAAACAGTAACCATTTAGGAGGAAATATCGTGAAAGTAGTAGCAATCGTAGGTAGTATCCGTAAAGAATCTTATAATATGCAATTAGCAAAGTTTATACAAAAACGTTATACAGAAAAGTTTGAACTAGAAGTATTAAGCTTACGAGATTTACCAATGTACGATCAAGATATTGAAAATGAAGCACCACAAACGGTCTTGGATTTCAAAGCCAAAGTAAAAGCGGCAGACGCGGTACTGTGGATCACACCGGAATATAACGGAACGGTGCCAGGGGTTATGGTAAACGCGATAGATTGGCTATCACGTGTAGATAAAGTAATGATTGGCAAACCTTCCTTTATGATGGGTGCATCTATGGGGAACTTAGGAACAGTTAAAGCACAATTACATTTACGAGATATTTTATTCTCTCCTGGCATTAATTCACCATTATTAAGTGGTAATGATGTTTATATTGGCGCTGTTCATACAAAATTTGATACAGAAGGTAATTTAACAGATGAAGGAACTGTGAAATTCCTTGATTCAGTATTTGAAAACTTTTTAAATTGGGTTAAAAATTATATTTAATAAAAAAGAATGCTAATAAGTATACGACATACTTATTAGCATTTTTTTTAGGGTTGTTTGCATTTTACGGGGTCTTAAGTGTCATGCTTTTCCAGCAGGAGTCGAGCAAAACGTACCTCCTATATCTTTCTAATATATGGCTCATTCTTATTTGCATTAAGTACTACATAGGGTGAAAAATCAATGAGCATGTAGTTTTTATTTTATACTATTTAATAGAAGTATCTTTCTTCTGCATAAAATCTTCACACTTACACGTTATCATTTTGAACTATAGGTGGTTACAGGATGAAAAAACTTTCACTAAAGCTTGGCATTATCTTTTTTATCACATTGTTTTGCATAGAAACATTTATGATGTTATTTTTGCATCTTTCTTTGACGAATTCGAGAGTTGATGAAGAATTAACAAACTTGCAGACAACGGGTAATTCGCATCGAAAGATATTGGAGCAAAATTTCGAAAAGGAAACGTTATCACATATAGTATTAATGGAATCCCGAGATAATACAGACGTTGTCATAACAGATCGTGCTGGCAAAATTTTAGCTACTTCTTCGCAACACCTTGATATAAAAGCATATTTACAGAAGCTTGGAGCAAGCGTACCTTATGATGGTCGGGTGCTAGAGAACAATTGGCAAGATGAAAAGTATATAGCGACCGTTAGTCCAATTCAAAAACAGCAAAAGACCATTGGCTATGTTTTTATGTTCCAAAATACAGATTCTATCCATGCCTTAATGGAGCGATTAAATAAACACTTTCTAATTGTTGGGCTTGTGTCGGGATTGGTGACCATTGTAGTGATTATTGTGTTATCTAGAAAGCTAGCTCGTCCATTAATTGAAATGAAAGAAGCAACATTAAAAATGAGTAATGGGGATTTTACAGTAGACCTTTCAACAAATGGTCAAGATGAATTAAGTGATCTTGCGAATGCTATTCAACTTTTATCTGATGACTTAAATCATTTACGAGAGGAAAGGAAGGAATTTTTATCGAGTATTGCTCATGAGCTGCGAACACCGATTACGTTTATAAAAGGTTATACAGATATTCTTTATAAACGAGATTTATCGGAACGAGATCGTCAAAAGTATTTACGTATTATTATTGAGGAAACGAATCGATTATCACGGTTAATAAAAGAATTATTTGATTTAGCAAAAATGGATGAAAACGCATTTGTTATAAACAAAGAATGTCTTCATCTGGATGACTTTGTGGCAAGTATTGAGGCAAAGTTAAGACCTGCTTTTCATGAAAAACACATTGACCTTTTTGTGCAATGTGAAGCGGGCCTAACTTTATTGGCTGATACAATAAGATTGGAGCAAATTATTTTGAATTTGTTAAATAATGCGCTGACTTATTGTTCCTCAGGCGATTCGACTTTCTTACAAGTGGAAAGAAACAATGATTGCGTATCGATCATTATAAAAGATACCGGAAAAGGAATTCCACAGAAGGATTTACCTTATATTTTTGAACGTTTTTATAGGGTGGATAAATCTCGTACGCGTGCCAATGGCGGTTTAGGATTAGGACTTGCCATTGTAAAGGAGCTCGTTCAAGCACATGGAGGGGAAATTACCGTTGTTAGTGAGGAAAACAAAGGGACTACTTTTAAATTATTGTTTAAGGAGTAGGAACAAATGAAAACATTATTATTAATTGACGATGAACCAAGGATGTTAGAGTTACTGACCCTGTATCTTGAACCTTCTTTTCATTGCATTGCTAGGTCGTCTGTGAGAGATGCTTTAGAATATTTAGAAGAACATCATATCGATTTAGTGCTGTTAGACATAATGATGCCTGATATGGATGGCTGGCAAGTATGCCAGGAAATAAGGAAGTTTTGGGACGTGCCGGTGATTATGCTTACGGCAAAAGGGGAACAGGCTGATATTATAAAAGGGTTAAATCTTGGAGCTGACGACTATATTTTAAAGCCTTTCGATGAGGAAGAATTGCTAGCGCGCATACAGGCTGTTTTAAGAAGAACAAAGGCTGAAGAAATCGTTATTAATTTCGAAGGGCTACGCTTAAATAAAGAATCCTTTGAGTTATCTTTTCACCAAGAGATGATTTCTTTAACGCCAAAAGAATTTTCGATGTTAGCCTTATTTCTTGATTATCAAAATAAAGTTTTCTCAAGAGAGCATTTAATCAACACTGTATGGGGATATAATGTAGCAATTGAAGACCGAACGATTGATTCACATGTCCGCAATTTACGGGATAAGCTTCGAAAAAGTGGCTTTCCAGTGGATGATTATTTACAGACTGTGTGGGGAATCGGCTATAAATGGCATAAAAGCGGTGACAAAAAGGTTTTAGAATGAGGCTGGGACATAACTAAAAAAATTTAAAGAACAGAGGAAAGGTGTTCATAAATTTTTGCTATATGGAGAACTTATCTTTTCTTGCTTTTGCAATAAATAAAAAATTAGAAGTGTTCACTAGTTGTTGGTAGCGGAAGCGGTGACTCCTGCTCAGAACAGCACACAATGTAAGACGTAACAGACCGCGCGTTAGCGAGGGTTGCAGCTTACGGTGCTGAGCGGAAAGCACCGCCGTAGCGGACAACAACGGCGTAGCAAAAAAGGTGTTAGATTGACTGCCATCAATCTAACACCTTTTCTCTTTTGTCCCAACCTCATTATTTTGTCGCTAGCTCGCTATCAGTCACCCATTTATGATTTTTCATTTCTTCACCAGTAGTTGTTAAAGCAAAATCGACCATATAGACAGTCGTTTGTACTGCATCATCAATGCGTACAGTCGCATTTTCCATGCCTGTCATATGTGTAGCATCTGTTTTTACTTCTGTTCCTGGAGATAAAGGTGCTTCACCTGGGTCGATTAATTCCTCATGAATCACCCATTTATGATTTTCAATTGTCTTACCACCAGTAGTAGGCTCGAATGAAATAATATATGCTGTCGTATCGTAAGCGCCGACAATTGTCGCTTCGGCTCCTGTCATTCCTGACATATGGCCATCTGTAAGAATAGCCTTACTGCCGACAGGGAATTTTGGATTTTCGGCTGTTTTTAAAGTGGCTGGAACTTCACCAGAGCTTGAATGATTCATCATGGAATGATCCATTTCATCCCCATGATCCATCTCTTCGCCGTGGTCTGTTTTGTCGCTATGAACAGATTCTGATTTCGCTGTATTATCAGCACAAGCTGAAAGTATTAGTAAAGCAATTGCTGCCACTATCATTAGGAGCCGATTTTTATTTACCACCATATGAATTTCCTCCTTCGATTTGATGTGTCTTTAATGTAACAAGTAAATGTGCAGAAATGATGGATTTAGTTTGAAAAGAGGAAAGTTAGATTCCTAAATGAAGGAAATAATAGACTACGATAATGATGTATGATAGAATCGTCATAATTTTAAAATTTCAGATACTAATGGTGTGACGCTTGTAAACACGAGCATCACTTAAAAGGGAAGTCGGTGTAAATCCGACGCTGTCCCGCAACTGTAACGAGGAGTTCTATGATATTGTAGCCACTGTTTTTAAATGGGAAGGCAATCGTAGATACGATGAATCGGAGCCAGGAGACCTGCCAGTTAGTTCATACCTGTAATGCCCACGAGGATGCAAGCAATTACGGACAATTGATGGATATTTCTCCTAATTTGTTTAGCTAAGGGTATTTCTATGCATGTATGCGTAGAATGCCTTTTTTTATTGCTTCGTCTTTATCATGATTGATAAGGAGTTCATAACCAAATGAATAAAAAATTTATGTTATTTTCTTTGACCCTTTTTCTAGCGCTTATTGCGTCTATGACAGTGGCCATTATGATTGGGTCTGTGTCAGTTACGCCGTTACATGTATGGAAAGTAATTCTTTCGAAAATGCCATTTTTTTCTAGTTCTGTAGAGGCGGATTGGAGTCGCTCGCAAGAGATTATTATATGGCAAATCCGTGTTCCTCGCGTTATCCTAGCGGCTGTTGTTGGTGCAGGTTTAGCTGTTGCTGGTGCTGCTGTTCAAGCACTAGTCCGTAATTCGATAGCTGATCCGTATATTTTAGGTATTTCTTCTGGAGCGACAGTCGGTGCAACAGCTGTCATTATTTTAGGGGCGTTTTCATTTTTAGGCATCTACGCCCTTTCAGTCTCAGCTTTTTTAGGCTCTTTTATTGCAATTGTTTTGGTATTTTTGTTGTCGCGTGTAGGAGGCCGTATTTCGATTTTTCGCCTTTTACTAGCGGGGATGGCGGTGTCCTTTATCTTATCTGCCACTTCGAATTTTATGTTAATGATGTCTAAGGAAGAGGGCGGTATTAAAGCTGTTATGTATTGGATGTTAGGCAGTCTAGCAGGAGCAAAATGGAGTAATTTATTTATTCCAGTCATTGTCTTTTTTATCGTATTTGGATTGTTGTGGCTATACTATCGAAATTTGAATTTATTATTACTTGGGGAAGAAGCGGCCGTCACGTTAGGGGTGAATCTTCAACAGTTTCGCATACAGCTAATAGTACTCGTATCTTTACTGACAGGTGTGCTCGTTGCAGTAAGTGGTTCCATCGGGTTTGTTGGTTTAATTATTCCGCATATCGTACGCTTGCTAGTTGGCTCTAATTATAAACATGTTATCCCCATAAGTGCATTGTTAGGGGGGATTTTTCTAGTTTGGGCGGATGCACTTGCACGTGTATTAATAGCCCCAGAAGAAATGCCGATTGGTATTATTACTGCTTTTTGTGGAGGACCATTTTTCATTTGGCTATTACGTCGAAACAATTATTCATTTGGTGAAGGAGATTAAAGGTTATGACATTAGAAGCAAAGGATGTATCATTCTCCATTCATGATCAATGCATATTAGAGAAAGTAAGTATACAAATAAAAGATAAGCAGTTTGTTGGGTTAATTGGTCCTAATGGAAGTGGAAAGTCTACATTGCTAAAAAATATGTATCGTTTATTAAAGCCAGAAAACGGTACAGTGCTATTAAATGAGCAAGATATTTTTAAGCAATCGAGTAAAGTCATTGCAAAGAAATTAGCAGTTGTCAGTCAAGAAACGCCTGTGTTGTTCGACTTTCTAGTAAAAGATTTAGTGAGTATGGGAAGAACGCCGCATAAAAAGCTTTTTGAGCTGGACAATAAGGAAGACTTTAATATTGTAAAAGAAGCCTTGTCTCAAACAGGTATTGCCCATTTAGAAACACGTAGTTTTACTTCCCTTTCTGGAGGGGAAAAGAAGAGAGTAATGGTTGCGCGTGCACTTGCACAGCAAGCACAGATACTTATTTTAGATGAGCCGACAAATCATTTAGATATCCAGCATCAATTACAACTAATGGATTTAATTCAAACACTGCATTTGACGGTTGTCGCCGCCTTACATGATTTAAATATGGCAGCAATGTACTGCGACTACATTTATGTTTTACAACAAGGACGTATCGTTCAATATGGTACGCCAGAAGAAGTGTTAACGCCTAAACTACTGCGTGATGTTTTTGGAGTATGCGCCGATATTCAAACACACCCACTAACAGGCAAACCCTATTTAACCTATTTAAGTGCCAGTCACTCAAACAATTTTTGAACAATTTCCACGTAGCATAAGGGTACGAAGACTGTGGACTTTTCCGCTGTAGAATGCTTTTTTAGTATGTACATACTAGGCAATATAAATAAAGAAATAACTAATGGTCGTTTGTATAGTTGGGAGATATTCGGGGAACGTTATTTTTGAAAGGATGCGTGATGAATATGGAAGAAGTAAAATTTGCACAATTAGATCACACACAGCTTGAAAAAATTAATGAACTCGAAAAGAAAATTGGCGTTACATTAGTTGCTTATGATGCAGCGGCAATGCCAAACCAAGGTTCAGGTTCGTACGAGACTGATAAAGGCGCACATCAAAACCATCCATCCTAATGCATGAAAATGCCTTGCAGCAATGTAAGGTTTTTTCATTTTATAATAAAACAAAAGGAGATGTGTACATTGTTTCATGACTATTATGCAGATTTACATATTCATATTGGACGAACAATGAGTGGGCGCGCAGTGAAAATTACTGGGAGTAAAACGTTAACATTAGCACGGATTTTAGAGATGGCTAGCGCCAAAAAAGGGCTTGATATTATCGGCATTATTGATTGTCATTCACCAGAAGTCATTGCTGAAATGAATATAATGTTACAACAAGGCGAACTAAAGGAGTTATCGCAAGGTGGACTCCGGTTTCAAGAAACAACGCTTATTCCAGGTTCAGAAATCGAAATATATGATAGCTCCTGCCATGGACCAATTCATGTGCTAGCTTATTTCCCTACTATTCAAGTGATGAAAAAATTTTCTAATTGGATGAGCCAGTATATGAAAAATATTCATTTAAGTTCACAACGTATTTATTGTGAAGGTCGGGCTGTACAACAAAAAGTGCGGGAATTAGGAGGCCTTTTTATTCCAGCACATGTTTTTACGCCATTTAAAAGTTTATTTGGAAAAGGTGTTCATATAAGCTTAACAGAAGTATTCAATCCACAGCTTATAGATGCTATAGAGCTTGGTTTAAGTTCTGATACTAATATGGTCAAAAACATAAAAGAACTTCAAGCCTATACATTTGTTACAAACTCTGATGCACATTCGCTTGGGAAAATGGCTCGTGAATATCAAAAACTAAAATTAATGGCGGCTAATTTTAGCGAATTAAAGATGGCGCTCCATGAACAGGACGGGCGGGCAGTAGTGGCGAATTATGGGTTAAATCCATTGCTCGGCAAATATTATCAAACTGTTTGTGCTAATTGTGGTAAACAGTTAAGTACAGATGTTACCCTTTGTCCATCCTGTGCAAGTACGAAAATTATTAAAGGTGTTGCGACACGTATTAAGGAACTATCAGAGCCGTATGTTGATGAACGTGAGAGACCACCTTACATCCATCAAGTTCCACTCGATTTTATACCAGGTTTAGGTCCGAAAATGATGGAAAGACTATTACATGCATTTGGGACTGAAATGACTATTTTACACCGTATCACGACCGAGCAACTCGAGGAAATTGTGCCACATAAAATAGCTACAATGATTGATTTAGCGAGAACGGGACAATTACATATCGAGGTTGGTGGTGGAGGTGTCTATGGAAAGGTACAGCATAAATAGAGCAGGAAAAGAATGCTAGCCAAAGTATTTACAATATAATGCACCCACTTTTAACCTTAATCTAGTAAACTAGTAATTAGTAGATGAGCAGGAGGAGTGGGTATATGCAATTTTCAAAAAAATTTCGTTTTTTAGCTGCTAGCATGCTAGCTTTACAATTAACAATACCTGTAGGTGCGAATGCGGAAAATAAAGAAGATCACATAGCGCCAAGCTGGGTTGTACAGGCTGATTACATAGCGTTAGGTGATTCATTAGCACATGGTATGAATGAAGTAGGCGTCATTGGCTTAGGCTATACAGATTTTGTAGCACAAGCATTACAACAAGAAGGTTTACTTACATCCTATAATAAAGGGTTTGCCTATTCAGGGTATACAACTAAAAATGTGTTAGCAGACTTACAAAATGATGTAGAAAAACCAGTGACGGGATTTGGTTATACAAACGACCGTGCAAAGCTTAGAACTTCAATTCAAGAAGCAGAGCTGATTACGTTAACTGCTGGTGCTAATGATTTATTGCCAATTTTAAAACAATCGTCAACAACTGGTATTGATACAGCCGCCATTATAAAGGCATCCCAAGAAGCTATAAATAATATAGGGGCAATAATCAATGAAATAAAAAAGTTAAATCCACAGGTACAAATTTATGTGATGGGCTATTATAATTCTTTCCCGTATTATAGCGAAGACTTGCAAACACAGTTTAAAATGCTTTTAGGTATCATGAATGCCTCTATTAAAACAACTGCTGAAAAAGCAGGGGCAATATTTGTGCCAACATATGACGTAGTAGCGAAAGATGTACCTAACTTTTTGCCAAATCCAGAAAACATTCATTTAAGTGAAGCAGGTTATTTAGCGGTAGCAAAGCAGGCATTTTTACCAGCTATAAAAGCAAGTGCACTATGGGATGCATCTTCAGCAATCCAAGTCAATGTCAATAGTAGTACAGCGGCGACTGTAAAATGGCTGGCGGCGACTGATAATGAAGGTGTTACGAACTATCATGTGTATTTGAATAATAAGCTCTATTCTACGGTCGATGCCAATCAAACTGCTATCACACTTGATAGTTTAGCAGAAAATACTGCATATACTGTTGCTATAAAAGCGTTAGATGCGGCTGGTAATGAAAGTGTTCAAAGTCCAACAGCAAGTTTTACAACAGGCAGTAAAGTCCAATTTTTAGATATAGAAAATCATTGGGCAAGGGAGTTCATTCAAAAAGCGGCTGAAAGAGGCATTATGAAGGGCTATGTTGATGGTACTTTTAGACCTGAACAAAATATTACACGCGCTCAAGCAGCAGCGATGCTTGTTAGAAGCTTAGGTTTAACAACAACTAGCAAAGCGCCTTTCACAGATATAGCGAGCTATGATGCCGAAACGCAGTCAGAAATTGCCGCTGCTTATGCACATGGTCTTGTGAAGGGCATTGATGGCAAGTTTAATCCAAGCCAGCCTATTACGCGCGCGCAATTAGCATTAATGATGAATCGTGCTTATGAAAAACAGTTTAACCAAACATATGTGGTGAAACATCAAACACCGTTTACCGATATAAATAGCTACAATGAGGAAACGAAAAATGCGATCACAATGCTGTATGAGCTTGGTATTGTTGCAGGAAGTGAAGGAAGATTTTCTCCTGAAGCCCCAACAAAGAGAAGCCATGCTGCTAAAATATTAGTGAACTTTAGTGAACGTTTGAAATAAACCTTATCAGGAACTTCTTGAAAGCGAATCTATCAGAGGTCATTACGGTTAAGCTAACTATTAAAAAAAGCCGTTCAATAAATCCATTAAGAAGATTTATTGAACGGCTATTTGTTTTCATAGTGAGTAGAGGTACTCTACTTCAATAAGTCAGGGATAAGTGTCAAATCAACGCTGAACTATGAGTTGTCTTTCACTAGATGGCACATATTAATGCTTGCATAATCTGGACAAACTCAAAAGACCTAATGGTTTAGACACTATGATAGTTTGGCAATAATGCCTTCTTCATCATCTAATATAAGCTCAATACCAGTTGAGAAAGGATCGCCGTGTAGAACATCTTTAATCCATACACGTAATGCGCCAATCATAGCAGCGGTATTCAATACTTCGATTTGACCGTTTGTTTCGACTTCCGCGCCGAAGCCAGTCTCATCTTCGTAAGTTAGCTCAACAAGTACGTCTTCAGGGCGAATATTTTTATGATAAGCCTGTGAAAGACAAATTGCATTGATAATATCTTGCTCGTTAATTATTTGTGCCATTGTGTAGCTTCCTGTTCTTTACGTTTTTTATCTTTAAACATATTGATAATTTTAACGACAAGCATCACAATTACAGCAATAGCAGCGATATTAATTAATAAGCCTAAAATATTACCAAGCATACCAAGACTACTAAATAGACTACCGAATAGTAAACCTGCTAAACCACCTAGCATTAAGCCCTTCATAAGGCCGCCAGAGAAAAAGCCACCTTTTTTTGCAGTAGTTGAATCTGTTTTGTTTGTAGACGTCGTATTATTTTTATTTGTTGTAGCATTATTTTGGTCTTTAGAATTATCCTGAGATTTTTGGATATTTGAGCTATTGTTGTTGTTTGAGAAGCCTTTTTTACCTGACTTATATGATTTCGCTTCTGCAGTTGGTGTGTCTGATATTAATAGTGTTGCGCCAACTGATGCAAACATTAGTGTCGCTGCAAAAAGAGCAGCAAGAATTTTTTTCATTACTTACATTCCTCCAAAATCTTTTTTTGTTTTGTCATAAACTAGTTCTTAATAGTAATTTTACATGAACTATAGTGAAAAATAAAATATTCACTACCTGTCATTTAGGAAATTTGCAATATATGAACAAGTAGTGTCAGCATACTGCTGAATGGGAATAGAAAGGAAGGAAAGGAGTAAATGCAGTGCTTCCAACAATGACATTATTAATTTCTGTATTTTTAATGCTATTTATTACGGAAAAAAGGCGTTTTATTAACGCTGTCGTTCTAGGCTTAATAGGGTTGAATATATTTGTAGGTATGACAACACATAATGATTTGTTGATTAACGAACAAGGTATTGTGTCCAAAATGGGTATCATGACGTTGTTCGGTATTATACCAGGTATCATGTTAATACTATCCATTGCGATGTTTTTCAATAGTAAAATCTTGCTTGAAAAAGAAGGACGAAGATTTCGAAATTTACTATTAGCTGTGTTTGGATTGGCTTTCTTGGCAATGATGATTGGCTATGTTTTCGTATTCTTTACAAATATTGAAAATCCTCTTTGGCATATTCTTTTCTTTTATGCGTTTTTGATTTTTGCTTATACGGTATTTTTATATACAAGTGTGATGGTTTACGCTATCATTTATCATTTTGCACCGATAACATATGAACCTGATTATATTCTTGTGCTGGGATCTGGCCTTATTGGTGATAAAGTTCCTCCTCTTTTAGCGAGCCGTTTAGATGAGGCAGCCAAGCAATATAAAAAATATGGAGAGCGACCTTTCATTATCGTCTCGGGTGGGCAAGGGAGTGATGAACAAGTTTCAGAAGCGTTGGCGATGGAAACATATATGATAGATAAACACCAAATACCGAATCGGAAAATATTGATGGAAGATCGGTCGACAAATACAGAGCAAAATATGGCTTTCTCTAAAGCAATCATGGATGCGCACGCACAAGGGAAAAAGTACCGTTCACTTTTTGTTACGAATAATTTTCATGTATTTCGAGCAAGTATTTATGCAAGAAGGGCAAAGCTTGATGCACAAGGTGTAGGCTCTAAAACGGCTTTATATTATATACCTAACGCTTTTACTCGTGAATTTATCGGTTTGTTAGAAATGTATAAATGGGGACATATAACGCTCTTTTTCATCATTACGTTATTTGTAGGACTAATGTTAAGAGCATATGTGTAACCATTCTTGAACTGCCTTCCATATAATAATAGTAAGGCAGTTTTTTTACATAGTGTGCAAGGGGGGAAATGAAATGTATGGGCAATTTTTAGCAAAGCAAAATAAGGAGCGAACGCAGTCCTTACAACAATTAACAAATATACAGAATACATGGTTTGCGCAAAACCTCACTTTACTCGTATTGGATGAAGTACAACTGACAACCTTGCAAAAGATGCTCTATCAAGTTATTCAGGGATTGCTAAGAAAAAAACAACAGCGACACTTACAAATTGTACATCCGGAGCAAACACAAACAGTGCAAGACAATGTACTAACGCTGCTAGCAGAATATGATGATGTATTGCGTGAGGCAATTCCACTTCCAATATATATTTTAATATGGCAAATTACTTCCTTAGAGAAGTTAGCTTATACAACGGAGGTTGTTGATGATGTCCTCGATGTACTGGAATGGTATTTTACACAACAGGACGAAGCAGTTGCTGTTTTTGAAGAAGAAGATTTAGACCATGAAGAAATCATTGATTTATACAAAGCTGCGATTGAAGAACAAGATGCAGATGCCCAATTTGAACTTGGAGAATATTATAGTGCAAATGAGGATACATTTTTCCAACCGAAAAAGTCGATGAAGTGGTTTGAATTAGCGGCAAAACAAGATAATGCCAATGCCCAATATGCTCTTGGTAACTATTATTTTGAAGGAATTGGTGTAGAAGAGAGTTATGATCGTGCCTTTAAGTTATACGAAGCTGCAGCGCAACAAGGGCATGCAGATGCGGCAAATAACTTAGCGGATATGTATTTTAATGGTGAGAGTGTACCCGAAAATATGTCACTTGCTAAACATTGGTTCGAGATTGCTGCTGCACTAGGGGTAGCAGAGGCAATGTTTACATTAGGTATTATGCACGAACAAGGATTAGGTGTTGTGATAGATGAAGAGAAAGCATTTGCCTTTTATAAAAATGCGGCTGAGGCAGGTTATGTTGAAGCGCAATACAGACTAGGTGGAATTTATTTAGAAGGTCACTTAGGGCAAGCTCGGGACATCAATCGTGGCTTATATTGGTTTGAAAGAGCTGCTGAACAATATCATGTAGATGCATTTTATGATTTGGGCTTTATTTGGAGCAAGGGTTTAACGGGGATTCGTAATATTGAAAAAGGGATTCATTGGTTCAAGCAAGCCGCACTCCAAGGAGACCCTGAAGCAAAATTGCAGCTTGGCCATATTTATAACAAAGGTGAGGGAATACCGCGTAATATAAAAGAGGCCAAAAAATGGTATGGACTTGCGGCAGAATCAGGTATAGAAGAGGCAACCGTTTTACTTGAAGAATTAGAAAAGCTTTAAATTTAAAATTTTATGATACTGAAATTTACCCGTAATGGTTAGCAATGAACTAGCCGTTGCGGTTTTTTATTGTAGTGGAAGGGCAAATAGTGATCATATATCTATACATAGAAAAATGATATGGGAGAGAGTCTATTTTTATAGGGGGGCTATTAGTAAAATGGTTATTTTATTCTATTTATTAACAAAATTCACAATGGTTAATTCTATTCATTTTTAAATAAAAAAACAGGATAAAGGACTCTTAATAAATGGTCGAAGGGGAAATATTGAAATTATAGATACTTAATATTACATGTAGTGTTGCAGACGGAATACGTAAATTCTAATAAATACCGTAGAAATAGCTACTGAAAAAAATTGTGACAGCGTTTTAATGCAATTTAACAGATGAAACCCATTTAGTTTACGTTTAAATTGTATACTATTCAATGGTAAAATATAGGATATAATAAATTGACAATTATATTAAAAATGTATAATGTATATGAGTAATTTTAATAATGAAAAATGATGAATTACTGATTATTATGATGTTATTTTGTTATATTATTTTCTTGTAAATTTATTAATAGTTGTGGTATCTTTTCATAGATTTGTCAATATATTTGGGTAAACGGAATGGGATTTTTGCTCAGCTTTTCAAAAGAACACGTAATGAAAGAGGGAAAAGTGTGATTTTTCAAAAACAGAAAAAGGCAATGACGTTAGATTTACAGCAATACTCGGTGACAATGGATGTTCCGAACTCTCGAACACTGGTTAAGCAAATTGAAATGCTAAATTTGACAATAGAAGATTTACAATATTTAAAAGCTTTTAAACCATTTGTTGAGGACAACATAAATCACATCGTTGACCGGTTTTATGAAATGATTGGAACTGAGCATAGTTTAGTAGATATTATTAATAAACATAGTTCTGTGGATAAATTGAAGGTCACATTGCGTCGTCATATTATTGAAATGTTTAACGGTACAATTGATGATGAATTTTATAAAAGACGAGTAAGTATTGCAAAAGTGCATGTACATATCGGACTGAGAACACAATGGTATATTTGTGCTTTCCAAGATTTAACCATGTCATTTATTGATTTAGTTGAAGAACATGTAGTGCATCCGAAAGACCAATTGAATACAATACGAGCAATTTCTAAAATTTCTAATTTCGAGCAACAACTTGTATTAGAAGCGTTTGAAAGTACAATTGAGCAACTGAAGGAAAACGTTGAACGTGAGAAAGAAGCAGTTGAGAAAAAAATTGTGGAATCGTCAGAAGGATTAGCGACCATTTCACAAGAAACAAATGCCTCCTTCCATCTATTAAATAATCAATCACATGAAATTAAGCAATTGGCAAAAAAATCGCTTCAGGTGAGTACGTTAGCAGAAAGTCAAGCAATAGAAGGTCGCGAATGCTTACAACATCAATCTCAAAATATGTGTAATATTATTCAGTCAGTGGATGATATTACGGATAATATTAAACAATTAACGGATATGTCGAAAGAAATGGAAGCGATTATGAATGTTGTAACGAACATTGCCAACCAAACAAATCTGCTTGCTTTAAATGCAGCTATTGAAGCAGCCCGCGCTGGAGAGGCGGGGAAAGGCTTTAGTGTTGTGGCAGAGGAAGTACGTAAATTGTCTAGTCAGACGAAAGAATCTGTTACATCCGTTGCAAAATTATTAGAAAAAACGACAGAGCGAACGTCTAAACTGGCATATTCGCTTAGTAATATTCAGGCAGAGGTTGCTTCAGGTGAGGAGAACATGGCTCAAACTGAAGGACAGTTTAACAAAATATTAGATGCAATGACAGAAGCTAAGTGTCAAAATGACCTTATGGAAAAAGAGGTTCAGGCCGTTGCTCAGGTCCTTCATGAGCTTGGGCAAGCATTTAATGAGGTAACAAATTCAGCTGACAAATTAGCAAATGTCGCACAAAACTTAAACTAGGTGTCAGGCACTCAAACAATTTGAAATTGTTTGAGTGCCTGACACTTTATAGTGTTGCTAAATTTGTAATGGGTTGAACGTTATTGTTTGTGAAAAAAGTTTATACTAATAAGGAGAGAAATAACGAATTAGGGGCGATACTTTATGAAAACAATAGTTGTATTAGGTGGCGGCATTACTGGTTTATGTACGATGCATTATTTACAACGCCAAGTATTGCAAAAAAACATAGATGTCAAACTAGTGCTTGTTGAGAAAAATCCATACTTAGGTGGTAAGTTACATTCCGCTTATGAGCAAGGCTTCATTATGGAAACGGGTGCTGACTCAATTGTGGCTCGTCATAAAGGGGTCATGGAGCTGGTGCAGGAGCTTAATTTTGAACAGGAGCTAGTGTACAACGAAACAGGGATATCTTATATCTATACAAATGACGAATTACATGCGATCCCTGCTGATTCAACATTCGGTATTCCAATGAGTTTAGCGTCTCTTGAAGCAAGTACGCTAGTATCAGAAGCTGGTAAACAAATAGCATTGCAAGATTTAACAATGCCGAATAAAAGCTTTACTAAGGACAGCTCAATCGGTGAGTTTTTAACATATTACTTAGGGGAAGAACTTGTACAAAATCAAATTGCACCAGTATTAGCTGGGGTATACTCGGGTGACCTCCATCAACTGTCGATAGCTTCTACCTTACCGTACATAATCGACTATAAAAATGAGTACGGTAGTATTATTAAAGGTTTTGAGGCAAATCGCGAACAATTCGTGAAAGCTTCCAACAAAAAGTTTATTTCGTTTAAACAGGGCTTATCGTCACTTATCAATCGTCTTGAAGAAACGTTAACAAATGTAGAAATTATTAAAGGCGTAGCAACAACCAATGTAAAAAAACAGGAAAAACATTATACAATCACATTAGCAGATGGGAGGAAGTTTGAGGCTGGGCACGTAGTATTAGCACTGCCAAATGAAGCCGTGCAAAGCTTATTACTGGACCCATCTTTGGATCGCTATTTTAAAGAATTTACTACAGCCTCTGCCATCACCATATACTTAGGCTTTGATGTACCGGATGCAGTGCTACCAGCAGATGGGACAGGCTTTATTGTGTCACATAACTCGAATGTACAATGCAATGCCGCAACATGGACAAGCCGAAAATGGAAACATACATCTGCTAATAGTAAATTGCTTGTGCGCCTCTTTTATAAAAGCATTAACCCTGCATACGAAACATTACGTATGATGACAGATGAAGAATTGACAGCTGTAGCATTAGAGGATGTAAAGAAAAGCTTAGGCATTGATGAAAAACCAATGGTTGTAAATGTAGCCAAGTGGATCGATCAAATGCCAAAATACGATTTGGCACATCATGAGGCGTTGAAAGGCTTAACAGCGGAGCTTGCAGAACGGTATCCCAACTTATCGATAGCAGGTTGCTCATATTTCGGGGTAGGTATTGGTGCTTGTATTCAAAATGGTAAAAAAATAGGCGAAGCGCTTGCGGAAAAACTAGAATAACAGTGAAGTTAAAACTAAAATAATATTTTTTTCGGGAGAAATCTCCTTTGTTAAGTGAAATAGTCTTGACTCTATCGTCTGTAAACGATATGATTCTTTTAATTATTTGAAAAATTCATACTACATTCTTATCAAGAGAAGCAGAGGGACTGGCCCTATGAAGCTTCAGCAACCAACTTATGTCAGGTGCTAAATCCAGAAGACCTTTTTGGTCGAAGATGAGAAGGAACAACAATTGCGATTCGTTAAAGCCTTCTTTTTTGTAAAAGAAGGCTTTTTATATTTTGGATACAAGGAAAGAGAGGGCTACGATTTATGGGATTGCTAGAAAAGTTAAAAACACATGTGCTTACCGCGGATGGAGCCATTGGTACTGTATTATATGGCTACGGCTTAGAGTACTGTCATGAGGAAATGAATGTACAGAGACCGGAGTTAATTGAAAAAATTCATAGAGAATATATAGCTGCTGGTGCAGATGTCATTCAGACCAATACTTACGGTGCAAATGCGATTAAATTAGCACGTTACGGCTTAGAATCACGGGTTCAACAATTTAATGAAGCGGCAATCACGATTGCAAAACGAGCGGCAGCTGATGGCGGGCAATTTGTTTTAGGGACAATTGGGGGCATCCGTGGCATTCGTAAAAGTGATGCTACATTAGAGGAAATATTATTGACTGTTGAAGAACAAGCAAATGTGTTACTTGCAGGCAATCCTGATGGTCTTTTACTTGAAACGTATTATGATTTTGAAGAGTTAAGTGCAACATTAAAAATGTTACGCAGCAAAACAAAGCTACCAATTATTGCACAAGTATCCATGCATGAGCCGGGTGTGTTGCAAAATGGAATGACGTTAAATCAAGCATTACATGAGTTACAAGCTCTTGGTGCAGATGTAGTAGGCGTCAATTGCCGTTTAGGTCCCCATCATACAATTCAAGCATTTGAAGGTGTAGAGATTCCTGATAAAGCATTTATGTCAGCATATCCAAATGCGTCGCTACTAGATTTAGAGGATGGGCGTGTCGTGTATGAGTCAGAAGCTGATTATTTTGGCCGTGCAGCAGTTGCATTGCGTGACCAAGGTGTTCGTTTAATCGGTGGATGTTGTGGTACAACACCTAAGCATATAGCAGCTGCGAAGAAATATTTAGAAGAGTTAACGCCTGTTGAAGCAAAGTATACGAAACCTGAAAAAGTAGAGATTGTACGGGAAGCAGAACCTGCGACATATGAACCGCTACATGAAAAGGTGAAGCGCGAACGCTCGGTTATCGTAGAGTTAGATACTCCGAGACATCTAGAAATTGATGGTTTTATTCAAGGGGCAAAAAAATTATACGACGCAGGCGCAGATGTCGTGATGATGGCTGATAATTCGCTTGCATCTCCCCGCATTAGTAATGTCGCTATGGGTGCACTATTAAAGGAAACACATGGTGTACGACCGTTGACGCATATTACGTGCCGTGACCGTAACTTAATTGGTCTACAGTCCCATTTAATGGGCTTAAATGCACTTGGCATTCATGATGTTTTAGCGGTTACTGGAGATCCCACAAAGGTAGGAGACTTCCCAGGTGCCACAAGTGTTTATGATGTTTCATCCATGGAGCTTATTCAATTAATTAAACAGTTAAATGAGGGGATATCATTTTCCGGTAAGCCACTTCGTAAGAAAGCAAACTTTTCTGTTGCGGCAGCATTTAACCCGAATGTTCGTGTATTAGATCGGGCAGTAGCTCGCTTAGAGAAAAAAATCGAACATGGTGCAGATTACTTTATTTCACAACCAGTTTATACAAAAGAGAAAATTGTAGAAATTTATGAGGCAACAAAGCATTTAGATGCTCCAATTTATATCGGTATTATGCCAGTAACGAGCTATAAGAGCGCCGAGTTTTTACACCATGAAGTACCAGGGATTAAATTATCAGACGATGCACTATCACGTATGAAGGCGTGTGGTGAAGATAAAGAACGTTCAACATTAGAAGGGATTGCAATTGCCAAAGAGTTAGTAGAAGTAGCGGCAGAATATTTCAATGGTATTTATTTAATTACACCGTTTTTACGCTATGATATGACGCTTGAATTAATGAAATTTATCGGACAATTGGATGAACAGAAAAAAGGAGTAAGTATAGATGGCTAAGCACTTGATTGAAGAGCAACTAGAGAAACGAATTTTAATTCTGGATGGCGCAATGGGTACAATGCTTCAAAATGAAAACTTATCAGCAGAAGATTTTGGTGGTGAGGAGCTTGATGGTTGTAACGAGAATCTTGTATTAACGAGACCCGATGTGCTTGAAAAGGTTCATCGAAAATATTTAGAAGCTGGTGCGGATATCATTTGTACAAATACGTTTGGCGGTACACCTCTCGTATTAAACGAATATAATCTTGGGGCTAAGGCAGAAGAGATTAATAAACGTGCTGTGGAAATTGCACGTAAAGTAGTAGATGAGTTTTCTACTCCAGAATGGCCACGTTTCGTTGCGGGAGCGATGGGTCCAACAACGAAAACATTATCAGTCACTGGCGGTATTACCTTTGATGAACTAGAAGAAAACTTTTATGTACAGGCAAAGGCTTTAATTGAAGCGGGTTCAGATGTACTGCTACTTGAAACGAGTCAGGATATGCTCAATGTAAAAGCAGGGACACTAGGGGTGTCACGTGCGTTTGAAGAGACGGGCAAAGAATTGCCTGTTATGATTTCCGGGACGATTGAACCGATGGGTACAACATTAGCAGGGCAAACTATTGATGCTTTTTACATATCAATCGAACATATTAAGCCGCTTTCAGTCGGTTTAAACTGTGCAACTGGTCCAGAATTTATGACTGACCATATTCGTTCATTAGCGGAGCTTTCTACTGGTTATATTAGCTGTTATCCAAATGCTGGTTTGCCAGATGAGGAAGGTTGCTATCATGAATCACCCGAATCCTTATCACTAAAATTAAAAGGTTTTGCTGAAAAAGGCTGGCTGAATATTGTCGGTGGTTGTTGTGGGACAACACCAGCCCATATTGCAGCAATTAGAGAAGTACTGAAGGACGAAAAGCCACGTCAATTGCCTGAAGCTACACATGGTCATGTCGTATCCGGTATTGAACCTTTAGTGTACGATGATTCAATGCGTCCATTATTTATTGGGGAACGAACAAATGTTATTGGCTCTCGAAAATTTAAAAATTTAATCATTGATGGTAAATATGAGGAAGCGGCAGAAATTGCACGTGCGCAAGTGAAAAATGGTGCACATGTTATCGATATTTGTTTAGCGAACCCTGACCGAGATGAATTGGCGGATATGCGTGGCTTTATGCAGGAAGTTGTGAAAAAAGTTAAGGTTCCACTCGTTATTGACTCCACAGATGAAAAAGTAATTGAGGAAGCTTTGAAATTTTCTCAAGGGAAGGCCATCATTAACTCTATTAACCTAGAGGATGGAGAAGAACGTTTTGACGCCGTAATGCCATTAGTGAAAAAATATGGTGCTTCTTTAGTTGTTGGTACGATTGATGAGCAGGGGATGGCAGTAGATCGTCATCGTAAATTAGAAATTGCTGAGCGTTCTTACCAATTATTAACGGAGAAATGGGGCTTAGCGCCAGAAGATATTATTTTTGACCCGTTAATGTTCCCGGTAGGTACTGGAGATGAACAATATATTGGATCAGCACTTGAAACAATCGAGGGCATTCGTCTTATCAAAGAAAAAATGCCACGTACGTTAACGGTACTCGGTGTCAGTAATATTTCTTTCGGCTTACCACCAGTTGGTCGGGAAGTTCTGAACGCTGTTTATTTATATCACTGTACACAGGCGGGCTTGGATTACGCGATTGTAAACACAGAGAAATTAGAGCGCTATGCATCAATTCCTGAAGCGGAAATTAAGCTAGCAAATGATCTATTGTTTAATACAAATGATGAAACATTAGCGGTTTTCACTGATTTCTATCGTGATAAAAAGAAAGAGAAAACAGAAGCGGATATTCCGAAAACGGTGGAAGGACGCTTAGCTTACTATATTTTAGAAGGAACAAAAGAGGGGCTTATTGAAGACTTAGATGCCGCTCGTGAAATTTTTGAGGCGCCGCTGGATATTATTAATGGGCCGCTGATGGAAGGGATGGCTGAGGTTGGTCGTTTATTTAACGATAATCAGCTTATCGTCGCAGAAGTATTACAATCAGCGGGTGTTATGAAGGCTGCTGTAGCACATCTTGAGCAATTTATGGAGAAAAATGAGGACAGTGCCGGCAAAGGTAAAATGGTGCTTGCCACTGTAAAAGGTGATGTCCATGATATTGGCAAAAACTTAGTAGATATTATTTTAAGTAATAATGGCTACAAAGTTGTTGATTTAGGTATTAAAGTCACGCCAGCTCAGTTAATTGAAACGATTCGTAAAGAAAAACCTGATTTCATCGGACTATCTGGCTTACTCGTTAAATCCGCTCAGCAGATGGTCATTACCGCACAAGACTTTAAGGCTGCTGGCATTGATGTGCCGATTCTTGTAGGAGGCGCAGCGTTGTCTCGACGCTTTACAGAAACGAAAATTGCCAATGAATATGAAGGACCTGTTATTTACTCTAAAGATGCGATGCAAGGGCTAGAGCAAGTGAATCTGTTAATGGGTACAGAGACGCGAGAAAACTTTTTAGCTGAAATAGCGGAGTCCCGCCAAAAACGATTAGAAGCAGATGAGAAACGTGCAGCACGACCTGCGAAAGAAATTACAGTGAAGCCTGTACGTACTGTGAAAGATGCACCGGTGTTCCTGCCAGCGGATGTTCGCCGTCATGTGAAAAAGGATTACTCGGTGTCGCATCTATATCCATATGTCAACATGCGAACATTACTAGGTCATCACTTAGGACTAAAAGGACAAGTGCAACAATTACTAGATGCAGGGGATGCGAGAGCAACAGAATTAAAAGCATTGGTGGATGATTATTTACAAAGTGATCTATTAAAACCTTCAGGCTTGTATCAATTCTTCCCAGCACAAGCTGATGGAGATGATGTCATCGTTTATGATCCTGCCGATAGTAAAACGGAAATTGAACGCTTTACTTTCCCTCGCCAACAGGTGGAACCATTTATGTGTTTAGCAGATTTCTTGAAAACTGTAGAAAGTGGAGAAATGGACTATATTGCATTGATGGTTGTCACAGCTGGTCAAGGTGTAATGGCGACAGCTCGTCAATTAAAAGAAGAAGGGAAGTTCCTTGAAAGTCATGCCCTTCAATCAACGGCTCTTGAGCTTGCCGAGGGCTTTGCGGAACGTATGCACCAAGAAATTCGTGATCAATGGGGCTTCCCTGACAACACAGATTTCACGATGCGTGACCGTTTTGCTGCGAAATATCAAGGGCAACGTTTCTCATTTGGCTATCCTGCATGTCCAAATTTGGAGGACCAAGAGAAATTATTTGGTTTGCTCAAACCAGAAGATATCGGAGTTCAATTAACAGAAGGCTTTATGATGGAGCCGGAGGCTTCCGTATCTGCAATAGTTTTCGCGCACCCAGATGCGAGATATTTTAACGTGTAATTTTGCTAAAAATGCTTTATCTTTATGAAGAACGCTTTAACGGTCAACGATTAAAGTACATGTGAGCAACGGATATTACGGATTTTGAACGGGCAATATCTAAGCCTGCTCAAAATCCGTGTTTCCTTTGTGGCTTGTCGAATGGACTATTTGTGCAATGCATACCCTGCTGTTATCGGTGGGGTTCTATTTCTTTTTAGGTGAGGACGTGAACTGGATGATTCGATTTATGGAAGAAAAAGATTTACCTGAGGTTTTAGCTATTTATAACGATATTATTTTAACGAGTAAAGCGGTATATAGGTATGAAATACAATCGCTAGATGAAAAAAAGCAATGGTTTCATGCGCAACAAGCAGCGGGTAACCCGTTGTTAGTTTTTGAGGAAGATGGAGTAGTGGCGGGTTTTGCAAATTACAGTCAGTTCCGCCCTTATCCAGGTTATAAGCATACGATGGAGCATTCGGTATACGTACACAAGGGCCATTATCAGAAAGGCATTGCCAGTAAGTTAATGCATCAATTGATTGCTATCGCAGAGAAACAGGGTGTGAAGACTTTGGTTGCCGGTATCGATGGCGAAAATATTGCCAGTATTAAGGCGCATGAGAAGCTAGGCTTTGAATATGCAGGGACAATTAAAAATGCGGGATACAAATTTGGAGAGTGGTTGGATTTAGTATTTTATCAATTGCATTTAACGGGACCTAAAAAGTAATAAGGCAGCGCTAATCAAGTAACATCAGCATCGCTAACGTGCTGAAATAACCTTAGCGGAGAGCGAAATTTTATAGAGTTGTCTTTTAAGTATGACAAATGTCATATGCTTTTTATGATGTTTGCGTCTATTGCTCGTTATACTCTTGTTTTATGATGAGATCATAAGCAAAAGGAAACGAGGGAAAAAGGAATGGCAATAGATAAAGAAAAAACGAAAAAATTGCGCCAAGATGTAGCGCCATTTGCGAAATCGGACACAGGTAAAAGTGTTTTTCAAATGGTTAACACAATAGCGCCGTTAATCGTCCTATGGATTGCTGGTTATATGTTAGTGGATGTTTCGCCATGGTTAACTGCAGGTTTAAGTGTTATTGCTGCTGGTTTTGTCGTAAGAACATTTATCATTTTCCATGATTGTACCCACGGTTCATTTTTCAAAAGTAAAAAGGCAAACGACTGGGTTGGCTTATTAACTGGGGTACTAACATCGTTCCCTTATGAAAAATGGAAACGTGAGCATACAATTCACCATGCAACAAGCTCGAACTTAGATAAGCGCGGTATTGGTGATATTGATATGATGACAGTAGAAGAATATTTACAATCTTCTAAAGGTCAACGATTATGGTATCGTTTTTATCGTAATCCACTTGTAATGTTCGGCTTAGGTCCTTTATATATGGTATTAGTTTTAAATCGTTTTAACCGAAAAGATGCGAAGCAAAAAGAGCGTATGAATACGCATTTAACAAATATTATTATTGCCGGCATTTGTGCAGGACTCATTTACTCTATGGGTTGGCAAGCGTTTTTATTAGTTCAGGGTGTTACTTTATTTATCGCAGGTGCATTAGGAATTTGGTTGTTCTATATCCAACATACGTACGAAGATTCTTATTTCGAGCATGACTCTGAATGGGATTATGTGAAAGCCGCAGTGGAAGGTAGTTCTTACTACAAATTACCGAAGTTATTACAATGGATAACAGGTAATATCGGCTTCCACCATGTGCACCATTTAGCTCCGCGTGTACCGAACTATAATCTTGAAAAAGCGCATAAAGAAACGCCACCATTACACACGGCTACTACAATTACGTTACGTACAAGCTTAGAATCGTTACGCTATAAATTATACGATGAAGAACTTGGCAAATTTGTCTCTTTTAAAGAAGTCAATGAAATTATAAAACGAAAAACGAAAGGCAGTATTGCTGCTTAGTCGTAAACAGCCATCTCTTCTTAGGAGGTGGCTGTTTTACATAAATAAGGATAGGCTCGTATGAAAGTCACTGTATGGCAATGGACGGGCGCAAATATGCTTTTCTTGATATAATATAGGGAAAAGTAGGAAAGAGCGTGAGATTATGATGAGGAAACGGCATAGTATCATTCCGAATAGTCCTATGCTCAGCGTTTATTTATGGATTATTTTTTGTTTTCTCCCGTTTTTCTTTATATTTAGAAAATCATCGTATATTGAAATATCAATAGGCATTACTTTTTTAATGCTCTATTTTATTTTTTACCGATTTTCTGTGAACGCTAAAAACGGGCTTGTCTATATGTGGATTAGCTTTGAGATGGTCATTAATATTACGTTGACTATATTGTTCGGCTATGTGTATTTATCAATTTTTACAGCCTTTTTCATTGGAAATATCCGTAGACCTGTTGGCTTTTACATTATGTATGGGCTTCATATCGGTTTTACTGTGATATCTACAGGATTTGGTTTCTTTGTTGAGCTACATTTATTTTTATCACAGCTTCCATTTGTCGTTTTAACGATTTTGGCAGTGGTGCTTCTACCGTTAACAATTTATTCGAAAAATAAGCGTGAAAATTTAGAAGGGCAATTAGAAACTGCAAACGAACGAATTGCCGAATTAATTGTTTTTGAGGAACGGCAACGTATAGCAAGAGATTTACATGATACGCTCGGTCAAAAATTATCCATGATTGGCTTAAAAAGCGATTTAGCTTCTAGACTTATTGCACGTGATCCTCAGCAAGCATTAATCGAGATAAAAGATATTCGTCAAACAGCTAGTATTGCTTTAAAAGAGGTACGAGAATTAGTATCGGATATGCGGACAAATAAATTTGAAGATGAGCTTATGCGTATTTCTCAAATTTTAAAAGCGGCTGAAATGGAATTTGTTTTTGAGGGGGATAAGGACTCCTTACGTGTCCCACCACTTGTAGAGAATGTGTTGTCTATGTGTTTGAAGGAAGCCGTAACGAATATTGTCAAACATAGCGGCGCAACCAAATGTGAAATAGCCTTCCACCAAAACTTTAAAGAAGTACACTTGATTGTTCGTGATAATGGACAAGGCATTACGAAAAAACAAGCATTGAAAACAGGTAACGGCTTAAAAGGGATGCGTGAACGTTTAGAGTTTATTAATGGCACATTTAAAATAGAAAGTGAAAATGGCACTACTTTAACGGTATCAATTCCAGTGACCATTACACATCAAAAGGTTGCAGAAAATCTGAAGAACCTATAGAAAAGAGGGTTATGACATGATACGAATTGTAATCGCTGAAGATCAGGGGATGCTGTTAGGCGCACTTCGTTCCTTACTTAGTATGGAGGAAGATATGGAAGTTGTCGGTTTAGCCAAAAATGGTGAGGAAGCATTGGCGCTTGTAGCAGAGCACCAGCCGGATATTTGTATTATGGATATTGAAATGCCGGTGAAAACTGGGCTTGATGCGGCTGAAGAATTACATGGTTCTGACTGTAAAGTTATTATATTAACGACCTTTGCAAGACCTGGCTACTTTGAACGAGCAAGAAAAGCAGGTGTACGAGGTTACTTATTAAAGGATAGTCCTATCGAAGAATTGGTTAGTGCCATTCGAACAATTGTCGATGGCAAACGCATTTATGCACCCGAATTGGTTGACTTTGTCTATGAGGATGATAGTGAGAATCCGTTAACTGAGCGCGAAAGTCAAGTGTTGACACTTGTGGCAGAAGGTAAAACGACGAAGGAAATTGCGGCTGAGTTATTTTTATCGGCAGGAACTGTCCGTAACTATATTTCCACCATTTTAGAGAAGCTTCATGTGGGCAATCGGATTGAAGCGATTGCACGCTTTAAGGAAAAAGGATGGAATAAATAAGTCTTCTGAATGTACTTTTCAAGGATGAATAGGTATGCTAAACAACAGAGATTTTTCTATCACTACTTATAAGGGAGCAAGATATATGCAAACGATTACTGGTAAAACAGCTTTAATAACTGGTGCAGGTCGTGGTATTGGCCGTGCAACAGCCATCGCCTTTGCGAAAGAGGGTATTAATGTTGGGCTTGTAGGACGCACATTAGAAAATTTACAACAGGTTGCTGACTTATTAAAGGCGTATGATGTCAAGGTGGCACTAGCTACAGCGGATGTAGCGAATTTACAATCTATCACAACAGCAGTAGAAAGTATTCGTGCTGAGTTAGGACCAATCGATATTTTAGTAAATAATGCGGGTATTTCAAAATTCGGTAAGTTTTTAGATCTTTCACCTGAAGATTGGACTAATATTGTAGATGTAAATGTCAAAGGTGTATATTACACAACACGTGCCGTCCTACCTGAAATGATTGAGCGTTCTTCCGGAGATATTATTAATATTTCATCTACCGCTGGTCAAAAGGGTGCTCCAATTACGAGTGCGTATAGTGCTTCGAAAGCGGCTGTTATTGGTATGAGTGAATCGCTGATGTTAGAAGTTCGCAAACATAACATTCGTGTTGTGACATTAACGCCAAGTACGGTTGCAACGGATATGGCAGTGGAATTACAATTAACTGATGGCAATCCGGAAAAGGTTATGCAAGCGGAAGATTTAGCAGACTTAATGGTCGCTCAATTAAAATTACATCCACGTGTTGTGTTAAAACATGCAGGTCTTTGGTCAACAAATCCTTAAAAAGTAGTTGTCCATCAAATGAAAAAAGAGTTACCAAAAATGGTGACAAGATTAAAGGCATCAAGATTTTACTCTTGATGCCTCTTGTTATTTTTATAGTTAAGAAATGTTATTTGATACTAAGTTAAATGCATTTATTAGTTGATTGGAGCGGAAAGCGTCCGCCCGTAGCGGAAATCAACGGCAATAGTTAGCGCTATAAGTTTTTCTACAAGATTTTTTATTACTTTTTACGCTTTGTTAAACGTCCAAGTACGAATGCACCAGCTGCTACGGCAAGAACGGTATTCGTTTTTTTCGTAAATACTTGTTTTGTAACAAGGTTAAGGTTTTGCGGACGTTCCGCTAAACGACGCATAAAGTAACCGTACCAATCTTCGCCAAATGGTACGTAAACACAGAAGTTATAGCCTTCTTTCGCCAGCTCTTTTTGCATATCTGTGCGGAAGCCGTACAACATTTGGAATTCAAATTTATCGAGTGGAATATTATTATCTGCAACAAAGCGTTTAACATGCGCAATGACGTTATGGTCATGTGTCGCAATCGATGTGAATTTGCCGTGTAATAAATGATATTCAATCAATTCGATAAAGTTTAAATCAATATCTAACTTATCTTGGAAAGCTACATCAGCAGGCTCTTTATATGCACCCTTTACGATCCGTAAGCGGTAGTTTTTGAATTTTTCGATATCGTCTTTAGCTCGGTAAAAGTATGATTGGATTACCGTTCCAACATTATTGAATGTTTTTGAAAGTTCTTCCACCATATCAAATGATGTTTGTAGACGACCGTAATTTTCCATATCAAAGTTAACAAAAATATCATAAGCTGCTGCTTTTTCTACAATCTCATATAGATTGTCATAGCAAAAATCAACATCAATGTCTAAACCTAATTGAGATGGTTTTAACGAAATATGCGCATCCACACCATTTTCATGAATGGCTTCAATGACAGCGAGGATTTGTTCCTTAGCTTTTGTCGCTTCTTCTTCATTGGCAACAAATTCCCCTAGATTATCCACCGTGCAAGAGATATTATGTGCGTTTAAATCTTTGATGCTTGCAATTGTTTCTTCTATATTAGTACCAGCTACCACACTTTGGGCACCTAATTTTAAGCCGTATTTTTTAGCAGTACTATTTAATAGTTGGTTTTCAGATAATTGGATGAAAAAATCGCGTAATAACATGGGTCATTCTCCTCACTGCATTTTTCTTACTAGTATAACATATTTATAGTAATTGTCATGATATCACGAAAACAATTATTCAACTTCCAACAATTGTAACCTTTCATTAAAAAGCGCAGGATAGCTTAAAAAACCTATCATTATGCTCGATAATGTTGCTGTTGTTAACAGGGCGAAAATAATTAATAATTGAAATTGTACTGCCTGTATAGGGTCTGCACCACCAATTATTTGGCCACTCATCATACCTGGTAATTGAACAAGCCCAATCGTTTTTTGGCTTTCGATGGTAGGGATCATGCTCGCTTTAATCGCATTGATTAATTGGCGATGAATGGCTTGCTTAGGTGTACCTCCTAGCGATAAGATGAGCTCAATTTCATTTTCGTGACTTGTAATTTCCGCAGTAAAGCGATTTAAAAATAAAATAGATAGTACCATGGAGTTGCCAATTAGCATTCCGCTAATAGGAATAATATACTGTGCAGTTGTAGGAACAATATTGAAACCGAGTAAAACGCCTTGTGTGACAATTTCCACCATTACAAGCGTAAACACTATTTTCCATGTAATACCCTTAATACCTTTTCCCTTTTTTCGGGCATTTAAAGTGGCAGCCACAATCATCAATGCCACCATTAGAAAAATATATATAATACTCCCTTCATCGAAGACGAAATTTAAAATATAGCCGACTGCAAGCAATTGAATAATTGAGCGAATCGTTGCAATAATTGTGTCTTTTTCAAGCCCTAGCTTAAATGTCTTTGATAGTACTAGCGGGATTAAAACAAAAATTAATGTTAGCGAAAGTGAAGTATAAGTCATGCGTTTACCCCCTGTATAAATTCAGCGACTCTTGGGTTAGTAGGGGCTTTCAATAACGAGCTTTCACCTGTTTCAATAAGCTCTCCATCCATCATGACCCATGTGTAATGGCCGATCGAGAGCGCTTGCTGTAAATTGTGGGTAATCCAGATAATCGTAACATTATAATTTTTGTTTAATGATACGATAAGTGCCTCAATATCCTGTACAGATTGACGATCCAATGCAGAAGTAATCTCATCTAACAATAATATAGAAGATTGGTTAATGAGGGTACGTGCAATGGATACCTTTTGACGTTGTCCACCAGATAATTCATTAGTGGCACGGTGTAAAAAACTAGCATCGAGCCCGACATCTAGTAAATATTGAATGGCATCTTGTTGTGTGAGCTTTTTACCTTGTAGAGTGAGTGGAAGAGCCAAATTGTCAAATACAGTCCCAGCAATCATAGGTGCTGCTTGAAGGGCAATTCCGACATGCTTTCTTAATGTAGTTGGCTCATAGGTAGTGATTGTTTGATTGTCAATAAGTATAAGCCCGTCAGTTGGTGACAATAGTCCGTTACACATTTTTAATAAGGTTGTTTTGCCAGCGCCAGATGGGCCAACGAGCGTCGTAATTTTCCCTTTAGGAAATGAACCGGTAATAGACTTTAAAATAGCCTTATCTTTTACTGAAAAGCTCACTTGTTGAAGATGGATAGCGGGCTCGTATATCGTAGTCATGTAGTTGAAACTCCTTTATGCTAATAGGTAAAATAACTGTAGCATGAAATATTTGTTAACTACAGTTATTTTACCTTTTTGCAGTATACTGCTAATCATTATGTGTAAGGAGAATTTTATAATGACTATTTTATATGTAGATACACTAACATTCGCACAAGGCGAGATGTATATTATTGCGGCGAATGAAGGGCTTGTCTATCTTGGCACACCCAATACAGCATTTGATGAGGTGGAAACGTGGGCTCAAAAGCACTTTAAAGGCTACAGTTTTGAAGAAAACAGTGAAAAGCTTAAGCCTTATGTTAAACAATTCACAGCCTATTTTAATCGAGAGCTGACTGAGTTTAATTTACCGATATATGTGAAAGGAACAGCATTTCAACTAGCTGTCTGGGATGCACTCAAAGAACTTCCTTATGGAACAACTACAACATATGCTGCTATTGCAGAGCGAATAGGCAATCCAAAGGCTGTGAGGGCTGTTGGAAGTGCAATCGGTGCGAACCCGATATTAGCGATTATTCCGTGCCACCGTGTAATTGGGAAGAACGGTAAGCTAACAGGCTTTCGCAGTGGGTTAACGATGAAACAGTTCTTACTTGATTTAGAGAGAGAATAAATATAACAAAAAGAAACTGCTAGAGATCCGCGCAAATTGATACGGATAGCTAACAGTTTCTAGTGCCTTTTAATGGATAACGTATCTATTTTTTAGACATGTTTTTCGGTCACGTTTGTTTGTGTTTTGCCGATGTGAGTTAAACGTTGTGCAAATGTTTCACCTTGTATAGCGGAGCTTTTAAAAATCTCTTGGTATTCATAAGCAGGTGTACCATGTTCGATCACATCTAGACCTGTAATTTCTTCTTCTGCTGATACACGTAAAGGGACAAATGCTTTAATGATATATAAGCCTGCTGTGACAGTAACGCTAACCCAAGCAATTGTAGCAATCACACCTATAGCCTGAATACCTAGCAAGCTAATGCCACCACCGTAGAACAGACCTTGACCACCAACATCAAATAGCCCAACTGCAAGTGTACCCCAAATTCCACAAATACCGTGAACAGCAATTGCACCAACAGGATCATCTACTTTTAATTTCCATTCAATAAAACGGACACCTTCTACTAATAATGGTGCTGCGATTAAACCAATAATAAGTGAACCAACAATGCTGACGTTTGCAGCACCAGCAGTAATGCCTACTAGACCTGCTAATGCACCGTTAAGAGTTAGGGAGCCATCAATGTGACCGTAGCGGAATTTTGTATAGAATGCAGTGGCAACAACGCCAGCCGCTGCTGAGAAAAATGTATTGGCAATTACTGTTGGAACAAGTGCAGGGTCTGCTGCTAACGTAGAGGCACCGTTAAAGCCGAACCAACCGAACCAAAGTAAGAATACACCTAATGCGCCGATAGGAATACTATGACCAGTAATAACGTTAACACGTCCATTTTCGTATTTACCTAGACGTGGTCCAACCATTATGGCTGCTATAAACGCAGCTACTGCACCAGTTAAATGGACAACAGTAGAACCAGCAAAATCGATAAAGCCGAGGTCAGTTAACCAACCTTGACCGCTCCACACCCAATGTCCTACAACAGGATAAACAAGTATTGTCATCAGTATAATGACACCGATATAAGCAAAAATATTTGTACGTTCTGCTACTGCACCAGATAAGATAGTCGCACCTGTGGCAGCAAACATTGTTTGGAAAATAAAGAAGGAGAGGTCATCTACACCATTTAAAGCGAAACCACTTGTTCCGAAGAAGCCTCCTGCTGTGTCGCCAAACATAATGGCATATCCACATAGGAAATAAACAATCCCACCAAGCGAGATGGTTAAGAAATTTTTCATAATAATGTTAACTGCATTTTTAGAACGAGTAAAACCTGCCTCGACCATTGCAAAACCTGCATGCATAAAGAATACTAAAATTGTACCAAGCATAATCCAAACTAAATTTACAGATAATATAACGTCATCCATAACTATCTCCCCCTTATTCTACAGCAATTGATCCGACTTCTTTAGTACGGATACGAATTGCCTGTTCTACTGGATAAATGAAAATTTTCCCGTCTCCAACTTTACCAGTTGCAGCATCGCGCAATAAAACTTCCACAATAGCATCAACTTTTTCATCATCGATGACCATTTCTAATTTCAATTTTGGTAAAAACTCAATTTCATAGGCATTGCCTCGAAACAAACCTGTATGACCTAATTGACGACCGCAGCCAGCGATTTCAGAAATACTTAAACCTGCAATGCCTACTTTTGCAAGTCCGTCTCGTACAGCCCCAAAAACTTCCGGACGAATAATGGCCTCTATTTTTTTCACTCACAACAGCTCCTTGCGTAAATTTAATTTACATATTATAGCGAGTCGATAAATGGCGCAATTGTTTTTTTTATTATGATGTTAGGTTATATTACATGATATATTTCGTCTTTCGTAGTAGTTTACTAAAAAGCTATATATAAAAGGAATGAAAGCGGTGCTAAAATTTGTGTCTAAAATGTGAACTGTTCGAAATTTTCTGACTATATGTGTTAGGAAACCTAACATAGGTACGGAAAAGTGTAAAACGCAAGATTTTGGGTATATAGTGTATACTAGGACTAATTATGAAAGTGGAAGAAGGGATTCCTATGAGATCGAACTATGCTGACGATAGCTTAGCGCTACACACAGACTTGTATCAAATTAATATGGCAGAGTCTTATTGGGCTGATGGCATACATAATAGAAAAGCGATTTTTGAATTATATTTTAGAAAATTACCATTTGGAAATGGCTTTGCCGTATTTGCTGGATTGGAACGCATGCTTGAGTATTTACGAGATTTTCGCTTTAGTGAGTCAGATATCGCGTATTTACGTGAAGAGGTTGGATATAAAGAAGACTTCATTGACTATTTAAAAAATATTCGCTTTACAGGCGATATGTATTCAATGGTGGAAGGGGAGCTCGTTTTTGCCAATGAGCCAATTGTACGCATTGAGGCACCTTTAGTTGAAGCACAACTAATTGAGACGGCGCTATTGAATATTGTCAATTACCAAACACTAATTGCCACTAAAGCAAGTCGTATTAAGCAAATCGTTAAAGATGAAATGGCGATGGAGTTTGGTACACGTCGAGCGCAAGAAATGGATGCGGCTATTTGGGGAACTCGTGCAGCCTTTATAGGAGGGTTTGCTTCAACTAGTAATGTGCGTGCAGGAAAACTATTTAACATTCCGGTAGCTGGTACTCATGCTCATGCACTTGTGCAGGCTTACAAAAATGATTATGATGCATTTCACGCTTATGCGAAACGTCATCGCAACTGCGTATTTTTAGTGGACACCTATAACACGCTGAAATCTGGAGTGCCGAATGCGATAAAAGTGGCAAAAGAACTTGGCGATAAAATTAATTTTATTGGTATTCGTTTAGATAGTGGCGATATTGCTTTCTTGTCAAAAGAGGCACGTCGTATGTTAGATGAAGCAGGCTTCCATGATGCCAAAATTGTTGTCTCTAATGATTTAGATGAATATACGATTTTAAACTTGAAAGCACAAGGTGCCCGCGTAGATATGTGGGGGATTGGTACAAAATTAATTACAGCTTACGATCAGCCTGCATTAGGGGCTGTCTATAAAATGGTCGCTATTGAAAATGATGAAGGCAAGCTAGAGGACACGATTAAAATTTCTGCTAATGCTGAAAAAGTTTCAACTCCTGGTTTGAAAAGTGTTTATCGTATTATTGACCGTAAAAACGGTAAAGCAGAGGGTGATTACATTACGATGTATGACGAAGACCCTCAATCCGAAGAGCGAATAAAGATGTTCCACCCTGTTCATACATTCGTATCAAAATTTGTCACGAATTTTGAGGCGAAAAATTTGCATCAGCATGTCATTAATAATGGGGACGTAATTTATGACAATCCAACGTTAGAAGAGATGCGTAATTATGCAGCTGACAATTTAGAATTGCTATGGGATGAATATAAACGTGCTATGAATCCAGAGGAATATCCAGTCGATTTAAGCCAAAAATGCTGGGATAATAAAATGCGAAATATTGAAGAAGTACGAGAAATGGTCGATCGAATTGTAAAAGACTAAGGAGTGGAAGAGGTTATGGCATTACAACAGCAAATTATTACCGAATTAAAAGTTTTGCCAACAATTGATGCACAGGAAGAAATTCGTAAATCCATTGATTTTTTGAAGGCATATGCACAAAAATATAGCTTTGTAAAAGGGTTTGTACTTGGTATATCAGGTGGTCAAGACTCTACGTTAACCGGTAAATTAGCTCAACTAGCAGTTAATGAGTTAAATGAGGAAGCGGGCGAGCAAAAGTATTCGTTTTGGGCAGTGCGTTTACCATATGGTATCCAAAAGGATGAACAAGACTGTCAGGACGCTATTGATTTTATTAAGCCTACGACTACTTACACGGTCAATATTAAGGAAGCGGTTGATGCTAGTGTTCGTGCTTTAGCTGATGCTGGAGTTGTGCTTAGTGATTTTGTAAAAGGTAATGAAAAAGCAAGGGAACGCATGAAAGTACAATTTTCTATCGCTGCTATGAATAGTGCTGTTGTGTTAGGAACAGACCACGCGGCGGAGGCAATTACAGGTTTCTTTACAAAATATGGTGACGGTGGAGCCGATTTAATGCCTATTTTTCGTCTGAACAAGCGTCAGGGGAAACAATTATTAGCGGCGCTTGATTGTCCAGCGCATCTGTATTTAAAAGTTCCGACTGCTGACTTGGAAGAACATCGTCCATCATTGCCAGATGAAGTGGCGCTTGGAGTAACTTATGAGCAAATTGATGATTATTTAGAAGGGAAGCAAATTCCTGACGATGCTCGTGAACGATTAGAGCAACATTATTTACGCTCTCAACATAAACGCCATATGCCAATTACAATTTTTGATAATTTTTGGAAGTAACGCTTACGAGAATAGAGTTGTTCAAAAGTGATAGATACTTTTTGAATAATTCTATTCTTTTTTATATATTTGGTTCTGTTTGCTTAATTTCTTGCATATAATGTCGATATAAATACCTATAAAGTAAGTAAAATGAAAAGGAGGGTAACTAATTATGAGGACTTCTAGAGTAAATGCGACGACAGGTAGCACTTTTCGTAATGAACAACAGTATTTACATGCTGGTGATATTAGTCATAACTTTAGCCACCATACACAGCAACAATTTAAAAAAAGTTTGCAAAAAAATAAAGAAAAAAAGCAATCAAGTAATAAGAGGCCAATGCAGCAACAACGTCATAATCAGCTAGAACCGATTTTTGCGGAAAGCGGAGGCAATGTTCAAATTCACAATGAACTAAATGAAACAGCTGGAAAACTGAGCCGTCTTAGTAAGCTAAAGAAGCGCCACAATAGTTACCGTACCTCTATATAGCAAAACAAGTTCGAGAACATGGGTTGTTGATTGTGGCGACTTTACTAAAGAACACACAACCAATCGCCAGTAAAAGTCAGTGAATCAAAGACCCGCCCGTAGCGGACAACAACGGCAAGTGTTAGATTGATTGCAGTCAATCTAACACTTTTCTCTTTTGTCCTCGCTTTTTTAATCGTTTTAGTTTGTAAGAGAATACTTTGACTTCAAGACGTTCGCAAAGTAGCCATATAGATTTTTCCGAATCTTCACAGAGGTTTTCATCTTATTTCACATCTTATCTGTAAAATACTAGGTAGTAACAGAAAAGAATTGGGGGAGCAATAGTGAAGAAATTATGGTTACCAGTACTAGCTACGTTACTAATATTGACAGCGTGTGGTACTGAAAAGGCAGAAGTGAAGGAAGAAAAAGCGAATTCAGAAGTTGCATCGAAAGAGTCTGAAGTGAAAGATGAATCAGTGCAAGTTGCTTCTTTAGTAGATCCACGATTACAAGAACCACAAGAAGATACAGTTTGCGAAATGTGTAATATGAAGGTTTATATGAAAGACCATGAAATGGGTGTATTTTCTGCTCAAGCGATTAAAGCAGATGGTACAATTGCGTTTTATGATGACATTGGCTGTTTAGTCAATGCAGAGGTAGCGAATAACGAGAAAAATGATAAGTTTGTACGTGATTATAATACAAAAGATTGGGCGAAGGTCGAAGATGTCACAATCGTGAAAACAGATTTAAAATCACCAATGAACTGGGGATATATCTATTTCATTAACAAAGCGGATGTAGACAAGTATTTAGCTAAAAATCCAAAAGCGCATGTAGAAGAATTACAAAAAATTAAAGACGATGCATTAGAGCGCCGTAAAAAGAAAATGCAAGAAACTGAAAAGGAAGCTAATGGAGAATCCGATAAAATGAATATGGAAGAAATGAATCATGAAAGTGATGACCATAATCATTAATACAGAAGGGCTAGGGGAATTTCCTCTAGTCTTTTCTTACTGAACTTGGAGGTACTAAAGGTGAAAAAAATAGGATATGTCTTATTGTTTTTGCTATGTATAAGTTCGACTGCCTATGCAAAATTTGATATACAGGAGGCAATCGACAGAGCGGAACCTGGGGCAGTCGTCAACATTCCAGCAGGTCATTATAAAGGGAATATAATTGTGACAAAAAACATTACATTGCGTGGAGAAAAAGGCACAGAGATTGCAGCCGTTGGGGAAGAACCAGCAATTCGTATTGAAGGTGCAGACGCAGTAATGATTGACAATATGACGCTATCGGGAAAAAAGGGAATTGTTGCTAGTAAGGTGGAAGGTCTTGTGCTACGACAATTGAAAATTAACGACGTGCATAGTGCTGTGCATATTCAACACGGCGAAAATGTCCACATCCAACATGTTGAAATAGTTGGCACTTTGGCGCATTATTCGAAAAAGGGTAATGGTATAGCTATTTATCAAAGCGAGAAGATAGTGGTTGAAGATAGTAATATTAAACAAGTGCAAGATGGTATTTACGTAGAAGAGGTTGACGGCATTGTTGTTCAACGCAATACAGTAGAGAATAGCCGTTATGGTACGCATTCTATGTATACTGAAAATGCTAAAGCTCTAAACAATACGTATGCGAGCAATGTAACAGGATTGATGGTGATGATGACCAGCGGCATTACGATTAAGGACAATCTAGTCATCAATCATAACGATATGAATGGCAGCGGAGCATTGCTATATGATGTGCAACGTGCAGACCTTGCTTATAATACGATGAAGAACAATCGAACGGCCATTGCATTACAAAAAAGTGCAGAGGTTCAAATTATGCATAATCATTTTCAAATGAATCAAACGGCCATTGAAGGAACAAAGGTAGATGACCAAACAGTTGTGCAAAATAATCAGTTTACTGGCAATATATTAACCGCTCGCTCCGATCAACAAGGCTTTCAGTTAGCGAGTAATTATTATGATGATTATGTTGGAACGGATTTAAAAAATGACGGTACTGGCGATGTTCCATATGTCGCTGTATCTAGCTTTGGACAATGGATGGTCAGACAGCCAGTGTATCAATATTTTGTAGCGTCACCAAGTGTTGTTTTACTAACTTCACTGGATCAGCAAATCAATAAAAGTGCGAGGACGGTGCTTGTTGATGAAACGCCGAAACTGGTGAAAGACCAAAGTGTAAAAAAAGCAGATATGGATATAGCACAGTTTTTGCTAGGTCTATTTTTTATTTTAAGTAGTGTATGGCTATGGAAAAGAGGTTTGATGGAATGAAAAAGTGGATACTAATAATTTGCGTTAGTTGTTTACTGGCTGTAGGGTGTAGTGAAAAAACGTTTAAACCACGTGACATTGTCAATGAAACCGATGTTTGTAAAGTTTGTAATATGTCAATTGTGCATAACGAGTATGCCGGACAAATTGCCTTGAAAAATGGTGACTATGAAATGTTTGATGATATTGGGTGTTTAATTGAGTATATTGCGACAAATGGGGACGAAGAGGTTGGAGCTGCATTCATTAAGGATGCAAAAGAGAATAAATGGATTGATGTTTCGAAGGCGACGTTTGTCTACAACAAAGATTATTGGACGCCGATGAATTATGGTGTACTTGCTTTCGAAACGCAAGAAGCTGCGCAATCGTGGATGGCTACTGAAGGTAAGGGACAAGTGCTTACTTATGAGGATTTAAGCGATTTTAATTGGGGGATTCATCAGTGATGTACAGCATGCTCATCAAACTTGAATTGAAACAAATGTTGCGCAGTCGGTGGATGCAATTAGTTGGCTTACTCTTCACTTTTGTTTTTACATCGATTATAGTTATCCAGCAAATGGCACTGCCTGATGTAGAAGGTTTTACTCGTCAAACCGCTTCGTTTTTAAATGTCCTTTTATTTTTATTGCCTCTATTTATTTTGACAATTGGCAGTATGAGTATTGCTGGTGATATAGAGACAGGGTGGTTTTCTTTATTAAAAACCTATCCGATGACGCGTAAACAATATATTTTTGGAAAGTATTTAGCTACTGTTATTGCCTTTTTATTAATCGTGATGGTGGCGTTTGGTGTTGTTTTAGCACTTGGCGGATTACTTGGTGGCGTACGTTTGCCGTTTATTTTTATAAGTCTAACATTATTATGCATTGCTATTTTTACTTCCTTAGCGCTAGCTATTGGGGCGGTAGCGAAAACGAGATTATTTGCGCTATCGCTGTCGTTAGTTTTATGGTCATTTTTCTTATTGCTTCTGTCGTATGCCTTAATGGCAATTGGCACAGTAGTTGCAGGGCATCTTTTACAAAAGTTAACGATTATTGTTATGCATATTAATCCTGTAGAATGGTTGCGCTTTGGTTACTTTATATTTACAAAACAGGCCAGTGTGCTTGGTCCATCTTTTTATAGTGTGACAGCATTTTATGCATCACCATTGGGCTATGTGGTATATGGATTGGTAACATGTTTGTGGGTAGCTTTACCGCTTGCCTTTACTGCAAGGAGACTAAAGAAAGGGGAGAAGCGGTAGTGTTACTAGAGGCGAATCATCTATCGAATGTCTATGAAAATAATAGAGGGCTTAAAGATGTATCCTTTACTGTGCAAAAAGGGCGTATTTTAGCGTTAGCAGGTGGTAATGGAGCAGGGAAAAGTACGCTTATTCGCCTGTTAACTGGACAGGAGAAACCAATGTCAGGGGAGCTGAAATGGCAGGAGAGTCAGGCGATTCGTTATATGCCAGATGATGTAGATTTTCCCTCAATGTTAACGGCAGCAGAAGTTTTGCAGTTACTGTCCTCTTTGAAAAGAATAGATAAAAAAGAGCAAGAGCAAGTATTGAAACGCGTGGGCTTGTGGGACGTTAGAAAGCAAAGGGTTCAACAGTTTTCGAAGGGAATGCGGCAACGGTTAAATCTTGCACAAAGTTTACTAGGTGCGGGGTCGCTCCTTATTTTAGATGAACCAACGAATGGACTAGACCCATTTTGGATTGCAGAGTTGAAAAAAATGATGCTGGAACAAAAGGAAATGGGCAATACAGTGATATTTTCTACACATTTACTAGGATTTGTAGAGGAAGTAGCGGACGATGTGTTAGTGTTACATGAAGGGAATATATTACTTTCAGGAGACTTAAAAGAAATTTTGAGAAATGAAAATGTTGCTACACTAGAGAGTTTATGGTTAAAAAAATTAAATCTGTAACATTTTTGTAAATGAAACGTTATACTAATAGGTAGGTTTGTTTGATAAGAAACATCAAACAAACCTCTTTTTATAGAGGCATATAAAATATGTTAATTTATGATTTTAACTGGATAATGGCACATTAATTGTGTTACGAAACAGTTTTCGATATGCTTGAACTAAATTATCGTGCAATTCAAATAATTGGTTAGCGAAAATGGGAGGTTTTTTGTTTTATGAATTTACAAATCCAAATGGTATTAGAAAATATAGAGAAAGTAATGATAGGGAAGAGAGAGGTAGCAGAACTTAGCATTGTAGCCTTACTTGCAAGGGGGCACGTATTACTTGAGGATGTGCCAGGAGTTGGTAAGACCATGATGGTACGTGCGCTTGCTAAATCCTTCGATGCCCAATTCAAACGTATTCAATTTACTCCCGATTTACTGCCCTCAGACGTTGTAGGTGTTTCAATCTATAACCCAAAAACAATGGAATTTGAATTTCGTCCAGGGCCGATTATGGGCGATGTAGTTTTGGCTGATGAAATTAATAGAACGTCACCGAAAACACAATCGGCATTACTTGAAGCGATGGAGGAGGCGTCTGTTACTATTGATGGCAATACACTTATGATTAATCAGCCATTTTTCGTTATGGCGACGCAAAACCCTATCGAACACGAGGGTACGTATCCTTTACCAGAGGCGCAGCTAGATCGCTTTTTACTAAAAATAAAAATGGGCTATCCAACGAGAGGGCAAGAAGTAGAAATACTGCGTCGTGCTGAAAATGGCAAGTCTATTGAAAAAATTGATGCTGTGCTTTCGGTGGCACAATTAATTGAATTACAGCAACTTGTGCAAGGTGTTTATGTGGAGGACTCCGTTAAAAATTATATGGTTGAACTGGCTTCTCAAACGAGAGAAAATAGCTACGTGTATTTAGGGGTTAGTCCTCGAGCGACTATTGCTTTGATGAAAGCATCTCAGGCATATGCATTTATGAAAGGTCGCAGCTATGTGATACCGGACGATGTTCAATATTTAGCGCCCTATGTCTTTAGCCATCGATTAGTGCTCAAGCCAGATGCGCGTTATGATGATGTAACAGCAGAAGAAATTATTGAACGTATTATTGCGAAAACGCCTGTACCGACGAAGAGGTTAGCAGAGCAATGAAGAAATGGCGAGCCCTTTTTGAAAAAAGTAAACATTTTCTATTAGTGAGCTTTCTGATACTTATTACGTTTTGTTATGCTATGTTTCAAGGTGGATTTGTCAGCTGGTTTGTCTTTTTTACGGTAAGTCCATTTTTGTTGTATGCTTTTATATTCCAACTTGTGCGGGAGGAAATATACAGTGTAGAGCGCAAAATTGAACCTTCTCATGTAGAAAGCGGACAATCGGTTCAGGTGACAATAAGTGTAGAAAGAAAAACGCGTTTTCCATTTGCGTATATGCTGATGGAAGAACTTGTTGGTAGCGAGATGCTAGTGAAGTCAAAGGTGCAAGAGAAAGACGCCATAAAATTCGTTGGTTTTAAAAAAACGTTTACTTGGCGTTACACACTTGAAAGCTTGTCACGTGGTGAGCATCGTTATTTAGGTGCGCAAATCATCTTCCATGATTTTTTCGGATGGGCAAAGAAGCGCATTTTGGTAGAAAAAGAACAAATCGTTCTAGTTTATCCGAGAGTGCATGATATAAAATATGCTACATTACAAACAAAATTAGATGTTGGGTCCATGATGACCCCTTATTCCATTGTGAAGGACACATCAATGGCTATAGGTTTACGCGAATATGTACCAGGTGACCGCTTTTCGTGGATTCATTGGAAGTCTTTTGCAAAAACACAAACACTTCAGTCAAAGGAATTTGAAGATCGTCAATCACAGGAATTGATGTTAATGCTCGATGTAGGTCCTTCTCCGTTATTTGAAGAGAAGGTGGAGTTGGTCGCTTCAATGCTTAGTGCGATTGTACGAGGGCGTGGGGATATTTCCTTTGTTTCAACAGGTGTAAAAACAAAAGTGTTTTCTTCCATCCAAGGTGAAAAGCAATTAGATCGAGTGATGCATCATTTAGCTTGTGTCAATCCTGTTGAAAATGCCAAATATCAATTGCGTGATACCCAAGTCCTTCAGCGTGTGGCAACGCTTCTATATGTTACGAGTGATATATCAGATGAATTACTACATACTTTAGGTAATACGGTGAAAAGTTGTATTTGTTTTGTAGTATCTCAAGAGACACAGGCACGTTCTGATGTAACAAAGCGTTATAAACATATTCAAGTCGTACATGTAAACCCAACAGATTATTACCACTTGTTCACGGAGGTGATGAAGCCGTGAAAAAATCACTAGAACATTCTATTGAGCTAGCTTTCGCGTACGTCATTATTTTCTTTATATTACGTGAGTGGCTAACACCAGTTATGCAATTAACCAATACAGGTTTAAGTCAGTTGTTTCTAGTTTTTATCGGCTTAGCACTAGTGCTTTCTTTATTTAAAGTTCGACCGTTATTGTCCGGGCTTATAAAGTTAGGTTATATTACATGGTTTGTTATATTTGTTTATAGCGAGAATCCGTTTTTTTCAGGACACACCATTCCATTTTTAGTGAATGAAGTGACGTGGAACATGGTGAATATTTTTTCAGGGAATTTTGGACAAGTATCAGATGCATTTAGAACAGTATTGTTTTTAGCGTTGATTTGGATGTTAATTTATTTAATTCACCACTGGATTACAGTGCATCATAATATTTTCTACTTCTTCGTATTAACTGTATTTTTCATCGCGACACTTGATACGTTTAGTGAATATAATGGAAAGCTCGCTATTATTAAAGTAATTGTGCTTGGTCTAATTATGACGGGTGTACTTTTTTTAAAACGTTTAAGACTTCAGCTCGATGCACCGAGCGATATGCTTAGAAAGTGGAAAATTGTTTTACCAATGCTTATTTCGGTGGCACTTGTCAGTATGGTGGCATTCTATTTACCAAAAGCAGGACCTACATGGGCTGATCCAGTACCGTTCATCAAAAGCGTTACAGGGCAAGATGGTGTAGGAGATGGACAAAGAACAGTTGGTTATAGTGATGATGACAGTAGGTTAGGTGGTCCGTATAAAGGAGATAATACATTAATATTTACGGCAACCTCACGTGATCGTCATTATTGGCGTATCGATACTAAAGATACGTATACATCGAAAGGCTGGGTGTTATCAGGTGAGTATGTGGGGGAAGCTGTTTTTGAAAACGATACCCCAATTTATACATCCTTGCAGGTTGGACCACGAGAAAATGAACGGCAAATTCAAATAGATATGGCTGTCCCTATGCCATTTTTAATTCAAACATATGGCATGTTATCCGTTTCGGCAGAGGACCCTACCTTGTATATTCAAGATGGACAAACCGAAAAAATAGTAACAAAACAACCGAGTGGCGAATTGGTGACGACGGATAATGGTAGTAATAAATTACTGTCAAACTATACGATCACTTATAGTGAGCCAAACTTTAGTTTGCAACAGCTTCAAATGTCTGAACCAGCTATGTTAGAAACATTAGATCCTTCTTATAATCGTTTTTTACAATTACCTGACACACTTCCGCAGCGTGTACAAGATTTAACGCTCGATATAACGCGTGATAAAGCCTCTGTATACGAAAAAATAAAGGCAGTGGAAGGCTATTTTTCAAAGGGAAACTATAGATACGATAAAAAAGCAGCAGCTATTCCTGCTGAAAAACAAGATTATGTAGATCAATTTTTATTCGATACAAAAGTAGGCTACTGTGATAACTTTTCTACATCCATGGTTGTTATGCTCCGTTCTATCGGCATTCCCGCTCGCTGGGTGAAAGGTTTTGCACCAGGGGATGCAGGGGCGTTATCAAATGGTCTGCGTGAATATAAAGTGACGAATGACAATGCCCACTCTTGGGTAGAGGCATATGTTCCAGGCACAGGGTGGATAGAGTTTGAACCTACAATTGGCTTTTCTGGTACAGTGAATATTGATTATGATTTACAGCAAAATCGACCTCAGCAAGAAGAAGTACTACAACCAGAAGAAAAACCAGCGCAGCAGCAAAAGAAAGAGCAACCAACAGAGCAAACAGCTAACAATTCAGCTTTTAGCTTAGACCGTGTATGGGCTTGGGTGAAATCGTTAAAATATGTTTGGTTCACGCTAATGGCTTTACTCATTATTATTGGTGTGGCTTTATTTGTACAACGAAAAACATGGATTCCTAAAATGCAGGTGCGTGTCTATCGCAAAAAAGAAGCGGATTGGTCAAGTTTTGATGCTTCTTATCAGGCGTTAACAAAGCAATTAGGGCGCATTGGCTTAAAACGAAAACATGGCGAAACATTGCGAGCGTTTGCTGAACGGGTAGATGCATCGCTAGAGACAGAAGAGATGCAAAAGTTAACGGCCGTATACGAGCAACATATTTATGGCAAGAATGCACAAGATGTTGACTTCGTTAAACTGCGGGAAAGTTGGGAATATTTAATCAATCGCACAATCGGTTGATTTTAATGGGTACAAAGAGTAAAATGAAAAAAATTATATATGATTAGGATGGCTTTCATATAAGTTCGAAAATAGGGTTCGGATGTTTCTACGAAATCACCGTAATGATTTCTCTATGAAGGTGAATGTTTTGGCTAGGTGAGAAGTTTTATACATCACTTTTCTTTGTTACGCATTCCCCTTTATATATCAAGAGCTTATGGACGCGTAGGAAGTTTTTTTTACTTTCATACGCGTTTTTCTTTGAACATATGAAAACGTCCTTTAAAAATAGAAGAAGAGGTGGAAATATTGTCAGCAAGCCCTTTATTAAAAGAGCAAGAAAAAATCGTCGTTCTAGACTTCGGTAGCCAATTTAACCAATTAATTACGCGTCGTATCCGTGAATTTGGTGTTTTCAGTGAATTACACCCACATACGATTACAGCAGATGAAATTAAAGACATGAATGCAGCAGGTATTATTTTTTCAGGTGGTCCTAACTCTGTTTATGATGACAATGCATTCCATGTAGATCCAGCTATTTTCGAATTAGGTTTACCAATCCTAGGTATTTGCTATGGTATGCAATTAATGGCGCATACGCAAGGCGGTAAAGTAGAAGGCGCTGAAACACGTGAATACGGTAAAGCGGAAGTTCAAGTAACGGCTGCTAATAAATTATTCGGTGATTTACCAACAGAACAAATCGTCTGGATGAGTCATGGCGACCACGTAACAGAAGTACCTGCTGGCTTTGAAATCATTGCAACAAGTGCATCTTGTCCAATCGCTGCTATGGCAAACGCAGAACGTAAACTATATGCAGTACAATTCCACCCAGAAGTTCGTCACTCTGTATATGGTAATGATTTACTACGTCAATTCGTATTCGATATTTGTGGCGCTAAAGGCGATTGGTCAATGGCAAACTTTATCGAAATCGAAATTGCTAAAATTCGCGAAATCGTTGGCGATAAAAAAGTATTATGTGCACTTTCAGGCGGAGTAGACTCTTCTGTTGTTGCAGTACTTATTCATAAAGCAATCGGTGACCAACTGACTTGTATGTTCGTAGACCACAACTTAAACCGTAAAGGTGAAGTTGAACAGGTGATGAAAACTTTCACAGAAGATTTCGATATGAACCTAATTAAAATCGATGCACGTCAACGCTTCATGGACAAACTAGCGGGTGTATCTGATCCAGAGAAAAAACGTAAAATTATCGGTAACGAATTTATTTATGTATTCGATGAAGAAGCTTCAAAATTAGAAGGTATGGATTTCCTTGCACAAGGAACGTTATACACAGACATTATTGAATCTGGTACATCGACTGCGCAAACAATCAAATCTCACCATAATGTAGGCGGTCTTCCTGAAGACATGCAGTTCAAATTAATTGAACCATTAAAAACATTATTCAAAGACGAAGTGCGTGCACTTGGCTTAGAACTTGGTTTAGATGAAAAAATTGTTTGGCGTCAACCATTCCCAGGTCCTGGTTTAGGTATTCGTGTACTTGGTGAAGTAACAGAAGAAAAACTTGAAATTGTTCGTGAATCTGATTTCATCTTACGTGAAGAAATCGCAAAAGCTGGTCTTGATCGTGACATTTGGCAATACTTCACGGTATTACCTGATATCCGTTCAGTAGGTGTAATGGGCGATGCTCGTACGTATGACTACGCAATCGGTATCCGTGCCGTAACGTCTATCGACGGTATGACTTCTGACTGGGCACGTATCCCTTGGGACGTTCTAGAAAAAATCTCTGTTCGTCTAGTAAACGAAGTAAAACACGTAAACCGCGTGCTGTATGATATTACTTCTAAGCCACCAGCAACAATTGAGTGGGAATAATCGCAAATAGCAAGAGTCCTAAATGCCCTGGTAACACAGGGGTTTAGGGCTTTTTTGTTGCGTGAGGATGACGGGTGCAACATGGAGACAGACCATAAACCATTGTAGAAAGAGTGGAATTGCTGGAAAAGTGTTGGATGTAGTAAACTAAGTTTATGAAATGACGTTGGCTTTTAATTGAGGGGGATGAAAATGGAGAAAAGTATTGCGACGATTCACACATTAGCTGTCGGTATGCCAAAAGAATTGAACTATAGCAACGGGCGATCAATGATAACGGGAATTGAAAAACAAGAAGTACAAGAAGTTTATTTGAGAAAGAGTGGATTTGAGGGAGATGATGTAGCAGATAAAAAACATCATGGTGGACCTGATCGTGCTGTTTGTTTATATCCTGCAGAGCATTACATACAATGGGAACAAGAACTAGGAAAAAAACTGCCGACTGCAACATTCGGTGAGAATTTAACGGTAACGAACATGTTGGAAGCGGATGTTTGTATAGGAGATACTTATAAAATTGGAAATGCTGTTATTCAAATTACGCAAGGGCGTATTCCGTGTAGCACGATTGATAGATATGCAAAGGCAGATATATTGCTCAAACGTTTAATTGAAACGGGATATACGGGCTACCTTGCACGTGTGCTAATCGAGGGAACAATCAGTGCAGATTCAACGATTGAATTGATTGAAAGACATCCTGCGGGTATATCTGTTTTATATTGCAACGAAGTCTATTATAAAAACAATGATGTAGGTGCGATGAAGAACATTCAAGCGGTGGATGCATTAGCGTTAGATTGGCAACAAAAATTAGAAAAAAAGATTCAGTCGTTGCAGAGTCGAGTAGGGAAGTAAAGCACAAAAGTATAAGAACCCCCTTTAGCTTTTAGGCTATAGGGGGTTCTTATTTATGTAAGGAATTTCAATGTATTAGCTTACGATCAAATGAATTGCATCCTAAATAGCATGTTATTACAATAAAATCGTCTAAAAACTATAATTGTTTCTGTAGTAATGAGTAGTGAAAAAATTGAAAGGAATGGTTATAATGTTACGAAAATATAAGTATAGCGTGATTTTATTTAGTTACATATCACTGGTGCTTGTATTGCCAAAGCTTTTTAATTCGCCCGCTAATCAGACTGAACTAAATACTTTCTTAATGCTATTTTGTCTTGCACATGGAATGGTTTGCATCATAGCCTTTATATCATTACATAGCCAAATAATTCTTGGTTTGAAAGATATTCGAAACAAACCTTTAAAATTTATTCAATTGTTTATTGTTGGATTGTTGTTACTATATCTAGGTGTAATGTTTATAGATCCATTGGTTGATTCCTTTGCTAACTCGTCAAATCAATCTAGCGTCAACCATGTTTTGCAGATAGCGCAAGGTATGATGCTATTTATCTTTTTGTTTCCAGTCGTTTTGCTGGGGCCGGTGAATGAGGAGATAATATTTAGGGAAATCATCCTGAAAAAGTTAAAGACAAAGATAGGGGTTTATTTCTCGATTGGAATTTCAAGTTTCTTATTTGGCCTTTTACATGTACATAGTTTTTCAGAAATTGTTCAAGTGATACCTTACTTTTACTCTGGGCTCGTCTTTGGCGTCATTTATTACAAATCGAATTTTAATATCGTGTATTCAATTACCCTCCATATCTTTAATAATTGTATTGCGATGCTCTTTGCACTTTAGTGCTAACGCTAAAAAGAACTCATAGAAAAAGAGTTCTTTTTCTTTATTTTTCTGTGTTTTTTCCAAAAACTGAACATTAATTCCGTATTTTATACGAACTTTCGTATTTTTTTTATAAGAAATGTTCGGAAATGGGGTTGAAATCTAAAAAACGAAATGATATATTACGATTGTAAATTAAATAAGTCGTCGTATAATGTCGGGGATAAGGCCCGTGAGTTTCTACCAAGTTACCGTAAATAACTTGACTACGATTTTAGTTTTATACGAATGTATAGTAACTAATTTATTTCACACATTATGAGTGCTGAAATATATCGTAGACATGCGACTAGTAGAGTAGTCAGCGTGTCTTTTTTGTTTTCGGTATTGAAGACGACAATACGGAGGATCTTTCAAAAATGAAAAAATATTTCATGTTCGATGAATTAGGTACTAATTATCGCCGCGAAATAATTGGTGGTATTACAACATTCCTTGCCATGGCTTATATTTTAGCGGTTAACCCAGGTATTCTGGAAAATGCAGGAATGGATAAAGGTGCTGTATTCGTAGCAACAGCATTAGCAGCAGCAGTCGGTTCTTTGATTATGGGTATTTTCGCTAAATTCCCAATCTCATTAGCCCCAGGTATGGGATTGAATGCATTCTTTGCTTTCACTGTAGTAGGAGCGTATGGTATTCCTTGGCAAACTGGGTTAACAGGTGTGTTTTTCTCAGGGATTATTTTTATTATCCTTTCACTTACAGGTATTCGTGAAACAGTTATTAATGCAATTCCAGCACAACTTAAATATGCAGTATCAGCTGGTATTGGTTTATTTATTACATTCGTAGGGTTACAAGGAGCGGGTATCGTTGTAGATAGTCCAGCAACTTTAGTAACATTAGGTGCATTTACAGGTTCAACTCTTTTAGCGGTTTTCGGTATTATTATTTCTGTCATTCTTATCTTAAAATTCCGCAGCGTCGGTATTTTCTTAGGGATGGTTATTACAGCGGTCGTTGGTATGATCACAGGTGTCATTGCACCACCTGTATCGGTTGTATCAGCAATTCCAAGTGTAGATTCAACATTTATGGTTGCACTTAAACCGATTTTTAATGACTTTGATTCTTTAATAAACGTTAAATTTTTAGTCGTAGTACTAACATTTTTATTCGTTGACTTTTTCGATACAGCAGGGACATTAATGGCTGTTGCTACTCAAGCTGGTCTAGTAAAAGACGATAAATTACCACGCGCAAGCCGTGCACTTATGGCGGATGCATTAGCTACAACAATTGGTTCGTTATTTGGTACTTCAACAACTACTGCTTATGTAGAATCAACTTCAGGTGTAGCAGCAGGTGCCCGTTCAGGTTTTGCTGCAGTTGTTACAGCAGTGCTATTCATAATCGCGCTATTCTTCTCACCATTACTTGCTGTTGTTACTTCAGCGGTAACAGCACCAGCACTTGTTATCGTAGGTGTATTAATGGTTTCATCATTACGTTTAATTGAATGGGATAAATTTGAAATTGCAGTTCCAGCGTTCTTCACAGTATTAATGATGCCGCTTGGTTATTCAATTGCAACAGGGATTGCAATCGGTTTCGTATTCTATCCTGTAACAATGCTTTTAGCAGGTCGTAAAAAAGAAGTTCACCCAATGATGTACGGATTGTTCTTTGTCTTCCTTGCATACTTTATTTGGGTTCGATAATGTAAAGACGAAAAAGCTCCTCTTTGTGAAAACGAAGAGGAGCTTTTTATTCGAAATTGCTTGAGTACCTGACACTTAATATACTATAGAAGAAACTACTAGTTATTATTGACTGAATAGTTTTATTTCAATTAAACACTTGCAAACTATGATACGAGATGTTATATTTAAACACGTTGTTACGAAACATGTGAACAACACACTGCAAGAAAAAAATAGTTGACATCATATTGAATGTGTGTTAAATTATAAAAAGTTACTTATTAGTAACTAGCAAAATGAACCTTGAAAACTGAACAAGCAAAACGTAATCAATATAGTTTTTACTAGCTAACTTCGTTAGTGAACGAAACAAAATTTTGGACATCAAAATTGATGCCAGTAAAACAATTTGAGCTAATCAAATTTCTTTTATGGAGAGTTTGATCCTGGCTCAGGACGAACGCTGGCGGCGTGCCTAATACATGCAAGTCGAGCGAACAGAGAAGGAGCTTGCTCCTTTGACGTTAGCGGCGGACGGGTGAGTAACACGTGGGCAACCTACCCTATAGTTTGGGATAACTCCGGGAAACCGGGGCTAATACCGAATAATCTATTGTCCCTCATGGGACAATACTGAAAGACGGTTTCGGCTGTCGCTATAGGATGGGCCCGCGGCGCATTAGCTAGTTGGTGAGGTAACGGCTCACCAAGGCGACGATGCGTAGCCGACCTGAGAGGGTGATCGGCCACACTGGGACTGAGACACGGCCCAGACTCCTACGGGAGGCAGCAGTAGGGAATCTTCCACAATGGGCGAAAGCCTGATGGAGCAACGCCGCGTGAGTGAAGAAGGATTTCGGTTCGTAAAACTCTGTTGTAAGGGAAGAACAAGTACAGTAGTAACTGGCTGTACCTTGACGGTACCTTATTAGAAAGCCACGGCTAACTACGTGCCAGCAGCCGCGGTAATACGTAGGTGGCAAGCGTTGTCCGGAATTATTGGGCGTAAAGCGCGCGCAGGTGGTTTCTTAAGTCTGATGTGAAAGCCCACGGCTCAACCGTGGAGGGTCATTGGAAACTGGGAGACTTGAGTGCAGAAGAGGATAGTGGAATTCCAAGTGTAGCGGTGAAATGCGTAGAGATTTGGAGGAACACCAGTGGCGAAGGCGACTATCTGGTCTGTAACTGACACTGAGGCGCGAAAGCGTGGGGAGCAAACAGGATTAGATACCCTGGTAGTCCACGCCGTAAACGATGAGTGCTAAGTGTTAGGGGGTTTCCGCCCCTTAGTGCTGCAGCTAACGCATTAAGCACTCCGCCTGGGGAGTACGGTCGCAAGACTGAAACTCAAAGGAATTGACGGGGGCCCGCACAAGCGGTGGAGCATGTGGTTTAATTCGAAGCAACGCGAAGAACCTTACCAGGTCTTGACATCCCGTTGACCACTGTAGAGATATGGTTTTCCCTTCGGGGACAACGGTGACAGGTGGTGCATGGTTGTCGTCAGCTCGTGTCGTGAGATGTTGGGTTAAGTCCCGCAACGAGCGCAACCCTTGATCTTAGTTGCCATCATTTAGTTGGGCACTCTAAGGTGACTGCCGGTGACAAACCGGAGGAAGGTGGGGATGACGTCAAATCATCATGCCCCTTATGACCTGGGCTACACACGTGCTACAATGGACGATACAAACGGTTGCCAACTCGCGAGAGGGAGCTAATCCGATAAAGTCGTTCTCAGTTCGGATTGTAGGCTGCAACTCGCCTACATGAAGCCGGAATCGCTAGTAATCGCGGATCAGCATGCCGCGGTGAATACGTTCCCGGGCCTTGTACACACCGCCCGTCACACCACGAGAGTTTGTAACACCCGAAGTCGGTGAGGTAACCTTTTGGAGCCAGCCGCCGAAGGTGGGATAGATGATTGGGGTGAAGTCGTAACAAGGTAGCCGTATCGGAAGGTGCGGCTGGATCACCTCCTTTCTAAGGATATTTTCGGAATACAAACCTTGGGTTTGTAAGATTACGTTTTGCGTTCAGTTTTGAAGGTTCATCATTACGATGAAATACTTCAAAACTGTGCTCCTGTCGCTACGCTTTCGTCGCAAATTTGCGAAGAAGTAGAAACAGGTAGTGAATTTGTTCTTTGAAAACTGGATAAAACGACATTGAAATTGTAACAAACACATTTATTTTTTAAATTAAGTTTTTAGGCTTAATAACTAGGTTAAGTTATTAAGGGCGCACGGCGAATGCCTTGGCACTAGGAGCCGAAGAAGGACGGCACTAACACCGATATGCTTCGGGGAGCTGTAAGTGAGCTTTGATCCGGAGATTTCCGAATGGGGGAACCCACTACGTTTAATCGCGTAGTATCTTGACGTGAATACATAGCGTCTTGAAGGCAGACCCAGGGAACTGAAACATCTAAGTACCTGGAGGAAGAGAAAGAAAAATCGATTCCCTGAGTAGCGGCGAGCGAAACGGGAAGAGCCCAAACCAAGAGGCTTGCCTCTTGGGGTTGTAGGACACTCTATACGGAGTTACAAAGGAATGAGTTAGATGAAGCGACTTGGAAAGGTCCGCCAGAGCAGGTAAAAGCCCTGTAGTCGAAAGTTTATTCCCTCCAGAGTGGATCCTGAGTACGGCGGAACACGTGAAATTCCGTCGGAATCCGGGAGGACCATCTCCCAAGGCTAAATACTACCTAGTGACCGATAGTGAACCAGTACCGTGAGGGAAAGGTGAAAAGCACCCCGGGAGGGGAGTGAAAGAGATCCTGAAACCGTGTGCCTACAAGTAGTTAGAGCCCGTTAATGGGTGATAGCGTGCCTTTTGTAGAATGAACCGGCGAGTTACGATTACGTGCGAGGTTAAGCTTTAGAAGGCGGAGCCGCAGCGAAAGCGAGTCTGAATAGGGCGAATTAGTACGTGGTCGTAGACCCGAAACCAGGTGATCTACCCATGTCCAGGGTGAAGGTGAGGTAACACTTACTGGAGGCCCGAACCCACGCACGTTGAAAAGTGCGGGGATGAGGTGTGGGTAGCGGAGAAATTCCAATCGAACTTGGAGATAGCTGGTTCTCTCCGAAATAGCTTTAGGGCTAGCCTCGTGATGAGAATACTGGAGGTAGAGCACTGTTTGGACTAGGGGGCCATCCCGGTTTACCGAATTCAGACAAACTCCGAATGCCAGATATTTATACACGGGAGTCAGACTGCGAGTGATAAGATCCGTAGTCAAAAGGGAAACAGCCCAGACCACCAGCTAAGGTCCCAAAGTAATCGTTAAGTGGAAAAGGATGTGGCGTTGCACAGACAACCAGGATGTTGGCTTAGAAGCAGCCATCATTTAAAGAGTGCGTAATAGCTCACTGGTCGAGTGACGCTGCGCCGAAAATGTATCGGGGCTAAACGATTCACCGAAGCTGTGGATTGACATCTACGATGTCAGTGGTAGGAGAGCGTTCTAAGTGCGTTGAAGTCAGACCGGAAGGACTGGTGGAGCGCTTAGAAGTGAGAATGCCGGTATGAGTAGCGAAAGACGGGTGAGAATCCCGTCCACCGTATGACTAAGGTTTCCTGAGGAAGGCTCGTCCGCTCAGGGTTAGTCGGGACCTAAGCCGAGGCCGATAGGCGTAGGCGATGGACAACAGGTTGATATTCCTGTACCACCTCCTCACCGTTTGAGAAATGGGGGGACGCAGTAGGATAGGGTAAGCGCGCCGTTGGTTGTGCGCGTCCAAGCAGTAAGGCGTGTGTGTAGGCAAATCCGCACACTGTAACGTTGAGCTGTGATGGCGAGTCCGTATGGACGAAGTTCCTGATTTCACACTGCCAAGAAAAGCCTCTATCGAGGTGAGAGGTGCCCGTACCGCAAACCGACACAGGTAGTCGAGGAGAGAATCCTAAGGTGTGCGAGAGAACTCTCGTTAAGGAACTCGGCAAAATGACCCCGTAACTTCGGGAGAAGGGGTGCTCTTGAGCGTGCAAGCGCATGAGAGCCGCAGTGAATAGGCCCAGGCGACTGTTTAGCAAAAACACAGGTCTCTGCAAAACCGTAAGGTGACGTATAGGGGCTGACGCCTGCCCGGTGCTGGAAGGTTAAGAGGAGTGGTTAGCGCAAGCGAAGCTGCGAATTGAAGCCCCAGTAAACGGCGGCCGTAACTATAACGGTCCTAAGGTAGCGAAATTCCTTGTCGGGTAAGTTCCGACCCGCACGAAAGGCGTAACGATCTGGGCACTGTCTCAACGAGAGACTCGGTGAAATTATAGTACCTGTGAAGATGCAGGTTACCCGCGACAGGACGGAAAGACCCCGTGGAGCTTTACTGTAGCCTGATATTGAATTTTGGTACAACTTGTACAGGATAGGTAGGAGCCAGAGATCTCGGAGCGCCAGCTTCGAAGGAGGCGTCGGTGGGATACTACCCTGGTTGTATTGAAATTCTAACCCATGCCCCTTAGCGGGGCAGGAGACAGTGTCAGGCGGACAGTTTGACTGGGGCGGTCGCCTCCTAAAAGGTAACGGAGGCGCCCAAAGGTTCCCTCAGAATGGTTGGAAATCATTCGTAGAGTGTAAAGGCACAAGGGAGCTTGACTGCGAGACCTACAAGTCGAGCAGGGTCGAAAGACGGGCTTAGTGATCCGGTGGTTCCGCATGGAAGGGCCATCGCTCAACGGATAAAAGCTACCCCGGGGATAACAGGCTTATCTCCCCCAAGAGTCCACATCGACGGGGAGGTTTGGCACCTCGATGTCGGCTCATCGCATCCTGGGGCTGTAGTCGGTCCCAAGGGTTGGGCTGTTCGCCCATTAAAGCGGTACGCGAGCTGGGTTCAGAACGTCGTGAGACAGTTCGGTCCCTATCCGTCGTGGGCGTAGGAAATTTGAGAGGAGCTGTCCTTAGTACGAGAGGACCGGGATGGACACACCGCTGGTGTACCAGTTGTCTTGCCAAAGGCATCGCTGGGTAGCTATGTGTGGACGGGATAAGTGCTGAAAGCATCTAAGCATGAAGCCCCCCTCAAGATGAGATTTCCCATTACGCAAGTAAGTAAGATCCCTCAAAGACGATGAGGTAGATAGGTTCGAGGTGGAAGTGTGGTGACACATGGAGCTGACGAATACTAATCGATCGAGGACTTAACCAAAAAAGTTTGAAACATTCAATGTACCGTTTATCCAGTTTTGAAAGAACAATCTTTCATAAAAGGATTTCAAGATACGAGTAGTTCGCGGAAGCAATTGAGAGAAGGAAGGAGCGTATATCTGTACGTGACTGACTGAACGAATGAAGCTGACAAAGAAATACGATGTATATTGAAAGCCGTAAATAGTCTAGTGATGATGGCAAAGAGGTCACACCCGTTCCCATACCGAACACGGAAGTTAAGCTCTTTAGCGCCGATGGTAGTTGGGGGCTTCCCCCTGTGAGAGTAGGACGTCGCTAGGCAAATTTAAAAGCCAAGGATATATTCCTTGGTTTTTTTGTTTTCTCTATAATGTTTTTATGTAAAGGTACCAGTTATACAATTGCGAAGCTTGAAATATGGATATAAAACGCTACTATGATTACGAATTGTTACAATTTCGTGCATTTTTGAAGTGCCTTATCAGGTATAATGGATTACAAGTAAGGAAGAATAATCATGACATGGATTGGAAGGAAGAACAGTTTGGGCAAAAAGCAAATTTGGTATGAAGTAGAAGAAAATGAAACAATCGAACAATGTTTGGAGAGAATGCGTCAAGATGGATATATGGCGATGGGACGGAAGGAAGAGCCTATTTTTCATCTAGTAAATGGCGAACCAACGTATTTACGTCAAAAAATACAATTTAAAGCGATGTTATGTCAAGATTCTGACTAAATACGACTTAAAACCGAACGATATTTAATGGTGAAAATAAAATGTTCGCATTTTTGCATTGACGATAGTGTTTTCACTTGTTAAAATGTGATAAGGAAAACAATTAAATCCCTCATATATGCTAGAGAATTGGCTCTAGTGTCTCTACCCGGCACCGTAAATGCTGGACTATGCGGGAAAGCAACTTTTGGCATGTTACGGGAAGGTGTGTGTACAGATGTCTAAATCTGCATATTCTTTTCATAATAAGTCCTCAAGTAAGCTGCTTTCACGTGTATGTGTAGAGAGTAGCTTATTTGAGGATTTTCTTTGTTCAAAAAGTAAAGAAATGCAGTGACTATTGAATAATAGAGGCTTGCACAATAATCGATCATTTTTCTATCGTTTAAAAGGAGCGACAATTCATGAATCCGAAAATCGGTGTCATTATGGGTAGTTCAAGTGACTGGGAAACTATGAAACATGCGTGTGATATTTTAGATGAATTACAAGTACCGTACGAGAAAAAAGTAGTATCAGCACATCGTACGCCTGATTTAATGTTTGAGTACGCTGAAGCAGCACGTGGGCGAGGTATTCAAGTGATTATTGCAGGTGCTGGAGGTGCAGCACATTTACCAGGTATGGTAGCAGCTAAAACAACATTACCTGTTATTGGCGTGCCAGTACAATCTCGTGCACTTAATGGTCTTGATTCACTGTTATCAATTGTACAAATGCCAGGTGGTGTACCTGTAGCAACTGTTGCAATCGGAAAAGCAGGTGCAACAAATGCAGGTTTGCTTGCAGCGCAAATTTTGTCGACAACAGACATAGAGCTTGCTAATAAACTAGATGCTAGACGCGAGGCGACGAAGCAACAAGTATTGGAAAGCACAGGTGACTTAGTGTGACAAAAATTATTTATCCAGGACAAACGATAGGTATTATCGGAGGAGGACAGCTTGGCCGTATGATGGCACTTGCTGCAAAGGAAGCAGGATTTAAAATAGCTGTTCTTGAGCCGACAATGGATTCACCATGTGGACAGGTTGCAGATATTCGAATTGTGGCACCTTATGATGATGAGGCTGCATTAGAGGAACTTGCAGAAGTCAGTGACGTTATTACGTATGAGTTTGAAAATATTGATTACGATGGTTTAAAACGATTAACTCAAATGGCTTACGTACCACAAGGAGCTGAATTAGTACGCATTACACAAAACCGTGTGACTGAGAAGGAAGCAATTGTGAAAGCTGGCTGTCCAGTAGCTCCTTATATAGTAGCTAATACATATGAGGAATTGGTCGCGAGTATTGACAAGATCAGTTATCCGTGTATCGTAAAAACTGCAAGAGGTGGCTATGATGGCAAAGGGCAGCAGCTTCTAAATTCAGCAGCGGATTTACCATTAGCAGAAGGGCTTTTCGCTCATTCACAATGTATTGCTGAGGGGTTTGTACCTTTTGTGAAAGAAGTATCAGTTATTGTACAGCGAAACGGTGATGGAGAATTATATTGTCAGCCTGTTGGTGAAAATATTCATGTTCATCATATTTTACACGAAACAATTGTACCTGCTCGTATCGAAAAGATGACAGCACAGTCTGCTGAGCAAGAGGCTATAAAAATAGCCGATTACTTAAATTTAGTAGGGACGCTGGCGGTAGAAATGTTCGTTTTAGAAAACGGCGAAATTATTATTAATGAACTAGCACCGAGACCTCATAATTCTGGTCACTATTCAATAGAGGCATGTAATATATCACAATTCCATCAGCATATCCGTGCTATTTGTGGTTGGCCATTGCGCAAACCGCAACTTTGGGCACCATCAATAATGGTGAATGTATTAGGGCAGCATGTTATGCCACTTAGTAACTCAATTGCAAAATATCCTGAATGGTCATTGCATCTTTATGGGAAAGCTGAAGCTAAGGTGAACCGTAAGATGGGCCACGTAACGATTATGACAAAAGATTTAGAAGCAACATTACAACAAATCGAAAGTTCTGGCATTTGGTCAGAATAGAAGGAGATACGCAATGATTGAACGTTACACAAGACCCGAGATGGGCGCAATTTGGACAGAACAAAATAAATACCAAGCTTGGTTAGAGGTTGAAATTTTAGCATGTGAAGCTTGGGCGGAGATTGGCGATATTCCAAAAGAAGATGTAGCTAAAATTCGTGAAAATGCTTCATTTGATGTAAATCGTATTTTAGAAATTGAGAAAGAAACGCGTCATGACGTAGTAGCATTTACACGTGCTGTATCTGAAACACTTGGCGAAGAGCGTAAATGGGTGCACTACGGTTTAACTTCAACAGACGTGGTTGACACAGCCCTTTCTTATTTGATTAAACAAGCGAATGATATTTTACGAAAAGATATTGTGAATTTTATTGATATTATTGCAGCAAAAGCGAAAGAGCATAAACATACGGTTATGATGGGTCGTACACATGGTGTACATGCTGAACCAACAACGTTCGGTTTAAAATTAGGCTTATGGTATGAAGAAATGAAACGTAACTTAGAACGCTTTGAAGCAGCTGCCACAGTAATTGAAACAGGTAAAATGTCTGGTGCAGTTGGCACATATGCAAATATCGATCCACGCGTTGAACAATACGTATGTGATAAATTAGGGCTCGCAGCATCACCTATTTCTACACAAACATTACAGCGTGACCGCCATGCACAATATTTAGGCGCTCTTGCATTAATTGCAACATCAATTGAAAAATTCGCAACTGAAATTCGCGGATTGCAAAAGTCTGAAACACGAGAAGTAGAGGAAGCCTTTGCAAAAGGACAAAAAGGTTCATCTGCTATGCCGCATAAACGCAATCCAATCGGCTCTGAAAATATGGTTGGTATGTCACGTTTAATGCGTGGTTACATGGTAACAGCTTACGAAAACGTAGCGTTATGGCATGAGCGTGATATTTCACACTCATCTGCGGAACGAGTTATTTTACCGGATGCAACAATTACACTGAACTATATGTTAAACCGCTTCGGTAACATCGTGAAAAATTTAACAGTATTCCCTGAAAACATGAAACGTAATATGGGTCGTACATTTGGACTGATTTACTCACAAAGAATTTTATTAGCACTAATCGATAAAGGATTAGTACGTGAGGAAGCGTATGATACAGTTCAGCCATTAGCGATGCAGGCGTGGGACGAGCAAGTACAATTCCGTACATTAGTTGATGCAAGTGAAAAAATCACTTCTTATTTAACGAAGGAAGAGTTAGATCACTGCTTTGATTACAACTACCACTTACAGCATGTAGATATGATTTTTGAACGTCTTGGACTTAACTAACATTATTGAATCGATAGACAGTTAGTGCCACGACGGATGTTACGGGTTTTGAATCATACTTCAAGATTCAAAATCCATAACATCAATACGTCGAGGCGTATTTCATAATAATCTGGGGGAATGACGAAATGACGAAAGACCAACTTTTGTATGAAGGTAAAGCAAAAAAATTATATGCAACGGAAGATCCTACAATACTTTTAGTTGAATATAAGGATAGTGCAACAGCATTTAACGGTGAGAAAAAAGAGGAAATTGACGGGAAAGGCGTTTTAAATAATCGCATTACCTCATTAATTTTCGAAAAATTAAAAGCTAACGGAATTGCGTCACATTTCGTAAAACAATTATCTGCTACAGAACAGCTAGTGAAAAAGGTTGAAATCATTCCAATTGAAGTTGTTGTTCGTAACATAGCTGCAGGTAGCTTAGCAAAACGCCTTGGTTTAGAAGAAGGCACACCATTAAAGCGCCCAATCGTAGAATTCTATTATAAGGATGATGCATTAGGCGATCCATTTATTACAACGGAGCATATTGATGTACTTGACCTTGCAACATCAGAAGAAGTAACAGCGATGTATAACGGTGCATTAGCTGTGAACAAAGTATTGCAACCGATTTTTGCTGATGTGGATGTTACGCTAATTGACTTTAAACTTGAATTTGGCCGTGATACGAACGGAGATGTATTATTGGCTGATGAAATCTCACCAGATACATGCAGACTTTGGGATACAAAAACAAAGCAAAAGTTGGACAAAGATGTCTTTCGTCGAGACCTTGGTAATTTAACTGAAGTATACACTATTATTCTTTCTAGACTCGGAGGCAAATAACAATGAAAAAAGTTAAAATTTACGTAACATTACGTGAGAGTATTCTAGATCCACAAGGTTCAGCAGTACAAGGTTCTTTAGCGAAAATGGGCTACGGTGAAGTAGAAGATTTACGTATCGGTAAATATCTTGAACTAACTGTCGGAGATTCAGCGCGCGATATTGATACTCTAGTAAAAGAAATGTGTGAAAAAGTTTTAACAAATGTAGTAATTGAGGACTACCGTTACGAAGTCGAGGAGGCTAACTAATCATGAAATTCGCAGTACTCGTATTCCCTGGGTCAAACTGTGACATCGATATGTATCATGCGATTAAAGACGAACTAGGTGAAGAAGTAGAATATGTATGGCACGCAGAAACAGATTTAAGTGGCTTTGACGGTATTCTAGTACCAGGTGGCTTCTCTTATGGTGACTATTTACGTTGTGGCGCTATGGCAAACCAATCCAATATTATGGCAGAAGTAAAAAAAGCAGCAGATGCGGGTAAGCCAGTCTTGGGTGTTTGTAACGGGTTCCAAATTCTAACAGAAGCAGGCTTATTACCAGGTGCTTTACTTCGCAATAAAAACCTAAAATTCATGTGTCGTACAATACAGCTTAAAGTTGAAAACAACAATACATTATTCACAAATCAATATGAGCAAGGTCAAGTAATCAATATTCCAATCGCACACGGTGAAGGTAACTATTATTGTGACGAGGAAACATTACAAAAACTAAAAGATAACAATCAAATTGTGTTCACATACTCAGGAGAAAATCCAAACGGTTCTTTAGAAGATATCGCAGGGATTATTAACGAGCGCGGAAATGTATTAGGAATGATGCCTCACCCAGAACGAGCTGTCGATGCACTTGTGGGCGGAGCCGATGGTCTAGCAGTATTTAAATCAATTGTGAAGCAGTGGAGGGAAAATCATGTCAACAACTAAGTTTGAGCCAACAGCACAGCAAATTAAAGATGAAAAGCTATACGCTGGAATGGGGATGTCAGACGAAGAATTTGCAATGGTAGAAGGTATTCTCGGTCGCCTACCAAACTGGACAGAGACAGGTCTTTTCTCAGTAATGTGGTCTGAACACTGCTCATATAAAAATTCAAAACCAGTATTACGTAAATTCCCAACAAAAGGGCCACAAGTATTACAAGGTCCTGGTGAAGGCGCAGGGATTGTAGATATTGGTGATGAGCAAGCCGTTGTATTTAAAATGGAATCACATAACCACCCTTCGGCAATCGAGCCGTATCAAGGTGCAGCAACAGGTGTTGGTGGTATTATTCGCGACGTATTCTCAATGGGTGCACGTCCAATTGCGATGCTAAACTCATTACGCTTCGGAGAGTTAAAATCTGCACGTGGTAAATATTTATTTGAAGAAGTAGTTGCTGGTATTGCTGGCTATGGTAACTGTATCGGGATTCCAACTGTTGGTGGCGAAATTCAATTCGACCCTTGCTACGAAGGTAATCCATTAGTAAACGCAATGTGCGTTGGGCTAATTGACCACAAGGATATTCAACGCGGTATTGCTGCGGGTGTAGGAAATACAGTGATGTACGTAGGAGCAAAAACAGGTCGTGACGGTATCCATGGAGCGACGTTTGCCTCTGAAGAATTAACAGAGGAATCAGAAAATCAACGTCCAGCTGTGCAAGTAGGGGACCCATTTATGGAAAAACTACTACTTGAAGCTTGTTTAGAAGTTGTAAAATCTGATGCGTTAGTTGGTATTCAAGATATGGGTGCTGCGGGTCTTACTTCATCTTCAGCAGAGATGGCTTCAAAAGCTGGTTCTGGTGTAGAAATGAACCTAGATTTAGTACCACAACGTGAAACAGGTATGACTGCATATGAGATGATGCTATCTGAATCTCAAGAACGTATGTTACTAGTCGTGAAAAAAGGTCGCGAAGATGAAATTAAAGCGATTTTCGATAAATATGATTTAGATGCAGTAGCAATTGGTGTTGTAACAGATGATAAAATGCTGCGTTTACTTCACAAAGGTGAAGTTGTAGCGAATGTTCCAGCAGATGCATTAGCAGAAGATGCGCCAGTTTATCATAAGCCATCTGCTGAGCCTGCATACTACGCACAGTTCCAAGCAATGGACAATGCAGAACCAGTTGTAACAGATTATAAAGAAACGTTAAACGCATTGTTAAAAGCACCTACGATTGCTTCAAAAGAATGGGTTTACGATCAATACGATTATCAAGTTCGTACATCAACAGTTGTGGCACCTGGTTCAGATGCTGCAGTTATCCGTGTACGTGGCACAAATAAAGGTCTTGCGATGACTACAGACTGTAACTCTCGCTACATTTACCTTGATCCTGAAGTGGGCGGGGCGATTGCAGTAGCAGAAGCAGCGCGTAATATTGTCGCAACGGGTGGTACACCACTTGCTATTACAGACTGCTTAAACTTTGGTAATCCAGAGAAACCAGAAATTTTCTGGCAAATTGAAAAATCTGCCGATGGTATTTCAGCAGCATGTACTGCACTCAATGCACCAGTAATCGGTGGTAACGTTTCTTTATACAATGAACGTTCCGGAGAAGCAGTTTATCCAACACCAACAATCGGTATGGTAGGTCTAATCGAAGACTTAGCACATGTAACAACGCAAGATGTGAAAGCAGCTGGCGATGTAGTATTTGTTATCGGTGAAACGAATACTGAATTTGGTGGTTCAGAGCTTCAAAAATTATTAAATAACGGTGTCATCTCAGGACAAGCACCTGCTATTAACCTAGAAGTAGAAGCAGCTCGTCAACAAGCATTGTTGAAAGCAATTAAAGCTGGACTTGTACAATCTGCACATGACGTAGCAGAAGGTGGTCTTGCTGTAGCACTTGCAGAAACGACATTTGGTGCACAAGGCTTAGGTATTGATGTGACACTAACAGGCTCTGCAACAACGGCTTTATTCAGTGAAACACAATCCCGTTTCGTTGTAACAGTCAAAGAAGAAAATGCAGCTGCATTTGTAGAAACTGTAAAAGATGCACAAAAAATCGGTGTCGTAACAAACGATGCGCTTGTTAAAATCAACGGTGACAACGGTGTGCTTGTAGAAGGTACAGTGGAGGAATTCCGTTCTAATTGGAAAGGAGCAATCCCATGCTTGCTGAACTCAGAGGCTTAAACGAAGAATGTGGGGTGTTTGGTATTTGGGGTAACCCAAATCCAGCACACCTTAGTTATTACGGGCTTCATGCTCTTCAACACCGTGGACAAGAAGGTGCTGGTATCGTCGTTTCTGACGGTCTACACCTACGCGCGGTGAAAGGCGAAGGATTAGTAAATGATGTTTTCAACGAAGAGAAATTAAAAGCAGTGGACGGAAAAGCGGCAATTGCCCATGTTCGTTATACGACTGCTGGCGGTGGCGGAATCGAAAATGTACAGCCATTACTATTTCATTCATCAACAGGTAGCCTTTCAATTGCTCATAACGGTAACTTAGTCAATGCGACACACTTAAAACAGTATTTAGAGCGTCAAGGTAGTATTTTCCACTCTAGCTCAGATACAGAAGTGTTAGCGCATCTTATTAAGAAAAGCTCGCATTCACCATTCCGAGCAAAGGTGAAAAATGCCCTTTCGTTATTAAAGGGAGCGTATTCATTCTTAATTATGACCAAAGATGAAATGCTTGTTGCACGTGATCCACATGGTCTACGTCCTCTATCTCTTGGAAAACTAGGAGACGGTTGGGTTGTTGCTTCTGAAACTTGTGCTTTTGATTTAATAGGAGCAGAGTTTATACGTTCTGTGGAACCAGGTGAATTATTAATAATAAACGATGAAGGTGTAAAATCAGATCGTTTTGCAGATATGGAAAATCGCGCAATGTGTGCGATGGAGTATGTATACTTAGCACGTCCTGATTCAGATATTGATGGCATTAATGTGCATATGGCACGTAAACGTATGGGGAAACAACTCGCACGTGAATGCGCACATATTGAAGCGGATGTCGTAACTGGTGTACCTGACTCAAGTATTTCAGCAGCAATTGGCTTTGCTGAAGAAAGCGGTATTCCATATGAGCTAGGGTTAATAAAGAACCGCTATGTTGGTCGTACATTCATTCAACCGACCCAAGAATTGCGTGAACGTGGTGTAAAAATGAAGCTGTCACCTGTTGTGCAAGTTGTCAAAGGGAAACGCGTTATAATGGTGGATGATTCGATTGTTCGTGGTACAACATCACGCCGTATTGTCAAAATGCTAAAGGATGCAGGTGCAGCAGAGGTGCATGTTGTTATTTCTTCTCCACCAATGACGGACCCTTGTTATTACGGTATTGATACTTCGACACATGAAGAGCTGATTGCTTCAAGTCACAGTGTGGATGAAATAAGAGACGCAATTGGTGCTGATTCACTAACATTCCTTTCAGTTGAAGGCATGGTCGAAACGATCGCACGTCCATTTGAGGATGAAAATAAAGGTCTTTGCTTAGCATGTTTTACAAGCAAATACCCAACAGAAATTTTCCCAGATACAATCTTACCACACGAAAAAGAACTGTTACGCTAAGTGTATGTTAATCAATAAAGCCTTGTTGGAGTACCCACATTCAAACGATGTTGGGTATCCTCTAAAGGTGAAAATGACATTGAGTTAGGATTGATATTCCCAGCATGATGTTGAACATAATTTTGTACAACTCTCTATATGTAAAAGTTAGGGACTTGTGCTGAATTAATTTAAAGGAGGATCTCTGCATGTCAAAAGCATATGAACAAGCAGGTGTAAATATTGAAGCGGGCTACGAAGCTGTTAAACGAATGAAGTCTCACGTTGAACGTACGAATCGACTAGGCGTGATGGGTACATTTGGAGGCTTTGGTGGTATGTTTGACTTGTCAGAACTAAATCTTAAAGAACCTGTTTTAATTTCAGGGACAGATGGTGTTGGGACAAAATTAAAATTAGCTTTCATGGTAGACAAGCACGATACAATTGGCGTGGACTGTGTTGCTATGTGTGTAAACGATATTGTAGCGCAAGGTGCAGAACCACTTTACTTTTTAGATTACGTGGCACTTGGTAAAGCAGAACCAGCGAAAATCGAACAAATCGTCAAAGGTGTTGCAGATGGCTGTGTGCAATCTGGTGCTGCTTTAATCGGTGGTGAGACTGCGGAAATGCCAGGTCTTTATGAAGAAGATGAGTATGATTTAGCAGGATTTGCTGTAGGCGCTTGTGAAAAATCAGCAATCGTAACAGGTGAAAAAATCGTTGAAGGTGATGTGCTTGTTGGATTAGCGTCAAGTGGCGTCCATTCGAACGGCTATTCATTAGTGCGCAAAATCGTGTTTGCTGACAACGGCTATGCAGTGGATGCAGTTGTTGAAGGCTTCGAAGATTTAGGCCCAATCGGTGAAGCACTGTTAGTCCCAACTAAGTTATATGCAAAACCAGTTCTAGCAGCATTAAAAGCGGCAGATGTACATGGTTGTGCACATGTAACAGGTGGCGGCTTCTATGAGAACTTACCACGTATGATGCCAGAAGGCTTAGCAACAGAAATTGACCTAGGTTCTTGGCCGGTTCTTCGTATTTTCGAATTTTTAAAAGAAAAAGGTCAGCTTGAAGATAAGGATTTATATAATGTCTTTAATATGGGCATTGGTTTCGTATTGGCTGTACCAGCAGCAGAAGCAGATAAAGTCATTGCTACAGCAGAAGCAAATGGTGAAAAAGCATACAAAATCGGTCGCGTTGTGAAAGGCGAGGGCGTTGTATTTAACGGCTCACATGATGGGAGCTTAGTGTAATGACTGCACCAGTAAAAATTGCCGTCTTTGCTTCAGGGAGTGGCAGTAATTTTCAAGCAATTCAAGAAGCGATTGAACGTGGCGAACTACATGCTAAAGTGGAGCTTGTTGTGACAGATAAGCCTGCTGCATTTGTTGTGACGCGTGCTGAAAAATTTGGTATCCCCGTCCTAGCTTTAAATCCAAAAGAATTTGCATCGAAAGCAGACTACGAAACGGCGATTATTGAAGCCTTACGTGAATGTGGTGTGCAGTGGATTGTACTTGCAGGGTATATGCGTCTAATTAGCGAAGTATTATTGGCGGCATATCCACAGCGTATTGTGAATATCCACCCTTCATTGTTACCATCCTTCCCAGGAAAAGATGCTATTGGACAAGCAATCGAACATGGTGTGAAAGTGACGGGTGTTACAGTGCATTTTGTAGATGAAGGCATGGATACAGGGCCTATTATTGCACAGGCTGCCGTTGCTGTTATCGAAGGTGATCGTGAGGCAACTGAAATGGCCATTCATCAGCAAGAGCATGTGTTATATACAAAAGCATTACAACAATTATTAAAGTAATGGATTGGTAGGTAGTTAGGTTTGGCTCATTGTAACAGGAAACGTTATTTGTTCCTGTAAGATTCGCTCAAATCATGATGAACTCCGCTCAAGTAGAACGAGTCGTTCAATTAGCACCTAACGCCGCTAAATCAAGATGGATCGATAATTCGTGGTTTTACACGAGACAAATTAGGAGGATTTCGTTGTGACAAAACGTGCATTAATCAGTGTTTCCAATAAAGATGGTATTTTAGAATTTGCAAAAGAATTAGTGGCATTAGGTTATGAAATTTTATCAACTGGTGGTACCAAAAAAATGTTACAGGACAATAATGTCGCAGTAACAGCAGTGGATGAAGTAACAAAATTCCCAGAAATTTTAGATGGGCGTGTAAAAACTTTAAATCCAATGATCCACGGTGGACTATTAGGGAAATTCGATGATGCTTCTCATCAAGCGCAAATGAATGAGCATGGAATTGAACCAATTGAAATTGTTTGTGTTAATCTTTACCCGTTTGTTGAAACAATTTCAAAGCCTAATGTAACATGGGATGATGCCATCGAAAATATTGATATTGGTGGTCCAACAATGCTACGTTCAGCAGCTAAAAATCATCAATATGTAACAGTCATTGTAGATAGCAATGACTATGCAACTGTATTAGAAGAATTGAAAGCAACGGGTGCTACAACGATTGAAACGCGTCGTAAGCTAGCAGCAAAAGTTTTCCGTCACACAGCAGCGTATGATTCTTATATTTCCAATCACTTAACAGAGGAAGCATTCCCTGAAAGCTTAACGCTTACTTATGAATTAAAGCAAAACTTACGTTACGGTGAAAATCCTCATCAAAAAGCAGCGTTTTATCAAAAACGTCTTGGTTCGGATTTCTCATTAGCTTATGCTACGCAATTGCACGGAAAAGAATTATCATACAATAACATTCAAGATGGTAATGCCGCACTTCAAATCGTCAAAGAATTTGAAATGCCTGCAGCAGTTGCTGTAAAGCATATGAATCCTTGTGGTGTTGGTACAGGTGTAACGTTAGAAGAAGCTTTTGACAAAGCATATGCAGCCGATCCTACATCTATTTTTGGTGGAATTATTGCATTGAACATGGAAGTAGATGCGGCAACGGCAGAAAAGTTAAGCCATATTTTCTTAGAAATAATTATTGCGCCATCTTTCACGCAAGAAGCATTAGACATTCTTACACAAAAGAAAAATATTCGCTTATTAACAATTCCATTTGAGCAAGCTAAAAAAGATCAATTTAACGTTGTCTCTGTTGAAGGTGGCTTACTTGTACAAGAGCCAGATAGCTATGGCTTTGGTGATGCAGACATTAAAGTCGTGACAGATAGAGAGCCTACTGACAAAGAATGGGAAGCATTACAACTTGGCTGGGCTGTAGTTAAACATGTGAAATCAAATGCAATCGTTGTAACAGATTCTCAAATGACATTAGGTGTTGGCGCTGGTCAAATGAACCGTGTAGGTGCTGCGAAAATCGCTTTCGAACAAGCTGGCGATAAAGCAAAAGGTGCAGCTTTAGCATCTGACGCATTCTTCCCTATGAGTGATACAGTAGAAGCGGCTCATGCGGCAGGAATTACAGCCATTATTCAACCAGGTGGCTCTATTAAAGACCAAGATTCGATTGATAAAGCAAATGAGTACGGCATTGCAATGGTGTTTACAGGCGTACGTCACTTCAAGCATTAATCATCGCTATATAAAAATATACAAATAATAAAGGGTTTGTCCTAATAAGGAAAATAGTATACTGGGAGCGTTTCTAGTATACTATTTTTTCTATAAAAGCATATAAATGCTCTAACTCACATGAGATTCGAAGGATTTACTTAGAGCCGCTTATTAGACAGCTCTTACTCTTAAAGAGGAGGATTCACTAATTATGAACGTATTAGTTATAGGAAGTGGCGGTCGTGAGCATGCAATTGCCAAACAATTTAGCATTTCTCCGTCCGTAAAAAAAGTATTCGTAGCGCCAGGTAATGATGGGATGCGAGAAGATGTAGAAGTTGTTGCGATTGACACAATGGATTTTGCAGGACTTGCACAATTTGCTAAAGAAAACGAAGTAGACTTAACATTTGTTGGTCCAGAGCAACCACTTGCAGAAGGGATTGTCGATTTCTTTACGCAACGTGGTTTACGCGTATTTGGTCCAACGAAGGCAGCAGCGCAAATTGAAAGCAGTAAATCATATGCCAAAGATATTATGAATAAATATCATATTCCTACCGCTGCACATGCAACATTTACAGAATCAGAAAAAGCAATTGACTATATTAAAGCCCAAGGTGCACCAATTGTTATTAAGGCAGATGGCTTAGCGGCAGGTAAAGGTGTAGTAGTAGCTATGACAGAAGAAGAAGCGATTGATGCCGTACAGGATATGATCGGGAATCAGCGTTTCGGTGAGTCTTCATCTCGTGTCGTGATTGAAGAATTCCTTGATGGTGAAGAATTCTCCTTTATGTCTTTTGTACATAAAGGACAAATTTATCCAATGGTGATTGCTCAAGACCATAAACGAGCACATGACGGCGATAAAGGGCCAAACACAGGTGGCATGGGTGCATATTCTCCTGTTCCACAAATATCGCAGGATGTAGTAGATGTCGCCTATCGAACAGTAGTTGAGCCGACTGTTAAAGGAATGGAAGCAGATGGGGTATCATTTACGGGTATTTTGTACGCAGGTCTCATTTTAACAAAAACGGGTCCTAAAGTAATCGAATTCAATGCGCGCTTTGGTGATCCAGAAACGCAAGTCGTCCTGCCACGCATGCAATCCGATTTCGGTGCCTTTATGAACGCATTAATGGAGGAAAAACCATTTGATTTGCAATGGTCAAATGAAGCGATGTTAGGTGTTGTTATTGCTGCTGAAGGATATCCTGGTGATGTGGAAAAAGGAAATGCGTTACCGAACTTAGAAACATTATCAGCTTCACATGCAGTCTACCATGCAGGTACGAAGTTTGTAGATGGAAAGTATGTAGGGAATGGTGGGCGTGTTTTACTTGTCGCTGCAAAAGCATCTACCTTACAAGAAGCACAAGAAAAAGTGTATGCTGGTATTGCCACAGTTGAATGGAACAACTTCTTCTATCGCAAAGATATTGGCTGGCGTACATTTAAATAACATTTACAAATATTTTTCATAGACTTTTCATTTCTCTAAAAAGTAAGGAGCCGTCTCAAATTTGTATTGAGACGGCTTCTTTGACTAAGAAGGATTTTGTGCTTTTGTTGTAGAATTTTTACTGTCCGAGGAATGTTGGTTTGAAGTGCTGGTGTCAGATGAGTTAGAAGAACTTGCAGAACTTGCAGTTATATCTGACGAGTTACCAGTAATCGCAGAGGAGAAATCCTTCATAAGCTTACCAATTTGTTCAGAGGACATTGGATTTTGTTCAGAAGACATAGAATTTTGCCCACTGAACATACTTTGCATAGAGGTGTTCATGGCAGTTTCCACATTTGAGTTTAACATTGCCTTTGCAGGACAATATTTAAAAATACCCTCAGCCATTTTCATTGCCCCTAATGCGATCATCAGTCGACTTTTCAAACAGTTAGGATTTCTTGAAACTTTAGCGATACCAAATGCCGTCATACTTGTGCCAAGGGCAAAGCGGCAAAAGGCATTTTTATCACTAAGATTTGCTTGTTGCATCATATCGTTTCCTCCTTTAGTCATAGTGGAAAAAATAAAGCGGGGTGCACTTTGCTTTATGAAAGTGCTGTGTTACGATTGAAACAAGATGATTGCATAAAGCATTATTTTGCTTCATGTTGCAGATAATCTGAAATGAAGATGTACATGGCTCGGATTTTGAAAGGCGTCAACTTGTGAGTCCTATTCAAAATGCGAACGCCAATACATCCATATGCACAATGAATGCAAAAGCGTTTATGCAGTAGTAGTATGTGAATTCAAATAGGAATTACACAATGAAATTTTACGCAAATTAGGAAGGAGCGATTTACATGGATCCGGTATGGAAAATTACGGAATTGCGTCAGCATTTAGCTGTTATAGATGGCAAAAAATCGCCTAATATTGTCTTAAAAAATGCACGTTATTTACATAGCATGCTGAAACAATGGGTGATAGGGAATATTTGGATTTCAGGAGACCGTATCGTTTATGCGGGAGAAAAAATGCCTCCATTAATAGATGGAACAGAAATAGTGGATTGTTCGGATAAAACGATTGTACCTGGCTACATTGAACCACATGTTCATCCGTTCCAGTTGTATCATCCTCAATCCTTTGCTGATTTTTGTGGGCAACTTGGAACTACAGCTTTTATATCGGATAATTTAAGCTTCGTCTTATCTTTAGAAAACAAGAAAGCGTTTTCAATATTAGATGACTTAAAGAAATTACCGTTTTCGTTCTATTGGTGGACGCGCTTTGATTCACAAACTGAAATGGAGCAAGAGGAAGAAATTTTTTCAAACACTTCTATTCTAGAATGGTTAGAACGTGACGATGTATTGTTAGGTGGAGAGCTAACGGGTTGGCCACGCTTACTACATGGTGATGATTTAATGCTTTATCGCATGCAAATGGCGAAAGGATATGGCAAAAAAATTGAAGGTCATTTTCCAGGCGCATCAGAGCGCACTTTAGCGCGGATGAAATTACTTGGTGCAGATGGAGACCACGAAGCCATGACGGTGGAAGAAGTAGAACGTCGTATTATGCAAGGATTTGCGGTAACGCTTCGTCATTCTTCGATTCGTCCAGATTTACCAAATCTATTGAAAGGAATCGTAGAAAAACAACTACCGATATTCGACCATCTCATGATGACAACGGATGGCTCAACGCCTTCATTCCATCAGGATGGTGTGATGGATAAATGTATTCAAGTCGCATTAGATGCAGGAGTTTCACCAATCGATGCTTACCAAATGGCATCCTACAATGTTGCGCGTTATTACAATATGTCAAACTTACATGGTTTTATTGCGACGGGACGCTTTGCCTCACTAAATATTCTACAAGATGAATATCATCCAATACCGGAAAGTGTACTATCAAAAGGTGTTTGGTTAAAGCGTGATGGCGAACGGGTGCATCGTTTTGCTGACATAGATTATTCAGCAATTCCTTCTTTTGATTTGGACTTTTCGCTAACTTCTCATGATTTCCAATTTTCAATGCCATTTGGAATTGAATTAGTGAATGACGTTATAACGAAACCTTATAATTCATTGATTACACGAGAAGGGCAGCTTGCAAACCATGATGAAAGTTATTTAATGCTGATTAATCGAAATGGTAACTGGCATGTTAATACGATGATTAAAGGTTTTGCCACAAACGTTCAAGGTTTTGCCTCCTCCTATTCAAATACTGGGGATATTTTGCTTATCGGGAAAAATAAAGACGATATGCAAAAGGCATTTGAAGAGATGAAGGCAATGCGTGGAGGCATTGTGCTTGTAGAAAAAGGAGAGGTCGTAGCATCTGTTCCGTTAACTATCGGTGGTATTCTGTATCAAGGGAATATGGAGGAACTGACAGTGAAAGAGCTTGATTTAAAACAAGCATTGGCAGAACGTGGCTATCGTTTAGGAGACGCTATTTATACTTTGCTATTTTTACAATCTACACATTTGCCGTATATTCGAATAACACCAAAAGGGATTTTTGATGTCCTGAAGAATAAATTATTATTACCAGCAGTAATGCGGTAGTTAAAGTAGTACAATTTATGTAGCGCCAGAGCACCAGCAAGTAGACATTACATCAGAGCGGCATTGACTAAAGGAGAGTAATGCAAGTGTTAAAATCAAAAAAACTACTAGTTGGCTTAGCATTAAGCGCCTTGTTCATCGGTGGATGTTCAAAAGATGCGTCTGAATCAGATGAGGGAGCAACGAAAGTAGATGACAAGCCAGCTATCGAAGAGCCTGCAAAGCAAGAGACATTTGTGGCTCCGTTAACAGGAGAGAGTGTTAAAGAAGAAGTAACACAGCGTCCAATTATAGTAACCATTAATAATCATCCTGCCGCACGCCCTCAATCAGGTTTGGCATCAGCAGATATTATTTATGAAATGCTAGCTGAAGGAGATGTTACGCGTTTACTAGCAGTCTATCAAAGCGATTTACCAGAAAACATTGGCCCAGTACGAAGTGCACGTTCATATTTTGTAGATATGGCAAAAGGTTTTGGGGCATTTTATGTCGCACATGGCTACAGTCCAGAGGCAAAATCAATGCTTAGCAATAATGTCGTGGATAATATAAATGGTATGAATTACGATGGTACACTGTTTAAACGCTCGAATGATCGCGTAGCGCCACATAACTCTTATATTACCTCTGAAAATATATTAAAAGGTGCCGAAAAAGTAGGCGCTTCAATGAATTACAGTGAAAAAGTGCATCAGGCTTTTTATGAAGCCGATGAACGTGGTAAAATAGGCGTTGAAACAAGTCAAGTTGACATTAGCTATGGGAATAGTAATTATTTCCACAATACGTATGTGTACGATCATCAAACAAATCGTTATGGACGACAATCGGCAGGCGTGGAAACGAAAGATATGTTGACAGGCGAAGCATTATCATTTGCAAATGTTTTATTTTTTGAAATGAATCACCAAACAATTGATAATGTAGGTCGTCAAGATATTGATTTAACCTCTGGTGGAAATGCGTATGTATTTCAAAATGGTTATTTAAGAGAAGTAAAATGGGCTAATATCGATGGATTACCAATGGCTGTCGAAGAATCTGGTGACCTAGTAAAGCTCGTTCCAGGAAAGTCATGGATTCATTTCGTACCAGCTTCACCAGGGTTACAAGCAATGGTGAAAACGCAGCCTTAAGAGGGAGGAAAACTGTATGCAAATCGAAAAAATTCGAGGGCATCAAACAGATCAGTTATTTAAAGCAGTACTAGAACTGAAGGACATTGAAGAATGCTATAAATTTTTTGATGATTTATGTACGATTAGTGAAATTCAATCACTAGCACAACGCTTTGAGGTAGCACATTTATTACGTTTAAAGAAAACCTATGAATCCATTAAAAAGGAGACAGGGGCAAGTACTGCAACAATTTCTCGTGTACGTCGCTGCTTTGATTATGGTAACGATACATATGATGAAATGTTAGGTCGTTTGTATCCAGATGAAAAGCCGTTTCAAGCACCAAAAGAATAGTAGGTAAGAGGCTGGGTAGAGTTTCTGCTCAGTCTTTTATATTTTTTTGTAGAGAGCCATAAGCTATACTTGTAAACGAATAGATAGAAAATGATAGGTGGTAAAATAGATGGATTATTTAGAGTGGAGACATGTGTTCAAGTTAGACCCAGCAAAGGACATATCGGATGAAGCACTAGAAAAAATTTGTGAATCTGGAACGGATGTTATTTTGGTTGGCGGCACAGATGGCGTAACATTAGATGGCGTATTGGATTTGCTTGTCCGTGTGCGTCGCTTTGAAGTACCAATAGCGCTGGAAATTTCAACAATTGATGCAGTAACGCCTGGCTATGACTATTATTTTATTCCAACGGTGTTAAATAGTGATGACCCGAAATGGATTAAAAATTTACACCATGAGGCTATTAAAGAATATGGCGATATTATGGTTTGGGATGAGTTAGTAGCTGAAGGGTATTGTATTTTAAATCCAAATTGTAAAGTTGCAGAAGTAACACAAGCGAATACCGATTTATCGACGGATGATGTAGTGGCCTATGCACGAATGGCAGAAAACTTCTTCAAACTGCCTGTATTTTATTTAGAATATAGCGGAGAATATGGCGATATTGAAATCGTGCGTGCGGTGAAAAGTGAATTGCAAAATACAAAGCTCTTTTACGGTGGTGGCATAACTTCTTCTAAGCAAGCTGCTGAAATGGCACAAGTTGCTGATACTGTGGTTGTTGGAAATATTATATATGAGGATTTAAAAGCTGCACTTTCGACTGTTAAGGCTGTAAAAAATGCGATATAATTAAGAACAAATGTTTGTAAGGCGGTGCGAAATGGAGCATTTAACAAAAAACTTATTAGTAGGTATGAACCCCGAACAGGAAAAAGCAGTGAAAACAACTGAAGGGCCATTGCTTATTATGGCAGGCGCTGGTTCGGGCAAAACGAGAGTACTAACACATCGTATTGCGTACTTAATCATAGAAAAAGAAGTATACCCATCAAAGATTTTAGCGATTACGTTCACGAATAAGGCTGCTCGTGAAATGAGAGAGCGGATAGATGGTATTCTCGGAAATGGAACGGGCGACAGCATGTGGGTATCCACATTTCACTCGATGTGTGTACGCATTTTGCGCCGTAATATCGAGCAACTAGGTATTTCACGCAACTTCTCGATTTTAGATTCGACAGATCAGCTATCAGTTATTAAAAATGTTTTAAAAGATGAAAATATTGACCCTAAGCGTTTTGAACCACGTGCTATTTTAAATGCGATAAGTTCAGCAAAAAATGAATGCATAACTGCAGATGAATATGCAGGGCAAATCAATGAACATAATCCGTATGAAAAAACGGTTGCCCGTGTGTATAAAGGCTATGAAAAAAGATTACGACGCAATCAGTCACTAGATTTTGATGATTTAATCATGACAACGATTACCTTATTTAAACGAGTACCTGAAGTATTAGAATACTATCAAAATAAATTTCAATATATTCATGTTGACGAATATCAAGATACTAATAAATCGCAATATTTATTAGTGCAATTACTTGCGAAAAAATTTAAAAATATTTGTGTCGTAGGGGATTCGGACCAATCCATTTATCGTTGGCGAGGGGCTGATATTGGCAATATCTTATCGTTCGAAAAAGATTATCCAAATGCTAAGGTCATTATGTTAGAGCAAAATTATCGCTCTACAAAGCGCATCCTCCAAGCGGCAAATGACGTCATTCAAAATAATACAAGCCGTTATCCGAAAGAGCTGCGCACAGAAAATGCACATGGTGAAAAAATTGCTTTATATAAAGCATATAATGAGCAGGAAGAAGCGCAGTTTGTCGTGCAAACAATCCAACAGCTTATGGAGAAGGAAAATCGTTCATTTGATGATTTCGCCATCTTATACCGTACAAATGCACAGTCTCGTGTGATGGAAGAAGTGCTTGTGAAGTCCAATATGGCGTATCAAATTGTGGGTGGTACAAAATTCTATGACCGTAAAGAAATAAAGGATTTATTGGCGTATTTACGTCTAATCGCCAACAATGACGATGATTTATCGCTTGCGCGTATTATCAACGAACCGAAGCGTAGTATTGGTGCTACCTCATTTGAAAAAATGGCACGCTATGCAATTGATCAGGATCGCTCCATTTTTGATGCGATGAATGATCTAATCTTTATGGGACTAACAGGAAAAGCAGCTGCTTCAGCAGAACATTTTTATGCCATGATTAAAGGTTTTACGGAAATGCAAAATTACTTATCTGTAACGGAAATCGTGGAACAAGTAATTGAGAAGTCAGGCTATCGTGCGATGTTACAAAACGAAAAGTCCATTGAAGCGGAAAGTCGTTTAGAAAATATTGAGGAATTTTTATCTGTAACAAAAGCGTTTGAAGAACGCAGTGAAGATAAGAGCTTAATCGCCTTCTTGACGGACTTAGCTCTTATTGCTGATATCGATGCGCTCGACAAGGAAGATGCATCAAAAGGAAATATTATTTTAATGACGATGCATGCCGCAAAAGGATTAGAATTCCCCGTCGTTTTCATTATTGGCATGGAAGAAAATATTTTCCCTCACTCTCGTTCTTTAGATGACAACGATGAAATGGAAGAGGAACGACGACTGGCATATGTTGGAATTACACGGGCAGAGGAACGGTTGTATTTAACATGTGCACAATCTCGTACGATTTTTGGTCGTTCAAGCTTTAACAATGCTTCCCGTTTCTTACGTGAAATTTCAGAGGACATTTTAGAGTCAATCTCCAAAGGTGGTTCAAAACCTGAAGTACCATTTGCATCAAGTAATCGCTCGTCTAGTGGGTATTCAAAACGCACACTTGGCTCGCACCAGCATACACAACCAGCAACTGCACGCCTGCAAGCAACTGGAGGCGACCAATTCGGTTGGAAGGCTGGGGATAAAGCGATTCATAAAAAATGGGGAACAGGTATGGTTGTTAGCGTAAAAGGTGAAGGTGATAGTACAGAACTTGATATCGCATTTCCACAACCAATCGGTATTAAGCGACTATTGGCGCAATTTGCACCTATTGAAAAAGCGTAAGCGGAGGAACTTAAATGAATGAAATTGAACAGCGCATAGCAGAGTTAAATAAATTATTGCATGAATATGGGCATGCGTATTACGTGCTAGATAATCCTCTAGTTGCAGATAGTGTATATGACCAACTATTACATGAACTCATTGCATTAGAAGAGGCGAATCCTTCACTTATTTATCCTGATTCTCCGACACAGCGTGTAGGTGGTGCAATCGTAGAAGGATTTAAAAAAGTGACGCATGATTATCCGATGCTAAGTCTGTCAAACGCATTTAATGAAGCAGACTTACAAGAGTTTGACCGTAAAATTCGTCAAGCAATCGGCGATCGCTTTTCTTATGTTTGCGAATTAAAAATAGATGGTCTTGCTATTTCTTTAAAATATGAGAATGGCGTTTTTGTGCAAGGAGCTACACGCGGTGATGGCGTTGTAGGTGAAGATATAACGGCAAATTTAAAAACGATTCGTGCTGTGCCACTGCGCTTAAAAGAACCAATTACGATTGAAGTACGTGGCGAAGCCTATATGCCTAAAAAATCATTTGAAAAATTGAATGCCCAGCGAGCGGAAAATGGCGAAGAATTATTTGCAAATCCTCGCAATGCCGCTGCTGGCTCATTGCGTCAATTAGATCCTAAAATTGCCGCAAGTCGTCAATTATCAACCTTTATCTATGCAATTGGGGGAGATGGTGAGGCGTACGGAATTGATGGACATGGCGAAATGCTAGATTATTTAGAAGGAATCGGCTTCCCTTCAAATAAGGAGCGTCAACGTTGCGCGTCCATTGAGGAAGTATTGTCCTTTATTGAATATTGGACAGAAAACAGACCGAATTTAGCCTATGAAATTGATGGTATTGTTATCAAAGTCGACCGTTTTGCACAGCAAGATGAACTCGGCTATACGGCAAAAAGTCCAAGATGGGCAATTGCCTACAAATTCCCAGCAGAAGAAGTTGTCACAACATTACTTGATATTCATTTAACAGTAGGACGCACTGGCGTTGTCACACCAACTGCGATTTTAGCACCCGTACTTGTAGCTGGAACTACAGTGCAACGCGCCTCCCTACACAATGAAGATTTAATTCGCGAGAAGGATATTCGCATTGGAGATACCGTCATTATCCGAAAAGCTGGGGATATTATTCCTCAAGTAGTCGGGGTATTATTAGAGCAACGTCCAGAAGATTCAATTCTTTACGAAATGCCGGCAAATTGCCCGGTATGTGATAGTGAGCTTATTCGAATTGAGGGGGAGGTTGCCTTACGCTGTGTGAATCCAGCTTGTTTTGCCCAAATTGCAGAGAGCATCAAGTACTTTGTTTCCCGTAACGCCATGAATATTGATGGGCTTGGAGAGAAAGTTGTCGAGCAACTGTTGCGCGCTGATTTAATTCATGATGTATCCGATTTATATCAGTTAACAGTAGAGCAATTAGTAGAGTTGGAACGAATGGGTGAGAAATCAGCAACCAACCTAGTGAAAGCTATTCAAGCATCTAAGGACAATTCGATGGAACGTCTATTGATTGGGTTAGGGATACGGCATGTTGGAGAAAAGGCAGCGAAAATCGTGTCAGAGGAATTTGAGACGATGGAGGCGGTGATGGCTGCATCTGAGGAACAACTTGTTGCGATTCATGAAATTGGCGATAAAATGGCCTCGTCGCTCGTTGAGTATTTTGCTAATGAAGATGCTCGTGCTGTTATTACGCGACTTGCTGAAGCGGGTGTCAATATGACGTATAAAGGCAAAAAGGTAGAAGTAATCGTTGGAGACAATCCATTCGCAGGGAAAACAATCGTATTAACTGGTAAACTTGAGCAATTGACACGGAACGATGCAAAGGCGAAAATAGAAGAGTTAGGTGGAATTGTCACAGGCAGTGTTAGTAAGAAAACAGACCTTGTTATTGCTGGTTCGGATGCGGGTTCCAAACTAACGAAAGCACAACAACTAGGCATTGAAATTTGGAACGAAGATGACCTAATTGAGCAACTGACTTAACATCATTTAAAGTAAAGTTTCATAACGCAAGAAAACAGTAAAGCATGAAGAATATTTGCGCCCAAAAATTAGTGGCGTCAAATATAATTTGTCCAAGACGAATCTGATATTAGTAAAGGGGTACTAACATAATGAAGTCATTTCGACTCATTCCAGCAATTGTAGCTGCTGCAATGCTAGTCGGCTGTGTGCCTTCGAATAAGAAGGAGACAGAGCTTACACAGGAAACGCAACAGGAAAAAGCGGAAACAACGATTATTCCTAGTCTACAGATTGATGAATCTTTTTATAAAACACTCATTCCATATAAAGAAAGTGCAAGCCGTGGATTAGTTGTTTCGAATATTTACACGAAGTATGATATGAAGGAAGTTGAAACAGGGCTAATGCGTCTTTCTCAAAATGAGTTTGACACAGAAAATTATTACTTCCAAGAAGGGCAATATTTAGCTGAAAGCACAGTAAGCTCCTGGTTAGCGCGTAGTTCACAAACGGAGGATGGGTTAAACCCTCCGACAACAGACGCTATGACGCCAGAAGAACGTGCAACAAAAGCGCCTGTTTATTTGGCCCATATTGTCGAGCAAAACTACTTAAAGAAAACGGATGATAACAAAGTAAAACTAGGTGGTATTTCCATCGGGCTCGCTTTGAATTCTATTTATTATTATCAGAAAGAACAATATGGGGAGTATTACGAGGAGCCTATTCCGGAGTCTGCTCTTATTGAACAAGGCAAAAAGATGGCGGCTGAAATCGTTTCCCGTATGCGTACACGTGATGAACTAAAAGATGTACCGATTGTCGTTGGGCTATTTAAACAGCGAGCGCGCAATGAAATAATTCCAGGTACGTATTTTACTTATGGTGTTGCCAAAGAAGGGCAAAATGATATTGGCGATTGGCAGGCGCTTGATGAAGAATATGTGATGTTCCCTACAGATGACACACATGATGCTTATCGAGATGTAAGTAATAATTTTAAAAACTTCAAACAAGATGTTGATAAATATTTTTCTAACTATACAAGTGTAATTGGCACTGGCTTCTATCAAAATAAAAAAATACAAAAGCTCTCAATTGAAATTCCAATCCAATTTTTCGGCACGGCTGAAATTATAGGTTTTACACAATATTTGACGGGCGTCCTTATCAATCAATTTGATAATATCAATGTCGAAGTGAGCATTACATCGGTTAATGGTCCAGAAGCTTTAATTATGAAAGAAGCGAATGATAAAGACCCATATGTACACGTGTATGAGTAAAAAATAGTCAGCCTTGTGCTGGCTATTTTTTAATGTGCTAATATCCAATGGTATTTGTTGCTCTTTATTGCAATGAGGACCTTAGAGTACGGAAATCCGCTATGGATGATGTTGTCCATTTCAACAATAGCAGACATCATAAGACAACACTTTGTCATAGTAGTGAAAGTTTCTATATTTTTGGTGAAAGTTGTGATTTTTAGTAGGAAAAATGTTATGATAATGGGCATGGTTAACTTTATTCAACCCTATTGTTATCAATAAAAACAATGAATTGGATAGTATTCGGAGGTGTGAACAATGGCAAAATTAACAAAAGAAGAGGTTAAGCACGTTGCGAATTTAGCACGTCTTGCAATTACAGAAGAAGAAGCGGAAAAATTTGCTGAGCAACTTGGGAAAATTACTGACTTTGCAGAGCAGTTAAACGAGTTAGATACTACAAATGTTGAACCAACAACACACGTTTTACCATTAGTAAACGTAATGCGTGAAGACGTGGCAACAAAAGGTTTAGACCGCGATGTAATGATGTTAAATGTAAAAGAACAAGAAGATGGTCAAGTAAAAGTACCAGCTATCATGTAATTCTAAAACATAGGAGGATTCCTCATGACGTTATTTGAACGTTCAGCAAAGGAGCTACAAGCTGATATTAAAGCTGGTAACCTAACAATCGCTGACTTAACAAAAGAAGCATATGAACGAGTGGCAAAGCTTGACGGCGATGTACAAGCTTTCCTTGCTTCAAACGAAGAAAAAGCAACTGCACAAGCAGCTGAAATGGACAAAGTACCATTTGAAAAACGTGGACCACTTTTTGGTCTTCCTATTGGCGTGAAAGACAATATCGTAACAGAAGGCTTAGAAACAACATGTGCTTCTAAAATTCTTGAAGGATTTATGCCAATATACGATGCAACTGTCGTGAATAAGCTACGCGAAGCGGGCATGATTACAATTGGTAAATTAAACATGGACGAGTTTGCAATGGGTTCTTCAAATGAAAACTCATACTATAAAACAACAAAAAATCCATGGAACTTAAACCACGTACCAGGTGGTTCATCAGGTGCATCTGCAGCAGCAGTAGCAGCAGGCGAAGTGCCATTTTCACTTGGTTCAGATACAGGTGGTTCAATCCGCCAACCTGCAGCATATTGCGGTGTCGTAGGGATGAAACCTACATATGGTCGTGTATCTCGTTTTGGACTAGTAGCATTTGCTTCTTCATTAGACCAAATCGGACCAATTACACGTAATGTTGAAGACAATGCGCTTCTACTAGAAGCCATTTCAGGCTTAGACCCTAACGATTCAACTTCAGCAAATGTAGAAGTACCAAACTTCGCAGCAGCACTAACTGGCGATGTCAAAGGCTTACGTATTGCTGTACCAAAAGAATTTTTAGGTGAAGGTGTTGGCGAAGCAGCACGTCAATCCGTACTGGATGCATTAGAAGTATTAAAAGGCTTAGGTGCAACAGTAGAAGAAGTATCACTTCCTCATTCTAAATATGCGCTTGCAGCTTACTATATCCTTTCTTCTTCTGAAGCTTCATCAAACCTTTCTCGTTTCGATGGGATCCGTTATGGCTTCCGTGCTGAAAACGTGACGAACTTAATGGACCTTTACAAAGAAACACGTGCGCAAGGCTTTGGTGATGAAGTAAAACGTCGTATCATGCTAGGAACATACTCGCTTAGCGCAGGTACTTATGACGCTTACTACAAAAAAGCGCAACAAGCACGTACACTTATCAAAGCAGACTACGACAAAGTATTCGAAGACTTTGATGTAATTATTGGACCAACTGCCCCAACACCAGCATTTAAAATTGGTGAAAATGTAGATGATCCGATGACGATGTATGCTAACGATATTTTAACAATTCCTATGAACTTAGCGGGCGTACCAGCTATTTCAATTCCATGTGGCTTTGAAAATGGTCTACCACTAGGCTTGCAAATTATTGGTAAATACTTCGATGAAGCAACAATTTACCGTGTAGCGCATGCGTTCGAGCAAGCTACTGCGTTCCATAAAGAAGTTCCTCAAATTTGGGAGGGAAAATAACATGAACTTTGAAACAGTCATTGGTTTAGAAGTACACGTTGAGTTAAAAACAAACTCAAAAATCTTCTCGCCAGCGCCAGCTCACTTCGGTGCTGAACCAAATACAAACACAACAGTAATCGACCTAGGTTACCCTGGTGTCCTACCTGTCTTAAATAAAAACGTTGTAGATTTCGCAATGCGTGCAGCACTTGCATTAAACATGGAAATCGAACAAGAAACAAAATTTGACCGTAAAAACTACTTCTATCCAGATAATCCGAAAGCTTATCAAATTTCGCAATTCGATAAGCCAATCGGTAAAAACGGTTGGATTGATATTGAAGTAGATGGTTATACAAAACGTATCGGTATTACACGTCTTCATATGGAAGAAGATGCAGGTAAACTAACGCATGCTGGTGACCATTCACTTGTTGACTTTAACCGTCAAGGGACGCCGCTTGTAGAAATCGTTTCTGAGCCAGATATTCGAACAGCAAATGAAGCGTATGCTTATCTTGAAAAATTAAAATCCATTATCCAATATACAGATGTTTCAGACTGTAAAATGGAAGAAGGTTCACTGCGCTGTGATGCCAACATTTCGATTCGCCCATATGGTCAAGAAGAATTCGGTACAAAAACAGAGCTTAAAAACCTGAACTCATTCAACTACGTACGTCGTGGGATTGAGCACGAAGAGTTACGCCAAGCGGACGTATTACTTTCAGGTGGCGTGATTGATCAAGAAACGCGTCGCTTTGATGAAAAAACAGGTAAAACAATTTTAATGCGCGTGAAAGAAGGAACAGATGATTATCGTTACTTCCCAGAGCCTGACTTGGTGCGCCTGTCAATCGACGATGAATGGTTAGAGCGCGTGAAATCAGAAATTCCTGAACTGCCAGATGCTCGTAAAAAACGCTATGTTGAAGAATTAGGCTTAACACCTTATGATGCGGGCGTGCTTGTTATTTCTAAAGAAATTTCAGATTTCTTTGAAGCGATGGTAGCTGATGGTGCAGATGCAAAACTTTCAGCTAACTGGTTAATGGGCGATGTTTCAGCTTATTTAAATGCTGAACAAAAGGATCTTAAAGATACAGCGTTAACACCAGAAAACCTTGCTGGTATGGTGAAGTTAATTACGGACGGTACAATTTCTTCTAAAATCGGTAAAAAAGTATTTGCTGAATTAGTAGAAAACGGCGGTTCAGCTAATGACATTGTAAAAGCAAAAGGTTTAGTTCAAATTTCAGATGAGAGTGCCTTATTAGCAATTGTTACAGAAGTATTAGATAACAATGCACAATCAATCGAGGACTTTAAAAATGGTAAGGATCGTGCAATTGGTTTCTTAGTCGGTCAAATTATGAAAGCGACAAAAGGCCAAGCGAACCCACCAATGGTTAATAAATTATTACAACAAGAAATTGCTAAACGCTAATTTTTTGCTATTACAATGAGTCAAGAAAGTGTCTTCACTTTCTTGACTTTTTAAATGGAAAGACTATACATACTAACAAAAAGTAGCACTTAATAGTTGTCTAAAATGAGTATTCATAGCAAAATATAGAATAGAAACAATCACATCACTTAAAAAGGGGATAGTATATGAAAACTGAGCAACAATATTTTGAAGAAGCCATTTCAATTCAACAATATATGAATCATATGACGACGCTAAAGGAAGATAGCTTTGTAATTTATGATGGTTTTGAAGTGCCGACAAACGATGGTTTTGTAACGTTACTGAAGGACAAGCAACCAAAAATTTTAACCATTACAGAAGATTGGTGCGGGGATGCAATGCTAAATAATCCAATTATTCGCCGTGTTGCAGAAGCTGCAGGATTAGATATGCGTACAGTTTTCCGTGATGCAGATACGGATTTAATCGACCGTTATTTAACAAATGGTGGACGCGCGATTCCAATGTATATTTTATTAAACGAGTCAGGACAAGTGATAGGTAAATGGGGACCACGTGCGCCAGAGTTACAGGATATTGTTGTGAACAAAAGAGCGATGTTGCCAGATAAAGAAGACCCGAATTTTGAGGAAGCACAAAAATCGCTTTACGCTGAAATTCGTGAAGACAATATTACCAACAAAACAAATTGGACTTATGTATATGAAGATTTCAAAAAACATGTAACAGCAGCATTACAAAAATAAAACATTTTACTTAGCGGCAGTGGTGTTTGGGCTGGCGTAGTAATAGTAGTGCAACATTTCAACGAAAAATTCGTTGAAAGTATTAGAATCTTATGAAGCAGGAAGGTATGTTATGAAACGAGCAAGAATCATTTATAATCCTACATCTGGGCGAGAAGTGTTTAAAAAGCATCTACCAGAAGTATTGGAGAAACTAGAGGTAGCAGGCTATGAGACATCTTGTCACGCAACAACTTGTGAAGGTGATGCGATAGAGGCAGCAAAAAATGCAGTAGAACGTGGATTTGATATTATCATAGCAGTTGGTGGCGATGGGACGTTAAATGAGGTTGTTTCTGGTGTAGGCCAATTCGAAAAACGTCCGAAGATTGGTCTAATTCCTATGGGGACAACGAACGATTTTGCACGTGCTGTCCATATACCACGAAATATTGATGAAGCTGTTGATATTATTATTAAAGGCGATACCTTACCAGTTGATGTTGGATTGTTAAATGGAGAACGCTATTTCATCAATATTGCTGCTGGAGGACGTATTACAGAGCTAACGTACGAAGTACCTAGCAAAATGAAAACAATGCTTGGACAGCTCGCCTACTATTTAAAAGCAGTTGAAATGATTCCATCTATTAAGGCATCACATATGCGTATTGAATATGATGGTGAAGTATTCGATGGCGATGCCATGATGTTTTTATGTGGCTTAACGAATTCAGTAGGAGGCTTTGAAAAGCTTGCACCAGATGCGAGCATAAACGATGGCTATTTCACATTATTAGTATTAAAAAAAGTAAGCTTGCCAGAATTTATTCAACTTGCAGCAATGGCTTTACGAGGCGAACATTTAAAGGATGATCGTGTTATTTATAAAAAAGCAAGTGTCGTAAAAGTAACGACGGATAGTGAAGTTCATTTAAATTTAGATGGTGAATATGGTGGAGATGCGCCTGCGACTTTTGAAAACTTAAAGCGCCATATTGAAATTTTTGTCCCAATTGAAGATATTCGTGAGGAAGACCGTATTTAGATTAACAAAAAGCGTAAATTTTATTTTATAAATTTACGCTTTTTGTATTTTATTCCCATATAATGAAGGGTTGTGAACGAATTAAGAAAAATGTTTGGCAAATGTGCGTATATTACTTGAACAAAATTTGAAACCTTTATAATAGGCCGAAATATCGGACCATTATAAAGGTTTTTTTCGTTGGAATAGTGGAAAATATGGGTATGGGAAAGGGAAAGGAAGTGGTGCAGTTGTATAAGTCACAGGAAAAGAAGCTTATTTGGTTAAGTTTTGGTGTTGCAATTATCATGCTACTTTCCATACTTGGAAGAATATTTGGAAGTTAGGAGGGCAATGAGATGATTAATGAATCAGCAGTCTTTTGGAGTCGTGCGTTAACGGAGCTTACGTTATCATTCCACATCATTTATGCAACGATTGGTGTCGGGGTGCCGTTAATGATCATGATTGCACAATGGACTGGATATAAAAAGAACGATGAACATTATATTTTGATGGCGCGACGTTGGGCACGAGGTTTCGTCATTACCGTTGCTGTAGGGGTCGTAACAGGAACGGCTATCGGATTGCAATTATCGTTACTATGGCCGAATTTTATGCAACTTGCAGGGCAAACGATAGCATTACCGCTCTTTATGGAGACCTTTGCATTTTTCTTTGAAGCCATTTTCTTAGGAATTTATTTATATACGTGGGATCGCTTTGATAGCCAGAAAAAGCATATGTTACTCCTAATACCTGTTGCAGTTGGTGCATCTATGTCAGCTGTCTTTATCACAATGGTAAATGCCTTTATGAATGCACCTCAAGGCTTTGATATTGTGGACGGACAGCTTGTAAATATTCAACCATTTCTAGCAATGTTTAACCCAGCCATGCCAACAAAAGTTGCGCATGTTCTTGTAACAGCCTATATGACATCAGCATTCGTCTTGGCAGCCATTGCAGGCTACCGTATGCTCAAAGGCTCAGATCATGTTTACCATAAAAAGTCTCTATTTTTATTGATGAAAATCGGTTTAGTTTCATCCATTGCTGCAGCAATTATAGGCGATTTCTCAGGTAAATACTTAGCGGAATACCAACCAGAAAAATTAGCAGCGGCTGAATGGCATTTTGAAACAACAGATAAAGCATCTTTGATTTTGTTCGGTGTTTTGGACGGCGAAGAAGTTAAATACGCCATCAAGGTTCCTTATGCTTTAAGTATACTAGCACGCAATAATCCAAATGCAGAAGTTATTGGTTTAGATCAATATGCGGAGGAAGACAGACCACCACTTTATATACACTATCTTTTTAATATTATGGTCTTTATCGGCATGTTTATGGTATTAGTGTCCTTCCTTTACGTAGTAGGAAAACCCCGTGGTTGGCGCTTTATTCATACTCGATGGTTTAGATGGGTTATTGTTGCAGGTGCACCACTGTCAATTATTGCGATTGAAGCCGGTTGGTGGCTTGCGGAAGTTGGACGTCAACCGTGGATATTATACGGTATTATGCGCACACCAGACGGCGCTACAACGAGCGATCATGTAGATTTGATGATGCTGTTATTTACAGGTGTGTATACCGTACTTGGAATAGGAAGTACAGTCGTATTAGTGCGTATGTTTAAAAAGAATCCGATTGAACGTGAAATTGAAGATCGACATACAGAAAAGGGCGGTGACATCATATGACATTAGAGGTTTTAGGAATTTCAGTTTTATGGATATTCCTTTTCGGTTATGTGATGGTGGCATCTATTGATTTTGGGGCAGGTTTTTTCAATGCTTACAGTTTACTTATTGGAAAAAATCATGTCATAACCAATATTATTAAGCGTTATTTATCGCCTGTATGGGAAGTAACAAATGTCTTTTTAGTATTTTTCTTTGTAGGGATTGTAGGATTCTTTCCACAAACCGCCTTCTACTATGGAACAATCTTGCTTGTTCCAGTCAGCATTTCATTAGTGTTACTGGCAATTCGAGGGTCGTATTATGCATTTGAGGCGTACGGTGCACGCGGGCATATTGGTTACACGCTGACATATGGCGTATCAGGTTTATTGATTCCAGCTTCGCTCTCTGTTGTCTTTGCTATTGCAGGTGGTGGTTATGTAGACATTGTAGAAGGGCAACCTGTATTAAATTATTGGACATTATATACAAGTACATTTGCTTGGAGTATTGTCGTATTAAGTATAGCGGCAGTTCTCTATATATCCGCAGTATTTTTAACATGGTATGCACATAAAGCAACCGATGTAGAGGCTACAAATTTAATGCGAAAATACGCCCTTATTTGGGCAGCGCCTTTAATGATTAGTGCACTTGGTATTATGTATGAGATGAAATCCATTAACCCTGAAAGCTATCAGAATATGGTTGATTTATGGTGGATGTTTGCTATTTCCGCCGTATTATTTATCATTACAGTGATATTACTATGGATGCGAAAAAATTACGGTCTTGCAGTAGGATTATTAATCGCTCAGTTTGCGGTAGCATTTTTCGCCTATGGCATTGCACAATATCCATATTTACTGTATCCGTATTTAACAATTTACGATAGCTTCACAAGCACGCAAATGGCCGTTGCATTAGTCATCGTCTTTATTTTAGGATTATGCTTGCTTCTGCCTTCACTTTATTTATTGTTGAAATTATTCCTATTCAACAAAAATTACGTGACAGGAAAAGAAGACCATCATGCATAGGGGGATATAGGTATGGAACAAATCGAAATATTTTATGCGCCATTTATAGTCGTCATTATTAGTATCTTAATTATGTTTTGGTGGGCACCAAAGGATGATTATGTAAGAAAAAATAAAAAAGGGAGTCGCGAATAGCGGCTCTTTTTTAGCAAAATTAGTACAACCTTATAAATTCAAGCCTTGTTCTTTTTTCCTCCGCTATCACATGCTACAATAAGGAGATTGAAATGGAGGATGTACGAATGTCAGCACCCGTAAAAAAGAATGACCAACTAACAGTTTATATAGAAGATTTAACACATGATGGCAATGGTGTCGCAAAAGTCGACGGCTATCCATTATTTATTCAAGGGGCTTTACCGAATGAAACAGCAGAAGTACATGTTTTAAAAACATTAAAAAATTATGGCTTTGCAAAAGTCTTGGATATTTTAAAGCCTTCACCTGATCGAGTAGAAGCACCTTGTGATTATTTCAAGCAATGTGGGGGCTGTCAGTTACAGCACTTATCGTATGAAGGTCAGTTAAAGTGGAAGGAAAATATGGTGCGCAATGTTATGCAACGTCTAGGCAAAATCGACGCACCTGTTTTACCAGTGAAAGGGATGGCGGAACCATGGCAATATCGTAATAAAGCCCAAATTCCATTTTCCACAAATGACGCCGGTCAAGTGATTGCTGGTTTTTACAAAACAAAATCGCATACGATTGTCGATATGGATCGTTGTCTCATTCAAACAGGCGAGGCGGACGCAATTCTTTCTGGTCTCAAAAAAGAATTAACAACTATCGGCATGCAACCATACAATGAGGCATCACATGAAGGCATGCTACGTCACGTCGTAATCCGTACAGCACGTGCAACAGGTGAGGTCATGGTTGTACTTGTGACGAAAAAGAAAAAATTCCCGCAAAAAGATGCCGCTGTAGCGAGCATAGTAAAGCTAGTACCAAATGTTACATCCATTATGCAAAACATCAATAGCGATAAAACAAACGTTATTTTTGGTGATGAAACGATTAACCTTTGGGGCAAAGACGTCATTATTGACGCTATCGGCGATGTACGCTTTGAAATTTCAGCACGTTCTTTCTATCAAGTAAATCCTCAGCAAACCGAAGTGCTATACAAGCAAGCTCTCGACTATGCTGATTTACAAGGACATGAACGTGTCATTGATGCCTATTGCGGCATCGGTACAATCTCTTTATTCCTAGCACAAAAGGCAAAAGCGGTGATGGGTGTTGAAATCGTACCCCAAGCTATTGAAGATGCAAAACGCAATGCAGAGCTGAACGGCTTTACCAATACGTACTTCGAGGCAGGCCCAGCAGAGGAAGTCATTCCACGCTGGTATAAAGAGGGCAAAGAAGCAGATGTCCTAGTTGTCGACCCACCACGTAAAGGATGCGACGAAGCCCTTTTACAAACAATTTTAGAGCAGCGTCCTAAACGAGTCGTATACGTATCATGTAACCCAGCCACACTCGCACGCGACCTACGCATCCTGGAAGATGGTGGATACAAAACACAAGAAATACAACCAGTTGATATGTTCCCGCATTCTACGCATTGTGAGGCTGTTGCGTGGCTTGAACTAGCTGACTAAACCTACATTAAGCATGCTTTCAACATACACTTTATTAGTGTGAACCCTCTTTGGTATATCTAATTTAATGGTTAAAAACTTAAAAAGCAGATTTCTTTGAAGTACTAATGCATTTCAAAGAAATCTGTTTTTACTTTTATCTTTTATGAAAAAGCTAAAAATGCTTTTTCATAAAAGATAAAATGGTAGAATTGAATTATTGGATGATATTTAAAGTATTTGTAAAAATTTTCTATAAGGTAATCCAAGGAGGATGGACTAAGTGAGTAATAGTTCCTTTAATACTTATATTGTAAGAAATTTTAATGATTACATAAGGGTTATAAAGTCAATTCGAGAACAGGAGGATACAGTTTGGTTTCGAGGACAAGCGAATGCATCTTATCGATTATTGCCTAGTGCTATTAGAAATGGTTGGGAGGTAGCTAATCAATTTGGTGAAAATTTTAAACCTAAACCTTTAAAAAATAACTTTCATACTAGAGGAACCAAAGTTTTGTACCCAAACCCAAATAAAATGCTAGAAGAGTTTAAAAAATTGGCGCAGAAGGAAATACGGATTACCCCTAAGAATAATCTCGAATGGATGGCTTTAGCTCAACATTATGGCTTACCTACTTTGTTATTAGATTGGAGCACAGATCCATTGGTTGCTTTGTATTTTTCTAAGCCGGAGGAAGAATTAATTGAGGATATATCAATAGAGGATTCAATAGAAAATTTTAAGCAGGATCATTTTAGTGATTTAGGTGCAGCAATTTTTGCGATTAATCCTGGAAAAATGAATAGTATTTTTTATGAATTTAAGAATAATGCAACGGGTGAGCCTATAAATTATCCTCTGGATATTTTAAGACACGAGGATTTACTAAAAAACTATGAAGAACATAGTATATTACCTTGTTGTGTTACTACCTCAGCTATTGATAGGCGTATATGTAGGCAATCAGGTAATTTTACGATTCATGGAAGCATGGTATGGCCGATTGATTTACAATCTGAAGCACAAAAAGCAATATATAAAATCTTTATACCTTATGGAGTATATAAAGAATTAAATGAGATTTTAGATACTTTAGATATAAATAATAATACTATTTACGGAGAGTCAAACCTAGATGTTGCTTCAAAAGAGATAAGAGCTAAAGCTACAATTGCATTTAGTAATGAAATAGAACGACTAAGTCAGAAATTTAAAGTAATACCTTCACCTTCTGTTTTTTAGTTTTGTGTGACACTCAGTAGTCACCACATTGCGAGGCTGTCGCGTGGTGGCATTAGTTTAATAAAAGTACGAACATTCAATTAAATTTTTCTTTAATGTTCGTTTCTATTACTAGTAGCAATGCATGTAATTTAAAAATAAAACCTCAATAAGCTCCCGGATTTAATAATAATCCGGGGCTTTTTTTATTGAGGGTAGATGTAGTTTATTTATGTTGCTCGCCAATATGATTGAAAAGGGAGGCGGTCAATTCTCTTCGGATTTGTTTAATATGCTTTTCCATTAGTTGTTTGGCTTGATTGGCATCGCCGGCTGCAATGGCCAAGTAAATTTCTTTATGTTCATCTATAGTTTCTTGCGTACGGTCTAAGTCCTTCAAGCGCTGTGTTCGGGTCACACGGATTGTATCTTGCATATGTTCGCTAAGGGTTTGAAATAATTGCGAGAAGATTGAATTGTGAGCAGCGAGAACGATATTAATATGAAAGCTTAAATCAGCTTGAATGCCTAGTTCCACGTCATTTTTAACTTGATTCATCATTTCCAATGCTTGCCCAATTCGTTCTAAATCTTCAGAAGTGGCCCGTTGTGAAGCTAAAAAGGCACATTCTACTTCAAGTGTTTGGCGAAGCTCTAGCATTTCATAAATAAGTTTTTTTTCTGTTTTTAAAATGGTAGAGGAAAGCTCTTGTCCTAGTGAATGGCATTCAGGTGATTTCAGAAAACTGCCACTGCCTTGTTTAATGTCTATAATTCCTTTTATTTCAAGCTTTCGCAGTGCCTCTCTAACCGAAGTTCGACTTACATTAAAGCGACTCGCTAATTCTCTTTCCGTCGGCAGTTTTTCTCCAGGCTGTAATTCTCCATTTAAAAAATATTTCTGTATTTGATCTACAATAACTTGATAAGCTTTTTTCTTTGGTTGCAGCATTTCCTATGTCCTTCCCCTCAATTACATAGTAAAAGTATAAACGCTTTAATCATACAGAATTCCTACCTCGTTAGCAATGAAAGGAAATGATTAATTATTGATATTTTCTGAATATTAAGTATAATAAAAATGGTTGGACCAATTTTATTATTTATGAAGATTGGTATAACCTATTCATTTATCATTCATGACTTTGGGAAAATGGGAGAAAAGAAGGGGAGAATAAAATGATAGCAAGTGCAACAAATGAACAATTGGTGAGCGCGCTACAAGGTGTACTGTCAGAAAGCCAAGTAACGATTAATCAAACAATTTTAGAACAACATAGTAGTGATGAATCTTATCATCAAGCTAGTTTGCCAGATATCGTTGTGTTTCCAACAACAACTGAACAAGTGAGTCACATACTAACTATTGCAAATCAATACAAAGTTCCAATTGTCCCATTTGGCAGAGGAACAAGCTTAGAAGGACATGTAATTCCTTATGAACAAGGGATTACCATTGATTTTTCAGAAATGAACAACATAGTAGAAGTGAGGGAGAAGGACTTTCTCGTAAAAGTTCAACCAGGAGTAACGCGTTCGCAGTTAAATAAAGAGTTAAAACAATACGGTTTGTTTTTTTCAGTGGACCCTGGAGCAGATGCAACACTAGGTGGAATGGCCGCGACAAATGCGAGTGGCACAACATCTGTTAAATATGGAGTAATGCGCGATCAAGTTCGAGATTTAGAAGTTGTGCTGTCAGATGGTACGGTTATTCATACCGGTAATTTAGCGGAAAAATCTTCATCTGGCTTTCATTTGAACGGTCTTTTTGTAGGGTCGGAAGGAACGCTCGGTTGCTTTACGGAACTGACGCTAAAAGTTTATGGACTTCCTGAATATGTCATGGCTGCTCGAGCATCTTTCAAAACAGTCAATGATGCAGTCGAAGCAGTCGTTAGTATTTTACAGGCCGGAATTCCAATCGCAAGAGTCGAACTGGTTGATGAACCTTCCATGAAACAAGTGAATTTGCATAGTAAAACAGCTTATAAGGAGCAACCAACGTTATTTTTAGAGTTTCATGGAAATGAAGCTGGCTTAAAGCAAGATGTTGATTTTATGAAAGAAATTGTAGCAGAGCATAATTGTGAAAATATAGATTTTGAGACTGACAATGCAGCGCGAAATCAGCTATGGGAAGCTCGCCATAATTTAGCTTACGCCTATGTCCATGGACATCCAGGAAAAAAACTAATGGTGACGGATGTTTGTTTACCGATTTCCGAGTTAGCAGGGGCTATTGAACATGCGAGAAAAACACTGAATATGTTTGCCCTTACAGGGGGGATTGTTGGACATGTCGGTGATGGCAATTTCCATGTTCTTTTAATGATTGATATGCAGGATGCTAATGAAATAGCAAAGGCGGATGAATTCAATGAATTAATTGTTATGTATGCGCTTGAACGAGGGGGAACTTGTACAGGAGAGCATGGTGTCGGTATAGGGAAACAGAAATACCAAGAGAAAGAACATGGGAAAGCACTGCTTGTGATGGAAAAGATTAAACAAGCGCTTGATCCGGACGCACTGTTGAATCCAAATAAAATATTAAAAATAAAGAAATAGGGAGTGGGAATATGAAAATATTAGAAGCGATTAGTACGATAGCTGGAAAATACTTTGCGCTATGGGTCATCTGCATAGCTGTTATTGCTTTTATCGTTCCCGACCCATTTTTACTATTTGGGGGCTATATTACAATATTGCTCGGCATCGTTATGTTTGGTATGGGACTAACATTGAAAGCGGTTGATTTCAAATTAATTTTAACGAATCCTGTGCCCGTTATTATTGGTGTTTGTGCTCAATATCTTATTATGCCGCTGACTGCTTTTTCCATTGCCTATATCATGAACTTACCCGCAGAATTAGCGGCAGGGCTTGTTCTTCTCGGTTCAGTTCCAGGGGGGACTGCTTCGAACGTTATGGTGTATTTAGCGAAGGGCAATGTACCGTTATCCATTACGATGACTTCTTTTTCAACGTTATTAGCACCAATTGCCACACCATTCATACTACTATTACTTGCAGGTAAATGGATGCCGGTCGATCCAATGGCAATGTTTACTTCTATTATTCAAGTGATTATTTTGCCAATTATTTTAGGCATCGTCATACGAAAATTTGCTCCACAGATTGTGGAAAAGAGCATTAATGTCATTCCTCTTATCTCAGTAGTAGCTATTATCATTATTGTCTCTGCAGTTGTTGCTGGCAATGTTGATAGCATTGCATCGGCAGGGTTTATTATTTTTACGGCAGTAATGCTTCATAATGCATTTGGACTGATGCTTGGCTATTTAACAGCGCTACTGTTAGGACTTGATGAAAGTAATCGGAGAGCGATTTCCATTGAAGTGGGGATGCAAAACTCTGGTCTTGGGGTAGCATTAGCCACTGCCCATTTTGGTCCGTTAGCTGCCTTGCCGAGTGTTCTTGGTGCTGTGTGGCATAATATTTCTGGTCCAATTCTTGCCACGTATTGGTCGAAAAAAACGGAAAACATTAAACATCAGCTTAGTGAAAAAATACAAGAAAGCAACGTCGAAACACAAGTATAAAAGATGGTAGACGTTATCAATATAATAAGACAAGAACGAATTCCAATTTTGCTGGAATTCGTTCTTCTTTTTGCTCGTTCCAATCACATCAAAAACTTGAGCAATCCATTTTAGTAATTAGTATGGTCGTTTATAAATAGTTATTCATCATGTTTAAGAAGACACAAAGCATAGTTTGGCTTAAATTGCCCTGTAAATGTTAGTAAAACTAACGTTTGCAGGGTGATTTTATGGCAGGAACTGCACAACTAGAGAGAAACGAAACTTATTCTCTTGCAATATCGTCAACAACTTGACAGAAGTACAAAAACGGGAGTATTATACATTAGCTACCGAAAAAAAGCTATAGTGAAGTAATAATTTCCGAATTTTATACGAACAATCTAACACTAGATTGCAATTAATAAGTAATAGGTAGGTGCAGAAATGAAAAGTCTAATAAGTAAAAAAAGTGACTTATTAAACAGCTTTTTAGGGATATATATAGTAGCTGTCGTCATGTTATGGATGAAAACATACATCACGCAAACAGCACAATTTGATTTAGGTGTAGAAGGAGCGCTTCAACATTTCCTTTTACTGTTAAATCCACTAGGATCAGCAATGTTATTTTTAGGGATTGCTTTTTTAATTAGAGGAAAGAAAAGATATACATTACTGCTTGTTATTTACACGCTTATGTCAATTCTTTTATACGCCAATGTAGTGTATTATAGATTTTTTAGTGATTTTATTACGTTACCGACCATTTTCCAAACGCAAAACTTTGGCGATTTAGGTGGTAGTATTCTTTCATTATTAAAACCTTATGATATTTTGTTCTTTGTGGATGTCGTTGTCATGTTTTATCTACGATTCTCAAGCAAAGTTCCAAAAGAAACAAAATCATTTGGATATAAAAAAGCAATGGCGATTATTGCTTGTGCATTAATCGTATCCGTTGTCAATTTAGGATTAGCTGAGGCTAGTCGCCCTCAATTATTAACGCGAGGTTTTGATAGAAACTATATTGTGAAATATTTAGGTATGTATAACTATACGATTTATGATTCAGTAGAAACGATGAAAGCTTCCTCACAAAGAGCATTGGCTGATAGTAGTGATATTACCGAAGTAATTAACTATACAAAATCGAACTATGCTAATCCGAATGCAAAATATTTTGGTGCAGCAAAAGGAATGAACGTAATTTATTTACACTTAGAATCATTCCAAAACTTCCTAATTGACTATAAATTAAACGGTCAAGAAGTTACACCATTTTTAAATTCATTAGCAAAAGATAATCATACATTGTATTTCGATAATTTCTTCCATCAAACAGGTCAAGGTAAAACGTCTGATGCAGAATTTATGTTAGAAAACTCTTTATTCGGATTACCACAAGGTTCTGCCTATATTACAAAAGCACAAAATACGTATCAAGCAGCACCTAGTATTTTAAAAGATTATGGTTATACATCGGCTGTTTTCCACGGCAACAACGGAAGCTTCTGGAACCGAAATGTTATTTATAAATCATTTGGATTCGATAAGTTTTATGATGCAAGTTATTATGACACAGCTTCTTCAGATAATATGGCTGAATATGGTTTATTAGATAAACCGTTCTTTGAACAATCACAAAGTTTTTTAAATTCTTTACCACAACCGTTCTATACAAAATTAATTACTGTAGGGAACCATTATCCGTATAAAATGAATCAGGACTTAGTCACAATTGATAAAGCGAATACGGGCGATGCAAGTGTAGATAATTATTTCCAAACAGCACGCTATGCCGACGAAGCAATTGAACAAATGTTTAATCAACTAAAAGAATCAGGTTTATATGATAATTCAATGATTGTTCTTTATGGTGACCATTATGGTATTTCAGATAATCATAATGCAGCAATGGAACAAGTTATTGGGAAAGAAATTACACCATATGAAAGTGCTAATTTACAACGTGTCCCATTATTTATTCATGTTCCAGGTATGCAAGGTGGTATCAACCATACGTATGGTGGTCAAACAGACTTGCTTCCAACGCTTTTACATTTACTAGGAATTGATACACAAAACTTTATTCAATTCGGCTCAGACTTATTATCAGAAGAGCATAATGAAATTGTGCCATTTAGAAATGGCGATTTTGTGAGTCCTAAGATTTATTCAATTAATGAAAAATTTTATGATAATAAAACAGGATTACCACTAGATGATAGCCAATTAGAGGCAGCTCAAGCTATTAAAAAAGAAGTAGATTTTAAATTAGGCTTATCTGACAAAGTAGTGAATGGTGATTTACTGCGATTTTATAAACCACAGGTTACACGCCAGTAGATCCTTCAAAGTACAATTACAACAAAGATGAGAGTACAGAAGCTAAATAATAATTAGTAGGCAGTTCAAGATAATGTGTTTGATATCAAGAAGATTATGATATTGTACCGTTAGCTTGGACTGCCTTTTCACTGCTTGCTTTTTGTATTGCCTGATTTTTAAAAAGTGAAAATCTAGTTATGTGTGAAGATAAATTACAAAAGCTAGGTTATACTATAATAATGACTTTATTGCTTGAAGCAATTAAGTTTTAGGGGATAAGTGTATAACCGAATATCCTATAATGAGAGGGTTTGAATTAAAATATGACGAATAATTTTTGGCGGGATTTACCGCGACCATTTTTTGTACTTGCTCCAATGGAAGATGTGACGGATGTTGTATTTCGTCATGTCGTAAGTAAAGCAGGTAGACCAGATGTATTTTTTACCGAGTTTACAAATTCGGATAGCTATTGTCATCCAGAGGGTCAGAAAAGTGTGCGAGGACGTTTGCTTTTTACTGAAGATGAACAGCCTATGGTTGCGCATATATGGGGAGATAATCCTGAATATTTCCGACAAATGAGTATAGGCATGGCGGAGCTTGGTTTTAAAGGTATTGATATTAATATGGGCTGTCCTGTTCCGAATGTGGCATCACGAGGCAAGGGAAGCGGTCTTATTTTACGTCCTGATGTTGCGGCGGAACTTATTCAAGCGGCGAAAGCGGGTGGACTGCCTGTTAGTGTGAAAACAAGACTTGGCTTCACGGAAGTGGATGAGTGGCAGGAATGGCTTACACATATTTTAAAACAAGATATCGCCAATCTATCAATCCATCTGCGTACGAGAAAAGAAATGAGCCAAGTAGAAGCACACTGGGAGCTAATTCCGGAAATTAAAAAATTGCGAGATCAAATTGCACCAAATACGCTATTAACAATCAATGGAGACATCCCTGACCGTACAACAGGTATGAAGCTAGTTGAACAATATGGTGTGGATGGCGTGATGATTGGACGAGGTATTTTTAAAAATCCATTTGCTTTTGAAAAAGAGCCGAAGGAACACAGTAGTAAAGAATATCTTAATCTTTTAAGATTACAGCTTGATCTTCAAGATCAATATGCCGAGGAGTTACCACGTTCAGTTACTGCGTTGCATCGCTTTTTCAAAATCTATGTTAAAGGATTCCGCGGGGCAAGCGAATTAAGAAATCAGTTGATGAATACAAAGACAACAGATGAAGTACGCGAATTGCTTAATCAATTTGAATAGGTGCCAGTCACTCAAACAATTCTAAATTGTTTGAGTGACTGGCACGTACTACATTCTTACTACATAGTATCTTAATATTACTTATATTTACCTAATATTCTTTAGATAATACTACTAGTGTCGACAAAAATTGACATGTAATTTATAATGTAAAATTGTAATAATGTTAGTATTATTTTAAGAAAATGAAAAGGCAAACTTACTGAAAGGTAAGGACGCAAAGCTACGAGTCTAAAATCCTATTGGGATTATGATAGTCGGGTTGCCAAAATAATAAACGATTATTTGGCTACCCTTAATTTTTATAATAAGGGTAGTTTTTATTTTCCTAAAAGGAGACGAATTAAAGAACTATAGCGTTAATAAAGTCTTATTAGTATAGGATAGTAAAAAAACTATATGAAAAAGGAGATTAAAAATGTTAGTCGTTGATAAACCGAAATATAATATGGCGATTTATGAAGCCAAAAAAGAAGTACACGTTCAAGTTCACGGGTTTATTAAAACAGAGCTTGTAGAGGAATATATAAAAGATTTGGAAGAAACCGTGGCGAAAGTACCAAAAAAATCCTATACCTTTGTAGTTGATGCAACGTATCAATCACCTGTTCCATCTAAAGTTTCAGCGGAGCTAGGGCAAACATTAATGTTTTATGCATCACTTGGCTTCAAAGATATCTATATCGTCAATCCAGCCTCTAAAATTGCCTATGTGCAAGTGAGAAATGCTTTAGAGGGAGTGAATTTCCCAGGAACAGTAGTTGACAATGTATCACAATTAGCAACACGATAGTTTTTAAAATCACAAGAAGCATATTTTGGAGGAATGTATGATGCCAACATTACAAGATGTATATACATATGAAATCATTACAAAAGACCAACCAGATTTAATTGAAAAAGCGGCAACATGTTTAGCTAAAACATTTGTTGGAGTAGATGTAGCCGGTAAATGGGTGCAAGAGCCGATAATCGGGTACTCTTTAAAATTGCCTTATGATGATTTCTACCAATTCACGAAGGAATACATTGAAGACAATGTGCATCAAGGATACTGTGTGGTTGCGCTTGATGCAGAGCACAATGTCGTAGGCGCTCTAGTTGGTGATACAAACGCACTGGAAATACATGAAGGTGATATTTTTAGTGGTACGTTTTCTGATATGAATATTGTGATGGATGTCTTAGTGGATATTGATGTTCGTTTCCTAAATGACTATAAACAACGTTATGGGAAAGAAATGGAAGATAATGAAGTGCTGCATTTATTTTTATTAGGAGTTATAGCTGAGCACAATCGCCATGAAATTGTACAAACGTTAGGTGATATTTTAGTTCAAAAAGCATCTGAAGAAGGGTTAAGACTTGTGTTAGCTGAAGCTACAAATCCAAAGTCAATGACTTTGTTACAGAAGTATCAAGGATTTGAAAAATATGTAAATGTTGAAGGGGATTTCATTGTTCATAAATACGAAACAAATGAGCATTTAAACGATATCCCAGCGTCTGTTGCTGATGGAATTTACATTATTGTAAAAGAGTTATAAACATCATAGGTTGAGAGAATAGGAGATTATTATATCATGGATGCTATTATGCTAGTGATTATAGTATTTTTATTATGCACGTCCTTGTATTTTGCTTACCGATATTTTTCGCTTAAACGCCAGGCCGATAGTCAGAGTGAAGTGACAAACGGGGCAGAGGAATTATCTGCAAGTCAATTAAAAGAGCAATTACATCTATACGAAAAAAATATAAATGAAAAAGGTCAAAACCTTGTTGAACATGGAGAATATGCAGCGGAAAAGGCTGATATCGTTAGAGCCGCCATTGATGAGGTAGGAAAAGGATTAAAAAAACAATTAGTAGCTACTGAAGAAAGTTCAACTTCGATTGAAGACATTACAGTGGCTATCGAAGAATTATCTATTAGATCAAACCAAATTTCAGAACAATCGAATACGACGTTAGAATTGACGCAAGAAGGTAACGAAAAGCTAAAAGATTCGATGGTGAAAATGGAGCAATTTGATCAAACGATTAATACAACATTTGATGCAATCAACATCCTTGGAGAAAAATCACATGAGATTGGCAAGATTGTCAAAGTAATTACGGGGATTTCGGAGCAAATCAACTTATTAGCATTGAACGCAGCTATTGAAGCAGCTCGTGCAGGTGAACATGGTAAAGGGTTTGCTGTAGTAGCTGATGAAGTTCGTAAATTAGCAGAACAGTCACAACAGTCCGCTGCTGAAGTATCGAATATCGTAAAAAATATTCAAGTAGAGACGGATCGAGTTGTTACATCTATGAAGCAAGGAACAGAAGAGTTTGCACAAACGAATACTACCATTTTAGAAATTGGTACGATGTTCGAAAGAATTGTAGAAACGACAAAAATTATTGCTGAAAATAATGCGAATTCATCTGCAAGTACAGAAGAATTATCTTCAAGCTCTCAACAAATCATGGTGGCAATGAGAGACATTTCTTTCATTTCGCGTGAATCTGTGGAAATGTTTGAAGAGTTAGTTGAAATTAGCGATGACGAATTAAGTACAATGGATAAATTAGTGCAAGAAGCAGGAAACCTTGTCAGCTTAAAAATATAGAGAAATCGGTGCCAGACACTAAAACAATTCAAAATTGTTTTAGTGTCTGGCACTCTTTCATATATTCTAGTAAAAGCTAATGGGAGTAGATATCCATGGACAAACAAAATAGCAGATACAGATGGGTTGTATTTGTTGTTGTATTGTTTACTTATTTGTTAATGGCGAGTCAACGCACAGCGCCAGGATTAATTACAGACCAATTAATGAGCGATTTTCAGGTAACGGCAGCAACGATTGGCTTGTTAACAAGTATCCAATTTTTTGTATATACAAGCTTACAAGTACCAATGGGGATATTGGCTGATCGGTACGGTCCAAATACTTTTTTAATTTTAGGGGCGACACTTACAGGGTTAGGTACAATCATTTATAGCCTTAGCACCCATGAACTCATGCTATTTTTTTCGAGAATACTGACCGGTCTAGGAGATGCAACGATTTGGGTTAATATGGTGCTAATTTTGGCACAATGGTTTCATCGTAAGGAGTTTGTACGGTTAATTGGTCTGGCAGGTATGACTGGGAGTCTAGGGTTTTTATTGGCGACAGTCCCCTTCTCCACGTGGATTGATTTACTAGGTTGGCGGATGGCTTTTTGTAGCGCAGGACTACTATTAAGCTTGTGTGGCTTTGTCCTTTATTTTGTACTTGTCAAAAAGCCTAAAACACGCTTTATCAACGAGCAAGTTTTTGTAACCGATGAAGAACAACGTGATAAAACATCCGTTTTACTGAAAAGAATATTTTCAAATCCGCAAGCATGGGCTCTATTTTTTTGTCATTTTGGTGTAGTAGGGGGTTATGTAGGATTTATCAGTTCCTGGGCTGTACCATACGGTATGACTTTATATGAAATGACACGTTCGGATGCAAGCCAATTGATTATGGTTGGTCTTATAGGGGCACTAATCGGAGCTCCTCTAACTAGTTGGCTGGCTAGCAAGCTAGATACCATTAAAAGGCCCTATATTGTCGTGCATAGTATTGTTTTACTTAGTTGGTGTACGTTTCTTATATGCAATGGACATCCAGCTTTTTTCTTGCTGTTAGTACTATTTTTTATTATCGGCTTTGGATACGGGGCAAGTGCATTAACTTTTGCTGCTGTACGGCAATCTTTCCCTTTACACGAAGCGGGCGTAGTTTCTGGATTTGCCAATACGGGAGGCTTTTTAAGTGCCGTTTTGCTACCCATTATTTTTGGTTATTTATTAGATCATTTTCAATCTGTTTCAGGTTACGTAGATGATGGCTACTACTATGGCTTTATTGTGCCAGTTCTTTTCTCCATCATTGGTTTGTTTGGTGTGCTGTACTTTAAGGAAAAGCGAAGCGCTAAAGATACAATCTATAATTAAAAGTTTATAAATTGTGTTTATCGGAAAAAATGAAATTACTGTGAATGAATAGAAAGCTGTAGTCGTTGAATTTATTATACTAATAGAGCAGTTTAGTTGAAGAAATAGAAGTAGAAGGGTATTTTAAATAAGTAAACTAAAGTGGAAATATAGCGGTTCTATATTGGGGAATTTTTCGTTCCGCTTTACGTATGGAAGGAGTATTAGTGTTTTGGGAATAACAAGTATGGTCGGATACGTAATTATAGGTGCATTACTTATTCTTTTATTAGCATTCATCTTCGTCATGATAAAAGGAGCAAGAAAGTAAGTGCCAGGTACTAAAACAATTCTGAATTGTTTTAGTGCCTGGCACCTTTTATTTATTTTTGTCTTTTTTCAGCCATTTCTACAAGTCGTTTCGTGATTTCTCCACCTACGGAACCGTTCGCGCGAGAAGAAGCATCTGGCCCAAGTTGTACGCCGAACTCTTGTGCGATTTCATATTTCATTTGATTAACAGCTTCTTGTACACCAGGAACTTGAAGTTTATTGGAACTTCGATTTTTATTAGCCATTTTTCTCACCTCCTTGTGCTATTAGAATGGTCGGCAGTTTGATTTTCATACATTTAAAAACAAGGAAATGTGCAATCTAGATACTATAGATGAGGAATAATCACAAAGCTAGCTAAAAATACATTTTACTCTGTTATAATAAAGCCTGGCTCTTTTAAATTAAGGTTTTGCAAGAAAATCAAGGAGGTTTTGAGATGACGAATAATGATATTTTGATTCGTTTACGATATGCACTAGATATTAAAAATACGGATATGGTAGAAATTTTTAAGCTGGGCGGCATGAAATACACAAAAGAGGATGTATTAAACATGCTTATCAAAATTAAAGATGATGAAGAAGATATCCCAGAGAATTACATTAAATGTAATAATAAAATGGTAGAGGTATTTTTAAATGGTTTAATTACATTTAAACGTGGCCCTCAACAATCAAAACAAGGTCAACAAGAAGGACCACCACCGGTTACAGGGAAAGAAAGTCCGAATAATATGCTTTTGAAAAAAGTAAAAATTGCAATGGCTTTAACAACGGAAGATATGCTTGATATCTTATATGAAGGTGGCGTAACAGTATCGAAAGGTGAGCTAGGTGCGATTTTAAGAAATCCTAGTCACCGCAATTATAAAGAATGTGGCGATCGCTTTGTGAGAAACTTTTTAAAAGGGTTAACATATAAATATAGAGATTAAGTATTAATTTTCTTTATAGTGAATTGTGGTGGGATGCTTACTTACAGTAAGCGTCCCGCCTTTGTTTGTATTGGATGATGAAATACATAATATAAATGAAAGCAATAAAAAATAAATTGTAAAATCACCATTATTTTCTTTTAACTGTTGATAAATGTGACGGAATTGTGTACAATTAAATTGACACAAAGTTGTCACAAAGGGAAAAGAAATGTTCATGAACAGAGGGGTGCTTTTTATGATATTTTTTGATCTTATTTTAATTGCTATTTCTTGCATTAGTATTCCATTAATAGTTGCTGTTATGTTAGACATTTTTTACGCAGAACGCAAAAAAGTTCGTTTTTCATTACGCCGTACTTCTGTATGGTATATGTGCGTTTTTGCATTATCCTTTATTCCATCCGTCTTACTCGTAACACAACTTGCATAATTGAATAAACATTTAGGGGTAAGTGTTTATCAGAAATTTAAGCAGCAATAACGTATGTTTACGTTGTCGCTGCTTATTTTTTTTACAATAAAAAAGAATATTTTTACATAGTAATTATTTCATTGTTTGTACAGAAGTAGTAAAATAAGAGCATGGACGAAATAGTATTTTCGTAAGCTATATTGATTATTTTTTACTATTATGTTAATTTGAGGAGAAATAAGGGCAAATCTACTGAAAGGTAGAGACGCAAAGCTACAGGTCTAAGGCAGATGGCGCTATGACGGCTGGGTTGCAAAAGATTAGTCGTTATTGGGATTTATTGTTTTTTATCTTTAATAACCTATTTCTTTTGAAATAGGTTATTTTTTTTTGACCTATAAAATATAAAGAGGAGGAACTATCAATGCAATTTTTAAAAAATGTTTCATTGAAAAACAAATTATTACTTACAGTTTCTATTATTGTTTTACTGTTGATTTCTATCATCACAACACAAAGTATTAGTGAGCTAAATAAAAGAATGAATGTAGATTTGGAACAAGAGTTAAAAAGTGTTGGTATATTGACAGCTATGAATCTCGATAGTGATCAGATTAAACATTTATTAACTGAAAAAGGGGAAAGTAATCCCGATTTTAAAAATCTCCAAAAACAGCTAGACATGATCCAAGAAGAGCAAGGGATAATGAGCTGGAGTTATATTTGGGATATGAAAGATAAAGGTGTTAATCCGATAGGGTATACATCCAACTTGAATGAGGTATATGAAGCTGGTGAGATTTTCGAAGAGTTAGCAGATGAACATGTAGCAACAGCTAAGCGTGCAATTGACAATAATCAGTCTGAAGTAACGAACGTATTCGAAGATCAATATGGTGCTTGGAGAACAGTATTTACCCCTATTAAAGATGATAATGGCAAAATAATTGCTTTGTTAGGTATTGATTATTCCGCAGATTACATAAATACGATCATCAAAACAAGCATGACAAAACAAATTGCAATCGCAGTTGTTGGTTTAATTATTTTACTAATTTTACTTTACATAATTATCGATCGACTATTAAAGCCTCTTAAGAAAGTAGTCGATGTTGCAAATCAAGTGGCAAATGGTGAATTGCATCATGTTGAATTAGAAATTACGAAAGATGAAATAGGGAATTTATCGCAATCAATTCAAACGATGGTTACCAATTTACAACATATTATTTTAAATATTAGAAATACTTCTAATCATGTTTCTTCAGCTGCAAGTCAGTTAACTGTCAATGCAGGAGAGTCGTATAACAGTTCTACCGATATTGCAAAGGATATGAGACGTATAAATGAGAATGCAGAAGCAGCTATGGTGATGACAGAAGAAACTGCTGCAGCTATGGAGGAAACAGCAACAGGAATTCAACAAATAGCCGATTCAGCAAATACAGCTGCCGAATCATCTATAGCAGCGTCTCTTGCATCTGAACGTGGAGATAAAGTCGTGCAACAAGTTATATCCCAAATGGAGCTAATTAATGGTTCAGTAGAACAAATTGGCAAAACGATTAATGGCTTACATGTTAATACGAATAAAATTAGCGATATTGTGAGTCTTATTACAGCAATTGCGGATCAAACTAACCTACTTGCTCTAAACGCGGCTATTGAAGCAGCAAGAGCAGGAGAACATGGTAAAGGGTTTGCAGTTGTAGCAGATGAAGTGAGAAGGTTGGCAGAACAATCATCCCAATCAGCAACAGAAATTTATAATCTTATTAGTACGATTCAATCCGATTCAAATGCTTCCATTGTCGTGATGGAAAAAGGAAAAGCAGATGTAAAAACTGGTATGGAATATACAGATGAAGTAGGGGAAATCTTTAAAGAAATTCTTACATCATCGGAAGAAGTCGCAAGTCAAATTCGTGAAATTTCAGCAGCTTCTCAGCAAATTTCTGCTTCATCGGAAGAAGTTGCGGCGTCTGTAAATAACATTAAACAATCATCGGAGCTTTCATCAGAGTTTTCATCTAATGTCTCAAAAGCGACACAGGAACAATTAACGACGATGCAAGAAGTGAAAGAGGCTTCTTCTTCTTTAGGAATAACAGCACAAGAATTACAAGCACTTGTAGCAAAATTCAAATTGGAGAATGATGAAAATGGAAAATAATTTAACAGAAAAAAATGTTCTGATTACGGGTTCTAGTAAGGGCATCGGAAAAGCAATTGCACTTGCATTCGCAAAACAAGGTGCCAATGTATTCATTAACTATATTGGTGACGATCAAGAAGCAGAAGAAGTGCGAGCACAGGCTGAAAAACTAGGTGTGCGTGCTTATAAATACCGTGCTGATGTATCAGACTCTCATCAAGTACAGGACATGTTCCGATACATGGACAAGCATCTAGGGCAGATTGATATTCTTGTCAATAATGCAGGATTTGCCCAAGCTTCTAGCGTGCTAGATTTAACAGACGAACAATGGGACAGAATGATTAAAGTACATCTTTATGGATGTTTTTATAATTGCCGAGAAGCAGCGAAACGAATGAAGGAAAGAAACAAAGGCAAGATTATTAATATTTCTTCAGATATTGGTAGTTTAGGTTGTGAAGAGTTTACGCATTACTCAGCTGCAAAAGGCGGCATTAATGCATTTACAAAAGCTTTGGCAAGAGAATTAGCGCCCAACATATTAGTAAACGCTGTAGCTCCTAGTGGGACACTCACAGATATCCTACAAGAATTTGGAGAGAACTATATTGAAGAGGAATCCGCAAAGTATCCATTAAAACGCTTGGCACAGCCTGAGGAAATCGCAAAAAGTGTACTTTTTTTAGCCTCTGACAATGCTGATTTCTATACAGGTCAAATTTTAACGCCTAATGGTGGAGTAGTAATGAATGGATAATGTAAGAACTAAGGAGCAATAAAAATGTTGAATATTTTAATCTTTAGCTTGTACTTAATTTTTATTTATTATATTGGTTATAAGGGGTATAAGCGCGTGAATACGGCAGAAGATTTAATCGTAGCCGGTTGGAGTATGCCTCTCTCAGTAGTTACGGGAAGTTTAATTGCGGCTTTATTAGCCGCTCCGTTCTTTTTTGCCGCTGTCGGCTCTGGTTATACGAGTGGTGGCTTTGAGGGATCAGCGACTATGGGTGGTTTAGGTACCTGTATGATTCTTGGTGCGCTTATATGGACAAAACCGCTTAGAAGATTAAAAGGATGGACATTAGCAGACTACTATGGCTTAAGATATGGTAGTAAAAAGTTAGGGGCTTATACAGGGATTGTAATGGCTATCGCCTTTGGGATCTTTAATGCAGCAGCTTTAACTGTTGGCGGAACGTATATTATCCAGCAATTGCTGCAAATAGATTTTGTTCCAGCAGCATTATTATTTGTATCGTTAACAGCACTGTATTCAGTAATTGGCGGTTTATGGGCTGTAGCCTACACAGAAATCGTACAAGGTGCGCTAGCAGTAGCTGGTATTTTAGGAATTACCATTTTTGTGTTCATTTATTATCCTGATGTGACGTTTAATCCGGAGTGGTGGAATATAAGTGAATTGTTTAATAAGGCTGGAGCTGAATTTTGGACGTTATATCTTGTATTAGCGCTTGGTGACATCCCTGCTGTTGACTTAGGTCAAAGGGTGGCGGCCGCAAAAAGCCCGAAAGTAGCACAACGCAGTATGATTATCGCTGGTCTCGTTATTATAGCGATTAGTTGGATTCCAGGTATGTTAGGTGAAGCATTTAAGACAATTTATCCTAATAGCACAAATCCAGAAACGTTAATGCTAGCATTTGCACAAGGATACTTTCCTCCTCTTTTAGCTGCAATCTTTTTAACGGCAATGGCAGCGATGGGAATGTCGACTGTTGCCGCATGTTACGTTGCAACTTCTGGTATTATCACAAAGAATATTTATTTAGACTTTATTAATCGTAATCCTAATCCTAAAACTTTATTGAGATTTTCTAGACTTGTGATTTTAAGCAGTGCAGTATTAGGCTTAATATTGGCAGTTAGCTTTCAAAAAGTAATTGATTTAGCTTACTTAGCTTGGGACGTAATATTCGTGACGATTTTTTGGCCAATTGTCTTAGGTCCATTTTGGAAGCGGGTCAGTACGCCAGCTGTCTGGGCAAGTATATCGGTCGGGCTTATCTATTATATAATCACAACACTAACTTTTGTACCTAGTTTATCCATACAGTCTGAAGGCTTTATAGGTTTAATAAACGAATTATGGCAGGCACCTGTTTTCTCTGGAGTTGTCATTTCAGGTATAACGATTGTGATTGTCAGTTTGCTTGTGCCTCCTTCACAACATGTGCTTGATATGCATAAAATTGAAAAAGATAAAACATTAGATAATGTAGGTAGTAAGGATGAGCTAGTGAAACAATAAGCTTGTTTTTATCCTAAAAAGACATGTTCAACAACACGAAACACTGCAATACGCAGTGTTTCGTGTTTTTTATTATCCAAAAATGAAGCATGAAAAGAGAGATAGCTGAATAAGATTTCTACTATAGAGATGTATTTTCCCTATCTATTAATTTGTTGAAAGTGGGATAATAATGAAAACAATCTTTCTAGTATTGTTAGGTACGATATATTTGTTTTTAGCAATGGCAATGAATGCTGAACTGATAAAAAAATTGTACTTTTTAATTGGCATAACCTTAGTCATCATTGGCGTAATACGTTATATTAAATGGAAATATCATACTTTTAGAATGATGGCAGAGCTTAAAAGTGCAAGTGAAGAAGAGTTAAAGAATATCCCTCATACCCATGCCACCATCGCAAATGATGCTTTACATGCATTATTACTGAATGAGCAAACCAAAACACTTATACTGGCAGTTAGAGAAGATTGGGAAGCTGCAGTAGCAAAGAAAGAAGTCTGTTTTAATGAAATTTATGAGGTAGCGATTGTAGAGGACGGTCATATTGTGGCAAGAACTAGTAATGGTTTGTTTAGTGACTCTTTACTAGAGGAGGAAAACCGTGTATTAGCAGAAGAAGCAGAGATTGAGGAAGAAGCGTGTGAGGAACAAGAAGTGTCGCAATTAGCTTTAAAAATGGTGGTAGACAATCTAAGCGATCCAATTATAGAGTATATCTTTTTAGAACAAGAGGATGGCATTTCAATAGAAGATGATACGTATATCGAAGCAATGGCATTGTGTGAACAATGGTATCAAAAAGTCAGTATTATTATTAAGCACTATGAATTAGAGAGAGTACCTATCCGACATTGGCAATAACCTATACTAGATGTAATCTAGCCTAATAAAAAAGCTATCACGAAGACATTCGGATAGCTTTTTCCTTGTATTAAAGTGTGAATTTTTGTAGTTGTGTGTTTAGCTCTTCAGCCATTTCAGCTAATTGATTGGCACTCTTTGAAATTTCATCCATTGTTGCAGCCGTTTCTTCAACAGTAGCTGTTGTTTGCTCAACACCAGCAGCGGATTCTTGTGAAATAGAAGCCATTTCATCAATTGAACCATTAATCGCTTCGGAATGTTGGGAAATTTTTGTTAAGTTATTTGAAATCACATTAATATTGTTATTCATATCCTCTATCGCTTGGGAAATTTGATCGAAAGTATGATTTGTTTGATTTAATTGTGCTGTTCCTTTTCTTACTTCTTCATAACCAGATTGAAGGGAATTTGTGACATTGCCTGTTTCGCTTTGAATACGATGAACAATTGTTGAAATATCTGTCACAGAGAATTGTACTTGTTCTGCTAGCTTACGCACTTCATCGGCAACCACTGCAAAGCCTTTGCCATGCTCTCCTGCACGTGCGGCTTCAATGGCAGCATTTAAAGCAAGCAAATTCGTCTGGTTAGAAATTTCATCAATTACAGAAACCAACTTTGAAATTTCAGCAGACTGTTCGTTTAAACCTTCTACCTTTTTTACGGAATCTAACACAATGTCATTAATAGTTGCCATTTGTTGTGTAGATTGAACCATTAATGTTTTTCCTGTGTTTGTTAATTCATGCACTTGCCCCGAATGCTCTTTCAACTCAATACCCTCTTGCGTTGTTTCGTAAATATGGCGTTGGAACGTTGTCATGGTTTCAGCTAAATCACTAGCTGTAGAGGCTTGTGTTTCTGTTCCAGTGGCAAGCTCTTGCATTGTATAAGAAATTTGTTCTGTACCTGTTTGAACTTCATTAGAAGATTGCGCTAATTCCTCACTGCTTGCAGCTACCGTTTCTGATACATTATGAATAGAGCTGATCGTATCTTTTAATTTTTCATTTAGGTCATTGGCAGAAAGCATTAAGTGACCAATTTCATCTTGATGGGTTACGGTGAATTTTTCATTGCGTAAATTTCCATCAGCTAATTCCCTCATACGATGGGAAACTATAGAAATAGGCTTAGAGATTCTACTTGCTGTAAAAATAGCGATAAGAATTCCTGCAAGGGATAAGATGATACTTGCAATAACCCCGATTGTTTTATTGCTTGAACTTGTTGATACGACATCATTGCCGACCTTCGTAATGGCTTCTGCGCGTTTATCAGCTACTTCTTCATAGCCAGCACGCACTTCAGTTACAAGATGATTGATAGCTGTTAAATTTTCTAATGCTAATTGTTTATCACCTTGCTTGTATACTTCAAATACTTCACTATTTACTCGGTTGCTCCATTCACGAGCCATTTCTACCAGCTTTTTTCTTTCTGGCGTATTTTCATACTTTTCAACGATAAGGTTATTATCTTCAGCAATTTTACGGTATTCATTAAACGTCTCTATGTATTTTTCATCACCAGATACAACATAACTTAAGGCTGCAGATAGTCGGACACTCGTAGACATTGCTAGATTTTTACTTGCAGTTAACACCATTAAATCTTCTTCAACGAGGACTTTAGCCTGTTTCTCCATGTTTGTATTTGAAAAATAAGTATACGTAGTAAAACAAGCAAATAATACTAATAACATAATAAATGTACTTAATAAACGTGCTTTAATTGTTTTAAATTGAAATAAACGATTCATTTTTTCCATCCTTTAGCTTTTTCTTTAAAACTTATCCTACTCTATTTATTTTATTACTATTTCAAAAGAAAAGTAGAATTTTTTTGTTGAAAATACTAAAAAAGGTTTTTTGGCATAATTAAATTCATATTTTTCAAATATTCTTGTTTGTTTGCTAAAATCGTGTGTCTATTTACCTATTGTCATGGTGTTTTTAGAAAAAATAAATTTGACAATACTATATATTTTTTTAGAAGTACTATAGGGGATATCAAAAAACTGCAAGAGGCTGAGACAAAACTAAAAAAATTTAAGGAACAGAGGAAGGGTGTTCATAAATTTTAGCTATATGGAGAACTTAGCTATTCTTGCTTTTGCAATAAAAAAAATTAGAAGTGCTCATTAGTTGTTGATAGCGGAGGCGGTGGCTCCTGCTCAGAACTTACACAGCGTAAGACGCGGGCATTCTGCGCGTTAGTGAGGGTTGCGGCTTACTGTGCTGAGCGGAAAGCACAGCCGAAGCAAAAAAGTGTTAGATTGACTGCCATCAATCTAACACTTTTTCTCTTTTGTCCCAGCTTCTTGCCTTGTCTTATAGACGAATCTCCATCTGATTTCGCTGTGAATAAGAGCATTTAAGTTCTTTACTGCTTATCTTTTTTTGCTTGACGCTCCCATTGCAGTAAAGATGGATATGGATCAAATGCCCATTCTGTTCGACCATTAAATTTGTAAATACCGTAATGAAGATGTGGAGGGAATTTTCCAGATGTGCCTTCTTTTCCATAACCTGAGCTGCCGACATAACCGAGTACTTGCCCTGGTTCTACAACATCTCCAACCTTTATTTCCTTATGATAGCTCCCGAGATGGGCATAATAGTGATAAGAATTATGATTATCGCGAATGCCAATTCGCCAACCTCCGAATTGATTCCAGCCTTTAACTTCGACTACACCATAGGAGGTGGACAGTACAGGTGTCCCGTAGCCTGCAAAAATGTCAGTTCCCTCGTGGATTCGCCTGCCTCCCCAACCTCTATTATCACCCCAAGTACCTCTATAGCTGTAATCGGAGCGTGTTGGAATCGGGAATGTATGGGCATCCAACTCAGTCGTTTTAAAATGTTTATACAAAGTGGAAATCGTGACGATTTGATTAACGGCTTCTTCACTTTTGTAGTATTCCCATAAAGCAAGTTTAAAGTCCTCATCTGTAGAACCAAATTGACTTATAAAACTAGCCATGGAGAAGATCACATCTACATCATCTGAAGGGCTTGCAATTCCATCACCGTTGCCATCAAGTCCCATTCCACCAAAATAACTGATTGTTTCAGGTATCGTATCTTCCTTGACAGGATTTAATGCACCGGACCAATACTCATCAGAAAATTGAATGGCGATGAAGCCATCTCGCTTCGGAATATCTTTACGAACGGATTGAAGATTTCGCTCATATTGATCGATAGCCGCTAAAAAATGCCATGGAATTAGTAATTCATCGAATTGTACGTAATAGGACATACGTTGTTGTAAAATTTCTTCATTACTCGGTCCTTCATTTGCCAGTGTAACCGTTGGGGGAAAATAACTCCACAGCAGCATACATGTTAGAAGGAAAATTAAATAACGATTCAAAATTGGACCTCCTTTCTACAGATAGAATAACCGAAATTTTATATTTCATAAGTCCACTTTAAATGCAGTAAATCCCTTTTATGTAGCGAGAAAAAAACTTGAACAATAAGAAGAAACTAATTCAATGAAAAAGTAATGGGTATCATAATGTATCTAACTTCATACTATGTTATAAATCAAGCCCTGAAAGAATGGAGGGAAGGCTATCAACATTTTAGATAAAGTGAAGAGCTATCGCGAAGAAGAAAATCGACTGAAGTGGGAAGGTACATTTGCAGATTATTTACGCATCATAAAGGAAAGACCTGAAGTTGCTCAAACAGCCCATTCTCGCGTCTACAATATGATTAAAAGCGCTGGTGTAGAGGAACGCGATGGGCAAAAGATGTATCAATTTTTCGGAAAAGAAATTTTTGGGCTTGAATCAGCAATTGAAAGACTGGTGGAGGAATATTTCCATCCTGCAGCAAGAAGATTAGATGTTAGAAAGCGGATTTTGTTATTGATGGGGCCTGTAAGTGGAGGAAAGTCAACGATCGTAACGTTGTTAAAGCGAGGGCTTGAACAATTCTCGCGCACGGAAGAGGGAGCAGTTTATGCAATTAAGGGATGTCCAATGCATGAGGACCCGCTGCATTTAATTCCACATCATTTACGAAATGAATTTTTTGAAGAGTATGGAATACGAATTGAGGGCAGCTTATCGCCTTTAAATACGATGCGTCTTGAAAAAGAATACGATGGACGTATTGAAAATGTCATTATTGAGCGTATCACTTTTTCTGAAGACAAACGTGTGGGTATAGGAACCTTCACACCTTCTGACCCAAAATCTCAAGATATTGCAGATTTAACGGGGAGCATTGATTTCTCGACTATTGGCGTATTTGGCTCAGAGTCGGACCCTCGTGCTTATCGCTTTGATGGAGAGTTAAATAAAGCGAACCGAGGAATGATGGAATTCCAAGAAATGCTGAAATTAGACGAAAAGTTTTTATGGAATTTGTTGTCACTGACGCAAGAAGGGAATTTTAAGGCAGGAAGATTCGCTTTAATAAGTGCCGATGAATTAATTGTTGCTCATACAAACGAAACGGAATATCGTTCCTTTATTTCGAATAAAAAGAACGAAGCGTTACACTCGCGCATTATTGTTATGCCAATTCCATATAACCTAAAAGTGAGCGAGGAAGAACATATTTATGAAAAAATGATTAATGAAAGTGATATGGCTCATGTTCATATTGCGCCACATGCATTGAAGGCCGCAGCAATCTTTTCGGTCCTAACAAGGCTGGAAGTTCCGAAAAAACAAGGTGTGGATCTTATTAAAAAAATGCGCTTGTACGACGGAGAAAATGTGGAGGGATTTAATTCCGTTGACTTAGAGGAGCTGAAAAAAGAGTTTCCTAACGAAGGCATGAACGGTATTGATCCACGGTATATTATTAACCGTATTTCATCAGCAATCATTCGCAAAGAAATCCCATCTATTAATGCATTGGATGTGTTGCGCGCACTGAAAGATGGTCTTGATCAGCATGCTTCTATATCTCAAGAAGATCGAGAAAAATATATGAATTATATTGCTGTTGCAAGAAGAGAGTACGATGAAATTGCGAAAAATGAAGTGCAAAAAGCATTTGTCTACTCGTACGAAGAATCTGCCAAAACATTAATGAATAATTACCTCGATAATGTAGAGGCGTTTTGTAATAAAAACAAAATATTTGATCGCCTAACTGGCGAAGAAATGAATCCAGATGAAAAGCTAATGCGTTCCATTGAAGAGCAAATTGGCATTTCTGAAAATGCGAAAAAAGCATTCCGTGAGGAAATATTAATTCGCATTTCAGCTTATGCAAGAAATGGCAAGCGCTTCGACTATAATTCTCATGAGAGATTACGAGAAGCAATCCAAAAGAAACTATTTGCTGATTTGAAAGATGTCGTGAAAATTACAACGTCTTCAAAAATGCCTGATGAGTCACAACTGAAGAAAATTAATGAAGTTGTAGCAAGGCTTGTGGATGAGCATGGCTATAACACAACTTCAGCGAATGAATTATTACAATATGTAGGTAGTTTGTTAAACCGCTAACTTAGTGTCAGTGACAATTATGCAGGGGCGTAATGAATCGTCGGTATAGGAGTGTCCCATTTTTAGGGCACTCCTTTTATTTCTCTAAAAAGTTCAAGAAAGCTGATTGCTAGCATAGGATAGAAAAAGCGAATTTGATAGATGGGTGAGGATAAAAATGACTGAAAACGAAAATAAGCGATTTGTCATCTCTCAGGAAAATTGGTCCCTCCATCGTAAAGGGCACCAAGACCAACAACGTCATATGGAAAAGGTTAAAGATGCGATTAAAAACAATTTACCCGATTTAGTAAGTGAGGAAAGTATTGTTATGTCAAATGGCCGAGAGGTTATTAAAATACCTATACGCTCCCTCGATGAATATAAAATTCGATATAACTATGATAATTCAAAGCATGTCGGTCAAGGACAAGGTGATAGTAGTGTGGGGGATGTTGTTGCACGTGACGGTAGCAAGAGCGATCAAGGCAATGGCAATGGAAAAGAAGCTGGTGACAAGCCTGGTCAAGATTATTATGAAGCAGAAGTCAGCATGGAAGAAGTGCAAAATGTGTTATTTAAAGAGCTAGAACTCCCTAATTTACAGCAAAAAGAAAAAGCAGATATTAAAACCGAAAAAATTGAATTCAATGATATAAGGAAAAAAGGGCTTATGGGCAATGTTGATAAGAAGCGTACCATTTTAAATGCGATCAAACGCAATGCCATGGAAGGGAATGCTCAAATTACGCCTATTCATAATGATGATTTACGCTTTAAAACATGGGATGAAGTGGAGAAGCCTGAATCGAAGGCAGTCGTGCTTGCAATGATGGATACAAGTGGCTCCATGGGCACTTTTGAAAAATATTGTGCAAGAAGCTTTTTCTTTTGGATGACAAGATTTTTACGCTCGAAATATGAAACAGTGGAAATAGAGTTTATTGCCCATCATACAGAGGCAAAAGTGGTGACAGAAGAAGAGTTTTTCACAAAGGGAGAAAGTGGTGGAACGATTTGTTCATCTGCGTATATAAAAGCATTAGAGTTAATACGCGATAAATATAACCCAAGTCGTTACAATATTTACCCTGTTCATTTTTCGGATGGCGAAAACATTTCGATGGATAATGAAAAATGTTTAAAACTCGTGAGTGAATTGATGGAAGTATCAAGTATGTTTGGCTATGGAGAAGTAAATCAGCATAACCGTTTCTCGACGCTAATGTATACGTATAAAAAAATTGATGATCCCAAATTTAGATATCATATTTTAAAGAAAAAAGGCGATGTCTATGATGCCTTAAAAAGCTTTTTCCAAAAAACTGAATTGCAAAATGAAAATTAAATTGGAAGGTGCTAAGCATTCATTTCCGAAAGGAGGAGGCTGAAAAATGGAGAAGGAGCTTCACCGTGCGATTGATGAAATAACAGAGATTGCAACAGGGTTTGGTTTAGATTTTTTCCCGATGCGTTATGAAATATGTCCTGCAGATATTATTTATACATTTGGCGCATATGGTATGCCTACTCGTTTTTCCCACTGGAGCTTTGGCAAGCAATTTCATAAGATGAAACTGCAATATGATTTAGGATTAAGTCAAATTTATGAGCTCGTAATTAACTCCAATCCGTGCTATGCATTTTTACTTGATACGAATTCACTTACACAAAATAAGCTAATTATTGCGCATGTATTAGCGCACTGTGATTTCTTTAAAAACAATGTGCGATTTTCTAATACAAGACGCGATATGGTCGAGAGTATGACAGCGACAGCAGAGCGTATTGCCAGTTATGAAAGAGAATATGGCAAGGAAGAGGTGGAACAGTTTTTAGATGCGATTTTAGCCATTCAAGAACATATCGACCCTTCCTTATTAAGACCAAAGCTGTCATCCGAAGATGATGAACAAGATGAAGAAGACGTGATTACTGCCAAATCACCGTACGATGATCTTTGGAATTTAGATACGAAAGAAAAAGAGCAGAGACCAGTACGTAGAAAAATTAAACAGTTTCCATTAAAACCGGAAAAAGATTTATTACTGTTTATTGAGGAGCATAGTCGGGAGCTTGAGGACTGGCAGCGAGATATTTTAACGATGATGCGTGAGGAAATGCTATATTTTTGGCCGCAATTAGAAACCAAAATAATGAATGAAGGATGGGCTTCTTATTGGCATCAACGAATTATGCGCGAACTTAATTTAACTACAGTGGAGACAATTGAATATGCCAAATTAAACGCAGGGGTTGTGCAACCATCAAAAACATCGATTAATCCATATTATTTAGGTTTGAAAATATTTGAGGATATTGAAAAACGCTATAATAACCCAAGTGAAGAAATGCGCAGATTAGGCGTTCTACCGAACACAGGGCGTGAAAAGATGTTTGAGGTGCGAGAAATTGAATCGGATATTTCTTTTATTCGCAACTATTTAACAAAGGATTTAGCCAAGCAAGAAGATTTGTATTTGTTTCAAAAAAAGGGCAATGAATATCGTATAACAGATAAGGATCATGAAATGGTGCGTGACCAGCTTGTATCAATGCGCGTTAATGGAGGATTCCCATATATCGTTGTGAAAAATGGCGATTACCTGCGAAATGGTGAATTATATTTGGTACATGGTTATGAAGGAACGGAACTAGATCCACATTATTTAGAAAATGTCTTGCCATATATTTATCAATTGTGGGGGCGTCCTGTGCATTTAGAGACGTATGTTGAAGGAAAGCCAATGCTTTATTCGTATGATGGTACAAAAAATTATAAGCGTTCTGTTTAAAGCAAAGCTTCTATCAGGTAGGATGAAAGTACCTACAGATAGAAGTTTTACTTTTTTAGTTAGCAATGGCTTCGAACTTTTATTCATTGTGGTCGCTGTTAGATGGTTGTTCTTCAGGTACTGTATCTAGTAGCCCTTCTTCAACATCTTGAGACTGACTAGCGTGCGAATGGATATCGCTATCAATAACTAAACTATCCCGAACTTTAATACCTTGTTGTCCACCCGCCTCATCGTTATCATCTCCAGCAATTCCACTTCTGCCATTGCCATCCGCAAACTGAGAATTTAGATTTCTAGTTTGACTGTGATTTAGCGCGTTTTGCCCACCTTGGTTGGCATTTGTTCCAACATCTTTATTAATTTGACCGCCACCTTCAGCCCTTTGCTCAAAATGGTTTTCGGTATTGCCAATATTAAATGTAATATTTATTGTTACGTTATTTTTCGCTTGTTTATTAGAGCTTTCTCTTTCAGGATCCTCCGAGTGATTTGAATGTTTCGGAGAATTATAAAAACCTGTCATAGTTTCCACTCCTTTCTTTTCAGTATTATTATTAAAGTATTAAATTATTAAAAATTTACTTGTACGTGTAGCCTTATATCGACAGAGAATATGAAGAAAATTATTTGTTGCTATGTGTGAAAGTAGTAAAAAGTCATGATAGAAACATTTCATTTAGGGTATCCATCATGAATTTCTGCGCGTCATCGTGAAAATTTGTTAAAATGAATAAGATTATATGAATATCTATGGAACTGGAACGGTGAATAAACGTTGAAAACATTTAAAAAGGTTTATATAGAAATAACAAGTGTTTGTAATTTAGCTTGTAGTTTCTGCCCGCCAACTGAGCGTGCAAAGGGACTTATTAAGGTAGAACAATTTAATAAAATATTGGATGAAATACGCCCACATACGAAATACATTTATTTGCATGTAAAGGGTGAACCACTTTTACATCCACGTATTCATCAGCTTTTGGATGCGGCTCATGAAAAAGGCTTTAAGGTCAATATTACAACGAATGGTACGCTGATTAAAAAAAATCGCGAAAAGTTACTAGGAAAGCCTGCATTACGTCAAATCAATTTTTCATTACACAGCTTTGATGGGCATGAGGGGTCTGAAAATCGTGAAAAATATTTAGGGGATATTTTAGAATTTGTGCGTGAAGCAAGCAAATTTAATACGATTATTTCGTATCGTTTGTGGAATTTACAACAGGATCATATTTCAGATTTAGCCGCAAGAAGAAACCGTGAGACGCTTGAAATTATAGAAAATGAATATAATCTCGATTTTCGAATCGAAGAAAAAGTGCAGCCTGGTAAGGGTGTAAAAATTGCGAACAATATTTATTTAAATCAAGACCATGAATTTAGATGGCCAAGTCTACTTGCTCCAGAGGATGAAGGGAAAGGCTTTTGCCATGCGTTACGTAGCCAAGCAGCTATTCTTGTAGATGGCACAGTTGTACCTTGCTGCCTTGATGGAGAGGGTGTTATTAACTTAGGCAATGTTCATGAGCAATCCTTTAGTGAAATTGTAGAAGGTGAGCGTGCCAATAATATAGTAGAAGGCTTTTCAAGACGAGAAGCGGTCGAAGAGCTATGTAGAAAATGTGGCTATCGACAGAAGTTTGGGATGGAAGGAGAATAGGGGAATGAGAGTACTGTGACCGTCGATGTCCGCTAATGACGGTAGTTTCCCGCGGGCACAACGTAAGCTATTGATTTCCGTTCTATGCGCTCCCATTCCGCAGGCACGGCTTCAACTAATTTTTGCGGCTCGTGCTGTTCCTGCTTGGGTGTTGCGCCCTCCACTCATCGCAGAAAATTGTGTGAGTGACTGGCACCCACATATGATTGTAGTGAAGGGTTGCTCGACTCCTGCGGGATAAGCGTGAGACTTAAGACCCCGCACGTAGCGGAAATCAATCAACACATTAAATCTTGCAAGGCAACCCGTGTTTACAGTCAAACAGCTCTAATGTTATTCAACATTAGAGCTGTTTTTCTTTGTTTGCGCATCAATGGTATTTAGAAAATCTCTTGTGATGCGTACTACATATTTTACTTCGTCTAAATTGCGCTCTCTTAATAATGAGCGATGAATGTCAAGCATAAGATTTTTCTCTTCAATATCAGTAACACCCGATAATCGTTGGAAATTAAAGAGTTCTTCAGGTGCAATATCTAACGCCTTCATAAGCATTTCCAATGTACTTAACGTAATATTAGATTGCCCATGCTCAATATTTGAAATGCGACCTTTACTAAAACCTAACTTCCCCGTTCTCTCTGCAACTTCTTCTTGACTAAGCCCTTTGGAAACTCTAATGATACGGAGTTGTTCACCTACTAGCTTTAAAAAGTCTGACATATCATTCACCTCTATGTAAAAAGCTAGTGAAAAACAAAGAAAATGCATATACCATTAAAGTTATACAATATAGATAATATTACATTAAAATGGTACAATAATCACTATATGAATGCTAATTGAGGAAATATCTATCATTTTATTCACTAAAATCAGGCGTTAACAATTATTTATGTGAGGATGGCATATTGTGAAGAATGGAGGATCTAAACGTGTTGAAGCGTTATAGACTAGATGAAATAGCTCTTATTGTTGCTAGAACAACACCTTATATTCCAAATTTCTCAAAAGTAAATCAACCGCTTATTACCGCAGAAAAGTTAAAATGGTTGTCTCTTGGCGAAGATATTCATCGATTATCTCAATTGGATAGTGCGATAGATCAATGGAAATGGGCGAAGGTTCCCGCAAAAACAATTGTATTTGAAAAAAATAGCCTAGATGGTGCTAACAAGCATATATTTCAATGTGAAAATGTAGCGTATATAGCACATGATGTTGTCGCGATTATTCCAAATGAATCCATTATTTTAAGCGATTATTTATACTATTTTTTTAGTTGGTATCAACCAAATACAGACTGGAGACAGTTGCATCATATTCTAATAGATATACCTTCACTTGAAATGCAAACGAACATTGTCAAACTATTAAAAACAAGTCAACAACTATTGAAAAATAAAAAATCTTTACTAACGGCTGTAGAGGAGTTACCACTGCATATTGGTAATATTGCGCAGCAAACGGAACAACATACTAGACAGTTAAATGACGGCTTTGACCAACTACAAATGTATTATAATTACACACTGCATAAAATTTTTACAGGAGAGCTATTTCGGTTGAACAATACATCCTAATAGGCAAATAAAATAGAAAAGTCGGTGTAATCACTAAAGAAGTGAAGCTTACACCGACTTTTAAATAGTTAAATTTCAATAATAATAGGTAAAATCATTGGTTTACGTTTCGTCTGTGAAAAAAGATACTGGCCGACAGCCTTTTTTATTTCCCGTTTTAAAACAAACAGTTGCTGCTTGCTTTCCTCTTGTAGTTCACCAATGGTTGCTTTTACAAGAACATTTACTTTAAGAAGAAGATCCTCTGATTCTTTAGCATAAACAAATCCCCGTGAAATGGTATCAGGTTCTAAAATAATCGACCCATCTGCCTTACTAAGCGTTAACACGATAACGAGCATGCCATCCTCTGATAGTTGTTTACGGTCACGTAATACGATGCCTTCAACTTCTCCAATGCCAATACCATCTACATACGTATCGCCAGATGGAATTTTTCGCGTTTGCCTCGCTTTAGCATTTTCAATATCGACAACGTCTCCGTTTTTAATAATAAAGGTATGTCCTCTTTTAACACCAACAGATTCTGCTAACAAACGGTGTTGGTGTAACATGCGAAATTCACCATGAATCGGAATAAAAAACTTCGGTTTCATTAGTGTCAGCATTAGTTTTAAATCTTCTTGATAACCATGTCCAGAAACATGCATGCCAGTGTTACTGGATGAACCATAAATCACCTTAGCCCCAAGCTGAAATAAATTATCGACAATTCGAGAAACACCTTTTTCATTTCCTGGTATTGGAGAGGCGGCTAAAATAACGGTATCATCTGGTAAAATCTTCACTTCTCGATGGTTGCCACTAGCTAAACGGGCAAGAGCTGCTAATGGTTCCCCTTGACTACCTGTACATAAAACAACGACATCTTCTGGTGGGAGGTACTTTACTTCACGGGCATCTATTAACAAATCTTCCGGTATTGTTAAATATCCTCGCTCTAAAGCGACATCTACAACATTTACCATGCTGCGACCTAATAGTGCTAGTTTACGATTCGTTACGATTGTGGCATCTACAATTTGCTGAATACGATTCACATTGGAAGCAAAGGTAGAAATAATAACTTTGCGTTCAGCATGTAGAAAGGCTTCTTCAATATGATGACCTACCAGTTTTTCTGACGGTGTTAAGCCCGGTCGTTCAGCGTTGGTACTTTCAGAAATTAATACTAATACACCTTGTGTACCAACCTCAGCCATCTTATGAATATCAGCAAATTGATTATTTACAGGTGTTAAATCAAACTTGAAATCGCCCGTGTGTACAACATTTCCTTCGGGTGTTTGAAAAACGATTCCTAGACAGTCAGGTATACTATGATTTGTTCTGAAAAAACTAACGTCAATTTGACCGAAATGTAAAGCTGAATCAGAGCCAATCTCAATTAATTCTGTCTCTCTTAAAAGTTTATGTTCCTTTAGTTTTAGTTCGATTAAGCCTAATGTAAAACGAGTACCATAAATAGGAACATTTATTTTTTTTAAGAGGTATGGAATGCCACCTATATGATCTTCGTGTCCATGAGTAACAATCAATCCTTTTATTTTTTCTTTATGCTCCTGTAAATAAGTGATATCTGGAATGATTAGATCAATACCAAGTAGGCTTTCATCCGGAAACTTCGCACCGCAATCGACAATTAACAAATCGTCAGCGTATTGTATAACATACATATTTTTACCGATTTCATTGATGCCACCAAGAGCAAAAATAGATAATGCATTTTTTGTTACAGTCAATGTTATTACCTCCGTATAAATGTATTACGATAATTTTTAGTATTGCTTAAGTCTTCAATCTTATACTTTTGAAGGTATTCAAACTTGTCAGTAAAAGCTGACAGAGGATGACGAATTCAAGATTGGATATGATAAGTGCATGAATGAAGGAGTTGTTTAATATGAAAGAATTTAAAATAACCTATTTTTTTAATGAGCTGCATTATGTAAGACGATTTATCCATATAGAGTCACAGGAAAAAGCGCAACAATTGGTTGAAAGTGAGCGCGATCAATATATTACATTTACAGACAGCAGAGGGATTTATCATGAATTGCATACAAGGGATGTTCGGGTCATTCAAATTTCTGAATATCATCGTGTAGATAAAACAGTCAAAATGTAGAACACATAATCGTTAGATGTTTACACAGATATGGTTGATTCAGATACAATTAGCATTTTTGACTTGCATGAAGAGATGCAAACGGTGAAGAGCTCAATAAAAAGGTGAAAAGGGAGATTAGCTGAGTGAAATGCAGCCTGATGAATTATAGAAAGAGGGAAGCGCTTGAGCCTTTATAATGTATAAAAAGCAAATTGATGTGAGTTTATCCTATATGTTTGAATAACTTGTATCAGCCTACAATTCAACCTATAGCAACTGGACAGTTTAAGTCCAGTTTTCTATAGAGTATGTGTTGGACCAAATCCTCCATCCTACTTCTTCAATGGGAATAACAATCAATATTTTTCCATTCCACAATCCACGGTTTTTACCCACTTTTTCGGCTACATTACTTGTTAAATCTTAAATATGTTTTCACATTTTATCAAAAAAAAAATTCAAATTAAAAAATATGATTTTTATATCAATAGATTTTAATCTTAAAAAAATCGTTAATAAGTAATTGTATTTAAAAAGTGTAATTGTAAATTAATAAATTAGATTATAAAACCTTTTTTTGTAATATTTAATATAAAAAATCGGTTTAACTTTATTTAATTGTCTCAAAAAAAAAATAAAAATAAAAAAAGAAGGTCTTACGTGACCTGAAAAATTTATTATTCTTTCTATCAGAAATACAATGAAAATAAGGAAAGGATACATGTAGAGATGAAAAGAAAGAAAAAAAGATATAAAACACCAGCAATTTTTGCAGCAGCAGCAGTAGTAGTAACACCAGCAATAGTAGCTCCAATTGCCACTGAAGCCTCTCCTAAATCCATTGACATTAAAATGTTGGTAGACGGTGAAGAAGTAACTAATCATCAATGGAAGAACAGAACTTATCGTTTAGTCCATGAACCAAGCGGTGCATTTTATACAAGAGTACTAGCGACTGATGAGATGACAGTAGGAGTAACGGGGGCATATATCATCTATGATTTAACAGATTTACCAGACGCCGAACGTCAAAGAGCAGATGCTCATAAAAAATTACAACCAGTCGGGAAATTTGATGTGCTTAAGGAGGGTACTGTTACGCCTATTGAGTTGAATTACCATACGGTAAAAATTTATGGAGATTCGGAGAAGACTAATCTGTTAGCTACATTCTTGGTTCTTTCAGAAAACAGTGTTGAAGAGAAGCTGAAAGCTCTAAGTAAGAACAATAAATTTGTCGAGTGGGTAGTAAATAGATATGGAGAAACATTTGATATTACTAAACTGCTGGCAGCTCTTGAAGCAAGTAATATTGGCGAAAACGAAGAAGTCTTTTTTATTAAAGATGAACCAGCAACACCGATAGCACCAGAAGTAACAACAGCACCAGAAGTAACAACAACACCAGAAGTAACAACAACACCAGAAGTAACAACAGCACCAGAAGTAACAACAACACCAGAAATAACAACAGCATCAGAAGTAACAACAACACCAGAAGTAACAACAGCACCAGAAGTAACAACAACACCAGAAGTAACAACAGCACCAGAAGTAACAACAACACCAGAAGTAACAACAGCATCAGAAGTAACAACAACACCAGAAGTAACAACAGCACCAAAAGTAACGACAACACCAGAAGTAACAACAGTACCAGAAGTAACAACGGTACCAGAAGTAACAGAGGATGATTTAGAACTAGCAGATGCGTTACTAGGAGATTTATCGGAGGAGGAAGCAGACCTAGTAGTTGATTTGCTAGAGGCAGATGCGTTACTAGAAGATTTATCGGAGGAGGAAGCAGACCTAGTAGTTGATTTGCTGGAAGCAGATGCGTTACTCGGAGAATTATCGGAGGAGGAAGCAGACCTAGTAGTTGATTTACTAGAGGCAGATGCGTTACTAGAAGATTTATCGGAGGAGGAAGCAGACCTAGTAGTTGATTTGCTGGAAGCAGATGCGTTACTCGGAGAATTATCGGAGGAGGAAGCAGACCTAGTAGTTGATTTACTAGAGGCAGATGCGTTACTCGGAGATTTATCGGAGGAGGAAGCAGACCTAGTAGTTGATTTGCTAGAGAATTATCGCAGATGCGTTATTTGCTCGGAGAATTATCGGAGGAGGAAGCAGACCTAGTAGTTGATTTGCTGGAGGCAGATGCGTTACTCGGAGATTTATCGGAGGAGGAAGCAGACCTAGTAGTTGATTTGCTAGAGGCAGATGCGTTACTCGGAGAATTATCGGAGGAGGAAGCAGACCTAGTAGTTGATTTGCTAGAGGCAGATGCGTTACTCGGAGATTTATCGGAGGAGGAAGCAGACCTAGTAGTTGATTTGCTAGAGGCAGATGCGTTACTCGGAGAATTATCGGAGGAGGAAGCAGACCTAGTAGTTGATTTGCTGGAGGCAGATGCGTTAGTTTATCGATTTTGATTTGCTAGAGGCAGATGCGTTACTCGGAGAATTATCGGAGGAGGAAGCAGACCTAGTAGTTGATTTACTAGAGGCAGAAGCATTAGAAGAATTAAATGAGATTCTGTTAGATATTGAGTGGGAACTCTTCTTATCAGAGGAAGAGTAATTAGGCGGTATATGCAATAAAAATTCATCTTCAGAAAATTACTTTAATATATTGCAATAAACTACTATTCATACCCTCGATATAAAGGCAAAGTCGCTAATGGCTTTGTCTTTATATTTTTTAAGAAACTTTTAGTATCGGAGTGTTTTAATTTTAAAATTTAGTATATTGATAAAATAAAAAGGAGCTGATAGACTATGGAAAGGTTTTTAGATCGTCCAGAAAAAATACTGATTTATCTTCATTTTAACAGCGGAGAAGCAAAGATTGATGAGTTGGCAGAACATTTACAAGTTGGACGAGCAACTATAGAAAAAGAACTTCAATTTTTAATGGAGACATTAAGTAGCACAAGTTTTTCGATAAAATCTGGGGAAGTCCATGTAGATATAGTTTCTCCTTCACTTATAGACGATATGCTGAAAATACTATATAAAGAGAATATATTTTTGAAAATAATAACATTGCTTTTTGAAAAAAATATATATTCTATAAATGAAATAATCAATACTCTTAATATGAGCAAATCCACAGTATACCGTAAATTTAAAGTTATAAAAGAGTGGCTACAAGAATATAAATTACAATTAGTAACTACTCCAGTGCTAACGATTCAAGGTGATGAAAAAACTATTAGAAATTTGATGCAACAGTTTTATGACTTTTATTTATCTCGTTCTTTATCAGAAATAAGATTTTTTGACAAAGAACTCTTTGTGAAGAAAATTGATGAAATTTGTGTTGAGAATAATTTCAATTTGACACCACAAGGTCTACGGAAATTGTCAATTTCCATGGAGATTATGCATATTAGGAATCGACTTTCAAAGTATATACAATATAAAAATTTCCCTACTGAAGAAAACTCTCTTTATATAAATATAACGAAAAAGCTACAATCTTTTTTTCCTAATTATATGAACAAAAACATTAAACAATATGAGATTATTTATTATGCAACGAATTTATATAATTATTTAATACGCAAAAGAAAGGCAACGATAGATGAAATATATTCTTTAAAAGATACTAATTTACGTTATAGTATGATTTTTGATTTTTTAGATAATATATCTGAAAATTTTTATTTTAATTTCTCTTCGGACATAAGACTCGTTGAAGGGTTAAGTAGATATACAGAACTCTACTATATTGATTTACGCTTAGGAACTAATAATAGATTAAATGGGTTAAGCGGTTACATAAATATTTGTAAAAATCATCCTTTTTATGCTCTTGTAAAAGAAGCTGCATTAAAGTTATTTAAGCAATATAATTTTCTTCCTGAAATTAAAGAAATTGATATATTTGCTCTTTACTATTTGCTCTCAATAAGTCAACTTAGAATAAAAAAGATACAATCTGTATCAATAGCGATTATTACTGAATCTGAAATTGAACAAGAAAGTATTTCAGAATACCTAACATTTAAATACGGAACAAATATACAAACCTACGCATTAAACCTATACGCTTTCAAGAAGAATATATTTTATCAAGAATATGATTTGTTAATAAATATGGAAAATAATAATAATCTTTTCGAAGGTGTTGAAAGTTTAACCATCTCCCCTATATTAAGTAACGCTGATAAGAGCAAACTTGATTATAAAATTAACGAACTTTTAAATAAAAAAATGACTAAATATACTGAGCTAATCGTTTTTTAGCATAATCGCAATATGACTTTGTGCTTGCAACTCTATTTAGCAATTATTTTAGATTCCTCTTAAACATCTTCCACATGAAAAATAACCATCACTCCAAAATATATACGACAATCTTGCTCGTTCTTTTATAACTACTAAGTTGTCAATTACCCTATTAATTTGTTTTATATTCAATTATTTCTTTACCATCTAAATGCACCGGTCATCCAAATTTGCGAATATCATCGTGTAGATAAAACAGTCACAATATAAAACGCATAATCTTTGCATGTTTACACACATTAATGGAAAAGGAGTGAGCAAACATGGACAAAGAAAATGTGCCACATGAGAAGAAAATATTTATGAATTTATCAAGTAAGGACAAGCCAGATATGGTTGATTCGGATACAATTAGCATTTTTGATTTGCATGAAGATATGCAAACGGTTGATATTATCCCAATTGAAGAACTGAATAAAAGAGTGAAGAGAGAGGGAGACGAACTGATTGAAATGCAGCCTGATGAATTATAGAAAGGATGGGTTTCCTTGCATAATATAAATGAAGAACAGCTTACGGTGTCCGGTACAAATATTAGTGAAGTAAAACGTAAAAATGCACAAGCGGGTTTATCTTATAATGAAGTAAAAGAGGTTTTAGCAAAGAACGGTGGGTTTGGTACCGCCAAATATAGTGATACAAACAGTGAAGAAGTAAAGGCGGAAATAAATCAATCTATGCGCAAGCAATGATAATTAAGGGAGTGCGAACAGAATGTATGTCGTACTCCTTTTATTGTACAGTACAATGATTATGGAAAGGAGTGTGTTGGAAGTGCAATATGAAGAAAAGCGTTGCCCTTTATGTGGGAAAGAAAATCATTGTGGCGTAGAAGGTCAAAAGACATGCTGGTGTATGACGGAAAAATTTCCGGAAGGTATTTTAAAGGCAATCTCTAAGGAATCTAAAAAGTGCATTTGTCAAAATTGTTTACATACATATAAAGAGATATAGATGATCCTTGGCATTATTAGCGATTTTGGTGGTACAAATGTCTATCACACAACAACCTATTTGGCATACATTACTCTGAAAGGAGTGTGTCTAATGACCAAACCAATTCCACTTAGTAATGTAACACAGGCATATTTAGAGGAAAACAAAAGAATAATCAACAAGATGATGCAAGGGATGACGTATGTCACGATAACATGTAGCATATCCGAAAATTTCATCAAACAAATTATTCCACATCAAGTCGCAGCCATTAAAATGTCCGAAAATGTTTTGCAATATACAACGAATATCCCCGTTCAAAATTTCGCATTAGAAGTGATCAAAACGCATACTGAAATAGTAGATAATTTAGAAGCAATACAAAACAGATGCTGTATCGTCCAAAATTCAGAATATGAATTATATGAATATATGTGTACCTTTAAAGAAATTGCTGAAACGATGTTCCAAGCATTATGCTCACCACCAACTTCTAATAGTATCAATGTAAATTATCTACAAGATATGATTGTCCACCATCAAGCAGGTGTACGACTCGCCCAAAACGTTTTAAGATTCTGCATATGCCAAGAGTTAATACCAATTCTTCAATGCATGATTCAAACACTATGTTGTCAAATTGATGAAATGCAAAAATTACTGGATGGGCTACAAGATTGTTAAAAATTAAAACGCTAAAATTGTCCGCAATTTTAGCGTTTTAAAATATTTCCAATTTCTAAAATAAACTAGAAAAGAAATTTTTCGCAGTATTGGCAATCGACTTGAAAGAAGAAGCGATATAATCAATAGCTTTAGTTATAGTCGCTATTACACTAGTGAAAACTTCCATACTAGTCAACTGCAAATAGATTTTTTTGATTGAATTTCAGTAATCTTTTATAGGCGTTTTTCGCAAAGCAATGAAAGCACTTGTTGTTTCTATCTAGTTCTAAACAAACGAAAAAATAATACGTCGAAGAATATTCTGTGGCATCTTTTACATATTTTGAATGTGTAGAAAATTGCTTCAACGTCACTAGCTTGTTAAAATAGTTTGTGTAATCTAAATTTTCTGAATTTTGTTAGTATAATTTTCTTTTATTACTTGTAAGTATGGACAAGATTAGTTAGTAACGAAAAATAATGAGGGGGTTTATGATGACGATGTTTATGACAGATATTTTACAACATTATGCTACACAGCAACCAAATGCTATTGCGACAATTTATGCACAACAAAAAGTAACGTATAGTGAGTTTTATAAGCATACAGAAAGATTTGCTGCGTATTTGCAACAACAGGGCTTTGAAAAAGACGATGTCATTGCGTTATATACACTTAATTCTGATTTATTTTTAATTGCTTACATGGGTATTCAGTTAGCCGGTTTTGTTGTAATGCCTATTAATACGAAATTAGCAGCACGGGAGGTAGACTTTATTGTCAAACACTCTGAAGCAAAAGGGCTTATTTATGATGAGCGAATAGCCGAAATATTAGCGGATGTTAGCTATCCATTTCAACATATAATCGGCTTAAAGGAAATGAAAGAGGTTATTGAAGACTGTCAGGTTCAAAGAACAATTATCCCATTACATGCGAATGATACGGCAGTTGTTATGTATACGTCCGGTACGACAGGCAAGCCGAAAGGTGTCATGCTCACGCATCAAAATATTGCATCGACGGCGGCTATTTGGTCAGCATCAATGAATATGGCAGCTCAAGATAGAATGTTTATTTGTACGCCATTGTTTCATTGTGCGGGACTGCATGTATTTGCGATGCCGATGTTTTATAAAGGTGGAACCGTAATTATAGAGGAAAGCTTTTCACCTATCAATACTTTACAACAGCTTGCCAAAACGCAGGCAACAATTTTCTTTGGTGTCCCTTCCATGTATACAATCCTATTAAATACACCTGCATTTAAGAATCATAGTTTTAACGATTTACGTCTATTATGTTATGGGGCGGCTCCGATGCCATATGAACTTGTCAAGCAAGTGAAAGAGGCATTACCGAATGTAAACGTGCAAAATTTATATGGACAAACTGAAAATTCACCGGCTGCTACATCACTGTTAGACGCTGATGCATTGACGAAAATCGGTTCAGTCGGCAAACCGTTAGCACAGACAGAAGTTCGTGTAGTAGATAGTTTGGGAGAAACTGTACCAGCAGGCGAGGTTGGAGAAATTTGCGTGAGAGGGCCACAGGTGATGAAAGGGTATTTACGCAATGAGGAAGAAACGGCTCGAACAATTCGAGATGGCTGGCTCTATTCAGGTGATTTAGGAAGGTTCGATGAAGAAGGTTACTTATATATAGTGGATCGCAAAAAAGATATGATTATTCGTGGTGGGGAAAATATTTATCCAATTGAAATTGAAGAAGTGTTATATCAATTGCCAGAAATTTTAGAAGCAGCAGTTGTCGGTTTACCACATGAAGTATACGGTGAAGTACCAAAAGCCTTTGTTGTATTAAAGGAAGGAAAGGTGTTAGAGGAAGATACGATTTTAGCTTATTGTCAAACACAGCTTGCCAAATATAAAGTACCTTTTGACATTGAATTTTTAGCGCAGCTTCCGCGCAATGCATCGGGAAAGGTGTTAAAACATACACTACGACCTAAAATAGCAACTACTTAAAGTAGCAGTAAGTGCACTAGTTTTGTCTAATCATTGAAAAGTAGCAGGATAAAATATGAACACCTACTAAATTAGCGTATAATGAGACTACGACAAATAGTAAAAATAGTATAGAAGATTGCCTAATTCTTCGAAAGATAGGAGCGGAATTTGTCTTGTGGAGGGATTATAAACGTCTTTTAATAGTAGGGATTATGATTATCATGCTACTTTCTGGTTGTAATCAATTTACAAAGCAGAGTCGACCTAAAAATGAATTAACAGTTTTGACGGTAGAATTTAATAGTGGTGCACCGATTCCTAATTTATATATAAAACTGACAGATGTGGAGTCTGGTAAGAAAATCGAAGAAGCGATGGGTTCTGATGAGGGAGAAGCTACTTTTACAAACCTTGTAGAAGGTAGGGAATATACGATTACTGCAACAACGCTTAATAACGTAGGTGACAATGATGGCTATACGACAATCGAAAAATTCACGTATGACGTGACAAAGCCCTATTACCGATTGCCAGCACATTCATCTAGAGCAGAACAGGAGCTAGCAGTTCCAGTCATTATGCAAAAGCCAGAACTTCCCCAAGGTTGTGAAATTACCTCACTAACAGCAGTTTTAAATTATTATGGTATGGATGTGACAAAGCTTGAAATGGCGGATAGCTATTTGCCTAAACAGAATATTTATACAGCAGGTGGCCAGCGATATGGGCCGAATCCAGCTGTTGCCTACGCAGGAAATCCGCGCGATAAGGCTAATGGTATGTATGTCTTTGCTGCGCCAATTGTAAAAGCGGCAGAAGCGGTGATTGCAGATAAGCAATCCAACTTGCGGGTAACGAATATGAGCGGGGCATCACAAAGTGATATTTTAGAGCTTGTAGAGGAGGGGGTACCGGTTGTTGTATGGGTAACACTAGATTTATCGACACCTAAAACAACTGGCAGTAAAGGATGGATTTATGAAGGAGAAACGCTGAAACGTGATGCATACATAAATTTACATGCTGTCGTATTAACCGGTTATTCAAATAAGCAAGTTGTCGTAATGGATCCATTGCAGGGCAATGTTTCATACAATGTAGATGAATTTTTCAAGAGCTATCAGGAGCTAAATATGCAAGCGGTAGCGGTTCATAAATAATGTATGGAGAAGTACTACAGAGCGCAGCTTGGATTGCACGAAAGTATGTTACACTAATAAATAAAAAAGCTAAAGTGAGTTGAGTAGAATGGCCATTGAGCACACTTTTTTACCAGTTTTATTGGGCGATGAAATGAATGCTTACGGCATGGCACGAGCATTTTACGAGTCCTATGGCGTTAAACCACTGGCATTAAATCATACGACTATGGAAAGAATTCACCAAAGTGATTTATTAACGTTCCGTGAAGTACCAAGATTACATATTGAAGAGCGCTTTGTTGTTGCTTTACAAGCCATTGCTGAAGAATTTTCCGAAAAGAAGTTATTGCTTTTAGCCTGTGATGAGTTTTACGTCAAGAAAATTGTGCAGCATAAAGCGGAGCTATGTGATGATTATGTAATTCCCTATGTCGATGCACCGCTTGCCAATCAATTATTAACCCGAGAAAGCATGTATCAGCTATGTGAGCAGTATGGGTTCCATTATCCTGATATGCATGTATGTACGGTCAATGATTACGAGGAATTGAAGACACTTGACTATCCAGTTGTCATTAAGCCGATGAATATGACGAAGTACGCAAGTTGTATTTTCCCTGGTAAGAAAAAGGTATATATTGCACAAAATGAAGAAGAAAAAGATGCTATTTTCCAAGCAATCTATAAGGAGTCAGCATATCGCGATGACTTAATGGTTCAGCAATATATTCCAGGCGAAGATGCTAATATGCGTGTTGTGAATGCTTATGTTGGACAAGATCACAAAGTCAAGCTACTATCTGTAGGGAACCCAATTTTAGAAGAGCATTCACCAGATGGTATTGGGCGTTATGTCGCCATTATAACGACTTACGACAAAGAACTAATGGAATGTGTGAAAACATTTCTAGAGGCGGTAAAATTTCAAGGCTTTGCTACATTCGATATGAAATTTGATGAACGTGATGGGTTGTACAAATTGCTAAGTATAGAATTACATAATGAACTTTCGAATTATTATGTGACGGCAAGCGGCTATAATTTAATGCAGTATGTAGCGGATGATTTTATTCGAGGGAGTAAACAACAGCTTACATATGTGCAGAACAAGCACCTCTGGACGATTGTGCCAAATGGTGTATTATTTAAATACGTATTAAATGAAAAGCTTGTGATTGAAGCTAAAAGTTTAATTCGCCAAGGTTTAGCAACAGATTCTATTTTTAATTATAAAGATATGAATGCGAAACGTTGGTTAAATGTAACGCTTGAAAACTTAAGCTTTTATCGCAAATATAAGAAATATTTTAACAACAAAGGTCTGTCTAACTCATGAAAAAACAAACTCTAGGTATAATTGGTGGCGTTGGTCCACTTGCAACAATGTTTATTGGCGAAATGATTGTAAGACGTACAAAGGCAACAAAAGATCAGGAGCATGTCCATACTATTATTGACAATGATACAAATATTCCTGATCGAACGGCCTTTATTTTGGATAATACAAAGGAAAACCCTGTTCCAGTATTAGTGGAGGATGCGAAAAAACTAGCTTCGGTCGGAGCGAATTTAATTGCGATTCCGTGTAATACGGCGCATACCTTTTACGATGAATTAGCGCAAGGCTCTCCAGTTCCTGTGTTACATATGATTCGTGAAACGGCGAAACGTGCGCATGATTTAGGGGCAAAGCGCGTTGGTATTTTAGCGACAACTGGTACGTTAACTTCAGGTATGTATCAAAGCGCTTTAGAGGAATATGGCATTACACCAGTTATACCAGATAATCATATGAAAGAAAAAGTGATGTCAATCATTTACGATTATGTGAAAGCTGGCAAAGATGTAAGGGAAGAAGATTGGCTGCCTATCGAAGAGGCAATGTTGGCTTTAAATTGTGATCGTATCGTGCTAGGATGTACAGAGTTATCTATCGTCAATCGAGATTTAAAATTAAGTGATAAATATATAGATTCATTAATCGTTTTAGCGGAATGTGCTATTGTAGCATGTGGTTATGAATTAGTGGATTAACATGTGAGGCTAGGCTGGGACATAACTAAAAAAAATTTAAGGAACAGAGGAAAGGTGTTCGTAAATTTTTGCTATTATGGGAACTTGGCTATTTGCAAAAAAATAGAAGTGTTCACTAGTTGTTGGTAGCGAAGGCGGTGACTCCTGCTCAGAACGCACACAGCGTAAGACGCTGGCATTCCGCGCGTTAGCGAGGGTTGCGGCTTACTGTGCTGAGCGGAAAGCACCGCCGAAGCGGACAACAACGGCGCAGCAAAAAAGTGTTAGATTGATGGCAGTCAAACTAACACTTTTTCTCTTTTGTCCCAGCCTCTTTTCCATACAGGTCTTACATAAAAATAACGCGAACAATCTATTTAGCAGGAAAATGCTTGTGCACAGTTAGTGTGTTAAACTAGTGTCAAGCAGGATAATAAGGTGGGAATTAACATGTCAGTAATTAATTTATTAAAAGAAGAATTGCAAGCAAAATGGAACTTTGAAGAACCGATGAAAATTCAAGAAGAAATGATTCCAGCAATGCTTGAAGGCAAAGATATTGTAGCAGAATCCCCGACAGGCTCAGGTAAAACATTGGCTTATGTGTTGCCATTACTAAATAAAGTAAATGGGGCGAAAAAGCAAACACAAGGACTGATTGTTGCGCCGTCTCAAGAATTAGCAATGCAAATCGTCGAGGTCATCCGGGAATGGATTGCAGGTACTGATATTACAGTACAACAACTAATTGGCGGAGCAAACTCTGCAAGACAAATCGAGAAGTTAAAGAAAAAACCGACAATCGTAGTTGGTACACCAGGTCGTCTAAATGAATTAGTGCGTTCAGGGAAATTGAAGTTAAAAGAAATTGAAACCGTTATTTTAGATGAATGCGATCAGCTATTGAGCCGCGAGTATCGCGTTGTTGTAAAGTCATTTATCGAAGGTGCGGCTTACGGACGCCAAGTAGTTGTAGTTTCTGCAACAATTACGGAGGAAATTGAATTGGTCGCTAGCCGTATGATGTTTGAACCTTTACGTTTCAAAATTAAACCTGAAGATATGGTGAAGGTTGGCAAAGTTGTCCATTCATTTGTGAAAGTAGAAGAGCGTGATAAAACGGACTTATTACGTAGAATGGCGCATACAGAAGGATTACGTGCGCTTGCTTTCGTCAATAATATCGATCAATTATTAATGAAAGAAACGAAGTTACAATATCGTTCAGCGCCAATTGTCACTTTACATTCTGATATGAAAAAAGAAGAACGTAAAAAAGCATTAGATGCATTTCGTAAAGGAGAAGCGCGTATTTTAATCGCCACGGATATTGCCGCACGTGGTTTAGATATTGCCGGTTTAACACATGTTATTCATGTCGATGTACCACGTACAATTGAACAGTATTTGCATCGTTCAGGCCGTACTGGTCGAGCGGGAGCAGATGGTGAAGTCCTTACGTTGTTATCATACAACGATGAAAAAACTTATAAAAAGTGGACGCGTGAAGTTCCTGGCAAACCTGTGCAAAAAATATGGCACGATGGCAAGCTAGTAGAAGGTAATTCAAAAACAATTGGACAAAAGCGAGGGAAATAATATGACATTTGAAGAAAAATTACAAGCATATGCTGAGCTTGCGGTGAAGGTTGGTGTCAATATTCAACCAGGGCAATATTTATTAGTCAATACATCGGTGGAAGCAATAGACTTTGCGCGTTTAGTAGTGAAAGAGGCATACAAGGCTGGAGCTGGTCGAGTTCATGTGAATTTTTCAGATGATGAAATGGATCGCGCTTATTTCGAGCATGCGTCTGATGAAGAATTTAATCGTTTCCCAGAATGGGTTGTTAAAATGCGTGATGAGTTAATCGAACGCAAAGGGGCATTATTATGGATTGATGCTGCAGATCCAGATAAATTAACGGGTATTCCAGCTGAGCGATTAGCCACACACCAAAAAGTATCAGGCGCTGCATTGAAAAACTATCGTAATGCGGTGATGAAGGATTTAATCGCTTGGTCGATTGTAGCTGTACCATCAGCCAAATGGGCAGGAAAAGTATTCCCGAATTTAGCAGTGGAAAAACAAGTACCAGCGCTATGGGAAGCAATCTTTAAAACGGTGCATATTGGTGAAGGCAATGCGGTTGAAAACTGGCGTACACATGTTGCAAACTTAGAATCACGAGCTGCTTTATTAAACAATAAAAAATATGCAAAACTACATTATACTGCACCAGGCACTGACTTAACGATTGCATTAGCACCACAGCATAAATGGTTAACGGGTGGTAGCAAAACACCTGAAGGTACAGTATTTATCGCTAATATGCCGACGGAAGAAGTGTATACCTTACCAATGAAACAAGGTGTCGAGGGGTATGTAAGTAATACCAAGCCATTAGTATACCAAGGCAATATTATTGATGGCTTTAAGCTTACCTTTGAAGAAGGAAAAATTATTGATGCACAAGCGCAAGTTGGGCATGATTTATTGCAAGAGTTAATCGCTGTCGATGAAGGATCTTGTTATTTAGGAGAAGTTGCACTTGTCCCACATGAATCCCCAATTTCAGCTTCAGAGATCTTATATTTTAATACATTATTTGATGAAAATGCATCCAACCATTTAGCGATTGGTGAAGCGTATCCAACTTGTTTAGAAGGCGGAAGAGATTTAGAAAATGGTCAACTTGAAGCATTAGGTGCCAATATTTCCGTAACACATGAGGACTTTATGATTGGTAGTGGCGACATGGATATTGACGGTATTTTACCAGATGGTACTGTGGAGCCAATTTTCCGTAAAGGTAGCTGGGCTTTTTAATAGACTAACGACATTGATTGTGAGGTGAGCAGATGAAACGACTAATAAGCCTAGTAAGTATAACTGTACTTTCGTTAACACTTGGTGTTTCATCTGCCTTTGCACGTGGTGAAAATTATGTAGCACTTGGGGATTCCTTGGCGGCTGGTCAAACACCGTATCAGGAAATTGATGCAGGCTATAGCGATTTGGTTGCGATGCGGCTAGGAATGATTGGGCAATTGAATCACTATACAAAGCAGCTTGCTTTTCCTGGTTTTACAACGGCAGATGTTTTAGAGCGTGTTCAGTCTGAAGAAGCAAGCGCGCTACTAGCCAATGCAACGCTGATTACTATTTCCGCAGGTGCCAATGATTTACTACGTCTTGTGCAGGTTAACTCATCAGCTGGTACATTAACATTTTCACAGCTTCAAGTAGATTTTGCGTTAAATAGTGCGCGAAAAAATATGGCGGATTTATTAGCTGAGCTGAAATTACGCGCACCCAATGCGAAAGTCTATGTCATGGGCTATTATTTTGCCTACCCCAATGTACATGCTACTCAAAAAGAGGGAACGAATGCACAGCTCTTAAAGTTAAATACGATTCTAAAACAACAAGCTGAGCAGGCAGGGATGACTTATGTTAATGTCTACGATACTTTTGGATTGCAAGCTACTCACTACTTGCCAAATATAGCAGATGTCCATCCTAATTTTGAAGGATATCGTCAAATGGCAAATGCCTTTTTGAAATCGTATAGCGGTAGTGATGGCTTAGCTATTTCTACTACAGAGTTGCCTAAGCCGAACCCCATGACATTTCAGGAAATAATGGAGAAACAAGCAGAGTCCAACGAAAAATCTGTAGCGGAACAACAAGAGAAAGTCGCAACCGTCAGAAGCATTCAAGGTTTTATTGGCTATGCCACTTTTATAGAAAAGGTCAGAGCCAATCAGTCCTTACAGCCACTAAGAATCTAAGTGGAAAAACACCAAGAACAAAAGTATGCTAAGTACATAAATTGCCACCTATTGGGGGTAATTTAAACAACTTAGCATACTTTTTTAGTGCCGCTGTTTGAGTACCTCTGTTTGAGTACCTCTGTTTGAGTGTCTGGCACCGAAACAATTCTGAATTTAACAAGTGTCTGGCACCGAAACAATTCTGAATTTAACAAGTGTCTGGCACCGAAACAATTCTGAATATAACGAGTGCCAGTCACCCAAACAATTACCAAATAAAAGATGGTCTATTAAAACAAGAATATAGTTGCAGGCATGATAAAATAAAAGAAAAGCAAAACAGGAGGTGCATAGACAATGAAAATATTCCATACAGCCGATTGGCATTTAGGAAAACTTGTACAAGGTATCTATATGACCGAGGATCAGCGTTATATTTTACAGCAATTTTTGCATGCGATTGAAGAAGAACAACCTGATGCAATTATTGTAGCAGGCGATTTATATGATCGTTCAATGCCACCTGTAGAAGCGGTTAACTTATTAAACGATGTTTTCGCAGAAATTGTACTTGAAAAGAAAATTCCGGTGTTGGCAGTTGCTGGAAATCATGACAGTGCAGGACGATTAAATTTTGGTAGTCGTTTAATGCGGGATAGTGGGTTACATATCGTAGGGCAATTCACAAAAGAACATTCACCAATCATCCTAACAGATGAATTCGGTGAGGTGCATTTTCACCTAGTGCCATATGCAGAACCAGCCTCCGTACGCACGATTTTAGAAGATGATACGATTCAGTCACATCAAGATGCAATGCAAAAAATCATCGCCCATATTAAGCAAACGATGGATACAACAAAGCGTCATATTTTTATTGGACATGCTTTTGTGACGAAATATGGCTTTGAAGAAGAAAATACAAGTGATTCGGAACGACCGCTATCCATCGGTGGGTCAGATTGCGTGGACGCTGCCTTATTTGAACATTTCAACTATACGGCACTCGGCCATTTGCATAAAGCCCACTTTGTACTGAATAACACAATTCGCTATGCAGGTTCACCGTTGAAATATTCGTTGTCGGAACATTTACATGAGAAAGGCTTTTTAATTGTAGAGCTAGATGCTAATGGACATGTAGAGGTGAACAAACGCAAGCTTGTGCCAAGACGTGATCTACGAGTGGTAGAAGGCTTCATGGATGATTTATTAAAACTACCACCATGTGATGATTATGTCTTTGTGCGTTTAACAGACACGACACCTGTAGCCTCACCGATGGAGCGAATCCGTACTGTTTTTCCACATGCAATGCATATTGAACGTAAAGCATCACGAATACAAGTAGCCCAAGAAATACAAGCTGTTGAAACGGAAAAAGTAGAGGATATTGACTTGTTTCGTGGATTTTATGCAGACGTTTTGGGCGATCAACCTGATCCAGAAACCGAGCGCTTGTTTTTAGAAATGCTACAAGAATTATTAGATGAGGAACGGGAGGCAGTTCGATGAAACCACTCAAGTTAACGATTACTGCTTTCGGTCCATATAAACATACAGAAGTGATTGACTTCCAACAGCTTGGAGAGTACCGTTTATTTGCTATTTCAGGCAAAACAGGCGCTGGGAAAACGACGATTTTTGATGCGATTTGTTATGCGCTGTATGGTGCAGGAAGCGGTGAAGATCGTCAGGATACAGCTATGCTTCGGAGCGGCTTTGCTGCGGATGATGTTTACACTGCAGTAGAATTGGTTTTTGAAATGCGCGGTAAAGTGTATCACATTGTACGCCAGCCGGGTCATATTAAAGCAAAAAATAAAAGTGTCACAGGAAGAAAAGTTGAATTAGCAGAAATAAAAGATGGTAAATTTGACTTTAGTATAGTGGAGAAGCAGCAAACAAATGAAGTAGATAAAAAACTGCTTGAAATTATAGGGCTAACAAAAGATCAGTTTAGTCAAATTGTGATGTTGCCCCAAGGGGAATTTCGCAAATTATTAACTTCTGATTCCTCCAATAAAGAAGTCATTTTACGTAAAATTTTTAAAACAGATCGTTTTAGCGCAATGACTAAAAAACTAGATATCAAAAGGAAAGAAGCCGAAAAGGATGTCGAGCGTGCCCAACAATTGAAAGAACATTTACTTGGACAAATTGCAGGTGCATTACCACAGCGATTATCAACATTATTTACTTGTATCAGCAATAATACGGATAATATGCACCAACTAAAAAATGCCCTTGAAGAAGAGCAATTCTTTTATAATGCTAGTATCCAAACGGAACAGTTACGCTATGAAGAAGCCTATGCGCATCATCAAAAAGAACAAGAATATTACAGTATGGCAAAAGCTCTGAACGAGCAGTTCGAGCAACAGGAGCAACGACAAGCCCGTTTGCAAATGCTGTTACAACAACAACATTTATATACAGCCAAGGAACAGGAAATACAATTAGCTGAACAAGCGGAGCGTCTTCTTACTTTTGAACAACAGTGTGTAGAATTACGGACAGAGCAAAATCATAAGGAACAACTTTATCAGCAAGCTACAATAAATCATCAAAACGCTTTGGCACAACTAGAAATAGCGCAGCAATTATTTTCAGAGGAAGAAGCGAAAGAACCAGCGCGTCAGCAAATATTGCAACAAGAAATGCAGCTATTAGCGCTGTTACCGAAGTTTGAGGCATTTGAGCATAATCAGCAACAACTAGAAATAACGCAACAACTTGTTGAAAATGCTAAACGTGCAGTAGCAGATAATCTAAACATTTTAGAAAAAGAGCAAACTCAACTTCAAGAGTTAACAACTACCATTGAGCAATATGAAAAACAAATGGAGCCCTATGCAGGTTATTTAGAACAACTTCCTAAGCTTAAAGAACAAGTGACATTATTAGCTCAATTGGAAAAATATGAGCAAGCGAGTGAGCTAGCTGAGCAAGCACTTCAAAGGGCGCAACAGCTCTTTCAAGAAAGTAACAAAGCACTACAGACTAAGGAACAACAATGGATTACCAGTCAGGCTAGTATTTTAGCAGCCAAGTTAAAGGATGGCGATGCTTGTCCAGTTTGTGGCAGTACAACACACCACTTAACACATAGTGAGCCACTAGCGGTCGTGGATGAAGTGGAGCTGGAAACAATCCGCGCGACAGCTCATGCAAATGAGAGAAATTATTACGAAAAAGAAGCGACAGTCAAAACAACAAAGCAATTGCTTCAAGAGGTGGCTGAACAGGTAGAAGCTAGCCATATATCACTAGCTGATCGTGTAGAACTTACAACTTCATTACAATTCATTGAGCAACAAGTTACTGTCTTAAAAATCATTAACGATCAACTATCTATCGCACGGACTAAGCTAAAAGGGCAACTGGCAAGAAATGAACAATTGCAACACAAACAAGTCCAGTTAGAGCACTATTTTGCTGAGCAATCGAAAGAATTAATTAAACAGCAAGCAATTGTAGAAGAACAACAAAAGTACATTCCTGAACATGTAAAGTCATTGCAACAATTAAAGCAAACAATGGAAGATATAAAATCGCAAAAGAATGCATTACAAGCAGCATGGAACGCAAGTCAGCATAATCTACAAGCAACAAAAGAAGCGTCACATAAGGCAGCTATAGCAGAAGAACTGGCGAAAAAAGCATATGAGGAATTGCAAAACAAACTGAATGAAAAACGAGAACAATTTGTTACAAGCATGAACAATGTTGGTTTTACAACATATGAAGCATATGCGGCGGCAAAGCGAAGTATTGTACAAATCGAGGAATTACGTAAAGCGTGCCGTGATTACGCTTTACAACAGCATTCTTTACAGCAACAAATCTTAGATGGAGCACAACATCTTGAAGGAAAAGAGAAGCAAAATTTAACGATATTAGAAGACAAGCTTGAGATGCTGCGAGCTACATCTGAAGAGGCATTTAAAATATTACAACAGACGAAAAATTATGCAACTGCATGTGCTGACTTTATTGTTAAAGTTGATGAAACAGCGAGGGAAATACGGATACTCGAAAAAGAAGCAGGTCGTGTAAAAGAACTTTACACCGTGTTGAATGGGCAAAATCCAAAAAAACTGTCATTTGAGCGTTACATTCAAATCAATTATTTAGATAAGATTACAGCAGCAGCCAATCTTCGTTTATTCCATTTATCAAATGGACAGTTTGAATTGCGGCGCTCTGATCGCTTGGAGAAGCATGCCAAGCAAAGTGGGTTAGGGTTAGATGTGTATGATGCTTATACGGACCAATTAAGAGATGTAAAAACATTATCTGGTGGGGAGAAGTTTAATGCGTCATTAAGTCTTGCATTAGGTATGGCAGATGTTATTCAAAGCTTCCAAGGGAATATTCAAATTGAAACGATGTTTATCGACGAGGGCTTTGGTTCTTTAGATGAGGAAGCGTTAAATAAAGCAATTGATACGTTAATTGATTTACAAGATTCAGGAAGAATGATTGGTGTTATTTCACATGTCGCCGAGTTAAAAGCCGCAATGCCAGCCGTTTTACATGTTGAAAAAACGTTAAGTGGGCATAGTACAACACACTTTGAAGTAAAGTAGTGCCAGTCAAACAATTCTAAATAAAAACCCACTTGCACTCTATGGTGTAAGTGGGTTTTGTGTGCCAGTCACTCAAACAATTAAAAGAAGTCATTGCGCTTATTTTCTACGTGTTGATACGTAAGGTGTTGTCCCTTTTTTTGCAGCAACTACTTTTTTGACAATAGGAATGACAATAGGTGCAAATTTTATAGCGGTTTTCACTACTTTGGATACTTTCATGAATATGACATCTCCTTCGTACTAAATTTTAACGTATAACTCGTACAGCTTGCACAATATTCCAAATAACAATACCTAATGATACGAGTAAATAAATTGCAAATGAAGCAAACCAAATGATAATAAATGTATTCCCATTTGAAGAAGGATCAAACGTGTTCAATGACATTGAAGAAAATATAGAGATAGAAAAGAAAATGATACCTAAGACTAATGGAATCAAGTGAGAAATAAGTGCTCGAATGGAATGTCTTTTGACTTCACTATCTTTTGAAACAAAGTAAACGACTAATGGAACGACAAATGGTGCAATAAAAACACTGAGATAACTAAACGCAGATAAAACTTTTTGATTCTCCATAATTGTTCCTCCCTTTTTAATATTTACGCATAGAAAGCGTAAAAGTTTCAAAAAAAAATAATTGAGGAAAAGGTTGTAATCGCAAAGGTGTTTGCGTACAATGAGTGTGTTCAATAAAAATGAGATGTAACGACCACAAGGGGAGCTGATGATGTCAGCTGAGACTGGGCACGTAATGCCTTTACTCTTTGAACCTGTAAGTTAACACTTGCGTAGGGATGTGGATAGAAACCGACACTTTTACGATGTGAGGCTCTGTCCTGGCATCGTTTTTTTATGCCGGATTGAGATACATATCCAAATAATTGTTTTCTATTCCTGCTCTTGTATCCTACATCGGAACAAAGGAGAGAATAATAGTATGGACAAAAAAAGATTACTCATGCTGGTGGAGATTGCAATTTTCGCAGCGGTAGGACTTGTGCTCGATCAAGTTTCCTTTAAAGTATGGGCACAAGGCGGCTCGGTAAGCTTAGTCATGATACCAATAATTTTAATGGCGTTTCGTTGGGGGCTTTTGTCAGGGCTCACAACAGGTCTATTAATTGGTGTTTTACAAACAATGTTTGGTGCTTATATTGTGCACTGGCTTCAAGGATTACTAGATTACGGGGTAGCCTTTACTGTAGTAGGTTTAGCGGCAATCGTTCGTGAACCTGTATTAAAAGCCGCAACAGCACTCAACAAAAAGAAAATGGCTCTGTACATAGTGATTGGTACGGTGCTAGCTGGTTTTTTACGCTATCTTGCACACACCATTGCAGGTGCAGTATTCTTTGCGGAGTATGCGGGCGATCAAAATGCATGGATTTATTCAATTATCTATAATGGAACATATATGTTACCAGCAACTATTTTAACCGCTATTGTCGGTGTTCTATTATTTACAGCGGCGCCACAATTAATGCAACGAAAATTATAAATGAATGGAAATGAGGCTTGGACATAACTAAAAAAATTTAAGAAACAGACGAAAGGTGTTCATAATTTTTTGCTATATGGAGACCTTAGCTATTCTTGCTTTTGCAATAAAAAAAATTAGAAGTGTTCACTAGTTGTTGGTAGCGAAGACGGTGACTCCTGCTCAGAACAGCACACAATGTAAGACACGGGCATTCCGCGCGTTAGCGAGGGTTGCGGCTTACGGTGCTGAGCGGAAAGCAACGCCGTAGCGGACAACAACGGAATAGCAAAAAAGTGTTAGATTGATTGCAGTCAATCTAACACTTTTTCTCTTTTGTCTCAGCCACATTTTTTTTATAATGAGAACTACCGTTTTAACTGTAGATAGCGCGTTAGAGAAAGGCGGTTTTATGGTCTAAAGACTGTTAAAATCGTCTGTTTTTTCTATGAGGAGCACTATTGAAATCCTATTGGCATAGAATAATTAAAGCTTTTGGCGTTATGCACATAAAAAGTTATGTTATATTAAAGAGTAGATATTAGATGAAAGGGACGTTAAAAATGATTGTAAAAACCCAAGAAGAAATTGAAGCCTTTAAAAAAATTGGTCGCATTTGTGCTGAAATTCGTGAGGCGATGAAAGCAGCTACAAAACCTGGTGTGACAACACTTGAATTAGATGAAATTGCAGGACGCATGTTTGCTGAAGCAGGAGCTATTTCAGGTCCTAAGGGAGAGTATGATTTCCCAGGTTACACTTGTATTAGTGTCAATGAAGAAGTTGCCCATGGTATCCCAGGACAACGTATTATTAAAGAGGGGGATATTGTTAATATTGATGTATCCGGCTCTTTAAATGGTTACTTTGCAGATACAGGTATTTCTTTTGTAGTAGGGGAAGGTTATGAGGATAAAGAAAAACTTTGTCGCGTAGCAAAAAGCGCGTTTGATCGTGCAATGACAAAAGTAAAAGCTGGTTCGAAATTAAACCAAATTGGGAAAGCGGTAGAGCGTGAGGCTTATGCCAATGACTTAACAGTTATTATGAACTTAACGGGTCATGGATTAGGTCGTTCATTACATGATGAGCCAAACCACATTTTAAACTATTACGATGCGTGGGATTCAACAATTATGAAAGAGGGCATGGTGTTAGCTGTGGAGCCGTTTATTTCAGCAAAAGCAGAGCATATCGTTGAAGCTGGCGATGGCTGGACATTTATTACGCCTGACAAATCTTTAGTTGCCCAAATTGAGCATTCGATTATTGTAACAAAAGACAAACCAATCATTTTAACTTCATTAGATGAGCAATAAGACGAAAAAAAAACTGCTTACCGATTTATTTTTGGTAAGCAGGTTTTTTTTTGACGAATAGAATACCAACAACAAGCACACCACATAAAAATAAGGCTGCGGTCGTCACAAGCAACTCGTCAAGATGATTATGAAATGCAATGCCAATGAATGCCCAAATGAAAACGCTAGGATAGACAATATCAAAATGATGATAACGTATATGTAAGGCGATTACGACACCAATTGTCAGTAAAATAACTGCCCAAAGTGGATTGCTAAGACCGAAGCCATTCCATTCATATGAAGTTAACGTAAAACTCGTATTTGTCATCAATAAAAATGTAGACCAAGCAAAGTAAAGTGAAATCGGTAGGCGGCCAGATAATGCATTATTGGAATGTGAGTACGTATTGTAAAGGAAAAATAAGTATAGTACTAACATTACTGTACAGATGAAAAATACTATGAATAATTCATAATGCCAAAATAAAATAGAAATCGCTTGTAATATACATACATTGCTAAAGAGAACAGTCTGTTTTATAGTTGTCTTTTTAAAATTCATAACTAACCAATAAGCGAGCAAAATGTAAATGACTATCCATATCATATAACTAATATTAATAGGTGCAAACATTACGGGAAAACGATTTGAGATTTCTAACGAAGATTGACCATTTATTTTTATAAAATAGGATGAAAAGGTTAGGATGAGTGAGACAATATACGTTATTGTCATTAAAATAAACTTAGGCAAGGTTTCCTCTCCCTTCGTGTTAAATTGTATAGGGAAAAGACAAATAAGTATAGGACTGTCACAGAATATCTATTTTATTATAGCGGAAAATCCTTACAATGTATCAAGTGAATTTGTTGAAATTATCTACAATTTACCATTTGGATATGCATCCAAATACTTCTTTAGTACAATAGAAATATCCAATTTGAAGGAGTGGAATTTTAATGACTCAAAATCTAAAAAATCTTGACCTATCGATTGAACTAGATAAAAAAATGTATAAAAAGAAATTAAAAGTACTTCAATATGAAATGTTAAATGCACAGCAATTTTTACTAAATAATAAAATCGGCCTTATTCTAGTATTTGAAGGAATGGATGCTGCTGGTAAGGGAGGCGCCATTAAACGTCTTATTGAGCGGGTAGACCCTAGGGGTTACGTTGTTCATCCAATTTCAGCACCACAGCCTCACGAATTACGCTATAACTACTTGCAACGTTTTTGGAGAAAATTACCTCAGCATGGTCAGATTGCCATTTTCGACCGCTCTTGGTATGGACGAGTGCTAGTAGAGCGTATCGAAGGATTTGCAAATAAAGAAGAATGGTCTCGTGCGTATGAAGAGATTAACAACTTTGAGAAAATTTTAACGGCTGGAGACTACATTGTTATAAAATTCTGGTTACATGTGTCAGACGAAGAGCAATTGAAGCGTTTTAATGAGCGTGCGCAAGATCCATATAAATCATGGAAGTTAACAGATGAGGACTGGAGAAATCGCGAAAAAACACCAGAATATATCGCAGCAGCGAATGATATGTTTGAAAAAACAGACAAGAAAAATGCGCCATGGGTTTTGGTAGCAGGAAACGATAAAAAACATGCACGCGTACAAGTGCTACAAGAAACGCTTGCACATATTGAACGCGAGGCACAAAAGCGTGGTTTACATTTAACAAATGTTTTAGATAAGTCCGATTTAGAGGATGCTGAATCGTCTAGTATTGAATTGTTACAAATTCAACCAAAAAAACAAGTGAAAAATAAATAAATAATATGATTGATGCTGTGATAACAAGACAGGAGCTGTTTTGGTTGTAGCAGCATCTTTTTTTACATACAATGAACTTGTACTGACAATTATCGGAAGGCTTGTGGAGAGAAATGGTGCTAAAAATTTGGAATTTATTAAGGAAAAAGGGTGGAAATGTGGTCTCGATTCAGGGGGAGAAATGCTACGTTCGCACATTCCAAGAAAAAGATGCACAAAGTTTAACGGGTCTTGTAAGCCGAAACAAATATTTTTGGTCTACATATGAACCGTTACAGCGTCCTGAATACTATACAGTTGATGCACAATATAAAAAAATCCAAGAAAGTTTATATTTAATGAGCTCAAAGAGAGAATTTACTTTCGGGATATATGAGCAAGGTACAAATAATTTAATAGGTCACATTGCGTTGTATGCTATCAAACGTTTACCGTATTCAAGCGCCTTTGTTGGTTATGCGATGGATGAAATCTATATAGGAAAAGGAATTGTAACAGAAGCGGTAGAATTGGTTGTACAATTTGCCTTTGAACAAATAGGGCTACATCGTGTGGAGGCGTATGTATCGACTGAAAATAACGCTTCGATTCGGGTGTTGGAGAAATCAGGATTTCAACGAGAAGGCTTATTAAGAAAATTACTGTATATCAATGGGCAATGGGTAGATCACTATATGTATGCTCGCCTAGAGCCATCATCATGAACACACAACAAGTTATAATAATGTACAAAAAGTGTTAGATGACTGCTATCAATCTAACACTTTTTTGCTGCGCCATTGTTGTCCGCTTCGACGGTGCTTTCCGCTCAGCACAGTAAGCCTCAACCCTCTGCTTGCGCGCAGAATGCCCGCGTCTTACGCAGTGTGCGTTCTGAGCAGGAGTCACCGCCTTTGCTACCAACAACTAATGCTCACTTCTAATTAAAGAATGAATAGCTAAGGTTTCGTTAATTGTACTAACACCTTTGTTACATTTTCATTTTTTAGAACCTAAACTAGCAAAATCATTTAACAGCTTCAAAGGTGATTGTTTGATTTCGATTTGTAGGATATTGCTTATAACAATAATCAGATGAAATAACGATATCTTTAAAGCCAATTTGCATTAAAAGCCTTTTAAATTCTTGAATTCCATACCATTTTAAGGTGAATATTTCAAATTCGCTTTCGATACATTTGCCTTCTCTCCATTTATCATAGCGATGGTGGGTAGTTGTCGTTTGTTCAATATAATTGATTGCAGATTGTGTTATTTGCAATGTAATCAATTCATCTTGCTTATTTGTAAACGTTCGATATTGAGAGCTGCCTTCATGAAAATCTGGTTGCAAAAATATATCGACTATCAATCTTCCATTTGGTTCTAAATGATGATAAAAATTAGATAGACTAGTCATAGCTTTTTCATCATCAGTAATTAATAAAAATGTTCCAGTAGGGATTATGATTGCTTCATAAAGTTGATCAGATTGGAATGTCTCCATATTTGCTTGATAAATAGTTGTTTCTTTTTGTGCCTTTTTTAGATTGCCTCGACAGTAGTCTAACATTTTTTCGGATAAATCAAAGCCTTCAATAGCAAAACCTTGTTCAAGTAAAGGAATTAAAATACGCCCTGTTCCAACAGCTGGTTCTAATATTTTTCCTTTGACATGCTGAAGTCTGTCGCTATAATATTCGACATCACCGAATGATGTGCCGATTGGTTTATCTAGATTATAAACTTCTGCTGAAATCGAATGATAAGTATACATATAGTCCTCCAATTATAGTTTACTTTTTATAGTATTATTACATAAATTTACCTAATTATTATGTGAAACGCAAGATATGTTCAATAAAAGGAATGTCTACTACATTATTTACAGCGATATAATATAACAAAAGCCAATAAAAAATGTGTCTATCATTCGATAATTCGAAACGATAGACACATTTTTAAATTATATAGAAAGCTTTTCTGCCAAAAACTATGCCTTTGGCGTTATCGTTTTATTTACTACCGTCGTCAATTAAATCAAGGCGACCAGTATTTGGGTCAATAACTAAACCGTGAACAGGGACACTATCAACCATTAACGGGTGATTACGAATTGTATCGACACTTTTCTTCACGCTTGTTGCTACATCGCCGAAACCGCGTAAGAAATCTTTTAAATCAATACCAGAGTACTCCATCATCTTAATGGTTTCTTCTTTAATACCTCGGTCTACCATTTGGTTAAGCATTGCATCTGGATCAACTGCGCTCATACCACAGTCATAATGCCCAACTACATACACTTCATCAGCTTGCAATCCATAAACCGCAACGAGTAAACTACGCATTACTGCACCGAATGGGTGACTCACTAAAGCACCAGCACTTTTTACAATTTTAACGTCGCCGTTTCTTAAATTCATCGCTTTTGGTAATAGTTCTACAAGGCGAGTGTCCATACAAGATAAAATAACGATACGCTTATCTGGGTACTTAGTTGTAATAAAAGGCTCATATTTTTTTTCTTGAACGAAATCTTCATTAAACTTTAAAATCTCTTTTAACATTGTCATGAAAGTTTGCTCCCTTCCCTAATGAAATATTTTAGAGCAAAAATGTAAATATGCAAATAATAATGACAATATTCACGCAATTTTCATGAAAAAAAAAGGAGTTTGGTAAATTATTTAGCTAATCTAATATGACATATTTATAAATAAAAAAAACAGCTACTTGAAGTAGCTGTTTTTATATGATTAATATTTTTCTTTTGGTTGTGGATCTACAGTTACAGAAGATTTGCTATCTAAGCCAACTTGTAGATAGTGGATAAAGAATCCCATAGAAATTAATAATACGGCTGAAAAGCCAAGTACAGTTGTAATGAACATTATAAAAGCTCCTCTCTACTTACAATAATCTACTATATGAACTACACTAATTATACAATAGGTTGCTAGGAAAATGTAAGGATAATTTATGACATCCATAAGATACCTAGCCTAGAATAATATTATTAGGACTGACTATTTACTTAAAAGGCCCAGTTGCCATTGCGGAAAATTGGTTCAATTTGACCATCAGCTGCGATGCCATCAATATCCATATTAGCAGAGCCAATCATAAATTCAACATGCGTTAAACTTTGATTTAGACCGTGAGACAGCAATTCTTTTGATGACATTTCTTTGCCACCTTCTATACAAAAGGAATAGGCATTACCTATAGCTAAATGGTTAGAGGCATTTTCATCGAATAATGTATTGTAAAATAATAATCCGGATTGTGAGATAGGCGATTGGTGGGGAACAAGTGCTATTTCCCCAAGATACTGTGCACCTTCATCTGTTGCAACAAGTGATGCTAAAATATCTTGTCCTTGCTGTGCTTGTATATCGATAATACGACCATCTTTAAATGTTAATGTAAACTGGTCGATAATATTGCCACTATAGCTTAAAGGTTTCGTACTTGAGACAAAGCCATTGACACCTGTTTTGAGTGGGGCTGTAAAAACTTCTTCTGTTGGCATATTTGCCATAAATGTATTGCCATATATATTGACACTACTGCCACCTGTCCAAATATGCTTCTTTGGTAACTCAATTGTTAAATCTGTTCCCGGAGCTTGATAGCGCAGGAACTTAAATTGTTTCTTATTTAGGTAGTCGGCTTTGTTATGTAGCTGTTCGTCGTGAGTTTTCCAAGCATTGACCGGTTCATCTTGGTCTGTGCGTGTAGCAGCAAAGATTGCTTCCCATAATGCCTCAACTTGCTGTTCTTCTGGTAGATATGGAAATACTTTGGCTGCCCATTGTTTAGAAGGAGCAGCAATTACTGTCCAGCTAAATTTATCTGCTCGCATCATAGTATAGTAGTTAGCGAGTGCTTGACCTGATGCTTTTTGGAAAGTCATAATTTTTTCATGATCGATATCCTTTAAGAGGTCTGGGTTTTGTGAAACGATGCTTAAAAAGGCAGCACCTTGCTCTGCAAGCCATTCACGCTCTTGAATTTTCCATGGAGGATAAAAATCAAATGAGTCTTTTGGAGCTTTTTCATAACGTGTGCGCACAAGTCGATCATCTGATAAATCAACAAAAACCTGTTTTGCACCATTTTCATAAGCAATTTTAGTAATTATTTCAGCTAATTTTAAGTTATCGGTCGAACAACTCACATAAAGGTATTGATTTTTCTGGATATTTACTCCTATTTTCACGGCTAATTCGGCATATCTTAGTAATTTTGTGTCAAATGATAATAACAAATTCTTAACTCCTTTCGATAATAGACAATTTAGTGTATTATTCTTAATTCAATATAATCAAATATGGTCGAAATGTGAATAAAAAGCATTTATTTCATCGAAAAAATAATGAAATACATTTATACTATATAATATGTTTATTTAAAATATGGAAAATAGGACGAAAATAAGTAAGTATAGAAGATTTGGAGGTTCTAATATGGATTTATCGTCAGTAGTAGGGATAATTTTAGCGCTAGTTGCACTATTAACAGGGATGGTGTTAAAGGGAGTAAGTTTAAGTGCCTTTTACAATCCAGCGGCTATTTTAATTATCATCTTCGGTACAATATCTGCTGTAACAATTGCCTTTCCTATGAAGGAACTAAAGCGGGTACCAAAGCTATTTAAAATTCTTTTTAAAGAAACAAAACTAGCAGATGATATTGAAATTATTAAGATGTTTTCACAATGGGCCGATTTAGCTCGTCGTGAAGGATTGTTAGCGCTAGAAAGTAAGGCTTCAGAAATTGAAGATCCATTTTTAAAAAATGGTCTTACATTAGCAATTGATGGTCAAAACGCAGATTATATCCGTGATGTATTAACGGAAGAAGTAGAAGCGATGGAAGAACGACATATAAGTGGTTCGGCTATTTTTACACAAGCAGGTACATATGCCCCGACATTAGGGGTACTCGGTGCGGTAGTAGGGTTAATCGCAGCATTAGGAAATATGAATGATATTGATAAGTTAGGTCATGCTATATCAGGTGCATTTATGGCAACATTATTAGGTATTTTTACAGGTTACGTGTTATGGCATCCATTTGCCAACAAGTTAAAACGTAAATCAGCAGTTGAAGTAAAGCAAAAACGTATGATGATTGAAGGCATTCTTTCTGTATTAGAGGGGGAAGCGCCACGTGTTATTGAACAAAAATTATCTTCTTATTTAACGATGGAAGAGCGTCGTCAAATTACGGGTGAAAGCGGGGCGGGCGGCCTTGGCAAAGAAAGCTAAGAAAAAAAAGCATGAAGATCATGTTGATGAGTCTTGGTTAGTACCATATGCTGATATTTTAACGTTATTACTGGCGTTATTTATCGTACTTTTTGCATCTAGTTCAGTTGACCAAGAAAAATTAGAGCGTATGTCGGCAGTGTTTAATCAAATATTTGATGGTGGGTCGAGCTTTTTAGAACAACCATCTCCAATTCAAACACCAGATGCAAAGAATGATGAAACACCGCAACAGCCACAGCAAAACTCAGCGTATTTAAAAGATCAACAGGAGCTAGCTGAAATTAAAGATAGTGTCGATAATTTTATTGCAGTCAATGAGATGGAAGGTCAATTCGCAACAGAAATGACAGATGAAGGTTTACTTGTTACAATTCGCGATAGCATTTTGTTCGATCCAGGTAAAGCTACTATTAAGCCAGAGTATAACAAAATTGCTAGTGAACTTGCAGCAGTATTAGTGTCTGACCCAGCACGTAGTGTTGTCATTACTGGTCATACAGATAACGTACCACAAACAGGTCCTGAATTCGCTTCAAACTGGGAATTATCGGTAATGCGAGCGGTGAATTTTTTAAAGGTTTTAGTGAATAGTAATTCAGAACTTGATCGTGTTTATTTTAGTGCAAAAGGGTATGGGGAATATAAAGCCATTGCACCGAATAATACGGCTGAAGGGCGCGCGAAAAATCGTCGTGTGGAAGTATTAATTCAACCACTTGTTGCTGAAGATGGCTCTGCTGCGAAAAATACGCAGTAGTCAAAAGAAAAAGCTATTAGCAAATGACTTAAAGGTCCTTGCTAATAGCTTTTTTAGTGTAGAGAGGGAAGGTTATAGGGCATTGCTATTATTTGCGTAAAGAGCCCAATTCAGCAACGATAGCCTGCATTTCACTAGGGCTAAATGTGTCACGTTTCATAACCATTTCGTAAAGATAGACTAAATCTTCATAATTTGCTTCATCAAAATTCTCTGATTTCATGGCATCTACATTGACCATGCGAAGCTTATCTTTCATTTGATCGACCATATAAATAACGTTTTCTTTTGACGATATAGATAAATCCATTCAATTAACCTACCTTTCATAATCCTAGCCAATATCATTTCATTGAATAAAAAAAATGTCAACACTGTAATTGGGCGTTGCTTTAAAAATAGACTGTAATTGGGTAGAATAAGGGCAGTAAGCTGTTTAATTATAATAAAAAAGGGAATAAACATTACACAAGCAGGGGGTATATAAAATATGGGACAAAGTAAATTATTAGCATCCATCGTTGTAGGTGCTGCTGTAGGTGCTGCATTAAGCATGTTTGATCGTACTACACGAGAGAAAACGGTCGCTACTACTAAAAAAATGAAGGAAGCAGTATCATATTACGCATCGCATCGTAATGAACTGCAAGATTTAATTGAGGAAAAGGTAATCGCAGCTAAAGTACTTTGTGATAGCGTATCAGAAAATGTCAATACAATAGCTGAGAAAGTCGATGAATTTAAAGAATTACCTTCCACTATTCAAGGCATGATTAGCGATACAAAAACAGCCTTTACCTCACCAGAAAAAGAATAGGCTGTAGTTCAAGGAGGGAATTAAATGGAAAAGAAAAAAGCATCCATACGTTCTTCATTTGCGGAAGTAAAAGCATTTTTTTCGCCAAATGAAGATATGGTAGATGTGATGACATCGAAAGGCTTTATCCAAGATTTAATGCTTCGCATACAACGCGTTGAAATATCGGCGCTCGGGGCGCAACTTGCTTATTTCTTTTTGCTATCTTTCTTCCCCCTACTCATTTTCCTTGTAACGCTTTTGCCATATTTAAATTTAGAAACAACGCAAGTGTATTCGTTTTTAGTTAATTTAATGCCTGATGAAGTATACAGGTTGATAGAAAGTACATTAAATGAGGTGCTAACGAACCGTAATAGCAGCCTATTATCAATTGGTGTACTTGGGACGATTTGGTCTGCGTCAAAAGGAATCAATGCGTTATTAAGAGCTTTAAATAAAGCGTACGATACCGAAAATAGGGTGACCTTTATAGATCGAGGGCTCTCTCTTGTATTTACTATAGCTTTAGTAATTGTAATAGCAGTCGCGCTTTTATTACCTGTTTTTGGACAGCAAATTGGTCACTTTTTATTTTCAATTGTTAGTATTGAAGATGAGTTTGAATCCCTTTGGCGCAATATTCGCTGGTCGATGCCACCGTTACTTATTTTTGTAGTGTTGATGGCAATTTACTGGTTAGTACCGAATACGACACCTCGATTGAAATTAATGGGTGTTTGGCCAGGCGCAATGTTTTCGACGCTCGCATGGTTGCTTGTGACATATGGTTTTTCTTTCTATATTAGTAATTTTGGAAACTATTCTGCTACATATGGTAGTATTGGTGGCGTTATTATATTAATGCTTTGGCTATATTTTACTGGGATGATTTTAATTTTTGGTGGTGTCTTAAATGCCACGATGCAAAAGAGAGCATTGCTTAAAGCTGAAGGTGCTATTAAATAACTGTAAAAGTAGCTCAAAAGAGAAAAAGTGTTAGATTGACAGCAATCAATCTAACACTTTTTGCTATGCGTGGATATAGATACAATGGATGCTTCCGTGGGCACACCGTTGATTTCCGTTCTAGGCGCTCCCTTTCCGCAGGCACGGCTTCAACTAATTTTGCGGCTGTCGCCGCAAAAATGGATTTTCAGCTCGTGCTGTTCCTGCTGGAGTGTCGCGCCTTTCACTCCAATCAACTAATCACGCATCGCAGAAAATTGTGTGAGTGACTGGCACTAGGGAGTCTTCTTAAAGTGCAATCCACTTTGCTTTCCGCGGGCACGACGTAAGCCGCAACCCTCGCTAACGCGCGGAATGCCAGCGTCTTACGTTCTGTGACTTCCCGCAGGAGTCTACGTGGATTTTTACTTAGTAAAATTGTGTGAGTGACTGGCACCCACATATGCTAGCAGATACAAATTTTGCGATTGTAGTGAAGGGTTGCTCGACTCCTGCGGGACAAACGTGAGACTTAAGACTCCGCACGTAGCGCAGTGGAGGAGGAGGCTTAAGCCACGCCCGCGGAAAGCGAGCAACCCGTAACGAAAATCAATGGTAGTAGTTTATTTTTATGAATTGGATGACACTTTAAAAGGTGGTCTCGGTTTGAGACCACCTTTTTTATACATTTTTATTAAGCATTCGTAAGCCGTTTAAAATAACGAGAATTGTACTGCCTTCATGACCGATCACACCTAGTGGTAAATCGACAACTTGTAAAAAGTTAGAGGCAATTAATAAAACAATAATGCCGATAGAGAAGAAAATATTTTGTTTCACGATTCGTTGCATTTTGCGAGAAAGACGAACCGCATAGGCAATTTTAGATAAATCGTTTTTCATTAACACGACATCTGCTGTTTCTAAGGCAACATCTGTCCCCTCGCCCATTGCAATACCAGTAGTGGCTGTTGCTAATGCTGGTGCGTCATTGATACCGTCACCAACCATCCCTACATATTTATGTTGATCGAGGAGGCGTTTCATTTCCGTCACTTTTGTTTCAGGAAGACATTCTGCCACAAATTCAGTAACGCCTGCCTCTTTTGCAATAACTTTAGCCGTTTTCTCATTATCGCCAGTCAGCATAATGACATCAATTCCTAATTCTTTTAACAATGCGACAGCTTTTTTTGCCTCATCACGAACCGTATCTTTTAATGCAGCAAGTGCGACAATACCTTCCTTGTCACGTATAAAAATTACTGTTTTACCTTCAGCAGAAAGCTTTGATAATGCGTTATTAGCGAATGTGTTAGCTTCTTCACTTCCAACAAAATCAGGTTTACCTATTAAATACTCTGTTCCATTAACAAAGCCTTTCATGCCCCAGCCAGGGATATCTTCAATCGTTGCTTGCGCAAACTGTGATATGTGTTGTGCTTTAGCGTAGGTAGTAATCGCTTGTGCTAAAGGATGGTTTGATTGAGCTTCAATACCTGCAAGAATCGCTAATGTTTCTTCTTGATTTAAACCATCGCGTACGATGAAGTCTGTTACGATTGGTTTACCTTGTGTTAAAGTTCCTGTTTTATCGACTGCTAATGCACGTAACGCACTTAAGTGCTCGAGGTGTAAGCCACCTTTAAATAGTATCCCGTTTTTCGCGCCATTCGAAATAGCTGCTAATGTGGCGGGCATAATGGATGCAACCAATGCGCATGGAGATGCCACTACTAAAAGTACCATTGCTCGATAAAACGTTGTCGTCCAGTCCCAACCTATTAAAAAGTGGGGAAGGAACATCATAAGTGCAACAGATAGTAACACGAATTTTACATAAGTACCTTCAAATTTTTCGATAAATTGCTGTGAAGGTGATTTTTCACTTTGAGCATTTTGAACAAGCATAATAATTTTTTGGAATAATGTTTCGGAATTTGGTTTTGTCATTTCCATAGTAATCGCGCCATTTAAATTAACTGTCCCTGCAAATACTTCGTCACCTTCGAACTTGGCAATCGGTAATGGCTCACCACTAATAGCAGCTTCATCGATAGAAGACTGTCCTTTAAAGATAATACCGTCTGCTGGGACACGTTCACCAGGTTTAATCAGTAAATGGTCACCAATTTTTAGTGTTGAGACAGCGACTTTCATCGGTTCAAACCCACCGCGTACTAACCAAGCTTCCTCAGGTTGTAAATTCATGAGTGCAGATATTTCGCGGTGACTTTTGTTCATAGCATATGTTTCTAGAGCGCCACTGACAGCAAAGATAAAAATAAGAATGGCTCCCTCTGTCCAATAGCCAATAGCTGCTGAGCCAATTGCAGCTAAAATCATTAGTAACTCTACGTTTAATTTTTTTTCTTTTATAGTTTCTTCGATGCCTTCTTTTGCTTTTGCAAATCCTCCAACACAAAAAGCAACAATATATAAAAGAACTGAAGCAGTTGTTTGATCATTTGTATCTAAACGCCATGCAAGCAAGATAAATAAACCTGCCATAATAGCAGCAATTAGTTCAGCGTGCACTTTTATATTCTCAATTAATCCAACATTTTCTCGATTAGAGTACTCCATCTAAATCCCCCCTGATAATGAAAATCAATATCAAAAACCTTATAAATTAAAGAAAAACAAGCGTTTCTGTAGTTGATAACCACTTTCAATCAAGTCCTTCTTAATTTAGAATTATTATAACAAAGCTGTTTGGAAAAAGAAAGGAATAAATTTAAATTAGAATAAAAAGTACTTTGAAATATTTGGTTTAGGGGAGTTACAAATCAATATACTGATAAAATAGTGAGCTTGTTCAAGAAAAAATAGGGGTTTATCTAGCGCAAAAAAAGACACAGTATATTCACTAGGAATATTCTGTGCCTCTATATTTTGTGTTCGTTACAGGTAAATCTTTTCGTTAAAAATGTGCTATTAGCTTAGAAGACTCTTTCTGCATGTAGCGCAAGTTTCTCTAGAGAAGATTTATCTACATCAGCGTGAAGCGAGTTACCGTGAGAGTCCATTGTTACAACGGCTGTGAACCCTTCAACGTTTAAATGCCACATAGCTTCTGGAATACCGAATTCCATTAAGTCTACACCATCTACACCTTTAATGCAGTCTGCGTAGTATTGAGCGGCACCACCGATTGCATTTAAGTAAACCCCACCGTGTTCACCTAAAGCGGCAAGTGTTTTTGGACCCATACCGCCTTTACCAATTACAGCACGGATACCAAATTTTTTCATGATATCTCCTTGGTATGGCTCCTCACGAATAGAAGTAGTTGGACCAGCAGCTTTCACTGTCCAGTTACCTTCTTCATCTTTAGCCATTACAGGACCACAGTGATAAATTACTTGTCCGTTCAGATCAACTGGTGCATCGTGACTCATTAAGTGATGGTGAATTGCATCGCGACCAGTGTACATACGACCAGTAATAGACACAACGTCACCTACTTTAAGTGAACGAATTTGTTCTTCTGTGATCGGTGCAGTTAGTTCTACAACATTTGTAGAAGTCTCTTCTGCTGTTGCAGCAACTTCATCTTTAAATGTAATTTTTTCGCCTTCTTGATAGTGCCAGTTAATGATTTCACCAGTTTCTGGATTAATATCAACTGCCATACGACGGTATGCCCAGCAGTTATAGGCTACTGATACGTAGAATGATGCAGGAATACGGTGCATAACGCCAATTTTACAACCAAGTAAAGTTGCTTCACCACCGAAGCCCATTGTACCAATACCGAAAGTGTTGGCAGTTTTTACAACATATTCTTCTAATTTTGCAAGATCAGGATTTGCATTCGTATCTTCCACATGACGGAATAATTGCTCTTTTGCTAAATCATAGCCAGAAGAGCGGTCGCCACCGATACCTACGCCGATGAAGCCTGCAGAACAGCCTTGACCTTGTGCTTGGTAAACAGAGTGTAGAATACATTTACGGATACCGTCTAAGTCACGACCAGCACGACCAAGACCTTCTAACTCACATGGTAAGCTGTATTGGATGTTTTTATTTTCACAGCCGCCACCTTTAAGAATTAATTTAATCGTAATATAGTCTTTTTCCCATTGCTCGAATTTCATAACTGGTAGTCCATCACCAAGGTTGTTGCCACTGTTTGCACCAGTTAAAGAATCAACAGCATTTGGACGTAATTTTGCATCGGCTGTTGTATCGATAATTGCTTTTTTGATTGCTTCTTTAATCTCTAATTGGTTTACACCTACAGGAGTGTAGATTTTAAATGTTGGTAGACCAGTATCTTGACAGATTGGTGATACATTGTCTTCTGCCATAATAATATTATTAGAGATTGTTTCTAAACTCATTGCTGCACGAGTGCCTGCATTTTCAGCTTCTTTCGCTTTTTTAATGGCACGACGTACATCTTTTGGTAAGTTTGTTGACGTTTCTGTAATTAAATCGTATAGACTTTTCTCCAAAGTTTGAAGATTCATTTTGGTATTGCCCCCCATAGAAAATTTAATTATTTCCACGAACCATTATACTCTTTTCCACTAATGAAAAAAAGAGTGCATGTAATTGTGGTAGGAATTAGCGAATAACTTTATAGAATTCTAATGTTTCGTAATTTGCCATTAAATGTTCAAAGAGAGTAATTGCTTATCAGGAACGTTTGTTCTATAATGGAATTAACTTTAATTCAAGGAGGATATTTCATGTCAGAAACAATTTCGTTAAAGTTACCAAAGGAAGTTGAATCATATCGAAATATAATAGAAGAAACCATGAGTCCTGTTGTTGTAATGGAAGCGCATGAAAAGGAAACGACTTTATTTGCAAGTAAATTAGCAGGGAATCCATATTTTCCACTGACTATGGAATATCCTAAAAACGAGGAACAACAACCATTAAAGCTTTTAGCACAAATTAATTTTGCGGATGTTCCTAAGCACGTGCCTCATTTCCCAGAGCAGGGGATATTGCAATTTTACATTGACGGTTATGATGATGTCTTAGGGATGGATTTCGATAATGGGAAAAATCAAGCGGGTTTTCGCGTTATTTTCCACGATACAATCATTGATGATGAATCGCAACTTGTGCAAGACTTCTCATTTATCGAAAATGAGGATGAAGAAATGTATTTTCCTGTAGAGAAAGAACTGGCATTAAGCTTTAAAGCAAAATTTGAACCTTTATCAATGGGTGATTTTCGAAGCGATGAAAAGTACGCAAGTCTCTTAGCGGCTATTGAAGAAGACGAAGAATTAGCAGATGTATTGTATGATGTATTATCTGGAGCAGGGCATAAAATGGGGGGATATCCATTCTTTACACAGGATGATCCTAGAGCTTATGGCGATTATAACGATTCTACAACGTTGTTATTGCAAATAGATAGTGAAGGAGATCATATATTGTGGGGAGATTGCGGTGTTGGCAATTTCTTTATTACAGAAGAAGAACTTAAAAATAAAGATTTTAGTCAAGTTGTTTATAATTGGGATTGTCATTAAAAAGCAAGCGGGCAAATTATTTGCTCGCTTGCTTTTGCGTGTCATTATTGTTCACGAGCGTTGAATTGCTCCATTTTCTCTTCTAAATCATCCATCATTTCAATTAGACGATCAATATCCTGTAATTCAGTCGTTTCTGGGTCGATGGCATCTAATACTTCTAAAAACATTTCAAGACGTTCTTTTAAGTAAGTTACTTGTTGCTCTTTATCAGTGATTGGCTTTGACATACATACACCTCATTTCGTCCCTTACATAGTAGCTGATTTAGGACTAAATTTCAATGCCTAGGTAAACACCTAGGACTTAGAGATTATTTTGAAAAATTAATAGACAGAATATTTACAATATTGATGTTGTATGTTAAAGTTGTTTTAAGAAATAGTAAAGGAGCTGATGGTACTAAACGGTGAACTCTAACTCGAAAAGGAGGGAGTTTAAACAAGTAATCGGCAAATAAAAAGCCGAAATTCGTGTTTATACAATTGAATGGAGATAAGTGTTAGTTAAGCCTTAGCGTAAAATCACATGTGGTGAGCGCTAAGGCTTTTTGGTATGCTGTTATGTGGAAGATGACTTGATGTTGGAGGAAAAAATGACTTACTTCTCAGATTACAGCAAAAAAAGGTTTGCAATCCTAGTGTTAATTGTATCTATATCAGGGTTTTCACAAGGAATGCTACTGCCACTTATTTCTATTATTTTTGAACGTGACGGTGTATCCTCTGCATTAAATGGTTTAAATGCGACAGGTCTATACATAGGAACTTTATTAATCTCACCGTTTATCGAACAACCTTTACGAAGATGGGGCTACAAACCAATTATTTTAATAGGTGGTGCACTTGTATTTGTCTCACTCCTTGTATTTCCTTTATGGAAAAGTGTTACATTTTGGTTCGTGTTGCGTTTGCTGATCGGTGTAGGCGATCATGCGCTACATTATGCAACTCAAACATGGATTACAAGCACAGCTGATCATAAAAGTTTAGGGAAAGGCATGGCTATTTATGGGTTGTCTTTTAGCACAGGTTTTGCGGTAGGGCCATTGATGGTAAAGCTTATACAAATTGCTGAACCATTGCCGTTTATTGTGTCGTCGATTATGTGCTTATTTGCATGGTCATTTGTATTTTTATTACGCAACGAGAAGCCAGAGCGTCTAACTGGTGATATGAATGCAAGAGGATGGAATCGCTATAAGGTGGCTATTGTATTTGGGTGGATTGCATTTTTAGGCCCTTTTGTTTACGGTTTTTTAGAATCGTCGTTAAATGCTTTATTTCCAGTATACGCCTTGCGTAAAGGTTTTGATGTGGATATGATTCCCATTATTTTATCGGTCTTTACCTTTGGAGGTATTTTAACGCAAGTTCCTCTTGGCGCATTGGGCGATAAAATTGGACGGCGAAATATCTTGATGACTGGAGCATTTGGAGGAGCTATCCTTTTTAGTGTGGCCAGTTTTTTAGAGCATTCACCATTAGCGGTAGCAATCGTATTTTTCTTTGCAGGTACATTGGTTGGTTCGATGTTTTCTCTTGGAATTACATACATGGCGGATTTAACGCCGAAAGAACTGTTACCGACTGGCAACTTACTTTGTGGAATTGCCTTAAGCATCGGTAGTTTAACAGGACCGTTTTTAGGCGGGGTTTATTTAGAGTTTGTAAAAAATTATAGCTTCCTTTTACTTGTGGCGTTGCTCTTACTAACTGTGGCAATCGTTTTAATGATATTCGGGAAGCATAAAAATAAGCGACCAGTGACGGTTTAACGTCATGGTCGCTTTTATATGCAAAATAAAAGAGCGGGGCTCATCTCCCGCTCATAAAACAAAAAACGCCCAGCAAATCCGTGCTGTAATGGCGTTTTTCGGTGTGACACGGATGTTCCGTCCATGCCACGTAGGTTTGGCACCCAACAACATATTATACAGATAAGCTATTATAAAAGCAATGAGATAGTTGATAGATATATAAGGAATTAAATGGGATTCCCACGGTGATGGGGGGAATCCATTTGATAAATAGTGATACCCGCGGAATGGAGCGAAATATTCGCGAAATTAGAGTGAATACCCGCGGAATGGAGCGAAATATCCGCGGAATTAGAGTGAATACCCGCGGAGTGAAGTGAAATACCCGCGAAAGCAGAGTGAATACCCGCGGAGTGAAGTGAAATACCCGCGAAAGCAGAGTGAATACCCGCGAAGTGAAGCGAAATATCCGCGAAATTAGAGTGAATACCCGCGGAATGAAGTGAAATACCCGCGAAAGATCTCATCATAATTTTTTGAAACGTGTTCGCTTTTTAATTCGAGGATGTTGCTAAAGTGACTGGAGAATATGCATCACCTCACTAGGTTCCATGCGTTTTTTATAGTCTGCTTCGGCGCTAGCAAAACGGATAATGCCTGCTTTATCAATTACATAAGTAGCTGGTACTGGAAGTTCCCAAGAATGATCACCATTAAATGTTTCGAGTGAAATATCAAGCGATCTGTAGATAGGATATACATATTCAGGCAATTTAAATTTAAGATTATATTTTTCTGCTGTTTTATTGTGCAAGTCGCTTAAAACATGAAAATTTAATTCGTTCTTTTCTTGTACAGACGCAGAATAGTTTGGAGTTTGAGGGCTAACTGCAATCAATTGGCCCCCAATTGCCTTAATGTCATCATTCATGCGCTGGTATGCTTTCAACTCAAGGTTACAGAATGGACACCATGTACCGCGGTAAAATATAAGAACAACAGGACCTTTCAAAAGTTCTTCAGATAAAGTTATCTTTTGACCTGTAGAATCCACTAAAGTGAAGTCAGGCGCTTTGACTCCAGCTATTAAACCCCTACCGGAATCAGAAGTACGTAAATCCTGAATCGATTTTTCGAATGCATCCAGCACTTCCTTTGGGAGCACCTTTTCCATATGTGTAGCTGCTATATCTAAATCTCTTTGCAATTTTTGAAATGATGTGTTTTCCATTATGTCATCTCCGTATCGTATTATATTTTGTATGTAGTTATACGATACATCTTTTTCTAGAAGGAAGATGTAATGTTGTTTACAACTCATTTTGAAAATCTCTTTTCTACTTGATACGCTCCAGCATTTTTCAGTCTAAGAGATGTTTCTCTCCAAAAGCTTTCCGATGGATATAGATTGTTTTAAATTCTGTCTTAATGACTTCTTCTTTAACAAGTTCTTGTAAAACCACAGTTACAGCTTCTCTGGTTGCACCAACTAAATTGGCGATTTCTTGATGCGAAATAGGAAAATCTATTTTGTAATACTCATTATCACCCGTAAGTCCAAACTGATCAGATAGTTTAATAAGCGCATATAAAACTTTGTCATGTAGTTTCCCAAGAGCTAGATTTTGCGTTAATTGACTCATAAGTATAACTCGATTACTAAGTACTTTTAACAATGTCATCATAAATTGAGGCCGCTGAATTAAAAAATTTTCAAATCTTTCCTTATCCATCAAACATATATGGCTTTCCTCTATCGTTTCAATAAAATTCTCTCGGGTACCAAATGATATAATAGCCATTTCCCCAAATACATTACCTTCGTTGAGTATATCCGAAGTAAATTGCTTACCTTGAGCATTTACCTTATACAGGCGCAACTTCCCCTTTTTAACAAAGTAAAGCCCCTCCGAAAAAGTTTCTGGTGTTTGAATAAAAGTGTTTTTTGGAAAAGTCGTTATTAAAGTTAATTGTTCCATTTCTATTAAATCTTCCATCGAGAGCGAATTAAGCAGATTAAATTGCGATAAGTATTGAATGTTATCCATTTTTCCTCCTTATAATTGCATGGGCTCTACAAGACTATAACATATGAAATCAATCGACAATCATGACAGTACTCAGCTTAAGCAGAACTGTAAAAAAAGCGCAGTCTACAAAATGTAGACTACGCCTAATCAAGATCAACAAAATTTTAAAAGTATATCATTTTCGATGTTCTGCTTTAAGAACCAAGGAGCAAATGCACTCCACTTGGGCAGTTTGTGCGAACATGTCAACGGGCTGAATATATTCTATATCATAAAGTTTTGATAATTCCTGTAAATCTTTAGCTAGTGTGGATGGGTTGCAAGAAGTATAGACAAAACGTTTTGGCTTTAGTTTTAGAACTGTACGAATAAATTCTGGTGCAAGGCCTGTGCGCGGCGGATCGACTGTAATGACATCCGGCGTAAAGCCCTCTTTTCGCCATTTCGCTAAGACACTTTCGGCAGTGCCCACCGCGTATTTCGTATGTTTAAAACCATGCTTGCGCGCGTTTGTTCGAGCATCTTGAATGCTCTCGGGAATAACATCCATACCGCGAACTTCTTTCGCTTGATCAGCTAACCATAAACCAATTGTTCCCACACCACAGTAAGCATCAACAACCGTTTCTTTACCTGTTAATGCAGCTGCTTTTTTAATTTCATTGTATAAATGTACGGTTTGTGTTGGATTCAATTGGAAGAATGCACGAGCAGAAAGGTCGAAGGCTAATTCCCCAAGCTCCTCATGAATTGTTTCCTTGCCGTCCAGCACAATCGTTTCATCACCGAAAATTAGAGAAGTTTTTTCACGATTAATATTTTGTGCAATCGACACAATACTTGGGTCGATTTTTTTAATGCGTGTTATAAGCTCAGCAAGGTGGGGAATTTCTTTGCGTGTCGTTACAAGCACGACTTGCGTTTCACCTGTACGAATCCCTGTACGGACAACAATCGTACGTACTAAACCATCGAGCGTACGACCATCGTAAATCGTAATATTTAGTTTTTGTAAGATTTTACGTGTTGCCACTGTAATTTTCGATGTGATTGGATGTTGTACAAGACAATCGTTAATATTCAGTAGCTTGTTGCTGCCTTCAGTAAAAAGACCTGCATAAACACGTTTACCTTCTTTACGTACTTGGAACTGGCTTTTGTTGCGATAATGCCATGGGTTATCCATACCCAGTGTATGGCGAACTTCTACTGATGCAGCTAATGGCTTAGCATAGCGTTCTAAAGCTTGCATCACGATATCACGTTTTTCAAGAAGTTGTTTTTCGTATGTCATATGTTGAAGCTGACAACCGCCGCATTCATTGTAAACAGGGCAAGGTGCTTCCTGACGATGCGGTGATGCTTTGCGAATCGCCAGGATTTCAGCCTCTGCGAAATTTTGTTGTGTTTTTGTAACTTGAGCAGTAATTTCTTCTCCTGGAATTGCGCCTTTTACGAAGACAACGTTGCGTTTGTAAAAGCCCACTCCTTCGCCATTAATACCAAGTCTCTTTATCGTTAATGGGAATTTTTGTCCCACTTCCATCGTTGTTTGTTGCGTCAAGCGATCCACGTCCTTTAACTTTGTTCAGCATGTAAGTAAATAACGTGCTGATGTCATCTCCCCATTATAACTAAGGAGTGGACGATTGCATAGTGACAGGGAAATCTTCATACTCCAATACTAAATCATCGAGCGATAAAAATGTATAGCCCTGCTTTTTCGCTTCAGCAATAAATAAAGGAAGTGCTTCTGCATTATCTTGCGCTACTGTATGCATTAAAATGACAGCACCAGGGTGAAGTTGCTCCATTAACGCATTATACGCATAATCTGCTCCACGGCGTTCATCCTTTAGCCAATCTTTAAAAGCGACAGACCAGAAAATATGACGATAACCTTCAGCATTGCCGACTTCCAACAACTTCGCATTGAAAATTCCTTCTGGTGGGCGGGCATAAGTTGTACGATCAATGCCTGTTAATTCACGTAATTTCCCATCGAATTTGCGCCATTCTGCACGCATACCATCTCTCGTTAACCTAGCCATATTGGGATGACCATAGGAATGGTTGCCGATAGTATGACCATCTTGCACCATACGTTTAACAAGGTCACTAGCACTTTCTAAATAATGCCCCGTTAAGAAGAAAGTTGCTGGCGCTTTTTCTTTTTCTAACGTATCCAATATACTTTCGGTAAAGCCATTTTCGTATCCATTATCGAAGGTTAAGTAAACAACTTTTTTATCGGGTTTTCCTTTATAAATTGCGCCATATTGGTCGAGTAGCTTGTCAAGTTGTGCTCCTGCTTGTGCTGGTTCGCCATTCTGTGCTTTTTTAATGCCCCAATGATATTCATCTGAGCCAGAAGCAAAGTATGGATTAAAGCTAATTGCTGCGGCAATAATAAATGTAGCAATTACCGCGCCTACAATATGTTGTTTCCACATAAAAACGCATCCTTTCCTTTTCGTTTAGGATGCGTTACTTTTTAAAATTTATCCTACTTTAAGTTTCACTTTGCACTTGGATTTTATAATAAATTTTCAAGTGCTTCTTTTAAATGTGGAAATTTAAATTCGAAGTTGTGCGCTTGTAAAACAGTAGGTAATACATGCTGGCCTTCTAAGACAAGCATACTTTGTTCGCCAAGAGCTAAACGCATGGCAAAACTCGGGACTGGCAACCAATGACGGCGCTTCATTACCTGTGCGATAGTTTGTCCGAACTCCTTCATGCGTGTAGCATAAGGAGCTGTGACATTAAATGGTCCGCTGATAGACGCATTTGTAATCGCAAAATAAATGGCACGTGCCACATCCTCGATATGGACCCATGATAGCCATTGCTCACCCGAACCAATCGTTCCGCCTATATGCATTTTATAAGGCAATAGCATGGAAGGCAGCGCGCCATTGTCACGACCTAAAATAACACCAAAGCGTGCGAGTGCTACACGAACGCCTAGTTTTTCAGCTCGCAAAGCATGGCGTTCCCAATCATGAACGGTCCATCCTAAAAAATCAGTTGCGTAATCATTAAAATTTTCACTATAGGTTGTTGCTATGGAAGGTGGATAAATGCCAACTGCACTGGCATTTACAAGAACTTCAGGTGTATTATCTAGTTCCTCTATAATGCGAACGATTTCTAGTGTAGCATCCATCCGACTCGTATAAATCGCCTTCTTCTGTTTTTTTGTCCAACGGCCGTCATTTAGTGACACACCAGCCAAATTGACGAATGCATCAATATTATTTAATTCCTTTTCCGGTCGTGCGCCATCTTGTAGCCATTGGACATAATGAATGCCATTTTCGTATTTAGAATTGCTGCGTGACAAGACAAATAGTTCATGGCCTTGCTCTTGTAACAGTTTGGTTAGCGCTTTCCCAACAAAACCAGTACCGCCCGCAATAACGATTTTCATAAGAACCCCTCCTTTTCCCAAATAGATGTAACTCAACTATACACAAAGATAGAAAAAAAGAAAAAGATGTTATAATGTTTAGGCAAAGGAGTGGTTTCATATGCGTGTTATTACAAAAATTGCACGTCAAAAAAACAATCCAGAACGTTATAATATATATTTGAACGAGGAATACGCTTTCCCAGTAGATGAGGCGATTCTCATCCAATTTGGTCTGACAAAAGGGAAGGTACTCGAAGAATTTGATATTCAGGAAATTGCCTATGAAGATGAAATTCGTAAGGCATTTAATAAAGGGCTGAATTATTTATCTTATCAAATGCGAAGTGAGCATGAGGTGAAGAAAAAGTTAAGCTCACTAGAGTTCGGTGAAGCAGTCATATTAGAAGCTATCCAAAAGTTAAAATCATATGGCTTTTTAAATGATGAATCTTATTCAAAAGCATTGCTAAATACAAAAAAAGCTACCATGAAAAAAGGTCCACGGGCTATCCGACAAGATCTTATGAAAAAGGGAATCGATAAAAGTTTGCAAGATGAAGTACTGGAAACATTTAGCCATGAGGAACAAGTTAAGCTAGCCACACAGCTTGCTGAAAAAGTAATTCGTTCTGAAAAAAAGAAAACACCATCGCAAGTAAAGGCCAAAATTCAAGATTTTTTAATGCGAAAAGGGTATTCATTCACTATTGTAGATGAAGTACTTGGACAGATCGAAATCGAACAAGCAGAAGATGGATGGCAGGCATTGCTTGATGTGCAAGGCGAAAAAGTTTGGAAAAAGTATGCCACGAAGTATACTGGTTATGAATTAAAAATGAAAACGAAGCAGGCGCTTTATCAAAAGGGATTTCCTGTAGAAATTATAGATCGTTTTATTGAAGAGAAGGAGAATGAAGAATGAATGACAAAAACTATGCTGCGATGACAGAGCATGAATTACGTGAAGAAGTAGCTAAGCTTAAAGAAAAGGCTCGCAAAGCGGAACAACTAGGCATACTGAATGAATTTGCAGTATACGAACGTAAAGCTTTAATGGCAGCAGCTTATTTAGTTGATTTAGATACAATTGTCCCAGGGGAAATGTACCGAATTGATGGCTCTGACAACAACTTTTTCCAAGTGGATTATTTAAAAGGGCGATTTGCTTGGGGTCATCGTCTTGGCGGCGATAAGTATCAGGAAGCCTTACCTGTTTCTATACTATCACCAATAAAGGTGGGCAAGTAAATGCAAGAAAAAATTGACAAACTAACAACAGAATTACTGGCAAAAAACCCTGAAATGTCTGTAGGTCGTGCGCGTGTTTGGGTGGAGCTTCTTTGGAGTGATTTTGAATCTTCGTCTGCCAAAGCGGGCTACAATTACCGAGGGGCTGACTATACTGAAACGTTAGTGCGCCAATTAATCGGCAGCTATGGTGATAAGCTCCATCTATTTGCAGGGCGCAATCCTAAATACGCTCATTTACTGGATACAAGTGACGATATCGTACAATAAATCGAAAACGGAATAGGTTAAAAAAAGCAATAAAGCCGGTGTTCCTTAGTAGGATACCCCGGCTTTATTAGCTTTGTGTAGACTCTTTAATTGCTAGCGCCAATTTGTAATTTCTTCTGAAGTTTATCTTCGGTGAAAATCCAACCAGTGTAAGAGGTAATGATTTCATTGGCATCGTTTAAATGAGCGACTGCAACGAAAGGATAGCGATTGTCACTACGGTAACGAAGATCAATTAACCTTACTTCTGTTAAGCCGTTTTCAAGCTCTGAAATTTCCCATCGATATAATGGCGAGAATGACACAAAGGCATCGAGATTCGGATCTTTCATAGCAGCTTCAACAGTTGGTGTTTTCGGTAATGGTTTGATTTCAAATTTATCGTAAATATTAACTGTTCGCCCATAAGCACGACCAACATAGTAATGCGTTTTAGATTTTGCAGCGATGCGCCAGTGAAAAAATCGCATTGTAGGAGCTACAATAACATAATCTTCATCCTGTATGGTATTATGAACAGCTCTTTTAACCGCTTTTTGCACAGCAAATCGTAAAATATAATAGACGATAATAATGCCATACATGACACTAAATGTCCAAACTGGATTTGCTCCAAATGCCCATAGTAATATACCGAGGCAATGGAGAGTGAATATTATCGGATCGAATGTATTAATAACACCAAGTGCAACCCATTTTCTAGAGAATGGACGAATGGCTTGTGTTCCATATGCATTAAAAATATCAACGAAAACGTGAATGGCTACTGCAAGAAATGTCCAAAGCCATAAATGCAACACATTCGCGTCTTGAATAATTAGTGATAGCACTATTGTAATTAAAATTGGCCAGATGGCTACAGCTGGAATTGAATGAGTGATACCGCGATGATGTCGAATGTAAATCGCATTATTGCGAAGCTTTAAGACCGTATCAACATCAGGTGCTTGTGAGCCGATAATGGTACCAGCCATGACGGCGGTAAAGGTCATTGAATGATTTGCAACTACTGGGTCAGCTAAAGCGAGACCTCCGAGTGCTATGCCCATAACGAAATGTGTACCTGAATCCAAAATTATCCACTCCTAGCATGCGTGAAAAAGGCGTACAATGCATACATGTATATTTCAATATTGGTATTGCTTTATACAGTTTACCTTTCTATCGCTAAGTATTCATTCACATAATACGGTAAATCATACCGTATTAAAAATACGTTTTTGTCATATTATGCGAATTAGCTTTTCTTAATTGTATACCCTTTTTATCATAAATTAAATCGTAAAAACACGGGAGGTCACTGTGAATTATCCATATGTAACAGAATTTCGACAATCTTTAGTCGAATGGTTCGAAAAAGAAAAACGAGATTTACCATGGAGACATACAAAGGACCCTTATAAAATTTGGGTTTCAGAGGTTATGCTACAGCAAACACGAGTTGACACAGTAATTCCTTATTATAATCGCTTTATGGAAAGCTTTCCAACGCTAGAATTATTAGCAGAGGCACCACAGGAATATTTATTAAAGCATTGGGAAGGCCTCGGTTATTACTCACGAGCACGGAATTTGCAAGCAGGTGTGCGTGAGGTTTTAGAAAGTTACGGGGGAATTGTACCTGATAATCGGCATGAAATTTCAAAACTAAAAGGAATCGGTCCCTATACTGCAGGCGCTATATTAAGTATTGCCTATAATAAGCCCGAGCATGCAGTTGATGGTAATGTTATGCGTGTTTTAAGTCGTGTCCTTAATATCCATGATGATATTGCACTTCCAAAAACAAAGAAAATTTTTGAAGCGGCTGTTGCAGAACTAATTGATCCTGAAAATGCATCTTCTTTTAACCAAGGCTTAATGGAACTTGGGGCACTTATTTGTTTCCCAACTTCACCAAAGTGTTTATTATGTCCCGTCCGAGAATACTGTACAGCTTTTAACGAGGGTGAACCCGAAAATCTGCCTATTAAATCTAAAAAAGTAAAGATGAAGCATATCTCATACGATGTCTATGTTTGTGAGGATGAAGATGGACGGATATTGATGGAGCAGCGTCCGGAAGAAGGATTACTCGCGAATATGTGGCAGTTTCCAATGGTGGAACAAGAAGATGATTCATTGATAAAATTTGCTCACCATCATGATTTAAATGTCCAAGCACACCAGCAAATTTTAACATTTAAGCATATCTTCTCTCATTTAACTTGGCATGTGAATGCTTATTATATGAAGAGTAAAACAGGTGAGAAGGGTGAATGGCTGACACGTGAGCAAATAGAATTATTACCAATGCCTGTACCTATGCTGAAGATATGGCAAGCGATTAAATAGTGGAAATGAAAATTAAAAAAATTAGGAGCATAAAAGTAATCACCTCTGTACACAATAATTAGCGTGGAGGTGAATGACTGATGAAGAAAAATCAAAACAACAACCAACAAGCAAATAAAAACATGCAACGCCAAAGTGAAGAGTTTGGTTATGAAACAGACTTCAACGAAGTGCAAAAGCAAAATGCTAAAGCTGAGCAGAATAAAGCTCAAGCTTCAGGCAAATACGCTAAGAATAACCAAAACGCGAGCGAGTAATCTCTCACTTTGTAACTGCATAATTGCATTTACCTTCTAAGGGGCTGTCTAACAATCGAAAAGATGAAAAGGGCAGCCCTTTTCTATTCCTTATGACAACGTTTATATAGAAAGATAAAACATTCCAAAGGTTTTTGTTATTATGGAATTTGCTGTTAATTTACGAAAATTTGTACATAAATAACATGACACAGTGAAATTTGTAGTTTTCAACTACACCTTTCGCGTACAGATTGCTATAATATACTAGAGACTGCTAGATTTAGGTAGCATAGACGAAAAGGTGGGCTTCAAAAATGGCAATACCGGTAGAAGGAGAAACGATACAAATACATAGTTATAAGCACAACGGCCGCATCCACCGTGTTTGGCAAGAAACAATGGTTTTAAAAGGGACGAAAAACATTATAATCGGTGCGAATGAACGAACACTTGTGACAGAATCCGATGGTCGTACGTGGCTAACGAGAGAGCCTTCTATTTGTTATTTCCATGCGGAGCACTGGTTCAACATCATCTGCATGCTGCGTGAGGACGGTGTGTATTATTATTGTAATCTAAGCTCACCATTTGTTTTCGATAATAATGCCATTAAATATATTGACTACGATTTAGATATTAAGGTTTTTCCGGATATGTCGTATACCCTTTTAGATGAAGATGAATATGAACAACATCGACAGGAAATGTCTTACCCAGATGTAATCGATAAAATTTTAAAGCGCAATGTCGAAAAATTAATTAGCTGGATACAACAAAAAAGAGGACCTTTTGCACCTGATTTTATCGATGCTTGGACGAATCGTTATAAGTTTCAGCTCGATATGCAAGCAGATGATTGTCAGTAACACCTATTAGTTTAACTAATGGGTGTTTTTTTTCATGTAAAGGGTATTTTATAAAGAGAGATTGCGATGAAAGCGAAAAATAGTTAGCGCAAAAGTTTTACTCACTGTACTTCATGCTAAATATTGCTATAATACGTAAGGGCATTCAATATTGAATGTCTGTTTCTTTTTGAATGTAGAAAGCCATTGAAAAGTGGTTTCCGAATAAGGAAGTGATGATAATTGGGTAGCGTAAAGCGTTATATGCGTTTTGTCAAACCATATACATGGGAAATACTTTTAACCGTATTAATTGGTATTGTGAAATTTGCGATTCCGTTATTTATTCCATTGCTTATAAAAATAGTACTTGATGATATTATTGGTGCTGAGGATTTAACGGATACAGAAAAAACGAAGGAATTGTTTTATTGGCTAGGTGGAACAATTATTGTATTTTTCGTTATACGTCCACCAATAGAATACTACCGTCAATACTTTGCACAGCATGTGAGTAATAAGGTACTTTTTGATATCCGAAAAGAAATTTATGCGCATCTACAGCGACTAAGCCTGAAGTATTACGCAAATACAAGAGCTGGCGAGGTCATTTCACGTGTTATTAATGATGTGGAACAAACGAAAAACTTTGTTATGACCGGTTTAATGAATGTTTGGCTTGATTTTGCAACAATTGTCATTGCGGTAGGTATTATGCTAGCAATGGATGTCAAACTGACACTTGTCGCATTAATTGCATTCCCATTCTATGCAATTAGTGTAAAGTTCTTCTTTGGTAAACTACGAACTTTAACACGTAACCGTTCACAGGCACTTGCAGGTGTGCAAAGTTATTTACATGAGCGAGTAGCTGGAATGAGTATTATTAAAAGCTTTACGCTAGAAAAACATGAACAACAGTTATTCAATGAAGCAAATGGCGAGTTTTTTGAAAAAGCACTTGATCATACAAAATGGAATGCCAAGTCCTTTGCGGTAGTCAATACGATTACGGACGTGGCACCATTACTTGTTATTGCTTATGCTGGCTATCAAGTGATAAATGGCCCATTATCACTAGGAACGATGGTTGCTTTTATCGCTTATATTGAGCGTCTCTACGGACCACTTCGTCGATTAGTAAGTTCATCTACAACGTTAACACAATCTATCGCTTCGATGGATCGTATGTTTGAACTAATAGACGAGCCTTATGAAGTGAAAAATAAGGAAAATGCCCTTACATTACCGCGAGCATCAGGTGAAGTGCGATTTGAAAATGTAGCCTTTCAATATGAAGTGGATGGTTCGTCAATTTTAAAAAACATGAACTTCACCATAAAACCAGGGGAGACGGTTGCGTTTGTTGGGATGAGTGGCGGTGGGAAATCTACCATTATTAGTTTAATCCCTCGTTTTTATGATGCAACAGATGGAGCGGTTTTTGTAGATGGACATAATGTTAAAGATGTCACAATCCATTCATTGCGCGCTCAAATTGGCATTGTGCTTCAAGATAATATTTTGTTTAGCGATTCAGTTAAGGAAAATATTTTGATGGGGAAACCAGGAGCGTCAGATGAGGAAGTAATGGCAGCTGCCAAAGCGGCTAATGCACATGACTTTATTATGAACTTACCAAATGGTTATAACACTAAGGTAGGAGAGCGTGGCGTAAAATTATCGGGTGGCCAAAAGCAACGTGTTGCTATTGCCCGTGTATTTTTAAAAAACCCACCGATTTTAATTTTAGATGAAGCGACATCAGCGCTAGATTTGGAAAGTGAAGCACTTATTCAAGAATCATTAGATGCCCTTGTGCATGATCGCACAACGATTATTATTGCGCACCGACTTTCAACCATTACACATGCTGATAATATATTTGTTATTGATCATGGACAATTAATAGAAAAAGGTAATCATGAACAACTAATGAAGAAGCAAGGCACTTACTATAATTTATTCCAAGTACAACATTTAGATTAAGGATTAAACGATATACGGATGCCGATGATTTTCCCTTTAGTTTGGGTTTAAGTTCCGAATTGTTTGCGTGCCTGACACCATAAAAGAGACTTCCATTGTTAATACTTTGGAAGTCTTTTTTTGTGGAAATTTATCGATTTAGCAGAAGTTTTTAGAGGAGGGGGAGAAAAATGTAGAAAATATATGTAATTTGCAGAATAATAATGATTGAAAGAGAGAAAATATTTGGTTAGAATTATCTGAAAATAGAGAATTTAGAGATAGTTAGTATATAATATTCAATAAAATTGTATTTTTTAAAAATATTGGTAGGACGGAGCGATTGAACATGCGAAAAAAGCTGTTAGAAGTAAAAGGTTTACAAACAACGTTTTTCACAGATGATGGACAGATTCCTGCCGTTGACGATATTGATTTTTCAGTCCATGAAGGGGAAATTTTAGGGATTGTTGGGGAATCGGGTAGTGGGAAAAGTGTGACATCTTTATCCATTATGGGATTGATCCCTTCACCACCTGGAAATATTACAGGTGGACAAGTACTGTTAGATGGCAAAAATTTAGCGAAATTAACGGATAAGCAAATGCAAAAAGTGCGTGGGAAGGATGTAGCGATGATTTTTCAAGAGCCAATGACTTCCTTAAATCCTTTATTTACAATTGGCGAGCAATTAAAAGAAGCTATTTTAATCCATAATCCCAAGTGGTCGAAAAAGAAGGCTTTTGCGCGGGCGGTAGAAATTATGAAACTAGTTGGATTACCACGTGCAGAGGAACTACTAAAGGATTATCCTCATCAACTATCAGGTGGGATGCGCCAACGAGTGATGATTGCTATGGCATTGGTCTGTGACCCGAAGGTACTAATTGCCGATGAGCCGACGACTGCCCTTGATGTGACGATTCAGGCACAAATTTTGCAACTGATGAAAGATTTGAACAAGCGTATGAATACGGCTGTCTTATTAATTACGCACGATTTAGGGGTCGTAGCAGAAACTTGCGAACGCGTTATTGTTATGTACGCAGGGCAAATTGTTGAAGAAGCACCTATTCAAGAAATGTTTAAAAATCCTAAGCATCCTTATACACAAGGACTCATTAAATCTGTACCAGATATGCGTTACAAAAAAGATAGCCTGTACTCAATACCTGGAAGTGTACCTAGGCCAGGCACGATAAAAGATGGCTGTCGTTTTGCAGCACGCTGTGAATTTGCAATGGAACGTTGCCTACAACAAACACCACCTTTATTTGAAGCGACAGAGCAACATAGAGCAAGGTGCTTTTTAATGGAGGAACAGGAGGTGAACCAATATGTCGAAAGTGCTGTTGAAAGTTGAAGGGTTAAAAAAATATTTTCCAATCCGCAAAGGATTCTTGAATACGCAAGTTGGGGATGTAAAAGCGGTGGACAATGTATCCTTTGAAGTATTTGAAGGGGAAACATTAGGGATTGTGGGCGAATCAGGATGTGGTAAGTCAACGACAGGTCGCCTTTTAATGCGCTTGCTCGAACCGACCGCAGGGAACATTGAATTTGGTGGCAAAATGCTTTCTTCCTTATCGAATAGTGAAATGCGGAAAGCACGAAGGGATATCCAAATGATTTTCCAAGATCCATATGCTTCACTTAACCCACGTCATTCGATTGGCAAGATTTTAGAGGAGCCACTTATTGTGCATGGAATGGGTAATTCCAAAGAACGCAAGCACAAAGTAATCGAGCTGCTTAAAATTGTTGGCTTAAATGAATATCATGTAAAACGCTATCCTCATCAATTTAGTGGAGGACAGAGACAACGCATTGGCATTGCGCGAGCGCTGATGACCAACCCTCGTTTAATTATTGCGGACGAACCTGTTTCTGCGTTAGATGTATCAATTCAGGCTCAAGTTTTAAACCTAATGCAATCTTTGCAAAAGGAACTAAAGCTTACCTATATTTTTATCTCACATGACTTAGGTGTTGTGCGCCATATTAGTAATCGTGTTGGGGTTATGTACTTAGGTAAATTAGTAGAGCTGACCGCAAGTGAAAATTTATATGCAGAGCCGCTCCACCCATATACGCAGGCATTATTATCTTCTGTTCCTGTGCCTGACCCAACTTTTGAACGTGAGCAGCTTATTATAGCTGGAGATATTCCGAGTGCATCCAATCCGCCAAGTGGTTGTGCATTCCATACAAGATGTCCGTTTAAGAAAGCACAATGCTCAAGCGTTGTACCAAACATGCAAGAAGTGAAACCGGGTCATTATGTTGCTTGTCATCTTTATGATGCCATTCAACATTGAATGATATAAAAAAGTTTTAGGGGGAAAATAGATGAAGAAAAAGAAGCTTTGGTCTTTAAGCGTAATGCTAATCCTTGTTCTCTCGACAATCTTAGCTGCGTGTAATTCTGGCTCTGATGGCAAGGATACAGGTTCGAAAGATACGTCAACTGGCGGCGATTCAGCTAGCAGCGGTGAAAAAACATTAGTATATGGTCGTGGTGGCGACTCCACAGCTCTTGACCCTGCAACAGTAACAGAAGGTGAATCTTTTAAAGTAACAGTGAATATCTATGAAACACTTATTAATTTTGGAGAACAAGATGTTACTTTAAAGCCTGGTTTAGCAAAATCATGGGAAGCTTCAGTAGATGGCTTAACTTACACATTCCAGCTTGAAGAAGGTGTAAAGTTCCACGACGGTTCAGATTTTAATGCAGAAGCGGTTGCAAAAAACTTTGAGCGCTGGAAAGCTGGTGCAGATAAGTTCCCATACTTTATGTCTCAATTTACGATGGGCGGGGAGCAAATCATTGAATCCATTACACCAGAAGGCGATTATACAGTTGTCTTTAAGTTGAAACAACCACAAGCACCATTCTTGAAAAATTTAGCGATGGTGCCATTTGCCATTGCTTCTCCAAAAGCATTTGAAGCGAATGACGATGCACTAATTGATAATCCAGTTGGAACAGGTCCATTCAAATTTGTAAATTGGACACGTAATGATTCTATTACAATTGAGAAAAATCCTGATTATCGTATTGCAGGGTTACCAAAATTAGATAAAGTAATTTTCCGTTCGATCCCTGATAATTCAGCACGCTTAAATGCGCTAAATAATGGTGAGGTAGATGTAGTAGATGGCTTAAGCCCATCAGATAAAGGGTCGATTGAAACAAATGGCGATTTACAATTAATCGAGCGTCCATCTATGAACGTAGGCTATCTTGGATTAACAGTAACACGTCCACCTTTCGATAACGTTAAAGTTCGTCAAGCTGTAAACTATGCTATTGATAAGCAAGCGTTAGTAGATGCGTTCTATGAAGGTCTAGCTGAGCCTGCGAAAAATCCAATGCCACCAGTTATTGCTGGCTATAATGATGATATTACAGGCTATGCTTATGACCCTGAAAAAGCAAAAGCGTTGCTAAAAGAAGCAGGTTATGATGGCAAAGAAATTGAGCTATGGGCAATGCCAGTACCACGTCCGTATATGCCAGATGGTCAAAAAATTGCAGAAGCGATTCAAAAGAATTTAGCTGATGTCGGAATTCCATCTAAAATCGTCTCATTCGAATGGGCTACGTATTTAGAAAAAGCTCAAAATGGTGAAGCGGATGCGTTCTTACTTGGTTGGACAGGTGATAACGGCGATGCTGATAACTTTATTTACACATTATTAGACGCTGATAATATCGGTTCAAACAACTACACATTCTACGACAACCCTGAGTTACACAAATTATTAGTTGCTGCGCAAACAGAAGTGAATGAAGACAAACGTAATGAGCTTTACAAACAAGCGCAGGTAATTATTTCTGAAGATGCGCCTTGGGTTCCACTAGCACACTCTATTCCTATCTTAGCTGCAAGTACAAAAGTGACAAATTACTTTGCACATCCAACTGGTTCTGATCGTTTAGAAGCAGTAGATATGAATTAAACAATTAAGAAATAAAAATTGTCGCTACTCATAGTGACGTAACAAGATTTTTACAGCTTTGGACTTTGTCTAGTGTTGTAAAAACGGGTTGTGACTATGTTTGTCGCAACCCGTTTTTCTGTATGACAGACAAACCATCTAAACGTCTATCGTTTGTTGAAAGCTGTCCCTTTCTACAGTATGTGTATAGACTTCATGCTTTTCGCAGCAAAAGTATAATTAGAAAATTACAGAGAGGTGAAGAAAATGCTTCACTATATGGGAAGACGTTTATTTCAATTAATCCCAGTTTTGCTTGGAATGACTTTTATCGTCTTTATGCTCATTCGTCTAATTCCTGGTAATCCTGCACAAGTTATTTTAGGGCAGCAGGCGACGAAAGAGGCGGTTGAGGCATTAAACGCAAGTTTAGGATTAGATAAGCCTTGGTACACACAATATTTTGGCTATTTGGGTGGTATTTTTCAGGGCGATTTAGGCGTGTCATTACGTACAAAGTTACCTGTGTCACAAGAAATTTTTCCTTATTTAGCGGCAACAGCGGAATTAGCGATATTTGCAATGATTATAGCAGTCATTATTGGTGTCAATGCAGGTATTATTTCAGCTTGGTTCCAAAATTCATGGTTTGATTATATTGCTATGGTTGTTGCGTTAATTGGTGTATCTGTTCCGGTATTTTGGTTAGGTTTGATGGAACAATGGGCATTTAGCATTCAGCTTGGTTGGTTGCCTACATCTGGACGTAATGATGTACGAGACCCGATAACCGCGATTACGCATTTTTATTTGCTAGATACATTGATACAAGGCAGATTTGACCAATTTACAGAAGTGGTAAAGCGGTTAATCTTACCAGGGGTGGCGCTTGCCACGATTCCTATGGCGATTATTGCAAGGATTACCCGTTCGTCTATGCTTGAGGTCATGCGCTCTGATTATGTTCGAACAGCTAGAGCAAAAGGACAAAAAATGTTTATTGTCGTTTATAAACATGCATTAAAAAATGCTGTTATTCCAGTGTTAACAGTTATTGGTTTACAAACAGGGCTGCTACTTGGTGGCGCCATTTTAACAGAAACAATTTTCAGTTGGCCTGGCATTGGTCGTTATATTTATGATGCAATCGGGTTTCGAGACTATCCAGTAATCCAATCAGGTATTTTAGTAGTTGCTTTTATTTTCATTATGATTAATTTAATTGTTGATCTGCTTTACACTGTGATAGATCCACGCATTAAATACAAATAGGAGGGAGATGCGATAATGACTGGTGCGATAGATATAAAAAAAGAAGCAATGGCGAGTCAAGAACGGGCGGCAGGTCCTTGGAGAGAGGGCTGGCGCAGCTTTAGAAAAAGCAAAATCTCCCTTGTTGGTGCTGGTATTGTCATATTTTTTATTGTTCTTGCTGTCTTTGGCCCTTCCATTGCGCCACAAGGAATCAATGAACAGGACTTATCTAAGCGATTATTGGCACCTTCCAGTGTACATTGGTTTGGAACAGATGACTTTGGACGAGATATTTTCTCCAGAATTATTCATGGTGCCCGTATTTCGTTAAGAATTGGATTTTTTGCTGTAATTCTTTCAGTTATTGTAGGGAGCTTACTTGGAATTCTTGCAGGGTATTATGGCAAATGGGTTGATACGATTATTTCTCGAATTTTTGATATTATGTTGGCGTTTCCTAGTATTCTATTGGCAATTGCTGTAGTGGCTGTACTTGGACCATCATTACAAAATGCATTAATTGCCATTGCGATTATTAATGTACCAAACTTTGGGCGCTTAATTCGCTCAAAAGTATTGAGTGTAAAAGAAGAGGAATATATCGTAGCTGCCAAAGCGATAGGGATGCGTGATTCACGTATTTTATTCTCACATATTTTACCCAATTCGATGACACCGATTATTGTGCAGGGGACGCTTGCAATTGCGACAGCAATTATTGAAGCGGCTGCTCTAGGTTTCCTTGGATTAGGGGCACAGGCACCCGCACCTGAATGGGGAAAAATGCTAGCCGATGCGCGTATCTACTTACTTAAAGCACCATGGACGATGATTTTCCCAGGGTTAGCTATAATGCTGACGGTATTAGGGTTTAATTTAATGGGAGATGGTCTGCGGGATGCGCTCGATCCGAAAATGAAAAGCTAATATGGTAAAGAGCCTTCTACTGAAAAGCTAGAAGGTTTTTATTTAGCAAAAAAAGGGAAATACAAAAATCTACTTTCATGTGGAGCCATTATTTGAATTTTATGTAATATTATTTTAGACTTAATGTATGTTGATATACATACTATTTGACGTAATAGCTTTAAATTGAAGAATTTAAAGCAGTGTATTGAACAGTTGATTAAGAAAATGAATCGTACGATGATGATATGTATCGAAAAGTTATTCGACTTTCGCAAGAAAGCAGTAACTGAACGTTTCTATTATTGGAATTGCTAAAACCTGTTAATCAACATATTTAAAATACTATTCACGATTTTTTAGCAAGTATTCAGATTAAGGAGGGCTTTAACATGGGGATTAATTTACAAAAGGGACAGCGTGTAGATTTAACAAAAGGCAATGCTGGTTTAAATAAAATTAAAGTAGGCTTAGGATGGGATCCGGTAGGCCAAACAAAAAGTGGTGGCTTATTAGGTGGCTTATTTTCTAGTGGTAGATCAGGAGGTAGAGATGTTGACTGTGATTCTTCAGTTTTAATGTTGCAAGATGATCGTATAGTGGCAGGAGATGACGTCGTTTACTTCGGGAAATTATCAAGTAAATGCGGATCAGTTAAGCATTCTGGCGATAATTTAACAGGTGATGGTGCAGGTGATGATGAGGTCATTACAGTGGAGTTAGGAGCTGTGCCTGCACAATACAATAAATTAGTATTTGTTGTAAACATCTATGATGCAGCTGGTCGTAATCAACATTTCGGTATGATTCAAAATGCGTATATTCGCGTATACGATGACAAGACAGGCAATGAATTAATTCGCTATAATTTAAGTGATGATTATTCGAATTTAACAACACTAGTATGTGGTGAAATTTATCGTCACGGCAACGAGTGGAAATTTGCCGCTATTGGTAACGGTACAAATGATGTAAAACTTGGTGATGTAGTTCGAAGATATCAATAATTATAAATAATAAATTTGAGGAGGAATACAAATGGGTATTTCATTACAAAAAGGTCAAAAAGTTGATTTAACAAAAACAAATCCAGGATTATCAAATGTTATTGTAGGTTTAGGCTGGGATACGAATAAGTACGATGGCGGACATGATTTCGATTTAGACTCTTCTATTTTTTTACTTGCTGATACAGGGAAAGTAGCAGACCAAAATGATTTTGTCTTCTACAACAATACTATCGGTGGTAATGGTTCTGTTGAACACTCTGGCGATAACTTAACAGGGGTTGGTGAAGGGGATGACGAAATCGTTAAAGTTTCGTTAAAAGAAGTACCTGCCCATGTGCAACGTCTAGCATTCACCGTTACAATCCATGATGCAGAAGCACGTAGCCAAAACTTTGGTATGGTATCGAACGCATTTATCCGCATTATTAATGCTGCGACGAATGAAGAAATCGTGCGCTATGATTTAGGTGAAGACTTTAGTATTGAAACTGCAGTTGTTGTCGGAGAACTATACCGTCACAATGGTGAATGGAAATTCAACGCAGTTGGTGCTGGATACCAAGGTGGTTTAGCGGCACTTTGTAATGATTATGGTTTAAGTGTAAACTAACTTTTAACTTTATATGAGAAAGGGAGTTTCTTCTAAATGGGTATTCAGTTAAGTAAAGGACAACGCATTGATTTAATGAAGCAAGACCCAGGCTTAAATAATGTAGGTATTGGTTTAGGTTGGGATGTTAAACAATTCGATGGAGGAAATGACTTTGACTTAGATGCATCTGTATTTTTGTTAGATGCATCGGGAAAATGCCGTAATGAACAAGACTTTATTTTCTATAATAATTTAACAAGTCCAGACAAATCTGTTCAGCATATGGGTGATAACCGTACTGGTGTAGGTGATGGAGACGATGAAAAAATTCTTGTTAATTTAAAACAAGTGTCTCCTCAAATCGAAAAAATTGTTGTAACCGTGACAATTTATGATGCGGAAGGTCGCCGTCAAAACTTTGGACAAGTACTAAACGCTTATGTTCGATTAACGAACGAAGAATCCGGTTCAGAAGTACTTCGTTATGATTTAGGTGAAGATTTCAGCATAGAGACAGCGGTCGTATTTTGTGAGCTTTACCGACATAATGGCGAGTGGAAATTTGCTGCTGTTGGCTCTGGCTATCAAGGTGGTTTAGCTGCATTAATTAATGCTTATGGACTGCAATAATTAAAATACCATTTATAACTAGATGGTTGTGATTGTGAATTGAATAGGGAAAGCGACGTAATGGAAGGCACTGTATTAGTCTGTATAAAACAGGTTGATGCAGTGTCTTTTTTACAAAATCATTCTTAAATGGGGAGAGAATTGGATGCAATATTTTGCAACAGAAGCGGAGACGATTTTTTATCAACAACCACACAAATTTACGAAATTAGATTCACCTAATATTTTGTCCTATGCATTAGGTGCAACATTATATATGCCTGCGTCTATGCCTAACATTATTGACATGATACAATCGCAAAAATATCAAGAATTAAAGTCACTTGTTATCGATTTAGAAGATGCCGTTGGGGATGCAGAGTTAACAAGCTGTGAAGAAAAAATTATAGAAGATATAAATACGCTTTATACTTTATATCTTCAAAAGAATATTTTACTTGAAGATTTACCGCTTCTTTTTATTCGTGTGCGTAATGTTGAGCAATTTAAGCTTTTAACCTCTAAATTAGGAAAGCGTCAAGAAGTGATTACAGGATACGTGTTTCCTAAATTTACAGCAGTACAAGGGAGAGCTTATTTTGAAATACTAGAGCAAACAATCGCACAGCATCAACTAACGTTATATGGGATGCCGATTTTGGAAAGTCAGGACATCTTATATAAGGAGTCGCGCATGACAGCATTATTTGCGATTAAAGACGTACTTCGTCAATACAGAAAACGTGTACTAAATGTCCGTATTGGTGCGACCGATTTTTGTGGAATTTACGGAATTCGGCGCAGAGTAGACGCAACCATTTACGATATTGCGGTAATTCGAGATTGCATTGCGGATATCATCAATGTACTTGGGCGTGAAGAAGATGACTTTGTTATTTCCGGTCCAGTTTGGGAATATTTCAGCAATGAGCGTGTATTAAAGCCAACGCTAAGAGCCACTCCGTTCAGTGAACAAGGAGCGTTGTTTGCCCGTAAGGCACTACTCGATGATTATTTAGATGGCCTAATGAAGGAAGTACTATTAGATCAACAAAATGGTATTTTGGGTAAAACGATTATTCATCCTAGCCATATTCGAATTGTTCATGCTTTATATGTTGTTTCGTATGAGGAATATTTAGATGCCATCAGTATTGTTGAAAATAATAATGGGCAAAAGGGTGTTTTAAAAAGCCATTATGCCAATAAAATGAATGAAATGAAACCACATATGAGATGGGCGCAGCAAATTTTACGCCAAGCACATATTTACGGTGTATACAATGAATCTGCAAATTTTGCCTCTCTTTTATTGAACACAACAGTAGGGGGAACGACGGATGACGAAGCTCGACAACAAGTTGAACATTATTCAGGATTATAAAATTGCAATTGAGATTACCGACAATCCTTATAATTTTGCCATAACAGATTTATTTAAAATGGCGACACGTATTAATAAAAAGAGACAGTTTTTATTTGTTAGTACAGTTCTTGGTAAGCATTTAGCAGTCCAGCCACAAGTACCGATACTGACAGGGGCTTTACTAGCTATGATGTATTATGAGCGATTGACAGGAAAAGAGCCTTTGTTAGTACAGTCTGTTGTACAGGCTATGCAAAATAGAGATAATGTGCAAGAGATTTTGCAGCAAGTGGAGGAACAAGGATTGGAACTAGCAGAAGACGTGCTATTTATTGGCTTTGCTGAAACAGCAACAGCGTTAGGGCATGCAGTATTTAATGTTTTTAAGTCTAATGCTACGTATATTCATACGACGCGTGAACTAGTGCCAGAGCTTGAACCATTTGTTACATTTGAAGAAGAACACTCACATGCCACAAGTCATCGAGTATATTGCGAACAACCAGAAAAATTGCTACAAGCAAAACAGATTGTGCTTATTGATGATGAAATAACGACGGGCAATACAGTAGTAAATATTATCGAAACCTTGCAACGAAAATTCCCTCATGTCCAACGCTACTCGGTATTATCAATTTTAGATTGGCGTTCATCTAAACAACGAGCAATGTTTGCTCAGCTAGAAGCGCAATGGGGGATAACAATAGATTTTGTAGCTATTATGTCTGGGCACTTTACTTGTGAGGGTACACCGCTTTTAACGAGCAACCAAGTAGCAGCTACATTACCGCAAACAGCTGACATAACTTTGCTGTCGGTGGACGAGGTAGTCGAACAAAAACAGTACCATTCTATTGCTGAGAATGGCGTTATCAATAGAGCGCCATACATGTTAGCGACAGGTCGATTCACGATAACAGCCGAGCAGCATGTTGCGCAAAAGCAAACACTGCAAGCCATCGCGGATCAATTACGAGCACTTCGTACGGGTGGTCCAGCACTTGTCATTGGGACAGGTGAATTTATGTATGTGCCAATGCAAATAGCGACTTGTTTAGGACAGGAAGTATATTTTCAATCAACAACACGTAGTCCTATTTATTGTGCAGATGACCCTTCCTATACCATTACTGATAAAATAGCTTTCGAAAGTCCAGAAAATAATGGTGTCGAAAATTACTTATACAACTTACATAGTCATCCGTATTCGGAACTTTTTTTAGTCATAGAACGTATAGCCAATCAAGAGGTCGTTGCAAGGACAGTGCAAGCATTGAAGGCAGTGAGTAACGCAAATATTTACGTTATTTGTATGCACGACTGGGGGACTATATAATGCATGAAATAAAACAACCAGATAAAATGGGAAGCTATTCTTCAGAAGATGTTGTGTTTTTGCTACGAGATATTAGTAACATAAGCTTAGAAATAGATAATGAACAGCGGGAACAACTTATTCAATCGGGGACACATTATTCAGAAATGTTACCAGTAGAATATCTTCCTTCCGAAGCGTACATGACGTTGTTTTATCAAACATTGGAAGACTATGCAGAACGCATTGCACTAGCTGTTGGTGTGGTGGCACAGCAAATTGTAGCACGTCAAGGTTTAGAGCATTTAGTGCTTGTTAGTTTAGCAAGAGCAGGAACGCCAATAGGTATTTTAATTAAACGATATATAAAAATGCATTATAACGTCAGCGTTCCGCATTATACGATATCGATTCTTCGTGGTCGTGGTATAGATGAGACTGCTATTCGATATATATTTACTCAGCACCCACATGCACGCATCCAATTTATTGATGGTTGGACAGGGAAAGGGGCCATAACAAGGGAATTACAACAAGCGTGCGCAAGCTATAATGAACAAAATATTCAACAACTGGATGCTACATTAGCTGTGCTTGCTGATCCAGGACATTGTGCAGCTATTTACGGCACGCGAGCAGATTTCTTAATACCTTCCGCATGTTTAAATTCAACAGTTTCAGGTTTAGTGAGCCGTACGGTATGGAATGAGCAGTTTATGGATGTCAATGATTTTCATGGGGCGAAATATTATAAAGAACTACAAGATGCCGACGTATCCAATTTCTATATAGACCGTATCAGTGCCCATTTTTCACAAGTACAGAAGGCTGTAGCGCAACAACTTAGCGAGCGAAAATCATCTGCTATTACATGGCAAGGAATGGAATCGGTTGTGGCTATTCAACAACAGTATGGCATTACCAATCATCATCTAGTAAAGCCGGGCGTGGGCGAAACAACGCGCGTCTTACTTCGAAGAGTTCCGTGGAAAATTTTAGTTAACCCAACATATGTACAGGAATTGGCGCACATTTTACTATTAGCGAAAGAAAAAAATGTTCAAATTGAAGAATATCCACAAATGTCCTATGCATGCTGTGGTTTAATAAAAGAAGTGTAGAGGAGAGAAGACATGCTACTATTTACATCAGATTTAGATCGTACGCTTATTTACTCCCAGCGCATGATGGAGAAATTCCCATCGAAAACAGCACCGATTATAGCTGAACGAAAAGAAGGAGTGGGCCTTAGTATGATGACGGAAGTTACGATGTCATTATTGCAGCAAGTTCACCAACAAACCTTATTCGTACCAGTTACAACACGAGCTGTGCATCAATATGAACGCATCCATGTTATAAAGGAATTGCGTCCTACTTTTGCAATTACGAGCAATGGCGGTACAATAATAGAACAGGGACATCCTAATAAGGAATGGTCAAAAATATTACGTAAAAGAATAGAAGATTCCTCTATTCCAAAGGCGGATTTGGTACGCAAATTTAATAGCTACCAATCAGATGAATGGCTTCAACAATCGTTTTATGTTGATGAGCTATTTTATGTCCATTATGTCGATGTCAATGTTATACAGGATGTCGAAGTGCAAGCAATGATTCATGAATTTGCAGTCCATGGTTGGCACGTCTTGCTGCAAGGAAGAAAATTATATTTTTTGCCAAAAGTGCTTACAAAAGAAGCTGCAATCTCGTATTTGAAGGAGCATTGTACATATAATATGCACGTGGCGGCAGGCGATTCCATAATGGATTACGGCATGCTCGCTATTGCTGATAAAGGCTATACACCAAATCACGGTGATTTAAAAGACAAACAACCACAAATACTAAAGAACACAATGTATTCGGCTCATAGTGGTGAAGCATTTACGAAATATTTACTCGAGGATGTTTTACAATTGGCTAATAAGCAACCAATTGTGTAAGTATGATGTAAGGAGGTGACGCTTGTATGCAAACAGTCACAATTGAATCTGTTTTAGAAAGAGATTCTTATGATTGGCTACAAGCCTTCCAAGATTCAGCGAATGTGCGAACAGTTTACGAGGTGACACCACAGCAGGTCCGTTTTAGTCGTATCGCTGTTCGTATATTGGGCGTACCGATTGAAGAAGATGATTATTTTAATTCCTTATATACAATGTCCCAAAATCCCAATGTTCATATATTAAGTGAAGAATTAAATAAACATATTGAGCAAAAGGATTTTCAAGCATTGCAAACGATTTTAGAGCAACATCAGCAATCCCCTAAAGGCTTGTCTATAAATCGACTGATTGCCATGATGTATGGTCATCAACTCATTCCTAAGCACGATGATGCTTCAATGAATCGTCATTTACAGCTAGTGACGATGCGTGTAGTGGAACGCTTCCGAGAGCAGCAATCACTCGGTTTACTTGCCAATGATTTTCGACGCTTTTTAATAGATATGGTCAAGTGGCTAAAAAATCATTGGATTCAGTGGACAAAAACGATGAAGCCGACAGATGATTTTCCTAAGGTTGTTTGGTATGGTGAGACAACAATGAGTCAGCGCTATTTTCTTCTATTACTAATGGAGCTGGGCTGTGATGTGTTAATCTTCCATCCATCAGCGATTGATGAGTTTGCAACAGTAGATCCTACTGATGCATTTTCTGTTTCGTACGCCTACGTCAGTCAAACAGCGTTACAACCATTTCCTGATAAATTACGAGAGCGTCAAGCAACTGTTGGCTATAGTTCTAGCCAACATTACGAGCATTTAATGCATGACCATCAATCGGGTGTTTATCGACCTTGGCAATTTAAAGATCATATGCCACAATCATTAACATTACGCATGACCTATGATGATATTTTTATTTATGCTAACGAAAAGGCAATGGTTCGTCCGAAATTTGAGGCTCTCCGAGATAAAGTAATTATTCCTGTTATTTTCGCCAAAATAAGCGGTGTTTCTAGTAGACGTGAAGAGTATTGGGCCAATATGCATCAGTTGCTAGCTAGCCCGCAAACTGTATTTGTACAGGAATTTCCGTATGCTAAAACGAGCAGAGCGAATTTCCATTTTCACTATAAACATTGTTTAGTAAATGGTGAGCTATCTACGGAGCGCATCTTGCAAAGTGATTGGTGGCAATACGGGGAGTTAACACTGGAGTTACAACAAGCCATTGCTCATACGATTAAAACTTCTTGTGAACAGCCATTGCTTAAACGACAACCTAATGAGTCGCCATATGATTTGCAATTATTTTTATTTAAGCAAATGACGATGATCCCAAAGGAAATATTGCGCCTGTTACAAAGCTTTGATTATGCACAGGAAGTACCAAAGTTGGTGCTTTATCAATCACCTCAGCAACCGGCATTGTCCCGCGAAGATATTGCATTATTTGCATTTTTAAATCGCTTTGGTGTGGATATTATTTTCTACAACCCAACAGGAAAGCTTGATATAGAAAAGCACTTACTAGAGGATACGTTTGATGGGCATCGTTTAGAGCATATGGTGTTTGACTTACAATTTGAAGAGCCAAAGCAGCAAAAGTCAAAACCGGATAAAATGATTAAAAAATTGTTTAACCGTTTCTTCTGACTGCTTGGAAAGGAGGAACTTGATGTCAAATAGCGCAATAACTATAGAACGATTGACAGCAGAAACCGCAGATTTTACAAAACAACAGCTATGTCAAAGTCCTGAAGTTCAGCATATTGCCAATCATATTAATGTGAAAAATAAAATAGAACTAACAGAGCTTGGTAAAGAGCCTGCCATTAAGCTTTCGCGATTCTCCGATCAAATATTAAGAACAATTGCCCAGTCAAAAGTAAATGAATCGAATGACTTATTAAAGCAGCTTGAAGCCTTAATGGAGCAATTCGATAAAAAAGAAGTGATGGAGCAACAAAGTTTCTTTAGTAAACTGTTTAAACGAGCACCAAGAAATAAAGAAGATTTGTATGCTAAATATAATCGTCTTGGCAGAGATATCGAAAAAATTCATTATCAATTTGTTCTAATGGAAGAAGCATTGGCGAATGATAATCGGATGCTTGCTCGTTTGTATAACGAAAATTTGACATACTATCTGGAGCTTGAAAAATACATTGTAGCAGCAGAAATGAAGCTAGAGGAAATCAAGACAACATTAATTCCGATGTATGAAAAACAAAGTGAAGCAGGAAATCAAATCGCTCAAATGGAGCTTACAACGTTACAAGCGATTGCCGAAACACTTGCCCAAAAAATTGATGAGCTTGAGAAATCGCGTATGGTAGCTATTTTAGGGGCAACACAAATGGATATGTTACGCAATGGCAATAGCGCATTAATGGAGCAAATAAACGGAGCTTTTGTCACGACCATTCCTGTATTTAAGATGGGGATTATGAATGCAGTAAATGAAAAACGCCAACAGCTACAAGATAAATCGGCAGCCGCTTTTGAAAAACGTATGAAACAATATGGTGAAACAAACAGCAATACTGTTACGCAGAGTATAATGCATGCGCAACAAAATGAGCCGACACTGACGCTTGAAGAAATGTGGGAGACAATCATTACTGGTATTGCAAGTTACCGTCAACTACGCGCCGAGCACACAACAAAGCGCCAACAAATAGAGCAGCAACTAATGGCTTTAACTAGTGAAGCCTAACAATAATTGTGTGAGTGACTGGCACTTAGCAAAAAGCCGCAACCTCCGCTGTCACGCGGATTGTTGCGGCTTTTATTTGCGTTGTTCAGGGAAATTGTGTGAGTGACTGGCACTTAAATTAAATAAATTCTTCTTCGATTTCTAAGTTGATTTCTTCACCATGATGGCTTTGGTATGACACAATGAGCGTATCCAAATGTTCTAAGTTTTCTTCGTAATCTAGAATACGCGATAAAATATAAAGGAGATGATAGCTAGAAAATTCCGTATCTCCTTCTGCGTGTGCATAGGTTATTTGATTGATGAAAATTTCCATTAACTGATTGCGCTGAATGTAGTCGATATGCTTACTCCATTCTGAATGCTCAGGCTTTAATTTCCCTGTATATTTCAGTAACAGTTGCTCATGGTAGGTAAGCAGGAAGTCCAGTCGTTCTTGAATCATTAAATGAAATTGAGTCGGCAGTTGTGCCAATTCATTTTCATGCTTATGCAACCGTTGTAACAATTCTAAACTTTTTTTAGAAGTTGTAATCATTTGGCGATAGACAACTAATTTCCGTGCTTTAACAAATTTTTTATTTTTAAAGTAATTGCGTTCTTCCTTGAAAAAATCATAGAGTGTGTCCACTCGTAGCATACGGTCTTTAAATTTGCTTAAAGCAGTTTTAGTAGACGTATGTTCAGAGGCTTGACGAACAGCTAAACGCGTCCAACGGATAATGTCATCCTGTAAAAAGTAAATTTTACGGAAAAGTTTTACTTCGTATTTAGGTGGCAAAAACACAAGGTTGACGACAAATGCTGCTAAAACCCCAACTAAAATGGTAAGAAAGCGGATAAGACCGAATGTCAGAAAGTCATCGCCTTGAATTTCCATAATAGCTACAACAGATACAAGTGCTAAGGAAAGAGACTTTTCAAGCTTGAATTTTAACATTATGCCGATTGCTGTAATGACTGCAATGCCAACAGCCACAACGTGATGGCCGAAAAGTAAACCAAAAATAACTGCAATGGTAGCTCCTATAACGTTGGCTTGAACTTGCTCAACAATCGTTTGATAGGAGCGATAAATTGACGGTTGAATGGCAAAGATTGCTGCGATTCCAGCAAAAACTGGAGACGGTAATTGCAGGAGCTCAGCAACAAATAACGCAAAGACAATAGCTACACCAGTTTTAAATACGCGGGCACCTAATTTCATAAAAAAAACGATGTCCTTTCTGTCTAAAATTTTTAACTTGCTTCAGCAGCAGTTCACCACTTCAATAACAGTGGACAATCATGTCTATACACTGGCATCAGTAAATTTAAACATCTGCTCAATCAAGTTAAAGACCTCGCGGATGTCGCAGATTTTTACTTGAGCTTTTCGGGATAGACTCAAAAAACTGGACGTATTTACGCCGAGGGTAATGGATGCTTCTTTACATTATAGAAGGAAGTTTCTATAAAATACATAGATTTGTATAACAGGATAAAAAAAAGACGACGCTCAAATGAGTGTCGCCTTTTTTGTTTCTATTAAAGCTGTGAAAATGCATAGTCGACAGCTTCGATTGTTTCACGAATATCTGCTTCTGTATGCTCTGTAGTTAAAAACCATGCTTCATATTTTGATGGAGCAAGGTTAATACCTTGGTTAAGCATTAATTTAAAGAATCGACCGAAAATTTCTCCGTCACTGCTTTCTGCTTGCTCATAGTTTTCAACTTTTACATCTGTAAAGTAAATTGTTAGTGCACCTTTTAGACGATTTAAAGTGATTGTGACACCGTGTTTTTTGGCTGCAGTTAAAATACCATCTTCTAAAATAGCACCAAGACGATCCATTTCATCGTAAATGCCTGGAGTTGCTAATACTTCTAGGCATGCTATACCTGCTTGCATCGATGCTGGATTTCCTGCCATTGTTCCTGCTTGATATGCTGGTCCAAGTGGGGCAACGGTATCCATAATTTCTTTGCGTCCACCATATGCACCGATAGGTAAACCACCACCAATGACTTTTCCTAATGCAGTAAGGTCAGGTGTTAATCCAAGTAGCGTTTGTGCGCCACCGTAATGGAAACGGAATGCAGTAATAACCTCATCATAAATCGTAAGTGCCCCTTTTTCTTTAGCTGTAGCGTGCACTAACTCCAAAAATCCAGGGTTTGGTTCAACAATACCGAAGTTGCCGACAATTGGCTCTATTAAAATAGCAGCGATTTCATCGCCCCATGCATCCATCGCTTCAGTAAAAGCTTGTGGATTATTAAACGGTACGGTAATCACTTCTTCAGCAGTCGCAGTCGTTACACCTGCTGAGTCTGGTGTGCCTAATGTAGCTGGGCCAGAACCTGCAGCTACTAATACTAAGTCAAAGTGACCGTGGTAACAGCCAGCGAATTTCATAATTTTTGTACGGCCAGTATAAGCACGAGCAACACGAATCGTTGTCATGACCGCTTCTGTACCAGAGTTATTAAAACGTACTTTATCCATTGAAGGAATGGCTTCTTTTAGCATTTTTGCGAAAGTTACTTCATATTCAGTTGGTGTCCCAAATAATGTACCGTTTTCAGCAGCATGAGAAATTGCTTTCGCAATATGTGGATGTCCATGCCCTGTAACAATTGGACCGTATGCAGCTAAATAGTCAATATAACGGTTGCCGTCAACATCCCAGAAATAAGCTCCTTTTCCTCGGGCCATTGCAACAGGGGAGCCACCACCTACTGCTTTATAAGAACGAGAAGGGCTGTTCACACCACCAACGATATGCAAAAGCGCTTCTTCGTGTACTGCTTCTGATTTTGAGTGATTCATTAATATTGCCTCCTAAGTCATTATACTTAATCTATTGTAGACCTATCAGTGTAAGAAATCCAAAGAAAATAAGGGATATGACTTGATTTGTGACTTAGAGTAAAATAAGACATGCAAAGGAGGAGTTTAATATGACTTTAGTAGAAGGACAGAAAGCACCGGATTTTTCACTTGTTAATGACAAGGGGGAGCAAGTGCAATTAGCAGATTTCAGAGGCAAATATGTTATTTTGTATTTTTATCCGAAAGATATGACACCAGGTTGTACGACAGAGGCTTGTGATTTCCGTGATAAGCACGATGACTTTAGTCAGTTGAATGCAGTTGTATTAGGTGTGAGCCCTGATGATGCTCAAAAGCATACGAAATTTATTGATAAGCATGGGCTGCCATTTTCTCTTTTAGTGGATGAGGATCACGCTGTAGCTGAGGCTTATGGTGTATGGGTCTTAAAAAAAATGTATGGACGTGAATATATGGGGATCGAACGTTCTACTTTTTTAATTGATACGGAAGGTAAGCTTGTAAAGGTATGGCGGAAAGTGCGTGTGAAAAATCATATTGAAGAAGTTTACGCTTTTTTAGCCAAGCAGGAGGAGCACTAATGAGAATCTATTTTACGTTTGAGCCAAGACCAGATTTACGTAAACCGTTAGTAGAGGAATTCCCACAATGTGATTTTGTATTTGAAAATCGTTTATCTACGGATGAATTACAAAAAGCAGATGTACTGGTTACATATGGTGAAGATTTAAATGATGCCAATATACAGTATGCTACAAAACTAAAGTGGATTTTTGTTGCTTCAGCAGGTGTAGAGAAAATGCCAGCACAAGCCATTATGGATCGGGATATTTTAGTATCTAATGTGCGAGGGATTCATAAAACACCGATGGCCGAGTCAATACTTGCTCATATTTTAGCCATTAAGCGTGCATTGCCATGGATGTATGAGCAACAAAAGAAAAGTGAATGGTCGAAAAAAGGAAAGCAAACGGAATTACGAGATAGTACAGCACTTATTTTAGGACCGGGTGCCATTGGATCGGAAGTAGGTCGATTACTACAAGCGTTTGGGGTAACAACAATAGGCTGTAACCGTTCAGGCAATGCAGCACCTTATATGGATGAGATGGTGAATTTCACCGAGTTAACAGAAGCTTTGCCTAAGGCGGATATCGTTCTTTCTGTCTTACCGAAAACACCGGATACTACGCACTTATTGAAGGATGAGCATTTTAATGCTATGAAAAACGATGCCATTTTCATGAATTTTGGTCGTGGAAATTTAGTAGATGAGAAAGTTCTTATTCGTGCTATTGAAGCGGGTGAGATTGGTTATGCCGTATTAGATGTGTTTGAAGAAGAACCACTTAGTACAAACAATCCTTTATGGTCATACTCGAATGTAATTGTTTCACCACATGTTTCAAGTCATTCTTCACGTTATGTAGAGCGTAGCTTAGATATTTTTAAGCCAAGTTTGACGAAATGGTTGGATGGAGATACCGCTTTAGAAAATGTTATGGATTTGTCGAGGGGCTATTAAATTGTAATTTAATTTAGATGACGCATAGGCGAATGTTGACAGATGTTAGCTTAATTCGATACACTAATTGTAACAATTATAAATTAATAATACTTATGAAAAGGGGTGCATGACGATGTCTATACCGCATTTACAGGATGCACTTGACACGTTAAAAACAACTGGTGTGCGCATTACTCCTCAGCGTCATGCTATTTTAGAATATTTAATTCAATCGATGACACATCCAACTGCCGATGAAATTTATAAAGCACTTGAAGGGAAATTTCCGAATATGAGTGTGGCAACTGTCTACAATAATTTACGAGTTTTCAGGGAAGTAGGATTAGTGAAAGAGTTGACGTATGGGGATGCTTCTAGCCGTTTTGATTTTGTGACCAACGATCACTATCATATGATTTGTGAATGCTGTGGTAAGATTGTCGATTTCCATTACCCAGGTTTAGATGAAATCGAACATTTCGCTTCTCAAGTAACAGACTTTGATGTGCATTCACACCGTCTAGAAATATACGGCACATGTCCAGCTTGTAAAGATGTTGAAGCGAAAGTACAGTAAATTTCTTGGGGTCTTTGGGTTTTAATAAGGTTAAGTGAATAATTTAAAGAGGCAAGTGGGCGTTTCGCTCGCTTGCTTTTTATTGTATCTTTTGAAAACCCCTTGCTATGCGAGGGGTTCTAAAGAGCTTCTAGCTATGGACAAGAAAAAAACCCCAGCCGTACAATGAAATCAGGTCTGGTCAACCGACTCCGTACGAAAGGGGATCCAAATGGATAATAAAAGTTTAGCACACACGACATGGAATTGTAAGTATCACATCGTCTTTGCGCCAAAATATAGAAGACAGATTATCTATGGACAAATCAAGGCAGATGTTGGTCGAATTCTTCGGCAGTTATGTGAAAGAAAAGGTGTAGAAATTATCGAAGCCACGGCATGTCCTAATCATATTCATATGTTGGTAAGTATCCCACCAAAATTAAGTGTTTCATCATTTGTGGGTTATTTGAAAGGGAAAAGTAGTTTAATGATATTTGATCGACATGCGAATCTGAAATACAAATAGGGGAACAGGAAGTTTTGGTGCCGAGGATATTATGTAGACACCGTGGGAAGAAATAGAAAAATTATTCAGGAATATATAAAAAATCAATTACAAGAAGATATTCTAGAGGATCAAATGAGCATGAAAGAATTCATTGACCCATTCACAGGAGAAGAAATAAAAAATAAGAAGAGAAAAAAATAAACCCACTTTAGTGGTAGCGTGAAAACGGAGTGCGGGTGGTGGACCTTTCAGTGTGTCTTTAGACATGGGCCAGTACCCCAGCGTTTCACGCGTAGAGCAAACCACCAGTTAGACTGGTGGTTCTGATTGTGGAGTGGCGAAAATTACTTTAAATAGCCGATATATTCACGATATTAATAGCGTAATGAAAATTGACAAGGTGTTGATGGTTCAAAAAACTGCTGTGTTGCTATAGCAACTTTGTATTAACAGTAACTAGAGAGGAGGGATTGAATGAATGTACAATTAGGGAGTAGTAATTACTTTAGTACATTGAAAAAAGAAGAGCGTTTATCGGAGGATTTATTTTTAGTAAAGAAAAGAAAAGCAACATATGAAATAAGAAAAGAGAATGGTTATATACGTCATATAGTCACGAAAGAAAATGGGGAAAAGGTCGTTGTAAGAGAAGTGAAAATTTCAAAGCAAGAAGAAAAAGAACATTCTTTTGGTGACATAAACGATATGATTGCACAAAAATTAGTAGACCAAATGATAAAATCATTCGATGACAGACAGAACCAACAAAAATTATTAAAAACAGGCATAGCTGGTCTAAAAGAAAAACAAATTACTAAATATATAGTGAGTATATAATTGGTAGTAGTGATTAACCAAAATATCAACAAAGCAAAAAAATCCTAGCTCTTGTATAAGGTCTAGGATTTTTTTGCTTTGTTATTATAAGATTGGTCAAACTCTTTTCCTTCAAGTGTAGGATCAAGTGTTAACGGTTCATTACAGTACATGCACATATCAACACGGCCTAAAACTTTCGTATGTTTATGACAATTTGGGCATTCTACTTGAACGGCTCTTGTGGACAGAAGACCAATCCAAGCATAGACAACTGTACTACCAATAATACATAGTAAACCAAGTGTCATGAAGATTAAGACAAGGATGGGATTGTTTTTAAAGAATATCCCCCCATACATAACAACAAAGCCGATAAAAATAAGTGCTAATGCGAATGAACGGATTTTATTAATTTTACTTTTGTAAGGTTTCATACAATATCTTGCCTCCCAATCTAAAATCTACTATAACATATAAGAACGAAGTATTTTAGCTTTGAGTAGGAGTCAAAGAAGGAATAGTTTTAGAGTATGTCGAAATTTTAACGAAATAAAGGTCTTACAATAAATAGAGGAGGGCTGAACATGGAGCAAGTATTGCGTCCTATATATCAAGAACGCGCGAGTCAGTCTAATACATTAGGTGTTATTTTAATGGAGAAACGTGAAGAGCAAAGTAATGTTACTGACACATTTGATACGGTATTACTAATTATCGTGAAGGAAGCGGATCAGCCTGTTTATACAAAGCACTACCTATATGAGGGGAATAAGGTAGCCTTACATACTGTTACAGAAAAATTGTTACGGAAGTGGTTACTAATCGGCTCTAATAAGAAAGTCGTTGATTGGATTTTCTTTGGGAGAGTGTTGTTTGATCGCAATGAGTTCCTTCATAAACTAAAAATTGAACTGCAAGAGTTTCCGTTTAGTGGTCGGAAAATTAAAACGGGTATTCAATTCTCAAAGTTAATTCGACGTTACTTAGAAGGAAAAGAATATTTTGATAAGGGTAGTTACCTAGATGCATACAATCATGTAGTGGATTCCTTGCATCATTTAGGGCGATTGTCCATTATAGATAGTGGGTTGTATCCAGAAGTTACAGTCTGGGCACAAGTGAAAAAAATTGAACCAGCCATTTACAAGCTCTACGAAGAACTAGTTATGAGCAGTGAACCAATTGAAAAGCGTTTAGAGCTTCTATTTTTAGCAAGTGAGTTTTTAATTCATTCACGTACACATGACGGAGCGCAACATATATTAGAAGTAATGCAAACAAAAGAGTCATGGACTATTCAGGAATTACATGATCACCATGAGCTTGTAAACTATTCTGTTGACTTAGAAGTATTCGTAGAATATTTAGTGGGGAAAGGCTACATTTTGATTGACCCTGTCGTTGCAAAAAGTGAGATGATATTTCATCGACATTATAAGGTGAATAAAGAGTCTATAGAAATTGAATAAACCTTGTAGTATGCTAGTAATCGAGGTATAAAAATGTACCTCGATATTTTTTTGAAAAAAGTGTTGACGTTTAATATACTGATATTGTATTATATTAATTGTCGCTAAGACGTAACAGAAACATTCGAGAAAATTAGTGAAAAAAACTTTTAAAAAGTTGTTGACACAAATTGAATGAGATGTTAATATAAAGAAGTCGCTAAAAAACGACGAAACAAAATGAACCTTGAAAACTGAACAAGCAAAACGTAATCAATATAGTTTTTACTAGCTAACTTTGTTAGTGAATGAAACAAAATTTTGGACATCGAAATTGATGCCAGCAAAACAATTTGAGCTAATCAAATTTCTTTTATGGAGAGTTTGATCCTGGCTCAGGACGAACGCTGGCGGCGTGCCTAATACATGCAAGTCGAGCGAACAGAGAAGGAGCTTGCTCCTTTGACGTTAGCGGCGGACGGGTGAGTAACACGTGGGCAACCTACCCTATAGTTTGGGATAACTCCGGGAAACCGGGGCTAATACCGAATAATCTATTGTCCCTCATGGGACAATACTGAAAGACGGTCTCGGCTGTCGCTATAGGATGGGCCCGCGGCGCATTAGCTAGTTGGTGAGGTAACGGCTCACCAAGGCGACGATGCGTAGCCGACCTGAGAGGGTGATCGGCCACACTGGGACTGAGACACGGCCCAGACTCCTACGGGAGGCAGCAGTAGGGAATCTTCCACAATGGGCGAAAGCCTGATGGAGCAACGCCGCGTGAGTGAAGAAGGATTTCGGTTCGTAAAACTCTGTTGTAAGGGAAGAACAAGTACAGTAGTAACTGGCTGTACCTTGACGGTACCTTATTAGAAAGCCACGGCTAACTACGTGCCAGCAGCCGCGGTAATACGTAGGTGGCAAGCGTTGTCCGGAATTATTGGGCGTAAAGCGCGCGCAGGTGGTTTCTTAAGTCTGATGTGAAAGCCCACGGCTCAACCGTGGAGGGTCATTGGAAACTGGGAGACTTGAGTGCAGAAGAGGATAGTGGAATTCCAAGTGTAGCGGTGAAATGCGTAGAGATTTGGAGGAACACCAGTGGCGAAGGCGACTATCTGGTCTGTAACTGACACTGAGGCGCGAAAGCGTGGGGAGCAAACAGGATTAGATACCCTGGTAGTCCACGCCGTAAACGATGAGTGCTAAGTGTTAGGGGGTTTCCGCCCCTTAGTGCTGCAGCTAACGCATTAAGCACTCCGCCTGGGGAGTACGGTCGCAAGACTGAAACTCAAAGGAATTGACGGGGGCCCGCACAAGCGGTGGAGCATGTGGTTTAATTCGAAGCAACGCGAAGAACCTTACCAGGTCTTGACATCCCGTTGACCACTGTAGAGATATGGTTTTCCCTTCGGGGACAACGGTGACAGGTGGTGCATGGTTGTCGTCAGCTCGTGTCGTGAGATGTTGGGTTAAGTCCCGCAACGAGCGCAACCCTTGATCTTAGTTGCCATCATTTAGTTGGGCACTCTAAGGTGACTGCCGGTGACAAACCGGAGGAAGGTGGGGATGACGTCAAATCATCATGCCCCTTATGACCTGGGCTACACACGTGCTACAATGGACGATACAAACGGTTGCCAACTCGCGAGAGGGAGCTAATCCGATAAAGTCGTTCTCAGTTCGGATTGTAGGCTGCAACTCGCCTACATGAAGCCGGAATCGCTAGTAATCGCGGATCAGCATGCCGCGGTGAATACGTTCCCGGGCCTTGTACACACCGCCCGTCACACCACGAGAGTTTGTAACACCCGAAGTCGGTGAGGTAACCTTTTGGAGCCAGCCGCCGAAGGTGGGATAGATGATTGGGGTGAAGTCGTAACAAGGTAGCCGTATCGGAAGGTGCGGCTGGATCACCTCCTTTCTAAGGATATTTTCGGAATACAAACCTTGGGTTTGTAAGATTACGTTTTGCGTTCAGTTTTGAAGGTTCATTCTTCTGAATGACTTCAAAATTTGTTCTTTGAAAACTGGATAAAACGACATTGAAATTGTAACAAACACATTTATTTTTTTAAGTTTTTTATAGGCTTAATAACAAATGAAGGTTTCGAGATACGAGTAAGACAAGGAAGCGATTGAGTGAGAGAAGGAGCGTACCTCTGTACGTGACTGACCGAACGAATGAAGCTGACGCTGGATTACGATGTATATCGGAAGCTGCAGGTTAAGTTATTAAGGGCGCACGGCGAATGCCTTGGCACTAGGAGCCGAAGAAGGACGGCACTAACACCGATATGCTTCGGGGAGCTGTAAGTGAGCTTTGATCCGGAGATTTCCGAATGGGGGAACCCACTACGTTTAATCGCGTAGTATCTTGACGTGAATACATAGCGTCTTGAAGGCAGACCCAGGGAACTGAAACATCTAAGTACCTGGAGGAAGAGAAAGAAAAATCGATTCCCTGAGTAGCGGCGAGCGAAACGGGAAGAGCCCAAACCAAGAGGCTTGCCTCTTGGGGTTGTAGGACACTCTATACGGAGTTACAAAGGAATGAGTTAGATGAAGCGACTTGGAAAGGTCCGCCAGAGCAGGTAAAAGCCCTGTAGTCGAAAGTTTATTCCCTCCAGAGTGGATCCTGAGTACGGCGGAACACGTGAAATTCCGTCGGAATCCGGGAGGACCATCTCCCAAGGCTAAATACTACCTAGTGACCGATAGTGAACCAGTACCGTGAGGGAAAGGTGAAAAGCACCCCGGGAGGGGAGTGAAAGAGATCCTGAAACCGTGTGCCTACAAGTAGTTAGAGCCCGTTAATGGGTGATAGCGTGCCTTTTGTAGAATGAACCGGCGAGTTACGATTACGTGCGAGGTTAAGCTTTAGAAGGCGGAGCCGCAGCGAAAGCGAGTCTGAATAGGGCGAATTAGTACGTGGTCGTAGACCCGAAACCAGGTGATCTACCCATGTCCAGGGTGAAGGTGAGGTAACACTTACTGGAGGCCCGAACCCACGCACGTTGAAAAGTGCGGGGATGAGGTGTGGGTAGCGGAGAAATTCCAATCGAACTTGGAGATAGCTGGTTCTCTCCGAAATAGCTTTAGGGCTAGCCTCGTGATGAGAATACTGGAGGTAGAGCACTGTTTGGACTAGGGGGCCATCCCGGTTTACCGAATTCAGACAAACTCCGAATGCCAGATATTTATACACGGGAGTCAGACTGCGAGTGATAAGATCCGTAGTCAAAAGGGAAACAGCCCAGACCACCAGCTAAGGTCCCAAAGTAATCGTTAAGTGGAAAAGGATGTGGCGTTGCACAGACAACCAGGATGTTGGCTTAGAAGCAGCCATCATTTAAAGAGTGCGTAATAGCTCACTGGTCGAGTGACGCTGCGCCGAAAATGTATCGGGGCTAAACGATTCACCGAAGCTGTGGATTGACATCTACGATGTCAGTGGTAGGAGAGCGTTCTAAGTGCGTTGAAGTCAGACCGGAAGGACTGGTGGAGCGCTTAGAAGTGAGAATGCCGGTATGAGTAGCGAAAGACGGGTGAGAATCCCGTCCACCGTATGACTAAGGTTTCCTGAGGAAGGCTCGTCCGCTCAGGGTTAGTCGGGACCTAAGCCGAGGCCGATAGGCGTAGGCGATGGACAACAGGTTGATATTCCTGTACCACCTCCTCACCGTTTGAGAAATGGGGGGACGCAGTAGGATAGGGTAAGCGCGCCGTTGGTTGTGCGCGTCCAAGCAGTAAGGCGTGTGTGTAGGCAAATCCGCACACTGTAACGTTGAGCTGTGATGGCGAGTCCGTATGGACGAAGTTCCTGATTTCACACTGCCAAGAAAAGCCTCTATCGAGGTGAGAGGTGCCCGTACCGCAAACCGACACAGGTAGTCGAGGAGAGAATCCTAAGGTGTGCGAGAGAACTCTCGTTAAGGAACTCGGCAAAATGACCCCGTAACTTCGGGAGAAGGGGTGCTCTTGAGCGTGCAAGCGCATGAGAGCCGCAGTGAATAGGCCCAGGCGACTGTTTAGCAAAAACACAGGTCTCTGCAAAACCGTAAGGTGACGTATAGGGGCTGACGCCTGCCCGGTGCTGGAAGGTTAAGAGGAGTGGTTAGCGCAAGCGAAGCTGCGAATTGAAGCCCCAGTAAACGGCGGCCGTAACTATAACGGTCCTAAGGTAGCGAAATTCCTTGTCGGGTAAGTTCCGACCCGCACGAAAGGCGTAACGATCTGGGCACTGTCTCAACGAGAGACTCGGTGAAATTATAGTACCTGTGAAGATGCAGGTTACCCGCGACAGGACGGAAAGACCCCGTGGAGCTTTACTGTAGCCTGATATTGAATTTTGGTACAACTTGTACAGGATAGGTAGGAGCCAGAGATCTCGGAGCGCCAGCTTCGAAGGAGGCGTCGGTGGGATACTACCCTGGTTGTATTGAAATTCTAACCCATGCCCCTTAGCGGGGCAGGAGACAGTGTCAGGCGGACAGTTTGACTGGGGCGGTCGCCTCCTAAAAGGTAACGGAGGCGCCCAAAGGTTCCCTCAGAATGGTTGGAAATCATTCGTAGAGTGTAAAGGCACAAGGGAGCTTGACTGCGAGACCTACAAGTCGAGCAGGGTCGAAAGACGGGCTTAGTGATCCGGTGGTTCCGCATGGAAGGGCCATCGCTCAACGGATAAAAGCTACCCCGGGGATAACAGGCTTATCTCCCCCAAGAGTCCACATCGACGGGGAGGTTTGGCACCTCGATGTCGGCTCATCGCATCCTGGGGCTGTAGTCGGTCCCAAGGGTTGGGCTGTTCGCCCATTAAAGCGGTACGCGAGCTGGGTTCAGAACGTCGTGAGACAGTTCGGTCCCTATCCGTCGTGGGCGTAGGAAATTTGAGAGGAGCTGTCCTTAGTACGAGAGGACCGGGATGGACACACCGCTGGTGTACCAGTTGTCTTGCCAAAGGCATCGCTGGGTAGCTATGTGTGGACGGGATAAGTGCTGAAAGCATCTAAGCATGAAGCCCCCCTCAAGATGAGATTTCCCATTACGCAAGTAAGTAAGATCCCTCAAAGACGATGAGGTAGATAGGTTCGAGGTGGAAGTGTGGTGACACATGGAGCTGACGAATACTAATCGATCGAGGACTTAACCAAAAAGTTTGAAACATTTCAATGCACCGTTTATCCAGTTTTGAAAGAATGAAAAAGTATTTCTTAAATACTTGTAATTATAATGATATATGTTATAATAGGTAATGTCTTTCAAATAGTCTAGTGATGATGGCAAAGAGGTCACACCCGTTCCCATACCGAACACGGAAGTTAAGCTCTTTAGCGCCGATGGTAGTTGGGGGCTTCCCCCTGTGAGAGTAGGACGTCGCTAGGCTATACATACTAAAATTATTCCGAAGTAGCTCAGTTGGTAGTAGCACCTGACTGTTAATCAGGTTGTCGCAGGTTCGAGTCCTGCCTTCGGAGCCATTCTTGGAGAGTTGTCCGAGTGGCCGAAGGAGCACGATTGGAAATCGTGTAGGCGGTTAACACTGTCTCAAGGGTTCAAATCCCTTACTCTCCGCCAGCACTTTAGGATTCCAATCATTAAAGGCCCCTTGGTCAAGCGGTTAAGACACCGCCCTTTCACGGCGGTAACACGGGTTCGAATCCCGTAGGGGTCACCATTTATAACGAATACCCAGATGGAGGATTAGCTCAGCTGGGAGAGCATCTGCCTTACAAGCAGAGGGTCGGCGGTTCGAGCCCGTCATCCTCCACCATTTTTTAAAATCAAAATAGCATTATCGCGGGGTGGAGCAGTGGTAGCTCGTCGGGCTCATAACCCGAAGGTCACAGGTTCAAATCCTGTCTCCGCAACCAAAAATGGTCCCGTGGTGTAGCGGTTAACATGCCTGCCTGTCACGCAGGAGATCGCCGGTTCGATCCCGGTCGGGACCGCCATTTTTAAAATAATAAATATGGGTCAGTAGCTCAGTTGGTAGAGCATTAGATTGAAGCTCTAAGTGTCGGCGGTTCGATTCCGTCCTGACCCATCATGTTTTTTTGCCGGTTTAGCTCAGCAGGTAGAGCAACTGACTTGTAATCAGTAGGTCGTGGGTTCGATTCCTATAGCCGGCACCATGTTTTCCCGGAGGGGTAGCGAAGTGGCTAAACGCGGCGGACTGTAAATCCGCTCCTTAGGGTTCGGCGGTTCGAATCCGTCCCCCTCCACCAGTTTTTTTATAGGGGCATAGTTCAACGGTAGAATAGAGGTCTCCAAAACCTTTGGTGTGGGTTCGATTCCTACTGCCCCTGCCAATTAATTTTATGGCGATTGTGGCGAAGTGGTTAACGCACCGGATTGTGGTTCCGGCATTCGTGGGTTCGATTCCCATCAGTCGCCCCATTTACTATAAAATTAAAATATAACTATAAAGCAATGGCGATTGTGGCGAAGTGGTTAACGCACCGGATTGTGGTTCCGGCATTCGTGGGTTCGATTCCCATCAGTCGCCCCATTGTTGGGGTATAGCCAAGCGGTAAGGCAACGGATTTTGATTCCGTCATGCCTAGGTTCGAATCCTAGTACCCCAGCCATTTATGCGGAAGTAGTTCAGTGGTAGAACACCACCTTGCCAAGGTGGGGGTCGCGAGTTCGAACCTCGTCTTCCGCTCCAATAATATGGCGGCATAGCCAAGTGGTAAGGCACAGGTCTGCAACACCTTTATCACCGGTTCAAATCCGGTTGCCGCCTCCATATTTTTTTCTTAATCGGATACTCCGATTTTTTTTATCTCTAAAGTATTATGCCGGTGTGGCGGAATTGGCAGACGCGCACGACTCAAAATCGTGTTCCTTTGGAGTGTCGGTTCGACCCCGACCACCGGTATCATCACGTACATATACGTTACGTTTAGTAAGATTAGAAAGCTCACAAACCTTGACAGAACAGGGTTTGTGAGCTTTTTACATTTCTTGGGTTACAATAGGAAACGATAAGAATCGAAATCTTTTTACACACAGGCAGGTTCATTTTACACAAGTTTTTACACAAGCTGCAATCCGATAAAATGTGATCGATAAAGGAGAGCAAACTAAAAAAGCTCATGTTTGAAAAATAAACATGGGCTTTTTAATTGGATTTAATAAAAGAGGATAATTGTATGTTTGATTCGGCAGCATAGCATGCCTCTGCCTTATGAATAGACCGAACGAAGGAATGTAAGCGCAAATGACGCAAAGAGACATGGGAGATACGTCGTCATAAGTATCACAAAGATTCATTGTGTATAAGGGTACTGGTGAATACGTTTAGAACCAAGAAAATAGTAATACAAACCAAAGCGATGGTTTGTATTACTAATGTTAGTATGCTTCACCTTTTAAAATTATTGAACGCGAGCAAATCCAAATCCTGAAGCGTAGTCATCACCTATAGCAGCTCCATAACCACCTTTAATATCTACTGATTGTGCTCTCGCTTGTAAGTTAGAACGTAGTTGCGTGTTAGACAATGACGGATTTTCAGCCCAAATTTTCGCTGCTAAACCAGAGACATGAGGAGTAGCCATTGATGTGCCGCTAATTGTATTATAACCGCCATTATACCATGTAGAATAAACGGATGAGCCAGGAGCTGAGATTTCAATATCACCTTCCTGGATTACATAATCTCCAGCTGTAGATATATAACCACGTGAAGAGTAATCAGCTACACGATAAGTCCCATTTTGTTGTACATTTTCTAAAGCTGCAACGGCGATTGCATTTGGTAATGCCCCCGGATAACCAATTGTTCCTTGCGCATAGCCTGAATTACCAGCTGCAGCTACTATTAGAACTCCTTTACTGTATGCGTAATTGACAGCACTTGAAATGAGGCTATTATTCGCTGAAGAACCTAGAGACATACTAATAATTGTTTTGGTACCAGTAGCTGTTGCTTGATCTGCTGCATGTCGAATAGCAGCAGCAATATCATCTGAGTATCCAGAGCCGCTATCTAATAACACTTTGTAAGCCCAAAGATCAGCATTTGGAGCTACACCGTAAACGCCTGCTTGATCGCTTCCACCATCAGCTAAGGCCGTACCAGCAACATGTGTACCATGTCCGTTTCTGTCTGTACAGCTGTTGTTAATGGGTGTTGTCGCACCTGTAAAGTCTTTACATTGCTCTACGTTATTGACAAGGTCAGGATGAGAAGTATTTACACCCGTATCGAGTACAGCAATATTAATGTCACTTCCTCCAGTTGTCGATGTTAAAGTATCATTGTTATAAATTGCTTTAATTCCCCAAGGTATTTGTTGAGAAGCTCTTAAAGAAGTTACCAAATCCAGGGTTTCATTTTCTACCATACTATCGTCTTCCAAACCTATCGTATCTAATGTAACGATAGGAACTTTTGTAACTGTGTAATTTTTATTCTTCTGTAATGCTTCGAATTGTTTTTCATTCATATCAGTTGAAAATCCATTCTCTGTTAATTCCCAACGAACAGAATATTGATTTTTTAATGTTGATTTTTCTGATTTTTTGTTTGTCTCAACATAAACACGGAATTTCTCCTGACCACCGTCGTTTCCTGAGCTATCTTCGCTATCCATCGCTGTTGCGTACACCGGATTTATTACTGATCCTGCAATCAAAAGACTTAGCAACGTACTTTTCACTTTTTTCATTCATTCCAACCCCTTTTCAAATTTAAGTTATAGTACTACAATTTGAATCTACCATAATTTAGGTTTTTTGATTATTGGGAAAATTATGATTATAATAAATGTAAAATATAGTCATTCTATACGGGAGGTTATGAAAATGAAGATAGGTTCATTAATTAAGTACTATCGTACAAAGCTAGGAATGACACAGAATTCAGTGGCGATGGGGATTTGCTCGATTCCTCATTTAAGTAAAATTGAGAATAATAATAAAGAAGCAAATAGCGAGACAATACGTCTACTGCTAGAACGATTAAATATTAGTATTCACGATGTAGAGAATAACGAACAAAATATTATTTGCCTATTAAATGATTTACAAAAACAAATAAATTACCTAGAGAATGAGAAAGTAAAAGAGACAATGAGCAGATTAAAAGAATATGAAGAAATAATAGGTTTTACAGAATCTATTTATTTATATGAACTTTATAAGTTACGTTATTATGTGTTTGTTAAAGAGCACAAATTAGCAGACAATCAATTAAGATGGCTAAATGCCCACCGACAAAATTTTTCCCAACATGAAAGGTATTTACATTCATATTATTATGCATTAGTTTTAATTACAAAAGGTAAATATGAGGAAGCAGCTAAAGAACTAACTCAAATACTTCAAATACATCCAGAACTAGGGTCACTAGAAGGAGAGTTTTACTATCATTTCGCTTTAATAAAAGGGCGGTTAGAAGAACCAAGTCAAGCAATTATTTATGGGAAAAAAGCTCTTCAATTCTATAAGGACCAATTTAATTTTAAGAGAATTGTTTTTACATTAATGTCTCTGGCACTCAATTACTCTCGAGGAAAAGTGTTTCACGAAGCAATCGAAATCTATGAACATTTAGTGAGAAATGCGGAGCTATTACAGCAACAGCAGCTATTACCTGCTATATATCACAATTTGGGGGATTTGTACCAAATGAGATGGGAATATGAAAATGCATTAATTTACTTTGAAAAAAGCGCTTCTTTAATGTCAAAGAACTGTGATCATTATCTGCTTTGCTTATATAATTTAGGTGTTACACAATTTCGCTTAGAACAAACAGAAAAAAGTATAAAAACCTTTACTATTCTAAAGGAAGAAGCAAAAAATAAGAAAAAATTAAGTTTTAATTTATTTGCTACTTTTTATTTATATTTGCTAGGAGAAGAAAAAAAGAAAGCAATGGATTTTTTAGAAGGGAGGTTAATTCCATTTACAGCAGATAATGAAGAATTAAAAGAAATGCACCAACAATTTTCTAATTTATTGGGAGAGTATTATCGACAAGAAAAGCAGTTTGAGAAAGCTATGCAATTTATTGAAATCTAAAGGAGAGTGTGAATATGAAGAAAAATGTTGGATTATCAATCTTAATACTGAGTGCTGCAGTAATAATTATATCTGTTCCAATTCATCCACCGGTTTTATAAAAGGCAAGAGTGGTAGAAGGTAGTGGCTCTATCTTATGTTGCATATGTATTAAGGGTTCTCATTAATTTGAGAACTCTTTTTTGTTTGGATAGGCTACACTTAGTTGGACAGTTTTATAGAGGGTAATGTGCAATTACTAAGCCCTTCAACGAAGAAGAGCTTTATATGGAGCAATGGGCATGATAGCCTCGTTTGGCTAAGCCAGCCCTATTTAGCTGGATTCTTGGCGCAATGAATCATGCCTATAGAGGCTCCATGTCAAGCAACCTGTCCGTCCCTTATGCTTTAAAGGAACCCTTAAAAAAGTTGTCCAAAAGTGTTACCATTCCAGTTTTATAAGGAATCGTCTTATTACAAGAGGTAGTTAAACATCAAGGGGATTATAAGAATTAAACGCAACTCACATTGAAATGGTATAAAAAATTACAAGAAATTACTAAGTGCATAAAGCTAGCTAGAACATAGCTAGTTAGCGGATATTGCAAATCCATATTTTATCATTTTACTCCAAAACAAGAATTTAGTTTTATGGTACAATATATTTTAAATGTTATTTAGGTATATTATGTATAAAAAGGGGTATTTCTACTAACTGCTTGTGGAAGTAGTGAGAGTAGTTCTGCTAAGGCAAATGGGGAATGGCGTTGATGAAGTAAATAATCTCTCTTACTAATAAGGGAAGCTAGAGTGATAATTTGCTAGGCTTTGATTTATATAAAAACTACAAAACTTAATAGACCTATCAACACCCCTTGCAACGTATTGCAGGGGCATTTTGCTTTAGAAAAGCTATGTAAGCAATTAGAAGTGTAAATATAAGATGACTTGGGTATATGGACACTAATGCAATGCAACTCTTCAAAACAGTTTTTAGTTAATATTTATTTTACTTGATGAATAGGATAACAAAGATGGAAGTAAATATAGGGGGAAAAGTATGAAAAAAATAAGTAAGATTTTGATTGTAGTTTTAATTTTAGGGATACTCCAGATTCAGCCTGTTTATGCAGCTAGTTTTAAAGATGTATCATCGGACAATACGTTAAGTACGGAAATAGATTATTTAGTAGAGCGGGGGATTATTAAAGGGTATCCTAATGGTACTTTTAAGCCAAATGAATATGTCACAAGGGCACAGGTAGCTGTTATGATAACACGTGCGTTAGCCTTAAAAACAACGAATGTAAAAAATCCGAAGTATCAAGATGTACCGACATCTCATATTTACTATAAGGAGATTGCTGCGACTCAAAATGCTGGAATATTTGATGCAACCAAAAAGTTTAATCCAAACGGTACGTTGACGAGAGCAGATATGGCTATTGTTTTGCAACGAGCTTTTAAATTAAAGGGAACGACGAGCCCATATTACTTTACAGATGTTACAGAAAAGACACCGGGTTATAAAGAAATTTTAGCGGTAGCGAACAATAATATTACGAGCGGTTATCAAGATGGCTCATTTAAACCAAAATTGCCATTAACAAGAGCTCATTTTTCAGCATTCGTAGCTCGTGCATTAACTCTTTCAAATCCTAATTTATTAAAGGACCCAGCCTATACCTATACTTATGCCTATTATTCACCTGATGATGGTCTAAGATATACATTAAATTATCAATATAGTCATAATGATAATAAAAATGATGTTTGGACAATTACGAATATGACTAATAATAAGCCGTTTTATGATGAATTATTATATTATGATGGCTCAGTATATGCGCAAGCAATCGCTCAAGAGTATAGCTCACATTACGATTTTTATATAGGGCTACCACTAAGAATTGGCGTGATAGTTCATGAAGACGATGAACGTCCTGTAAACGGCAATCGCATTACCGTCCAAACGACGGATGGAACAGTTCGAGCAGGTGGTGTTAACTATAAAAATGTAGCGATATTAGAAGAAAGTTTTAAATATATTGATGTAGTGAAGACGTATTATTTTGTAGATGGTATTGGCTTAGTTAAGGAACTTCACAATGGGGAAGTTGTTTATGAGTTACTAAAACGAACAGCAAATTAAAGATTGAAAAGGATGCATTGAAAAATGCATCCTTTTTTAAGTAAGCGATATATGAAAAAAACGTTTAAGCGCTTGTAGCCATTCTTTATCGGTATGTGTTGTATAAGTTGTTAATGATTGCCCTTCGTATATACGAAATTCATTATTGAACATCGTATGTCGACCAGTAGGGGTGCGAATCATGGCGATTTTATTCTTTTGTTGAGAAAGACGTGGTGCAAAATTGGCATCATTCCCGTTATCCGTGAAATTGTACAGTAGGCGCCAATTGTGTGATGTTTGCTCATACAGCATCCAACCGTACGTGTCATGCCATTCAATTTTGTAAAGCTCATTGCCTTCGCGATGTTCGTGATGTGCAATTAAAGGCACTGGTTTACACGGAGCTAAAGCACCTACACCTACGTCCGAGATATAAGCTATGCCGTCAAATTGAACGAGGAGTAGCTGATGCATGGGAACTTCTTCAATCGGTGTACTATCATCCGTATTACGCCAAAATTGCGCATAGCGATTTGTTACAGAAAAACCGAGTTCTCGAAGTAGCCAACTATATAAAATGTTAAGTTCAAAGCAATTGCCTCCGCGTTGTTGAACAATAATTTTTTGAAAAATATCTGGGATAGCAAAGGAAATGTCACGTTTCAAAGCAATATCTAAATTTTCATAGGGAATGGTATGTAGATGTTTCGTTTGTAATTGACCAAGTAGCTTTATAGACGGCTCTAAAGATCCTTGAAATTGAATGAATTTTAAATATTGTTGAATTTGAGCATTCATAAAATCGCCTCACTTCCTTACTAATTAACATAACCGAAATAGCACTAGAATACACGTGAAAAATAGAGAAAGAAAATAATAGAAATAGAGCTAAATAACTTGTAAAATTAATATATTCACTACTAGTTCGTAATGAATTTCCCATTTTTAGTTAAAAATAACGTTTCTAAAGGTAGGTATATAAATGAAGAATGAAATAAAATGGATTGAAGTAAATTCATATGATGAAATGAGTAACGTAGCTGCACATATTTTTACTGAGCAACTACAAGCAAAACCAGCTAGCATACTAGGGCTTGCAACAGGGGGTTCACCAGTTGGGATGTATAAGGAATTAGTTAAGCGTCAACAAGCTGGTGATATTTCTTTCAAGGAAGTTACAACATTTAATCTAGATGAATATGTGGGCTTAGAACAAAATAGCCCAGCAAGCTACTGGACGTTCATGCATGAAAATTTATTTAATCATGTGGATATTAACGAAGAAAAGATACATTTACCAAACGGCAAGGCAACTGATTTAGAAGCCGAGTGTGTGGCATATGATGCGCAAATTGCCGAAGCAGGTGGAATTGATTTACAGTTGCTTGGAATAGGGGTAAATGGACATATAGGTTTTAATGAGCCTGGTACATCATTTAATTCACTGACAAACATTGTAGAGCTTACAGAATCAACACGAACTGAAAATGCTATTTATTTTGACAAACCAGAAGCTGTGCCTACTCATGCTATTACAATGGGTATTCAATCTATCATGAATGCAAGGGCGATTGTGCTCATCGCATTTGGTGAAAAAAAATTAGAAGCCATTGAAAAATTAAAAGGTGGAGAAGTGACTGAAGCTTTTCCAGCTAGCAGATTATTAAATCATCCAAATGTAACGATTATTTATGGCGGTACAAAATAAAAGAAACAAGAGGCTGGGACATAACTAGAAAAATTTAAGGAATAGAGGAAAGGTGTTCGTAATTTTTCTATATGGAGACCTTAGCTATTCTTGCTTTTGCAATAAAAAAATTAGAAGTGTTCACTAGTTGTTGGTAGCGAAGGCGGTGACTCCAGCTCAGAACAGCACATAATGTAAGACGCGGGCATTCCGCGCGTAGCGAGGGTTGCGGCTTACTGTGCTGAGCGGAAAGCACAGTCGTAGCGGACAACAACGGCATAGCAAAAAAAGTGTTAGATTGATTAGGGGGACTGACCCCGATATATAAGACAGTAATCAAAAAAGCATCACTCAACCAGTTGTCGGTATTGAACCGGCGACTGGTTGTTTAGTTTCGTTTGAATACGGTTATTGTTATAATAGTTTATATAGTCTTTGACAGTTTGTTCTACGATGGCCGTCGTAGTACTGTTCAAATTGTCTAAGTAGAATGTTTCAGACTTTAACACAGAATGAAACGATTCGATTGGGGCATTATCAGCGGGCGTACCTTTACGGGACATGCTCATGGTAATGCCTTTTGCTTTTACGGCCTGTTGATAATCATACGATGTGTATACCGCCCCTTGGTCACTGTGCAACGTACACCCTTCGGGCAAATGGTGAAGTTGAGCTAATGTATCCAGCACAAAATCAGTATCTTGACAGTCTCCAATCGAATAGGCAATAATTTCACCATTATATAAATCTTGAATACTTGAAAGATACAACTGTTTTTGACCAAATGGCAAGTAAGTAATATCAGTTACGAGCTTCTGTAACGGTGCTGTGGCTTCAAAATCGCGATTTAATAAATTTGCTGCGATTGCATATGGTTGTCCTGTTCGTTTCCGTTTTTTCACTTTCACGCGACATTGCCAACCATATTTTTGCATGATACGTTGAACAACTTTATGATTGACGCACATTTCTTGACGTAAGAGTGCTGTAATTTTTCTGTAGCCATAGCGAAATTTATTTGCACGACAGAGTTCACCGATACGTCTCTCTATTGCTTGACGAGACCTTGCATCGGTAGATGCCTGTTTCCAACGATAGTAGGTAGATCGTGCAATCCCAAAGTGTTTACAAATGTCCTTTACAGACATCATGCTTCTTAGTGACGCAACTAACTGTACAGCTACTTCTCCAACCACTTCCTCTCCAACTCTGCGTACTTTTTTAGCACCTCAATTTGTTGCTTTAAATAACGGTTTTCCAATGCTAATTTCGTTTGTTCATTGTCCGGTTCAGGACCTTTATTAAAGATATATTGTTTGCCTACAGGTTGTTTCAAACGATTGACTTCACCATTTCTATACCAACGCACCCATGTTTCGACCTGTGTTTTATGGCGTATATTTAATTCCAATAGAATCTGTTTGACAGGTACCCCCGCTAATCGCATCTCAATCGCTTTCATTTTTACTTCATATGGATAACTCACTCTTGTTCCCATAGAAAAAACACCTCCAAATTGAAATTTAAGTATCTATACCCGAATTTCAATCGAAGATGCTTTTTTTATTTGTCTTTACCTATTGGGGTCAGTTCCAGGTTCAATCTAACACTTTTTCTCTTATGTCCCAGCTACTTATTTTATTTTTTACTTGATAATAGGACACCTGCAACGACGGCAAGACCGCCGATAATTTGAAAAATATGTAGTTGCTCATCTAAAAAAAGCACGGCAAAAATAGAGGCAAAGACCGGAATAAAGTTTAAATAAATACCTGCTTTATTCGCGCCAAGTTGTACGACCCCATGATTCCAGCATAGAAATGCTACAATAGAAGCAAAAATACCTACATATAGAATAGCGGCAATCGTTGACCAGTGCCAGTGTATAGCGTTGGTCATTGTTGTGATTTCGTATAGGTAAAATGGCAAGAGCATGACAGCACCAATAAAGATTGTGACAAGAAATGTTGACTGTCCTGGTAAACGACCCGCGTAATGTTTTACAAGAAGTGAATAAATACTCCAACAGAAAACGGCGACGACAACAATTAAGTCCCCTTTATTGAACGTAAAATCGACTAAGCTTGCAAACGAACCTCCTGAAATAATAAAAAGGACACCGCTAAGTGATAGTGCAGTTCCAAGAATTTGGAATGACGAGAGTTTTTCCTTCAAAAATATAAAGGATAGTATGTAAATCATAATGGGTGTCGAAGAATTCATCAATGATGCATTGATCGAAGTTGTATAGTGGAGAGCAATATAGACGAGCGTATTAAAAGCTGCCACACCAGTAAAGGCTAGTATAAGGACAATTTTCCAATGTTCTTTGAGCATGTGCCACTCACGTTTTACGCTGCGATAAGCAATCGGTAAAAATACGATAAAGGCGACACACCAACGAAGAAAAGCCAATGTAAAGGGTGGGATATTGCCACTCACGGCTCGGCCAATGACAAAATTACCACCCCATAGAACGGTAGCAAGTAATAATAACGCATATGGTGGGATTTTCATGAAGCGATAACTCCTTTTAATTTAAAATACTAATGTCAATTATAGGCATTAAGGGAGTGAATAATCAATGCTACATATATCCATATGCTAGAATGAGAGAAAGAATAGGAGGAAGTAAAGTGATAAGTACAGTAGCGCATTTAAAAAAAGGGGATACAGTTGGCATTGTATGTTTGTCCAGCCTTGTTGAGCCAGAGAACTTAGGAAATGCTTTAGCCTTTTTAGATGAGCTGGGTCTCCGCTATAAAATAGGGGATACGATAACGGCAAAACATGACTATTTAGCAGGTAGTGATGACGTAAGACTTGCGGACTTTCATGCTATGGTTCAAGATCCTGACGTGAAGGCCATCTTTTGCGTAAAGGGTGGCTATGGCTCTGCTCGTATTGCTGGAAAGATTGATTATGAGTTGCTAGCTGAAAATCCAAAAATTTTCTGGGGCTTTTCTGATCTTACCTATTTGCATTGTGCTATTAATGAGTATGCAAATATCGTGACGTTTCATGGACCGATGCTAATGGCTGCCAATGACATGGATGAGTTATCGAAAAAAATGTTTTTACAGCTGTTTTCTCCGATTGAAATACAGTATACAGAGGCTATATCTCCATTAACTGTAGTTACCCCTGGCTTTGCACGTGGACCAATTATTGGTGGTAATTTACGTCGAATAGTCAGCACTTTAGGCACAAAATTTGAGGTTCGAACTGAAGGCAGAATTTTATTAATAGAAGATATTGCAGAGACAATTCCACGTATTGATTCGATGTTGCAACAGTTAAAACAAGCTAGAAAGCTGGAACAATTAGCGGGGGTAGTAATTGGCTCCTTTACAGAAACAGGAGCAAGTGATGAGGCTCTTCTAGTGTTAATGCAAGAATATTTTGGTGATTTAGAAATACCTGTTGTAGCTGGTTTTAAAATAGGGCATGAAACGACGAATATTGCCATCCCATTAGGGGTCGATGCCATTTTAGATGCACAAGAAAAAGTGCTTCGAATTTTACCAGGCGTCTATTAAGTGTTTGAATTGTGCGAATTGTGTGGGTGACTGGCACTCGAGCAATATGAAAGCCGCAACTCTCGCTACATGCGATTTGTTGCGGCTATTGTTTTGTGCGTAAAATTGTGTGGGTGACTGGCACTTCTTAGTAAGGTTCGGCATCATGGCCTTTATCGACTGCGTCTTTTGGTGCATTATCACCGTTAATGTTACCAAGAGGCTTTGCAGACGAAGTGTTTTGCTGCGCCTTTTGTAAACCTTCTTTTAGTAAACGTCCATATTCCTCATCTGCTTCAGCAGCCAATGCGATCATCGCCTCTTGGATAGCTGTATTACATGCGGATAAATCCCGAATTAAATTTGCTAGTAATTCGTCACGTTCCCATTGTTCAAAATTACGATAAGTTTCACCAGCTTGCTTCGTATTATTTTGGCGATCAATGGATTCGCGCACTAAATTGCCTTCAATATATGGTGTGTATTCTTTCGCCGTTTGGGTAGCTTCTTTTAAACCATTTAACATTGATGGCTCATAGTTAATATGTGGATTTTGTCCTGGTGCTAAATCTCGTTTATACATCATTTGCCCACCGCTTTGGTTGGTCGCTACTCGTTTCTTCGGCGCATTGATTGGTAATTGTAAATAGTTGGCACCCACTCGATGACGTTGCGTATCAGAATAAGAGAAAGTACGCCCTTGGAGCATTTTATCGTCTGAGAAATCCAATCCATCAACGAGGACACCTGTGCCGAAAGTCGCTTGTTCTACCTCGGCAAAATAGTCTTCAGGGTTTTTATTTAATACCATTTTTCCGACTGGATACCAAGGGAATTTGTCATTCGGCCATAGCTTCGTATCATCCAGTGGGTCAAAATCAAGCTCAGGATGAGGGCCATCCTCCATTATTTGTACATTTAACTCCCATTCAGGATAATCTCCACGTTTAATAGCGTCGTATAAGTCTTGTGTGGCATGGTTGAAATTTTTTTGTTGAATTTCTTCTGCTTCTTTTTGTGTTAAGTTTTTAATGCCTTGTAATGGCTCCCAATGGTACTTCACAAGGACTGCTTTGCCCTCACTATTTACCCATTTATACGTATTGACTCCAGAACCTTGCATCATGCGATAGTTGGCAGGAATGCCCCAAGGTGAATAAATAAAAGTGACCATATGGAAGGATTCAGGAGAACTTGTACAGAAATCAAAGAAGCGCTCGACGTCTTGAATATTTGTAATAGGATCTGGCTTAAAAGCATGAATCATATCTGGAAATTTCATGGCATCACGGATAAAGAAGATTTTTAAATTGTTGCCAACTAAATCCCAGTTTCCGTCTTCTGTATAAAACTTGACAGCAAAGCCGCGCGGATCACGTAATGTTTCCGGTGAATGTCCACCATGAATAACCGTAGAGAAGCGGACGAAAACAGGTGTTTGTTTGCCTTTATCCTGAAATACTTTTGCTCTTGTATAGTTAGAAATAGGCTCATCGCCAACAACTCCATATGTTTCGAAGTAGCCATGTGCTCCAGCACCACGAGCATGCACAACACGTTCAGGAACTCTTTCTCGGTCAAAATGACTTATTTTTTCAAGGAAATCATAATTTTCAAGAGTTGCTGGCCCTCGATTGCCGACTGTTCGTAAATTTTGATTGTTGGTAACCGGATGACCTTGGCGATTGGTTAATGTATCATCTTTTTCATGAGAATGGTTCATGACTATTGCTCCTTCCAATTGTACTAAACAAAGTTTGTCCAATTGATTAGCAAAATAGACATAAAAAAACTCTCTTACACACAAGGTGTAAGAGAGTTTCGGATGGCGTTTTCCAATTCATCTGATTGAGTTTTTTCATGCCATTGCCAATAGTTGGTGATAGGTCATCGGTCATAAAGTAACTGGTCACATGTCATTGGTTGATCTAAGTTTTAAGTCTACATTAAAGTAGTTTTGAAAACAGCACATCCGACTCGGTTTGGAGTCTCACCGCCCCGAGTTTAGAAATAGCGAGAATCGTCAAATTGTATTTCAACGCTATAGTTTTTGGCATTAATCAAATTAGAGAGCTTATGTGCATCCTTTTCTAGTTGAAGTGAACGTTCACGGTATGCATCTGGCTCGAACATAGCAATTTCATATAACATTGTACCTTCACCATAGCCCATACGTACAGTTTCTTTTTCATGTGTGCCCAAGTGTTTACAAAGTTCAGCTTCAGCGCGAAGTTGTGAAGCCAGTTCAATTGCCTCTACAAGTGCAAGTTGCTCGCCTTTAAAGTCTACTTTGTTCTGAATATTCGCCTCATAGACAAGGCGATCTAATGTGCGTATATCAAGGCGTACTTGCGCTAGCTCACTTTCAATAACAGCCATTGCGCGATTACTCGTTTTAGGAGCTTGTCCTTTTTCAACAGTGACAAAAGAACTGCGATGTAATTCATTAATAAGCTCTTGAACCTTCTTAGCTAAAATGCTTTTTAGTTTAACTGCTTCTGCAAGATTAATCATGAAAACACTTCCTTTATAGTGTAGTAGATGGTGTTGCATTCGTTAAAAGGGCAATTTGATAGTCTCCACCATGAATTTGGTTGAACATTTTTCCCGCAGAGGCAAGAAGCTTTTGTGCATCCACAGTTGCAAGGGAAGGGCGAAGATAGAAAATATGGAGCGCTTCAGTTGTTGCTTCGGAGACAGCTGTACGTTGTGAATCAACGAATGGTGAACCAAAAGGCCCTTCCTCGTCTCGACTAAACAGAATATGATTGAGCGTATTGAAGCGCGCATTTAACCCTTCGTAGCCCGTTTCTTCATTGCCAAGTGCAATTTCTATGTTTCCTTTAAGGTGTGCTATATCATAAATGCCAACTGGAATTTCGTATTGTAGGGAGAAAAAATTATTTAAATCGACACCAGAATGCAACGGTGTTAAATAGTTTTGCTTACTTACTCGACGCATTAAGCTTTCAGCCGAGTGACGATAACGGTTCGGATCAGCGCCAAGTTGTTTCCAAAGTTGTCGCCATTCTGCAATACCTTCACGTTCAGTTACAGGTTGATCTTGCATTTCTAAATAGAGGTTTTCCTGATATAATTGCAGGCGACCTTTAATCATTTGGGGCGATTCTGCTACGACAATTTTGGTATAATGAATAATGCCGATTTTCAGCTCTGGAAGTTGCGTTAACAACGATGGATTAAGTGAGACTTCCATAAAAAATCACCTACTTTATTTGTTTCTATTATTATATCATGTAAGGAGTTGGAAATAAAATGAACATACATGACCTACAACGAGAGTTTGTGGCGTATGCAATGTCCATTGGCGTTGATAAGATTGGCTTCACAACGGCAGCTCCCTTTACAGAATTGAAAAATAGACTGCGTCGCCAGCAGGAGCTTGGTTTCCAATCAGGTTTTGAAGAGAGCGATATTGAAAAACGTACGGAGCCACTTCAATTATTAGAAGGTGCAGAAAGTATTGTTGCGATAGCTGTCGCATATCCTTCAAAGATGAAGGACGCACCTGCTGGTAAAAAGGGGGCTCGACGTGGGATATTTTGCAGAGCTTCTTGGGGCGTCGATTACCATACAGCATTACGACAGCGTTTAGCATTATTAAAAGCTTGGCTGGAGGAGCGAGTGAGCAATGTACGGATTGAATCAATGGTTGATACAGGTGCGCTTGTAGATAGGGCGGTGGCGGAGCGTGCAGGTATTGGCTGGAGCGGGAAAAACTGCTCGATTATAACACCGGAGTTTGGTTCATATGTTTATTTGGGCGAGTTAGTGACAAATATCCCATTTGCACCGGACAAGCCAATGGAGGACGAGTGTGGGGAGTGCCGTTTATGTTTGGATGTTTGTCCAACAGGTGCGTTAATCGAAGGGGGACAACTTAATTCACAGCGTTGTATCGCCTTTTTAACGCAAACGAAAGGTTACCTCCCAGATGAATTCCGCTCACATATAGGAAACCGGCTATATGGCTGTGATACTTGTCAAACAGTCTGTCCAAAAAATAAAGGCAAAATCAATTGGATACATGAGGAATTTAAACCCGATCCAGAGCTTGCAAAACCCTTACTAACACCACTTTTAACGATTTCTAATCGGGAATTTAAAGCAAAGTTTGGTCATGTTTCAGGCTCATGGCGAGGAAAAAAACCAATTCAACGCAATGCTATATTAGCGCTAGCGCATTTTAAAGAGGACGCAGCAGTACCTGATTTAATTGAGCTTCTCGAAAAAGATGAGCGACCAGTTATTCGAGGGACAGCGGCGTGGGCATTGGGGAAGATTGGTGGAGAGCAGGCGGAAAATGCTTTACTCGCTGCGCAGGATCAAGAACAAGATGAGGAAGTCCTCGTGGAAATAAACAAAGGTTTACAATTTTTTAGCTAAGGAAGTGTTTCGTTATGCCATTGCATATCGTTTTATATCAACCAGAAATACCAGCAAATACAGGCAATATTGCACGTACTTGTGCTGGTACGAATACCTCACTCCATTTAATACGGCCGCTTGGCTTTTCAACCGACGATAAAATGCTAAAACGTGCTGGCTTGGATTATTGGCATAGTGTTAACGTGGTGTACCACGATTCCCTTGAGGATTTTTTAGAAGTATCAAAAAATGGGGATGTCTATTTAATTGAAACGTATAGTGAAGAACCGTTTACTACGCATGATTTTAGTGATAAGGATCGGGATATTTACTTTATGTTTGGAAAAGAAACGACAGGTTTGCCAAAGGATTTTGCCTATGAGCGTAAAGAAATGTGTTTACGCATTCCACAAAGTGAACATGTGCGTTCACTAAATTTATCGAATACAGCCGCAATTGTTATTTACGAGGCTTTACGACAACAGGGCTACCCAGGGCTACACTAATAAAAAGCGTTCGATTGTTTCGAACGCTTTTTGTTATGTCGCAGATGCCCGTTTTGCATGGAAATTGTGTTAGTACCTGGCACCACTTTTATTCTTTTAGCGCTTTATTGACTGCCGGCATAATATGAGTGCCAAGCAGCTCAATAGATTTAGCCACCTGCTTGAATGGTACTGCGCCAATATCAAGCTGTGCCATAAAACGTGAATGACCGAATATTTCATGCTGCATTAATATTTTTTCAATGATTTCATTTGGACTACCAACAAATAGCGCATTTTGACCAGCTGTCATATTGTCAAAGCCTTCTTTAGATAAATGATAGCGCATACCACGTTGTGCATTAACATAGTGCCAATAATTTGAGTAATGTGGATAAAATTCATCCTTAGCCTGCGCTAAATTTTCAGCAAAGTATGCGTGCCCTGAAACAGTGATTTTTGCTTTAATCTCATCGTGTCCTGCTGTGAGTAATGCTTCGCGGTAAATATCAACCAAATGTTTGAAACGTCTTGGATCCCCACCTAAAATGGCTAAGTTTAGACCTACGCCATAACGACCCGCTCGACTAGCACTTTCAGGCGTTCCACCCACACCGATATGAATGGGGATTTCACGACTAGCACGTGGTGCAATGTCAGCATGTTGAAGCGGCTTACGATAGCTGCCACTCCACGTTACACGCTCTTCTCGATTTATCTTTAACAGTAAGGCTAAATGTTCCTCAAATAGTGCATCATAATCATCTACATCATAACCAAACAACGGGAACGATTCGATAAATGCGCCTCGTCCAGCAACAATTTCTGCACGACCATTTGACAGTAAATCCAGTGTTGCGAAATCTTCGTATAAGCGCACTGGATCGACCGTGCTAAGTACAGTCGTCGTACTTATTAATTGAATGTTTTTTGTCCGCTGGGAAAGTGCAGATAATACGACTGGTACGGCTGAAACAGCATAATCTAAACGATGATGTTCTCCAACACCAAATACTTGAAGACCAGCTTCATCCGCTAATTGCCCGTATTGCATTACTTCATCGAGGCGTTCTTTAGCAGTTGGCATATAGCCATTCACCGGATTTTGTCCGATATCTGCCAATGTGTAAATACCAAATTCCATACGATAGCCTCCTTAAAATTTCAGCAAAATAACATTCCCAGCAGGATCTTCTGTTTGGAAACCACCCTCTATATCAGTAACAGGCGCTCCTAAGTGTCGCAAGTTTGCTTTTAATGTATTTGCCTGCTCTTCATTATCTAGACGCAGTGTAAAAGATTTTAGACCAATTTGATTTTCCCCAAGTTTTGATGCACCTTCAGAATACCAAGTATTTAAACCGATATGATGGTGATAACGGCCAGTAGAAATAAATAATGCTTGCTCACCATAACGAGTGACAATGTCAAAGCCTAAGCCCTTTGTATAGAACGTTTCGGCTGCAACTAAGCTTGAAACCGATAAATGAATATGCCCCATAACCGTATTAGCAGGTAAACCATGCCATTGTCCATCAGCTTCTACCAATATAGAAGGAATATTAAGCGGCTCAGTTACCATATGCACTTGGTCTGAGCGCCAAGTCCAGTCATTTTCAGGGCGATCTACATAAATTTCAATACCATTTTCATCTGGATCACGTAAATAAAGTGCTTCACTCACATCGTGATCAGAGGCACCAAAGTAAACGCCTGATTGACGGAAATGAGTAATGATATTTGCTAAATCACGGCGTGTAGGTAATAGTAGTGCAAAGTGATAAAGTCCACTTGTTGAGCTCGTTTTTTGTTCAATTGTTTCCAGTTGAACAATTGTAAGCAATGCTGTTTTACCGTCAGCGGTTAAGGTAGCTCGATTCGCTTCCTGCTGCAAAACTTTAAAGCCAATAATGTCTTGATAGTATGTTAAAGATTGTTGTAAATCACTTACTTTAATTTCAACATTTGTGACATATGTGTTCGGTTGTTCATGAAAATGCATGATAGTATTCCTCCAATATTTTAGTTATCATTAATTATCAAGTTACTTAATGTAAGTAAGTATATTTTATAAAGTGATGGAAGTCAAGTAGTTAAATTGGTCGAAAAAAAGAAGTAACCGCAATGGCTACTTCTATAAAATAAGAAAATCACTAAGTATTAAAATATACTTAGTGATTTTCTTGGAGTATTATTTGTCCGCTTTGTAGTCGCCTTCGTACCCAGCAGTGAAAATAGCAGCTAGGAAAGCAACAGTTACACCAATAATTAATAATAACTTCATGGAAGAACCCTCCTCATGTTTATAAGCAATCTCTTTTTAGTATAGCCTATCTATTATAAAAATGAAACGACCTTGCTGAATAAAATATGTCAGAAATGGTTCAGACTTTAATATTTCGGGAAAACTATAACAGAGGTGATAAAAATGGAAAAGAAGGTTCCTAATATAGAAAACGGGACAATGGCTAGAAATTTTAAAGAGTTGCAAGATCTAGGCAAACAAATGGAGCATTTGCGAGATGGTCTTGAACTTGCCGAGGATGAACGCATTGCAGACCCAATTCAAGTAGATGATGAACCCGAAGACAAACAATAGGTAGAAGATCAAAGGAAATACCTGCTTGAGTAGGAGCTTTACCCGCGGGTGAGGAGAGTTACCCGCGGGATAGAAGTAAAGCCCCACGATTGAGGTGAGATACCCGCGGAATGAGAGAGAATACCCGCGAAATAGAGGTAAATACCCGCGGAAAGGGAGAGAATACCCGCGAAATAGAGGTAAATACCCGCGGAAAGGGAGAGAATCCCCGCGAAGCAGAGGTAAATACCCGCGAAGCAGGAGTAAATCCCTCGGAATGAGAACAATCCTTGCGCACAGCAGAAAGAATTCGATAACAGAAACGAATGGTATTATTTTTAATCCAATTTTTTGTATAATGAAACTAGGAAAAGAAAGGGGCTGATGTTTTTGAATATACAATCAACAAAAACGTTAACAAATGGTATTGAAATGCCTCGCTTTGGTCTAGGCGTATACAAAATGACGGAACGTGATGAAACATTACAGGCGATTGATAAGGCATTGAAAGTGGGTTATCGTGCAATTGATACTGCTTCGTTATATGGTAATGAGGTGGAAGTGGGTGAGGCGATTCGTTACTCAGGCATTAAGCGCGAGGATATTTTTGTCACAACAAAGGTTTGGAATACGGACCAAGGTTATGATGAAACGCTGCGTGCCTTTGAAGTGTCACTAAAAAAATTAAATATGGATTATTTAGATTTATATTTAACGCATTGGGCAGTGCCTGAAACATTTGAAGAAACGTACAGAGCTATTGAGCGTTTGTATGATAAGAAGTTAATACGAGCAACAGGTGTGTCGAATCACCATGAACATCATTTACAAAAACTATTATCAAAAGCCAATATCGCGCCAATGGTCAATCAGGTTGAATTACACCCATACTTACAACAAGAGGCATTAAAAGCATTTTGTGCAGAGCATGGAATTGCAGTCACAGCATGGTCACCACTAGGGCGTGGGGGTGTGCTTGATAATCCTACTATTCTTGAAATCGCTCAAGAAATAGGGAAGACAGCGGCTCAAGTCGTACTTCGTTGGCATTTGCAAAAAGATACATTGATTATTCCGAAATCTGTAACAGCCAGTCGTATTGAGGAAAATGCACAAATATACGATTTTGAATTAACGCAGGCTCAGATGGATCAAATGACAACATTAAATCGTGATCATCGTTTTGGTCAAGATCCAGATAATTTCAAATTTAATTTTTAACTATAGAAAATCCCGCTATCAAACTAGTTGAAGCGGGATTTTGTTCATGTTATTTCGATTCTTTTACATAAGGGATATAGTTTGATAGCATTTTTGCCATATGCGCACGTGTCGCATTGTTACTTGGCATGAATTTGCCATTTGAACCGCTAGCAATCTTTAAATCTTGCATAAGTGCGATAGCATTTTGTGTTTCTTTATTGTATTTAGAAATATCGCTGAAATCAGCAGTTAAACCAGTTTTCGCATCATGTTGTAAGTTATAGGCACGTGCAAACATTAATGCAAGTTGAGAGCGCGTTACTTTTGCATTAGGGTTGAACTTGCCATTTTGACCTTGAACAATGCCAGCTTCTGCAAGTGCTGTAATCTCTTTTTGAGTCGCTGCTTCTAAACTAGTAATATCAGAGAATGTTGTTGCACCTTTTGCTTCTAGTTTTAAGACACGCGCAATAAATGATGCAGCTTGTGAACGAGTTAAGTTAGCATTTGGCGAATAGGTTGTTGCCGATGTACCTTGTGTTAAATCACGATAGTAAAGATCACGCACGTAACCTTCTGTTTCAGAACCTTTAGCAATATCCGTAAATGGAATTGTTGCGATAATGCGTCCTTCCACGTTAGCGTCTACTGTTTTAAGTGAATTTAAGTGATCAATGAACATTTCAAAGTCTACTGTACCAGGTTCACTTACACGGCCGTCTGCATAAACTTTTGCAAGTGTTTCGTAGCCATCGCCACCTTTAGCAGTGAACGTATTTGTAGCACCTTTATAGTAAGCTGCTTTATCAAGTTCTTTACCGTTTAATTTAATGGATTGAACACGTTTGCCAGCAGGTGCCTTTCCATCAAATTCTACTTGTAGACCAGAGAAGTGTAGGAAGCCACCTGATTCTTTCGGGAACTCTTTTACGCTATGTTCAGCAATTTCATAGAGTTCAGCACCTGTTAATTTTACGATACCTAGTGCATTACCGAAAGGCATTACCGTCATTACTTCCCCAACAGTGATATCTCCTGCGTCAATGCTCGCACGGATACCGCCACCATTTTGGAATGCGAATTGTACTTCTGGGTCAATTTTTTTAGCGCCAGCTAGCATACCATCCGTAATAACGTTCCCTAGATTTGTTTCACCAGCACGAACGCCCCAAAGTCCACGTTTACCATCAAGTACTGAAACAGCTGTATTGCCTGTTGATTGTTGCTTAACTGCTGCAATTTTTTCATTATAAGGCGCTAATAGTTTCGTTGCATCAGCATCTGCTGCTACAGGATTTTCTTTATTATTTAAAGCATGTAATTGGCCGAAGTATTCAACAACAGCACCGTTATCGTCAAACGTTAAATCTAGCTCACCTAAGTTTTCACTATATTGTCCTGTTTGTACAATAATTGTTGGATTTTTAAATGAAGTATCTGCTTTCACAGCTTTATCTAGTTTTGTATGTGTATGTCCACCTACAATAACGTCGATACCTTCTACTGCTGATGCCAGTAGTTTATCATTATCCCAATCAGCAGAATCGTCATAGCCTATATGAGTAAGGGCAATAATTTTATTGACACCTTGTTTTTCAAATTCAGCTACTGCTTTTTTTGCAGAGTCGATATAGTTTGCAAATTGTACGTTTGCTACGCTTGAAATAGATGGTGTTTCCTCTGTCGTTAAACCGAAAATACCAACTTTTTCACCGTCAACATCTTTAATTATGCCGTTATAGATTTTACCGTTTTGGAAGTCTTTTGTTACTGTTTGGAATTGTAAGCCATCAAATAATGGGTCTTTTGAGAAGTCGAGGTTGCCTCCAAGTAATGGGAATTCAGCACCTTTAACAAATTTTGCAAGAGCAGCATGACCTTCTGGGCTTGACCCTAAATCGAACTCATGGTTACCAAATGTCATCGCATCGTAACCCATTAGGTTCATTAACTTCATTTCTACTTCTCCAGTAAATTCGTTGAAGTAAAGCGTACCAGTTAATGCGTCACCTGCATCTAATAGAAGTGAATTTGGATTTGCTGCACGTAACTCTTTAATTTTTGTTGTACGTTGCTGAGCATATTCAGCGTGCGAATGTGTATCATTAGAATGTAAAATTGTTAAATTAAAGCCTTCCTTTGTAGCAGCTGGTGCTGTTTCTGCTGCATGTGCGGCAAAGCCTGGTGAAGCTAGCAAACTGGCAGCTAGAGTTGTTGCTGCAATACTTTTAACCCATTTCATATAATGAATTCCTCCCTCATGTATATGTCAGATGACTGACAATTTACTCTATTCTAACATGAAAGAAATCCATCGTCATTACCAATATTGGAAAAATCAATATTAAAATTATTGTAAAAAATAGGTGAAGTAATTATTAATTCATAAATTCATATTTTAATTTGAAATAAATATTAAAAATGGATATTTTTATTTTCGGAACTTTTCCATAAAAAAATAGCACAAACCTTGAGCAGGTTTGTACTACGATGAGGTTGCTATGATTCGTCTTTCACTAAAATGAGCTTATTTAAAAATGGGTGTTCCAATTCTAATTGGATAGCATGTAGTTCATAGTCACCACTTGCCGTTTCACGTGCACCGTACATTGTATCGCCAATAATAGGATGTCCGATATGCGCCAAATGTACACGAATTTGATGTGTACGACCTGTTTCTAGGACAAGATGGACAACACAAGAATGTTTATAGCGTGCTACAACTTCATAGTGTGTGACGGCATGTTGACCTGTATTTGACACGACGCGTCGTGTCGGGTGGTGACGATCTTTCCCAATAGATTCAGCAATCGTACCAGATGTGGAGCGAAGATTGCCTTGTACCTCGGCAGCATACGTACGAATAATCGTCTTTTCTTCAATCATCCGATCAAAAATGGATTTGGCTAGAGGATGTTTTGCAACTAATAACAAACCTTCAGTGCCCTTATCTAGACGATGTACATGCTCTGCATAGTGAAGGCCTTGCTCTTTCATATGAGCCATTACATGGTTCATACAAGTATGTGTATCATGGTCATCATTTGGATGGGTAGACATACCCTTTGGTTTAGAGACAATTAAACAGTGATCATCTTCATAAACAACATCAATTGCACAAACAGGTGTTGGCTTATAGCTAGAAGCTGGGATTGGGAATGTGAATTTTAGCATGGTTCCTGCTGGAAGTGGCTCCTTCCAAAGTAAGGGCTCGCCATCTATTGTTGTGACAGCCTTTGCCATACGTAATTCATGTACTAGCTTTTTTCCCAGTCGCCAATGATTTCGCAAAAGCTCCTCAACTGTGATATTACTGTCTTTTATTTCATATTGAAACATCGATTTTCCTCCGTGGAATAGGGTTTATTTAGATACCCTTGTTTTTGATACAAAAAAATCCGCTCCATTTCCGCAGGTGATTCACACGAAACAAATGTTAAAGCCGCTAAATAATCTAGCTTGAATCGCAGTCCCGCAGGCATAGCGCGAATTTTCTTATGTTATTCTGTCTTTCAAACATTATACTTACATGAAAGAGAACTTTACGCATTAAGTTGGATTACTTTGCAGCTTTAGAAGCCTTTAATAAATAGAAGCTAGCTCCTGCAATTAAAATAAATGCAGTTAGAGCCAAAAACGGGATTGTAATGAACCCAAGCCAGTTTATGTATTGACCTGTACAAGATACAGCACCACAAGATGGGGCAGATTCAGCTAAAAAGCTTAGTTTCTGAATACCATAATGATAAAGTGATACTGTACCACCCATCATAGCAAAGACGGCTGTTGTTACCGCAATACGTGTATTTTTTTGAATAAGGGCTATAGTAGTCATGATTACAATTGGATACATAAATATACGTTGAATCCAACACATTTTACAAGGCTCGTAGTGACGGATTTCAGAAAAATATAAAGAACCGAGTGTTGCTACGACGGACACTATCCAAATAAATAATAAACTATTTTCCTCTTTTTTTGACATATCAAAACTCCCTTTAATATAACGCTGTACTTGTTAAGATTATATGTGTTTTAAATTTAGAAGTAAAATGTTTCAATTATAACCAGCCAATACGCTTATACCATTCCAAAATCTGTTGGAAATTCAGTCTAAAGTATGAATGGCTTAGGCAGACACCTGCGACTTGGAAATGTTATCATTATTAGAAGTAATGCCAATAAAAAGAGGTGTTTTTGTGAGAGAGAACGAGCACTCCAATATTAGTATTTTAAAGGAAATTGCTGAGTTATTGAACGAAGAAACAGAAATCGTCACAACATTAAAAGGCGCACTAGTAAAGTTTTTAAATGGCACAAATTTTGAAACAGGCTGGATATTCTTTATTGATGAAAAGGGACGATCAGAGCTCGTTGTCCATGAAAATTTGCCCGAGGCACTTGAATATAAAAATTGTCACTATTTAAAAAAGGGTGGTTGTTGGTGTGTATCCCGCTATCGCAATGAAGAGTTAAAAAAGGCTTCGAACATTATTGAATGTCAACGTATTGAAAGTGCAATTGCTGCGAATGTTGGCGATCATGATGGTATCACACATCATGCAACAGTACCTCTTCAATCGGGGCAGGAACGTTTTGGTGTCTTGAATGTAGCATCCAAAAATACGGTGCGTTTTTCAGAGGAGGAGCTCGCTTTACTTGAATCAGTTGCCTTTCAAATGGGCTCGGCTATTAAACGGATATTATTGACCAAACAGGAGCAGGAAATGGCACTTGTGAAAGAACGTAACCGATTAGCGCGTGACTTACATGATTCTGTCAACCAGCTATTATTTTCCGTGACATTAACGGCGAGGGCTGGCATTGAAATGAGCAACGATAGTGAAGTAAAGGAAACGTTTAAGGAAATTCAACATTTAACACAAGATGCTTTAACTGAAATGCGTGCACTAATATGGCAGCTACGACCAAAAGGCTTGGAAAATGGGTTACTAGAAGCGATAAAAGTGTATGCAGAAATGCTTGGCTTAAAGCTTCATGTTACCGTATCAGGCGTACTGCAATTTCCATCTCGTATTGAAGAAACATTATTTCGTGTGGCACAAGAGGCACTTAATAATGTCCGTCGCCATGCTGGAGTACTTGAGGCGGCACTTTATATTACTGTCACAGCTACGGATATATTATTAGTTATTCGTGATGAGGGACGAGGCTTTGTGATTGATCATAATACGAAGCTTCTATCCATGGGCTTACAATCGATAAAGGATCGGGCTAAATCGGTAGGAGGTACTGCTGACTGGGTAAGCGAAATTGGCAAGGGAACGGAACTGCTAATTCGTTTACCGTATTGAGGGGGGAACGAAAATGATTCGTGTACTAATTGCAGATGACCATCATGTAGTCCGACGAGGATTATTATTTTTTTTAAAGACACAGAAAGATATTGAAGTGGTAGGGGAAGCGAAAAATGGTGTGGAAGCGGTCGCACTTGCTGAAAGTATACAGCCGGATATTATCTTAATGGATTTAGTAATGCCAGAAATGGATGGTATTCAAGCAACGAAACGTATAAAAGCTAAGTTTCCACAAATCGAAATTTTAATGTTGACGAGTTTTTCTGACCGTGATCATGTTGTACCAGCTATGGAAGCTGGAGCAGCAGGCTATCAGCTAAAGGATATTGAGCCCGATGAATTAGTATTATCAATTCGTCGCATTATGCAAGGGGAACATACTTTGCACCCTGAAGCAACATCGACGCTTGAAATGGATCGACAACAATCAGAAAATGCACTACATGTCTTAAATCCACTAACCCCGCGTGAGCAAGATGTACTTGCTGAACTGACGAAGGGAAAAAGCAATCGAGAAATTGCATCATCTTTATTCGTTACGGAAAAAACAGTGAAAACACATATTTCAAATATTTTTACAAAACTACAAGTACAAGATCGGACGCAGGCTGCGCTTTATGCAGTAAAGCATGGATTGACAGAGGGCAGTGGTCAGTAGAATAACCAGAAATGGGACAAAAGCGAAAAAGTGTTAGATTGCCGTTAATCAATCTAACACTTTTTGCTATGTGCATTTTGCAAAGAGTCACCATGTCGTTCATATAAGTTTATTGATTATGACTAAATAATTTGTTCGACATTTCTTGCAATGTAGTACTAGGTGTAAGGGCCAAGTCTTCATTTAATTTTTGTTCGTAGGTTAAAAAAACAGAGTGAGCCTGTTTTTGCATTCCTGCATCAATCAACAGTTGTAAGTATTGTTCGATTTTATAATCATTATAAGGGTCGAACTCTAATAAGCGATTCAGATAATCTATGGCCACTTCGGTTTCGTTCATTATGCTAATTTGAAAGCCTTTTTCCAATAACTCTATGTAGGATTTAGTTAGCTTATCTCTGTCTGCAGTAGCCCATTCATAATCATCAAAAATGAGTAGCCCATCTTTGTAGATGGTAAGGCATTGATTGATTAATGACAGAGGGGGGCAATCTAACTTCTTGAAATCACTAAAATAATCTTGGAAGTCATATAAATCACACATAATATTCGGTTTTTCAAAAACATAATACTTATTTGAAAATATAATACAATTGGAATAACCCAAATTATTTAACGTTTTTCTTAAATAGGATAAGGCTGTATGCAAATTCGATTTTGCGCGAACATAATCTAAATTTGGCCAAAGAATTTCAATGAGAACATCCCGATGAATGGGCATGTTTGGATGTAATATGAAATAAGCAAATAATTCCTTTGTTTTTTCTGTTTTGAAGGAAACGAGACTATTGTTGCTATAGGTAGCGAATTGATTAAAACATTGGACGTTTAACGTAGTATTAGAAGTTTGATGTACCAACTGTTGCATAGAAAATTCATGTTCAATACGTGATACGGTTTTTTCTAATCGTGCTAGGCTAATCGGTTTAAGTAAATAATCAAGTCCTCCAATTTCATATGCTTGTATGGCAAAATCTGAATACGAAGTAATAAAGATAACAATTACATGTGGTCGATTGCTTTTGATAATATCAGCAACTTCAAGCCCATTCAGTTCATCAAGCTTTATTTCTAAAAATATGACTTCAAAGTCCAGTGATGGAAGGCTATTTAAAAATAGCTTTACACTAGTGAAGGTTTTAGTAACCTCTATTTGTTGAAAGTTTTGTAGCTTATTTTGAAAATAGTGTAAAGCTAGAGGTTCTTTGTCTATTAAAACGGCTCGAATCACATCAAAATCTCCTTTATACAATTAAATTGAAAACCATTAAACTCTAGTTCATTGTTTTTGAAAAGGTCTCCCCTTATATAGAGGATAGAAGTTTTTTATGTACTGTTAAGAGAATTGAAATAATTGTATAAGCGTTTATAATTAAACTATTTTGAAAAAATAAAAATATAATAGTTAAACTAGAAATTTGATTGAAGGGTTAAAGTTTGTTTTTTTTCTTATTTTATAAAACCTTTTTAATGCTTGTATTATGTAATAGCCGTTATTATAGTACATTTGACTTAAAGAAAACTCAAAAGGTACTTAAAAAATACTTAAAAATAATAGGATATAAGTAATTGAAAATTACTTTGTTGTGGAAAAGTAGTGTGTGATTTAAAAAAATGTACAAAGTTGAGGGATTGAAGAAATGAAAGTAGATCGTTTACTCACAATGACAATGATTTTAATTAATCGTAAAAAAGTAAAAGCACAGGAATTAGCCGAGTTATTTGACGTATCTGTTCGAACTATTTATCGGGATGTCGAAACCCTGAGCTGTGCGGGGGTTCCAATCTTAAGCCAACAAGGGGTTAATGGCGGAATAAGTTTAATGGATGGCTATCGAATGGATAAACAAGTATTAACAAAAGAAGAGCTAACCTCTCTTTCAATTGCCCTTAAAAGTGCTTTAACCTCCTATGAGGATGCCCACGCCAAAGCTGTTTTAGAAAAATTAACTGGTGTAGCAGATGAGCAAGTAAAACAATCCATTGATCATTTTTTTATTGATCTTAGTCCATGGGGACAAAATGTACTATTAAAAGAACAAATCACATTATTGAAAAAAGCAATCGAGGGCGAGCATTGTGTAAGCTTCTATTATTCGACTACTCATGGTACGATGACCAATCGAATAATAGAGCCGCACACTTTAGTGCAAAAGGGCAAAATGTGGTATATCTACGGCTATTGCACATTAAGAAACGGTTTTCGCTTATTCAAAATATCAAGAATGAAGCAAATTAAAGAGGAGCAACGCAGTTTTGAACGAAAGGAAGTACATTTATCTGATCTTCCTTGGGATAAAGCATGGCAACAACCAGAAAATTTAGTAGAGCTCACACTGTCATTTGATGCACAGATTTTAACATTAATGGAGGAAACATTTGGTGTGGAACAGATAGATTATGAGAGGTCCATCGTGCAAGTTGCATTGCCGGAAGATGAATGGCTCTATGGCTTTTTGTTAAGCTTTGGTAATCGAATAAAGCTTCTTGACCCACCTTACTTAGTTGATATCGTGCAAAAACGGGCACAAGAAATCGTCGAAATATATACAGCAAATAATAGGTAAAATCATTTTTGTCCTTTCAATAGATGACATACAGATGTCAAGTTTGCTTTGTTATAGTAATAACAAATTAAACGAAGGGTGGACGTAAACTATGCAAAGTTATTGCCAAAGCTGTGGGATGCCATTAGTGCATGAAAAATTATTTGGAACAGAAAAAGAAGGGCAAGTTTGTCGGGACTATTGCACATATTGTTACGAATTAGGAGCGTTTAAACAGCCGAATGTAACGATCCATGAAATGATTGACATATGTGTACCTCATTTAAAGGAAGAAGGGATGGCAGAAGAAGAAGCACGACAAATGTTAGCTTCCTTTTTACCACGTTTAAAAAGATGGAGAGCAGATACTGGCAAACAACCTGTGATGAAAGAAAAACAAAGCTTTCATATCGCTGGGATTTCAGCAAAAACGAATAATGCGAACGAAATCACGGCACAAGCGAAAATACCGCAATTATGGACCACTTATTACCAGCAAGATATTGCAGGTCAATTACCAAGTCTAAAAAACAATGCCGTCATGTATGGGCTGTATTCAGATTACGAAACAGATGTGAACGGAGAATATACACTCACACTTGGAGTGGAGGTATCGGCTGACGAAGAAGTTCCAACAGGAATGGTCATTAAAACAATCCCAGCATCAAAATATTTAGTGTTCACTTCAGAAAAAGGGCTAATGCCGGATATTGTAATCCAAGCTTGGCAAGATATTTGGTCTTGGTTTGCCAATACTACGGAAGTAGAACGAACGTATAGTGGGGACTTCGAATTGTATGATGAACGATGTGCCCAAACTAATGAGGCACAGGTGGATATTTATATTGCAATCAAGTAAATACAATACTGTTAGTTAAAACGCGGGTGTCATAATGTAAAAAAGCCAGCACCTACCATCAAGTGGTAGGTGACTGGCTTTTGCTTGTTGGAGGTAGTTCTTCGATATGTGGTTCAATATGCACAAGCACCTGACAAAAGCGATTTTCGCGCATAATGGTATGTTCTATTTCCTCTGTAATACGATGACTTTCAAAGACATTTAAATAAGGATTGACAGTCACTGTTACATCGATAAAGTACATATTCCCATGCGCACGCCCTTTGAAATCTAAAAGCTCAATAACACCACTAACATTGCGAATTAATACCGATAATGTCTCGACTTCATCAATATCGAAGGCATCTGTAAGACTTTGAACTGCTTCCCAAAATATTTCTACAGCAGTTTTAATTATTAGAAAAGCGACAACAAGGGCTGTTAATGTATCAATAATCGGAAAGCCAAAAATTGCTCCGAATATCCCGATGGCTGTGCCGATACTGACCAGCGCATCCGAGCGATTATCATAGGCAGCAGCTTTTACAGCCGCACTTCGTATTTTTTTTGCCAGCGCTAAATTATAACGATAGACAACATACATGACGGCTGCACTTCCGATTGCAACAAATGCTGTTAACAAAGATGGTGTTGTGCCAGATGGCTCCCATAGTCCTTGTAAAGAAGCAATTAAAACTTGTAAGCCGACGATTAGCATAATAAATGAGGCAACGAGTGACGCAACAGTTTCAGCTCGTAAATGACCATATTGGTGATTTGAATCTGGAGGTCTTTGAGCAATGCGTAAGCCGATTAAAACAGCAATGGATGCGATGATATCCGTTGTATTGTTTAATCCATCTGCTTTTAAAGCTTCTGATGTTCCGATATAGCCAATTGTTAGTTTTACTGAGCTCAGTATTAAGTAAGTGGCAATTGATAGCCAAGCTCCTTTTTCCCCTTGACGTAAATTTGTATAGAGCTCCATTTTGTTTCCTCCTCGCAAAACTTTCGGGCATTATAAAACGACCCCCTTATATGAAAGGGAGTCGTTTTGCATTTTTATTTATCGTCTTTCGATTCTTCGATTTCATTTGTTAAATCAAGTTCAGGTAATTTCAGAACTTCTAAGTATAATATGTGGTGACCATCTAATTCTTTTGCTGTAAATTCATAACCTTGCTCTTCAATGCTATCACCTTCGATTGCATCAAAACGCTTTGTCATGAACCAACCACCAATCGTATCGATATCATCATCTTCTATGTCAGTACCTAGCATATCATTGACGTTTTCTAGTAGCATTTTTGCATCTAAAATAAAATGATTTTCTGCAATTTCCTGCACTTCTGGAATTTCATCTTCATCAAACTCATCTTGAATATCCCCGACAATTTCCTCGATAATATCTTCAATGGTTACAAGACCTGATGTACCACCATACTCATCCATTAAAATAGCCATATGAATACGTTCACGTTGAATCTTGAGTAACAATTCGTTAATTTGCGTAGTTTCCATCACGCGAATAATCGGTTGCATATAGTCAATTACTAATTTATCGCCATTTGCAGGGTCTTTAATATAAGCAGTTAATAAGTGCTTCATATTGACTAAACCAATAATATGGTCTTTATCCCCGTCGATAATTGGATAACGAGTATATTGCTCCACACCCATTAAATCAAATACTTCTTTAATCGTAAGTTCTTTCTCAATACCGACGATTTCAGTACGTGGCACCATGATTTCTTTTGCAAGACGATCTGAGAACTCGAAGATACTGTTAACATATTCATATTCTGCGTTATTAATTTCTCCACCTTTTAAACTATCTGACAAAATCATGCGCAATTCTTCTTCAGTATGTGCAACTTCTGATTCTGACATCATTTTAAGACCGAATAGACCTGTTAAACCACGTGCAGAGCCATTCAATAATTTAATGATTGGATAAGTAATGTTGTGGAATAAAATTAATGCACCAGAAAAGTTTAATGTTACAAATTCTGCTTTTTGGATGGCTAAAGTTTTTGGCGCCAATTCCCCAATAACTACATGCATAAACGTGACGATTGAGAATGCAAGTATAAATGAAAGGATAGATGTTATGCTACCGCTCAGATTTAGAAACTCGAACACTGGATGTAAAATGATTTCAAATGTAGGTTCACCTAGCCAGCCAAGTCCAAGTGCTGTAATGGTAATACCTAACTGACATGCAGATAAGTACTCGTCTAAATCCGATACAACACGTTTTGCATTTTTCGCTTTTTTATGTCCTTCTGCGAGTAATTGATCGATGCGGGTAGTTCTTACTTTTACGATTGCAAATTCAGTTGCAACGAAAAATCCTGTCATTATAATTAGTAGGGCGAATGCCGCCAACCTAATGGTTATTTCCAATATGTCTCCGTCCAAATAATTCCTTTGTCCCCGCCCAAATGAGGGAAGTAAACAAAGTGTACACCTCCTATGATTTAAAAAATTGTTGGATGTTTTAATCATAAGTTATTTGTAACTAAAACACAAATATTGACAACGACTTTTTTATACTATTTTAAGATGAATTTGCGAATAAAGAAAACGGATACTTTCAGATGACAAATGATTGAAAAACAATTGGCATTATGCTAACTTTAAATGGAGCAAGGATAGTTTGTTTAGAGAAAGAAGCATTTGCATCTCATATAAAACGACACGTCAAAAATCTCAAGAGAGCTTTACTTGCGGATTTTTTTAAATGAATTATTTTAATATGCAACAAAAAAAGGTTGTCTCATATGAGGCAACCTTTTTTGCGCGAACGAGAAGCACATGTACGGACACTTTTATAATATGTATTTCTAAAAAGGCAATAATTATTTACTGTTGGAAGCGCAACTTTAGACAAGCTTTTTCCACATCGTGAACAGTTTCTTTTAAAGGAATCGTGTCTAAGTGTGTGGAGATGGTGATAGGAGCCTTTTCTGTTAGTCCTTGTTGTGTTAGGATATACTGTTTCCCATTGTAAGATAAGTATAAATGTTTAATGGAACGTTTTCCTATAGCACTTGGAGATTCAAAAATAGCTTTTAGTTGGCTGCAATACTCATTGTAAAAATTACTACTGTATCCAGATAGTGCTTCGAATTTTTTACTATCGATTGAACTAGACTCATCGACTAACTCGAAAATTTTTGCGGAAAATTCGGAAAAAAGTTCTTTTACTTTAGCGCGAATTAATGCTTTTGTATTATAGTTGTTTAAGTCATCAGAAAGTGCGACTTTACTCATTGAAATAGCCCCCTGCATATAAAACATTTAGAATTAAATTCATTTATTAAATGTATAAGAAAAATACAGGAATATCAATATAAACAGACACTTTTCGTATAATAGCAGTGTTTTTAATAGTAAAAATTAGGCGTTTTTAATTAGACAAAGGCAAAAATATATTGGTTTTTTTAGTCATAAATATGGAAGAGCATTAACTCATGAATCATTTTTTTAACATCTTCTTCATGTGGAGGAATAGGACCAATCCATTGGATGACGCCATCCTTTAAATATTCTGCCGCGTAACGTTCACGTTGATAGAAAAAGGAAATGGCCCATCCAGGAAGCTGTGTATTTTCAAATAAAGGTTTAAAGCTAAAATGCTGAATCATATACAAACCCCATTTCTAATGATATGTATTTAATATTATTCAAGGATAGTGGTAATATTGCAACTAAACAATATCGGATGATGTTTTGATAGGAACAATTATGCTTTGTCGTAATAAAATGGAGGGTATTTCTTTCGTTGGATTTCATTGCTCTGCTATAATGAGTGCAATAGGCGACAAATTACGCCAAATGTGAATACGATTGAAATGAGAGGATGCTAATGGACAATTTTTTAGTGACATTATTATTTATGGCAATTATCGGCGCCGCAATCGGTGGTATAACAAATCATCTAGCGATTAAAATGCTTTTTCGACCGCACGAAGCGATCTATATTAAAAATTGGCGCGTACCATTTACACCGGGTCTTATTCCAAAGAGACGTGATGAACTAGCGAAACAACTTGGTCTTACAGTTGTAAATTATTTATTAACACCTGAGACGTTTAGAAAGAAATTTTTCTCTAAAGATATTCAAGATAAAGTTGAACAATTTGCACAAGTAAAAGTGGAAGAGACATTTTTCACGAACGATAAAACAATTCAGGACTGGTTAGATTTAGCTGGCTTCTCCAATATGCCTGCTACTATTGAACAAAAGGTAGAACGAATTGTAGCGGGACAATTTGAATCAGTAAAGAATACATTATCTACGAGATCAATTCGTACACTGTTATCGGAGGACATCCAAAATACGATTGATGCTAAAATTCCATTAGCAGTGGGACATATTTTAGAGAAGGGTGAGGAGTATTTTTTATCACCCGCAGGCGAGATGACGATAAAAGCAATGATTGATGACTTTTTATCGTCAAAAGGGTCACTTGGCGGTATGATTAATATGTTTTTAGGGGATTCCTCCTCACTTGTCGGCAAAGTACAACGCGAGCTTGTAAAGTTTTTACAAGCCCCAGGTACAACATCGCTTCTGACAAATATTTTTACGCAAGAGTGGGAGAAGTTAAAGGATCGACCAGCTATGGATTATTTAGGGGATATTGACTTTGAACCGATATTGGCAAATTTACAAAGCTATGTAAAAGAACAATTAGCAGTAGCAGAACGCTTACAGCATCCTATTTCCTATTATTGGCCAACAGGTAGTTCTTGGATGAGGGAAACGGTAATACCTCAAGTAATTGATAAAGCATTTGTTAGAGCGGAAGATAAATTAGAAGATGTACTAAAACGTTTAAATTTACAAGAAGTAGTTCGTGAACAAGTGGATTCGTTCCCAGTATCGAAACTAGAAGAGCTTGTACTTGGTATTTCTAAACGTGAATTTAAAATGATTACAGTGCTAGGTGCAGTTCTTGGTGGTTTAATTGGTATTGTGCAAGGTTTAATTGTCTACTTGATTTAGAAAGGGGAAATAAAAATGGTTAATATTTATAATGAAATTAATGCTTTGGAGGCTACTTTCCGTAAAACAGAGGAGTTTAAAGCATTGGAAGCGGCAGTAGCTGTCGTGAAAGCAGATGAAGATGCGATAAAGTTATTCCAAAACTTCCGCAAAATTCAGGTGGATTTACAGAAAAAACAAATGGCTGGTGAGGATTTACAAGAAGATGAACTGATTTATGCACAAAAAACTGCTCAGCTTGCGCAACAAAATGAGAAAATTGTAGCGATGCTGGAGGCAGAGATGAAGCTTAGTGGTGTAATCGAAGAAGTAAATCGCATTTTAGTAAAACCGATACAGTCGTTGTATGAAGGCATGTAAGTAAGTCAGAAAAAATAGTTGTCGATAGTCTGTTACGTGTTGCGACGAATAAATAAACGGTTATTTGCACATATAACAAAGTAAGTAGGAAAACGTGTCTCGGCTATTCGGGACACGTTTTCACTTTAGCTAATCGTAGGTTATATATTATGGAGGGAATGTCATGCATGTTTTAATTGAATGGGCTTACAAGACACCAAAGGGTGCGGGAACAGTATTAAGGTCAGAAGAAATGCCGGCAGCACAAGCTTTATTGTTGGCAGAGGATATGGAACGTACTGGACGTGTCAAATCACTACAATTTATTGACCGTCAGGATACGAACTGGTCTATTAAGGAGCTTAAGGCATATTTAAAGGAAGTTGAAACAGAACCTCATAACATTACTGTTTATTTTGATGGGGGCTTTGACCGTGCAACGAGACAATCTGGTCTTGGGTGTGCTATTTATTATGAGCAAAATGGTAAGCCTTATAGATTAAGAAAAAATGCATTTTCTTCGGAACTTAAATCAAATAATGAGGCAGAATATGCCGCGCTATATTTAGGTTTAGTAGAGCTTGAATTATTAAATGCTCACCATTTACCGATACAGATTGTAGGCGATTCGCAAGTAGTTATTAATCAGCTAACTGGCGAGTGGCCAGCTATGGAAAAGGATTTGTCAGGCTGGGCAGATAAAATTGATGCAAAACTAAGCGAGCTTGGTCTGCAAGCAGACTATCAACTTATTTCAAGAAAAGAAAATACTGAAGCGGACAGATTGGCTACACAAGCATTAAACGGTATTGATATTACAGGAGTGAGTGAAATGATAAAGGAATAACACACTAGAGAGCAGTGTCAAAATTACTGATAGCTCTCAAGACTGAAGATTAGGTCAAAGAAATTTGACATTGTCTTCAGTCTTTTTATTGACCATACATATTGAGTCTTGGGATGTTTTTAGGTAGGATTTTTCGTGCTTTCTTACTTGTCCTATATGAGTTGTTTATTTGTTATATACTTTGGGTACTTTTTGGCGAATTGCTGTAAAGCTTGCTTGAAATGAAATGTATGCATAAAGTTTTTAGCTAAACGTAATTCATCCGAATAGAGAAGGATATGGCGAAAATGTTGTTGAATAAAGTTTCGGGCGTGTTTATAATGCTCGTTGATAGAGATAGCACCGTACATTTCTTGTTGATTGATAAGATAAATCAAATCACAAAGAACTTTTTGCCCACGATATTTCAGTAATATCGTCACATACAGAGTTTTTTCATCACAGCGTTGTAAATCAAAATGATGGAAAGCCACTTCTAATTGCTCAATGAAGCTAGAAACAGGAGAATACTTGTCTTTAACTAGAACCACTATCAACACCACCTTTTTTTAAAATTATAAGTAATAGTACTTAATATGTCTATCATTAGACGGAATATTCTGTCATTATGGCAGTTTTGCTTATCATTAATAAAATTTGTTAAACTATTGAGGCAATCCATTTATTGAACAAAGTACATTGGAATATTGAAAGAAGAGAGCGAATACGATGAAAATTATTCAAATAGATCAAAAGTATCCTGAAGATTGGATTCGCGTGTTAAATCATATTGCGAATTTATTTTTTGAGGATTCGAAGTTAAGTACAAATGCACAAGAAGCCGAGATGTCCGTTGCATTCAGTTACCGCGTTGATGCTAATTTTACTGTCTATACAAGCGCGGTATTAGAGGTTGATGGTAAACGCTATACAAATGATTACCATATTGAATATGCGACAGAAGCTGTTGGACGTGAGCAAAATATACGTATGAAACGTGCATTATCGCATGTATTTTTAGATGTGCTCGAGCAACATACGGGGATGCATCAACAATGGGGTATTTTAACAGGTGTCCGTCCGACAAAGCTCTATCATAAATTCCGTAAGGCTGGTATGGATGACGCAGCAATTGCGGAAGTGTTAATTCGTGATTTTCGATTGTCAGAGGAAAAGGTAGCATTGTTGAAAAACATTGTTGAACGACAGTTAGTCACAATTCCTGACTTAGATCATATCGGGAAAGAGATTAGCGTTTATATTGGCATTCCGTTCTGCCCAACCAAATGCGCTTATTGTACTTTCCCAGCCTATGCGATTGGTAGTAATCGTAAGCAGGGGCGTGTAACCACGTTTTTAGATGGACTACACATTGAATTACGTGAAATGGGTAAATGGCTGACAGAAAATAATATGACCATAACTTCTATTTATTGGGGCGGGGGTACACCAACTTCAATCGAAGCACATGAAATGGACGCATTATATCAAACGATGTATGACGCTTTCCCACATCCTGAAACGATTCGAGAGGTAACAGTTGAAGCTGGTCGTCCGGATACGATTACACCAGAAAAATTAGCTGTTTTAAAAAAATGGGGCATTGATCGAATTAGTGTTAATCCACAGTCTTATACAGATGAAACACTGAAGGCAATCGGACGCCATCATACGGTACAAGAAACGGTTGATAAGTTTTGGTTAGCACGTGAATCCGGTATGAATAATATTAATATGGATTTAATTATTGGCTTGCCCAATGAAGGGACAGAGGAGTTCCAACATTCGTTAGAGGAATCCGCAAAAATGCAACCAGAGTCGTTAACTGTGCACACGCTATCCTTTAAGCGTGCTTCAGAAATGACGCGTAATAAAGATAAATATAAAGTAGCTGATCGCGATACGGTAGCAGAAATGATGCAGATGGCACAAGTATGGACGAAGGAAAATGATTATGTTCCCTATTATCTATACCGTCAAAAAAATATTTTAGGTAATTTAGAAAATGTAGGCTATAGTAAAGCAGGCGAAGAAAGCATTTATAATATTGTCATTATGGAGGAAGTGCAGACGATTTTAGGTATTGGCTGCGGAGCATCTTCTAAATTTGTTCACCCTGAGACAGGGAAGATTACACAGTTCCATAATCCAAAAGATCCGGCGGCTTATATCATGACGTTTGAAGAAGCCATAGGTAAAAAAATTGAGCTATTAAATGATTTATATCATGCATAAAGAGCAAAGTGTTAGATTGATTGTGACCAATCTAACACTTTTTGCTGTTTAAAAGTTTGTGAATCGCCACTAAATGACCAAGAATCGCTACAAAGGCAGGACAAATAGCTGCACAACCTTCCCTTAGGAATCAACGAAATGTGCAGGTCATTTTAATGTTTTCTGAATTTATTATCATTATAATAATTTGTAAGCGCTTAATATTTTATAGGATTGTCTGATTGCTAACACGAAGGAAAATATGAACAGAGTGGGGGTATAAAATGAAAGTCATTATTTGTCCAGATTCTTATAAAGGTACTTTATCTGCATTTGAGGTTGCAAATGCAATGCAGGCAGGCGTCATGGATGTAGATCAAGCAATTAAGACCGTTATTTTACCAATAGCGGATGGAGGAGAGGGTACATTAGAATCACTTATTGCTTCAACGGGCGGGAGATATATTTCAGCAAGTGTACTTGATCCGCTAGGTAGAATGATTAAAGCAAACTATGGAGTGCTTGGGGATGATGAAACCTGTGTTATTGAGATGGCACAAGCTTCGGGTATTCTGCTGTTGCGGGACAGCGAAAAAAACCCTGAGCTCGCATCAACGTATGGCACGGGACAGTTAATTAAGGCTGCACTGGATAAAGGTTTTCGTCAGTTTATTATCGGTATTGGTGGCAGTGCTACTAACGATGCGGGTATTGGTCTATTAAAGGCACTTGGGGTGCAATTTAGGAAAGGTGATGGTTCATCCATTGCTAATGGCGTGTCGGGATTACTAGATTTAGCATCCATTGATAGTAGTCAACTCGATGCACGTCTGTCTGAGGCAACATTTACTATTGCCTGTGATGTGGATAATCCTTTGGTTGGAGAGCGCGGAGCTACAGCAATTTTTGGTCCGCAAAAGGGTGTCAAAGAGCATGAAATTGCTTTGTTTGATGAGTGTTTGAAACGTTTTGCAGATATTGTAGAAAGACAATTTCACATTCGTTTACACGATTATAAAGGAGCTGGTGCGGCAGGAGGCGTTGGTGGCGCATTAATTGCCTTTTTAAACGGCACTTTCCAAGCAGGCATAGATATTGTGTTAGAGGCTGTACAGTTAAAAAGGCATCTACTAGACGCTCAAATAGTTTTTACTGGTGAGGGGAAATCGGATCGTCAAACATTACATGGAAAGGCGCCATTGGGGGTAGCACTAGCTGCAAAATCAACAAATGCACATGTCGTGCTATTGTCTGGTGCTATTGATGAAGAACATAAGCCTGCTTTGCTGGAGCATTTTACCGTTGTGGAATCACTAGTAGATGAATCGACTACTGTTGTGCAGGCAATGCAAGAACCATATCGTTTCATTCGCATGAAAACAAAACAACTAGTTGAGCATTACGTAAAAAATGGCGGATGAGTAGATGTTGTATTTCAGTGTCAGTCACGCAAACAATTATGATGTTTGTAGGAGCGAGAACCTGCTCAAAAAGCTATGCTAACTATTTTGAAAATATGCTAAAATAAGCGATATGAATGCTTTTTGTTCAAGTAGAAAAGAAGCTAGGAGCTGACACTATGTCAATTAATACAATTATTTTTGATTTGGATGATACGTTGTTATGGGACAAAAAATCTGTTAAAACAGCTTTTGAAAAAACATGTGAATATGCAGCGACAATACATAATGTGGATTCAGCAGCATTAGAGGAAGCTGTGCGCAAAGAAGCACGTGCACTTTATGAGGGCTACGAAACATATGATTATACAGTGTTAATCGGTATTAACCCTTTTGAAGGGCTTTGGGGAACGTTTGATGACCCTACTGATTCTTTTCAAAAAATGAAAGAACTTGTGCCAGGTTATCGTACTGAAGCATGGACAAAGGGTTTAGCGGCACTTGGTATAGACGATGCAAAGTTAGGTGCAAAACTAGGAGAACGCTTTGTAGCTGAACGCAAAGTTTCACCTTTTTTATACGAAGATACGTTTGCAGTTCTAGATGAGCTAAAAGGCAAATATCAACTGATATTACTAACGAACGGTGCACCAAGTTTACAAAATTTAAAGCTTGAAATTACACCTGAAATCGCACCGTACTTCGACCATATCATTATTTCTGGTGACTTTGGTAAAGGAAAGCCTGATGCCTCTATTTTTGAGCATGTAATGGAAACGGCGGGCATTACTGCTAACGATGCTATTATGGTTGGCGATAACTTAAATACGGATATTTTAGGTTCTTCTCGAGTGGGCATGCGCAATGTGTGGATTAACCGTGAAAACAACAAACTAACTGGGAATGTAACACCAACCTTTGAGGTAGATTCGTTAACAGCCTTATTAAAGCTTGTACAAGAACTTTAATATCTTTACTATTTTTTAAGTACTGATTCTTAAATGGTCAGTACTTTTTTTATGCAAACATATTGGCGTCTAGTAATTTAAATTGTCTGAAAACTAAAAATATACTATGATTGTTAGTAAACTTAAACACTTTAAATCTTCGAATTATCTATCTGGCAACGCTTTTGTGCTCTTCTTTGTTTAATGTCAAGAAAACGCTTACTTATTCGTATGGGAAATCGTAGTAGTAAGGGAAAATGTGTAGACAGTAAAAACATGATGGGAGAAAACAGCATGTTTATGGGGGTGCCTATTCATGAAAGCAAATCGTTTAGTGTTTGAAAATGCTATAGATATTAATCCACGCTCAGGCATTATAAAATTCAATGGGAATCGAATGATTTTAAAGTCAGCTGAAGCGCTTGGCTTTTTTAGACGTGATATTATTCAAACCTTGAATATGGAGCGTGCAAAAGGTTTTTTATTACGATATGGCTGGGCATGCGGCTACAGTGCTGGTGGCTCTATCAAGAAAATGTACAACTGGAAGGAGTTAAAAGAGTTAATTAGGGCTGGTGCTGCCATTCATACATTAGAGGGCGTTGTCAGTGTACAAATTGATGTATTGGAAATAACTAATGATAAGTTCGAAATGGAAGGGAAATGGTTTCATTCTTACGAGGCAGAGGAACATGTCCGCCATTTTGGTTTTAGTGATGAAAGTGTTTGTTGGACATTAATCGGTTATGTAGCAGGATTTTTAGCCAAAACGTATCCAAAAGAGATTGTCGTTTTTGAGGAGAAATGTCGGGGGAAATGCGATGATTATTGTAAATTTGTTGTACGGACAAAGGAGCACGCTACTGAAGAACAGTTGGAAATATTGCGCTACTTTCAAGATACTTCGTTAGCTGATGAATTAGATAATACATTTAATGAGTTAAAAAGTCTTAATAATTCCATTGTGCATTCAGACACAATTCATAAACAAATGACACATGCAATGCTTGAAGGATATACATTAAACCAGCTGTTATACCTGTTAAGTGATGCGTTACAATGCAGTGTAACTGTGGAACGAAGATACTTAATGAAACCAATTGGTTACTATTTTATGCATGAAGACGATGAACGAGTTTATATAGAGGCGAGTCGTAAGAAAAAAGAGTTTCGCCATGAATATGATATTATGACGATGAAAAAACAATTGGGTACATTGGTAATTTTAAGTCACAAAGCATTAACACGTGAACAGGAAATGATTATTGAACGTGCTGTAACGGTTTTTTCGATTTATTTATATACGCAAATACAAATTGCACAATCGCAGTGGAAGAAAAAATCGGATTTTTTAGATGAAGTTATGAGTCAACAATCTCCCTCAGAGGAGCTTATTAAAAAAGCACGAAATATTTTTTATTTTGATCCGAGTAAAAATAATCGTGTTATCGTTATAACAATGGAACATGAAGAACCGGAAATAGTGCATAGCTTTTTAGCGACTGAGTATTTAAACGTGGAGTGCTTTATTAAAAATCAGGAAGTACTGCTTATTCTTGAAGACTGCAAGAAAGATGTTCAATATATGTCGAACTTCCTTAGTGCCTTATCGAAAAGGGTAATGGAGCGCTTTAAGCAAGCAACTTTCCAAATAGGCGTAGGAAAAAATGCAGAGAAGTTAGAAGAAATCGGGAATAGCTATAACGATGCGAAATTAATATGCCAATTTTTACGTTACGCAGCGCCACAACAGTCACAAGCGGCCATTTACGAAAACTTCCAACATATTATGTTATTTTTAAAAACGACAAATCCAAGAGAGCTTTTACAGTTTTACAAAGAGGTACTTGGTCAGTTATTAGAATATGATGAGCAAAATCATGCAACCCTTGTCCATACGTTAGAAGTTTTTTTAAACCATAGTGGTAACGTCAATCAAACTGCAAAAGCTTTGAATCTATCAATCCCTGGTTTTCGTTATCGAATGGAAAAAATTGAATCATTATTGCAGGAAGACATGCGTACAGGGGATGGCCGTTTTCGCTGTCATTTGGCATTGAAAATTTATTATGCAATTAAAACTTTAGAAAATAAAAAGTGAGAAAAGCCAGCGATTTTGCTGGCTTTTTTCTAGTTTATACGAAAATTTCTTTCAAATTTTAAAGAAAAAAAAGAGAAGACTATACTTTTTGTTAATTATCTAAAAATTCAAAAAGTATTAAATTGAAATAGACATGTCAAACAAGAAAAAAGATTTGTAGGAGGGAAGAGAATGGTTGTTCAACAAGGTACGAAGCCATTGACAGGGCAGGAATATTTAGAAAGTTTAAAGGATGGTCGGGAAATTTGGTTACATGGTGAACGTGTGAAGGATGTCACGACACATCCAGCTTTTCGAAATTCAGCACGATCGATTTCACGTTTATATGATGCCATGCATGACCCGCAATACAAAGATATTTTAACTTGTGAAACGGATACGGGGAGCGGGGGGTATACACATAAGTATTTCCGAGCAGCACGGAGCGCAGATGATTTAATTCAAGGGCGAGACGCAATTGTTGCTTGGGCAAAACTGACTTATGGACAAATGGGACGCACACCAGATTATAAAGCATCCTTCCTTGCAACGCTCGGAGGAAATCCCGAATACTATTCACCTTTTCAAGAAAATGCAAAGCGTTGGTATAAAGAGTCACAAGAGCGCAATTGGTTTTTCAATCATGCCATTGTCAATCCACCAGTGGACCGCCATAAAGACGTGCATGAAGTCGGCGATGTATTTATTCAAGTAGAGCGTGAAACGGATAAGGGCTTAATCGTCAGTGGTTCAAAAATGGTGGCTACTGGCTCTGCAATCACAAACTACAATTTCGTTGGTACGTATGGTTTACCTATCAAAGATAAAAAATTTGCGGTGGTTTTTATTGCACCTATGGATGCACCAGGAGTGAAGCTTATAAGCCGTGCTTCATATGAAATGACGTCTGCGATTATGGGAAGTCCGTTCGATTACCCATTAAGTAGCCGCTTCGATGAAAATGACGCAGTACTTGTATTCGAACAAGCGCTTATTCCGTGGGAAAATATTTTAATTTATGAAGATATGCAGAAGACGACTTCATTCTTTGTAGAAAGCGGTTTCATTAATCGTTTTACGTTCCAAGGTGTCACACGCTTAGCTGTGAAATTAGATTTTATTATCGGTGTCTTGCTAAAGGCATTAAAGACAGCAGGTACGGATCAATTCCGAGGTGTTCAAGTGCATATTGGTGAGATTATGGCATGGCGTCATATGTTCTGGTCATTAAGCGATGCGATGGCGCTGAATCCAGAGAAAAAAGAGAATGGCATTGTCATTCCAAATTTAAATGGTGGCTTAGCCTATCGCGTATTTTTGCAGGAAGGCTGGCCGAAGATTAAAGGCATTATACAGCAAATCGTAGCAGGGAATTTAATTGTACAGCCATCCAGTGCTAGAGACTTTTTAAATGAGGAATTCCGTCCAACATTGGATAAGCTTTATCGAGGTTCAAATGGTATTGAGGCTCTTGAAAAAATTAAAACAATCAAGCTACTGTGGGATGCCATTGGTACAGAATTCGGTGGTCGAAGTGAGCTATATGAACGAAATTACGCTGGAAACCATGAAGACATAAGATTACAAACGTTGTTTGGTGCACAGGGAAGCGGGAAAACAGACGAGTTTATCGCTTTTGCTGAGCAATGTATGGCTGATTATGATTTAACGGGTTGGACAGACCCAACTTGGGTAAATCCGGATGATGTGAATTACTTTACAAATAAATAAAAAATCAGGGGGAATGATGGATGACAAATTTTGATGTAGCACAGTTAGCGCACGTGGAGCTTTTTACACCGAAACCAGAGGAATCTTTAAAATTTTTCACCGATTATATGGGGCTACAAATTACAGCGCGTGAAGGGCAATCGGTTTATTTACGAGGGTATGAGGATTTTTATCATCACACATTAAAGTTAACAGAAGGTAAAGAAGCAGGTCTTGGACATTCGGCATGGCGTGCAAGTTCACCTGAAGCGTTAGAACGAAGGGTTGCATCGTTAGAGAAAAGCGGCTATGGAAAAGGTTGGATTGATGGCGATTTAGGGCATGGTCGTGCTTATCAATTTGTTACACCTGATGGTCATAAACAAGAAATTTTGTGGGAAGTAGATTATTTCCAGCCAGCGGAAGATCAAAAAACATTATTAAAAAGCCGTCCACAAAAACGACCATTAATGGGTGTCCCTGCCCGACGTTTAGATCATATCAACTTAATGTGTAGAGATGTAGCAAAAAATCGTGAATTTATGTCTGAACATTTAGGCTTTAAGCTACGTGAACAAATTGTCTTGAATAATAATGAAGAAATTGGTGCGTGGATGAGTGTGAGCCCATTAGTACATGAAGTGGCATTAATGAACGATCAAACTGGTAATAGTGGTCGCTTCCATCATATTGCATTTTGGTATGGCTATCCACAGCATTTAATGGATACAGCGGATATTTTCGTAGAAAACGGAATTCAAATAGAAGCGGGCCCAGGAAAACATGGTGTAAGCCAAGCGTATTTCATGTATGTAATGGAGCCTGGTGGAAACCGAGTAGAATTATTTGGTGACTCTGGTTATCTTATTTTCGACCCTGACTGGAAGCCAATCACTTGGCGCGAAAATGAGTTAGACGAGGCGATTATTTGGTATGGCTCACCTCTACCTAATGAGTATTTCTTATATGGCACACCTGATCGTGCAGTGAAAGTTCCAGTGAAATAAATAGATGAGTAATAAATAGCGTGCCTAAATAGCTGTCTTAACTACTACTTTTTAGTATTTGAGACAGCACTAATTGATGAGGAGGTTATGTAATGGATGATCGTCTTTTTAGAAATGCAATGGGGAAATTTGCAACAGGTGTAACTGTCATTACAACAAATGTGAATGGCACTATTCATGGCATGACGGCAAATGCGTTCATGTCTGTTTCACTTAATCCAAAACTAGTAGTGATCTCGATTGGGGAGAAGGCTTCAATGCTGGAGCATATCAAGCAAAGTGGGACATTTACAGTCAATATATTATCTGCACAACAGCAAGAATTATCTATGTTATTTGCCGGCCAAATAAAAGAAAAGCGCGAGGTCCAATTCAGTGATTTACAAGGGGCCCCGACAATTGAGGGCGCGCTTGCACAAATTAGCTGTAAGGTAGCGAGCACATATGTTGAAGGCGACCACACTTTATTTATCGGCAGTGTAAAGGACATTCAACTAGAAGATGGAGAGCCGTTACTATTTTTCAATGGAAGATACGGCTCACTTGCAGTGGAAACAACAATGCAGGCTTAGGAGGTTGACAATGGATAGACAACTTTATGCAAAGAAGTTATTAGAAGCAGAAGAAGCAAAGCGACCTATTGCCCCATTAACGTCCACTGTACCAGATATTACTGTCGATGACGCTTATACGATTCAATTACTTCAAATTGCAGCAAAGCAACAAATGGGCAAACAAATTATCGGTAAAAAAATAGGTTTAACAAGCAAGGCGATGCAACAACAATTTCAAGTAACAGAACCAGATTACGGTCATATTTTATCGGATATGGTTGAGGTGGACGGTGCAACCATTTCTCTCAATCATTTTATTCAGCCGAAGTTGGAATTTGAAATAGCATTTATCTTGAAGAAGGATTTATATGGGCCCTCTATTACGGAGATGGATGTTATCGAAGCGACAGATTATATTGTGCCAGCTTTAGAAATTATTGATAGTCGTATTACCGATTGGAAAATTAATTTTGAAGATACAGTAGCAGATAACGGTTCTTCCGCAATGGTTATTATTGGCGGCACTCCAACAAAATTGACTGAGGTAGATTTACCGCATATTGGTATGAATGTTTATCGCAATGGCGAGCTTTTTGATAGTGCAGCAGCGGCTGCTGTAATGGGAAATCCACTACGGGCAGTAGCATGGCTTGCTAATAAGCTAAGTAAATACCATATTGGCTTGCAAGCAGGGGAAATGGTTTTAGCAGGCGCATTAACATCAGCCGTAACGATAGAAGATGGAGATAGTTTTACAGCGGACTTTGCTCATCTTGGTGCAGTTTCCGCCACGTTTCGAAGAAAGGAGGAGAAATAAAAGTGGTCAAATTGAAAGTTGCCATTTTAGGCTCTGGAAATATTGGGACAGATTTAATGTACAAAATTGAGCGCAGTGAGTATTTAACGATGAGTGTAATGGTGGGAATAGACCCTACATCGGATGGCATTCAGCGTGCGAAGGATCGTGGCTATCATACCATTACAAATGGTATTGCGGGTTTAGTTGCATGCCCAGAACTCTTCGATATTGTGTTTGATGCAACAACTGCCAATGCCCATACTGCGCACAGTGAACAAGTACTGGCACTTGGCAAAAAGATAGTCGATTTAACACCAGCGGCTATTGGTCCATTTGTTGTGCCGTGTGCAAACTTGGAAAAGTACGTGGCGGTTGACAATGTCAATATGGTGACTTGTGGGGGGCAAGCGACGATTCCTATTGTGTATGCCATTAATCAAGTGGTGGATGTTACGTATGCAGAAATTGTGGCAACGGTGGCGAGTAAAAGTGCAGGGCCTGGCACACGGGCTAACATTGATGAATTTACACGCACAACAGCTAGGGCGCTGGAGGAAGTAGGCGGTGCAAACAAAGGGAAAGCCATTATTATATTAAATCCCGCAGAGCCGCCAATTATGATGCGTGACACTGTACATGTATTAGTGAATGAAGGTGGCAAGGAAGAGGAAATTACAAAGGCTATTGAAGAGATTGTGAACGCTGTACAACAATATGTACCGGGTTATCGCATGACGAGTGCGCCTATTTTTGAAGGTCAACAAATATCAGTTTTTTTGGAAGTTGAGGGGGCGGGAGACTTTTTCCCACCGTATTCAGGAAATCTCGATATTATGACAGCGGCAGCAGTGCAAGTCGGAAATCAAATGGCTAAGCTGCAACATGGAACAGTCAAGTCGAACTAATTGGAGGTGAGGATGATGACAAAACAATTAACCGTTTTAGATGTGACATTGAGGGATGGCAGTCATTCAATGCGCCATGCATTTACGGAGCAGCAAGTGCGAGATGTTGCAAGAGGTTTAGGAGAAGCAAAAGTGAAATACTTTGAGGTTTCCCATGGGGATGGATTAGGTGGTTCCTCTTTGCAATACGGTTTTTCGAAAGTGGATGAACTGAAGTTAATAGCGGCGGCAAAAGAAGAATGTGGTGATTCGGCAATTTCAGTCTTAATATTACCTGGAATTGGTCTAAAGGAAGATTTAAAAAATGCTGTGAAGGCGGGCGCTACCATGGCGAGGGTTGCAACGCATGTCACGGAGGCAAATGTTGCTGGTCAACATATTTATTTAAGTCGAGAATTAGGATTGACAACAGTCGGCTTTTTAATGATGGCACATATGGCTCCGACGTCAGTAATAGTGGAGCAGGCGAAATTATTTGAAAGTTATGGAGCTGAAATTATCTATGTGACAGATTCAGCAGGTGCCATGCTTCCCCATGAGGTGAAAGAGCGGGTAGCTGCACTAAAATCGCATGTTTCTTGCGAAATTGGCTTCCATGCCCATAATAATTTATCACTTGCTATGGCAAATACGATGGCTGCAGTCGAAGCAGGTGCTACGTATGTGGATGGTAGTTTACGCTGTTTAGGTGCGGGTAGTGGAAATACTCAAACAGAAGTAATGGTAGCGGTTTTCGACCGTCTAGGCTATGAAACAGGCATTGATTTATATCGAACAATCGACGTTGCCAATGAAGTCGTAGCGCCATTTATGCCACGACCACAGGAAATAACGGGGTCTAGCTTAATGATGGGCTATGCAGGCGTTTACTCAAGCTTTTTACTATTCACTCAAGAAGCAGCGAAAAAATATAACGTAGATGAACGCGAAATTTTAGTAGAACTTGGCAAAATGAAAGCAGTAGGTGGTCAGGAAGATTTAATAGCAGAGATTGCACGTAACATAGCAGATGTGAAACAGTCAGTATAAAGAGAATGGAGGAACGAGCGATGATGAAAACCGATACGCTAGATCAAATTGCATATGCGTTGTATTTAGCAGAGCGGGATGTGTATGAGGTTACGAAGTTTGTCGAGCGCTATCCAGAATTAACCGTTGAAACAGCTTATGATATTCAAGACAAACTTATTGAACTAAAGTGCAAACATGAGCAAACATCCATCTCGGGACTTAAGCTCGGTTTAACAAGCAAAGCTAAACAGCAAATGATGGGCGTGCATGAGCCTACTTATGGCGTGTTATTAGCGAATATGGCGGTCAATGCCCAACATCCAATATCATTAAAATCACTTATTCACCCCAAAATTGAGCCAGAGATTGCCTTCGTGTTTAAGGAAGATTTAGTCGGCCCAGTAGTGACTGTCGCGCACGTACTGACAGCAACTGCCTATGTTGCACCTGCCATGGAAATAATTGATAGTCGCTATTTAAACTTCCATTTTACATTGCCAGATGTAATCGCTGATAATTCCTCTTCCTCTCGCTACATAGTGGGTTCGCAAAAATATGCAGTGAATGAAGTGGATCTGGTGAATATGGGCTGTATTTTTACACAAAATGATGAAATGATTGCGACGAGTACAGCAGGTTCCGTTATGGGGCATCCAGCAAGAGCCATTGCATGGATGGCGAATAAATTAATTGCCCGTGGGCAGCATATTCGAGCAGGAGATATTGTACTTAGTGGCGCATTAACAGGTTCTGCCACAATGCATGCAGGAGATAGCTTTACTGTCAGTTTTGACGGAATGGAATCATTATCCGTTCAAGTAGAGCGATAGATAAGGAGGAGTTGAGATGCCATTTATTCAAGTAACGTTTATTGAGGGGCGAACGAAAGAACAGAAGGAACTATTAATAGAAGAACTAAGTAAAACCGTTTCTTCGGTACTCGATGCACCACTGGAAACGGTTCGTGTATGTTTAAATGAAATCCCAAGTTCTCATTGGGGGATTGCAGGAAAGTCCATCCAACGTCGACAAAATGAAGAGTAAGGAGTGGTCTATCATGGCAAATACACAAACGAAATTGAAGGAAGTTAAACTATTCATAAATGGAGAATATGTAGAATCTTCTTCTCAAACATTGTTCGAGGTGAAAAATCCAGCGACTCAGGAAATTATTGCAAAAGTTCACGAAGCTAGTTTTGAAGATGTGGATCGTGCTTGTGAAGCTGCACGTCAAGCTTTTGAAGAAGGTCCTTGGCGAACGATGCCACTATCGGAACGTTGTGCAAAAATTCGACGGATGGCAGAAATCATCATCGAACGCAAAGAAGAGTTAGCACGCTTAGAAGCATTAGACGTAGGGAAGCCTTACCAAGTAGCATTAGAGCGTGAAATCCCACGGGCAGCAGAAAATTTAAAGTTTTTTGCGGATTTTATGGAACAGCAAGGTGGTGAGGTATATCCAATGGATGATGCGTATTTAAATTATACGCGTTATGAGCCAGTTGGAGTGGCTGCATTAATTACTCCATGGAATTTACCTTTTATGCTGACAACATGGAAGCTTGGGCCTTGTTTAGCTTCAGGGAATACGGCAGTTATTAAACCAGCAGAAATTACTCCATTAACCGTATCGTTACTTGGAGAGATTGCACAACAGGCTGGTATTCCAGATGGGGTCGTTAATGTCGTGCATGGTTTTGGTGTTCAGTCGGCAGGAGAATTTATGACGACACATCCTGAAGTTGATTTAATTTCTTTTACGGGGGAAACAACAACAGGGAAAGCTATAATGAAAAATGGTGCAGATTCATTAAAAAAGGTATCGTTTGAATTAGGTGGAAAGGCAGCTAATATTATTTTTGAAGATGCGAATTTAGATAAGGCCATTCCTGTCTCCATTCAGGCAGCATTTATGAATTCGGGTCAAGTATGCTTAGCAGGATCACGTATTTTAGTGCAGCGTACTATTTTAGATGAATTTCTCACACGTTTTAAAGAAGCGGCTGCAGCATTAGTTGTTGGCGATCCGCAAGATGCTAAAACGAATATGGGGCCAGTCGTAAGTCAAGCCCATTACAACAAAGTAACTAGCTATTTAAGCATTGCTGAATATGAAAACTCGACGCTTATTTATGGTGGCAAACGTCCTGAATTACCAGCACATTTAAGCACGGGTTATTACCTACAACCGACTATATATTTGCAGGAAAATGCTCAAGCACGTATTTGCCAAGAGGAAATTTTCGGGCCAATCGTTACGATTATTCCATTTGACACAGAAGCGGAAGCATTAGCGATTGCAAATGGCACAGAATATGGATTGAATGCAGTGGTCTGGACGGAAAATTTACAACGTGCTCATCGTATTTCACATGATGTGCGGGCGGGAACAATTTGGGTCAATTGCTGGTTTGTACGCGACTTACGTGCCCCGTTTGGCGGCTTTAAAAAGAGCGGTGTAGGGCGTGAAGGTGGTCACCATAGTCTAGAATTTTTCACCGAGGCAAAAAATATTTGTATTGCGTTAAAATAACATCCCAAGCAAAAAGTAAGGCAGACAACAACGGCATAGCAAAAAGAGTTAGATTGACTGCCATCAATCTAACTCTTCTTTTTTTGTCCCAGCTTGTTAAAATAAACTCCGTTTTTCATGAATAAGAAAAAAAGCAGAGAGTAATCACTCTCTGCTCAGACTGTAGACAAACTCGAAAAATTTCGAGTTTGCCTACAGTCTTTTTTCATTTTAAAATAAAAATAGATGTCTACTCCCGTTGATTTCCGCTACGTTCGGGCGCTTTCCGCGGGCACATCGTAAGCCGCAACCCTCGCTAACGCGCGGTCTGTTGCGTCTTACGTACTGTGCGTTCCCGCAGGAGTCGCCCGCCCTTCGCTCCAATCAACTTGATATGAATTGCTATCAATCAACTATAAATTTTGTGCTAATTGCCCCTGGCTATCACAATGTACAGAAAGCAAGAATCATCAAAAACTTATTCAACGTCATATATGGGAAACATATATGGAAGAAGCTGAACATTTACGCCATTCATATGATATTAAACAAATTTATGCAAAGCGCAAAGAAACGATTGAACGTGTCTTTGCAGATGCAAAAGAAAAGCATGGTATGCGATGGACAAACTTAAGGGGTCTTAAAAAATTGTCCATGCAGGCGATGCTTACTTTTGCTGCCATGAACTTGAAAAAGCTTGCTACTTGGACATGGCAAGCTGCTTAAGGAGAGTAGATCTGCTCATAGAGAATGGTCAACTTGGGAATGAAATCCAATTATTTACTATAAAAAATGACAAAAGGCATCAAGGTTAAAACTTCTTGATGCCTTTTGTCGACAATCTGAGCAGAGAGTAATCACTCTCTGCTTGTGTATGTTAATGATTAAAGATCAATTGCTTTTACTTCGTCGATGTTTTCAAGTTGTGCAACGAATGCTAAATCTTCTTCTGTCACAACATTATCAATAGTAAGCATCATAACAGCTGTTCCGCCAATTTCAGCGCGTCCCACTTGCATCGTAGCGATGTTAATGTCTTTTTCAGCTAACTTTGTTGCCACACGTCCAATTGCACCTGGTTTATCTGTGTTTTTAATGTAAAGAAGGTGACCTTCTGGTACAACGTCTACTACGTAGTTTTCTACTTTTACAATACGTGCGCCAAGGCCATTTAGTAATGTACCAGCTACTGTATGTGTTTCATTTGCTGTTTTTACTTCAATCGTAATTAAGCTTGTGAAGCCTTTAGCAGTAGTAGTTTTATGTTCGTTAATTTTCATGCCGATACGTTCAGATAAGTAGCGAGCATTAACGTCATTGACGTGGTTACCATGGTTTTTAGCTAGTAATCCTTTTAATGCATTTGAAGTTAAAGGACGTACGTCGTAATTTGCTACTTCACCAGCATAAGATAAGTTAATCTCTTTTACTGGTTCTACTGTTACTTGTGATAAGAATGAACCAAGTTTTTCAGCTAATTCAAAGAAAGGTTCTACTTGTGCAAGAAGTTCTTTTGGAATTGAAGGCATATTAACTGGGTTTGTCACTGTACCTGTTTTGTAGAATTTAATAATGTCATTAGAAACGTCAACCGCTACAGATTCTTGCGCCTCAATTGTAGATGCACCTAAGTGAGGTGTTGCAATAACTTGTGGTAAAGTTAGTAATTTATGATCAGTTGCTGGTTCAGAAACGAATACGTCTAGTGCTGCACCTGCTACTTTGCCTTCTACAATCGCATCATATAAATCGTCTTCATTGATGATACCACCACGTGCGCAGTTAATGATGCGTACGCCATCTTTCATCATAGCGAATTTTTCTTTGTTAATAAGGTTACGTGTTTCAGGAAGTAATGGTGTGTGTACTGTAATGAAATCAGCAGCAGCACAAATTTCTTCTACAGTAGATTTTGTCACACCTAATTCAATTGCACGTTCATCAGTTAAGAATGGATCGTACGCCATAATATTCATACGTTGCCCTTTTGCACGGTAAGCTACCTCTACACCGATACGACCGAAACCAACAACACCTAATGTTTTATTTTTAAGCTCAACCCCAACATATGATTTACGGTCCCATTTACCGTTTTTCAGTGTGTTGAAAGCTTGTGGAATGTGACGAGCAAGAGAAGTCATCATGGCGATTGTATGTTCAGCTGCAGAGTTTGTGTTACCATCTGGAGCATTTACTACGATAATACCATGCTCTGTTGCAGCAGCTAGGTCAATGTTGTCAACGCCTACACCGGCACGTCCGATTAATTTTAAATTTTTTGCAGCTTCGATTACTTCACGTGTCACAGTAGTTTGAGAACGCACAAGTAATACGTCGATATCAGCGATTTTTGCAATTAATTCCTCTGGTGCTAGCCCAGTATCAATAATAACGTTTAAGTTTAAATCTTTTTCTTGGCGTAGTGGGAAAATACCATCTTCACTTAGTGGGTCAGCGATAAATACGTTAATAGTTTTTGTTGCAGTTGTCATTTGTAATTAGCTCCTTTTAAATAAAATTATTAGTGGTGTCTCTATGTGACAGTCCGGATTTTGTAATATTGCGGCATCTTACAGCATGCAAACAATCTCCTTTCTTTATTCGAAACAATATAAAAGCCCTCCACGCCTTACAAACACAGGTATTGTGTCGTAAGGGGCGAAAGGCTGAATAAATATAGGTTCGCGGTACCACCCTTAATCACTGAACGAAAGGATTTCGTTGCAGTCTTAGCTATATGCGTAACGTGCATGTGACGGATAGGCTTACTTTGACAGTTTCGGCTTATCTATTCGGGAGTGGAACTATATCGTAGAAATCACTGATTTACACCAACCATCAGCTCTCTTTGGATTTTCTTTCGACTAGCGTGTCTCCGTCGTTATATTTTTGTGTGATTAAATTTGATAACATCATAATCCTTATTGTTCACCTTTGTCAACAATAAATCGAAAAAAGATTAAAATTCTTCACTTCAAAAGTCTGAAAAATACCTAAAAACGAACTATATCAACTTTTTAATTTAATAATGTTCGTCTTTTTGTAGAGGACAATGTAAGCGCTAACGAATCTGTCAAGACAGGTGACATGGGGATTTCTAGAGAATGAAATGATGAAAAAACAATAAATAATTATTGGAATATAATAGATTATTTCCAATAAACTTTCTTTATTTTGATGCGGAAGGCGAACAATTTTGTGCTGAAACATTTTTGGCAAAGTAATAAAAAGTTAGAAGGTAAAGCAACCACAAGAGAAGAATGTATGTAAAGAAAGCTGGATTTAGATTTTAGGGGGTGTGGGCATGAAATATGATGTAGCGATTGTTGGTGCTGGACTGGCTGGACTTGTTGCTGCCTGTGAATTAATAGATGCGAAGAAGCGTGTACTGTTAGTAGATCAGGAGCCGGAAAATTCGATGGGGGGACAGGCATTTTGGTCTTTTGGTGGCATCTTTTTAGTAAATTCACCAGAGCAAAAGAGGCTTGGCATTAAGGATAGTAAAGAACTTGCATGGCAGGATTGGCTAGGGACTGCTGGTTTCGACCGATTGGAAGATGAGGATGCATGGGCTTACAAATGGGCACGAGCGTATGTAGATTTTGCTGCCGGAGAAAAATATGCTTGGCTTAAATCGTTCGGAATAAAGTTTTTCCCTGTTGTTGGTTGGGCTGAACGTGGGGGCTCATTAGCAGGTGGTCACGGTAATTCAGTTCCGCGTTTTCATATTGTGTGGGGCACAGGTCCAGGGATTGTAAAGCCATTTGCCGATAAAGTGAAAAAAGCGATTAAGGAAGGCTTTGTAGATTTTAAGCCGAGGCACCGTGTCGATGAATTTATACAAAAAAGCGACAAAATTGCAGGGATAAGTGGCACAATTTTAGCAGAAAGCTTTGCCCAACGTGGAGAGCAAAGTTCGCGTCTAGGCATTGGTGCATTTTCCTATGAAGCAGATGCGGTTATTGTAGCAAGTGGTGGTATTGGTGCCAATATTGACTTAGTGCGCAAAAATTGGCCAGCTCGACTTGGGGCACCACCAAAAAATATGGTATGTGGTGTGCCAGCATATGTAGACGGCCGAATGCTAGAAATTACTGAACATGTAGGTGGTCGTATCGTTAATCGTGATCGTATGTGGCATTATACAGAGGGATTGAAAAATTGGGATCCAATTTGGCCCAATCACGGTATTCGTATTTTACCAGGCCCATCTTCTTTGTGGTTTGATGCCGAGGGAAATCGCTTTGGGACACCCAACTTTCCAGGGTTTGATACATTAAGCACATTAGAGGCTATTCAAAAAACAGGTTATGATTATTCATGGTTTATTTTAACGGAGAAAATTATTGAAAAGGAGTTTGCTTTATCTGGTTCAGAGCAAAATCCAGATTTAACAAATAGAAGCATCCCGCAGTTGCTGAAACGTATATTGCCTGGTCCACCTGCGCCGATTCAAGCATTCAAAAATCATGGTGAGGACTTTGTTATAGCGAACGATTTAAAGCAACTCGTCGATGGTATGAATAAACTTGCAGGTAATGACTTGCTTGATTTTATAAAAATTAAGGAACAAATTCTAGCACGAGATCGCGAAATGGATAATAAATTTACGAAGGATGTACAAGTGAATGCTATTTACGGAGCGAGAAATTATATTGGTGATAAGGTCGTGCGCGTTGCAAAGCCTCATAAAATGTTAGATACAAAAAATTGGCCACTAATTGCAGTGCGCTTAAATATTTTAACCCGTAAAACATTAGGGGGATTACAAACCAATTTAGATGGAGCTGTAATTGGTATGGACGGACTGCCAGTACCAGGGTTATTTGCAGCTGGAGAAGTGAGTGGTTTCGGTGGCGGTGGGGTACACGGATACCGCGCGTTGGAAGGCACATTTGTTGGCGGATGTTTATTCACTGGACGGCAAGTAGGACGTTATTTAGCCGGTGCCAGTCACTCACACAATTAGGGCTTCTGCGGGAAGCACGAAATGTAAGTCGCTTGCCCGCAGTGCCAGTCACTCAAACAATTTAACGTTGAACTTGTGCAATTTTTGCGATTTGTTCTTCCACTTGCTCTTCTGTCCAGCCATTTTCTTCAACAAAGAAATTCCGTTTGGCGCGACGACAATCATCTGAACAGCTGCGCATATAAAATGCCTCATGCTTTTCCTCGCATAGCATTAATTTATGACATTCCGGATTAGCGCAATTTGTATAACGCTCTGTTGGCTCTCCTGTGAAATAGTCTTTGCCAACAATCACATGCTCTACCTGATTAATCGGCACACTGCGACGGCGGTCAAAAACAAACATCTGTCCATCCCATAATTGTCCCTGAACGTCAGGGTCTTTAGCATACGTGGCAATACCGCCATGTAATTGACCGACACTTTCACCGTAGCCCTCTCGCTTTAACCAACCAGAGAACTTTTCGCAGCGAATGCCACCTGTGCAATAAGTTAAAATGTCTTTACCAACAAAATCCTCTTTATGTTCCTCCATCCAAGCAGGAAGATCGCGGAAGTTTTCGATATCTGGACGCACAGCATTGCGGAAATGTCCTAAATCAAATTCATAATCATTTCGTGCATCGATAATAACGGTATTATCTTTCTGCATAAGCGTCATAAATTCCTTAGGTGTTAAATAATCGCCTGTTATTTCTAATGGGTTAATATCCTGTTCTAGCCCTAGGTGGACAATCTCTTTGCGAGGACGTACATGCATTTTTTTAAAGGTATGTCCTTCTGCTTCATCGATTTTCCACATAATATCTTTAAAACGAGGGTCCGCCTTCATATGATTCATATACTGTTCCGTTTGTTCAACCGTACCAGAAACTGTCCCGTTAATGCCCTCTAATCCTACTAAAATACGACCGAGTAATCCAAGTTCTTTACAGAATGCTAAATGCTCTGCTGCAAATGCTTCAGGATCCTCGATAGCAACATATTTATAATAAAGTAATACACGAAAGTCCTTTTGTGTCACAAAAATACCCACCTTTAATTTCATTATTCGACATTAAATATAGCATAACAACCGCTATTTTGCGTAGAACAGAAGGAGTTTTCCAAAAAAAGCCGAATAGTACATAGTGAATGACTATTCATATTTGGGGGTGTGGACATGGAATTTTCAACAATTACATTAGAAAAATTAGAGCGTCGTGCAACATTAACGCTCAATCGACCACAAGCGATGAATGCAATGGATGATGTGATGATGCGTGAATTAGCAGAGTGTTTTGAAGCATTACAGCAAGAACAGGAAATACAGGTTTTGGTTATTCGCGGGGAAGGTAAAGTTTTTTCTGCGGGCGGGGATATTAAGGCAATGCTTGATCCTCATAAGCCGTTAAATATTGATGAGGCAATGGGCTATTTAACCCGAATTGTTAAGGCTTATTACCAACTACCAATGATTGTGATAGCTGCAGTTCATGGTGCTTCAGCGGGGTTAGGATTTAGTTTAACACTTGGTGCAGATATTATCGTTGCTTGTGAAAATAGCAAGCTGGCAATGAACTTTATCGGGATTGGCTTAATACCAGATGGTGGGGGTCATTTCTTTATGAAGGAAAGAATTGGCACTGTAAAGGCAAAACAAATGATTTGGGAAGGAAAAGTGCTAACAGCCGAGGAAGCACATAGTGTAGGCTTAATTGATTATGTTGCACCTGAAGGGTCGGTTTTTGCAGTGGCTGATCAGTTAGTAGGAAAGATGCTTGCTTCACCAATTGCGTCAATGATTATGACAAAAAGAATTTTGCATAGTCAGAATATGCCTCAATTAGAGAGCATTTTAGCGATGGAAGCTCAAGGGCAATCTGCTATGCGAAAAACGGCAGATCATTTAGAAGGCATTCATGCATTTGTTGAAAAAAGAACACCTGTCTTTGTAGGACAATAAGGCATTTATGTAATCAAAGATATAGGTCACAGCTTAACATTTTCGAAAAGAATAAATGATACAACGTAAGCCCCGCCACGAACATTTCTGTAGCGAGACAACGAGATTCCATTGCATGCATGATGCAAGGAGAGAATGCTCGTTGCTCGACCACAAAAAGCGAAGTGGCGGGGCTTACCTATTTTCACAAATATAGCTGATTACAATGTGACATGCGTCATCAATTAAACATGGAATAATATTAATTTTCCTGAAGAGTTCACAAGGCGGTGTGTTTTTTCCGCAACTCCCTTTTCTTCGATTTGCTGTTGACCGTTTACTTTTGCTGCTTCATCGTTTTCAAATGTCCAAGTTTCATCATACAAAGTTTCCCCAGTTTTCTCAAAAGCTGTAAAACGATAATTATTCATACACAAACCCCACCCTTTACTAAATTATATCTCTATTATACATAGAAGAAATATAAACTTCACGGTATATCTAGCGAATATTTCGATAATTTACGAAAATTGTGGAAAATTTAGTACAACCTCAAGAAGGGCTGTTACATGAATTCGTTTCTCATATTGTAGGAAGTATGATAAAATAGAACAAATATTCGCTTTTGATTCATCCTTTCTGTAGATAGCACAAATCTACAAGCAAAATCAAAATCTAGACTTAATTATGAGATTCCATTTATTTATAGAGGTGATTAGATGTCCGCAATTCGTTTTTTCCATATGGCAGATTTACATTTAGATAGTCCTTTTAAAGGCTTATTTGGATTACCTGACAATAATCTTAAGAAAATTAGAGCAAGTACCTTTGAAGCATTTGATAAAATTATTCATAGGGCAATCGAAGAAAGACCGGATTTCTTGCTTATTGTTGGTGATATTTATGATGGAGAAAATCGCAGTTTACAGGCACAAAGACGTTTTCAATCAGCAATGGAAACACTTTTTGAGCATAACATCCCTGTTATTGTCAGCTATGGCAATCACGATCATTTACACGGTTCTTGGACACGCTTTGCCTTGCCGAGCAATGTTTACGAATTACCAGCAGATACAAGTGTTGTGCAATTAAAAATTCGTGGTCAGCAGGTAAATATTTATGGCTTCAGCTATGGTCAGCGTCATGTAAAGGAAGCGATGATCCACCATTATCCAGTTGCGCAGGATCAGCATGCTATCCATATAGGTATGTTGCATGGCAGTGAAGCTAGTGATTTAACACACGCGGTCTATGCACCATTTAAAAAAGAGCAACTTCTTGCAAAAGGATATCATTATTGGGCGCTTGGGCATATTCATAAACGACAGTTATTACACAAAGAACCGCCAATAGTTTATCCGGGCAATATTCAAAGCCGCCATCGTAATGAACAAGGCATAAAAGGGTTTTACGATGTAACCTTGTCACAAACCTCTGCTAATTTAACATTTGTACCAACCTCTGCTGTTGTTTATAACGTCGTAGAAGTGGATTGTACAAATGTAATGCATGCCAACGAGTTACTGCAAAAATGCGAGGAGGCCATCGCCATTAATCGTATGGAATATGGTGCCTCTGTTATTGACTTGCACCTAAACCATATAGATGATGAGGCTGAAGCATTATTTGAACATGCCACAATAGATGAATGGCTAGAAACCATTCGCGAAGCAGAGGATGGCATTGAACCGATGGGGTGGGTGCAAAAACTATTTATCCATAAGAGTACAGCATCTTCTGAACCGACAGCTATAACAGAATCGGTAATAAGTGTTATGGATCAATGGGACATTACGGAGTGGAAGGATATTTTAAAGGATTTGTACCAACATGCGAGTGGTGCGAGATTTGTTGAACCTTTAACGGAACGAGAAATTAAGCATTTGAAGCTTGAGGCGCAGGCGTTATTAGCGGATGAAATTCAAAGGGTGTGAGAACTTTGTTAACGATACAGAAAATCCACATTTACGGCTTTGGTAAACATGAAAATATCACCATCTCTCTCCAAGACGGTGTGACCATTTTTTACGGTATGAATGAAGCTGGGAAAACGACAATCCAGCAATTTATACTGCAGATGCTTTTTGGTTTTCCAACAAAGCAGCAAAGCCAGCGGAAATATGAGCCGAAAACATCACCGAAATTTGGCGGTCAGTTGACCATTCAACACCCAATCTATGGTCAGTGTACAATTGAACGTGTAAAAGGAAAGGCAACGGGTGATGTCACAGTTTATACAGCAGATGGTACAAAGGGGCATGAGGAACTGTTAGCGAAGCTTTTATATGGCTATTCACGCGCATCATTCGAAGCTATTTTTTCATTTTCCATTCATGAACTACAAGGCATTGAAAAAATGTCGGAGGATGAACTGACGCATTTATTGCTCGCATCGGGAACGACCGGTATTCATCAACTATCTGCACTTGAAAAGAAAGTAGACAAAGATGCTGGCGAGCTTTTTAAAAAATCTGGTAAGCTGCCACTTATTAATCAAAAGATTGAGCATTTAAAGCAGCTTGAAAAGACGATTAAAAAAGAACAGGCGACCATTCAGACCTTTGAAGCTAAATCGCTTAAATTACAGCACCTCGAACACCAGCTAAAGGATTTATACGGCCAGCAAAAAACTTTGCAACATCAATGGCAACAACTCACTATCATGAAACAAGCGCTGCCACTGATTGAACAGCAAGATAAGCTACAGCAGTCACTGAATAGCAATGCACCTGTTCAATTCCCTCCAGAAGGAATTAGACGCTATGAACAGTTAAAAGATCGACTGACGCATGAAACGTTGCAACTGACGCAACTAGAGGACCAATATCAAGCTCTACAAAGTAAGCTACAATTGACCGCAGATGAAAAGACCATTGAAGAAATAACAAGGCTGATGCATAAAGAAGCAACGTGGAATCAGCTTGTTGTTAAAGAACAGAACTTAAAGGACGAGCTATTTGTCCTACAGCAAGACATCGAAGCCCAGTTTCGTTTATTAGGTGTACAAGAAAAAGAGGCGCAAGCAATACTTCTGGAGGGAACTGTATCATTACAACAAGAAGAACAATTTCAACGACAATTGACCGTCTTAAATACAACAGAAGAAGAGCTGAAGTTTTATTTACAATCATTAGAGCAAATACATGCGGAATTAGATAACATTGCTCGACAGAAAAAGCAGCTTCAACAGGAGGCATTAACCGCTGAAGAAGAACATATTTTAGCACAGTGGCCCCAGAAAAAAAGGCGCTTGGAACAATTACGGCATGTTCAGTTACAACGCTCGAAACCGAAGCAACCAATACTTTTTATTTATCTCGTGTTAGCTATAAGTATTGTGGCAGTTGTTTATGGTGTTGTTGAAAAGAATTGGGCGGTCATTGTAATAGGAGCCATCTTAGGCTTATTATTCTTATTGTTTTTAAACCATGCTAAACAAGTGGAAGAAGAGCCGCTAGAGCGTAATAGCCACTTACTAAAGGAATTAGAGCAAGAAGAACACGTAGTTCAACAGTTGCTTGTAAACAAACAGCGTCTTGAGGATCGATGGATAGTAGCTAATGAACAACAGCGCGATAAAGAACGTCAGTATGCACAGCTCGAACATAAAATTCAACAAGCAGAACAAACAAGCGCTGAAGCAAATCAAATGCTGGAAAACTTTTTGCGGCGTTTTCATTTAGAAGGAAATGTACCAAGGACTTTATTGCCGGAGTTGTTTATGCGCATTCGCGCTGTACAGGAAATGGACGTAAAGCAAAGGAGCACATTCAAGCTTTTGCATGCGATACAAAATGAAAAAAACGAGCTTTATGAAGCGGTACAGCAAGTTTTAAAAAATGAATATAGTGAGCAGGAAATTTTTATGCATCTGCGCACAAGCTACTTAGCGATTCAGCAGGCACAACAACAAATGTTACAAACAACAGAACAAGTTGCCCATCTACTTTCAAAAAAGCAAGAGACACAATCACTTTTGCAAAACTATGAATCGCAAATAAAACAGTTATTTACTAGCGCAAACGTCAATTCAGAACATGCTTTTTATGAGACGTTTGAGCTCTTTCAGCAGCAACAAAAGCTACAAGGACAATTACAAACGATTCAAAATCAGTTAACTTCTCTAGAGATACAGCAGCAAGAGCATTTGCTAAATGGGGAACAACTTCATGAAAAAATACAAGCTGTAGAAGAAGAGCGCAATGCCCTTCAAGTGACAATTGATCAATGTCTAGAAGAGCGAGCTACATTGCAGATTGAAAAAGAACAATTGCTCAACGACGAAAAATATGGACTATTGCTGCAACAATTTGAGCAAGAAAAAGCACTATTGCAACAACTGATAGAACAATGGGCTAGTAAAAAAATGTTAGCAACCGCAATTCATGAAACATTATTCCGCCTACGTGAGGAGAAATTGCCACATGTCCTTACGCAGGTAAATGCTATTTTCAATTCCTTAACAGCTGGCCGTTACGATAAGCTCTTTATTCATGAAGAAGGCTATTTTGAAGCACAAGCCGTTTCTGGCTTACGCTATCATGTAGCAGAATTATCACAAGCTACAAAGGAGCAAGCTTATATTTCACTGCGAATGGCACTTGCGAAAACCCTTGCAACTTCAGCACCATTCCCGTTTATAATGGATGACCCTTTTGTCCATTTTGATCGAAACCGTACAAACAAAATGGTACAATTAATGAAAGAAGTAGGATATGAACGTCAAATTTTATATTTTACTTGCCATGAAGGGATGCTCGAACTTTGGCAAAAAGAACAAATTGTCGATCTAGGAGCACTAGCAAATGAAAGGGGAGTGACGTCCACATGAAAGGTATTACGACGCTCCAAGTAGGAGAATCAGTTGATCAATTTTTATTAATTAAACAGTCGACAAAAGGGGTTACTACTGTAGGTAAGCCATTTATGTCACTATTACTACAAGATAAAAGTGGAGATATTGAGGCGAAACTATGGGACACAAACGAAGAGCATGAAAAAATGTATCATGCAGAGGCGATTGTTCATGTAGGTGGAGAAATTCACGACTATCGTGGTAAAAATCAATTACGTATTAAAACGATTCGTGTGGCAAAACCAGAGGAGGGAATTGCAGTTAATGATTTAGTTCCTTCGGCAGCTACTCCAAAAGAACAGCTTTACGAAGAATTAACACAATTTTTCTTTGATATTAAAAACCCGAATATTTCCCGTATTACACGTGCAGCTATTAAAAAGCACCAGGATGCTATTTTAGTATATCCTGCAGCAACAAAAAACCATCATGATTATGCTTCTGGCTTGCTGGATCATATGGTATCGATGCTGAGACTAGGAAAAGCAATTGCTGATTTATATCCAACGTTAAATCGAGATTTATTATACGCGGGTATTATTTTACACGATATAGGAAAAGTTGTTGAATTATCCGGACCTGTGGCAACAATGTACACAGTGGAAGGGAATTTACTTGGTCATATTACCATTATGGTCAATGAAATAGCTAAAATCGCAAGTGAGCTTGGAATCGAAGGCGAAGAAGTGATGCTTTTACAACATTTAGTGCTTTCACATCACGGGAAAGAAGAATGGGGCAGTCCGAAAAAACCGATGATTCAAGAAGCAGAAATCTTACATTATATTGATAATATTGATGCGAAAATGAATATGCTTACGCGAGCATTGGGTAAAACGGCTCCTGGAGAATTTACAGAGCGACTATTCCCGCTCGATAATCGTTCGTTTTACAAGCCAAGTATTCAGTAAACAAAAAGGAAATAAAAAGGGTTACGCTTTATCAGCGTAACCCTTTTTTTCTATCGACAAGCCTTGATTATTTAGACTCTTTATCAGTAGACTCGTCTTTGCTTTTTTCTTCAGCTTTTTTAGCAGCTTCTTCAGCCGCTTTTGCTTGTTCTTCAGATGTTGTTGTAAATGATTGTAATGCATCTTTTAATTCTTTATCAGAAGTTTTAAAGTCTGCATCTTTTGCCATTTTTGCAACAATGTCTTTTAGCAATGTTTGAGCTTCACCAGATTGTGTTAATTTGTTAATCATTGTTGTACGAATTTTATCTTCTTCGTCTTTAAATGAGCCAACACCTTTTACATCGCGCTTTTCCGTAATTTCAATTACGTGATAGCCGTAGCTTGATTTAACTGGTTCGCTTAATGTATTTAATGGAAGTGCATAAGCAGCATCGTTGAACTCATCTACCATAGAGCCAACAGTAAACCAACCTAACTCGCCGCCTTTTGCTGCAGAACCAGTATCAGTTGAGTATTCTTTTGCAACATCAGCAAAAGATGCGCCTCCTTTGATTTTCTCAATAGCTTCTTTCGCAGTTTTTTCATCTGCTACAAGAATATGACGACCATTTAATTCTGTTTTCATTTGTTCATAATATTTTTTTACGTCTTCTTCTTTAATCGCTTTGTCTTTTAAAGCTTTTTCTTGAAGCAGTTGTACACGTAAAGAATCTTTAAAGCCTTGTTCTGTTAAGCCGTTTTCAGCAAGTGCTTGTGCGAAGCTATCACCAAACTGTGATGCTGTTGCGTCGTATTGTTCTTTAATTTCTTTATCAGTCACTTCATATTTGTCGGCTAAAACTTTTTCTGTCACCATCTGTTGTAATACATAAGAGCCTGTTAAAGTCTTTGCTTTGTCGTTAAAATCAGATACTGAAATATCGCCTACTTTAGATGTAACTAACGCTTTATCAGCTCCACTACAAGCACCAAGAGCTAAAATTGAGGCTGCTAATGTTAAAGATAATACAGTCTTTTTCATATGGATATTCTCTCCTTATTTCGTTTCGTCCATTTTTTACTATAACATAAACGTTTTAAAAACAAAATGGTTCCCCCTTGAGTATAGCCTAAATTTCAAATTTCAACGCGCATAGGATATAGAAAAGAAAGGGGGTGAAGTTATGAGCAACGGAGGATACGGTGGTGGCGGTGGCTACGGCTCAGGCTTTGCTTTATTAGTTGTGCTATTTATTTTATTAATTATTGTTGGTGCAGCGTTCCTATACTAATTAATAAAATGCCAAAAAGCTAAGGATATGTTTTTCCTTAGCTTTTCTTAGCAATATCTAGGCATTCGCACCGCACGCTTGGGTCGAGGCCAAAAGAATTTTGGCGTCACTTAAAACCGATAGCTGTTTCACTATTTTAAAAATAAAGACCCGCGTGCGGACGGGCGCGGATGCGTCTTCATTAGACAGCAAATAAAATTTCAACATAAAATGATACAAGTAAAATTGTAATAAGTATATTGATAGTTCGGAATATCTTTGGTTGGTTTTCTTCGGGAATTTCACGTCGCATGCACAGTGCGTATGTCATGCGGTTAATTTGAAATAAATAGAATACCGAGAATAGAACTACAATCATTAATAGCAAGTCTATTCCTCCCCTCTTTCAGTATTATTAGCATATCAAAAAACTTCAATAAAACACAAGTACAAGCGAATCAATGAATCGTAGGTGGTACTAAAATTTCATAGCCCTTCGGTGTTTCTTCGATTTGGGCATCTTTAGGTGAATTCAATAAATATTTCACGTAAAGAATATCAATTAAACATAAACTGCAATGATACGCTAAAAGTAATGTTCCATAATGTGTATAGGCAGGTAATAGCCATGTACCGATAACGATACTTGTATTTAACACAATAAAGGGTGCAAGTAATGCAAAAATATATCTGGTTTTTGATAAGGGCTCTCGGATACGCATGTGTAGTACAGGAATAACGTAAAATTGGGTACGGACACGTAATTTGAGATGCTGGCGTAAGTCAAATAATGCGAGAAAGTGTATATATTTATGGATAGGGTAAAGAGCAAGTACAACAACCACGAATAGCCAGAATAAATGGTCAGTATAGTACTCATCATTGAATAAATTAAATGTCACATAGGACACTGAAAAGACAGATAGAAAGACGATTACAGCCATCATGATGATACGTGTCGTGCCATAATGATGTTCGAGGTTTAAAATTTTCCAGCAATGCATGTTCAATATCAACTCCATAATAGGGAAGGGTCCTATTTAATGTAAATTGATTTCTAACAGAATGCAAGAGAAAGGAGGTATTTCAGAAATGTTTCTGAAACGCCTCCTTTTTAACATACATTTATCCTTTTACAGTTGAACGTTCTTCTAACGTGTCAAAGGAATCACGGAAGTGTTGAAATGAGCGTTCAAAAATATCGATAAAGTCTTCACCATAAATATTACGAATAACAGCCATCACATCTAAAAATTCCGGGAAGCGACCATATAAGTCTTTTAACGCTAACGAGCCCTCAAGTACAGAATGATATGTGTTATGATAATTGCTATTCATTTCAATAATAAGGTCTGTCCCTGTTTCAGTGAGCTCTACATAAGTATTACGTTTGTCATCATCACGTTTTGAAAACTTTAGTAATCCACGTTCTTCTAGTTTTTTAGAGAAGTTAAAAGCGGTTGAAACGTGCATTACGCCAAATTTTGCTACATCTGAAATGGAAGCCCCTTTTAAATGATAGGAAATCCACAGTATATGGTGCTCGTTAATGTTTAGATCATAAGGTTTAATCCACTGTTGCCAATCCTTTTCAACTGCTTTCCATAAGGCCTTTGATAACTGTGCAATTCTTTGACTGTAAAGCATCGCTTCTTTTTGCGTGTATAATTCCTCTGACAAAGCCATCACCTGCTGCTTTCTTTAACGTTTTAAAATTATTATAGCAATAAAGAAAAAAAGTTTAAAGTTAGAAAAATTAAAAAATTGAAAAGTGGTTAAAAAATAATATTTTGATGATTATTTTTGATAAAAAAACGTGATTTTATTTCGGTTTGTGAAACTTTATGCCTGTTCTTTTTCTTGTGGTTTTTTCTTTTTGTCAGTAAATTGTGCAATGTTTTTCTCGATTTCGTTAATTGAATTCTGTAATGCTTCTATTTCTTGTTGTAAATTATTCTTTGTCGGTTCGATTTCCTGTGAGAAAGTAGTAATCGACTGTTTTAGATCATTTATTATTTGTGGTATATTATTTTTCGCTTCATTTGTTAATGTGCTAACGGATTGTTTCACGTTGTTGACTTGATATTTTACATCTTGAAGCTTTTCTTTTGCACTATCTGTGTTTGACAGTAAAGTAGTGCGTAATTGTTGGCCTGATTGAGGTGTTGAAAAAAGGACCGCAATGGCGCCACCAATAATGCCTGTTGTTAATCCGAGTAAAAATGGTCTTGCTTTCATAATTAAGTACCCTCATTTCTATATTTGTTATCTTTTCCTCTATTAAACCATGAAATCTATAGATTCAAAAAGAAAAAAGAAGCTAAACGAGTGATTTTGCTTCACATTTTAGCTTCTTCCCTTATATTTAGGCTTGAAACGTCGTACGTTCGTACCTGTCTTCATTGTTCGTTTAAAAAGTGTAGCAACAAGCAATAGCTGCTGCTGTTATAAAGCTTGTGAAATGGCCGTGTTGAATTTAGAGCGTTTCACTAATTTTGCAACGATTGGATAGATAATCACAAAGGCTACGACGTTAAATGCAACAGCTGGTATGACAACACCAACAAATAACATTGTGAATGTTGCGCCAACGTTTGCGTTAAACACAAAAAGGGCAACGGATAAAAAGACTGTACCTGATAAAATGGTACCTAACCCAACTAAAATAGCTGATACAGCAAAATGACTCACGACTTTTTTCAGCACGATCAGTATTGCTAAAAACGCAAATCCAGTAACTGCTTTATCAATAATATTTGGGATAAAGCCTGCTGGGAAAGTTGTAAACAAACCTGATAGTACCCCTGTTGACAAGGAAAGTAAAAACGTTTCTTTTATTGTAGGGAACAATAAAATACCGATAAACATCATTGTTAACATGAAGTCAGGTTTCATGCCATTAACCATACCTGGTGTGACCACATAAAGGGCAGCACCGACACCAACTAAGAGTGCCATTAACACTAAATTTTTTGTATTCATTTCTAATCTCTCCTCAACTATGCTAATCTAGTCATCTCCTAACGTGTCCTCTTGACCGTTAGCGAAACTTACTAGTGATTGTACGCTAAAATTGTTCGTTTGACAATAGCGTTTCATGTCCAATTGTAACCAGCATTCATGTATGCAAATTGTTTGCGTGCCTGGCACCAAAGAATGGATTAAAGATTCGCTTTAATGCTGTCGGCAACTTCTGTCAATTGCGCTGGGGTATATTTTTGTGTTTGCCAAATTAAGCCTAAGCCTTCTTTTTCGTCATAACGCGGAATAAAATGTAAGTGGTAGTGGAAAACAGTTTGTCCAGCTGCTGCACCATTGTTATTAATAGTATTCATGCCAATTGGGTTAAATGCTGCTTTAATGGCATTGGCTAGCTTAGGTGCGACCGCATATAAATTACGCGCTACATCTTCAGGCATTTCAAATAGGTCTTGGCAGTGCTGTTTAGGTATTAATAAAGTATGACCTTTTGCAACAGGTGCAATGTCCGTGAATGCATAGACATGTTCATCTTCATATACTTTTGTGCTTGGAATTGTTCCATCAATGATTTTGCAAAATAGGCAATCGCTCATTCGTAAAATCCCCCTTATTTAATATGTAAGTTTATTCTATCATACTCATAACTGAATCATTTGCTAATTTTTGATAAAATAATAACTAGAAGAGGAGTGAGGGTATGTCGGTATTAGAAGTGCAACATGTGACAGGTGGTTATACGAAAAAGCCTGTTATTAAAGATTTGTCATTTACAATAGGTAAAGGAGAACTTGTCGGGCTAATAGGTTTAAATGGTGCAGGTAAAAGTACGACCATTAAACATATCATAGGTACAATGCTTCCAAAAGAAGGCGACATTCGTCTAAATGGCGTAACGTTAAAAGAAAACACGGACAAGTATCGAACAGCATTTTCATATATTCCTGAAACACCAGTTTTATATGATGAGTTAACATTGCGTGAACATCTGGCATTAACAGCAATGGCCTATGGTTTAGATGAGGCTACACTCGCGGCCCGTTCTGAACTATTGTTAAAAGAATTTCGAATGGAAAAGCGTTTAAACTGGTTTCCATCGCATTTCTCTAAAGGGATGCGTCAAAAAGTAATGATCATGTGTGCGTTTTTAGTTAATCCAAGCCTCTATATTATAGACGAGCCGTTTGTTGGGCTCGACCCGCTTGGTATTCAATCATTGCTAGATCAAATGGATACAAAGAAAAAAGAGGGGGCATCGATTTTAATGTCTACGCACATTTTATCGACGGCCGAAAAACATTGTGACCGCATTATTTTATTGCATGAAGGAAGAGTGCGAGCGCAAGGAACGATGGCTGATTTACGTAAAGCATTTGCAATGCCACATGCAACGTTAGATGACCTCTATATTGCTATGACGAAGGAGCGGGACCATGAAGAACATGCGTGATGTATGGTCCTCGCGCTTCATGCACTATATCAGTGAAGTACAAAAATATATGCAGTTTATTTTTACTGGACATATTGCGATTGTACTTGTATTTCTTGTTGGAGCCGGGGGCTATCAATATAGTGAATGGTTGAAAATCGTAGAAACAGATTTTCCGGCGGAAGGGCTCATTGCTTTAATAATCGGTATCCTATTAGCATTTAGCCGCCCAACAACATTATTGCGCGAGCCAGACCAAGTATATTTATTGCCATTAGAATCAAAAATGTCACAGTATTTTAAAAAGGCGCTAGCGTGGACATTTTGGTCACAAGTTTGGATTGTGGCAATTGTTTATATCATTAGTATTCCGTTAATAAAAGCTGTCACAGAGTTAACAACTTTTAATATTTGGTCCATATTTTTTATTGTCATCGCCTTGAAATTTGTAAGTGTACAGGGAGAATTTAGTTATCGTTATAGTGAACGTGGTCACTATGTATGGGTCGATCGATTAGTACGCGCGATCATATTTGGTGTAACCGTTTATATGGGGCTTCAAATGCAGCTTCTTTTAGCACTCGTTGTGGCGGTCATCGGATGTATCTATGTATTGGTGTTTCGCAAAAAATGTGCGAATGAGCCTGTACCGTATGAACATTTTGTAAAACTAGAACAAAATCGCATGATGAGTTTCTACCGTTTTGCAAATTATTTCACAGATGTACCCCATCTGCATGGAAGTATTCGACGGAGAGCGTGGCTTGACTGGTTTTACAATTTTATTCCCTACCAAAAGGGCAATGCTCAAAAGTATTTAGTGTTCCGTACTTTTATTCGTACAGACGATCATTTTTATTTATGGCTTCGATTAACGGTTATCTCAGCCGTAATTGCAGCCTTTGTCAATATCCCATTGGTAACATGGATTGTGGCGGGTGCACTTAGCTTTGCAACGACGATTCAGCTAAAGCAAGCATTAATAGCTAGTGGAGAATTCCGTATGGACATGCTTTATCCATTGCCAGAAAATGCACGTAAAGTTGCCGTTCAGCAACTAGTGCGCTTGACTATGATTGCTCAGGCTGTCATTGTTGGTCTTTGTGGCGTGACACAGCCGATGTTTTATGTGACACCAATCATTATCTTTGTAATAAGTGAATTGACTGCCAAGATGTCTAAGTCTTAAAAAGGATGTTTGTGGCAATGTTAAAAAGCTCATTTTCCCTATTTTTCGTAGGTAAAATGAGCTTTTTGTTTATTTTACATATTGATATTCGAGCGCAGCGTTTAACATAACTTTTGCTGCGACAAGCATACCTTTTTCATCAATATCAAATTTTGGATGATGATGTGGTGCATATTCAGTAGGAGCAGCTCCTGTGAAGAAAAATGTCCCTGGCTTTTCCTCTAAATAGTACGCGAAATCTTCTCCGCCCATTGTAGCTGGTATTTCAACAACATCGCAAATATCTTGCGCGATATCTCGAACAAAACATGTTTCTTTTTCATGATTGACAATGGCTGGATAGCCTCGACGGTAATCAAGTTCTATCGTGCAATCTTGAGCAATTTCAGTACCATGTACAACCCGTTTAAATTCACGTTCCATCGTTTCACGTACCTCTTTGTCAAAAGTACGGATTGTTCCATTTAAATAGGCTGTATCTGCAATAATGTTATCAGCATTCGAAGCAACGAATGAGCCAACTGTAAGAACTGCTGACTCAGTTGGCGCTACACGGCGTGCCACAAGTTGTTGCAAGTTCATAACAAGTTGTGAGCCAATCACAATAGCGTCTTTTGTTTGATGAGGGTGTGCGCCATGTCCACCTTTACCTTGAATTTTCAGTTCAAAACTATCAACTGCCGCCATTAATGGACCAACCCTGTAGCCAATCATACCCGTTGGATGATTGGATGATAGATGTGTTCCAAATATAGCATCAACCCCGTTCAGTGCCCCTGCTTGTACCATACCGATAGCACCACCTGGATCGGCTTCTTCAGCATGTTGATGAATCAGCACATATTCTCCTGCTAAGTCATCGCGCATTTCCCATAAAAGTTTCCCTATGATTAATAATGTAGCGGTATGCCCATCATGACCACAAGCATGCATAACACCAGCTACTGTCGATTTGTAAGGGACGTCCTTTTCATCTTGGATAGGAAGTGCATCAAAATCTGCACGTAAGGCAATTCTTTTACCAGGTTTGTTCCCTTTAATGCGCGCGATTAGTCCGTAACCGCTAACATTTGGTTCAACAGGGACACCGAGCTTTTGATAATATTGCATAATATAATTGGCTGTTTCTTGTTCTTGGAAGCTTAGTTCTGGATGCATATGTAGATGGCGGCGAATCGCCACCATTTCTTCAAAATGAGCATCAATTTTTTCGAGTAATTGTTGATTCATAAATAAGTGCTCCTTTTAAAAATTAAGCCTCTTCTTCTTGAGGGGCAACGCTATATGTTGAAACATAGGAAGCGGCAGAAAAAATATTTTGTTGTCGCACGCCAGTCGGCTCTTCACGTTGGGCATGAGCTGTTTTATAAGCTTGTGAGCTTTTCCATGCTTCGAATGAGTGTGGTCCATTCCATTGTGTCATGACAATATACGTGTCACCATTTGCTGGGCGTAGTAGGCGGAATGCCACAAAACCAGGCTCGTCCTCAATTGCACGTGCGCGATTTAAAAAACGATGTTCAAAAACAGGACGACCTTCATCAGTAACAGGAATATTGTTGAAGACAAAGAAGCCGCGTTCTTCTAATTCGTTTACAGAATCCAATACTTCGAATTTACGTGGCGTTGCAAAAACAGATTTGCCTTCTGTTTCATGTATAAGCACAGAATTTCCTTCTCCGTGCAATAAAATCATTTGCTCATCAGGGTACTTATTTTTCACCTGTTCCATAAATTCTCCTGTGCCAGAAGTTAAATAAATATACATTATTTTGCCCTCCTTATAAATAGCTAAAATTGCGTGATTAACTCCATTTAAGTGCAAGTCGAACGCTTTGTCAAAAAAGAAGGCGCGTAGAAAGAACAATTTTATGACATTTCATGAGGAAAACTATACAATAGCAGAGGAAGCGTTTACTATTGAAAACGGATATCAATAATAATGGAATAAACAAGTGATTTTTTAAGATTTGAATTTCATCGAGGGGAAGGAAATAATCAATGACAACACATTTTAATGATACACTTTTACGTGCTGCAAAAGGAGAAAGGACTGAACATACACCAGTCTGGTATATGCGACAGGCAGGTCGTTCTCAGCCAGAATATCGTGCAATTAAAGAAAAATATTCATTAGAAGAAATTACACATCAACCTGAGCTTTGTGCGTATGTAACACGTTTGCCGGTAGAAAACTACAATGTGGACGCTGCAATTTTATATAAAGATATCGTAACGCCACTACCAGGTATCGGTATAGATGTGAAAATTAAAGCGGGTGTAGGCCCAGTTATTTCTAATCCAATTCGCTCAGTAGCAGATGTAGAAAAATTAGGTGAGTTCAATGCAAAGGAACATACACCTTTCGTATTAGAGACAATAAAATTACTAACAGAAGAACAACTTCATGTGCCATTAATATGTTTTGCAGGAGCGCCATTTACATTAGCGAGCTATATGATTGAAGGCGGACCTTCTAAAAACTATAATAAAACAAAATCATTTATGGTTTCAGAACCACAAGCATGGTTTGCGCTAATGGATAAATTAGCAGATATGATTATTGCGGACGTTTCTGCACAAGTAGAAGCAGGTGCTAAAGCGATCCAAATATTTGACTCATGGGTAGGTGCTTTAAGTGTTGAAGACTATCGTGTCTTTATTAAACCTGTAATGACACGTATTTTCGGCGAGTTAAAAAAAGAAAATGTACCACTTATTCAATTCGGTGTAGGTGCAAGCCATTTAGTAAAAGAATGGCATGATTTACCAATCGACGTAGTAGGCTTAGATTGGCGCTTACCGATTAAAGAAGCGCGCGCAAAAGGTATAACAAAACCAGTACAAGGAAACTTAGATCCTTCATTATTACTGGCTGATTGGTCAGTAATTGAAAAACGAACAAAAGATATTATCGATCAAGGCTTAGAGGTGCCAGGTCATATCTTTAATTTAGGCCATGGTGTATTCCCAGAGGTTGATCCAGCCGTATTAAAACGTTTAACAACACTTATTCATGAATATAGTGCCCAACAAATTCAAGCACATTCGTAAAGTAGTGTAAGTAAAAAGCAAATTTAACTAAACGATTACACTTCTTTTGATGTAGTTGTTGTTAACGTATAGAAACCATACAAAAAATATAGCTTAACAATTATTTAGAGGTGAAAAGGACTATGAAAAAAGTTAAAGGTTTATTAGTGATGGCATATGGTACACCCTATAAAGAAGAAGATATTGAACCGTACTACACACATATTCGTCATGGACGTAAACCATCTGACGAGCATTTAGAAGATTTACGCGGTCGCTATGAGGCAATTGGTGGTTTATCACCACTGGCTGCTGCAACAGAAGCACAGGCTGAAGCTTTGTGTGCACGTTTAAATGAAGTGCAAGATGAGGTAGAATACAAGCTATTTATTGGTTTAAAGCATATTCATCCATTTATTGAGGATGCAGTAGAGGAAATGGTCGCTGCGGGCATTAAAGAAGCCGTATCAATCGTCTTAGCACCACATTTTTCAACATTCTCTATTAAATCATACAATGGCCGCGCAGCGGAAACAGCAGGTGACCGCCTAACAATTACGTCTGTTGAGTCTTGGTATGATGAGCCTAAGTTTATTGAATATTGGAAGGAGAAAGTGAACGAAACATTCGATGCTATGTCTGCTGAAGAACGCGAGAAGGCTTGCTTAATCGTATCAGCGCATTCACTTCCAGTAAAAATTAAAGAACTAGGCGATCCTTACGAAGACCAATTAATAGAAACAGCTCGCTTAATTCAAGAAGCTACGGGTGTGAAAAATGTAGAAGTGGGCTGGCAATCAGCAGGACAAACACCAGAGCCATGGTTTGGTCCAGATGTACAAGATTTAACACGTGATCTTTATGAGCAAAAGGGGTACCGTTCATTTGTTTACACACCAGTAGGATTTGTAACAGAACATTTAGAGGTACTTTACGATAACGATTATGAATGTAAAGTTGTTTGCGATGAGTTAGGTGCTAACTATTATCGTCCTGCAATGCCAAATACACATCCATTATTTATTGATGCGATGGTAGATGCCATTCATAAAAAATTAAGCTAAGCGAAAAGAAAGTGATGATGTTGGTGACTCAAAAAAGACGAAAGGTAGTTGTTGTTGGCGGTGGCATTACAGGCCTTACAGCTGCGTTCTATATGCAAAAACAAGCGCGTACAAAAGAATTGCCGGTAGATATCGTACTTGTCGAGTCGTCATTACGTCTTGGCGGAAAAATCCAAACGCTTAGAAAAGACGGCTTTATTATCGAGCGTGGACCAGAATCCTTTTTCGATCGTGAAAATCATGTGCAAGCATTGGCAAAAGAGCTTAGTATTGAACATGAGATGATTACCGGAGATTCGGGACCTACTTATGTAGCTGTAGGAAGTAAATTGTACCCTATTCCGAGCAGTCTGATGTCAGGAGCAACGCCACATATCTCGTCATTCATTACATCTGGCTTGTTTTCACTTAGTGGAAAAATTCGTGCAGCGGGAGATTTTATTCTCCCGCGTTCTGCACGGGATGACGACCAGCCATTAGGGGAATTTTTTCGAAGAAGATTTGGCGCAGAGGTTGTAGAAAACCTAGTGGAACCTTTACTTGCAGGAACCTTTGCGGGGGATATTGAACAATTAAGTATGCGCTCTATATTTCCACAGCTTTACGAATTGGAGCAAAAATATCGTAGTTTGCTTTTGGGTATGAAGAAATCAGGGACAAATTTTCTAAGTTACAATCAGATAACGAAGGATAAGGGAATTTTTCAAACCTTTGAAAATGGACTTGAGACACTTATCGAAAAGTTAGAAGAATCTCTACTTCCAGGGACAGTTATGAAGGGTGCGAAAGTAGAACAAATTGATCATGGTAAAGATGGTGCTGTGCAAGTCGTACTAAATAATTTTTCGCATATAACAGCAGATGCAATTATTATCGCAACACCATTTAATGTTGCACAAAAGATGTTTAATAAGCATCAGCTTTTGACAGAGTTAAATACGATGAAAGCCGCAACTATTGCTACAGTGACAATGGCATTTAAAAAAGAGCAGCTTGGAGACTTAGATGCACTTTCGTTTTTTGTCTCTAGAAATAGTGATTTTTCAATAACATCTTGTACGTGGATTAACCGAAAATGGCCGAATGCTACCCCTGAAGGCTATGTATTATTACGTAGTTATATTGGTCGTGTCGGTGATGAAACAATAGTTGCCTTATCTGATTCAGAGATTGAAAAGACAGTATTACAAGATTTAAAGAATACAATAGGGCTAGACGGTGAACCCGTGACAACCGTTGTCTCTCGTTGGAAAAACGCTATGCCACAATATACTGTTGGACATGAAGCGAAAATTGCTCGTGTAAAGGAAGAACTTTATGAACACTTTCCAACAGTTAAACTTGCAGGTAGCTCTTTTGAGGGAATTTCAATTCCGGAATGTGTTGAGCAAGGCTGTAAAGTGGCAAATGAAGTTTTAAGTAATATGTTTAAACAGGAACAGTAAAAGAGTAGTGCAAATTTACATTTGTACTACTTTTTTTGATAGGATGTTTTTTAATTATTTGTTTAAATAATCATAATAGCAATCATTGAAAGCACTTCTTTTGTTCTTCACAGTGTTGGATTACTTAAATGTTGAAATAAAGAAAGGCGCCTTAAAACCAAATTAGCATGGCAATTTTAAGGCGCCCTATTGAAAAGAAACTGCAATGTTAATTAGGATGGGAGCACGATGGATTAGTAGATTTCCATCTTTCTTAAAAGTGATAGGAGTTGTTGAACATAGAATAGACTATGTCTAGCAATTAAGAAATTCTGTGGCATGACCAAACAATACCACCTGAGTTAGCGCCCCCTAAGGTCAATGCAATGCTTAATCCATTTGCATCATAAAATAAATCAATCAAATCGCCTGCATTCAAATTGACTTCTCCAGCTAATGTAACAGTACCATTACCGAGAACTGCTCTAATGGTTAAAAGGGTAACAGCTAAATTTAATACTGGGAATAAACCACTTATTAAATTAGTTGTTGTATTTCTACGAATTGTAAATGAGGGGTTAACACCTGCGCCAATGCCCAGACTGATCGCAGCTACTGTTGAGTAGTTAATTGTTGCTTCAAAGCTATACCTTCCAGTTGTTGGAACTGTGAATATACCAGTTGTTGGGTTAAATGCAGGTGTTGTGAAATAAGGTGAGGCTACACTCCAATTAGTTAAGGTAGCAGAGTTACTAACAGATAGAGTATTTAAAAATGCAGAGAAGCCTTCTGTAAAAGCAGGCCCTGTAGGTCCCGTCGCCCCCGTAGCGCCAGTGTCGCCCGTAGGCCCAGTTGGCCCAATAGCGCCAGTAGCCCCAGTAGCCCCAGTGGAACCCGTTGCGCCCGTAGGTCCGGTAGGCCCAATAGCGCCAGTGGCCCCAGTGTCACCCGTAGGTCCAATAGCCCCGGTCGCGCCAGTGGAACCCGTTGCGCCCGTAGGTCCAGTCGGTCCAATAGCCCCAGTCACGCCAGTGGCCCCAGCAGGACCGATAGCGCCGGTGATGCCTGTCGCGCCCGTAGGCCCAGTCGGCCCGATGTCACCGGTCGCGCCAGTGGCTCCAGCAGGACCGATAGCGCCAGTGATACCCGTCGCGCCCGTAGGCCCAGTCGGCCCGATGTCACCGGTTGCGCCAGTGGCCCCAGCAGGACCGATAGCGCCGGTGATGCCTGTCGCGCCCGTAGGCCCAGTCGGCCCGATGTCACCGGTCGCGCCAGTGGCTCCAGCAGGACCGATAGCGCCGGTGATGCCTGTCGCGCCCGTAGGCCCAGTCGGTCCGATGTCACCGGTCGCGCCAGTGGCTCCAGCAGGACCGATAGCGCCAGTGATACCCGTCGCGCCCGTAGGCCCAGTCGGCCCGATGTCACCGGTCGTGCCAGTGGCTCCAGCAGGACCGATAGCGCCAGTGATACCCGTCGCGCCCGTAGGCCCAGTCGGCCCAATAGCGCCAGTGATGCCTGTCGCGCCCGTAGGTCCGGTAGGCCCAATATCGCCAGTGGCCCCAGCAGGACCGATAGCGCCGGTGATGCCTGTCGCGCCCGTAGGTCCAGTCGGTCCAATAGCCCCAGTTGCGCCAGTGGCCCCAGCAGGACCGATAGCGCCAGTGATACCCGTCGCGCCCGTAGGCCCAGTTGGTCCAATAGCACCAGTGGCCCCCGTCGGTCCAATCGGTCCAATCGGTCCAATAGCGCCGGTCGCGCCAGTGATACCCGTTGCGCCCGTAGGCCCAGTCGGCCCGATGTCACCGGTTGCGCCAGTGATGCCTGTCGCGCCCGTAGGCCCAGTCTGCCCAATAGCGCCAGTGATGCCTGTCGCGCCCGTAGGCCCAGTTGGCCCAATAGCACCAGTGGCCCCCGTAGGTCCTGTAGGCCCCGTTGCGCCCGTAGGCCCAGTCGTCCCTGTTGTACCAGTAGGTTTAACAGGCCAAATTGAACAGTTTTGCTCTGGTCTATTAACACAACGGCATGGATAACTATTACATCTCTTGCAAATATTATTTAAAATAAAATCATGGAAATTCATTTATTCACCTCCTCTCTCAAATATCCTATTCATGAAAATGATAGAGGAAGTGGACGGTTAACTACTTTGCTTATTCATATAAGAATTTAAAATCTGTCGAACTTATAACTACGATTTAATAGGGTAGAGAAAGGCGGTAAGGGGCTTGGGATTAAAGAGACTTTCTTATAAAACTAGAAATCCCCTGAATTTGGTATATACTTCTGAATTAATAGTTAATCTAATTGTTATCATGTATCTTTTTAAACATCTGCTCAAAATAGGTTTTGTTGTGTAGGATTTTTTCATCGTTCGGTAAGTAGGCTCGTGCTAATTCATTATGGATATTGGCTAATTCATATTGTTGTAAACGGTCATAGAGGACACAAAGTTGTATATGAGGTAACCACGTGGTGAAAGTTGTATTTAGAAATGGAGCGTTTGGTTTTGTTTTTATTGTCAATGCTTGTTCATACCAAAAGATTGCCTCCTGATTTTTCCCTTGTTCCATAAAATGATGGCCAAGCCTACAGCATGCCTCTGGACGTGGGATATCATATTCAAAGCTTCTTAAAATAGAACTTACATTATTTTCTTTATCATTTAAAGTCGTGTAACAGTCTGCTAGTTTAAAACAAGATTGAATATTATCTTCTACCCAACCACGTTTTGATGTTAAAAAAAGTTCATAATAAAAGATTGCATCCTCAATTTCATTATGATCTAGTAATTCATTGGCATAATAAAATGTGTCACGTGGAGTTAATGCTTCACCTGATTCAATGAGTTTCTTATAAATAGTAATATTCCGCTGGTGGTCATGATGAAGTGGTAAGTGGCTAACAGCGACATCACTTTCGTAAAGATGTCCACTAACCTCTAAATATTCATGAACTGCTCCAATCCATTTAAATTGCTTATCTCTTTTAACTAATCGATATCTTCTTAAAAGAGAATTCACTTTTCCTTCAGCATCAAAGCTTAAATAATAATTCATCGAGACAGCATCAATTTCAGGTGTTAAAGATTCCTTTAAGGCTTTAAATTTCTCTTGATCTTCCGCCAATAACACATCATCAGCGTCTAACCAAAGAATATAGTCCTGTGTAGCTTGTTGGAATGAAAAATTTCGCGCTTGGGCAAAATGATGCACCCACTCAAATTCAAAAATACGATTAGTAAACTGTTTTACAATTTTCTTTGTATTGTCCGTGGAGCCAGTATCTACTATATTTATTTCATCAACTAAATCCTTTACTGATTCAAGACATCTGGCAATAACATCTTCTTCATTTTTCACAATCATACATAAACTAATGGTTACCATAATGTGATTCCTCCTTACGATAATCTTTGTAGTATATGTGTGAATAGGCTTTTTTGCGATGCTTAAGTCTTTTGCTATTGATAGGAAACACGCGCTGTTATCAGCTGGGAATGTGTCATAAATTTACCTTCCAAGTTTCACGCAGATTTCACAAATGTGAAGTATAGTTAGAGGGCAGAGGTGATGATTTTGAAAAAATGGGCATTCTTCATTTTTTCTTTTATACAAATTATTTGGTTAGCAGGGTGTACAGAGATATCTTTTGAGCCAATTGAACGTAATCAGCATTTTATTGCGTCTCTCAATATTCAAGAACCATCGCTTGATTTTATTGATGATCAGGGTGGAGTTTTTGCATCTTGGACATTTGACAAAGCCTATACAGGCGCAATACTCCTCGATAAGGACCGAGTTTTACTATATGGTCATCAATTAGATGAAATAGATGTTTTTGCACTTTCGACAGGTAAAAAGCTCTATTCAAAAAAAGTAGAAATTGGCACGACCAATGTGTATTATGCGCCGAAGTTCAAACAATTTTTTATTACGAATAGTAAGATGAATACAGTGACAAGCTTTGATGTGGAAGGCAATGAACTTGCTTCACAGCGACTTGGCAACTATCCGATGTCGATGGCAACGTATAAAGATAAGCTTTATGTCGTGAACTATAAAGACACCAAACTATCCGTGTTATCCATTAAGGATTTAACGATAGAACAACAGTGGCCAATAGAAAAATCGTCACATGGGATTGTCATTATTGAAGAGACAAATGAGTTATGGATTGGTGGACATGGTGAAGGCAGCAAACCAAATAGTTCGGTGAAGCGTTATGATCTTACAACGGGTGCTGTTCATGGTGAAATAGAAATGCCTTTAATGCCAGTAGGTTTAACAAAGACGAAAGATAATGTGTTAGTGGTCAGCCATGGTCATAATGAATTATATGTCGTTGATTTTAATGGAACGGTAAAATGGCATAAAGAGGTAGGGGCTAATCCATTTGTTGTAAATCAATTTAAGAATTATATTGTTGTAGCTGGCTATGACGACCACACATTATATTTTATAAAAGACGGTCAGGTACAAAAAACAGTTGATGTTGGTAAAGGTGCATTTCAACTGTTAGTAAGGGAGGAAGAAAAGTGACAACGGTATTAATTGTTGATGATGAGCAAGATATGCGTAATTTAATCGAGATGATGCTCAATAATTCCAAGTTCGAGACCTTTACAGCTGCAAATGGAACTGAGGCGTACGATATTATTGTGCGGGAAAAAATTGACTTAGTTCTATTAGATGTAATGATGCCGCATGAAGATGGTTTTACAGTTTGTCAAAGTATTCGTGCGATGTCGAATGTCCCTGTGATTTTCTTAACGGCACGAGATGCGAATGAGGATAAAGTAAAGGGTCTGACACTCGGTGGAGATGATTATATCGTAAAGCCGTTTACAAATGATGAACTAGTGGCACGAATGCATGCTGTATTAAGAAGAAGTGGCTCGAATATAACCGATTTGCAGCAAAAAATTATTGTCTTTGGGTCCATTAAATTAGATGAAATTTCTCGGAAAGTTTCTGTTGAAGGAAAAGTGATTCCGTTAACTTTAAAGGAATTTGAATTATTACATTTATTTATGAAAAATCCAGGCAATGCCTATTCACGTGAACAATTGTTAGAGCGTATTTGGGATATAGATTATTTAGGGGGAACAAGAACGGTTGATACCCATATTAAAACATTACGCTTGAAGCTTGGAAAGGAAGCGGCAGGGTATATTCAAACCGTTTGGGGAGTAGGCTACCGCTTTGACCCTGGCGAATGAAAAAGATTTCCACACGTATTTGGCTACTAATATTTGCATTTTTGATTATTACAGTTGTTTTTATGTATGTTCTGACTGATTTTTTATATGAACAGCTTTATGTGGAAGATACAGAAAGCATGATGATCGAGGTCGGTACAAAGTTACAAACAATGTATACGAGTGGCAAAGTGACAGATGAATTTATTGCTGATATTGAACATTATAATAATTATTCTAATTTAAATATTTTTGCTGTTAGAAATCCACGTGAACTTAGTGCATGTGTTCCGTTTGATATTGATTATGAAACATTGATAGGCGCAGAAGAACGGCAACAATTGCTAGAAGGTAATTATGTGCAAAAGATTGGCTATGAGCCTCGGTTCGATCGGCAACTTATTTCAGTTGTACTACCCTTAGTAGATCAAAACAGGCTAGAGGGCATTATTTATATTTACTTCCCATTAGCAAAAATCAGTGAGTTAGCAAGCCAAGAAGTGATTTTCTTATTTTTGAGCGCATTTGTCTTTTTGATTGTGATGAGCTTCTTTGTATATAAAGGAATTCAACGTATTATGCGCCCATTAAATAACTTGCAAACAGCAGTGGAGCAAATGTCGTATGGACATTATGAAACACGAGTGCCTGTTAAATCTAGTGATGAAATAGGTAAACTATCCAGCACTTTTAATGGCATGGCGGAGGCTATACAACGTGAAGATGAAGTACAAAAAACATTTTTAGCAACTGTTTCTCATGAATTACGAACACCTATTAGCTATGTAAAAGGGTATAGTGAAGCAATGCAAAATGGTATTATTGCAGAAGAGCAAAAACAAGAGACCATTCAGTTAATCGTGCGAGAAGCAAATCGTATGGAACGTTTAACAAATGAGCTTCTTCAACTTGCTCGAATGGAAAATGAACAGAAGGATATTGCTCTTTATCCGATTCCACTTGCAGAAACATTACGGGAAGTACGAAAAATTTTAATGCATCAAGCTCAAAAAAAGAATATTACGTTGCATCTTAATGTAGATGATGAACTAATTGTCAAAGCGGATGAAGTGAAGCTTAAGCAAATATTTATTAACATTATCGAAAATGCTATTAATTACTCTTATGAACAGTCAAAAGTGGACATTGTCGCAATCGAAAATAATGGGAATGCACTTATTACGATAAAGGATGATGGCATTGGTATACCGCTGGAAGATTTATCACATGTGACAGAGCGTTTCTATCGTGTTAATAAAGCGCGCAGTCGTGCAGATGGTGGTAGTGGTTTAGGCCTATCTATAGTGGAACAATTATTAAAGCAGTTACATGGTAAAATTGAAATCGAAAGTGAATTAGATAAAGGTACAACAGTAAAGATTACGATGCCGTTAATGGAGGAATAGAGAACATGAAGAAGTGGATTTTGACATTGTTAGCTGTACCCGCATTATTAGTTGGGTGTGGGGATAAGAAAGAACCAGCTTCACCTGCCGCATTAGAGGAGCCTCAAATGTTGGAAGTAGACATTTTAACGTCAAAAGAAGTAGCAATTAATGCTCCGATAGAGCTTGCTGCTCACGTTACGCAAGGTGATAAAAATATTGATGATGCAATCGTAGAATTCGAAGTGTGGGAATCAGGTAAACGCGATGAAGGTCAAATGTTAGAAGGTAAATTAGAGAAAGATGGCGTCTATAAAGCCCAGACAACATTCGATCATGACGGCGTATATTATATGTTTGCACATACTACAGCTAATGGCATTCATAATATGCCGAAACAGCAAATTACTGCTGGTACACCTGATATGACAAAAGTAATTCAAGAAGATGAAAAAGCCAATATGAACATGCCAAATCAAGGTACAGATTCATCAGAGGGCACAGAGCAACAAGAAAATGAAAAAAATCATCATTAAAAGCTTGCATTATTTTTAAAATAGGAATATTATAATGACCAGATGACCGAAATGGTTTTCTGGTCATTATTTAATTTCAGTGTACAAAAGGTGTACATAACTTAACAGGAAAGGATGTCACAAATGGATCGTAGGCAGGAAATTATTGAAGCAGCTGCAAAATCATTTACGTTGTTTGGCTACAAAGCAACGACGATGGAACAAGTGGCGAAAATTGCGAATGTCGGTAAAGGAACGATTTATACATTCTTTGCAAATAAAGAAATTTTATTTCAAGAGATTGCGATGTCACTTGTACGTGAGATGAAGGCGGAAGCGGATGCAGTGTTGGATGTATCAGCAAGCTTTATGGATAATGCGCATCATGCTTTGATGAAAATGCTACAGTTCCGTGAGAAGCATCTTTTATTTGCAAAGTTAATAGAAGAAGAAAAAGAATTACGTACGCCAGCGGTCAAACAAGTTCTAATTCGCATTGAGTCTGAAATATTATCTTATGTAGCAACATTAATTCAACGACGAATTGATAAAGGTGAAATTCGAGATTGTGATGCAGAGTTAGTAAGTTACCTGTTATTAAAAGCGTATTTAGCGTTCGTAGTAGATTGGCATGAGCTACATGGCGACATGATTCCAGAAGAAAAGATACTCAATCTTTTCAAGGAGACAATCTTTCGAGGGCTCGTTCTTTAAGAAAAAATCTACAAATTTTACACATGATGAAGTTTACGATTTTTTTGCAATAAAATGACCAAATGACGTTTTCGGTCAACAAGTATAGGAGTGAGAAAAAATATGATTAAAGCTGAATGGCTGAAAATCCTTAAAACAAGAAAAATGCTTGTTTCAATAATCGCTGTCCTATTTATTCCGGTCATGTATGCAGGCATGTTTTTATGGGCGTTTTGGGATCCATATGCAGGTATGTCTAATTTGCCGGTAGCGATTGTTAATGATGATAAGGGTGCAGAAATGGATGGAGTGAAGTTAGACTTAGGAAATACCTTAGTCGACAAACTCGTCGATAGTAAGCAATTTGACTTTATAGAAGTGTCAAAAGAAGAAGCAGAAAAAGGTTTAAATGGTCGAGACTATTACATGATTTTAGAAATCCCAACAAATTTCTCAGAACATGCTACGACTTTACTTGATGATAAACCTTCTAAATTAGTAATGAATTACATTCCGAATGAAGGCTTGAACTTCTTAGGAGCACAAATTGGCGAGACAGCAATGGATCGCATTCGTGCGGAAGTAAATACGCAAGTTTCTGCTACGTATGCAGAAAAATTATTTGATTCTATTGCCACAATGGGAGATGGCTTTACAGAAGCAGCTGATGGTTCTGTTAAGTTAGACGAAGGCGCTCAAAAAGTAGCAAATGGAGCAAAAGATTTAAAAGGATACTTAGAGCAGTTAGCTTCTAGCACAATCGAACTTTCTGATGGGACAGATAAAATTACCAAAGGTGCAGCGAAAGCGGCTACTGGTGCTAACGACTTATCAAGTGGTCTTGTGAAATTAGAAAACGGTACAGTGCAGTTACAGCAAGGTGCACAGCAGGCGGCTGACGGTGCAACAAGTCTTCAACAAGGTCTATCTCAATACACACAAGGTGTAGCGAAAGTAGAAGCAGGTCTTACAACAATAACTGAAAAACAACAGCAAATCATTGCCGGTGCAACATCAGTTGCTGAAAATGCTGGTAAGCTAAACAGTTCAGCAAATCAGTTATCTACTGGTTCTGCACAAGTGGAAGCGGGTATTGCGGCTTTAACAGCACAGTTAAAAAGTACAATTGATGCAATGCCAGCAGAGCAAGCCGCTGCTTTAAAACAAACGTTAGCTGAGCTACAAGCTGGTAGTACCAATGTGCATAATGGTTTAAATGCATTAGCAGCAGGTACTGAAAAATTACAAGCTGGTGCTAACCAAGTTAGCGGTGGTGCATCACAAATAGCAGCAGGTCAAAAAGATGTTTTAGCTGGTGCAAATGCATTAGCAGCAAAAAGCAATGAACTAGTGCAAGGTGCACAAAGCCTTCAAGCTGGTAATGCAACTCTTGCTAGTAAACTAGGTGAATTACATGCAGGTGTAAACACAGCTGTTGCTGGTTCACAAACATTAGCTTCAGGATTAAATGACTTAGCGAGTGGTACAACAACATTGAATAAAGGCACTTCAACACTTGCTTCAAAATCTGGTGAGTTAGCAGAAGGCTCTGCAACACTTGCTGATGGTTCAACTGAACTTGCTGATGGTACAGCGACATTATCTAGCAAATTAGGTGAAGCTAGTGAAAAAGCAAACGAAGTACATGCAAATAATGACACATATGATATGGTCGGTAGTCCGGTTGAAGTAGAAAAAGAATCAATCAACCATGTTCCAAACTATGGTACAGGTTTCGCACCTTACTTTATTTCACTTGGATTATTTGTTGGAGCATTGCTAATTTCAATCGTATTCCCACTTGTAGAACCAGCAATTCGTCCGAAAAATGGCGCATCATGGTTTACAAGTAAGGTGACAGTCCTTGCATTCGTAGGTTTAGTGCAAACTTTATTAACAGTTGCCATTGTAAAATGGGGATTAGGTCTTGAAGTACAAAATTTAGGTTACTTTGTACTAACGGCGTTACTAACAAGTTATGTGTTCTTAGCTTTAATTCAAATGTTAGTTTCTATTTTCGGTGATCCAGGTCGTTTCATTGCCATTGTTGTACTGATTTTACAGCTTACAACAAGCGCGGGTACATTCCCACTTGAACTGATTCCATCACCATTGCAAGTATTCAATAAATTATTGCCAATGACATATACTGTTCAAGCGTTTAAAGCAAGCATCTCAACAGGCGACATGACATATTTATGGCAAAACTACGGTATGTTATTTGGCTACCTAATTGTGTTCTTAGTCATTACTTTTGGTTATTTCATGTTATTACACACAAAACGTTACTCAAAAGTAGCGGAAGATTAACAACACTTTGCACCCACCATTTACTTGGTGGGTGTTTTTTAGTGCCAGTCACTTAAATAATTTAGCACCTAGCATAATATAGGCTCCTAAATCGTAAAAATCCACTTCGCTTTCCGCGGGCACAGTGTAAGCCACAACCCTCGCTGTCGCGCGGTTTGTTGCGTCTTACAACTTGTGCTGTTCCCGCAGGAGTCTACGTGGATTTTTACTTAGTAAGCTATAAAATATACAGCTAGCATGGAAATTGTATTAGTGTCTGTACCCGCCCTAATGTCATGGCTGGCACATATGCAAAGTGCCAGTCACTTAAACAATTTCATTTTAAAGTAAAACAGCAGCTGATATGAGCGTATCAGCTGCTGTTTTGTGTAAGTGTAAGAGATTTAATTAATGGTTCATCATAAATGTATGATGAGTGGTGTCATTATTAGTTCGTGTGGGGCACGAAATGACGTTACAGCATAGGCAAATGCTTATAGGCAGTTACATTTTTCACAAGTGTTGCTGTAGCATTCGCTTTGTTCTTCGATCTTTTCACCGCATTCTGTGCATTGTTTTGCAGGTAAGTTCTTGAAAAATTCAACTACGTTTTCTAACATTGTGGACTCCTCCTTTAAGTTCATCTGTACTATTACTGTTTTATTATTTTCTAGTGTATTATAACAGATGCGTTTCGTCAACACAAAATGCCTAATTTACGTTAAAATAAAATATGGATATTTTGTGAAGGAGGAAACGACTATGATTTTCGTTGATAATAAAGGGATTCATGATCCACGCATTAACCTTGCCATTGAGGAGTATTTACTAAAGACAATGGATGTAGAGAAGGAACCAGTGCTGTTATTTTACATAAATCAGCCATCTATTATTATTGGGAAGAACCAAAATACGATTGAAGAGATTAATACAGATTATGTTGAAGATAATGGTATCATCGTTGTGCGCCGCCTTTCTGGTGGTGGTGCGGTGTATCATGACCTTGGAAACTTGAACTATAGCTTTATTACAAAGGACGATGGCGATAGCTTTATGAATTATAAGAAATTCACACAGCCAGTTGTCGACGCGCTTGCAAAAATGGGCGTAAATGCTGAACTATCAGGTCGTAATGATATTTTAGCTGAAGGACGTAAAGTATCTGGTAACGCGCAGTTTTCTACTAAAGGCCGTATGTTTAGTCATGGGACATTACTGTTTGATACAGAAATAGATGCAGTTGTATCTGCATTGAAAGTAAAGAAAGATAAAATTGAATCAAAGGGCATTAAATCCATTCGTTCACGTGTAGCCAATATTTCCGAGTTTTTAGAGGACAAAATGACGGTTGAAGCATTCCGCTTAGAAATTTTAAAATCCATTTTCGGTGGAGAAGAAAACATTCGCTATTATGAGCTTTCAGAGGAAGACTGGGCAAATATTCATCAATTATCTGCTGAACGCTATCAAACTTGGGAATGGAACTACGGTAAATCTCCTCGCTTTAATATTCAAAAAACACATCGTTTCCCTTCAGGTGGGATTGACATTCGCTTAGAAGTGAATCACGGTGTAATTGAAGAAGCACATATATTCGGTGATTTCTTCGGTGTAGGCGATATTGCAGATGTTGAGCAACGCTTAGTTGGTACAAACTATGATCGTGCTGCGATTGCGAAGTCTTTAGCGGATATTAATATCCCAACATACTTTGGTGGCATTGCTACAGAAGAGTTTTTACAGTTAATTTATTAAACAGCAGGCAAAAAATAGTTGGCGAATGCCTTTTCCTAAAAAAGATATTTTAGCCTAACTTGGCGCATGTGATGGCAGTTATATTGCTGAAAAATTTCAAGGCGAAATATAATGAAATCACTGAAAATGATGTTACCAATATATTCACAATAAATAGGGCACGCGCAATTAGGGCGCGTAGCCTTTTTTTGGTACAATATATGATAGAAAGGAGTGTCATTATGGAGAAGCATCGAATATTTATTGTCGAGGATGATGTGAAGATTGCATCATTGCTTGCAGAAACACTAAGAAAATATCAATACGAAGTGGAAACGATTCAAGAATTTGACCACTTAATAGAAGAATTTACAGCTTTTAATCCACATATGGTATTGCTTGATATAAATTTACCTGCGTATGACGGCTATTATTGGTGTCGTCAGCTACGTCAACATACAACATGTCCCATCATTTTCATTTCAGCGCGCTCTGGCGAAATGGATCAAATTTTTGCGCTTGAAAATGGGGGTGACGATTTTATTACAAAGCCATTTAATTATGAAATCGTTCTCGCTAAAATCCGTAGTCACTTGCGTCGTACATATGGAGAATATGCCGCTAGACAAGAAGAACGGACGATTAAACAAGGACAGCTTGTACTGCATTTAGAGCGAATGGAGCTGCACAAAAATGAGTTAGAAATTCCATTACAGAAAAAAGAATGTATTATTTTAGAATTGTTAATGGGCCATGCACCTAAAGTAGTTACGCGTGAGCAACTGTTAGAGGAGCTATGGGACGATCAAGCATTTGTCGATGAAAATACGTTAAATGTGAACATGACACGTGTTCGCAAGAAGCTAGCCGATTATCATATTGCCTCAACAATTGAGACGGTTCGCGGAGCAGGCTATCGTTTTATATTAAGTGCGGGTGAGTTGTAATGGGCTGGAAATTATTTTTACGTGATTATGCAACATTTTTTATTTTTCAACTGATTTTAGTCGGTTTTATTATGGTGTTGTACTGGCTCGATGGCTTTCGTAACGTCGATACGGCTATTTATTCTGTAAGTATTAGCTTGGTATTACTATGCTCATTTTTACTTATTCGTTATTTAATGCGCCAAAGTTATTTGGGTAAAATATTACATCTGCCAAAATCAATGGAGGATGTGTTACAAAAAAATGCCAAGACACCAGAAGCCGTGCAAGTTGAAAAATATATGCATGAACTGTACCGACTCTATCAGCATGAGCTTCATTCCTTGTATGCTAGTCAAAAGCGCCACGATCAATTTATGAATCAATGGGTACACCAAATGAAAACGCCTATTTCTGTCATTGAGATGCTGTTGCAGGATGAGCGCCCTCTCGATAAAAAGAATGTGCAAGAGGAAATAGATCGTTTACGTAGAGGATTGGATATGGTGCTTGTTAACGCACGTCTAGAAAACTTTGAAGAGGATATGCAAGTCGAACAAATTCCGTTAAAAACAATTGTCACTGCAACTGTTAATGAAAATAAACGTTTATTTATTACGAATCGTGTTTTTCCGGAAATCCATATTGAGGACGACATTATCGTAGCAAGTGATTCAAAGTGGCTTCGATTTATCATCGGGCAATTTGTAACAAATGCAGTGAAATATACATTTGAAGAGAATAAAAAGATCGTGATGTCTGCTATTAAACAAGATGATCATATTCAGTTAGCGATTTGTGATGAAGGAATTGGTATTCCTGCTTCTGACCTTTCACGTGTGACCAAAGCTTTTTTTACGGGTGAAAATGGGCGTAAAACTGGGGAATCCACAGGTATGGGCTTATATTTAGCAAAGGAAATCTGCGAAAAATTAGGGCATAAATTGGACATTATATCAGAAGTAGGCAAAGGTACGATTGTCACCGTGACATTTACAAATTAGGGGGAGCAGAAATGGGAGAAGTACGGATTGAAGACTGGGTATTAAATATTGAATTAGAAAAAACGAAGGAGTTGTACGCGTCACACACAGAACTTTGTGACTGTTTGTTTTGTGAAAATTTCCGTCAGGCTAGCTTCTTACTGCAAGATGAAGTTGTGCATTTTTGCGATGCACTTGGGCTAAACTTACATAAACCAAGTCTCCTAAATGCTTTTCCAGTTGAAGGCGAGCAAGTGATGTATAGTGGGCACTATTCAGTTTATGGTGAAATAATTGAAGGTGAGTTAGATGCATGGGATGTCGTAGTTGGAGAACATTGCTTTAGTCTAGTGCAAGAAGAAGGAAAGAATGCTTCAGCCCTAATAGAACCGCACTTTCAAATTGGCTTTGAGGTCGTATTCAATTGGCTTTTACCAAAATCTATGGAATTAATCGAGAAATAAGGTGAACAAAGTATGCCTATTTTAGAAATAAAAGATGTTACGAAAGTATATGAGGGCAAGGTGACGCATCGTGCACTCAATCAATTAAGCTTTGAAGTTGAACAAGGCGAGTTTTTAGCGGTAATGGGTCCATCAGGAAGCGGCAAGACGACATTATTAAATTTGATTTCTACAATTGATGAACCAACAAGTGGGGAAATCATCTTAGATGGCATGAACCCGCATAAGTTAAATGCGACAGAGCTTGCCTATTTTAGAAGAAGACAGCTCGGTTTTGTATTTCAAGATTTTAATCTATTGCATATGCTTACGGTTGAAGAAAATATTGTATTGCCGTTAACGCTCGATCAGCAACCATTAGAAGTAATGGAGGAGCGCCTTGCAGGTATTGTAGAAAAGCTTGATTTAACGTCCTTTTTGCATAAACGTCCAAATGAAATTTCAGGTGGACAAGCACAAAGAACCGCTATTGGACGGGCGCTGATTCACAACCCAAGCCTTATTTTAGCGGATGAACCAACAGGGAATTTAGATTCGAATTCGTCTCGTGATGTCCTTGAACTATTAACCAAAATTAATAAGGAAAAACAAACGACAATCGTAATGGTGACACATGATCCCATTGCCGCAAGTTATTGTGATCGTGTGCTCTTTATTAAGGATGGAGAATTTTTCAATGAGATTTATCGTGATGATCGCCGTCAAATGTTTTTCCAACGGATTTTAAATGTATTGAGCTTACTAGGAGGAGGGCAAGTAGGTGACCTTTCGACAATTCGCTTACCGTAATGTCGTACGGAACAGCCGTATTTACGGTGCCTTTTTTATGGCAAGCTTTTTTTCTGTGGCTGTATTTTTTATCTATTCAATGCTGATGTTTCATCCAGATATTGAACGAGGTATTTTAGGAGAAGTATCGTTAGTCGGCATGATTGGTGCAGAAATCGTACTTGTCCTCTTTACTTTGTTCTTTTTATATTATTCCATGAGTGCCTTTTTAGAGGCGAGATCCCATGAGTTTGCTATTTTATTGCATCTTGGTATGGAAAAGCGCCAAATGAACAAACTTGTCTTTTTAGAAACAATGATTATTGGCTCTGGTTCGATTATTGTGGGCATTATTTTTGGCTTCTCATTTTCTAAGTTTTTCTTTATGATTGTTCGAGAAATTTTACATTTAGAGAATTTGCCGCTCTATGTATCTTGGCAACCTTTTTTACTAACGATAGGGGTCTTCACTAGTGCTTTTGTGGTTATTTCGTTTATTAGCGTATATTTTACACGTGAGAGAAAATTGCGAGATCTTATCAAAGGAAATGATTATTTAACTAGTGTAGCTAGTTATTCAAAGATTCGCGCAGCATATGGAGTTGTTTTGATTTTAGCAACGTATGCATTGGCAGTTATCGTTTCCCATACAACGATGATAGGTTTAACGTTATTGATACCTTTCTCGGCAACTTTTGGAACGTATTATTTTTTTAGTGATTCAGTACCGTTCTTTTTAGAAATTGCACGAGGGAAACGTAAATTTCATTGGCGACGTTATCGCTTATTATCGTTAGCCGAGCAGACACATATTATGATGGATAATGTGAAAATGTTTTTCGTTGTCACAATGGTTTCGACACTAGCATTTTTATCAGTCGGTGTTTTAGCTACAATGTCTTCTTATACGACGCAATATGACCGATTAAATCCATTGGGGCTTATTTATAAAGGGGATATTAATAATCCGTTTGAGGCTGAACATATTAATTCTTTGCGTATGCAGTTAGAAGACAAGGGCTTATCCTATCATTTATCCCGTTTTCTTGTTGTAAAGCAAACATCCTCCTTTACACATAATGAGGTAGAAGTGTTTCGCGAATCTGATATGAATGTCTTGTTGTCTTCTTTTAACTATCCGTTAATTGATTTGGCGTCTGGTGAGGCAGTGTTTATACCATATTCCGAAGAGTCTTTGAAAAAACTTAAAAATATAGTAGTCCATACAATTTTAGAAGAAAACGACATTCCTATTACCATTGATAGTGTCTATCCTAAAATCGTATTCCCAGGTTCCATTGTTAGTGTAAACTCGATTGTGATCAGTGATGAAGACTTTGTAAAGCTTGTAAAGCCGATTACTAGTAAGGGCGTTGTCCAACCAGTCTATCATTTATTTACATTTGATATTCCACAGTGGATGGAGACGAAGGAAATTGGCAAGGACATAGTGGATGTTGCCTCAACGGAATATTTTTATAGTATAAAGAAGGGCAAGCATAGTCCATTTTATTTTGAAAATGCAGGATTAAATTATTCTTATATATTAGCTACCTACTCATTATTTACATTAGTTGGTGTTTTAGTGGCCACTGTATTTTTATTAGCTGCTGGTAGTTTTATTTACTTTAAATTGCATACCTCACTTGAACGAGAAAAGCGAAAATTTGATGTGTTAAAACGCATGGGCTTAACAGATATTGAGTTGAAAAAGCTAGTCAACCGTCATTTATTCCCACAATTTTTCTTACCTTGGGGCGTTGCTATGATGCACAGTGGCTTTGCTTTCTTTATGGTGCAGGGCATTTTAAAGGACATTGCTAATATTTCAATTGTGAAAGAAGTGTTTTTTGCATTTGGTTTCTTTGTCCTAATACAAGTTATCTATTTTTACTTAATTCGTTGGCGTTACATCTCCCATATCCGTTCTTAAAAATACGTACAAAAGAGAAAAAAATGATTTTTTTAAAGGTAATATTGACACGAAATAAAAAGTTTCATTGTTTTTTAGATATATTTCTTATATAATATTACTGAATAACGATTCATTTTATACGATAAGGGGATGGTGTAATTGAATTTAGTTTCATGTGTTCGTCAACAAGCAGTAGAGCAGCCGGAAAAAATTGCGTATCATTTTATGGGGAAAGATACATCCTATGGGGAATTTGAGCACACAGTTGGTCGCTTTGCACAGGGGTTACAAGATTTAGGGGTACAAAAAGGGGACCATGTGGCGTTTTTACTCGGCAATACGCCACATTATTTAATCGCTTTATATGCAACGCTGCGTCTAGGAGCAACAGCAATTCCTGTGAATCCAATCTATACGCCAGATGAGATATCTTATATTTTACGAAATGGCGATGTTAAAGCGGTTATTGCACTCGATGCACTGCTTCCATTAGTAGAAGTAGGTGTACAGGCATTCCCAGAAGTAGTGACATTTGTCGTTTGTGAAACAACAGCGGATGTAGCTGAAAAAATAGCTGCTTTATCGGAAGCGGCAAAAGCGAAAACACATTTATTTTCACATATTATTGCAAGTGCTTCGGGATCGTTAGAACCGGCAGACGTAGCACCAGATGACACGGCCATTATATTATACACTTCGGGAACAACAGGCAATCCAAAAGGTGCTATGCTGACTCACGGAAATGTTTATTCAAATGCACGTGATGTCTCAACGTATTTAGGGTATCGAGCAGATGATCGGATTATTGCTACATTACCAGTTTTCCATGTGTTTGCATTAACAGTTGTAGTCAATGCACCATTAATTAGTGGAGCAACCGTTTTGCTTACACCTCGCTTTAGCCCAAGTGAAATTTTCACATTGGCGAGAGAGCAACAGGCAACTGTCTTTGCGGGTGTGCCTACGATGTATAACTTTTTGTATTTATTACCAGAAGGCAAGCCGGAAGATTTTTCAACCATTCGTTTAGCCATTTCAGGAGGCGCATCATTACCTGTTGCACTATTACATAATTTCGAGAAGAAATTTAATGTACGTGTATCAGAGGGCTATGGCTTATCAGAAGCTTCACCAGTTACATGTTTTAATCCATTAGACCGTGAACGAAAAGCTGGCTCTATCGGTACATCTATTAATAACGTTGAAAATAGAGTGGTCGATGTTAATGGCATAGATGTTCCTGTCGGTGAAGTTGGTGAGTTAGTCGTTCGTGGTCCAAATGTCATGAAAGGCTATTATAAAATGCCTGAAGAAACGGCGATGGCCATTCGTGATGGTTGGCTTTATACAGGGGATCTTGCAAAAGTGGATGACGAAGGTTATTTCTATATCGTCGATCGTAAAAAGGATATGATTATTGTTGGCGGTTATAATGTCTATCCGAGAGAAGTAGAGGAAGTATTGTTTGCACATGATAATATCGTAGAGGCGGCAGTTGTTGGCTATCCAGACCCTAATTTTGGTGAAGCAGTACATGCATATATAGTACTCAAAGAAGTAGCGGCAACGACAACAGATGATATTTTGGCATATTGTGCAAAGCATATGGTGAAATATAAAGTACCAAAAGTTGTAGAAATATTGGATGAGCTACCGAAAAATACAACAGGTAAAATTTTGCGTCGTACTTTAAAAGAAAAAGTATAAACGAATTGATAAGTCAGGCCCACCACAGAAAGTTTGTGGTGGGCTTGTTGGTTTTGGAACAGCTACCAATTTGAATTGTCAGAATTGTTTGGGTGTCTGGCACTTACGGCGAAATAAGTTGAGTGCATAGAGCTGGAGTGATAAAATCAGTCATGTGTAATCCTTCTACATACTTTAAAAGGGCTTGTCATATAGTAGGGGAGTAGTAACTTGTATACTTTGTTGTATTGTTTTGGAACCCTTTTGTGCGCAACAACGTCCAAGCTATTAAGAAAAATTAAATTGAAAGAGAGCATACAAAACCAATGATAGGACTCATTCAAGAGTTAATAAGTTTTATAATGCATATTGATGTGCATTTGGAAGAAATCATTCGTGATTTTGGTAATTGGAGTTATCTTATTTTATTTGCCATTGTCTTTGTTGAAACAGGTGTTGTCATTTTCCCATTTTTACCGGGTGACTCATTACTTTTCGCCAGTGGAACATTAACAGCCGCAATGGGCGCCTTTGACTTATGGATACTAATTCCTGTATTTTTGGCAGCAGCAATTTTAGGCGATACAATGAATTACCATATCGGTCATAAAGTTGGGACATCAATTCCTCCGAAAAGTTTTTTAGGCCGTATCGTTAAAAAAGAACGTATGGAAGCAGCGGAGAAATTTTTTAACACGCATGGTGGCAAAACAATTGTAATTGCTCGTTTCATGCCTTTCATTCGTACGTTTATTCCGTTTGTTGCAGGGGCAAGTAAGATGCATTATAGCTACTTTTTACTGTACAACATTGTAGGCGCTGTTTTATGGGTATTCAGCTGTACACTCCTTGGGTATTTCTTTGGGAATATTCCAATTATTAAAGATAACTTCTCGGTAGTTCTTATTTTAATCATAGTTATCTCAGTCGTACCGGCTGTTATTGGTGCTCTTAAATCTAAATTTGGTGGAAAATAAAAAGATGCCTCAGATAACAATTGCGAGCTGACACTAAAAGAAATTTATGTGAAGCATTATTTACACCGGCAAGCCCTACCACTATTTTGGATGGTAGGGCTTTTTGCTATATTCCATAGCAAGAGGAAAAATGAAGTTAGTTACATAAAGAGTGCATCTTCTTAGCACCAATATAAAAAAATACATTATCTTAAAAATTTACTATAACAATGCAAAATAGTAGTAGTATGCAAGTGAAAAGTGAAAGCAAATTTTTAATATAAATGCATAAATTAGTACTGCTTTATCTTTTTAAGTAATAAAATTCCAATTTTATAGGTAAATGCTAGTTTATCGATAAGAAAAATTTATTATAGTGTTGAAAAAATAAGCGTAAGGTAATGAAAAGTGCTATAATAATTACTAGAAAATGGTGAATTGGGGGCAACGAAATGGAAGTATTCATCGGAAGACAGCCAATCTTTAATCTTCACGAACAGGTCGTTGCATATGAGTTGTTATATCGAAACAAAAATGTAAATTCATTTCCTGATGTCGATTCAGATGCTGCAACAGTGGATGTGTTAGTGAACTCATTTTTATCAATTGGTATTGATGAGGTGACGAAAGGTAAGCCTTGTTTTGTTAATTTTACGGAAAACTTGCTTATGAGTTCCATCGATGAATTTTTAGATCCTTCACAAGTAGTAATCGAGATTTTAGAAGATGTACCACTAACACCAAATCTAGTTAAGCGTGTCATTGAGCTGAAGTCGCATGGGTTTAAAATAGCGTTAGATGATTTTATTTTAAAAGAAAATGCACCAATATATGATAAGCTTTTCCCGCATATTGATTTAATTAAAGTGGATTTTTTAATATCTTCTTTAGTTGAAAGAATGGAAATTGAAAATATGGTAAAGGAAAATTTCCCCCATATTAAATTGCTTGCGGAAAAAGTGGAAACACAAGAGCAATATAGAGTCGCCAAGCATTCGGGCTATGAGTTTTTTCAAGGTTACTTTTTTGAGCAACCTCAAATCATTAAAGCGATGGATATTCCCGCAAATGCTATCCAATATTTTCATATAATTTCGCTCTTAAAGGAAGAAGAGCCGAACGTTCATCTGTTAGCAGAAAATATTGAACGGGATATATCGTTGACGTATAAATTATTACAAATGATCAATAATTCTAGTAAACGTTCAAAATCGAAAATACGCTCCATTAAGCAAGCCATTTTATTACTTGGCTTAGCAAATCTTCGAAAGTGGATTTATTTACTAGCTCTGCGTGAATTCGATGACAGGGCGGATACAGATCTTTTTCAAGAGTTGATGCGAACATCTTTGTTCAGAGCAAAGGTTTGTGAAAAATTAGCAAAGCGATCCTATAAGCAAAACTTTTCTGAATACTTTTTAGTTGGGATGTTTTCATTGATCGATGCGATCTTACAAAGACCGATGAATGTTATTTTGCAACAATTACCTTTTTCAGAGGCGATTACAGAAACAATATTAGGTGGTCAAACAGAGATGACACCTTATCTTGAATTTAGTATTGCGCTAGGAAAATTAGATTGGCAACGATTAGAAGAATTAGCACCACAAATCAATATTGAAATGGCAAGCATTGATCTTTTATATAATGAAGCACTAGAATGGGCTGAAACATCATTATAGTTAGGGCAAACTACAGAAAAAACATTCTTCCTTATAGGAGTTACTTGTAGCAAAGAGGTGACTCCTGTTGAAAGGTATTGCGCCGCAAGAAGGGATTACGGTGCGGAGCGGAAAGTGCACCTGTAACGGACATCGACGGCTTAGAAAAAGTGTTGGATTGATTGGAATCAATCTAGCACTTTTTCTCATTTATTCCAACTACTTTCTCTTTATCATGATGAAGTTCTCAACGTTAAAACTATTTGCTATAATCATGTCGTCATCTTTAGAAAAATCTGATAGTTGAGTGGGCGTGAGGAAATGAATCAAACACAAGATGTAAGGGCAAGTATTGTGGAATATGTTTATGTGATTGTTGGTGCCGCAGTAGTGGCAATAGGTTTTAATGTCTTTTTACTACCAAATCAAGTAGCGTCAGGTGGAGTTAGTGGCATAAGTACCATATTGCATGGTTTATTTGGTTGGAATCCTGGCCTTGTACAATATGCATTTAATATCCCATTGTTTCTAGCAGGAGTAATAATACTGGGTAAAAAGTTTGGCGTAAAATCTTTTATTGGGACAATAACATTACCGTTTATTGTGTTATTGACAAATCACTGGGAGCCGTGGACAGATAATCCTTTACTTGGTGCGCTTTTTGGCGGAATTGTAGTTGGCTTAGGAATAGGACTTGTCTTTAAGGGGAATGCTTCTACTGGTGGCACTGATTTACTAGCCCAAATTATTACAAAGTATACCGGATTATCGCTTGGTACAAGTGTACTGTTAATTGATGGAATTATCGCAATTAGTGCGGCAATTGTTTTTGACTTAGAAAAAGGGCTCTATGCGTTAATCGGACTGTATGTTACAACGAAGACGATTGATATTATCCAGCTAGGTTTTAGTCAATCGAAAATGGTTTATATTATTACGTTAAAACAAGATGAAGTGCGTGATGCGATATATGCCGAAATTGATCGTGGTGTGACAAAGTTACCTGCAATTGGCGGTTATACAGGAGAAGCACGACCAGTTCTGATGGTCGTTGTCTATCAAACAGAGTTCACAAAGCTGAAACAACTCATTAAAAACGTTGATCCATCAGCGTTTGTCATTGTTTCTGATGCTTATGAGGTGTTAGGCGAAGGTTTCAAACGTGCATAATTTTGGTATAATAGCTTGGAAAGATATTCATTTACTTAGGAGGGGTACTAATGAAAAAAGCAATGTTAACATTAGTGTTCGGTTCAGCGATTTTCTTAGCAGCATGTGGTGGTGGCGGAGATAAAGCAGCTACAGGTAACAAAGATACTGCTGCTGAACCAGACGGTAAAGCAATCGCAATGAAATCATGTGTTTCTTGTCACGGTGGCGAGCTACAAGGTATGGGTAATACACCTGCACTAAACAATGTAGGTTCTCGTTTATCTGAGCAAGAAATTTTAGACGTAATTAACAATGGCCGTGGGGCTATGCCAGCTGGACTTATTAAAGGTGCAGATGCTGAAGCCGTTGCAAAATGGTTAGCTACACAAAAATAATAGAATGAAAAAAACTAGCGGTTCTGGAGACCGCTAGTTTTTCTATTTTTATCATGTGCATAAGCTTTCTGAAGTAGTTTTACATTTGTTATGTACCACCTTTAACTAGAACTAAGTATAATAGTGTTACTAATAATCATGCACGCAAGTGTAAATTCATTTCTTTTATACATAGGCATGCTAAAATAAAACAATATTCAATTCGTTTGAATGGAGGCTGCAAATATTGGTCGTAGTATTGACAAGGGATGTAATGGAAAAATTTAAGCTAGAGTTATTAGGCGGCGAGGAAGGTATAGGAAGAACAATTACCACAAGTGATATTTCTAGACCAGGGCTTGAAATGGCTGGGTATTTTACGCATTATCCTGCTAATCGAGTACAGCTACTAGGGAAAACAGAGCTTTCCTTTTTTGAAATGTTACCAGCGAATGTTAAACTTGAACGCATGCGTTTGCTATGTTCACAGGATACGCCTGCTATTATTATTTCACGTGATTTAGAAGTACCGGAGGAGCTTATACAAGCATCAAACGAAAAGCATGTACCCGTATTTAAAACACATATGACAACAACGAAATTTTCGAGTAGGTTAACCAATTATTTAGAGGGACGTTTAGCACCTATGACAGCGGCACACGGTGTGTTAGTCGATGTATATGGCATTGGTGTGCTCATTATCGGAAAAAGCGGGGTTGGGAAAAGTGAAACAGCTCTCGAACTTGTAAAAAAAGGGCATCGATTAGTTGCAGATGATTGTGTGGAGATCCGTCAAGAGTCGGAGAACTTTTTAATAGGGAGTCCGCCACCGCTATTAGAACATTTATTGGAAATACGAGGTATTGGTATTATCGATATCATGACACTTTTTGGGGCAAGTGCCGTACGACCATATAAACGTATTACCTTAATTATTGAGTTAGAAATATGGGATCCAGACAAGGTTTATGATCGTTTAGGTTTAGAAGAAGAAAAAATGAAAATCATTGATACGGAACTAACAAAACTCACAATCCCAGTACGACCTGGACGAAATGTATCCGTAATTATCGAAGTAGCGGCGATGAATTACCGTTTGAAGAAAATGGGTGTCAATGCAGCGGAAGAGTTTTCAAGACGCTTAGATGAAGTTATTGCTTCATCAGATGAGTTAGATGATTAATCGGAAACGGATTGTAACATATTGAGAGGAGCATAAGATGGATTTATTACTATTAGATATTAACCCGATCGCCTTTCACTTAGGGCCAATTCCTGTGCGTTGGTACGGACTTTTAATTGTATCGGGGATAATATTAGCATATTTTGTTGGACAAAGAGAGGCAGTAAAACGCGGATTACCTGAGGATTTTCTAGCTGACTTATTATTATGGGCAGTACCAATTTCCATCGTCTGCGCGCGCATCTATTATGTTTCTATGCGTTGGGATTATTATAGTGAAAATCCAGGCAATATTATTGAAATTTGGAATGGCGGTATTGCGATTCATGGTGCGCTATTAGGTGCATTTGCGACGGCTTACATATTTACGCGGATAAAAGGGGTAAGCTTTTTACGAGTGGCTGATATTGCAGCACCGAGTATTTTGATTGGTCAAATTATTGGTCGTTGGGGCAACTTTATGAATCAAGAAGCATTTGGCGGCCCAGTGTCACGTTCATTTTTAGAAAACCTGATGCTACCTGATTGGATTATTAATCAAATGTACATTGAAGAACTAGGCACATATGTACATCCTACATTTTTATATGAATCTGTTTGGAATTTCATCGGTTTATTAATATTACTGGCATTACGAAAAGTGAATTTAAATCGTGGTGAAATTTTCTTTAGCTATTTAATATGGTATTCAATTGGTCGTTTCTATATAGAAGGTTTACGTACAGATAGTCTTTATTTAGTAGGAGACTTACGTTCAGCACAAGTTGTTTCCATTATCGGCATTGTGATAGGTCTTGGGGCAATTATTTACCGAAGATTGAAAGTAAAGCCTGCTGTGAAATATTTGGACAATAAGTAAGGAGTGTGTCATATGGCTGTAAAAGCATTACTTTTTGATTTTGATGGTACATTGTTAAATACAAATGACTTAATCATTCAATCATTTATGCACGTGTTAGAAGAACGATTTCCCGGGCAATATTCGCCAAAAGATTGCTTGAAATTCATGGGTCCGTCATTAAAACAGACATTTAGTGTTTTAACGCCAGGAGAAGAAGATGAAATGATAGCAAAATACCGCGCTTGGAATGAACCGCATCATGATGAGCTTGTCACAGAGTTTCCTGATGTTGTGTCAACTTTAGAGCAATTAAAGTCAATGGGGATTAAATTAGCCATTGTCTCAACAAAGCGCAATGCGATGATTGATCGAGGGTTAAACATCCTAGGTGCTAGTCATCTATTTGAGGTGATAGTGGGAACCGATGATGTCCAACATGTGAAGCCTGATCCAGAGCCAGTTTTACTTGCTCTTACACGTCTTGGTGTCGCAAAGGAAGACGCCATTATGATTGGTGATAATTCGCATGATATTGAAGCTGCACACAATGCGGGTGTAAGAGCTGCGGGTGTCGCATGGTCCATTAAAGGGGAGCAATATTTACAGCAGTTTAAGCCAGAATATCTATTGCACCATATGAAGGATTTACTTGCTATTGTGAAAGAGGGGTAATGGCATGGCGCGTAAAACGGAAAGATATCGTGTCGAAGGAGCAAACTCGCTATGGAATGTATATGATACGGTGTCCTTTTGGAAGGTGATGAAGTGCTTCATTGTCATTCAAATTGGACGCTTCACACCTTTTTTACGCGTGAAGAACTGGCTGTATCGTACTTTTTTAAAAATGAAAATTGGTGACCAAACGTCTTTCGCTTTAATGGTCATGCCAGATACGATGTTTCCAGAGCGTATTCATGTCGGCAATAATACAGTCATTGGCTTTAATACGACAATTTTAGCGCATGAATACTTAATTGAAGAGTATCGTTTAGGAGATGTCCATATTGGCAATGAAGTAATGGTTGGTGCCAATTCGACCATTTTACCAGGAGTGACAATAGGGGACGGTGCTATTGTGTCTGCGGCAACACTCGTACATAAGGATGTACCAGCAGGTTGTCTAGCAGGTGGCAACCCGATGCAAATTATTTACACTGCGGAACAGATGGCGGAGCGCAAACGAAGTGAAGTTGTTCAATGGTGCACGCCGAAAAAGTAAAATAATGAAGATGAAAAGTGTTAGATTGACTGCAAATCAATCTAACACTTTTTTGCTATGCCGTTCGTTGTTGTCCGCTATGGCGGTGCTTTCTGTTCAGCACAATAAGGCTGCAACCCTCAACTCGTTTCGCCTCCAATTATTATATTTTTGCCAAAGCAAGATGAGCTAAATTTACAGTGATGTCCGCACTTTGATGTTCCCTACATAAGTGAGGCAATAGTCTCGATTAACGTTCCACTTTATATAAATAGGTGTATAATTAACAGAAGTATTGAAATTATTTGTGAATTTAATGTGTAAAACATTGACTGAACTGAAGGAATGAGTTAAAATACTTTCATATTCTAATTCTCTAATACTCTAGTGAATTAAAGTGAAACGTAAGGAAGTGTCCACATGTCGTCGATTAAAATGTTCGAAAAGCCACTTGGTATGCGTGATAAATTTCCGCAAATTTACGAAAAAGTAGAAGCTGTAAGACATACAGGTCGAAATTTTTTACGCTCAAGAGGCTATGAATTTATTAAAACGCCTACAGTAGAGTATTTCGATACGGTAGGGAAAGCATCTGCAATTTTCGATGCGCATTTATTTAAGCTTGTAGATAGCCAGGGCAATACGCTCGTCCTACGTCCTGATATGACAACACCGATTGCTCGAGTAGCCACTTCAAAATTATTAAAAGAAATGATACCGCTGCGCTTAGCTTACTTTGCAAGTGTATTCCGTGCACAGGAAACAGAAGGTGGACGTCCCGCAGAATTTGAGCAAATGGGCATTGAGTTAATAGGTGATCATTCCGTGTTTGCGGATGCTGAAGTAATCGTTACAGCAATGGAGCTATTAAAACAATTTGGATTAGAAAATTTCAAAGTCACAATAGGCCATGCAGGTGTCTTGAATTGTATTTTGCAGGACTATACTGAAAGCATTGAACAAGAAGATGTTCTACGTACACTGCTTGTACAGCGCAATTATGTAGGCTTTGAGGAGGCGGTTGCATCATTTGATTTACCAAAAACAAAATCAGATGCATTGTTACAGTTTATTGAAGAGGCGATGACCTTAAAGGAAATTCGCGATATTGAAAAATATGTACGTAAAAATGACGCATTAGAATATATGCAACAACTTGCAAAATTATTAGAAGTCGCTGATCTTGCACAGTATGTCGCGTTTGATTTTACTCTTTCAAGCCATATGAGCTATTACACAGGTATGTTATTTGAAGTATTTGCTTCAGGCAGTGGTTTCCCATTAGGAAATGGTGGCCGTTACGACGGTTTGCTTGAAGTATTTGGATCAAAGGTCGGTGCTACAGGCTTTAGCATTCGTGTAGATAGATTATTAGAAACGATTACTGCACAAGCTTCGGACAAGGAAGAAGCCATTGTGGTGCTATTCGAGGAAGAAAATTTTGAAGAGGCTCTAGAAAAAATAGAGGCTTTAAGAGCAGCGGGTAAACAAGCGACTTTACAGTTGAGAAGTAGTTTAGTTGATGAAGCAGCCTTTTTAACGCATTTTACAAAGGTAGTTGTTGTTGGACAGGAGGAAATTCGCGGTGAATGAATTAACCATTGCTATGCCGAAAGGGCGCATTTTTGAAGAGGCATACCAAATGCTTATTGAAGCAGGCTTTAATTTACCAGAAGAGGTTGAAATGTCGCGTAAATTAATGATCGAAATCCCAGAAGAAAAAATTCGTTTTATTCTAGCGAAACCTATGGATGTACCTGTTTATGTTGAGCACGGTGTAGCCGATATTGGAATTGCTGGCAAAGATGTTCTACTGGAGCAACAGCGCGTGGTACATGAGCTTCTTGATTTGAAAATAAGTACTTGCTATATTGCTTCAGCGGGCTTACCGAATACGACGATGAACGAACTTGCGCCACGCATTGCGACGAAGTATCCGAACATTGCTATGAAGTATTATAAAGGGATTGGCGAACAAGTAGAAATTATTGAATTAAACGGGTCGATTGAGCTTGCGCCAATGATTGGTTTAGCGGATCGTATTGTGGATATCGTATCAACTGGACGTACGTTAAAAGAAAATGGCTTGGTCGAGTATGAGTATATTACGGAAGTGTCATCACGCTTAATTGCCAATCCAGTAAGTTACCGCATGAAAGGTGACCGCATAATCGATTTGGTGAAACGTTTAAAGAAGTGTGTCGACTAATGAATGTTGTTTCATCGTAATAACTGCAAAGACGCAAGTTGCGAAAAGGAACTGCACGAATAGCTAGAAATTTAAAGGAGACTTTTTCCATGAAAATCACAAAGTTAGCAAAAGGTATTTCCTTGAAACGACCACTTGAAGGTGGCAACGAAGAACAATTAAAAATTGTACGACAAGTATTGGCAGATGTTCGAGCGCAAGGTGACAGCGCAATACGTACATATACAGAAAAATGGGATGGCTTTGCTCCAGACAATTTACGTGTTACAAAGGCAGAGATTGAAGAGGGAGTAAGGGCAATAGACGCGCAATTATTTGCAGATTTAACAGAAGCTGCCCACAATATTCGCGTTTATCATGAGCAACAAAAACGTTCTGGCTATCGTTTGGAATTAGCGGATGGCTCTTGGCTTGGGCAACGAATTACTGCACTCGATGCAGTAGGTCTTTACGTTCCAGGAGGAACAGCGGCCTATCCTTCTTCCGTGTTGATGAACGTTATTCCTGCTCAAGTAGCTGGGGTTAAGCGAATTGTTATCACATCACCTGCGGGGCGTGACGGGAAATTACCTGCTGGTGTACTTGCCGCAGCTCATATTTTAGGTGTGGAAGAAGTATATAAAATTGGCGGGGCACAGGCAATTGCAGCACTTGCCTATGGAACGGAAACAATTCAAGCCGTCGATAAAATAACGGGTCCAGGTAATATTTACGTTGCACTTGCTAAACGCGAAGTATTTGGTGAGGTCGCGATTGATATGATTGCCGGACCAAGTGAAATTGCCGTAATCGCAGATGAAACAGCTTTTGCAGATGAGGTAGCTGCAGACCTATTATCACAAGCAGAACACGATAAGATGGCCTGCGCCATTTTAGTGACAACGTCTGAGCAACTTGCTCACGATGTAGCACTTGAAGTGGAAAGACAATTAGCGACTTTACCACGTGAAGAAGTAGCGCGTGCCTCAATCGAAAATTTTGGCGCGATTTATATTGCTGAAACGATGTCAGATGCAGTGGAGGCAATTAATTCATTAGCACCTGAGCATTTAGAAATCGTGACTAAAAATGCCGAAGCGGTGGCAGAGCAAGTGCGCCATGCAGGTGGTATTTTCATCGGTCGATATAGCTCCGAGCCTGTTGGAGATTATTTTGCTGGCACAAACCATGTGCTACCAACAAACAGCACAGCGCGTTTTGCAAGTGGCTTAAATGTAGATGACTTCGTAAAAAAATCGAGCATCGTTTATTATACTGAAAAAACTTGGGCAATGAACGCCCCGAAAATTGCACGCTTAGCTCGGATGGAAGGCTTAGAGGGCCATGCTCGTGCTGTAGAATCTCGTGGATGGGAAAAGGAGTAATACGATGACAGAACAGAAACGCTACGCAAAGGTAGAACGCAAAACAAATGAAACGCAAATTTCAGTTGCCATTGACTTAGATGGCGAGGGCAAAGCGGATATCAAAACTGGTGTTGGTTTTATGGATCACATGCTGGATTTATTTATTAAACATGGTCTATTTAATGGCACAATTCAAGCGAACGGTGATACGCATATTGACGATCACCATACAACGGAAGACCTTGGCATTGTATTAGGACAAGCCATTCGTCAAGCGCTCGGCGATAAGAAAGGCATTAAACGTTATGGTAATGCCTTTGTACCAATGGATGATGCACTGGCACAAGTTGTTGTCGATTGTTCAAATCGTCCACATTTAGAGTATCGTGTGCCTGAACTAAAAGAGAAAGTAGGAACTTTTGATACTGAGCTAGTGCATGAGTTTTTATGGAAATTCGCACTTGAAGCAAGAATGAATGTCCACGTTATCGTACCGTATGGTCATAATACACACCACATTATCGAAGCTATTTTTAAAGCATTAGCTCGTGCCATTGATGCGGCAGTTGAAATTGATCCTCGCGTTAAAGGTGTACCTTCTACAAAGGGGCTGTTAACGTGAAAATAGGTGTCATTGACTATGGGATGGGTAATTTATTTAGTGTTGAACAAGCACTAAAACGACTTGGCTGTGAAGTCATTGTAACAGCACAAGAACAGGAACTAGATAAAGCTGATGCCCTGTTACTGCCAGGTGTGGGCGCTTTCCCCGATGCTATGAAACGTTTAGCTGAAACAAAATTAGATTGCTATTTACAAAAAGTACAAGCAGAAAGTCGACCATTGCTCGGTATTTGTTTAGGTATGCAGTTATTATTTGAGGAAAGCGTAGAGGTGACACCTACGAAGGGACTAGGTTTCTTCAAAGGTAGCATTCAACGTTTTAGCGGCATTCAGGGGGAGCAGTCTTATCGAGTGCCTCATATGGGGTGGAATGAATTAATTGTGACGAATCGACCAGCATGGCTCAAAGACGAGGCACCTGCCGAGCACGTTTATTTTGTTCATTCTTTTTATGCGACGAATATTGAACCGACAGAACTAGTGGCCTATGCTGACTACCATGGCATTGAAGTCCCAGGGATTGTTGCCAAAGGCTCGATCACAGGTATGCAATTCCATCCTGAAAAATCGGGTGAGTTAGGCGTGTACTTATTAGAACAATGGTTAAAAGGGGTGGCGGCGTGCTAACGAAACGTATTATTCCATGTCTTGATGTGAAGGAAGGACGAGTTGTTAAAGGTGTACAGTTCGTATCATTACGTGATGCAGGAGATCCGGTAGAACTTGCAAAGTTTTATGATGAACAAGGTGCAGATGAGCTTGTTTTCCTAGATATCTCCGCATCGCATGAAGGCCGTGAAACAATGGTCGATGTAGTGCGCCAAACTGCGGCGACACTAGCTATACCATTTACTGTTGGTGGCGGTATTCGCTCGTTAGAGGATATGAAGCGTATTTTACGCGCTGGAGCTGACAAAGTATCTGTTAATACTTCTGCCTTAGAACGCCCAGCGCTGATTAAAGAAGGTTCTGACTATTTCGGTGCACAATGTATTGTTGTTGCCATTGATGCGCGCTATAGTGAAGAAGACGGCACGTGGATGGTCTATACACACGGTGGTCGCAACAAAACATCTTGGCAAGTAATAGAGTGGGCAAAAGAAGCTGTCCGTTTAGGTGCTGGTGAGATTTTATTAACAAGTATGAATCAAGACGGTGAAAAATCTGGCTTTGATTTAGCTTTAACGAAGGCTGTACGACAGGCCGTGACAGTCCCAGTCATTGCAAGTGGTGGTGCAGGGAATGCCGAACATTTTTACGAAGTATTAGCGGAAGATGTTGATGCTGATGCAGCACTTGCAGCATCCATTTTTCATTACAAAGAAACGAGTGTAGCGCAAGTAAAACAATACTTACGTGAAAAAGGAGTGGCAGTAAGATGATAGAGAACATTAAATTTGACGATAAAGGTCTTGTGACAGCAGTTGTGCAAGATGCCAATACAAAAGAAGTATTAACTGTAGCCTATATGAATAAAGAATCATTAGAAAAAACATTAGAATCAGGCGAAACATGGTTTTACTCACGTTCTCGTGAAGCGCTTTGGCATAAAGGAGAGACGAGTGGTAACGTACAAAAAGTAGTGTCCATTAAAGCAGACTGTGATGGCGATGCATTAGTTGTAGAAGTACTTCCTGCTGGTCCTGCATGCCACAATGGCACAACATCTTGCTTTACGAAGGTACTGCAAGAAAAAGCAAAAGTTGGTTCGGTTAGTATTATCCCTGAGCTAGTTAAAGTAATTGAAAAACGTGAGCAAGAAATGCCAGAGGGTGCATATACTACATATTTATTCGATAAAGGCATCGATAAAATTTGTAAAAAAGTTGGGGAAGAAGCTACAGAGGTAGTTATTGGTGCAAAAAATCGTGATGCAGAAGAAGTAAAATGGGAAGCGGCTGATTTAATTTACCACTTATTAGTTTTACTGCAAGAACAAAAAGTAAATGTTTTTGACGTATTACATGTGTTGGAAAAACGTCACGAGGAGAAATAACAGCATATCGCTTATTGTATGGTATAATATAAGTTACTGTAAAAAGGAACGTATAATGCGTTCCTTATTTCTTGTTTCGGAGGAAATATTTTGGAAAAGAAACGTCAAAAAGAGAAGCAAACGAATGTCGTATCGTTCATTCCAACAGGCGACTATTATTATAAAAAATCAATTCAAGCGATGAATAGTGGTCAAATGGACAAAGCCTATAAATACTTACAACGTGCTGTAGATTTAAGTCCAGATGATCCAATGATTTTATTGCAATTAGCGATTGTAGAGTTAGAAGGTCAAGGTTTTGAGGAAGCCTATGATCTGCTTCGTCGTGCCTATCAATTAGACCCAAATGAGCCGGAAATTATTTTTTATATGGCTGAGGTATCAGGATGTGTCGGCATTATTCAAGATGCCAAACGCTTTGCAGAGCAATACTTAGAAATGGAACCTGAGGGTGCATATGCGGACGAAGCGGCAGAGATATTAGACTTTGTTGCTTTTGAGCACAATGAATATGAAGAGCTTGAAGGCAGTGGCGAGGATTTATATCGTCAAGAGCAAGCACGTCGTTGCATGGAAAAGGGTGACTTTCCAGAAGCAATCAATATTTTAGAACAATTAGTAGAAGATAGACCGGAATTTTGGTCAGCGTACAATAATTTAGCTTTAGCTTATTTTTATGTAGGTGAAGCGGAACAGGCTAAAGCGATTTTGAACACGGTTTTGCGTGAGAATAAAGGGAATCTCCATGCATTGTGTAATCTAACGGTTATTGCCTACTATGAGAAAAATGATGAGGAATTAAATGCTCTTTTAGAAGTATTGGTGAAAATTCAACCTTATGCTTGGGATCATCGTTACAAATTGGGCGCAACGCTTGCACTGATTGGTCAATATGAAACTGCATTTAAATGGCTACGAAGCATGCAGAAGCGTGGTTATTTAGGTGATCCAGGGTTTTACTTTTGGTTATCTCATGCGGCCTACTTTTCTGGTTACGATGATATTGCCAAAAATGCTTGGGAGCAGTTGCTTGAGTTAGATCCAGATAAAGAAGGTTTTGAACCTTGGCGTCAGCAGGAAAATACATATGAGCTTGACGCATTAGAGCATGATCGTGACTTCATTGTAGCGAAGCTTGAAAGTGAGTATATAAGTGATCGTTTATTTGGCTTATTTTTATTACGAGGAACAGCGCATAAGCAGGAAATCATTGCGCATCCTAAATGGATAGATGTAGAGCAATTTGGTGCTTTTGAAAAGCTTTTTTTAGCTTATGCACTAGGCCATCAGTTTGATGAGAAAAACAAAGTAGAGGCAAGTTTTTTAAGAGCCGTACGTGTACCCGAGATTTTGTTGGAGCACTATGGAAAATTGACGACAATCGTCGCACCGATGTTCCAAATGTGGTTCGTGCTTTGTGAACAAGCACTTAGTCAAAATTATCGCTTTACAAATCCGGCTGCTATTGCAGGTGCAAATGACTTTTTATTCCGCTCATCTCGCATGTTGAAGGTGACGAAAAAAGAAATCGCAGAGCAATATGGCATATCTGTAGCAACATTATCGAAATATATAGATGAAATATTAATGTACTTACCAACGAGTTAAATTGAAGTTGTGAGCAACTTAGTTGAATAACTTCATGCTTTCACATACGATGAACATACTGAACGTTATTATAAAAAAGTATTACAAGTTTAGGAGGAAGTAAGTATGTCAGAAGAAAAAATTTATGATGTTGTAATTATTGGTGCAGGTCCTGCCGGAATGACTGCGGCTGTTTATACATCACGTGCAAATCTTTCAACATTAATGATTGAACGTGGTATCCCTGGTGGACAAATGGCGAATACGGAAGAAGTAGAAAACTATCCAGGATTTGATACTATTTTAGGGCCAGAGCTATCTACTAAAATGTTCGAACATGCGAAAAAATTTGGTGCTGAATATGCTTACGGTGATGTCTCAGAAATCATCGATGGTGAAGAATATAAAACGATAAAATCTGGTGCTAAGGAATATAAAACACGCTCAATTATCCTTTCTACTGGTGCAGAATATAAAAAAATGGGTGTACCTGGCGAAAAAGAGCTTGGTGGACGTGGTGTCAGCTACTGTGCCGTATGTGATGGTGCATTCTTTAAACAAAAAAATCTCGTTGTCGTAGGTGGCGGAGATTCTGCTGTTGAAGAAGGTGTGTATTTAACGCGTTTTGCTGATAAAGTAACAATTGTTCACCGTCGTGATAAATTACGTGCACAAAAAATTCTACAAGATCGTGCATTTGCAAACGACAAAATTGATTTCATTTGGAATGCAACAGTGAAAGAAATTAACGAAGCTGATGGTAAAGTAGGCAGCGTTACATTGCAATCAACTGTCGATGGCACAGAATCTGAATTTGCGGCTGATGGCGTATTTATTTACATTGGGATGTTGCCATTAACAAAACCTTTTGAATCTCTAGGCATTTTAAATGAAGCTGGTTATATTGTGACTAACGACAATATGGAAACAAATGTACCAGGTATTTTTGCTGCTGGGGATGTGCGTGAAAAAACGCTTCGTCAAATCGTTACTGCGACTGGCGATGGCAGTATTGCAGCGCAAGCAGCACAACATTATGTTGAAGAGTTATTAGAGAAAATTAACGCATAATAAGTTATACCAAGTGACGGTCTAAACAATTGTGAAAGTGTATTGTAATTGGCCGTTATTACCGGAAAAAAATACAAATTTTTAATACGGTTTTAATATTGCTGTAACTTGAATGACATATAAAAGGTGTAATATAAATACTGTAATTAGCAATCCCCCTTTTATTTTTTTAGTAGGTTGTTTCCGCCTAAATCAGGTGGGAGCAACCTATTTTTAGTGCCAGGCACCCAAACAATTCTGAATTCTTAAAGCGTTGCAAGTAGCTAAATCCACTTAGACTCCTGTGGCTTAGGTCGTGCCCGCGGGAAGCGAAGTGGTTTTTTACGCAATAATAATGCTTATTATTTTTGGATATGTCATGTCTTACAGTAGAAAACTGTATACTAGTTGTATAAGGGGTAGTGTAAAATAATGGTTATTGAAAGATGTGTTGACTTTTTCTGCATGAATTCAAAACCCTTTGGATTAAGTTGATATAATCATTTTTTTGCGCAAGATTCCATAGTTGTGAAATGAGGACAAACTCTGATAGGTCTTGCTATAATAAAAATAGAATGCAAAAGAGATTAGAGGTGTGCCTATGCAAAGAATTGCAAACTTGATAGCCGTAAAAGACGGCCAAGTATTATTACTTCAAAAGCCGAGACGTGGCTGGTATGTAGCACCAGGCGGAAAAATGGAGAGCGGTGAGTCTATTTATGAGGCCGCATTACGTGAGTTTCAGGAAGAAACAAATGTAATCCCATTGAAAGCGCATTTAAAAGGTGTCTATACGATGGTTATTAAAGAAGATAACGTTAAGGTAGATGAATGGATGTTGTATACTTTTGTAGCGAAGGATATAGAAGGTGTACCATTCGAAGAAACAAGAGAAGGTAAGCTTGCATGGCACCCAATTGAGGATTTGAAACATTTGCCAATGGCTGAAGGTGACCGAACAAATTTACAATTTGCTGTATCACAATCAGGCATTCAGTACGGTACATTCGAATACACGAAGGATTTTGAATTACTTCATGAAAAAATACAAATATCAATAGAACAATAAAGGAGCTGCATGACAGTGGTGGTTGAAAGTCAACAATGTACACATGAATTGGTCATTATTACAGGAATGTCTGGAGCTGGAAAAACCGTAGCTATTCAAAGCTTTGAGGATTTAGGGTATTACTGTATTGATAATTTACCACCAGCGTTACTCCCAACTTTTTTAACTTTACTTAGAGATTCAGGTAAAAATATTACACGTATTGCCGCAGTCATGGATATGCGTGGCGGTGACTTTTTTGATTCGCTCATTGGTGCGCTTGACCATATATTAAAAGAAGGCGATATCGTAGCTCGCATTTTATTTTTAGATGCAGATGATCAAACGCTTGTAAGACGATATAAGGAAACAAGACGTGCACACCCATTAGCTGTTACTGGTTTACCGTTAGATGGTATTAAACAAGAACGCGTACTTCTATCCGAAGTAAAAGGTCGCGCTAAATTTGTTTACAATACATCCAACATGAAACCAAAAGAGCTACGCGAGAAAATCGTCAATGAATTTGCAAGCGATGCAGATCATACTTTTTCAATTAATATTATGTCCTTTGGATTTAAACATGGTATGCCAATAGATGCAGATTTAGTATTTGATGTGCGCTTTTTAAAAAATCCATATTATGTGGAGGAATTGCGCCATAAAACAGGTTTGCAAACAGAAGTTTCTTCTTATGTATTAGCGTTAGAGGATACACAAATCCTAATTCAAAAACTAACGGATTTGTTTGAATTTATGGTACCGCTTTATAAACAAGAGGGGAAATCACAACTTGTCATTGCTTTTGGTTGTACAGGAGGACAGCATCGTTCGGTGACGTTGGCAGAATATTTTGGTGCTTGCTTAGCCAAAAATGAAAATGCTGTGATATCGCACCGTGACATCAATCGAAGAAAGGATTGAGTGAATGGGGAAAAAGCATACAAGGCTAGTTGTAATAGGTGGTGGTACTGGCCTTTCCACGTTACTGCGTGGTTTAAAGCATCACCCGTTTGATATCACTGCAATCGTAACCGTTGCGGATGATGGTGGTTCCTCAGGACGTCTACGTGATGACTATGATATTCCCCCACCTGGGGATGTCCGCAATGTCATCGCTGCATTATCAGACGTGGAGCCACTTGTTGAGCAAATGTTTCAATATCGTTTTTCAGTATCAGATGATTTGAACGGTCATTCTTTAGGTAATTTAATGTTAACGGCTTTAACAGATATCACTGGGGATTTTAGCCATGCTATTAGTGAGATGGGAAAAGTGCTAAAAGTACATGGGCGAGTGATTCCAGCTGCAAATAAAAAGATTACTTTACATGCCGAGTTAGAAGATGGCGTAATAATTGAAGGTGAGTCTAAAATCCCGACAGCATCAAAACGCATTAACCGCGTTTTTTTAGTGCCTGAAAATGTGCAACCGCTACCAGAAGCAATACGGGCAATTCATCGGGCAGACTATATTTTAATAGGACCTGGAAGCTTATATACAAGTATTATTCCGAATTTGCTTGTGAAAGCAATTGGGGAGGCTGTTGTAAAAGCAAGGGGCCGCAAAATTTATGTATGTAATTTAATGACTCAAAAAGGTGAGACAATTTCCTATACAGCAGGGGACCATGTGCAAGCAATACACAAGCATGTTGGTAATTCTTTTATCGATTCTATTTTAGTCAATGATGAGCAACTGCCACATCCTGTTAAAGAACTGTATAAAGAAGAATGTGCAGAGCCCGTAACATTTGATGTAGGAAAGCTTGAAAGTATGGGATTAGAGGTTATTAAACGAGATATTGCAACCATTCGACCTGATGGGACAGTTCGCCATAATGCGGCAAATGTTGCAAAATGGCTTGTGGATTATGCAAAAATCTTACCCAAAAAGTAAGGAAGCCTACAATAGAGTCCTAAAGAATGCTTGTTGTATATGGTAAGATGAACATATACATAGAAATAAAGGTCGAAAGGGGGGCGTGCTATGTCATTTGCTTCAGAAACAAAAAAAGAGCTTACACAGGTAGAAGCGGACGATTACTGTATGAAAGCGGAAGTATCCGCGTTAATTCGTATGAATGGTTCGTTATCTTTTGCTAACAAACAACTTAGCTTAGACGTGCAAACCGAAAATGCTGCAATCGCACGAAGGCTTTATACGATAATGAAGAAGTTGTATCCATATAATGTGGAGCTACTTGTACGTAAGAAAATGCGATTGAAAAAAAATAATGTGTATATATGTCGTGTACGTGAAGGTGCACGTGAATTGCTCATTAACTTAGCTATTATTTCAGATGATTTTCAATTTAATCATACGATTTCTAAAGAGCTGATAAAAAAGAGTGGTCATAAAAGAGCCTACTTACGTGGAGCGTTTTTAGCAGGTGGCTCGGTAAATAATCCTGAAACGTCTGCCTATCATTTAGAAATTTATTCTTTGTATAAAGAGCACGGTGAGGCATTAATGGATTTAATGAATGAATTTGAATTGAATGCAAAAACCATTGAACGCAAGAAGGGCTTTGTGACATACTTAAAGGAAGCAGAAAAGATTTCCGACTTTTTAAATATTGTCGGAGCCCATCAAGCCATGATGAAATTTGAAGATGTTCGTATATTACGCGATATGCGCAATAGTGTGAATCGGATTGTCAACTGTGAAACAGCAAACTTGAATAAAACGATAGGTGCTGCACTGCGTCAGGTAGAAAATATTCGATTTATCGAAAATTCCATTGGCTTGGATCAGTTGCCAGAAAAACTGCGCGAAATTGCACGCCTACGTGTGGAATACCAAGATGTGACGTTAAAAGAACTTGGTGAAATGGTATCAAGTGGAACGGTTAGTAAATCAGGAGTCAATCATCGATTGCGTAAAATAGACGAAATAGCAGATGCATTAAGAAGAGGTGAAAAGATAGGCGGTTAAGTTTTCATGCGTATTTGATATGAAAGCGAGCACAATCGCTTATTGTTCTTCTGCAGTTAAGTGAGGTAATATAATACTAATAGATGAACGGTAGTGAAGGGGAGTATTGCGAATGACTGAAAAAACAGTCCAGGTAAAATTAAAATTAGGACTTCAAGCTAGACAAGCAGCGTTGTTTGTACAGGAAGCAAATCGTTTCAGCGCTGATATTTTTCTTGAGAAAGACGATAAAAAAGTAAATGCCAAATCCATTATGGGTGTAATGAGCTTAGCCATTGCAAAAGGCACAAAGGTTGTTTTAAGCAGTGAAGGTAGCGATGCAGAGCAAGCGGTTTCATCCTTAGCTGCGCTTATTGAAAAGGAAGACTAATCAAAAACCTCTAAGTCACAAGAGCTTAGAGGTTTTTAATATGGCCGTTGCGCGGACACACATGAAAGTTGCGACTCTCGCTAGTGAGCGGATGTTTTATGTCTTACGTGAGTGCTTAGCACCCATTAAAAAACCGCTAAGTCATTTGAGCTTAGCGGTTTTTCTAATTAGCGTTCGTTACGTACAAAAATATGGTCGATTAAGCCGTATTCTTTCGCACGTTCAGCTGTCATGAAGTTATCACGGTCAGTATCTCTTGAAATGACTTCTAATGGCTGACCTGTACGTTCAGATAAAATACCATTTAATTTTTCGCGAAGGAATAAAATGCGTTTTGCCGCAATTTCAATTTCAGTCGCTTGACCTTGTGCACCACCAAGTGGTTGGTGAATCATTACTTCTGCATTTGGTAATGCATAACGTTTACCAGGTTCACCAGCAGCAAGCAGGAATGCACCCATAGATGCAGCCATACCAATACAAATTGTTTGTACTTTTGGCTTGATGAATTGCATTGTATCGTAGATTGCCATACCAGCTGTAATCGAACCACCTGGTGAGTTAATATAAAGAGAAATATCTTTATCTGGATCTTCTGCTTCTAAGAATAGAAGCTGTGCAACGATTGAGTTTGCAACGTTGTCATCAATCGCACTACCTAATAGGATAATACGGTCTTTTAGTAGTCGTGAATAAATGTCATAAGCACGTTCACCACGACTTGTTTGTTCAATAACTGTAGGAATTAAATTCATGTTAAATCCTCCTTAAAAAGCTAAATTCGAATACTTTTACTGAAATCATCCATTATATTTCAGTTGTAACCTTATCATACACATTATAGTCAGGGAAGGTCAAATATTAACGCTGATATTAAAAAATAAAATACATAACAAAAATAATAATTTATAGTTGAAAAATGGGCAAGACGTTTGTATAATGGAAAGGTCGTAAGTTAAAGTACAGTACACTATTTTGCAGGTATGCTTCTGAAATGAGGATTATCTACATGATGCTTTACCGTAAAGCCTTAGAGTGAGTACTTTTTTTTTATGTTCAATTGCCCTCGTGGTGTAATGGATAACACGTAAGATTCCGGTTCTTGCACTGGGGGTTCGATTCCCTCCGAGGGCGCCATTTTACTGATTATTTGATATACTTTTATAGCTCGTTCTCCTATAAGTAGTTTAGCAGCCTGCTTAGGGGAGAAAGAGAGGAATAGGGGGGAATATTGTCCCGTAGGCATTATTCCCAGATTTATTCCTTTCTAAACCTTCAAAAAGCAACAACTCCAAAAAGTTTTTTAGTGAACATACCGAACGTGAGGCTAGCACGCTAGCCCAAAAGAAGAATCCTATCTGAGGGGATTCTTTTTTTGTGCTCCAAAATATCTAAAATCTGTATAAAAACAATCTTAAAATTGCATAAGTATACATTTTGCGACAAGCATCTTGTTTTTATTACATAATTTTTCTTTATTATGTTTAGTAAAATTCATTTTTATGAAAAAATAATCACTTTTATACGAAATCGTATTGTATATCAACTCTATTGACACTATAATTGACCTAATAGTCTAACATTTCCGAATTGAGAAAAATGAAGTGATCGGAAAATCATTAAATGTTTAGGGGGAAAAACTATGAAAAAACGTTTTTGGACGTTATTGATGATTGTGGCGGCATTTACGCTTGTGCTAGCGGGCTGCGGTGCTAAAGAAGATACATCTACTGGTGATGCACCGGCTGATGGTGGCGCGAAGGACAAGGTGTATAAGGTAGGAACAGAGGCTACATTTGCACCGTTCGAGTCAATTGACGATAAAGGGAATATTGTGGGATTAGATGTCGATATTTTGCAAGCGATTGCGGATGAAATGGGCTTTAAAGTAGAATGGGAAAACATTGGCTGGGAGCCAGTATTCCAAACAATTAAAAATGGTGAAACACATATCGGTGCTTCTGGTATTACGATCAATGAAGAACGTAAAGCATCATTTGATTTTACAGAACCATATTATGAATCTCAATTATTAATCGTTGTAAAAGAAGATTCTGATATTAAGTCTTTAGCAGATTTAAAAGATAAAAAGATTTCTGTACAAATTAATGCAACGGGTCATATGGCAGCAAAAAAATTACAAGGTGATGCAAGTACAAACATCATGGCATTTGAAAACCAACCTGTTGCTATTCAAGAAATGTTAAACGGTAACGTAGATGCAACAATTGGCGACAATGCAGTTATTTATGAATATATCAAGGCAAATCCAAATGCAAAACTTAAAGTAATTGAAGATGATGCATTTGAAAAAGAATACTATGGCTTTATGGTGAAAAAAGGCAATACGGAGTTATTAAAACTATTAAATGAAGGTCTACAAAAAATTAAAGACAATGGTAAATTAGCAGAAATTACTGGTCAGGACTTTAAGTAATAAACGATGCCGTTAGCCCTAATCATGCTAGCGGCTCATTTGATTTATTAGGGGATTTAATAGTAGAGAATTTGAATGGGAAAGTAGGGGTTCTGATGGACATCTTTGATTTACAATGGGACATAGTTTGGAACTACCGTGATATGTTTATACGTGGTATAGGTATAACAATCATTTTAACACTCAGCGGTTATTTTGGTGGTATTATTTTAGGCTTACTATTAGGTTTAGGAAAACTATCGCAAAATAAATTAATTTACTGGCCATCTAAACTATATGTGGATTTATTCCGTGGAACACCAATGCTTGTGCAAATTTTACTAATTCATTTAGCGGTTATTCCAACAATTTTTGGTCATTCATTAGGTTATATGGTTTCTGGTATTACAGCACTTGTATTAAACTGTGCTGCTTATAATGCAGAAATTTTTCGTGCGGGTATTCAGAGCATTGATAAAGGGCAAATGGAAGCAGCACGTTCACTTGGCCTAACACACAATCAAGCGATGAAAAAAGTAATTTTACCACAAGCTTTTAGACGTATGATTCCACCACTTGGTAACGAATTTATTGCGTTACTAAAAGATTCTTCTCTAGTAACGGTTATTGCAGCACCAGATATTTTATATGCAAGTAAAGTAGTAGCGGGTGCGAGCTTCCGTTTCTGGGAACCGTATATTGTCGCTGCCCTACTATACTTGGTTTTAACATATGTTGTAACAAAGGTAGTCGCATTTATAGAGAAGCGATTTAGCAATAGTTATGTCCCTCGTAAAGCAGAAGGGAGAGAAGCAAGATGATTAAAATTGAAAACCTACACAAATACTTTGGGAAGCTAGAAGTATTGAAGGGTATTGATTACGAAATACAAGAGAAGCAAGTGGTTTGTGTCATTGGTCCTTCAGGGTCAGGGAAAAGTACTTTTTTACGTTGCATCAATATGCTCGAAGAAGTAACGGACGGTGCCATTTATATAGAAGATATCAAGATAAATGCACCAAAAACAAATATTAATACCATCCGAGCAGAAGTCGGGATGGTGTTCCAACAATTTAATTTGTTCCCTCATATGAATGTCATTGATAATGTTACAATGGCGCCAATGCAAATTCGTAAAATGAGTCGTGCGGATGCAGAGCAATTAGGTCATGAGCTTTTGAAAAAGGTCGGTCTTGATAGCAAAGCTTATAGCTATCCAGAACAGCTTTCAGGTGGACAACAACAACGAGTAGCGATTGCTAGAGCGTTAGCGATGAAACCAAAGGCTATATTATTCGATGAACCAACTTCTGCACTTGACCCAGAAATGGTGAAAGAAGTATTAGATGTTATGAAAAATCTAGCATCTGAAGGGATGACAATGATTGTAGTCACACATGAAATGGGCTTTGCGCGAGAAGTGGGCGATCGTGTTGTGTTCATGGATGGTGGTTTTATTGTAGAGGAAGGTACGCCAGAAGAGATTTTTGGTAATCCACAAAATGAGCGAACAAAAGCCTTTTTAGGGAAAGTTCTTTAATATTAGGAAAAACCATTCATCGCATTTCGCAGTGAATGGTTTTTTGTTATTAATGAAGGGGATTTGTAGTAGTAGCGAACGAATCAAGCATTGCACGCATATCTTGTTGCGAGTATTGCGGCACTTGATAATAGCCATGCTTATTTTGGTAAATAGAAAGTTCGTATGCCATTTCGATACAGTTGGGAATACTATCTGCAACAACACGACGCACAACTGGATTTGTTGTTTCTGTCGCTGCTGCCGTTAAACATTTAGCAGACCCTTTATGTGCACCAAGCAAGAAGCCAGAAATGATTTCATCATTGATTTCACTTACATTTTGCATTGGCTTTTTCGGCTGTGAAGGTGTAATGCCGTATTGGAAGTTGTTTCCTGTTTGCATTTCATAACGACCTGTTGGCACAGATGGATCATGCCCTGTTTTAAATGACTCCACAATCGTATTGTACATACCGAGTGTGAAATTATATTGATTGTCCAAAATGCTAAGTAATTCTGGATCTTTTACTTGCGGACGTAAAAGCATGGATTGATTCAGACATGCAATAATTTCGCCAATTGCTTCATGCATGTCCATTACTTCATGTCCACCGTGATTTAGGCTTTGTTGTTGGTTTGATGATGTTACATCATTTGATTCATTATAAAAAGATTGTGACAAAAAAAACGCCTCCTGAATGTATAGTTTGTTGCAGTAATTAGTATGTCTTGTTCGCCATATTTCATACGACATAAATCTGTTTGCATATATTTAGCATAGCGATGTTTTTTTGCAACACATTAGAGGTATAAGAAAAGAAAGTAAGGAGGCTGTAAAATTGAAAAAAGTACTTGGACCTGTCGCAATAATCATCATTATTTTAGGTGTATGCGCTTTATTATTTATTCCAAAATATAATAGCCTTGTGACCGCAGAGGAAAATGTGGATTCGAAATGGGCTCAAGTCGAAAATCAGCTACAACGCCGCTATGATCTAATTCCGAATTTAGTGGAATCGGTCAAAGGATACGCAAAACATGAGCAAGAAGTCATTGCCAGCATAACAGAGGCACGTGCGCAGTTAGGTAATGCACAAACACCAGAGCAACAAGCAATCGCCAATGATGCGTTAAATGGTGCGCTTAGTCGATTGCTGGTAGTAGTAGAAAATTATCCGAATTTAAAAGCAGATGCGAATTTCCGCCAATTAATGGATGAACTTGCAGGCACGGAAAATCGTTTAGCAGTAGCACGAGAAGATTACAATAATGAAGTGCAAGGCTTTAATAAAATAGTAAAACGCTTCCCAGGTAATATAGTAGCAAGTATGTTTGGCTTCGAGCAAAAGGAATACTTTAAGGCAGCAGCTGGGGCTGAAAAAGCGCCGGCAGTAGATTTTAGTGATTCAGGTAAACAATAATGAAGCGTTTGACCGTAATAATTGCTTGTTTCATGTTTTTTGTAATAGTCAACAATGCATATGCCCAGTTCCCAACACCGATGAAAAATACGTACATTCATGATTTCGCCAATGTACTATCAACGCCTGTAAAGGAAGAACTCAATTCTTATTCAGAGCAGTTAGATAAAGGCACTGGTGCTGAAATTATGATTGTAACGGTGGATAGTATTCATGGGCAAGAGGCTAAAATGTATGCCACCCAATTGATTCGTGCTTGGGGCATTGGTGATGCACAGAAAAACAACGGTGTTTTGCTACTGGCTACATTTGGGCAAGGGCAAGGAAAAAATGATGTGGTGATCGCGGTGGGCCAAGGTCTTGAGGGAGCGTTACCAGATGGGAAATTAGGACGGATATTGGATTCTGCTTTTTATCCTTCTGCAAGTAATGGTGAAATTGACCAAGCATTTCAAGCGACGTATACAGCATTGTATCAAACTGTAGCACAAGAATATCATTGGGAAGGTCAAATGCCAACTCAAACAGTAGAGGATGAATCGATGCCCACTTGGATGTTTGTACTAATCGTGATTCTCGTCCTCGTCGTCATTATCTTCTCCAATGGAGGAGGCGGACCACGTTCAAGAGGACGGGGAAGAGGAGGATATCCAGGTGGTTTTGGTGGTGGTTTTGGCAGAGGCGGCTCCGGTAGCGGAGGATTTGGCGGCTTTGGCGGTGGATCATCTGCTGGTGGCGGCGCTAGCCGAAAATGGTGACCGAAAATGGTGACAGGCACCCAAACAATTTTGTCACTAGAACCGCAGTGGATTGACCCGTTTTCGTAATAGAATAATTAACTTGCTAAAAGACTCTTCCATAGAGTCTTTTTAATTTGGATAAAGAGGATAATTAAATAAGTTTTATCATTTATTGACAAAAAAACTAGATTTGTTATAATTTCTTTGTATCGACTAACGATATAACGCACACTGATATAAGGAGGAATCATTTTGAAAAAAAGATTTTTGTCAGCATCTTTAGCGGTCATTTTAACAGCTTCTGTTGTCTATCCTGTTTCCATTCAGGAAGTACGAGCTGCAAATGAAACGAGCAATGTGATTGTTGCACAAGAAGAGCGCCTAACAGCAAAAGAATTTCTTGAATTGGCTGTGACTTCTTTAACATTCCAACATGGGTCAGAGGCAATGCGTCAAGAAATCATGGATAAGTGGGTTAAAGAGGGAGAATTACAAAATTTAAGTACGGCCATTAAACGTGATGAAGTTGCTCGAATTTTAGTAAGAGCTCTTGATAAAGAGGAAAAAGAAGCATCATTAGCAGATTATTTGGAAAAAGCGAATAAGCTAGGCTTATTTAAAGGTATCTCTGAAAATAGTGAAACCATTTCAAAACAAGATGCTACTAAAATCTTTTCAACTTTTAAGACGATCAAAAACGGAACGAATAACGAAGGGGTAAAAGAAATTTCTGTAGAGGATTTTATGAAAAATCCAGGAAACTTCGGTTACCAATTGTCGCCAGATGGTAATTACATTACATTTGCTTCAGCATGGGAATCTCGTTCGAATGTATTTGTAAAGAAAATGAATGACGATAGTGAACCTGTTCGTGTATCAAGTTCAAAAGATCGTGATATTTCAGGATTCTTCTGGAAAGACGATACATTGCTTTATGCCAAAGATAAAGGCGGCGATGAGAACTTCCATATCTATTCATCTTCATTTAATGGGAAAGAAGAAAAAGATTTAACACCTTATCCTGGGGTAACTGTAGGCGTATTAAGTAATTTACAAGGTGTTAAAGATGAAATATTAATTATGATGAACAAAGAAGATGCGAAAGTTTTCGATGTGTACAAGCTTAATGTCAAAACAGGCGAAACAAAACATGTTGCAAAAAATCCTGGGAACGTATCGAATTGGGTAGCGGACCGTGATGGCAATATTCGTATCGCTGTCGTTTCAGATGGTGTAGAAGGTACAATTTTATACCGAGAAACAGAAAAAGATGAATTCAAACCATTTATTGAAATGGCGGCAGGAGATGAAGTAAATCCACTTGCCTTCTCTAAAGATAATAAATATATTTACGCAACTTCAAATAAAGGTCGAGATAAAGTACAAGCAGTGAAATACGATCTTGAAGGTAAAGAAGAAGTGATTATGTCGAACGATGAAGTAGACGTTGCAGGCGTATTATATAATAGTGAAAAAGATAAAATTTTATACGGTGCTTATATGACTGATAAAGCACATTACCAATTCTTTGATGAAGATTTTGAAAAACTATTCCGCAAAATTCAAAACAAACTAGGTGTTGAAGAAAGCGAACTAGGTATCAATGACTACAATAAAGAAATGACTAAGTTTATCGTCAGCGTGTCAAGTGACACTGTGTACGGCAAATATTATTACTATGACTCAACAACAGATGAAATGACAGAACTAGCAACATTAAGTCCTTGGTTAAAGTCAGAAGAACTTGCTGAAATGCATCCAATTTCGTATAAGAGCCGAGATGGACTGACAATTAACGGTTATTTAACATTACCGAAAAACAAAGAAGCAAAAGACTTACCGCTTATCGTAAATCCACACGGCGGTCCATGGGCACGTGATATGTGGGGCTTTAACCCAGAAGTACAGCTTCTTGCAAACCGAGGATATGCTGTGCTACAAGTGAATTTCCGCTCTTCAACTGGATACGGAAAAGAATTTTTACAAGCTGGTAATAAGCAATGGGGTCTAAAAATTCAAGATGATATTACAGATGGCGTGCAATGGGCAATCGATCAAGGCATCGCGGACCCTGAGCGCATCGGTATTTATGGTGCATCATTCGGTGGCTATGCTACATTAGCTGGTATTACAAAGACACCTGATTTATATGCTGCGGCAGTTGACTATGTTGGTGTATCAAATATCTTCACATTGCTTGATACAATCCCACCTTATTGGGAAACAATGCGTAACATGTTCTATGAGCGTGTAGGGCATCCAGAGACAGATAAAGAGCTATTAACAGAAGCTTCTCCTGTCTTCCATGTTGATAAAATTAAAACACCATTATTTGTTGCGCAAGGTGCAAACGATCCACGAGTTAATCAGGCAGAATCTGATCAAATCGTAGAAGCATTGCGTGCTAGAGGTGTGGAAGTAGAGTACATGCTGAAAGAAAATGAAGGGCATGGCTTCCAAAACGAAGAAAACCGCATTGAATTCTATAATGCAATGGTTAAATTCTTCGACAGCCATTTAAAAAAATAACAAACGATGAGACTGTGCAAAAATTACCTTGCACAGTCTTTTTTCATTTAAAATAAAGATAAATAGTTACGCCAAAATCACAAGTAAATCGAAATTGTTTGCGAATTGTTTGCGTGCCTGGCACCATAAAGTAAAGGGGTTGGTAAAATGGACGTGAAATTTTTTAGTCGTTCCCAGTGTGAGCTTTGTGTGGAAGGATTGCGCACATTAAAGCTTGTTCAAGAAGAGTTAGGTTTTACCATTGATATAATCGATATTGAAACCGATGAAGCGATACATGAAAAATATATGCTGATGATACCGGTAGTGGAAAAGGATGGAGAAGTTATACAGTATGGCAATTTAGATTATGTAACATTAATGGAACGTTTGTGACAAATCAAAGAGCCATTACGTGAGAAGAGCATAGATATTTAGCCAACAAAATTATCATTTACTAAATGGAGTAAAATCGAATGAGGTAAAAGGTTATAAATAAAGCGAAAAAATTCGTTATTCTCTAGTCGAGAGAATAACGAATTTTTTATTTTAAACCTGAAAATGCATGTTATTCACAAATTGTTCAATGAAAGCGTTATGAATATGAACAGTTTGTGAAGACCTTCACACAAAGCTTTCTTTTTTAAAAAATAGGAGTAGAATAAGAATCAAGTAAAGGTTGTTATAAAACAGTTTAGAAAAAGTACCGCATTTTTACGTGGTTGTTATATTACAAAAATAAACTTAAAGGGAGATTTGACTATGTGGGTTATTACAGTATTTGAACAAAAGGACGTTCGTATTTTTGAATACACAAACAAAACGGAAGCTACAAAAGCTTTAGCAGGCTTCAAGAAAAACGCAGTATTATCTTTCACTAAATAAGAACCAAGCCATCTCGCAATCATAATGGATGATTGCGAGATTTTTTTTGCCAACAAAACAGACAGCGTGGCATTTTTACTTTCCTAATAATGGGTTTCGCTATGTATAAAGGTTGTACTAGCAACACATACCATTAATTACTTGCTCTTTTTTATAAAGCATATTATAATTAAATTGTAAGTGGGACATTATTTAGTATAGTGGGTTAAAAAACGACCCACTGTAAGTGAAAGGGAGTAGATAGATATGTTAACTGTACCTGAGGCACAGCGAAGACTACTTCCGGAAATGAATCCGCTTCTACAATCGAGATATCGTATTCTACAATCGGTACAGCTGATGCAACCAATTGGCAGACGAACGCTTGCAGAGTCCCTAAAAATGACAGAACGTGAAATCCGTAAAGAAACAGATATTTTACGTGAGCAAGGGTTATTAGATTCCAAAAAGTCGGGTATGGTATGTACGAGTGATGGCGAATTAGTGATTGAACAGCTAAGAGCATTAGTGTATGAATGGTCGGGTCTTACTCAACTAGGCAAAGCGCTCGAACAACAATTAGGGTTGCAACATGTGCTCGTTGTTCCAGGTGATTACAACGATGACGAAACCGTTTTAACATTGCTCGGAAAAGAAGCGGCACAGCAATTTCTTTCGACTATTGCCAATGAGCAAGTAGTAGCTGTTACTGGAGGGAAATCAGTTGCCTCCTTAGCGCAGTTTTTACAACCAGTCGATCATCAGCAAAACATTACATTTGTTGCTGCTCGTGGTGGTATTGGTCATGAAATGCACATGCAGGCCAATACACTTGTTGCTACGTTCGCTATGCAAATGGATGCCCAGCACCGTACATTATTTTTACCAGAGCATTTAAGTGAACAGGCTTATCAAGCCATGTTAACAGAGCCTATGGTAACAGAAATAATGGCTTACTATGACCGTGCTGACTGCGTTATTCATGGCATCGGCTCTGCTGAAGAAATGGCGATTCGTCGTAATACATCCGCCGAAGATTTACGTATTCTCGAAGAAAAAGGTGCTGTTAGTGAAGCATTCGGCTATTATTTTAATGCCGAAGGACAAATTGTGCATCGTATTCGCACGATTGGTATTCAACTTGAACAAGTTGAAAAATGTAAGCATATTATTGCGGTGGCAGCAGGCAAACAAAAGGTGAATGCCATGCTATCTTACTTTAAGGTAGCACCGAAGCAGACGATTTTTATAACTGATGAAGCTGCAGCAAAGGCAATCGCTGAACGTTTACTGTAAAAATAAATCAATGAAAACATTATTGGAGGAATTGACAATGGCATTAAAGTTAGCAATTAATGGATTTGGACGTATTGGTCGTTTAGTATTTCGTGAAGCAATGAAGCATGATGAATTTGAAGTAGTTGCAGTGAATGACTTAACAGATGCTAGTCAGCTTGCACACTTATTAAAATACGATTCTGTACATGGTATCTATGATGCTGATGTAAATGCAGATAAAGATTCTTTCGTCGTGAATGGAAAAACGGTTAAAGTATATGCTGAAAAAGATCCAGCGCAATTGCCTTGGGGCGAGCTTGGTGTAGATGTTGTGCTTGAATGTACAGGTCGATTCCGTTCAATGGAAGATGTAGGGAAGCATATTGAAGCAGGTGCTAAAAAAGCCATTTTATCTGCACCAGCTAAAGGAGATATGCCGACATTCGTAATGGGTGTGAATCATGAGGATTACAATCCAAAAACAGACGATGTCATTTCAAATGCATCTTGTACAACAAACTGTCTTGCACCAGTAGCCAAAATTTTGGATGAAAAATTTGGCATTGAACGCGGTATGATGACAACAATCCATTCTTATACAAACGACCAACGTATCCTGGACTTCCCGCACTCTGATCCGCGTCGTGCGCGTGCAGGGGCAGTGTCAATGATTCCAACAACGACAGGTGCAGCAGTAGCGGTTTCTAAAGTATTACCTCAATTAAAAGGTAAACTAGATGGATTTTCTATGCGTGTTCCAACACCGAATGTATCATGTGTGGATTTAGTGGTAGAACTAAAAGCAGATGTTACAAAAGAGTCTATTAATGCCGCTTTAAAAGAAGCTTCAGAAAATGAGCTAAAAGGTATTTTAGGCTACAATGAACTACCATTAGTATCAATTGATTACAATGGTAATCATCATTCTTCAACAGTAGATGGCCTTTCTACAATGGTTTTAGAAAATAGTATGGTGAAAGTTCTTGCTTGGTACGATAACGAAATTGGTTACTCTACTCGTTTAATGGATCTTGCATTATACATTGCTCAACAAGGGTTAAATCATAAATAAGTGTCATAATTCGCAATTTGAAGTAAAAAGTGTGACATAATACCGCTTTTTACGCAAAAATAGTATAGCCTTTATAATATCGAAAAGATATAATATACAAGGGTAAAAGGAGTAAGGGATGTACCCTTACTCCTTTTTTTAATAAATATATTTAGCGCATGGCTTGTTATAACGTACACAGATATAGGAGATGTTTGATTGGCTTGTGCAAGACATCAAACGGTACTTTTGCTACTATTAAAATTGGTAAAGGTATACTTTCACTTGCTTGGACATTTTGCCATTCGATAAGCAAAGGAATTTTACAAGCATAGTCCAAAAATCTTGTTACCAAAACTGTTATTCGCCAATTCAAAATGTGAATAGCCAAGATGGGTGAAGCACATTTTATTATGTCCGTACTACAAACTTTGAAGGGGGTTTCTTCATGTTAAATAAGAAAACAATGAAAGATATTGATGTAAAAGGTAAGCGCGTCTTCGTACGTGTTGATTTTAATGTACCAATGGCAGATGGGGTCATCACAGACGAAACGCGTATTCGTGCAGCCATTCCTACGATTGACTATTTAGTCGAACAAGGGGCAAAGGTGATTTTAGCATCTCATTTAGGTCGTCCTAAAGGTGAAGTAAAAGAAGATATGCGTTTAACAGCAGTCGGTATTCGCCTAGCTGAAATCATTGGCAAGCCTGTCACTAAATTAGACGAGTCCATCGGTCAAGACGTAGAAGCAACTGTCGCGAACATGCAAAACGGCGATATCGTTCTGCTTGAAAATGTACGCTTCCATGCGGGTGAAGAGAAAAATGATCCTGCATTAGCGGAACAATTTGCTAAAATTGCGGACGTCTATGTGAACGATGCATTCGGTGCTGCTCACCGTGCACATGCATCAACAGAAGGCATTGCTAAGCATGTTCCTGCTGTATCAGGTTTCCTTATGCAAAAGGAATTAGATGTGCTAGGTAAAGCATTATCAAACCCAGAGCGTCCTTTCACAGCCATTATTGGTGGCGCAAAAGTGAAAGATAAAATCGGTGTGATTGAGAGCTTACTTGAAAAGGTCGATCATTTAATTATTGGTGGGGGACTATCATTTACCTTCATTAAAGCGCAAGGTCATGATATCGGTAAATCTTTATTAGAAGAAGATAAAATTGAACTAGCAAAATCTTTCATTGAAAAAGCACAGGCAAAAGGCGTGCAGTTACATATGCCAATTGATGCGGTAGTAGCAAATGAATTTTCGAAAGATGCAGAGACAAAAATTGTCGATGTTGATGCTATTCCTGCTGATTGGATGGGTCTTGATATTGGACCGAAAACAGCTGCGCATTATGCAGAGGTGATTAAAAAATCGAAGTTAATCATTTGGAATGGACCAATGGGCGTATTTGAAATGGAACCATTCGCAAATGGTACGAAAACTGTAGCAGAGGCAATGGCAACAACTGCTGGTTACACGGTAATCGGTGGCGGAGATTCTGCAGCAGCAGTAGAAAAATTCGAAGTAGCTGATAAGATGGATCACATTTCGACAGGTGGCGGTGCTTCACTTGAATTAATGGAAGGCAAAGAGCTTCCTGGCATTGTGGCATTAAACGATAAATAATAGCGTTTATTAAGTAATCTTTTTAGCAAACATAATAGATAGGAGGCATAAACGATGCGTAAACCAATTATTGCAGGTAACTGGAAGATGTATAAAACATTTGAAGAGGCAATACAGTTTGTCGAAGCTGTGCAGGATAAACTACCTTCAAATGACAACGTAGATGCAGTTATTTGCGCACCGGCACTATTCCTACCAACGCTTGTGCAAATTGCTAGTGAAACTGAATTAGCAATTGGCGCACAAACAATGCATTACGAAAATGAAGGGGCGTTTACCGGCGAAATTAGCCCGTCGCAGCTTGCCAGCGTTGCTGTGGACTATGTCATCTTAGGTCACTCTGAACGACGTGAGTATTATAACGAAACAGATGAAGCCATTAACAAAAAGGTGGCTGCAGCACTTTCACATAATATCGTGCCAATTATTTGCTGTGGTGAAACATTGCAAGAACGTGAGGCTGGCACGACAGAGCAAAAGGTAGCTGGTCAAATTACAGCAGCCCTTGCCGGTTTTGCCGCACAGGATGTGGAGCATATGGTACTTGCCTATGAGCCTATCTGGGCAATCGGCACAGGTAAAACAGCAACGGCAGAAGATGCCAACCAAGTATGTGGTGCTATTCGTGCAGTTGTTGAAAAATTATACGATACCGCAACAGCACAGGCTGTTCGTATTCAATACGGCGGTAGCGTAAAGCCTGATAATATTGAAGAACTGTTATCAAAAGAGCATATCGATGGTGCGTTAGTCGGTGGTGCGAGCTTACAAGCCGAATCATATTTAAAATTATTGGAGGCGGCAGCAAATGCCTAAAAAGCCAGTAGCATTAATTATTTTAGATGGTTTTGCATTTCGTGATGAAACATTCGGAAATGCAGTTGCGCAAGCAAAGAAACCAAACTTCGATCGTTTTTGGAATCAGTTTCCACATGCAACATTAACAGCGGCAGGTGAAGCAGTAGGGTTGCCAGACGGTCAAATGGGGAACTCTGAAGTAGGGCACTTAAATATTGGTGCCGGTCGTATCGTCTATCAAAGCTTAACACGTTTAAATAAGTCGATTCGTGAAGGAGACTTCTTTAAAAACCAAGCATTTTTAGATGCTGTAGCGCATGTAAAAGCACATAGGTCGAAGCTACATGTAATGGGTTTACTATCAGATGGTGGCGTTCACAGCCATTATGAGCATATGTTTGCGCTGTTAAAGCTAGCGAAGGAACAAGGCGTAGATGAAGTATTTGTACATGCATTTTTAGATGGTCGTGATGTAGGTCCAACGACAGCAATCAACTATATTGAAGAAACTGAAAAACAAATGGCTTCTATTGGCATTGGTAAATTCGCTTCGATTCATGGTCGCTATTATGCGATGGACCGTGACAAGCGTTGGGATCGTGTAGCATTGACGTACAATGTGCTGGTGGATGGTGTAGGACAAACAGCGGACAGTGCAATTGCTGGTGTGAAGGAGTCCTATGAGCGTGAAGTAACAGATGAATTTGTTATTCCATTTAGTGTGCAAGAACATGGTGAAGCAGTTGCGACAATTGCAGATAATGATGCGGTTATTTTCTTTAATTTCCGACCTGACCGCGCGATTCAATTATCAAAAGTATTTACAAATCCAACATTTGACGGTTTTGCGCTGTCAGCAAAACACCCGCAAAATGTAAAATTCGTATCGTTCACTCATTATAGTGATGAAGTGAATGCGCAAGTTGCTTTTGAAAATGACAACTTAAAAAATACGATTGGTGAAGTGTTAGCCTCTAATGGGAAAACACAGCTTCGTATTGCAGAAACAGAAAAGTATCCACATGTTACATTCTTTATGAGTGGTGGTCGTGAGGAGAAATTCGCTGGTGAAGAACGTATTTTAATTGCTTCTCCAAAGGTCGCAACATACGATTTAAAACCTGAAATGAGTGCATACGAAGTAACAGAAGCATTGCTTGCAGAGATTGCAGCCGATAAATTTGATGGCATCCTTCTAAACTTTGCCAACCCCGATATGGTGGGACATAGTGGCATGTTAGAGCCAACAATCAAAGCAATTGAAGCAGTGGATGAATGTCTTGGGAAAGTAGTAGATGCTCTGCTGGCAAAAGGCGGTGCAGCTATTATTACAGCTGACCACGGTAACTCTGACGAGGTTGTTACGTTAGAAGGGGAACCGATGACAGCTCATACAACAAATCCTGTTCCAGTAATTGTGACAAAACCAAATTTAATGTTAAGAAATGGTGGCATTTTAGCCGATTTGGCGCCAACCATGTTAGAATTATTAGAGGTGTCACAACCTATTGAAATGACAGGGAAATCATTAATCGAAAAAGAGGAGAATTAGTTATGCCATTTATTACACAAGTTTATGCGCGCGAAGTTTTAGACTCACGTGGGAACCCAACAGTAGAAGTTGAAGTATTTACAGAATCAGGTGCTTTCGGTCGCGCAATCGTGCCATCAGGTGCCTCTACAGGTGAATACGAAGCGGTAGAATTACGCGATGGTGACAAATCACGTTACCTAGGCAAAGGTGTATTAAAAGCTGTCGAAAATGTCAACACAATTATTGCACAAGAATTAGAAGGTAATTTCTCAGTTCTTGACCAAGTAGTAATTGACAAAGCTTTAATCGAGCTAGATGGCACAGAAAACAAAGGTAAACTAGGTGCGAACGCAATCCTAGGTGTATCAATGGCAGTTGCACATGCTGCAGCAGATTATTTAGATGTACCTCTTTATCAATATCTTGGCGGTTTCAACTCAAAACAATTACCAGTACCAATGATGAACATCTTAAATGGTGGTGCGCATGCGGATAACAACGTAGACATCCAAGAATTCATGGTAATGCCAGTAGGCGCAGAAAACTTCCGTCATGCATTACGTATGGGTGCTGAAATTTTCCACAGCTTAAAAGCAGTATTAAAAGACAAAGGCTACAACACAGCTGTAGGTGATGAAGGTGGTTTCGCACCGAACCTTGGTTCGAACGAAGAAGCAATCACTGTAATCCTTGAAGCTATCGAAAAAGCTGGCTACAAAGCTGGTGAAGAAGTGAAATTAGCAATGGACGTTGCTTCTTCTGAATTATTTAATAAAGAAGACGGCAAATACCATTTAGATGGTGAAGGTGTTGTCAAAACATCTGAAGAAATGGTGGACTGGTATGAACAGTTAACGGCTAAATACCCAATCATCTCAATCGAAGACGGCTTAGATGAAAACGACTGGGCTGGTCATAAATTATTAACAGATCGCATTGGCGCTCGCGTTCAATTAGTAGGAGACGATTTATTCGTCACAAATACGAAAAAATTAGCTGCTGGTATTGAGCAAGGCGTTGGTAACTCAATTTTAATCAAAGTAAACCAAATCGGTACATTAACAGAAACATTCGAAGCAATCGAAATGGCGAAACGCGCTGGTTACACAGCTGTTATCTCTCACCGTTCTGGTGAATCTGAAGATGCGACAATCGCTGATATCGCAGTTGCGACAAATGCTGGTCAAATCAAAACAGGTGCGCCATCTCGTACAGACCGTGTTGCGAAATATAACCAACTTCTTCGCATCGAAGATCAACTTGGTGCAACATCAGAATACCTTGGTTTAAACTCTTTCTATAACTTAAAATAAGGTGAATCGCTAGTACTAGCCGTTCCTTTATGAAAATGAAAATTGCCTCGAAAGCATGAATGTGCTTTTAGAGGCAATTTTTTTTAGGCGAGTGCTAAAATTGTGTGACTTTCACTGACATGCATTCTCGCAGGAGTTTACATAGAGATTTTTTAGTATTATAAAATTCTGAATTGTTTCGGTGCCTGTCACCCTATATTCTGTGTTTGTCATGAGAACCTTTATTTGTTATAATATAGTATGTTGTGATGTTTCAAAGTTCGGGAGGTGCAGTGTATGCATACAGCAGTATTAGTAGCTTTAATTATCGTATCATTAGCATTGATTGTCGTAGTCTTATTACAATCTAGTAAAAGTGCAGGCTTGTCAGGTGCCATCTCGGGTGGAGCTGAACAACTATTCGGCAAGCAAAAAGCACGTGGTATGGATTTAATTCTTCACCGTACAACAATTGTATTATCTATTTTATTCTTTATTTTAGCAGTTGCGATTGCAAAACTATAATAGTTGAAGATATGCCGCCTAACCTCGAATGGTTGGGCGTTTTCTTTTATCTTTTAGTTCAAAGCGTAATGTTGATATTATGTACATAGACAAACGAAGATAAATAGGTATGAATTATACTAAATATGCACTAAAATAAGCCAATGTATCATGGATATGGCTATAATAGAGTGTAGATGTTTTACAGTGAAGGAGAACTTGCAAATGAATAAATCATTATCACAGCCATTTTTCTTTCAAGCAGGCCCTCGTGCTGTGTTATTATTACACGGCTTTACAGGTAGCTCGGCAGATGTGCGTATGCTTGGTAGATTTTTAGAGAAAAAAGGGTATACTACATTAGCGCCGCATTATAAAGGCCACGGTGTGCAACCTGAAGAACTCATCACAACAGGTCCAACTGATTGGTGGCAAGATGTCAAAGCGGCCTACCAACAATTACAAGATGCTGGCTATCAAGAAATTGCGGTGGCAGGCTTATCACTTGGCGGTGTGATGGCTTTAAATGTAGCGCTCAACAATCCTGTACAAGGTATCGTGACAATGTGTGCACCAATGACCATGCGAACAACAGATATAATGTTCGAAGGCGTCTTAAAATATGCAAAAGACTATAAAAAATTTGAAGGTAAAACTGAAGCGGAAATTGATGCAGAAGTGGCGTTAATTGCTGACAAAGGGATGCCATCATTACAAGAACTTCGTGAGTTTATTGCGCAGACTCGAAAAGAAATTGATATGATTTATGCCCCTATATTTGTCGTACAAGCGACAAATGATGAGGTTATAGAGACAGAATCTGCCAACATTATATATAATCAAACTGAATCACTAGAAAAGTATATCAAGTGGTATGAAAACTCAAAACATGTCATTACATTAGATCAAGAAAAAGATCAACTACATGAAGATATTTATCGTTTTTTAGAAGGGCTAAATTGGGCACACTAAAAATGAATAAGGATTTTTATATGAGGGAGGGAATAGTATGACAGACAAAAAAGATTCACTACAAAGTCGTTTACTCGATTTTTTCGGTGAAGAAGAATATAAACCGTTAACCGTTGGAGAAATTGAAGACGAATTCGGCTTTGAAGATGCAGAAGAATTTAAGGAGCTTGTCAAAACACTTGTGCGAATGGAAGGGCAAGGCTTAGTTGTTCGCTCACGCTCCAATCGCTATGGCTTACCGGAGCGTATGAATTTACTCCGTGGTAAATTTATCGGTCATGCAAAAGGATTTGGCTTTGTGACACCGGATATTGAAGGGATGGATGATGTTTTCATTCCACCGCACGAAGTAAATGGTGCCATCAATGGCGACACGGTCCTAATTCGCGTATTAAAGGAATCCTTTGGCGATCGCCGTGAAGGCACTGTGACAAAGGTTGTGGAACGCGGACAAACAACATTTGTAGGCACATTCCAAGCAAATAGAGGCTTTGGCTTCGTCGTATTGGACGATAAAAAACTACCAATGGACATCTTTATCGCAAAAGGCGATACATTAGGTGCGGTTGATGGTCACAAAGTTGTCGTGGAAATTGCCACATGGCCAGAAGATTTAAAATCAGCAACAGGTTATATTACAAAAATTTTAGGGCATAAAAATGACCCAGGTGTCGATATTTTATCGATTCTGTATAAACATGACATTCCACCAGAGTTTCCGGAAGAAGTCATCGCAGCTGCACAACGTGTGCCAGATGAAATTTCACCAGCCGATTTAGAAGGTCGTCGTGATTTACGCCATGAAACCATCGTTACAATTGATGGTGCAGATGCAAAAGATTTAGATGATGCGGTAACAGTGACAAAAAATGTAGACGGTACTTACAAGCTTGGCGTACATATTGCAGATGTCAGCTACTATGTAACACAAGGCTCTGTAATTGATATTGAAGCATATGACCGAGCGACAAGTGTCTATTTAACAGACCGCGTTATCCCAATGATTCCACATCGACTGTCAAATGGTATTTGTTCATTAAATCCACAAGTAGACCGACTAACGCTATCATGTGAAATGATTATTGATGGCAATGGGAATGTGATTGCGCATGAAATTTTCCAAAGTGTCATTAATACGACAGAGCGTATGACGTACAAAGATGTTTATAAAATTCTAGAAGAACAAGATGAAGCATTAATTGCTCGCTATGAGCCACTTGTACCGATGTTTAAAAACATGGCAGAGCTATCGAAAATCTTACGTCGCAAACGTGAACTACGTGGTGCTATTGACTTTGACTTTAAAGAGTCGAAAGTAATCGTCGATGAAGATGGCTGGCCAGTCGATATTGAACTACGTGAACGAACAGTTGCAGAGAAGTTAATTGAAGATTTCATGCTTGCTGCCAACGAAACAGTGGCAGAACATTTCCACTGGATGAATGTACCGTTCCTATACCGTATTCACGAAGATCCAAAGCCAGAAAAACTACAACGCTTCTTTGAATTCGTCACGAACTTCGGTATTTTAATTAAAGGTACAGGCAATACAGTGCATCCAAAAGCATTGCAAGATGTGTTAACAGCCATTGAAGGCATGCCAGAGGAGCCAGTTATTTCGACGATGTTACTACGCTCGATGCAACAAGCGAAGTACTATCCAGAAAGCATTGGTCACTTCGGTTTATCGACAGATTTCTATACCCATTTCACATCACCAATTCGTCGTTATCCTGACTTAGTTGTCCACCGTTTAATTCGCACGTACTTAATTAATAAAGATACGTCGAAAGAAACGCTTGCACAATGGGCAATGGCAATGGATGAAATTGCCGACCACACATCTGAACGCGAACGTCGTGCAGTTGATGCAGAACGCGATACAGACTCGCTGAAAAAAGCACAATATATGTCTGATAAAATCGGTGAAGAATTCGAAGGTATTGTGTCTTCTGTTACAAACTTCGGTATCTTTATCGAGCTACCAAACACGATTGAAGGACTTGTGCATATTAGCAACATGACCGACGATTACTATCGCTTCGATGATCGCCAAATGATGATGATTGGTGAACGTACAAACCGCCAATTCCGCATCGGTGATGAAGTCAAAGTACGTGTTGCAAACGTCATTATCGAGGAGTCATCAATTGACTTTGAAATCGTAGGAATGGTAACTTCTTATGGAAGAACAAGAAAAGCAGCTCCTACTGTTATTCATGCACGTAAAAACTATAGCGACAACAAAGATGGGCGCAGTAGCCGTAGCAATCGTTCAGGCGGTGGCAGAGGTCGCCGTGACGAGGAGAAACAAAGCCGTGGCGACTCATCAAAACGCAGAGAACGCGGTGACAGCAGCGATCGCGATCCACGTGGCCGACGCAAAGATAGCTCAAGCCCTGGCCCGAAAAAAGGCGTAAAACAAAAACAAAAGTTCTACGAAGGCATCGCCAAAAAAGGCAAAAAGAAAAAAACAAAACGTAAATAATGAAAAAATCCAGCGTGAGCAGGCTAAGCCCTGCTCAACCTTTGAATAGAGGGTGAACTAAATGGCAAAAGGTACTGGGAAAGTATTAGCACAAAACAAAAAAGCGGGACATGACTACTTTATTGAAGACACAATTGAAGCGGGCATGGTACTAACAGGCACAGAAATTAAAGCTATTCGTGCAGGCAAAGTCCAATTGCGCGACTCATACGTTCGAATTGCAAACGGCGAAGCATGGATTAGCAACATGCACGTTAGCCCATTCGACCAAGGGAACCGTTTCAACCACGACCCATTACGCGCCCGTAAATTGCTACTACATAAAAAGCAAATCGGCGAACTAGTCGGCGCAGTCAAACGCGACGGTTACACCATCATCCCTTTAAAAATGTACATTAAAGACGGCTATGCCAAACTGCTAATCGGCGTCGGCAAAGGGAAAAAAGACTACGATAAACGCGACGACATGCGCAAAAAAGAAGCAAAACGCGAAATGGAACGCACCTTCAAAGCAAAAAATCAATACTAATAGATTAAGAGGAAGGCTCACCACTTGTTGTGGTGAGCTTTTTTCAATGATGTTCGCGGGTATTTAAGCGGGTGAGGTGGTTTACCCGCGGAATTGTGGGAAATACCCGCGAAGAGAGGAGGTTTATCCGCGAAACGAGGGAGAATACCCGCGAAAAGAGGTGGTTTACCCGCGGAATAAAGAGAAATACCCGCGAAGAGATGTGATTTACCCGCGGAATAAAGGAAAATATCCCGAAGAGAGGAGGTTTATCCGCGAAACGAGGGAGAATACCCGCGAAGTAAGATTGTTTACCCGCGGAATAAAGAGAAATACCCGCGAAGAGATGTGATTTACCCGCGGAATAAAGGAAAATACCCCGAAGAGAGGAGGTTTATCCGCGAAACGAGGGAGAATACCCGCGAAGTAAGATTGTTTACCCGCGGAACAAAGAGAAATACCCGCGAAGAGATGTGATTTACCCGCGGAACAAAAGAATCCCACCTAAAGAACAAAAAAATTTTCCATTTACTTGAGATTTTTTAAAAGTTTTTACGTTGTTAAAGTAAGGAGGTGGGGTCTCATGGATATGCAGCTGATACAAAAAATCATTGCCGGGGATCAACAAGCTTTTCGCATCATTGTTGATACATATAAGCAGCCACTTGTCAGCTATTTAACATATCAAACGAATGACGAGGAATTGGCGAAAGATATTGCACAAGAGTCATTTATTAAATGCTATGAAAACTTACTTCATTTTAAAGGTGGCTCTTTTAAGGCTTGGCTTTTTCGCATCGCGATTAATCAACTGATTGATTTTAAAAGAAAGCATAAGGAAGATGCAACACCACTTGAGGAAACACCCTCATTAGAAACACCTGAAGTATTAATAATCAAAAAAGAACAGAACGCGTTACTTCAGCAATGGCTTGCAACATTGGAACACAAAACGTACCAAGTTTTCGTCCTCAAGTATGCCAGTAATTGCTCTTACGAAGAAATCGCTGAGACACTTAATATTCCAATATCCGAAGTACGAAACCGACTGCATAGAACAAAGAAACGGCTAAGAAACGCTATGTTGAAGGGAGAGATTAATAATGAACTGCTTATCAACTGAAGAAATGCACGATTTTATCGATGGACGAATAGAAGATAACAAAATGATGCAAATAGACAAGCATATTCAATCATGCGCAACCTGCTCTGCATTATTGGATGAACAACTTGCAACCGAACAGCTAATAAGCTCCCTGTTTCCTCCAGTACATGTTGACGATTCATTTACAAATCAAGTGATGAATCAATTACCAAAGAAAAAGACTTCACTTACAAAAAAGCGAGACTGGCGAGCAACTTTTGTAGCAGTCGCATTCGTCACAGCGGCATTATTATTTCTAGTATTCTCGACTATGCAGCAGGAGCCAACAACTAGTTCTACACCCATTACGATAAAAGTAAAAGACGTTAAGCTCACAGACGCTTACATTACAGTGACTCTAGCTACATCTGGCTACAATGGTGATGAAAATTTCTTCAATGAAGCAACCGTGGGGGATGTAGCACTCGTACTACCAAGCGGAAAAAGTGAAATAGCTAGTTATACTGCAGAGCAATCAATGAATGAGATTAAATTTGAGTTCCCCTTATTTAATGTGACACATGATAAATTTAAACTTCTTTTTAACTATCAACACATTTATGACGTAGATGGTCAGTGGACGTTTGAAGTACCGATTGATCGCAAGGAATTGTTAGCTCAAACAGAGACTGTCACGCTACGTTCTGCGTTTGAAAAAGACGGCGTTGACGTAAACTTTATCCGTGCACAACATGGACCACAAAACTCTCTCTTCAAATTTGAAACAAAATTTACGGAGGACATGGCAACATTTGTAGAGCAACAAGTTGAAAAGTTTACATCTGATTTACCGCTAGCAGAAAAAGAAGCTTATGCAGGCTATAATGCACAAATATTATATGACGTTATTGACGCTGATGGACAAAAATTACAACGCTCGATGCCTGAAGATAACGTCAATATTCAAAATGATCGTTACGCTCATACGGAAACAATTAGTGCCTATCCAAGTGTAAAAGAAGGCGGCTATATAGCTGTTACTGGAGCCAAGTTTGAGTTGCCGACGAATGTCCGACATCCGCTAACTTTGGACCAATTACCTTACTCCTTTACTTATAAAGATACAGTATATGAAGTAAAGCTCTTAACCAACCAACGTCTTGAAATTTCGTCAGACGCAAAGGCAACGACGATTAACGACTGGCATATTACAGTGAATAATAAACCAGCATGGGATACATCCCGTGTCCGAAAAGATAAAGAAAAACAGTATACAACAATCACATTCGATAAGGGGATTCAACTAGATTCGTTTATCCTTTACGGTCAAACAGAATTACAATATGTTTACTTTGATGAACCAGTTCGTGTGGATATACGATAACCTAAACACCTTTTGATTAATAACTTTCAAAAGGTGTTTTTCATTTGCTATGCTTTTTTGGCATTGAAAGGGGACCTATCAATCTGTAAATAAGGTACTATACTTGAAGTAAAGCTTGGTTTGTTTTATAATATGAATTGTTAATGCCAGATGTATTGAAGCGTAGTACTACTCTTCAACCGTACTAGAAGCAATTCTAGCTCTTTGTTTGATCGACGCCACGTGCCTCGCATCATATTCAAGGGGACGTTACGGATTCGACAGGGATGGTTCAAGCTTTAGTCGCGCGTCGGAGGTCTCGGCTCCGTCATCAACGGAAGTTATATAATAACTGGCAAACAACAAAACTTAGCTTTCGCAGCGTAAGCTCGTAAGCGCTCTGCCTCTCTATCGCCCATGTAGAGTACGTAGGGCCCAACTTTAGTGGGATACGGTCGATGGTGCCACCTGAGTCACCGGCAAGAGATTTCCAGGTTAGCGTACAGGACGCCTGTTTGTCGGCATAATGCTACGCGAATCGCAAATGGACAAACTACACGCGTAGAAGCTGAAGTATTGGAGTCTTTGGACGCGGGTTCGACTCCCGCCGTCTCCATACAGTGAAATTTACTGAATTTCATGGAGTGTCATAAATGTTGATATATCAACGTTTATGGCGCTTTTTTATTGCCTTTGAGTTGTACTGAATAGGATTGAATCCTTATTAAAAACCTTATTAACCTTTGTTAAACCTTTGTTAGAAATTAATCGGATTCATTGTTTAAAAAGGCTGTAAATTTATTAATAGTACCTTCTTTCGTTTTTCGCGTAACATGGGCATAAATTTCTAATGTTGTTTTCACATCGTTATGGCCTAAACGATACTGAACTTCTTTAATCGAGGCACCCGCTTCGAATAACAACGAGCAATGTGTGTGACGTAGTCCGTGTGTCGTAATATGCACCAAACTGTGTTTTACAAGGAAGTCTGAAAGCCATTGTACAGTTTTATTAGGGTCTTGAAGAACGTTGTAAATATTAGAGAACACTAATTGTAGCTTCTTATTAGTGTTAATCCCTTTCTCAGCAAAAATCTTTTCTTGCTCACTTCGCCATAATTTTAAAATCTCAATGGTTTCTTCATCAATTTTGATTGTTCGAGGTTTACCATTTTTTGTTGGTCCAAGATAAAGTCCTTTCTCGCCACGTTTCACTGCTTTAGTAATTCGAACATCAAAAGTATCAAAGTCGATATCCTTCCATTTTAAAGCGAAAATTTCCCCTTTACGCATTCCAGAGAAAGCGAGCAAACGAAAAACAGCTCGCTTTTTAATATTAGGGTCTTCTTGTAAAAGGGTTAAGAACTGTACAAGCTCCTCACGCGAATAAAAATTTTCAAACTCTTCATCGTCCTCATCAATTGAAATTTTTGCTTTGATAATAGGCATTTCGATTAATTCAAAAGGGTTATTATCAATGATGCCATGTTTCATAGCGTACTTCATAACAAGAGCTGCATAGTTCTTCACCATTTTGAAGCGCTTTAGTTTTTTGGCCCATTGGTTTACATGCTTTTGGCAGATTGCGGCATCAATATTAGCAATTCGATATGATCCGAAGGAAGTTAAAATGTGATTGCTGAAAATACGTTTAGTTTTTAATAGGGTGCTATCCTCTACTGTATTTTCATATTGTTCTAACCATAATTCATAGACCTCTTGATACGTGTCTTTAGAAACTTTTCCAAAAGTACCATTTTTAATTTCTTGTTGCAACTCATAATAAGCCTCTTTAGATTCTTTCTTTGTTTTAAAGCCGCTACGAGTAGTTGTTTTTTCCTTGCCTGTTAATGGATCTGTGCCAATATAAATGTGGAATTTATATCGGATTTCATTAGTTTTTAGTTTGTAACTTTTAATATTAACCATATGTTCCTCCTGTTTCGTGCTTACGGAGACAAAGAGGTTGTAGTAACTAGTACTACAGTTTCAGTTTATGTGATAGGCGACGCTTTAGCAAATAAGACATTGTAAGACAACAAAAAACGCAATAGAGTTTTGAGGCTCTATTGCGTATAACTATATGTTTATGCGACTAGATATGTGAAGGTAAAGAGTGAAAAGTCATCGAATGAAGTGAATTCCTTCGTGAGGTATTCTTCGCACATTTTAAGTCTGGTATTTTCTTTTAAATTTCATTTTTCTGTTTTTCCTCCTGATTAATTGATATCAAATTCTTTATAGTAATCAAGTAAACATTGTAAAGTATTTTGTTTTATTTTATTTGTAGCATGCGAATAAAACATATGAGTCGTATTCTCCTTTTTTGAATGTCCTACACGATCCTTAATACCAAAAAAGTCTGCTTCGGCTTCAAGAAGGTGTGTCACGTGGGTATGGCGTAAACCATGAACTGTAACATACTTGATATTAGCTTTATCAATAGCTTCAGTTAGATAGTCATTTGGAGAACTTGTTTTTAAATATTTATTGACTGTGTTATTGAAAATTATCTGTTCGTTATCCGATTTACGAGGTAGACCCAATTGCTTCAACTGTCTAAATTGTAACTCTTCCCATGTTTTCAACATCTCTAAGGTTGTAGGGTCTAAAGGAATAATATGACTAATTTTCCCTTTGGTAAGACCAACATTTTTACCCCTGTTATGTTTTGAAAAGGAGTAAGCTGAATGAATCGAAAGTTGTCCGTTATCAAAATCTACATCAGACCAGGTTAAAACCAATAATTCGCCTTTACGCATCCCTGTATACATAAGAAGACGTAATAAACATTGTTTTTTATAATCTAGTTCGGGTAAAACTTGAAGTAATTTTTTGAAATCTGCTACTTCGATGTAATTATCGTTTTGAGTATGAGGTACTTCCTTTGGAATTCGTGCAAACTTGAAAGGATTTTTATGAATATCTCCGAGACGAAACGCTGTTTCCATAACATCTGAAGCATAGTTAATAATGTGATGAAAATACTTCAGTTTTTTTGAAAGTCCGATAGCAAATTGCTCGCACATTGCGACATTAATTTTTGCTAATTTCTTTTCGCCGAAGAACGGTAAAATATGATTTTTAAAATAACCCTCTGTTTTAGAGTAAGTACTCATCGTAATTCCTGATACTTTATATGCTTCGTCCCAAAATACATAAGCATCTTTAAACGTCTTTAACATATTTGAGGGATTTAGCCCGTTACTAAATTCAAATTTTAACTTTTCAATTGCTCGCTCCGCTTGTTTTACAGTTTTAAATTTACTTCGAGTTACGATTTTTTCTTTACCTGTTAAAGGATCAACGCCAAGGTATACGGTAAAACGAAATACTGTTGTTCCATCCTTTAATTGATATGATTTAATTTGTGGGTACTTTTTTGAAATATTTTGCATGTTATATATCCTCCTCGATTGAATTTTATTTAATTGAAGAGATTAATTTTGCGAAGTAATTCCCCTCAAATTCCTAGTTTTAAAAGCTATTTTGTTTCATAAATTCATCTAATGCTGATTTTGATACACGTCGAATACGACCGATTTCTGCTACCTCTAATCCCTTTGCACGAAAAGACATTAGCGTTTTGTAAGATACATTTAAATACTCAGCAGCGGTTTTTAAATTCATCCATTCTTCATTTTCTAATTCACGTGGTTGCATTGAATTTCCTACCTTTCTCTAATCTAGCTTTGTTGTTTAAAAGCTGGAAATATAATAACAGCCGTTTTTTCATATTCGAATAGCTACTGTTAAGTTTTTTTATCTTTGTTTACAAAAGGTGATAAGATAATAAATTCTTTTCGTCCTGATTTACCACCGAAGTCAAACTGGATAAAACCGCGCTCTTCTAAAATTTTTAATGATAGGTTAAAGGTTGGGGCAGTAGTAAAAATCTTTTTTGTCTTTTGCCATAAATCTTGCTTAGAAACTTTACGCTGTTTCTTTTCTTCTGTTAGTAGTTCTAACTTACCTAGTAAATATTGAGCCATATCGTTCGATTCTTTGCTAAACATGATGCCATAAGCGTTAATAATTTGGGAATCAAAATATTCCTTTAACTTTAGTGCTGCCTTTAAAGTTTTTACTTCAATTGTTGTAGGAATATCTGATTTGTCCTTTGCAATGTCGGTGTGTTTAGCAACATGTAATAAACCTGTAATTCGTAATAAATTACCGATAATTTTCCCACCCCAACTTTTTAAAGAGTCACAATATAGCTGTTCTGGTAAAAATAATGTCTCCACATGGTGTTCAAATTTCTTCAGGACATCGTATGATTCCGAGGAAAGTTCAAGTGCAATAGAATCTTTATCTTCGAAATTTAGTAGTTTAGAAATTAAATTGTTATATAAATATTTAGTTTCTGAATCTACTGGTTTAGCATTGTACACATCTCGTTTACCTAATAAATCTTCAGGCATAGAGATTAAAAAACGAGGAATTAAGCCTCGATCAATGATTTTCTGAGGCATATCCTGAATAACGGTCGGCTGGGCTGAGATGCAAATTGTTACTAAAGGTTCTTCTATTCGTTCAGTATCTCTTGAGATTCGGTCAGTTCGCAGGTAGTCACCCGAATAACCCTTTAAATACACATCTAGTTTACTTGCTTCAAATTTAATAGATGATTTTAACCGTTCAAATAAATCTCCTTCTGAAGAGGCAATCGCAATACGTTCAGAATTTTGGGAAATCCTAGATACTATTACTTCTTCAGTTGAGTTATCTAAAATGAGAGTTGGAGCTGGCTTTGGTTTTAATTTTTCTCTTAAGGTCCACAAATTTTCCAAATCGTCTAGTGGCTCAGTGTCACCTGATTTTGCATATTCATTTTCAAGTTTATCTATACGCCTATTTAGTAAAGATAGATGTTTTTCATTCTTTTTCTGCACTTCTTGATGCGATTTAATAAGATTCGATTCATAATCGAATAAAGGTCCAATCATTAATCCAAAAACAGCCGACTTACGATTTGATGCTTGTAATAGCACGGCTGTGTATGTGTTTAAAGGTTCTTTCCATCCTTTGATTGGTTCAACGTGAAACTTTTTTTGTAAAACAGTTGATAGTACACCAATTAAACAAATTGCAGCAAGATCTACTGGGGTCTGTGTAAAGCGACTTACTGCTAAAACCATATTTTTTAAAGTGTTAGGAAAAATATTAACGTCAAATTGCTTTAGAGCTGATTCTTCAAATGTTATGGGTGGTTGCCATTCAAACCCATACTCATCTAGGCTATTAATACTTTCGTACAACTCTTCATACAACTCTTCATACAATTTAATACTTGATTGTTGTCCGTCGCTTTGAACATTAGATGGCTTTTCCTTAGCATGTTTTTTTTCACTTTTAATATCTAGTTCTAATTTAGCTTCAGCTAATTTTAGTTCTGAAAAATCGTCTTCTACTTCTTGATTTTCTTTTTGTTCGAATTCATTACATTCCTGATTGTTTTGCATATCGAATTTTCCTCCGTTATTACTAATTTCATGCCTAGGTACCTAAAGATTAAAAAAATGCATTAATAGCAACCCTTCCTTCTAGGATGCTGTTGAATCCTAGAAGGACTAAAAAGGCTTGTCCTACTAAAATTTGAAGTATTCTACCATGGCTTTTTAAGTATTCGAATAACTTTGATCATTTTTTTGATTATTTTCGAAAATGTAAATGGCAGTGAATTGTTTCAAATCTGCAAATCATTATATCTTTAAACTTTTTAATTCTTATAGGTCTAAAGAATCTTTTTGAAGGTTGTAAAATAGTATTGTAATTAGCAATGAAAAAAGCAAAAAGGGTCACCCGTTAGGACAACCCTTTTCGCTTTTTGATATATGATTTGGTTTCAATTGAGGAAAAATAAATTTTGCATTTAATTATTAGAAAGGAAGGCTTTCATTACTAGTTCACGCTTTTTATCCTTATCTGATTTTACATAGTTACTTTGACTATATCTTTCTAAAAATGTTTGCTGGTTTTCGATAGCTTGTTTTCTGTTTTCTTCCGCCGCTAACTTAGCTGAAAGAGCCTTTTCTTCAAGTTGGCGTTCAAAAGCTTCCTTTGCCTGTAAAAAATGTTCAGCGTATTTTGATTGATTATTAATTTCGATGTCTAGGTCCGCTAGGCTAAGTTTTTCATTGTTTATTTTAAATGCTTGAGCAAATGTTAGTTTATAAGGCATTGAGAAGAAGTGTGCTTTAAGTGGTAAAGTGTTTGGGTGTTCTAAAACATGGAAAGCTTCAATAGAAATGGCTTCATTAGCAGGCGTAATATACATTATACTTTTCACGTTTAAGTCTGTTTTAGGTAACTTTAGTACTGCCTGTAGGTCCCCTAATTCCCCTAGTTGTTTTAAAAAATTCTTCCAATGAATATCCGCTTTTTGACTTGTTAACGCCTGTAGTTCGGTTTTCCATAGAACAAGTGATTGTCCATCAATATCAATGCCCAGATGGTTGCGCTCAATGAAAAATAGTGGTTCATAACCTAATGATGCATAATAATTTTTTTGATTTTGAATGGATTTTGCAATAGCTTGATCTGTAGAAGCAGTAATGTGAGTGACAACTATAATTGCGTACTTATAATTATTAATTTTTAAAGTGATGTCTGGAATGTGTTTTGAAAAGTCCTGGTTTAGATATCCTGGGTTGACTGTAACGTGTGGATAAACTTTTGCTAATACATTTAATTCGTCGTTTATTAAAGCTACTATATGTGGTTGTCGTGGTGTGTCGTTCTTCTTTTGCTTTTCATACTTGTTATAACGTGCTTCGCTTTGTTTGGATGCTTCACAACTCTCCCCATGCAAATGTGAAAAGAAATTCCCTAAAATTTCTCCGCTTTTTACATATAACTTTGCTTTGCAGTATTGGCAAATAAACGTACCTTTTTTGGCAATTTGCTTGTAATTATCTATTTCAACGGCGGGTAAATTTTGTGGGATTATGTATAGTTTCTCTTCGTTCGTATGCCAAGCTTCTCTCATAATATAACCTCCTATAAAATGATATTTATAAGGTATACGGGTAATATCAGTAGAAGGTTTCAATATTTTTACATTTAAATAGGTTGGATTCTAAATATAGGGAATTTATACAAAATATTTTAAATTATCATTATTCTACACAAAATTTACTTCCTTTAATTACAAGGTGCTATAATAGTAGAAACTACCTAAAGTGAAAGGCTGTGTAAGTCAGATGGAGCAATATTCAATTTTACGTAAAGACTTAATTCATGAATTAGAATCATATTTAGTTGGCCCACGCAGAGAAGATGAAATACTTGGTGAAAACATTAGACCGATGCAGTTTTATTTAACAGGTAAATTAGTTCCGTTAGGTTCAACATCGGATGTAGTAAATGAGCGAGATAACGCAATAGAAACGCATATACAAGTAAGTGAAGAAGAGTTAAGTGAGCAACTTACAACAAAGAAGCTCTTTCGTCCTTCTACGATGGGATTTAGTTTTAAATTACAGGAATTAACGACTGTTGAAATAGAAGCATCTTGGGCTATCTATGAGGATAAAGAACATAAACGTATGTCACAATCAGAAAAGTGGCAAATTGACCTTTCAAAAAATAGAACCGATTCGCTGGAAAATTTGAATGACTCTAAGTACGGCAAAGTACGTTATACCGTTACTTATCGAAATAACTTGTATCACGTAAATATTTTTTTAATGAATAGTTTAAAGCGGGAACAGTACCCATTACAAAATGAGGTCATGTTTCAAAGCTCGTTAAAGGTACATATACCTACAATTCATGTTGCTAAATTTACATCAAAGGCTGATCAGTATAATGTCCAAAATGAACTTCTTTATCGTGATAAAGAAGAGCTAGCAATAGGGCATGGTGTAGGGGTTGATTGGGAAGTAGTTGGAAATATTACAACGATTTATTCAACATGGATGCCACGATATGAATTGCCGAATGTGGAGCATTGTAAAATCGAAAATCAGTCATTTAAGATGAAGGATTTAAGTGAATATACTGCAGATATATTGAAAGAAAAATTAAGTGTTATACCAGCAGCTTATAAATTGTGGTTGAATCATGAAATGCAAATAGTAAATGAGCTACAAGATCATTTAAAAGTTGAGGCAGAACAAAACGTTTTAAAAGTAAATGAAATTATTCAACGTTTAGAAGAAGGTATTTCACTTGTGACGGAAAGTAACAACTCTCTATGTTATCTAGCGTTTCAGTTTGCTAACCGCGCAATGTTATTGCAACGTGCGCAATCTTCAGTGGCTCAAACATATCGTACAACAGGTGAGCGAATAAAACCCACATTAGATGGCGAATGGCGTTTATTCCAATTAATATTTTTACTCATGAATATTGCAGGCGCATCGGATGAACAACATCGAGATAGAGAAATTGTTGATTTAATTTGGTTTCCAACTGGTGGCGGTAAAACAGAGGCGTATTTAGGAGTAGCTGCTTATGTCATGGCTTACCGCCGATTATTAGCGCCAAATCAAATAGACAAGTACGCTGGAGTTACAGTTTTTATGCGATATACATTACGTTTATTAACAACTCAACAATTCCAACGGGCTGCAGCTTTGATTTGCGCGGCAGAAGTTTTGCGTAAGCCGAATGCAAAATTATTTGGAGAAGAGCCATTTAGTATAGGGCTGTGGATTGGAAAGGATTCATCACCTAATAAATTTGAAGATGCAATGGATAAGCTTGAACAATTACTAGAAGGTAAGGAAGTTAAAACTGGCAATCCTATTCAGCTAATGCATTGTCCATGGTGTGGGTCGGAACTAGGTCCAGAGCAGTATGAAATTAACTATAATTCTCAGAAAATATGTTGTTCTAATAATGAATGTACTTTTAAACATGGGATTCCTGTATATACAATCGATGAGGCAATTTACAAGAAGTTACCAACATTGTTAATAGGCACAGTGGATAAAATCGCACAGTTACCATGGAAACAAGATATGCATGAGCTATTTGGAAATAAAAATGTTTATCACCGAGAGAAAGGATTTGAATATAGCGAATCTACTCCAAGAGGATACAGTCGTATTAATCGTTTGAAACCACCTGAATTAATCATTCAAGATGAGCTTCATTTGATTTCAGGTCCACTAGGCTCTTTAACAGGCTTATATGAGGTAGCGATTGATTTATTAACAAGACATAATGGAAGACCGGCTAAAGTCATCGCTTCAACTGCGACGATTAGTGGTGCGGACGAGCAAATTCGAGCGCTCTATGGACGAAAAATGCAGCAGTTCCCATTAGCTGTGCAAAAAGTAAATGATAATTTTGTTTCAAAGGAAGTCCCTACTTCTGAAAAGCCAGGGCGATTTTATGTAGGAATATGTGCGCCGGGGGTAAGTAATAAAATTCAAGCGATTCAAACATATAGTGCTTATGCAACAATTACCAGAAGTGAACCAAAGTATAAACAAGATCCATATTATACAATGCTAGGTTATTTCAATACGGTTAAAGAATTGGCAGGGATGGTCACTACGTTTAAAGACGAAATAAACTCACGATTAAATATGTTAGATCCAACTAACAAATTTGAACACGATTTAATAGTTGAAGAATTAACTAGTCGAAAAAAAGCCCAAGAAATTCCTCAATTACTCACGCAAATGGAAAAAACAATGGATGAAGCGGGCGTTCTTGACGCAGTACTCGCAACGAATATGATTTCTGTAGGCGTCGATGTGGATCGTTTAGGAACGATGATTGTACAAGGACAACCTAAAACGACTTCAGAATACATTCAAGCAACAAGTCGTGTGGGGCGTAAATATCCAGGGATTGTGTTTATTCTATTAAATTCACTGCGTTCTAGAGACTTATCACATTTCGAACGTTTTAAAGTGTATCATCAAGCGTTATATCGTCATGTAGAAACGATGAGTGTGACCCCGTTTGCTAAAGGGGCATTATATAAAGGGTTGACAGGTACATTTATTGGGTATATTCGTCAAACGATTATGGAAATCAATGCTGAGCAAAGTCCGAAAAAAATAGTACAGCTACAAAATAAAGTAGATACTGCTACCGTTCAATTTTTAGAAAGAGTCCTGGAAGCTTACGGTGCAACAATCGAATCGGAAGTAAAGGATATATTAGAATGGTGGCAAGAGCAAGCTTTCAAATATGCAGAAAATACATTAGCCTATAAAGAATCGAAATATGTAAAAGCATATTTATTAAAAAACTTTAATGAAGAAGTAAAAGTAAAAGATGCTCGTCCAGCTATGATGTCACTGAGAAACGTAGAAGCAGCTATTGAAATTGAGGTGTTAAAATCATGACCGAACAAAATGAAACAATCAGACCGTCCCAATTAATATATCAATCAGGACCAGGGGCAATCGTTGAACTATTAAATCAAAGTGTTATTGTTAAATCTGCGGATCAGTGGCAAACAAGAAGGGCGCCACAAGAAAAGGATGTCCGAATTACATCTTTTCTTGGTGTAGATCATGTACGTATTTTAAATGAAAATCCTGATAAACAAAAAATAAAAGCAGTTGAATTCCCAAAATGGAAAATCTGTCCGAAATGCCACAATATGACGAGGTATGATAATGCTACGTGTTACTATTGTACGCGCAAAAATGAAGACGATCTACAGGAGCTATATGCAAGCCGTTTTGTATTAGCATGTGAAAATGGACATCTTTCGGATTTTCCTTATGATGAATGGATTCATCGAAATAAGCCTTGTACAGAACAATCTAAAGATCCGCGATTAATGTTGAAAACGCGTGGATCAAGTGGATCATTATCAGACTTACACGTAATTTGCTTGCATTGTAAGCATAGTGAAAGTTTGGGGAATATTATGAAGCCCGAAGAAAGAGATAATCACAGTTTATTTGATTGCCAAGGGGAAAGACCTTGGATTAGTGAAAGTGCAAAACAGAAATGTAACTGCAAAATGAAAACAACATTACGCGGGGCCTCTAATGTATATTCACCGTCGATTGTGAGCTTTTTACAGGTTCCTTTAACAACTTCTAGCTCTGAATTCGATGTTCTATATTTAGTAGAAAAAGATAAAGAAAATTTTAGTAAAGCGTATCTAGGTATGGGTGAATCAGGTCTTGAGATGGCGTGTAGTTTCAAAAATATCCCTTCTTCATTTGTACCTATTATCAAACGATATTTAGATGGGGAAATAACGCTTGAAGAAAGTTCGACCTATGAATCGATTAAAAAGCAGGAGTGGAATACATTAATACAGGATGAAATAAACGAAGAACATTTTTCATCTAAAAAAGTCGACATTGCACCAATTTTAGTACCGTATTTTGATGGTATTTTCCGCATAGATTCTGTACCGGAAGTTCAAGTGCTAAAAGAATTTACTCGTCTAGATTACATTGATCGGTTTACAGATGATGAAGTGAAAACACAGCCAGTCGTTATAACAAATGAACCCAAATGGCTACCTGCTGTGCGAAATTACGGTGAGGGTATTTTCTTTCAATTTAATATAGAGAAGTTACTACAATGGGAACAAACCGAACAGGTAACGAGCGCTATTATTAAGTCATATAATGCTTACCGTGAAGAATTTAATAATACTCAATTAGATATTTTGCCACGTCAAATCTTGCTGCATACATTTAGTCACGCATTGTTACAACAATTAGCTGCTCATTGTGGTTACACAACGACATCTTTAAAAGAGCGTATTTACGCGAGTGAAGATATGTATGGCGTATTTATTTACACTGCTTCTGGCGATTCAGAAGGAAGTTTAGGTGGTTTAACAAATTTAGCACAGAGTGAGAAGTTATTACCTATTATTATTAGGTCGTTGGAGAAAATGAGCTATTGTTCTTCAGATCCAATCTGTTCAGACGGAGAATTTGAATATCATACGTCAGCGAACGGGGCGGCATGTCATGCATGTACTTTCGTATCTGAAACATCTTGTGAATGGGGCAATTTATTGTTAGATCGTCGCACATTAATCAATATTAATCCGAATGAAAAAGATGGTTATTTCGATCAATTATTAGAAATGTAAGGTAAGAGGTGTAGATGGTTGAAAATAGATTTAGTCGATAATAAAGGGAACAACACCCTCGTCCAAGTTATGAAAAATGAAATAAAAAAAGGTTCCAAAATTGCAGTTGCTTCTGCAAAATTTAGTATGAATGTCTTTCAAGAGTTAAAGAAAGCGTTAGCTAAAGGTGAATCTTTACGTTTTCTCTATACAGAGCCAACTTTTTATAAACAAGAAATCGATGAAAATAATCAATTTAAATTGGTAGAACGAAAAGGCCAACAGATTCAGTTAGAGGGAAATCAGTTTGAAATTCCTTTACGAAATCAGATGGTAGCTAAACAGATCGCAAGAGAATTATCAGAATGGATTCGTGAAAATGCGGAATTTAAAACGATTTTAGGGGAAGTAATGTATCCTAAACAAATTATGATTAAAAACAAAACAGATGAAGACGTTTTTATTCAATCGGAAATTGAATTTACAGCGGATGGATTAGGCATTACACCTTCGAATCGACAAGCTAGTTATACTGTCATGAAAGAAACGATGGGTGTTACACAAAACATGCTCTCAGAGTTTGATAGACTTTGGCAGGATGAAACAAAATCTAAGGAAATTACTGCTGAAGTATTGCAACAACTGGACGCCTTTTATAAAGAAAATGCACCAGAGTGGCTATATTTTGTCACGCTTTATAATATTTTTTCTGAAAATCTAGAAGGTCTTTCAGAGGATAATATTATTAAAGAGGGAACCAATTTTAAAGATACGGTCATTTGGAATAAGCTTTACCCATTCCAACGTGACGGTGTACTCGGCATGATTGATAAAATGGAGAAATATAATGGCTGTATTTTAGCTGATAGTGTCGGGTTAGGGAAAACTTTTTCGGCTCTAGCAGTCATTAAATATTATGAACTGCGAAATGATCGTGTACTAGTTTTATGTCCGAAAAAACTACGTGATAACTGGACTGTCTATACGCAGAACGATAAAAGAAATGTCTTAAATGAAGATCGCTTTAACTATGATGTATTAAATCATACAGATTTAAGCCGTGAAAGCGGTATGTCAGGTGAAATACGTCTCGATACGGTAAATTGGTCAAATTATGATTTAGTTGTAATCGACGAATCGCACAACTTCCGCAATAACAATGCGCACAAGGGCCGACTAACGCGCTATCAAAAGCTTATGCGGGATATCATTAAAAAAGGTGTAAAAACGAAAGTGCTATTACTTTCTGCTACACCTGTAAACAATAAAATGAATGATATTAAAAATCAAATTGCCTTTATTATGGAAGATAATGACCATGCACTACAACAAGAAGGTATTGAGAGTATTGAACAAACGTTACGAGCTGCACAAGCTGCGTTTAATCGTTGGACAGCATTGCCGGCACCGAAGAGAACTACAGAAGAATTTTTAAATATGGTCGAGCAAGACTATTTCCAATTGCTTGATTTATTAACGATTGCTCGTAGTCGTAAGCATATTGAAAAATATTATAACGTTGAAGATATAGGTAGTTTCCCAACACGATTAAAACCGATTTCAATTAAAGCGGATGTGGACACAGAACAACGCTTTGTAGAAATGAACGAAGTCAATGAGCGTCTGGAGTCATTAAGTTTTAGTATTTATCAACCAATGAAATATGTCTTACCACATAAACGTAAGCATTACGAAGAAATGTATGACACAAAAGTAAAAGACGGTCAATCGACTTTTAAACAAACGGATAGAGAATATGCAGTAGCAGCATTAATGAAAGTTAACTTGTTCAAACGTTTAGAAAGTTCAATTCATGCATTTAGGCTTACGCTTGAAAAGTTAGTCGCACGAATGCAAGGGACACTTCAAACTTTAGAGCTTCAAAACGAGCAAACATATTCGGAACAGTATGACGATGCAACGGAGCTTGATGATGAGCAACTTGAAGCAATCACAGTTGGTAGTGACAAAGTTCAAATTCAATTAAATGATATTGACGCATTAAAATGGGCAGGCGATTTACGTGCTGATTTAGCTACATTGCAGGATTTATTGCAACAAGCAACGCAAATTTCGACTACGCGCGATGCAAAGCTTGAACAATTAGTAAATTTAATTCAAGAAAAAATCGATAACCCAATAAATCCAGGAAATAAAAAGGTTATCATTTTCTCAGCCTTTGCTGATACAGCCAAATATTTGTACGACCATTTATCAGAGCGTTTACTGAATAAGCAGCTTCATTCCGCGTTAGTTGTAGGAAGCGGAGCGAACAAATGTACATTAAAAGGTGTTCGGTTAAAAGACATTAATGACATATTAATCAACTTTTCACCGAAATCGAAAGAACGACACAAAGTGGATAATAAACGTACAGATGAGATTGATATACTTTTTGCGACAGACTGTATTTCAGAAGGTCAAAACTTACAAGACTGCGATTATTTAATTAACTATGATATTCACTGGAACCCAGTACGTGTAATTCAACGTTTTGGACGTATTGATCGTATCGGCTCAACAAATACACAAATTCAACTAGTTAACTTCTGGCCGAACATGGATTTAGATGAATACATCAATTTGGAAGAACGTGTAAAAGGACGTATGAAAATATTAAATACTTCTGCTTCGGGGGAAGAAGATATTTTAGATGCGTCATCAAAGGAAATGAATGATTTAGAATATCGTAGAAACCAGCTAAAAGCGTTGCAAAATGATGTATTAAACTTAGAAGATGTTTCTGGTGCTATTTCAATTACTGACTTAACGTATACGGATTTTAAAAGCGATTTAAGTACAGCGTTAAAATCATATAAAAAAGAGCTAGCAATTGCACCGAAAGGCTTATATGCAGTTGTTAGTAATGAGATTCTGCCAGAAGCACAGCCAGGTGTTATTTTCTGCTTTAAACAGTATAAAGACGTAGCGATAGAAAGTAATAGTCTTGCTCCATACATCTTATTGTATGTTACTGATGCAGGTGAAGCGTTTATTCATTACACACATGCGAAGAAAGTTTTAGATGTTTATCGTAAACTAGTACTTGGAAAAAAAGAGCCTGAGATTGATGCAGTTCAATTGTTCAATGAACAAACAAGTGATGCGTCGGAAATGGAGCATTATCAGGATTTATTGAAGCAGGCGGTAAATATAATTAAAGATAAACAAGAAGAGGTTGGGTTTGAAAGCTTGTTTAGCTTCGGTGCAAATACATTACAAGCTCAGTTAGACTTAGGTGACGATGAAATCGAATTAATTTCATTTCTAGTTGTAAAGGATGAAGCGCAATGAATGAAAGCCAGTTATTAAAAGCAATCAGTTTTCCTAAAGCAACACAAATACTGAAAACATTGCCGTATAATCAAATGGAAAACAAGCTAACAACTGCTCAAAAAAAAATCATTTCTGAACAAATTGTTTCGAGAGGTATTCGTATATTAGCGACAATCCAAACTAATAATACGAATATTAAAGTATTTGAAAGTGAAACAGAGCGTTACGATTCAATCGTTTTTTTAGCAGTAAACGTAAAAGAACTAAAGAAGTTAGCACAAATTTTTAAAGTGTTTATGAGCATTTTGCCAAATCCATTGGTTATTTTATTCTTTGATGAAACACGTACTAAATGGGTGTTTGCGACACATGAGAAGAAAAAGGATGGTTTGTTAGCAAGTAAAACTCTTTATGAGGTGCAAGAAATCGTAACACTTCAACAAGTGGAAGAACAGTTGAACTTTGAAAATCTTAATAAAACTAATTTAAAAACGTTTTATGAATCGTGGCTTGAGCGATTGTTACAAATTGAATTACATTCTCGTTATAACATTTATTCACCAGTTTCATTACAAAATAATTTGCTAGAGAAACTCGTTGTCATGGAAGCACAAATTGATGATTACGTGAAGCAGGCAAAAAAAGAAACACAACTTAATAAGCGTATTGAGTTACAACAAGCAGCAAATAAAGTAAAGCTTGCAAAAAAAGCATTAATAGAAAAGGAGCAAGGTAATGGTTAATAAAATGAACGGAGAATCATTAGATATAACGGCACAAAATATTGCACGTTTAAAAGAATTATTCCCAGAAATCTTAACAGATGGCGATAAAATTGATTTTGATATGCTCAAAACAGTATTAGGAGAAGTTGTAGAAACGGAACAAGAACGTTACCAGTTCACATGGCTTGGTAAGAAAAAAATGATCTTAGGCGTTCAAAAACCTTCAAAGGGTACATTACGACCTGTTTCAGAAAAAAGTAAAAACTTTGATACAACAGAGAACCTTTATATTGAAGGAGATAACTTAGAAGTATTGAAACTTCTACAAAAATCGTATAATGGCAAAATTAAAATGATATATATCGATCCTCCATATAATACGGGGAATGATTTTATATATAAAGATAACTTTAAGGATGGTATAAATAATTATTTAGAGCAAACTGGTCAAATAGATTCTGAAGGAAATAGGCTTTCAACGAACACGGAAAGTAACGGAAGATTTCATACAGATTGGTTAAATATGATTTATTCTAGGTTGAAAGTTTCTAAAAATTTGTTGAGTGAAGATGGTATTGTTTTTATTAGTATAGATGACAAGGAACAAAGTAACTTAAAGAAAGTTTGCGATGAAATATATGGAGAAAATAATTTTATTGCACAGTTAATTCATGTAAATAATTCTTCAAAAAATCAAGCAAAGCATATAGGCACTAATCACGAATATTGTTTGGTATATTGTAAAAATAAAAATAGTTTAACAAATTCTAATTGGAATGTACCAAAAAATAATATTAAAGAATTTATTAAACGGGCAAATTATTTAGTTTCACAAAACTTAAGTCAAACCGAAGTTGAAAATGAATTAAAACAACTAGTTAAATATCCTAGATTTTATGACTTTGACCATTATTATTATGTTGATAATAAAGGTGTATATAGAACCGATAATCCGGGTGGAGTTTCTGATGGAAATACTGAAAGTGAAATCATTCATCCTATAACTCAGAAACCATGTAACAAACCTTCTCATGGATGGCGATATAAAGAAAGTACTATAAGGGAAATGGAATCACAGAATATGTGGCACTTTGGTAAAGATGAAACAATAATACCTACTCCTAAGCGATATCTATTGGATTATCCTGTTCAAACTCCTAAATCTGTACTATTCTATGATTCACAAATCGATTCGAAAATTTTGTTGAAAGAGAAATTATTTTTTGATTTCCCTAAACCGGTTGCATTCATTAAACAACTTTTAGTAATGCATACAAAAAAAGATGATATAGTTTTGGATTTCTTCTCTGGCTCAGCAACTACAGCACATGCAACGATGCAACTGAACGCTGAAGATGGTGGGAACCGAAAATTCATTATGGTACAGTTACCAGAAGTTTTAGATGAAAAATCAGAGGCTTATAAAAATGGTTACCGTACAATTTGTGATATTGGTGAAGAACGTATTCGTCGTGCAGGAGAAAAAATAATAGCTGAACTAAAAGAAAAGCAACAAAAAGCGGGTATGCTTGATGAAAATACTGTAGATCTAGATTCACTTGACATTGGCTTTAAAGTGTTAAAACTTGATACATCTAACATTCGTGAATGGAATGTTGATTTTGCTAATTTAGCAGATGAACTAGATTTATATGAAACTCCGTTTATCGATGGTCGTTCAGAGTTAGATATTGTGTATGAAATTATGTTAAAACAAGGTTTAGAGTTAACATATCCAATTGAAACATTTGAAGAAAAAGGAAAAACGATTTACGACATCGCTTATGGAAGTCTGTTCATTTGTTTATCACAAGAGATTACGACAGACATTGCTAAAGCGATTATTGCACGCCGTGATGAGCATGGTACAGAGACAAGTAGCGTGATTTTCAGTGATGCAGGTTTCAGCAATGATTCAGATAAATTGAATTGTATGGAGATTCTAAAAGATGCAGGTTATCCAGAAGATAACTTGTTAACGATTTAGAGGTGAGTAGAAATGAAAATTCAATTTGATGAATTAACGTATCAAACAGATGCAATAAACGCTGTATTAAGTGTATTTGAAGGGCAACAAATTCGTAAGTCAGAATTTACGATTATGGATCAAGATGCACAAGGAAAGCTATTTGGTGAAAAGGGAATCGGAAATAAAATAGATGTCTCGGAAAGTAAACTTTTACAAAACGTGCAGCAAATTCAAATTAAGCAAGGTATTCCGATTACTCAATCTATCCCATCTCTATTTCCACAATTTAATATCGAAATGGAAACAGGGACAGGGAAAACATTCGTTTATTTAAAGTCGATATTAGAAATGAACCGTAAATATGGATTTACTAAATTTATCATTGTCGTTCCTTCTGTAGCGATTAAAGAAGGGGTCATGAAGACGTTACAAATGACAAAAGATTATTTTAAAACGCAAATGCATGGAATTGTTTATCGCGAATTTATGTACGATAGTTCTAAGTTAGAGAATGTACGAGCATTTGCTTCAAACGAAAATGTGGAAATTATGGTTATCAACATTCAAGCATTCAATAGTGAAGATAATATTTTTAATCGTAATGATCGTGATAGCTTATATGGTATTTCACCTAAGGATTATATTGCGGAAACGAATCCAATTGTCGTGATTGACGAGCCACAAAGTGTAGATAATACAGCCAATGCAAAGGCTGCGGTTGCCGCCTTAAATCCGTCGTTTGTTTTCCGTTTCTCTGCAACGCACAAAGAAGAAGGTTATCCTCTACTTTATAAATTGGGACCAGTTGAAGCGTATCAAAACAAGCTAGTAAAGCAAATCGAAGTGGCAGGCGTTAAACGTACAATCGATGGTAATGTGGCTCACTTACGATTACTAGGTATTAAAGCGACAAAGACTTCTGTTACAGCAACCGTAGAGGTTTTTGAAAAAAAGAAAACTGGCATTGAGAAAAAGATTATCTCATTAAAGAAAAATGATGACTTAGTAAAAAAGACAAAGTTAACGGCGTATGAAGAGATTGGTTATGTTCGCGATATATCGTCTGAAAAAGATAATGAGTACATTGAGTTTTCAGGCGAGCCATCAGTTATTCATTTAAGCCAGGCACACTATGCCGATTTAGAGGTTAAGCGCGGTCAAATTCGTAAAACAATTGAGGAACACTTAAATAAAGAGCTAAAGCTAAATGCTTCTGGAATTAAAGTGTTAAGTCTTTTCTTCATCGATAATGTAGCAAACTACCGAAAGTACGATGAGGAAGGTAAGCATTATTTAGGTGAATATGGTCAAATTTTTGAAGAAGAGTATAAGGATGTATTAAAATCTCCTAAATATAAAAAGCTTCGTGATTGTCATGTTCCTGTTGAAGAAGTGCATAATGGATACTTCTCAATCGATAAAAAAGGTAATTTTAAAAATGGTGGGGAAAAGGATGAAAGTGCCTTTCAAATCATCATGAAAGACAAAGAAGATTTACTGACGATGTATGATGAAGAAAAAGGGAAGACGAAAACAGCTCATAAATTGCGTTTTATTTTCTCACACTCAGCCTTAAAAGAAGGATGGGACAACCCAAACGTCTTCCAAATTTGTACGTTAATTGATTCGAAAGATGAACTTACGAAGCGCCAAAAAATCGGTCGAGGTCTCCGCATAGCTGTTAATCAAAATGGTGAGCGTGTACATGGCTTCGAAGTAAATACATTAACGGTTATGGCAAACGAAAGTTATGAGGACTTTGCAAGCGGTTTACAACATGAGTATGAAAAAGATGGCATGGAGTTTGGTATTTTCACGAACGAAACCTTTAGTTCTCTAGTTTTAGAAGTAGATGAGCTTACTGGATATCAAAAACCATTAGGTCATGAATATTCGAGAAAACTTGTTGAATATCTAACTGAGCAAGAATACATTGATTCAAAAGGTAAAGGGACCGTTGCATTAGCGAAAGCTATTAAAGATCAAGTGTTTGAACTGCCTGAAGAGTATACAATACTCGCACCAGATATGACGGAGAAGGTTATTGCTGCAATTGAGTTGAAGTTTAATACGGAAAAGGTCGAAATTAAAGATCATGCGAAAAAAGAAACGGTTAGATTAAATAAAGAGGCGTTATCTGGACCATTTATTGAACTATGGGAACGCATTAAATATAAAACGACTTATTCGATTTATTTTGATAGCGAGCAATTTATTAAAGATGCAGCAGACAAATTACGTGATGAACTCCTAGTACGTATTCAAAAACTCGAATATGAGCGCAGGCAGTTAAAAATTGAAGAAGCGGGAATTGAAGAAAAAACTACTGTTAAAACAAGCTTTAGCACGGTTCAGCGTGAATATACGAAAGCACCAGATATTTTAACAGAGTTACAACAAGATACAAAGCTGACTCGTAAAACGATAATTGCTATTTTAAAGCAAAGTGGCACGTTACATGATTTTAAACGTAATCCACAAATGTATATGTTAGAGGCAGCACGCATTATTAATGCTGCAAAGCGATTAGCGATGGTTGATGGCGTTAAATATGAAAAACTAGAAACAGAAGAAGTGTACGATCAAAGCTTATTCAATCAAGAAGAAATTGAATCGTATGAAGATAGTATTGTGAAAGTTTCAGACAATCGTTCTCCTTATGATCATGTTATTGTTGACTCTAACATTGAACGAGCTTTTGCAGAATCGTGCGAACAAGATCCGAATGTAAAGTTTTATATTAAATTGCCAGCAGATTTTAAAATCAAAACACCGCTCGGAAACTATAATCCTGACTGGGCATTATCTGTTGAAGAAGACGGTAAAGAGAAACTGTACTTTATTGTGGAGACAAAAGGAAGTGTAGCGGCGGAAGATTTACGCAAAACAGAAATAGGAAAAATTCGCTGTGGAGAAAAGCACTTTGCCGCTATCAATACAGGCATAACATTCAAACGAGCAGTCGAACTAGAGCAAATTTACTAAAAGTTAGGGGATTCTTAAATGGCAGAAATCAAATTTGAAGTTGTTGAACACATTGGTGTGTTATCTGAATCAGCAAAAGGTTGGAAGAAAGAATTGAACCGTATTAGCTGGAATGGTAATGCCCCGAAATATGACATCCGCGAATGGGCGCCAAATCGTGAGAAGATGGGGAAAGGTATTACGTTGTCGGAGGAAGAATTTGAAGCGTTAAAGGGCTTGTTAAATCAAATATAACGAACAGAGAGCGTATCATGTTTTTAAACTGGTACGCTTTCATTTTAAATTTATGGAGGGTTTTTTTATGCACTTAGAATTAATCAACAATACATTAACAACCATGCTACTTGACTGTATTAGCCATTATCCAAAGCGCGGTCAGCAAAAGGAATGCTTTGGTTTAATATTTGGTGAACAAAATGAAATGTCAATCGGTGAATATACGTTTCCAATTGGGAACGTTATTGAGAAAACAGCGGATAGTGTATTGCCAGATGAATATGTAAATATCATACTTAGAGAATCGAGAAAGCTAGTAACGACGAGTGATTTTGTAGCATATTATCATAGCCATCCATATGATGAGCTGTTCGATTCTTGGGCAGATCCAAGTGTTGGTGATGTTCGTTTTGCACAATCTATAGGGGAAAACCACCTACAAATTATTTTTGCTGTCGTAAAAAATGAAGCGGAAGATTCGAATGCTAATCTTCAGTTTGAATATGCAACTGATAAACAATATCTTTTTTTTTGATAAGAAAGGAAGACGGACAAATGTTTTTCCTAAACATGAGCTAAAAAGTGAAAATGGACAAATTATTACAGGTTATTATAAAGATTATGATTTCCAAGTAAGAGCGTATTTTTGGACTGGGCAAGCTCTTGAAGAAGTACATCTATACTCATCCGAAGTGGAAATGAATCTATTATTACACAAAACAACATCATACTCGAACAATTGCCAAAAGAAGCAATGTATCATTTGAAAAAGCTAGAGTACTCTTTACGCTTAGCAAACAAAGATAAGTATAAAGAAAAAATTCCATATTTTATTGAAAAAATTAAACAAGTAGGTGTGAAATAGTGTCACAAAAATTACAAGAAATTTTATACGGAATTAATCCAAGTTTAGCTGAGCTAACGCAAGATATCGAAAAGCTCCTTTTTGTTTCACCCAGAGCAGCGATGCAAACAGCGCGAACAATGGCAGAAACTTTAGTTCGTCAAGTTGCACAATTGGAAGGGTTTGAGCATAGCGAGTTCAATTTCGGTGAATTACAAATGAAGTTAAAAAATGAAGGTATTGTTACCCCGACAACGGATAATGCGATTCACTTCGTTCGTCGCCAAGGAAATACAGCAAGTCATGATGGTACGCGCAAAATGTTAATTAGAGAAGCATTAACTTGTTGGGAGTATCAACATTTGATTTTGACATGGTTTATCGAAATATATGCATCACCAGAAATTGAGGTACCTGAGTATATTGAGCCGATTCCTGAGAAAAGCACGGCTGATAGTGAATATTTAATTGAACATATTGAAGCATTAATGCAGACGTTTGTACAAAAACAGCCGAGGCCAGAAAATGTTGTAACCGAGCAAAAGGTTAGTCGCAGAATTTACTATAAAGAACAATTTGTAGAGATACCAGATTTTTTACGTGATGCATTTTTATTGCCACAGCGTTTCCCAAAATCGACAACGTTTTTAATTCGTTTGAATGGGGAACAGCAAGCACATATTATGAGTGAACTGCCATATCAATTAGAAGGTATGCACCGGCATGTAAAGCGATTTAAAGAAGTTAATGATGAATGTTTCTTTGAAGAATTACGATTATTCGTTGAAGAAGAACAAAAGCGCAAAATATTGATGGAGCAATATCGCGGCGAAGTCTTGTTATTTTACAAATCAGATTTTGTTATTTTAACAGAGGCATTAGGAAATGTTGCGTTAACGAAGGACGACTTTCCTGGGCAAACGAGCTTGCTTAACTCGTTACAAGAACAAGGTTTTTTACATGTTAAAGATCTCCCGAAAGAGCTAGTACTATTAGGCAAGTACCGCAATGTCGGCGAGACGGCATTAGCGAATTTATTTAATCAGTTGAAGGTGAAGGGAATGGAGTTTACAAAGGTTGAGATTTAAGGTTAGTAAAGGGTGTGTTACTCTAGTATAAAGAAATATATATAAGAAGAAAATATGCTACAAGCAAATAAAGTGTAAGAAGATAACCTAATTACCCCATCGGTTCTGGCCTCCAGTAAGTGTTACGAAGGAAGAAGGATATATTAAAGGGTTGACTAAAAGTACATATGCCTTTAAAGATTTGGCACATGTACAAATATAGTTATTTATTTAAGTATTCTTCAAGTTCTTCTTTTTTCAACTTAATAAAAATGTCTAGTGATTCTAGCTCTTTAAACAATTTAATGGAGTCTTCAGTATTATTAGTGTCCATTTGAGAAATTTCGGTAGTTCTTTTTTGTAATGTTTTAATCTCTCTTTTAATTTTTGAATCGATGATTATTTCATCTTCTTCAATCAAAGAATAAACTTCCATATAATTCATTTTAGGTGTTCTAAAAAATGTTTTTAGAACGGATTTAGGAGCAGTTTCTAACAATTTATCTGATCTCAAATGATTGGAAGTAATTCTTTTGTGTTCAGCTTTATTAACTAGACTATCACGAATCATTTGTTCAGAAAGTTCCTCTACAATATCAGGGTGATGTTGTTTTAATTGCCCAATAAAATCTACTATTCTTGCTAATATAGTAATGGAAAGATTCTTTTTCTGAAGTTTTTCTTCAATATCCATATGAGGATAATAATTAAAAACTTTTAAAGCTTCTCGTACAACTTTCACTCCTTTGTCCGTTTTATATGCAAGCTCTTTCATAGTCCAATTTTCTGTACTATTATTAGAAAGGTCAAAAATATATTTACCCCATTCATAGGTAGTCCAATCCTCCTTACCTCTTTGAGCTGAAGAAAGTCTATCTAATTCTTCTTCAATACTCTCAGGAGGAGAAACAACATATACTGGTATTTGCTTCATTCCAATTTGGTTAGCTGCATAATGTCTACGATGACCAGATAAAATAATATATTTTCCATCTTTCGGATAGCAAGTGATAGCAGTTTCCCATCCACGATTTTCAAGAATACGTTGTAATTTTTCAGAGTCAATTTTATAGTCTTTGCGGGGGTTTAAAGGGTTGGGTTTTATTTGTTCTATAGGGATATATTTTAAATGTAAACGTGTCATTTGATTACTCCTATCTGTTATTAATTAGAATTTAATTTTTTTAATAAGGTTTCAACTTGATTCTCTAAGTTCCTGATTTCTTCTAGTATTTTTGATGCTTCATTTTTTCTGTTGTATTTAATACCATTAATGTTTTTTGTCGCCTTTTTTATGATGGATACATTTGTTTTGACATCATAATTTTTAGTTGTGTTATTTAATAAATTTACTTCCTGTATAAAAGAAGATATTTTCTTGTTTGGGTCAAAGAGAAAAGTCATTAACTCATTTTGGGTAGCCTTTTCTATATAATTGCCCTTTAAAATTTCACTGTGTAGACACTTGTTTTCAAATTTTCTAAGCATTATCTCTTTAATATATTTTTCGCCTAAATCATGGTACAAGTTGGGATGGAATTTTTTCACTCTTAAACACCATAGGCGAATGGTATCTAACATATTTACAGAGTAGGTATTATTGTTTAACTGAACTTCAATTTCATTTCTCTCGTAAAACTTACCCACAGCAATGCGTTTTTTTATTGTGGGAATAGACTCACTTAATTTAATTGCAATATCTTCGATTTTAGAATTTAAATCATTTTCAAATAAATTTATAGTGTGCGTAATCCATTCATATGGACTCCAATCAGTTTGATTACCTTGAATTGATCCCAATCTTTCTAATTCTTCCAAGGTGTTTTTAGGTTCTGGAACTAAATAAATAGGGATTTCTTTCAATCCAAGAGACTGACTCGCTTGCCATCTTCTGTGACCACTAAGTATGCAGTAAAAAGGACCAGATTTATAAGCAACGATAGCTTCTTCAAACCCTTTAGTCTTAAGAATATGTTTCATTTCTTTTGATTTGAAATTAGGGTCCTTTCTAGGGTTTTTGGGATTAGGAATGACTCTATTTATATCAGCCCAAATGAGTTTGTTAGTTAGCATAGTTATAGACTCCTATATGTTCAAAATTAGTTTTTGTTTTTTGATGCTTTTCTTTTTCTTTCACGATCTTTTTGTTTTTTATATTCATCTCGGCAGTGAGGATGGAGAATGGTTCTATGATTGCTTAAATTACTTTTTTGTTTTGGTGTAACATTAAAAATAGGCTCTTTACAGAAGCTACAAATGTAATATTCTTTTTTCATGTGGATGTATTTAGCGGTAATAAAAAAGAGATATTCTCGTACAGTATTAAATTTAAAAGTAAGTATAGGTGAAGCATCTGTAAGTGTTGGTACAATTTGCAGTTCAGGATTAACAACAGAAATCTCTGAGTTAATCAAGCTATATATTCGGTTTATAGCATTTCCAGATGTACTATTCTTTTTTAAGTCATCTAATAACATTTTAATTTCATTAGTTAGACTATTTAGGAATCCTGCGTTATTAAAAGACACAAAAATAAAGTTTTCAACTGTAAGTTTATCTGTGATATTTTTCAGATCTTCTCGAGGAAGTAGTTTATAAAGCAAAGGAAAAAAATCTTCCATACTTATATACTCGCCTTTAAAAGGTAACTTATGAGCTAGATGAGTAATGGACTTTATGTCTTTAAAATCTGTTGATAACAATATTAAGAAGATGTCATCATTCATTATATAGACCTCTTTTTCTAAAGTAATTAATAATAATGAAATGATAATAGTTATTAAGTCCTTATTCAAGAAGGAAACGGGGTGGAAATGATAAAATGGTTCTAAATAACTTTATAAATACCTTTTTTAGGTAATACAAAGTACTTTGGATATAATTTTTTCGGTTCTTGAATTTAAAAAGAGATCGTTCTATTGCAAACATTGAGTTATAGATAAGTTAGAGGAGTTGTTTGGTAGTTTAGTCATTCGGTAATCCGGAGTGTAGAGATTAGTAACTGCTTTTCTTTTTTTCAGTGCTGCTAGGACCGTTGTATTCTATGTAACCACTATTAGCCAAACATGCCATTAATCCTTACTTACTTCGTTTTTATCAAAACAGCACCAACAAGAAATGTCGCAGGATGTGTTAGGGGATGAACATTCACTTTATAAGAGACTTGGAATAAAAGTTGATAGCATTTGCTAAAAAGGTGGTTTATATTATTGTAGTTAAAGAAGAGTGTGAAAGTAAATAAAATAATAAATGCCTAAATTGTAAGTGCCTTTGAGAAATAGAATACCTTTAATCCTTAGGTATTTGAAGTCACTAAAAGACTCTGATTAAAGCTAAAAATATTACAAAATAGTCCCCAAAAATGTGATGTGATGTGACTTATATATTTTTTGATCATTATAGGGGTTTTCCAGAGATATTTGTCTGCTCGGAAGCCATGTAATTGCACGTATGAAACATAGACGTATAAAGGCCTTATATAGGTTTGGGGTTATGAAGTCGTTCATACACTTAAAGGGGTATACTTAGCTATACCCCCTTAAGTGTATGAAACGATGGTTGAATAGATTAAAGAAATTAGAAATTTATTAATACGGAGGCATAAATAATGAAAAAATCATTCGTAATAAAATAAGTTGCAAACAGTGTAATGACAATTGAATCTTAGCATAATTATGATTTTAGGTACTATAAATGTAATTCAATTTTTAAGGATGGAGGCAAAGAGTATCAGAAGTTTGGAGGGCATAAAATAATCCAGAAGAAGGAACAACGGTAGATGATTATATAGATTTTAGTTATTCAATTTATGATGAGAATGGATAATTAATTTTGACACTATTAAAAATCGCTATAGCTTTCTATCATTTAAAACGTAAAGCAAATATTAGTAATGCCATTTACATCATAACAGATAGTTAGATTCCTAATTATTAGCGAACCGCTTCATTTGAAATCCCCTAAATGATATCGAATAGATACTATTAAAAGTACTTATTTGCCAATATGATAACTAATAATAGTTACTATAAAAAATGTTATAGTAACCATTATCGGTGACTATTCAGAATCCCTTCTATAAAGGGGAGATGACCAGTTTAGTCAAGTAGCAATATGTTTAATATTATCAATTTAAACTATTGGTTACTATAAAAGAGCCAATAATGGCAACCACTAGTGGTAACTATTCAGAGTCTCTCTTCTAAAGGTAAACATTTGGTTTTAGTTATAATAAATAAAGTTTTAACTCTATATGTAGCATGTAAAGGAATAATCTCAATTTCCAACGCAGCTCTTCCATTTTGTCATTCTAATATTAGACAGTCTTTAAAGTAAATAAGGATTTTTTTAAATAGTTCGGCTTTGAGTATATTTCGCGTATTCAATTTTTGCTTTTTTACTAGTAAATTTAGTATTTTGAAACAAAAACACTTCCAGGTATTATCTTTAAAAAGTAAAAATCGCCACTTAGATTCTAAGTAGCGATTTTTTCATTTTACATATGGTTGTAATAAAACATACAGCCCCTTTTTTTGATCATCTGATAACTGCTGGATGATATCAATTAATTTGTCGTCGATGGTTTTAACTTCTACAGGAGAGACATCTAATTTAAAGTCCATTTGCTTTTCGACCATAGCAAAAAATTCAGTTAGTGTAAGTTCAAATACTTCACATACATTTGATAGTTGTGCAAAGTTTATATCAGTGACACCGCTTTCTAGTCTAGAGATTGAGGCCTGAGATAGTGCGACTTTATCGCCTAATTCTTGCATACTCATATTGTTTTGTTTTCGTAAACTTCTTATTGTACGTCCGATTGATACTGAATTCATCGTCCTATCAACTCCAGTTAATTAGTCAATTTAAGCGTACAATTATTCCGTTTTACAATCAATATTTAATGTTTTATACTATTATTGAGAATTCTAAAAAACTGCATAAAAGGAGATGGCTATTATCGATAATTTTAATGCAGCAATGCAACAATTTTTGAATCAACGCGTTGATGGAGTATTGTATGAAATCAGTTTAAATGTAAAAAATGAAGGTTTATCGCAGAGTATCGACAAATTGCTAAATCAATCTAATTTATCTTTGAATAAAGAGGCACGGGATGAATTTACAGAAAAAATTCATGATTTAGTGTTTGAGTATCAGCATAATATTCTGCAACAAGTTTATCTAGTTGGGTTTCTGGATGGATTAAAACTTGATTCTAAAATGAAAGAGGTCTTATAAATGCTAAAGTGGTACAACGGTCAAATTACAATTCAGTTAAGTACAATTGTTGAAGAACAAGAAGATAGCACAAAAGAACGCAACTCTGCACACGATGCTATCAGTCTCGATTTTTTAACTGAATTAAAAGAGTTAGTGAAGGCTAAGGGCTACTCTTCAAATTTCGTTGGCTTTGATTTGCAACTCGCTGGCGATGCTACTTCGACTGACATTGAAGAGTTAGAGAAAAATGTTCGTCAAGCTAAAGCGAAGGAAGATGTAATTCGAGGAAAAGCTACTGTTACTAAAATTTATTTTTAATACGTGGACGTTAAACAGTCATTTTCTGTTGATTGTTTAACGTTTTTTATTTAAAAATTTATTTAATCATATTACAGATTAAAATAATCTTACGAAGGATAAGATACTAAAAAATTCAGGAATTATGAGAATTAGAGGGTGATGGCAATTCTAGTATTGAAGAATAAAAGCAACAATTTGAAAAGGATTTATTATACATATATCCGAAAAGAGAAGAAGACGAGCGAAAGAAAGGATACTTCTAAACACAATTCGATTTAAAGTTCTACCTATTCAAACTACTAATGAGATTTCGAAACTTTTACAAATCCTTGCAAATGTGGGAGTTCCAACTATAATTAAAGTTAGTATTGCTAGTTCTATTTAAAAGGGATACATAGGAGGATATTTATGTTATTTGTAACTAGGCAACCTGTAAATGTAATGAATTATCTTATCCAGACACAAAAAGATTATTATGCACCAGCATTTTCAAAGTATACGAACGGTGAAGGAGTTAGTAATTTACCTATTGAAAAATTATTTGGATATACACCAATCTTTGTTTCTTCAATAGAAAGTGATGAAGATTTAATTTTTACTGCAATTACATCTAGCCCTAGTGTAATTGAATGTTATATTGTATTTGAAACTGAAGATTTTGATGTAATTAGTTTAAGTAAATGGTTAGACTATTTGAAACATAGAGACGTTAATGTAAATTTATCATTACAAAAAGGAGAAGAACCGGAGTATGTTGTAAAGAAGATTTGCTATCACCAAATAAGAAAAATAATACCTGTAGCAGGCGCTTTTAATAAGGGGCAAGATTTTAGTTATCTTTTATCTGATAATTTTTATAAACAAACTCCTCTTTTTAATAAGACAGGAGGAGCTATAGGTTCTTTTTGTGAATCAAGAGTAAATGAATTAAATAAAATTACTGAAGATTTCTTGAAAATAGCTATAAATGATAATTATAAAAAGGCATTAAATAATTTAAGAAAAGATTTAAGGGATTTATTATCTTAAAATAATAATAAAATGAGTTATATTGATTTATGACAAAGCAAAGAATTATGATTCTACTACATCATTATATAATCATTAATCCACCCTCAACACTCATTAAAATGTGAAGCGATGGCAGGGTTAAGTATGAATTAAACTAGCTATAATGTACAAATATAATTAATATTTTATAGTTGTTTTTTTATTGAGTTTAAATGCAGTATAATCAATTTTGGAAATAATGGATATTGTTATGGAGGAGAAAAGTGGTAGAGAAATTAAAGAGTGGAGTTTTACTAAATAAAAATTAAAAAACTCATTCATACCGAACATTGTGAATCTGTTTCTTAGCTTGAACTAGTTGACTAATTCTTACCTAACTATTTTTTGAGACATAATTATTGTTAGCATCAGACTTAAAAATATCTAATTCAATATTCGTTGAAACATGAAAAGCAGACGGTTTAGAAGTGCGATAATGCACCTCTAATTGGCCCTGCTTCAAATAAGCGAATTTTTTTACTTCTGTACTTAGATTTAGAATTTGGAATCTTTAATCGATATTATTAGTTTTCTTATTTAATAGGTACAGTCCAACTCTTACTAATCTTATATTGAGAATACAAATCGTTAGATTCTGACATTTGCCATGCCTGCAATTCATAAAGTATCCCTTTTGTCCAATAATCATTTACGTAGACAAGACCATCTTTCGGAATTTCTAAGTTTCTAGTAAAAGGATAATCTACCCATGCTCTTGTATTCCCACTGTCACTAAATAAGATATGGCTAAAAAGTGAGCGATAACTTCTAATTGTTTTAAGTTTTGTATCATAGTCTATTTTTAAATTTAACAACGCTTTATATTCTTCATCAATTTGTTCATTAACAACAACTTCCTTTAACATCACAACACCGGATGATACGGTACTGCCAGCTATTTCATTCCATTGCTCTTTGTAAGACAGCAGCTGTGGATACTTAGTTTCTAGCAACAACATTACACGTTTGTTTTTTTCTAGATTTTTAAAGTAAGGGAAATCTCCTTCTCTTAGCACATGTTCTTTAAACAATACTTTGGCGTAAACTTCCTTACGGGAGCCATGATAAATGATTTTCAACCAATTGGAAGCTTCAAATGTATTCTCTTCATTACTGATTAATTTTATGCGTAACTTCTTTGAATCATCTTCTGAAAATTTGTTTATCTCTTCACGCATTGCGTCACCTAATTCAAAAATATGATTATTTATATATTTGATAGCCTTTGCAAAATGATTCCCATCAGAATACTTCATTCTAGATCCAGTTATTGAATAATCATTTGTCATACTTCTCTTACACAAATTTAATGAAATCTCTTTAAAATACATGAAAACAGGTAATGTCTCCACCCAACCATCCACTTCATTGAGGATCACATCACGCTCATCTTTATTACGATTTTCTTCCACAAATTGTTTCAACTCTGAATCTTCTTCCATTGCTTTTTTGATTTGCTGTTGATAGGTTTCATTTACTATATAAGGAAACAAATTAATAAATTTATTTTCTAAGAACATTCTTTCGAAATATTCATTTAATGGCTGCTTAATTTTATTGAAAATGTATGTGTTCTTTAATTCATCCATAAACTGTTGCTTATAGATGTTAAACTCCGGTGATTTCTTGATAAAATTTGCACAACCTGATATAGCATTAATTGTCCCTAATGATTCAAACGAATCATCCTCATTTTTCTTCTTATAAAAAATTTCATCCCATATGTATTCTTTTTTATTAAGTAAGTCCTCTGCTAATTTTCTTCGCTTTTCTTCGCTTTTACTATCAGTGACTTCTAATTCTATTAGCTGACTCAGAAACGCTTTAAATAAAGACAGCTCTCGTACATATTCTGACTGCGTTAACTCTTCTTGTTCACTATTAATCTCAAATCGTTCCTCGCCCTCTAATAACGCGATTAATATCTCTGCCTCTTCATTTGCTTTTTCTAAGATGGTCTCTTGTTTTTGATTATTGTTTGAATGAGTCGTCTCATCTTCTACATTCTCTATATCTTCTACGTGTACATGTTGTTTTTCTTGTTCAATATAAAAGTCAAACGCAGTCTTTACTGCCAATATATTTTCAACAGCCTGTTGTAATTTATCATGCATATCCTTTCTATGTTCGCTAATATCTAAATAATTTTGTAAAGTCTGCTTCGATAAAATTACATTACGAGAAGGTAAGTGCTTTAATAAATTATGTAAACTAATTGAGACAGCCTTCCTAAAATTTTCTTCATTTGTTCCATAGTTACCGCTTCTTAAAATGAAGCAATTGAAAATTTGCTTATATCCATCCTTAGTTAGACGATCAATCCTACCATATCTTTGCTCTAATGCAGCTGGATACGCAGGCACATGATAGTTGATGATATGGTTGAATCCTGGTAAATTTACTCCCTGTTCTGCTAATTGATAAGAAACAATTAAAATTTGTGGTAAATTCTCGTCGCTTTTAGTCTTTCCAGAATACCTTGCTAGCTCCCAACTATTTTCCCCCGTTACTTTGGCATATGTTTTTTCTGTTTCCTCACAAAATGGTTTATAACCCTCATATTGGTATAAATAATCAGCGATATATTGTGCCTCTTTTTGTATATATCGCGTAAAAATCACGAACCTTGAATCAGGCTCCTCTTTTAGTCTGCTGTTTATAAAACGAACCAATGCTTTAACACGTAATTCATCCCATTCTTTGTAATTTCCATAATTAACATCATAATTTTCGATTAACGTATGATAGCGTTTAGAAATTTCTTTTTCAAAGTTATCAATATTTAAATCCTGAATCGTATCTTTAAAATAACGAGTAACAGGTAATTCTTTATTTAAAAAGCTGCAAATTAATTGTTCTGGTTTTTTGCCAATTGTTGATACTGTATTTTTTAAGGTCTCAAACGTAATACCATTGTTTTCTTCTAAAATTTCATCAGCAATTGTAATATATACATTTAAATCTTGTTCGGAATTTTTAATAGGTGTTGCCGTTAAAAATACAACTTTATGTGCGTTCATTTTTATTAACTGTTCATATTTTTTTGTCTTTTTTTCAATAAATAAATGCGCCTCATCAATTATGATAAGTCCATAATTACCAATGTTTTTTTCGATATTTTTGAAATGATTATTTATTAAATGAACGCTATTTTCAAATCCCATTTCTTTAAATGGTAATTTACTAAACCAGTCATTTAAAAATTGCCCATTATTTCCTTGACCACCCTTTGATAATGCATTTGTTGTAATAACCAATACTTTTTCTTTCGGGTTTTTCTCTAAATAGTCTAATGCCATTAAACCACTACTGATTGTTTTCCCACTACCAACTTCATCAAAAATAAATACGGCATCGTTCGCTTCTAAGCGATCACAATTTGCAAATTGAATTGGGTATAAATCTACTTTTTTAGGATCTACTACTTCTAACCACTTTCTTTGGCTCACAGAAACAACCTCCCAATTTATTAGTAACCTTCATTAGATTGTAATAAATACCCAATAAAATATCCATACTGATTATTATTTTTATAAAATAATAATCAATAACATTTATTCCTTATTCACTCGAACTAATGACCAATGTTTACTTTGCTTAACAAAATGGACAAAACAGACTATAAATGTAGAACATTTAAATACAACTTCCTGAAAATAGCACTGTCAGAATGCTCTTTTACTCTTTTCATGGATGGTAAACACGAGCAGAATAATTGGAAAATTATTATCAGATTTTATTCAATAATAGGCCCATTATCTTAAATAACCTTCCAGAATAAACAAGAACACGGAGGTTATATCATAAAAGAAGGAGGTGTCTACATTCAAAATAGGCACCTTTTAACATTCTAATAATGTTAGAGATAATTTATTTAGGTGTTAATCAAAATAAATTGTTTCAAAGTATTCAATTGGAATTTACATATATTAGAATTATAATATGAATTAAGAATTATAAGGGTTGATAATTATGTTTAGAGGAAAAATCGAGGTGGAAAAATGTCAAAAGAAAATGCTGAATTAAATATTAATAAAATCGAAGTTGCTGATTCGTTTGACTTTGATGAATTGGAAAATAAATTACAAAGCGAGCTAGAGCTTCAACTTTCTGATTTAGATGTTTTGAAAGACGAAAAAGAAAAAATCGGTAATGAAGATAACTTAGGAAATATAATTAAGGATGTAGTTTGGGAACAATTTATAAATCAAATTGCTGCCAAGGCAGGGACGGATTTTATAAAGGAAAATAAAGAACTTACTTTAGATTTAAGAAAAGAAGCTCATATTCAGACCACTGAAAACTTTGAAAAAGGTAAAATAGCAAAACATAATACTTATATAAACTATCAGGAACGGTACGACAATTATCAAGATAGCTTTGAAAAGAATGAGAATGGGGAAATTAAAACAAGATATGATAATAGAACCGGAACATATAAAAAGGTTTTGCGACAAGATAAAAAGGATGAAAATAAAAAGATAGTTAGATATGGTTTACGACATGAGTTTGATCAAGGAAGAGATAAAGGTTCTTCCAGTGTACACAAGGATCATACTGTTTCAGTAGGAGAAATCGTTAGGGACCCAGAAGCCAATACACATCTAAGCAGAAACGAACAAATTACTTTTGCTAACAGTGATAAAAATCTCAATGATTTAGATTCAGTGGCAAATCAATCTAAGGGCGACAGTAGCATGAATGATTGGTTAGAAAGTGAACGTGAAGGTAAAAAGCCAGCCGAGAGATTTAACATAAATGAAGAAAAGTTGAGAGAACAAGAACGAATTGCACGCGAAGAATATGAGAAAAAAAAGCAAGAAGGTATTCAAAAATCTATGGAAGAAGGCAAAAAATCGCGTAAGGAAGAAGCCTTCAGAATAACAGGAAAGGCACTTCGTACAGCGGTTATGCTGATGTTTACCGAATTTATTAAAGAAGTAATTAGCAAACTGATTAAGTGGTTGAAATCAGCTCAGAAAAATCTGAATACACTATTTGAACATATTAAAGAAGCGATTAATTCATTTATTAGTAAAATGAAAACATATTTGAGAAATGTTGGAAATTCAGTATTAACAACTATTTTCACTGCTATATATGGCCCAATCGTTGCTACTATTAAAAAAGTATGGATTTTATTAAAGCAAGGATGGAAATCTATTAAAGAGGCCATTAATTATCTAAAAAGTCCTGATAACAAAGACAAACCTCTAGGTATACTTTTGTTAGAAACTGGGAAAATAGTGATGGCAGGATTAAGTGCTGTTAGTGCAATTGTACTTGGGGAAGTGGTAGAAAAAAGCTTAATGACAATTCCTTTTCTTGCAGTTGAAATTCCGTTGTTGGGGAGTTTGGCTAATTTGATAGGGTTATTCACAGGTGGTATAACAGCAGGGATAATTGGAGCTATTGCCATAAACCTAATCGATAAAGCTGTCGAAAAAAAACAAATAAATTATAACGTAAGTAAACAAATTGAAAAAGGGAATGAAATTTTGAATACCCAATCTCAATTAATTGCAGTGAGTAGCGAAAAACTTTCTAATACTAAAGAAACAGTATCTAATTCAATAACTGAAAGACATGCAAAGGCTAGAGATGAAGTGAATGAATCATTGGATTTAATTTTTAATGAAGATGTATCGAATTCGAAAAATAATAAGGATACATTCGATGAAATGGAGAAAATTATAAAAGGCCTTTTGGATTAAATATTGATTCAGATGGAAAATGGGATATTGTTATGATATTTAAATCGACTTTAGATTTTTTTATGGAACTAGTACTGAAGAAAATAGAAATGATGATGAATTTGATTTTCTAGCTAATGAACTCAAAACATTATCTAAATAAAGATAGAGGGTTAATATGAACAAACTTGTTATTCAAACGCATAATTTTGAGAAAGCTAAAAATCAGTTAAAAGAATTTTCATTGACAAAACCTGAAGAATTGGCTTTAAAGGAAGTTGAAATAAACGGAGGCCTATTTAACTGGTTTGATCATAAGGTAACGGGACAAGAATTAAATGATTTAACAAATCAAATACAAGGTTACTTAGTCAAATTTAATACGCTAAATACAAAGTTTATTAAAGAATTTGGTGAAGTTTATAATGCTTTAGAGGCTTTAGACAAAGAATATATACAAGCAATACTTATTTCCATTAAAGCGGCTGAGAAAGCTAGTAAAGAAGCGAAAGATGCTCAGCAAGATATTAATAAAACAATAGAAGTACAAAAGCAAACAATTACAGTCTTAAAAAAGTTTAAAGAAAAGTTAGATAAATATGAACATCTTGAAAATGTTGATGAGGTTTGGAAAGACACCCAAAGGTTTGGAAAAGAGCTGAAATTCATTAATAAGCAAATCGATAATATAAAACAAACTTCTGAAGAACAGTCTTATTCAATTTTACAATTGGATAAGTTTCTAGAAGAATTAAGAAAATTCAAACATCTGGCAAATATCGATGTCTTATGGGAAGAAGTTCAAGTTTTTAAGCGCAATATAAATTCACTTAACGAACAAATAAAAAACAGTAAAAATGTGATTGAATTTCAAGGACAAGCATTAGGGACTTTACAAAATTTCAAGAAAGATTTAAATAAACTTAATCATCTTTATGACATTGATCAAGTATGGGAAAATACACAAACTATCTGTGAAAATATTGATTCAATTAAAGAGCAGATTAGTGATTTTAAAAAGACAATTAAAGTCCAGGCGAATGAAGTAGAAGCTTTAAATCAGTTCATAGAGATGATAAGAAAGTACAAACATCTTAAAGACATCGATCAAATATGGGAGGATGTTCAAAAATCTAAATTTGAAGCTAAATCGCTAAAAGTAGAGGTGGATGATCTTGAAGAAAGGCTGCTTGAAACTAAGCAACAAATGGGTGAAGATAAGACTAATTACGAAAGTCAAATAAATTCTCTGTTTAAGAAAACGAAAATTGCTTATGCTTTAGCTGGAGGTTCTATAGGTATTGCATTACTTCAATTTCTATTGAGTTTGATGGGGATTCTAAAATGAGAAATAAATATGAAAACGACTTTTTAGATTTAGCTTCGAAATTAGATGCATTAGTCGGCGAATATGGAGAAATAACGAAACATGCAATAGCAATTACGGATAGTCAAGACCATCAGGCAACGATTACATTACTAAAAAAAATATCTGACGTAGCTGATTTGAAAAACAATATTCCGGGAGTTAAATTGTTGGCAAAAACATTGAAAGATAGCTTGGTTAAATATTATGGGTATATTACAGTCCTAGATATCTGTAATAAGGAATTGATAGTTGAAGACAATCGTACTTTGCCTGAACTACTATCTGAACTGAATGCGTTAATAGGTTTGGATAATGTGAAAACAAAAGTAAATGACCTTATTGCTTATCAAAAGGTACAGCAAATGCGAAAAGTTAAAGGTTTAACTTCGACTAAAAATACTCTTCATCTAGCTTTTCTAGGAAAACCAGGTACTGGGAAAACTACTGTGGCTAGAATTGTAGGAAGAATTTATAAACAACTAGGTTTGCTTTCGAAAGGGCATTTCATTGAAGCTTCAAGAACAGACTTAATAGCAGGTTATCAAGGTCAGACTGCTTTGAAAGTTAAAAAAGTTATTGAAAAGGCAAAAGGAGGAGTCTTATTTATTGACGAGGCCTATAGTATAACTGAAAATGACCACAGTGATTCTTACGGTCGAGAGTGTTTGACTGAACTTACAAAAGCATTAGAAGACTATCGGGAAGATCTGGTCGTAATTGTAGCAGGCTATACAGAGCCGATGAATAAATTTTTTGATTCTAACCCTGGACTTAAATCTCGTTTTAATACATTTATAGAGTTCGAAGATTATACAGCTATTGAATTAGAAAAAATTTTAATGACGATGTGTAGTGGTAATGAGTATGTTTTGAGTGAGGAAGCAAAAATGAAAATTAGATTGGCATTAAAAGAATTAGTTAAAACAAAAGACGAGAGTTTTGCCAATGGGCGTCTCGTTCGAAATATATATGATGAGTTGATTATGAATCACGCTAAAAGGGTCGTGAATATCGAAAATCCTAGTAAAGAAGAATTATCAATTATAACTGCTGATGATTTTAAGGGATTACAATTGAATCAAACAGTTAATACAGAGGATATAGCAGTTTTGTTAGATGGGCATAATTGAAAAACTACAGGTGATCTCACTGCATCTTTTTTTGATTTTTGTCCACGTTCACACTCATGGCATTGTGAAGCTGTCGCATGTAGAGTTAGTATAATGAAGAAGAACGAAATTTCCAATATGGAATTCGTTCTTTTCTTTGTAGTTCTTAAAAGGTTAAAGATTTTTTTGTTGAATTTATTGTAATAGATAATAGTACAGTCTAGTTTAAAAAGTAGTTAGTTTTGTTCAATAATGGGGTGCGATTGTGCCAGAAGCTTCCCTTTACTTAATTCACTTCCATGAAAAGTTGAATAAGAAAAATAGGCTCGTTCCACAGAGATAGGAATCGAGCCTAATTTAACCCTCCAACACATTGTAAAGCGGTGGCTTGGCTTGAACTAGCTGACTAAACCTAATTTAAGCGTGTTTTTCAACGTATGCTTTATTTGGTATATCTAACTTAATATTGGTTGAAACGTAAGCGTCAAATAGCGTTAAACCTGTTATTTAGGGGGCGCTATTATTACAGTGTTTCTACAACTGTTGGTTTTTTAGGAATATGACAATTAGACGGTATTTTAACACTTAAAGAAACTCGCTTAATCTATAAAGATGGCCGTTTACCAAGTAGGCTAGAGGCTACAACATTATTTGTTGATATGCCGGAGGAAGAAGGTATCACAGCAAAAGAAAAAAGATATATTAAAGGGATTTTTGAGTAAGTGAACTTAGAAGCATGTCTTAGGAAACTAAGATGTGCTTCTTTTACTTAGAAACTAATTAATTTCAAATAAAGATAGAAGGGAAAAAGAGTCTATAAACCCAATAATTGTTGTAAAATAAAGTGAAATCATATGAAATGAGGTGTGATTATGATTAAACCTGATTGGAAGGTTTTTGAGGCTAAATTTAGTGAGAATCCACAAAGTAATTTTGAATGGCTTTGTTATATTCTTTTTTGTTTAGAGTTCAAAAAAGAAACTGGGATTTTCAGGTATAAAAATCAATCTGGAATTGAGACAAATCCGATTTCTATGAATGAAGATATCATTGGATGGCAAGCAAAATTTTATGATACGACTTTATCAGCACATAAAAAAGAATTAATCGAGTCTTTAGTTAAAAGCAAAAGAGATTATCCACAAGTTAACAAAATTCTTTTTTATACTAATCAAGAATGGGGGCAAAGTCATCATTTTGATAAACCGGAACAAAATGATCCTCAAGCCAAAATTGATATTGAAACCAAAGCTAATGAATTAGAAATACGAGTAGAATGGAGAACTGCTAGCTTTTTTGAATCTCCATTTGTGACTTTGGAAAATGAACTTATCGCTAAACACTTTTTTACTTTCGAAATGAGTATCTTCCAATCATTATTGGAAAAGAAATCACATACTGAGTCGATTTTAGAAGGAATTCAGACATCTATTACTTACCGAGATAAGAGTCTAGAAATTAATAGAACCAATTTATTGCAAGATATTCTAGATAAAATCGAAAGAGAACAGGTTTTAATTGTCACAGGTATGGGCGGTGTTGGTAAAACAGCTGTAATTAAAAAGTTATATGAAGATATGAAAGGGAGTAATTCTTTCTACATTTTTAAATCAAGTGAATTTGAAATCAATAATATAAATAACCTATTTAGTGGCTGTAGTTTTAGGGGTTTTATAGAAGCTCATAAAGAAGATGAAAAAAAGTTAATAGTGGTCGATTCTGCTGAAAAGATTTTAGATTTAGAAAAGACTGATCCATTTAACGAATTTATTAATACTTTAATTAAATTCGGATGGAAAATTATATTTACGGCAAGAAGTAATTATTTGTCTGATTTAGATATGAAGTTTATAGATCATTACAAAATGAAGCCTTTTAAATTTTATATTGAGTCTTTATCGATGGAAGAATTAGTAGAATACGCTCAACAATATGGCTTTAATTTGCCTAGTGATGAAAAGTTACTTGAGGTACTTAGGAATCCGTTTTATTTAAATGAGTATTTAAGATTTTATGATAATGAAGAGGTAATTAACTATCTGAATTTTAAAGAAAAGTTATGGGACAAGGTAATAAAAAAATCGAAGCCATCTAGGGAACAATGTTTTATGAAAATTGCTTTTCAAAGGGCAAATGAAGGTCAATTTTTTATTTCACCAAACTCTAATGAAATGACAATTTCTACTCTAGTACAGGATGGTGTTTTAGGGTATGAAACTGCAGGTTATTTTATAGCACATGACATATATGAAGAATGGGCATTAGAGAAAATAATAGAATCTGAATACATTAAAAGAGTTAGCTTACTTGATTTTTTCAATAAAATCGGAGAATCTCTGCCTATTCGGCGAAGTTTTAGAAAATGGGTATCTGATAAACTTTTACTGGAGGATAGTTCGATTGAAAATCTTATTGAAGAAGTTTTTGAAGCCGAAGATATCTCTTATTTTTGGAAAGATGAAATCATAGTGTCTGTTTTACTTTCACCATATTCTGATTATTTCATTAGTTTATTTGAAGATGAAATATTTAGAAATAATCATAAGTGGTTAAAAAAAATCACCTTTTTATTAAGGGTAGCATGCAAAGAAGTTGATGAGGATTATCTAAAATTAATTGGTTTAGATAAATATTCAATATCAGATATGAAGTATATAGTAACAAAGCCAAAAGGACATGGTTGGGCAAGTGTAATTAAGCTAATTTATCAATACAAAGAATCTTTTGAAATAGAAACAGTAAACTATATATTACCTGTAATTTATGAATGGAATAATAAATTCAGAAGTGGAGAAACAACAAGGCTAGCAGCTTTGATAGCTTTGAAATATTATAAATTAATTATAGAAAAAGATAATTATGCTTTCAGGGCAAATGAAACTGAAGAGAAAACAATCCAAACTATTTTATATGGGGCAAGCGAAATTAGCAATGAACTTACAGAGGTTTTTTCAGAAGTAATTAATAATAATTGGAGAAAATATAGAGATCCGTATTATAGTCTTGTAAACGCAGTTTTATCTAAGTTAGGCGATAATCAAGAAGTTATAAAAATCCTTCCTAATTATGTATTAAAGTTAGCTGAATTATATTGGATTAAACCAAGTGAGCCACCTCACCCTTTTTATAGTAGATCAGATGTTTCAGATGATTTTTCGATTAGTAGTGATAAAAGGGATTACTATCCTTCTAGTGCATACCAAACCCCTATTTATTGGCTCTTGAAGTACTCTTTTAAAGAAACCATTGATTTTATTCTCAAGTTTGTAAACTATGCTGTCGAAAGCTATGCAAATTCTGATTTGGGTAAAAGAGAAGTAGAAGAAGTAGAAGTTAATATTAATAAAAAGGTAATCAAACAATATATAAGTAATAGGCTATGGAATACCTATAGAGGAACACAAGTTTCACCGGAAATATTTGAATCTGTACATATGGCTCTAGAGAAATTTTTGTTGGAAAGGTCAGAACATACGGATTCAGAAATATTGGAAAATATTCTACTGTATTTATTAGAAAATACTAAGTCTGCTTCTATAACAGGGATTATTTCAAGTATAGTCATAGCTAATCACGAGAAAACATTTAATGTAGCAAAAGTTTTATTTCAAACAAAGGAATTCTTTTTTTATGATAGTAGTAGAATGGTTTTGGACCAAACAGCAATAAGTACATTTAGGTTTGGATATGGTTTGAATTATAAAGAGAAAATTCATAAGGATGAAAGAATAGAAAGTTGTGACCATGAACATAGAAAAAAAACTCTTGAAACAATTGCGCTGATGTATCAGTTTTTTAGAAACGAAGAGATACCAGATGAGATAGCTACTAAAAGAATGGAAGATTTATGGACCATTTTTGATAAATACTATGATGAACTTGAAAACTATTCCTTTGCAGAAGATAAAACTTGGAGGCTTTTTTTAGCACGTATGGATAGAAGGAAAATGAAACCTACTGTTGAAAAAGTGGATCAAGGCGTACAGATTGATTTTAATCCTGAGATAGATGCAGACTTAATGGAATATAGTGAGTTAGCACTTCAAAAAAGCTCTAAAGCAACAAAATATTTACCGTTAAGATTGTGGGCTGATTCTAAATTTAAAAATGAGGGTCAGTCAAGTGAGTATAAAAAGTACGAGAAAAATCCTTTATTAGCTCTACTAGAAATTAGAGAAATGTTAGAAGACTTACATGATGGTAACGGCGAAGATTATATTTTTGCAGAAGGTGTGCCATCATATGTATGTGCTGTTTTACTTCGAGATTATTATAGTCTTCTGTCACAAATGGATAAAGAATTTTGTAAAGAAGTTATTCTAGCTTTTGCTTCATCTTCTTTGGAGCCTAATTATGCTTATCAAATTGGAGATGGTGTTGAAGCTGCCATTTCAAGTTTACCAATTCTGTTGAGATATTTTCCTGAAGACAAAGAACCTATTAAAGTTATCCTATTATTTACTCTGCTCGATAATCATCCTATAGGGATATCTATAGATTTTTCGAGTTATTCAACTAAAACAATCTTAAATGGATTATGGAATATAAATTTTGAAGATGCACAATCTTTATTATTAGGATATTTATATTTAAAACCTAAGTATGAAGATATGAAAGAGCGATTGCATATAGAAAGTTTTGAAAAGTATAGACGAATAGATGGTGAAGAGGGTTTTTTAGAAAGATTTTCAGAAGAATATGAAGTAGACATAGAGAAAATTATAGGTGACGAAATAACCTTTGAAGAAATTGGAAAAATAAATAATATCAATCCACGCATTTTAAAAACAGCTTTTCAATTAATACCGTTAGATACTAATAATGACGTTCATAAGCATTTAATCAAAAATATAATAATAGTTTTTGCTGAGAAGCTATTATTGGATGATAGAAGAAATAGAATGGATTATGAAGTTAGTCATGATTTTCTAGTAAAGTTAGCAGAAATTATTTTATCTTCTTCAAGTGATGACATACCAGAATATTTAAGTCCGTTTATAACAAAATTTAATAATAATGAATCTATGGCTGACTTATTTAAAGAATTTATTTATGTAGAAGATACTCTAAAAAAATATGATAACTTTTGGTTGGTATGGGATTTATTTTTCGAAAAAGTTGTTGAGTTAAATAATAAACGAAAAAATAGTTATGGTAATTCGCGACTCATCAAAAGCTACCTTTTTGCCGAAACATTATGGAATGATAACATTAAAGAATGGCATTCTTTAACTGAACAAAACAAAAGGTTTTTAATGAAAGTTACAAGACGATTAGGAGATTCACCAGCAGTTCTATATTCTATCGCAAAATTATTAGATGGAATAGGACAAAAATTTATTAATGACGGAATATCTTGGATTTCACGTATGTTATTAGAAAATCAAAGTATATGGAGTGCTGAATTAGAAGATTGTACTGTATATTATTTAGAAAATGTCATTAAAAGATATATTCATATCAATCGGGAAAATATTCGAAGAGAAGTTAGATTAAAGGGAGAAGTTATAATTGTACTGGATTTCCTAGTTGAAAAGGGATCGGTACCTGGATATATGTTAAGGGAAAGCATATTATGAAAGATATAATTTGTTTTAAAGACCGATATAGAGAACGATTTTTTAGAGGTAATTTATAGTTAATTATTGGTGACTCTAATACATCTTTATTTTTAAATTATCCACGCTCAGCACTCGTGGCATTGTGCATGGTTAGAATAAAAATGATGAAAAAAGAGGCTCGATTCCACTGACCTTGGAGTCGAGCCTCTATAACTAATCCCACCAACATCCTTTGTGTTGCCACATACATTCGACACATGTGGAGTGTGTGCTATTGATGTCGATAGTGTAAGACCTGATTTTACTAGGGAGCTGAAATAAATTAATCTTACCTATTTGACCTACAGGATAAAAATGAGTTCTTGGGAACATATGATAGAAAAAGGGCCAGAAAATGAAGTAAGGTTGAGTGAATAGCTTGGATAACATTTAAAGGTTGCAGAGTTATAATATATATAAAAATAGCATTAGTTCCAATCGTCCTTAAAACACTTGGTTTGCGATTTTTATATTCATAATACACAAAATATGGAAGTGCATATATAATGTTATTAACAATATTGTTAATAAGGAGATGACCAATGTTTTGATTGATAAAGAAGAGAAAGTTAAATCACAAACAACCTATGTACAACACTTTTCAACAAGAATTCCCTGGAAGGATAACGATTATACAGGGAGGATTGACAATAATCCTAGGTTTAATGTAGCTGCTCAAGTAATCCCAAATATTGCATCATCACGGGACTTGGAGTTTGAGGAAACTAATAAAGAAAAGTTATGAACAAGTAGGATCGGTAAAAATGCAAAGCTGGATTACAGAGAACGCTGCTTTCATGAGTGATACCAAGCTTAATCTTAAAATGAACCATCCATATAAAAAAGGAAATGCAAATGATAAGTTCAAGCATTTCGAAGAAACAACTTTTGAGATGGACCCATATTCATTCTTATTACGTCCCTTTTCATGGACTTTAAAGGATAATGCGAATGAGAAGAAAAGATATTACAATTTTCATTTTGACTTAGATAAAACAGAACAAATGCTGAGCTGGTCAAGTGCGTGGGTATCACATGGAGAATCTCAAAAAGGGATTTTTGATTACTTCTTTTCGGGAATTAGTCCACACAATTCATTGATATTTCCGTACTACAAACAAGTTCCATTTATTGAAGATAATCGGCGTGTAATTGCAGGAATAGGAAATATAGTATCAAATGTAGAAATTCATGAGTATGATTCAGATGGAAGTAGTGATGAAAAAAACTACATCTGGGAGACGAATGCAGCACATTCAATAAGATTAGATGGCAAGACTGGGTTTTTAATGCCATATCTCGAAATTGCCAAGTATGCAAAAAAGCATCCTGATTTTGATGTATCGAGTGTCACATTGTTTGAAGCGGCAGGTTTTAAATCGGAGTTTTCATATGCAGCTGAATGGGTTAGCTACGATGCGGCTATTGATGTGCTAAATCAAGCGAAAAATGCATTGAAAAATATAGTGAAACTTAATCTGAAAGAAGCTAATCATGAATGGGTTAATATTCAACTTGAATATGTAGATAATCAATTAAAAAATGTTTGGAATCAACGTGGTATTTTCCCTGGATTAGGTTCGATTTTATCAGCTTTCGGTGTTAGATATGGTTTTGATGTTGCTCGTCATGTTGATATTTCTGAAAACGACTTGATGTCTGAATTGAAGTTATATTTCACAGGGGAGAGAGAAACTGGCAACGAGAAACTGGATGACGGTTTGGCTGATAAAGAGGATGAGTTTTTTGGTTTATTAAGAGATGAAAACAAAACTCGGTATTTCGAACTTTTGTCACGATTGAATCTTTCTGTTGAACAAGCTATTTATGCCTGGGGTCATCTGAAAAATTATGCAGCTGAAATTGTTGGAAACCCATACCGATTATTTGAACTTACACGAAAAGAAAAGCACGAACACCAAGTTACTATTTCGCAAATCGACAATGCAATGTTTGTAAATCCGTTAGTGGAAAATAGATATCCTCTAAATAAACCAACCAAAATGAGAACTGAAGGTGATAAGCGCCGATTTAGAGCTATGGTGATATTTGTTTTAGTTCAAGCCGCAAATCAAGGCCATACGTTACTCAGCTATGATCAAATTGTTGAAGAAATTAACAAATTACCATTAGATCAAAAAACGGATTTTCAAACTGAAAAAATTGAAGGTGTTTTAGATTTCTTGCAGGATGGTGAATTGTATGTTGATACGGAAAATTCGTACATAAAGCTGAAAGAATATCAAGATTATAAACAATTGGTAGTCGATATAGTAAATAGCCGTTTAGAAACTAGTTTATCGAGTGAACAAAACTGGGAAAAGATTATTAACGACCAATTTGGAAAACTTCAAGAAAATAATGAAGAAAACGATAAACTGGCTCGTGATGAAAAGGCGACAGCGTTAAAGATACTTGAGTCATCTAAAATATCTGTCTTATTGGGAAGAGCGGGAACGGGTAAAACATCAGCATTGGGGATTTTAGCTTCTTCAAAAGAAATTAAAGCTGGTGGAGTATTAGCATTGACTCCTACTGGGAAAGCAAGGGTTCAACTTGAGAATTCATTTAGGAAGAATAGTGTTGCAGCTGAGTTTATGACTGTGGCACAATTTTTAATTCGTTCAAAGGGTTTCTGTTGGAACACAATGAGTTATAAGATGCCAAGCCAACCTAGTTCGAGTATTGCCAAAACAGTCATTATCGATGAAAGTTCAATGCTGACTGAAGATATGTTTGCTGGCATACTAAAGCTTGTTGATTCTCATGCTGAAAGAATTATCTTTATAGGAGATCCAAATCAATTACCTCCAATAGGAGCAGGACGCCCATTTGTTGATTTGATTAATTATTTGGAGAGTACTTATCCTGATAAGGTTGCAAAGTTGAAAACTGAGATGAGACAGGGTTCAGGTGGTGATGATTTATCTTTTGCTCAAATATTCTCTAATTCAGATTTAGTAGATAAAGATGTAATTTACCGTATACACAACAGTCAAACAGATAATCGTCTTAAATATATTCAATACAACAATTTAGACGAGTTCGAAAAATTGTTCTTTGATGAAATGGTAGAAATTATTAATATGACATCTGTAGATGATATTGATGGTTTCAATAAAAGTTTAGGCGCTGAGCAGAACGGTAAATATACAAATTATAATACCGGAAAGCATATTGAAGACTGGCAAGTTCTATCTCCTACTAAATTTATTGGTACGGGGAGTTATTATTTAAACAACCAAATCCATCAAAAATATCGACAAAAAACAGTTGTGAATTGGCAAACATGGGAATGGAAAAATAAATATAAACCTCAATCTGTTCAAAATATTGTTTTAGGTGACAAAGTTATTTCAAATAGAAATGAAATTAGAAAAGCCTGGGATAAGGCGGAAGAATATATAGCAAACGGTGAACTTGGAATATTAAGTAGAGTTCAAAAAAATGAATCTTATACTGCTTCATATAGCTTCCGTTTCGGCTCATTTGAAGGAAAATTATTTTCATATACAAAATCAGATTTTGGTGGAGAAAATAGTGACTCTAAATTAGAGCTTGCATATGCCCTTACTGTTCATAAGTCACAGGGTTCTGGTTTTGGTAAAACAATAGTAGTTATTAATGGCAAAAGTTCATTTGTTACAAAAGAACTTTTATATACTGCATTTTCTCGTCAAAGAGAAAAACTAATTGTATTAAGTGATTTGTCAATTCAAGAATTAGTTCAGTATGCAAATGATTGGTATTCGGATACTAAACAACGATATACAGATTTATTTGAAGTTCCAAACATCATTGAGATAGAGTTTGGTAAACAAAAACGGTACTTTGAAGAAAGATTGATCCATAAAACAATTCGTGGTGAAATGGTAAGATCAAAGTCCGAAGTAATCGTAGCTAACATTCTTGATAAGATGAAAATTGAGTATTCCTATGAAGAACCATTAGATGTTAGTGGTAAAACTTATATTCCTGATTTTACTCTACGCCACCAAGGCAAAACTGCTTATTTAGAACATCTTGGAATGCTAAGAGATAAATCATATAAAAGGGATTGGGACAGAAAAAGAGCAAATTATGAAAGTGTAGGAATTTCAGAAATTCATGGAAATTTAATTATTACAGAGGATGGAATAGACGGAAGTTTGGATGCAACGTTAATTGAGAGTAAAATTCAAACATGGATAAAAAATAGTTGATTTATTCCCACCAACCAACATACAAAATTAGATAACTCGCTATTTTCCTTTATACCCGACATCTACTTCATCTGATCACGGAGCAGGTGAAGTAGCCGATTATATCGGAATTCGAACAACAGGCAAAGAAATATTTATTGATTTATTTCATATAAAGGCAATGAAAGTAAATACCTATAATAATTCAGTGAATAATTTATATGATCTTTTTAGGCCAATCAATCAAATCGGTTATTTAGCTAACAACTAAACCCATATAGCGTCAGAAGCTATCTAGTAGAAGAAAGAGAGGATATTGTAATTATTTAATAGATACAGATGAAAATTTGAAATAAATTTGTTTTCGAATAGAATTATAAAAGCAAAAATTATAGTAGTTCAGCCATCTATTAGAAAAGAGTTTAAAATGAAAGATAAAGTAGCTGAATTACTAGCTGTTACAAATCATTATATTAAACATACTGGAACTTCTTAAATAATGTAGCTTAGTATTAAACTAGTCTCCGTAAGCATTTTTACCAAACCTTATTAATTCCTTTGTAAGAGCTATTTTTGACCCTCAAAAAAGCCCTTCAAACGTTGATTTAATAAGGTTTGTATGTTTTATAGACTGAACACCCGCCGTCTCCATAAGTTTAGTTTGGCGGAACTTAATAGACATATAAAGATATTCCAAAAGAAAATAAATGATAATCCTAATAGCAAAAAAGTTAAAGAATGGGAAGTAGAAATTAAAAAAGCTAAATCACAGAGAAAAAAGGCTACGGTGAATGGATATAAATAGATATGAACACAGAAGAGAACTGCACTTTCATTATTTTCGATAAACCTTATCATATGTAAGTGCGGATTGAGTATTTACTAAAATAAGTTTAAATAAAAATAATATATAATGGAGTGTGTCATTGTCTCACTCCATTATTATTATTTAAAAAATTTATGCTTGGTATAAGCAGGGAGAAATAAAGATGGGAAAAACCGAAGCAATTAATTCACTTCGAGTTTAACTTCTATTCACCAACTAAATAATGATAAATATCATAATGTACAGGTTGCTTTAGTATTAAATTCATTGTAACGACTGATAGATGATTTCCTTTCCCATCAGGCATTACTTCGTTTTTGGCACTACCTTCTGCAATGTCTGCCTCACCCAGGTAATAGAAATCTGTGCCTTCACCGTCATCTTTTTTCGTAAATAGATGAATTTCCATCCCTGACTTTTTATAATTTAATATGTTCTTTACTTCACTGGACTCCAGTGTTAAGCGATTACGGGTGAACCATCTAAATAATTCGGGTGCTAAAAATTCATCACTATAAGCTTGGCTTGTTTCGACTTCATCCTTTTTATGATATGTAACAAAGATTGGACAAGTGTTATGCTTTGCGCGGTAACCGTAAATGGTTGATGAATCATCATGTGGCCAATTCAATAATCGGCAAGCATCACGACGGGAATATTTTTCAAATAACGTCAATGCTTTTGTTTTATCATACTTTTTATTTTTTTCATAAGCGCATTTTACAATATCCTCAATATGTCCTTTGAAATACGAATTTCTCAAACTCTCTTGAATTTCCTTGTTAAATTGATAGTGTCCATCAGAGGTTTCAATAATTGGCTTAAATTTATACTTTTTCACGTCATTTTGAACATGGAATTTTAGTGAGAACATGTTTTCAACTGATTGAATTGTTGCATCATCTGTATATGTTCCAAATTCCTCTAATTTTCGAACGAAAGACTCTCTTGAAATGGATTCATCAGAAAGTAACGTTTCAATTAAAAGAATTTCGTGTATTCGATTTCCATTCAAAAACTCTTTTGAAAACATTGTTAAAACAGAAAGTTCGTATTCAGTGAGAGAAGGAATGGACTCTTTCATTTTTAATATGAAACTATAATAGTTATCTGCATACCCTATAATAACTTCGGGGTCGATTGAGTTTTGCTCAATAAAGTCAATGAGGAAAGGGATTCGACCCAAACGGTTTTTCATTTCTGTATAAGCATCCCGTAAAGTTTTTAATGTCGATAAATTTGTATTGTTAATAGCATCAAAAATTTTCTTTTTGGCAATTTCCTCGAAGTTTATCGTCGATACACCGTGTATATATTCTGTATTTACCGTTTTTCGGCGGATGTTATCTTTGTTCATAGTTTGGTCCCCAGAGAGTGCGATCGGAATTAGATAGTTATTTTTATAGTTTCCAATAAAATCAATAATTGTTACATACTCTTTAGAATTGTGTTTACGTAGACCACGACCAAGCTGTTGTATAAATATAATGCTCGATTGCGTTTGGCGAAGCATTACGATTTGATTTAAGTATGGGATATCAATGCCTTCGTTAAAAATATCAACTGTTAAAATATACTCCAGTTCACCACTATTCAATTTTTGAATTGCTTCTTCGCGTTCATTTTGAGAATTATCACCAGTTAAACCAATTGTTTTAAGACCTTCACTGTTTAAAGAAGTAGAAAGTTCATGAACTTCCTCCTTGGAACTACAAAACATTAATCCGCGAATATGATCACCTGAATAGCCATAATAATTAATCTTTTCAATAATATGTTTTACACGTTCAGAAGATACTAATTTTTGAAGTTCTGTTGCATCATCAATAGTTATTCCATCTTTTTCGTAGTCCAAAACACCGAAATAATGGAAAGGGCAGAGCATCTCTTCTTCAAGGGCTGCTTGTAGACGGATTTCATAGGCGATGTTGTAATCAAACAACTCATAAATATTGAATCTATCTGTTCGTTCAGGTGTTGCGGTCATACCAAGTAAGAAATTTGGAGTAAAATAATTGATAATTTTTAAATAGGATTCAGCACCTGCTTTATGAACCTCATCTATCAACACATAATCAAATTGATCTTTCGAAAATTGTTGTAAGTATCCGTCCCTTGAAATTGTTTGGATTGTTGCAAATAAGTATTTAGCATGAACATCTTTTGAAGTACCGGAAAGAATGCCAAAATCATCTTCATTTCCACCAAGAATTTTCCGATAATCTTGCATCGCTTTCTTTAAGATTTGCTCACGGTGTACAATAAATAGCATTTTTTTAGGTGAAAAGCTTCGAACATCAAAAGCAGATAAATACGTTTTACCTGTACCTGTTGCAGAGATAATTAATCCTTTTTTAGCGCCTGTTGCACGAAGCGTATTTAATTGTTCTAATGCAGCTGTTTGCATTTTATTTGGTTGAATTGCTAAGCTTTCTTTAAGCGTATTTGTTAAATATTCAGCATTTAGTTCTAATGTATTCGAAGTAGTATATTTAACAAGAGGCTGTAACTCGTAATGTTGTTTGTAATAAGCAATCCATTCTTCCTTTAAAGGAAGCGCTTTATTCCAAGCATCTTCAAATTGATTTTTTAATTGATTAATAATTTCTCCATTTACTAATGAAGTTAAAAATACATTCCACTCATAGTTTGCTTTTAAAGCACTATCAGTTAAATTGGAGCTTCCGACAATTAAAGAGTAGTAGTCTTGATGTTCAAAAATATAGCCTTTTGAATGAAAACCTTTTTCACTAGTTACTCGCACTTCAACGTTTTCAAGTTTAAGAAGCTCTTTAAACATTTTCGGCTGGTTAAAGTTTAGAAACGTTGACGTTAAAATGCGCCCATTAATTCCTTTTTGCTTTAAGTCGTAAAGCATTGTTTTTAAGGTTGCTAAACCCCCCTCAGTAATAAAGGCGACTGAAAAAATAAATGTCTTACATGTTTTTAATTCTTGAAGTATTGTCGATAAGACAGTTTCATGATGCTTGTTTGTTAGAAGTTTTGGTTTAAATTGTGCAGTGACAGTCTTGTTTTGATCTATAAACCCCTTGTAAAGAGAGTTTTCGATTTTTTGAATCAGTTGCAATTGCTCCATATAAATTCACATCATTTCATTCATTTATTTTGCTTCATTTGTAATCTTCACTACTGCAGGGACATCCGCAGGGGCGAAATTCAACTGTGTAAGTTTATCTCGCGTAACCCATTTTGTGGCAGCATGTTCTAATGCATTTGGTTGTCCTTCTTCTAATTTTGCTTTGTATGTTTCTAGTCGAACAATTACTCTTTCATATTCATATGTTGTATCTTCTACTTTTGCACCTACTTGAACCGTACAAGCAAATTCCTCCTGAATTTCTCGTTTTAACGCTTGTTCAGGTGTTTCTCCAATTTCAATTTTCCCACCAGGAAATTCCCAGTGATTTGCTAAATCCATTTCTGGACTTCTTAGGGCACAGAAGATTTCATTTTTTTCATTTTCGATAATCGCCCCAACGACATGGACAGTTTTTTTCATAATATATCACCCTTTTTCTTTTTAATAATTTAAGTTTAGCTTATTTTAGTAGCATATTACATCTCATAGACGAACTCAATCATATTCCTTAAAGCCTAGTTTTATAAATAATGCTTAGGTTTTTCTTATTTTTGAGGATAAGATTTATCTGGAAGGTGAACAAAAAAGTAAAAATAATCAAAAGCATACTAAAAACAAAGGTCTCATATGATGACGGGATTAAAAATAAGTACGTTATTAAAAAGAAATGGTACAAGAACAAAAGAAAGACATTCATTCTATTGATCAAATGAAATTGTTCTTTAGTTATAATAGAAGAAATGGATAATAGAATAGGAGAAAAAAATGAACCACTACATCGTCATGCAAGGGCACACCTATCAAGAAGAAAAAGAAGCACAAATCATTTGGTCACCACAAAAAGATAAAGGCGGAAACACTCCGCACTCATGGCGACGTATGATGGAAGTGAACGAGGGAGACCGTATTTTTCATTATGTAAAAGGTAAGATCGTCGCAATTAGCATTGTTTTGTCTAATTGTGAGGAAGGCATAAAGCCTACGTCAATGACATCATATGACCAATGGGAAGAGCGAGGTTTTCTCGTAAAGCTGCAATATCATGAATTAGAACAACCATTAACGATTAAAGATTATTTTAATGAGTTAAAAATGTTATTGCCTGTTAAATATTCAGCTTTTCAGCAAGATGGGGATGGAAACCAAGGTTACCTATATCCCTGTAATGAAGAGCTGGCAATCAAGCTGCTGGATATTATTAGTGATATGAATATTTATCAAGTAGATGATGAACAGCTAGAATTTGCGATTGGAACTGTAGTACGGACAGAACGAAATACGCTTATTCCTGTGATTACAGAAACAGAAGCTGAAGCGAAACGTAAAATACGTATTGGTCAAGAGAAATTTAAAGCAGCTTTATTACCTTTATGGAATCATCAATGTGCACTTTGTGGTATCGAGCTACCGGCTCTTTTACGTGCAAGCCATTCAAAGCCTTGGCGCGAGAGTTCGAATGAAGAACGCTTAGATCCGTATAATGGTGTGTTGCTTTGCTGTAATCATGATGCGTTATACGACCAAGGTTATATTACATTTGATGGAACTGGCTTAATTCACATTTCAGAACGGATTCCAGCCACAGACTATGGAATGTATAACATCCATCAAAAGATGAAGGTTTCAAGGTATGAAGAGAATAAGCTGTACTTTAGATGGCATCGGAAATATATATTTCAATAAGCAGGGAGGCGTTAAAGCTTTCCTCAATAGGAGTGATTAAAATGACTTTCGGCAAAACAATAAAAATGTTTTTGATTGATGGAGACCCAAGTGGAAGATTAACGTGTGAATTATCTAACTGGACGGGGCTGGCGTATAGAATTCCTAGAACTGAAGTGAAAAAATGCTTGGATCGTCCTAATTTGAATTCTACTGGTGTGTATATGTTATTTGGTCGAAATATTGATGATAAAGAGGCTGTATACATAGGGGAAGCAGAGGAAGTTTATACTCGATTACAAAGCCATTTGCGTGAAAAAGATTTTTGGAATGAAGTGATTGTATTTATAAGTAAAGATGAGAATCTAAATAAAGCTCATATTAAGTACATTGAAAACAAGTTATATGAAAAAGCTAAAGTCGCAAATCGTTACTTTCTAATGAATGGCAATATCCCTCCCATGCCATCCATTTCTGAAGCAGACCGTGCAGAAATGGATGAATATATTAGCAATCTTGTAATGATGGTCAATACATTGGGCCATAAATTATTTGAAGAGATCAAAGATAGCTCAGAAGTTAATGCAGATGATGTTTTATCTATAAAATCGACTCGTGGTGTGGATGCTAAAGGTATCCAAACACAAGAAGGTTTTGTCGTATTAAAGGGATCTAAAATTGCAAATAGCATTGTAAATTCGTATTCAGAGCGTTTATTAGCAAAAAGAAATGATTTATTACATACAGAAAAAGTGAAAGTTGTTAATGATGAATTTATAGTAATGGAGGATCTTTTATTTACTAGTCCTTCGGCAGCAGCTGATATTGTAACGGGGCGAAGTGCGAATGGATTGATTGAATGGAAAGATAGAAATGGAAAAAGTCTGAAGGATTTAGTTTGATAATTTGATCCAATTGGGGGAAATCCTATTTATAAATTATCTCCATACTCCACCCTTCCTAAGCTATACTTATACCTAAACCAATCGAATGGAGCAGGATACTAAGTGTTAAAAAATCAAATTGAATCAATAATAAATGAGCAAGCCCATAGTAAATTACTAGATGTAGAAAAGACATACGCCCAAAAGCACGAATTGTTAGACGAGGATGCAACAGTAGAAGCAATTTCTTTGCCATTTGACGTGATTGAACGTTGCCATAAGGAAACGGAAGAATTACTAGCGGAAGAAACAGCTTCTTTTCTAACAAAGCCTGTGCATTATTTAAAAGAGCATGCGAATGAATTTATGTATGTGACGTCTGAACGTTTGGATGTGATCCGTGTGGATTCGTTTGCGCTTGAATTTGATGGGGCGTTTGGTGTGTACAGTGCCATGTTTGGACTGCGATTGCAAAAGAAGTATAGTGCGTTTTTGCATTCGTATTTAACAGCACATTTGCAACATAAGCAGATGACGTATAGTGCGGTATTTTCTGGGGAAGACGGTCTTTGGGAAGTGAATCTTGCATTAGATGCACTCGATGGATTTAGTGCACAACAGCCGTTTGATGAAGTGTTAACACAATTATATTGTCTTGTTTTTGGGCTTCTTGAAGAACTTGAGGCGAGCGTATAACAAGGATACTTTTGAAAGCTAATTATAGTATTTAAATAAAAAATGACCAATAAAGTCCAAATAAGACTTTATTGGTCATTTTTTTATCCTACTAGGCTACCGTAATCTTTTGACATTCAGAAATTATATACCGCTAGAATATCTTAGGTTAGCAAGTATGATGGAGGTCGAGAGCGTAGACTGTTTTAATTCTTTAAAAATCATTGCTTGCTTTGATATAAATTTTATAAAAAGATTATAATGGACTTATTTTGTCCAATACATGGTATATAATCGAGTTTAATATCCTTGTTTTATGTAAAAAATATGAAACTGGATGGGATAATAATATTATCGTAAATGAAGTTGAGGTGATTATATGGCTATTGAAACTTATGGGGTCCTTAATGAGTTACAAAATAATGAAATAGAGGATTCTAATGAAAGTACCCTGAAAAAACTATTTAATGAATATGAACAAGTTATTGTAAAAAGTTTAATTACCTCATTTGGAATGGATTTTTTATTAATTAAAGATCGACATGGTGGAGATGTGGATACTATTCATAATGTTCGCCAAATGCAAAAGGGTGATAATCGCTTTGATGGATATGCAAATAAAAAGAATGAGGATACTTATTCTAAAAATGAAACATATGATAAGCATATTTCGCATGATTATCACAGTGATTCACGTTACATTGAGCGAAATAGACAAGCTTCTGTGCAAAAGGATAATGGTACTTTAGTAGATGCGTATACAGGAAAGAAGATTGCTCAAAATGAAAAAGTTGATTTGGATCATGTGATATCTGCTAAAGAAATACATGAGGATGCTGGGCGCATATTAGCGGAGATTAACGGTGTAGAATTAGCCAATCAAAATACTAATCTACAGCATACTAATCGTTCTGCCAATCGTTCCAAGGGAAAGAAAACTGTAAATCAATTTGCAGATACGTTAGAAAATAATCGTCAAATTCGCCAAAATCGTATAGCGGAACTAAAAACAACTAAGCATTTAACAGATATAGAACGTAAAGAATTACGTAAGCTTGAAAATTTAGAAGCAGTAGACATCAAAAAAATGAAAAAGGCTGATGAAGTAGCTCGTGCAGCTTATGAAAAAGAAATAGCTTCTAAATATTATACAAGTCAGAAGTTTATTAATGACACATTGAAAGCTAGTTATAAAAAGGGAATGCAGATGGGTCTTCGACAGGCTTTGGGAACTATTTTAACTGCTGTGTGGATGAGTGTTCGTGAAGAAGTGCCAAAACTAGTAACAAAGTTAAAAGTAAAATTCGACTTAAAGTGTTTCTTTAATGGGCTAGTAGACATTTTTAAAGGGGCTTTCAAAAAAGTTCAAGAAGCATACAAAGAAGTAATTCAAAGTTACTCAAATGGGTTACTTTCTGGTATTTTATCATCGTTAATGACAACGTTTATTAATATTTTTACTACATCTGCAAAAAATGTTGGGAAAATAATTCGTGAGTGTTGGTCGTCAATTGTTGAAGCGTTAAATATTTTGTTATTTAATCCAAATAAATTACCATTTGGAGATGTCATAAAAGCAGTTGCAGTAATCATTTGTACAGCATCCTCTGTAGTGTTAGGAACGGTTGTTTCTGAAGCAATGGGACAAATTCCAGCATTAAAAATTCCTATTATAGGTGATGTATTACCTAATTTTGTAGGTGCTGTCGTGACAGGGCTAATGAGTATTAGTTTATTGTACTTTTTGGATCACTCTTCTATGGTTCAAAAATTTGTTGATTGGGCAAATCAATTAAAGTCGTCGATAGATTATAAAATTGACTATTATCGTGAAGTACATGCAGAACTTGTAAAATATGCAGCAAAGTTAGCTGAAATTGATTTAGATACGTTTCAAAATAAAGTGCATGCTGTACAAAAAATGAGTGTAAGTTTACAAATGGCAAATACAACACAAGAAATGAATGTTACTTTAACATCAATTGTTAAAGAATTCAAAATAGATTTGCCATATGATGGAACCGTTGAAGGGCTAAATCAATTTATAAAAAATAAAAATTCAACGTTAACATTTAAACTATGATGAAATTTAATTGTGATCAATGTGGATTATGTTGTAAAGCACTTAATGATTCGGAGCTATACAAAGATCTAAATCGTGGTGATGGAATATGTAAGTATTTTAGTGAAGCTACGAATCTTTGCACTATTTATGATAACAGACCGTTAAAATGTCGAATTGACGATATGTATGACAAATACTTTAAAGAAACATTAACGTTAGAACAGTACTATGAGCTAAATTATGAAGGTTGTAAAAACTTAAAAATGAAGGAGAAGATTTGAATGCCATTACCAATTATCGTTGGAGGAATTGCACTTGCAGCAGGTGCAGCAGGACTAGTAACAGGAGCAAAAGGTGCAAAAAAGATTGCTGATGCAAAATCGCGCGTTAATGAAGCTGATGAAAAATATGAAAATTCTAAATCTCTTTTAAATGAGACGGAAATGAAAACGACAAATCAATTAGATATATTAGGTGCTTTAAAAGTACAAGTGTGGAAAGATTTTGAGCGTTTTTCAAATGCATTTGAAAAAATTCATAATCGTCCAGACTTTGAAGAAAAGATTTCTGGAGAATTTACTATGCCTAAGCATGCATTAATTGAAATTAAACAAGTTCAAATTAAAGCTATTGAAATTATTGGTACTACAATGGCTTCTGCAGGTGCAGGTGCTGTAACTGGGATGGCTGCATATAGTGGTGTACTCGCTTTAGGCACAGCATCTACAGGGACAGCAATTAGCTCATTATCCGGTGTAGCTGCAACGAATGCGGCATTAGCAGCATTAGGAGGCGGTTCAATTGCTAGTGGTGGTGGTGGCATTGCATTGGGTACACAGATTTTAACAGGTGCAGTAGCAGGGCCTATAATTGCAGTTGGTGGATTATTATTAAATGCCAAAGGAAATTCTAGTCTCGATAAAGCGGAAGAAGCTGAACGTGAAGTTGAGAAAATAGTGTCTGTTATCAATAAGTCAGTGCAATTTTTAAAGAAAGTAACTTTACTTGCCAAAAATTTTGAAAAGGAATTATCAATTATTCACAATGTTTATTTAAAAGAGGTTTCTAAGTTAGAAGCTTTAGTTGCATATAAAAACGATTATGATAATTATTCATTTGAAGAACGTCTAATCGTAGATAATAATATAAAGTTAGTGTCAATATTATTTAAATTATCAACACAAGATTTAATAACGCCTGCAGAAAAAGAAGACCAATTACCTACAGTATTAGTAGAAGAGGTCAATGAAGTTATTTCATTGTCAAAAGAAGCAGTAAAAAATATTTAAGAGACAAAGCGTATTGAGGCGGTATTCTAAAAATTCATCTTTATTAAGTATTACATTTTGTTGTTATTTGAAATTTAAAACGTCAAAACCTTTAAATTTAAAGGTTTTGACGTTTTTACCTTTTCTAATAACAGTATAAGTGGGACTGCTAAAACGGTAGCTACAATTCCTAAAGTGATTCTAAAGCGGTTATATGTATAAAAAAAATTCTTTCAAAGAGTAAATTGCCCTTTTTTGAATTAAACTATTATGAAAGGGGGGCTTACCCATTATGCATTCAATAAATAAAATAGGTGATTGTTTTTGGTATATGACGCCTATAGCGGAAACGGATCGTCCCATTTTAGGGATGGTAGTTGGTCAAAACAAAACATTAATGATCGATGCAGGGAATTCGGAGGAGCATGCACATTATTTTCAGGAAGAACTTTTAAAAATGGGCGTTCCTAAACCGGATATGGTCGTTTTAACGCATTGGCATTGGGATCATATTTTTGGACTTTCTGCATTACGTCATATGGTGTCTATCGCTTCGGAAAAAACAAAAACAGCGATGGAGAAGTTGATTCCATTTTCTTGGTCAGATGAGGCGCTTGATGCACGTGTGAAGGAAGGGATAGAAATTGAATTTTGTGCCAGGGCTATTAAAGAAGAATTCAAAGATCACCGAGATATTCAGATTGTTTTGCCGAATGTCACGTTTGATAAACGGGTGGAGATTGACCTAGGTGGTGTCACTTGTATCCTTCAACATGTTGGAGGGGATCATGCGGCTGACTCGGTTGTGGTTCATATAAAAGAAGAAAAAATTCTGTTCCTTGCTGATTGTATTTATCCTAATCTGTATGCTGAAAAAGTACATTATACAGTTAAGAAAACGCTTCGTCTGTTGGCTGAATTAGAACAATTTGATGCGGATACATATATTCCTTCGCATCAACAGCCAATAACAAAAGAAGCGTTTAATCAAGAAGTAGCGATGCTTAGAACGATTGCTACATATACCGATAGTTGTGATGGAGATTCACAAAAAATTATGCAAGCATATAAAAAGCATGTGAAAAGAGAACTAACAGAAGATGAAATTGAAACTATCTCTGACTTTGTGAATGGTTATTAACAATCGTCAGAATTGTTTTAGTGCCTGGCACAAGGAAGTGGAGCTCACCACTTCCTTTTCTTTATAAAATTAAGCTTACGATAATACCTGAAAGGACACTTACAAGGGTAGCACCAAATAATAATTTTAAGCCAAAGCGTGCGACAACATTTCCTTGTTTTTCGTTAAGACTTTTTACAGCACCGACAATAATACCAATTGAAGAGAAGTTGGCGAAGGACACAAGGAATACGGAAAGAATGCCCATTGTCCGCTCACTAAAGTGATAATCGCCTCCAGATAAATCCAACATCGCTACGAACTCATTTGTTACTAGTTTCGTCGCCATAATGGATCCTGCACTAACCGCTTCCGAGGAAGGAATGCCCATAATAAAGGCAACTGGCGCAAAGATATAGCCTAGAATCGTTTGGAAAGTAACGCCGAACAGTAACTCGAAGACACTATTAAATCCTGCCATCAATGCAATAAAGCCGATTAACATGGCACCGACAATAATTGCCACCTTAAAGCCATCCAAAATATATTCGCCAAGCATTTCAAAAAACGATTGCTTTTCGTGCTCGATTTCTAAAATATCTTCTTTCGGGTCAATGTCATATGGATTCATAATTGAGGCGATGATAAAACCGCCAAATAAATTTAAAACTAAAGCCGTGACAACATATTTTGGTTCTAGCATCGTCATATATGCACCAACGATGGCCATGGATACAGTGGACATCGCTGACGCACAAAGTGTATATAAGCGCTGTTTTGACAGCAGACCAAGTTGTCTTTTTAATGTGATGAAAACTTCTGATTGACCGACCATTAATGAAGCAACGGCATTATAAGATTCCAATTGCCCCATGCCGTTTACTTTACTTAAAACCCAGCCAATACCTTTCATAATAAAGGGGAGGATTTTTAAATGTTGAAGAATACCAATTAATGCTGAAATAAAAATAATGGGTAGCAATACGGTTAAAAAGAACGGCGTTTCTCCCTCATTGGCTAAGCCGCCAAATACAAAGGTAACTCCTTCACTTGCATATTCCAGTAATTTGTTAAAGACAGTAGCAATTCCCTTAATAATAATTAAGCCAAATTGTGTATTTAACAACAGTAATGAGAACAGAATTTGAATGATCATCATTGTAATAATTGGTTTGAATTTAATCTCTTTTCGATTGGAACTAGCAAGCCAAGCGAAAAACAATACAATGAGAATACCTAAAATAGAAATAACGTATTGCATATGTAACCTCCTGATGTTGAAAACATGATGTGATAATTACCTTCGCATAGTACCTTTATTAATTGTGAGTGTTGTCTTGAATATGTTGTCCAAATTACTAAAAAAGAACCGCACTTATTTAATATAAATACCCTTTGTTGAAGAAAGGTAACATAGAGATATTAATAGAAAGTTATTAAAAAAGCAAAAAAATATCTATTTAACTGAAATTTTGATAGGCACTAGGGAATAAAAGCAAGGATTATGCTTTTTTTTACAATATAGAGCTAGCTGACAAATGCCCTAGTGATATAGCATAATGAAAATAAATTGAAGATGGGCAAAATTGTAACAATGCTAACGTAAGGAGAGTGCAGTGAAAATGAATGTTGAAATGGTGATGCAAGAGCTTGAAGCACTTGGTAAGGAGCGTACGAAAAAAATATATATGTCAAATGGTGCACAGGAGCCACTTTTTGGGGTGGCTACGGGGGCGATGAAGCCAATAGCTAAGAAAATCAAATTGAATCAACCGTTAGCGGAAGCGCTTTATGCCACAGGAAATTATGACGCAATGTATTTTGCAGGTATTATTGCGGAGCCAAAAGCTATGACCGAGTCGGATTTTGAGCGCTGGATTGATGGGGCGTATTTTTATATGTTGTCTGATTATGTGGTGGCAGTGACGTTGGCGGAAGCGGATATTGCGCAACAGGTTGCCGATAAATGGATTGCTAGTGGGGAAGAACTAAAAATGTCTGCTGGCTGGAGTTGTTACTGCTGGCTATTAGGAAATCGTCCCGATGTTGAATTTTCCGAAAGTAAAATGGCTAATATGCTTGAATTGGTGAAAAGTGCGATTCACGATTCACCTGAACGAACAAAATCTGCTATGAATAATTTCCTCTATACGGTAGGGGTCTCGTATGTCCCGTTACACGACAAAGCGTTAGCTACAGCACAACAGATAGGGCCTGTAGAACTTAAAAAGAATAATAAAAAAAGTAGTTTCCTCAACGCTTATGAAAGTATTCAAAAGGATGTAGAGAAAGGCAGAATTGGCTTTAAACGCAAATATGTAAGATGTTAAATCCTAGCAAGTACCAAATTACGATTCCCTGTGGATTTCGTGGCGATAACACAAGATTACATGCCGATTCCAGCGCATCTCCCGTGGAATAAGCATATTCCATCTCTATAAAAAGGAGGCACAATAATGACGCAACAAAAAATAATGATTATACCGTACAAATCTGCATTTGCAGAGCAAACAGTAGCGATGTGGCGAGATAGCAAGGAACAGGCTATTGGTCAGAAAGAAATGCATAGCGTTGAAAATCATGTGTACTTTTTAAATCATCTATTACCAGAACAGTTTCAAATTGAGTTAGCGATTATTGATGAAACAGTTGTTGGTATGATTGCCTATAACGATAGTGAAATAAGTCAACTGTATATTCATATAAACTATCAAGGGCTTGGTATCGGGCAAACATTGTTGGATAGAGCGAAAGCCCAATCAAGTGGAAAATTAACTTTATATACATTTGAAGTAAATGAAAAAGCCCAACGTTTTTATGAAAAACACGGATTTAAGGTGATCGGTAGAGGGCATGAAAATGAAGAAAATTTACCTGATATTTTATATGAATGGATTTTCGAATAACGAGAGAGCGAAAAATGGGAGCTTGTCCTGCGTTTAGTTTTCTTTTATAAAACAAGCAAGAAACTTACAATCTTTTTGCTTGTTTATTTTGTCTGCGATTTTTTGATGGCGATGCGTACATAGTCCTTTACCTGAATTTGAAATGGTAAATATTGAAACTTATTATCCGATCAAACGTATAAGTAATATAGTCAGCGTAAAGGGGATGTTTAGAATGCGAATTAGTTCAAGTGAAGTAACACCTCAAAATTTCGGGATGTTTTTTTTGGAAGAAAGATTTGATGAAATTTATAACCAATGTCATGCAACGTTTCAAGACATGGTTTCGAATGAGCAATTTAATGAATTAGCTCAATCTTTTAATGCCAATGTACAAAACTATGAGTTATTTAATGAATCAACAATCGCTCATTATCATCAATATGTTTGGTTGGATAATCGACAAGAGAAAGCGATTCAGGTAACGATGGATTCAAGTAATATTATTTATAGCTTGTTAATTAAGCCTTATGTGGTTTTTCCAGAAAGCGATAAAAAGTATAGTCAAAATACATATATAATGCCTATAAAAGAGGAGTGGTTTGTATTTTGGGGAGGGGTTAATGAGTTTGTCAATTACCATTACGCATATGAAGCACAAAGATTTGCATATGACTTGGTGATCATGAAAAATGATTCGACCTTTAAAGATTCTCCTAACGTCAATGAAAACTATTATGCCTTTAATAAAGAAGTTACTGCACCTGCAGATGGAAAGGTAATTAAAGTTGTCAATCATCTAGAAGATAATATCCCTGGAGAAATGTATGAAATGGAGCCAGCAGGAAATGTAATTATTATCGAACATACCAATCATGAATATAGTATGGTAGCGCATTTAAAAAAGAACTCTTGTCTTGTGCAACAAGGAGATACGGTTAAACAAGGTGATGTGATAGCGCTTTGCGGAAATTCAGGAAATTCCTCAGAGGCACATATCCATTTTCAAGTGATGGACGCACCAGACTTTCTGAATTGTCAATCTTTACGCATTCGTTTTGCGGATGGTTTAGAGCCCATTCAAGGTGATGTTGTAAAATAAAATAGTTAAAGGACCGATGAGCGAATTTCCCGTTCATCGGTTCTTCTTTATAGGACTAATCACTATTAAATACTTTGAATTAATTCGCTATATTTTAGGGAAAGTAAGTTTAATGAATAGTTTTTAATTTTATCGGTTGCAATAATACCCGTTAGGATACATTCAATCATTTCTTTATATTGATAGATTAAATGGACTTCCTGCATAAAAGATGAATCAATCGTAATGCCGTTCGTCATCGTTTTTAAAATTACTTGTTGCTCTTCATATAAGTAAACTAATTCGAATTTTGAATTATGTATTAATGTTGTAATTTCTGGAAAAATAGTAGCGTCGTTTAAAGCCGCTACTATATCGTCGACCGGCTTTACACCTTCTATTGATTGTAAATACGAGAAAGTTTCTCTTAGTTTTTCTTCTAAAAAATCAGTACTCATTGAAAATGCTCCTTCGTGTTGTGCTTCATCCATTTTAATCATTTTATGATTATTGTATGCCTATTTTAGTAGTAAAAATTATTAAAAAACTTACTTTTTTTTGAATTAATCAGGATAATTTCATTTTAAATAAATAATTTATAGTAGTAAATACTATTTAAATAAAATCGTAAATATGGACTATACTAATGAGTGTTATCCATTTTATTAGGAAAAACGGTTCGGTTAATGCGCATTTATTTAAAAATCTATTATTTTCTGTTTGAAATAAAAGTAGTAAAATATAAAAAATAAATTTTTTACAGCATTTTATGGAGGTGCAGAGTATGAATTATGTTAGGGTCGAAATAATTGATACTGTGGGGTTAAATCCAAGGGAAAGAAAAATGTTGCAAAATACGGTGTTAAACTTTGTTGCGATGAGCAATGCGTTAATTTTGAAAGAAGATGTCGTGATGAACCCGTTGGAACCCAACAACGAAAATATTGGGATGATCTTAATTTATGCCAAATCACTGAATGAAGAACAGTGTAAGACAATAACAGAGGCATTGTCCAATCGATTCACCACGTATTTTAAAATGAGTGAGTTGGATTTGGAAGCGCAAATTAGCGTTTATTGAACGATGCCACGTGCAGTTCTCTGTATATAAGCTAAAACGCCCACGGAAAAATCCGTGGGCGTTATTTATAAGAGAGGATTATTTATCTACAGCACAATGCTTAGTTTTTTACATAATAAGTTAATTGGATCAGTGTGTCTTCGTTTAATTTATAAGCGATGACGAGCATATATGTGCCTTGTTCTTCGTATGAAAGGTCGATTGTAAAGTGGTCTGTATTTGGTGTAAGTAGTTCCACATCTACGTAGATTTCTTTCATAGTTTTCGTATTTCTTAGACCGATTTGATAAGGGTTTAAGTATTGCCCATCCAAACCTTTTACTAAGTTCTCAACCGTCGCTATTGGACCTGTTAAGCTTGATACTTCCACAACTTGTGGATGCGCAGTGATAGTATCTAATTGACCTAGACTTTGCAATGGTGAGAAATCGGTAATACTATTCGCCGAAATATCGAGTGATGTTAAATTTTTAGCATATTGTAAGCCTTCTAGATTTGTAATACGGGCATTGGGTGCATGTAGACTTGTTAGTGTAATCATATCACCTAATGTGATTTCCCCAGACAGTCCCAATGTTTGCTGAATTGCCTGTTTAAGATTGTAATCTGCAATCGGTATGATTTGAGTAAAGTCAATAGCGATAAGGGCAGCTTTAGTGCGTGTTAATTCCTCTAATGCTTCATCGATTTGTGCTTGAGTTGCTTGAGGATTGGCAAGTACTTCCTCAGCTTTTGCTATACTCGCTTGTAATGCTTGAATGGACTCCGCTGTATAGTTTTCTATAGGAATGGCTTTGGCATCCTCTAGTGCTAGCGTTAATGCTTGTGTAAAAACGCGCTCTGCATTTGCGAAATGTAATTTAGTATCTCCCCATGAAGCATGGTCTGAACCGTTGCCGTTGCCGCCATCAGTTACGACCAGTTTTAGTTCTTTGGCGCCTGTAATGCTTACTTCAATGTATTGTTGAGGGTCTCGCGATTGCATCAAGCCACTGTCAAATTGCTTCTCTCCATCAACAAACACTTGGAATGTAACAGAGCCAACCGTACCGTACATTTGACGGTCTACACCAACAAAGGCAGTAAAGAAATCGGCATTTTTATCGCTTAAATCATAGATAATAGTAGAATTTGAATGAGCGCCAATACCTCTTTCGTATGCTTTCTCACGACCATCATCACCTGTTAGGCGAATGGCATTATGACTAATAGAAACATCTTTTAATGGTGCTGTATAGCTGTTTTGTGTAGATTGCCATTCAAAATCAGTTAAGTAATGATAATCATCCATGTTAACTACTGAAATCATGCGTTTTTTCGATACTTTATTGCCATCACTGTCGACAACCGTATACGTAATGTCATAACGACCAGCGCGATCGAAGTTTACTTGATCTAAGCCCGTTACTTGTACTTGAGATGTTAAATCGCCATCTTCAGCATCAGTTGCCACATAGCTATCGTTCATGGTAATAGGTGTTCCAACTTTTGTTGCGATTGATTTTGCAATTGTTAGTTCTGGCATCCCGTTTGATACATAGAACTTAGCATCAGCAAAGTTAGCGTGATCGGATGCATTACCATTGCCAGAGTCATGTGCAATCAGTTTTAACTCGTTAACACCTGCAAGTGGAACTCTTACTAATTTTGCTTCTGTTTGATATTTCATCACGCCGCTGTTATATACTTCTTGTCCATCAGCAAGTATTTTAAATGTTACGCTAGAGTTATTGTTTTCAGCTATGTTGCGGTCAATGCCAACAAGTGTTTCGAAATAATCATAGTTTTTGCCTGTTAAATCGTAAACAATTTCAGAATTCGCATGCGTACCAATACCTTTGGCAAAAGTTTTTACTTCACCATTCGTTAATACTTTAATTGAACCGCCTGATGATGCTTTGTCTTTGTTGACGGTACTATATGCAGTTTGTGCCGATTGCCAACCGATGTCAGAGGCGAATTTTTCATCGCTATAAACATAGACAGTTCTTGTTGCAGTGACGACATTGTGATCACTATCTGTTACGGTATAGTCGACTTGGTAAGTACCTGTTTTCTTCGTATTAAAATCGTTGGCAGTGACTAGGATTTGATTACTGACATCACCGTCTTCGATATCAGTTGCTGTTACATCGCTTAATAAATCGAAATCACTGTTTAATTTCACCATCGTCAAATCTTCAGGTAGCGTTAAAGTAGGTTGACTCGAGTCTTTACCGAACTTAGCATCAGCCCAAATCGTATGGTCTGAAGAATTACCACTATCATTGGCATCTGTTGTAATGAGCTTTACTTCCTTTGCTCCTGTAACAGGGATATGGATGTAGCCGTGATCTGTGTTTGCTTTGAATACATCACTGGCAAATTTTTTCTCACCATCGACCCAAACTTCAAACGTGGCAGATGAAGCTTTGCCTTTTGAAACTTGATCAATACCGATGTAACTTTCAAAGAAGGTAAAGCCTTTACCATCTATGTTATATACGATTTCTGAGTTTGCGTGTGCACCGAGTCCTTTGGCATACGTTGCCTCAACACCTTGTCTTAATAACGTAATAGTGTCACCTGCAACAGATTTATCTTTTTGTAATGAACCCCAACCTACTTTGGCAGAGGTAGCTGTCATATCAGAAATATACTGCATATCACTTACGACATTGACAGTCATAGTTTTTGTTTCTTGGATGCCTTCATCGTTGATTTCATAGACAACTTCATAGATTCCTTTTTTTGTCGTATCCACTGTATTCGATTTAATAACGACCGTATTCGTGATATCTTTGCCATTATAGGAAATTGCTTTAACATAATCCATTGGATCGAATGTTTGATGTAGCTTGACTGTAACCTTATTTTCAATAGATAGGGTAGGGGTAAATGCCTTTACTTCTACTGGTTGAAGTGTATTTAATTGTTTATCATAGCCAACAACCTTGTACGTGTAATTTTTTGTACTATCGATATGTTGATCGATAAATTGTTGAGTGCTTGTAAAGCCGATTAATTCATTATCTCTAAAAATTTCATAACCTAAAAAGTCATCTTGCTTTTCTTTATCAACGGATAAATAGAGCGTATTTGTTTTAGCAGCTTGGTTTGAGGCCAATGTTACGTTTACTGCTTTTCCTTTCAAACCATTCCCTTTATAGTCGACCGCGCTATTATTTAAATACCATATTTTTTTATCTGGTTTTGGATACTTACTTGTTTTTGCTCTTGTTTCGTCCGTTACAACAAAGCCATGACGAGCAAAGTGTTCACTTAAATCTAAACCAAGAGCTTCAGAAGAAAACTCGACTAAGTATTGTTGTTTAGAACGTTCACCATCTGTTAGTGTCACATTTTTTTCGCGGTAAAGAGCGTTTAATTTTCCCCAATAGCCAGGGCTATACATTTCAAGTTGCCAGTAAACGGCTAGTTTTTCAAACAAACCTTGATCGTTATAATCTTTTGTGTTTTCTTTCAGTACGTTTTTATAAACGTTCGTTTCATATGGAATGCGTCCATCGATTTTCCCGTAAAGTGCTGACATATGCTGTGGAAGCATATTGTTTGTTACTTCGCCGATTGTTCGTACACCTATATCCATACGGTGACCGATTTCATGGATAAGGCCCCAAGAACCGCCTTTTTTTTCTAACGGAACTAAAATATCAGCCACAACATCATCGAGTGTGCCAATATGATCGCCAGCTGCATACATGTACGCATAAGGCTGTGCGAGTCGTACGTTTTCTCTTATTAGTTTTGGATCATGTTTTTCACTACGTCCGTCTAAACCGTAATATTTAAATAATTCGTCCATAAGGCGATTATATGATTCAATGGTTTGGAGCGGGCTGTAGCCATTTTCTATATAGGTTTTGTAAGCACCTGTTGCAGTACCTGTCCAAAATAAATGGTCACCAACGACTTCTACAATATCAAGCACTTTGCGATCTTCAACATTTGGATGCTTCGCTATATCTTCATCAATTTTTTTCTTATAGTCGATTAAAAATTGTTTGAACTCCTCTACGTTTGTAGACTTTGTTGCAAATGGAATTCTCTCAACACCTTCGAATCTTAAGGTCGGTGCTTTACCTTGCTGTTCCGCTGTATAAGGATTTTCAATATAGATTGTGCCACCAGGTGTAACGGCCTTCTTATTATAAGAAGTTTTAGGGATGGCAGGAACAGTAATGACGTTTTTACCGACTTTTAAGCTGACACCTTGTCGCCAACTATTCCAAGCACCTTCTTGTTGTGAAAATGCCAAGCGTGGTAACGGACCAGTTGATGATGCGTCAACGTAAACGGTAATTTGATCACCCGGTTGGGCAGCAAGGCCAGTTGGTTGTAAATTGTTACCGAAGCCGAATTTCAATTGTTGATTGGCATGTTTGACCATATCCCCGTGTTGCTCGGCTACTATAATTCTTCCTTCTGTAACCACTTCACCGTTAAGTATTTTTTTGGCTAATTCGATATTGTCTTTATAAGTAGCATATAGTGGATGTGTTTTCGCTTCTTCTTCTAATGCGTTAATATGTTCGATGCTGTTGAATGCAGGGGAAACTGTATTCATCGTTCCGTCAGTAAATAACTGCGCCATTTTATCGTCTAATGCATCTTCTTTATAGAAGGCGAATTCAGAAAGCGTTGCCCAATTTTGATTGGATTTAGTGAATTTAAATTTCACCCGTTTAAATGTCGTCGTTGCAAATTTTGCCTCTACTAATCCTGCGACCATATTGTGTTTACCTGTTGACACAAGTTCATAGGTATCGCCTTTTGATGTTTGGGAAGCGTAAATTTCAAATTCCTCGGCAAAGCCTTTACGGTCAGAAGGTCTTGCTCCATAAATAATACGATTTAAAGTAACAGGTTCTATAAATTCAACTTCTACTTCATTTGAGAATGTAGCTGTGTTGCTTCTATTTGTTTCCCAATATGTATGAACATCGCCATCGATAGCATTTTTGATAACGGCGCTCGCATAGTGTCCGCCATTGTTGGTAATTTCTTTGATGTTAGCCTTATCCATTCTAAATCGCGTTGAATACGCTTCGTTGGCATAATGGCTAAATGACGAAGTTAGTGCAGTGGTCGCTGTAATTTTTTCATTGCTTAGCAGTGCTTTCGCATTGTCAATATCTTCTTTGAATTGTGCGTAGAAGGGGTGGCCTTGGGCTTCGACTTCTAATTGATTGATAGCATCTATGGTGTTGAATTTGTCACTTACAGCGCTCATTGTATTATCTGTAAAGAGTGTCGCCATTTTGTCAGAGACAGAATCTTCTTTATAAAATTGAAACTCGGATGCACTTGCCCAATCTTGATTTGCTTTCGTAAAAACAAATTTTAGTCGTTTAAATTTTGTAGGGTTGAATTGGATTTCGACAATATCTCCTGTAGAACCTGTATATTGTCCTGATGAAACGAGTGTAAAATCATCGTCTGTATCTGTAGTGGAGCTATAAATTTCAAACTGCTGTGCAAAGCCTTTCCCTTTTGTAGAAGATTGACGAGCTGCATAGACAATTCGATTTAATGTAGATGCTTCATGGAACTGAATGATCACTTCATTTGTGAAGGAGGTACTATTTGGTTTCCCTGTTTCCCAATGGCTGTTCATATCACCATCAATCGCTTTATCTATAGTAGAACTTCCATATTTTCCGCCGTTGTTCGTAATCGATTGAATGTTTGATTTTGCCATTTTAAATACGTCATCGTATGCTTTTAAAATATCTGTTCCGTACAATTCAAATTTTTTCACCGAAGCGATGGAATAAATAGTACGAGCTTCGGTTGAAGTTCTAATGATGTCTCCATTTGGATTTTCAGCCGCTAAAACATTCATTGGACCACCGACTAAATTTAAAGCAAGGGCAGACACTGTTACAATCTTTACTACTTTCATCTATATTCCTCCTTATGCATTTTTCCTACAGAGTACATAAAAAAGCTACTCAAAAAAGAGTAGCTTTATTTCAAATAAGGCAATCATAAAAAATCCCACATACAGAAAAATGCCTTTTATAAATTATATTCTGTGGGTTGTATGTTACGTCCTTACTAAACAAAAAGTAGTATGTACTCTTCGGCAACTGGCAGACATAGTTATTTAAAACCTTAGTCCCTATAGCTTTGCGTCCCTAAATTTCTTTAGGTTTGCCTATTAAATTTTCTACAATAAAGAATAGCATAAGGAAAATTATTGCCAAAGTACAATTCGCACTATATTTTACCACCTTTAATTCGGGTAAAATGGGCGAGTTTTTTTATGGGGTGAAAAATAATGTCATTTAATGGTGGTTCGATTGTTATGTGTAAAAGACTTTAGTAAGAGAAAGATGGTTTATCTGTAAACTACTTATGTCATGGGTACTGATATTGAAAATATTTACAATAGGTGGAATAATATATTTGATACTATTAATGAAAGGAAATGGTCTACATGTTATATAAATTAAATAAGTCCTCATGGGATTATGAAAAGGTTAAAAGAGTGAGTCTTGATGCGATTGGCTGGAAAGAAAAGGATTTAGAAAGGTTAGTATCTAACCATCTGCAAGATTTTATTTCTAGTAAAGATTTAATGACAATATTTAACGAGCGTCCAAGACAAGAAGAACCCGATATTTTAGCTGTTGATAAAGATGGCGATTTATACATATTTGAATTGAAAAGATGGGGTTCAAATCAAGAGAATTTGTTACAAGTATTAAGATATGGTCAATTATTCGGCAATAGTAGTTACGATGAGCTCAATGAAAAATACCTTAAATATAGCCAAGGCAATATATCGTTAATGGATGCTCATAAAGAGTATTTTGGTAAAGACGCAAGTAATCAAATTACCCAAGAGATGTTTAATAATAAACAACATTTCATTGTGATGACAAATGGCTTAGACCAACAAACGGTAGAAGCAATTATTTATTGGAAGAAGAACGGTTTGACTATTGATGCCATTGTCTACTGGATATTTGAAGTGAATGGTGAACATTATATTGAGTTTAATATGTATTCTCCAATTGAAAGTTATTTAGAATATGAGAGTAGCGCCTACGTTTTAAACACGAATCATAACAATAATCCACTAACGACAGACGAAATGTTAACTGGAATGAAAGCAGCGGCTTATCATAAAGGATGGCAAGAAAAAATAGAAAAGATTCAAAAGGGCGATATTGTATTCCTTTATAAAAGCGGCGCTGGAATTGTAGGATACGGAAAAGGTTCGGGTAAATATAACAAGCAAGATTATAATGGCTATGCTAATGCAGAGACAAATACACCTTTACAAGATTTTTGTATATTAAAGCGTCCGTTAAGCGCTTCAGAAATGAAAACTATTTGTGGACAAGGTTTTAACTTTAGACAAACGATGTTCTCAATTAGTGAAGAAAATGCCAATAAATTAATGCGAGTAATTCAAAAACATTACTTGTAACGATTCTTTTAGGAGCGTTATTCTAGCCGTTTAGCTTTACTGCGGTAAACGAGCTTCCATCCCCATTTAAAAAATCTTCTACGTCATTATGCGTAGAAGGTTTTTTATGTTTGTTTGAGTAGGAAGCGGCAGCGATGTTCAACTGTAATGTTTAGTTCATCTTCCGTTCATGTTCAGTTCATGTTGTGTTCATGTTGACTCTTTATTCTAAGAATGTAAAAAGAAATAGGAGGGGTTTAAAATGAACCTGGCTTTAAAAGAAATGAAGAAAAATAAAGTACGATTTGTGATTTTAGGTTCGATTGTTTTTCTGGTGAGTTTATTAACCTTTATTATTTCGGGTTTGGCAAATGGATTATCGCAAGACAATGCTGCGCTTATTAAAGATTTACCAGCGGGGCAGTTTTACATGAACGAAGATGCAGATGAAACATATAATCTTTCTAGAATAGATAGCAGTACCCAAGATGAAATTTTAAGCAAACAAAAAGATGCTGTCGCCTTTTCTATTCAAATGGGCTTTATTAATGATAAGGCAGGGAAGCAGCAAAGCGTGGCATTTGTAACAGCTACCGACTCGCCGTTATTTGCAAATGTTAAACATGAAGAAATTATTTTAGATAGCTCATTAAAGGATAAAGGTATACAGATAGGCGATACAGTAACAAACAATCAGTTTAGTGGCAAGTTTATTGTAAAAGATTTTGTTGAACAAAAGAAATATAGCCATGCGCCAGTAGCCTATATTAGTATGGAAGATTACCAAGAAATTTATCGAGTTAAAGAAATGCAATTAGTGTTTACACCAGATGGAGATGCCTCACAAGCGTACACAGGATTACAAGCTTTTTCAAAAAGTGATTTTTTAAATACGATTCCGAGTTATAGCGCAGAACAAATGTCTCTTAATATGATTGTCTGGTTTTTAGTTGTCATTAGTGGCATGCTGTTTGCAATCTTTTTCTATATGATGAACGTTCAGAAGATTGGCTTATATGGTATTTTAAAAGCAATTGGTTTAAAAACAAGTAAGTTATTCAAAATGATTTGGACGCAAATGATTGTGATTACTGCGATTTCTCTGGTGCTATCAATTACACTAAGCCAAGTTTTTAATCAGTTTGCACCACAAGGAATGCCATTTAGTTTAAGTTTTGCTACAATAACACAATTGTCGATTGTATTCCTTATTATTGGATTTATCGGAGCTACTATTTCTGGTATCCAAATTAAAAAAATTCAACCATTACAAGCGATACAACAAGGAGAGGTCTAATATGACACAATTTACAATGGAGAATGTTAGAAAAACGTTTACAAATGGTGAAGTGCAGGAAGAAATATTAAAAGGCATTAACCTGACCCTGAAAGAAGGAGAAGTAACAGCATTAGTGGGCGCTTCAGGTTCTGGTAAAAGTACACTACTAACGATTGCAGCAGGTTTGCAACCTACAACCGATGGGCAGGTAATCTTTGAAGGGAAAAACATGACGACATTGAGTGCAGATCAAGTTCGTCAAGTACGGGCAAGTAAATTTGGCTTTGTCTTTCAATTTGCACATTTAGTGCCGTTTCTTACGGTAGAAGAACAGCTTCTGCTGATGTTGGAAGTTTCTGAATCGCCATTAAAGAAACACGAGCAGCAAAGAGAGGTAGAGCGTATTTTAAATTTAGTAGGGATGGATCATCGTAAAAATGCCTATCCTTCTTCATTATCAGGTGGGGAGAAGCAGCGAGTTGCTATTGCCCGAGCGATTATTCATAAACCGAAAGTGCTCTTTGCGGATGAGCCAACAGCAAGTCTGGATTCGACACGATCGAAGGACGTAATGGAGTTAATTCGAAATCTTACTAAATCATTAAATATCACGACGTTAATGGTTACACATGATGAAGAAATGCTTATGTATACAGATCAAGTCATTAAAATGAATGACGGTAAAATTTTGCAAAATGTAAATTAATAAAATGTACAAAAAGTGTTAGATTGATTAGGTTCAATCTAACACTTTTTTGCTGCGCTGTTGTTGGCCGCGTCTTACGGTGTGGGCGTTCTGAGCAGGAGTCACCGCCTTCGCTATCAACAACTAGTGAACACTTCTAATTTTTTATTTTTGCAAAAGCAAGAATTGCTAAGTTCCTATAATAGCAAAAATTTATGAACATCTTTCCTCTGTTCCTTAAATTTGTTTAGTTATGTCCCAACCTCTTATTTTGCATTAACGTTGACCCCGAGAAGTCAATTCGAATACTTTACTGAACCGGAACTAATATTTCGCATAAATGATTATCAATCATTTGCGATGTATATCTTTCAATTATTGGTTCTTGTCTCATGATTAGCTGATGTTGTTCGATTTCTGAAAAGACAGTGCTCCAAAATGTGCTGATTGCTTCTTTAGTATGGTCGAGCAAGAAAACAGCATATTTCCCGCCACTAAATGTACCAACATGTGCAGGTTTTGACACATGGAACTTTTCATGAATCATTATGCCCACATCATATCGACATTGCTCTTTAGGAGTTATTTCGGGATTATCTTGCGCTATGCCGAATATGGCTGATTGATTCAACAAGTCATTTAAATGTGCCCATTGTTTAAAAGACTCCATTAACCCTTTGTTTTGTCGTTCACCATATTCACCAACGTTTCTAAAAAAGGCAATTTTTGAAGCGGGTAATTCTTCGATTGTGATTTTCATTGTATCGTCCTCCTTCTTTAGCTAAGGTAATATGATTAAAAATGTTTCTCAAGAACTTTTTTTAAAGTAATGAAAGAATGCAAATTAACAAGAAACATCGTGTGGATGATGGCATTTTTTATGTTTTCTATGTCATACCTTCTAATTAGGGGGAATGCACGGTGAGAAAGATAGTAATGATTGTTGGTGTGTTACTAGTGACTATAGTTACTTTTAACTTTGTCGATAGGCTTTTAGCAGATGATACTTTAAAAAATAATGAGGGGCAGGATTCATTCATTAGTCAAGAACAATTAAGTATGGCTACATTGAAAGATAAGTTGCGTGCAATCTATGTTGGAGTAGATGTGAAAACGACACCAAAGAAAGAATTGGTGTTACAAGTTGTTGCGGACGAAGATTACTTTAATTTGGTAACAAAGGATATGGAACCGATTGCCAAAAGTGTGATAGCAAACTCTCCATTTATGGACTATACGCTTGTTTTTGAACGCTGGGAACTAACCTCACAGGATGAAGAGGATATCAATCTCGATAATGGGGTATCCAATTTTATTAAAACGATTGTGGAAAGTCTTGAAAGTTATACAGTATTCAAACATGTAACGACGGATCACCAGTCTTTCATTACTATCCAAACGACAATAGATAGTTCTGAGAAAGACGCGCAAAAATTAGCGCTGGAGATGGAAGAGACAGTTTATGAAATAATTAATTTTCAAAACCGAAATGAGCAATCTCAGAAGAGTACATATGACATTAAAATAGTGAGTGCTCAGGGAAAAGTATTAAATCAATAAAATTGTGTGGGTGACAGGCACTAAAAAAAAGCCGCTACATGCGCTAAGTGCGACATGTTGCGGCTTAAATTGTATGAGTGACAGGCACTAGCCTTTTAGGAAATCGGGTTTAGCGAAGCTTGGGTTAGGGTATTGGTAGAAGCCTTCACCTGTAGCTCGTCCTAATTTACCTTTATCGATATACTCTGTTTTCAACAAGTTAGCTAATTTTTTCATGTTTTCATCCCCTGTAGCGGCAGCTTTTGCTTCTACAATGTTATGGGCTGTATTAATACCTACAACGTCTAAAATAGCAAATGGTCCAAGAGGAGCGCCAGTACCAATCATCCATGTTTTATCAATTGTTTCAGGGTCAGCTACTTCTTTTACTAATAGCATTTCAGCAGCATCTAAAAATGGCACTAGTAAAGAGTTTAAAATATAGCCAGGCTGTTCTTTATATAAAGGTAGTGGGACCATGCCGATAGCACGTGCAAATTCCACCACTTCATCGAATACTTTCATATCTGTACCTGGGTGTTTCATAATTTCAGCCGTATTGTTTACCCAAATAGTATTAGCAAAATGTAATGCTAAAAATTTTTCTGGACGACCTGTTGCCTCTGCAAATTGGCTAGGTAATAAAGTGGATGAGTTTGTAGCAAAAATTGTTTTTGCAGGTGCAACTTTACCAAGGTTTGTGTAAAATTCAGTTTTAATTTTTACAACTTCAGGAATAGCTTCGATAACTAAATCAGCATTTGCTACAGCATCTGCTAAATCACTATTAAATGATAGACGAGCGTAAGCAGCATCTACTTCTTCCTGTGTGGCACCTAAATCGTGCTGATACAATGGTTTTAACTTTGTAATACGCTCTTGCGCATTTTTTAAAGCATCGTCATTAATATCGTATACAGTAACGTTAAATCCTTTAAATGCAGACTGATAAGCAATCTGGCTTCCTAAAACTCCGCTTCCTGCTACAGTAATGTTTTGATAATTCATCTGACTTCCTCCTCTGATAATGTTACATCAATATAATAGTTTCATTGTAAAATGACTTCTTTGTTACACTCCCATAGTACTGCTTCCAATGAACTAAAATCAAATAATAAACTCAATTATTATAATGATATAAAAATATGTCTGATTACTATTTAAATTTACCTTTTTAGAGTATGTGCTGATGGAGAATAAAAATAACAGCACATCTACATGTTTTTAGATGGAGGTCTCTAAGACTAGATGAGTACCGTACAAATGTTGTTGTTGTGAATCAAAAAGACTATATGAGGTGAGGAGTTATCCCTTTTGTGAATAAATGTATTAATGAATTAGACCTATGTAACTAATTATTTTGACGGTAAATTTAGTTTTTAGAATATAGGACTTTATTATAATTTTGAATAATTTACATATATTTATAGATTTGTTAACAGATGATTTAGTACACTAAATTTATGAATTGAAAGGGGAAAGAAAAATGAAGAAAACGATTTTAGCTGGAGCTTTAAGTATTGCTTGTTTTACAGGAGGTTTTGCTACACAAGCACAAGCTCAAGGTAATGACAATATTGCCAATATTATTCATCCAAATCAGGTTGTTGTAGCAACAAACCAAGCGCAGTCTATGTCTTATCAAGATATCTACAAAATGCTATTACTTTCAGAATTAGGTATTGACAATCCTGATAATATGACTGTAGTAACAACTAAAAATAGCATTACTTTGAAAGTTTCACTAAAGGCAGTAATGGATAGCTATTCAGATGGGACAAACTTATATCCTGAGGGTGAAAAAGAGTTTAAAGAAAACTACGAAGAAATTAAAAAGCTATTTGGTGATGCTATGCAAATGCGCTTTATTCAATCTGGTAATAGTTACAAGGCTGAAGTTTATGCAGAGGGGAAATGGCAAACTGCAAGTAATGAAGATGTGAATGATTGGTTGACAGTATTAAACCGTGCAGATTTTGATCTTAAACCAGGTGGTTATTTTACAGATGCAATTGGTCACTGGGCTGAAAGCTATATCCAATTACTTTATCAAGCTGGAATAGTGACAGGTGTTACGGATACAACGTTTAATCCGAATGGTCAAGTAACACGTGGACAATTAGCTGCGATGATTTTCCGTGCTTCAGGACTAGATGTTAATGAAGATTATGAAGGTCCAGCTACATACAAAGATATGCAAGGCTTCTGGGGGGCAAAGGAAGTAGCGATTTTACAAGAGTATGGATTACTCGAAATTTTTGATGGAGAAAATTTCGAACCAAATAAACCGGCTACACGTGAGGAAATGGCTCATGTAACGGCAAGCTACTTGGAATCAGTAGAATTCGATGTAGAAAAGGCTAATAAAAATAATACTTTTACAGATAAAGGTGACATGCGTCAGGAAGCGGTAGCATCGATTGGCTTATTACAGCAATTAGGAATTATTGAAGGCGCAAATGGTAAGTTTAATCCAAAAGGCAATTTGACTCGTGCGCAATTTACGAAAATCTTATCGCTTACACTGATGACAGTAAATAAATAGTAAGAGTAAAAAACCACTTTGCTAAGGCAAAAGTGGTTTTTTTACGTGCCAGTCACCGAAACAATTTTGACACAATTCATCCTGCAAGTACGTGGAACATATAGCTTAAAAAATAGCCTAATAATATATAGGTGAGAAAGGCTTTACAAGTGACTGTTTGTACATGGTGCAAAATAAACTCTGAAATACTAGCCGTCCCGATTAACCCGATTGATAAGCCCATTAATATTCCTTGTGCTCTTATTGTTAAATCCCAATACTGACCAATTAAAATAAAAATGATAAAGAAGATGGAGAAGCCGATGAAATAAATAAATAGCTTCCATAGCTTTTCACTTTGTGAGAGAAAGGCTGTTGTAAGTGCAAAGCCTTCAGGGAGATGATGAAGAATAATGGAAGCAGTAATCGTTATACTTAATGCAGAATTTCCTAGTAAATTGCCTACTGTAAGACTGATTGGGATGGTATGAATGACCATTGCAATGGCGAGCAAGGAAACGGAGGGATTTTGATAATTAGTAGGGTGAAATAAGCTACTAAGTAGTTGGAAAATTAAATAGCCGATGAGAATGCCTAGTATGATGCCAAAAGACTTGTACATTTGAAATGAGGATGGAATGATGTCTAGTATAAGCAATCCTACTAAAAATCCGCCACATAATAACGATAAGCCCTGGGTTGTATGTTGAAAAAGCTTAGAGAAAACCCAAGCAATTGTTCCTCCTATACTCACGCTGAAAAAAAGAAAACCTCCAAGTATCATTGCACTCAACTGCGAAATTCCCCCGCCCCATTATAATCTGAAGTCCGTTTTACAAAATATATGCAATTCAAGGGTTTATATGAGGATAAGCTGTTAAAAATATACAATCTTGCTATCTATGTTGTAGAGCAGGAAAACACAAATTAGCAAATAAACTTACAGCTCGTACAAATGAAAAGGAGCAGTATCAAGCTTCCCTTCCATCTGTAGACCGTATAGGGTTATTGGAAGACTTCTTCAATCGTTTGAGCAATGGTAATGAAATGTAAGTCTTTATCTTTTGTATATTCGATTGCGCCAGCTCCACCTAAATAAAATTGTATAGCTGGATACTTTGAAGCAAAATCCTCTAATTGCTGTAAAAGAGCAGGGTACATTTCAAAAGGCATAGTTGTTAGAGCGGACAAAATTACAATTTGAGGCTGAAACTTCGAAACGAGCGATTCAATTGCCCCTAGTGCAGGTGAGCTCCCTATTAAAAATGACTTCCATCCGAGCAACATCGCTTGTAAAAGCAAAATATGGAGTGGGACTTCATGATATTCCCCTGGTAAACATGCCCCCATAATGAGAGGGGCGTTGTCTTTGTATTGATAGTTGCGTCTAATCTGTACTAAATAATCTCGGATTACCATCGTCATAACAGATTCCTGATATTCTGACCATTCCCTTTTTTCCCATCGCATACCTACTTCATGTAACAAAGGAATAACTACAGTCGATAGAAATTTGGGTAAGCCAAGCGCATAATGGGCTTCTTGAAGAATTCGGTTAATTTCTATTTCGTCACAATGCGCCCCTTTTTCTAGTAGAAGAAAAACATAATCGTTCATTTCGTGATGGATAGTTGGAACAGGAATTGGTTTAGAATCCGATTCTTGTTGTGTCTCCATTGTTTTGATAACTGTGGCGGCTTGTTTTATAGAATATCCTTGTTCGGATAGTTTTCGTACCTTTAGCAGTATTTGAATATCTTGTTCTGTGTAAACTCTGTGGCCGTTATCTAATCGCTTTGGTTCAACAAGTTGATAGCGTTCTTCCCATTTTCGAATGACTTGCTTAGAAAGACCCGTTACTTCAGAAACTTGTTTAATATTATAATGCCATGTTGTTGAATTGACAGATGTCATTGTTCGTCAACCCTCTTTCCAGTTTGAAAAGTATCGAATTATCATAACAATTATACTGTAGATTTATCAAGTGGAAAATTTAAACCTATAGCTCTATTTTAAACGATAACACATAATTTGTATAATTTTTGTATAACTATTATAACTAATAGTTTGACAATGTTTAATTTTTCATGATATACAGGTACTAAACAATTATGTGATTGAGGTGGAGAATGTGGCGAAATGGTGGAAACGGAAGTTAGAAGCTTCTAAAGATGAATTGTTTAGTTTGGAAGATGGCTTTGAACCAGTTATAGAATTGTCTGCTATGCCAGAGTTAGAAAAACAGATGGTATTAATAGGGCTTAAACGAGAAGATCTTTACATAATAAAAGCATGTCAGCCATTTGTTCGCGACGGTATCGAAGAAGTAACGGCTGTATTTTACCAAAACATACTCGCTGTTCCATCGTTGCGTAAAATCATTGAGGAGCGTACCCAAATCGATCGCTTAAAAAAAACATTAGGGAACTATTTAATTGCAATGTTTGATGGAGCTTTTAATGTAGAAGCAATTGAAAGAAAAAGAAAGCTAGCTCGCATGCATTTTAAAATTGGCCTAGAGCCAAAGTGGTATATGGGTACTTTTCAACATATCCAAGAAGCAATCATCAATTTGATTGTGAAAGGGATGACAGCACCTGCTCTTCGTGAGCAAATTATGCTAACTATTTCAAAATTAATTAATCTTGAAATGCAAATTGTGTTGGAAGAATACGAAAAGGAAAACGTTAAAATAAGAAATGATCAATACAATCACATTAAAAATGAGCTAAAACAAAAGATATCTTTAATCAGTCAAGATTTGGCTAATTTAACGGAAGAAACAAATTCGTCTATTGATGAAGTAGATGTTCAAACGACGATGATTGCACAAGTAATTGAAAGAAATGTCGAGACTGTTCATCATATTAATCAAGATGCAGATGTTGGTAATCAACATGTCATGAAGTTGGAACAAGAGATGCGCCATATTTATAACCGGACAGAAGAAATGGGTGCATTAATCGGCAACTTAAAAGTGTCTTCGGATCGTATTATTGATATTGTTTTGCTCGTCAAAGCCATTGCAGATCAAACCAATTTGCTTGCCTTAAATGCCTCTATTGAAGCGGCAAGAGCAGGTGAACATGGTAAAGGATTCGCGGTAGTTGCTCAGGAGGTACGCAATTTAGCTGAACAGTCAAAACAATCTGTCGAGGAAATTACGAAACTTGTTCAAACATCTACTACTTTAACGATGCGTGCGGTTGAAATGATTGATCGTATTGAAGAAAGCGTGGCAGATGGTGTGGAGGCTGCTGTTGAAACACAATCGAAATTTCACGATATCCTACAAGCTATTGTGGAAAATGAGCGATGTATTGTACAGGTAGAAACGGATGTAAAAAATTTAGAAAAGGTAATTGGCTCTATTGGGAACGAAACACGCACTGTTGCCAGTACAGCCGATAGTTTATATCAGACAGCCATGCATTTGTAGAGAACACATATACTGATAGATTTTTCACTAAGATAGAACGATCTCCAACTGTAGATCATTCTATTTTTTTATGTCCTTGAGTAGAAACAATCGGTCTCTGTTCATCATGGACTGTTTTAAAAGTAGCTACTACAGGTATAAAAGGGGAGAGCGTGTTTTTAAAGGAAACATGTATATCAATAATTAAAAGGCTATATAGTAACTTATATAGATAAAAATAAGGAGGGATGGCTATGAAATGGGTTGCACTGTTAAGTTATATAGCAATGATTATTATCAATGGTTTAGCAAGTACAATTGGTATTAATGGCAAAACAACAGCGGAAATATCCAATCAATTAGAAGTGCTTTTCACACCAGCAGGCTATGTTTTTGCCATTTGGATTGTGATTTATATTGTTTTGGGTATATGGATTTTTCTTCATCTATTTTCGAAAGCAGAAAATCAGGAGACCGCCATTATCAATCTAGTTACATTAACGTGTTTGTTTAATATTGCGTGGCTTTTATGTTGGCATTATGCATATTTCGTATTATCCATTGTAATGATGGTAGGTCTCCTTATAAGTTTAATCTTGATATACAGTAGTTATCCAAAAGGGGATACTCGTTTTGCAGGAAGATTACCGTTCTCGATTTATTTAGGCTGGATTAGTGTAGCCTTAATGGCAAATATTAGTTTTGTACTGAAATATTATCAATGGAATGGCTTTGGTATCTCTGAAATATGGTGGACAAATTTATTGCTCTTTGTCGCTACATGTCTTGCCATTTATATACGCACTGTAGAAGTAGATGTTGTGTTTCCACTAGTTATTATTTGGGCTTTTATCGGCATTGCTGTCAAAAATGGAGTGGATGCAGGAAGTTTATTTTATATGCCTATACTGTATAGCATAGTGCTCTTGATATGGATTTTTGTAGGAAAGCGGAAAGAGTAACTAGTTGACGGTAACAGCCATCAACGACATAGCAAAAAGTGTTAGATTGATTGTAGTTAATCTAACACTTTTTCGCTTTTGTCCCAGTCTCTTTCATTCATTGGATTATGGTCAAGGACCGTGCTAGTTGTTCTAATTTTGTTCTTATATGAATATAGTGGCTACTAAGTGCTGAAATAGGATGCGAAGTGTAACACTAGAAAATAAGCGTTTGGCAAAGAACGTGATGCTTTGTTATTGAAGGCAAAAAGGAGTGACTACACACGTGCTAGAGTATAGACTCGTGACAACGATTGACGAGCTTGAGTCGTATAAGGAAACTTGGTCTGAAATACTTGAACGTGAAAAAAATGATAATCCATTTATAGAGTATCGTTGGGTGTCGACGTGGTGGACGATACTTGGGTGCGAAGAAAATGTGGAAATTTACGTAGTTGAGCATAGTGGAGAGCCGATTGCGTTTTTTCCATTTGTTCATGCTATTCGATTTGGTGGCATTCATCAATTTAGCTTTTTAGGACAAGGACTTGCTTCTTATATGGAGGTGATTTCCGAGAAAATTTGGAAAGAGCGAGTGGTGCAATATTTATTAAAAGAACTGATAAACCAATATAAACGGGTTCTTTTCTTGTTCCATGGTTTGCTTGAAAGTAAGGATACTTCTCAGATTTTAGAAAAGTATACTTTAGAACGGCAATTGCCTCATTCAATTTTTCGTGTGGTCACACCTTATATAGATTTTAGAGCAATTGAATTATCGGATTTTTTAAAGAAGCATAAGCGTAAATTTAAAAGTATTCATCGTCGAGAGAAACGATTAAAAGCATATGGTCAACTTACGTTTCAAAAAGTTGAGGATGGAAATTTAGATACTATGTTTCAGTTGTTCGAAAGAAGATGGCAAAAGAAAGTAGATACGAGTGGATTTACAAAGGAGCGGACGCGGACATTTATTGAACAGCTTGCAAAACAACAAGATGCAGTATTGGGTTTACAAGTTCATCGTTTGCAATTTGAAAATATTTGGATTGGCTTTACAGTAGATATTTGCTGTCGAGGTAGAAACTTTTGTCACACAATGGGGCATGAGCCGGATTTCAATATGTTCGGACCTGGACGATTGATTGAGAAGGAAAATATGCTGCAAGCACATAGTACAAACTTACATCTTTACGATTTTGGCAGTGGCTACGAACCTTATAAGTTTGAATGGTATACTCATTTAGATTTTACAAGAAAATTCATTATGAGTACGACAGGAATTAGGGAACGACTTTTTCGAAATGCATTGGTGCTCCATGAAACGGTTTTAACAATAGTAAAAGCAAATCGCAGAATTGTTGAATGGAAACGCAATACATTAGGAGAAGTGCGATACTGGTTGACAAAGGCAACTTTGCACGAGTGGTTTTCAATGCTAAAATGTAGGGTGTTTAGTGGACGGCTATTTCATATTTATTATTTACAGACAAAACGAGGTCATAACAAATCGAACTTTCACGAAATCTATATCCCATCCGTGCTGGAACACGATAAGCGTTCCGAGCTTCTTATACATTATTTTAAAGGCTATAAACTGTACGGACAAACCAAACAGGAAATCGCTTATTTGCGACATGATCAATTGATTCATGAGGAAACAATTGGATTTATACAGGAGTTGCCACCGAATACTACATATATTAAAAATTATGAACTACCAAATCTCCCAATAATAGTCGGGGAAGTGCAACGAGAAGGGCGAGCAATTTGTACGTCTGCCAATTGGTTTGAATGGCGGAAACGTAAGAAGTTGTCAGCATTAGGATTTCAAAAGGTAGAACGTGTATGGATAACTCAATTTTTAAAATGGAAAAAAATATATCGTCAACAGGATAAGTGGGGAAAGTATTTTTTAAAACAAGGGCATACATTAGAACATATTTGGCATCTCGCCATACTTTCTTTACTTATATAACAAAAAATCCTTAGCACCTTTTATGGATGCTAAGGATTTTTTAGCTTGTCTAATTTTAATTATAACTGTCATGCTATCATGCAGGTGATATTTTGTTTACGTAGTGCATTAGCAAAAATCAAATTAAAAGTGAATGCCAGGTTTGTCAATTAGCTTACAGCCTGTGCCGTATTTCGCTTTTAAGGCACCTTTAAAGTGTGTTTGTTCAAGCTCTGGGAATGTCTGCTTCCATAGTTCGAAGACATTATGATTGGACGCTGTGCCGTCTTTTGTTAGGCGGACAATATGGAAACCGTATTCGTCATTACAACGAGCGAGTGGACGATTTTCTCGCACTGTTATAATGCGCCCGCTTGCTGTTATTTCATAGAGTCCTTCATAGCCTACAATTGCACGGCTTTCTTCATCTAAATTAGTTGTTTTAATAACTGCTTTGTCAACAGGTTTTTGTTCTTGAGCAGGCGCTTCGGGTTCCTTTTCCTCTGGAAGTTGTTCAACGACAATAAAATCTTTATTGGAAGCTTTATCGCTCATCGTTGCCATTACGTTCATAATGGAGCCTACATAATGTAATGGTTTGTCGCTACCTTTTTCATAGACAAAAATATTATAGTCAGTTTTATTTACCTTTTTCATAATAATGTTTCCTGTCGTAATCGTAAAACCGATAAATTTGTTTTTATTTAGTGCTTGTAGTGCTTGTTGCTTTGTTAAAGTCATTATTAATTCTCCTAAAAAAATGTTTTTTCTATTTTACCATAAAATTAGGAATGCTGTTTTCGAATCTTGTTGCAATAACCGTAGGAATGAAAAATGCAAGCAATTCAAGGAAGATATGTAAAGGATGCTTTACAAAATAAAAAAAGTAAAGTACACTTTACGTAAAGTAAGCTTTACATAGGGGTGGTGAAAAATGGAACAACGCATAAAGGAGCTAAGGGCTTCCTTTGGGTGGACACAGGAACAGCTATCCGAAAAATTAGGTGTTTCTAGACAAACGATTATTTCGATAGAGAATGGTCGTTATAATCCGTCTTTAGAACTGGCGTATAAGATTGCAAAATCATTTCAACTAAGTATTGAAGAGGTATTTATTTTTGAGGAAGGTAGTGATGAGTGATGACTTTGGAACAAATGCTAGGCTTACTTGGTATTGTATTAGGACTTTCAGGTGGTCTTTTTGGACTATGGTGGGGACGTAGAATGGCTGCACGTAAAAATGGGCTAGATGAAAGATATGAAAAAATTACAGTTCATTCACTGGCGACTGGTTGGAAAATAACTATTATCTCCATTTATCTGCTACTCCTTTTAGTGATTCTTGGTACGCAGTTTTCTACTGCCCAAGTATTAGGGATTCTGTTATTCATTCATATGGCAGGATGGGCATTTTCAACATTGTATTATAATTTAAAGTTTTAGAGTTGAAGGGGGCAAATTCAATATGCAACATCAGTTTAGTATGAATTTATCTTGGTCACAAGGAAGAAATGGTACAGGCAATTTATCAGCCGCTCATTTGAAAACAAATGTATCTATTCCTCGGGAAATGAATGGGCCAGGAATAGGAACAAATCCGGATGAGATGTTATTGGGTGCTTCCGCAACTTGTTATTTAATTACATTTGCTGCTTTACTTGAAAATTCTAAAATTCCTGTCGTGGCATTATCAATGGAGGCAGAAGGATTTGTCGATGTAACGGATGGTGTTTTTACATATGAAAAAATTATCCACAAACCGAATGTCAAAGTAGCTCATCTCACGGAGCGTGAGAAAAGACGTATTAATCGATTAGCACATAAAGCAGAACAAACTTGTATGATTAGTAAAGCTTTAAAAGGAAATGTGCAAATTGAATGTCACCTGCAAATTGATCATTCGTCTGATGGTCAACCATCCACCTCAAAGATTTAATGATGAAAGGAATTATGCTAGAAGTTTTTCTAGCGTAATTCCTTTTGTCATTTTTACATAGTATTTACTTGGATTGAAATAGTTCTATAAATGGGCGAAATGAATATATAAAGTTAAGCACTAAAAAAATAAAAAAGGGTGATGTATTGCACGTACAGACAGCCGAGACACTCACATTTTACGGTCAGTATGGAAAACGAATTTTTGATATAGTAGGGGCACTTGTTTTATTGTTTTTAACAATTCCTCTTATGATAGCTATTTTCCTCCTATTACTCATTACGACAGGGCGCCCCATCTTTTTCAAACAAATTCGAACGGGATATGATCATCAACGTTTTATCATATGGAAATTAAGAACCATGTCCATACAGGCAACACCTGTCAACATGCCTTTGATATGTACAGATGGTATACCAGATGATTTCTATTTTAAAACTGACCAAGATACGCGCATTACAAAAATCGGTGCAGTCCTTCGTAAGTTAAGTATTGATGAAATTCCACAACTTCTCAACGTATTAAAAGGTGATATGAGTATTGTTGGGCCCAGGCCTGAAATTCCTGCAATTACAAATAGCTATAGCGCATTACAAGCACGTCGTTTGGAAGTAAAGCCAGGTTTAACAGGGCTTGCCCAAATTAACGGTCGCTCTAATATATCGCATGGACAAAAAATCACATATGACATTCACTATGTGGACCATGTAACTTTTTGGATGGATGTAAAAATTGTTGTAAAAACGCTTTATGTCGTGCTAGCTAGAACAGGTGCTTATTGAAAGCAGGAGGTGGAGGATACTGAAGATTGTTCAATTAATCACACGTATGGATAAGGTAGGTGGCGCTCAAAAGCATGTCGAGGCGCTTGCTATAAAATTAAAGCAAGATGCCCATGAAGTGACGATTGTGACAGGGAGTTATGATGCATCTTTATGGCGCTTACAAGAGGCGCAAATTGAAGTTATCAGTATCCCAGCCATGCAGCGAGCAATTCATCTGACAAAAGATATGCAAGCGCTTTGGCAATTACGAGCAGCATTTAAAAAAATGCAGCCTGACATTATTGCGGCACATTCTTCTAAAGCAGGTGCCATTGGACGTGTTGCCGGTCGTCTTTTACGTATTCCAACAATTTTTACTGCGCATAGCTGGAGCTTTACAGAGGGAGTGCCGCCCAAAAAACAATTAATGTATCGTCAGCTTGAAAAAACTGTCCAACCATTGACAACAAAAATTATTACTGTATCTGATTACGATCACAAGTTGGCGCTAACGAAAGGAATTGCACCCGCTCATAAAATGCAGACCATTCACAATGGGATAGAACATTTAGAAAGCGTAATGGCACCAAATAGAGTACGGAATGAGCAGCCTCAACTTGTTATGGTCGCTCGCTTTGAGATACCGAAAAGACAGGATCGATTGCTAGAAGCTTTGTTGGCGTTACGTGACATTCCTTGGCATCTTCAATTTATTGGGGATGGTTCTTTACGTCTGCCATTAGAAAATTATGTGAAAGACAAAGGGTTATCAGAGAGAGTGACCTTTTTAGGCAATCAATTGGATGTCACAACATTACTTGCTGAAAGTCAAATTTTTGTTTTGTTATCCGACTGGGAGGGCCTGCCTATTTCAATTATTGAAGCGATGAGAGCTGGGCTTCCCATTATTGCGACGGATGTTGGTGGAGTGAATGAGTTAGTGACTGATGGTGAAAATGGATTTTTAATTCCTCGTGACGATGAAAATCAGAGTCTATTAATAAAAAAACTAAAACAGCTTTTAACAGATAAAACACTGTGCGAAAAAATGGGCGATGCAAGCGAACGCCGTTTTTTACGAAACTTTACGTTTTTGCCTATGTATCAAAAGACGCTCGATATTTATGAACAAGCTATTTCAAAGTTTGCTAAGAAGGGTGATTAAATTGCAATTACTTCGCATTCGAACGGACGATGAACTTGTGCTTTATAAGGAGATATGGGATGACATTTTAGCGCATGAACAAAATGATAATCCATTTATTGAATACGCATGGTTTTATAACTGGTGGATCACGATAGGAAGAAAAGAACGAGTGGAGCTATATGCTGTTCAAAAGGATGAGGATATTATAGCGTTTTTGCCATTTACGGTAAAAATGCTTTGGGGAGTGCGCATATATGCTTTTACAGGTGAAAAAATAGCTCATTATACAGGAATCGTCGCAAGGAAAGAGTGGCAACTCTCTGCCATTACGTTCGTATTTGATGAACTTATGAAAAAGCACCGCCACGTACTATTTTCTTTTCATGGATTACTAGAAAGTAAAGAATCATCCAAAGTAATCGAACAGTATTTTGTTGAAAAGCAATTACAACTTCGTATTTTTCGAGATGTCACACCTTATCTCGCCTTTAGCGAAGTTGATTTCGATAACTATTTTAAGGAAAGAGAAAAAATGCATGATGTAAAACTTCGGAAAAATAAGCTGCGAACACTTGGCTATTTGCGCAAGAAATCCCCCGTACAAGAAGACCTAAGAGCATTATTTCAGTTATACGATAGATGTTGGGTAAAAAAAATAGATACTAGTGGGTTTACGGTAGGAAAGAAAAAAGATTTCTTTGAAAGGCTTATGCTCCTGAAAGGAGAAGCAATGCAAGTCGAGGTAGATGCTCTTGCTTTTGACAATCAATGGCTCGCTTTTAATTACGGTATTTGTTGTCGGGGACGTTATGTAACGTATGCAAGCGGTTATGAGCCAAACTTTACAAGTTTTGGGGTAGACCACTTACTGAATCAATCCACAATAAAACGTATTTTTACAGAAAACTATCTTTTGTACGATATGAGTGCTGGTTATGAGCCCTCTAAATTAGCGTGGCGTTCTGGCATTGATTTTACAAGGCGGCTAGCGGTGAATAGTAACACGAAGCGTGCCAAGTTATTATTTAGACGATTAGTATGGAAGGAACGCATAAAGGGGATGCTGCGCAGTAATCAACGCGTTGTCAAATGGACACGTCATACGCTTGGTCATTTACGCTATTTAGTAAAGTATGGGAAAGGGAAAGATTGGCTAGAATATGGACAACAATTCGTTGAAAAGTTTGTTCGTTTAAAGCGCGTGGAATTGTACGAGTTATCCCCAACGGATCGGGTAATACCACAGCAACCAGTAGGAGAGTTGTTTGAGGAAATGACGATTCAAGAGGCGATACAAATCGATCAGGAAGAGCTTATTTCCTTATTATCTAAGGGATATACCATCTATAAAGATTCCTTTGCCCAAACGAGTAAGCCTGCTTTTGCTTTACATACGGAAAATTTACGTGTGGATGCATTGCAAATTGTTGAACCGTTGCCAAAGCAAACCTATTTTTTAACCTATGATCTCTATAAAAATATCGACATTATCACAGCGTATATTCAAAAAGTAAAACCAGATAAAACACTGTGGATAACGGCAAGTTTTTGGCAATGGCGTAAGCGAAAACGTCTACAACAAATAGGCTATAAACGTATTTCTCGAATGAAGCATTTTAAATGTGCTCGTTATGAGCGCAATCATGTAGAAAATTACACAGAGAGTGGGGGCGATGTTCATTCTATCCATTAGAAGTAAGCGATGGAATATCGCGATGCAGCATATTTACTTTGCAGAAAAGCTAGCAAATACTAGAAAGCCGATGAAGTTAGTTTGTCACACACATTCACTTGTTCCAAGTCGTAAGTTGATTAAGCGTGAAGCGGTTCATATTCGATTAACAGATGATGAGTACACGATGTTGAGCGCACTGTCGAAAAACACTCGGAAACTATTGCGTCGTGCACAAGAAGAGTCCTATCAAGTTTTCTTATATAAAGAGCCTTCGGAGGAAAATTTACGAGCATTTCAACAGTTTTATAATGAGTTTGCCAAAAGGAAAAAAATCGACCAAATAAATAAGCCTCAAATGGAAGCAATCATGCTGTTAAATCAACAACATGCTTTGTTATTGTCAGAGGTGCGAAGTATTTGTGGACAAACCTTATGCTATCGACTGGATATTGTCCATGCACAAAAAGCGATGTCCTATTATGTAGCAACCTGTCATGCTTGCACATTACCTACACATTTAAAACGTCCTATGCGCTATGCGAATCGTTTCTTGTTATGGCACAATTTCATGTATTTAAAACAGCAAGGGTTCGTTTTATATGATATGGGTGAGCTAACAGATATCGAAACGGTTCGTCAATTTAAATTGAGTTTTGGTGGACAAGTTGTAAACGTATATTCTGGTTACATCGCACATTCGAGAATAAGTGCGTTGTTATTGGGCGTGCAAAAGTGGAGAAAATAGCAAGCAAAGTCAATCATGGTGGTGGTGGTTTTGTTATTTCATTGGACTTTGAGCTAAATTGGGGTGTCCATGATGTATTTAGGCATGGGCAATATAATAAAAACTTATATGGAGTACGTCAGGCCCTACCTAAAATCCTAATGCTGTTTAAGGAATATGAAATTCATGCAACATGGGCTACTGTAGGCTTATTATTTGCTGAATCTAAAGGAGAAATGGCGCACTACTTGCGAGGCATTCCAGTGAAGTACGAGCAAATGAAATATGCCGCACATTCACAGCTTGCAAAAGTAGGTGAAAATGAGCAAGAAGATCTTTTACACTTTGGCAAATCGTTAATAGAACAAATTATTCAAACACCTTATCAGGAAATTGGTAGTCATACGTTTTCGCATTATTATTGTTTAGAGAGTGGACAAATAGAATCGGATTTTGAATCGGATTTACAAGCGATGGCCATGATTTGTGAAGGATATATTGCACCGATGAAGTCGATTGTTTTTCCACGTAATCAAGTAAACGACAACTATTTTGCGGCGTGTCAGCAAGCAGGATATGTTTGCTATAGAGGAAATGAACGTCATGATTTATACAATCCGAAAAAGTTCACAACAAAAAATCGACTATCATTAGGTGCGATGAAATGGCTGGATAGCTATGTTAATATAACGGGCAATCATATGGTCCGATTAGAAGAAATGACAGAGGATGCCTTTATCAATGTTCGAGCAAGTGCATTTTTAAGGCCTTATAGTAGTATTTTACGTGCATTTGAGCATCGCAAGATACAACGAATCAAAGAAGGGATGCTTGCTGCTGCGAAGGAAGGGGCTTTTTATCATTTGTGGTGGCATCCGCATAATTTTGGAAGACATATTGATAAAAATTTAGCGATGCTTGAGGAGCTTTTGCAATATTATCAAGAATTGCAAAGAGACTATGATTTCCAAAGTTATTCCATGTATGAGGTAGCAATGCTATGTAAGCAATAACATTTCTGAATAGAGTGTTATTGCTTTTTTATTTGGCTTGGTTCAAAATTTAGCCTCTACTCTACGTGGTCATTAAGCGTGCTGAAACTAACTCGCTGGATGTTAGGTTTTATAGAAATTTTAAGACAATAAGAGGGAATTGCGCGGGGCGTGACGAAGATGTAAGTACCTTACTATAGGACTGCTTTAGAATGACTATGCGTGTGCACGATTTTAGTGAAGGAATCATAGTAATGAAAAGTGCATTTAACGGAGAGGGTTATACATAGACAAAGGGGAGTTAGGGATGAAGGACAAGCAACAAAAGCCAATTTGGATTCAAAATATTTCTCAATTAGTAACACTTGCGAGTGACAAGAAAGGACCGCGAGTACGAGAAGAAATGCGAGAGCTTGCTATTATTGAAGGAGGAAGTGTTTGGCTTGAAGATGGTGTGATTCAAGATCTTGGTACAACACGAGAAATGATATTAAAATATTTACCCCGTGCAGAGGAAGCGGAGATTGTGGATGCTACAGGGAAAATTGTCACGCCCGGTTTGATTGATCCTCATACCCATGTTGTTTTTGGCGGTAGTCGTGAACATGAATTTGAGATGCGTTTAGAAGGCGCGAGCTATATGGACATTATGAATGCTGGGGGAGGCATCCATGCAACAACTCGAAAAATGCGCTCGTTGACAGAAGAACATATTTTCAATCAGACGACGAGACGCTTGGACTTATTTTTACAACATGGTGTTACGACGTTAGAAAGTAAAAGTGGCTATGGCTTAGACTTAGAAAACGAGTTAAAACAATTACGGGTTATGCAACGATTGCAAAATAAGCATCCGATGGACATTGTGCCGACCTTTATGGGCGCACATGCAGTACCAGAAGAATATCGAGAAAACCCAGAGCACTTTGTTAACTTAGTTATTAATGAGATGATTCCTGCGGTGGTGGAAGAAAAGCTTGCAAAATTCATTGATGTATTTTGTGAAGTTGATGTCTTTACACCCGAGCAAGCAGAACGTATTTTATTGGCTGGCAAGGCACGAGGGCTTATACCTAAAATACATGCCGATGAAATTGAAGAAAATCAAGGTGCGCATGTTGCGGCAAGAGTAGGTGCTATTTCTGCTGAGCATTTATTAAAAGTGTCGGATGAAGGTATTGAAGAACTTGCTAAATCGGGCGTAATTGCATGCTTATTACCAGCAACAGCATTATATTTAGGTGAAAAACCAGCACGTGCCCGAGCTATTATTGACGCAGGTGTACCTGTAGCGATTTCGACTGATTGTAATCCAGGTTCTTCGCCGACAATTTCGCTACCACTTGTTATGAACTTAGCATGCATCACAATGAAAATGACGCCGGCAGAAAGCTTATGTGCTGCTACCTATAATGCGGCTTGTGCATTGCAAATTGAAGATCACGTAGGCTCTATCGAAATTGGAAAACAAGCTGATTTAGTGCTGTGGGATGTCCATAATCATCAAAAGTTACATTATATTTTTGGTGTAAATCATGTGAAAAAGGTTTGGAAAAAAGGTGTGAAGGTGGTAGGTTAAGATGTTTATCCAACCTGAATGGCAATGGAAACAAGAAAACGGCTCAGGCATGCATCAGTGGATTAAGCAAAAGCAAAACCCACATGCAAATGATGTAGATATTATTGTCTATGGCGCCTTATTATCTTATGCGAGCGATCCAATGAAAAAAGCACAGTATCCTACTGCTTTTCGGAAAGCGTGGTCGAGCTTTCAATCCTATAATTTAGATGAACAAGTAGATTTGCGTTCATTAGCAATTGTTGATATTGGAGACGTGGCAATCGACTCGACCAATCGTATGCTTTCGGAATCTGCTATTGAGGCAGCTGCTGAAAACTTAAGTATCGCTTATCAAAAAAGCTTCACTTGCCTGATTGGTGGTGATCATGCAATCACGGCTTGTTCATTAAGAGGGATTAAAAATGCTTTTCCGAATGAGCGAATTGGTATTATTCAACTTGATACGCATTTAGATGCAAGAAATCAAGAAGATATAGGTTTAGCTATGAATTCACCGATTCATCAACTAATCGCATCAGGCGTTGTAGAAGGGAAACATATTTATAACGTTGGCTTGCACGGCTTTTTTAATTCACCAGAAATGATTTATTATGCTCGTGAACAAGGAATTCATATGATTACGTTAAAGCAGATGCGACGTGATGGTATCCAGTTGACTATCCGTGAAATGCTACGTCAGCTTATGTATGAGGTAGATAGAATTTATGTATCCGTGGATTTAGATGCATTGGATATTACGTTTGCCCCAGATGTACCTGCTGCTACACCTGGTGGATTAACGGCCTATGAATTATTTGATATTTTAAAGCTCATTGGTGAAAATGAAGGTGTACGTCATATTGACTTTATTTATCCTGATCCAAAACAAAATGAACTTCGCTTAGAAACGGTGAAAACGGGGGTTACTGCATTTTTGCAATGGCTAACTGGCATTCAATTGGATCATCGTAATCGTATATCAAGGAAAGAAAAGGCAGGCTATGGAGCTACTCCATAGTCTGTTTTGCTACGGGTGGACGCTTTCTGCGGGCACATCTAAATTGTTTGGGTGCCTGACACCTTAAACTGTTATAATAGAATAATAGATAAGAGAGGATTTTTATTATGACTACAAAACCAAAATTACTCATTGTTGATGGTATGGCGTTGTTATTTCGTTCTTTTTTTGCATCAGCAGCAATGGGGCATTTTATTCGATTAAAGGACGGCACACCAACGAATGGTGCGCAAGGATTTGTGCGCCATGTGTTGACGGCGCAATCTATTATGCAACCAACACATTTAGCTATTTGCTGGGATATGGGGGCACAAACATTCCGCAATGAATTATATGATGGCTATAAAGCTAACCGCCCAGCACCGCCAGAGGAAATGCTTCCTCAATTTGATATGGCTAAAAATTTAGCTCAACATATCGGATGGCAAAATTTTGGCGTTGTCGGTATGGAGGCGGATGATGTAATCGGCTCGATGATTACGAAGTGGCAGGATGAAGCTGATATTACGGTTATTAGTGGGGATAAGGATTTATTACAATTGCTCACGCCGACAACGCAAATTGCTTTTACAAAAAAAGGTTACACTGAATATGATCTTTATACACATACACGCTTTAAAGAAGAATATGGTATAGAGCCAATTCAATTTGCGCAAGTAAAAGCGTTTATGGGGGATACGAGTGATGGCTACCCAGGAGTTAAAGGAATTGGTCCTAAGCAGGCACTGACACTTATACAAATGTATGGCTCGATTGATAATGTGATCGCTTCCTTAGAGGACTTAAAGCCTGGTCAGCGTACCAAAATTAAAGACAATCTGGATATGTTGAAGTTATCACACGAACTTGCAACGATACAAACGAATGTACAGATTGAAGCGGACTTTGCCCATTTAGCAGTACCAAACTATGAGCACCAGACAATTAATGCAATAGAGGAACGTGGCTTTACACTTATTGCGAAGCAAGCACGTTCATTGTATGCCCTTAGTTAGGCGCTATTTTAACGAAGCGTAACACGTTTTTATTTTGATGAAATAGAGCACTATGGATTTGACTGTCGCGATTGTTTCCTCCGTTATCGTGGAAAATTAACAATAGCTTATCAGCTTGCACTTCATAGCCAATAAGTGGTACCCAATGGTAGGCAAAGGTTGATTTTTTATCAAACCATTGTAGGCTAAAATAACGGTCAAAGCGCATTGCTACGGGGCGACCTGCGTCAATTTCTTGCAGTGCCTCTTTTAATGTGCAATTGCGTATATCCCATGTTGGTAACAGCTTTCGAAGGTTAGTAATTAAACGCCATTTAAACAAACCAACTTTGGTGCTACCTAGGATTTGGTAAAGGTCATTTACCGATGGAGCTAAAGGATTAAAGTACTTTAGGATGACATGGACTGTTGTCGGTCCACAGGCAGAGTTACGATAATGAGCTGCGATGGATGCATCGTATTGTGATGTGCCTTGTAATGACAAATGCTGTTTCATTATTATCTCCCTTCCAAAATACGCTTTATTATGTACGTGTTTTTAATAAGGTGTTTGTTTTCGATTGATATAGAAGAAAAAATAGTATGCCAAGGGATACCCAGCATACTATTTTTACGTTTGTTACGATGTATTATTGTTGAGCAGCTAAAAACTCAGTAACTTGTTGAGGTGTTTTAGCGTTCGCACTATGTAAGTGGGCTAATTTTTCACCGTTTTGGAAAATTAATAAACTTGGAATACCCATTACATCGTATTTATCAGCGATTTCAGGTAGCTCGTCACGGTTAAGCTCATACCAATCAAATTGGTTGTACTCTTCAATAATTGGATCGATGAACATATTCATACGTGTGCAATCTGGGCACCAGCCAGCATAAAATTTTACAAGTACTTTTTGTTCACCAGCAATAAGCTCATTAAATTGCTCTGCAGTTGTTATTGTTTTCATTAGTAAATCACTCTCCTTGCTTTCCATTTTACACATTTTCTCTTCAACCTGAAAGTTATCTGTTTGGGATATGTGGAAGCTACTTATTGTCTTGTTTTCGCTCGTAAAAAACAAAAAAAGTTGTATATCGCAAAAATAATTATAGAAAAAAGATTGCTAATTTAGACAAAATAATCTACACTAAAAACAGAAAAAGTAGTTTTATTTTCATTCAGTGGAAGACATTTCTCGTAATTTAAGAAAGTGAATTGAGTGAAAATAAGTGTTTAGCGACTGTCACAGATTTTGAGCGATGCTAGTGTGAAAACTTCGCATTCAGGCTATATGGGCCAAAATCTATGCACAAAAACGCCGAAGCACAATTTTGATTTTTTTTGACCAAAAAATGAATGGTCATTCATTCAATGGGAGAATAAGGGGGAATTGCTTGTGACTTACAACATTAAAAAAGCGGCTGTTCTAGGTTCTGGGGTAATGGGTTCTGGCATTGCAGCACATTTAGCAAACATCGGTATTCCAACATTATTATTAGACATTGCACCGAAGGAACTAACGAAAGAGGAGGAAGCAAAGGGGCTTACGTTAGCACATCCAACTGTAAGAAACCGCTTTGTAAATGGAGCTCTTCAAAAGTTATTAAAGCAAAAACCAGCACCACTTACTTCTAAGAAAAACTTATCGCTTCTAACGGTGGGGAATTTTGAAGACGATTTAGACAAACTGAAAGATGTTGATTGGATTATTGAAGTTGTCGTAGAAAATCTAGCGATTAAACAAAGCTTGTATGAAAAAATTGATGCTGTTCGTACGCCAGGTACAATAATCAGTTCTAATACATCGGGCATTAGCATTAATGCGATGGCTGAAGGACGTTCAGAAGATTTCCAACAACATTTTTTAGGGACACACTTCTTCAACCCTCCGCGCTATTTAAAATTACTTGAAGTGATTCCGGCAACGACAACAACACCAGACGTTGTTGACTTTATGAAAAAATTTGGTGAGGACATTCTTGGGAAAGGTGTTGTCTTGGCTAAGGATACACCAAACTTTATTGCCAATCGCATCGGCACATACGGTCTGTTAATCACTTTACAGCAAATGATGCAAGGTGGTTATTCAGTCGGAGAGGTAGATTCAGTGACAGGGCCGCTCATTGGTCGCCCAAAATCAGCTACTTTCCGTACATTAGATGTCGTTGGATTAGATACATTTATACATGTGGCAAAAAATGTATATGACCAAACGGCAGGCGAGGAACAGCAAGTATTTGCAGTACCTGAGTTTCTACAAAAAATGGTTACGAACGGCTGGCTAGGTGCAAAGTCTGGTCAAGGTTTCTTCCAAAAGCAAGGAAAAGAAATTTTAGAAATTGACCCACATACTTTAGCTTATAGTCCAGCTAAAAAATTACAAACACCTTCGATTGAAATGGCGAAACAAACGCGCGGACTAGCGAACAAAGTGAAGACATTAACATACGCAAAAGATCGTACAGGTGAGCTTTTATGGGGAATTTTTGCACCTACACTAATTTACTCTGCGCAGTTACATGGTGAAATTGCTGATGATATCGTCGCAATAGATAATGCCATGAAGTGGGGATTCGGCTGGCAGCAAGGCCCATTTGAAATTTGGGATGCTATTGGTGTAACAGAATCTGTTGCGAAAATGGAGGCAGAAGGTCGAGAAGTTCCACTATTTGTGAAAGATATGTTAGCGCAGGGCTTTACTACATTCTATTCAGAAATAGATGGTGACGTAGCGTATTATAACGGCTCACAATACGTGAAAGTTCCAGTGAATGAGAAAGAAATTAACTTAAAGCGTTATAAGAAAAAACATGGTGTTATTAAGTCTAATAGCGGTGCTAGCTTAATAGATTTGGGTGACGGTATTGCGTTACTAGAGTTCCATTCCCAATCCAATGCCATTGGTTTAGATATTATTCAAATGATTAACTACGCAATAGACGAAGTAGAAGCAAATTATAAAGGCTTGGTAATCGGAAACCAAGGTAAAAACTTCTGTGTCGGAGCGAACTTAGGCATGATTTTAGTAGAAGCACAGGATGATAACATTTTCGAATTAGATTTTGTTATTAAAGCATTCCAAGATGCTATGCAAAAAATAAAATATTCAAGAAAACCAGTTGTCGCTGCACCGTTCGCTATGACATTAGGTGGGGGCGCAGAAGTATGCTTACCTGCTGCACATATCCAAGCGACGATGGAAACTTATATGGGCTTAGTAGAAGTCGGTGTTGGCTTAATTCCTGGGGGTGGCGGTAACAAAGCACTTTACCAAAAATTCTTAAAAGGTTTACCGCATGGTGTGGAAGTAGATTATCAACAAATTGCCAATAAAGTATTTGAAACAATTGCCATGGCGAAAGTATCAACTTCAGGTGAGGAAGCACGCGACAATAATTTCCTAAACTTTGCAGATGGTATTTCAGTCAATGCAGATCACCAAATTTATGATGCAAAGCAGGCTGCTTTGGCACTCTATGAGGCAGGCTACCAACCACCGGTGCCAACAAAAGTTCCTGTTGTCGGTGCATCAGGCTATGGTACGTTACTAATCGGTGCTCAAGGGATGTTTGAATCAGGCTTCATCAGTGAACATGATTTAAAAATTGCCAAGAAGTTAGCGTATGTTATCGCAGGTGGAAAAGTACCATACGGCACATTAGTAGATGAACAATATCTATTAAACTTAGAACGTGAAGCATTCTTAAGTCTGGTAGCAGATCCACTATCGCAGCAAAGAATGCAACATATGTTGTTAAAGGGCAAACCACTTCGTAACTAATTAGATAGATGACTATATTTGCACATGAAACAAAGGGGGATTTAGACGATGCGTGAAGCCGTTATTGTAGCAGGAGCACGAACTCCTATTGGAAAAGCGAAAAAAGGTTCATTAGCAACAGTAAGACCAGATGATTTTGGAGCAGCAGTTGTCAAAGAGACATTGAAAAGAGCGGGCTATGAAGGTCCTATTGATGACTTAATTTTAGGGTGTGCGATGCCTGAAGCAGAGCAAGGCATGAATGTAGCACGTAGCATTGGTGCGCTTGCAGGGCTGCCAGATACGACACCTGCTTTGACTATTAACCGTTTTTGTTCATCGGGTTTACAGGCAATAGCGTATGCAGCTGAACGGATTATGCTTGGTCATTCAAAGGCAATTCTTGCTGGCGGTGTTGAGTCTATGAGTATGGTACCAATGGTAGGGAATACACCACGCTTAAATCCAACATTAGCTGAAACAGCCCCTCAATATTATATGGGGATGGGACATACAGCCGAGGAAGTCGCACGACAGTATAATGTTAGCCGTGAAGATCAAGATGCATTTGCGGTACGCTCGCATGTGCTTGCAGAAAAAGCAATTCAAGAAGGCAAATTTAATGATGAAATCGTCCCAATTGAAGTAGAACAACATTATGTGGATGCTAATAATAAACTACAGGTGAAAAAATTTACTTTCAGTATGGATGAGGGGGTCCGCCCTGGCACATCTGTAGAAGGTTTAGCGAAACTTCGTCCTGCCTTTCATGTAAAAGGTAGTGTGACAGCAGGTAACGCTTCACAAACTTCTGATGGTGCAGCAACAGTTTTGGTGATGGATCGTGAGGAAGCTGAAAAGCAAGGGATGACACCAATGGCGAAGTTTTTAGGCTTTGCGGTGGGCGGTGTTCCTCCAGAAGTGATGGGCATCGGTCCAATCGTTGCAGTACCGAAAGCACTTGAAATTGCAGGTTTATCTATAGAGGATATCGATTTGTGGGAAATTAACGAAGCATTTGCTTCGCAGTCTTTACAAGTTGTACGTCATTTAGGCATCGACCAAGAGAAGGTTAATGTCAATGGTGGCGCAATTGCATTAGGACATCCGCTTGGCGCAACCGGTGCAATTTTAACATTAAAACTTATTCATGAGCTGAAACGTCAAGGTAAAAAATACGGAGTTGTCACAATGTGTATCGGCGGCGGTATGGGCGCTGCTGGGGTATTTGAGATTCTATAAATTGTGTAAAAATTAATTGTTTAAGAATTGCGAATTGTATGCGTGCCTGGCACCGAAAAATAAGGAGGAATTGGACATGACAGAAAAAACTACAGATATCATTAAAGGCGGCGGATTTATTATTGAGGATGTGGCGTTAGATCGCGTATTTACACCTGAAGATTTTACAGATGAGCAAAAAATGATCGCCAAAACAACGGAAGAGTACGTTGCGAATGAAGTATTACCTGTCGTTGAAAACTTAGAACATCATGAGTTCGAACATTCCGTACGTTTACTAAAAACTGCTGGTGAGCTAGGTCTATTAGCGGCGGATGTACCGGAAGAATATGAAGGTCTTGGTTTAGATAAAGTTTCTTCGGCATTAATCGCAGAAAAAATGTCTGTAGCAGGTGGTTTCTCGATTACACATGGTGCGCATGTGGGGATTGGTTCATTACCAATCGTGCTTTTTGGGAACGAAGAGCAAAAGCAAAAGTATTTACCAAAGCTTGCTTCAGGTGAGTTAATTGCAGCGTATGCTTTAACAGAGCCAGGTTCGGGTTCAGATGCATTAGGTGCTAAAACGACTGCCAAGCTAAATGCTGCTGGTACTCATTATGTTTTAAATGGTGAAAAACAATGGATTACAAATGCTGGATTTGCTGACGTATTTGTTGTGTATGCAAAAATCGATGGCGATAAATTCTCGGCATTTATCGTAGAACGTGCATATAATGGTGTTTCTGTTGGGCCAGAAGAAAAGAAAATGGGTATTAAATCTTCATCAACTCGTACATTAGTGCTTGAAGATGCAGAAGTACCTGTTGAAAATCTGCTTGGTGAAGTAGGTCGTGGACACGTCATTGCCTTTAACATTTTAAATATCGGTCGCTATAAATTAGGTGTCGGTACAATCGGTGGCTCAAAACGTGCATTAGAGCTAGCGATTCAATATACGAACCAACGTCAACAATTTAAAACAAAGCTTTCTGATTTCAACCTAACAAAAGAAAAGCTATCGACTATGGCGTCTCAATTATATGCGTCAGAATCATTAAATTATCGTACAGTGGGATTATTCGAAGATCGTCTAAGCCAATTAAGCCCTGAAGAACAAAAGCAAGGGAAAGTCATTGCTAATGCAATAGCAGAATATGCAATTGAATGTTCGATTGCGAAAGTGTTTGGGTCAGAAACATTGGATTATATTGCTGATGAAGCGGTACAATTACATGGTGGCTATGGCTTTATGGCAGAATATGAGGTAGAGCGCATTTATCGCGACTCTCGTATTAATCGCATTTTCGAAGGAACAAATGAAATTAACCGCATGATTGTGCCTGGCACATTTATGAAAAAAGCATTAAAAGGCGAATTGCCATTATTGCAAGTCGCACAAAATTTACAACAAGAATTGCTGATGATGATGCCAGAAGAAGTAGGTACAGAACCATTAGCACAAGAAAAATACCTTGTGAAAAATGCTAAGAAGATCGCTGTGTTAGCAGCAGGTATGGCAGCACAACGCTATGGTGCGAAGCTTGACCAAGAGCAAGAAGTATTGGTAAATATCGCGAATATTGCAAACCAACTATTCGCTATGGAGTCTGCTGTGTTACGTACAGACAAAGCGATTGCGCGTGAGGGTGCAGAAAAATCACAACAAAAATTACTTTACACGCAAATTTTCTGCCAAGAAGCATTTGCAGAAATTGAGAAAGAGGCAAAGGATACGATTCTTGCTTCAGCAGATGGAGATGCTGCACGGATGACATTGTCAGCGCTTCGCAAACTGACTCGCAACAACCCTTATAACCTTATTGCTAAAAAACGTGAAGCTTCAGTTAAACTTATCGAAGCTGAAAAATTCATCGTCTAATACTAGCTATGAACAGACTGTAGATACCTTAATCTACAGTCTGTTTTAGTGCCAGGCACTCATACAATTTGCCCGCGGAAGTGCCAGGCACCGAAACAATTCTGAAATCCACTGGTGTCAGGCACTCAAACAATTATAATTGTTTCATTTTGGCACATACTAGTTATGATGGTATACTACAGAAAATGATAGTAGAGGAGCCTACAAATATGATTCAATTTATCCATTATCCTAAATGTACAACTTGTAAAAAAGCACAGAAGTGGTTAAACGACAATGGCGTTTTATACGAAGAGGTACACATCGTTGAACAAGTACCTACGAAAGAACAATTAAAGCAATATTGGCAAGCGAGCGGGTTGCCACTGAAGAAGTTTTTTAACACTTCTGGCATGAAATACCGTGAACTTGGATTGAAGGATAAATTGGCGGAAATGCCGGAAGATGAGCAACTTACACTGCTTGCGTCAGATGGTATGCTAATGAAACGACCAATCGTGACAGATGGAAAAAAAGTAACATTAGGTTTTAAAGAAACAGAATTTGAGCAAGCTTGGAAATAACTGCTTTTATCCTTGTTTTTATGATAGAAGTATGGCACACTGATAGTGAATATATTACATATTTATGGAGGGGTTTTTGGCATGAGCACACCTAAAGACTTACGTTACTCTGAAGAACACGAATGGGTAAAATTAGAAGATGGTAAAGTACGTATCGGTATTTCTCACTTCGCACAATCAGAACTAGGAGATATCGTTTTCGTTGAGCTTCCACAAGTTGGCGATGAAATTAAAACAGATGATCCATTCGGTAGTGTAGAATCAGTAAAAACTGTTTCTGAACTTTACGCACCAATTTCAGGTACTGTAGTTGAAGTAAATGCAGACTTAGAAGATAGCCCAGAATTCGTAAATGAATCACCATATGAAAAAGCATGGATGATCGTTGTAGAGCCTGCTGATGCATCAGAGATTGAAAACCTTATGACAGCTGAGCAATACGAAAAATTGATTGCAGAATAAACAAGCCTGTAATAGAAAAACGTCGGAAAATTTGCCGGCGTTTTTTATTATATCATGCTACAGTTTTTCGGCGCATCATAGGAATTGCTAGCTCAATAAGTTATCACAGAAACGCCCGAAATTGCGATGCAATAGTATGAAATTCGGTTATTCAAATGGTATGCTGTAGTAGATAACTGTCTAAATGGGGGTGGCGTGATGTTCGAAGGGAAATGTTTAATCGTGGAAGGCCGTTCGGATAAGCTTCAAATTGAACCTATTCTGAGTGAAGATGTTACAATCCTTTGTACAAATGGTACAATTGGTGTGCATCAATTAGAAGAATTACTCGACCCATATGAGGGCTGTGAGCTCTATACATTTTTTGATGCGGATACATCAGGCGATAAACTACGAGCATTAATGGATAGACATTATCCAGAGGCTGAGCATTTACGGACAATGCCAACATATAAAGAAGTAGAAACAACACCGAGGAAAGTGCTAGCGACGATTTTATTGCGTGCACATTTTTCAATCCATAATGAATATATTTTGTAAGGTTGCGTGAAATCATGGAAGAATGGTCAAAAGAGCAGTGGGAAACGGCTGTAAAGTCTGGAGACAAAACTGCCTTTTATTTATATACACCGATGTGCGGAACTTGTGCCGTTGCATCCAAAATGATGAATATCATTGAACAGTTACTACCAGAGGTGAAAATAGGCAAGGCAAACATCAATTTTCTAGGACAAATAGCTTTTGATTTTCAAATTGAAAGTGTACCTTGTTTACTCGTTAGCGATGGTGGAAAGGTTATTGATAAGATTTATGCATTTCAATCCGTACCATTTTTATACGAATTGTTAAAAAAACCAATTGACTGAACTTTGCTAGCGTGGTAAAGTAACAAATATATTAAAAAACTATTAAATATATCGAACTCTTATAAAGAGCGGCGGAGGGAAGTGCCCTATGAAGCCCGGCAACCATCACATTTGTGAAAAGGTGCCAAATCACCCAAAGATTTATCTTTGAAAGATGAGAGAACGGTTTAGCGTATAAAGTACGTGACCCCTTCTACTTGTCTTGAGAGAAGGGGTTTTCTATATGAGAAAAGGAGTATTCGCTATGATACAGCTTCAAAATATTACGAAGAAATACAAAACCGCAAATGGCGAATTGACTGCTGTCAAAGATGTAAATCTTTCGATTAACAAAGGTGAAATTTTTGGCATTATCGGCTACAGTGGTGCTGGTAAAAGTACGATGATTCGTTTATTAAACGGTTTAGAAAAACCTACGACAGGTACAGTGAAGGTCAACAACCAAGAATTTTCATCTATTAAGGGGCAAAAGCTCCGTGATGCTAGACAAAAAGTAAGTATGATTTTCCAACATTTTAACTTACTTTGGTCTCGAACAGTGGCAGAAAACATTGCTTTTCCACTAGAAATCGCAGGCGTTTCTAAGCGTGAGCGAGAAGCACGTGTGAAAGAACTAATTGCACTCGTTGGCTTAGAAGGTCGCGATAAAGCGTACCCATCACAGCTATCAGGTGGTCAAAAGCAACGGGTTGGTATAGCGCGAGCACTTGCCAATAATCCTGAAGTATTGTTATGTGACGAAGCTACATCTGCACTTGATCCAGAAACTACAGATGCAATTCTCGATTTACTTGTTGATATTAATGAACGATTAGGCTTAACCATTGTGTTAATTACGCATGAAATGCATGTTATTCGCAAAATTTGTCATCGCGTGGCGGTGATGGAGGCTGGAGAAATTGTAGAACGCGGAGAAGTATTGCAAGTGTTCCAAGCACCTCAAGCGGCCATTACAAAAAAATTCGTCTCTCAAATTACTGATACGAAGGAAACGCAAGAGACTGTTGCACAGCTTAGAGCAAATTATCCTACAGGACAACTGGTCAAACTTGTCTTTGTAGGAGAAAAAACCGAGCAACCCGTAATATCGCATTTAGTGAAGCAGTTTGATGTAGAAATTAGTATTGTTCATGGTAATATCTCACAAACTAAAAACGGCGCATACGGCACACTTGTTGTGCAAATTGATGGCTCAGAGACAAATGTAGCAGCTGCATTAAATTATTTGAATACAGTTGAAGTACAAACGGAGGTGATTGCAAATGCTAACTAGTCTCTTTCCGAATGTCGACTGGGAAAAAATGTGGTCTGCCACATACGAAACACTTTATATGACCACTATTTCAACGGTCATCACATTCATACTTGGTTTAGCCATTGGTATTATCCTCTTTTTAACGAGCCCAAACCAATTATGGGCAAATAAAATCGTTAACTTTTTAACGGGGTCGATCGTCAATATATTCCGTTCGATACCATTTATCGTGTTAATTATTTTACTAATACCGTTTACAAAGTTTTTACTTGGGACAATCCGTGGAGCAGATGCAGCTTTACCAGCACTTATTATTGGTGCAGCACCATTCTATGCCCGAATGGTATTAATTGCACTACGAGAAATTGATAAGGGCGTTATAGAAGCAGCTCGCTCAATGGGTGCTAAAACGTCCACGATTATATGGAAAGTACTAATTCCAGAATCATTACCAGCACTTATTTCCGGGATTACGGTAACGGCTGTTGCCCTTGTTGGCTATACGGCGATGGCTGGTATTATTGGTGCTGGCGGTCTAGGAAACTTAGCCTTTTTAGATGGCTTCCAACGTAATCGCCAAGATGTGACATTAATGGCAACTATTTTAATCTTAGTAGTCGTATTTATCATCCAATGGATTGGCGATATGATTACTTCGAAAACAGACAAACGTTAAAAAGGTTATACCGGTTATTTACCGCTAACATATTATGGTTTGAACAAAATAAAGGGAGTGTAGACAAATGAAGAAGTTATTAGCAGGATTATTTTTATCAGTACTTGTACTAGCTTTAGCAGCTTGTGGTGCTGGTAACAAAGATGAAGCAGGCTCTGGAGATAAGGCAGACGACAGTGCAAAAACTGAAGAAAAAGTAACATTAAAAATAGGTGCTTCTAACACACCTCACGCAGTTATTTTAGAAAAAGCAAAACCGATTTTAGCTAAAGAAGGCATTGACTTAGAAATCGAAACATACCAAGATTATGTATTACCAAACCAAGATTTAGATTCAGGAACAATCGATGCAAACTATTTCCAACATATCCCTTATTTAAATTTACAAATTAAAGATAATGGCTATGACTTTGTAAATGCTGGCGGTGTACATATCGAGCCAATCGGTATTTACTCTAAAAAATATAAAACTCTTGAAGACCTTCCTAAAGGTGCAACAATCTTATTATCTAATTCTGTTTCAGACCATGGTCGTATGCTGTCATTATTAGAAGCGAAAGGCTTAATTAAATTAAAAGATGGTATCGATAAAACTGCAGCTGAAATTAAAGATATTGTAGATAATCCGAAAGACTTTAAATTTGATGCGAATACTGCACCAGAACTACTTGTTCAAATGTTTGAAAATGAAGAAGGCGACGCAGTCCTTATCAACTCTAACTACGCAATCGATAATGGTCTAAACCCAATCAAAGATGCAATTGCGCTAGAAGACAAAGAATCTCCATATGTGAACATTATTGCGGTACGTGCTGGAGATGAAAATAAACCAGAAATTAAAAAATTATTAGAAGTATTAACTTCTAAAGAAATCCAAGACTTCATTCTAGATGAATGGAAAGGTGCAGTAGTACCAGTTAAATAATATGTAGCTTTTAAAAAGAGTATGTAAGTGAAAACTTACATACTCTTTTTTTATGTAAGAATACTATCCGTAATCACCCTCTTACGTACGTAAGAGGGTTCTAAAAAACGATAGAAAGAATGTTAAATGTGAATTATTAACATTGTTCAGTGTTACAACGGGACTTTAATTAATACAGTTAAAAAGAGGTGCGTGAAAAGGTGAACAATTTTGAAAGGGTCTTTCCATTTTAATGTAATGCAATAAAACTGTTGTTCCATAATGATTGTATAGCAAGTTTACATGCAATCGGAGTGGGACGATACTTTTTTGTTTAATCATTTTTATCTTTGTATCTAGTTAATTATATTTAGAAAAATAGTGCATGTATTAATTTACCAAAAATGATATAATACTAAAGGATTATATTGAATTTTTTGGAGAAATTAACTTATTTAAAATAGTTATTTATACATTTATTTAAAAATTGTTTAGAATTTGTTTAGTTGATATTAGTACTATAGGTATGTTGGAAATGTGTGCTTTTTTGTGGTGGCAAAAATCAATATAAATGCTTTTTGCACGAAAAAGGATTTTTTTGTATTTAATGTTTAAAAATAGGTAAAGGGGTAATTTGTTTATGGGGATTAAAATTGACTCACCAAAAATAGCTTTATCGAAAAAAATCATAACAAAACAGGCGAAAATTGGTGTAATCGGGCTCGGATATGTAGGATTACCACTCGCTATAGAAATGGTTAAAAAAGGGTTTCAAGTAATCGGTATTGATAAAAGTACCGAAAAAATCGCTAAGTTAACGAATGGAGAAAGTTATATTGCAGATTTATCTAATGCTGTTATCCAAGAGGTCTTAAAAGAAGAGAAATTTGAAACGACTGCGGATTTTTCAAAGCTTGCAAATGTAGATGTCATGATTATTTGTGTTCCAACTCCAACATCAGCAGATGGTACGCCGAATATTACTTACATTGAAGATGCGTCCGAATCAATCGCACAATATATTTCTGCTAATACTCTAGTGATTCTTGAAAGCACGACGTACCCTGGAACGACAGAAGAGGTCGTTCAACCAATTTTAGAAAAAAGTAATTATGTGATTGGGCAGGATATCTTTTTAACTTATTCCCCTGAACGTGTTGATCCTGGAAATATTAATTTTACCGTTTCAAATACACCGAAAGTAGTCGGTGGTGTAACAGAAGCATGTTTAGAAATAGCAAAACTATTTTACGAAACAATCATCAATACCAATGTTTTTCCTGTTTCTAATCCAAAGGTTGCTGAGATGGAGAAGTTACTCGAAAATACATTTCGCCAAATCAATATCGCACTTGTTAATGAGCTAAGTAAAGTATGCTACAAAATGAATGTAGATATTTGGGAAGTAATTGAAGCTGCTTCCACAAAACCATATGGATTTATGCCATTTACACCTGGTCCGGGGGTAGGCGGGCATTGCATCCCTGTTGACCCTAAATATTTATTATGGGCAGGACAGCAACATGGTATTACAGCTTCATTAATTGAGACGGCAGATAAAATCAATGATTCAATGCCAAGCTTTGTGGTTGAAAGATTGGAAAATTATCTAATGGCACAGAAGAAAGAGCTTCGAGCAGGAAAGATTATTGTTATTGGTGTCACGTATAAGCCAAATATTAATGATTTCCGTGAATCTCCTGCGCTCCAAGTCATCCAAGAATTATTGGAGAAGCAATATGATGTCATGGTTGTGGACCCATTTATCGAAACTTTTTCAGTCAACCAATACACACTTAATACTGTTGCATTATCGAAACAATTAATTGAAGAAGCTGAAGCTGTATTAATTTTAACGAATCATGCAGAAATTGATTATGGATTGCTCGATCAATATGCTGCATTAATTTTTGATACACGGAATACCCATTTTTTATTTGCCAATAAAAACTATCATAAATTGTAAGGAGAACTGTGTGGAAATGAAAAGACTAAAATTATGTAGTTTACTAGTCGCTTTGTTCATAGCAGGATGTCAATCCGAAACACAAAGTCAAGTTGCACCAGTAGATTCGTCGATTGAAATAAAAGAACATGATGGAACGATGAGCGATATTTTACGTCATGCCAATATTCTTACTCCGAAAGTGGCATTAACGTTTAATGGACTTGCGGACAATGAGACAATGCAAAAGCTTTTAAAGGTATTGGACCAATCGAATATCAAGGCAACGTTTTTTATCGAAGGTATGCGTCTAGCACAAGAACCTGAATTGGTTAAGGACATATTGAGCAAAGGCCATGAAGTAGAAAACGGTACATTAACGTTCCCTGATATGGCAGATATTGATTATGAAGAAACTTATAAGGAAATATATTTAACAAATGAAATTTTTGAAGAGCAATTAGGTTATACACCGAAGTATGTGAGAAGTCGTTCAGGGGACGCAACAGACAATATGCGTTATGCTACAAATGCTCTTAATATGAAAGCTGTTGTAGAGGCATCTGTTAATCCGAAAGATCGTAATATGCAAAGTGCAGATGAAATGATGACGTATATTCGAAAGTATGTAGATAGTGGTTCAGTCATCCATTTAAATACGTATATTAATCCGGCTGTCATTGATGTTGTCCCGTTACTTGCACAGTTTGGCAAAGAAAAAGGCTTTATATTTTCTACGTTAACGGACGTATTTGAAAACGAATATTTGGTTAAATCGTTAGAAGATATTAAAGGCTATGATGCGATAAAAATAAATCCGGCATACGAAAATGTCCAACCGCATGTATATTATCGAAAAAATACAACAAAAAAAGAAATTGCTATATCCTTTGATGACTGGGCAAGTGAGGAACGAACGAAGGAAATTTTAGATGTTTTAGATAAGTACAATATTCAATGTACATTTTTCTTAATCGGGAAGGGTGTAGAAAAAAACCCTCAATTAGCACGATTAATTGTTGATCGAGGACACGAAGTAGCGAGTCATTCTTATAATCATGTTGATGTAACAACGATGACACCAGAGGAGTTACAAGAAGATGTATTGAAGGCACACCAAGCACTCACGTATGCTCTACAGGAATCACCGTTATTGTATTTTAGACCAAATCAAGGTGTTATCAATGAGGAGTCTGCTAAAATTATTGCCGCTACTGGCGTTCAAACCATCGCCATGTACGATATTGCATCATTTGATTGGAACTTAGATTATACGGCACAAGATATTTATGATCGGGTTATGAGTAGGGCTGCTCCAGGAAAGGTAGTGGTGATGCATATATTAGACGGTACAAAAACAGTCGAAGCACTGCCATTAATTATTGAACAACTTCAAAAGCAAGGCTATAGTTTTGCAAAAATGTCGACTTGGATTGAAGAAGATTCAAATAAGAAAGTGAATTGATAATCATGAAAAAGAAAAAAGAGATTTTAACAATGCCGCGCTCTGATCGACGTATTTTATCGAATATTCCTGATCCTGAAAATGTGCGGAGCCTCGTTAATCGTCGAGGGGCTTCGTACCAAACAGAAGGCGGGGATATTGACCCTACAAATGTAAATGAAATTTATCGTTTACAGTTATTAAGTTTGCGTTATGAAACTGCATTTGAAGTGAACATTAAAAGAGCTAGACAAAAGAATCCTTATCAATATTATGCTGAAGATATTTCGGTGACAGGTATCCTTGTTTATACGGATAGTGCAAATAAATTATTAGCTGATGAAATTGTTACGATGCAGTTCACAATACCTGATGGAGCGATGCCTGAGGGTTATGAATCAAAAGTAAAGTTAAAAGCTAAAGTAGTCCGTCAATTTACAAAAGAGGTAGATGGAAAAACGAGATACTACTATGCGTTTGAATTTTTAAATCCTTTAAATGAGTATTTAACGAAAAAACGTTGGGGACTTTCAATTTTTGTAGCGAGTTTATTTTTATTTATTGTTTCACTTATCGTTGTCTTAATGCGTGCTGAAAGTGTCATCTATTTTAAGTTTAATAAGTTCTTATATTTATATAGTATAATCGCAGCTACATTTCTTCTAAGTAGATATTTGTTTGGTATTTTCTATAGGAATGTGCCAATCAATCCTCAATATGAACCTGGTGTTTCTATTATTATTCCAGTATTTAATGAAGAACAATGGATTCATAGAACCATTTTAAGCTGTATCAATCAATATTACCCTGTGGATAAATTAGAAGTTATTGTCGTAGATGATTACTCTACAGATAGAACAGAGGAAGCCGCCAATAACATGATTGAGCTGATTCATCGGGAAGGTGGGCGTTTTAAAACAGAAGGACGTTTGAAATTTCATAAGTTACCTCAAAATGGGGGGAAGCGTGAAGCGTTAATAGCGGGAGTGCATTTGGCCAAACATGATTTAGTCGTTTTCGTCGATTCAGATAGCTTCTTAGAGCCTCACGCCATTCGAAATTTAGTACAACCTTTCCAGGATCCTAAAATGGGCGGTGTAGCAGGAAGAACAGAAGTAGAAAACAAGTTTACAAATGCGCTAACAAAACTACAAACGGTTCGATATTATATAGCCTTTCGTATAATGAAAGCGGCAGAGTCTTGGTTTGACACCGTAACATGCTTATCGGGGCCACTGGCATGCTATCGAAAAGAACTTATATTAAAAAATGAAACAGCGTGGTTAAATCAAAAGTTCTTAGGGCAACCGGCAACTTTTGGTGATGATCGTAGTATGACGAACTATATTTTAAAGACGCATCGCACAGGTTATCAAGATAATGCCGTATGTTCTACAATTGTACCTTCAGAGACAAAAGTCTTTTTGTCGCAACAAATGCGCTGGAAACGATCATGGTTACGAGAGTCGTTACGAGCATTTTTATTTATGTGGAAAAAAGAACCTTTTATGTTTTTGTTCTTTATCATTGGTTTAATTGTACCAATCGCAGCACCGATTGTCGTAGTTTACAATTTAATCTATGTGCCTATTATGCATGGGATATTTCCAACAACATTTTTAATGGGCCTAATGTTAATGGCAATGCTGATGAGCTTGGCCCACCTATTCTTTAGACGAAGTAAGTTGTGGACGTTTGGCTTTATATTTGTCCTTTTCTACGAATTTATTTTACTTTGGCAAATGCCTGTGGCGTGGGTGACATTTTGGAAATCAACTTGGGGCACAAGAGAAACACCTCAAGATGTATTGGCAAGGGAAAAGAAATTGGAAAAACAAAAGATTCGGAAATCCCGATTTTCAATGCTGAAAATAAGAAAAATGGGTGAGAAGGAATGAGTGAAAAAAATGTTGTATTAGATCCAGCTAAAAAAAATCGCAGAAAATTACTTCGTTCTATTGCTCAATTCGTTATCGTTGTATTTTTAGCGGTGATTTTAATACGTGTCGTGTTCTTAACAGAAAAAAAAGAAGAGGAAACAGTTCCTCTAATTAATAAAGATGGTTTTATTGCATTATCCTACTTTGGCGTAAGTAGAAATGATTCTCCAAAATACGTGTCCAGAAAGAACTTGGAAAAACAGTTGGAGTTACTTGAAGGGCAAGGTTACAAAACGATTACCCAGCAAGATATAGTAGATTTTTATGAAAAGAACAAACCTCTACCCGAGAAAGCATTGTTTTTATCATTTGAAGATGGACGCACAGACTCAAGTATTTTCGCTCAAAACATTATGGAAGAGTTAAATTATAAAGCAACCATGTTTACGTATGCCAATAAGATGGATACGAGAGACAATAAATTTTTAAAACCTAAAGATTTATTACTGATGCAAAAAAGTGGCTTTTGGGAATTAGGTTCCAATGGATACCGTCTGACGTACATTAATATTTATAATGATCAAGGACAGTCATTAGGCATGATCGACGAGAATGATGTGCCAAATAAAACGACAATCGAATATTATAATCACTATTTAATGGACTTTATTCGCAATCAGTTTATGATTCCGAGTGAAACGCGTAAAGAAATGGAGACGCGAATTAAAAAGGATTATAAATTAATGCACGATATTTATGAAGAAAAGTTAGATGAAGTGCCAAAGGCGTATGCCATTATGCATGCCAATGCACTTTACAATAACATGGACCCTTTAGTAGAGAGTATTAACGATACCGAAATTAAAAAGACATTTGGTATGCATTTCAATTTAGAGCTAGGTGCCTATAATAACAAAGACGCAGATCTCTATAACTTAAGCCGATTACAAGTATCGCCATATTGGTCAACAAACCATGTGATGATGAAAATCCGCCAAGCGAGTAAACAAAATGTAGCATTTGAAGTAGGGGATGCGCAACAAGCAAAAAAATGGTCCATTATTAATGGCGCTGCAGAATTTAAAAATAATGAAATCATTATAACGTCTGCCCCATCAAGTGAAGGGCGCATTATTTTAAAGGATGAATTGCCTAATCAATATAATGTCAATTTTGCTTTTAAAGGAAATGTAGTAGGGCAGCAATCTCTATATGTGAACTATGATGAAAAAAGCAATAGCTATATGCGTATTGCATTAATAGACAATGAGATCGTTGTGTCAGAAAAATTACCTGGAGCAAGTGTTGTTGAAAAGGAACGCTTACAGTTAAATGATATTAAGTGGGATGAAGAACAATACGCATTTAATAAAGCAACTGTTTATAACTATCAAGATACACAAAAAGGTTCGAGAATTGATGAAGATGAATATCCACGAAATTTAACACAAAAAAGAGTATTTAATATCGCTGTGAATAAAGATAAAATAGAGATAAATGTCGACGATGAATTATCGAAGACAATAAAGGTAAATCCAGTTATTAATGGGACACAATTAGGAATCGGAGCAATGTATAGTAAAAAAGATACGACACATGAACAGTATGCAGATGATATTTACGATACATTGATCGACGATCTATTAATAACAGATGGAAACAAGACGACACTCTTTTCAAATCAATATACGAATTTTGATAAAGTGAAGTATAAAACAACGACTTTGTTTAATAACGTTGTAGACTTCTTTATTGAAACCTTCTAAACCGAGGGGAAGTTAGATTCACGTGAGAAAATTTATTTTGTTTATCTGTATGGCACTACTAATTATCACAGCATGTAGCAATAGTAAAGAAGTTCCGGTTGAAGCAAAGGAAGAGCTAAAGAATAAAAATAAGTTGCAATTATCTATTTGGTTGCCCGAATGGCAAAAAAAATCAGCAATAGAAGATGTGAAAAATTCACAGCAGGGTCTACAGGATGTTCGTGTATTTGGCGCTTATTTCAACAGTAAAGATCAATTATTATTAACAGATAATGCGGTAGAGATGTTGCAACAAACACAGCAACAATTTCATGCAACACATTCTGTGATACTTACGTTAATCAATGACTATGTTACAGATAACGCCCCATCAGTTCAGAAGGATAGTAAGTTATTACATCGCCTGCTCCAAGATACTTCAACAAGACAAAAGCATATCGATAATATATTGCAAATTGTTGAGCAATATCAGGTCAAGGGAATAGAAATTGATTATGAAAAGGTAGCGAAAGAGGATCTTCCGAAATATCTACTTTTTTTAGAAGAGCTTTATCAACAATTATCCAAAAAAAATATCACACTAAATGTTGTATTAGAACCGCGTTATCCATTTGATATGAAATTGCCCGATGGCCCAAAGTATACTGTTATGGCGTACAATGTCCATGGTTATCATAGTGGACCGGGAGCGAAAGCAACATTCTCATTTTTAGATGACTTACTAAAAAAAATACAAAAGTCTAATCAAGACTTAGCCATTGCTTTTGCAACGGGCGGATTTAAATGGCCTGCACAAGGGAAAGCAGTTGCTTTAACGGAAATTGAGGCAGAGCAACTACTCGCCAAAACGAAAGCAAAGAAACAACGAGATCAAGCAAGCGGGGCTGCATATTTCACTTATTCAGATGACAATAATGTGCGTTATGAGGTATGGTATGCGGATCAAGAGACACTTGAAAAATGGATTAGCTATGTCCAACAAAAAAGCTATCATGAGGTAGTATTATGGCGCGCTGGCGGTTTAAGTTCAGATACATTAAAGTGGATTGACAAACAATCTATCAAATGAAGGATAGATAAGTCAATTAAACGTATTTTTTACTGTAGTTTGAAATAGCGAAAAGCTATATAATGATTAATTATGACAAGCCCCACCATTTAACTTTTTGTGGGCGAGCATCGAGCATCCTCAATATGGCATGTGTCATATTGAGGGGGCTTGTCTGACTCGCTTTCCTATAAAAGTTTATTTGGTGGGGTTTACCTTGTTTATCAAACATAATGTACGGTTAGTACAAGGTTTATTTTTGTTCCTATCGGGCACTAAACAAGTAAGGCTTTGAATTATTTCGAGGAGAGCTACAAGGAGGTAGGAATAATGAATGAAGTAATTTTCACAAAAGATATAATGCTAGAACAAGATGTTAAAAAATATTTTGAAATTATGCTTGAAAGTGCTATTCGTTCACATATGACGATTACCACAATTTTTTTAAAGTGTGTACACAGTACCTCTTCAGAAGTAAATCAAAGCAATGTAAATACTCAAATTACTGATTTTTTAACGGAAAATATTCGGAAGACAGATTTACTCTTCCAATTGGAAGATGGAGAGCATTGGGGCATTATTTTTTTACAAAGTAGTGATGTTGAAGCGAATGCATTTTTAAAAAGAATCTTCCAGTTACTAAAGAAAGATACAACGCTAGAAAGTCGCGTTGCCTTAAAAGCTTCTATAACAGAAATACGTAATAATCAGATCAACTTTGAAATACTAGTAGAAAAAAATAAAGCATTGCTGGCTGACAACAATCAACAGCCATGGTGGATTGAACAGATAGAGGATTATCGTTTACAATCCATTGAACTTGTAAAAGTGAGTATTATTGAACAAAATGCAATTTTTAGAAAAGTACTAGAAACGACTTTAAATTCCATGGATATCGCTAATTTCACCTTTGATGTCACAGCATATGAAGATGGTTATAGTTTTTTACAATCTAATACTTATCAATCTGGGCATCTGCATTTAATTATTATGAATGATATTTTACCGCGCAATAATGGCTTAGAAATTTTACACAGCTTACGAACAATGCCGAACGAAAAAAAATTCCTTATTTACATGATGTCTGAACGTAACTCAGAGATCGCTGCACTAAATGCTTATGAAGGTGGCGTAGATGAATTTATAGTCAAACCGTTTAATTTACGTTTATTAGAAGCAAAAATTAAACGAACTTTTGCGAGGTATTGGCTATGATAGACTTATCGCTTGATTTTCTTTTATCAGTAATAGCTATACTGTTCATTGTTCTGTGCGGCTTCATGATATATATATTTTATCAACGTCAAAGTGAAGTGCGTTTTAAAAAATCGAGAGATATCTATTTAAAAGACTACTCACAGCTTTGGTATGAATATCTTTTTAATAATGAAATTTTTTCAGTGGTGCTTATACCTCGTGGCAAGCCCCAAGTTCAGGCAATCGAAATGATTTTTTCATCCTATTTAAAGAACATTACGAATGATGATATGAGATGGAAAATGAAGAATTTTGCCAATCAGTATTTAAAGACATTTTATGAAAATGATTTAATGAATAAACGTTGGAGCATTCGCATGAACGCTTTATATCGTATCGCCGATTTGCAGCTCGATGAATTGCTCGATGCTTGTAAAAAATTAGAGACAACGAAATACTCTAAGGAAGAGTTTTTTCAATTGCTTAAAATATATTCCTTATTTCAGCCAGAATTATTTATTCAAAAAATTAAGGTTCCCAATGCAAATTACTCTGAAAGTGAGTATAGAAGATTATTCGTTTTATTAGAGGAAGATATATTTATGCGATTTTTTGATGAGTTTACGAGCTGGTCAATGAGCATTCAGTTTGCTGTAATTGATACAGCTGCTGCCAAAAAAAATATGAAATATATTGGGGAATTAGAGCAATTATTAACGAATGAAAATGATGAAATTAAAATACGCGCGCTAAAGGGCCTGTTTGAAATCGGCGTAATTGAAAATATCAATCCGTATATTCCTTTTGTAACGTCAGATTTATGGGAAGTGCGTTTAATGGTAGGGAAGATTTTTAAATATGTCCCCTTGTCCTATTCTTATCCATATTTAGAACAGCTTCTTCAAGATGAAAATTGGTGGGTTCGCTCTCAAGCTGCGAAGACGATTGCTGAAGACCGTGAAGGATTAGAGAAATTAAAAGAGTTTATTTCTTATTCTACTGATCATTATGCAGTAGAGATGGCACAAGAAACAATAATGAGAAAGCAGGGAACGAGATGAAAATTTTACATTACTCCATGTTGTTTTTTGGCGGCGTAATTGTATTTTATATGCTGTTTGTTATTGTTTCGTATTGCACCATGTTAATCATCGCAATGCTTGATTTGCGTAAGCGATATCGTTTAGACCCTTCGGAGTATGACGATGCGCATATTGATGCCTTTTATTCCAAGCCTGTGTCCTTACTAGTTCCTGCCTATAATGAAGAAGTAGGTGTAGTAGATACCGTCTATTCATTGCTTAATTTACGTTATCCGCAAACAGAAATTATTATTATTAATGATGGTTCCACTGACAATACATTACAAACGGTCATTGAGCACTTTCAAATGAAACCTGTAAATAAAATTATAAAAACAAATATTCATACGAAGCAAGTGATCCAAATTTATGAATCAGAAATTTATATGAATTGTATATTGGTAGATAAAGTGAATGGTGGCAAGGCTGATGCATTGAATGTCGGTATCAACGTATCACAATATCCGTATTTTTGTTCCATTGATGGGGATTCCATTTTAGATGAAAAAGCATTGCTTCGTGTGATGAAGCCGATTGTTTTATCTGATGGAGAAGTGATTGCAGCTGGGGGCAATATACGTATCGCCAACGGAGCGAAAATGCAGCTTGGCTCGATTTATGATATGCGCTTACCTAGTAATTATTTAGTTATCATGCAAATAATTGAATATTTGCGAGCCTTTTTAATGGGGCGAATTGCATTAAGTAAATTTAATCTTGTGTTGATTATTTCAGGTGCATTTAGTGTCTTTTCAAAAAAATGGGCTGTTGAAGCAGGAGGCTATTCGACCAATATTATTGGTGAAGACATGGAGCTTGTTGTCAATGTTCATCGACTTATTAAAGAGAAAAAAGTAAATAAACGAATTGAATTTGTACCAGACCCTGTCTGTTGGACAGAAGCACCACATACATTAAGTGTCTTGCGAAATCAACGCAGACGTTGGCATCAAGGAATGTTTGAAAGTCTTTGGAAACATAAGAAGATGACGTTAAATCCACGATACGGTTTGATTGGTATGGTTTCGTTTCCGTATTTTTGGTTAGTAGAATGTTTAGGGCCTGTTGTAGAACTAGGTGGCTATATCTATATTATTATCGCGTTTTTCTTAGGGCAAATTTATTATGAAATGGCGATTTTGTTATTATTACTTTTTGTTATTTATGGTGTTATTTTTTCCGTTGCTTCCGTATTATTTGAGGCTTGGAGCATGAATACGTACCCAAGAAAGAGAGACTTGTTACGTATGATTACTTTAGCGTTTACTGAAATTTTTTGGTATCGCCCACTTACACTGCTATGGCGTTGTGAAGGGTTAATTCGATTTGTACGTAGAAAGAGTGAATGGGGAAATATGAAGCGTGTCGGGATTGCTGAAAAGGAGAAAAGTGTATGAAGCGAATATATATAGGGATTATCATTACATTAATGCTCATTATTACTCCGATTATTATTTGGTACTTGGATGATAATACCCCGCTAAACGTAGCGATTTTAGATAAAACAGTTCCAAATGAAACATATCGCGAACATCTCGGCGTGAATTGGTTTTTAAATCATTACAAGTATACGATGGACAATCAGCCTTATGATTTAGTTGACAGTTATTTCGGTACGCAACCAGATGACAAATTAAAAAGTGTAACGGAAAAAAAATTCCCAACAGACTACAGTAACTATGATGTGATTTATTTAGCAGATACGTATGGTGTGTATAAAGATGATTTGGGACAAGAAAAAAGGCTAGGACAACGCTCAGAAAAAATTGTCGGTGGTTTAGAGATGGAAGAGTGGCAGTCAATTGTATCTCGACTAGCTAGTAATAAAAAAAGCATGTTAATAGCCGAGTACAATACATTCGCTTCGCCAACAACGGAAGCTGTCCGAAAAGAGCTTCAAGATTATTTGGGAATTTCATGGTCAGGATGGATTGGGCGTTATTTTGATGAGCTCGATTATCATAAAAATTTAGAAATACCACAATGGATAGTAGATGAATACGGAGACGATTGGTCCTATAAAGGCGGAGGATTTATCGTATTTAATGAAATTACAGAAAAGCTCGTAGTATTAGAGTTGGACAAACATATTAAAACGCCAGGGATTGAGCTTCAATTTACGGAAGCAGGTAAGCAATTTTTTAATACCTCTAGCAGTGCAAAATATGAGTATTGGTTTGATATTATTACGCCGAAATATGCTGAAGATGCATTAGCCAACTATAAGTGGGATTTAACTAAAGAGGGGTCCAAGATTTTAGATGACAATCATATTCCACAACAATTTGCAGCGATTGTCTCGCAGGATAAACGTTATACAACAAGCTATTATTTTGCGGGAGACTTCAATGATATGGATCGTTTACCTACGCTATCTAAAGTCAAAGGTTTACCTACTCTTTATAAATATGCTGAGAAGTTTGCGGACAGCTCTTTTTATTGGTCTATTTACATACCAGTTATGCACAAAGTATTTGAGACATTTGAGAAAAAAGAAGTGCAAGAAACAAATCATGCAAACAAATTAAACTATAATGCACGTGTTCAAGGTGAAACGTTTGAAGTGTTACAGGATGGAAAATGGGCGCCGATAACATTCAAAGGTGTCAATATTGGTATGGGGAAACCAGGTGCATTTCCTGGGGAAGCGGCAATCACTGAAGAAGAGTACTATCGTTGGTTTAATCAAATTGCTGCTATGAATGCCAATACGATACGGGTATATACGTTACATCCGCCAGGCTTCTATCGAGCGTTGGCAAAGTACAACGAAGAAAATCCTAATCGACCATTATACGTTTTACATGGTGTTTGGATTAATGAAGAAGGCTTATCTGAATCACTTGATGCCTATGATGCAACTACGTTAAAGGATTTTCAACATGAAATGAAGCGCATGGTTGATGTTATTCACGGTAACATTTATGTGAAGCCTGTTACAGGACATGCATCCGGCTTATACGATGTAGATGTTTCAAAATATGTAATCGGTTGGGTGCTTGGGATTGAGTGGTATCCACATATGGTCGTCGGAACAAATGAAAAGCATGCTAATTTAGGGCAATATAATGGAACATATTTCGAAACGAAAAATGCGACACCTTTTGAGCATTGGCTTGCTGAGCAGATGGACATGATTACAGTATATGAGAAAGAGAAATACAATTGGATGCGACCGATGAGTTTTACCAACTGGGTAACAACAGATTTACTAGAGCATCCATCTGAACCATCAGAAGATGAAGATTTAGTAGGCGTTAACCCGAATGTCATCTTTACAAAAGGGGACATGCAAGCACCAGGACAATTTGCTTCATATCATGTCTATCCTTATTACCCAGATTTCTTTAATTTCGATAAAGATTATTTAAATTATGTAGATTTCCGTGGTCAAAAAAATAGTTATGCAGGCTATCTAAATGAATTGCATAAGGCGCATACAATGCCTGTACTTATCGCGGAATTCGGCATTCCAGCATCGCGTGGAATGACACATGAAAATGTCTACGGTTGGAATCAGGGGCACATGTCTGAAAAGAAACAAGGGGAAACATTGCAGCATTTGTATGAAGATATCATGCATGAAGGCTTGCTTGGTGGGCTTGTATTTACATGGCAGGATGAGTGGTTTAAACGCACGTGGAATACAATGGATTACGACGACCCGAATCGTCGACCGTTTTGGTCCAATGCTCAAACCAATGAACAGCAATTCGGTCTAATGAGCTTTGATCGAAATAAAGTAAAAGTGGATGGAAAGCTAAATGATTGGGAAGAAGGTACACAATTATATAAAACTTCGCCTTCTAGCTCGACTGATTTTGCAGTGGATTACGATGAAAAGTATGTGTACATGAAGTTGAAAAGTGATGAGATAAAAACGGCATCACCACGTATTTTACTAGACGTAGTACCAGAGCAAGGCAATACATCTGCAACAACTATTAAAAATATAACTTTTTCAAATGGTATTGACTTTATTGTTGAGTTAAATAAAAAAGGCGATTCTCGAGTTGTCATTGATGAATACTATGATTTCTATGATTATTTCTATGGACATCGTTTAAGCATGATTCCACCACGCATGAAAGCAGCGGTTAAAAATAGCGGTAAGTTTGCGCCGATTTATTATGTTTTAAATAAACAACTGTACTTACCTGAACAAAAAAAGACGACAGACTTTAGCTTTTATGAAACAGGTAAATTGCTACAAGGAAATGCAAATCCTGAAGCGTCTAACTATAATTCACTCGTTGACTACACATGGACAGATGATAATGTGATTGAGCTACGAATACCTTGGCTTCTGCTACAATCCAAAGATCCAAGTCAGCGAGAGTTTATGGGAGATTTATATGCGAATGGTGAAACAGCGTCAGTTAAAGTGGACAATATTTTTGTAGGTGTAGTATTTGTTAATGAAGAAGGAAAAGTAGTCCAATCTTTACCGAAGGCTACGAATAATATATTACCGGCATTAGATTCATATAGTTGGGATACTTGGCAACAACCGAAGTACAATGAACGTTTAAAACAATCGTATTATATTTTACAAAAAGTATTTAAAGACGATTAACGCCTACACTTGAAGCATTGTATAAACAGAAAAAGAGGTTGGGACAAAAGAGAAAAGGTGTTAGATTGATGGCAGTCAATCTAACACTTTTTTGCTACGCCGTTGTTGTCCGCTACGGCGGTGCTTTCCGCTCAGCACAGTAAGCCGCAACCCTCGCTAACGCGCGGTCTGTTACGTCTTACATTGTGCGCTGTTCTGAGCAGGAGTCACCGCTTCCGCTACCAACAACTAGTGAACACTTCTAATTTTTTATTTATTGCAAAAGCAAGAAAAGATAAGTTCTCCATATAGCAAAAATTTATGAACACCTTTCCTCTGTTCTTTAAATTTTTTTAGTTATGTCCCATCCTCTTTTTTTACTGCGCTGCTGTTGTCCGCTTCGGCGGTGCTTTCCGCTCAGCACAGTAAGCCGCAACCCTCGCTAACGCGCGGGTTCGTTGCGTCTTACGCTGTGTGCGTTCTGAGCAGGAGTCACCGCCTCCGCTACCAACAACTAGTGAACCCTTCTAATTTTTTATTTATTGCAAAAGCAAGAATAGCTAAGTTATCCAAGTTCACCATATAGCAAAAAATTATGGACACCTTTCCTCTGTTCCTTAAATTTTTTAAGTTATGCCCCATCCACTTTTTTTACTGCGCCGTTTTTGTCCTCTACGGCGGTGCTTTCCGCAGGCACACACGAAAGCCGCAACCCTCGCTAACGCGCAGAATGCCAGCGTCTTACGCAGTGTGGCGTTCTGAGCAGGAGTCACCGCCAAAATTTTAAGGTTATGTCCCATCCTCTTTTTTACTGTGAATGTTGTTATCCGCACCGTCGTCGGACGCATCTCAATTATTTAGTTCATTGAAACTGTGAAAGTCGAGAATAGAAATTAGTAACGAACTCTAAAAATATTTTTTCAGATGGAGCGATTTCACGATTTATCGGTGAAATAATGCCAACAGTTCTTGGAATTGTAGGTGATTCAATGGGTACCTTAATCGTGAAGCGGGCAGCTGAATCATATAGTGAGCTTTCAGGAAGTAAGCTAACGCCAATTCCAGCTGCAACTAGACCTTTTAAGGCATCTAAGTCTTCACCTTCCGATATTACATTCGGTAAAAAGCCAGCAGCACGACAGGCGTCCATTGCAACTTTATGCAATATATAGCCATCTGGAAATAGAACGAAAAGGTCATTACGTAAGTCTGCCAGTTGAATACTTTCTCGTTTAGCTAATGGATGGTTTGCTGGCAATAAGGCTGCAATGTTTTCTGTAAATAGTATAGTTGATTGGATTGCCTCGTCCTTTGGTGGAAGCGGTCCTAAAAATGCTAAGTTTAACTCACGGTTTTTGACAGCATCAATTAAAAAGCGATAGGAGCCCTGACGCAATTGGAATTGCAAATCTGGGTATTCCCGCTTAAAGGCTGAAATAACGGTCGGCAGCACATAGCTTGCTAAGCTTGTAGGAAAGCCTATCTTAATAGTGCCTTTTGCAGGGTCTAAATATTCCTCTACCTGCTTCGCTGCAAAATCTATGGCTTTTAAAGCAGTAATGGTATGTTCGAGAAAAGTTTTTCCGATCGGTGTTAATTTTACATTTCGACCGACGCGTTCAAAAAGTGGTGTGCCTAATTCGTCCTCTAAATTAGCAATTTGACGACTTATTGCTGACTGAGCAACATGAAGATGTTCAGCAGCTTCAGAAATATGTTCCCGTTCTGCAACCTCCACAAAATAACGTAATTGACGTAACTCCACTGGATATTCACCTCTATTAATCGAAAAATCCGATTGATTATACTTTAATTATATAATATTTAATATATAAATAGTCTGAAAAAATAGCATAGTGCGAAATAAAAATATGATAAATTACAGAAAAGACAATTGAAACAAAAAGATTTTAGACAATCTTTTAATGATTATATTAAAAAAGGGAAATTACACTTATTCTGTTAGTAATTTGAGAGTTGGGTCTTATAAGATGTATATGAGGTGGAAATTTATGATAAAGAAAGGAATTAGCTGGCTACTAATTCTACTGGCCATTACAATGTTAGCTGGTTTAACATTTAACGATCAAGATACGAGCAATACAGATTTGCAAGCAAAAGATGGCATATTAGATCTTACGGGTATTTCTAAAAATGAAAAAGTAGTTGCCTTGTCAGGTGAATGGAAGTTTGTTGGCAATGAATACGTAAAACCAACAGATTTTCTGCAAAATGCTAAGGTGGAAATGGTACCAGGGCCTTGGAAAGAAAACGTCCAATATGGTACTTATCAGCTTCAAGTTGAATTGCCTACCCATTTCGATAAAATGGGCATTCGTGTACGAAATATTTGGTCTGCACATCGCCTCTTTATTAACGGAGAAGAGTTGGCGTCTTACGGAACGCTTGTAACAAAAAAGGAAGGGGCAGTACCGAGTAATCCAGTGTATGAAATATATTTTAAGCCTAAAACAAAATCACTGAACATTACATTGCAAGTAGCAGATTTCTATAATGCACGGCATGGCGTCATTTTCCCAATTGATCTTGGTGATGCAGAAACGATTGCCAACGATGTTGTAAAGGATGTTAATTTAGAAAAAACGACAATCATTATCCTATTTATTTTTTCAATCTTTCATTTTAGCTTGTATTTATTGAGGACAAAAGATCGAGCTTTTTTCTACAGTGCTCTGTACTTTTTCACACTGGCATTGTTAGTATCGACAAGAGGTGAACGGACGCTTATTCGGGAGTACCCTGCCATCTCCTTCGAATGGTACTTTCGATTGCAAGATTTTATAACTTATATCAATGCCGTTACATTATTCTTTTTCTTTGTCTATACAGTTGAAACACTAGTGAAGCGTCGAACGGCTATTACGTTGGCGATGCCCCTTATTTTATATGGAGTAGGAACGCTACTCTTTCCTGCAAGGTCATTATCATTTTTACAATATTTCTTCTTTGGATACATAAATGTTTTGGCTTTAATCATTATTGGGAGATTGGTCCACTTACTTATCACTAAAAGTACGAAAATACCTAGAAATGAACTAATGATTTTAAGTGCCTCGATGTTTTCACTCCTTATCTTTTCGATAAGTGGCACAGTCGATCAGCTTTTTTTCTCTGGCAAAAATGTTCTAAATCGAGCTGGATTACTATTTTTTATTCTAGGCATGAATGTCTTTCTTGCAATGCGTCTAATTAATCGAACGACGGAAGCAGAAGTTTTTAGCGAAAGATTGGAAAAGGCTACAATAGGTAAAGATTCTTTTTTAGAAGTTACAACAAAAGAACTCGAACAACCTCTTTATCATGCACTGAACGTCACAAAATCATTATCTGCACATCGAACTTTAATAGAGCATCAATTACTTGAGCAACAGCTTGAACGTTTATTATATTTAGTAAATGACCTAAAGGATTTTACAAGAATTCGTTTCCAAGATTTTCAAATTGATGTTCATCCGGTAAATGTGCAAATGGTTTTTCAGCATGTTGTGAAAATGCATGAACGGACGATGGAAAAAGCGAATATCCGATTTTATACGCATGCAGATAGTCAATTGCTAATACAGGCAGATGAACAAAGAATTAGTCAAATTGTTTATCGTGTAGTAGAAACAGCCATTGCTCACGCGGTCAATGGAGAAGTCGTCCTAACAATTATGCATCTTGATGCAGATGTAAGAATAGTAGTTGAAGGGACTGGACCTGACGTTATCAAGCAAATCGCTGCAGATGAAACGGGCCAATCCATCGGAAAAGCAATAATTGAACAAATGGGTGGCAGCTATTCCGTAGATATTTTACATAATGGCATAAGGTTTTTAATCACATTGCCTTTTGGGGGATATGAGAAAAAACTACATAATAAAACAGATTATATTCTGCCATTATCTCTACCAACACTAAATGATAATTTACCAAATTTATTGATTGTGGAGGATGATGTTATACATGCGGAAGTATTGCGAAGTCTCCTTCAGAATCATTACGCAATATCTTTAGCGCATAGTGCTGAAGAAGCGCTTTACACTATTCAGCATAAAAAACCGGATTATTTATTAATTGATGAAGTGATGCCAGTGATGGATGGCTTAGTGCTAACCCAAAAAATAAGAAGTCAATATAGCTATATTGATCTACCGATTATTATGCTAGTAGCTAATGAATATCCTACGAATATTTCACTTGTACTTGAATCAGGCGCTAACGATTATATTCGAAAGCCTGCATCCAAGGAATCATTATTGGCACGACTCTCTGCCATTTCTTTAACGAAAGAAGCGATGACGAATGCTATTGAGCATGAAATGAACTTTTTACAAGCGCAAATTAAACCACACTTTTTATATAATGCACTTAGTAGTATTATTTCCTTTTGCTATACAGATGGAGAACGTGCAGGCCATTTATTAACCATGTTATCTACGTATTTACGTTATATTTTTGATTCTGGAAAGGAAGGCCATCGAGCAACGCTTGAAAAAGAACTGGAAATTATTCAGGCTTATGTAGAAATTGAACAAGCTCGTTTTGGTAGTAGATTAAGTGTTGTAATTGAAATTGATGAAACAATTGATACAGCAAAAGTTGAGGTGCCAAGCCTACTAATACAGCCTCTTGTCGAAAATGCGATTCGTCATGGGATTTTTGAAAAAGAAGGAAATGGCTGTGTAATTGTGAAAATAGAAAAAGAAGAAGATTTCCTTGTAGTTCAAATTGTCGATGATGGCGTTGGGATGACAGCAGAACAAGTAGCCGCTTTAACAATGGGTAAAAATATCAGTTCAAATGGCATTGGTTTTACGAATGTCTTACGCCGTGTTAAAGAGTTACCAAAAGCTTCGCTTGTGATTCAATCTAAATTGGATGAAGGAACAACTATGATTTTAAAACAACCTTTAAAGGAGCATGCCAATGTGGAAAATTATTATGGTAGAAGATGAAGAACCTATTCTAAACTTGCATAAGCGTTTACTGGAGAAGAGTGGTCTTTTTAAGGTTATTGCATCTTATGCGTCGCCCATAGAAGCAGCCAAAGAGCTTTCAACAATTCAGGCAGATGCGATTCTGTTAGATATCGAAATGCCTAAAATAAATGGCTTAGAGCTTGCGTTAAAGCTAGTAGAGGAAGGGATTGATGTACCGATTATTTTTTCGACAGCTTATACGAAGTATGCAGTAGATGCTTTTCGCGTACAGGCGCTTGATTATGTCTTAAAACCGATGACACCCAATACGGTTCTACAGTTAGATGAACGACTTGCAAAATATTATGGTCGTCAGAAACAGCACAATATTTCGAAGCTTGAAGTTCGCCTTCGAGGTGAGGCTGGAACACGTATGAATGGTCAAGCGATTAAATGGCGCACAAAAGTTACAGAGGAACTGTTTTACTATTTGTTGCTGAATGAAGGAGTAGTCGTTTCTAAATATCGTATTTTAGATGATATTTGGCCAAATCTTGATGAGCGAAAGGCATTGGCGAACCTTTATAATACGATTTATCGCTTGCGCCAGCTATTTAATGAATTAGAAGTGCCAATCCAAATTGAACGTATCAATGATGGCTATGAGTTAAAAACAAATAATGCTGTTGTGCTGCAAATGCCCAATGAGCCTGATTCATTCCTTCTTGAATCAAAGGGCTATTTATGGGCATATAAAATAAGCTAAATAAAAAATAGTAAAAGAACAGATTTAAGTAAAAAGCGTTAGATTGGTTGCTAGCAATCTAACGCTTTTTGTTATGTTGCTAATGGCCTGTTACCGTGGCTATGCTTCCGCCGGCACACAGTAAGCTGCACCCCGTTATATGCCACGTTTTGTTGACCTTCATGGCTATGTTGTTCCTACTATAGCCATGTCCTTTGCTACAACTCGTATGCTTTTTACATTGGTAAAATAATTGTACAGGAAGGAATCACTAGGTTTTCCATTCATTGAACCTAGCTAAAAGTTACGAACAAGTTTATCCTTGTTTTTTATATTTGCATACAAATTTTATGGAGACTTCTGCTGAAAGCAAAGTAAATTTTTATCATACAGTAAAAAGTGTAAATTTGCTAAACGTGTTTATTATGCTAGTACTCTATAATTTTATTTCTTGAAGTGATTCCATTAGAATGAAATAGGATATAGTATAGATAGGGTTGTTTGTGCGTATTTGTCACAAAACCGTTACAATTAACGCTCTATGCGAGGTTTCCACTATGTAGCTAGATGAAATCTATTCTCAATTAGGGATATTTCATTGAAAATAAACTTTGTTGATTCTCATTGTCAGTTTCGATTTCCAATAATCTGAAAATGCTTACAAAGTCTTTATATTTCACGATTTCATCATTGAAAAGTGAAAGTGGTCAAAATGGTTTGCATAGAGAACGATTTTCAGTTAAGATTAGAATGATAATAATTAAGGAATGGTTGCCCATTCATAGAACACATTATGGAGGTATTTTCATGTCAACTTTAGTAATTAAAGATCTTCACGTTGAAATCGACGGGAAAGAGATTTTAAAAGGCGTAAACCTTACAATTAATACAAATGAAATCCATGCAATTATGGGACCAAACGGAACTGGTAAATCAACACTAGCTTCTGCAATTATGGGACACCCTAAATACGAAGTTACTTCTGGTACAGTTGAACTTGATGGTGAAAACGTACTTGAAATGGAAGTTGATGAGCGTGCACAAGCAGGTTTATTCCTTGCAATGCAATACCCATCAGAAATCGCTGGTGTGACGAACGCTGATTTCTTACGTTCAGCTATTAATGCTCGTCGTGAAGAAGGCGACGAAATTTCACTAATGAAATTTATTCGTGAATTAGATAAAAATATGGAATTCCTTGAAATGCATGAAGACATGGCGCAACGTTATTTAAATGAAGGTTTCTCTGGCGGTGAGAAAAAACGTAACGAGATTCTTCAATTAATGATGATTAAACCAACTTTTGCGATTTTAGATGAAATTGACTCTGGTCTTGATATTGATGCACTTAAAGTTGTGTCAAAAGGTATCAATGCAATGCGTGGCGAAGGCTTCGGATGCTTAATGATTACGCACTATCAACGTCTACTAAACTACATCACACCAGATCATGTACACGTAATGATGCAAGGTCGTGTTGTAAAATCAGGCGGCGAAGAATTAGCACAACGTTTAGAAGCAGAAGGTTACGATTGGATTAAAAAAGAACTAGGAATCGAAGAAGAAACAGAAGAACAAGAAGCATAAGAAGGAGGACGAACTAGCATGACAGTGGAACTTAACTTGCCTGTAACAGTACAGGACGTGCGCTCGTTCTCAGAAGCGAATGGTGAGCCAACTTGGTTTGCAGAGCTTCGTACGGCAGCACTAGACAAAGCAGCTGGTTTAGATATGCCAAAACCAGATAGAACAAATATTACAAAATGGGATTTCATGAATTTCCCAACTCACACAGTTGTCAGTGAAGAATTAACTTCATTAGATGAATTACCAGAAGAGGCAAGAGGGTTAATTAATCTTGAGTCTCAAGAAAACTTATATATTCAACGTAACAACACACCAGCGTTTATTAAAACGTCACAGGAGCTTGCTGACAAAGGCGTTATTTTTACAGATATGTTAACAGCTGTACGTGAACATGGTGAGCTTGTACAAAAGTATTTCATGACTGAAGCAGTAAAAGTCGATGAACATAAATTAACTGCACTTCATGCAGCACTTGTAAATGGTGGCGTATTTGTTTACGTACCGAAAAATGTCGTTATTGAGCAACCGTTACAAGTAGTATTTTTAAATGATAATGCCGAAGCTTCTCTATATAACCATGTATTAGTTGTTGCTGAAGCCAATGCAGCTGTCACATACGTAGAAACATATATTTCTACAGTTGAAGAAGCGAAAGGTCAGGCAAATATAATTTCCGAAGTCATTGTACAAGATAACGCGCAAGTAATTTACGGTGCGGTTGATGTACTTGCGAAAGGTTATACTACTTATGTAAATCGTCGTGCTCGTTTAGCGCGTGATGCAAAAGTAGACTGGGCACTAGGTTTAATGAATGATTCGGATACAATCTCTGAAAACATTACTCACCTTATCGGTGATGGTTCTCATGCTGATACAAAAACAGTTGTAGTTGGTCGCGGAGAGCAAAAGCTAAACTTCACTACAGAAGTTCGTCACTGGGGTAAAAACTCAAATGGTCACATCTTGAAACACGGTGTGATGAAAGATGCAGCACAGTCAATCTTTAATGGTATTGGTTACATTGAACACGGTGCTACAAAGGCGGATGCACAGCAAGAATCACGTGTGCTAATGCTTTCTGAAAAAGCTCGTGGCGATGCGAACCCAATTCTTTTAATTGACGAAGATGATGTAACAGCAGGACACGCAGCATCTGTAGGACGAGTAGATCCACTACAACTTTATTACTTAATGAGTCGTGGTATCTCGAAAGCAGAAGCAGAGCGCCTTGTTATCCATGGATTCCTTGCGCCAGTTGTTACGCAATTACCAATTGAGGGCGTTCAAAAGCAACTGACGGAGGTTATTGAAAGGAAAGTTCGCTAATGATCAATAAAGACATTAAAAGCTATTTCCCAATATTAAATCAACAGGTGAATGGTCACCCGCTTGTTTATCTTGATAGTGCAGCAACATCTCAAAAGCCTATTCAAGTAATTGAAGCAATTAAGCATTACTATGAATTTGATAACTCAAATGTCCACCGAGGTGTGCATACATTGGGGAATCGTGCGACTGACAAATACGAGGGTGCTCGTGAAAAGGTTCGCAATTTCATTAATGCGAAAACAACAGAAGAAATTATTTTCACTCGCGGTACAACAACTGCGTTAAATACAGTAGCTTCTAGTTATGGTCGTGCAAATGTTGAACAAGGTGATGAAATTGTCATCACACATATGGAACACCATTCCAATATTATTCCTTGGCAACAGCTTGCAAAAGAAAAAAATGCAACATTAAAGTACATCGACCTTGAGGCAGATGGAACGCTTGATCTAGAAAAAGTTCGAGCAACTATTACGCCGAAAACAAAAATCGTGTCTGTATCAATGGCATCGAATGTTCTCGGTACGATTAATCCGATTAAAGAAATTGCTAAAATCGCACATGCCAATGGTGCAGTTATGGTAGCAGATGGTGCACAAGCAGCGCCGCATATGAAAATTGATGTGCAAGATTTAAATATCGATTTCTTAGGATTTTCAGGACATAAAATGTGCGGACCGACTGGAATAGGTGTACTATATGGAAAAAAAGAGCACCTAGAAAAGATGGAGCCAATTGAATTTGGTGGCGAAATGATCGACTTTGTTGGACTGCATGATTCAACGTGGAAAGAATTACCGTGGAAATTTGAAGGTGGTACGCCTATTATTGCAGGTGCAATTGGTTTAGGAGCTGCCATTGATTTCTTAAATGAAGTAGGGTTAGACAATATTGCACAGCACGAGCATAAGCTTGTAGGCTATGCGATGGATCAGCTCGAAACAATTGACGGACTTAAAATTTTTGGCCCACGCGATCCTATGAAGCGTTGTGGACTTGTTACATTTAATTTAGATGATGTACATCCGCATGATGTTGCAACTGTTCTTGACATGAATGGCATCGCTGTTCGTGCAGGACATCATTGCGCGCAGCCACTAATGAAATGTCTCCAACAAGTAGCGACAGCGCGTGCAAGCTTTTATCTGTACAATACGGAGGAAGATATTGACCGCTTAGTTGCTGGGTTGCGTTCTGCGAAGGAGTATTTTGGCGATGTCTTTTAATAATTTAGATCAACTATACCGTTCAGTAATCATGGATCATTATAAAAATCCTCGAAACAAAGGATCTTTAGAAACAGATGCTGTAACAATTGATATGAACAATCCGACTTGTGGTGACCGTATTCACTTAACGCTTAAAGTGAATGATGGTGTTGTAGAAGATGCGAAATTTGACGGTGAAGGCTGTTCAATTTCAATGTCTTCTGCATCGATGATGACACAAATTATCAAAGGGAAAAAAGTAGAAGAAGCATTAGAACTTGCTGATATTTTCTCGAAAATGATGATGGGTGAAGAATATAGCGACAAATACGACCTAGAGGATGTTGAAGCATTGCAAGGTGTTTCACAATTCCCCGCACGCATAAAATGTGCGACATTGGCTTGGAAAGCAATGGAAAAAGGCGTAAAAGAATAATAATTCGTGAACGGAGGAGAAATAATGGCTAAAAAAATGCCGGATATTGGCGATTACAAATACGGATTCCATGACAAGGACGTATCAATTTTCCGTTCAAAACGTGGTTTGACTGAAGAAATCGTCCGTGAAATTTCAAATATGAAGCAAGAGCCAGAGTGGATGCTTGAATACCGCTTAAAAGCGCTTGAAACTTTCTATACAAAACCGATGCCACAATGGGGTGGCGACCTTGGCGATTTAGATTTCGATGAGATTACGTACTACGTAAAACCATCTGAAGCGACGCAAAAATCTTGGGATGAAGTACCTGAAGAAATTAAAGCAACGTTTGATAAATTAGGTATTCCTGAAGCAGAGCAAAAATATCTTGCTGGTGTATCAGCTCAGTACGAATCTGAGGTAGTATACCACAACATGAAACAAGATCTTGAAGACCTTGGTATTGTGTTTAAAGATACTGATTCAGCTTTACGTGAAAACGAAGAGATTTTCAAAAAATATTGGGGCAAAGTAATCCCATACACTGATAACAAATTTGCTGCATTAAATTCAGCAGTTTGGTCAGGTGGTTCATTTATCTACGTGCCACCAGGTGTAAAAGTTGAAACGCCTTTACAAGCATACTTCCGTATTAACTCTGAAAACATGGGGCAGTTTGAGCGTACGTTAATTATCGTTGATGAAGGCGCACACGTACATTATGTTGAAGGATGTACAGCTCCAGTTTATACTACAAACTCTTTACACTCTGCAGTTGTAGAGATTATCGTCGAAAAAAATGCCTACTGCCGTTATACAACAATTCAAAACTGGGCAAACAATGTTTACAACCTAGTAACAAAACGTACAGTTGTTGAAGAAAATGGTACGATGGAATGGATTGACGGTAATATCGGTTCAAAATTAACGATGAAATATCCAGCTTGTATCCTAAAAGGTGAAGGCGCTCGTGGTATGACATTATCAATTGCATTAGCTGGTAAAGGACAACACCAACATGCTGGGGCAAAAATGATTCATATGGCACCTAATACATCTTCTACAATCGTTTCTAAATCGATTGCCAAACAAGGTGGTAAAGTAACATATATGGGTCAAGTTCGTTTCGGTCCTAAAGCAAGTGGTGCACGTGCTAACATTGAATGTGACACGTTAATCATGGATAATCAATCTACTTCGGATACAATTCCTTACAACGAAATCTTAAATGATAATGTTTCTTTAGAACATGAAGCGAAAGTTTCAAAAGTTTCAGAAGAGCAATTATTCTACTTAATGTCTCGTGGTATTTCTGAAGAAGAAGCAACAGAAATGATCGTAATGGGCTTTATCGAACCATTTACGAAAGAATTACCAATGGAATACGCAGTAGAAATGAATCGTCTTATCAAGTTCGAGATGGAAGGTTCAATCGGCTGATTTTTTGATAATGTATATGCGACTAGAGCTATTTTAGCTTTAGTCGCTTTTTTATTTTTGTAAGTATTTGCACTAGAAAGTGTATGCTATCATTAGGTACATAGGGAGGGAGTCTTATGATTCGAATTGGGTTAACAGGCTGGGGCGATCATCCTTCGTTATACAGTGGTGTGACTGCCTCAAAGGACAAATTATTTGATTATGCAGGTCATTTTTTGACAGTAGAAGTAGATACATCATTTTATGCTATTCCATCAGTTGACAATGTGCGAAAATGGTGTGAACTAACACCAGATTCATTTCGTTTTGTTATAAAAGCTTATCAAGGAATGACTGGTCATTTACGTGGGGAAATTCCCTTCGAATCCAAAAATGATATGTTTAACGCGTTTATCGAATGTGCCAATGAATTTAAACGTCATGGAAAATTAGCGATGGTACTCGCACAGTTTCCACCATGGTTTGATTGTCAGTCAAAAAATGTCCAATATTTATTGTATATTAGGCAACAATTAAAAGAGTTTAATGTGGCAATTGAATTTCGTAATCGCACGTGGTATGCAGACAAGCTTGTCCAGCAAACAATGGATTTCTTAAAGGAACATCAATTTATTCATACGATTTGTGATGAACCACAAGCGGGTATTGGCTCTGTTCCCTTTTACCCTGAAGTAACTGCTAATAGGGCACTCGTACGTATTCATGGTCGCAATATTCATGGCTGGCGTAATACTGGCAATATGGAAAACTGGCGCAAAGTTCGTTTTCTATATGATTATAATAAAGAAGAGTTGCAACAACTCAGTCAGCATATTCAAGCTATACAGCCGAAGGTACAGGAGCTATTTGTGTTATTTAATAATAATTCAGGATTGCATGCTGCGAAAAATGCAAAGGAGCTTCAGGAGCTATTAGCAATACGAGATGTTGGTTTAGCGCCAAAACAATTAAATATGTTTGAAGGAGAAATATAATGGAGTTTATTCTTTTAGTTATCATTGCACTAGCATCGGGGCTAATCGGCTCTCTTGTTGGGCTAGGTGGAGGGATTATTTTAGTACCGGCTACTTTATTTGTTGGCTTAAATCTTGGGTTGCTTCCAGATATAACACCGCAAAAGGTGGTTGGGCTATCTGTTGTGATGATGATTTTCACCGGGCTAGCATCAACATTAAGCTACATGAAATCCAAAACTGTGGATTATAAAAGTGGTTTTATATTTTTTTTAGGTAGTGTTCCAGGAACAATGGTGGGTGCATGGGTAAATAAAGGGTTGGATTTACCTTCATTTAATTTATATTTTGGGTTATTGTTGATTGTTATATCGATTATTTTACTTGTACGCGATAAATTGAAACCTGTACAATGGTTTGTGAAAAACGGTACACAACACCAATTTATTGATGCATCTGGACAAACATATGTTTACGGCTATCCGATTTGGTTTGCGTTGTTGTTCTGCTTTGCAGTTGGCTTTGCATCTGGATTATTTGGTATTGGTGGCGGCTCGATGGTTGTGCCTGCAATGATCATATTATTTTTATTTCCACCACATGTGGCAGTGGCAACATCCATGTTTATGGTCTTCTTAACATCCATTGTGAACTCTGCAAGCCATATTTATTTAGGTCATATACCTTGGCTTTATACGATTCCAGTTATTCCTGGAGCTTATATTGGAGCTAAGCTAGGAGCAGCACTCAATAAAAAAATTAAATCAGATACACTTGTCCTGGCACTTCGAATTATTTTATTATTATTAGGAATTCGTTCCATTATAGAGGGCTTATTGTAAAGAAGAGGTGGCTGGAATGCTGGAAAAAATTCATATTTTTCATACAAATGATTTGCATAGTCATTTTAAGTATTGGCCACGCATGCAAAACTATGTCAATGCGCAACGTGCTCAATATGCGGCTCTAGGGGAAACTAGCTTTTTAGTTGATGTTGGAGATCATCTAGATAGGTCAAATATTTATACAGACGCGACTATTGGTAAGGGGAATGTCAAATTATTAAACGACGCCGGTTATGATGTTGTGACAATCGGTAACAATGAAGGCATTACACTGTCTCATGAGGAGTTGTTTCATCTATACGATGACGCGCTATTTGAAGTCGTAGTGGCGAATGTTAATGCCTCGAAGGGACAAAATCCAATGTGGTTAAAGCCTTACGTTGTGTTAACCACAAAAAATGACACGAAAATCGCGGTTATTGCAGCAACAGCTATGTTCGAAATTTATTATAAGGAATTGCAATGGCAAATAGACGATGCACGAAGTTCCCTTATTCGATTAACCCATCAACTGCGTAAAGAAGTAGACATTGTTGTTTGTCTGTCACATTTAGGAATTACTGAAGATGAACTGCTAGCAGAGGAATGTCCTGAAATCGATGTTATCTTTGGGTCTCATACGCATCATACGTTGCCAAATGGGAAGTTTATCAACGGTGTATTGCTTACTGGTGGAGGAAAATTTGGCCAATATACTGGACATCTCGCGATAGAATATGATAGAAAAACAAGAGAAATTGTTGAAAAAAAGGATACTTTAATTCATAATAAGGACTTGCCAATTGTTGAAAATGAAAATGAATTTTTGCTAACTTTAGAAGAAGAAGGCAAAAGGTTATTAGACAAGCCTGTATTTTCGACAGAAAAAATGTACAATAAAGAATGGTTCCATTACTCACAATTATCTCACCTATTTGCGCAAGCAATTATAGAAAAAAGTGGTGCAGACTGTGCGTTATTTAATGCAGGGATTTTTCTAGAGGGCCTTCCAAAAGGAACAGTAACCGCGCTTGATTTACATAAAATTTTTCCACATCCAATTAATTTATGTACAATCGAATTGTCGGTATCCGAAATAAAAGAGATTTTTCAGCAATCGAAAAATGAAGAATGGCCCAATATGGAGCTTAAAGGATTAGGGTTTAGGGGCGTTGTTTTTGGTAAAATGCTGACGTATGGCTTTGCAATGAATGAGGAGCGTCAATTGCTCATTAATGGAAAAATTGCAGATAATGAGCGAACTTATAAATTAGTGACGCTGGATTTGTTTACGTTCGGTTATTTTTATCCTAGCTTTAAATATGCAAAGAAAAAATATATTTTACCTGATTTTTTACGAAACATTATGTTAGATTATGGGCAAAGTTTCTTTAAGCGATAGATAAAATGCTTTAAGAATGGATTGGGGAAGAAGTCATGCGATTAATTTCAATCGATGTATTAAAAGAAGGAATGGTACTAGGAAGAACCATTTGGAATGAGGCAGGTCATCCACTTTTAAAGAAAGACGTTGTCATTAATGAACGTATTATTGAAAGACTTCAACAGTTGAATACGCATTATTTATATATTGATGACAAAATTTCTGAAGGCATTGAAGTCAAGGAGACAGTTCCTCCTGATGTCCGGAACAAAGCCATTTCAACTATTAAAGATTCTTTCCAATCATTGAATGGTTTAAGTACGGTGAATGCCTCTTATGTACTAGATCAGCAGTCGAAAGCGATTGTTACGATTGTCGATGAACTACTCTCAGCTATTACGGGTAATAATGAAATTTTAACGGTTTTAACAGATGCTTATTTATTTGATGAATACTTATATCAGCATTCTTTTCATGTGACTTTATACTCGATTGCGATTGCAAAAGAATTAGGTCATTCTGCTGAAGATCTTCGTTTAATTGGTATTGGTGCCTTATTGCATGATGTTGGAAAGCTTATGGTGCCGAAAGAGATATTAAAAAAACCAGGTCGCTTATCGCATGAGGAATTTGAAATGATGAAAATGCATACGCGTTACGGCTTTGATTTATTACGTAATTTGCACTCAATTTCCTTACTGGTTGCACATTGTGCTTTTCAACATCATGAACGCATTGATGGGAGTGGCTATCCACGTGGCTTAGTTGATTTCGAAATCCATCCATTTGCCAAAATTATTGGTGTAGCGGATGTATTCGATGCAGTGACGACAAATCGTGTATATCGTGAAAAAATGCTACCATCACAAGGGCTTGCCATTGTTGAAGCTGGCTCAGGCACTATTTATGATGCACGAATTGTCAATGCATTAAAAAGATCGGTTGTCCATTATCCGAATGGGCTGATTTTAAAATTATCAGATGGTCGCCGAGGCATTGTTTCTAAACAAAATACTTTGGATGCTGCCTTGCCTTGGATTCGCATTTTTGAAGAGCGTAATGAATTACTTACAGCGACATATGAAATTAATTTAGTGGACTATCCAACTGTAAAAATTGATAGTATTGAAACCGATTATGTAGTGCCAACGAGAGTCGTATAATTTGCTCCTCCTGTTCATACGTTGTAGAACAGGAGGAGATTTTTTTGTTTTTCCCTCGAAAAAGGATGAAATTGCGAACGAATCATAAAAGAGGAATGCAGCTTAATCGTTTAACCTTATTAATCGTTGCAAGTATTATTTGTATAGCATTTTTTCTGTATTTTTTAAATGAGCGTCTTAAACCCACATATTTAGAATATGCAGAAGTGCAGACAAATAAAATTGCGTCGTATGTTGTTAGTAAAGCCATTAACTCACGTACTTCTAACGTATTGGACGTTAATGATATAATCGAAGATGTACCATCTGGTACGTCAGTGACCACAAAATTTAATACAGAAATTATTAATAGAGTGCGTGCTGAAACACTTGAACTTGTGAAAATGTATTTAGAACAAGCTGAACATGGAGAATTGTCCCACTTACCAGATTTAGATAATGTCGAATATGATGTCAATAAAATTCAACAAGGAGATGGTATTGTCTTTTTCGTACCCCTTGCACAGGCGGCAGATATTCCTTTGCTCGGTAATTTAGGGCCTAAAATACCAATACGTTTTCATGTAATTGGCAATGTCCATAGTAATGTTACAGCAGATATTAGAGAATTTGGTATTAATAGTGCGTATGTCGAAGTTGGCATTCATATAGAAGTGAATGTCCAAATAATCGTGCCATTTGCCAGTAAGTCAACGACGGTATCACAAGATATTCCTGTAGCTATGGGGTTAACGAGAGGACCAGTACCAAATATTTATACGAATGGCACAGATGCGGTACAGCCATCTATAGAAGTGCCGGTGCCATATCAATAGAAATGTTAAGTTGAGAGTAAATGTTAGTTGTTGCAGTTCGTGTAATATGATACATTGACAACAGTGATGGTAGATCATATTCAACAAAAGATTACTTTGATAGGGGCGAAATTGTATGACATCCTGTAAACCTACTAGCAATGAAAAAGAAGAACATGTAAGAAAACCTGATTGGCTTAAAATTAAACTAAACACGAACGATGAATATAAGGGTCTTAAAAAGCTTATGCGTGAAAAAAATCTTCATACAGTATGCGAAGAAGCACGTTGTCCAAATATTCATGAATGCTGGGGTGAGCGCCGAACAGCGACAATGATGATTTTGGGTTCAGTTTGTACACGTGCATGTCGTTTCTGTGCTGTCAAAACGGGTTTACCAAATGAGTTAGACCTTGCAGAACCAGAACGTGTGGCAGATTCAGTAGCAATTATGAACTTAAAGCATGTTGTTATCACCATGGTGGCACGTGATGATTTAAAAGATGGTGGTGCAGAAGTGTTAGCAGAAACGGTGCGCGCTATTCGTCGTAAAAGCCCTTTAACATCAGTAGAAGTATTGCCTTCAGACCTTGGAGGTATAAAGGAAAATCTTCAACTTCTAATGGATGCAAGACCAGATATTTTAAATCATAATATTGAAACAGTACGACGTTTAACGCCAAGAGTACGTGCACGTGCAAAATACGAACGTTCTTTAGACTTTCTTCGTTTAGCAAAAGAGATGCAACCAGACATTCCTACAAAATCATCTTTAATGATCGGTTTAGGTGAAACGCATGAAGAAATTTTAGAAGTAATGGACGATTTACGTGCAAATAACGTGGATATTATGACAATTGGTCAATATTTACAACCAACTAAAAAACATTTACCTGTAAAAAAATATTATTCACCGATTGAATTCGGTAAACTTCGCAAAATTGCAATGGAAAAAGGCTTCAAGCATTGTGAAGCAGGCCCACTTGTACGCAGTAGTTATCACGCAGACGAGCAAGTGAATGCCGCAACAAAAGAGCGTCAATTACAGGCCGAAGTGTAATATAATTTAGTAGATCTAGAAAGGTGGTGTCACTTTGATCATCATTGAAGGATATGAATACGAAGTTGTTGAAGATTACCGTGAAGCTTTTCAGGAAGAAGCCTTTAAGGAGCGGTACTCAGACATTTTAGTCAAATATGATTATATTGTAGGCGACTGGGGCTATAATCAATTGCGTTTAAAAGGTTTTTTTGATGATAAAAATCAGAAATCTACCTTTGATACAAAAATCAGTACGCTACAAGATTACTTATATGAGTATTGTAATTTTGGCTGTGCTTATTTTGTATTGCGTAAATCCGGTAAAGCTATTTTGCAGCCAGACGTTGTAATAAATGAAGCTACCGAAGTGACAAAACCAAATGACAATGAACAAATAGTAGAATAGCTATAACGACCTGATGCCAAATGTGCATCAGGTTTTTTTATATTTATTTTATAGGGGTTATAAAATATTTAAGAGCATTCAACTAATTTAGAGTGCAATTATTATAATGTATAATAACTACCTACTATTTTAAAAATTTTTGAAGAAGGAGAAGAACAACTATGGCACTTTTTAATCTAATTAAAGCTCTCTTTTAATAAATATGCTATTGATTATCAAATGACGGAATCTAGTTTAAGTCATGGAGCTCGTTATCATTTGTATTATCAATCACCAAAAATAGAAGGTGAAATAAGCTTGGTAATAAAGAAACGTTCTTAATATTATTTTCTGTAGTATGACTGTATTTTTTAGGTGAATTACAGGAAAAATGCAAATATATAGATTGAAAATATCATTTTATTCTTGAAATATCTTTTATATCATACTAAAATGAAATTAATTTAAGAATCAGCCATTTTAATGTTTTACATAGTAAAGAATAATTAACACTTATAATCCATAAAGACTTGAGGAGCTTCTTTTCCCCCTTCGTCTGAGCTGCTGGCTTATTTTCAACACTTCTTCTTATTAGATAATTAATCTTTTTGTTCCTCGAGCATACCTTATTAATTTCCGAATGTTGTATAAAAACTTCTGTAATGCCTTATCAATTGCTAAAAGATTTCTATTTATTTATTCTACTTTCTGAAAATTGAAAAATGTTATTACTTTTATTCTAAAAAAATCTATTTTTGTTTAAAAAGTATTTAATGTTAATTAATAATTAAGAAAAGGGAGAATATTTAGTATTATGAGAAAAATAAGCAAAATGGTAGTTTGTGTTCTATTAATCTCAGCACTATCGTTTCTTAAATTAAATGATAGTGCTAAAGCTGCTACTTCTTTTAAAGGTTCTACGCCTCTTGTTGATAGTTATATTAGTGTTTCTAATATAGTTAAAGATTATAGTGATGGAACTATAAGAGTTTATTACCATGTGAAAATAAGAAATGCTGGTAATACAGGTGTCTGTATAGGCTATGAATGGCCTAGCCAATATAGGTTGTCAGATAGTACTTGTGTTACAGTAGCTAATACAGTTGGTTTCCATACTCTTACTATACCTAGGCCTCGGATTAATATTATCGGTACACAATATGTTGTTGCGAAATTTAATAAAAGATATTCAGAATCAAAATCGCTTGGGACATTTTACAATTATCCATCAGGTCAAGTAGTAACTGAATACTACACAGTTTCGAGAGCAAATGCCTTAGCTGAATATTTTGTAATCGGTGGTCTTGGTGTTGGTGTGAAGTTTTTAAAAAATAATACTATTGGTTTCATAACAAAAACGCTTTATGCAGGATTTACCACTTATTATGCATTTACTTCGATTGGAGTAGTATCAGGATTCCCACCTAAAGCAGTAGGGCAATACTATAAAGTTGAAACTTGGTATAGTGAAAGTGGTCTTCATGTAAAAACTACAGTATGGAATAATAAAGAAGCTTTCGATAGAAATCTCACACCAATTTATTCAGGTACACAAATTTCTAAGTGGTAAATTATAAAGAAAACCTGATATATCAGCGTTTTCTTTATTGAAATTACAGAGAAAAATTCAGCAAATCAAAACTAACTTTACTAAAAAAATAATACAGATATCTGTTGAATAAATTATATGCTTTTTCGGAGTTATTTAAAAAGGAGGAGTGTTAATGAATATTGGGAATAGCACTATTATTATAGGTGTTGTCCTCATTTTGATTGGTCTAGTTTACAAACTCGGCTATAATAGCTTTATTTATTTTAAATATTCATTTGAGATAGGGTTTATGTTATTTGGCATAGGTATTCTAATTGATGGGATTGAAAAAATGAAGAAGAAAAAGAACATATAGGAACTATAGAGGTACCAAAGGATTGGATATTTTTAATTTTTTAATAATATTTAAATTGATAGTCAAGTTTCCAATGAAATTAAACATAGGTAATGGTAGATTTAAAAGCAGCCATCAAAAAGTAAGAGCGTCTATAAGGATATGAATTAGCCTTATAAAAATGACTGTTAGGGATTCAAGAGTTAAAAAAATATTTATAAATTTTTACATAATTGGTAGTATAATAATTATTCAACTACGGGGCTATAGTCTAAAGACTTTTCTATGAAAAATAGAAAAGTCTTTTTATATGTTTCGCAATATAAACTGTAATATAAAGACAAGAAGGTATGATGGACATACGCTGCTATTGCCAGTGACTAAGTTCAATTACAATGGGGCACGATATAATTGATTCTTATTAAAGGTGTGATTGATATAAAAAGAGCAGTATTTTTGGATCGAGATGGGGTAATTAACGAAGTGTTGACGAAAAGAGTTAAATTTGTGAATAAACCGCAGCAACTGTTTTTCTTACCACGTGTGCCAGAAGCGATTAAAAAATTAAACGACTCGTTTGATTTTGTCTTTGTTGTAACAAATCAAGGTGGTGTAGGCTTAGGATTTATGAAAGAAGGTCAGCTCAAAAAAATACACACGCATATGACAAATGAATTAAAAAAACAGGGAGCAATTATCGATGAAGTCGTATATTGTCCTCATAAACCAAAAGCTGGTTGTGATTGTCGGAAACCAAATAGCAAGTTAATTGTAGACCTCGCTGAAAAATATAATGTGGATTTATCAAAATCTTATATGGTGGGAGATACAGATACAGATATTATTGCAGGGAAACGAGCTGGTACAAAAGGTGTTTTTTTAGGTAGCTATGATCCACTTGCGGATGCCGTATTCCCAGATTTAATAAGTGCTGTTGACTGGATGATTGAGGATGCACATTAGTTTTTTGTATAAGTATAAATCATTTAAAAAAGGAAAGTTTATAAAGTGGAGGTGATAATTTTGGCTAACGAAAAGCAAAAGAAAAAGCAATTAGACCGTGAAGAGTACGGATATGGCTTTGATATTAGTGTAGATGATTTAGCTGTTATTGGGCAAAATAAACAAGCGAAAAAACAAAATGATAATGAAAACAAAAACAAGCCCCATAATAAAGATAACCCTTCCACTTTAAATAAATAATGATACGTAAGGGATTCTATTTAGTGTAATTGGTTCAAATAATAAATTGCGATAGACATGATGGGATTTTGACAAAAAAATTTCGCTATATACCAAAGGGGCTATTGCAGTCCCGAGCAAATGGATTAGCGAAATTTTTTTATTTAAATCTTTTAACAGTATTAGTTTAGTAATTCCCGTAAGTATTCACGCAGTTCGACTGTCTCTTCTTCAGAACGGTTGTATACGTGTTCCAGATAGCCAGGTTCTTCTATGTCATCTGGTCCTATAATCGCAAAGCGGCCAAATTGGATATCCATCACAAGTACTTTGCCAAAGAAGCGGCCAGATTGTAAAATGGCTAAATCGTAGCGTAGTTTCTGTCCTGCAAAACTAACAAAGCGTGTTTTTGTATCTTCTACATCATCATATAAGAAAAAACGTTCCATCTTTTAATCTCCTTCCAGTCCTATAGATATGGTACTATAGAAGAGAAAAGACTATCAACTTTAAATGATTTGAATGGGGGCTTTCCTTGTGTATTTTGTAGATCGAAATAAAATCACAACAAACTTACAGTACTTAGATAAACTATTAGCTATTTTGGAGACAGAGGAAAACTGGCTACAAAATGATATTAAGAAATTAGCGATTGAACGTATTGGTCATAATGTGATGGAATCAATGATGGATGTAGGGAACTTGATGATTGACGGTTTCATTATGCGTGATCCAGGTAGCTATGAGGATATTATTGATATTTTAATCGACGAAAAAGTCGTATCGACTGATATGGAAGCATCGTTAAAAGCTGTTGTAGGCTTACGTAAAATGCTCGTTCGTGAATTCGCATCTGTAGATATTTCAGAAGTTGTGACGGTTTTAACAGCAAGCTTACCTGCTTTAAAGCAGTTTGGACCAGCAGTGAATAATTACTTAACAAATGAGTTAGGTCCCGTATCAGCATTTTTACCTGAGGATCATCAATGAAAACCTATAAGGCTTATTGCTTTGATCTAGATGGTACTGTCTACCGCGGAAAGGAAGGTATTCCTTCTGCGGTTGCTTTTATACAGCAATTACAGCAGCAAGGGATTGAGCCGTTTTACGTAACAAATAATTCTTCTAAAACGAGAGAGCAGTTACAAGAAGCATTATACGCAATTGGCGTAGAAGCACCACTTCATCATATTTATTCAAGTGCTTTAGTAACCGCAAAATATGTTGCTATAAATTATCCAGATAAAAAAGTAGCGATGATGGGCGCTGACGGTATTCGATTGGCGTTGTTAAATGAAGGAATTGAACCTGTAGACAATGAGCCAGATGTATTTGTTATGGGAATCGATCGCACATTAGATTATATGGCACTAGCAAAGGCTACAATTGCTGTACAAAATGGTGCGGCCTTTATTGCAACTAATCAAGATATTAAATTTCCAACAGAATATGGATTTTTACCTGGAAATGGCTCATTTGCGCGCCTAGTAGGAGAGGTTGCTGGGGTTGAACCAATCTACATCGGGAAGCCGTCTGCTGCAATGCTCGACATTATTGCGTTAGAGCATCGTTTGACAAAAGATGAGATGGTTATGATTGGTGATAACTATGATACGGACATTATGTGTGGTATTCATTTTGGCTGTGATACCATTCATGTCAATACAGGTGTAACACCAACAAGCGAAGTATTAACAAAAGAACAGCAACCTACTTATTTAATGGAAACGCTACTTTAAATGAGGTATAAATTAACAAAGGATGTTATGCCGATTTTGGTATAACATCCTTTTCATATGTGTAACTTTATTTTGTTGGGACTCAAACTTTGACGAACAATTACCATAATGGATTTTCATCAATAAATTGATATATAGCTTTTGTGAGCTCCTCTGGTGAAGCAGCTTCCACTAATTCACCATTTACAATCGCGTAAAAAGATTCAGAACACTTTGTACAGTAGCTAAGGCAGCCATATTCCAAAACGTCGATATTTGGATCGCGTTCGAGTATTTCATAAGTTTTTTGTGAGCCATTTGCTAAATTACTTACACAAAATTCAACCATTGGATTCATATGTTCACCTCACCATTGATATGCTACTAGCTTTTGAAACGTTCGTCAATCATTTAAATTGATTGAGCTGAAGACCTTCACATTTATAGGAATGCTACTAGGCATTTACATTCAGTAGGAATGCAAATTATTGAAGGATACTTTTGAATGGTATAAATTTTAAGTTGAACTTTTCAAGTCGGCTTGTAACCACAGGGTACAAATTATGCCGAGATATAATTGACTTTGGCATAATTGTTGTGTAAAAACGCAAAGAAGTGATCGATATTGTGAAATCTTTCACAAAAATGCAATCTTATATTGTGAAACTTCTCACAATCGGTTATACTCATTTGTGGATACTTTGTGAACAATTATTATTAGATACATTAAAGGAGACTATTATGGGGAAATTAGTACTTTTAGGTGGCGGCTACGGCAATATGCGTGTCATGCTTCGACTTTTACCAAACAACTTACCTTTGGACACGGAAATCGTGTTAGTAGATAGAGCACCTTTCCATAGTTTAAAAACAGAATTTTATGCATTAGCAGCAGGGACTTCAACAGATAAAGAAATTCGTGTAAGTTTCCCAGAGCACGAGCGTTTAACGGCTGTGTATGGTGAAGCCGTTGAGATTAACCGTGCTGAAAAAGTAGTCATTCTAGAGGATGGGCAACGTATTGAATATGACGATTTAGTTATTGGTCTAGGCTGTGAGGACAAATACCATGGTGTACCAGGTGCAGAAGAGTACACATACAGCATTCAGACGATGGCAAAATCACGTGCAACATTCCAAGCGTTATGTGGTTTACCAGCAGGCTCAACTGTCGGCATTGTCGGTGCTGGTTTAAGCGGTATTGAGTTGGCGAGTGAGCTACGAGAAAGCCGTGCTGATTTAAAAGTAAAATTGTTTGACCGAGGTTCACGTATTTTAAAAGACTTCCCAGAGAAGCTTAGCAAATATGTGAAAGATTGGTTTACAAAACATAATGTAGATGTTATTGCGAATTCTAATATAACAAAAGTAGAACCAGGGAAAATTTTTAACCATGAAGAGGAAATACCACTGGATGCAGTAGTTTGGACTGCTGGTGTGCAGCCTGTTAAACTTGTGCGTGAAATGGATGTTGAAAAAGATCGTCAAGGTCGTCCGATTGTCACTCAATACTTTAATGTGTTGGATGATGAGCATGTATACGTTGTTGGTGACTGCGCTTCTTCTGACTTTTCTCCTAGTGCACAATTAGCAGAAGAGCAGGCAGAGCATATCGTGAAAGTATTACGTATGCGTTGGAAAGGTGAGCATTTACCAGAAAAAATGCCTGATATTAAACTAAAAGGTTTCATGGGATCATTAGGTAAAAAACAAGGTTTTGCTTACTTAGCGGATACAACTGTTACTGGTCGTATTGCACGTTTAATGAAATCTGGATTACTATGGATGTACAAATATCAAAATGATTAATGCGTTGCTCACGTTCTTTTGAGCATACTAGTAAATAATAAAAGGGATTGCTCAAAGTTTAACTTGTGAACAATCCCTTTCATTTATTATTAAACGGTTTCGTCTGGTGTAAAGCCAAGGTTTTCAAGGGCATTAAAGACCGGCTTTAATTGGACATAACCTTCTCCTACTACTTCATCATTGATGAGCACGAGTGGATAGAAAAATTCATCTTCTTGAATACGTCTAGCATAATCCAAATCACGTTCATTCTCAATTGGACCTTCAATATCGACATAGCGAATAGCATAAGCTTGGTCTGGATATTTACGATCAATAGCGGCTTGCAACCACTCATATGTATCCTTAGAAGATGGTGCATTGACACAGCTAGCACAGATGACCGCAGTGCCGTAAATTTCGATAATTGGTTTTGTTTGATCCATAGTATTTATTCTCCCTTGTGATTCTATATTGGATTTTTTCTGTTGCTAACATTATAATCATTATAAGGAAAGGAGTCGAGACAAATGGCAGAAGCAACAATTAACGACCAAGTTCAAGAAGTATTAGATAAATTACGTCCATTCTTATTACGTGACGGTGGAGACTGTGAATTAGTAGATGTAGAAGATGGCGTTGTAAAATTACGTTTATTAGGTGCATGTGGTAGTTGCCCTAGTTCTACGATTACATTAAAAGCAGGTATTGAACGTGCTTTATTAGAAGAAGTACCAGGAATTATTGAAGTAGAACAAGTTTTCTAACATTTACGTACAAAAAAGTTCTAGCTAATTTTGGCTAGAACTTTTTTTATTTACGCTTGTCGAGATTTTTCTTTTTCTTCGCGAATCAGTGTCCATTGTTCCTTTGCCATATCGATAATTTTTGCTTCGCCACCAATACTTTGTTTCTCAATAACCTTAGAAAAGAAGCGTGTCGCATTTTCAATATCACCGATACGTCGTGATAGCTCGGCAATCATATACATAATGCGTACATCGGACATTTGAGTTGTGCTGTAGTCCTCATTTGAATAGGAATCCATATAAAGATCTCGCGACATTTTCATAAAACGCTGCTCTTGGCCTTCATTTTTTAATGAACGATATAACCACGCAAGGCGTAAAGTCAGACCAGCAGTAGCAACGAATTTTTCTTTTTTAATGGTAGCGCATAAAAATGCTAATTTATAGGCTTGAATCGCTTGGAAGACCGTACGTTCACCTTTAAAATCATGGTGAACCCATTTTTCTGTAATTTGTGTCTTTAGCTCATCTTGTACGCCAGGGGCAAAATATTTTGTAAAGTCCTCTGTAAAGGAGAAGCCACAATGCTCACAAACAAATACATTGTAGTAAAGAGCATTAACATCGTCTGCATAAATCGGCTGAAAATCGGTTTCTGTATGATCCACTTTTATGAATTTAGAGCGTACTTTTAATGTTGGAAATTCTTTTTTACAATTAAGACATTGGATTTTTTTTTCGTAATACGGGGAAATCTCCATAATATATACCTCTTTCATCGATGTAATTATAACTATTATACCAATAGATGCATTTAACACATGAATAAAAAATACTAATTAAGTGAAAATATCGGGAATTTTGCTAATAATCTACTTCAAGCTGAATGTTTGTCATACAATAGTCAAAATTGATATGATAAGTAAGAAGGAAGGTGATTGGGATGACAAGTTTAAAGCAAGTAATAGAAGTGACTGAAGCGGCTGCATTTCATATTAATGAAATGATGGAGCATAATGAGGAGCAAGGTTCTTTTTTACGCGTAGCTGTTAATGGTGGCGGATGTAGTGGTCTATCGTATGGCATGCATTTCGATAAAGAGAAAAAAGAAGACGATTTTGAAGATGTACAACATGGTTTAACGATTCTTGTTTCCCGCGAAGATGCGCCTATTTTAATGGGAACAAAAATTGACTATAAACAATCGTTAATGGGCGGTGGCTTCACCATCGACAACCCAAATGCCATTGCATCTTGCGGCTGTGGCACAAGCTTTAAAGCGGCAAAACGTGAAGGTACGCCTGAAGTTTGTGAATAATTAAACGTGATATAAATATTGAAGAAGGGTTGTATAGGTCTATACACTCCCGATTATAAGTAAACACAACCCTAAATTAGTGTCGTTAGGGCTGCGAATACCAAGCCTTTTTGATTTGTCTGTTGCGGAAAGCATCACAAATTGAAAGGGCTTTTTTATATGGTTAAAAAAGAGTAAATAAACAGTGGAAAGATGGCAATGTAGAAAGAATATCCAAAAACTTAGAACAATCAATTGACCTAATGGTTTCTGCTAAAAATGCAGAGGGGCTTCCTATTCTTATTATAGTAACTGCGTAAGTGAAAAGTGTTCCTTCTTATAACAGGAAACCAATATCATAATTATTTTTCTTTTATAAAAAAGAAACCTGTTCCATTTTCTTGTGGTATAAATCCTTCTTTAATGGACATTTTTTCTATAGTGTTTTGTTCATCTGCTGTGATTACAGCGGTAACATCCTTTTTTTCAGCTGGCTCCCCTTTAATAAAAAAGAAACCTGTTCCATTTTCTTGTGGTACAAATCCTTCTTTAACGGACATATTTTCTACCATTTTTTGTTCTTCTTTTGTTATAACCGTAGTAATGTCTGTTTGTTCTTTAGCTGATCCTATATTGTCTTTTGCAAAACCAATTGTAAATGCTAAAACGTCTGTTAAACCAATAGTGAAGACTAACTTCCCTTTCATATAAAAACCTCCATTTGAATGTAGTTTGAACTAATAACATATTTCTTTATAATTTTTCCTTATACAATCTTAGAAAGCAACTTAGAACTTCTCCATTAGAGTTTCTCAATTTTTATTGTTATATTTTCTTCGCTAATTGTGATGTTTTCTGTTTTAGATACTTTCTTTATAGAATCTTTAATTATTTGTTTAATCATCTTATCATCAACTTTTATATCTTTCGAAAAGCTTATTGATATATCAATAATTCCTTTAACGGGACTACCACTTACCATTATTCCTTCTATTGACTCATTATCCATTTCCGTTTGTTCTGTTATAGATGCCATTATTTCTGTTTTAAATTCTGAAATTAAATTTAATTCTTTTGATTCTGATATTACATTTGCATCATTTTCCTTATTTCCCGTAATATCTATAATTTCCTCTTTATTGCAGCCAACTAACAAAATTGAACTAAAAACAATTCCTGAAAGCATAGCTCTTTTTAACACTTCTACCCCACCTTTATAAATAAATTACATATTTTGAAAAAATATCAATACTAAGTTTAACGATATATATTGGCGAAAGTTTCAATTTAAAACATAATATGGTGCATGTTGCTTACCTTATTGAATTGATAAAAGTGAGTGAATATATACACATATTTATAAAGAAAGACTAAAGTATTTTCTAGAACGCCTTAAAGCTCATTTAAAATATATCAAGGTTGTGCACAGTCGAAGCAATGAAAGAGGATTACATTACTTGTTTATTCATGTATGTTCAGCTTTAAAAATAGGTAAAATTTATTATGGAAATATATACAGTAAATAGTAAAAATGGTAGAATAGTGAAGATTAAAAGGAGGTCATTTGATTGAATATACTTAAGAAATGGTTTGTTGCAGCCTTTGTACTCATTATGTTATTTAGTTTTCAGCACCAAGTAGCCGAAGCAGCAGACTATCGAACAGTAAAAGTTGTGAGTGGCTCCAGCTTAATTGTTAGAGAGTCGCCGAGTGATACAGCAAATTCGGTTGGTAATCTAGATAAGAACCAATTTGTAATAGAGTTTTCTACTTCTAATGGTTGGTCTCACATTCAAGCTGGTGATGTTAAGGGATACGTTAATACTTCATTTTTAAGCGTTCCACCTTCAACAATAAAAATTGCAAATTCTAAAAGTGGTCTTGTTGTAAAATCTACGCCATCACTATCGGCAGCCACATTAGCGACATTGAAGTACAATATGGTCGTTGAAGATTATGGTTCGGTAGGGAATGGATGGTCCTATGTGCAATATGGTAATGTGATAGGCTATGTTAAATCGGATTTTATGGGAAAGACTAAAACATCGACTAAGTATGTAAATACAAGTAGTGGGGTTGTTGTTCGCAATATTGCCAGTCAATCTGGAGCTTCAGTAGGTTCATTAAGCAATGGTACACAAGTAACAGTACATTCTACATTAGTAGGGTGGTCTTATGTAACGGCTGGTAATGTTAAAGGGTATGTAGTCGATTCATTTTTATCGAAAAAGAAACCTGTTGTACCTTTCAATAATATTAACTTTAAATTGTCTATTCGTGATGTAGAGAGAAATGAAAAATCAACGTTTATTCAAAAAATTCAAGACGATAGAGAAACTTATTTAATTTATGAGACGAAAAAATATGGCTATTTTGCAGAGTTAACGTACATTTTTATAGGTGGGCAATTAGAGTATATTAGCTATGATTTCTATCCAGATCAAAATAGTTATCATACATGGGATGAAATGTCTGTTTTACATGATATTCTGCATAGAAAAGGAGTTGAAGAATTTGGTAATGACTATCAATTCACATATGAGAAATATAATAGTTTATATACAACTTGGGAAAAGAGTGGTTACAAGGCATTGCTAACAGTGCACGATAACTATCTTTATACAACGGCAAAGTTAATATATTATCGTAAATAAAATTCATATAGTTAGAACTATTAGATATAAAGCCTTTTAAGTAGGTGCTTGCAAAAGCATAATTAATTTAAAAGGCTTTTTTGTATGATTTTAAAGAAGGTGAAATTTGCAATAGAGAATGAATATTCAGTGTTAGTGATCTGGTTGTATTTATAAAAAAGCCTCACATTGTTGTAATGTAAACCTACAGTAGCGATTGAGAAAGCAGCATAAAAAGACTTGTGCTGAATAGTCGTTCGACGCACAAGCCTTCACAAAAGTATTTCTTTGAAAATATATAATCCTATTAAGATGTTAAGGATACCAAGAAAGTTTGGAATCACTATATAATGGTTTATTTTTTATTTCCTCACTCAATGTATTAAACCATTGACGTGAAATTTCTTCTGCTTTGAGATTGATATCGTCATTATCTTCCCAGATTATATGAGAAAACCAAGCTCCTGTTGCCCATTCAAATTGCAGTTCAGCAAATGAAATTTTAGGATGGTTCACTTGAATAAATTTATCATTTACTGCTTTAGAAACGTTAGAAGCTTGAGGTAGTAACTCATTTTGAATTTTTTCTATAATTGTAGGATTTTCAAGCTCATGCCACTTCAATAGATTCCCATCAATTTGGTAAAAAATATGGAAAGATGGCTGTACACCCATATCTATTAAAATAAAGGCACGTTCTACTGTGTTGTCAGTCGCCTTCACTGCGTTTACGATAATATTTTGTGCAATTTCCTTCCAAAAGTCATTTGCCTCATCTAATGGTGACGCTAGAGTAAACGCAGACTCAAGTTCAGAAATATCAGCTTCTGCTTTATTAACCTCTTCAACTTTTTTAAAAAATCTATTAAAGAACCCCATTAATTGCCTACTCCCCGATTTTAATTATGATAAATAATTTTAGTATTGTTGCTTATTTGTTAACTAAAATATATCTATTACAAATAATAACATATAAAAGTAATAAATAAATGGTTATGTAAATTTTTAGGGGCATAGGGTGAGCAGGGTGTTGTAGATAAGTTTACTTTGATTTTGGTGAAAGGGGATATTCGTACAAGTAAGAAAGAAGCTGCGATATATCTTCTTAAATAGAGATATTTGCGGCTTCTTTATGTACCGGTAAAAGATGGTTAGCTAAGTTTCGCTACTACATAATCATAAATTTCCTCTGAAGGTTTATCGAGTGCAATGGAGAACTCCGAAAATATAATTTCTTGTAAAGAGTGCAGTAATTTTTCTTCTTGATTTGGGAATTTTTTTTCGTTCGCTTCATATTCGAACTTTTTGCGTAGCAGTGTATTTAAGAGGTTCGCTTGCTTTTGTCGATCACCGGTTTTAATAATTTCTACGTGAAATCTCATACGATGTGTGTTTTGTTCAATCCATTCCACACCAGGAGACGTAAAGGATTGTAAAATTTGAATGGCTTCTTCTTTTTTTATAACATCTCTAAGCTGTTTTTTTGCATTGTCAATAGGAGTACGTATCGTTAATTTTGAATCGTTTAGTGGTTGTAAAACGTAGTAAGTTTTAGTAATGTCGCTAAAGGTTTGTTCACAAATATCTTCAACTGAACAAAGTCCATGTGATGAATAAATGACTACATCGCCAACATTATACATGTATATTCCCTCCATCAAACATTATTGTCAACTTGGTTGACTAAATTAATTGTAAACAATAAAGGAACTTTTGTCAACTTAGTTGACGATGGCTTCGTTTTTTTGTATAGTAATTACGAAAATTATGGAATGAAGGTGAACGAGTTGAAGGACGAATTGCAAAATCGAGATGTCATTGATTTGTTGAGCGAACGTCATGAAATACTTCGACGACTTGCTGAAGAGAAATGGAATAAACATAATACAGTCCATATATCCAACTCAGAATGGCATATTTTAAGCAAAATTTATAAAAACCAACCGACTATTTCAGAAGTAACAAAAGTTGTGGATTTTTCTCGCCAAGCCACTCATAAATTTATTAAAAGTTTAGCAGCTAAAGGTTTGGTGGAAGTGAGCAATGCTGAGAATAGTAAAAAGCACAAAGTAATTCGAATGACGAGCTTCGGTGAAATATGCTATGAGCAAAATGAACGTAATAAAGCAGAAATTGAACAGCAATTAGTTCGTACTATCGGAGAAGAGCAAGTAGCGAAATTAAAAAATATCTTACAACTTAATTGGATGGAGTGCCAGTCACCGGAACAATTCTGAATATTTCTATCTATTGCGCAGGACGAGTGTGCTGATTTTAAGGCTTCTTCTGCAACGATATCTCTTTTTTCTACAATTAAAACTTCTACCTATAGAAAGCTTAACGCTATAATATGGACATAGAGGTGAATGGATATGAAAAAGGATCGAGGCAAAGTTTGGTTAGGAGTCGCGGGTTGTACTGTCAATGAGCTTGGACAATGGCTTGTTGTCAAAAAGGCGTATAGCGGTTTAAAGGGGCGCTGGTCATTACCAGCAGGTTTTGTAAATGCAGGTGAAACAGTGGATGAGGCGATTGTCCGGGAATTACAAGAAGAAACAGGTTTAGATTGTTATGTGTCGGGCTTAATAGGCTTTCGTACAGGTGTGATTCACGGTGAAGTTAGTGATAATATGGCTATTTTTTATTGTAAGATGAAAGACGAGCGACAAAAGCTGTGTATTCAAGAAAATGAATTGTTAGAGGCAAAATGGTTATATCCATGGGAATTGGCACAGGATGAAATGACATCGGTCATGTTAAAGGAAATGGTTTCTAATCAGTTTGAACAGCATCAATTAGATGCCATTGAGGGTATCAATCCAGGAGAGGTATTCGGTTACACTTCTTACCGTTTATTCTTTAAAAAATAGTGCAAGGAACAGCAAGTATATTGACTGAAAGTTGACGATTTACTAAAATATGACGAACATGCGAAATGAAGGATGTCTTCATTGAAAGCACTCTCATAATCATGTAAACTAATGAGAGGAAAACGGAGGTTATACATACATGGGTGGTTCAGTTTCATTAGTACAGTTAATCATTTCAATTGTGTTATTTTTCGTCATGTTTTTTGGTATCGGATTCTTATTGAATATGTTACTGCGAATGACATGGTTAATGGCAATTGTATATCCAATTGTTGTTGTTTTTATTGTCGATGAAGTAAGCTTTTTAGACTATATTTTTAAACCTGGTTCAGCTTTCCCAGCGCTGTTAGAGAAATTGCAAGCACTTCAAACAGTAGATATTGCTATTTTATCTGGCGGCTTCGCAGGAGCGATTGTAGCAGGAATTGTGATGATTTATTTACGTAAAAGTGGATATCGAATGTTTTAATATTTACAAGACACAATGTAATTGTGAAAGGAGCTGGTTCGAGGATGTGAACCAACTCTTTTTTTATTGAATAAATTGATAGGCTATGATGGCGATAAAGATGCCAGTCAATGCTCCGAAAAATACCTCACTACGCTTATGCCCAAGCAAGGTTTTTAATTCTTCCATTTTTTCTTGCCCATCCATTTGTGGCCAATCCTTAATATCACGTAGCAATGTTTGAAAATCTTTGCGCAATTGATTTAAAACAACGGCATGTTGTCCTGCTTGGTATCGAACACCACTTGCATCATACATGACAATAAAAGAAAACATAGCCGCTATGGCAAAAATGGGAGAATCTAAGCCTGTTTCATAAGCGATTGACGTTGTTAACCCTGTAACAGAAGCGGAGTGTGAGCTAGGCATGCCTCCAGTAGATGTGAATAGTCCCCATTTCAATTGTTTGGTCATTAAAAAGTGAATGGGGATTTTAACAAACTGTGCAAAAAGAACGGAAAAGAGGGCGACGAGTAGAGGCGTATTTTGAAGTATCGACATATTCATCACAACCTTCACTTGTAATTATTTTTATTATAACATTCATTATTTTCTAAAAGAAGAAATAGCTAAATATTACGTGCATTTCTGAAAGTTAGGTATAATAGAAATATTGAATGGAGGAATATTTATGCATATTGTTAAAGAAGCAAAAACATTTGAAACGATTTCTACAGAAGTATTAGTGGTGGGGGTCACAAAACATCGTGAACAAATGCAAGATTGGGCAAGTTTTTCGACTTTTTACGGAGAAGCTCTGAATAGTTGGCTTAGTGCAGGTGATGTTTCGACTGAACTAAAAGCCATTACGAAATTGCCATTTATGAAGGAGCATGCCCATCTAAAACGAATTTTATTTGTTGGCTTAGATGAACGTAAAAACTTAACGGAAGGCGATTTGCGTGCAGCCTTTGGTTTAGTCGGCAAAGAGCTAAATGCTTTAAAAGTGAAAGAGTATTCCATTTGGTTAGAATCATTTACAACTGAAACAATAACGGTAGATGATGTAGCATTTTTAGCAGGAGAAGGCACAACGCTAGGCTATTATACGATTCCGCATTATAAAACAACTTCAAATGAAGTGGATAAGCGCATTGAAGCTGTACATTTCGTGACTACTGCTGAAGATTTAGACAATGTTGTGGCTAGCTTTGAGGTTGGAATTATTTATGCAGATGCCGTAAATGAAGCACGTAGCTTAATTAATCTTCCACCAAATTTATTAACAGCGACAGATTTAGCAAATTATGCACAGTCCCTTGCTATTGACTATGATTTTGAAGTGGAAATTTTAGATAAAGCCCAACTAGAGGAACTGGGAATGGGTGGTATTTTAAGTGTAAATCAAGGCTCATATGAGGAACCTCGCCTTATCACTTTAAAGTATAAAGCAACAGAAGATTTCACTGATCCGATTGGGCTTGTCGGTAAAGGTGTAACGTATGATACAGGGGGCTATTCTCTAAAACCTAAAGATTCGATGGTTGGAATGAAGGGCGATATGGGTGGTGCAGCAGCTGTGCTTGGCGCTATGAAAATTATTGGTGAATTACGCCCTAATAAAAACGTCGTAGCCGTTATTGGTTCTACAGACAATATGGTTTCGGATACAGCCTTTAAACCTGATGATGTGATTACAACTTATAGCGGTAAAACGGTTGAAATTTTAAATACTGATGCTGAAGGTCGTTTAGTACTGGCAGATGCTACTACATATGCTAAACAACAAGGTGCAACTGCGCTAATCGACGTTGCCACTTTAACTGGTGGTGTTATTACAGCTCTTGGTTTAGATAAAACGGGTGCGCTTTCTAATAACGATGAATTCTATGCGAGTTTTATGGAGGCAGCACAAGAGACAGATGAGTTTGTATGGCGTATGCCGTTAACAGAAAGTGATAAAAAGCGAATTCGGAAATCAGATATTGCAGATTTAAACAACTCTCCTGGTCGCGATGGCCATATGATTTTCGGAGGTGGCTTCGTAGGTGAGTTTGTTGGGGATTTACCATGGATTCATTTAGATATTGCAGGTACATCGGATGCAGTCTCTGCACATGATTTAGGACCAAAAGGCGGTACAGGTGTCATGGTGCGAACATTAGCAAACTTTGTGCAACGTTTAGGTGAAGAGAAATAGAGTAGGCAAAGGACTTGCGGTATATGTACCTCCCTTCATACGATAGAGAAAAAGGGAGGTAGCATATGCGGAATTTCGGAGGATATCCAGGAGGCTTCGGTGGCTTCTTTTGGCCAATTGGCGCACCATTTTTTGGAGGATTTTTAGGCGGTCTACTTGGATCACAATTTAATCAATATCCAAACTATCCAAACTACCCTAATTATCCAAACTATCGTCCATACCCACCAGGTCCATTTTACCCGCCAGGTAGACCATACCCGAGGTATCGTAGACCTTATTAATGTGATTTAAATGGGGCCAGCAGTTTAACAGTTGGCTCATTAAAAAGTAAAAAAGTATGCTAGGAGTATTCGCTCCTAGCATATTTTTTTGCGTCTTGTAACGATTGGTTTTTTCGTTGACTTGTAAAATGAATAAAACAACTGTTGACAGAATATACTAAATTATTTATTATTCTTATTATATTACTAAGAATTAAAATTAAAAATAAAAGCTGACTAGCAAACTAGAGGCTCTTATTATCCAAAGGCAGGACTGTGTCTATGGATAGTATGAGTCTCTTTTTTTATCAATGGAAAGGAGTGCAACGACATGGGGAAAGTGTTCATAGTAGGAGCGGGTCCTGGAGATGTTGATTTGATTACAGTGCGTGGATTGCGCTGCATTGAACAAGCAGATGTCATTTTATATGACAGACTGGTCAATAAGGAATTATTAGCCTATGCGAAAAAAGGTGCCAAGTTAATATTTTGCGGTAAATTACCAAATCGGCATGCCATGATTCAAGAGCATATTAATCATTCTCTTGTAAGCTATGCTCAACAAGGTTTTATCGTCACAAGGTTAAAAGGAGGTGACCCATTCGTCTTCGGTAGAGGGGCGGAGGAAGCTGAAGTACTGGCACAACATCATATACCATTTGAAGTCATACCTGGTATTACATCTGGTATAGCTGCACCTGCCTATGCAGGTATTCCTGTTACACATCGGGATTTGAGTTCAAGCTTTGCAATGGTCACAGGGCATATGCGAGAAGGAAAAGATGATGGAATTCAATGGGAAAGCCTTGCTAAAGGGATTGATACACTTGCGATTTATATGGGTGTTGGCAATTTACCTTATATTCAACAGCAGTTACTGCGATATGGACGTGATGCGCAAACGCCTGTCGCACTTATTCATTGGGGAACATGTGCACAACAAAAAACGGTGCTAGGTACATTGGCAACTATTGTGGATGTCGTACAACAAGAAAAAATTCAAAATCCGAGCATGATTGTAATTGGTAAGGTGGTGACATTAAGGGAAAAAATCCAATGGTTTGAGGAAGTTTGTCCACAAATGCCTTTCAAAGAGATGTCAGTATAAGGAAGTGTTTTGATGCAAGCGATTTTATATGTAGCACATGGAAGTCGTGTGAAAGCTGGTGTAGAGCAAGCAGTTGCATTTCTACAACGCGTGCAACAGGACATTGCATTACCAATACAAGAAATTTGTTTTTTGGAACTAGCCGAACCGACGATTGCCCAAGGTATAGAAAACTGCTTCCGCCAAGGAGCAACAGCCATTGCGATTATGCCAATTTTATTGTTAGCCGCGCAGCATGCCAAGCATGATATTCCAAAGGAAATTGACAAAGCACAAAAGCGATATCCAACAGTGCATTTTACATACGGTGAACCACTCGGCGTACATGAACTATTAATTGATACACTTCAAAAACGAATTTTAGAAACACAACTCCATTCTAACAATGCAAGTGTATTACTGATTGGACGTGGCAGCAGTGATCCAGCAGTAAGAGAGGATTTAACAAAAATTGCATTAAGATTACGCGATAAATATGGTTATGGAAAGGTTGATACGTGCTTTTTATACGGGGCGGGTCCTAATTTGGAGGAATGGTTAGCACAAAGAAAACAAGACAATGAGCAGGTATTTATTGTGCCGTATTTATTGTTTACAGGCATTTTACGTCAAAGTATTGCTAAGCGTTTACAAGGATATGAGGTAAAAAACATGATTTTATGCAATAGCTTGGGCTATGACGATAATGTAAGAAAAGTATTAGTGGAACGTATTATCGATTTAATAAAACGAAATTATTTGGAGGAAGGGTGTTTTTCGTAATGGTAGATAAAAGAAAAGAAAATATAAATCTAGCATTAGATAATGTCCGACAAATTTTAAATACAGTTAATCATGGCTCAATTACATTAACTGTTCAAAACTTTTACGTTGTACAAATTGAAAAGAAAGAAAAAATACGTCTTAGATAATTTAATAATGATACGTGAGGTGGCTTAGTTGAAACTGCAAGTAATTAACAGTCCTTTTAATGAGGAACAGGTGAAGCTATTAAATGAACTTCTACCTAAATTAACTGGAGAACAAAAAATATGGTTGAATGGATACTTAAGTGCTCCACTAACAACACTAGATACCGTTGTAGAAGAAGCAGTATTGTCGGTAGTACCTGAGACGAAAACGGTGACGCTATTATATGGCTCACAAACAGGAAATAGCCAAGGACTCGCTGAAAAATATGCAGCTGCATTAAAAGCAAATGATATTGAGGTGACTGTCACATCTTTAGCAAAGTTTAAGCCAAATAATTTGAAGAAAATAACGAATCTTTTGCTCGTAGTGAGTACGCATGGTGAAGGGGAACCACCCGATCAAGCAATTCAATTCTATGAATTTTTGCACAGTAAACGTGCACCTAAATTAGAACATCTGCACTTTTCCGTTTTGGCATTAGGAGATAGCTCATATGAATTTTTCTGTAAAACTGGGCAGGATTTTGACGCACAATTTGAAAAGTTAGGTGCGAAACGCATCGTGTCACGTACAGACTGTGATGTTGATTACGATGAGCCAGCAGCCAAATGGTTTACAGCTGTTCAACAGGCATTATTACAGCAAAGTGATACAAAGATTGTCTCGAATGCAACGCCATTATTAGAAGCAGAGGCTACATATTCCCGCAAACATCCGTATTATGCCGAAGTACTGGAAAATATCAATTTAAATGGTCGTGGCTCGAATAAGGAAACACGTCATATTGAGTTGTCCATTGAAGGTGCAAATTTACATTTTGAGCCTGGAGATAGCATTGGTATTTTGCCAGAAAATGATGACTCTTTAGTAGATGCATTAATCACAGCCTTACAGTTTCATCCCCAAACAGCAGTAACGGTGTTTGAGGAATCCATGCAATTAAAAGAGGCGCTTCAAAAAAAATTAGAAATTACAGTGTTATCGAAGCCTCTTTTACAAAAAATAAGTGCATTTACGGTGCATAAAGCATTGGCAGAGCTATGTGAAAGTGCTACAGCATGGAAGGATTATGCAAGAGGAAGAGATTTACTTGATGTCGTTGAAGATTTTGCTCCTTTTACTTGGGATGCACAACAGTTTGTAGCCCTTCTTCGTAAAATTCCAGCGAGATTGTATTCCATTGCTAGTAGCCAATTGGCCAATAGTGATGAAGTCCATTTAACAATTGGTAAAGTGAGTTATGAAACGGCTGGTCGAAAGCGTTTAGGCGTGTGTTCGGGCAGTATTGCAGAGCGAATTCAAGTGGGCGATACAGTACCGATTTATGTCCATAAAAATCCAAACTTTAGATTGCCAGAACAAGCAGATACACCAATTATTATGATTGGGGCGGGCACAGGTGTTGCGCCGTATCGTGCTTTTTTAGAGCAGCGAGAAGAGGTAGGAATAACAGGGAATTCTTGGCTGATTTTTGGCGATCAACATTTTGTCACCGATTTCCTTTATCAAACAGATTGGCAACGCTGGCTTGCTTCAGGCACATTAGCTCAAATGGATGTTGCTTTCTCACGTGATACAGATAAAAAAGTATACGTCCAACATAAAATTCTCGAAAAGGCACAAGTATTTTATAAATGGCTTGAGCAAGGGGCTGTTATTTACGTTTGTGGTGATGAAAAATCGATGGCTGCGGATGTTGATCAAACAATCTGTCGCATTATTGAGCAGCAAGGGCACAAAACGCCTGAAGAAGCGAAAGCATATATCAATGATTTGAAACAACAAAAGCGCTACCAACGTGACGTTTATTAGTAAAGGAGCGAGATAAATGACTGGAAAAATTATTTTACCCCCACAACCTGGAACACCAAGTGATGTCGAGCGTATTAAAAGCGATAGTAATTATTTGCGTGGGACACTGGAAAGAACAATGAACGAACCTTTAAGTTCAGGTATTCCTGAAGATGATAATCGCTTAATGAAATTTCATGGCAGTTACTTACAGGATGATCGAGATTTAAGAAATGAACGGCAACGTCAAAAATTAGAGCCGGCGTATCAGTTTATGGTGCGCGTACGTACACCTGGTGGTGCGGCAACACCTGCACAGTGGCTTGTTATGGATGAGATGGCAAGAAAATATGGCAATGGTTCATTAAAATTAACAACGCGTCAGGCATTCCAAGTGCACGGGATTTTAAAATGGAATGTCAAAAAATATATGCAAGAAATAAATGAAGTACTGTTAGATTCTCTTGCTGCATGTGGGGATGTTAACCGCAATGTAATGTGTAATGTCAATCCCAATCAATCAGCATTACACGAGGAAATTTACAATTGGTCGGCAAAGTTAAGTGAGCATTTATTGCCTAGAACACGTGCCTATCACGAGTTATGGCTAGATGGCGAAAAAGTAGTGGATAGCCAAGAAGAAGAAATCGAGCCAATTTACGGTGCACAATATTTGCCTCGTAAATTTAAAATTGGTATTGCGATTCCACCGAGTAATGATGTCGATGTTTATTCACAAGATATTGGCTTTATTGCAATTGTTGAAGATGAGCAGCTTGTAGGTTTTAACGTAGTCGTTGGTGGAGGTATGGGGATGACACATGGTGATTATGAAACGTATCCACAGCTTGCGCGTATGATTGGCTTTATTACGCCAGATAAATTACTTGAGACGGCAGAGAAAATTATTACGATACAGCGGGATTATGGCAATCGTTCAATTCGTAAAAATGCCCGTTTTAAATATACAATTGATGCACGTGGACTCGACTGGTTTAAAACAGAATTACATCGTCGGCTAGGGTGGGAAATACAAGCGGAGCGTCCATTTACATTTGAGCGAACGGGCGATGAATTTGGTTGGATTAAAGGTGCAAATGGTAAATGGCATTATACGTTATTTATTCAAAATGGGCGCATTAAAGATTTTGAGGATTATGAGCTGTTAACAGGTTTACGAGAAATTGCCAAAGTGCATACGGGTGACTTCCGGTTAACACCAAATCAAAATTTAATGATTGGCAATGTATCGCAACAGCAGAAGGAAATCATTGCTGCGCTTATTGAGCAGTATAAGTTAACAGACGGTGCCCACTATTCAGCGTTGCGTCGTAATTCCATTGCTTGTGTGTCGTTGCCTACTTGCGGTTTAGCAATGGCAGAGGCGGAACGTTATTTGCCTTCACTTATTACGAAAATTGATACGATTATTGATGAAGCGGGTTTACATGATACGGAAATCGTTATTCGTATGTCGGGTTGCCCAAATGGGTGCTCACGTGCTGCAATGGGTGAAATCGGCTTTATCGGCAAAGGTCCAGGAAAATATAACATGTATCTTGGCGCAAGCTTTACAGGCAATCGTTTAAATAAAATTTATCGCGAAAATATTGGGGAAGAAGAAATTTTAGTCGAACTACGTCCAATTTTGCTGCACTATGCAAAGGACCGTGTAGAGGGCGAGCATTTCGGGGATTTTGTCATTCGTGCAGGTTATGTAACAGCCGTCTTTGATGGTCGAGAATTCCATAAGGAATGAGGGTGTCAGGCACTCAAACAATTCTGAATTCTACTAGTGCCAGGCACTCAATAGAGGTAAGAACGCTTCCAGCAAAACGGACATCAACAGCATAGCGAAAAGTGTTAGATTGAAGGCAGTCAATCTAACACTTTTCTTTTTTGTCCCAGCTTTAAATAGAATAATCTTCTGGGATAAATACTTTTAATTGCTTTGGTCGCACAAATACATTGTCGCCTACTTTAAGATGAAGACTTAAAAATTGTTCTTTTGTCAGTTCTGCCTCTAAAAATTCATCCATGTCATAACGACGGAGTTCAATTTGAACAATCGGTCCAAGCAAATGAATATGGCTTATATAAGCGGGGACAGTGCCTGCTACCGCTGTTTTTTCAATTTGTATATCGTGTGGTCGCACATAGCCTACTGCATCTTCTTGTGTATGGGCATGCGTATCTGGCACATCAATGGCAAATTCTCCATGTGTCAACTTACCGTTATGTAAACGCCCTTTAAAGAGGTTAACATTACCTAAAAAATCATAAACAAATGGACTTTTAGGATGGGTGTACACTTCATCTGGACTTCCAATTTGCTCAATTTTACCGTTGTTCATCACGACGATACGATCTGCGACATCGAGTGCTTCTTCTTGGTCATGCGTAACAAAAATACTTGTAATATGAAAATCATCATGTAACTTCCGCAACCAACGCCGTAATTCCTTACGCACTTTTGCATCAAGTGCTCCAAATGGTTCATCTAGTAAAAGGACTTTAGGTTCCACAGCAAGTGCACGTGCAAGTGCAACTCGTTGACGTTGGCCACCAGATAGCTGTGTTGGATAGCGATCCGAAAAATTGTCTAGTTTAACAAGTCGCAGTAGGGTCATTACTTTATCGGTTATTTCTGCTTTGGATGGTCTTGTTTTACGTGGTCGTACTTTCAATCCATAGGCAACATTATCGAAGACCGTCATATGGCGAAAGAGCGCATAGTGTTGAAAGACAAAGCCTACGTTTCGTTCCTTCGGGTGACGATTAGTAATTGTTTGACCGTCAAATAAAATTTCGCCGACATCCGATGCTTCTAGCCCTGCAATCACGCGCAGTAAAGACGTTTTACCAGAACCAGAAGGGCCAAGTAGCGCTACCAATTCACCAGATTGAATATCGATGGATACATCTTGTAAAGCTTGAAAAGAACCAAATTTCTTAGAAACATTTTGAATTTGAATGCTCACGCAAGAATACCTCCTTTAAATTGATTTCGATTTCCATGCAACAATATCTTTTATAACAAGCGTAATAATCGCTAGCACACTCATCAATGAAGCAACAGCAAAAGCTGCTGAAAATTGGTATTCATTGTATAAAATTTCGATATGAAGCGGCATAGTATTCGTCATACCTCGAATATGACCTGAGACAACAGAAACTGCGCCAAACTCGCCAATGGCACGTGCATTACATAAAATTAAACCGTAAATTAACCCCCATTTAATATTGGGTAATGTTACATACCAAAAGGTTTTAAAGCCATTTGCACCAAGAGAAATAGAAGCTTCTTCTTCAGCGTTCCCTTGTGCTTGCATTAACGGGACAAGCTCACGTGCAACAAAAGGCAATGTTACAAATATAGTCGCAAGCACAATGCCAGGTAAGGCAAAAACAATTTTAATATCATTAGCAAATAGCCAATCTCCAAATAGTCCTTGTGCACCAAATAGCAAGATAAATACTAAGCCTGCAATAACGGGCGATACAGCAAAAGGTAAGTCAATTACTGTTAATAATAAATTTTTACCTTTGTAATTGAATTTCGTTAATGCCCAAGCAGCCATAATGCCGAAAATGGCATTTAAAGGAACGGCAATGGCTACTACTGTTAAGGTCAACTGAATAGCAGCTAAAGCATCTGGATGTGCGATTGCTGCAAAGTAGACGTCTGCCCCTTTTTGAAAGGCTGTAATAAAAATCGATACGAGGGGGAGAACGATAAAAAATGCTAAAAATGCCAGTGCAATAAATGTTAATACATAACGAAAGAAGCGAGGCTCCTGTAAGGCAGCGGGCTTTGCTGCTACAATCCGTGTTTGTGGAGCCGAAGGTTCAATAATCGTAGACTGATCCATAAATACCTCCTAATGTATAAAGCGGCGATTTGCTAGCCATTGAATAAGATTCATTGTAAATAATAAGACAAAGGATGTAATCAGCATAACAGCAGCAATAGACGTGGCACCCGCGTAGTCATATTGTTCAAGCTTTGTCATAATGATTAACGGTGTAATTTCTGTTTTCATCGGCATGTTACCAGCGATAAAGACAACTGAACCGTATTCTCCTAATGCACGTGCAAAGGCTAATGAAAAGCCAGTCAAAATGGCTGGTGCAAGTTCAGGAAAAATAATCTTATATACAGTTTGCAGACGTGTTGCCCCTAAACTTGCTGAGGCTTCTTCAACTTCCACACTAATATTTTGTAAAACAGGTTGCACAGTACGCACAACAAATGGAAGACCGATAAATGTTAGAGCAATTATAATACCGAGTGGTGTAAAGGCGATTTTAAAATCGAAAAACTGGCCAATCCAGCCATTCGGAGCATATAGCGATGTTAAAGCAATACCTGCTACTGCCGTAGGTAAAGCAAATGGTAAATCTACAAGACCGTCAATAATACGTTTAAACGGGAAGTGGTAGCGTACGAGTACCCAAGCGATAATGGTGCCAAACACAACGTTTACTAAACCAGCAGCAAGTGCAGTGCCAAAGCTTAGCTTGTAGGAGGCAATTGCTCGAGGGTCGGTGACAATTGCCATAAACTCTTCCCAGCTTAACGACATGGTCTGAATGAAAATCATGGCTAAAGGTAAGAGCACGAGCAAGCTTACGTAGAGCATCGTATAACCAAGTGAAAGGTGGAAGCCGGGAATAACACGAGCCGGCTTCTTTTTAAATGTTAGGCTAGTCATCATATGCCTCCTTATTGTGGAACGTAAATTTCATCAAATGTACCACCATCTTTAAAATGTGTTGTCTGAGCTTCTGTCCAACCCCCAAAGTCTTCAATGGAAATAAGTTCAAGCTTAGGGAATTGTGCTTGGTATTTTGCTAATATATCTTTATTGCGTGGTCGATAGTAGTTTTTTGCGGCAATCTCTTGGCCAATATCACTATATAAATGTTGTAGGTATGCTTCTGCCACTTTACGCGTCCCTTTTTTATCTACAATTTTGTCAACGATTGCTACAGGAGGCTCTGCTAAAATACTTAAAGAAGGTGTAATGATTTCGAATGCATCTTTCCCTAATTCATTAAGTGATAAATAAGCTTCATTTTCCCAGGCAATTAACACATCACCAATTTTCCTTTCAACAAAGGTAGTCGTTGCCCCGCGAGCACCAGAATCCAGTACCTCTACATTGCGATACAAAGCCTTCATAAAATCTTTTATTTGCTTCTCGTCATTGTTATACAATTTCGCTGCATAGCCCCATGCGGCTAAGTAATTCCAACGGGCACCACCTGAAGTTTTTGGGTTTGGCGTTATGACTGAGACATCGTCTTTTACTAAATCATCCCAATCTTGAATCGCTTTTGGATTCCCTTTTCTTACTAAAAAAACAATGGTAGAAGTATAAGGTGTAGAATTATTTTCAAATTCTGTTTGCCAGTCTTTGTTTAGTAGATTACGAGCTTGGGCAATTTCATCAATATCATAAGCAAGTGCTAATGTGACAACATCGGCTTCTTGACCATCAATAACCGCACGCCCTTGTTTACCTGAGCCACCATGTGATTGATGAATTTTTACATCTTGCCCTGTTTCGCTTTTCCACTTTGCGATAAAGTCTTGATTAAATTCATCGTAAAGCTCACGTGTTGGATCATAAGATACATTTAGTAATTCAACTGTTTTTTGTGTGTCTTCCGAAGTTGTATCGTTATCTTTGGACGTGCTATTACATCCTGTTAACATAATTGTTAACCCCGATAAGAGTACAATTGTTTGAAAAATAGTCTTTCTTTTTTTCATTGAAAATCGCTCCTTTTTCTTACAAAATGCAAAAGGACCATCTCTTTCAACATGTATTAACACATGTTAAGGAGATGGCCTTCAGATAATCTGATCAGCATGTTTTGTTTTTTTAGCTTAGTACCACATTAAACATATATTTCCTATTAGTCAACAAGGAATTATAAAATATTTGAAATTTTTAGATAGGTTTTTCCCTAAGTGTGGTAACGAGTAGCAAAAGACTCTTTTTATGAATAAAATTATTTGTATATAACGAAAGTGACAGTTCTAAAAGGTGTAAAACGACATTCTTTAAATATGTTTATATTTTTACAAAACCTAGTTGACTACTAGGTGTAATTTAGTATATATTGGGTAATAAGAAGATTGTTGAATGAGGTACAAGATTACTAGTTTACAATCATCATAAATGCTGGCTAGTCAAACTAGAGGCGTTTTAACGAAGATACAATGCATTATTGTATCTGTTGTTAAAACGCCTTTTTCTATATCCGAAAATGTTTCGAGGGGGATTTTATGTTAACGTATGCAACTTGGCAGGAGCCAACGACTAATTTTGAAGTGGATGAATCCTATAAGGGTGCACTTGAGGTGTTACGCTGGAGTTATGCACAATATGGCGATGAGATTGTATATGCGTGTAGCTTTGGTATTGAGGGAATTGTGTTAATTGATTTGATTTCAAAAGTAAAGCCAAATGCTACGATTGTTTTTTTAGACACAGATGTTCATTTCAAAGAAACGTATGACACGATTGAACGAGTAAAAGCAAACTATCCGCAGCTAACGATTATACTGCAAAAGCCTAAGCTGACACTTGAAGAGCAAAAGACACAATATGGCGATGAATTATGGAAGTCCAATCCTAATCAGTGCTGTGACATCCGAAAAATAAAGCCATTACATGAGGCGTTATCAGGAGCAAAAGCTTGGATTTCAGGGCTGCGCAGAGATCAATCGCCAACTCGGCAACAGACAAATTTTATCAATCGGGATGAAAAATTCAAATCCATTAAAATTTGTCCGCTTATTCATTGGTCATGGAAAGATATATGGCGTTATGTTTCCAAGCATAACCTAACGTACAATCCATTACATGATCAAGGCTATCCGAGTATTGGCTGTGAACACTGCACACAACCTGCGTTTACGATGGATGATTTACGTGCAGGTAGATGGCAAGGATCGGGTAAAACTGAATGTGGGTTACATGAATAGGGGCGTTTAAATCATGCTGGAATATATTGCATTAGCTATAAGTTTATTTTTTGCAATGAATATTGGGGCAAGTGGTGCAGCAGCGTCAATGGGTGTTGCTTATGGGGCAGGCGCTATAAAAAAAGCATGGCACGCATTGTTAATTTGTGCAATAGGGGTTTTGGCAGGCGCTATATTGGGTGGCGGTGAAGTTGTCAAGACTATCAGTTCAGGGATTATGCCACAACAGTATATTACTGTGAAAATCGTCATCATTATATTAATTTCTGCGACAAGTGCGTTGTTTCTTGCCAATTTGTTAGGCATTCCCTTATCGACGAGTGAAGTGACCGTAGGAGCTGTCGTAGGTGTAGGAATTGCCTACCGTGTGCTATATGTCAAATCATTGCTCGTGATTATGTCTTTTTGGGTAATCGTTCCCGTTATTGCGTTTGTTATTGCCTTTATAGTTGGCAAAGTACTGTATAAATTTCAAGGGAAGAGTTTTTTGACAAATCACCCTATTTTAACAGTGCTACTCGTATTTGCGGGATTTTTTGAAGCTTTTTCTGCAGGTATGAATAATGTTGCCAATGCAGTAGGCCCACTTGTTGGTGCTGGTATGATTACGGTGACAAAGGGTATTTGGCTAGGCGGTGCTTTTGTTGCACTAGGGGCGTTGTTGCTAGGAAGACGTGTACTCGAAACAAATGGCAAAAAGATAGTGCGTTTTGAAAAAGCTGAAGGCATTCTTATTTCAACTACAGGTGCCTTGCTTGTTGGTATTAGTTCCTTGTTGGGATTACCTGTGCCATTAACGCAAGTAACTTCCTCTTCTATTATTGGTATCGGAATGGCGAAAAGCGGTAAACGAATTTTTCATAAACATATTGTAAAGAAAATTATGTGTATTTGGATTGTATCACCTATTTTTTCATTAGCGATTTCTTATAGTCTGATTCAGTTATTTATGGAGAAAGATTTATATGCCATCGTCATTATGGGGAGCGTTATAATCGGAACGCTTGGTGCTATTAGTTTAATGCGAACAATGCGTGAAGAAGAACAATCCATATACGATGCTGGTGAAGGCATTTAAATATAAAACATAGTATTCGAATAAAATTAGGGGGAATATTGAATGAGTTTACAACCACATGGCGGCACTTTAGTGCAAGCTTATAATCCACAAAAATCAGTAGTACATATTAAGAAGGAGATTGTTTTAGATACCATTGCGTTAAGCGATTTAGAATTAATCGCAATTGGAGGGTATAGCCCAATCGACGGTTTCTTAACTAAAGAAGATTATGAATCTGTTGTTGAACATACAAGGTTGGCCTCTGGCGTTGTGTGGAGTATTCCTATTACACTTCCTGTTGATCAGGCAGTAGCAGCAACTTTACAACCAGGGGATGAAGCAAAATTAATATATGGTAACGATGTCTATGGTGTTATTCATATCGCGGATATATATGAACCAGACAAGCAAAAAGAGGCACTACTTATTTACGGTACACAAGACTTAGCCCATCCTGGTGTGAGAAAGTTACATGAACGGCGGGCGATATATGTTGGTGGTCAAATTACGTTAATTAAGCGTCTAGAGCAACCATTCCCTACGTATTCATTTGATCCAACAGAAACAAGACAGTTGTTTAAAGACAAAGGATGGCAAACAATTGTTGGCTTCCAAACGCGTAATCCTGTTCACCGTGCGCATGAATATATTCAAAAGGCGGCATTAGAAACAATTGATGGCTTATTTTTAAATCCATTAGTCGGTGAAACGAAGTCGGATGATGTATCAGCCGCTATACGTATGGAAAGTTATGAAGTGCTTTTGGAAAATTACTATCCTCAAAGTCGTGTGCAGTTAGGTGTGTTCCCAGCGGCTATGCGCTATGCAGGGCCTAAGGAAGCCATTTTCCATGCACTAGTGCGGAAAAATTACGGCTGTACCCATTTTATTGTTGGACGTGACCATGCAGGTGTAGGGGACTATTATGGCACATATGATGCGCAAAAAATCTTTGAACAATTTACCGAAGATGAACTTGGCATTGTGCCTTTAAAGTTTGAACATAGTTTTTATTGCACTCGATGTGAAGGCATGGCAACTACAAAAACTTGCCCGCATGATAGTGCATCACATGTAATTTTGTCAGGAACGAAAGTCCGGGAAATGCTCCGTAATGGAGAAGTGCCTCCAAGTACATTTAGCCGTCAAGAGGTTGTCGATGTACTAATAAAAGGCATGCGTAAGGAGGTATTAAAATGAGTTCTAATATCGCATGGCATGAAGCTTCTATTACGAAAACAGAGCGTCGCACGCAAAACAACCATCATAGCTTTATTTTATGGTTTACAGGATTATCGGCATCAGGGAAATCTTCCGTAGCAAACGCCTTTGCACGTACATTATTTGAGCGAGGTAATCAGGCGTTCGTATTAGATGGTGATAATGTAAGACATGGATTAAATAATGATTTGGGCTTTGACGAAGGAAGCCGTAAGGAAAATATAAGACGTATCGGGGAAGTTTCTAAGCTTTTTGTGGAGAGTGGTCAAATTGTGCTTACGGCCTTTATTTCACCTTATCGACAAGATCGTCAAGTCGTTCGACAGCTAGTGGAAGATGGAGAATTTTTAGAAGTGTATGTAAGATGCTCCGTAGAAACATGTGAACAGCGCGATCCAAAAGGTCTATATAAAAAAGCGCGCAATGCGGAAATTGCTAATTTTACAGGTATTAGTGCGCCCTATGAAGAACCTGAACATCCCGAATTTATTTTGGATACCGAGCTCTATTCTATTGAGGAATGTGTAGAGCAGTTAACAACATTTTTAACAGATAAAGGCTATATATAAAGGGTGCCAGGCACTCAAACAATTTCAATGATTGCCCTAGAGCAATGATTGGGCAAGAGAAACCGCCACCGTAACAGACAAAGATATAGCAAAAAAGTGACGGGACATAACTAAAAAAATTTAAGGAACAGAGGAAAGGTGTTCATAAATTTTTGCTATATGGAGAACTTAGCTATTCTTGCTTTTGCAATAAAGAAAAAATTAGAAGGGTTCACTAGTTGTTGGTAGCGGAGGCGGTGACTCCTGCTCAGAACGCACATAGCGTAAGACGTGGGCATTCTGCACGTTAGCGAGGGTTGCGGCTTACTGTGCTGAGCGGAAAGCACCGCCGAAGCGGACAATAACGGCGTAGCAAAAAAGTGTTAGATTGATTGTAGGGACTGACCCCGATATATAAGACAGTAATCAAAAAAGCATCACTCAACCAGTTGTCGGTATTGAACCGGCGACTGGTTGTTTAGTTTCGTTTGAATTCGGTTATTGTTATAATAGTTTATATAGTCTTTGACAGTTTGTTCTACGATGGCCGTCGTAGTACTGTTCAAATTGTCTAAGTAGAATGTTTCAGACTTTAACACAGAATGAAACGATTCGATTGGGGCATTATCAGCGGGCGTACCTTTACGGGACATGCTCATGGTAATGCCTTTTGCTTTTACGGCCTGTTGATAATCATACGATGTGTATACCGCCCCTTGGTCACTGTGCAACGTACACCCTTCGGGCAAATGGTGAAGTTGAGCTAATGTATCCAGCACAAAATCAGTATCTTGACAGTCTCCAATCGAATAGGCAATAATTTCACCATTATATAAATCTTGAATACTTGAAAGATACAACTGTTTTTGACCAAATGGCAAGTAAGTAATATCAGTTACGAGCTTCTGTAACGGTGCTGTGGCTTCAAAATCGCGATTTAATAAATTTGCTGCGATTGCATATGGTTGTCCTGTTCGTTTCCGTTTTTTCACTTTCACGCGACATTGCCAACCATATTTTTGCATGATACGTTGAACAACTTTATGATTGACGCACATTTCTTGACGTAAGAGTGCTGTAATTTTTCTGTAGCCATAGCGAAATTTATTTGCACGACAGAGTTCACCGATACGTCTCTCTATTGCTTGACGAGACCTTGCATCGGTAGATGCCTGTTTCCAACGATAGTAGGTAGATCGTGCAATCCCAAAGTGTTTACAAATGTCCTTTACAGACATCATGCTTCTTAGTGACGCAACTAACTGTACAGCTACTTCTCCAACCACTTCCTCTCCAACTCTGCGTACTTTTTTAGCACCTCAATTTGTTGCTTTAAATAACGGTTTTCCAATGCTAATTTCGTTTGTTCATTGTCCGGTTCAGGACCTTTATTAAAGATATATTGTTTGCCTACAGGTTGTTTCAAACGATTGACTTCACCATTTCTATACCAACGCACCCATGTTTCGACCTGTGTTTTATGGCGTATATTTAATTCCAATAGAATCTGTTTGACAGGTACCCCCGCTAATCGCATCTCAATCGCTTTCATTTTTACTTCATATGGATAACTCACTCTTGTTCCCATAGAAAAAACACCTCCAAATTGAAATTTAAGTATCTATACCCGAATTTCAATCGAAGATGCTTTTTTTATTTGTCTTTACCTATTGGGGTCAGTTCCGTAGTCAATCTAACACTTTTTCATTTTTGTCTCAACTTGGGTTATTTGATACCTTGTTCTTTTTTCATTTTCTCAATTTCTGGTCCTAGCTCATCACGTACGGTTCCTTTCCATGGCTTAACACCTGCTATGTAGGAGGAACGAGTCATAATATGTCCTCCGACAGGTCCAGTTATGAATAGAAACAAAATACCTAATAAAATACGTGGGTTAAAATGATCCTCAATCAGCCAAAAATAAAAGAATACACCTACCAACACACACATTACACCAAGTGTGGCACTTTTAGATGCGGCATGTGCCCGTGTATACAAATCAGGTAATCGAATCAGCCCAATAGCTGTTACAACGATAAATAGTACACCAATCGAAATAAATAAAATAACTAACGTATTAGCGAGAATTGTCACGTTTAATGATATCTCCTTTCTCTATAAATTTAGAGAAAGCAACAGTACCGATGAATGATAAAATCGCTAATAATAAAACAATTTCTAGAAAGAAGCTTGTTTCCACTAAAACTGAAAATAATGCGATTAAAGAAATAAGTGATACACCTAAGGAATCAAGTGCTACGACACGATCTGATGCAGAGGGTCCTTTCACCATACGGTAAATCACTGCAATCATTGATAAGCAAATCACTACGATCGCTGCAATAATAAACGTCATCATGATTTACTCACCTCCAAAATAGCTTTTTCAAAAGAGTCGCGAATGGATGCAATGGCATCATCTACATCACTAATATCAATAGCGTGAACAAACAATGTTTTAGCATCATCTGAAACATGCACTACAACAGTCCCAGGAGTCAATGTAATGAGACTTGATAATAATGTAATTTCCCAGTCTTCTTTCAATACAGTTGGGTAAGCAAAGAAGGCAGGTTGCATGTCCAGTTTGGGCTTTAATACAACTTTCAATACTTGAATATTGGCTAATAGTAATTCCTTGAAAAAGAGAACAGTGAGTTTAATAATTGCCCATACTCGAAATACATAGAGACGTGTAAAGAAAAATCTTCTCATAATGACGAGCAATACAATACCAAGGATGAAGCCTACTATAAAGCCTGTTGCTGTGTAATTAGATGAAAGGAACATCCAAACGAAGGCAAGAGCAAAATTTAAAATAATTTGAAATGCCATAGCTCTAATCCCCCTTCATTACAGCATCTATATAAATAGATGGGTCATTTAATAGTTTTGCAGCATCATTCATAAATGGTGTTATCCATTCCGAACCAACACCATAGGCAACAGTAATAAGCACTAATAGGACAGTCGGCGCAAAAAGTGTAGTATAGACTTTTTTATCGACAGTTCCTTTAGTTGCCTTTTCCTCTCCCCAAAAGGCATATAGGAAAATACGGGTAACCGACAGTAATACAAGTAAAGAGGAGGCTAAAATAAAGATACTGCTCCACATACTGCCAGCCTCAAAGCCCCCTTGCACAATTAATAGCTTGCCAACGAAACCACTAAGCGGGGGAATCCCTGCTAAACCAAAGGCAGCAATTAAATAGAACCATCCAAGAACAGGATATGTTTTCATAAGACCGCCCATTTTACGTAAATCTGATGTACCGGTAATGTAGATGACAATACCAATTAACATAAAGAGTGCTGCTTTTATAAGCATGTCATGAATCAAATAGAACATTGCGCCCTTTAGCGCCATTTCATTCATTTGGGAAACACCAAACAAAATGACACCTACTGCAATCACGATGTTGTAAATAATAATGAGCTTGACATCGAAATAGGCTAGTGCGCCGATACAGCCTGCAATAATTGTTCCAATGGCTAGCACCATTAGTAAATCATGTGTATATGATAAATCGTGGACAAAAAATAATGTGTATGTGCGCGTAATCGCATAAACGCCAACCTTTGTTAGCAGTGCACCGAAAAGTGTTAACACAGGAATAGGCGCAGCAGCATAAGAGGTTGGAAGCCAGAAGTAAAGCGGGAATATGGCCGCTTTTAGTCCAAAAACCATTAAAAACAAAACAGCAATTACGGTTATAATACCTGGCTGATGAATGTCGCTAATCTTTACTGCGATGTCTGCCATATTTAGTGTACCCACAACCGAGTAAAGGTAGGCTACCGTAATAACAAACAAAGCAGAAGAAATAACATTAATTAAAATATATTTAATGGAGCCTTTCAGTTGTCCTTTTTCTCCACCTAGCACAATTAGTAAATACGACGCCATTAAGAGTACTTCAAAGAATACAAATAAGTTGAAAATATCTCCTGTCGTAAAGGCGCCATTTACACCTGTTAAAATAAACATCATACCAGGGTAATAGAAAAAGCGTTCACGCTCTTTTGTAATAGAACCAAAGCCGTACCATACAACAAAGAATGCAATGAGTAGCGATGTAGTTACTAACAGTGCTGACATCATATCAGAAACCATTGTAATACCGTATGGTACTGGCCAATTGCCAAACGTGACTTTCTGAATGCCATCATTTTTAACTTTTAGTAACAGCGAAACGGCTGAAACAAAAGCAAGTAGGATGCCTAGTAAAGCAAACGAACGCTGGTATTTTAAATTTTTTTGCCCAAACATTAAAATCATACCGAAGAAGAACGGAATGATAATCGGCAGTAAAAGGAAGTTATTCATCCTCATCACTTCCTCTCATTAAGCTAATATCATCTGTCTCAAGCTCTTGATAGGAGCGATATGCGAGTACTAGGAAGAAAGCCGTTACCCCGAAGCTAATAACAATCGCCGTTAAAATCAATGCCTGTGGTAAAGGATCAGCAAACGTTTTGGCTCCTTCTTTTAAAACAGGAGGTGCCTCACCTGTTAATCCACCCATTGTTAAAATAAGTAAATGTGCACCATGACTTAAAAGTCCAGTACCAATAATAATGCGTAATAAGCTCTTCGATAATATTAAATAAACCGCTGCCATAAACAGAAAGCCAATGACAAACGCCATAATTATTTCCATTATTCATCCTCTCCAATCGTTTGAATAATGGTCATCGTAACGCCAACAACAACCAAGTAAACACCGCTGTCAAAAAGCATTGCTGTGTGCAAAGATTGCTTACCTAGAAGCGGCAATTCGAAATAATCAAAGAAATGTGTAAAAAATGGTTTTCCTAAAAACATCGGGAATGTGGCTGTCGCAAATGCCAATAATAAGCCTGTAGCCGTTAAATACGTGTAGTTTATCGGTAAAACATTTCGCACTGTATTTAAATCAAAGGCAAGGACTAACAGGACAATGGCACTGGATGTTAAAAGCCCCCCGACAAAGCCGCCACCTGGTGTATAATGTCCAGCTAGGAAGATATGAATGGAGAAGAAGAAAATAATGAAGAATACAATTTTAGCTGTAAATTGTATAATCACATCATTTGTTTTCATGTGGTTTCTCCTTTCTATTCATACGCAGCTTAATCATTGCTAAAATTGCCATACCTGCAATACCTAATACTGTAATTTCAAATAATGTATCAAAGCCACGATAGTCTACTAAAATCACATTGACAATATTACCGCCACCCGCTTTAGAATAGACGGTTTCTTCATAATATTTTGAGATGGTCGGCACAAGTTTTTGCGAATGTGCAGATAATGCGATAAGTGTCACCATCACACCAACTGCGATTGAAATAATCGCCCGATTTAATTGAAAGCGCATGCGTTCTTCGCGCTTGCCAAGCTTCGGAAGATGATAAAACGCCAATAAAAATAACGCAACCGAAATGGTTTCAATAACTAGTTGAGTTAACGCTAAATCAGGTGCATTAAAAATAACAAAGAATAATGCAACAGTATAACCGACAGAGCCTAGTCCAATAATTGCTGTCAGTCGTGATTTTGCAAAAATTGTGATTGCTGTTCCAATCATTAACACGACAATTAAAATTAGTTCGTATGAGCGAATTGGTGCTGCACCTTCAAAAGATAATGAAAAGGCATCTTTTACAAATAAGGTTCCAATTGAAATCGCGGTAATGCCACTAAACATATACAGTAGATAGTGACGCATAGACCCCGTCATATAAAGACGTGATACACGATTTAACCCTACATCTAAAGCAAGCATCATTTTGTCATAGGCATTATTGAACGTTAGAGTACGCGGGAATAGGTTGTAGATGCCTTTCCATTTAGGTAAGGCAACAAATAATAAGACGCCTATAATAACAATGCCAACTGTCATAACTAATTCTGGTGTAATTTCGCCATGCCAAGCGGACACGTGAATGTTGATATCTTCAGGTGCATTATATAAAAACGGCTGAATAGCTTGTACAGCCGGCTTCACAAACGTATCACCAATAAGATTCGGAATGAAGAAAATAATCACGACTAATGATGCTAAAATCATCGGCGATATAAGCATGCCTATCGGAGCTTCGTGTGGTTTATGAGCGTAAAGTTCTGGTTTATATTTTCCTGTAAATGTTCTACATACAAAATAAAAGCTATAAATAAACGTAAATATACTCGCAATCCAAGCGACAATTGGGAACAGCACACCCCATGTATCAAAGCCGAAAAATTCGAAATTCTGAAGTGATAACATCGCCGTTAAAAACATTTCCTTACTTAGGAAGCCGTTAAATGGTGGTAAACCGGCCATTGAAAAACTACCGATAGCCGCAACCGTAAAACTAAGAGGCATAATGCTCATTAATCCTCCAAGTCTACGTATATCACGTGTACCTGTTTCATGATCGATAATCCCTGCAATCATAAATAAGCTACCTTTAAATGTTGCATGGTTAATCAAGTGGAAAATGGCTGCAAAAGCTGCATATTTAAACACCGAATCAGCTGCTCCATTTACATGAAATGCAACTGCACCAGCCCCTAATAATGACATAATTAGCCCAAGCTGACTGACTGTAGAAAAGGCAAGAATACCTTTTAAATCGGTTTGCTTTACTGCAAAGAACGAACCCCAGAAGAGCGTTAGCAGACCAACCCCTGTAACAAGCCAAATCCAAAGTTCAGAAGCTGCAAAAATAGGGGTGAAGCGAGCAACTAAGTAAATACCTGCTTTTACCATTGTTGCAGAGTGAAGATATGCGCTGACAGGTGTCGGTGCCTCCATTGCATCAGGTAACCAAATATAAAATGGGAATTGTGCAGATTTCGTAAACGCCCCTAACAGCAATAATATAAGGGCCCAAATGAATAACGGATGTTGCACTAAGTTTGGCGCCATAGCAATAAGTTCACGAATTGAATATGTTCCACCCATTAAATAAAGAAGGATAAATCCTCCTAACATCATTAAGCCGCCAAAAACGGTAATCATCATCGATTTTAGTGCACCGAAGCGAGAAGCATCGCGTGTGTACCAATAACCAATCAATAGGAAAGATGAAATAGATGTTAATTCCCAGAAAAAGTACAAAGTAATTAAATGATCTGATTGTACAACACCGAGCATTGCGGACATAAATAGTAATAAGTAAACATAAAAATTATGTAGTTTTTCTTTATGTTTATCTAAGTAGAAAATGGAGTAAAGCACAACAAGTGAGCCAATTCCAGTAATTAGTAATGAAAATAATAAACTAAGTCCGTCTAAATAAGATACAACAGAAATATCAAGTGATGGTATCCAAGGAATCCCATCGTAAAATACTTCGCCTTGCGCAACTCTCGCTATATAAGTAGCATAAATCACAGCGAGTGTAGCAGGTACTGCAAGAACAAACCAGCCTGTGTGAATATTTTTAATGCTTTTATATATAAAAGGCACAAAAATTGCAGCAAGCATCGGGATGAAAATATAGAGTACTTGTAACAAAAAAATCCTCCTTTATGCAGGTAAGTGTAATAATTATAACGTACTTTTGTAGGGAATGCATATCGACTAGTAGGATTTAGCTTGGATACAAGGAGAATTTTAGCTATATTATAAATAGGAAGTTATCAAAAAAAAATGAGGAAAAAAATTTTTTATGAGGAACCCTTACATATATGGTTATTTACCATTAATTACAATTTTATTATTTAGTTTAACGTTCGGCATGTATGCCGTAGGTGAAGCATTACAGTTGTTTCAAGCAATCGGTGTTTATTCAGGAATGCGTGAATTTTTATCGGATTTTGAATTACGTGTATTGTTACTCGTTGTATTTGCTCTTATTTTTTTTATGGCGTTTTCAGCACTTAAATTAGTTGGAGAAACAATTCATGAACTAGGAATGTTGTTTTTTTCGAAGGACAATGAAGGGGCTGCGGTGAGCCAAGCACGTGGAGGCTATGTCATTTTATTTATTGGTGCAATGTGTTCTGCCTTTGCAATTCAATCTATCTATGTATTGGCAGGTATTTTTGTATTAACGGTTTTTATATATTTCATTTATCGTATTTATAAAATGAGCCTTTATATGTCTATGGGCGGAACAATTGGATTACTCATATTTGAGCTATTCATGTGGACATTACTATTCTCGTTATTAGTTTATGTCATTTTAAAATTGTACAACGGCGTACTAGCAAGTCTCCCATTTGCCAAATAAAGTGCCAGTCACCCAAACAATTCTGAATTTTTTCTAAGTAAAAACCCACTTTGACTCCTGCGAAGGCTTACGAAATGCCCGCAGATAGTGAAGTGGGTTTTTTATGCTAGTGCCAGTCACTGAAACAATTTGCGCTGATAATAGAAAGTTACTCTAGTAAAACATTAAAGAGTTTGTGATGGATTTTGTACGCTTCTAGTTTTTCCATTGGCTGAGGTTTATCATAACCAAGCCACACGGCAGCCGTATATTGATCATTCAAACCTGCTAGCCAGTAATCACGGTAATCATTTGTTGTACCTGTTTTAGCCCCAACATAGCTACTATTGCTATAAACCCCTTGCCCTGTCCCATTTGAGACAACTTCTGCAAGCAGCCCACGCATATATTTTACGGTTTTAGGCGACCAAATCTGGTCACGTGCCTTGTCCCAACTATATAGCACAGTGCCATCATTAGCGGTTACTTTTCGAATACTGTGGGCTAGCACATAAGAGCCATCGATAAAGCTTGTATAGGCATCTGCAAGCTCAAGAGCCGTGACGCCATATGTTAATCCACCTAATGAAGCAGCGTAAGTATGATCCTTTGCCACCATGGAACGGAAATGGAAACGGTCAAGATAACTGAAAGCTGTATCCACCCCCACAGCATTAAAAATGCGAAGAGCGGACGTATTGTAACTATTCCGGAATGCTGTATGAATTGACACATCACCGTATTGATACCCTCCATAATTTTGTGGACAGAAAGAACCGACACAATAGCTACCACCATTGACAATAGAATCTGGGGTATGGGTTGTTGTTTCAAAATAGGGTGCATAGACAGCAAGTGGCTTAAAGGCTGACCCTGGCTGTCGCGGACCTTGATAGGCTCGATGATAATCAAATTTTTCATAATTTTTTCCAGCATAAAGGCTGACGACTTCACGAGACGAATTGTTAATAACAGCACCCGCCGCCTGTAATTGACCATTGCCTAAAATAGCAGTCATACGCTCTTCATCATGATTCTGTTTAACTGGGTCCAGTGCAGTATAAATAGTTAAACCATTCTGATATAAAGTATTAAGCCGATTGTCTAGTTGTGCTTGAATGGTTTTCTTTTCTTCTTCACTTTGCGTGTTTAGCAGTCGATCTGTATAGCCTTCCTTCTCGGCTACTAGCCAGCGTAACTCTTGAAGAACGTAAGTACTATACATCGGATAGCTTTGTACCTTGTTCTTAACATTTAATGTGATTGCTTCTGCTTTATACGTCATTGCATCTTCTTTTGTAATAACGCCACTTGTAGCGAGTGTATCAAGGAGACGCTCTTGTCTTGCCTTGGTATCATCAAAATGTTTTAAAGGGTTATAAAGAGAAGGATTGTTAGGAATAGCTGAAATAAACGCTATCTGTGCAATCGATAATTCTTGGATAGGCTTTTGAAAATAATAGCTTGCTGCACTACCTATTCCATAAACTTGATTGCTAAAATAGGATTCATTTAAATACATCGTTAAAATGGCATCTTTATCATATTTCTTTTCAAGTTCATAGGCATAAAATAGCTCCGTCAGTTTTCTTTCGTATGTTTTTTCATCAGATAAATAACGCATACGAACAAGCTGTTGGGTAATGGTACTACCTCCTTGTGAAGCTGAATTGGTGTTTGAGTTAGCGACAACCGCGCGTAGGATAGCACTAAGATCGAAGCCGACATGATTATAAAAGTCTGCATCCTCACTGGCAATAAAAATTTCCTGGGCAATTTGTGGGATTTCTTGTAAAGTTAAAGGCTGTCGCCATTCGACATATTCCTCACTAAAGGTTTGGCCGTTCTGATCAACTAGTGTGACTGGAAGCTGTACCTGTACTTCAGGCACCTCAATTTTCTCCTGAATTTGTTGTTCGTGGGCTTGTGCTGTATTCAGCTCTGCTCGTATATTTGTACCAATCCACCAAATGGTAGGTAAACATAGCGTTACAATAATAAAACCAAACACTTTTTTCATACATGCCTCCAACTTTGAAAATAAGTCTTTCATCAGAATAGCATATTTTGGATGTATTCCAAATACTCGTTCAGACCTATTTACACAATACTAAATTACAAAATAAGAATAGCTTTGAGGTCGTCTGTCATTCCAACATGATTTTGGGTTATACTACCATTGGTACTACACAGAAGTTTCTAGATTTTCGCAATCATAATTGGCTAAACGATTGTAAAATTGCAAAATTCGTCAATACTTTGGTGGAGAAAACAGCTAGGAAGTATGTTAGACTAATATGAGGTCAGAAATGATGAGGTATAATCATTTTCGTTGAAACTGAAATTTACATTTAAAGGAGAGACTCCAATGTTTCCACAATTAACAACTGAAGTACAAGAAGGCGAAGTACTAGTAGAAATGAAAACAACGTTAGGTGCATTAAAAATTAAATTGTTCCCAAAACAAGCACCAAAAACAGTTGAAAACTTCTTAGGGCATGCAAAATCAGGTTATTATGATGGTATTATTTTCCATCGTGTTATTCAAGATTTTATGATTCAAGGCGGTGACCCTACTGGTACAGGTATGGGTGGAGAGTCAATTTGGGGTAACTCATTTGAAGATGAGTTTTCTGATGAATTATTTAACCTACGTGGTGCATTATCAATGGCAAATGCTGGTCCAAACACAAACGGTTCTCAATTCTTTATCGTACAAATGAAGCACCTTCCAAGTGATATGCTTCGCCAATTACAAGGTGCTGGTTTCCCAGAAGAAATTATTGAGGCATATGCACAAAATGGTGGAACACCATGGTTAGACCATAAACATTCTGTATTTGGTCATGTTGTAGAAGGTATGGATATCGTTGATAAAATTGCTGAAGTAGAAAAAGACTTCCGTGATAAACCTGTTGAAGATGTGAAAATCGAGTCAATTACAGTTTTTGAATAATTATTGTAAGGACGTGTAGAAAATATGGAACATTTGATGTATCAATTTTTATATTTCCCTGAAGATAAATCAGCGTATATTCCAGCAGCTTTTGAATTTTTAATTATGCTTATTTTATGTATAGGCGTATTTATGATTTTCCGTAAAATTTCTAAAAAGCAGGAATTAAAATCTAAGGAAATCGAAGCACGTATTTTAGCTGAGAGAAACAGCACCAACAATAGACACAATTAAAAAAGCACTCTGCAAAAGAGTGCCTCCGACTATAGACAAACTTGAGATTTCCCGAGTTTGTCTATAGTCTTTTTATATACATCCCGACAGCAGGCACAGTGTAAGCCACAGCTTGAAAATTCAAAATTGTGTGAGTGACTGGCACTTATGACAATGCGAGCTTAAAACGAGCAACGGCATCTTTTACCGTATCAAAGGAGCAAGCTACATTCATGCGCAGGAAGCCACGACCTTCTTCACCATATTTTGAGCCAGGTTCTAGTGCAAGTTTTCCAACTTCAAGCAAACGTTGCATTAATTCTTTTTCATTGAGACCTAGTTGGCGGCAATCGATCCACAGTAAGTACGTACCTTGAGGCTTGGCAATGTGTATGCCAGGCAATTGCGTTAACTCGGCTATAACATAATTCATATTATTTGAAATATATAGAAGTAACTCTTCTAGCCATGGCAATCCTTCTGCGTAGGCTGCTTGCAGTGCTACAGGTGCAAAGCTATTCAATGAACCTTGCCCGCTAGCCATATTAACCGCCTCTAAAAGCATTTGCTTTTTCTTATCAGTCGTAATAATATAAGCAACTTGAATTCCTGCAAGATTAAATGTTTTTGTCGGTGCCATACAGGTAATAACACGATTAATTTCATCTCCTGCCAATTTTGCAAGCGGAGTATGTTGTGCACCATCTAACATTAAATCAGCATGAATCTCGTCTGAAATAATGAGCACATCATATTTTGCACATAAACGAATAATTTCTTTTAATGTGGCTTCATCCCATACATAGCCTCCTGGATTATGTGGATTACACAATATGTAAGCTTTAACGTTTTGGGCAAGTGCCTGTTCAAAAGCCTCGAAATTATAGACATATGTTCCATCTTGCGCGACTAAAGGGCAAGTAACCACTTCGCGGTCATTGCTTTTAGGAATGCTAAAAAATGGCGGATAGAAGGGGGTAGAAATAAGCACTTTATCTCCTTGCTGAGTCAGTGCAGTCAAAATATTTGCCAAAGCTGATAGGACACCGTGGCTGAATGAAATAGATTCTTTCTCAATATGCCAATTGTATCGTTTTTTTTGCCAATCTACTATTGCTTGTTTTGCTTCCTCGCCTACATAGCTATAGCCAAAAATCGCTTCTTCAGCATGTTTTTGTAGTGCTTTTGAAACGGCAGAGGGTGGAGCAAAGTCCATGTCCGCTATCCACATTGGTAATATATCTGTTGTATCGCTTAATTCATAAACTTTCTCCATTGTGTCCCATTTTACTGAGTTAGTACAGCGACGATTTAAAGTTTGATCGAAAATCGACAAGCAAATCCCTCTTTTCTTTTTTTTTTACTATGGTATCATACCTATTAAGATTAAAGGATAATAGGTGAGTATTTTGGATAATATAAAAATGAATCGAACAGCCGTGCATCTGCTAGCAGAGTGGGATCCATTCCACTTAGGTGCTGAGCATTATGATACAGAAACAGCGGATGTTGTTGCAGCACTACAAAGTATTGATGACCCATCTGCTCTTGCAAAGGTCATTCAAGAAACCTACGAGCACTCGTTTGAACAGTGGATTCCAATTGAAGATTGTGTTGCCATTTCATATAAACTACTGGCCATTAAGTTTGAAGCAAAATGTATTATTTAATCGACATATAGTGTTTTTTTATTGGAAAGGTTTGAGTGCAAATGATTGCACGAAAGCTGCTTCCTTATAAAAGTGAGGTTGTCTTCTGTGTTTAGACAACCTCACTTTCTTATTGAAATAATGGCAAAATACCTTGGATAAAAATAAGCAAAATCGCAATAGGTGACACATAACGAATTAAAATATACCAAGTGTTAAACAGTAGACTTGAGGAAGCAAGCTCTTTGCGGGAAATATCCTTCGTATAATAATAGCCTGCAAAAATAGAAATCAGTAAGGCACCGATTGGCATGCCGACACTATTTGTAATAAAGTCTACAAAATCAAAAATGGAACGATCTAATATTTTGACATCTGATAGAATACCGAAAGATAGGGCACTCGGTATACCGAAGATGAAAATAATAAGTCCACCAATCCATGCGATTTTTTTACGCTTCTCGGGTTTGTCTCCAATGGCGATAGCTACTACAATTTCTAACATTGAAATCGAAGAAGTCACGGTAGCAAACAGTAAAAGAATAAAGAAAATCGTTAGGAAAAGGCCCCCAAGTGGCAATTGCTCAAAAACGGCAGGTAAGATAATAAAAACAAGCCCTGGCCCTTGGTCGGGTGTATAGCCTAGTGCGAATACAGCTGGGAAAATAACTAAACCTGCAAGAAGCGAAATAATAATATTCATAGATGCTACATTAATGGCTGAATTACCGATTTTTTCGGTTTTAGGGAGATACGATGCGTACGTAATCATAACAGCTATACCAACACTTAAGGAGAAGAACGCTTGTCCAAGCGCTTTTAAAAATGTTTCGGCATTTAAGTAAGACCAGTCAGGTACAAACATAAATTTTACGCCTTCCATTGCACCATCAAGTGTTAAGGAACGGATTACTAACACAATAAAGAAAATAAATAGTAATGGCATCATCCACGTACTTGCTTTTTCAATCCCACCTTTAATGCCTCCAGATACGATAGCAATCGTTAACAGTAAAAATAACCCTTGCACAAGTACCGCTTCAAATGGACTAGAGATAATATTGCCAAACAAATCAGCATAATTCCCGTTATGACCATCACTCGTTAATTGAAACGTTAAGGAACGTCCTAAATAACTTAAAATCCATCCGCCTACTACACTATAGAAGGATAGTATTAAACCCGCAATAATCATGCCGCCCCAACCTATTAAAAACCATGGTTTTCCTGGGGCTTGTTGTTTGAATGACGTGACAGCATCCTTTTGCCCACGACGTCCAATCATAAATTCTGCAATTAACACCGGTAAACCGATGAAAAATGTACATAAAATGAATAATAAAATAAATACACTTCCGCCGTTGGTTCCCGCCATATAGGGGAATTTCCAGATAGCGCCTAATCCTATGGCGCTACCAGCAGCAGCTAAAATAAATCCAATTTTTGTTGAAAATTGATCTCTAGATGACACGAAAATAAAGCCTCCTTATACTAAAGTTCTATTTTACCGCAAATACGGCATAACACAAGGCAAATTTCTGAAAATTGATTATAAATACTTTTTACGTACCAACGTTTTAATACAAGTGAATTTTGGAGCGACAATGCATGATGTACTATCAATTTTAGCGACTTCCACATGCGCTATTCGTCATTTAAAATTAATGTAACAATTGGGAAGAACAGGTCGTTACATAGAAAAGGAGGGGTAATGAGTGAGTGAAACGGAATTAATCGAGCGAGCACAACAAGGTGACAAAGAAGCTTATATTGAACTAATTCGCATCCATCAGCGAACAGTTGAAAAATTTGCCTTTCAATGTGGCGTACATAGTAGTGATTTAGCGGATGTTTCACAAGAAGTTTTTGTTAAGCTATACCGTTTTTTACATCAATTTAAGCAGGATCGATTTACGACATGGCTTTATAAAGTCACACTTAATGCTACCCGTGATTATTATCGAAAAGAACGACGTGAGCAAGCAAAGGAGGAGCTATTAAGCGCACAGCGACAAGTCCCAAGTCCTTCAGCTGAAAAGCATGTCCTTAATTTTGAGGAAGACCGCGTATTGCATCACAGCATTCAAGCACTTGATGAAAAATATCGCTATCCGCTCGTCTTATATTACTTTCATGAGTTGAAGTATGAAGAAATTGCCGAGGTACTTGGCATTTCGTTATCCACTGTCAAAGTACGCATATTGCGCGCAAAAGAAAAGCTTAAACTAGCTTTGACACAGGAAGGGAGTGTTGAGAATGGATGATCAACAATTTGACAAGCGCATGGCACTGTTGAAAAAATCATACGACCGAATGGAACTTCAATTAAATCCCGACAATGTTTTCAAGCAAATCGAAGAAGAAAAAGAAGAAGAAGCACTACCTAAGCAATCGAATACCGCACAACAAAAACACGCCTTAAAATGGCAGAAGCCAGCAGTATGGATAGCAAGCGTTGCAAGTGTGTTGCTAGTTGGTCTGTTAGTGTCGTTCTATACATTGAATCAACAGGAAAATACACACAGTGAACTAACACAAGATGTGTCTGTTGAAAAGGCAGTTGAGGAAGAGGTAGCAGATTACTTAACGGAAAAATTTAATAGTAAAAAGGAGGATATTAGAAAGGAATTAAAAGTGACCAAAGATGAGCTAGAAGCGTTTGATTTTATTAAAAACGCAAATTCAATGTTAGATTTTTATCTAACGACTAATTTGCATTTGAAATTAACGGATGAAAACTATGTTGAAAATATGGAAGAAAATATAATGAATCGGTTAATAACTCCTAAGCGGTCGTTAGAAAAGATAAAAACCTTTAGAAATTTAAGCTTTGAGGAATCGTTTGCAGTTTATAGTAACTACGTTATTTCGGTAGAGGAATTGGAGCGTTTTTATAGCAAGCTTCTTGAGCCTTATCAACAGCAATTAAAGGAAAAAGATGATGTAAAACAATATCCATCTGATTTACAAGCTATTATTGAAGCGGCAAATAATCAATATATGGAGTTGAAAACGGATGGAAATGGCGTATTTTACTTTAAAGCAAATCCAATCGATGGGGAATTTGCTCCGCAGTATATCAACCAATTACATCCGGATGTTTTCGGGTATTTCGAATATTTAAAAATGGGTTACTTATTATTGGCTGATGACTTACGATATACGCGAGAAGAAACGGCGCGCTCACTTAAAATAATGGAACGTACATTACTTGCAGATGTAAATGCGGATTCTACCGATTACAAGCTATTACAGGAAACCTATAAAAATACGTGGGTGGTCTTATTGCTAGGTACAAAACAATATCCTGCCATAGCAAATGACGGGCAACCTAATCGGGACTATATGAAATTTTTAGAGGAAGTAGCTAGTGGAAAGTATGGTGAAGTAATGCAAAAGACCGCTGCTACAATTTTAGGAGAATTACAGCAAACGCAACACTCCGCTACATTATCACAACTCACACCTTATGATATTTGGACAATACTTTTACAAACACGGCAAGAAACAACAGGTACTATTAACGACAGTGACTTTAATGTTGTCGATATGAATGAGTCTCGTATTGCACAAATAAAAGGAATATATGAACAATATAAAAACAATAATGATGAAGCAATCATCAATCAACTACACCCAATCAATATTGCCTCACTTTACTTATACGCCGTGACCATAGACGATAAGGAAATGCAAAATGCTTTGTTAACACCAGATGCCGAAGTGGATGCAAATATGTTACAAACCATACAGAGTCTTGATGTTTTTAGTCAGCTAGGCGAATATAATGGAATTATTCCTACCGTCGCTGCTCGCGTTGCTATAGGGAGTCAGGAAAAGTACGGAAGGCAGTTCCTCATCAAGTTTTCAAAATCAGAGGAAGGTTATTATCGTATCACAGCCATCATGGATTGATGGGATGATTTTTTGCCCCACTTATTGACGTATGTTATAATTTATCGTGATATATACGTAGCAAACATATAGAAAGTGGGCAAAGGTTATGGCAAAAAAATATGAATTAGGAGACGTATTGACCGGAAAAGTTACAGGTATTCAACCGTACGGTGCATTTGTAGCACTTGATGACGATACACAAGGGCTCGTGCATATTTCTGAAATTACGTACGGCTTTGTAAAAGACGTCAGTGAGTTTTTATCAGTAGGGCAAGAGGTTGAAGTAAAGGTACTTGAGATCGATGAAGCGGCCGAAAAAATTAGTTTATCGATTCGTGCCTTACAAGAGCGCCCTGCAGCAACAAGAAAAAAAGACGCACCACCCCGAAAATCATTACAGGATCGTGTAGATGAATCCGATGCGAATGGTTTTAATTCCTTAAAAGATAAATTACAGGACTGGATCGAACAGTCAGGACACTAAAAAAAGAGGATGCCTTCATGTGAAGGCATTCTCTTTTTTATTATTAATCATTTTAGCCCTTTTTCATCTTCCGTATGCGATATTGCAGGTTTTGCCGGCTCATACCGAGAGCACCAGCAGCCTTCGTTATATTGCCTTCATATAGATTTAAGACATTTTGCACATAATAGGATTCGGCTTCTCGTAAATAAGCATCGAGGGGCATGACATCGTTTTGCTGGTGGAACATGAAAAATTCAGGTTCATGGTCAGATGTGTCTTGGCTTTGCACTTTAAATCGAAAATGAACAGGTAGTAAATCAAACGTAACGGTTGATTCCGTTGTCATAAACGAAACGATTTCATCTAGCAATAGTTCGAGTTCCTTTAGATTTCCAGGCCAATCATATTGTAAGAATAATGCTTGGACATCCGGTGCAAGTTCTGCCACGTTTGACGCAAATCGTTCACGATGACGACTAAAATAATCTGCCACGAACGGTAAAATATCTTCTTTGCGATCTGTTAAATTTGGAATAGTAATGGACATTGTTGCAAAGAAATAATAGAGAGACTTAGAAAGTTTATTCTCTGCAATAAGCGTAATTGGGTCACTGCCGACACTGCCGATTAGCATATATTTGGATGGTGGTAATGACTGCAATAACTCGAGTAGCTGTTCCTGAATAGGAAGGCTTAAAAAATCAATACGTTCAAAGAAAAAAGTATAGGCTTTATCATCTTGTAAAAGTTCTTGCACCTTATCGAGCACGGATTTTGCAGAACGACGACTAAATAGTGTAACAAAGGCTTCTGGATCAGTAGATGCTGCATGGTGAATACCTTCTGCAACTAAATCTTTACCTGTACCAGATTCTCCGATAAGTAAAACAGGTAATTTTACTGCAGCCGCTTTTTTAGCATTGACAATAACTTGCTGCATTGCTTCAGACACTGCCGTAATCATATCAAAAGTTAAAGGCTCACCATAACGTCGTAGCGGCTGATAGACTAATTTTTCTAAAGATGTGATATCACGTGCAAATTCTATAGCACCAATTAATTTATTTTTTTTGAAAAGTGGGAATGTATCGTTAATGGTTGTAATTTCATGACCGTTTTTATTCCAATAGGTTTGTTTCACATTCATTTCTTGTAAACCGGTTTGTAACACCCGCATTAAAGTACTTTCATGTTGACGGAAGGAAAACAATTCAATAATTGAACGATCTGCTAATTCATCAAAATGAAATCCTTCGATTTCTTTCATTTTTGAATTATAGATAATTGTTTTACCCGTTATGTCAATCGCATGTATACCAACGGATACATTAGTTGCAATAAACTCATAAAAGGGTAGTAATGGTTCAGAATTATTCATAAAATGTGCACCTCAAAAATTTTTTACTTGAAATATGCAACGAAATTTTGCATTATAATAAGTGTAAGAATATTTTATACGCAAAAATATTTTGCGTCAATAGTTTTTGCATACTAAATATTTACAGCTCACAAAAGGAGGATATAGTATGATTCCATACAAACATGAACCATTTACAGATTTTTCTCAAGAGGCAAATTACAACGCATATTTAGAGGCATTAAATAAAGTCGAAAGTTATTTAGGTCAAGACTATCCATTAATTATTGGTGGAGAGCGCATTACTACAGAAGATAAAATCGTTTCATATAACCCAGCTAAAAAAACACAAGTGATTGGTCGCGTTTCAAAAGCAAGCAGAGAATTAGCTGAAAAAGCAATGCAAGTAGCTGACGAAACATTTAAAACATGGAAAAAAGTAGACCCAGCGATTCGCGCTGATGTGTTATTCAAAGCGGCAGCAATTATCCGTCGTCGTAAACATGAGTTTTCAGCATTATTAACAAAAGAAGCTGGTAAGCCATGGAATGAAGCGGATGCAGATACAGCAGAAGCAATTGACTTCTTAGAATACTATGGTCGCCAAATGTTACGTATTAAAGACGGCCAACCAGTAGAAAGTCGTCCAGGTGAATACAACCGTTATGATTACATCCCATTAGGAATCGGTATTGTTATTTCACCATGGAACTTCCCATTTGCAATTATGGCGGGTACTACTGTAGCAGCTTTAGTAACAGGGAATACAGTATTATTAAAGCCTGCTTCAACTACACCAGTTGTTGCATATAAATTTATCGAAGTTTTAGAAGAAGCAGGATTACCAGCAGGTGCCGTTAACTACGTACCAGGTTCTGGTGCAGAAGTAGGGGATTACTTAGTAGATCATCCGAAAACGCGCTTTATCAGCTTCACAGGTTCTCGCGATGTAGGTTTACGTATTAACCAACGTGCAGCAACACATAACGAAGGTCAAATTTGGATTAAACGTGTTATCGCTGAAATGGGCGGTAAAGATACAATTGTTGTTGATAAAGAAGCGGACTTAGAGCTTGCAGCACAATCAATTGTAAAATCAGCTTTCGGCTTCTCAGGTCAAAAATGTTCAGCATGCTCTCGTGCTGTTATCGTAGAAGATGTTTATGATACAGTAGTGAACCGTGTAGCAGAGCTTACTAATGAATTAACAATTGGTGACCCAGCTGACAACAGTAACTTCATGGCAACAGTAATCGACCAAGCAGCTTTCAATAAAATTACTGAATACATTGAAATCGGGAAAAAAGAAGGACGCCTTGTAGCAGGCGGTACAGCAGATGATTCAGTTGGTTACTTCATCAATCCAACAGTGTTTGCAGACGTAGACCCTTCTGCTCGCATCATGAAAGAAGAAATTTTCGGACCAGTTGTAGCAATTGCAAAAGCAAAAGATTTCGATGAAGCGATTGAAATTGCAAACGACACAGAATACGGCTTAACAGGTGCAGTTATTACAAATAATCGTATGAACCTAGAAAAAGCGCGTGAAGATTTCCACGTTGGTAACTTATACTTCAACCGTGGTTGTACAGGTGCTATCGTTGGTTACCAACCATTTGGTGGCTTCAACATGTCTGGTACTGACTCAAAAGCTGGTGGCCCAGACTACCTACAACTTCATATGCAAGCAAAAACAACTTCAGAAATGCTTTAATTTTTTACTGATTTAATGTGGAACGCACCACATGTTCATCAAAGATAGACTGTTCTAGTAAGTAGAAAAAGTTAGCAACACCTCGTAGAAAATAAAACAACCTACGAGGTGTGCGACTTAATCGCATTAAGGTGAACTAAAATTTTTTGTTTCTATTATATAGCTCCTTTTTCAGCTCTACTATGCAGTCCTATCTTTCATAGATTTTTATTATGAGTTAGTAGGGAGAGAGTGCTTTATGACAAAATCACAACAAGTTATTGAACAAACACAAAATTACGGTGCTGCAAACTATCATCCACTGCCAATCGTTATTGCAGAGGCTGAGGGTGCTTGGGTTAAAGATCCAGAAGGAAACAAATACTTAGATATGTTATCAGCATATTCTGCAGTAAATCAGGGACATCGTCATCCTAAAATTATTGCTGCATTAAAAGAACAAGCTGATAAAGTAACATTAACTTCTCGTGCATTTTACAGTGAAAACTTAGGTGAATGGTATGAGCTAGTAGGAAAATTAACAAATAAACAAATGGTTTTACCTATGAATACGGGTGCAGAAGCAGTGGAAACTGCATTTAAAGCAGCTCGTCGTTGGGCTTATGACGTAAAAGGTGTCGAAGAAGGGAAAGCAGAACTAATCGCATGTAACGGAAACTTCCACGGACGTACGATGCTAGCTGTATCTTTATCATCTGATGAAGAATATCGTCGCGGTTTCGGACCGATGTTACCAAATATTAAACTTGTTGATTATGGTAATTTAGAAGCATTAAAAGCAGCAATTACACCAAATACAGCAGCATTTTTAATTGAGCCAATTCAAGGGGAAGCTGGTATTGTGATTCCACCAGAAGGTTTCTTAAAAGCTGCACGTGAACTATGCCGTGAAAATAATGTATTATTTATTGCGGATGAAATTCAAGCTGGGTTAGCTCGTACAGGTAAAATGTTTGCATGTGATTGGGAAGAAGTAGAGCCTGATATGTACATCTTAGGTAAAGCATTAGGCGGCGGTGTATTCCCAATTTCTTGTGTAGCTGCTAACCGCGATATTTTAGGTGTCTTCAACCCGGGTTCACACGGTTCAACTTTTGGAGGAAATCCTCTAGCATGTGCTGTGTCAATCGCATCTATTAAAGTATTATTAGATGAAAAATTAGCAGAGCGTTCACAAGAACTAGGTGAATATTTCAAAGGGAAACTACGTGAAATCAACAACCCGGTGATTAAAGATGTTCGTGGTCGTGGTTTATTTATCGGTATGGAATTAACAGAGGCAGCTCGTCCATATTGTGAAAAGTTAAAAGAATTAGGCTTATTATGTAAAGAAACACATGATACTGTTATTCGTTTTGCACCACCATTAGTTATTTCTCAAGAAGATTTAGATTGGTCAATTGCTCAAATTGAAAAAGTATTTAAACTTTAACAAAATGTTCACATTTTATTTCGGAAGTGTGTTACAATGATGCCGATATACTATCATTATAAAAACAAAGAGGCGATTTAATATGTCTGAAAACTTAAATCTGTTCACATCAACTCAAGATGTTATTCAAGAAGCTCTTAATAAACTAGGCTATGACGAAGCAATGTATGAATTACTGAAAGAACCGCTTCGTATGCTACAAGTACGCATTCCAGTTAAAATGGATGATGGTACTACAAAAGTATTTACTGGTTACCGTGCTCAGCACAATGATGCAGTAGGACCAACAAAAGGTGGTGTGCGTTTCCACCCAGCTGTTTCAGAAGAGGAAGTTAAAGCGCTTTCAATGTGGATGACATTGAAATGTGGAATCGTTGATCTACCGTATGGCGGAGGTAAAGGCGGTGTCATCTGTGACCCACGTCAAATGTCTATGGGTGAGATTGAACGTCTAAGCCGTGGTTATGTACGTGCAGTAAGTCAAATCGTAGGACCAACAAAAGATATTCCTGCGCCAGACGTATTTACAAATGCACAAATTATGGCATGGATGATGGATGAATATAGCCGTATGGACGAATTCAACTCTCCAGGGTTCATCACAGGTAAGCCACTTGTACTTGGTGGTTCTCAAGGTCGCGATCGTGCAACTGCTCAAGGTGTTACAATCGTTATCGAAGAAGCTGCAAAAAAACGTGGTATTGATATTAAAGGTGCTCGCGTTGTTATTCAAGGATTTGGTAACGCAGGTAGCTTCTTAGCTAAATTCATGAATGATTTAGGTGCCAAAGTAATTGGTATTTCAGATGCATATGGTGCACTTCATGATCCTGAAGGTTTAGATATCGACTACTTATTAGATCGTCGTGATAGCTTCGGAACTGTAACAACATTATTCGAAAACACAATTTCAAATAAAGATCTTTTAGAGCTTGATTGTGATATTTTAGTTCCTGCCGCAATTGAAAACCAAATTACTGCTGACAATGCGCATAATATTAAAGCAAACATTGTCGTAGAAGCAGCAAACGGTCCAACAACAGCAGAAGCAACTAAAATTTTAACAGAGCGCGGTATTTTACTTGTACCAGATGTATTAGCATCTGCAGGTGGTGTTACAGTATCTTACTTCGAGTGGGTACAAAATAACCAAGGTTATTACTGGACAGAAGAAGAAGTAGAAGAACGCCTTTACAAAAAAATGGTTGAAGCATTTGACAATGTTTATACAACTGCCACTACACGTAACATCAATATGCGCTTAGCTGCATATATGGTTGGTGTACGTCGTACTGCAGAAGCATCACGCTTCCGCGGATGGGTTTAATCTATACAAAAAGGGTCGTCTCCAATTTGGAGCGACTCTTTTTTGTATAGAATGAAGCCGTTTGCCCTTTAGCTAAAGGTAATGCTAACAAAACTATTTTACGGAGATTTTTTTTTGTTTGTAAGTATGAGATGTTCGAGCCGTTGCTCCAACACTTTTTTCTTTTCCACGCGCCTCTTTCTTAATTGCATTATTCGCAATACTAGCAAGCTCCCCAATATAATTCCGCATCCAATGATTGAACTAATAAGCATAAACAAAATTCCTTTATGATGTAATAGCTTAACTATATAAAGTATGTCTATACAAAATCTGAACAGCTACACCTTACTCGTTAGGAAGCGTTCATTATTGAATATTTGTTTGTTAAAAACTAACTATCAAAAATTCTTATTGTTCATAAGAAAACGGCAAGAAATTTTTTGTAAAATAAACTCTGGTACAACGGTTCAGTTTTTGTTCAACTTATGTATGGTAGGATACTAATTAAAAATAATAATTTTGAAGAACCAAAGGCGATCGTTTACTCTCACTCTAATTATTAAGTATTGAGGCTGTTAAAAATAAAAGGTAGATTGAATCTGAGAACGCTTAAATCAATAGTAGAATTTAGTTGATTCTATTTCTTTTAATTACTTATATACAGCGACTATCCAACTAGAAGGGGAAATGTGGCAAATGCAAAAAGGGAATTAAAAATTAAGGAGGCGTGATAATGAAAAAAAATATTGGAATTATCGTAACTATTATCATGCTATTTATGGTCGTGTTTTTCATCGGTAATCGTCATTACTTTTTTGTAGATAACCCGCAAATTGTCCATGATGGTGCTGTCACAATTGATGCAGAACAATTACAAAAACATAAGACTGTAAAACTAGAAGGGACATGGGCTTTCTATCCAAATGTATTAATTCCATCGTGGGAGTCCCTTTCTAGTTATGAAAGTAAAAGAATTCCTATTACTGTACCTGCAAATTGGCATGACTATGTTCAGCGAAATACAGAAGGGATCACAGTTGGAACTTATCATGTCAAAGTAAAAGTACCAGTTGACGGACAGTATGGCTTATACATACGGACAATACGCCAGTCGAGCCGTGTATTTATTAATGGCACGGAAGTAGGCGCAAGGGGCAATCCAAGTACAGAAATAACTGATTTTCGTACGGAAAATGATGATAAATATACGGTCTTTGCACAAAGTGACAACAGTGTACTTGATATCGTGATACATGTAAGCAATTTTAATTATCCACAGGCGGGTATTATTTACCCGATAGAATTTGGCACAATAGAAGCCATCGAACATCACTATCGAGTTAAAGTTTTGGCAGATGCTTTGGTTAGTATGGGGTATATTATTTTTGGCATTATTTATATCATATCGTATGCGCAAAACCGTCAGCGCAAGGAAGAACTGCTTTTTGGTTTGTTTACGATATTATTAGGGTGCTATATGTCATTTATCAATCAAAAATTATTTTTCTTATTAATCCCCGATATTTTAACAATCTACCAAATTCGTTTACAATTAGGCATCTTACCGCTCGCGCTTATTTGTTTAACACTTTTTATTTATTTTTTGTATCCGCAGTTGGCGAAAAAAAGAGTTATTTATGCATTGGTTATTTTGCTTAGTATCGTTTTTATTATTTATGGAATTTATAATCCATTTACTCAGAGAGCTACCTCTGCACAAGCTCTAACGACTAGAAAAATTATTTATATTGCAGTAATAGCTCCAGTTGTACTTTATAATGTGTGGATTCTTATCCGTATTATGATGAAGCGTATCGAAGGGGCACAATATATTTTAATCGTTTTTGCCTCTCTTTGCTGTTATGCAACGTTATTAATCTTTAATTTTTTAACGGGTTTCCCGATTGATTATACGGAAATCATCTTATTTTTACTTGTACTATTGGGATTCGCCTCATTGTTAAATTTCCGTTTTAATACAGCATTTATAAAAGTGCAAACATTATCGGAGGAGCTGTTTGCACATAACAAAATGAAAGATGAATTTCTGCTGAAAACTTCCCAAGAGTTACGCATACCTTTGGATGGAATTTTAAATCTGTCAAAATCGTTAATGGAAGGCGTACAGGGACCATTAAAGCGTGCACAGCAGGAGCATGTGATTTTAATTCATCATGTCACACAACGTTTAGGCTATTTAGTTGAAGATTTATTATTTTCCTCGAACCATATGATTGGAGAAGTGCGTGTTTCACCTCGTGTGGTTCCGGTAATGGTTATTAATGAAATGATAGAAGAAATGCATAGCGTGATGCCGCATGATAAAAATGTACGTTTAATCAGTAAGGTTGATTCAACCTTGCCTGCAATGTATACAGATGAGTTACGCTTTAAACAGGTGCTATACAATTTATTACATAATGCCATACAGCATACGGAAGTTGGACAAATTACAGTAACTGCTCGTATAGATGATAATCATATGGTCATTGCCGTAAGTGACACAGGTTCTGGCATTCCACATCATGAATTAGAGCGCATCTTTAATGCTTTCTATCAGGTGAATATCGATCATAAAAAAGAAGGTCTCGGCTTGGGGTTAAGCATTGCAAAGAATATCGTAGAAAAATTGCAAGGTGAAATTTTTGTAGAAAGTATCCTTGATAAAGGAACTACTTTTACATTTACAATGCCCCTAGCAATGGCAGTAGATAGTAACAAAGAAAAACAACTTACGCTTGTTTCAGATGCACAAGCGTTGCGTCTCGATTTACCGCTACTTTATAAAGGAAATGACAAAAAAATCCTTGTTGTAGATGACAATCACTTGAATATCAAAGTATTAGCAGATGCACTCATGCAAAAAGGCTATACGGTTATTGGGGTAGATAATGGCTTTGAGGCGATGGAATATATTAAATCGCAAAAAGTGGATTGCATGTTAATTGACCTGATGATGAACGGCATGTCGGGCTATGAATTATGTAGACAAGTGCGTAAACAATATGACATGTTGGAATTACCGATTATTGTTTTAACTGCAATCATGAAACATTCAGATTTAGTGTTAACATTACAAGGAGGAGCCAATGATTATTTACGAAAGCCAGTTGCCATGGATGAATTGTTTATTCGCATTGAGTCATTGTTAGCTGTGCGGCAATCATCATTAGATGCTATTGAAGATGAGATGAATTATTTATATACGCAAGTGACACCTCACTTTGTTTACAACACGCTGAATACGATTATTGGATTAAGTTATGTAGATGTGGAAAATACTAGAGAAGCACTCTACTGTTTAGCAACGTATTTTCGGGCAAAGCTGAATGTCCATTATCGCAATAGTATGGTGCCGATTGAAGAAGAAATGGAACTTGTTAAAGCTTATCTTTATATTGAAAAAATGCGCTTTGGTGATCGTTTGATTGTTAAATATGATTTGGACGAAACCATTCAACTGCTTATCCCTGCCTTGTCAATTCAGCCATTAGTAGAAAATGCTGTTTTTCATGGGATTTCAAAAAAAAGGGAGGGCGGTACAATTGAAGTGAGCGTCAAGCGAGAGGGGCAATTTGTTCGTATTAAAGTATACGATAACGGTGTCGGAATACCAGATGATAAATTACAACAATTATTAAACGAAGAAAGCTCTCGTATTGGTTTTACAAATCCATTGAAAAAATTTAAGTTAATGAAAAATGCAAGTCTCCGATTATATAGTGAAGAAGGTAAGGGTACAACCATTTTAATATTATTACCAGAAGGTGATGGAGCATGAATATAATCATTATCGATGATGAAAAGATGGGCATAGATGTATTAAGTATTATGTTAGGGCGACTTATGCAATTTCAGATTTCTATAAAAGGGGCATTTACTACTATGGCTGATGCCCTTATTTTACTTGAAAAAGAAACAATTGATCTTGCCTTTTTAGATATAGAAATGATAGATATGCACGGTTTACAAGTTGCAAAACAGCTATTGTTAAAACAACCATCTTTGCAAATAATTTTTGTCACAGCGCATGCACAGTTTGCGGTGGATGCATTCGACATTGAGGCTACTGATTATTTGTTAAAGCCTGTTCATGAGAAACGACTTAGCAAAGCGATAATGAAGGCACAGCAAAAGTGGCAATTACAAAAAGAAACAACTAGAGATAAAAGAGTAAGCCCATTGTATGCTCATACACTCGGTAGTTTTTATTTACTAGATGCGCAGAAAGAGATGGTGAAATGGCGTACTAGAAAAGTTCGAGAGTTGTTTCTATATTTATGGTTTCATCGAAAGAGACCCTTATTAAATGTGGTTATTCTAGAGGAATTATGGCCAGAATTAGAGTTTGAAAAGGCCGCAAGTAATTTGCATACGTCTGTCTATCAATTAAGAAAAATTTTAAAAGAAAATGGTTTTGAGGACCCGATTCAGTTAGTCAATAATCATTACCAACTAAATGTTGAAATTGATAGTGATTTTGAAGAACTGGGTCAATTACTTGAACGAGAACATCACAGTGAACAAACGATTCAACAAGTGTTAAATTGCTACGAAGGTGATTTTTTAGCAGAGGAAGAATATTCTTGGGCGATTCAAATGCAGCTCCGTTTAAAACAAGGTGTACTCCATTTGCTTGAAACGTATATTGCGAATACGAAGGAAATAAATCCGCTCTTACAATTAAATTGTCTACAAAAAATGCTTGAACTAGATGAATTTAATGAACAGTATATGTTTTTACTGTTGCAATTTTTAATCAAGCAAAATAAAAAACAAGAATGCATCCTTTGCTACGATGAAATACAGAGAAAATTACAAGATGAATTAGGTGTACCTGTGCCTGAAAAAATACATAGGGCATATGCGGATTATTGTATGCGCGTATAATGGTGCATAAATCTTTGCTTTCTACTCTAGAAATATGAGAAAATCCAACTAGAAAGGGGCGATTTCCATGAATTCATTTACATTTTATAATCCAGTGAAGTTACATTTTGGTGAAGATGCGTTAGAGAAATTACCGAAAGAATTAGCGCAGTTCGGTCAGAAAGTGCTAGTTGTTTATGGCGGAGGTAGTATTAAAAAGAATGGTGTGTATAATGCTGTCGTTGAAAAATTACAAGAAGCGGGCAAGACCATTTTTGAATTGAGTGGTGTTGAGCCCAATCCGCGTGTAGAGACAGCTCGTCTAGGCATAGAGATTTGTAAAAAGGAAGGGATTGACCTTGTGCTCGCTGTCGGAGGTGGTTCTGTTATTGACTGTTCCAAATTAATAGTAGCTGGGGCTAAATACGACGGGGACGCATGGGATATTGTCAAAAGAAAATTTGTGGTGAAAGATGCCCTACCGTTAGGAACGGTGTTAACACTAGCTGCAACGGGCTCTGAAATGAATTCCGGTTCGGTCATTACGAACGCTTCAACAGAAGAAAAATTCAGTTGGGGTAGCCCTGCTGTCTTCCCTAAGTTTTCTATTTTAAATCCAGCATACACAGTGACTGTGCCAAAAAATCATACAGTCTACGGTATAGTGGATATGATGTCCCATGTCTTTGAACAATACTTTCATAATGCAACCAACACACCCATTACTGATGAAATGTGTGAAGGTGTACTAAGAACAGTAATTAGCACGGCCCCTAGACTTATCGAAGATTTAGAGAATGTGACATTACGGGAAACGATTTTACTAGCAGGAACAATTGGTTTAAATGGCTTTTTATCAATTGGTTCCCAAGGGGATTGGGCTTCGCACAATATTGAACATGCCGTATCAGCCATTTATGATATACCGCATGCAGGTGGTTTAGCAATATTGCAACCACATTGGATGCGTCTAAATGTATCGGTTAATCCTGAGCGCTTTGCGGGTATTGCGACACGCGTCTTTGGTGTTGATGCAACTGGAAAGACAACAGAGGAAGTTGCTCATGAGGGGATTGATCGTCTATCGGCATTTTGGACATCTTTAGGTGCACCAAATCGTTTAGCTGATTATGATATTGATGATGCAAAATTCGACCAAATAGTTGAACATGCCATGGAAAATGGACCTTTTGGCAACTTCAATAAGTTACAAGAAGAAGATGTACGTACAATTTTACAAAATGCACGCTAGGTTATAGTGTGACAGATAAGGATGTATCAAAGAGTGAGATTATCACTTTTGATACATCTTTTTTCTTTTACTCATTACATAAAATCGACTACAAACAACTGTCGATTATTTGGGTTAATTGTCAAAAATGTTCAGAATTTGTTCAGGTAATTTTTTTAAAATGAATGTAATCATTTTTGAATTGACAGGGGATGTAGAGAGAATGTTAAAACAATTGATTGAAAACCATATTACGATGCACTGTGAGAGTCATTTTTTTCAGCCGAATATTTACGAACTGAAAAATTGTATCGAAGTATTAGGAATTGAAGCGACTGCGTTACGAATGGACAATGATCAAATTGCCGCAGGATATGTAGTCGACAATCGTATATTTTTTAAAAGCATGCGATATGGACAAACGACGATCACATTAACTGATGGTCAAAGGGAAGCGATTGTGCACCTTTATGTTCGTCCTTCTGGAGAAATGATGCTGGAGGTAACGCCGAATTTAGAAGATGCTGAAATCGTGCTAGTATATTATCGAACGATTTTAGCTGAAACGGCGATTGCAATTGATTTAAAAGGGGCTTTAAAACACTATTTAGTAGCGCATAATCTTATGAATGATGAAGATGCCATTACCGAAGTGCATTATAAATCGATGCATCCGAATGTACTGAAAGATTCCTATGCAGGTAATTTTGTTTTAGGTTGTCATCCAAACGGAGAGCCGTTAACAAATGCTGAAGAATTTGAATTAGCCAATCGTCTGGCTACATTAGAATTTTCGAAAATTATGATTCAACAGGGTGGCGTACAAAAAATGATTTGTTTAAGAATGCTTCTAACTTTTATGATTACAGATTATGTAATTGTCTCACAGAAACTTGAATGCATTTGTAAATGATAGACTTTTTTACGTATTTTATATTAAATAGCCAACTGCCTAGCTGGCAATTGGCTATTTGTTATTGTTCTTTTGTAGGTCGTTCCCCAACATGCTGCCAATTTAATCTACCATCATCCTCATCAAATAAAATAGCTACTTTTGAAACGCCTTTTTGACTTAGTAGTACTTCTGTTAAATGGTCGCGTACATCATCCAAATATGCAAGGGATAGATTCGGGTCAGCTTCTGCCACAAGCTCTACATGTAAAAATTCTCCTTCTTTAATTACTTCTAAACGCACGATATCTTTAATATTTGAGTTATCCATTACAAGATGAGCAATATGATTCAGCATTTCCTCATCCGTTTCACCAATAACACCACGTGCGTTATCTAGGAATACCTTGCCAACTACATAAAACATCATACAGCCAATAATGATTGACACAAGTCCTTCAATTCTCGCCCAACCAGTAAAATGCGCAATAAGGATTGCGGCAAAGGCTAAAACGTTACCACCTGTAGCTACTAGATCTTCCATAAAAACTAATTTAGTTGCAGGTTTTGCACGTTTTAAATACGTAAATGCTTTTGCGATAGAAGCGAGGCCAGCTTTTTCTTGTCCAGCCTCATGTAGCACCTCGACTGCTGCTTTTGCAAGAACCGTACCTTCTAATACAATCCCAATAAACAACACACCGAGTGCAATAAACATTCCTTTCGATTCACCTGAAGGATGCATAAAATGATGCCAGCCTTCCTTAATCGTCTCATAAGATAGGATGGCTACAATAATTACGGCGAATAAACAAACAAGATTAACAATTCGCCCAAAGCCTCCTGGAAATTGCTTTGTAGGTGCTTTTTTCGAAAGGGCGGAGCCGATATAGACGAAAAATTGGTTTGCAGCATCACCAAGGGAGTGCATCATTTCGGCAAACATAGCCACATTGCCTGTGAAGAAAAAAGCAATCCCTTTAATGATTCCTAAAAAGGCGTTTACAAATGCAGCCATCAGGGAGGGTTTATTACCGTCTTTTAATAGTTTTAATATTTCTGTCATAGAGTCCTCCAACTAGTTTAAAATTTCCATTTCTATTTTTTCAATATAAGGTAAGGTACGTAATGAACGATAAAACGACAGTAAGTTATCTGAGACAATTAACGATAAACGGAAATCTAATTCGTGTAATACTTGATCATTCGCTATTGGTATATCTTTAATACGAATATTTTCAATTACAATGTTGTTTTCCTTTAAAAAAAGAAGAAATGATTCTGTATGGTCATCATTATCAATCTGGACTTTTAATGATACTTCTCGCATCCGAATTCGTTTTGGTCCGATTTTCATAAGAAAAGGAGATAAAACTTCGATGCCGAAAACAATGATAATTACTGCAAGTGTTGCATCCATGTAGAAGCCTGCACCAACAGCAATCCCAATACCAGCAGCTCCCCAGATCATAGCTGCAGTAGTTAAGCCAGAAATACTATCATTACCTCGTCTTAAAATGACACCTGCTCCAAGAAATCCGATGCCGCTAACTACTTGTGCTGCTAAACGAAGGGGATCCATTGTAATATTTATATCTCCTCTTGGAGGTGTTGAGTATGCAGTTTCGATAGAAATAATGGTAAGTAAGCAGCTAAATGTAGCAATCACCAAACTAGTTTTTAATCCAACAGGCTTCTTTTTTAATTCCCTTTCAATACCGATTACTAAACTTAATGTGGCTGCAATCACTAATTTTATTCCAACTTCATATGTAATCATATTCTCCAATAATGTTTCCAAACGCAACCCTCCATTGTTATTTCGTATTGCTAAGAGATATGCAAGCTGTCATTATTATATGTACATTACTTTTTTGTATTGTACATCACGCAAGTAATGAAGTATAAGCTTTTTTTATGGAGGTGTATTCAATGAACGAACCAAAGATTCATCCATATATCCCAATTTTTATAGGTGTTATTTCAGTATCTTTATCAGCTATATTTGTGAAATTAGCAACTGCGGATGCTGGTGTTATTGCTTTTTATCGTATGTTGTTTTCTGTCATAATCATGGCACCACTATTTTTTTGGAAATATACCAATGAATTAAAACAGCTATCTATTCGAGATTGGTGTTTTTCTTCTATAGCGGGTGTTTTTTTAGCTTTTCACTTTATTTTGTGGTTTGAGTCACTAAATTACACATCTGTTGCAAGCTCAACTGTGCTTGTGACACTTCAACCACTTTTTGCGTTTATAGGTACATACTTTTTCTTTAAAGAGGCGATTACTGTAAAAACTATTTTTGCAGGGGCTATTGCCATTGTTGGAAGTGTATTAATAAGCTGGGGTGATTTTAAACTAAGTGGATCTGCGTTTTATGGGGATATGCTTGCTCTAATTGCTTGTGCACTTATTACAATATACTTATTATTTGGCCAAGATGTACGAAAACGATTATCTCTTGTGACTTATACAATGATTGTTTACGCAGTAAGTACGATTACATTGTATTTCTATGTTTTATTAAAAGGGGAATCATTTGGTCCATATTCGTCTATGGATTGGATGTGGTTTATTTTATTAGCAATTGTCCCTAATTTATTAGGACATACTTTATTTAATTGGTCTATTAAATATGTTAGTACGAATGTTGTATCAATTGCTATATTATTTGAACCAATCGGAGCGGCAGTATTAGCTTTTATTATTTTTAAAGAGTATTTAATCGCTACACAAATCATTGGTGGATGCATTGTAATAGCAGGGATTCTACTATTTGTAGTGGATGATAAAAAGATTTTAAAGTTTTTTTATGAAAAAAGCTTGATTTTTATATTGGTATATTATATATTATTACTTGTCCTTAACAAGAAGGACGACTTGAAAATAAAGAATTAAAAAGTTGTTGACTTCTTGTTGAATACAAGTTATGATAATAAAGTCGCTGAAAACAAGCGGCAATAAATGAACCTTGAAAACTGAACAAGCAAAACGTAATCAATATAGTTTTTACTAGCTAACTTCGTTAGTGAACGAAACAAAATTTTGGACATCAAAATTGATGCCAGCAAAACAATTTGAGCTAATCAAATTTCTTTTATGGAGAGTTTGATCCTGGCTCAGGACGAACGCTGGCGGCGTGCCTAATACATGCAAGTCGAGCGAACAGAGAAGGAGCTTGCTCCTTTGACGTTAGCGGCGGACGGGTGAGTAACACGTGGGCAACCTACCTTATAGTTTGGGATAACTCCGGGAAACCGGGGCTAATACCGAATAATCTATTGTCCCTCATGGGACAATACTGAAAGACGGTCTCGGCTGTCGCTATAGGATGGGCCCGCGGCGCATTAGCTAGTTGGTGAGGTAACGGCTCACCAAGGCGACGATGCGTAGCCGACCTGAGAGGGTGATCGGCCACACTGGGACTGAGACACGGCCCAGACTCCTACGGGAGGCAGCAGTAGGGAATCTTCCACAATGGGCGAAAGCCTGATGGAGCAACGCCGCGTGAGTGAAGAAGGATTTCGGTTCGTAAAACTCTGTTGTAAGGGAAGAACAAGTACAGTAGTAACTGGCTGTACCTTGACGGTACCTTATTAGAAAGCCACGGCTAACTACGTGCCAGCAGCCGCGGTAATACGTAGGTGGCAAGCGTTGTCCGGAATTATTGGGCGTAAAGCGCGCGCAGGTGGTTTCTTAAGTCTGATGTGAAAGCCCACGGCTCAACCGTGGAGGGTCATTGGAAACTGGGAGACTTGAGTGCAGAAGAGGATAGTGGAATTCCAAGTGTAGCGGTGAAATGCGTAGAGATTTGGAGGAACACCAGTGGCGAAGGCGACTATCTGGTCTGTAACTGACACTGAGGCGCGAAAGCGTGGGGAGCAAACAGGATTAGATACCCTGGTAGTCCACGCCGTAAACGATGAGTGCTAAGTGTTAGGGGGTTTCCGCCCCTTAGTGCTGCAGCTAACGCATTAAGCACTCCGCCTGGGGAGTACGGTCGCAAGACTGAAACTCAAAGGAATTGACGGGGGCCCGCACAAGCGGTGGAGCATGTGGTTTAATTCGAAGCAACGCGAAGAACCTTACCAGGTCTTGACATCCCGTTGACCACTGTAGAGATATGGTTTTCCCTTCGGGGACAACGGTGACAGGTGGTGCATGGTTGTCGTCAGCTCGTGTCGTGAGATGTTGGGTTAAGTCCCGCAACGAGCGCAACCCTTGATCTTAGTTGCCATCATTTAGTTGGGCACTCTAAGGTGACTGCCGGTGACAAACCGGAGGAAGGTGGGGATGACGTCAAATCATCATGCCCCTTATGACCTGGGCTACACACGTGCTACAATGGACGATACAAACGGTTGCCAACTCGCGAGAGGGAGCTAATCCGATAAAGTCGTTCTCAGTTCGGATTGTAGGCTGCAACTCGCCTACATGAAGCCGGAATCGCTAGTAATCGCGGATCAGCATGCCGCGGTGAATACGTTCCCGGGCCTTGTACACACCGCCCGTCACACCACGAGAGTTTGTAACACCCGAAGTCGGTGAGGTAACCTTTTGGAGCCAGCCGCCGAAGGTGGGATAGATGATTGGGGTGAAGTCGTAACAAGGTAGCCGTATCGGAAGGTGCGGCTGGATCACCTCCTTTCTAAGGATATTTTCGGAATACAAACCTTGGGTTTGTAAGATTACGTTTTGCGTTCAGTTTTGAAGGTTCATCATTACGATGAAATACTTCAAAACTGTGCTCCTGTCGCTACGCTTTCGTCGCAAATTTGCGAAGAAGTAGAAACAGGTAGTGAATTTGTTCTTTGAAAACTGGATAAAACGACATTGAAATTGTAACAAACACATTTATTTTTTAAATTAAGTTTTTAGGCTTAATAACTAATAATAGGGTTTCAAGACACAAGCAGTTCTAGGAAGCGAACGAGTGAATGAAGGAGCGTACTTACGTACGTGACTGATTGAACGAGAGAAGCTGACAACGAAATGCGCAGTGGATTGGAAGCCGATAGGTTAAGTTATTAAGGGCGCACGGCGAATGCCTTGGCACTAGGAGCCGAAGAAGGACGGCACTAACACCGATATGCTTCGGGGAGCTGTAAGTGAGCTTTGATCCGGAGATTTCCGAATGGGGGAACCCACTACGTTTAATCGCGTAGTATCTTGACGTGAATACATAGCGTCTTGAAGGCAGACCCAGGGAACTGAAACATCTAAGTACCTGGAGGAAGAGAAAGAAAAATCGATTCCCTGAGTAGCGGCGAGCGAAACGGGAAGAGCCCAAACCAAGAGGCTTGCCTCTTGGGGTTGTAGGACACTCTATACGGAGTTACAAAGGAATGAGTTAGATGAAGCGACTTGGAAAGGTCCGCCAGAGCAGGTAAAAGCCCTGTAGTCGAAAGTTTATTCCCTCCAGAGTGGATCCTGAGTACGGCGGAACACGTGAAATTCCGTCGGAATCCGGGAGGACCATCTCCCAAGGCTAAATACTACCTAGTGACCGATAGTGAACCAGTACCGTGAGGGAAAGGTGAAAAGCACCCCGGGAGGGGAGTGAAAGAGATCCTGAAACCGTGTGCCTACAAGTAGTTAGAGCCCGTTAATGGGTGATAGCGTGCCTTTTGTAGAATGAACCGGCGAGTTACGATTACGTGCGAGGTTAAGCTTTAGAAGGCGGAGCCGCAGCGAAAGCGAGTCTGAATAGGGCGAATTAGTACGTGGTCGTAGACCCGAAACCAGGTGATCTACCCATGTCCAGGGTGAAGGTGAGGTAACACTTACTGGAGGCCCGAACCCACGCACGTTGAAAAGTGCGGGGATGAGGTGTGGGTAGCGGAGAAATTCCAATCGAACTTGGAGATAGCTGGTTCTCTCCGAAATAGCTTTAGGGCTAGCCTCGTGATGAGAATACTGGAGGTAGAGCACTGTTTGGACTAGGGGGCCATCCCGGTTTACCGAATTCAGACAAACTCCGAATGCCAGATATTTATACACGGGAGTCAGACTGCGAGTGATAAGATCCGTAGTCAAAAGGGAAACAGCCCAGACCACCAGCTAAGGTCCCAAAGTAATCGTTAAGTGGAAAAGGATGTGGCGTTGCACAGACAACCAGGATGTTGGCTTAGAAGCAGCCATCATTTAAAGAGTGCGTAATAGCTCACTGGTCGAGTGACGCTGCGCCGAAAATGTATCGGGGCTAAACGATTCACCGAAGCTGTGGATTGACATCTACGATGTCAGTGGTAGGAGAGCGTTCTAAGTGCGTTGAAGTCAGACCGGAAGGACTGGTGGAGCGCTTAGAAGTGAGAATGCCGGTATGAGTAGCGAAAGACGGGTGAGAATCCCGTCCACCGTATGACTAAGGTTTCCTGAGGAAGGCTCGTCCGCTCAGGGTTAGTCGGGACCTAAGCCGAGGCCGATAGGCGTAGGCGATGGACAACAGGTTGATATTCCTGTACCACCTCCTCACCGTTTGAGAAATGGGGGGACGCAGTAGGATAGGGTAAGCGCGCCGTTGGTTGTGCGCGTCCAAGCAGTAAGGCGTGTGTGTAGGCAAATCCGCACACTGTAACGTTGAGCTGTGATGGCGAGTCCGTATGGACGAAGTTCCTGATTTCACACTGCCAAGAAAAGCCTCTATCGAGGTGAGAGGTGCCCGTACCGCAAACCGACACAGGTAGTCGAGGAGAGAATCCTAAGGTGTGCGAGAGAACTCTCGTTAAGGAACTCGGCAAAATGACCCCGTAACTTCGGGAGAAGGGGTGCTCTTGAGCGTGCAAGCGCATGAGAGCCGCAGTGAATAGGCCCAGGCGACTGTTTAGCAAAAACACAGGTCTCTGCAAAACCGTAAGGTGACGTATAGGGGCTGACGCCTGCCCGGTGCTGGAAGGTTAAGAGGAGTGGTTAGCGCAAGCGAAGCTGCGAATTGAAGCCCCAGTAAACGGCGGCCGTAACTATAACGGTCCTAAGGTAGCGAAATTCCTTGTCGGGTAAGTTCCGACCCGCACGAAAGGCGTAACGATCTGGGCACTGTCTCAACGAGAGACTCGGTGAAATTATAGTACCTGTGAAGATGCAGGTTACCCGCGACAGGACGGAAAGACCCCGTGGAGCTTTACTGTAGCCTGATATTGAATTTTGGTACAACTTGTACAGGATAGGTAGGAGCCAGAGATCTCGGAGCGCCAGCTTCGAAGGAGGCGTCGGTGGGATACTACCCTGGTTGTATTGAAATTCTAACCCATGCCCCTTAGCGGGGCAGGAGACAGTGTCAGGCGGACAGTTTGACTGGGGCGGTCGCCTCCTAAAAGGTAACGGAGGCGCCCAAAGGTTCCCTCAGAATGGTTGGAAATCATTCGTAGAGTGTAAAGGCACAAGGGAGCTTGACTGCGAGACCTACAAGTCGAGCAGGGTCGAAAGACGGGCTTAGTGATCCGGTGGTTCCGCATGGAAGGGCCATCGCTCAACGGATAAAAGCTACCCCGGGGATAACAGGCTTATCTCCCCCAAGAGTCCACATCGACGGGGAGGTTTGGCACCTCGATGTCGGCTCATCGCATCCTGGGGCTGTAGTCGGTCCCAAGGGTTGGGCTGTTCGCCCATTAAAGCGGTACGCGAGCTGGGTTCAGAACGTCGTGAGACAGTTCGGTCCCTATCCGTCGTGGGCGTAGGAAATTTGAGAGGAGCTGTCCTTAGTACGAGAGGACCGGGATGGACACACCGCTGGTGTACCAGTTGTCTTGCCAAAGGCATCGCTGGGTAGCTATGTGTGGACGGGATAAGTGCTGAAAGCATCTAAGCATGAAGCCCCCCTCAAGATGAGATTTCCCATTACGCAAGTAAGTAAGATCCCTCAAAGACGATGAGGTAGATAGGTTCGAGGTGGAAGTGTGGTGACACATGGAGCTGACGAATACTAATCGATCGAGGACTTAACCAAAAAGTTTGAAACATTCAATGAACCGTTTATCCAGTTTTGAAAGAACAACCTTTCATAAAAGGGTTTCAAGATACGAGTAGTTCGCGGAAGCAATTGAGAGAAGGAAGGAGCGTACATCTGTACGTGACTGACTGAACGAATGAAGCTGACAAAGAAATACGATGTATATTGAAAGCCGTAAATAGTCTAGTGATGATGGCAAAGAGGTCACACCCGTTCCCATACCGAACACGGAAGTTAAGCTCTTTAGCGCCGATGGTAGTTGGGGGCTTCCCCCTGTGAGAGTAGGACGTCGCTAGGCATAATACCCAGGAGGATTAGCTCAGCTGGGAGAGCATCTGCCTTACAAGCAGAGGGTCGGCGGTTCGAGCCCGTCATCCTCCACCATATGCCGGTTTAGCTCAGCAGGTAGAGCAACTGACTTGTAATCAGTAGGTCGTGGGTTCGATTCCTATAGCCGGCACCATTTTTTGAGCCATTAGCTCAGTTGGTAGAGCATCTGACTTTTAATCAGAGGGTCGAAGGTTCGAGTCCTTCATGGCTCACCATTTTTAATTGCCAACAATAAGATGCGGGTGTGGCGGAATTGGCAGACGCACTAGACTTAGGATCTAGCGCCGCAAGGCGTGGGGGTTCGACTCCCTTCACCCGCACCATTTTATTTGAATTTGATAATTGCCAGGATAAATAATCTTATGCACATGCGGAAGTAGTTCAGTGGTAGAACACCACCTTGCCAAGGTGGGGGTCGCGAGTTCGAACCTCGTCTTCCGCTCCAATGTGCCGGGGTGGCGGAACTGGCAGACGCACAGGACTTAAAATCCTGCGGTAGGTGACTACCGTGCCGGTTCGATTCCGGCCCTCGGCACCATTTTATCAAGCGCCCGTAGCTCAATTGGATAGAGCGTCTGACTACGGATCAGAAGGTTGTGGGTTCGACTCCTGCCGGGCGCGCCAATAAATGAACGGGAAGTAGCTCAGCTTGGTAGAGCACTTGGTTTGGGACCAAGGGGTCGCAGGTTCGAATCCTGTCTTCCCGACCATTTTCAAAAAATTGTAACTTATGGGGCCTTAGCTCAGCTGGGAGAGCGCCTGCCTTGCACGCAGGAGGTCAGCGGTTCGATCCCGCTAGGCTCCACCATAATTTATAACCAGTATAAAGATCCTGGCGGCGTAGCTCAGCTGGCTAGAGCGTACGGTTCATACCCGTAAGGTCGGGGGTTCGATCCCCTCTGCCGCCATCTTAAAGGACCTTTAGCTCAGTTGGTTAGAGCAGACGGCTCATAACCGTCCGGTCGCAGGTTCGAGTCCTGCAAGGTCCACCATTTATATAATAGTACGGAGGTATACCCAAGTCTGGCTGAAGGGATCGGTCTTGAAAACCGACAGGCGGGTAACACCGCGCGGGGGTTCGAATCCCTCTACCTCCTCCAGTTTTAATTTTAGTAAATGGTGTACAAAAAACTCGAAGTGAATAAACATATTATCGCGGGGTGGAGCAGTGGTAGCTCGTCGGGCTCATAACCCGAAGGTCGTTGGTTCAAATCCAGCCCCCGCAACCAAATGGTCCCGTGGTGTAGCGGTTAACATGCCTGCCTGTCACGCAGGAGATCGCCGGTTCGATCCCGGTCGGGACCGCCATTTTAAAATAGGTTCAGTCAAAGTATATGGGTCAGTAGCTCAGTTGGTAGAGCATTAGATTGAAGCTCTAAGTGTCGGCGGTTCGATTCCGTCCTGACCCACCATATACGCGGGTGTAGTTTAATGGTAAAACCTCAGCCTTCCAAGCTGATGTCGTGAGTTCGATTCTCATCACCCGCTCCAATGGGCCTATAGCTCAGCTGGTTAGAGCGCACGCCTGATAAGCGTGAGGTCGATGGTTCGAGTCCATTTAGGCCCACCATTATTCCGAAGTAGCTCAGTTGGTAGTAGCACCTGACTGTTAATCAGGTTGTCGCAGGTTCGAGTCCTGCCTTCGGAGCCATTTTTTTATTTATGGGGAAGTACTCAAGAGGCTGAAGAGGCGCCCCTGCTAAGGGTGTAGGTCGGGTAACCGGCGCGAGGGTTCAAATCCCTCCTTCTCCGCCATTGGCCCCTTGGTCAAGCGGTTAAGACACCGCCCTTTCACGGCGGTAACACGGGTTCGAATCCCGTAGGGGTCATACTAAAACACAGTCGCTATGAGCAATCATAGCGACTGTGTTTTTTTTGTCTAGATCATTTTAAAAATCGTCTACCATTAAATCGGTAGACGATTTTTTGCTTAACTACGTGATAGCATTCTTTCAAGAGAGCTACGAGCTTCTTCAGCCGTTGACGCATCCACTTGAATGCGATTATGTGGCTTGCCTTGGTCAATACTTTCAAGTGACCAAAGTAAATGTGGAAGGTCGATTCGATTCATTGTAAGACAAGGGCAGAAGTTTTCGTTTAAAGAGATTATATGTTTATCAGGATGTTGTTGAATAATGCGGTTTACTAGATTCATTTCTGTTCCGATTGCCCACGCCGAGCCGCTTGGGGCGTTATTAATCGTATCGAGAATATATTTTGTAGAGCCTGCATCATCTGCAGCAGCTACCACTTCACGGCTACATTCAGGATGAACAATAATGCGCATATTTGGATATGTTTGACGAACCTTAGCAGTATGTTGTACTGTAAAACCTTCATGCACCGAACAGTGTCCTTTCCACAATATGACTTTGATTTTTTCTGGTGATTGGTCTGTTTCAAGTGTATTTGTATGAGGATTCCAAACCGCCATACTTTCTAGTGGAACACCTAAGTCAAATGCAGTGTTTCTACCCAAATGCTGATCTGGTAAAAATAAAATACGCTGCTTTTGTGAAAAAGCCCATTTTACCATTTCTTTGGCATTGGAGGAGGTTACGCAAGCTCCACCGTGACGACCAGTAAATGCTTTAATGGCTGCAGTCGAATTTACATATGTTAACGGCAATATTGTATTGCCAAAAAGTTGTTGTAAAATAGGCCAAGCTTGCTCTGTTTGATAAATATCCGCCATATCTGCCATGGAACAACCTGCACGCATATCAGGTAAATAAACATGCTGTCTTTCAGTAGTGAGCATATCAGCTGTCTCGGCCATAAAATGTACTCCACAAAAAACGATATGTTCTGCTTCTGTATTAGCAGCAGAAATTTGAGCAAGCTGTAAGGAATCTCCTGTGGCATCAGCAAATTGAATCACTTCATCTTTTTGATAGTGATGTCCAGGAATAAAAAGCTTCTTACCTAGTTTCTTTTTAATAGCTAAAATTCGAGACTCCATTTCGGTCGTTGATAATGTGCGGTAATGCTCAGGAAGTAATGAAGTTTGTTGTAGTAGACTAGTGATGGACAAGTGTATGCTCTCCTTTCATTTGTACAAGTGCACTTATATCAAAGGCTTTTACTGAATGAGTTAGTGAACCTAGTGAAATCCATTGAATACCTGACTTTGCATAAGCATGTAAATTTTCTAATGTAATACCACCAGAAGCTTCAGTAGCAATATGTGATGGAACGGATTGAATCCAAGCTGCTATTTCTTCAGGCGTACAATTATCGAACATAATAATGTCTACACCTGCTGCAATGGCTTCATCTAATTGAGTTTTCGTTTCAATCTCTACCTCGATTTTTACCGTATGCCCAATTTTTTTACGAGCGGTTTGTACAGCTTCTGTAATACTACCAGCAAAAGCAATATGATTATCCTTGAGCATAATCGCATCGTATAAACCACTTCGATGATTATAAGCACCACCTATACGTACAGCATATTTATCAAGCATTCTTAAGCCTGGAATCGTTTTACGTGTATCGCAAATTTTTGCAGTAGTTCCTGCAGTTTCCTGAACTGCTCTATTGGCTGCCGTGGCGATAGCAGACATGCGCTGAATAAGATTTAAAATCACCCGTTCTCCTATTAATAATTTCTGTAGTGGTCCTTTAATAACTGCAAGAATATCACCATAGTTCACGGCATCACCATCATTTTTATGCATTGTGATCTGCATGGAAGGATCGAGTAACCGAAAACCATGTTCGATAATAGGTGTTCCACAAAAAATACCACTATCTTTTGCATAAAAGGAAAAGGAACCTGTTTGCTCAACTGAAAAGATAAGTTCGCTTGATAAATCCCCATCTCCTATGTCCTCATTAAAAAATTGTTTGAGCATTTCCTCGAGCTTGATGATATTCATACAATGAATTCCTCACTTTCATTTGTCCTTGTTGAAAAATAATCCAGCGCCGTGCCCAGTCTGTATCACTGTTAGGCGTATCGTTGCGAATATGAGCGCCACGAGTTTCTGTTCGTGTAAGAGCTGCATGCACCATCAGCGAAGCAACAATATGCATCATGTAGAGTTCAAGATGCTGTGCATTGAAATTCATCACATTCACTTGAAGTAAATCTTGTAATGCAGGCAATTGCTCTGCAAAATGCCGCATATCGATAGGGTTTCGAACGATGCCTAATGTATGCATCATTGTTTGTTGTAATTGCTCTTTCGGTAATAATGGGGGCATCGACTGATGATATTTTGCATCAGCAAGCGTGAAATTCGTTTGGTTGCAACCAGTTTGTATGATATATTGAGCCATCTTTTGGCCGAATGTGATGCCTTCCAGTAATGAATTGCTAGCTAAACGATTTGCTCCATGAACGCCCGTACAAGCAACTTCGCCAACAGCATACAGGTTAGCAATCGTAGTTCTTCCTATGTCATCAGCTATAACGCCCCCCATTAAGAAATGACTTCCAGGTGCTACAGGGATTAGGCCATTTTGTAAATCAATACCGTTGTCATTGCAAAGTTTTGTAATCGTAGGGAATTTCTCTTCAAAGTGCTGAATGCTTGTAATATCAATAAATGTTTCTTGCCCAGATGCGCGCTTTATATATAATGTGTGGGCAGTAATATGACGTGGTGCTAAATCAAGCAGTGGATGTACACCTGCCATAATAGGTTCACGTTGTGCATTAACAAAAATACCTCCAGCGCCTCGAACAGCTTCAGAAACTAATCCTTTAGCCTCTCCATGACACCATAATAAACTTGGATGAAATTGCATAAATTCCATATCACTGATGGCAGCGCCTGCGCGATATGCTAATGCAATACCATCTCCCGTATTCGTGGCATAGTTAGAAGTGCTTGGATAAAGAGCACCTGCACCACCTGTAGCAAGAATGACATGATGGGCAAAGTAACGTTTCAATCCTTCTTCACCCTTTGTTAGGACGCCAATACACGCGCCATTGCTGTTTAACATCAATTCATAAGCCAATTCATTGCAATGAATAGAAATGTTTGGCGGTAGGTGTTTAAGTAAGTAATCAATCAATATTTGACCAGTCCTATCGCCCCCAGCATGTAAAATACGATGATGACTATGAGCTCCTTCTAAGCCAAGTGCTGGTTCACCGGTTTCTTGCCGATCGATGGGCAATCCCTCTAAGAGAAATTGTCTCATAATGGTAGAACCATCCTTTATAAGTGTTTCAACAAATTTTTTCTCATGATGGAATTCACCGGCAGCTAATGTATCAGCAATATGCAAATTTGTATGATCTTCAGGACTAGTAACGGCAGCTATGCCTCCTTGTGCACGATAAGAGCTACTCATTTTAACAGAGGATTTCGTAACAATCTGTACTTGAAAATGCTGTCCAAGTAGTCGTGCTGCTTGAAGTGATGCAATGCCACTACCAATAATTAGTATGTCTGTCTTTACATCCATAGGTCTACCTTCTTTACAGTTGTCTTGACACATATCTTTACATAAAATAAAAAGGAAAACAAGACTTGATGACTGGAAAGGGAGAATTAGATGATTTACATGGATTATGCAGCAACATCCCCAATGTCGAATAAAGCACTTGAGGCTTATTGTGAAGTAGCAAAACGTTATTATGGAAATAGTGCGAGTTTACATGATTTAGGAGGACAAGCAAATTACTTTGTAGAACAGGCGAGAGCTATTGTAGCAAGAACGCTTGGCGTTAAAAGTGATGGGATTATTTTTACTGGAAGCGGAACAGAAGGGAATTTACTCTCGATTTTATCACTGGCTTTAGCTTCAAAAAAAGGCAAGCATATAATTTCATCGCAAGCTGAGCATACGTCTGTCCATGCAGCATTAAATACACTTGAGAAAATGGGTTATTCCGTTACAAAATTACCTTTACAACTGGATGGGTGTATTCAAGTCAATCAGGTACGAGAGGCTATAAGAGAGGATACAGCATTAATAACAATTCAACATGTAAATTCTGAAATAGGCTCTATCCAACCAGTGGAAGAAATTGCTTTAATAGCAAACAGTCAAAATATATTTTTTCATGTAGATTGTGTACAGTCCTTTTGTAAGCTTCCAACTACTTCTTTTTGTGCAAATGTAGATGCAATTACCATTTCCGCCCATAAAATAGGAGGGCCCAAAGGATGTGGAGCTATATTTATAAATCCTCAAATTCGAGTGCCATCTTTAACACCTGGCGTGACACATGAACGTGGTTTACGTGGGGGAACATTAGATACACCTGCCATTGTATCGTTTGCGACAGCCATTGAAAACTATCATTTTGAGCGTCAACATTATGAATTGTTGCGCAAATATTTACAAAGCAATTTACCATCAGCTTGTCGATTAATTGAGTGTGTGGAGCAACTACCTAATATATGTGGTTTGATGATGGACAAAGTGGAAGGTCAATACGTGTTACTAAAATTAAACGAAGCCGGGATTTGTATTTCAACTGGTAGTGCTTGTGATATACACAGTGAATCTGGCACAAAAGCAATTATATCAATGGGTTATACAGTGGAGGAAGCACGACAGTTTTTTAGAATATCATTTGGACCAACAACAACATTTGAAGAAATTGATCAATTAACCTTTGTGTTGTCTAATATTGTAAAATTCTAAAATAAAGTAGGATATACGTTAGAACTGTATTGAACAAAGCCTTTAATTTTAACTTATAATTATTACTTCCTGTGGAAATTAAAGGCTTCTCGGTTCTGATAAATTGCTTCTTGACGTTACTAGTATAAGCATGAGCTTTAAGTGATAACTCAAAAGCGGTAACATCTAAAACTTAATGTTGAAAAGAAGTAATAACTACCTTTACGATAGGGATGTAAACTAGCACGACCATTAAAGAAACAGTAGTAGTGTTTGTTAAAAAATATACGTCCTTTTGTCGACAATCTAACTATTTTATTTATTTGTGTAAATAAAATGTTTTCTTTTGGAAAAACAATTGCTATAATGGTTAGTAGAGCGATAAATTCTCTCACATAGCAAAAATATCTTCAAAAAGTAATAATTTCTTTTTTTTATAAAAAAGTGTTGCATTCTCTAGATAAACGTTATACAATAATTCTTGTCTTGAAGGACAGGTAAATAACTTCAAAACGAAATACATAAAAGTTTCGAGATAAAAGCTATTCGCAAAAGTGGTTGAGAGAAGGAAGAAGCGTACTCTAGTATGTAACTGACCGAACACATGAAGCTAATGCAGTAATACTTTGGATTGAAAGTCGAAACATAGTCTAGTGATGATGGCAAAGAGGTCACACCCGTTCCCATACCGAACACGGAAGTTAAGCTCTTTAGCGCCGATGGTAGTTGGGGGCTTCCCCCTGTGAGAGTAGGACGTCGCTAGGCATAATACCCAGGAGGATTAGCTCAGCTGGGAGAGCATCTGCCTTACAAGCAGAGGGTCGGCGGTTCGAGCCCGTCATCCTCCACCATATGCCGGTTTAGCTCAGCAGGTAGAGCAACTGACTTGTAATCAGTAGGTCGTGGGTTCGATTCCTATAGCCGGCACCATTTTTTGAGCCATTAGCTCAGTTGGTAGAGCATCTGACTTTTAATCAGAGGGTCGAAGGTTCGAGTCCTTCATGGCTCACCATTTTTAATTGCCAACAATAAGATGCGGGTGTGGCGGAATTGGCAGACGCACTAGACTTAGGATCTAGCGCCGCAAGGCGTGGGGGTTCGACTCCCTTCACCCGCACCATTTTATTTGAATTTGATAATTGCCAGGATAAATAATCTTATGCACATGCGGAAGTAGTTCAGTGGTAGAACACCACCTTGCCAAGGTGGGGGTCGCGAGTTCGAACCTCGTCTTCCGCTCCAATGTGCCGGGGTGGCGGAACTGGCAGACGCACAGGACTTAAAATCCTGCGGTAGGTGACTACCGTGCCGGTTCGATTCCGGCCCTCGGCACCATTTTATCAAGCGCCCGTAGCTCAATTGGATAGAGCGTCTGACTACGGATCAGAAGGTTGTGGGTTCGACTCCTGCCGGGCGCGCCAATAAATGAACGGGAAGTAGCTCAGCTTGGTAGAGCACTTGGTTTGGGACCAAGGGGTCGCAGGTTCGAATCCTGTCTTCCCGACCATTTTCAAAAACTTGTAACTTATGGGGCCTTAGCTCAGCTGGGAGAGCGCCTGCCTTGCACGCAGGAGGTCAGCGGTTCGATCCCGCTAGGCTCCACCATAATTTATAACCAGTATAAAGATCCTGGCGGCGTAGCTCAGCTGGCTAGAGCGTACGGTTCATACCCGTAAGGTCGGGGGTTCGATCCCCTCTGCCGCCATCTTAAAGGACCTTTAGCTCAGTTGGTTAGAGCAGACGGCTCATAACCGTCCGGTCGCAGGTTCGAGTCCTGCAAGGTCCACCATTTATATAATAGTACGGAGGTATACCCAAGTCTGGCTGAAGGGATCGGTCTTGAAAACCGACAGGCGGGTAACACCGCGCGGGGGTTCGAATCCCTCTACCTCCTCCAGTTTTAATTTTAGTAAATGGTGTACAAAAAACTCGAAGTGAATAAACATATTATCGCGGGGTGGAGCAGTGGTAGCTCGTCGGGCTCATAACCCGAAGGTCGTTGGTTCAAATCCAGCCCCCGCAACCAAATGGTCCCGTGGTGTAGCGGTTAACATGCCTGCCTGTCACGCAGGAGATCGCCGGTTCGATCCCGGTCGGGACCGCCATTTTAAAATAGGTTCAGTCAAAGTATATGGGTCAGTAGCTCAGTTGGTAGAGCATTAGATTGAAGCTCTAAGTGTCGGCGGTTCGATTCCGTCCTGACCCACCATATACGCGGGTGTAGTTTAATGGTAAAACCTCAGCCTTCCAAGCTGATGTCGTGGGTTCGATTCCCATCACCCGCTCCAATGGGCCTATAGCTCAGCTGGTTAGAGCGCACGCCTGATAAGCGTGAGGTCGATGGTTCGAGTCCATTTAGGCCCACCATTATTCCGAAGTAGCTCAGTTGGTAGTAGCACCTGACTGTTAATCAGGTTGTCGCAGGTTCGAGTCCTGCCTTCGGAGCCATTTTTTTATTTATGGGGAAGTACTCAAGAGGCTGAAGAGGCGCCCCTGCTAAGGGTGTAGGTCGGGTAACCGGCGCGAGGGTTCAAATCCCTCCTTCTCCGCCATTGGCCCCTTGGTCAAGTGGTTAAGACACCGCCCTTTCACGGCGGTAACACGGGTTCGAATCCCGTAGGGGTCATACTAAAACGCAGTAAATGTGATTTCACATTTACTGCGTTTTTTTTGCTAGATTAAAAATTTGAGAGAGCATCGTTTCCGACTGTCTATTTATAAATCCAATGATGATTCTCTTTACTAGTATTATTAGGTAATATAGGTATAAGCAATAATAGAGGGGGATCATACGAATGAGCGAAAACTTAAGATGGGTGTATAATCGACAATATCATTTACAAGAGAATTTAGAACAAGGTAAAGATATACTACAAAAATTTACAGTAGAACAGGTTAATTGTGTGGAAAGATTCCATCATACATATGAAAATTTTGAAAAAACACCTATACATGATTTAGATGCTTTAGCACTGCATCTTGGGGTTAGTAAGATTTTTGTTAAAGATGAGTCCTATCGCTTTGGCTTAAATGCGTTTAAGGTGTTAGGTGGTATTTATGCGATTGGCAAATATATTGCGAAATTGCTAGATCAAAATATTGATGAATTGTCTTTTGAACAATTAAAACTACCTGAAGTGAAAGAAAAATTAGGCGACTGTACCTTTATTTCAACGACAGATGGCAATCATGGGCGCGGGGTTGCTTGGGCAGCAAGGGAACTTGGCTGTAAGGCGCGAATTTATATGCCTGCTGGTAGTGCGGAAGAGCGCTTGCAAAATATTAAAAATGAAGGCGCATATGCAGAAATCACTTCAATGAATTATGATGAAACGGTAAGGTATACCTCACAGCTTGCAAAGGATAATGGCTGGATAGTGATACAGGATACAATGTGGGAAGGTTACGAAGAGATTCCATTATGGATTATGCAAGGCTATACAACATTGGCAAAAGAGATTGTTGACCATTTGCAAGAAGCACCGACCCATGTATTTTTACAGGCAGGTGTAGGTTCATTTGCAGGAGCTATAGTCGCTTTTTTACAACAATATTATGGTCAGCAACTAACATTTGTTTTAATTGAACCAGATGCAGCTAATTGCTTTTATGAGAGTTTTAACCGAGGAACAGGACAGTTTGTTACTGTCGGTGGAGAAATGCAAACCATTATGGCTGGCTTAGCATGTGGGGAGCCTAACCCTATCGCTTGGGATATTTTAAAAGCATATACAAAGGTAAGTATTAGTTGTAGTGAGAAGGTAGCTGCAACGGGTATGCGCGTCTTGGGAAATCCACTTGGCGCGGATAATCGTATTGTTGCAGGAGAATCAGGAGCAGCGCCATTTGGATGTTTTTATGAATTAATGACAAATGAGGATTACTATGATTTAAAGGTAGCTTTACAGCTCAATCCAAAGTCAAAGATATTGTTTGTTAGTACAGAGGGAGACACAGACGTAGAAAACTACAGAAATATAGTGTGGCATGGGAAGTATGCTAAATAGGAAAGGTGAGCATCTTGGAATTTTCTGAGATGTTCTTTTTTATGTTATGGTTTTGATAATTCAGCGATTATGTATTTTATATTGTTTTAACCCTTGACCTTAACGCTGCGGAAAGGTTTACAGTATAAATATGGAGGTGAAAGCAATGGAGTATACCATTTTACAGCTTGCTAAATTGTCAGGGGTAAGTACGAGAACGTTGCGGTATTATGATGAAATTGATTTACTAAAGCCGGCAAGAACAAATGAAGCAGGGTATCGCTTTTATGGGCAACAAGAAGTCGATATTCTTCAGCAAATTTTGTTTTATAAAGCGTTAGATATGAAGCTTGAAACCATTTACAACATTATTCATGCACCTGAATTTCAACATATATCAGCATTAAAAACACATCGTGATGCTTTATTACAACGAAAAAAACAGCTAGATCAATTATTAAAAACAGTGGAACAAACCATTCAATCGATTGAGGAGGAACAACCAATGACGAACGAAGAGAAATTTGAAGGCTTTAAAGAAATGCTGATTGAGGAAAATGAAAAACAATACGGTAAAGAAATTCGTGCAAACTATGGCGATGAAAAGGTCGATGCATCGAATGCGAAGTTTAAGAATTTATCAGAGGAACAATATAAGGCAATGCAGCAACTCGAACAGCAACTATTTGAACGATTAAAAGAGGCAATGGCTATAGGCGACGTGAAAAATGATGTCGCCATGGAAGTGGCAGAACTGCATAAGCGTTGGCTGAGCTTTTCGTGGTCGCAATATACAAAGGAAGCACATGCTGGTTTAGCACAAATGTATATAGCAGATGAACGTTTTACTGCATATTACGATCAACATGTGTCAGAAGGTGCTACTCAATTTCTCCATGATGTAATTAGAGAATACACACAAAACTAATGGAATCCTTCTCATACAGATGTTTTAGAAATAGATATTTAGGAAAAAATGAAAGTATGAGGAGGAGATTTTTTTGAATCAACAAATGATCGAAAAGTTTAAAAACCAATTACAGCAGGAATTACAAGAACTAGAGAAGCAGCTAGAAGAATCAGAGCGACCGCAGGCAACAGAGCTCTCAAATTATGATAACCATCCAGCTGATAATGCAAGTGATTTAACAGACCAACTTACAGAGATGGCCATTGATGAACATCGCAGTGACCATGCTGAAGAAATCGAGCATGCGCTGCAAGCAATAGAAGATGGCACATATGGTAAGTGCGCTGTATGTGGCGAAGAAATTCCGTTAGGCCGTTTAGAGGCTATGCCACATGCATTGACATGTGTAGAGCATGCTGAGCAAAGAGACGATTTACTGCGACCAGTAGAAGAAGATGTGTTATCCTCTTTACCAAAATCAGATGATTTCGAAGAGCTTGAGGAATTTGGTTCGTCTGATACACCATCAGATAAAATGTAAAAAATAAGAGCATTTCTTCCCTTAAACAGTATAATAACTGTATGAGGTGATTGACATGGAAATAATTGATTTACATTGTGATGTTTTATTAAAGTTAACGACATTAGAAGAACCGAAATTTGGAAATGATAGCCGATTACATGCTAATAAAGAAAGACTGCAATTAGGGCAAGTAAAAGCACAAGTATTTGCCATTTTTATCGACCCTGAAATACCTCAAAGTATGCAATTTTTAGAGGTTATGCGCCAAATTGAAGCCTTTCATACACAAGTATTACAAACAGAGGGCATGGTGCATATTACGGAATGGTCACAACTCGATACGTTAGCACCTCATGAAATTGGTGCTATCTTAAGTTTAGAAGGCTGTAGTGCAATTGGCGAGGATTTGACAAAGCTTTCCGCCATTTTGGATGCAGGTGTTATGTTAGTAGGTCTTACATGGAATGAAGAGAATGCTGTAGCCTATGGTGCTGAGCAAGATGCTAGCCTCGGTTTAAAGCCATTTGGTAAGGAAGTTGTTAATATGCTAAATGAGCGGGATATTATCATTGATGTTGCCCATTTAAATGAGCAAGGATTTTGGGATGTACTGCCGCTAGCAAAGCATATTATTGCTAGCCATAGCAATGCACGTGCCATTTGTGACCACCCGCGTAATTTAACAGATCAACAGGCTAAGGCACTTGTTGAGCATGGGGGGCATATTCATCTAGTCTACTACCCGCATTTTATTGGCGACAATGCAACAATGGATGATTTAATTGAGCATATAAAGCATCTGGCAAGTGTCGTTGGAATAGAGCATCTTGGGGTAGGTTCTGATTTTGACGGAATAGATATGACAATCAAAGGTCTTGCACATGCAGGTGAGGCGCAAAATTTATTAGAGATGTTACGTGAGCATTTTTCAGATGAAGAAGTTCGCGGAATTGCGCATAATAATTTCAAACAATATTTAAAAAAAGCAGCAACTAAATAAAGTTGCTGCTTTAGCGTGTCAACAGAGTAAAAATCGCTACGAAGTTATTTCTGCTATAGGCAAACGCACACCGATAGTCGCCATTTTCTAACTTGCCTGTGATGCGCCCACATTTAACGTTTTATGTTGTGCTCGTTGAAGTCGCTGCCTCCGTTGCAATCAACTAACCATATTAATAAAAGAAATAATTTACTAATAAACCAATTGCTAATAGGAAACCGAAGAATGTATTTGTTTGCGCTGTAAATTTCATCGCGGGCATTACTTCTTTGGCTTCTTTTTTATCGCGGAAAATTTGGATTGCTCGGAGTGGCTTCGGTACACTTAGGAAAATGATAAGCGCCCAAAAAGTAATCCCATCAATGGCTACTAATGCGATAACCCAAAGGTACGAAACGATGAAAAAGCCAGATAACACAGAAATAGCACGGTCGCGGCCTACTAAAATGGCCAGTGTTTTACGTCCACCTTCTGTATCGCCAACGATGTCACGAATATTATTAGAAAGCATAATGGCGCCAACTAAAATCATACTCGGAACAGAAAGTAATACCGCATCTAATGTGACAGTAAGTGTTTGAATGTAAAAGGCAATTAAGACAATACCCATCCCCATGACTGCGCCTGAAACAAGCTCTCCAAAAGGTGAATATGCGATAGGGTACGGCCCTCCTGTATATAGAAAACCTATAAGCATACATACTAGTCCAACTGCAGCAAGCCACCAAGAAGTGGAAGCACAAATATAAATGCCAAGTAGCATAGCTAGTGCATAAAAGCTTAAGGCAATCAGCATAATCGTTTTCGGTTGAACACCGTGACGCACAATCGTGCCACCAATGCCGACAGAATGTTCATTATCTAATCCTAACTTGTAATCATAATATTCGTTGAACATATTTGTTGCTGCTTGAATCAGCATACTGGCAATCAGCATTGCAAAAAACAGTCCAAAATGAATGGTTTCTTTTTCAATTGCTAGCGCAATCGCTGTTCCTAAAAATACTGGAACAAATGAAGCGGTTAAAGTATGTGGACGAGTTAAATGCCACCAAACTTTAAAACCCCTATCAGCTTCAATGACTTTGGTCATAAGGTCTTTCTCTCCTTCAACTATTGTAGACTCTTCTTATTTTATACGAAGAAAGAGAAATTGGATAGGTTCACAGCTTATTACATACTGTTATGTTTAAAAAAATGATACAATAGTACATGCATTTGAGAGATGGGAATATAAATTAAGCAGTAGAAAGAACAGAGCCGTCAAACATATAGGACGGCTATTTTAGCGGAACAAGTAATGCTAAAGACGGATGTCACAGATGGATTTGTGAGTGATATCAAAGCGACAGACGTAGGATGTTATGTACGTGAAGGACAACGCAACACGTACCATAACGCGAAAACATCATTGATATGTACATTGCAATAACGGAGGTAATTTTCATGCAACAGAAGTGGTACCAAGCCACAGAAGTAGAAGTGGACTCTTTGGGCCAAAACCTTCATTTTTATATGGAAACAATCGAAGTAAGTCGCTTATCGGCTCTTGCATTTTTTGCAGCGGGCGAGGAGCGTTATAAAGGTGAACGATTTTATTGGCAAAATAGAGAAAAAACAATGACATTAGTTGGGCTAGGACACGCTCACACAATTCAAAATAACGAAAAAAATAACCGCTTTGATGCTGTAGAAGCAGAGTGGAAGCGCTTAACGAAAAATTGCGTAAAAGGTCAAGTTGAACTACAACCAATTTTATTTGGTGGTTTTACATTTGATCCACAAAATAATGTAGGTGGGGAGTGGACGGACTTTCCAGAGGCTTATTTTGCCTTAGCAACGTATCAGCTTGTTTTACGTGATGATAAAGCCTATATAGGCATTCACCTTATTGCAAATGCTGCTGAGGCAGATGGACAATTAGAGGCGTTGCGTAAAGAACGAAATCATTTAATCCATGCTGCTCAAGTAAAAGAAGTGAAAATGTATGCGAAGCCCGAAATCACAAATTATTTCGAGCCTTATAAGGATCCTTATTTAGCATCAATTGATCAAGTGACAGCATTAATTAAAGCAAAGAAAGCGGATAAGGTTGTCATTGCACGTTCCCTTGCGCTGCAATTTAAGGAGCAAGTAACTTCACCTCAAGTATTAGCTCAAATAATTCACGAACAGCCTGAAAGCTATTTGTTTGGGTTGGAGTGGCAAGATTTATTATTTTTCGGCGCATCTCCTGAGCGTCTTGTAAAGGTTGAAAATGGTCGTGCCTACTCATCATGTGTTGCAGGATCTATTCAACGAGGAAAAACGGCGGAGGAAGATGAAGCCTATGGACAAAGCTTATTAAATGATCCGAAAAATGGTGGAGAACATCAATATGTAGTCGATATGATTGCGGAAACATTCCGAAAAAACTGCGTTGAAATGAAAATACCTGATGGACCACGCTTACTAAAAATTAGAGACATCCAACATTTATTTACACCTGTTGAAGGTCAGCTAAATAACGAAGCAACCATTTTGCAGTTGACGAAGCATTTGCATCCAACACCTGCTTTGGGCGGTGTGCCAAGAAAAGAGGCAATGACCGCTATACGTAAATACGAGCCAATGAACCGTGGTCTTTACGCTGCACCTATTGGCTGGTTAGATGCGGAGGGTAACGGAGAATTCGCAGTTGCGATTCGTTCAGCAGCTCTACTAAAAGATAAAGCTTATTTATATGCAGGTGGCGGTATTGTAGCTGATTCAGAGCCACAATCTGAATATGAGGAAACATTAGTGAAATTCCGTCCAATGCTTCGAGCGTTAGGAGGACAAGTACATGAGTGAACGGAAAATATTGACTGATTATGTTTATAAAATGGTTGCATCATTAGTACAGGCAGGTGTCCAACATGTTGTTGTAAGCCCAGGGTCACGGTCGACGCCACTAGCTTATGCTTTTGCCTCAACAAAGCAATTGACGATGTACCGTCAAGTAGATGAGCGAGCTGCTGCATTTTTTGCGCTAGGCATTGCTAAGGCGACTACTAAGCCTGTCGTTTTGTTATGTACATCTGGTACTGCGGCGGCAAACTATTATCCTGCGATTGTGGAGGCCAGTTATGCAAGAGTACCACTAATTGTTATAACAGCCGATCGTCCACATGAATTACGTGAAGTAGGAGCACCACAAGCCATTAATCAGACGAATTTATACGGAGCACATGTAAAGTGGAGTGTGGATTTTCCGCTAGCGGATGGTGCTGCACCGACATTGCCATTTATTGAACGTCATATTGCACGTGCAGTAGCTATTGCAACAAGTGCACCATTTGGACCAGTACATCTTAACGTACCGTTCCGTGAACCGTTGCTCATTGATTTTCGAGAGGAGCTTCCAACTGTTACATTTAAGCAAAGCCATATTGGACAGTTAACGCCACCGAAAGATGCACAAGTAGAACTAGCATCTATTTTACGAGACACTAAAAAAGGATTTGTTGTTGTTGGGGAGCTTCCGCTCGGGACAGATTTAACTGTTATGTGGGAGTTTGTGCGCCAATTAAAATGGCCAATCATTGTGGAGAGTCTATCGAATATGCGAACTTCCGTGCCAAAGGATTGTTTGCCATATGTTATGACAACATATGATGCCATTATGAAAAACGATGATTTTAAAGCGCTAGTAGAACCTGAAACAGTTCTGCGCTTAGGGGCACAGCCTGTATCGAAATTTATTATGCAATTTATTACAAAGTCACAGCCTCAAGCTTATATTGTTGTCGATGAAGATCCGATGTTCCGTGATTCAACAGGGGTGTCCACTCATTTTCTGCATGCAAGCATTGGCGAATGGCTCGTACAATTAGACCTTGCTGAAACTGTGCTAGAGGCGGCATATTTAGCGGAGTGGCAAGATGCGAATGATATTGCACTTGAGTATATTGAGCATTATACAGAAGGCGCAATTGACGAAGGTGCTATGGTAAGCCGTTTACTTGAAATCATTCCAAATGGCAGTGATATTTTTGTTAGCAGTAGCATGCCGATTCGTGATATCGATACGTTTTTAATGGCAACGTCAAAAGATATTCGAATTTTTGCGAATCGTGGAGCTAATGGCATTGATGGCGTCGTTTCAACGGCAATGGGCGTAAGCCAAGGAAATAACCGTGAAACCTATCTACTTATCGGAGACCTAGCTTTTTTACATGATGTCAACGGCCTAATTGCGTCACGCTATCAAGCATGTAATATGACCATTATTGTCATGAATAATGATGGTGGTGGTATTTTCTCTTATTTACCGCAATCTACGGTAGAGGCTCATTATGAAGATTTATTTGGTACACCGACTGCACTTGCATTCCAAGACATTGCGCATATGTACGATATGGACTACATTTGTGTTGAGGATATTGCACAGTTAGTGCCGAAATTTAACACGGTGAAAAAAAATCCGTTACGATTAATTGAGATTTTTACAAACCGTGAAGAAAATGTCTATGCACACCGCGCGCTTTGGAATCGTATTAATGCAGGGTTAAAAGCATGGCAAAGCTAATGATTCGTGGGCTTGAGACACATGTGGATATATGGAATGAAGAAGCGGGGCAAACACTAGTTGCCCTGCATGGCTTTACAGGTAGTACTGCTACATGGCGAAATTTAGCAAAGGATCTTCCACATGTGCGAGTTGTGGCGATTGATTTAATTGGTCATGGTCAAACAGCCGTACCGGAGCAAGTAAGTCGCTTCACAATGGCTGAACAATTGCGTGATTTAGAAGAAATATTTTGTCAGTTACAATTAGAAACTTTTGCATTGCTCGGTTATTCAATGGGTGGCCGTATTGCACTATCCTATACGATTGCTTACCCTCAACGTGTCAGCAAGTTGCTGTTAGAAAGTGCTTCTCCTGGTTTGCGAACTGCAAAAGAGCGTATGGAGCGATGCGAGCGTGATAAGGCGTTAGCGGAGAAAATAACAACGAATGGTTTACAGTCCTTTGTTAATTCGTGGGAAAATATTGCGCTATTTGAATCGCAGAAGCGTTTAGCTAAAAATGTAAAACAAGCAGTTCGAGCAGAACGATTGTCCCAAAGTGAAAAGGGCTTGGCAGGCAGTTTACGAGGAATTGGAACAGGCATGCAACCATCGAACTGGGATAATTTAACTCAATTAGAATTGCCTGTACTATTAATAACGGGTTTATTAGATGTTAAATTTTGTAATATTGCATTGGAAATGAAAGCGTTATTAAAAAATGGAAAGCATATGACAGTAAATGACGCTGGACATGCAATTCATGTGGAAAATCCAGCTGAATTTGCTACAATAGTAAAGGAGTATTTAACGTAATGTTTTTTACGTTAGCGCCTCTTAGTAGCAATGAGGCGAATTTTATAATTAGGAGGTATTTCAATGTCACGTCAATGGACTACATTACATACTTACGAAGATATTAAGTATGAGTTTTATAACGGTATCGCTAAAGTGACGATTAACCGTCCAGAAGTGCGCAATGCATTTCGACCAAAAACAGTTATGGAAATGATTGATGCATTTTCTCGTGCCCGCGATGATAAAAATGTCGGTGTTATTATTTTAACAGGTGAAGGCGAGCATGCTTTCTGTTCAGGTGGAGACCAAAAGGTACGCGGCCACGGTGGCTATGTAGGGGAAGATGAAATCCCACGTCTAAACGTTCTTGATTTACAACGTTTAATCCGTGTAATTCCAAAACCAGTTGTAGCGATGGTTGCTGGTTATGCTATCGGTGGAGGACACGTATTACATGTTGTATGTGACCTTACAATTGCAGCAGACAATGCTCGTTTCGGACAAACTGGTCCTAAAGTTGGTTCATTTGATGCTGGTTATGGTTCAGGCTATCTTGCACGTATTATCGGTCATAAAAAGGCGCGTGAAATTTGGTACCTTTGCCGTCAATACGATGCTCAGCAAGCGCTTGATATGGGCTTAGTCAATACAGTTGTTCCTTATGAACAATTAGAAGACGAAACGGTGCAATGGTGTGAAGAAATGCTACAAATGTCTCCAACAGCTCTACGCTTCTTAAAAGCAGCTATGAATGCTGATACAGACGGCTTAGCTGGTCTTCAACAAATGGCAGGCGATGCTACACTTCTTTACTACACTACTGATGAAGCAAAAGAAGGTCGTGACGCATTTAAAGAAAAACGTCAACCAGACTTTGGTCAATTCCCAAGATTCCCTTGATTCGGAATATTGGAAGGAAGCTGGGACAAAAGTGAAAAGGTGTTAGATTGATGGCAGTCAATCTAACACTTTTTTACTGCGCCGTTGTTGTCCGCTTCGGCGGTTCTTTCCGCTTAGCACCGTAAGCCGCACCCTTTGCTAACACGCAGAATGCCCACGTCTTACGGTGTGCGTTCTGAGCAGAAGCCATAACGAAGTTCGCCATATAGCAAAAATTTATGAACAGCTTTCCTCTGTTCCTTAAATTTTTTTAGTTATGTCCCAGCCTCTTTTTCTGTCTATAACAGGCTAAAAGCAGTACCATATCAGTGTAAATGATCGGAGGAAGCAAACAATGTATCCAAATTGGATTTTGCAGCGAGCGTCTATTACGCCATTACGTAGCGCTCTCACATATGAAGGACAAACTTGGACCTTTCAACAAGTAAATGAGCTATCCTTAAAACGAGCTCGACAATTAACAGTACTTGGGGTGCAGCAAGGGCATCGCATCGCTATTATGGGCCCGAGTACGCCTGCACTGGTCGTTATAATGTATGCTTGTATGCATTTGCAATGTGAGATGGTGATGCTTAATCGCAGGCTGACTCAAGCTGAGATCGCATATCAATTAGAAGATTCACAAGCAACGATTGTGCTAGTCGCAGATGAGGATGTAGAAAAATTACCGTCATCCGTACCCTATCATCAATTTACGGCAATAGAAAAAGGTAAAGAGCAGTATGTTGATATTGCAAAAGAATGGTCACTCAATCAAACAACATCCATTATGTATACGTCTGGTACGACAGGCTTCCCAAAGGGCGTTCGTCAAACAGTTGGCAATCATCAGGCAAGTGCTACAGCCTCTGTTCTAAACATAGGTTTACAAGCCGATGATGTTTGGTTGTGTGCAATGCCATTATTCCATATAAGTGGTTTTTCCATTTTAGTACGTTCATTGTTATACGGCAATAAAGTGCAACTATATGAGCACTTTAATGTTGATGCTATCACGCAAAATATTATGGATGGTGATGTCACCCATATGTCAGTGGTCGCTGTAACATTAGAACGCATTTTAAATACCCTTGAGTTAAACAAGGCGCAGGCTTCACCACGCTTTAAATTGATGCTAGCCGGCGGTGGCCCTGTACCAGTAGATTATCTAGAGCGAGCAAGTGCAGTGCATTTAGCAGTAGCTCAAACATATGGTATGACAGAAACTTCATCACAAACGGCTACACTGGCAAGTGAAGATGCGATGAAAAAGATTGGTTCAGCAGGCAAGCCATTGTTTTTTAACCAAATAAAAATTTCAGCACCCAATGCACAAGGTGAAGGGGAAATATGTATTCGAGGTCCCCACGTAACGCCTGGTTACATAGGTCGTTTTGCCGGGAAAAGCGCAACTGAAGAGGGCTGGCTTCACACGGGAGACATTGGCTATATGGATGAGGAAGGTTATTTATTTGTTGTGGATCGTCGGGCAGATTTAATTATTTCCGGTGGTGAAAATATTTATCCAGCAGAGATTGAAAATGTGCTATTGGCACATCCGGCTGTTCAGGAAGCAGGGGTATGTGGCATTGAAGATGAAAAATGGGGGCAAGTTCCTATAGCTTTTGTTGTTTTAAAAGAAGCAATCACGATGGAAAACTTAAAGCAGCATTGTGAAAAGAAACTGGCTAAATATAAAGTTCCCAAACAAATTAAGATAATCGATACACTTCCGCGCAATGGAGCAAATAAGCTGCTAAGAAGAAAACTAGCAGCGTTACTTTCAAGTGAATAACTTTCAATAACGGATTAAGCCTTTACAAATGAGGCTGGGACAAAAGAGAAAAAGTGTTAGATTGAACCCAATCAATCTAACACTTTTTTGCTATGCCGTTGATGTCCGCTACAGCGGTGCTTTCCGCGGGCACACCGTAAGCCGCAACCCTCGCTACGCGCGGAATGCCAGCGTCTAACATTATGTGCTGTTCTGAGCTGGAGTCACCGCCTTCGCTACCAACAACTAGTGAACACTTCTAATTTTTTTAATTGCAAAAGCAAGAATAGCTAAGGTCTCCATATAGCAAAAATTTATGAACAGCTTTCCTCTATTCCTTAAATTTTTTTAGTTATGTCCCAGCCTCATTTTTTTTACTTCAAGTGCCAGTCACTCAAACAATTCTCAAACAATTGTATAAAGTATATGTGCCAGTCACTCACAATTTTAAAGCTTCGTATTGTGCCACAATGGCTCATGCACTATCCGTTTTTAGGCTTCTATTATTGAAATTATATTTTTTTGATTAAATTAATTATTCTTTAACATAATAAATAATGGGGGGCATAAACTATTTAGTAAAGGAGAATGACTCATATGAGAAAAACTATATATAATGTTGTCATTATATTATTTGTTTTACAAATGAGTCATGTGCAAGTATTCGCAAATTACGAATCACAGAATATAGCAACAGCTAATACAATCGAAATATTACAACAGCAAATTCAGAAAGAAGTGATGCAATTGTCTACTGAATTTGAAATTCGTTACACTGGTAAAACTTCTGAATTACAAAACGAACTAACAGAGCTTATCAAACATGCCATTTTAGATCCATATATTTTCGCCAATATTTCCAGCTTCCAATGGAAGTATGATGGCTATGCTAATAATATTGTCATTCATTTTCAATTTACTTATCATATTTCACAGGAAGAGGAGGCATTTACAGAGCAAACATTGACAACTATTGTTGCGTCTATGCATGGATTAAGCGAATTAGAAAAAATACAGGCTGCACATGATTATATCGTTTTAACAACAGAGTACTCAAAAGATAGTGTAGGAAGCCAATATTCGCCTTACACATTGCTTAGCGAAGGCAAAGGTGTCTGTCAGGCCTATGCTTTAGTGCTTTATCGAATGTTAGATATGCTAGGTTTTGAAGTGCGATATGTGCCGGGTAAAGTAGGCGAACAATTGCATGCATGGGTGTTAGTGAATTTAGATAATGAATGGTACCATATTGATGTGACATGGGATGATCCATTGCCAGATCGAAAGGGCGAGGTACGTTATAACTATTTTCTCGTTTCGGATCAGCAATTAGCAAAAGATCATACATGGGATTTTGCGAGTTTTCCTTCAGCAACAAGTGAAAAATATGCAGGTTGGCAAGAGCAAAGTAGGATTGAAGTTCTTACGCAACCATTAGCTAATCTTTTTACCCCTAATCGTGAGCTAGCTAAGATAGAAAATAATGCACTTCAAATGAAGCAATTATTAGAACAGTCTGCTCAATTACCAAATGACTTTCAACTTCCCACCAAGTATAATCAATTCTTTTTTTATGAACAACAGGATAAAGTTGTTCTACAGAGCGCTCTTATGGTCCGTCCCGTTATTGTAAAGACGAAAATAAATGGGAATGCAAGGATGAAGAGGCTTATTAGTTTTGGCAAAATTGAAAAGCGTATGCCGCAAGAAAAGTACGTCATAATAAAGGAGGTGTCCCTAAGCATTACGGGGCACCTCCTTCTTCATCCTAAATCGTTAACTTCGTATCGTTGTTTTACTTGTGTTCATTTAGAGCTGTTTCTAAAGTTTGCATATTTTTTTTCATTAGAGTAAAGTACGTTTCATTATTTTTCACATCATCACTTGTTAACACGCTTAAATTATGTAGGACAAGTGATTGAGCGCCAACTTCTTTTTGAATGACTTCGGCTAATTTAGAAGAAACATTTTGCTCGAATAAAATATAATGAATATTTAAGTCTTTTGCTTTATCTACAATCGCTGTTAATTCCTTTTGAGACGGTTCATTTTGCGAGTTTAACCCTGCAATTGGAACTTGTGTTAAGCCATATTGACCCGCGATGTAGCCAAATGCAGCATGCGATACAAAGAACGTTTTGTTTTGCGTTGTGTCAGCCATTGCTTTATATTCAGTGTCTAAATCTTGTAGCTCTTTTACGAGCGCTTCATAATTTGCTGTAAATGTCGCTTCTTGAGCTGGCATTTTTTCAACTAATGCATTTTTAATGGATAATGCTAAATCTTGACTAATAACAGGCGACAGCCATACATGGGGATCGACACTACCATGAGCATGATCTCCATGATCAGCATCCTCGTCATGTGCGTGATTATCTTCCGTAGTCGCATCTTCGTGCTCGTCATGTGCGTGGTCATCTTCCGTAGCGGCTTCATGCGCATGATCAGCTTCATCTTCTGCGTCATGCGAATGACCCGTGCTAATGGCTAATTTTTCATCAGGTATTTGAGATGCCGTAGCAACCATAGTGACATCTTCGTTGGCTAATGTCTTTTTCGTATTTTCTACAAAACCTTCAAGGCCTAAGCCAATATAGAAAAATATATTCGCGTCAGCTAATTTCATCATATCCTTTTGCGTTGGCTCAAATGTATGCTCGTTTGTACCAGGAGGATATATAGAAGATACTTCTACATAATCGCCACCAATACGCTCTGTAAAGTAGCTTAAAGGATAGACGGTTGTGTACACAGTTAATTTATCTGTTTTCTCCGTCTGTTTCGACGATGATGACTTATCACCACAGGCAGCTGTAAATACTGCTAGTACAGCAACTAAGAAAAATAGAAATACTTTTTTCATATAATAGATACCTCTTTCAAATAGTAATGATTACGATTTGTTTTTTTAACAGTTTCTATAATAACGCACATCGGATAAAAGTACAAGAAAAAATGACCTTCGAAAATTATTTCTTTTTCGAAGGCCATTTATCTGGCACAGGATCAAAGCCACCAGGGTGAAGTGGTTGGCATTTTAAAATACGTATGACGGTCAAAATTAGACCTTTAATAGCGCCATGCTTTTGCAAAGCTTCTAGACCATAAGAAGAGCATGTTGGATAGAAGCGGCACGATGGTGGCGTCATTGGTGAGATAAATTTTCTGTATAACTGAATGAGCCATATAAAGGGATATTTCATGCTTGTCCATCCTTGTGATGTGGATTGTTTTGTTTTGGCTTTGCATCGATTGTTTGTGTAAAAAAGTCACCTTTTTTCTTCAGGATAACGATTACGGAAACACCAAACATTAGCATCATCATCGCAATCATAATGATTATTGGTAAAGGAACACCCATTGTTTTCACTCCAAATTCTATTTGATATTGTTATTATAAGTGATATTGCTATAAAAGGGTTGAATTTGAACTACTCGTCATGCTGCTGAAAATTTTGTTTCGGTTTTTCATCGACCGTATGTTTAAAAGCATAGGCACGATTTACACTTAGAATGGTTGCGACTGTTACTAATATCACGATAATGATTGCAACCGTGATTAGCGAGGTTAAACTCATTGTATTCACTCCGTTCTTGTTCGTTATATCTATTATAAATTAGAAGCACTAACTTAGTTGTGAAGGAAGTTTGACATTCCAGCGAATAAAATAAGCACTGAACCACCATACTATGGAAAAAGGAGTGTTATCTATGGATCGTCAACGTGTTTATTTTTCACTTGCCCATAAAACGTATTATACAAATCCTTACGAAGGGCAATGGAATTTCGAACTTAATGTAGACCGACAAGCGTTAGATGTTTTTGAAAAAATATTTCAGCAAATGCAACTATTAGAAATTGCAAACGGTTGGCGCGCACAATTGCCTTATTTGCAATACCATTTGGATCGAGAAAATGATGAGTTAGATTTACGTTTGAAGAAAATTTATGCACTTATACATGAGTATGGGGATGATGATACAAAGCAATTTGTAGAACAACTTCCCTATTTCAATAAACGTGTCTAGCTATTGGCTAGACATTTTTTATATTTGCATAACCTGTATAACATTATGCTAGTGGAAGCGTGATAGAAAAATAATTTCTAGAAAAATAATAGCAAGTGTACTAAGTCCAACTAGCGCCATTTTTCTTTGAATAATATTTTCAAATGAATGTATTTTACAAACTGAACAACTTAATGCCACTCTAGATGGGTTGACCATTGTCATGAACGAAGAACTAACATTTTGAATGCAAGCAAGTATAGTAGGTGACAGACCTATGTGCGTAGCAGTTTCTGTTTGTAGTCGAATAAACATAGTATTGGACGCAGTATTACTGCCAGTTAAAAAACCACCTGTTGCGCCAATTAAAGGTGTTATGAATACAAAGTATGAACCAAATGTGTTTGCAGCAGTTACGGATAGTAGCTGAATCATCTCGGCCTCTGCCATCATTTCGGAAACCACAATATATAAAAAAGTTGTTAGCAATACAGGATAACATTTATTGATTGTTAATTTGATACTATCGAAAATGGATGCCTTACTTAAACGGAAGAGCGTACAAGTAAAGAGACAAACAATAAAGAGAAAAAATCCAGGCGAATAAAGAAACGATAATTGGAATTGATAAGACGCAATCGTTACGGTAAGCAGGCTCGTTAAAAAATCTTTAATCGGATTAATAGTTCTTGATGCGATTAATAGAGCGATTAACAACAAATAAGGAGAAATATTTTTTAAAAAGATATTAGAATAATATTGTTTGTTTCTATTTTGCAAAGAAATCATAATAAAAATAGCCGCCATCATCGTTAAAGAGCCCACTACTCCTGCAAGTTCCACACTGATGAACCGATTACAAATCCACACGCTTAAACCTAAAACTAATCCCATCGATAGTATCCCCCATTTTTTCTTTTGCATTGCTTCTTTTCCGACGCCTATGTATGTAACTAAGAAGGCAAAGTAAATATAAATAGGAATGCACATCAGAGCGCTTCCAACACCTAAATCTTCTAAAGGAATGTTTCCTAATGATGCACCAATAATTGTCCCCATTGCTAACGTGCCCCAAGGTATGATACATAAACTAATTAATGCAATGAAGGAAGATTGTAAGGAATTGAAACCTAGAGCCATTAAAATAGGTGCAATAACAATGACTGCTAGACCAAAGCCGCTAACGGATTCAATTAAAGGAGAGAGCCCCAAGGCTAATAATAATACTTGGTCAATCCGATTATCAGTAGAGGTGGCAATAGAAGAAGCTATTTTTTGGATGGACCCTGATTTTTCCATTAGATGATATAATAATATTCCAAAAAATAAAACATAGGTAACTGGCAATGTTATAAGAAAACTGTTGATAAAAGGTTTAGGCAGTAATGCGATGTTTAGGTGAAAAACAGGAGAAGTAGCAATAACTGTTGTAAGTAGGCAAGCAAAAATGCCAGTGAAAATAGAAGATTTCTTTAAAATAAAAATCATAAACAAAATACTAACAAGAGGGAATAGTGCTAATACGACTTTTAACATAAAACAACACTCCTATACTTGATTATTCACTATAGTATATTTTATTTTCACTAAAGTGTAAATATCTTATCTTGCATGAAATGATTCAAACATCTTCTAGGTTGATTGTGATTGATAATGTACAATATCATAGTAGAAGGGCTAACGAAGATAAGTTTTTAATTGCATTTCACTATAGTAAAAATAATAGTAGGCGAACAAAGTAGTGAAAGGAGCTTTATTCATGGGATTTGGAAAGCAAGTAAATGTAATGAGGAAGAAAAACAAAATGACATTACAGGAGCTTTCAGCCGCAAGTAATGTGAGTGCCTCGATGCTATCTCAAATTGAAAGAGAGGAAAAAAATCCAACGATACAAGTAGCTTGTCAAATTGCAGAAGCTTTAAATACGACACTTTCAGCTTTATTAGATCAGCAGGAAAAAAGGGAGGTTGTCGTCATAAGAAAAGATGAACGACCCATTTATGTTGACGAAAAATCTGGTTTTCAACGACATTTATTATCACCTTCCGTTCCATCAAGAGGTATTGAGTTTGTGTTAAATATTATTCCACCAAACAAAGAATCAGGCATATTTCCCGCGCATAAAGCAGGCGTAAAAGAGTATATTTTTGTTAAAAGCGGAAAGTTACGAGTTGAATTGGGGCATGGTGCTTTTTCTGAAGAATTAGAAGCAGGCGATTCTCTTTTTTTTGAAGCAGATACAGCGCATAGATTTATCAATATGACGAATGACGAATGCCACTATTTTCTTGTGATTGATTCCTCACAGTACATGAAATAATAAGACGAATAACATAATGAATACATTCGTGACAATATAATACGAGGAGTTGAATGGCATGTTTTCATTTCAAGATTTGAATGGATTTCAAGTGGATTTAAGCTTTACAAGAGGGGAGTTTCAAGTTGAACCAAAGCATGTCCTTGTCTTTTTAAAACATGAACAGAAATGGCTATGTACGATTCATAAGCGTCGTGGCGTGGAAGTGCCAGGAGGGAAGGTAGAATCAGGCGAAACATTAGAGCAAGCTGCTGTTCGGGAAGTATTTGAAGAGACGGGTGTGCATGTGAAAAATCTTCAATGGTTTGCAGAATATGCTGTCCACGGTGAACTCTTGTTTTGTAAAACAGTCTTCACTGCGGAATTTGCCAGTCAGGAGAAGATAGATTTTGATTTGGAAACTTCGGGTATGGTGTGGTTAACTGATGAAGAGTTTGCAAACCATCCAAATTTAAGCTTCCATATGAAAGATGAAGGCATGCAAAAAATGCTAGAGGAGCTGAAGCGTTTTGACAATCAATGGTGAAATAGTTGAAAAACGTCCATATCCTTCACCGAATCCAGCTATTCGATTAACAGAAATTACGTATCTATCCCTTGGACTACGTGTCAAAGGCTTGCTAGCAGAGCCTAAAGCAGAAGGTACATATGACGGTTTTTTATATTTGCGTGGAGGTATGCAAAGTATCGGCATGGTAAGACCAGCACGTGTTGCACAATTTGCAGCCCAAGGTTTTATCGTGTTTGCCCCTTATTATCGGGGGAATAGAGGTGGAGAAGGCCGTGATGAGTTTGCAGGTCAAGATCGTTTTGATGCAGTGCATGGAGTAGATGTGCTAAAACAATTTTGCAACGATCATATCCATGTGTTTGGTTTTTCACGTGGAGGTATTATGGCGCTCTGGACGGCCATTTTACGGAAGGATATTACATCCGTTGTGACTTGGGCAGGCGTTTCGGATGCCACTGCTACATACTGGGAGCGAACCGATATGCGTCGTATGATGAAACGGATTATTGGTGGGACACCTAATCGTGTACCAGAAGCCTATGATGCACGCACACCTTTATTTCAAGTCGAAAAGATTACAGCCCCAGTGCTAATTATCCACGGCTATCGGGATGAAAATGTAGATATTGAGCATGCAAGGCAGTTAGCATTTTACTTAGAAGATGCCAATAAGGTGTATGAAACTTGGTATGATCAACGTTTTGCCCACCAATATCCACCAGCACAAAATCGTGAAATGGTTCGTGCATTATGTGAGTGGATGAAGAAACAGTGAAAATTGTTTGAGTGCCTGGCACTAAAAAAAGACACTAAAAAAAGGGAACGAATACATCGTTCCCTTTTTGTATGCATTATTTTAATGGACCACCAAGTTTAGTGATTGCTTCAGAAACATTTGAGAATTTCTTGAAGTTGTCGTTGAATAGACCAGCAAGTTCAGCAGCTTTCACATCGTAAGCAGCTTTATCTGACCAAGCATCGCGTGGGTTCAGTACTTCTGATGGTACACCTTCAACCGCTGTAGGGATGTGTAAGCCAAATACAGCGTCTTGAATTGTTTCAACGTTGTTTAGTTTTCCGTCGATAGCAGCACGTACCATTGAACGAGTATAAGAAAGCTTCATACGGCTACCTGTACCGTATTCGCCACCAGTCCAACCAGTGTTTACAAGGAATACTTGTGCGCCATGCTCATCGATTTTTTGACCTAACATTTCTGCATACACAGTTGCTGGAAGTGGAAGGAATGGAGAACCGAAACATGTAGAGAATACTGGTTCTGGCTCTGTTACACCACGTTCAGTACCTGCAAGTTTAGATGTGAAACCACTTAGGAAGTGATACATTGCTTGTTCTTTTGTTAATTTACTGATTGGAGGTAAAACACCAAAAGCATCAGCAGTTAAGAAAACGATTGTTTTTGGGTGACCTGCAACAGATGGATCAACGATATTTTCGATATATTGGATTGGATAAGCAACACGTGTATTTTCTGTTAATGAACCATCATCGTAATCGCAAACACGAGTTTCAGGATCTACAGCTACGTTCTCTAGTACAGAACCGAAGCGGATTGCGTTGTAGATTTCAGGTTCTTTTTCAGCAGAAAGGTTAATTGTTTTTGCGTAGCAACCGCCCTCAATGTTAAATACGCCGTTGTCAGACCAACCGTGCTCATCGTCACCGATTAATTTGCGGTCAGGATCAGCCGATAAAGTCGTTTTACCAGTACCAGATAAACCGAAGAATAATGCTACATCACCAGCTTCTCCAACGTTTGCTGAACAGTGCATTGATAGGATACCTTGTTGCGGTAAAAGGTAGTTCATAATACCGAAAATAGATTTTTTAATTTCACCAGCATATTCAGTACCACCGATTAGGATGATTTTCTTTTCAAGTGATACAATGATGAATGTTTCAGAAGCTGTACCATCAACAGCTGGATCTGCTTTAAAGTTAGGAGCTGAAATAATTGTGAAATCAGCAACGTGAGAAGCTAATTCTTCTTCAGTTGGACGGATAAATAATTGATGGGCGAAAAGATTGTGCCAAGCATATTCATTGATTACTTGAATACTTAATTGTGAATCTTTGTCAGCACCTGCAAAACCTTTAAATACAAATAATTCGTCACGTTCTTTTAAGTATTTAACTACTTTTACATATAAGTTATCGAACACTTCAGAAGAAATTGGTTGGTTTACTTTACCCCAGTCAATTTTATCTTTTGTGCTTTCTTCTTCTACCGTATATTTATCTTTAGGTGAACGACCAGTGTATTTGCCAGTTTCTGCACGAACTGCGCCATCTACTGTTAACATTGCCTCACCACGAGATGTAGCTTTTTCAGCTAATTGTGGTACTGAAAGTTGAACGTTAATGTTCCCGCCGTTTAATAATTCCTTCAGTTCGTTTGCAATTTCTACTGAATTCATCGATTAAATACCATCCTTTTTTATAGTATTCCCTTGAGTTTGAGGGAGTTTTTCTTAATTTCAAAAATAGTATAACACAATTGCTTTAATAATCTATACTAATTCAAAAATTATTTTCGAGTTTTAAATACTTTTCAACAAAACGACATAAAATAATTGACATTGTTCTACCTTTTCCGTAAGATGAGGAATTGAACGGATACTCTTATCCCGAGCTGGTGGAGGGTCAGGCCCTGTGAAACCCGGCAACCTGCATGAACTATTTCACGACATGCGTTGGTGCCAACCTGATGCAAGGGGATACCCCTTGAACGATAAGAGTGAAAGGTTACGCAGTCATTATTCCTTTCCTCATGTTAAGTACACGTGAGAAAAGGATTTTTTTTATTTTTAAAATGAATGTAAAGGTAAGTATGTGCAATTCTTTCCTTATTATAATGACGGATCTTTCGAAATCCTCATGTTAAAAGCAACAACGGCTTGAGAGTTCAATCCTTTAGGAGCGGACTTGACATGGGTAATGAGTACCGTATTAATTTCGCAAATACTATTTGTAAGAGTAATAGGAGGAAAACCAAATGACAAACCGTCGATTGTTTACATCAGAGAGTGTAACAGAAGGACATCCCGATAAAATTTGTGATCAAATCTCGGATGCTATTTTAGATGCCATTTTAACAGAAGATCCTAATGCCCGTGTAGCGTGTGAAACAACAGTCACAACAGGCTTAGTATTAGTAGCAGGAGAAATTACTACTTCTACTTATGTAGATATTAAAGGCATTGTGCGTGATACAGTAGCAGAAATCGGCTATACACGAGGCAAGTATGGCTTTGATGCTGAAAACTTAGCTGTACTAGTCGCAATCGGAGAGCAATCACCTGATATTGCCCAAGGTGTAGACCAAGCATTAGAAGCGCGTGAAGGTTCAATGACAGATGCGGATATTGAAGCGATTGGTGCAGGTGACCAAGGATTAATGTTCGGTTATGCATGTAATGAAACACCTGAATTAATGCCTTTACCAATTAGTTTAGCGCATAAATTGGCTCGTCGTTTAACAGAAGTACGTAAATCAGGTGAATTAGCATATTTACGTCCAGATGGTAAAACGCAAGTAACAATTGAGTATGATGAAAACAATGTCCCTGTTCGTGTTGATACGATCGTTATTTCAACTCAGCATGATGAAGAAGCAACACTTGAACAAATTCAAGCAGATTTAAAAGCATTAGTAATTGCTCCAGTAGTTCCTAGTGAGTTATTAGATGCACAGACTAAATACTTCATCAACCCAACTGGTCGTTTTGTTATTGGTGGTCCAAAAGGAGATGCTGGACTTACTGGTCGTAAAATCATCGTTGATACATACGGTGGTTATGCACGTCATGGTGGTGGTGCATTCTCTGGTAAGGATGCTACGAAAGTGGACCGTTCAGCAGCCTATGCAGCTCGTTATGTAGCGAAAAATATTGTTGCAGCTGGTTTAGCAGAACGTGCAGAAGTACAGCTTGCTTATGCTATCGGTGTAGCGCAACCGGTATCGATTGCCGTTGATACGTTTGGTACAGGACGAGTAAGTGAAAGTGAAATCGTAAAATGGGTTCGCGAACTTTTCGATCTACGTCCAGCAGGCATCATTAAAATGCTTGATTTACGTCGTCCAATTTATAAACAAACGGCTGCATACGGTCACTTTGGCCGTACAGATTTAAATGTACCTTGGGAAAATACGGACAAGGCAGATGCACTAAGAGAAAAAGCGAGTTTATAATCTGTTTTATCAAGAACATTCGATTTGGTAATGAACAAACGTAAATGTTTTATTGAAAGGGGCTAGCTAGTGGCCCCTTTTTATCTTGCCTTTCACATTTCTTCTTACTGCTACTAGGTCGGGGAGAAATGCACCTTCTATTTAAATTGTGAAGGCAACTAGTGCTCTCTAATCAAGTGAAAGACTTAAGCGAACTTTACGTAAGTGATTGAAAAAATTCGCTTTCTTCCCGTACGTCTAGCATACAAGATGTACTGAAGGCGGTTGGAAGAAAATTGCGAATTTATTTCATAAAGAGTTGTTTCGTATTTAAACACCTACAACTATGGGGCAATGTGCCCGAATTGAGCAACCATTATTTTTGAAGAGATTTGTAATATTGTCCTTTTTCCGCGTATTCTCTAACGATACGTTCCATATCTTCTTTATCTTCAGCATTTAATTCACGTACAACTTTCGCTGGACGTCCTAATGCTAAACAATTGGGAGGTATGACTTTACCTGGAGGGACAAGACTACCCGCACCGATAAATGCACCTTCTCCTATCTCTGCCCCATCTAACACAATTGATCCCATACCAATTAAGGCATTTTTTCGAATTGTACAGCTATGTAAGGTTACTTGGTGTCCAACTGTTACTTCATCTTCGATTATTAATGGATATTTTGGACTTTGATGTAGACAACAAAGATCTTGGATGCTTACTCGTTTACCAATAATTGTAGGGGATACATCGCCTCGAATCACTGTATTAAACCATATTGTTGTCTCTGCTCCAATCGTTACGTCTCCAGTAACGGTTGCATAGTCAGCAATAAAAACTGATGGATCGATTGTAGGTGTTTTGTCTTTAAAAGGATAAATCATGCTAATCGCCTCTTTTCTTTCTTTGATGTAGTATTATCGTATCAAATACGCAATTTTATGCAAATATAATTTTATAATGGTACGAATATTTCGTTATAATTATTGTGTAACTAATTATTTAGGAGGACTATGTGAATGTGGAAATGGGAAGCTGATGGACAAGCGAAGGCTGTGATTGCTATTGTTCACGGTGCATATGAAAACCACCGTTGGTACGCATGGCTGATTGAAAAACTTAGAATGGAAGGCTTCCACGTAGTCATGGGCGATTTACCGAATCATGGGGCAAATGCGAAACTATCACGTGTCCATGATGAGGACTTTAAAGAATACAACAAGTATACTAGGCATTTAATTGAAAATGCCTTTTCATATAATTTGCCAGTATTTTTAATAGGGCATGGACTAGGAGCAACGTTAATACTGCATACAATGCATAAGAGAAAATATGAATGTGCAGGAATTGTCTTGACCTCACCTTGGCTGCAATTGAACTTACAGCCTGGAAAATTATCGAATGCATTAACGAGCTTAAGTGCTTTGACGGCAAGTGTTAAGATGACACATGATATTACTTTCGACAAGTTATCACGTAGTGTCGAAGGTAGAGATGAAATGAAGGACGAGTTTCCTTTTATGTCTGTCATCTCAGTAAAATGGTATCGTGAGTTACAACAGATGATGCGCAATTTAGTGATTATGCCGAAAGCAGAGTTTCCAAATACCCCTATGCTTATTATGACTGGAGAAAGAGATAGCATTACAGAAACTAGACAAACACGTAATTGGTTACACCAGCAGGAGTTTGCAGAATTCCAATTTAAAGAATGGGCAAAATGCTACCATAATCTGTTCCATGAAATAGAGAGAGATGAGATTTTTTTCTATATCCGTGATTTTATTAATAATGCTTTGCGTAGAATTGGTTATATAATTCGATAGAATGTTTCCCCTCCGAAAAATATTGTTGAATAAGATGTATAGTAACTTAAAAATAATGTTGTAATTTTCAGAAAAATGTAATACTATAATGTCTTAAAGAACGAATATTCATATTTTGGGAGGGGTAAGATGGAAAGTATTGTTAGTTTTCTGAACAGTATTTTATGGGGGCCGTGGTTTATTTATGGTATTTTATTAATCGGTTTATTCTTTTCAATTATTACACGGTTCCTACAAATAAGACATATTAAGGACATGTTTGTCTTAATGTTTAAAGGGGAAAAATCAGAAAAGGGAATTTCTTCCTTTCAAGCAATGTCGATTGCATTATCTGGGCGCGTTGGTACAGGGAACATTGCTGGTACAGCAACTGCCATTGCAATGGGGGGACCTGGTGCTATTTTTTGGATGTGGGCAATTGCCTTCATCGGTGCAGCGACAGCTTATGTGGAGTCAACATTAGCGCAAATATACAAAGAAGAGAAAGAAACAGAATATCGTGGTGGTCCAGCCTTTTATATTGAAAAAGGGATGGGGCAGAAGTGGTTTGCAATTATTTTTGCGATTGCAGCGTTAATAGCCATGTTGATACTAATGCCTGGCGTTCAATCAAATGCAATAGCAGGTGCCGTTGAAAACGCTTTTGGAATGGAATCTTGGATTACAGGAATTATTATTGTTGTATTATTAGGTGCTATTATTATCGGTGGGGTTAAATCCATTGCAAATGTTGCACAAGTAGTTGTCCCATTCATGGCTTTAGCTTATATTCTAATGGCAATCGTTATTATTTTTATGAATATTTCAGAAGTACCTGCTGTATTTTCGCTGATTTTTTCAAGTGCTTTTGGTGCACAAGAAGTATTTGGGGGGATTATTGGTTCAGCAATCGCTTGGGGGGTTAAGCGTGGTATTTATTCCAACGAAGCGGGTCAAGGAACTGGTGCGCATCCAGCGGCGGCAGCTGAAGTTTCACACCCTGCTAAACAAGGTATTGTGCAAGCGGCATCTGTGTACATTGATACATTATTAGTTTGTTCGGCTACAGCATTTATGATCTTATTTACAGGTATGTATAATGTACAGAATGAGAAAGCTGCGGAAGGTACAGATCCGTTTATTTACGTTGGTGAATTTAATGAAAATGGCCTTACGGGTGAGGAGCAAATTACCTTTGCGAAAAGTATTAAAGAAGGTGCTGCGTATACACAATGGGCAGTGGAATCTTCATTGCCAGGCATTGGCTCAAGCTTTGTAGCAATCGCTTTATTCTTCTTCGCATTTACGACAATTATGGCGTACTACTATATAGCAGAGACGAATGTGGCCTATTTATTCTCAGGGCAAACCGAAAAGATTTTCATTTGGATAGCTAAAATCGCCTTTTTAATTGCAACATTTTTTGGAACGATTCGTACATCTGACCTTGCATGGGCAATGGGTGACGTTGGCTTAGGATTAATGGTATGGATTAACGTTATTGCCATTTTAATTATTATGAAGCCTGCGATTCTCGCATTAAAAGATTACGAGAAACAGAAAAAAGAAGGCAAAGACCCTGTGTTTGATCCTCGTAAACTAGGAATTAAAGGTGCGGATTTCTGGGTTGATTACAATGATAAACGCAAAAATAAATAATGTATAAAAAAAGTCCTCTCATTATGAGAGGATTTTTTATTTTAATTGCCGTCGCAACCGGCTGCTTGTGCGTTCAGAATTGTTTGCGTGACTGGCACCGGGAAGTCTTTCATTTTTTCTAATGCAATGACAAATGGTGGATCGTTTTGTTGGTTTAAAAATTCGTATTTTAACACATGGATATATTTTTGTGGTAACTGACTAACATAGTTGATGACTGCGTCACGTTCTTCTTTGCCGCCTGGATGCCCATGGTAAATGACAAGGACAATTAATCCACCGATTTTTAGCAGTTGTAATAAATCTTGAATTGCTAGAATCGTTGTATTTGGTTTTGTTACGATATCATGGTCACTGCCAGGTAAATAGCCAAGATTGAATATAGCAGCCGCAACTGGTTTTTGAACATGCTTGGCTATATTTTCGTGCCCCGTATGTAACACAAAGGCACGGTGTTCTAAGGCATTGTCTAGCAGACGGTGCAAAGTAGCATCGACTGCATTTTTTTGCACGTCAAAGGCATAAACTTGTCCGTTATCACCAACAAGTTGAGCTAAAAATAATGTATCATGGCCGTTTCCAGCCGTAGCATCGACAACAGTATCGCCTTCTTGTATTGACTCTATTAATAATTGCTGTGCATATTGTAAGACGCGTTGAAGCTTCATTTTGTGACCTCGGCATTATAAAATTTACCTTGCCAACTGCCCCGACGTTCTAACTCTGCATCAATGCCATTCAATACTTCCCACTTATTGACACTCCACATTGGACCAATCATTAAATCAATTGGTCCATCACCTGTAATACGATGGATGACCATTTGCGGTGGTAAAATTTCTAACTGGTCTGCAACTAGTTTTGTATAGACATCTTGATCTAAAAATTCTAGCATGCCTTTTTCATATTGTTTAACCATTGGCGTCCCTTTTAATAAATGAAGTAAATGGATTTTAATGCCTTGGACATCCAGTTTAGCAACTGCACGTGCCGTTTCCATCATCATGTCATAATCTTCAAGTGGAAGGCCATTGATAATATGTGAGCATACACGAATCCCATGTTTACGCAGCTTTTCAACACCTTCTACATAGGTTGCGTAATCATGTGCACGATTAATGAGGTTTGCCGTTTTTTCATGGACGGTTTGTAGGCCTAGCTCAATCCATAAATAGGTGCGTTCATTTAGTTCTGCTAAATATTCAACAACATCATCAGGTAGGCAATCTGGGCGTGTGGCAATGGACAGTCCGACTACACCTTCTTGTGCTAACGCAGCCTCAAATTTTTCCTTTAAAACGGGAAGTGGTGCATGGGTATTTGTATATGCTTGGAAGTAAGCCATATACTTGCCATCTTTCCATTTTTGATGCATTTTGTCACGAATTTCTGCAAATTGCACATCAATAGGATCAACTTTATTACCAGCAAAATCACCTGACCCTGCAGCACTACAAAATGTACAACCTCCGAAAGCGACTGTTCCATCTCGGTTCGGGCAATCAAAACCTGCATCGAGTGCTACTTTAAATACTTTATGACCGAAGTGGTCACGTAAATAGCGATTCCATGTATAGTATCTTTTCCCCTCTGTGGGAAAAGGAAAGTTTGTTTCTGTCATGTATTTCACTCCTCTAACATTATATTTTATCATGTGCGTAAGGTTCCGTCATGGAGTAAGAATTTAAATATGCAGAGACAAATGTTATGCCGCTTTATTTATTGAATAAACAATTTATTTCCGTGGTAAAGGGACAGAACTGTTGGCTGTTATAACGAACGCATAAAGGACGAAAAAACTGTTTATTTAAGAAATTTTTTGTGAACAAAGGGTAAATTTATTTTCCTTGTACTTTTTTATTTTTCATCATAAACTAGCTATTTAGAGAAACGAAATAATGGGGGTCAAGGATATGCCAAAAAGTGTTTGGTTTTTAATTATCGGTATGCTTGTGAACACGACGGGCAACTCTTTTTTATGGCCTTTAAATGCCATTTACATGCATGATTATTTAGGGAAATCACTTGCAATGGCTGGCTTTGTTTTAATGTTGAATTCGGCTGCAGGTGTATTAGGCAATCTATTAGGTGGATTTTTATTTGATAGAATTGGTGGCTATAAATCGATTATGCTAGGCATTTTATTGACCGTTGCTTCGTTAATAGGATTAACAATCTGGCATGGCTGGCCACATTATGTGTGGTTTTTAACCATTCTTGGATTTAGTGGAGGCATTGTATTTCCAGGGATGTTTGCGTTAGCGGGAGCGGCTTGGCCTGAGGGTGGTCGTAAAGCATTTAATGCGATTTATTTAGCGCAAAATTTAGGTGTTGCTGTAGGGCCGGCATTAGCTGGGATTGTGGCAGATTATCAATTTGATTATGTTTTTGTCGTTAATTTAGCGATGTATATTTTATTTTTCTTTATCGCATTGATTACATTTAGAGGAATAGATGCGGAAAGTATTGCATTGAAAAATGTAGTAAGTGAAAGTAAACGTATTACAAATAAGGCACCATTTTATGCCTTATTAATTTTAAGTTCATCTTCCGTGTTATGCTGGCTTGCCTATTCGCAATGGAGTGCAACCATTTCATCCTATACGCAAGATTTGGGCTTAGGGTTAAAACAATATAGTTTACTTTGGACGATTAATGGGCTCCTTATTGTTGTTGGGCAACCACTAATCGCACCGCTTGTGCGCCGTTGGGAACATCAACTTAAGCGTCAATTAGTATTTGGCATTACGCTTATTGCAGCTTCGTTTGGTATTGTAGCATTTGCCGAAGATTTTAAAATGTTTGCTGCTGCAATGGTCGTATTAACATTTGGGGAAATGTTTTATACACCAGCTTTACCGACCATTGCGAATCAGCTTGCACCAAAGGGACGCGAAGGTTTTTACCAAGGTATTATAAATAGTGCGGCTACAACAGGTCGTATGATTGGTCCATTGTTCGGCGGTATTATGGTCGATCAGTTTGGTATGATAGCCCTTGTTTCAATTTTAGTAGTTATTGTATTACTAGGCATTTTCCCATGTCTGATTTATGACCGTGGGTGGCAGGCACGCAAACAATTCTGAAAATTAAAGTCAATTTACTTTAAAGCGAATGTTATAGCATTCGCTTTTTTATTTTTTTAGATTGAAATAGTTGACGCAAAAGGATACAATCATACATATTCAAATATTTGAATATGTGAAAATGAATGATGTGGAGGGATTAACGTGGAAGAAGGCTTACAACAGTTTAAAGCCGATTTTTTTAAAGCCTTAGCACACCCGTTACGGATAAGAATTCTTGAATTATTGGTCGATGGCAAGAAAAGTGTGAATGAGATTCAAAGTTGCCTAGAAAAAGAGGGCTCGGCAGTTTCGCAACAGTTAAGTGTTTTACGGGCAAAAAATATTGTTTATGGTACAAAAGAAGGGAAAAAAGTTTACTATTCTTTAAGTGATCCAATGATTGTTGAATTGTTACGTGTTGCAAAAGATATCTTTGACAACCATTTAATTCATACAATTTCAAGATTAGAAGAAATGACCGTCAGTGAAAATGACGAAGAGATAATGTAGGGGATGTAATACATTTACCACCCCTTACTAAACTGGATTCGAAAAACTTAATTATTTCGAAGGGAAGATTATTGTATGAAATCACTGTTTACAGGTCGGTTTGAAGGGTATTCAGTTGATCATTTTAAAAAGGACTTATTATCTGGCATAATTGTTGGGATTGTTGCAATTCCACTGGCTATGTCTTTTGCCATTGCTTCCGGTGTAAAACCGGAATATGGGATCTATACAGCGTGTATTGCGGGCATACTTATTTCGCTATTTGGAGGTTCAAAATTCCAAATCGGTGGACCAACAGGCGCTTTTGTGCCAATTCTTTTAGGCATTGTCTTATCGTATGGCTATGAAAATTTATTAATTGCGGGGTTAATGGCGGGAGTGCTGCTATGTTTAATGGGCATTTTCAAGCTAGGTACTCTTATAAAATTTATTCCACGCCCAGTAACGATAGGCTTTACTGCGGGTATTGCGGTTATCATTTTTACTGGGCAAATAGCTAATTTTTTAGGTTTAACAAATATTACACGTCATGAATATTTTATCTCAAATATGAAAGAGTTGTTCGTGCATATAGGAACAATCAATTATTATAGTATTTTCATAGCGATTATTTGTCTTGTAATTATTCTTTTAACACCTAAATTTTTCCCAAAAGTACCTGGCGCATTAGTAGGCATTGTTGTTTCTACCCTTGTCGCTACCTTCTTTTTTTCAGGACAAGTTGCAACAATTGCTACGGCTTATGGTCAAATCCCTAATACGTTACCAAAGTTTTCTATACCAGAAATTACCTTGGAACGATTACAATTATTGATTGGACCTGCCTTTGTGATTGCCATTTTGGGCGGGATTGAGTCGCTTTTATCAGCAGTTGTTGCTGACGGTATGACCAATACTAAACATAATAGTAATCGTGAGCTTGTAGGACAGGGTATAGCGAATATTATTACACCTTTATTCGGAGGGATTCCTGCTACTGGGGCGATTGCACGTACGGCAACCAATATTAAAACGGGTGCTGCATCACCAATGTCAGGTATTATTCATGGTGTTTTTGTATTAGTCACGTTATTGTTATTAGCGCCCTTTGCTTCGCATATTCCGTTAGCAAGTATGGCACCAGTACTAATGGTCGTTGCGTGGAATATGAGTGAACAAAAACATTTTGCTCATATTGTAAAAGCGAAATCTGGCGATTCACTTGTATTAATCATTACATTTTTGCTTACTGTTTTCGCTAGCCTAACGATTGCTGTTGAAGTAGGTCTTGGCTTAGCCGTTGTGTTGTTTGCTAAACGAATGAGTGAGAAGTTGGTTATAGATAAAGTATTACCAGACCATACAAAAAAGAATGGAAAGGTACAACCTTATGTTGTCAATCAAAAGCATGATTGCCCACAAATTAGTATTTATACGATTGAGGGTCCACTGTTTTTTGGTGCAGCGCAAACGTTTGAAGAGACATTACTGCATTCTATGCAAGAGCAACCAAGCGTCCTGATTTTACGTATGGGGAAAGTGCCATTTATGGACTCCACAGGTGAGTCTTATTTTAGCAATATTGTGGAGAATTTTACAAAGCGTGGTGGCAAGGTCTTCGTCACGGGTATACAAGAGGACTTAAAAGCAGCGCTCATGCGTAATGGATTATATGCTCAAATTGGACAAGAGCATTTTTTTGAACATACAGGAGAAGCTATAAATCGAGCATTGACACATTTAGATATGAATAAATGCCTTGGTTGTAAACATTTCGCCTTCCATGAATGCGCTGACTTTTCGAGTGACAGGCACGGAAAAGATTCTGACAATTGATAGTTTTTGAAGAGTGAAGCTCCACACGATGGATTGTCGTGTGGAGCTTTTCTATAGGGGTGCTACATTAAATGATTTGCCTTCATGTTCCTCGCAATACTGACAATAGGATAGTGATTGAGCTTGTGAGGTTTGAAGTAAATAACTTTTGAGAATACTTGTATCAAAGAATGGGTAGTTTGAAGATATATCATGCTTGTAGAAATAATACGAGCTATAAGGGTAGTCCTCCATCTTAGCAACCATAGGGGGAGACGTTGAGATAGGATTGCGGTGAATATAGCGACTAACACTAAGCATGTCGAGTTGTGAGGGAACAAGGTCTGCAAAATATCGACTTTCGTAAAGATGACCGCAATAGTGATACTTCTTTTTAAAGTAATTGCTGTAGCGCCAATTTACATTGGCCATCACTTTGCCTAGTGGTACTTTGGGTGAACGAATCAGCAGGTGATAGTGGTTAGACATAACGCAATAGGTAACAATCTTAAACGAATATTTATGATAAGCATATTGCAATACACGAAAGAAAGCATCGTAATCTGCAACATTGTGAAATATAGTTTGACGATTATTACCGCGCACTACTACATGATGATAATGATCTGGGGACCAAAGCCGTTTTTTTCTTGGCACACGCGATTGCCTCCTTTAGCTTTTTTCTTTAGCATAAAAAAGCATGTAAAGAACGTCAATTAGACGGGAGTTACGAAAGTAATGACTATTTTTATTTTTCATCTGCATAGAAGGTTGAAATGAAAAATTGTTGGTGAAAATAATCATAAAAAATTTTTTTTAATAATTGTGTGGAAATTGTGTGCGTGTCAGGCACCATAAAAAGATGCTTGTGCTTTTCAGAACTTTCCATTAGAATAAATGCAATACATGTAAAGACATTGATGAGGAATAGTAAATTTGTGGTTCTTTTTAGAGAGCTAGCGGTTGGTGGAAGCTAGTAAGGATGCAAGTTGAACTCGCCTGCTGAGTCTGCATACGTAATATGTAATTGTTACGTTTGCCGTTATTTCCGCGTTAAGGAAGCTTGAGCCGAGTGTAATCACTAATTTGGGTGGTACCGCGGGAGTTAAGAATACTCTCGTCCCTTTCTGACAAAGGAAGGGGCGAGTTTTTTTATTTTTTAAATATTTTGTCAATTCTTACGATAAGTGGTACTGCACATATATAAGGAGGAAAAATAATGAGCTTTAATCATCAACAAGTTGAAAAAAAGTGGCAACAGTATTGGGATGTCAACAAAACATTCAAAACAGAAAATGAAACGGATAAACCAAAATTTTATGCGCTTGATATGTTCCCGTACCCATCAGGAGCGGGACTTCACGTAGGGCATCCAGAAGGATATACAGCAACAGATATTCTTTCACGTTTCAAACGTATGCAAGGCTTTAATGTTCTACATCCGATGGGATGGGATGCCTTCGGATTACCTGCCGAGCAATATGCACTTGATACTGGGAATGACCCAGCAGAATTTACAGCAAAAAATATTGCAACATTTAAACGTCAAATTCAAGAGTTAGGCTTTAGCTATGATTGGGATCGTGAAATTAACACAACAGATCCAGAATACTACAAATGGACGCAATGGATTTTCATTCAATTATATAAAAAGGGCTTAGCTTATGTAGATGAAGTGGCGGTAAACTGGTGCCCAGCTTTAGGTACAGTGCTAGCGAATGAAGAAGTGATTGATGGAAAGTCTGAACGTGGCGGACATCCAGTAGAACGTCGTCCAATGAAACAATGGATGCTTAAAATTACAGCGTATGCGGATCGTTTAATTGACGATTTAGAAGATGTAGATTGGCCAGAATCTATTAAAGACATGCAACGTAATTGGATTGGCCGTTCAGAGGGTGCAGAAGTAACATTTAGCATTGAAGGATCGGACAAAAACTTTACGGTATTTACAACACGCCCTGATACACTATTCGGTGCAACATATACAGTGCTTGCGCCAGAGCACAAACTAGTGGCTGAAATTACAACAGCTGAACAACAAGCTGCTGTCGATGCATATCTTGAAAAAGTAAAAATGAAATCAGACTTAGAGCGTACAGATTTAGCCAAAGAAAAAACAGGCGTATTTACAGGCGCTTATGCGGTAAATCCGATTAACGGCAAAAAAGTACCGATTTGGATTGCTGATTATGTGTTAGCTACTTACGGAACTGGTGCGATTATGGCTGTTCCTGCGCATGACGAACGTGATTATGAATTTGCTAAAGAGTTTGGTTTAGACATCGTTGCTGTGCTTGAAGGTGGCGATATTGACAAAGAAGCATTTACAGGTGACGGTCAACACATTAACTCTGATTTCCTTGATGGTTTAAATAAAGCAGATGGTATTGCTAAGGCGATTGAATGGTTAGAGGAAAAAGGTGTAGGGGAGAAAAAGATATCTTATCGTCTTCGTGACTGGTTATTCTCTCGTCAACGTTATTGGGGTGAGCCAATCCCAATGATCCATTGGGAAGATGGTACAACAACTCCAGTGCCAGAAGCAGAGTTACCATTAATGCTTCCAAAAACGGATAATATTCGTCCATCTGGAACAGGGGAATCACCATTAGCGAATATTACGGATTGGGTAAATGTTGTAGACCCTGAAACAGGCAAAAAAGGTCGTCGTGAAACCAATACAATGCCACAATGGGCAGGTTCTAGCTGGTACTTCCTACGTTATATTGACCCTAACAACAAAGAAGCGATTGCTGATCCAGAGTTGCTAAAACGTTGGTTACCAGTTGATATTTATATTGGTGGAGCAGAGCATGCCGTATTGCATTTACTATACGCGCGCTTCTGGCATAAAGTACTATACGATTTAGGGATAGTGCACACAAAAGAGCCATTCCAAAAATTATTTAACCAAGGTATGATTCTTGGTGAAGGTAATGAAAAAATGTCTAAATCAAAAGGCAATGTCGTGAACCCTGATGAAATCATAGAGTCACACGGTGCAGATACACTACGACTTTATGAAATGTTCATGGGTCCATTAGAGGCTTCAGTTGCATGGTCTACTAATGGTTTGGACGGAGCTCGTCGTTTCTTAGACCGCATCTGGCGTTTGTTTGTCAACGAAGAAGAAGGTACGCTATCAGCAAAAGTTCAAACTTCAGATGATACGTTTTTAGAAAAATCATATCACCAAACAGTGAAAAAAGTGACAGAAGACTATGAAGGTATTCGCTTCAATACTGCTATTTCACAAATGATGGTATTTATTAATGACTGCTACAAAGCAGAAGTACTTCCAACAGCCTATGCTGAAGGATTTGTGAAAATGCTAGCACCAATCGCTCCGCATATTGCTGAAGAGCTATGGCAACTATTAGGTCATGAAAATACATTATCTTATGAAGAATGGCCATCGTATGATGAGTCTAAGCTAGTGGACGATGAAGTGGAAGTTGCTGTTCAAGTGGCAGGTAAAGTACGTGCAAAAATTATCGTAGCAAAAGATGCTTCAAAAGAAGAAATTGAAAAAGTAGCATTAGCCGATGAAAAAGTACAAGAATATATGGCGGGCAAAGACTTGGTGAAAATTATTGTCATCCCAGGAAAGCTTGTTAATATTGTTGTTAAATAATTAAACAAAGAGCCGTGAAATACGTTGTAATAAGCGTACTTCACGGCTTTTTTTATAAATGCCGTTGGGAATAGGAACATTACATGCATTGGATGAACGATGGATGGATAGAGGGATTGAGCGGAAAGGAAGCGAACAGCAACCCGCTAACAATGTAATGGGAAGAAAAGATGGCAGGGGTTCAACCTATGATAGATGCTACATCGAATGTAGCCCAATTATGAAGTATTAGCATCAGCGCCAACAGATAAATCATATAGAGCGGAAAATATGGCACAAGCATGCAACCCAAAATGGCAATGTTTATAAGTTAACGTCAGTTATGGACGAAATAGAAAACAGCTCTAAGCAAATTAAAATGTTAGAAATAGGGACGATTCTAAAGTTTTAAAACGATGCTACGAAAAAAGTGTCCAAAACAGGGGCACTTTTTTGTTAAAGTGAAACCAACTTTAAAAATTTTACGACTATAGGATGAATGAATAAAGGAGGGGCTCTAGTGAGTGAGCATTTAACAGCCATTATGGAAGAGCACGGCGAGTATTGCCTTCGTGTGGCCTATTTATATGTACGAGACTGGTCGATTGCAGAAGAAATCGTACAGGATGTATTTCTGGCCTACTATTTGCAACAGCATCGCTTTGAACAAAGAGCTTCGCTTAAAACTTATTTAGTAAAAATTACAGTACATAAAAGTCATGATTATTTAAGAAGCTGGAAAAATAAACGCCATCAATTACTTAGTAAATTTCATTTTGGTATTAGTAAAAGAACTCCAGAAAGCGATGTCATTAAAGCGGCGGAACGAGTTACATTGCAAGCGGCATTATTTGAGTTACCTATTACTTATCGGGAAGTATTGATTCTTTATTATTATCAGGAATTAAAAGTACGTGAAATTGCAGATGTACTAGGTAGTACAGAAAATACAGTGAAAACGAGGTTGCGTAGAGCGAGACAACTGTTACAAAACAAACTCGAACGAAGCGATTGGGAGGTGCTAGGCGATGACATCTTTTAAAAAGAAGCTGAATGAGGAAATAGGCGAAACACCACGTTTTACAAAAGGATTAAAGGAGCGCATTGTGCACCAAGCCGCACAACAACAGTACAAACAAAATAGCAAATGGCAATATCCTGCAATAATTGTAGGGATAATGGTGACGCTACTTTTTTTGATTGCGAGTGGGCCATGGCAGCAAATGGAATATGTACAGCATGCCTCAATTGTTGAACTAGCGCAAAATGAAGAAATACAGCAATTGTCAATTGCACAAAATTGGTATGAAGATTCATTTAAAGCGGGGAGAACAGGTTGGGTAATAGGGCAACAAGAGTACGTAAAAGGGACTGAGACAAAGCTGTTTGAGAACATGCTTCAAAAGGCAGTGGTAAGCCAAAAATCAGAGGAGTATTACTTAATTAATAATTTATGGATAGAATTTAGTAATGGGCAAGTGGTAAAGCTCCAGATGTTTAAAAGTGATGACAAATTTGCCTTTCTCGATATAAAAACCAATAAATTTTATGAGGTCAATGATAGGGAGGCTATATCCGCATTTACAGACTTTAATTTTAAGAAATTGGACTTTAACTTTTTGGTCTTTCTCGTATGGATTGGTTTCATTTGGCTAGGGGCTTGGGTAGCGGAGAGAGCCGTTCGCTGGAAATTCCATATTCCAAAAGAGCCGAAGTATGTAAATGACAATCATAAGAAAGTCGTATATCTTAATAAGTTCATCAATGTTATTGTTCTATGTATATTTAACTTAAAATCATGGATTATATTTATTGCTGCTGACTTTGTGCTTATTTTAGTTATATTGTTACCTAATTTAGCAATCGAATATTATTTTGGCAGACATGAAAAAAGACATTACGTAGCATTAACAACTACAACTTATACCTCTATTATATTTATCGCTTTCCTTATTTGGATTTTTTAAGTGTCAGGCACCGAAACAAATTCGAAAATTCAGAATCGTTTGGGTGCCTGGCACGTTATTTCATTTGTTCTGGTAGCCAAAGTGATATTTGTGGAAGAATGATAACGAGTGCTAAGAACACAATCATTAAAATAATAAAAGGAATAACGCCTTTAACTACTTCTCCGAGTTTTTCCTTTGCAATACCACTTACTACAAAGAGATTTAGACCGACAGGAGGTGTAATCATACCAAGCTCCATATTGATTGTCATAATAATCGCAAAGTGAATAAGGTTGATATCAAAATGAACAAGGATTGGTAGCAAGATTGGTAGCGTTATGAGTATAATGGATACTGCTTCTAAGAACATCCCCATGATAAAGAATAAAATATTGACGATAATCATGAAAATCCATTTGTTCAAGTCACTTTCCGCAATCCAAGCACCAACTTGTTGAGGAACTTGTGCGTTCGTTAAATATAAACCGAATAAAGACGCAGCACCGATAATTAAGAAAATCATCGCTGTAATATTAATAGACTCAACTAATACTTCGCGGAAGTCTTTTAACTTCATTTCACGGTAGATAAATAGTGACACGACCAATCCGTAAAATACTGCAATCACAGCCGATTCAGTAGGTGTGACAACACCAGAATAAATCGTTCCTAAAATTAAAAACGGTAAGAAGCCACCCCAAATGGCTTTCAATGATTTACGCCAGCGTTCTTCCCAAGATGCCGGCTCATCGCCTTTAAACCCATTGCGTTTTGCATAGAAGATAGCAGCAACGATTAAAATACCAGTTAACGCAAGACCTGGAATAACCCCAGCCATAAATAATTCACCGATAGATTGCTCGGAAGTTATCCCATAAATGATTAAAGGAACACTTGGAGGAATTAAGATGCCTAGCGTACCACCGGCTGCTACAAGACCCATAGAGTAACGCTTTTTATAGCCAGCTGAAATCATGGCAGGAATCATAATGGAACCGATAGCAGCAGCAGTAGCAGGGGAAGAACCTGAAATCGCTGCAAATATCGCACAGGCAACAATGGTTACGACTGCGAGACCGCCAGGGAGATGTCCAATCCAAGCGCGTAATGCTTCTATTAAATACTTAGAAATGCCCCCACGTGCCATCAGTACGCCAGCAAGAACGAATCCCGGAATAGCCATCATCGGGAATGAATCGAGAGCTGTGAAAATACGCTGTGGAATCATATTCATATTAAAATCAATTTGGAAGAACACTAAAATCGTTGAAAGCGCTAAGCTCACTGCGACAGGTACACGTAAAAATAATAAAATAAAGAAACTAAGTAAGAGGATTAGCATATTCTTCGTCCTTTCCTCTTAAAATATTGACTAATCTTTCTACAAATCGTAGTAAAAATAATACACCTGAAATCGGCAGTACTAAGTAGACTACCCACATAGGAATGCCAATATCTAGTGAAACCATACCGGATGTATAACGGTTTTCAACTAAAATAAATCCATAGTACGTATAAATCAAACAAAAGACGATGCTTAAGCATGTTGCCACTAAATCTAAAATTCGTTTATTGGATGGTTTTAATTTATCGTATAAAATATCTACTTGGATGTGTTGATTGTGACGAAGTGCTAAACCAAAACCAAGAAATGTACCCCAAATAATTGCGTAGCGCGCTAATTCTTCTACCCAAGCTTGAGGTTCGTTAAAAATATAACGCATCATTACACCGTAGAAGATCAGTGCAATTCCGGTTACGAAAAAGAATCCAGCAAGGATTTCCTCTAAATAACCCCATAGTTTATGTAAAAATTTCATGCGGATACCTCCTTAAAATATGATGATAGTATTTTCCGATTTATAAAGTAGAACAAGGATTCATTCTTTCTATCAATTTTCAAAATATTGTAAGCGATTTACTTGAAGAAAAAGAGTGAGTGTCGATAAGTCATCGACACTCAATTTGAAGCACTTATTTTAAATCACGAATACCATTAATTAAATCTTCAGTAATCGCTTTGCCAAACTCTTCGTAAACGGGCTCAAGTTCAGCTTTGATAGCCTCTTTTTGAGCGACTGTTAATTCAATCACTTCAATGCCAGAGTTCTTAATGTTTTCATACGATTTTGCGTTTTCTTCAGCAGCTAAATCCCAAGCTAACGTTGTAGCCTCATCTAAAGAATCTTCAATCGCTTTTAATAAATCGCTTGGAATATTATCCCAGAAAGGTTTGTTTACAAAGATAGCGTAATCAAGACGACCGTGTTCAGATACAGAGAAGTACTTTTGAACTTCTTGGTATTTTTGTGTATCGAAGTTGTTGAACGTATTTTCTTGTCCATCGACAGTTCCTTGTTGCAGAGCAGCGTATGTTTCACCGAATGAAATCGTAGCAGAGCCAGCTTTTAATGCTTTAAATTGTGCTTCAAGAACTTTACCAGCTTGTGCACGGAATTTTAATCCTTTAAAATCTTCTACATTTACAAGTGGGTGTTTGTTATTTGAAAAATGTTTAAAGCCATTTTCCCAAAATACTAAACCTTTAATATCATTTGCCGCTAATTGATCGGATTCAAGAATTGTTTTTGCTACGTCAGAATCAAAGAATTTACGAACATGCTCTTCATTTTCAAAAAGGTAAGGCATGTCCACGTATTGCCAACGAGGGTCAATTTTCACCATTTTTGTAACAGAAGGAGCAATCATATGTACGTTTCCAGATACTAATGCATCCAGTTCATCATTATCGCCATATAATTGAGAAGAAGGATAAACTTCAACTTTCACTTTACCGTCAGTTTTCTCCTCAACTAATTTTGCAAAAGCATCGGCAGCTTTTCCTTTAACACTGTCAATTGATGTAACGTGAGAAAATTTAATAATGAGCGGTTTGTCTTTTGTATAACCACCATCACCTTCAGCTGCTGGAGCAGAAGCTTTTTCTTTTTTGTCGCCTCCACACGCGGCTAATGCTAGTACAAGCACAGCCATCAGTGACATAAGAAGCCATTTTTTCATGTCAAATCCCCCTTAAAGTTTTGATTATAGTTGAAAGGATCCCCTTTAAACCCAAGTTAATGACGTGATTGGTTTTTTGGCAGTGCAAGTATATATTTCTTGCTATAGTTATTTGCGTAATACTTATATACTGGTTCAAATGCAGATTCCCATTGCTGAATATCTTCATCTGTAAAGTAATGAATATTGATACAACTACAAGCTTCCATTTCTTGCAAACGTTCTGTTGTGAGATTTTCTGCCAGTTGCCATTCCCATTCTTGTACCTCAGCAAGTGTTTCAATAAGCAATGTTTGAACATCCTTCGGTAAGGATTGCCAAAACTCATTGTTCATCAGTAGCAAATAACCTAAATAACCATGATTACTAATAGTTAAGTAGTCTTGTAAGGAATGAAGATTTTTACTTGTAATATTTGTTAATGTATTTTCCTGTCCATCTACATTGCCTTTTTGTAGTTGATGAAAGACCGTGTTGAAATCTATGCGTTTTGGATAGGCACCAACACTTAAAAATTGCTCTGCTAAAATATCGCTTGGCATGATGCGCATGCGTAAGTCCTTTAAGTCAGAGACATCTTGGATAGGGCGGATACTATTACTCAATTGTTTGAATCCACTATCCCAAACACCCATTGAAAACAGATTATGATCATTTAATTTCTTCATTAATGATTGACCCACTTCACTATCAATGTATGCATGTACTTCTTCCGCATTTTTAAATGCATAGGGTAAGTCCATCACTGACCATTCGGGAACGAGTGTTGTAATTTTTGAAATGGCTGGTGCGATCATTTGAATATCTCCACGTAAAAGCGCATTCATTTCTTCACCATCTTTATAAAGAACACCATTTGGAAAGACCTGAATTTCTACATGACCATTACTTCGTTGTTTAATGAGCTCGGCAAACTTTACTGCTGCCATTCCCTTTGGTGTGTTTTCACCAACTACATGTGAAAAGCGAATAACAATTTGTTCTTCATGACTTAATTGCTCATTGTCTGTAGGGTAATCTTGTTGTTGACAAGAAATTAACAGCACTGTCAGTAAAATGAGAACGCTCACAAATTGTTTGTGAATACGATTGCGCCACATATAAATTCACCTCTAATCTATTGAAGATGTGAACGCTTTTTATTGTATTGTATATTTTGAAATACTCAATATTATGGTATTAATGAACATTTTGGTATTTATGGTATATAACAATTTATTATTTTAATAAACTGTTACAAAACAGAGGACGTACTTATTTTTTTATGAATAGGTAAGTGATTTTAACTGCTTTAATGTTATAGAAGCCTCTCAAAAGAAAAGAATCTGCACGCCTTGCATGGGAAAACGATAGCAAAGCAAAATCCTGAAGATAACGTGGAGATTGCTATGGCTTGTTGCTTACCCACAAAAAGCGAGCAGATTCTTATATATTGCTATTAGTAATCAGAAACGTGGATAGACGGCGCAGGATGTCATTATTTAATGGAATAGTATTTTGTAGGTCGTCCAACAGTTCCGTATTTTAATTCGATTTGCACTGTACCTTTTGTTGCTAAAAAGTCTAGGTACTTGCGGACAGTTACTCGCGCCATGCCAACATTTTGTGCAAGCTGTTCAGAAGTAATAGGTGCTTGAAGTGTTGTCAAATAGCCTAAAATTTGGTCCATCGTAATGTTGTTCAAGCCTTTAGGAAGTTCAAGCATTTCGTGCTGGATGCCTAACCACTGATCAATATCCTCTTGGTTAATTGTAGTGGTGCTTAGTAAACTTTTTGTAGCGTTTCGATATTGTTGTAAAGCTTTTTCGAAGCGATCAAAACGAAATGGCTTTATAAGATAATCGATTGCACCGAGTCGAAGAGACTCTTGTACAGTAGGTGCATCACGAGCGGCTGTAATCATAATAATATCGGATGGAATACGCTGCGCTCGAATTTTTAAAAACAATTCCATTCCGGTCATATCTGGTAAGAACATATCAAGTAAAATGAGATTAGGTTTTTGAATAATGATTTTGTCGTAGGCATCACGTCCGTTGACAGCCTCTCCGATAAGCTGAAAACCAGTCATTTTATTTAAAAACCCTTTGTTAACCTCAAGCACCATTGGATCGTCTTCTACGATAAAAACTGTGAGTTTGCTCATTGTTCGTCCATCACCCCTATATTAATTGTAATTGTTGTACCAATATGAACAGTGGATTCTACTTGAATTGTTCCCTTATTGGATTCGACAATTTGTTTGACTAGTGCAAGACCAATACCGTGTCCATCTTTTTGTTTCGTACTAAATCCGTAATCAAAAATACGCTGTGGTACGCCTTCAATTCCTTTACCACTGTCCTGCACTTCGATAATTAAAAAATGCTTATCCCCAATGATGGTTAAGTGAACATCTTTATGCGGACATTCGAAGCATGCTTCCATTGCATTGTCCAGTAAGTTGCCGATAATGGTGATAATGTCACCACACGATAAACCACTCATAAAATCCACAAGGTTCGAATCTTCATCAATTGTTAGTTCCACTCCTAGTTCCTTAGCACGTGAGTATTTGCCAAGCAATAAGCCTTGAATTGAATAATCTTGAAATTTATCATGCAAGCTTTGAATGATTTCCTCTTCATCTGTAATTTCATCGATAATGAGGCTTAATGCATCGTCATTTCGTTCCAATTGAATAAGCCCTGCAATACTATGGAGACGGTTCATATATTCGTGTTGCTGTGCTCGCAAGGAATCGACAAGCATTTTAATACCCGTTAATTCTTCGGCAAGCATATTTGCTTCTTTACGGTCGGTTAACATGATGAGATATCCCGCATTTTGCTCCATAATCCGAATCGGAAATGTTCGAACTAAATACATTTGATCGAACATTAACAGTGGTCGATAGACTTCGTGCTGTTGAATGGTATCCTCTGCCAGCCAAGTGTTTTTAAATAATGATTTTCTGGAAACTTTATGCCCGAAGAAATGCGTATATTGCCTCGCTAATCGGTTAATAAATGTTACATTCCCGCTTTCATCAGTCGCCAAAATACCAATATCCATCGCTTGAATAATACCTGAGCGTTCTTCTACTAGCCGAGCAATTTCATAAGGTTCTAAATTAAATGTTTGGCGTTTTAAATGGTTAGCTACCCATACAGATCCACCTAAACCAATAACGAGTCCCCAAAAAAGAGAGACTAAAATATCAAATTGATATTGGTCTAAAAGGTTATACCATTTTGGTGCCAGCAGCCCAACGGTAATAACGCCAACCTGTTTGGTACCTTCCTCATTCATAATTGGTACAAATGCTCGTATGGAATAGCCAAGCACACCGTGTGCCTTTGATATGTACTCATGCTGTGAAAAAGCTTCTATTTCATCGCCACCTTCAAAAACTGTACCAAGTTTACTTTCAGATGGATGGGAGTAACGAATACGTTTCATATCAATGATAACAATGTAATCAACATCCGTTGTTAATCGGATGCGTTCAGCAATGGGTTGAATCACTTCAAAACCTTCTTTTGTGCCTACATGTTTTTGGACCTCTGTCAGCTGTGAAACGGTTCGTGCAATAGCTATTGCACGGGCACCGAATTCTTTTTCCAAAGCACCAGCAAGATTATGAATCATAATTGCACCACTCGTCGTGATAGAAAAAATAACAATTATGAACGAAAAGATAAACATTTTTAGTCGCAACGATATGTTCTTCATAAGTATGTAAAAGGAATGCTGAAATGGCAGCCCTTTATCATTTCATCACCTCTGTGGTATAAGATTTCGATCAGCAAGCGCATGGATTATGTAGATTAGCAAACCCTATTTTTCTAACAATGAACTAGGACTATCATTCTATAATAAAGTAACATAAAAGAATAGCTTGTTGTAATACAATTACCGCTTTAACGTATTCATTTCAATGGTGTACTATAACAATGAACTTATACGTTTTTTAAAGAAAAAAATATAAAAAGTGGGAAGTGCTATGAAGGTTTTGTTGTTCTAATATTCGTTGAGTGTTTTCGGTAAATCAAAAAATTTATATTTGAATAATAAAAAATAATAGGCATTTTAACTTGTAAAGTACGTTATACATATCGTTTGTGTAAATTAATTTACATTTTAAATGCTTACTGGTTGGATTTACATATGTTGTGATAACTTGATTTCTTTTGCGCAAAGAAAATTTGCTTCGATAAGTTTTTAAAATTCTCTTTTGTTCTTAATATTTCTGCCTATCAATTATTTGTATTTTCTTACCCTTTATTTCGATAGGTTTTGTATCTAGTGGCAGCCTAGGAGAATACATGGCTTAATATGTGAAAATATGCACAAATTTAACTATTTCAAAATAATTTATTTAGTGTGAATAAGTACGGTAGAAAAATAATAATAGCTAAAATATGTTGGTGATATCGTTTGATAAACGCCTTTTTGCTTAGAGGCTGTAAGGATTTTGATGTTGTTGATATGTATTGACTAGTCGAAAACTTTTTGGAGAAATAATATTTTTTAGAAAAACATCTTGCATTCGAATAATTATAAGTGGTAAATTGTTTTACATGGACGTTCATAGAATCTTCACAGGTAGCAAAAGAGGGGAGAAATGAGAATTTATGAATAAAAATAGATGGTTAATTGCATTATCTGCAATCGCTATTCACCTTTCCATTGGTGGAGCCTATGCATACAGTGTATACAAGCTGCCGATTGTCACAGAAATGGGATGGAGTGAAACAAAGGTTACGATAGCCTTTACAATTATGATGGGGCTTGCTGGTTTTTCAGCAGCGTTATTTGGTAGTTTAGTAGAAAAAATGGGTCCACGTAAATCGGCCATGGTAGCAGCAGTACTGTTTGGAGCAGGACAAGCTGGTGCAGGTGTTGCAATCTCTATGGATTCTGTCACATTATACTGGTTAACTTACGGCTTACTTAGTGGTTTAGGTATGGGGATTGGTTATATCGCACCTGTCTCTACATTAGTAAAATGGTTCCCAGACCGTCGTGGTTTAGCTACAGGTATGGCTGTACTAGGATTTGGATCGGGAGCATTAATTACTGCACCGGTAGCAGCAAACTTAATGGAAGCAGTTGGAATTTCTACAACTTACTTTATTTTAGGGGCAAGTTACTTCACGTTAATGATTTTAGGGGCTTCTTATATAGCGCCGCCAAAACCAGGTTTTATGCCTGCGAATATGAAAGCGGCAGCAGAAAAAGGCAAGGATGTAGTGAAAAAAGATTTAGCAGTAATGTCAGCTCGTGAAGCTGTGAAAACAAAGCATTTCTGGATGTTATGGTCAATGCATTTAGTCAATGTAACTGCGGGTATTATGATGATTTCTGTCGCATCACCGATGGCACAGGAAATTGTAGGTTTATCAGTTGCAGGAGCTGCAGCAATGGTAGGCGTTATGGGGTTATTCAATGGTGGCGGTCGCTTAATTTGGGCTGCTGTGTCGGATTATATTGGTCGATCAAACGTCTTTGTAATATTCTTTACAGCACAACTTATTACATTTATCGTATTGCCACATACGACAAACGTTATTATTTTCCAAGCACTTATTTTCTTAGTAGTTAGTTGTTATGGTGGCGGTTTCTCAAACCTACCTGCATTCGCAAGTGACCTATTTGGTACGAAGCAACTTGGTGTTATCCACGGTTATTTACTAACAACATGGTCTTTAGGTGGCGTTTTTGGTCCACTTCTAGTGAGCGCTATTAAAAATGCTTATGATAGTTACATTCCTGTATTCTATGTATTTGCAGGTTTAATTGCTATTTCATTAATTATTTCATTAACGCTACGTGCAGATGTGCGTAAACAAACAGCATTAAAAACAGCAGAGCAAAAGGTTGGAGACGTCTCCGCTACACGATAATTTTTACTTTCAATTCGCACTTGAAAAGTATAGCCGTATTAGTGTCATTTCGCATATGACGCTAATGCGGTTTTTTATTTGTAGCGATTGTTATACAACACTTGATTAATCTTCGTCTAACATATAACAGCTCATGTTTGATGTCAATAAGATTATGGTAAATAAAGTGATTTTGCTACTAAAAGAGAAATTTTGCAACGTTATTCTATTTATAGGTGACAGCAATTTACTATAAAAATAATCAAAATAATAGTATATGAAGGGCTATATGTCTGTAGTGATTGACTGTGACAAAGAATGGTGAATCTTTTCATGGCAATTAACGTATATAAGGGTATAAAGGAGGCGGACGCTATGGGAAAGTATTCATTAAATGAATTCATTAAGACAACGCAACAAGATGATTATGAGAACGAATATTTCGAGTTAGAAACAGAGCGTGTATTAGAGGTTAATTTAGATGGTGAAGTCTGGTCAAAAATGGGGGCTATGATTTCATACATAGGCGACATTAAGTTTGAGCGGGAACGTGTTTTAGAACATGGCCTTTCAAAAATGTTTAAAAAAGCATTAACAGGCGAAGGAACGCAACTTATGAAAGCAAAAGGAAAAGGGCGTCTCTATTTAGCGGATCAGGGGAAAAAGGTGACTATTTTTGATTTGAAGGATGAAAGTATTTGTGTCAACGGTAATGACTTGCTGGCATTTGAACCAAGTATTAATTGGGACATTCAATTAATGCGTAAAATGGCTGGTATTATGTCTGGAGGGCTGTTTAATGTAACGCTGCAAGGAAGCGGTAAAGTAGCCATTACAACGCATTTCGAGCCGTTGACGTTGTTGGTAAAGCCTGGTGAAACAGTTTATACGGATCCTCATGCTACAGTTGCATGGTCAGGCAATTTAACACCTGAATTTAAAACAGATATTAGCTTCCGTACGTTTATTGGACGTGGCAGTGGTGAATCGATTCAAATGGCTTTCTCTGGCGAAGGGTTTGTCATTATCCAACCGTATGAAGAGGTTTATTTGTCTAGCGAAAGTTAAAAAAGTAGGGACAAAAATGCAAAAAGTGTTCGATTGACTGCTATCAATCGAACACTTTTTCGTTGTTGTCCGCTTTGGCGGTGCTTTCCGCTCAGCACAGTAAGCCGCAACCCTCGCTAACACGCGGAATGCCCTCGTCTTACGTTCTGTGCTGTCCCGCAGGAGTCACCGCCTTCGCTACCATCAACTAGTGTAAACTTCTCATTTTTATTTACTGCAAAAGAATGAACTGCTAAGGTTTCATTCCTCTTCATAGAGGAAAATCCCATCAATCGAACACTTTTTTGTTATACGGCTATGTTTGCTGCGGCGGTGCTTTTACTACTGTTTTTTAGCTTATATTTCGACTCTTAGTCCTTGCTAAATGGAATCGAGTGATTACAAGTCAGCGTTCATTCCTGCAATTCGTCCTGTCACAAGCGCAGACGTAATATTATAGCCGCCTGTGTAGCCATGAATATCTAATATTTCTCCGCAGAAAAATAAACCTGCCTTTTTCTTAGACGCCATCGTTTTTGGTTCGATTTCTTTCACAGAAACGCCTCCACCTGTAACGAATGCTTTGTCGAGCGATTGTGTACCGCTAACCGTCATTGTGAAATTCACTAGTAAATGTGCTAGCGCGCGAATTTTTTCTTGAGATAATTCAATGCCAGTCATTTGAACATCAATATTTGCACGGTTACATAAAAATAGCAGCCAGCGTTCTGGTGCGACGCCTTTCCAAACATTTTTCACTGCTTTTTTCGGTTCTTCTTTTATAAGCTTATTTAAATATTGAAGACATGTTTCCTCATTGAAATCTACAAGCGTTTGGATACGCATTGTGACAGGTTCATAACCCGTTTTCATTAACTCCTTGACGACAAACTGACTACAGCGTAATACAGCAGGGCCGCTTAATCCGAAATGCGTAAAGAGCATGTCCATTTGATGTGTTATTAGTGGCTTACCTTTTTTATTGAGAACGGATACCGCGACATCTCGTAATGCTAATCCTTGTAGCTCTCTCGTTTGAATAAACTCCTCTTTTGATAAAACGGGCACTTCTGTTGGAAAGAGTGTTGTCACATTATGTCCAGCACGTTCGGCCCAAGGGTAGCCATCGCCTGTTGAACCTGTTTGTGGCACTGCCTTGCCTCCAACTGCTACAATAACAGCCTTACAGCGTACTTCTGTCCCATCTTCTAAGCGCACACCAAGAATCTTTTCATCATCCATCAATAACTTGTTAACGGGTGTATGTAACCGTACTTCAACATGTAGTCGTTGCAATTGACGAATCAATGCATCGACTACATCTTGCGCACGGTTGGACATAGGGAACATACGACCATGGTCTTCTTCTTTTAATGCGACACCTAGCCCTTCGAAAAAGGCAATAATGTCCTCATTGTTATAAACAGTAAAGGGGCTATATAAAAAACGACCGTTGCCAGGAATATGTTTAACAATTTCTTCAACAGGTAGTCTGTTTGTTACGTTACAGCGACCACCACCAGAAATCGCGAGCTTTTTCCCAAGCTTTGTCCCTTTTTCGAGAAGTAAAACTTTCTTTTTTCGTTCTCCAGCTGCGATGGCGGCCATTAATCCAGAGGGGCCACCACCGATAACGATTACATCATACATATATGTGAACTCACTTTCTTTTCATTATTAGGAACTTTTCCTATTATACATGAAGTCTATATAGAGGGCGGCTACTTTACATTGAAAATTATAATAAAGTGCTTTATAATTTTTTATCTATAATGACAGCATGAAATGAATGGCTTTTCGTGCTATGATGATAGAGGTTATGCACTAAATTATGAGGTGAAAAATAGATGTGCGGATTTATTGGCTATATTAATGGAACAAATGTGATTGATCATCACCAAACAATTGAAAATATGATGAATACAATTATTCACCGTGGACCAGATAGTGGTGGTATTCATAGTGACGATAAAGTAACGTTAGGTTTCCGTCGTTTAAGCATTATTGACTTATCAGACGTGGCAAATCAACCTCTTTATAGCCCAGATGGCAACATTGTGCTTGTTTTCAATGGGGAGATATATAATTTCCAAGAGTTGCGTAAGGACCTACAAGAAAAGGGTCATACATTTAAAACGAAATCGGATAGTGAAGTGTTAATCTTCGGTTATCTGCAGTATGGTGTAGAATTTGTCAAACAGCTTCGCGGTATGTTCGCATTCTGTATTTGGGATAAAAAGAATGATTTACAATTTATCGCGCGTGATGGCTTTGGTATTAAGCCACTGTACTACACTGAAAACACGACGGATGGAACATTTATTTTTGGTTCGGAAATTAAATCTTTCTTGCCTCATCCAGCATTCATTAAAGAATTAAACAAAAATGCATTACGTCCTTATTTAACGTTCCAATATTCTTCAATGGACGAAACATTCTTTAAAGGTGTATTTAAATTACCACCAGCGCACTATATGGTCATTAAAAATGGACAAAAACAAATTGTGCAATATTGGGATAAAAAATTCCATGCGAAAGAAGCGCCGATTGAAAAATATGTGGAAGATATTCGTTCAACAGTAAAAGAGTCAGTAGATGCCCACCAAATTAGTGATGTAAAGGTTGGTTCTTTCCTGTCTGGCGGTATTGATTCTAGTTATATTACATCATTGCTACGTCCTGATAAATCATTCTCTGTTGGTTTTTCGGACTATGAAGATATGTTCAATGAGACAAACTTAGCAAAGGATTTATCGGATACATTAAATATTCAAAACGAGCGTAAATATATTACAGCAGATGAGTGTTTTGAAGCTTTACCGAAAATTCAATGGCATATGGATGAGCCACAGTCAAACCCATCTTCTGTACCGCTTTACTTCCTATCGGAGCTAGCGGCAAAGGATGTAACAGTTGTACTTTCTGGTGAAGGTGCGGATGAGATTTTTGGAGGCTATTCGTGGTACCAAAACTCTGGCAGAATGCAAAAATACGAAAAGGTGCCATTTGGTCTGCGTAAAGCATTGCGTGGCATTGCAGAGGCGCTTCCGAAAAACCAATATACACATTTCCTTGTAAAAGGTGGTCAAACCGTAGAGGAACGCTTTATTGGTGAAGCGGTTGTATGGGATGAGGATGACGCATTAAACGTCTTAAAACCAGCTTATAAAAACGGTCCTTCTGTACAAACAATTACGAAACGTATTTATGATGAAGTACCTGGTGATGATGATGTTACAAAAATGCAGTATTTAGATTTGAATTTATGGATGCCTGGAGATATTTTATTAAAGGCAGATAAAATGAGTATGGCGCACTCTATCGAATTACGTGTACCATTTTTAGACAAAGAAGTAATGGAGCTAGCAAAAAATATTCCATCAAGATATCGTGTCAATGATATTGATACGAAATATGTTCTTCGTCAAGCGGCACATCAGGAATTACCAGAAGAGTGGGCAAAGCGTCCGAAGCTTGGCTTCCCTGTACCAATTCGTCACTGGCTGCGTGAAGAAAAGTATTACAATATGGTCAAGGACATGTTTACAACGGACTTTGCCAATGAATTTTTCGATACGAAGCAACTAGTGGGTTATTTAGATGAACATTATGAAGGCAAAGCTAATCGTGGTCGCTATATTTGGACAGCTTATGTGTTCTTAGTATGGTATAAACAATTCTTTGTTGATATGTAACACAGAAGTAGCAGTTCAAAGAATCTAGTAGATTTTTTGAACCGCTATTTTTTTGGAAATATACAAGACAATTCATATCGATTTGTTCTAATGAACGGGGAATTGTGGATTTCAAAAACTTTTCTGTGTTTTTTGCATCTGTTTTCTTGTAAATATGTTAAGATAACAGTTGGTTTACTCGTTTTAATGTTTGAAAAGTGATGATGTTCCATCACTCATAAAAGCTTGATTTTACTAATGAATGGATGGATACGATGTCCAATTTAATGAAAGGTACTGCGATATTAACGTTAGGGATGTTTTTATCTAAGGTGCTTGGATTAATTTATATTTTTCCCTTTTATGCGATTGTTGGGCAGGAAAATATTGCGCTGTATCAATATGCATATATTCCTTACTCAATCATGCTCGCAATAGCCATTTCAGGTGCACCAATTGCTGTATCGAAATTTGTTTCTAAATACAATGCCTTAGGAGACTATCAATCAGGACGCAAGCTGATGAAGTCAGGTATCGTGATAATGTTGATAACGGGTATGTTGTCCTTTGCTGCCCTCTTTATCTTGGCAACACCGATTGGTGAACTTGTTATTAAAAGTGATGAACAGAAATTTACAGTCGAGCAAATTGCGTCTGTTATTCGCTGGGTAAGCTTTGCGCTTATTGTTGTTCCATTTATGAGTTTGTGGCGTGGCTTTTTCCAAGGCTATGACAAAATGGAACCGACAGCAGTTTCACAGTTAGTGGAACAAATTGTCCGAATTGTTGTGTTATTAGGCGGCTCTTTCTTAGTAGTAGTAGTTTTTAATGGCAAAGCGCAAACAGCAGTTTCCTTTGCGGTATTCGCAGCTTTTATCGGGGCAATTGGCGGCTTAATGGTGCTCTATTACTACTGGAAAAAATACCAACCTGAATTTAATTTATTGCGTAGTCAAAGTGTTACGTCGACCCAGCTACCAATGTCGGATATTTATAAAGAAGTGATAACGTATTCCATTCCGATGGTGTTTGTAGGGGTGGCTAATCCATTATTTCAATTAGTGGATATGGTAACGTTTAATGGTGCTATGAGTTCCATTGGTTTAGCCAAAGTAACGGATGAGTATTTATCAATGATTAACTTTACAACACATAAAGTTGTCATTATTCCTGTTATGTTAGCAACAAGTTTTTCAATGGCGTTAGTACCGACGATAACAAAATATTTTACACAAGGTGAGTATTTATCGTTACGACATGCGATGGATAAAACGTATCAAATTTTAATTTTCATTACATTACCAGCAGTAGTTGGTATTTCATTATTAGCAAATGAAATTTACTTTATGCTTTACTCTGAAAGCGAGATGGGCGCAACGATTTTAGCTCATTATGCACCAGTAGCAATTTTATTTGCGTTGTTCCAAGTTACAGCCGCGTTGCTACAAGGTATTGACTTCCAAAAGTGGATTGTCTTCAGTCTACTATCAGGTATTTTAGTAAAGCTAACCCTTAATATTTCGTTTATTCGTTGGCTAGAAGCGGACGGAGCCATTTTGGCAACAGCGATTGGTTATAGTGTTTCAATTATTATTAATTTGCTAGTGCTTCGAAAAACGCTTAATTATAAATCAGAAATGGTTATACGTCGTGTCATGCTTATCTCACTTTTAACAGCTGCAATGGCTGTCAGTGTTTTAATCGTTCATAAGCTATTAGAACTTGTGATGGGACCAGTGGATGGTAAATTCTCTGCACTTGTCTATTCTGTTATTTGTGCAGCAGTAGGTGCTGCTGTTTATGGCTATTTGTCATTACGCTTAGGTTTAGCACAAAAACTACTTGGTGAGCGCATAACAAGAATTACAAGTAAATTGGGATTTAAATAGGAGGAACTATGCGTTTAGATAAATTACTAGCCAATATGGGCTATGGCTCACGAAAGGAAGTTAAGCAACTCCTAAAACAAAAGGCCGTTTCTGTTGATGGTACGTATGTAAAAGATGCGGCCATGCATGTTGATCCAGAACAACAAAATGTTGTAGTGTTCGGTGAACGTGTTGTATATACAGAGTTTGTGTATTACATGATGAATAAGCCGCCAGGTGTTATTTCTGCAACAGAAGATTTACGAGATGAAACGGTCATTGACTTACTAGACCCACTACATCAACATTTTCAACCATTTCCAGTTGGTCGTTTAGATAAAGATACAGAGGGCTTGTTACTGTTAACGAATGATGGTGTTTTAGCCCATAACTTACTATCTCCAAAAAAGCATGTGCCTAAGGTGTACTATGCTAAAATAGAGGGCATTGTTACGCAAGAGGATGGAGAACGATTTGCTCGTGGTGTTGAACTAGATGATGGCTACGTAACAAAGCCAGGCAAGCTCGTTATTCTGAAATCTGCCCCACAATCAGAAATTGAATTAACGATTCAAGAAGGTAAATTCCATCAGGTAAAACGGATGTTTGAAGCAGTAGGTAAACATGTTATCTACTTAAAACGCCTTTCTATGGGGAGCTTACAACTTGATGAAAGCTTAGCATTAGGTGAATATCGCGAGTTAACGCCAGAAGAATTAGCAGGCTTACAAAATAGAGAGTAAAGAAAATCCTCGATGCTATACTTTTAGTATCGAGGATTTTTTTTATACAAGTTTGTCCCATTAACTGTATAATATGATATATCAATAAAATAACGTGGGAGAGGCTTGACGTACCGAAAATATTTTTTGTTCAAAAAATGATAGTGAAGATGAGTAGAGGACATGTTAATGAAAAAACTACGGATTAAATTATTAATATCTTTAATTGCCTTTGCATTAATACTTGTTGCTGTAATTTCTTATGTAAACAGACAAATTCTTGTGACAAATATTGAAACACAAGAAGCTAGTAATCGAACATTAATTGAAAATCATATTCTTGCAGATATGCAAACTGTAGATAATGCGCACTTTTATTTTGATAAAAACATTTCGGATCAGATGGAAAAAGAGTTAAAAGCATTAGCTACTTATTATAAACAAAATCCAAAAATAGACACTTGGAACTTACAACAAATGAAAAATCAACATGGTATGGATATATACATATTGGATCAAACAAATACGGTAATTTATACTACATTTCAAAAAGATTTAGGTCTAAATTTTTCGCTTTGCTGTAAAAGCTTTTCGGCATTATTGGATGAACGAAGAGAGAGTGGGCAATTATATACAGATGGTATAGATATTTCGACCACAACTGGTGAGTACCGCAAATTTAGTTATTTAGCAACGCCTGATAAAAAGTATTTATTAGAGCTTGGTTTGAAATTAGATGAAGTCCCTGTCTTTCAAACATTTAACTTTGGAAAAACCGCTGCGTATTTAGTTGAAAAGTATAATGATTTGCTAGATGTTCGAACGATTAGTGCAGGTGGTGTTTTTTTCTCGGACACAGAATCCGCTCGGATAACTGTAAAAAATCAAACAAAAAAATTTCAGGATCATTTTAAGGCTGCACTACAAACGATGAAGCCAGCTGAATATCAGCAAATATTAGACGATGGCTATATCGAAACCTATCGTTTTTTACCGTATGAAGCAGAGACGGTGCGTGGTGCCTCAACAAAACGGGTAGTCTATGTCAAATATGGCAATCGTACAGAGTTAAATGCACTTGCCAATAATACAAAACAGTTTTGGTATGTTTTAATGATTGCATTAGTAACAGCGTTAATTATGTTGGTCGTTATTAATAGGCTATTTTCTAAAACGATACATCTTGCAACCTATGATCCACTAACAAATGTTTATAATCGTGCAACATACATTAGTAAAATGGATAAATTATTGAAAAAAAGAAAAGCCAATACACCTGGTTTATTATTAATAGATTTGGATAATTTTAAGCAAGTAAATGATCGATTTGGACATGCTGAAGGAGATAGGATTCTTATTGAAACGGCTAAAATTTTAAAAGACGTCGTTAGAACAGAAGGTTTCGTTGTGAGATTTGGTGGAGATGAATTTGCAATTGTCCTATATGATACGAACAATGAACATATGGTACAAGTAGCAAGTGCGATTTTGGAGAAAATCCGTAGATTAAAAAATGTAGAGAATCATAAATGGTCGGTTATTTCTGTGAGTATGGGCGGCGTAATTTGTGAAAAACTAAATGAAACCGAGTTAAGTTTATTTGAACGAGCAGATAAGGCTTTATATCAGTCTAAGAAAGCAGGGAAGGACCAATATTCTAGTTATCATGAAGTAGCTTCAACAGAAGAAAAATACAATTCATAAACGTAGTTTTACAACGGTTATAAGTAAAAGCACGAGACAAGTAGGTTGCCTACTGGGCTCGTGCTTCTTTATTGTGTTTTGGGTCGATAAAATAGGGAACTACATAAAACAAGTGCAGCAATGACGATAAACATTGTATCAATATAGTGTGTTAACAGCCAGCCACCTATAATAGGACCAATAAAACCGCCTAAATTTTTAAATTGGGCCGCACCTAAATATGTAGCTTTCTGTGTCTCTGGGGCAATTTCATCAATCATGACATTCATTGTTGGGAAAGTAAATATTTCACCAATTGTAAAAAGAACCATTGCACAAATAAACAACGGGTAGTTAGTAGATAGGCCAAATAATGTTAAACCAATGACAAAGAACAAAATACCGATAAGAAGTATTGTTGGTGATGAGAAGCGCTCTGAAAAAATACTAATCGGTAATTGCAGTAAAAGCACAACCGCAGCATTTAATGAAATCAGTAGGGAATAGAGCTTGGCTCCATCTTCAATTTTGAGCTCAATAAGTTGAGGGAGTGTTGAGTCGAATTGGGAGTAGCCAATATTTATTAAGATTGCCCCGAAAATAAAGCTTAACAGTACACGATTTGTTAAAAGAATTGTAAAGGTTTGTAGCACTTTTGTGTGTATCATCGGCTTTTGCTGTTGCATTTTGTAACGATTCAAAACGAAAAATAAAAACATTGCATAAACAATATACATAGCGCCTGTTAACATAAACGGCACGCTAGGACTGGATAATGTCGCGATATACACACCAATAAGAGGTCCTATGACTGCGGCGATATTAATGGCTGTGTAGCGCAATGAAAACAATCGCTTTCGTTTATCAGCGGGAGTAAAGTCAATCATTAAAGCTTGTGTAGAAGGTTCAAAGAAGGAGCGACATAACCCGTTCAACGCATTTAAAATGACGAAAAACCAAATCGTATGCGCTGTTGCAAAGCCAAAGAACACAATACTCCATACGAGTATCGTAAGTAAAATAACACTTTTTCGACCAAAACGATCTGTTAAGTAGCCACCGAAAAACCCACCTACTGTAGAAATAAGTGGCGCGATACCAATGGTCAACCCTATTTGTAAAGGGGAGGCATCAATTTCGTTATGTAAATAGATAGCTAAAAAAGGCATTGCCATAAAGCTTGCAACGCGTGTGAAGATAGTTCCACCTAAAATAATCCAAACAAGTGGATGAAACATTTTGGATAGTTTCATAGAATTATCCTCCTCTCAACATGTAGAATGTTTCGAGTGTAACGGATAATAAAGTGCTTTGTAAATAGAAAAAAAGAATGACCCCGACGAAAGGTCATTCTTTTTCTTACAAAAATGCTTTACGCAAAGTGCGCAAAAACTAAGACGTCAATTTTACTTTTTTACTCGTCGTTGTCCATTTGCCTCGACTTGGACTCATCACCAAATCGTTAAAGGCTAACACGTTCAAATCTCTTTGAACGGTGCGAGGAGTGATGCTAAACTCTTCGACTAAATCCTGTGTAGACACGGTTCCTTTGTCTAAAATAAACATGTACACATCTTTAATACGATTAAGCATTCGATCAGTAGTTGGTTTCATAAATGAACCACTCCTTCATCTTAATTCACTTGGCAAAGACTAGCGGACGACAATATGTGCGGAGTGCACTGAGGCTATTAAGTAGCTGCCTTAGACATCCCCTTTTCTAATTTTATGTTCAGAACAAATAATTCTGATAAATCTATTATATAGAATAACGATGTGATTTTCTAGTGAATGCCGTGGAAATTTACAATTAATTCATAAAGTTTGCGCTGTATTTTGTGGAGATTAGTGAAAAAGATGCTATATGTGGTAGTGTAAAGGAAAGATAAGAAATGATAGTTAGAAAGATGATTGAATTTTTTTTAGTAAAGAGTAGAATAATCTTATTATAAAATGGAGGAGGTACATAGAATGGATTGGTTACAGGCTGCAAAAGAAAGACAAGATGAATTAATTCAAGAGTTGCAAGAGCTTGTGCAAATTAATAGTGTACTGGATGAAAAAACAATAACTGCGGATGTGCCTTTTGGTGAAGGACCGTTAAAGGCATTGGAATGGTTGTTAGCAAAAGGGAAAGCACAAGGGTTACAAACAAAAAATGTTAATAATTATGCTGGACATATCGAAATGGGCCAAGGTGAAGAGTTACTGGGTATTTTATGTCACGTAGATGTTGTCCCTGTAGGTGATGAATCAAACTGGACGTATCCACCTTTTAGCGGCACGATTGCAGATGGCAAATTATTTGCGCGCGGTGCTATTGACGATAAGGGCCCAACAGTTGCTGCATGGATGGCAATGAAGCTTGTAAAAGATGCAGGTATTCAATTAAACAAACGTGTGCGTATGATTATCGGGACAGATGAAGAAACAGGCTTCCGCTGTGTCGACCACTATTTTAAAAACGAGGAAATGCCAACAATCGGTTTCGCTCCTGATGCGGATTTCCCACTGATTAATGCCGAAAAAGGCATTGCTGCGCTTGTATTCTCCCAAAAGCAGATTGGGGATGCAACGAAAGAACAGCTACTACTATTTAATGCTGGAAAGCGTTCAAATATGGTACCTGATTTTGCAAAAGCGACAGTTCAATTCGTATCTTCACCATTCGAACAGAATTTTCAAACATTTTTAAGTAAAAATCAGCTAGAAGGCTCTTTATTAATGGAGGGTTCTCACTATATAATAACTATCAAAGGAAAAGCAGCCCATGCAATGGAACCTGAAAAAGGTGTCAATGCAGCTGTTTACCTTGCAGCGTTTTTACAACAAGAGTTAACGACTGTAGGAAGTAAGCAATTTGTCGATTTTATCGTTGATGTATTCCATCAGGATCATTATGGTCACGCACTAGCATTACAATATGAAGATGACATGTCCGGACAAACTACATTAAATCCTGGTATTGTAACGTATGATGCAACGCAAGGTGGCAATATGGTTATTAGTTTCCGCTACTCTGTAACGTATCCATTTGATGATAAAATAACAGAAGCGCAACGATTAACTGCAGACAAAGGATTTTCACTCGATATTCAAGAAAACTCAAAACCTCATTATGTTAGTGAGGACGATCCGTTAATCCAAACGTTAGCTGGTGTTTATCGCCGACAAACGGGAGATAACGAAACACCTTTGCTTTCAACTGGCGGTGGCACGTATGCACGCGTCTTGAAAAAAGGTGTAGCATTCGGCATGCTTTTCCCTGGGGATCCAGATGTCATGCATCGTGCGGATGAATATGTAATTGTTGATAAATTAGTACAAGCTGCTGCTATTTATGCGGAAGCCATTGCAGAACTAGCTGGGAAGTAAGTGTAAGTAAGAGCGTGATGTTCTTGCTAAAGAGATACAAAGCATCACACGCAAAGCACTTCACTGAAAAATCTACTTTGATTTACTGCATCTGGTCTTACTTGATTGTATAGTGGGAATCATTGTACTTGAAAATGTGAAAATAACTTAAAAATGAAAAGGATGTTTTTAAACATGGCATACTCATTATGGAATGATCAAATCGTTGAAGAAGGATCTATTACAGTTTCACCAGAAGACCGTGGTTATCAATTTGGTGATGGTATTTACGAAGTAATCAAAGTATATAACGGACATATGTTCACAGCACAAGAGCACATTGATCGTTTCTATGCTAGTGCCGATAAAATTCGTCTTGTTATCCCTTATACAAAAGATGTGTTACACAAATTATTGCATGATTTAATCGAAAAAAATAATTTAGAAACAGGTCATGTTTACTTCCAAATTACACGTGGAGCAACTTCTCGTAACCACATTTTCCCTGATGCAAGCGTACCAGCAATTCTAACAGGGAATGTTAAAACAGGTGAACGTTCAATTGAAAATTTCGAAAAAGGCGTAAAAGCCACATTGGTGGAAGATGTTCGTTGGTTACGTTGCGATATTAAATCTTTAAATTTACTTGGCGCGGTACTTGCGAAACAAGAAGCATCTGAAAAAGGTTGCTACGAAGCCATTTTACATCGTGGTGATATTATCACAGAATGTTCTTCTGCTAATGTCTATGGTATTAAAGATGGTAAACTTTATACGCACCCAGCAAATAACTACATCTTAAATGGTATTACACGCCAAGTGATATTAAAATGTGCAGCTGAAATAAATTTACCAGTGATTGAAGAGCCGATGACAAAAGGCGATTTATTAGCAATGGATGAAATTATTGTGTCTTCTGTTTCATCTGAAGTGACACCGGTTATTGATGTGGATGGTCAGCAAATTGGCGCAGGTGTTCCTGGTGAATGGACTCGTAAATTACAAAAAGCATTTGAGGCAAAATTACCAATTTCAATTAATGCTTAATATGTATAAATGATAAAAAAGAGCTACCTAAAACTTGGTTATTAGCTGAGTGATGAGGGTAGCTCTTTTTTATAGAACAAAATATGCATGTATTCTCCTGAAACGTCATGTAAAATAAAAAAGATAGCGCCTTTAGTCGATATCACGATGATACCGACTAATAACGAGGCGAATTTGATATGGGGCAGTAAGATTGGAGTGACCAAAACATGGCACAATTAGTGAAAATACAAGATTATATTTCACGTTATCAAATTGATTTAGCTAGATATCCAACTCAATTTGTACGTTTAAAGAAAAGTCAATGGGATCGAATTAAACGTAGGTGGGAATTGGGCGAAGATATTACCGAGTGGCAGCATACGGCGAATGAAAAAGACAATGATGTATTGGAAGAAAAGGAGCGCTTCTCACTCTTTAAAAAGATTTTTGCAGGGCGACACAAAGAAGACGTACAAGAAGATATTGAGCAAATCGACGTTACAAACGAATTAACAAATGACGAAGATATTATTCCTGAAGAAGAAACAACTTTATCATTTGAACCGAATATAGTGTACGCACCTCAGTCTATTCATGAGTTGAAGCGAATGTTTATAGATCAGTTTTTTCATTTCCAAATGAAGTGGGCGAGTTCCACTTTGCGAGAAAAATCTTATGTCGATCCTCGATTTTTACGTGATTCTTTGTTACGAACATTGCTACAAAAACTACCAGATAATTATTTAGTTTTTTACTATCCTATTTTGCAAGTGAGAAAGGCACCAATTGAGCTAGATGTTGTGTTAATGTCTCCTACGGAATGTATTTGTATTACTGTACTTGAGGCAGAGAATCAAGCAGTGTATGTAGGTGGAAGTGAACGTTTTTGGGAGAAAAAAGTGGGCACAAAAGATTCTAAAGTACTGAATCCAATGATTAATTTAAGTAGAATGGAATCTGTGTTAACGCAATTATTTAAGCAAGATCAAGTCGACATGCCGATTCGCAAAGTTATTTTAACACGCAATGGCTATTTCGATTATCCAGGCTCATCTTTTAACATTCGATTAGTGGATCGTCGTAATTATAATGAATGGTTGCATGCTTTAAGAAACGTATCATCTCCTATGAAGCATATGCAAATCCGCGCTGCACAAACAATTTTAAATAACGTCCAAACGACTTCGTTTAATCGTGATATTTGGCAACAGACATCTTCAAAAGCTGAGGACTAACAGATGCATGTATTATTTATTGTCAATGAGCGTGCAGGGAATGGCAAAGGGAAAATTGTTTGGAATAGACTACAACGACATTTAACAATTGATTATCAAGTGGCTCTGACACAATATGAAGGACATGGACAAGAAATTGCAAGCGAATGGGCACAAAACGGGCAAATAAAAAAGTTAATCATTGTTGTTGGTGGAGATGGCACCGTTCATGAGGTGGTTAGTGGCATTGTACATAATAATTTTGTTGTGATTGGTGTGATAAGTGCAGGCTCTGGTAACGACTTTGCACGTTATTTTCCAACATTTCAAAATGCAACACAAATTGAAGCTTACGTCAGAACGGAAATGCTTGAGCGTTCGATAGATATAGGAAAGATTCAACTAGGAACTATGCACGATGAAATATTCGTCAATAATGCAGGGCTTGGCTTTGATGCCTATGTCACAAAGCATATTAATAAGTCACGTCTAAAATACTATTTTAATAAAATTGGGTTAGGAAAACTATCTTATGCTGCGGCAGTAGTTAGGGGACTGTTTCGTTTTACTTGTTTCGATGTAACGGTTTATACAAACAATCAAACACAGCGATTTCAAAATGTATGGTTTGTAGCAACGAGCAATCAACCGTATTTTGGTGGAGGAATGAAAATTTCACCTATGTCTAATGCATTGGACGGCCAAATTGAATTAACCATTGTTCATAATATTGCAAGATGGAAGCTACTACTAGTTTTCGCTACTGTTTTTTTTGAGAAGCATACAAAATTCCGAGAAATAACTTTTTTACAAAGCAATCAATTTGAGATTGTTGTACATGCAAAGAGCGTTGATTGTCATACAGATGGTAACTACATTGGTGCAATTGGACAGGATACAATTGTGCGCTGTACAATCCAACAACAAGCATGGAAATGTATAAAATTAGAAAAAACAAAAAACGTCATTTCGCAATAATATCATGCGAATATGACGTTTTTACGTTATACTATAAAAAATCAATAATTTCACTATTAAGAAATGAGGAAGAAAATTGAGATTACGAAATAAGCCTTGGGCAGAGGAAATGATTACAAATCATCCAGAGGTGATTATTCCAAATCCTGAAGACTTTAAAGGAAATTGGCAAGCGGTTTTTGGCAACAATCACCCATTACACATTGAAGTAGGTACTGGGAAGGGTCAATTTGTAACCGGAATGGCTCTGCAAAATCCAGATATTAATTATATCGGTATTGAGCTTTATGATAGCGTCATCGTTTGCGCATTAGAAAACATTCTTGAAGCTAAATCTCCAGCGAATTTACGTTTGTTAAAAGTAAATGGCGCAGATTTAAATAAATTCTTTGAAAAAAATGATGTAGACCGCGTGTATTTGAATTTCTCAGATCCTTGGCCAAAATTACGCCATGCAAAGCGTCGTTTAACGCATGAGGGTTTTTTGAAATTATATGAGTCGATTCTAGTGGATAACGGGGAAGTTCATTTTAAAACGGACAACCGTGGACTGTTCGAGTATTCGTTAGTTAGTATGTCTGAATATGGTATGTTACTGAAGTATGTATCACTCGACCTACATGCAAATATGCCAGAAGATAATATTATGACAGAATACGAGCAGAAATTTTCTGCTAAAGGTCAGCCGATTTATCGCTTAGAATCGCAATTTATTACAAAATAATAGATAGCAGGGGGAGTAAGGATGGATCAGTTAAAGTTTCACAATATGACATTATCATGGCTAAACGGGGGTGTCACTTGCCTTGATGGCGGTGCAATGTTTGGCGTAGTACCAAAACCACTTTGGTCACGTAAATATCCAGTAAACGAAAACAATCAAATTGAATTACCAACAGAGCCTATTTTAATTCAATATGGTGAAAAAAATTACCTTATTGATACGGGTGTCGGTTTTAACAAATTAAATGAAAAGCAACTGCGAAACTATGGCGTAACAGAGGAATCGACGTTAGCTGATAGTTTACAAGAACTTGGTCTAACAACTGCTGATATTGATGCAGTCTTAATGACACATTTACATTTTGATCATGCGGGTGGTCTGACACAATGGGAAGGTGAAGTTTTAGTTCCTACATTCCCGAATGCCAAAATCTATGTAACACAAATTGAGTGGGATGAAATGCGTGAGCCAAATATTCGCTCGAAAAACACGTATTGGAAAGAAAACTGGGAGCCTGTACAGCATTTAGTTGAAACGTACGAAAGCTCTTTAGAGGTAGCTCCTGGCATTGAAATGATCCACACAGGTGGTCATAGTGATGGACATGCCATCATTAAGTTGTCACAAAATGGTGAGGTCATGATACATATGGCCGATATTATGCCAACTCATGCACATCAAAATCCATTATGGGTGTTAGCATATGATGATTATCCGATGACGAGTGTATTTGCCAAGGAAAGAATGATGAAAGAAGCTTTAGCAAACGGCTACAGTTTTATTTTCTACCATGATGCGTATTATCGAATGGTTAAATGGAATGAAACAGGTAAGGAAATGGTTGCTAAGTTAGAACGCAGCAGACAAGCGGTTATAACATTTTAATCATAGACATAGTAATTTTATACGTGTGAACGTCTAAAGTTCAGACACTAGACTACAGGCAAGCGAAAGATTTGACGCTTGCCTGTAGTCTTTTTTATTTGTCATGGTGTAATTGTTTATGTGCCTGGCACCGATATTTTTTGTGCAGTTTTCAGCTAGTTGTAAACGACTACTTTCTGACTATGGATGGAATATGCTGTTTACCAATATTAGTATACAATATTCTGAATATTTCATATTGACCGATTAGTCTAATATTAATATACTGAGATAACATCAACGAGCGTTATATTGTCAGAAGGGAAATGAAATACAATGAAAAATTTTATTAATAATGTACTAACCGGTATGAGTATGGGGATTGTCGTTTGTTTAATTCCAAACGCATTAGTTGGAGAAATATTAAAACTAATTATTCCCTACGTACCTCAGTTAGAAATTATTTTAAATACATCGGTTTTAGCTATGAGTCTATTGCCAGTTGTTATAGGTGTAATGACAGGTATTTGCTTTAAATTAACGCCTGTTCAAACATGTAGTGTTGGACTAGCTGCATTTGTCGGTAGCGGTGTCTACACAATTGATCCTGATACAGGCATTACCATCGCCGGTATAGGTGTGGTAATTAATATCGGGATTACGACAGCTTTGGCTGTACTTTTTGTGCAATTTTTAGGAAATAAGCTGAAAGATTTTACACTTCTTTTAATGCCTGCACTTGCTATGTTCGTACCTGGTTTAATCGGAAATGCGATTTTACCGTATGTGCGTACAGGCTCAGGCTATGTTGGTCTGATGATTGAGCATTTAACGACATTACAACCTGTTGTAATGGGCTCGCTAATTGCCATGATCTTCTCTATCTTAATCATTTCACCAATCTCTACAATCGGTGTTGCGACAGTTATTATGTTATCAGGCATCGGTGCAGGGGCAGCGAATCTCGGTGTTTGTGCATCTGGCGTTGGGATGTGTATTGCAAGTTATAAAGCAAATAATATTGGGACAGCGATTGCCCATGTTGCTTCTGCAAAAATTCAAATGCGTAATTTTTTCATGAAACCAAAAATAGCTTTTCCGATGATTATCACGGCGGGAATATTAGGGGCATTAGCAGGGCTGTTTGAAATCGTAGGTACCCCATACAGTGCAGGTTTCGGTTTAGGTGGTTTTGTTGGACCGTTGAAATATTTAAGTTTAGTCGGATGGACACCTTATACAATCACTGTAGCTATTACACTATTTATCGCCTTACCAATTATATTAAATGTCATCTTACTACGAATCTTCTCGATGAAATTAAAATGGATTACATCCAATGATTACAAAGTACATTATGAATAATGGAAAAGTCTCCGTATGGGGGCTTTTTTTTCGTGAACATTTTGGAAAATGTGATACACTAAAAGCTATACTAAAACACAAAAGAGAGTTGAAATAACGATGGCAACGGAGCAACCATTTTTACCAGTATTATTAGGATCAGATATGAATGCATACGGCATGGCCCGAGCATTTTATGAAGCATATGGCATTAAGCCACTTGTATTAGGACGTTCACATTTAACAGCAACACAGGATAGCCATATATTGGAGTTCCAAGAAATCGATCGTTTAAATGAACAGGACGTATTTGCACCAGCCCTTGCACAAGTTGCAAAACAATACGCTGATAAAAAATTACTGCTACTTGCTTGTGGCGATGATTATGCAAAACTAATTATTAAAAACAAACCGGTCCTACAGGAACACTTTACAGTACCTTATATTGATGAGTCATTAATGGATGAAATATTATTGAAAGAAAATTTTTATAAAATGTGTGAGAAGTACGACTTTAAGTACCCTGGGACAACAACAGTCACAGCCAAAAACTATCAAGACTTTACACCACCATTTGACTATCCAATTATTTTAAAAGCGTCCAATTCAGTGGAATATTGGGCTTGTAAATTCCCAGGAAAGAAAAAGGTCTTCGTTGCACATGATGAAGCGGAAAAAACAGCTATCTTAAAAGCGATTTATAGCTCTACTTACCAAGATACAATGATTATTCAAGAATTCATCCCTGGTGATGATTCGTATATGCGCGTGTTAAATGCATATGTAGGGAAAGACGGGAAAGTGAAGCTAATGTGCCTAGGTAACCCAATTTTGGAAGAGCATTCGCCTGAAGGAATTGGTAGTTATGCAGCAATCGTAACGACATATGATAAAGCGCTAATGGACCAAGTGCGCCACTTTTTAGAGGATATCGGCTATACGGGCTTTGCTAACTTCGATATGAAATATGATATTCGCGATAAACAGTATAAGTTATTTGAAATTAATTTACGTAACGGTCGCTCAAGCTATTATGTAACCGCAAGTGGTCATAATTTAATGAAATATGTAGCGGATGACCATATGTTAAATATTGAGCAACAGTTAACATATGTTGAGGATAAACATTTATGGATGATTATTCCGAAGGGTGTGCTATTTAAATACGCTTCAAACGAAAAGCTTAAACTAGAAGCGCAAAAATTGATTCGTGAAGGGAAGTACACCAATTCACTTTACTTCGATAAAGATATGAATCCAAAGCGATGGGTAAAGCTTACGCTAAATAATCTAAACTATTACCGAAAATATAAAAAGTATTTTAATAATAAAGGTTTAGAAGAATAAGATTACTTAAAAGAGGCTGGGACATAACTAGCTTCGATTAGTGAGAAATCCGAATTTGAATAAATTCAAATTCGGATTTCTCTGTTTGTTTTTTATGTTGTCTCCATATAGCTTTTAGCTAATGGCTGTGAATTTTCTTAAATTCACAGCCATTAATGCGAGACCCATCTCGTTATCAACCTTCGATTTTCCTCGTACAGAAAATCGAGTGAAACGCAAATTAGCCTTCAAGAATCCAAAAACAGGTTCCACGTCAATTTTGCGTTGACGATAAATGGTACTCGTTTTTTCTTCTGAAAGCTTTGTTCTCACATGTTCTTTTTGTTGTTCCCACTTCTCATTCACTGTTAACTTTCGATTCGTTCCTTCTTTTGCTTTTGTACAGAATGAACGGAGGGGGCAGCCGGAACAGTCTTCACATTCGTATACCTTAAACTCACGCGTGTACTCATACTTATCTGTTTTCGTGGTACGATATTTAAATTTAAGCTGTTGTTGGTTTGGGCAAGTATATCGATCATTTTCTTCATCATAAGCCCAGTTCCCTGTATTGAATTCGTTTTGCTTATACGGTTTCCTCTGTTCTTTTACATACATGTTGTATGTGATTAAGGCTTCTCGCTTACGGTTCACAAGGATATCATCATAATTTTGTTCACTTCCATATCCAGCATCTGCTACGATATGTTTTGGTAACTTCAAATAATGTTGTTCGATTTCATCCAAAAATGGGATTAATGTACGTGTATCCGTTGGATTCGAAAAAATGCTGTAGGCAAGCGCATACTGACCTTCTGTTGCTACTTGTATGTTATAACCTGCCTTCAATTGACCATTTTTCATATAGTCATCTTTCATACGCATACTGTTTTCGAGTAACTATTTCGTCCGTCAAAGATTTCGAAGTCTCTTTGATATTTTAGTTTGCGTTCCATATAGTCGATTAATTGTTTGCGCGTTTGCTTTGGGAATTTTCGTTCCTTTCTTAAAGCCTTTCGCTCTGCCACATCCGATGAGTCCTCAATTTTTCGATCGTATTCAGAAATCACTTCATCTACTTTTTTGACCATTTGGTCAAGGTCTTCTAATGCTAATTCCTGTTCATTTTCCCGTTCCATTTCGGGTATGATTTCTTTTTCAAGTAGCTCATTGTATAGCTGGTTGGACTTTTCAATGAGTCCGTTATGATATTTCTCAATCGACTTTTTCCACACGAATGTAAATTTATTTGCATTCGCTTCAATTTTTGTTCCATCAATAAAAATCGCTTCCTGATTAATTAATTCTTCCTGTACCAGCTGGCAGCGGAATTGAACGAAGCATTGTCGAATCAACTCTTTGACTTCTGGGTGGACACGGAATCGGTTGATTGTGCGATAGGTTGGTTCATACCCTTGTGCTAGCCACATCATCCGAAGACTATCTTTTAAAAGCGCCTCCATTCGGCGCCCTGAGAAGACGGATTGCGTGTAGGCACATAAGATAATTTTAAGCATCATGCGTGGATGATAGGCAGGACAGCCCTCATTTCGAAGAAATGGTTCAAACGCTTCGGGCGGGATACTTTCGACTAAATGATGGACATGGAAGGCAATGTCATTCTTTTGTAATTTCATTTCTAAATCTAAAGGCAAAACTAATTGATTCATGTTATAATTTTTGAACATAAGAACCCTTCTTTCAGAGATTTGGTATGTGGTGTACTTTTATCTTATCAGAAGTGGTTCTTATTTTTATGTAAAAATAATCAAAGCCGTTGAAATTTTACTCGTCGTAAAATTTCAACGGCTTATTAGTTTTCAGAGGAGTGTTTTGTCCCAGCCTCTTTTATTTGATTTCTCTCGGAGCGAAGTGATTTACCCGCGAAAGAGAGAGAAATACCCGCGGAGTGAAGTGATTTACCCGCGAAAGAGAGAGGAATACCCGCGGAGTGAAGTGATTTACCCGCGAAAGAGAGAGGAATACCCGCGGAGCGAAGTGATTTACCCGCGAAAGAGAGAAATACCCGCGGAGTGAAGTGATTTACCCGCGAAAGAGAGAGAAATACCCGTGGAGTGAAGCGATTTACCCGCGAAAGAGAGAAATACCCGCGGAGTGAAGTGATTTACCCGCGAAAGAGAGAAGAATACCCGCGGAGTGAAGTGATTTACCCGCGAAAGAGAGAGGAATACCCGCGGAGTGAAGTCATTTACCCGCGAAACAATGAAAAACCTGAGCAACATCGTTCATTCTTTCCCTACATATATGTAGTTATAAAGAAAATAGCATATGGACGTATCACAATGTCCACATGCTATAGTAACGGATTATGTTTAGACTTCGATTAATTCTACGACAACGCCAGAGCGTGCGTCGGCAGCGAACTCGAATGTTTGCATTTCACCCTCGTGCATGCGTGAAATACCACCACGATAAACGGGAATTGTCATAAAACCATTTGTGAAATTATCTGTTTTCATAAAGATCCAAGAACCGTCTATTGGCGCATCTTTTTTAAATTCCTTTTTTATGTTTTCAAGTACTTGTCCTGCTGGCACATACGGAGAAACTTTTTCACTGGCTTCTTTAATAATGACTGCCGCGGCGAGGCCTGTTGCAACACCAATTAAAAAATCACGTAATTTCATGGGTTTTTTCCTCCTTTTCCTATAGCTCTATTTTAGCATAGCACAAAGAGTGAATGCACGTTCATTGCAAAGGACTTTTATGAAATATATCAATATTTCGACTTCTGAAATAATTATGATACAATAAGCAAGGAAGAAAATTCTACTTCGTGGGGAGAGAGTCATCATGAATGAGGAAACATTACAATTATTTAAAACTTTAACGGAATTACCGGGTGCACCAGGCAATGAACATGCAGTACGTGCATTTATGCGTTCAGAGCTACAGAAGTACTCAGATGAGGTTATCCAAGATCATTTAGGTGGTATTTTTGGTGTCAAGCATAGTGAAGTAGCAGATGCCCCTAAAATACTTGTAGCAGGTCATATGGACGAAGTAGCATTTATGGTTACATCTATTACTGATAATGGATTAATTCGTTTTCAAACACTTGGAGGCTGGTGGAACCAAGTGATGCTTGCACAACGTGTAGAAGTATATACTAAAAACGGTGCGATTCCAGGTGTAATTTCATCCATTCCACCGCATTTACTTACAGATGCAGAACGTGCAAAACCAATGGAAATCAAAAATATGCTGATTGATGTCGGCGCGGACAATAAAGAAGATGCGATTGCTCTTGGCGTTCACCCAGGACAGTCGATCATCCCAGTATGTCCATTCACGCCAATGGCCAATCCGAAAAAAATTATGGCAAAAGCGTGGGATAATCGCTATGGCTGTGGACTGGCGATTGAATTAATGAAAGAAGTAAAAGATGAAAAATTAGCTTCACATTTATATTCAGGTGCCAATGTTATGGAAGAGGTTGGATTGCGCGGCGCACAAGTATCAGCGAATATGATACAACCTGATTTATTTTTCGCACTAGATGCATCACCTGCGAACGATATGTCTGGAGATAAAAATCAATTTGGTCAACTTGGTAAAGGGACATTATTACGAATACTTGACCGTACGATGGTCACACACCGTGGTATGCGTGAGTTTATTTTAGATACGGCAGAATCTAATCATATCCCATATCAGTATTTTGTATCGCAAGGCGGCACCGATGCTGGTCGTGTACATACATCAAATGACGGTGTACCGAGTGCTGTGATTGGTGTGTGCTCGCGTTATATCCATACGTCAGCATCAATCATTCATATTGATGACTATGCAGCAGCTAAAGCATTAATCGTAGAATTAGTGAAAAAAGCAGATCGTTCGACATTAGAGACGATTCGCGCTAATGTATAAGTAACAGAAAAAGATGCCTTTAGGGCATCTTTTTTCTATGTAAAGAAAGAGGGATAAGAATGGAAATAGCGATAGGGACGACGAACAAAGCGAAAATCCAGGCAGTGCAAGCAATTGTTAATCAATATTTTGAAAAAGTAAATTTTACATATGTTAAAGCAGCCTCACAAGTATCAGACCAACCTTTAACTACGGAAGAAACAAGATTAGGGGCCATCAATCGGGCGAAAAATACAGCCCTTGCGACCGATGCAGCACTATCCTTTGGACTTGAAGGTGGTGTCACGGAAATAGATGGTATGATGTATGTTTGCAATTGGGGAGCACTAACATTAGCTGATGGCACAACGTTTACCGCAGCAGGGGCACAAATTATTTTGCCAGAAGAAATTGCCCAGGAAATAAGGGATGGCAGGGAGCTTGGTCCTGTAATGGAACAATATACGCAACGTTTAGATATTCGTCAAGGCACAGGAGCTGTAGGTATTTTTACGCAAGGGATAGTGAGTAGACAGACGATGTTTGAGCATATTGTCGCGCTGCTTGTTGGACAATATTTGTTCACATTAGCACAACGATAGTGTTTGATAACTAGTGAGAACGGAGCAGTGAAGTTGCAACTTATCTAGAATTTTTTTAAAATAGAAAAAAGTTAGCAATGAAAGGAAGATTGAAATGTCTTATGCAAGGCTTCAAGCATTAGGTTTACTGCTATTACTATTGGGGCTTTCGGGTTGTAATCAATCGGTTGATGAACAAATTGCTAGTGGACTTCAAATGACGGAAAAGGTATTTGCTGAAGAGCCGGAAGCGTATACCGACAAAATTGGTCAAATTCAACTTTTTTTACCGTCAAAGTTCAAAATTGAGGATAGTTCAGATGCCTATAATATTTTAATATCAAAAGGAACGAATTCCTTTATTCTTTTTATCAATGATCGTGAACAAGATGATAGTAAGCTTTATTATAATCTGCTAAAAGAAGATCGTTCAAAGAAAGTCATTAATGAAACTACATATGACAAGGATGGTATTTTCGGCTTCTCTGCGGTGTCTAAAACAGATAATAAAGATGAATTTGAGTTAATTGTTAGCAGTGGTGGTGTAAAAATGACGACTATTTCAACAGCAAATAATATTGAAAATAATCTTCATGAGATGACGAAAATCGTTCATTCGGTTAAGATTAAATAATTGCATCGTTTTGAAGAGCGGTTCACAAATCCATGTGAGCCGTTTCATTATGAAGAAAGGACGTGAGCGAATTGAAACAAATAAAATCAGAGCAACTTGTGTCCCTATTAAAAAAACAGTTAAATGAGCAAAAGTTTGATTTTCAATTTGATAAAAAGCAAGATAAATTACGCTTAAATCATAAAAAACTAGACAAAGGGATGGAGCTCTCTTTACCAGGGATTTTAGCAAAATATAATGAAAAGCAAGAAGCAGCGATTGCAGAAGTGGTCTATACGATTGAGCAAACTTTTTTAGCAATGGAACAGGAGCAGGAGCAAGGCTTTGAACAATCTGGGCACATCTATCCAGTTATTCGCGCCACATCTTATCCGAAAGCTTCGAAAGAAGGGCATGCTTTTATCACAACGGAGCATACTGCCGAAACACGTATTTTCTATGCGCTCGATTTAGGAAAAACGTATCGCTTTATTGATGAATCCATGTTAGAAACGTTAAAATTAACTGTAGAGCAAATCCGAGAAATGGCGCGTTTTTCTGTTAAACAATTGCCAACCAATTATAAGAAAGACGAAGTAGCTGGCAATGTCTTTTATTTTGTTAATGCCAATGATGGCTATGATGCCAGTCGTATTTTAAATGAAAGCTTTTTAAAAGATATGCGCTCAAAAATTGAAGGAGATATGACTGTATCTGTACCTCATCAAGATGTATTAATACTAGGTGATATTCGCAATGAAACAGGGTATGATGTATTAGCACAGATGACGATGCATTTCTTTACGGTAGGAACAGTACCGATTACGTCATTATCATTTATTTATGAAGATGGAGAGCTAGAACCGATCTTTATACTAGCAAAAAACAGAGTAAAGAAGGAGCAAGAAAAACAATGAATGTATTTTACAACAAAGAACATGTGGGAGATGTCCTATTAGTACAATTAGCAACAGAGGCAATTGTGAAAACAGAGGTAGAACGTGCTGGAGATATTGCCATTTTAAAAGAAGCACAAACAGGGGAAATAAAAGCATTTAACTTATTTAATGCAAGCAAGTATATTCAAGTTGAAGCGCAGGGAAATGTAGAGATTACACCAGAATTTGTTGCACAGTTGGAAGCTGCTATTAAGAACAATGGAGCTACAATTAGCCTGGATGTAGATTTTTCACCTAAATTTGTTGTGGGCTATGTAGAGACAAAAGAAAAGCATCCAAATGCTGATAAATTAAGTATTTGTACTGTCAATGTAGGAGAACAAACGCTACAAATTGTATGTGGTGCACCGAACGTTGATGCTGGTCAAAAAGTAGTCGTTGCTAAAATTGGAGCTGTTATGCCATCAGGTATGCTGATTAAAGAAGGTAATTTACGTGGTGTTGACTCTTTTGGTATGTTATGCTCAGCGCGTGAATTAGCCATTCCTAATGCACCATCTGAAAAAGGTATTTTAGTTTTACCTGAGGATGCTGTAGTAGGTAGTGCATTTGAAACACCAAGCCGTTAAACGAATAAATTTTAAGCAAAAATCGTTATGCTACCAATAGCTGGTGGTATAACGATTTTTTGTCTAGATTGAGCCTATAAATACGAGTTTCTATATCATTTTTATGGTATGCTTTTTGATGTGGACATTGAATATAGTTTTAGTACTTGATTTTAATAGTCTTAGACAATGTTATAAAAGAAGTGTAAGAGAAATGAGTGAAACAACGTGAATTGGTTTAAAAGAAAATTAGATAAAATTTTAAATAGAGATGACTATGAATATGAAGAATATTATGAAGAGTATGAGGAGCAACCAGAGCACCAACAGCCGATAAAGGAGACGCAAGCACCTACTCAAAAGGCTTTTCGTTTCCCTTTAATTGATGATGAACCAGAGATGGCGCAACCTTCTTCACAATCAAAAGAAATGTTTAATCAAATGGACGATGTATATGGCCAAATTGAAGATTTATCTTTACCAAAACATTTAAATCATCAAGTCGTGGATTCCCGTGTATATGACATAGAAGTTTCTGGAATTCGCGATCTTTTAGAAAATCGTTCGAAACGAACTGGCAGAACGACAATTTCACGCGTTCAACCTAAGCAAGAATATCCGACAAAAGCGAGTATGGTTTTTCGTGATGCACAAATTGAAGCAGCACCTGTTTTAAAAGAACCGCAAGCGAAACAGGAAAATACTTCTGAAAGCACGCCACAAAATCGAAAACGTTTTGTGCCAACGGATGTCCCTTCACCAGTTTATGGTTTTGCAAAACCAAGTCCAATCGAGCAATTATTAAATAAACGCAAGGAAGAACATGAAGCGGAAAAGCCCTCCATTGCTATGAATGCAAAAGAAGCGACAACAAATAAGCCTATTGAAAATATACTAGAAGAAAAAGAGCCTACCATTACGCCAAATGATTTACATGAACAGCTTGAAATACCAAGCCTAAAGGAAGTGCCAGCGAAGCATTCAAGTGGATTTGAGGATGTTGAAGTGACAGAGCAAAATCAAGCTATCGTTGATGCAAATGGCAAAGCTACTTCGAAGCAACCAATTATTTTTGAAGAAGTTGAAGTGACAGAGTCAAGCAAAGTAGCTTTTGAAGCAAATACGGACGCTAAACCAAAGCAGCCGATTACATTTGAAGAAGTTGCAATTACAGAGCAAAGCGAACTGACAGATAAAGCAGAAAAAGAGCTACCTATACCACAAACTACATCTTTTGCTGTAAATTTTGAAGCTCAAATTAAAGATGCTATGCAACAAGAACTAGCAGTTGAACAGCTATCAGCAGATCAATCCGAAATTCATGTAAAAGAAGTCGTTGTGGAACAATTACAAATAGAGAATTCCACAATTCATATTGGGGAAGTGACGGTTGTTCAGCCGTCAAATGAAGAAAATGAACAGCAGGTAGTTGAGGAGTCATCTGTAAAGCAAGAAAAGAGTCGCATTCCATTTAATGTCTTAATGTTAAAAACAGATAAAGAAAAATGGCGAATTTCACAACAATTAAAATCGAAAGTGCCGGCGACTACAGAAAAAATTCAAAACGAGATAGCGGTTACTACTGATGATGACAAAATCGACGATGGAGCATTGTCAGAACATGTTACTACATCTTCAATCGAGACATCATCCCAAGAACCATTTTCCAAAATGACACAATCAAATAATAATCCTGTTATTACAATATCTCCTGTTGCAACAATGACGCCGATGCCAACTGAAAAACAGTCAAGTGAAGCGGATACACTTGAAGTAAAACCAGTATCACCGATTGTCACAAATGAAATACGTCGAGCAGAACAGTCAGCAAGTGAAGCAGATAACTTAGAAGGAAATCCTGTATCACCGATTATCACAAATGAAATACAGCAAGCAGAACAGTCAGCAAGTGAAGCAGATAACTTAGAAGGAAATCCTGTATCACCGATTGTCACAAATGAAATACGTCAAGCAGAACAGTCAGCAAGTGAAGCAGATAACTTAGAAGGAAATCCTGTATCACCGATTGTCACAAATGAAATACGTCAAGCAGAACAGTCAGCAAGTGAAGCAGATAACTTAGAAGGAAATCCTGTATCACCGATTATCACAAATGAAATACAGCAAGCAGAGCAGACAGCGATTGAAGTGGATACTCTTGAAGAAAATCTTACACCCCCGTTTGTTGCAAATGATTTACACCAAGCAGAACAAACGGCAATTACAGTGGATGCAAGTGAAGAAATTTCTGCAACGCTTTTGGTCGGAACGGATTTATTACATGGAAAAACTATCCAAGAATCAAATGATAATCAAAACATCATTGAAGAGAAACTTAATGATACATTGGAAATTTTAAATATAGAGCCTGAAAAAGAAATAACACCTCAAAAGCCTATTCATGTGTACCAAAAGCCCACAGATGAATTTTTGGAGCCACCTGAGGAGAAAACACAGGATACAGAGTGGATGGAGCAACAAGGGGATACACTAGTTGAAGCACTATCTTATTTCCAAGTGTCAGCACAAATAGAATCGATTATGCAAGGTCCTGCCGTTACTCAATTTGAAATTACAGTTAGTCATGGTACAAAGGTAAGTAAAATTCGTAATTTAGCAGATGATTTAAAACTGGCTTTAGCTGCAAAAGACATTCGAATACAGGCACCGATTCCTGGAAAGAGTTCAATCGGAATAGAGATTCCTAACCGTGTATCTCGTGCTGTTCGTTTATCGGAAGTGACAAATAGTGCCTCATTCCTGGATTCTGATTCACCACTTGAAGCGGCACTAGGTCTCGATTTAACAGGGAAGCCAGTGACAATTGATTTACGTAAAATGCCACATGGCTTAATTGCTGGGGCGACTGGTTCAGGAAAGTCTGTTTGTATCAATTCCATTTTGGTTAGTTTATTATATAAAGCTGCACCGCATGAATTAAAACTTATGCTGATTGACCCAAAAATGGTAGAGCTTGCGCCATTCAATCATATTCCCCATTTAGTCAGTCCGGTTATTACGGATGTAAAGGCTGCAACAGCAGCGTTAAAATGGGCAGTAGAGGAGATGGAGCGTCGTTATCAGCTATTTGCACATGCGGGTGCGCGTGATATTACACGTTATAACGCTTTAGCAGATAAAAACAATGAGCATAGTTTAAAATTACCGTATATTTTAATTGTTATTGATGAGTTAGCAGACTTAATGATGATGTCGCCAGCAGATGTTGAGGAAGCGATTTGTCGTATTGCCCAGAAGGCACGTGCTTGTGGTATTCATTTAATAGTTGCCACGCAAAGACCTTCTGTCGATGTTATTACAGGTCTAATTAAATCCAATATCCCAACCCGTATTGCCTTTGCGGTTTCTTCACAAATCGATTCACGTACAATATTAGATGGGCAAGGGGCAGAGCGCTTACTGGGACGAGGCGATATGTTATATCTAGGTAATGGCATGTCGGCTCCTGTACGTTTGCAAGGGACGTTTGTAACAGATGATGAAATAGAAGCGATTATCGATCATGTTCGTGAGCAAGGTGAACCTGATTATATATTCGATCAAGAGGAACTTTTAAAGAAATCAGAAGTTACTGCAGAGCAAGATGATTTGTTTGAGGATGTCTGTCGCTTTGTTTATGAAGCAGGTGGGGCCTCTACTTCTCTTATTCAACGTAAATATCATATCGGTTATAATCGTGCTGCACGTTTAATTGATATGTTGGAATCACATGGTTTTGTGTCAGAAGCACGAGGTAGTAAACCGCGTGAAAGTTATATTACTGAGCAAGATTTAATTGCTATGTTTGAATAAGAATTGCGGTGTTTTCGTCAAGATTATCTGACTTTCGTCAAAATTAGTTTTTTTAGAAAAGTTGCACATTTATCCTTGTGCATAAATAGTGCTATAATAGACAAGATGTTTTAACATAGTACGTATTTTTCTGTACGTGTAAAGGTATTAATACCTAGTACAAAATACGATACACCTAATAGATGATAGATGGGATATTGTATTTCCCGGGGGGTTTAATTAATGACAGTTTTTCATTTCACAGGCATTAAAGGTTCTGGCATGAGTTCGCTTGCACAAATCTTATTTGATGCTGGTGAACAAGTACAGGGCTCAGATATTGATAAGTATTTCTTTACGGAACAACCGTTACGTGAACGAAATATTCCAATTCTTACTTTTAATGCGGATAATATTAAAGAAGGTATGACAATAATTGCAGGGAATGCTTTTCCTGATGACCATCCTGAATTAGTCCGAGCACGTGAAATCGGTGTAGAAATTATTCGTTATCACAAATTTCTTGGTGAGTATATTGGCAATTACACATCCATTGCCATTACAGGTGCACATGGCAAAACCTCTACAACGGGCTTAATGGCGCATGTTGTTGGTGGGTATAAACCAACATCGTATTTAATCGGTGATGGTACAGGTGCAGGACATGAAAATGCAAACTTCTTTGTGATGGAAGCATGTGAGTATCGTCGACACTTTTTAGCCTATAATCCTGATTATGCAGTCATGACGAATATTGACTTTGACCATCCAGATTACTTCGCGAACATTGAAGATGTGTATGCAGCCTTTCAATCACTTGCCTTACAAGTGAAAAAAGCAATTATCGCATGTGGTGATGATGAGCATTTGCAACGTATTCAAGCGAAAGTACCTGTTGTTTATTATGGATTCGGAGCTGAAAATGACTTCGAAGCACGTAATGTTGAAAAAACAACGGAAGGCACAACATTTGATGTATTTGTTCGCAATGAATTTTATAGTACTTTCTTTATTCCGTTATTTGGCGACCATGCAGTGTTGAATACATTAGCTGTTATTACACTTTGCCAATACGAGGGTATTTCATCAGAAATCATTCAAGAACGTTTAAACACCTATAAAGGTGTAAAAAGACGTTTTACGGAATCGAAAATCGGGGATCATGTGTTAATTGATGATTACGCACATCACCCAACAGAAATACGTGCAACGATTCAATCGGCTAGACAAAAATATCCAGAACGTGAATTAGTAGCTATATTCCAGCCACACACATTCACACGCACGCAAGCATTTTTACAGGACTTTGCTGATAGCCTTAGTTTGGCAGATGCAGCATACCTTTGCGATATTTTTGGTTCTGCAAGGGAAACGCAAGGTGCACTGTCAATTCAAGATTTAGCCTCTCTTATTGAAGGCAGTGCTGTAATTACTACAGAAGGTATTGATGTTTTAACAAAGCATAAAGGCGCCGTGTTCTTATTTATGGGCGCAGGCGATGTGCACAAATTCCAAGATGCCTTTGAAGATGTACTAAAAAACAACGAAACAGCTTAATCCGTAAGGAATAAGCTGTTTTTCTAAAATTTGAGAAGGATTTAAGTTTTATTTGTCGAAGATAAGGTAAGTAATAGTATAGAGAGAATTCTTACTAGCAGGAGGTCTATTTTATGGAAGTCATTTTGTATATCGCAGCAATTATTGCAGCAATCGGTTTTTTATTTTTGTGTGTCAGCGTCGGTATGACGTTATTTTCGCTCAAATCAATTCTTAGTAGTTTATCGGGTACATTATCGGGCATTGAGAAACAAATGGAAGGCATTACACGTGAAACGACTTCTTTGTTAATTAAAACAAATAGCTTAGCCGAAGATATTCAAGAAAAATCTGAGCAGTTAAATTCTGTTGTTCATGCAGTGAAAGGAATGGGTGAGTCTGTAAACGGTTTAAATGCATCCGTACAGCAAATTACGTCTTCTATTTCTAAAAGCGTTGAACAGAACGAAGAAAAAATTGCGCAAGTTGTACAGTGGAGTAATGTCGCAATGGGCATTGCAGATAAATGGAAGAAGCGTAAAATAATTGAGCAGGCACCAGAAATAATGCCTGAGGATGTATATAATTTTGAACAAGTTCAATCGGACAAGCCGAAAAGAAAATGGGGTCGCAAAAAATAATTATTATTTAGCAGGTGCTTTATTGACACCTGCTGAATATAAATAAAGCCTTAGGCGATTTTCATGTGTTGCTCGCAAGTAGTAATACAGATGTCTAGGCGCATTAGATTATAAAATGGGAGGAATTGTCCATGACTACACAAAAGCCAAACTTTAACGAAGTGAAAGAACAACAACTTGAAAGTACATTACCACAGCTTTATAATTCACAGGAATCGATCTATGAAGAGGAGCGTGTAAACATGAAAGATTTCGTCATTGGCGCTTTAGTTGGAGGTATAGTGGGGGCAGCAGCAGGGTTATTATTAGCTCCAAAATCAGGGAAAGATTTACGTAGTGATGTGGCAGTGCAAGCCGTTAATTTCAAAGATAAAAGTGCAGACTTCTCGTCAACAGCGAAGGATAAAACTGTACAACTATCAAAACAAATTCAAGAGCAATCTTCACAATTGGTAGAGAAAGTTAAAACGCTTAAGTCCGCAAAAGCACCAACTGTTTTTGATGACGGTACGGTTTCTTTTGAAGGGGAAGAGCCACTTGATGAATTCATTGATGGCGTTGAAGTAAAACAAGAGGACGTAGCAGAAGCAACGGAACAAACTGTTGAAAAGCAAGAGGACGCACAAGAGGTTCGTGCGTAAACTAAAGGGGAATTTAGGATTTCCTATAGAACACGACACTAGTACTAGTTGATGATAGCGGTGGCGGGACTCCTGTGAGCATGTGGAATGTATCGTAAAGCACGCAGATAAGATGTTACAAACCGCGCAGGAAGCATCCGCCGTAGCTTGACATCAACAACATAGCAAAAAAGTGTTAGATTGATTACAGTCAATCTAACACTTTTTCTTTTGGCACCTACTTTTACAATGATAAAGGTGCTTCTTCGAGTACAATTTCTAATTGATCGCCACCGAAAATTTCTGTATCAAAGGTTGCGGGTTGTCCGTTACGCAAAATCGTAAAGTTGCCTTTAAATGTTGTTGGGAGCTGCCAATTCGAGAAGCGGAATACATCCTGATAAATCCAAGGACTTCGATCTTTCTCTTGAATGCTAACTGTCGCTCCATTAGGAACCGTAGAAAGCGGAGAAACAACAGCTTGATTCACAAGCACTTCATTCGTCGTTTTTCTTAGCTCTAACAGTTCCTGTTGAAAATGGACAATGATTTTGTCCTCCAGCAACACATTCAGATGATCAGCAATTCGCTGTACTGTTGGTAACGATGGTTGCGAAAAAGTAATAGTATCGTTATGTTGAACAGCATAAGACAGCTTTCCTGGTTTTCCGTTAATTAGTAAATTCGCGGAAAACGCTGGTAAATATAATGGCTTGCCATCGACATATATAACATACGATTCAAATTGTTTTAGTATATGGGTATTGTTCGTCGATGTAAACACGTCTTCTACTGTTTCAGCTATTTCATATGCGATAATATCACGATCGTTTACGAGAGCATCCATTGAAACGGATGCACCGTTAACTGTAATTTTAGGTTCAATGACATATTTTGTTTCTTGAATTGTGATCGTTTTAATGACGGCTTGATCCACTATATCTCTTATTGTAGCAGTAGCTGGAAGACCATCTTGTCCTTCTATTAGCTGAATGGCATCACCCGTTTTAATAATTGTTTTTGTAGAGGATTGTTGTCCATTTACTAAAATTTGTGCTGGTTGGCCGTGGCCACCAGGTATAAAAATATCTTGTCCGTTCACACTAATGGATAAACCATGACCTGGCTTGCCATATAATTGTTTAGCACGAATATTGGCAGCTAAAAAGGCATCGCCAACAGTCATTTCTTTTAATTCAAAAAGGCGTACAATTTGTTCATTTACCGTTAAGCTCATATATTGAATCGGCATTTTCTTTGCAGCAATAGCTATGCCAATAGGTGTTACTAATTCAGGGGATGCTTTAATGTGCGCTTCCTTTGTTAAATTTTGAATGGCATCGACACCACGAACGGCAATACGATTTGCTGGTAAATCAAGGACTAGACCGATTTCCGTTGTAAGGTTAGGTGTTAAACTACCTCCACCAACGAGCATTACGGCTTTAGGAGCAGTTCGATTATTAAGACGTAATATTTCTTCTCCAATCGCCTTTGCAAGTTGTTTAACAGCTGGTTCAATTGCAGTAAGCACTTCTTCTTTAGGATAATATTGATTGAATCCTAAAATATCTTGAATTAAAATCTCCTCTGAACAATGCAGTTGGCGCTTTGCCTCTTCCGCAACAGGGAAATCGAGCAAATAATGGTCACTAAGTGCTTCGGTGATTTCATCTCCTGCTGTCGGCACCATACCATAGGCAACAACTGTACTTTTATCGGTAATGGCGATATCTGATGTACCAGCACCAATATCGACAAGTGCAACATTTAAACGGCGCATCGTAGGTGGAATGAGCACATTAATGGCAGCAATGGGCTCTAATGTTAGTGCATCCATCTCTAAATTTGCCCGTTTTAATGCGGCAATCAGTGATTCCACTACAACACGAGGAAGGAAAGTGGCAATCACTTCGATTTGTGCCTCATCACCTTGCTGATCAAGAAGGCTACCGATTTCTTCACCATCTAGACGATAATAAAGGACCGAATAACCAACGCAATAATAGTGACTTGTTTTTGTATCCTCTTTATGTTGTAGGAGCTGTTGCTGGGCTTGTTGAACCGCCTGTAATTCTAAGCGACTAATATCTTCTTCAGTAAAAATAGGACGGTTACGAATATTAATGGTCACACTTGCCTGCTCCGTTTTTAATGAACGACCTGCAGCAGCAACACTTACTTTGGACAAAGGTCCATGCTTTTCTTCGAGCTCTTGTTTTATCTCATTAATTAACTCTGCCACGTACATGACATTATGTATTTGACCATCTACCATGGCCCGTTCTTTATGCTCTTTTACTAAAATATCTTGTACATGAAAATGATCATTATCTTCCTCTAAAATAATGCCAACAACAGAACGTGTACCGATATCAAGCGCAAATAATTTTGAACTCAATGTAATCGCTTCCTTCCTCGAAATATCTCAAAATAATTTAGCGAGTTGAAGCGCTAAATTAAAAATGCGTGACATTCTGAACAACTTTGATTATAATGATGCTAATATCTAAAAATGTAACATACATTTCAGAGTTCTGAAAGTGTCTGTCATGGGGAGAGGAGCAAGAAGTATGAGCCAAAAGGATTTAGAAAGCTTACGTAGTCAGATTGATGGATTAAACTTAGAAATTCTTCGTCTAATTAACGAACGTGCAGCTGTAGTAGATGAAATCGGTAAAATTAAAGAAAAACAAGGTGTTAATCGCTATGATCCATTGCGCGAACGACATATGCTTGATCTAATTAAAGAGCACAATCACGGTCCATTAAACCAAATGACGGTAGATTATATTTTTAAACAAATCTTTAAAACAGCTTTAAAACAACTTGAAGCGGATAAAAAGAAAGAATTACTTGTATCACGCAAGAAAAAATCAGAAGATACTGTCATTAATGTTAATGGTGAACTAATCGGCCAAGGAAAACCATCTTTCGTATTTGGTCCATGTGCTGTTGAATCATATGAGCAAGTAGCAGCTGTTGCAGCATCTATTAAAGCTAAAGGTGAAAAGTTAATCCGTGGTGGAGCATACAAACCTCGTACTTCTCCATATGACTTCCAAGGTCTTGGATTAGAAGGGCTTAAAATTTTAAAACGTGTATCGGAAGAATATGGTTTAGGTGTTATTACAGAAATTGTGACACCAGGTCATTTAGAAGAAGCGCTGGATTACATTGATGTGATTCAAATTGGTGCTCGTAATATGCAAAACTTCGAATTATTAAAAGCAGCTGGTGCTACAAACAAACCGGTACTATTAAAACGTGGTTTAGCAGCAACGATTGACGAGTTCATTCATGCAGCAGAATACATTATGTCTAAAGGAAATGAGAACATCATCCTTTGTGAACGTGGTATTCGTACGTACGAAAAAGCAACACGTAACACATTAGATATTTCAGCAGTACCAATTTTAAAACAAGAAACACATTTACCAGTATTTGTCGATGTAACACATTCAACTGGTCGACGCGACTTATTATTACCATGTGCGAAAGCAGCAATTGCCATTGGAGCAGATGGTGTAATGGCAGAGGTGCATCCAGATCCATCTGTAGCACTTTCTGATTCACAACAACAAATGGATATTCCAACATTCGATACATTCTACGAAACGCTACAAAAATTCATGAAGAATCATGAAATTCATGCCTAATGATTTCACACCGCTTGCGCATTAAGCAGGCGGTGTTTACTATATCGTGACAATTTAATGTCTAGAACAGTACTATTTGTACTTGGTATTTCCGTTCACGTACGTACTTCTTCTTGAAAATGATGCGAAAATTATCGTATGATAAGGCTATAAAAGGAAAAAGGGAGGCACGTACGATGACTGTTACAATTTATGATGTTGCACGAGAAGCAAATGTTTCGATGGCAACCGTTTCTCGTGTAGTTAATGGTAACCAAAATGTAAAACCAGCAACACGAAAAAAAGTATTAGAAGTAATTGAACGATTAGAATATCGTCCGAACGCAGTAGCGCGAGGGTTAGCGAGTAAGAAAACAACAACAGTTGGCGTGATTATCCCAGATATTGCAAATAACGTTTATGCGGAGCTGGCACGTGGTGTGGAGGATATTGCGACAATGTATCGCTACAACATTATTCTTGCCAACTCAGACCAACATGAAGATAAAGAGCTACAGCTGCTAGATACAATGTTAGGCAAACAGGTGGACGGTATTGTCATGATGAGTGATGAAGTAACAGAGAAAATGCAACAATCGATGGATCATTCGCCAGTTCCGATTGTTCTTGCAGGTTCTGTAGATGAATCACAAACAATTGCCACTGTGAATATTGATTATTTCCAAGCAGCGTATGAAGCGATTTCGTTACTGATTCAAAACGGTCATACACGAATCGGCTTTGTAACAGGTCCACTTACTTATACAATTAATGGAAAATTCAAGCTTGAAGCTTATAAAAAAGCATTGCAAGATGCAGGCTTAAGTATAGATGAATCACTAATTGCTGCAGAGGAATCTAGCTATGATATGGGCTTAGAGGCATGGGAAACGTTATCTGCTCTAGAAAATCCTCCAACTGCTTATTTTGCAGGCAGCGATGAACTCGCTATCGGATTGATTCATGGTGCGCAGGATGCTGGGAAAAATGTGCCAGAGGATATCGAGGTCATCAGTTTTGAAAATTCTAAGTTAGCTCGTATGGTACGCCCACAGCTTACAAGTGTAGCACTACCGTTATATGATATCGGAGCTGTTGCGATGCGATTATTGACTAAACTTATGAATAAAGAGCCTGTTGAAGATGAAGCGGTTATTTTACCACATCGCATTGAACATCGACAATCTGTTAAAAGCAAATAACAAAAAACACGTAAATCTAATGGTAAGATTTGCGTGTTTTTTTATTGTAGTGAATTGTTTGGGAATTGTTTGGGTGACTGGCACCGGCTTAACTGCGCTTTTCAGTGCGAATAATATGTAGCGCCTTTTCTAACATTTGCGCGTTCTTTTCTTCAATTTCTGCCTTTCGTGGAATAGGCTCATAAAGAGGATTTGGGTCCTCCCATGTAGGAATAAACGGAACGGGTGCCTCCGGTTGCCAGCGCTCTAACCATGCTTGTGGTAAGGGACCTGTTGGTATTTCTTGATTGGTCATTTCTAACCATAGCATCGACCATGCGCGTGGCACAACACGCCAAATATCGTAGCCTCCACCACCAACCGCAATCCATTTGCCATCACAATATTCGTGCGCTAGCTTGTGCGCTAACTTAGGAATCTCCTTATAAATATTCATTGTACCGTATAAATGTGTTAATGGGTCAAAATAATGTGCATCTGCACCGTTTTGCGTTAATACAACATCGGGTTTGAAAAATTCAAAGACTTCGCGCATTGCCTGTTCATAGATGTCTAAGAAACTATCATCCTCGGTAAATGCATCGATTGGAAAGTTAAATGAAGTTCCATAGCCTTGCCCATTGCCTCGTTCAGTTACATTACCTGTTCCAGGGAATAAGTAGCGACCTGTTTCATGAATTGATAATGTACATACATCGGGGTCATCATAGAAACTCCATTGTACGCCATCCCCATGATGGGCATCCGTATCAACATATAGCACCCGCGCTTTGTATTTGTCCTGTAAATAACGTATAGCTACAGTACTATCATTATAAATACAAAAACCTGATGCGCGCCCACGGAAACCATGATGTAGCCCACCGCCCAGATTTAGCGCATGTTCGGCTTTTCCTTCCATCACATAATCGACAGCAGTTAATGTGCCACCTACAAGTTGGGCACTTGCTTCATGCATATTTTTAAAGATAGGTGTATCCTCCGTGCCTATCCCATAGCTTGCACATTGTGCCTCGCTGAGTTTACCATGCCCTGCACTTTTTACAATTTCAATGTATTTTGGATCATGTGCGAGCAAGAGTTCTTCTTCTGTTGCAATACGTGCAGGAACGATATCGACATCATCGAGCGCCCCTATATTTTTTAGTAAATCCATCGTTAGCGTCAAGCGTTTGTGATTGAAAGGATGTGTATCTGAAAATTTATATCCGAGTTGCTCTGGCGAATAAACAAAGACAGCCTTTTTCATTATAAAGAAACACCTGGTAGATTAGGCCATAACACGTCGAAACCTTCTTTACGAAGATTCTCAATGATAGCAAGTGGGTTTAGTGTTTTTACTCGGACGCTTAAAATTTTATTTTGTGTATTTTCAGAATCAGGATATACTAAGACGCTTTGGACATTTGCATGATGTAGATTAAAAATTTTTGTAATTTCAAATAACACTCCCGGTGTATCGCACACGCGTATTTCAATTTTAGAGCCGGGTTCAGTTGCACCAGTTAACTCAATATAAGTGTAGAGTAAGTCGGTTGTAGTGACGATACCGACAAGTTTTCCCCCAGAGACAATTGGTAAACAACCGATCTTCGTTTCATAAAAAGTGAGTGCAACTTCCTCTACAAAATCAAGAGGATGACCAACTAGTGGATTTTTTATCATAATATCTTCTACCTTGGCACTAAAGACAGGAGAATTGGGTTCATCCTTCAATGGCGAAGGCAGTGCTTCTTTAATATCTCGCTCTGTAATAACACCTAGAACATGGCGTTCATTGTCTATAACAGGTAAATGACGCACCTTCTTCTCACGCATTAATTTCAGCGCTTCTAACACAGTATTTGTAGGAGCCAGTGTATAAGGCTCGTCATTCATAATTTCTTCTACAATCATATACTCATCCCCTTTGTGTTGGTTTTAATACATGAAGCGATTTCTAAAACGGAGCCTATCGAATCTTTCCATTGTTTCAGGAGGCACTCTTTTGCCTTCCCGAGCCATTAGGCAGTTAGCTGGATGTGATGTAATTTCAGGATCATCTGTAGCAAAATATTCGAAACCAGCCGAGCTCATCATCCGTTCCATCATTTTGCGATAATCCCATACATTTAACCCAGTCCCTTTTAAGTCCCAATGCCAATAATATTCAGTTGTAATAACAAGGTAATCCTCCATCTCATCCCCCATAAAGGACACCGAAAGCAAGGCTTTACCAGCCCCAGTCCCACGATAGTCAGGAATTACCTCAATGGCTCCTAACTCAATCATATTATCAATGCGGTCCTCTGCCCAACGTTCAAGCGGATCGGGATATAAATAGGTGACGTAGCCTACAATAATGTTGTCTTTCCGAATGATAATAATGCGACCTTCAGGAAGCCCTGCGATTTCTATAATGGCTTGCTGTTGTTGTTTAGGAGGTCTAAAGGCAACTAATCCCTCGTGGAATGTATACGTAGCTAATTTTTCTGGAGGAACAGGCCCTTCCACATAAACAGTACCATGCTTTGTCTCCTTTGTAACAGAAAAAAAAGTCTTTTTATGTTCCATAATTACACCACCTGAGTTTAATAATTCCATTATAGCTGATTTAAAGCCGGAAAACGCTTAAATTTACGAAATATAACTACATTTTTGGAAAAATAAAAATATTGAGACATTATTGAAAAATTCGTGTAAAATAGATGTATATTGCAACTGTTATTTAACAGATGAATGTTGTATTGTAAGCATTGTTCATATTTATAGCGCATAAACTGTTCTATAACAATTGCTACATAACGTATTTGTCTTTGGAGAAAGTGGCGAATTTTAATAGCATTCAGTAGCTGTTTTATATGGCGAAATTGTTTCAATTGCCATTATTTAAATTTAATTTTCCATATGGGGATGGAGGCTCTCTTTTTATCCTTTATAAGAGACTTCAAGGGAAATTATATTGCACGCAAGCAAAGTGCGAACGATGTGACAGGCAGCTACGCTTACGTCAAGGCGTAATTGCCAAGGGTATCGTGAGTGCGATTTAAAATTTGCTTACGAATGGACTAAAGCAAAAAAAGAAAGGGGTAATTTCATGGGGATGAAAACAATGGAGAAATTGAAAGCAATACCAGGGCACTATAATTTGCCAAATTATGAGGAGGCAGCAGCGAATCATGATTGGGCTGAAACTGAAAAGGCATTTAGTTGGCATAAAACAGGATTAGTAAACATGGCTTATGAGGCTATTGATCGCCATACAGAAACGTCTAGAAAAAATAAAGTCGCATTGTATTACACGGATGGAAAACGCAAAGAAGCCTATTCTTTTAATGAAATGAAAAGGCTGACAAACAAAGCTGCCAATGTTTTTAAATCTGCGACAAACTTAGAAAAAGGCGATCGTTTATTTATTTTTATGCCGCGTTCACCAGAGCTTTACTTTTCTTTATTAGGCGCATTAAAAATGGGAGTTATTGTAGGGCCTCTATTCGAAGCATTCATGGAAGGAGCGGTATATGACCGTCTTTCAGATAGCGATGCAAAAGTGTTAGTTACAACGCCTGAATTACTGGGTCGAGTACCGTTAGATAAACTTCCTAACTTGCAACATGTATTTTTAATAGGGTCTGATATAGAAGAAACACCGCAAATTTTAGATTTTAATAAACGGATGAAAGAGGCTGCTGCTACATTTGACATTGAGTGGATGGACCGAGAAGACGGTATGATTTTGCATTATACTTCTGGCTCGACAGGTGCTCCAAAAGGCGTGTTACACGTGCACAATGCAATGATTCAGCACTATCAATCTACACAATGGGTACTAGATTTAGGCGACCGTGATATTTATTGGTGTACAGCAGATCCAGGTTGGGTAACGGGGACATCCTATGGCATTTTTGGTCCGTGGTTAAATGGTGTGACAATGCTGATTGTTGGTGGTCGCTTCTCACCACAAGCATGGTATCAAGCAATCGAGGATTACAGTGTTACAGTTTGGTATAGTGCGCCAACAGCTTTCCGTATGTTAATGGGGGCTGGTAGTGGAATGTTAGAAAATTATGATTTGTCATCATTACGCCATGTATTGTCTGTTGGAGAACCTCTTAACCCTGAAGTGATACGTTGGGGATGTGACGAATTAGGGCATCGTATTCATGATACGTGGTGGATGACCGAAACCGGCGCGCATATGATTTGTAACTATCCAAGTATGGATATTAAACCGGGTTCCATGGGGAAACCATTGCCTGGCGTCTATGCGACAATTGTAGATGATGCGGGGAATGAAGTACCACCATTTACTATGGGGAATTTAGCGGTACGTCGAGGTTGGCCTGCGATGATGCGTCAAATTTGGGGTAATCCTGAGCGATACGAATCATACTTCCTAAAAGGTGAGTGGTATGTGTCGGGCGATTCAGCTTATATGGATGACGAAGGATATTTTTGGTTCCAAGGTCGAGTAGATGATGTCATTATGACAGCTGGGGAACGTGTAGGACCATTCGAAGTAGAAAGCAAGCTACTAGAACATCCAGATGTCATTGAAGCAGGTGTAATTGGAAAACCAGACCCTGTTCGTGGAGAGATTATTAAGGCATTTGTATCTTTGCGTGAAGGTGTTGAACCATCAGATGCTTTAATTGAGAATATTCGCGAGTTTGTCAAAAGGGGATTATCAGCTCATGCGGCCCCGCGTGAAATTGAGTTTAAGGAAAAGCTACCTAAAACAAGAAGTGGTAAAATTATGCGACGTGTGTTGAAGGCATGGGAGTTAAATTTACCAACTGGTGATCTTTCGACGATGGAAGATTAAGAAGGGGAATAGGTAATTTATTTTTATTCAATCAGAAAACATATAGAAGGTAGGAATTCATTCGACTATGAAAGAGTTCCTACCTTCTTTTTTCTAAATTTATCGTAGCCATTCTTTATTACTGTAATTTATAACAGAAGATTAAGAAAATACTAGTATTAAATAAAAATTCAGTTGACTTAATATTTATGCAGACGTATACTATTTTTAACTTATTTTAGAGGTGAGTGGAATGAAAGTAGGAATTGTTGGTGCAACAGGTTATGGAGGATTAGAATTAATTCGTTTTTTACATAATCATCCAGCGGTTGAACAGATAGATTTATTTACATCTTCTGAAGAAGGTGTCGTTTTTTCTTCGAGGTTCGGACATTTAGTAAAGATTATAGATTCGCCATTGCAAAAAATAGATTATGAAGCATTATCGAAATTGGATGTAGTATTTGCAAGTACGCCTTCTGGTGTGACAAGTGAGTTATTACCACCTTTAGTTGGAAAAGGTCCGAAGTTAATTGATTTATCAGGTGATTTTCGTTTAAAGAATCCAGCAAGCTATGAACAATGGTACGGGAAAAAGGCAGCACCACTAGAAATTATTGAGCAAAGTGTTTATGGCTTAACAGAGTGGAATGCACATAATGTAAAAAATGCCTCTCTTATTGCGAACCCAGGATGCTATCCAACAGCTGTTCTGCTGTCGTTATTACCTTTATTAAAAGCGCAATTGATCGACCCGAATTATCTCGTTATAGATGCGAAAAGTGGTATTTCTGGTGCTGGCAATAAACCATCGCAAACAACGCACTTTAGTGAAGTGAACGAAAGCTTCTCCATTTATAAAACAAATACACATCAACATATTCCAGAAATTGAGCAAGCCATTTCAATGTTTGCTAATGTGGAGACGACCATTACTTTTAATACACATTTAGTTCCAATGACACGTGGTATTTTATCGACAGCATACGCACCTGTAATGCCAGGCATCACAGAGGAACAATTAGTGGCTTGCTTACAAACAACATATGAAAAACATCCATTTGTACGGGTGATAACAGATATTAATAGCCTTACTACAAATCGTGTGAAGGGCTCTAACTATTGTGATATTTTCGTAAAAGTTGATAGCCGTACAAATCGAGCAACCATTGTTGCTGTTATTGATAATTTAGTTAAAGGTGCTGCTGGGCAAGCGATTCAAAATATGAATGTGCAATTGGATTTACCACAAACAACAGGCCTAGATGTCGTGCCATTGTTCATTTAAGTGCCAGTCACCCGAATGATTTTGAATATTTAGAATTGTTTTGGTGCCAGTCACTCTTGAAACTGAGGAGGAATTAGTTTATGACATTAACAGCGTCAACAAACGTTATGAAAAAATTATCAAGTAAAAACATCGTATCGCCTCAAGGATTTAAAGCAGCGGGGTTACACTGTGGATTAAAGCATAAGAAAAAAGATTTAGCTATTTTAGTTAGTGACGTACCAGCAAGTGTAGCTGGCGTATTTACTACAAATGCGGTTCAAGCAGCACCATTAAAAGTTACGAAAGAAGTTGTCTACACAACGAAAAAAATGCAGGCAATAATTGTGAACTCTGGTAATGCGAATGCTTGTACGGGTAAGCAAGGTGTAAAGGATGCGCAAACAATGCAAGCTTTAACTGCTGAAAAGTTAGGGATTGCAGCAAATTTAGTTGGTGTGTGCTCAACGGGTGTAATTGGTGAAATTATGAATATGGAGCCAGTAGCTAGTGGGATATCGCAACTACAACCAAAAGATTGCTTAGAGAGTGCAATTGATTTTGCACAGGCTATTATGACAACTGATACTGTTATGAAAAATACAAGCTATAGCACAATCATTGATGGCAAAGAGATTATTATTGCAGGTGTAGCGAAAGGTTCGGGAATGATTGAACCTAATATGGCAACAATGCTAGGTTTTATCACAACAGATGCGAATATTGAATCGCATGTATTACAAGCAGCTTTATCAGATATTACGAACCTAACATTTAATGCCATTACAGTGGATGGGGATACATCGACAAATGATACGGTCGTCGTGATGGCAAATGGTGTAGCTGGCAATGATTCTTTAACATCAGCACACCCTGATTGGCATAACTTCTACTATACCTTAAAAACCGTGGCACAAGACTTAGCCAAAATGATCGCAAAAGATGGAGAAGGTGCAACGAAACTAATTGAGGTGGAAGTTGAAGGTGCTATTTCAGATGATGAGGCACGTAAAATCGCGAAAACAGTAGTTGGTTCGCCACTTGTTAAAACAGCTGTATTTGGTTGCGATGCGAACTGGGGACGTATTATTGCAGCGGTTGGCTATAGTGGCGCGACAGTTGACCCTGACAAAATTACCATTCAAATTGGTGGCGCAACAATGGTTGAAAACGGAGAGCCTATTGCCTTTTCAGAAGATGAATTAATCCAAATTTTAAAAATGCATGAAGTTAAAATACACGTGTCACTTGGTATAGGTGAAGGCAAAGGGCATGCTTGGGGATGTGACTTAACGTATGACTATGTTCAAATCAATGCATCATACCGCTCGTAAACGCATGGTGATTAAGCTAGGCGGTAGTACGCTTGAAGGCTTAAATGACGATTTTTTTGACAATTTTAAAAAGCTACAAGAAAGTGGCGTTGAACTGATTATTACACATGGGGGCGGCCCTGCTATTAATCGTGAGCTAGCTGCACGAGATATTGAATCTCATACATTAAATGGTATTCGCGTAACGAGTGAAGCAGCAATGGATGTTGTCCAGTCTACATTAATCGGGAATGTTAATCCTGCACTGGTACACGAGTTAACAACAGCGGGGATTGCGGCAGTCGGTTTAAATGGCTTTGATGGGCAATTACTTGTAGCAGACTTTTTAGACAAGGACATATACGGCTTTGTAGGTGAGATACAATCCGTGAACACATCGCTGTTAGAAGCATTAATTGCTGCTGGAATTGTGCCAGTCATCGCGTGTGTTGGAGCGAATCTAAAGGGTCAAGCGCTTAATATTAACGGAGACACTGTGGCGAGTGAAGTAGCCCTCGCTGTGGGCGCGGAGAGCTTACTTCTTGTTACGGATGTCTCCGGTATTCGTATTCAAGGTGACTATCAAACAGAAGTAACGCCTTCTTTAATAACACAGTGGATTGAGGAAGGTCATATTTACGGTGGAATGATTCCTAAAGTGCAAGGGGCAATCGAATGTCTAAATGCAGGAATTCCATCAGTGCAGATTGTTGGAGATACATTAGTAGGTACAACGATTTTGCCGTAAGGGGAAGGTATGGACGTCATGTTGTGGAGATGGCGTCCAAAAAAATAACTTGAGGAGCTGATAGAATGAGTGCTTTATTTGGAAACTATGGCAAACGTCGTGCACAAATCGTAAAAGGGCAAGGAACTGTTGTGGAAGATGCAAGTGGCAAAAAATATTTAGATTTCACAAGCGGCATTGCCGTTGTTAGTCTTGGGCATGCACACCCTGCTATTGTCAAAGCGATTCAAGAACAAAGTGAAAAACTTTGGCATATATCGAATTTATTTGATATACCTGGGCAAGAAAAAGTTGCTCAAAAATTAGTGGCAGATACACATTTGAAGTATGCGTTTTTCTGTAATAGTGGTGCTGAAGCTAATGAAGCGGCCATCAAACTAGCACGTAAGCATACTGGAAAACATCATATCATTACTTTTGAAAAATCATTCCATGGTCGCACGTTTGGCGCAATGTCAGCAACTGGTCAAGGCAAGGTACATAATGGATTTGGACCACTTGTCGATAAATTTACAACACTTCCATTCAATGATGTAGCGGCACTTGAAGCAACCGTTGACGATTCTGTGGCAGCCATTATGCTGGAGATGATTCAAGGTGAAGGTGGTGTGAATAGTGTCACGCCTGAATTTGCAGCTGCTATCGCAAAAATTTGCGAAGATAAAGGTATTTTATTAATTGTCGATGAGGTGCAAACTGGTATCGGAAGAACAGGAACGCGCTATGCATATGAGCAAACCGTATTACAACCCAATATTGTGACATTAGCAAAAGGCTTAGGCGGAGGATTCCCAGTAGGAGGAATGTTAGGAACAGCAGAGTTCTATGACACATTCGGTCCTGGGACGCATGGTACAACATTTGGTGGTAATCCATTAGCAATGCATGTTGCGGAAACGGTTCTTGATTATGTATTTGAGCCAAGTTTTTTAGAAAATGTGCAAGACTTATCTTCCTATTTTGTGAAGCAATTGCAAGCCAATTTACCAACAAGTTATACGGTACAAGGGCAAGGATTATTACTTGGAATCGGTTGCGGTGATGCAGAAGTAGCACCTTATATTACAGCAGCGGAGGAAAAGGGTTTACTACTGGTAGGCGCAGGCCCAAATGTCATTCGACTTTTACCACCGCTTACAGTGACTAAAGCAGAGATTGACGAAGCTGTACAAATTTTAAAAACAATTTTACTATAATCTATAGTTGGCTTGTAAACTACTATAGATAAGCCCAAAAAAGTGTTAGGTTGACTGCGGTCAATCAAACACTTTTTTGCTTTGCTGTGCGCTACGGCAGTTGTTTTGTGGAAGCTTTCCTAGCGATTCACTAGATATTTTATTGGAGTTGTTTGACTAATGTCGTAACAAGATTCGGAAGCCAATCGTTTAAATGGCTAAATTTGAAGCCAGCTGCTTCTGCTTTTGCATTCGACATATACCAATGTGTTGGAATGCCATACGGTGACTGTGATGTTTCATCACCGCCAATTAGTGATATTTTGGCTCTTTTTCCAGTTTCCTGCTCAATAAGTGCAAGTAATGCCTGTAATGAAATAGTACCTGTTGCTGTGGCGTTATACGGACCTTCAATCGGTGCAGTTCCAGCAAAATATAAAAATGCTGCTGCTTCATCATCGGTAATATAGCTCATTTTTGCTTCAATATTTGGCATGGATATTGGTTGCCCATTTAAAATGCGCTCAACATGAAAATGTAGGCGACGAGTGTAGTCATGCTCACCAAGGACAATTGGGAAGCGTACAGCGACAACTGGAAATGCTGCTTCTTTAAAAAGGACAGCTTCTGCTTGACGTTTGCCTTCACCGTATGTGAAATCATCTCTATCGCCCATACGAATCTCGTAGTCATACGGATTAAAATCAGTTTCAGATTTCATCTTTCCATCCGCTTCATACGTCGAGAGCGTAGAGGTAAAGACGAGCTTTTTAGTTTTATTTTGTAAGATCTGCGCAATTTTCTGGGCCTCATTTGGAGAGTAACAAATATTATCGTAGACGATATCCCACGTTGTAGTAGCGAGTGCTTTTGTCAATGCTTCAACATCATTGCGATCAACCGAAAGCTGTTGAACTTGTGCTCCGAAAGGATTGCCGCTTTGACAGCGAGTTAAAATTGTAACGTCATGGTTATTCTCGAGGCAAAGCTCCACCAATTTTTTACCGAAAAAGCGTGTGCCCCCTAAAACTAGAATTTTCATGTTATCTACCCCTTTGTTTAGTAGTCCTCTTAATAATGACAAAAAAATAGGCTTACTACAATTGATATTTCAATGTAGTAAGCCTAAATGATTATTCTGTTGGCGGTTCTGTAGGTGGTGTCGTCTCTCCGTTATTTCCTCCAGTAGAGCCGGAGCCACTGTTAGACCCGTTGCCACTAGAGCCGGAACCATTGTTACCATTAGACCCGTTGCCGCTAGAGCCAGAGCCATTGCCACTAGAGCCATTGCCACTAGAGCCGTTGCCGCTTGAACCGGAGCCATTGCCACTAGAGCCGTTGCCGTTAGAGCCAGAGCCATTGCCACCAGAACTAGAGCCATTATTGCCAGAGCCATTGCCGTTATTCCCATTCACTGGTGGAATAGGAACCTCTGGCGTCGTTGGTTGTTCGTCTTTGTCCTCTTCTTCTGGTTTTGTCTCACTACCACCTGTCGACGCAACATTTGACTGTGGTGAATTTAAACCAGTAATGTCAACTGCTACAACTACATAAGCTTGTCCGCTTGCGACGGTTATACTTTGCGTTGCTTCTAGCACTGAAGTAACTAGTGTGTGACCACCATTTGTTACATTATAAATTCGATAGCCTACCACATCATTAGATGAGCCACTCCAAGACAGTGTATTGCCTGAAATGGATGCTGTTACAGCCACTGGTGGACTACCATCTGCTGGGAAGTCGACAGCTGATACAGATGAATTTGATAGTGATGAATTTTTAGGAAGTAGGCTTGCAGGGTTCCCACCCAGTCTACCTAACATCCGTTTAATAAAGGCTTGGTTAATACCAGCGCCACTAGATTTTACAAATTCTGCTGGTGTGTTTGGATGTGCATTATACGTTTTACCTTTAATCGTTACGACGCTTGAGGAAGCGAGGCTATCATCCGGTCGTGACGGTAAAAATACTTTTGCGTTAAATAAATCTGAGCGTACCAATCCTGCATTTGCACAAGCAGCAGAAGGTGCTAGACCAGAAATACCACAGAATGAAGCAGTCACAACATTTTTTGGTGCCTTAAAGTTTGAAGGAGCATCAATTAATTTAGGATCTACATCATACATAGAATTCATTAAAGTACCCCATAGCTTGTTAATACGTACACTTGGTTGTAAATACGTATTATTAAAGGCATAAAGTGAGCGTTGTTTATCGTAGCCCATCCATACACCAAGTGAAACATTTGGGTTATAGCCTACTAACCAGACATCATTATAGTTTTGTGAAGTACCTGTTTTAGCTGCAAAATCAGAAGAGAATTTTAATGTATTTCTTGCAACTGTACCTGTTCCTTTTGTTAAAACATCTCGTAACATATCCGTTACGATATAAGATGTCTCAGGGCTAAACACTTGTACAGGTTCAACTTTATGTTGGTAAATAAGATTTCCATCTTGGTCTTCGATTTTTTCAATCATATAAGCATCGATAAATTGACCGCCGTTTGCAAAAGTTGCAAACGCATTTGTATTTTCTTCAACAGTTGTACCTTTTTGTAAAGCGCCAATCCCTGTTGCAAGGTTTGTATAGTCTTCAGGTTTTAATTGTGAGAAGTCCATTTTTGCTAAAAATTCAGCAGGACGTCTATTTAAAATATCATAGTATAAGCGTAGGGCTGAAATGTTTTGTGAGTCAGCTAACGCTTCACGTGCTGGAATAAGGCCGCGCTCATCATTTGTCAAATAGTTGTTAGGACTCCAAGAGCCGATAGAGAACTTGACGTCAACTAATGGACTTCCTGCACCAATTACGCCATATTCAATGGCTGGCGCATAGACAAGTAATGGTTTCATAGTTGAACCGTTCGAGCGATAAGCTTTAGTAGCGTGGTTTAATTGATTTGTTTTAAAATCACGACCACCTAGGAAGCTTAAAATTCGACCTGTGCTATTTTCGATTAAAATACTACCAACTTGAACAGGCATTTGCACATCGATTTCCTCACCTGTTACAGGATCTTTGTCTTTACCCGTATATGTCTGACCGTAGTATTTAAAATTATCGGCTGCTTTTTGCATAGCATCAAACATATCCTTGTTGATAGTGGAATAAATACGATAACCTTTTGAACGAATGTCTCGGTCTGCCAAAATCGAATATTTTTCTTGTAATTTTTCTTCCGTTTTTAAACGTTCTGAATCAATACCATCTTCATTGGCTAGTTTTTCAGCAATAATTTCTTTTGCTCGTTCCTCTAGCTCAAACGTTAACCATGGATAACGATCCTCAGGACGTGCTTCTGGTGTACGGAAGTCTGCTGTAATATCATATGCGAGCGCATCTTCATACTGTTTTTCATTAATGTAGCCAGCTTCATTCATGCGGTAGAGCACCGTTTTCATACGATCGATGCCTAATTTTAATGCTTCTTCACTTTTTAGCACACCTGTATTTGTAAATGGTGTGTAAGTATAAGGTGCCTGAGGAATACCAGCTATGTAAGCGGCTTGAGGAAGCGTTAAATCCTTTGCTTTCACATTAAAAATACCTTCAGCTGCTGTTTCAATACCTGCGATATTACGCCCTGTTGCATTTCGACCATAAGGAATAATATTTAAGTATGCCTCTAATATTTCTTCCTTTGTCATAAAGTGCTCTAAGCGCATGGCAAGTAGCAGTTCCTTCGCTTTTCGCTCATAGGAAACTTCATTTGTTAACACTTGGTTTTTAATAAGTTGCTGTGTTAATGTAGAGCCACCTGTCTGTGTGGCAGAGTTTGTAACGTCTTGCAGCAATCCTCGAATAACAGCTTTTGGAACAATCCCATTATGTTCACGGAAATATTCATCTTCCGTTGCGAGTACTGCATTAATTAAGTCAGGGGCTACTGCGCTAAGAGACGTTTCACGACGTTCTAAATCTGTACGCAATTTTCCCATATAAATATCGTTGGCAAAATAAATTTCACTTGTTTCCTCATAGTTGAAGATAAGGTTTCGTAACTCTTCTTTCGAACGTAAAGGCTCTTCTTGTACAAGTGAGGCAAAATAGCCGGCGCCAACAGAACCAACAAATACAGTGCCTACCAATGCAAAGACTAAAAATAGTAAAAATAAGTTCCAGACGACGCTGCCTGAAATACGTAATGTCTTCATCCATTTTTGTTCGAGAAATGCATCGATCTTTACATTGATTTTCTCAATCCAATCCTTCAAGGTATCGACCTCCTAAAATCTTGTTTATTATAGCATATAATGAATTGTCTCGAACATAGTTATTGACATTGAAAGAGAATCGTATAGAATAATGCTTATAGTTTTCTAGTGATGAAGAGTTTGCAGTAGTGTCTATATTCCCTGTTTAGAGAGCCAGCGGTTGGTGAAAGCTGGTCATAATGTAGAGACGAATTACGTACTTGGAGCTTAGACGTGCGCGCCTGCGATAAAGGCGGCTGAATGAAGAGGAAGATGGATGACATCTTCAAGCTGGGTGGTACCGCGTTAATTATTAACGTCCCTGCATGCAATTTGTTGCGTGTAGGGACTTTTTTGTTTCTACACGCTAAAAGATGACAATTTAGGAGGAAGAAACAATGACAAACGAATTATTACAAGATTTAGAATGGCGTGGATTGTTGTACCAACAAACGGATGCTGAGGGCATGGCAAAACTTCTAGCAGAACAGTCTGTTTCTCTATACTGTGGGGTAGATCCAACAGCTGACTCAATGCACATCGGTCACATCGTCCCTTTATTAACGCTTCGTCGCTTCCAAAAAGCTGGCCACCGTCCAATTTTACTTGTTGGTGGAGCAACAGGAATGATTGGGGACCCTTCTGGACGCTCTGAAGAACGTCAGCTTCAAACAGTGGAGCAAATTGACAAAAACGTGCAAGCCATTCGTGGACAATTAGAGCGTATTTTTGATTTTGCACAAGATGGAAATGGCGCGCAACTTGTTAATAACCGTGATTGGATTGGGAATATTAGTACAATTGAATTTTTACGTGATTACGGGAAATTAATCAATGTTAATTACATGTTAGCAAAAGATACAATTGCTTCACGTCTTGATTCAGGTATTTCATTTACGGAATTTGCTTATACATTAATTCAAGGTATTGATTACAATCACTTGTACAACAATTACAATTGTCGCATTCAAGTGGGTGGCTCAGATCAGTGGGGCAATATTACAACTGGTTTAGAAGTTATTCGTAAAACACATGAAGAAGAAACAAAAGCATTTGGTATTACAATTCCGTTAGTAACAAAAGCAGATGGTACAAAATTCGGTAAAACAGCTGGTGGTGCTGTATGGTTAGATAGCAAAAAAACATCTCCGTACGAATTCTACCAATTCTGGATTAATGCTGCGGATGCGGATGTTATTAAATACTTAAAAATCTTTACGTTCTTAACACGTGAAGAGATTGAAGCATTAGCTGTATCTGTGGAAGAGGAACCTCATTTACGTAAGGCACAAAAAGCTTTAGCAGAGGAAATGACACGCTTAATCCATGGTCAGGAAGCGCTAGACCAAGCTATTCGCATTACGGCTGCATTATTCTCTGGCGATTTAAAAGCACTTTCAGCACAGGAAATGAAGGATGCATTTAAAGATGTTCCTTCTATTGAAATGGCTAAAGAGGCAAAAAATATCGTAGATTTACTTGTGGAAGCAGGGATTTCATCTTCAAAACGTCAAGCTCGTGAAGATGTGACAAACGGTGCCATTAGCGTAAACGGTGAAAAAATCACAGATTTAGAATACAACGTCGATGCAAAAGACCGTTTAGAAGATGCCTTTAGCATTGTACGTCGCGGCAAGAAAAAATACCATATGGTCAAATTTGTTTAGGGTGTCAGGCACTCAAACAATTTTCACACAATTCAACCTCCCTTCGAATGTTTTAGTTCGAGGGGAGGTTTTTATTTTAGCAGTGTAAGAAATTAGGTAGAGTGATTTGCTGATAGCTTTCAGGGTGTAGCAGTTGAGCAAGTTTAAGTGCACCTTCCACTAATCGAGGGGATGGACGGCAATATAACCACTCTTCCATTACGTATACATGTTGCATTTGAACCGCTTGTAGCTCGCTGGCACCTGGTCGTTTTAATAAATGGGCTGGTTTAATTCGCTCATAGGCAACACCTACCCACGCCATCAGTATATAATCTGGATTACGTCGAACAATTTCTTCCCACTCTGTTTGGACATTTGCTAACTCAAAATCGTGAAATAAATTTTGGCCTCCTGCAAGTTTGCTAATTTCGGTTAACCAATTGACTTGACCAGGCGTGAAAATAGGATTTGGCCACCACTCCCAATATAAAGTAGGGTGAGTGGAAACCGTTTGTGCCACCGCTTGAAGCTGGGCAATAAATTGTAAATATTCCGTTGCAACTTTTTGGGCGTGCTCCGTTACGCCACAAGCAGCACCTAATGTTAGAAGATCTTGCGCAATTTCGTTTAATGAGTTGGCATTAAAAACAATGTGGGGAATGTTCCTTTCCTGTAATGCTTCTATATTTTTCTCCATGCCTGGTACACTTAACGAGGCAAGTACTAAATCGGGCTGCAATGCTTCTAATGCATCCATATCAATTGATAAATCGGGACCAAGCTTTGGTAATGCATGCACAGATGCAGGCCAATCTGAAAAATCATCAACACCTACAAGTTGATGGGTCAATCCTAAGTAAGCAACAAGCTCTGTGTTGCTTGGACAAATGGAAATTAAACGCATATGTTTCCCCCATATCTTTTTAAGAAAAGTATAGCTGTCACTAGGCACACATACAATAAGCGATTGTTTTTTGTTCCACAGAAAATGACGTGCCTCTAGGAGACACGTCATTGTTATTAATATTTTAAGACAGTGCAACCGCTTCAAGTGACTCTGTAGGTTTTCCTACAGGCCCCATTGCAGCAGTAATAATTTGTTTAATGTCCTCCAATGTAGCTTTACGAGGATTCGTTGCTGCACAAACGTCTAGCATTGCATTTTTAGCTAAAACTTCAATATCTTCATCCTTCGCACCTAACTCACGGAAGCCGCTTGGGATATTTAAATCTTTTGATAATTTTTCAATGGCAGTAATTGCTTTTTCAGCAGCATCACGTTTGCTAATCCCTTCAACATTTTCACCTAATAACTCAGCGATGCGTGCAAACCGCTCAGTACGTGCTGTTAAGTTGAAGCGGCACACATGTGGCAATAAAATCGCATTACATACACCGTGTGGTAAGTTGTAGAAGCCACCTAATTGATGAGCAATCGCATGTACATAGCCAAGTGAAGCATTATTGAATGCCATACCCGCTAAAAATTGTGCATACACCATTTGCTCACGTGCTTCTAAATCAGCACCGTTTGCATAGGCACGAGGTAAAAATTCAGGCACTAGCTGAAGTACTTTTTCCGCACAGGCATCAGTAATTGGTGTTGCATTAGTCGATACAAACGATTCGATTGCATGTGTTAATGCATCTACACCCGTTGCAGCTGTTAGAGCTGGAGGTAAGCCAATCATTAACTCAGGGTCATTAATCGATACAAGTGGTGTCACATGTTTGTCAACAATCGCCATTTTTACTTTCCGAGCAGTATCTGTGATGATTGTAAAACGTGTCATTTCGCTTGCTGTACCAGCAGTTGTATTAATCGCGATTAATGGCACCAGTGGGTTTTCTGATTTGTCAACGCCTTCATAATCATGAATGCGTCCACCATTCGAAGCAATAAGTCCAATACCTTTGGCTGCATCATGTGCACTACCGCCTCCAAGCGATACGATAGAATCACAATTTTCTGCATGATAAACAGCAATTCCATCTTCGATGTTTTGATCTGTTGGATTTGGTTCTGCTTTAGGGAAAATTGCAACATCAATTCCAGCTGCTGTGATGATGTTAGCAATTTGTTCTGAGAGACCTAACTTGTGTAAGCCCTCATCTGTTACGATTAATGTCTTCTTCACTTCTAAATCATTTAAGCGCTTACCAACTTCTTGAATTGCTCCAGGTCCAAATAAGTTTGTTTTTGGCATTACAAATTGCTTTAGAACGTCTGACATATTTCCAACCCCTTTGAAATAATTGTTATTGCTTGAATGATGGCGAACCACCTTCCGAAATCCATATTATTCTATTTTTTTTGAAAGTTCAATACGTATTTTTATTAAAATTGTTAATTTTACCACTGTTATTATTTCACAAAAAAGTAAGTTTGGAATTGAGGTAGTAAAAGATAATAAGGAGTAGGAAGGTTGATTTAAATACATTTTAAGAAATGCTATCGTATAAAAGTAAAATATATTTTTTGGTATTTTGTTCTATTTTGCACCTTACTTGAATAGTAAATAACTGATATTTGATTGTTAATATATTAATAGTGTTTACGTTGTTTGGTGTGGGGATTATTATTATTTTAATGTACAGGAAAATAAGTGCTTTTTATTTTATTTAGGATGGAACAGTAAGTCATGTCCGTATTATTTATAATAAAATAGAAAAACACCAACCTTTGTATAATGAAATTGAAAAAAGCTACTACCAAATGCTAGATATTAATGTTAGTCTAAATTAAGCATGTGGTAAATAATGGTAGGAGGTGTGGCTTATGACTAGGGAAAGACAATATCAAATTTTGAAACATGAATATGAGTTAATAGATTATATTTATTATTTACAATATGAAAAAGAAAAGGATGACATAGTTGTAAAAACGGCAGACGCCTATTTCATGGTATGGGAAGGTAGTACTTTTAAAGTGAACGGTGATGAATGTTCTTCAAAAGAGTTCTATGACATACTTGATAGATGTCAAAAACCTGTAGAATGCAATGGTATTGTTTTTGAGAAGAAGGGTAATGTATACGTAAGTACTAAAGAAATAGAAGTAAAAAAGGAAGTAATAAGTACAATAATTAAGTTTTAAGAAATGAAATCCCGGTGCCAGGCACGCAAACAACTCTGATAATTCACTTCAATTTATGAAAAAACATTGAATGGGTTGTGGGGAAGAAAGTCGTAAGTGAGAGAAATCGGACTTGCGGCTTCTTTGTATTTTTACTGCTAAACGTAGATTCGGCGATTATCAGATACTACGAGATCTACCGTTGTATCCAGTGCTAGGTACACGAACAATCAAAGTATTAGTTTTATAGAAACGCTGATGCAGCAACACTTATGCTATTACGCACCTATTTCTATGTACATGTTTCGCCAGTTAGTTCCAACGCCCCAAATTAATGTTATTTTGTGCCCGAATTGCATGAATAGATAAAAATAAGAAAAGCCCTAGAAACCTTTGCAACAAGGTTTCTAGGGCTTTTTGTGTTGCTAAATGCAACGAGCGTTTATTAACGAGAGTAGAACTCTACGATGAATGCTTCGTTGATTTCAGCAGATAGTTCAGAACGCTCTGGAAGGCGAGTGAATGTACCTTCTTTTTTATCTGCATCAAAAGTTAAGTAGTCAGGTACGAAGTTGTTTACTTCGATAGCTTCTGTAACTACAGCAAGGTTTTGAGATTTTTCACGAAGAGAAATCGTTTGACCTGGTTTAACGCTGAATGATGGGATATCAACGCGTTTGCCGTCTACTAAGATATGACCGTGGTTTACTAATTGACGAGCTCCACGACGAGTGCGAGCTAAACCTAAACGGTAAACTAAGTTGTCAAGGCGAGTTTCAAGAAGGATCATGAAGTTTTCACCGTGAACACCTTTCATTTTACCAGCGCGGTCGAATAGCGTACGGAATTGACGTTCGTTCATGCCGTACATGTGACGAAGTTTTTGTTTTTCTTGAAGTTGTAAACCGTATTCTGATAATTTTTTACGTTGGTTCGGGCCGTGTTGACCTGGTGCGTAAGGGCGTTTTTCGATTTCTTTACCAGTACCGCTTAGTGAGATACCAAGACGACGTGATAATTTCCAAGATGGACCTGTATAACGAGACATATTGTTGTCTCCTCCTTTAAATTTGGTTTTTTTGTTGTAAAACAAAAACCAGTAGTACCCATTCTTATACGCATTTTATTTTCATGTATTTTCGCCTATGCAGCCGTTAGGTTACACAATACACCATCTATTTTGCCACTGAGAGTTTTTGTGTAGTAATACTCAGTAAAATTGAGGAATAAAATACAGTAATAAGCTTATACCACTGCTGCGTTTATTTTACACAAACTTCATTGTAACTGCTTAGAGCGTAGACGTCAATTATTAGTATTGCAATTTTTAAAAAGAACTATAGTAGGAATTTCCTTGAGAGGAATTTAACACTAATACGAAATGGTTATTGATGCGGTAGTAAATGTAAAATGTAAAAGTAAGGTAGAATTACATAGTCAAAATGACACAAATTATGTATAATACATTATAAGTTAATAGTAATTGATTTGTACGTTATATAGAAAAGGTGATTTCATGACAGACCATTTACAAACGCTGAAATATATAAAATCTGATGTTTTGAGCATTTGGGTGAGTTCGAATGGAGGACTAGTCAGTTTTAATGAGTATTTTTATTCATTTAAACAGTGTCTAAAGAAGCACTTGAAAATTGAAAATGCGGCCTTTCTTAGTTTTGAGGGGAATAGTTTAATACCTGTAGAAGAATTGGCCTCGTTGACAATCGAAACAAAACTAAATGCTGTGTCATGGCTAATGATAGAAGCTAGCTTTTACCAACAGAAAGTTGTAAAGCTTCCTTATATACTAAAAGAAAAAACAGCCTATAATATGATGACAGATATGGTGCTTTTCCAGACGGAGGGCAAAGAGCCTATGGGTGTGTTACTTGTTGAAGCCACCGATACTTGGACGGACTTTATGACTTCGGATTACGGTGAAGAGTGTGTAGAAACGCTTACAAAAGTTTTACAAATGCTGATTGAAAATCTCGAAGTAAAGTTGAATGAAGATCAATATAGAAAACTTTATAACATGACCGATTTATTTCACTCAACAATGGATATTGATTTGATTTTAGAAAACGTTTTAAAAAATATTCGTGATAATTTTCCAGAATTTAATGTGGAACTTATATTATCTAACGATCAAGATCGCCATACGACTATTGATATTAAACTTTTTGATTATTTGTCTGAAAGACCGGCTACAATCGAAGCTTTTGTATCAGGAGAGTTGACTACTGAACTAGCTGGAGACTTGAACTGTCGTTTATTAAATGCCCCTATAAAAGGGAGACAAGCTATTTATGGCATTTTGCAAGTGAGTGCACCAACCACATATCTTTTTTCAGCAACGGAAAAAGACTTTGTGCGCATGTTAGCACAAGCATCTGGAAATGCGCTAGAAAATGCAAAATTATATCATCAATCGCATCGCCTCGTAAGTGACTTACAACTCATCAATGAAACATCGCATCGATTAAATATGCGCATTGATATTAATGAAATGTTACTTTTCCTACAAAAACAATTAATGAAGTCTTTCCAACCAATGGAAGTTTGTTTCGCTTTTAAAGATCATGCTACCTATGAAGTGACAGATGCTAGTACATCGTTATTTAAATCAGAAGAAGGCAATACTTATATTAGACATGTTGAACAACATTTTGAGCATACAAATGATCCACTCTTTATAGCAGATTTTAGCCGATTAACCCCAAATCAAATAGAATATCGTTCAATTATGGCGATTCCTATCTTAATGGAGGAAAAAATAAATGGCTTTAGTATCGTACTGCACAAAGAGCCTTATTTCTTTTCATTTGATAGCTTTAAACTAATGCAATCTTTAATCCATCATTCTTCGTTAGCAATTGCCAACTCGATTTTACGAAATCAGCTACAAGAAATGGTTGACCGTGATCATTTAACAAAATTATATGCACGCAGTTATTTAGATCAATATGTAGAAAAATCTTTGAAAAAAGATCAATCAGGTATGTTCTTGCTTATTGACATTGACAATTTTAAACGCATTAATGATACCTACGGCCATCAAACAGGCGATAAGATTCTTGTGCAAATTGCCGTGAAACTAGAAGAAACAATAGGTGCAAGCGGTATTTGTGCTCGCTGGGGTGGAGAAGAAATGTCGGTGTATGTACCAAATGTTGGTGAGCAAGAGGCAATTGAACTAGCTTCAACAATAGTTGAAGTCATTCCGAATGCCACTGACCCTAAAGTAACGATTTCAGCGGGTCTTATAACATGGGATCAATACTATCGACCAGCTTTTCAAGCGGTTTTTCTACACGCCGATACAGCTTTATATGAAGCGAAAAACAATGGCAAAAATAGATTTTGTATCCATGATCGGACGTTACAAACAAATGCATAATAGATGGTTCACTATAAAAAATGCCCCGAAATGATATATTTATAATCCATTTCAGGGCATTTTTTAGTGGTTATGAGATAATATTGCGAAATATTAAATATGAAGCAATAGTGTTTCGACAAAATGTTCTAAGCCAGCTTGATCTTCCTGTGAAAAGCGATTTTTAATAGGGCTATCAATATCAAGAACGCCAATTACCTTCTCTTGTCGAATAAGTGGAATGACAATTTCAGATTGAGAGGCAGCATCGCACGCAATATGCCCTGGAAATGCGTGAACATCTTTTACGACAAGTGTCTCTTTTGTTGTTACAGCTGTTCCACATACACCGCGACCAATTGGAATTCTTACGCAAGCAGGTAAGCCTTGAAATGGTCCTAAAACTAGTTCATCCTCTTGTAAAAGGTAAAAGCCAACCCAGTTAATGTCTGTAAGAAATTGATTAAGCAAAGCAGATGCGTTGCCTAAATTGGCAATACGATCGGTTTCGCCAGTGAGTAATGCATCTAATTGATTTGCTAATGTCTTGTATTGATCGGCAATAGATCCTTCGTAATTAATTTGTGTAAACATATGAGCACCTCGTTTAAACGTTATTTGTCTGGAAATATAGTTTTATAATGCTGATGTAAATCGACAGCAGCATGAGCATCTGAACCGAAAACGATAGGTAAACCAATCGTTTTACTATAATCAATAAAGGCAAATGGTGGATAGGGTTCCTGACAATATGTTTTACTTAAGCCAGCACTATTTAAATCTAATTCATATCCTTTTTGCTGCATAGTAGTTAATACTTCTTGGATGCGGCCAGTGTCATCAACTTGCTGATGATGGGCTAGTTGAAATTTATGAATAAGTGTTGGATGCCCGATGCGCTTCGGTTTGTATTGTCCTAAGTCAGCTTCAATTGATTGTAGGACAGTATCATAATATAAATGATAGAGTCGTTCAACAGAACCTACTTTTTGGGCAAAATTTATAAAACTTTCAGCAGAAAAATCAATGCATTCATACGTATTCTGCCATTGTAAAAAATGAACAGATAAAATGGCATCGTCTAAAAAATGTCCATATGTATCAAGAAAATGACGTGTTTCTTGCTCGAAGCCGACAATATAGTCGATTTCTAAACCGATGCGAATGCGAATATCCTGTGCATATTGTTTTTGAAGTCGTTGTAAGTCTTCCAAATAAGGCATTAAAAAATCTGGGCGCATACCACTATCCTTTTCAGGTGTAGGGTCTTGGAAATTAGAGGGTAATGGTGCATGTTCTGTAAATGTAATATCCGTAAAGTTTTCAGCAATTGCTTTTTCAATATATTGTGTAAATGAATCAGATGTCCCATGTGGGCAATAGGGGCTATGGATGTGCCCGTCTCTTTTCATACATTTTACACTCCTTTAACTATTAAAATGATAAATACATATTTACGCTCTATGTTCAATGACATAGGGGAAGCTGTCAATATGTAGGTCGTGAATACACTTTTCTGAAAATCACTTAAATTTTAGTACAAAAGGCGAAAACATAGTATATAATAAATACAACTAGCCAATTCGTTTATTGTAGAATAGGAGGCTTACGATGGAGTATATCATCATTCCGATTATCCTACTATTAATTTTAGCCATAGTAGGATTAATGATGCGAAGAAAACATACAACAATTATTGCACAACTTGAAAATGAAAAATTACAAATACAAAACAATCCCATAAATGAAGAAATTTCTAAAGTTAAATCTTTAAATATGAATGGCGAAACAGAGGAAATGTTTGAAAGGTGGCGTAATAGTTGGGATGAAGTCATCGACGTACATATGACAAAAATTGATTCGCTTTTATTCGATGCCGAAGACCAAATCAATCGTCTTCGTTTTAAAAAAGCAACGTTGATTGAGCGTGAAATAGAGGATTATATTCGTAAGTGTGAAAAAGATAAAGATAAAATCTTAGAAGAACTTAATGAATTAATTGGCAGCGAAGAAAAAAACCGTATTGAAATTGAACAATTAAAAGAATATTATCGATCAGCACGCAAAACACTGCTTGCACATCAGCACTCATTTGGCGTAGCTTTACCAGCACTTGAACAAAAGTTAGAAGTGTTTGTACAAAAATTTGAAGAATTTGATGTACTGACAAGCGAGGGCAATTATTTACAAGCGCGTGAAATAGTAATTAGTTTAAATAATGAATCCCAACAAACGTTTGAATATATTAATGATGTGCCAACTATTTTAACGGAACTACAAGTAAAATTACCAGGTGCGATTCAAGAATTACGCAATGGTCAGCGTGAAATGGAAGAACAATCTTACTACTTGCATCATTTAGAACTTACAGAGGCGTTGGACAAACTGGAAGTGGAGTTTGCTTCGTTAAAAGAGGAACTAGCAGAGCTGAAGTTAACATCTGTAAAACCCCGTGTTGCTGAAATAAATGAAGAAATAGACCATTTTTATGACTTACTTGAAAAAGAAGTGATTGCTAAAAACTATGTCGACCAAAATTGTGAGCGCTTATTAGGATCAATTACGAATGTTATTAGCTCCACTCGATTAGTAAGTGATGAAGCAACATTTGTCCAGCAAAGCTACCACTTGAATGAAAAAGATGCAGAAATTCCAAAAGCGGCGCTAAAACAATTAGAAGCATTACAACGTCGCTATGATTTATTGGCGATGCGTGTGTCGGAGGAAAAATCGGCCTATTCAAGCTTACAAGAGGAATTAATTGAAATTAGTGAAGAACTGGAGCGCATACACGAAGAGCAAGGGCATTTATCGAATACAATGAAAAAACTTCGCATTGATGAAAATAAGGCTCGGACACAAGTGGACAACTTGAAAAAAACGCTACAAGAAACAGATCGTCTGTTAAATAAGGCGAATATTCCAGGTATTCCTGAAGAGATGGATGCGCGATTAGATGAGGCAGCGGAGCATATTTACGTTGTGATGCAAAGTCTACAAGAAGTACCGCTCAATATGGGAACTGTCCATAATAACTTAAATGCAGCGACACTTTGTGTTGAAGATGTTCACGCGAAAGCACATGAATTGATTGAAAACGTCATGCTTATCGAACGTATTATTCAATATGGCAATCGCCACCGTGCAACAAATCCAAAGTTAAATGCTCGTTTAAAAGAAGCAGAAGAGGCATTTCATCAATTCCGTTATGCAAAGGCTTTAGAAGAAGCAGGGACTGCAGTAGAGGAAATGGAGCCAGGTGCTTTGAAACGCATTGAGGCCATTGTTGCCGAAGAAGCGTTTACAAAGTCATAAACGCTTTGCAACAGTAACAAATACAAGTGAAATAGCTGCCTAAAAAGTGAAATGACCTTTTTAGGCAGCTATTTTTTATGACCGTATTTTTATGTTAAAAATTTTTCTTCAATTTTGGGGATTTCATGCTGAATAAATGTTTACCAAAATCTATTTTTGTAGTGTGAAAGCATCTAAAATTCACAGTATATAAGCTATGCTAAGTGGACTTAAAATGATGAAATTAGAATAATTAGTAGTCAATCGCGACAGATTGCGTTATGATAAATACCGTTAAATCAACGTTTTGAAAGTGTGTGAAAAATAATGAAAGTTAATACAATTTATCTTGATAATAGTGCTACAACAAAGCCTTATCAAGAAGTGATGCAAACATTTATGGCAGTAAATGAGCAATATTATGCAAATCCTGCATCAATCCATGCCATGGGTGTAGAATCAAATGCATTATTAATGCGTGCACGGGAGCAAGTAGCAGATATTTTGAAGACTGAAGCAAAAAATGTGCTATTTACTTCAGGTGGAACCGAATCGAATAATACAGCTATTTTAGGTTTAGCACGCGCTAATACGCATAAAGGGAAACATGTTTTAACAACGGAAATTGAGCATCTTTCTGTGTTAGAGTCAGTCAAGCAGCTTGAAAAGGAAGGCTTTGAAATAGACTATTTACGTGTCAATAAACAAGGCGTTATTTCATTAGATGAGTTAAGAGCTAAAATACGTAAAGATACGATATTGGTTAGCATGATGCATGTCAATAATGAAATGGGCGCAATTCAACCTATTTTTGAAGCGGCTGCTATCGTCCATGCAGAAAGTAGAGCGGCATTTCATGTGGATGCAGTTCAAAGCTTTGGAAAACTGCCATTAACGTTTAAAGGGGAAGATGGGCCAGATTGTATTACGATTTCTGGACATAAAATACACGGATTTAAAGGTTCGGGTGTTTTAGCTTTTCGTAAGCAAATGCAATGGCAACCTTATGCTTTAGGTGGTGGACAGGAATTCGGCTTACGTAGTGGCACAGTAGCTGTACCTCAAGCGGTAGCATTGGCAAAGGCGGCTCGAATGGCAGTCGAAACAATGAAAGACCGTTCTAACAACTACCGTAATTGGCAACAGCAACTACGTACAGCGCTAGCACATTTTGGTGATATGGTGCATATCATCTCTACTCCAGCGTGTGCAGCTCATATTTTATCGTTTAGTGTACGTGATATAAAAGGTGAGGTACTTATCAATGCTTTGCAAAAATATGGCGTAATTGTTTCGACTTCCAGTGCTTGTTCTTCCAAACAAACAAAGACAAGCCATGTTGTCGAAGCCTTAAATATTGATGAACATTTTAAAAAAGGTGTTATTCGTATTAGCTTTGGTGCACATGTAACATCAGACGATATAGCACAATTAATACAAGTTATCAATACAGTATTGAAGGAACTTAAAGGAGAACGATTATGATGATTTGGAAAGAAATTTTAATTCGTTATGGCGAACTATCGACAAAAGGACGTAATAAAATGGATTTTATCCGTCGTTTACGTGAAAATATTCGCTATGCATTTGCAGATTTAGGCCATTTACACATTCGCACAGAACGCGACCGAATGTTTATTGCCATTGAAGATGAGGCACAAATGAATGTATTATTAGCAGGCTTACCGAAAATTTTTGGGATTCAATCATTTAGCCCAGTTGCTGCCTGTGAAAAAGATATGGATGCCATGAAACAACTTGCGATTACGATTATGGATACATTTAAAGATCAACAGCTAACATTTAAAGTTGAAGTGAAACGTACAGATAAAACATTCCCATTAGATTCTCACAGCATTCAGCGTGAAATTGGTGGATATGTTTTACCGCAATATCAAAACTTATCAGTAAAAGTGAAACATCCAGATGTAGAATTACGAGTAGAGGTGCGCCACGATTCTACTTATATGATGGCGCAAGTGATTCCAGGCGCAGGTGGTATGCCAGTTGGCTCAAACGGCAAATCATTATTAATGCTGTCAGGCGGTATTGATAGTCCTGTTGCTGGGTATTTAATGATGAAACGTGGTGTACGTTTAGAAGCAATTCATTTCTTTAGCCCACCATATACAAGTCAAAATTCATTGGAAAAAGTAAAAGTGCTTGCAAATGAACTAACAAAATTTGGTGCAAGTATTCGCCTGCATGTTATTCCGTTTACAGAAATCCAAGTCCTTATTAAAGACAAAGTGCCGTCCAATGTGTCAATGACAACGACACGTCGCATGATGTTAAAGGTGGCAGATAAAGTGCGTGAGGAAATTAATGCACTTGCCATTGTTACAGGTGAAAGTCTTGGACAAGTAGCAAGCCAGACGCTAGAAAGTTTAACTGCGATTAATGCTGTAACGAATACACCAATTTTACGTCCGCTTATTTCAAATGATAAATTAGAAATTATTGATATTGCTGAAAAAATCGGCACATATGAAACGTCAATTCAGCCATTTGAGGATTGCTGTACAATTTTTACCCCAGCTAGTCCGAAAACAAAGCCAAAGCTTGAAAAAGTAGAGCATTATGAAAGTTTTTCTGATTTTGATGAACTAATTGAACGTGCTGTGAAAAACCGTGAAGTGTACATTTTCCCGAAAAAAGAACAGCCTACAGATAAATTTGCAGATCTTTTATAAAAAATTTATGGATTTAAACTAAAAAAATGTTCTGATCTTATAAAGACCGATTACGACATTATAATAAGAAGGAAGCCGTCTCAAATTTCTAATTGGGACGGTTTTTTTTAATGTTTTCTAGACTTTTTCCTTTAGAGTTACATTTTACCTATAAAATTTTCGTATTAAAAATCGAATATCGCACATTCTATATTCACAAGGAGGTGAGACAGACATGGCGAACAATAACAACCGCAGTTCAAATCAGCTTGCAGTACCTGGTGTACAACAAGCACTTGATCAAATGAAATACGAAATTGCGCAAGAATTTGGTGTTCAATTAGGAGCTGACGCATCAGCTCGTGCTAACGGTTCCGTTGGTGGTGAAATCACTAAACGTCTTGTACAAATGGCAGAATCTCAATTAAAAGGTATGCCAAACAACAACCAATAATTGCAGAAAACGCATTTATTGAACTTAAAACCAGTGACCGTAAAAGGCACTGGTTTTAGTTTGTTTATTTTTGCTTTTTTTATGACTGCGTAACTCGAATAATTCAATCAATACGATTTAAAGGTCTCTACGGTTTGTTGAATATTATGACTTTCACAAATGGCGGAAATAACTGCTATACCGTCTGCACCAGCTTTGAATACTGTTTCTGCATTCTGACAGTTAATGCCACCAATTGCTACAATCGGCAACTCGGGATAATGACGACGTGCTTGTTGTAAAAATTCAGTACCACTTGGCGCTTTGGCATCAATTTTAGAAGTGGTAGCAAAAATGGGACCAATACCTACATAATCTGCTCCATTTTCTATAGCGATGTGTAATTCATCCGCTGTATGAACCGAAACACCAAGTATTATTTCCGCACCAATTTTTTCTCGTACTAATGAGATGGGAAAATCATCTTGTCCAATATGAATACCGTCTGCCTTGAGTTTTAAGGCAAGCTCAATATCATCATTTACGATAAATGGAACATTGTAGTGATGACATCGTTTTTGGCATTGACGGGCAAAATGTTCATAATCTTCATTTGTCAGTGCATCTATTCCTTTTTCTCGAAATTGGAACATCGTAATGCCAGCTTGCAATGCTTCCTCTAGTATTGCTAATGGTTGTTTGATTTTGGCATTCGCTGTGCCCATTATAAAATAGAGCTGCAAATCACTGCGTTTCACCTATGATCACCTCGCAACTTTCTTTGAATTTTTGGTAAGCAAAATGATTGGTTGGTCCATTGCCATGACCAATTGATAAGTTATGAGTAATGGCTAGTTGAATGAATTTCTTAGCCTCAATAATGGCTTGCTCTATCGGCATTTGACGGCCGATAAAAGCTGTTAATGCGGCAGAAAATGTACACCCTGTCCCGTGTGTATTTTTCGTCGCAATTCGACTAGTCTGCATTGAGAATGATTTGCCATCTTTAAAAAACACATAATCTATAGCAAAATCTTCGTTCGCAAGATGACCACCTTTGATAATCACGCATTGAACACCTAGCTGTAATAACGATTGCGCCGCAAGTCGAATGTCAGACACGGTTTCGATTTTTCTTGCAGTTAATGTTTCAGCTTCTGGTATATTCGGCGTTACAATCGTGGCAAGTGGTAATAAATTGTTTCTTAATGCCTCAACAGCCTCTTGCTGTAATAAAGTTTCACCGCCCTTTGCAATCATGACAGGATCAACAATAAGAGGGATGGTTAAATTCGTCATAGCTAGCGCAATTGTACGAATAATATCAGAGGAAAAAAGCATGCCAGTCTTAATGGCGCTAATTGAAAAATCCTCTAAGAGAGCATGAAATTGTTTATTTATAAAGGCTTGTTCAATTGGTAGCACATCCATGACACCTTGTGTGTTTTGGGCAGTTAAAGCTGTAATTACGGACGTTCCGAATACATCTAATTCTTGAAATGTTTTTAAATCCGCTTGGATACCTGCACCACCACCGCTATCAGAGCCCGCTATTGTTGTAACAATGTACATTAACTATCACCATCCTGAGATAAACGATGCAATCCATTTAAGACAGCTACTGCGAAATCTCCATTATAAGGAGCAGCTGAATGAGCATGTTCAGCAATTTTTTTATAGCTCGTTAATGTATCACATAATTGGGAAAAAGGCTCATTACCCGCAATATAAGCAGCACAACAAATGGCACTTAATAAACAGCCAGTACCTGTCACTTCTGTCATTCGAGTATGACCACCAACAATCCATTGTGCAAGGTTCCCATCGGTTATAAAATCTTTTTCACCCGTTATAATCACGATGCAATTATATTTTTTTGCTATTTCTTTTGCTTTATCCTCAACAGAAATTGAACCAGTACCACTATCAACGCCTTTTTGTTGCCATTGTACATTAGCAATCGCGGCAAGTTCGCCAACATTACAGCGGATAACAGCAAAATGAATTGTGTCTAATAACTGTAGTACCGTTTGTTTGCGGTATGCTGTAGCGCCAGCGGCTACTGGGTCCAAAATTACTGGTACACCAAGGGCATTCGCTTTTTTTCCTGCAAGTAACATCGACTCTTTTGTGCGTGTAGTAAGCGTTCCTATATTTACCAATAACGCTGATGCGATGGATACCATTTCTTCGGCTTCTTGCGGATCATCCGCCATTACCGGTGATGCACCAATGGCTAGTAAGCCATTTGCTTGAAAATTTGCCACTACATAATTGGTTATGCAGTGAATCAACGGTTGTTTTTTACGAATCGTTTGAAAAATCATTGTAGTCCTCCTCTTTTGGTGGACGTAAGCATGCAAAAAAAAAGCTCTTTTCGTTCGGGCACAAGGCACACGTAAAAAGAGCTTTTCATCAATAAAAAGATGTGTATTGCTCCCTACGTCAGTATTAACTAACAGGTTCAAAGGGTCAGGTTTTACCTTCTCAACTCACTAGAGTCCCCCTGCAATTATGAAAATTTTAGTTGACCAAAATGTAACATACCTTTTCGTAGTATTCAATAGCATTTTATCATTATTTGGAAAGCAGTGACTGATGCCATATACTAGACCATGATAATTGTCATGACTTTTTTAAAATAGGGTCCTTCCATTGAAAATCGTAAAAAATGAGTTTTATAATGAACCTAGTATTAAGGAGGAAGTTATGATGAAAAGACAGGATTTAATTGCACCAGAATGGTATAACATTGTGGAGGAAATTGAAAAGTATGCTCAAGATCCATCTAAAAATGCATTAATTGTTTATAATGACAACGAAGAAATTCAATATATTACATACGCAAATTTACTGGAAAAGGCGAATCAGGCTGCCCATGTATTTACTTCGCAGGGATTAACGAAGGGCGATGTGCTATTAGTGATGGTTCCAAGATCTGTCGAAGCTTATATTGTTTACATTGCGGCACTGAAAGCGGGTTTAACTATTATCCCTAGCTCTGAAATGTTACGTACAAAGGATATTGAATATCGTATTACACATGCCGATGCCAAAGGTATTATCGCCTATGAGCCATATATTGAGCAATTTGACGACGTAACAAATTTAAAAGGAATTATGCAATTCGTTATTGGTCACGCACATGCACCATGGCAACCATTGCTTGAAAAAATGAAGGAGCATCCTACAAATTATCTAAACCCTACACCGACAAAAAGTACAGATAATGCCTTTTTAGCTTATACAAGTGGAACAACAGGGAATCCTAAGGCAGCTGTTCATACACATAGCTGGGGTTATGCGCATTTACGTACGACAGCACCGAATTGGTTAGGCGTACAAGAAAATGATATAGTTTGGGCTACTGCTGCACCTGGTTGGCAAAAGTGGATTTGGAGTCCGTTCCTAGCAACGTTAGGTAGCGGAGCAACAGCATTTGTCTATAAAGGAAAATTTGATGCTTCTACTTACTTGTCATTGCTAGAAAAATTTAAAGTAAATGTGTTATGTTGTACCCCAACAGAATATCGCTTTATGGCCGCACTTAACAATTTACAGGACTATAATTTAAGTGCCATCCGTCAAGCTGTATCAGCGGGTGAACCGTTAAATAGTGAAGTTGTTAAAGTGTTTTCAAAAACGTTTAATATTCAAGTGCGTGATGGCTATGGCCAAACAGAAAATACATTGCTTGTTGGGACACTGGTTGGCATGGATGCTCGCGTCGGCTCTATGGGTAAACCGACACCAGGCAATACAGTAGAAATTATTGATGATTTTGGAAATCCTGTTGCGGTTGGCGTTGTTGGAGATATTGCTGTCCATCGTCAAACACCTGCACTGTTTAAAAAGTATTTCAAAGACCCAGAACGCACTAGCATGCAATTCCGTGGAGATTGGTATATTACCGGTGACCGAGCATATAAAGATGCAGATGGCTATTTTTGGTTTGAGGGACGTGGTGATGATGTCATTATTTCGTCAGGCTATACAATTGGGCCATTTGAAGTGGAAGATGCCTTAATGAAGCACCCTACTGTTAAAGAAGCTGCTGTTGTGGCAAGCCCTGATGAAGTAAGAGGAAATATAGTGAAAGCCTTTATCGTCTTGCGTGAAGGAGTAACAGGTGATGATACGCTTATTCAAAAGCTACAAAACCATGTGAAGCTGATGACAGCACCTTATAAATATCCACGGGCAATTGAATTTGTTGAAGCATTACCAAAGACTGCATCTGGAAAAATCCGTCGTGTCGAATTACGACAACAAGAAAAAGCCTATTACACACACCAATAATTATTTCCTAGGAAATAATGTCGAAAAATCAAAGTTCATGCTTTATGATGAACTTTTGATTTTTTTGTACATCCCTATTTCGTTTATGGCAAAATAATAAATGTGAGAAAAACTTTTACATAAAAATCACTTAAAAGTGAAACGTTTTGGACATTTAGACGTATAACGTGAAGAGGAGGCGATTATATGAATACAAAAAGGTGGATAGCCTTAGCAGTTGCAGCTGTATTATTAGTGTTTTCATTAGGACTTAACACAATTATGGCGATTTTTAAATCAGATTTCTTTAGTAATTTTGATAGCGTGATGGCTGGCAAAAATTTAGATGTATACGAAACGATTATTGAAGGTGAAGATCAAACTAAACGTATCGCATATTTGAAAGTGGATGGGACGATTCAAGATGTTGGATCGAATACATTATGGCAATCCGTTTCTTACGATCACCAGTTTTTCTTAAATCAATTGGATAATATTTTAGCTGATGATACAGTACAGGGGATTGTACTAAGTGTGAATACTCCAGGTGGTGGAGTAAAGGAATCGGCAGAAATTTATAAGAAATTGTTAGAAATTAAAGAAGAGCGTCAAATTCCTATCTACGTGTCGATGGATTCAATGGCAGCGTCGGGTGGTTACTACATTTCAGCACCAGCAGATAAAATTTATGCACATCGTGATACAATAACAGGTTCTATTGGTGTCATTATGCAATCTATTAATTATCAGGAATTAGCCGAAAAAGTTGGTGTGAAATTTGAAACGTTTAAATCAGGGCAACATAAAGATATGCTAAGCCCTACGCGTGAAATTACTGCAGAAGAACGTGCTATGATGCAAGATATGATTAATGAATCTTATGAAGAGTTCGTTGATATAGTTGAAAAAGGACGAAATATGTCTGAAGCGGATGTCAAAAAGGTAGCCGATGGTCGAATTCTTGGTGGTACAAAGGCACTTGAAGCAGGCTTAATTGACGAAATAGGCGATGAGCAAGCGGCAATTGCAGCTTTACGACAAGATTTTGGATTAGAGGATGCTGTTCTTTTCGAATACTCGTATAATCAAGGAGGCTTACCGTCATTAATTGGCATGAAAGTTGGTTCACTATTTGGTCCTTCGGCTGAAGAAAAAATGTTGATGAAAATTATGACGGAATATAAGGCACCAAAAATGATGTATTTATATGGTGAATACTAAGGAGGGCATACCATGACAAACAATGATTTCGTTTTGCAAGGGGTACCCTCGATAAGCCAAGAATTACTAGATAAAACAGTGACGCCTACAGTGATGACAAACTATCAATTGAAGACAGCAGGATTTTGGGTACGTTTTTGGGCATTTGTCCTAGATGGATTAGTTATTTCTGCTATTATAGGAATTGCTGTTAATCCAATATTTTACTTAATGGACTGGTCATTATCAGAATCGGTGTGGTATGCACCTATCTCAATTATTTCAGCTGTTCTTTATTATTGTTACTTTGTCTTGATGACGAAATTTTTCGGGCAAACTTTAGGGAAAATGGCATTGGGGTTACGCGTTGTATCGCTGAAACAGGATAAACTACAATGGTCAGATGTGCTGTTCAGAGAATGGATTGGTCGCTTAATCAGTAATATCTTTACGCCGCTGTATATTTTAGTTGCTATTTTACCGGACAATCAAGGTATACATGATTACTTTGCTGAGACTACGGTTGTTCATGAAAAAGTGTATATAGCAAAAGAGACTGTGCAAGCAACGGTACAAACGCCAGCAACTATTCAGGAAACCGCTAAAGAACCTGAAAAGCTGGAGGAAAAACCTGAGGAATGATCAACAGGTAAAACACAACTTTAAGTGACTTTTAAATTTTTAATATGTAAAGTGTTAGATGATTACAGTCATCTAACATTTTTTTTGGTAATTATCTTCAAAAATGTTTATGAACATTGTAAATAGGAGTGGTAGCTGACAAGCCATCACAATAATTGCATGAAGATAAGCTGTCCTAGTTGCAATTATTTCCCTACATTTAGTAAGATTATGTACATATGATGATTAGGAGGCGTTAACATGGCACAAATTACATTTAAAAAGGGTCCAGTAACACTAATAGGTAATGAAGTAAAGGTTGGAGACCAAGCACCAGATTTCACAGTATTAGCAAATGATTTATCACCTGTTTCTTTAAAAGATTCAGAAGGTAAAATTCGCTTGTTTAGCGTAGTCCCATCATTAGATACAGGTGTATGTGATGCACAAACGCGCCGTTTTAATGAGGAAGCTGCAAATTTAGGCGATGATGTAGTAATTTATACAGTATCAGTTGACCTGCCATTTGCTCAAAAACGTTGGTGCGGAGCTGCAGGAATTGATGCTGTTCAAACAGTTTCAGATCATCGTGACCTGTCATTTGGTGAAGCATATGGCGTATATATTAAAGAATTACGCCTTCTAGCACGCGCCGTTTTTGTGGTAGATGCAACTGGCAAAGTGACTTATGTCGAGTATGTACCTGAGGCTACAGATCATCCAAACTATGAAGCAGCAATTGCAGCAGTGAAAGCACTAGCATAATTTGCTTCTTTTAGGCTAAGATAATACTAGACAAAAGGGCTGTGACAGGTTTTGTCACGGCTCTTTTCTGCGTGAAAGGAAGTTATGTATGGAAAAAATTGAAAAACTATTTGGGATGCTGAATGAGCATGCAGAAAAAATAGAAAAAGAGCAAGATGCGACATTGCTTGAAGGTGTGCTTGATGGACTAGAGGCATGGCTTGATGGAGAAGTAGATTTCTCCCAACAAGGAGCAACGAAAGAAGATGTGCGTAAATCTATTCAAATTGCGATTTTAAAAGGGATGCGTAAAGGTTCCCAGCCAAATCATCAAATGACACCAGATACGCTTGGTCTATTAGTTGGTTATTTTGTTGAACAAATTTTTGCGGATCGATTAAAGAAAGAAAAGCTGACAATCATGGATCCAGCAGTGGGAACAGGTAATTTATTGTTAACAGTTATGAATTTACTTGATGGAAAATTAGAAGCATCAGGTGTGGAGGTAGATGAGTTACTTATCCAATTAGCTGCAGCAACAGCAGATTTAACAGAGCAACCAGTTTCTTTATATCGCCAAGATGCGTTGCAAGACTTATTGGTGGATCCTGTAGATGCGATTGTTTGTGATTTACCAGTCGGATACTATCCGAATGAGGAAGTAGCACTAGATTATGAGCTTTGTGCTTCTGAAGGCATGAGCTATGCTCATCATTTATTTATTGAGCAATCTATCAATTATACGAAAGACGGAGGCTATTTATTTTTCTTAGCGCCAACACATCTTTTTGAATCGGAACAGTCGAAGCAACTGCATAAGTACATCCAAAAGCATGCTTGGATTCAAGCGATTATTCAATTGCCAGATACAATGTTTGCCAATAAAGCACTAGAAAAAAGTATTGTGATTTTACAAAAGCAAGGGGAAGCTTTTAAAGCCCCGAAAGAAGTATTATTGGCGAAAGTACCAAATATGCAAAATAAACAAGCGCTTGCGATGTTTTTTGAGAAAGTGAAGATGTGGCAAGAAGGAAAATAAAATAATAAAAAAGGTATCCAATTTTGGATACCTTTTTATGTATTGCGATTAAGCTTCTGGTGTACGGATAACAAGTACGTCGCAATTTGCAGAACGTACGATTGCTTCAGATACTGAACCGATTAGGAAGCGTTCTACTGCATTTAAACCAGTAGCGCCACAGATAATTAAATCTGCATCAACGATTTTAGAAAGCTCTTTTGTAATAATATTTTTAGGAGATCCATACTCGATTACAAGGTTTACGTTTGTTAAGCCTTCTTCTTCAGCTTGTTTTTTGTAACCATTTAATAATTCTTCAGAGAAAGCTTGTGCACGCTCTGCAATTGAACGGTCATATGCTTCAATAGCAGCGAATGAACGCGTATCAATAACATTTACTAGGTTTAAAACCGCACCTTCGTTACGTTTAGCAACGTCGATTGATTTACGAAAAGCGTACTCTGCCTCTTTAGAACCGTCTACTGCAACTACAATGCTTTTATAATGATTAGCCATTTGTATTACCTCCCTATTTGTATAATGATATTATATCAAATGATTTTCTAAAGGAAATACTTTCCGAAGAAAATTTGTGAAAAAGTGAAGGCATTTACTGTACAATGCCTCTTATCTCTTTAATAATCTAACTATTTGATATTTTATAAATATTGTAAATTTAATTAGTGTTTGCTTTAATTAAAGCATTTTTTGCACATGTTTGGTAAGATGGAAATGCAAGGGGTGCATCATTTACGATGAATCGTATTTTGATGAATATTGCTTAGTTTATAGGTTATGAAAGGGGATTGGAAATATGAAGATTGGTATTCCAAAGGAAATTAAAAACAACGAAAATCGCGTAGCAATGACACCAGCAGGGGTTGTCTCCTTAACGCATGCTGGGCACGAAGTGTATATTGAAACAGGAGCTGGTATCGGTTCAAGTTTTACAGATGCAGATTACGTAGCAGCAGGTGCACATATCGTTGCGTCGGCAAAAGAAGCATGGGCTCAAGAAATGATCTTAAAAGTAAAAGAACCCGTAGCATCGGAATACGATTACTTTTATGAGGGACAAATCTTATTTACCTACTTGCACTTAGCGCCAGAGCGTGAATTAACGCAGGCATTAATAGAGAAAAAAGTTGTAGGTATTGCCTATGAAACGGTTCAACTTGGCAATGGTTCATTACCTTTATTAACACCAATGAGTGAAGTAGCTGGTAAAATGGCAACTCAAATTGGTGCGCAATATTTAGAGAAAAATCACGGTGGTAAAGGGATTTTACTAGGTGGTGTATCAGGTGTACAACGCGGTAAAGTAACAGTAATTGGTGGCGGAATCGCCGGAACAAACGCTGCGAAAATTGCAGTTGGTATGGGAGCAGATGTAACAGTTATTGATTTAAGTCCAGAACGTCTACGTCAATTAGAAGATATGTTTGGCCGCGATGTTCAAACATTAATGTCTAACCCATATAATATTGCAGAATCTGTGAAACACTCTGATTTAGTTGTCGGTGCTGTTCTAATTCCTGGAGCAAAGGCACCAAAGTTAGTTTCGGAAGAAATGATTCAATCAATGCAACCAGGTTCTGTTGTTGTGGATATTGCCATTGACCAAGGTGGAATTTTTGCGACATCTGATCGTGTTACAACACATGATGATCCAACGTATGTTAAGCATGGGGTCGTCCACTATGCTGTTGCCAATATGCCAGGTGCAGTGCCACGTACTTCAACGATTGCTTTAACAAATAATACAATCCCGTATGCATTGCAAATTGCCAATAAAGGCTATAAGCAAGCATGTATTGATAATCCTGCATTGAAAAAAGGTGTGAATGCATTAGAGGGGCATATTACTTATAAAGCGGTAGCAGAAGCACAAGGCTTGCCATATGTGAATGTGGATGAATTAATACAATAATAATGCATAACTAAAATAAATATATCTTGCGGTAGCTATTCGTTACGTATGGATACATCTGAACCGTAAAATGTCAAAAGAAGGATAGCAGTGTCCATTTTAAATAAGTGGATCAGCATTTTCTATTTACAATAAATAAAAAATTAGAAGATAGCACTAGTTGTTGGTAGTGTAGGCGGTGACTCCTGCTCCACTATATCAGACGTGGGCATTCCGCGATGTGGCTTACAGTGTCCCCGCGGAAAGTCCCGCCATAGCGGACAACAACGATAGAGAAAAAGTGTTAGATTGACTTTAGTCAATCTAACACTTTTTCTCTTTTGTCACTGTGGAAAAGAATCCATAGAAACTGAGTTATCCTCTACATCGTAAAATACCTTGTCTTACAGTACGATTAAGTCTTTAGGGAATTTTGTTAATACTTCCACACCATCTTTTGTAACCACGACATCATCTTCAATACGAACTCCTGTCACATCAGATTTGTAAACACCAGGTTCGATTGTAAATACCATGCCTTCTTCCATCATCATGTCATTTGTTCCTGTAATAGATGGGAATTCATGAACGGAAATGCCAAGCCCATGGCCAAGTCGATGTGTGAAATATTCACCAAATCCTGCGTCTGTAATAGTATCGCGCGCAATTTTATCTAAATCCATTGCACGTACGCCAGGCTTTACAGCTGCAATGGCATTAGTATTAGCTGCTAATACAGCATGATAGATTGCCTTTTGTGGAGCAGATGGTTCACCGAAAGCTACTGTACGTGTAATATCAGAGCAATAACCATCGTAAATTACCCCTAAATCAAACAACACCATATCGCCTTTTTCGATTTTACGTGAACCAGGTTTACCATGTGGTGAAGCCGATTTTGGTCCACTTAATACCATTGTTTCAAAGGACATTTTACAGCCTTTTTCTTGAATAGCATTTTCAATAGCAGTTAAAATCTCCATTTCAGTTTTACCTTCAGCAATTTCTTTACAACCTACTTCAATCGCATAATCGGCAAGTTGAGCCGCTTTGCGTAGCTTATTTAACTCATTTTCATCTTTAATCACACGCATGGCATTAATTTTTTCATCAAGGCGTACGAATTGAGCTTGTGGAAATGATTGTTGTAAAGCTTCTAAACGTTCTACGATAAGCTGTGCTTTTTCAATCGCAAATGTTGATGGATTTACGTTGCGCTTCTTAATCGCTTGTGCAAGAATATCCATAGCATTATCTGTATCTTGATGACCGATTACTTCATATGACCAGCCGGCAGCTTGCGCATCTGGAATTTCCATTTGTGGACAAATTAAAAAAGGTTGTGCTTCTTTAAAAATCATCACACCTAGTAATCGTTCGTGGGGATTACTTTTAAAACCTGATACGTAATAGACATTATCGGGAGTCGTTACGAATGCGGCATCAATTTGATTTTTTTGTAAATAGTTTTGGATTTCTTGTACTTTTGACATCATCCATTTCCTCCTCATAATTGCATCTAGTTTTTTACTGATGTTAGTTTACAACATCATCTTTCAAGTGGCTTCATTAGGTAGCAATGCAATGCTTACGTTTATTTGGAGCACCCGCAGCGCGGTTATAACAAAAAATGATTTAGCACGACGTTTCTTTTCTCGGCATGTACATGTCAAAGGAAAAGCTAGCACTATAGCACTTTTCATATCCTGTACAAGCATATCAAAAAAAGGGAAAAAGCGCATGGATAGCGAATTAAAAGATGGAGCAAATATTATGCGTGTTGGGAGGAACGTTTTTATGCAAATTAGTTATCATGGTCATTCTGTCGTTAAAATTCAGACAAATGATCATACAATTTTAATTGACCCTTTCATTAATGGAAATAGCCAAACCGATTTGAAGGTTACAGATGAGGCACCGGATATTATTTTACTTACACATGGGCATAATGATCATGTAGGTGATACGGTGGAACTTGCTAAGAAAAAGGATGCGCTTGTTATTGCACCAAATGAATTAGCAAACTGGATTTCATGGCAGGGTGTGAAAGCGCATCCAATGCATATTGGTGGAGCAAAACAGTTCGATTTTGGGAAGGTGAAGTTTACACAGGCTTTCCACGGCTCCTCTTATATAACAGAAGACAATGAAATCATTTACATGGGAATGCCTGCCGGCGTGCTATTATTTATCGAGGGATTAACGATTTATCATGCGGGGGATACAGCGCTATTTAGCGATATGAAATTAATTGGTGAACGTCATCCGATTGATATAGCCTTTATACCAATTGGAGATAACTTTACGATGGGCCCTGAAGATGCTGCATGTGCTGTAGAATTTTTAAAACCAAAAATTGTTGTACCGATACATTATAATACATTCCCTCCAATTGAGCAGGATCCGCAAATTTTTGCAAATTTAGTGCAAAATGCAGAGGTTCAAATTTTAAAAGCTGGTGAAAAAGTAAACTGTTCCTAATCATTTACGGTGCTGTACTATAATAATTGACACCACGTGCGTAGTTGAAATAATAGGAAGCGTTAAACATTTTACACCTTTATACTCAATATTTTCTCAAAAAATATGGTACACTAAGAACAGAATTCATTGCTTGAGAAATAGGTGATATTTTGTCAACAAAACATGAGAAGATTTTACAATACATCGAGTCACTACCCGTGGGCGATAAAATTTCAGTACGACAAATTGCAAAAGAGATGCAAGTTAGTGAGGGAACGGCTTACCGCGCCATCAAAGAAGCGGAAAATCGTCGGTTAGTAAGTTCTATTGAGCGTGTCGGAACAATTCGTATTGAGAAGAAAAAGAAAGAAAACATCGAACGGTTAACATTTGCAGAAATTGTTAATATTGTAGATGGCCAAGTGTTAGGTGGTAAAACAGGTCTACATAAAACATTAACAAAATTTGTAATCGGTGCGATGCAATTAGAAGATATGATGCGTTATACAGATGCTGGTAGCTTACTTATCGTCGGAAACCGTATAAAAGCGCACGAAAATGCGCTACGTGCAGGTGCTGCTGTATTAATTACCGGTGGCTTTGACACAACAGATGACAATAAGCAACTTGCCGATGCACTGGATTTACCGATTATTTCTACTAGCTATGATACTTTTACCGTTGCCACGATGATTAACCGTGCTATTTATGACCAGTTAATTAAAAAAGATATTTTATTTATTGAGGATATCTATGTACCAATGGTTGAGACATCGGTGTTACGCAATGATGAAACGATCCATCATTTCCACAAGTTGAATGAGCGTACAACACATGGTGCATTCCCAGTAGTAACTGCCAACAATAAATTGGTCGGAATGGTTACTGTTAAAGACGTTATTGGTAGGGAAGAGGACGAGCTGATTGAAAAGGTTATGACGAAAAATCCAATTGCTGGTTCAATGAAAATGAGCGTCGCGTCTGCAGGACACCGCATGATTTGGGAAGGAATCGATTTACTGCCGATTGTCAATGACGATAATGTTCTACAAGGGGTTATTAGTCGTCAAGATGTGCTTAAGGCATTGCAACTGGCACAAAGACAGCCTCAACATGGTGAAACAATTGATGATTTAGTAAAAAATGAGATGAAAGTGCTAGGTGATGAAGATTTAATCGTTGAGTTTAAAGTGACACCGCAAATGACAAACCAATATGGGGCTATTTCTTACGGAGCATTTACAACTTTACTAGCCGAAGTTGGATCATTTGCATTAAAGCGTCGAAAACGTGGCGATGCAGTGGCAGAAAACATGACGATTTATTTCATTAAGCCTGTTCAAATGGAGAGCACACTTACTGTTAAACCTCGCATATTAGATATGAGTCGGAAGTTTGTTAAGATGGACTTCGAAGTATTTAATGAGCAGATGCTTGTCGGTAAGGCGATGATGATGTTCCAGCTATTGGAGCGCTGATTACACAAAAAGGGATGGCCTAGTGCAAATACTAGGTCATCCCTTTAATCGTTATGTTCAATAATATGTGCCAGACATTTAGGAATTAACGGTTGATACGATATTCTTCATCCACAAATTGACCATAGTGGCGAGCTTTTTTAATATTTTCTACAATAACAAAGATGCCTAATATCACAAGAATTGCTACAATGATAAATGTAAACATTCCAGGGAATAAGTAAGCTTGGTTCAAAGAAAATGCAAGTATAAAGGAACCAAAGCCTATATTCGCCTTACTTTTGTACCAATTTTTAGCAATAGGTAATGGAGAACGGAACTGTTTTGTTTTAAAATAAAAATAAAAGACAAATGATATGATAATTGCGAAGACAAAAATTAAATTGAGCATAGTAAACCTCCTAGCATAACTAGACATTATTGTAACGATTATTGAAGAAAAATGCTAACGGTTATTACTATCATTTTGGGGGAAATCATTTTGAAAAGACAAATCATCGACACAATTGCTGCATATGAGACAATCGTTATACATCGCCATGTGCGTCCTGATCCGGATGCGTACGGATCACAATTAGGGTTAAAAGAATTGATTTTAGCCAATTATCCCGATAAAAAAGTGTACGCTGTAGGCCAGCATGATACGTCTTTATCGTTTTTAGCAGAGCCCGATCAAATTGCGGATGCTGTTTACGAAAATGCTTTAGTTATTGTGACAGATACAGCGAATACGGAGCGTATTGACGATCAACGCTATACAAAAGGTAAGATGGTTGTAAAAATTGATCATCATCCGAATGACGACCAATACGGCGATTTATTGTGGGTAGATACAACAGCAAGTTCGTGCAGTGAAATGATTTATGAGCTTTTTGAAACAGGTAAAGAAACATTGGATTGGCGACTATCGGATGCCTCTGCTAGATTATTATTTGCTGGAATTGTAGGAGATACTGGGCGTTTCCAGTTCCCAAGTACGACTGTAAAAACATTTAGAGTGGCAGCAGAACTCATTACATATCATTTTGATCGAAATCAAATTTTCGATGGGATGTATGAAATGGAACAAAAATTATTAACTTTACAAGGTTATATTTATCAAAACTTCATAATGGATGAACATGGAGCGGCGTATGTTAAACTGACAAAGGAATTACTTGCTGACTTTAACGTTGTGCCGTCAGAGGCATCTCTATTAGTCGGTTGTTTAGGCAGTGTAAAGGGAATTTGTGCTTGGGTTATATTCATAGAAGAGGAAGACCAAATTCGAGTTCGTCTCCGTTCTAAAGGTCCGATTATTAACACATTGGCAAAGGAATTTAATGGTGGGGGACATCCTCTTGCTTCAGGGGCAACTGCCTATTCATGGCAAGAAGCAGAGCTTGTCACGGCACGTTTACAAGAAATTTGTCAATCATATCATTCGTAATTGAAAGGCGGGGATTCTTTTGACACATGTATATACACAAATGCATACGAGCGCGGATTTATTGCAAAGCACGATTCGGCTTGAACAATTGATCCCTTTTTTACAAGAGCAAAATACGCAGGCCTGTGCAATTGTCAATTCGAAATTGTACGGGCTTTTGCCTTTTTGTCAAGCGATGCAGCAAGCAAATATCCATGCGGTAATAGGGCTTACAATAAAGGTGCAGTGGGATGAAAAAACAATTCCGCTTGTGCTGTATGCGCAAACACAGGAAGGTTATCAGCATCTACTAAAGATTAGTAGTGCTGTTTCTATTCGACAAGACGAGGTATTGCCTTGGAAATGGCTTGAAGGCTATGCGGCAGGATGTATAGCATTACTGTCAACGATTGATATAGCCGATAGTGCAGAGTGGCAAGCAATGACAAGTGCGCTACAGCAAGTGTTTGGAAAACGTCTATATGCAGGGATTGCAAGACCAGGAGGAATAATAACAGACAATGAAGCGATGATTTCGCAGTGGTGTGAAGCTGAAAATATTGCCATTGTAGCCACGCAGCGCTGCTATTTTTTACGACCAGAAGACCATTTTGCTTATGAAGTGGCCAGAGCAATCGATACAGGGGAAAAGCTTCAAAACACGATGCTTACAGCGCATTTAGAAAACTATTTTGTACCAACAGAGGAACAGTGGAAAGGTTGGTTTGGAGATCGTTTAGAATGGCTTGAAGCAAGTGCCAGCATGCTGGCTAGCTGTGTAGCAAAAATTCCAGAAACACATGTTCAAATGCCTACATTTCCTGTACAAGAGGGGGAAACAGCCGAAAACTTGCTTGTCAAAAAGGCATTTTTAGGGTTAGCTGCACGTTTGAAAGTGTCTGAGCTACCTGAAGTTTATCGAGAGCGACTACAATATGAGCTTGAAATCATCTGTTCAATGGGCTATGCTGATTATTTTTTAATTGTTGCAGATTTTATGCATTTTGCCAAAGAACAGCGTATTTTAACTGGACCAGGTCGTGGATCTTCCGCAAGTTCTCTCGTTGCTTTTAGTCTCGCTATAACACAGGTCGACCCACTCGCCTATGGTTTATTATTTGAACGCTTTTTAAATCCTGAGCGTGTTACATTGCCTGATATTGATATTGACTTTGTGGACAGTAAACGACATCAAGTCATTCAATACGTCGTACAAAAATATGGCAAGGCTAATGTCGCACAAATTATTACTTTTGGTACTTTGTCTGCAAAAGCAGTGGCGAGAGATGTGGCGCGTGTGTTTGGGTTTGAGGCTGAAGTGATGGAAAAAATATCGAAAATGATACCCAATAAACCAGGGATGACTTTACAAAGAGCAGTTGCAGAATCACCAAATTTTCAAACTTGGTTAGCGGAAAATGAATATCATCAACGTTGGTATGAAGTGGCATTAAAACTAGAAGGCTTGCCGCGAAATTCCTCTACCCATGCGGCGGGTGTTGTGTTAGCACCGACACCTTTAGTGAATACAATTCCAATTGAAGATGGACATGATGGTGTGTATATTACGCAGTGGCCAATGGGTGATGTGGAGGCGCGTGGGCTTGTAAAGATGGACTTTTTAGGGTTGCGCAATTTAACAATTTTAGAGCAAGTACGTTGGTCTATTTATAAAGCTGGGGGACCATGGATAGAATTTGACCTTATTCCAATGCATGACGAGCTGACGTTCCAATTGCTTCAAAAGGGTGATACAGTTGGTATTTTTCAGCTAGAATCAGAAGGGATGAAACAAGCATTACGTGATATTCATCCAAGCCATTTTTCAGATATTGTAGCTGTCAATGCACTTTACCGTCCGGGACCAATGGACTTTATCCCTGTGTACGCTAGAAGAAAAGCAGGCAAGGAACAAGTGTCGATGCCCCATCCGTTACTGGAACCTATTTTACGCGAAACATTTGGTGTTATTGTTTATCAGGAGCAAATTATGCACATTGCAGCAACGATGGCAGGTTTTACAATGGGGCAGGCGGATTTATTGCGTCGGGCGGTGAGTAAGAAAAATCGTGATATTTTAGACGAGCAACGAGCTGCCTTTGTCAATGGGGCATTGAACCAAGGGTTTGATCGACATATTGCAGAAGATGTCTATGCGCTAATTGTCCGCTTTGCAGACTACGGCTTCCCAAAAAGTCATGCTGTTGCCTATAGTGTCATCTCATATCAAATGGCGTATTTAAAGGCGCATTATCCGCAAAGTTTTTATGCTGCATTATTAACGAATGCAACGGGAAATGCGGAAAAAATTCAGCAACTAGTAGCGGAAGCGAAAGATAAAGGAATTACATTTTATCCACCTTCGCTGTTGCACAGTACAAAATTCTTTTTAGTTGAAAAGGATGGAATTCGCTTTAGTTTATCCGGCGTTAAAGGTGTGCCACATACGTTTATAGAGAAGATAGTGGCAGTGCGCAAAACAAATCCAGAAGCTTTTCATAATTTATTTGATTTGGCAGTCGCTTTAAGTGCACAACATTTCAAACCGAAAGTAATGGAAACTTTAGTTTATGCAGGTGTGCTTGATTATCTAGGAAAAGATCGTGCGGTGCTCATAGCTACTTTAGAGGCAGCGCTAATGCATGCAGAACTGTTGCGCCCAACAGAAGATGTAGATATTGAAACGGCAACTGCCTTTACTTTTGGGAAACCGAAGTATATGCAAGCAGAAGCGATGTCCCAGAAGGAAAAACTCCAGCATGAAAAAGAAAGTCTAGGCTTTTATATATCAGCTCATCCTGTTTCAGAAGTAAGAAATTACTGGGCAGATGTGAATATTACATGTGCAGAACTGAAGCATGCACGTGAGGGAATGTATGTCAAAATGATTGGTCTGATTGACGAAGTAAAAAAAATCAGAACGAAAAAAGGAGAGCAGATGGCTTTTGTCCAACTCCAAGATGAGTTTGGTACAGTATCTGTGACATTATTCCCGCAAGTATTTCAACTCGTACAGGAAATATTGTTGGAAGATGGGTTCCTATATATTGAGGGCACGCTGGAAAAACGTTTTGGGAAACCACAAGTGAAAGTAAAACATGCACAATCGACTGAAAAATTATGAAATTAAACAAGAATTTAGAAACTGCATAGAATTCTATGCAGTTTTTTCTTTACTTTTCATCAGTTATTTTGTAAGATATAGTCAATGCTAAAAAGTGGTCAGACCACTTTTGACAACGGGAGTTAATCATATGGATAAACAAACCGAACAAAAAAAAGTGTTTTTAGAAATCGTTCAGCAATTGCGTCAACTGATTCGAATGGAAAAAATTCAAGCGGGAGAAAAGCTTCCTTCTGAACGTGTATTATCAGAAAGGTTAGGTGTTGGGCGATCCTCTGTAAGGGAGGCACTGCGCAGTTTAGAGTTACTTGGACTCATAGAAACACGCCACGGTGGGGGTACATTCCTTGCCTCAACACATAAGCATCAGCTTGTTGAAGTACTGTCGATGTTTATATTAGAAGATGAAAAATCAAAAAAAGATGTCGAATTAACGCGACAAATTCATGAAAAGGAAGCAATTCGCGTAATAAGTTGTACAGAGATTCTTCGTACACTACCTGTGTGGGACAGTTTTTTTGTGAAGCTGGAGATTGAAGGAACAGTCAATTGTCGCGATGTGTTACGAGAAATAATTATTACATCAGGCAATCGGCTTTCGCTGAAAATCTGGTTTCAACTTGCAGCTTATGACGGTGACCGTTTAAATCGAAACTCAACGGAAGATGAAAAACTTATCCTTCAAACAATGTTGAAGTCGATGCAGCTTGGTTATGAAAAAGAAGCTTTACGAGCTTACGAGCAGTGGATGGGTACTGGTCAAACTTTTTAAACAACAAAGGGGGAGTCAAACATGGCAATACGCGACATATTTAGCGCAAATCGAAAAAAGAAACAGGATGGTCAAGAAAAGGCATTTCCAGAAGGACTCATGACAAAATGTCCAGAATGCCGCCATATCCAGTTAACAAAAGAATTAGAGAAGCATCACAAAGTATGCACGAAATGTGGTCACCATTTTAAAATGACGGCACAGGAGCGTGTAGCAGACTTCTTAGATGAAGGTTCGTTCGTTTCTATGGACGATCATTTACAAACAAGCAATCCACTAAATTTCCCTGCCTATGTAGAAAAAATTAATGCGGATCAACAAAAAACAGGTTTAAATGAAGCGGTATTGACAGGGTTAGGCACACTGGATGGGGAAGAGATTGTCGTTGCCATTATGGATTCTCATTTCCGTATGGGATCAATGGGCTCTGTTGTTGGAGAAAAGATAACACGCGCTGTTGAAAAAGCAACAGCATTACGTGTACCATTTATTATTTTCACTGCAAGTGGTGGCGCACGAATGCAAGAAGGCGTTTTATCGTTAATGCAAATGGCAAAAACGAGTGTGGCGTTAAAACGTCATAGCGATCAAGGGCTATTATTTATTTCGATTTTAACGCACCCAACGACAGGCGGTGTTTCTGCAAGTTTTGCCTCTGTGGGGGATATTAATATTGCGGAACCTCAAGCACTTATCGGCTTTGCAGGTAGACGTGTAATTGAAGAGACGGTAAGAGAAAAACTACCGAATGATTTCCAAACAGCAGAATTTTTATTAGAACATGGTCAACTAGATGCCATCTTCCATCGCAAAGATTTACGTAAACAAGTAGCTGTGCTTGTAAAAATGCATACGAAGGGTGGCGTACAACATGTCTAAAAATTTAGCTTTTGAAGAACCAGTAGTACAATTACGTGAAAAAATTGATGAATTAAAAACGATTGCTGCTGATGCGGATGTAGATATGACTGGTGAGATTGAAAAGCTGGAAACACGTTTAACGCAATTGGAGCAATCAATCTATGCCAATATGAAGCCGTGGGATCGAGTGCAAGTGGCACGTCATCCAGAACGACCAACAACATTACAATATATTGAAGCGATGTGTGAAAACTTTATTGAACTACATGGTGATCGTACGTTTGGAGATGATGCTGCGATACTTGGTGGGATTGCTCTTTTTGAAGGACAACCTGTCACTATCATCGGGCATCAACGTGGCAAGTCCACAAAAGAAAATATTCGTCGTAATTTCGGTATGCCCCATCCAGAAGGCTATCGTAAGGCGTTACGCTTAATGAAACAAGCTGAAAAGTTTAATCGTCCAATCATTTGTTTTATTGATACAAAAGGTGCTTACCCAGGGAAGGCAGCAGAAGAACGTGGTCAAAGTGAAGCGATTGCTCGTAATCTAGTAGAAATGGCAGGGTTATCCGTACCAGTTATTAGCATTGTTATAGGAGAAGGTGGTAGTGGCGGTGCTTTAGCTTTAGGTGTAGCAAACCGTGTGTTCATGTTAGAGAACTCTACTTATTCAGTTATTTCTCCAGAAGGTGCGGCTTCAATTCTATGGCGTGATGGTAGTCTTGCAAAGCAGGCGGCTGAGGCAATGCGTATTACTGCACCTGATTTAAAAGAGCTTGGTGTCATTGATGGGATTATTCCTGAAATCACTGGCGGTGCTCATCGCAATGTAGCAAAGCAAGCTATGTATATAAAGGAATGTATTAGTGACACACTAAAAGCGTTGAATTCTTTAAATGGTGAGCAACTAATTGAAGACCGCTATGAAAAATTTAAAAAAATCGGACAATATACAGAAGTGTAGACCAAACACATAACAAAGCGCTGACTGTCTAAACGTTAATTTATAACGAAGAATTTTTAAGAAATGTTAAATTTTAGATGCTTTGTGATGGGAAGAATGTGTGAAAGCGCATTCTTTTCATTTTTTATGTAAAAGTTATGTTTTTCTAACGTCAGAACCCTTACATAGTTTGTTTTTTCATGTTAATGTGAATAATATTAGATAACACTGCAGGAGGTTGTTCGACAATGAAGAAAATTGCCGTATTAACAAGTGGTGGAGATGCACCTGGCATGAACGCAGCCATTCGAGCAGTCGTTCGTAAGGCAGCTTATCATGGACTAGATGTTGTTGGAATTAAGCATGGCTATGAAGGTTTAATTAAAGGATCTTTTGAGCTACTTGATTTAGGCTCTGTAGGTGGCATCATTCAAAGAGGGGGTACGAATTTATTTTCAGCTCGTTGCCCTGAATTTAAAGAGGATGCTGTCCAACAACAAGGTATTGCTAAAATGCGAGAAGCAGGTATTGAAGGTCTAGTTGTTATCGGGGGTGATGGTTCCTATCGAGGTGCAATGGACCTTGTAAAAAAAGGTTTCCCAGTTGTTGGTGTGCCTGGAACGATTGATAACGATGTTCCTGGAACAGAATACACAATTGGCTTTGATACTGCGCTGAATACAGTCGTTGATTCAATCGATAAAATTCGTGATACGGCGACTTCCCATGAAAACTCTTTTATTGTTGAAGTTATGGGGCGCGATGCTGGTGATATCGCATTATGGGCAGGCCTTGCAGCAGGTGCTGAAACCGTCTTAATTCCCGAGGAAGATTATGATTTAGACGACATCGTATCGCGTCTAGAGCGTGGTGAAGCACGAGGGAAAAAGCACAGTATCATTATTGTAGCAGAGGGTGTAATGTCAGGAAGCGATTTGGCAAAACTACTAAAGGAAAAGACGGGAAAAGAGACGCGTGTTTCAGTTCTTGGTCATATTCAACGCGGTGGTTCTCCAACAGCACGTGATCGTGTCCTCGCAAGTCAATTTGGTGCACATGCAGTAGAATTATTAATGGAAGGTAAATCTGGTCGAGCTGTAGGCATACGCAACCATACAGTGATTGACTATGATATGCCAGAAGCTTTTGAAAAGCATCATGAGTCAGATGTAAGCTTGTATACTTTAATGAAAGAACTATCAATATAATTTGGCGTAAAACGGAGTGGGCAGAAAATGAGAAAAACAAAAATCGTATGTACAATTGGTCCAGCAAGTGAGTCACCGGAAGTTTTAGAAAAACTAATTGAGGCAGGTATGAATGTAGCCCGCTTAAATTTTTCACATGGTTCACATGAAGAACATGAAGTGCGCATTAATTTAATACGTGAAGTTGCAGATAAGTTAGGAAAACCAGTAGGTATTTTGCTCGACACAAAAGGACCTGAAATCCGTACGCATAATATGCAAAATGGAGAACTGCATTTAACAGCAGGTCAGGTAATCGATATTTCGATGACAGAAGTAGAAGGAACAGAGGCTAGCTTCTCTGTTACGTATGATCGACTAATCGAAGACGTAGAACAAAACTCCATTATTTTATTGGATGATGGTTTAATTCAATTACGTGTGCTAGCAACAGATACGGAAAAAGGGCTTATCCACACTATCGTAGAAAATGCTGGGGTCTTAAAAAATAAAAAGGGTGTTAACGTCCCTGGCGTTTCAGTGCAATTACCAGGTATTACTGAAAAAGATGCACAAGATATATTATTTGGTATTAAGCAAGGTGTCGATTTTATTGCCGCTTCATTCGTTCGTCGAGCGAAAGATGTATTAGAAATTCGTGAATTACTTGAGCAAAATGGTGGTAGTCATATTCAAATTATCCCGAAAATCGAGAACCAAGAAGGTGTCGATAATATTGACGAAATCATTTTAGTATCAGATGGATTAATGGTTGCACGTGGTGACCTTGGCGTAGAAATTCCAGCCGAAGAGGTACCTTTAGTTCAAAAGAAATTAATTCTAAAATGTAACCAAGTTGGGAAACCAGTTATTACAGCTACTCAAATGTTAGACTCAATGCAACGTAATCCTCGTCCAACACGAGCAGAAGCAAGTGACGTTGCGAACGCCATTATTGATGGAACGGATGCGATCATGCTATCTGGTGAAACAGCAGCAGGAATTTACCCAGTGGAATCTGTACAAACGATGAATAAAATTGCACAGCGTACTGAAAATTCATTGGATTATAAAGCAATCGTTTCAACACGTAGTCGTGAAAAAGAAGCAAATATGACAGAGGCTATTTCTCAGGCAGTAGCTTACACTTCGATAAACTTAGGCGTAAAAGCGGTATTGGCACCGACAGAAAGCGGAAATACAGCGAGAATGATTGCAAAATATCGTCCTGGTGTACCAATTGTTGCTGTTACGGGCTCTGCTAATACAGCCAATACATTAACGCTTGTATGGGGTGTCTATCCTGTAGTATGTCAACGTGTTACAACGACAGACGAAATTTTAGAACTGGCAGTAGACGAAAGCTTAAAACATGGCTATGTCACACATGGTGATGCAGTTGTGATTACGGCTGGTGTTCCTGTTGGTGAAGCAGGTACTACAAACTTAATGAAAGTTCACATTATTGGTGATCTACTGGCGCGCGGTCAAGGAATCGGCAAAGCGTCTGTAATCGGTAAGACAGTCGTAGCAAAAAATGCAGCAGAAGCATTAGCATATGACACAGATGGCTGCATTTTAGTAACGTTAGGTTCAGATCGCGATATGATGCCAGCGATTGAAAATTGCATCGGCCTTATTACAGAGGAAGGCGGACTGACTAGTCATGCTGCTGTTGTAGGGCTAAGCCTTGGAATCCCGGTAATTGTCGGCGTAAAAGAAGCGACAACATTAATTCGCCACGGTCAGGAAATAACAATGGATGCTGAAACAGGTGTTATTTATAAAGGACATGCAAGTGTACTTTAATAAATAATGACAAGGCTCTAGTAGGGGGAACCGTACTAGAGCCTTTTACATAACTAGTGAAAAATAGTATTTACATGTATTTGTTTTTTAGATGAAACTTATTGGGCTATAATAACGTATAGAAGGTATAGCTTTTTCAATAGAAAGGAGAAAAATATGAAAAAATTTTTTCTTAGTTTTGTTGTATATGCATTAGCCGAACTGGCGTTATTAATAGTTATTGGTCAGAATATTGGCGTTTTCAATACATTATTACTTGTTGTCGCAACGACAATTATTGGTATTTATATAGCGAAAAATAAAGGTATTAATTCAGTAAAAAACGTAAAACATATGGTAGCACGAGGGGAAGCTCCGGGACCGGCATTAGTCGATGCAATGTTGAATTTTAGTGGTGGTGTACTTTTAGCACTACCAGGTTTTATAACAGATGTTATCGGGTTGTTATTGCTCCTACCTATAACACGAAAATTATTCCAACCCTTAGTATTTTACTGGATGCGTAAAAAAATGAAAAAAGGACAATTTATCATTGTTCAAAAATAGATTTTTCTTTCAACTTAACAGCTAAAAATAAAAATAGTGGGCTAAGTAAAATACCATAAAAGCCGAATAACAAAATGGAGGCAGCGCTGATGAAAAACGTGTGAAATGTTCGCAATTGCAGTGTGTTCGACCAAAGCATAGATTCAGCGAGCTGCCTTGTAAGTTGGACAAACAAATACAATAGTAAAATGGCGACACATAAAAAGGTATTACCATTAAAATAAAAGTAAATGCTCATTGGAACAAGAAAAACGCCAATGCCGAAAAAGGGTAGTACGTCCGCAAAAGCAACAATAAATGCTTTCGTAATAGCTTGTTCAAATTGGAATATCATAAAGCCAGCGCAAAGAATGAGCAGTGTAATCGTAAATAACTGAAATTCCACAAATACAAAGTAATGAAACAGTTGCATAACTTTAGAAAAATGAGATTGCCATTCATTTCGATATTTTTTAGGGGCATATTGGAAAAACCAATAACGAGATTTCCTTGTTTCTAATAAGGCAAAATAATATGCAACAAGAAATATAAAAACTTCAATGACGTGCTTCATAAATATTTGAAATAAATTTGCTGTATAAACGACGATTGAATCAAAAATAGACAGTGATTTCTCCTGTAAAAACTGCATGAAAATGGATTCATATTCAGTGAATAGTGGGAAGTTTTGGAGTGTGTCTCGTATTTCTGGAAAGATGAGTATAATGCTGTTTATTGATATAATAATGAGGAGAACAATGCAAGAAAGTATCAATATTTCAACGATAATTGCAGCAATCCAATAAGCGATTTTACAGTACTTATGAAGAAAATTTATTATAGGATATGTGGTAAATGATAAAAATATAGCAAGAGATACAGGTAATACGAACCAAAGAATTACTAAATAGAAAATAAACCAGAAAACATTAATAGTTCTTTCGTATGAAAAATATTTAATATTCCTCATTTTTACAAAATCACCCCGATTCAAATGAAAAAATATTGTCAAAATATACAAAACACCCTCTTTAGTACGTATATATAGTCGCTCGTCCGACTTTTTCTTTATTTAAAGGATTTTCATTCACAAAGCTGTCAAAAATGATTATAATAGCAATGTAAGCGATTTACTTAATGGTTCATGTGAGCAAAAAACGTAAATGCTATGTTTGAAAAAGCGTTTACAATAAAAATTATTAGTATGAGGGAGCGATAATTTATGTCAGCAACAAAAGGTTTAGAAGGTATCGTAGCAGCGGAATCTAAAATCAGTTCAATTATCGATGACACACTTACATATGTTGGTTACAACATTGATGATTTAGCAGACAACGCATCATTTGAAGAGGTTATTTACCTACTATGGCACACTCGTTTACCTAAAGCGGACGAGCTTGCTGAGTTAAAACAACAATTAGCAGACAACATGTCTATTCCACAAGCTATTGTAGACCAATTCAAAACGTACCCACTTTCAACTGTACATCCAATGGCTGCACTTCGTACGGCAGTATCTTTACTTGGTGTATTCGATGACGAAGCGGATGTGATGGATCCAGAAGCTAACTACCGTAAAGCTATCCGTCTACAAGCTAAAATTGCAACAGTTGTGACTGCATTTGCACGTGTACGCAAAGGTTTAGAGCCAATCCAACCAAAAGCAGAGCTTAGCTATGCAGCGAACTTCCTATATATGTTAAAAGGCGAAGAGCCAGCAGCAATCGAAGTAGAAGCGTTCGATAAAGCATTAGTATTACATGCTGACCACGAATTAAATGCCTCTACATTTACAGCACGTGTATGTGTAGCAACATTATCAGATGTTTATTCTGGCGTAACTGCAGCTATCGGTGCATTAAAAGGACCACTTCATGGCGGTGCAAATGAGCAAGTTATGAAGATGTTAACTGAAATTGGTTCTCTTGAAAACGTTGAATCTTACATTCAAAATAAATTAGACAACAAAGAAAAAATCATGGGCTTCGGTCACCGCGTATACCGCAAAGGCGACCCACGTGCACCACACTTACGTGTAATGTCACAAAAGTTAACTGAACTAACTGGTAAACCAGAACTTTATCAAATGTCAGTTAAAATCCATGACATGATCGTTGAACAAAAGAAATTACCTGCTAACGTAGACTTCTTCTCTGCATCAGTGTACGATTCTTTAGGTATCGATCATGACTTATTCACACCAATTTTTGCAGTTTCACGTACTTCTGGTTGGGTAGCACATATTCTTGAACAATATGCTAACAACCGCCTAATCCGTCCACGTGCAGAGTATGTTGGACCAGGCATGCAAAAATATGTTCCAATCAGCGAGCGCTAATTTGGAATTTATGCTAGAATATTTGGGACTGTGTTACCTATAACACAGTCCTATGATTATGAATTTAGGAGGCAACATCCATGTCAAACAAAATTGTAGTTGAAAACGGCGTACTTAATGTACCAAACAACCCAGTAATCCCATTCATCGAAGGTGATGGAATCGGTCCAGATATTTGGGCAGCAGCATCTCGCGTAATTGACGCAGCTGTAGAAAAAGCTTATAACGGCGAAAAGAAAATCGAATGGTTAGAAGTTTTAGCTGGTGAAAAAGCATTCAACCAAACAGGTGAATGGTTACCACAAGATACTTTAGACAAAATTAACGAATACCTAATTGCAATCAAAGGTCCTCTTACTACACCAATCGGTGGTGGTATCCGCTCTCTAAACGTAGCATTACGTCAACAACTTGATTTATATGTTTGCTTACGTCCAGTACGTCACTTTGACGGAGTACCTTCTCCAGTTAAACGTCCAGAAGACGTTGATATGGTTATCTTCCGCGAAAACACAGAAGACATCTACGCAGGTATCGAATTCGAATCAGGCTCTGAACAAGCTCAAAAAATCATCAACTTCCTACAAACTGAATTTGGTGTTAACCAAATCCGTTTCCCAGAAACTTCAGGTATCGGTGTAAAACCTGTATCTAAAGAAGGTACTGAGCGTTTAGTACGTTCTGCTATCGAATATGCAATTAAACATAACCGTCCTTCTGTGACTTTAGTTCACAAAGGAAACATCATGAAATTCACTGAAGGTGGATTCAAAAAATGGGGTTATGAATTAGCTGAAACTGAATTTGCTGATCAAACATTCACTTGGAACCAATATGATGCAATCAAAGCTGACCAAGGTGAAGAAGCAGCAAACAAAGCACAAGCTGAAGCTTTAGCAGCTGGTAAAATCTTAGTAAAAGATTCAATCGCTGATATCTTCTTACAACAAATTTTAACTCGTCCAACTGAGTTTGATGTAGTAGCTACAATGAACTTAAATGGTGACTATATTTCTGATGCATTAGCTGCTCAAGTTGGTGGTATCGGTATCGCTCCAGGCGCGAACATTAACTACGTAACTGGTCACGCGATCTTCGAAGCTACTCACGGTACAGCTCCAAAATATGCTGGCTTAGATAAAGTTAACCCATCTTCAGTATTACTTTCAGGTGTATTAATGCTTGAACACTTAGGATGGCAAGAAGCAGCTGATCTAATCACTAAATCTGTAGAGAATACAATCTCTTCAAAAGTTGTAACTTATGACTTCGCTCGTTTAATGGACGGCGCTACAGAAGTGAAATGTTCAGAATTCGCTAACGAACTAATTAAAAACCTATAATTTTTACGAAATAGCGTAAAAATGATCACTGTAACAATCCGGAATGTGTCAACAGACGTTTGTTTCATGTAAAATTGGTTTGCTACAGTAATATTAGTACCTGGTTTAATCGAGGGAGAGAGAATTTATTCTCCTCCCTTTTTTAGCATATATCCTAAATTAAAAGGAGCGTATTCAAATGACTTTGAAACGTAAAAAAATCTCAGTAATCGGTGGCGGATTCACCGGCGCAACGGCAGCTTTTTTAGCAGCACAAAAAGAACTTGGCGATGTTGTATTAGTTGATATCCCACAAGCTGAAAATCCAACAAAGGGTAAAGCTTTAGATATGTGGGAAGCTGCGCCAATACAAGGTTTTGATTCTTTTGTAAAAGGTACTTCTAACTATGCAGATACTGCTGATTCTGATGTAGTCATCATTACTGCAGGTGTCGCACGTAAACCTGGCATGAGCCGTGACGACTTAGTTCAAATCAACCAAGGCGTTATGAAAACTGTTTCAAAAGAAATCGCTGCTCATTCACCAAACGCAACCATTCTCGTATTGACAAATCCTGTTGATGCGATGACTTACACAGTATTTAAAGAAACTGGCTTTCCAAAAAACCGCGTAATCGGACAATCAGGTGTACTTGATACCGCTCGATTCTGTGCTTTTGTAGCTGAAGAGCTAAACATCTCTGTAAAAGACATTACTGGTTTTGTATTAGGTGGTCATGGTGATACAATGGTACCACTTACTCGTTATTCTTTTGCGGGTGGTATTCCTTTAGAAACTTTAATCGCTCCAGAGCGTTTAGCAGCAATTGTAGACCGCACGCGCAACGGTGGTGCAGAAATCGTCAACTTACTTGGTAACGGTTCTGCATACTATGCTCCAGCAGCAGCACTTGTTGAAATGGCTGAAGCAATCATTAAAGATCAAAAGCGTATACTTCCATCTATCGCCTACTTAGAAGGTGAATATGGTTACAATGATATTTATTTAGGTGTACCAACATTACTTGGTGCAAACGGTATTGAAAAAATCTTTGAACTGGCATTAACGGATGAAGAAAAGGCTGCATTAGATAATTCTGCTGACGCTGTCAAAGCAGTTATGAAAGTTTTAGCTTAATCAAAGTTTATGAAATCGAGTAAGATTCATTCTTACTCGATTTTTTTATGCAGAAAAATATTATAAAATCGCCTCTTTTGTACTTTATACTATGCCTAATTATAAAATGGTTATTCTGCTTTTCGTTGTACTTTTAGAATAAAATTGATACTATGAAGGTAGTATGATAGAAAAGGGGTTGGCGTATCTTTGCTTCAAAAGAACAGTAAGCTTGGTCTCACTATTGATGAAATTACAGTTGGCGAGAAAATTCATATTACTGAAAAAATAGAAGATAAGGATTTATTGCTTTATTTAGGACTTACAAATGATAGTAATCCATTATATATTCAACATGAATATGCAGCGATGACGCCTTTTAAAAAGCCAATTGTACCAACTATTATGTTAAATGGCATAATTACGTCAGCTGTCTCAAAGTATATACCTGGACCAGGAGCGCGTATTATCGAACAACATTTAACGTATTTAGGACCACTCTATCATTATGAATTATTTGATACATTTTTAGAGGTAACAGCAGTCAACAAAGTACAGAATACTATTACTGTATCTGTGCTCTCCTATAATGAACAAAAGCAGCTTGTAATTAAAGGTACATTGCTGGTGACACCACCACTGGCATTATAGCGAGCGTCTTAAGATTTGAAATGGGGGTTTCAAATCACTAACGGAGGCAATATACATGACAAAGACAATTTTAGTTGTAGAAGATGAGTTTTCTATTGCGACCTTATTAAAATATAATTTAGAACAGGCTGGCTATTTAGTTGAGACGGCAGCCGATGGTCTAGAAGGGCTAAATAGAGCCATGGAAATTCAGCCTGATTTAATCCTTTTGGACTTAATGCTTCCAAAGTTAGATGGTATGGAAGTTTGTAAGCAAATTCGTCAACAACGAATGAATACACCGATTATTATGTTAACAGCAAAAGATGATGAATTCGATAAAGTACTTGGTTTGGAATTAGGCGCTGACGATTATATGACAAAGCCTTTTAGTCCACGTGAAGTATTAGCACGTGTTAAAGCGGTTTTAAGACGCTTTACACAAAATGTTGTGATTGAGGATAAGGATGCATCTCAAGAAAAAATGTACGAATTTGGACAATTACGAGTATTTCCTGAGCGTTTTGAAGTATTTTTACAAGAGGAAGCATTGGAATTTACACCGAAAGAATTTGAGTTGCTTATTTATTTACTCGAAAACAAAAACCGTGTCTTAACGCGCGATCAGCTTTTAAGCGCTGTTTGGAAGTATGATTTTGCAGGCGATACTCGTATTGTAGATGTGCATATTAGTCACCTCCGCGATAAAATTGAAGAAAATAGTCGTAAACCGATGTTTATTAAAACAATTCGTGGTCTTGGCTATAAATTTGAGGAGCCGAAAACTTCATGAAATCAATGAGTAACCGCTTATTCTTGACATTCATGCTCTCACTCGGAACGATTCTAGCTGTCCTAATGATTGTTATAGGTCAGCTTTTTCCTGTTTATGTAGAACAATACAAAGATCAGGCGAGCTCATCAAGTCAAGAAGCAATAGAAAAAGTGCTAGAGGAACGCCATATTACTTTATCTGAGGAAGATAAAAAAGCATTAGTTGCATCTCAAACAATCGAAATACAGGACTCGCTCTTGTCATACGTGCGTGCTCGTCTGTATGGTGTTTTGGCGATATTATTTACGATTACGCTGTTATTAATAGCCGTTGTAAGTCGTTATATGATTGTCAATTTCACCGCGCCGATTGATAATGTAACCGAAACGGCACTGGAATTAGCAAAGGGAAATTACCGTGCTCGTGCACACGAAAATGAGCAGGAACGCATGATGCCTCTCAGTCATTCCATCAATATTTTAGCGCGTAATTTACAGGATATTACAACTATTCGTGAAGTAGAAGAAGAAAGACTAAAAACGTTAATTGAAAACATGGGAAGCTCACTTATGATGATTGGACGTGAAGGAAATATTTCAATCGTCAACCGTGTGTTTTTAGAGCGCTTTGGCATGCAACTAGAGGATGTACAAGGAAAAGTTTTTCGTACGATTGGTTTACCGAAAACGCTTGAGCAATTTATAGACCATGTATTTTTAACTGAAATGCCTTATCGCCAACAAATAAAAATGGAAGTACAGCAGGAATTATATAATAAAGAAGTGTACGGTGCACCTGTTATTGGCGACCACGGACGTTGGCTAGGCGTTGTCATTGTTATGCATGATATAACAGAGCTTGTTCGCTTAGAGCAAATACGGAAAGACTTTGTAGCCAATGTATCACACGAACTGCGTACGCCGATTACATCTATTAAAGGCTTTTCTGAAACACTGCTTGATGGTGCATATAAGGATGAAAAGATGCTGCTGTCTTTTTTAGAAATTATGCATAAAGAGAGCAATCGTCTTCAAATGCTCATCCAAGATTTATTAGAGTTATCTAAAATTGAGCAACATGGTTTCACAGTAAATATTATGCCTATGGGCTTGCAGGATGTACTGATACGTGGTGCAGAACTAACAGGACCACGACTCGATGAAAAAAATATGAGTTTTCATGTGGATATTGCTCGTGATGTGGAAGTAATGGGGGATGCGAATCGCGTTATTCAAATTGTAACGAATTTAATCACAAACGCAATCACCTATTCACCTGAAGATACAACCGTCACAATCCGCTTGAAGGAAAATGATATGTATGGAATTATTGAAATTGAAGATGAAGGTATAGGGATTGAAAAGCATGAAATTGCACGTGTCTTTGAACGTTTTTATCGTGTCGATCGTGCACGTAGTAGAAATTCGGGTGGAACCGGTTTAGGGCTAGCCATTGTTAAGCATTTAGTGGAGGCACATCATGGGCGAATTCAGGTAGAAAGTAAAGTAGGGGTTGGCACAAAAATGATTGTAATGATTCCTAAAAAATTAACAAATTCTTTACAATAATTATATGTAAGATTCAAAATAGAGGGCTATACTGTTTTATAGAAACCCCCTATTTTGTGAAGACGAAAATAATTTTAAAAAATCTTGATAACTTGTATGAAGATTTTTATGGTTGCTACTTTAGCTTTCGCCACAGAAGAATCTATTTCCAAATTTATTTTGGGAATGGATTTTTTCTGTTTTACACGTAGTAGATTTAGGTGTAAAGTATAGTAGCATAAAAAATTGAGAGAAGGTTGACCATGAAAATCGTCAAAAGTTTCGTGCAAATTGGCTATCTTTATATAATATTATTTATTGGAAATAGCATTGCTCGTTTACTTCACTTGCCGATTCCCGGTAGTATAATTGGACTTGTTTTATTATTTTTAATGTTACAGTTTCGTCTTATTAAGTTAGAATGGATTGAGTTAGGCGCAGGGTTATTACTTAGTGAATTGTTATTGTTTTTCATACCTTCCGCGATAGGTATCATTGATTATGATGCATTATTTGGTATACAAGGTGTGAAAGTAATACTTGTTATTTCAGTCAGTGCATTTGTAGTAATGTTAGTGACGGGTTATACTGCGCAGTGGTTAGAGAGAAAGAAGGGTGATCCTGCATGAACATAGTGATTGCTGTCATTAGTTTATTAGGGACCATAGCGATTTTTTATGCTTGCAAAGCGCTCTATCAAAAGTATAGTAAAGAATGGCTTACGCCAATTTTGATTAGCCCGTTAGTTATTATTTTATTGTTGCTAGTAACTGGTACATCCTATGAATCTTATAATGCAGGGGCTGATATTTTATCGAATTTATTAGGGCCTGCAACCGTTGCATTTGCTGTACCAATTTATAAAAATTTTGATCTATTAAAAAAACATGCATTTGAAATTGTCCTTAGCATTGCAATCGGGTCAGCCGTTGCAATTGCTTCTTCCTTTATTATAGCGTTAATAGTTGGGCTAAATGATGAGCTTGTTCATAGTTTAGTGCCACGTTCTGTCACAACGCCTATTGCGATGGATATTTCCAATATGATAGGTGGTTCACCTACGCTTACTGCTGTTTTTGTTATGACAACGGGTATTTTAGCTAGTCTGCTTGCACCTATCGTGATGCGGATATGTCGTTTCCAAAAGCCATCTGCAAGAGGGTTGATGCTTGGTATGGGCGCGCATGGAACGGGTACGTCAAAAGCATTTGAATTAGGGGAACTAGAAGGTACTTTTGCTAGTTTAGCGATGATTGTAGCTGCCCTAATAAGCATTGTGTTGTCAGCTACATTTTTCCCAGTGTTAGAACATTTCGTTATGAATATCCTGTTACCTTCATGGTGACGGGGTATTTTTTTGTAATTGTATGTGTGCCAGTCACTCAAACAATTTATCTAATTTTACTTTATGAAATTATTTTGAATCTTTTTAAGAAATATCCCGTATACAATAGTACTAAGCATAAGGGAGGAACAGACATGAGTGTGAAAAGGACACTAATGATGGTAGGGCTTGGGATTTTCGGCATTGTAGCACTAATTGCTGTATTTACTTCATGGTACACAGTCGATGAATCGGAGCAAGCAGTTGTCATCACGTTTGGCCGTGCTGATGAAACGGTAACAAATCCAGGTTTACATTTTAAATTGCCTTGGCCTGTACAATCCGTTGAGATTTTGTCGAGAGAAACATTTAGTTTACAGTTTGGCTATAAGCAAAATAAAGAAGGCGAATTGGAAGCATATGATGTTGAAACGAAAATGATTACAGGTGATGAATATATTGTTCTAACAGATCTTGTAGTGCAATGGAAAATTACAGATCCTAGCAAGTACTTATTTAATGCACAAAATCCAGAAGAAATATTACATAGCGCTACATCAAGCGCCATTCGGTCAATTATTGGTAGTTCAACAATTGATGCTGCGTTAACAGATGGAAAAGCGGATATTGAAGCAAAAACGAGAGAATTGCTTGTTTCACTGATAGAAAAATATGATATTGGTATCGGTGTTCTAGGTGTCAAATTGCAGGATGTTGAACTACCAAATGCAGAGGTACGTGCAGCATTTACAGCGGTAACAGATGCACGTGAGACAAAAAATACAAAAACCAATGAAGCGCAAAAATATAAAAACCAACGCATTAGTGAAGCGAATGGTGAAAAAGATGCCATCATTTCAAAAGCAAATGGTGCAAAAACAGCACGTATTGAACAAGCTTATGGTGATGTAGCAGTGTTCAATAAAATGTATGAACAATATAAGGGCAATCAACAAATAACACGAGAACGTTTAATTTTAGAAACGCTCGAAAATGTTCTTCCAAAGGCACAAATTTATATTATGAATGATGATGGTAGTACGATGAAGTATTTGCCATTACAAGCATTACAACCAACAGCACAACAGGAGCCAAAAGAGCAACAGACACCAACAGACAAAAAAGAAGGGAGCGGTAATTAATGGACCAGAAAAATAAAGATCTTGAAAAATTTCTAAATTTTTTATCAGGGAAATCAAAAAATACTGCTCCAAGTGATGGAGACAATGTTATCAAGATGTCAAAAAAGGACCCGTTGAATCCTAAAAAATACATTTCTCTTGTTGTCACATTAACTGTTGTATTTGCTATTGCGATTATTCTTTTTGCTAATGTATATATCGTAAAAGAATCTGAATATGCTGTTGTTCGACAATTTGGGGAAGTAGTAAAATTTGAACGGGATCCAGGGCTTAAAATGAAAGTACCGTTTATTCAAAGTGTAACAACGCTACCGAAAAATCAAATGACCTATAATATTTCAGAGGAAGAGATTAATACAAAGGACAAAAAACGTATCATTATTGATAATTATGCAGTATGGCGCATTACAGACCCAAAAGCATTAATCTCCAATGCGGGTACGCTGACAAAGGCGGAATCTAGAATGGAGGAGTTTATTTATTCTGTCATTCGAACAGAGCTTGGTCAACTTAAATACGATGAAATCATTAATGATGAAAATTCCTCACGAGGTAGTTTAAATGATCGTGTAACAGCACGTGTGAATGAATTATTGCTAAACGATAAATACGGAATTGAAGTAGTAGATGTACGTATCCGTCGAACGGATTTGCCAGCAGAAAATGAGCAATCTGTATTTACGCGTATGGTTTCAGAACGACAATCAACTGCACAACTATATTTATCAGAAGGCGATGCGGATAAACGCCGTATCGAAGCACAAACAGATAGAGAAGTGCAAGAAATGCTAGCAACAGCCAATAAAGAAGCAGCATTGATACAAGCAGAAGGAGAAGCGGAGGCAGCGAAAATTTACAATAGCTCCTTCTCTAAAGACCCCGAATTTTATTCGCTCTACCGTACGTTAGAATCGTACAAGAAAACAGTTGGTGAGGATACGGTGATTATCTTGCCGTCTACTTCACCGTATGCAAAAGTGTTATCAGGCTATATAGAGTAATACTGGAATCCTTGCAGGGGTTAATAAAGAATATACTAAATATAATAGATAGTACTAGTTGTTAGGAGCTAAGCGGTGACTTCTGCTCTGAACGCACACAGCGTAAGACGCGAGCATTCCGCGCGTTAGCGAGGGTTGTGGCTTACGTGTGCTGAGCGGAAAGCACCCCGAAGCGGACAACAACGGCACAGCAAAAAAGTGTTAGATTGACGACAATCAATCTAACACTTTTTCACTTTTGACCTTGTAGTAATGCTAGTGTCCAATCTATGAAAATAATTCTAACAAATAATTGGTTGTGTTATAGACTGCTATTTTCTGATAAAATGATGTTGTTTAGAAATGATAGATGGGGGTAATAGCTGTGAAACTAACCATTAGCACGTGGCTCCAAAACCTAGGGATTGCTTGTAGCATCGCATCGTTTTTTACACTTTTCTTTCGTATATCTGATTTTGCTTGGATGACGAACAGTGTTTATCATATACCGGTATTTTTTGTTATTTTATTTTTATTAGGATTAGTCATTGCAGAGGATGTACGCAAAGCTTTTAAAAAAATATTTTGGTACGAGAAACGGCAAGAGAAACGCCCAATTTGGCAGGTGGGCATTGGTTTTATTTTCTTCCTCGCGCAAATCGGCGTGGTCATGGTGTTTAGTGCAGGACTAACACAGTTAAAGCTAGGCGGTATGCCGCTATTTTTTGTTATTGCTTTTATGAATGCTTTCATGATGACAGTTATTTATGAAGAAATTTTCTTTCGTAAAGAAAGAGCTAAAAATGTTAGTCAATAAGAGTAGAGTCGATTGCATGTGCAATTGACTTTTTTTATGGATTTAACTGAAAATATCATGGAATGTTCCGTGATTTTAATTTTTCAACTGATCTGCGTCCCTATGATTGGTAAAAAGTCTGTTTTCCCGATAAAGTAGAGGAAAGAGGCATTTTCAAACATACGTTTTCGTTTTACAATGAAAAGAACGACAACTTCAGGAGGAAATAAGATGACTAAGGAAAAATTGCTATTACTAGACGGTAATAGTTTAGCTTACCGCGCTTTTTTTGCATTGCCACTGCTAACAAATGATAGCGGTATTCATACCAACGCAGTGTACGGCTTTACAACGATGTTGCAACGAATTTTGGAGGAAGAACAACCGACGAAGATGCTCGTTGCTTTCGATGCAGGGAAAACGACATTCCGTCACGATACATTTACGGAATATAAAGGTGGCCGTCAAAAAACGCCACCAGAACTTTCAGAGCAGTTTCCTTATATTCGCAAACTTATTGATGCTTATGGAATTAAACGCTATGAACTTGATATGTACGAAGCGGACGATATTATTGGCACATTGGCAAAAGAAGCAGCGGGACAAGATATGGAAGTAATTATCGTGTCAGGAGACCGTGACCTTACCCAGCTCGCAACGGACAAGGTAACAGTGTACATTACGAAAAAAGGCATTACAGAAATCGAAAAAAACACACCTGCATTTATCGAAGAAAAGTATGGCTTAACACCTCTTCAAATTATAGATATGAAAGGTCTAATGGGGGATGCCTCTGATAATATTCCTGGAGTACCCGGTGTTGGCGAAAAAACGGCTGTTAAATTGTTAAAAGAGCATGGCTCAGTTGAGGCACTGTATGGAGCGATGGATACGTTAAAGGCTTCCAAGATGAAAGAAAAGCTTGTTGCCAATGAAGAGCAGGCATTAATGAGTAAAAAGCTTGCTACAATTTTTACTGAAGCACCGATTGATTTAACGTTAAATGACCTTGCTTATGGTGGACCAAATGAAGAAGAACTAATAAGTGTGTGGCAGGAGCTCGGCTTCAAATCACTATTAGATAAAAGTAATTTTACTGTGGAAGAACACCAACAGGCACCATTTGCTTTTGACATTGTAAAAGAAGTGAAGCCAGAGCACTTAAAGGACGTTATGGCGATACATGTAGAGTTAGAAGATGAGCATTATCATACTTGTCAGCAACTAGGTATTGCTTTAACGGATGGCACAGCTACGATTTATGTGCCATTTGAAGTGGCTTCTACATCAGATTTGCTACGTCGGTGGTTAGAAGACGCTACGAAGATTAAATATATAACAGATACGAAGGCAGCACAGGCGGCTTTAAAGCGTGTGGGTATTCGTTTAGCAGGGGTGGAGTTTGACCTATTGCTCGCATCCTATATTAATAACCCTGCACTTAGCGGTGATGATGTGGCAACACTTGCAAAAGATTTAGGCTATCGAGAAGTACAAGCAAATGAGGCGGTTTATGGTAAAGGAGCAAAACGTGCTATACCAGCAAGTGATGTACTAGCTGAACATGTTAGTCGTAAAGCGTTTGCTGTGTGGACATTACAACCTAAACTAGAGGCATTGTTAAAGGAAAATGAACAGTTTGAACTGTATAAAAACTTAGAACTACCACTTGCGTCGATTTTAAGTCAAATGGAAAGTGAAGGGATTACAGTAAATCGTGCCACACTTGAAACGATGGGGCAGGAGCTAAATAATAAATTAGTAGTGATTGAGCAGGAAATTTATGCGGAAGCGGGCGAAGCATTCAATATAAATTCACCAAAGCAATTAGGCGTTATCCTTTTTGACAAGCTAGGTTTACCAGTGATTAAAAAAACGAAAACAGGTTATTCCACAGCAGCAGATGTGTTGGAAAAATTAAAGCCAGAGCATGCCATTATCGAGCATATTTTACTGTACCGTCAGCTTGGTAAGTTACAATCAACGTATATTGAAGGCTTGCTAAAAGAAATTCATAAAGAGGACGGAAAAGTACACACACGCTTCCAACAGGCATTAACGTCAACAGGTCGCCTAAGCTCAACGGATCCTAACCTACAGAATATTCCAATTCGTTTAGAGGAAGGGCGGAAAATTCGTCAGGCATTTGTGCCATCACAAGAAGATTGGATTCTTTTCTCGGCGGATTACTCTCAAATTGAGTTGCGTGTACTGGCTCATATGTCAGAGGATAAAAACTTAGTGGAAGCTTTCCGCGAAGGCATGGATGTTCATACACGTACTGCGATGGATGTTTTCCATGTAACCGCAGACGAAGTTGATAGCAACATGCGTAGAGCTGCCAAGGCAGTTAACTTTGGTATCGTTTATGGCATTAGTGATTATGGTTTATCACAAAATTTAGATATCACACGTAAGGAAGCAGCCATTTTTATTGAGAAATATTTTGCCAGCTTCCCTGGTGTAAAAAACTATATGGAGGAGATTGTCCAAGACGCAAAATTTAATGGTTTTGTCACAACGTTATTGAATCGTCGTCGCTATTTACCAGATATCACGAGTTCGAATTTCAATCTACGAAGCTTTGCAGAGCGTACAGCGATGAATACGCCGATTCAAGGAAGTGCGGCAGATATTATTAAAAAAGCAATGATTGATATGGATGCTCGCTTGAAAAAGGAAAACATGCAAGCAAAACTTCTTTTACAGGTGCACGATGAATTAATTTTTGAAGCGCCTAGAGAAGAAATTGCCATGCTCGAAAAAATTGTACCAGAGGTTATGGAAAATGCCATTGAGTTGATTGTTCCATTGAAAGTGGACTTCAACTATGGGGCAACTTGGTACGAAGCAAAGTAAGGAGGGGTAAAATGCCTGAATTACCAGAGGTAGAAGGTGTCGTGCAGGCATTAAAGCCGGAAGTTGAAGGTCGCACAATTAAACAGGTTCAACTGTCAGAAATTATCCGATTTTCTTATGATGAAGGAAAGCAATGTATTGTCAAGCAAGCTGAGCCTGATGCATTTGAGATGGCATTATCTCAGATGACGATTACGAAGATTGAGCGCCGTGCAAAATATATATTTTTTCATTTGATGAAAGAAGACGTGTCCTATGTATTGGTCAGTCATTTAGGCATGACAGGTGCATGGTTTATCGTTAACACGCCCGATGAAATCAATGAGGAAAAATTTAAAAAACATATTCATGCAACGTTTCAAATGGCAGATGGTGGCTATTTAATTTATTCAGATATTCGCCGTTTTGGTGAGTTGCGATTTTTAACGAAAATTGAAGATCATGCGCCACTGACAAAAATGGCACCTGAACCGTTTGATGAGATAGCATGTGATTATTTTATAGCCAAATCCATGTTACCGAAATACGAGAAAAAGGCTGTTAAAGAAGTGATTATGGACGGACAAGTGATTTCGGGCTGTGGCAATATATATGCGACAGAAGCATTATTTGCACAAAAAATTCATCCTGCCCGCAAAATGAACCGTATAAGTGAAAAACGAAAACGTGCACTTTTTGAGGCAATTGTTGACGTCCTGCGCCAGAGCATTGATGCGGGAGGTTCAACGATTTCGGATTATCGTAATATTAATGGCGAGGCAGGGAGCATGCAAAACCGATTACAAATGTACGGTAAGAAGCTATGCCCAGTGTGTGGGACAGGGACGAGTCAAATGACAATTGGTGGACGTACATCCGTGTATTGTCCTAATTGTCAACATTAAAGGGGAATTTACTATGATTATCGGACTAACAGGAAGTATTGCAAGTGGTAAAAGTACAGTCGCCAAAATGATGACAGAACTTGGTTTACCGATTGTCGATGCAGATGTTGTAGCGCGTGATGTTGTGGAACCAGGAACGGAGACGTTGGCACTTATTGTCCAAAATTTCGGTGCAGACATTTTACTTGAAGATGGCAATTTAAATCGTCCAAAGCTTGGTGATATTATTTTTCACGAGCCAGCGAAACGCAAAATTTTAAATGATATTATGCACCCTGCTATTCGTCAGGAAATGTTACGCCAACGCGATGCATATATAGATGCTGGACAAAAGCATGTTGTGATGGATATTCCATTACTGTTTGAAAGTAAATTGGAGCATTTTGTAGAGCGAATACTTGTTGTTTCAGTTAGTGAAGAGGTGCAGCTTCGACGATTAATGGAGCGCAATCAATTATCAAAGGAAGATGCGCTAGCTCGTATGCATTCACAGTTACCCATGTCTGTGAAAGAAAAAAGTGCACATGCGGTGATTTACAACAATGAAAATTTACAACAAACAGAAGAGCAGTTAAAGAAAATTCTGACGCATTGGGGCGTACTTTAGTCAAAAAGCGCAACGTTAATTACTACACATAGAAGTTCAAAGAGGCTGGGACATAACTAGAAAAATTTAATGAACGGGGCTGGGACATAACTAAAAAAAATTTAAGAAACAGACGAAAGGTGTTCATAATTTTTTGCTATATGGAGACCTTAGCTATTCTTGCTTTTGCAATTAAAAAAATTAGAAGTGTTCACTAGTTGTTGGTAGCGAAGGCGGTGACTCCAGCTCAGAACAGCACATAATGTTAGACGCTGGCATTCCGCGCGTTAGCGAGGGTTGCGGCTTACTGTGCTGAGCGGAAAGCACCGTCGTAGCGGACAACAACGGCATAGCAAAAAAGTGTTAGATTGACTGCCATCAATCTAACACTTTTTCTCTTTTGACCTAGCCTCTTTGTTATTTTTCACCCTCTTGTTACACATCTTAGGTTAGTTGGCGTGCTCGCCCGTAGAAGAAATCAATCAGTATGTAGCCAAAGGCATTCTATGCACAGCAATTATTGCTGTGCATTTTTTTGTTTATAAGCGTAATAATAAGCATGAAGTACTGAATTTTTTTATTTCAAAAAAGGTGCTATTTTTCAGAAAATAAGAACTTTTTTATTATGGATATATAATGTTCATCTTTTTTAAAATTGTGTTATACTAATCAGCATAAAGTATATAATGAATATGAGTATGCACTCACAGGAGGATTTTATAATGACAGTATCAGTTGCTATTAACGGTTTCGGACGTATCGGACGTATGGTTTTCCGCCAAGCGATCGTACAGGAAGGTTTAAATATTGTTGCAATTAACGCGAGCTACCCAGCGGAAACGTTAGCACATTTGATTAAGTATGACACAAATCACGGAACATTCGAAGGTACGGTTGAACCAGCAGACGATGCTTTAATTGTAAATGGTAAACGTGTCCAAATTATTAGCGAACGTGATCCATTAAAATTACCATGGGCTACAATGGGCGTGGATATTGTAATTGAAGCAACTGGTAAATTCAATGATCGTGAGAAAGCAGCAATGCACCTTGAAGCAGGCGCAAAGAAAGTAATCTTAACAGCACCAGGTAAAAACGAAGATGTTACGATTGTTTTAGGTGTAAATGATGAAAAGCTTGATGTTGAAAAACATGATGTTATTTCAAATGCTTCTTGTACAACAAACTGCTTAGCACCAGTTGCAAAAGTGTTAAATGATACATTTGGTATCGAAAGCGGTTTAATGACAACAGTTCACGCATATACAAATGACCAAAAAAACTTAGATAACCCACATAAAGATTTACGTCGTGCGCGCGGTTGTGCACAATCGATTATTCCAACATCTACAGGTGCTGCAAAAGCATTAAAATTAGTGTTACCAGAATTAGAAGGCAAAATTCACGGTATGGCACTTCGCGTTCCAACACCAAACGTATCACTAGTTGACCTTGTTGTAGATTTAAATACAGACGTGACAGTTGATTCGGTTAATGCTGCATTTGTCAAAGCAGCAACAGAAGGGCCAATGAAAGGCATTTTAAACTTCTCAATTGAGCCACTTGTATCTGCTGATTACAACACAACAACTTACTCATCTACAGTTGATGGACTTTCAACAATGGTGATGGGTAATCGTAAAGTAAAAGTACTTGCTTGGTACGACAATGAGTGGGGCTATTCTGCACGTGTTGTAGACCTAGTGAAAAAAGTTGCAAAAGCGCTAGAAACAGTTAACGCATAATGAACGCTATTGGCACATTGAAATCTTATGGTTTCAATGTGCTTTTTTTGTTAGGTACGATGTAAAGCAAATTGTTTGAGTGCCTGGCACCAAATGAACTTTTCTTATTTGTAGGAAATTTGTTATAATACAAATATCAAATTGTTGTGGAATCAGGAGAGTAAAAATATGAGATGTCCTTCTTGCCAATTTAACGGAACACGCGTAGTGGATTCCAGGCCAGTAGATGATAATAAAGAAATTCGTAGACGTCGTGAATGTGAGTCGTGTGGCTTTCGTTTTACAACGTTTGAAAAAATTGAAGAAACACCGTTAGTCGTTGTGAAAAAAGAAGGCTCACGGGAAGAGTTTAGCCGCGAGAAGGTACTGCGCGGTCTTATTCGTGCTTGTGAAAAACGTCCGGTTGCTTTAGATGTTTTAGAGGGACTTGTACTATCTATTGAAAAAGACCTTCGCCGTATTGGGAACGCTGAAGTACGTTCAGAGGATGTTGGAGAAATGGTGATGGATCGTTTGGCAAAAATTGATGAGGTGGCCTATGTTCGTTTTGCCTCGGTTTATCGTCAGTTTAAGGATATCAATGTATTTATTGAGGAAATAAAAGAAATTATTCAACGTCAAACAGAGCAAAAATCTTAGGGAAAACAGAGAGGGTGAATGACGTTGATTCATTTGTATAAAGAATTGCAACCCGCAGATACTTTTGACATTCGTCTACCTCATGCGCTTTCCACGATGGAACGTCAATTAGTCACATTATTTTATCAACCTTTAACGGGTGCTGAGCCAATCAGTCTTTATTTAACACTATGGGCTGAAGCAGAGCAAATGCCTAAACAGCAAATGAATCATTATTATTTAATGAATGTGCTAGGACTACCAATCGGTAAAGTGTTCGAAGCACGCATCGCACTTGAAGCAATCGGTTTATTGCGAACTTGGAAAAAAGAAGAGGCAGAACAGCGAAGCTTTTTATACGAGCTTATGCGCCCGCTTGATGCAGATAGCTTTATGAAAGATCCTTTATTATCAATGTTTTTGTTTAGTAAAATCGGAGAGCAGGCATATCGGAAGTTGCGCCAACGTTTTATTCAGCCAGTAAGGGGTACAGCATATAAAGATGTATCACGCGCCTTTATGGATGTTTTTAAACCGGTTAATACCAATATTCCTACCGATTTGCAGGGTGGCATTGATAGCAAAGAAAATGCACAAAAGGTTTATCCGTTTTATTTTGAGCAATTTGATTTTGAGTTGCTACAGGCAGGATTATCTGACCAGTTAGTACCCGCAAATTTACTGACGCTTGAAGTGCGTGAAACAATTGCCAAATTAGCATTCCTCTATCATTTAACGGCATTGGATATGCAAAAAGTTGTTATTTTAGCGCTTGATGATGAGTTGGGTATTTCACAAGAACGATTACGCAAAGCGGCAGCCGATTTTTATAAGCTTACTGTTTCAAAAGAGCCACCAAAGCTTGCCAAAGTATACGCGCCACCGGTTGAGGAAGATGCTGTTCAAAAAACAAAAGATCAGGAGTTGCAACATTATTTAGAGTCAACACCTCCTGTCCAAGTGTTGCGAGATATTAATAACGGCAAAGAGCCATTACAAACATCTGTACAATTAGCTGAGAGCTTAATCGTTCAGCATGGGATGCCAGTAGGCGTGGTCAATGCACTGCTTGAATATGTCATGCTATCTACGGATATGAAGCTTCCTAAAAAGTATGTGGAAACCATTGCCGATCATTGGGTACGAAAAAACATTAAGACGGCAAAGGAAGCAATGGAGCTTGCACGTCAAGAACATGATAAATATACAACGTGGAAAAATAAACCACAGGTGCCGGCTAAAAATAATAATCAGTATGTCAAAGGGCGAGCGGATAATCAGCGTAAGGAAAAAGTACCTGAATGGTTTTATAAACGCAATGAGCAACCAGACGAGAGCGCTTCTTCAAGTACGATGGATTTTGAAAAAGAGCGCCAAAAAATATTAGCAATGCTTGGAAAAAGCGATAAGTAAAGTAGGTGAACGGTAATCGAACCAATTAATAAAGCATTAAAAAGAGCCATTAATGTACCATCATTTCAAGAGCGATATGAAGCGATGAGGCGAGAGATTTTAGAACATCCTCGTGTGCAGGCCTTTTTAGCAGAACACGCAGAAGAACTAAGCTACGATGCTGTTGAGCGCAATTTACCAAAGCTTCATGAATTTATTAGTCAATCGACGGTGTGCTGTGGTTGTGATCATACAGCGCATTGCACCAATTATTTAAAAGGTTTTATTCCGACTTTACGTGTTGTACGTAATACGGTTGAAATTGATTACGTACGCTGTGAACAAAAGGTGCGTGAGGACGAACGTCGGGATGTTGCGAATATGATTGCTAGTATGCATATGCCGAAAGATGTGTTGCAAGCGACAATCCAAGATTTAATGATTGATGATGAATCCCGTGTGCTTATCGCGCAACGGGCGGCACAATTTGTTAAGAAAACAGAGGAAACAGGGCAGCTACCAACGAAAGGCTTTTATTTATATGGGAAGTTTGGTGTAGGGAAATCCTTTGTGCTTGGTGCACTTGCGAATGAACTGGCTTCCAAAAAAATCCGTTCAGTCGTCGTTTTTGTACCAGAATTTTTACGTGAAATGAAAAATGCAATCGGTGATAATACGTTAAATGAAAAAATAGATTATGTGAAAAAAGCGCCGGTATTGATGCTTGATGATTTAGGGGCAGAAACAATGTCAGCTTGGACACGCGATGAAATTTTAGGGACAATCTTCCATTATCGAATGGCAGAACAATTGCCAACATTCATTACCTCTAATTTTAACTATGATGAATTAGAGCATCACTTAGCGCAGTCTCAAAAAGGGGATATTGAGGTCGTAAAAGCTGGCCGTATTATGGAACGTGTGAGAGCTTTGACGGAGCCAATAGAAATGCGTGGCAAAAATCGACGTTTGTAACATTGACAGTTGCAATTTACGACAATCGAGCGTATACTGTCTCATATACTATATAGCACAATGCAATGATGAGGACATGAATTTTGTGTAACGGCTTTTAGAGAGGGAAGTCATCGGCTGTAAGCTTCCTAGTTTGGACACATTATTTACTACCTACTGAGCAGCGAAAGGGCATATCTTTCGCCGGTCCCTAGCCCGTTAGCTAGCCTTGAGCTTCGTCTGATGATTTTATCGGAAGGAAGAAGGGTGGAACCACGAGCATACGCTTCGTCCCTTTTGTGAGGGACGGGGCTTTTTTGTTTTTCAGGGTTTTTTGTGCAAGCTTACGTTAACCATAAGATTCGCTGTTTCATCATGCATCACTAAATTTAACCAAACAAGGAGTGCAACAAAATGTCAGACATGATTAAATTAACGTTCCCAGATGGCGCTGTAAAGGAATTTGCAAAAGGTACATCTACTGATGATGTGGCATTATCTATTAGCCCAGGACTTCGTAAAAAAGCCTATGCAGGGAAAGTAAATGGGGAATTAGTAGACTTAAAAACACCAATTGAAGAAGATGCAACAATTGCCATTATTACACAAGATGATGAGGCAGCATTAGAAATTCTTCGTCACTCAACAGCCCATTTAACAGCACAAGCGATTAAACGCTTATTTCCTGAAGTAAAACTTGGTATTGGTCCGGTTATTGAAGGAGGCTTCTACTACGATATTGATGCACCAACACCAATTACTGCTGAAGATTTACCAGCAATCGAAAAAGAAATGAAAAAAATCATTGCTGAAAATCTAGAAGTAGAGCGTAAAAACGTTAGCCGTGCAGAAGCACAAGCAATTTATGAAGAAATCGGCGACGAATATAAATTAGAATTACTTGAAGCGATTCCCGCTGATGAGCAAGTGTCTATTTACTACCAAGGTGAATTTTTCGACCTATGTCGCGGTATTCACGTACCATCAACAGGTAAACTACGTGAGTTCAAATTATTATCATTAGCAGGTGCCTATTGGAGAGGGAACTCTGATAACAAAATGCTGCAACGTATTTACGGTACGGCTTTCTTTAAAAAAGAAGAATTAAAGCACCACCTTCAAATGTTGGAAGAAGCAAAAGAACGTGACCACCGTAAAATCGGGAAAGAATTAGAATTATTCACTACTTCTCAAAAAGTAGGTCAAGGTTTACCACTTTGGTTACCGAATGGTGCAACAATCCGTCGTGTGATTGAACGTTATATCGTAGATAAAGAATTAGCGCTTGGTTATAAACATGTCTATACACCAGTACTTGGTTCTAAAGAGCTTTACCAAACTTCAGGTCACTGGGATCATTATCAAGATTCCATTTTCCCACCAATGGAAATGGATAATGAGACATTAATTATGCGTCCGATGAACTGTCCACACCATATGATGGTTTACAAAAACAGCATGCACTCTTATCGTAATTTACCATTACGTATTGCTGAACTTGGAACAATGCACCGTTATGAAATGTCGGGCGCTGTTTCAGGGTTACAACGTGTACGTGGGATGACGTTAAATGATGCACATATCTTTGTTCGTCCAGACCAAATTAAAGCAGAGTTCCAAAAAGTTGTGCAGTTAATTTTAGAAGTGTACAAAGACTTTGATTTAAAAGATTATTCATTCCGTCTATCTTATCGTGATCCAGCAGATACAGAGAAGTACTTCGATGACGATGCAATGTGGGAAAAAGCACAAAGCATGTTAAAAGAAGCAATGGATGAGCTTGGCTTAGATTACTTTGAAGCAGAAGGTGAAGCGGCGTTCTATGGCCCTAAACTTGACGTACAAGTAAAAACTGCTATTGGTAAAGAAGAAACATTATCAACTGTACAATTAGACTTCTTATTACCAGAACGCTTTGACTTAACATACGTAGGTGAAGATGGTAAACCACATCGTCCAGTCGTTATTCACCGTGGTGTTGTATCAACAATGGAACGTTTTGTTGCCTTCTTAATTGAGGAATATAAAGGGGCATTCCCAACTTGGTTAGCACCAGTACAAGTAGAAGTAATCCCAGTATCAAACGAAGCGCACTTCGACTATGCGAAACAAATCGAAGAGCAGTTGACTGCAGCAGGCTTACGTGTTGAAATGGATGACCGTGAAGAAAAACTAGGGTACAAAATCCGTGAAGCACAAATGAAAAAGATTCCATACATGCTTGTTATTGGTGATAAAGAAGTTGAAGCTAACGGTGTAAACGTGCGTCGTTACGGCTCAAAAGATTCAGAAACAATTTCATTCGAGGACTTCTTAGCGAATATTAAAGCGGAAGTTGCACGTTTTTAATTAATAAGGTACTTGATTATCTTTAATTCTTTGTATTATAATGACGTATAAACTGTAAGTGTATTACACATACTAATTAAGAGATTGTAAAAATATTTGACAATCTAAATTGTACATGCTAATATAATTAAGGTTAATGAATACAAAGTTTGTGGTTGAAGTAGAGGCTGCCCGCTTCTCACCTGATACAACGCTTAGGCTGTGAACAGGTATGACACGTTGAATTGTTTTGCGTACACTTACGCATGCACATATAGCGGGCGGACATCTTCAAAAATGTCCGTCCTTTTTTTATGGACATGGCAAGAGGATGTACCGTTCAACCGGGCAAGGCTTTGCCCAAACCATGTATTCGCGACAACTACTTGGAGGTGGATTACTATTAGCAAAGACATGTATGTAAACGAAGGCATTCGCGCACGTGAACTTCGATTAATCGATCACAATGGTGACCAGCTTGGTGTAAAGACACGTAACGAAGCGCTAGAAATCGCCACTCGTGTAAACTTGGATCTTGTCCTTGTGGCCCCTCAAGCCAAGCCGCCAGTCGCTCGTATCATGGACTATGGTAAATTTAAGTTTGAACAGCAAAAGAAAGACCGTGAAATTCGTAAAAATCAAAAAGTCATCGTAATGAAAGAGGTTCGCTTGAGCCCAACAATCGATGAACATGATTTCCAAACGAAGCTACGTAATGCGATTAAATTCCTTGAAAAAGGCGATAAAGTAAAATGTAGCCTACGTTTCAAAGGTCGTGCGATTACACACAAAGATATTGGTCAACGTGTGTTAGATCGTTTTGCTGAAGCTTGTGCTGAAGTATCTACGGTTGAACAAAAACCGAAGATGGAAGGCCGAAGCATGTTCTTAGTTCTTCAACCAAAGAACGAGAAATAATATTAGACGAACAGTTTAGGAGGAATTCGACATGCCAAAAATGAAAACTCACCGTGGAGCTGCGAAACGTTTCAAAAAAACGGGTTCAGGTAAATTAAAATATGACCGTGCTTACGGAAGCCACTTATTCGCAAACAAATCTACGAAACAAAAACGTCACCTACGTAAAGCGAACGTTGTATCATCTGGTGACTTCAAACGCATCAAATCATTACTTGTTTACATGAAATGATTGATAACACAAAATAAACTAATATTCATTTTTTAATGAAAAGCAGGAGGTAATTCATATGCCACGCGTAAAAGGCGGAACAGTGACGCGCAAACGTCGTAAAAAAGTATTGAAATTAGCTAAAGGTTACTATGGTTCTAAACATACATTATATAAAGTTGCTAACCAAGCAGTAATGAAATCAGGTCAATATGCATACCGTGACCGTCGTCAGAAAAAACGTGATTTCCGTAAATTATGGATCACTCGTATCAACGCAGCTGCTCGCATGAACGGTCTTTCTTACAGCCGTTTAATGCACGGTTTAAAAGTTGCTGGTATCGAAGTTAACCGTAAAATGTTAGCTGACTTAGCTGTAACAGATGCTTCAGCATTCACACAATTAGCAGAAGCTGCTAAAAAAGCAGTAGCGAAATAAAAAAGAGCGACTAAGTCGCTCTTTTTTATTTCTGCCCCGAAAGCGGAAGCGGCAGGGGCAAAATAAGGTTTCTGCCCCGAAAGCAAAACGGCAGGGGCAAAATAAATAAATTTCTGCCTCGAAAGCAAAGCGACTGAGGCAAAAGATAATTGGCATTGAAGCGAAGCGACAAATGCTAATAAATTAGTGTATAGTGAAGACTGGTGGGGTTATTTCATCAGTCTTTTTTACATAGGAGGTTGTGTTAATGGCTCAAGCTTTACTTGCCTATATGGCAATTGTTTCAGTTGTATTGCTTGTGATGATGGGCATGGATAAATCACGTGCAAAAAAGCAGGAGTGGCGCATTGCGGAGCGTACATTGTTTACCTTGGCAATTGCAGGAGGTGCTGTCGGTGGCGTATTAGGTATGTATTTATTCCGTCATAAAACACGCCATAACAGTTTTGCCTTTGGCTTTCCATTGATTGCAGCAATTCAAATTTTTATAATCGTGCAATTATGGAGTAGCTCATTATAAAAACACTTAAATTGTCTAGAATTGTGTGAGTGACAGGCACTTACACATCCGTGACACCTCCTCATGAAGAGGAGGTGTCACGCATAAGTTGTTCAATGGGTTGCTTCCAGTTGATTTTCGCGTTAGGATAGTTAAATAAAATTTCTTGTTGGAGATATTCGAAGTCACTCCTTGTAAATCCTTGTAAAGTTGCAGTGTCGCGGGCACCAACAAAAATTGTAACGACCTCAAACGCATCTTCGGTCGTACCTAAGTATTTTTCACCTTCAAACAGCGCACCCTTATAAGAAATAAAGAAATTCTTTCGAACATTTTTTACGTCATCATAAAAGTAATATTGGCCCTTTTCATAGGCCTCATCGAGTTTTCGTTTAGGATCGGTTATATATCGAATCGCTTTATAGAATACATAGATAATAAGCGCAATCACAGCAAGTCGAATAAGTAACGGTAACATCTTAAAATTCCCCCTTGAAGAAAGGTTATTCCTACCTATACGATTGGGGGTGACATTTAGTTTCACTTTATACAAAAAAATTTTAGAAATTTAGGAGAAAAAAATGAACTTACAACAATTATTTACGATGCAAAAAGAACTTGATAATTTTATTGAAAAAACACAAAAAATCGAACACGATGTCTTTAAAGAAAAAGGCTTAGCGTTAATGGTTGAGCTGGCGGAACTTGCTAATGAAACACGTTGCTTTAAGTTTTGGAGTACGAAAGGGCCATCAGCGCGGGAAGTGATTTTAGAGGAGTATGTGGATTCGATTCACTTTATTTTATCGCTAGGGTTATTAAAAGGCTATACGGCTATAGAAAAATGGCCAGTTGTTGAAGAGAAGCGTGATTTAACAGAGACATTTTTAATGACGCAAAACTACATATTAACATTTATAAGCCACCCAACAGAGCATAGTTATGCAGCGATTTGGCAATGCTATGGGTTACTTGCATATAATCTCGGTTTTACATTTGAGGATGTCGTGTCAGCGTATATTGAAAAAAACGAAGAAAATTATAATCGCCAACGTAGTGGCTATTAATTTACTAGACTAAAAAGTAAAAAAAACATCAATTTTCAGACGACTCACTAGGAATATTTCGGTAAACGAAGTATAATAGAGGGGATACAAAATGTAGGAGGCAAAAGGATGACACAACTAGATTCAACTTTGCAAATGTTTAAAGATTTAACAGATGCGAATGGCATTGCGGGCAACGAGCGTGCACCACGCGAGGTTATGAAAAAATACATCGCACCATATGCAGATACTGTAGAAACAGATCATTTAGGGAGCGTCATCGCTAAAAAAGTAGGCGATGAAAACGGCCCTAAAATTATGGTAGCTGGTCATTTAGATGAAGTAGGCTTTATGGTCACTCAAATTGATGATAAAGGATTCATCAAATTCCAAACAGTGGGTGGTTGGTGGAGCCAAGTAATGCTTGCGCAACGCGTGACAATTACAACACGTAAAGGTGAAGAAATTATTGGGGTAATCGGTTCTAAACCACCTCATATTTTACCAGCCGATGTACGTAACAAAGTGGTAGACATTAAAGATATGTTTATCGACGTGGGTGCTGCTTCTAAAGAAGAAGTACTTGAATGGGGAGTATGTCCGGGTGACATGGTAACACCTTATTTCGAATTCAATGTCATGAAAAATGATAAGTATTTATTAGCAAAAGCATGGGATAACCGCATTGGCTGTGCAATTGCCATTGATGTCATGAAAGCATTGAAAGATGAAAAACATCCAAATATCCTATATTCTGTAGGGAATGTACAAGAAGAAGTAGGTCTTCGTGGAGCGAAAACAGCAACTCATAAAATTCAACCAGATATCGGTTTTGCTGTTGATGTAGGTGTTGCAGGTGATACGCCAGGGGTAACACCGAAAGAGTCAACTAGTAAAATGGGTGCAGGTCCACAAATCGTTGTCTACGATGCATCAATGGTTTCACACCGTGGTTTACGTGAATTTGTTTTAGATGTGGCGGATGAAAACAATATTCCATATCAATTTGAAGCAATGGCTGGTGGCGGTACAGACGCTGGCTCAATCCACGTAACAGCTAATGGTGTACCTGCTTTATCAATCGGCATTGCGACACGTTATATCCACTCACATGCAGGGATTTTACACCGTGATGACTACGATAACGCTGTTAAGCTAATGGTTGAAGTTATTAAAAAATTAGACCGTGATGCTGTGAACAAAATTACATTTGATTAATCATGCCATAATGCAGTTTGGCCTTCTAACTAAAATGTTAGGAGGCTTTTTGCGTTGGCTAGACCAAAGAAGTATATAAATGTTGACATTGATGCGAAGATTTGGCGATTCGAGCTCAAAAGTAAGAAGAGCCAATATCAGAGGAAAAAAGCATTTTAGATAAGGCGACCATTAACAGTTAGGGCTGGAAGGTCTGAATGATTAAGGTCATGCAGGTTGTATCATATGTTTTAGGAGTTTCAGAGTTCCTCATTAAACGAAGGATATGGATTAACGGCAATTGCACTGGCAGGTGTACAAGTTTTAACAACTATCAGGGGCAGAAGTAGATTAGTAGATGTAATGTGAGGAATCTCACATTAACAAGGGAATACATATACGGATACCTTAAATGAGGGATTCATGTACATATAGCGATGGCTGTCTAAGTTTTAGATTCTATTAATTAGCATCTAAAGCATAGGCAGTTCATTTTTGCATCAAGCCTTTGTCCTCAATTCTGGCTTCTTGATGCACCATAATAATGTAAATTACAGTATATATAATCCAAATATTGTGGTATGATTATTTTACTATATATTCTTGAGGTGATTAGGTGTTTTGTAATGAATGCGGGCATGAGAATGGTGAGATTAGCAAGTTCTGTTCAGAATGTGGTAAAGGTTTAACAACAGTAAAAGATAACAATAAAAATGAAGAATTGCCAACTAAGAAAAAATCAAAGAAGAGGTTAATTATTAGTTTAATTCTAAGCCTAGTAGTAATAGTTGGTGGAGTAATTGCTTTCTTGTATTATAAAAAGACACAAGAAGAAAAAAGAGTGCAAGAATACGTTGGTGAGATGGCTGTAAACGCATTTAACATGTATACGGAAACAATAAGCAATGCAATGGTTATTTCCTCTTATTCTGAACAGTGGGATGATGCTATTGACGATGGACGAGATTTTAATGTCGCATTAGCAAACTTAAAAAATACATATGAAGAGAAAGGTCTTTTACAAGACTTAGTTGATGGTCAAACAGAAATTCAAGAAAGTATGAAATATTTACAAGATGTACCGGAGGGTTATGAAGATGCTTATGATGTGCTAAAAGAAATGTATACTGTTTATGTTGAGTTTTCAAAACAAGCACAATCGCCAACAGGTTCTTTATTAACGTTTAATAACAAAACAAATGACCTATTCTCAGAGTTTAATACATTATTTGAAGAGTTTTTAATCACAATGCCTGCGGATGTTAAAGAGGAATATGAAACATATGTAGAGAAGTATGAGAATGAAGAGGATGCAGATATTTAAGAATGAACGGTTGCCAATGGGTGACCGTTTTTTGTTTACGGGGTATTAAAGCTTATTGTTCTAGTAGATACAATGAAAGCTAGTGTCAACAGTACCATCTACAAACTATATATAATCTTTTTCGATACGAAAAGAAAAAAGCGAGCCCTAGTGATACGAGTGGATATTGAGTGTCATATTTTAATGGCAATCAATGATTATTTATTGTAAAACGATAAATAATATATTAAAATCAAATTGAATATAAACCAATGAGGTGTTTTCATGAAAATAGCAACAACTTTGTTTTTAAAAATAGCGGTCATACTCATGGCTATCCCAGTTTTAGCACTATGTATTTTGCTTGTACCGGAGCTAGGGAAGCTTTCAGAAAAGTTATTACCTGCGTTTTCTTCGATACAATATATCGTATCCATTATTTTGTATGCATCTTCCATTCCGTTTTACTTTGCTTTGTATCAGGCGTTTCAACTATTACGCTACATTGATCAAAACAAAGCCTTTTCGGAACTGTCTGTAACATCTTTAAAGAAGATTAAATATTGTGCCATTATCATAAGTAGTTTACATGTCCTGATTTTGCCACTTTTTTACCTTTTTGCTGAGAAAGACGATGCACCAGGTGTGATTTTTGTTGGACTGCTTGTACCTTTTGCCTCTATGGTAATAGCAGTATTTGCTGCTGTTCTTCAACGACTTTTACAGGAAGCGGTCGATATTAAATCTGAAAACGATTTAGTTGTTTGAGGTGAGTAACTTAGCATTACGAATGCTTTTTTAATAGCAACTTATGTATTTTCTTTACCATGTTTTATTGCGTGCTATCAATGTATATAAGCTGTTGCTTAACATGAATAGGAACAGACATGTTCAGAAGTATCAGTCAAGGCTTTAAAAGTGATCAAGTTCTGTGCTATTGTTATCAGTGCTTTTGTTGTAGCGGGAATTCTCGTTGTTGCGATTTTAAGTAAAGGTGATAGAGTGGAATTGCTGGCATTCGGTTTGTATTTTACATTTGCTACGAATGTTATCGCAATCGGATGTTTTCCTAACGCTTGAATAAAGAAATCGTAGACATAAAATCAGAAAATGATTGAATAGTGTGAGGTTGAGGATATGGCGATAATTATTAACATCGATGTGATGTTAGCTAAACGAAAAATGAGCGTAACAGAGCTTTCGGAAAAGGTTGGCATAACAATGGCGAATCTTTCTATTTTAAAAAATGGAAAGGCAAAAGCAATTCGCTTAACTACTTTAGAGTCGATTTGCAAGGCGTTAGACTGTCAGCCAGGCGATATTTTAGAATATCGAAGTGATGCCGAAGAGTAGTAGAATATCTAGAATCGCTTTAAATAACTGCATAAGTGTGACCAGAGCAGGCCTTCGGGTAGGCTCTTTTTTTTATGATAACAAACAGGTTATATGAAATGGTTATCAATGTAACTATGGCAGTAGTATGCTGACAATACATTCTATATGCATAAATATTCAAATTGACGTATTTTTGTCACAAATAACTGATGAATTCTAATTTTTGAAAATAAACATAAAAATTCAGTTGATTTTATATTTATGCATGTGTATACTAAGTTCAACAGTAACAAAAGCAAGGAGCGAAGGCTATGAAATTATTAGAAGAGGTACAGTTAAAGTTAGTGTCAAGCTTAAAAGGAAAAGACTTACTAACTTTGCTAGACTATACAAGTGAAGAAGTTCAGCAGTTAGTTGCATTATCATCTCAACTAAAAATTATTACAAAAGAAGGTAAATGTCCGAAATTACTTGAAGGTAAAACACTCGGCATGATTTTTGAAAAACATTCAACGCGTACTCGTATTTCATTTGAAGTAGGCATGGAACAATTGGGCGGTAAAGGTATGTTTATGCATGCACGTGATTTACAAATTGGACGCGGTGAATCAATTTATGATACTGCACATGTGTTATCAGGTTATTTAGATGGCATTATGATTCGTGCAAACTCTCATGCAATGGTTAAAGAGTTAGCTGAGCATGCAACAATTCCTGTTATTAATGGTTTAACAGATATTTATCATCCTTGTCAGGCATTGGCAGATTTAGAAACAATCTTTGAAAATAAAGGTGAATTACAAGGTCTTAAAATTGCCTATGTTGGAGACGGCAACAATGTAGCGCACTCATTAGTAGTCGCTTCTGCACATGTAGGAATGCATGTAGCTGTTGCAACGCCTGTTGGCTATGAGTGTGATGCGGAAGTTATCGCAAAAGCACAAAAGATTGCAGAGAAAAATGGTAGTACCATTACGATTACAAATGATCCTGTAACAGCAGTCCAAGATGCAGATGTGGTATACGCAGATGTTTGGACATCAATGGGGCAAGAAGAGGAAGCTGCAAAACGTTTACAAGATTTTGCTGGTTATCAAATCAACGATGAACTTGTTGCACATGCAAAGTCAGACTATATGTTCTTACACTGCTTACCAGCTCATCGCGAAGAAGAAGTGGCAACATCAGTTATAGATGGCCCTAATTCTTACATCTTTGAGCAAGCAGAAAATAGACTTCATGCTCAAAAAGCTGTTCTAGCTTCTATTATGGCTTAACGTTAGGCTAGATAACTTTCTTATGGAGAGTTGCTATATAGAGAGTTCACATTGACAACAGTGGGTGTCATCTGTGAATAACATAAAGTAGCATACAGACAGAGGGATGTAGCTGCGCGCGATGTACGTTGTCAAGATGGATGACCTCATCGCTACATAGTGAAAGTAACCTGGGAGACGCTGGGTTGCTTTTTTTTTATGTTTATTGATAATAACATAGTTTTCCAATCTGTTATAGAGAAAATTGATGGATATCGATATAATAGGGACAATACGAAATTTTAGGAGGGCTTTATTTGAACATTGATCATATCGAGGCATTTTTATATGTTGTCCATTATAAAAGCATTCATAAGGCTGCCAATGCATTGTTTTTATCACAGCCAACAGTTACAGCTCGTATCAAATCATTGGAACGTGAGTTAAACGTTGAATTATTTTATCGTGATGCAAGGAGTGTCATTTTATCAGAGAAAGGAAAAGATTTTTTACCATTTGCCACACAGATTGTGCAAACGTTTCAGCAAGGAAAAAAACAATTACAGGAAACGCAAACAACAAATGAAGTTTGTATTGGTACGAACGGTGTGACAGCTCAATATTTTTTGGCATATGCCTTACCTAAATGGAAGGAAAGCTTTCCTCACATGCGCTTTCAAATCATCACAGGTCCTACAACAATCCTATTAGAAAAATTACAGAGTCACCAAATTGATATAGGGTTTATGCAATATGTGCATCAACAAGGAGTATGCAATGAGTTGTTATTAAGCAATGCAGTAAAGCTTGTTATGCATCGGGACCATACTTTGACACAAGGAGTCGTTTTAAAGGCAAAAGAATTAGCGCAGCAAAAAATGGTGTTTTTTGAATGTGGCGCATTTGATTGGAACTATGTCCATAAAATGTTCGAGGTAGAAGGCGTATCGGCAAATATTGAAGTGCGAACAGACCATTTAGAAGTAGCGAAGGCATTTATTCGAACGAAAGGTTATATGAGCTTTTTGCCACATCTATGTGTGAAAAACGAGCTTGAAAGCGGCGAGTTTGTTGAGATTGATGTGAAACATTTATTCGATATGAACCAGCATATTTTTTTAACTTATTTGAAGAAAGATACACTGGAACCTGCTTTTTGGGACAATATTTTAAATACAGCTATTCAGTTTGAAAATACCCAAACGTTTTCATGATAAAAAAATTTATAGCTTGAAAAATTTTTTCTATTATAAGACCTATTGCATAATCGTTTAATGAACGGTAATATCTTCCTCAATCCTATTTTATTTATGCATGTCTGCCCGACAGTATAAGTGAAATATTATTTTTTAACTAAAAACATACTTAACCACTAAGTTTAGTAAAAATAAAAATTTTTAAGGAGGAGAACAGGTATGGTTAGACAGGATAAAATTCGATTTGGGGCGATTATTCATGGTGTAGGTGGCAATATTTCGAGCTGGCGTCACCCAAAAGTAGCAAGCAATCAAAGTGTAAGCTTGCCGTTTTATATACAACAAGCGCAGAAGGCGGAACAAGGGAAGTTTGATGTTGCTTTTATTGCAGATGGTTTATTTATTAATGAAAAGTCAATCCCTCATTTTTTAAATCGTTTTGAGCCGTTAACGTTATTATCGGCACTAGCAGTTTCAACAAACCACATTGGACTTGTAGGGACGGTATCCACATCCTATAGTGAACCATTTACTGTAGCACGACAGTTTGCATCGCTCGATCATATTAGCAATGGGCGAGCAGGATGGAATGTAGTGACGACACCATTAGAGAGCACGGCGTTAAATTATAATAAAACAATTGACCAGCATCCTAGTCATGCAGAACGTTACCAAATTGCTGAGGAATACTTAGAGGTGACAAAGGGACTTTGGGACTCATGGGATGATGATGCTTTTATAGCAGATGTGGAAAATGATGTATTTTTTGATCCAGCAAAGCTACACACCTTACAACATAAGGGGAAATACTTTTCGGTACAAGGCCCACTCAATATTGCGCGCTCAAAACAAGGGCAACCTGTTATTTTCCAAGCAGGGTCTTCGGATGCGGGTATCCGCTTAGCCGCAAAGGATGCGGATGCCATATTTACGCATGGTGCATCGCTTGAAGAAGCACAGAAGTTTTATAAAAAAGTCAAAACAGCGGTTGCAGATGTTGGACGAAATCCCGATGAAGTGAAGATTTTCCCAGGAATATCACCTATTATCGGAGACACAATCGAAGAAGCCGAGGCAAAGTATCAAGAAATAGTAGAGCTTGTTTCCATTGAACGTGCACTTGCCTATCTTGGTCGTTATTTTGATCATCATGATTTTACTCAGTATGATGTGGATGCATTATTCCCAGAGCTAGGTGACATTGGAGCAAATAGCTTCCGTAGCACGACCGATTATATAAAAACCTATGCAAAAGAAGAAGGGCTCACACTTCGTCAAGTAGCATTACGTGAAGCTACACCGAAAACGACATTTTTTGGTACTGCTGAACAGATTGCTGATTTAGTACAGGAATGGTTTGAAAAAGAAGCAGCGGATGGCTTTATTGTAGCTGTAACAGTGCCTGATGCACTTGATGATTTTGTCGATAAAGTAGTACCTATCTTGCAGGCACGAGGTCTATACAGAGAGCAATATGAGGCAAATACATTGCGAGGTAATTTAGGATTACCATTTAAAGAAAGTCGTTATGTCACACAGTCTGTTTGAAAACCAAGTAAACTTATTTGAATAAAAATATTTTAAGGAGGTATTGTATGAGTTATTCTTTAGGTATTTTAGACCAAAGCCCAATTATCGACAATGCAACAAACGAGCAAGCATTGCAAAATACAGTAGCGTTAGCACAAAGGGCTGAGCAGTTAGGATATACGCGTTTTTGGGTGTCAGAACATCATAATACCGATACATTAGCAGGCACATCACCAGAAGTTTTAGTATCGTATTTACTTGCAAAAACGACCTCAATTCGTATTGGCTCAGGGGGTGTTATGTTACAACATTATAGCCCATACAAAGTGGCAGAAAATTTCCATGTGCTCGCAACGTTAGAACCAGGAAGAGTAGATTTGGGCATTGGAAAAGCGCCAGGAGGTCTACCATTGTCCACAAAGGCATTGCAATTTGGCACGGTGAACAATGGTGAGGACTTTGAGGAACGACTAACGTTTTTACAGCAATTAATGGACAACGCGCTACCATCAGAGCATGAGCTAAATGGAGTTCAGGCAACACCTATTCCTAAAGTAAAACCGTCGTTATTTTTACTTGGCGCAAGCCCCCAAAGTGCAGCCCTTGCAGGTAAGCTTGGCATTGCCTTTGTTTTTGCACGCTTTATCAATAGTGATCCAGCAGTTTTACAGGAAGCCGCTAAGACCTATCGCACACATTTTCCAAATGGTCATTTTGCATTATCAATTGCAACCCTTGCCGCACCTACAAAAGAGGAGGCACAGGCATTAGTAGGAGAACAAAAAATTACGAAAGTACATTTGGCAAGTGGTCGTAGTTTGACGCTACAATCGGTGGAATTAGCAGAAAAATTCGGGCAGGAATCAGGAGAAGCGTTCACTGTACAGCAGTATGATGCAGATGTTTTATACGGTACGCCTGAAGAGATAAAAGCCACATTTGATGCCTTTCACAAGCAATATCAAATTGATGAGTTTATTTTGCATACACCGATTTTAAAGGCATTTGAACGACAGCGGTCATTTGACTTATTAAGTCCAGTAAATTTACATTTACAACAACATGAAGCAGTAAGTTAAGGAGGATTATCCAACATGGCAAAAAAAATAGATGTAGTTGTATGGTCAAAGCAAGGTTGTAGCTATTGTGAGGAAGTTAAAGCCTATTTACAAGGGCAAGGAATTACCTATAGAACAGTTGATGTTACACATAACGATGCTTTTCGTGACATTCTTGATACAAAGTATGGCGTACGCTATGTGCCAGTAGTTGAAATTGGTTCAAGTGAGGATGGTGTGTACAAAGCCGTTACAGAACTTGGACTTGAACATATTAAGACAGCACTTGCTATTCATTTACCAACACAAGTTTAGGAAAGGGAGTGATACGATGAGGAAATTAACGTTTTATTTAACATGCGTACTGATGTTATTTTTAACGGCTTGCTCAAGTACAGAAAAATCACAAATAGATAGTAGTAAAGATGCGAAAGCACAAGGTAAAAATAACGTTCAAACAATACTAGTTGGAACAGGTACGCAATTTCCTAATATTTGCTTCCTTGATGATAAGGGGAATTTAACAGGCTATGATGTGGAGCTTGTCAGAGCGATTGATGAAAAGCTACCGGAGTATAATTTTGAATTTAAAACAATGGAATTTTCAAACTTATTACTAAGTTTAGAAACAGGGAAAATTGATTTAATCGCACATCAGATGGAGGTCAATAGTGAACGGGAGGAAAAATTTCTATTTAACAAGGAGCCATATAATGTATTCCCATTACAAGTAACGGTCAATGCGAAAAATAATGACATCCAATCGATTGCTGATTTAACAGGCAAAAATGTCAGTGTGTCGCCAACGAGCAACTCTGCTGTTTTTATTGAAAAATATAATAAAGAGCATAATTTAGGGGCAAATATTGTGTACTCCTCTGGATCAGTGGATGTTAATAATCAACTTGCGACAGGTCGTCTTGATGCGATTATTACAACCCCATTTGCAGTGAAGTACTATAACGAAAGCAATGAAGCTCAACAAAAAGTAGTGGGTGATGCACTATTAAACTCGAAAGTTTACTTTTTACTAAACAAAGATGAAGTACCTTTACAGGAGCGTATTGATGAGGCGATTAGAGAGCTTAAAACAGAAGGCGTAATTAGCGAGCTTAGTAAAAAGTGGTTAGGTGATGACTATACTGTAGATTTCTAACACATAGGAGAGGATGAGGGAAGTATGGGCAATGATTTTGACTGGATGCTAATAGCGAATGTACTTCCGATATTGCTTCAATATTTACCCGTAACACTGGAGATATTATTTTTTTCGATTGTTTTTGGCATATTGTTTGGTATCGTAGTTGCCCTACCAAAGCTATTGCAAATACCCATTTTAAAACAAATGGTTACGATTTATATTTCGTTTATTCGTGGCACACCTATTTTAATTCAGTTGTTTTTAGTGTTTTACGGTGTACCTGCTCTATTAAAGATGATTCATATTGATGTAACAAGACTGGATGCTATGTATTTTGTCATCATAACGTATACATTCAGTAATGCTGCATCGTTTGCAGAAATTTTTAGAGCGGCTATTTTAACGATTGACCGTGGGCAATTAGAAGCGGCTTACGCTGTCGGCTTAAATCGAGCGCAAGCATTTTTACGTATTATCTTGCCACAGGCGCTACGTATCGCCTTTCCAAATATGTCGAATACAATGATTAGCTCATTAAAGGATACGTCATTGGCATTTTCGATTGGTGTTATGGATATGGTCGGTCGAGGAGAAACGCTGATTGCTTCGACTACAAGAGCACTAGAAATCTATTTGGCACTATCAGTCGTTTATTATGTGATTGTGTTGTTCGCAGAAAAGGTGTTGAAACGTAATGAACGCTATCTCAACCGTTATATGAAAGAAGTAGCGTTGAGCTAGGGAGGAACGAACAATGACTATAGATATAGCGTTTATATGGCACGCTTTACAGGAAATTTTTAAGGTATTGCCTTTAACTTTGTTTATGACATGTACACCTGTTTGTTTAGGTATTTTAATCGGCATCATCGTCGCCTTTGTTCGCATAAAACAACTAAAAATACTAGCACCGTTATTAAACTTTTACGTTTCTTTTTTCAGAGGCACACCGATTATTATGCATATTATGCTTATTTACTTTGGAATACCAATTGTTGTAGATGCAATTGCACAAGCTTTGAAATTGGACTTTCAGTCAAATACGATTCCAGTATTATTTTTTGTCTTACTAGCGTTGACGTTAAGTGCGGGGGCTTATGCTTCAGAAATTATACGATCTGGTATTTTAGGTGTGCCACAAGGGCAATTAGAAGCGGCGTATGCAGTTGGGCTAACGTTTTCGCAGGCAATGCGACGCTTAATATTACCTCAAGCATTTAGTCAATCCATACCGAATTTTACAAATGTCTTTATTGGGTTTTTACATGCAACGTCTTTGGCATTTTTTGTCTCAATTAAAGAGTTAACAGGCGCAGCGAATATCGTAGCTTCCGTTAATTTAAAGTTTTTAGAGGCATTTATAGCAGTCGGCTTAATCTATTGGGGTGTTTCTATAATTGTGGAATGGTTTGCTCACCAAATCGAACATAGGGTGACGGCTTATCGTAAGGGTAGTATCTAGTTGTGTGCAATTTCAACGTATGAGTGCTTATCCAGTTTTCTAATCAAAAAAGAAGTGAAAGGAGTGTTGTTGATGACAGTAGCACAAATTGTTATTGAACATTTACGACAAGAAGATTATCCAGCTTATTTGGAAGTGCTTGTGGACAGTTATGCGCAGTATGAGAAAGATTACAAAGACCCAGCGCATTGGGCTCAATATTTACAAGATATTCGGGCGTCTGTTGGCAATCCAAATGCAGAGACGATATTAGTTGCAAAGCGTGAGCAGGAAATTGTAGGAGGCTTGCAACTATTTACAAATGCTGAAAAAGCATACGGTCTTCCTGAACTTGGTATTGAGTCAACGATTGTACGCTTATTAGCAGTTCATCCGAAAGGGAGGGGGCAAGGTGTGGCTAAAAAATTATTACAAGAAAGCTTTGCTTTTGCTCGCAAGCGTCAAGATCAATCTCTCTATTTACATTCTGGAGATATTATGCAAGTTGCCATCAACCTTTATTTATCACTAGGTTTTGTCCGAGACGAGTCAAAAGAGTTTTATAAAGGCGATATCTTGGTGAAAAGCTTCCGCTATGATTTATAACCAATAACCCGCTGAAAAGTATTCAGCGGGTATTGTTAGGTGTTGCTTAAATCTTTCCAAATGCAAGGTAAGGGAAAAATCCTTCAAAAAACCTTTCTGTGGCGGGCATGAAATAGGAACCAAAGTGGAAATCAGGGTCTAGTGTTGTAATAATCCATTTTCCAGCGTTGGAGTGTGCATCTATATAAAGCACCGCACCACCGTCTTCTGTAGAAATTAAAATATCTGCATGCTCTGGTGGCCAAAAAACACCATGTTGATGCCATGTACAATCAGCTAAAGTGAGGTAACCATTGAACAATGGATGAGCTGGATTTTGCAGGACTAAGCCGCTAGAAGCATCTTTATCAAGCCACCACCAGAAGTTTGTTGGTCGTTCTTCCCATTGCTGCGCAGGTAACCAATTCCAAGGTTGTGGGCCAAAAGCAACGATAATGCCACCGTTTTCCGCAAATTTGTGGATTTTCGCAGCGCTTGTTAACAATAATTGATAGTTTAATTGGGAGGGGACAATTAGGACATCGAGGTCGTCAATATCGGTTTTTAAAAAATCTGGATGGTAAATAAGCTTTGCAATAAATTGCTTAAATTTTGGTTCGTGGAACGTACGATAATGTGCTTCATTCCCACTGTAAATTACGCCAATTTTTCTCATTGACCATTATCCTCCTTTAAAGCATGAACCTCTGTTTCTAGCCATGCTAAAAACTGTGGGCGGATGCGATCTGTTGATGTATGTTCATCTGCATAACCAAGTAAATCACGGCCGGCATGTACTAAAATCGTACCATTTGTAGAAAAGCGGTCAATGTATGTAACCGGTTTGCCATTTGCAAACGTTAATAAAATTTCAGCGTTTGCAGGTGCATGATGATAGCCTCGAGCAAAAAAGCCTGCAACCCCTTTTTTGAATGTCATATCTTCAGTTGAAACTCCCTTGAAAATCACTGATTGCCCAGTCGGAAATACTTCATAATCTTTAAAGTTTTGGATGTGCTGGGGCATAAACGGACCACATCCTGGCAACCATTGTCGAAATAAATGCCCACAAAAGACAACGATTTTCTTACTTGCTAAAAAGGCAGCAATTTTTTCGCGCTGTAAAAATAACCATTCTTGATCCACAAAATTGGGAATCAAAAGAACGTCCACATTATCTAAATTCGCGTATGGAAAATCATATTGTTCCACGATTTTTGCTTCATTACCTACATCTTTCTGCATACGGCCATTGACACCAAAGGCATGTCCTGGGTCTAGCTTCAGCATTGTAAATGAAATGCTCATCATAATTCCTCCTCGTAACATAACTAATCGCTTAGTCCATTTTGGAAATAATATTAATAAAACAATTAATATGCACTTATATTATTTTTGACCCAAAATATATCTTGAAATAATTGAATATAGTGAAGTGCTCACAAAATCAAATTGACAATGAGAATCATTATCAATATACTGTAGTGTATATTCTATTGCAAATGATAATCATTTTCGATATATTTTAAAAGAAAGTAGTGGATGTTTTGAAACCAATTGCTTATGTCGGTATTGATATACAATTCGCCAGATTATCGGATGAGGATCGCAGACGTGGATTGACATTTTTATATTTATACGATTTACCTTATGCCGATTTACGTGCTTATGCAGGCCTTATTATAACGAATTTAGTGGAGGAGCAGTTTTTGTTAGAGCATAAAGCAGTGCTAGAGCATTATTTAAACCAAGGGGGTGTCATTTTTTCGCTCACCGAGACATCGTTACCTTGGTTAGTTGGTGTTCCTAACTGGAAACGTTCTCCGATTCCATTAAAGGATCGTGAAATTGTGATGAAAGAACCTACCCACCCATTGTTTGTGGGGATTGATGCAGATGACATTAACTACCGCAAGGGTGTTAGGGGATTTTTTTCACGCGGATATTTTGAAAAAATTCCGCTGCATGCAGAGATCCTTGTGACAGACCAAAGCGGAGCAGTTATTCTTTATGCTGATTATGATTCAACGAATGGCACGATTTTTGCTGGTGCAGGCACAGATATCTATCGTGTGTTCATTGACGAAGACAATAGCTCTCGTCGATTAAGTGTGCAAATGCTTGCTTGCATTCGGGCGGAATATGCACGCAATCAGGTAAAGGGAGGTCAAGCATTATGATTGGCATTGTCACAAATGGATTGCCATTTCAAAATCGCTTTTTGGCAGAGGAGGAGTTTCGTTATTTATACGATGATCAATTACATATTCGGGAATTACATCGTTATGATTTAGCGAATTACGATACATTAATTTTATCTTGTCGTTTAGATATTCCTCATTTAAAACGTTATCAATCACAGCTTTTAGCGTTTATTGAGTCAGGCAAACGGCTAGTTATTTTTGGTGAAATTTTGGACCATTGGTTCCCTACGATAGATTGGCAAGACTCCGAAGTGAATTTTAGCTGGTGGGTGCGAAATGGTGGAGACTTGCCTATGACAGCGCACAATAAGACACATCCTTTATTTAAATACATCACACTACGCGATTTGAAATGGCATTATCATGGCTCATTTTTACCGCCAGAAGGAGCACAGTCTTTACTAGATATTCCGGACGGTCGCTCGCTATTTTATATCGATGATGTGACTTTTAATGGCGAATTAGTTGTTACAACATTGGATCCTATGTTCCATATTGGGCTAGGGTTTATTGATCAATCAAAACCATTTTTACACGGTATAGCCAAATGGCTTAGAGAGGAAGAAGGGCAATGAAAAAATATGGTTATCTTGCAACATTAGCACTAACGGCAATGCTAGTAGCATGTAATGGTCAAGAAGAGGCAGTCACACAGCAACCGTCTGGCTCTTCTGCTTCAGAAGTACAAACAACTGCTGAAGAAAAAATAGTGACAGACCAATTAGGACGTGAGGTAACAATACCAGAGAAAATCGAACGTGTTGTGACAGGGGGGATTTTACCGTACTTTTCCACATGGTATGTCGCGACAAACTCGACAAAAGAAATAGTAGGGATGCATCCAAATTCGTATAATGCAGCAAAGAACTCGATTTTAGCGAAAATTTCACCCGACGTGTTACATGCGAAAACGTCATTTATTCAAAATGGGGAAGTCAATATTGAGGAGTTATTAAAAGTAAATCCTCAATTGTATGTAGAAACGTCAACCGATGAAAATTCGATAAATAAAATTACGGAAGCGGGCATTCCCGTTGTTGGGGTACAAACCATTGATGCGGCTGCTGCCGAACCGTTAGCAACATTTAACAGTTGGCTAACATTAACGAGTCAAATAACAGGAACGACTGATCGGGCAGACCGTTTTTTACAAGAAGGTAATAAAGTGCAATCTGAACTTGATGCTACATTGAAGGATGTAACAAAAGCGAATAAGCCACGTGCATTAATATTATTTATGCATAATGATAAATCCATTACGGTAGGTGGTAGTAAATTTTTTGGCAATCAATGGCTAAATGCAACGGGTGCGATAGATGTTGCTGAACAAGATGTACAAGGAAGAAAAGAAGTCAACATGGAACAAATTTACGCTTGGAATCCAGACATTATTTACATTACGAACTTTACCGAAACACAACCAGTGGATTTACTAAAAAATAAAGTAAATGGACAGGATTGGAGTCAAGTAAAGGCTGTGCAAGATGGCAAGGTTTATAAAATTCCACTCGGTATTTACCGTTGGTTCCCACCAAGTGGCGATGCACCGCTCATGCTAAAATGGATGGCGCAAAAAAATCACCCCGAGTTATTTACGTATAGGATTGAAGATGAAATTAAAACGTATTACAAAGACTTCTACGAATTTGACGTAACAGATGAAGAAATTCACGATATATTAAATCCTTCTTCTGACGCGGCAAAATATTAAGGATTGGATGGTTAGATGAAAAAATGGATTGTTGCATTGTTATGGTTGCTACCAATAATTGTAGCCATCGTTTCACTCGGTGTTGGTCGTTTTGAAGTGGGGCTAGACCATATTATAAAAATATTAACATCACAAGTGTTTCCACTTGAACAAACTTGGACGAAGATGGAAGAGACCGTTGTTATGAATGTTCGGTTACCGCGTATTTTGCTTGCGCTATTAATTGGCGGGGGCTTAGCGATAGCAGGTGCAGGTTTCCAAGGTATGTTTGGTAATCCATTAGTATCACCAGATATTTTAGGTGTTTCAGCTGGTGCAGGTTTTGGGGCATCTTTAGGGATTTTATTATTTGGTCAAAACTTTTCGGCACAAATAATGGCACTTCTTTTTGGTCTGGGTGCAATTGGTTTTACATTTTTAGTGGCAGGAGCAAGAAAAAATGCGCCTATTTTTATGTTCGTTTTGGCTGGTGTCGTTACATCAGCACTTTTTAATGCGTTGATTTCCCTTATAAAATTTGTTGCAGATCCGGAAGAAAAACTACCAGCCATTACCTATTGGCTAATGGGCAGTTTGGGCACAGCGACATATAAGGATTTATTAATCGGTGGTCCGCTTATTCTTATAGGTATTCTGATTTTGTATGTACTGCGTTGGCGATTAAATATTTTAACATTGCCAGAGGATGAAGCAAAGTCAATGGGGATTCCAGTTGCGCGCTTAAAATGGTTCGTTATATTTGGTGCCACTCTTATTACAGCAGCCTCTGTGGCTGTGGCGGGCATTGTGGGCTGGGTTGGTTTAATTATTCCCCACGTTGCACGCATGCTTGTTGGTAACAACAATCAATATGTTCTACCTGTATCTGTTGCAATCGGCAGTGTGTATTTATTAATAATTGATGATTTAGCACGCTCAATAACGGCAACAGAAATTCCATTATCTATTTTAACAGCTATTATTGGTGCACCATTCTTTGCTTATTTATTACGTCGTTCAGGAGGTGGCTGGGGATGAAAATCGAAGTGGTCGGCGGCAATTATTATTATGAGCAACGTCGTTCAAAAATGCCTAATTTATATGCTAAAGATATTCATTTCACCTTAGCGTCTGGTGAAATAATGGCTATTCTTGGCCCGAACGGTGCGGGGAAAACGACCATGCTGAAGTGTATTACAGGGCTTCTAGAGTGGAAAACAGGCAAGACGATGATTGATGGTAAACCTCTTGCAGCAATGAATCGAAAAGAGCTATGGAAGCGGGTCGGTTATGTGCCACAAGCGCATAAGATGGTATTTGGTTTTACAGTAGAGGAGCTTGTTGTCATGGGGCGTGCTCCGTATATTAGTACATTGGCACAGCCTTCAGCAAAGGATATGGAAGCGGCGCATATGGCACTGAAGACGATTGGAATAGAACACCTTGCTAAAAAATCATGTAATGAAATTAGTGGTGGAGAGCTACAGTTGGCTTTAATTGCACGTACGCTCGTATCAAATCCTGAAGTGTTAATTTTGGATGAACCTGAATCACATTTAGATATTCAAAAGCAAATTGTCATATTGCAAACAATCAAACGCTTATCACAGGAGCGAGGAATCTCTTGTATTATTAATACACACTATCCGAACCACGCCTTTTACCTTGCAGATCGTGTGCTAATGACTGCGAAAGAAAAAGATGTTGTGTATGGCAATGTACAAGAGGTCATGACAGAGTCTCGGATGAAGGAGTTTTTTGGCATTGAGCTGAAAAAAATCATTTACGAAGAAGAAGATTATCTCGTCGAAACAATGGTTCCACGTGCACTTGGTACAGAACGTGAAACAGGTGCCTGTCACCTTTAATCACGTTAAAAACACGACCTTCTCCTGAGTTGGAGGGGTCGTGTTTTTTCTCAATAAATGAAAGCAAAAATTTATCGCTACTACAAGTTGAAAATTTTTCCTGGATTCATAATATTATGTGGGTCAAGTGCTGCTTTAATGCTTTTCATAACAAGTAATGAGGCACCGTGCTCCATCGATTGATATTTCATCTTCCCAATCCCTACACCATGTTCTCCTGTACAAGTTCCACCGCGAAGTAACGCATACTGTACAATATGTTCATTAAAACGGTCAGCTTGAGCTTGTTCCTGCGCATTCGTTGGGTCTAACATTAATAAGGCATGGAAATTGCCGTCCCCGACATGTCCGACAATACCTCCTACTAGACCGACTGAGTTTAATTGTTCGCGTGCATAGAGTATCGTTTCCGCTAATTTTGAAATCGGTACGCAGACGTCGGTTGACATCAGTTTTTTACCAGGGTACGCATGAATATATGCATAGGCTAAAGAATGACGTGCCTCCCACAGCTTATTGCGTGCTGCATTATCTTGTTCAAATTGGACACTTTTACAGCCGAAATCATCAAAGATTTCTGTAGCAAATTCAATATCTGCACGCATACCTGCATCATTGCCGTGGAATTCTAAAAATAGCGTAGGTTTTTCATCATACGTTGTTTCATTATAAATATTCACTTGTGTAATAGAAGCTTCATCGACTAGTTCAACGCGACCAACGGAGATGCCTGCCTGTAATAATGCGGCTACTGCACTGACAGCATCGCCTACTGTTTCAAAGACGGCGCGGCCAGCAGTCACAAATTCTGGAATACCGTAAACTTGCAATGTCAGTTCTGTAAAGCATCCTAACGTACCTTCTGAACCGACAAATAAACCGTTCAAATGATAGCCAGAAGAAGATTTCGCTGCTAAGTTGCCCGTATGAATTACAGTTCCGTCTGCAAGTACTACTTCTAAATCCCTTACTTGGTCGCGCATTACGCCGTAACGAACTGCTGTCGTACCGCTGGCGTTTGTTGCTGCCATACCACCAAGTGTCGCATCCGCTCCTGGATCTACCGTAAATTGTAGTCCATGTTTTTTTAGTTCTTTATTTAATTGTGCACGTGTCACACCTGGTTGCACTTTTACTAATAAATCTTCTGGACGAATCTCTAAAATTGCATTCATTTCAGAAAAATCGATAGATATACCATTGGCAATCGGAATAGCATTGCCTTCTAAACTTGAGCCAACACCAAATGGAACAACGGGTATAAGATTGGCATGTGCGATTTTCATGATGGCACTTACGTCTCCTGTAGAACGTGGGAAGACGACGATATCTGGTAAGTTCATCGCATGATGAGATTCATCTTTGCCATGTAGTTCTCGTACTGTGTCGTTTGTCGACACTTGCTCATCCGATAATACCTCTCTAAGTTGGTTTACTATTAGCTCTATTGCAACAGTCATTCCAATCCCTCCAAACTTTCTGATAAATCTAATTTATCATGCGATTAGTGGAATTGGAATGAAGTGTTCATAAAAAATCAGTGTGCAAATACTTTTTCAAGCTTTTGTACGAATGCATCTTGTTCTTCAGCAGTTGATTGTTGCCACCATTTTTCAAAAAATACACCAAGCCCAGGAAGTAGATGCTCCTCACCACGTGAAATAGCATCTTGCACTATATCCTTAAATTCTGCTGCTGATTGTCCATGTACGTTTGCTGATATGGCATCTCTTATTTGAAAATTCATCTATTTCGCCTCCTTAGTCATAATGTGTCCAGTGAAAAAAGAAATATGTATCATCTGAAGGTAAAACATACGATTTGTTTAAATACTTCTTAATATTTCTGCTAAATTAAGGCGAGTTTTTAACTATTTCGTTGATGATTTTTTATAAAAGCGTTTTTCGACGATTTTGTAGTCGCACGTTAAGCTATTAACACCTAGGAATAATGGACTGTGCACAAGTCGTTAGGAAAGTAATAGTGTCACAAGACAAGCATAAACAAATTCTTTCGCCACAACAGCCATTTGAGGAAATATTAGAATTAGTCCAACCGATGATTACCTCTATCTTATTAAAGTGCCATATTTACAAAGATTTTGCGTATTATCGTCATATTGCAGCAATTGCTGTGTGGAAAGCTTATCAAAAGGCCAATCCATCGAACGGGCAGTTTTCTGCATATATTTATACAACTGTTAAAGGAGAAATTTTGAAAGAACTATCAAAGAATAAACAATTCCAAGACAATGTGACATTTCTAGCTGATGACAAATTAAACCGTATAAGGTGTCAGCGGGAACAAATTAATCGACTAGAAGCATGCTTATTAGTAGAGACGATCATGGGTAATTTAAATGAGTTAGACCGAAAGATACTGCAACTTTATTACCTAGAGGGCTATACGTATGATGAAATAGCTAAAGAACTACATCTGTCTGTAGCGGCAGTCAAAAAGAGACGTACTAGACTGATGTGTAAGCTCCGCAGCCATTACCGTCAATAAAGATATTACTACAAAAAGATAGTAAAAGTATGCTAATATCAAAATAAATTGAATATTAGCATACTTTCGCTTGGTGCATACAAAGTCTAATAAAAGTGCTATGATTTGTAAGAAGTCTAAGATATATACAATTTCAATATCGTTGCTATGAATTAATAGATATAAATACCTATCTATTTAAAATGAGTTTAACTTGGTATGGAGGGTTAGTATTGGAAAACGCGCGTAATAATATAGTTATAGACAAAAAGGAGCTTGGATTTAGTGCGATACCGTTGCTACTATTACTACCACTAATTGTTTTTAACCATCAGCTTTTTGCTATTTTTGAAGGTAGCTTTGTTTATTTAAGTTTAATCATGAAAATTTTAATCGTAGTTTTTACTATGACCATTGCTATTCATTCATGGTTAACCTTTTCACAGCTATTATCAAATCAAACATTATACATAGGTAGTATATTTTTCGTTGTTGCTTTGTTAGAAATTGCGAACATTGTTATCGCGGTTTCTCAAAGCCTAGACATAATGTTAATAAGCGTTTGGATACAGATTTTCATGCGCTTCGCTTTAGTAATTGGTGTATTACTTATGATTGTAAAGCCTAGAAAAAAGTTAACGTTGGCACATCGTAGGATTGCTTATGGCATTGCTGTTTTATCTGTTGCCTTATTACTCATGATATTGTATAAGGTACAACCATTTATTGGAGGCAATCAATTTGTGACAACAATACAAAGTAGCGTGCAATTATTAACTGCGCTGTTACAAGGTGTTTCAATCTATTTTTTAAGTAAGCATTATAAGGAGGCACCTAAACAAACTGTATGGCTAATGAGTGGGTCAGTTTACTTGATTTTGAGCGATTTTTTATTTGTTTGTAGCAATAACTTTAGTGGTATTTGGATGTTCGCTGCACTCTTTTATCAATTTTTTGCATATTATATTTTTTTAAAGGCTATCTACTATACATCAGTTGAAAAGCCCTATCAACAGCTATTAAAAATTAAGCTAGACTTGGAACAGTCGCAAAAGGAACTAACTTTTCAAGCTTATCATGATGATATTACCCAACTTCCGAATGAGCGTCTTCTTTTAAAAACATTAAAGGAGAAGCTGCGTAAGGATGGTAGGCAACAGGCCATTATCTCCATTGAAATTGATCGTCTGGCAACCATTAGTGACTCCTTAGGCATTAGTTATTCTAATAAGATGATGAAACTTGTAGCTGAAAGAATTCAAGCGATGCTGCCACCACATTATTTTGCGACAAAGTTACGGGAGAGCCAGTTTGTTATTTATATTAATCATGTACAAACAAAAGAAGAATTGATACAGTTTTGCTTGAATTTAAAAAGTGTCATGAATCAACCGCTGCAAGTACAACTTTTTTCATTAAAAGGCAATGTCAATATTGGCATTGCATTCAATGACGCCAATTGTTCGGCGGAACAATTATTGACGCATGCGCAGCTAGCAATGCGTGAAGCGAGCCAACTACCGCAACGTCTTCTATTTTACCAACAGCACATGTCAACCGGTGTGGCAGATCGTATTTTACTAGAGCAGGAGTTACATAGGGCGCTCGAGCGTCAGGAATTTTATTTGGCTTATCAGCCACAAATTAATTTGAAAACAGGAAAAATAGAATCTGTCGAGGCGCTAGTGCGCTGGCGTCACCCAGATCGGGGACTTGTCCCACCTGATACGTTTATCGAGATAGCAGAAGAGTCAGGGCTAATTATTCCTTTGGGTAAATGGATTCTTGAAACAGCATGCTTACAAGTAAAAGCATGGGAAGCGCAAGGCTTGCCGCCAATGAAAGTTGCGGTTAATTTATCTCTTGGCCAATTATTTCAGCAAGATTTAGTACAAATGGTGAGAGAGATTTTGCAACGAAGTAAGTTGGAACCAAGCTATCTTCAATTGGAAATTACAGAAAGTATGACAATGAATATTGATCAAATGACGCAGCTATTACATGAATTAAAGGCACTGGGGATTCAAATAGCTGTCGATGATTTTGGGACAGGTTACTCGTCTTTATCATATTTAAAAGATTTTCCAATCGACTGTTTAAAAATTGATCGTGCTTTCGTACATAATATTCAACATGACCCAAATGATGAAGCGCTCGTATCCATGATTCTTTCAATGGCAAAGCATTTACGTTTAAAAGTTGTCGCTGAGGGGATAGAGGAAATTGCGCAACTTGCTTTCCTTGTTGCAGGGGATTGCGATTATATACAAGGTTATTTATTTAGTAAGCCTATTTCAGCTGAACAGCTTGCAACAACGTTTAAAGACTTACATATGCATGCAAATGACATTTTAGAGCGTTTTAACGGGGAAGAATACAACATTTAAAAAGATAGTGAATGAAAATGGTAATCCGCTTTGACTTAATTAGGCTGCAAAAAGATTGCACCTAATTAAGTACAATGCGGATTTTTGGGGAGGCCTTATTATTTTAATGAACGAGGTATTCTTCTTTCAGTTCTGAAATATTGACTTCAGAGCGTTCTTCTAGCGAGCGTCGTAAATGCACAGTGGCTGTTTTGCGATCATCATGTAGCTTGTCAATCCATATAGAAACGCCATTGTAGCTCACTTCATATTCCGATGGAGAGGCAACAATTTCTTGTGCGCGTTGATACTCCAATTGAATACCCCCTTATTTTTTTTGCTTGTTTTTCGTCACAGCATTAATAAGTTCTGTGAATTCTTGGGAAAACTCTTCTTTTACTTTATCAGGTGCAATTTTTTGGTTTTTTGGTGTCTGTGGTAATGAACCTTTATTTTGGCTTTTCCCTTGTTTATTATCTCTTCCCATTGTGCTATCTCCTTTCGGTTTGATATTTCTTAATATGGCTTTCAAGTGCTATTTTTATCATGGGAATACTAGGGAAACATAAGAAATTCATGAAAGGATGTCAAAAGGTTTGGCCTAGATTCATAAAAGCTTATGAAAGATAGCGTTTCGGGAAATTCTAGTAGTAGTCCTTATTTTTTTATAGAGAAATCATTTTCTAATAGCGCCCAATTTTGAGGGAACGGAAAACCTAAAGCCCAATAGCTCACACCACGAAGATGATACTGCTTGAGTAGGTCGAATTTAGCTTGTGCGCTTCTGGCGTCTTCAAACCAAACCTCATGGTTTCTTCCTTGCTTGTCAACGTAGCGGAAAAATGGTGATTGTGTAGTGCGATCATATTGAATTGTAGCGCCGAACTGTTTGGCTCTTGTAATGGCTTCTTGCGGGCTAAAGGTTTCCGCTTCTTGCCCTTTGACATGAGGAACTAGCCAATCCCGTGCATAAATTTGAAAGCCTAAAAAAATTTTATTAGCGGGAATTACTGTTAGAGCGTATTCTACAACTTTCTTCATTTCATTGATGGGCGAGATGGCCTGCGGAGGTCCAAGGCGATAGCCCCATTCATAGGTCATTAACACAACAAAATCCACAATTTTGCCATGCGCCTCATAATCATATGCTTCATATGTTGACCCTGCTGAAGAAGGTCTTGTTTTTGGAGCGAGTGCAGTTGATACTAAATAACCTTGTGGGTGTAGACGATCAACGGCTAATTGAAGGAATTGGTTGTACTGTTCTCGGTCTGTTGGAAGAACGTTTTCAAAGTCTATGTTTAACACTTTATAGCCTTTATCCTGCATCACATGTAATAGATTATCCACCACTTTTTCACGTAACGGTTCGTTAGATAAAATAATATGGGCTAAGTTGGAGCCGCTTTCTGTAGATGTAAAGTTTGTAATAGTTAGCATTGGTAGGATGTTTTGCGAATGTGCTGCGTCAATCATTGCCTGGTCATTAATCGGTTGTAATGTACCGTCTTCCTCTATCATATAAGCAAACGGGCTAAAAAAAGTGAGAAGATGACCGATTGCATGTAATGACTGAACAGCTTCTTCAGGCGGTTGATACGTATAGGCATTTACTTCAATGGAAGGCTTGGCTCTAGGAATAACTAACTGTGAACCGACATAAATCATATTTGGGTTTGTCATGCTATTTTCTTCTACAATCGCTTGAACGGTTGTACCATAGTGGCTAGCGATTTGTGTTAATGTTTCGCCAGCTTGTACAGTATGTGTAACGGGAGGAATAATCAGTTTTGTTCCAGGTGTTAAAACATCCGGATTCGTAAGGTGATTCATATGAATAATTATTTGTATGGATACGTTATATTGTTTGGCAATCGTCGATAATGTGTCCCCTTTTTTGACGATATGCGTTGTGTAAGCAGAAGGAATCACGAGTGATTGTCCGATTATTAATTGATTTGGGTTAGATAACGCATTTAATTGAATAATCGCTTGCAGTGGCACAGCATAACGGTTTGCAATGTGCCATAATGTTTCACCAGCACGCACTACATGTATTAACATTGTTCTCCCCCTAATAGGTTTTGTTAATGCATCATATGAAACAAAATAGATAGCTGATGATGAAATGCCATGTTATTTTTCATTCTTTCCCATTTTAAAATGCATATTTTTTCCTCAATAAATATACATAGTATAGTACATGCGCATTGCATTATTGGAGAAAGGGGCTGTATGTTGAAGAAAGTAAAGCTCACAGGAAGAATTGTTAGTCCAGGTGATCCAGATTACGATGAAGCGAGGACAAATAATAACTTAAGTTTGCCAAAATTCCCGAGTAAAATTGTCTTTTGCCAAAGGACGAAAGATGTCGTGAATGCGTTAAAATGGGTTAGGGAAAATAATGAGGACTTCCGAATCAGGAGTGGGCGTCATAGTTATGAAAATTATTCCTTAATCAATCACGGTTTAGTCATTGATGTGAGTGAAATGAACGACATAACCATTAATTTAGATTATGGAACTGCTCGCATTGAGGCGGGTGCGAACTTAGGGCAAGTATACCGTACATTATGGGAACATGGTATGACAATCCCAGGAGGAACTGAAAGTAGTGTAGGAATTGTGGGTTTAACGCTTGGTGGAGGTATCGGTATGCTTTCTCGTCCTTTTGGGCTTACTTGCGATCAATTAATTGAAATTGAAATGGTTGGAGCGAGTGGTCATCAAGGAGCGGAGCTGATTCGAGCAAATCGGCAGATGAATAGTGATTTATTTTGGGCTAGCTGTGGTGGCGGTGGTGGGAATTTCGGAGTTGTCACAGCACTTACGTTTAAGCTACACCCTATAGCGGAAGTGTCTCTTTTCAATATTACATGGGACTGGGATGATTTTGGGGTTGCTTTTGATGCATGGCAGAAATGGGCGCCTTATACAGATGAACGTTTAACCTCACAAATAGAGCTAAAAGCAAAGGAAGTAGGGGACATTGTTGTGCAAGGTATATTTGTTGGCGCGGCATCGGAATTAAAAAAGCTATTACGACCATTAAGGAAAAGTGGTTCACCAACGGATGTATGGATAAAAGAAGTCCCGTACATGAAAGCGGTTCGATTTTTTGATGTCCCGAGTGGTAACCAGCCGGCACTCCGTAAAAGATCAGGTTCCTTTATTGAAAAACCATTTCCTCATGCTGCCATCTTGACTATGAAGCAATTTTTAGCAAATGCCCCCAACAGAAATGCGAGCATCTGGCACCAATCGCTAAGAGGTGCTGTTAATCACATTGCACCAAATCGTACTGCCTATTACTATCGGGACGCTCTTATTGCCCAAGAGTACATCACTTCATGGGAACAAACTCAAGATGAAAAGGAAAATGTGCAGTGGGTGGAAGATTTAAGAAGGACATTATCCCCGTTTACAATGGGTGATTATGTGAATTTTCCAGATCAATCGATTGAAAACTGGCCAACTGCATACTATGGGCGTAATTTCAGACGATTAAGAGAAGTGAAAACCAAATACGATCCATTCAATGTATTTCGATTCCAGCAAAGTATCCCTCCGATTCGAAAATGGCTGTAGTGAAAGTAAAGTTTGGACATAAGGAAAAAGTGTTAGATTGCGTGCGCACAATCTAACACTTTTTGCTATGTTTTAAAGGTAAACGGGCGAATTTCTCAATAGCTTGCATATCCTCCGTTGTGTGCTTTTCCGCAGGGGTTCCTGTTGTAGCTAGCCTCAACTAGTTACTAAATTTTTTTGTAAAAGAGCTATTTTTCACAGCAAAAATGGAAAAACACAGAGCCCTTGTTTCGAAATTATTAAAAAATTATGTCCCGATGCCTTTTATTATTCATTTCGCACTCGTTATTTCCCTTGATAATTATTGAATACACCGTCAAAATGGAGATATTACATATATTTCTAGAGGGAGTAAATGCGATGAAGGATGTAGTTGTACGCAATAATGTGAAAATAATCGGCAAAGGGAAGCAACCAATATTATTTGCACATGGATTTGGTTGCGATCAAAATATGTGGCGTTATATTACACCTGCATTTGAGGAACACTATCAAATTATTTTATTTGATTATGTTGGTTCAGGTAATTCTGATTTTAATGCTTATCAATCCCAAAAATATCAGTCACTTCAGGGGTACAAACAGGATGTTTTGGATATCATTGAGACACTTGAACTGCAACAGGTCATTTTTATTGGTCATTCTATTAGTTCAATGATTGGCTTACTTGCCTCCATTGAACGCCCAGATTATTTTGAAAAACTAATCATGATTGGCCCTTCACCTCGTTATTTAAATGATAGAGATGGCTATGTTGGTGGATTTGAGCTAAGTGACATTATGGAAATACTAGATATGATGGAAATGAACTTTTTGGGTTGGGCTAGTTTTCTAGCGCCTATTGCTATGAATAATCCTGAGTCTCCAAAATTAACAAATGAGCTTGAACAAACTTTTAAATCAGCAGACCCAGTCATTGCAAGGGAGTTTGCGGAAGTTACTTTTTTATCGGATCATCGAAGTGATTTATCTAAGGCAAGTGTCCCTATTTTAATCATGCAATGTTCGGATGATAGTATCGTTCCAATTGAGGTTGGAGAATATCTACATCAGCATTTAAAAGCTAGTACGTTGCGTTTAATGACAGCAAAAGGCCATTATCCACATATTAGCCATCCGCAAGAAACGATTGATTTAATTACACAATTTCTTTAATGGAAAATGAAAGGATTATTATCAGACATGGATAAACGATTGAACTATGCACCTTGTGGATTTATTGCCATTACACTTGATGGCATCATGATTGAGGTGAATCAGACCTTTCTGCAGTGGATGGGTTATGAACGGGTGGATATATTACACCAGCATATTGAAATTCTCATGTCCAAGCCTAACAAAATGATTTTTCATTCATATTTTTACCCGACCATTAATTTGCACGATTATGTGGAAGAATTATTCATCAGTTTAAAGCATGACAATGGTACAGCCATTCCTTTTCTGTTGAACGGTCGGAAATATGCGGTGGGAGAGGTAGAATGTATTGATTGCATTTTTGTGCCGATGAAAAAGCGCATTGATTATGAATTAGAATTACGTGCGGCTAAAAAGCAACTAGAGGCAGCTTATTTAGAAAAGGATCAAGCATTAGCAAAATTAAAGCAAATCCATTTGGCAATTGAGCACAAACAAGAAGAGCTATTAAATATGAACGCTACGCTTGTAGAACTTTCCATTACGGATAAGCTAACAGGTTTGAAAAACAGAAGATTTTTTCAAGATAAACTTGAGGAACAGTTTGCTATGTTCAGTAAAACGGGGATCCCTTTCTCACTATTAATTTTGGATATCGATCATTTTAAAAAGGTCAATGATACATTTGGACACCAAGTAGGAGATGAGGTGCTTGCCCAATTGGCGCAAATTTTAGATGCACAAGCTCGTCCTGGCGATGTAGTAGCGCGCTATGGTGGAGAAGAATTTGTCATTATTTTACCTGATACTAGTGTCGATGATTGTTGGGCTATTGCCGAACACCTTCGTCAAACGGTTGAGCAGGCTCGATGGCAGACGGGAAGCATTACGATAAGTATCGGCATTGCCACAGCAACCGAGAACGATTCCGATGCGACGATTTTGAAAAAGGCGGATCAGGCTTTATATACTTCGAAAGAGAACGGAAGAAACAGAGTAAGTGTATTTGAGTGACTGGCACGCAAACAATTCTGACAATTCACTACGTTTTACTGGACTATGTAATTTGCGGTTTTCTACTGTATAATAATGAACAGTAAATAGGATAAAGGCGGTACAAACTACGATGAAAAGAATAGAATCTACGCAAAATGCGTTAGTGAAATATTGGAAAAAGCTAGCAACTACGCGAAAGGAGCGGGAACGTTCGGGTGAGTTTTTAGTTGAAGGCTTCCATTTAGTAGAAGAAGCGTTGAAAAACAATAATCAAGTGTTACAGCTCATTGTGCGCGAGGGCGTTGATTTACCGTTGCTATGGCCAATCGACAATGTAGCAATGGTGGAAGTAACAGCAGCAGTAGCAAAAGAATTTGCTGAAACAGAGACCTCTCAAGGAGTTTTTGCAGTATGCAAACAGCTAGCTGTAGAAGAAGATGCAATGGCTTCTTGGCGCAAGGTACTTCTAATTGATGCTGTGCAAGACCCAGGTAATATTGGCACAATGATTCGAACAGCAGATGCTGCTGGTCTCGATGCAGTGATTTTAGGCAAAGGTTGTGCAGATTTATATAACCCGAAAACATTGCGTTCTGCCCAAGGGTCACATTTCCATATTCCTGTAATCCGTGGTGAATTAGAAGATTGGATTGATATGCTTCAGGGTAATGGTGTACCTGTATTTGGGACAGCTCTTGATGAGGATGCAGTCGTTTATCATGAAATTCAGCATACGGGTGCTTTTGCGATTATGATGGGCAATGAAGGTAGTGGCATTAATCCACAGCTATTAGCGATGACAGATCAAAACATTATTATTCCCATTTTCGGACAAGCAGAATCGTTAAATGTCGCTGTTGCAACAGGTATTGTGTTATATGGCTTTGTCAAATAAAAATTGGTATATAATGGAGGTTAATACCGATAAACAAGTGTAAATCACCTGTAAAGTAAACCTTCCAACAACGCCGATAAAATAATGCTAAAGTGAAGCTTGCACAGATGCCCCTTGATTTGAAGTGGTATCATATTGTATAATCACATTTAAAATGTAATTCTGTATAATGAAATGCTTTGACCAGGAAGTAGTAAAGATTGTGAATGGACGACAGGGAGCGTAGGCCGGAGATTGAGAGCCAGCGCCGAACCAATGCAATTTTGAATTCATCCTGCGAGCAGCTACCGGGACCAGCAAGAATAGATGCTGTAAAGGTAAGCCGGCTTCAATCGAGTCGTTATGGCAATGAAGTGATTGTGCGCACTAAAAGCGCGCAATAACTAGGGTGGTACCGCGAATATGTCCTCGTCCCTTTTTTGGGGGCGAGGTTTTTTTATGCCATTTGAGCAAGCGGGCATTTATATGATCAAGGAGGTTTTTTACATGGAAGAGCAATTAAAGCAGTTAGAACAAGAAGCGCTAGCAAAAATTGAAGCAGCAGCAAATCTAAAAGAATTAAATGATGTGCGTGTCGCTTATTTAGGGAAAAAGGGACCCATCACAGACTTACTAAAAGGAATGGGGAAATTATCGGCTGAAGAACGTCCGAAAATGGGGGCTTTAGTTAATACAGTTCGTGAAAATGTTACAGCAGTGTTAGAAACAAAAGCGACTGTATTAGAAGAAGCAGCAATTGCCGAAAAATTAGCAAGTGAGTCGATTGATGTCACATTACCAGGGCGTGCTATTAAAGTAGGTAACCGTCATCCTTTAACACGCGTTATTGAAGAAATTGAAGATTTATTTGTCGGCATGGGTTATGAAATTGCGGAAGGTCCAGAAGTGGAAAAGGATTACTATAACTTTGAAGCGTTAAACTTACCAAAAGGTCACCCTGCACGTGATATGCAGGATTCATTCTATATTTCCGAGGAAATATTATTACGTACACATACGTCTCCAGTTCAGGCACGTACAATGGAAGCGAAAAAAGGCGAATCGATTCGTATTATTTGTCCAGGGAAAGTATTCCGTCGTGATAATGATGATGCAACACACTCTCACCAATTCATGCAAATTGAAGGTTTAGTTATTGGTGAAAATATTCGTATGAGTGATCTGAAAGGGACATTAGATACACTAGCGAAAAAAATGTTCGGTGCTGACCGTGAGATTCGTCTGCGCCCAAGTTTCTTCCCATTCACAGAGCCGTCTGTTGAAATGGACATTTCTTGCTTCAAATGCGGTGGTGCAGGTTGTAACGTATGTAAAGGCACAGGCTGGATTGAGATTTTAGGTGCAGGTATGGTACACCCAAATGTACTTGGAATGGCTGGTTATGATCCGAAGAAAGTTTCTGGTTTCGCATTTGGTATTGGAGCAGAACGTATCGCTATGTTGAAATATGGCGTCGACGATATTCGTCATTTCTATACAAGTGACACACGTTTCTTATCACAATTCGAGCGAACAGAGGCGTAAGGGGGACTATAAATGTTAGTATCATTAGAATGGTTAAAAGATTATGTAAGTACACAAGGCTTAGCGCCTGAAGAATTAGCAGAAAAAATTACTCGCTCAGGCATTGAAGTAGACGCAGTAATTGACCGTGCAAGCGGTATGGATAAAATTGTTGTCGGCTATGTTGTATCAAAAGAAAAACACCCTGAAGCTGATAAATTAAATATTTGCCAAGTAGATGTTGGAGAAGAAGCACCACAACAAATTATTTGTGGAGCGCCAAACGTGGATGCAGGGCAAAAAGTAATTGTTGCGCGTCCAGGTGCACATTTACCAGGTGGCATTAAAATTAAAAAAGCAAAACTACGTGGGCACGAATCGAACGGTATGATTTGTTCATTACAAGAGCTTGGTATTGAAGGGAAAGTAGTACCGAAAGCTTATGCAGAGGGCATTTACGTGTTACCAGCAGATGCAGAAGTGGGCGCTGATGCGCTAGCGCTTTTAGGTCTTCGTGATACAGTGCTTGAGCTTGGCTTAACACCAAACCGCTCAGATGCGCTTTCGATGTTAGGGGTAGCTTATGAGGTGGGTGCTATTCTATCAGAGGAAGTAAAGTACCCAGAAATCGCTTATAGCACATCTTCTGACAAAGCGGAGGATTTACTAAAGCTTCGTGTCGAAGACTTACAAGCGAACCCAATGTACGTAGCGAAAGTTGTAAAAAACGTTAAAATTGCAGAATCACCAATGTGGTTACAGCACCGTTTGATGGCAGCTGGCGTACGTCCACACAACAATGTAGTCGATGTGACAAACTATATTTTAATGGAATATGGTCAACCACTTCATGCATTTGACTATGATAGCTTAGCAACAGGTGAAATCGTTGTGCGTAAAGCAACAGAAGGTGAAAAAATCACGACTTTAGATGACCAAGAGCGTACATTAAAGGCATCTGATTTAGTGATTACGAATGGCAAAGAGCCAGTGGCAATTGCAGGCGTAATGGGTGGAGCCAATTCGGAAGTAACAGCATCTACAACGACCGTTGTTATTGAATCTGCTTATTTCGATGGCTTAACAGTACGTCAAACTTCACGCAATCTAGGTCTTCGTTCAGATGCATCAGCTCGCTTTGAAAAAGGTGTTGACCCTAACCGTGTTGTGCCTGCAGCTGAACGTGCAGCGGCATTGCTTGCTGAATTAGCTGGCGGTGAAGTGTTAGAAGGCACTTGTATCGTAGATGAATTAGATAAAACACCAGCACGTGTTGTAGTCTCTCCAGATTTTATTAACGAACGTCTTGGTATGAAAATTTCATTAGAAGATATGCTTTCGATTTTAGAGCGTTTGAAATTCGGTGTAGAAGCAGCAAATGGCTTATTAATCATTGATGCACCAACACGTCGTCAAGATATTAAAATCGAAGAAGATATTGTCGAAGAGATTGCACGTTTATATGGCTACGATGAAATCCCTATGACTTTACCAGAAGGTGCCAACCAAGTTGGGCAACTGACAGCGTATCAAGCAAATCGTCGCGTTGTACGTAACTTTATGGAAGGTGCGGGGCTTTATCAAGCGGTTACTTATTCATTAACGTCTGAGGCGTTATCACAACGCTTTGCACTAAAAGCGGAGCCCGTAACACGTTTATTAATGCCAATGAGTGAAGAACGTTCAACACTTCGTCAAAGCTTAATTCCACATTTAATTGAAGCGGCGGCATATAATGTAGCACGTAAAGCGGATAGCGTAGCATTATACGAGGTTGGTTCTGTCTTCCTTGGTCAAACAGCAGAGGGCTTACCATTTGAGGAAGAGCATGTAGCAGCTGTGTTAACGGGTAAATGGTTAGATCATGCTTGGCAAGGTGAGAAAAAAGAAGTTGATTTCTTCGTATTGAAAGGTATTATCGAGGGTGTTATTGGCAAGCTTGGTTTAACAGAGCGCATGACGTTTGTGAAAGCAGAAGTAGCTGGCTTACATCCTGGTCGTACCGCTAGCATTTTATTAGATGGTGAACAAGTGGGTATTATCGGTGGTTTACATCCTGCGGAGCAAAAAGCATGGGGTGTAAAAGATACGTACGTGATGGAAATGAATCTAGTAGCATTACTACAAGCCAATGCAAGTGAAGCGCCACTTGGCTATAAACCGGTGCCTCGTTTCCCAGCGATGTCTCGTGATATCGCACTTGTGATGAATCGCGCAACAACAGCGGGTGAAGTAGTAACGATTATTCGTTCGGCAGGAGTGAAACTGTTGAAGGATATTAAAGTATTCGATGTTTATGAAGGTGAAAAAATGGAGGCAGGTAAAAAATCTGTTGCCTTCTCCCTCACATACTTCGATCCAGAACGCACGTTAACTGATGAAGAAGTTGTTGCTGCGCATAATAAAGTATTGAAAGCCATTGCTACAATTGAAGGAACAGAAGTACGTTAATTTACATTAATTATAAGCTGTCTCGAATACGGAGATAGCGCAGAATGTTGACAAAAGGCATCCAGAGGTTCGCTCTAGATGCCTTTTGTCTTTTTTATATTATTGATGAGCATTAAATAAAATAGTTTTGCAATTATATTCACCTGATTGCAGCGAAGGGCTGGAGACTCCTGCGGGACAGCACAGCACATAAGACGCGGGCATTCCGCGCTTTTAGCGAGGGTTGCGGCTTACTGGCTGAGCGGAAAGCTTCCAGTCCGAAGCAGAAATCAACTTGCAGAAACCCCTATAAACCTATTTTAACTTCCGAGCTTTTTCGGTGTTGGCAAAATGCCATTTCGTAATGGAGCGTAAAAATTCCTCGCCTTGTCCACGCCAAATACGGGCTGCTAAGACATCAACCTTGCTAGATGCACCTTTTTGTAACGTCACGCCAGCAAGCTCACTGAGTCGATCCATTTCTTTTAAGAATGCTGCACGCGCCAAAATGGAAGCGGTGGCAACGGAAACATGTAATTGTTCTGCTTTCGTTGAAAATAGGACGCCATCTCGGACAATTTCACGCTCATTTTTTAAATAATTATAATATACCCCGCGTTCTGCAAACTGATCAATTAAAATATGCGCAGGTTTTTCGGGCGCCATTTTCGCTAATGTATGTCCAAGTGCCTTATTATGCATCATCGCTTTCATTTTGCCCTGTGAATAGCCTTTTGCTTGTAAAGCATTATATTTTTCATTGCGCAATACGAGTACGCTATGAATACATGCCGCACGTAAATCAGGGGCAATTTTTCGCATATAGTCATCCGTAAGCATTTTAGAATCTTTCACGCCAAGTTCATTAATCAATTCTATTTTTGAAGAAGGAACGTAAACGGCTGCCACTGTTATCGGTCCGAAATAATCGCCAGTTCCTGTTTCGTCAGAGCCTAACACAGACATGGCGGCAAAACCTGCTGGAAGTGTATCTCCTTTTGCACCAACAGTTGAAGCCTTTTGCGTAGCTGATGCCCCAGAGCTTCCCCATCGTGCGGCTTCTCGCTCAGCACCGCCTCCTTGAAACATACATTTTCCTGATTTATACATCGTAATGGCTGTATCAGGCAGTTTTGCGGCGAACACAACACCAGGTGCTTTTCGCTCCACATAATAATTTGCGTAGTAGGACATTACCTCTTTTTGTGCAGTTGTTGAAATTAAAAGTACAATATTTGACATTAAACCGTTCCTTTCTATCCTCATTGTTCACAATTTTATACCTTTCATGGTATGATAATATATAGCTTTTTTGTATGGACGTTGCTCATAACGAATAAAACTGTGAGCAAAAAGATTTTACTGGAGGGTGCGACTATGGAAAATCAAGAAAAGAATAAAATTTCTGTGGAAATATATGGTCATACATATAAAATGGTCGGCTCCGAATCCATTGGACATATGCGACTTGTCGCTTCTATTGTTGATGACCGTATGCGCGAAATGAATTTACATAATCCCTCACTTGATAGCACAAAGCTTGCCGTCCTTACAGCCGTAAATACGGTGCATGATTATTTACTCTTAAAAGAGCAAATAGAATTACTAGAAGAAGAATTGAAAAAATTAAAGGGTTGAAGTAAATGCTAGATTTAATTATATTAGTAGTTCTATTAGGTGGACTGCTAGTGGGGGCAAAACGTGGCTTCATTGTACAAATGATGCATATAGTTAGCTTTGTTGTTGCCCTAATTGTTGCGTATATTTATTATAAGCCATTAGCACAGAAATTTGTGTTTTGGGTGCCATATCCAGGTGTTACAGATTCGGGAAGCCTTGGAGTTGTCATTGACAGCTTAGATTTAGACCGAACATTTTATCGTGTCATTGCGTTTGCGGTTATTTTCTTTGCAGTAAAGATTGCCTTGCAAATAGTGGCATCCATCTTTGATTTCATTGCGTATTTACCAGTGTTAAGTACGGTCAATCGCTGGCTTGGTGCACTGCTTGGCATGATTGAAAATTATTTAATTTTGTTTATTGTATTGTATGTTATGGCATTAGTACCGATTGATTTCATTCAGAATTTAATGTCGAAGTCGTTTATATCAGGCCTTATTTTGGAACATACGCCGATTATTACAAAGATGTTCCAAAATTGGTGGTATATTTATCTCCATGCTTCCTAAAACAATTTGGCATCTACGCATGGAAAATTGAATGTAGTATTCACTCATTTGACCGTAGAAATCTGCTAAATGGCGAAATTTCTGTTAAGGGCATAGCTGTTTTGTGCACAAGCCGATTGTAAAATTTGTTGAATGTTGATTGCCTATCGCAATGTAAGCTAAAACAAAGTTGCGCAAAAGCCGTAATGAATAGGCAATAGTAAATGATGCACTTCTCTCGGACTAGAGGGAAGTGTTTTTACGATAGGGGGAATTCTAAATGAACAAAAAAACAATTATTCGTACATTAGAAAAAATTGCATTATATATGGAGTTACAAGGTGAAAATCCGTTCAAAGTATCCGCATTCCGCAAAGCTGCAGCAGCATTAGAAGGTGACGAGCGCTCGCTTAGTGAGATGGAGGATGTAACAAAGCTTAAAGGAATCGGTAAAGGCACCGCTGCTGTTATTGAAGACTTAATCGAGACAGGTGAATCGAGTCTGCTTAAAGAATTACAAGATATTGTCCCGAAAGGATTACTGCCATTACTGAAGTTACCAGGCTTAGGCGGCAAAAAGATTGCGAAGCTTCACCAAGAGCTAGGCATAGACTCTGCTGAAAGCTTACAAGCTGCATGTGAAGCGGGTAAAGTACGTGAGCTAGCAGGCTTTGCCGCCAAAACAGAAGAAAAGATTTTAAAGGAACTTGCTAATTTTGCCAATCGTTCAGAACGTTTGCCAATTTGGCAACTTGAGCCTGTCGTTTTACAAATTGAAGCACTTCTCGGTAGTATGGAAGAAGTGACGCGTTTTTCCGTAGCAGGCAGTTTCCGTCGTGCATCTGAAACAAGTAAAGATATTGATTTTATTGTTGTCACTGAAGCAGTAGAGACGGTACGAGAAAAAATATTGAGTGCACTCGCTATTCAAGAGGTAGTGGCAGCCGGAGATACAAAAATTTCCGTTATTTTAGATTTAGATGATGCTGTAAGTGTTGATTTTCGATTAGTAAAGGATGTTGAGTATGCCACAGCCTTGCACCATTTTACAGGCTCAAAAGAGCATAACGTTCGCATGCGCCAACTTGCCAAAACACGTGGGGAAAAAATTAGTGAGTATGGTGTAGAGCAAGCCGATGGTTCTGTGTTGACATTTGCAGACGAAGCGGCATTTTTTGCCCATTTTGATATGCCATTTATCCCGCCTAGTTTACGAACAGGGTCAACAGAGTTTGACCGGCAAAGTGAAGTCAAGGATTTAGTTAAGCTAGAGGATATTGTTGCTGATTTGCATATGCATACAACATGGTCAGATGGCGCGTACTCTGTGGCGGAAATGGGCGAGGCGCTGATTTCCCGTGGTTATCAATATAGCGTTATTACCGATCACTCACAATATTTAAAAGTGGCAAATGGTTTAACACCTGCACGCTTAGTGAAGCAACGAGCTGAAATTGATGCTTTTAACGAAACACATTCTGACTTTTATTTATATGCAGGCACAGAAATGGATATTTTACCAGATGGTTCGTTAGATTTTGATGATGAAGTACTGCGGAAATTGGATTTCGTGATTGCCTCCATTCATTCGAGTTTTACACAATCACAGGATAAAATAATGGCGCGATTACATACCGCGATGCAAAATCCGTATGTACATATGATTGCTCATCCGACGGGTCGCATTATTGAAGACCGGGCTGGTTATAATCCAAATATCGCGCAGTTGATTGAATGGGCAAAGGAATATGGTAAAATTTTAGAGTTGAACGCCAATCCCTATCGTTTAGATTTATGCGTTGAGCATTTAGAAATGGCTGTTGCAGCAGGTGTACCAGTAGCGATTAATACCGATGCCCATGATATCGCGCATTTACGTTTTATGGATATTGGTGTGCGCTATGCAAATAGGGCATGGCTGAAAAAAGATATGATTGTCAATACATGGACGCGCGAACAGTTCGAGTCGTTCATTCGACGAAATAAATAGGTTGAGGAGGTGTTCTCAGTGATCGCAGACCGCGCATTGAAAACACTAGAATATGATAAGGTACGTCAACAAGTGGCTACATACTGTACTTCTTCAATCGGCAAATCAGCCATTGATGAACTTGTGCCACAAACAGACTTTGAAAAAGTCGTTCAATTATTAGAAGAAATGGATGAAGGGCTATCCATTTTACGTGTAAAAGGCAATGTGCCAATGGGTGGTATTTTCGATGTACGACCAGCAGCAAGACGTGCTCAAATCGGAGGCATGCTTTCAGCGATGGAATTAATGGAAGTGTCTAGTACGATTCGAGCTAGCCGTATACTGCGGAATTTCTTAGAAGATTTAGAGTCAGATGAAATTATTGAAATCCCTCATTTTATCGCTAAAAAGGAAATGATGCCTGTATTAACAGGTTTACAGCATGAAATTAATAACTGTATTGATGATAATGGTGCTGTTTTAGATTCTGCAAGTCAAACGTTGCGCTCTATTCGCCAGTCTCTACGAGCAGAAGAGGCTAAAGTGCGTTCAAAGCTAGAGAGCTTAACGCGAGGAAGTAATGCAGCCAAAATGCTTTCAGATGCAATTGTAACGATTCGTAACGACCGTTATGTGATTCCAGTTAAACAAGAATACCGCTATCACTATGGTGGCATTGTGCATGACCAATCATCGTCTGGTCAAACGTTATTTATTGAACCAGATTCAGTTGTACAAGCGAATAACGAAATACACCGTCTCAAAATGAAAGAGCAAGTTGAAATTGAGCGCATTTTGCTTGCGTTAAGTGCAATGGTTGAAGAGGTGGCACCTGATTTATTTAATTTAGTAAAACTATTAGGTGAGATTGACGTTATTTTGGCAAAGGGTAAATATGGCCAAGCCAATAAATGTACGATGCCTAAAATGAACAAGGATGGTTATATCCGTCTTGTGCGCGCACGCCATCCGCTATTACCTATCGAAACGGCGGTTGCCAATGACATCGAATTTGGCAAAGATATTACGGCTATTGTAATTACAGGACCCAACACAGGTGGTAAAACCGTGACGTTAAAAACAGTAGGCCTTTGTACATTAATGGCACAAGCAGGCTTACCGGTGCCGGCATTAGACGGTTCAGAGCTAGCGGTATTTGAGCAACTTTTTGCTGATATTGGTGATGAGCAATCAATTGAACAATCGCTTTCAACATTTTCATCACATATGGTGAACATTGTCGACATTTTACAGCAATTTGATCACGAATCACTTGTGTTATTCGATGAATTAGGGGCCGGAACGGATCCACAAGAAGGAGCTGCCTTAGCGATTTCTATTTTAGATGAAGTGCATGGTCGTGGCGCTCGTGTCATGGCAACGACGCACTATCCTGAATTAAAAGCGTACGGCTATAATCGCCCTGGTGTTGCTAATGCAAGTGTGGAATTCGATATTGAAACGTTGAGTCCGACTTATCGCTTACTTATTGGTGTACCGGGTCGCTCCAATGCTTTTGAAATTTCTAGTCGTCTCGGTTTGCCAGAGTCAATTATCGATCGTGCTAAAAGCTTTACAGGAACGGATCGTCATGAGGTGGAATCCATGATTGCGTCCTTAGAAGCAACTAGACGCCAATCAGAGGATGATGCAGAGCGTTCCCATGATTTACTACTAGAGTCCGAAGCACTACGTAAAGAGCTTCAGGACAAGCTTCAAGCTTACGAAGAACGCAAAGAAGCCCTTGATAAAAAAGCGAAGGAAAAAGCACGCAAAATTGTCGAAGAAGCGAAACGAGAAGCTGAAACGATTATTTCAGAGCTTCGAGAAATGCGTAAAAATGCCGATCAAGTAGTGAAAGAACACGAGCTGATTGAGGCGCGGAAACGATTGGAAGAAGCGACACCACTTGAGCATAACAAAGTATTGAAAAAAGCAGCACAAGTCAAGGCGCGAGCACAAAACTTGGTTGTCGGTGATGAGGTAAAGGTGTTAAGCTATGGTCAACGAGGTACGTTGCTTGAAAAAGTGTCTGATGTTGAATGGGTTGTACAAATGGGCATTTTAAAAATGAAAATTGCCGATACCGATCTTGAATACATTAAACCAGAGAAAGCACCTATACAACGTGTTGCTGGTGTGAAAAATCGAGATAGCCATGTTAAATTAGAATTAGATTTACGTGGGGAGCGCTATGAGGATGCCTTAATTCGCACTGAAAAATATATAGATGATGCGCTACTTGCAAACTATGGTCGAGTGTCGATTATCCACGGTGTTGGAACAGGAGCATTACGTCAGGGCATTCAAAGTTACCTGAAAAAACATAAACGGGTGAAATCCTTCCGTTTTGGAGAAGCAGGCGAAGGTGGATTTGGCGTCACTGTTGTGGAATTGAAATAAGCTGTAAAGGGGACGGAGAAAATGCTAAATTCTAGCTTTTGGCGATATCCAATTATCGAAACGGCAGGATATTTTAGTGTTGTTGTGTTATGTTTAGTCGTCTCGATGGCATTGTTCGAAGTCGTTACGAAATATAAAAACTGGGAAGAAATAAAAAATGGTAATGTAGCTGTGGCGCTTGCAACGGGAGGTAAAATATTAGGTATTTGTAATATTTTTCGATATTCAATTGCTCGCCATAGCACGCTGAGTGAAATGATTGGTTGGGGACTATTTGGCTTCACGTTGCTAATTGTTGCATATTTCTTATTTGAATTTATGACCCCTCGTTTTAACGTAGATCAAGAAATTGCTAACGACAATCGCTCAGTTGGCTTTATTTCCTTTACGATTTCAGTCGGTTTATCGTTTGTTATTGGGGCAAGTATTGCATAGGAGTGTTATAGGATGGAAAAATTAGCGAAAGTTCTAATCGTAGTCTGTATCGCATTTTTGGCAGTCGGCGTCTACTATATGTTGACCGTATAATGAGACGAGGGATTTAACTGTAGGTAAACTTGAATTTCAAGTTTGTCTACAGTTTTTTTTGTTTAGAAATCTGTAGGAATCGCCACAAAACCAATCGCACGTTGATGGAAATTGCTTTTTTAAAAATTTTTCTAATATAGAAATATAATGGCAATCAGTTGCATAAAAAGCAAAACAATGAATGAGTATTCATAATGATATCAACGGAGAAGATATTAAGGGGTAGTAATATAAATGTTGTTAAATGCATAATAATTAATCGAAAATGCATTTATTTTCTATTTTACGTTTGAAAGTACATTCCTTTTTCATTATAATTAAAATAAGAATTTACAAAGTTTGGGACAAAGGGGAGAGGACGTATGACAGCAAAACCATGGCTAGCAAATTATCCTGAAGAAGTACCACCGTCTTTAACGTTTGAGGAAATTCCTGTGCAAGAGTTTTTAACGCGTGCCTATAAAAAGAAGCCATCGAAAGTGGCAATTCATTTCATGGGTAAAGATTTGACGTATACCGAGTTATATGAATCTGCACTTAAGTTTGCAAACTACTTACAAGCACTTGGCGTGGAAAAAGGAGATCGTGTAGCGATTATGCTACCAAACACGCCACAAAGTGTAATCGCTTACTATGGGGCAATGTATGCCGGCGCAGTCGTAGTACAGACAAATCCACTTTACACTGAACGAGAATTGCAGTACCAAATGGCGGACGCTGGTGCGAAGGTAATTTTAGTAATGGATATCTTGTATCCACGTGTTATGAAAATCATGAAAGAAACAGACCTTGAAAATGTCATTGTAACAGCAATTAAAGATTACTTACCATTTCCAAAAAATTTAGTGTATCCATTCATTCAAAAAAAGCAGTACGGTTTTAGTGTGAAAGTAGAGCATAGTGGACAAAATCATTTATTTACAGAAATCATGAAGTCTTCACCTGTAAAAATGATTGAACTGCCATTTGATTTCGAAGAAGACCTTGCATTGCTTCAATATACAGGAGGGACGACAGGGTACCCGAAAGGCGTTATGTTAACGCATAAAAACTTAATTGCCAATACGACAATGTGTGATGCCTGGATGTATAAATGCGTACATGGCGAAGAAACAATTATGGGTATTCTGCCATTCTTCCACGTCTATGGTATGACAACTGTGATGCTACTATCTGTTTTTACCCAAAATAGAATGGTATTGTTGCCGAAGTTTGATGCTGAAACAGCTTTAAAAACAATTGATAAGCAAAAGCCAACATTGTTCCCTGGTGCACCGACATTATATATTGGTTTATTAAATCATCCAGATATTGCGAAGTATGATTTATCGTCTATTAAAGCATGTTTAAGTGGTTCCGCTTCACTGCCTGTAGAAGTACAGGAACAATTTGAGGCTGTAACAGGTGGGAAGCTTGTGGAAGGTTATGGGTTAACTGAAACCTCTCCCGTAACGCACGCAACACCCATTTGGGGTAACCGGGTTATCGGTTCAGTAGGTTTACCGTGGCCGAATACCGATTCAGTCATTTTACGTACGGGGGATACTGAACAACTTGCTGTCGGTGAAGTAGGTGAAATTGCTGTCAAAGGTCCACAGGTTATGAAGGGCTATTGGAATCGTCCAGAAGATACGGCTGCAACTTTTGCAGATGGCTGGTTTTTAACAGGAGACCTTGGCTATATGGATGAGAAAGGTTACTTCTATGTGGTGGACAGGAAAAAGGATTTAATTATTGCGGGTGGCTTTAATATTTATCCTCGTGAAGTCGAAGAAGTTTTGTATGAACGGGAAGAAATTCAAGAATGCGTTGTAGCAGGTATTCCTGATCCGTATCGAGGAGAAACAGTAAAAGCATATATTGTATTAAAAGAAGGATATTCGATTACTGAAGACGAATTAAATAAATACTGTCGTCAGCACTTGGCTGCTTTTAAAGTGCCACGCATTTATGAATTCCGAGATGAACTACCAAAAACAGCTGTTGGAAAAATTTTGCGTCGTTCCTTAGTGGATGAAGAAAAAACAAAATTAGCGAATAAAGAAGCAAAATAACTACGTGTGAAAGTATTGACAAGCGCGAGTGTAAAATATAATATGAAAATATGAATGAATAACCATTCATATTTTCATATTTTTTTGTTTCTATTGACCACGCCGTATTTAGCTAGGATGTACCGCTCAAATTTTTGTATCGGGAACTTCAGCACTTATTAGTACTGATTGGCAAATAAGCAAAGTGCCACAGATGGAAATGGGCGTGCGTATGTTTTTTAGGTGGTGATATAAAGATGAAACGAGATAAGCCAAAATATAAGCAAATTATTGATGCAGCTGTCTTCGTTATTGCAGAAAATGGGTATCACCAAGCGCAAGTATCGAAGATCGCAAAACAAGCTGGGGTGGCTGACGGAACGATCTATTTATATTTTAAAAATAAAGAAGATATATTAATTTCTGTCTTTAATGAAAAAATGGCTGTTTTTGTAGAGTCATTACAAGATATAATAGAAAATGGAAGCACGTCGAAAGACAAACTTTCACGCATGATTGAAAATCATTTTAATGTTCTAGCTACAGATCGATCATTAGCGACTGTGACTCAATTAGAACTTCGTCAATCAAATAAAGATTTACGCCAAAAGATCAATGCAGTATTAAGAGATTACTTGCAATTGCTTGATCAGATTCTAATTGAAGGTATGGTTACTGGTGAGTTCAATCAAACGATGGATGTACGTTTGGCACGTCAAATGGTATTTGGCACAATTGACGAAACGATTACATCGTGGGTGATGAATGACTATCGATATGATTTGATAGAACAGGTTCCGAAAGTTCAGGCATTAATCCTGAACGGCATTAAAGCTTAAAAGGATGTGGAGAAATGGAATTTCTAAGTTGGAAAGTAGAAGATGGAGTAGCAATTATTACGATTGCACGTCCTCCAGCAAACGCATTATCTCGTGGAATCATTGCAGAAGTAGATGCTGTGCTAGATGCCGTAGAAAACGATGACGCTGTACGTGTCCTTGTACTTCATGGTGAAGGCCGTTTCTTCTCAGCGGGTGCAGACATTAAGGAATTTACAGAAGTTGAGTCTGGAGATGAATTCACAAAGCTTGCAGGCAATGGGCAACAAGTATTTGAACGTGTTGAAACGTTCTCAAAACCTGTTATTGCAGCGATTCACGGTGCGGCACTTGGCGGTGGTCTCGAACTAGCAATGAGTTGCCATATGCGCTTTGTAACGGAATCTGCGAAATTAGGGTTGCCTGAATTACAACTAGGTCTTATTCCAGGCTTTGGTGGCACACAACGTTTACCACGTTATGTTGGCGTAGCGAAAGCAGCGGAGATGATGTTTACAAGCGAACCTATTTCAGGAGCAGAAGCTGTGCAATGGGGCTTAGCGAACCGTGCATTTACCGATGAATCATTACTTGAGGAAACGCTAAAGATTGCTAAAAAAGTCGCTAAGAAGAGCCCGATCGCTTTGAAAGAAGCAATTCAAGCATTGCAATATGCGAAGCCGGCTTCATTCTATGAAGGTATTGAAGCAGAAGCTAAATCCTTTGGTACGGTCTTTGTATCAGCAGATGCTAAAGAAGGTATTCAAGCATTTATTGAAAAACGCGAGCCTGTGTTTACTGGCAAATAGTTTTCCATCAGTGTAGGTAACGACTGAAAGGGGAGTTCATCTACGTTGAAAATATATAATATTTACAAGTTTACTTGGAAATTAAAAAACGTTGCAGGGGGTATGAATATATGAATATTTTTGCATTAATTAAACGTACGTTTGATACAGAAGAAAAAATCGTTGTGTCAGGTGGTAAAATCCAAGAGGACGGCGCTGAATTCATTATTAATCCTTATGATGAATATGCAATTGAGGAAGCAATCCAAGTTCGTGACGCAGCTGGTGGTAAAGTAACAGTTGTCACAATTGGTGGCGAAGACGCAGAGAAACAATTACGTACAGCGTTAGCCATGGGTGCTGACGAAGCGGTTCTTATTAATACAGAAGATGATCTAGATGAATTAGATCAAAATGCAGCTGCTTATATTTTAGCTGAGTACTTAAAAGATAAAGAGGCGGACTTAATTTTAACAGGCAATGTGGCAATTGACGGCGGTTCTGGTCAAGTAGGTCCACGCGTTGCTGATTTATTAGGCATTAACTATGTAACAACAATTACAAACCTTGAAATCGATGGCACATCTGCAAAAATCGTGCGCGATATCGAAGGAGATTCAGAAGTAATTGAAACATCTTTACCACTTTTAGTAACTGCTCAACAAGGTTTAAATGAGCCACGTTACCCATCTTTACCAGGCATCATGAAGGCGAAGAAGAAACCGCTTGCAGAGCTTGAATTAGATGATTTAGATATCGATGAAGATGATGTTGAGGTAAAAGTAGAAACAGTCGACATTTACTTGCCAGCTCAAAAAGCAGCAGGTCGTATTTTAGAAGGCGAGCTATCTGCTCAAGCAAAAGAGCTAGTCAACCTACTTCATTCAGAAGCGAAAGTAGTTTAAGTCATTTGTTAACGCAAATCGAATCTTAAAGGGTAACGGAGGGAATATACTATGTCAAAAAAAGTATTAGTATTAGGTGAAGTTCGTGAAGGAAGCTTACGTAATGTATCTTTCGAGGCAATTGCAGCAGCAAAACAAATCGCTGATGGCGGCGAAGTTGTAGGCGTACTTTTAGGGGATGCGGTTGCAGGGTTAGCAAGTGCATTATTCGAGCATGGGGCAGATCGTGTTGTGACAGTGGAGCATCCACATTTAAAACAATATACATCAGATGGCTATGGACAAGCTTTATTAGCTGTTATCGAGCAAGAAAATCCAACAGGCATCGTATTTGGTCATACAGCTAACGGTAAAGATTTATCGCCTAAAATTGCGAGTAAATTACAAGCAGGACTTGTTTCTGACGTCACTTCGATTGAAGGTGCCGGTGACGATGTAGTCTTTATCCGTCCAATTTATTCTGGTAAGGCTTTTGAAAAGGTAAAAGTAAAAGATGGCGTAGTGTTAGCTTCTATCCGTCCAAACAATATTGCACCTTTAGAAAAAGCGCCAGGTAAAACAGGTGATGTATCGTCTATTACGGTTGATATTACAAACTTACGTTCCATCATTAAAGAGGTTGTACGTAAATCTTCAGAAGGCGTAGATCTTTCAGAAGCCAAAGTGGTAGTAGCAGGTGGTCGTGGTGTTAAATCAGAGGAAGGCTTCGAACCGCTAAAAGAATTAGCAGATTTACTTGGTGGTGCAGTTGGTGCATCTCGTGGAGCATGCGATGCTGAGTATTGTGATTATTCATTACAAATCGGTCAAACGGGTAAGGTTGTGACACCAGACCTTTATATCGCAGCAGGTATTTCTGGGGCTATCCAACATTTAGCGGGTATGTCAAACTCAAAAGTCATTGTAGCGATTAATAAAGATCCTGAGGCAAATATCTTTAAAGTAGCAGACTACGGTATCGTAGGAGATTTATTCGAAGTGATTCCATTGCTAATTGAAGAATTTAAAGCGTTAAAAGTGAACGCATAAGCTAGGGGTCTTCCCTAGCTTTTTTAATGCTTGAGAGAAGAAAAAATGGGGAATAGTGAAATAGGGGAACAGGATGCCGATTGTATGTAAAGCCTAAATTAGACATTGCAGGCAGATTGTTCGCTCAACATAAATTAACCATGCTATACTACAAACATAGTAAGTTTAAGGAGGATTTCAAATGGCAATTGTACATGCAACAGATGCGACGTTCCAAGATGATATTAAAGAAGGCTTAGTATTAGTCGACTTTTGGGCTGCTTGGTGTGGACCATGTAAAATGATTGGACCAGTTCTTGAAGAAATGGATGCTGCGGGTAGTGCTGCTAAAATCGTCAAAGTTGACGTAGATAACAACCAAGGTACTGCTGCACAATACCAAATCATGTCTATTCCTTCACTGCTTTTATTCAAAAATGGTGAATTAGTAGACAAAACTGTTGGTTTCCAACCAAAAGAAGCATTAGAAGCTTTCATCGCAAAACATGCTTAATTCGTAAAAAAAGAGCTGAGCCATCTTTAGATGTGCTCGGCTTTTTTTCGTTATATAATAAAAGAGAAGCAACCGTTAAATGTTGATATTTGATATCCGTTTAGGCATCGCAAATGGCGCTTTTATTTAGCATCAAAAAAAGGGGGCAGGTAGGCGATGAATGATTTAATTAAACGAAAGCTTGATATTTTACCAGATCAGCCTGGCTGCTATTTGATGAAAGATCGACAAGGGACAATTATTTATGTAGGTAAGGCAAAGGTGCTAAAAAATCGAGTGCGCTCCTATTTTACAGGAACACACGAAGGCAAAACACAACGCCTTGTTGGCGAAATTGAAGATTTTGAGTATATTGTGACTTCATCAAATTTGGAGGCACTTATTTTAGAGTTGAACCTTATAAAGCTACACGATCCTAAATACAATATCATGCTTACGGATGATAAAACGTATCCGTATTTGAAAATTACGAACGAGAAATATCCACGACTTATTACAACACGTAAAGTAAAAAAAGATAAGGCGAAATATTTTGGTCCTTATCCAAATGCTTATGCAGCAAGTGAGACGAAAAAACTGCTGGATAGACTATATCCACTGCGAAAATGTGTGCAATTACCAGCCAAGGTTTGCTTGTACTATCATATGGGACAGTGTTTAGCTCCATGTGTAAAGGATATCGATGCTCACATCTATCACGATATGATTGAAGATATGACGAAGTTCTTAAATGGCGGTGTTGAGACAGTAAAAAAAGAACTGGAGGACAAGATGCTAGTTGCTGCAGAGCAACTAGAATTTGAGCGCGCGAAGGAGTTCCGCGATCAAATTGCACATATTGAGACGGTTATGCAAAAACAAAAAATCGTGTCTAGTGATACGACCAACCGTGATGTCTTTGGTTATGCAGTTGAAAAAGGTTGGATGTGTGTGCAAGTGTTTTTCGTTCGTCAAGGCAAGTTAATTGAAAGGGATGTCTCCATTTTCCCAATTTATCAGGACGTGGAGGAAGAATTTTTAACGTTTGTCGGACGCTTTTATGAAAAGCTAGAGCATATTAAACCGAAAGAAATTTTCATTCCACAGGCTATTGATGCGGCAATTTTAACCGAATTATTAGGGGTTAAAGTACTGACACCCAAGCGAGGGCAAAAGAAAGAGCTAGTTGATTTGGCTATGAAAAATGCGGAAATTGCTGTGGCAGCTAAATTCCAATTGATTGAACGACAAGAAGAACGGACAATTGGCGCATGCGAAGCACTAGGCGAAGCAATGGGCATTTCAGCACCACTGCGCATTGAAGCATTCGATAATAGTCATATGCATGGTACGGATGCAGTATCAGCAATGGTTGTTTTTATTGATGGTAAACCAGCAAAGAAAGAATATCGTAAATACAAAACACGAACAGCCGCAAAACATGACGATTACGGGGCAATGCAGGAAGTGATACGACGCCGTTACACGAGGGTATTAAAAGAAGGCTTGCCATTGCCCGATTTAGTGCTAATAGATGGCGGTAAAGGACAGATGGAAGTGGCACGAGAAGTGTTGGAAGATGAACTTGGTCTTGTTATTCCAATCGCTGGTTTAGCAAAAGATGATAAGCATAATACATCTCAACTCTTATTCGGAGATCCGCCTGATGTTATCGCATTAAAACGAACGAGTGATGGCTTTTATTTACTTCAACGTATTCAGGATGAAGTGCACCGTTTTGCTATTACATTCCTACGTCAACAGCATGAAAAAAATGCTATTCAATCTGTACTCGATGGCATTGAAGGTGTTGGACCGAAACGAAAGCAACAGCTATTGAAGCATTTTGGCTCAGTTAAAAAGATTCGTGAGGCGAGTGAGCTTGCCCTTCAAGAAGCAGGAATGCCTGCAAACTTAGCGAACATTATTTACACTTATTTTCAGCAGCAGACGTTGTCAAAGGATTAGACATATGCTAATGTTGGAATAGAACATGGCAATGGTAATACCATTATGTTCTAACGATCCTTGTATGAACGATTGTGCAGTAAAGCATAATAACGCAGTATTTTCGTAAAGGGAAAAAATTACATTTCACTATTTTAAGTGATGATAGAGGTGCAAGGTTCAATAGTAGCACATCGAAGGATGGACAAATCCAGTGATGATGTGTGAAAGGGGAGCTTGCCGAAGTGAAGTATCGTTGTTCCGATACTTTGCTGGTTTTGCATTTAACAGATGTAGGACTGTCGAATCTTGACGTTTCGGAGAGCTATCACACATGCGCAAGCTATTTTATTGTACATGTTGCAGGCAGCTTTCACGTTATGTGAGGGCTGCCTTTTTGCTGTTCTAGAAACGAATCTAAAAAAGGAGAATGATAAAAATGGCAAGTATTATATTGAAATTTGGTGGACCTGCAATCGCCTCAACAGAGCGGATTCAGGAGGTCGCTAAAATTGCAATGGCAAAAAAAGAGCGTGGCTATGATGTAGTAGTAGTGACAGCAGCGATGGGCCGTACAGCTAAAGACTTAACGAAAATGGTACGTGCATTATCAGATGATGCCTCTAAACGTGAGATGGATGTACTGTTATCGACGAGCTCACAACTATCAAGTGCACTATTTGCAATCGCTTTGCAAGAGGCCGGTTATGATGCAGTGTCATTAACTGGCTGGCAAGCTGGTGTGCAGACAGATGCAAAACATTTTAATGCACGTATTGATCAAATCAATGTTCGTCGCATGCAAGGGCATATGACGCAAGGACAAATTGTTGTCGTTGCTGGGGAACAAGGGATAAATGCTGCCAACAATATTACAACACTTGGTAAGGGTGGAGCGGAAACGACAGCAGTAGCCATTGCAGCAGCATTAGATGCGGAGCGTGTTGAGATTTATACAAATGTCGATGGTGTCTATACAGCTGATCCAAGTCATATTGAAAAAGCGAGAAAGTTACAGGAGATTTCCTATGATGAAATGTTGGAACTTTCGCATTTAGGGTCACATATTCTACATCCACGTGCAGTGGAGTTGGCAAAAAAATTCCAAATACCAGTAATTATTCGTTCAAGTGTAGTGGATACAGTCGGTACTTTATTGAAGGAGGAAGTTGAAATGGAGAAAAATTTAATTGTACGTGGTGTTGCTTTCGAAGCAGATATTATTCGTTTAACAATCGGCTATGATACATATTCTACTGCATCGTTAGCAGATATGTTTGCGATACTGGCAGAAAACCGCATTAATGTTGATATTATTGTTCAAGCTATTATTGAAGGTGTGAAACCATCTGTATCCTTTACCATTTTAAAAGAGGAATTCGCTGAAGCTTTACGTGTGTTAGAAAATAGTAAATTGTCGCTTGGTTTTAGCTTTGCTGATTTTGAGATTGGCTTAGCGAAAGTTTCGATTATTGGATCTGGGATGGCATCGAATCCTGGAGTAGCTGCCAGAATGTTTGATCGCTTACGTCGAGAGGATATTCCAGTAAAAATGGTGAGTACGTCGGAAATTAAAGTCTCTGTTGTTGTACCGCAAGACGAAATGATTCGTGCTGCCAATGCATTACACGAGGAGTTTAATTTAGAAGAAGAGATTCACAAACAGTAACTACTATATAAAAATGATAAAAGGCATCAAGAGTAACATCTTGTTGCCTTTTGTCTACACGCATAAGGTTTGCTTTTCTACCAAAAAAATCCTTTAGACTTTTATTCATTTGTTATTGTATTCATAATGCGTTCTTTAACATCCCATTTGACTGTAAACGTGACAAGCTGTTGTTTTTCACGCTTCTCATCATAACATTCAGTCAAGTAACCTTTTACTTGCTGAATTTGTTCAGCAATAAAGCCTGCTTCAAGTCTAAAGCTACGATTTTGAATTTGTAAAAGGGTTGGTTCATTCACTAAATGGAAAATACGTCCATCTTTAGACTCCTTTGTCAATACTAGAGTACCCCAGCACGCATCTGCGAAAAATGCGATAAGTTCATCTTGACTTTTACAAGGAAACTTCCGCGCAAGCTCCTTGCCAGCCCAATATAGTACGTCATCCTCATGTTTACCGAGTATTGAAGATAGGACATGATCACGAATTAACTCATATCCAAATGATGAGATAGTATTAGATGGATTATTTAACATAGAAATCCTTCTTTCTTAGAATTTTCTTATAATTTAGCACCAATAAAGTAATGATAGATTTTTCGAGAAGAAACGACACGTTATGTACTAGATTACTTCTTTAATAAGGTCTAGCAAAAACTCTATGTTACCTTGACGCTCGTAGCTCTTGAGAGTACAATAAACATGTCATAATATTGTACCATGATGAAATACACAGTCAATGGAGTATCATTTACAAAATGATGACTTCTTTTGTTGTGCTATTTTAAGTACTAAGGGGGGTAACAGTCTTGTCGAAAGATCGAGAGTTTTTATGGCGTCGCTTACATTCTCTACTTGGGATCATTCCAGTAGGTCTGTTTTTAACGATGCACCTATTCATTAACTTTACAGCAACAGGCGGAGCAGAAAGTTACAATGATGCTACCGCAGTAATGGAAAAAATTCCATTTCTTATCCTAGTTGAGTGGATTGTCATCTACATTCCATTAATGTTCCACGCATTTTATGGTGTGTTCATTGCATTCACAGCTACACCAAATACAGGGCGTTTCAGCACATACCGTAACTGGATGTTCTCATTACAACGCTTCACAGGTGTATTTTTAGTAATTTTCATTGCATGGCATATTTTCCAAACTCGTATTCAAAAAGCGCTTGGTACACACGTTGATTACGACATGATGGCAAATATCGTTGCAAATCCATTTATGCTTGGATTCTACATTGTTGGTATTTTATCAGCAACTTTCCACTTAACAAATGGTTTGTGGTCATTCTTAGTAAGCTGGGGTATTACACAATCACCACAGTCTCAAAAGATTGCTACTTATGTAACAAACGTTCTTTTCGTAATTCTAAGTGTAGTTGGTGTGGCTGCTATTTTAGCTTTCGTATAATTCAATAGAAGCTACTATAAGAGTACATGCAATCATTGCAATTTTTTAAGAGGAGTGAGAAATAATCATGGCGAAAAGCAAAATAATTGTTGTCGGTGGCGGTTTAGCTGGTCTGATGGCAACGATTAAAGCAGCTGAAGTTGGTACTGAAGTTGATTTATTCTCATTAGTTCCTGTAAAACGCTCACACTCTGTATGTGCGCAAGGCGGAATTAATGGTGCCGTAAATACAAAAGGTGAAGGGGATTCTCCTTGGATTCACTTTGATGATACAGTATATGGTGGGGATTTCTTAGCGAACCAACCACCAGTTAAAGGTATGTGTGATGCTGCCCCTGGTATTATTCACTTAATGGACCGTATGGGTGTAATGTTCAACCGTACACCAGAAGGTTTACTTGATTTCCGCCGTTTCGGTGGTACGTTAATGCACCGTACAGCATTCTCAGGTGCTACAACTGGTCAGCAATTACTATACGCGCTGGACGAGCAAGTTCGTTCTCACGAAGTAGCTGGTTTAGTTAACAAATATGAACACTGGGAATTCCTTGGTGTTGTTATCGATGATGACGGCGTTTGCCGTGGTATCGTAGCTCAAAACATGCGTACAGAAGAAATTCAATCATTCCGTGCAGACGCTGTTATTATGGCGACTGGTGGCCCTGGTATTATCTTCGGTAAAACAACAAACTCTGTTATTAACACAGGTTCTGCTGCTTCTATCGTATACCAACAAGGTGCTTCATACGCGAATGGTGAGTTCATTCAAATTCACCCAACAGCGATTCCTGGGGACGACAAAAACCGTCTAATGTCAGAATCTGCTCGTGGTGAAGGTGGCCGTATTTGGACATATAAAGACGGTAAACCTTGGTACTTCTTAGAAGAAAAATACCCTGCATATGGTAACTTAGTACCACGTGATATCGCAACACGTGAAATTTTCGACGTTTGTGTAAACCAAAAACTTGGTATCAACGGCGAAAACATGGTATACCTAGATCTTTCTCATAAAGATCCACATGAATTAGATGTAAAACTTGGTGGTATCATTGAAATCTACGAAAAATTCGTAGGTGATGACCCACGTAAATTACCAATGAAAATTTTCCCTGCAGTTCACTACTCTATGGGTGGATTATGGGTTGACTACAACCAAATGACTGAAATTCCTGGTCTATTCGCAGCGGGTGAATGTGATTACTCTCAACATGGTGCAAACCGTCTTGGTGCTAACTCATTATTATCTGCAATTTATGGCGGTATGGTTGCTGGTCCAAATGCAGTAGATTACGTTAAACATCTTAAAAAGCATGCTGAAGATTTATCGCAAGATATTTACGATGTACGTGTTAAAGAAGAACAAGCTAAGTGGGATGCTATCATGAAAATGGACGGCACAGAAAACGCTTACCTTCTTCACAAAGAGCTTGGTGAGTTAATGACTGCTACAATGACAGTTGTACGTTATAACGACCAACTTGAAGAAACATATAAAAAACTTGGTGAATTCCAAAAACGTTGGGAAAACATTAACATCAACGATACTCAAAAATGGAGTAACCAAGGTGCTCACTTTACACGTCAGTTGAAAAACATGCTTTACCTAGCGAAAGTAATGACAAAAGGCGCTTTACTTCGTAATGAATCTCGTGGTGCGCACTATAAACCAGACTTCCCGCAACGTGATGATGAAAACTTCTTAAAAACAACGATGGCGAAATTCGACCCAGCTACGGGCGAGCCAGTTATCACATATCAAGAAGTAGACGTTTCATTAATCCCACCACGTAAACGTGACTACTCTGCGAAAGGAGACTAAGAATTATGGAAATCGCAGCTAATACTGGAAGAATGGTAAAAGTTGAAATTTTACGTCAAGATACACAAGGTGGCCAAAGCTACTGGCAGAAATTCGAAGTTCCTTACCGTCATGGTATGAACGTTATTTCTGTGTTAATGGAGATTCAAAAAAATCCAGTGATGGCAAACGGTGAAAAAACTACACCAGTTTCATGGGATATGAACTGTCTTGAAGAAGTTTGTGGCGCATGTTCAATGGTAATCAATGGTCGTCCTCGTCAATCATGTTCAACATTGATTGATCAATTGACTGAACCAGTTCGCCTTGAGCCAATGAAAACTTTCCCGGTTGTACGTGACTTACAAGTTGACCGTGATCGTATGTTCAACGCACTGAAAAAAGTTAAAGCATGGGTACCAATCGATGGTACGTATGATTTAGGTGAAGGTCCACGTATGCCAGAAGGTAAACGTCAATGGGCTTATGAATTATCTAAATGTATGACTTGTGGTGTATGTATGGAAGCATGTCCAAACGTGTCTGAAAAAGCTTCATTCATTGGACCAGCACCATTATCACAAGTACGTCTATTTAACACTCACCCAACAGGTGCAATGATTAAAGACGAACGTTTAAATGCAATTATGGGTGACGGCGGTCTTGCTAACTGCGGTAACTCTCAAAACTGTGTAGCTGCTTGTCCTAAAGGTATTCCTTTAACAACATCTATCGCATCTTTAAACCGTGCAACAACAGTGCAAATGTTCCGTAACTTCTTCGGTTCTGACCATTACGTTGACTAATTGTACAATGCTACTCCCTTACACAATAGTGTAAGGGAGTTTTTTTATAGACTGTTAGATAGAAGATGAGTGAAATCATGAATAAAACACTAAAATTTCTGATTTTTCTATCATAATTGCCTATATTCCTATATAATGAATTTGTATTCATTTTTGAACTATGGTAATACGAATAGATTAACAGTAGGCAATCACACAAAGGGGTTGGGGATATGAAAGCAAATTATATTGAAGACTTTGAGAAATGGGCAGAGGATTTTTCATTTTATATTGAGGTACGTGTTCGTTTTTCAGAAACGGATATGTATGGGCATATGAATAATACCGTTAGCTTTACATATTTTGAACAGGCTAGAATCGATTATTTTAATCATTTAGGCATCTTAATGCCTTCTGCATTGGATGACAAGGTAAAGGGGATTCCGATTGTAGCAGATTTACAATGTGATTATCGAAAGCAAGTTTTCTTTAATGATGTACTTCGTATATATACAAAAGTAGCGAAATTAGGTAACTCATCAATGGATATCCATTACTTAGCGAAAAATCAAAAGGATGAAGTATGCTTTACAGGTCGTGGTACAGTAGTACAAATGGATCCACGAACAGGTAAAAGCGTGCCGATATCAGAAGAAGAAAAGGCGCAATTAGCACAGTTAGCGATTATGTAATTTGCTATTCAGTGAGTGCTTCATCCTTGTAAGTGAGGTAGAATGGAGGGCATGGGATTCCACTTGGCAAGTATCGCAGATTGTTTAGAGCATGCTCGAAAAAATAAGTCAAGGTGTTTCAGTTTACAATTTTACCCATTTTTATGCGCTATAAAAGAAGAACTTCCGAAATTTTTGTGGAAACTCGGTGTATTCATGAAAATAGCCGTCACCGCTCAACACTCCTTAACATAAGTTACAATACGTGCGGGGGAGGAGGGTGTGACTGAAAATGAATGGCTCTCATCATCGTTCTCTTTTAACAAACCGAGAACGTGAAATATTTGCGCTTTTATTAGCTGAAAAAACAACGAGGGATATTGCAGAGCAGCTTGGTATTAGTGAAAAAACAGTGCGAAATCACATTTCCAATACAATTCAAAAGCTAGGTGTAACAAATCGATCTCAAGCGTTAATTGAGCTGTTACGCTTAGAAGAATTCAAATTAGACTAATGGACACTTGCTATTTCGTGAAAAAAACGACAAAATAGAACTATTCAACGCATGTTTAGGAGTGGAATAGTTATATGTCGGATGAAGTAACAAAGCACTCACCTGAAACCGTTGCAACGGTTGAAAAGGAACTACGCTATATTGCGGCCATTGTGAAGCAAAAAGGAAGAGAAATTGTTTCACAATATTCAATTACGCCGCCACAATTTGTTGCATTACAGTGGTTAGAAGAGCTCGGTGATATTACAATTGGCGATTTATCAAACCGTTTATACTTAGCTTTTAGTACGACAACAGATTTAGTGGATCGAATGGAGAAAAATGAATTAGTCAAGCGAGTGCGTGATGAAAATGATCGCCGGGTCGTTGTCGTTCATCTTCTCGAAAAAGGCGAACGAATTATTCAAGAGGTTATTGAAAAAAGACAGCAATATTTACAAGAAATGCTTGTAGGATTTAACGAACAAGAAGTCGCGCAATTATCGAGCTATTTACAAAAACTACATGTACACATGAAACAGGATTGAGGCGGAAAGTATGAATGCCCCGATAGGCGTTATTGATTCAGGAGTAGGCGGTCTAACCGTAGCAAAGGAAATAATAAAACGATTACCAAACGAAACGATTTATTATATCGGTGATACAGCAAGATGTCCGTATGGTCCACGAACTCGACAGGAAGTACGGAATTTTACTTGGCAAATGGCCAAAGCACTCGAGAAAATGAATATCAAGATGCTCGTCATTGCTTGTAATACAGCGACTGCAGTAGCACTCGAAAGTTTACAACGTAATATGCCTTTTCCGGTACTAGGCGTTATTAATGCTGGCGCACGTGCAGCTGTAAAGAAAACGAAGCGACATGAAGTCGTTGTGCTTGCAACAGAAGGTACAATTAAAAGTGGGGCGTATGAAGAAGCCTTATTGTCTTTGAATACGTCTACCCACATTATTCCATTGGCTTGTCCAACGTTCGTACCACTAGTAGAAAGCGGCGAATATAAAGGACAATTTGCAAATAATTTAATTGCAGAAGGCTTAAAACCGTTAAAAAACGAACAATTTGATACGGTCATTTTAGGATGTACGCATTACCCGATTTTGCAAAAACAAATTGAAGCTGTCGTCGGAGAAGATGTTTTCGTGCTATCTTCTGCGGAAGAAACAGCAAAGGATGTCGAGGAAATGCTTGCGTATAATGGTACTTTAGCAGATACAAATGCTAAGCCTGCACATAAATTTTATGCAACGGGTTCTGTGCCCATTTTCCGTTCCATTGCAGAAAATTGGTTAGAACAAGGTACGCTTGACATACACCGTATTACATTAAAATAAAATCAGCTTAGCTTACGAGCTAGGCTGATTTTTTTATGCGTCATTATATTGGAATAGACAATTTTACATAAACAAATAAATCGCAACGAACATCGCTGCACTTCCTGCCATTACAAAGACATGCCATATTGCGTGGTTGTACTTTATTTTTTTGTTTTTATAAAAAAATGTGCCAGCAGTGTAAAAAATACCGCCGAGTAAAAGTGTCATAAACCCGTCGAATGAGATATAGGCAACCAATGGTTTATAGGCAAAGACAATCAGCCATCCCATGCCAATGTAAACAATCAACGAGATTTTTTTGAAACGATGGACGAAAAATTGTTTTAAGACGATGCCGATAAAGGCAAGAACCCATTCGATGATAAATATGCTCATTCCTAATTTTCCACCTACGGCAATAAGCGCTACAGGTGTATATGTTCCTGCGATTAATAAGAAGATGGAGCTATGATCTAATTTTTTCAAAAGCACTTTATGTGTGGGCAGTGCATGATATAAGGTCGATGCTATGTATAAACAAAACATCGAAATACCAAAAATAATGTAACTAATAAGCTCGGTGTTTGTACCGGTTGTTAAAGCTTTATGCACTAATAGAAGGGTAGCAGGAACTGTTAAAAATGCACCGATTCCATGTGTTAGCGCATTCCAAAATTCTTCCTTTATGGTATAACTACTATGCTCAATTGTTGATTGAGACATGACCATCACCTCTTTCTTTATTATATTACTATAACAGCTTAAGGTTTTTCATTGTAGATGAAAATGTAATGCAATTGATATGATAAATATCATATATTGCATGTAGTAAATCGTCGCATCAGTGGAAAATATGATAAAATAAGGGCGCGAAAGATTTTAGGAGGCACGATGAATGATGACAAGATTTGATGGTAGAGATGCAGATGCATTGCGTCCTGTAAAAATGGATAGCGAGTATTTATTGCATCCAGAAGGCTCAGTATTGATCCAAGTTGGAAATACGAAAGTAATTTGTACAGCAACAGTTGAAGATAAAGTACCGGGTTTTTTACGCGGACAGGGAAAAGGTTGGATTACAGCTGAGTATTCGATGTTACCTCGTGCCACAGCACAACGAACACCACGTGAATCGTCACGCGGGAAAGTGAACGGACGTACAATGGAAATTCAACGTCTGATTGGTCGTGCATTACGTGCTATCGTCGATTTAGAAGCGTTGGGAGAACGTACAGTATGGATTGACTGTGATGTGATTCAAGCAGACGGCGGAACACGAACTGCTTCGATTACAGGGGCATTTGTCGCAATGACACAGGCAATTGCCAAGCTTGCGGAAGAAAAACAACTAGAAAAATTCCCTGTTACCGATTTTTTAGCGGCTACAAGTGTTGGCATTGTTGAAGAGCAAGGTGCCGTTTTAGACTTAAATTATGTAGAAGATGTAGATGCAGCGGTAGATATGAATATCGTCATGACCGGAGCAGGCCGTTTTGTAGAATTACAAGGGACTGGTGAAGAAGCGACCTTTTCACGTGAGGAGTTAAATAACTTGCTTGCATTAGGCGAAAAGGGCATTCGCGAGCTTATTGACTTACAAAAACAGGCGCTTGGAGAAATAGCTCATAAAGTAGGAGGAAACTGCTAATATGAAACAAGTTGTAATTGCTACAAAAAACAAAGGCAAAGCAAAAGATTTCGAAGCATTGTTTGGGCCGCTCGGTTATGAAGTGGTGACAATGTTTGAAGTCGCACCGGACATGGAAATTGAAGAAACAGGCACAACATTTGAAGAAAATGCCGTGTTAAAAGCCGAGGCTTTAGCAAAAGAGCTTGCAACGATTGTTATTGCGGATGATAGTGGTTTAGCTGTAGATGCGCTTAATGGGGAGCCAGGTGTTTATTCGGCACGCTATGCTGGTGATCATGATGATGCGGCGAATATGGTAAAACTATTGCATAATTTACAAGGTGTAGAAGATGACAAGCGTACAGCTCGCTTTTGCTGCTGTATTGCGATTGCAGGTCCTGATTTTGAAACGACAACAGTGTTCGGCACGTGCGAAGGTGTCATTGCACATGAAAAACGTGGAACTAATGGCTTTGGCTATGACCCTGTCTTTTTTGTACCAAGTTTAAATCGTATGATGGCTGAATTAACACCAGAAGAAAAAGGGGCTATTTCTCACCGAGGAAATGCCATTCGCAAGTTAAAGGAACAATTGCCAAATCTTATTAAGTAAGAGGTGATATCCATGCAAATAGTGGTCATGAGTGATACACATGGAGATAGCCATGTTATTGACCGAGTATGTGGCTTTTATCCGCAGGTCGAAATAATGATTCATTGTGGCGATAGCGAACTGCCCTTTTCCCATGCTGCATTAGATGGCATGAAAAAAGTAAGGGGAAATTGTGATCTTGATAAAGCTTTTCCAGAGGAAATAATTGTGCAAGCAGGAGATGCTGCCCTTTTTGTGACACATGGTCATTTATTTAATGTCAAATCATCCATGTTGGCATTATCGTATCGAGCAAAGGAAGTCGCTGCACATATTGTGTGCTTTGGTCATTCTCATCTATTAGGTGCCGAGATGATTGATGATGTCTTATTTATCAATCCAGGAAGTTTATTAAAGCCAAGAGGTGGCAATGAAAAAAGCTTTGCAGTTATAGACATTCAAGCTAGCTATTATCAGGTGGATTTTTTCACAGAGAACAATGATCGTTTGTCAACGCATACGTTTGTTCGCGCATAACTAAACTTATTAAAAACGCTTAAGATTCTATGAAAAGAGAGTTTAAGCGTTTTTCTATTTATGGATTACAAAGGCTTGGAAAATACGACCACGAATGAATTGCATGTTAGTAGAAAGACTAAATGAAAAGAACAAGGGTGATAAAATGACTAAGGCAAACAATATTGGTTGGAATTTTGATAATAGCTATGCTCGTCTACCAAGTTCATTCTATAGCCAACTTCAATTAAATCGCGTGCATGCGCCCGAATTGGCGATTCTAAATGAAGCAGTGGCAAAGTCCCTTGGATTAGATTATAGTGCGCTTCAACAAGAAGATGGTATTGAGGTGCTTGCAGGTAACGAGATACCAAAGGGAGCATTGCCGCTTGCACAGGCATATGCAGGACATCAATTTGGGCATTTTAATATGTTAGGGGACGGTAGAGCACTCCTTCTAGGCGAACAAATAACACCTTCAGGGGAGCGCTATGACATCGGACTCAAAGGTTCAGGACGAACACCTTACTCTAGAGGAGGAGACGGCCGCGCAGCACTTGGTCCGATGCTTCGTGAATATATTATTAGCGAAGCAATGTATGCGTTAGGCATCCCAACTTCCCGTAGTTTGGCAGTAGTGACAACAGGAGAAACAGTACTTCGTGAAACAGAACTACCTGGTGCGATTTTGACGCGTGTTGCAAGTAGTCATTTACGTGTAGGGACATTTCAATATGCGGCACAATGGGGTAGCGATGAAGAGCTTCAGAAGTTAGCTGATTATGCAATCCAACGCCATTTCCCAATGATTGAACAGACGCAAAATCGCTATTTGAGCTTGCTTCAAGAAGTTATGAAAAGACAGGCAGCCCTTATTGCCAAATGGCAACTAGTCGGCTTTATCCATGGTGTAATGAACACAGATAATATGACGATTAGCGGTGAAACGATTGATTATGGTCCTTGTGCTTTTATGGATCGTTATAATCCAGCAACAGTTTTTAGCTCCATCGACCGACAAGGACGCTATGCCTATGGCAATCAGCCGCCTATTGGAGGATGGAATATTACGCGTTTTGCTGAAACGCTCCTTCCACTTATCCATGACGACCCTGAAGATGCTGTAGCATTAGCTCAGCAAGTAATTGAACAATATCCGCAGTTGTATTATACAAACTGGTTAGCGGGAATGCGAGCAAAGCTTGGTCTCTTTAATGAAGAACAGCAAGATGCCACACTGGTAGATGAACTTTTAACGTTAATGGAAAAGCATGAAGCTGATTATACAAATACATTCCGTTCACTAACGTTTCAAAGATGTGAAGGAACGGCACTTTTTGATAGTAAGGAATTTAAAAAGTGGTACGAACAGTGGCAAGCAAGAAGACAAAGGCAAGAACCATCCAAAGCACAATCACAGCAGTTAATGCGAGACACGAACCCTGCAGTTATTCCGCGAAACCATCGGGTAGAAGAAGCGTTAGAAGCGGCTGTTACACGCGGTGATTATCGTGTTATGGATAAGCTATTACAGGTGCTATCTCAGCCGTACGCGCATTTAGCGGAACAAGAAGCATATGCCACACTACCAGCACCATCCAACTGTCCATATCAAACGTTTTGTGGCACATAATTGACTGAAAACAAAGGATTATTTCTTGTCCTTTGTTTTTATTTTGTCGTAACACGAGGGAGCGGTAACAGCACAAAACCTTTGCGCATACGCTATGGATGACTAATAGAAAAGGAGACGGTGCAACGTGCATCAATATTCAAAAGGTTGGTTTGTCAAAGAGCTACGCGCAAAAGGAATTTTAGTGCATCCTCAATTAAAAACACATCTAGGCAAGTTTAAAGAATCTGAATTACGAAATTTATATTACCGCTACGTGGAACTACAACAAACCGATACGGAGCAATCATAGTCTTTTTCACCAAGACGAAAAACCAGATTGATGGACAAATGCACATTGTCGATGAATCTGGTTTTTTATTTATTATGAATAAAAGCTGTAGCAAAACTGCATGACGATCGCATTTGCAATCATGTCCGACATAGCAAGTGCCTCTGCCTCTATATCATCAAACACTTGCACGTCTGATTGATAGTCTTTTTGAATCATCGTCACGGCTTCTTTTTTCGTTAAAGCTAAATGGCGATAAAACATTTGCTGCACAGCTTCTTTAGTTAAATATGGATTAATGGAACTTAAAAATATGGCAATGTCATCTGCATTACGATACCATTCTTGTTCTTTTGCCGCTGCTGTTGCCGCATCTCCTTTATTCGCCGCTGTGACAAGCTGCGCTGCAATAAGTAAATGCTCTTTTATCAACTCTGCATAGCGATCTGCTATTTGATCGCCATAAAATGGGCGCAGACAATTGCCTAAATCCGTCGCATTGCGTAAAAGACGTGCTTGCACAAATGGTAAATCCGGCAAACTAAAGACAATACTTATAATGGTCATCCTCGTCCAATTAACATGCTCCATCCACAACAGTCGATTCATCGCCATAAAATCAGACTCTGCTTTACTAATGCACCTGCGATGATCCTGTTGTGGCTGTAAAAAGTGCCGAATAGGCGCAGTATATTGGTTGGATGGAGCTGTATAGATGGCGCTTAAAGAATTCCCGAAATAGCTGTTTGAATATGGAAACAATGCACATTCACTCCCTTAAAAAATTCATTCTAGTGTAGAATACTCTACACGATCCTGGAATGTGCAAAAATCAAGGCACGTTTCATTATTCCTCATAGATCATTTTCTTTGTCATGCCTCCATCGACCGTAATATTAATCCCTGTGACAAATCGATTCGCTGGATTTGTTAAGTACAAACATGCTTGCGCAATATCTTCCGGCACACCAACACGCCCTACTAGATGTTGTTCATGATCAATAGCACGTAGCTGTTCATAATCACCTGTTTCAATCCAACCAGGTGATATACAATTGACCGTAATGTTATCTGGACCGAAAGAGCGGGCTAATGCATGCGTTAACGCTACAATACCGCCCTTGGAAGCGGCATACGCTTCACTATAAGGCTCAGACATAAAAGCCCTTGTAGAGGCTAAAGAAACAATCGAACCACCAAGCTCATTTGTCCGCATGATTTTAGCCGCTTCTCTAGAACAGAATAAAACACTCGTTAAATTCGTTTGTAAAAGATTATGCCATTGCGCAACCGTAATATCATAAGGTGACACATGCTCAAACTTACCCGCATTATTAATTAAAATCGTAATCGTCCCAAAATGTTGGACCGTTTGCTGCATTAACGCAACAATATCTTGTTCCTTTGACACATCCGTCTCCACAAACAATGCCGAATACCCTTGCTCATTACACTCTTGCGCTAATTGATGACCCAGCTCTACATTCACATCTGCAATTACAACCTTGGCACCACGCTGTGCATATGCTCGTACAATCCCTTCTCCAATTCCTTGCGCACCACCAGTCACCACAACCACCGACTTTTCAAACATACACATACCTCCATTTTTGCTTATTATTTTAACAAAAAATAAGACAATGTAATGCAGTGAAATAACATAAAGAAAGCTATAGCTTCATACAATAAATAGGTATATAATATTTTCAAGGCAAACCTTGCCTCCATAGTAAAATTCATGTTGACATTATGTAATAAAGGACATATAATAAATATTGTCTTTCCTAAGAGGTTTTTAGGAACACACACCATGTCTCAGTAGCTCAGCAGGATAGAGCAACGGCCTTCTAAGCCGTCGGTCGGGGGTTCGAATCCCTCCTGGGACGTCTAAAAACAGGGTTTAAGGCCTTGAGGTATAAGGGTTTGAGAGAAATTAGGGATTCGGTCAGGGCTTCGGTCCGAGAGGTTGAATCCCTTTTTTCGTTCCTCAAATATTTATGAGTTTCCGAAATCATCTTCCAATCAAAATTTTGAATGGAGGATTTTTTTTATGACAAAAAAGTCTGGATTGTTTGAAGTAGATATTGATTTAGCTTTATTAAAGCTTGAGTCAGAAATATTGGTTGAACCTAAAAAAGAAGCATCGAAAAAGATTGATGAAGCGGTTGAAATTGTGATTAAACAAATGGAATCTAGTGGCTATCGACCTCGTACCATAATAGATTATGAAACGATTGTGAGAAACTTAAGAAAGCCCAAGCTATCGAGTATTTATCAGAAATTACACTAGGTACTATCTATAACTGGCTGGACCAAATGCAAGTGTGTAATCAAACAAAACAAACACGATTAAAGGCTCTGAAATCGTTTTTAAGTAAGTGTTTTAATAATGGTTGGTACAATACAAAGTTTTGGCAGACAGTTAATGTGAAGGTTGATAAAAAAGTAAAGAGTGGAGCGAATGAGAGTGATGTGAAATTATTGTTATCACTTTTGGATGTGAATACATTTGTGGGATTGCGTGATGCAGTTGCCATTTTGACCATGTATAAAACAGGCATTCGTATTAATACATTAGGGCAGTTAGAAGAAAAGCATATTGATTTAGAAGAGGGATTACTAAAGCTTGATGGTGACATTTTGAAAAATCATAAATTACTAAAACTACCTATTGATAATCAATTACTCCAGCTATTTAAAGTACTTATTCACCAAAACAATAAAATTAGAAATCATTATGGCGAGAAAAATGAAAACATCTTCGTTTCTAATAAAGGGACGCCAATAAATACAAAATCAACGAATAATGCTATCTCCAAACAACTCACTAAATACAGTAAAAAATACGGTTTGAAGAATATTAATGCACATGCTCTAAGACGTGCTTTTGCGAAAAACTTATTGAATAAGGGTGCGAATATAGCATTAATTTCTAAAGCTTTAGGCCATTCAAATTTGGAGGTAACGACGCAATATTTGGATTTAGATGTTGAGGAAGTTGCGAGTAATCTACGAGATTTTTTGTGATTTGTAAATTAAAGTAAATTTGGTAAATGTGTTATCAATGATAATTCAGGTTATATTATTATTCCCAACTGCCTCAAATTGTTTCAATAAAAGATTTTTTTGCCTTATTGTCAGAACATAAAAGAGTGCTACTTCTGATAACAATCAAAAATAGAATAAAACACTGCGCTGTCGTCGGAGCAAAGAAAGGGGAACAGGAGAAATCTCACGGATTTACCCGCTTTTTCGTGTAGAGGGCACGATGGTTTGATTTATAGCCAGTCGGCTATAGTAGTAATGTTTATATTGATAGATTACGAGATGAAGAATTAGTATCCTATATTGGCAATATATAAATGGATGCATTTCTAACAGTATTTGTCGGGCATTATACAAATGACTTTTTGAACTCATGTAAAGTGTGATTTGCACAGAAGAGAGAAATAGTTGGACAAAGCTTTTTGTACGATACACTCCTCAAAACAGAAGCACATTGCGACATCTTTAATGCTCCAATTTTTAAAGATACATCTAAAGCAGTTATTCGAAATGAAGTAAGTAGTTGGAAAGCGTAAGAAAAAGCAATCACTAGAATCCCTATTTACTGAAAGAAAAGAGCAATGGTTAAAGTACTATCTAAACATCTAATAGCTACACGTAAAGAATTAAGCAAAGTCAACTATAGTTTGTACGCATGGTTATGGATTCATGAACGCAAGTGGTTTGATGAAGTGATACCGAAAGGTCAACGTAATAATGTGTGAATGTTAAATGGAGTGTATGTTGTGTTAGCAATGTTGATATCTTCAAAGAGTTGAAAACACCATTGGTAAGTTTGAAGCACCAAAGTATAAAAAAATGGTGGATAAAAATGGCGTTTTTGAATCGGCCTTGATATAGTTATAAGAAGAGATATTACATTTAAAATGTAAAATTATTTAAATATTGATAGGTGGCTGAAATGAAATGGCGGAAGTAAATGAGGTATCTAGTTTAACTGATTTTATTAATAATGATAGTTGTTGTTTGATTTTTGATACAAATATTTATCTTAATTTATATGAATATTCTCCAGAAACAACTGATTTCTTTGTGAAATTGTGTGAGCATATCAAACATAAGCTATATTTGCCAAGTACAGTTAAAAGGGAGTTTGATAATAATCATCATTCTTCTTTAAGTAGACAAAGAAATAAATTTAAAAATGCTGTATCGAATTTAATTAATCCATTGAATCAGATGGAAGCTAAATTAAGCCACCAATTTGAGATTTTAAGGTCATTTAATTTTCCGAGTATAGATGATTTACAAGAAACTGTTAATGCAAATATAGGAACTTTAAATAGGACTTTAAACACATATATTGATTCACATCAAGAGTTTGAAGAGATAAATAGTCGATTTTTAGATAGTGACATTGTAAATGAATTGATTTGCGAAATAATAGAAAATGACCGTATGCTAGAAGCTTTTACACTTGAAGAAATATATCAACATTGTAGCGACGGGGAGAAAAGATACAAAAATAAAGTGCCACCAGGATATAAAGATGATGAAAAGAAAAAAGGAATTAATGCCTTTGGCGATTTTCTAATTTGGAAAGAAGCTTTAAATTTTTGCCAAGCAAATAATAAGAACCTAATATTTGTTACAGATGATGTTAAAGAAGATTGGTATAGGATGGAAAATTCTAGAAGAATCGGATTCAGAGAAGAACTCGTAAATGAATTTAAGAGGATAACATCTTGTGAAGTAATAGGTGTTACTTCGAGTGAATTATTTAGTGAACTAGCAGAAGTTTATGGAGAAGAAATTCCATCAACTGCTGAATGGATAATCGGATACGATGTGGAAAATTATTTGGATGCGGTTAAAGATTCAGGCATAGATATGGATATTGAAGAGTTATTGTTAAATTCTTTAGAAGGTTATATAGATACGTCATCATTATCTAGCTATGATGGGACAAATTTTGAGTATCAGGATGATTCGTTTGAAATCGCATATATTTCAGGAGCTTTTGAAGGGTATGATGATGGAACAGCAGAATATAACCTAACATTTGATATAAAGGCTAAATGTGATACTAATGAATATTACGGGAGAGATGGAGATTCTAAAGAAATCCTCCTTTCACCAACAAGGACTCATGATATAGAGGGAAGGTTTGAGGTACGATTAGTTAGAAGGATTGATTCATATTTAGATTACTGGGATGATGTAAATCTGTATGATGAAATTGAGATAATTGATGGTTTATTTGTGGAAACTTCAATTCTTAGAAGTGAAGATATTTGTATTGAGTGCGGTGTACGGAGAGGTATTTATTTAGATTATAATCAAGAGCCTATTTGTGAAAGATGCATTGATAGTAACGAACATGGAGAGATATGTACAAGTTGTGGTTTTAAATTTCCTGTAGAGCATATGTTTGATGAAAGTACTTGTTATGGATGTTCTTCCCGTGAATTTGATTGAACCTTAGAGATTTGCCCGTTTTCCTACTATGTTAGAGCATAACAAGCTTGCGCAAAATTAGTACAAAACTTGCTACAATGTAAGATTAGAGCTAAAGTAAAGAGACTAGGACAAAAGAAATTTAACAAGAAAAAACCCCGGACTATATTACGGAATATTAATTCAATATTTCGAAATATAGTTCGGGGTTTTGGTTTATATGCTTCGTTAATTTAAAAAATTATCCGAATTTTATAACGGTTTTAGTTATGTCCTTGTCTCTTTTTTGTGTGAGAAATACATTAAATGGCTATTCGATTTCTTTTTTGTCTTTGTTCCTCGAAACGCCATTTTGTTAATGCTTCTGCTTTTACGTCACTAACTACGTGTGTAATATCTGTTTTTAATAATGTATAAACGACTTTTAAGCATAAATTTATATCATTGGTTGTATAAGGAGCTGGCGGCTCATCACCATGTGCAGCGGGATTTCTTAAATCTCTATAAATTGCCGAAAATCTTTTGCATTCAAATTCAGTAAAGTACCCTTTTGAGTTACTTAATGCGGATAATCTAAAACTAAAAGGTATATTTTCCTCGTGTTTTGTATAATCTATTTTTCTATTTACTATACGTTCAGTTATGCTACCTGTTAAAAGGAAAATTGTTAAATAATCTTTATTCCAAATGGCATTCTTTAGTGATTTTTTATAACTCCATTTCTTTTTATTTAATATTGATAGAGTAGTGGGATTTGCATTTTTTATTGCATTATTAAATTGCTTTTTCAATTGTTTTTTCTTTAACATTTTAAATACCTCCCTGTTTATTCTATATTAAAATTCGTCTTTTTTTACCATCTTTATAATTTCCTTTAAGCCAAAACTGTACTCTATAAGGTCAGTATTTCGCTCATAAAAATTGTTTGTCGCGTCATTTAAAGAATCAAAATAACTGAAATCAAATATTATATCACGTTCTCCAAAATAAAGAGCTGTAGCATATTCTTCTTTACTGATTTCAATCAAGAGAACTGCATCTGCTATTGGAGTGAATTCGTCTTCGTCAGTTTCGTATTCCTCAATATTAATATCTAATATTTTGTAATTCGTATTAGTTTTTTTTAATTGGGCATGGATTTTATCCTTAATATTTTCTGATACATATCCATTGTCTATTAAGTATTGTTGGAATTCAGAATCTGCTGTGGCAGTCTGATATTCTTTTCTAATTAAGTTACTAATAGTATGGGTTCTATTGCTTGTAACATTAATCAGATAATCGTTTTGTTTTTCTATTGAGTAAATATTATAGATGGTTAGGTAGTCAAGTTTTTCTAAATCCTCTTCAGATAGTCTGAATCCAGTTACTTTATTTTCGGGTTTTTTCATAAAATATTTGCTCCTTTTCTATATGTTGTTATAAAGTTAACATTATAACAACTTGCAGTCAATGCAAAAGTTAACTTTATAATTATTTTATTGAAAGTATGCTATTTGTTTTTATATAGATAAAGCCATACATAATGCATTGGTTTTTTTTATGTGGAAAATTATACAAAAAATGATGTCGTTTAATGTGTAACTTCTGTTAACAAAAGTTAAGTGTATGAAATTTTAAAGGTGTTAGCCAGTTGAGTTGAGGGGATTTAAAGTCTCTAAAAATTGAACAGTTGAAAGGGGAAAGCTCTTTCAAGATTCAAGCCGATAAAACCAAAAAGGGACCGTCTACTTAAATTGATGGTAGATATTGCAGATTATATTGAAACACTACCAGGGAGTGAGGTGAATCTGTTCCAAAATAACGAAATTTATATTACTAAGTATGATAAAAAATTAAATGAATAGGCTACTAAAAATTTTTTAGAAGAAATCAGAAAAAATGAAGGATTATAAAAGTTTAACCATGTATCGAAGTTAGTTTTGATACATGGTTTTATAGTATTACTTTTCTGAGAAATACTTTGAACTTGAAATGCATTGCATACTTAGAAAGTATGGCAATCCACCAGATTTGAAGAAAGAAGCTGTGAGACTGTTACCAAGCATACGGAACTGATGGTGCTCCTTTTTTGTAACGGCTGAATTGACACTATTCGATAAAAACTTATCTGATTTGAATGCCGTCTTGCAAGTATGAACTAAATTAAATCTGAGACAGAAAAGACGGCAAATCAATTTATCGTGAAGTATTAAATGCCCATCAATATAAAACCTTATAACTATTTATTGTGAAAAAAGTAGACGTTTTTTTTAGTAAATATTATATAAAAAGTTTGAAAAAGTGTATACCTTCTAACAGTAGAATAAAATAGTAAAAAGCGAAACAAACAAATCTCCAAATAAGGAGACTATTTCGCTTTTATTATTAAGCTTCGAATGTACATAAAACTGTTTCTAGCTGTACAAGTAGAGCAGTTTTATTTTTAGTATATTCTTTTTGAATAAACATTTTTAATATATCGTGAAGCTCATGTAGTTCTAGGTTGCCGAAGTCTGCTAAATTATAGGGTGTTAATTTATTTATAATACGGTAGCGAGCAACTTTCTTTGATTTAAATTCCACATGAAAATATTTTTTCACCGTTTTGTTTAGGTCATTATAATTTGTAAATTCAAGTTCGGAACTAATTGTATTAAGTATCTTATTATATTCGTCTTTGGACAATGAAACATTACAATATTGTTCTAACTTTTGTATAGCAACTTTTGTTGGTACAATTTGCTTAGTAACATCCCACAATAATAATTGAATATAACCATCTAATTTTGTTTTTAATTGATTAACTTTTTGAGTAGAATCTAAAGATGGTACAATTTTTAAAAATACCTCGTACGCAATATACGGTCCGATACTAAGCAATACTTTTGCTTCTAGTTTTGTGAGAATGCTTTTAGTACGGATTTTGTCCCCGTTATCAAATTTTGTCATCAGCTCTTTATATTTCTCTGGAGATAATCTCTGATGAAGAGGAATGGATTTTAATTCTTCTTCCGAAACTTCTAAAAGGTGGTTGTATGTGTCGGTCCAATCATAAGACAAATAAGTTAATTCATTAGTGAATAGATTAGCAACATCGCAAATAAAAGAATTTCTTTTGCGTTCATATGCGTATTCTTTTACAGTAATTAGTTTATTACAAATGGCAAATTTGTCTACCTGTAACAGGTTATTTTCAATCGTTAGAAAATTGTTTTGTTCTAATATAGATAACGTTTCAAGGTGAAAATATCCAATATCCTCGTTTAATAGAGCTACTAAATGAGAGGTTTTGTTTAGTAACAAATCATAGATTTTCTGCGTATTATGAATTTCTTCATCTATATCACATTTTTGATATAAGATAGTAAATTGTTCGAATTGTTGACGGAAACGATGACTCATTTGCTCAACTGTAGTTAAATTGAATAATCGGGAATTGTGGTTAGCAACTACGACTGTTTCAAACAAATCATTTGATACATTTTCTAAGCTAACACCTTCTGCTATTACTGAAGTGGCAAGTATTACCTCATAATTTTCAGGATATAATCGCTTGTCTTCAATTGTTTTATAGGCAGGCATTTCTTTTTTTTCTGAATCAATTACTGCCGTTTTTATATTGAGTTTATTTAGCAATAAAGCTACATGTTCATTTACGTCAATAGATTGGCAATAAATTAATAATTTATGCTGCGGTAAACGTGTTAAAACATAATTTACTATAGCGTTCACCGCATCTAACTCCATCGGATAGGATACAGCAACTAAATTATTGAAATGTGGTGAATCAGGCTTTTCAACGGAGATGATTGTTGTAAATTCATCTTTAGGAATTTCACTTGTGGTGCCACTAAGTGCTATCATAGATTTTGCTGTTTTTTGACTAGAATACATATTTGAAATGGTTTGATAACGAAAATCAGTCTTATAATCCAGAATAAGTCGGTGGAACTCATCAATTACTAGATGATATATCATTTCAGGACGTTCTGCTTTTAGGGTATCTATCAAAAATGGCAGTTTGTCATATGTGCAGATAAAAATCCGATTTCCTTCCGCTAGATGATGAGTAATCTCCATTTTTAAATGGTTATTACCACCCTGAACTAAGAGAGAAGACTTAGTATGTTTCTGATAAGATTGTGAGCCAATAAAGCGAGTGGGGGTCGTGAGAATAAAGAATTCGTCTTTTGTCTCATCTGATAGTTTTTCAAATGCATTTAGAATACTAGTAGTTTTCCCAGAATTAGGAGGCGAATCAATTAGTATTCTTTCGTTGCGTGTAATCCATTCTACTGCTAGTTTTGTTGGGATTTTCCCCTTTTCTAATTCCGTTTGTTTGATAATTTCTTTTTTCATTGGTTAGTCCTCCATTAATGAATGTTTTTTGGCATACAAGACGATTCAAAAAAATGAAGTAACTATGGCTTCTGATATAAAATATCGTTATAATTGAGTTAGTTTTTATGGTTAGCACATAGCTACCGTATTTTGAATGATTGTCATTGGGGAATGACAGTCTTATAGTTGAACCTCTACGTTGGCGCTTAGAGGTTTTTTATTTCACAGATATTATAATGCAAATTTTGATTTGAAAAATCGAAAACATGTTCTAGCCTGTGTTGAGTAATAGTAACATGGTGTTTCGTATATGTAATGAGAAAAAATAACTATTTTATAGTATAAAATACTCATATGTTCAGAAGTGAACATATGAGTATTTTGGTGTTTGAAAGATAATGTATAAAAACCCGTTCTTATTTTGTTTAATGTTTGAAAGTAAACATTTAAGGAAGAAGAATGTTTATATTTTATTAAAATAGATTTCCCCTCCATTATGCCAATCAATAATTTTATTTGGGTGAATATGCGATATGACATTAGTTGCAAGAATAGGTGAATTGGTATGATATCCACCGCTAGTGTTTTTTTGAATGATGTTACTTTCTAAACATTGAAGCCAATCTACAGAAATATTTGATAATGGAATATCAATAGAAAAAATAGTAGGAATACCATGATTCTTTAATAAGTCATGGCTCAATAAATCAGCAGCTACTGCTTGTATAAACTCACTTCCATAAATCATATAGTGTCCAGAATTCAGCAATTCTTCGGTGGAAACAGTGAACCAAATACCTTCTTCGGAAGAGAGTTCCGACTGCCAACGTTTTTCAAAAGCATTTCTTATTTTTTTATCGTCAATGTAGGTACCTTTCAAGCGATGAAGTGTTTCTAAAAGCATATCATTCTTAGTAAGCGGTTTTATCCCATTTAAATAATAGGTCTCAACATCTAGTGGTCGACAGCCGTGATATCCTCGAATATGGGTATATTCCTTGGACAAATTAAAAGTTGATGTTAATTTTACTTCAACCAATTCTTCAATAATTGCTATCCTTTTCAATTTAATTTCCTCCTTCAAAATATAAAGTTCATTAGGTGTAGCGATAGACTTCGGGGTTCGACCACTTTTCATCCACAAAGTCTATTATTTCTCATATACTCAATATATCAAAATAGAAAAGTTGATATTTATGGAATGTAAAGATTTTAATTAGGCAGTACAATATTGAAATAGGGCAGAATGTGCAATGATAATGCTAGTTAAAGATACGGTAGGGGTTTGGACAATCGTTTTTGGTTGCAATTAGTAGGATGCCTAGCATAGCAAGTTTTTTGATAGCGTTATAGGGGAAAAAGTTAACTTCCCAGCGCAATTTATAACAACATGTGTAACGAGATAATCGATAGCCTACTTTGATTCTACAAAAAAAGTAACCAGGAATACCGGTTACTTTAAGTGGACTATTATTGATGAACAGATAGTATAGCTGCATTTATCATCATTTCTTTTTGTTCTTCTGTTAAAATTTTTCCTTCGTAATACAATTCCTGAATTAAAAAGAAATCTCGTATCTCTAGTGGTTGAACCAGCATTGATTGCAACTGGTCATCTAAAAATAGGTTTGGATTTGCATTTAGTGCTTTGCAGATTAATGAGAAAATTGCCAAACTCATATTTGTATGAATTTCATTTTCTAATTTAGATAAATACGATGCGGTGACGCCAGTTTTGTTTGCTAACTCTCTTAAAGATAATCCACGGTCTGAACGTAAAATTCGTATGATGTTACCACAGCTAAGTTTTCCAATTTCTTTTGACATAGATATTACCTCCAATAATGTCTCGGTTAGAGAACCCCTTTTTTCTCGAAAGATTTTTCATTATAGATAAAAGTGAAAATAATTATTCCTATGTATAAAAGAATTATTGAAGATTTATTAAACTGTTATAAAAGTATTAAATGCTATACGTTAGTGTACTTTATTAAAGATTTTAATAAGAATTAATGTATTGATAATTATGAGCTACTAAAGAATTATATACAAAATCTACCACCTATGATGGCAACCATTAGTTTTCTAATTTAAATTGCCTTGCGGAAAGTCTGTAGTGGGGGCTTCTGTTTTTGTGCTTATGTTTACATAGTAGGGTCTATATGGTAATTTAGAGGTAATTATTAATAAAGGTGGTAAAAAAGTGAAGTGGATTCATGTTTTAGGCATCGTTATTTTAACAGCAATATTGAGTATAAGTGGTACGTTTTTGATTATGAAAAAGAACTCTGACAACGAAACTACTAAAACCGAGAGAGAATCAGATAGCGGTCAATCAAATTCAAAAGGCACTGCTAAAAAAGAGTTTGTATCAACAGTGGATACAAGCGGTATGGGGTGGGAAAATGCTACTTATTCCAAAAGGATTGATGAATGGAAAAGTGGAGATGAACCCTTCGTTGACAATCTAGTATCAGAAGTGCTTCAACAGATGGCGCATCAAAAGATTATCGCTGAACTGAAAGAAGGTTCTATTATGATTACGCCAGAAAGAATCAACATTCTATTACAGATGGTCGAAGCAAACAAAGATAACTATGAAAATTATGAAACGTATCTTGATATATTACAACGTTGGAAAAAGGGTGATTTTTCAACAGTTGATGATGACCATAATGTTTTGATGCGTAAGCAAGGGGGCAAACTCCCAGAAGGTGCAGCGACAGGTATTGCTTCAGAAGAACAAGAGAAGGATTATATATTCCAAGTCTTTTCTAAAGAGGTAGATGCAGTTTTTGGAACGACAGAAAAGCGTAATTAAATTATGTTTTTTCATAAGAAAGGCAGTAATGACAAGGGTTTATTCTTTGCTATTACTGCCTTCTTCTAATGGCAAGTAAAGTAATAATGTATGAACAAGAATAAAACATTTAAAAAAGGTTGTTAAATCGAATAATATTCCCCTTAGGAGGATAACCTCTCTGCTATTCTGCTTCCTCTCACGTGGAAATATTGTTTAACGGTGTATGAAGGTCAATTGTACGTTTTAAATATCTTATATTCTCATCATTTGATAAGGAAGAGGTGAATCATAATATAGCTATTTGTGCGATATTTAATCCTTTAATATACATTAGTTTCTTCTGAATCTTTCTTTCATTTTTTCAGAATGCAGTTTTACAAGGTTAAATATAACTCACCAATTAAATGTTTTTTGATTGCCATTAATTTAGTGACATGTGACGTTCTTAGCGTGATTGTAATATCACTTCCTTTTAACATGTGAATAACAACTACTTTTTTGTCAGATTTCGACATTGTATACAAATGAGTAGTTAAATATTACAGCTATTTAAGTAGATGTACGCCACCAAATACATCGTTTAATATATTTAGATTCAGGATTTCTATTTCATCTAAAACAAGGTTCTCTACAAAGTTTTTATATTTTTGATTATTCCTCAATTTATTCTCCAATTGCATATCTTCAACAACAAGTTTGAACTGAATCGTAAATCCTTGAGGTGTATCTAAAAGATAACTAAAGTATTCACGGATTTGTTTTAAGTTTTCTTCTAACTTTGGAATGTAGTTATATTTTTGATTGATATTGAAAATATAAATAATAGGGCCATGAAAGCTAACACGAGATTCAACTTTATTTTCAATGACCCAACCACCGAGGTAAATATCCCGCGCTTGCATAGCATTCAAATTGAAATTGTAGTAATAAAGTGGCTTTTCGATTGCCTTAACGTTTTGCAATTTTTGTATATTTGTCAGGCGTATACGCTCTAACTCCTCAAGTTCAAATCTAATTTTCTCCCAGCTATGCTTATATGATTGTATGCTTAACAGATTAGTCAAAATATGATGGTTTGATTTATCTTTAGCTAAAAGAGTAGTTCTTTTAGCAATCTCATCAATATACAGGTCTAACGATTCTACAACTTCTAGTTGCATAAGATTGTACAATAATACTGCATTGATATAGGCACTTTTAATCGCTTTTGATGTAGTAAAAGTAATACTGGCTACAGACGTTCTTTCTTTACTTGTTAAATAGTAAATAGCCAATTTTTTTAAACGAATGATATGACGATTACAGTAACGATGAATATGAATAATATCTGCATCTTTTAAATCCTTTAGAGCAAGAATGAATTCCTTTTCAGATATTGCAAAAAAATGCTGTAGGTATTGTTTTAATTGTGTACGCCACATAATGCCTTTTCCCAGATGGTAAATGATTTTTAAAATGTCACTGTATTGTTTAGCAACTTTCTCTTTCTTTTGTATTGTTAGCATACAGATTCCTCCTTTCTATTTAAGTAGTAAAAATCTATTGGACAGTTAATCATCTCTGCAAATATCTTTTTGGCTTTAATGTCTTCCACTGAATAATTTGACGTAATGACCTCGTAAAGACAAAGCCTACCATCCAATATATATCCTCCATCAGTTGGGCTAATCTGCTTACTTCGGATTAAGTCCTCGATTTCATCAGCTCGTGCATATTGTTGTGTTTCTTCATAAATCTTTAACGTTTGGTACAAAACATTTTGAAGTTCCTTTTCTGTTTGCCAAGTCAGACGCGTTCCTAATGGCAAATTCATATATTTTTTTGCAACAGCTAAATCATGTATTACAGACGAGGAACGATAAAAGTTTGTAATATTAAATTGTTTTGCTAATCTTTGTCCTCTTTGCGTTAATGTATAGATGAAAGTAGACATATCTTTTTTTACAAATGTAGCTTTCTTATTTATATAGCCATTTTCAATGAAGATTAGTAACCGGTGATTTGAGATGTACTGAAGAATATGCTCTTTTAACAGCACACCACATGACCGCAAAGCTTGAAGCAAGTAAATGTCGTTTTGATAGATTGAATGAATATTTTTCATTTGCATAACCCCTTTCTACTTAGAATGAGAGCGTGGAAAAAGTGAAGACCTGCATTCCCACATCTGTGCTCCTGTTATTGATAGAACGCCATATACTATACAAGTATGGGGATAGATATAACTTTTCTTCTTAAAAACATGGAAAATGATGAGTTAAATAGAGTTTATAAAAGTTTACAACCGTACTATTTTGAATTAATTTAAAACATTTTTTGATGAAAACAGTAATAATTAGTAGTGACTTTGTATACGATGAAAAAACTTATTTATAGAGGGAGGGAAATATAGTTGGAAAAATTACAGTATAAAATGTTACCGATTGAAGAAAAGTTGGTATGGCTTAATGAAGAGTTACGAAAAAAAGAACTGAAGCAAGTTGCTAGTGAAATAGGAATGTCGGCCAGCAGCCTAACAAAAGATATTTGTATAGCAGGTTATCGCTTTGACAGAACTGCTAGACAATATGTTGTTGCACAAGTGAAAAAGGAAGACGTTACTGATGAAGTGTTAGCTTATATAATGCAGCACTTTAATGCTATACAAGCTTTAATAGAGGAAGATAGGAATAGACGGAATCTATGTTTAGAGATAGATAATCGTTTATACGCTGCGCCAACAGAAGCATATCAAACTAGAAGTTTTAAGATACATCAAGAAATTTACAATGAGTTTGTTCAACTGTATGAGGAACAATTTCGACATTTAAAAATGCAACATGTGGTTTCGTTAGCGATTGCAAAATTTGTGAAAAGGTATAAATAGAATTGATTATTTCTGAATATAAATAGGAGCCAAAAGTGTAATGAAGTGAACATTTTGAATAAACAGTGTTATTTAAAAACGGAATTTTTCTATTAAAGTTTATTTAAAATCAAACTGGAAGCGGGAGCAATTTCTAAAAGGAGGTTGCTTTTTTTAGTTGGAATAATTCTGGCAATAAGTTACAATCTGAATTAAGGATAAGGTTGGAGGGGTTAAAATAATGGGAGATAAGTATTTACCTCTATATCAGTATTTAGCAAATAGAAATGATGCAACAGTAATGCTAGATTTCGAAAAAATAGAATCAATCATAGGGTGTAAATTACCTAATTCAGCGTATCAATATCCAGCGTGGTGGGCTAATCAAAAAAACCGCCATAGTCAAACAGGGGCATGGATGGATGCAGGTTATTTTGTCCAATCTGTTAGTTTTGGCAAAACCGTAACGTTTGTAAAAGAGGCTGTTTCCATACAACTAACAACGAAAAATGTAAGTGAGACCAATACACAGCACCCTATGGATAAGATAGCGTTAAAAGTTAGTGCACTAAAAACTATAGTAATAGAAGGAACTCCTAAATTTGATGGAGAGAATCTAGATGAACAGTTCCATTTCATTAGAAAATTGTCTCGTACAATTGGGAATATAAGCAATGATTTAAGTTATTTGAGTTGTCATTATATAGAGGCATTTTTAAACAAGAACTTTAAGATGGAATTTTGCTCAGTCTTAACAAAAGCACAAGGAGCAGCGGGGCTAGATGTGGATGAGGTTACTGTTGATGGACAGAGAATTATAGGTGAACTAAAGACAACATATCCATATGCTGAATATGATTTGGGAGCAGCGCAAAAAAACAATTTTAAGAAAGATTTTGAACGTTTGCAAACTGTACAAGCAGAATTTAAATATTTTTTTGTCATTGAAGAAAAAACATTTGATATATTAAAGGAAAAATATCGGCATTTGTTGCAAGGTATTACATTGGTCTTGTTACCAGATGCACTAGATGACGTTAATGCTGTTGTATGTATAAATGAATAGGAGGGGAAATAATTGAAATTCGTATATTATAACGATACAGGAAGAAAAGTCTCTATCCATCCAGCAACAAAAGAAACATATAAAGTAGAATGTGATACGAGTACTATTCAGCCCTTGCAAGAACGTATATTTTATTTGCCAGATAACACTTACCCTTGGGTTAAAATGTGGGATTACGGGGAGAAACGAGGTCTTAGTATTATAGTAATACCACAAACTGATGAGTAATCTGAAAATGCCTCATCTTATTTAGCCTAAGAATGCATTTAAAATTAATGTTGCTTTTTATATATTTAGTATGTTAACTTTAAAGAAGTACTTTTAACATTTTTTAAGAGTTGTTAAAGTAGTTTCGAATAATTAAGAAAAAAACAATGTTTTGTTATTAATGGTATGATTAGAATGATTATATAAGTATTATAGAAGATATATTAAATAAGTATCTGTGCATATATGCAAATGGTTTTAAAAAAAATCCATTTGTTGTTTATATGTAACAGATACTTTTTTTATTGTCTTATAGAGAACACAATTTCGTTTTTTTATGTAAATATATGTAAAATATGAAGCTTGCTAGTTTTGAGACACGTAATCTTTAAATAATTAAAAATTGTATTTAATATCAATTATTGTGTAAAATAATGTAAAAATATGTTTGGTGGTGATGGAAATTAGTCTTAATTTGTTTACAAACATACCTAATAACTTCTTCTCAATCCTCTCAGGAAATCTAAAAGAAGTCCATACGGATTTGCTTTATTTAGTATACGAACATTATAAAAAAACGATTTACGTCATCGAAAAAGATGTTGTTATTGATTTATTTGTCGAGTATTTAGAAATCAATGACGATACAGATAAGTATACAGAAAATGAGGAGTTTATAAAAGACTTACGTGAAAGAGCGCACCATTATCTTCTGAAATTTTGTCAACATGGGTGGTTGTATCAAGAACAATATTTAGATTATAGATATAGAATATCTATACCAGATTACTCTATAAGACTACTAGATACCTTTGAGAAAATTTCATCTGGATACCAAATGGAGTTTAGTGGAACTGTACTTGCAATCTATCAAAATTTATCGGGAGAAGCGGGTAGTTCTTATTATGCCATTCAGCAAGCATATGAGAATACCGTTTCATTAATAAATGGTTTAAAGGAACTCAATCACAACATCAAAAATTATATAGAAAAGTTAATGGAGCAAGATAATGCTAAGGAAGTATTAGAGCAACTATTCAATGAGTACAACGAAAAGGTATTAGGAAGACATTATTATAGGTTGAAATCCTCGGATAATGTATCAAAGTATAGGACAAAGACCATAGATAGAGTGAGGAATTTAAGGCATCAGCTACATAATATTGAAGCCCAAGCTCAGATTATGGTCAAAGAGCAATTTGCTAATACAGTAACAGAAGCTGAAAATATGTTATTTGATTGGTTAGAAGCTATTGAAAATGCCTTTGAAAATATCTATGCAATAATGAGAGAAATTGATGAAAGGAATAGGAAGTATCATAGAGCTGCTATTACACAAATTAATTTTCATCTTAATAAATCCGGCAACTTTACATCAATGGTAAATAACATTTTATGCTTTTTAGCTAATGCTTCAAAAGAAGGAGATAGCTCTTTTAAAAATCAAATTGAGGATGAATTAGAGCAATTTATTGAGTTATATACTCAACAGTATATAGATGGAAAAAGTATAAAAACTATTAATAAAAGAAAACAAGTAATTCAACAGACTCCTATGAAAAATAGAACAGTTAGTGAAGATGTAAAAAACAAAAAAATTAAAGAATATAAGCAACAATTACAAAATGAAATCACAGTACAAAAAGTTAATAAATATGTAAATACAATTTTAACGGATAGGTCTAGTCTAAACTTATCAGATTTTCCTTTCAATAATAAAGAAGACTATATCAATATGATATTTACTGTACTACACAGTACTAACAATAAAGCTACTTATTTAGTGAAGCTGAAAGATGAAAAAATAAAACATTTAGATGTTGAGAAGGGGACTATTCCAAATATGGAAGTAGAAAAAAGGGAGGAATGAAATGGTGGAATGGGTAGAAGAATATTCGAATTTGACTGAGAAGGAAAAATCAATGTTTGAAGATTGTGCTAATAGATTATTGGCGCATTCAATATTGGTTGCTAAAAAGGATGAAGATAAACCATATTATAGATTTTGCGAACGACATCTTGAAATTTTTAAAGGGTATTTTTTAGTTGCCGGATGGATATTAAATTGTTCGAATAGCCGGGTAATATCCTTGAAAAATAAAACAGGAAAAAATCGAGTACAACTATCGTTATCAGAAAGTATTATGCTTTTTATTGTATGTAAATTATTTTATGAGAAATCTAGAGAATTAAAGCTTACGAATGGAGTACATATTACGAATTTAGAAATCAGAGAACAATATATGGCACTGCAAATCAATAACCGCTTACCGGCTAGAGACGAGGTTAAAAGGGTGCTGAAAAGATTTCAACGACATTCATTAATTGATTTGGTTAGTGGTGAGTGGGGTGAAGAAAATGCCGTAATAGTAATATTTGATTCCATTACTGAAGTAATAACAACAAAATCACTCTTTGAAATGGAGAAATGGATAGATGATATGAACGGAAAAGGAGAGGATGATGTAGATGAGAATAGTTTCGAGATTGAAAATGATTAGATGGCATTATTTTGATAATCAAATTATAGACTTTAAAGGAAAAAGTACGATTCTAACTGGAGATAATGCCTCTGGCAAATCAACAGTTATTGATGCAATGCAAGTGATATTAATCGGGCATTTAAAAGAAATAAAGTTTAACTCTTCTGCCCATGAACAGAAGACAGAAAGAACATTATTATCATATTTAAGAGGGAAAATTGGAAGTGGTTCTTATGCAGAAGAAGGAGATTATTTAAGAAATGAAGATTTTACTTCGTATCTAGCTATAGAAATTGAAGTGACTAATAAAAAATCAAATTCACCTCAGTATTACATATTAGGGGTAGTTTTTGATTATCATTATAAAAGTAATATAGAAAGCCATAGTTTTTTTAAGATAGACGGGCAGCAGCTAGACGATAGTTTATTTTTTATTGAACCAAATCTCCCAAGAACAAGAGAACAATTTATGTTCTATTTAAAGAATCAAGGATATGATTTTGAAAAATATCAGACGATAGAAAAGTATAGAAATGATATACGACACTTGCTAGGAGGCGTTAAGGATACTTTTTTCACTCTACTTTCTAAAGGTATTTCATTTTCTCCTATAACTAATTTACGAAAATTTGCATATGATTATATACTAGATGCTCACGAAATAGATATTTCTTTAATGCAAGATTATGTAGAACAGACGAATGAATTAGTTGATAGTATTAAAATAGCAGAGGAACAAATTGACCAGTTAAAGAAAATAAAAAATAAATTCGATGAGATAGAACATATTATTAATGAGATATTAATTACGAATTATATGCAAAATAAAGCTGAACTCGAAATATTAGCGGAAGAAATAAGTAAATTAAAACAGCAGCTATTAGATGAAGAGCAATTACTAATTGATAATAATAAGGTTAAGGACGATTTACTAGTTGAACGAGAAAAGTTGGACAATAGAAATACTCTACTTAGTAACGAACTAAATAAGCATGATATTAAATTAAAGCAAACCTTTTTAAATGAACAAATTGAAAATCTCATTGCGAAAGTAGAAGAATTTAAAAGGAACAATAAAAATATAAAGCATAAATTGAAAAACGAATTGATTGAACTTGAAGAAATGATAAAAATATTAAAATATGTTGAAATAGATAAGCAAGTAGTGATGGAGTTATCTAGACAAAAATCACTGTTTGAAAATGTAGTTAATAGTTCTGAGTATATTACGTGGTCAAGTGAAATGTCTGAATTTAATAAACATTGGGAAATCGGTTATCGATTTATTTTACAAAAACAAATTGAATGGAATTCTGAAATCGAGAATTTACAAACAAAGAAGAAAGAAATTGAATTAACCATCTCAGAGCTGAATCGTAATCAAATTTTATCTTCAAGTTCATCGCAAATGGTATTGAAAAAATTATTAAAAGATGAGTTTAATTCAATGGGGCATGATATATCTGTGGACTTATTGTGTGAAGTAATAGATGTTAGAAGGCCAGAGTGGAGAAATGCTATTGAAGGTTATTTACACACACAGAAGTTTAATATCTTAGTTCCACCTAGTTACTTTAATCAAGCTTTAAATATATATGAAAAGAATAAATATAAGTATAATCTTGAAAGTGTTGGCTTAGTGGATACGGATAAAGTACTAAAAAATATAAATGGACGAAAAATAAATAGCTTGGCAGAAGAGATTGTTGTAGACATCGCTAAGGATTATGTAATTGCTTATATTGATTATTTATTAGGCTCTTTGATTAAATGTGAGAATGTCAATGAATTAAGAAATTATAGTAGAGCGATAACCAGAACTTGTATGGTTTATCAGGGATACACTGCACGACAAATCCCTAAAAATAGGATTGAACAATTTTATATAGGTAAAAATGCAATACAAGCAATGTTAGCAAAAAAACAAATCGAGCTTATTGAAGTAGAAGCTTCTATGAATTCTGTAACTAATAAGCTTAAACTTATTCAAAATGTTTTGGGCTATACTTCATCAAAACACGATAGATTAATCCAGTGGAAGAATAGTTGGGTAGAGGAAGCTGAACTAATAAGTTTAGAAGGAGAGTGTGAAAGGCTAAATAAAGAATTATTTAGTTTAGATACTTCGGAAATAGAGGAGTTAGAAAAACAAATAAAAAATAATAAGGTTAGATTAAATGAAATTGCCACAATGTCTGAGAGTATTAATAAAAAGATTTGGGATAATGAAACTGCAATTGCTGGTATGAAATCAATGATAAAAACAAATTTAAATGAATTAGAAGATAAAGAAAAAGTATTCAATGAATTTTGTTTAAAACAAAACGAATCTATATTAGCAATTGCATGTGAGAGATGGGTTAAAGAAGAGAAAAACCCATTGTTAATTTTAACTAAATGTAAAAATAGTATAAATAAATTAGAAAAAAATAAGTTGGAAGAGAGGACAAATTTAATCGAGGTTAGAGTAAATTATAATAAGGATTTTAGATTTTTTGCTGGTGTTAAGAATGAGAGTAATTATGAATACAATGAAATGTTAAGAATATTGGAAGAGTCTGAAATTACAAAGTATAAGGAGAAAGCTGAGGAAGCACGATTAAAAGCACAACAATCTTTTAGAGAAGATTTTATAGCCAGGTTAAAAGACCAAATTGAAAAGGCTAAAAGTGATTTTAAAGAATTAAATAATATTTTAAGAGGGCTTAAATTTGGAACAGATAGATATCATTTCAGAGTCTCCCCAAATGAAAACTATATTGACTATTATAAAATGCTGACAGATTCTAATTTAGAAAGTGGCTATTCGATATTCAGTGGCACATTTGATGATGAATATGGACATATTGTTGAAGACTTATTTGAGAAGATAAGTGGAGAAAACAGTGAAAAGAATCTAGATTTACTGGATTATAGGACTTACTTAAGCTTTGAATTAGAAGTGACTGATAATAGTGGGAAAATAACTCGATATTCTAAAGTAGCCCTTGAAAAATCAGGAGGAGAAACACAAGTACCATTCTATGTATCAATTTTGGCGTCATTTTACCATACGTATCATATGGGGAGAAAAGATGATTCTTTTAGATTAGTGATTTTTGATGAAGCGTTTAATAGGATGGATGCTAATCGTGTAGATGAGGCTATTCAGTTCATTAAAGATTGCGGATTCCAAACAATTATAGTTGCTCCTACAGGTAAAGTAGCTCTGTTAGCACCACACTTTGAGAATTCAGTAATAGTTATGAAAGAAAATTATCATAGTTTTGCAGTACCTGTAGCTATTAATGAATTACTAGAATTTGAAGTAGAGGAAGATTATCATGAACCTTTCCAAGACGCAGAAGTTACTATTAAATGAGTTAATTGATAAGTACGAAAAAAAGCAAGGATATGGAACAGAACAAGCAAATAAGCGTGGTACTATTATTGATGTTAAAAAATTTTTTAAGAATTATACTCATGTAAGTAATAGCATATTTAAAAATGAGATTAATTTTGAACTTGTAGATTTAGAAAAAAAGCAATTCATAAAATTACAATGGGAAAAATATTATGAGGACGAATATCTTGAAAAAGTTTATTTAAATGAAGCCATTTTAAATGAAATATACAGTGTTTTGGGGAGAGTTCCTAAAATAGAAAAATGTAAGGTGATGCGGCAAGTATTATTAGACTTCAGAAAGACAGCGATGGAAACATTATATACTTTCATTGATGCTAATATAGAAAAGTTAGAGAGATTCGAAACACCTAATACAATGATTGATTTAGATAATATCTCATTAAGCTTAGACCTTTTAAAAGGATTATCTGAGCTAATAACACCAAAAGATAAAGAAATAAGTAAAAGACAATGGAGTATTCAATTATATAATGACTCCAAAAGATGGGAAGCTTTAGAAAGTAAAATAATTTCAGTTGTAAAAAAAGAGATATATCCTGAATATGATGGACTTACAACAGGCACCATCTTGGGAGAGTTTGGTATTATAGAAAATCCTAAAGCAATAGATATATGTGGGTATTGTGTTATGAGTAAAGATGGAAAGGAGGTAGATTTTTCGATTGATGAAAATGGGATTGGTATGTATCCATCTTTCTTTAGACACTGTGAGATAGTATCAATCGAAGTTGAAAGAATCGTAACGATTGAAAACAAAACTAGTTACCATGACTATCTGGCTTGCTTCAAGAATAGTAGAAAAAAAGAGTTGGTGATTTATCTAGGTGGTTTTCACAATCAAATAAGAACTACTATTTTAAAGAAGCTCTCTAAATTTGTTCAGATGAATAATTTAAATATCCCTTTTTATCATTGGGGAGACATTGATTTAGGAGGTTTATCAATACTAGTCAATTTAAGAAATAAAATAGGTGTTGAATTCAAACCTCTTTTAATGGATGAAAAAACATATTTGGAAAACATAGAGTATGGTAAGCAGGTTAATGATAGTAGCTATTTTAAAAAAATTGAGCGCTTATTAGAAAGTGAGCCTTATAGGGAATTTAAAGATTTAATAGAGCTGTTACTACTAAATAAGATAATAATTGAACAAGAGAGCATCGATATTGAAAAATCTCTTGATGAAAAGTAAATAATAAATTTATAGAAGCTAAGTAGCTAAGAGAGTTGAGTTTTTAAATTCAACTCTTTTATTATATCGTTGTGAAATGCCTAATAATGTAGATATAGAAAAAAGAATATTTCCAGGAATAGAAGTCTCATTAAAAAACGTATAAGAGCGTAGTCTCTTCAAAAATCAATAGATAAGATAGGGTGATATGGTGTGAAATTGAATTTTCCAGGACCAGTGACAAAAGATGAGTTTTTAAATAGAATGTATTCTTTTTTATCTGAATGGGGAAATGATTCTTCAACTAGATTTCTTATAGGAGAATTTAATCTGTCTTTGATAGTAGATGGCAAACAATATGATGTAATCGGAAAAGATAGAAAAGAAGCTGTTTTTCATATTGGTTTCGAATCAGAAGAAGTGAATGAGGAAGATTCTTCGGTTTTAGATGAGAACCAGCCGGAAAACGAAGATTGTTTCATAGAGTTGGGTGAACTGACAGAGTGGATGTTTATCAAAAGCTTTAACGTTTTGAGTGATATTGAAGATGAACTAGTATATGTTGGTGATACGAAATGTCTATATGATGGTAGGGTTCTGCCCGTTTATTCAATTGAAACTTATTGTCATAAAAGAGGTTTGGCTTTTATTAAAGAAGTAGATTACACGTATGTCCAGCAGTCTGTAGCAGCTGAGTTGATTTCTAAGGATTTGCTAAATACTTTGAAAACTACAGCTATCTACTTAAAAGATGGCTTGGAGGAATGCATAAATAGAATTGAGCTAGAAGAGGCGTTGGGGGAAAAAATATATACTAGCCTTCCAAAAGATAAATCCCTAGTAACTATAGATAATATTGTTAAAATGACTCCTTACCTTAATATAAAAAGTTCTATTGGTAAATTGTACAGGCGTTTCTATAAAGTTACTGAATCTAATTGGAATTGCTTTGAAAACATCTATGATTTAAATTCCCTTATGGAGGAAAATTCCCTTAGTTTTTTGTCCGAAGAAGAATATAATAAAAAACGTTTTATCGAATTTATATCTTCGCAGGATTTAAACGCTTTTCCTAAAAAAATGCAAGTTAAAGAAAAGGCTGATGTTTTTGGTGGTAGGATTGAAAAGAAGACTTTTGGATATGAGGTTAAACCTTTCTTTAGACTCGACCAAATTCTTAATGACTATTCTGATATTTTATATAAGGAAGTATTAAAGAATGAGCACCTTTGTTGTCCAATACGCTATTTACATAAATTAAAACAGATAGCGAATAAAGAGGGGTTCGAGTACAATAATCTACTTCCACTTGGAGTCATGACACATAATCATTTAGTTTTTGATAATATTCCAACTGGTATAAAAGTAAAAATGGAGCAGTTTCTTAATATAAAAGAAATGCAAAATGAAATCGAGGCGCTGAAAAGAAATTTTTATAAATAGTTGGATTTGTAATTATTATTTCACTATATTTCCATTTTGAGAGAGTCAGTCTTTCTAGACGTTTTTAGAAGGGGTAGAACACAATTTGACTCCCAACATATTGATTTTATTATAAAATATAGTTAGAACTTGTTTAGAAACAAAACAAACTGATGATGAATAATACTTAGAATCTATTATATGGAGGAAAATAAAATGGAAGTCATAAAAGAAATAAAAGTGAAAAATCCAAGAAGTTTAACAGTCTATAAAAAGTGTATGGACCTAAACAAAATGGTATATCAACTTGTGAAGCGATTCCCTAATGAAGAAAAATATAGGATGGAGTCACAAATTATACGGTCTTGTACAAGTATAGGAGCTAATTTGACAGAAGGAAATGGGCAAATTTACAGTGCGAAGGAATTATCTTTCCTAAATAATAGCCTTGGTAGTGCTCAAGAGACAATTTATTGGTTAGAGTTGGCCAAAGAGAATTCTTATATCTCTTCTGAGCAATTTAAAATTGCTGAAGGGCTTACGCAAGAAATTATGCGAATGTTAATTGGAATGATGAAAAAACTAAAAAGTGAAGAAATCGCTTAATTGATATTTACTTTTTTTACAATTGTTCATTTATAAATAGGCTTGGTTTGCTGGAATTGAACCAAGCCTATTTTTTTATTTAAAGTAAAAACATTGAGAGATATTTTGTCTAGCTTTTTTAATATATGTTTTGTATAAAGGAATCCTTATTATTTGCCATCAATACTCCAAAAGGATTGAGCAAATTTTATAAGGTGTTCGGTACGAGTATTAATTTTTTGATAATCCCAATCTGAATATAGCTGACCAATTTCTTTAGCTGCATTTATATCAGATGAATTATAAATTTCAACCTTTGTTTTAAAATCAGAATTACTAGCTTTAGAGTTAAGTCTTGATGGCAATAAAATTAGATTACCTAAAACATGTCTGTAATAATCCTTATTTTTTATTACTTTACCTTTCCAATTATCTGAGTCTTGTTGAGGGTAAATATGTTCTATAGTATTATCTATATTTTTACTCCAGATAACATCCCAATTTTTCTCCGAAAAATAAAAATTTTGATTTTTAGATAATTCTTTTTCATAATGATAAAGAAAATATCTCAATTCTGAGTTCCATATACCATATGACTTTTCCTCTTTTAAAATTCTACCTATATCCTTCAATGGATGTTGGTGTGCTATTTCAATTAATTTTTCTTTAGTTTTTACAAATCTTGCATTTGCATATTGATTTGGTGTTGTATCAAATCCCATTATAAAGTGACCTGAACGAACATATTCTCCAACCAAATGTCTACTATCTTTCCTATAAAGACCAAATACTCTAAAAGTAGTTAGTTCCCAAATTTTAAGTAATTCATCTTCTTCGGCTGGTGAGATATGGCTAGAAAGTTTAATTGCAACTTGAAGAAAACGAGCTTGAATTACTTTATTAACGGCTTTTTTCTTATTATTTTGTTCAATTAGTTTTAATTGATGTGTTACATCGTAAAGCCATTTTGATACTTCTAAAACATTCTCAACATCTTCAATACAAACTGATTTAAGGTATTCCATAGCGGCATCTATTTTCATAATTTTGCTATTTTGATGTGGATTGTATAATGTTGCAGTAAAAGTAACTATATCTTTGCCATCAATATTTAAGACGCCAATTTCTTCATATATTCTTGTCCAATATTCACGTAACCAATGCAGTTTATCTTCAAGCATAATTCTATTATTATTAGATTGTTCAAAAGCAATACCCATTAACATACTCTTACATTTATCTAACCAATCTACTGCCAAACCTCTACTATTTAGAACTTCAAACACAGTATAAACTGTTGCTTCATCTTCTATTATATGTAGTATAAAATACAGGTCGTTTCGTATTAGGATTAATAAATCTGTAATTTCATACTTCTCACACCAGTCATCAACAAATGATTCACAGTCTTTAAAACCACTATTCAACGCTTTTGCAGCATGAGTGTTAATTTCTCGAGGATAGGTACCTTGTATTAAGTATTCTCTTAATATAGTGGAACTTGAATGATTAGTTTGGATTAATACTAACCTTTTATTATCATCTTTCACCAATATATCCCGAATATAATTTAAAGACCTATTATACTTATTATCCTGATTTATAGCATCTAACTTTTTTTCTATTGCCTTAAGTAAAATTATTAAAGTAGTTATACGTTGTTGTCCGTCTACAATATTTACAACATTATATAGTTCAGTATCATATGTTTCGTTTCTATTATCATTATGGCACACTACCGTTGCCATAAAATGACTTTTTCTTTCGGTTGTATCATTTGAATTATGTAATTTTTCAATGTCATTAAATAAATCTTTACGTTGTTTAGTGTCCCAGCTATATGCTCTTTGATAACTAGGTATTTCAAAAAGTCTTTTTTGGAGCAGTTCATCAAAACTTAGGTATTTAGGTGTTAACATTAGGAACCCCCTCAAATCTACATTTTTATATCATTATAACATAATTTGGTAAAATATTTCCGAATTATATAAGTCTATTTAACCTTCGTTTAATGGACAAAATAGAGGCGAAGCATAAATTAACGTTTATGCTTCCTTTTTTTATTGTTTTTGTCTATAAACTCGTCTAATATAAAAAGTATATAAAATGTATGGGAAAATAGAAAGTGGTGAACTGTGTACATATGAGTAGAATTATTGGGTATTGTCGTGTGAGTACTGAAGAACAAAATTTAGATATGCAGGAACAGTCTATTAAGAAGTACGCAAAAGACAAGGGACTTGAACTTGTTTTGTATATTGAGAAGGTATCCAGTCTTAAGAACGAACGTAGCGAATTGCAAAATGCCATGAAGGCAGCTACAAAAGGTGATTTATTTGTAGTGTATAAATTAGACCGACTTGCTCGAAGTACGAAAGAATTGTATGAGCTAACAGACCAATTAAAAGAAAAGGAAGTTAATTTTGTTTCAATAAATGATTCCTTTGATACTTCAACACCAACAGGAAAAGCAATGTTTGGTATGTTAGCTGTATTTGCTGAATTTGAAAGAGACGTTATTCAGCAACGAACAAAGGCTGGATTAGAAGCTGCTCGTAAACGCGGAAGAGTAGGTGGAAGGCCAGCAATTGATGAAAAGACTAAGAAACGTGTGGAAAAATTATTTAAATTAGGTGAAAGTGCAACTGATATTGCAAAGGAATATAATATTGGAAGAGCTACAGTGTACAAGATTATTAATGAAAAGAAGAATTCAGGTGAGAAAAATGCAACAAAATAATCTAGCGAGTATATATTCAAAAAAGAATATAGAGAGAATCATTAAAAAGTATGATTATTATAAAGATTTAAGAGCTGTAAATGAAAATATAGAAGAATTACAAGAAAGTTATAAAATAATGAAAAAGTCATATAGGAATGAGTATTTTTATAAAAATTCATTATTTAACAAACTTGTTTTAGGTAAATATAATCTAAATACTACATTTGCGATGAATGAAGTAACAATAAATAAATCGAAGGCTGACATGATAATTGTAAATAAAAAATTACCAGTAGTGTATGAAATAAAGACTGAACTAGACAATTTTGATAAATTAGAGCACCAAATTATTGACTATTACAAAGTTGCTTCTTTGGTTTATGTTATTACTGCTGAAAATTGTTTTTATCCACTTTATAGAATTTTAAAAGATACTAAAGTTGGAATATATGTTTTAACAAATCGGAATACATTAAGTTTGAAGAAAAAAGCAGAGGGAAATGAGGAGTTTTTAAATCATAAAACTTTATTTAAGTTGCTAAGAAAAAGTGAATATGAGAAAATAGTAATGGGTTATTTTGGGTATTTGCCAGATGTTAACGCTTTTGAGTATTATACTGAATGCCTAAAATTATTTATGCAAATCGATATATTAGATGTGCAAAAATTAGTTTTTGATGAAATTTGGGAAAGAGAAGAAGGGTTTGTAAAAGAATCCATTCAAATTATACCTTATGAATTAAGATGGTTGGTATATAGTAGCAAATTCAATAAAACGGTTTATAAAAAAATAATTGAAATTTTTAACGAATAAGGGAGTGTAGTCTATGTATTTTCCGTATTTAAGAGGTAGGCAATTTGATTTAATTGCAATTCGTGAGTTAGTAGAGAAGGATTTAATAGATGAGCTTATAGTTCCGATAATAGAGCCTATAAAACTCTCTTCAACTCTTATTTCAACATTGAAAGCTTTTATAGAAAAACAAAGGAAGGTACTTCTGATTCAAAATCCTTGTGTGGGCAATTTTGCAGATGAATTGGAAGCCCATGATTTATTCGAAAGTTATGTAGAATTATTAAAGAGTCAATATATTATTATTACACACTTTTTCAACGAAAACTCAACAAATGATATATATGAGATAACAACTAACATTGACAAAAATATTGAAGATATAGCTATTATCCATGACGGAGAAAAAGTAGGGCTACTGAAACAATATAAAGAAATTTATGCTAATACTAAACCGAAATACAATATTATTCCATATGAACAATCTTTTAGAAGGAGATTGAGAGGTCAAAATTTAATATGCTTAAAAGACGAATTTAAAAAACAGAAAAGAAATACTGACTACGCTTTAAAAGTTGATGAATTTTTTTCTGAAGAGCACTTACATTATGAGTCTGAAGGACTTCTAGGATTTTCTGATTACTCTATAGCAGGGAATGATTATAGTGAGGGTGGATTTGCTCCATATGCAATAGCGCTTCACATTGTTTATTTTTCATATGACGATGATAATGCTGAAGATGTGTTGCGGATTAGACATTTTGTATCAGATTCAAATGATGATATCCGTGACCCAGCACTAAAATGTTCAGAAGCTCTAGCAAAACTTGAAGATTGGACAAGAACTATTGAAAAAGAAAAAATCAATACATATGCGATAGAGCAATTATTAGAACATTTTTATAGAGGTTCATATCCGGGGTTACCATCTTTAAAAAAACTTGCATTAATGCATCATATTCAACTAGTGAATGTTTTTTTGAGAGGTGAATACTAGGGTGAACTGTTGTGAAAAATGTTTTAAGGATATAGAGTTAATAGCGATTATTCAAGGTAAGCAGAATAAGGGGCAATGTGATATATGTAATTCTAGAGATGTTTATGTCTATGATATGAAAAATGATGAAGGTTTAGATATCTTATTCGATGATTTTTTAAGTATTTATAAACCTAAGACGATGCTACCTGAAAGTTTTCCAAATTCTAAATTGTGTTTTTTAAAAGATGAGCTAGTACATAATTGGAATATGTTTGATTTAGACTCAAGTCAGGTGTATATTTTGTTATCAGTTTTAATGGAAAAACAATTTCCTATGAAAGTGAAACTTTTGGATGAACCAGTTGGTATTCCACAGTTAGCAGACTTAGATTTCATAGCTACCAACAGTATTTTAAAAAGCTATAGCTGGGAAGAGTTTGTTGAATATTTAAAGCATGAAAACCGATTTCATTCAGCCCATATAAATTACGATGTTTTAGATGAATTTTTAAAAGGTTTAATTGTAACTATTGAAAAGGATTCTAAATTATATAGAGCTAGAATATCTAATGAAACCGATTTGAAAATTGATGATATGGGCGCTCCTCCTAAAGAAAAAGCAACAGCAGGTAGGGCTAACTCGGAAGGGATAAGTCATTTATATTTAGCTACTCATGTAGATACTGCTATAAGGGAGATAAGACCAGGAGAGCAGGATAGGATATATCTTGGTGAATTCACATTAGATGAAGAGTTGGTTATCGTAGATTTAAGAAGTTTGGAAAGTATAAGTGTATTTCAAGGATTTGATAAGTTAAGATATGCTCTTAATTTATCTAATATAAAAAAAATAAGTAACGAGATTTCAAAACCTGTAAGGAGAAATGATAGCAAGTTAGATTATTTACCAACGCAATATATAGTTGATTATATAAAAAGTAAACGGATAGAAAAGGAATTTGAACATTGCGTTGGGATTGGATTTAAAAGTACGCTTTGTCACAGGGGTTATAATATAATGATTTTTAACCCAGAAATATTAAATTGTAATAATTTAACTAGTAGAGTTATAACACAAGTTATTTATAATTAAGTTTTGAAAAAGGATATAGTTAGGTGACTATGTCTTTTTTTATTACAAGCTAAAGTTAGCATTTTAATCATACTGTAAAATCTTACTTTACCTAACAAATAGTATTATTATAAGTCTATTATTTTCAAACACAGCGTAGTTTGCAAGGGGTCCATATCATAATACATCCTTAATCCGAACTTGAATATCATTTATATTAATTATATTAGATAAACCCAAAAGTGATACGCATATTTTTTGTATATACATAATTATAATGAACTGGGAATGCTGTTAGAACTATGTTTAATTGAGGTGAAAACGAAATGACTACTATTCATGAAGTCCAAGATATTGCATTTGAACGTGGTGGAAAATGTAATATGGTTTGTTGTATTGATGTTCTGGAAAAGCAAGAATATAGCATCTCGTTCAATTTTAAAAGGAGATGATAAGATGGAGGAAAAGAAACCATTAACATTGGTGGATTGTGCCACTTTATTAGGAAATATGCTAATGGAAAATTATTGGAGAAAATTATGGAGTCTTCTAGAAGAAAATCCTGATTTAAAAAGGAATTTCACAAAATTCTTACTGAATCCAGAGAAGGTAATATTCTATTTAGGCAAAACTCATTGGGGTGTAGAGTATATAGGGAATGCTAATTCTAAAGAAATTAGTTCAGAACATACAGTTGAGGTAAAAATTTTAGACTATTCAAAAGAAGATAATCTATTAACAGACATATTAGGTATTGATTATAGTAAACAAACAGGCATAGTGATGCCATTACCTGAGTATAATGAAGACCTAGTTCATCCTACTAATGAAGCAATGGATATTATGTTAGAGAATGGTTGGAATTTAGCTGGTCAATCAATGCTAATAGGTTTCAATGTAGGCGGATTTGAATTACAGGAAGGTACGTTTCATAGAATAGTTAATGGTTTCTTTTATGGAACTAACAGGTCGGGGTTGGTTACCAGAAATGTAAAGTGGTTAGATTTGTTTCCATTAAAAATAGATGATATGGATGTAGGAGTAGATGAATTCACATTTTATATGTGGCCTAACCTTGCAGATGTCATAATGCATGATGCCCATTTTCAATATCCCAGACCCTCTGGTTTTAGAGAAGAAAAATGGTTTAGTTTAAATCGCTTCGTTGAATTGATAAGTTCTAAGGATACGAGTGAACCTCAAATAACTACTTTTCTAGCTGAACCTGAAAATCAGTTTATATTAAAAATGGCCTTTATGGGTAAAAATATATCTCCTGAATGTGAATTAGAATGGCAATCAGAAGACCGTAAAGCTATTAGACCAGACTTTTTTATAGAAGGGTCAAATGGTTATTCGGACATTGTTGAATTTAAATTACCTAATTTGAAAAATATAAATAGCATAGTAGGGCGGGAGAATAGAGAAACCTTCAGTGCGGAGATTCATTCATATGTTAGTCAAACAAGAGACTATGAATACTATTTCGAAGACCCTAAAAATAGAGAGTTTGCGGAAGAAAAGCATGGAATAAAAGTTTATTATCCGAAAAGAATTTTAGTAATGGGAAGAAGATGGATGCTAGATACCCCAGATTGGAGAAGGTTAGAAAATGATTATAGAAACATTATGATTAAAACTTATGATGAAGTTATAGATTTGGTTTTAAGTCATTTATATTCATAATCTTATTTATTAGAGGGATGGAGAATTAAGCAACATTGTTTTAACTATAACTAAGTGTTACTATTACTGCTTATTAAACATAAAGTTTATGTATCGATTCGTCAGAAATGTAGATGTAGGTTAATTATTATCAATTTCTGTGGATTATAGTGAATATTACAAGTTTAATTTGGTATTATTTACTTATAATCCGAAAGGAGTGAGTTGTGTGAAGTTAGAAAAAGTAATTATAGAAAACTTTCGTTCATATGAAAAAATAACAGAAATAAACTTCAATGATTTAACAACTATTGTTGGGAAAAATGATGTAGGTAAATCAACTATTTTGGAAGCATTGGAGATTTTCTTTAATAACAGTACAGTGAAAATTGATGCCAATGATTCTTGTGTAAAGACAGATAATCCTAATGTGTTAATTGGATGTGTCTTTTCTGGTTTTAAAGAAGAAATTATTTTAGATGAGACTGCACCGACAACTTTTAAAAATGAATTTTTACTTAATGAATCAGGAATGTTAGAAGTTCATAAGATATATGATTGTTCCAAGAAGACAATTAAACCAGAAATTTATTTAAAAGCATTGTACCCTAATGAAGCTATAGAGAATGGTAAATCCTTAATTCAATTAACGCAAACTGAATTGCAACGAAAAGTAAGGTCTATAGAGTTAGAAAGTGGGCCAACAGATTTAAGGACAAATCATTTAATGAGAAAAGATATTTTTAGTTCTATAGATTTAACAAATTTAAACAATCATCGTATCGCCTTAAATAAAGGGGATAGTGGTACAGTTTGGGAAAAAATAAATCCGATGTTACCTATTTTTACTTTGTTTCAATCAGATAGACCAAGTTTAGATGGAGATTCGGAAGTTCAAGACCCTATGAAAGTAGCCATTAAGGAAGCTTTGGAAGAAGTACGAGAACAACTAGAGGATATTGAAAAATTAGTTCAAGAGAAAGCAATGAATGTGGCAACGTTAACATTAGAAAAATTAAAAGAAATGGACCCTTTATTAGCAAACGAGTTAACACCTAGCATTCCAGAAACGCCAAAATGGCAAAATGTATTTAAATTAACACTAGATGGTGATGATGGTATCCCGGTAAATAAACGGGGAAGTGGAGTAAGAAGGTTAATCCTGTTAAATTTCTTTAGGGCTGCTGCTGAAAAAAAAGATAATAGCACTGGTAGAAATATAATTTATGCAATTGAAGAACCTGAAACTGCACAACATCCGTCTAATCAAATTATGTTGGCAGAGGCATTACTTGAATTAAGTAAAAAAGAAAATACACAAGTTATACTAACAACTCATGTCCCAGCATTTGCTAGCTTATTACCTTCAGATTCTTTAAGGTTAATTTTAAATACGGAACAAGGTAAAAGTATTTTAAGCTCAAATGCTGATGAATCAGTATTAGAAAAAACAGCTGAAACTCTAGGTGTGTTTGCATCACCTATCAATAGAGGAGTAAAGGTAGCTGTGTTTGTTGAGGGGCCAAATGATTTAAGTATTTTAAAAATATTAAGTTCGATAATTGCCCGAAAAAATCCTCAAATTGTAGATTTATCAAATTCTGATGATGTAGTGATTATTCCTTGTGGAGGAGATACATTAAGAGGGTGGGTAGAAAATCAATATTTGAAACAATTAAATGTCCCTGAGATACATATTTATGACAGAGATATTGTAGAAGAAGGTAATGAACCAAAGTATGAGAAGTGGTGTAAAAAAGTAAGAGAAAGAAATGACGGTTCGGTAGCTTATTTAACGACTAAAAGAGAGATTGAAAATTATATTCATCCAGATGCTATAAAAGCGTTTTATGGATTAACTGAATTGGTTTTTGGTCCTAATGATGATGTACCTAATTTGGTGGCTAGTTTAACTAGATACGGAGAGAATAATGTAAAGAAAAAACTTAATAATCATGTTGCTAAAAGTTTAACATATGAACAGATTAAAGAAATGGATACTGAAAATGAAATTGAAGGAAAGTGGTTTTCATTTATCAGTCAATGTATTAAGGGTATACCAGTTGGAACTGCTTAGGAATATGTTATTCTAAAAATAGGTCTCCGAATCAAATCTCATATGACTGTAATTGTCGACAGTATTGGAGTTTTTGGAGGCGGGTTCGGCTCCTAAATATTTTTATGAGTATGACATGAAAAAAGTATTAGTTGTCCTTCTATTTAAACAAAGTAAGGGTATTAAAAAATGCGATTAAATGTGTGATTAAATTATTGAAAGCACTAAATGTATTGAATTGAAAATGATGTATTTTGCAAAGAAAAATACATAGTTTTGCAATTGCTATTACACAATGTGGCAACTTGATATGGAGCCTCTGAGGGCATGAGTAATAAGCCAAGAAGCCAGCTTTATTAAGGGCTGGCTTTGCCTACACGAGGCATTCTAGGGTTATTAGTGATTTGAATTGGCCATATTAATGGATGTTTTTGCTTGGAATAAGTAAAGTATCTTCCCTGTTAGTTTAAGATAGAGAAGATACTTTGAGTTTTATATGTTACGAATAATGATTGTAGGAATGTTAATAAATTTCTCTTAAGACTTTAAACTCTTTTCGTAAACATCTTTTGTCATATTGGCTATTTCTTCGGCGTTTAATAACCGACCTTTATATTCTGATTCAGCTACTTTTTTCATAACCTCGATGTAGCTCATAGCTAAAGCAGTAGTTAAAATACTTGCAGTTCCTCCACTAATAGCTCCACCAACAACTGTTCCTACACCAGGGATAAATTTTAATAGGTTTGATACAATGTATCGCCCAGCCATTGCCGCACCGCCACTTCCAACTACTGAACCAACGATACCAGAAATTATTGATTTATCAAGTGAGACACCAAATATTGTTGTGATGTGTGCTAACATGCCCACTTGTAATGGAACTAAAACTGCTGCATCCGAAAATGGTATAGGTGTAAATCCTGCTCCAAAGCTTCCAGCAATATATGCTGTAGACCAAGTTAAGGCATCTTCGGCTTTTTTATTGATGTTAACTTGTTGTGCATTAGTAAAAGACTTTTTTACCGCTTCAGGGAGTAGTTGGTAGGTGCGGTCTACAAGTTCAATCAATCCATTAGGTTTAATAATAAAATCATCGTCGATTTCCACATCTTCGGCAACTACTGCTTGGACTGCCTTAACATTAAGGTTTTTGTCATCTAGAAGTTTTTTAAATTCCTTTGCATCTTTTCCATAACATTGAGTTAGTACCAAAATAACAGGAACCTTTTTAGAGAACTTCGTCATTAAATCAATTTCTAAATCTTCTATTCTTTTTGATTGTGCATTAATACAATACCAAATAACATGAATGTATTCTTCTTCATTACGACTTAAATAGAGTTCTTCTATCTTCCCTTCGATTTCTTTTGTGATTTCTTCTTGAGTTTCGTTTTTTAACTCAAGACCTTTAGTATCATAAATATTAATGGGAAGCCCCTTTTTATAGATTTTTCTTAAATGCTGTGTTACAGGTTCGCCCATACCGGTTTCAGCTAATTTTTCGCGGAATACATTGTTAATTAGTGTGCTTTTTCCGACACCTGTTTTTCCAATAATCATAATATTAACAGGTTTAAGTTTTTCATTTTCGGTTTTTAGTTTATCTATGAAAATATCTACAAAATCTATATTGGCTGTAGGATTAACCATAAATATTCCTCCTTAACATATTAAATCACAAGTGCTATTCCAATATTAACATAAATTTCATTTTAATAGATATTAAGGTTTTTAATGGTTATACTTAGATTATCTATAAGTATTAATTCTTTTAATGGGATGTTACAGAATAAAATGTGCTTTGATTGTATTCGAATGTATTATTACTATGAAAAGTGTATTTAAATTATACTAGCAAAACCTAACTTACTAGACATGGTAAGTTAGGTTTTTGTTTGGTAAAATTTAGTTATGTATCTGTAGGGAGTGATTAATGATGACAGAAAACCTTATTGTATTTTCGCATTTAGATAAACACCCAGAAGAAAATACGTTTTTTGCGGATTGGCTCATATCTGAAGATAATTTTATTGAAAATGCGGATAGCACATATAAAATACATCGTAAATTAAATGTTAGGCAGGATGTGGAGAACCCTTTTGATGAATTTGTATCTTTAATAGAGAAACATCATATTTCGCCAGAAAGAATGGTTTCCTTAGAAAGGAAAAAAAGAGTATTAGATAAATATGCTTATGGAAAGTATTTAGAAGGTCAGCAATTACTCCCAAAAAGTAAAAAGACTCAGAGGGGGAATTTAGGTGAGATACTATTAGGTGAATATCTCGAAAAAGTTACGCCTAATAGATTATTTATCTATAGGCTTCGATATAACACAAATGTAGAGCAATCAATGAAAGGAGACGACGTATTACTTTTAAATAAAGAAGCGCCTTTTTCAAAAGTATATACAGGAGAAGCGAAATTTCGTACTACACCAAATCAACAAGTTGTAAATGATATATGCGATGACTATGGTAAAAGTATTGTGCGCCCATTATCCTTGGGGTTTACAATTGAATTGTTTTACGGCATGGGAAAAATCGAGGAAGCTGAAATCCTAGAAGAATTGTTAGATAAAGTTGCCAAGAGTGAAGTGGAGATAATCAATATAGGACTATTATTAAGTAATCATAACACTGCTAGAATTATTGATACTCATATGAAATCTAAAAATAAAAATTTTGGAATTATTTCATTAAGTATGATGGACCCGGCTCGATTTGCAGACATCAGCTATGATAGAGCATTTAAAAATTTAGGAGTGGATACAGATGAATAATGTTCTAGAAAACTATAATCGAATTAATAGTGACGATTATTTTCAAAATTTAATTGCTCAATCATATTCAAGAGCCGTTCTTAGAGATGTTAACGAACCACCTGAAAATTATCCAAAATATGATGAAGACCTAGATACAAAATTAATAGCTATATTCCAGATGTATTTAAATACAGCATTAAGAGTTGATTTTGATGAAATGGATTATGAATTAATAAGTATAAGAAATAACTCGTTTAAAATGGCAGCGGATATTCTAAAAAATATGTACCATTATGGAACTAATAAAGCTGAAAAGGACTATTATTTACTTATTTCTTCGATGGCGTACTATATTTCTGGAGATTATTCAAAATCATTTGCAATAATGAAGTATTTCGATGAGAAAAATGAAATTACGAAAATGGTGGCTTATTATCTGAAGAAAGAGTATAACCTTTTGTATGAAGAAGTCTTGTTTAATATGAACATACAGAAATCTGATTTCGATAGTGACATTGAAAGGGATAGCCATATTTATTTAGGTATACTTTCGATTGCGATGAATAATTATTTAAGATATATAAGTACAGGAAATGACGAATTTATTTATGCAGCTATAGAAAATACTGCTGATTTGGTAGAACTGAGTGAAATAGATAATGATGTTTTTGCATGGTATATTTTTAAACTATTAAATTACTTATTTAAGACCTTTCATAGAGCATCTTTGTGGAAAGTAATACCACCTTTGATACAAGACAGTGAAATAGTTGAAAAGTTTATTTTACAAAATTTATTTAGTTCACCAAGCATTGTTGAATTATTTCCTTTTCAAATTGATGCTTTAGTAAAAAGCATGAATCCATCGGGTTCAGTATTAGCCTTACCTACAAGTAGTGGGAAAACTAAGATAGCGGAAATAAATATACTGAAAACATTAGTAGAAGAGCCTACTGCAATTATCATGTATTTGGCACCATTTAAATCTTTAGCTTTTGAAATAGAAGAGACATTAAAGAAAAATTTAAGTAGTTTAGGAATAAAAATTTCTAATATGTATGGCGATGGTACAGAGTCTTTATTTGATAAATTTTTAATAGGTGATTCAAACGTTTTAATTGTTACCCCAGAAAAAGCAAAAATGATTCTTAGAAATGATAATGACATTAAGGCTCGACTTAAGTTGATTATTTTAGACGAAGGGCATTTAATTGGCGGAGATATAAGATTTACTAGGAATGAATTATTCTACGAAGAACTCAAATATTATGTGATGAAAGTGAATGGTAAGTTTCTTGTTTTATCAGCTATCTTGCCAAATTCTTCAGAAGTGGCAAAATGGATTACCCAAGCTGATGGTAACGAGTATGTGTTAAATCAGTCTATAAATGAGAAGAGATATGGCGTTCTTTTGTTTAAAGGAAGCAATGTCACTATTAAATGGAAAGGTGAAAATAATCCTTATAATCATAACTTTGTAGAAAATATAAATCTACCAAGAAAAGTTGTTTTGCCTAATGATAAAAGAACTGCTGTGATGCTAACTGCACTAAAGTTTTCTGATTCAGGAAAGGTATTGATATACCTAGCTAGGAAAAACATGGTGAAGGGGTACATTCAGTGGTATCAAAGAATTCTAGATTATATTGAAGACCATACGTGGGAAAATATTTTCTGGGAAGATTATTTATTTTCTTTAAAAGCGTATTATGGGGAAGACAGTATTTACGAGAAAGCTGCTTTGAAAGGAATAATAGTTCATCATGCTTCTTTACCAAACGATTTGAGAATTGCTACTGAAAAAATCCTTAGATATTCAAATCCAAAGATTATTGTAGCAACAAGTACCTTGGCTCAAGGTGTTAATATAGGTGTTTCAACCGTTATAATTGCTCATTACCGAATGACTAGAGACGTAATTACTAATGGTGAATTTCACAATATCATTGGTCGTGCAGGTAGGTCTTTTATAGATGTTGAAGGCAGGGTATTATTTGCTATAGATGGAACTAGGGGAAATAGCAAATGGGAAATAGGGATTTTTGAAAGTTTTATAAATGGGACAATTGAAAGAGTAGAAAGTGGAGTTTATGATGCTTTAAAAGATATTTATGACATTGCATTAAATAATGGTGTTGAATTTGAAATATTGCTAGAAATTATTTCAAATGAAGAAAGATTTGAAGATGATTTGAATTTATTTGTCATCGATGATACTTTATTGGCGATTTTAAATGAAGAGAATTTTGAGCTGGGTAGCTTAGATGAATTTATTACAAAAAGTTTTGCGATGATATCAGCTGGAAATAAAGCAGGCGATTTTGACGAAGAAAAATTAAAAAGAATAATAAAAGCTAGAGCGAATTATGTTAAAGCAACATATCAAAATAGCGAGAAAAAAGAGCTCTATTTACAATCGGGCATTGCTTTATCATTCATAAGGTTACTAGAAGGAAAATTACCTGTTCTTCATGACATCCTAATGAAAGAGGACTTTAAAGATGATTTAATTTCCTTCTTATTAGATATAGCGAATTCTGAATTGAATATGTATCGAAGCGATAATAGAGATATAGTATTTGAACAAATAGCTCAGTGGATATCTGGTGAGAGATTAAATGAAAGAACATTTGATAATTTTAATTGGTCTAAATTGTATTATGAGTTGCCTTTAATAATTAATACTTTCTCTAAAATTTGTGCATATAGTAAACTTGAGGAATGTAATGTAAAACTTCTTGAATTTAACGAACTACTAAAATATGGTCTGCCTAACTTGGAAGCGGTGAAGATTTATTTAATGGGACTAAACTCAAGAGAAGTAGCTGCTAAAATTTCCAACAAATATCGCGATACAATTAGGGTGTATGATGATAAGCTGATGCTTAAAATATTTTTGATTAGAGTTTCGTCTAGTATTCTTGAGGAATTCAGAGAAACAGAATATTTTGCTTTGATAAAATCGTGGTATGAGAATGAGTTATCGAATAAAGCAGTTAAAGATAAATCATTTAGTTACATATTGAAAAATATCCCACATGAAATAAATGAATTCCGTTTAATCAAAAATGATGGAATGTATTATTTGGTAACCCTGGATTTAAAAAATAAATATAAATTAAACTTATCAGTTGATGAGATGAAGGAAAAAGAGTTTGCTATAAATAATTTTAAGTATTCATTAAAACGGAATAGTGATGACATATTTGTATTAAAAATTTATGGTAACTAAATTTACCTTTTCTCTGTAAGTAGTGGTATAGAGGGAGTAGAAAAAAGTTATTTTTAAAGTTACTGCAATAACAACTATCAAAATAACTGCTTAGAACGTTGGTATGACAGTATGTACAATTTATAAGGGGGTATAACCCACCGTCTCCATACATAAAGTGGCTGTGGATTGGCTCTTGGTATTTTTATGAGTATGAAATGAACATATGTATTAGTTTGTCCTTATATATGAATTAGGTAAGGGTTATATAAAATGTGATTAAATGTGTGATTAAATTATTGAAAGTACTATATGTATTGAAATGAAAATGAATTTACAGAGGGCCTTTTTAAAGGTTCTCTTTTTATATATGTGAAAAGTTTAAGGAAATTGTTTAAAAAATTTCGGATAAAATTGTGAATGAGAATTAAGTGAGAAGGAAGACGCCCTAGTGATTTTTACAATAAAGATAAGAGATAGAGTAAATAATGATAAGCAGAGTTTGGGAAAAAAGTCAGGAAAGAACTTGATTAATTTGAGATACGCGTGATGTGCGATTTAGAGAATGTACTTTCAATGGGCGAGATATGATGATAATATGATATTAAAGATGATTTCGGTCCGAGTTCGTAAATTGAACGAATCCCACCTTGAGAAGAAAAGACCTTTTAACCCGCACCATTACCGCTTTTTTAGATGATAAAATAGTGGAGCCTCTATAGAGGAGTTCGGGGGTTCGAATCCCTCCTGGGACGCTAACTTAAGCCTTACAGCCACAACGGTTGTAAGGCTTTTTATTGTATTTTTTTGAAAACCCCTTGCTATGCGAGGGGTTCTAAAGAGCTTCTAGCTATGGACAAGAAAAAATCCCCAGCCGTACGATAAATTCAGGTCTGGTCAACCGACTTCGTACGAAAGGGGATCCAAATGGATAATAAAAGTTTAGCACACACGACATGGAATTGTAAGTATCACATCGTCTTTGCGCCAAAATATAGAAGGCAGATTATCTATGGACAAATCAAGGCAGATGTTGGTCGAATTCTTCGGCAGTTATGTGAAAGAAAAGGTGTAGAAATTATCGAAGCCACGGCATGTCCTAATCATATTCATATGTTGGTAAGTATCCCACCAAAATTAAGTGTTTCATCATTTGTGGGTTATTTGAAAGGGAAAAGTAGTTTAATGATATTTGATCGACATGCGAATCTGAAATACAAATAGGGGAACAGGAAGTTTTGGTGCCGAGGATATTATGTAGACACCGTGGGAAGAAATAGAAAAATTATTCAGGAATATATAAAAAATCAATTACAAGAAGATATTCTAGAGGATCAAATGAGCATGAAAGAATTCATTGACCCATTCACAGGAGAAGAAATAAAAAATAAGAAGAGAAAAAAATAAACCCACTTTAGTGGTAGCGTGAAAACGGAGTGCGGGTGGTGGACCTTTCAGTGTGTCTTTAGACATGGGCCAGTACCCCAGCGTATCACGCGTAGAGCAAACCACCAGTTAGACTGGTGGTTCTGGTTCTGGTTCTGATTATACAAAATCCTAACCTAATCACAATGGAATGACTTTAGGGCTTGTCCATCTTGAATTATTAAGGCTGTTGAAGTATACCGTATATCATCAAAATGTATCTGAGGTAAATGGAGGTACCTTCTTGTATAGTGGATACCTCCATTAGCTAATTGTGTCAGGGCAAAAGGGTTGCGCATTCATTTGAAAATAATATGGTTATTCTATTCGTTTATCGGCATCATCTTCGAACTGACTATTTTTGATGTTCTTAGATAGAATGGTTACTACTTTTTTCGTTTACACTATTTCACTCTGACTAACACTAATTATTGCAGTTAATCAATCGTAATTTAACGTACTTCACAATAATTACTCCCTTCAGTGAGTCTATAACCATCAAAATAATGATTATTAAGATAGTGATATAATCTTTTCTTCGCAAAATCGTATTCTACATGAAAGAACGCTTGAATTGTAATAATTGCTTTTTCCTCATTTGAAGGTAGTTTTAGCTTATTAAGCATAAAAGTGGGTACACAGGCTTGGAGAGCAAAACTATTTGCTTTCCATTCTTGATATTCTCTAAAAAGCTGAATTGATTTAGCTTGATTACCAGAGTGTACCGTCGCATGACATAACTCATGCCCGAAATCCTGCCACTGCCTTTCTTCAGACAATCTAGAATCAATAAAAATTACATTTCCTGTATTGGTAGAATCGTAAGGTAAAAAGTATAGTGTAAAACCAAGGCGTGAGGCGATTAATCCTGGATTAAGAAGTTTAGGTGTTGTCACATCAATACTTGTATATAATTCACGAATATAATCTTCTAGATGAGTATAAATAAAATTCATAATATCCCCCTTTTATCAAACATATGTTCTGTTTATGGTAACAAAAAAATTCACCAAAGAAAAGGCGAATTTTAAAATGATTGGAAATGTTGCAAATTATTGTGATTTTATTTTTTGTTTTCTTGTTGACGTTTCAATACTTCATAGAAAACTTCAAATTGTTCTAACGCATCCAGTAAATTTTCTGGCTGGTTTTTAAAAAATAAATCTTCTCTAGTTAAAAAGAAATCAATTACCTCTTTTTGATATGCACTTAGATTGTTGTATTCATTATCAGAGATGCCAGCTTGGGTATGTAAAGCTCCTTTATTATCTGTTCTCCCTAAAAGATAATCTATAGACACATTATAGTAGTCCGCAATTTTTTCTAAAATTTCATAATCAGGATTTCTCTTACCTTGTTCATAAGCAGTATAAGCTGGTCTAGTAATGCCTAGAATGTCTGCTATATCTTGTTGCGTTTTGTTATTTGATTTTCGTAGATATTTCAAGCGTACACCTAGCATAATTTCACCTCGCGTTTCTAAATATCATTATATGTAACAAATTGTTACTAATCCAATAAAAAATAAAAATGTAACGAAACGATACAATTTTGTTGACTAAGTAACGAATTGATACTATATTATAAATAAGCTATATGAAAGATGGTGAATAATTGGAAAATCGAACTTGGTTAAAAACAAAACGTTTAGAAAATAATCTGACTCATGATGATGTCGCTAAAGCATCTGGAATTAAACGAGCATATTACACCATGATTGAACAAGGTAAACGCAGACCTTCTGTACATGTTGCTAAATCTATTGCGGTAGTACTAGATTTTGAGTGGGTTCTTTTTTTTGATGATAAAAGTCACGATTCGTTACAAAGTGGCTGTGTAAAATGTATTTGTGTAGCGATATGATACAAGGTTTATTAATAAAGGAGGTTATTTGACATGAAATTATTACAAATTATCTTATATGAAAATCGTCCCGTCCTTGCGACAGCACAAATTGCTGAAAGTTATGGAACAATCAGTGAGCATATTTATAAGAATTTTTCAGAAAATAAAGATCAATATAAAGAATATAAGCATTTTTTCAAATTAGAAGGTAAGGAATTATTGAATTTCCGAAAAACGCAACAACAATTACATATTTCCAAAATGGCTAGAGCGTTATATCTTTGGACTGAAAAAGGAGCTTTGCTACATGCTCAATCTCTTAATACAGACGAAGCTTGGGACTCGTACGAAATCTTAGTAGACGAATACTACATGGTGAAAGAAAATGTAGTTCCTTTATCTAAAAATCAAGCACTAGGGACTGTTCTTCGTACAACTGCTGATTTAGTGGAGGCTCAAGCAATTAAACAAGAGCAGCATGAAATAAGGCAGGAACTGTCTATGATTATCGAAAAAGTTAATGAACAAATAACATTAACTTCTGGTGAACAACGCGCTGTACGAAAAGAAGTTGCCATAAAAGTTTATGAGATTGAAGATGATACAAAAATCCAACCGAAATTATTTAGTGATTTGCATCGTGAAATTAAGAATCGTTATGCGGTAGCTAGTTATAAAGATATTCGTAGGAAAGATTTGCAAAATGTACTTAATTACATTCGATCTTGGATTCCTCGAAAAGTATCTTAACTCTGGTTTTAAGCGTGGATATAATAATTGTTGAAATTTGGTTTGAGAGTTGAACAAGGGTGTTGTCATCAAACAATTAGTTAGCACCAATCTATAGTCTTAGCAAAGGGCGAGTATCAAAGTTAATTTCAAGTCTAAAAGATAAGGGCTATGTCATTGTATACCTAATCTACAAACTTGGCGCAAAAGTTATTGACCGACATATTAATAAAACGACTAGAGGGTATGTTCGAACGTGTTGATACCCTTTTAGATGTAAACAGTCAGGAGAATAATGCAGTTTTTAATAATACATTGCAATGTAATAACTTATTCAGATTGGTCGGTGAAGATCAGTGCAAAAAACGGGCGACAGAATGGCAGAAGTCATGGCGAGAAGCAAGCTATATTCGGAAACTACTGTAGCGATTGAAGAAACTCAGTATAACTGTTCTAAGTGTAAAGATACTGGTAGTTACTTAGAACGTAAAAAGAATGGTTACTATATCCGAGGTGTTGAAGTGGAGCAAGACTATTATATCGTTTGTGAATGCAATAAGATGCTCAAGATTAATAGACTTATTGAATCTAGTGCAATTACAAAAGAGTTTCAGAAAATGAGCCTTAAAGACTTCTCGACGGATAATGTTCATCCCAAAGTTGTAGAAATGAAAAGTAAGGTGAAACAGTATTATGCAGCCTTTGAAGAAATTAGAGGTTTCAGACAAAATAGCATCATGCTTGTGGGACAACCTGGGTGTGGCAAGACACATTTATTAACCGCGATATCTAACTATCTGATCCATTCAAAGCAAGTGCCTGTTCTTTACTTCCCATACAAAGATGGCTTGAACAATATCGCAGCTAACAATTTTGAACGTAAAATGGAAATTATGACTCAGATGAAAGAGGTTGATGTCTTGTTCATTGACGATTTATTTAAGCCATTCGGTGGGAAAGTTAATGTGAAGTCGTGGCAGACTGATGTCATCTTCGAAGTGGTCAACGCACGTTATTTGAGCAACAAACCTTTATTAATATCTAGTGAATTGTCTCTTGATGACATGCTTTATATCGATGAGGCTTTAACTAGTCGACTTTTAGAAATGACTCAAGATTTCATAGTAACTATTCAGAAGGATAAGAAAGTGAACTATCGATTGCGCAAACTATTTGAAAAAAGATAGAGAGACGCACATCCCCTTATCGGTGCGAGAAAAGATGACGAAACGACAGGGAAAAAACGTTTTTGTTTTAGTAAAAGGATATAAAGCATTTAAGAGTTGAGTATTAACAGTTAGTTATGAATGGGATATGGGAGGTAGCAGTTTGAATCCAATATTTTTAGGTTTTGGAGTAAAACCTTACGCCGTTATTATATGGCGTAAAGGGGATGAGAATAAGTCGAAAACAATTTGCTTTGACGAGTATGAATTACAAACAGCATTAGCATTGCATGTTAAACCCAATGGCTTCTATCATCGATATGAGCCAAAAATTTACTACTCTGCATAGGGGAGAATATCATTACACTTAGGAGGAAAAATCTATGTTAAAAGAGAGAGCTTTCGTTATTACACCGGATGTTTTAGATTCAATGATTACAGACTACCATTGGATGGTTAACGCTATCAAAGAAATGCGAGAAGAAATGGTCATAGGGGCAAAGACGGCACAATATGGTATTGAGGCTTCATTACCAAAGGCGGTAGGCGGGATAGGTGATCCAATTATGCAAGAGGCTATTAGACGTTCGAAAAATAATAAACGTGTGGCAGATTACGAGAAAAAGATATTAGAGGTTCAGAAACTTCTCGAAAAAGTTACAGGCGATAGGGAGATACAAGTATTAAATTGGATGTTAGATGGAAAATCTAAACGTTGGATAGCAAAAAAAATGGAATTGAGTCACACACAAATACAAAATATTAAAGAAAATATTTTAATCAAAATGTTAGCTTAAAAAGGATCCCTCATATAAAATGAGGGATCCTAAAATTTTTTATTGGCCTGAAACTTTGTCTACTTGTGTCGTTATAAATCTTTTTTTAAAAAAGGATAACTGCAAGCTGCATTTTGTTCAATTTTTATTCATATAGCAATTTGGTAATTCTTCAAGCATTTTAACTAATAGTCTTAGGGATTCACTAAATGAGAGCAAACAGTAGAAACATTCCATACTTTCCAGAGTTGCCATACTTTAAACATTATGTGAGTTAGAATTTATAATGTAAACTAGGCTATAGGCAGGTTAGGTAAGATTATCTTTTGTTTATATTATATTTTGAATATAGGGAGAGCCAACAGTTCCAAAGTTCATGCGAACAACCTAATTCAAAAGAAAGATAAGTATATAAAAGGATTTTATCTATCGGTCGTAGGTAACTACGATTTCAAACTTTCCAGAGTTGCCATACTTTAAACATTATGTGAGTTAGAAATTATAATGTAAACTAGATATAGGCGGTTCGCTAAGATTTTCTTCTGTTTGTATTATATTTTGAATATGGGGAGAAACAACAAAGAATTCTAAAGTTAATGCGAACAACCTAGTTCAAGAAAAAGATAAGAAAATAAAAAGATTTGATCAATCGGTCGTAGGTAACTACGACTTTTTATTATGCCTATTCTCGTCTTTTTCGAACTTGTAGACGTTAAAGAATAAGTTTTCAAATTATGCCGTTACACTATTTTTTAGGAAAGGGAGGGCTAGAACTATCAAAAGAAAGTTGTTTTGTTTCATTTTATTAGGATGAGGAGGTGCTATTAGCTAAAAAATGATTTCTCTAAGTATCGAACGAAGATGTACTTTAGAAGGAAGGTGTTTGCTTAATGGCATTTGAATTTAAGGAAGTAAAGCAGTTAGCTGAAAACTTAAAAGAACTCACTTTTACAACTGAGAAGATACACAAAAAAGTGGCTGAGAGAGTTGCCCAAATCGCTATTAAGAAAGTGAAAATGCTTACACCTGTAGATAATAATCGGTTTCGTGATAACTGGAAATACCATATTGTTAAAGAGGGTAATAATTTTATCATTATTATTTATAATCAGTTAGAATATCCGCTTTTTGTTGAGAAAAGGCATAATGTTATGACTGGACGAACAGTAGGTTTTGTAGATGGTCAATATATACTTAAACTCACGGAACAAGAAATGGAACATCTTATACCTCAAATGTGGGAACACGAAATCGAGAAGGAATGGAGGCGTAAAATGGGTGGTTAATGTAACAGATCGTATTAAAACGTTAGCAATCATGCAATTACGATCTTTGTATCCTGATAACAATCAATATCAAATTTACAATAAACCAGTTAAGCAAGACTTAAAATTACCTGCATTTTTAGTTCGAATCATAAACGTGCATCAAGAGCGAAGTATGAAGAATCAAGCAATTCGGACCTATTCATTTAGCATCGTCTATTTACCATCTACAGATGAAATAGATGATGAATGCTTAAATGTACTGGAAGTTATCCAAAACAACTTTAAATACCTTGCGGATAGTTTCCAAATACATGAAATAGAAGGGGAAATAGTTAATGAAACACTAATGATTAATTTTCAAGTGAAAGCGAGACTTTACGACAGTCAAGAAGAAGCGAAAATGAAAACATTGGAGGGCGTTGAATTTGACACAAATAATGACTTTTAAACCAAAAACAGTGAAGCAGCCAGGGAATAAAAAATTCTCTAAGGCTGCTTTTTTAGATAGCGCTCAATCTTCAAAAGAGCGTTTAGAGTATCAAGTTGTGCTTCAAGATGGCGTAACTTATACAAAAATAGAAGCTGATAAACAAGTATCCGAGTGGAAGCAAAAAGGAGGAATTGCATAATGGGTGGAATTTGGGAAACGCAAAATAAAGTACGTCCTGATGCTTATATTAATTTTGAAACAAACAGTTTAAATACAATGGGACTTGATTCTAATGGGGCTCTAGTTGTACCTGTGACACTTGATTGGGGTGATGTTGGTAAGTTTACTAAACTCTCTTCAAATACAAAGTTTAGGAGCTTATTCGGTAAAGCACTGGGTGATATTTTACCTCTTCGAGAAGCTTTTAAGGCTACTGGAAATGTTTATTTGTATAACCTTAATGGCGTTGGTGAGAAAGCGAAAGCGACAGTTGAAGGATTAACAGCTACTGCGAAGTTCGGTGGAACTGATGGAAATAAGATTCACATTATTACGACAACTGGATTAGACGGTTCTACAACAGTAAAAACCTATTTTGACGGTATTCAAGTGGACTTACAAAAGGTGATTACTTTCGAAGATTTAAAATCAAATGAATATGTATTGTTTAATGGTTCATTACCAACAGGTGATGCTACTTTGACTTTAGCTGGTGGAACAACAGTAGCTGCTACAAACGAGTCCATATCGGAGTTCGCGTCTGCATTGGATACTTTGAATTTTAAGGTAGTGGCATATGGGACTGCTGACAATACAATAAAAGAGCTACTTGCCTTAAAGGTAAAAGAACTGCGAGAACAAGCAGGTAAACGCGTTACATTCGTTACAAATAATTATAATGCAGCAGACCATGAAAGCACAGTATCGATTAAAAATGGCGTCACACTTGATGGTGGGGAAATCTTAAGTGCAAATGAGGCGGTGTACTGGTTTGGTGCAGCATTTGCAGCATCCACTGTAGGTTCATTAACATATGCAAAATATCCGGGTGCAATAGAAGCGGAAGCGATGACCAATGATGAAATCATTAAAGCATTACAAGACGGTCATATTGTCTTCACTTTCAATAATGATGAAGTAGTAGTAGAGCAGGATATAAATACTTTCCATTCATTTACACCGTCTAAAAACCAAGATTTCCGTAAAGGAAAAATTGATCGAGGAATGACTATTGTTGAAAATAACACACGCCACATTTTCCGAAAATACTTCATCGGTAAAGTGAACAATAATGAAGATGGAAGAGATTTATTTAAGAAGCAATTAATGAAAACGGTGCTCGATCCATATGTTCGGTTAGGGGTGATCAATCCATATTTGCCTGAAGATATTACTGTTGAGCAAGGTGATGAAAAAGATGCCGTATTTGCAGTGATTGGTATCAAGTTTATCGATGCAATGGAAAAATTATATATGCGCGTTGAGTGTAAATAAAAGGGGGAAAATTAGATGGCAGCAAACGTAATGCAAACAAAAGACGCAATGTCCTCTCGTGAGGGCTTGGTATTTATTAATATTGAAGGGCAAACATATGAATTTGCAGAAATTCTTAAATTCAAGGCGGAAGTAGAATACAACAAAGTAGAAGTAAAACGGTTAAATGCTCGTATGGAAGGTTCAAAAATTGTCGGAGCAAAAGGTGTCGGTGAAATGACGATGTATTACCATCGCCCAGAGGTTCGAGCGATGGCCATGAACTATCTACGTTCAGGGAAATCGCCAATGTTTGATGCAACAATTGTCAATGCGGATATTACTAGTGCAGCTGGTAAACAAACCGTGGATGTCCGAAATATTGTTCCAGATAAAACATTACTAGCAATGCTTGATGCAGATAGTGCAGACACATTAAAAGACGAATTTTCATTCACATTTGACGATTTTGAAATCTTAAACCAATTTAGTGTTATCCAATAAGGAGGAAACTGTAAATGAGTAACTTTAAAGCATTCATGAAAGAAAATGTAATGGCGGTAGAACCTATCGAGTTATCCCTACAACGTTTTGCAGAACCTATTAAATTACTACCTGTTCCATCTGAAGAAGCCGATTTGATTAACGATAGATGTTTTAAAAATGTAGCTGGCAAAAGAGGACGCCAAGAACGAGTATTTGATCCAGTAGCATACAACCGTAGATTAAACGTAGCAGCTATCGTATACCCAGACCTAAATAATACAGAATTACAACAATCTTATGGCGTAAAAGGTGCAGAGGCCTTATATGGGAGAATGTTTCTAGCAGGTGAAACATCGCTGATTTCAGAAAAGGTATCCGAAATTAGCGGAAGTGATATTACGCTCGAAGATGAAGTGGAAGAAGTAAAAAACTAATACAAGGCAGTGACGATGAGCGCGACGGACTAGCATTTTATGCACATGTTGCGCTTCATCGGTTCAATATACTGCCTAACTCGTTTTTAAGTATGGATCGCAAAGAGCGCGCATTCATTATAGCAAGTTTGGATGTAGAACTTGAAAAAGAGGCAGAGGCCTCGAAAAAGTAATAAGACAATTATAATTATATAGAAAAGGCATGCCTTGTTGGGTATGTCTTTTTTAGCCCTAAAATGAGGTGAGTGTTATGTCAGTGCGTACAACCATGACCTTGACCGATAGAATGACGGGTACTCTTCATAAGATGATGAAAGCTATGAATAGTACAATCCGAACGATGGAGCAAATGCATATATCATCCAACAGAGCAGGGGATATGCGTAGCCTGCAACGTGCAACGGTCGTTATCCAGAGTGCGAGTGTAGCTTTTAATAGATTAGGGACTAGTGCAAGACTTGCACATCAAAGTATTAGCAATGTGGGTGATGGATTTATAGGGACTTCGGGAGGGATAGAAGCCGCCACAAGTGGAGTAGATAATTTTTTTAGTAAATTTGTTGGTTTTGCTTCTAATATTTTATCGGTAAAGAATTTAACTGAGAGTTTTAAGAAGTTAGCAAGCGCTTCTGATTCTTTTAGTAATACTAATACGCGAATCGCTAATATTAATGACGGTTCGCAAACACAAGCGGAGTTGCAGGATAAGATTTATAGAGCTTCTCAGCGAAGTTTAAGCTCTTATAATGATATGGCTACTAGTGTTGCTAAATTAAACGCTAGTGATACTTTTAGTAGCAATGATGAAGCTATCCGTTTCAGTGAGCTGATGAATAAATCTTTCGCTGCTTCAGGAGCTAGTAGTCAAGAAAAGGCTGAAAGTATAAAACAATTAACGCAAGCAATGGCTTCTGGAGGATTGAAAGGAGATGAGTTTACATCAATCGCAGAAAAGGCTCCATTGCTTGCAGATGCAATTGCAGATTCTTTAGGAAAAAGTACAAGTGAACTAAAACAAATGTCATCAGATGGAGAAATTACAGCGGATATTATCAAAAATGCGTTATTTAATGCTGCTGACGAAATTGAAGATAAATTTAGTAAAACGCCGATAACATTTTCAGATGCAATGACTGTATTTAAAAACTATGCGCAAAATGCATTTGAACCTATATTTAAACGATTCAGCGAATTTGTTAATTCGGATGCATTTGGGGTTTTAGCAGGTCATGCAATGATGTTTATTAATCTATTTGTAGCTGGATTATCACTTGTTTTTGATGCTCTTGAGATGATTTACAACACAATCGGTGCGGTAGGAACATTTATGTATGATAACGCTAATTGGGTGGTGCCTATACTTGTAATAATGGGTGTTGTTCTAGGATCAATTGTAGCAATTTTGCTAACCAAATATGCTGTTTTAGGATTAATTAGGACAGCAACCCTTGCGTGGGCTGCAGCACAATGGATAGTAGATGCTGCTTATTTAACAAGCCCTATTACGTGGATCATAATTGGAATTATTGCAGTAATTGCTTTAGTTGTAACCGCAATGGTGATGTGGGCTGAACAAACTGCAACTGTAATTGGTGCAATTGTTGGAGGCGTTTATTGGCTAGGTACTGCCTTCTATAACGTTATGATAGGTATTGCTAACCTTGCTATTACCGTTGCCGAATGGTTCGTTAATACATGGAATCAGGCTATATTTTTTGTACAACTCGCATGGATTGCCTTTAATCTTATGGTTAGAACTGTATTAGATGCCATAGGAAATAATATTATTAGCGTAGCTGAGTGGATTGCAAATACATTCAACGATTTAGTGTATGGTGTACAGATGGCATTTTATACGATGGGAACTATGGTGCTGAAAACGGTTGGTGGTATAGCAGATGGTATTTTTAATGTCATTAATAATGCATTAGGCGGAATATCTGATCTTATCAACGGTGCAATTGGTGGAGTGAATTCATTCATAGGTTTACTTAATGGTGTGCTGGATACCGATCTTTCTAAGATAGGTACAGTAGATTTAAAATTAAGTAATGGTGCAACTAACTTTGGGGAAACGCTTCAAAATCTTATTAAAGCGCCTACAAAGGCTGACAAGATTACTCTGGGAAGAATGAACACCGCTGGGGATTATATGAATAATGTAACTATGCCGACTGCACCAATCAAAAAACAATTTGAGCGTTTAGATTACAAAGACTTAGGTAATGCATACGACAAAGGATATGAATTAGGAAATTCTCTTTCACTTGCTGGCAGTGAAAAATTAAGTAGTTTAGTAGACAAAGCAAAAGGGCTAGCGGGATTAGTGAAGAAAGATGAAGAGAATACTAATCCATTTCCATCTAGTTTGACAGATGATGTAGTAAAATCAGCACCTTCAGATTCGAGTCTTGGTCAAATAAATGCACCTTCAGAATCAGGTCTTGGAAAAAATGCTGATGATAATCAAAAACTTAATGGTGGAAATATAGATAAAGTTGGGAAGATTGAAGACAAAATCAATCTAGCAGACGAATATCTCGAATTATTTAAAGATATTGCGGAAGGTAAAGTGATCAATAACATTGTTTCGCTTACACCAAATTTACAGGTCCATAATAATTTTGAAGATACAACTGGTAGTGCAATGGAAAAAATGCTTAATAAATTCGGTGATTTATCTAATGCGAGTGGCAACGTTGCCAAAATAAATGACTATGTATCACAAGCATTGAATGTTCCAGTTAGGGATGAAGTTGAAGTATCAAACGAAGTACGAGAGAAAATTTCTGCTTCACCTATAACAAATACTAGTAAAGATGTTGTGCAGCATATTCAAAGTGAACCGAAGTTTTATTTCACTGGTGATATTCGTGAGAAAGTGGATGTTCATGAAGTTGTAAAGTTTATTACACAAGGTTTGAAAGATGAGCAGAATCGTTCGGTAGAGGGGGTATATGGATGATAGGAATCTATCTAAGTGCTAACAATGACAAAGAAGGGTTTCGTATCCCTGTAAATCCGCCAGAATTATCATTTAAACAGGATGCAGATGGAGAAGAATTTTCAGTCGCTAAGATTGGAACTGTTAAAGTGCCTAAGCCTATGAAATTACCCGAGTTCTCATTCTCTTCGTTTTTTCCGGCGCAGGATACACATTACGCTGATACACAATTTATTGAACCTAAAAAGTATATTGACCAAATAAAAAAGTGGATGGCCGAAGAAACGGTTATTCGCTTTGTTTATGTAGGCGGTTCATTCTCTATTAACGGCCAGTTTACTATTGAAAGCTTTGAAGCAAAAGATCAATTTGGTACGTCCGACGTGGATTATACTATCTCTTTTAAAAAGTATGTGCCATTTGGATTTAAAAAAATGGAACTGGTTCATAAGAGTAATGTGCCAACTGTGTCTGCCAAGAAAAAGACAGTGAAGAAAGTCGTGAAAAAGGAAGCTCCAAGAGAAAACTCTAAGCAAATACCACAGACGTATAGTTTAGTAAAGGGTGATTCGCTTTGGAAAATCGCGCAAAAGTATACCGGAAACGGAGCAAATTATAAAGCATTGCAAACCTTGAACGGGATTAAAGATAGTGATTTAAGGAAGTTGCCAATTGGGTTGAAAGTGAAAATTCCGCCTGAATGGACGGCTAAGAAATGAGGTGGTAGGTATAGAAGTATTAATTGATAATCGAGATGGAAATATATACGAAGTGCCTGTCACTTCACTTAGCTGGAAGACTGAAAAAACAGGGAAAGCATCAGAGCTTAATGTTTCTTTGCTAAATCCTAAGCCACTTGAAAATAAAATTGTATCTGGTGCGATTGTAAGAGTAATTGATGGAAAACATAAAGTATTTTATGGCTATTCCTTTAAAGCAAGTTTTAGCAAGGATAGTGAATTTAATATCATTGCCTACGATCAACTAAAGTATTTAATGTATGAAGATACTTTTGTTATTCCATCGATGTTAGCAGAAAAGGCTATTGAGCGTATTTGCAGTATGGCAAATCTTAAGTTGAGTTCTGTAGCGAAAACAGGTTTTACAGCGCCAGGAATGGTTGAAGAAAATAAGAAGACATTAGATGTCATCATGAAATACATTGATTCAGCTATTGTGGCTACAAACCAGAGCTTTGTTTTTATGGATGATTTCGGCTCACTAGGATTGCATAATATTAGCGATCTTGTTATACCCCCTACAGATTTTTATATTGGTGAAGAAAGTCTTTTATATGACTTTGATTACTCAGTATCAATTGAGGATTCTTATAATCGAGTAAAACTGGTATTAGATGATAAAGAGGCTTCCAAGCGAAGAGTATTTATTGCGCAGGATAGTAGCAATATCGCTAAATGGGGTCAGCTGCAGTATTACAAAAAGGTAGACGAAAATATGACACCCGCCCAGATTGAAAGCTTATTGAATGTATTACTCGCGGTTCACAATAAAGAAAAAAAGGAATTATCCTTAAAGTGCTTAGGTGATTGGCGAGTACGAGCTGGAAAGATGGTATTTATCTATATCGAAAAATTGGGGATTAATAAGTTGTTTTTGGTTGAGACATGTACACATGATTGGTCCGCTAAAGTCCATACAATGAGTTTAGAATTGAAGGTGATTTCTTGAGTTTACTAGAGCTAATTAAAACGACAGCACTAGCAGCATTTCAAGCGTCCAATCCAGTAAATATTGTTTTGGGTAAAGTCATTGAAGCAAAGCCGTTAAAAATAGAAATACACTCGAAACTCATCTTGTCCGATGAGTTTTTACTTGTTGCGGAGCATCTTACTAGACATGAAAGAATTGCCAGTATTCAATTCGAATATCCGAAAAGTTACACCAAAGGTCAAATTGGTGATGAAGGTAAACAGACAAGTTCGAAACGACAAAATCAAGGCGAATCGACTGCGGTGCCTTATGAAGAATATGAAATGAAATATCTAAAGCTCGTCTTAGAAGATGGTTTAAAAGAAGGTGATAAAGTAATAATGCATCGAGTACAAGGTGGCCAAAAATATTTTGTATCAGACAGATATAAGGAAGGGGATAGCGTATGGCACTACCAACAGAAGCAATAACAATTACCCCTGATATTGAAGTAATGGACGCTGTTGAATTACCCACTCGAACGTATCATTTAGATTTCAAACGAGGTAGCTGCAGCGGTTTAATAGATGGTCAAAAAGCTATGGAACAAGCAATTTTTAAAGTGTTAAATACTATTCGATTTGAACATCTAATTTATACAAACAATTATGGTTTTCAAAACATGGTTGGCTATGATGAGTTATATGTGCGCGGGGATTTAAGTAGGCGAATACACGATGCCTTGTTACAAGATGAACGTATTACATCATTAGAAAATTTTAGTCTTGAATTTATCTCAAAAGATGATGTATTAATAACATTTGTAGCTCGAACAATTTATGGTGATGTTAGTCTGTTAAAGGAGGCGATTAGAATTGCTTGAGTACTTAGAGTCACAATCATACGAAAGTATTTTAGCTGAACTTCTAGAACGTGTGCCAGATGACGTAGACAAGCGTGAGGGTAGTGTAATATACGATGCACTTGCACCTACCGCATTAAAGTTAGCAGAAACATATTGGGATATGTCAGTATTATATCGTCGTACTTTTGCTGCAACAGCGGACGGAGCTGATCTTGAAAAACGAGTAAATGAGCATGGAGTCGAACGAAAGAATGCAGGAAAGGCTATTCGCCGAGCTTTATTTACAGATGGTGATGGTCAACCTCTAGATGTGACTATAAATAGCCAATATCGATTAGAGGCAATTGTCTATAATGTAATTGAGCGATTAGATGTCGGGGTATATAAAGTAGAGGCACAAACAGCAGGTGCAGTTGGTAACAAGGATTATGGAGAAATGCTGCCTCTAGAAGCAAATAACAAGCTAGGTAAAGCTGTATTAGCTGATGTACTTGTGCCTGGTGAAGATGATGAAACAGATGAGTCCTTATATTTAAGATTTGTCGAACATATCCGTGAAAAAGCTTTTGGTGGTAATCGCGCGGACTATAAGAAAAAGCTGAGAGCAATTCAAGGCGTTGGTGGTGTACGTCTGCGTCGAGTTCCATTTGGTGGCGGAACAGTAAAAGCAATCATTATTGATTCGGATTTTAATGCTCCGACACCTGAGTTTGTATCTTATGTTCAAGAGATTATGGATCCATTAGAGTTTAAAGGTGAGGGTTATGGTACTGCGCCTATTGGTCATGAAGTAACAGTTGAAGGTGTAGGGAAAAATAATATTGAAGTTGAAATTGAACTCATCTTGAATGGTGCATCTATTGGACAAATTGAAGCACAAGTGAGTGCAACGTTAGAAACGTATTTTGCTGAATTACGTGCAAGTTGGTTTAAAGATTTAGACATCAATGTTCGTATTACTCATATTGAATCTCGGCTATTAGAGATTGAAGGAATAGAGGATATTGCTTCAACATTGTTGAATGGCTTAGCAAATAACATTAACTTGATCGAAGAAATTCCAGTACTTTCTAAAGTAATACTGAAGGAAGTGAGTACATGACCAATGCTTTTTTAGAGGAGTTACCATCCTACTATAAAAATATAAAAGAGTTTCGGGAGTTGTCCAATACAGTTACGCTTAACTGGGATAAACTTGACGAAGCTCTTTTTGGTGTGGATAATGATCAATTTATTTTAACTTCAACCGAGGCTGCTATTGCTATAAGAGAAAAGGATTTTGGTATTCGCGCAGATCGAAAGAAAGAGACATTGAAATTTCGAAAACTCCGATTACTGGCACGAATGCAAGAAAGTGCACCTTATGTGTTGGAGTACTTATCAAAGGCCTTATCAAGGTTAATCGGAGAAAATAATCATCAGATTTTATTAGATATTAATGAATTTCAAATGGAAGTGGCAATCGAAGTTGAACAGTCGACTTATTATAACGAAGTTGTGCAGTTAGTTGAAAGAATTGTTCCGTTAAATATTGATTTAATGACAACAATTTTAGCTTTAAAAGAATGCCTAATTATTATAGGTGGCACCTATGCATGGCCTATCAATTACAAAATATGTGGCCGTTTTAAAACAGCAGAAACGCATGGTGCTTTAGGGAATGAAATTTTAGTAGTATCTAATGAGATATACGGCTTCGTTATGAACAATCAGATTTGTGGTCGATTTAGAGCGGGAGGTGTGAGGGATTGAATGAAATACAACCATTAATGATAGATTTAACTCAACAATTTTTAAGTAATCTTACAGTTGGCGCAAAGGTTACTATTGATGGTGTTGTTTATGATAAAGAAATCTATCATACCAGCACAAAGTTCGGATTAAGAAAGTACGTAAAGTTATCGACAGAACAAGGCTTGGTAACAAGGGCTGTTTTAGTCGATAGTTACGGGCGGGAATTGTACGAAAAAACAATGAACTATCAAAAAGGTTCGAAGGGGTATGTAATAGCATTTCCTCTACAACTTGAATCAAAGGAAGTGAAAGTAAATGAGTAACTATATGAATGGTGAAATACCGCTGAATTTTAAGAAAAATCCTTACGAGCGTACCGAATGGTATGATGACGTAACAGATCCAGTAACAGGAGAAGTTATCGAGGACGGGACGCTGTTCATGTCAGAGTTTGCTAATAACTTCGAGTGGGGAATCTTTAACGCTTATCGTTTTATGATTGAAATGTACCGTCAATTAGAACGAATGCGCATTCAAATGGAACTAGATGGCCGTGTACCAGGGAACAGCGGAACGTTTGCAGACACGCTTGACGGTAGCATGAATAAAATCAAATTAGATGCAGCTAAGACCGACATTATTGAGGCTGTCATAATAGGAACAACTACATTAAAAGTGGCTAGTGTTGATGGTTTTACACCGTTTACACAAGTCACTATTTTTGATGATGTAGCAAGTGAGGACGTTGTAATTACAGCGATAGGTCAAGGTACGATTACCGTTTCTGCACTTACCAATGCATACAAAAAAGGCGCAAAAGTGGCTCGAAGTAATGTTCAAATTGATATGGTTAACGCTGAAATGGGTGTCGGTGATTGGCAGACATTCAACGTTGAATTAGTGGAGGTGGTTTAAGGATGGTTCAGTATTATTATGACAAGTTTACGGCGATAAGCACACCTGTCTATAGCTGGCAAATTGTATGGGGAACAGAAGAATTTTTAGATGCCGAATCTGTGGGCGGGTACGAAGATTATACGCTAGACCAAAACACGGGCAAAGTGTCTACTATCGGGGCTTCAAAAAGCGCAATTGTCAACATGAACACTGTAGTATACACAAATTACAACGATAACCTTATACGATACCAGGGCAGGTATGGGGTTTATACTATATCTAAGCTACCAGGCACACCAACCTGGTATCAATCTTCTACAAACTACTCAAAAGGCTCACTAGTGCAATCAAACATCACGGCAGAAGATGGCACATATCCGGCAAACGGACGTCATACAGACGGGTATTGGTATGTAAAAGGCGCGGCAGTTGGACCTTTGTCTCCAGGTACTGTAATTAATCAGCCATATAGTACAGCGGGTAATGGCGGACGCAAGTTAGTTAGATTAAATGATGGTACGTTAGTAGCTTGTGTTCTAGGGCAAGTAGCTACTGCCTGGTTTCTTCATGTATATAAATCAACAGACAACGGTAACTCATGGACATTCTTAGGTAAAAACGGTAGTTGGTCACTGTTATCGACAGCCTCATGGGCCCTTACAACAAACGGGACAAGTGTGTTTGTCCTGGTTACAGTAAGCACTAACGTTGTCCAATTCAAAGAGTTACGTATAAGTGAAATGAATGGCGGAGATTGGTCTCTAGGCACTAACGACCAGGGTAAATACGCCCGACTAGACGACAATCAATCAGCACTAGCCGGTGCGTCCCTAGCAATCGACCCAACCAACGGACACCTACACGCAACATGGGCAAGTAAAAATGCAACGTATCCAAATTCGTTTAATATCCGTTATACAAAGAGTACAGATGGTGGGGTTACGTGGTCAGCAGTTGAGCAAGTTACTAATATGAATCAATCCCCTATTAATATATCGAATCCAACAATAGTGATTAGAAATTCAGACGCTTTAATAATAACAGAAACGATATGGAGTACAAATGACAAATGTATAGATGTATTTAGTAAAAAGGTTGGTTTATCTGGTATTCACGGGGCTTCTGGTGCTTGGAAAAATAAAACTATTTACAACGGATACTCATACGCTCAATCCAGTCCATCAGCAGTAGTGGACAAAGACGGCGTGATTCATGTTGCCTGGCATGGGACTTCGTCCGATTCGGGAGGCTACAATAATCTATACTACGCTAAGTCTACAGATGGTGGCAGTACGTGGACTAGCGCGGAGAGCGTGCTAAAAGGTACTTCGCAGGGGCACTATGCAATGGCATCTATAACAACAGACAAGACAGGCGACTTAATTATCTTGGTAGGTGGCGTGAAAAACGTAGCCATGCTAAAAAAAGGCAGTACTCAATGGACAACACAGGTAGTAGACTATTTAATGACCTATCCGTCTACTTTATATGATGCTACTTTTAAACAAACTTTTGGTGTTATACCACCTACGGTTTATGCACAGTCAACAAAGAGCGTTCAATATGTCGGAACACTTAACACAAACAACGACCCGACAATCGCATTGATAACACCGACAAACAATCAAACGTTATACGAAAACGACACACTTAACCTTTCGGGCGAGGCATATGACGCTGACAAAGACCAATCTGTCACAGCGTACTATCAAATAAACAGCGAACAACGAAAGGTATTAGCAACAAACATAAGTCAGACGCAAATTGCTTTATCAAAGCAGCTAACCTTCAAAGGTGGTAAGTTATATGACGGTGATACTGCCCTCACAGGCACACTAGCCGATGGTGTAGCACATAAGTTAAAAGTATGGGCCGAGGATAGCGAGAAAGCTTCGTCTGCGATTGTTGAGCGTACGTTCTATGTTGTACCTAACCGAGCGCCTTTGTTATCTGTGGATGCTGTTGTACCTTCTGGCGTAGTTGATGAGGACAAGTTTAAAATTAGTGGTACAGCCTCCGACCAAGATGCTAATTCAACGGTCAAGGTAACTCGTCGTATTAACGCAGGGAATGTTGTTGAAATATACAGTGGTACAGGTGGAGCGTGGGAATTTGATTTAGCTCTATCACAACTTGTAGTTGGTCAAAATACAATTGTGATTGAGGTCGTTGATAACTATGGGGCAAAGACTAGCAAGACAATCACACTAAATAAAAAAGAAATGAAAACACCTATTTTGCAATCTGTTGCTCGGTATAAAATTGAGCCACCGAAGGGATCAGCGAAGGGTGTTTTATTATTTATTCAACGTGATGAGGAACTGGATGTAAAAGTTGAGTTATCCATGACTTTAAGTGGTGAGCAAGAACAGTACGAAACATTAACGCCTGTGAACACTGCGCCAGTACAACAAGGCGTAGTAGAGGATACTTTCGAACACGAGGGGTTAGAAGCAAAACAAAATATCATTCTCAAAATCACACCATCACGAACAGATTTATCTTTTAATCATAAAATACATTTAATTTCAGGGGCGGTGGACTAATGCCATTTCAATATAAAGTACGGAACGCGGACAGCACATTTGGTGATATGAAGAAATTCGGAGTAGAAGAAACACCGAAAGAAAAGGCAACGCGCTTAGAGCAAGAAAACCAGCTACTGTTAAACAGTATGATGGAGATGTCATCCTATATGGCTAACCAAGAACAACGTATAGCAGGTCAAGAAAGCGCCATTATGGAACTTTCTACACTTATCGCTGCTACATTACCAGGAGGTGAAAGCAATGTTTAATGAAAACAGCGGGCTTGTATGTATCTGGTGTAATTATGTGAAAGTAAATCCAGATAAAAAAGAGCAGGTGCCAAATCTTTCAAATCTGCGCCAAGTGGTGTACAGCAAATTAGAACAAGAAACGGATAGTAAAACGCAAGCATAGGCTTAGCGTTATTTTATTGTCTAAATAAAAGGTAATACCTTCCTTTTGTCGAATAGTGTAGTGTAGAGGAGAGGAGGTTATTTATGATTTGGGAATATAAAGTTCAAAATTTTGTAGCTGAAATTAACGGTATGGAATTTGGTAATGTAAATGAACTATTAGGGAATTTATTAAATCAAATAGGTTCTGAGGGTTGGGAATTAATTTCTTCTACTCCTATTGAACCAAATAAGGTTACGAATATTCAATTAGTTTTCAAAAGACCAAAGGAATAAGTTTTAGCACTCTCAACCGAGGGTGCTTTTTATTATGCGCTGTGAGAGCAATCGAGATGGGCAACGGTACATGTTACTGATTCTCGAAGCTTCTCATGGCGCTTGTTTATTTATAATAAAGGGCAAAGGACGGTGTATAAATGGAAAGATTTTTTGTATCAGTATTAGGAGGAGCTTTATCGTTTTTAATTGGGGGTTGGGGGCTATTGTTAACGGTTCTATTAGTATTTAACATCCTTGATCTCTTAACTGGTACGGCTGCCAATTGGGGAGCTATTAATAGTAAACGAGGTTACCAAGGCATTATTAAAAAGGGCATGATGTGGGTTTGGATAGTAGTGGCTAACTTAATTTATTTAGTGCTTCTAGACCAAGGCTTTTCAATTGGTCAAATTATTCCTGATGCTGTAGCAATTTTATTTATCTTAAATGAAATTGTGAGCTTAGGTGAAAATAGTGCCAAGTTAGGTTTGGACATGCCTGGACCAGTAAAACGTGCATTAGAAATCTTTAATAATCACGAAAAAGAGGGTGAAAGCAAATGAGTTACATTTTTATACAAAACCTATTGCCTGCTAGTAAGTATCCTATAAAAGCGCCTTATTCTATGGCACCACAATATATTACGGTACACAATACCGAGAATGATGCTTCTGCAAGCAACGAAATTAAATACATGATTACTAACAACAATCAGGTATCCTATCATGTTGCTGTTGACGATAAAGAAGTGATTCAAGCCATTCGATTCAACCGCAACGCTTGGCATTGTGGGGATGGACAGGACAACGGTAATCGTAAATCAATCGGTATTGAAATTTGTTACAGCAAAAGTGGCGGTGCCCGTTATGCTGCCGCAGAAGAAAATGCAGTACAATATATTGCAAAATTACTTAAAGAGTTTGGTTGGGGCATTGAGCGAGTTAAAAAACATCAAGATTGGAACGGAAAATATTGTCCACATCGGATACTAAGCGAAAGCCGCTGGAATAGCTTCTTAAAACGAATTGAAGAAGCTATGAAGCCAAAAAATACAATTCAACAAAAGGAGGAAACGAAAGTGCCAAACACACTAACATCAACAGCTAAAGAGGATTTGAGAGGATTGTTAAAAGCGACTTATCAAAAAGGAATCTTGAAGGTGGACCATAGCGAAAGAGTTGGTTCAATGACAGATGGTGAAGCTTTAGGATTACTCATTTCTGTTGTAAAACGGACATTATAACATTAAAAATGGCCAAAAAGTTTTTCGATAGCTTTTTGGTCATTTTCAGATACAAGAAAAAACGAATAAAGCAAGTAATGGAAAATAAATTAGAAAGTATAATTTACAGGTTTTTTAATATTTAAATCGAATTTTTGTATAAAACTCTCAAGTGAGGTTTGTTGTTGTGCATTACGTTCATTTAAGTTCTGTTCAAATTGAGAATCAATAGAACTTCTTTTTGAAACTATATCCTGTAAAATTGATTTTGCCTATTTTAAAGACTCATTATCTGAAGGAACATTTTTTTCTTTCATTTGAGTTATTGCTGTATTAAGACCTGTGATTATTCCATCAATACTAACTAAAGCTTCATTTTATTTAGTAAGAAGGTCAGATCTTAAACATTCAAACAAACTTGTATGTTTAGATTTAAATTCCTCAAGAATATTTGACTTTATGTCATTAAAACCGGTGCGTAATTTTTCTTTCGTATCTGCCTCTAATTTCTCAGATTTCTCCTTCATTTCAATTGCAACATTAACCAACTTAAATTCAGGATATTTAATATTTATTTCAATTTCTCTCATTTCAATATTTGGTACACTCATAATAAAATCTTGTCTTTGCATTGAAATTTGTGGTAACCCAATAACTATACGTTGTTCTTTACTTTCGCAAACAGGAACCTTTGTGATTATATCTTTCCATATCACTGTAGTGCCACGAATTTCAGGATATCTCCCGACAACTTGGTTTTCCATACGACATTCTGGGATGTGGAATATGATATCCTTATCCACCATGGTAACTGTTGGTATATCTAATGACATATGTTTATCTTTTATAGTGATTGTTGGTAAATGAAACTTAATTGGCTTTTCTGTCCAAGTAACATCAAAGTTAAAAGTTAAGCCTGTATTACCATGAGGATCCTCTTCTTTCAATTTGTCTACTTCAGCTGTAGCTTCATTTTCAATCGCTACCCCTTTATATTAAAGAAAAAAAGATATGCTTCTTTATTGATTAAAGAAACGATATATATACTAGAACAGGAAGAAAACTATAACAACTTTTTCCTTTATAGTGATATTGGGATAATAGGGAGTTTTCTAATAATCCCTTTGTATGCAACTTCATTACATAACAATTACTATTATTAATAAGCTTGGTTACAAGATAAGGAAATAACCGATAAAATAAGATGGAGGGATAAAAAATATGAAAAAACTAGGGACTCTATACTTTTTCTGCGGAAAAATGGGAGCTGGAAAAACGACTAAATCAAAACAAGTGGCTTTAGAGAAGCAAGCAGTATTGTTATCTGAGGATGAATGGCTTGCATCTCTTTACCCTAATCAGATTACAACATTTGAAGACTACCTTAAATTCTCAGCGCAACTCAAGCCGATGATGAAAAAGCATGTCCAAAACATATTAAGTGTTGGTACAGATGTAGTCATGGATTTTCCAGGTAATACTCAACAACAGCGAAAATGGTTTTTGGATATTGCATCAGAGATAAATGCGAACCATCAACTAATTTTCCTTAATTTAAATAATGAGCAATGCTTACGTCAAATTGCACAAAGGTGTATCGAACAACCCGAAAGAGCAACTTTTGACACAGAAGAGACGTTTATTCATGTTACTAATTTTTTTGAAGAACCAGAAGTATCCGAGGGTTTAAATATTTTAGAGTTTAGTGGGGAAGAATAATAAGGTTTGCAACATATCCTTGAAGATTTATAAAGTATGTAAAAAATACCGAAAGAGATCAGCGATAGTTTCTATTAAAGGTATTGTTCGGATTTAGATGATTACATTAAAGGCGATTGGCATTCTAGTAATTCACCCTACCCAGTAAGGTATAGAGGGTGATTTACTTTTTTTTTGAAAAAGTAAATGACAACGCAAGAATCGTTACAATAAGTGTAGCGAAACTAAACATGAGCGTTATAGACTCATAAACTGTCATTGGAACCATCTCCTTTATTTTCGTTTGAAACGAATTTTTGGAATAAAAGATGACCAATCACCCTTAATATCTCGACCAACTACATGTAGAAATTATACCTTTATTGGCGTTTAATATTAAAAAAGCGAACACTAATTCTTTTGAACAATTATAAGGGAATTAGTGTTTTTTAATTTGTTACGATACATTCTGCAATCTCTGGAAAATCAATAAATGGATTCCGATTGCCTTGAAGTTCATGGATAGCTAGGTTGCGATGCTTTTCATAGATAGATACTGGAAAAGATTGATGCCATTTTAACAATAAGGAGATATTCTCTAGTTCTTTTTTTATTATGTTTGGATAGCGAATTAGGAAATAGAGTGTTGCTCTAGCAACGATTCCTTTGCCGTATTCTGGTTCGAATTTACTTTCTTCAGCTTTGCCGCAGCCATCTTTGATTCCTAAAACTAATCCTTCAGGGATATAATCATGGAAATCGTAATAAGGGTAGTTGCTGCGACTGCTATTGCAGGTAGGATTGCAGGCGAATAAATGATGCAAGTCTCCTCTCATTGGTTCTTTTTTATCGAACCATGATTGAGGCACTACATGTTCACAGTTAAATAAATTATCCGATAAGATGCTTATTAACCCTTTTGCCTGCATTTCGTGGAGCCGAACGTCCTCCTCTATAACAGAAAGGGGATCCATCCTTTTTCCAGAATAAAGGCTTTTTAATAAACCGTTTTCCTGTAAATCAACCCAAGGGTACACATAACGGTGCGGGCTGTAGTTTAACTGATCGGTATGTGTTTTTTCAAGCAATGTGTGAAGGTTGTCCAAAAGATTAGCATCCGTGAATGAAATGCTATGATAGTATTGATTTCTGACTTCCTTATCTTTCTTTTCGTCATAATAGGGTCGATTTTCCTGATAGTTTAAAAAATCTGACTTGGCCGTTTCCCATTCACAGTATAGCAAATCTAGTTTTTCCATTATATTTTCAACGCCTGTCCAGATAATTTTTGGTTGAATACATCCGATAAGTATTCCTCTGTTGTTAAGTACAGCATGCCGTTGCCTTCGAGTTTTGGCGAGTTTCCTAAAGGAATCGTTCTTTTTATTAATTGTGCATACAGCTCAGCCTCTGTCAGATTTCGCTCAAAGTTTCTGTTGGCATTCTCTTTTATGAGTGCAAGTGCACCAGATATATGCGGTGTTGCCATCGAAGTTCCGCTTAGTTTTGCATAAGTTCCGTTTAAATACGTGGAAAGGATTTCTTCACCAGGGGCTACTAAGTCGACTTCATTATTCGAATTTGAAAAATTAGAAGATCTGCGTTGGAGGTTAATCGATCCGACGCTGATGACTTCATTGTAGCATCCAGGATAGGCCAGTTCATTTGAAGAACTCTGTCCATCTCCCTCATTACCAGCAGCACAAACTACTAGAATTTGATTAGTGATTGCGTTTTGAATAGCTTGGTGTAACTCAGGTACATCGACAGAACCTCCGAGGCTCATGGAGATGATATCCACCCTTTGTTCAACTGCATAGTTAATACCCTTTATGATCCAGTCATATTGCCCTGATCCATATTTATCAAGCACTTTTAAAATTAATAAACTTGCTTCAGGTGCAACACCAACTACTCCGGTGCCATTATTGATTGCAGCGATTGTGCCAGCCACATGGGTTCCATGGCCATTATAATCGATGTATTGATCAGGTTGTCCATCATCATCATGAGTGAAATTCCACCCACCGATAATACGCCCACTCAAATCAGGATGGGTGACGTCGCAGCCTGTGTCCAATATCGCTACAGTAATCCCCTTCCCTTTAGAATCCTCCCAAACTTTTGGAGCTGCAATAAGTTCAATACCTTCTGGCACCACTTCGACCACTTCGACCACTTCATTCACTTGAAACGGAATTAAATGTAACTTTTGCTTCATTTGTATCCCTCCTGAAAGAAATTAGGTTTTAAGTGTAATATTGGTAATTAATAATATTCTAACAATTCTGAATTAAGATTAACAGTTACAATAGATGTGTTTTTATCTAAAATATCAGATTTTTAATAGTGAAAATAGTATTGGTATCTATTAGTCAATATCGCATGATAACATCTTAAAGATTGTGGATGTTTGTACTTAAAATAAACTGCATTAGAGAAGTTGAATTTCATGGAACAGAAGATGCTTATAAAGGTATCGAATTAATACGTGTACATAAACTTTCTAAAAATACAACATTAGCTGAAGTAGAAAATCTATTCTCTATGCTATTTCACAAAGGTGAAAAGGGCTATAAAAATCCAAAACAATGCGTGGGTAAAATTACAATTCGAGCAAAAAAAGAAAATGGTGAAATTGTATAAGAAGGACACGATTGAGGGGGAAAATAGAATTTAAAGTTTTCAACAAACGGGCGCGATTTGGAATAAGTATTAGCGTTCGTTTTCATTAAAGGGCCATTAAATTGAGCAACATATTTTAAAGAATATTGTTAAGGGCAAAAGAAAATGTGAGGATTTTCATTTAAACAAAATGGACCAAAAATATTTAAATCAATTCAACAATATTAAATTTGAAATATTTGGAGAGAGTGAGAAATAGATAAAAAGAAATAGATAAAGAATATTTACTTTAATATTAAAGTGTTTTAAAATCCTTTAAATACTTAAATTTACAAGGAGGCATATTATGGATCAAAACATTCCTGAATCAATTGATGAATATATTTTACAATATCCTCAAGAGATTCAAGAAATATTAAAAACAATAAGAAAGGTTATAAAGGAATCAGCACCAAATGCCGAGGAAAAAATAAGTTACCGAATGCCTACTTTTGTATTAAACGGAAATCTGGTACATTTTGCTGCATACAAAAACCATATAGGCTTCTACCCAACTTCAAGCGGGATTAATAATTTTCAGCATGAATTATCGGGATATAAAACCTCTAAAGGTGCAGTTCAATTCCCAATTGGAAAACCCATCCCTTATGGATTAATTAGTCAAATAGTAAAATTTAGAGTTGCTGAAAACCAAAGTAAAGTGGAAGGGAAAATAAAAAAGAAATAATTTGTAGATGGCAAATTTCCCTTTGTTTATGAACTGTAACAAAAATCATAGTAACAGGATTTATCAACAATCGGCGCGATTCTATAGTATGGATCAGCGCTCGTTTTCATTAGAGGGTTAGATTATTGAATAACATGCTTTTGTAAATGTAACTAGACGATTCTTTGGGTGCTTTTTTCAACAAACATTGTAGTATAGTTAAATGTAAAAGAGGGGACAGAGTATGGATAACCAATTTTTCTGTTTCACTATTTATACCAAAGCCGTACACATTTGTTTCATTCCATAATCGAGCCATATTGTAGAATAACATTCTTTTATGAAAAGTTACCAAACGGAGGTTTGATAACTTATTAGTTATTATTTAAAAGAAAATCTAAAAACAATTCAGAACTAGTATTTGGCTGCATGTTTAATCGTGTACATACATGTACAGGGCGTATAATTTCTATGTTTTTCACATAAATCCTCTGCAGTTGTTTAGTATCTAAATACCTTTCGACAGCAATAGATGGAGATAAAGTAATACCATAACCTGAAAGAACTGCTTGAACCGATTCCGTTAATCCATTAAAAACTAAACCTATTTTAGGAAATGGCACACCTTGAGTATGACAAATGGATTGAAAAAGTTTTCTTGTTGAACTCCCTTCTTCTCGCATAACAAATGAGTATTGAACAAGTTCATCTAAAGTGACCTCTTTATTTGCTAATTTATGCTTTGGGTGAGTAACAAAATAAAACTCAATATCTTTCCAATGTTTACTTACTATATTAGACTCATCTATATTTTCAGTAACAATAATTCCTATATCTGCCTTATAATTTAGCAAATTATGAATCATGTCTTTCGTGTTTCCTGATTGAAGTACGAATTGAATATGCTCATTTTCATCTTTATACTTCGAAATGAATGGTGGAAGTATAGCCGTAGCTGGTAAATAGGTCGACGCAATGACAATTGTTTCAGCTGCTTGTTTTTTTATATTTGCGATTTTTGTTTCTATCGAGGTTTCTAATGAAAAAAGGTTTTCCGCCTCTTTTGCAAGAATGCGTCCTACTTTCGTTAATTGAATTCCTCTACCTTTCGATTGGATCAATGTCACATCAAGCTCTTTTTCTAAATGGCGAATTTGTATCGTTACAGCTGGCTGACTCAAACATAGATACTCTGCGGCCTTTGTTACATTTTCAAATTCAGCTACCGTTTTAAATATTCTTAAAGCGTGTAGATTCATGAAAATCCCCCTTGTATAAATATTATTTATGAATATTACTTAATTATATATTAGATTTATTGATAATAGCGTTGTATGGTTTGTATAAAAAGTTGAGGGAAAAATAATGAGAACATTGATTAATCTTTCAATGATATTTGCAGGTGGGGTTTTTCTATTATTACAAATTAATTCTACAACAAACATCCCGTTTCTCAGTATCATTATTTGCATTGGCATGTTAGGTTCATTTATAGGGACACTTGCAGGAGGCGGGGGCTTAATTACGTTACCTGCAATGCTACTACTTGGAATTCCTATTCATTTTAGTATCGCAACAAATAAATTTTCTTCAGGAATCGCGTCATTATCTAGTTTATTTGTTCTTCTAAAGACAAAAGAGTTGAATATGAAAATAATGAAATCCTACATTATTTCTTCGATTATCGGAGGAGGCTTTGGTGCGCTAGTTACGTCAATTCTTCCAGAGAAATGGCTAAATCTAATTGCAGTTTGTTTGCTCATATTTACATTTTTTGTATCTATTAAAAGTAAGAAATGGTATAGCGAACTACAAGCAAATAATACAAACCTTAATAATAATCGTTCTTCTAAAGTGATGTCATTCTTTATTGGGATGTATGATGGTGGATTTGGTCCTGGGTCATCAACATTCAGTATTTTATACTTTATAAAATCTAAAAATACTTATGTAAAGGCAACACAAATGAGCAGAGTGTTAAATTTCGGTAGCTGTTTTGGGGCATTTATCATTTTTTATCAAACGGGTTATTTACAATGGGATTATGCTATTGCTTTGGCTACGGGATCTATCATTGGTACACAAGTTGCATTAAAAATCGTATCAAAAATACCTTTAAAAATTGCTAAAGGGTTAGTAACTACCATCCTAATTTTATTAATCGTTCAAGTAGCATGGCAATTTAAGTAGATATGCAGTACTAAATCACGATCTTAAGCAATCGGGCGCTTTTCTTGAAGATTATTGAGTTGTATAGGCAGCTCTTTTTTCTTATTCAACTAACGGTGCAGTTTAGTTGAATAAGTAATGTTTCAATAACTAGGAGGTAATTAATAGAAAATTACTAAGAACAATGGTTTTGATTTTTTTATTGTAAGAGAAGATAAAATACATGATTATCTACGATTAGCTGGCTCATATGCAGTAATCAAGTGAGACGACAAATATCTTTTAGGTTATAACACTTGGAGAAAGCAATGGGAATTGCCAGCAGGACAATGAGAAAAGAATGAAATGTCAAAGGATTGTGCAATCAGAGAACTTTAAGAAATATTAAAAATTAGGAACAAGTTTGAACCAACTGAAAAGCGCTTCAAATCCTTTAATATCAGGGTTTGGGGCGCTTTTAAAGTTAGAAAAGGATAGAACATGAAAAGTTTCTCCACATTTTCTCTAAAAAAATGTTGCTAAGTTGCTTCGCGACTGTTATGAACTATGCTGCAAAAAGGTTAGGGTAACTATAAATAGCCGAGCAGACTTCAAGGTAACCTATATTTCATTTATTTTATTAATCAATCAATTCTTTTTTAATCATTTAAATAGTGTGTGGAGAAAGGGCAGTTTCACAATAAATATTTTTTAATGAAGGATTTTAAAAAAGTATGATTAGTCGTTTGCAAAATCATAAATGTATTTAAAAATGTGAATTAATTTATTCAACAAATGGGCCATTTGATTGAATATCGCTTAGAAACATAAATTGGATTTTTTGTGTTATTATTTACAAGTGAGTTCTAATATATTTTCTGTAACTCGTTAGTTATCTTAAATCATTAGGGAAGTAAAACCGAAAAAAATTGGATTAAAAATAATGTACTTATTTAGATGGGAGATAGCTATGATGGATTCTGATAAAGAAATACTTGGCTATCTCAAATCATTCGTGTGAAGGAACAAGATGAATAAAAAGTTTAAAGGAGAGAAATCAAAATGAGTGTAGAAATTTATACTGAAGAACGTTCTGAAGAAAGTATTCAATTTGAAAAATGGATAACTTCCCAAGGTAATAAAAAGAGTTTTTCTAGTATTGAAAACACCAAAAGCTTCCTTAAGCAAAGGGGAACTGAAAATACTAAGCCCTATGTTATTGAGGAAAATGTTAATTTTTTAAGTGATATTCAGGAGTTGACATTCGAGGGCATGCAAGTCTTCACATTAAATGACCTAAAGTCCTCGAATCAAAAAGTTATTCTTTATATACACGGTGGTGCTTGGACGAGTCAACCTTTAGATTTACACTGGTTGTTTATGGATAATATGGCACAATCTTTAGATGCAAAAATTATTGTTCCTATTTATCCTAAAGTACCTCATTTTAACTATAAGGATACCTATCCGAAAATCCTAAACCTATATAAAGAAATTCTTGGAACTGTTGAAAGTATCAATCAATTGACTATCATGGGAGATTCGGCTGGCGGAAATATTTCACTTGGACTGGCCCATCTTTTAAAGATGGAAGATCTGCCTCAACCGAAAGATATTATTTTATTATCTGCATGTGTTGATATGAGTTTGAGCAATCCTCTTATACCTGAATATGATGAAAAAGATCCTCTGTTAGCTCGTGAAGGAATGGAAGAAATTACAAAGATATGGGCAGCTGATAAAAGTGTAACGGATCCTTTGATTAGTCCAATTTATGGTGAATTTAAAGGACTTGGGAAGATCACTCATTTTATTGGAACACATGAAGCTTTATATCCAGATGCTATGAAACTTGATGAAAAACTAACAGAACAAGGAATTGAAATCAATACCTTTGTTTATCCTCAAATGATCCATGTGTTTGTTGTTATGCCAATCCCTGAAGCCAAAGATGCTCAACAGAAAATAATTAATATAATTAGTAACTAAGTGTTTTCTTTTTAGTCTTATGGAACAGTTGTTTTATATGGAAATGTAGGCAGGTTAGCAGGCAATAGGTAGAAATCACAAACTTGATATTAGGCAATCGGGCGCATTTCTTTTATAAGGAGTGCGTCTAGTGGGGATACGATGAAATTATTCCGTTAAGTTATATAATCTTTATTCAATCATTATTTCGAAATATACCTAAATCCCACTTTGGGGACGTTAAACGTTAATACACGAGGGGGCGAAAAAATGGATTATACTAAAATTTATAATGATGAACTGATTGCCTCAGTAAAAGAGAAAATAAAGTCAGTCGGTGAAATTAAAGCGGTGAAGTTTTTAAGAGAGCAAACAGGTATGTCTTTAATACAGGCAAAAAAATTTGTAGATTTTTGTAAAGAATAGATATAAAAATTAGAGTCAATAAATTAACCTGTGTTTTATTGCAACAACGATTTATAACGTATACATTAACAAACCTAATAACGTTCCAAAACGCAAGTTTGGTGACACACTTTAAAAGCCAAGAATGTTGTGAAATCAACACGTTCGTGGCTTTTTGTATGAACATTGTTTTATGGGTTGTTTTATGCACTTTAAGCGCTGTATTTATACGAGCGTATAGCAAAGCTTTAGAGCGTTTAAATATGAATCTATATAAATCATCTTCTATAAAAGAAACTCCATATAAAGAAAGTCCAGTACATTTTTACAATTGGTTAAATGAAGGTGATAGCCTTCCACTATTAATGGTGCATGGTGAACCATCGTTAGAATGATAAATGGAAATATTTATTCAAATTAATTTTTTATGAGGTATTATTAAACTATATTATTTGTGAAAAGCATAGAGGGGGAAGTTTATTTTAAATGAGAAAAGTTTACTTGTTATTTGCTATTATTGGCACAGTATTTCCGTATTATTTTTTGGTGCAATTCTTGAACGAAAATGGATTTGATTTAGGGTTATTAATAGATTTATTATTTGCAAACTCGATATCGACCTTCTTTGCTGTTGACTTTTTTATTTCATGTTTTGTTTTTATCATCTTTATGTTTAATGAGTCGAGAAAGTATAACATTAAAGAAAAGTGGATATGTCTATTAACTTTGTTTACAGTTGGTTTATCATTGGCATTACCATTATTTTTGTTTTTCAGACAGCCATATATAAAGAAATAAGGGTGTTAAGCTATATAGGCTTTAATTAAATACTCCGTGATGAGTGGTCTTTGACAATACGTTCTAATAGATAAGTTAATAAAGAAAATTACGCATTTATTCACTAATTGGTGTCCTAGAGGTGCTTGAATTAGAATTTTATATTGTTATTGGATTTATTTTCAATTTACTAGAAATAGTAGATGTGTTTAGGAATATTGTTAAACGAAATTTAGGTGTGAAATTTTCTTTTTCTTATAATTATTTGGCCTTATTTCGAAGGGATTTTTTGAAATAAATTGTACTATGAGGCACTCAAAATGTTTATTTTGTATTGAGTGAAATTTTAATTATGATACCATATAGATTAATACATATTTGGAGGAATAATTATGGAAAATAGTAAGATAAAGTTATTATTATTACTAAGTTTATTTTATGTTTTAATTTTATCAGCATGTAATCAGAAAGAAGAAAGTGTTGATAAATCAGGTGTGAATGAACAAGAGAAAGTAGAAACTTTAAATCAAGAGGAAAAAGAAAAAGTAAGTACATCAAATCAAGATGGTTTAGTTGAAAGTGTCGAGAAAATTTCCAAAAATGAAGAGATTGCTGAAGACAATCATTTAAATACATCTTTGACATTAGTTTTAGAAGATGTTATTCCTAGGGATCCAAGTATTGATGATAATGTCTATGGATATGAATTAAATTTTATTATGAAATATATGAACCATACAGATAAAGACATAAAAGGATTTATAGCAGAAACATATTTTTATGATATGTTTGGTGAATTAGTATACACATTAGATTCCAAATATGAGTGGGATGTTATTCCTGCAAATGGTTCTTCAAACTTCAATACTGCTGTTGATTTAAATCAATTCAAAGATGAAGATATGCGTTTTTATAATTTGCCATTTGAGAATATGAAATTTAAATACAAAATTAAATCCATAATCTTTACGGATGGAACAAGTATTTAAAAAGTAAGGGGCTGGGACATAACTAAAAAAATTTAAGAAACGGACGAAAGGTGTTCATAATTTTTTGCTATATGGAGACCTTAGCTATTCTTGCTTTGAAAATTAGAAGTGTTCACTAGTTGTTGGTAGCGAAGGCGGTGACTCCAGCTCAGAACAGCACATAATGTTAGACGCTGGCATTCCGCGCGTTAGCGAGGGTTGCGGCTTACTGTGCTGAGCGGAAAGCACCGCCGTAGCGGACAACAACGGCATAGCAAAAAAGTGTTAGATTGATGGCAGTCAATCTAACACTTTTTCTCTTATGTCCCAGCCTCATTTTATTTTGGAACCCTGCAGCGCCTTAAACCTTTTTACATCAAAGGTTTGAGACGCTTTTTCTTTATTGAGAATACGTAAGAAAATGAACTGTGCAGGGAAGTCTTGAATAGTTGTTACACGCTTAGTTATAAATGAAAGTCCACAAATAATTGTTGGCCATCGCTAGCATCCATACAATCTGTTGCTTCCCTAAGCAGATCATTGTATATCATTTGTTCTTTATGTTGTGCCATTTGTTTGAGTTTAGTTCGTTATGGTGGTTCGTTTTTACAATTACTTTACGCCAGGGACCCAACCTACATTACGTTTCATCATGTTCATTAGGGGCTCCGGTATGTTATTATCGCGGCTCATATCCATTTCAGTAATAACGGGTTCACCAGCGGCTACTTTTTCCACCCAGTGTGCTTCAATTAATAGCTCACGACCAAGTGCAAGTAAATCAGCACCTGTTTCCATCGCTTCTTTCGCATCTTCTGGTGAATAAATGGAACCAACACCGATAAACGGTATTCGTCCGTCAATGACGCGTTTTAAAATTTTAATACGGTTTTCTTTTTCACCGCTATAACGATGTGCTTTAGAGCGGAAATCACCTAATGAAATGTGCAAGTAATCGAGCTTTTCATCTGCTAAACGATTGACAAGTTGAACCGTTTCATCTAGCGAGATACCGTCTTCTTCAGGCTCTTCTGGGCTAAAACGATAACCAATGATAAATTGATCATTCGCATATTGCGCTTTAGCACGGTTTACACTTTCGATAATTTCTAATAAGAATGTCATACGTTTTTCAACAGAGCCACCATAACGGTCTGTCCGTTTATTTGTAAAGCCTGAGAAGAATTGTTGTAATAGATACGTATTTGCACCGTGAATCTCCACACCGTCAAATCCTGCTTCAATAGCGCGACGTGTCGTTTCACCAAATGCTACGACAATTTCCTCAATTTCTTCTACCGTTAATGCACGTGCCATACCGCCATCTGCTGCAACGGTTTCACTTGCGCTTACGATATCGCCATTTGGCACAAGGTCGCGTACTGCTTGGCGACCGCCGTGATATATTTGTAAAATTGCTTTTGCGCCACCGTCGTGAATCGCATCAGCAATACGTTTTAAGCTCAAAATATATTCATCGCTATGTGCCGAAATTTGACCCGGGAAGCCTTTCCCATTAGGAAGTACGTAAGCACATGCTGTAATCACCGCACCGACGCCAAATGAGCGTTCACGGTAATATGTAATCTCCGCATCTGATACCGTATCATCCGCATTTGCTGAGTAAGTGGTCATTGGTGCCATTAAGTAACGATTACGAATTTTGACGCCGTTATGAAAAGTAAATGGTGTTAAAAAAGTTGTCATGTTATTCACTCCTTCTAAAACAAGAGTAAATTTATAGGATTTAAAAGTCAAAGATCATGCTTACGGCTATCTTCTATTTACTACATCATAATGAAAAAATCAGAAATGGCCTAAAATATTGATCCACAGCATACTGCCATAATTGGAGCCTTTGAAAACGACTATTCGTTATTTCACTCTTACACAATGCGCAAGATACATCTTACTTCACGTTAGCGGCACGAAGGACACTTACGTATTCTAATAAAACTTAGAAAAAAAGCGTCCAAAGAGTCGCTTTTTTCCATGTCATTAGCTTCCAATATTGTGTAACCTTTTAAACTAGCCCATTACTTAGGTATCGTAGAAAACAACTCAACATCATCAAAGTAATGAATCGCATCTTTATCTTGGTCATAAATATATAATCCATAACCATTTTTATTTTGTACTAGCTCTTTTATTTCACTAGTAGTCATCGGTTTTTCTACTTCTATATTAAGAGTAACAATATATTTTAGTGCATTAAATTCCATAATAGCTCCAGGAACTAACCCTGTACTATCTTTGTTTATTATTGAAGAAATATTTTCGGGTATCTTCAATTCAAAATAATATTTACTATCAATTTGTCTTAACACATCATAAAGCTGGGGACTGATTCTGTAAGAAATTTTAAATTCCACTAATTTATCATTAGCGTTTACTTTAAATTCATCAACTCCAAAATTTGGTGGAATAAATTGCTTTTCTAAAGAAACGGTACTACTGACTTCCTCCATTTGTTGTTGTTGATGATTATTTTGTTTTTCCTCTAATTGCTGATTGTTACTTTGTTTATCTTCAATTTGTTGATTACTATCGCATGCTACAATCATAAAAATAGATGTTAAAATAACTAGAATAAAAATAAAATATTTACGCTTAATTTTTATCATTGTTTAACCTTATCGCTCCAACTAGTATACGTCCATTTTCCTGTCACAGTCTTAGAACTTATTACTTTGCCTGCACTCCATAGTTTTTCAGTTCCACTTGCTTGAACCCAACTGCTTCCTGCTCTTAACAAATAATTTGAATTGGCGGGAATAGACCATGTGATTGAAAGTGTTTTTGTAGTGGATGTACCTAGTTCTACTTGAGTTGAAACCCCAACTTCAGCCACCATTGACTTAAAAGTAGCACTAGTAGCAACATTAGCTGAAGAAGATTGCGTAACAGCTACTGAATAACTAACAGAATCCGTGACTGAACTAGGATTTTTAGCTAAATGTTGAAATTCTAGTTGATTGTTTCTAGAGGAACTAGAATGCACATATTCATACCCTGACATATCACTGGCATATGGCGCAATACTTGGCAAAGTTTCAAGTGGAGCGTTATCGTATTCTGTATAGTCCTCCGAGTTTGTAAAGTCTACTGCGTTTGTAAGCTCTACAGGTTCTTCAGCGCCAGCACCACTAACAGCATGTAAAGAAAGTAAACATAACATTGATGTTGCTAATAAGGTTTTCTTCATAAACATCCTCCATTCATCATACAAATTTTAACCTAAAATTTTCCAATAATTAGGTTAGTGAAATTATATAGTACCTTTTCTTAATTTTCAAATTTTTTACATAAACGTGTATTTGTTTTTTAAACAAACGTTTTAAAAACAATCAAGGTTTGTACTCTCTTTTTATATTGTATGTATCTATAAACTCGACTATTTATATGACTAAACATGTTGGTGAAAAGAGGCATTTGAAGGGCAGCGTAAGGTAAATAGACGCCAAATGAAAAGGGATATCCCGCATGTTATCTATAAATCATGGCTAAAATGTATTCTCATCAGAGAAAATGATTTATTTGTTGTCGTACTTCTAACATAAAACAGATTCTCTGAAAAGAAAAAGACCACCCCAAATGAAGTGGTCAAAATATAGGCAAAAATGGTCTTATTTATAATGAAGTCGACTTACTTTTTTTCTCATCCATAATTAGGTCTTCTTCATGTTTTGGGCGAGGGGGTTCAGTATGCCCGACACGCGCATTAGGTTTTTTAATATTGGATGGTTTTGTTGACTCGTCTGTTGCAAATTCTGTATCTTTTTTATCCCTTTTCATTTCGACACCTCCTAAAAATAGTATTTAACGTATCTCCATAAAATATCCTTGTTTTTTTCAAATTCACATTTTCAAAATTATTTTTCCATCCACTAGTAGACAGGCTTTGATAACGACGATAATGGATGGCACACAAAAATAAAAAAACAGACAACTAGTAGTAGTTATCTGTTTGATATGAGACGTTTATTTTGTGATCTTTACATTATTAAATTTGTAATCTTCCCAGTTAGCAGTTAGGGCAATATTAATTGAATCAGCATTGACAGGTTCAAAGAAAATTACATTTTCGGCAGTTACACCTGGTTCAATATATGAATCAGCATGAGGAACATCTTTTTTATACCATCTATCAAAATTGAAATCATGTTTGTAACTGTATTGCTTGCCATTTGCCACTATCCTAGATAAAGAAACGCTAGTGTTTATTTTATCATTTGAGTTATTAATATACGTTAAATATACTTTTAGAGAATCTGAATCCTGAATGACTTTGTCAATTTTCACCGTAACACCGTTAATCGTTTTTGATAATTCCGATTGGGTAGTAGAAGTATTACTAGAATTGGATGTAACAGCATATGTTTTAGATTTGCTATCGTAAGTTACTTTCCCACCAAATAGTTCTGTAACTTCATTTAGTGGTACATAAGCCTTATTATTAATTAACTGTACATCGATAGATTTTTTGTTGCCGTCGAAAGTGAAATTGTACTTAGTGGCAGCGTAAGCACCCATACTAAACGTAAATAGTAAAATGAATACACTCAATATAACTGTTGATTTTTTCAAATTAAATCCTCCTTTTTTAACCATAATAGGGAATTGAATAAGTTTTGTATATAACAAAAAACAGATAACCATAATAGGTATCTGCTTAAATAGGTTTCTTCTAATTAGGATAAAAGGATAATTTTGTGATTGGAATGAGAAATAGCGTCCAAACTAAAGAAAATCTTTGCATATATTGTGAAATTACAAAAAATAGGTGGCTTAATAAAATAGCTAATACTACCTTAAATCAATACTTCTTTTTCATTTGATATACATATAAAAGCGTAGAATTCGATTTCCTAGTTAGTGGAAAACTGCCACTGAGATAATAAGAGTAATCTTCAATTTTGGGGATCGTAAAAAAAAATCCTGGTATGTAGAAGGAAATAATTAGGAACAAGCTATCCTTGATTTAAATTTGGGTATTAAAGCTGCCTAATATCATGAAATCGACTACTACGCCACTTACGGGGTTTTCTGAACCTAAAACGTTAATGCCTAAAACTGTTACACCACTTATATTTGTAACATTAGCAGAGACATATTTTGCAGCGATGTTCTTTTCTCTCATTTGTACCCTCGGTCTGGCATTAATCGATGAATTGGTGGAATAGACGCTTGACACTGCGTAGTCGATTGTGGATAACAGGGTATTGCCCGTAGCTAATGCATTATCTGTAAAATAAAACGTCGCTACACCATTAGCATCTGATGTAGCTTGCCCATAGATAATACGCATTTCCTTTTTAGGATTGGACTCGCCTGCTTTAAACACATGAAATAATGTCGGTGATAATGTAATAACTTCAATGCTCATAGCCATCCTCCATTGCATTTTACAATAGCCTATGAACTATTGCTTCGTTTAATACTTTAAATATGCATTATTAAACTTTTCGTTAGAAGCAGACGATTAACACGATATTTATGGAAAATGCATACTACAAGAAATGAATAAGTAGTAAAATATAGGAATGGAGTGATTTTAAAAAACTGACTTAAGGAGAGAACGTAAATGGGCAGGAAGCGAAAAACCTTACCGAAAAATTTCGAGGAACTCATTGAAGTAGGCGATTTATCAGCGTTAAAAGAGGTATTTTCACAATGTGAATTAGATGCCCGTGGTGGTTACAGTAAATCAACAGCTTTGAGTTTTTTTAAAGTACCGAATGATTTGGTTCGCTGGCTTGTGAAGCAGGGGGCTGATATTAATGCGCGTGATAGTTACGGAAGAACGGCTCTACATAAACAGGCAATGAGTTGGTGCGGAAATATAGAATTGCTGCTTGAGTTGGGTGCAGCGATAGAAGCACTGGATTATCAAAATGAGACACCTTTATTTGCAGCGGCAGGGTCATTTAATCCAAATGCAGTTTACACATTAGTTGGCAAAGGCGCAAATTTTAGCGCAGAAAACAAGATGAAGCAAACACCCTTAGAAAAAGCTTTGGCAACGTGTCGAAACATAGATATCGTCAATATGGCAAAGGTTGCTGAAATTTTGCTAAACGCTGGAGCAACTGTAACGCAGGATATGCAGAATGCTATTAAGCGAATTGGCAACGATTTTGAATTTCACCGAGATAACTTTAATAAGGAATATTTGAATCAAACGGATGAGGCTCTTTACCGTCTATATCAGCTATTTGCTGTTCCCCCAGTCGGAAAACGAAAAACGCATGATGGCAGCTCTCCAATAACGGTATCCACAAAAGGTTGGCAGGCGCAGCATAATGAACTATGGAGTTTACTTATTCCTTCACAAGGTCATGCGAAAACCGTACAGGGTGAGGCGATTCGTATTACTGGTAAAGTAGCTTATGAAATTTTAGATAACGGCGGTATCAACTGGGATAATCAATATCGTAAGATGCTCCATAGTTTGAGCCATTATTTTCGTATGGGCACGCCATTCAACCCTGCTACCTTGCAGGAGGCTGAAACATTAGTGAAAAAACTTCATAACGGCAATGGTAATGATGAACCTGCAAGACTGTGCGAACTAGCTGTGCATTGGGTACTTAGCAATCCGAATCCAATGACATTGGAACAGCCAGATTATAAGCGATAACTACGTATGACTTGTTCAGCCCATAAGCATCTAATGCACTAGCAATCCTTTTGCTTTACCAGCTGAAAAGGAGAATCGGGCAGATAAAATGACAGAACAATGTTATTAAATCATTAAACATATTTGGAGGGATTATTTCACTATGAGTTATGATGTTCATATCGGGAAGTTAATTAGTGGGAGAAGAGAATTAGAAGGTAAGGGAAGTTATCTACTTTGTACGGCCAATCAAACGATTCAAGAAATAACGACATTTGGTTCCGAAGATGGGATATTCATTAGTACACGTGATTTGGAGAATGCCCTTTACGACTTCTGCCAATCTGCCATTGCTAACTATATAGAAGAAGGAGGAAATAAAGATGTGTATACTTTCTCGCTCTATACGGATAGCTATAATGGCAGCTATATAGTGTACATTAATAATCGGGATTCTTTAGAGCAAACGGTTGCTCAATACTACGCCCAATATCAAGAAAGTTACTTAAGAACTGGTAGCAAGTTTTACAATCAAACCCTAGAGCAAATCTATAGTTCCTGTAAATTTAGTGAAGGCGATTATCCCTTTATGTACGACGAGTTGCCGAATGGCCTTGAAACCTATCTTGATATGTTCACCTGTATTAGCCAAGAAACACCCGAGTATTTAAGCAATGAGGAAAACTACATATTTGAAAAGACCATTATAGATTCAGAACTCTTTTTAATGGCCATCCAAGTTATTCATCGATTGCAAAACGACCTAAAGCAATTGAATCGTACCAAGGACTTTATTGCTTACGTGTCAGCCGCGGATGGCGTTGGTGGTGACTATTTGACATTAAGTCAGCTTATAAGAAAAACTGTACCCGAAGATCAATTGTATCAAACAATGCCTGACTTAATGAAGAAAGATATGGAATTCCGTTCTGCTGTCGAAACTATACAGCAACGCCCCCTTGTTGAACAGGTAAAACATTGGGTAGATGTGATCGAAAGAGGAGAGTTTGGTAAAGGGAGCATGCGAAGCTTCTGGCGAACAGATTATGAGGCTTATGAACAACTAGTGGAACTTGGAGGTCACGCCATCCCACATATTCAGGAGCATCTGAACAGTGAACTTAAAGATGAGACTAGGCGCATTCTAATGGTGGTGTTAGAAGATATGGAAAAACAAGGTGCTCGCTTATAATTTTTATAAAAATCGCATAAGGCGAAGGGGGAATCCAGTATGACGGACCGGATACCATGTAAGACGGAAGGTTGTAGCGCAACAATACTCCCGACTACAGCAGCCAAAACAGATGGTATTTGTATGCCATGCCATCAGGAGCATGCACGAAAAAAGCAACAAGGGTATATTGAGCAGCACCGCAAAACGGTTAATCCCTATGAAGGACTTACGAATTATGTGGACATTCTTAAGGTAATGCATGCGCCGAGAACGTATGACCCACTTATCCAATACATTCCTTATCCGTTAAGCATGGAGCAGATATACATAGCGTTATCAGAACAAGAAGCGGACAATATGCTGAAATATGCCATGGAATTACTCGCTATAAACAATGAAAGTGAAGCAGAGGAAATTCTATTGTCGCTAGTATGCTATCGAAATAAAAATATCGCCAATGCTTTACCTGAACTGATGGAGCGTAGTTTGTTTCATTATCCACTTGTTTTTAAAGATGCACCACCAGATACACAACAGCTCCTTTTAGAGCGTGTTAAATGGGATCAAGATAACCGAAACCATCTTCTCCTTATGCTCGGTTGGATTGGTAATGCCATGGTCATAGAGCAGTTTCGGCAATGGCGAAAACAGCCGCCAATATGGACAGAGCAGTTGTATGTAACGCCAGAAACCTACGCTCTTGAAGGCGGATGGGAGCTTAGCCGTGAAGGAAAGAAGCGTGACCTAATTAACCATGTCTGCTATGCAATTAGGCAAACAGATCAACAAATTGAAGATTTCAATGAAGAGCAGTATGCGCATTTTCTTGAGACAAGTCATTCAACCTGTCCGTGGTGTCATAGGAAGTTAACGAAATTAATGGACGTGGCTACCTCACATCCATCCTTGCATTATCTCAACATGCACAAGAACTTGCAGGTAATAACCTGTGATTTATGTGGAAGCTTTAGCACAATCTACATGGAGTTGGACAATGATGGTGTGCCTGTTTGGAGCCGTTATAATCAAAAACCAGCGTATCTTCCAGATATTGATGACGTAAACAGCTCTATTGAAATCATACCTAGGTTAGCCCTTGCACATGAGCCACAATCACCATACTATGCTGCGCTTTGGACGATGTCACAATTAAATTCGCAGATTGGTGGTTATCCAAGCTGGGTGCAGGATCCAACATATCCGCTTTGCCATTGCTGTGAGCAAAGAATGCGTTTTATAGGGCAGATTGATTATGCTGATTTTGATGAATATGCTGAAGGTATTTTTTATATGTTTGTCTGTCCAAAAGACAATATTACAGCAACTATCTATCAGCAAAGCTAAATAACGTTACTATGTCAAAGGGGGAATAACCTTGCATTGGAAGGAAGTTAGCAAGGCAGATAATCTACCACTTGTCCACAAGGCAGCGATGGAACTGGATGTGAATGAACGGGACGAGCGGGGGAGGACACCGCTGATGCTTTTTTTAACTAATCGTATGCCTGTACAAGCGATTGAAATATTAATAGAGCACGGAGCAGAACTTGAAGCACAAGATAAACTGGGTGAAACGCCACTTAAAAAAGCTGTAAAGTTCAAGCAAGTGGATGCTATATTGAAGCTGATCGAAGCGGGAGCCGAACTGGATTCGCCACTGGGTATTTTAGCGACGGCTTGGAATGCAGCTCGTACAGATAAAAAGCTTGCTGATCTTCTACTTGCAACAAAAGGAGCGGTTCGCCTTTCGTTGACAATGGAAGAGCAAAGCTTTGTTGAGGAGCTGTTGTATGAAGAGTCACAGAACAAACTATGCGAGAAGATAGCACACATTAATTCGCCAGAAATATTACATGCCATTGTGAACGGATATAACTGGGATGATGGTCCGGAACCGATGCTGTCCGTTTTTCATAATCCAGCAACGTCTGAAATTACACTTCTTGATATGTATGATTTGTTAGATGGGGATTACTGGATGGACAAGAGGGATTCACATGATTTACTAAACACAGAAGAGGAGAAGCGCTTTACGGAGCTTGCTGTTGCACTGTATAAAAGATTAGAGCAGTGCCGTCACTAATGATAAGAAGAGGCTGCGCCGTTGTTGTCCGCTTCGGCGGTGCTTTCCGCTCAGCACAGTAAGCCGCAACCCTTGCTAGCGCGCGGTTCGTAGCGTCTTACGCTACGTGCATTCCCGCAGGAGTCACCGCCTTCGCTACCAACAACTAGTGAACCCTTTTAATTTTTTATTAATTGCAAAAGCAAGAATAGCTAAGTCCTCCATATAGCAAAAATTTATGAACACCTTTCCTCTGTTCCTTAAATTTTTTAGTTATGTTCCAGCCTCTTTGCATTATTAGTAAGCATTTAATTTATTGATGATTTCCTCTGCTAACACATTGCTAAAGCGAATAATTCCATGTTCTTGTACAATCAGCCCTTCGTTCAGGCGTTGATTGAGCCAATCTGTAATAAAGGAAGGCGCATACCCACCTAGACCGAACTCACTGCCAAATGCGATGATGTTTTGATAAGCTTCTATATATTGGTCGTAACTAGTTTCAGGATACGACTTCGTATATAACCAAAATTGCACATCATACATGGTATAGGATAATGGATCTGCATGAAAACTAAAATGGCCTTTCTCTTCGACAATCTGTGTACATATGCTACGGATTTTCTGTTCCACTTGTTCCACCTCTGTTACACGAGAGCACAGCTCCTCCAGCAGAGGAGAAAACTTCCCGTTTGCTACTTTAGCCAGGGCTTCTTCTTTGTCTTCTTCAGAAGTATCATATTGTTCTTCACTCACTAAGCCTTTAATAAACGCTTCAAAATTATCGGCAAGGAACGTAATCTCATAATCATCTTCTTGATCGACATGAATCACTTCAGGTTCACCATCTCGACCACATGCTCGATAGTCTAACATCACGACATCATGCCCGGCTGAAGGACAATCACAAATAACTACTCCAATGTCTGGATATCCCCATTCCTCTATCATAAACGGACTACCCAAATCTCCGCATAGGGAATAGCTTTTCTCACGTCCAATACCCATAATACCTGTAATGGCAATATGATCTTCCGCCCAGGAAGTTGCCATCTCTGTTGGAAAGCAAGTATTCCTCGGTACTCCGCCATTGTGTTGCTTCATTATATAAATATACGAAGCGGGGAGTTTATAACCAAGTTCTTTCTCTATAGAGGCAATTAGTTCATCTGACGGTGGCTCAGATTGATAGGATGTTCTTGCATACTCGCTATCTTCCCAAAATGCACTTAGAGACATATTTGAAAAAGGAATCCTCTTTTCTACGGAACCGCCTCGCTCGGAGTAGGCCTTCTTCTGGGCAAGCCGAAGTGCTTCACTTTTTTGCTTCTTAGCTTTAAGGGTACTCTGTCTTAGAAAATACTCGGTGCTGCGATCTCCGGAATCTAATTGGTCAGATATGCTGAAAGCTTGAGCTGCTTCCTCATAGCGGTTTAAATAATAGAAAGCAAAGCCTACCCGATAATGCCATAGCGCATCTTGTTTACCTGCCTCAGAAATTTTACTAAAATGATTGAGCGCTTCTTCGTAAAGACCCAAATTGTTATAGGCTCTAGCCAAAATGCTAATCAATTCATCGTCTCGTTCTTCTTCAGGAATTGCTAAAAGTGTATCGACAATTCGCTGATGTTCGTCTACTTCATGCCACTCGTTCAATTGATTTATAAGCTTTTGTTCCATTTCTACCTCCAAATGATTTCTCAATAAATACTACATATGTATCTGATAAATCTCTACCTTTAAATAGTAACATCTATAAATGAAGGATTCTAGAATTTTCCTGTATGAAACCATAGCGGGGTTTACATATTGATTGTTTATTGATTACTTCATGCCCATTTATCCCATGCTATAGATAGATGGGGGGTGCTGGCTAATGGATTATGAATATACCGTGAAGTTTTACTTTAATGAAAGCCGTGAAGAAGAATATAAAATTAAACAGAATATTGGACAAGAAACATTTGTAGAAGAACTGTCTAATGGATTCAATGAAAAGCCTTGGTATTCATTTACCGAAACTGAACATTTTAAAACGATATTAATTAGTACGAAAGAAGTGTATAAGGTATCGGTCGTGCAAAATGTTGTCACATTTGATTAATCCAATGCATTAAGTCATCTCCAATTGTGGGGTGGCTTTTTCTTATGTCCCACATATGTTTGTGAAAAAAGGTATGCTAAAATAGAAATACAAAGAAATGAGGGGAGTATACACCATGTTTGGATATAAAGAACCAGACCTTACAACTTATTTGAAGAATCGGAAAAATATAATCGTAGAAAATTACAAGGTAACTTTGTTATCAAAAATTTTACCTAAAGTGATTATTTTTTACGTAATTGCGTGGCTTTATAAAGGATTTAATACAAGGGCAGGTCTGAATGAGACTGCTAGTGAAGTGATGTTAAGAATATCAATAGAACTGATTATGCCAACGATTTTGTTATTTATATTAGCTGCTCTTATTCTTTGGTTTTTTAGAATAAGGACATATAAGCAAGAAATGAAAAAGGTAGAGCATTTAGAGTCGATCCTTCAAATCTTAAAAGAAAAATATTTTCCGTTCACTTCTTGGAATGATGTGCAGGCAAACAAAGGTTTCATAAACCCGACTATTTTTCCTCTCCAACCTCAACTGGTAAATGTTCCGAATAATGAACAACCCGAATACATAAAACAACAAATAAATGAATTAGATGGCTTAAAGTTATATAGTGATAATGCCACGAAGGTTTTTGAAACGATTAACAGTCTCGATTTTGGCTATCCGACTTATGTCTCTTTAATACTTGACTCATTCATTCAAAAGGGAACAATTGATATTGAATTACTTACTAATCAACAAATGCTGATTAGAGCATACAATGATGAGTGGGCAAAGGCGTATCATACATATGAAAAAAATGAGGGGATTGCTAGTGCTGGTAATCGAGGCGAAGAGCGTGTAGAAAATGAGTTAAAGATGCTTTCTGAATATTGTTCATACTTATCAAATGTTCGGATAGAAGTAGATGGACAATCGGTAGAAACGGATAATATCATTTTTTCACCAAATGGTATCTTTATATTAGAGGTTAAAAACTTCTCTGAGAGTGGTTCATACAGCTTAAAAATTGCAAAGGATGGACAATGGCAACGAGTATATGCTAATAGTGTTCAACCGATGAAGGATGTCACAGCACAAAACAACCGCCATATTTTCTTAAAAGAACGACTGATCCGAGAACAATGGACATTACTTTATGGAGAAGCTGCTCCAAAAATTCAACTTCGTACCTTAATTGTTATTGCCAATGATAAAGTTATGATAGAAAATGAATCAGATATCCCAGTTATTCGAATATCACAAATTTATCACCAAATTCAAAAATTTAATGATAATCTATCTCAAGATACTTTAAACAAAGTGAAAAGCATTATACAATCCAATCGTCTTCCGCCAAAGGTCTATCCAATTGAAAATTATAACCATCAATTGCGTGACGCCCGAAAAATGATTAATCTTGTAGAAGGCTATGGGGCAGACATATTCCATTTGATTCATGAATACAAAAATGAGGCAAGTAAAGGTACAAAAAAATAAGTCAGTTTAGAACAAACTTTGAAAAGACACATACCACTTAGGCATGTGTCTTTTCATTATTTTATGCTGTAAGAGCTCTTTTTCCAAGAAACTATTAAAAATATTTTTCCTCCGAAGCATTGTCAATTCACAAATGTTACCTCGACGTTACTATGAAACGAAAATGTGCGTACTTTTATTTCCTCTTGCTGGACTTCATAATGAGAAAGCAATCAAGCAAACAGACAAATGGAGGAATAAAAATGATTCAACATTTACAAGATACAATCACATTAAATAACGGTTTACAAATGCCTGGAATGGGGTTAGGTGTTTTTCAAGTAGAAAATGATGCTACTGCTGAGATGGTGAAAAATGCCATAGAGGTTGGCTATCGAAGTATTGATACTGCTGCTATTTACGGCAATGAAGTGGGCGTAGGTGAAGGTATTAACTTAGCGCTTGCATCTACTAACTTACGTCGTGAAGACTTATTTATTACATCAAAAGTATGGAATGACGGATTAAGCTATGACGATACCATTGCGGCATATGAAGAAAGCCTACAAAAACTAGGATTAGAATATTTAGATCTTTACCTTATTCATTGGCCAGGTAAAGACAAGTATGCAGAAAGTTGGAGAGCACTTGAAGATTTATATGAACAAGGCAAAATCAAAGCAATTGGCGTATGTAATTTCACAATAGCGCACTTAGAAAACCTATTATCATTTGCTCGTATCAAACCTGTTGTCAATCAGGTAGAATTTCACCCACATTTACAGCAAGTGGAGCTTCGCACATTTTGTGATAAGCACCAAATTCACCTAGAAGCATGGGCACCATTAATGCAAGGTGGACTGCTTGAAGATGACACGATTGCACAAATTGCGACTAAATATGGAAAATCTATTGCTCAAGTTATTTTACGTTGGGATGTGCAAAATGGTGTTATTACAATTCCAAAATCTGTACGTAGAGAACGCATGCTGCAAAATGCTGATATTTTTGACTTTCATTTAACAGACGAAGAAATGGCTATTATCAATTTGATGAACCTTGAACAACGTGTTGGACCAAACCCAGATGAATTCGACTTTGCACTATAAGCATTCAAAAGGAAAAGAGACTGTCTAGTATGTGACAGTCTCTTTCTTCTCTTATTACGATGTATGCTGCATCGCGATATCTTCATCACGTTGTTTTAAAACGACGTCTTCACCTTTATTTTGTAATACTTCAACATGCTTTTCGCCCCATGTGCAAAGCATATTCAAAATAGGTTCCATTTCTTCTCCATAAGGCGTTAAGGAATATTCAACTTTCGGCGGAACTTGATTGAAGACCATGCGATTAATTAATCCAGCTTGCTCTAGTTCTCTTAATTGACTAGTAAGCATTTTTTGCGAAATTTTTGGAATCAATCGGCGAAATTCATTTGTGCGAATTTTACCATGGTGGTTTAAATGACATAGAATGATTGGTTTCCACTTTCCACCTATCACTTCAAGCGTTGCTTCAACACCAATATTATAAATTTTTTGCATGGTAACCCCCGTAATATTCAATAGTAACTAAAAGTACTCTATAGACATTTTAGATATGTATGGATATTACTACACTTAAAAAGAAAAATCAAAGGAGATCGTTATTGTATGTCACATTTAAAAAAGCCAAATGCTAAATTAACTTTGTTAGCACTTGCAATTAGTGCTTTTGGTATAGGGTCCACTGAATTTATCAGTGTAGGGCTACTACCATTAATAAAAGATGATTTTGATATATCGTTAAGCACAGCCGGATTAACCGTTTCGATATATGCAATAGGTGTAACTATTGGTGCGCCATTATTAACAGCCTTAACATCACGCCTTCGTCGCAAAACGGTTTTATTGCTTGTAATGGTCATTTTTATAATTGGTAATTTAATAGCAGCGTTAGCACCTATTTTCTCTATTTTAATTATTGGACGTATTATTTCAGCGTTAGCACACGGTGTTTTCATGTCCATCGCTTCTGTTATTGCGGCAGATGTAGTTGAACCACATAAACGAGCAAGTGCCATCGCTTTTATGTTTACAGGTTTAACATTAGCGACTGTAACAGGGGTTCCACTTGGTACCTTTATTGGTCAAGTAATGGACTGGCGCATGTCTTTTCTCTTTATTGTGGTAATTGGTGTCTTAGGTTTAATTAGTAACGCAATGTTAGTACCTAATCATTTGTCAAAAGGCAATCCAATCTCTTTGCGTGATATCGGCCAAGTACTAAGTAATATTCGCATGTTACTCATACTTTTCATTACTGCAATTGGCTATGGTGGTGCCTTTGTTGCTTACACCTATATTTCACCTATTTTAGAGCAATACATGGGATATTCACCCTATGCTGTTGTTGTAATTTTAGTTGTTTATGGTATTTGTGTTGCAATTGGAAATACATTAGGAGGCCACTTTGCTAATCAAAATCCACTTCGTTCAATCTTTATCATTTTTCTTGGACTTGCCTTTGCATTACTTGGCATTAACTTTACATTGAACTCACCAATTATCGGTTTAATGATGGTACTGTTAATGGGACTATTTATGTTCATGAATGTCCCAGGGTTGCAACTATATGCAGTGATTTTGTCTGAAAAATATGTACCAACAGCTATTTCGATGGCTTCCGCATTGAATATTTCTGCTTTTAACATTGGTATATTTCTAGGATCTTATAGTGGGGGCTTTATTATTCGCCATCAATCGTTAGCATATACACCGCTTTATGGATTTTTCATGGTTCTGCTTGCAGCAATTGTTACACTATCATGGATACTTTTCGATAGAAAGAGAAAATAGATTGTCAGTTTCATAAGTAACGATATTGAAAAAGGAAGCTCAAAAAAGGCTTCCTTTTTGTTGATATTATTTTAGCTAAAATATATAAATACAAATCGAACCTTATTGTCGCGCTATAGAAGAGGGCGATCAGTTCGTATGTTTCGTTTCATACTGGATGTTTACTTTAATTTTGTGCAAGTCCCTATCAATTTTTGAAATTAACATATGTATTTCTTCATTTTCTGAAGCGTTAAACGTTTCTCCTCTTCGTTTGCTTAATGTGACTGTTTGATTGATTAACCGCAAACAAGATTTAATTAACGCTAAATCTGTTTTGATTGCTTCTTTATTTAAAATGTCTATTTCATCCATTAATATGCACCCCCACTATAAATAATACAATATCAGTAATAATTAACCAATGCACAGCGCTGTCCTTAAAAAACTAAGGAACTATATAGTAACCAGTTCATCTGTTGTTCATCTTGCCTTTGTAAAATAAATCTGGGCAATAAGTGTATGCATTCTTATAACGGTACATTTAAATTTGTGCTATGAATCGGGTGATTGAAATGCTAATAGTGGCTACAATATTTATTACAGCAGCATTAATTTTTTATTCAGTAGGCGTTTGGTCAGAAAAATTTCAAAAAACATTAAAATTGTGGCATGTGATCATTTTTTGGATAGGCTTCATATGCGATACGCTTGGAACGACCTTGATGGAAAAAATGGCTACAGAAGGATTTTTATTTAGTTTTCATGGTGTAACAGGTTTATTAGCTATTGTCTTAATGTTATTTCATGCCATTTGGGCTTCCGTTGTATTGGTGAAAAATGACTCGAAAATGAAGCATAAGTTTCATAAGTTAAGCATGGTCGTATGGTTTATCTGGTTGATTCCTTATATATCCGGAATGATATTTGGGATGATTAATAAATTTTAGTTGGTACTTTGAAAAGGTTGAATCAGTTATAAAAATTACACTTTTATTATTATGTCACAATACTTTCATTTGATATTCAAATCATATATGGTATGGTGTTGAATGGGGCATTTACTGAATTCCAATTTTCAATAGGCGCTATCTAAATCAACATTATATTTTAGCTCTAAAATAAATGTACGAGCAAAATAACATCCAATTAGATGGTTACGATTAATGTAAATCCCTTTTAATTGAGTAGTGGATGAAACATCCCTCTTGAGACACTGAGCAATGAAGGTGATACAAATAAATTACTTGCTACTACATTAATAAATTATGAAAGAGCTGATAAGATATGACATGGGGTTTAGTTATGACAATAGTGATTGGATCTATTGTTAAATTGGTAATGAGTCCTCCAAGCATCGTTGTAGGATGGACTGTCAGTAAATTTGAACTGCACAAAAAACTGGATGCAAAAGATGTTACCGTAACCTATAACGGAAAGAAATTAGAAGAAGAAGAAAAAAGTAGATTTACTAACTATTTTAATGAAGCTTCATTTTTAAAAAAGCATTATATTTTCCCAGGTAATGAAAAGTTATTTTTAGAACCTGAATCAAATGTCACACCATTTGTTATCAATTTGAAAAAAGGCAAAAAGGATATACATTTCTTTGTTTTTAATTATGATAATCACGTTGACATCGTGAAGAAATACAAGGAAAATATCGTTTCATACAGTGTAAGTTCTGATTGTTTACAAAACTTTTCAACGTCCAAAGGTTTAGTATAAAAAGCTTTCATAGCAAATGATTCAACCAGTTGTCGCTATTATAGCGGCGAACACCTAGTGGAGAAATTGCAATACAGAATTAATTATAAAGAGGCTGGGACATAAGAGAAAAAGTGTTAGATTGACTGCCATCAATCTAACACTTTTTTGCTATGCCGTTGTTGTCCGCTACGGCGGTGCTTTCCGCTCAGCACAGTAAGCCGCAACCCTCGCTAACGCGCGGAATGCCAGCGTCTAACATTATGTGCTGTTCTGAGCTGGAGTCACCGCCTTCGCTACCAACAACTAGTGAACACTTCTAATTTTTTTAATTGCAAAAGCAAGAATAGCTAAGGTCTCCATATAGCAAAAAATTATGAACACCTTTCGTCTGCTTCTTAAATTTTTTTAGTTATGTCCCAGCCCCTTTTATTGCGTCGTCTTCTTTAAAATAGTAAAAAAATTGCTATCGTTTGAGATTTATAGTCCTCTTTTTTTTACGTCGTATTTATTTGAAATTGACTAGGATGGATTTTGTTTATAAAATTTGTACTGTGTTTAGTAAGTTAAATGGTTTTTACAGCACAAAATAGCTTTAAGTTAGCAGCATTTGCCTTCTATAAGAATTAGCAAATACATGAATTACACGTGATTTTCTTACTAATGGTTAGAGGTTAGTTAAAATTATTAATAATACATGGCGTTTGAATGGATGGTGTCAGTAAATGTTAACAGAAAATATAAGGTCAGCTAAAAGAGGAAAAAATGAACGGAATGGTATTCACAATTGGCATCCCTATTATGCTAGTTACTCTGAATACTTTGTGGAGGATATGCTAGATTATTTAGGAGCTAATGAGAGCTCGATTGTACTCGATCCTTGGATGGGTAGTGGGACAACGGCTTTAGTGTGCCAAAAGAGAGGAATCAAATCTTTTGGTATAGATATCAACCCAGTGATGGTCATTTTTTCGAAAGCTAAAACTAGAAATTTAATTGAATTGAATTTGGATAGTATCGGAAATGCTATTAAGGAAACTGCTAGTCATGTGAAACTTGCAGAAGATGAATTTTTAAATAATGAAGACACATTAGAATTTGTAAGTGATAAACATCTAAATGTGTTAAATAAAATTCAACTAGCTATCGACGATGTTTGTAAGCATCACAGCGATATTTCGGATGCCCCATTATCAGATACAATACGAGCTTTTTACTTTGCAGTTCTATTTAGATGTTTAAGATACGTAGGGAAATTCAAAATAGGTAAAAATCCAACATGGCTAGTGAATGAAATACGTAAAGCGAGAACCGACGAAGTAGATACATATCATTTATTTTATCATTATGTAAAGGCCATGATAAAAGACTTAGAAACATACTATACGAATATTTTAAATTGTGACTATTCCTATCCCTCTTTGTATGAAGGGGATAGTAAAAAAATGATTTTTTCTGATTGTACCGCAGATAATATCATTACTTCTCCTCCGTATTTAACACGCATTGATTACGCTGTTTCTACAAAGCCAGAACTATTGTTTTTAGGCTATAAACAAGATACGGATTTTGATAGAGTGAGAAGAGCAACTATGGGAGCTCCTGTTATTGCTGATAAAAATATAGACATAAACGAAAAATGGGGTAGTTGTATTTGTTCCTTTTTAAAACAGGTGAAAGAACATCATGCAAAAGCCTCCCAAAGTTATTACCTACCTATATTTCTACAGTATTTTAGAGATGCATTTGAGTCATTACATGAAATCAAACGAGTGTTAAAACCAAATGGAAAAGCTTGTCTTGTGGTGCAATCTTCTTATTATAAAGATGTAGAAGCTAAACTAGGAGAAATGTATGTGGAAATGGCTCAATCCCTTAATTTAGAATCACAAATTATTAAACGAGATGTTGTGAAACATCATTTAGCCAATGTTAATACGAAATCTTCGAAATATGTGAAAAATAAAATTTACTATGAGGATGCTGTTCTTATAAGAAAGAAGGGGAAAAATTGACGGAGTATAGTAGCCATAGAGAACAAGTAGCACAAGTTCATGGTGTGTCAGATAGACAAAATATCGTCGAAAATGCTTTATTACACGCATTCGAACCTTTTATTTTTATAAAAGAAGTACCATTTATTAATTTTGGTAATATGACTGCTGGTGAATTAGCGAATGCATTTCGCGCTTACCCTATCGTGGTCAAATCCATTTTAGCGACGGTAAATGTTGCAGGAAGGGCGATTAAGCGAGATTTAGATATATCTATTGATACATATTGTGATAAGTTACCGAAAGAAAAAGCGGCAATTTTAGCAGGTTATATTAAACCGATGTTGCCCAATGAACTTGCAATTCCTGCAATATGTGAATTGGATAGATGGTTTTATGTAGATAAAGAAATAAGAAAATTTAAAGGTAGTTGGGAAAAAGCGATTCTTACTATTTTAAAAAAGAATGCCGTAACAGATGATTTTAAAAAAGTTAAGTTTGAATGGGATGGGGAAAACTTTCAATTAGATGCAGTACATCCATCCAATGCGCCCTATAAGGTTGGTATCGATGTCAGAAGAATTGAGGCAAAACAAGATATCCATAAAAGGGCAGATGAAATCATCAATAAGGCGAGAAAATTTAAAAAAATTTGTCCAAATGCTAGCTTTTACGCAATAATTTATTACCCATTTACGAGTGAACATATTAATTTACAAACCAGATTAAAAGATGAACATATTAATGGTGTTTTTTTTGCTACCGAATCATTTTCAAGTATTGAACAGCAGACAAAGTATATTTTAAGTTCAGAAGGTTTACTGAAGGACGAGATTTATTAGATAATGAATAAATAATAGGTTATGAAGCAAAGTTAGAAATAATAAGGAGGAAACAACTATGTCAAAGAAAAATAAAGCGTTATCACTCGAACAATGTGAGGAATTACTTCAAACTTTGCAAGAGCGATTTGAGAAAAATATGAATCGCCATCAAGGACTTGATTGGACTTCAGTACAAGCAAAGCTCGAGACGAAAGCTGAAAAACTATGGTCACTCAATGAAATGGAAAACACTGGCGGTGAGCCTGATGTCGTAGGGTATGACGAAAATACGGGGGAGTTTATTTTTTATGATTGTGCAACGGAGAGCCCGAAAGGTCGCAGAAGTGTTTGTTACGATCGTGAAGCATTGGAGTCAAGGAAGAAGCATCAACCAGAAAATACTGCGATAGATATGGCAACGGTTATGGGCATTGAACTTTTAACAGAAGAACAATACCGAGCATTGCAGGAACTAGGTACTTTCGATTTAAAAACGTCGAGCTGGGTACAAACACCTGCAAATATTCGAAAACTGGGCGGGGCCATTTTCTGTGATCGTCGCTACGATACGGTCTTTATGTACCATAATGGAGCGGATTCCTACTATGCTGCAAGAGGCTTCCGTGGCGCGCTTAAAGTATAAATATAAAAAACTTCGGAGAGCTTTCTAGAGCGTTTATGCTTTTTAGAAAGCTTTTATTTATTACAATTTAGTATTAAGGGGAGTGGTTATGTGATTTTCAGCAAAGTATTTGAGGAACCAAATAGTACACATTGTACAAATACAATTTTTAGGGAAGCTGTTAGAGCCATCATTTTAAATCAAGATAAAGTTTTGCTAGTTCATTCAAATAAGGGAGATTACAAATTTCCAGGAGGGGGACCTAGAGGACAATGAAACTCATTTACAAGGGTTAGTACGGGAAGTAAGGGAAGAAACAGGTTATGTGAATTGCTATGTTTATAACAAGCTGGGCTTGATTTATGAAAAGAAAGTGGCTGATGATGACGACAACACATTATTCCAAATGACATCCCATTATTATCTTTGTGAATTAAATGATACAAGGATGATAGCACAGCAACTAGAAGCATACGAATCCGAACTGCAATTTACTCCGAAATGGGTATTAATTGATGAAGCAATTAAACAAAATGAAAACTTGGGGAATACATTAGAGAACAACCGATGGCTACAGCGTGAAACCTTTGTTTTAAAAGAGCTGAAAAGATACGTAGCGTCAGGATTATTAAAGCTATCATATTAACGAAAACAGTCATCCATGCAAATTTGCAGGGTGACTGTTTCTTTCATATGAAAGCGGGAGCTAGTGAAAAATGTAAAGATAGTATTTCAACCAGCTCGTCTATTTTGAAACACAATGAAAAGGGTCACTAGGCTGGGAATAACCCTTTTTTAAAGAGAGGTGCAATCAATCTGTATGTTAGAATTAGCAGTCTTCTTTGCTATTTATGAAAGTAGCGCCAACAATAATTAAAAGAATAAATAATACAACGATTAGAGCGAATGTTGAACCATAGCCATTGTTATTACCGTATTCATAGTTACCACAATAATTGTTGTTCCAACTGCCCCCTACATTTCCGCCGAAGTATCCCATGGAAAATCCCTCCTTTCTTCAATATATAGTATGTATACTACTAAGAAGTGGAGGGGTGTTTATCCATTGGGGTAAGAAAAATAATGAAATCGCCATTAAAATAGTTGGAATCGCCAGCAGAACAAAGGAAATCGCCACAAATGCACAAGAATCGCCACAAAAACCTCCACAATCGCCACAAAAACCATTTGTGCAATTCGTTATTGGTTACTTTGCAACCCAGTGATTTTTAGAAACTTCTACAAGTTGTGTATTGTCTAAGTTAAAACGGTTTACCATCAACTCTTCCTCGGTCATGACTTGGCGTTTCTTTTGTTTTTCAATGGCTGGGTCTGGAATCGGAATAGACTGTAGTAACATCTTTGTATAAGGATGTTGTGGATTGGCATACAGCTCTTCGCTCTCTGCTAATTCTACAATTTTTCCTCCATACATAACGGCAACGCGATCGCTAATATGTTTGACCATCGACAAATCGTGGGCGATAAATAAATAGGTTAAACCTAAACGTTGTTGTAAGTCTTTCAGTAAATCCACTACTTGCTTTTGAATGGAAACATCTAGAGCAGACAGTGGTTCATCACATACTATAAAATTTGGCTCGACAGCTAAAGCACGTGCAATGCCAATACGTTGACGTTGCCCGCCACTAAATTCATGAGGGTAGCGTAAAGCATGTTCCTTTTTTAAGCCTACTAGTTCGAGTAATTCTTCAACTCGTGCACGACGTTGTTCTGTTGATGTCGTTAATTTATGTACATCAAGCGCTTCCCCGATAATATCCAGCACCTTTTTACGAGGGTTTAGTGATGAATAGGGGTCTTGGAAAATAATTTGCATATGACGTCGCATGCTTTTTAACTCATTTTTAGATAAGCGTGTAACAGGTACCCCTTTATACAACACTTCACCGTCTGTTGGTTCATGGAGCTGTAAAATCGTACGCCCGGTTGTTGATTTGCCTGAACCAGATTCACCAACGAGCCCCAATGTCTCGCCAGGGAAAATACGGAATGATAAATCATCGACTGCCTTTAAAAGCTCACCTTTCTTTAAATCGAAATGCTTTGATAAATTGCGAACTTCAATAAGCGGTACAGTTAAATCTATATTTTGTGCTAGATGGGGTGGCTGTTTCGGTTCTTTTTTTTCATGAAGCTTTGGCAGAGCGTGTAACAGACGCTTTGTATAGGGGTGCTGTGGATTAGCAAATATTTCTTCTGTAGTGCCTTCCTCAACGATTTCTCCCTCTTTCATGACAATGACACGATCACACATACCGGCAACTACACCTAAATCATGTGTAATTAAGATGATAGATGTCCCTAGACGCTCTTGTATTTGTTTCATAATGCTTAAAATTTGTGCTTGGATAGTGACATCCAGAGCTGTTGTTGGTTCGTCAGCAATTAACAGGGCAGGGTTACAGGCAAGGGCCATGGTTATCATGACACGTTGACGCATACCACCACTAAATTCATGCGGGTACTGATGATAACGCTCCTCACTATTTTTTATACCAACAGATTTTAATAATTCAATCGTCTTTTCGTATGCTTGCTTTTTAGACAGTTTTTGATGCTTCATTAAACCTTCAGCAATTTGTTCACCAACACGAATGGTTGGATTAGTGGATGTCATCGGGTCTTGGAAAATCATACTAATATCTTTTCCCCGAATCGCTTCCATTTGCTTTTCCGATTGTGTCACTAGATTGTCCCCTTGGAAAAGAATTGTTCCAGACTTTAAAAAAGAAGGGGGGGAAGGAAGAAGACGCATAATGGAGCGAGCCGTTACACTTTTACCGCTACCCGATTCGCCTACAATGCCCACTGTTTCTCCTTTATTGACATAAAAGTTAACACCTTTTACTGCTTCAAATTCACTCTCTCCCGTAATAAAAGAAACGCGTAAATCTTGTATTTCAAGAATTTTTTCACTCATCGAATGCTCATCCTTTTATAAATTTTAAATATTCTTGTTGACGAAATGTAGTCGTTCATACATACTATACTATACAGGTAGGGATTGTACAATATAACCTGTCATGTAAATTATTTCGTTTGATTTTCATACCTTACTACTATAGTAAACGCAGAAAGGAGGAAATACATGATTAATTTTCAGAATATTAAAAAGTTTGAGGAGAATTATTATTTCAAACGGATTTTTAGTGAGATAACGAGGAAACATAGTTATTCAATTGCGCTATTTTTACTAGGATTCCCAGTTCATGTTGTTACATATTTTTTATATTTGTTAAAAAAGAATGAAAATTTATATGTGCCGTTGTTTGCACAAATGAAACAACAATTTATTTCAGAGGGAAAAGTACATGCTTGGGCAGCGGAATATAAGCAACAGGAACAAACAAAGGCTGCATTTTTTAATGAATCACTGAATGAACGTCAACTGGATTTGGTTGTTAATCAATTAACAGAACAAAAGCTACATAGAGAAATAGAAAAAATATTAACAAAGGATGGTTTAGCAAAGCCTTCCTATAAGAGTTATTTTAGCGAACTGCTTGAAAATCCACTGTTTTTAGTTTTGTCATTTATTCCAGGCGTTTTTATGTATGTTTTCCTTATTTTATGTAGTAATGCATTTAGTCGGTTTATCGTTGAACGTTTAGTTCAAAGTGCCTTTGTCATCGTTGGTGTTGCCACATTAGTCTTTACGATTTTATATTTATCGCCATTTGATCCTGCTCGTAATTTGTTAGGTATTGAGGCTACACCTGAACAAGTTGCAAATTTTAATAAAATATATGGACTCGATCAACCTTACTTAGTGCAACTATGGCATTCATTATCTGGGCTGTTTACGTTTGATTTAGGCAATTCGTTTGAAGGTAAGGAAAATATTACGCAAAGTATTATGAATAAATTTCCTGTGACATTGGAAATTGCCCTATTGTCATTACTAATGGCGGTGGCAATTGCCATTCCTGTTGGGATTATCTCAGCAGTAAGACCGAATTCCTTTGCAGATTATGCATTTATGTTGATCGCACTTATTGGTTTATCCATACCGAGCTTCTGGCAAGGTTTGATTTTTATTTTAACGTTTTCATTAAAATTACAATGGTTCCCGGCTACGTATAATCCGAATAATTGGTTATCCATTGTTATGCCAGTTGTTGTATTAGGTACTTCTATTACAGCATCGATTGCTCGCATGACAAGGTCGAGCATGCTTGAAGTGATTCATGAGGATTATATTATTACAGCCAAAGCGAAAGGATTAAGTGAGCGCAAGGTTATCACAAAGCATGCGATTCGCAATGCAATGATTCCTATTGTTACGGTAATCGGTCTGTTATTTGGTGGTATGCTTGGCGGTGCTTCTGTTACGGAAAAAGTATTTAACATCAGTGGTATTGGGAGCTATATCGTTGATAAACAATTTATTCCGGATATACCGGCACTCCTTGGAGGGGTTGTCTATATTGCGATTACGATTTCGATTGTCAACATGGTGATTGATGTGTTATATGCATTCTTTGATCCACGTATTCGTTCAAAAATGAAGAAATCTTAGGAGGAGAGGGGATAGTGTGAAATTCATCTCGAATGTAAAGCTGCTAATGAAAATAACGCAAGAATATGTCAATGCACAGTTTACCATTGTCTTTTCTGCTATTTTTTCAGTGTTGTTTTTACTAAATAGTTTTAATTTTGCTGACGGTGTATGGCGTCCCTATGTCCTTGGGTTTTTTATAATTTACGTTACGACAACTTTGTATATATGGGTCGCAACGTGGCAAATAAAAAAGGATTTAGCTAAACAACGAGAAATTCAAAAGCGAACAAGATTGCTTGGTTACCCATTAATGCTAACAGTCGTTGTGGGCAATGTCTTTGCGGCAGGTTTTGGTTTTATGCTCGCAACAAAAAATAAAACGGCAGAATATACTTTTGCTATCTACGCCTTAATTACACAAATTTGTATAATCGTTATTTCAGCATTGAATTTATTTAAACCCTATGTAGTCGATACATTTTTATTCGCAATGGGTGCGTTTTTAGCACTCGCTGTCTTTTATGCCATGATGGCTGTACTTGTCGCACGTTACGTTACGGCTAGTAATGCGCCAAAATGGATGATACCACTTGGTGTGATGTTACTTTTACCTACACTAACTGGCAATTTATTTTCATTACTGCTTGGCTTGACATTAATTAAAAAAGCGCGCAATACAGATCCATCGGCAGTAGAAAAATGGCAAAAAATATGGAGTAAAATCTTGCGCAATACGATGGCTGTATTCGGCATGTTCTTCATTATTTTTATGTTCTCGCTGTCAGTCGTGAGTTCATGGACATTTGATTACGACTTTGCAGTGCAAAATAATTATAGTGCCTTGCTGCAAACACCTTCTTTAGAATATCCGCTCGGAACTGATAATTTTGGTCGAGATTTATTTTCTAGAATCGTATTTGGTGCTCAAATTTCATTAATCGTTGGTTTCTTTTCTACGATTATACCAGCTGTAATAGGAGGGGCACTCGGTGCATTTTCAGGCTATTACGGAAAAAATACAGATAATATTATCATGCGTTTGCTAGATATTTTATATGCTGTCCCAGGGATTTTACTAGCTATTGCAATTATTGCAGCATTTGGCGCAAATACAGTGAACTTAATTATTGCATTGAGCGTGGGGGCTATTCCAACCTATGCAAGAACGATGCGCGCCAATGTGATGCAAATTGCCAATTTTGAATTTGTTGAATCAGCAAAGGCGTTAGGGGTATCAGATGCCGCCATTATTTTTAAACATATCGTACCGAACGCTCTTGCGCCGATGATAGTAAAAGCGACTTTAACAATTGGCGGAGCGGTCATATCGACTAGTAGTTTAAGCTTCCTTGGACTCGGTATAGAGCCGCATATACCAGAATGGGGCAATATTTTAAAAGTTGGTAGTACGTATTTAGAAACCAATTCTTATGTGGCTATTTTCCCAGGGTTATGCATTATGTTACTCGTCTTATCGTTTAACTTTTTCGGCGATGGATTACGCGATGCCCTTGATCCGAAAACAAATTAACTTATTATATTGGAGGAAAAGACAGATGAACAAAAAATTATTTACATTGGCTACATCAGCAACTGTTGCTGCGGTGGCGTTAGCTGGTTGTGTAGAAACAAAATCAAATGTAGAAAATAAAGATGATCAATCAGAAACAGCTAGTACTAAACCAGTTCTTGAAGTGCTAGGGATGGCTTCACAAGAACAAGATATGAATATTGTACGAGACCAATTAGTGAAAAATGGTTTTGAAGTGAAGTTAAATATTCAACCAGACTTTGGTTCTTACTCGGCACAAAAAGATGCTGGCAACTATGATGTAGCGATATCTAGCTGGACAACTGTAACCGGCAATCCAGACTATGCAGTAAGAGGGTTATTTAAAACAGGTGGAGATTACAGTGTGACTGCCGATGCCACTGTCGATAAATTAATAGATGAAGCAAGTACGTTAACGGGGGATGCTGCAAAAGAGAAGTATAAAGAGCTAGAGCAAGCACTAGTGTTTGATAATGCGTATATTGCACCATTATATATTTCTCAAAAGTTCCAAGGAATTTATGCAAAAGAAGTAAATCCAGACACTGTCCGTTTACCAAAATCACGTGCACAAGCATGGGAAACAATTTCATTTAATGATACCGCTAAAAATGCAACAGATACATTAGTTTTACATCAAGGGATTGCTTCCTTAACTTCTCTTGACCCGGTAAAAGGAAATGACGGTTCCATTAATACATTAAATACAAATATGTATGTACGATTAGTGAATTTATCTGATACAGATGAGGTCGTTTCTAATGGTTCACTATCTTATAATCACGCAATTTCCGAAAATAACAAAGAATACTATTTCGTCTTACGCGATGATATCAATTTTGCTAAGGTGGAAAATGGCAAAGCGGTAGATAGTGGCGATTTAGTATCGGCTGAAGACGTTGTATTCTCTTTACAACGCGCAAAAGATCAAAATTCAGTACCAGATCACCGCACATACTCTATTCATGAGAATATTGATTCTGTAGAAATTGTTTCAGATTTAACTGCACTTGAAGCAGTGAAAACAGCTGACGGTCAATCAGTTTTAGAGGAATTATCGGCTAAACTTCCTGCAGCGATTGCACAAGTTGTAACGGACGAAGCGAGTGTAGACAATGCAGCAGGTAAATATCAAGTTGTGAAAATAACAACACCGAATCCTTTCCCACAAGTGCTAAACTATTTAGCTCACCAATCGGGCGGAATTGTGTCTGAAGCGGCAGTTAAAGCAGTCAATACATTTGACGTAGCAAGTTATGACCCAAATGTAAATGTGGCATACGGTGACCAAGCCACTGTAACGGAAGGGGCAACATATGCCAATCATTTAGCGGCATCTGGACCTTACATTTTAGTTCAAAAAAATGATTATGAAGCAACGTTTGTCAAAAACCCAGCTTACCAAGTAGGGACTGAAAACGAGCCGAAAATCAATCATATTAACGTTCGATTCATTGAAGATAATGACTCAGCACTTTCTGCTCTACGTAATGGTGAAATTGACGTATTACAATCTGTGCCTGAAACGAAAATTGATGTTGTAAAAGGTGATGCAAACTTAGCGTTAAAAACAGCGGATAGTAATGCCGTATCCTATTTACTAATCAATCCAAAAGGCCGTGAAGTTTCGAAATCTGCAGACTTGCGTAAAGCCATCCTTTACTCGATTAACCAAGATGAATTTATTAGTTTCTATCAAGGTAATAAAAAACCAGCCGTTTCAACAGTTTCCCCACTTGTTGATACAGGTCTAACACTAACAGCAGATAGCACAAAGGTAAAAGAATTCCTAAGTGCTTATAAAGCTAGTAAATAAAGTATCTGCCACTTTATGTAAAGCACTTCAAAGCCATTTTTTATGGATGAAGTGCTTTTTTAGTACAAAGCTACATTATTTGTTTAAAATTGGAACTTTTCTGTGTTTTAATCGTATATGGAGAAAAAGATAAAGAAGGGGAGTTAGGCATATGCGAAAGAAAGATGTACTTATTATGCTAGTCACTTTGATTGTAGAAGGAATCATTACTTATTTGATTGCATCGTTTTTCTCTATTCGATTTATCGAAATTATGTTTTTTGTTGGCTTTGCCATTGCTGGCGGAATTTTTTACTTTTTGAGTAGTGGTGGACCAATGGCTAGATACAATGAAGTTCAAGTTACTGCGCAAACAGGAATCATTCACAAAAGCGAGCGATTTACTACCAAGAAAGGTCCGATATTTTTGGCTTCGGTATTATTTTGCTTAATTGGACTGGTGTTTTTTCTCCTACTAATTGCAGAGATTATTCCACCTAGTGCAAAGTAATATAGAAAAGTTATGCAGCTTTTATACCTATATTTAAAAAGCCATTCTAACCATTATCCGACGGTTAGAATGGCTTTTGCTGTTGACATGATAAAACAAAATAGAGGACATTCTAGTGTCAGTTGTAAATCAACGTAACGAATAATTCGCATAGTAATTGGAAAGTACTTTAAGAAAAAGTCGGAGTTGATTGTTGTGATTTTTAATCAAGATAAAGAAATTTACTGCTATAGCTGTCGTAAAAAGACGGTCTTTACATGTAAAGATCGACACAATAAAAGCGGAGTAGAAAGTCATTGCAGTGAATGTAGTGGCATTTGGTTTGAATGGCAAAATCGAGCCGTTGAGCGAGAAATGGAAAAGTGGGTTGAATATAACCACAAAATCGTCAATTAATACTAGTACTTCCATAAATAATGTTATTCTTCCTTGTAAAATATTAGATGAAAAGAAAAACCTTGCTTAAAATATTACGAGATTTTGCTTAAATTTGATACAAAATATCCATTTCAATCACCTATTTAGAACTTAAGGCTTGCCAATATGGCTATGTCTGATTTAGTTGTATATAATAAAATAAAGTTAACGCGTGAAGGTGATTGTATTGGACGACATAGTCATAACAGGGTATGGCATTAAAGCTCCTGGAATTCTAGATAAACATAGTTTTTTAAATGTATTAGAAAAAGGTATTTGTACACAGCGTATTTTAAACAATGCGCATCAGCCTCAAGCCAATATTGTTGCGGGCGTAATTGATCAGAACTTTCAGGAGATTAATGGCGTAAATTATCGCCGACATCCACGTTCTGTAAGAATGGCAATTGCCGCGGCATTGGATGCAATCGAAATGGCAAATTTAAAAGATGTTCAACCACATCGAATTGCTGTCATTATGGGGACATCCGCTGGAGCGATTTTGGAAATTGAAAAATATGCCGCGGATGGTTTTGATTTGAGAAAATTCCCGATTCATGGAGTTGCACTTGTTGATACCCACACGCTTTCGAGCTCTGTTGCAGAAGCTATCGGATCGTGTGGTTCGGCATTTACCGTCACAACTGGTTGCAGTGCTAGTTTAGATGCTATTTTAATAGGGAAACAATTATTACAGTCTGGAAGTGTCGATGCTTGCATTGTAGGAGGAACAGAGGCTCCTTTAGGCCAATGGACAATTAATGGCTTTAAAAAATTGAGGTCTCTTTCAACGGAGAGCTCAATCGAAAAAGCGGGTGTTCCCTTTTCAACGCTGCATCAAGGCTTTGTTTTATCCGAAGGAGCTGGCGTTATGATTTTAGAACGTAAACAAACCGCAAATGCACGAGGACAGAGCATTTACGGGAAGGTTGAACGGGTTATTTCAAGAAATGAAGGGCAGAAACTATTAAATTCTGATAGTACTGGTAGACATATGTTAGACGTTTTTCAAGAAACGGTTGGGGATACACGACCAAGTTATATAAATAGTCAGGCATTAGGCATAGCATTGAATGATCAAATTGAACGATTTATTTTAAAAGAAACATTTGGATCAAATGTGCCCATTACTTCTATTAAAGGAATGATCGGTCACGCGTTTGGCGCAATGGGGGCAATGCAAATCATATCCGCTTTGTTGTCAATGGAATATGGGTTTATCCCGCCAACGATTAAAACATTAGGGCATGGATTTGAAGATATACCGATTGTTTATGAAACGAGGCATCAAGCGGTAGAGTCTGTATGTATTACTACTCATGGTAGTAGCGGGAATAATGCTTGTTTATTACTGACACATACTTAGGAGGCTCTTTATATGTTTTTTATTTTTTTACTTTTGTTATCTTGTATTCCCATTTGTGTTGGAATTACGATTTTAGTGTTATTCAAAAAAAATAAACTATCCAAAATTATTTTTCTATTTCTTCTTTTGGCGTCTTTTTGGCACATAGATGTTTCATTTTTATATGCTGTTCAAATGTTTAGCCAAGAGACCATTATGTTCTTTTTCAAGCTTTTTCGATTCGGGTCAATTATGTTAACACCAACCATTTTTTATGTTGGATATACGATTGTTCAAGAAATGCTCCCATCGGAGTATCAAAAAAAGTGGGGGTCTATTGTTAATCGGACTACTGTGTTCATCTCTTATGCGTTTGCTTTATTTGTTTACATAATAGGATGGAGCTCTAAAAGTATTCGTGGATTAGAACTTATTCAAATGGATACAAGTGTTTTTTACTTTCCTGTTGATGGAGAGTTATCATGGATTTTTAATTTTAATGTATTTCTATTTATCGTCACAATTATTATTTGTTTGTTGATTAGTTTAGATGTACAACATAAAAGTGAACGTTCTTTTTTATTTTATTTTACTATTTTCACGTCCATCGGCTTTGCTATTGGTTATTTAAATATGTTTCCAACTTCCAGATTGTACCCAAGCTCGATTGCTATTTTAGTCTTTGCGATTTCTATCTTAATTCTTTCGAGTAGAATGCACCTTGAAATCGTCAAAAATATGAATAAAAAGCTATACGAGCAAAAGCAGTTTTTATTCAGGGTCATTGATTTAAATCCGAATTATATTTATGCGCAAGATGAAAGTGGTCGTTATACGTTAATGAACAAATCTTATGCACAGTTAATGGGCATGAGCTTTCAAGATATGATTGGGAAAACGGACGGAGATTTACTAGCTGACTTCACTGATGGAGAAGATTGCAACAATCCAGACAATATGTTTAAGTTGCCAGAAAAGTATTTTATAAAAGAAGAAGCTATTACATCTGCTTCGGGGGAAGTTGTATGGGTACAAACGGTCAAAGTTCCGATTCATATCAATGATAGTGCTACATTACTGGCAGTTTCCACTGATATTACGGAACGCAAGCGCTATGAAGATGAAATCAAGTTTCAAGCTAATCATGATGCATTAACAGGGTTACCAAATAGAAGGATGTTCAATGAAGATTTAATAGCGCTTTTAGAACAAGCAAAACTTGAAGGAAGTCAAAATGCCATATTATTCTTTGATCTCGATCGTTTTAAATATATTAATGATTCACTTGGGCACGATGTGGGTGATCTCTTATTGATTGAAGTATCAAGGCGTATTGAAATATTGCTAAAAGAAAAACATAGCAAGGCAACGATCTATCGACTCGGTGGAGATGAATTTACCATTTTACTGCCTTATTATGATGCTTGTGAAAGTGAGAGATTTGCTAAAGATTTGTTATGTCAATTTAATACAGCTTTTTGGATTGATGGAAGTGAGTATTTCATTACACCGAGTATTGGTATTAGCACTTTCCCTAATGATGGGTATGATGCGAATACATTGATTAAGCATGCAGATACAGCCATGTACTACGTAAAAGAACGAGGGAAAAATAACTATCAATTATTTACTTCAGAAATGCAACAACACTTCTATCGAAAGATGATGATTGAAAAGCAATTACGAACGGCATTAGATAATGAGGAGTTTGAGCTTTATTACCAGCCTATTATTGATGTGAAAACGAATGAAATTATTGCTATGGAATCACTCATTAGATGGAATAATGAGGTGCTTGGTCAAGTTACCCCAGATGAATTTATTTCGGTTATGGAAGAAACAGGGATGATTATTCCGATAGGTAAATGGATATTGACGACAGCCATTGCACAAACTGCCCGCTGGCACAATGAAACAAATAAGCCTTTAAAAATAAGTATTAATGTATCGGTGAAGCAGCTACTTGAATCAACATTTGTAGAAAGTGTAAAGCAAGCAATAGAGGATACATCATTCGATGCATCCTATGTTGTGTTGGAGATTACGGAGAGTATTGCGATGTACGCTGAGTCAATGATTGAAAAATTATATGCATTGAAAAAACTAGGGATCAGTCTATCAATGGATGATTTCGGCACAGGCTATTCATCGCTTAGCTATTTAAATAAATATCCATTGGATTCCTTAAAAATTGATAAATCATTTGTTATTGGGATGAACCAAGATGATGAAAACAAAGCGCTTGTCAAAACCATTATAGCGATAGCCAAGCAGCTCGATTTGAAAGTAATAGCGGAAGGAGTAGAAGGGGAGGAAGAATACGAATTCTTAGCCGAAATTGGCTGTGACTATGCGCAAGGTTATTTGTTTAGCCGACCACTGCCTGTCGCAGCATTTAAAGCGCAATGGCTTACCATTAACTGATGTACGCCCCATTCATTAACGGTTAAAATTTGTTAGCTAGGCTTTCTCTTTTGAGGAAGCCTTTGCTGTAACAATTACTATAATTGTATGGCGACTATACGGTTGAACAAAATAGTGGAGATAGACAAATAGATTAAAAGGAGCGAATGGTGTTTATGAAAAAATGGATAGTATTCTTTACGCTAATAATATGCTTAAGCTTTCAATCAAATACAGAAGCAAAGGTTATTTGGGATGGTGCGGAAATTACAAAAGGGCAAACAGGTAAATTAACCTTTTCAAAAGATGTGAAAATATATAAAAAAAATGCTGATGGCACGTTCACCTCACTCGTTGTTAAGAAAGGAGAATTTTATCGTGTGTACGGTCACGAGTATTCAACTGTTGGCAAAGTATACAAGATGAGTGGCGGCTATCGTGTACAAGCAACCGATTTAGTGATTTACAAGGATGTTCCGTTAGCTATTCAACAACAAGTAGCAGGTGAAAAGTTTACGGTTGGCACACCTATATTTGCAAGCTCAGCAAAAGGCGTTTCTATTAAAGAAGCCCCGAATAATTCAGCAAAAACTATTATGCATACGCCATATGGAACTGTCTTTAAAGTAGTGGAGCTAAGTGGAGATTATGTAAAAGTAGAATACAATCCAAGAACGGATTCGACAATTGATTATGTATGGGGATATATACCGCAAGACTATGTTTCCAATCTACCTGAAGGAACTATTCAATATGTAAAAGAAAATGTTGATGTATCCGTTCGTCCTGGCTGGCAAAGTCAATCATTAAAGACGGGCACATCTGTTGCAGTCTATTTCACAACAGCAGATGGTCGTGCCTACGTGTCTTCAAATAAAATATATGGATACCTCCCTGCAAGTGCTTTATCTAAAACGCCAATCATGGACAAGGAGCTACTAAGTTTAGCAGAACCGTCGAACATTTTATTTGATGCAACGAAAAAGATTTCCTTATCACAAACAGCCCCAGATTACTATTTAGCCGAGTTTTCACCGACTGCTAGTAATCGCTGGCAAGGCTATATGCAACTAGTAAATGATGAAGAAATTAGTGGAGGCAAACAACTAGTAGGAGTTCTTAGCTATGCACTTGTAAATAATAAGCTAACTTATCATTTAGCAAGTGAATTACACGATCATAAAATAACGATTCAGTTCCCGCTAAAAGTAAATGATACAATTTATATCAATGGAAACGAGCAAAAAGTGACCAAAATATATGAGCACTTATCTTTAAATATAACAGGGAGTTATGAAACATTTAACAATGTAGTAATCGCAGGCGATTATATTATTGCTAAAGGGTTAGTGAAGGGTCATTACGATTATTGGGTTCAATAAGTCTAAGGTAGACCTTGTTAAAGCGCTGATAACTATGCTTTGGGACAGTAAGGAGCGATTAATAAAATGATATATCGATTTTTATTGATAATGGCGACATTCATCTTTATACTCAATTTATTTGTTCTTCTTACATTTTTTGCCATTGAGTCAGATGATACAGGTACTTTTATTGGCTTAATAATCATAGTGGTTATACTTAATCATCTATTAAAAAACAATGCTAAAAAATTGATTTGACAAACTATATTTCGTGTAGCGCATTTGAATGGTGATGTGCTGCACGATTTTTTTGCAATGAAAATAGCTACCAGAAGCATTAGATTACCTAATTTTTTGTCTTTTAAAAGACTGTAAATGGATTTAAATTGAAAAAAATTGCCCAAATGATTAAAAAAATGAGCTCATGGACTAAATTAATGGTACAGTTGTAAGTATATTTTAATAGTGAGTAGGAGAACGAATATGATAGAAATTAAAACATCTCCATTAAGTGATGGAGAATTCAATAGAGGGGTATTTGCTAAGTGCGATATCCAAAAAGGAGAGCTGTTGCATGAAGCACCAGTCATTTCTTATCCAAATGAACAGCATCAATATATCGAGCAAACATTGCTTGGTGATTATGCTTTTGAATATGGTATAGGTCAATCTGCAATTCTTCTTGGTTATGGGATGTTGTTTAACCATTCTTATGAACCAAATGCAACCTATGAGATTAATTTTAGAAACCAGACATTTGATTTCTTTGCTTTCAAAGACATTAAGGCTGGGGAAGAAATATGTATTAATTATAATGGTGATGTAGATAATCAAGACCAATTATGGTTTAATGAGAAATAATAAAGAGTGAACAGAAGCTAGGACAAAAGAGAAAAGGTGTTAGATTGATTGCAGTCAATCTAACACTTTTTTTGCTGCGCCATTGTTGTTCGCTACAGCGGTGCTTTCCGCTCAGCACCGTAAGCCGCAACCCTCGCTAACGCGCGGAATGCCAGCGTCTTACATTGTGTGCTGCTGTTCTGAGCAGGAGTCACAACCTCCGCTACCAACAACTAGTGAACACTTCTAATGTTTTATTTATTGCAAAAGCAAGAATAGCTAAGTTCTCCATATAGAAAAATTTACGAACATCTTTCCTCTGTTCCTTAAATTTTTGTAGTTATGTCTCAGCCTCTTTTGAAAAGATTTAAAAGAATATGAATAAAGAAATTGAAAGTTGTTTATACTAGCACTAGACAAAGGAAATTTTGTAGTATATAATAAAATTAATAAGATCGTTTGCGAAGAAACAATGAATTCACATGTTACAAAGAGTAATCGTGTTATTTGTTCGGTACTTTTTGTAATATGTGAATTTTTTTCTTTTGAGGAAATCGGATATTATTAAATACAATTAATGGAGGTCATTTAAATGACACAACAAGGTACAGTAAAATGGTTTAACGCAGAAAAAGGTTTTGGTTTCATCGAAGTTGAAGGCGGAAACGATGTATTCGCTCACTTCTCAGCTATCCAAGGTGACGGTTTCAAATCACTTGACGAAGGTCAAAAAGTGGAATTTTCTGTAGAAGAAGGCCAACGTGGACCTCAAGCTACAAACATCGTTAAACTTTAATTTTTATTAAACTGACGATAGGCATCTTCATTGATGCTTTAGACTGTAGGCAAACTCAAAGCAATTTGAGATTTGTCTACAGTCTTTTTTAATTTCCATGCTATTTAGATAACTGACAATAAGCCTATTCATTGAAGCTTTCTAACAGCATGTGTACGCTCTTTTAAACATTGAATGATTCTTTCCCTTTATATGAAGAGAAAAGGTAATAGGGAGCGTAGAGAAGCGCTTAAAACGTATCTGTACTTCTGTAAATGGTTTTATGCAAACAGAGAACTTAACTTTGCTTAAATAAATCGAGTTTAGAATAAATAAATAAAAAACACTATGAATAAACTTGTTTGTATTTCGTGTCTTTAGGATAGACTGCAATCAACAGCAAAGGAGGGTATCGAATTGTTACAAATTGAATCTAATATTGTCGGAAAAGAAATAAGCTTTGGTTACTTACGTGATCATATAGAAAGACATGGGTTTACAATTGGAGGAAATTGGGAGTATCACAAAGGAAGTTTTGATACGATTTTATCGAGTGAGGGTGGAGAAACCATCTATTTGCGAGTGCCTTTTATTGTAACGCAAGGTGAACTAGATTTTTATGATGCACAAATTCGCTTTCAGAACCCATTTGTTATCAAACATGTAACAAACGTCGGATTGGATTATGATGAGGGCTCTTTGCTAGATGCAACGGGAGCGAGCCAATTCCAAACACCGCTTGATAAAGATGGCTATATACATGATAAAAGTAAATGGATAGAGATTGGTGAAAAGGTAGTGGCTGATAAAGTTCTCCCTTATTTTCACTAGTAATCGTTTTACGCTAGTCACACTTTTAAAAAGTAGTGGCTTTTATTATGCCTATAAACTTAGTGACAAATCTTCTTAAAATAGTTTCTTAAATTATAGTGGTCATGTATCGTTATGCCAGCTTGTTATATTGTACCTTGGTCATAGTAGAGCGCATGACTTTCATAAAGTTTGTCAATTCCTTCACTATAATAAGGCATTCTACCATTAGCTATATCGATAGGAACCCATTCAATGTTGTTTATTTCATCGGGCGATGCTATTTCTTCTACCCCACCTATGATGTGCGCTTCAAAAGTGAAAAATAAAGCGTGATGATTCCTGCTTGTTAATTTTGATTCATTTACTGCGAGTAATTTACCTACTTCCACAAGATAGCCTGTTTCTTCATGGACTTCACGGATTGTAGCTTCTATCAGCGTTTCATCTAGTTCTACTTTTCCACCAGGAAGTGACCAATGTCCTTCGTGATTATGAACCATTAATAGATGATGATTGGTATTTTTGATTAATGCATAGACGACTTTCACTTCTTCCATTAGCCTCTCCTTAGCTTTCTTTTTTGTTAAATACATACATAATAGCGTATTGGAACTTATTTGGAAAGGGAATATTGTGAATAGGTACTCTCTAGTATTAGTTGAATTGAAAATATGGTAGTAGACGGGGGAATCCATTCCTTTTATGATATAATGATTGAGAAAACTTTGAATGCGTAAGAAAAGATGAGGGGGATTAATGATGGCTACGAATTATAAAAAAATCGCTGTCGCAATAGATTTTTCTGAACAGTCGTTGAAAGCGTGTGAGCGCGCGGTAAAATTGGCAAAAGAATATGGCGCAACATTACAATTAGTGAATGTGATCGATACGAAATCGTTTGGTGCTATTACTGCATATGACTTAAAGTATGCAGAGAAATTGAAAGAGGACCATCTTACTAAAATCGAAAAGTTAAGATTAGAGGCTCAAACAGCTGGCGTAACAGAGGTATTGGCTGTTGTAGAAACAGGTTCACCAAAAAGCATTCTTACGCAACTGCCTGCTGTAGACTTAATTGTATGTGGTGCAACGGGCTTAAATCAGTTAGAAAAAATGGTAATCGGTTCAGTAGCGGAGCGTATTGTCCGTTTAGCTACATGTGATGTGCTAATCGTTCGCTAATACGAATTTTATGAACGAATAACAGCCTAGAGCAAGTTCACTATTTTTTTACAATCTAAAGCTAGTTTCGATATTTTCGAGACTGGCTTTTTTGTTGTATTTTAAAAGCCGAGAAAATGAGGACATTTTCTCGGCTCTTTTTATTAGTAACCCCAGATCATTGCGAATAATGTACCAAGGATTGTTACAACAGCTACGAATACTGAATATAAAATTGTTGTATATAACGTTTTCTTATCTTCAGATTCCCCGATGTGCATGAATAATACTAATTGAACAGTTGCTTGCGCAAGTGCAGTCACTAACAGGATCGCAAATGCCATATTGTAAGACATATCAAATTTCACAACTGCTAAAGCGATAATTGTTAATAATAGTGAGAAGCCGAAGCCCATCACATGTTGTTTTGGGAATAGTTCCTTCATCAGCTAATCAGTCCTTTCAAGTAGACGAAGCTGAAGATGAAAATCCAAACTACGTCTAGGAAGTGCCAGTACAGTGAGAAGATAAACGCTTTGTTAGCCGTTTGTGGGTTTAAGCCACGTTTTGCTACTTGGATTAAAATTGCAACGCCCCAGAAGAAACCGAATGTTACGTGGGCACCGTGCGTACCAAGTAAAGTCATTAATGAAGATAAAAATGCACTTGTTGTAATTGTTGCACCTTCATGAACATAAGTGACGAACTCGTCAATCTCAATAGCTAAGAAGCCAAGACCTAAGATAAGGGTAATGATGAAGAATGTCATCATTGCTTTTTTGTTGCCAAGACGCATAGCATGAACGCCAAGACCGATTGTAAAACTACTTGCTAGAAGTAGGAATGTTTCTAGTAATACTGGTGTTAACTCGAAAATCTCAGCACCATTCGGGCCACTGCCTGTGCGATTGTGAAGCACAAAGTAAACAGCAAAGAGTGTAGCGAATAACATGATTTCGGCGCCAAGGAAAACCCAGAATCCAAAAATCTTTAAGCGGTTTTCTTCTGTACTATATTCTAATGGAAGTGAAGAATCGATTTTCATATTATTTATCACCTCTCAAACTTTTTTCAGTTTCCATAATTTCTTCAACTGAAATGTAACGACCATGATCATCTTCAAATGAACGATGAGCCATGAAGCCAAATACAACAAGCATGCTGATGATGGCTGGAATCCATAGATTAAATACTGCAAAGAATGCTGCTAGGAATAAGAAACCACTTGTCCAGAAAGGTGTACCTGTGTTGTTAGGCATGTGGATTTTCTCGATTTTACCTGCAGTAATATCGCGACCTTCTTTTTTCGCAAACCAGAACTCATCTAAACGTGTAATTGTTGGTACTACTGCAAAGTTGTATTCAGGAACTGGAGAATGAGTAGCCCATTCTAATGAACGACCATCCCACACATCTGCTTTCTCGTTACGAGGCATATGTTTCCAGCTGTAGTAAATGTTATAGCAAATTAACGCAAAGCCGACTGCGAGTCCAAGTGCACCGATGAACGATAGCAAGTTAAGTGGACCATAACCAGTAGATTCAGAGTATGTGTACATACGACGAGCGTAACCATCTAAACCTAAAATAAATAGAGGGAAGAACGCTACGTTGAAGCTGATAGCGATAAACCAGAAACCAGCTTTCCCTAATTTCTCATTTAAACGGAAACCGAACATTTTTGGCCACCAGAAGTGGTAACCTGCAAGTACACCAAATACTGTACCTGGAATTAATACATAGTGGAAGTGGGCAACTAAGAACATCGTATTATGATATTGATAGTCGGCACTTGCCATTGCGAGCATTACACCTGTAACCCCACCGATTGTGAAAATCGGGATAAAGCCAAGTGCATAAAGCATTGGGGTAGTAAATTGAATCTTACCGTGCCTCATAGTGAGCAACCAGTTGAACATCTTAACCCCTGTTGGAACAGCAATCGCCATTGTTGTAATAGAGAATACACTGTTTACCATAACGCCGTGACCCATTGTATAGAAGTGGTGGGCCCATACTAAGAATGATAGTAATGAAATAACAACCATACTCATTACCATTGATTTGTAACCGTATAAGTTTTTACGAGCAAATGTTGCAATGACTTCAGAGAAGATACCGAAGGCAGGAAGAATAACGATGTAAACTTCAGGATGTCCCCAAACCCAGAATAGGTTGGCCCAAAGCATGTCCATACCGCCGTCTGTCATCGCAAAGAATTTTGTACCGAATTGACGGTCTAACATCATTAATGCAAGTGCTACAGTTAATACTGGGAAAGCAAATACGATAATAACGTTTGTGATTAAAATTGACCAAGTAAACATTGGCATTTTCATTAAAGTCATACCAGGAGCACGCATTTTAAAGATTGTCGTGATGAAGTTAACACCAGTTAATAACGTACCGATCCCTGATAATTGTAGTGCTAAAGAATAATAGTTGTTCCCAACAGTTGGACTAAATTCTGTACCTGCTAATGGGAAGTAGGCTGTCCAACCTGAATCTGGTGAACCACCAATAATGAATGATAGGTTCAGTAAACCACAACCTGCTGCGAATGCCCAGAAGCTGACAGCGTTTAGACGTGGGAACGCAACGTCACGAGCACCGATTTGTAATGGAATAACGATGTTCATTAAACCGATAACAAATGGCATCGCCATGAATAAAATCATGATTAAACCGTGCGTAGTGAAAATCTCATTATAGTGTTGTGCATCAAGTAGTCCGTTATCAGGAACTGCTGTTTGTGCACGCATTAAAAGTGCGTCGATACCACCGCGGAAAAGCATTAAAAGTGCAACGGCGATATACATAATACCGATTTTTTTATGATCGACTGTTGATAGCCAGTTTTTATAGAAGTAGCCCCATTTTTTAAAATACGTAAGGCCTGCTACGACAACTACTGCTCCAACTACGATACTAATAGCTGCTGCTAAAATCATCGGTTCTTGCAGTGGATGGAATAATTCTTCCATACTCATAGGATGCGCTCCTTTCAAATTTGAAAATTAGTGTGAATGTGTTTCGGCATCTGTTTTGGAATGATCCATATCTTCATGGTTCATATCTTCGTCAGACATGTCCATGTTCCCATGGTCCATACCTTCCATATCCATGTCACCATGTGCCATTGGTGCAGGGCTGAAATCTAAGTGAGTAGAAGAGTAGCTTGAACGACCTACATGTTCAGCTGCTAATAATTCTTTGAATTTTTCTTCAGTTAATGGTTTTTCGTTCGCTTTTACGTCTTTAACCCATTGATCGAAGTCTGCTTGTGTCATAGATTGTGCTTCAAATTCCATTTCCGCGAATCCGCGACCATTAAAGTTTGAGTTACGCCCCATGAATGAGCCAACTTCATCAGCTGCAAGGTGAATAGTTGTTAACATGTCACTCATCGCATATTTTTGACCAGCTAACTGTGGAATCCAGAAACTTGTAATTGGACCGAATGAATACAGTTTGAATTCAATAGGACGATCTGTTGGAATGTTTACATAGTTCACAGTTTCAATACCTTGTTCAGGATAGCTGAAGTGCCATTTCCAGTTTGAAGATGCTGCATAAATAACAAGTGGTTCTTTATTGTCATAACCTTCTGGTGTTGTTTCTACCGTACTAGTAGTTTTTACAGTAACAATTGCTAGGAATGCTACGATAATAATAGGAATAACTGTCCATGTAATTTCAAGTACATGACTACCTTCTTCATGAGGTGGCTCATAATCGGCAGAAGCTTTTGATGCACGGTATTTTGTTAGCATAAATGCAAAAAGCACATACACGACTAGTAAAATAACTGCCATTGTAATAATGGATAAAATAATTGTGTTTGATAATGTTTGAGCATTTGGTCCTTTTGGATTGAAAACAGTTAATGGTTCACAACCAGACAGGATTGCGATAGCGCCAAATGCTAGTAACATTAAGCTAAATTTTTTATTCATGTTTGACTCCTTTCTATAAAACGGCTATTCATAAATTTCATGTGTAGTAGTATTGATTCACATTTATAAATAGTGGGTATTGAGGTCACCTCTTTTATCTGATGTACCAATCAAATACGTTTGCATTAACAATGACAATGGCATGGTTCAATATGAAGCATAAAGTCTAGTAAATGATTGGTCTTTTGCAAGCGTTCACAAACATGATGATGTATGCACCATAAATTGGACAATTTTTCAATGTAGATGGTCGCATCATGTCTTTGTTTGCATATAGGATTATACGCCCGCTTCACTAGAAAAAAAAATATTTAATTATAGAACTGATAATGAATAGGGGGTGATTATGAACATTTTTTGAACAAAAAAAGCTATTTTACTATTGGTATTTTAAGGTTTTGTTAAATTAACACTGTATAAACGTTGAAAATACTGCGTTTGTCGTATTTAACTAAGTAAATAATTTTTTTGTGAAAATTATCATTTCACATTTTAGACGATGTTTTGTAATAAAGTCCATGATGCAACTATGTTTTCGGTACTTTTTTGTTGCGTTTTATCTAAAAAAGGAGTATGAGAAAAGTCGGTTTTAAGTGCTTGAAAGGATAAATTTTCTATGTAAGGGATGATTATAAAGGGGGATATTGGTACATTGTTGAAATTATGTTAACATAATTAAACGATTTGAAAAATTAACAAATATTAGTATATTGATATTGGTTTTCGCAAAAAGAACATCCAAATGCGTTGGATGTTCTAGTTTGTATTTAAGAACCGAGCTTCAACCACTTTGCGATTTGCAAATACAGTGTGTTTTGAAGTTTTGGTGCTAGGTTATTCATTTTTAAAGAGAAATACAAAGTCTTCATTGCGTTCAATGTGCAAGTACGCCCACTAAAAAAGCTTTGATTGTAACCTTGTGTTACTAAATGTATTTCGAATTTATCAAAAACTTGCTCTACCCATTCAGATAGTGCTTCCTCGGAATAATTCCTTGCTAATAATGCTTCAATAATATTTACAAGGCGCTCTTCCTCGTCGTTGATAAAAACAACATCTTTCCAAGTTACTAGTTTAAGTGCATGTAAGATAGAAGGAGCATGTTGCAAATCAAACTTCGGATGTTTAATTGTCATTGCCGCTAAATCTGCCCCGTGTGCAACACTATGTGCCCAGCCTTTACCTTCTACAAATCCTCTTGTATCATTTTCAAGTAACAAATAGCGCCCTATTTTTTTAAAGAAAGATTGTAAGCTTGTGTCATTTAAAATAAGGAGTTCACTATCTTTTGCCAAAATGCCTGCTACAAGTAAAGCTGAAAAAGAGCGAGTGAAAACACTATCCGTCATTTGTTCGCCAATGTTAGCGTATAGGAAATCTTCGCTGGTTGCTGTGTCAAATAAACCTTGTAATTGCTGACCACTTAGGAAATTATCGCTCAATAAGTCGATAAATAGTCTATATATCAGGTGATCGCGTAGTTCGGCGTCTGTTGAACCGATATGCGCTACCATTTCCTTTAGCAACCATTCGCCCTCTTTATTAAAAAAAGCTTGCCGTTCGGAAAGTGTCATAGATGAAAATGTTTGTAATGTTTCTTTAATCTCCATGCTGAATGCCTCCAAAAATAAATCTCTCATTCATTATACATTTTTACTCAAGAAATTTGTCTGTAGTGAATTATTTAATGCTTACTTTCACAATAGGAATACCGGAAACTATAGAAAGCTGATATGATAATAGCGCAAAGGCTAGTCAATTCATAGCCTGATTCACGACAAAAAGACATACTTTTAGTATGTCCAAGGCTGCGGTTAAATGTAGTTTTACATAAACGTGTTTTATTTTGCTTCCTATAAAATAACGGCAGATTTGATGCCGAGTGGCCATTCAATCAATGTATTTTGATTTGTTTTTAATTCCATAAGGATACTAGCATTTTTGATGGCATCTAAAAGCCACTCACTATAATAGAGAGTGGGATGAGGATGCTGTAAAATACGTTTCATATCATTTATGTCAATTTGCAAAAGTTTATAGTTGCATTCAATATGAACGCTTTGGGGAATAATAAAAAGTGACGCTTGATGTTGATGGCCAATCGAGATGGAACCGGGAATATTGCCATGCATACTTGTAATATGTGTCGTTGCTTCTTTTGTAAATGTATTTAATTTTGTCTGTGTAAAAAATTCAAAGTCAATTGAATAATCTTGTAGCGGACCGTGTGCTGTCGTAATCGATATAACTTTAATAGATAATTCCTCAAAAACGGGGGAGATGCGACTATCAAATTCCATGATTGTATCCATTAATGGCATGTATTACACTCCTTATGAACAACTTGTATTGGTCTTGCTGACAATGAATATAATGATGTCTGTTATGAAGGAAAAAATATGGGTATTATTAATTATAATTCAATTTATTACAAAATATGAATAGAAATTCAATAGTTTTTGTTAAAAATAAACAATTAGTGAATCTAAAGAGGTGAGAAAATGACAAAGCATAAGCGTCATGTTATTAAACATGACAATATTGTTGTTTTTCCTGGTGCCATCCAAACATTAATTCGAGAGGGCCATATGTTGGCGGAAAAATACCAATATGAAGATGCAGTGGTATGCTTTGAAAAGGCGTTTTTATATGAAAGTGGTGATGAAAAAGCCTTATGCACCTATGCATATGCTTTATATGAGCTGAAGCGCTATGTGGAGGCAAAGGAAGTGTGTGAACAACTGCTAGCTCTGGGCACCTCAATGTATGTGGAAGTAATGGAACTATACATTACAATATGTATGCAGTTGAAGGAATACCATCAAGTGGAGTCGATAATAACTACTTTGATAGAAGAAAATGTACTTCCAGAAGCTCAACTAGAAAAATTCGAACGTTTAAAAAGTATAAATAGTGAAGTGGCTAAAAAGCTTCAGCAAAGAGAAGCCGTACAAGAACTTATTGAAGAACAAGAATATGATTTGGAGAAGTTCATTGCTTTAACACCAAATGAGCAATCGTTGCGACTGCATCGTTTAATGGATACCAATGTTCGGCAATTAAAAAATGCATTAAAGGCTATTATCGAATGTGCTGATATCCACCCATTTGTGCAAAGTCTTGCATTAATTTTACTTGTTGAGCAAGAAGTGTCGATTGATATTATCGTTTCTAAATTTAAACAAACTAAAACGGTTAATCCAATACATCTGGCATTGCCGAATCAATTAAAACAATATAATGACATAAAAAAAATGATAGAATCTAAATTAGAGCAAGACCCATCAACGTTGGAAATGGTACAATATTTAATGGCTAAGCATGCTATTGTTACTTATCCATTTGAATGGTTTCCTTTTGAAGCCGATGATATTGCATATAGCTATATAGATTTTGTACAATCGATGCTTGGTAAGGTTCAGGAAATGGACTATGAAATCATTGACTTTTTACAAATGTTAGAAAAACTAACAGAACTCCATGAAGTATGAAATAAGTTGAAACTATACGCATCTATGATATACTAAAATGGTTGTCAAAATCGTAGTTACGAATAAATTGTCTAACATTTAAAATTGATCAACCAAATCCTTTACTTCACATTAAGTAGGCGGATTTAATGTCAATGGCTTTAACTTTCTAGTAGGGTATGAAAACTTGAGCTAAATGTTAAGTCGCTGGCATATGTTGCGGATTTTTTTAACAAATCCGGACGCAATTACGTCAAGCGTGATTGAAATTAGATTATTTTGGAGGTATTTATACATGTCAGCAAAATGGGAAAAACAAGAAGGTAATATCGGTACTCTAACAATTGAAGTACCAGCTGCAGAAGTAGACGCAGCGATGGACCAAGCATTCAAAAAAGTTGTAAAACAAATTAACGTACCAGGTTTCCGTAAAGGTAAAATGCCTCGTAAAATGTTTGAACAACGTTTTGGTATTGAATCTTTATACCAAGATGCTTTAGAAATCATCGTTCCAGATTCTTATGCAAAAGCAATCGACGAAGCTGGTATTATGCCAGTTGATTACCCAGAAATTTCTGGTACAGAAAACTTCGTACATGGTCAAGATTTCTCATTCACTGCACAAGTAACAGTGAAACCAGAACCAAAACTTGGCGACTACAAAGGCTTAGAAGTTACGAAACTTCCAGTTGAAGTAACAGACGAAGAAGTTGAAGCTCAAATCCAAGAGCAATTAGCGCGTAAAGCAGAACTTGAAATCAAAGAAGATGAAGCAATCGTAGAAGGCGACACAGCGGTAATTGACTTTGAAGGCTTTGTAGGTGAAGAAGCATTCGAAGGCGGAAAAGGCGAAGATTACCCATTAGAAATCGGTTCAGGTTCATTTATTCCAGGATTTGAAGAGCAATTAGTAGGTGTAAAAGCTGGCGAAGCAAAAGATGTTGTTGTAACTTTCCCAGAAGAATACCACGCTGCTGAATTAGCTGGTAAAGAAGCTACTTTCAAAGTTACTGTAAAAGAAGTGAAAACAAAAGTACTTCCAGAGCTAAACGATGAGTTTGCAAAAGAATTAGATCCAGAAGTTGAAGGCGTAGAAGCATTACGTGCAAAAATTAAAGAACAAACAGCGACACAAAAACAAGCAGAATCAGATGCTACACTTCGTGATGAATTAGTAGAAAAAGCTGCTGACAATGCAGAGTTTGAAGTACCAGCTGGAATGGTTAACTCTGAAACAGATCGCATGTTACAAGAGTTCGGTCAACGTTTACAAATGCAAGGTATGAACCTAGAGCTTTACTACCAATTCTCTGGTCAATCAGAAGAAGATTTACGTGGTCAAATGAAAGAAGAAGCTGAAAGCCGTGTACGTGTTTCATTAACACTTGAAGCAATCGCTGACGCTGAAAAAATCGAAGCTACTGAAGCTGACATCGAAGCTGAATTAGAAAAAATGGCAGCTCAATTTAATATGACAAAAGAACAAATTACTGGTGCGTTAGGCGGTACTGCTGTTCTTGAAAATGATATCAAAATCCAAAAAACAGTTGAATTTTTAGTAGAAAACGCTAAAATTACTGAATAAGATTTTTTAACGTAACTAGATAGAAAAATTAAGAAAACAAGGTACGGCGCAAACCGTGCCTTGTTTTATCACACATAGCTTTTTAGTTTAGACTAAAGGGGCCCCAACCTCTCAAGGTCGAGGAATGAAAAAATCCAATTTTTACTAACTGTTATGCTTTTGGAGGCAACTTTAGTTAATATCTTATACATAGTATTGTTGTTTAATTTTTTACACGATGCTAAACTTTAACTTCATTGTAGTAAAGCCGACAAGTAGCAGTAGTATAGTGTCTCCGTTAAAATGGAAGAAGAACGCACTTAGGTTTTACGACTGAGGGAGCTAAAACCTCAAAAATGAAGCTGAAAAATCAGACAGTGGTCATGGGTTCGTCTGAAAGCTCGCATCAACACGAATTATTTGCATAAAAGCAAGTAGACAGCCATTAATGTTTTTGCGCAAATGCTGCAATTACTTAGTTAACTGGTCGATCGTTTGAATAGACTTGAAAATAATTCAAAATTTAGATGCATTTGCGCCATGACGTAAATGTTGCAATCAATTTATTTGATAATGATTCAATAATCTTGTAAGATTGTAGCTTGAATAGGGGTGAAACATATTGTTCAAATTTAATGATGAAAAAGGCAATTTAAAATGCTCATTCTGTGGGAAGCCACAGGAACAAGTACGTAAATTAGTTGCAGGTCCTGGTGTTTATATTTGTGATGAATGTATCGAACTTTGTTCAGAAATCGTTGTAGAAGAACTAGGTGTTGAGGAAGAAATTGATTTCCAAGATATTCCGAAACCAAAAGAAATCTTATCGATTTTAAATGAGTATGTTATTGGACAAGAGCGTGCTAAAAAAGCCTTAGCGGTTGCGGTTTACAATCACTACAAACGCATCAATACAAACAGTAAAATTGATGATGTGGAATTAGCAAAATCGAACATTGTGTTAATCGGCCCAACTGGTAGCGGTAAAACATTATTAGCTCAAACATTAGCACGTATATTAAACGTTCCATTCGCAATTGCAGATGCTACTTCTTTGACAGAAGCTGGTTATGTAGGTGAAGACGTTGAAAATATCTTATTAAAATTAATCCAATCAGCAGATTATGATATCGAACGTGCAGAAAAAGGGATCATCTATATTGATGAAATCGATAAAGTTGCACGTAAATCAGAAAATCCATCGATTACACGTGATGTTTCTGGAGAAGGTGTCCAACAGGCATTGCTAAAAATTTTAGAAGGTACAGTTGCAAGTGTGCCTCCACAGGGCGGACGTAAGCATCCACACCAAGAGTTTTTACAAATTGATACAACAAATATTTTATTTATCGTAGGCGGAGCATTTGATGGTATTGAATCCATCATTAAACGTCGTCAAGGTGAAAAAGTGATTGGTTTCGGTTCAGATCCTAATAAAGTTGAAGTGGACGAAGGTTCATTAATGTCGAAATTAATTCCTGAAGATTTGTTGAAATTTGGTCTTATTCCAGAATTCATCGGTCGTTTGCCAGTACTTGCAAGCCTAGAACAATTGAATGAGGCTGCGCTTGTACAAATTTTGACGGAACCAAAAAATGCGCTAGCGAAGCAATATCAAAAAATGCTTGAACTAGATGGTGTTGAGCTTGAGTTTGATGAAGGTGCCCTTTCTGAAATTGCAAAGGAAGCAATTGAGCGTAAAACAGGTGCACGTGGTCTTCGTTCAATTATTGAGTCAACAATGCTTGAAGTAATGTACGAATTACCTTCACGTGATGACGTGAAAAAATGTATCATTACGGCAAAAACAATTACGGATAAAGAGAAACCGAAATTGCTTCTTGAAGATGGCACTGAACTCGATGAAGGTAGCGACACAAAAACTTCAGCATAATAAACAGACAAAAGCTGTCTATTGTTATGAGAAAAAGAGTAACTTAGCTGACTTCGATTGTGCAATGTTCGCACATATCGAGAGTCAGCTTTTTATTCATACATAAAGCCGGCGACTGTAAATAAATGAAATTTTTGGCTCGTTTGAATAGATAGTGTGAATCGGTTTTTTAAACACATACTAGAAGCGCGGGATTGTGAACAAGAAAATTTTTGACGGAGGTGAATACCCGCATGGTAACAATTCAAAAAACAACAAATGTACCATTATTGCCTTTACGTGGACTTTTAGTATACCCGTCGATGGTGTTACATATTGATGTGGGTAGAAATCGTTCTGTAGCGGCGCTTGAACAAGCAATGTTAGAGGACCAATTGATTTTATTGGTGACACAAAAAGAAATGCACGATGAACAGCCAGAAGAACAGGATTTATATCAAGTCGGTACGATGGCGTATGTAAAGCAAATGCTTAAATTGCCAAACGGCACACTACGTATTTTAGTTGAAGGTGTTGCGCGTGCAACTTGGTCTAATTATCAAGCATTAGAGAAATTTACAGTTGTTGATATTGATGTAAAAGAGGATAAAGTTGAGAAAGATGTAGAAACGCAGGCCTTAATGCGTACATTGCTAACGTATTTTGAAAGATACGCTAAATCCTCCAACAAAATCACGACAGAAACGATTAATACAGTGGCTGATATTGAAGAACCAAGCCGCCTTGCTGATATTATAGCCTCGCATTTACCAATCAAAATTGCGGATAAACAAGAAGTTTTAGAAATGTTAAATGTTAAAAAACGTTTAGATCATTTAATTATTCGCTTGCATGATGAACAAGAGGTGCTGGACCTTGAAAAGAAAATTAATACAAAAGTAAAGCAATCGATGGAGCGTACACAAAAAGAATATTACTTACGCGAACAAATGAAAGCTATTCAAACAGAGCTAGGGGATCGAGAAGGAAAAACTGGTGAAGTTGCGGAATTGCGTAAACAAATCGATGAAACGGGCATGCCTGACTCGACAAAAGAAGCGGCACTAAAAGAGCTTGATCGATATGAAAAATTACCGAGTGCTAGCGCGGAAAGTGGCGTTATTCGCAATTACATTGACTGGTTAGTCTCCTTACCTTGGACAAAGGCAACCGAGGATCGAATGAATATTACGCATGCAGAGGAAATTTTAAACCGCGATCATGATGGGTTAGATAAAGTAAAGGAACGTGTGCTAGAATATTTAGCTGTGCGTCAGTTGAAAAATTCATTACGTGGTCCAATTCTTTGTTTAGCTGGCCCTCCAGGTGTGGGTAAAACTTCATTAGCACGTTCAATTGCGGAAAGTTTAGATCGCAAATTTATTCGAATTTCTTTAGGTGGCGTTCGCGATGAATCTGAAATTCGAGGCCATCGTCGTACGTATGTTGGTGCAATGCCAGGTCGTATTATTCAAGGGATGAAAAAAGCTGGTACGATTAATCCGGTATTTTTACTTGATGAAATTGATAAAATGTCTAATGATTTCCGAGGAGATCCTGCAGCAGCAATGCTAGAAGTGTTGGACCCTGCGCAAAACAACACATTTAGTGATCATTACATTGAAGAACCATATGATTTATCTAACGTTTTATTTATTGCAACAGCCAATGATTTAAGTACAATTCCTGGCCCTTTATTGGACCGTATGGAAGTCATCTCGATTGCAGGCTATACAGAAATTGAAAAAGCGCAAATAACAAAAAATCATTTAATACCAAAGCAATTAAAAGAACATGGCTTGAAGAAAACACAAGTTGTTATTAAAGATGAAGCGGTGCTGGATATCATACGCTATTATACGCGTGAGGCAGGTGTCCGTGGTTTAGAGCGCCAAATTGCAACGCTGTGCCGTAAAATCGCTAAAGTTATTGTGTCTGGCGAAAAGAAACGTGTTACAGTAAGTTCCAAATCGGTTATCGAATACCTTGGAAAACACCGTTTCCGCTATGGACAAGCGGAAGAGGAAAATCAGATTGGTGTCGCAACTGGGCTAGCGTATACAACCGTTGGCGGTGACACGTTGCAAATTGAGGTTTCTTTAACTCCTGGTAAAGGAAAAATACAGTTAACGGGGAAACTCGGAGATGTTATGAAGGAATCGGCACAAACGGCATTGTCCTATGTGCGTACAAAAATAGAAGAACTTCATGTGGATTCGGAATATTTCGAGACGCATGATATCCACATCCATGTACCAGAAGGCGCAGTACCAAAGGATGGCCCTTCAGCAGGTATTACGATGGCAACAGCAATTGTTTCTGCGATTTTACATCGCCCGATTCGTCGTGAAGTAGGCATGACAGGTGAAATTACATTACGTGGTCGCGTTCTACCGATTGGCGGTTTGAAAGAAAAAACATTAAGTGCACACAGAGCAGGTTTAACAACGATCATTTGCCCAAAAGATAATGAACGTGATATTGAAGATATTCCTGAAAGTGTACGCGAAAATTTAACATTTAAACTAGTGTCATCTGCTGATGAAGTATTAGCAATTGCACTAGACGGAGGTTTTTAAGGAAATGAAAGTCCATAATGTCGAAATGGTCATAAGTGCAGTAAGACCGGACCAATACCCAGAAGATGGACTGCCAGAATTTGCATTAGCAGGTCGCTCAAATGTTGGGAAATCATCTTTTATTAACAGAATGATTGGACGTAAAGCGTTAGCGCGTATTTCTTCTAAACCTGGGAAGACCCAAACGCTAAATTTTTACAAAATCGAAGAACAACTGTTTTTCGTCGATGTTCCGGGATATGGTTATGCCAAAGTCTCAAAAACAGAGCGTGAAGCTTGGGGGAAAATGATTGAACGTTACATTACGGGCCGTGAAGAATTAAAAGCGGTCGTTCAAATTGTAGACTTACGTCATCCTCCAACTGCTGATGATCGTATGATGTATGATTTTTTAAAACATTACAGTATCCCTTGTATCGTAATTGCAACGAAGGCAGATAAAATTCCAAAAGGTAAGTGGGATAAGCACAAAAAAGTTGTCAAGGAAACATTAGATATGGATAAAAATGATCCGCTCATTGTGTTCTCTTCTGAAAAAGGCATCGGTTTTGAAGAAGCTTGGCGTACAATTGAAAATAAAATGTAAACTAAAAACATCTATTGCGTCTTATGTAGCACAGTAGATGTTTTTTTGCATTTTGAAGAAGCATATCGTAGCAATTATTTTTCATGAAAAGCGCTTTGACACTTTTTTATTACTAGCATGAAAGTTATGGACAAATATAAGAAAATTGCTTGATGAACGCTAAAATTAGCCGATAAATGAAATAGGAGGTGGACTAGAATGGATATTGCAGCTTTATCAATCGCAATGAATCAATCAAATCTTATGCAAAATGTCTCTTTAGCTGTTACAAAGCAAGCGATGGAGATGCAACAGCAAAATACTGAACAGTTAGTTGAAATGTTAGACGCTCCACATCCAACAGCCGGACATACAATTGATATCCAAGTATGATGTTGACAGGGTAGCTTGAAATTGGAAGCTACCTCTACCTTTTTGTCTATGGTAGATTCGAAAAAATAGAAAAACATGTGAAAATGTAACTTTTTGAATAAGAAAAACTACCAATAATACGATATACTATTTATAAATAACAATTTTATAAGGAGGCGGGAATTGTTGAAGAAGATTCCATACATATTGATTGTTCTATGTTTAATGGTATTTAGTTTACCATCAATACCTACTGTTCAGGCCGCACAGTTAGTAACAGGAACCTTCGTAGATGTAACGTATTCAGAATATACGAATGCAAGCGGGCAAGTAGAAAAACAGCTAAGTAAAATCACTTTAGAAAATGCGAGTGGTCGCCAAGTAACGTACAATATTAGCAATAGTGCCCGCCTGTACATTAATAATACGGAAACAACGATTGAAGGTTTTAAACTGGGTATGAAAGTAGAAGCTGAAATCTCCCTGCGTAGTGTAGTGGAGCTTCGTGGTACTTCCAACACTACTGAGGAAACGACAACAGTCGCACAAAATCCTAAAACGATAGCCGGCGTAATCACAAGCATTGATCCAAATGGTATGTTCATTATGGTAAAGCCAGATGTCGGTAAAGAAACTACATATTATTTGAATAAGGACACAGCGTTTCAAAAAGCTTCCTCATCAGTTGATATTAGTGGGCTGTATGTAGGAGATCGTGTAAAGCTTCATCTGAAAAATACTAGTACTTCGATTGTGACAAAAGTAGATATTAGTGAGACGGGAACATTAGTTGAAAACCTGTACAAAGGTGAAATACAATCGGTTAATATCAATGCAAACAAATTAACGGTTAAAAATCAAAATGCCTTTGTGAACTGGCAATTTGGTGCAGCGTCAACAACTGCACTATCTACAATGAGTTTTTCTACAAAGGTGCCTATTTACGTTGGAAATACGAAAATAGAAAAGGGCCAGTTGAAAAATTATATTGGTAGCGAAGCATATTACGCGACAGTGAAGCAATTTGGTAAAGAGGTTATTGAGAAGATTGTTGTATTGAAAAATAATGAACGTACGTACTATGAGCCAATGATTGCAGTCGATACAGATTACCAATTATTAAAGCTGAAAAATGCGGGTACGCTGTACTTCCACGATGGATCGATTTTGATTCGGAATGGCCGTTTTGTTCAACCAACTGGATTATTAGCATATGGTACTGCCTTTGTTATTACTGACGGTACTGCTCGTGATCATTATGCACAAGTGGTGGATGTAACAAGCGATAGCTTTATGTCACCAAACTTAGCATCACATGAATTGTATTATGGTCGTTTAATTCAAGCAGATGGCTATTTAATTGAAATTGATGATGCAATGAAAATCGAATCAAATGTTTTCAAGAAAACAGATAAGACTGTACTATCTGTGAGTAATACGACAAAGGCAATGGTTGATGATGGCAATAAAACATACAGTGTCATGCCAGATATTGAACTGTATTTATCAGAAGGGGATTATGGTTACTTCTATGTGAACAATGGGCATGTACAAGCTCTTCACATGTTAGATAATGCAAAACCAGTTGCTCCATTAATGCTAGTAGGTAAACTTCAGTCAGTAAAATCGACATATCCAGCTACTATTAATGTGAAAAGTGTGAGTCAATGGCAAAATGGTCGTTGGTATGAGGCGGGCCAAATGGTTGATATGAATATTGATCAAGCGACGCTCATTAAAGCAGGGAAAGTTATTCAACCATCTGATTTGAAACCTTCCGATCGTTTAGTCGTGCTATCTGACCGTTTTGTAAAGGCACATTTTATTCTAGTAGATTAATAAGATAGAAGCTATCTCTCTATGTAGGGATAGCTTCATCTGTGCATATGCATGGGAAGAAAGAGAGGGAAAAACAGATGCGAAAACATGTATTGAAAGTGCTGTTAGCCTTTATGATGGTGTTCGTTATGGGGACTAGTATACTAGCAGATGCTTCTGCCACATCGGTGGAAACGACTGGTGCCGTAAAAAATGAATATACATATGAAGAAGCCGTGTTCATTACTGGAACACCAATTATTTTTAAAGGTACGAGTAAAGATATTAAAATTACTCAAAAAGAATCAAAAGGGAAATTAACAGAAACGTATAATTTAAAATTAAAAGCAAGTAATGGCGCGACATTAACAAGAAATATTGCATATGAATCAGATGTTGTTAACTATGCTACGATTGGGCAAAAGACATCGAATGGAGTTGTGAAAAAGTACGCTGAGAAAATTGTCGTCGGCAGAATAACGTATACATTAGCAGACTACCAGTTTTCACAAGGAACTGTAACAGATAACCGCGCAGCATCTGATTACTACTCAGGAAATGTTATTTCAAGAAAAACATATACCTATCAGACAGGCTCAGGCAACAACGCAAAAACAAATACTGTAACAATAGAAACAGATAGTCGTCATGCAGGGTACGAAAATTTCTGGGGAGCTACAGAAACTCAAATTACAGAATCTGTTTATTCGTACAGTGATGGTACAACAAGCCATGTGAAAAATCGCCTATCAACAAGCAAATCACGTGTGCTCAATTATGAGGAAAATCCAGGCAGTTTAGCTAGCTTTGATGGAGGCTATGCGGTCGTTAGCGAAAAGGACGTAATTTCAGAATATACGTATGATTTAGCTTCTGGACAAAAAGGTAAAGTGGATTTAAATACAGAATTTACGCCGACTATCGAACGTCTGATCATTCCGAAATTCCGTGATTTATCGAATCATTATGCAAAAGCTGCTATTGAAAAACTATACTCACTAGGTATCTATTCCGATACAAGTAATTTCTTTTCACCAAATACGCCGATGAAACGAATTGACTTTACTATCGCAATTGGTAAAGCAGTCGATCTTCGTGTTATGGAAGAAAAGAATACGAAAAAAACATCTACAAGTGTCTTTAAAGATGTTAAACGTACGATCAAAGATTACGCCTATATTGAATCGGCAGTCAATAAAGGCATTATTAATGGTGTGACACCAGATTATTTCAAACCAGATAATCCAATTACACGTGCGCAAGCTGCGGCAATATTTGTCCGTGCATTAGGGCTTGAAAACAAAGCGCCAGATCCTGGTTATGTTACAAAATTTAAAGACGATGCACAAATTCCTAACTATTCAAGAGATGGTATTTATATCGTCAATGAGCTTGGTCTTATGACAGGCGACCCTGTAACAGGTCGATTTAATCCAAACCAACCATTAACTCGTGCCCAAGCATCGGCTGTGCTTGAGCGTTTCTTAAACTATTTAGAGAATGATTTAAAACAAAACTACCGAGACGATATTTTATTCTTTAACTAATGAAAGGACTGAAATGAATGCAATATGCGAAAAAGGCATTGCTATTATTGGCCTGCTTTGTACTAGCCTTTATGACTGTAACACCAATGGTCTCACTAGCTGCTACAACGATCCAAGATGTGCCAACAACGGATAGTAAATACAAAGCTATTTCTTGGGCAGTCGATAATGATTTACTAGCATTAAATAGTGCGAATAACTTTTTGCCAAACGAACAAGTAACAGAGCGAGAGCTTGTCACAATGTTTGCAAAGCTTGATAAAAACTATGCGCTATCCTATAACGAAAGTGTTGCCTATAATTTTTATAGTGATTTATATTTACCATTCGATGGAACACATGTAATGGCAAATCGTTCAAAAGCCATTACACGCGGTCACTTTGCACGTATATATGCTGCATTTAAAGGGTTAGATTTAGATGAACCGCAGGCAGTACAATATTTATATACAAATGATATTTCAACTGGCAGTACAGGCAAAAAAACATTTGCTGATTTTAATCCCTCTACGAAACTATCTCGTGGTGATGCAGCCGAGTTTTTATATCGTAGTGTACAAAACAGTTCCTTTGCTGTCCTAGGTTTGAAAAAATCTGCGGCAGGTCGTGATAATGATAAAATAACGTTACCAGCAGGCTTTATGGGTTCAAATAGCGGGGAGTTTGAAGAACCGAAGGATAACGATAGTGATTTTACAGGTCCTGACTACGTTAATAATGCCCTGCAAAGTATTGAAGTTGAAAAACCAGATTTAATTGCAAACGGTGAGGATATGACGCCGATTACAGTATCTTTAAAGGCATGTAACGGTGACCCAATTGCTGATGATAAGTCCTATACGTTCCGTGTGACGTCTTCAGAGGGAGCAGATATTGTCAATTCAGCTGGAGAAGCTGTTCGCAACGTTCAATCCGACGGTTCAACTGTAACAGCATTTGTGAAAGCGAAAAAGCTAACAAAATCAGTACGTGATACGATAAGTTTTGAACTTATTAACAACACAGACCCTAGCATGAAGTGTCTTGTTGGAGAAAAATTAAATGCACACGTGCGTTACGCGCCACAGCCAGAATTGCGCATTGATTTTAAAGTGTATGACCCAACGAATACAGATGACAACGGTACTGTAACACCACCTTATGTACAATACGAAAAGCCACCTGAGTTTTTCACTGAAAATGTCATTGATGTTTATGGTCCCGTGCCATTAAATCCTGATGCAGATGAAAAACGTTTTAGTATCGGACAACAAACGAATGTTACCAATTCTCTAGGCGTTGTACAAAATATGTATTTACAATATGGCGGCGCGGATCTGAAGTATCCCGCTCTCGGTTATGAGAATGCGATTTTACAATTCGAAAACTATAATATCTCTGTATATTTATTTGAAAAAATATTGAACGATCGTCTAAAAGATTCTGTGACAACACCAGCGAAGACTGAGATTATGTATATGATTTCAGAGGATGGTCGCCCGATTTATCGCATCCAAGGAATTGATGATAATATTGCTTCACAAGTGGAAAATATTAATCCAGTCGGTACGATTATTCAGTTAATGAGTCCGAAATATATGCCGGAAGAAAAGAATTTAACATTAGAGCATTATGATAGTGTGATGAAAATTTATGCTATATTAACGGGCTTAAGTAACTATGAACGTACAGTATTATTAAAATACCAAGGCGGTAAATTGCTAGGACAAGTAGAAGCTTATAAAAAACGTGTTGAGGCGTTAAAAGAAAGTGCAGATGCTGCGGCAAGACCATCTGGTAAGGACCGATATACACAAGTTATGGTAACGTTAGTGCGTCCAGGTGGGGAACCAATTACGGACTATCAAGGAACTGTAAAAATTAAATTTGATGGTGTAGAAAAAACGGCATCCTTTGTCACAAATACTTCGGATTACTTGAATAATACAGGTGGTCCAGGGACTGCGGTAGCTTACTTTGACTCGATCATTTATGGGAAATCTAAAATAGAAGCTACACTTGTCAATAAAGTTGACCCTCGTTATGCAACAATATTGAAGTCTATTACGGATAAAACGATTACGAAAGAAATCTTTACAAATCCTTACTTTAGTAAAAATGCTTGTAGTTTAGCAACTGAAGTCGCATATGTAGTGGATTATTCTTCTTCTATGAAACGTATCGACCAAACGAATTATCGCGGCACAAAAATGATGGAATTAATCAATCAAATTCAGGCAAAAAATAATATTGTCATTGAAACGAATACAAGCGCAACAGTATTAGGTGAAGGTAGTACAGAAAATGTCCTAAAGAAAGACCTGTATCGTACATCGACGGATAAGGGAGCTACAGATATCTTTACGGGTATAGAATTGGCTCTTACTAAGTTCTCGAATGATACTAAAACTTCGAAATCCATTATTGTTGTATCTGATGGAAAAACTAGTAAATCGAAGATGACGAAAGTTATTAACGATGCGAAAAAGAAAGGCATTAAAATTTACACTGTAAGTATGGGTAAGAAAAACCAAATTAATGAGGCAATACTTACACAAGTGGCTACAGAAACAGGTGGCACTTACTATCATGCAATTGATAATTACCAGTTCCATCAGGTCGCTCAAAAAATAATTGATGCGATTCTATGTAAAACTGCGCCATCGAGCTGTATCAACCCTGATGATTTATTTGAGGAAGCAGCAGTATCCATACGAAAAGGCTATATTACAATGAATGCAAGAATTGATAGTAATTGTTCAAATGTTGCAAATGTCGTTGTTCGTTATTCCTCTGTCAGCGGTGATGTTCAATTTGATCTTAAAAAGCGAAGCGATAGTGTGTTTATGTTGACAAAAAATGTCCAAACTATGGTTGATTTTAAAGTCAATGGCGACATCGAGTTTTTAGCTTATGATAAAGACGGAAAAATAATTTCGCAGAAAACCGTTAAAATTACAAATTCATAAAAGCTCTCAATGTAGAGCTATTCGACTGTAGACGACAATATGCTTAGTTTGTCTACAGTCTTTTTCTATTATGTAAAAGAGGTAAGTGCCATTTTTAGAGAAAGCTATCTAGCAGAACATTCTATTTTTGAACTTTCCTTGACATAGTGGAACGGCATTAGCTAGTGTGCAGTTTTTAAATTTGATACAATACGTATAATTTGTTAAACTTAGTTTATAATAATTCTAAAGTAGAAAATGAATTATAGTTCTTCATGACATGTTCACAAATAATAGATGAACTATTGTCGAACTGTGCTATAATGAGATTTGTGAATTAGAACGTGTGAGGTGTTATTCATGCATACCATCGTAGTAGGCTTGAATTATAAATCAGCGCCAGTTGAAATTAGGGAAAAGCTATCTTTCGTAGAAAGCGAGTTACCGCAAGCAATGGAAGCGCTGCAAAAACAAAAAAGCATATTGGAAAATGTTATCGTTTCAACTTGTAATCGAACAGAAATATATGCAGTCGTCGATCAATTGCATACTGGACGTCACTTTGTGAAGCAATTTTTAGCAAATTGGTTCAACTTGCCTGTGGAGACTTTTTCTTCTTACTTAACAATTCGAGAAGAAGATGAGGCATTAGAACATTTATTTAAAGTAACAGCTGGAATTGATTCAATGGTGCTTGGTGAAACACAAATTTTAGGACAAGTGAAAAAAAGCTTCTTAAATGGACAAGAGATTGGGACGACAGGTACGGTCTACAATCAGTTATTTAAACAAGCAGTTACATTTGCGAAGCGAGCACATAGTGAAACAGCTATTGGGGAGAATGCGGTATCTGTTTCTTATGCAGCAGTAGAATTAGCAAAGAAAATTTTTGGATCTTTACAACGCAAGCACGTCGCTATTTTAGGGGCAGGTAAAATGGGTGAACTTGCTATCGAGAACTTGTATGGTAACGGCGTAGGAAAAGTGACGGTTATTAATCGTACTTTTGAAAAAGCTGAAAGTTTAGCAGCCAAGTTCCAAGGTGAAGCGAAGTCAATGAGGGAATTACAATGCTCACTACTTGAAGCGGATATTTTAATTACGTCCACAGGTGCGACAGATTTTGTCATTGATTATGAGCTAATGCAACTTGTTGAACGTCTGCGTAAAGGTAAACCACTGTTTATGGTCGACATTGCGGTACCCCGTGATATTGATCCACGTGTTGGTGATCTGCCAAACGTATTCTTATATGATATCGATGATTTACAAGGTATTGTTGAAGCTAACTTGGCAGAGCGCGAACGTGCGGCAGCGGAAATTACACAAATGATTGATAAAGAGGTTGTTCAATTTAAAGATTGGTTTGCAACGCTTGGTGTCGTGCCAGTCATTTCAGCTTTACGTAAAAAAGCAAACCAAATTCAACAAGAAACAATGGTCAGTATTGAAAATAAAATGCCAGAGTTAACGGATCGAGAACGTAAGATTTTAAGTAAGCATACAAAATCAATCATAAATCAATTGTTAAAAGAGCCAATTTTACAAGCTAAGGAAATGGCAAATTCACCAAAAGCAAATGAACAGTTACGTTTATTCCAACAAATTTTTGGCATAGAGGATGCTGTGGAAGATGAAGTGGATATGATGAGCAAGCAAGAGCTTGAGCGTAAAGAACGTTTACGATCATCGCAAACACCTACTGAACCAAAGTACTCTTTCTAAGATGTCTAGACATTCGAGCTCCACAATCGCTTGAGGCTCACGATTTGAGTCATGTAGCAAATTTTTGCTTATTGCATGGTTTTGCTGACGTGTGCGAACTTGAAATTACATGAGGCGTTTTCGTATCTGTATGGTAAACTAAAGATACGAAAACGTCTTTTTTAGGCTGGGATACTGTTTATAGTAGCTTTAGCACTTTTTGAAATAAAGAAGGGATGTCCATTGGCTGATTTGACAATGACAAGGCTCTATGAAGTGATGATCGTCTTGTATGCGATCAGTCTAGTGTTTTACTTTACTGATTACTTTTATAAACAAGTACGTGCAAGGCGGATTGCTTTTTGGCTTGTTTCATTTGTATGGGTAATTCAAAGTGCCATTATTATACTAACTTTTATCGAAACAAAGCGTTTCCCGATATTATCCTTATATGAAGGAATTCTGTTCTATTCTTGGTTGCTAGTAACATTATCGATTATTCTCCATTGTATAGCGAGAGTCGATTTACCAGTATTTATTATCAATATACTAGGATTTTTATTTGCTAGTATTTTTACATTTATGCCAAAAAGACCAACGGGAGCAGTAGGCGATACATTAATTTCGGAAATGCTCTTTATTCATATTTCATTTGCGATATTATCGTATGCTGCTTTCACGTTAACTTTTGTGTTTGCGATATTATATTTAGTTTTATATCGCTTATTAAAAAAGAAAAAATGGTCACAATTATGGACACGTTTGCCATCATTACAGCAAACGAGCAATTGGATGAACGTATCATTTTTTATAGGGATTCCAATGTTATTCATAAGTTTAATATTAGGCTTTGAATGGGCATTATTAAGACTAGAGAGTTTATCTATCTTTGATGCGAAGATAATAGGGTCCTTTATTATTTTAGTATTATATTGCTGTATTTTATATGTGAATCGCAAAAGTAAGCTGACGGGTACTAATTATGCATGGGTTCATATTTATGCTTACTTATTAGTTGTCGTAAATTTCTTTTTAGGAAGTAGCTTATCTCGATTCCATTTATGGTATTAGAAGAAAGGTTGGAGACTGTTGAGAAAAATTATTGTAGGTTCTAGGAGAAGTAAATTAGCATTAACGCAAACAAATTGGTTCATCAATGAGCTAAAGGCAGCAGGTGCGCCGTTTGAATTTGAAGTAAAAGAAATTGTAACTAAAGGCGATCAAATTTTAGATGTTCAACTTTCTAAAGTTGGTGGTAAAGGGCTTTTTGTAAAAGAAATTGAACAGGCGCTTTTTGACAAGGAAATTGATTTTGCTGTTCATTCGATGAAGGACATGCCTGCCATACTACCAGAAGGTTTAGTTATTGGTTGTATTCCACCTCGTGAGGATGCGCGCGATGCATTTATTTCTAAAGGTCATGTGAAATTTGCAGATCTTCCTGCAGGAGCAGTAGTGGGGACAAGCTCTCTACGACGAAGCGCTCAACTCTTAACATTGCGTCCTGATATTGAAATAAAATGGATTCGCGGAAATGTCGATACACGTTTAGCAAAACTTGAAACAGATGAATATGATGCCATTATTTTAGCTGCGGCAGGTTTAAAGAGACTGGGCTGGAGCGATGATGTCGTAACAGAGTTTTTATCAGTGGAGGACTGTCTTCCAGCTGTAGCACAAGGGTCTTTAGGGATTGAATGTCGACAAGACGATGCGGAATTATTAGCTGAACTAGCAAAATTAACTGACAGTGCTACATGGAAAGAAGCACATGCAGAACGTGCTTTCTTAGCTGCTATGGACGGTGGTTGTCAAGTGCCTATCGCAGGTTATGCCAAGTATAATGGGGAAGAGATTACACTAACAGGGCTAGTTGCCGCACCAGATGCAGCAGTTATTTATAAAGAGACTGTAGTAGGTACTGATGCCGAAGCAATTGGTCATGAACTAGCTGACATGTTAACGAAACAAGGTGCCTATGATTTAATTCAACGTGTTAAGGCAGAGCAAGATGCTAAATAATTTACCTTTGCAGGGTAAAACAATTATTTTAACTGGAACGTCTAAAACAGCAACAGTTGGAGACGATATTTCCGCTTTAGGTGGTCAGGCAGTTTTTGCCCCATTAATAGAAACTTGCGAAATAATTGATCGAAATGATGATGTGCAATTAGAATTTGCACGTCAATTTAACTGGTTAATCTTTACGAGTCAAAATGCGGTAGATGCTTTTGCTAGTAAGATGAATCGTTGTCATTTAAGTGCAAGCCATTTTCAAGGGAACATTGCATCGATTGGAACGAAAACGACTGCGGCATTAGAAAAGTTAGGCTTTCAAGTTAGCTTTATGCCTTCTATATTTAGTGCCGATGTATTTGTTAAAGAGTTTCCTATTGTTGCAGGGCACAATCCAACATGTTTATTTATTCGTGGGGAAAAAGCGAAAAAGACATTAAAGGAAGGGTTGCCCTTCAAATTAAATGAATGGACGGTTTATGAAACGATTGAGCGCCACGACCAAAAACAAGTAATTATCGACTGTATCCAGCAACATTCAGATGTTACCGTGATTTTTGCAAGTCCTTCGGCTGTAGATGTCTATGCAATGGATGTAGCGTCAGTCGTTGGATGGAAAGCGGTACGTGTGGCGGCAATCGGACACATTACAGAAGCAGCTATTGTAAACCACGGTGCAACTGTAGACATTATGCCAAGTATTTATACAATGCAAGCAGTCATCGAGGAATTAACGAAAGTAGAGGAAAGAACATGACAAATTTACAATTTCAAAGACATCGTCGTTTACGCGCAAATGCAATGATACGATCTATGGTAAAAGAAACTTACTTACACAAAGAGGACTTAATTTATCCTATTTTCGTGATGGAAGGCGAAGATATTAAAAATGAAGTTCAGTCAATGCCAGGTGTTTTTCAATTCTCATTAGATAATCTTGGTGCTGAAGTGGATGAAGTGGTTGCTTTAGGTATTCCAGCAGTTATTTTATTTGGTTTACCAGCTGAAAAAGATGAAGTGGGGACAGGTGCTTTCCACGATCATGGAATTGTTCAAGAAGCGACACGCCTTATTAAAGAGCGTCACCCAGAGCTGTTAGTGATTGCTGATACATGTCTGTGTGAATTTACAGACCATGGTCATTGCGGCTTGATTGAGGGCGATCAAATTTTAAATGACGCTTCTTTAGATGTTTTAGCACGTACTGCCGTATCACAAGCAAAAGCTGGTGCAGATATTATTGCACCGTCAAATATGATGGATGGCTTTGTTACTGCCATACGTACTGGTCTTGACGCAGCGGGCTTTGAAAATGTACCAATTATGTCCTATGCCGTAAAATATGCATCGAGCTATTACGGCCCTTTCCGTGATGCGGCTGATGGAGCACCACAATTTGGTGATCGTAAATCATACCAAATGGACCCATCAAATCGCATGGAAGCTTTCCGTGAAGCAGAATCTGATATTGAAGAAGGTGCGGATTTCTTAATCGTGAAACCTGCCCTAAGCTATTTAGATATTATTCGAGATATGAAAAATAACTACACATTACCGATTGTTGCTTATAACGTTTCTGGTGAATATGCAATGATTAAAGCTGCAGCTATCAATGGTTGGATTGAAGAGAAAAAAGTAGTGCTTGAAACATTGCTAGGTATGAAACGAGCAGGCTCGGATTTAATTATCACTTATCATGCTAAAGATGTAGCACGTTGGTTGGAGGAGAAATAATGGCGCGTTCTTACGAAAAATCAAAACAAGCATATGCAGAAGCTATCAACTTAATGCCAGGTGGGGTTAGTAGTCCCGTACGTGCATTTAAATCAGTAAATATGGATCCAATATTTATGGAATCTGGTCATGGTGCAATAATTACAGACATTGATGGCAATGAATATATTGACTATGTACTATCATGGGGCCCTTTAATTTTAGGGCATACTCATCCGGAAGTTGTAAAAGCCATTGCAGAAACTGCAGCGAAAGGTTCTTCTTTTGGAGCTCCTAGCTATACAGAAAATCGTTTAGCTAAGCTAGTATTAGAACGTTTACCTGGCATGGAGATGATTCGCTTTGTATCGTCAGGGACAGAGGCAACAATGTCTGCATTACGTGTAGCACGTGGTGTAACTGGTCGCGACAAAATTTTAAAATTTGAAGGCTCTTATCATGGTCATGGCGATTCATTATTGATAAAAGCTGGTTCAGGTGTGGCGACATTAGGCCTACCTGATAGCCCTGGTGTACCTGCAGATATTGCACGTAATACATTAACGGTAGCTTACAATGATTTAGCAGGTGCTAAACAAGTATTTGAAAAATTTGGTGCAGAGCTTGCGGCAGTGATTGTTGAGCCAGTGGCAGGGAATATGGGCGTTGTCCCACCACAGCCAGGTTTCCTAGAAGGCTTACGTGAATTAACAACAGAGCATGGAGCGCTGCTAATCTTTGATGAGGTTATGACAGGCTTCCGTGTTGACTATGGCTGTGCGCAAGGTTACTTTGCTGTAACACCAGATATGACAACGCTAGGGAAAGTAATTGGCGGCGGTCTACCTGTAGGTGCTTTCGCGGGTAAGAAGGAAGTGATGGAGCAAGTAGCACCAGCAGGTCCAATTTATCAAGCTGGTACATTATCAGGTAATCCATTAGCAATGACAGCAGGCTATGAAACGTTATCCCGACTTGATGAAAACTCCTATGAGTATTTCAAAAAGTTAGGAGACCAACTAGAAGCAGGATTTAGAGCTGCAGCTACAAAGTATAATATTCCACATACGGTGAATCGCGCTGGCTCCATGATTGGTTTCTTCTTTACAAACGAAGATGTAATCGATTTTGCTTCAGCGAAAACGTCTGATTTACAATTATTTGCGGAATACTTCCGTTTAATGGCAGAAGAAGGTATTTTCTTACCGCCTTCACAATTTGAAGGATTATTTATTTCTACTGCACATACAGAGGAACATATCGCGAAAACGGTCGATGCTTTCCATAAAGTGTTTGCCCAATTAGCAAAATAAGTGATCTAAAGCCATCCATTGGGGTGGCTTTTTTTTGTCAAAATTAAAACTTTCAGCATAGCCAAATAGTGGGCGTTTTAGTTTATAATAGAGCTATTCAGAAAAGAAAGTAGTGGTTTTGAAATGGCAACAGGCACACATACAGTAGAAGTACCCGTAGCAATTGAACATGTTTGGGAATTCGTGAGTGACATGGAAAAATGGGCAAAGCTTGTCCCAGGTTATAATGCACATACGATGATAGATGATAAACACTCTACGTGGACATTTAAAGGTAATGTTGGTGTACTGAAAAAAACGGTAGAAGTAGAGATTACAATTTTAGAGTGGACAGCACCTTCAAAAGTAACTTTTGAATTAAAAGGTCTATCAGATAATTTCACAGGAAATGGCTATTTCTTAGCGGAAAGCATTGATGCAAACAATACAAAAATGACAGGCTTTTTAGAAGTTACAGCTGGAGGCTTAGCTGGTCCTGTATTAAATCCAATCTTCAAGCCAATCGTTCCAAAAGCTACCCAAATGTTGACAGATCGCGTAGCAAATAAAATAAAAATGGTAAACGTATAAGCGTAAAGGCATGCCTGAATAAAATCAGGCATGCTTTTTTAATGGTAAAAATCTTGTAACAAACGTTGGCTAGCATACATTCTGATTGCAATTCATATGATGCTAAGGGAGGGATTATTATCGAACAGAAAACTTGGAATATGCGTGAAACATTTTGTTTTCCGGGATATGGTTGCCCAACAGAAATTGCGGCTGTACAGATAAAGCCGCAATGGCAATCGATGCAATTAGAAGACTCGTTAAGATTAAATGGGATTTATCATATTACAGCGCATGTACGCTTCGATTTTCAAGACATGCAAACGTTCATGGATGCCGAAGATTTAATCAGTATTGATGCACTCGATATTCAAGGAGATACTGGCTATTTTGAATATGCAGTCCCATTAAATGTTGATTTACCAAAAGAGGCAGCGATTGAAGATTTAATGGTGAAAGACATTCGTCCAATACTGTCCAATCAAATGTGTCAGCTTGAATGGACAGTGACGAGTACATTTCGAAGTGACGCAATACCAATGCCAGTAGTAGAAAAAGTCGATGTTGTCGAGGAACAGGTTGTTGTAGCCAAGACGCAACTTCCTATAGAGGAGTCTACGTTTATTGAGCAAACTGTCCAAGAAATGAAAACGACACCTGTAGAAGCATCCGCAAAAGCTAAACAATCGGTACCAGCCGAACAACAAAGAATTGTCCTTAGAGAATCTTCCAGTCACTCTGCTGTGCGTGAATCAAGTTCCTGGAATGAAGTAGAAACAATGATTTGGGATTTAACAGAAGACTATACTCCGCTCAAAGTTCGTGTATCAAATGATATCTTTTAAAAGTAAATAGCATAGAAGTAGTAAAAGTAATAAGATGATAAGATCTCCAGAAGTTGGGATGATGATAACACGGATAAACTGAAAACCACAAATCGGTACAATAATTGTTCTACAATAAAATCGGAATTGTCGTAGCCAAGGTGGTAAAAGCCAAGGGTTATACTTACGTCGTCGCATATGAATAGTCACTTCCTTTTCTATTTACTTTTTTAAGACTAGCTGAAATTAACTAAATCACTTGAAAAAATAGATGAATTTGCGGTACAATGTGGAAAGCTGAATATGGATGCTATGACAGGGAAGAGTAAATTATTTGTGCATTTATAGAGAGGAAACGGTAGCTGAAAAGTTTCTATTTGTGCGTAATCGAACGTAGCCCTCGAGCAGCTTTAGTGAACTAATAGTAGTTAAAGCCGGTTAAACACCGTTAACGAATTGAGAGCCAGCTGTAATAAGCTTAAGACATCCAGCATGAATTCTTCCTTCTAATGTATAAGGGCATTTAAAGTGCGCTAATAGGAGAAGTAGTGATGTGCGAGTGTTGCTTATCTTACTCTGCTGGAATTAAAGGTGGTACCGCGAACTTAAACTCCTTCGTCCTTTTGTTGACGATAGGAGTTTTTTTATTTGCTAAAAAGATGTCTGCATTTTATTAGCGAATAATCCAAAGGCATTTGTCACTGATTTATTTGATGTGAATACACTGGTAAATCAAGACGAGTAATTATGAAGCTTGCCTAAGCGCATAAATGTCAAAAATTATTTCACAACAGGAGGAGTCAATATGACAGAAAACATTTCAATGCCAACGAAATACGATCCGCAGTCTATTGAAACGGGTCGCTATGAATGGTGGCTACAAGGTAAATTTTTTGAAGCGCAACCTGAAAGCGGGAAGGAACCTTATTCAATCGTTATTCCACCACCGAACGTAACAGGGAAATTGCATCTTGGTCATGCATGGGATACAACATTACAAGATATATTAATTCGTATGAAGCGTATGCAAGGTTATGATGCACTTTGGTTACCAGGAATGGACCATGCAGGTATCGCTACACAAGCAAAAGTAGAGGCAAAACTACGTGAAGATAATATTACACGTTATGATTTAGGACGTGAAAAATTCCTGGAAAAAACTTGGGAATGGAAAGAGGAGTACGCTGGGCATATTCGCGCGCAATGGGCGAAGCTTGGCCTTGCATTAGACTACTCTCGTGAACGTTTCACACTCGATAAAGGTTTATCGGATGCCGTTAAAACGGTTTTCGTGCAATTATATGAAAAAGGCTTAATTTATCGTGGGGAGCGTATCATTAACTGGGACCCAGCAGCGAAAACAGCCTTATCGGATATTGAAGTTATCTATCAGGATGTACAAGGTGCATTCTATCATATGAAGTACCCATTAGCAGATGGTTCTGGCTATGTGGAAGTTGCAACGACACGTCCTGAAACAATGCTTGGGGACTCTGGCGTAGCAGTTCACCCGAAAGATGAGCGTTACCAACATTTAATCGGTAAAACGGTTATTTTACCAATCGTGGGCCGTGAAATTCCTATCGTAGCAGATGATTACGTTGATATGGAATTCGGTACAGGTGTAGTAAAAATGACACCAGCTCATGATCCGAACGACTTTGAAGTTGGTAATCGTCATAACTTAGAACGTATTCTGGTAATGAACGAAGATGGCACAATGAATGAACTTGCGGGTAAATACAATGGTATGGATCGTTTTGAATGCCGTAAGCAAATTGTTGCCGATTTACAAGAAGCAGGTGTCCTAATCAATATTGAAGAGCATATGCACTCTGTAGGACATTCTGAACGTTCTGGTGCAGTTGTAGAACCTTATCTTTCAGCACAATGGTTCGTTAAAATGCAACCACTTGCAGATGCCTCTTTAGAACTGCAAAAAGACGAGGAAGGTAAAGTTCACTTCGTTCCATCACGTTTTGAAAACACATATTCTCGTTGGATGGAAAATATCCGTGACTGGTGTATCTCTCGCCAATTATGGTGGGGACACCAAATTCCTGCATGGTATCACAATGAAACAGGTGAAATTTACGTAGGTAAAGAAGCGCCTGCAGACGCAGAAAATTGGACACAGGATGAAGATGTGTTAGATACATGGTTCTCATCAGCACTATGGCCATTTTCTACAATGGGTTGGCCTGACGAGGCAAATGAAGAATATCAACGTTACTATCCAACAAGTACGCTTGTAACAGGATACGATATTATTTTCTTCTGGGTATCTCGAATGATTTTCCAAGGTATTGAATTTACTGGACAACGCCCATTCAAAGATGTATTAATCCACGGATTGGTACGTGATGGCGAAGGACGTAAGATGAGTAAATCACTTGGTAATGGTGTGGACCCAATGGATGTTATTGAGAAATACGGAGCGGATTCACTACGTTATTTCTTAGCAACAGGTTCATCTCCAGGTCAAGATTTACGATATACAACGGAAAAAGTAGAATCTGTTTGGAACTTTGCTAATAAAATTTGGAATGCTTCCCGTTTCGCACTTATGAACATGGATGGAATGACATATGATGAAATCGACTTAACTGGTGAAAAATCAGTAGCCGATAAATGGATTTTAACGCGCTTGAATGAAACAATTGAACGTGTGACTTCATTAGCAGAACGTTATGAGTTTGGTGAAGTAGGTCGTGAACTATATAATTTCATTTGGGATGATTTCTGTTCTTGGTATATTGAAATGGCGAAACTACCGCTGAATGGTGAAGATGAGGCTGCTAAGAAAACAACTCGATCTATATTAGCTTACGTATTAGACCAAACAATGCGTCTATTACATCCGTTTATGCCATTCATCACAGAAGAAATTTGGCAACATTTACCTCATGAAGGTGAGTCAATTACAGTGGCAGCATGGCCTACTGTGCGTACGGATCTTCACTTTGCTGAAGAAGCAGACAATATGAAGCTCCTTATGGATATTATACGTTCGGTGCGTAATATTCGTGCGGAAGTTAACACACCTATGAGCAAAAAAGTACCATTGTTCATTTCTGCTAAAGATAGTGCAACAGTTGCTACTTTGGAAGCGAATAAAGCCTACTTAGAAAAATTCTGTAATCCTGAGACGTTAACAATTGGTGAAGGCTTAGAGGCTCCGAGTCAATCAATGACGGCAGTCGTAACAGGAGCAGAGCTATTCTTACCGCTTGTAGGTCTTATCAATCTAGAAGAAGAAATCGCTCGTCTAGAAAAAGAACTAGAAAAGTGGGCGAAAGAAGTGAAGCTTGTTACTGGTAAGCTGTCCAATGAAAAATTTGTTTCAAAGGCTCCAGAAGCATTAGTAAATGCAGAACGCGAAAAATTAGCGGATTATGAAGAGAAACATGCAGTGGTATTAAAACGTTTAGAAGAATTAAAAAACATGTAATAGCATAGTGATTTGAAGAAACAGCAGATGGCGAAATAGTCATTTGCTGTTTTTCTTTTTATGAATCAAAAGTTATGTATTGAGTTAGGAAAAAATATATAGTATTATCTATTTTAGTTAGTATAATAGATAAAGGCAAACTATCCGAAAGGGTAGGACGCAAAGCCTAGGGTCTAAGGTGAAGAGAAATGAGTATTTTTCAAACTATGATCGCCTGGTTACCATTAAATGAAATTTTTATTTAATTTTATGGCCATTCTATGTCGAGTAGAATGGTCTTTTACTTTGAATGCAAGAATAACGGGGGTTTATTATGTCAGGAAATATTGGAACAATTGTAGTGAAAGTAAACAAAGCTTGTGATGATTTAGATTTTGTGAGCGCTAGGGGCATTATAGAAGCAAATCTTTTAAAGTTATCTGAGGCAAAATATTATCGACTATTAAATGCAAGTGGACGTGTTCTTATTAAGCATATTCTAGCGGATAATAAGGGGCAAAAAGATACGAAGATTTCATTAACACGTACAGATTTACTAGTGATAAATAAGATTAATGAGTATTGTTCAAATTTTGATATTTCGATGCTGAAAAGAACATTAAAAAATTCGTTAGAACTAGTGCAAAGATCCGATGTTCTGCCACTTTTAAATAATGATGCAAAAATAATTTTAGATGATATGGGAGCGCTATTAGGCATCCATCAATTACAATAATTTGTTGTTTATTTGAAAAAAACTAGTTAAAAACACACAAATGATCACTCCTACAGTGGTTTTCTGTGTGTTTTTAAATTTGTATCAGAATTGTTTGTGTGCCAGTCACCCTTTATACTGGAGTGAAAGGGAGTGTTTCTTTTGTTTACTACGATAAAAGCATGTACAGATTTTATTTTTACATTAAAGGCGGTTGATCATAAACGTGAACCTTTAGTCATGATGCGTGAAGTATTGGCGCGTTTAGGAGACCCGCATAACAAGCTGCGCGCTATCCATTTAGCTGGTTCCAATGGCAAGGGATCCACCGTAAATGTACTGAGAGAAATGTTAGAGAATGCGGGATATCGGGTTGGTGCTTTTACTTCACCACATTTAACACGCGTCAATGAACGTATGACCATCAATGGAAAACAAATTCCGGACGAGCAATTTTTACAGTATATGAATAACGTAGCTTCAATTATTGAGGCAAATTATAATGGGGACTATCCAAGTTTTTTTGAGGTCGTCACACTTATTATGTTCCAATATTTCGCAGATGAAGAAGTGGATTTTGCGCTAATTGAAACGGGGCTTGGTGGACGACTAGATGCGACGAATGTCATAACACCACTTGTATCCATTATTACAACGATTTCTTTAGAGCATACGGCCTTTTTAGGCGATACATATGCGAAGATTGCTTTTGAGAAGGCAGGTATTATTAAAGAAGGTGTACCCGTAGTAGTTGGTGTGCAAAATAAAGAAGCACTTGCTACGATTCAAAAGGTTGCACAAGAACGTCAAGCTAGATGTCTGGTTCTAGGGGATGATTTTAACATTGTTGCACAGGAGCAGGAGATGGGCATGCAATCATTCCATTATCACAATGCATATCTTGATCTAACAAATATTCAATTAAAAATGGCAGGAGCGCATCAAATTGCTAATGCGAGTCTAGCTATTACAGCGATGGATATATTACGTGAACAAAGGCTCATTCATTTATCCGAAGAGTCGATGCGGCAAGCGCTACAACATGCACAGTGGGCAGGTCGCTTTGAACAATTCCCTAATAATATTGTATTAGATGGTGCTCATAACTCAGAAGGAACAGCCGCATTGATTCAAACATTACAGAAGGTCTATCCAAATCAACGCTATCGATTTATTTATGCAGCACTTTCTGATAAAGACCATGCCAATAGTATTGCGTTAATGGATGCAGTCGCAACTTCTATAGCTTTTACCCAAATCGGACTGCCCAATGCCATGCCAGCTGAACAGTTAGCGATGCTGTCAACGCATCAAGACAAACAATATAACGAAAATTGGCAAGTGATAGTGAGTGAAGTTATACAACATAAGGACCAACAAGATATTGTCGTGATTACAGGTTCACTGTATTTTATAGCTGAAGTTCGCCAATGGATACAGGAGGGAGCACAATGATTCCTCAGTTCGATGATTATAAGGAAAAATGGGCTTTAACGAGTGATGATGTAATTAAGCCAGGGCTTACAGCGATTGAAGAAGCATTGGCACTTGTAGGGAATCCAGAAAGAACATTGCAAATTGTGCACCTTGCAGGCACGAATGGCAAAGGCTCAACATTAACATTTTTAGAGTCAATTGCGCAGGAACATGGCTTAAAAGTAGGCAAGTTCATGTCTCCATGTATTTTGAATGTGCATGACCAAATTCAAGTAATGCAACAACCTATTTCAGCACTAGAGATGGATCGCGTTTTTCAACAAATGAAAAATGCGGGGCTTAGCGGTAAACTAACGGATTTCGAACTATTAACAGTCGCTGCATTTTTGCATTTTGTCCATTGTGATGTCGATATTGCATTAATCGAAGCGGGTATGGGGGGCTTACTAGATAGTACGAATGTAGTGCAACCTATTGTCTCGATTATTCCGAGTATAGCGCTAGAGCATACAAAATTTTTAGGTCCGACTATTGAAAGCATTGCACAGCATAAAGCAGGGATTATTAAACAGCATCGACCAGTTGTCATCGGGGATTTACCTTGGGAAGCAAAGAACATTATTGAGAGAGAAGCTAATGCAAAGCAAGCACCTGTTCTAGAGCTGAACAAGCAATTTCATATTGGGCGGATGCATGACTATGAGAACTATAAAAATGATACTATGGACTTACATATCACAAATCTTACACGTCATATGAAAGGACCTCATCAAGCGAATAATATGGCATTAGCCATTACTGCATTTTTGGAAGTCGCTGCTGCGCTAAATGTAGCAATCAACGTGGCAAGTATACGCCAAGGTATTAAAATGGCAAGCATTTTAGGACGATTTGAAGAGGTGTTGCCATATATTATTTTTGATGGTGCGCATAATCCAGCTAGTGCAGAAAAATTGGTAGAAACGGTTCGCCAAGCGTTTCCTAATGAGTCGATTACCTTTGTTGTCGGCATATTAGGTGATAAGGATGTAAAAGGCGTTTTGCAGTACTTAGAGCAAATTAGTGAGACATTTTATTTTGTTGATTTTGATAATCCGCGTGCGATGTCAGCAAAAGATATGTTGGCATTATGTCATGCCCCGCAAAAAGCAATTTTGCAAAATACAATTCCATTTTTACAACAACAATCAGAGAAGAAGTGTAGAACAATCGTAACCGGCTCTTTATATTTATTAACAGAAGTGCGCGGTAGCTTGCTTGGTGTAAACGAAAATTAGTGACCGACATCTTTTCCATCCCATTCGGCATACTTCTACCGAAAGCTACGTAATATTACGTATAGCTATTAACTGCAATGTGTATGGACATAGTGTTAGATAGACAATACAATGCGCACTGTACATTTCGTTTTGACTAGTGTAATTAACTTTTGTATAAGATGACAGGTTAAACAACTCGATAGGCAGTTCTTTAAAAATAAAGGCGATATTTGCTAGTTCATAGCGATAAATTTTTTAGGCGAGACGACAGCAGTCTCGTCTTTTTTTATGTTGATTTTGATAGGTTGAAGGAAGAGGTGATGAACGTATGAAAATAGTTAGTCATGTAATTAGAAAACAAGTAGTGCGTGCAATGCTAATTGGTGGTATTGTTGGGCTTTTTGGTGTAGCGATTTTTTTAGGGGTTCTCCAAGCTAGTACCCAATTTTCTTTAAAAAAGGAAAGTGAAGTAGCGAACAATAAAACCGAAACCGAGGCAGAATCTGCAACAATTCCGACAACAGGCGGTACTGCAAACTCAACTATGTTTTTTGCAAGTCAAGCGGGCGTATTTTCGAATTATGCAAGTGCAAGTGCCTTTGTCTCTGAACATCCGTCATTGCAAGAAAGTGCAATTGTAGAAGTAGAGGGCAAGTTTTATGTATGGACAAGTATAGTGAACGAAGAAAGTGAGTTAGTGTTTCTAAAGGACCCACCAACATTTAAAAAAGTGTTTAGTGTTAGTGGTGAAAGTTGCAAGGAGGCGACAATTGCTGAAGTGATAAAAGTATTAGCTGATAAAAATACGACAAAATTAAATTTTAAAGAGGCAACAAAGGATTCCACTCTTCCTGCTGATTGGCAAAGTATTGGCAAGGCAGCAACCTCTATTTCTAGTGATTTAAGTATCGTACGTCTTCAAATTTTTGCACATTATAAGTCTAAAAATGCTTGTCTTCAAACGAAATTTTAAGTCGAATCGTTAGCTATATGAGCGTTATCTTGATTTTTTGAAAATTTTCAAAAACCGTATTCTCCGTTATGATAGAGAGAAGGAGGAATGGTGAAATCATGTTTGAAACAAATCATAAATTAGTACTTGCTTCTGCTTCACCACGACGAAAGGAACTGCTTGCTATGTTGGACCTTCCGTTTGAAATTGTAACAAGTGATGTAGAAGAGACAAGTGTAAAAGCAACAACCATGCAGGATTATGTAACAGGTGTGGCACTGCTAAAAACACGAGATGTAGCTAAGAAAGTGCCAGCAGCAACGATTATTGGCGCAGATACAATCGTCGTTTTTAACAATGAGTTACTGCATAAGCCAAAAACACGGGAGGAAGCTATTTCACACTTATCTCGTTTATCAGGCAAGCGTCATGCGGTGATGACAGCAGTTGCCATCATTGAAGCGAATGGTATAGAAACAACATTTGTAGAAGAAACAGCAGTTGTATTCCATACTTTATCTCAGGAGCTTATAGAAGCCTATGTAGCATCTGGAGACCCTTATGATAAGGCGGGCGGTTATGGTATTCAAACAGCTGGAACCCTTTTAGTTGAACGAATTGAAGGAGATTACAACAATGTTGTAGGCTTACCACTTGCAGCGTTGTTTGCGCAATTGATAGCGAAGCATATTATTCAATTTGCGAAGGAGTGAAGCTATTGCCAACAGATGTTTTACCAAAAACGATGATTCGTGACGTCAATAGGGCAGATCGACCACGTGAAAGACTACTGCGTCAAGGTGCAATGAGCTTATCGAATCAAGAGCTATTAGCTATTTTACTAAGGACAGGTACTAAGGAAGAATCAGTTCTTGCACTGGCGAATCGTGTATTAAGTACATTTGAACGTTTACACCATTTAAAACATGCAACCATTGAAGAAATGATTGCCATCAAAGGTATAGGGGAGGTAAAGGCAATCCAAATTTTGGCTGCCATAGAGCTTGGCCGGCGCTTGTCTCAAAAGCAAAATGATGATAAGTTTACCGTTCGTTCTCCGCAAGATGCCGCTGCATACCTTATGCCGGATATGACCTCTCTAAGTCAAGAACATTTTGTTGCCCTTTTCCTTAATGTCAAAAATCAAATTATGCATAAGAAAACGATATTTATTGGGAGCCTAAATGCCTCCATTGTGCATCCGAGAGAAATCTTCCGTGAGGCTGTCAAGCGCTCTGCCGCTTCTATTATTTGTGCGCATAATCATCCAAGCGGAATACCTACCCCAAGTCCAGAAGATATTGAGGTAACGAAAAGAATTCAGGAAGCTGGCTTTATTATTGGCATTGAGTTACTGGATCACATCATTATCGGTGACCACCAATTTATTAGCTTAAAAGAAAAAGGATATTTTTAGTCTTAATAAAGTAAAGGCTTTCCTACATACGTTTGTGCATTGAACTGTTGTTGGATAAAGTTATAGGCATGTCAAATCCTGCGCGAAACGAAATAAAGATAAGGGCTTTAACATCCTCCGTAGAGCGCGTGCAATATGTTACGAGACAGATTAAGAAGAGAAAGTGCAACGAACCCAAGAAAGCGCTTGAAACGGCTTATTCCTTTTTTATTTCAGATATATCGTAATGCACATTGAAGTTATTTGGACAAGTTTAAAAAGGCTGGGATATAACTAAAAAAATTGAAGGAACATAGGAAAGGTGTTCATAAATTTTTGCTATATGGAGAACTTAGCTAGTCTTGCTTTTGCAATAAATAAAAATTTAGAAGTTCTCACTAGTTGTTGGTAGCGGAGGCGGTGAATCCCGCGGAAAGCACCGCCGAAGCGAACAACAACGGCGCAGCAATAAAGTGTTAGATTGATGGCAGTCAATCTAACACTTTTTCTCTTTTCTCCCTGCCTCTTTTTAGATTTTTTGCGAAAGGTACTTAAGGGCTTTAAATGGTTGTAAATACTTCCAAAGAAGATATCAGTTTTTAAAAGATAAAATTTTTATAGTATAATCTAGAAGTAGTATAGTTGTAGCAATTTTAAAAGTGGGTTAACTCAAAACGAACCTTTTTAATTGAATGACGTTATTGTATTCGTAGAAATATCTATAGCATTCACAAAAATTGGTAGCCTATAATGCGTTGTCTTACGTGAAAAAAAATAATATGCTAATCTATACGTACTATATTTAGTTTAAGAGGGAATTAAAATAGTAAGTTTTCTGCAAGAAGCGGTATGTGGCACTACAAATTCTTGCATTTATCCGTTATAATGAACGGTATGATTTTATGTCAACGATAGTATGGCTTAAATAGAAAGGGAGTACACAATTTGTTTGGATTAGGTAGTAAAGATGTCGGGATTGACCTTGGCACAGCGAATACATTAGTTTTTATTAAAGGGAAGGGAATCGTTTTACGCGAGCCTTCTGTAGTAGCGAAAAATACAAAAACAGGAGACATCGTTGCAGTTGGTAATGATGCAAAAAATATGATTGGTCGTACACCTGGATCTATCGTGGCGATTCGTCCGATGAAAGATGGCGTTATTGCTGATTATGATATTACAACAGCGATGATTGAATATTATTTAAAAGAAGCTTGTAAAAACTCTGGCGGTAATTGGAAAAAACCAAATGTAATGATTTGTGTGCCATACGGTATTACATCGGTTGAACAACGTGCAGTAATTGATGCCTCTCGTCAAGCTGGCGCAAAAGAAGCCTTTACAATCGAAGAGCCATTTGCAGCAGCTATTGGAGCGAACTTACCAGTTTGGGATCCAACTGGGTCTATGGTTGTCGATATCGGTGGCGGTACAACTGAAGTAGCAGTTATTTCTTTAGGTGGTATCGTGACAAGTGAGTCTGTACGTATCGGCGGGGATGCAATGGATCAAGCGATCATTTCCTATATCCGTAAATCGTATAACTTAACGATTGGTGAGCGTACGGCTGAAGCAGTAAAAATGGAGATTGGTACAGCATTTGCTGAAGGTCCAGAAGAAAAAATGGAGATTAGAGGCCGTGATCTTTTAACAGGTTTACCAAAAACGATTGAAATTTCGTCTCATGAAATTTCAGAATCATTACGTGAAGCGGTATCGTCAATTATTGACGGTGTACGAAAAACGTTGGAACAAACACCACCAGAATTATCTGCTGATGTGATGGAGCGAGGTATTGTCCTAACAGGCGGTGGCGCGCTATTAACGAATTTAGATAAAGTTATTAGCAAAGAAACAAATATGCCTGTATTTATTGCTGAAGATCCATTAGACTGTGTCGCTATTGGGACAGGTAAAGCTTTAGATCATATTGATTTAATTCGTCAACAACAAGTAAAAGGGTAAGGAGGTTTAGGCAATGCCACAGTTTTTTTTCAATAAGAAAGTAATACTGCTACTTGTGGGCATGGTTTTTCTTGTGGCATTGATTAGCTTCTCATTACGAGATCGGACGAATGCAACTTTACCAGAGCAAATTATTAAAGATACTGTCGGCGTCGCACAATCTATTGTTGCGAAGCCGGCGAATTACATAACTGGTATTTTTAATAATATTGACTCCCTCTTAAACACGTACGAAGAAAATAAACGTTTAAAAGCACGCTTAGAAGATTTTGCAGCTGTACAAGCCGAAGCATTGGTTTTAAAATCTGAAAATGAAAAGCTAATGGAACTTTCAAAAGCTGAAAGTTTAAAAGCTTTTAATCCAATTCAAGCAACGGTGATTGCTAGAAATCCTGACCAATGGGAAGAAAAAATTATTTTAGATAAAGGTTCTTCTCATGGGGTAGAAAAAAATATGGCAGTTATGACAGCGAAAGGGCTAGTAGGTAAAATTACGCTCGTAACCCCTTTCACATCTGAAGTAGAGCTTTTATATACAAACAATCCTAACTACCGTGTTTCCGCGATGGTTTTAGGAGAAAAAGAGGCATACGGTTTAATCGAGGGCTTTGATAAAGAACGAAATGAACTCATTATGAAGCGAATCGATTCTAGCTTAACGGTGAAAGAAGGAGAAAAAGTAGTTTCTTCTGGTCTTGGTGGTATTTTCCCTAAAGGTGTACCAATCGGAGAAATTACGGAAGTAAGTACAGATGATTTTGGCTTAACAAAAATGGCTTATGTAAAACCATCTGCAGATTTTTCGATTTTAGAAAATGTTGTTATTGCTAAACGAACATTGACAGTTATTGATGGTTCAGATGGTGATGCGACAAATGAAGATTTATCAAATCCACAAAAGGCTACTGTAGAGGGGGAAAAGTAATGGTTCGATTTCTCATTCCCTCTGTTGCAGTATTGCTATTTTTACTAGAACCAGAGTTTGCTATGCTTTCACCGATTGAAGTAAGTGGGCATATCTATTATCTAGTACCCCGATTTTTAATTTTATACTTAATATTTATATCCATCTATTACAGCCGTCAACGTGCGGTAATGTATGGACTTTTTTTTGGTGTCTTGTATGATGTGTTTTACATTGATATTATTGGATTATATTCGGTACTCTATCCACTTATTTGTTTTTTAGCAGGGTCGATCGTGAAAATAATTCATCAGCACTTAGTTGTGACAACAACTATTTCAGTTGTTTTAGTAGCAATTTTAGAATTCGTACTCTATCAATTCTTCTATCTAATCGCTTTTACAACAATACCGTTAACGGAATTCTTACAATCACGACTACTGCCAACAATCATTGCTAATACATTATTTTTAATGATTCTTGGTTGGGCCTTCAAGTATCTAATTAATGCGCGTGTCTTACAGAGAGCACGTGAAGTTTCTTAATAACAAGAGCAACGTGAGGTGAGGCATTCATGAAAAAACAATTAGTTAATATGAAGGGGACAAAGGACGGTTTTGTTCTTCGTTTAGACGATCAATGTTCGTATGCCGATTTAGTAGAAGAGCTAAAAGGGAAAGTTTCGGAAGGCGGTATCGATGGCAAGGTAGATGTCCAATTACATTTAGGCTATCGATACTGTTCAGATGAACAAGTAAAAGAGCTAGTAAAAATTGTTCAAGAAACGGAACAGCTAATTGTAGCAAAAGTGCAAAGTGAAGTACTGACTGTCCATGAAAGCAACCAGAAAATGATAGAAAGCCAACAAGATACATATGTAGGAGTGGTCAGGTCGGGACAAATTCTACGTGCCTCGGGGGATATAGTAATTGTGGGGAATGTGAATCCGAATGGACGTGTAGAAGCTGGTGGTAATGTATATGTCCTTGGTAGGCTAAAGGGAATTGTGCATGCAGGTATACATGGCAACAAGGAAGCCATTATTGCGGCATCTCGTTTAGAAGCCACACATATAATGATTGCCGATCAAGTTGAGGCAATGTCAGATGAACATGTAAAAGCGATTAATCAAGCAGACATGGCTTGTGCATTTATCGGCTATGATGGGCGTATTACGTACGATCAAATTCATGCGTTAAAAAATATTCGACCATTGTTAAATGTGTCTAAGGGAGGAAGCTAGTGTGGGAGAAGCAATCGTCATAACCTCAGGTAAGGGCGGTGTCGGTAAAACGACAACAACGGCTAACCTCGGGACTGCATTGGCTCTACAAGGGAAAAAAGTATGTTTAGTAGATACAGATATTGGTTTAAGAAATTTAGATGTAATTTTAGGTCTCGAAAACCGTATTATTTATGATTTAGTTGATGTTGTTGAAGGACGTTGTAAAATCCATCAAGCGTTAATTAAAGATAAACGTGTAGATGATAAACTATTTTTATTACCTGCTGCTCAAACAACAGATAAAAACGCTGTCACACCTGAGCAAATGGAGAGCTTAGTAGAGGAATTAAAAAGAGACTATGATTATGTTTTAATTGATTGTCCAGCGGGAATTGAGCAAGGCTATCGTAATGCAGTAGCTGGTGCAGACCATGCTATTGTCGTAACGACACCAGAAATTTCTGCTGTTCGCGATGCGGATCGAATTATCGGACTGCTTGAGCAGGAAGAAATTACTGCGCCAAAACTTATCATTAACCGTATTCGTCAGCATATGATGAAAAATGGCGATACGCTAGATGTCAATGAAATTACGACGCACTTATCAATTGACCTGTTGGGTATTATCGTCGATAGTGAAGGTGTTATCTCTTCCTCAAATAAAGGTGAGCCAATCGTAATGGATCCAGCGAATAAAGCATCTTTAGGATACCGTAATATTGCGCGCCGTATTTTAGGTGAATCTGTGCCGCTCATGGCTATAGAGGATGAGCAAAGAGGTATGTTTTCAAAAATTAAAGCATTGTTTTCAAGATAATTTAAACCTTTTCGTGCGTATGCGCGGAAAGGTTTTTTATGTTGAGGTTGAATTGTGTGAGTGACTGGCACGTTTTTTTGTGCATGAATGGACATGCTGCCTCATATAGTGTGAAAAAAGGATGAGAGCTTGTTTAAAAAATGGAAATGGGTAGTTATGATTTTGCTTGTGGCTACAATCATACTAGTGATTCGATTAGAAGACCAAGGTGTAATAGAAACACCGGTGCGAAAGCTTGTAACAACTTCAGCAGATATGACATATTTAAGTGAGCTCGGAAAAAGTTGGCTTAAAAAAGAGGATGAAACGATAATGGTTTCAAGTGATGTAGGGCAAACTGAGCTATTAACATTCGCCAATGCGCAAGTTTTTAAAGAAGGTTTTTTGTTGCAATATGAAGTGGGCCTCCCTGTTTATGCGGGGCAAAGTGGACTCGTTGTTTTTACAGGCCATACAAAATATACAGGTAAAACGATGACGATTAGCTATGAAGATGGTACAACCGTCACTTACGGCATGCTTGATAGTTTAGCACAGCTTCCATATACGACTGTGCAGGCGAATGATTTAATTGGCATGAAGCAGACTGGACAACTCTATATTTCGATTGAAAAGGAAAAAACTCATTATAATTTAGAACAAATTGTACAGTGGCTTGAGTCGACGGAGACCGATGAAAGTTAAGTTGCACTTACTTTGTATCCCTCTGATCTTATTCATGATTTTTAGTGGCCAAATTGCTTACTATGCAATTATTTTAACTTCGTTGCTCTGGCATGAAGCGGGTCATTTATTGGTCGCGATGCTTTGTGGCGTTAAGATAAAATCATGTGTTATTTCACCTTATGGAGGGGAAATTGAATTTGAAAATCCAGCAGCTGTGCAGACATCTTCACTACTTTGGATTGCACTAGGAGGACCAATCGCCACAATACTGGGGATTGGCCTTGCTTTTTTCATGCCGGAGTTAATTGCAACACGATTAATTAATGTACAACTAGTGTTGCTAGCAATCAATCTCTTACCAATCATTCCACTCGACGGTGGCAGAATAGTATTAGCCTGTTTGTTTTTATTTTATCCAAGCGTGCGATTAGTTGAATATTATTATTCGCTTTCTCTTATTTTTGCGACTATACTATTCTTTATAACTTTAATAACTTTACCACAATCCATTTTTCTAGCGATTCTTTGCTTATTTATATGGCTACAAGTACTAAAAGAATGGAAATATCGCAAGTATCGTGTAGCATTTGAGAAATATGTAATGAACAGGTTGACTTGATAGAATTCGTGTGGTAGTATTTTAATGTTATTGTTTGTAGCACCCGTGCTACTACAACCGCTCTGGGAAGGTTTAAGTATCTTTGGATCACCTTCATATACAGGCGAGTCTGAGTCTAAGAGGAGGTGCAGTAAAATGTACGCAATTATTGAAACTGGTGGTAAACAAATCAAAGTAGAAGCTGGTCAAGAAATCTATGTTGAGAAATTAGGCGTAGAAGCTGACGAGGTTGTAACTTTCGATAAAGTTCTATTCGTAGGTGGCGAAAACGTAAAAGTTGGAGCTCCATTCGTAGAAGGCGCTACAGTAACAGCTAAAGCTGTGAAAGAAGGCCGTCAAAAGAAAATCGTTGTTTTCAAATTGAAAGCTAAAAAGAACTACCGTCGTAAACAAGGTCACCGTCAACCTTATACAAAATTAGTTGTTGAATCAATCAATGCTTAATTGTGAGGTGTAACATGATAAAAGTTACGATACATCATGATGAAAATAGACATGTGTCTGCATTCGAATTTTCAGGACATGCTGAGTACGACGAATCAGGAAAAGATTTAGTATGTGCAGGTGCATCTACCATTGCGATTGGCACGGTAAATGCAATTTATGCGCTACTACAATTACAACCAGAAGTTGAACAAGCAGCTGAAGGTGGAGGCTACCTGAAGGTAGATTTACCAACAGATTTAGAGCCTGAAATTGATACAAAACTACAATTAATTGTCCAAGTGATGACTGCCCAAGTGTATTCTATGGTGCAAAATTACGGACAATATATCCAAATCAACTACAACCAAGTAGGAGGTGGAACAGAATGAAATTGTTATTAGCATTAGACCTTCAACTTTTCGCATCGAAAAAAGGGGTAGGTTCTACTAAAAACGGACGTGACTCTGAGTCTAAACGTCTTGGCGCTAAACGTGCTGATGGCCAATTCGTAACTGGTGGTTCTATTCTTTACCGTCAACGCGGTACAAAAATTTACCCAGGTACAAACGTAGGTCGTGGTGGTGATGATACACTATTTGCTAAAGTGGATGGCGTTGTTAAATTTGAACGCTTAGGTCGCGATCGCAAACAAGTATCAGTATACCCAGCTACACAAGAAGCTTAATTTTAATAAAGTAGACATAAAGCGGAGGACTGCATTTATTGCAGTCCTTTTTTTGGCTAAATTTCAATGAAGAATTAAGGGAAAAATACATCAAAACTTGTTATACTAGTTAAGATAACTTTATTGGAGTGAATGGGATGAACAATCAATCACTAACCATTAGTGAGGTACTACGTTTTGCAAATCATGATTATGTGAATCAACTTCAACTGATTCGCATGAATTTAGATTTAGGTAGAATTGATGAATCGAAAGAACTTATTCAACACTATTCGGAACAGCTACGAGTATTGTCTATCATGAATCGTCTACAATTACCACAAACAATGGAGTGGCTACAAACAGCAGGATGGCGCTATCCGGCGTTACCGCTGGAGCTTAATGGTGAGATCAAAAAACCAGTCACAAATAATATTGACAAGGATGTTGTAGAGTACTTAAACAAAACAGTTATGCATGTTTATGATACATTAGATCCATTTACGGAGCAGCGCTTAGCGATTGATGTACGTGTTGACGATCATACATTTGTTTTGGCATTTACGCTAAATGGACTGTGGAGTGCAGACGCATTCACCGAAAAAGGTTTGAAACAATTCGACATTCAAACAATTGTGCAGACAAATACGTGCTGGCAATATGTGTTGAGTGCAAATAGGGAGTGAATTAAATGTTTGTCGATCACGTAAAGATATATGTAAAAGGTGGCGATGGCGGTGATGGAATGGTTGCCTTCCGCCGTGAAAAATATGTGCCAAATGGTGGTCCAGCTGGAGGCGATGGTGGTCACGGAGGGAACGTTGTATTTGAAGTAGAAGAAGGTCTACGTACGTTAATGGATTTCCGTTATAAACGCCATTTCAAAGCTGATCGTGGAGAGCACGGGATGAGTAAAGGGATGCACGGAAAACGCGCTGAAGATTTAATTGTTAAAGTGCCACCAGGTACAGTTGTAATGAATGAAGAAACAGGTGCTGTAATCGCGGATTTAGTTGAGCATGGCCAACAAGCCATTATAGCAAAAGCAGGTCGTGGTGGACGTGGGAATTCTCGCTTTGCTACACCAGCGAACCCTGCTCCTGAACTTTCTGAAAAAGGTGAGCCAGGACAAGAATTAAATGTTATATTAGAGTTAAAAGTGCTAGCAGATGTTGGGCTAGTAGGTTTCCCAAGTGTTGGTAAATCAACACTGTTATCAGTTGTCTCTGCAGCAAAACCCAAAATTGGTGCTTATCATTTTACAACAATTGTACCGAATTTAGGCATGATTGAAACAGAAGATCACCGAAGCTTTGCCATGGCGGATTTACCAGGACTTATTGAAGGAGCGCATGAAGGGGTAGGATTAGGGCATCAATTTTTACGCCATATTGAGCGTACCCGTGTCATTGTGCATGTAATCGATATGTCAGGCATGGAAGGTCGGGACCCTTACGAAGATTATTTAACAATTAACGAAGAGTTAAAACAATATAACCTTCGTTTAACGGAACGTCCTCAAATTATTGTAGCAAATAAAATGGATATGCCAGAAGCAGAAGAAAACTTAGTGGAATTCCGCAAAAAGGTGGGCGAAGATGTGCAAATCTTCCCAATCTCAGCGATTTCACGCCAAGGCTTAAAAGAATTGTTATTTGCTATTGCTGATTTACTTGAAGTAACGCCAGAGTTCCCTCTATTTGATGATTTAGAGGAACAATCGGACGCGACAGTAATGTACAAGCATGAATCACAAGGTGAAGATTTCGAGATTACACGTGATGATGACGGCACATTTATCATTAGTGGTTACTCGATTGAACGTCTATTTAAAATGACTGACTTTAGTCGTGAAGATGGTATTCGCCGTTTTGCTCGCCAATTACGAGGTATGGGTGTGGATGAGGCATTGCGTGAACGTGGTGCACAAAATGGTGATACAGTTCGTCTGCAAGAGTTTGAGTTTGAATTTGTAGATTAAGACAGGTGTTTTAGGGGGAAGCGTATGAAGAATGTTGCGAATCAGCGATATTATTTAGTTCGTGAAGATGTATTAACGGATGCTATGCAAAAAACGTTGGAGGCGAAGCACTTACTATCGAGTGGTTCAGTTTCCTCCATTTGGGATGCGGTCAAGCAAGTGGATTTATCGCGCAGTGCGTTTTACAAATATCGTGATGCTGTATTTCCTTTTCACTCCATTGTACAGGAGCGCATTTTAACAGTCTTTTTACAGCTTCAAGATCGAAAAGGAACATTGGCAAAGCTATTAGAAACTGTGACAAATTCGCATTGTAATGTACTGACAATTCATCAAACCATTCCAATTCAAGGACGTGCAAATGTTACATTATCATTGGATGTGACGAGTATGACTTCTGAACTTGATGACTTAATACAGCAGTTAAAAAGGCTCGATTTCGTAGAGTCGGCTGAAGTCATTAGTTCTGGTGCATTGTAAAGGGGCTGTTTGTAAAGCCCCTTTGTCTTTTAGTAGTTAATGCTGGTAGATGTTGATACAAAATTTCGCTTCCTTTCCGCATGCGATGAGCAAGCCTCGCCGAAGTTAAAACCTCAGTGGGGTTTCGCTTAACTCGCGATCCTGCAGAAATACTGCGGAATTTTTTTAAAATTTCCAATCAACATTTGTAAAGGCTGCAATAGAAATGCACAATTACATTTCAAACAGCTAGCAAAAGCAGTACGTATTTTCACAATACTTTTTAGAGAAGGCTGTTTTACATAGCCTCTTCTTTTTTAGCAAGAGTTTTCCAAACATTAAAAATGTTTAATATACTACGAATTGTAGCGGAGGAGGTCATTTTGATGACAGAGCAACAGTGGGAAAAGCGTATTGCATATTTAGGACCAGAAGCATCATTTACATATTTAGCTACAAAATCTATTTTTCCAACTGACTGGCTTGTTCCATGTACAACAATCCCAGAATGTATTGAGGCCGTGGCAGAGGGGAAAGTTGATTTAGCAGTTGTACCATTAGAAAATGCACTAGAGGGCTCAGTTCCGCTGACACTGGATTATTTATTCCATGAGGCAACGCTTTATGTAACCGGTGAACTACAGCTAAAAATTCAACAACACTTAATGGTCAATGAAGCGCAGAAGGACAATTGGGAATCGATTGAAGGTGTTTATTCACATCCGCATGCATTAGCTCAATGCCACAAATATTTATTTTATCGTTTTAGTGATGTACCGTTACATCAAACAACATCAACAGCAGCCGCTGCAAAATTTGTATCCGAAAATCCTGATAAATGTATTGCTGCAGTTGGTAATGCAGCCGCCGCCGCAAAATACGGTTTAACTATCGTGCAAGACAATATTCATGACTTTCATTTTAATCATACTCGTTTCTTTGTATTATCAAAACAAAATAAGCGATTACCACAGGAATTATCAGAAGGGCAAGCAAAGACAACTTTTATGATTACATTACCGACAGATCGCTCAGGGGCTTTACACCAAGTTTTATCGGTATTTGCATGGCGACAATTAAATTTAAGTAAAATTGAATCACGTCCATTAAAAACAGGTCTTGGAGATTATTTCTTCATGATTGATGTTTTAGCAGATGAAAAAGACCCAATGATGCGAGGAGCTATGGAGGAACTGGCGGCACTTGGTTGCAAGGTGAAGTCGCTTGGTACATACTTTACGTATTTAACAACATCTGACGAAGAATAACAGCAACTTAGGGGGTGATACATGTGGGTGGCATTATATTATTTGATGGCATTTGTAATTTTTGTAATAGTAGTGTGCAATTTATTATTAAACGTGACCAAGCGGCGTTTTTTAAATTTGCTTCGATTCAAAGTGAAGTTGGTCAAGCACTTCTTGAACAATACAAGGTACCAACAAATATAAATAGTGTGATTTACATTGAGCAAGGAAAAGTATACGTTGAATCAACGGCAGCACTTAACATTACTAGACACTTAGATGGCTTATGGCCTGTGTTTTATGTGTTGATTGTTATACCACCTTGTATACGAAATACCGCCTATCAACTTTTTGCTAAAAATCGCTATCGTCTTTTTGGTCAAAAGCAAGCTTGTTTATTACCTTCACCATCACAACGCGAGCGTTTTCTGGAACAACGATAAACAGCATAAAAAATCCACTACGAATGCTACAGGAACGTAAGCCGCTACAAGCCATGAGCTAGCTGGCTGCTTACGTTGTGCTGTATGGAAATCGGAGTGGATTTTTACATTGGAATTTTCAGAATTGTTTGCGTGACTGGCACACCGGATTATTGATCTGTGATTAGATAGCCTTTTTTTTGTAGGGACTGCTCTATTAAGTCTAAAATGTCCACTGACGGTGCAGAAATAACATGGAGATGCGTGCCACCTGTAAGTGCAGATAAGTAGTTGGCTTGTGTGTCGTCTACACGTTGTACAAATTTATCGACATCATGCCGATTGGAGACCATTAAAGAAGCGGTAATTTCTCCGTAGATGGGGTGCTCAACAATCACGTTTTTAACCGTCCCACCGCAGTCTACGATTGTTAACAATTCGTCTTTGGCGTCTTCAGGTGTGTGAAAACAAGGAATTGTTCGTTCAACAGTTTGATTGAGTTGCTCTTGGTGCATATAAATATAGCCTTGGCTTGTTGCAATGATTGGTTCGTTTCTAGCCTTTAATAATGTCATATCATTCACAATAACTTGTCTAGAAACATTTGCAAATTTAGCGAAGTCTGTCCCAGTAATAGGTGTGTTGCTTTTTTTTAGCAGTTCTAGAAGTTGCAGTCGGCGTTCCTCGCCTAACATTTTTTTCATAAAAGATCACCTCTGCCGTGTAATAAAGGAAGTAGTATTCCTTATGCATTAGTGTACCATGAAGCATTTCCACCATGCGTGAATTTTTTGTATCCAAATGAAACATTGAACATATGATACGTAGAGAGGAAGGGAGGAAAAAATTGCGTATTCATATTGTTCAAAAGGGAGATACATTGTGGAAGATTGCCAAGGAGTACGGTATTTCATTTGAGGATTTAAAACGACTCAATGCCCATCTTGCCAACCCTGATTATATTGTTCCGGGCATGGAAATTATTTTGCCTGAAAAAATAAATAAGGAAACTCATAAAGAAACACATAAAGAAACACAAGTCCATAAAGAGATGCCTACTACTCAAACAAGGCCAAGTAAGGAAAGTGTAAAAAAAGAGGTGCAAAAGCCGATGCCGGCACCACCTCCGATTGTGGTTCAACCACCAGCACCGATGCCGATGCCAGAGCCGCAAATGATACCAATACCATTCCCGATGCCGATGCCAATGCCGATGCCGCAACCACAGCAACCGATGTGGGTGCCACAGCCAGTAGAACTTAGCTGGAACCAACAATTAGTAATGCCACAGCAACCGGCACCTATACCAGCACCACCAGTAGCACAACCAGCACCGCCACCGCCACCACCGCCGCCGCCAGCACCAGCACCCGCGCCACCAGTTCAACATGTACCGCATATGCCTATGGTGCCTCATTGTTCTAGTTGCCATCAGCCAGTGCATCATCAAATGTGGTGGCATATGCCAATGCAACCACAAATAGAGGCTTACACAATGCCGCAGCAACCGATGCCATGTGCTATGCCACAACAACAACCAATGCATTGTGCTATGCCAGCTAATGCGGTAGGGGGAGAAAATTTCCTAGAATCGAGCACATCGCCATTCTTTAATCCGAATGCCGGACAAATGCAGCCTCAATTTGAGCAAATGCCAATGATGCCAATGATGCCAATGAATCAATCTTGTGGATGTGGCACACAACACGGAATGGGGCAGTCTTGTGGATGTGGCTCACAGCACGGAATGGGGCAATCTTGTGGATGTGGCTCTCAGCCGGTAATGATGCCAAATTGGCAATTTGACCCATGCCATTGTCCGCCACCATGTTCAGCTGGACCATGGATGTCACCGCACTTTTTCCCAGGCGGGATGACGCCTTATCGATGGTAAAAAAGCCTATATTGTCGAGGAAGTAAAGCCTAATATTTGGAAGTACAAATATCAATCTAAACATTATTTTGTAAAACGAGCAAAGCAGTTAGAAATAGCAGATAAAGTGAGGGCAATTCATCGCCATTTGGGACGACTAGAACCCTCACTCGTCCTGCCGTTAGTAAAAAGTGATGATGATCAACTCATTGTTCAAATGTGGCAAGAGGGAAGTCATAGTGCGAATTTTGCTTATAAAAAAGATAGAGAACAATCTTTAAAGCTATTAATCGATTTGCATGACACGAACCAAAAAATTGCGTGGCAACGAGTACCAGGTTTGCATACCTTTTCTCAGCTTTTAAAATGGCAGATGCGTCATATGCGTTTTAAAAGTAGGCGAAATGACTTGCGAGCATTTTTAACGAGAGAAGAAGTGGAGCAAATTATTCATTTCAGCGAAAAGGCTTTGCAGTTAATGGAACTAGAAGATGTGCAGGAAAAAGACATTACGCTATTACATGGTGATGTGGTGCACCATAATTTCTTATGGTGTACAGATGGAGAATTACGTTTAATCGATTTTGACTTAGCCCATCTCGGAGAAGCGGATGATGAATATATATTATGGCTGCATCGCGTGTTGCCCGCAGTAGATTATGATCTTGCTAGTATTTTAAGAGAATTACCAGCACTTGAACGGTTAGATAAAAGAAAGTTCCATCGTTTAAAGTTTCCAAATGAGCTGTTGCGAGAATGGTTATTTGCTATCGATTTACCATTAGAACAACAGCTAGTATTTTTAGATTATTTAATACCATTTACTAAGCGAGCGCTAACATACTGGCCGAAACTGTGGTACGATATTGATAGAGTGATGAAGAGATGACCGTCCCCAAGGCGGTCATTTTTGTATGGAATCGGGGCTATTGCTATAGCATATAGTCGAGCATTCGTTCGCTATATGCTATAATCGAAGACGATGAATGTGAGGGATATACTATGTATGATTATTTAAAAGGTCAAGTAGTGCGTATTACGCCAGAGTATGTCGTACTTGAGCAACAAGGGATAGGTTGGCAATTGAATACACCGAATCCATTTGCATTTCGTGCGTCAGCAGTTGAACAACAAATTTACGTACACTTGCATGTTCGGGAAGATGCACAAGTGCTGTATGGTTTTCCGAATTTAGACCAACGAGAGTTATTCCGAAAATTAATTTTAGTGTCAGGCATTGGACCTAAAGGTGCACTAGCGATTTTAGCGACAGGTAATCCTCAACAAGTGATTAGTGCCATTGAACGAGAAGATGAAACGTTTTTAGTGAAATTTCCAGGTGTCGGTAAAAAGACAGCACGTCAAATGATTCTAGATTTAAAAGGTAAACTTGGTTCTTTACTAGACACAATGGAACTACCTAGTTCGGAAGATGAGCTGCCTTTATTTGGCGTTAATCCATATAAGCATGAACTAGAAGAAGCCATTCTAGCATTAATGGCTCTAGGATACTCGGAAAAAGAACTCGATAAAATCCGACCGCAACTAGAAGATAATGATAAGCTGGAAACAACAGATGCGTATATGAAGCAAGCATTACAGTTGTTATTAAAGCTGAAATAATGGAAGGGAGGCAGGTACATGTCGGAACGTATGATAGCAAGTGAAGCTGGCCGTTATGATGAACAATTTGAATTATCTCTTAGACCCCAAAGATTAGCACAATATATTGGGCAGCATAAGGTGAAAGAAAATTTACAAATTTTCATTGAAGCAGCAAAGCTTCGGCAGGAAAGTTTAGATCATGTACTATTATATGGTCCTCCTGGATTGGGAAAGACGACATTAGCCGCTGTCATTGCAAATGAAATGAATGTTAATGTTCGTATGACGAGTGGTCCTGCCATTGAACGTCCAGGAGATTTAGCAGCGATATTAAGCTCGTTGGAGCCTGGGGATGTATTGTTTATTGATGAGATTCATCGTCTTCCACGTGCAATTGAAGAGGTGCTATATCCAGCTATGGAGGATTTTTGCTTAGATATTGTTGTTGGAAAAGGACAGGAAGCTCGTTCAGTGCGTCTTGATTTGCCACCGTTTACGCTCGTTGGTGCAACGACTAGAGCCGGTGCGTTATCCGCCCCGCTACGAGATCGATTTGGTGTACTGTTACGATTAGAGTATTACGATAATACGTCACTTGCTGAAATTGTCGTAAGAAGTGCCCATTTATTTGATGTGGATATTGAGCAAATAGCGGCAGGCGAAATGGCGAGACGTTCTCGTGGTACACCACGTATTGCTAACCGTTTACTGAAACGAGTACGAGATTATGCACAAGTGCTTGGAGATGGTATGATAACGGAGGACCTTGCTAAGCAAGCGCTAGAGCTTTTACAAGTGGATCCTAGAGGGCTTGACCATATTGACCATAAGCTTGTGACCAATATGATTGAGCGCTTCAGTGGTGGCCCAGTAGGCTTAGATACACTTGCTGCTTCAATAGGTGAAGAACGTGTGACGATAGAAGATGTGTACGAGCCATATTTAATGCAGATTGGCTTTATTCAACGTACACCGCGTGGACGCGTCGCAACGCATCTGGCTTACGAACATTTTGGATATGATTATCCACAACAAACATAAAAGAAGGAAGTTTTTTTCATGCGTGTAGAAGATTTTGATTTTGAATTACCAGAGGAGCTTATCGCACAAACGCCCCTTGTCGATCGTACGGCAAGTCGGTTAATGGTTGTGACACCGGGCTCAGAAAAAGTCGAGCATCATCATTTTGCTCATATTTTAGAGGAGTTACATGCTGGTGACTGCCTTGTACTAAATGATACAAGAGTATTACCTGCTCGTTTAATGGGTGTAAAAGAAGAAACGGGTGCTCATATTGAAGTATTGCTCTTAAAGCAAACGGCTGGAACGGATGAATGGGAAACACTTGTAAAACCAGCGAAACGTGTTAAAGTAGGTACCGTTGTCACATTTGGAGACGGTTTACTAACAGCTACTTGTACAGCAGAGCTAGACCACGGTGGTCGTATGTTTGAATTCAAATATGATGGCATTTTCTATGAAATTTTAGAGCAACTTGGCGAAATGCCATTGCCTCCATATATTCGCGAAAAATTAGATGATAGTGAGCGTTATCAAACTGTTTACGCGAAAGAACGTGGCTCGGCAGCAGCACCTACGGCAGGTCTTCATTTTACACAAGAATTATTAGCGCAAGTACGAGCAAAAGGTGTCGAGATTGTTTTTATTACACTACATGTTGGACTTGGCACATTCCGCCCAGTAAGTGTGGATTCGATCGAAAACCATGAAATGCACGCTGAATTTTATAGTGTGACAGAAGAAGCCGCAGCTACGATTAACCGTGTAAAAGCAAATGGCGGACATGTCATTGCTGTTGGTACAACATCTACTCGAACGCTCGAAACAATTGGCTCTAAATATGGAGAAGTGCGCGCAGAGCAAGGATGGACATCTATTTTTATTTATCCAGGCTATCAATTTACAGTGGTGGATGGTTTAATTACAAACTTCCATTTACCGAAGTCAACATTAGTAATGCTTGTCAGTACACTTGCGACAAAAGATACGATTTTAAGCGCCTACCATCAAGCAGTAGAAGAAAAATATCGCTTCTTTAGCTTTGGTGATGCTATGTTTATACGTCCTAGTTTACAAAAATAATTCATTTCTGTTGCAACATCAAAAGAGATGCAACAGGAATTTTGATTTGTCCAATTGATTAATCAAGCAAGAAATCGGAGTACTGTTTTTACTTTAGATAAGAGAGGATTTAACATTTTATGACACAACCAGCAATTCGTTATGAACTACTTCATACATGTAAGCAAACAGGAGCACGTCTTGGCATCGTCCATACACCACATGGCTCTTTTGAAACACCAGCATTTATGCCTGTAGGGACACAAGCAACTGTTAAAACAATGTCTCCAGAAGAATTAAAAGAAATGAATGCAGGCATTATTCTTTCGAATACGTACCATTTATGGCTGCGTCCAGGGAATGATATTGTGAAGGAAGCAGGTGGCCTGCATAAATTTATGAACTGGGATCGTCCAATCTTAACGGATTCAGGTGGCTTCCAAGTATTCTCGTTAAGTCAATTCCGTAAAATTGAAGAGGAAGGTGTGCACTTCCGTAATCATTTAAACGGGGACAAGCTGTTTTTAAGTCCAGAAAAAGCGATGGAAATTCAAAATGATTTAGGGTCGGATATTATGATGGCATTCGATGAATGTCCGCCTTACCCTGCAACATATGATTATATGCTTCAATCAGTTGATAGAACGACTCGTTGGGCAAAGCGATGCAAAGAAGCACATGCTCGTCCAGAAGATCAAGGATTATTTGGTATTATTCAAGGTGGAGAATACGAAGAATTACGTCGTCGCTCTGCAGAAGCATTAGTAGAACTTGATTTTCCAGGTTATGCAATTGGAGGCTTATCAGTAGGCGAACCGAAAGATGTGATGAATCGAGTGCTAGAGTTTACAACACCGTTAATGCCGACTAATAAGCCGCGCTATTTAATGGGTGTAGGTTCACCAGACTCTCTAATTGACGGTGCTATTCGAGGCATTGATATGTTTGACTGTGTATTACCGACACGAATTGCCCGTAATGGTACATTAATGACGTCTGAAGGTCGTTTAGTTGTTAAAAACGCTAAATATGCCCGTGATTTTGGTCCAATCGATCCAAACTGTGATTGCTATACTTGTAAAAACTATTCTCGTGCATATGTGCGCCATTTAATTCGCACGGAAGAGACATTTGGTATTCGTTTAACTTCTTATCATAATCTACATTTTTTACTGAAGTTAATGGAGCAAGTGCGTGAGGCGATTCGTGAGGATCGTCTAGGTGATTTCCGAGAAGAATTTTTCGAAAAGTACGGTTTTAATGGACCGAATGCAAAAAACTTCTAAAATTGGAATGATACTTAGCGAAAATTTACCTGTTATAGAAAAACTATTGATAATATAGAAAAATTTTGGGCTTGTTCATCGCTTTTTTAGGGTGAAATAGTCTATACTAAAAAAGTGAGATTTGGAAAGGGGGCTAGCATTTTGAATATGGAATCAATATTAGGATTTGCACCGATCATATTGATGTTCGTGGCGATGTGGTTCATTTTAATCCGTCCTGCAAAAAAAAGACAGCAGGAAACGCAAAATATGCAAAGTAGCTTACAGCGTGGAGATAAAGTTATTACAATAGGTGGCTTGCATGGTGTTATCGACTCAATTGAGGACACAGCTGTCACTTTAGTAATCGCTGATAATGTGCGCGTTAAATTTGACCGTCAAGCAATCGGACGTGTCGTAAATGATCAAGTTTAATATGATTAGGCGTTGTCCCAAATAACCTTTGGACAACGCCTTTGCCATTTTAAAGGCTATGTCGAAATGCGTATAATTTTGCCACAATTTTTTGTATAAAAAGCAACAGATACGGTCACCTTGATAGAGTGGGGGTGTTCGTATGGAAGAATATTTAGCAATTATTTTTAGAACATGCTTTTTATATGTTTTTATACTTATTGTTTTTCGACTAATGGGCAAGCGAGAAGTCGGTGAACTATCTGTTATTGATTTAGTCGTTTTCGTCTTGATTGCAGAAGTAGCTGCCTTTGCGCTGGATGATTATGAAAACCCATTATTTAATGCTATTTTACCGATTATTATTTTGCTCTTTATTCAAATATTGAGTGCTTATTTATCGTTGAAGTATAAGAAAATACGTGATTTGGTTGATGGCGATCCAGCACTGCTTGTCAAAGATGGGATTATCCAAGAAAGCGAGATGCGAAAACAGCGCTATAATTTAGATGACCTATGTCAGCAACTACGTGAAAATGGCATCTCCTCTGTTACGGAAATTGCGTATGCTTATTTAGAGCCTTCCGGTAATCTTTCCGTTTATAAAAAAGATGAAAAGGCCTTTGTCTATCCGCTTATTATTGATGGTGATATCCAAGATCGACATTTAATGCTTATCCATAAAGATGAAAAATGGTTAATGGAAGAGTTAGCTAAAAGTAATATTCATGATAGTAGCACGGTGTTCTTTTGTATATGGGAGGACAGTCGACTTCATATTCAATTGAAGGAACATTAGACCTTTTTGGCTAATTTCCGAATATAGTGGAAGTCTGTAAAACGTAATTGATTAGACATTAATAATAACGTAAAGAGTAAAAATAATGTGACACAGCTACTTAAAATAAATGGTAGTGGCAGTATTTGCATAAAGAAATACTGGGCAATACAAACGGCAATAAAACAACTATAAGGTACAACAAACATACGGAAGCCGGCGCGTAAATTTTTGCGCTGTCTGACCGTAGCGATATGCAAGAAAGATGTGAGCAAAACGCCAAAGCCAATGGCTACAACAGCCCCTTTTTCTTGGATTCCAGGTTGAGAGGCCAGTACAAACATAACGAATAGTTTACCGAGCCCACCATAAATGGAGTTCATCATGGCAGCGCGCGCTTCACCAACTGCCTGCAAAATGGAATGTAATGGACTTTGAATATAATAAAAATAAAATATAGGTGCTAAAATTTTCACATAGCCTCGATTTTCTTCTAAGTGAAATAATTTCATGGCTAGCTCGTCACCGTGAACGAAAAAATAAGTGGCGGCGATGCAGCCTACTAAAGAAGATAAGCGCAGCGAAACGGAAATACGTTCCTGTAAAAGCGCATTGTGTTGGCGTGCAACAGCATCACTAACGGCAGGAATAAGGACAATGGAAAGTGCTGTAGACACAAAGGCTGGGAATAGTAGCAAGGGCACTAAAACCCCTGAAATGACCCCATATAAAATGGTAGCGGCAGAGGCCGTTAACCCTGCCATCGTTAATGCTTTTAAAAAAATAATCGGTTCTAAAAACCAAGTGAAGGAGCCAAATAGTTTGCTTCCTGCAGACGGGATGGCTACCCGTAGCATTGGTGAAGCCGGATAGGACTCCACTTTGCTTTTCTTTGGTAATAATTTCTTCTTTGAAACGGCGTAATGGAGCCATAAATACAGGAACGCAACAACTTCAGCTAAAAGTGTGATACCCATAGCAGAAGCCGCCGTTATGGAAGCATTATTATAAGCTGCAACTAATGGTAGCATAAAGGTAATAAAGCCGATGCGGACAACTTGTTCAAGCATTTGTGCCCAAGCAGTTGGTGTGATTTTAGCAACGCCCTGTAAATAAGCGCGGAGCAATCCTGAACCGACTGAAACAGGCACGGCAAACAGTGCAATCCAAAGTGTAAATGTTGTTTGTTCATTATGTAATAGTGTAGTAGAAATATAAGGTATTGTTAGGGCTACAAGTGGCATAAAAACAATCATGCCAATAAATGACCAAATGATTGCGGTACGCATCACGCCAAAAATGTTTTCTCGTTTATTTTTTGCTAGTAATTCTGCTACAATTTTAGCTACAGCGATAGGTAGTCCAAGTTGAATGAGTGAGATGAAGAAAATAAATGCAGGATAGGCGGTCATATAAATACCGACTGCTTCTTCACCGGCAATGCGCATAAACTGCATTCTATAAAAGAAGCCAAAAAGTTTAGATAAAAAAATAACAAACATTAAAAATAGTGTACCTCGTACAAAAGAACTCATGCCATCCGTCCCTTCTCAAGCCGCAAAAATTCATTTACACTATTTGTATGCAAACACTTCTTACGATACAACTTTGATTGGAGATGATTCAAAATGAGTATGCAACATGCACAACTATTTGAAAAAATTCGTCCGGCAATTGATAGTAAGATTGCAGAGTTTAAGTATTATAAATATGATGCGATTTCCGCAGAAGAATTATGGCGTTATTGTGTAGAAAAAAAATGGCGCAAAAAAAATGTTGAGCAATTACGGTTATATGAAGTTATTGCAACTATATTTGCAGTATCGCCGTCAGATATTGTATCATTCAATCAAGTAGAATTTTTACAAAGTGATGATTGGTTTGCAGAAATAAACACCGAGGAATTAAAATCGTTGCTTGGGCCATTAAAAACACAAGAAGAATATGTCGTTTCTGTAAAAGATTAATAAGAATACTACAGTGTTGAATTGACACCAAGCGCAACGTGTTTCATAATGAGTGTGTTGCGCTTTTTTACTTTGTACAAGCCATGTCGAAAAATAGGCTGTAAAAGATTGTAAGGGATTTTTCTTTCCCTACATAATTGTTCCGCTTACTATTCATAATGAAATGGAAGACGCATACGGAATTTGCGCGTTATTGAACGATAGAAATAAGTAAAGCAAACCTTTTGAAGCACAAGCTACATAATTCTAAAGGAAAAGGAGGAATACACGTTTCAAAAGGCATTGCTAGTATACTTGTTTGCAGTGTAAGGGATGCCCTTGCACCAATTCGAGGAGGATTTATAGATGAAATTAAGAAGTCGAATTGTTGCATTCGTGCTACTTTTGGTGCTATTTTTTTCTACCATGGGTACGACTGCACAAGACATCTTAAAGGACATTAAGCTTGGTCTTGATTTACAAGGTGGGTTTGAGGTACTTTATGAGGTCAAAGAATTAAAAGAAGGACAAAAAATTACACCGGAAGTTGTAACCGCAACGTCAACTGCACTTAATAGACGTGTCAATGAGCTTGGTGTAAGTGAACCAAGCATTCAGGTTGAAGACAAAAACCGTATTCGTGTGCAATTAGCAGGGGTTGAAGATCAAGAATCTGCTCGTAAAATGCTATCTACTTCTGCGAATTTAACATTCCGTGATGTGGATGACAATTTACTACTAGATGGTGATGATTTAAAAGCTGATGGTGCGACGGATTCCTTTGACCAACAAAACCGTCCAATTGTTTCGCTAACGTTAAAAGATGCGAAAAAATTTGCAGACATTACAAGTAAAATTGCTGCTAAACCACAAGGTCAAAATTTACTTGTTGTATGGCTAGACTTTGAAGAGGGTGTCGATTCTTATAAAGCAGAATCACAAAAAGCAAAACCTCGCTATGCATCTGCAGCAACAGTAAGTCAAACGTTAAATACAACAGATGTTATGATTAGCGGTAATTTTACAGTTGAAGAAACAAAAAATTTAGCAGGCATTTTAAATGCTGGTGCACTTCCTGTGAAGCTTGATGAGATTTACTCTACATCAGTGGGCGCACAATTCGGTGACCAAGCATTGAAAAGTACAGTGTTTGCAGGTATTGTTGGCGTAATTGTTATTTTCCTATTTATGCTATTCTACTACCGTTTACCGGGCTTTATCTCAATCATTACACTTACTATTTTTACATTCTTAGTTCTCCTTGTGTTCGACTGGATTAATGCCGTATTGACATTGCCTGGTATCGCGGCGATTGTACTCGGAATAGGGATGGCTGTGGATGCGAATATTCTAGCGGCAGAACGAATTCGAGAAGAGCTTCGAGTAGGCTATTCTACTAAACAAGCCTTTCAAATTGGTTCTAAACAATCATTATCAGCGATTGTCGATGCACAGTTAACAACTTTATTAGCTGCAGCAGTACTGTTTTATTGGGGAACAAGCTCTGTTAAAGGATTTGCAACAACATTAATCATTAGTATTTTACTAAGCTTCCTAACGGCTGTGTGGGGTTCACGTGTACTACTAGGGTTACTTGTAAATAGTGGTTACTTCAATAATCCAGCATGGTTTGGTATTCCAAAATCGAAACAACATAATTTGGATGAAAAAATCAGCACATTAAATTTATCAACAAAATTTGATCGTTTCGACTTTGTACACAACCGTAAAAAATTCTATACATTCTCGTTAGCTATTTTTGTAGCAGGGATTGTTGTACTTGGCATTTTCCGCTTAAATCTTGGTATTGATTTTTCAAGTGGTACGCGCGTGCAAATTGAAGCAGATCAAACTTTAACGAAAGAAGAAGTTTCAAAATATGTGGCTAGCATCGGTTTCCCATCTGATGATATTGTTCTTTCAGGTGAGAAAAGTAAAATGGCGGTTATCCGTTATAAAGATGACTTATCACAAAGTGACATTTTAAAATTCAAAAAGGTAGCAGGAGAAAAATACGGCCATGAGCCTGGGGTAAGTACTGTTTCTCCAACTATCGGTAAAGAGCTAGTGAAAAATGCTATTAAAGCATTATCTATTGCTGCACTTGGGATTATCATTTATGTAGCCATTCGATTTGAATGGCGTATGGGTGTAGGTGCGATTATGTCACTACTACATGATGTATTCTTAATTATTGCTGTCTTTAGCTTTATGCGCTTAGAAGTGGATATTACGTTTATTGCTGCCGTACTGACAATTGTTGGTTACTCTATTAACGATACAATTGTTACATTTGACCGGATGCGTGAAAACTTAGCGCAATATGATACAATTAAAGACCGTGAAGTATTAGCGAACATTGTTAATAAATCGTTGCGTCAAACGATGGGACGTTCGGTGAATACGGTGTTAACTGTAATTATCGTAGTCGTGTCACTCCTTATTTTCGGTGCACCATCTATTGAAACGTTCTCTATCGCATTGTTAATCGGTTTAATTACAGGTATGTATTCTTCTATCTGTATCGCAGCCCAAATCTGGTACTCATTAAAAGTACGTGAGATGAAAAAATCAGATGGTCAACTGCGTAAAAAAGAGAAAAAACAATGGGGAACAGACGAGCCTACTGTTTAATAAATACTTAAAAGAGCCCTCTCAACTTATGTTGAGAGGGCTCTTTTTTTGGCATTTTACATTGATTTTCATTCATTCTTAATTTAAAAATTATATAATACAGGCAATAAATAAAATAAACCAAAAAGTGATTTTATAGGAGGAATTTTCGATGAAATTGCTGAAAATCGTATTAAGTTTATTGATTGTACTGGTGGGCTCTTTCTTTTTAAATACAACAGTAAAAGATGAATTCTTTAAAAATATTGTATTGGATATTTTGGGGGTTATGTTTTTGTTTGTCGGTCTGTTTTATCTCGTAAAAACAATGAAAGTGCCTCGGTGATTATAAGAAAGTTATGAAATTAACGAAATACTATTGGGATCCAAACAGAACCGCTCAAGCAAAAGTATATGTTGAATAAATTAGACAAAATCTCTCTAATTAATTTGATAGCCTTTTTTGTTATATACAGAAAGAGGGTGAATTTATTATAAAAGCAAACTTTTTTATGATGTTTTTGGGCATAATGATTGGGTTAACAACCGGTTTTCTAATCATTAATAATGAAATAGAGGTAACTACAAGCATATTTCTAATAGTATTCTTGATATTGGCAGTGCTCATGTTAATGGCTCTGTTATATAAAAATTATAAAGTTAAACTTCAAGAAAATAATCAAGACGACTAGTAAAACTGGTGGTTTCGGGGTATAGACAAACTCCGAGGTTTTCACGTTTGTCTACAGTCCGTTTTATTTTAATTATTGAAAATACTGCTGTTGATTTTTCCTGCGTACTGAAGCTTTATGCAAAAAAGATTACTAAATAAAGGTAAACTGTGACAAATAGGAGACCTTGTTGGTCAATATCAACTCCTACTTAATGAATGGGCAAAGTTTAAATGAATTGAAGTGAAGATTTGCTCGACTCTTGCGGAACAACATGAGACGTAAGACACCAAACGCAACGGAGGAGTGCCCAAAGGAAGCAAGCAGTGCAGAAACACAAATCAATAAGTCTTAAAAAATTTGAAGGATAGTGCTTATAATTCACTAACAAATACAAATAGAAATAAGCTGCTTTTTAATCTTTTTATCAGAATTGGTTGACAATTATTGTAGGTTGGCATAGAATAAGGCTAACTTTTCGTTCGGTATATGGTAGAAGGTCTCGGGAGCGGGATCGACCTTAGAACAGATGAGCAGAGCATAGAGGAGAATAGCTGAGAAATTGTTGAATAAGAGTAGTAGCATAAGTGTGCAATGTAGAGAGTCAGTGGCCGGTGTAAACTGATTTGTAGCTTATGTGAATGGACTTATGAGAGTTGCTATGTATAATAGCAAACGGATTCCCCACGTTATCGGGGGTGCTTCCATTCTGACGGTTGTTTTACACAACTGTTGATTAGGCGCATGCCTGTAAATCCTTCGCCTGGAACCACAGCGATTGATTTATTTTACGATAGGTAAATGGTTGAAGCACATAAGTGAGAGCTTTTTCGCTCTAATATGAGGTGGCAACGCGGTCATGATCGTCCTCTGTAATTAGGAATTTTCCTTTTTGCAGAGGGCTTTTTTGTTTTGTTTTGATGCTTTTCCCAACTCGTATATGCAAATTTAATTTAATAAAGGGGTTTTGTCGATATGCAAACAACCAGTTCAAGAACAAAGATGAAAACAATCAATGGGGATTCATTAACACCAATCTTAATTTTTAGACGCTTGCAAGGCACCCATAAATTTTTACTGGAGAGTTCAGCACAGCATGAAGGCGCAGGCCGGTATTCTTTTATCGGCGCTAATCCACGAAAAACCTATAAAGGCGTGGGCGATGAGATAGAGGAATATTCCTATAAAACAGGAAAAACGTATACACATAAAGGTGATCTTTTTGTACTGTTGAAGCGCTTGATGCCACGTATTTCTAATACAACCGAATTTCCCTTTTCAGGTGGTGCCATTGGTTATATTGGTAGTAATGCAACAAACATCGTTTTAAATCATCAAGGCATGTTAGAACTACCAGATGTTTATTTCCATGTCTATGAAACCATTATTGTTTTTGACCATCTAACGGATGAGGTGACTTGCATTCATACGAACATTGATGCTGAAAAAAAAGAGCCAAATTTAGAGGAGCTAGCTCAACAGTTGTTAACGGGCAATGAAGAGGAGGATACTACATGGAGTTATGATGGGTTAACAACGCTATCAGATCAAGAACTTGAATCCACTGTGACATCGTTAACTAAGACGTTAAGCGAAGAGCATACACGTGTTGTCCTGTCCAAACGCTTTATTGCTAATTTTCAAGGAGATGCATTTGCGCTCTATCGCCAATTACGTAAAAAAACGCCTGCGCCGTATATGTATTTTGTCACTTTCGATGATCATATTGTGATGGGAACATCACCTGAAAGTTTAGTTCGAGTACAAGGTGAACACGTCATTGCGACGCCAACGGAAGGCTCTTGTGCACGAGGTGCAACAAACGTAGAAGATTTAGATAATGAACGTCAGCTATATGAAAATATTGAGGTAAGGAAATCACATGCAAGTCTTGTTACGGCTATACAACAAAAACTAGCCACTGTCTGTTTCCCTGATTCTATCAAGCTAGTTGAAACGATGAAAATTGAGCGGTCAAAGCAAGCAATGCATATGACATCACGTCTGGAGGGGCAGCGGTTACCGATGCTTCATGCAGTAGATGTATTGGCTGCTATGATGCCAACATTTACATCAATTAATATCCCAGAGGGGCAAATAAAAGAAAAAACAGCCCAAACAGCAGATGTTTTTGGTGGAGCTATTGGCTTTATAGGTTTTAATGGGCATTTAGATTTTTCATTAACAGGCAAATCCATTGTAGTGGAAAACGAAAGGCTGCATACACAATCCACTGTTATGGTAACTAAATATGCCAATGTCGGCAGTGTACTGACACAAGTAACAGCAGAACAACAGTTGTTTTTACAACATTTAGAAAATGAAAGTGAGGCTAAATGATGGACAGCATACAAAGAAAGGTACAGCAACGACAGCATTTAATGTATGAAGAAATGATTGAAGCTGCACAATGGATGTTCCAACAGGAAACGCCAAAAGAAGCTATCGCCAAATTTTTAATAGACTTATCTGCAAAGGGTGAAACGGCACATGAAGTTGCAGCATTAGCCACTGTAATGCGTTCGTTTGCACTCCAAGTACCAGCAGCAGCTGGGGTTTATATGGATAACTGTGGTACAGGCGGAGACGGCTTAAATACATTTAATATTAGTACCGCATCAGCCTTTGTCTTGGCAGGAGCAGGCGTTAAAATGGCGAAGCACGGGAACCGCAAAATTTCTTCTGCATCAGGTAGTGCAGATGTGTTAGAGGCTTTAGGTATTCATACGAATATTTCCATTGAACAAACACTGACACTTTTAGAAACAGAAGGAATTGCCTTTTTATATGCTCCAAATGTCCATCCGAAATTGAAACGCATTGGGGAAGTACGACGTGCCTTAGGAAAGCCCACTATTTTTAATCTTGTTGGTCCGCTAACAAATCCTGTCCCATTAGCAACGCAATTTACGGGCATTAATCGTCCCAACTTTGTAATGGAATATGCTTCTGTTTTACAAATGTTAGGACGGGAGCGGGCGATTGTCGTTTCTGGTCCGAAAGGGTTAGATGAAGCATCACTTGCCGGTCAAAATACAGCCATCTTAGTAGATAAAGGTGACTTAATTCCATTTGCTTTAACAGCAGAAGATGTCGGGCTACACTATGCACCTCTAGAAGCGATACGCGGTGGCAATGCTGATGAAAATGCAACTATTATGCGTAAATTACTCGCTGGTGAACAAAGTGCCTATTTCGATACGGTATTGTTAAATGCCGCAATAGGTTTGTTCAGCCAAGGAACAGCACAAACCGTTCACGAAGGTGTTGAAATGGCAAAAGATAGTATTTTCAGCGGCCGTGCATTGCAGAAATTAGAGGCAGTTGTAGCCTTTAGTGAAAAAATAAAAGAAGTGGAGATTGGGCTATGAATATATTAACTAAAATAATTGAACAGAAGAAAATAGAAGTAGATACATTGCTTACACAGCCAGATCCATTAGCCAATTTCAACGAGATAAAACGTGACGCTCTTTTTGCAACGTTAAAGTCTGCTGATACTTTACAAGTCATTGCCGAAATGAAGCGTGCATCTCCATCCAAAGGTCTTATTGCAGAGGGAGCTAATCCAGTAAAACAGGCAAAAATTTATGCACAAGCTGGTGCAGCCGCCATTTCGGTTTTAACAGATAAAACGTTTTTTCAAGGTTCGTTTGAAGATTTAGCAGCCGTTGCGAAGGCGGTTCAAACGCCACTTCTATGTAAAGACTTTATGATTGACTGTGTGCAAATTCGCTTTGCGAAGGCTGCTGGAGCATCAATCATTTTACTTATTGCTGCAGCACTTGACGATGCAATGTTACAAGATTTATATCGTTTCGCGACAAGTTTAGGTCTTGAAGTATTAGTCGAAGTGCACGATATTGAAGAGCTTGAACGAGCACTCGCTGTTGGGGCAAAACTAATAGGGGTTAATAACCGAGATTTGCGTACATTTGAAGTCGATTTAGAGCGAACAAAGGAAATTGCAGAGGCTTTTCCATTTGGGGAGCAACGTGTGCTTATTAGCGAAAGCGGTATTTGGCATAGTGATGATGCCAAAAAGGTTGCAGCGATGGGGGCAAGTGCTGTTCTTGTAGGAGAGTCATTAATGCGTAGTGGCGATGCAGGTGTAGCACTTCAACAATTACAAGTAAATAAAGCAGGTGCATTACTATGACGAAAGTGAAAATTTGTGGTTTGAAAGAAGTCCAACATGTGCAAGCCGCAGTGCAGGCAGGTGCAGACGCCATCGGTTTTGTCTTTGCGCCAAGCAAACGTCAAGTAACCATTGAACAAGCGCAACAATTGGCCAAACATGTACCCGATGGAATAAAGAAAATTGGTGTCTTTGTCAATCCAACGCCTGAAGAATTACGTTCGGCAGTATTAAGTGTGCCATTGGATTATGTCCAGTATCATGGTGAGGAATCTCCTGAGTTTATTATTCAACAAGGCTATCCATCAATTAAGGCTTTGTCTGTCCGTTGTGCAGAGGATGTGCAGGCGGCTACTAACTACGATGTGGATTATTACTTATTTGATGCACCAGGCACAGATTATAAAGGTGGTAGTGGACATACGTTTGATTGGACATTACTTGAAGCTGCTGGTATTCCACAACATAAGCTAATTTTAGCTGGTGGGTTAAAATTAGACAATATTCAAGAGGCACTGTCACTCGTATCACCTTTTATGGTAGATGTTTCAAGTGGTGTGGAAACAGAGGGTAGTAAGGATACAGCAAAAATAACAGCATTTCTACAAGCAGTAAAGAGGGGGAGAGTATAATGCATTCATTGGCAAATAGCGTACCAACAAAGGAAGGACGCTACGGAAAATTTGGTGGGCAGTATGTCCCGGAAACTTTAATGACAGCATTAATTGAATTAGAAGCGGCGTTTGATGAAGCGATGGCAGATCAGGCATTTACGAACGAGTTAGCTTATTATTTAAAGGAATATGTAGGACGTGAGACACCACTGTACTTTGCTGAAAATTTAACAAATGAGCTTGGCGGTGCCAAAATTTATTTAAAACGCGAAGATTTAAACCATACAGGCGCACATAAGATTAATAATGCGATTGGCCAAGCACTTCTTGCTAAGCGTATGGGAAAAAAGAAAATCGTCGCGGAAACAGGTGCAGGGCAACATGGTGTAGCGACAGCGACTGCTTGTGCTTTATTAAACTTGGAATGTGTAGTATTTATGGGTGCAGAAGATATTAAACGACAGCAATTAAATGTTTTCCGTATGGAGTTACTTGGCACAAAGGTCGAGTCTGTAGAGACGGGGTCAAAAACATTAAAAGATGCTGTCAATGCTGCACTACGTTACTGGGTGACGAATGTTGAAGATACACATTATATTTTAGGTTCCGCTTTAGGTCCACATCCATTCCCAAAAATTGTACGTGATTTCCAACGTATCATTGGTGTGGAGACTAGATCACAAATACTGGAAAAAGAAGGGCGTTTACCTGATGCGGTAGTCGCATGTATCGGCGGTGGTAGCAATGCGATTGGTATGTTCCATCCATTTGTAGATGATGAAGCGGTCGCATTATATGGTGTAGAAGCAGCTGGCAGTGGTATTGACACTGGAAAGCATGCAGCAGCTATTGCAGGTGGGCAGTTAGGTGTTCTGCACGGAGCGTATATGTATTTACTGCAAGATGACAATGGTTTTGTGCAGGAGGCTCATTCCATTTCGGCTGGGCTTGATTATCCTGGTAAGGGGCCTGAACATTGTTATTTGCATGATATTGGTCGAGCGAAGTTTGATTCGATAACAGATACTGAGGCGCTCGAAGGTTTACAATTACTAAGTCGGACGGAAGGAATATTACCTGCATTAGAAAGTGCCCACGCCATTGCCTATACTGCAAAGCTTGCGCAAGAAATGGATGCAGATGATATTATTGTTGTTTGTTTATCGGGTCGCGGGGATAAGGATGTCCATACGGTACGTGCAGTACTTGGAGGTGAGCAATCATGACAACTTTACAACAGGCAATTGAACAAGTAAAAAATGCAGGGAATAAAGCTTTTGTGCCCTATATTATGGCGGGCGATGGAGGACTTAGTACAGTAAAGCCGACAATCTTGTCGCTACAAAAAATGGGGGTAACAGCGATTGAGGTCGGAATTCCTTTTACCGACCCAGTTGCAGACGGTCCTACTATTGAGATGGCTGGTGAGCGCGCATTAGCAGAAGGTGTAACATTGCGCAATGTTCTAGAGACACTGGCATCATTCCGTCATGAAATTACAGTGCCATTAGTCGTGATGACTTATTTTAACCCTGTTTTAGCTTATGGCTTAGAGCAATTTGCTAGTGCTTGTGTGGCAGGGGGTGTCAAAGGATTAATCGTCCCTGACGTACCACTTGAAGAAAGTGCGATACTGCGTCAAACGTTAAATCCACATGGTGTGGATATTGTGCAGCTTGTATCATTAACAAGTCCACCAGAGCGAATTGCTCGTATTGCAGCGGCTAGTCAAGGCTTTGTCTATGCTGTAACGGTGAACGGCATTACAGGAGCACGTGCAAGTTTTGCGGATGATTTAGAAGGTCATTTTCAACGTTTGCGAGAGATGTGTCAAATACCAGTATTAGCGGGCTTTGGTATTTCAACACCACAACAAGTTGTGAGCATGGGGGCACTTGGGGACGGTGTCATCGTAGGGAGTACAATAGTAGAGGCTTTGCATAAAGGCAACGTTGCAAAGGTCGAAGCATTAGTCGCTGCCTCAAAAGGAACGATTGAGACGTCAACGCCTTTATAGCAAATTGTGCGAGAATTGTTTGCGTGCCTGGCACCGAGTCTACTCTTATTTAGAGTAGGCTTTTTTTATGGATGCCATGAGGATAAAACTAGTAAGCTAGTGAATAGTGCGTATATGCTTGATTTTCGGTATAATAGCTTTCGTGAGGAAGTGAGAAAAATGATTTTATCGAAAAAAAGATGGCAGGTCGAGCGTCCAGATGCCCAACTTGTCCAAACATTACAAAATGACTTACAACTTTCTGCTATTGCAGCGAAAATTTTAGCAGCACGAGGCTGTACAACATCAGCCGATGCAGAAAGCTTATTAAATATGACAGAAGCAAATATTCACGACCCATTTTTAATGCATGGTATGGCAGAAGCGGTAGCGCGTATTCAACAAGCGCTTGAAAATAACGAGAAAATATTAGTGTACGGAGATTATGACGCGGATGGTGTAACAAGTACGACAGTAATGCTCCATGTCTTACTAGACCTTGGCGCAGATGTGTCCTTTAAAATACCGAATCGCTTTTTACATGGCTATGGTCCGAGTGAAGCATTATTTCGTGAAGCCCATGAAGAGGGAGTTCAATTAATACTAACAGTCGATAATGGTATCTCTGGGATTGAGCCAATCCGAGTGGCCAAAGAACTTGGAATGGATGTGATTGTCACAGATCACCATGAGCCAGGGGAGGAGTTACCACAGGCAGATATCATTTTACATCCGCGTGTACCTGAAGGACATTATCCGTTTGGTGAGCTGGCAGGTGTAGGCGTGGCGTTTAAATTAGCGCATGCCCTTTATGGCGAGCTGCCAACCCATTTATTTGAATTTGTAGCAATTGGTACGGTTGCAGATTTAGTTCCTTTAGTGGACGAAAATCGTTACCTTGTCAAACGGGGCATGGAGGAAATGCGTCGTTCCCTTAGTCCTTGGATACAGGCGATGTGTGAAGTGGCAAGTGCTGAGCAAGCCACGATTAATGAAGAAACAATTGGCTTTTACTTTGGACCGCGCTTAAATGCAGTTGGGCGTCTAGGTGAAGCATCGCCAGCTGTTGAGTTGCTTATGGCAGAGGATACAGCAAAGGCGACAGCATTAGCCAAACAGCTAAATGGATGTAATACAGAGCGCAAAGATATTGTGAAAAGTATTACCGATGAAGCGATTGCTCTTATCGAAGCAGATAAAAAAATTGGTGATTCTCTTGTGTTAGTTGTTGCGGGAGAAGGCTGGAATGCTGGTGTTGTAGGAATTGTCGCATCCAGACTTGTTGAACTTTATTATCGTCCAACAATTGTACTGTCACTAGATTTTGAGAAAGGGACAGCAAAAGGGTCTGCCCGTAGTATCGAAGGCTTCCATTTATACAATGAATTGGCGAAAAATAGAGATATTTTACCGCATTTTGGCGGACATCCGATGGCAGCGGGGATGACGTTACCGTTAGAACATGTGGATGAACTGCGCACACGTTTAGATGCGCAAGCAAGAGCATGTTTAACCGAAGAGCAATTAACGCCAGTTCTTGCTATTGATATACCACTTAAAATTGATGAGATTTCCGCAGATGCTATTGAAGAAATTGCCACGCTCGGTCCATTTGGCACTGATTTTCCAAAGCCAGTGTACGTGCTTGAAGATGTAGAAATTGCAACGATGCGAAAAATTGGCGCAGCAGAAAATCACATTAAAATGGAATTAACTGACGGTCTTGAAAAATTGGATAGTGTAGGATTTAACAAAGGTCATTTGTACCATGAGCTGACTTACGGCATTAAAGTGTCGTTTACTGGCGATCTTCAAATTAATGAATGGCAAGGACGCAAAAAGCCACAGTTTATGATTGAAGATGTTCAAACGACAGAGTGGCAATTATTTGATATTCGTGGTATTCGTCAAACATCTCGATGGTTACACACGGTACCAAAAGAGGAAGCAGTCTTTTTTGCGTTTCGTCTTGAGACAATCAGCTATTATCAATCATTGCTTGGTGTGCCAATTGAATTAGTGGATGTAGAGCTATCCAATGTGGAACAAACAGATTACATTGTATTGCTGGATTTACCACACAATGTTCAATTATTAGAAAATGTGTTAAGCAAAACAGCACCTACACGTATTTATGCCCATTTCTATATGCCAGATTCCCAGTACTTTAATGGCATACCTACACGTGAGCAGTTTGCGTGGTACTATAAATTTTTAAAGCAACGTCCAGCATTTCCACTAGATATGCATTTACCGGATTTAGCGAAACATACTGGTTGGCCTTTAGAAGCATTAAAATTTATGACACAGGTGTTTTTTGAGCTTAATTTTGTTAAAATGGAGAGTGGACTGACGACTGTCAACATGAATGCACCGAAAACGGCATTAACGGAGGCACCGTCTTACAAACAACGTTCTGAACAGATTGAAATAGAGCAAAAACTTGTCTATGCGCCATATATAGAGTTAAAGCAATGGTTTGATGAACGATTAAATTTATATGCGAATACAGTTTCGTAGGAGGAGCAAGAACTATGGATTTAAAGCAGTACGTGACAACGGTTGAGAACTGGCCGAAAGAAGGCATTAGTTTCAAAGATATTACAACAATTATGGATAACGGTCCAGCTTACAAATATGCAACAGATCAAATCGTAGCTTATGCCAAGGAAGTAGGGGCAGAAATTATTGTAGGTCCTGAAGCACGTGGTTTCATTATCGGTTGCCCAGTTGCCTATGCGCTGGAAATTGGCTTTGCGCCAGTTCGTAAACCAGGAAAATTGCCACGTGAAGTCATTAGTGCAGATTACGGTTTAGAGTATGGTAAAGATACTTTAACAATGCATAAAGATGCCATCAAACCAGGTCAGAAAGTACTTATCTGTGATGATTTACTAGCTACTGGTGGTACAGTGGAGGCAACAGTACGCTTAATTCAACAATTAGGTGGAGAAGTTGTTGGCTGTGCATTCCTAATCGAGCTAAAAGAACTAAATGGCCGTGCAAAACTTGGCGATTTAAGCGTAAAAACTTTAATTCAATATTAATAAACAAAAAGGCTGTCCCAAAGTGGGGCAGCTTTTTTAGTGTCTTTTTTGGTGTCAGGCACCCAAACAATTAGGCACCCAAACAATTTATTTGAACACAATTTAGGGTCTACCTTTTTTCATAGGATTTCACTATTTTTTGTATTTTTTGAAGCGTGTCATAAAAATTTATATATTGTTCGAATCCAATATCATGAATGATTTTTTCCTGTAATTCTTTCCAAATAGGTGCTGCTTCATTTAGTTTTTCAATTCCTTTAGCCGTTAAAGAAATAATTTTTGTTCGGCCATCTTGTGAATCTTGGGTAATAGCAACATAGCCACTTTTTTTTAAAAGATTGACATTGCGGGTGATCGTCGTCTGATCAAGTGAAAGAATAATGCCTAGTTGACTAACTGAAACGGCTTTATGCTTTGCTATATTGGCTAACATAGCGTATTGCGTAACTTTTAAATTAGTAGGTTCAAGAATTTTATCGTATAGCTGCGTAACAATTCTAGTCTTCTTTCTAAGATTTGCACATACGCAAATTTGCGTATAGTCAATGTCTGTGTGTACTTTCTCCATCATAAGCTCTCCTTTTATGTTTTTTAATTGTTTATATTATATCACTTAAATGGAAAAAATTTCTTGACATCGAAAATAACATGTTATTATTATGTATGTATATACATGTATTTTTATTTTATATGAAAATATCCTTAAAGTGTTCCATTATCCGAGAATGTAGGTGGCCTTATGAAACGTATTCATTACAGCTGGTTTGTTTTAACGATTACTTTTTTCTCCATTATTGTAGCGGGTATCACTTTATCTTCATCCGGTGTTTTTATTGGTCCGTTTGAACAGGAGTTTGGCTGGGATCGCTCAATCATCGCAATGGCATTTGCCATAAGTCTTTTTTTATATGGCATTTCAGGTCCATTTATGGCAGCACTACTTGAAGTTATTGGATTAAAAAAAATGATGGTAGCTGCGATGGTAATATTAGTTATAGGCATCTCTCTCACATTGTTGATGCAGCAAGCATGGCAATTAATAATTATTTGGGGCTTTATTATTGGTTTAGGAGCTAGTCTCTTTTTAACCGTATTAAGTCCATTTGTAGCGAATCATTGGTTTGAGAAAAGAAGAGGGCTTGCATTAGGAATACTAACAGCTAGTACTGCAACAGGCCAGTTAGTACTGCTTCCAGTTTTAGCGATGATGATCGAAAATTACTCATGGCGTTGGGCAATTACATTAATCATTGTGTTAAGTTCGATCATGTTAATAATTATTTTATTGTTTATGAAAAATAAACCGATGGATGTGGGGCTTCTTGCATACGGTCTTGACGAAGAACGATTGGAAGAAGTAGTAGAAAATAAGAAAAATCCAATCGTCATTGCCTTTAATGGTTTATTTGCGGCTGTGAAAGTGAAAGCATTTTGGCTTTTGGCTGGTAGCTTTTTTATTTGTGGATTATCGACTAGTGGCTTAATAGGTACACATTTTGTATCGTATTGTATTAGTTTCGGTATTCCATTAGTAACAGCAGCATCTTTTCTATCCTTCATGGGGATTTTTAACCTAGTAGGAACAACACTATCAGGTTGGTTATCGGATCGTTTCGATAATCGTTGGTTATTATTTTGGTATTATCTTTTAAGGGGTGCTTCCTTAGTTTTACTACCGTATGCATTAGTACAAGGTTCTTTACCATTGCTCATCATGTTTACTGTGTTTTATGGACTAGATTGGATAGCAACTGTACCGCCAACTGTTAGTATTTCAAGGCAAATTTTTGGTACCCAAAAAAGCGGGATTATTTATGGCTGGATATTCGCCTCCCATCAGGCAGGTGCAGCAGTAGCAGCATATGGGGGAGGTCTTATCTATAAACTTTTTAATTCTTATACTTGGGCATTTTTCTTGGCTGGCGTTTTTTGCGTTTTAGCTAGCTTGTTTGTCATCATTGTGAAAAAGCAAGTACCGAATGGCATGCATAATAGTGATTCAGCATAATAGTATAAACAATATGGAACAAACAATAGTACGCTAGAAAATTCATCTAGTGTGCTATTTTTTATTGAAAATATTTGCATTTCATTTGAAGGGAAAATATAGAAGTGGGGAGTGTTAAACAAATCGAATGAAATGTTTTGACTTCGCTCAAACAAAAGTTTATAATGCAAACAAATATAATAAAAGGTGATGCTATGAATGAAAGAGAACAAGCGGTACTGGCTTTAATTCGCAAAAATCCGTTTATGTCTCAGCAAGAGATGGCAGATAAGATGAATCTGTCCCGTCCAGTACTTGCGAACTTAGTGTCGAGCTTAACGAAGCAAGGGAAAATTGTCGGTCGTGCTTATATTTTACCTGAGGAAAATGAAATTATTTGTATCGGTGGCGCGAATCTCGATCGCAAATTTCATGTAAAAGGAACTGTCCAATTAGGTACTTCGAATCCTGCTAGTTCCTCATTCAGTGTAGGTGGGGTTGGGCGCAATATTGCAGAAAATTTAGGCCGACTTAATCATCAGGTGACGTTATTAACGACAGCAGGTAAAGATGCGGATTGGCAAGTAATCCAAGAAGCATCAGAGTCATTTATGAATTTGCGCTATGTCGAGCAGTTACCAGATGCTTCAACTGGTTCTTATACTGCGATTATGGACGAGCAAGGTGAGCTTGCATTAGCTGTGGCGAACATGGAAGTTTATGATTTATTGTTGCCGAGTTTGTTAAAGAAATACGAGGCAATGCTTATGAATGCTGGCTGCTTTATTATGGATTTAAATTGCCCGAAAGAAACAGTGGTGTATATCCAACAAGTCGCGATTGCGCGCGCTATTCCATTTGTTATCGTTCCGGTATCTTCTCCTAAAATGAATCGACTACCGGATACATTGCAAGGTGTTACGTGGTTTATATGTAATACGGACGAAGCAGAAACGATTGTTGGTCATACAATCAATAACGAGGCAAACTATGACCAAGCGATTCAAAAGCTTCTACAATTAGGAGCAGAGCATGTCATTATTACGGCTGGTAGCAAAGGGGTCTATGCTGCCTCTACCACTAGTCCACCACGTCATTTTGCTGCGAAAGCAATAAAGAAAATTGAAGATGTAACGGGCGCGGGTGACGCTTTTGTAAGTGCTGTCATTCATAGTTGGTTAAGGGGGCAATCGTTTGAAGTTTGCATAGACGCAGGCTTAACGAATGCTAAAAATACATTGGCATCCCCATATACAGTAAGACCTGAACTATCAGAAGAATTGTTGAAAAGTGAAATGGAGGAATAACATCATGAAAGAATTCATCGTATTATCAGAAGAAGTAAAAGCTGGACAAGCAAAAGGGCTACCCATTGTTGCATTAGAGTCAACAATCATTTCACATGGTATGCCATATCCTCAAAACGTACAAACAGCACGTGAAGTAGAGCAAATTATTCGTGATAACGGTGCGGTGCCTGCAACAATCGCGCTTATTGATGGGAAAATTAAAATCGGTTTATCTGACGAAGAACTTGAAATGTTTGGGAATGCACAAGGTGTTGCAAAAACTTCTCGTCGCGACTTAGGCTATTTATTGGCTACGAAAAAATTAGGTGCGACAACAGTTGCTGCAACAATGATTTGCGCTGAGCTTGCAGGCATTGATATTTTCGTTACAGGTGGTATTGGTGGTGTACACCGTGGTGCTGAAACAACAATGGATATTTCAGCAGACTTAGAAGAATTAGCACAAACAAATGTAGCTGTTATTTGTGCAGGTGCGAAATCTATCTTAGATATCGGTTTAACATTAGAATATCTTGAAACAAAAGGTGTACCAGTAGTTGGATATGGCACGTCTGAGCTTCCAGCATTCTACACTCGCCAAAGTGGATTTGATGTCAACTTTAAACTAGATACACCAGAAGAAGTTGCAGCAATGTTGCGTGCTAAGTGGGATTTAGGCTTACAAGGCGGCGCAGTTATTGCAAACCCTATCCCTGAAGTCGATGCACTAGAGCATGAATTCATCACAAGCATTATTGAAAAGGCTTTACAAGAAGCTGAAGAAAATGGTATCCAAGGTAAAAACGTAACACCATTCTTACTTGGTAAAGTAAAAGAGTTAACAGAAGGTAAGAGCCTTGATGCTAATATCGCATTAGTGAAAAACAATGCAGTAGTTGGTGCGAAAATTGCAGTGGCTTACAACAAAGCAAACTAACAAGTAAATGAAAGACTCTTTGCGAAGCAAATCAGCCTAGCAAAGGGTCTTTTTATTTATAATAATGAATATTTTTTCCATTTATGAAACTTGTTCACGATATTATCTAAACTATATGACACAGTCCCTTTACAATCGACCTCTATTTTTTATACAATTAAGTTTATATCTAATCTGAAAAATTTGACGAGCAAGGTGGACATGTTATGGCGAAAGAGCAAATTTTGACTCCTGAGGACGTTTTTGAGTTAGTCAAATCCTACATGAATGAGGAAAATGTCGCATTCGTGAAAAAAGCATATGAATTGGCAAGAGATGCGCATATTGAGCAATTCCGTAGCTCTGGTGAACCGTATATTATTCACCCAGTGCAAGTTGCCGGTATTTTAGCTGAATTACAAATGGATCCAGAAACTGTGGCAGCAGGCTTTTTACACGATGTTGTCGAAGATACGGAATTTACACGTGATGACCTAGTCCGTGAATTTGGCGAGGAAGTAGCAATGCTCGTTGATGGTGTGACGAAGCTAGGGAAAATAAAATATTTATCGAAAGAAGCACAGCAGGCGGAAAATCACCGTAAAATGTTTGTCGCTATGGCACAGGATATTCGCGTTATCTTAATTAAGCTTGCGGATCGTTTGCACAATATGCGTACCTTAAAGCATTTACCTGCTGAAAAACAACGCCGTATTTCGAAAGAAACGCTTGAAATTTTTGCTCCCCTTGCACATCGTCTAGGAATTTCGACAGTAAAATGGGAGCTGGAGGATACTGCACTACGTTATTTAAATCCACAGCAATATTACCGTATTGTCAGTCTCATGAAGAAGAAGCGCGATGAACGTGAGGCTTATTTAGACAATGTTATGGGAGAAATGAAATCCCAGCTTTCTGAAGTCGAAATTGATGCGGATATTTATGGTCGTCCGAAACATATATACAGCATCTATCGTAAAATGGTGCTCCAAAAAAAGCAATTTAACGAAATTTATGATTTGTTAGCCATTCGCGTTTTAGTTGATAGCATAAAAGATTGCTATGCAGTGTTAGGTATTGTGCATACATTATGGAAGCCGATGCCTGGGCGTTTTAAAGATTATATTGCAATGCCAAAGCAAAACTTGTATCAATCGTTGCATACAACGGTCATTGGTCCATACGGAGATCCTCTAGAAGTACAAATCCGTACAAAAGAAATGCATAAAATTGCTGAATACGGGATCGCTGCTCACTGGGCTTATAAAGAAGGTAAAAAGATTGATATTGAAAAACAAAATGTCGATCAAAAATTAACGTGGTTTAGAGAAATATTAGAATTCCAAAACGAGTCTTCAAATGCCGAAGAGTTCATGGAATCTTTAAAATTCGATTTATTCTCTGATATGGTGTACGTGTTTACACCGGAAGGGGATGTAATAGAATTGCCAGCTGGTTCTGTACCTATCGATTTTGCATACCGTGTGCATTCAGAAGTCGGTAATCGTACAATCGGTGCAAAAATTAATGGCAAGATGGTGCCGCTCGATACACCATTAAAAACGGGTGATATTATTGAAATATTAACATCAAAGCAATCTTTCGGTCCAAGTCGTGACTGGCTAAAAATTGCGCAATCATCCCAAGCAAAAAATAAAATCAAGCAATTTTTCAAGCGTCATCTTCGTGAAGAAAATATCATCAAAGGGAAAGAGATGATTGAAAAAGAAATTCGCGCGCAAGATTTCGACATGAAAGAAACAATGTCAGCGGAAAACTTAAAACGTGTCTGCGATAAATTTAATTACACGAATGAAGAAGATTTATATGCCGCAGTTGGTGTAAATGGTATTACAGCGCAACAAGTTGTTAATCGTTTAGCCGAAAAACGTCGTAAAGAGCGTGAACAAGAAGAAGCACTTGAAAAAATTGAGCAAAAAATGAAAAATCCTATTCCACAAAAACGCACAGAGTCTGGCGTTATTGTAAAAGGAATTGACAATATGCTCATTCGATTGTCTCGTTGCTGTACACCAGTGCCAGGTGATGACATTGTCGGTTTTATTACGAAAGGACGAGGTGTTTCCGTACACCGTGCAGATTGTCCAAATATTCAAATTGAGGATGAGCAGGAACGTATTATCGAAGTTGAATGGGAGAACGGGCTTACACCTGAGAAAAAAGAGTATCCTGTCGATATCGAGGTATCTGCCTTTGATAGACCTGGTATTTTAAATGAAATTATGCAAATCGTAAGCGAGACGAAAACGAACATTTTAGCTGTGAGTGGCCGTGCTGACCGTGATAAAATTGCCACTATTCACCTAACGATTTCAATTTCGAATATTTCCCATCTGCATAAGGTTGTTGAACGTATAAAACAAACACCTGATATATATTCAGTGCAACGTGTAATTAACTAATAACTACAGCAAATAACAAGAGAAAAGAATAGTGTAGATTTTGATAGATTGAGGGGTTTAACATTATGAAAGTAGTTTTACAGCGGAGTAAGGCTGCATCTGTTACCGTACAAGGAGAAGTAACAGGTGCTATTGATAGTGGCTATGTGCTTCTTGTAGGCATTACACATGAAGATACAACAGAAGACGTGGCCTATCTAGCAAAAAAAATCGCTAATCTACGCTTGTGGGAAGATAGTGAAGGAAAAATGAATCATTCTATTTTAGAGCATGGAGGCGCAATCCTATCGGTTTCCCAATTTACATTGTATGGAGATACGAAAAAAGGTAATCGTCCAAGCTTTACAAGTGCAGCAAGACCAGAAATGGCTGCTCCATTGTGGGAGACATTCAATGATGCATTACGAGGGTATGGCCTACAGGTTGAAACAGGGATTTTCGGTGCGATGATGGATGTTGCATTGACAAATGATGGACCTGTCACAATTCTACTGGAGTCAAAATAGAGTTACATTTCCTATCATTCCTTCATATACTAAAAAGAATGGCTAAATGCGGGAAGGAAGTGCAATTTCGATGACGCAAATGGGAAGAGTGTCGAATCCTTATTTATATGAAACACTGAAAATGATGATTGGCCAAATGATCGTTGTTCAAACGAAGAAGAATATTCAACAAGGTCATTTGACCTCCATATTACCAGACCATATCGTTATCGAAATTAATCGTACACCTTTCTTTATTCGCATGGAGGAAATTGTATGGGTCACATTGGCGATAACATAAATAAATCACATATAAAAACCTTCATTTTCTTAAGCATATAGAAAATGAAGGTTCTTTTTTATTCGTGTGCATCAAAATAATCTAAAATGCCTTGATAGATGCCAAGTGAGGCTTGTTCTCGGAATTTAGCTGTTGTAATAACTCTTTCTTCATTGGCATTACTTAAAAAACCGAGCTCGATCAGCACTGCCTTTTGTCGATTTTCACGTAGTACTAAATAATTCCCTTGTTGTGTACCACGATCTTTCAAATTAACTTTACTAGCTAATCCATTGTGTATGGCTTCAGCAAGCCCTTTTTGATTGTTGTTTAAATAATAGGAGGTAAAGCCAGAAATTGAGCTATTGTCAGTTGCATCATAGTGAATACTGATAAAAGCGTCCGCATCATGCTGGTGGGCAATGGACACCCGTTTACGAAGTGCTACATATTCATCTGATTCACGTGTCATGACAACATTTGCACCTGCTGCACTTAACTTGGAAGCAAGCAGAGATGCCGTTTTCAATGTAATGTCCTTTTCATCCGTCCCGCGTTGTCCAGTCGTTCCATGGTCATTTCCACCGTGCCCTGGATCTACGACAATTGTTAGTCCGTTTAAAGTGCCCTTTTTTCGTGGCTCAGACTTTGTTTTGGTAGTTGTTTTTGTTGCTGCATTATTTTGAGAAGTAGTCACAACCCAATTGGCAACGAAAGCGGTTTTATCTTCTAATTGAATTTCGTAAAAATCATCTTTAGCCCCTACAATGGGAAAAGTTTCACCTGCATCTACACGTTGCACAACTTCCGCAGTGGTTGTCGCATCTGTGCGTAAGTTGGTGCCATTATAAATAATTGTGACAGATTCAAGTGTTGATGATGAAGATGATGTTGCTGTTTTCGAAGTCGTTTTCACCGCATTTGAAAATGTCCCATAGAAACTATATACCCAACCAGCTTTTTTGTTACTATATTGAATTTGCACCCAATTGTGCTCTTGAGCAAGCACCTTATAAGATTGTCCTTTGGAAACAGTCCCTAGAATTTTGGATGTTAAATCGGCTTTTTTTCGGACATTTAACGTATCGACTAAAATCGTAAAAGTAGTCCCTTTCGATTCGGTTGTTGTAGATACTTCAACTACTGGTTCAGTAGTTGTTTTTTCCGCTTTTTCATTAATCGTCACATAGTCTGAAGATACCCAACCAATTAGCCCATTCCAATTGATCTTTGCCCATTCACCATTTTCTGTTATTAATGTGGCTTGATTACCTGTTGACAGTTGTCCAAGAACAGGAGACGCAATATCTGGTTCCGTACGGATATTTAGACGATCAACTTGGGAAATAACAGTTTTATCTATTGTTTGTTGCTCATTTATGGATGCTGTTAGCCATGAAGCTACCCATCCTTCGAAATCGCCTGTTTTTACTTGAATCCAGTCTCCCTCGCGACCGATAGATGTTAACGAATCGCCTTCTTCTAATGTGGTAATAATGGGGTAAGACAGCCCAGGTCCTTCGCGTAAATGAAGTATGGTTCCAGTAACTTTTAAATCACTTGTATCGGCCAGTGCTAGTTCTTTGTCGCTGATATGTGGTATCATAAATGCTAATAATAAGACAAAGATAATAGTTTTATGTATAAGTTTTGTCGTCATCGAACCCCTCCTTTCCTTGTGCTATTTTACCATGCTTTTATGCTAAAATTCGAGGGAAAAAGGTAACAGAAATCGTTTTTTTAACAACTGTATGATGAAAAACAAGAAAACAGTTGACATTACCTTATGTTGTGACTAACATAAAGGGTAATCAAAAAATGATTAACCGCTTATGACCAAGCAAGTAGCATATACCTCTATTGGAAAAGAGAGGGAAAGACTTAGGCTGCAATCTTTCCTACAAAAATGTATAAGGCGAATAACACTTGAGAGGCTTTTTTCTGAAAAGGAATACTTAGTAGGAAAAAACGGAATCGGCCGTTACCCGATTATGAGGAGGACGCAATATACGTTATGCGTCAACTAGGGTGGAACCGCGGAAGCATATACAGCTCTCGTCCCTTGCAATTATGCAAGGTGACGAGGGCTTTTTTTGTTGGATTTCTTTTGAACAAGGTCGGTCTATCTACAGTATGTTCGTATTTTACATACGAAGGCTAGCTCATAAGCAATTGAAAAGGAGGTATTTTCATGACTTTTAAAGTGCCACGAGGAACACAAGACATATTGCCAGGTCAATCAGAAAAATGGCAAAAGGTTGAATCGATTATTCGTGATATATGTCGTGTCTATCGATATAACGAAATTCGTACGCCGATTTTTGAACAAACAGATTTATTTGCACGCGGTGTTGGTGAAACAACGGATGTTGTCCAAAAGGAAATGTATACATTTGAAGACCGCGGGGGTCGTTCATTAACATTGCGCCCTGAAAATACAGCTGGCGTTGTACGTGCCTATGTAGAACATAAAATGTTTGGGGCACCTGATCAGCCTGTCAAGCTATCTTATATTGGACCAATGTTCCGTTATGAACGCCAACAGGCTGGTCGTTACCGTCAATTCGTGCAATTCGGCGTTGAAGCAATTGGCTCAGCGGATCCTGCTATTGATGCTGAAGTCATTGCACTAGCTATGGACATTTATGAATCAACAGGCTTAAAGGATTTAAAATTAGTGATCAACTCTCTTGGGGATAAAGAAACACGTGATGCCCATCGGACAGCGTTGATTAACCATTTCGAGCCACATATTCACGAATTTTGTGCAGATTGCCAAAATCGTTTGCAAAAAAATCCGTTACGTATTTTAGATTGTAAAGTAGACCGTGAGCATCCATTAATGGCTTCTGCACCTGCATTAACAGATTTTTTAACAGACGATTCAGCGGCATATTTCGCTCAAGTTAAATCGTATTTAGATACGCTTGGTATTACGTATGAAGTAGATCCAAACTTAGTACGTGGTCTTGACTACTATAACCATACTACATTTGAAATTATGTCTACTGCTGATGGCTTTGGTGCTATCACAACACTTTGTGGTGGTGGTCGTTACAATGGATTAGTAGAGGAAATTGGTGGTCCTAATGTACCAGGTATAGGCTTTGCGTTAAGTATTGAGCGTTTATTATTAGCGCTTGAAGCTGAAGCAGTGGAGTTAGATACAGAATCAGCGTTAGATGTTTACATGATTGCCATGGGTGCTGAAGCAAAGCTAAAGGCGGTAGAGCTAACAAGTTCATTCCGTGCAAAAGGCATTGCAACCGACATGGATTACCTAGATCGTAAAATGAAAGCCCAAATGAAATCTGCAGACCGATTAGGTGCTCAATATACAATCGTCTTAGGTGAAACAGAAATGGAAGAACAAGCAGCGACAGTCAAACATATGGCAACTGGGGAGCAACAAAAAGTCGCTTTCTCAGAATTAGTGAACTACTTACTTAAATAAATGAAATAGATGTTGGAGGAAATACAAAATGGCAAAAAGAACTCATGCTAGTAACGAACTTTCTGAAACGTTACAAGGCGAACACGTTGTATTAAAAGGTTGGGTGCAACGCCGTCGCGATTTAGGTGGTCTAATTTTTATCGACCTACGTGACCGTACAGGTATTACACAAGTTGTATTTAGCCCTGATGTAGCAGAAGCACATGCTTTAGCTGATAAAGTGCGTAGCGAATACGTAATCGAAGTTGAAGGGAAAGTTATTCTTCGTGCAGAAGATCAAATCAACCCGAATGTGCCAAACGGAAAAATCGAGGTTGAAGCGACAAGCTTAATTGTAATTAATACAGCAAAGACGCCGCCGTTCCAAATTGAAGATCGCACAGACGTTTCAGAAGACTTACGATTAAAATATCGTTATCTAGATTTACGTCGTCCAGTGATGTTTGATACGTTCAAAATGCGTTCAGACGTAACACGGACAATTCGTAACTTTTTACAAAATGAAGGTTTCTTAGAAGTAGAAACGCCAATTTTAACAAAATCAACGCCAGAAGGTGCCCGTGACTACCTAGTACCATCACGTGTACATGAGGGAGAGTTTTATGCCTTACCGCAATCTCCGCAACTATTTAAACAGTTATTAATGGTAGCAGGTTTTGAGAAGTATTTCCAAATCGCTCGTTGTTTCCGTGACGAAGATTTACGTGCTGACCGTCAACCTGAATTTACTCAAGTGGACATTGAAACAAGCTTCTTAACACAAGAAGAAATTTTGGAAATGAATGAACGATTAATTCAAGCTGTTATGAAAGATGTAAAAGGCATCGACATTCCAGCACCGTTCCAACGTATGAAATACCAAGAAGCGATGGATCGTTATGGCTCAGATAAACCAGATGTTCGCTTCGGTTTAGAGCTAGTAGCATTAAATGATATTTTTGATGGCTGTGATTTCAAGGTGTTTGCTGATACAGTAGCGCAAGGCAAGCAAGTGAAAAGTATTAACATCAAAGGTGCGGCTGATAAATATTCACGTAAAGATATGGACGAACTTACAAAATTCGTTGGTATTTACGGGGCAAAAGGTCTTGCTTGGTTGAAAGTAACAGAAGAAGGTTTAAATGGACCTATCGCAAAATTCTTCGATGAAGCGTTAGCAGCGGCTTTAATGGAGCGCATGGGTGCTGAAATTGGTGATATTTTAGTATTCGTAGCTGACAAAGCTCCTATAGTAGCAGCATCTCTAGGTGCTCTTCGTACAAAATTAGGTCAAGATTTAGGCTTAATCGATGAATCTCAATATGCCTTCTTATGGATTACGGACTGGCCGTTGTTCGAGTACTCTGAAGAAGATGGTCGCTACTATGCAGCGCATCATCCATTCACACGTCCATTTGACGAAGATATCGAATTAATGGACACAAATCCTGCTGCAGTGCGTGCACAAGCTTACGATATCGTGTTAAACGGTTATGAGCTTGGCGGTGGTTCACTACGTATTTATGAGCGTGATTTACAAGAAAAAATGTTTAAACTACTCGGTTTCACAGAAGAGGAAGCAAAAGCGCAATTCGGCTTCTTATTAGAAGCATTTGAATACGGTGTTCCTCCTCATGCTGGTCTTGCATTTGGTCTTGACCGTTTCGTTATGCTACTTGCAGGACGTACGAATTTACGTGATACAATTGCATTCCCGAAAACAGCAAGCGCAAGTTGCTTATTAACGGATGCGCCAAGCGAAGTATCTCCTGATCAATTAAGCGAATTAAGTCTCGCGATTAAATCTTTTAAAAGATAAAAACAATACAGAATACCTAGATTCTCTAACAATAAATGTTGGGAATCTAGGTATTTTTTGTTTATTTCGAAATTATCGCTAGAAATCGTTTGAATTATCTGAAATATGGTGTTATGATAACTGTAATACGAATCCTGATGTGTTTGTCTAACTGCTAACTCTATTTAACAGTTTTGACCGAACACTATATCGTCGGGAGCCATCTAATTTTGTAGTGGCAAACAAGCCCCATACGGAGAGGGACGTTTAAAGCTATGAAGAGGGCACCCACCTGCAAATTGCGGGTTCAAAACGAATGTTTCATTGGCATTACGGCACTATCGGGATTCGTCCATACATAGAGTGCTAGAATGTAGATAGGGCAAAGTCGTAAATTTTGCTAGTCTTTCTTTTACAGATATAAAATTTAAAAGAGCATTCGTTAATGGAAGCGGATAGCAACGCTTACAGAAAAATGAGGCTGGGACATAACTAAAAAAATTTAAAGAACAGAGGAAAGGTGTTCGTAAATTTTTGCTATTATGGGAACTTGGCTATTTGCAAAAAAATAAAAGTGTTCACTAGTTGTTGGTAGCGAAGGCGGTGACTCCTGCTCAGAACGCACACACCGTAAGACGCTGGCATTCCGCGCGTTAGCGAGGGTTGCGGCTTACTGTGCTGAGCGGAAAGCGCCGCCGAAGCGGACAACAACGGCGCAGCAAAAAAGTGTTAGATTGATGGCAGTCAATCTAACACTTTTTCTCTTTTGTCCCAGCCCCTTTTTCTATTGGGATTAGCTTATTTTAAGTCAGGACTTTTTTGTTAAATTGAAAGAAAAATAAGAAAAATTGTAAAAATTACTTTTTATTTTCAAATGAACACACTATAATTGGTATAGACAACTAGACCATAATGCAAATAGATGTCTTTTTCTTGCACAGCCAAGTTGTTAAAAGCAAAGGCAGTGGAGGTGTTGAATTGAGCCACAGATTATTAATTTCCAATGTCACGATCGTCAACGATACCGACTTGCCGTTCAAAGGTGATGTTTTCATTGCGGATGGTCGGATTATGAAAGTAGGCAATGAATTATTCGATCAGGCAGAGCAATATATTGATGGTAAGGGAAAAGACTGGCTGCTATTCCCTGGTTATATTGATATGCATATTCATGGTTCTGCCGGAAGTGATGTGATGGATGCCACCGAGCAAGCATTACATCAAATGTCCCGATCCTTAGTACAAGAAGGTGTCACAGGCTTTCTTGCTACGACCATGACACAGGCAACAGATACCATTGAGCAAGCATTAAAGACGATAGCACAATTTGAAAATGATGAAGATGAAGCCACATTGTTAGGTGTGCACGTTGAAGGACCCTATGTGTCACCAAAGCGAGCAGGTGCCCAACCAGTGGACTATATGATTTTACCATCAATCGAGCAATTTGCTTATTGGCAACAATTGAGTCACAACCGTATTAAACAAATCACTGTCGCTCCAGAGCTGGAGGGAGGTATAGCGTTTATCAAAGCGCTACATAAACAAGGCGTAATTGTTTCAATTGGCCATTCAGATGCAACGTTTGAAGAGGTCGATAGAGCAGTGGCAGTTGGTGTGAGACAGGCAACGCATTTATACAATCAAATGAGACCATTCCATCATCGCAATCCAGGAGTAGTCGGTGGTGTACTTCTTGAAAATGCAGTGAAAGTTGAAATCATCGCGGATTTTGTCCATTGTCATCCTATGTCCATACAACTTGCTTACCGACTAAAGGGGGCAGCGGGAATTATCTTAATTACGGATGCAATGCGTGCGAAAGGATTGCAATATGGCAATTATGATTTAGGTGGTCAAACGGTCCATGTTACAGCAAGCGGAGCGCATTTACCCAATGGCGCATTAGCTGGTAGTATTTTAACGATGGAACAAGCAGTGAAAAATATGAAAGCGGTCACAAACTGTTCACTGTCAGAACTTGTTGCCATGTCTTCTGCAAATGCTGCACAGCAATTACAGCTACGTTCGAAAGGTCGTATCGCAGCAGGCTTTGATGCGGATGTGATTTTGTTAGATCAACAGCTAAATGTAGAAAAAACTATTTGTCGGGGGAAAGTTGTATTTGAGAAATCATAGTAAAACGCGTTAGGAAGGTGCCAAGCTTGTTAGATAAAAATTCTCATATACCAATCTATATACAAATAGAGGAAATATTAAAGCAAAGAATTTATTTAGAGGAATACAAAATAGGAGAAAATATTCCATCAGAACGAGAGCTATCAGTGCAATTTGATGTGAGTAGGATGACTGTCCGTCAATCTATTACCAATTTAGTAAACAGTGGATTGCTCTATCGTGAAAAAGGAAGAGGTACGTATGTAGCCAATCCGAAATTGGAACAACCATTAAAGGGATTAACAAGCTTTACAGAAGATATGCGTGCAAGAGGAATGGAACCGAGCAGTAAAGTTTTGCGCTTTGAAAAAATTGTGCCACCTCTAGACATAGCCGGTGACTTGTTGTTAGAACCTGGGGAGGAAGTATTTTTTGTCGCACGAATACGAAATGCCGATTCTAAACCGATGGCAATAGAAAGAACGTATATTCCAGTGAAAGTTTATCCTGAATTAGATGAGAAAAAAATTATGGGCTCATTGTATGCACTGATAGAAGCAAAATTTCATCAGAAAATTGGCAATGCTATTCAACAAATGGAGGCAGCTATTGTGGCGAAGGAGGACAGTAAATATTTGCAAATTAATAGTACAGCACCAGTGTTAATTATTAAACGAACAAGTTATTTAGCTGACGGTGTGCCATTTGAACTTGTACGAAGTACTTATCGTGCAGATCGATACAAATTTATAAGCGAAATTAAAAGGTGATGCGATGCGAGCTTATTTTCATGAACTTCAAAAACTATTAGATATTGTGCTAGAGCAGGAAAATGCACTGATAGCCGAAGCGGCACAACAGATTGTTTTGCGTCTCCAACGTGGAGGGATTGTGCAATTGTTTGGGTGTGGGCATTCACATCTATTAGCACAAGATGCTTTTTATCGTGCTGGAGGGCTTGTGCCTGTACGTCCTATAACAATAGAGCCATTAACTTTATATGCAGGTGCTTTGACATCTTCGAAAAATGAAAAAGACCCAACAATTATAGCGCGCCATAAAGATCATTTTCATTTTCATGCGTACGATGTATGTATTGTTATTTCAACGTCTGGGCGAAATTATGCCCCAATCGATGCCGCATTGTTAGCCAAACAATCGGGTGTCCTCGTCATGTCTATGCAATCACTTGCGTATCGCCAACAACCAACTCGTCATCATAGTGGTAAGCGATTAGAGGATGTGGTCGATGTTGTTATTGATACACATATCCCTGTAGGAGATGGCTTATTACATCTACAGCAGATGCAATATGCACCAGCGTCAACGGTTATTGGTTCTGCTATTCTTCAGGCGTTATTTAGCCAAGTTATTGAAATAATGGCGGAGTGTCAGGGGATAGTACCTGTTTTTGAGAGTAACAATGTAGAGTCAAATTTGCATCATAATGATGTTATGATTGCGAACTATCAATCTCGGATTAATTTTGAATGAAATTTGGAGGGATATCGATGAAAAAAACATTTAAGATTACAACACCAGAAGGCTTACATGCTCGACCAACAGCATTATTAGTAACTGCTGTAACACCATTTGCTTGTGATGTTCAGTTAACTTACAATGACAAGTCTGTCAATTTAAAATCAATTATGGGCGTTATGGCACAAGGAATCGTAACAGGAAGTATTGTGACGATTTCGGCACAGGGGACAGATGCAGATCAGCTAATGCAAACTGTGACAGAGGTAATCGTAACGAAAGGAATTGGTGAAGAATGTTAGAGATAAAAGGTATTGCCGTTTCTGAAGGCATTGCCTTTGCTGATGCTTATTGTTTAGTGGAACCAGATTTATCATTTAAAAAAGAGACGATTACTGATGTTCAGGCAGAAATTGAACGTTTTAAAAAAGCGCTAGCGCAATCGAAAGTGGAATTACAAGAAATCGTAACAAGCGCGCAGGAAAAGTTTGGTGAAGAAAAGGCAGCGATATTTGTTGCCCATTTACTCTTATTAGAAGACCCTGAAATGTTAGCCGCTATTGAAGAAAAAATGAAATTAGGCAGCAACGCGGAGTATGCATTACATGAAGTTTCAAAAATGTTTATCTCGATGTTTGAAGGAATGGATAATGTTTATATGCAGGAGCGAGCGGCGGATATTCGTGATGTATCGAAGCGATTATTAGCGCATTTATTGCATGTGGAATTACCTGATATTCGTCGTTTGGCATCAGATGTCATAATCGTTGCTGAAGATTTAACTCCATCGATGACAGCACAATTAGATACCAAATATGTCAAAGGTTTTATTACAGATATTGGTGGGAGAACATCACATTCTGCTATTCTCGCACGCACGCTAGATATTCCAGCCATCGTGGGAACAAAAACGGCTACAAAGGAAATTAAACACGGCACGCCCCTTATTATGGATGGTACAAAGGGCAACATTCTTATGAATGTAACACCAGAAATGGCCGCTTTTTATATGCAACAGCAACAAGTGCAACAGCAACAACGAAGTGAGCTCTCTCAATATGTTACATTGTTGAGCCAAAGTGCTGATGGGCACAGTGTAGAGATTGCTGGTAATATTGGCAAGCCTGAAGACGTAGAGAAGGTATTACTTGCTGCGGGGGACGGTATCGGTCTTTTTCGAACGGAGTTTTTGTATATGGAGCGGCAAGAACTCCCGAATGAAGAAGAACAGTTTCAAGCCTATCGTACGGTTCTTGAAAAAATGCAAGGGAAGCCTACGATTGTTCGTACATTAGATATTGGGGGTGATAAGCACCTGCCTTACTTAAAGCTACCATCTGAAATCAATCCGTTTTTAGGCTACCGAGCGATTCGAATTTGCCTAAATCAACAAACCATGTTTCGTACACAACTGCGTGCTTTACTACGAGCGAGTGCCTATGGCAATTTGAAAATTATGTTTCCGATGATTGCAACGTTAGAGGAATGGCGCATAGCGAAGCAAATGTTAGTAGAAGAAAAAGCTCAATTGCAAGCACAAGGGGTTGCAATAGCTGATGCAATAGAAGTTGGCATAATGGTGGAGATTCCTGCGACCGCGATGATTGCTGATTTATTTGCACAAGAAGTGGATTTTTTCTCAATCGGGACAAATGATTTAATACAATATATGTTAGCTACAGATCGTATGAATGAAAATGTTTCTTATTTATACCAACCCTATCATCCGGCTGTACTAAGACTGATTAAACAAATTATTGATGCGGCACATCAACAGGGGAAATGGGTAGGAATGTGCGGTGAAATGGCAGCGGATGAAGTGGCGATACCAATTTTACTGGCTCTCGGTTTAGATGAATTTTCCATGAATGCCGCTTCTATTCTCAAAGCAAGGGCACAGATTGCAAAGCTTTCAAAAGAACAGTTAGGCCAACATATTGAGGTTATTTTAATGTTAGCAACGGCTTCTGAAGTTGAAGCGTATATAAAACAATATTTAATAATGTAATTATTCAATTCTGAATTTTTCGTAAAAAGGAGGGCGTCATGGATATTAAATACGTTCCATCAAATGATTACCTACAAATTCATCGACTAAGGGATTATTGCTTTCCAAATAAATATACTGGTGCACGTCGTGACGATTTCCATTATTGGATTGAGCATAGTACAACACTGGGCGCTTATGACGGGGATAAGGTCGTTGGTCAGCTCTTAATACTGCCACTGAATATGATGATACATGGTGAAAATTATGAAATGGGTGGAATTGGATTTGTGGCAACCTATCCAGAGTATCGTCAGCAAGGGATTATGAAGAAGTTGATGATAGCTTCGCTAAAAGAAATGCGACAAAAAGGGCAAACCATTTCAGTACTGGCTCCATTTTCTATCTCCTTTTATCGTTACTTTGGCTGGGAACTATTTTTTGAAAAGCTTCATTATACAATTCCACAGTCGAAGTTTCCTTATTTCGGTAAACAATACGATGATGTGAAACGTATGAGCTTTGAATGGCCTGATATAGCGCTATTTGAAGCAATTCAGCAGTTTCATAATGCACAGGCACGCTTGACGAATGGAAGCATGCTACGAGACGCTGCTTGGTGGAAACGGATTGCAAGAAGATCACCTGATAGTCACTTTGCCGCGTGTTTTTTTGCAAGTAGCATAGCTGGCTATATTCGCTATACGATTCAAGATGGTATTTTTACCATCCATGATTTTATTGCGCGACATCATCTGGCTGAACAAGCACTATGGCGTTTTGTCTCATCCCATGCAGCAAGTGTACACACGATTGAGGGAGTCACAGCAAATGATTGCTATTTTGGCTTTAATTTTCAAGATCCACAAGTTGAAAAAAAAGTAACACAAGATGTCATGGTTCGAATAGTGGATGCTTTCGCTTTTATGAAACGTTACCCTTGGAATAACTTACAGCACACGTTATACGTGCGTCTTGAGGATCCATTTTGTCCTTGGAATGAACAAATGTATTTGATAAATAAAGATGGTCATGTTTCGATTATGGAGGCAAATTCAGTGTCTGAACAGCATATGCTAACATTACCAATCACCTTATTTTCAGCGATGATGGTCGGCTATCTTCGTGTTAAAGATGCAGTTGTTTTTAGCCAAAAAGAACTAGCAGAGGAAGAAATACAACATTGGCAGCAGGCGATTCCGTCGAAGAAGCCTACATTTTACGAATACTTTTAACTTCATCGTGTCGTAGATGAGAAAAGGAAACATAACTAAACGTAATACGAGAGGCGTTTTAATGTAAACGCAAAAATTTTTGAAGTTTTTTCTGGACTATACCAGTTGCGTAAATGCATTTATTTGCAAGTAATGAGGCAATAGCCCAATTATTTCAGTATGCAGTATAGGTATAAAATGGTTAAAAATCTATATTGTGGTATATACCAATAGATGCTATTCTCAGTATAAGAAAGCGATTTCATGAAAGTCGTCAAGATGATAATAAGAACGAAAAAGACATTAAAGGAGAGTGCTGACAATGAAAAATATTATGTTAGTGTGTGTAGCGGGAATGAGTACAAGTTTATTAGTTTCAAAAATGCAGAAGGCAGCGCAGGAACAAAATATTGAGGCAGATATTTTTGCCATAGCTGAAAGTGAGGTAGATAAAGTGTTAACAAATAAAAAGGCGGATGTATTGTTACTTGGTCCGCAAGTTCGCTACTTAAAATCGACTTTTGAAGCAAAATTCAAGGAATTAAATTTTCCAATTGATGTTATTAATATGGCTGATTACGGCATGATGAATGGTGACAATGTATTGAAACAGGCATTGAAACTAATTGGATGAGGAGGCAAGCCCGATGGAAGAAACAGCGATGATGCAGTCAGTTATGGGGTTAATCGTCCATAGTGGAAATACGAAAAGTGAATGTATGGAAGCGCTTCAGTTAGCAAAAAAGGGGCAAATCAATGAAGCAAAGGACAAAATAAAGCTGGCGAATGAGGCGTTAGTCGAGGCTCATCATGCACAAACAGCATTGTTAACACAGGAGGCAAGGGGAGAGAAAGTTGAAGTATCGATGCTATTAATTCATGCGCAAGATCACTTAATGAATGCTATAACATTTCGAGATTTAGCACAGGAAATGATTGAACTGTATGAACAACTCAAAGGGGAGTAGCATCAAGTATTTGATGTCACAATAAAAAGCAAAGGGAGTGTGTGGAATGTTCCGATTTTTAGAAGAAAAATTTGTGCCGGTAGCTGCTAGAGTTGGGAGCCAGCGTCATTTAGTTGCCATTCGTGACGGTTTTATTACGATTATGCCATTGACAATTGTAGGTTCGTTGGCTGTACTAATTAATAATTTACCAATTGATTTTTATCAGAATGCACTTGATTCTATTTGGAAGCATGAAACATGGACACAATTTGGTGGTAACATTTGGAATGCTACATTTAATATTTTGTCGCTGTTACTTGCCTTTACAATTGCTTACAACTTGGCGAAGGGGTATAACAAGGATGGTCTTTCAGCTGGCGTAATTAGTCTATCTAGTTATTTAACATTTGGAACGTTTGGTGAAGGTGGTTTAACAGGATTAACAACAGGTACGGGCGGAATATTTATCGCCATCATCGTGGCATTGTTATCTACCGAACTATTTTGTAGATTAGCAGGCAATCGTAAGCTGCTAATTAAAATGCCTGATGGAGTACCACCAGCTGTTTCGAAATCATTTGCAGCATTGCTGCCAGCCATTATAACGATTGGGATTTTCGCATTAGTGCGTACCATTATTACGGCAGGTTTTGGTATTCCAGATATTGTGGGTTCGTTTTATTCAACGATTCAGGAGCCATTTATGGGCTTAACAAATACATGGGTAGCGGCGTTAATTTTAGCCTTTATCCCAGCATTCTTATGGACGTTAGGTGTCCATGGTGCTAATATTATCGAGCCATTTATGCAAACGATTAATTCAGCTGCGATTCAGGAAAATGTCAATGCCATTTCGGCTGGAAATGTTGCACCTTATATCGTTAATAAGCCATTCTTTGATGCGTTTGTCAATATGGGCGGATCGGGTACAACCATTGCACTGATTATCGCCATCTTTATTTTTGCAAGAAAGAATAAGCAATATAATACCGTTGGCAAATTATCAGCAGCACCAGGCCTATTCAATATTAATGAGCCATTACTATTTGGTCTTCCAATTGTATTGAATCCTATTTTGTTTATCCCGTTTATTTTAACGCCAATGGTTAACGTAACCATTGCATTTTTTGTAACAAAATGGGGTTGGGTTCCAGCGGCAACGGTTGTAGCACCTTGGACAACACCGCCGATTATTAACGGATTTTTAGTAACGCAATCGTGGACTGGAGCTGTTTTAAGTCTTGTGCTTATAATCGTGTCAGTTTGTATTTACCTACCATTTATAGCGATGGCTAACCGCATTGCTAAACAAGAACAAAAGCATGAACTAAAGGAAGAGACACAAGCACTACAGCCTGAAAAAGCAACAGAGATTCCGAAAGTTGAAGTGTAATAGCTTAATATTGGAGGTATTGTCATTTGAGAAGGTTAGGAATTTCACTATACCCACAGCATAGCACGCTAGAAGAAATGCAACAGTATGTGCAGCTAGCGCATGATAATGGTTTTGACCGTATATTTACATGTCTTTTGTCTTTAAACGATGACAAAGAGAAGCGTAAATTACAGCAAATTAATTATTTTGCCAAACAGCTAGGCTTTGCTATTTCAGCGGATATTGCACCAGCAGTTTTTGAAGATCTAGGCTTAACGTATAAAAATATTGCTTATTTTAAAGAACACTATCATCTAGCGGCATTGCGCCTAGATATGGGATTTTCAGGTCATGAGGAAGCATTGATGTCATGGGATAATAGTGAGTTAAACATTGAGCTTAATATTAGTAATGGCACGAAATATGTGGATAATATTTTATCCTATCAACCAAACCGTAATCATCTTATAGGCTGTCATAACTTTTATCCACGACGCTATACGGGACTATCACGACAGCATTTTTTAGCAACATCGAATAATTTTAAAGCAAACCATATACGAACAGCGGCGATGATTTCTTCTCAACATGCAGTGTATGGTCCTTGGGAAAAAACAGAGCATGGTTTACCGACATTAGAAGAGCATCGCGATCTACCAATAACTGTGCAGGCGAAAGATTTATGGCATACAGGCTTAATTGATGATTGTATTATTGGCAATATGTATGCTTCAAAGGAAGAACTTAGCGCATTAGGCCAATTAAATCGCAATAAGCTAGAGCTAAAGATTGTCCCATCTTCCGAAACAACTATTTTAGAGCAAGCGGTGTTATTTAAAGAGCCTCATTTTAATCGGGGCGATGTATCGGACTATGTTATTCGAAGTACCCAATCGCGCGTGAAATATAAAAATGGTGATTTTCCAGCTCATGATACACACCCATTACAGTTAGGTGATGTGACAATTGATAATAATTTGGATGTGCGCTATAAAGGTGAGCTACAAATAGTGTTAAAGGCAATGCCCAATGCAGGCTCTAGCAATGTAGTGGCAAAGGTCGTGGAAGAAGAACGCTTCTTATTATCTCAAATTCAACCTTGGGCGTCGTTCGGCTTTACAAAATAATTGAAACAGGAGGGGGATTAAGCCGACAGTAGACTGTGCTTAATCCTTTTTCATATCGAAAGGAGTAAATGAAATGTACGTACTAGCAATAGATGGCGGCGGTACAAAAACCTGTGGCGTGATTTGTGATGCGCATGGCAATCTATATGGCAAAGTAGTGACGTCACGTAGTAATCCTACTGCGATGGATGGGCAACATTTTGAGTCGACGCTGCATGGACTATTGCAGCAATTGCAGCAACAAGCGCCACAACTATTTTCTGCAATACATAGCTGCTTTGTTGGTATGGCTGGGGTGAAGGAACAGCAAGCAGAAGGTGTAGTAGAACGGATTATTCGGCAATATGTTCATAAGGCAACGACAGTTATCATTGAAAATGATGCCTTAATTGCGCTCTATGCTGGAACGTTAGGACAAGAGGGCATTGTGCAAATTGCTGGGACAGGTGCAATTACGATGGGGTTTAACTATCAGGGCACGTGCAATCGTGTCGGTGGCTGGGGATACCTTTTTGATGATGAGGGTAGCGGTTATGATTTAGGAGTTGAAACGCTAAAGGCAGTTTTTCAAAGCTACGACCAGCGAGCTAGACCAACAGCCTTGACGGATGTCGTGTTACAACATTTTACTGTAGACCATGTTCCACAATTAATAGAACGTATTTATGGAGTTGCACATCCAAGAACTGTGATTGCTCCACTTGGTAAATATGTTTTTCAAGCGGCAGAAAAAGGAGATACTGTAGCCAATCACATTATGCGAGGGGCTTGTGTGAAGTATTATAAGGCGATCAAAACTTGCTATGTGAATATGTCCTGGAAGCAAGACAATGTGCCAGTAGTTTTAGCGGGAGGTGTATTTGCAAATAACGCGATGCTTGTGCCACAGCTTGAACAATTAGCGTTAGATGAGCAGATGCCACTGCACTTTATTTTACCTGTTTTAGAGCCGATTGGAGGAGCTGTAGTAGGAGCGTTTAAAATGGCGCACGTTCCATTGGATAGGTCATTTATTCAAGCATTTCAGGCTAACTATGCCACATGGGGTGTTGACTAAATCGGCGAAATTACTATGCTCTTTAGATGTCTATGCGAATTTTTATTTTTAGCTATACGACAGCATAATACTTTTGACAATTTCCACTTGAACAATATCATGATAAAATGTAATATAGGTTTGATTTTATCTTAGTATATAACTAGGTTTACTAATAAAAATTCGATAGATGGAGAGTGTAAGGATGTTACATCAATTTTCTCGTAACGAGCTCGCGATAGGTACTGAAGGACTCGAAAAATTAAAAAATACAACCGTAGCCATTTTAGGTGTAGGTGGCGTCGGCTCATTTGCTGCCGAGGCATGTGCTAGAAGTGGTATTGGCCGTATTATTTTAGTTGATAAGGATAATGTAGATATTACAAATGTAAACCGTCAATTAGTAGCGTATCTTTCAACAGTAGGAAAATCTAAATCTGGTGTGATGAAAGAGCGAATTGCAGATATTAATCCAGAATGTGAAGTGATTGATATGCATATGTTTTACACGGAAGAAACGTATGAGCAATTTTTTGCACAAGGAATTGATTATGTTATCGACGCGAGTGATACGGTAATTTATAAAATTCACATTATGAAAGAATGCTTAAAGCGTAACATTCCTATTATTTCAAGTATGGGTGCCGCCAATAAAATGGACCCTACACGCTTTAAAATTGCTGATATTTCCAAAACACATACAGACCCATTAGCAAAAGTGATTCGCACAAAATTACGAAAAGATGGTATTCATAAAGGCGTAACCGTTGTATTCTCAGATGAAAGCCCGATTGTCGTACGTCCAGATGTTGTAGAGCATGTGGGAAAACCAGATGCAGCTATCCGCAAGGCGAAAATGCCACCATCTTCTAACGCGTTTGTACCCTCTGTTGCAGGTTTAATCGCGGCAAGTTGGGTAGTCAATAAAATTGTGGAAGACGTGAAAATTACCCGCGTGCAAGGATAAACTGTGTTTTAAAAAACATGTCGTTTATATAAATTTGGTCATTTAGAAAATGCCAATTAGAAGAGGAATCTGTAAAGTTTTCCATTAGGAACAGTGAGCTTACATGGGCACAGCGTGGCTGTGAATACGAGTTTCGCTCGCTTTTTCCTAAATGGCTTGCAGATTCTTTTCTTTTACGGCATGACTATCAGTAGGAGAAATGACGTAAAATGCTCCCTTATGTTATTTATGCGGCTGACGCTCGCTTTTTCTATGATACAATAGGGCTGTTAAAAAAGAGGGGGCATTCATTAATAATGGAGCAAATTTATCAAATGGAATATAGAGGCTTAAATCTATTCGATGAAATTAGCACAGTGGAATTAGCGATTGATGAGGCGAACAAGACGATACATATTTATGATGTTGGACAGGTTGTGACACCTGTTTTTAATTTTGATGTATCTGCTTATGAATTATCAGATGGTTTTTACAAAATGGCGGATATACTTCGCCACAAAAGGATTTTAACAGAACAGCAACCACCAACGGAGCTGACGTTAAGCCAATGGTTAATTACAAATAATGTGTATTTTTATAGTCCGAAACAAAGAATTAAAAAATATGCCAATGGTTGCATTATCGAAATAATTGATCGAGAAAAAGAACAATTTTTGTTTGACTACTATTTACAAAGAGTTTAATTTTACCAAAATAATTAATCTTACGTACACAAAATGCTAACAATTCACGAAATTGCCTTATTTTTTTCATGAGCTCACTTCTTCTTTTGGTTTATTGCTATAATTTGAATAATTCCAATATATATATACAAAAGGTCGCTTTGTTTGGAATGTTCAAATCTGCTTAAGGGGAGTAGAAATGGCGTTTGCCAAAACAAATGAGAACATGGGAGAGTGGAAAATGGAAATACAAGTAATTCGTGATCACTTAGATATTGTAAAGCTTCAAGAAAAAATGAATAGTATTGTATTTGACTATTTGGATACGTCTAATAATTACACAAAGGCTATGCGATCTTTAACGCCTTTATATACACAGGTTACTACGTTTTATAAGGAATACTTAGGAGCAAGAGCAGGAGAACTTCCGAAAGCCAATACATATTGGCATTTGTTTATAGATTGCAGCGCAAAGTTATGTTATTTCTTAGCTGCATCCATTTTTTATGCGTCCAATGAGCTACAAAAAACGCCAGAAAAAGTAGAAAGTTTATTAATGATCGCGGCCTATTCTTTACCGAGCATTGAACAGGAAGAGAATGAAGAGTTTTTAACAGCGATTTTTGCATTGTATGGGGATGTCGTAGAAGATCATGAGAAAGTATCTGCTTTAAGAGATGAAGTGCTTGCTCAACAAGGTGAAGCTAAACAGTGTTTACAACGCTTTAAATTGTTTGTGGAGAAAGAAATAGCTTAAAAAATATATAAGAAATAAGTATCTACCATTGTCGAGCTTTAAAACGACAATGGTTTTTAATATTGTCGAGATGTTTATGAAGAAGCCTACCAGGCAAACTGTAGACAAACAAAGAATGTCCTGTTGTCTACAGTTTTTCTTTTTAGAGAGGCCGATGACTGCTTTGAGTCTTGCAGGTATGGCTTCCGCAAATTTTCATAATTGTTTGAGTGCCTGGCACTAATTATGGAATGATTTAAGTTTGTTGTATATACTTGCCATCCTTTTTTCCTCTCCTGCAATAACGGGCTTATAAAACTCTGTCCCTACAAGTTCATCTGGTAAATATTGCTGGTCTACCCAGCCACCGAATGTCCCAATAGGGTTGTTATGCGGATATTGGTAGCCCACATGCCCTAAGTCTTTGGCACCTTCATAATGTGTATCGCGTAAATGCAGCGGAATCTCTCCTGTTTTACCTGCATGGATGCTTGCAATTGCAGCATCTATTGCGGAAATCGCTGAATTTGATTTTGATGCAAGGCACATTTCAATAACAGCACTAGCAAGTGGGATCCGTGCTTCGGGTAGCCCTAGACGCTCTGCTGCCTGAACAGCTGCAAGCATATGTGCACCAACCTGTGGGTTAGCAAGACCAATATCTTCATACGCCATAACAAGGAGTCGGCGACTTACGGCAACTAAATCACCTGTTTCAAGTAAATGTGCTAAATAATACAATGCTGCATTCGTATCACTACCACGGACGGATTTTTGTAATGCCGAGAGCAAGTTATAGAAGTGTGAACCATTCTTATCTCCGTAGACACCAATTCGACCAATCAAATGTTCTAAAATATGGTCAGAAGCAATCGTTTGTCCATTCACTTCATCACTTGCATAATAAAGCGACTCTAGCAAAGTTAATGCCTTGCGTGCATCTCCGTGAGCTGCAGTGGCGATTTGCTCGATTTGAGTTGCTGTCAGTACAAAATGATATTTCCCTAGTCCACGTTTGTCATCAGTAAGTGCTTTTTGAATAAGTTCTACTAAATTAGCTGTAGTTAATTTTTTTAACTGATGAATTTCACCGCAACGCGAACGAATGGCTGGGTTAACATCATGATAGGGGTTTTCTGTTGTAGCCCCAATTAAAACGATGGAGCCATTTTCTACATGTGGTAATAAGGTATCCTGCTGTAATTTATTGAAGCGGTGAATCTCATCTAAAAACAATAAGACTTTTCCTGAAATTCTCGCTTCTTGTACAATATCTTCAACGTCCTTTTTGCCAGCGCGTGTTGCATTTAGTGCAAAAAAAGGGAGTTTTGAGCTACCTGCGATGGCATTGGCTATCGATGTCTTACCTATACCTGGCTCACCATACAGTAGCATAGAAGGAACATGTCCATTTTCAATCATTTTATATAAAGCCGTATCAGGACCAACAAAATCTTGTTGACCAACGATTTCATCAAGCGTTAATGGACGCATCCGATAAGCGAGTGGTTCGTTATGCAAAACATTATCCCCTTTCGTACGTTTGTTCTAAATTATAGTATATCATAACCTTCTAAGAGTATTTCCGAGTTCTTCAAGAGGAGATTATGATATACTGTTGGTAGTATTTTGACTAGACTAATTGAGGGTGATAAAATGAAAATTTCTACAAAGGGCCGTTACGGTCTCACGATTATGATTGAATTGGCAAAACATTATGGAGAAGGTCCAATTCCGCTTCGTAAGATTGCTGCTGAAAAAGAGCTTTCTGAAGCGTACCTAGAGCAACTTGTGTCTCCATTACGTAATTCAGGATTGGTAAAAAGTGTACGTGGAGCGTACGGCGGTTATATGCTGGCGAATCCACCTAGTGAGATTTCAGCAGCAAACGTTATCAGTGTATTAGAAGGGCCGATCCAGCCTGTAGAAGGTATTGAAAATGAGGAAGCACCTCAACGAGAGCTATGGCTACGAATTCGTGATGCTGTAAAAAATGTGTTAGATACAACGACAATTGAAGATTTAGCACAGTATACAGAGGAAAATGTCGTAGACGGCTATATGTTCTATATTTAATATTATTAGACTAAAGCACTCCAACGGTTTATATGCTGCCATGTTTTCGCCACTCTGCATGTTGTGCAAAGTTGGACTCTTTAACATGCAGCGTTTTCGCCACTTGGGAAAAGACAGTACTTTAGTGTTTTTGGATAAAGGAGTTTTCAACATGAATGCAAACATCTATCTTGATCATGCGGCTACATCTCCGATGAATGACAAGGTAATAGACGCCATGACTATAGCGATGCGTGATGTATATGGCAATGCATCGAGTATTCACGGCGCTGGGCGTGAGGCGCGAAAATATTTAGATCAGGCACGTGATACATTGGCACAATCCATTGGAGCAAAGCCCGGAGAAATTATTTTAACAAGTGGTGGTACGGAAGCGGATAATACGGCAATTATTGGCACGGCTAATGCTCGTGCTCATGAAGGTAAGCATATTATTACAACTCAGATTGAGCATCATGCGGTGTTACATACTTGTGAAAAGTTGGAAAAAGACGGCTTTGAAGTGACCTATTTACCAGTAGATATCAACGGGCGTATAACTGTAGAAGCGGTACGACAAGCGCTACGTGAAGATACAATTTTAGTAACTATTATGTACGGGAATAATGAGGTAGGTACAATTCAACCAATTGCTGAAATTGGTGAGTTGTTACGGGAACATAAAGCGACATTCCATACGGATGCCGTACAGGCTTACGGCTTAGAAAACATTGATGTAGCTGCTTTGCAGGTTGATTTATTAAGTGTCTCTGCGCACAAAATTAATGGACCAAAAGGAATTGGTTTCCTTTATCAAAAGACAGGTACACCACTTGCAAGCTATGCATTTGGCGGTTCACAAGAGAAAAAACGTCGTGCAGGGACGGAAAATATTCCTGCTGCTATTGGCTTTGCTACAGCTGCTCAAAATGCAAGTGAGTTGCGCGAAGGTAAGCGAGCACTGTACAATCGCTTTAAACAAATTATGTTGGATGTTTTTTCGCATGAAAAGTTAGCATTTCATGTCAATGGTGATCTACAAAATGTTCTGCCGCACGTTTTAAATATTAGTTTTGCTAATATGGAGGTAGAGTCATTTTTAGTGAACCTAGATATGGCTGGTATTTACGCATCCAGTGGCTCTGCCTGCACAGCAGGTACAATTGATCCTTCACATGTGTTAGTAGCGATATATGGAAAAGGGGCAGATGAGTTGCGAAACTCTATTCGCTTTAGCTTTGGCCAAGGACTCACTGAAGAAAATGTACGTCAAGCAGCAGAAAAAACAGCTACGATTGTGAAAAGATTGGCAAAATAATTTGCTGCAAAAGAAAACTTTAAACCTTTAAAGATGCTTTTACTATAAATAAAGCCACAAAGTAAGGTTTAAATGAATTGAATAAAAGAAAAGGTGACCACAATGATCGAAACACGTGACCCATCACAAATCCGTGTCGTCGTCGGCATGTCAGGTGGGGTAGACTCTTCCGTTGCTGCCTATTTATTAAAGCAACAAGGGTACGAAGTAATTGGTATTTTTATGAAAAATTGGGATGATACAGACGAAAATGGCGTTTGTACCGCGACAGAAGATTACGAAGATGTGATTAAAGTATGTAATCAAATCGGTATTCCTTATTATGCTGTCAATTTTGAAAAGCAATATTGGGATAAGGTTTTCACATACTTTTTAGAAGAATATAAAGCGGGACGCACACCAAACCCGGATGTAATGTGCAATAAGGAAATTAAATTTAAAGCATTCCTAGAGCATGCGATGAATCTTGGTGCAGATTATCTAGCAACAGGTCACTATGCACGCATTGACCGCAGTGGTGATGGCGAAGTACGTATGCTTCGTGGTGTTGATGATAATAAGGACCAAACGTATTTCCTTAACCAACTATCACAGGAGCAATTAGCGCATGTCATGTTCCCAATTGGGGATATAGAGAAAAAAGAAGTGCGTAAAATTGCAGAAGAAGCAGGGCTTGCTACAGCTAAGAAAAAGGATTCAACAGGTATTTGCTTTATCGGAGAGCGTAATTTTAAAGAGTTTTTAAGTCAATATTTACCTGCTCAACCTGGCAAAATGGAAACGATGGATGGGGTAGTAATGGGGCAACATGATGGGTTAATGTATTATACATTAGGTCAACGTCATGGTCTTGGCATAGGTGGAGACGGTGAGCCATGGTTTGTCCTTGGGAAAGATTTAGAACGTAATGTGTTGCTTGTCGGTCAAGGATTCCATCATGATGCTCTATACTCAACATCGCTAACAGCAGTGAAAATGGGCTATACTTCGACAAAAAAATTGCCCGGGAAATTTTCTTGTACTGCGAAATTCCGCTATCGTCAAACAGATACTCCTGTAGAGGTAGAAATTTTAGAAGATGGTCGTACACATATTGTGTTTGCAGAACCTGTACGTGCTATAACACCTGGACAGGCTGTTGTTTTATATGACGGTGAAGTTTGCTTAGGTGGCGGTACAATTGATGAAGTTTTTAAAAACAATGAAAAACTAACATACGTTGGATAACTTGCGAAAAAGACTGTGACTCTAAACTTTAAAGTGTATCAAGCAAATAACCTTGGTGTACACGAAAGAGCGATCAGATGTGCAGTCTTTTCGCTACATAGAGGTGAAATGATTTGGATTTTAACGAGCAAGGAATACTAGCGTTTCAAGAGAAACGTTATGAGGATGCTGCACAGCTTTTTACCAAAGCAATTGAAGCAGAGCCTGAAAATGCAATAGGCTATGTGAATTTTGGAAATTTATTGGCGGTCTTAGAAGATACAGAACGAGCAGAGCGTTTTTTTCAAAAAGCAATTACTGTAGATGAAACGGCAGCTACAGCCTATTATGGTTTAGCTAATTTATATTATAATGCGGAACGCTATGCCGAAGCGTTAAAACTTTATGAGCAAGCTGTGAAGCATAAAATTGCAGGTGCGGATGTTTATTATATGATGGGCAAATGCTTTGAACGAATGGAAAATCCTAAGCTTGCTTTGCCATACTTACAACGCGCGGCAGAAATTGCACCAGAGGATACACAAATTCGCCTAGCATATGCAATCGTGCTCTGCGCATTAGAAATGTTCGAGGAAGGTAAGAAGGAGTTAGATTATTTAATCGAACAGGATTGGAATAATGCGGATGCTCATTATAACTTAGGTGTGCTGTATGCTGTATCCACTGAACAAACAGAAGATGCGATGTATCATTTAAAGCAGGCATTTACCATTCAACCTGAATACGATCAAGCGCGTTATATTTACGATATGATTGCACAACGATTTAATTAAAGCGGGCGAGACAAAACTTGAAGAGTATGAAACAAGGACAAAGTTGTCAGCCATTCTTTCTATAGAACGCTAGTTGATGGTGGCGAAGGCAGACTCCTGCTCAGAACAGCACACAATGTAAGACGCGGGTATTCTGCGTGCTATAGAGGGTTGGGGCTTACTGTGCTGAGCGGAAAGCGCCACCGTAGCGGACATCAACGATAATAAAAAAGTGATAGATTGATGGCAGTCAATCTATCACTTTTTCTCTTTGCTTGAGTTATTATTTGCTGTCTTTAACTGCACTGTCAAATGTCAGTTGGGATAAGTATTGAGCTAAATGCGCAATGGGTGTTGTGTCTAAAAGGGACGACTCGGTATCGTTAGCCTTTAAAATATTGATTTCTTTATTGAGCCGTTCCATTTTACTATCTAATTCAGCAGCTTGGAGCGCTGCATCTTTTAGTTCCTTACGAATATGTGCAGGAACTTCCTTATTGTATTTATAGTAAATTTTATGTTCGAGACTTGCCCAAAAATCCATTGCAATCGTTCGTATTTGAATTTCTGTATAGACTTTTTCCATTCGATCGGACATAAAAATTGGGATTTTAATAATAAGATGAAGGCTTTGGTAGCCATTCTCTTTTGGATGCGCGATATAGTCTTTTACGTCCACTACTTCAATATCATTTTGTGCTTGCAACATCGCACTTACTTTATAAATATCTTCTACAAAGGAGCACGTAATACGGACGCCTGCTATATCCCGAATATGTTCACGAATACTATCAATAGCAGGTGTCAGCTCCTTTTTCTTCATCTTTAATAAGATGCTTTTTGGGGATTTCACTCGAGTGGAGACATGTTCAATTGGATTATAATCGTGCATAAGCTTAAATTCTTCTTGTAGAATATTGATTTTCGTCTCCACTTCATTTAACGCAAATTTATATGCTAAAAAGAAGCGAGTAAGTTCTGTTTGGAGTGTTTTAATAGTTGTGGCTTCAAGTTCATGTGTCATCTTAAAAAATCCTTTCTTCTGAAACAAAATGAGTATCTTTAGTGCGAGATGCTTAGACTTTAATCAGTTAATTGGCTACCAACATATGTATTTCTCTTTCTAAGCTTAACAAAAAGGAGGGGAAATTAGAAATTGACACGCTACTAAAGATGCGATTTTTATTAATATGCCTTGTTTTTACTCAAAGGTGCATGACTTCAAAAAAAGACAACATACTAACGCTCCAGTATGTTGTCTATAGTTTGGGCTATTATACAATAATTTTTGCATTTAAATTGTAACGTTTATTGAATTCTTCAACAAAAATTTGCAAGTCGATATAAGTGCCAATATATGGCTCATTTTCTTGATCGCGTAGGAAACTGCAAGTTGCCTTTAATGATTTTGAAAACTCAAGTAGCATTTGTTCATTATCAAGTTGAATCTGTAATGATAAGGAATCATCTAACGTGTTAACTTTGAAATATTTGCCATCAATAATCCGTTCTAAATTGGTTTCTTTAAATGGAAAAACAAAATCTTTATAAATAAGTTTCACAGTATCCCGCCTTTTTTACAATAGTTCACAACTTCCGTATAAGGTAAATCTCCACCGAAAATAGAAAGTGAGCTACCGATCGTGACATGTAGCTTTCCATTTGAGATGGCTTTGAATTTTTCTAAGTCCTCTAAAGAACGAACGCCACCTGCATAGGTTGTTGGAATAGATGTCCAAGCTGCTAAATCTCGCACTAAGCTTTCCTGCATCCCACCTTTTTTTCCTTCAACATCCACTGCATGAATCAATAGTTCATCACAAAATTCTTCAATGTAGGAAATGTTTTGTGGGTTGACTTCAAAATCACTAAATTTTGTCCATTTATCTGTGACTACAAACCACTTTCCATCACGCATACGGCAACTTAAATCGATTACAAGATGTTTTTTACCGATTAGCTTAACGAGTTGCTCTAAGCGATTGACATCGAGTTGTCCATCATGAAAGATAAAAGATGTCACGATAACATGCGAAGCACCTGCATCTATGTACTTTTTAGCGTTTTCAGTCGTAATGCCACCTCCGACTTGTAAACCTCCTGGGTAAGCTGTTAAGGCTGCTAGTGCGGCTTGTTCATTGCCACTACCAAGCATAATAACATGCCCGCCTACTAATTGATCTTTTGCAAACATATTGGCATAATAACTAGGCTCATATTCTGAAATGAAGTTTTCGATAACTTCTTGATCTGCATATCCTAGCGTGCTGCCAACAATTTGTTTTACTTTGCCATCGTGTAAATCGATGCAAGGTCTAAATTCCACTAGCTTCACAATCCTTCCAAACAACAAATTCTTACTGTATATCATAGCATGCTTAGTGTTAAAATAGCCGTAATTCATCATTTGTCAAAATAATGTTAAAAAATTTGAGGATTTTCTAGATAAAACGATTTTTCTTGATGCGCTGTGGTAAAATAATAGGATTGAAATATACAAGCAAGGAGACGAATCGATAATGACAGAAAATCTAGATTTATTTGAACTGAATAAGCTATTTATTCTCGGACGTCCGATTGTCTCTATTTTCCATAATGTTCAAAATATGTATTCTATCGTGCGCGTGAAAATTCAAGAAACAAATTTGCAATATGATGATAAGGAAATTATTGTCGTTGGTTATTTCCCACAATTGCAAATGGACGAACAATATCGTTTTACTGGAACGATGAGACAGCATCCAAAATATGGTGTACAATTTCAAGTTGAAACCTTTACAAAAGAAGTGCCCGCAACTGAGCAAGGTATCGTTCATTACTTATCGAGTGATTTATTTGTTGGTATTGGAAAAAAAACGGCTGAAACAATTGTAGAGAAACTTGGACCCAATACAATCCGTCTTATTTTAGAAGACCCGAATGTCCTTGATGGTGTACCACGACTATCTGCTGAAAAAAAGGAAGTTATTCATCGTACCATTGAGCAAAATCTTGGATTGGAACGGGTGATGATTCAGTTAAATGAATGGGGATTTGGCCCGCAGCTCGGTATGAAAATATATCAAACATATCGTACAGAGACGATTGATTTTTTAACTGAAAACCCTTATCGACTCATTGAAGATGTGGACGGTGTCGGTTTCTTTCGGGCAGATGAGCTTGGTGCAAAATTAGGTATTACAGGCAATCATCCTGACCGTATTAAGGCGGCTATTTTACATATTCTAAATACAGCAGCGTTATCGGATGGTCATGTATTTTTAGATGCGGAACATGTATTACCACAAGTGAAAGATATGCTGGAGCAAAGTCAACGTCAAGAAATACCATACGAAGCAATTTCCAAGGCATGTATCGAATTGCGTGAGGAAAATAAAATCTATGGTGAAGAAACGAGACTATATTTGCCATCTCTATATTTTTCGGAGATTGGTATTGCCTCAAAAATAATTGCGCTAACGGAACGCAATAGTCAAGCGAAGCATTTTAGTAAAGATGAAATTCGCAAGGCAATCGGTGAAACAGAAGCATTGTTAAGTGTCACATATGCAGAAACACAAGCTTTTGCAATTGAACAAGCACTTAATTCAGCTGTCATGATTTTAACAGGTGGTCCTGGTACAGGAAAAACGACGGTTGTTAGGGGCATTGTTGAAGTATACGCGAAACTTCACGGGCTTTCACTAAATCCAAAGGAATATGCGCAAAAAGAAGAGCCGTTCCCTATTATTTTATGTGCACCAACAGGTCGTGCAGCTAAACGTCTAGCGGAGTCTACGGAACTACCTGCGATGACCATCCACCGCTTATTAGGTTTTACAGGTCAGGAGAAAGAGGAAGAAACGGAGCGAGAGGTTACTGGAAAACTAATCATTGTCGATGAAATGTCCATGGTAGATACATGGCTTGCCCATCAATTATTAAAATCATTACATGAGGATGTGCAAGTTGTTTTTGTTGGCGATCAAGATCAGCTACCGCCAGTAGGTCCAGGACAAGTGCTCAAAGATTTACTTGCCTCGCAACAAATACCGACTGTTGAACTGACAGATGTTTATCGTCAGGCAGAAGGTTCAACCATTATTGAACTCGCCCATCAGATTAAACGTGGTACAATTCCGAATGATCTTACGATGAAAACATCTGATCGTTCCTTTATTAAAGCTTCTTCAGAGCAAGTGGCGAACGTTGTAACACAAGTTGTGAAAAGTGCAGTAGCAAAAGGGCAAGAAATCCGAAATATCCAAGTTTTAGCACCGATGTATAAAGGACCAGCTGGAATCGATAACTTAAATAAATTGATTCAAGCGCTTGTCAATCCGAATGATACTGGTACAAGAAAGGAACTTGTCTTTGGTGATGTAACGTATCGCATAAAGGATAAAGTATTACAGCTTGTAAACCAGCCAGAAAGCAATGTTTTCAACGGGGATATGGGTGAAGTCATTAGCATTATCAAAGCAAAGGAAACGGTGGAGAAGCAGGATTTACTTGTCGTGTCTTTTGATGGGATTGAAGTAACATATCAGCGTAGTGATCTTAATCAACTAACATTGGCCTATTGTTGCTCCATTCATAAATCACAAGGCTCAGAATTTCAAACGGTGATTATGCCTGTCGTGCGTGGCTACTCGAAAATGCTACGTCGTAATTTATTATATACTGGTATTACACGTGCGAAAAATTTCTTAATTTTATGTGGTGAGCCAGATGTGCTAGCTAGCGGTTTACAACGAACAGACGATTTGCAACGCTTCACGTCTCTGCGCGCACGACTGAACCCAATGGAAGCGTCTAATGAGGTTATACTAGTGGAGGAGACGCTAGCGCAACAAATAGAAGAGAACACTCAACAAGAGGATGCTACGACTGTTCTACAGCTAACGGTCGAAACCTTACCATCCATCCACCCAATGATTGGAATGGATGGCATATCTCCATATGATTTTATGGATGAATCATAAGAAAAATTAGTTTTATGAGGTGAAGAAATTGAAACGCATTGTATATATGCTCCTATTCATGCTGCTATTACCATTCGTGCACAAGGTACATGCCAGTAATTTAGTTATTCAAGTGAATGAGGAAGCAACTGTCTTTGATAATCGTTCAGTCTCACTTGAACAGGTAGGAACATTATCAGCAGGACAAACTTTTGAAGTGACAAAAGATTATGGACCTAACTGGTGGCAAATTCGTTGGGGAGGTAACTACGGTTATGTTGATAAACGATACACAACTGTTGTTCCATCCAAGACATATCAAAATACTGTACCTTCTATTGTGAAAGTAAAAGATTACATTGTAGCAACGAAGGCAACGCCTGTTTATGATAATACAGGGAACAAATTAGTGCAGTTTGCAACAATATCGGAAGGTGTTCGTTTTCCTATATATAGTAAAATGGGCAGTTGGTACGGAATTGCTGTGAACGGACGACTTGGTTTTGTACATAGTAATTTTGTTAATGAAGAAAAGGGTCAGGACAACACTAATCCATCAACAAAGCCGGTTGAAAAACCTACGCCGACACCACCAACACCACCAACAACCCCGCCAAGTAAACCAAATGGTTATCTTGAAGCGTTGGAAAATGCTGTTCTCTATGACCTTCGTCGAGAACAACCTATGTCGATTGCGACACTGTTAAAAGGGCAACAGTTGGAAATTGCCAATGTTATAGATGAAATGTATGTTCAAGTACGATGGGGCAATACATTCCTTTATGTGGAAAAATCAAAAATAAAATTTGTCAATAAGCCATCTTTTAAAAATAGTGGGAATGATAATGCAGTAAAAAATCAATATTTCATCCCAGTATCAGGGAATAATGAAATTTATGATCGAACTGCGAACAAATTACAACCCTTTGCAAAATTGGATGTAAATCGACGTTACCCAATTTTACGAAAAGAACAAAATTGGTATGTTACGACGATAGGTGGCCGTGAAGGTTATATTCACAGTTCTAAGGTAGCATTAGATCGTGGCGTTCCTGTTATGATGTACCATCATTTCTTAAAGGAGAATGAATTAGGACGCTTTAAAAATGTAAGTACAACGATGACAGATACCCAATTTGCTAATGAAATGAAGTATTTGAAAGATAAAAAATATGAAACGGTTAGTACGGCAGATTTATTGCGCTTTATGCGCAATGAAATTACATTGCCTGCTTATTCTATCGTTTTGACATTTGATGATGGCTTATTATCTACAAGAGAATATGCCTATCCAATATTAAAAAATTATGGATTTCAAGCAACACAATTTTTAATTACGTATCGCAATGAGTATTCACCAGCAGAACAGCTGTTTAATTATAATGATTTACAAGCACTGTCAAAACAGGATATGGATTATATGAAAGATGTCTTCACGTATGAATCACACACATACAATTTACACGATATGATTGGCAATAAAGGGAAAATGTTGTTGATACCTTACCATGAGGTCGTAGAAGATTTAAAGCGCAGTTTAACATTCATACCGAATGCAACAGCATTTGCTTATCCATTTGGTCAATATAATGCCAATATAATTTATGCAGTGAAAGAAGCTGGGTTTACAATGGCTTTTTCAACAAAGCCCGGCTACAACAATCCACATGATGATATCTACCAAATTAAACGTCTCTACAGCGATCAACAAACGAGCTTAGCGCAGTTCAAAAAAATGGTGTCACCTTTTGCTCAATAAAAAAATGAACTGACTAACAGCTTTCAGACGAAAAGCCATATGTATAAAACAAACCCGCATCTTCAGGAAAGATGCGGGTTTGTTTTGTAGTAGATTTTATTTAAATGGTGAGATTAATGTAAGCCGATTAAGTGATGTTTTACCACTTCATATGCTTGGCAAACATTTTCATATTGATCTTGTTCTTTTGCAATCATACCGGAAGCAATAGAGAACAATAAATTTTCTTCATTATGGTCTTCCATTTGGTTCATTAAAGCTGCTTCCATTTGAGCTACATAGGAAATAATTTGTGTATTCATTTTTATTTTCTCCTTTTGGACAAATGATGTTTTTCTTTTCTTGATGACTATATCTTACTCCAGTTAGTCAAAAGAAATCTAGAAAGTTGTACTAATGAAATGAGGTATTTTGATGAATGTGACACAAAAATGAACTTGTTTGAAAAGCGCTTTTTGAAACCGTTTTTATCTAAAATCACTGATAATTCAAGCTTTATCGTCAATTTTTCTGTGTATTATTAAACTAGTACAGTTATCTATAAAATAGCATTTGATATAGTACAGATAAGTAGTTATGGAACGAAAAAACGTAAAAGTTCATATACTACATGGAATGAAAACATAGGTAACTTTTTTAGGGGTGAATGTATGCCAGCAATAACAGGCCAGCAGTATATTAAGCGCATTGATGCATTGCAAACGTATATCTCAATAGATGGCGAAGTCGTTACGGGAAAGGTTTCAGAACATCCAGCATTTAAAGGCGTAATGCAAAGTCAAGCAAAGCTTTTTGATTTGCAGCATGATGAGGCGTTACATGATAGCTTGACCTATGTATCACCAAAGAGTAATGAGCGGGTAGGTATGTCTTTTCTACAAGTGACAAAGGTTGAAGATTTAGTAACAAGACGTCAAGCTGCGCGTGAGTGGGCTTTATCTAATCATGGCTTAATGGGAAGAAGTCCTGATTATATGAACACTACTTTAATGGCATTAGCGTCTGCCGCTGAATTTTTAAAAGATAAGCCAAATTGTTTTCCAGATCATTTACTAAATTTCTATGAGTATGCACGTGAGAATGATTTGACGATGACACATACGTTTATTGAGCCGCAAGTAAACCGTCAAAGATATCATTACGAAGATGAAGAGGTCATCATTGCCGCTAAAATTGTAGGGAAAACGAGTCAAGGACTGGTGATTAAAGGAGCAAGATTACTTGCCACACAAGGTGGCATTACAGACGAACTGCTTGTTTTATCAACAAATGGCTTCGATAAGGAAAAAGGGTTTGGTTTTTCCATACCAAGTGATACGAAAGGATTGAAATTTTTATGTAGACAGTCATTTGTCGGAGGGGAATCAACGTTTGATCATCCTTTAAGCGCGCGCTTTGAGGAAATGGATGCGATTGTTGTCTTTGATGATGTCGTTGTACCGTGGGAGCGCGTTTTTTATTATGAAAATAATGAGGTTGCCAATAACTTCATGAATGTGAGCGGCTTCCAAGCGTATACGTTACATCAAGTATTGTCCCGACAAATTGCTAAAACGGAATTTGTTTTAGGTGTTGTCCAATCAATTGTTAATACAATCAATATTGGCGAATATCAACATGTACAGCAAAAAGTAGTGGAAATCATTGTAACATTAGAAACGATGAAAGCTTTATTGCTCAAATCCGAAATAGAAGCTAAAAGAGATGACTTTGGTTATATAAGACCTCATCATCCAACATTACAAGTAGCCATTCAAATTTTTCCTAAGGTCTATCCAACCTTTACAGAAATCATTCAATTATTAGGTGCAAGTGGCTTAATGTCTATTCCGAGTGAAAAAGCATTTGGCGCAGATGATGGGGATTTGGAGCATTATTTACAGTCCTTTCGAGATGGTGGAGAGGAACGTGTCAAAAAATTCCGTTTAGCTTGGGATTTAACGATGAGTAGCTTTGGCACGAGACAAACGCTATATGAGCGATATTTCTTTGGAGACCCAGTACGTTTATCGAGCTTACTGTACCAATCGTATAATCGGGAGCCATTTATACAAAGAGTAGAAAATTTCTTGAAAAATAAAGATTAAGTGCGAATAGGCATGTTTGACTTTGATTATTAGGTATATTAGCCATTTTTTAGCGGATTGTAATCATTGCTTTTCAATATAGAAATGCAATGATTGACAGAAGACCATAATTTTTTTATAATGTGCGTTAGAAAATAGAAAAAACGATGATGGAACAAGTACGTATTTGTGCGTGTAGAAGAAAGGGATTTCTAGGCTGAAAAAATCCTCACGTTAACAAGTACCGAAAGCTACTCCAGAGTGCAGCTAATCCCTGCCGTTCACTTACGTTACAAGTGCTAAAGAGGTAAGTATACACAATACTTACAACTAGGGTGGTACCGCGAGACAATATACAAAGTCCTCGTCCCTTTTTTGGGATGAGGGCTTTTTTATGCGTATAAGCGGCTTCATATCGTAATTTTACACTATTAGAGGAGGAACTTTTCACATGAAAGCAGTAGAAATTCGCCGTATGTATTTAGAATTCTTTAAAGAAAAAGGACATCACCATGAACCATCAGCACCTCTTGTGCCAATTAATGACCCTTCATTACTTTGGATTAACTCAGGTGTAGCAACATTAAAACCTTATTTTGATGGTCGTATTATTCCAGATAATCCGCGTATTACGAATGCACAAAAATCGATTCGTACAAACGATATTGAAAATGTAGGGAAGACAGCACGTCACCATACATTCTTTGAAATGTTAGGTAACTTTTCTATCGGTGACTACTTCAAAAAAGAGGCGATTCATTACGCGTGGGAGTTTTTAACAGATAAAAAGTGGATGGGCTTTGATCCTGAACTTTTATCCATTACAATACATCCAGAAGACCAAGAAGCATATGACGTATGGCATAACGAAATTGGCATTCCAGAAGAACGTTTAATTCGATTAGAAGGGAACTTCTGGGATATTGGAGAAGGCCCATCTGGTCCAAACTCTGAAATTTTCTACGATCGTGGAGAAGAATATGGGGCAGATGAAAATGATCCAGAAATGTATCCTGGTGGAGAAAACGAACGCTATTTAGAAGTTTGGAACTTAGTGTTCTCTCAATTTAACCACAATCCAGATGGTACTTATACACCATTACCAAAGCAAAATATTGATACGGGGATGGGACTAGAACGTATTGTATCTGTTGTACAAAATGTTCCAACTAACTTTGATACGGATTTATTTATGCCAATCATTGAAAAAATCGAACAATTTGCCAATCGAAAATACAAGCGTCCTGGTGAAGTAGCGTTAAGTGAAATCTTCGGTTCAGAAGAAGATATTAATACACCATTCAAAGTTATTGCTGACCATATTCGTACTGTGGCATTTGCTATCGGTGATGGCGCACTGCCTTCAAATGAAGGTCGTGGTTATGTATTGCGTCGTTTACTACGTCGTGCAGTACGTTACGCTAAACAAATTGGTATCGAAAAACCATTTATGTTTGAATTAGTACCAACAGTTGGAGAAATTATGGTGGATTTCTACCCAGAAGTTACGGAGAAATGCGAATTTATCCAACGTGTGATTAAAAACGAGGAAATTCGTTTCCATGAAACATTAGATGGCGGTCTTACTATCTTTAACGAGGTTGTAGAAGCACAAAAAGCAGCGGGTCATGATTATATTCCTGGAGCAGATGCATTCCGTCTTTACGACACATACGGCTTCCCAATTGAGTTAACAGAAGAATATGCGGAAGAAGTAGGCATGAAAGTGGATCATGAAGGATTCGAAGTGGCAATGAATGAACAACGTGAACGTGCGCGTGCAGCTCGTCAAGATGTAGATTCAATGCAAGTACAAAATGAAGTGCTAGCAAACTTAACCGTTGCAAGTGAATTCGTTGGCTATGATACATTATCAGTAGAAACAGAAGTTGCAGCAATGATTGTCAATGGACAAGTGACGAAGGTCGCTTCAGAAGGTCAAGAAGCATTAGTAGTCTTAGCAAAAACACCGTTCTACGCTGAAATGGGTGGACAAATTGCTGATAGCGGTGTAATTTCCAATGACGGCTTTACAGCAATCGTTAAGGATGTTCAAAAAGCTCCAAACGGACAACCATTACACACAGTTCTTGTTGAATCAGGTGAAATGCATGTTGAAGATGCAGTAAAAGCGGTAGTTAATCGCAGTGAACGTAATCTCATCATTAAAAACCATACAGCAACGCACATTATGCAACGTGCGTTAAAAGACGTATTAGGTGACCATGTTAACCAAGCGGGTTCTTATGTTGGCCCTGATCGATTACGCTTTGACTTCTCTCACTTCGGTCAAGTAACTAAAGAAGAGTTACAACAAATTGAACGTATTGTAAATGAAAAAGTGTGGGAAGATATTGAAGTCGTGATTGAAGAAAAGGCGATTGATGAAGCGAGAGCAATGGGAGCAATGGCATTATTCGGCGAAAAATACGGTGATATCGTGCGCGTCGTTTCCATTGGCGATTATTCAATCGAACTTTGTGGTGGTATCCATGTAAAACGTTCTTCTGAAATTGGCTTCTTTAAAATTGTATCAGAAGGTGGTATTGGCGCAGGAACGCGTCGTATCGAGGCTGTGACTGGAAAAGTGGCATATGAGGCGATCAAAGAAGAAGAGGCGCTATTAAATGATGCAGCAGCATTATTAAAAGCAAATCCGAAAGATATTGTGATAAAAGTCCATGCGCTACAAGCAGACTACAAAGAATTACAACGTGAAAATGAAGGATTATCACAAAAAATTGCCAATGCACAAGCAGGTGCTATTGTAGATGCAGCCCAAACATTTGGTGATGTGACAGTACTTTCAACGAAAGTTGAAGCGAAAGACAATAACCAACTGCGTCAAATGATGGATGACCTAAAAGGTAAAATGACAAAAGCTGTTGTGGTCTTAGGTGCTGTTGATGGCGATAAAGTGATGTTATGCGCAGGTGTAACAAAAGATTTAGTTGGTGGCAATTACCATGCAGGAAATATTGTGAAAATGGTGGCAGAAGCTTGTGGCGGTAAAGGCGGCGGTCGTCCAGATATGGCGATGGCAGGTGCTAAAGATGCTTCAAAACTTGATGAAGCGCTACTTTCTGTGTATGATTACGTTAAATCCATTTAATTAATACGTCAAATCGGTTATAATAAAGAGAAATCGGAGATGAGCTATTCTTTGCACATCTCCTTATTTCTGAAAGCGAGGTGCTGGTCATGAGTTCATTTGATCAAACGATGAAATTTAATTTTCCAGAAGAATCAATGGAACAGGAAGTCAAGCAGGTAATGTTGAAAGTACATTCTTCATTAGAGGAAAAGGGATATAATCCTATCAATCAGATTGTCGGTTACTTACTTTCTGGTGATCCGGCGTATATTCCTCGCCATCAGGATGCTCGTAATTTAATTCGCAAGCTAGAGCGTGACGAAATTCTAGAAGAGCTTGTTAAATTTTATATTAAAAAGAATAACGAGGGCTAGAAATGAGAATTATGGGATTAGACGTTGGGTCGAAAACAGTCGGTGTTGCCATAAGTGATGCACTTGGCTGGACGGCTCAAGGTATTGAAACCGTAAAAATTGATGAAGCAAATGGCGAATTCGGCATCGACCGTATTGCTGAGCTAGTGAAGGAATATACTATCACTGAATTTGTTGTAGGATTCCCGAAAAACATGAATAATACGGTAGGACCACGTGGTGAAGCTTCTGAAAACTATAAAAAGTTATTAGAAGAGACATTTTCACTGCCGGTTAAACTTTGGGATGAGCGTTTAACGACGATGGCAGCCGAGCGCATGCTAATCGAAGCGGACGTAAGTCGCAAAAAACGCAAGCAGGTCATTGATAAAATGGCTGCTGTGATGATTTTACAAGGCTATTTAGATAGCAAAAACTAATTAATGAGGTGGCAAACATGGCGCACGAGCATAACCATGAAGAAGAATTACACGTACAACACATTACAGTGATTGACGAAAACGGAAACGAGCAACTTTGCGAAGTGATTCACGTACACGAGTCTCCTGAATTCGGTAAATCTTACGTATTTTACTCTATGGTAGGAGCAGAAGAAGATGAAGACGGCTCTGTAGAAATCTTCGTATCATCATTTGTACCTTCTGAAAACGGTGAAGATGGCGAATTAACACCGATTGAAACAGAAGCAGAGTGGGACATGGTAGAAGACGTTTTAAACGCTTTAGAGGACGAAGACGAAGAATAATTGTTTTCCATTTAAAGTGTAAAGAACAAGGATGGCAAAAGCGGTCCTTGTTCTTTTTTTACGCCAATCAACTTGGACGTAGATGGGCAAAAACAAAAAATCAGCTCTTTTGTAAGGAGGAAGTTAAATGAACGAGGAAACACAAGAATTTATTATTATCGGTGAAAATGGTCAAGAGCAAACATGCCGAGTTGTATTTACATTTGATGCTGAGGAAAAATCATATGTATTGTTCTCACTGATTGATGAAAAGGGGCATGAAATCCCTGGTGATATTTCAGCCATGACATTTGATTATGATGATAACAGCGGGGATATGACGAATTTGCAACCTGTTGAAACTGAAGCCGAATGGGAAATGATTAATGAAGTTGTATTAACACTACTAGATGAATTTCAGGAGGAACCACAGCTTATAACGGTGACCAATGAAGATGGCACAGATCAGGTGTGCGAGGTTATTCATACATTTGCTTCTGAACAATTTGGTAAATCATACGTACTTTATGTTGCTGTTTCAGACGAGCCAATGGAGGAGCGTGATATTTTCGCCGCTCAATATGTACCTGGACCAGATGGAACGATTGAGGATTTACTACCAATTGAAACAGATGCAGAATGGGAATTCGTGGAAGATATCTTAAATGACTTATAAAAAACATACTCAAAGTTATTGAACTGCCCCGTAAAAGTTAGACATCAATCTAACTTTTACAGGGGTTTTTTTATATGAGTGCCAGTCACTCAAACAATTCAAATCATTTGCAACGATGTCTAATAGAAAATTTCTATCTGAAGCTAAAAAGGATTCTATCGTCGGACGAATATTGTGTTGATTAGAGAGAAAAACATGTATAACATACAGAAAAGCTAGGAAATCTCCTCTCCAAAATTACATAAAGTTCGATGTGTGGAAAAAACAAGAAAAAATTGCATTGACCAATAACAAGTAAACAGATAAGATTTGTTGTAATAAAAATAGAAAATTTTAAATAGTTTATTTTTAAGAGAACTATTTAACTGTGCAAGAAATTTTCTATATTTATTTACAATTAAACCAAGTAAATTAATAAAAATAGGAGGATATCATATGAAGAAATTATGGTTATGGTTTGCTAGCGCGTTAATCATTGTCGTTGCTGGTTGTACAGATTCGAAGCAGGTAAAACAAGACGACGTCGTAACATTAAATGTAGGGGCTGCAAGTGTACCCCATGCGGAAGTATTAGAGTATTTAGCGGAGGATCTTGCACAAGATGGTGTGAAATTAAACATTTCCATACTAAAAGATGCTGTCCAAACTAATCAACAAACAGCGGACGGTGAACTGGATTTCAACTATTTTCAACACATTCCTTTTTTAGAACAGACGAATAAAGAAAGTAATTTAGATTTAGTAAGTGTCAAAGGTATTCATATTGAGCCATTCGGAGTCTATTCAAAAACAATTCACGATATAAAGGATTTACCACAAAATGCAAAAGTAGCTGTGCCAAATGACGTTGTCAATTTTTCACGCGCATTACTACTGTTTGAACATAATGACCTTATCCAATTAGATGATGCAAAGGACAATGATTTCACAGTTGAGGATATTACCAAAAATGAAAAGAACATTCAGTTTATAGGTGTTGATCCATTGCTATTAGTTCGCTCGTTAGATGATGTAGACGCGTCTGCTATCAATACGAATTACGCATTAGAAGGAGGTTATAATCCACTTGAGGATGCACTTATTATGGAAGGACCGGAGTCACCTTATGTCAATATTATTGCAACGACGAAAGAAAAACAGCAAGATGCTGCCATTCAAAAAGTAGTGAAATGGCTGACAAGTGAAAAGGCAAGGAAATTTTTTGAAGATCAATATAAAGGAGCTGTCGTTCCGGTATTTTAGCATATTGAACAGATTATACGGATTCAAGTGCATAGGAGGGAAATATGAATGATTGAATTTATAAATACGACGAAGGAATTTCATGTTGGGCAAGCGACTGTGAAGGCGTTAAATCACATTAATTTAACTATTCAAAAAGGCGATATATTTGGCGTAATTGGCTTTAGCGGCGCTGGGAAAAGTACTTTACTTCGCACAGTGAATTTATTAGAAGAGCCGACATCTGGTGAAGTGCTTGTCAACGGTAAAAATTTAACTAAACTAAGCAAAAAACAATTGCGAGAGGAAAAGAAAAATATTGGAATGATTTTTCAACATTTTAATCTCCTCCACTCTAAAACGGTTTTTGATAATGTCGCAATGCCTTTAATGTTAAGTGGCGCTAACAAATCGAAAATAGCAGCTCAAGTGCAAGAGGTCTTAACATTTGTCGGCTTGCAAGATAAAGCGCATCGCTTTATTGATGAATTATCAGGTGGTCAAAAGCAACGTGTAGGTATTGCAAGAGCATTGATTACAAAGCCGACAATTTTATTATGCGATGAAGCGACATCTGCTCTGGACCCCCAAACGACAAAATCTATTTTAGCGTTGCTCAAGCGTGTCAATAGTGAATATGGCATTACCATTTTAATGATTACACATGAAATGGAAGTGATTCGAGATATATGTAATCGTGTAGCGGTAATGGAGAACGGGCAAATAATAGAAGAAGACAATGTCCTACACATTTTTTCTGCACCAAAGCAAGACACAACGAAAAACTTTGTGCAATCAGTTGTTCGAAATGAAATACCGCAATCTGTTTATGAGCAATTGAATGTCATCGATGGTTCGAAGCGAATTTACAATATGAAATTTATTGGGGTGGATGTCGGTCAGCCTGTTGTATCACAAGTAGCCAAGAAATTCGCGGTCGATGTCAATGTACTATTTGGCAATATTACGGAGCTACAAGGCATTCCATTCGGTCATTTAATAGTAGAGCTAGTTGGTTCAGCAACAGAGATTCAAAAGGCGTTTTTATATATTCAAAGTAAAAATATTCATATGGAGGAGGTCGTTGCACATGAAGGTGAGCACACAGATTATCATCGACGCACTGTTGGATACGCTGTACATGGTTAGTATTTCATTAGTTTTTGGCGCTATTTTAGGGTTTATATTAGGTATCGTTTTAGTTGTTACGCGCAAAGGGCACATACTTGAAAATAAAATTATTTTCTCCATTGTCAATCCAGTTGTCAATACGTTACGATCTATTCCTTTCATTATTTTATTAGTGGCTATCATTCCATTTACACGTCTACTTGTTGGGACAGCGATTGGCACAACTGCTGCTATCGTACCACTTGTCTTGCATATTGGACCGTATATTTCAAGATTAATTGAAAATTCTCTGCTTGAGGTAGATGAAGGCATCATTGAAGCGGCTAAAGCAATGGGAGCTTCTCCATTTCAAATTATTCGTAAGTTTTTACTTCCGGAAGCCTTCCCATCTTTAATTTTAAGCGTCACAACAGCAACGATTGGTCTTATCGGGGCAACAGCAATGGCAGGAGCAGTTGGTGGAGGAGGTCTTGGGGATGTTGCCATAACTTATGGCTATCAACGCTTTGATAATGTAACCATTCTCGTGACAGTTGTACTATTAGTCGTTCTTGTTCAAATTATTCAAAGTATAGGCAATACCATTGAAAGAAAGCTGCGAAGAGTAGCTTAAAAGGAGAGCTAGCAATGAAGAAAATACAGAATATTATCGGACTCTTGTCATTATTATTTTTACTTGTAGCATGTACAAAAGCTGAGGATAGTGATGTTGTAAAGGTTGGCATTCGTAGCTCAGAAATCAAAACGTGGGAATATATAAAAGAACAAGCAGCAAAGGAAAATATACATTTAGAATTAGTGACATTTTCGGCACAGTACGATCCCAATCAAGCATTAGCAGAGGGGGAAGTCGATATAAATGCTTTCCAACATGTCGCATATTTAAATTTATTTAATGAGAATAACGGCACAGATTTACAAGCGATCGGCACAACGATTATGGCGCCAATCGGCTTGTATTCGAACCAATACAAACGCATAGAAGATATAAAAGATGGGGCCAAAATTGCAGTGCCAAATGATCCTTCCAATTGGGGGCGAGCATTGTTACTGCTGCAAGAATATAATCTGTTAACCGTTACCGATAATTTTGATGGCAATGGTGGCGAAGATCGTATACAAGACAATCCTAAAAATTTAACGATTGTGCCAGTGGATGGAGCGACGACGCCTCGTGTTATGGAGGATACTGATTTTGCGATTATTAATAATGGGGTAGCTGTTGAAGCAGGCTTACTTTTAAAGGATGCGATTATTCATGAAAATGAAACAGCAAAGCCTTTTATTAATGTCATTGTGGCAAAGCCAGAAGACAAGGACAATGCAAAGTTGAAAAAAATTGTGGAGATATATCAGCGTAAAGAAACAGCAGATTTTGTCTCTAACATTTCAAAGGGGAACTATATTCCTGTCAATATGTCCTTGGATGAACTAGCAACATGGAAGACGTTTTATTCATATTAAAAGGAGAGATGATGAAATATGGCGGAGAACAAACAATTAAAGTTAGCTTTATATTTAATCGGGGCGGGCATGCATGTTGCGGCATGGAAGCATCCTTTAGCGCAGGTCGATGCAAGCATTGATATAAAAGCATTACAAAAAGTAGCACAACTTGCCGAAAAAGGTAAATTCGACATTGCCTTTGTGGCGGATAGCTTGGCCATTAATCACGAATCCCATCCACATATTTTAAACCGTTTTGACCCACTGATTCAAATTACAGCGCTAGCTGCAGCGACATCTAAAATAGGGCTTGGTGCAACAGCTTCGACTACTTACAGTGAGCCGTATATATTAGCAAGACAATTAATGTCCATTGATCATATCAGTAATGGACGTGTTGCATGGAATTTAGTGACAACGGCAGATGCGACTGGTGAAACAGCCTTGAACTTTAGTCGTGATCAGCACTGGGAGCATGACCATCGCTACGAACGAGCGGAAGAATTTATTGATGTCGTGCAATCATTATGGGATTCATGGGAAGATGATGCCTTTGTCTATGATCGTGAAAATAATATTTTCTATGAACAAGAGAAAGTGCATGAAACAGCATTTAAAGGAAAATATTTATCTGTGAAAGGTCCGCTAAACATTGCGCGTTCGATACAAGGGCAACCCGTTATTGTTCAGGCAGGAGCGTCTAAGCCAGGGCAACAATTAGCTGCACGAACAGCAGAAGTGGTTTTTGTCCATTGGGATGATATCGAAAAAGCCAAAGCACATTATCGCACTTTAAAGGTACAGCTAGCGTCGTTCGGTCGAACGGAGGAGGAGCTGCTTGTTTTACAAGGGATTTCGCCAATAGTAGGTGATACTGAGGAAGAAGCTATTCGTCAATACAATGAATTGCAATCACTGGTAGACCCATATGAGAGCTTGAAATTTGTTTCAGGTTATATGGGCAATGTTGATTTTTCAAAGTATTCACTAGATACGCCAGCTATTGAAGTTGAGTTTCCTACGGTCAATAGTATTCAAAGCCATTTTGACGAGCATTTAGAAATTATTAAAAAAGAAAATTTAAAGGTCGGTGAGTTGTATGCCCGCCTGTTTGGACCTGCTAGACGTGATGCCTTTGTTGGAACAGCGGTGCAAATTGCTGACGAAATGGAACGATGGTTGAAGGAAGGGGCAGCTGATGGATTTATGCTGCAATTTCCGTTGTTACCACGTGATTTAGAAAACTTTGTAGAGAAAGTTGTGCCGATATTACAAGAGCGTGGCATCTATCGTGAAGATTATACGGGGACAACATTACGTGAGCATTTAGGGCTAAAGAAACCTCAAAACCGATTTACGAAAAGTAAGGTGATCCACTGATGCGTGATGTTTTTATTCGCAATGAACGAGAGCAACAGCTCGTTCAATATGCCCGTAAACTTGCTGAGCAAATTGAAGAAACGGCTGCTATTTATGATGAAAGTGGTGCGTTTCCTTTTGACCATTTTAAACTGTTGGAGGAGGCAGGTTATTTTCGATTAACTGTGCCGAAAAAATACGGTGGCGAGGAAATCTCCCTCTATGAAATGCTATTAGTGCAAGAGCAGCTTGCTAAAGGAGATGGGTCAACTGCTTTAGCGGTTGGCTGGCACTTATTAACGTTTTTAAATGTAAGAGAGGCGAAGCTGTGGCCACAGCATATTTTTGCAGAACTAAGTCGTAAAGCTGTGGAGGAAGGTTCCCTGTTAAATATTATTAATAGTGAACGAGGAAAGGGCAATATTTCACGGGGAAGTTTGCCTGGCACGACTGCCAAAAAAGTTCCAGGTGGTTTTATCATTACCGGCGAGAAAGCCTTTGCTTCACTAGCACCCATTTTAAAGCAATTCACAATTATTGCATATTTAGAAGATGAAAATGTAACTGCCGAGTTTCTTATGACAAAAAATGAGCAGGTTGAAGTGGTGAATACGTGGGATGCAATGGGCATGCGAGCAACAGGTAGTCATGATATCATTTTCCACGATACTTTTGTGCCAGATGAAGCATTATTATATCGTCATCGTCCGAATGAAATAAATCGATTTTTAGCAGATGGACGTATCTATTCATTAGAAATTCCCGCAGTCTATTTAGGAATTGCAGGTGCGGCGAGGGATTATGTAGTCGAGTTTGCGAAAAATACGTATTCTTATAGCTTGGAAAATACTATTGCCCACGCTAGCCATGTGCAACAAAAGATTGGAGAAATAGAGGTGTTGTATCAAATAGCACGTCGTACGCTGTACAGTATTGCCGCACAAGCAGAACAGCACCCGACAGATAAACAGGATTTAGCACAGGATGTTAGTATTGCGAAATATGTTATTTGTCAACATGCCATAGAAATTGTGACGAAAGCGATGCAAGTTGTTGGGGGCCGAAGTTTGTCGAAGTCTAATAAATTGCAACGACTTTTTCGAGATGTTCAGTGTAGCCGCTTCAATCCACCAGCTGATGATGTAGTTATTTCTCAATTAGCGCAAAGTTTGTTAGGGGAAGAGAGAAAGCAAGGAGCATTGCAATTATAAAGGTACAAATCTGCTAAAGAATGTGTTAGCAGATTTTTTTATGTGTGCAATTTCTCCTGAATTGTCATTTCTGTTTGTCGAAAAAGTTGATTTCTAGTATGATATTGGATAGTGATAGGGGGGAAACCCGTGGATAACGGTTCTAAAAAACAAGAAATGTTTTCAAAAATGGAAGAAAAAAAATCTGAGGTAAAAATCGTGAGAAAAATCGTAGCTATTATAGCCATTACGTTTTTATTATTATTTGGCATTATCGGTTTAATTGGGTACAACTACGTTAAAAGTGCGCTTAAGCCGGTGAATCCGGATGCGACGAAAACCATTGCTGTTGAAGTACCAATTGGCTCTAGTTTAAGTTCGATTTCGGCTTTGTTAGAGAAAAAGGGCATTATTAAAGATGCGAAAGTCTTTAAATATTACGCCAAGTTTAAAAATGAATCTCAATTCCAAGCAGGAAATTATGATTTAACCCAAGCGATGACATTGGACGAGCTGATTGAGAGTTTAAAAACAGGCAAGGTGTATCGTGAGCCAATCTTTACGATGACGATTCCAGAAGGTCTAACACTTGATCAGATTGGTAAAATCGTAGAAAAGAAAACACCTTATACTCAAAAAGAGTTTATGGATTTAGTAACAAGTGAAGCATTTGTTCAAAAAATGATGGCTAACTATCCAGAACTTATTACAGATGCGGTTTTAGCTGATAATATTCGCTATGATTTAGAAGGGTATTTATTCCCTGCAACATATTCATATTTTGAAGAAAAACCTTCGTTAGAGTCAATTGTCGAAGAAATGATTGCAGCGATGAATAATGTAGTGAAAAATTATAGTGAAGTGCTAGTTGAAAAACAAATGTCAGTCCATCAACTTTTGACGTTTGCATCGTTATTAGAGGAAGAGGCAACAGCACAAACAGATCGTGAAACGATTGCAAGTGTATTTTATAATCGTATAGAGAAAGGCATGCCACTACAAACAGACCCAACTGTTTTATATGCCCTTGGTTCACATAAGGATCGCGTATTGTATGAAGATTTAGAAGTGGAAAATGCTTATAATACTTACAAAAATAAAGGATTACCGCCAGGGCCAATTGCTGGTGCTGGAAAAACTTCGATTGAAGCTGCGTTAAATCCAAGCAAAACAGACTATTTCTATTTCCTTGCGGATAAAGAGGGTGTCAACCACTTCTCAAAAACATATGATGAGCATTTACAAAAGGTAGAAAAATATTTACGTCAAGCAGAGTAGATGCTAGCAAATAGAAATAACGATAGCACATGAAAATAGATAGAAGGAAAGAAAAATAGCTTTCCTTCTATTTTCGTGCTATTATAAATTGTGATTTTTAATCAATTATACGTGGTGGCAATTGTTTCGTGCATATCGACTAACAATTGCTCATTTTTGTATGGCAAAGTACCAAGACATCACGTTTGGTCTTTTTCTTTTTGTAGCAAAGTGATGATGAAGTTTGGATAACGGGAGTGCTCGTTTCCTTTTAAATGAGGGTGAATTTTACAATGGAATTATCGGATGCATATATACAATCATTTATTCAACCACGTAATGACTTGCTTTTAGAAATGGAAGCATATGCGGAAGAAAATCATGTACCGATTATGCAGTTAGCAGGAATAGACGCACTGAATCAGTTGCTACGTATTCAAAATCCGTCAAAAATTTTAGAAATTGGCACGGCAATTGGTTACTCAGCAATACGGATGGCAGAAGCTTTGCCAAATGTGCAGATTGTCACGATCGAACGTGATGAAGAACGTGTCGCTCGTGCAAAAGCATATATTGCAAGATCGACTGTGTCCAATCGTATTACCGTTATTGAAGGAGATGCTTTAGAGGTAGACGATAAGGCAATTCACACAACTTTTGATGCGGTTTTTATTGATGCAGCAAAAGGACAATACCAACGATTTTTCGAAAAATATGCCCCTCTTGTCAACTCGGGAGGCGTCTTGTATATCGATAATATGTATATGCATGGCTTGTCCGATTTGGACTTAAAAGACGTACCACGTCGCAAGCGCACAATGATTCGGAATTTAAAAAACTTTACCGATTGGATTATGCACCATCCTGACTATACAAGTGCATTTTTACCAGTCGGGGATGGCTTATTATTATGTTTGAAGAGGTGACGACTATGAAAAAACCTGAATTGCTTGTTACACCGCAATCAGTGGACCATGTAAAAGCACTGTTAACAGCTGGAGCTGATGCTTTTGTCATTGGGGAACAACAATTTGGTCTTCGTCTTGCAGGTGAATTTTCAGTGAGCGAAGTAGAAGAAGCAACGAAGCTAATACACGCAGCAGGCAAAAAGGTGTATGTTGCAGTGAATGCGCTTTTCCATAACGAAAAACTAGATGCATTAGGTGACTACTTAAAAGAAATGCAACGCATAGGTGTAGATCGTTTAATTTACGGCGACCCTGCGGTTATTATAGTGCGTCGCGAGCAAGGTGTAACCATTCCGTTGCACTGGAATCCAGAAACGACGGCTACCAACTGGTTTACTGCGAATTATTGGGGTAAACGTGGTGCAACACGTGCTGTGCTAGCGCGTGAGCTTTCATTAGATGAAGTTATAGAAATTAAAGAAAACGCAGAAGTAGAAGTGGAAGTACAAGTTCACGGCATGACTTGTATGTTCCAATCGAAGCGTCCATTACTAGGTCATTATTTCTTATATCAAGATAAAGTAATGACAATTGAAAATCGTCAAGAAAACCGTAATATGTTCCTTCATGATGATGAGCGTAACAACAAATATCCAATTTATGAGGATGCAAATGGGACACATATTTTCAGTCCAAATGATATGTGCATTATTGATGAGCTTGGCGAGTTATTTGAAGCAGACATCGATGCGCTAAAAATTGAAGGTGTTTTACAAACGCCGGAATATGTAGTGACAGTTACGGAAGCATACCGTCGAGCAATTGACACATATTTTGACGAATCTGAAGATGCATATGACGATATTAAAGATGATTTACTGGCTAAAATTGAAGAAATTCAACCTGCTATTCGACCACTCGATACGGGCTTTATCTTCAAGGAAACAGTTTACTAGGAGGTGGCAAGAACATGGCATTGGCATTAGAACAAAATGACAAAATCCGTGAAATGATAAACGGTAAACGCGTCATTACAAAAAAACCTGAACTACTTGCCCCTGCAGGTAGCTTAGAAAAACTAAAAGTAGCTGTCCATTATGGTGCAGACGCAGTATTTATCGGAGGTCGAGAATTCGGTCTTCGCTCAAACGCAGATAATTTTTCTATCGAAGATATGCGTGAAGGTGTAGAGTTTGCAAATAAGTATGGAGCAAAAATTTACGTGACAACGAATATTTTCGCTCATAATGAAAATATGGATGGTTTAGAGCAATATTTAAAGGATATTGAATCAGCAGGCGTTACTGGCATTATTGTAGCGGACCCACTTATTATCGAAACATGTCGTAGTGCTGCGCCGAAGCTAGAAATCCATCTTTCTACACAACAATCTTTATCCAACTGGAAAGCAGTGCAGTATTGGAAAGAAGAAGGCTTACACCGCGTTGTTTTAGCACGTGAAGTTGGCGGCGAAGAAATGAAGCTAATGAAAGAAAAAGTCGATATCGAAATTGAAGCATTCGTTCATGGCGCAATGTGTATCGCCTATTCAGGTCGTTGTGTGTTATCAAATCATATGACAGCACGTGACTCCAACCGTGGTGGTTGCTGCCAATCTTGTCGTTGGGATTATGATTTATACGAGCTGGAAGACGGCGAGGAAAAAGCGCTCTTCGATGACAATCATGCACCATTTGCGATGAGTCCGAAAGATTTAAAGTTAATTGAAGCGATTCCACATATGATTGAGCTTGGCATTGACTCATTAAAAGTCGAAGGCCGTATGAAATCAATTCACTATGTGGCAACAGTAGTTTCTGTCTATCGTAAAGTCATTGATGCGTATTGTGCAGACCCTGACAATTTTAAAATTAAACGGGAATGGCTAGAAGAGTTAGATAAATGTGCAAATCGTGACACTGCTGAGGCGTTTTTCCATGATGCACCAGGTCATGAAGAGCAAATGTTTGGCGTTCATGGTCGTAAAACAACCTATGAATTTGCAGGGCTTATTTTAGAGCATGATCCTGAAACAAAAATTGTAACGATGCAACAACGTAACTATTTTAAACCAGGTGATGAAGTAGAATTTTTTGGGCCAGAAATCGAAAATTTCCGCATTACAATGGGGGAAATTTGGGATGAGGACGGCAATAGCTTAGATGCGGCACGTCATCCTTTGCAAATTGTTAAGTTTAAATGTGAGACACCACTTCAACCGCACAACATGATGCGAAAGGAGAATAATTAATGGCAATCAAGCGTCCAGTTGTCATCGGAATCGCTGGTGGCTCATGCTCAGGTAAAACGAGTGTGACCCGTGCTATTTATGATGTTTTCCGTGAGCATTCTGTCGTAGTAATTGAACAAGATTACTACTATAAAGATCAAAGTCATTTAACATTTGAAGAACGATTAGGAACGAATTATGACCATCCACTAGCGTTTGATAATGATTTATTGATTGAGCATATAAAAAAATTATTAAAGCGTCAGCCAATCGATAAGCCGGTTTATGACTATGTACAGCATACACGTGCCAAAGAAGTGATCCATGTAGAGCCAGTAGATGTTATTATACTAGAAGGAATTTTAGTATTAGAGGATGCAGACTTACGTGGTTTAATGGACATCAAATTATTTGTTGATACGGATCCGGATTTACGTATTATTCGTCGTATTCTACGTGATATTAAAGAGCGTGGACGTACAACAGATTCTGTAATTGACCAGTATCTATCTGCAGTACGACCAATGCATAATATGTTTATAGAACCGACTAAACGTTATGCTGATATTATTATTCCTGAAGGTGGAGAGAATGGCGTAGCGATTGATTTGATGGTAACGAAAATTAAAACTATTCTTGAAACTGACAACGTATTGTAATAAGATAGAGTGGTATTGACAATATTTACATGCTTTATGAAGCATATTTTTGTAAGGCATGCATACTATTAGGTCAAAGCGTATTTTGAAATGGATTAAAAATAATAAAATTCGATTAAATGCATTTTTAAAGCATTTGGTCGAGTTTTATGTTTTTATATTGAAGAAATAAGGAGTGAAGTACTTTGTCAAATGAAAAACAGTACCCAATGACTGCCGAGGGTAAAAGAAAATTAGAAGAAGAATTAGTGAAATTAGAAACAGAAACGCGTAAAGAAATTGTAGAGCGTATTAAAATTGCACGTGACTTCGGAGACCTTTCTGAAAATGCCGAGTATGACTCAGCAAAAGAAGAGCAAGCCTTTTTAGAAGGACGTATTTCTACATTAAAATCAATGATTCGTAACGCAGTAATTATTACTGAAGATGAAACGGACAACAGTGTAGTTTCGCTTGGGAAAACGGTTACATTCGTAGAAATTATTAACGGTAAACCATCTTCTGATGAAGAATCTTATACGATCGTTGGTTCTGCAGAGGCTGATCCAATGGAATTCCGAATCTCAAATGAATCACCAATTGCAAAAGGCTTACTTGGAAAAGCAGAAGGTGAAGAAGTAGTTGTACAAACACCTGGTGGTGAAATGAAAGTGAAAATTCTTTCAATTAAATAATCACAGATGTACAAGCAGTTAGCTCTTCTTTCTAGAGAAGAGCTAACTGTTTTTATTTTGCAAGTTGTGTGGAACTTGATAAAATATTGGCTAGAGAGGGGGAGACTTCATGGGTGAACGACAAACACGAAGCAGTCGTCATTTGCAGCCATCTCACAATAAAAAGCTAGATAAAATGTTAAATATTTTAATTGGCATTGTCATTATATTAATTGTTATAACGGCAACGTATGTGTTTAAGTGGCAAGATGACGCACAAGAAACTGTTAAAGAGGAACCAGCTCAAGAGCAAAAGAACGATGAAAGTGAGAAGGAGCCTTCAAAAGAGGAAGACATCGCAAGTAACGACGAACAGTCACAAGAGGAAGACCAGACGAAAGATAAAGACCAGACGAAAGATGAAGAGCAACCAGAACAAAATACGGCAGTTGAAACGACGTCCGACGATCCAATTGTTGACCGTGTAGTGACAGATAAAAACTGGAAACCGACGCCTACAACGCAAACTGGAGAGCATGTCTCATCCTACGATGATCAATCTGTAGATTGGGCAGAAAAAATTGCAACAGTGACAGCCATTACGGGCATTACAAGTGACAATATGATTGTTTGGCGTTTGCAAAATAATGGTGGTGCCAATAAAGCCATTGCAACGGTTTCGACAAAAGACAAAAGTGAAAAGTATCGTGTCAGCATGGAATGGGTTGATAACGAAGGCTGGCTTCCTGTAAAACTAGAACAGTTGAATACATTAGAAGGTGCCTATTGACGAAAACTGCTGTATTGATTATTTTTAAATCTATTGGGTAAAAACATAGCTCAATAGTGCAATGTTCTTTGACCAGAGCCATTAGCAGTAGGTAATGGAAAAAGTTCTACGGATGTTTGGGATTTGTGGCGGGGGCGTTACAAATGAATGTCAAACCCGACACATTGTTGTTTAATAGAGTTGGATAAAAGAAGGGGAGTAATGAATTCATGAAAATCGCAGTTATCGGTGCAATGGAAGAGGAAGTAGAGTTATTACGCGCATCTTTAGAAGGTGCTACTAGTACAACAATTGCTGGTAGTGAATACACAACAGGGACATATGAAGGAAAAGAAGTAGTCCTATTAAAAAGCGGTATTGGTAAAGTCAATGCGGCGATGTCAACAACAATTTTATTACATGAATTCAAACCAGATGTAGTCATTAATACAGGTTCTGCTGGGGGCTATGATGAGGCACTTGAAGTTGGAGCTGTGGTTATTTCAAATGAAGTACGTCATCATGATGTAGATGTTACGATTTTCGGTTATGAAATTGGCCAAATGGCAGGTATGCCTGCTGCCTTCCAATCAGATGCAAAATTAATAAAAGTTGCCGAAGAGGCTGTAAAAGCAGTTGGTGAACATCAATACGGTATTGGCTTAATTTGCTCTGGTGACGCCTTTATGAATGACCCTGTACGTGTGGAAGCAGTGCGTCAGCATTTTCCTCAAATGAAAGCTGTTGAAATGGAAGCGGCAGCTGTTGCACAAGTATGCTATCAATTTGGTACACCTTTCGTTGTTATTCGTGCACTATCTGATATTGCTGGCAAAGAATCAAACATCAGCTTTGATGAGTTCTTACCAGTCGCTGCAAAACATTCAACACAAATTGTATTAAAAGCAATTACGGCTCTATAAATCTACATGTAATAGACAAAGTGAGCAGTGAAAAAGTGAGAAAAATCACAGTCGTAAATAATCTTCAATGCTACAATGGCATTAATTCATTCTCTTCATAGTTCGATGGGAGGTATCCATTATGCTATTTTTAACAGCAGGTGTCGTGATAATTACAATGTTAATCGGCACGCTTATTTCGGCAGATCTTACAGAAGCAACGCATTAATACGTTATAGAAAGCTCCTTTGTGGCTGTTAAAGTCAAAAAGGAGCTTTTTATTGTTTGAGGAAACAACGGACTCCTCAAGGGATGCTAGACACGCTAAAGTGTTTTAGCGGCTAATGAAAACCGTTTTGGAGAGCATCAATAAAACACGTACAGCTATTTCAAGATTGAATTTTTATCAATAACAAATTACAATAAATTACTCAATAGACTTTTGATCTCTTTTATAAAATTGATAGAGTTTAATGAGTGCTCGCTTTTCAATGCGAGATACATAACTACGAGAAATATTTAAGCGGGCAGCGATCTCTTTTTGTGTCAGTGCATCATGCTGATTTAGCCCATAGCGGAGTGTGACAATTTCCAGCTCGCGTTCATCGAGCATGTGCAAATAATGGTACAACTGGGCAACATGCTCTTTATGTTCGATTTTTTCGGTTGCACTTTCTTCATCGCATTGTAGCAGGTCGCGAATTTGTAATGCATTGCCATCTTTGTCTGTGCCAATTGGTTCAAATAAGGATACATCTTTTTGTACTTTTTTCTGGGTTCTTAAATGCATTAAAATTTCATTTTCAATACAGCGTGCGGCGTACGTTGCAAGGCGCGTCTTTTTATCGGGGGTATAACTTTCAACAGCTTTCATTAGACCGATTGTTCCGATGGAAATATAATCATCGAGTTGTTCATGTTTTGGATGGAATTTCTTTACGACATGTGCAACAAGTCGCATATTGCGCTCAATTAAATCGAGACGCGCTTGCTCATCACCACCTAAAAATCGTTCAATACAAGCAGCTTCCTCTTCTTTAGAAAAGGGTTTATGGAATGTTTGCCCTTTTAAATAACCGAATAACGCAGGGATTTCAAACCATAACTGCAACATAGAAGTAAAAATTCCGCTCATTGAATGATTTCATCCTTTCCCCATTTTTCGACAGTATATGTTAAGAAAGGTCGTTCAATGAAAAAAGTGCAACAGCAATTACGCTGTTACACTTTTCTTAACGTGAATGTACTTATCATTAGTAAAGCTAAAATCGGTAATAGGAATAGATAAAAGGCTGGATGGAACGTAGTCGACGCAAAATACGTTAATGTTAATAGCGTACCAGCAGCTGTTATCGGGAGCCCAGTAAAATAACCGTTTGCTTCACTAATATTGAAGCGAGCTAATCGCATCGCACCGCAGACGATATAAAGAACGGTCATCATCATGCCCGCGAAACCAAAATCAACTAGGACAACTTCATACATTAATAATGCAGGTGCTACACCAAATGATATAATATCACTCATAGAATCTAATTGTTTACCTAACTCAGATACTTGTCCGAGCGCGCGTGCCACTTTCCCGTCATAGCGATCGAGAAGAGCAGCAATAAAGATAAACAAGACGCTATAGCTATAATATTCATGTAAAGTGGCCATTATGGCCGCGCCACCAAAGGACATATTACTAATTGTGATGAAGTTTGCTGCGTGCGATTTCATTTTCTTAACCGTCGTATCCACCAACTTGTGATAAAAAAACAAGGCGGATCACTCCTTTGCACTTAAGATATTGTACCATTATACTTCGGATGAGAAAAAATTGACAGTCTAATTTAATGGATAGGGGTTTTGCTTTATGAAAGAAAAACTATACCAACGCTTAATAGAATTAACGAATGGTAAACAATCTTCCCAGCTTTTACAAACTATTGCTAAAGCGAAGTGGAGTAAGCGAATAATTCCAAGCTATATGAAACTATACGATATTAACCTTGAAGAAGTTTCAAAAAAACCACAACAATTTTCAAGTTTACATGATTTTTTTACAAGAGAGCTTTTAACAGATGCACGACCAATAGACCAAAATCCTACTGTTTTTACAAGTCCAGTGGATGCAAAAGTGGAATCCTTTGGGCGTATTGAATGGGATATGACTTTTCTTGTAAAGGGCAAACCTTATGCTTTGCAGGACTTACTAGGGAATAAAGATCGTGCTGCGCAATATGCCGATGGACATTTTATCGTATTTTATTTAAGTCCTGCTGATTATCATCGAATCCATAGCCCGATTGATGGCGAAGTGTTAAGACAATATACACTTGGACAATCATCTTTCCCGGTCAATCAACTAGGACTCACTTATGGCAAAAAGCCAATTTCTCATAACTATCGTCTTGTAACCGAGTTAAAAGTGGCAAATGACCAGCATGTGGCATTTATTAAAGTCGGTGCTACGTTTGTCAATTCCATTGTGTTAACAAATACAACAGCCCAGTGGCAAAAGGGAGATGAAGTTGGTTATTTTTCATTTGGTTCGACAGTGGTCATGCTATTTGAGAAAGATACCATTACATTTACGGATAATGTTGTACAAGGAAGTCCAATTCGCATGGGTGAAGCCTTTGCAAATATGCTATAATGGTCGAATAATACGTTTAGATTAGGGGTCGCTATTTTGTATAATTTTTTATTACCAGATGAATTTGTGACAAGCATTTTTGAAATAACACCAGAAAAGCTTCAAGAATTAGGCATTAAAGGAATTATTACAGATTTAGATAATACGCTTGTGGAATGGGACCGTGCAGATGCAACGGAAGAGCTAATTATCTGGCTACGTATTATGAAGGAATCTGGCATTCGTGTAATTATCGCTTCAAATAATAAAGAAGCACGTGTAAAGCATTTTGCTGAGCCACTTAACATTCCGTATATTCATAAGGCGAGAAAGCCACTTCGTAATGCCTTTTACAGTGCTGTTATTCAACTAGGCTTACGTCCTAATGAAGTAGTAATGGTAGGAGACCAGTTACTTACAGATGTGATGGGCGCCAAACGTTTAGGTTTGCATACTGTGTTAGTAAAACCAGTTGCACAATCCGATGGGCTCGTAACAAAATTTAATCGTTTCGTTGAGCGCCGTGTATTCAATGATTTAAAACGTAAAGGAATAATTACTTGGGAGGAACAAGAATGAACGAAATGCCAAATTGTATTGGCTGTGGTACGACAATTCAAACAGAAGATAAAACAGCAGTAGGGTATGCACCCCCATCATCACTAGAAAAAGACGTAGTCATTTGTCAACGTTGCTTCCGTTTGAAAAATTACAATGAAATTCAACCTGTGTCATTAACAGATGACGATTTTCTACGTATTTTGAATGGCCTTGGAACACAGCAAGGCTTGATCGTAAAAATCGTTGATATTTTTGACTTCAATGGTAGCTGGTTGCCAGGGCTTCATCGCTTCGTTGGCAAAAATCCAGTGCTATTAGTAGCGAATAAAGCTGATTTACTGCCAAAATCAGTGAAGCCAAAAAAAGTAATAAACTGGCTCAAACGTGAGGCAAAAGCACTTGGTCTACAACCAATTGATGTACTGTTAGTTAGTGCACATAAAGGCCAAGGAATGGCTGAGGCAATGGAAGCGATAGACCAATATCGCAACGGCCAAAACGTTTACGTAGTAGGTTGTACAAATGTTGGGAAATCCACGTTTATTAATCGCGTTATTAAACAAGCTACGGGTGAAGGAGAAGTCATTACTACCTCGCATTTCCCTGGCACTACATTGGACATGATTGAAATTCCACTCGATGATGGTAGTGCATTATATGACACACCTGGGATTATTAATCACCATCAAATGGCACATTATATTGATGCAAGCGAATTAAAGTATATTATGCCCAAAAAAGAAATTAAGCCGAAAGTGTATCAGCAAAATGCAGGGCAAACTTTATTTATTGGTGCACTTGCACGATTTGACTTTATTCAAGGGGAGCGTTCAGCATTTACAATCCATGTGGCAAATGATTTGCCAATCCACCGTACAAAGCTTGAAAAGGCTGATACGTTATATGCTGAGCATAAAGGTGAGTTACTGGCACCTCCGACTGCAGACTTTATCGACAAGCTTCCAGAGTTAGTCCGTCATGAGTTTTCAATCAAAGAAGCAAAAACAGATGTAGTTTTTTCAGGACTTGGCTGGATTACGGTACAGCATGCGAATGTGGTCATTGCTGCTTATGCACCAAAAGGTGTACAAGTATCAATTCGTCCATCGCTCATTTAATAATTAGTAAAAGAAGAGAAGAGGAACTAGGACATGAAGAAGTGGTTTGCAGTAATTGGTGATCCGATTGAGCATTCAAAATCACCAGCCATGCATAATGTTTGGTTTGAAGAAATGGCGATCGATGCAGCCTATATTCCAGTACACGTACCATCGCATCAGTTAGAGGCAGCAATTGCTGGTTTAAAAACATTAGGTGCTAGTGGATGGAATGTGACCATACCGCATAAAACAGCAATCATTCCTTATTTAGACGAGCTAGATGAGTTAGCAGAAAAAATGGGTGCGGTGAACACCGTCGTACGAACAAAAGAAGGTAAGTTAAAAGGATACAATACAGATGGGCTTGGTTTTGTGCGCTCATTAGAAGAAGCTGTTGGTAAGTCACATAAAGATAAGCCAGTGCTTCTGATTGGAGCGGGCGGGGCAGCTCGTGGCATCGCATTTGCCATGCAACAACAAGGATATACGAATTTAACAATCGCCAATCGTACAGTTGCCAATGCACAAGCAATGATTGATGAACTCGGAACAGGGCGTGCGATTTCTTTAGCGCAAGCGGAGGAATCGTTGGCTGACTTTGGTATTTTAGTGCAAATGACGTCAGCTGGGCTAGTAACGGGTGACTTTTCGATGCCATTTTCATTGAATCGACTAGCGAAAGGCGCAATTGTTGCAGATATTGTGTATAATCCATTAATGACGCCTTTTTTACAAGCGGCTGTGGAAAAAGGAGCGACCGTTGTAACTGGTCTTGGAATGTTCGTACATCAAGGTGCGATTGCGTTCCATCACTGGCTCGATGAATATCCAAATACAAATTCAATGATTGCGCGATTAAAGGCGCAATTAGGAGGACAATAATTTTTATGTTAACAGGTAAACAAAAGCGTTTTTTACGTGCAGAAGCACATCATTTAACACCGATTTTCCAAGTAGGAAAAGGCGGCGTGAATGACGAAATGACAAAGCAAATTCGTGAAGCATTAGAAGTACGTGAACTAATTAAAGTACGTATTTTAGATAACTGTGAAGAGGACAAAAACGAAGTGGCAGAGGCTCTTGCAAAAGGTGCACATGCTGAACTTGTTCAATTAATCGGCTTGACAGTTGTTTTATATAAAGAATCACGTAACAACAAGAAAATTGTGTTACCAAAAGCAGCGAAATAAGGTGAAACGATGAAAAAGGTCGGTTTACTTGGAGGTACGTTTAATCCACCGCATATTGGACATCTAATCATGGCAAACGAAGTCTTTCATGCATTGGAATTAGATGAGGTACGTTTTTTGCCAAATGCTCTACCACCCCATAAACAAGCTCCGCATGATGCGAGTGATGACAAACGCCTAGAAATGGTGAAGCGGGCCATTCAACCTTATCCGCATTTTCGTGTTGAGTCGTATGAGGTTGATAAGGGCGGTGTATCCTATTCCTATAACACACTTGCTGCATTATGTGAAAGGGAGCCTACTGTGAAGTTTTACTTTATTATTGGGGGCGATATGATTGATTCACTCCATACGTGGTATTGTATTGATGAGCTAGTGGAACTTGTTCAATTTGTCGGCGTAAAGCGTCCAAAGACAGAGGCGCTTACGGAGTATCCTGTATTAATGGTGGAAGTACCGCAAATCGATTTATCGTCGACACTGATTCGTGAGCGCCTTGCTACTGGTAGAACGGTAACCTTTTTACTGCCAGAAGCGGTAGAGACGTTTATACGAGAGGAAGGTCTTTATGGAACGCGAACAGTATTTAGCAGCGATTAAACCTCGCATGCCTGAGAAACGCTATATCCATACACTTGGTGTAATGGAAACAGCCATACAATTAGCAAAAATCTATGGTGAAAACGAGAGCAAAGCTGAAACAGCTGCTATTCTTCATGATATTGCAAAGTATGCAGATATCGAATGGATGGAGGAAATCGTGAAAGCGCAACAGTTAGATCAACAACTGATTGGCTGGGGCAGTGAACTACTACATGGGCCTGTTGGTGCGTATATTGCTGAAAGTGAATTCGGCATAACGGATGAAGAGATATTAAATGCAATCCGTTTCCATACGACAGGACGTGAAGCAATGAGCAATTTAGAAAAAATAATTTTTGTTGCAGATATGATTGAACCAAATCGAAAATTTGATGGTGTAGAACGTCTGCGAAAAAAAGCGCATAAAAATTTGGATAAGGCTATGAGTGCCTGCATACGTCATACATTGGCGTTTTTAATCGATAGTAAACAGGCCATTTATCCATTATCTATAGCATGTTATAACGATATGATGAAAAGAGAGGACAGTGAAGGATGACTTCAACTTTATTACAAGCAGCTTACAAAGCAATCGACGACAAACATGGTGAGGATATTGTCGTTTTAAATATGCAAGGTATTTCACTTTTAGCAGATTACTTCATCATTGCACACGGGAATTCAGATCGCCAAGTACAAGCGATTGCACGTGAATTACAAGAGGTAGCGGTAAAAGAGGGACACGAAATTCGTCGTGTTGAAGGCTTCGATGGCGCACGCTGGATTTTAGTAGACCTTGGTGATGTTGTAGCACATATATTCCACAAGGATGAGCGTGCTTACTATAACTTAGAGCGTCTATGGGGCGATGCACCACAATTAGACGTATCAGAGGCGTAAGTGAGTAGCTACGAACGTTTTGCCCATGTATACGATGAGCTCCAAACGGATATTCCGTATGATCGTTATGTGAAGTGGGTAGAGCAACATGCGCCGAGCAAACAATTCCCGAAGCTTTTAGATATTGGCTGTGGCACTGGTGTGCTTGGGCTGATGCTAGCAAAGGCTGGTTATCAGGTAAGTGGTATTGATTTGTCAGAAGATATGCTTGCTATAGCCGCAGAGCGTTTTGCAGAGGCGGGTTTACAAGTGCCGCTGTTCTGTATGTCGATGCATGAATTGGACGGTTTTGAGGCACTGGATGTTGTCACGATTGCCATTGATTCACTGAACTATGTGGTGGAACAGGCAGACGTTTATTCGACGCTAGAGCGTATTTTTCATACGTTACGACCAGGTGGTCAACTGTTCTTTGATGTCCATTCATTATTTAAAATGGATGAAATCTTTTTAGATGGACCATTTACGTATGATGATGGAGATATTAGTTACGTATGGCATACAGAGCCTGGGGACTATGAACATTCGATTGTCCATCAAATGACGTTTTATGTTCGAGATGCTGGAAGTGATCTGTATGAACGTTTTGATGAGGAGCATTTCCAACGCACATTTGCTATTGAACACTATATGACATGGCTTCGTGAGATTGGCTTTACGGATATAGAAGTAACAGCAGATTTTACAGAGGAAGCACCGGAATACGAAAGTGAACGCATTTTTATACGTGCGGTGAAATGATAGTTGCAACAGGTACTCCTGAAATTTTGATAAGATGATGGAGGCCAATACTCAAAAAAAGTTCGGTATTATACCGAACTTTTTTTTGATTAAATATGAGTTTTTGAAAATATATGGCTAGAACAATTTAGATTTGGATAGATAGCATCAATCTACTTTTCTTCAGTAGAACGATAGTATATGATTAAAACAGACTCCATATGATTACCTTTTGCATAGAAAGGATGGTTTATATGATCCAATCTTTATGGCAAAAGTATAAGAAAAGTGTGTTGCTCCCCAGCATACTAGTAATCAGTGGACTTTGTTACTTCTTTTTCTCGAATTTTGACTCTTCACCTCCCCAAGAAGAGCTCATCGAAACAATCCAACCGACAGAACAGCTAGCAATAATAGAAGAACCTGTTGAAGAAGCGGTCGTACAGCAGGTGCTTATTGATATAAAGGGTGCTGTATTGCATCCAGGTGTCTATGCACTTAAGCCAGATCAACGAATGATAGATGCAGTCCAGCTTGCAGGCGGCTATAGTGAGGACGCTGATACACGGCACATTAACCATGCGCAAAAGGTGCAGGATGAAATGGTTATTTATATTCCTGTAAAAGGTGAAAAACTTGATGACGTAATGTCCAGTTTCAACATTGCCACAGCAAATGAAAGCAATCTGACAACGAATAATAAAATCAATGTCAATAAGGCAGATCATACAGAGCTGGCAACATTAGTTGGGATAGGTCCTTCTAAGGCGCAAAGTATTATTGCCTACCGTGAGGAACATGGACGTTTCCAAACAATAGAAGATGTAAAAAAGGTGGCAGGTATCGGAGAAAAAACATTTGAAAAGTTTAAAGATGCCATTACGGTTAACTAATTTTACAAAATAATGTGAAGTTGACGACCCTTTTCTAAAAGGGCTACACTAGAGTAGAAAAGTGACTGTGGTATATAGCACAGTTCGTTGATAATGTAAGTAAATTTAGGAGGTAGTCATATGGAGCGTATTACTTGGGATCAATTTTTCATGGCACAAAGCCATTTACTCGCGTTACGTAGTACTTGTACAAGACTGGCAGTAGGCGCAACAGTTGTGCGTGATAAACGGATTATAGCAGGAGGCTATAACGGTTCAATTACAGGTGATGAACATTGTATTGAAGAGGGTTGCTATGTTGTTGATAACCATTGTGTGCGTACGGTGCATGCAGAGATGAATGCACTTTTACAATGCGCCAAGTACGGTACACCGACAAAAGGAGCAGATTTGTATGTGACACATTTCCCTTGTTTGCCATGTACGAAGTCTATTATTCAAGCAGGAATTGAACGTGTCTATTATGCAACGGATTATAAAAATAATCCATACGCTCAAGAGTTATTTAAAAAAGCAGGTGTAGAAGTGTTACATGTACCCTTTGATGAGCGCAAAATTGATTTTTTAAGAAATGAAAAATTAGCCTTGTACATAGATATGCTCAATGCATTACGTGAAAGCGGCATGCCAGCAGAAAAATTGCTCCCTTATGAACAGAAGGTGAGTGCATTATTTGGCAAAATACAATAAAGCATAAATGGATTTATGTAGCACTAGCTGTACTTGTTGCTTCGCTTGCGGCACACAAGTCAGCTTGGCTACTTGTTTGTGTTCTATTATTAGCATCATGGCTTATTTTTAAAGGTGAGGCAATGCTGATACCAACACTCGTTATAGGTGTTGGACTTCTTTTTTTCTTCTATCTTTCCACCATTCGATTGACGGAACCTTCCCCTTTACCGTCAACTTTTCAATTAACATGGACGAGCGACTATAAAATTAATGGGCAACGGCTTAGTGGGTTTGCAAAAACAGAGACAGGTGAAACACTCTATGTGATGTATACATTGTCTTCAGAGCTAGAAAAACATTTTTATGAAACGACATCTATTACAGGTTTTACCTATGTCGTTGAGGGCGAACTGGTAGCACCGAATCCACCAGCACATGCTTACGCTTTGTCTTTTGATAAATATTTAGTGAGCAAAGGCGCAAGAGGCATTTTTGAAGTCAAGAGCTGGTCGTTGATAGCAAAAGAGAAATCTTTAGGCATAGTGCTTGCTAAGTACAGATTTCACCTGAAAAAGCATATTGAAACTGCTTTTCCTGCATCCCTTGTAGCAGAGGCACAGGCGTTGCTAATTGGTTTACGGGATCATGTAGACGATGAGCTTCAAAGAGCATATCAGAAGCTAGGCATTACGCATTTATTTGCCATTTCTGGCTTACATGTCGCACTCGTTTCATGGTTGTTTTATGAAGGAATGCTACGAGTAGGTATACGAAAAGAAATAGCGACAATTATCCTACTGATTGTGTTGCCTATGTACGGTGTGCTAGCCGGTGGAGCGCCTTCTGTAGTTCGAGCTGTTTCGGTTGTAGAACTGGTGATGTTAATGCGTTTTGCGAGGTGGCAGATGCCAGTTGATGACGCATTAGCTATTAGTTTTATTGGCTTTGTTTTACTGGAGCCTGGGGTAATATTTCAACTGGGCTTTCAGTTATCCTATCTAGCAACAGTTAGTCTTTTATACTCGAATGCAATCTTGCAAGGCAGGCACTGGTTGTTAAAGTCTTTGTTAATCACGTTTGTATGCCAATTATTGGCTTATCCACTATTACTTTATCACTTTTACGAATTATCAATCTCATCGTTTATTGCAAATATTGTTTTTGTGCCATTATTTTCAATTGTTATTTTACCGACAAATCTGATGCTGCTCATTATCTCATTCATCTCGATGCCTTTAGCTAAGCTATTTTTCAAATTTTATGAGCCTTTGCGCACTTGGCTTTCGGAAGCCATCATATATTTACAAGCTTTGCCGATACAACTATGGACCCCTGGAAAACCTGCTTTATGGCTAGTATGCCTAGCGTTTGTTAGCGTGCTTAGTAGCTTGTATTTTTTAGAAGCGAGACGCTATGGGAAAGTTGTCATGCTGCTTTTAATACCTGCTCTTTGCATCGAACTTGCACCTAAATTATATAACGAAACGAGGCTGACATTTTTAAATGTAGGGCAGGGTGATTGTACAGTCATCGAATTACCGTTTAGAAGGGCCGTATACGTCGTCGATGCTGGAGGTGTACTTCGATTCAAGGAAGAGGATTGGAAGGCTCCAAAGCGCCCCTATGAGGTTGGTAGGCAGGTTATTGTACCGTTTTTAAAAGGAAAAGGTATTCGACAGGTGGATATAATGATATTGACACACCCAGATGCTGACCATGTAGAGGGAGCAGAAGAAGTGCTAGAGGAGATTAGGATGCGGGAAATTCATGTAACACCAAGCTCCCTCGATAAACCAGTGATGCAAGACTTATTAGCGGAAGCGGCGAAACAAAAAGTTCCTGTAAAAGAAAAAATGCAAGGTACTTCATGGCGTGTCGGGTCGACAAATTTTCACTATTTATTACCCGATGATACACATTATGAGGGCAATAATGATTCCCTTGTGTTATTTATACAACAGGAATCGTTTCGTGCATTGTTAACAGGCGATTTGGAGGAAGCTGGTGAACATCAGTTAATAAATCAATATGGACCACATTTGGCAAACATAACGCTTTTAAAGGCGGGGCATCACGGTAGTAAAACTTCAAGCATTGAACCTTTTGTAGAGCTACTACAGCCTACATTAACCATTTTTAGTGCAGGACGAAATAATCGCTACAATCACCCGCATGACATAGTAGTCGAACGTTTTCGACGGCGTGAATTAGCGACGATGATAACGGGGATAGATGGTACGATTGAAGTGGTCGCACATAAAGATAGATGGGGTGTGCGTACTGAAAAAGACCTTGTCCAAATCTGAACAAGGTCTTTTACATTGGTATAAAAGGTAGCTTACATTGCTGCGTAGTCTACTATTACTGCGATGATAAACATAATAGTGAAAACCCCAAAAGATACGCCGAAACCAACGCCAGAATCAATAGCATCGTTACGTTTGCATTGTATATTTTTACCTTCAAATGGATTCATTGTCATCCCTCCAATTCTGTTATTTATTATAAGACATCATTTTCATAAAAGCTATATCGAAAATACGAATTACCAATGTGGCAAGGAATCGACACAATTTAGCCCAAAGTCACAACCGAAACTAAATCATGTATACTAATAGTATTGCTAGATGGAGGTAAAAATATGATATCAACGGTTTGGAACAATATAAAAAAAGGTCAGCTTGCACCTGTATACTTAATCATTGGTGAAGAAAGCTATTTTATAGACGAAACAGTGAAGCGTTTAAAGGAAGCACTCGGCACAGAAGAAGAAATTGAAATGACTACTTTTGATTTGGAAGAATTACCGGTAGATGTCGTGATGGATGAAGCGGATACGATTCCATTTTTTTCAGAGCGTAAACTAGTAATTGCTAAAAATGCATCGTTTTTAAAGGCAACTGAAAAAGGGAAAGAAAAAATCGAGCATGATGTGAAACGTTTGGAGGCATGGCTTGCAAATCCTTCCGATTTTTCTGTAACGGTTTTTATTGCACCATATGAAAAGCTAGATGAACGTAAAAAAGTGACAAAAATGATGAAAGAGCATGCGCTCATTGTCCAAGCCGAAACGCCAAAAGAACAAGATTTAGCAGTATGGATTCAAGGACTTGTGAAAGCACAGGGCAATACGATTACACAAAGTGCTATTGAGCAGCTTGTATCAATGGTTGGACCGAATATGCTACAGCTACAGATGGAAATGGAGAAACTATCGCTCTATGTAGGTGAGGGCGGAGAAATAACAACGATGCTCGTAGAAGATTTAGTCGCAAAAACGTTAGAACAGGATGCCTTTAAAATGTTAAACGCATATTTTGCACATGACCCTGTAGCGGCATTGTCAATTTACCATGATTTATTGCGCCAGAAACAGGAGCCGATTATGCTTGTCGGGCTTCTTGCTTCGAATGTACGGACGATGTCGAATGTGTTTTATTTGCTGAAAAAGGGCTATCATCCGCAGCAAATTGCAAAAAACTTAAAAATTCACCCTTATCGTGTCAAGTTAATGGTTGAGCAACGCAACCGTCCATCTGAAGAAAGTTTATTGAAAGCTTTATATCAGTTGGCAGAAGTCGATTTACAGTTAAAAACAGCAGGAGGAAACCGCGAGCGATATTTAGAACTATTTTTACTACGCCAACTGTAAAAAATATTAACTAGTTGGGCATGAATGGTTGTATAATGTCGTGGGGGGTTTTTGAACGTGCATACACGAATTCAGTACATGGACAGCCTTAGAGCCATTGCAATTCTAGGCGTATTACTTTTGCATGCTGCGACTCCTTATGTCGTGCTTTATGACAAAATTACTTTATTTGACTGGCAAACAGGCATTGTTTATAATGCATTATCGCGCTGGTGTGTGCCCATTTTTTTAATGATTAGTGGGGCATTGTTACTTGGGCGGAAAGAAGAATCGCTGCGTACTTTTTTTAAAAAACGTGCGAATAAAATTTTACTACCTTTTATTACTTGGTCGATAATCTATTATACGTGGGCAACGTATATGTGGAATCCTGGGTATTCGTTGAAAGAGTTTCTAATCATGTTTTTTAATAATCAGATATACTATCATTTGTGGTATTTTTATGCGCTGATTGGTATTTATTTACTAGCGCCCGTCTTTAATATTTTCGTTAATCATGCTTCTAAACAAATGATAGGCTATGTGGTTGTTCTCTGGATATTATTTTATGGAGGTTTCCGTTATTATTCATATATTGTGAGTAATGAATTTACGTTGTTTTTCCCTTTAAGTGAGTATATCGGTTTCTTTATACTTGGCTACTATTTAGCGACATTTGAACTATCGAAAAAATGGCGTGTCGGAATTTACATGCTAGGAATAGTTGGAGCACTTGAAACAATCCTACGTACAAATGTTTTAACAGAGCAGCAAGGACAATTTACAAGCTATGCTTTTTCTTATTCTAGTCCAAATGTTATTGCGATGAGTATTGCTCTCTTTGTCTTTGTGAAATATTGGGTCAATCGTAAAGTGGCAAGCGGAAGCTATGAGACAAGTAGAATTGTTAAGTTAATTGGACAAACAAGTTTTGGTGTGTACTTAGTACATGCAATGATTTTAGATAAAGTCCGCCCGTACTTTTTTGATGAAAATGAGCTTTTTGTCAAACCGCTATTTGCTATTCCATTACAAGTACTCATTATTTTAGTGCTTTCCACAATAGTTGTGTGGATTATGCAGAAAATACCATATCTAAAAAGAGTGATTTAGGTAAGGAAGATTCATACAAATAGCAACTATGAATCGTTTTCCTGATAAATAAAATCCGCTGTGCCTTTCCGAGGGGAAGACAAGGAGCACCTTTAGGGTCTCCTGTTTTTTCGAAGAAGCATAGCGGATTTTTTTATTGGCAATCCTATAATTGTTGAAAACGAAAAAAGACCAGTTACTCAAGAAGAGTAAACTGATCCTTTATAAACACTTACGCTTTTTTAGCTAGGCGAGACTTTTTACGAGCCGCCGCGTTTTTGTGGATAAGTCCTTTTGAAGCTGCTTTATCTAAAGATTTGTAAGCTGCTTGTAAAAGTTCTTGTGCGTTTTCAGCGTTAGCAGCAACAGCGTTTTCAGCTTTTTTCACTGTAGTACGCATTGCAGATTTAGCTTGAGAGTTAGCAACGTTTGCTTTTTCGTTAACTTTTACGCGTTTAATCGCAGATTTAATGTTTGGCATATCTTTCACCTCCTAAAATAGGTACGAGATGATATCTTCTCATTGATTTCTTGTGTCAATACAACAAAAATCATTTTAACAAACGCTAGGCTAAATTGCAATAGATAAATGCAAAGAATATTTACTTGACAGTTTGAACAAACTACTAATTGAGGTGAGCTGAATGCAAAATTTAAATTGGCAACGGACTGATTTAATTGATGAATCTGAAGAGGTCGTTTTACATCAAACGAAGGAACAAAAAGAAACACTTGAACAATCATCTGGGGTTCAAATCGAAGACCGCACTGCAGGACGCGTGAAAATAACCGATGTCCAAGTGAACGCAGAAGGCAAGAAACAAATAGGCAAAAAAGAAGGGAAATATATAACCCTTTCCGTACCAACGCTTACATTAGAAGATGAGGATGGATTTGAACAACTTGAAAAAGCCTTGCTAGCAAACTTTAAAACGTTACATGAATCAATTTCCTGGCAGAAGGATGACAAAATATTAATTATAGGGCTTGGCAATCGAACGATAACGCCAGATGCCATAGGACCATATGTTATCGATCACTTGCATAGTCTAGATAAAATCGATGACAAATTTGTCATGTATGCACCAGGTGTGACGGGGCAAACAGGCTATGAAACAGGTGAATTTGTAGCAGCATTAGCTGAGCGTCTACAACCAAAACTAATCATTGTCGTAGATGCCCTCGCAACAAGAGCAAGCGACCGCTTATGTAAAACTATCCAACTTACCGATACGGGTATTCATCCAGGTTCAGGTGTCGGCAATCAACGCAAGGAAATATCCTTAGAAATGCTTGGTATCCCTGTCACAGCAATTGGGATTCCAACAGTTGTTGATGCACCCGTGCTAATTGCTGACGCAGTAGAGGTGATGTTACGCACTATTGCCGCGCGAGTTGCTGAGAGAGGAAAACCTTCATCTAAATTATCATTATCTTCATGGCGTCCAGATATTAATAAAGAACTGGATATGTCCCTTGTTACACCCATTTTCGGTGAATGGGCAACATGGTCAAAAGAGGAACGTCAACAGCTTTTTGAAGAGACTTTTGCTGCTTCACATGCACAGTTAATGGTCACACCGAAAGAAGCCGATTATTGGATAGATCGGTATGCAACACTCATTTCAACTATGCTTACAAAATGGGCAAACGATCTATAAATTCATCGTTCTAAAAGACACATCCCCTCCATACGATAAGGGGAGGAGGGTGTGACTTTGCTAAAAAAACTACAATGGTCAATTGGTCTATTATTGTTCTTTTTCGTATTACCAGTCATTGCTGGGCAACTTCCGTTCAACAAGCAAGCATCGACTCCGATTAAACAACCAGAGGATAAACAAGTCGTGTTTGCCGCTACAAATTTAGAAGAAGAAAGTGAACTAGAGAAGACGAAAGAGCAGACGCCAGAATCGACGTCAGAGCAGACAAAAGAGCAGGATCCATTTAAAGTATTATTGTTATTTACACATTCACAAGAAGCCTATCAACCGATGGTAAAAGCAGCTAGCGGAAAAGTGGCGGTTTATGATGACAAAACAAATATTTATAACTTACAAGACGCCATTTCCAAGCACTTTAGTATGAACGGTATCCAGACGGATGTATTAGATGTTGATGTGATGAAGGTAATGAAATCGGAAGGCAAAACTTTTCCACAAGCTTATAACACAGTACGTCCATATCTATCAAGCCGTTTACAAGAGCAATCCTATAATTTAATAATTGATTTGCATCGAGATTCTGCCAAGCGGGATGCGACAACTACCATGTACAACAATCAATCATATGCACGTATTGCCATAGTCGTAGGAGCAGAACATAAAAATTACAGATGGAATACGGCTTATGCAGAAAGTCTTTCTGCTGCCATGAATGACATTGTGCCAAAGGTTTCAAGAGGGGTTATATCGAAAAGTGGTGATAATGTAGATGGTCGCTACAATCAAGATTTAGCTAAAGAGATGATTTTAATTGAATTAGGTGGCATCGATAATACAGAAGATGAGTTAAATCGTACAATTGCTGTTATAGGAAAAGCAATTGCCAAAACTTTTGTAACAGAATCTAAAAGTTAAACAGCTATTAGCAGTAAGTTAACAATCATGAGGCAATGATTAACAATTAGTGTGTTACATTAGTCATCTTTAACTATATTGAATTTTTGCTATTCAAGTAATTTTTTCATTGTTGTCCACTTTAGAAAATAGTTTGATGTCATCAATGAAGGGTAATGAATGGTATGTATGGTGCCAATTGAGAGAATTACCTAAAAAAATTTTTTTCTAGGTCTTTCAATTGTTTATACCTTGCATTATACTTTTCAAGTCAGCTCATACGCCTTATTGAATCGGGCGATTTTCGATTGTGTTCATCAATGAAAAAAGCCGTTTCAAAAGCATCTTCCATTATGGGCAGATGCTTTTTTTGTTGTTTTGTTGTAATATTACAAATTTTTAATAAAAAAATGACTTTGATTATATGTTATATACATACTTTATGTAAGAAATATAGTAAATTTTTATACCCTGTAGTAGTGAAAATAGATTTAAAAAACTTAGGAAAATGGTATAACGAAAATCCCACCGTGGAAAAATTTTTTTGCTTTAGAAAATGATCAACCTTTTTAGGTCGCTCATACGTCTTTAATATTATAAGTAAAGAATAAAGCGTAGAAAAGGAGCAGAGGCTAGGCAATATATTCACATTTTGTAGATAATTTAATAAATGGAACGACGTTTTATATTTTATTGGAGGAAACAGTATGTTAGGCAAGACATTGAATCATCGTTATATCCCAGGATTAGATGGGATAAGAGCTTTAGCAGTACTAGCAGTCATTGCTTACCATTTTAACTTTCGATGGGCTAGTGGAGGGTTCCTCGGAGTTGATATCTTTTTTGTTTTATCAGGTTATTTAATTACTTCAACCATTTTACCGATGAAAGGGAATCAATTAACAGTCAGTTTGCGACAATTTTGGATTGGTCGCTTTCGACGTCTAGTGCCCGCTGCTTACGTTATGATTATGACCACTTTCGTCTGGGTCATGTTATTTCATAAAGAACTTTTAAATACTATGCGTGGAGATGCGCTATCTTCCATTTTTTACTCAAGTAATTGGTGGTTTATTTATCATAAACTTTCCTATTTTGATAGTTTCGGGTCGCCTTCCCCATTGAAAAATTTATGGTCTTTAGCGATTGAAGAACAATTTTATGTAATTTGGCCGATTGTATTGATGATTGGTTTAGCTCTATTTAAAAAACAAAGTAAATTTTCGACGATTATTTTCATTGGCGCAATTTGTTCAGCAATCCTAATGGCCCTTTTGTATCAGCCAGGAGCTGACCCAAGCCGAATTTATTATGGGACGGATACACGTTCATTTGAATTGTTAATAGGCTGTTGGTTAGCATTCGTTTGGCCAATGAAAAGACTTTCTACGAAAAAGCTTTCTACTAAGCATGTTTATGAGCTTAACAGTATAGGTTTCATTACCTTTAGTATTTTTATTGTTAGTATTTTATTCGTAGATGAATACCAAGCATTTCTATATAGAGGTGGTATGTTCTTATTTTGTCTAAATGCAGCGCTATTAATAGCCTGTGTTTGCCATCCAGCTAGTTTTTTAGGCAAACTACTTTCATGGAAGCCGCTTCGCTGGATTGGTTCTAGATCGTACGGAATCTATCTTTGGCATTACCCTATTATTGTGTTAGGTACTCCTGTTCATGAAATTGGGAACCCTGTCTATTGGCGTGTTACTATACAGTTATTGCTCATATTACTGCTCGCTGAATTATCTTATCGCTGTATTGAAATGCCTATTCGTAAAAAAGGATTCCGATTATATTTCCGACAATATTTAATCATCAATCCGAACAAATGGCGTGATTTTTCAATTGCAAGAAAAATTGCAACTGCTGTTATTCCACTTTTCTTACTCGTGTTTTTTACTGGTATAACAGGGGTAGTAGGAGAAGCACCACAGGACACAAAGGAGTCTTACCCAACAAACATTAAAATAAATGGTGGGCAACATGCTTCTGCAAAAGATCAGGATACCGTAGAGCAAGATTCCACAGATGAACAAGTAGAATCACCTATTGACAATAACGAAGCAACGTCAAAAACGGAGAAAGATGATGCAAGTGACATTGCTAAGAAAGGACCGTATAAAGAACTACTAGCTATCGGGGATTCTGTTATGATTGATATTGCTACAAGTTTACATACGCTTTACCCTAACATTACAATAGATGGAAAAATCGGGAGACAAGTTTCGCAAGCAGTCAAACTAATCCCTAGTTACGCCCGCTTCAATCAACCAGATAAAGCGGTCATTATTCAACTTGGCACAAACGGTTACTTTACAAATGACCAAATTGACACGCTTCTTGGTGCTTTTTCACAAGCAGAAATATACTTAGTGAACACACGTGTACCACGTCCATGGGAAGCAAAAGTAAACAATGCTTTAGCGAATAAAGCGCAAGAGCGTGAGAATATTACGTTAATTGATTGGCATTCTACAGCCTTAAACCATCCCGAATATTTTGCTCCAGACGGAGTACACTTGGAGCCAGAAGGGGTAGAAGCTTTATCGAGTCTAATTCAGCAAGCAATTGATGCGAGTATGAATGAAGTTTAATAAGCATCCTGCTGTCGCTAGATAGTCTCCCTGAGACGAGTCACTTAATGGAGTGACTCGTCTTTTTATATGAAAGGACAGGGATTTTTTCTTATGTAGAAAAAATAATTTGATGCTAATTTAATATATTTATACCAATTTTAATCCATTTATGTATAATATTTAGTGGTAGGAGGGATTGATGAATACAGTGAATCCACTAGATGCCAAAGCGGTACATGAACATTGACACCTATGATAAGAACTTTCAAGGATTACATAAAAAGGTTATTTATAGAAAATGATAAAAAGGGAGACTTAAAAAATGAAAAGTAAAACACTTGTATTAGTATTGACACTAATGTTAGCATTTGCATTTAATGTCAACATTGCAAATGCTAGCACTTTTAAAGAAGTAAAGGTAACAGACTCTTCATCTAAGGTATATGAAAAAACTGATACGAATTCAAAAGTAATTGGAACTGTAGAAAAGGGAAAATTTGTTATTTCAATTAGTGAACATAATGATTTTTCTCGTATAATGTATTTAAATAACGAAAATAAAATGATTGATGGTTATATTATTGAAGATGTACTTGATGATGCGCCATACACAATTAAAATTGCGAGTTCGAAAAGTGGCTTGGTTGTAAAAGAAACGCCATCTTTAAAAGGTAAAACGGTTGCAACATTACAAAATAAAATGGTTGTCAAAGATTTTGGATCTGTTGGTGATGGTTGGTCCTTTGTCCAGTATGGTAATGTAATTGGCTATGCTGCTACTAATTTTATGAGCAATTCACAGCCAACAACTAAATATGTGCTAGCGAGCAGTCTTATTGTTAGAAATATTGCAAGCCCTTCTGGTGTTCAAGTAGGGGAGCTAGCGAAAAATGAAGAAGTAGCCGTTCATTCTACAATTGCTGGTTGGTCGTTTATAACAACTGCAGATTACGAGGGCTATGTAGTAGATACTTACTTAAGTTCAAAAAATCCAGCTGCCGCGACAACGAGTAAACCAAGTGGCTCGTCAAATGCGGGTAATTCAAATAGTAGTAAAACCTATAAAAATTGTACAGAGCTTCGTAAAGATCACCCAAATGGTGTAGGAGCTGACCACCCTGCCTATGCGCCTAAACATGATCGAGACAAAGATGGATGGGCTTGTGAAAGGTAATTTTACTTTAGTGAGTAGTAAATAATTGAATTAAAAAAGCGCCTGTCACATGCAGGTGCTTTTTTTCGCTCTACAGTTCGTTATTGAATTAGTTAGTGCCTTCCTGTACACACACTTGTCATATTTTATGCACTTTTTGAAAAGCACCTTTTTGGGCCTGATTGCCTGAATTGGGTGCTTTTTGATGCATTGAATTGCAGAAAATAACAAGCATAAATAAGAGTAACCATTGATTTAACAGCATTTATCCCGTTCTAATGTTGTGGTTTGTATGTGGTTCATAGTATAATTCATTATAGTTTAATTAGGAGTGGAAGAGATGAACCGAGAAGCACGATTAAAAAGACAAGAGAACATACGAAATTTCTCTATTATTGCACATATTGACCACGGGAAATCAACGCTTGCTGACCGTATTTTAGAGCAAACGAAATCACTGACATCCCGTGAAATGAAAGCACAGCTACTCGACTCAATGGATTTAGAGCGTGAGCGAGGCATAACAATTAAGTTAAATGCAGTCCAATTAAAATATGAAGCCAAAGATGGCGAAGTGTATACATTCCATTTAATCGATACACCAGGACATGTCGATTTCACATATGAAGTATCACGGAGTTTAGCTGCTTGTGAGGGCGCTATTTTAGTTGTGGATGCAGCACAAGGCATCGAAGCACAAACATTGGCTAACGTTTACTTAGCACTTGATAACGATTTAGAAATTTTGCCAGTTATCAATAAAATTGACTTACCAGCAGCCGATCCAGAACGTGTGCGTCAAGAAGTTGAAGACGTTATCGGTTTAGATGCTTCAGAAGCGGTATTAGCTTCCGCAAAAGCTGGTATCGGTATTGAAGATATTTTAGAACAAATTGTTGAAAAGGTTCCTGCACCAACAGGCGATCCAGATGCACCATTACAAGCACTTATTTTTGACTCAGTATACGATGCCTATAAAGGTGTTATTATTTCCATTCGAATTATGAATGGTACGGTTAAACCTGGCGATAAAATTCGTATGATGGCGACCGGTGCAGAATTTGATGTTATTGAAGTCGGCGTACATACTCCGAAAAGTGTGCCACAAAGTGAATTAACGGTTGGAGATGTGGGCTACTTAACAGCTTCTATTAAAAATGTTGGGGATACGCGAGTGGGGGACACTGTAACATTTGCTAATCGTCCAGCAGCAGAGGCATTAGCAGGTTATCGCCGTTTAAATCCAATGGTATACTGTGGATTATATCCAATTGATACTGCTAAATATAATGATTTACGTGATGCGTTAGAAAAATTAGAGTTAAATGACTCTGCATTACAATATGAACCTGAAACATCGCAAGCGCTTGGTTTTGGTTTCCGTTGTGGTTTCCTAGGGCTTCTTCATATGGAAATTATTCAAGAACGTATTGAACGTGAATTTAACATTGATTTAATTACAACAGCACCATCGGTAATTTACGATGTTTATATGACAGATGGTACGTCCATTAAAGTCGACAACCCATCGTTTATGCCAGATCCACAAAAAATTGACCGTGTTGAAGAACCATATGTGAAAGCGACAATTATGGTACCGAACGATTATGTTGGTGCGGTAATGGAGCTTTGCCAATTGAAACGCGGTAATTTCATGACGATGGATTATATTGATACGTCACGTGTCAGCATTATTTATGAAATGCCATTATCTGAAATTGTCTATGACTTTTTCGATTATTTAAAATCAAATACAAAAGGCTATGCATCATTTGATTATGAGCTAATTGGTTATCAGCCTTCAAAACTAGTGAAGATGGATATCCTATTAAATGCCGAGCAAGTCGATGCACTAAGCTTTATCGTGCACCGTGACTTTGCTTACGAGCGTGGGAAAGTAATCGTAGAAAAACTAAAAGAATTGATTCCACGTCAACAATTCGAAGTCCCAATTCAAGCTGCAATCGGTCAAAAAATTGTCGCACGTTCGACAATTAAAGCGATGCGTAAAAATGTATTGGCAAAATGTTACGGTGGGGATATTTCTCGTAAACGTAAACTTCTTGATAAACAAAAAGAAGGTAAAAAGCGTATGAAACAAGTCGGTTCAGTCGAAGTTCCACAAGAAGCATTTATGGCTGTATTGAAGATGGATGATACGAAGTAACGTTGAAATAACAACGTTTATAGAGGTTATTAATTAGTAATTTTATATCCTTTGGGTGGAGGATGCCACCGATTCGCCACCGTTATTAAAATGAGCCTTCCACAGATGATTGTGGAGGGCTTTTATTATACAAAAAGGAAGGTGTCAGATAAAAACAGACACACTATATACATCAATCAAAAAAGTGACGTGAAGTTCTGATTGAAAATAATTAATATATAATAATGAAAGGTATTAATATACCTAAGAGTGTAAAATATTTGAATATTTTTAGTGAATTAGGAGCGTGGAAATAATTGATTATTTTGAAAGAATACTAAGATTGAAAGACATGGAGGTATGGGATGTTAAGTTTGGTAAAGATGTTTATCGATTATTTATTGTTGATGAAAATCGAGCTTCTGAAATAAAAGATCTAAACCTATCTCCCAATGATATTTTTTTTGAAGATGATTTAAGGGGGAATTTAATTACCGTTAGTGTTTATTCTAAGCATTCTGTCAAAAAAGAACATATAGAACCAATCAATCAATTTTCTAAACAACTTACAGACCATGTTGCATTAGCACACTGTGATGTAGTAATTACATTTTATACAGGTATTGTTGAAAATATTTTTAAGACGGTATTACAGGAGAAATATAACTTAGACTTTGACAAAATTCCTTTACAAAAATTATTACATCTAAATCAAGACTAATGCGAAAAAAAAGCGTTTATTTTGAAAAAGATAGTAGCCACAATAATGATTATGGTACTTATCTAAATAAAGTAAAAGCAGCAGAAATAGAAAAAATGGATATTCCTCAAAAAGTATTGAATATTTACCAGAAGAGATTCAATCAATCTTGAGCGGTGAAAAGAACAAAAGAGCAATATGAGTTATATTTAGAGCTTATTAAAAAAGAAAAAAATAAAGAATATACTAGTTCTCCTATAGAGATAACACCTTTGGCTTCAAATGTTAACTCTCAAAGTTGTGAATATGATTTAGGAAGTAATTAACTGTTTCAGAATTAGAATTCGTCAACTGGTGAACTATATCATACTCATAGTTATAAAAAAAGAAAGTACATAAGGTCTATAACCCTGATGCGCAAAGTTGGTCAGATAATATACCATTTATAAAAACTTTAGCTATCGCAGCAATTGTAGTAGCTTTAGTAGTTACACCCATACTAGGTGACGAGTATGTAGCTTGGGCATATTTTTTAAGAGCTATTTTGGAATATTTTAAAAAGAACCAGGCGCTCATTTTAATTGAGTACCTAGTTTTTTTATTATTTACCTTTTAATATTATTCTAACCCTAATTGAGTCTTGTTCATCAATTTACCACCTTGGAACATTAAAGAAGCATTTGCCCCTAAAGTCTTACCATTATAACTGTACATAACTACATCGCCAGATTCAGAAATAACCGCACCTTCACCACCAAGGATCTCAAATACTTGTTCTTTTGTCATGCCATTCTCTAATTTATTGAATTGGTCGATAGTGATTTCAATGTCAGATGATTCAACACCAAATTGAGCCTTATTGATTAGTTTGCCACCTTGGAAAGTCATTGTAGAAGCAGCTAGGGCACCATCCGTCTCAAATTCATACATAACAGTATGATACGGTTCACCAGCTGAACCTGTTTCAGACATAATTTTCCCTTCACTACCAATAATTTTAACTACTTCTTCATATGTCATGCCATCTTTAATTTGTTTGAACTTTTCCTCAGTTAATTTTCCATCATCTTTAGAAACTGGTGCTGCTGTTTCTTGTTTAGAATCATTCGATGTTTCAGCAACCGATTTTTCCTCTTTTGCAGATTCGTCCTTTGTAGTTGTCTCTCCACAGCCTGCTAGTCCAAGACTTAATACTAATGCTGCACTAAATACTAATTTTTTCATTTGTAAATCCCTCCTCTATATTTCCATTTTAGGAAAATAATTAGAAAAAGTACAGATAAAAAACAGATAATCGTATTTAGTTATCTGTTTAGAATAATTTTTTAATTGTTCGTTTTAAAGATGGTTTACGCTTTTTCTTAATCATTGGCTTTGGCTTTTTAATTTTAATAGGCTTAATTCTAGTTGCTTCATATACTGCCTTTTTAGCTTGCTTCTTTAATTGTCGCTTCTTTTTGCTAAACAACTTTTTAAACATATTAGCCCTCCGCAGATTATTTATATCTTCGTACCTTCTTCTAACACAAAATGAGCTTCAAACTTAATCCCTAAAATATCAGCTATTTCTTGTAATTCTTTTTCACTGAAATTATCACGTTTTAATTTTTTGGTAAATTTGATTGTCAAGTTCCCATTTTTTCAGCTAATTACGTGATGTTCAAAGTCTTTAACAGCCATTACACAGCTTCAAAGTGCACCTGACTTTATTAAAGCTAGCTATTCAAAATTGCTATGTATATAAAAAGAGAACAGGGTAGAATGGTAGATGGGAGAAATAATGCTATGGAAAAATACTATACTTTTGTAGGGTTTTTAACAACCGTTGATAGAATATTAAGTTACTGGTATATAATACTAAGAAATTATGTTTTTATAACTGAGTAGGAGGAGAATAATGAAAAAATTATTTATTGTGTTACTAGCAGCATTCGTATTTGCAGTAGTAAATCCAACAAAATCAGAAGCGAAAGTGATGTATGATGGAGCGGAAGTTGTAAAAGGGCAAACAGGGAAAATGACCTTTAAAAAAGACATTAAGGTATACAAGAAAAATTCAGATGGTACGTTTGAATCTTTAGTGGTAAAGCGAAATAACTTCTTTAGAACGTATGATATTGAAAAATATGATAACAAAATATTTTATCAAATGGGGCAATACCGAGTACAAGCAACCGATTTGGTAGTTTTCAAAGAAGTACCAATAAAAATTCGTTCATCTTTTTATAACAAACCAGCTTATATTGTTATTACTCGCGATGGTATTAATGATGGCTTATATTACGGATCATACATCAAACTAGAAGGACCATGGAGTTTTAATTTCAAGGATACAAATAATGGTCAACTACTACAGTATTGCGAAAGTGGCGATGGTAGTGAGGAATTTTGTTACGAGTATCCTGGTACAGACCTTAAAATCGCTGAGACAATATCGAGAGAAAGAGGTGTACGTTATGAACTAACAAGAGAAGAAGAGGGGAAGGGCGTTCCATTAAAAGAATCTAAGACTGAAAGAATTATGAAAAAGGGAAGTACTGTATATTCAAGGTATGATCATGAAATTAATGGTTATATATATGTAACCGATGAATTAGAAGGAAGACTCGATAATGCTGTTTATCTTCCAATGAATTCACTAAAGCCAGTTGGAGATAAGTGATAGATTAAGAATTATATAAAGCCCTCATATTTATTTGATAAGGGGGCTATTTTTTATGGTTGTGGACATGCGAATAGGCTGATTATCGATGTCTTGTGCTTAGCTGAATAATTCATAAAAGACCATTCTGTGATGGGTGGTCATTTTGTTATTTTCTCCATCATATCCCCACCAATGATAATAAATAAGCGAAGAAAAAACAACCGACAAACCCTTATACAGCAAAGGTTTATTAGTTGGAAAAGGATACGAATAGATACATCCTGAATACAACGTTTCTATAGGAAGCATTTATGACTGTGCTGAAAATGGACGATATGAAGTAATGTTGATTTATCAATATAGGGTATAAACAAAAACTAAGTAAAAAAGCTCAGAAACTCAATTAATTTTGAGCCTGAGCTTTTTTCTATTAAGAACATATTGCTTTGCCTTTAGATAATCAGAGACTATAGAGCATTAATTAATCTCGTTTCTATAAATTATCTTATTGACATCATGTCTTACTGTTTTATGACCGGCTTTAGTACCTTTCCCAACAGCTATGAGCATCACATCTAAATATCTGTCAGAAATATGTAAGATATCTTTTAGTTTTTTAGAATCATAGCCTGACATAGTAATCGTGTCAAAACCGGCTTCATTTGCTAATAAAATGAATGACATGGACGCAAGACTTACATCTCGAGTTAATTCTAGCTTTAAATCTTCCTTAGATTTATGTTGGTAATAATTGATTGCAGCATTTGCTAGATAATCTCTTAGCGATTCATCGTAATACCCTGCTTGAAAGCCCTCCTCATGTATCTCGATAATATTCTCTTTGTCAAATGCCTGATAATCACCTAACATGACCATTAAAGTTGAAGCTTCTATTACTTGTTGCTGATTAAAGGCTATAGGGAGTATTAAATTTCTTAAGTCTGGATTATCAATAATTAAGTATCGTGTAGCTTGAATATTATTTCCATTAGGTGCCTTACTTGCACTTTCAACTAATGAGCTTAGTTTTTCTGAACTTATTTTATAACTTGCATCATAATGTCTAACTGAACGTCTTTTTTCCAAAATATTTTTTACACTCATACTATCAGCTCCGAAATTTTTATTGTCTTGCAGCTTTAATTATAGTAAGCAATAATATAGAAGAAAATAACGCACTTTAAAGTGGTATAGCCACTTAAAGGTGCCTATTTAGCGTCAGGAGGAAAATAGATGGTGAACTATAATACAGGAATTAATATTTTCATGAATATAGCAGGTGGTAAATGGAAATGTTTAATTCTTTTTTTCTTAAGTCAAAAATCAGTAAGAACAAAAGAGTTTTATGAGTTAATACCTGGCATTACACAAAAGGTTTTAACCGATCAATTGAAACAGTTAGAAAGAGATGGCCTTGTACGAAGAGAAATATTTAAAGAAGTACCGCCAAAAGTAGAATATAGCTTAACGGATTTGGGAAAATCTTTTGTACCAGTATTAAACACGATGTGTGAATGGGGAAATACATATGCAGCTATAAAAGGTCTAGATAAAGATCAACAAATTACTTGTGATTTGTTCCGCAGTGCTCAAAATGACAGGTAGTGGCAACTAGACTTGCTCCTAGCAGGTACTGTCAATCATGAAATCAAACATTTATTTAATAATAAGTGCGTAGTTGTTTATTTTTCTAGATTGATGAAATATGAGGTTTAACTAGATTTCATTAAAAATACCAAAAAATTGTCGATATAGATTATGAGGTGGAAAAATATGAAAATAACGCATGATAGTAATTCTACGAACTTTATTAAACTGTCAAATGTATCTTCTAATAGACCTAAAATGGTTCAGCAAAATACTCCAATTCGTAAAGATACATTAACAATAGGACAACAAGCACGAAATTTGTTTAAAGGTCAGCAAGCTAAAACGAGTCTTATTGAAAGTTTAATGAAGCAACGAGAGAGCATTCAACAAATGAAAAGTGATTTAAGCGAACGGACGTTAGAAAACGGAGGCGACTTATCGTCTATTAAAGAACAGCTAAAGGATTTTGAAAAACAAATAGCTGAAATTGATGCTCAAATAGCTGAACAGCAGATGGAAGAACAAAAGAAAGCGACAAACCAAAAGGATCAAGAAATAAAGAAAGAACAACCTGCCAATTCAATGGAAGATATTTTGGGCAAATCCGTTTCACTAGAACAAATGGAAACATTAGAATTTTCGAAGAATTCATTAGGACGCGAGCAAAATCGTCTTGAGAGTGAAGTAGCGTTAGATGCACGCCGTGGAATTTTTATTGATAAAAAATATGAAAAACTTTCAGATTTAGAGGATCGGATTCAAACTGTGCAAGAAAAAGTAGCAGATCAGCTTCAAAATGCTGAAGATAAAGATCTACATAAAGAAGATTCTTTAACTACTCTTATTGATGAACTTAAGGAATCTAAAACCGAACAACAACAGGATAAACTGACAGCGGAATAAAGGAAGTTAAAGTAACTAGCCACCATCATATTGAGCAAATTTGACTGATTAACTGTCATTGTGAAGATGGAAAAAAGCCCAGTTCTCAAAATTTTGAGACTGGGCTTTTTGGCGCGATCTAATTATTATGGTCATGGCAAAAGGATCGTAGCCATATGCATGGTAGCAAAATAGCTATTAATCACATGTGTATTTATATTCAGGGTTTGTTTGAATAAAATAGCCACTTCGTACTTGCCCTGCCCAGTTTTGTAATGCTTCTTTCCAAGCTATACTATCAAAAAATTCATCTACTGTTGTCGTTTCAGAAAACCATATTAATGGGGTATAAGGGGCAAGTGGACCTGCATCTCCCCAGATACCACCTGCTTTGATTGTACTTTGTTTTACAAGCAGTAAAGGAAGTCCGCGTTGTAGAGACATGGATGGTTCTATTTGTAAGAAAGGCGAATAAGGTTCAAGTTGATCCGTTCGCCGAGTTGGTTTTAATAGAGCCGCAGCTGTTCCATAACTAGAGTTTACTATTGTCCGGACATTCTCTATTGTAGTATTGGGATATTGGTCTGTATTCGGAATGGTTCTTGGGAAAAGAAGCACCTGTTTAATTTCGTTAAACATCCGAATAATAAATCGTTGTTCATCAGATAGTGGTGGTTGTGCTGATCCTATAGTAAAAAGGTTTTGATGGCTAAAAAAAACAGGAATGCGGAAAAATGCACCTGCTGCATCATTTAAATCTTCCACAGCTTTATAAAATTGATTGATTTCAGTGTTCGTATTTCTAGTTTTATTCTCACTCAAGTTTGATAACCTCCTTACGCTAACTTATTCAAAAGTTAGAAGGAAAGGCTGTGTTTACATACAATATAGCTATTCATTTTGTTTCTTATAAATTATCACCTATATATTGCGAGTGAAAAATTATGAAATATAGTTACTAGATAAATAAATTAGGTTGCATTAGTTTAATTTTCGAATACACATTTTTATTCTCTCTACATACAGTGTAAAAAGGAGTGGTGTGTATTGATGACAAATCATGACCGTTTTATTAAGGCTGTTAATATTCCTAATCCATTGTATCAATCCATACAAGGACGATATTTTGTTGGTCAAACAGAACCGATTTGTTTAGGGAAAGGGAAAAATGCCTGGGGAAGCTTGAGTAATCCGCATTATTCAAATGTAGATTTATATGTAAATGCGTTTACCATTACAAATCACTCGAATCAACCATTTGTTGCTGAAATTTGGTTTAATGCAATAGCTCCTGGAAATGCGATGATTTCTAAAAACGTAACATCTGCAAATCAGGCCATTTCGCCACTTCCAAAGCCAGAAGTGAAAATTGAGTTTGCTGAACATGTAAGTGGATTTCCAAAACAGGGCGTAAATGCATTTAAACGCATTGTACCTCCACAAAGTACATTGGCAAGTGATGAAGATGGAAAATTTATATTTCCATCAGGAGAATCCTTTGTAATTTTTTTAGTTTCACCCAATGATGGATATATCGAGGCAGAAGTGGCATTTGGATGGTTTGAAAAAAAGATTAAGAAATAAATACATCTGGGCAAAAGAAGAATCGCTTGTGAACATCCGAATCGAGTAGACTAGCCGTCAACGCTAATTGATAACTTTATATCATTATTTTATATTTGATGAATAGACTTTTTTTACACAATAGCTAAATAATGATACTCACAATATAAGTCCTCTTATACTGCTTTATTTACCACTTACTGTATAAATTACAAATCTTCTAAAATGGCATGTTACATTAAGAAATGTAGCACGACATTTTTTGATAAATCAATTTTTAGGGGACTGTAAAATGAAAAAACTTACGTTAATGTTTAGTTGCTTAGCTATTGGAATAGCTGGATACTCCATAGTTCAATATTTAATAATGGATGCCCATCAGGCAGGCTTTGTTCGGATGAAACTGATGTTTATTGATACATTGGATTCGCACTGGTATACCTTGCTTTATATCCATATTGTATGTAGTGTAGTGGCTTTAGTAATAGGTCCCTTTACACTATCTTCAAAATTTAGAGAAAAAAATAGGAAGCGTCATCGTATAGCAGGGAAGGTCTATATGATAGGCATTTTATTCGGCAGTATTGCAGGTCTTTATTTAGCGTTTTATGCGACAGGCGGATTTGTGTCACAGCTTGGTTTTAGTATGTTAGCTATTTTCTGGGTCATTACCGGTTATCAAGCGGTTACGAAAATTAAAAAACATAATGTTTATGAACACCAAAAATGGATGATACGCAATTACTCATTAACTTTTGCTGCGGTAACTTTAAGAATGTGGCTACCATTATTTACTGCATTATTTGGATTCGAAAATTTTATGATTAGTTATCCTATTATTTCGTGGTTATGTTGGGTGCCAAATCTTATAGTTGCGCAGTGGATTATTGGGCGGACACTTCAAGAAAGAAGCACAATAGTTAAATAGGTTAGGATAAATGCCACTCTATTTAGGGTGGTTTTTATTGTCTATTCGTATCAAAAAGGCTGTCAAATTGGGAGGGTAGAATTAAAAAAAGAAAAATAAAAGCCATCGGAAAGATGATATTTTTTATGTAATACTAAAATTATTATTAAAAAAATGTCTAAATTTTTAAAAAAAATAAAGTAATTTGACTATTGTATGAGAATCGTTATCAATGATAAGTTATTGTTAACTCGGGGATAGTTTAGCTATAGCTATACGATGTTGAAATTATATAATATTACTTTTCAAATTGACATCACAATTGAAAGTTTAGGTTTTACATTTAATTAATAGGGTGAAGTTATACTAACTAGAGGTATCGTAATGTTTTGGATAAACAAAGAATACATCAAATAAAAGTTAAGTTTGATGTTACAAAAGTTCTATAACATGTAAATATTCGGGAGGTGTTTTTTTTATACACTTTTGGATAATAAATAAATTTCATATCAATCAGGTAAATCTTTTTTCGACTAAAAATAAAATTTAAGGAGAGATGAAAATGAAAAAAATAATTATATTTTTTACAGTTTTAACATTATTTTTGGGTCTAGTACCTTTTTATGCAAAGGCATATTCAAATGGTGAAGATGAAAAAGAATATAAAGAGAGTTTAGAAAATATCATATCTGTTATAGAAGCAAATCTAGAGATTTCATCTTATGGCATAACTATTTTAGACGAAGATAAAATAGTTCATAATTTGAATCAACAAGATATTAATCTATTAAATGAATTTGCCAGAGAACAAGGTAGCAATAATATAATTACTAAAGCTTCATTAATGGAAGATTTAGAAGCACATTTCAATAACTTAAATTTACGGATTGAAAAAGGTGAACTGAAAGTTTTAGATAATGGTGCGATGATCGATTCTACTGATAACAATTTTTATATTCAGGGCGGATCTACTTACGATGAAACTTTTTGGTGGGGCAAACGACGTTATATGAGTACTTCAGCAGCTAGGCAATGGGTTTATGATTTAAGAGATGCTGCATCTGTATCTACGGGCCTGGCACTTGCTAGTGTCGTTTTTGGCAAACTTGGTGTAATACCTGCCACTATTAATGGTATTACTGCTTTATGGACTAACCAATTAGCTAATCGAGTAGAATATCATAATGGAAATACAAATAGAGGTATTAGAGCAGATTTATACTGGGTTTTAGTTTTTAATATCGAGCCTCAATAATAGTATTTATTAAATTAATAAACAGCTATAAAGTAGGTGCTTTTATTGAAAAGATTTTTAACTAAATTAATTTGGATGATTTTTATATTTGCTGGATTATCCTTGACAATCTATACCGTATTTTCGTCTAATTATGAAAATAATAGTGTAGATGCTACAACTTGGGAATTTGATTGGCTAGATTATAAAGAGCTTCATAAACTTTCTACAGGTAGGTCCCAAATAATTGCTCTAATTGATAGTGGTATAAATCCTCAATACAGTGAAAATCTAAAATTTGAAAAATCTTTAGTTGATCAATCTATCGAAGATACAAATGGTCATGGTACTATGATGTACTCCATAATTAAAGGGATTGATGGCATTTTAGAAGGTATAAGTCCAGATGCACAAATAATCGTCATTAAAGTGATGAATGGAGATGATTCAGTTGCACCAACAATTATCAAGAATGCAATTGAATTGGCTATCCAAAAAGATGCTTCTATTATTAATTTAAGTATGGCTAGCCATTTCGAAGATACAGATATTACGGAAACGATAAAATTAGCAGTAAATAAAGGTGTTACAGTAGTAGCTTCCTCAGGAGATTATGGAAATACTGAATTGATGTATCCTGCAATTTTAGATGAAGTTATTTCAGTTGGGGCGATAGATACTTCAGGAAATGTACTTGATTTAACAAGCGGTTCGCAAAAAACAACGATTAACGCACCTGGTCACGAGATATCAACAATCCATTCCGATGGGACTATAATTAAAACTACTGGTACATCGCAGGCAACAGCCTTAATATCAGGCTATATTGCACTATTAAAAGATTATGCCTTTTCGAAAAATGTAGAGTTGACTGATGATACGATTATATCGTTATTAAAGTCTATTAATAATGAAGAATTAACGTATTTACAAGCATTGAAGAAAATCAGTACTTGGTAAGGGGACTAGTTATATGGAAATAAGACCATATTATTTAGCGATAATAGCAGCCGTCATAAGCTGTGGTGCATCATATTTATCTATATCTTCAGATGCCAAATCTATTATTAACTTTTTTATGGCTGTTTTAATAATTATTTCTATTTATTTGAGTTATAAAGAATACAAAAAATCGAAAAGAGAGTCTTGAACTTAATAGATTAATAGGATGTTGATATATGGAAATAAGAGATTGGTTTAGTATACCAATGATATTAAGTCAAATTGTTATTTGGATTTTATGGATTCTATTACAACTTGCTTTAGAAGCCAATGTAATGTGGATAGTTTTTAATCCATTTAATTTTCTTTTTGTTGCAAATGTAATTATTGGCGTCGTCTATCAAATTAAAAAGTGTAAAAAGACAACGTGTTAATATACGGGTAAAAGATGACCAAGTAAGCATACGATGTGACCTTGGTCATTTTTTATTGTGCAACGAATCCTGAAATAATGGAAAAATATAACTGACTAAATATCATATGTGTATTATGATAAAAGAATAAGAAAGTAACACATTTTAGTTGTAGGAGGGAGGGGATTGCCATGGATTATCGTATATTTGAGCAGAGAGTTCACAATATAGTGGAGCGAATGGTTGCGATTGGTGGAGAAGTATCAGCAGTAGATATTGGTGCCCCTGCGACGCTACAACAAATTGCACACTGTGAGAACCAATTAGGTTTCCAGATTCCTAAAAGTTTTAAAAAAGTGCTACTGGAGTTTTCATCAGCATTATACTTCCGTTGGGTTTTTCCAGATGATTACCAACTAGAAGGTGAACTGGATGGAATCTTTAGTGGAATGCTTCATTGGGATTTGGAATTATTGAACGAGATAAATAATGATAAAAACGCGTGGATTAAGGAAGTTTTTTCAGATCCACAACATGATTACGATAAAGTATGGCATCATACATTTGCTTTTTACGAGGTCGGCAATGGAGATTACATTGCATTTAATATCGTTGATAACAATGCTGATGCTTCTATTGTTTATTTAAGTCATGATGATGGAGAAGGTCATGGCTATAAATTAGCGGATAACTTTATTGATTTTCTAGAAAAATGGTCTAGGTTAGCATTTGTTGGTGGTGAAGATTGGCAGTGGCTAGCATTTACATCGAATGCTCGAAGTGGTCTTTTACCAGACAGTCAACATGCAAAGCGCTTTAGACGTTTAATGAAATTAACAATTTAATTTGGGATGCATGACGGGGCTTACGGAAAGTGCCATTTTGTTTAAAAGGAGCTAATAACATTGTACGAACAACAACTTGCAAGGGCAATCCAATTACGAAATGAGGAAAAGAAGAAAGAATCAAATCACTTGTTGTTAAAAATGGTAGAACAATACCCGAATGATGCGTTTGTGAACTATCAATGTGCTTGGAGCTTTGATGTTTTGGGAGAAGAGTCACAAGCGGTACCATACTATGAGAAAGCAATTCAACAAGGGCTATCTGGCAAAGATTTAGAAGGAGCATTTATAGGGCTTGGTAGTACATATAGAACGTTAGGGCAGTATAAAAAAGCACAATCGACGTTTTTAAAAGGAATCGACTTATTTCCGACTAATAAAGCATTACAAGTCTTTTATGCCATGACTTTATATAATCTAGACGAGCATAGTAAGGCGATGGAGCTTTTATTAGAATGCTTACTACATACGACAAGAGATGCTGAAATACTTAGTTATAAAAATGCGATTCATTTTTATGCACATCAATTAGATAAAGTATGGCAATAAAGGGGGAATAATGTGACGAAGTTTTATATGATGGTTATTACCAAAAAAACAGATGACCAAGAATATGAGGAAGCAGAAAACGTTTTTGTTAAAAAATCGCAACTAAAAAAGTATTTGAAGAGTGAGGGGTACTGCAAGGAAACCAAGTATCAGTACATTAAAATACAAAAAGAATCCATGTATGTTGCGACTGTTGAAAAAATAAAAGTACAATAGAGTCCAAATTCACGAAAACCAGTATTACTGATTATAAAAGGGGATTTGGCCTATTTGAACAGGGAGTTGTTTTAGTTGAAAATCAGTAAAGAACATGCGGAGCATTACATATGGGGCAAACAATGTGATGGCTGGCATTTAGTTAAAAATAATGAATTAAGTATTATTCATGAACGAATGCCTGCCAATACAACGGAAGTTTGTCATTACCACCATCAAGCACAACAATTCTTTTTCGTGCTATCAGGTATAGCAACAATGGAAATAGGCGAAGAACGGATTATATTATTGCCCCATGAAGGAATTGAAGTACCATCATTTCAGCCGCACCAAATGCGCAATGATTCACAGGAGGATGTGGAATTTTTAGTTATTTCACAGCCAAATAGTAGAGGAGATCGTACTCCGATATAAGGTTATATAGAAACCTAAAGTATATTTTCTAAATCTTCATTCTTTTGCATGAGGAACATGTATCTGTTATTTAGTACAGTAAATGATATCAAAAGCTAAGGGGATGACGGATTGATGAGAATTACTAAAATAAAACTTTACGCGTATGATTTACATAAAATGAAGGAATTTTACTGTACCTTATTAGGATTTGAATTATTAGATGAGGGGACCCATTTTTTTGACATAAATGCTGGGGAGAGCAATGTTCGATTCGAAAAACTAGATGCTTCTGTTGCAAAGCAATATCATTTCGCCTTCAATATCCCTAGTAATTTATTTCAGTTAGCGAAAAAATGGGCAAAAGAGCGTGTAGACGTATTAAGTTTGGACGATGAGGATGAAGTGTATTTTAAAACAATCGATGCCTATTCATGCTATTTTTATGATGCCGAGAACAATGTAGTAGAGTTGATAGCACGGCAGCATATCAATCCAAGCGTTAATGCCGATACATTTTCCATTGAACATATACAAGATATAGCAGAAATAAATTTAACCACAGATGCGATTGCAGACGTGGTAGAGCGTTTAAAGGATTATGATATAACACCATTAAAAGGGGAAGATATTCGCTTAGATGCGCTAACTTTTATGGGAAATTACGAAGAGGGAGCCTATCTATTAATTGGTCCAAGTGAACGGCTTTGGTATTTCTCTACTCGAAAAGCGATAATCAGTCCTATTCAAATAGAAGTAAATAAAGAGATTGTGATATCTATGACAGCTAATGGCAATTTTGCGATTTCGGAACAAACGAAGGATAGATAACAGGCTATCCTTCGTTTTATCGTTAAAATAAATCGGTAGATAAATAGCGCAATCCTGTATCTGGAAAGAGTACGACTATACGTTTCCCTTTGTTTTCGGGGCGTTTAGCAAGAGTTGTTGCAACAAACAAAGCCGCACCAGAGGAAGTACCTACTAAAACACCATCTGTTTGCGCTACAGTGCGAGCAGCTTTATAGGCCTCCTCTGTTTCTACTTCTAACACTTCATCAATCCGATCAAGATGAACGTTAGACGGAACGCGAGCTTCCTGTGCATCTGAAAAGCGATGTACACCTGTAATTTCAATAATATCAGGCTGTTCAACTGTAGCGATAGAATTAATAGCTGGTTCTACGCCTATAATTTGTATGGCTGGATTTTTGGATTTTAAATAAGCCCCTACACCACTAATGGTGCCTCCTGTACCAATTGCTGCAACAAAAATATCAATTTGCCCTGCTGTGTCCGCCCAAATTTCTGGCCCAGTAGTGCGTTCGTGAATGTTAGGGTTGGCTTCATTATCCAGTTGATTTAGAAAGACGACATTGTCTTCCTTATCAACGACAGTTTCTCTAAATACTTTAATGGTTTCAACAAAATCGCCATCTGTTTCTTCAAATGCCGCTACCATCTCTGGTACATCGGAAAATGGAACAACCTCGGTTCCATATGCTTTCACAACCTTTGTTCGTTCTTCGCTTACACCATCTTGCATGTAGATACGTAATTTATAGCCCTTTGCTGCTGCAATAGCCGCAAGCCCAATACCAGTATTCCCACTTGTTGTTTCAATAATCGTTTTGTCCTTTGTTAAAACTCCACGTGCTTCAGCATCCTCAATCATCGCTTTAGCAATACGATCTTTTACACTATTCGCAGGATTAAAATATTCTAGCTTTGCAATAATTTCCGCTTCAAGTTGTAGTTCTTTCGTGTACTGATTTAACGCTAATAGTGGTGTATGCCCTACTAACTCGGTTATCGACTGCTTTATGGTATTGGCAATAATTTGACCCATATCATCATCCCCTTTATTTTACCTACTTAACAAATTAGTTTTGTAGGAATTATTGGCATCTTAGCATGATAAATCCTTATGAGCAATACATTTTCTGATAGAAAGAATGGTTCGATTAATAGAAAAACGTAATCAGTTTAGTTAAATTTAAAGTTTTAGTTGTTTTAAAGAGAAGTGGAGGGTAAGATGAATTATTTGCGTTGTTGAACATTTTAGAAAAAACATGAATTGCGCTATGATAAGAGAAATGGGGAATGCTGTTATGATAGTAACCAGAAAAATGAATGTTGGAGAGGATTTGAATGGAATGTTGGAAGATGTGAATCGATTAAAAGAAAGAATCAATCAACTAAGTGAAGCGGAAGCAAAGTCAATGCTTTTCATATCTCTATTAAATGGAAAGTCGAGTGAGGACATGCAGCAAATACTCCTACATATGACAGAAGATAAGGAACAAATGGATAAAGCGCAGACAATACATATTGTTTTTGGTGATTCGCCAGCCGGAAGTCTAAAAGCAGCATTTAGAACGTTAGAATATCAAAAGACAGAGGATATTATTGTTTGGCCAGATAATTTATCGATTGGGCCAGTAAAAGATATACATCAAGCTTCGGGAATAGAAGCGAGACTTGGATGGTTCCACAAACGATATAATATGGACGAGGATGAACGTAATCATTATCGACAATGTATGCAAACTGCTATCGAGAAAATAAACAATATTTTACCACATCAAAAAATCGTTATTTGGACATGCCAAAATGCACATGAACAAACAGGATTAAGACTTGTACTAGCCATGCTAGAAGGCAAAGTGAATACAGTGCGAGTCATTGATACGTATAAGGCTTTTCATGAAAAAGAGATGCATACACAAATAGCGGATTATCCACGAACTTCAGGAGAATTGAATGAAGAAAACCTCCTGTATTTTTATGAACAGTTTGACATGGGTGAACTAATGAATGAAGCAAGAGAAGCCTTAATTAAGGAAGGTAAAAGCTTATTAGCAGACGAAGTTCATCTGTTACGAACATGGACATGTAATGGGCTATTGCATAGCGTACATGAAAATCGAGATGATGATTTTATTATTGAATGTGCTAAGCGGATGTATCAAGAAGATGGTAACGTAGCGTTTAGAAAGGCGGCACGTTTAATAGGTGAAGTGTACGGACATATGCAACAATTTACAGGAGACGAATGGATTGAGTATCGTTTACGAACGTTAATCAAGCAGGGCATTTTTTCGTACCGAGGAGATTTGAAGGCTATGCGCTTTTATGAAGTGAAATTGCAAGACGACTTCTTGACAAATTGAAATTTTTGATGTTTTGACTTCATTAAAAAGCATAGATAGAATAGTGTAGTAGAGTTTGAATAACTCTAGTTGATTAGCAACATTTATCAGTGAACATAACGAGTGAATAAATAATGAATAGATAAATTTGAAGAAAGGAAGTCGATTATGAATCCTGAAATCAATCAAAATGCAATTCTTCAAGCTATTTTGGAGCTTTCTACACAAGTGCAGGGCGTGAAAACAGAGATTCAACAACAAATCAAAGCGCTAGACAAAAGACTAGATTCCGTTGAAACGAAAATAGATTCAATAGAAAAAAGATTAGGATCGGTTGAAACGAGAATAGATTCAATAGAAAAAAGATTAGGATTGGTTGAAACGAGAATAGATTCAGTAGAAAAAAGATTAGGATCGGTTGAAACAAGGCTAGATTCAGTAGAAAGAAGATTAGGATCGGTTGAAACAAGGCTAGATTCAGTAGAACAAAATCTTAGTGCAAAAATAGATAAAGTGGATGCAAAGATGAACGTGATAACACTTGACATATTAGAAACAAAGGCCGATGTGGAAATGTTAAAGAAAGCAAAATAAATTGTTTTGGTCGTCACAATGTGCAATAATCATTGACAATTAGCAATGATAGAGGAGTGAGTTGGATGTTAAAAACAGCAGTATTTGAACAACTAAAAACAGCAATGAAGGAAAAGGATGTCTTAGCAAAAGGTGTGCTAACCCTAGTTAAATCAGCATTAGATTTAGCAGAGAAAGAAAAAGGTGAACCTCTAACACAAACAGAGGAGATTGCAATCATTAATCGTGAAGTAAAGCAAACGAATCAAGCATTAGAAGGCGCGCAAAATGCGGGCCGTGCAGATTTAATTGAAAAAGAAGAAGCAAAATTAGTGTTATTAAAATCCTTCCTTCCTAAGCAATTAAGCGAAGAGGAAATTACTGAAAAATTACTAGCAGCAGGCGTTAGTAAAGGGATGAATATGGGCGAAGCGATGAAGATTGCAAAACCATTATTATCTGGTCAAGCAGAAGGAGCCATAATATCTAAAGTAGTAAAAAGTTTAATTTAATATAAAATTGAAGGATAGCTGACGTAGTAGTGTTGGCTATCCTTTGATTATTCTCGGTGCAAAATTTCACCATTTAATCACTGTCAGAAAATAGAGGTTTTGTTTAATACAACGTTTAGAAGAGGAACTGTAAAATGATTTGTATTAAAATTAAGGTTTGCCAAATAAATGAAAACATTTTATACTATTAATTAACCACTGGTCAGTTAAAGGAGGATTCCATGTCGCCACGTAAACCATCAGCACAAGAATTGACACTCAAGATGATTGTTGACGAAGCCCATAAACAGTTTATTGAAAAGGGTTTTCATCAAGTTTCCATGCGTAGTATCGCGAAAGAACTTGGATGTAGTCATGGAGCAATTTACTATCATTTTCAAAATAAAGCGGAATTATTTTATTGCATTATAGGTGAGTATTTTACTGAATTAAATCAAATGTTAGATGACATTGTAAATGGAACTGGAGAGCATCAAAACAAACTTTACGATGTCTTTGTTGGCTTTATGAAATTTGGATTAAACCATCCAAGCCAATATGAATTGATGTTTATGACGAAAGATCTTCATATTGATGGATTATCGCAAGAGGCTGCTAATCTTTGCTATGAAAAATTTGCGCAATCGGTTCAAGCTTTATCAGCAAAAACATTGTTAATTTCGGATATTCATTCAACATTTCTTGCATTACACGGTTTTGTTTCACATTATCACCATTATGTGATGAACTATGATGAAGCGCAAGAGGCGGTAGATGTTCATGCTAAATTTCTCGTTAAAGCATTAGCATAAATTAAGTTGCTCTAGATGCGAAGGTGAATCTAGAGTTTCCTTTTAACATTTATTGACCGGTGGTTAATTAAAAGGGGGAATAGATGATGAAGAAAGCATTAGTAATGGGTGCTTCAGGTGGAATAGGTTTTGCGATTGTGAGTGAATTAGCAGCAAGAGGTATACAAGTTGTGGCTTTTGCTAGGGGAAAAGAGAAGTTGCAAGCGCTTTTTGAAAATTACCCGAATGTGTCGATTTTTCCAGGGGATGTCTTTAATGAAGAGCATGTAAGGAGGGCATCTGATGGAATTGATGTTATGTTTCATGCTATTAGTTTTCCCTATCAAGAATGGGAAGAAACACATATGCAATGTATCCAAACAATTATCAATGTGGCACAAACGCAACAAGCAAAGATTGCACTAGTGGACAATATTTACGCATACGGAAGGCAATCCTCTATTGTAACAGAAGAGGCAATCAAAGAACCTCATACAAAAAAAGGGAAGATACGATTAGCAATGGAAAATAAATTGAAGGCTAGTAGTGTGCCTTCATTAATCGTCCATATGCCTGATTTATATGGGCCCAATGCAGAAAATACAATTCTATATGAAACATTAAAAAGTGTTATTAGTAATAAAAAGGCAAACTTCGTTGGGCATATGCAAGTGGCTAGAGAATTTCTCTATACAGTCGATGGAGCTAAAGCAATCGTTGAATTGGCATTGCGATCAGACACATATAATCAGAATTGGAATGTGCCAGCTGTGCATCCCATTACAGGAGAACAATTAATGGGGATAATTCGGGATATTACAGGCTATAAAAAGAAAGTACGAACGGTTTCCAACACAATGATTGCTATTTTAGCACTCTTTTCTCCATTTATGAAGGAAATGAAGGAGATGATGTATTTAACAGAGGAGCCTGTTATTTTGAGCGGGGTAAAGTATGAAAGAGCAATTGGCACGCTGCCGCAGACTAGTTATCAGGAAGGTTTACAACAAACGTTGCTATGGTTGAAGAAGAAGAGATAAAATCAGTTTTCCTAAAGTATAAAAATCCACTTCGGTTTCTGCGGGTACAAAGTAGTTCGCAGAAATCTACGTGGATTTTTATTAAATTGTGTGAGTGACTGGCACTTATTTAGTTATATAATGCCTAGCTCGTTATTACAATGAATCATAGGCAATTACCCGTTGATAGATGTTGAAAGGGATTGGGGGTGTTTTTTTGTCAGTTGAATCGTATGTGCATGAAGTGTCTCCTGAAAAAAGTGGAAAACGTAAATGGGTAATCATTGTAGTAAGTATGTTATTCGTTGCCTGTGTATTATTGGTAGGAAGCCGCGTTGTCTCTTTAATTTTTAATGATAATCAGTCGGATTTTGCAGCTTATAAAACACTAGTTGGTCAATCAACTGAAAATGATTTTGGGAAATTGACTTTAAATGAGGTGATGGTTGATGATAATCAACTATTGTTAAACGCAACTTTTGAACCGGCGAAAGATGTAAATTTCGACCATCAAATTTTTTTCTTTCCGCAAGTACTCGTGAACGGTCAAAATTATACCGTTCGAAACGGTGGTCAGACCATTGCCCAATCAGAAAATACTTATACTATATATAGCAGTGTTAAAATGCGTGATTTACCTCAAGATGAACTGTTGCAACTGAATATCCTCTACAATGATTGGAATTGGGAAAAGCCTATTCCAGAGCCTTGGGCATTTAAAGTAGAAGCATCTCAAAAGCAACTGCAAGAAGATCGAAAAGTAATTGCACTCAATAAAACCATCAAGCTTAGTGATGGTCAGGAAATCAAGGTAGAAAAAGTTGTATCTACACCGATTTCAACGACGGTATACGTTGAGACACAAGAAACTACAAATGAATCGTTAAATTTTAATATTGTATCGGAGTCAGGCAAAACTTGGCGTCAAGATTCTTCGTACACATTAAATAAAGAACATACAAAGTGGGGGATTCGCTTCGATGCACGCTATCTTACAGATAAAACGTATAAACTGATTCCTGTTACTGCAAGTGATGTTAAAAGCGGACCAGCTATCAAAATACGCGAGAACTGAATATTCGATGCTTTAAGTAAATTTTACAATATCTTAATCTATTAGAAGCCTATCTCCGTGTAATATGATTGTATATTACATGGAAAGTAGTGAACAGTTTGCGAAAGTTATTCGAGATTTTTCTTATTTCCTTTAAATTAGGTTGTACATCTTTTGGAGGTCCAACAGCGCATTTAGGCTTTTTTCAAATTGAATACGTGCAAAAAAGAAAATGGTTATCAGATAAAGAGTACAGTAGCTTAGTAGCACTTAGTCAATTTCTCCCTGGGCCTGCATCGAGTCAGGTTGGTATGGGCATTGGGTTACTACGTGGCGGACTGTTGGGAAGCTTAGCCTCCTTCCTTGGTTTTACGTTACCATCTGTATTGCTATTAACTCTATTTGCCTATTTTTATTCGCATATAAAGATGGATATGGGCTGGATTCATGGCTTGAAATTGGTTGCTGTTGCCATCGTGGCGCAAGCGATTTGGGATATGTCCAAAAAGTTAATTCCTAGCATAGCACACTTGATAATAGCAGTTTTAGCGCTTATAACGCTCCAATTTTGGGGAAATCCATTTGCGCAAGTTATTGTCATTGCATTGGCAGCTTTAATAGGTGCACGCCTGTTTAAGCAAACGAACGGTTTAGAAGATACCACGCAAAAAAATTTACCCATTTCTAAAAAAACAGGTGGCTTGTTATTAGCATTGTTTGTCACATTAATGATTGCTCTACCAATAGCTAATTCATTGTTAAAAGATGACTTACTAACTATTATGGAAAAATGTTATCTAGCAGGTGCCCTCGTATTTGGTGGCGGTCATGTAGTATTACCGTTACTCGAAACGCAGTTTGTGCAAAGTGGCTTAATGAGCGCATCTGACTTTATAGCAGGCTATGGTCTTACACAAGCAGTTCCAGGTCCATTGTTTACATTTGCCTCTTATATTGGGATGGTCATTGCTGGCGTGCCAGGAGCAGTGGTTGCGACAATTGCAATTTTCCTACCTGCATTTCTTTTAATCGTTGGGGCTATGCCTTTTTGGCTCACTATGAGTAGGCATGTAGCTTTGAAAGGTGCAATGGCTGGTGCTAATGCAGCGGTTGTTGGAATTTTAGCTAGTGCTTTTATTCATCCAATTGTGACGCAAACAATTCAAAGTGGATTAGATATTCTTTTAGCGGCTGTATTTTTGTTGCTATCCTTGCGCTGGGCAGTCCCTCCTTATATACTGGTCCTGCTTGGCATAATAGTGGGACTGCTATGTTATTAAGAGCAAACATAAAAAAATCAAAACTACACATGATGATGGTAGTTTTGATTTTTTTTTGGGATCAATTGTTTCTCTATTGTAGAAGCAAATGAAACCTGTCCATTCAAAGATAGGTTCCACGAGCGGTGTGTCATCATGTTAGCTGAATTGTCATGTTCTATCTTCGATAAAAAGTATATTACGTTCGTATCTTGATACTAGTTTTTGCTTTTTTATTTTTGCAAAGACGTTATGAGAGTTCACTTTTATAAAAACAAGACGGCTTAATACCGTCATGTTGAATATATTTTCATTCAATATAATGCACCGTTCTTAGAGATGCTTACCGTAAAGTTAGCTGAAATTGGGATTACAACACCTTGGTAAGTGTAGTTGTCAGCAATGCTATAACCAAAGTAAGTATAGGGTTGACCTTGAGGCCATTGCGATACACCTGCGTAAGTTTGGCTCCAAGAACCTGAACCCCATCCTTTAGCAGTTGTAATAGTTCCTGGACTTGTGAGCACCATACCATCGCGTTCGCTATGGTATGCCGATTGTGGAGAAACTGTTGCATTGATTCTTCCTATAACGTGTCCTGTTGTATTTATTACATTAAATGATTTTGTGATACTTGTAACAATTTTTCGTGCACGGATATTTGAGGTGGAATTTTCCATTGAAACGATCTTACTTGTAATTACTTCGTTTAATATGATTTTGAATTGGGAAGGCTCAATCCATCCGTTTTCTTCAAAATATGCAAAGTGAGCCACAGCGATATTTAAAACTTCTTGTCCTACATATTGATTTTGTAAGTCTTGTAAATCATTCAGATATTGCTGATAGTATTTTTCTTTTTGTGTTTGTGATAAAACAAGCTCCGCTGCGGAAGCTGATGGAACAAATACACTAACTACACCACATAAAGCGAGAGCGATAATACCGATAATAATACGTTTCATACTTCAATATTCCTCCCTATGTAGTACTTCTTATACTAACATAGTGACGAAATTCTCTATAACTATATACTGTTTTGGACAGCGAAATATTGTAAATTATATAACGCTAAGATGTGTTTATTGTTTAGAAATATTGGACTGGAGGGAAATTTATTTCTTGAAAATACAGAAGTCATTTAATCTAGTATTGAATGGAGATATAACAGTACTAAGTTATTACAACTCGGTTTATATGTCAGAATAAGTGAAATAATCAGAAAATATTATAAAGTTTTTTAAAAATTTTGTCAATAGTAAGTCGTTTAAATAAAGCATTAATTTCAAATTCCAACACATCTCTATGACAATATTTGTATTCAAGCAGGGCAATTTCTGTTGAATTAAACTTTGCAGTTATAAAGTGATTCTTAAGAGAAGCAATATAAATGTCTTTGTTTTTATAAGTTGAGAAGGGTTTCTATTAACATAATCCTACCTTGTTCTTACAGTTCTTTTATTTATCTGGATGGATTCATAGCGTTCTTTATTTCGTTTGTTTATAATGAAGAAATGGAAAAACTCAACAAGAAAGAAGGGATAGCTATGGCACGAGGTGTTTACATTCATATTCCTTTTTGTCATCAAATTTGCAATTATTGCGATTTCAACAAATTTTACTTTAAAAATCAACCTGTTGATGAATATATAGAATCACTTGGCAAGGAGATGGCGCTTGCTACGGAAAAATATCCGCAACATTTTCAACAAATTGAAACGATTTTTCTTGGCGGTGGAACACCTACTGCTTTATCTCCAGAACAATTAACGAGATTACTCAACATGATCCGCACGTATATTCCAATGGATCGTGTGACAGAATTTACATCAGAGGCGAATCCAGATGAATTATCAGAGGCGAAAATGCGTGCTTTGTTTAATGGAGGCGTCAATCGTTTAAGTATGGGTGTTCAATCATTTAACCAAGAATTATTGAAAAAAATTGGTCGCACACATAGCAATACGCACGTCTACGATACAATTGCACTCGCTAAAAAGGTCGGTTTTCAAAATATAAGCATTGATTTAATGTATGGTTTGCCAGGTCAAACGATGGCGCAATGGAAAGATTCATTAGATAAAGCGTTTGCGCTTGAGCTACCACATTTCTCAGCTTACTCTCTTATCGTAGAACCAAAAACAATTTTTTATAATCAATATGCGAAAGGGAAACTGAGCTTACCAACGGAAGATTTAGAAGCGGATATGTATGAAGTGCTAATGCAAGAAATGAAATTGCATGGTTATATGCAATATGAAATCAGCAATTTTGCGAAAGCAGGTTTTACTTCAACGCACAATAAAATTTATTGGGAAAATGATGAATATGCTGGTTTTGGCGCAGGTGCACATGGCTATATGAATGGCACGCGTTATTCAAATTATGGTCCTTTAAAAAAATATATGGATGCTGTAAATGCGGGGGACTTACCTATCATGCAGGAGCATGTTGTAACAGCAACTGAACAACGCGAAGAACAAATGTTTTTAGGGCTGCGTAAAACGGACGGAATTACACACAATATATATGAAGAAAGATTTAATGAGTCAATGTTGGACCGTTATGGACATGTCATTGATAAGCTAGTGTCAGAAGGGCTTTTGGCACATGATGCTGTAGGCATTCGGCTTACACGCAAGGGGCGATTTGTCGGGAATGAAGTTTTTCAACAATTTTTGCTAGAAGATTGAGCGATATCGTTGACATAAAATGTGGGATTTGATAACTTAATAATAGTATTAGCACTCCTCTTAGTTGAGTGCTAACAGAGGTGATGATCATGCTAACAAATCGGCAATTACAGATATTGCAAGTAATCGTAGACGATTTCATTATGTCTGCACAGCCGGTAGGTTCTCGCCAAATCTCAAAAAAACAAGAGATTACATTTAGTCCAGCCACTATTAGAAACGAAATGGCGGATTTAGAGGAATTAGGGTTCTTAGAAAAAACCCATACGTCCTCTGGTCGAGTGCCTTCGGAAAAGGGGTATAGATTTTATGTAGATCATTTGTTGAATCCACAGGGCATTAATTCACGGGATATTCAGCAAATTCAATCAATTTTTAACGAACGTCTAGTAGAAGTAGAGCACATTATCCGAAAATCAGCGAATATTTTATCTGAGCTGACATCGTATACATCGATTCTTTTAGGACCAGATGTCCAAAGACATCGAGTAAAGCGTTTTTCTATCGTGCCACTCTCAAGCGACGCGGCAGTAGCGATTATCGTAACGAATAACGGACATGTTGAGAACCGCATGTTTAGTTTACCACCTAATTTTACCGCTGCTGAACTAGAAAAAATGGTGAACATTTTAAATGAGCGCTTAGTCGGTGTTTCGTTAGATGAAATCCATAAAAAGCTGGAAATTGAAATTCTGGCAATCTTGCAGCAACATGTTCGATCGGCGGATGATTTTATCCATTCGCTCGTTTCAGCTACGATGCAAAATTCGGAAAGTAAAATTTTCTATGGTGGTAAAACAAATATGTTCAACCAACCGGAATTCCACGATTTAAATAAAGTCCGAATGATTTTGGACTTAATGGAAACGACTAGCCAAGTGCAGTCGCTTTTCCATCCGAACGAATCGGGTATTCATATTCGTATAGGCTCGGAAAATCAGCAGTTAGAAATGGAAAACTGTAGTGTCATCACGACGACTTATTCAATAGGTGAGGATCAACAGGGGGCCATTGCAATTATTGGTCCAACGCGTATGGATTACAAGCGTGTTGTTGCTTTGCTTGAAGTAATGCGCATGGACTTATCTCAAGCCTTTACGAAGAATCGTAGTGAATGATAATGAGGAGGATTTAAGTGACTGAAACAACAGAAAACAAAGACCTTGTACAAGAAAATGTACAAGCTGAAAATGAGGCAACTGTAGAACAAACAGAAACGCCAGAAGAAGTGAAAGAACTAACGATTGAAGAGCAGTATGAAGCGAAACTAGCAGAATTACAAGCAAAGCTAGATGAGGAGGAAAATCGCCATCTACGCCTGCGTGCTGACTTTGACAATTTACGCCGCCGTACACAACTTGATCGTGAGGCGGCTGAAAAATATCGTGCACAAAGTCTGTTATCGGATTTATTGCCGGTATTAGATAATTTCGAACGTGCTTTACAAATAGAGCCAACTTCTGAAGAAGCAGTCTCAATTGTAAAAGGTATTGAAATGGTCTACCGATCACTAGTAGAAGCAACTGAAAAAGAAGGCTTACAAGTGATAAAAGCTGAAGGAGAGCAATTTGATCCAAATGTTCACCAAGCTGTTATGCAAGAACAAGATAGTGAAAAAGAACAAGGTGTTGTATTACGTGAGCTTCAAAAAGGGTATATTTTAAAAGATCGCGTATTACGCCCAACTATGGTATCTGTAAACGAATAGTCATCGCACTATTCAAAAAATAATTAGTTAATTAACGCATTTGCGTTTTAATAATAGGAGGAAATTTTACTATGAGCAAAATTATCGGTATTGACTTAGGAACAACAAACTCTTGTGTATCTGTACTTGAAGGCGGAGAGCCAAAAGTTATTCCAAACCCAGAAGGAAACCGTACAACACCATCTGTAGTAGCATTCAAAAATGGTGAAAAACAAGTTGGGGAAGTAGCAAAACGCCAATCAGTAACAAATCCAAATACGATTATCTCAATTAAATCTAAAATGGGTACAGCTGAAAAAGTTAAAGTGGAAGATAAAGAATATACACCACAAGAAGTTTCAGCAATGATTCTTCAATACTTAAAAGGCTATGCAGAAGATTACTTAGGTGAAAAAGTAACGAAAGCAGTTATTACTGTACCTGCTTACTTTAACGATGCGCAACGTCAAGCGACAAAAGACGCTGGTAAAATCGCTGGTCTTGAAGTAGAACGTATCATTAATGAACCAACAGCTGCTGCACTTGCTTATGGTTTAGATAAACAAGATGTAGACCAAAAAGTATTAGTATTTGACCTTGGTGGTGGTACATTCGACGTATCTATCCTTGAATTAGGTGACGGTGTATTCGAAGTATTAGCTACAGCTGGTGACAACAAACTTGGTGGTGACGATTTCGATGACGCAGTAATCGAATATTTAGTTGCTGAATTTAAAAAAGAAAACGGCATTGACCTTTCTAAAGACAAAATGGCTATGCAACGTCTAAAAGATGCTGCTGAAAAAGCGAAAAAAGATTTATCAGGTGTAACATCTACACAAATTTCATTACCATTCATTACGGCTGGTGAAGCAGGTCCATTACACTTAGAAATCTCTTTAACTCGTGCGAAATTCGATGAAATTACATTACCATTAGTAAACCGTACAGTTGGTCCAGTACGTCAAGCATTATCTGATGCAGGTCTATCTACTTCAGAAATTGACCAAGTAATTTTAGTTGGTGGTTCTACTCGTATTCCTGCCGTACAAGAAGCTGTACGTAAAGAAACTGGTAAAGAGCCTCACCGTGGTGTAAACCCTGACGAAGTAGTTGCAATGGGTGCTGCTGTTCAAGGTGGCGTATTAACAGGTGATGTGAAAGACGTAGTACTTCTTGATGTAACACCACTTTCTTTAGGTATTGAAACAATGGGTGGCGTGTTCACAAAATTAATCGATCGTAACACAACAATTCCAACATCTAAATCACAAGTATTCTCAACTGCAGCGGATAACCAACCAGCAGTAGATATTCACGTATTGCAAGGTGAGCGTTCAATGGCAGCGGATAACAAAACATTAGGTCGCTTCCAATTAGCGGATATTCCACCAGCTCCACGTGGTATTCCACAAATCGAAGTAACATTTGATATCGACAAAAATGGTATCGTGTCTGTTAAAGCGAAAGATTTAGGTACAAATAAAGAACAAACAATCGTTATCCAATCTGACTCTGGTTTATCAGATGATGAAATCGAACGCATGGTAAAAGATGCAGAAGCAAATGCTGAAGCGGATGCAAAACGTAAAGAAGAAGCTGATCTTCGCAACGAAGCAGACCAATTAGTGTTCCAAGTTGACAAAACAATTGCTGATTTAGGTGAGCAAATTACAGAAGATGAGAAAAAATCTGTAGAAGATGCTCGTGATGAGCTTAAAAAAGCGCTTGAAGCTGGCGAATTAGAAGGTATTAAATCAGCGAAAGAAAAATTAGAAGGTGTATTACAGCCTCTAGTAATGAAAGTTTACGAACAAGCTGCAGCTGCTGCTCAAGCGGCTCAAGGTGGCGAAGCAGGTCCAGAAGCTGGAACTGACAAAAAAGACGATGGTATCGTTGATGCTGACTTTGAAGAAGTAAAAGACGATAAATAAGATATTATCAACAGCACAGTAAAGTGAAAAAGCCAAAGACCGCTTGCGGCTTTGGCTTTTCTCTTTCTATTCTTTATAGAAAAAGAATGGGCATATTAGTGACATTTCTATAATGCTAGAGATATCATAGATACAATGATAGTAATGAGAAAATTATGGCGAAAATTAAAGCAGTTTTTTAAACTGCATGTTACAATAGATTTTATGCAAAAAGAGCGGAGTGTGAATCATGGAGAAACGCGATTACTACGAGGTGCTTGGTTTAACGAAATCGGCTTCTAAAGATGATATTAAAAAAGCATATCGTAAATTATCAAAGCAATACCATCCTGACTTAAATAAAGAGCCAGGTGCAGATGAAAAATTCAAAGAAATTGCTGAGGCTTACGAAGTACTAAGTGACGATCAGAAAAAAGCGCGCTATGACCAATTTGGACACGAAGATCCAAATGCAGGCTTTGGCGGCGGTGGCTTCGGAGGCGGCGGCTTTGGCGGCTTCGAGGATATTTTCAGTTCATTCTTTGGCGGTGGTGGACGACGTCAAGATCCAAATGCACCACGCAAAGGTGACGATTTGCAATATCGCATGAATATTAAATTTGAAGAAGCGATTTTCGGGAAAGAAACAGAAATCGAGATTCCAAAAGATGAAACATGTGATACTTGTCATGGCTCTGGGGCAAAACCAGGAACGTCACCAGAAACATGTTCGACATGTAAAGGTGCTGGGCAAATTAATCAAGCAGTCGATACACCTTTTGGTCGCATGATGAATCGTCGTACTTGTTCAACATGTCATGGAACAGGTAAAATCATTAAAGAAAAATGTTCAACTTGTCGTGGAGAAGGTAAAATCCAAAAACGTAAAAAAATTAAAGTGTCTATTCCAGCAGGTGTAGATGACGGTCAACAAATTCGTGTATCGGGTCAGGGTGAACCAGGTATTAATGGTGGTCCAGCTGGTGACCTATACATTATGTTCCGTGTTCAAGGGCACAATGAATTTGAACGTGATGGAGATGATATTTACTACGAATTAAAATTAACATTCCCTCAAGCAGCACTAGGTGATGAGATTGAGGTACCAACTGTGCATGGAAAAGTGAAATTACGTATTCCTGCAGGCACACAATCAGGTGCTCAATTCCGCTTAAAAGATAAAGGCGTTAAAAATGTGCATGGGTATGGAACAGGTAACCAATATGTCACAGTTAAAGTTGTCACACCAGAAAAACTAACAGAGAAACAAAAACAATTACTACGTGAATTTGCAGAAATCAGTGGTGATATTCCAGAAGAACAAGGAAGTTCACTATTTGATAAAATCAAGAAAAAATTCCAAGGTGAATAATTAGAGGAGCTGAAGAGCTACGTGAAGTGGTCAGAATTATCCATTCATACAAAAAATGAAGCGGTGGAAGCAATTTCAAACATTTTGCATGAAGCAGGGGCTAGCGGTGTTGTTATTGAAGATTCAGCTGAATATGCGAAGCCACGTGAAGATCAGTATGGAGAAATTTATGCGCTAAATGAAGATGATTTTCCAAAAGAGGGAGTCATCGTTAAAGCTTACTTATCAGAGTCTAGCTTTTTAAATGAAACAGTCGAAGAGATTAAGGCGGCTATTACAAATTTAACGAAATTTAACATTGATATTGGCGAAAATGTTGTTTCGATTGTAGAAGTGAACGAGGAAGATTGGGCAACAGCGTGGAAGCAATATTATCACCCTGTTAAAATTTCGGAACGCTTTACAATTGTACCGACATGGGAAGACTATTCACCCGTTTCAACGGATGAGTTAATCATTGAGTTAGATCCTGGCATGGCATTCGGAACAGGAACACATCCAACGACAGTAATGTGCTTACAAGGGCTTGAAAAGGTCGTGAAAGAAGGCGACACGGTTGTTGACATTGGCACAGGTTCAGGGGTGCTGTCAATTGGTGCTGCAATGCTGGGTGCAAAAAGTGTGCATGCTCTAGATTTAGACGAAGTTGCTGTACGTTCTGCTAAAGAAAATGTTGCGTTGAACAAAGTAAGCGATACAGTGCAAGTTTTCCATGGTAACCTATTGGATACTGTGAAGGAGCCAGCAGATGTTGTCGTTGCCAATATTTTAGCGGAAATCATAATGTCCTTTACTGACGATGCATTTACGATTGTCAAACCGGGTGGATTATACGTCACTTCAGGCATCATCGGAGCGAAACGAGATGATGTAAAAGCAGCACTAGAAGCTTCTGGATTTGTTATTGAAGAAGTTTTATTAATGGAAGATTGGGTAGCGATTATCGCCCGTCGTCCCCTATAAATGAACCGAGGAAGCGCAAATTGTGAGCCGAGTGCTGACGATTTGGCGCTTCTTCTATTGAGAGGAGTGAGCAGTATGCAACGCTATTTCATTGAGACGGCCATTCAGGAAGCGCGCATTACAGGTGAAGATGCCCGCCATATTATGCGTGTTATGCGGATGAAAGAAGGTGCTGAAATCATCGTTGTGGCACAAAACACAGCTTATATTTGTACGATTACCGCCTTTGAAGATGAGGATGTCATAGTGCAAGCAACGGGACAAACCATTCCATCCCCTGAACTACCAGTGCGTGTAACAGTGGCGTGTGGGTTGCCTAAAGGCGATAAACTGGAGCTTATCACGCAAAAGGCAACGGAGCTAGGGATGTATGCTTTATTACCATTTGAAGCGGAACGTTCCATTGTCAAATGGGATGTGAAAAAGGGTGCGAAAAAACAAGAGCGCTTGCAAAAAATTGCAAAAGAGGCAGCGGAACAATCACATCGCACACATATTCCTAAAATTTATGAACCGATTCACTTTAAACAGCTTGTGTCACAAATTGGAGATTTTGATGCTGTTTTTATTGCAGATGAAGAGGATGCCAAAGCCGATAAACGGACAAGGTTTGCGGACAAGCTAAAAAACCTGTATGACAAGCAAGCGAAATCAATCCTTATCGTCTTTGGACCAGAAGGTGGAATTGCGCGCAAGGAAGCTGATATGTTAATGCAAGCTGGTGCGCAAACAATGTCTCTAGGACCAAGAATTTTACGAGCAGAAACGGCGCCTCTTTATGCATTATCTGCAATATCATATGAATTTGAATAAAACTTGGGTTTAGCCTTGTGGTGTTTTTTTTGTAAGTGGAACTGTCACGGAGCAAAGCATTTTACCAGTGTGTAAATCCCTTTGTAGAGCGCGTTTTATGAAAGCTGCTGTCTGCACATGCAGATGGCAGTTTTTTATTACTATTGTCGACAAGAATAGTTGTAGGGGATTACTGCTAGAGAAGAAACTTATGGATGCAATCGAGCGAATTTACCGTAGTAGCAAATTTTAAAGTAGTGCTGAGAAGGGGAAAAAATAGATTGGTTTATGTCAAAGGATTACAGGTTTGTGAGGCAAGTTCTTGTAAACAACATTTAGTCAGTTATGGTATTAATAAAAAAGCCCAATTGTTAGCTTGTTTGTCTAACAATTGGAGCATATGCAGTGCCATCAAAGGTAATAGGGTTTCTATATTGCCTGTTAGAGCATGTTATTTATTTTAAGGCTTCTTGCATAAAAACTTTCATCTTACTACTTAATACTGTTAATTCCCCAATAATTTCGCTGAAATCTTGAACAAGTTGAGCTTGTTCATTTGTTGCACCATTAATTTGACCCATATTTTGTTTCAGGTTTTCAAGGCTACTATTAATATTTCGTAAAGACGTTTCAATACTTTCTGTCGCGTTGGATGTTTCAGAAGAAAGCTTTCTTACTTCTTGTGCCACAATATTAAAACCAGCACCATGTTGACCAGCACGAGCTGCTTCAATCGAAGCGTTTAAGCCAAGTAAATTTGTTTGACGCGAGATGCTTTTTATTAAATTTGTTACTTCGTGTGTTTTTTTAGCATCATCTAGTGCGTGCTGTGCTTGCGTGTTAATTTCGTCACTAGTGGCTGCTAGCTCCTCAGAATGAGAAGCTACGTTATGTACTTTATCTTGTAAACTGTTAATAATAGTTTCCATTTTATTCATATATTCTTCAAGTTTAAGTTTATTGTCGATTGGTAAACCAAAAGCAAGTGCTCCCACAACTTTACCATGTTCACGAATGGGAAAAGCAAATGCATAAATGAAAATTCCGTAAACGTCTTCTGGGATAATTGTATCTGAATTTTGCCCTTTTAAAGCAGTGTAAATATTCTCATCGTTAGAGTTTACTTTGTGCCCGTCTTGATAACCTACATCGATGCGTTTACCAGCTAAACATTTTACAACAGTTTCAGTTTCTTTATCAATAACCGCTACTATTGCTTCTTCTTTTAATGCTAAGTGAATATAGGGAACTGAAAGAGATAATGCTTCAAGAATGTTCATACTAATTCCTCCGTTTTTTGTAAACCGTTTAAGGGCACTATTAGTTTTGTAATCATACAATTACATTGAAAGTATATCATTTCACCAGCTTTGTTGCTATATTGGAAGAAAGAAATGTATTTTATAATATGACAATAAAAAACAATTAAATGATAAAAGAGAATGGCAATTACTTATAGAAGGTTTCGTTTTCAAAGGTGATATTATATTGAGATAATTGATAGCAGAGCGTGTAAAAGTTGGGCAATAGCTATTTGTTATGCTTAGTTATTTTATAAAAAAATCTAATAAGTACTGATTTTAAAAGGTTTGTGTTATTATAGTTCTCGTATCTAAAATAAGAACACAAAAAAATACTTATAAATACGAAACACAATGTTATGTGATGTTGAAAGGATGAAATTAATTATGAGTTACGCGCCTCCAAAAACCGTATCTCTATATACGCTAGGTTGTAAAGTAAATCATTACGAAACAGAAGCTATTTGGCAACTGTTTAAAGAAGAAGGCTATGAACGTACGGAGTTTGATCATAAAGCAGATGTTTATGTGATTAATACATGTACAGTAACAAATACGGGTGATAAAAAATCACGTCAAGTTATTCGCAGAGCTGTCCGTCAAAATCCGGATGCTGTTATTTGTGTAACAGGCTGTTATGCGCAAACATCGCCAGCAGAAATTATGGCTATTCCTGGTGTTGATATTGTGGTAGGAACACAGGACCGTACAAAATTACTAGGCTATATTGAACAATATCGTAATGAGCGTCAACCGATTAATGCTGTACGCAACATTATGAAAAACCGTGTATACGAAGAATTAGATGTACCGGCATTTACAGACCGAACACGTGCATCGTTAAAAATCCAAGAGGGTTGCAATAACTTCTGTACATTTTGTATTATTCCTTGGGCGCGTGGTTTAATGCGCTCTCGTGATCCTCAAGAAGTTGTCAAACAAGCACAGCAGTTAGTAGATGCTGGTTATCTCGAAATTGTACTAACAGGTATTCATACAGGGGGTTATGGTCAAGACTTAAAAGACTATAATCTTGCACAGTTGTTACGTGATTTAGAAGCGAATGTAAAAGGATTAAAACGTTTACGTATTTCTTCTATTGAAGCAAGCCAACTAACTGATGAAGTCATTGAGGTTTTACGTGACTCAAAAATCGTTGTAAATCATTTACACATTCCAATTCAATCTGGTTCGGATACGGTATTAAAACGTATGCGCCGAAAATATACAATGGCATTTTTCGGGGAGCGCTTAACAAAATTACATGAAGCCTTACCTGATTTAGCTGTTACTTCTGATGTAATCGTTGGGTTCCCAGGTGAGACAGAAGAAGAATTTATGGAAACCTACAACTTTATTCGTGACCATAAGTTTTCTGAATTACATGTTTTCCCATTCTCACCTCGTACAGGCACGCCAGCAGCACGTATGGAAGACCAAGTGGATGAGGACATTAAAAATGAGCGCGTGCATCGTCTAATCGCTTTAAACGACCAACTAGCAAAGGAATATGCTTGTCGTTTTGAAAATGATGTGTTAGAAGTAATCCCAGAAGAATTTGTTCACGATGGTAGTGATGAAGAAGGTTTATTAACAGGTTATACTGATAACTATTTAAAAGTAGTATTTGAAGGACCTGAAAATCTTATTGGCCAACTTGTAAAAGTAAAAATTACACAAGCAGGCTATCCTCATTCTAAAGGGCAGTTTGTACGCTTACTAGAGACAGTAAAATAATTGATAAAGGATTGTCTATCTATTGAAGATGGACAATCCTTTCCTTTTTTCCTTAATAATAATGCGCTTGTACGGGCATGATATTTAGTGTTTGTAGCAAGTATTTTTATTAGATAGACTGGCTCTAGTGTTCGATTATTAGACGGAAACGTGAAAACATGTTATCATTCCAAAGAGGTACGGACAACTTAAGTTAGAAGGAGCGCTTGTTAAATGAAAACAAATTATGCAAGTATGATTGATCACACGTTATTAAAGGCGGAGGCAACGAAAGAGCAAATTGAAAAGTTATGTGCAGAGGCTAAAGAATTTGGCTTTGCATCAGTTTGCGTAAATCCAACTTGGGTAAAATATTGCAGTGAGCTATTACAAGATTCAAATGTTTTAGTTTGTACGGTTATTGGTTTTCCGTTAGGCGCTAATACAACCGCTGTAAAAGTATTTGAGGCAAAAGATGCAATTGCTAACGGCGCACAAGAAGTAGACATGGTTATTAATATTGGGGCATTAAAAGACCAAAACTTTGAATTAGTGCAAGCAGATATTGCGGCAGTGGTGGAAGCCGCTAAAGGCAGTGCGATTGTTAAAGTGATTATCGAAACATGTTTACTAACTGAAGAAGAGAAAGTAAAGGCATGTGAACTTTCAGTGGCAGCTGGAGCAGATTTCGTCAAAACGTCAACAGGTTTTTCTACAGGTGGAGCAACAGCAGAGGACATTGCCTTAATGCGTAAAACAGTAGGGCCAGAGCTAGGTGTAAAAGCTTCTGGTGGCGTTCGCAGTTTAGAAGATATGCAAAAAATGGTCGAAGCAGGTGCTACACGAATTGGGGCAAGCTCTGGTGTAGCGATTATGAAGGGCTTAGTTGCAGATTCTAATTATTAATTTTCACATATCATTTAATAGCGGTCTTTAGAAAAATAGTGTACTGGGGATTTCTCCGGTATACTATTTTTTTGATTACCACTAAAGACCGTACTTACAATCAACCATCTATATTACGCTAACCTGTCTATAGAATAATTAATTTTTCCTTCTCATATACTCGAATGACGTAAATCTTTTGAAAGGAGGATTTTATGTTTACGCAATTTAAATATTGGCGGCCTTATATCGGTCCATTCGACCCTTGTAAACCGATCGAAGTCAAGAGTTATTCAACACCTCCGCAATTGTATATAGGCTTTCAACCACCTGGACTACCACAATTTCAAACGGCTAAGGAAGCGCTGAAATTTGGTACTTTATGGCCTCAATTTTTTAGCCCATATCCGAATCCAGAGAGAGGTGAGATGAAAGGTGAGTAAAAAAATGCCACCAGAGTTTTATGAGCTTCTCGAGGCAATTCAGGCCATTGATTTTGTTTTAGTTGAATTAAATCTTTATTTAGATACACATCCTCACGATTATACAGCGATTACACAATTTAATGAAAATGCTGAAAAAAGTATGCGCTTAAAAATTGATTTTGAGCAAAAATTTGGACCACTCATGAACTTTGGTAGAAGCTATTCAAATTATCCGTTTAACTGGGTCGACACGCCATGGCCTTGGCAAGTGTAACATCTTATGAAAAACATTTGGATTAGGGGGAAAGATGTTTGTGGTATTATGAAAAAAAGCTCCAATATCCAGTGAAAGTTAGTACATGTAACCCGATGCTTGCGAAATTTTTAATAGAGCAGTACGGGGGTGCTGATGGGGAGCTGGCTGCAGCACTTCGGTATATGAATCAGCGTTACACTTTACCTGATAAAGTAGTTGGTTTGCTGACGGATATAGCGACGGAAGAGTTTTCACATCTCGAAATGATTGCGACGATGATTTATAAATTAACGAAGGACGCCACGCCACAGCAGTTAAAAGAAGCGGGAATTGGTGATTATTATGTTAATCATGATAAAGCTTTGTTTTATCAAAATGCAGCCGGTGTGCCATTTACCGCAAGCTACATTCAGGCAAAGGGGGATCCCATTGCTGACCTTTATGAAGATATTGCAGCAGAAGAAAAGGCGCGTGCCACATACCAATGGATTATTGACTTATCAGATGACCCTGATTTAAATGATAGTTTAATTTTCTTAAGAGAAAGAGAAATCATCCATTCTCAACGCTTTAGAGAAGCGGTCGAACTATTAAAAGAAGATGGCAACACGAAGAAAATTTTTTAAAATACGACATAATGGAAAAATGCTCGTACATGAATGTTTGCTTGCTTTGATAAAAAACGTAGATGAGAGAAAACATAGCCGATAAGGCGGCAACGCTCGTGGATAACAACCTATAGCGAGCGTCAACAGCATAGCAAATAAGTGTTAGATTGTTGGTAGTCAATCTAACACTTTTTCTTATTTTGCTAATTTGCTTATTCAATATTGGAAAATTGCGCAATATCTTTACGATGGCCAATCATGACTAAAATATCTTCTTGTTCAATTAATTGTTCTGGAGATGGAGAGATAATGATATCTACTCCTCTTACAATGGCAATAACACTGACATTGTATTTAGCGCGTAAATCTAAATCGCGTAAATTTTTATTGGCCATTTTGGGAGGAATCATAATTTCTTCTATACTATAGTCTTTCGATAACTCAATATAATTTAACATATTAGGGGAGAGCAACTGATTTGCTACTCGTTCACCCATATCGCGTTCAGGATAAATAATCCAATCTGCGCCTACTTTATCTAATACTTGCCCATGTCTTTTACCGAGCGCTTTAGCGATAATTTTTTTTATGCCCAGTTCTTTTAGCAATGAAACCGTTAAAATACTTGATTGCATATCGTTACCAATGGCAACAATGACACAATCGAAATTTCCTATGCCGATGGAGGTTAGTGCCTTCTCTTCAGTCGTATCTGCAACAACTGCATGTGTTACATAAAGCTCGGCATCTTCAACCCGCTCCTCGTTAATATCGATTCCAAGCACTTGTTGGCCCGCTTCATGTAATCGTCTAGCCACACTTACTCCGAATCTGCCTAAGCCGATGATGGCATATTGATTGATGGTCATAGTCGTTAGCTCCTCTTGAATTTAATTAACCGATCATTATATTTCCTTTTGGATGATGGAAAGCTTCTGGCTTTCGTCGTTTCGTAATAGCAAAAGCAATCGTTAGAGGACCGAGTCTACCAGCAAACATTGTTAAAATGATGAGTATACGACCAGCAGGCGTCAACTCAGGAGTTAGCCCCATGGAAAGTCCAACAGTACCAAAGGCAGAAGTAGCCTCAAACAAATACATCATAAAACTATGTTTTTGTTCGGTAATGCTAAGAAAGATGGTGACAAACACCACAATGACCATCCCACACATTGCCACGGTTAATGCCTTTAAAATGGTTTCAATCACAATTCTACGACGAAATAAAACGACATCTTCCTTCCCTCTAATTTGCGCCCAAAGCGTAGCAGCTAAAACGGCAAACGTTGTTATTTTAATCCCACCAGCGGTAGAACCAGACCCCGCTCCGATAAACATCAATAAAATAGTTAAAAACAATGTAGAATGAGTCAAATCCCCGATAGGTAAAGTATTCGATCCAGCAGTCCTTGGTGTAACAGCCTGATAGAAAGAGCCCAAAATTTTACCCATTCCCGTTAAATCACCAATTGTTTTACTATTGGTATATTCAAATAAAAATATTAAAAGGGTAGAACCTACTGTTAAAATAACTGTGGCTGATAATACAATTTTAGAATGGACAGAAAGACGTTTTGTTTCACGATATTCATATAACTCATTCATGACGATAAACCCTAAACCACCAATTGTAATCAGCGCGCAAATGGTTAATACAACAAATGGGTCAGCTACATACGCTGTTAAACCTTGGAACCCTCCCATTAAGTCGAAGCCAGCGTTGTTAAAGTTCGAGATTGAGTGGAAAAAACCAAAGTAAATGGCTTTACCAATCGGCATATCAAATGAAAAACGAATCGATAAGATAAGGCCTCCAATTAGTTCAATAAGTGCTGTAAATAACAAAATTCTTTTCACCAATTTCACAAGACCAGCCATCGAAATATTATTAAAGGCTTCTTTTAACAATAGCCTTTCTTTTAAAGAGATTTTTTTCCCTAACAACAAAAATAATAATGTTGCAAAAGTCATAAATCCTAAGCCCCCGATTTGAATAAGAGCCAGAATAACGATTTCACCAAACATTGTAAAGGTGTCTCCTGTATCAACTACAATTAACCCGGTTACACATGTGGCGGAAGTAGCAGTAAATAATGCATTTAAAAAAGGTAGGCCATTTCCATCCTCTGTAGCAATCGGCAAAGTGAGCAAACATGCCCCAATAAAAATAATAATGGCAAAACCAAGTACAAGAATTTTTGGTGGACTTAAATAATGTATCAATTTTCTCATCGATGTCTCCTAACTGTTTACAAAACATGTGAGCCTTTCATATCCATATTTGGGCATAAGAAAAAGACCCTCATGGTTAGACTGTTGGATTGGGCATCACAAAAAAACTAATGGTGGTCTTTATGACCTCCTTCGCTTTAGCCGACGAAGTTAGCTGACGGGTAGGATGGCGAAAGAGAACTCATCCCTTCTACATATGCAGAATTAACCCCAAAATATTGGGTCCTCCGTACTCAAAAAATTTGAGATTTGGCTGTTATGAAATTGAATGGGATTATTTTACGCCCAACTATTAATTTTTGTAAAGCCCTTATTTTAAATTAAATTTCTTCACCTTATTGTTCACGTTAAAGCGCTATAAAATTCGGACAAAGTGGGTGTAAAAAATTCTCTGCGCTATTTCGAATACTTTCTATTGACCGTTAAAAGACAATACGGTATAATTTTTTAGTACACAACAGTTAGTTATTAGCCTAATTCGTTTGTGTATTGACGTGTGTTCGGAGGGAGGGAAAGAGAGATGTCAAAAACTGTCGTTCGCAAAAACGAATCGCTTGAAGATGCTCTTCGCCGCTTCAAACGTACTGTATCAAAAAGTGGTACAATTCAAGAAGTTAGAAAGCGCGAGTTCTACGAAAAACCTAGCGTAAAACGTAAAAAGAAATCAGAAGCTGCACGTAAACGTAAGTGGTAATTTAATTTCCCATTAAAAATCCCTACGTTCAAAACACGCAATTGTATGATTCACTGAGCAGACAATGATATACCTGGAATTAATTGCACTAGCGATTAATTCTGGGTATTTTGCATGATGCTCCATTTTGCGGTACATATTCGAAAAAAAGGCCGAATGAAGTCACCCTAGATTTCGTTCGGTTTTTTCATTGCCATTGTCAAAGCAACTTTCAATCCATCCAACAGAAGATAAAAAACAACCTTTCACTAAAATTTCACTGTATAATAAAAATAAACAAGATTTTGTGAAACTTATTACAAATTCTCTCGTATATACAGTAGAGAAGCATGTTAGAAGGGAGGGAAAAAGATGCGGCAAAAAAGGAGAATACTAAGCTATATCATCATCATTTGGATGACAGTTTTGGTAGCGTTTCCATTGACTACAGCTTTCGCGAGTAGCAAGGTTTACCACGTACCGATTCATGATGAAGTAGAACGTGGACTTCACGCATTTTTGGAACGAGCTTTTAAAGAGGCAGAAGAAAATTATGCAGAAGCGATTGTACTGGAGATACATACGCCGGGTGGATTTGTCAATGCAGCTAGTGACATCGCCATGCTTATGGATGCCACAAAAATTCGTACAATCGCTTTTATAAACAAAGATGCGCATTCCGCTGGTGCTTTTTTAGCCTTACATGCAGATGAAATATACATGGTACCAAATGGAACAATTGGCGCAGCGGCTGTTATCGATTCAGTGGGCAATGCAGCGGACAATAAAGCGCATAGTGCGTGGTTAGCACAAATGCAGGCAGCAGCCGAAACATCTGAACGTGACCCGATATATGCATTAGCAATGGCAGATCCAAAGATTAATTTGCCAGAATATCGTGCTGGGGGAGATAATTTATTAACATTATCTGCTACAGAAGCAAAAAAGGTCGGCTATTCTGAAGGAACGGTTGCAAACTTTCAAGAGCTTTTGGCGGAAACGGGGTTAAAAGGTAGTGATATTGTACCGATTGAGCCAACATTCGCTGAAAAAATTGCTCGTTTTATTACGAACCCGCTAATTATACCTATTTTGTTGTCCGTTGCTAGTTTAGGGCTTGTAATGGAGCTCTATTCGCCTGGATTTGGCGTTCCGGGTATAATGGGGTTGTCAGCTCTCGGATTATTTTTCTTCGGACATATGGTGGCAGGCTTTGCAGGATATGAAACATTGTTACTTTTCATCGCAGGGCTAGCCCTCGTCATCGCAGAATTTTTTGTCCCCGGAGGCATTGTTGGTATTTTAGGTGGTGTGCTTATAATACTTAGCTTGCTGCTAGCAGGTGCCAATATAACGCAAATGATTATGGCGATCGTTATTGCACTTGTAGTAGCCATAATAGGAATGGTGGTCCTGATGAAATTTTTCGGTAAAAAAATGCATGTTTTAAACAAGTTAGTGTTGATGGATGCAACAACGACGGAAGAAGGCTATGTGTCTAACGTTAATCGCACAGAGTTGTTAGGAAAAGTGGGGGTAACAATTACACCGCTTCGTCCAGCAGGGACAATTCGTTTTGTTAATGAGCGTATTGATGTAGTATCAGAAGGTGGCTACGTTGATGTAGGCAAGAATGTAGAAGTGATTAAAGTAGAAGGCTCACGCATTGTCGTGAGACAAACAGAAAAAGAGATGGAGGAATAACAACATGGGATTTGATTTAGCTCTAATGGGTCCAATTGTCGGGCTAGTCTTATTATTTATTGTAGTCGCGGTATTCTTTACTTTTGTACCAGTGGCGCTGTGGATTTCTGCTCTTGCAGCAGGTGTCCGCGTTAGTATTTTCACATTAATCGGAATGCGCTTACGTCGTGTCATTCCATCGCGTATCGTCAATCCGTTAATTAAAGCCCACAAAGCGGGCTTACCAGTAACTATTAATCAGTTAGAAAGTCACTATTTAGCAGGTGGTAATGTAGACCGTGTCGTAAATGCACTAATTGCTGCTCACCGTGCGAATATTGAACTAACATTTGAACGTTGTGCTGCGATTGATCTAGCGGGACGTGATGTATTAGAAGCGGTACAAATGTCGGTTAACCCAAAAGTAATCGAAACACCATTTATTGCAGGTGTTGCAATGAACGGGATTGAAGTAAAAGCGAAAGCACGTATTACTGTGCGTGCTAACATCGAACGTTTAGTCGGTGGTGCAGGTGAAGAAACAGTTATTGCCCGTGTAGGTGAAGGGATCGTTTCTACAATCGGTAGTGCAACAAGCCATACAACAGTCCTTGAAAATCCGGATATGATTTCACAAACCGTGTTATCTAAAGGCTTAGACTCGGGAACAGCATTTGAAATCCTATCCATTGATATTGCGGATGTTGATATCGGTAAAAATATTGGTGCGGAATTACAGATTGAACAAGCGCAGGCGGATAAAAACATCGCCCAAGCGAAAGCAGAAGAACGCCGTGCAATGGCCGTTGCAAATGAGCAAGAAATGATTGCACGCGTTCAAGAAATGAAAGCGAAAGTAGTGGAGGCAGAAGCAGAAGTTCCGCAAGCGATGGCAGAAGCTTTACGCTCTGGTAATCTTGGTATTATGGATTACATGAATTATCGTAACATTCAAGCGGATACAGCTATGCGTGACTCCATTTCAAAAGTAAGCCTAGATAAATCAGAACCAAATGAACCGAACGTATAACATACGGAAAGGAGCGAGTGCTAACAAATGGAACAACTTATTTTATTTGCAATTATAGCCATAGTCAGCTCGCTTTTCGGAAAATTAAAAAACCCAAAAGAACAAAAGCCAATGCCCCCTTTCAATAAATCTGCGCAACCTTCCGCTCATATGGAAGTAGATGAGCCAATGCAACATCAGCCAACGACTAAAAAGCAGAGCTTCGAGGATTTTGCACGAGAGTTTTTAGGGGAAATGAAAGCGGAAATGACGACAGATGTTCCGGAAAAACGAGTGGAACCAAGAGAAGAAAGTGTGAAGGAACACATTCCTAGCTATGTAGCACCACCGTTAACGCCGACGGAACCTTCTAGTCGTAAAATTGAACGACCTAGCCTTGGTCGTTTAGCTGCGGGGAAAAAAGATAGCCCAGTGGCAGCCTCCAAAAATGGATTCCAACTACCAAATTCCCAAAAGGCAATTGTGCAAGCAGTGGTAATGGCTGAAATTTTAGGTCCACCAAAAGCAAAACGAAAATAACTAGCATGTCCTCCTTTTTTGGCGCATATATTGCCGAAGAAGGAGGCATTTTTTATGAAAAAATTATTTCAATTAACGCCACTACTTGAATTAACACAGTATGAAACATTAAAAATTATCGGTCCATATCGCTTTTTACATGCGGATGCTACATCGTGCTCGTTTATTTATGCAGATTATCATATTATTGTGCGTGGAAAATCCGTTGCTATAAATGCAATTAAAGAAGAAATGCTTCATCTTTCAGTAGAGGATTTGCAAGAATTACATGTGAAAATGACTAAAGATTTGGGTGTGAGCAATCATGTGGAATAATCGACCGATCATCATACGTATAAAGCGTCATGAAAATGTTCATCCTTTTATTCAAGCATTGCATGCGCAACAAATACCATTAAAGCGTGTCGTCTTTCGGGAGCAAGAAGTGACATTTGAAACGCATATGGGGTACTTGTCTAAAATTCGCCGTATACGCAGTCGCTATCGGCTCAAAATGACTGTTCATTATGCAGATGAACAACAGGTTTTTCGAGCTCAACTTTGGACATTACTTGGTTTGTTTATCATGATTTTAACCCCTTTGCTATGTGCGCAAGTAGTTTGGCGCGTCGATATTGAAGCGGCTACACCAGAATTGCAGCAACAAATAGAGCGAACGTTTCAAGAAACTTTTAGGCTAGAAACACCTATGACGAAAAAAGTGTTACCGTCAGATGCAGTAATTCGGCAAAGTCTGTTAGAAAAGCATCGAGATTTAGCGTGGGTGCATATTGAAAAACACGGTGGTCGAGTTATTTTAAGACCACAGGAATCGCCTAAAAAAACGGAGCTGACAACAGAAAAACTTGCTACCCATTTAGTTGCTACGAAAAGTGGGGTTATTACAAACTTTAATATTCAACACGGCGAACGGAAAATTTCTGTTAATGATACAGCATATGATGGGGACGTCTTAGTTAGTGGTGTCATTGAAAGTGGGGATGATCATGTTTTTGTCGGGGCAAAGGGAGAGGTATTTGCCGACTACTGGCTTGAATGCACATTTAAAATACCAACAAAGCTAACGCTTCAATCTTTGCAGCAAAAGCAATGGCGTGTCGTGGTGAAAGGTATTCATAAAGAAGCGGTTGATTATGTACAAAAGAAAGACTTACCAAATTGGCTAGATCCTTATGTTTCCATTGTGGAGGAACAGCAAACAAAAACGATGGTAATTAAATTAGATGAATCTAAAATAGACACGTTGTTAATGCCACTACTTCATGAAAAGATGTTGCAATCCCTTCCTGCAAAAACAGTTATTAAGAAAGAAAACCTTTTACAGGCGAAGTGGGGGAATGGTACAGTTGAAGGGAAAGTTCTATTTTTAGTCAATGAAAACATTGCAAGTCCAATAAAAGGGCCACAAGGAGAATGATTATGTCAGAACATTTAACTGTATTACAAGTGGATAATCCAAATGAAGCGGTCATGTTACTAGGTATATCTGATGCGAATATGAAATTGATTGAAGAGGCACTTCACGTTCATATTATTACACGCGGTGAGCAAATTCAGCTTGCGGGTGAAGAAGAAGCAAAAGAACAAGCGACATATCTTTTACATGCATTATTAAAAGTTATTCGCAAAGGCATTAATATCGACCAACGCGATGTAGCAACCGCTATTGAAATGACACAAAAAGGAACAATTGAATATTTTGCAGAACTTTACGATGAAGAAATTGCACGCACGACAAAAGGGAAACCAATTCGTGCTAAGACAATTGGTCAGCGAGAATACATACAAGCGATTCGTCACAAAGACGTTGTTTTCGGTATCGGTCCAGCAGGTACCGGAAAAACGTATTTAGCGGTAGTAATGGCTACACAAGCGCTTAAAAATGGGCATGTAAAGCGTATTATTTTAACTCGTCCTGCAGTGGAAGCAGGAGAGTCATTGGGCTTCCTTCCAGGCGATTTAAAGGAAAAGGTGGATCCATATTTACGTCCACTCTACGACGCCTTAAACGATATTTATGGCTCGGAACAAACACAACGCCTTATTGAGCGAGGAACGATTGAAATCGCGCCTTTAGCATATATGCGAGGACGTACGTTAGATGATGCTTTCGTTATTTTAGATGAAGCACAAAATACAACACATATGCAAATGAAGATGTTTTTAACACGTCTTGGCTTTGGTTCAAAAATGGTTATTACTGGCGATAAAACGCAAATTGACCTTCCTAAAAATACAGAGTCAGGATTGATTGTTGCGGAACGCACGTTAAAATATGTCAAACCAATACATTTCCAAATTTTAGAGCAAGGCGACGTTGTCCGCCATCCAGTCGTAGCAAAAATCATCCAAGCTTATGAAGAGCAACAACTTTAAAATAACCGCCTTAGGCGGTTATTTTAAAGTCTGTACCGAAAGCGAAGCGGCAGGTACAACGATAGAAAAGTCTGTACCGAAAACGAAGCGGCAGGTACAACGGATAGAAAAGTCTGTACCGAAAACGAAGCGGCAGGTACAACGATAGAAAAGTCTGTACCGAAAGCGAAGCGGCAGGTACAACGATAGAAAAGTCTGTACCGAAAGCGAAGCGGCAGGTCAGCGAATTATGCATATCTAAGGTTAAATGTGACGGCTATACATATACGTATAGCTGTTTTTTTGCTTTCTTTATACATTTTTCGGGAAAAATGTTTTTTGAATTGGTATGATAGAAGATAGATAGGGGAGGTGCCAAATGGAGAAACAACTTCAGAAAATTACGGAGCTTATTGGATTCCGCTACTTTTTGATTGTCGTTCTCATCCTTACAGGAGCATTACAATTTACATTTATGTATGGCAATGTAAAGGGTGTTACATATGATTTTAAACCGTTGCAACTTGCGTCAGAAACAGTAAGATCAACGAAAACCATCGAAGATACCGTGAAGACACAGCAGGAACGAGAAAAGGCTGCTAACGCAGTTACGCCCGTCTATCAATTTTCTGAAGACGTCGCTAAGCAACGTGTAGCAATCGTGACGTCTTTATTTGATTATGTTCTCGAAGTGAAAAAGGATGTCGAAAGTAGTAAGGACCCTGTTGCAACTGTCGACCAAGTGGCAAAGCTCCGGAAAAAATTAGAATCCATTGATGTGGATCAAATGCCTGTCGTCTTTACCGATGCACAGTTAGAAGGCTTATTACAACAAAGTGAAGCAGATTTAAAGCGAACAAGCATACAACTATCAAAACTTGTACAGGAATACCTAGAAAAATCAATTCGAAAAGAAAATGTGTTAGCTGCTCAAAATGATTTTGAAACCAAAATACGTGGACAGCGTGGCTATCCTGATAGGATTTTAAGTACCGTCGTATCAATTGGACGTGCTAGTATTATCGAAAACGAAACCATTAATGAGGAACAAACGAAAGTTAGAATAGAACAAGCAAAGGAAGCAGTTGAACCAACACGTATTCTACAAGGTCAAATCATCGTACAAGAAGGTCAGATTATTGATAATGAGGCTTATCGCCAGTTAGAGCTACTTGGTATGGTGAGTAATAAAGCATCACTGAAACCGATTGCAGGGCTAATTATTTTAACGTTCATTCAAATGATATTTATGTATATTTTATTTGATCGTTGGGAAATAGAAGAACAGAAAAAGCGCAATGCATTGCTCGTAACAGTTATTGTGTATAGTTTTTCTATCTTGTTAATGAAGTTTATAAGCTTAGTGGCGGATGGGTTTGATGTAACAATTGCCTTTTTATTCCCAACAGCTTTAGCTACAATGCTTGTACGTCTGCTCGCTGATGATCGAGCTGCAGTCCTTATTACCGTCATGACAGCTGCTTCAGCAGGGGTTATTTTCCAAGAAGGATATTCCTCTGTAATGCAGATGGAAATTACTTTGTATATCATATTTGGTGGCTTTGCGAGTTTATTCTTTATGCGTAGTGTAGAAAAGCGCTCGCATATTATGCAGGCGGTTGCCGTAATTTCCGTTGTAAATATGGGCTTTATCGCATTTTATTTATTGATGACACAATCATCTTATGGATTATCTGAGCTATTGTTTTACTTTATAGCCGCGATATTATCAGCTCTACTATCTGGTGCGCTAACAATGGGACTATTGCCGTTTTTTGAGTCAGCATTTAGTTTGCTCTCCACATTACGTCTCATTGAGCTTTCCAATCCAAATCATCCATTGCTGAAAAAGCTACTAATGGAGACACCGGGAACATATCATCATAGTGTAATGGTAGCGAATTTAGCTGAAGCGGCATGCGAAGCGATAGGTGCGGACGGATTGCTGGCTCGTGTAGGTTGTTATTATCATGATATTGGCAAAACGAAACGACCAGCTTTCTTCATTGAAAATCAAATGTCAGGTATGAATCCGCATGATTCCATGCCTCCAGAAACAAGTGCTGAAATAATTATTGCGCATACAACTGATGGTGCTGATATGCTAAGACGTTATAAAATGCCACAAGAAATTATTGATATTGCGCTACAACATCATGGTACAAGTCTACTTAAATTTTTCCTTTACAAAGCGAAGGAAGAAGGAAAAGTAATAGATGAGGCAAAATTCCGTTACCCAGGACCAAAACCTCAAACGAAGGAAGCCGCTGTAATAAGCGTTGCTGATAGTGTGGAAGCAGCGGTGCGTTCGATGAAAGAGCCAAATGCTGAGAAAATTCATAAACTCGTTCGAGCAATTATTGATGACCGTGTACAAGATCATCAGTTTGATGAATGCGATATTTCAATAAAAGAGTTAAAATGTATAGAGCAAGTACTTTGTGAGACGTTGAATGGGATTTTCCATTCTCGTATTGAATATCCAAAGGCAGATAAGTAGGAGGCACTAATGATTTTAACGATTGATTTTACAGATGAAACAAATGAAGTGACAGCACAACATATGGAGCTTGTAGAAAAGCTTTTACAGCATGCTGCAAAAGTGGAAAAGATAGAACCTGAAACAGAAGTATCAGTAACTTTTGTCACAAATGAGGCTATCCAAGAAATTAACCGAGAATATCGCGATAAAGATCAACCAACAGATGTGATTTCCTTCGCGCTAGAAGAGTTAGGCGAGGGAGAAATGGAAGTAACATTTGAAGGCATGCCACGCATTTTAGGTGATATTATAATTTCCACGGATCGCACTAAGGAACAAGCAGAAGAATATGGGCACTCATTTGAACGAGAATTGGGCTTTTTAGCTGTCCATGGCTTCTTGCATTTATTAGGTTATGACCATATGGTACCTGAAGATGAAAAGGTGATGTTCGGCAAACAAGAGGAGATTTTACAAACTTTTGGCTTAGGACGTGACTAAATGAACTTACGCAAATATTTACGTTCATTTGGATATGCTTTTGAAGGAATAATCACAGCATGTAAAGAGCAAAATTTTCGATCCCATTTGCTTAGTGCGTGCATTGTTATCATTGCTGGTTATTTCACAGGTTTATCACGAGTTGAATGGTTGATTGTGCTATTATTAATAGCACTGATGTTTGCGCTTGAAATGATTAATACCGCGATTGAGCGAGTTGTAGACCTAGCATCAACAGATATTCACCCACTCGCTAAGCAAGCTAAGGATATTGCAGCGGGTGCGGTGCTTGTATTTGCGGTATTCAGTGCTATAATCGGGTTACTTATCTTTATACCGAAATGGTTTTAGTTTAGTTCCATTACAAGCTACCACTTCGCTAAGTGAGGATAAATGCCAATTATGCTCTTATGCATGTGTGGTTTAAACGCTGGCAAAAATCAATTGAAAACCCCAGCAAATGTCACAGATTTTGTAGAGGCGCTTTTCAAGCATGCTCGAAAGAATCTAGACGCAATTACGTTGTGGCGTAATGGATAGTGCCTAGTAAAAGAGGCATATTTGATTTTTTATGTAGAGGAGAATTAGCATAGATGAAGATAGATATGCATGCATTACTAGAAGAGTCAAAAAAAGCACGCGAGAAGGCATATGTTCCTTATTCGAAATTTAAAGTAGGAGCTGCGCTTTTGACTAAAAATGGCGATGTCATCCACGGCTGTAACATTGAAAATGCTGGCTATAGTATGACAAATTGTGCGGAGCGTACGGCGTTTTTTAAAGCTATTTCAGAAGGTGTTTATGATTTTGAGGCAATTGCGATTGTAGCAGATACGGAAGGCCCTTGTGCGCCTTGTGGAGCTTGTCGCCAAGTGATGGTGGAGTTTTGCCCACCAACTATGCCTGTCTATTTAACAAATTTAAAAGGTGATGTCACGGTAACGTCAGTTGGCGAATTAGTACCGTTTGCATTTACAACGGAGGATTTAGAGAATGCTGGAAAATAACACTGGCTATAAGTCAGGCTTTATCTCAATTATAGGAAGACCAAATGTCGGGAAATCTACATTTTTAAACAGGGTCATTGGTCAAAAAATTGCCATTATGAGTGATAAGCCACAAACAACACGAAATAAAGTACAAGGTGTACTAACAACAGACGATAGCCAAATGATTTTTATTGATACACCAGGAATCCATAAGCCAAAGCATAAGCTAGGCGATTTCATGTTAAAAGTATCTAAAAATACATTGCGTGAAGTGGACGTTATCATGTTTATGGTAAATGCGGAGCAAAAGCTTGGAAAAGGTGACGAGTTTATTTTAGAAATGCTCGAAGGTAATCCAACGCCTGTGTTTCTAGTCATAAATAAAATCGATCAAGTGCACCCAGATGAATTAATGGGTATTATCGACAGTTATAAGGAACGTTATGACTTTGCGGAAATTGTGCCGATTTCAGCACTGCAAGGTAATAATGTTGAAAACTTACTAGCAACACTTACTAAATATTTACCTGAAGGCCCACAATATTATCCTGCCGATCAAGTAACAGACCACCCCGAGCGCTTTATCATTTCCGAGTTGATTCGTGAAAAAGTGTTACATTTAACACGTGAGGAAATTCCGCATTCCATTGCAGTAGTCATTGATAAAATTCGTCGTGATGAAGAAAACGAAGGGAAAATTCGTGTAGCTGCGACAATTATTGTAGAGCGTGATTCTCAAAAAGGCATTGTGATTGGGAAGCGTGGAGCATTACTGAAAGAAGTAGGAATCCGAGCTCGTAAAGATATCGAAATGTTATTGGGTTCTAAAGTATATTTAGAGCTATGGGTAAAAGTGCAAAAGGATTGGCGTAATAAATCGACACATCTTCGTGACTTTGGATTCCGCGATGATGAATATTAATTTTCTTCACATAGCTTGATTCTTCAACGAAGTCTTCCTTATCGAGTTGTTGAAGTGGACAAACAGTTGAAGTAATGCTTGATTCAGAAGAGGGAAAACGGAGCTGTCCAAATATGTTTGGAGAGCTCTATTTTCATGGAAAACTTGAAAAAAGGAGGGGGATGGATGCTTTATAAATGGGAAGGTATTGTGCTAAAGGTGCGTGCTTACGGGGAATCCAATAAAATTGTGACGCTACTAACGCGAGAGGCTGGTAAAGTAGCAACGATGGCGCGAGGGGCCAAAAAGCCTTCAAGCAGATTATCAGCCGTAACACAGCCCTTTACATATGGTATGTTTATGGTGCAGCATCATACAGGTATGGGCACTTTGCAACAGGGAGAGCATCTCAATTCAATGCGTCATATACGTGAGGATATTATAGCGACAGCCTATGCGAGCTATATTATGGAACTAGTGGAACGTGTAGTGGAAGAGGGAAAAGCAGAACCTTTTGCATTTGAAGTACTCTTGCAAGCATTACAAGCAATTGAAGATGGCTATGATCCAGAAGCCATTACCCTTTTTGTAGAGTGGAAAATGCTCCCTTATACGGGTGTGCAACCGATACTACATGCTTGTGCTTCTTGCGGTGCAGTGGATGGAGAATTTGCCTTTTCCTTTGCACAAGGAGGTTTCCTATGCCACCGCTGTTATCAGCATGATCCATATATCATTCGTTTAACACCAACACAGTTAAAGTTAATCCGCATGTTTTATACCGTGCCAATTGATCAGATTGGTAAACTGGAATTGAAAAAAGAAACAAAATATTTCATAAAAAAAATTATTACCACGATTTATGAGGAACAGACGGGGATCCGCTTTAAAACAAAGAAATTTATTGAGCAATTAGAAAGAACACCTGAATTACAGTTAAGACCATCTAAAGATAAAACAGAAATGCCAGAGGACAATTAATGTACCCTCTGGCATTTTTACATGATGAATTAGTAATCTTCCATATCATCGTATAAATCGTAATAAGTTGCCCATTTACCTGCAATTTTCATAAATTCAACATTTAAATATGCAGTTTCTCCATTTTTTCCAGTTACATGTATCATGGCATTGCCCTCTGCTAAGGGTGTTACAATCAATTTGTTTCCATTAAGTACTGCTTTGACTGGTACTTTGTAAGTTGGATCAGAATCATCATCTAAATCTTCTAATGCAACTTGCACTGGTTCAAATGTAAAATAATCGCTTGTAAATGTTAGTTCGTCCGTTAGTTCGTAAAGGTCAATACTACGTACAAAATCATACGTATATACATCAGCCGCCATTATTTGTTGTTGGGTACCATTTGTGAAAGTTAATAAGTATTGTCCATCTTTAAAAATGGATAGTGTTGTACCATTATCTTTTGTTTCTAGTGCATAGGAATCTGAAGATAAAGCTTGTCCATCCGCTGTTTGTATACTTACTTCTGTAGGTGTGAACGTTAAATCTGTTTCATTTAAGTTGAGCGGTAGATGTTCTAAATAGTCTTCTTCATTTACTTCTTCAAGCGTTGTTTGTAGCTTGCCGTCTACAGTTTTTACATGAACTAAGAAAAAGAAATCTGTGAACTCTTCTGTCTCTTCGCTAAAACCAGAAATAACTAATTTACCAGTACCTTCTTTTAAAGGTTTAATCGTAATGGTATTTGTCATAATCTCTTCATCATCCCATGTGAAAATATCCTCTGCGGGTTCAATTCCACCATAAGAAGCGAAAATATAATCTTGATTAAAACGACTTGCAGAAATCGTAGCATTATTTTGAGTGTTTTCTGCTCTTACTACAAAAGAAGCAAGTTGAGAACGTTTTACATAACTTTGGGGACCAAAAGTAGTCGGTGTCGTGCCTTTTGTAATGTTATTAGAAAATAATGTTTGAATATATGGCTCGTATTCACTGCCAGCTTTTACATCCGTAAAGGGGATATCAATATCATCAGTAATTGTTAAATCAAAACCTTTGACAATCATTTTTGACAATTGACCTCGTGTAATTTGTTTCGTTGGGTTGAAATACCCATTAGAGCCTCGGATGATTCCTGCTTCTGCTAGTGCAGCGATGGCACCGTAGTTTTCATTGTCAGGAGTAATGTCCTTAAAGTTAGGATTTGTTACATGAACAGTATCAAGATGTAAAATGCCTGCTAAAATTTTGGCAGCCTGTGTACGGGTAATAAAATTTGCGGGCTTGAACGTGCCATCTGGGTAGCCGGATATAATTCCACGCTCTGCTAAGTTTATAATTGCCTTCCCATCCTCTGTAGAGGGATTTATATCGGGGAATGATGAAGCAGCATATGCTGGGGGTGCTATGACAATGGCGCTCGTTGCGATAGTTGCGGCCATAACCATTTGATAAAAACGATGTGTATTCAATTTGTTTCCTCCAATGTCCATTTTTATAGCTTGCTTTTTTCTAGTAAAAATCCTTCCTATGTACAGTTTCAAACTTCCGGACGATTGATTGTGAATGGTTGGTATTACTATGTATTGTTAAAAATACGTACTTTAACATAAAAGATTAACTATAATAATATATTTATAACAAATTGTTGAAGGTGAGAATAGAGGGAATATTATCCACTATAAAATGGGAATTATGAGATATAAATAGCAATGAGCTTTTGCTACTAGGAAAAAAAGATTAGTAGATAACATTTAGTGAGAAATTTTTTGTTTTTTAAGCCATTCTTTATATTAATAGAAAAATGGTTATTTTTTATAAATATACATTTATCTATATTTTTAAATAGGTCAAATGAAATATAACGTTGTCTCAATATCGATAAAAATAAATAAAATAAATAAGAACAAATAACTAATTTTTAGGTGGTTTATAATATATGCATAGTATTAACTAATCATTTAAGCCCCATATACTAGTTGAAAAGGCATTTTAACCTATGATATTGTAAAGATACAAAGAAATGTAATATTAATTATTCTTGTATAATTATGCGAATTAAAGTTTAGGAATGTAATTTCAAACTATTTTAAAACCATGCCTCTATCAGCAAAACGTACTGTTGTACGTTATTAGATTAATGCAGTCCTATGGAAAAGGGAGGGAGGTCACATAATGCTCTAACCATGCGTGTGTGGCTGATAAAATGCTAAAAAAAGTGATATTATGTATTGATGAAGTAGAAGCCGGTGATATTTTAGCAGAAGATATTTTTTCCGAGTATCGCCTATTAGCTAAAAAAGATTTAGTGCTAACTGAAAGAATTATTGCATTACTTAAACTTAGAAAAGTAGAAGAATTGTCAGTTTACCTATCATCAGATTCAGTAAGAATTGTTCATGATTTAAGTATACAACGTGCAATGGAATACGAAGATATTTTTGCACCACTCTTGGAGAAAAATGAAGAAATAGATGAATATCAAGTAGCGGTTAGTAATCTATTTATGTCAACGTTAGAAAATGTTGTACATGAATTACGTTATGGTCAAATATTAAAAAGTATGCAGGATACGGCATATGTCAGAGGCATATTTGAACGGATTTTAGCAGAAAAGCATCGCTACGATTTGCTTATGCGTTTAAAGGAGTGGGATGAATACTCATTTGTCCATTCATTTGATGTTTTTGTTCTTGGAACGATTTTTGCCCGACAATTAGGCTTAACAGACATTGAGATGCTTGCACGAGGTTATTTATTTCACGATATCGGCAAAGTTTTTATTCCACAAGAAATCTTAAGTGTAAAAAGAAAGCTGTCCGAAGATGAATTTGATATAGTCAAAACACATACGACGAAAGGCTATGAGCTTCTTATAGAAAATGGTGAAGCTGATATTGCTTACTTGGCACGCGATCACCACGAACGCTTTGCTGGAAAAGGGTACCCTAACCAACTGTGTGCAGATGAGATGAGTGAAGGTGTTCAGTTATTACAAATTATTGATGTCTATTCAGCAATGACCTCAAAGCGTGTATACCATTCTGGATATGGTGCAACAGATGCTTTAGCTGTTCTATATCGTGATCGGCATTTATATAATGAGAAGTTTATGAACAAATTTGTAGAATGTCTTGGTATCTATCCAGTAAACTCAGTTGTGTTACTATCTGATAATCGAAGTGCACAAGTAGAGCTTGTCTATGATATGTTCCCAACATTACCGAAAGTAAAGTTACTAGATGAACAAACGTCTATGAACTTACCGCTGAATTATAGTGTCAAGATTGTTAAAATGATTGATTATCGTGCCAATAGTTTTGAGGAGATTTTTAATTTATTTATCGAGCAATTGATACGTAATGATGAAGTTTCTTTAAGGGTACATTTCAGTAAATTGATTGACCATCTTCATCCGAAAGAAATTGTTTTAAAAATTTTTCTACCAGCTTTTCGTATTCTTCGACTACTAACGAGAGAAATACAAACTGATATGAAGAAATATAAAAATTCTATACTCATATTAAATAAATTGTTGGAAGAACAATTAAATGTTTTGTACATGGATTATCAGCATGAGCAAACAACTATTTTAGTTGTCGAAACGGCTGTTCGAGAAAACTTTTTCATCAAGCTTGTTCAGAGTATTTTGTATATTGACAAAATTGTACCGTTCTTTATTAATCCGGGAGATGATCAGCGCATTACGCAACTAATGGAGCATTGTGGAGTCAATGTTGCCTATTTTATTGAGGAAGAATTGACGATAGACAAACGAGTGCGTCCTATGCGTGAAGGGACATTTCTCTATTACTCTCTAAGTGATATTGAGGAACTATTAGTAAACTTAGTAGGGATGAGTATGAAAAAGTTTCTATTTGAAGAAAAAATGCAAGAGCGATTATTTATATCGTTAAAAGCATAAAGCAAGATATTTATGACGACCAAATCAATACTTGATTTGGTTTTTTTATAAGCTTATAAGTACGCTGCTATTGTTGAGGGGGAGTTCGGTTGGCAATTGAAAGTATCATCGAATTGAATGAACAAAATATTGTTCAAAGTGGCTGCTTTTGTCTACGCAGTAATCCGCATGCCACAGGATATATAAATAAAAGTAACTGGCTTTATCAAAGGTTTCATGAAGGATTAAAGTATAAAAAAATAATGGACAATAATAAGCAGGCAGGTTTTATTGAGTATACACCAATCGAGTATTCTTCAAGGGTTGTGTTCGGTGAAAACTATGTTGTGATTCATTGTTTATGGGTAAGTATGACTGGAAAGGGCTATGCTTCTCAATTGATTGATAGTTGTTTAGAAGATGCAAAAAAACAACAGAAATCAGGTGTCATTGTCATTACAAACCCAAATAGTTCGTGGGTTCCGAGTAAGCAAATTTTTTTAAAACATAACTTTAAAGAAGTAGAGCAGGCACCAAATGGGTTTGAATTGCTCGTTTATAAGTTCAAAAATGCACCAAACCCATACTTTCCGAACGATTGGGATAAGCGCCTAGCATCTTATCAGGAGCTAACAGTATTCCGAACACCTCAATGTCCCTTTGTAGATATCGCAACGGATAATGTTGTAGAGGCTGCAAAAAAACTAGGCATTCATGCTGAAATCATTGATGTGCAAAATAGAGAAGAATTGTTAAGACTTTCTCCTACCCCTTATGGTGTCTATGGGGTCATCTATAAAGGGAAATTACTAGCTTTTCATAGACTTACTGTACATTCGGCGATAAAGCGTTTAAAAGCGTTACAAAAGTAAGGTCTAATTGTAATAGCGGAGGTGGGCAGTGACTCTAGTATACAACTAAACATACACTAGGGTTGAGACGTTCGTGTGTACCCGCAAAGCATCGCCGTAACGGACAACACAGCATAGCAAAAACGAGGCTGGGACATAAGAGAAAAAGTGTTAGATTGAACCCAATCAATCTAACACTTTTTTGCTATGTCGTTGTTGTCCGCTACGACGGTGCTTTCCGCGGGCACACCGTAAGCCGCAACCCTCGCTAACGCGCGGTCTGTTGCGTCTTACATTATGTGCTGTTCCCGCAGGAGTCACCGCCTCCGCTACCAACAACTAGTGAACACTTCTAATTTTTTATTAATTGCAAAAGCAAGAATAGCTAAGGTCTCCATATAGCAAAAATTTATGAACACCTTTCCTCTGTTCCTTAAATTTTTTTAGTTATGTCCCAGTCTCTTTCTTTTTTTAGCCGTTTGATTTGCTTAAAACTTAGCTAATCGTTTGAATTAAAATTGAAGATGCTTTTCGATATATGCTTTTACATCCGCGATTGGCATACGTACTTGTTCCATTGAATCACGATGACGAACAGTTACTTGACCATCTTCTTTTGAATCGAAATCGAATGTAATACAGAATGGCGTACCGATTTCGTCTTGACGGCGGTAGCGTTTACCGATTGATTGAGACTCATCAAAATCAACAGGGAATGATTTGCGTAACGCTGACCATACATCTGCTGCTTCATCAGATAATTTTTTAGAAAGTGGAAGAACGGCTGCTTTAAATGGTGCTAAAGCAGGGTGGAAACGTAATACGGTACGTTTGTCATCACCTTCAAGCTCCTCTTCATCGTAGGCGTCACATAAAAATGCTAATGTTACACGGTCAGCACCTAAAGATGGTTCGATACAATATGGTACATAGCGCTCGTTTGTTACTGGATCAATATAAGTGAAATCTTCGCCTGAATGTTCCATATGTTGTTTTAAGTCGTAGTCTGTGCGATCAGCTACACCCCAAAGCTCGCCCCAGCCGAATGGGAATTTAAATTCAATATCAGTTGTTGCATTTGAGTAATGCGATAATTCATCTTCCTCGTGGTCACGTAGACGCATAGAATCTTCTTTCATACCTAAGTTCAGTAACCAGTTTTTACAGAATTCTTTCCAATAAGCATGCCACTCAAGATCTTCACCAGGCTTGCAGAAAAATTCAAGCTCCATTTGTTCAAATTCACGAGTACGGAATGTAAAGTTCCCTGGCGTAATTTCGTTACGGAAAGACTTCCCGATTTGTGCAATACCAAATGGTGTACGTTTACGCATAGAACGTTGTACGTTTTTAAAGTTAACGAAAATTCCTTGTGCTGTTTCTGGACGAAGGAAAATTTCGTTTGTTGAAGATTCTGTTACACCTTGGAATGTTTTAAACATTAAGTTGAACTGACGAATATCAGTGAAATCTGCTTTGCCACAATCAGGGCAGACAACATCGTATTTCACCATTGTTTCTTTCATTTGATCGAATGTCATACCATCAACGATAATTTCATCACCTTTTGCTAGTGCAGCATCTTCAATGATTTTATCTGCACGGTGACGCGCTTTACAAGCTTTACAGTCTACCATTGGGTCGTTGAAGTTGCCAACGTGACCAGATGCAACCCATGCTTTTGGATTCATCAGGATAGCTGCATCAATCCCAACGTTATGTTCAGATTCTTGGACAAATTTTTGCCACCAAGCTTTTTTGACATTGTTTTTTAATTCAACACCAAGTGGACCATAATCCCAAGTATTTGCCAAACCTCCGTAGATTTCAGAACCTGGGAAGACAAAGCCACGATGCTTTGCTAAAGATACAATTGTTTCCATTGATTTGTTAGCCATAATAATAGCCTCCTTTGTAATTTTTCCTTGCATTTGAGTGAAACGTAACTGTCTGATAGGACGAATTGATTTAAAACAAAAATAAGAGATTACCTTTATATTTGTTGGAAATAAGAATTCGCCATATCTGAAATAAAAATAGCACCCGTCTCCGGGCACGAAAATGCCCAGGGACGAGTGCTAATACCCGCGGTTCCACCCTGATTGTTTTAAACGCTTTGTTTAAAACCTCTTTTCAAAAAGTTAGCTCAAGGAGTGCCTTTCTCTGCTGCTATGTAGACTTTCACCATCTTCTACTCGCTAAATAAATGAACAGATACTTTTTTCCTATCATCGCCTGTATAACGCAAGATTGCTCGAAAATACATAGAGAGCAAGCGTCTGTGTCAATATTGTAGCATGTAGTTCTTTTCTTCGCAATAACCATTAAAATAGTATATAATAATTGAGCATAAGTATAACACTATTAGATTTGAGGCGGTGAGTCCAATCGAACTCAATAAACGTCAGGAAGACATTTTACAAATTGTGAAAGAGAACGGCCCGATAACAGGGGAACATATTGCAGAACGTCTCAATCTGACAAGAGCGACTTTAAGACCAGATTTAGCCATTTTGACAATGGCTGGCTTTTTAGATGCTAGACCAAGAGTTGGTTATTTCTATTCTGGTAAAAAAACATCCGTAACATTAACGGATAGCATTAACAATTTAAAAGTTAAAGATTTTCACTCTGGACCTGTTGTTGTACCTGAAACAATGACAGTATATGATGCCATTTGCTTCATGTTTTCAGAGGATGTCGGAACCCTTTTCGTTGTCGATAAAAACGAATTTTTGACAGGTGTTCTGTCTCGTAAAGATTTACTGCGTACAAGTATTGGCACGCAGGATTTAAATAAAATTCCTGTACATATTATTATGACACGAATGCCAAATATCTCGTACTGTGAAAGATCCGATTCGTTAGTTGTTGCAGCTAATAAGCTAATAGAACGAGAAGTAGATTCATTACCGGTAATCGAGCCACAAGAGGGTGGATTGACGATTGTAGGTCGTCTCACTAAAACGACCATTACACGTGCTTTCCTTTCGCTTGCGCAAAATGTCTAAAAATTGAAGGGGAACAGCATGAAAAGACTACGAGTTTTTGTTGTATCTGATTCAGTCGGCGAAACTGGGGATCAAGTAGCCAAAGCGGTAATTAGCCAGTTCCGACCAGGCTTGGAAAATACGATTATTCGGCGCTTTCCACATATTCAAACAGAGGAGCTTGTTCGAAAAATTGTGTGCCTCGCTGCGAAACAGAAGGCATTTGTTGTCTATACACTTGTTCGACAAGACATGCGTACATTACTACATGATTTATGTGAGAAAGAAAAAGTACATGCTGTAGATATTTTAGGACCAGCGTTGAAATCAATGGCAACATTTATGGAAGAAATGCCATTAGAGACACCGGGCATTGTGCATCAACTTGATGACGACTATTTTAAAAAAATTGAGGCGATAGAATTTGCGGTGAAATATGATGATGGCAGAGATCCACGAGGCTTATTGCTAGCTGATATCGTACTTGTGGGTGTTTCACGTACATCAAAAACGCCTCTTTCACAGTATTTAGCACATAAACGTTATAAGGTGGCAAATGTACCATTAGTCCCGGAGGTCGCGCCACCAGAAGAATTATTTAAAATTGATCCAAAAAAATGCTTTGGTTTAGTTATCTCGCCTGATAAATTAAATTCGATACGAAAAGAAAGATTAATGACGTTAGGATTAAATGATGATGCTATCTATGCTCAGCATGTACGCATTTTAGAGGAGATACAACATTTTGAACAAGTTGTTGAGAAAATAGGTTGTAAAGTGATTGATGTAACGAATAAAGCTGTAGAGGAAACGGCGAATATTATTATTGAACAGCTTGCAAGCTGTAAATAAGAAACCAAATTGTGTAAACCACCTCGGGGTAGTAGAGGCGGTTTTTTTGAGTCGGTTTTGAAATTGGTATAGATAAATACTAATTTTTGTTTTATAATAATAAAATTGTGGTAAAAATATTTAAAAAGAGAAAAATCCTATTTTTTTGTCGAGAAATAAAGGATTTTTAAAACGGATATCGAATTGTGTTCTAGAACGTAAATTAAAGATGGTGATGAATTTGGCAGGGAAAATACCAGAAGAAGTAATTGAGCAGATTCGTACACAATCGGATATTGTCGATGTTATTAGCGAATATATGCAGCTAACAAAGCGCGGGCGCAATTGGTTTGGTCTCTGTCCTTTTCATGGAGAACAAACGCCATCTTTTTCTGTGTCAACAGACAAACAGATTTTTCATTGTTTTGGTTGCGGTGCAGGTGGTAATGCCATTACTTTCGTCATGGATATCGAAGGGATTTCTTTCCCAGATGCAGTCGTCAAACTAGGTGAACGTGTGGGCGTACATTTAGATGTTGGTCCAACTTTGCCTCAAGCGACGACAAAGATTTCAAAAGCGGAAGAAAGGATGAAAGAAGCCCATGCCTTTGCGGCAGATTTTTTTCATCATTTATTGCTGAACACAGAAGATGGGGAAGAGCCTTTAAATTATTTACTAGAAAGAGGATTTACAAGGGAACTTATCGAATCTAATAGCATTGGATGGTCTCTCCCAAGCTTTGATGCATTAACGATATTGCTTGAAAGAAAAGGTTATAACTTACAAGAAATCGCAGATAGTGGTCTAGTAATCAAACGTGAAGGAGAAGAACGCTATTTTGATCGTTTTCGAGGGCGTATTATGTTTCCAATTCGTGATGAGAATGGTAAAATTATTGCCTTCTCAGGGCGAATCTTGTCATCGACAGGTGAAGAGGCAAAATATTTAAATAGTCCAGAATCACCAATTTTTCAAAAGAGTGAAGTGCTATATAACCTAGACAAAGCACGAACCTCTATTAGAAAAAATCGTCAAGTAGTGTTGATGGAAGGTTTTATGGATGTTTTAGCTGCCACTTCAGTTGGTGTAACAAATGCCGTAGCAACTATGGGTACTTCGCTTACGAATCAGCATATCACAAAGCTAAAACGCTTAGTAGAGCAAGTTACGATTTGCTATGACGGTGATAACGCTGGATTTGATGCGGCGAAAAGAGCGGCACAGTTACTACAAACGGAGCGCATGAAAGTGAATGTTGCGGTGCTACCAGATAAACTAGATCCTGATGAGTATATTCAAAGTCTAGGTGGACAGGCTTTTAAGGAACAGATTTTGGAAAATCCACATACGTATATTGCTTTTATGATGATGCATGCTAGACGAAATAAGAATTTTCAGTTTGAAAATGATACGCTTCAATATATTCAAGAAGTACTCGAACAATTAGTGGGTAGCTCCTCACCGATTGAACGAGATTTGTATATCCGACAGCTATCGAATGAAACAACGATTTCGGAAGAAGCGATTTATGCCCAATTCCGAAAACTAGAGGCAAATCAGGTACGCACTGCGAAAGTGGAAATGCCAACGCATACACCTTCGATGCCAGTCACGCAGCGACAAAAGCCTATGGACGCAGCAGAACGTGCCGAACGTTTATTACTGGCTCATATGCTTCATAATATAGATGTAGTGGACAGGGTATTACGTAGTGAGCAAAAAGAGCCTTTTGTACGAGATGCATATATGGCTGTATTTGTTCGATTGGTAGGATTTTATGAGGAATATGGTCATCCAGATTATCAGCGTTTTGTAGAGATATTAGATGACGCTGAATTACGCAAAATTGTGATGGAAGCGGCTTTAGTGGAAAGGGATCCAGACCAATCAGAGTCAGAGGTTACAGATTCTATTCGACAGCTTCAAAAATATAGAATTGAGCAGGAAATTCATCAAAAGATGCATGAGTCAAAGGAAGCGGAGAAGATGCACGAGTATGCGCGTGCACTTGAAATCGCCCAACAGATTATTCATTTAAGAAAATCGTTATCGGCGATTTAACCCGATTCGGTTGTTTAGAAGGAGGAAGGTTTATGGCGGACAAGTCTGAACGTTCAAAAGAGGTAGAAGTAGAAATTACATTAGATGAAGCAAAAAAATTACTACAAGAAAAGGCGAAAACAGAAGGTGAAATTTCGATGAAAGAAATTTCAGAGAAATTAATGCCTTATGAGTTGGAAAATGAAGAAGTTTTTCATTTCGCTGAAGATCTTGAAAAACATAAAGACATTCAAATTATTGGTAAAGAAGAATTTGAAGAAGAAAGCTTAATGAAAGAAGAAGCTAACGAAGAAACGTTCGATTTAAATGATTTAAGCGTACCACCAGGCGTAAAAATTAATGATCCTGTTCGTATGTATTTAAAAGAAATTGGTCGCGTGGATTTACTTTCTGCCGAGCAAGAAATTGCACTGGCAGAACGTATTGAGCAAGGGGATGAAGAAGCGCGTAAACGTTTAGCTGAAGCGAATTTACGTCTTGTTGTATCCATCGCCAAACGCTATGTGGGCCGTGGGATGTTATTCCTTGATTTAATTCAAGAGGGGAATATGGGACTTATTAAGGCAGTTGAAAAATTCGACTATCGTAAAGGTTTTAAGTTCTCAACTTACGCAACATGGTGGATTCGTCAAGCGATTACACGTGCGATTGCCGACCAAGCACGTACAATACGTATCCCTGTGCACATGGTAGAAACAATTAACAAATTAATTCGTGTGCAACGTCAATTATTACAGGACTTAGGTCGTGAGCCGTCTCCAGAAGAAATTGGCGAGGAAATGGATTTAACACCTGAAAAAGTACGTGAAATTTTAAAAATCGCGCAAGAACCAGTTTCTCTTGAAACGCCAATCGGTGAAGAAGACGATTCACACTTAGGGGACTTCATTGAAGACTCAGAGGCTCAATCTCCTTCTGATCATGCAGCCTATGAATTGTTAAAAGAACAGCTAGAAGATGTATTAGATACATTAACAGACCGTGAAGAAAACGTACTACGTTTACGTTTTGGCTTAGATGATGGACGTACACGCACGTTAGAAGAAGTAGGGAAAGTATTTGGTGTAACACGTGAACGTATTCGTCAAATTGAGGCAAAAGCACTTCGTAAATTGCGCCACCCTTCTCGCAGTAAACGTTTAAAAGATTTCTTAGAATAAAACAGAACTTCATACTTGTGATATGCAAACCTCGCTACATTATATTGTGTAGCGGGGTTTGTTCTTTATAAGCTACTGTTACAGTAGCATTCCTTATTTTTAGGGGAAACTATTAAACAGGATGTTGACTTAAGATTTTTACATAATAGATGTAAAAATACATAATTTGAACGGATGATAAGTTCCGTTTTTTGCGACTTTTTACAGATGTTCTTTCTTTAATTGTGAGATAAAATTGTAGTACAACCATTATTAAGCAATGTTTGGAGAATATACGATGACAAATCCACGGAAAAAAATTATTTTAAATGAGATATTGTTTTGGAAGCAAAATAAGCTATTACCAGAGCACTACTGTGACTTTCTAGCCACTCTTTATGCAGAGGGAAATGATGTAGAAGAGCTAGAAGAAGCAACTCATAAACAGGCAGTATTGCCTTTAGAAAAACGAAAAATGATGTTCTTCATAGTGGGATTATGCTTAGGTATGCTACTGCTTTTGTATATTTATTTTACAGTCACTTCTTTATTGCTTTTATTAACGGGTATTGTAGCCATTGCTACAATTACATTATTCATAATGGCTTTTCGAGTTGCGACCAAAAATAACTTATTAGCCCCTGTCTTCCATATTATTGCTGCTATCTTGTTATTTAGCTTATCTATTCGCATGTATACTACATATTTTAGTGGAAATAATACTGTGCTATTTGTCATTATCGCTGCAAATTGTGGGGTATGGCTAGTGTCAGGTATCAAAATGAAGTTGCTGTATTTCACAGTATCTGGTGGTCTCGGATTATTAGCACTTATTGGTTATTATTTGTATAATTTTATGTAAGAAATACTCTGCTATAACGAACTTTTCGTTCATAGTAGAGTATTTTATTTTTGTAATATAGTAGTATGACTTTTTTAAAAAAGTATAAATTGAAGAAAAAATAGAAAAAACACGGAATAATAATATATCAAAATAATAGTATAACCTATTTATGAAATTGTTATGATAAATCAACAGCATAATAGGACACAGAGGTTTTATATGACAGCTATTTAATTTTTCATTGGATGTATATGAATGCCTAATGGGTGGCAAAATATTTGCGAGAAGGAAAAGAATTGAGTTGCTAGAAGATTCATTATCAGTCCATAATTTGGGTTTAACAAGACATAATTTATCCAATTGATACAGAAATGTCGAAATTGTTACAAACAAAGGAAAACTTAGCGAATGGGGCTTTTCGTTTCTTGTTTAATGCAGTACAATATTAGATGTTGACTGATTCTATATTATAATAGAAGTAGATTTATTATGAGGAGGGGAAACATATGAAAAACAATCCAGTCGTTCCTTACATCTTGATTCTGGCATTTGGTATAGGTCTTATTTTCTTCATGTCTTTACAAGGCGCAGATAACAAGAAAGAAATTGCTGCTGAACAAGAGGGCGGTGGCGAAACTACAGAAGCTAATGATGATGGTTCTGCATTAGTACAAACTTGTATCGGTTGTCACGGTGGTGACTTAACTGGTGGTGTTGGTCCAAACCTACACGGTTTAGATGAAGCTCGTATCGTAGACGTGTTAACAAACGGTATCGAAGGCACACCTATGACACCAGGAATGAAAAACGAAGCGGAAGCAAAAGCAATCGCTGAGTACATTTCTACTCTAAAATAGTTTTAAAAAATGGCTGTACTAAAAAGTGTCTTTACGCTTTTAGTACAGCTTCTATTATGATGGAGTTGCTCAAAAATATGAGACAACTCCATTTGTTTTTTTGTTCAACATCATACATACTAGAGTGGACTCTATATTTATAAGGTAGGCGGTTTAAAATGAACGCACAAAAATTATCAAAACGTTTAGAAACAGTGGCAAAATTTGTTCCAACTGGTGCGGTTGTAGCAGATATTGGCAGTGATCATGCATATTTACCATGCTATTTAATCCATAAGGGGATTGCTACGAGCGCAGTAGCAGGTGAAGTTGTAAAAGGACCGTATGAATCGGCGCTAGGACAAGTTAAAAAAGAAGGGTTAACAGAAAAAATTACAGTTAGACTGGCGGATGGCTTAGCTGCAGTGGAGGCAACTGATCATGTGGATACTGTGACAATAGCTGGCATGGGTGGGCCACTTATTGTGTCGATATTAGAGAAACATCCACAAAGCTTACAAGGTGTAACACGTCTAATTTTGCAACCTAACATTCATGCAAAAGTTATTCGTGAATGGGCTTTAACAAATAATTGGGCCATTCTCGATGAAGATATTTTAGAGGAAGATGAAAAAATCTACGAAATTCTTGTCTTACAAAGAGGAGCGATGACGTTATCTCCGTCAGATATCTTATTTGGTCCTAAATTATTGTTACGTAAAGCACCCGCTTTTTTAAAAAAATGGCAACGAGAAAAAGAAAATTGGCAACGTGTTTTACAGTCCATTGAAGGGGCAGAACCAACTCTTGAAATTGAGGAAAAACGTGCAGAATTAACAGCACTACTTGATTTAGTGGAAGGAGCTTTATAGCATGAAATCAGTAAATGGTCAGGAAATTATACAACTATTTGAATCATGGTCACCAAAGCATCTTGCGTGTATGGAGAATGACCCAATTGGACTTGCCATTGGAACGTTAAATAAACCTGTAAACAAAGTATTAGTGACATTAGATGTGAATGACGCTGTAGCAGACGAAGCGATTGCCCAAGGCTGTGAACTGATTATAGCGCATCATCCGCCTATTTTCCGTCGACTAGCTAATATACGTACGGACAATCCTGCTGGACAATTATACGAAAAACTTATTAAACATGATATTGCGGTCTATGCAGCACATACAAACTTAGATGTAGCGGAAGGTGGCGTCAATGATTTATTAGCTGATGCATTGCTGCTCGAAAATCGCTCTATTTTAGAAGAAACGTATGCTGAGGATGTTTTAAAGCTAACCGTTTTTGTACCGACTGCTGATGCAGACGTGCTGCGTGAGGCATTAGCAAAAGCTGGAGCAGGTCGAATAGGTCGTTATGAAGCGTGCAGTTATACATCGAGTGGAGAAGGGCGTTTCCGTGCACTTGAAGGGGCAAATCCGCATGTTGGTTCTATTGGAGAATTACATGTCGAGGAAGAAGTCAAAGTGGAAGTGGTTTTGCCCGCGTCCATTAAAAATCGCGTATTGAAGGCACTGTTAAATGCCCATCCATATGAGGAGCCTGCGTATGATATCATTCGCTTGGAGCAACAAACGAATCGTATGGGATTAGGTCGTGTTGGCTATTTACCAAAAGAAATGCTGTTACAAGACTTTGCAGAGTTTGTAAAGAAACAACTAGATGTACCAACTGTTCGTGTTGTCGGCGATTTGCAGTCAACAGTAAGAAAGATTGCACTAGTAGGTGGAGATGGAAATAAGTATATTTATACGGCAAAGCGTGCAGGTGCCGATGTCTTTTTAACAGGCGATATGTATTTCCATACGGCACAGGATGCACAAGCAATTGGTTTGCAAATTGTAGACCCAGGTCATCATGTTGAAAAAGTAATGATTGCAGGTGTTGCGAAAAAAATGGCAACATTGTGTGAGACAAAAAAATATAGAGTAGAATTTGTCCAATCGACTATTCATACAGAACCATTTTTATTTGTTTAAGAGAGGGGAATACATGTGGCAAATGGGAAACCTGCTGGGAATAATGCAGGCAAGTTATGGATTATTATCGGCTTACTAATTGCTGTGTTTGGTGGCGGTATGACACTTATGACAAATATGATGAATGAGAAAAAAATAGATGCCATGACCGAGCAATGTGAAAACGATGGAGGCAAAGCCATCGTGTCAAAAGAAAAGAGCTTTCTAGCAACAAATTATTCGTTTGAATGTAAAAAATAGTATGATTCGCATATGATTGAACGCAACTTTTAAAGGAAGTTCCTTTAAAGGTTGCGTTTTTTTGTTATGGTCTTAAAGATAAATCTACTATTTTTCCATTGTTATATAAATATTTAAAATATATTGATTTTTCTATTATCTTATGCTATATAAAAAAATAATTAAATGAGAATCGATTGAGAATTTAAATTGTAGGAATGTGGAACAGTGTTGACGATAACAAAATGCTAGATATAGGAGGTATATTTCTATTGAAAAGAGGCGATAAAATTAAAAAGATTCCAGCACCATATGTTTATCTAATGCTAATATTTATTTCGTTACTATCATTAATCAGGGATTATGAAAGTACGCCTATTTGGATAAAGGTTTTTGGGATATTTGGCATTTTAGGATTTTCCGTACTCACATATTTGGAGAGAGATAAATTTTTTAGAAAGTAAAGTGTTCTATCAATTTCTATCCATTACATAATAAAAAATAGCCATAAATTCTTCCTTGTCAAATGAAAGGAGGTGAGCCATATGTTAGCCAAAAAAACTGTGAGGGTGAAAATAGTAGTGTTAGCGTTGGTGGCATTATTGTTATTGCCATCTGGCGTTTTGGCAGTGTCCCATAAAGCTATTCAGGAACCTTTAATTGCTACAACATCAATGGTTGCCACACAAAGTGATCAATTCAACCGCGGAGACATTTCCCGTAAATGGCTAGCACCAGGACCAATCACGCAATATCCAAATGAAGGTGGCACGTGGGAGTATGGATTTTGGGATGTTAAAGTGCGTTCCTACTACACAGTGGATCGCTGTCATGGAAGCACGGTAAATCTGAATGGTAATATATCAAGATCAGCTGAAACTAGAGCAGGAAAAAAATCAATTGCTGAACTTTGGGCGGTGCAGTTACCTACCCATAATGATCGATATTACTATTGGGTATGCGATTAAGTACTAAAGCTTTAATCCTTTAGAGGCTTGGAATGTCTTTCGCAGTAGGCTTTCCAAGCTTCTCAATAAAAGATTAGGGGGAGTGGTTATGCTTAAAAAAGCAGTGCAACTGACATCTTTGATTTGTGTAATGCTGCTGTCTCTGCTTATTTTTCAATATACGTCACTTATCCAACAGCGGCTGCCATTAGGCACGACCCATCAATTTGATTTAAATCTTGCTGAAACTACTATTGCAAGAGATCAATTGATTTCGGATCTGAACCGACTAACAGATCAATATAATGCAATTGTAGTCAAAACTTCAGTAGATCCAGAAAACTACAACAACAAAAAAGATATCATCTATTTCGGTACTGCCAAACCAGCATTTCATGGCTTGCTTATAGAGCAGAATGCGATTAAGTGGTTCGAATCTGCTCTAACAGGTGACTTGCTTTCAACTGCAGAAATAGGCACCCGTTCTTTATCAGGCACCTATGCTTTTAACGCTGGAAAAGATTTTCAAGTAGCAGTAAATGATTGGGCGCAACAGCATCAAATTGGGCTTATATGGGTTCCAGAACCATCTATACTAAGAATCATTTTTGCATACTTATTTCAAAATGGTACAGGAAATGCAGTGCTCGCTTCCTTGCTGTTATTAGTAACGACCATTAGTACGTGGATATTTCAACACGCAAAAGCAAGGTCTATTCGATTATTAGGCGGCGTTAAAGCTGGGAAAATTCATGTGGAGGATACAACAACAATAGTATCTTTTGTCTTTGTCGGATTTTTACTAGGTTTGTTTATGTCATTAGGCTATGTGGGTGTCATAAAGGATATTCGACAAATTCCATTGGTATTCAATCGTCTACTACTTTGTTTAGTGCTATTCTTAATTGTCGTTGGGTTCATAACAGCCTTGCTTTCACTAATGGCTAGCCCAAAAGCTGCCCATATAGCCAAAAGACAAATTCCGTTGAAGCGGTTTTCCATAATGGCAAAGCTAAGTCATGTTCTTGTTATAATTTTATCGCTAATTGTTATCCCGACCATTATCACATCTATACTAATAACCAATCAACTGTCAAAAGACTATGCGCTTTGGGACAAAATGCACAATATCGTTCGGCTATCCATGTCTGACTTGGATTCATTAGAACAAGAGTCGACACTTCCCGAGGTAGAAGCTTTTTTTTCTAAAATGCAAAAAGCTAATAAAGTAAGCCTTTCTTACGTTATTGATAAAGCGATTTTTTTAGAGCCATCTGAGATGAGTGGCTATGATCATATTATTATGACAGATCGAGCTTGGATTGATTTGCTAGAAATAGGTGTGGAAACAGAAGGCAAGGGCGGGAAACTCATTGCAAAAAATGTTAAAGATTTACCAGATGAATTGGCTTCCTTTTTAGAAGGGCAAATTCCGCTATGGACGAAACATAATGATGTTTATCCAGCGCAAGGTTTAACTTTTTACGAATATGTGGGAACGAAATTTCTTGCATTACCACCAAATGTTGGTTTAGCAGGGGAAACAGTGCAAGCAGAAAATCCGTTAGTTATACTGATAGATGGTCAGCTAATAGACATTGTAAAAACGAAAGGGTTCTTATTATCTTTAGCTTCTAGTGGAAATATCGTTTTTTTTGATGAGAATCATTTACAAGCAGCTTTAGCTAACTCCGTTATGAAACCTTCTATCACGTCGATTAATGGGATAGCAGACGTTGCTTTGGAAACGGCTCAAAGGTTTAAACAACAATACGTTTACTATATTGTATCAGGAATACTTATTGTCGTAACAATGCTGTTGACTGCTATATTAAATGGCAGACTGTGGGCAGGCACGAATGGTAAACGTATTTTTACCTTGCACACCTTTGGTTACCCATACACATCGATTATTAGACCGGCTTTAAAGCGACAACTAATGACAATCATTTTAACAACAATTATCGGTTCCATAATTGGTTATTTTATCCACTATATGCAACTTAGCGTTATACTTTCATCTGCATTGCTTGTCGGAATCTTATATTGGCTAGGTAGTTACATTTCCTTTCAAAATTCCGCAAAACAAGCATTTTATCGTACGAGTCATCGGCACAATTAATGTCTTAAAGGAGTAATGAATATGATTATTCAAACGAAAAATATTGGCATTGAAATTAGTGGCAAAACGATTTTTTCTAATATTTCTCTTGAGATCAACCCGAATGAAATGATTGCCATTACCGGTCCATCTGGTAGTGGCAAAACAACACTGTTAAATTGTCTAGGTCTTATTCAATCAGTTAATAGCGGGGACATCCTAATAGAAAATCAAAATGCTAGTAAATGGAAGGAAAAAGAAAAAACAAGTTTTTGGAAAGATAAAGCGGCATTTATTTATCAAGATTATGGGATTATTGAGGATGAAAACATTAGTTATAACGTGACATTAAATAAGCAACAAGCAAAGGCAAAGATTGTGGAGGAAATTCTACATACGGTTGGACTTGGGGGAAGAGGTCAGGAAATGGCGGCTGTGTTATCAGGAGGAGAAAAACAACGACTAGGCGTAGCGCGTGCAATTTATAAGAAGGCTTCAATTATCTATGCGGATGAACCAACAGCATCACTTGATCAAACGAACAGAGAAGTCATTATTGATCTACTAAGAAAGTGTAGTGAAAACGGTGCTAGTGTGATTATTGCAACGCATGATGAAAGGCTTGTAAGTGTTTGTGATCGAAGTATAAATTTGAATCCATTTATGTAAGAGAAGCGAAACGGTGGATCATTGTTCTGGTGTTCCAAGGCTTCATGACCACTTACATTTTAAATGTGATAAAAATTCACTATACAAATTTCTACCTTCGTCTATACTTGATGTAACGCAATGCAGAAGGGAGTGGCGAAATGTGTTTATCCGTTTAACTAAGGAGCAACAAGAACAAATCATTGCCGATATACAACGCTTTTTCTATAATCAACGTGAAGAGGATATTTCCGATTTTGAGGCACAAAGGGTATTGGATTTTGTAAAAGAGAATATTGCTCCATATATTTATAATGCAGCCATTTCAGATGCAAAATATGTGGTGGAAAGTCAATTATCAGCGCTGGACGAAGAACTTATGGCTTTGGAACGCCCGATAAAAATAAAATGACAATTAAAGAGAAACAATGCAGCAAATTGTTTCTCTTTTTTAGTATTTCAATTTGGTATACATTGGTTTAAAAACAAAAAAATACAATTTCTTTATTGACAAATGCAAGATAGATATGATAATTTTATCTCGAATTAAAGATAATCAACTCCAAAGTAGATAACTCCAAGATAAATGTGCACGCAATGTTTATATCTTAATTTAAAATTTCAAGCCCGTTTTATCTGTAATGTTATGAATAAAGTGCTGTTTTCTTGCACACCATGGCTAAGAGACCGAGTTTTACAGGCTGTTATTTGAGTTTAAATAAATACATTAAGGAGGAATAGAAATGTTGAAAATTGGGATTATTTTAGGTAGCACACGTGAAGGACGGTTAAGCCCACAAGTGGGGCAGTGGGTAAAGGAAATAGCTGAAAAACGCCGCGATGCAGAATATGAAATTATTGATATTGCTGAATTCAAACTACCCCTTTTAGGAGAGCCAGGTGGCGATGCTTCCGGCGCAACTGCGTGGTCACAAAGGGTTGCTGCATGTGATGGTTTTGTATTTATTGTGCAAGAATATAATCACTCTATTTCAGGAGCACTTAAAAACGCTTTAGATTATTTACGTCAAGAATGGAATAATAAGTCAGCAGGTATTGTGTCTTACGGTTCTGTAGGTGGTGCTCGTGCCGCAGAACATTTACGCGGAATTCTTGGTGAATTATTAGTAGCAGATGTTCGTGTACATCCTGCACTTTCGTTATTCACAGATTTTGAAAATGGCACAGTATTTAAGCCAAAAGAGGTGCAAGCCGATTCAGTGAACCAAATGCTCGATCAAGTTATTCCATGGGCGAATGCTTTAAAAACCATTCGTTAAGCTTTCACTAGCATACACCAGTATGCTAGTGCCAGTCACCCAAACAATTATGAAAATTCAAAGAAACTTCTCCATAGAATCATCAAATGCATTATGATAAAGGTAGCAGAATTCATTATAAAAAAGTTCTGGCAATTAACTTGATAACATTCTAACAAAAAGTGGGGAAGTTTATGCAAATAGTAACTGTTCAACATTATGATGCATTTAGTACGGAGCCTAATAAGGGGAATCCTGCTGGGGTTGTAGTGGAAGGAAGCCAATATAGTGAGCAAGAAATGCAAGAGATTGCTAAAATGGTAGGCTTTAATGAAACTGCCTTTGCCTTGCCATCTAATCAAGCAGACATACGTATCCGTTATTTTACGCCAGGGCATGAGGTGGATTTATGCGGACACGCCACAATGGCAACCATTTATGCTCTACAAACACAAGGGTTTTTAGTGAATAAATCAAGCATTACAATTGAAACGAAGGCGGGGATATTGCCAATTCTGTTGGAAGAAAAAGGGGAAAAGCTATACATAACAATGCAACATGCGGCACCACAATTCGTAGATTTTAACGGTTCTAAAGCAGCGCTTGCACAGTCGATCGGTTTAAACGAGGATGAATTACATGCAGAATTACCCATTGTCTATGGAAGCACAGGCTTATGGACTTTATTAATACCTGTCCAACACTTAGCCTCGTTTGAAAAAATGAGTCCACATACCGCTACATTTCCTTCTATATTAAAAGAAATGCCAACAGCATCGTTGCATCCATTTTGTTTACAAGCATTCGATAAGTCGGCAGATATGCATGCTAGACATTTTTCATCGCCATACTCTGGAACAATACAAGATATCGTAACGGGCACTGCTTCAGGCGTCATGGGAGCATATTATGCTAAGTATATTAATCCTGAAGTGATATATCCAAAAACACTCGTTGTTGAGCAAGGGCAAGAGCTTGACCGAGATGGTCGCGTCCATGTTCATGTAAACAAAGTAGACAATGAATTGGATATTTCAATCACAGGAACAGCTGTCTATGTAAAGGAATTGAAAATCCAAATTTGAGTGCCAGTCACTCAAACAATTCTCACACAATTTCAAATAAAAGAGGCTGTTCTTTATTAGAACAGTCTCTTTTGTTATACGTTCTTTACTTTTGTAGTATGTCACATACTCTACCGATTTGACCATCTGTTAAACGAACTTTAATACCATGTGGATGGTTCGGGGAGTTGGTTAAAATATCTTTCACAATACCTCTCGTTTTAACACCTGTTCGCTGATCTTTTTTAAGAATAATATTGACCTCTAGGCCCGGATAAATATTTTTTCGATTTTGACCGTTCATACTGTACCTCACATTTATCTAGCATGACTCAAATTATAGCATATGTGTCGTTAGTTACCTATGGCAAATAGAGATTGAAAAAGTGAGGCTACTAAAGCGACAAATAAAGTATCATCTGATTGAAACAGCTTAAAGACAATTCCTTCGCGTCGAATCCCACTATCTACAAAGCTTGCACTCGCAATTTTTTCATCATTGCAATATAAAAATGCGGTTGAAGTAAAGTCTTTCTCAAAACGAAAGACAAGGCCATCCATTGTAAAGGAATAGGAAGATTCCAATAATTGAACCGTTTTTCGCTGAATAGGTATCATACTTCCATCTGGCATGATTAAGTGATGGCTTACACCTTGTGTTAACACTGTGGAACGTACTTGAAAAAGAGCTTCTCCTTTCGTAGTGCGCGTTTCATAGCGATGTGGCAACGATTGTTGTGTTGCTACTAGCGCAGCTACATTCAGTACTTTCACAATATTGGAACGATCGACAGGTTGGAGAATACAAACTGTTTCATGGAGACTATTTAGAATAGGGTATTTTGACGGTCTATCAAATGCTTGGGAATATGTAAGTGTAAATGTTGCCATAAAAAAACCTCCAATTTACTTACTATACGAATAAGCAAGACTGGAGGTTTCATTATTCAGTGTGTGGGAATCATTTTAACTTTGTGCATGCTGTCTGCTCCGAATCGATGTTATTTCTTCCTGTGAAACGGCATTTCACTTTTTGTAATTTTACTACATTTTTTAATATATATATGATGAAATTAAAATAATAATAACAATATTATGTCTTTTTTTCTAAAAAAACTTGTATCACCCTTTTTTTGTGTAGTAAAATTACAAATAAATTTAGGAGGTGATTTTCAATTGTTAAGCTTCGAAGAAAGAATTAATAGCAAAATGAACTTGCTAACTATTTCTGAGAGGAAGGTAGTCGAGCAGCTAAAAATGCATGAGCAACCCTTTTTGCTGTCAATGAACGAACTTTCACTATTGAGCAAGGTGAGTGAGCCGAGTGTTGTTCGACTGTATAGAAAGCTTGGATATGCTAGTTACCAAGAGTTAAAAGTAGCACTTGCTCAAGAACAAGTAAATAACGGTATCACATCAATAGGGAATTACAATGAGATTAAGGAGGAAGATCTTGCTGATGTCGTTTTCGATAAAATGGCCGATCAGCTTGCCACAGCGATGTCGATGACAAAAGAAAAAATAAACGTTCAACAGATGGAAGAAGCGGTTCAAATTATCTCAAAAGCAGACAGAGTGTTTTTTTTCGGACAAGGTCTTTCAGGTAACATTGCAGAGGATGGTGCTCATAAATTTATGAGAATGGGCGGTACGACAATCGCTGTCAAGGATCCACATTACCAAGCGATTTATGCTAACCATATGTGTAAAAATGATGTTGTCATTGTCATATCGCATTCTGGAGAAACAGTCAATATTATAGAGGTAGTGAAAATGAGTCAAAAAAGTGGAGCGTTTGTCATTGTTATTACATCGAATTCAAACACAACGCTTGCTCAAATGGCTGATACGTTGCTTCTTACGCAGGCGCAAGAGACAGAAAAGCGATCGGATGCGATGGTCAGTCGCCTAGTGCAACTTGCTTTAATTGACACCTTATTTACAAGGGTTGTTGCAATCGGAGGGAGTCATGTAAAAGAATCCATTAATCGTTCAAGATTAGCTGTTACTAGAATGAAGAAGTAAATGATAAATAAAATGTAAGCGTTGTCACCTTAACTAACTTTTTACTTAAGGAGGATCCACTACAATGTTAACAGGTCATACACTCATTTTTGGATTTGTTCTTGCTTTAATTGTTTTATTTGTCCTTATTATTAGATTCAAATGGGATGCCTTCGTCTCTCTTTTAGTGGTTGCCCTTGGTCTTGGCTTATTGTCAGGCATTCCTGCGAAAGAAATCCCTGGCATTATCGCTACCGGATTTGGCAATACACTAGCTGGTGTTGGAATTTTAATCGGACTTGGAATATTATTTGGTCAATTTTTAGCATCATCAGGAGCCATTAATAAAATTGCTACTGGGATGCTAAGCGTCTTTGGGGTGAAAAAATCTCCTTACGCTATTGCAATGACATCGATTACTGTTTCAATTCCTGTATTCTTTGATGCAGCGTTTATTATTTTACATAAATTAATCCAAAATATTTCCCTTAAAACAAAAATAGCACTTTCTACTTTTGTTGCAATTCTTTCGATTGGATTAATTACTGCCCATAGTTTAATTATCCCCACACCAGGGCCATTAGTGGTTGCAGACCAAACAGGATCGGATATCGGAGTATTTCTTCTTTATGGATTGCTTGTTTCCATTCCTGGCGTACTCGTAGGTGGCGTCATGTATGGAAAGTTTATCGGGAAGCGCATTGCAAATAATGGACGTCTTGATGATTATGAAATGTCTGAAGGAAATAGCACAATTGCTGACAGAAAAGAAATTTCAACAGTTCTTTCATTTAGCATACTCGCTTTACCAATTATTTTGATTTTATCGAACACATTCATGAATTTACTATTCAGAGGCAACCCAGAACATTTCGTTCCGACCTTTTTTTCCGTTATTGGAGATAAAAATGTTGCACTGTTAATTAGTTTAGTTGTCGCGATGTTTGCCTTAAAGCCATACATCAAGGAAGATTCTAAAACTGTGTTTGCCAAAGCGTTTAATCAAAGCGGTTTGGTCATCCTTATTACTGGAGCAGGTGGTGCCTTTGGTAAAGTGGTTCAAGAAACAGGCATTGGTGATTTACTTATTGCTATGATGCAAGGGCTTAATATGCCTGCCTTATTACTTGCATTTTTATTTTCGCAAATTCTTCGTGCATCGCTTGGGTCTGCCACGGTTGCGCTAGTGACAACATCTGCAATCATGGGTCCGATAGCGACGGAACTTGGCGTATCGCCAGTCCTATTGGGTCTTGCAATTTGTGCAGGCGGGGTCGGTTTATCACTTCCTAACGATTCAGGTTTTTGGGTAGTAAGTAAATTTGGACGTTTATCTATAACAGAAACAATAAGAGTTTGGACAATTGGGGGCTTCTTATCAGGTGTAACCGTATTACTATTCGTCTACATTCTCAGCATATTCCAAGGGATTTTACCAGGGTTATAATTTACTTGTTTAATTGCGTTGCTTTAGATACGAAAAAGGTATTTATCACTGATTAATAAACAACTAGATTGGAGCTGAAGTCAAAATGAAGAAAAAAATAGGATTTATTGGACTTGGCATTATGGGGGCACCAATGGTTCGCAACCTTTTAAAAAAAGGTAATGATGTGACTGTATACGATATAAATACAACCACAGTTAATATGCTTGCACAAGATGGTGCTAACAAGGCAACTTCTAGTAAGGAAGTAGCATTAACAAGTGATGTGGTGATTACAATGCTACCGCAAGGGGCAGATGTTTTCCAAGCTATTTTCGGCGAACATGGGGTAATGGAAGGTGCTCGTCGGGATATGATTATTATCGACATGAGCTCAGTCACACCGTCAGAATCAAAAGAAATGTTTGAGCTCTCTGCCAATCGAGGCGTCCATTTCCTTGATGCACCAGTTAGTGGTGGAGAGCCGAAGGCAATTGATGGAACATTGACAATTATGGTTGGTGGAAAGGAAGAGATATTTGAAAGGGTAAAAGACATTCTTGGGAATATGGGGAGTAACATCGTCCATGTTGGTGATTCAGGCTGTGGCACGACAGCAAAGCTAGCCAATCAAATAATCGTAAATTTAAATATTGCTGCTATTTCCGAAGCACTTGTGTTAGCGACAAAAGCCGGTATTAATGTGGAGAAAATGTATGAGGCAATTCGTAGTGGATTAGCAGGAAGCACCGTAATGGATGCAAAAATTCCAATGATTCTTGATCGAAACTTTCAAGCGGGAGGCCGTGTCGATATTAATCTGAAAGATATAAAAAATGTAATGAATACTGCACATGAGCTAGCTGTTCCACTGCCATTATCAGCGCAACTTTTAGAGGTTTTTTATAGTTTAAAGGCAGATGGAAAAGAAAGGCTCGATCACGCAAGTATTGTCCAACATTATGAGAAATTAGCGAATGTTGAAGTTTCAAGAGAGGGGCAATCATCATGGTAACGAAAAAAACATCAGAAGTGTTTTCGAGCCTTCTTGAATCGAATCATAAGCAAATTCAAATTCAATTAAAGGATGAGCTAAGTAGTTTTCATCATAAAATCATTGTTCTTGATGATGACCCAACTGGTGTTCAAACCGTTCATGGTGTATCAGTTTATACGGATTGGACAGAAGAAAGTATTAAGCAAGGATTTCGAGAAAAGAATCAAGTTTTTTTTCTGCTAACAAACTCCCGCAGTTTTTCGGCAGAGGAAACAGCAGTCGTCCATCGGGACATCGCTCGCCGGATCCATGCTATTTCTTTGCAAGAAGGAAAGCCCTATGTGTTGATTAGTCGAGGAGATTCCACATTGCGAGGTCATTACCCTCTAGAGACGGAAACTTTGAAAACTTCAATTGAAGAAATTTCTGATACAACGTTTGATGGGGAAATTATTATTCCATTTTTTAAAGAAGGCGGTCGTTTAACAATCCAAAATATTCATTATGTTCAGTATGGAGATGAACTTGTTCCAGCAGGTGAAACTGAATTTGCAAAAGACCGTACTTTTGGTTTTGTTTCCTCTCATTTGGGCGAATGGATTGAAGAAAAAACAAAAGGTGCTTATACAAAAGAAGATACAATTTATATCACGCTTGAAGACTTACGCTCACAAAATCTGAAAGCCATACAAGCGCAATTACTAGCAGCAAAAAATTTTAGGAAAATTGTTGTAAATGCAGCAGCTTATAGCGATGTTGAAATATTTGTTATTGCCTTGCTGCAAGTCATGAAAGCAGGGAAATCATATATTTTTAGGAGTGCCGCTTCTTTAACAAAAGTTTTAGGCGGTATTTCGGATAAGCCGCTTTTATCAAGAGATGAGCTGCTAACAGATAAGTCGTCCAGCGGGGGACTGATTGTAGTTGGTTCCCATGTGCAAAAAACAACAGACCAATTATACGCACTTCTGGATAGTGGTCTTGTCACAGGGGTAGAGCTTGATGTTCATCTTGTGCATGATGATGAGAAGTTTCAACAAGAGGTTCAACGTGTTCGTACTACTTGCGAAGAGCTAATCAGAGCAGGTAAATCTGTTGTGTATTACACTCGTCGCGAGAGGCTAGATTTAGGAGAAAATCAAGGTGAAAACGAACTTCAATTAGCTGTTAAAATTTCAAATGCTGTGACAAGTATTGTTTACAATTTACAGGTACAGCCAAAATACATTGTTGCAAAAGGCGGAATTACTTCTTCAAGCGTGGGTACAATTGGACTATCGGTTAAGCGTGCGACAGTAGCTGGCCAAATAAAACCTGGAATTCCCGTATGGAAAATAGGACAAGAAAGCAAATTCCCCGATTCATCTTACATCATTTTCCCTGGCAATGTCGGCACAATCAATACGCTAAAAGAAGTAATTGAAGTGTTGGAAGGAGAAATAAAGTAACCATTTTGAACATATTTAACCTTTTAGAGAAAAGATAAACCGAACTTCTTGCTACTAATGAAGGCGTTACGGTTTTTCTTTTTATGTTAAACTAGTAGTTTATTCCATAGAAAAGGGAAGTGGAAAAATTGATGATTTGGTGTACATTCTTTCCTATGTATCAGCTAACTAGGAAAAGTTTATGATGAAAACGGTTGTGCAAGCATTTTTTTGTTCGTTATTTATACATATACTATTCATTTTCATTATGTATGGATGGTCATATAGTAAAGAGATTTTCGGAAAGGTAAAACTAGGGGAGAGATATGTAGCAGAAAGTCATACCGATGTGCTATTCGTTTTTATAGGTTCCCCAATCGTTTTTATAGTGACGTCGTTTTTAGGAATAGCAATAGTAAGTGCTTTTCTGATTCGCTTGACTAAAAAATTTCTTAAGGCACGGGGCGTGCAAGAAAACTAGCAAAAGGATTGACTTACTATAAAAAAACATCCAATCTACTAACTTTACAAGTAGATTGGATGTTTTATGTTTAAGCGTTGTGAATCATTTCACCTGAAAGAGCGCGTTTTTCTTGGTCCGTATCAAATTCTTTTTCCATCTTTGATACGACAACTGTTGCTACCCCGTTACCAATTAGGTTAGTGACAGCACGAGCCTCTGACATAAAGCGGTCTACACCTATTAACAGAGCAATACCTTCTACAGGAATCATCGGGAATGCAGCAAGTGTTGCAGCTAGCGTAATAAAGCCTGAGCCTGTGACACCGGCAGCTCCTTTAGAAGTTAACATTAAAATGGCTAGTAAAGTAAGCTGATGCCAAATATCTAAATCTACTCCATAAGCTTGGGCAATAAAAATAGCCGCCATGGATAAATAAATGGAAGTACCGTCCAAGTTAAAAGAGTAACCTGTTGGAATAACAAGTCCAACTACTTGTTTCGAACAACCGTAATTTTCTAATTTGCGCATCATGGAAGGTAGCGCAGATTCAGAAGAAGAAGTACCGATAACGATGAAGATTTCATCTTTAATATATTTAATGAATTTAAAAATACTAAAGCCAAAATAACGTGTAATTAAACCAATAATGACAACTATAAATAGGAACATTGTAATGTACACAGACAGCATTAAGAAACCTAGATTACCAAGTGATTTTAAACCGAAGTTCCCAATTGTGTAACTCATCGCACCAAATGCACCAATTGGAGAAATTTTCATTACCATATTGACAATTTTAAAGAAAATATCTGCAACTTGTTCAAAAAATTTGATAACAGGTTTTGCTGGTTCACCTATAGCAGCAGCAGCTAAACCGAATAATACTGCAGAAAATAAGACAGGCAATAACTCGCCATTTGCTAGTGCGCCAACAACATTATCAGGGATAATTTGCATAATAAATGCGCCAAATCCATGCTCAGCAGCAGCAGCTTGCTCTGTATATTGTGCAACATCTGCAGCATTGGCTGCATCTGTATTAAATCCTTTACCAGGTTGAATAATATTTACTACAAGTAAGCCAATCGCAAGTGCGAAAGTAGAGACAATTTCAAAATAAATTAATGCTTTCCCACCAATTTTTCCGACCTTTTTCACATCGCCCATGCTACCGATTCCGATAACGACAGTTAAGAAAATAATAGGTGCAATTAACATCTTAATTAATTTAATAAATATATCAGCTAATATTTTTAAGCTAGCACCGAACTCTGGGAATGCGGCTCCAACAATAATACCGAGTACGATGGCAATCAGCACTTGTACCGTTAAGTTTTTAAAATTTATACGCATAATACTTCCCCCTTGAAAAATGTATACTTTGTGAACGCTTTCATGTGGTTATCATAGCTGAAATTTTCCGACAATAGTTTTTATGACCGTAAAGTTTCTATTGTTCATTTTGTTCATTTTTCGTTTCGATAGTTGGGAAGTTAGTAATATCAAGGGGTGAAGGCTGTTTTATAGTAGATTATAAATTATTGAATCTATTATAATACAAAAGAAAAAATCCTCACGAAAAGTGAGGATTTAGCCAAAATGACCAAAAGGTTTAGGGAGAAACAATTTTTTGGATTTCAGATAGTATATGATGCTGTTTGACATCTGCTTGATAGATATCATAGACAGGGGCTAGTTTTTCTTGAAAACGTTGTCGTTCTGCATCACTCATTGTGTAAATTTCAAAATCGTTCTCTTGTTGTAGTTTACGTAAATCATTGCCGTTCATAAGAACTGCTTGTTTAAATTGCCAGTCAGTTGTTTCTCTCATCGCTTCCATTAGTTGTTTTTGCACTTTGGGTGGTAGCTGTTCCCAAAATTTTTCATTCATTAAAACCGAATAACCTAAAATACCATGTTTAGTTAATGTCATATTTTTTTGCACTTTGTAAAAGCCCTTGGAAAAAATATTAGATGCCGTGTTCTCTTGTGCATCGATAGCGTGTGCTTCAAGGTCAGTAAAAATTTCACTAAAGGAAATCGATACTGGCGTTGCACCTACTAAGCTGAATTGTTTTTCAAGTGTTTTGCTTGGCATGGTACGTATGCGTAACCCTTGTAAATCCTCAAATGTATGGATTGGACGCTCGGCAGTTAAATGTTTAAAGCCATTATGCCAAAAACCGAGGCCGCGAACATTAAAAGGCTTCAGTTCATCTAGTAATTGTTCACCGATGGGTCCTGTCAACACTTCAAGTACTTCATCATCTGTATGAAAAAGATAGGGTAGATCAAGTACTTGCCAGTCTGGTACGTAAGAAGTCATTTTAGAAAAAGTAGGGATAATCATTTCAACTTTTCCATCTTGTAACGCTTGGAATTCATTTTCATCATTATATAGCGAGGCATTAGGATAGACATGTACTTTAACCTTACCATTTGTTTTTTCTTCAACAAGTTCTGCAAATTTAGTTGCGGCTTGTCCTTTTGGCGTATTTTCCGCTACAACATGACTTAAATGGATCGTAATTTGTTTGTCGAGTCCTTTTTGTTCATCATCATACGGAAGGGTTTTCGAAAACAAAAATCCTTGCTGTATACTAAATACAATCGTTAAAACTAAAACAGTGGCAATCGTTCCAAAAATAAAATTTTTCATATAATACACCCAATTGATTCGTATTTTCACATGTTTTTGTTATTCTAACATAGGAGAAAGCTAATACATAGTAAGAAGGAGGCAATGGTATTGAAATTTCAAAAATTATCAATGAAGGGAAAGATCATGTCTCTTACTTTTTTTATACTCATGCTTTCCTTTAGTATTGGTGGTACGTTTTTACTAGGGTTTGTTATGAACGAGCAAAAAGAAAAGTTAGCAGAACAGGCGTTATTGGTAGCAAAAACCGTATCACAGTTACCAGAATTAAAATCGGCCATTGCAAACAGCGATTTTTTAGAAGCAACTAAACATATTAATCCTGTTGTGGAAGAAATTCGCGATATTAACGGAGCACAGTATATAGTGGTTCTCGATATGCAACGACGCAAGTATTCCCATCCGAACTCTGAAGAAATAGGGACCATATCACAGTCAGGTGATTTAAACGCGGCATTTTCGGAACATTATTATACATCAATCGCGCATGGTGAACATGGCGATATGGTGCGTGCTTTTGTCCCGATTATGAATCATGACGGTGGTCAAATTGGCGTAGTGATTGTAGGGTTTAGTGTGTTAACGGTTAGCGAGCTACTATCGTCTATAGAAAAAGAACTAATCATTACATTAGTCATGTCATTGTTATTTAGTGCATGGGGTGCTCAAACATTAGGGCGACATATGAAAAAGCAAATGTTTGGATTAGAACCACACGAAATTGCTAAAATGTATGTGGAACGAACGGAAACATTTAACGCAATGCATGAGGGAATTATTGCTATTGATAAGGAATTTACAATTACAATTTTTAATGAAAAAGCATGTGATATATTAGGCGTAGCACAACGACCTTCTGCATTAATAGGCAAAAAAATCTTCGAAGTATTACCGGATACACGTCTACCCGAAATATTAGCGCTAGATCGCCCACTATATAATCGTGAACTTTATATCAATAATCATAGTATTATGAGCAATCGTATTCCTATACAGGTGAATGGTGAAACCGTTGGTGCGGTGGCTATGTTCAAGGATCGTACAGAAGTGAAAAAGCTAGCCGAAGAACTTACAGGTGTAAAGGCGTTTGTACAGGCATTACGTGTCCAAACGCATGAACATAAAAATAAATTGCATACGATTGCGGGGCTTTTACAGCTTGGCCATTATGATCAGGCACTTACGTACTTAACGCAAGTAAAAGAAGAACATGATGAAATTACGAAGTTTTTAAATGAGCGCATTAAAAATGAAAATATTTCGGGTCTATTGCTCAGTAAAATTGCTCATGCGAAAGAGCATGGGATTATACTTGAAATAGACAGAGCTAGTCGTCTGACAACATTTCCGAAAAACTTAGATCATCATGATTTTGTTATTATTTTTGGGAATCTAATCGAAAATGCCTTTGATGCATTAAAGGATAGTACGATGGAAGAAAAGGTTGTGCATATTTCGGTGGATGAAGATGAAGATGTACTGGCAATATTAGTAACGGATAACGGTGTCGGCATGTCAGAGACAGTAAAGGCACATATTTTTGATAATGGCTATTCGACTAAAGAAAAAAAAGGTCGAGGGATTGGACTATATTTAATAAAAGAAATTGTCCAAAAAGGACAGGGTGAAATTGAAGTAATAAGTGAGCCGAACAAAGGGACGAGCTTTTTATTAACATTTTATCATTCTTAATATACAGCGATTTTTTCGCTAAATGAGTTGTACTAGAGTATATGGAGGGCTTGACCGTGACACAAATAAACGTGTTATTAATAGAGGACGATCCGATGGTGCGGGAAGTAAACCGTCAATTCATCGAAAAAGTAGCCAGATTTGAGGTAATAGGACAAGCCTCAAACGGCGTAGAGGGCATAGAGAAAATTTGTTCGCTACAACCAGACCTTGTATTTATGGATATTTTTATGCCAGAGCAGGATGGCCTAACAAGCTTGCGGAAAATTCGAGAATTGAAAATACCAGTCGACGTTATTACCGTAACAGCAGCCAATGATATGGAAACAGTTAAACAAGTTTTACATCTTGGTGTCTTCGATTATATCATGAAGCCTTTTTCATTTGAGCGCGTACAAGGAACGCTGGAAAATTATAAGCGCTTTAAGCAACAAATGCAAACAGAAAGAGAATTTACACAAGGAGAGCTCGATCAGTTATTCCATTATCATAATGAACAAGAAAAGCGTGAGCTAGCAAATGAAGAAAAGTCTGAAAAAACGTTGCCGAAAGGCTTTAATCGAGCAACACTTGAAAAAGTGGTCCATTATTTACAATCAGTGGATGGTGCATCAGCAGAAGATGTTGCCAGTGGAGTGGGCATTGCGCGGGTAACAGCAAGACGTTATTTAGATTATTTAGAAAAACAACAGGAAATTACGATGGATGTCCATTACGGTGGCATTGGTCGCCCAATTAATTATTATTTTAGTAAATGACACTAAGATGTGCAGAGCGGAAAGCGCCTATCATAGCTTAGAGCTGGAAAGCAAGAAAGAAACTGGGACAAAACTAAAAAAATTTAAGGAACAGAGGAAAGGTGTTCGTAAATTTTTGCTATTATAGGAACATAGCTGTTATTTGCAAAAAATAGAAGTTTTCACTAGTTATTGGTAGCGAAGGCGATGACTCCTGCTTTAGAACGCACACACCGTAAGACGTAACAAACCTGCGCGTTAGCGAAGGTTGGGGCTTACTGTGCAGAGCGGAAAGCAGCGCCGAAGCGGACAACAACGGTGCAGCAAAAAAGTGTTAGATTGATGACAAACAATCTAACACTTTTTCGTTTTGTTCAAGTACTTATAACATCGCCCTAAGTCCATTAGTAAGGCATAATTTTATCGACAGGTTTAGGCGTTTTAATTTTTGGTAAAATTTTATCAAGTGTCACCGTACGTTGGATCGTATGCGTTGTTTCGTCATTTTCATCGAATTGCTCAAGGAAAGTAATAACCTCTTTTACAATAGGTGTTGGTGTTGAGGCACCGGCAGTGACAGCAACAGTATTAATTCCTTTTAGCCAATCAATTTTAAGTTCCGAAACGTCTGCAATACGATACGAAGGTGTGCCAGCAATTTCTACTGATACTTGTGTAAGACGGTTTGAGTTATTGGATTTTGGATCACCAACAACGATTAGTAAATCAGCTTCCCCTGCTTGTTTCGCAACTGCTTCTTGACGCACTTGTGTCGCTAAACAAATTTCTTTATGAACTTCGATATGTGGGAACTTTTCTTTTAAACTATCCATTAAATGTGCAACGTCCCATTGACTCATAGTCGTTTGGTTCGTGACGAGCAATTTATCATTCGTTAAGTTTAATGCATCAATATCCGATGAAGATTGTACTAAATGAACATGGTCTGGAGCAACACCAATTGCACCCTCTGGCTCTGGATGACCTTTCTTACCGATATAAATAATATCATAGCCTTCAGCTGATTTTTCACGAATTAAATCGTGTGTTACTGTTACGTCAGGACATGTAGCATCAATGGATACTAGGCCTTTGCGTTTCGCAATTTCACGAATTTCAGGTGAAACACCATGTGCTGTGAAAATAACAGTGCCTGTTTCAACCTGTTCAATAATTTCTAAGCGATTATCACCATCTAGTGTAATGATACCATCCTCTTCAAAGGCATCTGTAACATGTTTATTGTGCACAATCATCCCTAAAATGTAGATAGGTCTTGGTAATGTTTTATCGAGTGCGGCGTTACGTGCAATGACCATCGCATCAACAACACCGTAGCAATAGCCACGTGGATTAATTTTTAATACTTGCATGGTTGTGACTCCTTTCAAGCTTACCTACCTACATTATAACGGACAGGCACGGTGAATACAAAGAAACCTTCACTCCATAGGTGGCTGGAAAATGCGCGGCTTCGATGGAAGTGGTTGTCGCGGGGGAGTCGACGCACTTTTTTGCGTTGAACGTCTACTTCTTGATGAACCTGCTACATTGCTAGCAGCGGCTGCATCAGTTGCAGCGGCTGCCGCACCCGCTACCGCTCCAGCTGCAGGGAGCCCTGAAAAACCTTTATATAGTTTTAAAAGGGAAGGAATGTTTTTTACCATAGGCATTGCTTGTTGTATATATGGGGTATACGTTTTGGCAGAGTTAAATAAACTATTTGCCTGTTGTAAAAATGAACCTATTTTAGAAGGTTCCTGTACAGGTGGTGTTGGCATTTGCCCTCCGAATGCCCCCCTCATGCCCCCAGACATTGGAAAGCCACCTGGAATTCGTGGTTGAGGAAAGCCTCCAGGCGGGTAAAAGGACTGCGGTGGCATTTGTGGAGGTGTTGGCATCCGCATTTGCATGGGCATTTGCGCTGGCATTTGCATGCCATTTGGATACATAGGGAATTGATAAGGTGGTCTAAATACCATAATGATCTCCTTTCATTGTACGTTTTGCATTGATGACATACCTGATTATAGATATGATATGCAGACGCTGATGTTAGCGTTCGACAAAGACTAATAACCAGAAAATCGAAGAATTCGTAAGAAATCATTAAAGAAATGCTGTAAAACCTCGTTCCATCAACTACTTTGTAAATAAAATTCTAAAAAAATACACAATATTTTTACTTTGGCAAGCGTATAATAATTTGTTGGTAAGTGCTAACTTAGGCAAAAAGAATGTGTATTATGGATTATATTAGTGAAAAAATGAATATTTGCGAATGGCTTGTAAGAAATATGTTACAGTTATGTAAATGTGGTTTGTTATTTTTACAAAACTGTAATAGTTGGGTCGAATTGAGGAGGGTTTTTGTGACGATTAAATTAAGAAGTGTGTTATCGTTCGGTATTATTATATTGCTTGTTCTAGTAATGGGGATTGTTCAACAACGGAATGCATCTTCGCAGCTAGAGGAAATACAATTAATAAAGGAAAAGACATTTCAATCTACATTGCTAGCAGATGAAATGAAGTTGTCAGTTGTGCAGGTACAACAGTATTTAACAGATATTAGTGCCACACGTGCCCAAAATAATTTAGATGATGGGTTTGATTTGGCACAAAAATATAGTGAAATTTTTTATCGAGACTTAGAACAATTGAAAAGCCTTCATCCCCAACAGCAAGAAAAATTAGATACGATTAAACGTGCATTCGATGCCTACTATAGCACTGGGAAGAAAATGGCAACTAGTTATATAGAAGGTGGCCATGAGGCTGGTAATCAAATAATGCTTGAATTTGATACAACGTCAATAGAAATTAATGAAAAAGTAGATGTATTCCAACAAGAAAGCATTGCCGAAATGCAAAAAACATTAGACAATGTTGAACATCTTGTCGACCATAATAGAGACGTGTTCTTATGGATATTTGGCATTATTTTAGTCATTTGTTTAGCAGTTGGCGTCTTGTTAGTTCGTTCAATTGTTGTGCCAGTCAATAAATTGGCGGCAGCGGCTGAAGTGATTGCAAAAGGCGATTTATGTCAAAAGGATATAGAAGTTCGAACAAATGATGAAATAAGAAAATTAGCCGATTCATTTAATTTGATGAAATCTAATTTACATTCACTTATTCATAACATGACATTGAATGTGGAACATACAACTTCCGCAGCGGAGCAATTAGCAGCTAGTACAGACGAGATATCACAATCTTCAAACGATATAGCCAATCTTGTAGAACGCATGGCATTTAGTGATAATCAATCTGCTGCAACTGGGCGAGAGAGTTCAATTGCGATGGATGAAACTGCACAAGGTGTCCAACGTATTGCAGAAGCTACACAAATGCTTCATACAAAAGCAATTAGTACACAAACTGCTGCAAACGAAGGCGAACAAACCTTACATATTGCAGAAAAGCAAATGTCGATTATTCAACAATCATCCCAATCAACAAGTGATCGAATCAATCAGCTTAGTACTCAATCTGCTGAAATTGTTAATATTACAAAAGTGATTTCTGCTATTACGGAACAAACGAATCTGTTGGCTCTTAATGCCGCGATCGAAGCAGCCCGTGCAGGAGAGCATGGGAAAGGTTTTGCAATTGTTGCAGATGAAGTACGCAAACTAGCAGAGGAATCCAAAGAATCCGCAAAACAAATTGTAGAGCTAGTAACGCTTATTCAACAAGATACACAAGAGGTGGAAAAGGCGGTAGGGGAAACAGTAGGCAATGTTGAGGAAGGTGTGAAATTTATTCGCAATGCCCAATATTCCTTCGATAATATTTTAAAATCAATTGAAGAGATGACGAACCAAATTGAAGATGTCTCGGCTTCAACTCAACAAATTTCAGCAAGTACAGAAGAAATGGCCGCTTCGGTAAATGAAATGTCTTCCTCTGCTGTCCATGCTGCTGAACAGTCCGATGCCGTTGCAGCAACAATTGAAGAACAAGTGGCAACTATACAGGAGATTAACACGGTGGCCAAATCGTTAAGTGAGGAAGCGTTATCAGTGAAAGAAGTTATCAATAAATTTAATATCTAATAAGTTGTCGTTTCATATGCAAAATACAAAAGGCATGACTCCTATACTACTTGGGAGCCATGCCTATTTTAATACCTTTGTAAAGTTGCTATGTTAATGTTGAGTGGGATCGTTTATTTTAGCAGGAGGTGCACACGTATTGGTTGTACAACTTTTCTGTAAAGAACAGGCAGCACATTTCCCTTTTTTCTGTTTCTTAATGCTTTTATATAAAGTAACCCCTGCATAGCTAAAAATAATACTTCCTATGACTATATTGATGATTATCGACATCTTCTACACCTCAAATAAATAGATTCCCAATTGTGTAAACAACGAGTGCAATTAAATAGGCAACAACAAACGGATAAATTGTCGCGAATAACGTCCATTTAGTAGATTGTGTTTCTCTTTTAATAGCGCCAACTGTTGCTAAACAAGGCATATAAAGCAAAACAAAAACTAAAAATGTATAGGCACTTAGTCCATTAAAATGGGTTGTCATAGTGGATGATAATACACCTTCATTGACACCGTAAATAATTGCCATCGTTGAGACAATTACCTCTTTTGCTAAAAAGCCCGAAATAAGGGATGCCCCAGCTTGCCATGTACCAAATCCAAGCGGTATAAAGAGAACTCCAAAAGCGCCGCCAATCATGGCAAGAAAGCTTTCATCCATCGCTACATTAGTGCCATGTGGTCCTAAATAAGATAATAGCCAAATGATAACCGAACCTGCAAAGATAATCGTCCCTGCTTTGCGAAGAAATCCTTTCCCTTTTTCCCATGTTGAACGCCACAGCGTTTTAAGCTGGGGCATATGATAGGACGGCAATTCCACAAAGAAAACCGACGTCTCATTTTTTAGGAGTGTCATAGACAATAACTTTGTAACAATTAACGCTATTACGATTCCTAATAGGTACAAAGAGAAGACAACCAACGATTGATGTTTAGCAAAAAATGCTGCACCAAACAAAGCATAAACTGGTAAACGCGCTGAACAGCTCATAAAAGGTGCTACAAGAATAGTTAGAAGTCTTTCCTTTGGTTGTTCAATTGTTCTCGCCGCCATAATGCCAGGAACATTGCAGCCAAAGCTGATAATCATGGGAATAAAGGCTTTCCCGTTCAGGCCAAAGAATTCCATTATTCGGTCCATGACAACTGCAATTCTTGCCATATAGCCCGAATCCTCTAGTAAAGAAATAAAGAAAAACAGAACAAAGATTTGAGGAATAAAAACGATTACTCCACCAACACCGGCGATAATCCCATCACAAATTAAATGAATAATAAAAGAAGATGCGCCAATGGCCGTTAACCCATTATAAACGGTTTCGCTAAAAGGTCCTCCGACAAAGCGATCCAATAAATCTGAAAGGGGCCCGCCAATCCATGCGAATGTTGCTTGAAACATGAAATACATCAACGCTAAGAAGATTGGTACACCTAAAACAGGATGCGTTAAAATTTTATCTATTTGTTCTGTCCATTGTTTTTCACTTTTCTCTTGAATGACCAATTCATTTTTAAGGGCTGCGATGTAGCTGTCCCGTTGTTTTGTAATGGCACCACTTAACGACTCGCCTATTTCTTCTGTCAGTGCCGTTCGAATCAGTTGAATTTTATGAAAGTAGCCCTCATTTTGTAAGAATACGTCTATAGCTTGATTGCCCATTAAAAATTGAATCGCACACCATCTTCTTTGCTCAGCAGCTACATTTTGTAGCTGTTCTTCAAGTGTTGCAATGGCTGTTTCGATAGGGGAATCGTAGGTTAATGTAAATTGTTGTTCGAGTTGGGAAGAGCTTTCTAATGCTTGATAAATCCCTTCGATGCCTTTCCCTGTACGAGCGACAATTGGAATTACAGGGACACCTAAAGTGCTCTGTAATTTCTCTATGTTAATGGAAATGCCTTTTTTCTTTGCTACGTCCATCATATTTAAGCAAATAAAAACAGGCTTTCTTAGTTCTAACAAATCGAGTGTTAGTTGCATATTTCGTTCAAAATTGGATGCATCGATAATATTTAAAAGCCCATCGATTTGTTCTTCTAATAGAAAAGTAGTAACGACGCTTTCATCTCTAGAAATAGGATTAAGTGTATAAACACCAGGCAAATCGATTATTTCTTTATTGAGTTTCTTTACCTGTCCTACCTTTTTTTCAACCGTTACACCACTCCAATTGCCAACATATTCGTATGAATTTGTTAATGTATTAAATAATGATGTTTTTCCAATATTAGGGTTTCCTATTAAAGCTAATCGCCTCATAATTGTTCTACCTTTATGTTCATTAAGTCTTTTTTACGAAGGCCAATTTTTTGACCTTGGCATTCCATAATACAGGCGCCAGAAAACCAACCTTTTTGAATCATACATACTTGGCAGCCCTCTTTTACGCCAAATGCATTTAAACGTTTCATTAAGAGTGCATCGACTTGCTGTAGGTCTTTAACTTTAACTTTTTCACCCAATTGAACTGCATGAAGGTCCATGAAATCTACCTACTTCCTTGTGAGTGATAATCATTGTCAAAATAAATAATATAGTATCACCTTTTATGTAATCTATCAATAAGAGGTTTACAGTACGGAACTATATGAAAGGAGCTTTGTGCAATAAGCATGGTTGGGGGATAGTTATGCTTTATGAAAGCAGGTAGAAAGTATAGAGAGACAATCCAATAGGGGAAGTTGTCTGTTGCCACTTAAGAGGTGTTATGCAATGTAGCTTGCACCTTATAAAAAAGGCATAACGGACTTTTCCCCAATAGGAAAGTAGTTAGATAGGTTAATGCGCTCCTATCGGCTTATTCGTCATCATCATGATAACGAAGCATGCGATAGCCAACGCGAACGTGTGTCTGGATGTACTTTGGTTGGGCTGGATTATCTTCGATTTTTTTGCGCAGGGTCGCCATAAAAACTCGAAGACTAGGGACGTCCGATTGTAGTACATTTTGCCAAATTTCCTTCAATAAAAAGTTATGTGTCAGCACTTTGCCAACATGCTTGGATAGCACAACTAATAGTTTATATTCGATGGGGGTTAAGTGTACTTCCACACCGTTGACAATCACCGTGTTAGCCAAGTAATCAATTTCTAAATGACCATTGACAAATACGGCTGACTCATTGTCTATCTGATGTTCGCTGACAGTTCTTCTTAAAGCTACTCGAATGCGTGCAAGTAGCTCCTCGACACTAAAAGGTTTTGTAACATAATCATCTGCCCCTGCATCAAGTGCATTAATTTTATCGAGCTCTGCACCGCGGGCACTCACAACGATAATCGGCGTTTGGGTCCAACTGCGGAGTTTGTGAATAAAGTCTAGACCATCCATATCAGGCAAGCCTAAATCAAGGATAATTACATTCGGTTTGAACGTTATGGCTTTTTGTAAAGCACTTGAACCATCTTGCATAATATCGAATTCATAATTTTGGGTAGTCAAGGTCATTTTAATTAAATTGCCAATTGCTATGTCGTCTTCTACGACTAAAATCCGTTTATTCATCGATACTGACAACTCCTTTTTTTAAAGTAAAACGAAAGATGGTTCCGTTCGGGTAGTTATCTTCAACTACTAATTTACTATTGTGTAAAGTTAAAATCGTCTGACATAATGCTAATCCTAACCCTAAGCCTCTTCGGCTATCACTGCGCTGCACTTTCCCTGTAATAAATGGTTCAAATAGCTTTTCTTTTAATGAATCGTCAATACCTGGTCCATTATCAGCTATACTAAAATGTACATATTCGCCTTCCTCTTTTGCGATAAAAGAGATGTCACTACCAGCAGGTGTATATGTTAGTGCATTATTGATAATATTAATAAGCACTTGAATAATCAGGCGTGCATCCATTAAAGCCATAACTAATTCGGGCTCTACATGATAAGAAATATGATGCGTATTGTTGCGTGGAATTACATGTAGCAACGCTTCTTGAATAATATCCTCTACTAGCTCCAACTGCATCTCGAGGGCAAATTGTCCATCCTCTAACATCGAAACGGCTAGTAAGTTTTCGACCATTTGCACAAGCCATCTTGAATTTTTATAGATATCTTCATATAATCGAGTTTTTTCTGTATCTGGAATTTGAACTGTATTTGTTAACAATATATCGGCATTCCCAGAAATCGTAGTCAGTGGTGTCCGTAAATCATGCGAGATAGCACGCAAAAGATTCGCTCGCATTTGTTCAAGTTCAGCTTCTCTTGCCACTTTTTCATTTAAGTTTTGCAAATACCATTTATCTAATGCAAACGAAAAATCATTCATAATGGCATTTAAAATATGGCGCTCAAATGCAGGTAATGGGGTTTGCTTTGAAAGCGCAATGCCAACGACACCCTTTACACTGCCACTTGAAAGAACGGGCATATAATAGCCGTTTACTTCTGGGAAAATGTCAGTGGACACGCCAGCAAAATGGTTATTATTGATGACCCAATGAATGACGCCTAGTTCATTTGTATTTTTAAATAAGGTAGCTACTTTCGTATTCTCCGTATTTGATAGCGTTGGTGTTGGAAAAAAAACAGATTTAGCAATCATGTTATTTTCTATTTCAAAAAATTGGACAGGTTTCTCTACTAATTTAACAATTTGAGACATGCCTTCCATAATAATATCTTCGATGGACTTAGCATGTTGTAATTTGCGATTCGTTTCAAGCAACACTTCCATTCGATAGGATTTTCGGACGGCTACGATGGCCTGCTCTTTTATCTTTTTCGTTAAGCTACTTGTAATAATGCCAGAGAAAAACATAATTATAAATGTCATCGGATAGTCTCGATGATATGCTTCCAGTGAAAATCGTGGCTCTGTAAATAAAAAGTTGAACAGTAGTACAGCTACAGCCGAGCTAATAATAGTCATGAGCCATCCAGATGACCAAATAGCAAGAATTAACACACTAAGAATATAAATGGTAATAATATTCGATTCGCTGACACCCATTGTGAAGAAAAATAAGGCTAAACATGACGCCAAGCTAAACACGACGGACATCTTTAACAAATCTAACCATTCAAAAGTTAGTCGATTGCGAAGATCTGGAAAATAAAATTGCTCGTTTTCTTGGTCTGGCACGATATGAATAGCGAGATTAGGCACATAATCATTGAGTCGATCAATGATTTTTGCATTGGGCTGCCACCATTTCTTTTTCATCACCGTCCTGCCGAGTACCAGTTTTGTGACGCCACTCATTTGAGCATAATTAGCAAGCGCCGCTGCGACATCATTCTCCTGCACGATTACGACATGTCCACCAAGTTGTTCGGTCAATTTAATATGTTGTTGTAAGCGCTCGGAGTTCGCGTCGTTATCGTCACCTTCTTTCACCTTTTGTACATAAAGCGCCGTGAATTTACCATGTAAGGCTTGAGCAAGTCTGGCAGCAGTGCGAATAACTTTTGCATTGGTTGGGGAGCTACTAATACCAACTAAAATATGCTCTTCAATTTGTGCCGTTTGCCTAATCGATTCGCTGTCATTTATTTGTTTGTAATTAATCGTATCTGCCGTTCTACGCAGGGCAATTTCCCGCAATGCTACTAAATTTTGTTTGCGAAAAAAAGATGCTAACGCTTTTTCAGCTTGTTGTTTGGAATATATTTTTCCTTCTATTAAGCGTTGGATTAACTCATCTGGTTCGATATCTACAATTTTAATAAGTGCGGCTTGATCGATTAAATAATCTGGAATACGTTCGCGGACTTTTACCCCTGTAATTTCTTCTACAACATCATGAAGACTTTCGATATGTTGAATATTAACGGTTGTATAGACATGAATGCCCTTTGCTAGCAATTCTTCCACGTCTCCAAAACGTTTTGTATGTCGCATAACCGGAACGTTGCTATGAGCCAACTCATCGATAAGGACAATTTCCGGTTTACGCTCCAATACCGCATCAATATCCAATTCTTGAAAAGTTCTCCCTTTATAATGGATTGTTCTAGTAGGTATTTGTTCAAGCCCATCAAGTAATGCTAATGTTTCTGGTCGAGGATGTGGCTCTATATAGCCAATTACTACATCTTTTCCAAGTTTTTTTGCTAAATGTGCGGCATCTAGCATAGCATACGTTTTTCCGACGCCGGCTGCATACCCAATAAATATCTTCAATCTACCGACAGTTGTTTGTTCCTGATGAAACCTCGTTAAAAGCTCTTCGGGAGTGGGGCGCATTTTTTCCATCATCCTTCACCTCATTTGTATTATAGCGTTATCTGCCATTAAGAAAGTGTAAAGATTTAACACCTTTATCGTTTCTTAATACAAAGAAGCGATTTCCTAACACTACATTAATTTGAAAGTCAGTATGATAAAAACATCAAATAGAGAGAAGGGTGATGCGATTGATGGATTTATATATGGTTGGCTTATTACTTATTAGTTTTGCCAGTCTATATGCGTTAACGACTTGGTGCTACAAGCTAGTCGAAGAGTAAGGGGAGGAATTACTATGTGGATTGTTATTGGAATGATACTTATATTGCTTTTTGGATATTTAGGGCATGCCCTATTATATCCGGAAAAATATTAATAGGTATTTAGGAGGAATAGAGTATGTGGCAAATCGCCATTGTGTGTATTATTTATTTACCGCTTGTTATCCTGACCGGCCATTATCTTTTTCGTGTGACAATGCATAAAAAAACATGGCTCGATCCATTCATGGATAAAGTGGATCATGTGATTTATAAGGTTTGCGGCATTAAACAAGTGGATATGACAGGCAAGCAATATGTATTGTCATTAATTATTTCAAATGCTTTTATGGTTTTTATCGGATACATTCTTTTACGCATTCAATCTTTTTTGCTGTTAAATCCAAATGATATAGAAAATATGGAGGCATCACTTTCTTTTAATACGATCATTTCGTTTATGACTAACACCAATCTGCAACATTATAGTGGTGAATCTGGTTTAAGTTATTTATCACAAATGCTCGTTATTATTTTTATGATGTTTACATCTGCAGCGACAGGCTACGCTGCTTGTATGGCGTTCTGTAGACGGTTAGTCGCAAAAAGTGATACGTTAGGCAATTTTTTTGTAGATTTTGTGCGTGTGATTACACGTGTATTAATGCCTATTTCCATCGTAGTTGCCATTATTTTAGTATCGCAAGGAGCGCCTCAAACATTCAGTGCCAATCAGACCGTTCAAACAATCGAAGGAAAAATGCAAGATATCGCATTGGGACCCGTTGCCTCACTTGAATCAATTAAACATGTAGGTACAAATGGAGGTGGGTTTAATGGCGCTAATTCCACAACGCCTTTTGAAAACCCTACGGTTATATCTAATATCGTCGAAATGCTATCCATGATGTTGCTACCAGGTGCGTGTGTTGTTGCCTTTAGTCTAATGGTTGCTTATAGAAAGAAAAAAACAATATTCGGCAAGCAAGGGCTAACGATTTTTGCTGCAATGGGTATGCTATTTCTTATCGGGTTAGTGACAGTGTATATGGCTGAGCGTGCGGGTAATCCCCTTATTAGTGACTTGGGAATTACTCAGGAGCTTGGCAGTATGGAAGGAAAAGAAATGCGCTTTGGGGTAGCCCAATCGGCTCTTTTCACTACAGTCACAACTGCCTTTACAACGGGCTCGGTCAATAACATGCACGATACATTAACACCAATTGGTGGCATGGTGCCGATGTTTAACATGATGTTAAATGTTGTATTTGGAGGCAAGGGTGTTGGGCTGATGAATATGATGATGTATGTCTTGCTAACGATTTTTATCGCATGTTTAATGATTGGTCGTACGCCACAGTTTTTAGGAAAGAAAATTGAGGAAAAGGAAATGAAGCTAATAGCGCTTTGTATTTTAATTCATCCTGCAATTATCCTACTGTTTTCTGCGCTTGCTGTTGCCACAACATCTGGGGTAGCTGGTATTACAAATCCAGGGGCACACGGTTTATCGCAAGTACTATATGAGTTTGCTTCAGCATCTGCCAACAATGGCTCTGGCTTTGAAGGATTAGCTGATAACTCAACGTTTTGGAATGTGACGACAGGGTTAGCTATGTTTTTTGGTCGCTATTTAACCATTATCCTTCAATTAGCAATTGCTTCACTACTTGCTAAAAAAATGTGGCACAGCGATTCAGTTGGAACATTGAAAACAGATACCTCAATGTTTACATTTTTGCTTGTTGCCATTGTACTGATGATTGGTGCGCTAACATTTTTACCCGCATTAGCACTTGGACCAATTACGGAGCATTTACAAATACATTCCTAATGAGGAGAGAATCAAATGGAAACTGTAAGAAAAGGTTTTATCACGAGCGATTTAGTAAAGAGCTCATTGATAGGCGCATTGAAGAAATTTAATCCAGTTACGATGATAAAAAATCCCGTCATGTTTGTCGTAGAAATCGGTTTTATTTTTGTGTTGTTGTTATCGTTTTTTCCTAATCTACTTGGCGGTGAGGAAGGAGAGCATGCTCAGCTCTATAATGCCATTGTTGCTATCATTCTCTTTGTTACAATTTTATTTGCTAACTTTGCAGAATCCATCGCTGAAGGGCGTGGAAAAGCACAAGTACAAACGTTAAAAAATACAAAGACAGTTACAAAAGCACGCGTCCTTTTAGCGGATGGTACAGAAGTAATGAAACAGGCACATGAGTTGAAAAAAGGGGATATCGTTTTAGTGCAAGCAGGGGAAGTGATTCCAAATGATGGCGAGGTCATTGAAGGGATTGCCACAGTCGATGAATCAGCCATTACTGGTGAGTCTGCACCCGTTGTGAAAGAACGCAGTGGAGATTTTTCATCTGTTACTGGTGGTACGACTGTCACAAGTGATTGGCTAATGATTGAAATTACTTCACTGCCAGGAGAGTCATTTTTAGATAAAATGATTGCCCTCATCGAAGGAGCAAGTCGGAAAAAAACACCTAATGAAATAGCGTTAAATACACTGTTAGTTAGCTTGACAATCATCTTTTTATTAGTGGTCGTGACATTATATCCAATGACTACTTATTTAAATGTACACATTTCCATTGCAACGTTAATTGCACTGACAGTTTGCTTAATACCAACGACCATCGGCGGTTTACTTTCTGCAATTGGTATTGCTGGTATGGACCGAGTGACGCAGTTTAATGTCATTGCAATGTCTGGTAGAGCTGTGGAAGCTTGCGGAGACGTAGATACACTTATATTAGATAAAACAGGTACAATAACGTACGGTAATCGCATGGCAACTGAGTTTTTACCAGTCAAAGGAGTTGACCAACAAACTTTGATGCAAGCTGCATGGCTTAGTTCGCTGACAGATGATACACCAGAAGGAAAATCTATCTTATCATTGGCATGTGATTTAGGGGTAACTACAGCGGATGAACAACAACTAATTCAATACAGTGAGCATATTCCCTTTACCGCACAGACACGGATGAGCGGATTGAACTTGCAGGATGGGACGATCATTCGAAAAGGGGCTTATGATACGATTAAACAAGATAGTCTTGCAGCAGGACAACATATTCCTACAAATTTGGAACAGTTAGTGCATCAAGTATCTGCTGTTGGGGGCACACCGCTTGTTGTGTCGATGAATCACAATATTTTGGGTGTCATCCATCTGAAAGATGTTGTTAAATCCGGTTTGAAAGAACGCTTTGAACAACTGCGAGCAATGGGCATAAAAACAATTATGTGCACAGGGGATAATCCACTAACAGCAGCCGCTATTGCCAAAGAATCGGGCGTTGACAGTTTTATTGCAGAAAGTAAACCAGAAGATAAAATAAAGGTGATTAAAGATGAGCAGGCACTTGGAAAAGTTGTGGCAATGACAGGGGACGGTACCAATGACGCACCTGCTTTAGCACAGGCGAATGTAGGTCTTGCGATGAATTCAGGAACGAATGCAGCAAAAGAAGCTGCCAACATGGTTGATTTAGATTCAAATCCAACTAAAATAATTGAAGTTGTAGAGATTGGAAAGCAATTATTAATGACGCGTGGTGCACTTACAACATTCAGTATTGCAAACGATGTGGCAAAATATTTCGCTATTATTCCTGCTATGTTAATGGTAGCAGTACCTGAAATGAATGCGCTCAACATTATGCAACTGCATTCGCCGACAAGTGCCATCATTTCCGCTTTAATTTTTAATGCGGTGATTATTCCAATGTTAATTCCCATTGCGATAAAGGGCGTAAAATATAAGCCGATGAGTGCTACAAAATTATTACAGAAAAACTTGTTTGTTTATGGACTAGGTGGTATTCTTGCGCCTTTTATCGGTATAAAGGTGATCGATTTGCTAGCAGGGCCACTGTTAACCATGCTTGGTCTATAGGAGGAAAATGATATGAATAGATTTTGGGACAATGTCAAGCAAGCATTAATGGTATCTATTATTATGTTTGTAGTCTGTGGTTTAATTTATCCTGTGACAGTAACGGGTATCGCACAAGGGCTATTTAAGCATCAAGCGAATGGTAGCATTGTGGAAGTTGACGGAAAAGCTGTTGGTTCGGAAAAGCTTGGGCAAGCCTTTACATCAGCAGCGTTTTTTAAGGGCCGTGTTTCATCCATTAACTATAATGTTTATACACAAGAAGATATTGTACCAGATAAAAATGGTGAGATAGCTTATGGTGGCGTGAGCTCTGGAACGTTCAATTATGCTCCGTCCAATCCAGAATTAACAAAACGGATAGAAGGAGATATTCAAGCGTTTTTACAGGCGAACCCGACTATAAAAAGACAAGACATTCCTGCTGATCTTATGACGGCCTCCGGATCGGGTTTAGATCCACATATTAGTGTGCAAGCAGCGCGCATTCAAATCAAACGAATTGCCAATGCAAGCGGACTGTCAGAGAAGGAAATCGAAAAAATTGTGGAGGCTAATACAGAGGGGCGGGCGCTCGGTCTATTTGGGGAAGAGAAAGTGAACTTCTTAATGGCGAATTTAGCTATTTTTAAACAAATGAAGGACAATGAATAAGTGGTGTAAAGTATAACTTCAATAAGGCAGATAGAGAGAATGGTATAGAGGTATTTTCTCTATCTGCTTACAATAAAAGGGTCTATGTTAGCTTTGTGAATTGACAAGAATTTTAATATGGTTTTTCTCTTTCATTAACGCTTCAAAGCCTTCTGTTACAACATCATCGAGCCCAATACGCTTAGTTACAAGTTTGTCCGCTGGGAAATAGCCTTTGGTCATTAACTCCATAACAGCTGGGAAGATATCTCGATAGGCAATAATACCTTTCACAGTACGTTCCGACAATACAATATTATTTGGTTGAATAGAAGCGCTTGATTCCCATATCGAAACGATAATTGTTTCACCTTCGAACGTAGTGGAGTCAATAGCTTGCTGTAAAACAACAGGAACGCCAGTAACTTCAAATGCCACATCAACACCGCCATTTGTTAAGGCATGAAGACGTTCAACAGCATCTTCATCTTGCGGATTAATAACAGCTGTCGCTCCTAGTTCCATCGCCTTTGCAGCACGTTCTGCTGAAAGTTCCACCGCATAAATTTCGGAAGCTCCAGATGCCCGTAATGCTTCGATAACAAGAAGACCAATTGGCCCAGTTCCAAAAACTGCGGCTTTATCGCCAGCCTTTAATTTGCTTTGGCGAACTGCATGTAAAGCTACTGCGGCTGGTTCTACAAGAGCACCTTGTTCATAAGAAAGTCCTGCTGGCATTTTGTGTACCATGTGGTCATCTACCACAGTATATTCTGACAATCCGCCACCGCCGCCAGACAGTCCGTGGAAACCTAGTTGTTTACAAATGTTGTACTTCCCTTTTTTACAAGCAGCACATTCGCCACAAGAGAGAATAGGTTCGACAACGACAGCATCTCCAATTTTTACTTTTGTAACACCTTCTCCAATTTCAACTACCTCGCCAGAAAACTCATGGCCCATCACAATAGGGGCTATATCTTTACTGATAGAGTGTGGCTGTTCAACTGGAATAAAGATTGGTCCTGCTGCATACTCATGTAAATCGCTTCCACAAATGCCTGTCCAATGTACTTTAATTTTTACTTTGCCGGATGCAATGGAAGGCTCCTCAATGTTTTCTACACGGATATCTCTTGCTTTATACCATCTTGCTGCTTTCATCACTATCAACCTCCAATACTATTATTCATGTTTATATTAACATGTGGAAAATATGCAAATCATTAGTTGGACTAAAATTGACATAAAAAATACGAAATGTCCATTAAATTTTTTCACATTTTTCACACTTTACATTTTTCATTGCATAATAGTCGTAATTAAAGTAAGTTTGTTAAGGGTTAGCGTTGCATCGATGAAAAAAACAAGAGAATATTGTAAATGCTTATGTTAATAGTACGTAAACATCCCTAAAAGGCCGAATCATGGTACAATGGGAAAGATGTAAGGAGGAACGAATTATGTCAAAATATACTGATTATAATTTTCAGCCATTTTTGCAGGACGCAATTGCAAAGCTTGGCTTCACAGAACCAACACCAATACAAAAGGAAATTATTCCACTAATCCTGAAAGGGAAAAGTGCGATTGGACAAGCACATACGGGTACAGGGAAAACGCATAGTTTCCTTATTCCTATCGTGCAACGCATTCAAGTTGACAAACAAGAGGTACAAGCGGTTATTACTTCGCCAACACGCGAGTTAGCTCAACAAATTTTTGATGCGTTAAATCAATTAATAGAAGGAACAGACATTCAAGCGAAATTATTTATTGGGGGTACGGACAAACAACGCTCCATTGATAAGTTAAAAACGCAACCACAAATCGTTGTGGGTACACCAGGACGTATTCGTGACCTTGTTTCAGCTCAAGCGTTATTTGTGCATACGGCACCAATGTTAGTTGTTGACGAAGCGGACTTAGCGTTCGATATGGGCTTTATCGAAGAGATTGATGGCTTTGCTTCTCAAATGCCAGAAAAGCTTGAAATGTTCGTGTTCTCTGCAACAATTCCAGAACGTCTACAGCCATTCTTAAAAAAATATATGGAAGCACCTGTCCATGTTCATATGAACGATAAACGTCCCGTGGCAGAAGGTATAGACTTTGTGCTTGTGCCTGTGCGTTCGAAATCACGTAACAAACGCTTGTTAGATGTTATTGAAGGCATTAACCCATTTTTAGCGGTTATTTTTACCAATACGCGTAAAACAGCAGAGCATGTTGCGGGTTATTTAAATGAGCAAGGGATTCGCTGTGGTCAAATTCACGGGGATTTAAGCCCACGTGATCGTAAAAAAATGATGAAGCAAATTCGTGATTTAGAATTTCAATACATTGTAGCAACAGATTTAGCTGCGCGCGGTATTGATATTCAAGGAATTTCACATGTCATTAACTACGAAATTCCAGAAGATCTAGAATTCTTTATTCACCGTGTCGGTCGTACAGCTCGTGCCGGCAATAAAGGTACGGCAATTACATTATTTGAGCCTTCGGACGAGGACGCACTAGCACGCGTTGAGAAAATGGGTATACCATTTGAACAAAAAGATGTTAAAGATGGTGAATGGTCTGAACTAAAAGACCGTCATGCACGTAAAAATCGTGTGAAGCACGAAAATGAAATTGATGCGAAAGCAAAATCTCTAGTGCGTAAGCCGAAAAAAGTAAAACCAGGTTACAAACGTAATATGAAATGGGAAATGGAAAAAATTAAAAAACGCGAACGTCGCCTAAAAGCACGTAATAAAAAATAAGTGAAGGAGGCCTAATCATGTTACTTGGCTCACATGTTTCAATGAGCGGCAAAGAAATGTTGCTCGGCTCTAGTAAAGAAGCTCTTTCTTATGGTGCGAACACCTTTATGATTTATACGGGTGCTCCACAAAACACGCGTCGAAAATCCATTGCAGACCTTAATATTATGAATGGTCTGTTGCATATGAAAGAGCATGGCATGACAAATATTGTTGTGCATGCTCCCTATATTATAAATATTGCCAATACAGAAAAACCGGAAACATTCCGTCTCGGCGTAGATTTCCTACAATCTGAAATTGAACGCACTGCTGCGTTGGAAGCTACACAAATTGTTTTACATCCTGGTGCCCATGTAGGTGCAGGGGCAGATGCTGGTATTGCTAAAATTATTGAAGGATTAAATGAAGTACTATCGCAGGACTATCCCGTACAAATTGCATTAGAAACAATGGCAGGGAAAGGTACAGAGTGTGGACGTTCTTTTGAAGAACTAGCAAAAATTATTGATGGTGTGACACATAACGAGCGCCTTTCTGTATGCTTTGACACATGCCATACACATGATGCTGGCTATAATATTGTTGAAGATTTTGATGGGGTATTAAACGAGTTCGATAAAATAATCGGTGTAGACCGCATCAAAGTTCTTCATATAAATGACTCCAAAAACGTTCGTGGTGCAGGTAAAGACCGCCATGAAAATATCGGTTTTGGACATATCGGATTTGATGCATTAAAATACGTGGTTCATCATCCGCAATTAATGGCGGTACCGAAGATTTTAGAAACACCATTTGTTGCTCTAAATAGTGATGCGAAAACTAAAACAGCACCGTATAAATATGAAATTGATATGCTACGTAGTGGAGAATATAAGCCAGAGCTTATTAACGCCTTACGAGGAGAGTAAGAGAACCGTAGACCAACGCAATGCAAATTGTGTTTGGTCTACGTTTTTTTATGAATCGCGGGTAAACGAGGCTATATCGCGGGTATTTGAACGGCTTCCGCGGGTAAAGAGAGTTTTATCGCGGGTATTTGAACACGAATCGCGGGTAAACAGCTTAAATTCGCGGGTATTTCAATAGTACTGTTCGGAACTATTTTGAAATTCAAACGTCTACATGTGAAATAATGGGAAAGAACATTAGGTATAGAGAATGGAAATAATTACAGATAAATTAATTATGATTGCTTTATTTATTCTCATCATTCATTCAATCGAGACACTTGCCTATGCGGTACGTTTATCAGGGGCACGTGTAAAGTTACTAGCTTCAGCTTTATCTCTGTTTAATGTAATGGTGATGGTTTCAAGGCTAGCGAATATGATGCAACAACCGTTTACGGGGAGTTTAGTGGATACAGCGCCTGCTGACAATGCGCTAGCTTTTGTAGAATACCAGTATCGCTTTATTATAGGAGCGGCATCACTAGGGACACTATTTGGGATATTATTACTGCCGACTTTCGTAGCCATCTTTTCACGAGGCATCATTCATTTGGCTGAGGAAAGAGGGTCGATTCCAGCTTTATTGAAGAAAGGCTTCACATTTGACTATGTAAAAAGAGGCATTAAACATATTCGCAAGCCAAGCTTGGCCTATGTAAAGGGCATTGGTTTACGAGATATTCCAGTCAAACTATTTGTGATGAACATTGTGATTACAGCGATTTATACTATTGGTGTTTTATCTTCTTTATATGCTGGTTTATTAGTCCCTGAATTAAAGGCAACAGCTGTCATGGCGTCTGGATTAATCAATGGCGTAGCAACAATTTTGTTAATTATTTTTATTGACCCTAAAATTTCTATACTTGCAGATGATGTTATCAATCAGCGGGGAAGTTATCTTGATTTAAAAAGAGCATCTGTTATGATGATGACCTCTAGATTTTTAGGAACGATTTTAGCGCAAGTGTTATTTATACCTGGGGCACATTATGTAGCTTGGTTTGCAAAGCTTATTACTTAGGAGTTAAGACAGAAATGGCTTTTAAAACGAGCATTTCATCTACTGGAAGAAGTAAGAATTAAAACATATCGTTAGGTTAATCCTATAATAAGGTTTAGATTTCAAGGCACATTTTCTATAAGGAAATGTGTCTTTTTTTATGTCTTCACTGTAAATAACATTGCATTTTGCAATTTATAAAAAACTAAATGCAATTTATATGTTGCAAAAAGCAATGTCATTTCATATAATACAATTAATAAAACAAATGGAGGTACATTATGTATAAGAAAAATAAGAAGCAAGTGGATGAACGTGTTAAAAATTTACAAAATAAAATATACAAAGAAATGTATGTGCTGATTATGATTGTCTGTTCCATTTCTATCGTAATAAAGTTCTTTAAAATGGGCATGTCCTTGGACAATGTATTAACAGAGTGGTTGATTATCTTTGTGTCATCTGTTTATTATTATGTTAGGACGGCTTATCTAGGTATCTTAACAGATGAAGTAGAGGTTCATGATAGTAACAGTAAAATAAAATTACAGACGAAAAATATCATTTACGGAGTGGCTACTGGTTTGGTACTGGCGATTTTTTTTGGTCTTAATAGTGCCTTCAACTATGCGGATAGCACACAACAAGCATATAAATATTTCTTCATGGTTTTCTTAGTATCGCTAGTTATCTATGTACCATTTTTTGCAGGATTTTTAGGCTTATCATATATGGCTGCAAAAAAGAAAAGTGACCAAGTCGTACAAAAAAATCTAGAAGATTAACAGTGGTGATAAGCATGAAAAACATCCGTTTAAAAATGGCTCGAATAGAGCATGATTTGTCACAGGAAGATTTAGCTCAAAAAGTAGGGGTTACCCGCCAAACAATCGGTTTAATTGAAGTTGGGAAATATAATCCGACGTTAAACTTATGTATTGCAATTTGTAAAACGTTAAATAAAACGTTGGATGAATTATTTTGGGAAGAGTAAGACAATAAAAACCGCCATTTAGCCCTTCGCTAAATGGCGGTTTTTCGCTTAACTTTAGAAAATAAATTCAATAGGTTTCAGTTAACACGCCTTCACGCAGTCTGTATACTTGATCGCATAAGGACTCAATATCATTTTTATTATGGGATGTTAATAAAATAGTTGCTCCTCGCTGTTTTTCAGCGTTAATAATGTCATAGACATTTTGTACAGAATCTTCATCCAAACCATTCATGGGTTCATCTAGTAAAATCAATTCAGGTGTTTCCATAATGCTTTGAGCAATGGCTAGTTTTTGTTTCATCCCAAGAGAGTATGCTTTAACAGGGCGTTTATCTTCTGGGTCTAAACCTACTTTTGCTATCGCAGCTTTTATATCCTGGTCAGTAATTTGATTGCGAATCGCTGCTAAAAATTTTAAGTTGGAGAAACCTGAATAATGCTCTAAAAATCCAGGCTTTTCAAGGATTACACTTGCACTTTTAGGAAATGAAATATCTTGATGTAACACATCCCCGAATAATTTTACTGTTCCGACACTCGGTTTTACTAAGCCACAAATAACGCGGAATAACATCGATTTCCCTGAACCGTTATGACCCACAAAGCCATAAATTTTCCCTCGCTCTAGCTGAAAGTTAATATTTTGTAGCACCGTGCGTTTTTTAATCACCTTGGAAACGTTTAATATTTCAATGGACATAGCGCAACCTCCCTAATGGTAATCATTTTTTAAGCCGATTCGAACAATAATTAAACTCATAAGACAAATAAATAGCCCTTCAATCACTAAAATGACAGCGAACATGTTTGCGTCGAAATTTCCCATTAGCCCATAATAGAAAGGAATATAAGGGGCTGATTGCTTTATACCTGCAAAAAATAGAACGATCAGTAGCACAGACGCTATTTTTCCTGAAAACAATAATTCGATTATTTTCCATAGCAAGGCATGACAGTACATATTGATGCATAGAATGAATGCCTGTAGAACAATCAAGATATCAAATTGTAGCGACACGTGAGCTTTTAAAAAAAGGAAAAAGCTCATTATATAAGTGATTGCCACATAGCATGTCGTGAATATAAGTAGGATTAGCAGCCGATTAAGCCAAAACCAGCTTTTTTTTGGATAGCGTAATAGCATATTGTAGGAAAAAGAAGTGGAGCGAGGCTTCCAAATAATTTGAATTAAAATCACATAACCAAACCATAACAAAGTCCAATACATCCAAGTAAGTTCCTCCACGTGCCCTAAAAGGGCAGTAAATGCTTGGTGCAATGTCAGTCCATCAAAAAGGGATGTCATATGGAGTAGCAATAAAGTAGTACATAATGGATAGACAATACAAATACAACTAATTTTAAGGGCATCTTCTCGCAGTAGTTTCCACTCTAACGAAAATGTTGTCATGAATCATCATCTCGCACGTAAAAGTCTAGTTTATTGACTAAATAATGAATGGCATTGATTAATAATATCGTAACAGCTACTAATATAAAGAATGACCAAATAGGTGAAGTAAATTCACTTTTGTAAAACAAAATAGGTACAATGTGTATTGTGATTTTATCAACCATAAAAAGAGCCATGACTAAAATCGCACTAATAAAATTATTTTTGAGTAGCTGTTGGATCACTATGTATAGCAAACCACAAATAGCCGTAACACAATAAAATATATACATAAAGTAAAGCAAAGAACCGTTTTCTTTAGGCTCAGGCACATATAATAATAGGGCACTGTAATTTGTGATATAAGGGAAAAATATCCACTTCGCTAGCGATGTGCTCAACATACTACTTCCGAAAACAATCGCTGTAAAAAAGGCGGTCACGATAAAAACGAAGCAAACTTTATACGTAGCAAATTGCTGTCGGTGACGATATCTTCTAAGTAATAGCCAATCATTGTCTTTAGATGAAAAAGGCGCTAATAATATTAAAAATAATAAGGTATAGAAATTTTCATAACGAGAGGCTAATATAAAGTCTTTCACCGTATGCCATCTAGTTGCCACTGACATGATAGGCAATACTTCAAACAAATGTAGAGTTATCATAAAACATGCCACAATCCAAAAGAGCCATTTTTTCAAGCGAATATCCTGTAGACAATAGGTGTAGTACTTATAATACATCTTCATGTTTCTTCATCCCAATTAAGTAAATGACAAATGTAATGAAAATTTGCAACAGAAATTCGATAATCATAATAGAGATGGAGTTATCTCCATGTATACCTTCCGGAGCTAAAAAGTAAAATGGAGCCCATTTTGCGTGATTGGCAGCTAAAAACCAAATGCTAGTATAAATAATTTGTGGCATAAAAATTAATAAATAATAATTTTTAATAAACATAGATAGGGCTAGTCCCATACAAACATACACACTAGCAAACAATCCTCCGATAATATAAAATACAGCAACATATGCGTATGGAGACATGCTTAGTAAATTGGAAAAAAGAGGTTGAATATCGCCTTTGAAAGCACTTAAAACATTATCGGGTATTGCCAAAGTCCCCTCTACAAACCCTTTATAAATATTTGCATAGGCTGTATAGTCCCAATGATTTGTAAATATATTAACAAGTACTACCCCTAAACATAGTGGCAGTACGAACATAAAAAAGGCAGTTAGAAAAGTAGAAGCAAACTTTGCAGTGTAATATTTCCGTCTATCCATGCGCATAAAAATAAAATGTTGATAGCCGCTTTTTCTTTCACGAAAAATTGAGTCTACAAGTGCAATAGAAATTAACAACGGAAATATTAAATAATACAATTGAGATGCAAAATTATTAGTAAAACCTAGCCATTGTTTATGCGGAGATACGAAATTGAGCATATCATCTACAATAGGTTTTTCAAAGTGTTGATTATAAATTCTCTCTGATAATAAATATTCTTCATTATGCTCTTTAACGCCTATCCATACAGCAATGACAACAAGCAATACCAAGGCACAAATACTAAGATAAAAGTTTTTATTATTAAATAGTTTTTTATATTCAAGTAGCATTGCTATCCTCCTTTCTAAAATAAAGAAAGGGTTGTCCTAAGATAGACAACCCTATCCTAGAAAAAACTATAATATAATTTTTCAATGGGTTTTATAGAAAAGAGATAGAGTACTCTTAGTTACTTATTTTTACAAATTTTTCAAAGTGAATAAATTACTTTAGTAGAACTATTATCAATTTACTATTTATTGTTATTTTAAATATCTGGATAAAATCTACCTGCAATGTCTACATTTACGTGTGTAAAAGCGCTATTTTCTGCGACAAGCGTTACGCTGTTGCCAACAGCGCTTTGATCTACTGTAAAGGTACGTGTATCATTGTCACCTACCCTTGTAGCTGTTGGAGAAACTTTCTTCCCACCGGAATCCACAATCCACATATTTGCAGTGTAAGTACTACCAACGATAGAGTTTTCCACCTTTGATTGACTATTCGTATCTTTTGTTCCTGTTGCTAAATTAATATTAATAGAAAAAGGAGGCAGTTTTTTCGCATAGCTGATAGGACTTGTCCCTGCACTTGCTATACCTGCACTAAGCAATAATCCTAAAGCACAAACTGTTGTTGCTAGTCTTTTCTTCATTTAAAATCCAACTCCTTACTTTGTATTTTAAAATGGAAAATAAACCAATGACATCGACAACATCGTAACTAAGAGATTATTTCTTTTCTTATCCATAATTATAAAATTCTCAATATTGAAAATCAATATTTTGTTTCGCAAAGGAAAAAGATTTTCTTAGGTAGGTTTTGTAAGATTGAACTCTTAAATGAGTACGAATTTTTTTGAACAAACTCCCACCTATAGAAGGGAAAAAGCCCGAAAGTCCAAAACTGACTTTCGGGCCTTTCTTACGTTTATTTAGTAAAAAGTGCAATAAGCTGGCGAGAACGTTTTCGTCCGAGTACTGCTTCCACTTCACTGAGTACATCTTTTGGAATACCTAAAAAGAGCCAAGAAAAAGAGAATTGCTCTAGATAAGGTCGAAGCTTTTTCACTTCAGAAGTGGTAATGTCAAAACCTTCGGCACGGGCAATCGCTACAACTTCTTTATCACTACTTTGAGATAATTGTTGCAAAAATTGAATACTCACAAACAATCCCTCCTTTTAAGTTTTGTTTTCTTTACAAATACTAAACTTTCATTTATACTTACAATTTGTAAATCGTAATGATTTTGAATTAGAAAGAAGCGATCATGCATGAAACAAGCATTAATTGACATTGAAAATGTGTCATTTCAATATGACTATACACAAGTATTAAAAAACATCTCATTTCGTGTGGAAGAAGGAGATTTTTTGGCGCTCCTAGGTCCGAATGGCTCTGGGAAATCAACATTACTTAAAATTATTTTAGGTTTATTAAAACCGATGTCTGGTGAAATCCAATTATTTGGAGAGCCAAGTGCAACATTTAAACATCGTGAATGGATAGGCTATGTTTCTCAAAAATCCAATGCCTTCAACTCTGGTTTTCCTGCAACAGTTCAAGAAGTAGTTATTAGTGGATTATCAAAAAAATTAGGGCTCTTTAAGCGTCCGACGAAGGATGCTAAAAGCAAAGTATATGAGGCATTAAAAGCCGTAGGGATGGACGCCTTTATGAAACGAAATATTGGCGAGTTATCTGGTGGACAACAACAGCGCGTATTTATTGCACGTGCTTTAGTCAGTGAGCCACGATTACTGATTTTAGATGAACCAACAGTCGGCATCGATCACGAGAATGTGCAGTCCTTTTATGATATGCTGGCGAAATTGAATAGGGAACAAGGAATTACGATGATTCTTGTGACACATGATGTTGATACGGTATCAAACCGCATTAGTCATGTTGCTTGCCTTAATCAAACAATTCATTTCCATGGCTACAAAAACGAATTTGATTCGATTTCTCAGGATGCGCTAGACGCTTGGTATGGCCATTCTGTGAGAAAGATTCACTAGAAGGAGAAGGCACAATGATTGAAGCAATTTTTCACTATGAGTTTTTACAAAATGCCTTTTTCTCTGGCTTATTAATTGGCATCATCGCACCACTATTAGGTGTATTTATCGTAGTTCGTAGGCTATCACTTATTGCTGATGCATTATCCCATGTTACACTTGCGGGGATTGCTGGTAGCTTATATGTAAGTCAGTCTGTTGCTGCATTAGCAATGCTCAACCCAATTTACTTAGGTATACTTGCCTCTGTGAGTGGCTCGATATTAATTGAGCGCTTACGCCGTTTATATAAGCATTATGAAGAACTTGCCATTCCGATCATTATGTCTGGTGGAATTGGCATTAGCGCAATTTTTATTTCACTTGCCAGTGGCTTTAGCACCGATTTAATGAGCTATTTATTTGGTTCCGTTTCGGCTGTGTCGAGGCAGGATTTATGGGTCGTTATAGGGATTGCGATTGTAGTTATTGTGTTTTTATATTTCTTCTTTAAAGAATTATTTGTGCTATCGTTCGATGAGGAATATGCCAAAGCAAGTGGTTTGCCAGCTCGCTGGGTTCACCTGTTGTTTATGATTGTGACAGCACTTGTAATTGCTGCTAGTATGCGCATCGTAGGTATTTTACTTGTTTCTTCTTTAATGACTTTGCCAGTGGCTGCAGCCATGCGTCTGGCTAAAGGTTTTAAACAAACAATACTCTATGCAATTGTATTTGGCGAGGTAGCAGTGTTCATAGGATTAGTAAGTGCATTTTACTTAGATTTAGCGCCAGGTGGTACGATTGTCGTTACGTCTATTGTTATTTTATTGCTAGTTATTATCGTGAAGAAAATTATGTTAAAGGTATCTGTAAAACAAGGGGAGGAAGCACTGTGAATATTTCAAGAGCGTGGGAAATTTTAAAAGAAAACGGCTATAAAAAAACAGATAAACGTGAGTTAATTTTAAATATGTTTGCGGAAACGGATAAATATTTAACCGCTCGAGATTTATTAGATGTGCTGAAAAAAGATTTTCCAGGTATGAGCTTCGATACAATTTATCGTAATCTTTCAACGTTTGTAAAGCTTGGCATTTTAGAAGAGACTGAGTTGTCTGGTGAACGAAATTTTCGTATGCATTGTGAATCTGAACATCATCACCATCATTTCATTTGTATGGATTGTGGCAATGTAAAAGAGCTGAATGTTTGCCCGATGGAAATGTTAGGTGAGAAGCTTCCAGATTATGAAATTGAAAATCATAAATTTGAAATTTACGGAAAATGCCCAGAATGTAAACATGAAACCCTGTCAAATTAGTTTTGACAGGGTTTTTACTTATATCAAAGGAGTATGTTTAGAAGGAAAGGGTATACTCCATTCTCAGTGAAAGAAGGCTACTATGCTCTTACTACACGAATAGCATCTATTTTTTTGCAATCGATAATAAGTGGTGATGTTGAACCAGCTTCTAGGAAATAAGCACAGCAATTTCTACAATTGAAGCTCACAAAAGTTAAACCAAGGAAACTAAGACCGCCTGCTAAGAAAACATCAACTACAGCTCCAACTTCTAATTTTCTTAATTGCTCACAGATGCAGCTTCTGCAGTTGTTCACTGCTTTGTGGCATTTCTCTTCTTTACATTCATGTTCTTTTTTGTGGCTACATTTGCAAGGTTTATGGCATTTACAAGGAGCCCAGTTCATATGCGTAACATAACGTCTATCTTCCATTCATATTACCTCCTTTCTCCATCACTTAATGTAAAGCTATTGCCTTACACTAATAATCTATGTTTTGTTGAAGAATGGAGGGTGGTAATATGTCCGATAAACAAAGAAAAAACTATTTTTTCTTTTAATAAATGTTGTTAAAGTTTATTTTATATGGCAAAGGTGTGATTGTACCGATATGGTTGTCATAGAGATAGAAGTCTATTAGTGGGGAAATAGGAAAGAATGTTATGTTTAGACAGCAGAACATGCATTTAAAATAAAGAAACGACGAATGTTGTTATTTTTACAAGCATTCGTCGTTGATTTATTATTGGTGTTTTTGTTGGAATGCTACCATGAAATCGCGAAGTGCTTCGCAAGTCTCTAATGGCACAGCATTATATGTTGATGCACGGCAACCACCTACTGAGCGGTGACCATTTAAACCGATAAATCCAGCTGCTTTTGCTTCAGCTAGGAATTGTTTTTCAAGTTCTTCATCAGCGACGCGGAACGTGATGTTCATTAATGAACGGCTTTCTGGCGTTGCGTGACCTTTATAAAAGCCATTGCTGTTATCGATTGCATCGTAAATTACTTGTGCTTTTGCTTCATTAAGTTTAGCAACAGCTTCGACGCCACCTTTAGCTTCCACCCATTTCAATACTTCACCTAACATGTAGATACCGAATGTTGGTGGTGTATTATATAATGAGTTACCATCCGCATGTGTTGTATATTTAAGCATTGTTGGAATTTCTTTATTTGCTTTTTCTAGTAAATCCTTGCGAATAATAACGACTGTTACACCAGAAGGACCAAGATTTTTTTGCGCACCTGCATAAATGATACCAAATTTACTTACGTCTACAGGTTTAGATAGGATGTCACTTGACATATCTGCTACTAAAGGAACATTACCTGTTTCAGGGAATTCCTTCCATTGAGTACCGTAAATTGTATTGTTAGAAGTAATGTGCACGTATGCATCGTCTTCATTAAATTGAATATCTGATAATGCTGGGATATTACGATATTTATTTTCCTTTGTGCTTGCTGCTTCAACAGGTGTACCGAATAATTTAGCTTCTTTGAATGCTTTTTCTGACCATGAACCAGATAATACATAGCTTGCTTTTTTATCGGCTTGGAGGAAGTTCATCGGTACCATTGTGAATTGAAGGCTTGCTCCACCTTGTAAGAATAGTACTTCATAGTTTTCTGGAATAGCATAAAGTTTTTTTAATAGAGCAATTGCTTCGTTATGTACTTCGTCGAAAATTGCACTACGGTGACTCATTTCCATAATCGACATACCTGAATTACGGAAGTTTACTAATTGTTGTTGAGCGTTTTCTAATACTTCTAGGGGTAGTGCAGAAGGACCTGCGTTAAAATTGTATGCTCGTTGTGTCAAAATGGTACACTCCTTGTTTTGTTTAATAAAAGCACCTTTATTGGATTATAACTTAATTTTCAAGAGAAAAAACAAAATTCTCAATTTTTTATTTATGTACGATGAAAACGAGCATTTTAGTGTCAGGCACGCACACAATTCGCACACAATTTGTTTTATGTATTGCATATTGATGAAAAACTACATAGAGAAAAAAATTTCGGTATACTGAAAGGTAAGAAATAGTGAAAGGGGTGTATGTATGTTTACAGTAGAACAAGCAAGTCTGATTGTTGTGGATGTCCAAGGTAAATTAGCAACGATTGTAGAAGATAGTGAAACAGTCATTCAAAATGTAGCAAAACTAGTACAAGCGATGGAGGCTTTGGATGTCCCTGTGTTATGGCTTGAACAAAATCCAAGTCGTTTAGGTGGAACTGCATTAGAAATAGCGCAACATCTTCAGGGGGCCCCGATGGCCAAAATGGCTTTTAGTGCATGTCAAGAGCAAGCTTTTATCGATGCAGTTAAAGCAAGTGGTCGTACCCAATTTATCGTGACAGGTATTGAAGCGCATATTTGCGTTTATCAAACAGCAAGACAACTGAAAGAACAGGGCTTTGAAGTGGAAGTCGTTGTGGATGCGGTGTCCTCTCGCACAAAAGCTAACAAGGAAATAGGGCTAGATAAAATGAAGGCACTAGGTATATTGCCAACGAGCACAGAAATGATTTTATATGAGCTTTTACAAAGAGCGGATCATCCACATTTTAAAACGGTGTTACAACTCGTTAAATAACGATTTGATTGCCAGTACACCTTTAAAAGTAAATGCGTAGCAGACAAAGACCACAGCAAAAAAAGAGGCTGGGGCATAACTAAAATATTTAAGGAACAGAGGAAAGGTGTTCATAAATTTTTGCTATATGGAGAACTTAGCTAATTTAGCTATTCTGCTTTTGCAATAAATAAAATTTAGAAGGGTTCACTAGTTGTTGGTAGCGGAGGCGGTGACTCCAGCTCAGAACGCACACCGCATAAGACGCTGGCCTTCTGCGTTAGCGAGGGTTACGGCTTACTGTGCTGAGCGGAAAGCACCGCCGAAGCGGACAACAAAGGCACAGCAAAAAAGTGTTAGATTGATGGGTTGTCAATCTAACACTTTTCCTCTTTGTGTCAGCATCTTATGCAGGCATTTCCGTTGGAGTTGGTTTTGCATAACCATTTTTGTATGTTTCATCAATTGTTTGGCGGATTTCTTTTAATGTCATGCCATCTTTATGCATTTTTGCTGATTGTAGTGCAATTTCCAAACAAACAGCGCAACGTGTGCCATGATCATCCCATACAATTGTTCCATCTTGCCTTTTTTCTTGGATAAAGCAGTTTAAATTACTTTTATGTCCAACAGATTCTCCACAGCCACAGTAGCATGGCATCCATTCTAAAATTTCGGTTGATTGTCCAGCTATTTGGTAGACTAAGCGAATATTTTCAGATTGGTTATCTAAAAATGTTGGCAGGACATCAGCACTTGCTGTCTCTTCCTGAATATCTCCTGTCACATGAGCATGTCCATCATGTGAAGCATCATTTTGAGTATCTTTTGGCTGTTCTTCAGTCGCTTGTTTGTCAGTCCCGCAAGCACTTAACACGAGCAATAACAACGTAAAAATGGATATTAGCTTTTTCAAAAAAAACGCCTCCTACATGTTTACAATATTTCCATTATAACATTGGTCGCGTCAATATTTATAGCAAGGATGGTCACAAATTAGTGAAAAATATCTAATCCGCGTGTTTTGTTCATTAAAAGTTCCATTTTTTCGCCTAGCAATTTTTTTAAGAACAAGCCAAACAACAGAAAAACTAGCCAGAAGCTTAGTAAGAATGCAAGGTCTATCCATATTTTGGACCAAATGATGCCACCAACTGCTTCACGCATCATGCCGATTGCATAAGTAAACGGTAAAAATGGATTAATTACTTGGAAAAACTTCGGTAACAATTCAACGGGATAGGTACCGCCAGAACCAGCAATTTGTAAGACCAACATCACAATGGCTAGTGCTTTTCCTACATTTCCAAATACGGATACTAGCGTGTAGACCACTGTAATAAAAACAAAACTAATGATCAAACCAAAAAGAATAAAGTAAAGAGGCGCACGAATGGAGACGTCTAATAGTAAAACATCACCAATTGTAATAATCAATGTTTGTATAACGGATATAGTTGCAAAAGTCATTAATCGCCCAAAATAAATTTCACGAATGCTATATTGTGGGTTGTCGTGAATATTCACTGCAAGAAGAGAAATAAGCAACAAACAACCGACCCAAATAGATAAAACGGTATAAAATGGTGTCATGGCTGTTCCGTAATTTGCAATTGGGAATATTCTATGTTCTGCTAGTTTGACTGGTTCTTCAAAAAAATCTCGCTCTGCTTCAACATCATTTTTTAACAATTGAACGATTTCAGAGATATCGGTTTCGTTTTCTAATGTCCGTAGCTTATTAGCAAGGTCGATAATTTTAGTACTTAGCGTAGGGAAGTCAGATTGAATAGTTGCTATAGCCTGATTGGCTGTAACTAACGTATTTTTTGCATTGCTTAACCGTTGTTTTGCCTGTGGAATGGAGCTTTGCACCTTCGTTAGCAAAGTAGATGCCTTTGTTAATGTATCCTTTGCAGCATTCAAGGTTGTATGAATTTGTGGTTCCAGTTTATCTGAATAGTAATTAAGAAACTGATTTAAATGATTTGCAGCATCTTGAGCCATTTTTTGAACTGCGGCAATATCTTTTTTCACTGTTTGCTCGTCGATATTATTGAATTGTTGTACTTTATTTGAGACATCCGTTACTAGCGAACTTAGTTGACGTAATGTAGAGAGCACACTAATCATAGAGTCGCTAGCAATAGGATTTGCTTGTAACTTTCCTTGTATGGACTCCAATTGCTGAATAATACCTTTATTATCTAATAGAGCGATAACATCGTTCGATTGCTCCTGTTGAAGCGATGAAATCACCGTTTGGAGCGAGTTTTCCAGTTGTTTACGAGAGGAGGCATCTGCCTGTGTTAACTTCTGTAAAGCTTCCAACGTTTGAATACTACTATTTACCTTATCTTGTGAAGATGTTAACTGCTTTTGCAGTTCGTCTTTAGATTTTGCTAAGGTAGCTGTATCTGTCCGGATAGTTTGCAATTGCTCTAAAAGCTGTGAGAACTGTTGAGCAATTGTTTGTACGCTTTCTAAATCTTCTTTTACAATGGGTGAAAGCTGCGAGAACAGCGTATCTGCCTCATTTATCAGCTGTAGACCATTTTGGACAGTTGTAAGACCGCTAGCTGTTATTTTTTCTATCTCGGGTATTTCACTGATAGTAGTGTCCAATAATTTTTCAGCATCTTTTCCACCTTGTGCGGTTTGAGCTAAAAATGATTCAATATCTGGAAGATGCTGTTCAATTGTGAAAATATAATGTTCGAATTTTTTGAAATCTGGAATATCGTGTTCGATTTCAATGCCAATGGTATTAAACATAGAAAAAAGTGTGCCATTGACTGTTGAAATAAATTCACTCGAAACTTGTTGTGTAATAACACTGGCGCCTTTACCTGTAATTTTAGGAGCAATAGGATTAATTTTTTCATTTACATAATAATCAATATGCGCTTTTGTAGGTTGATCGGTCAAAATAGATGTGAGCTTTTTGGAAAAATCGTTAGGAACGATAAGTACTGCAAAATAATCACCATTGTTTAATGAATCGAGCGCTTCTTGCCTTGGGAGAAAATACCATGAAAAGCTATTGTTTGCTTGTAAATTGCTCATTAATTCCTTTCCAATGTTTAAATTTTCACCTTTAATTGTAGTGCCGTCATCTTCATTGACAACGGCAATTTTCATATTTGCCGTGTGCGCGTATGGATCCATCGAAGCATAGATATTCAACCATGCATACAAAGAAGGTAAAAAAATGAGCCCACCAACAATGACAGCAACTACCCAGTTTGATACTATATTTAAGATATCACTTTTATAAATTCGAAAAACATGTTGGAAAGTAGGTTTCATAGTAAATTTCACTCCAAATTCATTTTGCGCATTATAGTAAGTAGGTTTCCATAAATACACTAAATTATGTTTGAATTGTGCGAAAACTTACTATGAAAGACGAATTAGTTTACTAGGTTCTAAAAACACTTTATAATCAATTCCAAATACACTAAAAGTAGGACATTTTTTATGTGAAATCGGAGGAGTTTAATTGAAAAAGCTACTAATTATTGGTTCGGTTATTGTTGTTTTGTTTGCAGCGATTATTGTACTTACAAATGTATCGAACAAAAACAAACTGGCAAGTGCGAATAATCCATACGGTGACAAAAATCTAAAACAAGAAACAATTGACCAATTAGATGATGAAAATTACCAAAATATTATGTTGCCTGATGAGCTAGAAAAGAAGATTAAAGCTGGGGAAGATGTCAATGCGTATTTCTTTAGTCCAGTTTGTGTCCATTGTCAAGCATTCACACCCGTATTAATGCCGATTGCAGATGATTTAGGCGTAAATATTGCCCAATTAAACGTATATGAATATGAAAATTTGTGGAACAAGTATAATCTCGAAGCAACGCCAACTTTTATTCGTTTTGAAGATGGCAAAGAAACTGCACGTTTTGTAGGGGCATTAGCTGAAGAAGATTTACGAGCTTTCTTAGATAAAGAAGTATTAAAAAAATAACGCACAGAAGAGACTGAACCAATTGGACAGTCTCTTTTTTGTTCGAATAGATAGCAAACGAAATGGAGGGTGCTTTACAGAGTGAAGTATGTATAATATATACTATATAGAATGAGGTGTATGAAAACTGGAGGAAGAATGGATGACAATGGAAGAATATTTTTATAATGGAGAGCTGATGAAATGTTATAAGGCTGCTTTGCAAGTTGCAGATGGGCCTGATAAGGAGTTAGCTACTAAATATATTACCTTGTTGGATGAGTACGATGTTGCTACATTGCCGAAGCCAACACTTTTCGTGGAAACACAGCATAGTGAACGGGCGAATGAAAGTTATCCTGAATCAGATGATGTTTTAGAAATACGTGCTATAAAAGATGAAGCGGCATTTGCGAAGAGAGTGAAAGCGCTAGAGGAAATGGCTAAATCGGGTTCAGCTAATGAAAAGGCACAATCATTTTTTACGCAGGGCGAGCTGTTTTTATTTGCCCATCATTACAATGAGAGCGTCCATTGCTTCAAGCAGGCAGTGAAAGCAAATCCTAATAAGGCTTTGTATTGGGGCATAACAGGTCAGACGATGCATCGTTTTGGTTGGATGCCTTTTGATGCACTTGCTTATTTAGAGCAAGCGATTGACTTAGATCCGACAAATGCTCGCTGGAAATGGAATAAAGCCCTTGTATTAATTCAGCTTGCAAAAGATTTACAGATGGCACCGTTTATAGCTAATGCAGCGATTGCATTAGAGGAAGCCATTGCTTCTTGCGGTGAGCATCAACGATCGCTTAAAGATGCGATCCAAAATACCATTGATAATATGGATAGTTATGTATTTTCATAACATGAACATTTAAGACTGAAGATAAACTCGTTAATTGTGGGGATATTTTCAGTCTTCTTCCTTTTTTCAACAGTTGAAACATTTTATCCATTTTTCTTTGATTGAATTTTAGGTATATCATGGTAATCTATTAGTAGAATCATCTCAAAATTATTTATACATAATGAATTTTATAAAGTAGCGGTTATCAGCCAAGTGAAAGTAGGGATCATCGTGTGGGAATTAAATAAACATTTTTCTTTATTTAGGAAAGGAATACTATTCATATTTTTCTCTAGCGTATTATTGATGATCATTGGTTTTTGGAGTGATGAATTTTACGGGATTTTTGGAAAGAGCAATTATGTTTCGATTCATTTGCTAATAGAAATTTTGATCATTGTTGTGACGATGACAATTGCCATCCAATCATGGTTAACAACACCTTATATTCTATCTAATAGAACACTATACATAGGTGCGTTATTTTTAACGTATAGCTTAATTGAAATTGCACATGCCCTTTCTTATAAGGGGATGCCATATTTTATTATGGAGAGTACCCCCTATGCTGCAACATGGTTTTATATTATTGGAAGGCTAGTGTTATCATGTGGTATCTTGCTCATATTTTTTATTAAGGAAAAAGCCATTCTTAATAAAACTTATCGATGGTTCATTTATAGTACACCATTTGTTATTACTGTTGGATTATTCATACTTATATATGTACCGACTACCCCTATTCTGCCACCGCTTGTTGTTGAAGGGGTCGGTCCAACGCCTTTAAAAAATTCGTTGCAGTATGTTGCAATGGCATGCCATTTTCTCATCATGTACTTATTAATAAAAAAATTCAAGGTAGCACCCAACATTATTTTCTTGTTGGTAGGTAGTGCAAGTTATTTAATCATTAGCGATTTTCTTTTTACTACTTATCGTGACGTTTATGATATTAAAAATTTTATTGGACATATTTTTCAATTGTGTTCTTTTTATCTGCTTTTTAAAGCAATTTATTTTTCGTCCATTGAAAAACCGTTTCAGGATTTAATAGAAATGCAGAAACATTTAGAGAAATCTAGAGAGAAGATGCACTATATGGCTTATCACAACGAGGTGACAAACTTACCCAATGAACGATTTTTAATGGAGACATTACATAAGAATTTATATAAATGTAATGTTAAGAAGGCTATTTTAGCTATAGAGATTGAGCGCATTTCAGCTATTAAAGCGTCACTAGGTAGTTCATATGCAGATAAATTAATTAGTCAAGTTGCACAGAGACTAAAGGATATTTTACCTGAGCAGTATTTACTAAGTATGCTTCGAGAAGATTATTTTATCGTATTTATTGATGATGCAAATCATACACAACGAATAATGGAGCTTTGTAAACAATTGCAAATGGCAATGGCGAAATCCTTCCAAATACAACATATTTCTTTAAATGGGCATTTGAATATTGGCATTTCTTTATTCCCGACTGATGCCTACAAGGAAGAAGAGCTTGTTAGGTTTGCTGTGTATGCGATGCAGGAGGCGAGAAAAGTACCTTCACGCATCGTATTTTATGAAACTTCCATGTCTAGCGATATTACAGAGAAAATTATTTTAGAAAATGATTTACGTCATGCTTTAGAAAACCGTGAGTTGTTTGTGGAATATCAACCGCAAATAGATTTGCAGACGGGGCATATATTATCGGTTGAAGCACTAGTCCGTTGGCAGCACCCAAGTAAGGGCATGGTTTCACCAGGTTTGTTTATTCCAATTGCCGAAGAGTCCGGTATCATTATTCCGATTGGACAATGGGTATTAGAAACGGCGTGTAGACAAGTGAAGCAGTGGGAACAAGCAGGCTTACCACCTATCAAAGTAGCGGTTAATCTTTCTTTAGGCCAATTATTTCAGCAAGATCTAGTGGAGATGATTCAATCTGTACTTAAAGAAACTGATTTAGACCCAAAATATTTACAATTAGAAATAACGGAAAGTATGACCATTAATATCGATCATATAACGATGATTTTACATCAATTAAAAGCGCTTGGCGTGACAATTGCTGTTGATGATTTTGGAACTGGTTATTCATCGCTATCCTATTTAAAAGATTTTCCAATTGATTGTTTGAAAATTGATCGCTCTTTTGTCCAAAAAATTCAAAGCGATCCTACTGATAAAGCATTAGTTGATATGATATTATCAATGGCTAAACATTTACGTTTGAGAGTAGTGGCAGAAGGAATTGAGGAAGTAGCACAGCTCAATTATTTAGTAGCAGGGCATTGTGAAACGGTACAAGGTTTTTTATTTAGTAAGCCATTGCATCCGACATACTTACAAGATAACTATCAAGTACTTCAAGATAATGCACAAACGATTTTAGAAGCGTTACATACCCGATGCTGAAAATGTAAAACAACCTTGTTTCGAAATGAAACAAGGTTGTTTTTTTGTATGAATCACTTATTTTTGGATAGTATTAAAATGAAAACGATTTCACTTATTTAAAATATTCTAAAAATATTAACAATTTAAAAAGTTTTATATAGGATTGCGCTTGACGGCATTGACTTTAGTTGGATGAAGTAATATAATTTTCAAAATATAACAAGATTAATTATTTAGAATAGTATTACAATAATAATTTTTTTGTTGAGCATGAATGGAAAAAATAAATGACATGTAGATAGAAGATAGGAGTTTAGACAATGGATATTATGCAAAAGGCAAAAGAGATGCACAAAGAAGCACAAGGGAAAATGGAGATTGTAGCCAAGGTACCTGTGCAGGATACATATGATTTAAGTTTAGCTTATTCACCTGGCGTTGCGCAGCCTTGTATTGAAATCGAAAACAATCCACAAGCAGTGTACGATTATACAATTAAAGGAAATCTTGTTGGCATTGTGACAGATGGGACAGCCGTTCTAGGTTTAGGTGATATCGGCCCAGAAGCGGCATTACCAGTGATGGAGGGAAAGGCGATTTTGCTAAAACGTTTTGCCAATGTGGATGCATTTCCTATTTGTCTCGCAACAAAAGATGTGGATGAAATCGTACGCACAGTTAAGGCGATTGCTCCAACATTTGGTGGTATTAATTTAGAGGATATTTCCGCTCCGCGCTGCTTTGAAATCGAAGATCGTCTTCGACAGGAGTGTAATATACCCGTATTTCATGATGACCAGCATGGAACGGCGATTGTTGTTGGGGCTGGCTTAATGAATGCGATTAAAATTGTCAACAAGAAACCAGAAGATATGAAGGTCGTGATAAACGGTGCGGGGGCAGCCGGCATTGCTATATTACGCTTATTACTTCAAATGGGTTATAGAAACGTCGTGATGTGTGATACGAAGGGGATAATTTATGACGGTCGTAAGGAAGGGATGAATAGCATCAAAGACCAGATTGCAAAAATTTCAAACCCATTCAAATTAGTTGGGACATTAGAAGATGCGATTGCTGGTAGTGATGTTTTTGTCGGTGTATCCGTTGCAAATTTATTAACGAAAGAGCATATCGAATCAATGAACGAAAATCCGATAGTATTTGCGCTAGCTAATCCAAATCCAGAAATCACATATGATAATGCCCGTGCTTGGGGTGTCCGCGTTATGGGCACTGGACGTTCAGATTATCCGAATCAAGTAAATAATATGCTTGCTTTTCCTGGTATTTTTAGGGGGGCATTAGATGTCCGCGCTACAGATATAAATGAGGCGATGAAGCTAGCGGCGGTAGAAGCCATTGCTTCGTTAGTATCAGCAGAAGACTTATCAGAAGAATTTATTATTCCAAAGTCGATGGATGAGCGTGTAGCGAGCGTTGTCGCGAAAGCTGTCGGCAGTGCTGCTATTGACTCAGGCGTATCGGTGTTATTCCAGCAACCACATCAACATGCTTAAACGTTGTCCGTTTCTTTCTATTTAACAAACATGGTATGATAGAGGTGTAATGATTTGTTGAGATAAGGACGGGTTTCGATCATGGCACAGGAAGTAGCGAATAAATTTATTGAAAATGTATGTTATCATTTAGTACGTAATATGGATATGGAAAAGGTTGAGCAACACTTTAATCAGACGATTGCTATGCAACGTCAATCGGCTAGTTCGGAAACAGATTTTTGGGATAGGCTGATGGTGAATATGCTGTATTTTACTGACAATGAGCAAGTTTGGGAAAATCAGCTTATCAATATGCTAGAACAGAAACAATGGGTAAAACCAGAAGTGCTTGAAGAGGAATTGCTTATGCATCAAATGCGAATTCGTCAGCAAGTAGCTGAACGAATGGAGATGGCAAAAGAATTGTTCCATCAACAGTATGACGCTGAAGGCCTTACAGAGGAAGCCATTATTTATGACTATGCCTATAGCGCTGCTGGGCATTCGATGCGAATGGATTTGCTCTCGGTTCTTGTATCAACGCCTGCACAATCGAAAGTGCTATTTGACGCTGATCCACAAGAAACACTTCGCATCATTAACGGATATATAGCCTATCATATAGACGGGCTTATTTCGAAAACAAATTTAACATAAAGTTTGGAGGCATGGAATTAGAGAAAGTTCTTTAATTCCATGCCTTTGTAGTGTCAGGCAAACAAACAATTTTCAAACAATTAGGGTAAGATTCCAAAATCAACATCTGTGCAGTATAATTGGGCAATATGTTAAAATAGTTTTGATTTTACTTGAAAGGAATTATCGCAATGAATACACCATTCACTTTTAAACATACACAACCAGCAAATATGGACCCTACTAAAAAATATCCAGCGATTTTTTTATTGCATGGAATGGGTAGCAATGAGGATGATTTACCGCAATTGGTACAAGATTTTCAAGATCAATGTCATATCATTAGCTTGAGAGGTCCTATCGCACAAAAGCCGGGTTTTGCCTTTTTTACGATACAGGAAGTGGGAAAGCCAGACCGTGCTATTTTTGATAAAGTGTTAATTGCGCTGCAACGATTTATTTTAGAAGCAATTGAAGAATTTCAAATTGATCCGCATAAAGTATTTGTCCTTGGCTTTAGCCAAGGGGCTGTTCTCGCACAGTCACTAGCTTTTGTTATGGGCAATTTAATTACAGGCATTGTAGCATTAAGCGGATATACCCCAAAATTTGTTACAGAGGAATATGCGATTCGCACGGTCAATCATTTACATGCTTTTATTTCTCATGGTGATTATGATTATGTGATTCCTTCGCAATGGGGTATGGAAAGCAAAGAACTGTTTGAGCAATTTGGCGCGACTGTAACATTCAAGCAATATCCAGATGGACATGGTGTTACACCAGAAAATTGGCGAGATTTAGGCATGTTTTTAGCGCAACAACTACAAGAACAAGATCATATGCAGTAACGCCAAGAAATAGATAAAAGGCATCGGGAATTCAACTTCTCGATGCCTTTTGTTTGTGAATATTTATTTAGAGAGACTGCGGTCTTTATCTGTTACAGCTGCAACAGCATCATGGATTGTCGTTTCGAAATGATTGCTTTGAAGGGAAGATACGCCTTGAATGGTTGTTCCACCTGGAGAGCAGACTTGATCGACCAGCGCCCATGGATGCTCTTTTGATTGTAAAATCATTTTCGCACTGCCGAGTACGGCATTTGCAGCAATGTCGAGTGCCATGTTTTTTGGCATGCCTTCACGCACAGCAGCGCGCGCTAATGCATCGATATACATATAGGTGAATGCTGGTGAAGCCCCACCAATTGTTGTAAAGATGGAGAATAAGTGTTCAGGTACTTCAATTATTGTGCCGATTGTTTCAAATAACATGGTGATAAGACGAAGTTGTGTCTCTGTTACTTGCTCATTTGCTGTATAGCAACTTGTTGATGCGCCAATTAGGGCATTGATATTCGGCATTACGCGAATAATAGGCGTGGACTCGGAAAGATAGCCATGGAAGTAATTAAGGTTTTTTCCCGCAGCAATGGATACGATCATATGCTTTTCTTGTAGATGTTTTTTAACCTCAGGTAAAACATCAGGCAACATTTGGGGTTTCACACCTAAAATAATAACATCACATTTTGTCATAAGTTCCTCGATGGAAGTTGTTGCTTGTATACCATAAGAGGTTGCGAGTTTTGTTGTTTTTGATTTTGTACGATTATAGCCATATATATAAGAGGAATCAAAATCTCCGCTATTGCACATCCCTTTAATAATGGCTGTGGTCATATTACCTAGACCAATAAATCCGTATTTCACGTGTTAGACACTCCTTCGTTTAGATAGAACATACCCATTAGTATAGTGCAGATTGTTTTTCTTGAATAGTATTATGCAGGAAAGAAGGCAATTAGGTTCAAATTCATGCAAGTCGGTGGTATCATAGAAGGAGTTGTGAATTGACATTATACCTTCTATTGATAAAATCATGTACTTTATGTGAACTTTGAGACATAGCGATCCTAAAAGGGGTAAAATAATAATTTGATATGTTTAATGCAAAAAATGTCTCATTCTATCGAAGGACGTAAGTAGAAATTATAAGAGAAAAGGAATTAAGAGGAATGGAACAAAATCTAAAAACGGACCAAAATCCACAAACTGTAGAAAAAACAATAGAGAAACATTCGCGCTCTAATGTTTTAGCTCAAACAGTTAAAACAGGTATCATAAAATCCAATTTAATTCCTATGTGGGCTGGCTTGTCGCTAGGGATGTATAAAAATAAAATGACATTATTGGACAATATACCAGAAATCATTTTCGCAACAATTGGTTCGGCACTTGTTATCGGTGCGGCAGGAGCTTTTAATAATGTGTATGACCGTGATATAGATGCCATTATGCCACGTACGAAAAATCGTCCGACTGTAACAGGTGAGATGTCAGCAAAATCAACGATGATATTAGCGATTACTATGCTTATTGTTGGAGTAGCTGTACTAGCATTAGCCTCACCATTAGCTGCATTATTTGGATTCTTAGGTGTATTTTTATATGTTGTACCGTATACAATGTGGACAAAACGACGCACTATTTATAATACCGAAATTGGTAGTATTTCAGGTGCAGTACCACCTTTAATTGGTTGGGCTGCTGTATCTACTGATATTACACATCCTGCTTTAATGGGGCTCTTTTGTGTGATGGTAATATGGCAAATGCCACACTTTTATGCAATTGCGATTCGTAAGCATGCGGATTATGAAGCAGCTAACGTTCCGATGCTTCCTGTAATAAAAGGGATGCGCCGTACGTATTACCAAACGAATTTTTATTTAATCCTGTTAATACTATCAAGCTTTTTATTTGGTTCATTAAGTATTGGTATTATGCTTGTCGCACTTATATTAAGTGTTGCCTGGCTTGCAATGAGTATTTACGGTTATCACAGCAACACGGATCAAGTGAAGTGGGCGACGAAAATGTTTGTTTTCTCGCTTTTCCATATGACAATTCTCTTCTCAACAGTTATTATTTATTCCCTAGCTGGGGTCATTTTTAAATTATATTAAATACCTTATTTAGATGAATCATGATTGAAAAGCCAACAAGTTATTCTAAGCTTGTTGGCTTTTCTTTTGCAACAGATGTTATTTGTCGAGTTGGCCATTCGAGCGCATGAAGCTGCCCTCCAAAAACAGCACCTCCATCAATACCAATAATATTATTATCACCGAAATAAACACTGTAGTTTGTTGGATCTTGATGCAATTTATAGGTTGGCGTATGCCCGAATATTACAGTTTTCTCACCATCGTAGCCGGTATGAAACTCCTCTCGAATCCATAAAAATTGTAAAGGATCTGTGTCCGCTAAGGCTTTACCAGGTACAACGCCACCATGAACAAAAATGGCATCTTCCAACTCTATATACATTTCAAACGTCTCAATAAGCTGTAAATGTTCTTCAAGCTTTGGCAATGTTTGAATAAAGCTAGGTAATGTGTTTTGCGCAATGGCATCTTCAAAATCTTCTGGCTGATAGCCGTAGCTTGCAAGTGTTGCATCCCCGCCACAAAGTGAAATCCAATGATGCCATGCTTTTGGAATACCAGAACGACAAGCTTTGAGCATAATAGCCTCGTGATTTCCTAGTAGTACACGTGCCCCCGTTGCTTGTAGTTCCTCAATTATATTTAAAACACCACAAGATGCAGGACCCCGATCAATATAGTCCCCTAATAAAAGTAATTTATCTTGTGTGGCATCGAACTTCAATTTTAATAATAATTTTTCCAGAAGTTCTAATTCTCCGTGTATATCACTAATTGCTAGTATACGTGTCATAAAAAAGCATCCTTTCCAGTATAACAGGCGTTACTAATTATTATAGAGAAGAATGTTACAAAATTCGACTTTTCGCGTTTATTGATGATTTCACAGGTATGGAAGAAATATTTTAAGAGAAGTGTTGTACGACATAGTAACTTTTCGCGATTGTCGTGTGATTCTATCTTATGTCACAATGGTTGAGAGCTATTATTCGTTTGTCCATAGAGTTCGAATAGTGGGGAGGGATGTAGTCAATGTGCTAGTGGATGATGCAATATAATTCGGAATATTAGGTGATTTGAATATAAACCTTTTTTGGAGGTCTATATTCAAATCAGTAAATATTAATCCTTAAGGTTGTTCCATTCTTTCTGGGCAATTGTTTCGTCAAAGGTTGACAGCAGGCGATAGTTGTCGGTATCTAAAATGCGATAATGTTGACTAATGACGTTTTGTTGTAAACGATAGCCTTGCCATTCATTTAGGTTTTTCCACCATATGTATCCGCCCATCGTTTTTTCCTTTGGCGGTAATGTGCCGTTATTGGCGATTAAGTCAACCACCTCAAGTGGATCACCACCTAGCTCATGCTGCAATATGGAACTTTCACGACATAAAGCACATACGGCAACGGCAGTTGTCCATCCAGTTTTAATACGACCTTTTTCAATTTGCACGAGTGTTTTTTTTGAAAGCCCAAGAAGATCGCTCATTTGATCTTGCGTTAATGCTTTTTCTGTTCGAATTAATTTTAGTTTTTCTGAAACGAGTAAAATGAGTTGTTCACGATTCATTTAAACACCCTTTCTTTCAGGTTGTTACGCTCCATTATACATGAAAAAAGTAGAAGAAGGTGTGCAAGCGATGATTTTGGAGATAGAGTTAAAGGAGGAACTTGGACAGAGCTAAAGAAATAGACTGCTCAAAGAAAAAAGCTTACTCATTGAGCAGTCTAGTCTGTTAATTGTGGAACAGGCCATTACTTAATATTCATATTTTTTTGTGTCCGAAATAACACGGAAATGGATTCCTTTGATTTGGGCACTTACCTTATGTCGAAGTGTATCAAGATATACTAGCTCGTCTCCATCGTTTACACACTCAGCAATTTCCTGTAAAAGTTTAGTGAATGCCTCTTTGAATAATGAGCGCATATTATCAAAGTCAAGACTTCTAAAGCTACCGTCGATATCGAACGCCTCTACAGAATTTAACTGCTTGGAAGCACCAGCAAAGCGGTCATCGTATACTGTGTAGTTTTCATCTGTTACAACGATAATATATAATACTTCTCCTGTAATTGTTTTTAACTCAATATTTGTTTTGTGTTTTTTTACATCGGTAATAATATGGATACCGTCTGAATGATAAAGTTTAAAAAGTTTCATAACAATGCCCCCTGATCATAAAATCATATACAGATTTATTATATCGAAATATGGCTAATAATGGAATAAGGAAAAAGTATTTAGATAACTTTGTATAGCCCTAAAGTTGTGAAAGCTATATCATCTTAGCCTTTCGTTTACTTTTATTAGCCTTCTGTAGGAACGGGTGCAACTTTATGAAGAGGACGCACTTCGATATAGTGAAGTTGATGACCCTGTTGTTCATAAATGCTAAATACATATTGCGCTAGCTCGATGTTTTTAATCGCTTTGAGCCCATTGTTTACTGTTAAGAACCAACCACCAAGTGTTTCTACTTCTTCGTTATCAAGGGATACTTGCAATAAATTTTCTACATCTTCTACAAGCATTTTTGCATTCAAAATATAATGATTGTCACCAATCTTCCGAATTTCTGCAACTTCATCATCGTCAAATTCATCACGAATTTCGCCAACGATTTCTTCTAAAATGTCTTCCACCGTTACAAGCCCAGAGGTACCACCATATTCATCCATTAAAATCGCCATATGAATGCGTTCTTTTTGCATTCGAACTAGTAATTGTTGAATAGGGGTTGTTTCAATTACTCGAATTACAGGGTTAATAAAGTTTTCGAGCACTAAAGAATCATCAGTTATTTGCTCTAATAAGCCATGTGTAAATAACTCTTTTGCATTAATAAAGCCTAAAATATTATCACGGTCACCATCATACACAGGGTAGCGAGTATATTTCTCGGATGCGATAAAGTGAATAATATTAGTGAAGGTTTCGTTAATTTCAATACCCGCAATTTCTGTTCGGGGGATCATAATTTCGCGAGCGATCCGTTCGTCAAATTCGAAAACATTATTCACGAACTTCAACTCGGTTTTATTGATTTCACCATTTTTAAAACTTTCAGATAACAAGGAACGCAATTCTTCCTCTGTATGTGAAATTTCATGTTCATTCGCCGGTTTCATGCCGAAGAAACCTAAAAGTATACGCGCCGATCCGTTTAAAAACCAGATGAATGGATACATCAATTTATAGAAAGCGATAATCGGTTTAGCGAAAAGCAATGAGATTGTTTCCGTCTTTTGAATAGCTGCCGTTTTTGGCGCTAATTCACCGACAACGACATGTAGAAAAGTAGCGATAGCGAAAGCAGAACCGATTGTGAAAATAGGGATAAATTTATCCGAAATGCCGATTATTTCAAAGAATGGATGCAACATAAATTCAAAGGTTTTTTCACCAACCATCCCGATACCAAGTGCTGTTATAGTTATACCAAGCTGACAGGCAGATAAGTATTCATCTAAATGGTTGACAACGTGTTTCGCAGGTATTGCTTTTTTATTGCCCTCTGCAATTAACTGATCAAGTCTAGAGGAACGCATTTTAACAATCGCAAATTCCGTTGCCACGAAAAAGGCGGTTAAAGCTAATAAAATAGTGAAAATCGATAAATTTAATATGGTCTCCAAATAGTCGTTCTGCAAAACAGAACGTCACCTCCTAGGTATTAATGAGTAATAATAAAGATTGCATTAATGCAATGCTTTCAGGTGAAACATTTTTTTTAATTGTTTGGCTATATTTCATGTCTTGATTGTTCATTTGTTCCAGTAGAGAAGTTACATCATGCTCTAAATCTTGCATTTTTAAACGTAGTATTTGAACATCGATTTCTTCATATGTTGTTGTGACATTAAGTGCTTGTTGTATTTCTACGAGTGAAAGTCCTTCCTGCTTACGTTCCTCGATGAAATGAAGTCGATCAATCATGGCAGGATCATAATAGCGGTAGTTTGATGGGGACCGTTCTGCCTCCAACAGGCCTAAATTTGTATAGTAATCAATCGTTCTTTTAGTAATGCCAGTTTTTTGAGCAAGTTCTCCGATTTTTAGTTTTTCTGTCCCAATGCAAATACCTCCCAACCATCACGTGATGCTTTGATTATAACGTGACAGTTTTATAGCATACAAATAATACGCTTTAAAATTTTTAAAAATATGATTTTTTTGTGAATACGGATTGTTGATAAGGGATTGCTAAAGGAATCATCAATCGTTACAAAAAAAGCTTTTCTAAACGATAAAATCGTTAGAAAAGCTACAGACCTTATTTATTTAAATAGGTATCGTATAGTTGATGTAATGCATCCTCACCATTCATTTGTAGTATTTTTTCTTGATTTAAAACAACTGTGACAGCTGTTTGCGCGCCATCAATTTGATCGTCATCTATTGTACACGTAACAGTCACTACACCCGTTTCAGCAAGCTTCTTTTGCATAGTCGCATCCCATGCTTGGTCAGAGAATAATGGTGCTTGCCATGTACCTTGAACATGTAGTTCATTTATTTCGGCGTCATATTCCCAGCGTATGTCACGTAAAATAGTTTTAAATAGGTCATTAATAGTAAATGTTTGGTCTTTGTAGTTAATCGTTAGCGCTCTTATTGCATGGACATCACGACTAACAGCGCTCGCGGCAGCATCAGCTGCTGAGTTAATGCCCGATGCGGCATCTTTGATTTCGGATATTCGATCGCCACAGCCGGAAAGCAAGGTAGACAGGCATGCTACAAAAGTGAGTTTTGTCATCCATTTCACAAGGAGTACCCCCAGTTTACTAGTTGTTACTACTATATTAACGAAAAGAAAATTGTGAAGAAAGGGTATGTAACCGGCATATTGTGACGGTTTTGCAACGATACAACCTTTTCAAATGTATTAGAAATAGTAATGGTAATCTAGAGTGAAATTTTGAGTAACTTATATCAAGAAGGGGAGCGGTTTCATATGAAAATTAATGATGAGATACTCGATCGATTAGGAACATATTTTGTTTATCATGCGGTCTATGATAATTATGGAATAACCTTCGAAAATTTTGTGGAGCGTTGGCTGCGAGGGATACTTGAAGTTTAGAGATGTCAATAGATAGAAGCTAACAAGGAAGTCCATCTGGTAAGACAAGTTCAGTTAGGGTTGCATCATTGAAGGGAACATCAACGTTGACGACAAAAAGTGTTAGATTGATCACAGTCAATCTAACACTTTTATTTTTAAAATATTTTCTTGCAAGTATTACTTAAAGTAGTTCGAAATAAACTGATTTGCTTCTTGCCAATTATACACTCGCACAACATTGTCAGGTACAGCAAGACGATTATATGGTGTATCGAATAAAATAACAGGTATTTTTAATTCTTCAGCAAGCATCACAGCATTATCATGTTTATCTTCAAAGAAAGCTGCGACATTATGCTTTTTCGCAGTCGCTAATTTATCATGACTTCCGATAAGTTCAATATGATCATACGGAATAGCCTGTGATTTAAACCAGTTCATCGTAATATCAGAAACATTCTGACCACGTGCAGATATATAATATAGCTCATAAGTATGTTGCCAAGCATTTAAAATAGCTTTGGCATCTTTTGCAGCTTCTGATACTTCATACATATAAGGCTCATTTTCCTTAAACCATGCATTAAATGCAGTGCGATCTACTGGATAAGGAAAGGCCGATAAAAAATCATATTCACAAACATCATCCAGTGTAATATTGACATTATAGTGCTTATTAATATGCGGGATAAGTGTACTCGGACATGTCACGGTGCCGTCAATATCAATACCAAAACGGGGCTTTGTCATGCAAGCACCTCCCTTAGGCGTTCGCTTTGGCAGCTTCTTCAGCCGCACGTTTTTCTGCCATTTCTGCAGCTAGCTTATCAATTTCTTTTTTCAATTCTTCTACCATTGTTTCTTCTGGAACTTTACGAACCGTTTTGCCTTTCATGAATAGCAGACCTTCACCACGTGCACCCGCAATACCGATATCGGCTTCACGCGCTTCACCTGGACCATTTACTGCACAACCTAGAACGGCTACTTTTAATGGTACATTTAATGTTGAAATATATTCTTCCACTTCATTTGCAATAGAGATAAGGTCGATTTCAATTCGGCCACATGTAGGGCATGAAATTAACGTTGCCATGTTAGACGCTAAACCAAATGATTTTAATAGCTCACGTGCAACTTTCACTTCCTCCACAGGGTCGGCAGATAGAGAGATACGTAGCGTATTACCAATACCTTTTGACAGGATTGCGCCAAGGCCAGCAGCAGATTTTACAGTTCCAGCAAACAATGTACCTGATTCTGTAATACCTAAATGTAGCGGATAATCAAAAGCTTGTGCAGCCTTTTCATATGCTTCAATCGCTAAATTGACATCGGATGCCTTCATTGACACGATAATATCGTGGAAATCTAAGTCTTCCAAAATTTTAATATGGTGTAATGCTGATTCTACCATACCATCTGCAGTTGGATAGCCGTATTTTTCAAGAATGTGTCGCTCTAGCGAACCGGCATTTACACCAATACGAATAGGAATGCCTTTTGCTTTTGCAGCTGTTACAACGGCTTCTACTTTTTCTTTACGCCCAATATTACCTGGGTTAATACGAACTTTATCAATACCATTTTCAATTGCTTTCAAAGCTAATTTATAATCAAAGTGAATATCAGCTACTAATGGAATATGGATACGTTTTTTTATTTCGGCAATTGCATCAGCCGCACGCTCATCTGGCACTGCAACACGAACAATTTGACAGCCCGCCTCTTCTAGTCGCAGAATTTCTGCAACAGTTGCTTCGACATCATGTGTTTTTGTTGTACACATACTTTGAATGAATAATTCATTACTACCACCAATTGTTAAATTACCGACACGTACAGGACGTGTTTTTGAACGGTGACAAATTTCACTCATTAACTTTCTCTCCTTTTCGGGCCACTACTTTCAGCCGTCACTGACACTTATTTTAGCAGTGTAAGAAAATAAGGACAAGGAAGAAACGTTAACTTTTCATTTTCCGCATGCGTTTTCGAATTCAAAAGAGAGGGGAAGCTTAATATTTTCGCCTGGTACAAGTGCTTGTAATTGTAAATGAGGATTTAATTGATAAAAGAGCTCCAGTCGTTCTGGAAAGGTCATCGGCATTTTTGCTGGGTGTAGTGCAAATAAGCTATGGATGGTATCGCCTTGAATTGTTTGTACCGTAATGTAAGCTGGCTCGCGCTGGTCTTCGCAAAGTGTATTTTGCCCATCTTTTGGATAGAAGGCAGCGAGAGATAATGTGCCTTCTGTTAAATCTACTTTTACGACAAATGCGATAAGCACAATGGCAACAGTTAACAAGAATGCTCGCAAAAAAACCCCTCCTTTTTCTACACTATATTGAGAAGAGAGGGGAATCATGCCTATTATTTTGAAATTGGTTGTTTTGGATATTTTGTAAAGGCAATAATTAATAGAGTAATCGTTAAAAGTAATGACAAGATTGAGAGTATTGTTCGGGCAGTTGGTACAAATTCTGCTAACATGCTTAAAATAGTCGCCCAAGTAATGGCGAATGTTGTAGTGCGCCAAATATGGCGGTATTCACCACGACGTTTCATAACTTTTAAAATAAATAAACCTGCTAGAGCATAGAGCGCAATTTGACCAAAAACTAACATCGTTGTTAGTACAAATAACATGATGAATGTGACGGGGTACAACAGCCATTTTATTTGATCTATGTATTCCGTTATTCCACTTATATCAAGAGTATTAACAGACATATCAGTAGAAAAACGTCCAAATGAAAATACAGTAACAATGGTAATTAATAAAAAGGTATATTGAATGACTTTGCCGATAGGTAATAAACGATAAGCTGCTAGTTTTTTAGGGTGTAATAAGCTATCGATTAATAATTGTGAGTGTTTCATATTTATATCTCCTCCATTCGCTATTCTAACATGTTCGTGAATGACTAGAAATGGATTGCATCACTTTAACTGAGAATGACCTGCTAAAATGTTAACATTGTGTAAAGAAGTTAAAGGTTTTCTTTACTTTTTGTACATTTTCATTTAATGATTAGGAATAGATTAGTAGAGACGTAAGAATTGGAGCGAATACCATTGACAATAGATTGGCAAAGCATATTATTTCAATTTTTAGGCGGATTAGGGGTCTTTTTGTTTTCCATAAAATATATGGGAGAAGGGTTACAAAAATCGGCAGATGACAGACTCCGTGAATGGTTGAATCGATTTACAACGAATCCGTTTATGGGTGTGTTAGTTGGGATAATCGTTACGGTTTGTATTCAGTCAAGTTCGGCGACAACAGTGATTACTGTTGGTTTAGTGAGTGCAGGCTTCTTAACATTACGACAAGCAATAGGCGTTATAATGGGGGCCAATATTGGAACTACCATAACGGCATTTATCATCGGCATTAATATAGGTATTTATTTTTATCCACTCCTCGCAATTGGCGCTGCATTTTTATTTTTCTTTAAAAAGGCTATTTATCATCATATAGGTCAAATTTTATTTGGTTTTGGTGGTCTGTTTTTAGGGTTGGAGCTAATGAGTGCTAGTATGCAGTCGCTACATGAATTAGCAGACTTTGCATCATTAACCATTCATTTGAGTAACCAGCCGGTAATCGGGATATTTTTAGGGACTATTTTTACCTTGCTCGTTCAAAGTTCGACAGCGACAGTTGGCGTTTTGCAAGGCTTATATGCTGAACAATTAATCGGTTTAGATAGTGCGCTACCGATTTTATTTGGTGAAAATATCGGTACGACAATTACTGCTGTACTCGCTTCATTAGGTGCTTCGATATATGCAAAGCGAGCAGCGGCTGCCCATGTGTTATTTAATGTGATTGGGACGGTTATTTTTATGTTGCTGTTTACCCCTTTTATAAATTATGTACAGTGGATTAGTCAGTTGTTTCATTTAGAGGCTCGCATGCAAATTGCTGTCGCACATGGTTCGTTTAATGTCTTTAATATGATGATCCAACTACCGTTTATCGCAGGATTATCATTATTAGTAACCAAAATATTGCCTGGACATGACGGTGGTATTGATGTTGCAACGAAACATCTGGACCCATCCTTCATTGATTCTTCGCCAGCCATTGCATTAGGGCAAGCGAAAGAAGAAGTTTTACGGATGGGTGAGCATGCACTAAGGGGCTTAGAAGAAACGTTTTACTACATGAAAACAGGGGAGTCTTCCCATATTCCTACCGTATTACAGTTGGAAGTGGCACTTAATCATTTAGATAAAGAAATAACGAATTATTTAGTTATGGTGTCCAAGCAGCCGCTTTCTCATGCGGATTCGGTACGGCACCATACCCTATTAACGAATGTGCGTGATATCGAGCGTATTGGCGACCATTTTGAAAATATTTTGGAGCTATTGCAATATAAGGATCACCATGAAGTGAGTTTAAGTAAATCTGCGCGGCAAGATTTAATCGGTATGTTTAGTCTTGCCATCGAGGCGGTAAGGAAAAGCTTAGAGGCGCTTGATACGGCGAGTCTTAGCCTAGCGCAAGAAGTAACAGAATTAGAGAGTTTAATAGACGATATGGAGGATAAACTAAGACAAAAGCATATTGCACGTTTAAATACAAACGAATGTAGTGGCGCTGCTGGTATTGTCTATACGGATATTGTCAGCAATTTGGAGAGAATTGGGGATCATGCTGTGAATATTGCAGATTCTATTTTAGGAATTCGCCACTAGATTGAAACTTTTTGGCAATATCTTTCGTATGTAAGGCATGCACGACAAAAGGAGAGAGCTTTTATGGAAGTTGTTGGCTGGATCGTAGTGATTGCCTGCTTTATCGTATCATTTGTTGGTTTAGTGTATCCGATAATCCCAGGTGTCTTATTTTTACTAGGTGGATTTATTGTCTATGGATTATTTTTCTCATTTGCTGATTTAAGTTGGTGGTTCTGGGCAATTGAAATTTTATTTGTTGTCCTACTCTTTGGAGCTGATACGGTTGCAAATGCTTTTGGCATTAAAAAATTCGGTGGCTCCAATGCAGGTATGTGGGGCAGTACAATCGGTTTATTAATTGGGCCATTCGTTATTCCGGTTGCCGGCATATTAGTTGGGCCTTTTTTAGGAGCCATCGTTGCAGAGCTGATGGTAGAGCGAAGAACTTTTAATGAAGCTGTAAAAAGTGGTGTGGGTTCCCTTATCGGTTTTTTAACGTCAACCGTAGCCAAGGCAGTTATTCAAATTGTGATGATTGTCGTATTCTTTATTGCTATTTAAACGTATTGTGGGGGTAATTATAAAGTTTAACAAATTAAAGAAGTGGGTATATTAGAAATTGGATTATTTATTTCGGTCAAAAGGCTGAAATCTTTAATTTGAGGTATTTTTCATTGAATGGTTTGACCAATTTTGATAATCTAAGGATGTACTAATTATTTCTTTATTTTAGGGAGGAACTTAATAATGGCTTACGAATTACCACAATTAACTTATGCTTACGATGCATTAGAACCAAATATCGATGCAAAAACAATGGAAATTCACTATTCTAAACACCACAATACTTATGTAACAAATCTAAACGCAGCAGTAGAAGGTACTGAATTTGCAGAAAAAGACATTAATGACTTAATCGCAAACATCGATGCACTTCCAGCTGACAAACAAACAGCAGTTCGTAACAACGGTGGCGGACATGCTAACCACACACTATTCTGGGAAGTAATCGCACCAGGCGGTTCAAAAACTCCAGTTGGTGAAGTAGCTAAAGCAATCGATGCTAAATTTGGTTCTTTCGATGCTTTCAAAGAAGAGTTTGCAAAAGCTGCAACAACTCGCTTCGGTTCAGGTTGGGCTTGGTTAATCGTTGATGGTGATTCAGTAGCAGTTACTTCTACACCAAACCAAGACTCTCCAGTTATGGAAGGTAAAACACCAATCTTAGGATTAGATGTTTGGGAGCACGCTTACTACTTAAACTATCAAAACCGTCGTCCAGATTATATCGGTGCTTTCTGGAACGTAGTAAACTGGGATGCAGTAGAAGCTAAATTTCAAGCTGCAAAATAATCATTTGCGATAAAGCAAAATAATTAGGTTTCTGCGGAACATTTGTGAAGTGGAAGTTTACTAATTATTTCTATGTAAAGGGCTATGCATAAGGTGAAAAATCACCTTGGCATGGTCCTTTTTATATGATTTTAGCGCTTTTAGTGATGTAGCTTTCGAATAGTCAGAAATTCATATATACGGAAGGAAACTTTTCTTGCCAAGTACCGTCAATTAAAATGATGCTTCCGCTAGTTAGGGATTTTTATGGCAGATCATTTCATAAATAGTCGAAAATTACGAATAGGCCAACGAAGCAAACGGCTGGGACTCCTCCAACGAAGTGTGAAAAGCGACCTTCTGTAGTGTAGGTGATGTGAATGCTTCTATTATTTACATTTTTCAATAATTAGTATTTTAATGATGAGAAGGCGAATTATGAAAATGATGCAAGAGTATGCTTTTCTGACGCAACTTCGAATGGTATACTAGGTATCGTGTATTTAAACAGTTATTAGATGAGGAGGGGAATACATATGCGCAAAGCACCGGGGAAAAATCGCGCAGCGAGTGTTAAAGCGAAACATCACTCTAATTTAACATTTCGTATGAATGTCCTTTTCTTTGCTATATTTATCGTATTTTCGATGTTAATTTTTAGACTTGGCTATATGCAAATTGTCAAAGGGGAAGATTATGTTCGTATTTTAGAGCGGACGGAAGAAGTACCTGTCAATACAAGTGTGCCAAGGGGTCGGATGTATGATCGTTATGGGCGTATTTTAGTGGATAATCAGCCTGAAAACGCGATTACGTATACAAAAATGCAGACGACTAAAACGGAGGATATGCTAGCGATTGCTGAAAAGCTGGCTCAATTAATTGAGCAACCAACGAATCGTGTCACATTACGCGATAAATTGGATTTTTGGATATTAAAAAACCATGACGCAGCATATGCAAAAATTTCTGATGAAGAGCAAACGAAAATTAAAACACAGGAAAATATTACGACAAGTCAAGCGAATGCAGAAATCGATAAAATTGTGCGTGAGCGCATTACAGACGAGGAATTAGCACAATTAACGGAAGCGGATTTAGAAGTATTAGCAATCTACCGTGAGATGGTATCAGGCTACAATTTATCACCTCAAATCATTAAAAGTGAGAATGTATCAGCAGATGAATTTGCTCGTGTTTCAGAGCGTTTAACTGAGTTACCAGGAGTCAACACAACGACAGACTGGAAGCGTGTTAAACTATCATCCCTTTCTGTGTTAGGCCGTACAACTGTACCAACAAAAGGGATACCGAAAGAGAAGCTCAATTATTATTTAGCACGTGATTATTCACGTAATGATCGCGTCGGGGAAAGTTATATTGAAGCACAATATGAAGAACTTTTACAAGGGCAAAAAACAGTTGTCAAAAATATTACGAATAAAAAAGGGCAAGTTGTTGATACCGTTACAACATATGAAGGCGAGCCTGGTAAAGATTTAGTATTAACATTTGATAGTGAGCTACAAGTCGCTAATGAAAAAATTGTAGAGGAAGAGTTGCTGAAGTTAAAAGCAATGTCTGGCTCAAGTTTATTAGATCGAGCATTCCTCATCATGATGGACCCGAATACGGGAGATATCCTATCAATGGTTGGTAAAAAAATCGAAAAAGATTCGGAAACTGGCAGAAATGTAGTTGTGGATTATGCATACGGCTCGTTTACAACAGCTTATGAGGCAGGGTCTGTCGTAAAAGCAGGTACACTGCTGACAGGCTATAAACTAGGGGCGATTACTCCGAACACAGTATTGGGAGATGAACCAATCCATTTACTTGGTACACCCGTTAAAAGATCGATCTTTAATGCTGGTGGCTATATTTCAATGGATGGTTTAAGCGCTCTTGAGCAATCTTCCAACGTTTATATGTTTAAAACGGCAATGCTTATTAATGGCACGCCATATAGTTATATGATGCCACTGCGCTTAAATGATCAAACATTCCCGAAAATGCGTAATTCCTATGCACAGTTTGGGCTAGGTGTTAAAACAGGTATTGATTTACCAAATGAATTTAGTGGTGTCCAAGGTCCGTCTGGTCCAACAATGGGTGGTAAAACACTCGACTTAGCCATTGGACAATATGATACGTATACACCGCTTCAACTAGCACAATATATTTCAACGATAGCGAATGGTGGCTATCGTGTTCAGCCTCATGTCGTGAAAGAAGTGCGTGATCCATCCAAAGATGGTCAGCAGCTAGGACAATTAGTGACAGAAGTAGGACCAAGAATTTTAAATCATATCGATAATACAGAAGAAGAAATTAATTATGTAAAAAAAGGCTTGCATCGTGTATATACGGGTTCTCGTGGTACGGCACGTTCAGCATTTTCGAACGCACCTTTTACCGCTGCCGGGAAAACAGGGACAGCCGAAGTAGTATATTATGGACCATTACGTGAACGTTATGGTACAAATACGATTAATTTAACGCATGTTGGCTATGCGCCATATGAAAATCCTGAAATTGCTTATGCTGTTGTAATTCCATGGGCAACGACGAACCTTAATCAACATTTATCGAATAATAACGTGATTGCAAGACGTGCTTTAGATGCTTACTATGAGCTAAAAGCAAAATATGAAAAGACAAAAGTGACAGATAATAAAGTAGAACAACCAATTTTACCTGCGATTACAAAAGATAAAATCGGTGAAGATGAACAAGAATAAAAAAACCGCTAGCGCATGTTATATGCCTAGCGGTTTTTAGTATCTATATAGCTTTCTACTGGCGAATAAGCTGTTGAATCGCCAATTCAAATTGTTCCTTCGGTTTTTCCCCATAAAGCTCAATATTATTATAGAAATACGTCGTCATCATAAAATCAATAGCCTCCGGCAAAGACAACTCTCGATGATCCATGATAAGTGTTAAATATGTTTTAAAGTAATCGGCATTTTGTACTTTTGCATGATTAATCACAAAGTCAAACTCCTCTTATAATATTTCCTGACACAAATGATTATTATAGCATCTTTGCTAAAGGAAGCAAATTATTTAATTGCAATTGTAAATATCTCTTTACAATCGTTTACAAAGCATTACATTCCTTTACGTGTCTTTTACGAACGGTTTATACGAATTCAACATTAAGTCATTATAGTAAAGATTGTAAGGCAAAACACAAATAAAAAAGTTAGTGACGGAGGCAAATGAGATGAAAAAGTGGAAGTACTTAACGATGACAGCGGTAATGGGTTCAGCATTAATGCTAGGTGCATGTAGCGGAGACAACTCAACGCAAAACGGTAACAATGCAGAAACGAATGCACCAGCGAACTCAGGACAAGAAGCTGCTGACGAGAAACTGCAAGGTTCAGTTGCTGGAGATGGTTCATCAACAGTAGCACCAATTATTGAAGCAGTTGTTGAAGAGTATGCAGGTGCACAACCGGATGTCAAAGTATCGGTAGGTGTTTCTGGTACTGGTGGTGGCTTTGAAAAATTCATCGCAGGTGAGACAGACTTTTCAAATGCATCTCGTTTTATAAAGACAGAAGAGAAAGAAAAACTAGACCAAGCTGGAATAGCTTACACTGAGTTAGCTTTAGCATATGATGGTTTATCAGTAGTGGTGAATCCTGAAAACGATTGGGCAAAGGATTTAACTGTAGAACAGTTAAAGAAAATTTGGACTGAAGATGGCACAGAGAAAAAATGGTCAGATATCGACCCTTCATGGCCTGCAGAAAAAATCGTATTCTACTCACCAGGTACTGACTCAGGGACGTATGATTACTTTGATGAAGTCGTATTAGATGGTGCTGATCTAGTAAGTGCAGCGACATTATCAGAGGATGATAATATGCTAGTTCAAGGTATTTCTGGTGACAAGTATGCAATTGGTTTCTTTGGCTTCGCTTACTACTTAGAAAATAAAGATAAATTAAACATTGTGAAAGTCAATGGAATTGAACCAACACATGACACAATTGAAAAAGGCGAATATACGCCACTTTCACGCCCATTATTCACTTATGTGAAAAACAGTGCGATGAAAGATAATGCTGCAGCATATGATTTCGTAAAATTCACACTTGAAAATGCAGGGGATATGGCAGAAGCAGTAGGTTATGTTCGTCTACCTGAAGAAAAATATGCTGAAGGCTTAAAAACTTTAGAAGGCTTAAAAACTTTAGAAGGCTTAAAATAAGTAGACATGCATAGAGGGAAAGAGATGGATGCTCTTTCCCTCGCTTATTGGAAAGGAGCACCCAATGGTTTCTCAAAAGGAAAATAAGACATCATCTGTGCAACAATTAATAGCAAATTCGCGCAATCATAAAACTAAGAAAATAGTGGAAAAAGCCATGCCAGCTTTATTATTTTCTGCAGCGCTTATCTCGATTTTGACAACATTTGGCATTGTTTTCACCCTTATTTTTGAAACGTTTGAGTTTTTTAAACGTGTTTCGATTACGGATTTTTTATTTGGTACACAGTGGCTACCGTTTTCTGGAAAGGAGCCGTTATTTGGGATTTTACCGCTTATCGCAGGAACACTGAAAGTTACATTAATTGCAGTTGTTGTAGCAGTACCATTTGGGATTGCTTCAGCTATCTATTTAAGTGAATATGCGAGTGAGAAAACAAGACGTACAGTTAAACCGATTTTAGAAGTATTAGCAGGTGTACCGACAATCGTTTATGGTTTCTTTGCTCTAACGTTTGTCACACCAGTGCTACAAGGAATTATTCCAGAACTTAAACTATTTAATGCACTTAGTCCAGGGATTGTAGTGGGCATTATGATATTACCAATGATTACATCACTATCAGAAGATGCCATGTCATCTGTACCAAACAGTATGCGAGAAGGAGCTTTAGCGCTAGGTGCTACAAAGTTTGAAGTTTCTGTAAAAGTAGTGTTACCAGCCGCTTTATCGGGTATTGTCGCATCAGTCGTATTGGCTATTTCCCGGGCAATTGGAGAAACTATGATTGTATCGCTCGCAGGAGGATCGACACCTAAATTCGATTTAAATGTCACAGATTCCATCCAAACGATGACAGCATATATTGTACAAGTTTCTACGGGTGATGCTGGTTATGGAACGACGATTTATTACTCCATCTATTCAGTTGGATTCACATTATTTATCTTTACGTTAGTGATGAACTTAATCGCTCATTATATTTCGAAACGCTTCAGGGAGGTTTACTAGCATGCGCTATATCGATGATACAGTCGTCAAGAAACGAATGACTAAACGTATTACATTCAATAAAGTGTGGAAGTCCTTGTTTTTCTTGGCCACTACATTTGCGCTTGTAATGCTAGCGATTTTGCTCTACCGCATTGTGACGCAAGGAGTAGGTTATTTAAACATTGATTTCCTAACGAATTTTGCTTCACGCTTTGCAGATAAAGCAGGGATTAAAGCTGCATTAATCGGCTCACTTTGGTTAATGGGAGTAGTAGCTCCGGTATCGATTATTTTAGGTGTAGGAACAGCGATTTATCTAGAAGAATATGCAAAGAAAAATAGATTGAATGATTTTATTCGCATGAATATCTCAAACTTAGCAGGTGTACCTTCCATTGTTTTTGGTTTACTTGGGTTAACAATTTTTGTTCGTATGATGGGACTAGGTAAAAGTATTTTAGCCGCAGGTTTAACAATGAGTTTGCTAATATTACCTGTAATAATCGTGGCTGCTCAAGAAGCAATACGCGCTGTACCGAATGAACAACGTGAAGCTTCTTATGGAATGGGAGCAACGAAATGGCAAACCATTTTACGTGTCGTATTACCAGCTGCTATACCAGGGATTTTAACAGGTAGTATTTTAGCTTTATCTCGTGCAATCGGTGAAACAGCACCACTTGTAGTAATCGGGATTCCTGTTATTCTACAATTTTTACCTAATGATTTATTAAGTCAGTTTACTGCATTACCGATGCAAATTTATGATTGGGCTAAACGACCGCAAGAGGCATTTCAATATGTAGCCGCAGCGGGGATTTTAGTACTGATGATTGTGCTGCTAATGATGAATTCCATCGCTATTTTTATTCGAAATAAATTCCAAAAACGTTATTAATGAGGTGACCTTATGGTACTAGATTTTAAAGAGGAAAATTCAGTTGTTAAATCGATTAATATAAATGTAAAGCCATCTGCTGAAGTTGCGAAAAAAGTAGTGTATGATACTCGGAACTTAAATTTATGGTACGGTGATCATCACGGTTTAAAAGATGTGAATTTAAGTATTTATGAAAATGAAGTAACAGCTATTATTGGCCCTTCAGGTTGTGGGAAATCTACTTATTTAAAAACGTTAAACAGAATGGTAGAGCTTGTACCGATTGTTCGTACATCGGGTGAAATATTATATCGTGAACGAAATATCTTAGATAAAAACTATACAGTAGAGGAATTGCGTACTCGCGTAGGAATGGTATTCCAAAAGCCTAACCCGTTCCCAAAATCAATCTATGATAATATTGCTTACGGTCCACGTATCCACGGCATTAAAAACAAAAAAATTCTAGATGAAATTGTTGAAAAATCATTGCGTGGTGCGGCTATTTGGGATGAAGTAAAAGATCGTCTTAATCAAAATGCCTATGGTTTATCAGGTGGTCAGCAACAGCGTATTTGTATTGCGCGTTGTTTAGCGATTGAGCCAGATGTTATTTTAATGGATGAGCCTACTTCTGCACTTGACCCAATTTCTACGTTAAAAGTAGAGGAGCTTGTACAAGAGCTTAAAAAAGATTATTCAATTGTTATTGTTACACATAATATGCAACAAGCGGCACGTATTTCAGACCGTACAGCATTTTTCCTAAGTGGCGAAGTTGTGGAATATGACAAAACAGATGTGATTTTCCAAACACCTGCAGATCAACGAACAGAAGATTACATTTCAGGACGCTTCGGCTAAGCATAGGGGGAACTATAGATGGTAGTACGTGAACGCTTTGAGCAAGAGCTAAAGGAAATTCAAGAACAGTTTGTAGAAATTGCAACCAATAGTATTAATGCATTAAAAATATCTTTTGAGGCATTGTTAGAGCAAGATTTGGAGAAATCATTAAAAATTATTGAAGACGATTTATATATTAATCGCCTTGAGGAAGAAATTAATGATCGAGTAATTTTGATGATTGCCAAGCAACAGCCGGTAGCGACAGATTTGCGCCGTCTTATGGTTCTTGTAAAGGCTGCATCTGATATGGAGAGAGTGGGAGATTATGCAGTTAACATCGCAAAAGAGACGATTCGTTTAGGTAAGGAGCCTCTAATCTTCCCAACGACAAATTTACAAACGATGTGTAGTAAGACAGTCGAAATGCTTGAAAGTATTATTACAGCCTTTAAGGAAGAAGATACTGTCCGAGCAAAAGAAATTGCTGAACTTGACGATTATGTCGATGATTTATACGGAGCAACAGTAACATTATTACTACGTGCTGGTGCAGAAAGCCCATCTCATATTTCGCAATTTACACATTTAACATTTGTTTGTCGTCATTTAGAACGTTCAGCGGATCATGCAACGAATATTGCCGAACATTTATTTTACTTAATTAAAGGTAAACATTATGAATTGAATAATTAAAAGAGAAGGGCTGCGACTAAGTGGCCCTTCTTTTTTACTTTTTAATACACTCTTAAATATAAGAAATCGCGGCAACATTACACTCTACACATACGTCAAATATGGTAGTGTGTTTATTTGTATTGTCAAAAAAATTTTTTGGTTATACTATAGACATTATCCAAAAAAATGTTCTTAGGAGGTGCTGCTTCGTGAAAGACGGTGTAGAATCACTTATAAAGAAATTTGGTCTAGAGATTTCGTCAGAACAACGCAATTACTTAGATTATCTATATGAAAATTTACATGTAGAAGAGCTAAGTGAGAAGGAACAACATTTTTTTATTGATTATTTTTACAAAAGTGAGACACTGCGTAATATGGCAGCATTTGCACTTGAGCTAGCGGATGTTATGCATGAAATCCGAGAAAATGTTCCAGCTATTGAACAGGCCGAGCGCTTAGCCAACGGTAAAGAGCAACGCATGTACTATGCGCAAAAATGGCAAGAAGCGAGACGTCAAAAGTTAAAGCAACATACAACTAAAAGTGGAAATGTACTATATGTGCCATTTATTGATTACAAGGAAGAGCAAGGGCCTATTATTATTTGTCTTGAACAAACTTTTGGCATGGAGAGGTATTCAGCACTTTGTAAAAGTATGATTTTGCCGTTATTTATGAATGCGTATAAAGAGCAAAGAGATTTATATATCGTGCCATATGATTGTCAAATTCACGTGCACTTCCGCTTTGAAAATGGTCAAATAAATCTATCTGATTTTAAAGATTTTATTGAATATAAGGTACAAGGTGAAGCAGCTATTTTGCCTGTGCTACAGTTTGTAAAAGGTTTGCTACAAGAAAATCAGCAATGCGCAGAAACAGAGGTTCTGATTTTTACTGAAGGGAATCCAGTTGATGGACCACATTTATTAGGAAAGCGTGCAAAGACAATGTTAGATGAAATGAAGCAACGCTACCATGCTGAATTTTCGGTTATTGCGATGAATGAGCATTGTTTTAATGAGCATCACTTCTGGTTTGCAAATAGAGCCATTTTTGCAGATGATGCGATTCAATAAAATGCGAAGCTGACCAGATCGTTATTGGTCGGCTTATTTTTACTATAAACAGTGATATCAATTTTTTTGCACAAATATAATTGAAAATGTACATAGGTATGTAAAAGGAGTATTACATGGATTCATTGAAATGGTTATTACCGAACTTGACTGTGCCAACATGGATAGACATTACTATTGCGGTGGCATTTTGTGTTGTGGGATGGTTGTTTCAGCATTTTGTGTTGAAGAAAATCATTACGAGCACTGTTACATTTTTAAAGAATAGACAGCGTCATTTTCAAGCGACTGTTCTTGGCCAATTTAATAAGGCAATTCGATATGCGTTTATGTCAGCAGTAATTGTCCTAAGTTTATCGAATTTACTTAAAGTATTTTTATTTACACATTTAGCAACAAAGAATTTTGTGTTGTCTATCATGGTGTTTTTTGCCTTTAAAGGCGTATATGATGTGCTTCACTATTATACAAAAAAACCATTAGAGTTAAATAGTGACGAGGAGCAAAATGTTCTTTTACCGTTTTTCCTTCGTATCGGTAAAGTGCTTATTATGATTTTAGCTATGTTTACCATTGCGTCCTTTTGGAACTTTAATCTAAATGGCTTTTTGACAGGAATTGGATTAACAGGGGTAGCGATTGCTTTTGGTATTCGTGATACTTTGGCTCATGTTTTTGGTGGGATGTCCGTTGCACTCGACAATCCATTTCAAATAGGCGATTGGATTGCGACAGAGGATCAAAAAATAGAAGGTACCATTGAGGATATCAATCTTCGCAGTACACTTATTCAAACAGGCGACAAAGGGCTTGTATATGTGCCGAACTCTTATTTAGTAAATCGTCCAATTTATAATTTTTCAAAACGAGAGAAACGAAAATGTGAGTTGTTTTTATATGTAGCTGCGGAAAACGAAGAAGAAACATTACGTAGTGCTTTAAGTACCATTCATCAGCAAATACATTTGCATGCAAATACTGAAAAAGAGCTGATTCATGTATATATAGATGAGTTATATCATGCATCATATCGGGTTCTTGTTCGTTTTTATGTTGCAACTAACGATACGGCTGTTATGTTAAATGTACGGCAGGATATTTTATTTGTGATCCGCCAAGTTGTTCAAGATTATGAGATAGTACTTGCAGAACAACCGGACGAGTGTAAACTTGAGAAAAAATAATTTGAATTGTTCGATATTTTACATTACAATATATACTAATAATCGGCTTAGATGAAGAGTAGTAACTATTATTATTTGTTCAAGAGAGCTAGCGGTTGGTGGAAGCTAGTACAAATAAATAGCGAATGGACTTCGGAGCCCTAATCCAGAAGTTAAGTATGGATTAGCGTTTGCCTACGTTACAAGGCTTAGAGAGGGTCTTTTAAGACCAATAAAGGTGGCACCACGGCTTTTCCGTCCTTTGCGATGGAAAGGCCTTTTTATATGGTTTTTTGGTGTAGTAGAGCAGAGCATAGTGAAGGAGAGATTAAGAATGACAGTTGAGCTTAGTAGATTTGCCATCAAAGTATTACAGGGAGATATGATGACGCCTATATCGGTGTATCAATCTCTGACAGGAAAACATAAGATGCTATTTGAATCTTCAGCCAAGCATGAGGAAAGTGGGCGTTATTCCTTTATCGCCGTTAACCCAATAGCAGAACTGATTGGGGATAAAAACGGTTATCAATATACAAAAGGGATGAAAATTGATACGTCTAACGATAATGTCTTAAAAAAACTGAAAGAAGTAATGCCATTCCATGAAGCGGACTATCCTTTTGCTTTTTTTGGTGGCGCAATCGGCTTTTTTGGCTATGAAACCGCCTTTTATGCTGAAAAAATTGGTGAATATTTACACGATAATTTAGATATGCCCGATGTCCATGTTTTTTTCTATGATACGTTTATCGTGTTTGATCATTTGAAGCAAGAGGTGACACTAGCAGCAATCGATTTATTTAATGAAGGGCGCACACTTGATAGGATGGAAGCTGCTATTGCTGAAATTGAGCAACAGCTACATGCAGGAACGACATTTGGTGCAATGGAGCTAGGTACAATTGATTTCCAACCAATGATACCAAAGGAAGAGTTTATTGCAATTGTTGAGCGCGCAAAACAGCATATTGTGAAGGGAGATATTTTTCAAATCGTGTTATCCCAACGTTTTTCTTCTTCGTTTACGGGCAATCCATTTGCCTTATACCGGCAGTTAAGAACGTCGAACCCATCACCTTATATGTTTTATATGGATTTTGAGGCATACACAATTTTAGGAACTTCTCCAGAGAGTCTTGTAAAGGTCAAGGATCGCAAAGTTACAACAAATCCAATTGCTGGAACGAAACCACGTGGTACAACGCAACAGCAAGATGAAGCAATTGCAGAAAGCTTATTGACGGATGAAAAAGAAATCGCTGAGCACCGAATGTTAGTTGATTTAGGGCGTAATGATATCGGAAGAATTTCCAAGATTGGCACAGTTAAGCTTGTGAAATATATGAACATTGAACGCTACAAACATGTTATGCATATTGTATCGGAAGTTATTGGAGAACTTCGTGATGAAGTCCATGTGTTAGATGTCCTTAGCGCATGTTTGCCAGCTGGTACAGTGTCGGGAGCCCCAAAGATTCGAGCAATGCAGTTAGTTAATGAGCTAGAGCCAGTGAAGCGCGGCGTTTATGCTGGTGCGGTAGGGTATATTTCAGCTACAGGTGATATGGATTTAGCGTTGGCTATTCGTACAATGGTGATCAAAGATGGGTTTGCACATGTGCAAGCAGGTGCAGGCGTTGTGTACGATTCAGTTCCTTTGTCTGAATATGAAGAAACATTAAATAAAGCTCGTGCGCTACTGGAGGTTAAAAAATGATTTTACTCATCGATAATTATGATTCATTCACATATAATTTATTTCAGCAAGTCAGTATGCTTGGTAAGGAAGTTCAAGTAGTAAGGAATGATGAAGTAACAATTGAAGAAATAATCGACATGCAACCAGAAGCAATTATTTTATCTCCAGGTCCAGGCACACCAAATGAGGCAGGAATCACAGTTCAAGTTGTACAAGAACTATATACAAAATATCCGATTTTAGGAATTTGTTTAGGTCATCAGTCTATAGGGCAGGCATTCGGGGGAACAATTAAGCAAGCTAAAAATATTATGCATGGCAAGCTGTCTGCTTTACAGTATAAGCAAACAGGCGTTTTTGCACAATTCGAAGGTGAAATCGAAGTAATGCGCTATCACTCGTTAATCATAGAGCCATCAACGTTGCATGAAGATTTTATTATAACGGCCACTTCGCGTGATGATGGAGAAATTATGGCTATCCAACATAAGCACTATCCACTTGTCGGATTACAATTCCATCCAGAATCAATAGCCACTAAAACAGGTAGTGACATCGTGCAAGCCTTTTTAGCACTTGTTTAGGTGCCAGGCACTCAAACAATTTGATTTCAATAGAAAAAATCCACTTGCCTCCTGCAGCGTATGTAATGCTGCTGCGGGGTGAAGTGGATTTTTTTATTATTTATTGCTTTTTACCAGTTATTAATTTGGCAATTTCCTCTAGTGACATGGAAGAATTGACTTCATAAGAGCCGATTTGTAAACTTCGCGCATATTTGGCATTCGCAAGTAATAGCTCCATTTCTACACTATTTGTAATAATGCCACCGTCTTCGAGCTTTTGCGCCACAATATAGGGCGTTATGCCGCTATATATTTGAAGTGTCATTGTGACTTCATTATCAGTTTTCTTTTCAGCGTTCTGGGTACTATCAGTATGCTCATCTTCCGCAGACATGTCAGTTGCATTTTCTTGTTGCTTATTGTCATTACCAGTTTCTTTCGTCGAGTTCGCTTTTAATGCTGCGATTTCTTTCGTTGCTTGCTCAAGTTTTTTTTGTAGTTCCTCTACGTCCTTATCGTTTGAAGAGGCCACTGTCGGTAGACCAATATTCAGATCCAAGCGATCGGCTATAGAAAGCAATGCGCCGACTAGGAAAATGGCGATACCAAATGCACGGATGGCGGATTTGTTCATTATTATCTACCTCCGTTTGCAATCACTTGTCGCACTTGCTCTTCCGTTAAATTGGAGCGAATACTAATATCAGCAATGGAAAGTCCTTGCTTGTTTAGCTCGAGTACCTGACTAATAATGATTTCATGAATCGGCTTTAAGTTGTTTGGCATTGGTTCAGCCTTTTTTACCTGTGCGGCTTGTTGAACAGCCTGCATAACCTGTTGAACCTTTGGATTTTGCGTCGGAGGATTTTTAGCTATGGATGATTTAACCTGAAATTCAGGTTCTAGTAATAGCTCTTCTTCCACAATTTTGAGACGTCGTTTTAAATTATTCGTTTCTTGAAAAATAGAAATGGATAATTCTTCGACATCTTGTTCGACTTTTTTCGCACTATCTTTGAAAAAGAACGATAAAAAGATAAGAACGATACCGACAATCATAAGTATGATGGATAAATCCACTAGTTTCACCCCATTAAATTATGTAATTATAAGGTATTTTACCACATGCAAACTTAATATGAAATGAAGGTAGATTTTTTTTCAGTTTATGTTATAATAGGTTAGTCGTATAAATCATGCTCAAATTTAAATTCTTGATATAGAGTGGGAGGGTTAATAATGCGCGTAAATATTACTTTAGCTTGCACAGATTGCGGCGAACGTAACTACATTTCTAAAAAGAACAAGCGTAACAATCCAGAGCGTCTTGAACTTAAAAAATATTGCTCTCGCGAGAAGAAATACACTCTTCACCGTGAAACAAAGTAATCGCTCATTAAGCCAAAACCACACGTGGTTTTGGCTTTCTACATTTTAAAGGGAGGTGCGATGTCGTGGATAAAACAACGTTGCGAAACAAGGTGCGTGAAGCACTCTCAAATATGAGTGCAGCTACATATCGCGAACAATCATTTGCTATCGCAAGAAAAGTGCTACAGGAACCATATATAATAGAAGCAAATACGATTGGCATTACCATTTCTAATAAGCCAGAAGTTGACACAATTCATCTAATCGAAGCACTTTGGAAGCTTGGTAAAACAGTGGCAGTTCCAAAATGTAACGCAAAAACAAGAGAAATGTCATTTTATGCGATAGAATCGTTTGCCCAGTTAGAAACTGTTTATATGCATTTGCGTGAACCAATTCCGGAAATTAGTGAGTTTGTTGACGCAAATGAAATGGATATCATACTTGTTCCTGGCGTAGTTTTTGACACACAAGGCTATCGAATTGGCTACGGTGGTGGTTATTACGATCGCTATGTATTACACTATAAAAAAGGTAAACTAATATCTGTGCTTTTTGATGAGCAACTATATGAACAGGTGCCTATAGAGACGCACGACTACCCAGTAGATCTTATCATCACACCGACAAAACGCATTGATTGTGAAGCGCAACGAGGAGCGAAATAAAATGGATAAAATGCTAGATATTTATGATTTATTAAAAACATATGGCACTTATATTTATACACGTGATCCTATTGGCGATTTAATGTTAATGGAGGATGAAATTCGTGAGTTGTACAAGGCGAATGTACTCGACATTAAAGATTACCAAATGGCACTGTTGTTAATACGACAAGAAACGACAAGACTGCGGGTTGAGCAAAATAAGCAGTAATGTTTCAATAGCGAATAATTTGGGTACCGTAAAAATATCGTAATCTGTATGTAAAATTCGTAAAAACAGTGGTTTACCACTGTTTTTATGTTTTTACGAAACTTTTTACATTTAAAAACGTATATATTAATGTTAAGCTATAATGAAGCCGAGGAGAAAGGCTACCTAAAAATATATCTGTTGATTATCTGTAAAAAATGGATTAAGATATATTTTGTTTCAGAAATCAAATTGTAAATTTTATTATTTTTTTGTAAGGAATAGGGAGGATGTTAGGAATGAAATTAACTAAGTGGCCTAAACATTCATTTATGATACTAGCAATCGTAGCAACTTGGATAAAAACGGTCATTGTGTACCACACAAGCTTTGAGTTGAAAATTGAAAATGCGATGCAACAATTTATTTTGTTAATTAATCCATTAAGTTTTTTACTGTTTGTTTATGGATTATCGTTATTCTTTAAAACACCAAAAATAAGAAATCGCTATATAATCACTATTAGTATCGTATTATCGATTGTTTTATATGGAAACGTAGCGTTCTATCGATTCTACAATGACTTTATTACATTGCCGGTATTATTCCAGACAAGTAATTTTAGTGATTTAGGAACATCCGCTGCAGCTATTATTAATCCATGGGATCTTTTATATTTTGCAGATGTCTTTATTATTATTATCGCTAATAAGTATTTACCAAAAATGAAAGCAGCGGTAAAAGTAAATGTTGAATTCCGTCGTGCATTTTTCGTATTAGCAATTGCCATGACATTTTTAAACTTAGGTTTAGCAGAAACAGAGCGTCCACAATTATTAACACGTAGCTTCGACCGCGAACTACTTGTTAAAAATATAGGTACGTACAACTATCATTTATATGATATTTATATTCAGTCAAAATCATCTGCACAACGCGCATTAGCGGATGGCAGTGAATTAGTAGAAGTGAATAACTACATTCGTTCTAACCAAGCATCAATCAATGAGGAAATGTTTGGAAAATACAAAGATCGCAACTTAATCGTCGTGTCGCTCGAGTCATTACAAAACTTTGTGATTAATAATGATATGAATGGACACGAAATTACGCCATTCTTTAACTCTTTAACAAAAGATCCAGATACGTATTATTTCAGCAATTTCTATCACCAAACAGGGTTAGGGAAAACATCAGACTCTGAGTTTATTTTAGAAAACTCATTATTCGGTCTTGGCCGTGGCGCTGTCTTCTTCACACATGGTGGTAATACGTATAACTCAATGGCAGAGCGTCTTGGGGAAAATGGTTACTTTACAAATGTTATGCACCCGAACAATAAATCGTTCTGGAATCGTGATATGATGTACCAATCTTTAAAAATTGATAAGTTCTATGATGTAGACTCATATAAAGTAGAAGAAGGCCAAGCTGTCAACTGGGGTATGAAAGATATTCCGTTTATGGAGCAGTCCGCTGCATTGATGAAAGACATGCCACAGCCATTCTACTCTCGTTTAATTACGTTAACAAACCACTATCCATTCACTTTAGATCCAGAAGACGTGATGATTCCTGAATATACATCAAACTCAGGAACATTAAATCGCTACTTCCAAACAGTGCGATACATGGATGAGGCGCTAAAAGACTTCTTCCAAGATCTAAAAGACCAAGGTGTTTATGATAATTCTATTATCGTTATGTATGGAGACCATTATGGTATTTCTGAAAACCATAATAAAGCAATGGCACAATATTTAGAAAAAGACGGCATTACACCGTATGATAATGCATTATTGCAAGAAGTACCTTTATTCATCCATATCCCTGGCGATGGTCAAGGGAAAGAGATGACAGAGGTAGCTGGACAAATAGATTTACGACCAACTATTTTACATTTACTTGGCGTTGAAACGACAAAAGATATGCAACTTGGTGCAGATTTATTCTCACCAGAGCACGAGGATTTCGTTATCTTCCGTGACGGCCGCTTCATTACAGATAAATACGTTTATGCTGGTGAGGCTTGCTATGACAAAGCAACAGGGGAACAAATTGATGTAGCGCCTTGTCAACCTTTTGCAGACCGAGCAACAACGGAATTAGAAAACTCGGATGCCATCATAAACGGCGACTTACTCCGATTCTATGATGAAAAAACAGGCAATTTAAAACAAAATGCAGTGAAATAAATGGAAAAAGGCATACTAGAACTTCTAGTATGCCTTTTTTGGGTGTCAGTCACGCAAACAATTCAGGTAATTTTGAAAATTTAGCAATGCAATCGCTATTAGTTGTCCTTTACAGATTCGATAGGAACTGCTGTAAGTCCTTTTGTGTAACTTGCCCCTCGACTGTATATCTCAAAGTACCCTCAGCATCAATAATAAAGGTAGTAGGGTAAGCCATGACTTCGAAAGCCTTCCCAAGTGCTCGATCATAATCTAAGAAAATAGGAAAACTTAAATTGTATAATTGTTGAAACTTGATTGCATTTTCACGACTATCATTTGAAGTCGCATTGATTGCTAGCAACTCAACATTATTTGGTTTTTGCTCATAAAAAGTATTTAAATCCGGTGCTTCCTCCTGACAAGGACCGCACCAAGAAGCCCAAAAATTTATAATAAGAATTTTCCCTTTATATGCTTCTAATGTCGTTGAGGATTCATCTAAGTGTGTTAATGGGCTTTTAAAGTTAAGCATCTTTGCCCCTGTTTGTTTATCTACAATCAAATTAGGTTGGGTCTCTTTGTATATTTCATTTTTCACAGCAATGCCAATGAGTGATAGTACTACTACCAAAGAAATGACCATTAAAATCTTTTTACGTTTCATCATAAATCTCCTTCTAGTGCATATAGATATAGATAAATTAAATAAATTATTCCATATTTAAAAAATCCTTACTTATATGATAACGTAATTTATGAGAAAAAACCTCCTATTTTTTATAAGGGTTAGCATGTTTCGGTGATGAAAGCATCCATACAGAAAAGAAAAAGAGCAGCCTCATAATAGAGACTGCTCTTTTCTGTCTGGATTTTAGTGTAACGCTGGAGGATATCCACTATGAACGATTGTCATGATGACGAACCAACCGAATACCCCAGCACTTGCTAAGTTGAAAACAATGCTTAGTAAGTTTTTTTCTTTAATTGCTTGGAATGTACCAACGACAGCTAAAATCGCTACTAGACCAAAAATAACCATTAATAAGTTCATTAAAAAAGACACTCCTTTCGACATCAGAAAATGAATGTCGTAAACAATATTCCTCCTTAATTGTAAACGTTCTACCTGTTTTTGTCGAGGACTAATATAGAGTAAAGTATGAACTTTTATCGTCAAATTGTGGCAAAGAATGTATAATATGAAGTTGAGGTGATAAAGATGATGAACGTACGAAGCTATTCCCTTGGACCAATCCAAACGAATTGTTATATCGTATCGAATAAAGAGAAAGAATGCTTAATATTTGATCCAGGCGAAGAAGCGACAAAAATTATAAAGGCAATTCGCAGCAATGGATTGAAGCCATTAGCCATTTTTTTAACACACGCCCATTTTGATCATATTGGTGCAGTGGATGAAGTCAAAGAAGCATTTAATATTCCTGTGTGGATTCATGAAAAAGAGGTTAGCTGGCTAGATGACCCGATGAAAAATGGTTCTGGTAAATATGCTTCTTTACCAGATTATAAGGTGGCTGCTCCTGCTAAAGAACATATTATTAAGAAAGAGCAACTTTTTGAAATAAGTAATTTTGTATTTAATGCCGTATTTACTCCTGGCCATTCACCTGGTAGTATTTCATATATTTTTGAACAAGATGGTTTTGCCATCGTTGGAGATACATTATTCGAACAAAGTATAGGGCGTACAGATTTACTTGGAGGATCAACAAAACTATTACTTGCATCCATTCATGACAAACTACTATCGTTACCTGAAGATACCATTGTTTACCCAGGTCATGGCAATTACACAACAATTGGTACAGAAATGGAAACGAATCCTTTCCTAAATGGCTTTTAACGGCGTTTAAACGGCAAGGGTTAGTTAAAGCGATAGGGAATAAAAAAAGCGTGTCTCAAGTTGTTGAGACACGCGATTTTTTGTATTAATGACCGCCACCAGGTACGTGAATGAATGTTGTATAGTACGTGAAGCCAGCGAAGAATACAGTTAAATATGCTCCGAAAATGTACATGTACATACGTTCTGAAAGGTTCAAGAAGCCTAATAATAAGAATAAACCTGTATTACCTACGAATAATAGCGATACCTCGTTCATACCACCAAGGTAGAACATAACTGCAAAAATACCTGTCCAGAATGCCATAACTTTATACATATTATCCATGAAGATTTCCCCTCCTTTTGCCCACGACACAATAATCTCTTACTCATTATAAATGATATGAAAGGTGTCTGTAAACTGGAACTTCTGCTTCTTTGTGACAAACAAATGGATTTTACAAATTAGCTATCGATTTCTGTCACGTTTATTTCATATTTGCATAAATCGCAGTTATGTATCATGCTTTCGATTTGGATAAATTCATTATTAGAGAATAATGCATTTAATTGTCCTTTTAAGTAAGATTCGTGTAAAGTACAAACGATGTCCGAGTGGGTATCAAGCTGCTCTTGGAATGGGCAATTAAAAATGGAGAAAATCACTTTTTTCCCTTTTTCCGTTTGCTGTATTTGTGGAGTATAGCCAATTAATGCAGCATTGTCTGTTAATAGCTGAAGCTTTTGTTCGAAGGTTAGCATGTTATTTAGTTTTAATTCAGCATTTACATAATTTTTCATTTGTTGATAGCCATCTTGATAACTAATTTCCTGACATTTAGTTAAAGCAGATGGTCCTAACTCTTGTACTAATTGGATCGTCCATTTTAATAAGCGCTCTTCATCACGTCTAGGGAATGTTAGTGAAACACCTTTTTCAGATGCCTTATAAACACGACCAGGTCGTCCACCTTTACCGGTTTTTGCGAAATCTGCAGTAATAATATTAATTTCTGAGAGCTTGGTTAAGTGAAGGCGTGCAACATTTGGATGGATGCTGAATTTATCAGCAATATTTTGTACTGTTACCGTTTTTTTCTCTTTTAAAATATACTCATAAATGGAGTACCTCGTTTCGTCGGCTAAAGTACTAGTAATTTTTAATGGATGGATCATTTACATCACCTCATTGTATTATTTGAAAAAATGCTGTTAATGAAAAGTTAGGAAAAAAATCATGCTGATTCTATTATATTGCATTATTGGAAAAGATACAGATTCTTTAGGCTTAAATATTATCTTTTTCATATGTTTTGTTCATAATTTGTGAAAATTTGTATGTTATCCACAATATTTTTAGAAAAATCTACATTTACTAGTGAAATATCCATCAAATTTTTATTTTAGAAAAAGGGCTTTTCTCGTAACGTGTTCCTCTTTATACTAGGAAATAACGAATAGAGCGGTCATATTCGAATGAACTAGAAAGAAGGGGTAATTATGCAAACTTTTGAATCTGTTGTAGAACAAAAGAGTGAGCATCTTTTAGTGAAAGCCTATCATTTTGGTGCTTCGGATTTATTACTTATACCGCAAGAAAATCGGTATATAATCTATTTTCGAAAATATGATAAGTTACTGACAGCAGGAGAGCTCCCCACAGAACTCGCCGAGCGTATCGTGTCCTATTATAAATTTTTAGCAGCATTAGATATTAGTGAGCGGCGTAAACCACAAAGCGGCTCTTTTCAGAAAATAGTGGAGCAAAATCGTTTTGCTTTACGCGTTTCCACACTTCCTTCTGCTTATTTAAAAGAAAGCCTGATTATACGGCTTCTACTTCAAAACCACGCATTTCCACTTACATCCTTAAGCTATTCCAAATGTGCAGCTGATAAGTTAACAAAGCTAGTGGACAATCAACAAGGCATTTTATTGTTTTGCGGCGCAACGGGCACAGGTAAAACAACATCTTTGTACTCTTTAATACACCATTGTTCTAGCGAGCTTCAACGCCATGTTATTTCATTAGAAGATCCTGTAGAAAATCAACAAGTCAATCTTCTTCAAATTCAAGTAAATGAACGAGCTGGCATTACTTATGCGGCGGGCTTAAAAGCGATTTTGCGGCATTCGCCAGACGTGATTATGATCGGTGAAATACGTGATCAAGAAACAGCTAAAATTGCTATCGAGGCAGCTCTTACAGGTCATTTAGTGCTGTCAACTATTCACGCTAAGGATTCAGTAAGTTGTCTCTATCGTCTTTTAGATTTAGGGGTGTCACCAGAAGAGCTTCGTCAAACAGTAATTGCTATTGTGGCACAAATGTTACTACACATTCCGCAACAGCAAGAGGAAAGACGAGCATTATTTGAAATATTATGTGATCGCGACCTTGATCATGCCATTCAAGCTTTGATACAAAAATCGCATTATGCAATGCCTTATCGTCTTACGTTGGCTGGTCAAAAAGAAGAAATTATGAGGCAACAATATGCTGCAGCTCAGAGCGTTTATTGACAAACTACAACTGGATTATAAAAGAACAACAAAGTGGCGACTAAAAGAACAAGCACAATTTATTAGGCGTTTAAGTGTCTTAATACAGGAAGGCTATTTGTTTGCTCAAGCGGTGTCGATGCTGCTGCCACACCATGTGAAAAACTATGAGGAGGTTCAACAATTTGTAGATGAAGCACTTAAACAAGGAAAAGGTGTTATAGGTGTATTTGACACTTTACAATTAGCCAAGCATTATTTGGTAGCCATTTCAATTGCTGAACATAATGGACATATCGTTAAAGCATTAGATGGTGTGGCCAAGCAAATGACGTTGAGCCAAGAGACTAAGAAAAAACTAATGAAGTTACTTTTGTATCCAGTAGTATTGATTGTATTTTTATTGTTGTTGTTCCTGTTATTTCGTACGTTTTTCTTTCCTAATATTGAAGCAATGGTGACAAGTCGCAACGATTATGGAACAGAGGAACAGTCGTCTATTGCCGTATCTAAATTATTATTACATGTTCCAGACGTATTTATCGTAGTCCTTTTTGTTTTGACTTTAGGTAGCATCATTTTTCAGCGTATGCTAAAAAGGTTACCTGTTGCCAGACAGCTTCAAATAATGTTGAAAATACCTTTTATGAATAGCTATTTTCGCTTAACCATTTCAAAACAATTTGCTGCTTATTTGGGTAGCTTGCTGCATAGTGGTTTTTCCTTACAAGCAAGCTTGCAGATTTTAGAGCGACAACGGTACCAACCGAATGTACGATTTTTAGCTAGTCGCATAAAGGAAAGGGTTACTTTTGGAGATACGTTAACACAGGCAGTTACTTTACTTCCAGTGTGGCAAAACGATTTTGCTACGTTTGTAGAGCATGGGGAGCGAAGCGGTTACTTAGGGAAGGAATTAGTATTGTATAGTGAATTATTGTTAGAAAAGCAAGAACTCCTGTTGCAAAGATTGCTTGCATTTGTACAGCCAACGTTTTTTGTTTTTATTGCTTTATGTATTGTTGCGGCCTATGTCAGTTTATTGTTACCGATTTATCACATGATTGAACTTATATAGGAGGACCTATCATGAAACATATACAACAAGAAGCTGGATTTACTTTAATTGAAATGTTAATTGTTCTGTTAATTATTTCCGTTTTAATACTTATTACAATTCCGAATGTTACAAAACATTTTGCGACGATTGATGAAAAAGGATGTGCTGCATATATCTCGATGGTACAAGGGCAAGTCGAGGCTTATCGGGTAGATTTTATGGAGTATCCTTCATTAGACGATTTAGTGGCAAAAGGATACTTAAAAGAGCAGGGAACGACTTGCCCAAATAAGGAAAAGATCGTGATTACCACTAAAGGAGAAGTGCAATTAGCAAAAAAATCCTCTACAGCAGAGGTTGATGGACAATGAATCGCATTAAAAATGAACAAGGTTATACGCTGCTTGAAATGGTCATGGTGTTATTTATAGTAATGTCATTAACGGCTATTGTGACAAAATTATCAGTGAAAGTAGCTGAAGCAAAAGAAGTGGAACGCTTTTTTATGCAAATGCAATTAGACCTTCACTATTTGCAAACGTATAGTATGCACCACAAGGATTATATATTTATCAAATTTGAACCACACTTACAACGTTACAGTATTAAAAAAGATTTTTTTACAACTGTATATACTCGCCCCTTTCCAAAAGAGGTAGAACTATTGACAGAGGGGACAAACGTTTATACTGTGCGCTTTAACTTTATCGGTAATATGATGACGCCAGGGACACTTTATTTTCATACACCTCTGGGGCTTAAAAAAGTAGTCATAACGCTAGGACGAGGGAGAATGAGAGTCGAATGAATGAAATGGGCTACTCCTTTGTTGAAACAATTGTTTCTGTTGTTATTGTAATGCTGTTATGCTCGACGTTAATTCCGATTAGCTACACAATGAAAACAACCCTCTATCATCAAAAACTTGAAGTTGCCGCTGCCGAAACGGCTTATGAAGGATTAAAGCAATATCGTTATTTCCAGCAAGTCGCAGGAGTAAAAACGATTGACGATGTAGAGTATCATTGGCTATTTGATGGACAGAAAATATGTGTCACATTTCAAAATACAAGAGAACTGCGTCAAAAGTGTATTGAATTAGCAGGTGAAATTCGATGAACGACAAAGGATATACTTTATTGGAAGCGCTGATTCAAATGGTCGTCTTTGTGCTCGTTTGCCATGTTTTCATCTTGATTATTCTGTGGGCTCTTACAATCAAAACTTCTATCATGACGGATGAACATTCAAAATGGGAGTTATTTGTTTTCGAAATGAGTACGAATTTGGCCAATGCTACTTCCTTATCGGTAAGGCAAAATCAAAGAACGATCATGCTTCAAACAGCCAATACATGGCAGTATTTTGACTGCTATCATAATATGATTCGACAAAGAGTGAATGGTGGTCATGTCCCGATGCTTGTGGGGATAAACAATTGCCAGTTTCAAATGAGTGGCAATGAACTGACAATCGCTGTCGAATTTCCAAGCGGTTTAAAGAAGGAGCGGACCTATTTTGTACCAATTATTGAAAAATGACAGAGGGGCTGTTTTTTTAATCGCAATTGCATTATTATTTTTTGTAACTACTTTTGTTCTTACGTATTGCATGTCTTATGAGATTCAGTTTCGAACATATGATGGGTTAGAAAAGATGAATGTTCGAGCTACGATAAATTTATTAGGACAAATTTTGTCAGACAGTGTAGAATCGTAGTAAGAAGGTGATTCGAATGCGAAAAATATATTTAGTTGGCTTTATGGGCTGCGGGAAGAGTGCGTTAGGTAGACGGTTAAGCTATTTATTAAAATTACCCTACTATGATATGGATCATGAAATTGTCAGACAGCAGGGAATGACGATTCCACAAATTTTTGAGAAGTATGGAGAGGCTCGTTTCCGTGAAATAGAAACGGAATTTTTGAAAAATTTCCGCGACGAGGCATGTATTATCTCTACAGGTGGCGGTGTAGCAATAAATGGGGAAAACCGTAAAATTATGAGACGCAGTGGACTTGTATTCTTTTTAGATGCGACATTCGAAGATATTTATAAACGAATACAGCATGATCCAAATCGACCAATAGTACAAAGCTCGACCAAGGAAGAGTTAGAGGAGCTGTATCATTACAGAAGAAAGTTTTATCGCGATGCAGGACATATTCAAGTGCTGACAGAAGGTAGAACGATTCGGCATATTCTAGAGTATTTAGTATTTCAAGTAAAAAGATTAAAAAGCGAACGATGATTGATTTAGATGACTGTAATATTCGTCTTTTAAGTTAAATTAAAAAATGTTTGCCTTTTCAATGCAATCAATGTTAGGATATAGACTAATAAGATAACTTTTTGTACATTGAATACTAAATAGTACCAAGAGCATTCTTGGGCGGATGATTGTACGGGGAGAGCGCGTGTAGACGCCACCGAAGGAGCAAGTAGCAAAGGGCTATGAATCTCTCAGGTAAAAGGACTCGTACAAGACGCAACTCTGGAGAGAGCTGTAATACAACAGCCACCAAAGGGGAAAGCCTACTGATTGGCATTTTCGCAATGCGAGTTAGATTGGTGTAACTTTCAGGTGCAAGGACAGAGAATCCCGAAAAGGGGTTCGTCTGTCTTTTTTTATGTCTAAACATCTGTCAAAGTACAATCGGGCACATAGTTTTTCATTTGCTAACAAAGGATAACTGCCTTAGCGTACTTACGGCATATGCGCTTAAATATCAAAAAAGCAGACGAACTACTACCAGTAAAATGATACGAACAATAAGGAGGCAATAGTAATGACGAATGAATTAAAACGTACACCTCTATTTGACGAATACGCAAAGTATGGTGGTAAAACAATTGACTTCGGTGGATGGGAATTGCCAGTACAATTTACTTCAATTAAAGAAGAACATGATGCAGTGCGTAATCGTGCAGGCTTATTTGATGTGTCTCATATGGGCGAAATTTTAGTAACAGGTCCAGATGCACTAGCGTTTTTACAAAATCTTTTGTCCAATGACATCGCTAAAATTGCTACTGGTCAAGCGCAATACAATGCAATGTGCTATGAAGATGGTGGCGTTGTCGATGATTTATTAACTTACAAACTTGCAGATAATCATTATTTACTATGTGTCAACGCAGCCAATATTGAAAAAGACTTTGATTGGATGATGGAAAATCAACATCAGTATGATGTCACAATCGACAATCAATCGGAAGCTTTTGCACAAATCGCTTTACAAGGACCACTTGCAGAAGAGCTTCTTCAATCATTAACGGCTACGGATTTAAGTGCAATTAAATATTTCCGCTTCCAAGAGGATGTTGACATTGCAGGACATAAAGCGTTAGTCTCTCGCAGTGGTTACACGGGTGAAGATGGTTTTGAGTTATACGGTGCTCCAGCGGATATTAAAGCTCTTTGGGATATTATTTTAGATGCAGGAAAAGACAAAGGCGTTGTGCCAGCAGGCTTAGGTTGCCGTGATACATTGCGCTTTGAAGCAGGTCTTCCACTTTATGGGCAGGAACTTTCTGCTACAATTTCACCACTTGAAGCGGGCATTGGCTTTGCTGTGAAATTGAATAAAGATGACTTCATTGGGCATGATGCGTTAGTAGCTCAAAAAGAGAATGGTTTAGCGCGTAAAATTGTCGGTATTGAAATGATTGATAAAGGGATTCCACGTCATGGTTACAAAGTGTTCAAGGATGGTCAAGAAATCGGTGAAGTGACAACAGGTACACAGCTTCCTTCTTCAAAACGTAATGTTGGTAACGCCTTAATTGACAGCCAATTCGCAACTATCGGAACAGAATTGGAAATCGAAATTCGTGGTAAGCACTTAAAGGTAGTAACAGTTGAAACACCGTTTTACAAGCGTTCAAAATAAAATTTGAAAAGAGGGACCTACATTTATGAAACATCGTTATTTACCAATGACGGAGCAAGACAAACAAGACATGTTAGACGTAGTTGGTGTATCGTCAGTCGATGAGTTATTCGAGGATATTCCTGAAAAAGTACGTTTCAAAGGCCTTTATGATATTAAAGAAGCAAAATCAGAATCAGCACTTTTAAAAGAGTTATCGGCACTCGCTGCAAAAAATAAAGATACAAATGCGAACGTATCATTTTTAGGTGCAGGTGTCTACAATCACTATAAGCCGATTATCGTAGACCATGTCATTTCTCGTTCAGAATTTTATACAGCCTATACTCCGTACCAGCCTGAAATTTCACAAGGGGAATTACAAGCGATTTTTGAATTCCAAACAATGATTGCGGAGCTTACAGGCATGGATCTTGCCAACTCTTCTATGTATGACGGCGGAACAGCATTGGCTGAAGCAGGGATGCTAGCTGCAGGTCATACACGTCGTAAGAAAATTTTAGTATCTGAAACGGTTCACCCTGAATATCGTGATGTCGTTGCTACATATGCATACGGTCAATCAATTGACATCGTTACAATTCCTCATAAAGATGGTGTCACAGATGTAGAAGCTTTAAAAGAGCTGATTGATGAAAATACAGCGGCTGTTATTGCACAATATCCAAACTTCTTCGGTCAAGTAGAAGATTTACAAGTTATCGGAGATATTGCACATGATGCGAAAAGTTTATTTGTTGTATCATCTAACCCACTTGCACTAGGAATTTTGACACCACCAGGTAAGCTTGGTGCCGATATTTGCGTTGGTGATGCACAAGTATTTGGTATTGCGGAAAGCTTCGGCGGTCCACACTGTGGATTCTTTGCTGTGACAACTAAATTAATGCGTAAAGTGCCTGGTCGTCTTGTTGGGGAAACAGTAGATGGTGAAGGTCGTCGTGGTTATGTGTTAACACTACAAGCGCGTGAACAGCATATTCGTCGCGACAAAGCAACATCGAATATTTGTTCAAACCAAGCGCTGTTAGCTCTCGCAGCATCTGTTGCAATGACTGCTTTAGGCAAGCAAGGCGTACGCGAAATGGCCATGCAAAATATTGCGAAAACACGCTACGCAAAAAATGCTTTTGAAGCGGCAGGCTTTACAGTGGCATTCCAAGGTGCACACTTTAACGAAATCGTTGTAAAAACAAATAAATGCGTGAAAGAAATCAACAAAGGCTTACTTGAAAAAGGCATTATCGGCGGTTATCCATTAGGTCAAACATACGATTCACTGAAGCAACATGTACTAATAGCTGTCACAGAATTACGCACGAAGGAAGAAATTGATGCACTTGTTGCAGAAATGGGGGCTCTCAATGCATAACGAAAATCAATCACTCATTTTTGAAATTACAAAAGAAGGTCGCGTAGGGTATAGCTTAGAAGCGTTAGATGTACCAGAAATCGATCTTGCGGATTTACTTCCTGCAAACTGTATTCGTGAAGAAGCGGCGGAGTTACCAGAAGTTTCAGAGCTTGATATTATGCGTCATTATACAGCATTATCTCGTCGTAACCACGGTGTAGACTCTGGCTTCTATCCACTTGGTTCATGTACGATGAAGTACAATCCAAAAATCAATGAGTCAGTGGCACGTCTATCTGGCTTTGCCAATGTACACCCATTACAAGATGAATCTACTGTTCAAGGTGCAATGGAACTTCTTTATGAACTGCAAACGTCTTTAGTCGAAATTACAGGGATGGATGAAGTCACATTACAACCAGCGGCAGGTGCGCATGGTGAATGGACAGCATTAATGATGATTCGTGCTTTCCATGAAGCAAACGGCGAAGGACATCGTAATAAAGTCATCGTTCCTGACTCTGCACACGGTACAAATCCAGCATCAGCAACAGTTGCAGGCTTTGAAACAATTACAGTTAAATCTGATGAAAACGGCTTAGTCGATATCGAGGATTTACGTAAAGTAGTAGGGCCAGACACAGCAGCATTAATGTTAACAAACCCAAATACACTAGGTCTATTCGAAGAAAATATTATCGAAATGGCAGAGCTTATTCATGAAGTTGGCGGGAAAGTATACTACGATGGCGCTAACTTAAATGCCGTAATGAGTAAAGCACGTCCTGGCGATATGGGCTTTGACTGTGTACACTTAAACTTACACAAAACATTTACAGGTCCACACGGTGGCGGTGGTCCAGGTTCAGGTCCAGTAGGCGTAAAGGCTGATTTAATCCCATTCCTACCAAAACCAGTTCTTGTCCGTACAGAAGATGGCACATACCACTTCGATTACGAGCGCCCACAGTCGATTGGTCGCGTAAAACCTTACTATGGCAACTTCGGCATTAACGTACGTGCTTATACGTATATCCGTACGATGGGTCCTGATGGCTTAAAAGCTGTTACAGAATATGCTGTACTCAACGCAAACTACATGATGCGTCGCTTAGAGCCATTCTACGACCTACCATATAACCGTCATTGCAAGCATGAATTTGTATTATCTGGTCGTCGTCAAAAGAAACTGGGCGTTCGTACATTAGATATCGCAAAACGTCTGTTAGACTTCGGCTACCATCCACCAACAACGTACTTCCCACTCAATGTAGAAGAAGCGTTAATGATCGAGCCTACAGAAACAGAATCAAAAGAAACATTAGATGCTTTCTGCGACATTATGATTCAAATCGCCAAAGAAGCAGAAGAAAACCCATCGATCGTACAAGAAGCACCACATACAACAGTCGTATCTCGTCTAGACGAAACGCGCGCTGCCCGTACACCAGTGCTTCGTTATCAAAAAGCATAAAAACAAAAACTGCTCGACTAGTATTGTAACTGGTCGGGCAGTTTTTTGGTGCAGAAGTGCGAAATGCTGGAAATCATTAGAATGACACAATCTCCTTCCTATTATTTCGTTTCGTAAAATAGAAAACATAGCAGACATTTTTAATAAACACTGATATTATAGTTAGTTAATATAGTAATAAAATTGAATAAATACATTTAATTGTAATTAACTCTTGTCTTTTTATTAAAAAATATAGTAAAGGATGGGCGAAAATAATGAATGCTATTCATTCGGAGTGTTGTTTATCAGTTCATACAACACTAAAAGATACATATAGAATAAAAGAAATTCTATCCACAAGTAAATTGTCTATTGTATATCTTACCGAACATGTGCAAACGGGCGAGCTTCGGGTGATAAAGGAATTTTTCCCTAGTGAAATAGCTTTACGGGATTTAGATAATAAGACGATTATTTATCGTTCGCCATCTAAAAAACAACAGTTTGAGCAACTGAAGGACAATTTTATTCATGAAGCACAGATATTGGAACAAGTAAATCATAAAAATATTGTAGAATATGTGACACACTTTGAGGAGAATAATTCAGTCTATATTGTTATGGCACTTCATAAAGGGACGCCAATGGATAAATATTTATTAAATTATCAATTAAATACTAGGGTTCAATTATTTGATACAATATTTCTTCCAATAATAGATGCACTATGTTATTTACACAACAAAGGAATTATTCATCGAGATATAAAACCTAATAACATTATTATTGATAAGGCAGGCAGTCCTCGTTTACTCGACTTTGGCTCGGCAATATACTATGAAACAACTATTAATCCTACTATATATACTACTGCAGGATATTCCCCAATCGAGCAGTATTCAAATCAATCTGAACAAGGAATCTATACAGATATTTTTAGCCTAGCTGCTACTATATACTATTCAATGACAAATATTGTGCCACTAGATATTTCGCAAAGAGTGATTGATGACAAGCTGGTGAATATAAGGGACTATAATAAAAATGTGAGTATAGTAATGGCGAAAATCATTAAGTGGTGCCTAATAGTCGAGCCAAAAAAACGGTGCTCCTCACTGAAATGGGTGGAAATAGCTATACAAATTGAGAAATTTAAACAAAAAATGCAAAATTACTTAGCGTGATATAATAATAAATAGCCACATGGGTATCAATTTTAATCCTTATTAATCATTTTTTATTTACATAATTATAAATATAAAACAGCTTATGGAATTTTTATAATGAATCCATAGGCTGTTTTTTTATTGATATATCAGTGTTTTTTTAAAATTTAGTAAGTTTAAATTGTGCTTTTTTCTTTTGGTTAAAAATTACTAATAACAGTACATTAATAGAAAAAAGTACCAATGTAAATATTGACAATAAAATAAGATATTGTATAGTTACTTTGTGATACAAATTGTTATTAGTGAAGGGTTCATTTAACGGAATTTTAGTGAAGCCATTTTACTCATCAGTGAAGTAGACAGTACATATTTTAAACATCAGGTACTATAGATTATCTATACCATATACGAATTTAAACTATGCTTGATGATGCATTAAAAATCTAAAATAAAAGGGATTCTAACGCCTAATTATTTACATAAAATAACTAAAAAGTTTTAAATAGGAATTTTTAAAGATTTTTAATGACTTCACTAATGACTATGCTTATTTAATCCATTATTAAGGGAGGGATGGCTGTACATTACAGCCGAAAAAATGGAGATTATTAATCAAACAAACAGAACGATGCTCTTTGAGGAAATTAATCCGGAAAAGTTAGATTTAATTACACTTGTTGGGGATGTTAAAGGAATTGATAGTCTAAGCGATGAGAAAATCAAAGAAATAAATCAATATCTACTTGTAAAAAGCTTCGATGAATTTTTAGATAAATTCTCTCCAACGGTTTATTCATTCTACAATGCTGCCAATCAAAAAGTAATGTATACGCTAAAAAAACCAGAAGGCATTCAAGACGATTGCATTTCTGAAATCGCGATTGATCAAAACAATGATTTTTTGAAAATGCTTTTCACCCTTATTGATACGAAACGAAGCCAAGGAATTACCAATGTAGATTTTAAATTTGAAAATCTATTAGACATGATTTCTCCTAAAAAAGTAATGGATGATATACGCCAAGTAAGAAAAGAAATTCATTACTTGTATGGTGAATATGACAAGTTAGACGATGGTGATCCGAAGAAGCTAGATACTGGAGATAAATTAAATCTTATGTTCGAGGTTGCCAGCAGAAACTATAACAATGTTATGGCCATGTTGCCATTAGCAATTGAAGATATTAAAACAAGACTTTTGCTAGGTGCTAATCAGGAGGAAAATGAGTCCGAAAAGTTACAAATTGGAACACTTACTATTGGGGACACGGGTGAATTAAAAATTATTGAAGCACCTCAAACGAATTCATCAGAGCTGATGGTTATTGAAGAAAATAGTAATTATGGTTTAAGTACTGTTTTCGAAGAAGACTATGAAGCAATCACAGAATCCCCATCTTCTTATGTAAAGGATTTAGTCGTAAGAACATTTTCCCCTTTACCATCAGTGAAAGCGGATTTTGATGTTGAAACAGAAGTACAAAATTACAATACATACCTAGAATTCTATAAGGATGCTAAGGATGAATTTGTAAAGACAGTAAAGCCATTAGTTGAAAAGCTACTGGGAGTCAAAATGTACTTTGACCAATATGCAACTAAAAATAAAGGGATGCAACCTTCGCTATTAGTTACAAATACAAAACTAGATATGCTTGTTAAAAGTAATAATTTGCCAAGATTGCGCACGTATTTAAATACTGTCAACTCGAAAAATGATTTTACGGATACAGTATGGTATGGAATCGTCCCATCACTTGAACTTGAAGCTTCTGGAAAGATGAAAGTGACTAGATCTCGATTTAAAGGAAATGAAAAAGTTGCAAAGCAGGAAGGCAACACGATGGAATCTTTATCTAGTCTTCTGGATACAGTCAAAGATTATAAAGTCCAAATATTCTTTAATTTTATGGCTGAAGAAGAGACAACGTTTAATGGTATCGCTACGGCAGGTATTGACCGTTTAATCGATAAATGTTCGGTGCTCGTTCGCAAAGATTATAGTGAATTTGCAATCCCTTGCTTGCCAAACTTTACTATAATTCCGAAAGATAAGTCTGGGGTTGTCATTGATACAAGAATGCAGACAACGGAGAATGGTGCGCGACTATCAAAAGAAAAAGAAGATATTTTAAAACTTTGGATCGAGGGTGTATATGTAGGCGCAAGCTATGTAGCAGCAGGAATTGTGTCCGCTTATCAATGTCCAGAGTATTTAAAAGAATCATTTAGAAATGTGAAGAGAAATTATCCGGGGGTTCGTTTTGACATTGAAGCAGGTGACAACTCATTACGTGCTGTGACTACGATGGCGAAAGAAATATCTGGATTTACAAATAATATTAAAGATGCGATTAATAGCAGAAGCTTTGGATTTGTATTCTCATCTGAAAATGCACAACTGCAGGATAAAGATATTAAACGTATTACAGTATATAAAGCTAGAAGCTTGGCGATGGAAGAAGATGGATTCGACTCAATCTACAAAACACAAGTTAGTACGTATATTGAAAGAATTCTAAGATTCCAATCAGGTGACTTTAAGCACGAGAATATCGTTCGCTTCTTTAGTAATAATCCAAGTAGTCAAAAAAGTAAGTGGCTAAATGATAAAGGGCATGTAAACTCGATCATTCATGATGGAGATGATATTGGCTACATCATTGATGAGAAAACAAGCTTATGTCAAATCGACCTTGTATTTAACGGTAATGTGAAAAATCTTGAAGTCATGATTACTAAAGGGACAAGTGCTGTTAAAGCATAAAAACCGAACATGAAGAAACTACAGACATCGATTGTTTAAATCGTATGTTTAAGATTTGTTATTTAAGCAAATCTTTTAACATAAATATGAATTTACTCAAATGACTGGATTGATAAAATCCTTACATATTTCTCGTTACGTTCTTGCAAAACGATACGAGAAATGAAGTCAGCTAGAAATATGGTCAATTTTATCAAGCACGATTTAAAGAGTGAATTCAACAACTATTAGGAGGGAATAAGAATGGGTTTTGTATTAAAAGTAGAAGGTTCAGAGGCAATTGAATTAGGATTAGAGAGCATTATGACTGTTGAGTATGAAACAGATACACCGAATGACTCTAACGCTCGCTCAACAGATGTGGGTGCAACTTTAAAAGTAAAGGGTAAAATCCTAACAGCAACAGATGGTGATAATTCAGATGATACGATGAAATTAGGATTATGGTCATTAGTACCTGCTGAAAAGTCGGACTGTTACCGTAAAGTAACACTTGAAGTTATCTCAGCTGATCAAGTTGTACGAAAAATTCACTTCCCAAATGCGTTTGTTGTTGACTATACAGAAAGATATGGCGACACAGAAGGTATTGGTGAATTCTTCTTATTCATTAAGCAGAAGAAAGATAAAACAGATTTAGCGAAAATCGAAGGCGGCTATGCTGTTTAATGTAGAAGTTTGATAGAACACACTATTATCTAAGGGACTATATAGTTCCTTAGATAATTTTGAATAATCCTAATACAGGGGATGAAAAATAGTGAAAAATCATTATGAAACTTTAGGTGTCAGCAGACAAGCCACCCAAGATCAAATTAAGCTTGCATACAGAAAATTATCTAAAAAGCATCATCCTGACGTAAGTGGAGGCAATAAAGAGTCCGAAAAAATTTTTTTAGAAGTACAAGAAGCTTACAAAGTATTGAAAGATACGTCTACTAGAGAGGCCTACGATGCTCGCCTGGATGGGACGACAAAAAACAGTGATCATAGTCATGAACATTCGACAAAAACAAAAGCTCAAACAACTACCCATCAACAAGCATTTAATATGAATGATATTGAGAAAAATTTCGAACATTTTTTTGGATTTAATCCAAAAACGAAAGAAACATCATCCACACTGCATAAAACAGCAAAGAAGAACCCTTTAGATACAACTGATTTATTCGAACGATTTTTTAATAAATAAAACAAGTTAGTGAGGAGGAGAATGCTATCGTGAATAATATGAAAAATACTGTAGAAGTAAACACGTACAATGCAAATAGACAAATGATGATAAAAATTATCGATATTATCATCGTAATCATCGCCTTCTTTTTTATTTTATATGTATTTGTGATGAATCAGGACTTTCTATTGAAAATTATTATTGGGTCAATGCTGGCAATAATTATCATTGCTTATGGATTAATTAAATACGAAGCAAAAGAGACAATGTATGAATATACAGATACAAATATTCAGAAAATTGTATTGCTCAATGAACGTGGGGCAGAAGTAGAAGAATGGTTGTTAAATGATAAAACCTCCATGTTGATTGGCAAAAGCTCTAGTGAACAAGAGGTAGATATTGATTTAACTGGCACGGAATATGAATCGCTTATTAATTATGAACATGCTGTTTTAAATTGTGTATCTGGTATGTGGTACATAGAAGACATAGACTCTGTAAATGGTGTCGGTATAAAAAAAGCACACAAACGTGTAAAAAGTAGTTTAAAACAGGAAAATCCTTATCGCTTAAATAGTGGCGATATTATATACATAGCAAATACACGAATTTTAGCAAAATAAAAAGTTGCTAGATTTGTTGCCAAGATGAAGATGGAGGTTAATGATATGAGTTTGATTAGATGTACAAATGGTCACATGTTTAGTTCAAGAAGACATAGAAATGTTTGTCCTTATTGTAATGTAACGGTTGAACAGGAGCCTAGAACTACTACAGCAACAGCAGTGGCAGAAGTAGATGATAAAACGATGCCCTATCTTGGAGAAATGGACGGAATTGACCCTGTAACAGGATGGTTAGTTTGTATTGAAGGGCCACCAATGGGGCGTGACTATCGAATTTTGTCTGAGAAAAATTTCATTGGCCGAGCAGAAGATATGCATATACGAATAATCGGTGATAATAGCATTTCCAAACGTAATCATGCAGTTATAGTATACGATCCTAAAAAAAGAAATTTCTATCTTCTTCCAGGAGATGCATCTGGCTTGGCTTATTTAAATAATGAAGCAGTTTATACACCAACAGAGTTAGCGGCCTACGATGTTATTCAATTAGGAAGAAGTATGTTTTTATTTATTCCCCTATGTGGTGTTCACTTCGAATGGGAAAACAACCAAGGCGAGGAATGATGAGACATGGATCAGACACTACTATCTTACATAATTGTACTTAGTTTCATCGTCATCATTATGGCTTTGCTCATCCTACGCAAGCTTCTTATGCATAAAGGAGAACACGGCAAGATAGAAATAGGAAATGGTCAAACTATTGGCAGACGAGCCGAACAAGATGATTATTTCTCTACAGTTGAAACAAAAGTTGGCACGATGGCAGTTCTTGCAGACGGCATTAGCGGATTAGCCAATGGCAGAATGGCAAGTACAATCGCAGTTACCACATTTATTCAAGAGTTTATGAAGCAAAAAAGTATAGCAAATATACAATCTTATTTTAAGGAAACGGCCTTAACAAGTAATCGCATGATTGTAGAAAATTTAAATGGTTCTAATGGGGGAACCACTTTAGTAGCTGCAGTAATTGATAAGGAAGGTTTCCTACATTGGGGAGCTGTTGGAGATAGTGTTATTACGCTATTTCGAAATGGAGAATTTATAGCAATTAATCAAAAACATATTTTTGAATCTGTATTAAAAGAACGTTATATTTCAGGAGAAATTTCTCAACTAGAAGTTCAAGAAAACCCACTTAAAAAGAGACTTATTAACTATCTAGGATATGAGGGATTTAAAAATTTAGATACTGGAAATAAACCGATTCAGCTAAAAAGAGGGGATAAGGTCTGTCTATTTAGCGATGGCGTCTACGATACCTTAACAGAAGTAGAAATGGAAAGAATCCTTTCACAGCACGCTCCTCCTTATGATATTGCTCAAAATATAATCAAAGCTGTCGAACAAAAACGCTTAAAAAATCAAGACAATGCAACCATTGTGATATTAGAGAAGACATGGGCTTAATGATTGTTAAGATGTGCATCTGATTAGGTTAGTGAAGAAGGAGGAGAATGATGAGAAAGGAAAACAGCGACTTCAAAACAAGCTTTCTATCCGAAGCGGGTTCATTTATGCAAAATAAAGATTACTTTGCTTATGCGGAGCTGGATGATGTTGCTTGCTGGGTAGCAGTGAAAGGGCTAGATTCTGATCAAGAAATCAATAGTGCAGAATTAGCAGTAAAAGGCATTCTGGAAAAGTTTATGGAAAAACCTTCGATGTCTAGAAAGAGAATAAAAAAGTATATAAAAAATGCCCAAGCTGTTCTTCAGGCCCAAAGCTTAAGGGTGAGGTTAAAAGCAAGCATTATCATGGTCGTCTCGGATTACTCTAAAATAATCTATGCCGTAGCAGGAAACTCCCGACTTTATCACTTTCGAAATGGCATCGTGACTTATAAAAGCAATGATCAAAGTTTAGCAGATGAACTAGTGAATGATAGAAACCGTTCTCTCGATATCAGCCATCATGAAGAAAGAAATAATTTACTCAATTATCTTGGCAAACCATCAAATTTCCAACCGTATATTTCGAAAAAGATGAAACTTATGGATGGCGATGTGTTGCTATTATGCACAGCCGGATTTTGGGAAGAAGTTAGTGAAATTGAAATGGCTGATGCGTTGGAAAGTATAAAGGATCCGGAGCAATATACTGAATTATTAGAAGAAGTACTATTAAGTAGGCAACGCAAAGTTGTCAATAACTATACAATGGCAGCGATATTTGCTAATAAAGTTTATCAAGAAACAAACAAGAAAAAAATGAAATACATCAAAATGATTGCTGCTGCACTTATTGTAACATTAATTGTTGGGGGTAGTACGATTTACTATCAAGCAAAACAGGCAAAAAAATTAGCAGAGTTAACAGTAGAGATGAAAGAGCATGAAAAGACAGGAAACTTGAATTTCCAAGATGGGAATTATGCGGATGCTTTACTGGAATATAGTGAAGGCAGAAATGCTGCGAAAAAATTAAAAGACCCCGTACATAGAAAATTGCTTGCGAAAAAGTTAAGAGTAACACAACTCATCATAAACGGAGATAAGGCATCTGAAGAAGGGCAATTTTCTGAAGCAATGGAACATTATGGAAAAGCCAATAAAGAAGGAAAACTTATAAAAGATTTTGGAAAAGAAGTCATTGAAGAAAGAATTGCGAATATGGATTCCATCGTACAAATTGTGGAAGCTATCAAGGATGGAGATTTTCGATTTGAGGCTGAAGATTATAATGGTGCCTTACAAATCTATCAAAAAGCAAGAAAGAAAGCGCTAGCTGTTGCTTTTACTGGTGAAGAGCAAATCAAGACAAAAATTGAAGAAACAGAAGAAAAAATAGCTGAACTAAAGAAGGCTCAGAAACAATTACAAGCTGAAGGTTTAGAAAAGAGTGGAGACCAAAGCTATGCACGTTTAGATTACGGGAAAGCGATTGAATCTTACACATTGGCTCAGGAAATTTATCAGGAAACAGAGTTACTTGCAAAGGTTTTAGGACTAGAGCGAAAAATTATGAATGCAAATGATAAATTAAACCCAGTTCCTCAAGGACAAGCAGCTGACACTGCAACCCCATCGATGGATGAAGCAACAGGCGCTGAGGAGCCTTCAAATATGGAGATGATGAAAGAAGGAAAGTAACGTGATGAAAGAGCTCATGTTTGAACGGTTACGTAAAGTTGAAAATTTAGAGCAACGGCAACTGTTAAAAGATATTGTTAGTGGTGTATTTGTCAATTTAATAGACTATCAAGAAGAAATGAATAAAAGGCTAGAGGAACGGATATTCAATGAAATCGATGATTTGGAAAATAAGTACGATATTTATGTCACACTTTGTGCAAAAGAAGATGTCGATCCAATTCATGATTGCTTATTCCCGATGCTCCCATCTGATCTTGATAAGCAGCCAATCGATGCGGCAACATTGCTCGATTCACTAAATGAACATAAAAAAACAGTCCTTCTTACTTTGTTCTTACAATGTGATACATGGCAACTTAATCAATTAATTACAGAACAAAGACTTTTTACAGGAACACTATTAACGACAGATGGATCTGTAGAGGTTAAGGTGCGTTTGCAAAAAAATACAATGTATTTAGATGAAATTGAAAAATTATATCCTATATTTCATATGAATGGGTTACCGTGGAAAACAATCAATCATCCCTTTGCTCACAAGTTTTTTGATGTTGTGTTAGTTGAATGTCCGACTTTCAACGAGGATACGGAGATTATTAACATAACCATTGATTTACAAGAGTTTGAACAAATGAAACACCTGAACATGGTACCATTGTGGAACATTCAAAGGCACGAAGTAAAAAATGTAGGATTTCCAATACCTGCAATTGATAAAGTGAATTACGAACATGTCCTTTCGCTTCGAAAAATGGGAAACCAGCATGGCTATCTCATTGAAAGTGATGAAAACAATGTTAGATATGTTAAGCGCTCCGAAAGTGAATTGACGGTCGTATCTCCGCAAGATAAATCGGGAAGTTGGCAATTATTAAAAATAGCACAATTGGAAAAAGAAAAGATTGGCAAGTTACATTACGAGCTACTGTCTAATCGCAGAATGGATCGTTTTATGCATAAATTTGCTAGTAAGTATAACGTAAATGTGAAAACAAAAGGAGAAATAATTCGCCTTGTTAATTCATTTGAAATAGCAGAAAAACTAGAACTTGTTGACATAAAAATTATGGAGGCATTCCAAGGCAAAAGTTTTAGCTATGCTGCCAATCCTTTTTTAATAAATATGTTAGGCGAGCACAGTAACAAAAAAACGATGTTGTTGGAATTTAAAGCGAAAGAGGCCAAAAATTTTATTTCAAACGACATCTTAAGCTTTCTAGTGGCCGAAGTACAAAGGCAGTTCTTTGAATATAAATGCGAAGGTACATGGCTATGAACTATATTTGGGATTTTCTTATTAGTGCAGAAGAGAAGGGTTTTAGTAAAAAGGATATTCAATTTATGCTGGCTAAAACATTCTCACCATATATGGAATTAAGTCCACCATTATTAAATACACAAGATGTAGTGCAACATATGGAGATCAATCCATATTATCGCTTTGATGAAATATTTAAAGACCTATTTCATCCTGACAATTTAACAGATTTGGAATTAAGAGAATACTTACTCGATATCGTCCTTCATTTTCTAGCCGATATTGATCGCATGCAAGGTATGAATAAGAGAGAATATTATGTTCGATTTATATTGAAAGAAATGGAAATGAACGTATTCGGAGAACGAGTACGGGACAATTTATATGCTTTGACGAAAAAGGAACAAGAAATAGTAGTACTCAATCTTTTAAGGTTATATCAAACAGGAGATGATATTTATCTGTTAAAAGATACACTCAAAAAGCTCTTTAAGCACTGTGTTATTTATGTTAGATCAGAGGAACAGGATGAGCTACTGTTATACATTGCTCAAAAAAAGACTGAACGCAATGCTAGCAAAGTGCAGCTTATTCAAGAACTGTTTTTGCCAGTAAGTTTCCATATGGAGGTTTATTGGGAATATCACTTTGGCATAATCGGTACAGAGGAGACCATGAAGCTAGATCAAATAGCCCTTTATTGATCTTTTAGCGGAGGAGGATGCAGGATGAATAAATATTCGTATAAGCTGTATGCGAATAATCGTTACACAGAAAAGAAGTATATGACATATACACGGGTTGAGTTAATGGAGATGACAACTTTCCAACTTCGAAATATTTGCTACAAGGAAAAGTTGGTTACAGGTCTTATGAATACTCTTACAAGAGATCAACTCATCGAAACGATATTACGTTATCGTGGTGCTGAAGAAACCCTTCTTATAAAAGAGCGGAAGGATGGGGGTTTTGAACGAGTTGAAGCAGCGATGCAAACATATTTAAAGACGCCTCTTTCTGATAATGGAGAAATTAAAATTCCTGCAAAGATGAGTTTATATAACGGCATGAAAATCGATAAGCCTGATCAGTATCTCGTAGAAACAGGTGGATTTCTTACAGAGTCCAATGTGTTGCTAGTGAATGAGCAGCTTGAGCTATGTGGTCTCCTGAATTTACGCAAGGATGACCAATATCCAAATCGTTATTTTCTAGCTGCAGATCAAGCAATTGGCATTAGACAAACGAAAAACAAAAATTACAGCTTTATTTTTTTAAGAAAACAAGATTCAGAGTATATGTACAAAACATATTATCAAGAACATCCGCTACCACCTACTAATCTCCATTATTATAAGGTACCTATACCAGATTTAGAAATTAAAGAACTTGAAACAACTACAGCTATTCTTGCAATCGACTTTGGAACGACTAATACGACGGCAGGAGTCTATTTAGATAGTGATTATGTGTCCTCGCCATGTAGTCACGATTTGCTCAATAAAAGAATTCACTTAAATACCATAAACTTTGTTGCTTTTCCTGATTCTCTCCATCAAAACGAATGGATTGAAGTAGTACCGACTGTGATGAGTGTGGCAGATTGTTCGAATCCAGATCAAATAAACTATCATGTCGGTTATGATGCTTTAAAGATGATGAAAAAAAACAGCTATACCTCTCTTGCCACAAAGTTTCAAGGGATTAAACGATGGGTTAGTAATTATACAAAATTAGAAGAAGTAATGGATGCAAACGGCAATACAGCCATTGTTCCTCGTAGTCAAATTATAAGGGAATTTTTGTTATATATAATACGCATGGCGGAGCATCAATTTAAATGTCGCTTTAAGCATTTACATATTTCCAGTCCAGTGAAACTAAAGACACAATTTTTAGATATGTTCCACGCCATATTGCCAGAATATCAAATTGAAACTGAGCATGCACTCGATGAAGGAATGGCCGTACTCTATAATACAATTGCTAATCAAATCGAGAATAATAGCTTTATGGATGGAAAAAAGTATAAAGCACTCGTAATTGATTGTGGAGGTGGTACGACCGATTTATCGTCTTGTCAATTTGCAATAGAGGATGGACATATTTCTTATAAAATTGATATCCATACAACGTACGAAAATGGGGATACAAATTTTGGCGGTAATAATATTACCTATCGAATTTTTCAATTTATGAAAATTGTCTTTAGCAATTATTATAGTCGTGGCACAAGCGTCTACGATATTGATACTTTAATTGATATACCTGGCAAGGATATCTATCGCTATGTCGACGATTATGGTGTGGAAGCGGTCTATGAACAATTTGAAAAGGCCTTTCGTGAAGCAGAAGACATTATTCCTACACGTTTTAAAGAATATGAAAATCGTACACGTGATGAGTATTTGCGCGTGCGCAATAATTATTATTTCTTATGGGAAATGGCTGAGGAAATGAAGAAGGAGTTTTTCCGAAAAACAGGTATTTTACGAAGTCGTTTTTATTCGGAAAAAGATTTACAGCAGGAGAGCGATTTGAACGTAACTGCTGTTGACCGATGGTGTCTATCTTTAGTAGAAAACAATCAATTCAAAGATGTGTATGATTATCCGAACGTATTTTTTAATATTAAGGAAATTAACCATCTTATTAAGGCTGATATATATGATATTGTACGAGAGTTTTTGGAAGAGTTTTATGAAAATGGACAACTTAGCGAATATTCAATTATTAAGTTAACAGGCCAATCGTGTAAAATTGATGCTTTTCGTGAGGCATTAAAGGAATTTGTACCTGGACGAAGTATTGAATTTAGGCAAAAGGCTGACAATGTCGGGAAAGTACCTGAACTAAAATTATCTTGTTTAAGAGGCGCACTGCGTTACTTAAATGCCAAAAAGATAGGCATGATTGAAACGAATGTCACGAACCATGCGCCTGTTGTGCCTTATGCTGTTAGTGCTTTTACACATAACCGCCAAGAAAAATTACTGATAAGCAGTTTAGAACGACTGAACCAAATTCATGGCAGCATTTCTCGACCTTGGGGTGTGACGGAAGTTGAATTCTTCCTAACGGGTAGCGATAACCAAACGCCATATAAATATATTTATATAAACCGTAAAGAAGACTTTACGCCGACTCTATATGAAAATATCGCAGCGCAATATCAAGATAAAATTCCACAAGATGAGACGGATTCCATTACAAATGGCGAAGTGAAGTTCTTTGTATTTGCCGCAGAAGACCACTGGGGTTTCCATGTCGTTCCTGTAGCGAGAAGAGAAGAGCAACTTTTTGTTGGCAATAAAGCATTCTTTGCGTTTGAAACGGAGTTATCCGAATTAGATTTCTTCGACGGCTTAAAGTAAGCGCTCAAAAGTGAAAACAAGAAAAGAGGTGGGTGACAGCTTGTTTGCCAATCAATATCCACATTTTCAAAAAGGTCGTATTTTAAAGCGAGAAATGTTGGAGAATTTACGAGATTACCCAAGAGAATTTTTAGATCTGTATTTCCAAGATTACTCGAATGGCATTATTGCGGGTGTCCATATTATTGTAGCAGATTCACAACTCATAATTACAAAAGGCATTATCAAGCATAATGGAAGGCTATATATGCTACATAGTAGCTATGAGCTTCCTTATGAAGCTACAGGGCACGAAACGATATTAAAAGTACGATTTCCTGAAGCAGTGAATAACCTTGATTATACCCATTACACAACAGAAATTATTTTAGATGATTCCGTTGATCTTGCACAAAATGAACTAGAATTAGCACGCTTTAAATTAAAATTAGGAGCCAAACTGCGCTCACAGCATATCGACTTTCTCGACTTTGCAACTGAATATAACACAGTAAACTATCATCATTGCCAGTATGCTGGCATACAAAAAAGCACCTACCACCCACTTATATTGCAATATTTTGCACGAGAGCTTTTAAAATATCGTCCAACTAATCCATATGATATAGCCTTTGCCTTAGAGTGTTTAAATCAGGAGAGAGTGCAACGAGATGCGATTGATTTCTATATTTGCAATAGGCTAGAGCTAGACTATCAAACGTTAAGTAATAGTCAAATTCATAAGTATTTAAATCGTATTTTAATGGACGTAAAGGGTGGCAGCCGTATGAAGGGACTCAGTCAAGGTCGACCAAAACGTATGATTGTGGATTAGGTAGTGATGTGCTAAGAAAACAAGATTATCATCACAAAGCAAGTCGTTTTATACCAACACTAGCTATAAGAAAAATAAAAGAAGGTCTATGCATACTAAAAGACTTTTTAACAAAGGAGGGCGAAAAAATGAGTTATATGGATGAAGAAGTAATTGAGATGACCAAGCATGCAAGGCAGAAAAAACGAACAGAGAACATTGAAAAGCAATTGTTACATACGGACATTGTGAAAGCCATTCAAAATGGCCAGCTAACAATTGAAGATGAAACAATTGAATTTGCACAGATTGGCTTTTACGAGAATCAAATACAAATGTTTATGCCTGTAGCATTTGAAGAGATGGAATCGGAATTAATGAATATTAAATATCCATCAAGCCGTAGACCGGATTACATTTACACAAGTGATAGCACGTCCATAAACGTCACGATGAAACGAATGGAACAACAATTAAAAGAAGAAGAGTTAGAAGATTTTACTGAAACGATGATGAATATCGTGCAAAAGTTCCAGCCAGGTGCTGAAATGTTAGATATCGGCATGAAAGAAGTGAACGGTCTACAAATTGGTTATTTTGATTTTATTTCGAAGGCACTCGATAACAAAATTTATAATTTAATGTTTTTATTTATAGTAGATGGCCATGTGGCTACGGGTTCAGTTAATTGCTTGAAAAAAGAAATGGATATATGGCAACCGATTGCTTATGGCATGTTGGAATTAATCTCAATCGAAAACAAATCATTGGATGGAGAAGGTGTTGTTTGATGGTGCGAGTTAACAAGGAAACAGCAATGACGTATAAAGATTTAATTGTGATGCCCTATAATATCCGCGTCAGCGAAATCGAAATCACACAACAAATGAATGAACATGCGGTATTACATTTAACAGGCATTATACCAGATGAACTTGAAGACTCCTACGTTTACATGACTGATGCTGAAACAGCTATCGAAGTATTGCAAATTAGCAGTAATGGCCAATCGCCTATTTTTAATGGATTAGCATTAGATGTACAAGTGAAATCGGTGCTGGGTACGTATTATTTGGAGGTGAAGGCAGTTTCACATACGTATGTATTAGATGTGAAGAAAAAAAACCAAACGTACCAACATGCTAAGATGCCATATACAGAATTGATCAATAAATGTATTGCCGACCAACCAGGTGCCGACTTTATGGATCATGTCACAAAGGGTGCTAGTATTGGTAGCTTTACAATGCAATATTTAGAGACAGACTGGGAGTTTCTAAAACGTATGGCTTCTAGATTTCATACGGGCTTAGTGCCAGACACAGTTCATAGTGCACCAAAGTTTTACTTCGGCGTACCATTTCAAGCAGGTGCTGTACAGAAAATAGATGCAATCAATTACCGTGTGAAAAAGGCAATTGGCAACTTCCTTATTTCTAGTAAAAATCATCTCGATAGTATAACGGACAGTGACTATATGTATTATGAAGTAGAATCGACCCAACTATTCAAAATCGGCAACGAAGTCACGTTCCAAGCCAAAAAACTATATGTTTATAAAATCGTATCGAAGCTTAAAAATGGCTTATTGAAGCATATTTATACGCTTACACCAAAGAATGGTTTCAGTGTTCACACGACGTATAATCAAGCAATTATCGGCGCGTCTATTCAAGGAAAAGTCATTGATGTGGCAGGAGATAAAATCCGCATTCATGTCGATTTTGACGAGGGGCAAGAAAAGAGTACAGCCTATTGGTTTCCATATTCAACAATCTATGCGTCAGAAGATAATACAGGGTGGTATTTTATGCCAGAGTTATCTGACAATGTGAGAATCTATTTCCCAAGCAACCGTGAGGATGAGGGGATTGCCATTAGCTCCGTGACCAAAGCACCACCACAATCGGGTGCTATGTTAGCAGCAACGAATCCGACCAGTCAAGGTGGGGGCGGTAGTGCTGCCCCTCCAGAGGATAGTCGCCAAGACCCAGTACGTATGGCTGATCCAGATGTGAAAACACTTAGAACGAAGCATGGTAAACAAATTCTACTAGCTCCTGATCGTATTGTCATTTCTGGTGGTGGATTAATGATTTCGTTAATGGATGATAATGGTATTTCTATTATTAGTGATAAAAACATTAACTTAAAAGCAACAGACAAAGTCGTTATTAATGCCAAGCAAATTATGATCAATGCCAATGAAAAAATTGAGATGACATGTAAAGAGAACTCAATCAAGATGGAGGACAAAATGGAGATTAAAGGAACAGAAGTACGAGCAAATTAGTGGGGATGTAGACGCATGAAACGAGAAGAAGCCTTACAGCATTTTATGGATGAATGTGTGGTAGTCCATGTCAACCGGTTACAAGCAATAGTCGATCGACAGTTTCGTCAAGACAAGGAAGTTTTACTTCAACCAATCATTCACGCATTTGAACAACTATTTGCGAATATTAGCAGACAGCAACAGCAGGGTAAGTTAGCCCCAGTTGCTTTTATTCATCTATCATTGCTACGAACATCTTTATTAGAAAACAAGTTTACGTATTTGCTGGAAGCATATGGAGAAACATGGTATTTCGATTGGGTAGAATGCACAGCAAAATATGAAGCACATTGGCTTTGTGAAGCGATGAGGGATTTACAAAATACACTAGAAAAAGAAAGAAAGTCATATATTAGCATTCAAACAACGGACGTTCGAGTCATTCTGCAGCAGACCGTTATACAGTTTCATCAATATATTGTCCAATTGCTACGTTATCTCTTTCGCTATCACCAAGAAAGCGTCCCTACAATCAATTTTCAACGCGCGACATGCTTGCGTTTCCGAGCTGGCGAATATAAAGGGTTTAGTGAAGATATTGCACTGATTGACGAACGGCAACAAGTGGAAAAAGATATCCTGTTATCGTTAGAGAAGAAAGAGGCGAACCAATCGTATACGTTTGAAAACTTTTCAAACCTATCATTAATGCAACAAGATTTGAGCCATATGAACTTTTCCTATGCAAATTTCCAAGACAGTAATTTAGCAGAGGCTTCATTGCATCGAAGTGTTTGCATTGGTACAAATTTTATTGGTTGTCAATTAGCGAATGTTGATTTTTCGTATGCAATGATTCAAGATGCAGATTTTCGAAATGCTAATTTAGCTGGTGTTAATTTTAGACATGCACAAGGAAAAACATTGAAGTTTCCTAATAATGAAGTTCCTTGCTACCTTGGTACGGATTTCAGCAATGCGAATTTGCAACAGGCAAAATTTGAATTTGCACAAATGGCAGGTGCTAATTTTACGGGTGCTAATTTAAAGGGCGCCACTTTTTTTCAACGAGATCAAGCGAAGTATCAATTTAGCCAAGCCCAGATAAAAGACATTCATTGGATTTGAAGCTTACAGGAGGACAAAATGGAATACTTTATTGTTCAACAAGACCAAAGTATTATCAATCCTATTATTCCTTTGAAGACGGACCTTGATGATGATTTTGTGTGCTCTTCAGTATTTGCAGAAGTGGTGGAAAAAGAACAGGGGCTATATTTAGATTATTTAGAAAAGCCTCGAACAATTGTGTCAGAGCAATTAAAAAAGCTGTTAGCAAAATATGAGGATCACTTAGCGTTTACAGCTATTGTTTTTACGGATGTAAAAAAGGGGACACAGCGCTTGTATTGGCTGATGGAGATTGAAAAGAAGAATTGTATTTCTCATGAAACCACGTATTATCCAGATGGACGTATCAAGGAGCTTGTGATAAACCCGAAAAAGGTTGAATTAGATTATATTTTTCAAGTCAATAGTCAAGGAAATTCTTTTACAATTGTTAATCTAGATGTGGCAGAAAGTATATTAAGACGACCATTTCTTGGCATTCAGTTGCAGCGAGTAAAACTTGAAAGAAGCTAAAAAACGTTGATTGCTAAAGTATACTGATGCATCTGGAGTCAAACAAAAATCAAAGAATAAGTCGTAGTTTGAAACATATACGAAGGGTAGGTTATTAAATGGCTCAAGTTGTAGAAAATTTGGAGACAGAAGGTTCAGAACAAGAGCAATTTAGTTATGTGGTTCATGGAGCAATTATTTCTTGTGAGCATGGTAGTCATCTAAATTATTTAAATTTACCGCAGGATCATGGCGTTTATATTAAAGGGAAAGCCGTATTGAATGTGGGCGATCGTAAACCTGACAACATCCCAACCTTTGGCGTGTGCCTGAAATTAAAAAAACCATGTACGCCTGCATGCTCCATCGACTGGATGGAAGGAATGGAAAATGTCAATATCGAGGGCAAGCAAGCGTTATTGTCCCGATGTCATACGCAATGCTCAGCAGGTGGAGGAAAAATTGATATTGTGCATGATGGACAAGAGGAATTAACAATACCGAAACAAGGCTTTTAAAAAAGAGTGTTTGAAAGGAGGTAAGTAATGAAAACGCTAGGAGAAAAGGAAGTCAACAAGATAACTACGTACGAGGATCTTGTGCTCGAGTGGCCTTATCCTCTTATTCATATCAATAAACTAACGATAAAACATCAAGGCAATGATCATGCAAGACTGTCCTTTACAGGAATGATTGCGGAAGAGCAAGCACAAAAGTATATTCAACGTGTCAGTCATTCAGATGAAGTGGTTGTAAAATTTGGTCGACAACAAGACATCTTGTTTTCAGGTAGAATTGAAAATGCAGAGTTGCAGGCAGCGCAAGGGGTGCATTATGTCTATGTCGAGGCAGTATCGTTTACAGCCAATATGGATGTTGAAAAACGCTCACGTTCTTTTCAAGATGCGAATATGACCTATGTAGCGTTACTAGATACCATTGTGGGGGCTTATCCTCATGGGGATTACATCGACCAGGTGTCCAACGGTCAAGCAATAGGTCATATCTCGATTCAATATATGGAGACAGATTGGACATTTATTAAAAGAATGGCTTCTAATCTACAGGCGGTTGTTTTTCCTGATTTACAAGGAAAGGGACCACGATTTTGGTTTGGCACACCCGAAAGTAAGAAACGTATAACAATCGACCATCTACCTTCTGTATTACATATGGATATAGATACGTATCGATTGATTACTGAAAACGATGGTACGGATGTAAGTGAAACCGATTATACATTTTGTGAGTTTGAAAGCACAGAAGCGTACGAGTTGGGTACATCGGTACAATTAAAGGGAAAATCCTATATGATTACGGTTCGGGAAATTCATCTCGAAGCGGGTGTACTAAAATTCCAATATACTGCCCAACCAGAAAAAAGTATTCGTCAGCGATTAGTACGCAATTTAGATTTGATTGGCGCAGCTTTTACAGGGAAAATCATTGATGTTACGCAAAACACGGTCAAAATTCATTTAGATATCGATAAAAAACAAGAGAAAGAAAAAGCACATTGGTTTGCTTATTCAGCAGATGCAAATGGTGTCATGTATTTAATGCCGCAAAAAGGTGCTCGTGCCCAATTACATTTTCCAAGTGCTGTGGAACAAGATGCCATTGTCATTAGCTCGGTGCGTGTTGCACCTGCTACACCAGAGGGTGGGCAAAAACAAACGAAAAAAATGGCAGACACGACCGTGAAATCATTGGCGACCAATGCGGGGAAAGATATGACATTAGGTGTGGGTGATATTACCTTTAGTGCAGTAGATGGCGTATTGGACCTTAAGATGGATGATGGAGAAGGCGTAACATTTCAAAGTAATAGTACCATTATGCTAGCGGCAGATGAAACACTTGAGATGAGTGGTATGAACGAGTTATCGGTAGAAGCGGAGGAATGGATTGCCATTTCAGCAAAGGAGCAAAGCCATATAATCCTTGCAGCGGACACACAGTTAATTAGTACACTGATTGAACAAGAAGGCATAGAGAAAAAAAGTCAACCACCGAAGTTAAATGAAGAAGCAATCGAAGCTACATCCAAAGTGGATGTTATCTTCCCACAAAAAGCAGAGCAGAAAAAAGAGAAAAAAGGCTTCTTTAGTAAGGTGCTTGATAACGTTAGTTTAGCTTTAGATGTTGCTGGATTTATTCCAGGTATCGGGACTTTCGCGGATATTGCCAACGCTGGTATTAGCTTGGCAAGAGGAGACTATATGGGCGCGGCGATGAATATAGTCGGTGCAGTGCCCATCGTTGGGGATGCTGCAAAAACAGCCTACAAGGCCAATAAAGCCGTAAAGGTAGCAGAAGCAGCTAGTAAAACCGCCAAGGCTGCAGATAAGGCAGTGGATGCTTCAAAAGCAGTAAAAGGGATGAAAGCCGCTTACTCCAAAGTTGCGCAAACACTCGATACTGTGTCAGCACTGGCTAACAAAGGCACAAAAAGCATGAAAACAGCAGCCGATAAAGTAATCGCTTCGATGGATGAAGTGCTAGCTGTGTCAAAGGCTGTCGATGGTATGAAGGCGATGGCCAAAACAGAGTTAACCAAACTCAATCATCAAGTATTAAAGAAATTTAACTGTACAAAAGGTTTAAGTGATAAATTCTGTAAAAAAGGCTTTGAACCGGTTGATTTAATTACTGGACGTATGATCTACGAAGGTGTTGACTTTGAACTTCCGGGTCCTATCCCTCTTGCATGGGAACGTGCGTGGTACAGTGATAGTAGTCGAGTTGGTTTAACCGGACATGGTATGCACTTTACATACGATCTAGCCTTAGAGATATTTGAAGAAGAAGACCTTATTGGCATTGTGGTGACGGATGGTCGCGCAGTAGGGTTTCCAATTTTACCAATTAATTTACCATATTTTAATAAAAAAGAAAGAATGACCCTGAAAAATACAGGTATAGAATACCATTTGTTTGAGCATGATACACGCTTGCTTTATGTATTTGAACAAACAACCGAGACGACATATCGATTAAAAGAAGTAAGAAATGAGCAAGACCACCATATTCAATTTGCGTATAACCCAAAAGGCTTCTTATCTCAAGTAACAGATAGCGTAGGGCGCGTACTAGATGTTACGACCAATGAAGCGGGCAGAATGACGGAAGTTGCTTTACGCAACCAAATGAGTCGTGAAGTGTTAGTACGCTATGTTTACAATGATGTTCAAGATTTAATTGAAATCCAAGATGCATTAGGACAAAGTACACATATCCAGTATGTCAATCACTTAATGATGCAAAAAATAGACCGCAATAAAAATAGCTTCTTCTGGCGTTACGATGGGCCAACTACAGGTGCGCGCGTTATTAAAACATGGGGAGATGGCAATGTCCTAGCAGGTGAGCTTGCCTATTATGAGGGCTATAACGAAATTACCAATAGCTTAGGGCATATAAGCACTTACTATTTTAATGAAGATAACCTCTGTACGAAAATTATGTATCCGGATGGTAGTGAGGTCAGCTATGTCTATAATGAGGACTTTGAATTACTGCAAGAAGTAGATGAAGATGGTCGCGTCACAACTTTCAGCTATGATGAATGGGCCAATCCAATTACGATGACGCTGGCAGATGGCAGTACTTTATCTTCTCAGCATGATGCCAAAGATCGATTGATTCAGGCAGTTAATCCAGAGGGCGGCAGTCGTCAGTGGATTTATAATGAAGACGGGACATTACAGGCAACGATTTTAGAAGATGGTACAAAGACTGAATTTTCTTATAATGAGCATCGTTTAATCGATACAGTGACAAATGCGCAAGGGCATATGGTAAGCTTAACGTATGACGCTGACCTAAACTTAAGCCAAGTCACATTGCCAGATGGGACAAGTTCAACATGGACATACGACAGGCGTGGGAACTGCATAAGTACAACTAATCCGCTTGGAGCCACGGAAAAGTTCCATTATGACCATTTAAATCGCCTAGTACGCGCCCATCTATCTGATGGTAACGATGTTCAATTAAAATACAATGCTTATGATGATATTATTTTTGCAAAGGATAACCATACACAAGTCGCCTTTGATTACACGATTCTTGGCAGCTTAACATCCCGCAAACAAGGTGGCAAGCAAGTACAATTCACCTACGATACAGAGGAGCAATTAACCGCTGTTATCAATGAAAAAGGCGAAGCATACACCTTTGAACGCGATACCAAAGGCCATATTATCAAGGAAAATGGCTTTGATAACATGGAAAAATCGTATGAGCGAAGCCTCGCAGGACTCGTGCAACGGATTCAACGACCAGGGAATCGTTGGACAGCGTATCAACACGATGCGCTAGGAAATGTCATTCGCTCTGACTACTATGACGGTACGTGGGAAACATTTAGCTATGACAAAAACGGCGCATTACAAGAAACGGAAAATGAGCATGTAACCGTTAAGCTAGAACGGGACCCATCAGGACAAGTCATCAAAGAATGGCAAAACGACCATTGGATTGCCAGTAGCTATGACGAGTTAGGCAATCGTTCACAGATAACAAGTAGCCTCGGTGCCAAAATCGATGTGGCTCGTAATGAACTAGGCAATGTCTTACAAATGACAGCCTCTCGCTCCGAGCAATCCCAGTGGACAGCCTCGATGCAGTACAATGAACTCGGTCAAGAGATTGAGCGAATCCTACCAGGGGATGTTATTAGCAAGTGGCAGTATGATATCACAGGTAGACCAACACATCACAGAGTAAATAGCCAAAGCCGAGATACACGAAGACGTGCCTACAATTGGGACGTCAATCATCAATTACGCAGTATGGTCAACGAGCTAACCGGTGTAAAAGTGACGTACGGCTATGATGAATTTAGTAACCTCGTGTGGGCCAATCAAGACAGTCGTCAATTTGATTTCTTATACCGCAGTGTCGATGATGTCGGCAATTTATATGAAACAAAAGATAAAAAAGACCGTGTCTATGGCGCTGGCAGTAGATTATTAGAAACAAAAGATGCCAAATTCTCCTATGACGAAGAAGGAAATCTTGTAGAGAAAGTCGAACATAGTGGAGATACATGGAAGTACGAGTACTATGGCAATGGCATGATGGCCAAGGTCATAAAGCCAGATAATACGGAAGTTACTTTCAAGTATGATTCATTAGGTAGGCGAATAGAGAAGAGTTCTGAAGATAAGGCTACTCATTTTGTATGGGATGGCAATACGATTCTGCATGAGTGGCTTGAAGATAGGGATGCTTGTGAAACTAATATTCAGAATATATCTTCAAGCAAAACTAACATTGATAATAGTCTTATAACTTGGATTTTCAATGAAGGTACATTTGTTCCTTTTGCTAAAATTACAAGTGAAGGGATTTATAGTATTATTAGTGATTACTTAGGTACACCTTCTGAAGCCTACGATTCTGACGGTAATAAGGTTTGGTCCAATGAGTTAGATATTTATGGTCAGTCAAAAGAGTTTACCTGTGACAAGGATTTTATACCATTCCGATATCAAGGGCAATACGACGATGAAGAAACCGGCCTTTACTACAACAGATTTAGATATTACTCACCAATTGAGGGGATGTATACGCAAAAGGATCCAATTGGGCTTAATGGTGGTTTTGTCTTATATGGATATGTACAGGATACAAATAACTCAATAGATATTTTTGGTCTTTCATGTACTAAAGAGTTAAGAAAAAATATGAACAAAGCTAATAGTGAGTTAAGAAAGAATGAAGGGTACATGAAACGTGCTTGGTATAAATATAAAGGTTCCGCAGCTCATCATATTGTAGCGGGAGATCATTCAAATCCAGATGCTCAAAGAGCTAGAGATATCTTGGAAAGACTTAAGATTAATGTAAATGGTGCAGATAATGGGATTTATTTAAAACATGTTGATCCAAATAGTATACAACCAGGTGCTTATCATAGAATAATCCATACTAATGATTATTTTAGAAATGTTGCTGATAGGTTGGAAGCTGCTGAACGTTTTGGTGGAGCAAAGGCGAGAGAAGCAGTATTAGCTGAGCTAGAAAATATTAGGACTGATTTATTATTTAACGTTAAAATTTGGTGAAGGGAGTTTTGTTAATGAATATATATAGATTTGTAAATGATGATGATTTTAAAGATTTAACCTTTTTGGATAAGGATTATGTTCGTCGATTTTCAACTTTTACAGGACAAAAGATTACTCTAGATTGGAATGAAGAGATATTTGGTATTTTAGAAGATAAACTTAATAGGGGGAAATTGTTAGATTTTGATTCACGTTGTTATGGATCTACATTAATAGTAAAAAAGAAATTTGAAAAGCTTTTTATTGATGAATTTTCCGAAATTATAGAAACCTTCCCGATAAAAATCCAAGGTATTTCAGAGGAATATATATATATAAATGTAACAAATGTTGTAACAGCAATTAATTTTGATGGTTTAGATATGCAAGAATCCCTTGCAATGTTGAGAGGTGATAATATCAGATTTAACTTAGAAAAAATAGAAAATGAAACAATATTTAGAGATATTAGAATTAATAACTTTTATTTCTGTACACAAAATTTTAAGGATTTTATTGAAGAAAATAACATTAATGGATTGCGTTTCATGAAAGTAGGGACGGGACTTAGAATGTCATAAATGAATTGCATATTTTTAAACATGCTTTTTCCTAAATGCTATGAAGAGAATTATTTCTCTTCATAGTCACTATAATGGTTCCCGTTAATGAATGTATCTGGAGTGTCTAGATTTAAAAAAGCTAATTCTCCAAGCTCACAGACGGAGTTAGTAAGTTCTAATATTGCAAACTGTTTTTCATTAAAATTCACAATGATATTAAGAAAGTTATCTAAGTCGTCCGCACTAATACCTTCATCCTCCATTTCTTTCTCGGTAATAAAATCATCTATATGGTAAGAAATATCAATAGCATCCATAATAAGTAGCTTTTCAAACTCATCGCATACTTTATCTCCAAAAACTAATTCCATTAATTCAAATTCTTTTGACTTTTTAATTTGAATGAAAAGAGATTGTAAAATGTATTTTAGTGAATAATTCATAATTGAATCGAAATCCTTTTGGACAATATCAGCTTTGATGTTAAAGGAAATTTCTTGAATCATATCTGTATGAAAGTTATTTAAAATAGATCTATAAATAGGATGACTAATTTCCTCTATGGTATCTTTCCAAATTTTCATGTTTTCTTCAAAAGGTATCATTTTATTATTCCTCCAATATTTTTTGTTTAATTTTACCATATGGATATTGGTTAATACAGTTAATTTAAATATACAATTTTATGGATAATATCTGGCGAGCTTTGACGAATTCGTATGGGATGGCAATACGATTCTGCATGAATATTTGTCACAGGATAATTCAGTGGAGAATGCTTCCCAGGCAGACGTCGATATCGCAGATAATCTCGTTACATGGGTATTCAATGATGGCTTTGTCCCTTCAGCAAAAATCACGAATAAAGGCAACTACAGCATTATTAGTGATTATCTAGGAACGCCTGTCGAAGCCTATGATGAACAAGGTCATAAGGTTTGGTCGGCTGAGCTTGATGTGTATGGGCGAGTGAACGAGTTTACGGGTGAGAAAGATTTCATTCCGTTTAGGTATCAAGGGCAGTATGAAGATGTAGAAATTGGCTTGTATTATAACCGATTCCGATACTACGACCCAGAGCAAGGGAATTATACGCAGATTGACCCGATTGGGCTTGCGGGTGGGAATCCTACGTTGTATGGGTATGTTAGAGATCCTCTTATGGAGATTGATCCATTTGGTCTAATAAATTGGAAACAAATTAGTTGGACTGCAACTAGACCAAAGGGTACTAAACAAACATATGAAGTGTATCAAAGGGATGATATAGACTGGGATAAAGTAAGAACACTTGGTAGTGCTAAGGGGAGAGGAATGACAAACAGAGATGCGGCGAATAAATATTGATTAGCACCTCAACTCTCTGATGGTAGCTTTGTTACTTTACATCACTTAGGCCAAGATTCGAGGGGGCTTTAGTAGAGGCAAGTACTCGTTATCATGGAGTTGGAAAATATGGGCAGGATATATTGCATAGCCAATTTGGAAGAAACAAGCCACACCCTATTCATCCAATAAATAGACCTCAATTTAGTGTCGATACTAGAGAGTATTTTAAAACACGATGTAAAAACTAGAATTTTGGAGGTAAATAAAATATGAATGATATGAATGAATTACGGAATAAATACCAGGCTTTATATGATATTGATGGAGTTTCTAAAGAGTATTTAGATAAAATTGAACATGAACTTCAAATAAAGCTACCTAATGATTTTCGTGAAATATCTGGATTTTACTGTGGGGGTATTGTTGGTGGGATAGATATCCATTCTTTTTTATTTTCTGAGCCAACTAATTTTATAAGTGAAACTATAAGAATCAGAGAAGCAGTTGGCTTGCCGGACAGATTTATTGTAATTGCTGAAGAAGCTGAAAGTATTATTGTTATGGATACTGAAAAAAAACCATCAATCATGTGGCTTGATTCTGTAGAAGTAACTAAATTAGAAAAGCAAAATTTTATTTCTAAACCAGATGTATGGGAGGATTTTTCTGACTTCTTTAGCTATTTACTAGATGAGGAAGAGGAGGAACGGAAATATTAAGAAGTAATAATAAATAAAATGGCTAGAGAAAATTAGAAAAAGTACTACTACTATTAAAAAAGTTTTCGAGACATATGTAAAGTAAATGTATAAGATTTTACTTTACATGTGTTTTTGTACACCTCGTTCCAAGGGGGCAACATAGAGCTCCAGGTCCGGTGCAAGGAAGTCTTCATCCAAACCAAGGGGGTGGATTTAAAAAACTGACAAGCGGGTGTAATACATGATGAAAGAAAAAATGAATTTAATTAGTGTTAGGGATGTGTTATCGCATCCAGAAAAGAATCCAGAGACTTGGTTCTATCTTCCTCCAAATTTAAAAGAATGGAATTTAAATACAGAGGGGATATTTTCATTAGATAGTTTTGATTTTCCACCCGATTCAGATGACTTTTTACCAGAACAAGTGAAGCAAAATGGGTGGATAGAAACGTTGGATGGTGCAAGTATTGAGGATGTAATTGACAATGTAAATAATCAGTTAGAAAATCCATCACTAGATCAGTTGCTGCAAGCGTTTATTTATTATTTTGAAAATGATGCATTTATAGTTTTTTAAGTAGTTAGATAATGATAAAGAGAAAAAATTTTTTCTCAAATGGCAAGTTTGCCGGTTAATTGGCAATTCTGTTCAAAATCGAAGTATTGCTAATAATCCATTTTTTTCAGTAGAGCATTGAAAAGCATGAAAGAACGAATTCCGTAATATGGTAATTCGTTCTTTTTATTATTATAATAAACCTTGGAATCTTTCAGCCACATCGGATTCAAAGATGCTTTGGGAGCAAAGTACGCATCAAACGTTCACAGATAATGAGAGCTTTCAATTATGACGCGTGAGGGTAGGTGGATAGAGAAGTGTTCGGAAGGTAGAGCTACTCATTTTGTATGGGATGACAATACGATTCTGCATGAGAATTTCTCGCAGGATAATTCAGTGAAGAATGCTTCACAGACAGATATCGTTATCGCAGATAATTTAGTGACATGGGTATTGTATGATGACTTTGTCCCTTCAGCAAAAATTACAAATGAAGGCAACTTCAGCATTATTAGTGATTATCTAAGAACGCCTGTCGAAGCTTATGATGAGCAAGGTCATAAGGTTTGGTCGGCTGAGCTTGATGTATATGGACGAGTAAACGGGTGAGAAAGATTTCATTCCGTTTAGGTATCAATGGCAGTATGAAGATATAGAAATTGGCTTGTATTATAACCGCTTCCGATACTATGACCCAGAGCAAGGGAAGTATACGCACGTTGACCCGATTGGGCTGGTTGGTGGGAACCTACGTTGTATGGTATGTAAATGATTCTAACATTTTAGCGAGAGCACCTAGCCCAATTCTTGCTGGAAACCGAAAAAAGCTGGAGATAAAATATCAGGATATCAAGCTCACCGTGTTAGTAAAACTAATACATGGGAAACACATCAATCCTTCTTTGACTCTATTGGTATGGGGGATTAAGAGATGAAGCATTTATTGGTATTATGATGCCTGGCAACCCCAACACATTAAAAGGAAGCTCTTTTAGTATGATTCATAATACTCAACACCCTATGTATAGTGATTATGTCTTGAGTAGGGTGACGGATATTGCCGATTAACACTCTCTGGGATTAATAAATGAAAAAGAGGATAGGACAGATATTAAAAAATTGCAAGAAGAATTGAAAAACAAAATACAGAAGGGGCACTTTGGTACTGTGCAATCTAGGAAATATCTTAAGTTTCAAAGATTAGGGAGATAGTATGAGTTATTATATGATTGTTAAGGATAATGTAAAGTCGCCTATTTTTTTGAAGGGCGTTATTCACGAATCATTTGATGAAACAAAATATAGTGAGGCAATGGGATACGAATGGAATAAAATCTTTTTTCAAAAACAAGAAATGCCAAAAGATTTATGGTTAATTACTAATAATAAAATTGAATTTGACTATTATGAGGGTTTTAATGGTCATATTATCAGTAGTGATTTTTTTACTTTGATGAATCAAGTAAATACTTTACAAAAGTATGTTACATCAAATCTACAAGTTGTTAGTTCAAAGGGAAAATCTAAAGTAAAAAAACCCTATTATTTTATTAAGTATTATAATAGAGAAGATTTCGTTGATTACGAGAAGTCAGAGTTTACAAAAAGAAGTGTTCCAGAAAATAAGGTTTTTGACATAAATTATATGGTTGAAAAATATCAAAAAATTGTTCTACAAGAAAATGATAGAGACGTGTTTTGCTTGAATGACTTAAAATTAGCAAGATATCTATTTTGTTCAGAAAAGTTTAAGCAACTTTGTGAAGAAAAACAAGTGAAAGGAATTCAATTTATAGAATTAGAAGATGTTCCTCAATATTTTTCTTCATATGATCGGTAATAAATTTTTGTAAATGAGTTAATTTCATAAATGCATTTTTGATTAAAAAATACGAACAATGTGTTCTGAAAATACTAATAATAAAATATCGTTCGTTTTATTCGAATTTCAAAGTTCGTGTTTATTTATAGGAAATTGAATTGAAAAATTGATTCAAGTATATATAAAAGTGAATTTGAAAGTAAAGGAGTAAAAAATATGAAAATATTAGAGGTTATTAAAAAAATTGAACTGAATAGTAATTGTAAAATTGTGAAAAGGCACACAGATTACGCTAGTGATTTAGCTCTACCAAAAGATTTGAATTACTTTTTTAGTAATTATGACTCTTTACAAATGTTTTTAGATAAGCCATACGGAATAAAAATTGTTTCTTCAAATGAGTTTATTCCAACTAGTAAAAGGCTTTACCCGGAAGATGATATTATTTGGGAGGAACTTGAAGGTGATATAAGTAATGAATGGTATCTTATTGCTGAGTCTGAACAAATAAACCAATATATTAGTATTGACTTAAGCAAGTCTCATTTTGGTTATTGCTATGATAGTTTTTTGGAAACCCATGCAACACCAGGAGATAGTCAGATTATTGCTAAAAGCTTTACGGAACTGTTAGAACATTTATATTCGAGTAAAGGTGAACATTGGTTTTGATTGGCCGAAAATTTTAAATCTTATGGGGATGCTTATGATGGCAGATAAAAAAGAAATAGGAATATACAGCTGCAGTCTTGAATGACTTTAGTGCTTGATAGAAGTATATGTAAGGAAGATATAAAAATCTTTTTCTTTACATATGTTTTTGTTTGATTCCTTATAAGGCCGTATATAACCCTAGCTATTCGCCAAATATAAAAACATATTCTTAGAGTTTTCTTGAATCGCACTTGTTTTCTAGAAGAAATTGAAACTGCTTGTAGCATGATAATGATGAAGGGAAAGAATTTCTTCTTAAATGGCATGTTTGCCGGTTAATTAGTTGTGGGCATTCTGTTCAAATTCGAAGTAAGTATAGCTAATAACTCCTTTTAAATTTCAGTAGAACAATGAAAAGCATGAAAGAATGAATTCCTTAATATGGTAATTCTTTCTTTTTATTATGATAATAAACCTTGAAATCTTTCAGCCACATCGGATTCAAAGATGCTTTGGGAGCAAAGTACGCATCAATCGTTCACAGATAATGAGAGCTTTCAATTATGACGCGTTAGGTAGGGGGTTAGAGAAGTGTTCGGAAGGAAAAGCTACTTATTTTGTATGGGATGGCAATACGATTCTGCATGAGAATTTGTCGCAGGAAAATTCAGTGGAGAATGCTTCCCAGCCAGATGCCAAAATCGCAGATAATCTAGTGACATGGGTATTGTATGATGGCTTTGTTCCTTCAGCTAAGATAATGAGTGAAGGCAACTAACATTATTAGTGATTATCTGGGAACACCTGTCGAAGCCTATGATAAACAAGGTCATAATGTTCACAAGAATTAATAAACGATTTAAGACAAGATTTGAGAAAAGGTAAAATAAGACTACATTGTGAGGGGTGATTTTTATGAGTTATTATCAGTTATATAGCAATTATAGAAGAGATGTTTTTTTTGGTTACACAGAAAAGAATACTTTTAATCAATATGATTTAGAAGAGGGTATTGTCTATCCTTTAGATGAGAAACTTTATTATTCAGTAGATAAACTTGATACTTATTTAAACGATTATGATATTTTGCCAACAATAGGGGGGCTATTGGTAAGTTTAAAATTCAAACAACTAGTTGAGCGATTAGGATCAGATTGTCAGTTCATTCCTGCAGTCATATCGTCTACAAAGAGCGGCGAAATCAATGAAACATTTTTTGTCATGAATGTATTAAATCTAGTACCTTGTTTGGATTGGGAAAACTCGGAATATAAACCATTATTAAAATCCTTACCAGACGGACCAATTAAACTACTGACTATAAAATATGTTCCCAATTCTTTAGAAGGGCATCATATTGTAAGAATGAAAGAATATACAGGAAATATCATTGTTGATGAAATATTTATAAAAGCATGCAAAGAAGAAAAGATAAAAGGAGTAATGTTTGTCAAAGAGGGAAGTACCCAACGACCAGAATTTGTTGAAATGTAGGGTATTCCTAATAATATTAGTAATTATTATTAGGAGCAAAAACAGTTATAATACAGAATTTTCTTACTACTACTTTAATTAAGTCGTGGCAACATATGTAAAGAAATTGTCTTAAACTTTTTCTTTACATATGTTTTTTTATTGTTTATTGAATTATTAAAATTGTATTTCTATTTTTCGTAATTTTCTAAACATAATGCGGTAATATCTCTAATATATCCATACTCAATTTTTTCTCGTAATGACCATGGGCAATGTTTTGCAAATGATAGTCTCTCGGGCAGAGTAAACAGTGGACAGCCTCGATGCAGTACAATGAACTCGGTCAAGAGATTGAAAGAATCCTACCAGGGGATGTCATTAGTAAATGGCAATATGATATTACAGGTCGACCAACACATCACAGAGTAAGTAGCCAAAGCCGAGATAAGAGAAGACGTGCCTACAATTGGGACGTCAATCATCAATTACGAAGTATGGTCAACGAGCTAACGGGTGTAAAAGTGACTTATGGTTACGACGAATTTAGTAACCTCGTGTGGGCCAATCAAGACAGTCGCCAATTTGATTTCTTATACCGCAGTGTCGATGATGTCGGCAACTTATATGAAACAAAAGACAAAAAAGACCGTGTCTATGGCGCTGGCAGTAGATTACTAGAAACAAAAGATGCCAAATTCTCCTATGATGAAGAAGGAAATCTCGTAGAGAAAGTCGAACATAATGGAGATACATGGAAGTACGAGTACTATGGCAATGGCATGATGGCCAAGGTCATAAAGCCAGATATGACAGAAGTAACTTTCAAGTATGACACACTAGGTAGGCGGATAGAGAAGTGTTCGGAAGGTAGAGCTACTTATTTTGTATGGGATGGCAATACGATTTTGCATGAGTTTTCCAAGCAGAATGTTGCAGATACTTTAGACAATCTAAAATCTTCACAAACCGATACTGCTATAGCAGATAATCTAGTTACATGGGTATTTAATGAAGGGTTTGTCCCTTCTGCAAAAATCACGAATGACAGAAACTACAGCATGGGATAAAACATGGAATTATACCATGGTAATGCATAATAGAAGGGAGATTGCTATGAGGTATAATAAATTTTTTCAAGAACGAAATGAATGTATGGTTTTTCAAACTAATGAAATTGATAGCGGTAATGGCTGGATTGGAGGTAATGCACCAAGTTACTTCGATGAATTGGAAGGCACAGTAAATGAAGAAACAACAATGTATTTTTATTTGTCCTTTGTTAACCCTTTCAATGAAAATGAGATGATATCTATTTTTGCACCCCAAAATTTTGAAGAACGTATCTCTAAAAATAGATATCCAAATTGTTCATTAATGACAATAAAACATTCTAAAACAGAAGAGAGTAAATTTGATACATTTAACAATCCTGATTTTGTAAAACATTTTATTTCTGAAGCCACTATTGTAAGTGATAAAAAACCATTTAATCAAAGTTTTCTTGTGAAATTCGGAGGAAAACCAAAGCATATTCAGGAAGAGGAATATTATTATAAGGAGCTACATGAAGATGGCTTTAGTTTTATACTCCAAATTGATGAGGAAGGATATCCAGATAAACTAATAAAGCCAAGAAAAAGTTATCCCTTTGCGTTCGGTGCTATATATTTATATGCACAAATGAAAGAAGATTTAATTGAGAATCCTCTAAAAAGTTATTGGCAATATTCATAAGTAAGATACAAAACATATATAGAAGACTTAAGTTCTTTTTACATATGAACGATATTTTCACGGTAGGTAATAGAAGATTATATGTTGCTAAAGAGGCTAATTCAAAGGTGAATTCCAGTTTGGGCGACTAAAGAAAATTTAGGGAATATTAATTTAAATAAACGTTTTAGCACTACAACAGCCGGTAGGACAATTTTAAATTCGTTGCCCTTAGGTAAAGAAATGGAGGGCGGGTGCCCTACGCCATTCTCCGGGGGAGTATGAATTAGAGTTAGATGCTAATGGGTGGGTTTCAGTTGATCAATTGTTAGAATCTTTAAGAAGGTCTGATAAATGGTCGCAATTAAGATTGATGATTTGAAAAAATGGTTGAGGAGTCAGAAAAAAACGTTACGAAATTTTAGATGATAAAATCCTATGAAAATCCAAATTGTGTAACGGATTTGGATATTTCGAAAAGGGTGGTAAATAGCGGTGGAACAGTATGTTAAACCTGATGAAAGATTATTATATTACAAATGTGATAATGTTGAATTTGCGAAAGGTCACGGGGAGTTATTTACAGAATTTGCGAATGGAATTGCAACTAGGCAAATTAATATAATCAATAACGAAATGTATATTTCTTCCTCGTTGAAAGATTGGAACGAAAATATTGGATTTTTATTGTACGATGGACATATCAATAGCTTAGATTTAAGCGATAGTGTTCCTACTACTAGAATAGAATTTGAAAATAAGTGGAAGGAGGCAATATTAGTTGCTATTAATAAACCTCAAATAAGTTACTTAAAAGGTGATGCTTCCATTCCTTTAGAAGAAAATACACTAATCATTCATGTTGTTAATATATTGGGATTGTGGGGGAAAGGCTTTGTTCTATCTTTATCCAAGCAATTCCCCTATGCAAAAAAAGAGTATTTAAAATGGTCTAAGGACAAGGAAACTTTTAGGTTAGGAGAAGTTCAGTTTGTATGTGTGGACCAACAGAAATCGGTTTTTATTGCAAATATGCTTGCACAAAAAGGTGTAAGGAAAAATTACAAAGATAGTACAACTTATATTGGTTATGATGCACTTCGTTCATGCTTAAAAAAGTTGCAAGGTTTTCATTAATTAATAGATTAACTATACAGATGCCTAAAATTGGTTCAGGATTAGCAGGAGGGGACTGGAGTGAGATTGAAAAAATAATAAATGAGGAATTGATTTATAATAAAATAAAATGTAATGTTTTAGAATTATAGAAAGAAAAATGGCGAATAATGATATTAGTAAACTCCAGATATCTAAAGGTACAACAAGTATTTATAATTGATTACAAGTGCTTTTGTATAAATTAATAAGTGGCGATTAATCCGTTAATTAAGGGTTTATTGTCACTTGTTTTTTGATATTTTATTAATCATGATATAGGTAGAAATAGTGATATTAGGAAACTCAACTTTGCTTTTGCATTGACTGAGCTAAATATGCATGAAAAATTATAACTATTCAAAATTATTATGAAGAATAGAAGAGGTAAAGTGCAGTACAAAATAGTAAAAGGACAGTACTTTAACTAGACGAGAGATTCTACAAAGAAGTCTAAAAAAAGAAACTAATTTCCGGGAAAATAAAAACTAAATCACCATGTAGTAGATTACATAAATGAATACATGAAGGGAATAACATTTTAATATGGAGAAAAAATTTGCGATTTTTAAAAAAGAAGGTATATTTTGTCCTAATTTACTTGAGGGGATAATGCATACAGAATTTTTTGAAAAAAATCCATTTGAGCCAAGAGATTCTGATGATGGAGAATGGAGAACCTCAAAAAATATAATAACAGAGTTGCCAAAGGAAATATGGTTCGTTTCCAAAGATAAAAAATATGATTTTGACTTCAGATGGGAGGATGGTGGATTTTTTGTATCATTAGATTTTCTTAATCTATTAAAAAAATTTGAAATAAGGAATTTTCAATATACTAAATTAAATATGGTGAATAAGCATAAAGAAAGTATATCTTCAAAAGAGTATTACTTTGTGCGCTTTTATAATAAATTAGAAGATGTCATAGATATGGAGAAATCAAATATTGAAATCTATAAGCAAAATGGTCATATAAAAAAAATATGGGATTTACAATTGAAAAGCAAGGCAATGCTTCCTGAAGTGTTTCAAATTAATAACATTAGACTCTTCAGAGTTATGTTCTGTTCAGAAGAATTTAAAAATGAAGTTGAAAAACTTAAATTGAAGGGAATTATTTTTGTTCCTTCAAATGAAGCGGATATGTATAAACCATAATAATGTAGCTGTACAAATTGTATTTAGTGGTTATAGCAATAGGGAAATTTAAACATACGTTAAAAGAGTAGCTTTTATCTTAGGTTGGATTATATTGTTGCTCTTTTACTGTAGTACAGGATTAAGACTAAAGAAACAAGTTGAAATGGAAACAAATGTTGAGCGGGTAGAGCGGAGACTTAAGGTGAAATTCCCTGTTGATTTTGTTAATTTAATTTTAAATTACGATTTTGGGGATTTTAGTATTTTAGGGGTACATTTTGGTAATCATACAAATTATCTAGAAACGTTAATAAGTTACCATGAACATTTATCTAATGAAGATATAAAGAATTTTTCCAATCAATTTATATCTATAGCTATGGGAGATAACTTTACACTTATTATGAATGTTAATTGTGGGAGTATTTACGTTTACGGCTCAGAGACACTATTTAATAACAAAATAAAAGGTAGCTGATTCTTTCACAAAACTAATTTAAATATTAGAAACAGCGTATTTTCATACTTCTCAAAACACCCAAACTGAGTTTTTAGATATTATAATAAAAAAATTTGACGAAGATTGCATAGACTTTTGGAAAGAAATCATCAATTAAACACCACTATGACTTATGTTAAGCTGTTGCGGCAGTAATTAAAAATAGAGATAAATTTGTAAGGCGGTGTATAACCTAAGGACAAAGGTTTAAAAGGTAACGCGAATAAATTTCTAAATAACGTTATTTTGTTTGATAATTGCTGGAAGGATGTTTCATTTTATAAAATAAATGAAACAATTTCTGATGAGTTTCCAGGAAAAAAAGATTTTATAGAGTTTTATCTTGTTAAAAATGGAGGGGTATTTACTAAAGGAGCATATATTTGCCCTGATAATTTTTATGAAATATTAAACAAGGATTATTACTCAATAGAAATTGGTAGTTTTTTTCACATTCCACTACTAGAAGATGAGGATGATTCGGCATATACAACATCAATTGAAACAGCAAAAGATAGAAGGAGAGATTATTCCGAGGAATTCGGGGGTTTTGTTCTATTTCATATCCCTTTTGCTGATAATCATGCAGATAATGATTTTTGGATTGATATTTAAACAGGTGAAATCAAATACATGGATTATGAAGAAACTTACGATCCTGATGATGCAATCATTGTAGCACCTTCATTTCTCGAATTTTGTTAGTACATTCAAGCAAAACAAAGGTAGAGAAGACAGTTTCTAATAAGTAGAATCAAAAGAGTAGTAAAACCAAAGACGGTTTTTCTACTCTTTTTTACTTCTGGTATGGAAATGTTTACACAAAAATCATTATTTTGTTAATATAAATTAATAGATATATAGTGTGATTAGGTAAAGAATACAAGGGGATCTGGTGAAAAAAAAGAGATAGTTAAAAAGAAGAGGAGGAACGTAAAAATTCATATATAAAGGAATGATTAAATGAATGGGAAAAAATATTGGAAGTATTTTGATTGCGCTATAAAAGACTACAAAAAAAGAGTGATTTCAGATGAGGAAGTAAAAGAAATACTAGATAATCGAATGGATGAAATGAAAGACTTAATTCAAAAAAATGAAAATAATCGATTAGCGGATCGTTTAAAAATGGGGATAGGTGTTCACCTTGAAATGAATGCAAAAAATAGAATATTAAATAGCGAATCTTCAGCATGGATTTTATTAGAGCAGCAACTTTTTTGGTTAGTTCAAATGATCAAAAGCAATCCTAGTAGAAGAAGTGTTTCAGATAGTCAAATAGGAGGACTTATCGGGCTTTCTTTATTATGGGATTATGAAGAAATTGCAGAACTAACATACAAATATGCAACTAATATGTTCATGAAAAATCCAGATTTTTATTCTGAGAATAATACTCATCATGTTTTTATGACGTGCCTCTATCATTATTGGAAAAATGGAGAAATGCCTGAATTGTTTAATGTATTACCAGAAGATCATATCTATCAAAAATTAATGCGCAGTTGGAATGAGACAAATAATTTTGCAGAGCATCTTTATGAGCTATGTAATTTTCATATCTACAGTCTAAGCGATACGCCAGATAAATCAAGTGAAATTTTATCGTTTGACTGTATTCCTTATGATTATTATTGTATTCGAATAATACGAGAGAAAGAGGGGCTAGACACACCTTATCTAGAGCATCCATTGCTTCAAACACCTCTTGCAGAGATACCACGAGAGAAACCTGGATACAAGCTTGAGGAGGATGAGATATTGCAGTTCGTCATTCAAAATGAAAAAGTACCGGATTCACAGCGTATTATACGTTAGTAGTATTTCATTTATTTAAATGATCCAATCATTTTTTAGGAAAAGGAATGAGTGTATCATGCATTGTTATTGCTTGTGCAAAAGCTTTCATATGAAGTAGAAGAACAAATTTTTTCAGAGGTTTCATTAGCTATACAAAAACCAGAATCCTACTTCGAGATGTTTAAAGATCGACTCGATGAAAGAGGGATAGACAGCCCGATTGATGAATTGGCATGGATTTCTTTGGTTGATTCACTTCTTGATCATGGTTTGGCATTTGAAATCGATTGGAAAGAGTCAGGTTTATACATTTGTGATGTTGTTGATGAATTGCTAGATAGAAAAAATATGGCGTGCGTGAGTTGGGAAGACTTTGAAGATGGTGAATTTGATGAGCTACCAACGTCCCTATGTTTAAATAAAATCTCCGGAAAGTTAAAGGAACAGGCAATATCGTTGGCAAGCTTGGATATTGAAAGTGACTGTTACGTTCTGATAACCGTTCCGTCATCTGACACTGATGAAATGAAAGCTTTGGCAAAGGAAGCAGGTTATAGCATTCAAGATTCATTTTGAAATCGTGGGGAATTCTTTTCATTAAAAATAATAAATTTTGGAGTGATAGAATGAGTTACTTTATGCTAGTAAAGGATGAGGTTAATTCTCCTAACTTTTTAAAAGGCGTGTTGCATGAGGAATTTAATGAAACAAAATTTAATGAAGGTATGGAATATAATTGGAATAGACTCTTTTTTGAAAAGGCTGATTTACCGAAAAAACTTTGGTTGATTACTACAAATAAAATTGAATTTGATCATTATGAAGATTTTTTAGGACATATCGTTAGCAACAAATTTTTAAATCTAATGAGGGAAAGTAACTGTTTACAAGATTGTGTAATATCTAGTCTGGATATAGTAAATACAAAAGGGAAGCCCAAAGTCAATGAACCTTATTTTTTTCTGAAATTTTATAATAGAGAAGATTTAGTGGATTATGAGAAATCGGATTTTAAAACTAGGGAAGTCCCAACAAACAAATCCTTTAGCTTAAATGGAAATTTTGTTGAAAAATATAAGGAAATTATTTTAAAAGAAACTGATAAGGAAATTTTTTGTTTAAAGGATTTAAAATTGGTGAGTTATTTGTTTTGTTCAGAAAAATTCAAACGGCTATGTAAAAACAATGATATTAAAGGAATCCGTTTTATTGAAATTGGTGATATACCACAATACTTTTTGTCAATAGAGCGCTAGAGTGACATGGCCAATGCCCTACAAAGGATTGCTCTCGCTCCGAGCATGCTTTTGAAAAAAATAAAATAGACAAAAAATTGAAAGGGGAGAATTGTATGGATTGGTTTGACAAAATTGAAAGCGTTTCAAATAAGCAACAGTTTTTAGAATTTGTAAATTTATTATCAGCTGATTATAGAAAGAATAGAGATGAATGGGAAAATAAATCTATAGATTTATTCCTTCAAGCCATTGAGGGTTGGATGGAAGATATGGAAGGATTTTATGAAAATTCTGGTCTAGATACTCCTAAAAATATTAATTGGAACTTTTTGGCCAATATGTTGTATGTGGGTAAAATCTATGAGTAAAAAGTCTACTCTAAAAAATATTGCCAGATGGACAAAAGCAATGGAAAAGAGGTTGGATTTAAGGATTCAAGGAGCTGTAAGATAAATGAATGATGATAAACTTAGTAAAGAGGTGGCATATGCTCTACGTCATTCTCCGGGAAAGTATGAATTAGAGTTAGATGTTAATGGGTGAGTTTCAGTTGATCAATTGTTAAAATCATTAAGAAAATCTGATAAATGGTCGCACATCGAGCTTGATGATTTGAAAAAAATGATTGAGAAGTCAGAAAAGGAGCGTTACGAAATTTCAGATGATAAAATAAGAGCGTTTTATGGACATTCGACTTCTATTAAAATCCAAAAAAAGGGAATGGAGCCACTTAGCACACTTTATCATGGAACGAGTCGTCGTTTTCTTGAGTCAATAATAAAGAATGGCTTGGTTCCAAAAACAAGGCAATATGTTCATTTATCTGAAGACATTCATACGGCTATCTTATTAGGTAAAAGGAGAGACACTGCCCCTATAGTTTTAAAAATCAATTCAGAAGATGCATATAAAAATGGTGTGAAATTTTATTTTGCGCATGAAACGATATGGTTAGCAGATGTTATATCGTATGATTTTATTAGCTACTAAAAATATTAACAGTACAGAAATCTACAATATGTAGGAAAGATATAAAAAATACATGTATATGGTTATCCCATGTGCATGTGTTTTTTCTTGTTTTGATTTACTGGGTCTATTCCTCCCTATCTTGGAAAGATTACAAGTAACAATTATTGAATACTATATAAAGATGAGCGTTAAGCAATAAAGACTAGTTGTTTGAACTGCTTTTCATTCAAATTAAAAATTATGTAATCTAAGTCGTTCATGGTAATATATTCTTCCTCCATTTCCTTCTCCATTATAATAAAAAATATTTATAGCATCTAGAAGAAGTGATATTTCAAACATCTTGCTTATTTTATCTCTCAAAACTAATCATCGCTTCCACTATTATGACCCCAACACTGGCACGTACACACAGACTCAAAAGTTTTTATTGTAACTAATGAAATTGGTTCACCAAATATAAATTTGCAACGAGAGTTGGATGAGATTCCTTAAAAAAAGAGAGACCTAAACGGTATTTCTACTCTTTTCTTGTTTTATAAATGGTAATGTTTACATATAAATGGTTATTTTGTTAATGTATAAGAGAGAAGAAATCGTTATTAGGTGAATACTGACAGGGAATCAGCGCAGTATACGTTAAAGGTATTTCATTAATTAAAAGAATAGCAGATACCTTAAGGAATAGGTTCTTTAAAGAAGGAAACGGGGTTTAATAAATGGAAAATAATTTTGCGATTTTTGAAAAAGAGGATAAATTTTGTCCGATTTTGCTAGAGGGGATATTGCGTACAGAGTTCTTTGAAAAGAATCCATTTGAAGCAAGGGATTCTGATGTTGGGGAATGGAGAACAACAAAAAATATTATGACAGATTTACCTGAAGAATTATGGTTTGTTTCAAAAGATAGAAATTATAATTTTGATTTGAGATGGAAACGTGACGGATTTTTTGTATCGATAGAATTTTTAAACCTATTAAATAAATTCGGAATAGGTAATTTTCATTATACTAAATTGCATATGGTTAACAAGCACAAAGAGAGTATAACTTCAAAGGAATATTTCTATGTGCGATTTTACAATAGGTTGGAAGATGTAATCAATATGGATAGGTCTAATATTGAATTTTATAAACAGAATGGGCGTATGAAAAAAATATGGGATTTACAACTAAAAAATGCAAATGTACTCCCTGATGTTTTTCTACTAAATAATACGAAGCTTTTAAGTATATTAATGTGTTCAGAAAAGTTAAAAAAAGAAGCTGAGAAACTAAATTTGAAAGGGATTATTTTTGTTCCTTCAAATGAAGCAGGTGTGTATAAACCATAACGGTAATAAATACAAGGTGGGAAATTATATGGATATTTTCCAAATATGAAATGATTTTGACTATTTCGATGTGACTTTTCTTGATAACAAAGATGTGAGTCTTTTTTCAACTTTTAAAGGACAAAAAATTACTTTAGATTGGGAAGCGGACATTTTCGCTCTATCGAGGGATAAATTACAAAAAAATGAGCGTTTAGATTTTGATGCACGCTGTTTTGGCTCTACTTTAATTGTGAAAAAGAAATTTGAAAATCATATTAAAAAATTATTGCCAAATGAAGTTGAGATGCTTCCAGTAAGGATAAAAGATATTCCAGAGGAGTACCTATTTATAAATGTGTTAAAAGTTATTCCAGCCATTGATTTTGAAGGTTTAGATACGCAACAATCTCTTAGTATGCTAAGAAACAAGGAAATAAAGTTCAAGATAGACGAAATATCAAATGAAATCCTTTTTAGAGATATGAAAATCAACTTTTATTACTGCACTCAAACGTTTATTGATTTTATTGAATGTTATCAAATTAAAGGATTGTTTTTTGAGAAAGTGGGATTTGCAACGTGAGGGCACTAAATGCTTTCAAGTCGAAGAGCGTTCAGCAATAATATAATTCTGCTATTAGAAAAGCTATGGTCGAGCGAGCAGTGAAGGAGGCTTTAAAGGACAATGAAGAACCTAGCGCATTCGATTTCTAAAATTGAAAATACTAGTAAGTTGCGATATTTAGGAACATTTAATGAAACGAAACAAGAGTTAGAAAAAATTTATAATCTCCCTATTTTAAATCAAACACTTTTGAAATGGTATAGTGATTTACCAAGAGATAAAGACGTAATGTTTTTGTGGACGAACGATTTCTATCTATTTGGAATAGAGAATCTAACGGTAGCTTTAGAGGGCTACAGGTTTATTAGAGACGATAAAGGGTGGATAGATAGCTCAGAGACATTAAAATGGCAGGAGAATTGGATCAATATTGCCAGTTGGAGCGGAAACCCAGTCATTGCAGATATAAGTAAAGAAGAAACGCCAATTTATTACGATTATGCAGGAGGGGATTTTTCCCCGAAACTACTTGTGGATTCACTGGAAAAGTTCGACTATTTTTTGTCAGTATGGCTTGATACACATGAGGATAGATATTATAAAAGCGGGGAATATCAATCTGATTTTTTTAATTATATGGAGAAAGAGTGGAAAGTTAAATTACATAATGAAGAAATTAAATTATTATGCGACTTTCTTCCGGTTGCAAAATCAAAAGTAAGTTTTGTCCCAATTGATTCCAAAACTAACGGAAAAGTGAAAAAATATTATGTGTATCTTGAGCATCCAGGTGATCATAAATCAAAAGTGATTCTAGCATTAAAAAAAGAAACGGGACTATCATTCGAAGAAATACTAAATCGTTTAAATAGTAATGAGTTTCTAATAGCTGAGGGATATGGGGAAAATACTTTAGTTTTAGCAAATTATTTTATTTCTTTAGGTGCGAATGTGAAAATTAAGAAAATCTAAAATATTATAGTGAGTTCTTGAGCTTGGCTTATGTTAAAGAAATACAATTACATATAGCAATAGACTTAATTAAATTTATTAACCAACTAGCTAACGATAGGGGTAACTTAATGAAATATTTTATGTTAGTCAATGATAGAGATACTTCTCCCATTTATTTAGATGGGGTTTTGCACGAAAGCTTTATTGAAGAAAAATATGTAGAAGGAATGAACTATGAATGGAATCGGCCATTTATTGAACAAATGGCGTTTCCCAAAGACCTTTGGTTAATAACGAGAAGCAAAGTTCAATTTGATTATTACGAAAATTTCTTCGGTCATATACTGTCTGAAAAGTTTTTATCTGTAATGAAAGAAGGGAATGCATTGCAGGATTATGTTATAGCTAATTTGGAAATTGTAAGTACAAAAGGTAGCCCAAAAGTAAAGGATGTATTTTTCTTTATGAAATGTATTAATAGACAATCATTGGTTGATTATGAAAAGTCTGCGTTACTTACAAGAGAAGTGCCAAGCAATGCAAAATTAAAAGTTGGTGGAAGTTTTGTTGATAGATATATTAATTTGGTGTTAAAAGATACGGACTGTGATTTATTTCAATTAAACGATCTAAAACTAGGAAGATACTTATTTTGTTCGGAGAGATTTAAATCATTGTGTGAAAAGAATGATCTTAAGGGGATTCAATTTATGGATTTAGCGTTAGTGCCTAACTATCTACAATCTATAGTGAATTAACGAAACAGGGGTGAATTTAATGAATAATACAGCATTATTGTTCGAAGAAGGTTATTGTACCAATATTATAAAAGATGCACATTTGCTAACGAATAGTGTAACACTAGAAATCCCTATAAATGACACTGTAAGCCAATACGATATTTGTAAATTTAAATTGATTGTTGAAGAAGTGAAAAATGGAACACAATTATTGTTGGACTCTTCTACATTAGGTGAAAAAATAACAGAAGTACTATATAACGACGTAACTTTTATTAAAGAAGATTTTATATGTTACATGCATGAAAATAATTTGGAGTTACAAAAGCAAAGCCAAAATAAAGTTATTCAACAGGCTTTTAAAGAGGGGGCAGTTTCTAAAAAAAATGCTTATCGAAAAAATTGTCCGGAATTAAAAGGGGATTACAATATCAAAATTCAAGTTTTTCGTCATGGGATTCAAAAACCTGATTTTTTATCGTCAGAAGCTCCTCTGTTTTTAACCGATTATGAACACAAGATAGAGACAGTTACTGTCTATGTGCTTATATTCAAAAACTCTATTGATATATATAAGAATAAAAATGTTACCAAATCTACGGTTTATGGTGGTTTAGGGCATCTAGGTTTTTTTATGGTGGATTTAAAACTTTTTAGTGAATTTATAAGAAGTGAAGTTGGGGATAAGCCATTAAACCTTGTTGAGTTATTTACTACAACCAATTTAGTTGATAAATGTTTTGAAGAGGGAATATTAATTATTACTTGGGGAATTAAGCCTTGGCATTATTATATTCAAGCAATGAATAATTCAATTCTACTTGATGAATGTATAGTTAAAGGAACCTACAAAATTAAAAATGAGATAAAGGAGTTATCTGTAATTCCTGGTGACGAATTACTTAGATGGCCGGCATGTCTTGAAAAAAAATGGCCAACCATTTGTTTGGAGGGTACTGGTGAAAAAATTGATCTTACTTTATATACTTGGTCAGGTGCACTCGGAAATGAAATAATTCCTATGTATATTCTTGAAAGAAGTGAAGAAAGGATAGAGAATGTAAATCCTATTATTAATTACAGTTTCATTTAAATTTAAGGACTGAAATAGAAGAGGCATTTTGATATTAGGAATGAAACCACATGAAGTAATAGCTGCAAGAATTTTCGAAAAGTTATTAATCACAATACATAGAGTAATGTTCACAATGAGGAAAAAATGGGGGGATATAATTTGAAAAAATATATGATAGTAAATGACAAACTCACGACACCTATTTTCTTAGATGGCGTAATACATGAACATTTTGATGAAACAATGTATCACGAGGGAATGGGGTATAGTTGGAATCGTCATTTTTTTAACAAAGATGATTTGCCGAAAGAATTGTGGTTCATTACCACAAGCAAAATTGAATTTGATTATTATGAAAGTTTTTTAGGGCATATTGTTGAAGAACAGTTATTAAATTTAATAGTTGAGTCGAAAGCGATACAAGATTATGTCATAGCAAAACTACATATAGTTAACACCAAGGGAAAGTCAAAAGCAAAGAAAAATAAAAACTATTATTTCATAAAATATTACGATGGTATTTCATTGGTGGATTATGAAAAATCAGAATTTATTTCTAGAGAAGTACCTAAAAATAAAAGTTTTAAATCGGAAGGAACCTTTGTTGAAAAATATCTGAAAATAATTTTTAACAATACAGATTATGATGTCTTTCGTTTAAAGGATTTAAGATTAAGTTCATACATATTTTGTTCAGAGAAATTTAAGAAACAATGCATTGCACTAAAATTAAAGGGGTTAAAATTTATTGATCTAAATGACGTTGCAACACATATTAACTCCCAGTAGGTTGTAAATGAAAGAGCTGAAATGACTGATTGTATTTCATGAAAATAAGAACGGCTAGGTGAAAAGATAATCAGAGAATATGCAAACTTAATGTACCGTAAAAATCTAGATTTTACTGGACGGTTGAGGGGCTACCACTTCTTAGTAGTCAAAGCCATAAAAGGAGATTTCTATGTATAAGAACGAAGCTTTAAATATCGTTTATGAACATATTTTAGGGGAAGATTCAATATTAATTCAATTGAGAAGGGGGGAAGGATTAAATGAGAATCAATTTAATGAATTAATCACTGCTATGCAGTTTTTAATAGTTGAATTTAAGAGCTTAGATGTTGTTCCAAAAAAACTTGCATTAGCGTTTGTAGATGTAAGTAATTATTTTTATTTTAACGAAAATAAATATTGTTTGGAAGAACAAAACATTATTGAAGATGCTGTTCAGATGATTAGTCAATTGGCAAATGAGTTATTTGACTCAAACAAAGAGTCGGATGACTAATAATTCCATTATTTCCCGGTTTACGAAAATACATATACTCAGATAACTAAATTAGGAGTTGATATGATGTCAGTGGAAATTACGTTTAAAGATGTTGAAAATGAATCCATTGTGCCCCGACTCGGCGGGTATAGCTTCTTGCCTAAAAATATTGATTGGCCATTAAATCCAAATGGAGATAAATTAACACTTGTATTTTGTTTGCCAACAAATTTCCTTAATGAAACGCTAAATTTAAACTTACCAAAAGAACAGTTCCTCTCTGTATTTACAACGTATAAAAAGAATGATTACTTTTTAGATTACATAACTTTTCATGGAGATCAAGAAGAGTTAGCAAACATTAAACAAGGATTTACAAAGGTTTTATTACACGAAATTGGAGAAATTCGAAATGAATCCAATTTCTTAATACCTGCACAAGCGTTTATTTTAGGCGACAAGTTGAATTTGGACTATGAGAATTTTGATGGTGAAGATTTAGATGATATTGAGATTTATTGTGGTTCATTAATGGGCAATAAAGCATCTTTGTTACAAAAAGAAGATTTAGGTTTAAAAGATTATCAATTTTGCCTACAAATTTATGGCGGTGATTTTCCAGAGGAATTTCGTAATATCTTTAGCCTAAGCGATTCAATAGGATATTTATTTTTAAACAAAAATTATAATCAGAATGACATAGGTATTTTTTTACTCAATGTACTTAAGGGTCTTTAAAATGGTGAATCATAGGAGAAACGCAGTGAGTTAGGAGGGCTAGGATGAACTCAAAAGTACTTGAAATTCGAAATGAATTATTAAATCAGTGGACTGAAGTAGAGCAGATTATAGATAGGATGATTACTACAAAGTTATCTGAGGTTTCTTATTGGAAATTTGCTTCTGATGAATATTATACGCATTTACCATATTTTCATGAGATCAATAAAGCTTGCAGAAAAGAAAAAATTAAAGGTGTTCTATTGGTTAAAGAAGGTAATGTACGTAGTCCAGACTTTGTTGAACTTACATAGTGTTGTTAAGTGGTTAAATGTAAGTTGTTTCTACGATAGAATAAAAATGGTATTATATGTTGTGAGAAGTGTTTTTAATAGGACAATCAACATCAAAGGAGGAACCATTGTGAAAAAACTTGATGCTAAATTCGAATACTTGTCGGATATGTACGAAGATTCGTATTATCCAACGTTTTTAGTAAATAAAATTAAAGAAAATATTATGAAATTAGTCCATTTTATTGAAGAGGGCAATCATACCATTGAAGAGGTGCTGGAAAAGTTGGATGAAATGACTGTAGCAATCAATGAACTACAGGATGAGTTTTATGAACACGATAGTGAAATTGAAACGGTGGCACGAGATTCAATCGCCATAACAGTAGAAGAAATTTTACAATATTTTGAGATTGATATAGATATCGAAGAAGCGTTAAGAGAAAGAGATTGGTGAAGAATTAACTGAGTTTCAATGAGGAAAGTGGATGTTCGATAGAAGATGGTTATAGTGTTTTTATCAACTTCTAATTATATTGTCTTAAATTAAAATTTGTTTTCCTTAAAGAATAATAAATTGTAGAATCCATAAAAAGAACGGAGCTTCATTCACTTGATTGCCTAATAAGCAACAAGTGTTTTTTTATGTTTAAGATAACATTATAAATGCTAAGATCTCCAAATACAAACGCACACACATAAAGATGCACACTTTTGATTCACTTTCTCGCATACTAATCATGAGTTGGATTTTAATACTCTATTTATCCTTCAATTGAAGTAAGGTTTATAGAGCATATATACTCCGAATTTGGAACTAATACTGATAAAACTATTTTAAATTTAGGCATGAACCCAATCAGCGATTATTCGGAAAACCAAGGGAATATTTTTTGTTGGTGAACTACGTCTTATTCAACCGAAAAGTTATTATTATAAAGAGTTGAAAAATAATAATTATTCCTTTTTCCGCAAAGAGAAGAGGAAGGCTCTATTGATTATATGGATTATGTGTTCATCTATATAAGCATAATGACACAGGAGAATATGAAAACAAAAAAAGTTAACAATCTGCTTTGACAAAAAAGGCTGAAAATTTTAAAATTTTAATATAGGAGGTTGTTTCAAATGAAGAAAAATATAAGTTTTATTATAGCTTTCTTTTTAATAATAATGGTCTCACTATATTTTTTAAATGAATACAAAAGAAAAAATCTTGTACAAGATTTTTTCGATACTGATTCTTTAGCTGAAGAAACCCATGATATTAGTATCATAGATACAGAGCGCAACGTTAAAACTATCAAAAAAGATAGTACTGTATTCCCGACTTTCCTAAATTTACTAGAAAAACTAGAAATAAAACGAACTAGCTCTACTTTTACTTACACAGGGTTCTCTATGATTATTTATCACAACAACGATTTGCATGTTATTTATCTTAGTGAAAACGGACTGTTAACTTTTAATCACAAAACTTATGAAATACAAAATAAACAGGCATTTAAAAAATTCCTTGATATTGTAAAAAAAGAGGCGGAGCCAAAATCATAAAATCTTTTATATAGGTACATCGGTTTTAATGAATTTCTGCTAATAGCAAAAGCGATGACTCCTACTCAGAATGCACACAGCGTAAGACAAGGGCATTCTGAGCGTAAGCAGAGGAAATATTGCCTTGAACAATAGTGAAGTCAGTGTTCCCTGTCGCCAGGTTATTGAATGCCAAATAGTTAACTCTAAATGTAATAGAAACATAAGTTTTATTTTCATTGAAAATCCTTAATAGTTTATTTGGGAATCACCTTCTTCTGCTACTCGTAAAACTTCATTTTTTTCCCACTTCGACACTTGTAACTGTGAAAAGATCTAGTAGCACTACGCCATTAATTGCTACATCAAACCAAAACAATGACAAAAGCATTCAAAATTTTGCAATGCAACAACAAAAAGACACCGTATCTATCTCGAGTGAAGCAAGAAATAGGTTACTGACGGCTCGTGCTTCTGTGAGACCTAACTCATGGGTAGATACAGCGTTAGATTGGGCAAAATCTACCGTTAGTTGGCTTAAAAAAGCGGGTCAATTTGCTGTAGATGCAGCAAAAGAAGGCATTAACTTTTTAGTACTTGATGATGTTAGAACGATTTTTAATCCGAATGCGGGCATTACAGAAAAAGGGGTAGCGTTAGTTTCCCTCTTCCCAGCAGGAAAAGTAGTGAAATCAGGGAAATTATTCGAGCTATTGAGAAAAGCGGGGAAATCCGCGGATGTTGATGCCTTTGCTGGTTTAGGTAAAATTCAAAAGTTTAATGCTAAAGGGATTTTATTAGATGGAGATAGCCGTACGGGTTGGGAACATATTTACAAAAGACATGTTGCGGGAACTACTGCAAATAGGGGGACCACATTATTTCCTAGAGCACTCGGTGATGCACAGATTAAAAATTTAATTATGGAATCATTAGAAAAAGGAACTTTAAAAAGTACGCATGCTAATGGAATGAAAATTTACACATACCGCCCAAGAAAATATGGTATTTCTGAGATGACAACAGTTGTCACAAAAGATAATATTATTAAAACATCTTATCCTAATGGTGGAACATCGGTAATAAGAAAATAAAGGAGGGAGCCTAACAATGAAAATTAGATTTGATTTAGAAGATGACGATTTATCAGTTCTGCAAAATAAGAATATCCGTGCTGATTTTTATCTCGACAGTTATTTAGAAGTATTTGTACTTGAAAATAATAAGGAAATTTTTCTCTTTTCCACAACAATACACAGTACAATTATTATTACATTCAGTCGACAATTATTAGAATTATACGAAACAGGTAAGAAACTTGTTCTTGATACTTTTGGTAATGCCAACGTCTATACTTTTAAAAAAGTGGGGAATAATATAGTTATTACCAATTTTGATGTATTCACTAATGCAGAAGCATGGCAATATACATTTGATTTTAATGCATTTTTGAAGGCTTATACAAACGAGTTACGAAGACATTTGCGAAATTTGACAGAAAAAGATGCAAACATTATAAAATGTTCAGACTTTATCTTATTAAAAGAAAGCTTAAAGAGTTTAGAAGCGGTTGCCAATGCAATTTAATTTAGAGAGGTAAGCTAACAATGAAAATTAGATTTGATTTAGAAGATGACGATTTATCAGTTCTGCAAAATAAAAACGTGCATGCTGATTTTTATCTCGATAGTTATTTAGAAGTATTTGTGATTGACGATAACAAAGAAATGTTACTCTTCTTTACAACGATACACAGTACCATAGTGATTGATTTCAATCAACTATTAATTGAGTTGCATCAAACAGGCAAGGAACAAGTTCTTGATACATTTGGTAATGCCAACGTCTATACCTTTAAAAAAGTAGGAAGTAATCTTCTGATTACAAATTTTGATGAATTCTCTAATTCAGTAGAATGGCAATATGCATTTGATTTTATGGCATTTACGAAGGCTTATACAAACGAGTTGCGACAGCATTTGAAAAATTTAGTAGAAAAAGATGCAAAGATTATCAAACGTCCAAACTTTATGTTACTTAGACAAGGATTAAATGAACTGGAAATAGTTGTAGCCCCGTGATATGAATCTTATTATTTGGAGATACCCGTATATTATGACAATGATAATTAAAACAAAGAAAGAAGAGGTTTCTCTATAGTTTTGAGATGCCTTTTCTTTCTTTGTTAGTTTACTATACGTCAATTTATGCTTTTGTAAATATGTATGGATAGAGTCCTGTTTGATGTATGTACTTCAGTTAGTAACAATCAAAAGAATACTAGAACTGCGCTGGAAATTAGGTAGAATTTACTTTTTTAGATTGTTTGACAATAATAAGGGAAATTTTTGTTTATTTACCGATATATATCGTAGGTAACAAAAAGGAGGTCAACACGTTTTGAATAAAAAATATCTTTTTACAGTAGCGGCTATTCCCGCAGCATTTGTTGTGCCTGCTGTAGCAGGGGCAGAAGAAGTAACGACCCTTACAATAACAGGTAACCCTTTAGTAGGTGTAACGCTTAATGCCGACTTAAAAGGTGCACCAGCTGGCACATACATAAAAAGTTATCAGTGGTATTATGTTGAAGGGGGTTCCAATAAACCAATTCCTAGTTCAACAGAGGCTACATTTAAATTACCGGTAGAGGCAGAGGGTAAAACAGTCCTAGTGGAGGCTGTGACGACGACAGATACTAAATATACGAGTAGCCCAATAGTGGTACCCGAGTTGTCTTTAAAAATTGAGAAGCCTTCTTTTGAGGGGTACGGTCCTCAAAATAATGTATTACCTGGTGACACAGTGAAAGTAATCGGAGCTAAAGTTACTGATACGAAGGGTGCTGTAATTCAAAGTAATCAAATTACATATAGCTATGAATGGTTTTATAAAACGGGTGATGTGTTTACGATTATTTCGGGAGTAAATACAGAGTCCTATACGATTCCTAAAGATGCGCTTGAAACAAATAAAAAAGATATATCGGTCAGAGTAATTGCGAAAGTCGGTACTAAGAGAGTGGAATCTGATTTCACAGAAGTGCTGACCGTTTCGAAACAGCCAATTGAAACACTTGTGACGAGCATTACGAATTTACGCAAAAGCGATAGCAAGTATCAGGTAACAGATTTTGCATCATTTGAAGCGAATGTAAAAGCATTAGAAACGAATTACCAAGCTCTTTCAGCTACTGCAAAGGCAAGCATTACGAACTATGATGTGCTAAAGCGTGCATTGGCAGATGTTGAGGCTATTAGCAAATTAAATAAGCAATTAGACAATATTAAAACAGTTGAGCAAAAAGACCTGGCGAAATATATTAGCGATCTAGAAGCGTCGTATGACAAGCTTGATTTATTACAACGTAGTTTAGACGTAAATGATACTTTGTACAGTGGTATTAAAGCTTTAGTGAAAGAACCATCTGATACCGCAGATTTAGCAGAAGTGAGAAGAATTAATAATGAGATTGTGGCGCTATTAAACTATGATAGTGCGCTCATTAAGTATGCCCCTAACAGTGTCGAAGCATTACAGCTAGCGGTAAACAAAATAGAAGCTGATATTGCGAAACTATCGAAAAATTATCAAGTGGCTGTACAAAATCAAACGATACTTAAAGACGCTAAGCAAGATTTGAAAAAGATAGAACAGTTTATTAAACTTTTTGATAAATTGACAGCGAATACGACAGCGAACAAGCAGGTGACAATTGCTAAATCCATTCGCTCTAGCTATGAAAAATTAACGTATAAACAATTGCTTTTAGTGCCAAATGACTATAAAGTGAAGTTGCTTAATGCGGAAAATGCAGAGCAGGATATGATCGATCGTTTGAATGCGGATATTAAATCGTATATTGGCGATAAGCAATATCAAATTAAGCCTACAGCAGATACATGGCAAGGCTATGTGAACAATATTAATAAAATAGTGTCAGATTATAAAAGTTTAACAAAAAATTCAGCGGCTAAAATTATCGACTATGACCGTATTTTAATCATGCAAAAAGACTTTAAAGCGGCTGAAAAAGTGATTAAAGATATGGATGGTTACAAAAAGCTTGCCAACACAGCTGGCGTGACAGAAAGTAAGCTGAAAACGAGCTACAGTAATACACTAAAAGCATACAATAAATTAACGACTTTACAGCAATCACTTGTTTATAATGCGCAGGAATTTTTAAATAGTTCTCCAACTATAACGGTAGGAAATAATGGCAATGAACCTACTGACAAGGCAGATGCTGAAGCACTGAAAGTTAAAATACAAGCTTTCACCAATGTAACAAGTTATACATTTACGCAATTTGAAGCGGAAGTAGAAGAGGCAACAAAGCAATATAAAAAATTATCATCTCCAGCACGAAAATATGTAACGAACTATGATTTATTAACTACAGCGACAAAAGATCTTACTGGGGTAAGAGCATTCCATAAAAAAGTACAAGCAGCTCGAGAAGAACTAGATGTTGCAAAGCAAACGAAAAAAATTCAATCAGTCGAAGCAGCTTATGCGAAATTGCCTGCCAATCAACAGCATTTAGCGAAAGCGCAGTACGAGGATTTATTAAATAATCGTTTAGTAGACACGACTGCACCTGATATTTCAAAATTAATACAAGATATTGCGGCAATTGAAACGGATGATTTATATAAAGTATCCATACAGGATATTCAAAACTTAGCGAACCAATATAATAAACTAAGTTCCAGCGATAAAAAACGTGTAACAAATGCGGCAATTTTAACAGCAGCTATTGCAGATGTTAAAAAGGTAGAGTCATTTATGAAGCAATACGATAAGTCGTTTGCAAGCAATCCGACAACAGTTATTAAAGCATTTGCGAAGCTAACATCTAAACAAATGAGCTTAGTCAGTGAAAATGTTCGCCAACAAATTATCGCCAAGGAGAAAGAACTTCAGCAAGCAAACGATATTGCATTAACGTTAATAGAGGACATTAATTCACTTGTCCAAAATGGCGATTATATTGTGACTTTAGAAGCAAAAGTGGCGGAAATTCGCACTGCTTACGATAAACTAACTGCTTCTGAAAAAAGCGTCGTAAAAAATTATTCGAAGCTGACACAGGCAGAGAATGACTTGAAAAAAGTAGCAGAGGTTCATGCGCTATATGTACCTGATACAAATGGCAATGAAGCTGCTCGCAAAGCTTGGCAAACTGCTTATGGTAAACTCTCTAAAAAACTAGAAAATCTGTATAAGAATATGTACGCAGGCGATCTGTAAGCAGACTTCTGTGTAATCTGTAAAAATAGTATGTAAGGGGAAAGACAAACCTTACATACTATTTTTGTCTTAGTCTAACAGGGGCTAATTTGGTATTATATTTAAGGTAAGGTTTGAGAAGTCATTCATTGTGTATACTAAGTCCGAAAAGCAGTAACTGTTTAGACATTCTCTTTTGTCATACCTTATGACAGACGCTACAATACATGGTTGACTTAGATTAATCAAATAGAGTCTTCGTAGTTCAAGCTATGAGGGCTCTGTTTTTAACTAGAAAAGGAGAGCACAGCAATGCGAATACATCATCATCAAGTTGAACATCACGATAGTCAATCGATAGGGCAGTGGGTTGAGCAGTTCCGTCCCTTTGCTAAAGAAGGGAAATGTGCCAGCTATATTCCAGCTTTAGCGCAAAAAGATCCACAACAACTAGCCATCTCCATTATTGGACCGAATAGTGAACAAATCGTTGGAGGGGATGTAACGGAATTATTTACCCTCCAAAGTGTTTCAAAAGTTGTGACCTTTATTTTAGCTTGTATGGACCGAGGGTTGCCGTATGTTTTAGAACGGGTAGATGTTGAGCCTACTGGGGATACGTTCAATTCGATTATTCGTCTTGAAAGTCATCAGCCTGGCAAACCTTTTAATCCGATGATTAATGCAGGAGCGATTACAGTGTCCTCGATGCTGGATGGCAGTTCGCCACAGGAGAAAGTGGCTAAAATCCTGTTGTTTTTAGAACAAATGGTTGGCAAACAGTTAAAGGTAAACGAAGAAGTGTTTCAATCTGAATGGCAAACAGCTAATCGCAATCGATCATTAGCCTACTATTTAATGGATTCGGGCTTTTTAGATTGTCCAGTTGAAGAAGCATTGGAAGTTTATTTGAAGCAATGTGCAATTGAAGTCAATGTTTCGGATTTAGCAATGATTGGCTTAGTAATCGCGAATGATGGCTATCATCCACAACGAAAAATCCAGCTTTTTCCAAAACAAGTGGCTAAATTAGCGAAAGCCCTAATGGTGACATGTGGTATGTATAATGCATCAGGTAAGTTTGCTGCTTTTATCGGTTTGCCAGCTAAAAGTGGTGTCTCTGGTGCCATTGTTGCGGCTGTTCCCAATCACGCAAGCTTGGAATCGCCTTTTCCAACTGGTTGTGGTATTGGCATTTATGGGCCAGCTATTGATGACATTGGAAATAGTGTAGCAGGTGTAAAGTTACTAAAGCATGTTGCAGATGAGTGGAATATGACGATTTTTTGATGTTAAAAGTAGTGAATATATCTTATTACGGGAGGGTGCTGTCCGCAGGTACACACGTAAACCGCAACCGTCGTAAAAGACAGATTGTTGCGGCTTACGTTCCCACTAGAGTCAACTTTTTTTAAATAGCTTTAATTGATTAACAATAGAAAGAAATACATTTAAGTTGTACTTGATGGCTGGTGCTTTTAAATTTCATATGCCTTGTGAAGTCATGTTTAAGAATACTTTTTCTGTTGTAGGGGTTCATTGTGTCATGCCAAGGTTATTCAATTTAATACCCGCTACAAAATGATTGATTATAAATATAAAACTATAGAAACACTTTTTGATATTTACTGTATATTTTTCTTTTTAGAAATTAAAGACATGCATAGATTGATAATAAAACCTATGATTATTAATACTTGTAGTAACGGCCATGTAATGCTTTCTTGGACTAAGCTTATTATGAAAAACACAATGACAACACTAACTAATGTAATCAATAGATTTTTCATTTTCATTGTTTTTGCCCCTTTGTATGAATAGTAGATGTTTGAATATCAAGTTCGCATTCTTGCTCACCAAGCCATTTAAAACATAAGGGTACAAATTTCTTAGGGACATTATAATTAAATAACTGAAAATTTTCAATATATAAATAAATGAAATTACACTATTTTTCTTTCTATTAATCACTCTAAAAAGTAGGTTATTTTTCGTTTTATAATATGTTTATTTTGGAAAAGGTAAAGTTTGTAAGAGGAGAGACTTGTTGGTTAATTGGTGAACTGTAGGCGGTTTAATCATCTATTATAATGAAAGACAAGACGCAATGCATTGTAATTGCGTCTTGCTGTGGATTTGTCGCCAATTTATAAAAATGCTGTTATCTATTGTTGATATTTTTGCTTTTATAAAGAATGAAAAGAACGATAAACCAGATAGGTGTTAGTAAAAGCGCTGTTCTAGTCGCTTCAGAAATCAACATAATTACTAACAAAAACGCGAAGAAAGCAAGTACTAAATAGTTCACAAAAGGTGTCAATGGTGCTTTAAAAATCGACGCTTCATGGAGGGCGCGATTTTTACGTTTATAGATAATATGCGAGATTAGAATAATACTCCATACCCAAATAAAACAAATAGCACTAATTGTTGTCACGACGCTAAAGGCGTTTTCTGGCATGAGCTTGCTCAGTAATGCCCCTATTGATACAACGATTGCTGAAAGAACAAGTGCGTTACTTGGCACACTGTTTTTATTTAGCTTAGCAAAAGAAGCGGATGCCTGCTTGTGACGGCCAAGATTATAAAGCATACGACTTGTAGAAAATAAACCACTATTGCCTGCTGAAGCCGCAGATGTCAGCACAACAAAATTGATAATACCTGCTGCGATAGGTATACCTGCTAATGAAAATACTTGTACAAATGGACTGCTTGTAGCAGACATTTCATACCAAGGGTTGATGCATAAAATGACTGTTAATGCGCCTACATAAAATAGTAAAATACGCAGTGGAATTTTATTAATGGCAGATGGAATATTTTTTTTCGGATCTGCTGTTTCTGCAGCAGAAACACCGACTAGTTCAACTCCTACGAAAGCAAAAACAACCATTTGGAAGGCCATTAGGAAGCCATAAATACCGTTTGGGAACAGCCCGCCATGTGCCCAAAGATTGTTTACTGATACAGTGCCAGAAGTTGTTTGAAAGCCTGTAAATAGCATGAATAATCCAATAATTATTAATGCAACAATTGTTACAACTTTAATCAGTGCAAACCAAAATTCGAGTTCTCCAAAAAGCTTTACTGTCAATAAATTAAGAAATAATAAGAGTACGAGACAGCCAATAGCGGGTACCCATTGCGGAATATTAAACCAATATTGTACATAGACACCGACGGCAATAATATCTGCCATCGCGGTCATTATCCAACAAAACCAGTAGGTCCAACCAGTAACATACCCAGCCCAAGGACCGATGTACTCTGTGGCGAAATCTGTAAATGATGTATAGCCTGCGTTTGATAATAGTAGTTCGCCTAGTGCCCGCATGACAAAAAATAAGGCGATCCCAACAATGAGGTAAGCCAAAATAATCGAAGGCCCTGCTAAAGCAATTGCTTTACCTGATCCTAAAAATAAGCCAGTCCCAATTGTTCCGCCAATTGCAATAAGTTGCACATGGCGATTTTTTAATTCTCGTTTTAACTGATGTTGTTCCAAGTTTATTCCCCCATAAGATGCGTAGAAGCGCTAGCTGGAAAATAAAAAAGAGACTAGTAGCAACACTAGTCTCGTAAACGTCAGAATAAAAATACCATGTCCGAAAGTTCAGTTTGTGAAAAATACAATATAACATTCGTCGTGTGGTATAGCTTTCATGGTGAAAGTTTATCTTACTCCTCTGTCCTTTTGCCTGAGATAGTGAACCCTTCGGCGACGCTAATTGCGCTCTCTCCAGAAATGCTCCTGCTATAGTTTCATCCATAGCATTCATAGCTTCAATCTTTATTTTAAGATATTATTTATCCTACCAATGACGAGCCAATAATACAAGGGTCAATTTTCAGTAGTATGCAGGAAAAAAGAAGAATTGGTTTCATGATGATATATTTGTTACAAAAAATAGTTATTTTAGACATAGAGTAATAGATACATTATCATTATTTTTACAACTACAAAGCTAAAAGAGGTGGAGGAATGGAGCGAGTAAAAGAAGCAGCACGGTTGTTAGCACTAGAAGGGGAGAGTAAACAAGCAAAATTATTATTGCTAGATGCATTTTCAAAACAGCCCAATTGTATTGTTGCGCATAATTTAGCAGATTACCATAAAGAACAGGAGCAATACGAAGAAGCATATCACTATGCATTACAGGCTGTTGCATGGCAACCAAAAACGTATTCCCCGTATGCATTATTAGGCGAATTGTCTATGCGCCGAGGTGACAATCATTCGGCACAGCAATGGCTAGAAAAAGCATATAACCGATTTCAATCACCGGTCGTAGCGCACAATTTAGCAACTCTGTACCAGGCACAACAAAAATATGAACAGGCTGCTCGCCTTTTTATAAAATCGTATGAAACCGAGGACTATGGGCTGATGCATGCTGTCGAATGTTTTGTGTTAGCCAACGATTTTCAGCATGCAAAAAAGTGGATAGCGATCATTGAACAAGAACAGCAACGCTTTATAGGTGAAGTAGAGCTAGGAGAGTTGTACGGGCGAATTGGAGATTATCAGAAATCCGCTGTGTGGTATGCAAAAGGCTACCAACATTATGCCCATACAGGTGAATGGATCGCTGATTATGTATGGGTACTACACCAATTAGGAAATGAAGAGCAGAAAAAAGCAGTGATTACAGCTTTTATGGAGCAATGTACACAAACAATGGCTGACTTGGCTGATAAGACGTTAGAAGATGGTTGGACGGAAGAAGAAGTAGCAGAAGAGGAGGCACAGCTTAGAGCGAATATGGAGCGGGTGAACAGTGCCCATTTACAGCACCACATTATGATGCAAAATGAGCCGAGTATCGCTTCACGCTGTTATACTTTTTTCTGTCCGATGCATGATGAAGGACATGGTGACAGCGAACTAGATGGTTAGTCGTTAGACAACTACTATTATATAGAAGAAACTCTGAATATTAGCAAAAAGAATCCTTTACCAAAACATTGGAAAGGATTCTTTTTATGAAAAAACCAAGCGCTAGTATCCTACTTCACGGAGGATAGGACTATGTTAAATAGTCGCTTTAGCCTGATTGACTTCACTTTGCTTATTGTTTTTTTGTTTTAATTTTACCAGTCCAATTACGGAAGCCGCCTTCAAGCTGGTAGATTTGATTGTAACCACGTTTTTTTAGGTAAAGAGCAGCACGCGCGCTACGGCCTGTATTTTGACAGTATAAATATACTGGTAAATCTGGGCGGATTTCTTTATAACGTTGACGTAATGCTGTAGAAGGAACATTTCGTGCGCCAAGGATATGACCTGCATCAAATTCTTTTTGTTCACGCACATCGATTAACTGCGCTTTACGGTAGCCTTCAATAAATTGTTCTTGTGTTAGGTTGGTTACGGCTTTTTTTAGTCGCATTGCATTAATTGCGATATATGCAATTAGCACTACTAAAACGACACCAATTGTGATAAGTATATCCAATTTCTTCTTACCCCTTTCTATCTTCTTTATTATTATAAAAGATGCGCTGGCGATAGTCCAATGAGTTTGATAAAATTAACTAGATTGTGGCTAGAAATGATTGATAGATGTAGGAGATGACATAATGACAACTTGGTATTTTCTAAATTCAGGAAAATGTAGTCCCTCTTTTAATATGGCACTAGATGAGGCATTGCTTGATTGGCATAGTGAGGGTTTAATTCCCCCTGTTATTCGTTTTTATGAGTGGGAGCCAGCGACATTGTCGATTGGTTATTTCCAACAAGCGAAAAGAGATATTAATTTAGATGCGTTACGTGAACAAGGAATAGGATTTGTTCGTCGTCCGACGGGTGGTCGAGCAGTATTACATGAACATGAGTTAACATATAGCGTTATTGTTACGGAAAGCTATCCAAATATGCCTGAATCCGTAACAGAGGCGTACCGAGTACTAAGTGAAGGAATATTGCAAGGCTTTCATAATTTGGGAATGGATGCCTATTTCAGTGTGCCTGACACAGAGGAAAAAAGGGCAGATTTGAAGCAGCCAAAAAGTGCCGTGTGTTTTGACGCACCGAGTTGGTATGAACTTGTTGTTGAAGGAAAAAAAATAGCGGGTAGTGCACAAACTCGTCAAAAAGGTGTTATTTTGCAACATGGTGCGATCTTACTTGATCTTGATGAGGATAAATTATTATCTGTTTTTAATTTTTCAAGTGAAGCGGCAAAAGAACGTATGCGCAAAAAGCTACCAGAGAAGGCAGTTGCTATTAATAGTCTTGTAAAAGAACCTGTGTCCATTGAACAATGTGTAACTGCTTTTCGAGATGGTTTTGCAAAATCGTTGCAAATTGAATTAAAACCATTTACACTTTCTGAGGAGCAATTAAAATATGTGCATGAGTTGGCAGAAAAAAAATATGCGCATGATGATTGGAACTTTAAAAAGTAAAATGTGGTATAAGAAAAATATTTTTTCAGCGTTTAAACCTTGTAATGGCAAGCAGTAACCAATCTATTTGAAATTGCAAGAGTTGAATTTAAAAACTATATATAGTATCTTTTTAAAAGCGACATACACAATATGTAGTGTTTAACAACACATGATATTGTGTATTTATTATTGTAAGGGGAGGCAAAACGATGGTACTTACAAATCATCAACCCGATGTAAACAAACAAATTGAACAGTTAAACAAAGATATTGAGCAATTCCCACAGGTTCACCCTGTCACGCCTGATATGCAAATCACACATAAAGGTGTATCAAGACTTGTGATGATCGACCGCTACTCATTTAAGGATACGGAAAAGAAAACGCTAAAAGCTGGTGATTTCGTCGTATTAACAGTGAAGGCAGATCCAAAATTCCCCGCACGTGGTTTAGGAACAATTCAACATATTGATATGTCTACAAAAACAGCAGATATTTTGATTGAGGAAGACTACCGTAGCGCATTAGATGATCCAAAAGAGCAGGAAACAGGTGTGATTACACGTTCAATTGACGTGCTAGAAAAGCCTCTTGAAATTTTTTATGAGCAAATTGCTAAACGTAATGCAACAGGGCTTGCTTCTGTTGAAAAAACAGCTGAAAAACGCCAAGAATGGTTTGAAAAATTTTATCAGCAACTCGTTTCATTAAAATTTGTACCAGCTGGTCGTGTCATATATGGAGCAGGTTCTGAAACAGATGTAACTTTCTTTAACTGCTATGTAATGCCGTTTGTAGCGGACTCACGTGAAGGTATCAGTGATCACCGCAAGCAAGTAATGGAAATTATGAGCCGTGGTGGTGGTGTAGGAACAAATGGTTCAACACTTCGTCCTCGCAACACGTTAGCACGTGGAGTGAACGGTAAATCGTCTGGATCGGTATCATGGCTAGATGACATTGCAAAACTGACTCACCTTGTCGAACAGGGTGGATCCCGTTAACCAAAACGGCGGGATTAAAATCTCGTGAATTGCTGGAACACCCTGAGAGCTTTTCTTGCTACAACGTAAACTGTGAAGTTAAACGTGAACGCTAAAAAAAGAAAAGATTGGGCAATCAGCAGCGAAGCATCTGGGGAAACACAGATGAACGTTCAACGACTATTGAAACTTCCTAAACTTTAATACCATTTTGGAGGTGTAAGCATGGAAGAAGTAAATCGTAATGTACGGAGACGTCCTTACGAGGCGCGAGACAAAGAACGATTGATTAAAAAAATTATTGAGTTACATGAAGATGGAATGAGCCAAGTAGATATTGCGAAAATGCTCAGTATCGGTAGAGGAACAATTCTTAGATGGAACAAAGAATTAGAACTTTTTAAACCGAGAACACCTGGTGAAGCAGGTAAGCTGAAAAATAAAAAATACCATTATAATGAAAACTACTTTAAACAAGTTGATACAGCAAATAAGGCTTATTTAGTTGGCTATATAACCGGAGATGGAACCATTTTTGATCGTGGGACTTCTAAACGCTTAGTGTTATCACTTGCAGAGCAAGATCGACAACTACTTGAAGATATCGCTAAAGAATTATATATGTTGAATGCAATTAAATTTCGACGACGGAGAGCATCCAATGAACAAAATAAATATGCCTTAACAATTAATTCAACAGAAATGTGTAATGATTTAATAAAATTAGGGATTACACCACGAAAAACAGGGTTTGAACGTTGGGTTAACTTTGGAAGAGAAGATTTACAGTGGGCATATTTAAGAGGTTTTTTTGATGCCGATGGACATATTTCAAGTCGAGGAAGACTAGGGTTTACAGGAAATAGTCAAATGCTCCTATCGTTGCTACAATTTCTACATGATAATCAATTAGCTTTATCTGTTCATAAACTTTATCCAAAACAAGGTTGCGTAGACTTGTACATCACTAGAAAAGATGATGTGAAAAAGATTGCTCAACAGTTATATAAGTTTGGCTCCATTCAACTCAATCGAAAATATGAAAAAATCAAATCCTTCTTTGATGATATAGTCTGATCTTATGTGAAAGCATAAGAATGTGGCAGAAATGACCACATCTGAAAGGTATTTTAATATACTTTTTTGTAACAAAAAGCGTGGGGCACAAATGATTATGCTGGCAGATTGGCATCCTGATATCGTGGAATTTATTATTTCAAAAATGCAAAATCCACGTATTTTACGATACCTAATGGAAAATACAGCAGATGAGACGATTATTCGTCTAGCGAAAGAAAAATTAAACTTTAAGCCGCTTTCAATGCAAGAAGAAGCAATGTATCAAGGCATTGTGAATTATAAAGGCATCGAAGGCTTAGGCGGATTCGATAGTGGCATTATTCGTGAAGCAGAAAATAAATTGCGTGACGGTGGTACGTACACAGTTCATAACCCAGAGTTTTTAACGGGTGCTAATATTTCTGTAACGTTAACGAAAGAATTTATGGAAGCTGTTGAAGCAGATGGTGATTTTGACCTGCGTTTCCCAGCGGTTGAAGAATATACAAAAGAAGAAATGGCTGTTTACAATAGTGAGTGGCATAAAGTTGGAGACGTACGTGAATGGGAGAAGATGGGCTATAAAGTACGCACATATCGTACGATTAAAGCAAAAGAGCTTTGGAATCTTATTAACGTCTGTGCAACATATTCGGCAGAGCCAGGGATATTCTTTATAGACAATGCCAACGATATGACAAACGCAAAAGCATATGGTCAAAGTGTTGTTGCGACGAATCCTTGCGGTGAACAACCACTTGCACCATATTCAGTGTGTAACTTAGCTGCTGTCAACTTAGCGCAGTTTGCCAATAAAGAAAATCAAACAGTTGATTACGAAGCATTACGTGAAACGGTTCGTGTTGGTGTCCGTATGCAAGATAACGTAATTGATGCAACGCCGTATTTCCTTGAAGAAAACCGTGTACAAGCTCTTGGTGAGCGTCGAGTGGGCTTAGGCGTAATGGGCTTAGCGGATTTACTTATTTATTGTGAAAAAGAATATGGCTCAGAGGCGGGCAATGCACTTGTAGATGAAATCTTTAAAACAATTGCAGAAACTGCTTACGAGGCGTCTACAGAGCTTGCAAAAGAACGTGGCAGCTTCCCATTCCTAGTAGGGGCGACAGAGGAAGAAACGGCACGTTTACGTAAAGCCTTTACAGAAACAGGCTTTATGCAAAAAATGCCAGCACACATTAAAGAGCAAATTTTAGCAACAGGTATACGTAACTCGCATTTACTAACAGTAGCGCCAACAGGATCGACAGGAACAATGGTAGGCGTAGCAACGGGTCTAGAACCATACTTCTCGTTCACATACTATCGTTCTGGTCGTCTAGGCAAGTTTATTGAAGTAAAAGCAGAAATCGTTCAAGAATACTTAGACCGCCATCCAGAAGTATCTGAAGATAATTTACCTGAATGGTTTGTGACGGCAATGGAATTAAAACCAGAGGCGCATGCGGATGTACAATGCATTATTCAAAAATGGATTGATTCGTCGATTTCAAAAACAGTAAATGCACCGAAAGGCTATACGGTTGAACAAGTTGAAAAAGTGTACGAGCGCCTTTATAAAGGTGGCGCTAAAGGTGGTACGGTCTATGTTGATGGTAGCCGTGATTCACAAGTTCTGACACTAAAAGCAGAAGAAAATGATATGGATCAATTATCATTTGAAGAAGAATTAGTAGAAGAGCATGCAAAACGTCCAGTTGTATTAGTGGATACAATCCAAGCGCTTGAGTCAACAACAGTTATCGGCTCAGATGTTGGGAACACATGCCCAGTTTGTCGTAAAGGCACAGTCGAAGAAATGGGTGGCTGTAACACATGTACAAACTGTGGTGCACAATTAAAATGCGGTTTGTAAAATAAAACCTAATGTAAACCACCTCACCTCTATAAATGATTAGAGATGCGGTGGTTTTCTATTGGATAATTGGGTTAGTATTGTTCTGAATAGTAATGTAGAAAGTAACTTCAACTAAATCCGTTTGGGTGGAGTGTTATTTTTTTCGAATCAGCGTTTCTCCAAGCGCGATTCCAACTGTAACAACTAAAATTGTTAGAATTAACAGAGCTTGTAAAATAAAATACCCAACTTGATCGAACATCGTATCTCTCCTCTTTTCTTAGTAATACCTTCTATTATGAAATATTTACTTCCTAAATGAAGGGTCAAACGAACGAATAAAGCTCCCAATCAGTTCGATTTTTATCATATAGTTTACTTCATTAACATCATATATATGCAGTTGTTGTAATATTTCTTTAACAACAGGACGTTCAATATTTAATCAGCCTTGCGCTTTTCTTAAACGAACAAGAAGAAAGAATCAATGTAACAATTTAGTTAACTAGTTAAAAGTACATTTTGAAGAGTGAAACAAGAGTTTCAGAAGGTGAAAGAGGATATTCTTTTAATAGGATTGATATATCGTTAGCATAGCAACTAAGAAAAAGGTTTTCAATAAAAGGAGGAAACGACAAGTTGAAAGTGCTTTGTAAAGCTTGTAAATTAGAAATTTTTGAACCATTAATAGAATTAAAAGATTTAAATTTGATTAATAAAAATGATGGTCAAGATTACATTCCTAGAGGCTTCTATTTAATTCAACAAGAGACAGCTTACGATATAGTAAAAGGTTCTATCATTATTAACATCAAGGATTTAATCAATTCAAAACGCCATTCAAATAGAAGCAGATTAAATGGTTGTTGTGGTCTTGATGGATGTGATGGAATGAATAGGGTCTGCTTGCATAATCACGAAATTGCTACAGAATACTCTGATTGTTGGAGGATCCATCAAGTGATATTCAATCCAGAGTTAGTAGAACTTATTTAACACTTACATATTAAACGACGAAGAGCCGTGTAGAAACCTGTATCTATGATTACGTGTGTAATTCATAAATACAGGTTTTTTAGTCAAACTTTTAAAATACTATTTTTTAAAAATTGAACCTATAATCATTTGCTAATCGTCTAATAGCAGAATTTAAGAGAGGAAGGGAGGGTAGTAGATGGACAGAACAGAAAAAGATTTCTTATTAGAAAAAATGATGATTGAATATGGTGATGAGTTGGTACGATTGGCATTTTCTTATGTAAAAGATACTGAAATTGCGAAGGATATGGTGCAAAATACGTTTATCAAATGCTACAAAAACGTGGATACGTTTCGCTATGATGCCCATATAAAGACATGGCTCTATCGTATTGCAATTAACGAATGTAAAGATTATTTAAAAAGTTGGCATTTCAAAATGGTACAAGTAAAAAGTTTTATTCATGAAACAGCAAAGTCGATTTACCCATCAACAGAAAAAACAGTTATCGATAAATACAATAATGAAGAACTAAAGGATACCATCTTTTCTCTTCCAAAAGTGTATCGGGAAGTGGTGTATCTCTACTACTACGAATCGTTAAAGACAGATGAAATTGCTGAAGTATTGGATATTCCAATGAATACAGTGAAAACGAGATTAAGAAGAGCCAAACAACGATTAGAGTCGATGATAAAGGAGGCTGAACTCAATGGAAGATAAACGATTAAGAGATAAAATGCAGAAGATTTCTAATCAAGATTTAAGATTTACGCAAGAAGACCGACAAAAGGTTTTTGAACAAATTCGTAGGTTGGAAAAGAAACACCGAGTACAAAAGAAGTCTCTTGTTCCTTCTTCAAAAAAGATTGTGCCAGTGCTCATTTCATTATTAGTGCTAGGCTTATGTCTAGTTTTATTTATGCCATCGATGTTGCCTAGGAGCTTTCATGAAGATGGGAACAATAATGCAACAGCAGTTCAGGAAGATCAAATTGTCACTACTTTAATTACGGTGAAAGCACAACAGGAGGACGATAGAATACCTCTAAATCTTTTACTTACATATAGCAAAGAGAAAAACGCTATGAAAGTTCTGTCGATTCCTCGTGAAACGTATGCACCGATAGCGAACAATGATGGGACTACAGTGCACGATAAATTAGTATTTGCTTATGCTTTTGGTTCAGGAGGAGCAGAAAATGTAAGAACGACCGTTTCCAACCTATTTAATTTACCCATTGATTATTATGCGGTCATCGACTTAGAGACCTTTTCAGCATGGATTGCATCTATTAACGGTATAGATTATGACTTGCAAGAAGATACTCGCGTAAGAGCAATCACGAAAGTAGGACTAGATTTCAAAAAAGGAACGAATCGTTTAAATGGGGAAGAGGTAGTGGCATTAATGATGGCTGCTACAGACGGGAGAAATTTAAAGGAAGAAAACTTATTAAATCTTATTCAAATTGTGGTGAATAAAACGCAAAACGAAATGGCGAAATCGAAATTAAAAGAACTTTCCACTCAAATTGAAGCCAATATACCACTAGAATCATTGTTTGAAAACAAAATAAATCTTCATTCAATTAAATCAGTATCGTTAAGTGCTGGCATTCGAGATGATATGATAGATGGAAAATATTATGTTACGTTTGAGAAAGATTTTTTAACAGCCATTTCCGAAGAGTTAACGACATTTGAGTAATTAAACATTGGATTTATTGTGATTTATAGGAAAAAGATTTTATACTAGAAGTGCGTTAATTAGTTTAACGCACTTTTTATATTTACGAGGAAAAATATGTTAAAGAGGGGTAATATGGAGCACTATCGAAGTGTTAAGGAAGTCATTGATAATTGGGATCCAAAGGGATTTTTGCATTACACACCTGAGGATGAATATGACCCAGAAATTAGGATGATAGTAGAGCTACTTCCAACAGTAACTTCTGTTGAAAATTTAGCGCTTAGGATACATGAAGTTTTTGTAAAAATGTTCTCGGTAGATGAAGTATTTGCAATTTCGAATTGCTATCCAATTGCGTTGGAAATTTGGCAAACCATTAATAAGCAGTAAGCGCAAGTATTAGTGTGAGATGCAGTTTAGACAGGATACTTGCTTGTATACCAAACTGTTTTTTTGAACTCTGTTTTTTGAGAGTAAACGATAATGAAACTTAAAATTACATAAAAAAGTGCATGTAGAAAAATATTGAAGTAGGGATTTTGGAAGACAGCTCGAATGTTTATATAGAAAGGGGGAGAGAGTATGTCACGTTTACCAATTATTGTAGCACCAATGTTTTTAATTTCGAATCCAGCGATGGTCATCGAGGCAAGTCGAGCGGGGGCTATTGGTTCGTTCCCGTTATTAAATGCAAGACCCGTTTCAACTTGCGCAGACTGGCTTCAAGAGATTAAAGAGGCGTTGCCAACAGAACCGTGGGCCGTCAATTTTATATGTCATCCAGTAGCGAATGTTCGTTTTGAAGAAGATTTACAATTAATTGAAGAATATGAGCCACCTATTGTCATTACATCGCTTGGCAACCCGAAGCGTGTTATTGATATCGTGCATCGTTATGGGGGAAAGGTCTATGCGGATGTGGCAAATGTCAAGCATGCTGAGAAATCAGCAGCCACGGGTGTAGATGGGTTAATTCTTGTGTGTGCAGGAGCTGGTGGACATGGTGGACAACTGAATCCATTCGGCTTTGTCGCTGCGGTTAAAAAATTCTTTAATGGCACCATTATTTTATCAGGCTCGATTTCAAGCGGTGCAGACGTATTGGCAGCGCAAATAATTGGAGCGGACTATGCTTATTTAGGCACTCGCTTTATTGCTTGTCATGAAGGAGATGCACCAGAGGCTTATAAAAACATGGTTATCGAAAGTGCAACAGATGATGTTTTGTATACAGATGCCTTTAGTGGCGTGCCTGTCAATGTGTTAATTCCATCCTTAATAAAAGAAGGGATTGACCCGTCGACATTAAAGCCAAAAGAGGCTATTGATTTAACACACCTTGTAAATGTGAAGGCTTGGCGTGATATTTGGTCGGCAGGACATGGTGTCACAGCGATTGAAAAACGTGAGTCTGTGCGTGAAATTATTACGTCATTACAGGAGGAATATGAAAGCGCTAAGCAACAATTGAATGTGGTACAGTCTCTGTAATCGCGGGAGGAGTGCCCTTTTAGGATGTTAGGAAAACAAAACGCACAATGCTGTTTAACCAACAATTGTGCGTTTTTGTATTGTCTTAGTTATGGATCTTGATTAATCGTGATTCAATGTTGCAGCGATTTCAGGTTGTTGTTCAACTCGACGTAGCATATTAAATGAGGCAATCGCAACTTCGACCTGTTCGTCCATCGGCTCTCTTGTTGTCAGTAATTGTAGCCATAGACCAGGATAGCCTAAATAGCGTAATAAAGGAATATTGCGGCATGCATTCGTTGCTTGTAGTACTTCAAATGATACCCCTAATACAACGGGAATTAATAAAATACGGTCTACAATTCGTAACCACAGCGGGTCTGTAGGTACGAAGAAATATAAAAACATACCAACGAACACAGTGAATAGCATAAAGCTACTACCGCATCGATAATGTAAACGAGATTGTGCTTGTACATTTTCCACAGTAATATCCAAACCAGCTTCATAGCAATTAATGACCTTATGCTCGGCACCATGATATTGGAAAACGCGTTTAATAATTGGTGTTAAAGAAATAAAATATAGATAGGTAAGCAGTAGAAGCAGCTTAATGCCACTTTCGAGAAGCACTTGACCAACTTTCCCTTCTATCCATGGTGAGAATAAATCAGCAATAAACACTGGAATTAATGTAAATGCAAATTTACCGAATAGGAAAGAAAGAATCCCGACAACAGCTACGCCTAAAATCATTTGAAGCTTTGAGCCGCTTTCTTCTACATTTTCGACTTCTTCGCCGGGTGTAACGTCATAACGGTCCCCTGAAAATTGCATATGACGTGAACCTAAACCTGCTGATTCAATAAGTGCAACAACCCCACGTACAAATGGAATTTTTTTTAGCTTTTGCAGGATTGGTTTTTGGACTTTTTTATAATGATAATAATCAATGGAATCATCGTTACGGCGAATGGCAGTAATCGTATGTTCCTTCCCTCCGAACATCACACCCTCTAATTGTGCTTGTCCCCCGTATACAGGTGAATTGCTCAAGGCTAACACCACTCTCTTTATATATTTCAACTGTACCATTGTACTAAATTTAGCGAAAAACCTCTAGAGGTACGCATAGTAAATTTTCTTTATGGCTACACTTATCGTATAATTTTGCTTTTTTAGGAAGAGCGCTTATGTATCATTCAGTGCCATTGCTAAAGACAGGACGTGTAAGCGATGTGCACGCTGATTATTTAATAGAGGAGGGATAATTATGAAAGTAGGACTTATAACATCTGCTGTTAATGCGATTGTGTTAGCCCTATGTTTAAAAGGCCTTCATTTTTTTCATTTTATTCGATGGAATCCAATAGGCTTTTACAAAAAATGGGAGTTGTTCGAAGAGAGTTCTAAATTATTTCATTGGAGTTTTTTAACGTTAGCACTGTTTTTAGTCGGATTCTTTTTATACATGACATTACGATATGCTCATATTATACCTGCAATCTTGACTTCATTTTTACTCGGACTTTTGGTAACAATCACATTGGAGTGGTTTGTTTTGGATTTACCGTTACAATCCTCATCTTTTAAAAAATTATCCATCCCTTTTATGGTCGTAGTTATTTGCCTTTTGCGCTTTTTACTTGAAACAGCTAATTTTCATTACAAGGAGCATACAGCACAAAAAGGAAATTAGTTGCTGTATGCAATTGGTATGATAAAATAAAAAGCAAGTACATAGAAAGAGGCGAATACTGCGTGAAGTTATTATGTTTGAATGGACCAAACTTAAATCGACTCGGAAAGCGTGAGCCACATATTTATGGCCATGAAACACTAGACGATGTCAAAAATAATGTTCAAAATCTTGCGACTTCTCTTGGTGCTACAGTCGAGTTTCGTCAATCGAATCACGAGGGTGTTCTTGTAGATTGGGTGCACGAGGCGGAAGATGAAAAGTATGATGGGATTATCTTTAATCCAGGTGCGTATACTCATACCAGCGTAGCATTACATGATGCAATTGCAGGAGTGACCGTACCGGTTATTGAAGTACATATTTCCAATATCCACAAACGTGAGGCATTCCGCCATCATTCTTATCTTGCCCCAGCCTGCCTAGGTCAAATTAGTGGACTTGGTACAAAAGGCTATGAACTAGCACTACGCACTTTTATTGAGAGGGAGAAATAATTATGTTGAAATTACAAAAGCTTCGTAAAATACTTCAAGAACAAAACATCGATGGCGTTTTAATTACGAACGAGTATAACCGTCGTTATATGACAGGTTTTACTGGTACGGCTGGCGTAGCGATTGTGTCCCAAAATGATGCTGTATTTATTACAGACTTCCGCTATACAGAGCAAGCAACTGCACAAATTAAGGATTACCGAATTGTGCAACATGAAGTAACACTCCTAGAAGAAATTGCGACACAAGTCAAAGCGATGGGTATAAAATTATTGGGCTTTGAGAAAGATTCTGTCAGCTATGGTACATATGAGTTATATAAAAATGTAATTCAAGCTGATTTAGTGCCCGTTTCTGGATTAATTGAAAAAATTCGCTTGATTAAGACTGAACAAGAGATTAATATTATTAAGGTTGCGTGTGAAATTGCTGATCACGCATTTACACATATTTTAGACTACATCAAGCCAGGTAAAACAGAGCTTGACGTTTCGAATGAATTAGAATTTTTCATGCGACAACAAGGAGCAACACAGTCCTCTTTTGATACAATTGTAGCGTCTGGTCTTCGCTCGGCACTACCACATGGTGTTGCAACAAATAAAGTTATTGAAAAAGGCGACTTTGTCACGCTTGATTTTGGTGCGCTATACAATGGCTATATTTCGGATATAACACGTACGGTGGCAGTTGGTGAGCCATCTGAAAAATTAGTAGAAATGTACAATACAGTCCTTGCGTCACAACTTTTAGCACTTGAAAAAGTTGGTCCTGGCTTAACAGGTATTCAAGCAGATGCCATTGCACGTGACTATTTAACAGAAAAAGGCTATGGTGAGGCATTTGGTCATTCATTAGGGCATGGGATTGGTCTTGAAGTACATGAAGGCCCTGGCCTATCGAAACGATCAAATACGGTTTTAGAGCCGGGAATGGCTGTGACGATTGAACCAGGTGTTTACGTACCAGGAGTCGGTGGTGTGCGTATCGAAGACGATATTTTAATCACTGAATCAGGTAATGAACTACTAACACATTCGACAAAAGAACTTATCATTTTATAAACAATGGAGGAACACAAATGATTTCAGTAAACGATTTCCGTACAGGTCTAACAATTATTGTTGATGGCCAATTATATCGCGTGTTAGATTTCCAACACGTTAAACCAGGTAAAGGTGCTGCATTCGTACGTTCTAAATTACGTAACCTTCGTAACGGTTCTGTGAATGAAAAAACATTCCGTGCTGGTGAAAAAGTAGAGAAAGCACAAATTGATAATCGTAAAATGCAATATTTATATGCTCAAGGTGATGAGCATGTATTTATGGATTTAGAGTCATATGAGCAAACTGAACTAGCTTCAGCTGCCATTGAATATGAATTAAAATTCTTAAAAGAAAATATGGAAGTACACATTCAATCTTACCAAGGTGAAATGCTAGGTGTAGAATTACCAAACACGGTTGAATTAGAAGTAACTGAAACAGAACCAGGTATTAAAGGTGATACTGCTTCAGGCGGTACAAAACCTGCTACGCTTGAAACAGGTCTTATCGTGCAAGTTCCGTTCTTCGTGAACCAAGGTGATATGTTAGTGATTAACACTTCTGAAGCTTCTTACGTGTCACGCGCATAAGTAGTATTTAGTAAACCTACTCTTTTAAAAAGGGTAGGTTTTTACTTTTTTTTAATACATATATCGAGTAAAGTACAAAAATATGTAAAAATAGAAGGAGGTCGGAAAGTGAAATAAGGTTTACAATAAAAGTAAGGAGTGAATGCAATGTTAAAAAAATTTGAAATGCACTATCCAATTATTCAAGCACCGATGGCGGGGGTTACTACACCAAAATTTGTTGCTGCCTGTGCGGAAGTTGGGATATTAGGCTCAATTGGAGCGGGCTATTTAGATGGTGAGCAGACAAGAAATTTTATTCATGAAGTAAAAAAGCTTACGCAAAAGCCATTTGCCGTAAATTTATTTGTGCAAGAAGAGCCACGCATTGATATAGATGTTCTCCAAAAAGCACGTATGGCGTTACAGCCTTACTATGATGAGCTCGGATTATCACCAGTGCAAAGTGTGATGTCAAACGAAGTTTTTGAGGGGCAATTGCAAGCAGTTCTGGATGAGCAAGTAGCTGTGTGCTCATTTACATTTGGTATACCGTCTCTAGAAGTTATTCAACGTTTAAAGGATAAAGCGATTTATGTTATCGGGACAGCTACTACGCTAGAAGAAGCCATTCAAGTTGAGCAATCAGGTATGGATGCGGTTGTTTTACAAGGTGGTGAGGCAGGGGGGCATCGGGGCTCGTTTACGAACCCTATGCAATTAATTGCTCGTGAAGATTTGCTACAACAAGTAGTAGGCAACATAACAATCCCGATTATTGTTGCAGGGGGCATTGTTTCGCAAGAAGATGTGCAGCGCGCACTAGCGGGTGGTGCACAGGCAGTACAAATAGGGACAGCATTATTGGTAGCTGATGAATGTGAAATATCACCACTGTATAAAAAGGCTATCTTGCAGTCGAAGCCACAACAGACGACGATTACGTATGCTTTTACTGGTAAAGCAGCGCGTGGCTTAACCAATCATTTTACAGAACATATGAAGGATGCTGTTGTAGCACCGTATCCATTGCAACATCATTTAACCTCCACTATTCGTAAGGAAAGTGCAGCACAAGGCAATCCACAGTATTTATCGATGTGGATGGGGGAAAACAGTCACTTAGTGCAACCCGGTACAGTGAAAAGTATTATTGAAAAATTAGTATAGGTGCCAGTCACTCAAACAATTCTAAATTGTTTGAGTGACTGGCACTGTTCTTTTTTTTGGGGGTGCGACATATATTGCTGTACACGAGGGGGCGTATGAATGGAATTACAAGACGTATTAAGAGTCGCTGGAGTGGGACTAGTAGTAGCGCTTCTTCATGTTTTCTTTGATCAAACAGGGAAGAAAGAATTTTCATTTTTCTTATTTTTTATTGCCTACTTATATATGACAGCAGAATTACTCCGATTTTTACGTCTATTTTTCACTGAAATTTTAACATTCTTCCAGTGGTTAACCTCATCTGGGTAAGTAAATGGAAATTGTCATTGTTGCTGTTGTCATGCTGCTTTTATTGTTGCTTATAAAAGAAGTCATACAGCCACTCCACGCGCTAATTAGTGTAATGTTTTCTTTTTTGTTGTTCAGTTTTTTGTTTACGACACTCCTATTGCCTTTCGTCAAACAAATTCTCGATATGCTTTCATTTTTGCCCTATGCAAAAGCCATTGTAATGAGTGCTAGTCTTTTTTATGTAGGGCAATGGGTGTCGATGTTATTGGTGGAGCATAGCTACAAAGTGTTGGGTAGTATCGTTTTCGATGCAGTTAAAATTGTTATTTTACTGTATTGGTTTAAAGAATTTGTGGTTGTTTTACAGGGGGTGTCATCTATTTTACAAAGGTTAAACTAAGGGGCGAAGCCAGTGCAGGAGCAACTACTTTCGTTTTTCGTCGATCCATTTTTTCTCTTGCTCAAGATGACGCTCATATTGTGTGGCTATGTCATCATTACTTTAATTGTCAACATGCTTTTACCAGAATTTGAAAAAGGGACAAGAATCCTTTTTTTTCTTATTGTGTTAGCCACGATCGGACCAGTAGTCGTCAACTCATTTCAACTTATTGATGAAATTGCACAAGGACTTTCTCATATATTCACAGCCTTTTATCCAATTCTTACTTCAAGTTTTTTGCTATCCAGTAGTATTACTGCTATTGCTTCTTGGCAGCCTTTTTTGCTTTTTTTTGTACAAGTCTTAACGATCATTAGTAGTAAATGGCTTATCCCAGGTGTACTTTTTGCCATTGTTTTTGATGTATGCAGTGTCATTGTCAAAGAAATATCTTTTACAAGAATTGCAGAATTAATTCGTTTTACTATTATGAGTATTGTTTCTGCATCTGTTATTTGCTACATCATATTAATGTCGGCAAGTGGTGTTGCTGCATTTAGTGTCAATAAGGCTGTTGCAGAGCCGGTGAAAAAGTTAATAGAAGAAAATATTCCAGTAGTCGGTTCTTTTATCGTAGATAGTTTTTCGATGTTTCAGCATATGACCCAATTCTCTACTTCAATTAGTAGTATAAGTGCCTTTATTGCCGTGATTACTGTATCGTTTATTCCGACAGTCCAGCTTGTGGTTAGTGCGTATTCATTAAAACTATTAGCCGCTATTTTAGAACCAATTGCTTTTGATGATATATGTAAATTACTTGATCATGTTAGTAAATCTCTCTTTACATTATGTGCAGTATCATTTCTAATTGCTTTTTCATTTATGTTTTCTTGTTTTTTCCTTATTGTTTTCGTGCAAGTGCTGGCAGGGGGGAGATAGATTGATTCTTTTATTGGCATTGCTCTTTATTTGTCAATTTTTCGTATTTCTGACGGATGATAAACAAATAATTTCACTAACAAAACTTGTCATTACGTTAGTATTTTTGCAATTGCTATTAAAGATTCCATTTATCAATTCATAGGAGGAAACAAGCGTACATACACTTGAAAAAGAGAAGATGAAAGGAGGCAATGTACAAGTGATGTGGAAAAGGCACGAAAAAAAACAACGTCATTTATCGTCTTAATGTTGATTGCTGCCTCCGTGGGAATTTTCATCGTGTTACCTATGTATCAAACGAATTCATCAAATGAGCGAGTAACACCGAATACGAGTGAAGAAAAACTTGAGCAAACGCTTAAGGCAATGCAAGGTGTTGGGGAGGTTAAAGTATATTTTTATTACGGAGAGATGACAGATGCCAAGGATGAAAATAAACTATTTAGCCAGTATTTTCGAGGGACTGACCAAGGTACGAAAGATGTAACAGGAATGCTAATTGTTTCAGAAGGAGCATCAGATATATTTGTAAAAAATGAAATTCGTGCGGTCGTTAGTCAAGTGATGCAATTACCTATTCATCGAATTATTATTGTTCCAATGGAAAATAAGGAGGAAAAGTAAATGCGCGTACGTAGAAGAACAGTTTGGTTTATGACATTATTAAGTCTTGTAGCAGTCATTTCAGTTTATTATTTGGTGGATCCTGCAAAACAGTTTAATGGCTTAACGATTTTTACAGATGATACATTACAACAAACAGCAATTACGGGTGTTACAGATCAGGAGGCTACTAGTAAGCAAGATGCCACACAAGAAGTATTGTCTCCAAGTCATTTATTTGAAGAAATGCGTATGCAAGTAAATGATGAAAGAAGCCAATTACGTGAACAATTAACGCAAAAAATTGCGTCTGAAGAATATACAGCTGAAGAAAAAAATGAGGCTTTCAATGAAATCGATGGCTTGATTAAACAGGAATCGGCTGAAGCGATGCTTGAAATGTTGATTAAGTCTTTAGGCTATAATGATGCGTTTGTTAGAGCGGAAGGTGAAAAAGTTTCCGTAACGGTTATGGCGGAAGAATTATCAAAATCACAAGCAAATGAAATTATTTATTTAGTAAAAACAGAGTGGGAAGGCGCAAATGACGTTCAAGTTAAATTCAGTGCAAATAACTATTAAATAATAAAGAAAAAAAGGAATATTCTGTTTATTAATTAATCATTGTTATATATCAGCATAATGAAAAGGCTTTCGTTTAGTAAAAGAAAGCCTTTTATTTTGTTTATATTTACTTAATTTTCATTTTAGTGTTTCAAATTGTTTGAAAAAAATATAGAATAGTTATTGTAGTAGATTTTATTTCATAAGGAGAGTTAGAAATGTTCAAAATTCAAGAAATTCGTGAAATTATCAAATTAGTAGATTCTTCTTCAATCGACGAGTTCGTTTATGAAGTAGATGGCGCAAAGGTTAAATTAAAAAAGAATGGTGTTGTCGTAACTGAAACAGTAGCACCTAAAAAACAAGAAACAGCCCCTGTTGTACAACAAACTGCACCAGTAGCACCAGCAGCTCCAGCGAAAGTTGAAGAAGCACCAGCAGCTCCAGCAGCAGCACCTGCAAGCAACGACCCATCGTTACATAAAATTGTATCACCAATGGTTGGTACGTTCTATGCAGCTCCAAACCCAGATTCACCAGCATACGTAAAAGTTGGCGACAAAGTAGGCGATGAAACAATCGTTTGTATCGTAGAAGCTATGAAGCTTTTCAACGAAATCGAAGCTGAAGTTAAAGGTGAAATCGTTGAAGTACTTGCCAAAGATGGCGATTTAGTAGAATACGGTCAACCATTATTCCTTGTAAAAGCTGAGTAAGGAGTGCAAACCATGAAAAAAGTTTTAATCGCAAACCGCGGCGAAATCGCTGTTCGTATTATTCGTGCCTGTAAAGAATTAGGCATCAAATCGGTTGCTGTATATTCTGAAGCAGACGCAGATGCATTACATGTGAAGTTAGCAGACGAAGCATATTGCATCGGTCCGAAGCTATCTAAAGATTCTTATCTAAGCTTCCCAGCATTGTTAAGCGTAGCAGAAAAAACAGGAGCAGACGGTATCCACCCAGGTTACGGTTTCGTTTCTGAAAATGCTGATTTCGCTGAAGCATGTGAAAATGCGGGCATTAAATTCATTGGTCCTTCATCTGATTCCATCAAAATTATGGGGATTAAAGACGTTGCTCGTACAACAATGGAAGCAGCAGGCGTTCCACTTGTACCAGGTACTGGTATTGTTCCAGATATCGAAACAGGTAAAGAATGGGCTGCGAAAATTGGTTACCCAGTTATCATTAAAGCAACTGCTGGTGGTGGCGGTAAAGGTATCCGTGTAGCACGTACAGAAGAAGACCTTGTAAAAGGTATTGATATTACGCAAAAAGAGGCTGCTGCAGCATTCGGTAACCCTGGCGTATATTTAGAAAAATTCATTGAATACTTCCGTCACTGTGAAATTCAAGTGTTAGCTGATGGGTACGGTAATGTCGTACATTTAGGCGAACGTGACTGTACTGTTCAACGTCGTATGCAGAAATTAGTAGAGGAAGCTCCATCTCCTGCTCTATCTTCTGAACGCCGTGCAGAAATGGGTGCAGCAGCGGTGAAAGCAGCTCAAGCATGTAACTATGAAGGTGCTGGTACAATCGAGTTCATCTATGACTATCAAGAGGACAAGTTCTACTTCATGGAAATGAATACACGTATCCAAGTAGAACACCCTGTAACAGAAATGATTTCTGGTGTCGATCTTGTTCAACAACAATTAAAAATTGCATCAGGTGAGAAACTTCCATTCACACAAGATGATATTAAATTAAATGGTTGGGCAATTGAATGCCGCATTAACGCAGAGAATGCATACAAAAACTTTATGCCATCAGCTGGTACTGTAGATACTTATGTAACACCAGGTGGCTATGGTGTACGTATTGACTCTGCTGTATATGCAGGTTATACAATTCCTCCATATTACGATTCAATGGTAGCAAAACTGATTGTTCATGCGGATACGCGTGAAGAAGCAATTGCGAAAATGAATCGTGCGCTAGGTGAATTTGAAGTAGCTGGTCCTGGTATCAATACGACAATCCCATTCCACCAAGCATTAATGAACAACGACGTCTTCAAATCTGCGAAATTCAACACGAAATTCTTGGAAGAAAATGACGTATTAGGAACAAGTAAGAAATAATTAACGAACGTGGAATAGAATCGAATATCTATTTCTTAAACCTTCTGGCTTTTAGTAGTCAGAAGGTTTTTTATTTTTGAAATTTTGTAAAGAACAGATTTTTTCTTTTGAATTACATTTCAGGATGCATACAGCTTCTAAGTATTAATGGGGCATTTCTCAATTCCCCCTCACTTAGGCTAGCATCGCTACAACGTTCTGTCGGTGCAATGGTCACAGCGGTTATGGTTGGTATGTGGAAAAAGCCCATTGAAAGCAAAGTAGAGGCTGGTGATTAACTTTCAATGTCTAATCAACGAGGAAGAAAAATCTAGGATTACTTGTATGTAAAAAAATGAAAACGTCTTTTCTAAGCCAAACCTTCCTTTTTATAGTATAATAAGCATAACAACAGCATTTGCTTGCGATGTGTAAGGGAAAGGATGATATTTGTATGGCAGAGAAAGTAGGACAATCTTTCGTACAACCAACACCTTCTGGTAAAGAAGAGCTTGGGAAAATTGAAGTAGCTGCAGAAGTAATTGAAATTGTAGCTGGAATCGCAGTAAACGAGGTAGAGGGTATCGCAGCAACGCGTGGTAATATAGCAACTGGCGTCGTTGAACGCTTCGGTAAGAAAGTACACAATAAGGGCATAAAATCTGGTGTAACAGAACATGGACAAATTACAATTGACGTATTTTGTTCTGTAAAATATGGCTATTCAATTCCGAAAGTGGCAAAGGATGTACAAACGCAAATTCGCCAAGCAATTTTAAATATGACTGCACTTGAAACAGCAGAGGTGAATGTCCATATTACAGGTATTCACTTCGAAAAAGAGGAAACAGTAGTACCAGAATAAAAAAGAGGAGCTGCCATCTTGGTGATATTTCACCATAGAAGGCAACTCCTTTTTAAATTGGTTAAAAGGTTTTATAGCGCGATATCTTTTGGTTTCTTCCAGAACAGTGCAAGTATTACGCCGAAAACTAACACGATGGTAGCGAAGTAATAAGGATAATTTAAGTCAATGTCGAATAATATTCCCCCAATAATTGGTCCGAATATATTTCCGAGACTTGTAAACATAGAGTTCATGCCCCCAACAAAGCCCTGCTCATTTCCTGCGATTTTTGATAAATAGGACGTAACGGCAGGACGAATTAAATCGAAGCCGACAAAAATAAAGAATGTCACAAATAATATTGCGAAATAATGATTAACGATTGTCATGGCAAAAGTCAGCGTGGCAGACAGAATGAGGGAGTATCGAATAACATTAATCTCGCCCATTTTCTTCGTAAGCCAGTCAAACAATAGTAATTGGGCAATGGCACCAATAATACCACTACCGGTAATGATAATAGCAATATCAGATGGTGTAAATGCAAATTTATGATCAACGAATAAACTAAAGAGTGATTCGAATGCTGCAAGACCAAATGAAAGGACAAAAATAAGCACAAATGCAATGAAATACAAAGGGCTAAAAATTCGTTTCGCACTGCTGAAAATAGAAGATGCGGCTTCTGTATCATCCGTAGCACGTGTCGGTTCTTTTAAAAATGTGAGCGATAATAACGCTGCTACGAAACCGAGAACACCGGCAGCGAAGAAAGGTAAACGTGTACCGTATTCTGCTAAAAATCCACCGAGCCCTGGTCCTATAATAAAGCCTGTACTAATCGCTGCACTCATATAGCCAAGTGCTTTCGGACGTTGCGCCATTGTTGTAATATCAGCAATAAATGCTGTTACTGCGGGCATAATAAAAGCAGCACTTACGCCACCAAGCATGCGCGATAAAAATAAAATTTCAATGGAACGGCCCATCCCGAATAATAGCTCTGAAAGACCAAAAATAAATAGACCAACAACAATCATGATTTTTCGGCCAATACGGTCCACCAGTTTCCCTGCAATTGGCGATACAATCAGTTGTGTGATGGCAAATGCTGCCACCATATAGCCAACGACAGAGCCTGTAATATTAAGCTCGTTCATAATAGTTGGTAATACTGGGATAACCAATCCTATTCCTAAAAAGGCGATAAAGAGATTGGCTAATAAAATAGTTAATGTTATAGCTTGTTTCTTGTTCATTTTTCTCTCCTTCAACAGTTCACGATACACGAGATTCATAATCTACTAGAATATTTTCCATCTAATACAATAAACCCTATAGTTACTATAGGGTCAAAAGATTTGTTTTTATTTTTTTAGTGTGGAAGTAAAAAGGCATAATTATGCAATGCATGCGAATTATTCTTACTTAATAAAGGAGGATGTTTAAAGCGTCGTACTTTGTCTGATTTTTAATTCTACAATAAACTTCTTTTCCTGCTCATCAGTTAAGGTTGCTGGCATATATAATTCGTAAACGGTGGATTCAAATGCTGTTTGGTGCGCATCTACATATTTTTTAAGTTTTTCGTAAAAGGTAAAATACGTATCGGGGTGATATATAAAAGCAATGCAAGCATATTTGCCTGCTGGTACAATGGTTTGTTTCATATTTGTTGTAAGTTTAGAAAATCTACGTTCCGTTAATAGTGGAGTGAAAATCGCATCATAATAAATGTCATTTACATCTTTGTAATGAGCGAGCGGATAAATACATCCATAGCGACTGTTTAAGACACTACCTTCATTCTCGATAATTTTTGTTAAAATGCTGTAGTATGTATTGGTGCTAGAAGTGGGTGTCAGTTCAGTCGTAGTGACTTGTAATATTGGCATTTCCTCTTCAAAACGTGTGTAAACTTCACCGAAGATGGGGATGTCAATTTGCTCTTGCATTTGTTTTTTCGTTTTCAACAGCGTGTATTTTACTTCATTCAGACGTGAAATTTTTTCTTCTAATCGTTGTTCTTGTTGTTCTAAAAAAACAAGCAACTCTTCAGGCGTTAGCATAAGCGCCTTTTTAATATCTTCAAGTGATGTCCCGATATATTTTAGTGACTTAATAATATCTAAGTAAAAAATCTGACTGTCTTTATAATAGCGGTAATTGCTAGCGGAATCAGTATAAGCAGGCTTAAACAAGTCAATTTGGTCGTAGTAACGAAGGGTCTGCACAGAAAGGTTTGCTAATTTTGCAACTTCCCCGATTGTATAATAATGTTCTGTCATCTGTTTTCCTCCACTAGTAAAAAAATGTTGCGTTTGTGTCAAACTCTCACTAAAGAAAGTGTATTTTTTTATTATAGCATTCAGCAAAGAAATGGCTCGATATAATTGAAACGAATTATTAAAATTTACGATTATATATTGTAAGAAGGTCCCCAAGTTAAAAATAAGGTAGCACTACATTTTTAACATTTCAACAAATTAGTAGTTAAAATAAGTAGAAAGTTGCTTGAAAAAGGTTTCAGATTATTGAAAACTTGCTTGAATCCGTGTTTCTCGTACGAATTTATGCTATTATAAACCTTAATGCCACTTAAGAAGGAGAGCTTTACATGAAACGACATGAAGCACGTGAAAAAGCGTTGCAAGTTTTGTTTCAGCTAGACAATACGGATCTTACAGTCGAAGAAGCAAAAGCACATATTAAAGGTCAACCGACAAATGCTTTCTACGAAAAGATTATAAATGGAACAGCTGAACATTTAGAGGAAATTGATGCGGCATTATCGCAGCATCTAGAAAAGTGGTCACTTGCCCGTCTGCCAAAAATTGAGAGAACAGTTTTACGACTAGCTGTATACGAGCTTTTATACATGCAAGAAACACCAAAAAGAGTCGTACTTAATGAAGCAATCGAGTTATGCAAAACATTTGGAGACGATAAATCGTCAAAATTTGTTAATGGCGTACTTTCTAAATTTACAGAACAATAAAAATGTGTTGAATTGGAAGGAGTAACTAAGGTTTATGTCAAGTGCAATTATTAATGGTAAAGAGATTGGTCAAGAAATTCGTAATTCAGTAGCCGAGCGAGTAGGTCGTTTAAAGGAGCAAGGTTTAATTCCAGGCTTAGCGGTTGTTCTAGTTGGGGACAACCAAGCTTCAGCTACATATGTGAGAAATAAGCAAAAATCTTGTGAAGCAATTGGGATGTTTTCAGAGTTAATTAAACTGCCAGAGGAAACGACACAAGAAGAGCTGTTAGTGCAAATTGAATTATTAAATAATCGTGAAGATATTCACGGGATTTTAGTGCAATTACCACTGCCTAAACATATTGATGAGGACACAGTTATTGCGACAATCGCTGTTGAAAAAGACGTAGATGGCTTCTCGCCAGTTAGCGTTGGGAAAATGATGCTTGGCCAGGAAACATTTTTACCATGTACACCGTTTGGCGTGATGAAGCTTCTTGAATATTCAGGAATTGAAATCGCTGGAAAGCATGCAGTTATTGTAGGTAGAAGTCATATTGTAGGGAAACCAATGGGTCAACTATTGCTACAAAAAGATGCGACGGTGACATACACGCATTCAAAAACACCAGATTTACCTTCATTCACAAAACAAGCAGATATTTTAATTGCAGCGGTGGGGCGTGCGAACTTTATTACAAAAGAGCATGTTAAAGAAGGTGCTGTTGTTATTGATGTCGGCATTAACCGCGATGAAAACAACAAGCTTTGCGGCGACGTAAACTTTGCAGAGGTTGACGGTATCGCATCTCACATTACACCAGTTCCAGGCGGTGTCGGCCCGATGACAATCACAATGTTACTCTTCAACACAGTGCAAGCGGCAGAAACAAAGCTTGCGAATAACAAGTAATTAATTGAAATAAATTTCGTTTGCTTAGAGAGCCATCTCATTACTTTTGAGGTGGCTCTCTTTTTGCAAGTGATTCGTGTGCGGATAGAATGATGTTGAAACGCCACAAAATCTGTGCAAATCGCCACAAAACCAGAGAGAAACGCCACATAATTAAAATAAAACGCCACTAAAACGGACACATGTTAGCCACTTTTATCTGAGCCAAGATTGGAATAAAGATGTTACAGTATTGTTTTCAAATAGGATGAAAGACAGATGTTTTTTCTTATGAAACTGTATTTTTACACGTCATGCGCGCCAAAAAATGTTATGATAAGTGTAGTTTTGTGAAAAACTTGATTTTAGTAAAGGAGCCGAAAATAATGTCATCAGCTTCTTATTTAACTGTAAAAGCTTTAACGAAATATATTAAACGAAAATTCGATGCCGATCCACATCTTCGCGAAGTTTATGTCAAAGGAGAGTTATCGAATGTTAAAGTACATCAATCGGGGCATATTTACTTTACGTTAAAAGATGATGGAGCACGGATTGCAGCAACGATGTTCAAAACTGCCGCAACAAAATTAGCATTCGAGCCAAAAGAGGGTATGCAAGTATTTATCCGAGGGGATGTAAACGTTTACGAAGGTTATGGTACATATCAATTATATGTGCAGGAAATGCAACCAGATGGAATCGGAAGCCTGTTTGTTGCCTTTAACCAACTGAAAGAACAGCTTCAAAAAGAAGGGCTTTTTAAACCTGAATGGAAACAGCCAATTCCAAAGTTTCCTGAAAAAATAGGTGTTTTAACATCCACTACTGGTGCCGCGATACGAGATATTTGTACGACCTTAAAGCGACGTTATCCGCTTGCTGAAATCTTCATTTATCCAACCCTTGTACAAGGGGCACAAGCAGCACCAAGCATCGTACACAATATTGAACGCGCTAATCAAGATGCTGTTTGTGACGTCTTATTAGTAGGGCGGGGTGGAGGTTCAATTGAAGATTTATGGGCGTTTAATGAGGAAGCTGTAGCACGTGCTATTTTTGATAGTCGGATTCCCATTATTAGCGCAGTAGGGCACGAAACCGATACGACGATTGCCGATTATGTAGCAGATTTACGTGCACCGACACCGACTGCTGCCGCTGAAATGGCAGTTCCTGACCAGCAAGAATTGTATCAACGAGTGTTGACTCAAAAATCGCAGCTTCACCAAATCGTGAGGGCGCAACTTATAACGGAGCGACAACGTCTAAATAAGCTACAACAGTCCTATCCTTTATCGATGCCAGAAAGATTGTATCGTCCGTTTACCGAACGATTAGCACAGCTTGAAACAACTTTACAAAAAGCGATGCAAGTAGATTTGATGAAAAAAGAAGCACAACTTCAAAAATTGCATAGCGCAGTAGAGCAGCAATCACCAAAAAAAGCGCTCGTTTTTCATCAAAGGGAATTAGATCAGCGCATTCAACAGCTAACACGTTCTGCAACACATTACGTAGCAAAGCAAAAACAACAATTTGAGGCATCAGTAAGAACACTCGAAGCATTAAATCCGCTTGCTATTTTAACAAGAGGATTCACAGTCGCTTATAAAGATGACAAAGTGTTGAAATCGTCTGCTGACTTAAAGCGGCAAGATCAACTAACATTGGCCTTCCACGATGGGAAAGTAATTGCCGAAGTGACAAATGTCTTGCCAAATAGTAAGGAGGAATAGCAATGGCGAAGAAACAACAAACATTCGCAGAAGCAATGACGGCACTTGAAGAAATAGTCCGCCAATTAGAGCAGGGTGATGTGCCATTAGAAAATGCTATTGATTTATATAAACAGGGCATGGAGCTTTCACAGTTTTGCCATAGTAAACTACAGCATGCCGAGGAACAGTTAATTTCAATTGTTCAAGAAACAGGCGAAACAACAGTATTTGATCCGCTAAAGGGAGAGAACTAGTTAAAATGAACGAACAATTAAAACATTTTATTCAGAGCAACACACCACAAGTGGAGGCTGAGATGTTTGCACTTGTTGAGAAAATTGACGCACCAACTCATTTAAAAGAGTCGATGCTATATTCATTAAAGGCAGGAGGCAAACGTATTCGCCCACTGTTTGTATTAGCAGTTTTAGAAATCTACGGTAAGGACCTAAAAGCAGGGCTTACAGTCGGTGCTGTTATTGAAATGATTCATACGTATTCTTTAATTCACGATGATTTACCGAGCATGGATAACGATGATTTCCGTCGTGGCAAACCAACTAACCATAAAGTGTTTGGAGATGCCCTTGCAACACTTGCAGGCGATGCGTTAAATACGCTAGCGTTTGGCATTTTAGCGCGCATGGATCTTTCAGCGGAGCAACGAATAGAACTTGTCAATCTTCTAAGCGTAGCAGCAGGTGCTGAAGGGATGGTTGGCGGCCAAGTACTCGATATGGAAGGTGAGCAACGCCAACTAAGCCTAACGGAACTAGAACATGTACATGTCAATAAAACAGGTGCACTTTTACGATTTAGTATTGAATCGGGTGCAGTATTAGCCAATGCTTCTCAAGAAGATCGTGCTACTTTAAAGGAATATGCGCATCATATTGGGCTGGCATTCCAAATCCAAGACGACATTTTAGATATTGAAGGCACAACAGAGGAATTAGGCAAAACTGCAGGGAAGGATGTAGCGAGCGATAAAAGCACATATCCTGCATTATTAACATTAGCTGGAGCCAAAGAAAAACTTGCTGACCATTATCAGCTAGCTATTGCAGCACTGGATAACTTACAAGTAGATGTAAGCTTACTGCGTGAGTTTGCGGCCTATATTGTTCATCGTAAAAACTAAGAGAAAAAATGGGCGTTAGAGGGAAAGAATATGCTAGAATAGGTGAGGACGTTTGCCAAGAGGCAAACAATAAAGTGTTCGTACTTTTAGCATATGGATAACACTGTTATAATGGTGGAAACACGATTGCGGTGAATAATTTATTGAAAAGGTGTGTGAGAAAGGTGGATTTAAACAAGATTTCTAGTCCATCCTTTTTAAAAAACTTAGATAAGAGAGAGCTTGAACAACTTGCAAAAGAAATTCGAACTTTCTTAATTGAAAAATGTTCTGTCACAGGTGGTCATATCGGACCGAACCTGGGTGTTGTGGAGCTGACAATTATGCTTCATAAAATGTTTGACAGTCCAAAAGATAAGTTTTTATGGGATGTTGGCCACCAAGCTTACGTGCATAAAATTTTGACAGGTCGTGCGAGTCAATTTGACACTTTGCGTCAGTTCAAAGGGCTTTGTGGTTTTCCAAAGCTTGTGGAGAGTGAACATGATGAATGGGAAACGGGTCATAGCTCGACATCGTTGTCAGCAGCCATGGGTATGGCAGCAGCACGTGATATTAAAAACGAAAAAAACTTCGTCGTACCGATTATTGGGGACGGTGCTTTAACTGGCGGTATGGCGCTTGAGGCATTAAATCATATAGGGCATGCAAAAACAAACATGATTGTCATCTTAAATGACAACGAAATGTCCATTGCGCCAAATGTTGGGGCATTACACAACGTATTAGGTCGCTTGCGAACTGCCAAAGAGTATTCAAAAGCCAAAGAAGAATTAGAATCGTTAATTAATAAAATTCCGGTTTTAGGTGGGAAGCTGGCTTCAACTGCTGAACGCTTGAAAGACAGTTTGAAATATCTAGTCGTTTCTGGTGTCTTCTTTGAGGAATTAGGCTTTAAATATTTAGGACCAATTGACGGTCACGACTTTGAGGCGCTTGAAACGACTTTATCCTATGCTAAAAAAGTAAAAGGCCCAGTGCTTGTGCATGTCATTACGAAAAAAGGAAAAGGCTACAAGCCGGCGGAAGACGATACAATCGGGAATTGGCATGGGACAGGTCCATATAAAATGGAGACTGGTGCCTTTGTTAAATCTGAAACAAAAGGTCCTGCATGGAGTAGTTTAATCGCTGAAACCGTACGTAAAATTGCACATGAAGATGAACGCATTGTGACGATTACGCCAGCAATGCCTGTTGGCTCAAAATTACAAGGGATTCAAAAAGACTTTCCTAAACGCTTTTTTGATGTCGGTATAGCTGAACAACATGCTGCAACGATGGCTGCAGGTCTTGCTACTCAAAAAATGAAGCCGTTTTTAGCGATTTATTCAACGTTTTTACAGCGTGCGTATGACCAAGTTCTACATGATATTGCGCGTCCAAATTTAAACGTTTTCATTGGTATTGACCGTGCAGGTTTAGTTGGTGCAGATGGTGAAACACACCAAGGTGTCTTTGATATAGCATTCCTTCGCCATATTCCCAATATGACGATCATGATGCCAAAGGATGAGAATGAAGGTCAACATATGGTGAAAACAGCCATTGATTATAACGGCGGACCGATTGCCCTTCGTTATCCACGTGGCAATGGGATTGGTGTCCCGCTCGATGAGGAGCTTATGGCTTTACCAATAGGCAGTTGGGAAGTGCTACGTGAGGGGAAAGATGCGACGATATTAACATTCGGAACAACTATTCCAATGGCAATGGAAGCAGCGCATATGCTCGCGCAACAAGGCGTAGAAATTGAAGTGGTGAATGCTCGCTTTATTAAGCCGATGGATGAAGATATGCTGCATCGTATATTTACTAGCAATAAACCAGTGCTAACGATTGAAGAAGCGGTATTACAGGGGGGCTTTGGCAGTGGCGTCTTAGAATTTGCGCACGACCATAGTTATTTCACTGCAATTATTGATCGAATGGGTATTCCAGATCAATTTATTGAGCATGGAAACGTAGACCAACTGCTAGCGGAAATCCATATGACAGCAGAAGATACAGTAGCACGCATGCAAGTGTTACTACAACAAAAACAGCAAGTAGGTTTGAACAAATAATGACAAAACAACCGAAAGAACGTGTAGACATTTTACTTGTAGAGCGTGGGCTTTGTGAGACGCGCGAGAAGGCAAAACGCTCAATTATGGCGGGCCTTGTCTTTTCTAATGAAATACGCATCGACAAAGCAGGAGAAAAAATTGCAATTGATGCACCGCTGCAAGTAAAAGGTTCAGATTTAAAATATGTGAGCCGTGGTGGCTTGAAACTAGAAAAAGCTTTGCAAATTTTTGATATGTCTGTAGAAGGGAAGCTGATGCTTGATATCGGCTCCTCTACAGGTGGTTTTACAGATTGTGCATTACAAAATGGTGCTCGACATTGTTATGCCTTAGATGTTGGTTCCAATCAGCTTGCGTGGAAAATTCGTTCAGATGAACGTGTAACAGTTATGGAAAAAACGAATTTCCGCTATACAACAGCGGCAGATTTAACGGAAGGTTTACCTGAGTTTGCTACAATTGATGTGAGCTTTATTTCACTATCATTGATTTTACCGGTACTAAAAACGGTTTTAATGCCAGGTGGGGATGTCATGGCACTTGTTAAACCACAGTTTGAAGCAGGTAAAGAGAATGTTGGTAAAAAGGGTATCGTCCGTGATAAAAAAGTCCATCTTGATGTTTTAGAAAAAAACGCTGCTATGGCAACGGAAGTTGGCTTTGTTGTGAAGGATGCTTCTTTTTCGCCGATTACTGGCGGTGAGGGGAATATTGAATTTTTATTCCATTTAGTGAATCCTGTAGGGGATGAAGGTATTCCACCATATACAGCTTTTAATGCACTCGTTGAAGAAGCGCATAGTGCACTAAAATAACACGTGCTCATTAAGTAGAGCCGTGTTTTTTCTTGTGCTTTTATGCTGAAAATGGTAGTGTAATTATACAAATATTTAACTATTTATAAGAGGTGAACAATATGAATAAAGGGCAAAGACATATACGGATTCGTGATATTATTGCAAATCATGAAATTGAAACACAAGATGATTTAGTCGATTTTTTAAAGGATGCAGGCTATAATGTGACACAAGCAACGGTCTCACGTGATATTAAAGAACTGCACTTAGTAAAAGTACCTTTGCAGGATGGACGCTATAAATATAGCTTACCCGCAGACCAACGATTCAATCCAGTACAAAAATTACATCGTGCATTAGCGGATGCTTTTGTGAGCATTGACGGAGCATCGCATTTCTTAGTAATGAAAGCACTCCCAGGTAATGCGAATGCTATTGCGTCATTACTGGATCATTTAGATTGGCCTGAAATTTTAGGTACGATTTCAGGGGATGATACTATTTTAATTATTTGTCGCGATGAAGCCGAGCGAGAAAATACAAAAAATCGCTTATTGGACATGCTATAAGAGGGAAACGAAAATGGTTAACAGTTGCTTGCCTGTTTTTAAAAAGCGGTCATTTTGCATCTGATAGCACGAGATATAATAGCAGTTGAATTTAATTCAGAGGTGACAATTTGTGTTAAGAGAGCTTAGTATTCGAAATTTTGCCATCATTGAGGATTTAACGGTTAGTTTTTCGGATGGTTTAACTGTACTAACAGGAGAAACTGGGGCTGGGAAATCCATTATTATTGATGCGGTACATTTACTTGCTGGTGGTAGAGGCAATTCAGAATTTATTCGTCATGGTGCTAAAAAAGCAGAGTTAGGCGGGTTGTTTCAAATTTCAAGCACTGCACATCCTGTATATAAGAAATTGGAGGAAGCAGGCATTGAAATAGAAGAAGATTCTATTATTTTACGCCGCGATTTAAATGACTCTGGCAAAAGTGTTTGTCGGGTAAATGGCAAATTGGTACCTTTATCGGTTTTACGAGATATTGGTGCAAGTCTAATTGATATACATGGTCAGCATGAAAATCAAGAACTAATGGATGAAAAACAACATATTCATTTATTGGATCAATTTGCAGAAGAGCAACTATCACCGATTCTTGAACAATACAGTATTCAATATAGCGAATATCGGGCATTAAAAAAAGAATTAGCCTCCATTTCTATTGATGAGCAGTTAATGGCGCAACGCATTGATTTGTACCAATTCCAAATGAAAGAATTGGAAGATGCAAATTTAAAGCTTGGTGAAGAAGATGAGCTGTTAGATGAACGTCGTCGTCTAATGAATTTTAATAAAATTTTCGAACGCTCGAGTGCTGCCTATGAAGCAATTCAGGGAGAGACAAAAGGGCTTGACTGGATCGGAACAGCGATGGGCGCATTAGATGATGCTGCGGTCATCGATGAACAGTTTAAAGAGGCATCTGAGTCGGTAACAACTGCTTTTTACGCTTTACAGGATGCCGCCTATCAGGTGAAAAATGTATTAGATGAGTTAGAATTCGATCCCGCGCGATTAAATGAAGTGGAGCAACGCTTGGCACTTTTCCAAAACTTAAAGCGCAAATATGGCTCCACTGTTGAAGAAATGCTCGCCTATTATGAAAAGATTAAAACAGAGCTTAGTGAGCTTTTGAATCGTGATGAAATATTGCAATTAAAAGAACGAAAAGTACTTGAAATGGAAGTAGTATTAAGTGAACTTGCTGAAAAACTTTCGCATGTTCGAAAAGCAGCAGCCAATGATTTAAGCGAGGCTATCATGGCAGAGCTACGTGAATTACATATGGAAAAAGCAAAATTTATTGTAAATTTTGATGCTTTACCTTACTTTGATGTCAATGGTAAAGACCAAGTGATCTTTTATATTTCAACGAATGTCGGGGAACCACCAAAATCTTTACCGAAAATTGCTTCAGGTGGGGAATTGTCGCGTATGATGTTAGCGTTAAAAACAATTTTTTCTTCTTCCAATGGTGTTACATCCATTATTTTTGACGAAGTGGATACTGGCGTAAGTGGTCGTGTAGCGCAAGCAATCGCTGAAAAAATTGCAGCCATTTCTGTTAATTCTCAAGTTTTGTGTATTTCGCATTTACCTCAAGTGGCGGCGATGGCTGACCATCATTACTTCATTAAAAAAGAGGTGGAACATGATCGGACATTTACTTCTTTAGCAGAAATCGATACAGATGCTCGTATTGAAGAAGTGAGCCGAATGATGTCGGGTGCAGAAATTACCGATTTAACTTTACAGCATGCGACAGAATTGTTAAAGATGGCAAACGAACGAAAAAAACAAATGCGCTAAATTAATAAGAAAATCCAGAGGCAGTCCAATGTTTCTGGGTTTTTTTCATTTTGCACAAATATTTACCGCTTATAAGAACCGCACAACAACACATAGTATAAAGACAAAAATCAAAAGGAGGTGTCGTATGAATCGTCGTTGGCGTCAATTTGTCATTTTGCCTATGCTCATCGTTTTGTTATTTATGCCCATTCAGGCTTTTGCGGCCAAAAAATTAATACCGATGGGTGAAGCAATTGGAATTCAGCTTCAATTATCACATGTCTTTGTTGCGCATGATGTGTTATTAGCTTCCAATCAATGGATGAAAGGAGGCGCCGTTATCGAAAAAATAAATGATACAACGGTAAAAACACTCGCTGATGCCAAGCAAGCCATTGCTCGCCATGGGCAACAAAAATGGACGATAAAAAGTGAAGGTAAAGCATTAACAGTTGACTTACAAAAACAAGAAGCAGAACATGTCATCTCTTTTTTAAAGGATGAAACAGATGGAGTAGGGACATTGACATACATTGATCCAGAGACATTAAATTACGGAGCATTAGGCCACCAGATTGTCGACTCAACTCTCCAAGAAGCACCTGTCTTCCGAGCAGGCTCCATTTTCTTAGCATCCATTCATCAAATCCGTAAAAGCCTACCTGGTCAACCCGGCTATAAAATTTCCTCCATTGAAAAACATCAGGAACGATTAGGGAGTATTGATAAAAATACGGTTTATGGAATTTTTGGCCGATGGGAAGATAGCTATCAACAAAGATTGCCCAAAGCCATCGAAATTATGCATGCAAAAGATATAAAATTGGGGAAGGCTGAAATTTATACAGCTATTGAAGGAAGTAAAGTCGAAACATTTTCCATTGAAATTACAAAAGTTGAAAATGAACGGCTTGAATTTATCGTTTCTGACGAAAAGCTTATTGAAAAAACAGGTGGCATTTTACAAGGTATGAGTGGTAGTCCCATTATACAGGATGGTCGTTTTGTTGGCGCTGTCACACATATGTTTGTTGAGGAACCGAAAAAAGGAGCTGCTATTACAGTGGCAGAAATGTTAAGAAAATCTTCATGAGTTGGATGGAGCTGCTTCTGGTAGCTCCGTTCTTTCATGGAGAAAATAGGATATTTTAGCTCTTTCCCTAAGTATTTCATGGTTTTTGTGAACACTTTAGCGATACTTAAAAAAAAGTGTAGTTTTATCAGCATTTTTTCACTAAAATAAGTGATAAGTGTATTCGACAATTTGCTGTTACGTATCGTAACTTGTCGAGAAAAAAAGAAAGTATCGGACTACATACTCATTTTTGGAAATTGAAAAGGTTTTTAACCCAAAAATGTCGAAAATTCCACAGTGTGTCAAAAAGACATTAGGGGTAACGGTTTATGCTTTGAATAGTCAAAGCAAAGTCCAGAAGGAGGAATGGAAATGACAAAGGTAAAAGTGGCGATAGCAGATGATAATCGAGAATTATTAAAAACAATGGAGCATTATTTTCAAGGACATCCCGAAATTGAAATAATTGCAACGGCCTCGAATGGGAAAGTATGTCTTCAAATGCTTGAAGAATACACACCTGATATTTTATTACTGGATATAATTATGCCTCACCTAGATGGATTAGCAGTATTGGAAGCGATGTATCAAAATGATCGTATGTCTTCGATACAAGTCATTATGCTCACAGCATTTGGTCAAGAAGATGTAATGAAACAGGCAGTGGATTTAGGAGCATCGTACTTTATGCTAAAGCCATTTGAATTCGACCAGCTTGTCCAAAAAATATTACATTGTGCTGGCCAAAAGGCTTCTATACCGAAAAAGGCGAGTGTATTACAGCCGACAACTCCTCAAAAATTAAATCAGCATCAGCTTGATAGCACCATTACAGCGATTATTAAAGAAATTGGCGTACCTGCTCATATTAAAGGTTACTCATATTTACGGGAAGCGATACAAATGGTGTTTGAAGATATCGAGTTATTAGGGTCTGTGACGAAAATTCTTTATCCAGAAATTGCAAAGAAATTCAATACAACACCGTCACGTGTAGAACGTGCCATTCGTCATGCCATTGAAGTCGCATGGAATCGTGGCAATTACGAGTCCATTTCGTCGATGTTTGGCTATACAGTGCATCACTTAAAGTCGAAACCAACAAATAGCGAATTCATCGCCATGATTGCGGACAAGATTCGTATTGATATGATGGCGAGTTAATTAACAGTTATAACAGCTTACAGGACTTATAGTTGATATATTATAGATTTATTTACCAATAAATCACTTTTTGAACCTATAAATAACTAAATATATGCGGGTAAATGTTAACGCACATTCATTTATTGAGTTTACGAAAATTCATATAATGGAGGTGTGTTTTTTTTGGTAGAAAAGAAAGGTCTGTAATAGAATTTATACCTTACCGTTTTTCACACGCACATAAGATTGCGAAGAACATATTTTATCCTCAAAAGGTAAATAAATACTATTTTTAGGTATTCCCTTACAATTATCTTGTTGGTAATATATAACTGTGACTAGTGAAAATAGGAGTGTTGTGAAGTGAGGAAAATTAAAAGGTTATCTCTAATTATCGGCATTATAATGATTCTATCGGCATGCAGTAAGGATGAATCTGTGAAGGGTGATGTTAATAATGTATCAGAAGCTGAACCTAATAAGAAAATTGAAGTAGCACAAAAGGAAATGGAAGAAGAGGTTATTGACCCACAACCTAAAAATGATTTAAGTGCAGAAGTTGATATAATCATGGAAGATTTCAATATCATCTTACTTGAGCATCAAGAAAACTTGATTGAATATTTGTTAGGCACTTCCAATTTATCATTAGAGGATTATCAAATGAAAGCGTTACTCGAAAGTGGTGAATCAGTTGAAGAAAGTATGTATAGTATTAATTTAAATACTATTACGGAAGGAGATAAAAAGATTGCATACCTATTTGGGGAGCTGAAAAAATACCAAGATTTAAGGTTTCAAGCACTTAAAAAGTATATAGATGAACCTAATGATTATGACTTAGACATTATTAAGGCTAATACAGTTTTTGTTTCTGATATTGCAATAAAGATGATTGATATTAGAGCAAAAGGAATTGAAGAATGACAGCGTACTCTCTTTTGAGTAGGTTGTTTTTTTATGTACAATCTTCTCCACCCTACCATGTAAATTTACAAATGTAGACCGAGATATTGGAATAGAGGAACGTATGAACTTGAGTGTGTAGCAAAGGAACAAGCGAACGTTGTATGGATGGTGTTGGAAATTGAAACTAAACAGAAGTTTGGCCGTATACATAGTATCATGTGATTTGGGGGGATAGTATGGTTAATGCTTACAAGGTGGCTCTTATTGGTGGAACGGGTAAAGTAGGGCGTTATATTGCTTCTAAAGCGGTAGAGAAAGGATATCAAGTCCGCATGTTAGTTCGAAATCCAGAAAAAGTAATAGGCAAGGACAGTAGGGTTGAAATCGTCAAAGGAAATGTAAAAAATGTAGAAGATATTCGTAAGCTACTAAAAGATTGCCAAGTAGTTATAAATACCTTTGGGCAACCAATTAAAGAGAAGGCGATGTATAGCAGTATCACTAAAAATATACTCGAGTTAATGACTGATTTACATATTGATCGTTATATTGGTGTAACAGGTGGCTCTCTAACTATTACGGGCGATCACAAAAGCATGTTAAATAAAATGGGGGCAAAGTTGTTTGAAATAATGTACTCTAATATGATGGTAGACAAGAAGAAAGAATGGCATATTCTTAACGATCATCCACACATACAATGGACGTTAGTTAGACTACCGTTTATAGTGGATGGCGCAGAAAGAGGAAATTTGAAAGAACATTTAACAGATATGCCTGGCACAAAAATAACAAATCAAGATATTGCGACTTTTATCATTCATCAAATCGACAATATAAACTATGTACATAAAGCACCGTTTATTGCAAATTAATTAAAAGTTCCCAGTTTATTTATACTGCAAAGTACATTGGCAAACTAATGATGGATTGTCTCCTATCATTAATAAAATAAGAATGGTATTATTGTTACAAAATGTAATATATACTATATAAAGCTTGAAAAATTGGAGGGAAATAAACATGGGGTTATTTGATGGAATAATGGGCAATGCAAGCGAAGTCAATCTAGATAAATTGCAAGAAGAGATGAAAGAGATATTAATACCGAATGAGACCATTCAAAATGCGTATAAAATTATTAGAGATACGTTTATTTTTACGAATAAGCGGTTAATTTTAATCGATAAACAAGGGGTAACGGGTAAGAAAACCGAATATCATTCAATTCCTTACAAAAATATTCTACATTTTTCAGTGGAAACGGCGGGTACATTTGATTTGGATGCAGAGCTAAAAATTTGGGTTTCAGGTAGCCAATTGCCGATACAGAAAAATTTTAATAAATCTACTAACATTTATAAAGTGCAAAGTGTTTTAGCAGAATATGTACTAGGTTAGTATTCTAAGGGCGGTTAACAGGTTTAGAGCTGTTAATCGTTTTTTTTGCCTTTATGGCTATAATAGGGACGGGGGGATTATAAATGAAAAGTGTTAATTTTCAACTTGACCATCATAACGCATTAGAAATAACACAAATCAATGATCAGTTATATGAGATGCGACTGAGCGTTAATGGAAGCATAAGTATTTTCTATTTAACGCGTGAACAATTATGCACGGATAGCAGAATTGAAGCATTTCAAGATAGATTAAGCAGTGACTTATTTACAGATAATAAATGACTAAAAGCCCAGAGTCTTTATGCTTGATGCTTAAGTAAGCATACAAATAAATAGTAAGTTAAAACGGTACTTTATGCAGTAATGTTCTACTTTAAGAATGTTTTTAGTAGACAAGACCTAATACAAAAAAACTAAAATAAGGATTTATGTGAATATAGCCATTTCTTTTTCAAAGCGTTCTTAAAAATAACCTAAAAATTTACTGGGTTTTTATGCAATAATAACATTTCCACTTTTGCAACGAAGGAAAACATGCTTTTTTATAGTATATATCGTCTATTTTTTAGAGGAAAAAGGTTTGTACTGTGTACAGAGCTTACTGATAAAGTAGGGGTATTTTCTTTATGAGTAGTGACAATTGTCTCTAAACAAATGTAAATAGATTGTATATACTTACATATAGAGGGAAGGAGGAGGTAGCGTGATTCTAGTTCGAAATGATAACTTCGAAATATCGGAAGAAAACGGAAAGGTATTTATGCTTACATACAGCGCTGGGTTTCCATTAAAAGATTTTGATGGCGTCTTACGTAGTCATCCACGACTAAAGTTATCTAATTTTTCTATATTAAAAACTGTACTAGCGACAGAAAGCACAAGTCCTGTTGAGATTGGACGCTGGCTTCCAAATGTTGAAGCTGAAATTGCTCGAGATAAAATGTCTGCCTCTATATTTATATATGAAACAGCTGATTATATTCAAAAGAATAAGGAAAAATTAACGGAACAAATTTTGGAAACATTAGCGGATCAAGGCATTATTTATGGCATTTTAGACTTTGATATTTCAAAGGTTGAACCTGGCAAAGCGTTTTTAATTGCGCAAGGAACGTCACCTGTGGCAGGTACAGATGCACAAATTACATATTTACCTAAACCTGAAAGAAAACCTGTCATTCGTGAAGATGGGAAAGCCGATTATTACGACATGAATTTTATTTCAGAAATTTCAGAAGGCTCTTGGCTCGGGGAAAAAATTCCTGCAACGATGGGCAAGCCTGGTCAAAATGTACTCGGTGAAATAATTGCGGCAGTACCTGGTCGTGATTTTCCTATTCGATATGACAAAAAATCCGCGTATGAAGTAGAAGAAGATGGTAAAATCGTCATTCGTTCGAAAATAGCGGGTGTGTTAGATGATGTCAAAGGTGCGATTGGTGTAAATCGCCATCTACCGATTCATGGAGATGTAGGCGTTGAGACGGGGAATTTAGAGTTTAATGGCTCTTTAAGCATTAAGGGAACCGTTACAACTGGCTATACTGTTATTGCAACCGGAGATATTTCCATTGAAGGTGCGGAAGGTGTAAGCGGCGCAAAGCTAATTAAATCAATCGAAGGTGATGTATACATTCGAGGCGGTATTTTTGGTTTGGGTTCAACACTCGTTGAAGCCGGTGGCAATATTTTTGTGAAGCATGTCAATGAAGCTATTTTAGTCGCAGATGATAGTATTCATATCGGTTTTTATTCACTTGGGTCACAACTTACTGCCCATTCCATTTTTGTTGATGAGCGCAGAGGGAAAATCATTGGTGGGCGTGCTGTTGCAAAAAATACCATTGTTACAGCCATTTCGGGAAACCGTTTAGAGCGGAGAACGGATCTAATCATTGAAAGTGTCAATAAACAGGAAAGTTATGCAATGATGCAAGATAAAGCAACGCAGTTAAAGCAATTGCAATCCGATATTTCAGCGCGTGAAGCGAAGATTACAAGTTTACTACCTCTGCTTAAGCAAATGTCTACGCAGCAAATTGCTGCCTTTGAAGAAACAAAGCAAAGCTTATCCAAGTTAAAAGCAGAAGCGGTGACGCTAGATCGTGAAATTAAGTTAATGATGGATGAGATGCGTCATGCTGGAAAAGAAGAAATTATTGTTACAAAGGAAGCCTATCCTGGTACGTATATTCAAATTGGCAAAAAGTCCTCGTTGTTAAATAAAATGACGAACGGAAAATTTTTACTGGAGTTTGGTGAGCTGAATGTATAATGAATCATTCATCCCTGTGTTTGCGCACCGCGGGGCGTCTGCTTATGCGCTAGAAAATAGTTTCAAAGCGTTTGAAAAAGCATTAGAGCTAGGTGCCAATGGGATTGAGTTAGATATTCAGCTATCAAAAGAAGGGATACCCGTTGTTTACCATGATCCGCAATTATCAAGATTAGTAGGCAGTAATAAGCTAGTGAATGAATGCACGATAGCGGAATTGCAGAGCTTTAAATTAGGGAAGCCGTGGAGAAGGTTTTTTTCATCGTATAGAATTCCGACATTTGAAGCGGTTTTAGCATGGGCAAATAATCACCAACTCCCACTGAATATTGAATTAAAATCGACCATTCTTGACAATCAAGATGCGCTCGTTCAACTGCTTCAAGGGCTTAAATTACCAGCAGGTAGCCATTTTTCATCGTTTCATTATGAGCTGTTAGAGGTTGTGAAACGTCATGCGCCACAGTATGAAACAGCGCTAATTGCGACAAAAAAATTAAAATGGGATTTGTTGAGTGATTATAAGGCAATTGATTGTGTTCATATGCATAAAAAGTATTATAAACCCCGCTATTTAGAGGCATGCGTAGCTAGTGCTAAGACATGTCGCTTTTATGCGATTGATGGCAGTGAAAAGTTTTTGACGAATCCACATACATCCGTAGTAGGGTGGATTACTGATTTTCCGGATAAAGTTATCCATGTACAGCTACGTCAATAAAAATAGCTATCCAGTAAGTCACAAAGTTCTGTGGCCTATTTGGATAGCTATTTTTATTTTTTTTGGAAGCGCGGAGCCACTTTTCCTTTTTTTCGATCGCGGTGTAATAAAAAGCCTGCGAAAAAGCCAAAGCCGACAACAAAGAAAATGATGCCAACAACAAATTGCAGCCATAAAAATGGGAAAGGTGAGATGAGCTTACCGAATAATGTATCACGCATAAATTTAATGCCACCTGCGGCCATTAGACCTGGAATTAGCATGACAATAAACGCAGCAAAACGAGCCATACATGTCCCTCCTCATACCTAACTTTAATTGTACCTGTGGATAATGGAATGTCAAGAAAGCCTATGAATCTAAGGCGTCTCGTAAAAGCGCAGGAAGAAGCTCAAAATCTAGCAATCGTAACTGAATTTTTAGAAAATTCTTACTTAGTAGGAAAAGTGTAATAATAGTTGCGAAATTGTGAATTTGTCAGTATTGTAAAATTAAATGGAGCGATATTATCCATTGCAAAACAGTTTTATCATTTTTTTAAAATTTGATTGGGATGGGCATTAGGGGTTGCACTTTCCAAAGCAAAGGGGCGAGTTTTCATGGAAATCTTCAAGTATATGGAAAAGTATGATTATGAACAATTGGTATTTTGCCAAGACAAAGCATCTGGGTTAAAAGCGATTATCGCTATCCATGACACAACACTTGGGCCAGCATTAGGTGGTGCTCGTATGTGGACCTACGCGACAGAAGAAAATGCGATTGAGGATGCATTACGATTAGCACGTGGGATGACATATAAAAATGCAGCTGCTGGTTTAAACCTTGGCGGTGGAAAAACGGTCATTATTGGGGACCCATTTAAAGATAAAAACGAAGAAATGTTCCGTGCTTTAGGTCGTTTCATTCAAGGGCTAAACGGTCGCTATATTACAGCTGAGGATGTTGGTACAACCGTAACAGATATGGATTTAATCCACGAGGAAACAAATTATGTTACTGGTATTTCACCAGCGTTTGGTTCATCGGGTAATCCTTCACCAGTAACTGCTTATGGCGTTTATCGTGGCATGAAAGCAGCGGCGAAAGAAGCATTTGGTTCGGATATGCTAGAAGGGCGTACTATATCGGTACAAGGGCTAGGAAACGTTGCTTACAAGCTTTGCGAGTATTTACATAATGAAGGTGCAAAACTTGTAGTAACAGATATTAACCAAGCGGCTATTGATCGTGTTGTCAATGATTTTGGCGCTACAGCAGTTGCACCTGATGAAATCTATTCACAAGAAGTTGATATTTTCTCACCGTGTGCACTTGGCGCTATTTTAAATGACGAAACGATTCCGCAATTAAAAGCAAAAGTAATCGCGGGTTCTGCTAATAACCAACTACAAGATTCACGACATGGAGATTATTTACACGAGCTAGGCATTGTTTATGCACCTGACTATGTTATTAATGCAGGTGGTGTAATCAATGTCGCAGACGAATTATATGGCTATAATCGTGAACGTGCGATGAAACGTGTAGATGGTATTTACGATAGTATTGAAAAGATCTTTGAAATTTCCAAACGTGATAGTATTCCAACATATGTTGCGGCAAATCGTTTGGCGGAAGAACGTATTGCTCGCGTAGCGAAATCGCGTAGTCAGTTCTTAAAAAATGAAAAGAATATTTTGAACGGTCGTTAACAACGTCTATTCGCTAAAGAGAAGTCGCATTGTCGACTTCTTCTGTTTAAATAGTAGTAAATAAATGTCTAGGCTAATAGATTCGTCATTACAATAAATGACGTACACCTTTCGTTGCAATGTCTTTCAGATAGAGATTGTTACCTGTGGCGATACAGCGCTTTTCCTCGATGGATTGCACTATGACGCCAGTTAGGAGAGAGAGGCTTTAGCACTTTTCTCATAAGGAGGAATAACATATGGCTCAAAATTATGATGTTGTTATTTTAGGGGGAGGGACAGGTGGCTACGTCGCAGCTATTCGTGCGGCACAATTAGGCTTAAAAACAGCTATTGTGGAACGTGAACGACTTGGTGGTACTTGTCTACATAAAGGCTGTATTCCGAGTAAAGCATTACTTCGAAGTGCTGAAGTATATCGTATGGCCAATAAAACTGCCAGTGAATTTGGTGTAGAGATTACAGGTGTTACCTTGCAATTCAATAAGGTGCAAGCGCGCAAACAAGCAATAGTAGAGCAATTAAGCCAAGGTGTGAATACACTGATGAAAAAAGGCAAAATTGATGTTTATGAAGGAACAGGTCGAATTTTAGGCCCATCTATTTTCTCACCAATGCCAGGTACTATATCAGTAGAGATGCGCAATGGCGAGGAAAATGAAATGCTTGTTCCAACCAATGTTGTGATTGCAACAGGATCGAAGCCACGAGGAATGGCAGGATTAACGGTTGATGGGAAGTACGTCATGAATTCAGACCATGCATTGCAAATGGAAGCATTACCGACTTCATTATTGATTGTTGGTGGTGGTGTAATCGGCATCGAGTGGGCATCTATGCTTTGTGATTTTGGAGTAGCTGTAACTGTAATTGAATACGGTCCTACGATTTTACCAGCCGAGGATGCGGATATTGTAAAAGAAGTGACAAAGCAGCTTGAAAATCGTGGTGTGCGCATTGTGACGAATGCTCGGTTAAATACAGATAGCTTTAAAATAGAAAATGATAACGTTTACATTTCGGCGAAGCTTCAGGATAATGAGGAGCGATTTGAAGCACAGAAATTATTGCTTTGTGTTGGACGTGAAGCAAACATACATGGCATTGGTTTAGAAAATACCGATATTGAAATCGACAACGGCTTTATTCAAGTACGCGATTCTTATCAAACAAAGGAATCACATATGTATGCCATTGGAGATGTGATCGGTGGTTTACAATTGGCGCATGTTGCCTCACATGAAGGTTTGTCCGCTATTGAACACATTGCGACAGGAAAAGTAGCGCCGTTAGATGTTTTGCAAGTACCAAAATGTGTCTATTCCTTCCCAGAAGTGGCTAGTATCGGTTTGACGGAAAGTGCTGCTCGCGAAAATGGGCATGTATTAAAAATTGGTAAATTTCCTTTTAAAGCAATAGGTAAGGCACTTGTTAATGGAGAATCAGATGGTTTTGTTAAAATAATAGCCGATGAAAAAACGGACGATATTTTGGGTATTCATATGGTAGGGCCGCATGTAACAGATTTAATAGGAGAAGCTTCATTAGCGAAATTATTAGATGCAACTCCTTGGGAAATTAGTCAAGCAATCCATCCACATCCATCATTAAATGAAGTATTAGTGGAATCAGCTTTAGCTGTCGATAAGCGAGCTATTCATTTTTAATGCGTCTACAGACATTACGCCGAGTTGCAACTGATAAAAAGACCGACATAAATTGAGATACTAAAGGGGCTTGTGCAAAAAAAAACAGGCACTTTAGCACGTTTTCTAATGTGAAAGGGGTGTTCATATGCAAGACGTTCAACTGAAACATGAAGATTTAGGGTTAACAAATGAAGATGTCCTTGCTATGTTCGAAACGATGTTAATGGCAAGAAGATTAGATGAGCGCATGTGGTTATTAAACCGTTCAGGTAAAATTCCATTTGTAATTTCTTGTCAGGGACAGGAGGCTGCACAAGTGGGAGCAGCATTTGCGCTAGATAAAAATAAAGATTATATTGCACCGTATTATCGAGATATGGGCGTAGTCTTACATTTTGGTATGACGCCAAAAGAGCTGATGTTATCAGCATTTGCAAAGGCTGAAGATCCAAACTCTGGCGGCCGCCAAATGCCTGGACATTTTGGGCAAAAGAAAAACCGCATTTTGACTGGTTCTTCACCAGTAACAACACAAGTTCCGCATGCTGTTGGTGTGGCGCTTGCGGGACGCTTGCAAAAGGAGGATTTCATCGCCTTTGTTACGTTAGGAGAAGGTTCTTCCAACCAAGGTGATTTCCATGAAGGAGCGAATTTTGCCGGTGTGCATAAGCTACCCGTAATTATAATGGTAGAAAACAATCAATATGCTATTTCAGTACCAGTGGAACGCCAGTTAGGTTGTGCAAAAGTATCCGATCGTGGTATTGGCTATGGCATGCCAGGCGTAACGGTAGACGGCAAATGTCCACTGCAAGTTTATAAGGTTGTCAGAGAGGCGGCAGAACGCGCTCGTAGCGGTGAAGGTCCAAGTTTAATAGAAACGGTGACATTCCGTTTAACTGCACACTCTTCGGATGATGATGATCGTCAATATCGTACAGCTGAAGATATCGCGGAAGGGAAAGCAAAGGATCCGATTGTATTGTTTGAAAAGTATTTACAAGATGCTGGCATTATGACGGAATCTCTTCGTACTGAAATAGAAGAGCGTGTGATGGCCGAAGTAAATGAAGCGACGGACTATGCAGAAGCAGCTCCATATGCTAAACCAGAGGATGCCTTGAAGTACGTATATGCACCAGTGGACGGAGGTGACGTGTAATGGCAGTAATGTCTTATATTGATGCGATTACATTAGCGATGAAGGAAGAAATGGAACGAGATGAACGAGTTTTCATTTTAGGAGAGGACGTTGGTCGTAAAGGTGGCGTTTTTAAAGCAACTACGGGTCTTTATGAGCAGTTTGGGGAGTATCGTGTGTTAGATACACCGCTTGCGGAAAGTGCCATTGCAGGAGTCGGTATTGGCGCGGCAATGTACGGCATGCGCCCAATTGCTGAAATGCAGTTTGCAGACTTTATTATGCCTGCTGTGAACCAAATTGTATCGGAAGCTGCGAAAATCCGTTATCGCTCCAATAATGACTGGACTTGTCCGATTGTAGTCCGTGCTCCTTTTGGTGGTGGGATTCACGGAGCGCTTTACCATTCACAATCGGTAGAAGCACTTTTTGCTGGAACACCCGGTTTGAAAATTGTTATTCCTTCCACTCCGTATGATGCGAAAGGCTTGTTAAAGGCAGCAATTCGTGATGAAGATCCGGTATTATTCTTTGAACATAAGCGTGCGTATCGCCTAATCAAAGGGGAAGTCCCATTAGACGATTATACATTACCAATCGGCAAGGCAGATGTGAAGCGAGAAGGGGAAGACGTTACGGTCATTACGTACGGTCTAGCCGTTCATTTCGCTTTACAGGCAGCCGAGCGTTTAGCGGCAGATGGCATCTCTGTCCATATTTTAGATTTACGTACAGTGTATCCGTTAGATAAAGAAGCCATTATTGAAGCGGCAAGTAAAACAGGAAAAGTATTGCTTGTGACAGAAGATAACAAGGAAGGCAGTATTATAAGTGAGGTTGCTGCCATTATTGCAGAACATTGCTTATTTGACCTTGATGCGCCTATTCAACGTTTAGCTGGACCAGATGTACCTGCGATGCCATATGCACCTACGATGGAAAAGTTTTTCATGATAAATCCTGAAAAAGTAGAGCGGGCATTGAGAGATTTAGCTGCATTCTAAAAATCTCCTATCAGGAGATGCATATCTAATTAGTAGTCTCTTTTGAGTAGGCTCAAAGGCTTGCGAAATATAAGTTGAAGCTTCTCAACTAGTTGTCTCGAATTTTGCAATGGCATGCTGTAAATGGACAATTCAAAATTCGGGTTGACTAGATGGAGGCGTAATTGATGGGAGGAAAAGATAATGGCGATTCAAAGCATTACGATGCCACAGCTCGGTGAAAGCGTAACAGAAGGTACAATCGAAAAATGGCTCGTACAACCAGGTGATACAGTAAAAAAATATGATCCATTAGCAGAAGTTGTGACGGATAAAGTAAATGCAGAAATCCCATCCTCTTTTGAAGGGGTCATTACAGAATTACTTGCAGAAGAAGGGCAAACGTTACCAGTTGGAGCAGTGGTTTGTTCCATTGAAATCGCAGGTGACGGTGAAGTGCCAGCGTCTTTGCCTGCGAAAAAGTCGACAGTAAGTGCGGCAATATTAAATGCAGGGATTCAGAAAAAACAAGAGTCTCCGAAGGAAGTTACTGCACCTATTGCATCAGCAAATTCAGTGAGACAGCAAAAAAACCGCTATTCGCCTGCTGTACTTAGACTGGCGCAAGAACATGATATTCCACTTGAGCAAGTTGTTGGTACAGGAGAGGGTGGCCGTATTACACGAAAAGATCTACAACAACTCATTGACGCAGGAAATATACCAACGCCAAAAGATGTAACACCTTCTGAGCCAGTTGCAACAACGGCTAGTAGCCAACCTGTTGCCGCTATCGAAACACCAACAAAACCAATCGCATCCTCGCCAGTGTTGCAAACAGGCGACATTGAAATTCCAGTAACGAATGTGCGCCGTGCCATTGCGAATAATATGGTACGTAGTGCTCAAGAAGTCCCACATGCTTGGATGATGATGGAAGTTGATGTAACGGATTTAGTGGCTTATCGGGATAGTATAAAGATGGACTTTAAGCAAAAGGAAGGTTTTAATATTACCTACTTTGCGTTCTTTGTAAAGGCCGTTGCACAAGCTTTAAAAGAGTTCCCAATGATGAACGCTATGTGGGCGGGTGATAAAATTATCCAAAAACATGACATAAATATTTCCATTGCGGTAGCAACAGACGATGCACTTTTTGTCCCTGTTATAAAACACGCTGATGAAAAGTCCATTAAAGGGATTGCTAAAGAAATTCACGAGCTTGCCCAAAAAGTACGCACGGGGAAACTGACAATGGACAATATGCAAGGTGGTACTTTTACAGTTAATAATACGGGTGCTTTCGGTTCTGTGCAGTCGATGGGCATTATTAATTATCCGCAAGCTGCCATCCTGCAAGTGGAAAGTATTGTAAAAAAACCAGTTGTTTTACCTGGTGGAATGTTTGCGGCACGCGATATCGTAAATTTATGTCTATCTTTAGATCATCGCGTATTAGATGGATTAGTTTGTGGTAAATTCCTAAATAGAGTAAAAGAAATACTCGAAAATACAAATAAATCTTCGACGTCAGTCTACTGATGACTTGTCGGAAACCTGTTGTATAACGGTTTCCGATTTTTTTTTGCTTTTCGAGTCGCAATTTGTCATGTAGAATAACAAATAGAAACTACTAAGGGGGGAAGCTGATTAAGCGTCCGCATGTCAAACAACATGAAAAATATTGAATTTGAAAAGCCGTCCTATTCAGAATGGCAAGATGCAGCAATCAAAGCTTTAAAAGGGAAACCATTCGAGTCTCTTTTAACGAAAACAAGTGAGGGTGTTACTTTAGAACCACTTTACACACAAGAAAGTTTAGTAGCAAAACTTGGAGATGAACTTGATAAACAAGTTGCCACAATCCGTTCCCTACAAAATAGTCAAGTATTTCGTGTGGCACAGCAAGTTTATGCAGAAACAAGTGAAGCATTTTTCGCTCAACTTGATGATAGTTTAGCTCGTGGTAATGAGATTGTGACAATTGATAGCCGTGTTAACTTTGAATGGTCTGAAGAAATATTGGCACAACTAGCTCCTTATTTCTCTGAATATTCGTTTAAAATAACGGTAAAAGACGAGAATGACCCATTGTTAGCAGTATTCGACAACATCACAAATGAACAGCGTGAAACTGTGAATGGGTATATTGTAGCTAAAAGCCCTATCAAGCTTGAAGGATTGCCAAATGTACGAACTATTAGTGCAAACACAGTAACTTACCATAATGAAGGCGCTAATGCCGTACAAGAATTAGGTTATGCACTTGCTATTGCAGCAAAATATGCAGAGCAAGAAGAAAACTTTGAAGCTTTTGCACAAAAATTTTATGTTTCATTTGCGATTGATACACAATTCTTCACAGAAATTGCGAAGTTACGTGCATTTAAAGTACTTTGGAAAGCGTTCTCATCCGCATATGGTGTGGAAGGGAATGTAAAAATTCCAACGCTTGCGGAAACTTCTCTACGAAGCTTCTCGAAATTGGATGTTTACGTAAATTTACTACGTGCAGCAAATGAAGCGCTTTCTGGATTAATTGGCGGTGCGGATGTCTTTACAGTTCACCCACATGATGCATTAACGAAGCCTACAGAACAATCTGTTCGTATTGCTCGAAATGTATCTTTAGTGTTAAAAGAAGAAACAAATGTCTTAAAAATAACAGATCCTGCCGGTGGTTCATACTTCATTGAATCATTAACAGCGGATTTCGTAAAAGAAGCTTGGGCATTATTCTTAGAAATTGAAGCTGCTGGTGGTATGGACGCGTATGCGGCATCTGGTAAATTAGCAGAAGCATTAGAAGTATCTTACCAAGCGCGAATTAAAGCAGCACAAACACGCAAACAATCGGTTATCGGTACGAATATTTATGCAAATCCAGCAGATGTACTTGAAAGTGAAACGAACCCATTATTTGCAGATGTTAAGCGCATTTCGATTCCGTTTGAGCAATTGCGTGCACAAATGACTGCTGCCAATGTGAAAACAGGAATTCTAGCATTAGGTTCACTAAAAAGTTCAAAACCTCGTGCAGACTTTGTATCTGGTTTCTTAAACACTGTTGGTCTAGTACCAGAAAAAAGCGAACCAGTAGCAACAGTTGAGGAAGCGCTCGCTTGGCTAAATACAACTGAAGCAAAATATGTTGTTATTGCAGGCAATGACGATACTACAAAAGAATTAGTACCAGCAATTTTAGCTAAAAAACCAGCAAACGTAATTGTAGATGTTGCAGGTAAATTTAAAGACGAAGAAGAAGCTTGGTTAGCAAATGGCTTAAACGGCTTTATTTTCGCAGGACAGAACATCATTGAAAAATTAAATTCAGTGTTCGCTAGCATGAAGGAGGTCCAACGATGAGCAAGCCTAATTTTAGTGCAATTGAAATCGAAAACGTATTATCAACTGAAGCTCCTGCGGCGTCAGATGAAAAATTCATGACAAATGAAGGTATTGAAATTAAAGATATTTATACAAAAGATGACATTAAAGATGTGAAACATTTACATGATGTAGCTGGTATAGCACCGAATACACGTGGACCATACCCTACTATGTATGTTGCGCGTCCTTGGACAGTTCGTCAGTATGCAGGTTTCTCTACGGCTGAAGAATCAAATGCCTTTTATAAACGTAACCTTGCAATGGGTCAAAAAGGGCTTTCAGTTGCCTTTGACTTAGCAACGCACCGTGGTTATGATTCAGACCACCCACGCGTTACAGGTGATGTTGGTAAAGCTGGGGTTGCCATTGACTCTGTCGAAGATATGAAAATTTTATTTGATCAAATTCCGTTAGACCAAATGTCTGTATCTATGACGATGAATGGTGCTGTACTGCCAGTACTTGCCTTCTACATCGTTGCTGCTGAAGAGCAAGGGGTAACACCAGACCAGCTAGCTGGAACAATTCAAAATGATATTTTAAAAGAATACATGGTGCGTAACACATATATTTATCCACCTGCAATGTCGATGAAAATTATTGCGGACATTTTTGAATATACTGCGAAATTCATGCCGAAATTTAACTCTATTTCTATTTCGGGCTACCATATTCAAGAAGCAGGTGCTACAAATGATATTGAACTTGCCTACACGCTAGCCGACGGACTTGAGTATGTTCGTACAGGGTTAAAAGCGGGTATTGATATCGATGCCTTTGCACCACGTTTATCATTCTTCTGGGCGATTGGTATGAACTATTACATGGAAGTGGCAAAAATGCGTGCTGCACGCCGTATTTGGGCGCAAATGATGTCTACGTTCAATCCAAAAAATCCAAAGACATTGGCATTACGTACACACTCACAAACTTCTGGATGGTCTTTAACAGAGCAAGATCCATTCAATAACGTAACGCGTACATTAATCGAAGCCAATGCTTCATCAATGGGGCATACGCAATCACTTCATACGAACGCACTTGACGAAGCAATTGCTTTACCAACAGATTTCTCTGCACGTATTGCACGTAATACGCAGTTATTCTTACAAGAAGAAACAGCCATGACAAAAGTGATTGATCCATGGGGTGGTTCATATTATGTTGAAAAACTAACAGATGAAATCACTGAATCTGCTTGGGCGTTAATCGAAGAAATTGAAGAACTTGGTGGTATGGCAAAAGCGATTGAAACAGGTCTTCCTAAGATGAAGGTTGAAGAAGCTGCGGCGAAACGTCAGGCGAAAATTGACTCGAAATCAGAAACAATCGTTGGTGTGAACAAATATCGTCTGGACAAAGAAGAGCCAATCGACATTCTTGATATCGACAATACACTAGTACGTCAAAAGCAAATTGAGCGTTTAGATGCTATGAAAGCAGCTCGTGATGAGGCAGAAGTACAAAAACATCTTGCACGCTTAACGAAAGCTGCACAAGATGGTGAGGAAAACTTACTTGCAGTAGCGGTAGATGCAGCGCGTGCTCGTGCATCACTGGGAGAAATTTCTGATGCAATCGAGGTTGTATCTGGTCGTCATAAAGCCATCATCCGTTCCATTTCAGGCGTTTATTCTGCTAACTTCTCTGACGAAGAACAAATTACTGAAGTGAAAAATATGACAGATGAGTTCCTTGAAAATGAAGGTCGTCGCCCACGTATTTTAGTTGCGAAAATGGGACAAGACGGACATGACCGAGGTGCCAAAGTCATTGCAACTGGCTATGCTGACTTAGGGTTTGACGTAGATATTTCACCACTATTTATGACACCTGAAGAAACTGCGCAAATGGCTGTTGAAAATGACGTACATTGTATCGGCGTATCGTCATTAGCAGCAGGTCACAAAACTTTAGTACCTGCATTGGTTGCTGAACTGAAAAAACTTGGTCGTGAAGATATTATCATTATCGTTGGTGGCGTTATTCCAGCACAAGATTATGAATTCCTTTATGAAGCAGGTGCTGTGGCGATCTTTGGTCCTGGTACAGTAATACCTGTATCTGCCATTAAAATTATTGAGGAAATCTATAAACGTTTAGGTTACGAGGAAGTGTCTAAATAATGGACAAAAACAAAGGGATGCAGGAAAGTGCTCTATTTGTCATGGGTGGCGTGGAGGCATCTCACGATGGTATGCAGTATGGTGTACCGAAAAAATTCCGAAAGAAAAAGGCGGACAACCTTAATATACAGGGGCTTGCACGAGATGTACGTGCAGGCTCCCGTGTACAGTTGTCAAAAGCCATTACGCTCATTGAAAGTTCGAATAGTACCCATAAAGCACAGGCTCAGGAGTTATTACAGGAACTTTTACCGCATACAGGCAACAGTGTTCGTATAGGGATTACGGGAGTACCAGGGGCTGGTAAAAGCTCTTTCATTGAAGCTTTCGGAACGATGTTATGTGAGATGGGTAAAAAAGTAGCGGTCCTTGCAATAGACCCGAGTTCTTCATTATCAGGGGGCAGTATTTTAGGCGATAAAACGCGCATGGAAGAACTGGTGAAAAAGCCGAATGCATTCGTTCGTCCATCACCGTCTGCTGGTACCCTAGGGGGTGTCCATAAGAAGACGCGCGAAACGATGCTTTTATGTGAAGCAGCGGGCTACGATGTCATTTTAATTGAGACCGTTGGTGTTGGGCAGAGTGAAACATACGTCCGCGGTATGGTCGATTTCTTCCTGTTGCTCGTGTTAACAGGTGCAGGGGATGAGCTTCAAGGTATGAAAAAGGGCATTATGGAATTGGCGGATGCAATTGTTGTGCATAAAGCGGATGGTGACAATGTTCGACTAGCGAAAAAAACCGTTTCCGAGTACAAGCAAATATTGCATTTCCTTCAACCTGCAACACCAGGTTGGATGTCTACTGCCATGCCAGTTAGTTCGTGGGAGAAAAAGGGACTCGATAAAGTGTGGGATACAATCGGTGAATTTAGGCAAACGGTAGAAGCAAATAACTATTGGTCTATCCGACGTCAAAAACAAACGAGAGATTGGTTCCAATCTATGATTACGGATCATTTAATTGATGCGTTTTACGGAGACCCAAATCGCAAGGAACAAGTGCAGTTACTAGAGCGCCAAATCCTCAATGGGCAATTAACAGTAACGCAAGGTGTAGATCGTTTATTTAGCGATGAGCAATCACAGAAATAATGTACGCTTTTATATGAGCATGTAGGTGCACAAAAGCATCACTTACTGCTATGATAGGAGATGTATGAGCGCTTTCAACCAAAAGTTATACAAAGCAAATGAAGACAGCGCGAAATTGAAAGGAGCTATCGCTTTATGAATATGGATTACGATTTATTTATGCAAGAAATTTTAAAAACAGCACGTGCAGAAATTGAGGCTGCAGGATACGAGCAATTACGCACGCCAGAAGCTGTTGAAGAGGCGTTTGCTCGTCCGGGTACAACATTAGTTATGGTCAATTCAGTATGTGGCTGTGCGGGGGGCATTGCTCGACCAGCAGCAGCACAATGTGTGCATTACGATAAAAGACCAGATCATTTAGTTACTGTCTTTGCAGGTCAAGATAAAGAAGCGACAGCAGCTGCTCGTTATCACTTCGGTGAAGACCACTTGCCATCTTCTCCATCATTTGTACTTTTAAAAGATGGACAAGTCGTAGCAGAAGTGGGCCGCTATGAAATCGAAGGCCATGATCCAATGTCAGTAGTGACAAACTTACAAGCAAATTTTGAAGAATATTGTGAAGAGCTATAAAGTTTGATTAACACCTACATGGTGAGCTTAACATAAGTTTAGCTTTTAGTTATTTGGCTAAAGTGACTAGTGCACTTTAGTCAAATCCTTTCGGAATTTTTGTAATATTGGCTAAATAAATGGACAACACAATAAAAGTTTAAATAGATAAGATGAGCTTCTAATGAATAACTATTCGTTATGAATGCTGCAGGATGGGAGGCAGTCGACTTGAAGAAATTTTCAATCGGCTATCGTACATTAAAAACAGCAGTCGGAGCAGCGATCGCCATTGCGATTGCGCAGTATTTTGAATTAGCTTCTTATGCTTCAGCCGGTATTCTAACGATTCTATGTGTGCAGCCAACAAAGAAAAAATCCCTTCATGCTGCTTATACTCGCTTTGTCGCAAGCATTATTGGTATGCTGTATGCATTTTTGAGCTTTGAGCTATTTTCTTATCACCCATTAACATTGGCAGGAATGCTTGTATTGTTTATACCGACGATTGTTTCGTTAAAGGTAGCAGATGGCTTTGTATCAAGTGCGGTGATTATTATGCATATTTACGCAGCTAAGGGCTTTTCGTATGATTTGGTAACGAATGAGTTAGCCTTGATGGCTATTGGTTATGGTACGGGAATCGCCATTAATATGTATATGCCAGATATTCAAAAGGAATTAAATTACTATAGAGTTAAAATAGAGGAAATGTACAGTAAGATTTTTTTAGAAATTGCCAGCTATTTAAGACAGGGTGATACGTTATGGGATGGACAGGAACTGATTCAAGCAGTCAAAACGTTGAATGATGCAAAATCATTAGCCTTTAAAGATGTAGAAAATCATTTTACTCGTAGACAAAATGACTATTATGTCTATTTCGATATGCGTGAGCAACAGCTTGAAATTATTGAACGAGTTCTCCCGAAGATAACGGCATTACCTGTTATAGTACAAGAGGCAGAAATTGTGGCAGACTTTGTCCAAGACCTTGGGGAGCATGTCCATTCTGGAAATACGGCAGGTCGTTATAGGGAAAAATTAGAGTTAGCGAAGAGAGATTTTGCGAAACTACCTTTACCTACAAACCATCAAGAGTTTATTGCGCAAGCAGCGCTTTATCAATTCATTGAAGAAATGGATCGGTATTTAGAAATAAAGCAATCATTTAAGGGTTTAAAGGTAGAAAGAAAGCGCCCACAGTAGCGTGGACGCTTTGCATTTTCTTAAACTAGCATTGATAAACCGAATGCAAGAGATGAGATGACCATGATGGCAATCATGGCATAAACAACGACTTTTTGAAATTTTTTATTACTCATATGCTCGTTCGCTCCTTCTTTTCTTATAAATAGTTTAGCAAATCTGAAAAATTTCTCAAGTAGTAGAGTTTTGACAAAAAAATCTGTAAAATAGGTTATGTACCATAACAGAAGGAGATGTCACCATGGAGAGAGTAGACCATATTGGGATTGCAGTGCGCGATCTAGATGAACGCATTACATATTATACAGAAACTTTAGGTTTAAAGTTGCTGAAAGTGGAAGAGGTTGAATCTCAACAGGTTCGTGTTGCTTTTATTGACGCTGGCAATGTGAAAATTGAGTTACTTGAACCGATGAGCGAAAAAAGCGCTATTCACGGATTCATCGAAAAACGTGGCGAAGGCATTCACCATGTTGCATTCGGTGTAACAGGAATTCGTGAACGCATGGCAGAACTTCGTGAAAAAGGCGTGCGTCTTTTGTCGGAAGAGCCAGGACCAGGTGCAGGTGGCGCAGAGGTTGCTTTCATGCATCCTAAATCATCTTTCGGTGTGTTATATGAATTATGCGATAAAAGTGGAAAAGGGGAAAAGTGATTAGTATGGATATGTTCGACAAAATTAATGACTTATATGATCGTAAGACGGTAATTGAGCTTGGCGGTGGCTATGAACGCATCGAAAAGCAACATGATAAAGGTAAATTAACAGCTCGTGAGCGTATTGAATTATTACTAGACGAAGGTACGTTTTTCGAGATTAACCCATTCATTACGCACCGTACAGTAGACTTCGGTATGGACAAAATGGAAGGCCCTGGCGATGGTGTAGTAACAGGCTTTGGTAAAATTAACGGACGTCCAGTTTACTTATTCTCTCAAGATTTCACTGTTTTTGGTGGAGCGCTTGGTGAAATGCACGCTAAAAAAATGGCGACAGTAATGGATCTAGCAGCTAAAAACGGCACACCATTTATCGGTATTAACGATTCAGGTGGCGCGCGTATTCAAGAGGGTGTTCTTTCTCTTGATGGTTACGGACATATCTTCTACCGTAATGCGATTTACTCTGGAGTAATTCCACAAATCTCTGTTATTATGGGACCTTGTGCGGGTGGAGCTGTTTATTCTCCAGCTATCACAGACTTTATCTTAATGGTTGATAAAACATCTCAAATGTTTATTACTGGACCAAAAGTAATTGAAACAGTAACAGGTGAAAAAATCTCTGCTGAAGACCTAGGTGGATCAAAAGTAAACAATGCAGTAAGTGGTAACGCTCACTTCCGTGCACCATCTGAAGAAGCGGCAATCAATCAAATTAAACAATTATTAAGCTATTTACCACAAAACAATAAAGAAAAAGCACCACGTCAACCACGTCCAGAAGGTGACGATTACCGTCCAGAAATCGTGGATACTGTGCCAATCGAAACAACGCGCCCATACGATGTGCGTAAAGTTGTAGAACAAGTAGTGGACGAAGGTTCATTTATGGAAGTTCACTCAGAATTTGCGAAAAATGTCGTAGTTGGTTTTGCACGTATTGCTGGTGAATCTGTAGGTCTTGTATGTAACCAACCAAAAGTATTAGCGGGTGGTCTTGATATCGATTCTTCAGATAAGGCAGCTCGTTTCATTCGTACTTGTGACGCGTATAATGTGCCAATTATCACTTTTGAAGACGTTTCTGGTTTCTTCCCAGGCGTAAAACAAGAGCATGGTGGTATTATCCGTCATGGTGCGAAAATCCTTTATGCATACTCTGAAGCAACTGTACCAAAAATTACAGTTATTCTACGTAAAGCATATGGTGGTGCGTACGTTGCACTTAACTCTAAATCAATCGGTGCTGACTTAGTATTCTCTTGGCCAAACGCTGAAATCGCAGTAATGGGTGCAGCAGGTGCAGCAAATATTATCTTTGCTCGTGAAATTGCGAAGTCTGATGATCCAGAAGCAACTCGTGCAGCAAAAATTGAAGAGTATAAAGAGAAATTCGCAAATCCTTATGTTGCGGCATCTCGTGGTATGGTAGACGATGTTATTGATCCTCGTGATACGCGTATCAAACTTATTCAAGCTCTAGATATGTTGTCAAACAAGCACGAAACACGTCCAGAGAAAAAGCACGGAAACATTCCACTATAAGTTGGACAAACCCAGTAGCCAGTTGGCTGCTGGGTTTTTTTAGATGGAACGACTAAAAAATATATTCAAAAAATGACAGATAATTGAAACATTTTTGCTGTTCACCCGTACAAATAGGTAAGGGAGTTGAGATGAATGGAGTGGCAACAATTACAGTCTGAGCAGGAAAAACTTCATGCCCAGCTAAGAAATGTTAATAGATTAAGTGAAAAAAAGCTTTTAATTGAAGGACAAATCGAGCATGCAAGGCAGGAAATTTCCAAACATTCTACAGAACTCAATCAAATTCGAATCAAGCTTGATAAGCTAGAAGGCTTTTCATTTATGAATATGATTCGAACTTGGACAGGGCAACAAGATGAGCTAAGAGCGGAGAAAGTCGATAAAGCAGCTATTTTGGAATTGAAATGCAATGAAGCCAAAAAAATGCTACATGATTTAACAATCGACCTGGAGCAAGTGAATCATTTGCGCACCCAATCAAATGCAAAACAATTGCAACAAGCGCTAAGTCATCTGCAAGAAAAAAAGCAAAGCTATCTCCAATTACACGAGCCTGAATATGCGCACAAATTGGAACAGCTTGCGAATGAAGAAGTGATGACCAAGCAGTTAATTTTTGAGATAACTGAAGCAGAGGAAGCGGGGGATATTGCGCTAACTAAATTAGGTCAGGCAGCCGCATCACTGCATTCAGCGAGCGGATTTTCTACATGGGATACGTTTTTTGGAGGTGGCATTATTGCCACACATTTAAAGCATGATGCGCTTGATAAAACCGAAAGTTATCTTCATAATGCCCAAATTGCCTTGCAACGTTTTCATAATGAATTGCTTGATGTCCAAGATTTGTCTACCCAGTCATTACATGTGGAGGCAGACGGTTTTGTAAAATTTGCGGATTATTTCTTTGATGATATTTTTTCTGCTTGGTCAGTCCATTCAAAAATATCAACAGCAAGAGAGCAAGTATCCCGTGTACAAGATGACGTACATAATACAATTAGACGTTTACAGGAAAAACATCATAAAGCAGTAGCTCATTTAGAAGAATTACAGAAAGAAAAAAAGGCGATTTTACAAATTTAACAGCGAAGCCGAGTCAAAAGCGAAAAAGAGGCTGGGACATAAGAGAAAAAGTGTTAGATTGACTGCCATCAATCTAACACTTTTTTGCTATGCCGTTGTTGTCCGCTACGGCGGTGCTTTCCGCTCAGCACAGTAAGCCGCAACCCTCGCTAACGCGCGGAATGCCAGCGTCTAACATTATGTGCTGTTCTGAGCTGGAGTCACCGCCTTCGCTACCAACAACTAGTGAACACTTCTAATTTTTTTAATTGCAAAAGCAAGAATAGCTAAGGTCTCCATATAGCAAAAAATTATGAACACCTTTCGTCTGTTTCTTAAATTTTTTTAGTTATGTCCCAGCCCCTTTTTTTGCTGTGAACGCTAGGGCGCTTCTAAAGGGTTACCAACGATTCATGGATTTCTACGGAATGAAAAGACAAAATAAAGAAGTTACTACTAGCGTATTATTCCAACTCTTCAGTCATTGTGCTAAACTAATACTTATATTATGACGTGGAAAACACGTAAATCAAGGGAGTCTTACAACATGACAAGTCGTTTAGTAGAAGAGTTTTTTGAGCTCGTACAAATCGATTCAGAAACAAAACATGAACAACTAATTGCGCCGGTATTAATCGACAAATTAACAGCACTTGGTTTTACAGTAGTGCAAGATGATGCACATACTCGAAATGGTCATGGAGCTGGCAATATTATTGCGACATTAAAAGGTTCATTAGACATTGAGCCTATCTATTTTACTTCTCATATGGATACAGTTGTACCAGGAAAGGGCATTAAACCGTCTCTTCGTGAAGATGGTTATATCGTTTCTGATGGCACAACGATTTTAGGCGCGGACGATAAAGCGGGTCTAGCAGCGATGTTTGAAATGGTAAAACGCTTAAAAGAACAACAAATCGAACATGGTGATATTGAGTTCATCATTACAGCAGGAGAAGAAAGCGGACTTGTGGGGGCGAAAGAATTGGACCCTTCAATTATTCGTGCAAAATACGGCTTTGCGGTAGATAGTGATGGCAAAGTAGGTGGAATCGTGACAGCAGCGCCATTCCAAGCGAAAATTTTTGCCAAAATCATCGGCAAAACAGCGCATGCAGGCGTTGCGCCTGAAAAAGGTGTGTCAGCGATTACAGTTGCGTCAAAATGTATTGCACAAATGAAGCTTGGGCGTTTGGACGAAGAAACAACGGCTAATATTGGTCGCTTTGAAGGTGGTCAAGCAACGAATATTGTGTGCGATGAAGTAACAATTTTAGCAGAAGCACGTTCTATTGATAAGTCAAAACTTGACGCTCAAACGAAACATATGCAAGATACGTTTGAACAAGTTGCCGCTGCAATGGGGGCACGTGCAGAGATAGAAGTGAAACTAATGTATCCAGGTTTCCGCGTTACAGAGTCAGATAAAGTCGTTCAAGTAGCAATGGCAGCAGCCCGCAACATTGACCGCACGCCACAGCTAGGTATATCTGGTGGCGGATCAGATGCTAATATTATTGCAGGCTTTGGTATCCCTACTGTGAACTTGTCAGTAGGCTATGAAGATATTCATACAACAAATGAAAAGATTCCTGTAGAAGAGTTAGAAAAACTAGCAGATTTACTTGTGGAAATTGTGAAAGAGTCAGCTAAACACGAGCGCTAAAAGAAGGAAGTGACCTAATGGAAAGTGTCAAGGCAGTAGTTTTCGCTTGTGGTACAGAAGAATATGCAGTACCAGTGGAGCAAGCAATTTCAATTGAAAAATTAGAGCAAATAACGCCTATTCCACATTTACCAAATTATTTATTAGGTTTTACAAGAAATCGAGGAGAGCTAATTCCTGTATTAGATTTTGAGCGCATTCTCTATAATCGTTCGTCAAACGCGGCTACAGCACGTATTATTGTCCTCAATACGGATGTCGTGAACTACGGCTTGCTCGTAACAGAGGCACGTGAAATTCTTGATTTAGATGAGTCCATTTTAAAGCAAATGGGGCTTGTTAATTATTCCAAAACACGTTACTTTACGGCAGTGGCCAATTTAGAAAACCGTATGATTACGTATGTAGATCCTAAAATTCTTGTAAATTCTTTAGATGGCATTCGAGAAATTATCAATTATTTACACAAAATGCTGGAAAATGAAAAAGAAAACATAGAAGCATAAGTTTTGACAAACAAAAGGAATAACATGAAAACCCCCTCCAATGAAGTGACCCCTAAAAGTTAGACACGGTTATTTCATTTAGGCAGCTTGGGTAAACTGAGTTCGGTATTGTACCGGACTCAGTTTTAATTTTGCCTTAATTCGTTTCGTATTGTAATACGTTATATAGTTTTCAAGTTCCAATTTAAAATGCTCAACACTTTCGAACTCCTTTAAATAAAGGAATTCCGATTTCAAAATCCCAAAGAAATTCTCCATCACCGAGTTGTCATAACAGTTGCCTTTACGTGACATACTTTGCACAATGCCTTTTGATGCAAGTGCGTGACGGTATTGCTTCATTTGATAATGCCAGCCTTGATCGGAATGCATCAGTAATTGGCGTTCCTCTGGTAACTTCTCTAATGCTTTCTCCAACATTTCTGAGACAAGTGAATACGTTGGTCGATGACCAATTGTGTAAGTAATAATTTCTCCGTTAAATAAGTCTAAAACAGGGGATAAATAGAGTTTTTCACCAAACAATTTAAACTCTGAAATATCTGTTACCCACTTTTCATTAGGGGCTTCAGCTGTAAATTTGCGGTCTAAAATATTCGGTGCGATTTTACCGACTGTCCCTTTATATGATTTATACTTTTTCATTCTGACTACGCACTTTAAACGAAGTGTTTTCATGATACGTTGTACTTTCTTATGATTCACTCTTCGTCCACGATTTGCGAGTTCATCACGAATGCGACGGTATCCGTAACGGCCTTCATGTTCGTTATAGATGGATTGAATTTCAGCCTTTAAGTCGGTATCTGGATCGGGACGATTCAGTTTCTTCACTATGTCATAATACGTACTACGTGGAATCTGTGCGAATTCGACAAGTGCCTTCACCGAGTATTTATGCCTTAATTCATAGATGACCTTTACTTTGTCTTCTTTGGTGATGTTTCTTTGGCTTGAACTAAGGCGTTCAACTTTTTTAAATACTCGTTTTCCATTTCAAGCTGCTTGATACGAGCTTGAAGTGCTTCTGGTGAGCCTTCTACTGGTGTATGTTTTGGTTGTTTATTGGTTTCTTTTTTCATGGATGGACGCCCCTTTTCCTTTGATTGAAGGGCATCGAATCCTTTTGTTTCAAACTGTTTTCGCCAATGAATAATGGACGATGGAGCTGCTATACCAAAGATAGCCGCTGTTTCTATTAAGGACGTGCCGTGCTCAATCATGAAGTTTAGTACGTCTAGTTTAAACTGTGCTGTATAGTTTGTATATGATTTTATAAACGCTTCAACACCGTTATACTCATATTGTTTAGCCCAGTTTAGAATAGCCTTATGATCTGTCCCAATCGATTTAGCAATTTCATGTGAACTTTCTTTGCCTTCTAAGTATCGTAAAGCTGCTTGTAATTTTTCCTCTGCAGTATATTTAGCCATTAAAAAACTGCACCTCCAATTGTTAGATGTGTCTAACAATTGGGGTGCAGTTCACAATGTTTGGAGGGGGTTTTCATTTGAATTAAGAAAGTCGACCGCTATAGTCTTCAAACTTAAATTTACAAATGACTTTAATACCTTCTTCATCGTTATACGAAACGATAGATGGTAGGTTGACACCGTTAAACATATGGTTTTTAACCATCGAGTAATGTGCCATATCAGTAAAGACAAGACGATCGCCCGGTTTTAGAGGTTCTTCAAATGAGTAATCACCGATAACATCACCTGCAAGACATGTAAGTCCACCAAGGCGATATGTGTATGCTAGCTCATTGGCTTGACCTGACCCGATAATCATCGGACGGTAAGGCATTTCAAGTACGTCTGGCATATGACAAGTTGCCGATGTATCTAAAATAGCTAAATCCATCCCGTTTTTCTGAATATCAAGAACCGTTGCAACTAAGTAGCCTGTATTCAGTGCTACTGCTTCACCAGGCTCTAGATACACTAGGAGATTGTACTTATCTTGAATATAATTAATGATATTCACTAGTTTTTCTACATCATAATCTTCACGTGTGATATGGTGACCACCGCCGAAGTTTAGCCATTTCATTTGATGTAAAACATCACCAAATTTTTCTTCGACTTTTTCAATTATACGCTCTAATGTATCAGAGTTTTGCTCACACATTGCGTGGAAGTGTAAGCCATCAATACCGTCAAGCTGAGATTTGTCGAAGTTAGCTAATGTTGTACCAAGACGAGAGTTCGTATAGCAAGGATCGTATAGTGCTGTTTCAATTTCAGAGTACTCAGGATTAACACGAATACCACATTCAATTGTTTTGCCAGCAGCTTTTACTTTATCCTTGTACTGTGCCCATTGGTTGAAAGAGTTAAAGACGATGTGATCAACATAGCCTAGAAGCTCGTCCATTTCATGCTCTACATAAGCAGGAGCATAGACATGAACTTCTTTGCCCATTTTTTCATAGCCAAGACGTGCTTCAAAAAGTGAGCTTGATGTAATCCCAGCTAAGTATTCACCAACTAAAGGGAATGTTGAATGCATAGAAAACCCTTTTAGAGCAAGTAAAATACGGCAGCCCGTACGATCTTGTATCGACTTTAAAAGCTCAAGATTTTTTGTTAATAGTCGTTCATCCACTACATAAGAAGGTGATGGAACTTTTGTGAAATCAATTGGTTTCATCGGCTACTTTCCTTCGCTTCGATCTCTAAGTCAAGTAATTCTGGGTTATGGCTTTCTTGCCATGGTAGACCCCATTTATTTAATGCATCCATAAATGGATCTGGATCGAATTCTTCTACGTTCCAAACACCTGGTTTTTGCCATTGACCGTTCATAACAAGCATTGCACCGATCATTGCTGGTACGCCAGTTGTGTAAGAAATCGCTTGTGAACCAACTTCGTTATAGCACGCTTCATGGTCACATACGTTATATACGTAGTACGTTTTTTCCTTGCCATCTTTTAAACCACGGATAATACAGCCGATATTTGTTTTACCTTTTGTACGTGGTCCTAGTGATGCTGGATCTGGTAATACTGCTTTCAAGAAGTGGATTGGCTGAATCATTTGCCCTTCGAATTCGATTGGCTCAATAGAAGTCATGCCTACATTCTCTAGCACTTTTAAATGTGTTAAGTATTTTTCAGAGAATGTCATCCAGAATCGAATTTGTTTTAGACCTTTAATGTTTTTAGCAATTGATTCTAATTCTTCATGGTATAGCAGGTAAATATCTTTTGGTCCGATTTCTGGTAAGTTATAAACTTCTTTTTTCTCAAGTGGTGCTGTTTCAATCCACTCGCCTTCTTTCCAGTAACGACCATTCGCTGTAATTTCGCGAATATTGATTTCTGGATTGAAGTTTGTTGCAAAATGATAACCGTGGTCACCAGCATTGGCATCTACGATATCGATATAGTGGATTTCGTCGAATTCATGTTTTTGAGCATGTGCTGTGAAAACGCCTGTTACACCAGGGTCAAAACCACTACCAAGTAATGCCGTTAAGCCAGCTTTTTCAAACTTCTCTTTATAAGCCCATTGCCATTTATATTCAAATTTTGCCGTTTCAGGTGGCTCGTAGTTTGCAGTATCCACATAGTGCACACCTGTCGCTAAGCAAGCATCCATAATCGTTAAGTCCTGATAAGGTAACGCTACATTAATGACAACATCTGGTCCGAAACTTTTAATAAGTTCGATTAATTCATCTGTATTGTCAGCGTCTACCTGTGCAGTATGAATCTTTGTTTTTCCGCCGTCTAGTTTTTCTTTTAGAGCGTCACATTTTGAAACAGTTCTACTTGCGATACAAATTTCCTCAAATACGTCCGAATTTTGAACACACTTGTGTACCACAACACTGGCTACTCCGCCAGCTCCTATAATCAATGCTTTACCCAATTGTCTACCCCCAAGTTCATATAAAGTATTGTCAAACAAGCTGATTATACAGAAAATTGATTTACTACTCAATCATTGTTTTTAAATTTCTACAAAAAATTTTTTATTTCAACATTTATTAGCCGTAATTAGAGGGGAGATACCCCCGATAGCTGATCAACTAACGCGTAAAAATCCACTGTGTATTCTGCCTGTAATACATAAGTCACACCAACTCTTATAGTTGAGTTATTGCGTTATGCTTTAGCATAGTTAGCAGAAGTCTCCATGGATTTTTACTTAGTAGTCATGCACCTTAAATTGTTTGAAAATTGTTTGAGTGACTGGCACTCAAAGGTGGGGTTCTGCATCGCCCCATAAATAAAAAATAATGATTAACAGCGTACTTAATAATCCCATCACGAGGCCATAGGTGCTGAAGGCCACTTGCACTTGACTTTGCACAGCATAAATAAAAATGGCTCCAAGTGTTAATAAATTGCCCATAATAAGTAATAACAGATGAAAACCTTTATTCATAGCAAGCCCCTCCTAAAATAAAATTTACTTGCCCCAAAGATGAAACTATTTTACTTCAATTATCTCATAATTCAGAAAAAATATCCAAATAATAACTATTATTATGTGAAAAAGTTTGACAGATGGAGGGATTTATCTAAATTTCGTATGGGAATAATGGCTATTTTTTATGGAATTGATGAATGGTGCTTTTTGAAGCTGACGTTACAATACGCTTGAAACAGATTATTTTTCATGGCGTTGCAAGTAGGATGACATTATTTATATTAAAAAAACAGCATAAGAATGCATTGGTTTTATGATTATTGCTGTTTTTCGCTCTAAAGATGGTAAACTACCAATAAGAAAGCTCTTTGGTGAAGGTGAGGATTTTATCGTGATCAATCAATTTAATGAACAGGTACAACTAATAAATGAATTATTTGTCAGTGGACAAGTGAAAGAAAGCTATACCTTGGCGAAGGCATTATTAAAGGACGAATCATTTGAAGCAGATGATTCTTATTCTATTATTCAACAGCATGTGGCACTTTTAGAGGCTAATGGCTATGCTACTATGCCAGTCCACACTGCAGATAATGTGAAGCAAAGTGTCGAACGTGCGGATGGATCGTATCCAGAGCGTGATGTCCTTAGTGCCTATATTGGCAGTCAGGACGATGAGCAATTTGGTCGAGTAGTAGATGAATTATTAGCAGGGTCTATCGAAGCGCAGGCCAATGCTTACTATACAATGGCTGAATATTTTGTACTCGCAAAAGAGCCTGATAAAGCAATGGTACAATATGCGGAAGCGATTAAATTACAACCGAATATAGCACTGTATTGGGGAGCATTTGCGCAATTTATTAATCATATGGAAGCGAGCCCGTATTTGGCACTACGTCTTATTGAAGAGGCGATTCAGCTAGATGGCATGAATGCTCGTTGGTATTATATTCAAGGGAATATCTTTTTCCAGTTAGTTGCAGCTACCAAAAATTTAAGTTACTTACCGGCACTAGAGGAAGCTTGGTCGAAAGCCAAAAAACGCTGCTCTGCTAAGCAAGTGGCATTAAAGGTGGACATTGCTAAGTCAGAGGATTTACTAACACAGTGGAAGAAACAAATGCTATAAGGACGAGCTTTTTTAATAATCTATCATAGTTTTCCAAGGGCGTTTATGCAGAGTTTACTTGTATATTTATGAATTGTTTGAGTGACTGGCACTTAGTAAATATGCGTTACGACGGGCGTTTCAGTAGATAATCAATTGTATATTTATAAATTTTTTGAGTGGCAGGCACTACATTCCTGTATTTTTATGCTAGAATAGGATTATAAACGGACGTAAGAAGCTTATTTTATTGCATGAAAGAAGTGTTTGTTTGAGTTTATATGTTGCGTATGTATTAGTAGGGCTTGCTATAGCCATGCCTGTAGGTGCCATTACGGTCGAAATGACTAAGCAGGGGCTAAAAAATGGCTTTATGCATGGCTGGGCAGTAGGTCTTGGCGGTATGACGGTTGATGTAGTATTAGTTTTTGCTCTGTGTATGGGGCTTGCTTCTATATTAGCTATGCCGCTAATTCAGCTGCCTATGTGGATTATTGGCGCCGGCTTCTTGTTTTTACTTGGGTTAGATTCGATCAAAAATGCCGATCAAGACATTACGCTAGCGGGTGAAAAGGTAACAAAATCATTTTTCACATCGTATCGCAATGGGCTTCTGGTAGCCATTTCGCCAGGAAACCTTGTTTTTTGGGTAAATGTATTCGGTGTAGTTCTAGCAAAATCGTATGACAAAGGAGAGTCAGCAAGTTTCCTAGTAATAGCTGCTGGTATACTTAGTGGTATTTTACTGCACGACATAGGTTTAATGACTATAGTTTCGGTTACGCGTAAGGCGATGAGTCGAAAAATGATTAAAATCCTGACAATGATATCAGGAATGTTATTAATTGGTTTCGCAGGTTACTTTATTTATGAATTTATTCAAGGAATTAAAATGTACAGATAAATTGTCAAAAGAGGCTGGGACATAACTAAAAAAATTTAAGAAACAGACGAAAGGTGTTCATAATTTTTTGCTATATGGAGACCTTAGCTATTCTTGCTTTTGCAATTAAAAAAATTAGAAGTGTTCACTAGTTGTTGGTAGCGAAGGCGGTGACTCCAGCGGGAACAGCACATAATGTTAGACGCAACAGACCGCGCGTTAGCGAGGGTTGCGGCTTACGGTGTGCCCGCGGAAAGCACCGCCGTAGCGGACAACAACGGCATAGCAAAAAAGTGTTAGATTGATGGCAGTCAATCTAACACTTTTTCTCTTATGTCCCAGCCTCTTTTTAAGTTGTCCTCATCGTTATGCTGAAATTGTGCGATGTTCCTCAATGCAAGCGATGATTTCTTCCGCTACTTGATGTGCCAAAGTGAGTTCAGAAGTGAAGCCTACGCAAGAACAATTCATCTCACCTAAAATATAGCAATCTTCGCCTGCCTCATTTGTATCTAGCATAAAATCGGCTGTCCAAATAAGTGGTAAATCATAATTACCTAATAAGTTGGTAACGAGTGGTAACTGTGTTAAGAAGTTTTGTACAAGTTGTTCCCAATCTTCTGGCTTATCGTAGCGATATTGCGCACCAGAGAAAAGTGTAGCACTAAAGGCATCTTCAGTATCGGCTGGTTTTTTATGTACCACGTGAACGGGTTTGTCACGCAACATAAATAAGCGGATTTCGCCTTCAGTAATACGAGGAAGGAAGCGCATATCAATTAACATTCCATTTGAGCCTGTAATGTACTGCTCACAAAACGTCATAAATGCACCTAGCTCCCAATACTCTACATGATTATCTTTTGCTTCAGTACATTTAATTTTGGCATCAAGAGGTACTTCTGTTATGCCAGCAGCAAGGGGCTCGACTAATTTTACTCGCCAAATACCTTCGCCAGTTGAACCTCGATTTTGCTTTAAGACACGTTCCGTCAGTGCAAGGGAAGTAGGGAATTGTGCTTTAAATGCCTCAATCGTGTAATAAGCAAATGTATCATCTGGTACTAAATTTGTAGATACTAATTTCGATAATACATCTTTCGAACCGTAACCAATCATTGCATCCGGATGAGGCATGCCAATAACACCTGCTGCACATAACTCTCGTAGCATCTCGAAATATTCTTCCTCATGTTCTAAATTACCAGGATTAATGCGAGATACATAGGCAACGCCATTTTCTTTTACGTAGTCAAAAATTTCGTCCTTTTTTGTTACTTCAAAAAATATTACTTCCGCATCTTGTCCACGTTGTTTAAGTGCATTGACCATCGGCATTGTATCAAGTCTGTAGCCGTCAGGTCCCTTGTCAGTGCCGCCTTGTACTTCGAAGAAAATAACTTTTTTATTCATAGATAGCCTCCTTAACTTCTTGATATTTTTTAGTATACTGGACAAACAAGGAGAAAAGATATACGAAATATGTAAATTTTATATATAATTTCATGGTGGAAATGTTCTCGTATAGTAGTTTACGACTAATTATTTTTTGAATAATCAAATTTCAGAGTTATTTACTATTAAACTGGGTTTAAATTACAATTCTAAGTTTTTCTTCTGAAACACTGTAAGATATAAAATCATACATAGAATCAGTAATGTGCCAATCATTTGGAAGCCCCCAAATGGAATTTGCAGCCAAAGAACACTTGTGATGACGGCCATTAAAGGTTCCAAACTACCAAGTAAGCTTGTTTCTTTTGGGGATAGGTAATGCAAACTGGCAATATAAAACCAAAATGCAAGCATCGTACCAAAAATAATGATAAAGAAAAAATAAGCAGTAGTCGCAAATGTCCAGGTCGATAGCTCAATGTGCCATGGTTGATAGAATATGCTCATGGTGACACCCCCAATGAGCATCGCCCAACCGACTACAAGTAAAGAATGAAATTGTTGTAAAAGCGGTACGGCATACAATGTATAAAAAGCGACAGCCAGACCGGATAACACACCCCAAAATACACTCATAAACGGAACAGAAAGCGTGGAAAATGAACCGTTTGTTAGCAATAAAGTCGTACCGATTAGTGTAAGTGATACAGCAATGCCATCTTGTTTGGTGAGTTTACTGTATTTTTTAATAATATAGTAACTGATAATGAAAAGTGGCGCTAAATACTGTAATAAAGTCGCTACAGCAGAATTTCCGATTGCAATGGACATCATATATGTATATTGCACAGCAAGCATACCCAGTAGACTAAAGAGAATTTGTCTGAATGCATCTTGCTTTGTTCGCCACATAACAAAAATGGATTGGTGACGATGTGTTATTTTGTAAATGGCAATTAACAAGATACCAGCAACAAGCAGTCTGCTCGATACGAGCCAACCAACTTCAATATGTTCTTGCTGGAATAGTTTTTGCGCAACTGTTCCGCCAATTCCCCAAAAGCTTGCACCAAGAATGACAAGCATAAAACCAAAAGCACGGTTTTTATTTTGTTGTTGATTCATTTTATAGCATCTCCTAAACTATCAATATAAAAAAATAGTATATAATTTTCATTGTAAAAAATATCGTATTAACGGTTTAAACTATCAATATATTGAGGTGTTTGCATTGACATTGACGCATATTAAAGTAGCGAAGGATTTACAAGAATTAACGATACATGGTTCGAATGCATTTCCAATTGCTTTATACGAAACGACATTACAAGTAGATCGGTTGGATTTTTTGCCATTACATTGGCATAAAGAAATACAGTTCGTCTATGTCAAAAGTGGACGTGTCAACTATCGTGTAGGTGCGGACATCATACTGCTTGAGGCGGGAGAAGGGCTATTTGTCAATGCAGCATGTTTACATGAAGCGAAACCAAATGAGGTGGACCAGTCGTTGCTGTTTTGTATAAATGTTGATCCGAAATTTTTAGGCGGACATGAAGGGAGTGTGTTGACATCTAAATATGTGCAACCATATATAGCCAATAATAGACTACCATTTGTTAAGCTTTCCGGTGAGCTAGCACAAGCTGTAGAATGTGTTGCCCAATTATTAAAGGAACGAAATGCCTTTTTTGAATTTCAGGTGTGGAGGGCATTGTTATCGATTTGGGAGGCTATTTTAATGCAATCGAAGCTTACTGAGGAAACGATACATGCTTCTATGATCGTGCAACATGAGCGTGCAAAAGAAATGCTTGACTACATTCATCGTCATTATCAAGAAAAAATAACCCTGGAAAAATTAGCTGCACATGTGTTTATAAGCAAGGCAGAATGCAGTCGTTTTTTTAAAAAAGTAGTCGGTATGACACCATTTACGTATCTATTACATTACCGTTTAAGAAAAAGTATGGAGTTGTTGCGTGATAGTGACAAACCCATCACCTTTATTGCATCAGACACAGGCTTTAGTACAGTTAGTTACTATATTGAGCGTTTTAAAGCATATACGGGTTATTCACCACATGCGTATCGCAAAAGATTTTTAGTTGAACAGCGCAATACGTAGTATGCGGAGAAAAGTGAATATTTCATGACATGCTCATACAAAAAAACTTTGCTTTCCTTGTAAATTGTTTACAAATGATGCACGCTATTTTAAAATAAACTTAATATTAAAGTTAACTTAACTATTAACCTAACTTAAAAAAGGATGATATTGTATGGACCAACATGATGACGCATTATATAAACTCGTACAGGAAATTAACGATGCGATTTACTCGATGGATAGCCATTTTATAAAAGTCCATCAGCATTTAGTAACAGATGATTTGTCTACAAAGCAAATGATACTGATGGATTTTATCCATAAAAATAAAAGTGTAACCATTGGACAAATTGCTCACTATTTGAATATTACTTCAAGTGCTGTTGGTCAACTCGTAAGTAAACTTGAAGAACAACAATATGTAATGCGACAAATTAACCCTAAAAATCGCCGTGAAATTTTTGTCCACTTAGATACAGTGGGTATTCAGTATTTCGAGCGGGAAGAAGAAATAAAGCGCTATATTATTGCCAAGTATTACTCGAAACTGGAACGATCAGAATTAGTTCAATTGAAGGAGATTATTCAAAAATTAAATAACATTGTTTTGCAAGAAGGCATGATAGAGGAAATAGAACAAAAGTAATGTCGATACGTGCAATAGTCTGACACCTAAAAGGGGAGATTCGAAATGATGGTCTTAAAAAAGAAACAAAACATCTGGATGGCGTTTTTGGCCATTGTATTAATTAGCAACTACTCGCTTTATAATACGGGATTTGGCATGTCCATTTTACCCGCAGACACAGCGGGCGTTGTATTTGGCTCATTACTCGACTTTATCGTCGTAATACCAGTGCTATTTATGCTGTATAAACGAAAGTTTTCTATTAAGTATGCGATTGTTTTGGCCGCAACAGGTTGTATTGCTGCACGCTTCATTATTCCAATGGATCATTTGCAACCGTATGTGGCGGTGACGTGGGCTGGATTTGCAGTTGAAGGGGCACTAATCGTTATCGAACTATTATTTGTCACAACGTTAGTATATTATCTACCTAAAATTTTAGCGGATGTGCGGGCAAGTTCTTTACCAGACATTTTTTCTTTTCCACAAGCAGTTGAAAAACATGCTCCAAAGTATCGGATTATACAGATGCTGTGTACAGATTTACTCGTTCTTTACTACGGATTTGCAAGTTGGAAGCGAAAAGAACGGGCGGGATTAACATTACATAAAAACTCTAGCTATATCGCCTTTCAGATGATGATGATTCATGCCATCGTGATAGAGACTATTGGTATCCACTGGTGGCTTCATGAAAAATCCATGCTATTATCCATCCTATTACTTATCATAAATATTTACTCTGTCTTATTTTTTATAGCTGATATGCAGGCAGTTCGCTTAAATCCTATTTATGCAACCTCTGATTCATTATATTTATCTTTAGGTTTAATGAAACGAGCGACCATTCGCTTCGATGCGATTGAAAAAGTGGAAGAAAACCCAGAACTGTTAAAAGAAAAATTATCGAAAGATACAATGGATTTTATAGCACGTGATTTTGGAGAAGCCTATCCACACATGATATTGCAGATGAAAGAACCGGTGGAAGTAACATTTATGTTAGGTCTGAAAAAGCGGTATAACAAAGTGGCAATCAAAGTCGATCAAGTACAGGAATTACGAGACCTATTACGCCGAGGCATGGAGGAAAATAAAGGGCAGTAAACAACTAAAGCCTTGCACAACGATGTGCGAGGCTTGTTGTGTTGTTAGCTCTAAACAATGTTTCGTTTTTAAATACACCTTTATGTATTGCACGATTAATTCCTACCCAATTAATCCCTTCCTACTACATGCAAGGGGCAAGAGAACAAGACTGTTATTTTTTACTAGGAAAAATGACATAAGAAAGGCTAATAACGGCATCAATTATTAAAACAATCCCCCAAATTTTCATTACTTGTAGTAGGGAAGATGTATCGGTATGTTGACCAATAAATACAATCATCGCATACAATAAACTCGTACTAATGATGTAGGCGAGAACATGTAAACCGAGCATTTTTACTTCATGGATCCCTTTCGCCAATCCTGTTAACCGCTGTTTTTCAATCTGAACTTTTAAAAACCATTGTTGAAACTTTTCATCTGCCCAAGTAATCATGGTCTTCCCATAGGCAATTGAGACACCTATGTAGATGGCGGCAATACCATGTGAAGCGGATGCTGGTGTACCAGCTTTTAAGTCCATAGCAGTTAGCAAGATTAATAGGAGGTCTATAACAGGTGTAAGCGCAAAAAAGAAAATGCTTAGTTTTGGCTTGTTAAAACGGTATCTACAAACCAAAGCTATTAATATGACAATCCAAAATGCTATTTCTGCAGCGATAATCCAAGCAATCATAAAAACCCTCCATTATTTTGATACAGTTGTATTAAATAAAATTACCATAAAGTTTTAAATAATACAAATGTATTAAAATAGTCTATACTTGAAGTATGCCTAAAATAGTGAATCATCAAGAAAGAAAAGCGAGTATCGCGAAAGCCACGTGGAATGTAATAGCTAGGGATGGACTTAGAGGTGCTACAGTACGTTCAATAGCAAAGGAGGCAAATTTATCATTAGGTGCTGTTCGTTACTATTTTAACACGCATGAGGAATTAATCGTATTTGCGATGGAGTTAGTAGAGCAGCAAGTAAATGAGCGTATTGCCCAGCATTTACAAAAGCCACTACCGATTAAGCAAATAATTGTAGCAGTACTTTTGGAGCTCGTGCCAATCTCTGAACAACATATTATTGAAATGCAAGTTTGGCTAGAGTTTGTCTCATATAAGGTGCGCAGTGGAGAACCAACAGAAGAACATATATTGAGTGGTATTGAAAAGATATTTGCCTATTTACAACATGAAAATTTACTGCAAGATGGACTAGTAGTGCACGATGAAATTGTCCATTTACATGCATTTATTGATGGACTTGCCCTGCATGTTTTAATGGGCTTAGTACCAATGGATAAAGTGCGACTTCAATGTTTAATTGAAAAAGAAATAGATAAAGTTTTAAAACTATAAATCAAGTGGTTTGCCCATCTAGTGTTAATCTAGATGGGCAATTGCTTTTAGTATGTCTTCACTAACGGCATCCCAAAATTGACGTTGTACGGAGTCGCAATACGTATAAAGGTGTTTCCTTTGCACATGCTCATAAATTTCCTCTATTGCTTCCTTGTGGAAAGATAGACGATGATTCAATGTTTGACGTTCTTCCTCGATACACAATAATTTATAAATATCCGTCAGTCGTTCAAGCTTTGCACACTTCTGTTTCGTATCCTCATATTGAACTTGATGAAACCTTCCTATGGCCGTATGCATTGAGATTTTTTCTCGATGTTCTGCTTGCAATGTTCGATATTCTTCTTGCCGAATAGCTACACGATACCAAAATTCATAGCGCATAGGTAAATCTCGTATTTCGTAAGTAAGCAAAGTATTTAAAATACTGCTCATTTGTTCATATGTATCTAGCTTTTTCTCTGTCTCCTTAAATAGTCCAAACATTTTGCCACCCCCTGTTTTGATTAATACTACAGCGTATGATAAAAACCCTTTAATATTTCTTGGGAAATAACATAACGTTGATAAAACGGGGTGTATCACCGTTCAATTGGGTGGAATTTAGGATAGAATACCCTCGAATAAGGCATTATCTTAATCATTTTTGTAAAAATGCAAAAAAAGGCATTTACAAAAGGAAAAATAATGTGTTAACTTAAAAACTATAGTTGGTTAACTTAAAAGAGGGGGAGGTACAGTTGCAACACTTTTGGGTTGTTGGAACAGATACAGATGTTGGAAAAACATTTGTCACCACATTATTAATGCGTAATTTGCAAAAACAGGGCATACGAGTAACGCCTTATAAACCAGTGCAAACTGGTGAAGTATATGATGGCGAACAAGCCTATTACTTCGACACAGCGATGTATGAAAAATATTCTTTGCAATTGCTAGACAGAGAGAATTTAAATGGTTATTCATTTAAAGAAGCAGCATCGCCACATTTTGCGGCTCAACTGGAGGGGCAGCAAATTGACACACAGCAGTTATTAAAGCAAATGCAACTTTTACAGCAAACTTGGGATGTTGTTATTTGTGAAGGAGCAGGTGGGCTCTTTGTACCATTAGATGCATGTGGCGAAACGACACTGTTGGATGTCATTGTTGAAAGTAAACTACCCGTTGTCGTGGTTACACGAACAGCACTAGGAACAATTAACCACACGCTCTTAACGTTAGAAGCATTGACTACACGGCAAATTGAAGTGCTTGGTCTTGTATTTAACGGTGATATGGGGAGCAGGATGGAGCAAGACAATATTCAAACTATTTTACAATATTATACATTGCCCTATATGACGATACCAAAGCTGGAAGAGCTGTCGGACATTAGTGCGTATGCAATTACGGGCACATCATTGTTTGAAAGGCTGATTAGACGTGAAACAAGTATTAACTAAGCTACAAGAAAAAGATTTACAACATGTCTGGCATCCTTGCTCCCAAATGAAAGATTATGAGGCTTTTCCACCAATCGTTATTAAAAAAGGCGAGGGTGTATGGTTGTATGATGAACATAATCAACGCTATCTTGATGCGGTATCTTCATGGTGGGTCAATTTATTTGGACATGCCAATCCACGTATTAGCCAAGCATTAAGTGAACAAGCATTTACGTTGGAGCATACAATTTTTGCGAATTTTTCACATGAGCCAGCGATTAAACTCGCGCAAAAATTAGTAGCTTTAACACCACAAAGTTTACAAAAAGTATTTTTTGCAGATAATGGCTCATCTGCTATAGAAGTCGCTTTAAAAATGAGTTTTCAATATCATATGCAAACGGGGAAAACGCACAAAAAACGCTTTTTGGCATTAACGGATGCCTATCATGGTGAAACATTAGGTGCTTTATCTGTCGGTGGGGTAGATCTTTATAACGAAGTGTATCAACCACTGTTACTAGATACGGTACGAGCACAAGGCCCAGATTGTTTCCGTTGTCCATTTAAGCATCATCCGGATAGTTGCCATGCCCAATGTATTAGTTTTGTAGAAGATCAGTTGCGCATGCATCATCAGGAACTTACGGCGGTTATTATTGAGCCACTAATTCAAGCGGCAGCAGGGATGAAAATGTATCCAGCTATTTATTTGCGACGTTTACGTGAACTATGTACGCAATATGATGTTCATCTAATTGCAGACGAAATTGCTGTAGGGTTTGGACGAACAGGTACACTTTTTGCCTGTGAGCAAGCTAATATCTCTCCGGATTTTATGTGTTTATCAAAAGGTTTAACAGGTGGGTATTTACCACTGTCTGTCGTAATGACGACGAATGAAGTATATCAGGCATTTTATGATGATTATGCCACGATGAAGGCGTTTTTACATTCACATAGTTACACAGGGAATACACTTGCCTGCCGTGTAGCTCTAGAGGTATTGGCGATATTTGAAGAGGAACAGTATGTAGATGTTGTGCAAGACAAAGGCGAACGCATGCGAAAGCTAGCGTTGGAGGCTTTTGCTGAGTTACCCTTTGTTGGTGAATATCGGCAAGTTGGGTTTGTCGGGGCGATTGAACTAGTGGCGAATCGCGATACGAAAGAGCCATTACCGAGTGAGGAGCGCATTGGCTATCAAATATACAAAAGAGCTTTAGCAAAAGGGTTACTTATTCGTCCACTTGGGAATGTTTTGTATTTCATGCCACCATATATTATAACGGACGACGAAATGCAATTTATGATTCAAACAACAAAAGATACAATTGTGCAATTTTTTGAAGAGCGGGAGGGATGAGGGCATGTTGAAACGACAGTCAACGTTATCACTTGTGATGATTGCGATGTTTGCTGCATTAACAGCCGTTGGTGCCTTTATTAAAATTCCATTACCGCTCGTGCCGTTTACATTACAAATTGTCTTTGTCTTTTTAGCGGGCTGCTTACTCGGTGGTCGCAATGGATTTCAAAGTCAGCTAGTTTACATAGGAATAGGTTTAGTTGGCTTGCCAGTTTTTACACAAGGAGGAGGCATTACATATGTATTGCAGCCGACTTTTGGTTACTTAATAGGATTTGCTCTTGCTGCATTAGTAATCGGCTATATGATTGATCGAGTAGAATCACCAACGAAAAAACATTTTATTGTTGCCAATATTATAGGGCTTATTATTATTTATGCAGTCGCAGTACCTTATTTATATGTAGCATTAAATCTATGGTTAAACATGAAATCAAGCTGGTCTCATGTATTTTTAGTAGGCTTTGTCAATAGTATTGTTGCAGACTTTTGCTTAGCAATTGCTTCTGCCCTTTTAGCTGAACGCCTATACAAAGTATTTCGTTCCGCTAGAGCTATAAAACTTGTGCAAATTGAAAAGGAGAATGTTTAGTGAATTGGTTACAATTAGCAGATGAAGTGATTGCAGGCAAGGTAATTAGCGATGATGAGGCACTTGCCATTTTAAATAGTGATGATGATGATATTTTAAAGCTAATGGACGGCGCATTTGCCATTCGTAAGCACTATTACGGCAAAAAAGTAAAGTTAAATATGATTATGAATGCTAAAAGTGGGTATTGTCCAGAGGATTGTGGCTATTGCTCGCAGTCATCTAAATCGACCGCTCCTATTGAGAAATATCCGTTCATTACAAAAGAGGAAATATTGGCGGGGGCAAAGCGTGCGTTTGAAAATAAAATTGGTACGTATTGCATCGTCGCAAGCGGACGTGGGCCGACTCGTAAAGATGTCAATGTAGTGAGTGAAGCCGTTGAAGAAATTAAAGCAAAGTATGGCTTAAAAGTTTGCGCTTGCCTAGGTTTACTAAAAGAAGAACAAGCACAACAATTAAAAGAAGCGGGTGTTGATCGCTACAATCATAACTTAAATACATCAGAGCGACATCATTCCTATATTACGACGACGCACACATATGAGGATCGTGTTAATACCGTTGAGGTCGTAAAGAAACATGGTATTTCCCCATGTTCTGGAGCCATTATTGGGATGAAAGAAACGAAAATGGATGTCGTGGAAATTGCACGCGCATTGCATCAGTTGGACGCAGATTCAATTCCAGTTAACTTCTTACATGCAATTGATGGAACGAAACTTGAAGGAACACAGGACTTAAATCCTCGCTATTGCTTAAAAGTATTAGCGCTATTCCGCTATATGAATCCTTCGAAGGAAATTAGAATTTCTGGTGGTCGGGAAGTCAATTTAGGATTCCTTCAGCCATTTGGAATGTATGCAGCAAATAGTATTTTTGTTGGGGATTACTTGACTACAGAAGGACAAGAAGCCAATAGCGATTATCGTATGCTTGAAGATTTGGGCTTTGAAATCGAGCTGACACAAAAGCAAGAAGAAGCATTTTGTTCTTAATTCAAACAATCATTATGAAATAAAATCTACTACTACACAATATGATTACCTAAAACCGTTTGAGCGTCGTGGAAAAGGCGCACAGACGGTTTTTTTATTGGTCAATATGAAGCGAAGGATGGTAAAAATGGTTCCGATTATATACCTATAAAATGATGGTTTTCACAAAATGTTCAATGAAAGCGTTTTGAAATTGAACAGTTTGTGAAGGGCTTCACATAAAGCTTTATTTTTGAAAAAAAGAGCGTAAAATGAAAATTAGCAAGAGTTGTTATAAGACAGTTTGTTCTTTGTATCACATGTTAGGTGATTGTTATATTACAAAAATAATAGGTAAGGGAGAGGTTAAGATGTGGGTTATTACAGTTTTTGAGAAAAAAAATGTGCGTATTTTTGAATATACGAACAAAAATGAGGCAACAGCCGCATTAGCCAAATTTAAGAAAAATGCCGTATTAACATATACAAAATAGTTTCGTTATAAATCTAACAAACCCCCTCATTGTACAATATAACGTACAATGAGGGGGTTTTTAGTGAAAAAGTATGGAAAAAGCACTGTAAACTAATAAAATAGCCATAACAATATTAAATGGTTGGCGATACTGTAAAAGTACTTTTCGAAAAGTGGAGCCAAATAGAGCCCAGCTAAATGTACTGATAATCCCGACAAACCCTAAAAATAATGCAAACAAAATGTAACTCATATAGGAAGTGTAATACGGCAAAATATAGGTAGCAACGACCGTAATGCCAAACAAAATTCCTTTTGGATTAATGAACTGGAGGAAGGCTCCAAGTAGCAAAAGGTTTCGTTTATGCTCCTCAAGATGGTTAGTATCCGAATCTTCATGGTCTTTCATTGTCGCAATTTTGAAAGCTAAATACAACATATAGCCTACCCCTAAAATCGTAAGTGGCAATGTAATAATGGGCATAATTTGACTAAGAACTACATTAAAAAAACTACTTAAAGCGGTTATTGTAAAGAAGCCCATGCCAACACCGAGACAAAATTGCATAGTTTTTTTCAAACCATATTGGTTGGCATAGGCCATTGCCATGATGTTGTTCGGTCCTGGTGTAAAGCTTGTAATGATTACGAATAGTAAAAAGGATATGTAAGGCATTTTAGACCTCCTTGTTATTTGTATGTTATAATGTCTGAAATAAACAATATAACGTCATACTTTTTATTATACTTTATGGTCGTTATATTGTACATTTTTTTAAGGGGTGCTTGTTTTGGAGGAAATTCATTTAATTTTCGCAAGAAATTTAAAAGCTATTCGAGAAAGAGAAAAACTTAGTTTAGAGAAAGTGTCTCAGCTCTGTGGCGTTAGTAAAACGATGATTGGGCAAATTGAAAGAGGCGAGTCTAGTCCAACGCTTACAACTATTTGGAAAATCGCAACAGGTTTAAAGGTTTCCTTTACGGCTCTTATCCATCAACCACAGTCGGAAACAGAAGTCGTGCTGAAAAAGGATATACAAGTATTATCAGAAGATAATGGGAAATATAGAGTGTATCCAAATTTTCCATTTCAAGAAGATAGTCGTTTTGAAATCTATACAATCGAGATTGATCAAGGTGGTCAATTAAGTGCTGAAGGTCATAAAGAAGGCACAGAAGAATTTATTACCGTTTTTGCAGGAGAATTAATGATTCGGGTCAATGACCATAACTACACATTAAAAAGTGGTGATTCCATCCGATTTAAAGCTGACAGACCGCATGACTATCGTAATGCAGGTGATACATTAACGAAGTTAGGCATGACCATCTCTTATCCGCATGAAAGATAAAAAATCGTATGACCGCTTATGGATAGCGTTCATACGATTTTTACATTATAAAATACTGCCTAAACGTTTAATACCTTCACGAATAATTTCTGGCGTTGCATTTGTATAGTTCAGACGCATCGTGTTAACACCTGTTTTAGATGTATAGAAAGGATCGCCAGGAACGAAAGCGACTTTTTGTTCCATTGCTTTGTTAAAGACATCCAATGCTGCAGCACCGTTATTCATTGTCGCCCAAATGAACATGCCGCCTTCTGGACGAGTGTATTCAACGTGCGCTGGGAAAAATTCCTGCATCGCATCTAGCATTGCATCAGATTGATTTTTATACAAAGTAATAATTTTTTTTACGTGCTCTGTATAATCATTATTTGCTAAGTAATCGTAAATCACATATTGAGAGAAAATGTTTGTGTGAAGGTCAGTCGCTTGCTTTGCTGTTTCAATATGTTTCATTAGCTCTTTGTTTTTTGTAATAATAAAGCCAAGGCGCATACCTGGTGTAACTGTTTTAGAGAAAGAACCTAGTAAAATACTATTTTCGAGTTTTCCGGCACCGATATAAGGAAGTGGTTCACCTTGGAAGCGTAATTCTCCATATGGATCATCTTCGATTAATGCTACATCGTATTTAGCAATTATGTCATATATTTGTTGACGTTTTTCTTTTGAATACGTAAGACCCGTTGGATTTTGGAAGTTAGGTACTGTATAGATGAATTTCACGTTTGGCTGCTGTAAAGCATTCTCTAATTCTTCTAAATTAAGGCCATCGTTTTCAAGGGTTACACCATAGAAATTAGGCTCACTTAATGTGAATGCTTGAATCGCGCCTAAATAGCCTGGTTCCTCAATGACAATGCCATCCCCTTTATTAATAAGTACTTTTCCAATCAGTTCAAGCGCTTGCTGTGAACCAGTTGTAATCAATATATCATCTGCGCTAATATCTAACCCATGAACACGCTTGTATTTAGCTGCGATGTATTCACGTAAAGGTGCATAGCCTTGTGTAGATGAATATTGGAATAATCGACTGCCATTTTCACTAATCGCATGGTCAACAGATGCTTTTAATGCATCGATTGGGAAAGAGATGGGGTTTGGTAGCCCGCCTGCAAAGGAAATGACATCCTCGGTATCCGTTACTTTCAAAATATTACGGATGAATGAAGATGGTGTGTTTAAGATTCTTTCAGAATATTGCATAATTTTATCGGTCCCTTTTTCTGATTTTTTAAAAATTATAGCATTGTAATCATTTGCATACAATATTATGATTGTATGCAAGACAATTATATATTGTATGCAAGACAATTATATATTGTATGCAAAGCCAAATGGAAGGGGTTAGAGCATGCCATTTAACTCATTTGATGAATACCCTATGAGCTGGAAGCCCAATATAAGCAATATTTCAGCGCCAATTTATATCGCAATTGCTGAGCAGTTAGAACAGGATATTAAAGAAGGCGTTTTATTGCCAGGGACCAAGTTGCCACCGCAACGCGAACTGGCTGATTTTTTAGATGTCAATTTAAGTACAATTACACGTGCGTTTAAGCTGTGCGGACAAAAGGGACTAATTTATGCATCGATCGGGAGTGGTACATTTGTTTCTTCTGATGCAGCGGCAAATAAAATTTTATTACCGACAAGCAATGCCGCTCATTTGATTGAATTAGGTTCGGTTTTACCAGATGCCTATGCGAATGAAGAAATAACACGTTATATGAAGAAAATGCTCAATGATTCTAATGTCAGCAAATTATTTCAATATGGTCGACCAGAAGGGAATGCATGGCAAACTGAAGCAGCAGCAAAACTTTTGGAAAAAGTTGGATTTCAAACGGATCAACCAATATTGCTTGGTGCAGGGGGTCAAAATGCAATTGTCGGCACATTAGCCGCTTTATTTCATCCCGGTGATCGTATTGGAACAGATCCCATTACATATGCAGGAATCAAAACGGCAGCTAATATGCTTGGTATTCAACTAGTAGCCATTCAGCAAAAAAATGGAGAGATGACAAAAGAAGGTTTATTGTATGCTTGTAAAAATGAACATATTAAAGGTCTTTATGTGATTCCAGATTTTCATAATCCTACGACCCATACGATGTCTGTTGAAACAAGAAAAATGATAGCAGAAGTGGCAAGGCAAAAAGGGTTGATCGTGATAGAGGACGCGATTTATAGCTTCTTGAAGGAGCAGCCATTAGCACCAATCGCCTTTTATGCACCGGAAAAGGTAGTGTATATTGCCAGCGTGTCCAAAACGATATCACCTGGTTTAAGGTTATCCTTTATTGTGACGCCTAGTGCATTAAGAAAGAAAATTATTGAAACACTATATAATATCAATATTTCGGTATCACCTGTAATGGTGGAGCTTACAGCAAGACTAATTCAAGATGGTGTTGCGCAAACGATATTAGAGAAACATCGCTTATATGCTAAACAACAAAATGCGCTGGTGAATCAGTATTTAGGGGAATACAATATTTTAGGTGATGCTGAGTGCATGTTTAGATGGCTTCTATTGCCTAAAAAATTTACTGGCGTGCAGTTTGAATTACTTGCCGCGAAAGCGGGCGTCCAAGTCTATGCAGCAGAACGTTTTGCAGTAGGCAATGCCAAACCAGTAAATGCTGTACGATTGGCAATTACGGCACCAGAAAATAGCACACAGCTTGAGCAAGCCTTAACGGTATTAAAGGAATTGCTTGAAAGTGATGGTGACTACGCGTTTGTAGATTAAAAGTGAATGAGTGGAAGGGAAAAGTGTTAGATTGCATGCAATCTAACACTTTTTTACTGTTGAGCGTAACAGTGGGGTTTCGCAAAGGTTTACCCGCGAATGAGAGACATTTACCCGCGTTTCGCAAAGGTTTACCCGCGAATGAGAGACATTTACCCGCGTTTTCCAAAGGTTTACCCGCGAATCACAAGGTTTACCCGCGAATCACAAACTTTTACCCGCGCTCCAAATATTCTGTGAATTTTCACAAAAACAAATTGCATTTTAAATCAGTTTAGTGCATATTTATAACATATTAATTTTTTAGAAGAAGGAGAAATCTATGAAAATATATAGTGCTACAACAGCTGATGTTATGCCTGTTTATGAATTAATCAAAATTTACGCAGATAAAGAGATTGTATTACCTCGTTCCTTATTATCAATTTATCAACAGTTACAGTGCTTGTATGTTGTCAAGGATAATCATAAGGTTGTTGGGGTAGCAGGATTACATGTATTAGGGCAAGATTTGGCAGAAGTTCGTTCCTTAGTTGTAGATCCAGATTACCAACAAAAAGGAATCGGTCGAATGTTAGTGGAACATATCATTCAGGAAAGTCCCAAATTAGGGGTGGAAAGATTAATATCTTTAACTTATCAAGTAAAGTTTTTTTCAAAACTAGGATTTCAAATTGTCAAAAGAGATGATTTGCCAGAAAAGGTTTGGACGGATTGCGTGAATTGCCCCAAAATTAATAATTGCGATGAAGTAGCGATGGTTAAATATTTAGAAACTGCAGACTAAAAGTTGAAAAGGAGGAAAAGGCAATGCAAGAACTAGGGAAAAAAGAAAATGATATGCAAACATTGATGCCGAAAGGATTTTATACTTGTGTGAAGAACCTCGGTATTAAAGATGAAACGCTAGACTTCACGGTTATTATGTCTTCTACTGTAGCAAACGCAGCTGCTATGTTTACGCAAAGTAAATTTTGTGGTGCACCTATCCTCATTGGTAAGGAAAATGTTGCGAACGGTAAATTACAATGTTTTGTCATTAACAGTAAAAATGCGAACGTCGCAACAGGGGAAGAAGGGATTCGTAATGTTCAAGAAATTGTCAACTTGGTCGCACACGAGTTAGCAATTGCACCTGAAAATATTTTACCTTCTTCAACTGGTGTAATTGGGCATCAATTACCGATGGATAAAATAAGAAATGGAATCATCAATCTTAAAGAACAGTTAGTAGAAGGAGGCTTAGAAAAATCAGCACAAGCAATTATGACGACAGATACTTATCCAAAATGTAAAATATGCAAAGTCGGTAATGCTACATTAGTTGGTATTGCAAAAGGTTCTGGTATGATAGAGCCGAATATGGCTACGATGTTATCTTACTTTGTGACAGATGCTGAAATTCCCGCCACGACTTTACAAACAATTTTTAAAGAAGCCGTCAATCATTCATTTAACATGGTTAGTGTCGATACCGATACGAGTACAAGTGACACAGTAGCCATTATGGCGAATGGATTAGCAGGGAAAGTGGATATCAAGCAATTTACTGAAGCGTTAAATAACATGAGCATTGACTTGGCAAAAGAAATTGCCCGTGATGGGGAAGGCGCTACAAAATTAGTTGAAGTCACTGTCAATGAGTCATCGAGCTTTGTACAAGCTAAAAAAGTAGCTAAAAGTATTGTGAATTCGCCACTCGTGAAAACTGCTATTTTTGGAAAAGATGCCAATTGGGGACGTATAGCTATGGCGATAGGTAAATGTGAAGATGAAGTTGAACTGAATCCTGAAAACATCTCCATCTATTTTGGTGAAACGTTAATTTATCAAGGGAAACCAATCGATTCCGTCGATTTATCTGTTATCCAAGATTATCTTGAGAATTCTGAAATCCAGATTAAAGTATCGCTCGGCTTAGGCAAGGAAGAAGCTACTGTATGGGGTTGTGATTTGTCCTATGACTATGTGAAAATTAATGGTTCCTATACAACATAAAATAACAGTGCAGCTATTGTGCAATCATTGTACATTACCTGCACTTTTTTTTGCCGCAAAAAAAGCAAGTCGGTGAAAAAAGGAACAAAAGTTCTTGTATGTGATAAACTATAGATAAAGTTTAAGTTGAAGGATTAGCATGACGAAGAAACGATACATTCTTTCTTTGTAGATAATAATTAATGAGGTGAAAGAAAATGCATAAAGGAAGAATTATTTTACATATTGACCTGAATTGCTTTTATGCCTCTGTGGAACAAATTTACGATCCCTCATTAAAAGGAAAACCAATCGCTATTGCAGGTAATCCAAAAGAGCGAAGAGGTATCGTGATTACATGTAGCTATGAAGCTAGAAAAAATGGTGTTTATACAACGATGAACGTCGGTGAGGCAAGAAGAAAATGTGCTGATTTAATTGTCCTTCCACCAAATTTTGAGCGATATCGAGCAGCTTCTAAAGCATTTTTTAACTTATTAAAAGAATATAGTGAAATTCTTCAACCAGTTTCTATTGATGAAGGGTATATGCAACTGCCTATGATAGAAGGGCAAAATGTAATGGAACTTATACAAAGCATACAAGATCGCATTTGGAACGAATTACAATTACCTTGTTCAATAGGTGTTGCACCGAATAAGTTTTTAGCGAAAATGGCAAGCGATATGAAAAAGCCGATGGGGATTACCATATTACGTAAGCGTGATGTGCCATCTATACTGTGGCCATTGAATGTCATAGAAATGCATGGAGTTGGGAAAAGTACAGCAGAGAAGTTGAAAAAGTTGGGTATACAAACAATTGGAGAATTAGCTGTGGCAGATGAACGGCTATTAAAGCAACAATTTGGCATCAATGGTTTTCGCATGAAACAGAAGGCGAATGGTGAGGATGATCGACCTGTTGATCCCGAAGCAATATATGATACGAAAAGTGTAGGGAACTCGACAACACTTTCGCACGATACGACCGATAGAAATGAATTATATAAACTAATTACTACACTTTCTGAAAAGGTAGCAGATCGTTTAAATGCTAAAAAACTGGCTGGCGTCACGGTGAGTATTTTAATTCGTACAGCTAATTGGAAAACCTATACGCGCAGTAAATCGGTTAACAATGCAATTTATTTAAAAGAGGATATTATTGAACATGCATGGAGCCTTTTTCAAAAACATTGGAATGAGGAGCCTGTCCGATTATTAGGCGTAACCATTTCAAATGTCAGCAATATGAAAGAAATGACACAACAATTAACATTTTTTAATTTTGAAGAGCATGTCAAAGAGGAGCCGATTTTAAAGGTAGTAGATGAGATGGAAGAACGATTTGGCAAAGGCATCATTAAACGAGGAGCAGATATTGCTAAGCGATCATCTTTTCAATCACAGACAAGCTTTAGTAAAGATTTTTTAGATGATCTTAAATAAGGTGCTTACGTTTTGTGACGTAAGCACCTAGTTTGCCCTTTATTCTTTTGGGTTAATAATTCCGTAAAAAACAATATCTTCAAATGTATTATTTTTATAAATATGATCTTTTAAAGTACCTTCATATTGCATACCACACTTTTCCATAATCTTTCCAGAAGCGGGATTTGATTTAAAATAGCGAGCATAAACACGATGATAGTTTTTCTCTGTAAATACAAAATCAATCAGTGCTTTAGCGGCTTCAGTTGCATAGCCATTGCCCCAATGTTCTTCACCGATCCAATAGGCAATTTCACCATTTTTATATTGTGGATGATTGGAAACACCGATTGCCCCGTATAACTGTCCGCTTTGTTTGTCTGTTATAGCGAATTCATACATAGTCTCCTGATCATAATGCTTTTCATGATTTGCAATCCATGTCAGCGCACATTCTAATGAATAAGGATAAGGTAAATTTAATGTGCTTTTATAGATATTATAATTATTACAATAATTGCTGACTGCTTGTGCATCTGATTCCTGAAATAGACGAAGCAGTAAGCGCTCTGTTTCTATTGTTTTGGCCGTTTTACTATAGATCATGTTTATCCTCCCATCCTGTTAGTGATTAAAGGTTAAAACTTTTTTACAGTATATCACACGGAATTGGATTATATGTATATTGTTAGGTGATTTTGTAGCTATCTGAAGCCTGTGTTATTTGTACATAATAAAATATGAAATAAGTGAATAATTAGGTAACCTATATGGCACATTAACATATAGGAGGTGGAAGAAGAATGTCTAAAATTATTGGTGTTGAACAATCTTTATCAAATGTAGAAGACGCTTTAAAAGCAAAAGGATATGAAGTGATTCAGCTTCGTAATGAAGCAGATGCAAAAAAATGTGATGCTTGCGTAATTACAGGACAAGATAGAGATGTGATGGGCATTAGTGATCCTATTATGGCAGGTCCTATTATTGATGCAGCTGGGCTTTCCGCTGATGAAGTAATACAACGTGTAGATCAATATTTCCATTAAAGAAAGGGTGCTATTTTTGAAGTCCTTCGTGACATCAAAGGTGGCACCTTTTGAATGTCTCATAATGCTAGTGAAGTCCTATTGATAATATCTTTATCCTTTCATTTCCTTTATAATAAACACTAGCTACATACATTTTTAAGACCATCAAGGGTAGACATAAGGGGAGAAGAATGAAATGGAAATACTTCACGCAACAATGGATGAATTAGAAGATGTAACAGTGTTATTTGATGAGTATCGGCAGTTTTATGGACTAGAATCAGATATTAGCAGTGCCAAAGCATTTATCCAATTACGGATGGCTTTAAAAGAATCCATTATTTTTATTGCTGTGGAAAATGGGAAATCAATAGGGTTTGCACAACTGTACCCAACGTTTTCTTCCATCGCATTACAGCGTGCCTATATACTTAATGATATCTACGTCACAGATGAAGCGAGAGGCCAAGGGGTAGGCAAAGCATTGATGGAAAAAGTGTTTCAATATTGTGAGCAGCAATCAGCACGTTATGTGACACTACAAACGGCTGCGGACAATGTACATGCCCGAAAATTATATGAAAATCTGAATATGAAACAAGATCAATATTGTAACTATGTAAAGTATTTTGGTTAGTAAAAAGAGAAAAAGTGTTAGATTGATGGCCATCAATCTAACACTTTTTTGCTGCGCCGTTGTTGTCCGCTTAGGCGGTGCTTTCCGCTCAGCACAGTAAGCCGCAACCTTCGCTAACGCATAGAATGCTCGCGTCTTACGCTGTGTGTGTTCTTCGCAGGAGGCACTACCTTCGCTACCAACAACTTGTTTTTCTTTCTAATTTATTATTCATTTTCTATATTTTTATATTAGCAAAAATTTATTTAAAAAAACTCTTTTGCTTTAAGGGAACAGAAAAAATGAGCTTTAATTTATTTCAAGTGTATACGGTTGCGTACTAGCTCGACCATTTGCTTCACTAACTTCTATATAATATGTTCCTGGTTCTAACGCGACAATACCTAGTTCGGCATCATCTGCCCCGTAATAATCGATGGTTTTTACTGTGCGTCCTTTTGCATCAATAATACGAATAACACCATCCAATCCTTTTTCGGTTAGTAAGGTAAACGTTACATTTCGCTTACTATGATTGAAAAATTCAAAATAATCTTTATCGCCAAATGGTACACTAGCATTTAAATATTGGCTAGCTACCCATTTATCGTCTTTTCTCGTTAGTGAAGATGGCTTTGTAGGTATACCATTGACTAATTTAGAATCCGCATCCTCATCATCCTTTTTATGGTCAAAGAGCGTTAAATTATATGGCTGAGTCGAAACTAAACCGTTATCAATTGTATTAACAGCAATAAAATAACCATAATCTTTTTTTACTTTAAATGAGGTATTTAGCGCGGATGTCCCTGATATACCGAGCAGCCTTTCAAAAAAGCTTTCACCTTGACCAAATGGAATTTCTGTTTGCATTTCATTGCCGTCAATTTGCTTATTACCATTAGTATCTTCAATGATAGAGCCCATAAATTTCAAATCTATTTGTAGCTCTCTTGGTAATGACGTTCCTTGCTTATTAGTATAGGGCTCGGAATTGATGAGAAGACTTAATACTGTATCTTCGCCCTGATGTTTGTAGTAGTAATAATTTGTATCATCATAAAAAACGAGTTTATTTTGATAGTTGGTACCAGATTCAATTGAACGGGCATTTTCAGCTGTATTGATTCCTTTATTTTGGTCTTGGGGAATTGCTGCAATTTTATTTGCTTTAAAAATATATGGTTCGGTAGAACGATCTCCGAAATTTAAGACTTTAGCAACATAAGTTTTGCCCTTTTTCAATGCAATTGTCTTGGGATCATTTTCATTGATTGTTATGCCGTATAGTCGTGAAATAATCGCTGGATCATTCGTTAATGAAGAAATTAGTTGCAATTCTTTCGTTTCCTCATCATATTCTAAAATACTACCAGTTGGTCTTTGATTTTTGCCTTTTTGAAGTTGGAAACTATAGATGGCATCTTCTTGTGGTGTGAAAATAAAATAATCAATATCCTCATCTGTTTGGAAGTATGCTTTGTACTCTTTACCAATCGTATATGGAATTGCATGCTCCAAAATTACTTTTGAGTCTTCTTCTTCATCAGATAATTCTATACTTGAAAATAGTTTTTTGTTAAAGTTCTGTTGACGTTTTTTTGTTTTAGATGGAGCAGGTGAAGAAGGATTATTTTCCTCGGCTTCTTGTGTTGGTTCAATTAATGGAAGACCATCTTCATCTTCAGGTAAATAAACGACTTCACCAGTTAATGTGTAAGGTATAATGGATTCGTTAATTCTATCGTTTTCTTCATTGTCAATGCCGCCGCTTAAGAACTTTAAGAAAGAATCGAATGAAGAATCGTTATCACTATTATTTGTAACGCTTAAGACATATTCTTCATCAGGCTCGACATCGACAATAAGACTAACTCCTTCGCCTTTTGATTTGCTGCTTAATGCAGAGATTGGGAGGCGTTCATCATCCTCTTCATCGTCACCTTGTTCTGAAGGTTCATGTTCAAAATCTCTTTTCAGATAAAGTTCTAAAGATGCAGTTACACCAGGGATACCAGATAAATCAAATTTCAACGTCGTTGGCTTTGAAACAGTGAATGTGAAATAGTCTTGGTCGCTCTCATGATCTTTAGAAAGCAGTGTATAGTTTTTTCCTTGTGTATTGAATGGGAATTTTTGTATCTCCACTGCTTGATCGATCGTCGTTAAATTATCAATTGGTAATGTGTTTGTTGTTTGAGCTGTAAATGTAAAGTAAGACTTGCCCTTTAAGCTATAGCCTCCATTATGGTCTTTTACACCAATAAGAAGTGTTCCTTGTTGCTCTGCTTTATATAGATAGCCCTCTTGTTGGTTCACGCGCACATCATTTACTTTAATCGGTTCTACATCGCCACTATAACCAGTAGGGTAGAAGTATAAATCAAATGCATAATCGTAATTTTCGGCACCTTTTAAAGATAATTGAGCATATTCATTCGCATTTAAATCAACCTTGTACCATTTTTTCTCTTCTGGAAGCCTAAACTCACCTTTTTCTGTATTTAGAACATTCTTTTTCAGTACTTTGGCGTTATTCAACCGTTGTTCTTTTGTTTCGTTATAGCGTTTAGGTAGATTATTAATATCAAATTGTAGCGCTTTAACAGGATCAACGAGACCATGTCCATACGTAAGGTCGTAGCCTGGTTCTCCTAAATCTTTAGCAGTCAATTCAAGAATAGCTTCTATTTCATAAGGCTTTAAATTCGGGTATTTAGATTTTAATAGTGCCGCTACACCTGCAACAACAGGTGATGCCATTGATGTCCCACTAAATATAGCAAAAGAAGATCCTTTTTTTTCATCATAAACGGTACTATAAATATCCTCACCTGGTGCAACGATGTCTACTGAAGGACCATAATTTGAGAAACTAGCTAATTTATTTTGTTCATTTGTAGCACCAACGCTAATAACACCTTCAAAAGAAGCAGGGAAGGAGTATCGATCGGTTGATTCATTGCCTGCAGCGGCTACAATGGTAATACCATTGTCAAGCGCTTTTTTTACAGCTTCCTCTATTAAAGGAGACTCGCCATAGCCACCAAGACTCATATTAATCACGTCTGCTTTTTGTTCGATGGCATAAAGAATACCTTGTGCAATGGCAAAGTCACTAGCGTCTTCTTGTCCGTTAAAGACGTCTATTGGCAGAATTTTGGCATTAGGAGATATCCCGTGCCCACCAATTCCATTATCTTTTGTTGCGCCAACAATGCCCGCGACATGCGTTCCGTGTGGATCAGCAACAGGAGAGTCGGCAGGTTTTACCGCATTATATGGTGGCAGTACTTGCGCTTGCAAATCGGGATGTTTATAGTCTACACCCGAATCGATAACGGCTACTTTTACATCATGATTGCCAGCTAATGCTAGTGCTTTATCAATTTCCAGTAGCTGCAAATGATACATATCTTTTTTCTTTGGATCTACAATAGTGTTAAAGGAATGATACTTGTAGCTTGGGGATACACTTTTTACGCCTTTTTGCTTGGCGTAGTAGGAAACAGCCTCTGTTAACGATTGTCCCTTTTTAAGTTGGATTACATCATAACCTAATGAAGGAATGGAGCGAATTACTTTTGCACCTATTTTACTATGTACGTTCTTAGCAAGACCCGAATGTTTGACGATAATCGTATTATCACTAATCCATTCGTTTCCTCCTGTTTGTTTGTTGAACTGCTTCGCTCCTTGTTTGTTGTTGCTAGCGAGCATAGTTTTCACTGATTCTGGGTTCTGTGGTGCTTCAGCAAAGGCAGAAGCAGCAGGAACCAGTAAGGCAGAACATGCTACGACAGCGATTGATTTCATCACCCAGTTTTTCAATTGTTTTTACCTCCTTAAAAAAATTATAAACTACAATATTTATAACGGATGGTAAAGAGAAAGGTTTCATACCACAATAAAATTTTTTTACAAGTTTTTTTGTTATAACTAGTATATTGGTTTATAAATAATTGTTTTATATGGTTTTTCGCATAAGTTATTGCTTGTTTTTTTGTGGAGTGAAAGTCGGTGGGATGTTAATAGTCCTGTACGTAACGAACCAGTGTTTGACAACAACACTGTTCGTTACGTACAGGATATTAAAATAGAAGTGGGTAGGGATGACAAGAATTGTCCCTTGAGAAAGAGTGTTTAGTGAATTAGCCTCTATTACTAGTTATTCACGGAAAGATCTTAAAGCTGTTCAATAAGTTTGTGTAAATCCTTTTTGGAACGAGGCATTGCTATGTTGTCACCCAATAGTTTTTTCGTTTGTAAGGCAAGCGTCATTTCAAATACCCATGGTCGTTCAAGATGGGCTTTTTCAAGCAATTCCTCTTCGTAAAACATGTCGATTGGATCCCCATTATAAATGATTTTCCCTGCCTCCATCACGATTATTTGATCCGCCCATTCATAGGCTAAAGCGATATCATGTGTCGCTAATAAAAACGTACGTTGCCCATCTTCTAATTTAGCTAAGTACTGTAAAAATTGTGCTGCATAATAAGTATCTAGCCCAGCAGTCGGTTCGTCTAATAGTAAGACGGAAGGTTCCATTGCGAGCACACCAGCCATAGCAACACGTTTCTTTTGTCCAACGCTTAAAAAGTGAATGGGCTTATCAAGCAACGCTTCAACCTCTGTTTGCGCAACAGCCCACGCGATTTTTTCTTCAATTTTTTCGTTTGACCAGCCAAGATTTAATGGCCCGAAAGCTATGTCTTGCTTGACAGTACCAGAAAAAAGTTGATTGTCCGCATCTTGGAAGACGATGCCAACTTGTTGTCGTAATGTTGCTAATGCTTTTCTAGAATAGCTAAGCGTGTCGTTACAAAAAGAAATAGTGCCAGCTGTCGGTTTTAAAATACCATTTAAATGCTGAAATAACGTAGATTTACCTGCGCCATTGTGACCGAGCAGGGCAATTTTTTTTCCCTTTGGTATTTGCAAAGTAATATCTGTTAAGGCTGTAGTGCCGTCTGCATAAGCATAAGATAAATGTTGAAGATCAAAATAAAGCTCAGTCATGTGAAATACCTCCATAGATAATGAGGGATACGAAAATAATAACAATGCCTAACCAGTTTTTCTTGTTGTAGCTACTACTTTCTTGCCAATAGACAGCCTCACCACCGCGCGCCTGCATCGCATTATTTAGTTCGCGACTGCGTTGGAACATTTCGGCAAACAGTGCTGCAATAAGCATGGAAATCGACCGAAGCCATTGCAATGGTGACTGATAACCAAGACGAGCTTGTTGTGCAAGATGAATTTTTTGCATGCTATTTAAAAAGATAAAAATAAAACGGTATGTTAGCTCTATCAACTCTACAAATAAAGTTGGCAACCGCCATTGCCGTAAGACATAACAAATGGATTGTACGGAAGTCGTTAAAATTAAAAAATATAAACAACTAATACTGCCCAAAACGGTGAAAAATAGTTGCTGTGCTGTTATCAAGCTGTCATTTCCAATGAAAATTGTCCACTCGCTTAGCGAAAACGTCCATAGATGCGCCGGCAAAATACTAGCAGTAGGTGCAATCGAAATCAAAATAGATAGTAAACTGGAGAGCAAGAAAAAACTCGGTAAAAGCAGTAGTTTTGCATAATATTGTAAAGGAATTTTTGCGCCTAAAATGATAAAAGCACTCATTACAAGAAATGTAATGAGTGAAATTTGTTCATCTCTCATGATAAGCGACAATAGCAACAACCCAAGGGAGAACGTCATTTTTTCTAACGGATGAACGGACGCTAGTTTATTCATATAAGCATACTTATCAATGAGTAACATCGTTTAACCTTCTTTATGCTTACCGCGCATATAGCCCACGAAATAGCCAATAAAACCAGCGCCAATAGCGGCTTGTAAGACGAATAATAGACTTTCAATTTCACCACTTGGTGGCTCCCATAAGCTTTCAAACCATGGTTCGTAGTCTTTGTTTATTTCACCAATGGCTGCTTCAGCTTCACCGTCAGCACCGCCGAATTCAGCGCCTTTTTGGATGAATAGAGGGATGATTGCTAAAAGTATCACTATAGCTAGTAACAGTAAATTTTTCTTCATGTTAATGTGCCTCCTTTGCAGAGAAAACACGTAAAGCTTTTAATTCGCTTACATTGTATTTTTTTAAGAAATTCATCACAATGACAGTTAAAATCCCTTCACTAATTGCTAGTGGAATTTGTGTTAACGCGAAAATACTAGCGAATTTTGTGAATGAAGCCATAAAGCCTCCTACTTCTGAAGGGAAGGCAAGTGCAAGTTGAACGGACGTGACAATATATGTACCTAAGTCCCCAAGCATTGCTGCAAAAAAGACAGCGAGAGAAAAGGATAGACCGATTTTTTGAGCGCCTTTAAAAACAGCATACGCAATCATTGGTCCTACAATCGCCATGGAAAAAGCATTTGCGCCAAGAGTGGTAATGCCACCATGCGCTAAAAGTAACGATTGGAATAATAAGACGATTGTCCCAATCACACTCATTGCTAATGGGCCAAACAGGACTGTGCCAAGTCCAACACCAGTAGGGTGTGAGCAACTGCCCGTAACAGATGGAATTTTTAATGCAGATAAGACGAATGCAAATGCCCCTGATAGCCCTAAAATCATTTTCGTTTCAGGGTTTTCATCAATTGTTTTGCGAATTGAGCGTAACCCTAAAATAATAAATGGAATTGAAATAATCCACCAAAATATCGCCCATTCAATCGGTAAAAATCCTTCCATGATATGCATGGCAAATGCTTGTTTTGGTACTAGTAAAAATGCTAGTAGGAAGTAACTAAGTTTCCAAAAAGATAATTTCAAAATCTCTCCTCCTTAAATCAAAATTTTTGAATGTAGCGTGCGCAATAAAAAAGCACTTCTCCTAATTTAGGAAAAGTGCATAGCTGAAAAAGCAAATAGAATCATCATCTGCCAAGCCGCACACCTATCCTCGTAGGTTGAAACGATCACGTTTTTTTCGGCAGGTCTCCTGGCTTTAGTTCAACGTTTTATAGGTCTTCCCGTCCATTGGACAGTGACATTCTCTATAAAACTCCCTAGTACAGTGGCGGGACCGCGCCGGACTTGAACCGGCTTCCCTTTTAAGCGAAATGGCTACACTTCGCACCGAAAAAAGATGAAATTGTGAGATTTCACGACACAGTGTAACATGTTTTTCCATTCACAAGCTATCTTTTTTTATAAAAAAATTTTTTTTGTTATTTGACATTCTAGAAAATTCAGATAAATATAAGAGAATAGCTGTCGCTTTCAATGAATTACTTGTTGAAATTTTATTAAAAATCTAATAAATGAAAAAGAAATGTTGAAAAGTATTAAAAAAATAGGCTATGATAGAGACAGTTTTTCAATTCTTTTTAAAAACATACAGCTTTTTAATTTAATATAAATACATCTATAAGTGCTCGATATATTTCGAGATAATAGGGAAATCGGTGTAAATCCGATACAGCCCCCGCTACTGTAATAGCTGATGAAATCGCAATGCCACTGAAAACTTGGGAAGGCGCGAGAGTAAAAGGAAGCTTAAGTCAGGAAACCTGCTTATTGATGGCATGCAAACTTTTCGGAGGGAGAAGTGAAGCGAGAGCGGATACGTGTATATTCGTTTTTATTTTGGCTTCTACAAAACCTTGACTCTTCGATATAGAGTGAAGGTTTTTTCTTTTTCCTAAAAGTAAATGAGGGGAGAAAAGCAATGACAACTTGGAACTTAGAGGGAATGAAAACGCATCTTTTTATTTGTAATGGCAGTAGCTGCATGAAAAAAGAGGCAGAGGAAATTACCCTAGCAATACGAGATGAAATCGAAAAATTAGCACTTGATAAGGAAATACATACGACAAGAACGCGCTGTAATGGCAGATGCAAAGATGCCTGTGTTGTCATCGCTTATCCACAAGGAAATTGGTATCGTGTGCCATCGGTTGAACACGGAAGAACACTTGTACAAGATTTAAACCATGATTCTTTACATAGTGAACATGTTTTTACGCTGAAAGAAGGTACATTACAGCGTACACCACAAACAACAGCCATTAAAGGCATCGACAAGGTGAAAGAGGGGTAAAAAATGGCGCAAAAAGGAAAGATTTTTGTTGTGGGCTTTGGCCCTGGTGATTTTAACCATATTACGACTCGTGCTGTGGAGGCACTGCAACAAAGTGAATTTATCATTGGCTATAAAACGTATGTTGAGCTTATTCAAGATTTAGTTAGTGCAAAGTCGATTGTTAGTACGGGCATGACAGAAGAAGTTTCACGAGCGCAAGAAGCAGTACGTCAAGCGGAAGCTGGCAATATTGTATCCGTTATTTCAAGTGGAGATTCGGGTGTATATGGGATGGCGGGGCTTGTCTATGAAGTACTGATTGAGCTTGGTTGGACAGAAGCAACAGGTGTTGAAGTCGAAATCGTACCAGGTATTTCAGCTATCAATTCCTGTGCAAGTTTACTAGGTGCACCGATTATGCATGACTCTTGCACCATTAGTTTAAGTGACCATTTAACGCCATGGAATTTAATCGCCAAGCGTGTGGAAGCAGCGGCTATGGCAGATTTTGTCATCGCTTTATATAATCCGAAAAGTGGTCGCCGTACACGTCAAATTGTCGAAGCCCAGCGGATTTTACTTGAATATCGCTCGCCTGATACGCCTGTAGGTCTTGTCAAGAGTGCCTACCGAGAGCGTCAGGAAATTACGATGACGACTTTAGCGGAGATGCTTGAGCATGATATCGGCATGTTAACAACGGTTATTATCGGCAATTCTTCGACGTTTTTCTATGATAATAAAATGATTACACCGCGAGGCTATCAGCGTAAATATACGCTCGGGGAAGAAAAACAGCCTTTACGTCCTCATCAGCGTTTAAGAGAAGAAAATGAACCGTGGGCAATGAACCAAGAAACAGGTACTGCAAGCCATGATTTTGCGGCAGATCCAAATGCAGGACGGATGAAAAGTAATATTGCCATTACACCTGTATCAACACCGACAAAATCGTCTTTAGAAATGGCAGCAACAGCACTTGCAATGGTGCAGGGGACAACTGTAACAAAAGCCACACCAAAGCTAGTTCAACAAAAAATGGAGTCAATTTTTGAACTAGCTGTTAGCCCTGGGGTAGCAAATAAATTTTTTACACCACAGCAAATGATGGCATTGGCTGAAGTTGTGGGAGACGAAGGCACGATGGAATATACACCAGACCATCAAATACATTTGAAAATCCCAACGACAGAACCACAAGCGATAACAGAGAAGTTGAGAGAAGTAGGGTTTTTACTCTCACCAATTGGGGATGTGTTGTCATTAAAGGCATGTGATTTCTGTTATGGGGAGAAGGCTGATTCCATCCCATATGCAGAGGAACTTCAAGCAACTCTAGGTGGGTTGTCATTGCCGAAAACATTAAATATTGGCTTTAATGGTTGTGGCATGGCATGTTATCGTGCTGTGTTTGATGATATCGGTATTGTTTATCGCAAAAGTAAATTCGATGTCTTTATCGGAGCTAAGCCGGTAGGTCGAACAGCACATGCAGCACAGCCTGTCGTAGAGGGGTTAGAGCCAGAACAGCTTATTCCGCTTATTACCGCGATTATCGAAGAATATAAGGCAAATGCACATCCAAATGAACGCTTGTTTAAATATTTTAAACGAGTGAAAAAAATATTGCATTTTACGTATCAAGATATGTCATCCAAAATAAAAGTAGAGCCAGCACCGTGCGGCGACTAGTGAGGAGAAAAGAAATGAAAGCAATTTTATTTATTGGCCATGGCAGCCGTTTAGCAGCAGGAAATGATGAGGTACGCACATTTATTCAACAATTGACTCCTTCAATTGACGACAGCTATATCGTTGAAACTTGCTTTTTAGAATTTGAAGCACCTAATATCCCAGCAGGTATTGATGCATGTGTAAAGCGTGGCGCTACAGAGGTGTATGCTGTGCCCATTATTTTATTGCAAGCAGGCCATTCAAAAATTCATATCCCAGCAGCGATTGATGCAGCTCGTTTAAAATATCCGGATGTAACTTTTACATATGGGCGACCACTTGGCGTGCATGAAGAAGTGTTAAATATTTTAACAGAACGTTTATCAGGAACGGGACTGAATATTAAAGAAAAACAAGAAGATACTGCGATTTTATTTATCGGTCGCGGTGGTAGTGATGCGGATGCAAACAGTGATTTTTATAAAATTGGTCGTTTGCTTTGGGAACAATTAGACGTACTGACAGTGGAGTGTGCATTTATGGGCGTAACGAATCCCACAGTGGACGAAGGAATCGAACGTTGTTATCGTCTTGGGGCGAAAAAGATTATTATGTTGCCGTATTTCTTATTTACAGGCATTTTAATGGAGCGTATGGAGGGGATGCAAAAGAGCTATGCAGCCACATATGCTGATTTAGACATCCAATTGGCGGATTACTTTGGCTACCATCCAAAATTAAAAACGGTGTTGCTAGATCGTATGGAAGAGGCCATTGCAGGAGACGTAAAAATGAATTGTGATACATGTCAGTATCGTATTAATGCATCGGCATTCGTGGAGCATCATCACGACCATGACCACGACCATGACCATGGTCATCACCATCACCATCATCATGACCACGATCACGATCACGATCACCACCACGATCATGACCACCATCATGAAGAGGAGCTAGTGAAATGATTTTCATGTTAGCAGGGACAAGCGATGCAAGAAATCTTGCACTTGCATTGCAGTCAGCAGGCTATGCTGTTACAGCAACCGTTGTCACGGATTCAGCTGCTACAAGTCTGGCACAAGTTGGACTGCCTCATTTAGTCGGTCGATTGACGGCAGAGGAGATGGCTGCACTTATTACTGAACGAGGGGATCGTTTAGTCGTTGATGCATCGCACCCATTTGCAGAGGAAGCTTCTAAAAATGCCATGGCAGCGGCAAAAAGTGCAGGTGTTCCATATATCCGCTATGAACGCGCAAATGAGCATTACGAACATCCACTCATTACAGTCGTTAAAGATTACGAGGAAGCAGCACAATTAGCTGCAACAAAACGAGGCGTCATTATGCTGACAACAGGTAGTAAAACACTTGCTACATTTACAAAGGTCTTGCAAGGGTTAGAACATACTCGTGTCATTCCGCGTATGCTGCCTCGCCTTGATAATATGGAAAAATGTGAAGCGCTTGGTGTGGCACAACGAGATATTGTAGCCATTCAAGGACCCTTTTCAAAAGAGTTAAACGAAGCATTATTCCGCCAATATGATGTCACTTTAATGATTACAAAAGAAAGTGGCAAAGTGGGTTCAGTAGATGAAAAACTAGAAGCCGCTCTAGCATGTGGTATCGAAACGATTTTAATAGCACGACCAAATATCCAATACGGCCAGCAATATTCCTCATTTGAGGACGTACTTCAGGCTGTTCAAAACATACTTTAGGAGGCAATTGAAATGGACTTCAAAACAGATTTTAAACCATTAACAGTAGACCCAGACAAAATTTATGATTATAGTTTCTCAATTATTGCAGAGGAAATGGGCGAACATGATTTTTCAGAGGATGAGTGGAAAGTTGTTCGACGCATTATCCATGCTTCGGCAGACTTTGAATTAGGACGTAGTGTAATTATTACACCAGGAGCGATTGAAGCAGGGATTAAGTCCATTCTTGCGGGACGTCATGTTATTGCAGATGTGCAAATGATAGAAAGTGGTTCAGGTAAAAAACGTTTCCAAAAACATGGCGGAGATTTACACTGCTATATCGCAGATGAAGATGTGTCGATTGAAGCGAAAAAACAAAATACAACACGTGCTATTATCTCGATGCAAAAAGCGTCAAAATTACACGAAGGTGGTATTTATGCGATTGGGAACGCCCCAACTGCTTTACTAGAATTAATTCGTCTAATCAAAGAAGGTTTAGCAAAGCCAGATTTAATTATTGGTATGCCAGTAGGCTTTGTTTCAGCAGCGGAGTCGAAAGAAGAGTTATTGAAACTAGAAGGCATCCCATATATTACAAATGTTGGGCGTAAAGGCGGTAGTACAGTGACGGTTGCTGCATTAAATGCCATTTCATTATTAGCGGACGAACAGGCGAAAAAATAATGGAGCGGAAGCCAAAAAAGGATCCTAAAGACATGCGTCACGGTTATACAACAGGAGCCTGTGCAACAGCCGTTACGAAGGCCGCCTTGCTAGCACTTATTACGAATGAAGAACAAGAAACGAGTACGATTCATCTACCAATAGGGCGAGATGCAACGTTTACGATAGAAAAATGTACGTTCGGTCATAACGAAGTAAGTTGCGAAACAATAAAGGATGCTGGTGATGACCCAGATGCAACACATAAGGCCCTCATTATTGGTACGGTAAGTTGGGCTGATACACCAGGGATTCATTTAGATGGGGGTATTGGAGTCGGGCGAGTAACAAAGCCCGGCTTGCCCGTTGCTGTTGGAGAAGCCGCCATCAATCCTGTACCACGTAAGATGATACATAGTACCGTGCAAGATGTGCTAGATGATTTTCAAATTACACGCGGCGTTAATGTTGTTATTTCTGTACCAGATGGTGAGGAAATAGCGAAAAAAACATTAAATGGACGGCTCGGCATACTTGGTGGTATTTCCATTTTAGGCACAAGGGGAACCGTCGTGCCTTTTTCGAGTTCCGCTTATATGGCAAGCATTGTCCAAGCTATTAGTGTTGCAAGAGCTGCTGGCTGTGACCATGTTGTCGTGACAACAGGTGGACGTAGCGAAAAGTTTGGCATGGCTGAGTATCCAGCACTACCTGAGGAGGCATTTATTGAAATGGGTGATTTTGTCGGCTTTACGTTAAAGCATTGTAAACGGCTTGGCATAAAGCGCGTATCGCTCGTTGGCATGATGGGGAAATTTTCAAAGGTAGCGCAAGGGGTGATGATGGTGCACTCCAAAAGTGCAGCGATTGATTTTAATTTTTTAGCACAGTTAGCAATAGATGTTGGGGCAGATGAAGAGACCGTTGAACAAGTTAGAGCAGCGAATACCGCCTCTCAAGTTGGTGAAATAATGGCGGATAAAGGGTATGATGCATTTTTTCATCATTTATGTGAAGCGTGTTGTTATTCATCATTACACCATATTAGAGGTGGCTTGACGCTCTCCACATCGATTTATTCGATGCAGGGACAATTACTAGGAAGGGCTGATGACATTGCATCAATCGATGAAATTAATTGGGATCGGGGATAACGGACAGGAAAGTTTATTTCCTCAGTATAGACAGTGGATTACAGACTGTGAAGTGCTCGTTGGTGGTGAGCGTGTCCTTGATTTTTTCCCAAGCTTTGCAGGCGAAAAAATCGTCATTAAGGGTGGTCTTTCATCGCTCGTTGAAAGACTATCTCAAGAAACGAGAAAGACCGTTATTTTAGCGTCAGGTGATCCACTTTTTTATGGTATCGGAGGCTATTTAGCCAAAAAGCTTACGATTGAAGTGTATCCATATATAAGTTCCGTCCAGCTTGCCTTTTCAAAAATGGGTGAGAGCTGGCAGGATGCCTATGTAACAAGTATTCATGGGCGCCCAATAAAAGGTCTGGCACAACGTATTGATGGTAAAAAGAAAGTGGCATTGCTGACTGATGCCGAGAATAATCCAAATGTGCTTGCGCGCTATTTAAAGCATTTTGGCATGACGGAATACCGCGCTTTTGTTGCAGAGAATTTACAAGGTGCTGATGAAAGATATGGCTGGTACTCTCTTGATGAATTAGAAGAAGCGAAGTTTTCCCCCCTAAATGTTGTGATTTTACAGCAAACATCAGCCCCAAAGCGCTATGCACTTGGCATTGATGATGAAGCGTTCTCACAACGTAAGCCTGACAAAGGACTTATTACGAAAAAAGAAATCCGTGTTTTAAGTTTGCAAGCAATGCAGCTTCAAAAGGACAGTACGATTTGGGATGTAGGTACGTGCACAGGCTCCATGGCCATTGAAGCAGGAAAACTTGCACCAGAAGGTCAAGTGTTTGCAGTAGAAAAAAATGCACCTGATTTAGAAAACTGCCTGCAAAATCAACAGAAATTCCGTGTCGATATAACGGCTATTCATAGTAAAGCGCCTGCTGGACTAGAGCAATTCCCAGATCCAGATGCCATTTTTATCGGCGGTACAGGCGGGGAAATGGTCGAGCTATTACAGTTGTGTTGTACCCGTTTAAAGCTAAATGGTCGCATTGTCTTAAATGCGGCAACTATTGAAAATTTATATAAAGCAGTCGAGGCGTTTAAAGCATGTGGCTTTGCAGTGGAAATTTTACAGGCACAACTTGCGCGTAGTAAACCAATTTTAGATATGACGCGCTTTGTCCCATTAAACCCAATTTATATTATTTCGGCATATCGAAAGGAAGAAAATCATGAGTAATCTTGGCATTTTATATGGCCTAGGCGTTGGCCCTGGCGATCCAGAATTAATTACAGTAAAGGCATTCCGCGTTATTCAGGAGTCGCCTGTTATTGCGTACCCTAAAAAGTTAAAAGGTAGCAAAAGTTACGCGCATCGTATTGTAGACGTTTATATCAACCCAGAGGAAAAAGATATGCTAGGTCTCGTTTTCCCCATGACAAAAGATGAAGCCGTCTTAGAACGTGAATGGACGAAATCTGTTGAACTGGTCTATGGTAAATTGCAAGAAGGGAAGGACGTAGCGTTTGTGACAGAAGGGGACCCTCTGCTATACAGTACGTTTATCCATATGATGAAGCTTATGCAGGACATGCATCCTGATGTAGAAATTCGCACAGTACCGGGTATTTCTTCATTCAACGGTTCTGCATCCCGCCTAGGCATCGCCCTTGCTGATGGAGATGATCGTGTTGCCATTATACCAGCCCATGATAATTATGAAGCGATGCGTGAAGCGATAGAAAGCCATGATGCTGTCGTTTTTATAAAAGTAGCAAAAGTAATTGATTTAATGCTAGAAGTACTGCGTGATTTAGATTTACTTGATAAAGCGTCCGTGGTCACAAAGGTAACGTCTGATGAGGAAATTATTTGGGATGTACGTGAACTAGACGGTGTTGATTTAGAATATTTAACGTTAATGGTGGTGCGTAAATAATGAAAAAAATATATATTGTCGGTGCAGGCCCAGGGGACCCCGATTTAATTACTGTGAAGGGTTTACATATGCTTCAAACAGCAGACGTTGTGATGTATACAGATTCATTAGTAAATGAAGACCTGATCGCAAAAGCAAAGCCAGATGCGGAAGTGATTCGAACAGCCGGCATGCATTTAGAAGAAATGGTTGCCGTCATGGTTGAGCGCGTCAATGCAGGGAAAGTAGTCGCGCGTATGCATACAGGTGATCCAGCGATGTATGGTGCCATTATGGAACAAGTTGCATTATTAAAGAAGGAAGGAATTGGCTACGAAGTGATTCCAGGCGTTAGTTCGGTATTTGCTTCAGCCGCAGCAATTGGTGCCGAGTTAACGATTCCTGATTTAACACAAACGCTTATTTTAACACGTGCAGAAGGACGTACACCTGTACCAGAGTTTGAAAAGCTACGAGATCTCGCTAGCCATCATTGTACGATTGCGCTGTTCTTAAGTGCCACGCTAACAAAAAAAATCGTCAAAGAATTGCAAAGTGCTGGATGGGCTGATAATACACCTGTTGCGGTTATTCAACGTGCCACATGGCCAGATCAAAAAATTGTCCGTACGACATTAGTTGAGCTAGATGAGGCAATGCGTGTCAATGGTATTCGCAAGCATGCCATGATTTTAGCAGGATGGGCATTAGACCCGAATATTCATGATAAGGATGAGTACCGTTCGAAATTATATGATGCGACCTTTACACATGGCTTCCGCAAAGGTGTGAAGACAAGTGATTGAATTACAAGAAGGTATGCTACCTGAAGTGGAGCAGTGCAATCCCTATGCAGTGGTTGCCATTACAAAGCATGGTGTGCAAATCGGAAGGAAACTACAGCAGACTTTTGCGGCAAGCGATTTATATTATATGAGTAAATTTGAACAGGGCGACGAAGATGAAAAGCATATTCAGCTTTTTACTGGAACGGTTCGTTTATTACTGCCAACACTCTTTAAGCAGTATAAAGGGTTAATATTAATTATTTCACTTGGTGCGGTTGTGCGCATGATAGCACCTATTTTACAAGATAAGAAAACTGACCCAGGTGTTGTAGTGATTGATGATAGAGGCGAAAATGTCATTAGTGTGTTATCGGGTCATTTAGGTGGCGCCAATGAGCTAACGCATGAAGTGGCAGCGGCACTAGGAGCAAATCCTATTATCACAACAGCTTCTGACGTGCAAAAAACAATTCCCGTTGATTTATTTGGGGCACGTTTTGGCTGGGTATGGGACAGTGCTGATAAATTAACACCAGTTAGTGCCTCAGTCGTTAATGAAGAACATGTGGCGATTGTACAGGAAGCGGGTGAACGTGATTGGTGGATGCGTGATACACCAATGCCGGAGCAAATAAAAATTTATCCTTCAACACAAGCGGCAATTGCAGCGCAACCGCATGCTACGCTATTGATTACCGACCGACTCATTGAACCAGAGGAAGAAGTGCTGTTGGAAAATGGTGTTATTTATCGACCGAAATCAGTTGTCCTTGGTATGGGTTGTAACCGTGGAACGTCTGTTGAGGAAATTGAACAGCTGATTGATGAAACACTAGCTGAATTAAAGCTATCGAAAAAAAGTGTCAAAGCACTATGTACAATTGATTTGAAGAAAGATGAAATGTGCTTTATTGAACTAACAAAAAAGTATGATTGGGAGTTCGTAACATATACGCCAGCACAATTAAATGAAATAAATTTCCCATCACCCTCTGAAACGGTCTTTAAATATACAGGGGCGTATGGCGTAAGTGAACCAGCTGCGATGCGTTATGCACAGGTGGAATCGCTCGTATTAACTAAGAAAAAATCAGGCAATGCTACGATTTCGGTAGCAAGATTAGTATTTTAAGGAGGGGGCTTATGCAAACAAATCGCTTTGTACTTGCAGGGACAGGCAGTGGCGTTGGTAAGACAACATTCACGATAGGACTGATGAAAGCATTGCAAGAAAAAGGCAATGTCGTGCAAGGGTTTAAATGTGGTCCAGATTATATTGATCCTAGTTATCATACAGCGGTGACAGGACGTGTATCACGGAATATTGATAGCTGGATGTTTTCGCATGATGCGGTCCGAGATATTGTTGCACGTGCAAGCATAGATGCAGACGTCTCAATTATTGAAGGGGTGATGGGCTTTTATGATGGCAAAAGTCCATTATCGGATGAAGGTTCGGCAGCAGAAATCAGTGTTGTTACAGAAAGCCCTGTTATTTTAATCGTCAATTGTGCAAGTATGGCTCGCAGTGTAGCTGCTGTAGTCAAGGGCTTTCAACTTTTATCTGACAAGCCTACTATTGTTGGCGTTATTGCCAATCAAGTAGGCAGTGTCGGTCACTATGAAATTGCCAAAGCTGCAATTGAGCAAGAATGTGGTATTCCGGTTATCGGCTATTTAAAGCGAGAAACAGGCATTGATATTCCAAGTCGTCATTTAGGGCTTATTCCAGCTATTGAACGAGGCGAGCTTGATACATTTTTTAACAAGCTAGGTGCTCTAATGGCAGAGACGATTGATTTGGATTTATTGTTAGCTTTAACAAAGGCACCCGTCCTACAAGAGACAGGTCAGCTATTTGCGGCACAACCATCACAAAATATTTGTATTGCGGTTGCAAAAGATGCTGCATTCAACTTCTATTACGAAGAAAATTTAGCATTATTACGAGCAAAAGGAGCTACTTTGCAATTTTTCTCACCACTTGCTAACGAGCCTGTTCCTGCTGAAGCAGATGGTCTTTATATTGGTGGGGGGTTCCCAGAGGAATTTGCCGATACACTTGCAAAAAATACGGTCGTAAAAAATTCCATTCGTGAGGCAATTGCAAAAGGTTGTCCTACATTAGCTGAATGTGGGGGCTTTATGTATTTAACAGAAGCTATTACCAACAGCCAAGGTGAGCGCTATGAAATGCTAGGTGTTATTCCAGGTGAAGTAATGATGCAAACAAAGCTTGCATCACTTGGTTATCGTGAAATTTTTGGCACTGCGTCTAACTTTTTAATCGGAAAAAATGAAGAAGCAAAAGGCCATGAATTCCATTATTCCACATACAGTGGTAAGCACGATACGCCCGCTTACGAAACACAAGGACGTTTTGGCAAAAAACAAGAAGGTTATCAAACAGGCAATGTAGTAGCGGGGTATACGCATTTTCATTTTGTTTCTAACCCTAAGCTAGTAGATAACTGGTTAACTGCTTGTAAGAAGGTGAAAACATATGACTAATTATTTTCCTATCCATCTTAATATCGAATTTAAAACCGTTGTCATTGTTGGTGGTGGGCATGTAGCGACTCAAAAGGTTGCTTCCCTACTACCAGCGAAAGCAAACATTGTCGTCGTTAGCCCGACTTTACATGACACTTTAGTGCCCCTTGTCAAATCAGGCGAAATTACATGGCGTGACAAGGAATTTGAACCACGTGATTTAGATGATGCAACGCTTATTATCGCTGCGACAAATGATACCAACGTCAACGATGCGGTACAAGAGGCAGCTCAACATTGGCAGCTTTTAAATCGTGCAGATGTACAAGGTGAAAGTGATTTTATTACACCAGCAACTGTTCGTCGCGGTCCATTAGTGCTGACGGTATCTACATCTGGTGCAAGTCCAGCTCTTGCACGAAAAATAAAACAAGATTTAGCTGAGCAATTCGATGCTATTTATGAAGAGTATGTTTGTTTTTTACAGCAAGCTCGACTAATGGTTGCAGCCAATTTTGAAAAAGGTGAGCAAAGACGTGCGGCGTTACAAGCACTTCTTGAGCCAAACTTATTAGAATGGACACGTAATGGAGAAATTGATCGACGAGAGGCATTTTTACAACAACTATTGACGGGAGAAACGCGATGAAAGAGGGAATTGTATATTTAGTAGGAGCTGGCCCAGGAGATCCTAAGCTCATTACAGTATATGGGCTGGAATGTATTCAAAAGGCCGATGTCATTGCGTACGATCGTCTAGTGAATCCAAAATTATTAGAATTTGCGAAAAAAGATGCTGACCTTGTGTACTGTGGTAAATTGCCTGGTAAACACCACCTTATTCAAGATGAAATTAATACATTGCTTGTTGAGAAAGCTCAAGAGGGCAAAGTCGTAACACGTTTAAAGGGTGGCGATCCTTTTGTTTTCGGCCGTGGTGCTGAAGAAGCAGAAATATTAAAAAATAATGGTATAGCCTATGAAGTAGTACCAGGTATTACGGCTGGCATTGCAGCTCCCGCTTATGCAGGTATTCCTGTGACCCATAGAGATTTTGCCACAAGCTTTGCACTTGTGACAGGTCATGGGCGCGAGCAAAAGGGGCAAGATTTTTTAAATTGGCCAGCACTCGCAACGGGAATTGATACGGTCGCTTTTTATATGAGTGTTGGTAACATTGCCTATATTTCAAAAAAGCTTATCGAAAATGGACGTCCAGCAACTACACCTGTGGCGGTTATTGAATGGGGTACTACCGAACAACAGCGCACGATAACTGGACCACTTCACAATATTGCTAGCATTATTGAACGGGAGGGATATCATAATCCTTCTATGATTGTCGTTGGGGATGTAGTCAACGTACGTGAAAAAATACAATGGTTTGAAGAGCAAGGGCTCGCTTTTAGCTAGTCAGGCAACAGAGCAGCTGACTAAAAAGACCTACTTAAAGGAGGACAACATCATGACAGTAATCGAAGCGTTAAAAAATCGTCGTGCCATTCGCAACTATACACCACAGCCAGTGGAAAAGGAAAAAATTGAACAAATTTTACAAGCAGCAACCTATGCACCGAACGACCGCATGCGTGAGCCGTGGCATTTTTATGTGTTACAAAATGATGCCATGAAGCGCTATGAGAAAATGGCAAGTAGCTATTTGCAAGAACGTTTTCCAACGAAGCCTCATTTAGTAGAGAGCTCATTAAAAGTTGTGCAAACGACGCCTGTTGCCATTGTAGTGACTGCTGATATGGTGGAGAATGATGAAGATGCTACAGCAGATAATATTTTCGCTGTTTGTAGTGCCATTATGTCTATGTGGTTAGCCGCAGAGGAGCTAGGGCTAGGATTTGTGTGGCGGACACGAGGTGTTGGACTTGTTCATGATGCACGTATGCATACATTTATCGGTGCGGACCAAAATCAAAAAGTTGTCGGTACTATTTTCATAGGTTATCCAGAAGAACAAGAGCTTAAAGATAAAAAGCGTACATCATTTGAAGAAAAAACCACTTGGCTTTAAAGGGGGTAGAGAAAATGGCTAGAAAAGGTTTGTTTTTAGTATATACAGGTGATGGCAAAGGTAAAACAACAGCTTCTCTTGGTGTAACATTGCGGGCAGTAGGACGTGGTTTACATGTGCGTTATATGCAATTTATCAAATCGCCAGAGCGTACGTATGGTGAGCAAATTGCCCTTTCCAAACTTGGCGTAGAAATGGAGCAAATGGGCATAGGCTTTACATGGACGAAAACACCAGAGGAGCACCGTGTTGCATTAGCGAAGGCATGGCAAAAAACAAAGGAAGCTTTACAAGATGACAGCATTGATTTACTTGTTTTAGATGAGCTGAACAATGCACTTGCCATTACTAAATTTCCGATTGATGATGTGCTGCCATTAGCTGAAGTGCTTGAAGCCATTGCACAACGCCCTGCTACAATGCATCTTGTCGTAACAGGACGCAGTGCTAATCCTGCTCTTGTTGCTATGGCGGATTTAGTGTCAACAATCGATGCAACGAAACATTACTATGAAGAAGGAATTCCCGCTGTCAAAGGCCTTGAATTTTAACACCAACTGGATTCATTTCGATCATATACGCATTGGGGGATAATCAATCTTCCTTAGTGTTGTTAGGAGGAAAATCAAAATGTCAGCAAAATCAATTATGATTCAAGGAACAGCCTCTGACGTTGGAAAAAGTATGATATGTACGGCATTATGTCGTATTTTTTCTGATGATGGGTTGAGAGTAGTGCCATTTAAATCTCAAAATATGGCGCTTAACTCATTTGTAACAGAGGATGGCGGAGAAATTGGACGGGCACAAGGGGTCCAAGCTGAAGCTGCAAGGGTTGTGGCGACTACTGATATGAATCCAATTTTACTTAAACCAAAGCAGGATATGGTATCAGAGGTCATTGTCCACGGCAAGCATTTTTTAAATATGGATGCGAAAAGCTATCGCAATCAATTCGTCCAAGAAGCCATGCCGATTGTTGAGAAGTCGGTTCGTACGTTACAAAATACATATGATGTTATTGTATTAGAAGGAGCAGGCAGCCCAGCTGAAATTAATTTAAAGGATCGCGATATCGCCAATATGCGCATGGCTCATTTAGCCGATGCAGCCGTTGTTTTAGTTGCTGATATTGACCGCGGTGGTGTATTTGCCTCCATTATCGGGACGCTTGCATTGCTGGATGATGCAGAGCGTGCCCGGGTTAAAGGGCTGATTATTAACAAATTCCGTGGTATGCGTGAGCTATTAGATGATGGCATTGAATGGGTCGAGCGAGAAACAGGCATTCCAGTGCTTGGTGTTGTGCCTTATGTGGATGTCAATATCGAAGCGGAAGATTCATTAGCACTGTCTGCCTTGCGCTTTAAAAAGCCAAAGCCTGGCGAATTTCCAGTAGACGTGGCGATGATTCGTTTACCTCGCATTTCAAATTTTACAGATATTGACCCATTTTTTGATGAGCCAGAGGTAGGCGTACGTTTAATCGGCAATGTGACGGAGTTGGGCACACCGGATTTGCTTATCCTACCGGGCACTAAAAGTACAATGGATGATTTAGCTTGGCTGAAGGCACAAGGCTTTGAACAAGCAATTACAAACCTACGCGCACGCGGAACAAAAATTATTGGCATATGCGGCGGTTTTCAAATGCTTGGCGAAGTGTTATTAGATCCAGATGCCGTAGAAGGAAATGGCGAGTCAGCGCAAGGTCTAGGCTTGTTACCGATGGAGACCGTATTTGTAGGAGATAAAAAAACCGTACAAATGTCTGGAACACGTGGGCAAGCTATTTTAACAGGCTATGAGATTCATCTTGGGCGTACCAAAATTTTACGGGATGAAGTGTCACCTTTTTTACAGCTAGCAGATGGTCGTGTTGATGGAGCAGTAAGTGCTGATGAACAAGTAATCGGTACATATTTCCACGGAATCTTCCATAATCGAACGTTTACACGTCAACTTGTCAACGAAATGCGCATGAAAAAAGGGCTTGCTACATTGCCAAGTGATGTTAAAAGTGATGCAGAACGACGAGAAGATGCTTACAATATGCTCGCATCACATGTGCGTGCCAATTTAGATATGGAAAAAATATATGATATGTTAAAAATTGAGGTAAATGGATGACAAGAAAAGGACCATTAGCTATAAATTATGAAGCATTATGGCAAGAAGGCATGAAGGATTGGCAAGGACAAATGCCAGAGCGTATGGTGAACGATCAATTAGAAGAACAATTTTGGTCTCAATCGATCGCTCGCAAAAAAATGGGGCAAACGGATCCTTATGCAGCACTTATTTTTGAAGCAATGAAGCAACGTATTCGTCCAGAACATTCAGTGATTGAAATTGGACCAGGGTGGGGCAATTATACATTCCCACTTGCAGATTATGTACGAGAGTTAACGTGTGTAGATAGCTCAGACAGCATCCTTGATTATTTACAACAATGTTTACAAGAGAACAAGCATATTTCCTATGTTCATGCGAAGTGGGAGAAACTTGAAGAAAATGAGCTAACAGCACATGACATTGTGCTTGGGGTAAACTGTTTTTATCGTATGTACGAAATTAAATCGGCATTATATCACATGAATCGCTTGGCTAAAAAGCGCGCAATTATTGGCATGACAACAGGTCCAATTCAGCCACACTATGAAGTATTACATGAGAAATATGGTTATGATATTAAATACCCAAGAAGAGATTATATTGAATTTTTAAATTTATTATATGAAATGGATATTTATGCAGAATGTACAATTATTCCTTTGGAGCGTACGTATGAATATGAAACGTATGACCAGCTTGTGACAACGCAAAGTAAAAAAATATTAAGTACAGACTTTAACCGCTCGCATGTTGAGGACTCACTTGCTCCATTTATAGAAGAAAAAAATGGGCGTTATTACTACCGTCATGATTTCCACGCAGCACTTGTATCATGGCAACCGAAATAATAAGAAAAACCTTTGGCGATTGCTTTCACCAAAGGTTTTTCTTATGTTTCGCAATAAGGTACAATAGAACAACAGAAAAAGAATTGAGGTGGCAGTTATGCAACTACATTTTTTAGGAACAGGAGCAGGCATGCCTTCGAAGGAGCGCAATACGAGCGCATTAATGGTTAAGCTATTAGAGGAAAACGGTGAAATGTGGCTTTTTGATTGTGGCGAGGCGACCCAGCATCAAATTTTGCATACGTCTTTAAAGCCACGTAAAGTGACAAAAATTTTCATTACCCATTTACATGGCGACCATATATTTGGTTTACCTGGATTTTTGAGCTCACGTTCATTTCAAGGTGGAGATGAGCCGTTGACCATTTATGGTCCAGCCGGCTTACAGCAATGGGTAGAGCAAACATTTGCTTTATCAAAAACCCATTTAACGTATCCATTGCAATTTGTAGAAATACATGAAGGCGTCATTTATGAAGATGATAAATTTACGGTGCGTGCAAGTGAATTACGCCATGTCGTGCCATGTTTTGGTTACCGTATCGAACAAAAGGATTTACCTGGCGAGTTACTGATGGACAAAGTCCAATCCTACGGCGTACCGAAAGGACCATTGCTTGGACAGTTGAAGAAAGGACAAGATATTGCACTTGATAATGGCACCATTATTCAAGCAAAGGATGTTGTGGCACCTCCGAAAAAAGGCTTTACGCTTGCAATTTTGGGCGATACAAAATATTGTGAACAAGCCATTTCTTTGGCTGAACAAGCAGATGTTGTTGTGCATGAGGCGACATTTGATGGGAGTACTACGGATTTAGCTGCGAGCTATGGTCACTCTACCAATGTAGAAGCAGCGATGGTAGCAAGTAAAGCTGGTGCGAAATATTTACTTTTGAACCATTTAAGTGCGCGTTTTTTACCACATGATTTACCAATTTTTTTAGCCCAAGCACAAGCCATTTTCCCACAAACCTTCCTTACATCGGATCAAGCGGTTTTTTATTGGAGTAATAATAATTTATTATCTTAGTATAATTATATACATTGGATGAAAAGTAATTATTTTGAAAATAAACACCTATTTTAATGAGGCTTCATTAAAATAGGTGTTTTTCTATTGGGTCTATAAGTCTAGAAAAAGTTGAGAAGAGAAAAAGTAAACTTCTAAAATAACTTATTTTTTTACAATAAATATGAGGAAAAGACCATTATGTTGGTATTTATCTAGCAACTTTATAGATAGGTCATTTTTTATTACAAATTAATGACAATTTCATCATTAGAATAAATTTATTATTTAAAATTATGGAAAATTACATTAAATGTAGGGAAATGTTGTTGTATGATGAAATGGAAACAATCCTACTTTAGGGGGAATAGTCAATGGGGAAATCAATGAAATGGAAAATGATGCTGGAAATTATGGCCATCGTCGTGTTAATAATTGGCGCATTTTCTGTTTACATTTTTCAGGCGACCTATAAAAGCGTCAAGAGTAATGGTGAGGCACTCGCTAGCTCAATTGTTATGGGCATGGAAGGGGCTATTCAATCCAGAGCAAAAGCAGAAGAAATTATGGAAAGAGAAATGATTGCGGAATCTGTGATGGCTTCGTACATTATTGACAAAGGTGCTACATATGAAGATTTAAAAGAAATCGCTGAACGAGGCGGAATTGACGAAATTTGGAGTACCGATGATAAAGGGAATACGGCAGTGACATCGGTAGCACCGTATATTGATTTTAATTTTGGGTCCGATCCAAATGGACAAGCTGCTGAATATATGCAGCTATTAGACGGTCGGGCTACACAAATTGTGCAAAAAGCACAGATTCGCGACGTGGATAGCGAATTTTTTAAATTTGTTGGTGTTAATAGTTGGAATCCAGCTACACCGCAAATTGTCCAAGTAGCAAGACACGGTCAACAACTGTTAGATTTAGAAGCAAGTATTGGCAGTGAATATTACATAAATGAACTAAACAAATATTTATCTAAAACGGTCCTTTTTGCAGCGGTTGTAAATGAACAAGGAGAGCCCATTGTTGCGACAACGGATAAAAATTTAGCTAAGATTGGCTTTACGAAAGAACAATTTACTTCGGCAAAAAATACTGAATTTTCTGGGCGTTATGATGGAAAACGTGTTACACAATATGTAAAGCCTTTATCAAATGGTACCTCTTTAGCGATTATTGTGTCGAATGAAGTGTTATCGAATATACTATTGGGGACAATTATTGCCTCCATAATCGTCGTGTGTGTTATATTCCTCATCACAGGCTTCTCTATTAATCGACAAGTTTCTCGCATTTTAAAAGTGCGTAATTCACTAGAGGATATTAGCAAAGGAGAGGCAGATTTAACGAAGCGGATTGATGTAAGTTCGAATGATGAGATTGGTCAATTGGTTACATCTTTTAATGGAATGATGGACAATTTCCAACACATTATGAGAGATTTAAAACAGGATGCTACGCAAATAAAAGAGGCGACGTACATTATTCATGGAAATGCCCATCAAACTTTGGATTCAGCGCACAATATTCAAGATGAATCGCACCAAGTTGCACAAGCTTCATTTGGGCAATTAAAAAATACAGAAGATAGCGCCCAATCTATGGAAGAATTAGCGCGTAGTATTCAGCATATTTCTGATTCGATTGCAGAAATTTCTACGATTTCTCGCAACACCGAAGAAAATGCCAATAATGGTTTGCACATTATGAATCGGCTGCAAAATCAATTGGAAGATGTTCACCAAAAAACAGATCTTTCAGTTGCGAGTATGCAGGAATTAGAAAAACTATCCGCAATGATTGGTGAATTTACAAATGTTATAACAGGTATTTCTGATCAAACGAATTTGCTAGCACTAAATGCATCAATTGAGGCAGCTCGTGCCGGAGAGGCTGGTAAAGGCTTTGCCGTTGTTGCAGAGGAAGTGCGTAAATTAGCAGAAGAATCGAAAGTTGCTGCAGATCGCATTTCTCATGTCGTGATGAATGTCCAAAAAGAAACGACGAATATAGTATCTACTATCTATACAACAGCAGATGTTTTACATGCAGGTCACGCCATTGCAAGTGAGGCTCGACAATCCTTTGAAGGCATCCATAATGATGTGCAAGTGTTAGCTGAGCAAGTAGATTTAGTTTCCAGTTCAACAGAAGAAATTGCCGCTAGTACAGAAGAAGTAACCGCTACAATGGAAGATGTTTCATTATTAGCCAAGCAGACATCCGCTAGTGTAGATGCGGTTGCACAAAAAGCGCAAAATCAAGCGACGAGTATGAATGAGATGACGGCGATTATTGATATGCTAAATGGGACAGCAGAAAAACTAGAACAATCTGCTGGAAAGTATAAAGTATAATCGTTGACTTCGTATAATGAGTAGAGTGCCATGTTATAGAAATATAGTGCGTTTAATAGATGATTTCCGTATAATTAAGTAAAAGGGGAGTGGGTGTATGGATCAACAAAAGATGCCACCAGCTGTTTTACGTTTACTTGTTATCTTTCCCAACGTATTAAGCTATTTATTACTAGGCGGACTCATTATCTATGTAATATCAAATTATGAAGTGTTAAAAACAACTGAAAGCTTGAAAGTATGGCTAATTCTTATTGCAGTTCTTGCCCCTGCAGCGGCATATACAACTTTTAGCATTATAAAAAAAATTCGTGCTGGTCATATGTAGCAGTTATGACAATGCGTTGCATCTTTTCGATTATCAAAAGATGCAGCGTGTTTTTTTATTAGACTCTCAAAAATGGCAAAATGAGCAGAATACGAATAAAAAATTCCCTTCAAGGAAAACTAAAAGGACGAAGTGGTGAATCATTATTTAGAAAAAGAGGTATGTTACATGAAGCAATCAAACTGTGACGCTGCTCCACTAAAGCAAACAATAAAAGAAGAGCTTAGACAAGTCATTACTTCTTTACAGCAAAGTTTAGCCTCAATGGATTCTCAAGAAGATTGTCTACTGACAGATTTAGAGCAAATAAAAGGCAACTTTTTAACGATTGAAATGCAAGCGGCAACGTTTTATTTAAATTGCTATTTGTCCCCATTTACAGAAAAATACCCAGAACTATCAATTTGCGTACAAAATATGTCAAAAAGACGACACGGTGGATTAATTGTCTTTGAAAGAAAAGACGCCGTAGATCATCTGATTAAGCCGGGAATTCATATTGGTGCAGAACTTACGCATTCTTTATTAGAATCTATTTTTTTCCCAGGTAATCCTCTCCATGACGGTGCTGTGTTAGTTAGAAGCAACCGCATTGTTTCAGCGGCCAATGTGCTTCCACTGTCAGATATTTATACTGGTGATAAAAAACTCGGTACAAGACATCGAGCTGCAATTGGTTTAAGCGAGCGTAGTGATGCCCTTATTATGGTTATATCAGAAGAAACAGGAAGAATTTCATTTGCTTTTAACGGAAGCTTACATCCGATTACTTCACATGGAATATTATAATAAAAAAAATATCTCAAATTCGAGATATTTTCCTTGCACCGTTCTCACTTGCATGGTAAAGTGAGTTTACAGTTCGAGGAAGGGAGGGCAAAGTGATGGAAAAACATACACTCGGCTCACTTACATGGTTGCGGATGATGCGCTTTACCAATCAAAGTAATCAGCTATCGAATGAATTTTTAAAACGGTTTAACTTAACAACTGCACAGTTTGATGTGCTCATTCAAATCAAAACCTATGCACCGTTAACGCAATCACAACTAGCCGAAAAGGTTACTGTGACCCAAGGTGGTATGTCACGGATGCTTGCACGTCTTGAAAAAGAGGGGCTTATAGAGCGCAAGCAAAATTGGAAGACCAAAACGATATCGCTCACGGCAAAAGGGATGGAATTGATCGATGCTGCTACACCAAGCCAGCTTCACTTTCAATCCTCATTTTTTGAAGAGGTTTTATCAGAAGAAGAAATGAAAGCTTTATATAAACTGATGTCAAAACTAGAAAAACATAGTCGAGAAAAAAAATTACCTGAAGTGTGATTTTTTTTACTTCATCACTTGCGTAGTCAAGTGAAAACATTAGGAGGACTTTATATGCAAAAAATTAGCGGTCATCATCATATTTCAATGTTAACGAAAAATGGCAAAAAGAATAACGATTTTTACACAAAAATCCTCGGTTTACGTCGAGTGAAAAAAACAGTCAATCAAGATTCTCCTTCAATGTATCATTTATTTTATGGAGATCTTACAGGGGCAGCCGGAACAGAATTAACTTTTTTTGAAATGCCTGTAGCTGGACGTACTGTCCGTGGAACGAATGCCATTACACGCATCGGCTTATTAGTACCTAGCTATGATAGTTTACTATATTGGAAAAAACGGTTTGAGCTATTACAAGTGGAGCACAGTGATATTACAACATATGCAGGTAAAGATGCTTTGCTTTTTGAGGATCATGAAGGCTTGCGCATGGTGCTGTTAAATCATAATGGACAATCAATACCAGCCGAGTGGCAAGCGTGGGATGGGTCTGATATTGCATCAGAGCATCGTATTTTAGGGATGGGCACAGTGGAAATGACTGTTCGTTATTTACAGCGTACAGTAAATTTATTACAAGAGCTTTTTGACTATACCGTTGTTACGGAAGATGATATAGAAGTACGACTTCAGTCAATTGCTGGCGAAACGTTTGGTGAAATCATCGTCAAGGAGTTGGAAGGACCAAGTGAAAAACCAGGTCGAGGAAGTATTCATCATCTTGCACTGCGCGTAGCTACAGTAGAAGAACTTCAACAATGGGATGCAGTAATTAAAGCACGTGGTTTAGACAGCACAGGTGTGGTTGATCGTTATTACTTCCAGAGCCTTTATTTTAGAGATCGTAATGGCATTCTTTTTGAAATGGCAACAGATGGGCCTGGTTTTACAGTAGATTCTGCTATAGAGGATTTAGGAAGAGAACTTGATTTGCCACCATTTTTAGAAGCAAAGCGCACAGAAATTGAAGCGATTTTAGAACCACTCGATTAAAGGGGAGAGTACAATGGAAAATTATCGTATCAATCAATCAGCAGGTTTAGAATTTGGACTTTATTCACTCGGAGATCATATTCCGAACCCCTTAACAGGTCATCGGATTTCAGCTCAGCAACGTATACAAGAGCTAATTGAAATGAGCCAATTAGCGGAGCAAGCTGGCATCGATGTATTTGGCGTAGGGGAAAGTCATCAGTCGTATTTTACAACGCAGGCCCATACAGTCGTGTTAGGTGCCATTGCCCAAGCGACGACAAAAATAAAAATTGCTAGTTCTGCGACCGTGCTAAGTGTATCCGATCCAGTAAGAGTCTATGAGGATTTTGCCACAATTGATTTAATTTCTGATGGACGTGCGGAAATTGTAGCAGGTCGAGGGTCACGCGTTGGAGCCTATCATTTACTAGGTGTCAATTTACAAGACTACGAAGAAATTTTTGAGGAAAAATTAGCACTGTTAAAAAAGCTCAATGAAGAAGAGCTTGTGACATGGGAAGGGCAGTATAGAGCACCGCTTCATAATGCGCAAATTTTACCACAGCCGAAAAATGGCGCATTGCCTATTTGGCGCGCGGTTGGCGGTCCTCCTGCAAGTGCTATAAAAGCTGGCTATATGGGCATTCCAATGATGTTAACGACATTAGGTGGACCTGCCATTAACTTTAAACCTTCCGTGGATGCTTATCGTGAAGCAGCTGATCGAAGTGGTTTTGATGCAGAAAAGCTACCGATAGCAACAACAAGTTTATTTTACGTAGCAGATACATCAAAAGAAGCTTTGCAAAATATGTATCCTCATCTTAATGGAGGTTTCCAAGCAATTCGTGGTGGTGGCTATCCAAAACAACAATTTGCTGAAGCGATTGATACACGAGATGCCCTAATGGTCGGTAGTAAGGAACAAATTATTGAAAAATTGCTGTATCAATATGAACTGTATGGCATGCAACGTTTTATGGCACAAATTGATTTTGGAGGCGTACCTTTCGATCAAATAATGAAGAATATCGAAATCATTGGCTGTGACATCATACCAGCAATTAAAAAATATACAGCAAAGTAAGTGTGAGAATCGCCACTAACCTAAGCTCAATCGCCACTAAACAAAAAAAACGCTGATAGCTTGAAAGATTCCAAGCTATCAGCCATTTTTGTGTTACCAACCACGAACATATTGCACGGGCGGTTCGATTTTTGCGCCGAGTTCTTTGGCAGCATGCAAAGGCCAGTAAGGCTCGCGCAATAAAACACGACCTAAGAAAATTAAATCAGCACGGTTATTTTGCAATATTTCTTCTGCATGTTGCGCAATTGTAATTAGACCCACTGCACCAGTAGGAATATTTGCGCCAAGTTTAATCGCTTCCGCATGTGGCACTTGGTAGCCAGGAAATGGATGAATATCTGCCTGTACGACTCCGCCAGTAGAGACATCCACTAAATCTACGCCTTGTGATTTCATCCATCGACTAAAGACGATAAAGTCCTCCATTGATGTGCCATCTTGTGCATAGTCTTCAGCAGATACACGAACAAGTAGGGGACCTTCCCAGACACTTCGGATGGCATCAATAACTTGACGCAATAAGCGATAGCGATTTTCCTGTGAGCCACCGTATTGATCGCTACGTTTATTTGTTGCAGGTGATAAAAATTCACTAATCAAATAGCCATGTGCGCCATGAATCTCCAACACATCAAAGCCTGCTTGACGAGCGCGCACAGCTGCATTTTTAAAGGCTTCAATAACATTGTCAATATCGGCAAGTGTCATTTCACGTGGTGTTTTATAAGCATCACTAAAAGCCATCGCTGAAGGGGCAAAGATGTCACCCTCTACAGTTGCTTTACGTCCTGCATGAGCAAGCTGAATGCCCGTTTTCGCTCCGTAAACTTGCATATTTGTTACTAATTGTTGTAACCCTTCGATATGAGTGTCATCCCAAATACCAAGGTCATTACTAGAGATGCGTCCTTCAGGTACTACTGCAGTAGCTTCCAATAGTATTAAACCAATTTGCCCAGCGGCGCGTGTTGCATAATGCACAAGATGGAATGGTGTTACAAGTCCGTCTTCCTTCGCAGAATACATACACATGGGGGCCATGACAATGCGGTTTTTTAAGGTAATTGATTGCAATTGGAATGGTTCAAATAATTTAGTCATCTCAAGCCCTCCTAATTCCTAGTTATTACCTCTATTTTGCATGGATTATTTGCTTTTTGCAAGTGCGCGAGATCGCGCTTCTGCTTCTTTAATGCATGCTTCAATCGCGGCATTAAATTGATACTGTTCAAGTGCTTTAATGCCAGCTTCTGTTGTACCACCTGGACTTGTCACTTTTTTACGAAGGACATTAGGTTCGTCAATAGATTGTTTGAGCATTTCAGCTGTACCAGCAAGCGTTTGGGTCATAAGAAGTCTGACCGTATCTTTTGACAGCCCCACTTCCATACCAACCCGTTCAAAAGCTTCCATTAGATAATAAATATAAGCAGGACCACTTCCAGAGAGTGCTGTAACGGCATGCAATTGGTCTTCCTCCACTTCAATTACAGATCCAACAGCTTCTAATAATTGTAAAAACATGGCACGCTGTGTAGCCGATACTTGCACATTAAATGCTATGCCACTTGCCGACATGCCAATTGTTGCAGATGTATTAGGCATTACGCGAGCGACTGGACGTAATCCTAATTGCTCAGTGATCGTGCTAATAGCAATACCAGCTAAAATGGATAGAATGGCCGTATGTTCAGTTATTTTGTTTTTCAGTTCAAGCATTGCCTTGATGGCATCCTTTGGTTTCATCGCCAAAATAATCAAGTCTGCTTGCTGGTATATCGCATCCTCAATACTAGTCTGGACGCCATACGTATCGTGTAAAAACTGTAAACGTTCCTTATCTGAGCGATTGGTGACATAAATTTCGTGTGGTGTAAATACGTTTTGTTTTATCCAACCTTGCATCAATGCTTCTGCCATGGAGCCAGCACCGATAAATAAAATTTTTTTCATAGGGAAAACCTCCGATTCAAAATAAAAAAGCGTTCTCGTCCTTAAATAGAAGGACGAAAACGCTGTCGTTTCCGCGGTACCACCTTTGTTTGCCAATTCGGCACAACTCTTAGCCCTTTTATCGCAAGGGGGAACGGTTATGTTGTCATAACTGCTCAGAAGTAGGTTCTGTATTGGGAGTGGGTGATGTTACTTGCAGCAAATGTAACACTCTCTAAACACCTTCACCATTTACATACTTGGCTTCCTCAACGCACATCTAATAATTTGATTATTCAAAATTATAGTAATAATACGTCAAGCTGTCAACAGGAGGGTGACTTAAGAAAGAAAAACTTGTAAAATAGGTGAATGAGTATTCATTATTTACACTAAAGGGGGAGCCAGCTTTGTCGATACACAAAATAGAAATTCCAACACCCTATGAAGTAGGAGATGTCAATGCATTTATTGTCAAAGGTGATGCATTAACGATTTTTGATGTTGGTCCGAAAACAATGGAAGCCTATGATGCACTGAAATGGGGTATTCGGGCAGCTGGCTTTGATTTACGAGATATTGAACAAGTTGTGTTAACCCATCACCATCCCGATCATGCAGGTTGGGTGGATGCTTTTCCACATGCAGAAATTTTAGGCCATGCCTATAACGATAAATGGTTACGACATGACGAAGATTTTTTACGTTATCATGAGCAGTTTTACAGTGAGCGTTTGTTCGAACACGGGGTTCCACAGGCATATATTGAGCATAGTGTCCATGTTCGACGAGAATTAGAGCTTGTAGGGGAGCGACCATTAACTCAAATTTTATACGATGGCGATGAAGTTCCAGGTCATCCTGGGTTAAAAGTATTTGAAACATTAGGGCATGCGCAAAGTCATTTTATTTTTTGGGATGAAAAAATCCATTATGTAATTGGTGGAGATTTATTATTAGAAAAAATAACACCTAATCCATTAATCGAACCACCTCTAGATCGCACATCAGGTCGACCAAAATCATTGTTGCAATATAATGCTTCACTAGAAATATTGCGTCAATTGCCAGTGAATATCATGTATACAGGGCATGGCGCAAATTTAGAAGAAATACCAGCTCTCATTGATAAGCGACTAGAAAGACAACACCAACAATCCATGAAGGTCTATGAGTTACTAGGAAATGATCAGCTAACAGTTGTACAAATGACAAAGCGTTTATATCCTTCGATTTTTCAGCATCAACTAGGCTTGACATTGTCTAAAACACTTGGACATTTAGATTATTTAGAGGCAAATCATCTTGTGGTTTCCGTGAAAAATGAGGCAGGTATCTATTTCTTTAAAAGAAAGTAGGGTTCATACATGAAAATGAATAAAAAGACAATCTTTGTAACAGGTGCAACGAGTGGTGTAGGGTTAAAAATTACAGAATTATTAGTTGCACAAGGTCATCATGTGTATGCAACAGGGCGTAATGAAGTAGCGTTAAAAACTTTACAACGTTTAGGTGCCAATGTTATACAAGCTGATTTAACGTCACTTACAGCCATTGATGAAGTATGTGCGCAACTGCCTCCGCTCGATGTAGCTATTTTTTCTGCGGGAGTTGGTAAGTTTGCTATTGCGCCGTTGTTATCAGATGAAAATATAAGCGAAATGCTGGAGCTCAATGTGCGCGTGCCAATGTATTTAGCAAAACGTCTAGCTGCACCAATGATTGCGCAGGAACAGGGGCAACTGATTTTTATCGGTTCTCAGGCCGGCAAGGTTGCTACACCGAAGGCTAGTGTTTATGCGGCAACAAAGCATGCCATTGTTGGTTTTACCAATGGTCTGCGTATGGAGCTAGCACCCTATAATATTAAAGTAACAGCCATTCACCCGGGACCAATTGATACACCATTTTTAGATAAAGTAAACGATGAAAGCGGATATCGTGAGTCTCTAGGTCGATTTCTTTTAACACCTGAAGAAGTGGCACAGGCGACAGTAAAAACGATAGAGCGCCCAGTTCGAGAAGTAAACTTGCCAAAAATCATGGGCTTGACGAGTAAACTATATGCGTTAGCGCCTGCTACAATCGAATTTTTAGCCAAACCACTATTCAATAAGAAATAACGGTGCCAGTCACCCGAAAAATTCTGAATATTTTGCGTGCCAGTCACCAATTAACCATTGTTATTGCAGACTTTTAACATTCTTCGTAAAAGTGTATTTTTTTATAAAAATGCACTTGTATTTATTTTTATAACATGGTACTATTCGTGTATAAACTTTTAAGTGAATGTATAAACATACATATCATATAGAGCAATTGGAGGCGCATTTTGTATGGCAAATAAAAAAGTAGTTTTAGCATACTCAGGCGGTCTTGATACTTCTGTAGCAATTCCGTGGTTAAAAGAACAAGGTTGGGACGTTATCGCAGTTTGTCTAGACGTTGGTGAAGGAAAAGATCTTGAATTTGTAAAAAATAAAGCACTTCAAGTAGGTGCTATTGAATCATATATGGTGGATGCGAAAGATGAATTCGCTGAAGGATACGCACTTATTTCATTACAAGCACATACTTGGTATGAACAAAAATATCCATTAGTATCAGCACTTTCTCGTCCTTTAATTTCTAAAAAGTTAGTGGAAATTGCTAACCAAGTGGGTGCGGATGCAGTCGCTCACGGTTGTACAGGTAAAGGAAACGACCAAGTTCGTTTCGAAGTGTCAATAAAAGCATTAAATCCAGATTTAGAAGTACTAGCTCCTGTACGTGAGTGGGGTTGGAGCCGTGATGAAGAAATCGAATATGCAATGAAACATAATGTACCGATTCCGGCAACATTAGATTCACCATTCTCAATTGACCAAAACTTATGGGGCCGTGCAAACGAAGCAGGCGTAATGGAAGATCCTTGGGTATCTCCACCAGAAGAAGCGTATGGCTTAACGGTTTCTGTTGAAAACGCACCAAATGAAGCTGAATATGTAGAAATCGAATTTATTGCTGGTAAACCTGTAGCTTTAAACGGCAAAGAAATGAAACTTGCTGATTTAATTCAAGAATTAAATGCAGTAGCAGGTGCGCACGGTGTTGGCCGTATCGACCATGTTGAAAACCGTTTAGTTGGTATTAAATCTCGTGAAGTATACGAAATTCCAGGTGCAAAAGTACTGTTAACTGCTCATAAAGAGCTTGAAGACTTAACACTTGTGAAAGAACTAGCACACTTCAAACCAGTGATTGAGAAAAAATTATCTGAATTAATTTATGATGGTTTATGGTTCTCTCCTTTACGTGATGCATTACAAGCATTCCTTGCTGAATCACAGCAATACGTAAATGGTACAGTACGTGTGAAACTTTACAAAGGTCATGCCATTGTAGAAGGACGTAAATCACCAAACTCATTATACAACGAAAAATTAGCAACATACTCTAAAGAAGACCAATTCAACCACGCATCTGCTGTAGGCTTCATCGAATTATGGGGTCTGCCAACAGTGGTTAACTCTTCAGTTAATAAAAAATAATTATTAAAAGTAGGGTGTAGTGTAGCATGAACGCTGTACTGCACCTTTTCGATAAGTAATTTAGGAAAAGGTGAGCTGTTATGACAAAACTTTGGGGCGGACGTTTCCAAAAATCAGCAGAAGCATGGGTCGATGAGTTTGGCGCATCCATCGGCTTTGACCAGCAACTTGTATTGGAAGACCTAGAAGGTAGTGTCGCACATGTCACGATGCTTGGTGCAACGGGAATTTTACCAGCAGAGGATGTAGAAGCTATTCTTGGCGGTCTCGCACAATTACAGGAAAAAGCAGTCGCTGGTGAGCTTAAATTTACTGTTGCCAATGAAGATATTCATTTAAACCTTGAAAAAATGCTCATTGATTGCATAGGACCAGTTGGTGGTAAACTGCATACAGGCCGTAGCCGTAATGACCAAGTGGCAACGGATATGCATATTTTCTTAAAGAAACGTGTAAAGGAAGCCATTGATTGTATCGAGACATTCCAAAAAACGTTACTAGAAAAAGCAGAGGAGCATGTTGAAACAATCGCGCCAGGTTACACGCATTTACAACGTGCACAACCCATTTCTTTTGCACATCATTTAATGGCATACTTTTGGATGCTTGAACGCGATAAACAACGTTTTACGGAATCCATTAAACGTATTGATATCTTACCATTAGGTGCTGGTGCCATGGCAGGGACAACTTTCCCGATTGATCGTCTAAAATCAGCGGAGCTACTTGGTTTTAGTGAAGTGTATGCGAATTCTATGGATGCTGTCAGTGATCGTGATTTTATCGTCGAATTTTTAAGCAATTCATCATTATTAATGGCGCATTTATCTCGCTTTGCTGAGGAAATCATTTTGTGGTCAACAGATGAATTTAAGTTTATCGAATTGGATGATGCATTCTCGACAGGCTCATCCATTATGCCACAGAAGAAAAATCCAGATATGGCGGAGTTAATTCGCGGTAAAACTGGTCGTGTGTATGGTAACCTAATGGGCTTACTGACAGTGCTAAAAGGAACGCCGTTAACATACAACAAAGACATGCAAGAAGACAAAGAAGGAATGTTCGATACCGTGCATACAATTCTTGGCTCTTTGAAAATCTTTGAAGGTATGGTACGCACAATGACAGTGAATACGGAGCGTCTGCACAAGGCAGTCCACTCTGACTTCTCAAATGCCACGGAATTAGCAGATTACCTTGCAACAAAAGGCATGCCATTCCGTGAAGCACATGAAGTAACGGGTAAATTAGTCTTTACATGTATTCAAAAAGGCATTTATTTATTAGATTTACCGATTGAAGATATGAAAAAAGAAAGTGAGCTTATCGAAGCGGATATTTATGACGTATTAGCACCTGAAGCCGCTGTACGCCGTCGTCATTCATTAGGTGGTACTGGTTTCGATCAAGTCAATATTCAAATCGCTAAAGCAAAAGCTTGTCTTTCTTAACTATTTTGCGTGCAAGTCCATAGAGACATTTGCATAGATATTCATTAAAGCTGTCCAGTGAGGCACTATGAAAAACCTTAATCCTTTTTCTGTAGAGCCAGAGGGTGAAACAAAAAAGAGCACCTTACATATGTGAAGGACAATCCCCAATTTTCGGAGACGCGAAATTGGGGTTTTTGTATAAGGAACATATAGTCATGTTAAAAAGGGGAGAAATGTCATATGACGGATCGTTTTACAAAGGGGTTAGAAACAATGAAGCACTATGTAACAGAAGAAGAGGCATACCGTATGGTAGAATCGGATGCCCTCGCTGACATAGCGCCCGATTTGCGCAAAATGATTATCGAGTTTGCCTATGGAGATGTCTATTCACGCCCAGGACTTGATGCGAAAAGTCGAGCACTTGTCGTGATCACAGCAGTTGTTACACAAAGTGCTGTACCACAAACGAAAACCCATATAACACGAGGGTTGCATGCAGGATTAACACCAACAGAAATTGTGGAAGCACTATTGCAATTAGTACCCTATATCGGCTTTCCTCGTGTACAAAATGCGCTAACGATTGCTCAACAAGTATTTGCGGAAAAGCAGCTAACTATAAAATAAACAAGCGATAAAAATTTTTTAACAACATGTATAGAGTTTTGGAATATGGCCCATACTGTTAAAGGATACACTTAATCATCTAATATGATGAGGAGGATGCAGAATGAGTAGTTCAACTCCAGTAGACAACGAATCTCAGGAAAGTCCGCCACAGCTGAATAAGGTTTATGCTTCACATATCTTAAGGAGTAGGTAATGAGAGATATCTCTGGGTTACTGTATCTTAAGATGAAGTAGAAACCACAACTGTACAATCAAATAGAATGTATAAGTGTCCAAGGACCCAGAATTTTTCTGGGTCTTTCTTTTTTGCTAAATTTAGTTGATATTGCAAATAAACTGTTATACTCTAAGTATGACAGATGCAGTCGCAAACGTATAACAATTTGAGTGTTTATTATGCGTATTGTTATAAGGGAGGGTTTTGATGAAAAAACTTTTTGTACTATGTTTGATAGCAATCGCATTAGTTGCCTGTTCGCCAAAAGAAAAAGCAACACAGGTCGACAAAAAGGAGGATGAACCTGCTATGAATGAACAGCTAATCGGGAAATGGGCAGGGGATATTGAACTTCCAAATGGTTCACTACCTATTATTGTAGACTTACAAAAAGAGGGCGGAACATTATCTGTTCCTGCACAAGGGTTAAGTAATTATCCCTTTAAAAGTGTGTCATATAGTGGTAATAAAGTACACATTAGCATTCGTTTAAATGGCTCGGCCATTGAGGTAAACGGAACGTTAAAAGACGAGCAAATTGAAGCTAAGTTTAATCAAAATGGAGGAGAATTCCGCCTTATTTTAAAGCGTTATGAAGAACAGCCAGAACAACCTGTCTCCTACGAAACATTCACAGTTCCGGTTAAGGATGGCGATTTAACAGTCGCACTGCAAAAAAGCACTAAGGAGCCTTCACCAGTCGTACTCATTATTGCAGGTTCTGGCCCGACAGATAAGGATGGGAATTCCGCAATTGCTGGACAAAATAATAGTTTGAAAATGCTTGCAGAAGGATTAGCCCAAGATGGTATTGCAAGTGTTCGATACGATAAACGAGGTATCGGGGATAATGCTTCCCTATTGAAAAAGGAAGAGGATATCACCATCGATCAATATGTTGACGATGCAGTGCAAATCATTCATGCACTGTCCGCCAATCAAGCTTTTTCAAGCGTTCATATTATTGGGCATAGTGAAGGGTCATTAATTGGTATGCTCGCCGCTAAAAAGACCAATGTGGAATCATTTGTGTCAATAGCAGGCGCAGGTAGAACGGCTGATACGTTACTTTTAGAGCAATTATCAGGACAATTAACACCTGCTCTAACAACTGAAACTAATATGATTCTGGCCGCACTGAAAAATGGGGAGCAAGTGCAACATGTATCGCCAGAGCTACAAGCCTTATTTAGACCTTCTGTGCAGCCATATATGATGTCATGGCTGAAATATAATCCAGCTACTGAACTTCAACATGTAAAAGGACGCGTGTTACTGATTCAAGGAACGACAGATATCCAAGTGAAAACAACAGATGTCGAAGCGTTGAAGCGAGGCAATGAAAAAGCTGAACTTCTCTATATGGAGGGCATGAATCATATTCTAAAAAATGCACCGGAGGATCGAACGAAGAATTTAGCGACTTACGCAGACCCAACATTGCCACTACATCCAAAGTTATTGCCAGCTATTCACAAATTTATCGCCAATGATTAGTAGCAATAGACAAATGGTCACAACATAGGTCAGGTTCGACTTATGTTGTGGCTGTTTTCGTCTTTAAAAGGGTGAAGTAAAGAGTATCAGAATTATCCGATATTTAACATTTTGTAAATTTCTCCTCCTAATAAAGATTAAAAAGTTAACTAACTATGTAATTTCTCACTGTCACAATCACGGTAGTATGGTATTTTTAATGATGAAAATAAAAAAGTTTCCATATAAATAGTAAAAAATGGATGTGTTTTTGCGGAGGTAAGGCTTTGAAAACTGTTAAGAAAGTTTTGTGCCAAAATACGATAAAAAATCAGCTTCGAAGAGGCCACATTGTAATTATTTTTATCATTAGTTTATGTATTTTTATTCCTACAATTTTTATTGAATATCAGCAAACGATTAACCAGCAAAAAGTAGAAATGACCCATTACTTAGACGCTCAAACCTATTTTTTTGAAAGCTGGTTAATGGAGCGCTCAAAAGATATACATACTATGACGAATTTAGATTTTGTAAAAGGCTATCAGTATAAAGAATCACAAGCTTATTTTCAAGAATTTAAAAAGCAATCCGTTTTTACTGATTTAGTTTTTGTGAACAAAGAAGGGATAGTGCAGTTCGATACTGTAACCGAATATCAACAAAATGGAGTTGGGATTGATGTAAATAATCGTGAGTATTTTCAAGTCGCGAAGAAAACGAAACAGCAATATATAACAGATGTATTGATTAGTAAAGTCACAAAACAGCCAATTATCGCTTTTGCCTCTCCAATTCTTGATGAGCAACAACAATTTAATGGTGTTGTGTTTGGCACAGTGAATTTTAATACAATCGATCAACTTTTAAACGAATCAAGAGTCGGTTTTCAAGGGCATGCATATATTGTCAATCGGGATGGAACCTTACTAACGGAATTCGATACCAACAAGAAAAAGAAAGATGCGAATGGTCAAAATATAATTTTAAAAAATGAAATGATTGATAAACGAATTTTTATGATGGCTCAAACGGATGCATTAAAGTCCTCATTAAATACTTATAAGGATGCTAAGGGACAATGGGTTTTGGCTAAAAATAAGCCAATTAATCAAGGGAAATGGTACATTATTTCTGAAGTCAATCTGATGGAAGCATATTCACCTCTGTTTAAAAGATTTGGGTTGCTAGCTGTATGTATCTTATTAGGTACATTTTTCACTATTAAAGTAATGTTACTTATTACAAAAAAAATAGAGGAACCCATCGAACAGCTACTGGAAGGCGTTGCCAAAGTGGAGCAAGGTAACTATGATTATAAAATCAATGAAAAACAGCTAGCTCCTTATGCTAAAGAGTTTCAGGAGCTTTGTTCGTCTTTTAATGAGATGAGTACAAAAGTGAAAGAAGACACAATATTGCTAAAGGAGCTATCGGTTACATGCCAGCTAACAAAACTTTATAATCGTCGATATTTAATCGAGCAAGGAGAGCAAGTTTTTCAGGGATGTAAAAATGAAGACGATCATTGTTCCTGTATCGCGATTGACATCGATTTTTTCAAAAAGGTTAACGACCATTACGGGCATTTAATTGGTGATGAGGTATTAAAGCATGTTGCAACGATCATAAAGGAATCTGTCAGAAGAAAGGATATTACAACGAGATACGGTGGTGAGGAATTTGTTATTTTGTGTCCTTCGACTTCGTTAGAAAGTGCTGTGAAAATAGCAGAGCGTATAAGAAAAAATGTTGAGCAACATCCTTTTCATGTAGGTGAACAGTTTATTCATATGACAGTGAGTGTCGGCATAGCTGAATATGCAAATGAGGCTGATATCTCGACCTTTTATGAGCTAATCGATAAGGCAGATCAAGCTCTTTATATTGCAAAGGAGAGCGGACGCAATATGTTAAGGATTTATAATGGTGAAAATAACTTTGCTAGTGTTAACAAATAACAAACGTAAAGAAGATTTTTTTCGTCATTTCAAAAAAAGAGGGTGTAGTCTTTTAAAGGAACGGTCATACTAACATGGATTCACTTATAAAGTCTATAATGATGAGGAGGATGTAAAATGAGTAGGCCGGAACAATTAGACCCGAAATCTCAAAAAATCCACCGTAACTGGACAAGGATTAAGCGTTCAAAATCTCAAGTAAATGGTGAAACGGAGATAACTCTCCATAACCGTATCTTGAGAAGTGAAGCGAAAGCCCGACAGTTTTAATCATGCCTAGAAGTAATAAGTGTCATCAAGCCCAGAAATTTTTCTGGGCTTTTTTTATTTAAAGTTATGTACTATATAAGTATTGGATGTGTAGTAAAATAAAGGAAGTGCGAAGGGAGGAACTAGAATGAGCAAGCAAATAAACATTCGCGTCGCATGTTTTGCAGATGCACAACAAATGCTAAAAATCCAGCAGGAAGTAATGGCTGAAGAACGATATTTCATCTCGACCGAAGCAGAATTTCAACAAACAATTGAAGGTCAGCAAGCATGGATACAGAAGAAATTGGCGAATGATCGTGACATAATTCTTATTGCCGAATGCAATAAAACAATCGTTGGCTGGCTAGCATTTCAATCGCCAGAACGAAAACGTCTAGCCCATACAGGTAGCTTTGGAATGATGGTTCGAAAAGATCAACGAGGGCAAGGAATTGGGAAACGTTTAATGAAGCGCTACTGACATGGGCAGCTGCCAATCCACTAATCGAGAAAGTTTGTTTAGGCGTATTGTCCAGCAATATCAGTGCTATTGCCCTTTATCGAAAAATGGGTTTTATCGAAGAAGGTAGAAAGATACATGAAATCAAAATTGCTGACAATCTATATGTTGATGATATATTAATGTACAAATTGGTTTAATGCATATTTTCTTATTAGAAAGAGGTTTTTTTATGAAAATTTATAAGTTTACAAAGGACGGCGCTAATGCCATTCACCATTACAACTCGTTGCATTCATTTTACACAAAAATAATGACAACAGTGGAGCCAACAAATATAGGGTTTATATACATAGAAGCGGGCGGATTTGTCGGTCTGCATGAAGCACCTGTTCCACAGCTATTTATAGTTATTGAAGGAGAGGGATGGGTTTGTGGTGAGAATCGAGAGAAATTAGTCGTAAAACAGGGGGACGGTGTTTTTTGGCAAGTGGGACAAGCCCATGAGTCCGGCAGTGACAAAGGGTTAACAGCCCTCGTTATTCAATCTAAGCAAATTGATTTGCCTATAAAATAGAGGGCAACACTAGCATATTTCCTAATAAGACGAAGACAGTGACACCGTTATTTTTTTGCTAATGGTAGAATCAAACGTATTGTTTTTAACATATGCCCTTCAAATAACTCATCAAATTCGTCTACTTGTTGGAAGCCCTTTGCGCTGTAGAATTGTCTACCGATTCTATTGTCTTTCTCAACGCATACAGTAAGCGAGGTTGCTCCTTGTAATCTTTGAATACCGTTTTCCAATAGAGCTGAACCAATGCCTTTATGTTGAGCGGTTGGAAGGAGGTAAATAGCGAGTAACTCGGCCTGTCCCTCTTCATTAACATTTGAAAAATTAGCAAAGCCAATAAGAGACTCACCAACTGTTGCCACTAAAAAAGGGCTTGTTTGAAGACGGCATGTTAAACGTTCATTACTATAGGCGGCTTGAAGAAATCGTTCTTGAATATGCTTTGGTATGATTCCTTCATATGTTGCAGCCCAAGTTGTTTGCGCAATTTCTTGAACAAAAGAGATGTCATCTTCATTCATTTGTCGTATAATGAGTGTCACTACATATCACCTACAATTTCAATAATTTCTATATATTGTAACATATAACGTAACGACCAAGGGGGATGTTTTTATGCAAGTTTTAGAAAAAGCATTTGGTTATATTACCCGAAAATATGACGATCGGATTCAGGTCCTTGTATTTGAGCAAAATACAGAGGGAGCGGGCATTCAAATTCCAAAAGGTACAATTGAAGACGGAGAAACGCCACTTGAAGCAGTTATACGAGAGATGGTGGAGGAAACGGGTTTAACAAATTTAGAAGTACAAGGCCTTATCGCACAGGATTATGCTGAGCATTATTCAGGAGCATTGCAAAAACGCTATTTTTTCCATTTAACTTCAAATGAGTTACAACATACTTGGCAACACAATCCAACAGGCTTAAACGAGGGCAACCTTCAATTTACATTTTATTGGATTGAAAAGGAACATGACGTTGAGCTCGCAAAAGGACATGGCGATTATTTATATCGTATTGTCTAGTGCCAGTCACCCAAACAATTCTGAATTTTTAGGTAAAATAAAAACCCACTTAGATTTCAACGGCTTACACTGTGCTCGTCTGAAATTCGAAGTGGGTTAGTTTAGTGCCAGTCACGCAAGTTTCTGTTTTTACGCTTTAGCGGCAATTTCTAATGCTTGGGCAAAGTCTGCAATTAAATCATCCACATGCTCCAAACCGACTGAGAATCGTAATAATCCATCAGTAATGCCACGTTTGATCCGTTCTTCAGGCTCCATAGCAGCATGGCTCATTTTTGCTGGGTAGGAAAGAATAGATTCCACACCACCAAGAGATACAGCAAAGACGGGAATCTTCATCGCTTCTACTAATGCTTTCGCTGCTGCATAGGTAGGTAGGCGGAACGACAAGACAGCGCCTGCACTTGTACATTGGCTTTGATGAATGGCATAGCCAGGATGTGAGGCAAGACCTGGGTAATACACTTGCTCGACAAGGGAATTTGCTTCTAAAAACTGTGCAATCTTTTGTGCGGATGCAGCAGAACGGCTAAAACGTACATCGGTTGTTTTCATATTTTGTAGTAGTGTGAAGGAATCTTGTACACCTAAAATATTACCAAAAGAATTTTGGATAAAATACAGGTCGTTTCCTAGTTGTTCATCTGCTGTTACAGTGAGTCCTGCAATAATATCAGAGTGGCCAGATAAAAACTTCGTGGCACTATGAATGACGACATCTACACCTAAGTCAAGAGGTCGTTGGTGTAAAGGTGTCATAAATGTATTATCTAAAAACGTTAGACATTGATGTTGTTTGGCTAGTGCGACTACTGCACGGATATCTGTAATTCCTAATGTAGGATTTGATGGTGTCTCCATATAGAGAAGCTTTGTAGTAGGTGTAATAGCAGCTTCAACCGCCGCTATATCAGTAAAATCCACGAACGTATATGTAATCCCGAATCGAGGTAATACTTTTGACACAAAGCGGTAAGTACCTCCATAGACGTCCGCTGTAATGACAATGTGATCACCTTGTGATAATAACATTAAGGCTGCGGAAACTGCTGCAATACCAGAAGAGAAGGCATGTGCACGAACGCCACCTTCAAGCTCGGCAACGGCTTTCTCTAACGCGTCACGTGTTGGGTTACCTGAACGAGCATAATCGTATTCACCGAATTCATCGATGCTTTCTTGGTGAAATGTTGAAGAAACATACATCGGCACATTGACCGCACCTTTTTTATTTTTGTAGCCATCTCGTACACCAGCGTGGATAAGCGCTGTCTCAATATGTTGTTTCATTTTCTATTCCTCTTTTCTCAACGTATCAAATACTTGTTTTAAATCTGCAATTAAATCTTCAGCTTCTTCGATGCCGACAGAGAAGCGTAGTAAACGATCGCAAACGCCGCGTGCTACACGTTCCTCGTAAGGCATATCGGCATGTGTTTGTGTAGCAGGGTAGGTGATAAAGCTTTCAACGCCACCAAGGCTCTCTGCAAAAATAATTAACTTTAAGTTCCGAAGAAATGGGTCAATCCATTCAGGCTTTTGTAGTCGGAATGACAACATACCACCTTTACCCGTATATAATACGTCTGTGACAAGTTCTTCTTCCTCTAAATAAGCAGCGATCGCTTTGGCATTGGCATCATGTTGTTTTAAGCGAAGATGTAACGTTTTTAAGCCACGAATCAATAACCAAGAATCCATTGCACCTAGTACCATTCCGCTACCATTATGAATAAAGCCGAGACGTTCGGATAGCTCAGCACCTTTTGAGACAACTAAACCGGCTAATACGTCATTATGTCCGCCAATATACTTTGTTGCAGAATGCAGTACAATATCTGCACCTAGTTCAATTGGTCGTTGGAAGTAGGGTGTATAGAAAGTATTATCTACGATTAGCAATGCACCGTGTTGATGGGCAAGCTCAGCATACACTTTGAGATCAAATTCCTGCATAAGTGGGTTTGTTGGTGTTTCGATAAAGAGGGCACGCGTATTGTCATTGATTAACGCCTCTACTTGCTCAAGCGATTCAAATTTTGAATAGATTGGTTTAATATTGTATGTTTCTTTAAAAAAGTTAAAAAGACGATATGTACCACCATATAAATCATCTGGTACGATGAGTTCATCTCCTGGTTTAAATAGAGACATCACCAGTTGGATTGCAGCCATACCGGAACTACAGGCAAAGCCAGCATCGCCACCTTCTAAATCTGCAATACCTGCTTCTAAAATGGCACGCGTTGGGTTTTTTGTACGTGCGTAGTCAAATCCTGTTGATTCACCGATACCTGTATGTTTATAGGCAGTTGATAAATGAATGGGTGGGCTAACAGCGCCAGTTCTAGGGTCACTCAAATTGCCAAGCTGTACAAGTTTTGTTTCAATACGTCGATTGTTTGTCATGTCGTCACTCTTTTCTTCATCGTTAATATAGAAAGAGTCCACTAGGGGACTCTATTCCTTAATAGAATAATTCAATTAGTATCTTCAATTTTCTCTATAATTGTTACTTAATTTAACATGGAAAGTACAGAAGGACAAGATGATTTCAGAAAATTACATAGATTATTAAAAATAAATCATGTAGGAATAGTAGGGGATTGATGATTGGCGATGAAAAGAGGCTTGAAAGAGGCACAAATAAAAAAGGCTATAGATTCGTTTTCGCGTAGCACGAAAATATCTATAGCCTTTGTGGCACATAATGCCTTGTCCATTATGCTTGTTGTTTTTTTAATAAATCTCGAATTTCTTTTAACAGTTCTTCTTTTGCATCTAGCACAGGTGTCGGTTCCTCTACAACAGCTTCCTCTTTTTTTCTAGTAAATTTCGTCATAAGACGTAATGCTAAGAAAATAGCAAAGGCGATAATTAAAAAATCAATAATTGATTGTAAAAATACACCTAACTTCACTTGCGCTGTACCAGAACCAAACATAAAGCTTTCTGTTAAATCAATGCCACCTGTTAACACACCGACTAATGGCATAATAATATTTTCTACTAAGGAGGTAACGATTTTCCCGAAAGCCCCACCAATTACAACGGCAATCGCTAAATCAATTATATTGCCTTTCATAGCAAATTCCTTAAAGTCTTTCCACATATAATATATCCTCCCAATAATTATCCAAAAAAAACAATCGAATTGTATTCTACTATATTACCCTAATTATATTCAACTATAAACATAGGAAAAAGAAAAATAGAAAAAATCTACAACATAAAACGGTAAATTTGGTAATATAGAAGTAGACAAAGAATGATTAGGTGTGACATATGGCGAAAAAAAAACAAAAGAAACCATTACTATCCCCAGGCATGAAGATGGGGATGATTGCATTATTAATCCCTGTAGCCATTACTGTTTATGTACTTGCTTTTTTTGCTTGGAAGGAGCTACAAACATTCCCGATTTTCGAAAAACTTGCACAACAAAAGGCGATTGAGGAAATACAGCAGCATTTCGATATGAACATTCCAGAACAATATATTCCGGTGTATGTTGCTGCCGAGGAGAAATATGGCGTGCCTTGGACATTGTTAGCTGCCCATCATCGTATTGAAACACGATTTTCTTCCATGAAATCACTTGTTTCGCCAGCAGGGGCAGTCGGACATATGCAAGTGCGACCATAAGGTCATGTAAGAAATCTCCACTAGCAAGGAGTAGGTAAGACTACAATACCTATCATTACCCAACTTATCCGTGAGGGAAACCAATATCGGGGAGTGTAGCATGTTGGGAAAGCTATAAGTTATCGAATCATCACGATACGACTGAATAGCAAAATGAAAAGATGTAAACGAGGATAAAAGCTAAACTGCCTGAATGACAGTCCGAGGAGGTTATTGGTCCACCTATGACGGAAGATGATTATTTACGTCATACAGCGAAACAGAATGGTTAATTGGTAGCCATCTCTGAATACACTTTGATTAATTGCATGTCAAAAGTGCGTAGTCTATCGCTGACCAACTATAATAAATAGTAAAGGGCGAACGTCATATCCGACATTACATCGTGCTTGTTCTTATATGTGCTAAATGGTGATTACCTACGTCAGAACGCTTAAATAAAAGCTATGATAAAACGTATCTGAATATCTGATATGGTAACGGAGTTCTCGTAGTAGTCCGAGGTGGGGAAAGCCCATCACATGGCGAAGGGGAACAGCTTATCAAGTCTAACTAAAATTGGAAAGGAGCGTGAGGCTCTATGAGAAGTCCAAACACTGTGTTAGACAGTCTAACGAAACAATCAACACGCGAAAACTACAAATTCGAACGAATCTATCGAAACTTGTATAATGTGGAATTCTATTTAATGGCTTACGCTAAGATTTATGCGAAAGAAGGCAATATGACACAAGGTGTTGATGGACAAACCATTGATGGTATGAGTCTAGAACGAATTGAAAGATTAATTGAAAGCCTAAAAGATTATAGTTATCAACCAAAACCGTCCAAAAGGGTTTACATTCCAAAAAAGAACGGTGGTAAAAGACCATTAGGTATACCATCTTTCGAAGATAAATTAGTTCAAGAAGTAGTAAGAAGTTTACTTGAAGCTATGTACGAAAAAACTTTCTCGGTACACTCTCATGGTTTTAGACCAAACAAAAGCTGTCATACTGCACTTATGCAAGTAAAAGACAGATTTACTGGAGCTAAATGGTTTGTGGAAGGTGATATTAAAGGATTCTTTGATAACATTAATCATCACAAACTAATTGAGATTTTGAAAAGAAAAATTAATGATGATAAATTCATTGACTTAATTTGGAAATTTCTTAAAGCAGGTTTCCTAGAGGACTGGCAATATCACAAAACATATAGTGGTACTCCGCAAGGTGGAATCATCAGCCCCATCCTTTCAAATATCTATCTAAATGAGTTAGATAACTTTGTTTTAGTTTACAAAGATAAATTTGACAAAGGAAAAGGACGAAAACGTCTACCGGAATACCGTACTAGAGAAGCTAGACTACACCGAGCAAACGCAAGGTATAAGGAAAAATGGGAAGAAATGAACGAGAAAGAAAAAGAACAAGCACTTCAACACTTGGACGAGTTGAAAAATCACATGATGGAATTACCCTACAAAGACCCTATGGATGAAAACTACAAGCGAATACAGTATGTGCGATATGCCGACGATTTCCTAATCGGTGTTATCGGTAGTAAAGAGGATTGTCAACAAATAAAACATGACATTAGCACTTTCTTAAGTGAAGAACTGAAAATTGAATTATCACAAGAAAAAACGCTCATTACGCATTCTAGTAAAAGAGCAAGGTTTCTTGGATATGATATTAAAATTAGTCATGATAATAAAACGACAAAATACACAGCGAGTGGACATAAACAACGTACACGTACAATGAGCTGTGAACTTCTTTTACCACATGAAATATGGCGAAATAAATTAATCGAATACAAAGCGTTAAAAATAGACGAAAATACACAAAAATGGAAGTCTACTCATCGGGCGCATCTTCTGCAAAACGATGATCTTGAAATATTGATGATTTACAACGCAGAAATCAGAGGTTTATATAATTATTACAAGTTAGCGAACAATGTTTATAAACTAGATGGATTTAAATTCATCATGGAATATAGCATGTATAAAACTTTCGCAAACAAATATAAATCAAGCGTTAGAAAAATCCACAGAAAATACAGTATAAATGGAGATTTTGCGGTGAGATACGAAACTGTCAATGGCAGTAAAATCGCATTCTTCTATAAAGATGGATTTAAAAAGAAATTATTACCATCTTCATATGCCGATGTTGATGTTATTTCTAAGACAAGAAACATCATTTACAACCGAACAGGTCTCATTGAGAGGCTTGTAGCAAAGGAATGTGAATGGTGTCATGCCACAGATGTGGATTTAGAAATTCATCACATTAAGAAGTTAAAAGACCTCGAAGGCAAAAAACGATGGGAAAAACGCATGATTGAAAGAAACCGTAAAACGATGGCACTATGCAAAAAATGCCATGTTGATTTACACAACGGTAAATTAGACTGATAGGTGGAGAGCCGTATACGCCGAGAGGTGTACGTACGGTTCGGGGAGGAGTTCTTGGAAACCTAGCATAGAAATATGCCAAGGCGCCGGGTTCTTACTCTACTTTATGCCTTGTACATTTGTAGGATGGAAACACCCAACTTGTGAGGGATTGGGTCAGGGCAATATTACAAAAGCAGAGCTGATGAATCCCGAAACCATTAAAAAATATGGAGGCTACGGTGTCGATGCCAATGGGGATGGTATTGCGGATCCCTATGATATCGAAGATGCTGTATTTAGTGCTGCCAATTATTTATCAAAGTATGGCGCGGCAAAAGGTGACGTAAAACGAGCCGTTTTCAATTATAATCATAGTGAAGAATACGTTAAAAATGTCTTACATTACTATAATTTGTATAATGATTACCACGATGAATTAAAAACAGCCGTCCTTCTTAATGCAAAATAATAAAAGAGCCATCTAAATCGATGGCTCTTTTTGTACATAATTACGTAGCTTTACGCATACTTTTAAGAATAATGCTTACAATGAAGATAAGCACAATTGCACCTATTAACGCTGGAAATACATAGAAATCGCTGACTTTCCAACCCCAGTTGCCTAAAACCATACTACCTATCCAAGAACCGACAATCCCGGCAATAATATTACCAATAATGCCTCCAGGAACATCTTTTCCTAAAATGACGCCAGCTAACCAACCTAAAATTCCTCCGATGATTAAATACCAAATGAAACTGATCATAATGATTCATCTCCTCAAAGTTAAGATATAATGGCATTACTTAGTTATATCCTTTTTGGAGATAATTAAACCTCTACAGCTACTTTTTTATGATTTCATTTATTTTATTTCACAACTGTCGCTCCTAAAGTATGTTCAAAATGACGCAAAGCCCAATCATGTCCGGCTGCATCAAAACTTGCTACTGCATTTGCATAAATAACAGTAGAAATGCCCAAATTATAAGCATCCACAGCCGTATGCAAAATACAAATATCTGTACAAACACCAACTAAATGAACTTCCTCGATGTTCCGTTCTTTTAATAAAATGGCTAAATTTGTTCCTGCAAAGGCACTATAACGTGTTTTATCGAGCCAAATCACTTTATCCTTATACAAGTTATAAACTTCACCAACATGACCGTATAGATTGCGACCTGATGTTCCCCGAATATTGTGAGGAGGAAAAAGCTTTGTTTCAGGGTGAAATGGATCGTTTTCTTCATGTAAATCATTAGCGAAGACGACGACATTTTTTTCTGCAATAAATTGTTCAATTAAATTTGCAATAGGCGTATCGAGTAATTGTCCTGGTTCCCCACATGTTAATTTACCATCTGTTGCTACAAAATCATTTGTATAATCAATTACCAGTAATGCTTTTTTCAATTTCGTCCACTCCTTTAGGCATGATTTCACTCTTTATCATGCCATATTTGGTTTTGGCTGTCAGAAAAATAGTTATATTTTAATATTAAGAATAGTTTGAAAATTGAACAAGGTGAGCGTATAATGTGAAAAAAAGGAGAGGTGATAGTTTATGAATATGACTGTTATGAAACGTTTAGATCGCCAAGGATTCTTTATTGCTGCGCTACATTTGGTGGTAATGTTAAATTTAGCTGCTGAGTTTTTATTGGCATCCTAATCTCTTAAAAATCTAATAGAAAGGTGAGTACAATGCTTGACCTATACTAAAACAACCGTGAAGGCAATTTCGTCGTAATACACGGTTGTTTTTTGTTGCCTATTGTGAAGTAGACAAGCTTTCGGTGTATTTTTCTTGTACTTGACCAATATAAATCATACGAGGGGGATTAAATGACAACGAGATTTCAACAGGCTTTCCATGGCATAGAGCGTCCATTTGCTTGGTTAGACCTTGATGCACTAGATGATAATATCGCAAAGGTGCAACAAGCTTGTGGGCAAAAAAAAATCCGCATAGCAACAAAATCAATACGCTCGGTGGAGGTATTGCACTATCTCCAACAACACCTGTCGAATATAACAGGATTCATGACATTTACCGCGGCAGAATCCATCTTTTTACTCCAAAAAAATTTCGATGATGTGCTGCTTGGTTATCCTGTTATGGAAGATATGGCTGTACGCAAGCTATTGCACTATGTAAAAGAGGGAAAAACCGTCACATTTATGGTAGATAGATGTGAGCAAGTTGCGTTTTTAGAAAAAATAGGAGCGGAGCTTGATGTAAAGGTATCCATCTGTATCGATATTAATTTATCTACTGATTTTAAAGTACTTTATTTTGGTACAAAGCGCTCATCTCTTGACTCGCTGGAGTCTATCACGCCTTTTTTAACTTATATAAAACAGCAGTCGCATATAGAAGTTGTAGGCGTTATGGGATATGAGGCGCAAATAGCTGGTGTTGGCAATCGGCCTGCTAATGCTATAAAAGGTAGGCTAATAGATTTCATGCAAACTCAAGCCAAAAAGCAAGTAACCCAATTTCGTAGATTAGCTATTGCGCATGTAAAAGCCTACTTTCCTCAATTACGCTTTGTTAATGGTGGAGGAACAGGCAGTATGATATATACTGCGGAGCAGAAGGAAGTGACAGAAATTACAGTTGGTTCAGCATTTTATGCACCAGCCCTTTTTGATCAATTTGCCCATTTGCAACTGTCAAAAGCAGCAGGCTTTGCACTCCGTGTGACGCGGAAACCAGCGCCTAATATTGTTGTCTGTCATGGTGGTGGTTATCCAGCGTCTGGAGCAATGGCGAATGATCGATACCCGGCATTTTACGAGCCGAACTATTTTGCCTTTCTTCGTTTAGAAGGGGCAGGAGAAGTGCAAACACCGATTAAGGTAACAGGCAAAACACTCACAATTGGGGATACCATCTATTTTCGCCATGCAAAGGCTGGAGAGCTTTGCGAAAGATTTCAAACACTTCATGGCATAAGGCAAGACGAATATGTAGGTAGCTTTGCGACGTACAGGGGGGATGGTCAATGTTTTCTGTAGAGAAGTGGAAAAATGGGGGGAAATGGACGAACTGGGCTGGCAATATAATAGCGTATCCAAGTGAGATGCATTTACCTTGTTCTATAGAAGAAGTTGTAAATGTAGTGAAGCATGCGCGTGATAGGAAGAAAACCATTCGTGTAACAGGTGCAGCGCATTCATTTAGTGCTGTTGCCATGCCGGAGCATATTGCACTGTCATTACATAATATGCGCGGGCTTATTTCGATAGATGCCGAAAACCAAGAAGCTACACTGTGGGCAGGCACTTATTTATATGAGATTGGACCACAGCTTGCAAAGCATGGGTTTGGCTTAATGAATATGGGCGATATTCAAGAACAGAGCATTGCCGGAGCAGTGTCTACTGGTACACATGGAACAGGGGTGACTTTAGGTTCGTTGTCGTCTGCTGTGACACGCTGGTGTTTTGTTGATGGAAATGGAACTTATCATGAACATATTCGAGGGACTGACGATTTATCCGAGGCGCTTCATGTCTCACTTGGCATGCTAGGAGTACTTGTAAAAGTGACGCTAAAAGTGTTGCCACTCTATAGTTTACATTATATTGGCACAAGGGACACATTAACAAACGGACTAGCCACCTTTGCACAAGATATTCGACAGCATCGACATGTTGAATGGTTTTACTTTCCTGGTAGTGAAACGATTCAAATTAAACGTATGAATGCGATGGCCCCAGTGTATCAAAGTGAATGGCGCAAGTATGTAGAAAATATAAAACTTCAAATGGTAGAAAATGGTGCGTTTTTTGCGATTTCAGAGCTATGTAAATGGAAACCAGCTTTAAGTAGTGCAATGAGTAAATTAGCTGCTGCCAATGTTGTGGAGGCCGAGAAGATTGGCATTAGCTATGAAATCTATCCATCTCCTAGAAGTGTCAAATTCCAAGAAAGCGAGTACGCCATATCATTAACGCAATTTGAGGCATGCATGGAAGAAATTCATGCAATGTTTAAAAAAGGACATTTGCATGTGCATTTTCCATTGGAATGCCGTACAACAGCAGGTGAGGCTGGTTATTTAAGTCCTACACAAGGACAAGAATCCGCCTTTATTGCTTTTCATATGTATAAAGGCATGTCGGAAGAGCCTTATTTTACATGGGTGCATAATTTAATGCAAAAATATCATGGTCGACCACATTGGGGAAAACAAAGCCATTTAACTGCACAGCAAGTACACGCATTATATCCAAATATAGATAAATTTTTAACAGTTCGTGCACAATATGATCCTGACAAAGTATTTTTCACACGTTACTTAGAGCAATTATTCATATTGTAAAATTTAGAATTTAACAACAACTGAATTGTAAAATTTTTTTAAGAAGTGTATTGGGAAAGATGAAAGCATGTTTGATAAATAATCACCGAAATAGTGTTTATAATGAAAAAATTTAAATTTGAACGAAATGTCAAAATATTTATCAAATCGAGATAAAACCGATGCTTAATCAGCATGTAAACGATTTCAAATTTCGCTGAGTTTTTGAATTGTTTAAACAATTCAAAAAATACTGTTGACTTAGCCTAGTTATTCGTACTATGATAACAACAATTTAATACGTTCGTTCCTACAATCAGTTGCCACAAAGGCAATCAGCTAGGTAAAAACAAAATAGACAGAACATTTTGTATATAGCGACGAACATAGCAATAAATGAGGGGCGTTTAAAATGAGAAGTGACATGATTAAAGTAGGCGTAGATCGTGCGCCACATCGTAGTCTTTTATATGCAACAGGCAAAGTAAAAGCAAAAGATTTAGGGAAACCATTTATTGGGGTTTGTAACTCTTATATCGACATTATTCCAGGTCACGTTCATTTACGTACATTTGCTGATGTAGTGAAAGAAGCCATAATTGAAGCGGGGGGCATTCCATTCGAATTTAATACGATTGGTGTGGATGATGGTATTGCAATGGGCCATATTGGTATGCGTTATTCTTTACCAAGCCGTGAAATTATAGCGGATTCAGCAGAAACAGTTATTAATGCACACTGGTTTGATGGCGTATTTTACATTCCAAACTGTGACAAAATCACACCAGGAATGTTAATGGCAGCAGTTCGTACGAACGTACCATCAATTTTTGTATCTGGTGGTCCAATGGAGGCAGGTACATCTGCTACAGGAAAACAGCTTTCATTAACTTCAGTATTTGAAGGTGTTGGGGCTCATAAATCAGGTAATATGTCAGCTGAAGAGCTGTTAGATATTGAAAATAATGCATGTCCAACATGTGGTTCATGTTCAGGGATGTTCACAGCGAACTCCATGAACTGCTTAATGGAAATGCTAGGTGTAGCACTTCCAGGCAACGGTACAATCGTTGCTACGTCTGAAGATCGACATAAGTTGATTAAAGAAGCCGCTAAACAATTAGTGCGCATGATTAAAGAAGACGTTAAGCCACGTGACATCATTACAAAAGAAGCAATTGATGATGCATTTGCACTCGATATGGCAATGGGCGGTTCCACGAATACGGTGCTTCACACATTAGCGATCGCAAATGAAGCTGAAATCGACTATAACATTGAAGATATTAATAAAGTTGCAGAGCGTGTGCCATATTTAGCAAAAATTATGCCTGCTTCCGATATTTCAATGGATGATATCAATAAAGCAGGTGGTGTCAGTGCCATCATTAATGAATTAGCATCTATTCCAGGTGCCATTCATCCAAATCGTCCGACTGTTGCAGGTCTAACAATGGGCGAACTAGTCAAAGATTATCACATTACAAATGATCAAGTTATTCGTACAAAAGACAATCCTTATAGCCCAGTCGGAGGTTTATCGGTGCTATTTGGTAATATCGCACCAGATGGCTCTGTCATTAAAGTAGGTGCTGTCGATCCTTCGATTAAAGTATTTACAGGGGAGGCTATTGTCTTCGAATCACAAGAAGCAGCGCAAGAAAATATTGATAACGGTACTGTTAAGGAAGGCCATGTCGTCGTCATTCGTTATGAAGGACCGAAAGGTGGCCCAGGGATGCCAGAAATGTTAGCACCTACATCAGCCATTCAAGGTCGTGGTCTCGGTACAAAGGTAGCATTAATTACGGACGGTCGATTCTCCGGTGCATCTCGCGGTATTTCAATCGGGCATATATCGCCGGAAGCAGCAGAAGGCGGTCCAATCGCCTTAGTTGAAAATGGTGACATCATTACGATTGATTTACCAAATCGTACAATTAATTTAGAAGTTTCAGATGAAGTATTAGCAGAACGTCGCGCAAAACTGCCAGTGTTTGAACCGAAAATCAAACGTGGCTGGTTAGCAAGATATTCAAAATTAGTAACAAGCGCCTCAACAGGTGGCGTGATGAAAATTTAGTCTTAAAAACTAGTAAAAAATCAATAGGTTAAAACGTTGATGAGGTTAAAGGTTCTAGAGCCTTGTATCTACCAGAGAGCCGGTCGTGCTGGAAGCCGGCGATACAACTAGATCCGACATCCCCTCGGAGTGAACTATTAAACGCGTGATCGCCATTAGATAGTTCCGGGCATAATCGAAGTGCTCGTTATTAATGAATAAATGATTTATGACACCGTATTGGATGTAAGTTCACTTGCATTGGTGCATAAATGCTTTCATTTATTCGCGAGGTAGCAATATGATTGCTATAAACAAGGGTGGTACCATGAAAAGTCTTTTTCATCCCTACGCAAGGTAGTTCTTTGCGTTCGGAGAAAAAGGCTTTTTATTATTTATTAAGCGTAGAATATTCCGTTTTCAGCATAAATAGTTGAACCTTTTCAGCGTTACATCACTAAAGTGTTCATTAACTAGATGAGGTAGTCGTATGCTGGTGTGAATCGAAAGACAAGAAGGAGGCATATTTTGATGAGTGCGAATGTTTCAATTAATGAAAAAGAACAATTGGCGACAGAAGAAGTAGAACAAACTTTTCAAGCGAAAGATGGTGCAGACGTTTTAGTCCAAGCGCTGCATGATCAAGATGTAGATATTATTTTTGGCTATCCAGGTGGAGCAGTACTTCAAATATATGATGCAATGTACAAAAACCCAATTCGTCATATTTTAACACGTCACGAGCAAGGTGCCATTCACGCAGCTGAAGGCTATGCACGTGTATCGAATAAGCCGGGTGTTGTTATCGCAACAAGCGGTCCAGGGGCAACGAACTTAGTAACTGGTATTGCCGATGCGATGATTGATTCCATTCCTTTAGTTGTCTTTACTGGTCAAGTAGCGACAACGGTTATTGGGACAGATGCATTCCAAGAGGCAGATATTATGGGGATTACAACACCTATTACAAAGCACAACTACCAAGTGCAAGATGTCAATGATATCCCTCGCATAGTGAAAGAAGCGTTCCATATTGCGAATACAGGTCGTAAAGGACCTGTTGTGGTAGATTTCCCGAAAAATGTATCTCAAATGCTGTTTGATGTAAATAATCCACCACAAGAACCAGAAGAAATTTATTTACCAGGCTATCAGCCAACATACAAGCCGAACTATTTGCAAATTCAAAAGGCTATTCAAGCTATTTCGCTAGCGAAAAATCCAGTAATTCTAGCAGGGGCGGGTGTACTATTTGCCGATGCTCGTGAAGAATTAACAACATTCGCTGAGAAGTATCAAATTCCTGTGACGAATACCTTATTAGGTCTTGGCTCCATCCATGGCGATCACGATTTATTCATTGGAATGGCCGGAATGCATGGAACAGTAACGGCAAATATGGCGATTACTAAGTCAGATTTACTATTAAATATTGGTGCTCGATTTGATGACCGTTTAACAGGGAATTTAGCAACGTTTGCTCCAAATGCAACAATCGTTCATATTGACATTGATCCAGCTGAAATCGGAAAAAACGTACCGACCGATATTCCAATCGTGGCGGATGCAAAAGAGGCATTAAAATCTCTTCTGAAAAAAGATTTTGAAGGTCCAGATACGAAACAATGGCTTGAATTTTTAAACAATCATGCAAAAGAATATCCGCTGTGGTATTCAAAAGAAGATGGAGACACAGAGGTGTTACCGCAGGAAGCACTAGAACTTGTGCATAAAATTACTGAAGGTGATGCCATTGTGACGACGGATGTAGGGCAGCATCAAATGTGGGCTGCGCAATATTACCGCTTAAACAATGATCATGGTTGGGTAACGTCTGGTGGACTTGGTACGATGGGCTTCGGCTTCCCAGCTGCAATAGGGGCCCAGTTTGCGAAGCCAGACAAAAAAGTTGTTTCGATTGTAGGCGATGCAGGCTTCCAAATGACTGCACAAGAGCTTTCATTATTAAAAGAATTCAACTTACCAGTAAAAATTGTGATTTTAAATAACAGTTGTTTAGGGATGGTACGCCAATGGCAACAAACATTCTATGAAGAGCGTTATTCATCATCACTTATGCCAATCCAGCCAGATTTTGTTAAATTAGCGGATGCTTACGGCATTAAAGGCTATCGAATTAACACAATTGACGAAGCGGAAAGTATTTTCCGTGAGGCACTTCTTTCTGACGAGCCAGCGTTAATCGACTGCCGTGTAAAACAGCTTGAATGTGTATACCCGATGGTTGCACCAGGTAAAGGGTTACATGAAATGATTGGGGTGAAAAAGAATTGAAACGAGTAATTACAGTAACAGTGATTAATCAAAGTGGTGTATTAAACCGTATAACAGGTTTACTTATGAAGCGTCAATTCAATATCGAATCGATTACAGTTGGTCATACTGAACAGCCAAACTTCTCAAAAATGACATTTGTTGTGAATGTAGAAGATGAGCGCAAAATTGAACAACTAGTGAAGCAATTATCGAAGCAAATTGATGTGTTAAAGGTCAATGACATTACAGATAAATCCATCGTGCTTCGTGAGCTAGCGCTTGTGAAGGTTATTTCACCACCAAATTTACGTCTGGAAATGAACTCAATTGTTGAGCCATTCCGTCCACAAATTATTGATACAGCGAAAAACGTTGTGACATATCAAGTGGTAGGAAATCCAGAAAAAATTGATGCCTTTATTGAGCTTATTCGCCCATATGGTATTAAAGAATTAACGCGCACAGGTGCAACGGCATCTGTTCGTGAAACACAAAAAACCATCAATACGCAGCTCTCTATTTTAAAATAGTTTGCATATAAAATCGAAACTTGTGATTTGAGGCACTGTAAAGCTGCAAATGCTCATAAGTTTAAAAAAAACAAACCCAATTTTAGGAGGAAACAAACAATGGCTACAATGTACTATGAACAAAACATCAACGAGGACGTATTAAAAGGGAAAAAAATCGCAATTATCGGTTATGGCTCACAAGGTCATGCACATGCATTAAACCTTAAAGAATCAGGTTTTGATGTAGTAGTAGGTGTTCGTCCAGGTGGATCTTTCGATGCAGCAAAAGCTGATGGCTTAGACGTTAAAACAGTTGCAGAGGCAGCGCAAGAAGCAGATGTAATCCAAATCTTACTACCAGATGAGCGTCAAAAAGCAGTTTATGAAGCTGAAATTGCTCCATATTTAGAAGCTGGTAAAGCACTGATGTTTGCACATGGTTTCAATATTCACTTTGGTCAAATTACGCCACCTGCAGATGTTGACGTATTTTTAGTAGCACCAAAAGGACCAGGTCATCTAGTGCGTCGTCAATTCCAACAAGGTGCTGGTGTACCAGGACTATTTGCTATCCACCAAGATGCAACGGGTCAAGCAAAAGATTTAGCACTTGCTTACGGTAAAGGTATTGGCGCTGCTCGTGGCGGTTTATTAGAAACATCATTCAAAGAAGAAACTGAAACGGATCTATTCGGTGAGCAAGCAGTACTTTGCGGTGGGGCAACTCAATTAGTTAAAGCTGGATTTGAAACATTAGTAGAAGCGGGCTACCAACCAGAGCTTGCTTACTTTGAGACATTACACGAATTAAAATTAATCGTAGATTTAATGTTTGAAGGCGGTATGGCGACAATGCGTTACTCTGTTTCAGATACAGCTGAGTGGGGTGATTATGTTGCAGGTCCACGCATCATCGACGATTCAGTTAAAGCTCGCATGAAAGACGTATTAACAGATATCCAAGATGGTACATTTGCTCGTCGTTGGATTCAAGAAAATGAAAATGGTCGTCCAGACTATACAAAATTCAAAGAAGCTGGTGCAAACCACCAAATCGAAGAAGTTGGTGCAAAACTACGTGCAATGATGCCATTCATCAATGAAGGTAAGGAAAAAGTTGTGAGAGAAGTGGCTACAAGTGCGAAAAATTGATATTTTCGATACAACACTTCGCGATGGTGAACAATCTGCCGGTATTAATTTAAATACAGCAGAGAAAATTGAGATTGCCAAGCAACTTGAACGTCTAGGTGTAACAATTATTGAAGCAGGTTTTCCTGCTTCATCTCCCGGTGATTTTGATGCGGTTCAGCGTATTGCAGGTACTGTGAAAAATTCAATCGTTACAGGGCTAGCGCGTTGCGTGCAAAAAGATATTGATACAACATGGGAAGCGATTAAAGTAGCAGAACAACCGCATATTCATATTTTTTTAGCAACATCTCCAATTCATATGGAATACAAGTTAAAAAAATCACCTGATCAAGTCGTAGAGCAAGCCATTGAAGCAGTGAAATATGCGAAAAAATACTTCCCACTTGTGCAATGGTCTGCCGAAGATGCGTTCCGCTCAGATCGCGAATTTTTAGTACGTATTATGAATGATGTTATTGCTGCTGGCGCGACGACGATTAACGTGCCAGATACAGTGGGCTATGCTTCTCCGCAAGAATATGGCGCATTATTCAAATTTTTACTAGAAAACGTCAAAGGTGCTGAAAAGGTGAAATTCTCAGCACACTGCCATGACGATTTAGGAATGGCTACGGCTAACACCATTGCGGCTATCGAAAATGGTGCGTCACAAGTTGAAGGAACAATTAACGGTATCGGGGAGCGTGCAGGGAATGTTGCACTAGAGGAAATCGCTGTAGCCCTCCATATCCGGAAAGATATCTATCCTGTTGAAACAGGCATCAACTTACAGGAAATTAAGCGTACATCGCAATTAGTTAGTAAACTAACGAATGTCGTTATTCAGCCGAATAAAGCAATTGTCGGTAAAAATGCATTTGCACATGAGTCGGGCATTCACCAAGATGGCGTGTTAAAAAATCCTGAAACATATGAAATTATATCACCTGCGCTGATTGGCGAAGGAGAAGTACCGCTTGTTCTAGGAAAACATTCAGGACGCGCTGCTTTCCGTGATCGTGCAGAAACAATGGGCTTTACACTGTCAGATGAAAAGCTAAACAAAGCTTTTGCTGAATTTAAAAAACTAGCCGACCGTAAAAAAGAAATTACGGAAGAAGATTTATTAACGCTGCTAACAGAGCAGCAAATTCAAATCGAAGATGTGCCATTGTTTGAGCTTAAAATGGTACAAGTGCAATATGGAACAGAAAATATTCCAACTGCTACCGCGACGGTCGTGACGCCAGAAGGCAATGTGAAAAATGTTGTGGCTACAGGCTCAGGCTCAGTGGAAGCAATATTTAATACGTTAGAACAGCTTGTGCCTGGTGCTATCAATGTCATTGATTACCGAGTGAAGTCTGTCGGCAAAGGGCGTGATGCACTTGGTGAGGCTGTTATTAATATCCGATACGATGGTGTATCAACAACGGGACGAAACTCTTCACAGGATGTATTAGAAGCATCCGCGAAAGCTTATTTAAATGCGATTAACCGACATTTAATTCAGGTAAGTCTTCGAGCACAAGGTGAACTCGTTTAACTTGATTTGACTCTCACCTAGCAAAGCAGGTGAGAGTCTTTACTAAAATAGCGTAACCGTACGCTAGACAAAGAAAGGTGTTTTACGATGGAGAAAAAAATTACAGTACTTCCTGGCGATGGAATTGGGCCAGAGGTGGTTGCGTCAGCTATACGTGTACTACAAGTAATAGGCAAACGTTTCAACCATACATTCCATTTAGGATATGGAACAATCGGAGGCGCTGCCATCGATCAACACAACAATCCACTACCCGATGAAACAATTGAAATGTGTGAGAGCAGTGATGCGATTTTACTAGGCGCAGTAGGGGGGCCAAAATGGGACAATAACCCGCCAGAATTACGTCCAGAAAAAGGCTTACTTCGTATCCGCAAGCACTTTGACTTATTTGCAAATTTACGTCCAGTAAAGGCGTTCCCGAGTTTACTAGAGGCTTCACCTTTAAAACGTGAAGTAGCCGAAAACGTCGATTTAATGATCGTACGTGAACTTACAGGCGGCGTATACTTCGGGGAACCACGTATGCGTACTGAAAATGGCGCGATTGATACAACAGTTTACTCAACAGCTGAAGTAGAGCGTATCGTTGAAAATGCCTTTGAATTAGCACGTTTACGTGGAGGCAAATTATGTTCAGTCGATAAGGCAAACGTACTTGAAACTAGCCGTTTATGGCGCGAAGTAGTAGAAGCGAAGAAAAAAGACTATCCTGATGTTCAAGTGGAACACAACTTAGTAGATTCCGTAGCGATGAAATTAATTACAAATCCTGCTCATTATGATGTCGTTGTAACAGAAAACATGTTTGGTGATATTTTAAGTGATGAAGCATCGGTTATTACAGGTTCTCTTGGCGTACTACCATCCGCATCCATCCGCGGTGATAATTTTGGACTTTACGAACCAGTACACGGTTCAGCACCAGAAATTGCAGGGCAAGGTGTGGCTAATCCAGCAGCAACGATTCTGTCAGTCGCTATGATGTTACAATACTCATTTGGCCTAGCAGAAGAAGCGGCTGAAATCGAACGTGCAGTAAGTGCAGTATTTGATGATGGGTACTTTACAGCTGATCTTGCACGTGATGGAGGACGCACGTTATCTACAAATGAATGGACAGATAAAGTCATTAATGAAATTGATACAAGTTTTGTTTCAGAAAGTATTATGACAACATATATTTAAGAAATAGGTGAAGACAATGGGAAAAAATATAATTGAAAAGATTTGGGATAAACATGTTGTTTATCAGGAAGAGGGCAAACCGGACCTGTTATATATTGATCTTCATTTAATTCATGAAGTAACTTCTCCGCAAGCATTTGAAGGTCTACGCATAAATGGACGGAAAGTGCGTCGTCCTGATTTAAGCTTTGCGACGATGGATCATAACGTGCCAACGAAAAATCTACCGACAATCAATGATCCAATTGCACGCAATCAAATTGAAACACTGGCGAAAAATGCTGCTGAATTCGGAGTTGAGCTGGCAGGTATGGGTCACCCTGACCAAGGGATTGTCCACGTGATTGGACCAGAATTAGGTTTAACACAGCCTGGCAAAACAATTGTTTGTGGTGACTCGCATACATCTACACACGGTGCATTTGGTGCCATTGCATTTGGTATCGGTACATCCGAAGTAGAGCACGTAATGTCTACACAAACATTGTGGCAAAACAAGCCAAAAACGATGGAAATCCGCGTTGAAGGAGAGCTACCGGTTGGCGTTGCTGCTAAGGATATTATTTTAGCAATCATCTCGAAATTCGGTATTGGCGTTGGTACAGGACATATTGTGGAATTCACTGGAGAGGCAATTCACAAACTGTCAATGGAAGAGCGCATGACTATCTGTAATATGTCCATCGAAGCGGGTGCAAAGGCTGGTCTTGTATCACCTGACCAAATCACAGTGGATTATATTCGTGGCCGCAAATATGCACCACAAGGTGAGAAATTTGAAGAAGCGACAGCTTATTGGCTAAGTTTAGCATCCGATGAAGACGCAACATATGATGAAGTCCGCATCATTAAAGCAGAGGAAATCGAGCCGATTATTACATGGGGTACAAATCCCTCAATGGGCGCGGGTGTATCACAAAATGTTCCTACGCAAGCAGATTATCAGGATGAGTCAGATAAAGCCGCACTTCGTAAAGCACTTGCCTATATGGGCTTAGAAGAAGGGCAACCATTAACTTCAATCGATATCCAATACGTATTTATCGGCTCATGTACGAACTCACGTTTAAGTGATTTACGAGCTGCTGCAAATGTTATTCAAGGACGTAAAGTGCATGAAAACGTAACAGCAATTGTTGTCCCAGGTTCCCATTCCACAAAAAAACAAGCAGAAGCAGAAGGTTTAGATAAAATTTTCATTGCTGCAGGTTTTGAATGGCGCGAATCCGGTTGTTCAATGTGCTTAGCGATGAATGATGATGTGGTCCCAGCTGGTAAACGCTGTGCATCTACCTCAAACCGTAATTTCGAAGGTCGTCAAGGTGCTGGTGCTCGCACGCACTTAGTATCACCTCCGATGGCAGCCGCTGCAGCGATTGCAGGTCACTTTGTAGATGTACGAGAATTCGTGAAGGAAACTGTGTAAACGCACCATTTACACGGAAAGGATGATTGAAAATGCAACCAATTAATATCGTAAATAGTGTGATAACACCACTTGATCGTAAAAATGTCGATACAGATCAAATCATTTCAAAAGAGTTTTTAAAACGCATTGAGCGTACAGGCTTTGGTCAATTTTTATTTTATCATTGGCGTTTTGATGCACAAGGCAATGAAGTACAGGACTTTGTATTAAATAAAGCAGAATTTAAAAACTCTAAAATTTTAGTAGCGCAAGATAATTTTGGCTGTGGCTCTTCCCGTGAGCATGCACCGTGGGCAATTTTAGATTATGGCTTTAACGTCGTTATTGCCCCTTCATTTGCGGATATTTTCCATAATAACTGCTTCAAAAATGGTATATTACCTATCAAATTAACGGAAGCAGAGTGCGATGAAATTTTAGCAAAAGGTTTAGAGAAGCCTTATCATGTCGAAGTAAATCTTGAAGCACAAACAGTAACAGGTGAAGATGGCAAAGTTTATACATTTAACATTGATTCTTATTATAAAGAAACATTATTAAATGGCTGGGATGAAATTGCCCTAACATTTAAATACGAAGACCATATTGCTGCCTATGAAGCACAACGTGTAGCCTACTAATGGGCAAGTAAAGCTGAGAAAAGTGTTAGATTGACTGGAATCAATCTAACACTTTTTTGCTGTAAACGTTTTTAGCTTTGATGGGGAATGTTGCCAGCGCAGAGACTTCGAAATATTGGAACATGGAAGCCTTTGTCTTTCTTTTGTCAAGTCGTTAAAATAGAAAGAAGGAATCGAAAGGATGATTTAGATGATTACAGTAATTGGTAGTTTAAATATGGATTTAGTGATACAAATGGCGGATTTCCCGCAACTGGGAGAAACAGTTCTTGGGCAACAATTTCAAACAAGTCCTGGAGGAAAGGGGGCTAATCAGGCGATTGCAGCGGCTCGTCTAGGTAGCAGCGTCACAATGATTGGTTGTGTAGGCGATGATCGTTTTGGGCATACATTGCGAACGGTTTTGAAGCAGGAGCATATTGATACAACATCGCTTCTAACAACTCCAGAATCAACGGGCATTGCAAATATTTTAGTGCATCAAAATGATAATCGTATCATCGTAGTACCAGGAGCAAATTATATGCTGAAACCAACACATTTGGATGCTGTAAAAGATGTCATTATGCAAAGTCAAATGGTGATCTTACAGCTTGAAATTCCGTTGGAGACGACAGCACATGCTATAAAATTATGTAAAGAAGCGAATGTACCAGTGCTGTTAAACCCAGCCCCTGCGGCGAACTTTGATATGCGCTGGATGGATGATATTACCTACTTGACACCAAATGAAGTGGAGTGTGCCCAGCTATTTGGAAATGATTTCGATCAAACGCTCGAAAAATATCCGAATAAACTAATTATTACACTTGGTCGTGATGGGGCGCGTTATTTTGATGGCGAATATCCTATTCATGTCCCTGGCTATATGACAAAAGCAGTGGATACAACTGGAGCTGGGGATACTTTTAATGGAGCGCTTGCCTATGCATTAGTAGAGGGGCAGTCGTTGGATGAAGCAGTATACTTTGCGAATATAGCGGCCTCGCTTGCGGTTGAGCAAGTAAGTGCACAAGGCGGTATGCCAACACTTAGTAAAGTTTATGCGAGAATGGCTGGGTTGGACGAATAAATAACATTATGTTTCACAAGTAAAGTGATAGGATGTGTGGATTTTTTCTAGTAATTAGCATGAGGCACTATCATTGCATATACCTAGTTGTGCGATAAATGTGAAAAATAGAGAAATTTAACCTAAGAAGGAAATCCTATTTGTGACAACTCGAACTAAGTAGTTTGTCCTTTTTTGTCATAAAATTTTATGACTATATATAAGAAATCGAATAGTTTCATTTATAATGGAACTATAGATACATATGAAAGTAGGTTTTGAGGATGACGAATATTGACACTACGCCAATCGACTATACAGCCTCAGCGAATAATATTTTGCCACAGTTTGTGGATCGTTTACGTCAACTGCACAGCATTATTGTACAAAATACATATGTGAAAGATACAGCTAAGCACTTAAATCGTATAATCCAAGATGCAAACAATCAAACAATGGTACTGATAGTCGGAAAAGAACGAGTAGGAAAAACAACAATGGTGAATGGTCTTCTTGGTCGTTCTATTTTACCTGTAAGCGATCAAAATCCGACAGGGGTTAACACGTTTTTACGATATGGTGAGCATGAGGAAATTAAAGCATATTTTTTAGATGGTATGGTGGCAATATTTGATATGAGCAAATTAGAATTACTTACTACAGGTGATACGTTTGCATCACAAATTTTACGTGAACATTTAGATTATCTAGAAGTATATGTGAAGCATGAGTTATTAAAATCTGTGACAATTATCGATTCGGTCTCATTAGAAGCGGGTGGGGGAGAGATGGCATACTTCTCCGAATCGCTAATCAATCGAGTGGATGAAATTTTTTGGGTGTTACGTTCAGAATCAATGGCAATCGATGCAGAAGTTTTATTAATGGAAGCCTTAAAAAATAAAGGGGTAGTTCCACTTTGTATCGTTAATGGCATTGATAAAAATAATAATACAGAAGCATTTATTCGTTCTGAAAAAGAACGAATTGGTCATTTATTAAGTGATTTTGTAGCCATTTCAGCAATGGATGCCCTTGAAGCACAACAAACAGACAATAAAGCGTTATGGCAGCGTAGCCAATATGATAATCTAATTGCACAAATTCAACGTGTTGCGGAGAATAGCGATAAAAAAACGTACGCCATTATTATTCGTTTTTTACAATGGCTGGAGCGTTTCCGTTTCGAATTAACAGTTATACCGCAACGTGACCCGTTTCAATCAGCAGTAGAAAACATAGAAAAATTTGCGGGAGATACACAATATGAATTTTCGCGTTATCAGCGTGATTTAGCCATTGTACAAGAATATGAACAGGAATACGAGCAGGTAGCAAACGTCTTCAAAAATGTTCAAACTTTGTATCAGCTCTTACAAACGATATCACAACATGATTATTTACAAGATGATTTCGTTGAACAATTTACTGAAAAAGCAGTGATCTATCAACAGGCATTACGTGAATATCGTAATATGCATAATGAATATATGAGAGAATATGAGCGTTTGGACGCACAACATAAAAAAATTCATGGAAAAGGGTTGATGAAAGCCATTTTTGGCCATCATACACAAAATGATTTTTTCAAAGAACGTGTTCTGCGTTTAAATGAACAGCAAGAAGTGTGTGTTACGCAGCATGCGAAAGTACTGGAAGCGGAAGCTATCATTGTGGAAGAAATGCATACAGTCCAAAACTATTTGATTGAGTTATCTAAAAAACGTTTAGCTCGAATTGAGAAAAAGGTAAACGAGCTGAATCAGCAACGTGCAAAAGAGAAACGCCAACTAAAATTATATGCTGCTAAGTTAAATGAATTTTCTTGTTTAATCGGGGCACAAGGATTTATTAAAGAAAATATCCAACCGTTTCTTATGGAAGAAAGGATGCCACTGCGCCCGAAAGATCAGCAAATGCTAAAAGAAACAATCGATTCGATTACGAGCATTGATTTATCCAAAAATGGCTTACTGGCGAGAAGTCAAATGAATAACAAAATGGAAAGTGTAGCCATTCCATTTGATGTTGAAAGTAAGTATCTACTACAGCCATTACGACTTGCCGAGACGGATGTTAAATCAAACGATATACCCGCCATACCGAATAAATTAGAAATTCAATATGGTATCGAATAATAGTTGTTAGTTCAAGAGGTTGGGGCAAAATAGAAAAGGTGTTAGATTGATGGCAGTCAATCTAATACCTTTTTTGCTACGTCGTTGTTGTCCGCTACGGCGGTGCTTTCCGCGGGCACACCGTAAGCCGCAACCCTCGCTAACGCGCGGTCTGTTACGTCTTACATTGTGTGCTGTTCCCGCAGGAGTCACCGCTTCCGCTACCAACAACTAGTGAACACTTCTGAATTTTTATTTATTGCAAAAGCAAGAATAGCTAAGTTCTCCATATAGCAAAAATTTATGAACACCTTTCCTCTGTTCCTTAAATTTTTTTAGTTATGCCCCAGTCTCTTTATTTTATATAGTATATTGCAGATAAAATGGATAACTTTGATTGTGCTTATACCTTAACTAGTTTAATGCTATTAACATTATCCTTTTGATGGTATAAAATAGGCATAGAAAGATGAAATGGGTGGTTTTTTTGGTTTCTTCTAAAGATGTAGCAAAGTATGCCGGTGTTTCACAGACAACTGTTTCACGAGTGTTAAATACTCCAGAACTCGTGAAACCGAAAACATTAAAAAAGGTCATGGAGGCAATTGAACAATTAAATTATGTCCCAAACGATATTGCAAGATCACTTGTACAACAAAAGACAGGGATAATTACTTTAATTTCTGGACCTTTGCATAATCCATTTTTTGTCGATACAACAACCGAAATTGTAAATTATGCAAATGCCAGAGGTTATAAGGTAAACGTGTATTTTGGAACGGAAGATAATCTAGCGACTATTTACAATTCCGTGTTAGAAACAAAGGTGGATGCGATTATTTTATCATCTATAAGGTATAAGGATCCATTATTTTATAAACTTGAAAAACTGGAGATACCTTTTATTATGTTTAATCGTAAACATCAAGAAAATAGACATTTTGTAGAAATAGATAATATAGAAGCAGGCTATTTAGCGACTAATCATCTACTGACTTTAGGACATACGGACCTTTGTTGGATAGGGGGGCCCCATGAAATGAGTACGTTTTTGGGAAGATATGAGGGTTTTAAAAAGGCGTTAGTAGAGGCGGGCATAGCAATAAATACAGTGCCGACATTTTTTACAAATACGAGCAAAGGTGATATAAAGCGAGTGTTTGAAGAACTATTGGTGCTATCTCCAAGACCGACAGCAATTTGCGCTGCAACAGATGCTATTGCCATTGAAATACTCAACCAATGCTTAGAACAAGGATTGGATATTCCTAACGATTTTAATGTAATTGGAATTGATAATGTAGAGCTGAGTAAACATCAATCTATTTCTTTGACGACAGTTGGCATCAAATCAGAAAAAAATTTAGGGTTTTTAGCGATTGAGAAATTATTTGATGTAATGGAGAAAAAAAGTACTTGCATCCAGCAAACAGAATCTGTTAAACTTTTCCCAAGAAACACAACAGGTAAAAAAATGAACTGATTAGTGTCAGTTTATTTTTTTATACTAGAATGGTTACGTATTCATTTCTTTATTTTCTGAAATGAATACGTAACCATTAAAAAGGAGTGAGGATTTGAAGAAACATTTACTGTTGAATGGTGAGTGGCGTATGACGGATCAATATTTAGATGTTTATGCCCCGTATTCAAAAGAATTAATTGGTCAGTTTGCGATAGCAACTGAGATTGATGTGCAACAGGCAATTGAGTCCGCACATGCAGCTACTTCAAAAATGGCAATGTTAACAGCAATTCAGAGAGCTCAAATTTTGGAACAATTATCGAATTTATTTGCTGAGCATCGAGAAGAAGCGGCTACTATTATTTCGTTAGAATCTGCAAAGCCACTTAAGTATGCAGTTGCAGAAATAGACCGAACAATTGAAACATATAAGTTTGCCGCTGAAGAAGCGAAGCGCCTTGCAGGTGAATTGATTCCGATGGATGCTTCAAAAGGTGGAGAAGGGCGCTTTGCTTATACGTTGAGGGAACCGATTGGCGTTATAGCGGCAATTACGCCATTTAATTTCCCTCAAAATCTTGTCGCACATAAAGTCGGCCCAGCATTAGCGGCAGGAAATACAATTGTGTTAAAACCGGCAACACAAACGGCACTATCTGCACATTTTTTAGCAAAATTACTTGCGCAAACAGACTTGCCTGCAGGTGCATTTAATTTAGTTACGGGCTCTGGAAAACTCATCGGGGATACATTTTTAGCACATCCCCAAGTGAAAATGATTACATTTACAGGCAGTCCAGCAGTAGGTATCTCCCTTCGTAATCGAGCAGGATTGAAAAAGGTAACGTTAGAACTTGGTTCTAATGCGGGAGTAATTGTCGATGGAGGTGTTCCATTAGAAAACATAATGGATCGTATTGTAATGGGAGCGTTTTCAAACCAAGGTCAAGTCTGTATTTCCTTGCAACGTATTTATGTTATGGACAATGTTCTTGATTCGTTTTTAAAACAGTTTACAGAAAAAATTATCCAACTAAAGTTAGGGAATCCGCTTGACCCAAAAACAGATTTAACATCAATGATTTCAGAAACTGAACAACAACGTGCATATGCTTGGATTCAAGAGGCAGTAAATGAAGGGGCACAAATTATTACTGGAGGTCGAATTGAAAACAATATTTTATTACCTACAGTCCTTTATAATGTACCATCTCACAGCCGCGTTTCCTGTGAAGAGATTTTCGCGCCTGTCGTTATCATTAACACTGTGTCCACAATAGATGAAGCAATCGAAGCAATAAATGATTCGAATTATGGTCTACAAGCTGGCATCTTTACTACATCTATTGAAACAGCGTTTAAGGCATCCAAAAAATTACAAGTAGGTGGTGTCATTATAAATGATGTACCTACATACCGAGTAGATCATATGCCATATGGAGGAGTAAAAGACAGTGGAACAGGTAAGGAAGGTATTAAATATGCAATCGAAGAAATGACCGAAATGAAACTAGTTATTTGGAATAACAACTAATAATGAAATGGGGATGTTTGTAAAATGAAGATGATAAACAAGCACGCTAAACTATTTGTTATGGATAATGGAACGATGCGCATGGATAAAAACTATATGATTGCAATGCATAATCCAGCAACGATTGATCACCCGAATCAACCAAATGAATTTGTTGAATTTCCGGTTTATACAGTTTTAATTGATCATCCAGAAGGAAAAATTTTATTTGATACAGCATGTAATCCAAACTCAATGGGACCCGAAGGAAGGTGGGGTGAATTTACACAAAAAGCATTCCCTATTAATATGCCAGAAGAATGCTATTTACATCATCGGTTAGAAGAATTAAAAGTTCGCCCAGAGGATATTAAATATGTAGTTGCTTCACATCTTCATTTAGATCATGCAGGTTGTTTAGAACTTTTTACAAATGCAACGATCATAGTGCAGGAAGATGAATTTAATGGAACGTTACAAACATACGCGAGAAATGTTAAGGATGGTGCGTATGTTTGGGGTGATATAGATATGTGGATTAAAAACAACTTACAGTGGCGCCTAATCAAACGTGGTGAAGATAATGTGAAACTTGCAGAAGGTATAAATATATTGAATTTTGGTAGTGGGCATGCTTGGGGTATGCTAGGCTTGCATATTAATATGCCGGAAACAGGGGGAATCATTTTAGCGTCAGACGCTATTTACACAGCTGAAAGCTTTGGACCACCGGTTAAGCCTCCTGGTATTATCTATGATTCAGTAGGTTATAACTCAACTGTTGAACGAATTCGAAGATTAGCAAATGAAACAAATTCACAAGTATGGTTCGGCCATGACCCCGTGCAATTTAAATCATTTAGAAAATCAACAGAAGGCTATTATGAATAGATAGGAGTATAACGAACATGAGTAAACTTACCTTTACTCCTACAAACTATATAGGTTGGGGGAGTCTACAGCATTTACTTGTAGAAGTAAAAAAATTCGAAGCAAAGAATATATTAATCGTAACGGACCCGTTGTTAAAAGAGTTAGGTATAGTGGAGCATATTAATAAGCCTTTACAAGAGAATGGTTATCGTACGACCCTTTATACTGACATTGCTCCAGAGCCACCTCTTGCAATTGGGGAACAATTGGTAGACTATACAAGAAAGCATCAATTTGATTTAGTTCTCGGATTAGGTGGCGGAAGTGCATTAGATTTAGCAAAGCTAGCTGCCGTATTAGCTACTCATGACGGCAAAGTCGCTGATTATTTAAATTTAACAGGTACAAAAACACTTGAAAATAAAGGGCTTCCCAAAATTCTAATTCCAACAACTTCGGGTACAGGGTCGGAAGTTACAAATATTTCGGTTTTATCGTTAAAAACGACTAAGGATGTCGTGACACATGATTATTTACTAGCTGATGTAGCCATTGTAGATCCAGAATTAACAATTTCTTTGCCATCAAAGGTAACGGCTGCTACGGGCGTTGACGCGTTAACACACGCAATTGAAGCATATGTTTCAATTAATGCAAATGAAGTGACAGATGGTCTTGCACTTCAAGCGATTAAATTAATTAGTAGTTCAATTCGTACAGCGGTACATGACGGTAAGAATAAGCAAGCACGCTCAGATATGAGTTATGGCAGTTATTTAGCAGGCTTAGCATTTTTTAATGCAGGTGTAGCAGGGGTGCATGCTTTGGCTTATCCTCTTGGTGGTCAATACCATATTGCACATGGAGATTCGAACGCTGTATTACTACCATACGTTATGGGCTATATTCGTCAAAGTTGCGAAAAACGCATGAAGGATATTTTAGATGCAATGGGATTGTCAACTAGTTATTTATCGCAAGAAGATGCTTCCTTTAAATGTGTAGTGGCATTACAGCAACTAATAAAGGATGTAAATATTCCTTCAACTTTGAAAGGGTTTGCCATACCGGAATTAGCACTTGAACAATTAACGGATGATGCCACGAAACAGACAAGAATTTTAGCGCGAAGTCCGATGCCGTTGAATCGAGAAGATATTTTGGCTATCTATCGCGCAGCATTTGATGGGGAAATTCGCGAACCGAAACGACAAACAATGTAGACAATAAATAATGAAGGGCCGTATCAATGGATACAGCCCTTTATTATTTATTAAGCTTCAGCACCAGGTGTAAATGTTCGTGTAGCTAATTCCGCATCAAGCATAAAGATAGCATTGGAATCATTTTCAATGCGTTCAATTTTTCGGATTAATGTATCGAACGTTGATTCTTCTTCTACTTGCTCATCAATGAACCATTTTAAAAATGCCATTGTTGCGTGTTCACGTTCATCTAATGCAATATCGGATAAGTTGTAGATACGACGCGTTACTTCTTTTTCATGTGACAAAGCTGTTTTAAAAGCATGCAAAATAGAGTTGAAATGATTTTCTGGACTGTCAAAGCCATGGATTGTTGCACGATAACCCATATCACTTAAAAAATTATAAAATTTCATTGCATGGAAACGTTCTTCTTCTGCTTGCACTAAAAAGAAATTAGCAAACCCATCGTAATCTTGATCTGTGCAAAATGCGGCCATTGCCATATAGGCATGCGCGGAGTAAAATTCAAAATTCATTTGTTCGTTAAGTGCTGTGTGTAGTTTTTCAGATAACATAGTAGTTCCTCCCTTTGCAGTAAATACCTTCTACTTCTCATAGTATATAGCGAAAGGTGGTCAACATACAGAAAAAGATATTTTTCGTCATAAATGCTGCAAAATTAAATTGATATTCGTTCTCAATTAGAAGATTTAGTTTTTTAATTTTGGAGAATCGCCACGAAACGAACGCAAATCGCCACCAAGCTAGTAAAAGACGCCATCTGTTTTTGGCAAAAAAATTCGCCTAGACGTTGAGTCTAGACGAAATGATACATTATGCTTCTTTCTTTTGGTTTTTGACACCAACTAAGTAACCGATTAGCGCAATCGCAAGTAACACGATCCAGAATGTTGCTTTCCACATTGTTGAATGTGGGAATTCGTGAGGAATAAAGCCTAATTTTTCATGTGCTAATGTTAAGACTGCTAACTTTACGCCAACCCAACCAACGATTAAAAATGCAGCTGTTTCAAGTGACGGGAATTTTTCTAGTACACGTACGAACCAGCGTGCCGCAAATCGCATCATAACAACCCCGATAATACCACCAAGGAACATAACACCGAATTGTCCTGCATTAATACCACCGACATCGAAATTACCTAAGTGCGGCAATGTCACAGCGATTGCTACTGCAGCTAGAATGGAGTCTACTGCAAAGGCAATGTCCGCCAGTTCTACTTTAATAACGGTCATCCAGAAACCAGATTGTTTTTTAGGTTCTTTAATTTCATCTGATTCTCCGGCGGCTTTCCGCGAATCGTAAATATGTTTAATTGACATGAATAACAAGTAAGCAGCACCTAATGCCTGAATTTGCCAGAAATTCACGAGTGTTGTAATTAAAAATAGTGCGGCAAAACGGAAAACGAATGCACCAACTAATCCGTATAATAATGCCTTTTGTTGTTGTGCTTTTGGTAAATGTTTTACCATCACGGCCATTACGACCGCGTTATCTGCTGCTAACAGACCTTCTAGTACAATTAATACGACAAGTACCCAAGCGTATTCTAATAAAATCGCTTCCAAATATGTTTCCTCCTTTGTTGTGGACAGAAATGAATAATATGCTCTTTCCTATTTTTAATTTTAGGCAAAAGAAAAAGACCCATGCCTAAAAAATAGGCAAAGGTCTTGCTAAGCAATTATTTGGAAGCTCCAAATAATAATTTGTACCAATAATTTCTAGTACAGTACTCATCTATGTAGGAAATTAGATGAGTTTGCTATCACACCCGATGGCTGCTACCATGTAATGACGAATGTGAAATCAGATGTATCGCTCACATCTGCTAGCTACTCCCCTTTGACAAAAATGTCAAAAGCTATTCAATTCTTCTTACTAAGGATTATAGCACGTTGTTCGCAAAAAGCAAATAGAAATGTAATGGTATACTAAATTTTTTCCTAATTTTTCTCATGAGTGGTACTATATGATGATAAGTGAATTTTTTTAACAACTTAGAGGGGAGACATATATGTATAAAAAGTTTTTTTCATACTACAAACCACATAAACGATTATTTGCTATTGATTTTTCCAGTGCCATTGTCGTAGCAATACTAGAGCTAGCCTTTCCTTTAGCTGTACAATGGTTTATTGACAAGCTACTTCCTACAGGAGATTGGGGCATGATTGTTAAAGTGAGTATTTTACTATTACTAGTATATGCTCTTAGTACAGTACTAAACTTTATCGTCAATTACCTAGGGCATAAACTTGGCATCAATATTGAAACCGATATGCGACAGGAGCTATTTAATCATGTACAGCGTCAATCATTCCGTTTTTTTGATAATACAAAAACGGGTCATATTATGAGTCGAATTACGAATGATTTATTTGATATAGGAGAGTTTGCTCACCATGGACCAGAGGATTTATTCATTGCCATCATGACATTTTTGGGCGCTTTTGTCATTATGTTTAATGTCAATCCAACACTTGCGCTAATAGCAGCTATTATGGTGCCATTTTTAATGTGGCTTGTTACGGTTAGTAACATCAAGATGAATAATGCATGGAAAACGTTGTACGGAAAAATTGCAGATGTCAACGGTCGCGTAGAGGATAGTGTGTCTGGAGTACGCGTTGTGAAATCATTTACAAATGAAGCATTTGAAATGGAGCGTTTTAAGGAACAAAATAGCTATTTCCGTTCAGCAAAATTATACGCCTATAAAATTATGGCCGGGGCGCATTCAAGCATCTATATGATGACTCGTTTGTTAACATTAGTAGTCCTAGTTGTGGGCGCATGGTTAAGCTTTAATGGGAAATTATCGTATGGGGGACTTGTTAGCTTCGTTTTGTATACGAATGTTCTGATTAAACCTATTGATAAAATTAGTGCTTTGCTAGAACTGTATCCAAAAGGTATGGCAGGCTTTAAGCGCTTTCGTGAGTTGATAGAGCAGGAGCCTGAAGTTCAGGATCGAGACGGTGCACAACCAGTTACACATTTATGCGGGGACATATCATTTAAAAATGTCGATTTTAATTATGATGCGTCTAAAGCTGTTTTAAAAGATATTTCATTTGATGTACGGGCAGGCCAAACAATTGCCTTTGTAGGACCATCGGGTGCAGGGAAAACTACTATATGTTCTTTAATTCCAAGATTTTATGATGTCCATCAGGGAGCCATTACGATTGATGGTTTGGATGTGCGAGATATGACTCAAGCCTCTCTTCGTGAACAAATCGGTATTGTCCAACAGGATGTCTTTTTATTTACAGGAACAATTCGAGAAAACATTGCTTATGGACGTTTAGGAGCAAGTGATGAAGAGGTTCAGGAAGCTGCTAAAAGAGCCCATCTCGAGTCCTTTATTGCTGAATTGCCAGATGGTTATGAAACACAAATTGGTGAGCGTGGCTTAAAGTTATCAGGCGGGCAAAAGCAACGTATTGCTATTGCTCGTATGTTCTTGAAAAATCCACCGATTTTAATTTTAGACGAAGCAACCTCTGCGTTAGATACCGAAACGGAAATGATTATCCAACAGTCGTTAGCAGAGCTTGCTGAAAATCGAACAACGCTTATTATTGCACACCGCCTTGCGACTATCCGCAATGCAGATCGTGTGCTTGTTGTAACACAAAACGGGATTGAAGAGGACGGCACGTATGAGGAATTAGTTGCACAAGATGGTATTTTTGCTAAACTTCATCATATTCAATTTCGCAAAGCCGAAAGTGAAAGAGTCATTCAACCAATTGAAAGTTAAGTAGAATGTAAGATTGTAAAGTAAATAGGCATCGAATGTGAATTATTCGATGCCTTAGATTTATTTTACAACTATTCTCTAATTGTTTCGGTATAAGATCCTCTGCCAGGATTTATTTTGTAAACATTTACATGAATATTGCGTATGGAATCTTCAGTTAACTCTATTTTTCCGTTTTTTTCTAATTTTTTCCACAGTTTAACGTCTTTGCGGTAAAGTCTTTCAGATAAACGGTAAATATCTGTATCCAACGCAATAGCTTCCTTAAATGTTTCTCTTACCTCTTTTTCCACTTGTTTTTCGATCTCTTTTTGAATTTCTTTCGTAGTAATTTTTTTTGTAATACCAAGAACGCTGGTTGCCTCCAATTTGATTTCGATATCAAATTGTACATTTTCGTTTTTTACGATAGGTGTAATATGAACTTTTATATGTTCCAAAGCAACGGTTACATAGGAATTTTCATCTTCACCAATTTGCCCTGTGATTTCACTGCGCATTGTTTCATTGGTCATCCATTTGACACCGTTAGCTTTATTTTGTGTGAGAGCGCCTTTATAGCCTTCTTTGGATAAGAGTGCAACACCCTTTATTTCTATCGATTCAGTCTTTCCTTTCGACGTTTCCCATCCTTTATCAATTGAGACAAGAGGTAAATACACTTCATGACTAGGCTCATTTAGACCGATGACCAATTTTCGAACGTTAATCGGTGTTACAAAAGATTCTTGCCTAAATGAATTTAATGGATCACCGAGTTTCGATAGAGTAAGTGCTTTATTATTAATTGGCGTGACGACTAGTAATTCATCGAGTGGCTCTTTTGTGCCATATACCCATATTTGGTATCTCATTTCGCGATAACGAGTTAAAAAGTCAAGTACTTGGTTGACCTTGTCGCTTTTCATTACTTCTTCTGAAAGTATAATGTAGGTAATATGACCCCAAAATGCCTTTTGATCAATGGAATGATATAAATCAAAAAAAGAATCTTCTATTGTTTTACCTTTGGCATGTCCAATTTCAGCTTGTTGGGCTTGCGGATTATTAGGCTGTTCTGATTTGGCTATATTGGCAAAATCAATAATTTGCATATAGGTTTCATAATGACCATCTTTAAAATCGATACCAAGTGCATGAACATAGTACATCCTTTGGGGTTCAGTGACATCCCAACAGCCTGACAGCAGTGTTGTCAGTACTAACAATATACAGAGTATTTTTTTATTCATTTTTATCCTCACTCGTACGTGTTTGATCTTGTGGAGCAATATAGTTCGGGCGTTTGGCGTAGCCTTTAGGTGATAAGCGGAAAAGTGTTTTCTTAATGGTTTGCCAGTCTAAATCACCGCCAACTTGCATATAAGAATAACCAAATATTCTTATATTACATAGGTAAAGAAGGGTTAAGTATAGGGATATAAAGAAGCCAAATAATCCAAAGAAGCCGCTTAACAAAATAAAACCAAGACGGAAAATACTAATGGTCGTAACGAGAGATTGGTTTACAAGTGTAAAGGAAGCGATGGTAGAGACAGCAATAATAACGATCATTTCTGGGCTTGTCACACCGGCACGTATAGCTGCATCACCAATAATTAAACCACCAACAACACTTATCGTTCCGCCAATAACAGATGGTAAACGTAGACCTGCTTCTCGAAAGAGCTCGAACATCAGTAGCATTAATAGCATTTCCAATGAAGAGGGAAGAGGTAAACCTGTTCGACCTTGCACAACCGTTGCTAAAAACAGTAAAGGTAATTGATTTTGATGATAAGTAGTTAAGGCAAGCCAAAAAGCAGGTAAAAGCAAACCGATAAAAATACCTGATATACGTAGTAAACGTTCTAGTGAACTAAAAACAATCGGGTATTCATTATCCTCGCCTGATTTTAAGAGTAAAAATAAATTAACCGGTGTCATAACCGCATACGCTACACCATCTACAAAAATAAGAAAACGTCCGCGAATTAATGCTTGAATCGCGAAATCTGGACGTCCAGTATAATCCGTTTTCGGGAAAAATCGCGTATTTTTGTTGACACGTTCCATTAGCAAATCACTGCTAAAAACAATATCAGTGTCTACGGATTGTAGCTGTACTTTTATACTATTTAAAATGTCCATGTTGGCGATGTCATCAAAATAAAGTATGGCCACTGTTGTTTTTGAACGTTTTCCCAATTCCATTTTTTCAACACATAAGGAATTTGTCGGCAGTCGTTTTCTTAATAATGCAATATTGACGGAAATATCTTCAATAAAATTATCTCGAGGCCCTTTAACAAGTACTTCCATCCGGGTTTCTTCAGGATTACGATTTGGCTTTTTGGCAATATTACTTGCGTAAAGTAGTTCATCGGATTCAAAATAAAGAAGTAAATGGCCAGTATATACGAGTGATATAGCTTCTGATTCTTCTGTTACTTGTTGTAAGTTAGGGATGTGTAACTGGGTATTGATAGCATCTTGCAGTGATGTGTCTGTTAATTTATCAAAAAGAGACTGAACACGCCTTACAATCACGTCATGGAGTAGTTGCTGATCAATCATCGCCTCACAAATGACGAATTGTACTCGATGCTGCTTAAATACATATTCTTGAAAATGAACGTCAGCAGATTTTTCAAATAACTGCTTTAAGCCGTTTAAATCTAAGGATTTTTCTGTTGAAGGCATCAGGTGTCACCACTTTCCGTGTCTTGGTAATCGGCTTTAGACTTGTTTGCTTTTTTTCCTGACATGAAAGCCACAATCATTAAAAAAATGGATAGTAAGAAAAAGAAAATAAACGTAGCTGTTAATATATAATTTCCTTTGAGTTCTAGAAATATGTGCTCATTTAATAATATTAGTGGCAAGCATATGAAAAAGAACGGAAGTGCTACCATTTTCCATATGCGTTGGTGGTCTCCCACCATGCCCAGTAAGTCCGTTACAACATATAAAATAAATCCAACACGAATGAATGTTCCTGTAAGCCATTGATAAATAGAAAGAAAGTCTAAATGTTCTACATAGCGCCCTATAGTTACTAATCCCCATTCTTCGTAAGCAGGATAACGTTGTTTAGCAGCTTCAGTTGGTCCAAATTCTGTAATAGCACCAATAAGTGGTCCCAATGTTAACCCTGCTAGAATTAGTAGCATGATGGCAAAGTGATACCATCGAAGTCGATCTTTAATTTGATGTTGGATAAGTAAAAACATTATTAATTCTGAAAAGCCGGAAGCGGGGTAGATGAGCCCTGATAAGATTGGTTGGAAACCGTGCTCCAAAAAAGGCCGTAATAACTCATGATCCTTCACTTGTAAATTGGTAAACGCGACAAAAAAGCCAAATACGACGACCGCTAATAAAACGAATACATTGACAATAACAATTGTTTGTAAACTAGTCATGACAAGCAAAATACAAAGCGTAACATAAATAGCAAGCAAAATTAACTTTGGTGTTTTAGGTAAAAAGGTTGTATTGATCCACTGTAACGTTTCAATCATTGTAAAGGCTGCAATAATGATGAGAACAATGACAATTGTATAGATGACGATATTCGAGCCGACTTTTCCTATTTTTTGTTTTAACCAATTTTTTAAAGGTTGTTGTTTTGATTTTCTATGAATATACACTAAAAGAAAGAGCCAAGGAAACATGATTAGTGATGTGAAAATAACGGATAACCAGCTATCTCTTTCTGCAACCTCTAATAATGGAGGCATTATGGTTACGTGATTTTTTAAGCCAATAACTGTCATTGCTAGGAAGACAACATGTAAAATACTAATCGATCCGACATTTTTCATATAAAAACCCTCTAACCTGTTTTGATACATATTAGCATTGACAAAAAGTTGAAGGATTATAAGTTATAAAAAGGCACTATCTCAAATACTTGAGATAGTGCCAGCTATTTAGTGAATATATTGATTACTTACAAGACTGTTTTGAAGTACGTCCGTTGGAATTTCAAATTCTACTACGCCCATATAACCAGGTGCTACTTCATATTTATCGAATGAAATAATAAGCTTTCCTTTATCCGAAATATAGAATTGTTGTTCAGCGTCTATAGCTTTAAAAACATCCATTAAATCCTCATCAGGCAAGCCTGCACCTTTGACCCAATAGACTTTTTCTTCGTTCGATGCAGCAATTTGTGCACGCATTTGTTCTTTAATATTGTCACTAATGACACGAATATAGCTGTCATCTTTAAATAACATTGGTAGCGTGATTAAAATTTCATTTTGTTTATCAATTGTATCATAATGCATCACTGTTGAAGAAGAACCAACTGTATTGACGATATAACGTCCTATCGATAAAATTTGATCGTTATCTGTTTTAATGTCATAGCCGCTATCTACGCCATAGTGACCACCGCCATTCGCCTTTATATCGCCAACATCTGCAATAAATTCATCGTAAAGCGCTTTTCCTTCTGCACGATACTTTTCATTTAATGTATTAGCCAGCTTTTGATTTTCTAAATTTTCAATAGAAGGAACTTTAATATTTGCTTCATATGTGTCATCTGCCACTTCGTATTCAGTCCAAGTAAGTACTTTTACAACACTTCCGACAACCGGTATTTCCGAAAGGGTACGTGCCATTGCAGGGCTAACGTTTAAGCTAGCGGTAAACAGCATTGCTGCTGCTGCTGTTCCTAGTAACCAGTGTGGCGTTCGATTTTTTTTCTTCTTTTTACTTTGCTTTAGTGCATTTTCAACAACAAAGTCAAGCTCTTTTGGGATTGGTACTTCATCATATTGTTTTTTTAAATCTTTTAATTTTTTATCCATGTGTGGTTTCTCCCTTCTCATCTTGGAGTTGTATTTTTAACAGTTTTAAGGCTTTATATAGGCGTGATTTTGCTGTGCTCAACTTGATGTCCAATATATTGGCAACATCAGCTAGCTTTAAATCCTCAAAATAATGCAAAATCACTACTTCACGGTACATCTGGGGTAATTCTTCTAACGCATGCTCTAAGTCGATATCTTCGTAAATATCTTCTTGTGCAGGTGTTAAATATTGAAGAGTGTCGTCATCTGTTACTTGTAAACGATTATGTTTGCGCAAAAAATCTATTGCTGTTCTTACAACGATTTTGTAAAACCAGCTTTTCATATAATCCACATGTTCTAGTCGATCGAGAGAAAGCATCGCTTTTTGAATGCTGTCTTGTACTATATCGAGTGCATCTTGCTCGTTTTTCGTATAGCTATAGGCTAGCAAATAAAATCGTTCTTTCTGTTCACGAATTAACTGGACAAACACCTCTTCATGTTGAAATGCATTTCTTGTTTTCATGTCCAAAGAAGCTCCTTTTTAACATTTTCAAATTGTATACAACTACTAGACGTGTGAAAGTGGAGAAAAAGTTGATAGAAAGAAAAAAAACTTACCTCCTGTAAGAGGTAAGAAGCATTTTATGAAAAATAGTCGTATGTATTTTTCAGTAGTAATAGGATTGTTACGACAATAAATAGCTTACGTACATAACTGCTCCCACGTTTAATAGCAAATTTTGAACCAACAATCGCACCTGCAATTTGTGCAAGCCCCATAGCGAAGCCATAAGTATAATGGATCTGCCCTAAGTAGATAAACATTAAAAGGGCTGCAATGTTACTGCCAAAATTCAAAAATTTAGCATTGCCCGCAGATTTTAAAAAGTCAAAGCCTACTATTAAAAAGGCAAATAGTAAGAATGAGCCTGTACCTGGTCCTAAAAAACCATCATAGAAGCCAATTAAAGTAATAATAAAGATGAAACCAGCATATCGTTTAGGTGTTAGCTTATTATATGTAGAAATGCTCCCCCAGTCTTTTTTGAATATTGTATAAACGGCTACAACGGCTAGCATAATTAACATTAACGGTTTTAAAACACTTGGATCGATTAAATGGACAATCCATGCCCCAATCATGGAGCCAATAAAAACAAATGGAAATAGCTTGTAGACGGATTTGATGTCTAATTTTCCAGAACGGTAAAACGTAATGGTACTCGTCAGAGAGCCCATTGTACCGGCAAGTTTATTGGTTGCGACGGCTGCAGAAGGTGGTAATCCTACAAATAAGAGGGCTGGCAATGAAATAAGCCCACCTCCACCAACTACAGAGTCAATAAATGCGGCCAAAAAGCCAAAAATAATAAGAATCAATAAAATATTCAAATCTAAATCAAAAGGCACGAACGTCATCTCTTTTCTATAATAATAATCTGATATTAGCGGAACAAAGAGTGACTGTAAATAGTTTGAAAAAAATTCGAGTACAGCATTTAGTATGGTTCAATTGTGATGGGAATATAAAAAATCTACAAAATACAAAAATATTCTACTTTATGTAACTATTTTAATGTATTATGAAGAAAATGGTGTTTTTGCGTAAAGGGGACGTGATGACATTTGTCTTTAGGAAATCATTTTCGAATTTTTGTTTGTGTTGTATTTATGGGGGTGCTTGTAGGGTATGTGTTCAATGCAAAAAAGGATATTACCGATAATGTGTACATTGATTCAGTAAAAGAGGGCTATTTAGTTGATTTTACGGATGTGAAAGTGCGTGATGCCTTTAATTATGCTTTTACAGAACCTTATTGGCGTTACTATGAAGCGAAAACGGGTCAACATGTTGTGGAACTTTCGGGGGACATTGTATTTCTAGAGGAAAAGGGACATGCTATTTTGCAATTTGTTGTGAATGAGGAAGCGAATGAATTTAAGCTTTTCGCAATGAAATTTAACGATGAAGTACTGGATTCACAACAAAAAGGAACGCTTATTGGCATGGTGTATGAAACATGGGAAATGAAACAACTCGCTTATCAGTAAGTGCTTTTACTTTGTAAAATAGAATTACTATATTACAGTAGTAAAGAGAGCATACAGACAGAGAGGGCGTTTTCATTGAAGTTAAGTATTTTAGATCAAATTCCTGTACCAAAAGGTCATAGTGCTGAACAGGCATTTTTGCGGACAGAACAATTAGCGCTTTTAGGTGAAGAATTAGGCTTCAATCGTATGTGGTTGGCAGAACATCATAATAGCGCATCACTGGCAAGCTCAGCGCCTGAAATAACAGCGGCATATTTAGCTGCGAAAACAAAACGTTTACGTATTGGCACTGGTGGTGTTATGATGATGCATTATTCGCCGTACAAGTTGGCAGAAGTTTTTAAAACATTAAGTGCACTTGCACCGAATCGCATTGACTTTGGTGTTGGCCGTGCACCTGGTGGAGACCATGCATCGATTTATGCACTTGCCGAGGGACGCAGACAGCATTTTGATGAACAATATGATAAACTCGATACTATTTTAAAACTGATGAATAACCAAAAGACTGGCGAATCAGTCTATGATCAAGTTGTTGCATCACCTACTATCAGTCAATTACCAGAAGCGTGGTTGCTTGGCTCAAGCGGTCAAAGTGCCATGCAAGCAGGGCAACGTGGTGTAGGTTATTCGTATGCCCAGTTCTTTACTGGCAATATGTCTAAGGATATTTTTGATACGTATAAATCGTATTTTACACCTTCTTATTATATGGAAAAACCGCAAATTATCGTTACTTATGCGACAACGGTTGCCGATACTTTAGAGGAGGCAGAATACTTAGCAAAGCCAATTGATATTACGCGGCTTCAATTGATGAAGGGACAAATTATCCAAGCAATGTCGCCTGAAGAGGCGCAAGACTATCCATTGACCGAGATGGATAAAATGATGATTGAAAATAATCGTAAAGCCAACATTGTTGGCACACCGAAGGATGTTGCGGCATTTTTAGTAGCTGAACAGGAGCAATATGGCTTTGATGAAGTAATGCTAAACTGCAATCAATATGCGCAGGAAAGTCGCTTAAATTGCTATAAACTACTGGCAAAAGAATTGATTTCACAATAATGTTTTGAATACTATTTAACGGTAATTGCAGAAATGACAAAGCGTTCTTTGCAAAAAAGCGTAACACGCCAGTACAGAACAAGAAATCAACGCAATATAGAGAATATTTAAAGCAAAATGTCCAATGCATGCAAGCGCATTGGACATTTTTGATTGTTTAAAGTTTTGCTGAGCCACTTGTAAAAGTAGTGTTCTGATAGTACATATTTTTTACTAAGACGTTCGGACCTAAGCATTTTACAGCGGGACAGTGGCAGTTTAACGATTTGGCTAAATCTGTTGTCATCCATTTATCGAAAATTGCAGGTAGCTTATCTTGAACAATATTGCCAAGCGCTGATGCATCGCCAAAGTCTGTAACGATTACATCTCCTGTAAAAATATTAACATTTAGTCGAGAACGACCATCTGGATCATTACGCATTGTAACGTTTTTCGTCTCGCGTAAACGTTTTAATAGTTTTTGATCTTCCTCATCGGTGCTACATGGATAGAACGGTAGTGTACCAAATAACATCCAAGTTTTTTCATCACGCACATCAAGTAAATGATGAATAGCAGCGCGAGTTTCCGCTAGAGAAAGTGAGCTTAGTGAACTGGCGAAGTCTGATGGATACATCGGATGTACCTCGTGACGAGCACAGTGCATCTCGTTAATAATTTGATTGTGAATATGCTCTAGGTAAGGCAATGTTTTTTTGTTGAGCATTGTTTCAGCAGAGACCATAACGCCGTGTTCCGCAAGCATTTTGGAGTTATCAATCATGCGTTGGAACAAAGCAGCACGTTGTTCATAAGTTGGTTTTCGCTCCATCATGGCAAAACCTGTTTCAACAAATTCATCCACCGTACCCCAGTTATGTGAAATATGTAAAACATCCAAATACGGTGCAATGAGTAAATAACGTTCTGGTTCAATTGTTAAGTTCGAGTTAATTTGAGTACGTACCCCACGTGCATGTGCGTATTTTAATAGGGGGAGTACATAATTTTGCACGGATTTCTTCGACATCATCGGTTCGCCACCCGTAATGCTAAGCGTTTTTAAGTGGGGAATTTCATCCAGTCGTTTTGTAATTAACTCCATTGGCAGTGCTTCCGGGTCTTTGTTTTGTAATGTATAGCCGACAGCACAATGGGCGCAGCGCATATTGCAAAGAGTTGTTGTTGTAAATTCAATATTTGATAGGGTCATGTGCCCATGTTGTTCGACATCTAAATACGCTTCCCATGGATCAAAGTGGGGCGTAATGGTTTGTAAGGTCGTCATAATTCGTACATCTTCCTTTCTAGCATTCTATTGTCTCATATTCACTACTATTTTCAAATATGAAATTATTGAAAGAGCTTTTTTTCGTTTAAAAGATGCATTTTAATCTATCTTCGGAAATAATGTTCATATAAGAAAACGCTAAATATTTCTATGAGGTTATGAGTAATACGTTTAACTGTATTGGCTAAATATTAACGCGCGGTGAGGAAATGGATTGACAGTATACAAACCATGTTTTAAGTGAAGTACAGGAAGCGGTCCTAAAAAAGCTGCTTGCTTTAAATACATTGATGCAAAGAAAAGACTGAGTGTATAGTTTACTATTTTTCCAAAAAAACGTTATGATAAAGAAAGCAAGGCGGTAAGACCGTAACAAAGAAAGTAGGAAAACGTTTTGAATAAGTATGAGATACTATTGTTTGATGTAGATGATACATTATTAGATTTTGATTTAGCTGAAAATGCAGCACTAGACCGTTTGTTTGAACAAGAAAATATTGCTACTACACCGGCGATGATTGCCCGTTATAAAGAAATTAATGAGTCTTTGTGGCGTGCCTTTGAACGAGGCGAAGTAACAAAAAATACATTACATAATACTCGTTTCTCCATTGCGCTAAAGGAATTTGGTATAGAGGTAGACGGAGAATATTTTGAAGCGGGTTTCCAAAAGTACTTGCAGGAAGCGCATCATTATGTTGATGGTGCCTATGAGCTGATTGCACAGCTTGCGGGTAGTTACGATTTATATGTCGTTTCGAATGGTAAGACGAAGACGCAAAATAAACGATTAGCTGATGCAGATTTAGCCAAATACTTTAAAGGGATTTTTATTTCGGAGCAAACAGGCTATCAGAAACCGATGCCGGCTTTTTTCGATTATGTTTTTGAGCGCATCGAGGGATTAGATAAAGACAAGACCATGATTGTTGGTGATTCGCTAACATCGGATGTCAAAGGTGGTTTGCTAGCAGGAATTGATACGTGTTGGTTTAACATTCGCAATATTAGCAATGCAACGGATATTCAACCTCATTATGAAATTAAAAAATTGCACGAGTTGCATTTGTTATTAAGTCAATAATAAAATGAAGGAACTTCGCTCAACTATTAGCAGTTATAATAGTGAGCGAAGTTTTTATTACTTAAAAATGACGGTTGGTAGGAGTATGTGCTAAAAATACTATATTTTTACACATTTAAATCTATTATGATAGTAATAGAAAAAAAGAGGGAGGACCAATATGAAAGGAATTTTTCAAAAAACAATGTTAATAACACTGTTGGGGGCGTCTATAGCTTGCCCGATGCAAGCATCTGCCTATGACGAACCGACGAATTACGTACATATGAAAACGGAAAATATGACAGTATATTCCGCTTATGGTGCGACCATTTCTGCAACTGAAAAAAATGGAGTTTATAGCATTAAGGCGAATATCGTCAATAATCGTCAACCACTTGAGGTTGTCATTTTTAAAAATGGTCAAACTGGCGTGCTACAACAAGTGTTTAAAAAAGGAATTACAGAGCCTGTTGCTTATCGCGATGAAGGGGACCGTGTTGTTGCAACCATTCATAATAATGCAGAGCTGAAATTTGTGCAACCTGAACAACTTTATTTCCGTGATCTAACAAGAGCAACAGGTAGTAGCTATATCCAAACTTTGGCGGAGCGCGGTATTATTCGAGGGCGCACACCTGATTATTTTGGTGTGAACGATGCTTTAACACGTGCACAGTTTAGTGCCTTGCTCGTTCGTGCATTTAGCTTCCAGCAGATGCCAACAAAACAGTTTACAGATATAGACCAAAAAAAATCGTGGTACGTAGGTCATGTAGGTGCCTTGCACTCGTTAGGTATTATAAATGGCAAATCACCAACTATTTTTGATCCGAATGGCAAAATTACACGACAGCAGGCAATTTTAATGCTCGGGCGTACATTGGATGCTGTTGATTTTGTCCATGAAGATGAACCGACATTACCTTATGAAGATAGTCGTGCATTCCAAGGAGAGCTACTGCGTCACACGCAAACACTCTATGCGATTGGCGCGCTAGACGAAAGTGCAATGTTGCGTCCAAACGACTATATAACTCGAAGTCAATTTGCGAAAATGCTAGCAGTAACTTTACAAATTGCAGGCAGATTATAATTGTCAGAATTGTTTGCGTGCCTGTCACGCCCTTCACACCTTTTCATCCTTAATTGGAAGAAAAGGTGTTTTTTATTGTATAAGTACTTTACAAAAAGTTAAGAATCAATTAGAATTGCAAATTGTAATGATAATAGTAATCATTACTGTTTATGAAAGGGGAACAAATTATGAGAAAATTGTCTAGTTTCCTACTTATCTTCGCATTGAGTATATTAGCGGCATGCGGAAATTCAGAGGATAAAAAACAAAGCACAAGTAGCAACCCAAAAAGTGTACTGACCATGTCTTGGGTCAAAGATATAGGTCAAGTTAATCCACATATGTATGCTCCAAATGAACTGTTTGCACAAGCCATGCTATATGATCCATTAGTGAGCTATGGAGAAGATGGAAAAATACAACCGGCGCTCGCAACGTCGTGGGTTATGGCTACAGATGGTAAAAGTTATACTTTTACATTACGTGATGATGTAATGTATTCAGATGGTTCGAAGCTAACTGCAGAGAATGTAAAAAGAAATATTGATACCGTTGTCGAAAATAGTGCTGCACATAGCTGGCTAGAAGTTGTTGCGGTTATTGACAACGTGGAAATAGTGGATGAACGACAAGTTAAAATCAATTTAAAAGAACCTTATTATCCATTTTTGCAAGAATTATCACTGATTCGTCCACTGCGTATGTTAGCAGATAGTGGTTTCCCAGCGAGTGGCACGACAAAGGATGGGATAGCAAAGCCGATTGGTTCAGGCCCGTGGATTTTAACTGACTATCAGCAAGATAGCTTTGCAGAGTTTACCCGAAACGAAAATTATTGGGGAGAAAAACCGAAGTTAAAAAAAGTAATCGTCAAAATTATTCCTGATGCACAAGCGCGGATGATGGCGCTAGAAAAAGGGGATATTGATTTAATTTTTGGTAGCGGGCAACTTGCACCTGCGGAATATCAAGCGTTACAAAAAACAGGAAAATATCAAACGATGATTTCGGAGCCATCTTCCACCAGAATTTTATCATTCAATACTACATATGGGGTGACGCAGGATAAAAATGTAAGACTTGCATTGCAACATGCCTTTGACCGACAAACAATGATTGATTATGTATTAAACGGCCTAGAGCAAGAAGCCTATACATTATTTGCACCAGGTTTTCCATTTAGTGATATAAAGCTAGAACATTATACTTACAACATCGAGAAAGCGACGCAAATACTAGAGGAGGCAGGATGGGTGTTAGAAAGCGGTGCAACATTCCGCACAAAAAATGGGCAAACATTAACGTTAGTAATACCGTATAACAGCGGTGATCAAGTGCATAAGACCATTTTCGAATATTTACAAAGTGCATGGCGTGAAATAGGCGTAGAAGTGCAGTTGATTGGAGAGGAAGATCAGCTTTTCAAAATGCGTAGTAAAACAGGTCAATACAACATAATCATGAATGATACATGGGGAGTACCCTATGATCCGCATATGTATATACGCACAATGATAGGTGACAAGCAAATCGGTTATTACGCGCAAAAAGGATTGGCCGTGTCAGAGCAACTAACAGCGAATATAGCGAAAGTAATTCGTTCAACAGATGAAGGACAACGGCGAGCATTGTACGAGTCCATTTTTCAAACAATTCATGAGGAAGCCATTTTCATGCCGTTATCGTACCGTACCAATTATTTAGTTGCGAATAATGCGTTAGCAAACTTGTCATTCTCAATGCAACAGTATGAAGTCCCTCTAAAAAATTTTGAGGTGAAGTAAGCAAATGGGGTCATTTTTAGCGAAGAGATTGGGTAGCATGTTATTGGCGTTTTTTGGTATGACCATCATAGCATTTGGATTAATTCGTGTTATTCCAGTAGATCCGGTGGAAGCCTATTTTACAATGAATCAAATTCCAATATCAGAAGAAGCACTTGCATCTATGCGTGAGGAAGAGGGCTATAATCGCCCCTTGCTCGTGCAATATAGTACTTGGTTGGTAGATGCTATGACGTTGGATTTTGGTGAATCGTTTGTATCGAAAAAGTCAGTAACAGCTGAACTTTTGCAACGTTTTCATGTGACGCTGACACTTGCAGCAACCGCCTTTATTATGATTGTTACGGTTAGTTTTACGGTTGGTATTTGGTCTGCTACAAAGCGTGGTGGGTTTATTGATTGGCTTAGTCGTTCGTTTATTTTTACACTCGCATCTATGCCGAGCTTCTGGCTTGCTTTTGTTTTTGTCTATATCGTGGCATTAAAATGGGGATTGCTTCCACTAATGGGGTGGGGGAGTTTTGCACATGTCATTTTGCCTGCTGGAACGCTTGCACTCGGTTTTATTCCTTACTACATTCGGCTTATTCGATCCAGCATGCTGGAAGAAGTCAATAAACCACATGTAGTCTTTGCAAGAGCCCGCGGTGTGAAAGAGTCGGTCATTATACGGAGGCATATTGTGAAAGGGATTTTACCACAGCTTGTTACTTCGCTTGCGATGACATGTGGTGGATTGCTTGGGGGAGCGGCTATTATTGAAATTGTTTTTACAATATCAGGAGTCGGGCGATTTGTTGTAGAGTCGATGTTTGCTAGAGATTATTTTGTGCTACAAGGCTTTATCGTCATTATTGGTGGGCTATACATCGTCTTTAATTTTCTTGCAGATCTATTGTGTGCACTTGTTGATCCAAGGGTAAGGTTAAAAGGAGACGGAGCATAATGAAAAAGAAAATAGCGCTTATAAGTAGTAGTGTGCTTGTGTTATTGCTGATTGTCATGGCATTATTTGCACCGTGGCTTGCCCCAAATGATCCTTATGCGACCAATATGGCATTGAAATTACAAGGCTTTTCTACTGACTATCCATTAGGTACCGATTATTTAGGGCGCTGTGTGTTATCGCGTTTATTATACGGGGCACGTGTATCTCTTTTTATCGCGTTGAGTGTACTTGTCGTAACATTGTTTATTAGCATGTTTGTCGGGCTGCTTGCTGGTTATGTTGGAGGTATTGTCGATTTAGTATTAATGCGTCTTTGCGACATTTTTCTAGCGATTCCTGATTTCGTGTTTGCACTTGTCATTGTTGGAGCGCTTGGTGGCGGTATACGGAATATGTTTATCGCCATTGTGCTTGTGTCATGGGTGGGCTTTGCACGGATTATTCGCAACATGGTGCGGTCATTAAAAGAGAGTACGTATGTGCAGTATGCGCGTACAATAGGAGTTCCAAAATGGAAAATTATAATAAGACATATTGTACCTTTTGTATTCCCACAAATTTTTTTATTGAAATTAATTGGTCTTGGCTCAACGATTTTACTGATTTCTGAGTTGTCATTTTTAGGTTTAGGGGTATCAGCACCGATGGCAGAATGGGGCATGATGATTAGCGATAGTAAAACGTATTTGATGAGTCATCCGATGCTCATGTTTCTACCAGGTATTATGATTTCATTAACTGTTCTGATTTTGAATTGGTTTGGCGATGCACTTCGAGAGGCAATGGATCCAAAAGCCATATAGGAGGGAGGTCGTGACATGTTAGAAATACAACAACTTTCTATTTGGATACAAACCGAGAATGGGGAAAAGCAAGTCGTAAGAGATGCTAGCATGATGATTCCTGCTGGTCAAACAGTCGGTATAGTTGGAGAGAGTGGCAGTGGTAAAACCATGTTATGTCATGCCGTTATGCAACTGTTTCGGGATTCTAGACGCTATAATGGTGATATTTTATTTGAAGGACGTTCATTATTAGCCATGGACGAGCAAGAAATGCGACAGCTTCGAGGTAATGATATTGCACTTATTATGCAAAATCCGATTGCTATGTTTAATCCGATGGTCACAGTTGGCGATCATTTCGTTGAAACGATGCAAGCACATACCTCTGTAAAAAAACAACAGGCACTAAAAATAGCCGCACAACAACTTGCGCGCTTTCAATTGCCAGATGCATCAATTTTAAAAAAATATCCACATGAATTAAGTGGTGGAATGCTCCAACGCATTATGATTGCCCTTGCAGCGAGTCTTAGCCCGAAGCTGTTATTAGCCGATGAACCAACGACAGCTCTGGATACGATGACACAACTTGAGATTTTAGAGGAATTAGCATTATATCAACAACAAACAAATACAAGTATGCTAATTGTCTCACATGATTTAGGTGTGATTGCCAAAATGGCGGATATCATCGTCGTCATGCGCCGAGGGCAAATTATTGAATATGGTCCTACTGACTGTATTTTAATGAAGCCTGTTCATTCCTATACACAAGCACTATTAGCTGCGAAAGATAATAAATACTCGCTCGAACAGTTAGTGGATGCATGGGTGGGAGAAGTAAGCGGTGAATTATATGAACATAGGCAAGGTCACTGGGTAAGACAGGAGGAAACGTCATGTTAATGATACAACATGTTTCAAAATGCTATCAGCAAAAAGGTTGGTTTCGTATAAAAGAAAGGATACAGGCAGTAAAAAATGTTACATTAACACTTCGACAGGGTGTATGCTTAGCTATCGTCGGTGAAAGTGGTAGCGGGAAAACAACGCTTGGAAAGCTTGTATTAGGGATAGAACAACCAGATTGTGGCGCGATTCTATTTGATAATTTGAATGTGTGTACGACAGTGAAAGCATCGAAGAAACTGTTGCAAAAAAACATACAAGTGGTTTTTCAAGATTGCCAAAGTGCGGTCAATCCGAAAATGAAAATAAAGGACATTATTGCGGAGCCAATGGAACGTCACCTATCACTATCGAAGGCTGAAAGAGTAAAGAAAATCGAACAGTTACTTGTACAAGTTGGATTAGCCTCAAGTGATGCTTATAAATATCCGCATCAATTAAGTGGGGGACAATTACAGCGTGTGACGATAGCAAGAGCCATTGCAACCGAGCCTAAGTTAATTGTCCTTGATGAATCTATCAATAGCCTAGATTTACTTGTGCAGATAAGTATATTAAAACTACTGAAACAGTTACAGCGGGAAAAAGGGTTTAGTTACTTCTTCATTACACATGACCTACATGCAGTACAGTTATTTGCTGATGAAGTAGCTGTGATGGATAAAGGGGAAATTGTCGAATATGTAAGCGATATAACACAAATTCACAACATGACCCATCCAGTAAGTAGGCGACTATTAGCAGCAAGATTACCAATTACTTGTAAGCGTTCTTCTCAACCGCAAGGATTTGATCGAGAGGAGCATGTTTCATGAGGTATCGTCCATTATCGGGCCGCATGCTCCAAATGTATGGACTCGCTATGTTTTTCTTTACGGCAAACGCAGTATTAACGGTTATTTTTCCTATTCAGGCTGCAGCGGGAGGCTTTAAAGAAAGTCAAATTGGTGTCATGATGGCGATGTATATGCTTGTTTGTATGTTTTTACGTCCATTTGCTGGGCAGATGATAGCACAACATAGTCCATATGCAATTATGAAATGGCTATTACTAGCCCACGCGATAGCATTACTTATTTATGTCGTATTTGGCATTGATAGTCTCTATATTGTGCGGATATTACAAGGCGTCATCACAGCCTTTTTCTCGATGGCCATGCAACTTGGCATAGCAGATGTGTTACAAGATGAAGATCGTGGGCAGGGGATGTCGATGTATTCCTTATCCACCGTAATACCTGCAATTTACGGACCGGCATTAGCACTGTTACTATGGAGCCAGTTTGAACTGGACTATTTACTAGCATTGATTGTCTTTTTAGCAATTGCACCGCTGTTTTGCTTTATCCGTTCGCCTTTACCGAAAACAAAAGCAGCAAAACAACGGATTTCACTTAACGATATGCTTGATGCTTTAAAGCGTACGAAACAGCATAAAGGGCTAATGGTATCAGCCATTGTCATGACGATAGGCGCTGCCGTTTTTGGGGCTATTTCCACTTTTGTACCACTTTATATGTTAACTGAAGGTATTGCCAATCCAGCGCTGTATTTATTTTTACAGGCGATTGTCGTTGTCGGTAGCCGTTTTTTATTCCGCCAATCTATCCCTTCTGATGGTAAATGGCATCCAATGTTTATCTCTTTAGTATTAATCAGCTCAATGCTCGGTACGACATTCCTTGCCATGTTACCCATGCTTGGTTCATTCGTTTATATGTCTGCAATCTTTAATGGCTTAGCAGCAGCAATGCTCTATCCAACGGTTACTACATATATGTCCTTTGCTGTACCAAAGGAAGCTCGCTACACATTGCTAGGGCTCTATTTAGCTACATATGATTTAGGTTTCGGAGCAGGAAGCTTTTTCATGGGCTTCGTTGTGCAATTCACTTCCTATGCCATAATGTTTATGACGTGCACATTGATGGCAGGAATAGCACTAATAATTGTTGTGATTAAACGTGAAATGACGGGAAAGTACGAGCATCTAATCGTGACAAAGAGCTAATGAGTGCTTCTAGCGGGTAGAAGGAAAAAATAGCTTACAGATGACAAAATTTTGAGAAGTAGAAAAGAATAGTTAATCGTAAGGAAGGTATAAAAATCAACATATCGGGCAAAACCTTTTATGAGACTAGTTTTCACGAAAGGGGAAAATGCTAATGAGTACCATTTTAAATGCTACAAAACGTCATAAAGGACAAGGTTCAACACTAACAAAACTAAGACAAAGTGGTGCTATTCCAGGCGTTGTTTACGGTTATCAAATGGAGCCGACGTCGATTTCACTTGACGCAAGAATGTTTGCGAAAGTATTAAGTGAAATCGGTAGTAAAAGTGTCTTTCAATTAGATGTGGAAGGTAAGAAAATAAATGCCGTGTTAAATGAAGTCCAGCGCTGTGCATTAAAAGGGCATGTGAAGCATGTTGATTTTAAATCAATCAATATGTCAGAGGAGCTAGAAGTCGATATTCCTGTTTCCGTTGTAGGGGAAGCAATAGGTGTAAAAGATGGCGGTTTCCTGTTACAACCAAATCGTGATATACGTATTAAAGTGCAACCATCGGAAATACCAGAAACGATAGAAATCGATGTAACCAATGTTGCTATTGGCACTTCGCTGTATGTGGGCGATATTCGTCAAAACTATCATTTTGAAATTTTAAATGAAGATGATTACACATTAGTGACCGTTACACCACCACCAGCAGAAAATGTACAAGAAGATGAAACTGTAGATAGTACACCCGAAGTAATCGAAGCAACAGGGCAAAATACAGCCGAACCGAGAGAATAAAAAGTATCGTATCCATGCTAGCAAAAAGGAGCCGTAAAAGGCTCCTTTTTATAATTTGTATGATTTTAAATAATCGCGCTCTTCACACCAGTCCATTTAGTAAATAATTTCTCGTTATAGGTTAATGCTACTTGTACAATCGGGCCGAGACCAAAAGCCATTAGGACTGTGCCAACACCAATAGGGCCTCCGAGGAAAAAGCCGATAATTGCTACTGTTACTTCCATCAAAGTACGAGCACGCGTGACACTCCAGCCAAGCTTATGAACCATCAGAAGCATTAATGTATCTCGTGGGCCAATTCCTAAATTGGCTACCATATACATACCACAGCCCCAGCCAAGTAATAGCAATCCAGTGAGGTAGGCAAATAATTGCATCCAAAAACCCTCAATATCAGGAAGCCAGAAGTTGAAGATATCAATAAAAATACCAGCTAAAAACATATCTACAAATGTACCTGGCAAAGGAAACTTCTTCGTCACTAACATATCGAAAGCTAAAATGGCTAAGCCAATGAGGATGGACCAAGTGCCAATCGTTAGTCCAAACGTTTTGGCTAAACCTATATGTAAAACATCCCATGAACCAACACCAAAAAATTGCCCTTTAATCGTTAACGTGACGCCAAATGATAATACGATAATGCCAACAATGAAAAACAGACATCGTGTAAAAAAAGCTTGTTTCATTTTTAAAACCCTCATTCTAATAAATTCATGTTGTCCAACAAAATATTATAGCAATAGTTTTGAAAAAACCTCGAAAATAGTCATTTCATATTTTTCAAAAAATGCGGGTTTAGCTTATGAATGGAGGGGTAAAATAACAATATGAAAGGATGGGATGAAATGACTTCGGTACGTGATGAAATTTTAGAAGTATTAAATCGAGAAAAAATAGGAACGATGGCAACCGTTGAAAATGGCAAGCCTTATTCACGTTATATGACATTCCAAAATGAAGACTTCGTGTTGTATACCGTAACAAATAAGCATTCGGAAAAAATCGAGGAGCTATTGAAAAATCCGTATACACATATTTTATATGGCTACGACAATGGTGGATTTGGCGATGCCTTTGTTGAGATAGAAGGGAAGTTAACGGAAATTCAAGAGGAAGGTTTGAAAAATAAATTAGCGGAATTTTTCACAGGAATTTTCATTGGCAATAAAGATGAAATGGTAACACTTAAAATTGAACCCATTCGTATGCGATTGATGAACAAAAAAGGTGAGCCACCAAAAGAGTTAGAATTTACAAACGACCATTGAAAGATGGTCGTTTTTTATACCACAAAGTACTGTTGCCTACCATAGTGCGCTCCTATAGGAGTCGTCGCCTCCGTTTACCGCTAACGGCTTCAAGCGTAAGAACTAGGTTATAATGTTGAGGTAATTATCCTATTGAAGCCATTGTGAAAGTAAATGTAAGGTAAAACAATCTTCATGACTTGAATCTCCTTCATTATTCATGCATGATAGGTCATAAATGAAAAGGGAGTGTGCTCATATGGTAGAAAAACTACAGCAACTAACAAATAACATAATCGCATCACAGGGGAAACTAGAGGCGGATTTTATTTTGCGCAATGCCCTTGTTGCCGATGTTTTTACATTAACTTGGAAAAAGGCCGATGTTGTGGTGAAAAATGGGCAAATTATCGCCCTCGATACCCAAAATCGTTTTACTGCTAATAATGAGGAAGATGCTGCGGGTCATTATGTAATTCCTGGGTTAATTGATGGGCATATACATATTGAATCTTCTATGCTCACACCAGCTGAATTTAGTCGTGTCCTTGTTCCTCATGGTGTTACGACAGTCATCACAGATCCACATGAGATTACTAATGTCGCAGGTGCAGAAGGTATTCAGTTTATGCTAGATGATGCTAAAAAAGCTGAAATGGATATTTTCGTTATGTTACCGTCAAGTGTGCCTGGCACTCATTTTGAACATGCAGGTGCAACTTTGACAGCAAAAGATTTAGCACCATTTATGACCAATGACCATGTTCGTGGTCTGGCAGAGGTGATGGATTTTCCTGCTGTGTTAAACGGCGAAGCCAGTATGCTTGAAAAAATCTTGTTAGCCCAACAAGCAAATCTAGTTGTAGATGGCCATTGTGCAGGCTTAACAAGCGCGCAAATTACAGGCTACCGTGTGGCAGGTATTCATACCGACCATGAATGTGTGACAGCAGAAGAGGCGTTAAACCGTATAGAGCAAGGCATGTACGTATTAATTCGTGAAGGCTCCGCTGCAAAAAATTTACGTGACTTATTACCAGCAGTAAATACAGTAAATGCCCGTCGATTCGGTTTTTGCACCGATGACAAGTATGTCGATGAATTAATGGATGAAGGTAGCATTAACTTTGACGTAAAAATGGCCATTGCAGAAGGGATGGAACCATTGCAAGCCATTCAATTAGCGACCATTAATGTAGCAGAGTGCTATCGATTATACGATCGGGGTGTTTTAGCACCGGGCTATAAAGCAGACTTTATAGTAGTAGAAGATATAAAGGAAATGCGTGCAAAAGCGGTCTGGAAAGATGGGATCAAAGTCGCTGAAAATGGTGAAATGTTAACAGCTCGTGCGCAACTAAAAGTGCCAGCCCATATCCATCAATCTGTCCATTTGCCAGTCATGACAACTGATATGCTTGCCATTCCGTTTACAAAAGGCACGACAGCTAATGTTATGGAAATTGTTCCCAACCAACTGATTACGAATCATTTGGTCGTAGAGGTACCTGTCACAGATGGTGTGTTTGTACCATCTGTAGAGCAGGATTTACTAAAGCTTGCTGTTATTGAGCGCCATCATCAATTGCATACGACAGGGCTAGGTATCGTGAAAGGTTTCGGTTTGCAAAAAGGAGCAGTTGCAACAACAGTAGCCCATGACTCACACAATGCGTTAGTCATTGGAACGAATGATGCAGATATGGTAATGGCACTTAATCGTATTCAAGAAATTCAAGGTGGCTTTGTTATTGTGGCAGACGGTCAAATTTTAGCAGAAATGCCGCTAACGATAGGTGGGTTAATGACGGATGTAACGGCAGCTGAAGCTAAAAACCAATTAGCAAGTTTACACAATGCACTCCATGAGCTTAATCCTCATTTAGATTTCCATTTTCTTTTAACGTTTTCGTTTGTAGCACTACCTGTTATTCCAGCCTTAAAGTTAACGGATACAGGTTTATTTGATGTGACAACGTTTCAACATATTTCAGTAGAGGCATAGCCTTAAAAAACGACCTGAAAGCATCATGCATTCAGGTCGTTTGTTTATTTGGAGGTCATGCGGGCTTGAAGCTGTTTATTTAACAATGTTGCCTGTGTCAGAGCTAACGCATCAAGTGCTATATCACCAGGTTTATTGGCCTTACCGATAATGTATGATGAAAAAGGCATATTTAAAAAGTTAAAAATATAGTGGAATTGTTGAATCATTGGTAAGCCTTTTATTCGTGGATCATCGCCACCAACAGCAAGTACAATCGCTTCTGTTGTCTGAAGCTGTTCTTTCAACTGTGGAAAACGCTCATCACGAATGGCATGACTTAGACGGTCAATCACATTTTTCATAATGCCAGACATGCTATACCAATAAATCGGTGTGGCAAATAGAACGATATCACTTGTCAGTAAAGCTTGAATAATTTGGTCGTAATCATCCTCTACATACTGAAAGCCTTGTGCATCATGGCGTAAATCATGAATGGGTACAATATTCAAGTCCTTTAAATATAACTTTTCATGGGAGATCCCTTCTAATACATAGTTGGCAAGCTCCTCACTATTGCTGTGTTGTCTTGAGCTACCATACAAAGCGGTAATGCGCATATTATTCCTCCTTAAATCAAATTAAGCATAGTGTATGCTACTTCTACCTATCGTATTTTCATGGGACGTTAGTGTTCCGCCTTTGTTTATTGCTTTTTTAATGTGCCTGAAAAGTTCGTTCCTTCATCATGTGCAAATCGGCAATCTACTTCAATAATTTTAAGTGCATTTTTAAGTTGTTCAAATTCAAGCACACAGCGGTTGCCATTGTCGGATTTGTTCATAATAGCCTTTGTGCTAGACGTGATGGTAGCTGTACCTTCTACACTACCAGACTGTTGTCCATCGCTTGCTGTCAAAGAAATGTTGAAGCTCTTGCTTGTAGCATTTGAAATAATAGCATCACGGCGATTAAAATCAGTCGCTCCTTTGCCCCATTTATAATAATAGGTATACGTTCCTTCCCATGCACTGTTAGATGTTGCTACTTGTTGCATCGATTTATCGAGTTGCTTTTGCCCATTAAGCGCTCGTCCATTTAATGAAACGTTACTTTGGTTTTCGTGAATGTTTTGTGCATCATCAGAAATCGTATAAAAATTCCTTGAATCCATGCGGTGAAGCAATGTCACAACTTGCGCGCGCGTCATATGGTTTGCAACGCCAAAAAACTTTTGTAAATCATGATTTTCATACTTGGGGTTTTGTCCAGTGGAAATATAGGAATCGAGTAAAAATTGAATGGATTCATTAAGACCGCGTTTGCCCTCTGCAAGGTGGGTGATTGCTTGTGCAACAACACCGCGTTTTATTGCTGTTGCTCGAATATTGTTATGAAAATACCCGTTGAGCGGTACACCGTAACTAGCTAGGCGATTATAATACTCATCTGCCCAGTTCCCAGCAGTAGTCTGTTTTTTTAACTCATCATATGGGGACTCTAGTTCGTAATAATTAGCAAGTAACTTTGCAAATTGTTGCTCCGTAATGGTTGCATTCGGCTTGAAGGTACCGTCCGCATAGCCATCGATAATGTCATATTCTTCTGCCCACAAAACCGCCTCGTAAGCAAAATGGTCTTCCGTTACATCTGAAAAACCGGCTGCCTCCACTTTGTAGTTCCCAGCAACGATAAGTAATGAAAGCAATAATATACACACTAATTGTTTCATTATCATACTTCCTTTCTAGCTGTAATTATATTTAGTTTGCAGGATATAGATGGAAACTGCAAATGTTTCTATCAAATAATTCAAGATTACGTCAATTTTACTAGTGAACATGATGGGCTACATTGTACGAACGATATAACGGAAGATATCAGCAATTTTCAACTATAGCCTTTACACCGTTACAACTGGATAGGCACCTTTAATTTTTATAAAACGATGCACAGAAATATGATGGGCGCATAAAAAATGTGTGCAAGAAAAAAATTTTTTAAAAGAAATTTTTATAAAACAGTTGAAATTTCTTTTCATTAAGCATATATTTTTCCTAAGGGAAACAAAATATCACAAACGAAAGAAGAGTGACTGTATGAAAGAGTTAGATGATTTGAAACTAACAATTCTTCCGCTAGGCATACTAGTGTTTTTGACGATGTTATGGAAAATGACCCAATCAGTTGGTGTAGCGATTTCAATCATTATATTTTGGATGGGCTGGAAACAGCTTATGAAAAAATTCATGATAAATAATTAATACGCCATGCAAAGCGGCGTGATTAAAAAAAGATGAAATACACATCTGTCCAAACGGAAAATAGAGAAATGTTTACGCAAGTTGCTGCGAAAGCGTCTCTCGAAATTTATAAAAAGAATAAGGAGGGAAACCGTTTCGTCAAAACAAGCAACATTATAAAACAACCCAAAGTAATACGTTTACTTCCACGTAATTAAACGAATAACCGCATCATCATCTTCAGCAGGAAACGACTAAGAGTGGGGAAATTAACCATTGATTAAAGTAGCAGTTGAACAAGAGGCTGATAAAAATAGACATCTTTTTCAAGGCATTGGGCAACAGAAGCTGTGTGAAATTCAAAAGACAATAGCAATTAAATGCACACAATATTTTTTGATAGAAACAGTTAAGTGTTATCCTTCTTTAGAAATTTGCAGTGGCAAGCTCATAAAAAAGCATTCACAATGGAAAGAATCTATCAATGTGATGGGGGAAGCTTGGACTCATATCGGCTTCCCAATAAGCTTTACCGTTAGTCGATTAATTGCACATTATACGGTTAAAATGTAGGATTCGTTGCACCACAATGCTAAAAAAGAAAGTAGCTTCGGCAAAATCAGGCACGATGGTGCAAGAAGTAAACGACGCTATAGCGTTTTATAAGGTTTTGACGACGGTAATGGTAATGAAACGTTTTTTAGGTGTAATGGTTTTAATGATGTTACTTTTCGGTTGTAGCGCAGAAAATAGCGCAACGGAAAAAAAAGAAGGAGTCGTTGTTGCAACAACGGGGCATATTGCCGATGTGATTAAAGAAATTGGCGGTGACCATTTAACTGTTTCGGCATTGATGGGGCCTGGTGTAGATCCACATTTATATAAAGCAACACAGAGCGATTTATCGAAGTTAGAAAACGCCGAAGTTATTTTTTATAACGGTCTACAATTAGAAGGACAAATGCTCGATATCTTTGATCAAATGTCCAAAGATAAAACTGTGCTAGCTGTTGGGGATAAGTTGGATAAAGCAAAGCTACTTGATAGTGAAGATGAAGGGCTTCTACATGATCCGCATATTTGGTTTAACATTGACTTATGGAAACAAGTTGTGGACGCTGTAACGAAAACGCTTGTAGCAGAATATCCAGCGTTTAAAGATGACTTTAAAGCAAATGAAACAACGTATTTGAAAAAATTAGATGAGCTACAAGCGTACGCTAAAAAGCGCATTAGTGAAATACCAGATAAGCAACGAATATTAGTAACAGCACATGATGCGTTCAACTATTTCGGAGAGAGCCAAGGATTTGAAGTTCGCGGCTTACAGGGGCTAAGTACAGAAGCTGAATATGGTGTGAAAGACGTTCAAGAAATGGTGGACTTTTTAGTAGATAACAAAATCAAAGCGATTTTTGTAGAGTCAAGTGTTTCCGATAAAGCGATGAAAGCTGTTATTGAAGGGGCAAAACAAAAAGGGCATGAAGTTGCCATAGGTGGCGAATTATTCTCAGATGCCATGGGCGCTGAAGGAACAGAAGAAGGCACATACGTTGGGATGTATCAACATAACATCGACACCATTGTCGATGCACTAAAGTAGGTGAAAAAATGAATGCATTAACAGTAGAAAATTTATCGGTTGCTTATGATAAGAAAACCGTTTTAGAAAATGCCAACGTCACAGTGCCTAGCGGTCGGCTTACAGCCATTATTGGACCAAATGGAGCGGGAAAATCGACGTTCTTAAAAGCGATATTAAATCAATTACCAAACAAGGTAGGAAAAGTAGAGATACTAGGAAAGCTATTCGATCCAAAAAGTTTAGTCGTGGGATACGTCCCACAGCGCAATGCCGTTGATTGGGATTTCCCAACGAATGCACTAGATATTGTGCTAATGGGAAGATACGGACATACGGGATTGTTTAAAAGACCATCTAAACAAGATAAGCTTTTAGCAAAGCAAGCTTTGGAAAGTGTAGGCATGCAAGATTTTGCACAGCGTTCCATTGGTCAATTATCAGGAGGTCAACAGCAACGTGTATTTTTAGCACGGGCTTTAGCACAAAATGCTACTATCTATTTCTTAGATGAGCCATTTGCTGGTGTTGATGCCGCTACTGAAAAAACAATTATTGATATTTTAAAAAGCTTAAAGGCACAAGGAAAAAGTATTTTTGTCGTACATCATGATTTACAAACAGTAAAAGAATATTTTGACTACACAATTTTATTAAATAAAACGATTTTAGCATCCGGTGCAACGGAAGATGTTTTTACACCAGAACAATTACAAAAAACATACGGTGGCAAACTATTCATGATGCAAGACATGGTAGGAGCGAACAGCCTATGTTAACTGGAAACTTGCTTTGGGTATTAATGGGTACGATGTTGCTTGGGATTGCGGCTGGAATAACAGGTACTTTTTCCTTTCTTCAAAAACAAAGTTTAGTAGGTGATGCTGCAGCACATGCAGCATTACCTGGCATTGCCTTAGCATTTTTATTAACAGGGCAAAAAGAATTACCTATATTAATGCTGGGGGCAGGTATAACATCAGCTTTGTCTGTCTACTGTATCCAATGGATTGTTTCATTTTCGAAAATGAAAGCAGATGCTGCTATTGGTTTAGTGCTAACGGTATTTTTCGGGGTAGGCGTTGTATTTTTAACGGTTGTCAATCATAGCCCGTTAGGAAATCAGAGTGGCCTTAACAATTTTATTTTTGGTAAGGCGGCAACGATGACAAAAGCGGATTTAACATGGCTGTTTTTAAGTGCAACAATTATTATAATAGTTAGTTTGTTATTTTATAAGGAATGGAAACTATTAATCTTTGATCCCGTGTATGCAAAAGGGATTGGCTTACCGATTGAAGCGTTAAAGGCGACGTTAACCGTTTTGATTGTGATGACAATTGTAACGGGCATTCAATCAGTCGGTGTTATATTAATGTCAGCGCTGTTAATCATTCCTGCCGTAAGTGCTAAATTATGGACGAGGAAGCTAAGTTCAATGCTTGTAGTTAGTGCAGTAATAGGTGGTGTGTCAGGGATTGTTGGAACCTTTATTAGTTCTACGCGTACAGGCTTATCAACAGGACCTTTAATTGTTTTAGTAGCTGCTGCCATTTTCTTTTTATCTTATTTATTTAGTCCAGCAGGGCAAATGTATAAGTACTTTAGAAAAAAACAGTTTCGAAAGCAAGGTGAAGTAGGATGATTGAATTATGGGTCATTATCACGGGTCTTTTGGTAGGTATTACATGTGGGATGGCTGGTGTCTTTTTAATATTACGTAAAATGTCGATGATTGCAGATGCTATTAGCCATACGGTGCTGTTTGGGATTGTGATGGCATTTATCATTACGCAAACATTAAATGGATTTTGGATGCTATTAGGTGCAGCGGTTGCTGGCATTTTAACGGCATACTTAGTGCAGTTATTACATTCTTCGGGTATACAGCAAGATGCTGCAATTGGTGTTGTCTTTACGACGTTATTTGCCGCAGGTGTTCTGCTAATTACATTGTTTGCTAGCCATGTGCATTTAGATGTTGAGCATATCTTAATGGGTGAAATTGCATTTGTTCCTTGGGATAAATGGACGTTCTTTGCAATCACAATGCCCAAAGCTATCTGGATACTATTGCTTGTATTAATGATTAATATAGGGTTCCTATTATTATTCTTTAAGGAAATGAAGCTTGCAACCTTTGATAACGTTTATGCAGCGTCCATTGGTGTACCAATACTTTTCTTACATTATGGTTTTATGACGTCCATTTCTTTTACAACTGTTGCAGCATTTGATAGTGTCGGGGCAATTTTAGTAGTAGCGATGTTAATTGGACCTGCTGCCACAGCCAATTTAATTAGTAAATCAATTAAACAGATGTTCCTATTCAGTATGTTATATGGAGGGGCAGCGGCGATTCTTGGTTATTATTTGGCTAAATTTTGGGACACGTCGATTGCAGGTATGATGGCTACGGCGGTCGGCTTATTATTTATTGTTACATTATGCGCTCAAAAATTCGTCGACTATAAACGAAAATCGCTAGTTAGTAAATTAGAAGGAGTTTAAAGTGCAAGTTATTGATAAAAGTAATGTTTGACCTCAAATTTTAACTTATGTTAAGGGATATGCACTTTAATTAGTAAAATCAATGAAGAAGAGATGGGGCTTTTAAAAACCCATCTCTTTATTTTGTTATATAGTGTAGTAAAACATCGGTATGCTAGCAAGTCCGCTAATTATTATTAAAAATGCACATTTCATCCTTTAGCATGATTTTCCCTTTCTATAAAAATAGTATACTTTTGTCAATAATCATTAGGGGAGATACTATGATAAAAGGATTATATGAAGCACATTTACCTGTTAGCGATTTACAACAATCCATTATATTTTATGAAAAGCTAGGGCTTGAATTAGCTTATGTGCAACAGCAACTCGCTTTTTTCTGGATTGTCAAAGGACAAAGTTGGATAGGTTTGTGGGAATGTAAGGAAGCGCAACTAGATTACCATCCGTCTATCCGACACCTTGCTTTTAAAATAGACGAAGATGATGTAGGACGAGTAAAACAATGGTTACAATCCATTGGCATTGAAATACGAACAGCATTTGGCTTTACGCCCTCACAACAGCCGCTCGTCTTACCCAATTATCCACATGCCCATGCGGCAATCTATTTTGCCGATCCAGATGGCAATTCTATTGAGCTAATTACACCATTAAGATTGGATGTTGCTGAAGAATTTCCAATGATGTCTTTAGCAACATGGTACAAAAGGGATAAATAGCAAAAGTGATACATCAATCAAGAATAAAGGAGTTTGCACGCGTCGATAAAATGCCAGATTTGTAAAATTATATGTACGAATATTTATAATTTTGTTACGATGGATGTTATAAAAATTTAATATTGGGCAACGAGGGGAGACAGCATGTGGGGAAAACGTAATGTTTGGATTATTTTATTAGGTGAATTTGTAGTAGGTCTTGGCTTATGGGCTGGAATTATTGGCAACTTAGCATTTATGCAAAAAGTCGTGCCGTCAGATTTCCATAAATCATTAATTATTTCAATTGGTATATTAGCTGGTCTTGTTGTCGCACCACTCGCAGGAAGGTTGATTGACCAATCGAAGAAAAAAACAGTTATTCAGTTTGCGAGTATAGGTCGTATTCTAAGTGTGTTCTTTATGTTTATAGCACTGTATACCAACTCTGTAATATGGATGATATTATTTTTAATCACGTTGCAAATTGCAGCAGCATTTTATATGCCTGCTTTACAGTCTATTATACCATTAGTTGTCAAAGATAAAGATTTAATGACTTTGAATGCTTGGCAAATGAATGCTCGAACGATTTCTAGAATTGTCGGAACTGCCGCAGCGGGCTTAATGTTAAGCTATTTTGAGTTGAAATGGTTATACATTGTTTCACTTATTGTGTATATTATCATGTATGTTATGACAAATAGTTTAAAGCTTGATGAAACGGTAAATGTATCTGTCAATGACAAGGAAAAAGGTAGATTTAAGGACGTATACCCGATGCTAAAGGAGCATCCAGTCGTGTTAATGACACTCGTATTAATGTTAATTCCGACATTATTTTTGGGCTCTTTTAATCTAGTCATTATGAAAATCACCGAAATGCATGCGTCCACGACTATTTCGGGATTATTATATACAGTTGAAGGAATTGGCTTTATGTTAGGGGCTGCGGGGCTCAAATATATTGCTGAGCGCGTCAAAATAGGGACATTATTATTCGGACTTGCATTGATTATTGGCATAATGGAGCTAATGCTATTGCTAGCGGATAGCACGTTCTTTGCTTTATTAACATTCGGATTATTTGGTTTTTCTGTCGGGTGCTTTTTCCCAACAACAATGGTGATTTTTCAAAAACAAGTACCGAAAGAGTACCACGGGCGATTCTTTTCCTTCCGCAATATGATTGATTCGGTTGTGTTCCAAATTGTTCTGTTGTCAACAGGTATGATGCTTGATGTAATCGGCTTAAGTGGAATGGGTATTGTTTTTGGTATAATTAGTTTAAGTTTAACTGTAACTTTTTTCCTTTTCTCGAAGAAAAGAAAGGTGATTTTACACGCACATTAAGTGTTACAATGACAAGTTATTTCTATCTACAGGTCAATCTGTATGTGGAAATAGCTTTTTTTGTTTTTTATGTGGCAAAATTCAGTTTCCTATCATTTTCATGTCCTACTATTAATGATGGAAGGAGTGAAAGAAATGAAAAACAAAAAAATAAGTGTAGCAGCTAGTTTATTGGTAGTAGGTTTATTAACGAATGGTATGCAGGCAAAAGCAGATGATGACGATTATAATCACGATGGTTATGAAAAACATGAAAAGTATGAAAAATACGACGACCATGATGACGACTATGATCATAATGATGACTATGATTATGAGTATGAAGATGATTATGACGACGATGATGATCAATACCAAAATTATGATACAACGAACGTTGTGAATGAAAAAGGGAAATGGAATATATGGACAAGATCCGTTGTTGTCGATAAAGAAGTGCTACCTTTTACGGATTCAAAACAAGTTGTATTAAAAGTGACAGGCATAAATAAAGAGGTAAACTTGTTTGCAATGCCAAAAGACGGAGAAATATTTGTACCTGGCAAAACAGTGGCAAAGTTATTAGGTGCAACAGCGACGTATTACAAAACAAGTGAAATATTGGTTATTCAAAACGCCAATCATGAACTTATTTATCGCGCAGGGAAAAATGTTGCTTACGACAATTATGTAAAAACACCATTACCTGCACATGCTTTTTATTTAAATAATGAGCTTTATTTACCGATTAGTGCCATAACAAATGGCTTAGGCTTTATCGCCGAATGGCAAGAGGAAAATCAACAGTTTGTTTGTCAACCATTAAATTAGGTAGGAGCGTGGAGAACGATGAAAGATCCAAAAAAAGCAAAATGGTTATTAGGCGCATCGGGTGTACTCATTTCTGCTGCATTACTATCACAATTTAATGACACATCGCAAGCTGAAACAACTGATGCTCAATTTTCTAAAATAGAAGAGAAGGCCATGACAAAGAAAGAGAAAGAGCTCGTCCAGCTTGATTGGACAAATTTTGAAATAACAAAACAAACAGCAGTCAAAAGTGAGCGCAAAACGAAAAGAACTTGATAGGGATGATGACAGTGGATACATTGACATTACAAGTAATGAATACGGAATTTTATCTAGCTATAGCAAAGAGTAATAAAACGAATTGGCAAGAAAAAGCTGAAAAGTGGCTTCGTTACGTAGCGCAAGAGTGGTCGAGGTTTGGCACGAACAATGAACTTTGGCAATTGAATAATCTGGAAATCGGGCAAACATTACAATTAAGTGATGATCTCTACGATTGTTTAGTGCAGGCCAATGACTATTATCTTCGTACAAATGGTTTATTTTCACCGTATTTAAAATTACAACTTGAACAACATGGCTACAATCAATCTTTTCCGTTTACCACAATTGAAAAGGAGGCAATGTACAACCAACCTATCATAGCAGGTAATCCTTTTCAGTTTTTAAGCAATCAACAAGTTATGAAAATAGCACAGCAAGAAATTGATTTAGGGGGGTTCGCAAAAGGCTATGCTATTGAAAAATTAGCGCAATGGCTTGAGGCGGAAATAGCTCCTGAATACGGCTTAATAGATGGGGGTGGGGATATGAAAATGTGGTCGTCAGGTGAAAAAATATGGACGATTGGTGTTGCCGATCCCTATGATGTGGACAAAGAAATAAGCGCTATAAAAATGGCTTCGGGCGCTATTGCTACCTCTAATCGAATTTATAGAAGTTGGACCCAAGGAGAAAACAGTAAGCATCATTTATTAAATGGTCAAACAGGAAACGTTGCGATCACGGATGTAATACAAGCAACGGTCGTAACATCATCATTATGTGATGCAGAAGTTGGAGCAAAACTTTGCTTTTTAGTGGATGACACCAAACAGCAACAATGGCTTGAAGCAATATGCGACCGCAGTGCACGTTTTATTGTAAAAGAAAATCAAGCAGGTTACTGGGCAATGACGGGGGAGAAAATATGTTAACAAGTACATGGGAATGGATACGGTTATTAGGGTTTTTAGCATATTTTTATTTTACAGTGTCTATTGTATTTGGTTTGTTAAGAAAATCGACGTTTGTCAAATCACATAAAAATTTAATTTACCAAGTTCATCAAAATGCGGGGTGGTTAGGTCTAATAACCGTTGTTGCGCATATGTTCGTGCTCATCATTGATAACTACGAGCCCTATGCATTAGTGGAAGTGCTACTCCCTTTTTCATCTCATTATCAACCGATTGCCTCTGGACTTGGGATAATTGCTTTTTACTTATTTTTACTAGTACTATTAACATCAGATTTATGGTTGAAAACGATGAATCGCTCAATATGGAAATCGATCCACTTTCTCGTATTGCCAGCTTGGCTCCTATCTCTTTTACATGGCATACTTATTGGGAGTGATACAGACAACATATATATCCTGCTGTTCTATTTTACGTCCGCAGGTTGTGTTCTCTCAATATTGATAGCAAGAATGGTCAGCCAAGGAAGGAAGACAAAAGACAAAACAGTTCCACAAGCATTAAGGAGCTCAAAATAAAAGCATCAGCTTATTTCTTGAGAGGAAATAAGCTGATGCTGTTGCTTTTTAAGCCAATTTAAGAAATGTTATTGAACAGGAAATTCAATATAAAATGTTGAACCTTTTCCTACAGTACTCGTAACATAAATTTTTCCTCCATGCTGTTCCACAATCGCTTGTGCAATGGCAAGACCTAACCCTGTCCCATTGCGTTGGCGGGAAGTGTCACTGCGGTAAAAGCGTTCAAACACCATGGCAAGTTCCTGCTCTGGTATACCGATACCACTATCTGCTAGAGCGATCGTGATAAGGTTCGCTTGTTTTGAAAGTGTTAATGTAATCTGACCTTGTTTTGTGTAGGCAATAGCATTATCTAATAGGATATAAAGCAGTTCTTGTATTTTTGTTGCATCGCCAAGTAGTTCAATGTTTTCTTCTATTTGTGTGCAAAATTGAATGGGTTCAGGCATGATTTTTTGAAATTTAGTACTTATTTTTTCAAGCATAGTAGATAGCTGTAATACTTCTTTATGAGTTAAGCCCTGCTGTTGATCGTGGCGCGCTAAAAATAATAGTTTATCAAGCAGTGCTTTCATTAATTGGGCCTCATCTTTTAAATCCGTAATTAATTCTTTGCCAAAAGGAGTTAAATGCTTTGCTTCCTCAAGTTCTAAAATATCGAGTGAACTATAAAAAATACTAAGTGGTGTGCGCAATTCATGAGAGGCATCCGAAACAAACTTTTTTTGTTTATCAAATGACCATTGAATAGGAACCATCGCTTTGCCAGCCATGTAGTAGCTTAGTAACCCGATTAAAATCGTTGAAATACACGCTAATAGTAGCAGTAACTCACTTACTTTTTGAAAAAAGTGATGTTGTGTTGTTACAGATTTCCCAATCAGTATATAGCCGACTACTTTTTCATGATAGTTAATCGGCTTTTTAATTATAAGGAAATGCTGTTCTTGCCATTCGAAACGACGTACGACATCGTGAACTTGACGGTCTTGCGAAAAGACTTTTTCTACTTGTGTTTTAAGCCCTCTAACAGATTCATCCCCATGGATAAATTGATGATCGTTTGTATAGATATAATAAAAATAATTCCGGTTTGGGTCATAGCTCACGGTTTTTTTGTTGTCATTTGCATATTCAAAATAATCATGTTCTTGTTTTATATAAAACGCTTCTAATTCTTGTATTTGTTGATTTTCCATCAATTTAACAAGAGCAAAATAAAGAACAATAATAAATAGTGAAAATAATAAAAAATAGAGTGTGGCATACAAATAAGATAATTTTTTTCTTGTTTTATGAAACATGAGATTCCCTCAATTTATAGCCAATGCCCCGCACATTTTGAATGCGTGATTTGACTTGCCCATCATCAATTTTTTTTCGAACAAGCTTTACTAAAGCATCTAATGAATTGTTGGACACATCATAATCATAGCCCCAAATATAAATGCATATTTGTTCTCTCGTTAGAACACGACCTTTATTTAAAAATAAATATTCAAGCAGTAAAAATTCATTTTTAGTTAATTCTACTTCGGTATTATTAAGCAAAAAAGTCCGCGCATCGACTTGTAAGGTTAAATTATCTACTCTGACAACTTGCTCAATCACTTTATTTTTTCTACGCAGTAATGCCCGCACCCTTGCTAACAGTTCCTCCATCTTAAAGGGTTTTACTAAATAATCGTCAGCGCCACTATCAAGTCCTGTAATAATATCTTCTGTATCGTCCTTGGCAGTTAGCATTAAAATACTGCCATTAAAGCCACTTTGTCGTAACTGCTGACAAACAGCAATACCACTTAGCTGAGGCATCATCCAATCTAAAATCACTAAATCGTACTGTTCAGAAAATGTATTGTTCAGGGCATCTTGTCCATTATCGACAGATGCAACATGGTGGAATTCTTTTTTTAAAATATGAACAATATTTTTACGTAGTCGACTATCATCTTCTGCCAGTAATATTTTCATTTTAGTTCCCTCCTGTTTCCATATTCAAATTATTATACTATGCTAAAATGAAGGCAAACTGAAAAAATAGTACATCATCCTGTTTTTTTTACATTTACTATCTTTAGTGTGAACCACCAAGTTATCATTTAGTAAATTAAATCAATAGAAATCGCTATCGCATAATGACTAAAAGTTAGTTCTATAGTACATACCTCCATTATAAAGGGTAGTACTACAATGTATACTAACGGAAGTTTGCATAACTGCCACGACATAGCTTATTGAAATTAAATGGATAGGATTTTTCGTATACAATAGTAGTGAAAGAGGGGGGAGTAAAGGATGGATAGTTATTATGCTGTTATTTTCACATCACAACGGACGGATAACGACAACGAAGGATATGCCAAAATGGCGGATGCCATTGAAGCATTAGCAAAACAGCAGTCAGGTTTTCTTCGTGTGGCAAGTACAAGAAATGCCGAGGGGCAGGGGATTACTGTATCGTATTGGGAATCGTTAGAGGCGATTCAACAGTGGAAAAACAATGCACAACATGTTGTAGCACAACAATTAGGTAAAGAAAAATGGTACAGTCATTATCATGTAGAAATATGCCAAGTTATGCGTGCCTATTCTTTTTAAGATATTAGCATTTAGTCTTCAACGATAGCACAAATAAAAAATCCGCTGAGCCTGCAAAAGGCTCCACACGGATTTTTTTGCTTTTAATAACGATAAGCCATGTTCCATTATTACGAGTATCGAGTTACTGTAATATCATGTTCACCAAACGCTTTATAGGCACGATGGTCAATAGCTCCAGCAACCGTTTCAAACGGTATAGCTCGACGAATGCCAGCAGTAACAAACTTTTTAGCTTGCATAACAGCCTCTTCAACACTTAGATCTTGTGCTAATCCAGCAGTAATCGCTGCAGAATATGAACAACCCGCACCATTTGTATGAATAGTATCAATACGTGGGGCTTCCAATATTACCATGCGTACGCCATCATATAATACATCCGTTGCGGGACCATCGAGACGACCACCTTTTACGAGTACAAATTGCGTGCCAAGCTTATGTAAATCACGGGCAGCATCCTGTAAATCAGTTGCAGATGTAAGTTTCTTACCATCGAGCAAATATTCTGCTTCAGGCATATTAGGGGTCATAATTGTTGCATGTGGTAATAGTTTATCCTTTAAAGAAGACATGGCACCTTCTTCCATTAATGCAGTTCCTACTTTACCGAACATAACAGGGTCAATTACGACATGTTTGACCTGAACAGTAGAGAGCCAGTCTGACACAAGCTCAATGATATCTTTGGTGAATAGCATCCCTGTTTTTAAAGCATCGATGCCAATTTGCGTCGCAATTGTATGGAGCTGTGCCTCAATAACGTCTAACGATTGCGTAAAAACGCCTTGATTAGTTCGAGGATGTGTTGCTACAAAGGCCGTAATGGCAGAAGTGCCGTACACGCCTAGTTCTTGGAAAGTTTTTAAATCTGCTTGAATACCAGCTCCGCCACGTGCGGCAGAACCAGCGATTGTCAGTGTTTTTTTCATATTTAGTGTACTCCTCATCTTATACGTTAAAGCTAGGTGACGATGTCTTAATCATATTTCTATATTACTTTATTGTAATAATAATTGTCGTTATTTTGAAATAGCCAGAAAGCAGAGTTTTTATAATGTCAGTTTAAACATGAGGCTGCAAATTAAAACATGTATGCCAACGGTCATTAGGAAGAACATACATGTTTTAATGTCGCTATGCAATCAAAGGGGTTACGTTAATTTTTGTAGATGGCGTTTCACAGGAATATTGCCAAGTTTACGCCAGATGGTTTCAACTGGACCTTGTTTATATTTACGTAACCATAAAGTAGAAAATCCAATCATAAACAACGTAATGCCTAGCCAAGATGCGTGGATTAATGGTTGGCTATAATGGTTGGAAAGGCCGAGTCCCCAATTATAGAACAAAAAGGATGCGATGATATTTTGCGCGATATAGCATGTAAGTGCCATTTTGCCAACATTACTAATATAATGTTGGGCTTTAACGAATTTTTGATGGCGGGCGATTAAAAAGACAAGCCCGAGATAACCCAGTGATAAAACAGGGGCAAAAACATAGCGGTCTAAAACGACAAATTGAGTACTAAAAAACGATAGAGCATTTAATGGGATACCAATACCTAATCCAATCCATAGTAGGCGATTTTGCAGTCGAATGCCATGTTCATCCATTTTCAATAAACCTTTTCTGACAAGGAAGACGCCAAGTAAAAATAAGAAAACATTCATTGGTAAAATCATAATCGCTTCTGAGCGTAAAACCCAAAAATGTTCTAGCCGGTACACAACTTGCTCCCACCATGAAAACCCAGATATCTCAAGCAATTGATTCTCCTGACGAACTAGTGCTGCTTGTTCAGCGATACTACTACGATTTTCACTTAGATTGGCATATGGATTGTTTGGAAACAATGTTCGTGCAAGTTGAGTCGTCATAATTTTGTCCATAAGAAAACCTTCTACGACTTGGTGAAAAAGGTGGATACTAGCTGCAACAAACATACAAATTTTCATGACTCGCTCTGAGCGTTGAATAATAAATGCAACGAGGATACCTGTTAGGGAATAACTCATTAATACATCAAATTCAAAAACAAATATAAAATGAAGAACCCCATCTAAAAAAAGCAATATCATAGACCATAGGTACAGTTTAAACCAAGGGAGCCCTCTATTTTGGAAACTAGCATATTTCAATTGCATGCCAATGCCGAACATAATCGTTAATAAGCCAAGAAATTTCCCGTTCGTCAAATAATCTGAAAACTTAGATATATATGAGCCAATCCTTGAAATATCAGTTTCATCTAAATCGACTGAATAGCCGGATGACCCAAAAATCCAAATATTCGTTCCCAGTGTACCAATTATGGCTAATCCTCTCGCAACATCTAGTAATTTTATTCTTTCCATCAAAACACCTCACAAAAATGTTTATATAGAACGAAATGATAACGATTTTCATTTAGTTCTCATAAGTAATAAACGCCAAGATGGAAGAAAGGTTTCGTGAAAATAAGCATTTTTCTATGTTGAAGTAGCATAAATAAGATTTTTTATATAAAATGTTTGGGGATTTAGGCTTTCAGAAGAGACTCTTCTTTAGAACGCGCAAACAAAGTTAATGTTTATTTTCTTACCGCGCCGAAGCATATAACAGTGTTTAAATGGAAAAAGTGTTAGATGATTTGCTGTCAATCTAACACTTTCTTTGTTTTGTCCAACGTTTTTAAAACATTTGTGGTAATAACTCATCTATAAAGTGTCGATTTTTACGTAACCAAATTTTTAAAATGATACGATGCGTTAAAAGCTGATGTCTTTTGTTGGGCCTGTTTTTTGCTTCTAGTAAACTCTCGAGTAATATGCATGTTTCGCTAGCGTAATTATTAGGTTCTACTAGTACATCAAGCTTATAATCTATTAAGTGCGCTGCTTGCACCTTTGCGAGTAATTTGGCAAATAGAGTCGTCATTTCTTGGTAAGCTTCATCAAGTTCTAAGTCAATTAATGTATATAATGTATGTTCAATTTCAGCCTCTAAAGCTTGAAGCTGCTCGATTGTTGGTTGTGTCAAAAAATCACCTCTAATGTTTTAAGGACGCCCTGCATAAGGGAAAGCCCTAGTGCTGCAAAGAGCAATCCGACAATTACTGTACTACAAACATAACGGAACGCTAGATGCCATTGTTTCTTTTCGATTAGTTGCAATGTTTCAAACCCAAATGTTGAAAACGTTGTATAAGCACCTAAAAAGCCAATTCCTAAGAAATGCCATAGCGCATCACTTAGATGTGCACCAACTAACAAACCGAGTACAAAGGAACCTGTTATGTTGATGACAAAGGTAGCCCAAGGATATGTACTAACAATCCATTTACCTAAGTAAAACCTTGCTAATGCACCTAAAAATCCGCCTATTCCAACTAATATCATTGCATCCGCCTCCTTGCAAGTAGAGCACCTAGCCAAGCGCATACTAGACCACCGAACACACTCATCAAACAATAGGCGAGTGCTTGTCCCCATTTACTATTTTCCAACAGTAAAAGTGTCTCTACAGAAAAGGTCGAGAAGGTAGTAAAGGCTCCTAAAAAGCCTGTACCAATGCCGAGTACAAGGGGCGTGCGGTTAGTAAAGGTGGTGAAAAGGAAGGCTAAACAAAAACAGCCAACTAAATTAATGCAAAGTGTTGAAAATGGAAAGACCGCCGTTTTTGCAGCTAGCATACTAATATAATAGCGGGAAATAGCGCCTAAACATCCTCCTAAGCCAATTGCAACAAATATTTTCAATGTCAAAGACTCCTTTATTTTTTAGACCGAGTATACATAATAAGATTCACCGCATGCCTTTATATTGTATCAAGCACAAAAGCAGGATGGTAGTTTTTTAAAGTTTGTTATAATAAAAGCTATTTTCTTGCGAATAAAGCAATTCACTACTTTAAAGCGTTAATTATTTCCTGTAATATATAAAAAATAACAGTTTGAATGTTGACAATTATTTCAATTATATGATAATCTTCAATAACACTATAACAAACCAAACAAAGGAGGGCATGACAATGATGATTTTATCCGTACGATACAAAAGCACAGCTGCATACATTGTCCATGTCTAACATTGTTATTTTTTATGCAATGAAAGGTATGGGTACACCTTACCTTTTATAAGAGACGCATGCTCTTTTCAGGGGATGCGTCTTTTTTATTGCAAAAAAAGGTGATAGTGAACAGAAAAAGGAGTGTATGTGTATGCAAAACATCACAAGGAAATTAATTTTCAATAAGGAATTGCTAGATAGTGGGTAGCGAAGATGTAAAGCATTTAGGAAAGAAGGTATTGATGGATGTTTGATGTATTAAGTAAACTAAGTTGGTTTTTCAAGCAATATTGGAAGCAATATACAATAGCGATTGTACTCTTAATCATTGCGAGTGGATTAGAGGTTATTCCACCGTATTTACTAGGGTCTATTATTGATATTTTAACTGCAGGCACAATGACAACAGCTATTTTAACGAAATATTTGTTGATTTTTGTAGCTATTATAGTTGGTGGTTATGTCTTGAATTTTGTATGGCAATTTCGATTATTTGAAGGTGCCATTAATTTAGAGAAAATGTTACGTCGCAATTTAATGCAACATTTTTTACGTATGACACCGACATTTTATGAAAAAAATCGCACAGGTGATTTAATGGCACGAGCTACCAATGATTTAAACGCCGTGTCACTAACTGCGGGCTTTGGAATCATGACACTGATAGACTCGACGATATATATGGGCTGTATTATTTTTGCAATGGGTTATATGATTTCGTGGAAGTTAACGTTTTTTGCCATGTTGCCAGTGCCTATTATGGCTATTCTTATTCAGTATTTAGGGAAAATTGTGCATGAACGATATATGAAAGCGCAGGACGCCTTTGGGGAATTAAACGATAGTGTCCTTGAGTCAGTAGCAGGCGTTCGAGTTGTACGGGCGTATGTACAAGAAAAAAAGGACGAAGCAAACTTTGCGGCAATGAGTGAGGTCGTTTATGAAAAAAATATGCATACGGCAAAAATCAACGCTTTATTTGGACCTATTACGAAAGTAGGGACAGGGATTAGTTATGTTGTGGCACTTGGCTACGGTGCGCATTTAGTATCGACTGAGGCGATGTCGTTAGGGCAACTTGTAACATTTACTGTCTATTTAGGATTAGCGGTTTGGCCAATTTTTGCGATTGGGGAACTTATTAATGTGATGCAGCAAGGAAATGCCTCATTAGACCGTGTACAGGAAACATTACGCTATGAAGCGGATGTACAAAATAGTGCAACACCGCAAGCTGTAGCAACACCAAATGCTATCGGGTTCAACGATTTATCTTTCCAGTATCCAATGAGCCATGTGAAAAACTTGGAGCGTATTTCATTGTCGCTAAAAAAAGGGCAAACACTTGGCATTGTTGGAAAGACAGGTGCAGGGAAAACAACCTTCTTACGACAGCTGCTACGTGAGTATCCAATTGGAGAAGGTCAGTTGTCCATTGATGGCATTGATATTACAGCTCAAACAAAAGAGCAGTTACTCGATTGGATCGGCTATGTGCCGCAGGATCATGTATTATTCTCCCGTACAATTCGAGAAAATATTTTATTTGGAAAAGAAGATGCTACAGAAGAAGAGCTGAAACAAGCGATCCATGCAGCATATTTTGAAAAAGATTTAGCCCATCTCCCAATGGGGCTTGAAACACTTGTTGGAGAAAAAGGGGTATCACTTTCTGGAGGTCAAAAGCAACGTGTATCAATTGCGCGGGCACTTATTAAAGACCCTGAAATTTTAATCCTTGATGATTCACTTTCAGCTGTAGACGCTAAAACGGAAGCTAAAATCATCGAAAATATTCAGCGTGAACGACAGGATCGAACGACGATTATTACAACCCATCGATTATCAGGAATTCAACATGCCGATATGATAATTGTGCTTGATGAAGGACAAATAGTAGAACAGGGAACACATGAACAGCTCCTTTCACAACAAGGCTGGTATAAAGAACAATTCGATCGTCAGCAGCTAGAAGGGGGTGCCTCATGAGTACGAGTCAACGCTTAACACGCTATGCAATGTATTTTAAAAAACCAATATTTTTAGGGTTATTTTTCTTAACAATTGCTGTTTTTACCGAACTTGTAGGACCGTTTATTGCAAAACACATCATTGATAATTATATGACGATCGGTCAAATAGAGATTAAACCGATTACGTGGTTGTTACTATTGTATTTAATTTTGGCGATTGCTACAGCCGTTTTACGTTACTTTATGTATATTTATTTACAAATGGGCGCAAATCGTGTTGTTCAAAAATTACGTAAAGATGTTTTTGAGCATATCCAAACGTTACCAATCCAATATTTTGATAACTTACCAGCAGGGAAAATTGTTGCGCGTGTAACCAATGATACCGAGGCAGTACGCAATTTATATGTGCAGGTACTATCAAATTTTGTGACAAGTTTAATTTCAATAATCGGTGTTTATGTAGCACTATTTATTTTAAATTGGCAAATGGCATTATTGGCTTTAGTCATGGTGCCGGTTATTTATGTATGGATGATTTTATATCGTAAATTTGCTTCGAAATACAATGATGTTATTCGCACAAAGATTGCCGATATCAATGCAATGATTAATGAATCCATTCAAGGTATGACAATTATTCAAGCATTCCGACGTGAGCAACAAATGACGAAGGAATTTGATGATATGAATAATGAACACTATGCCTATGAACGTAAACTATTAGTGCTCGATTCAGCGACTTCATTTAACTTAGTGAATACGTTAAGGCTTTTAATGTTTACGATTTTTATTTTCTATTTTGGGACCCAATCGATGACGACAACGCAAATAATTTCAGCAGGGACTTTATATGCTTTTGTCGATTACTTAACAAAACTCTTCAATCCGATCACCAATATTGTAAATCAATTTTCGCAGCTTGAACGCTCGCTGATTGCAGGGAAGCGCGTGTTTGAGGTGTTAGATATAGATGGAGAGCCCGTATCTGAAGTAAGTCTACCAAGGTATAAAGGAAATGTAGTGTTTGAGGATGTTTCCTTTGCCTACAAAAACGATGACTATGTTTTGAAAAACTTATCATTTGAAGCACATCAAGGAGAAACAATTGCACTTGTAGGTCATACGGGCTCTGGAAAAAGTTCGATTATGAATTTATTATTCCGCTTCTATGACCCATCAAAAGGCAAGATTTCGATTGATGGTATTGATATCACAACGGTTGCTCGTCAATCTATGCGTGAGCATATGGGGATTGTTTTACAGGACCCTTATTTATTTACCGGAACGATTGCGTCCAATGTGAGCTTAAATAATCCGAAAATCTCTCGACAAAAAGTGGAAGATTCTTTAAGAGCCGTTGGAGGAGATCGCGTGCTTGCAAACTTGCCAAATGGCTATGATGAACCAGTGATTGAAAAGGGAAGTACATTATCTTCTGGTCAGCGACAATTAATTTCTTTTGCACGTGCATTAGCCTTTGATCCAGCCATTTTAATCTTAGATGAAGCAACTTCAAATATTGACACTGAGACAGAAGAAATTATTCAACATGCAATGGATGTACTGAAAAAAGGGCGCACAACATTCATTATTGCCCACCGTCTGTCAACAATCAAAAATGCGGATCGAATACTTGTCTTAGATCGTGGAAATATTGTGGAGCGTGGTACCCACGATGAGCTATTAGCACATGGTGGAATTTATGAAAAAATGTATCAAATGCAAGCGAACTCTTTGCAGTAATAAGCGCCATTCCTAAATGTGTGGCATATTTTGTATAAAATATAGAACCCCACTTTTGTGAACTGCACCCCAATTGTTAGACACATCTAACAATTGGAGGTGCAGTTTTTTAATGGCTAAATATACTGCAGAGGAAAAATTACAAGCAGCTTTACGATACTTAGAAGGCAAAGAAAGTTCACATGAAATTGCTAAATCGATTGGGACAGATCATAAGGCTATTCTTAACTGGGCTAAACAATATGAGTATAACGGTGTTGAAGCGTTTATAAAATCATATACAAACTATACAGCACAGTTTAAACTAGACGTACTAAACTTCATGATTGAGCACGGCACGTCCTTAATAGAAACAGCGGCTATCTTTGGTATAGCAGCTCCATCGTCCATTATTCATTGGCGAAAACAGTTTGAAACAAAAGGATTCGATGCCCTTCAATCAAAGGAAAAGGGGCGTCCATCCATGAAAAAAGAAACCAATAAACAACCAAAACATACACCAGTAGAAGGCTCACCAGAAGCACTTCAAGCTCGTATCAAGCAGCTTGAAATGGAAAACGAGTATTTAAAAAAGTTGAACGCCTTAGTTCAAGCCAAAGAAACATCACCAAAGAAGACAAAGTAAAGGTCATCTATGAATTAAGGCATAAATACTCGGTGAAGGCACTTGTCGAATTCGCACAGATTCCACGTAGTACGTATTATGACATAGTGAAGAAACTGAATCGTCCCGATCCAGATACCGACTTAAAGGCTGAAATTCAATCCATCTATAACGAACATGAAGGCCGTTACGGATACCGTCGCATTCGTGATGAACTCGCAAATCGTGGACGAAGAGTGAATCATAAGAAAGTACAACGTATCATGAAAACACTTCGTTTAAAGTGCGTAGTCAGAATGAAAAAGTATAAATCATATAAAGGGACAGTCGGTAAAATCGCACCGAATATTTTAGACCGCAAATTTACAGCTGAAGCCCCTAATGAAAAGTGGGTAACAGATATTTCAGAGTTTAAATTGTTTGGTGAAAAACTCTATTTATCCCCTGTTTTAGACTTATTTAACGGAGAAATTATTACTTACACAATTGGTCATCGACCAACGTATTCACTTGTCTCAGAAATGTTGGAGAAAGCATTAGAGAAGTTACCAGAGGAACGCCAATTACTGATGCATTCCGATCAAGGCTGGCATTATCAAATGAAGCAATACCGTCACGCACTTGCATCAAAAGGCATTGTGCAAAGTATGTCACGTAAAGGCAACTGTTATGACAACTCGGTGATGGAGAATTTCTTTGGGATTTTGAAATCGGAATTCCTTTATTTAAAGGAGTTCGAAAGTGTTGAGCATTTTAAATTGGAACTTGAAAACTATATAACGTATTACAATACGAAACGAATTAAGGCAAAATTAAAACTGAGTCCGGTACAATACCGAACTCAGTTTACCCAAGCTGCCTAAATGAAATAACCGTGTCTAACTTTTAGGGGTCACTTCATTGAAATGGGGTTCTACAAATCGAAAGGCATCAAGAAGTTCGCTCTTGATGCCTTTGCTTTATCTTGTGTAGAGTAAAAACGCCCTCTATAGTTAATAAGTACTTTTCACATTTTGTAAGACATTGACAAAGAATAATAAAATAGAAAGTGCAACGGCAATTCCACCGCCAGATACGAACAGTTCAAATAACCAATGAGGCACATCTAAGTAAACCATCATCATCCCAACTAACAGAAACGGTAAACCGATATTGTAAAGCCAAAACTGTGCCTTGGCGAGCCCTGTTTCTGCAGCATCCTTAAAATGACAATAAACGAGCCCTATGAATCCCGTAGTTAGCCAACCAACGACACCAATATGTGCATGTGTCGTCTTCCATTGAAGTTGAATTGCATAATGCATAAACAGTCCAAAAGCGATTGTAAGTATTAAATAGAAGATCGATATTTTAATCCATTTTGCGCCCATCGAAACCAACTCCTATTTTGAAAGCGATTTTAGCTAGCTACTACAGTCTATTCATGTCGGAAAAAAAGATGTCTGTCCACTTCGAAGAAGTTAGAATAGTTGTTGAATTGAAAAAATAAGCGCTTTTACTTAAAATAAAAAATAATTAGAGAATATTTTGCCAAATGGAGGATCTATGAAAAAGAAAATTATTATACTGATGATGCTTTTAACCATGTGTTGTTACCCATTGCTATTTGTTGAACAAGCACAAGCAAATGAGCAAACGATGACGAATAAAATCAATACAATCATCGCTAAAAACTGGAAAAACAATGAATATAGTATTACGGTGCGAGAAATGGAAAAAGGAGACGTTCTTTATAGTAAGCATGGGGAAAAAATGATACGTCCCGCATCCACTCATAAATTGCTTGTTAGTGCTGCGGCATTAGATTTACTCGGCTCTGATTATCGTTTTGAAACGAAGGCTTATGTGGATGGTCCCATTGAAAATGGTGTATTACAAGGAAATATTTATTTACAAGGTGGGGGCGATCCAACATTATTACCTGTCCATTTAGAAACATTCGCCAATGGGCTGAAAAAGTTAGGAATCACCAAAATTACAGGTGCATTGATTGCTGATGATTCGTGGTTTGATGACGATCGATTAGCCAAAGGAATAGTCCCACAAGAAGAGGCATTCTCTTATGCATCACGTATTTCTGCTCTAACGCTCTCACCGAATGACCAATATGATGTCGGCAATGTCCATGTAAAAGTAACTGGCACTAAAATTGGACAAGCAGCCAAAATACAGCTTTTACCATATGCAAGCACAATCCCCATTGTCAACAAAACAAAAACTGTGAAAAAGGGTGAGAAATCGACCGTCAAAATCACAAGAGAATATGGAACAGATCGTATTGTTGTAACAGGCAATTTACCAGCAGGTACAGAAAAAAATACATATGTGACTGTTTATAATCCAACGATGTTTACGCTTGATGTATTACGAGAAAAATTAGTAGCAAAAGGTATTCAAAAAATGCCTCTTACCGAAGGGAAAGTACCAGAAAATGCACAGCGAGTTGGCATTACTTACTCCATGCCATTAAAGGATATTAATTTTCGATTTTTAAAGTTAAGCATTAACGGCATGGGAGAAATGCTAACTAAGCAATTGGGAAGGGAGCTTCTTGGAGAAGGAAGTTGGTCGGCAGGCATTGAAGCCATTCGCACCTATGGTATAGATAGTGGATTAAATATGGACCAATGGTACTTTGAAGATGGCTCAGGCTTAAATCATCAAAACCGCGTAAGTAGTATGCAGGAAAGCTTATTACTATTTAAAGTTCGACAAAAACCTTGGTACTTCTCGTATTTGGATGCTTTACCACATGCGGGGCGAAAAGGAAAGCTGGTTGGGGCGACATTAGAAAACCGCTTGAAAGGTTATAGTGTCTCAGCTAAAACGGGCTACATAAGTGGTACCTATGCATTAAGTGGCTATGTCAAAGGGAAAAGCGGCAAGTGGTATATTTTTAGTATTTTAACGCAAGGCAATAAAGGTTCAGCAATTGCTACGATTGATGAAATTGTCAAGCAAATTGCCATTGAAATGTAAAGGGTTTCAAAAGAGTGAGCAATCTAGTTTAATTATGAATAATTTAGTGTTAAACTATTTGATGATTAATGAAAAGGAGCTGTTTACTCATGGGCAAATTACAAGACAAGGTAGTAATTATTACTGGCGGTGCTGGCGGTATCGGTAGTGGTATGGCAAAAGCAATGGTAAAAGAAGGAGCAATCGTAACGATTGTAGATTTAAATGAAGAAACAGGGAAAGCAATGGAAAAAGAATTGCAAAAAATTTCTCCAAAATCAATGTTTTTACAGGCAAATTTAATGGATCGTGCTAATTTGCATAAAATAATCGATACAGTTGTTGAAAAATACGGTAAACTAGATGTATTAGTTAATAATGCACATGCTTCAAAACAAGCAACGATTGAAGATACAACGCAGGCTGATTTAGATTTATCATTTGATACTGGTTTCTATCCAACATTTTATTTAATGCAAGCAGCATTACCGCACTTAAAAGAAACAAAAGGGAATATTATTAACTTTGCTTCTGGTGCTGGAATTGCTGGTCATGAAACACAAGGTGCGTATGCTGCAGCAAAAGAAGCAATCCGCGGCATTTCTCGTGTAGCGGCAAATGAATGGGGACGTTTCGGTATTAATGTAAACTTAATTAGTCCAATTGCAAATTCACCAGGTGTACAAGCATGGGCAAAAGCACAACCAGAATATTACGAAGCTGTTAAAAATAAAATCCCAATGGGTCGCTTTGGTGATGTAGAAGATGACATCGGCCGTGTAGCAGTATTTTTAGCATCAGAGGATTCACAGTATATCACAGGTCAAACACTTATGGTTGACGGTGGTTCAATCATGCTTCACTAATTTTCTCGGTTATTGTTCGAGGAGGATTTTTTTGACACAGACAAGTATTTTTAAACTCATTCATATGATTGATCAGATGAATAATGCTAATATTATACGTTTTACGAAAGGTTTTCCTTATCCGTTAGGCATTTCACCGATTTTAGTTTTAAGTGAACTAAAAATGAAAGGCCCGCAAAGACAAGCAGAATTAGCGGAAACGATTGGTTATACGAAAGGTGCTATGACAAGCATTGCTGAAAAATTAGTAAAACTGGGCTTAGCAGAAAGACTATATGATGAGGCTGATAGACGTACGATTCGTTTACAGATTACGGATAAAGGTGTAGACGCATTGATAAAAGCACAAGAAGTTGGAAAAGATGTATTTATTCAGCTTTTTGAAGTATTGAATGATGAAGAGATTGCACAATATTTGTCCATTCAAGAAAAGTTAGTGCAAGGAATACACGACAGAAATAATCAATAAGCAAGTTGCGTTTTACAGTAGCTTGGAGAAATACCTTGAGCGTTATTAGTGCTCAAGGTATTTTTCTTTTTTTATAGTAAAGATTGCGTTAATGATGGTCCAAAATGTATATCAAACCGAAAGGCTTGTGCTAGAAAACGATTAAGCGTGTGAGATGGTTTTCTTGGCGTATAAATGATATGTATACATACAATATAGAAGCATAAATCTTTGAAATAAACGTAAAATCGACAAAAAAACTTTATAATTGAAGGGAAATTTGCTATTCTATACGGTACAAAAGGGATTTTTACATACATAAAGAAATGTTTTCTTACTGTAGGGAAATGATAGAAGGTAGGTTAAAAAATAACAAGATAAAACAGCAGCATTTACAAACAGGATTGCCAATTTTACATATTAACGAATATAAAGACGCATATTTAGTAAATACTAGTGTACGTCTTTTTTTCGTCCAATATGCATATAAATAGACCAGATAAACTTTTTTCCAACCTAAAACGTCAAAAAGAGGGGCAAATTTTTTAAAAAGCTAGAGAGGACTTAAGTATGGAAAAAAACATGAAACGAATGAAAGAAAAGAAAAAAAAGAGTAAGAAGAAAATATGGCTTTGGATAGTAGGTAGCCTATTAACGATTTTTTTAATCTTTATAGGTACAGCTTATTATACTATTCAGAAAACGATGAATAAAATAAATACACCTTTAGTTGAAGCGACAGACATTACTGAAGAAGCGCCAAAAACAATGAAGAAAAAAGAACCGTTTTCTGTGCTGTTACTCGGTGTTGATGAACGAAGCAACGATAGTGGCCGCTCAGACACAATGATTGTCATTACGGTCAATCCTGAAAAACAAACGATGAAAATGTTAAGCATTCCAAGAGATACACGTACCGAAATCATCGGTCATGACACAGTAGATAAAATTAACCATGCTTATGCTTTTGGAGGCGTACCAATGGCAATGGATACAGTTGAAAATTTGTTAGATATTCCACTCGATTATTATGTATTTATTAATATGGAAGGGTTTCTACAAATTATAGATACGCTTGGTGGTGTTACGATTGAAAATGATATGGATTTAACCTATGATTCATACCATTTTCCTAAGGGAGAACTATCTTTAAATGGCGATGAAGCACTTATTTTTTCACGTATACGCTACGAAGATCCACGAGGGGACTTTGGTCGCCAAATTCGTCAACGTCAAATTATTGAAGCGGTAATGAAAAAAGCTTCTACACCGTCCGTGATTTTAAAGGCTAGTGATATGCTCGATGTTGTCGGAGACAATGTCCGCATGAATTTTACAGTGAAAGATTTAATCCAGCTACAAAGTATATATAAGAAAATGGATAGTAGTATTGATCAGTTATCATTTGAAGCAGAAGGAGGGCAAATGATTGATCGAATTTGGTATTATGTACCAGATGAAACGGAGCTTCAACAAATACAAACAGAGTTAAAAACCCATTTAGAATAAGGCACGATCATTTGGCTACAATAGTTGTAAAAATATGTTTGCGAAGGGAGCGAGATGAATGAATGGGAGGACCCAGGTGCTTAGGTATACAGCATTAAATAATTGCATGCAAAGCTATGTACCTAAACGGAAAGTACAAAAAAGTCCAGTTAAATTCATGATGCAACAGCTACAACTATTATGTTTTAAAATTTTTATGTAAGACAAAAAAATCATTCAGGTAGGATGCATGCCTAGTTGAATGATTTTTTTCGTTATAAAACGTACTAGCAGTTTTTTATTTCGTTTGAAATATCTGAAAATTTGGTGTATAATTCTTTATAAGAAATAGTTGAGGGAGTGATTGTGATGATGATTGGTACAATATTGTTAGCTATCGCGTTGCCTGTTGGGATTGTATTAGCAGTTGATTTATTTAACGAGCAACATCACTCTACTACATAAAGCAACTAGTTGATGTACATAAATAGAATATATTTTCCAAGACACAAGCGACTGAGCTTATGTCTTTTTTTCATGGTATGGAAACATTTTGTGTTTTTATTCGTCAATAGACACTAGAAAATGCTATACTATTAAATAAAAAAGTATCGGGGAATGAGCATGCAAGCAGAAAAAACGAATATGAAAAAAGAAATTCTATCCTACATTAAAATTATTGTTATTACAGCAATCGTCGTCTTAGGCTGTAAGCAATTTTTATTTGCACCGATAAAAGTACAAGGTGCTTCTATGTATCCGACATATGAGGATAAGGACATCATTATTGTAAGTAAAACAAGTAAAATTGAACGCTTTGACCAAATTGTCTTTCAATCTCCAACTGAGGATGAATTATATATTAAGCGTGTGATAGGGCTTCCAGGGGATACAGTCGAAATGATCGATGATGTATTGTATGTAAATGGAAAGGCCTATAAAGAAGATTATGTCAATCGTCAAACCGATGATCCGAGTCAACTACGCATTACCGAGAATTTCACATTAGAAGGTTTAACAAATGAGAAAAAGGTGCCAGAAGGTAAATACTTTGTCATGGGTGATAACCGTTTGAAAAGTTATGATAGTCGCCATTACGGCTTAATTGCAAAAGATGCTATTTATGGAGAAGCGAAATTGACTCTTTATCCATTTAAGCATTTTCACATTGGCATTGAATAGAGACCAACGATAAAAATTCAAAAGGGGGCAGCTCATTGGAAATGGGCATGCCTCCTTATTTTCTTTATTTTGCTGATAATGCTTTACACACTTTATAAGAAGGGTAGTAAACGCAAACTGTTGAATCTTCAACAGTTTCTTTTAGTGGATCTTGTCTCTTTTCTAAGCTAGATGTTGGTTGATCGATTGAGAGCTCTTCTACTACTAATTCCGCGCCATAAAATAGCATTAAAAAATAGCATACTAATCCAAATATCCGCAAACAATCACCCCATTGCTATATTTCATGTCTATTACTATGTATGGTCGAATGATAAAAAATATAAGCAAAAAGCTAAAAAAATATATAAAAATAAATTGAGCTTATGTAAAGATGCGGGTGTTAGCAAATAGAGTGATAGAAAAATGTTGTAACGCAAAAATCCATATGCTAATATAGCTAAAGTAAAATAATGATCTGTATAACCTCAATAATATGGATTGAGGGTCTCTACCAGGAACCATAAAATCCTGACTACAAAAATTTGCTTGCATTTTGTAGTCAGGATTTTTTTATGCTGCTACAAAATGGGCGTGTAACAGAAAGGTGATTCCATGAATTGGAGAGTATTTATATTGGCAGCTACTACTTTTGCAGTTGGGTTGGTAGAGCTAATTGTGGGCGGTATATTGCCATACATCGCAGATGATTTGAACGTCACAGTTGCAACAGCAGGACAATTAATTACCATTTTTGCACTAGTATATGCTATTTCAGCACCTGTCCTTTTATCGTTAACTGCGAAAGTGGAAAGAAAGCAGCTCTATCTTATTTCATTGTTTTTATTCACATTGGGGAATGTTATGACCTATTTCAGCCCGACCTTTGCCATTGTGATGATGGCAAGAATTATCACAGCAATGAGTACAGCATTGGTTATTGTATTGTCTTTAACAATTACAACAAAAATAGTAGAGCCAAGACATCGTGCCAAAGCGTTAGGGCTTATTTTTGTCGGTGTTAGTTCGGCATTAGTCATCGGTGTACCGATGGGCATTTTTATTACAGAAGCATTCGGTTGGCGTGCTGTTTTTTTAGGGATTGCAATGTTGTCAACTGTATCCATGATTCTAATATTTATGATTTTAGAAAAAATGCCAGTTGTTGAAGTGGTGCCATTAAAAGCTCAAATCAAGTCATTAGCTAATTGGAAAATAGCGAGTGCGCATTTAACAACACTGTTTATGCTAGCAGGGCATTATATGCTGTATGCTTACTTTACGCCATTTTTAGTAGAAGCATTTAATTTAAGCTCTTCTTGGATCAGTATTTGTTATTTAGTATTCGGTCTTGCTTCAGTAAGCGGAAATGCAATTGGTGGTTGGTTAAGTGACCAAATTGGTACGGGCAAATCGATCGTTATAATTATTGCAACATTTGCCATCGTGCTGTTCAGTATTCCGTATACGATTGTCGCTTTTCCGTTATTTTTAGTCGTGACAGTGTTGTGGGGAGCGCTTAGTTGGGCACTTACACCACCGTTACAAAATTATTTGATTCAAACAGATCCGAAAACATCGGATATTCAACAAAGCTTAAATACTGCCGCTCTACAAATAGGGATTTCAATAGGCTCAGCAGTTGGTGGGGCTATGTTTACGGTTACAGGCTCGGTCATGCATTTAGCAAGCTTCGGTGCTATTTTAGTGTTAGCTGCGTTAGGGTGTGCCATTTTTTCTTTAAAGAGAGCACCGCTTGCAAATGGCAACTTATAAAATATCCATGCATGATAAACGTAAATTATGAAATAAAGCAGGACTATGATTATTGAAAATCGAATGTAAGAGAAGAGAGGGAGGCTGGTAAATAAATGCAGGTAGATTTAACGGAATTTGAAGGATTGAATGTGAAAGTTGTCGCAACGATTGATCACACGCTTTATCGGAACGTTGGTGCCATTATTTTATATGAAGAAGATTCACACATTTTATCTGTACGAAAACTGAAACGAAAAATCGCTGATCAATATATACCAACAGACGAACTCGAAAATTTTATATTTGATTCACAAGCTGATGCTATTAAATTTACACATAAGTTAACTAGAATGAGTGCGCTGGATTATTTGTTAGTGACAAACAGAGAAAAACAGGTAAGTGAATAGCCGTTTAGGTCGTCTTGTCATGTACGGGACGACCTAAACAATTGCTTTAGTCCTCGTTTTACATTGTAGAAGGAGCAAGTAACCAACGTTTTTTGTGACTAAGTGCAATTAACTTTGCGCCGAGATTGGCATACTTCATATGAAAGACTTGATATTTTGTAGAGAGCGTATGCTCGATAGACATGTCCATCGCTTGACTGACTGAAATTAACGACGAAGCAATATTCATTGATAGGATGGCGCTAATTTCGCAATCATTTACGGCTGTCTTGCCTCGAATCTTAGCAATTTGTAAATTTCCTTGGTCAATTGATAGTGGTGGGGCAAGAACGCCATTTTCTTTTAATAGCTTCTCTAATTGCTTATTTTCCTCTTTTAAATATTGAATAAACTCCAAAATAATGACTTTTAACTCTCGATTCACTGCATGTTTGAAAAAGAGATGATTGGTTGCTATATAGCCATTATTGACCCCAAGTTGTTTCCAAATTACAAACACTTCCTTAAAACGTAGAGCGTCTATATTTCGCTTTGACATTTTCATTATGGCACGTCCTAACTCATTTTATAGTTGTTGAATGTGAGATTAGGATGGGAGTATTCGTTATTTTTTATACATTTATAGGAAAAATAGTCATTGTCAAAAATATTATGTGTGTCATCTAGCAAAACATATGTACAATTATTTGTTTTGAAGGCTTCGCCACTTTACTTCTGCATTTTCACTATTTTGCTCTTCAACTGAAGTCTCGTCACGAAGCATTCTTTATCTATCCTCATTTTTTTGTTGTTTTATTTTTAAAGCTCCTAATCGTGGTCTTTAAGGACGCATAGTTACCAATGGCTGCGTATCCATAAAAAAAGCCCATAAATACTCCAGCTAAAAAATTATGTTTATGGCTAATAAAAATAGAAATCATTAACCCTAGCGCCAGAGCGATTGCTGGGACATATTTAGGTTGAATAGGGAAAAAAACTTTAATTGCTTGTGTCAGGATCATGACAACCGGTACGGCAATCACAGCATCCCAAAAATTTGTATGGATAATAGGAAAGCCCATTTTATATACACCTCTTTCATGCATGATGAATAATAGTTAGACTTTCCATTCTGAAATGTTTTATGCATTTTTGCAACGAAAACTAATAGACTTCATGGCATTAATACGAGTAACCATTTGGATGCATGTAGGGATAATGGTAAAGATTTAGGTTGTAAGGCGGATACAGTTGCATAAAATTTGGTGAGCTAGAGGGAGTTGGAATGGATTGGTTGCATTCTTTTGGAGGACCGATATAAGTCGTAGGAACAACAGGCGCAATCGTTTGTTTCCATACATTTTCATCTAAGCAATACGTATGCGCCATAATTGCTGTTGGTGTAAATTTCAAAATATCAGAACCTAAAATAACTTCTGGTGTAGGGGCATCAAAAATAGCGAGTATATGCGTGTTGTCTGCATTCGCGACAATATAATGCCACCACCCTTGTGGAATATTTGCTACCTGTCCAGATTTTATTGGGTAATTTTGAATTTGTTTTGTAAAAGGATTTAAAAGAGAAACGGTAGCAGCACCAGAAATACAATAAACAAGCTCTCCTGCATTTTGATGATAATGCGGTTCTACAACATTATTGGTACTTAGAAATATATCAAGCAATGACACATTTTCTAATGTATTTAATTGGGCAGTACCAAGAATGTTGATGTAGTTTTGATTATCCTTTTTAAATAGGGGGCTTGTATTTACATCAAACGTAAACTGCGTGGATGGAGATGTGTAGTCGATGGGCAAAACAATACATCCTTCCTTCATGTAAGTATATGATCGTCAATATCACAGATTATGACTATAGATGTTGGTGCTTTAAGCAAAACGCCTATGAAAGAGCTAAGTATCAAAATAAAATTAAGGGTTTTAAATTTTTATACAGTAATCAATGATTATTTTGTATTTCAATTATAACCTCCTTTTCAGAATTTACTTGAGATTTTAGATTAAACCAGATAAATAAGTTTAATACATTTACGATTATTATGATGACTATAATTGCGACTGCTACTTTTACCCAATTCATATGTACCTCACTTCCTTTTTTATTTTTTGGGCTTGGATTTATACTAGTCTATAAAAAAATTATAATATATTTCTGATAATTAATGAAGAAATAAGCTACTTTAAACGATTACATTAAAATACAGTTTCTACAATTCCTATTTTTCAGTCAGTGTCCAAGTAAAAATTTATGAATACGCATTTGTCTTCTACATAACAATACAAGTATAAACATATAAATAAAGGTAGCGAAAAAATACTAGTGTTTAACCATTAATAGAATCAAATCTAGTATTTTCACAATTCAACTACATCTTATTAAAAATTAAGGAAATCTTAAGTTTCAGCTTAAGTAAAAATTAAGATTTATTTTCTATACTATAAAAATAAGGAAATTACGAAACCATTTGAAGAATTAAAACGTATTGGTATTAATAGAACAATATTGAAGTAGGTGACGAAATGGTATATACCATTTACATAGTATTGACAAAAACAGGGACCTTATTATCGAAAGCAATAGGGATGTATACGGGAAAAGAGATGAACCATGCTTCCATCGCCTTTGACCAGGAACTTTTTGATATGTACAGCTTTGGAAGAAGACAGCTCAATAATCCTCTAAGTGGCGGTTTTTTAAGGGAAAATGCTGAAGCGGGTCTTTTTGAATGTGCGGATTGTGTGATTTACCGTTGTCGTGTTTCGTATTATCAGTATCTAGAGATGGAAAAAATTGTACACTATATGTATTGCAATCGAGATCGCTACAAATATAATTTTATTGGGCTTTTTGGTGTGATGATGCAAAAGGAAGTACGCAGAGAACGCGCTTATTTTTGTTCGCAGTTTGTGGCAACCCTTTTAAAAATCGGTGGTCTGAAGATTTATCAAAATCCAGCGTTAATGACCCCCGACTGTATTGCACAGTTACCTTATTTAGAAGAGGTTTTTGCTGGTAAACTAGCAGATTATTTACAAGATGTACGACAACCTGCAATGCTGTATGGTTAAAATCACTTTATTTAATGATGTTGTATGCCCCTATTGAATACATGCAATACATTTTTTTGATATAATGATTGAGTAAAAAGAGGGCGGGTGATAAAGGTGCAAATCATTGTAGTTGAAGGTGTACCTTATCATTGGGTAAAACAGTTACAAGAAATTCATGCACATGTATTTGAAGGTGCACAACTTACCCTAGAAAAACTTGAAAGTAAAAAAGACCTGCTTTGTTTATTTGCCGTGGAGAAAGAGGAGATAGTAGGTTTTAAATTAGGTTATCCACATTCTGATGGCGTTTTTTATAGTTGGTTGGGCGGTGTTCACGAAAAGATGCGAGGTCAAGGCATTGCGAGTCAATTGATGCGACAGCAACATGAAAAGGTGCTAGAACTTGGCTTTAGTAAAGTTCGTACATACGGTAGAAATAAGCGCAAAACTATGCTTATCACGAATATTCACCATGGTTTTGATATTGTATCGACTTTTATTGATGATAAAGGTCGACATAAAATAGTATTTGAAAAATTATTGAATTGAGGAATGTATGATGAAAGCATATTTAGCGAATGGGTTATTTTCTTTAGGAGATCGCTTAGTAAATGAACGATTAGCAAAGGCAATTCGACAAGCGATACCAGATATTGAATTATATGTGCCACAGGAGAACGATGCGATTAATGATAAGTCATCCTATGCGGATAGTTTAGCCATTGCAGAAGCGGATTTAGCAATGCTACAAATGAGTGATGTATTAGTAGCTGTGTTAGATGGTGTAGAAATTGATTCTGGCGTAGCGGCTGAAATTGGTGCATTTTCAATGCTGAACCGCCCAATCGTTGGGGTATTTACAGACGTCCGTCAACAAGGGCGAGAAAATATGATGAAAATAGAAGCGCTTATACGTGATGGCATTGAAAATCAATTTGTTTACCGTAATTTATTTGTTATCGGTTTAATCAAGCGCAACGGTGTCATTACGACTTCTATTGACGGTGCTGTATTAGCGGTTCAGGAACTTCAACAATAAGGAGGAATGGCAATGCTTTTAACAACAACGGATGTTGTTGCAGGAAAAGAGATTGAAGAAACATTAGGTTTAGTTAAAGGCAATTCGGTCCAATCGAGAAATATTGGCCGCGATATGATGGCGGGGCTTCGCAATATTGTCGGCGGTGAAATGAAAGAATATGCAGAAATGCTCGTGCGTTCCAGAGAAATTGCTACACGAGCTATGGAAGAAGAAGCGCAGCTTTTAGGAGCTGATGCGATTGTAGCTGTTCGATTTTCCACATCATCTGTTATGGACGGAACGTCAGAGGTTTTAGTTTATGGTACAGCTGTAAAATTAAAAAGTTAACTACTATAAGAGGACTTCAACCTACTCGGATTGAAGTCCTTTAAAATGCAAAATTACTTGATAATACTTACAAAAAAGCGGTATGTCCGTCTGTGAAGAATGGAATCTAATATAATTAGTATTGCACTAATTATCCCAATTATATAGAAAATTCGTAGTTATAAGGACTAATGATGTCCATCTCGTTTTGTATAATAAGAGGGTAACTATGTAGAAAGAGTGGGATATATGGTGGATTCACAACAAAATAAAGGCTATCGTGTCATTTCAATGTTCGACAGATTGATGGATGGTCAAGGAATTAGCAAAAAGCAAGAAGCATTTACACATCAAGTTGGTGAAAAAACCATACAACGAGATTTAGATCAAATTCGAGCGTATATTGAAAAAGCTAAATTAGACTGTCATTTAGAGTATGTGCGAACAGAAAAAGTGTATAAGCTAACGAATACTGGAAAAAACGTTTTATCCAAAGAACAAGTGCTAGCGATTGTTAAAATACTCATTGAATCAAGAGCGCTTTTAAAATCAGAAATGAGCGACATTATCGATAAACTTATTTCAATCGTTGCAGCAGATAAACAAGAGTTTATTCATAATATCATTTTAAATGAGAAGCATTTATACGTTGACTTAAATCATAAAAAATCTCTTTTACATTTAATATGGGTAATTTCAGAGGCGATTCAAAAGAAAAAAATAATTAAAATTGATTATTTACGAGAGAGTGAGACAATTCCTTCACAAAAGATATTAAAACCTCTTGGTGTTATTTTCTCCGAATACTATTTCTATTTAATAGCTTATGATAGTAAGCAAGAGAAGGACCTACCGATTGTCTATCGTATTGATCGTATCCAGCATTTTCTAGAGTTAGATAAGAAATTTCAAATCCCCTACTCCGAACGTTTTCAAGAAGGTGAATTTCGTAAACGCATTCAGTTTATGGATGCAGGTGAGCTGATGCATATTAAATTTCTATTTAAGGGGCGTTCGCCACAGGCGGTCTTAGATCGTTTACCGACAGCTAAAATTTTGTCCAATAAAGATGGACAATGCATGTTTGAAGCGGAAGTTTTTGGTCGTGGTATTAAAATGTGGCTACTTAGTCAAGGGGCGAATATTGAGGTGCTGGAGCCATTGGAGCTGAGAGAAGAAATGATTGAAACAATTCAATCCATGCAACAAAATTATCTTTATATGTAGACGAGGAAAGTATACTTCATTTTTTAGCCACATTAAAAAAAGTAATAAGAATGCATGAAAAGATGACTAAATTCCCTCCCTCTTGCCGACTATAAAATGGAGGGGGGATTTAAAATGTACTCACTTTCAAATTTTAAATTATTGGTTGAAAAACAGAAGGAAATTGATGCAATTTATCAACAATGCGATGAATTAAAAAAAACAACGGTTACACCTAAAATTTCTGAAGAAGTAGATCGATTTTATACATGTTGTAAAACGCATTTAGAACAGCAAGGTTTTAAGGTGACCTTGTCATCGTCAAAATTAATTGCAGAGTATAAAGAGGCATTTATTAATATCGATAAGCATTCAAAAGATATTGAGGAATGTATTTTTATTAATTTAAATAATTATGTGCAAGATCAGTTATCTATTATGTTAGACATTGAATATCAACAGTTCGAACAAATCATTACATATAACCTAGATGGTTTTTCAACGGTTATAGAGCAAGTAAACGAAAAACTAAATCAAGCAAAAAATTTTCAAGATGCTTGTAAAGCCGCAAAGCTTATTTATAAAAATAATCAAAATGATATTTTTCATTCCGCTGATGAAGCAGTAAACTATTATTTTAAGTAAAACACAAGGCATCCTCCTTACTCGGGGCATGCTTTATCGCAAATATTCGTTGGTAAAGAAGTATTATAAGCATGATAAATGGCATTGTTGGATGTCTTTTATCGACAAGTTGAGCATACTAGGAGTGCATCTAGTATGCTGTTTTTTGTTTTTTCTACGACATTAGGAGTCTTTATCCTTACAATTAAAAGCTTTTTTTATGTGATAGGCACTACAAGCAGTTCCTTGCTCATCGTAAATTTCTTTACCTACGACTAATTCAGTATTGCGATTAGCGTATTCGTTATAGTTTGTAATCGATAGTACATCATCTGCAGTCCAGTTTACATTCACACTGCCTTTGGCATCACTAAAATAAATTGTTTGTTCTTCATCATGTTTTTGATGATGTATAATATTGACAATCATCTTGACTCCTCCTATAGCGCCGCCATAATTATCATAATAAACTTGTGCTGAATAGTCACCATTTGGTGAAGGAATAGGGCGACCATCTTTTGTATCGCCTGTATAGGAAAAAGTATAAGTAAAATGGTGATAAACAACATAAAGGCAAAATAGTAATAGTGGCATCAACAAATATAAACTAATTTTTTTCATATTCTTCCATACCTCCTGTAAATACTACGAAACTTTTCAGTGAAAGTTCCTAGAATGGTAGTTCTCTTTTAAAAGGGTTTTTGCCAATTTTGGAGAATTGTAAATATAATAAGGGAGGAATAAGATGTTTCCTATTGTAGAGACTGAACGTTTAATATTAAGAGAAATAATGGATGAAGATGCAACAGACCTTTTTCGCTGTTTTTCCAATCACCTTGTTACCCAGTATTATGGACTAGAACCCTTTGCAACAATCGAACAAGCAGAAAAACTAATCGAAACTTTTTCTAAAAATTATAAGGAAAAAAGAGGTATTCGATGGGGGATAGAGCGGAAAGAAGCAAAAGGCATTATCGGAACCATCGGCTTTAACGCATGGTCACCTAAACATAAACGGGCTGAAATTGGCTATGAGTTGCATCCCGACTTCTGGCGAAAGGGCTATACAAAAGAGGCGGTAGCTGAAATTGTGTCCTTTGGGTTTGAAAAGATGGAACTAAACCGGATTGGGGCAATTGTCTTTATTGAGAATGTAGCATCCAATCAGTTACTAGCTCATTTAGGTTTTCACAAAGAAGGCGTTTTAAAGGAATATATGTATCAACAAGGGAAAGCACATGATACAAATGTATATGCTATTTTTAATGATAAGCCATAAAGCCATGAGCCCAAATTCACCTTTCAGTGCGTTTGGGCTCGCTGGATGAATATGATTTAATCTTTTGTTAACGACAGTAGAAAGCTGTCTCGATCTGTTTCTTCTTGCATTTTACTATCGACTAACATGGCGCCATACTTCACAGTTGTCATGTTGGCATCGACTAAAAATTGTACATTGACTTTAGCCTTTTTGTTGTTGATAGGACAATCACCTTTAAATTCCACTACATCTTGTCCCTTTTGTGTCTCAAAATAAACCCAATATGGATTTTCGCAAGCTGAAGCAAAAGCTGTTTCGAGTGATTGGTTACTATTTTCGATTGAATAGTTTTTGACATATGTAATATATTCATTATCCGTGATGTCTTCTTGCGGACCATAAAAATACCAAAACACGCCTATTATGCCGATTGGTATAATCCATAAAATATTACGCTTACTTAATTTCCCCATTTCCCATCCCCCTTTATAACCATATTTTATCATCCTGAGCCTATTATTTGCTAGCTCAATATAATATTTTCTAGCTTAAACTTTTTTCTTGTTACTTATTAAAGCGGGTAGTGACTAAAAGAATAATGATTCTATTTTCTCTTCTAAGCCGTTAGTTTGTATAGAAAATTAATAATAGATAATAAGGGAGAATAGAATGGAAGAACGCAAAACAGAAAGGGGATGAAATGCTTGTCAAATTATGTACAACATGCCGTGTTTGAACATAGTTTTTGGCTAGAAATCTTGAAAGATCACAGTAATTTTATTCATGATTCATTGTATCCTTCAGAAACAGAGGATATCCAAAAAGCGCATTCATTTATGGAACAATTTTCTCAGTTACTCGCCTTTGCCAAATCCATGAAAGCTGCAGAAGTAGCAATATCGTTTTCACTTAGTGTTGCTGAGGTAGTTGAACAATTCAAACAGTTTAAATTTCACATTCTTCGAAGACAGTTGGTAGGCAAGATTGGTATTCATTTAGCGCCCACATTTATTAATCATATGGTCAGTGAATTAGAGGAGTATCAACATGTCCTCGGCTATTTACAAAAAGGTGAAATCCCTCCAATTTTTCATGAACTACATCATCATTTACTTTGGCTTTTAGATGCATCAGGACATGCTGGTACAATCAATGATGAATTAGATGGGGTAGAAAAAAGGTTGAAACAAAAGAGCGAAACTTTTACCCATCATTTTGAACAATTTTATTTAAAGGCAGTCGAGTTAACGGGATATTTGCGTTCTAATGTAAGCACATTTCCTGCTTTAACACGCTTTAATAAAGATGTAGAAATCGAAATGAAATTGTTTAAGACATTTTTACGGGAGTTAGAGGAAATGGAGCTAAGCGCTGAAGTACTAGGGACATTTACAGCACTTATGGCGGACCATATGTGGAGAGAGGAACAGTATTATTTAGCTAAACTAGCGCAATCTATAGGAGAAGGATAAATTAAAAGATGATAAGAGCTAACATTCATTAAATAATGATGAACAATTTCCCCAATCTTGAAACCAACAAACTACAATTATTGTTTTTCTATTTCTATAAAAAATCGTATAACTTAACTATAAAAAAGTGTTGAGAATGGGCAACTTCTCTTTTTTATTTGTCATCCAAATTACATTCATTCGAAATACGATGTCGTTTTAGTATAAAGACATTAGGAAGTGCTATTTTACATCGTTTACAGTAAAATAGTAGTAGGTATTTCACAATTAACTCAACTAATCCATTAGTTGAGTTTTCCATTTTTAGCTAACAAACTACTAAAATATTTAAAAGAAGATGTGATTATTTCATGGGAAAAATTGCTATTTTATTATATGGATAATATTGTTCAAAGTAGGTTCTTGACTTGAAAAAACATTCTAACACCTTGTTTGCCAAGAAGGAATAGGACATATAAATGTTCGACTATATGAAAGGAAAAGTCGAATAAAAAAGGAATAATAGGTATAAAGTTAAAGATTTTTCTTGGGTTTGTGAAAAAATGTACTTAAGCTAAACGGGCAGGATAGTTTAAGTGTATTTCTTCACAACAACTTGTACTTTGAACTATGAAGTGTTAATATACTATTAATCGAAAGGAGAGATGGGTGGACAATGAAGAACTAATCTAATTTTTAACAATTGAAATAGTATATTTCAGTTTAAAAACTTAGGATTAGTTTGCCCATTTTTTCATATACTAAATAAATGTAAGACTGAATAGCTAAAAAGGCTACTTAGTTTTATTTGAGTATCGTAAAGAGTGACATGACTAATCCTTCCAACATTATATGGGAGGATTTTTTATTATTCTCCCAGAATCAAAATAAAGAAAGAAGGAATCGAATTGTTAAAACAAAAAGAACTAATGGCAAGGGTTAAGGAACTTGTCCAGTCAGATGAACGAATATCTGCTTGTATGATGTATGGGTCTTTTACAAAAGGAGAGGGAGATCAATACTCTGATATAGAATATTATGTTTTTCTGAAAGATGATACAATTTCCACCTTTGATTCAGCAAAATGGCTAAATGAAGTCGCTTCCTACCATTTACTCTATCAAAATGAGTACGGTACGGAAGTAGTAATTTTTGAAAATCTAATACGTGGTGAATTTCATTTCCTTTCCGAAAGCGAAATGAATATTATTCCTTCATTCAAAGAATCAGGCTACATTCCTGACACAAAAGCAATGTTTATTTATGATGAAACAGGACAATTAGAATTGTATTTATCAGGGTTGGAAGGTTCGGGACCAAATAGACTTACAGAAGAAAACGTAAATTTTTTATTGAATAATTTTTCCAACCTATGGTTAATGGGGATTAATGTTCTTAAAAGAGGGGAATATGCACGTTCACTGGAAATTTTATCTCAATTACAAAAAAATATACTGCAACTCATTCGAATTGCGGAAGAAAATGCCGATAATTGGTTTAATATGACAAAGAATCTTGAAAAAGAAATTAGTCCTGAAAACTATGAAAAGTTTAAAAAGACTACTGCCCGATTAAATGAATTAGAACTATATGAAGCCTATAAGAACTCTTTGCTTCTCGTTATGGAATTTCGAAATCTTGTTGAAAAACAGTATCAGTTAACCGTTAGCAATGATTTTTTCGAAAAACTGTTACATTATATGAATGAATAGAAAAAAACTTATTGTGCTATCGGGTGCTTAATACAAAAAGGAAGGTGAGTGAGAGAATAAAATTCAACTCTTTAATTCCAGAGTTTTCAGTTAAGTACATTGAGAAGTCGAAATGGTTTTATATAGATATACTTGGATTCCAATTAGAATATAAGAGCATAGTAGTAAAGGGGTTAGTCGTAAGGCAGGGATTTTGTTAAGCAAGTTCTTTTAGTGTTTCATATTCTTTACCTTGATGAATACTATGGAATTTACATATGGTAAACTTTAAATAAAAACGACTTTTATGTAACGCTATTTTAATTATGATATACTTTTGAAAAGGTACATAAATTCTAAAGAATATAAATGGATACAGTTATAAAGTGGCATGCTATAATTTAAAGCACTGATGGGTGATTTCATGTATAAAATTATGATGGTAGAAGATGATGAAAAAATTAGAAGAATCGTTTCCGATGTGCTTCACAAATGGAAGTATGATGTGATTGAGGTTACAAATTTTGACCAAGTGTTAACGGAGTTTGAACAGGTCCAGCCACACTTAGTATTATTGGATATCAATTTACCGACATTGGATGGTTTTTATTGGTGTCAGCAGATTCGTTCAGTTTCCAAAGTCCCTATTATATTTCTTTCTTCTAGAAACGAAAACATGGATATTATTATGGCTATTAATATGGGCGGGGATGACTTTGTGCAAAAACCGTTTGATTTAGATATACTTGTTGCCAAAGTAAAAGCACTTTTACGTAGAAATTATTCCTATCGAGATGAAGAATCTGTACAACTTATCCATCGGGGTTTGAAATTAAATATAAGCAATTCGGTGGCTGAATATAAGGGACAGAGCGCAGAGCTATCTCGCAATGAATTTATTATTTTACAATTAATGATGCGCAAGATTGGGAAAATCGTATCACGAGATGACTTAATGCAGGCATTGTGGAATGAAGAGCAATTTGTTGATGATAACACACTGACAGTAAATGTGAATCGTTTACGTCGAAAGGTTGCTAGTCTTGGGTTGAATGATTTTATAGTTACCCGTAAAGGAATGGGGTATATTATCGAATGACTTTTTTTCGGTTTTTACGGTATGAAAAGTCTTATATATGCGTCTATTTAATAGGTTTCATGCTCATGGCTACTGTGTTTTTCCTTGATGTTAATATAAATTTCACTTGGGGAACCTTTTTATATGCCTTTGCTTTATGCACGATTGTATTGATTGGATTTTTAGTATTTCGCTATCAACAAAATGTACGAGCAATCCACAATATTGATCATGAGGCATTTGACAGATTATCTCTAGAAGCTGAGCAGATGCAACAATTAATGGATGAGATGAGAAAAGAGCATATACGAGAAATGAATGCTGTTCAAGAGAAACAAAAAGAACATTATGATTTTATTGTTTCTTGGTTTCATGAAATCAAAACGCCAATTGCTGTCCTCCATTTAATCCAACAAACGGATATAGATGCGAATAGTTTAAGGGAAGAAATCGAGAAAATTGAAAATTATGTTGATCAAGCTCTTTATTATGCTAAATTAGATAGTTTTAATCAAGATTATAGTATAGGGAGTTGCGATATGATTGGCATTGTGAAAGATACGGTGAGAGACCATTCCAAAACTTTTATTTCTAAAAAAGTTCGAATCCTCTTGCCCTCTGAATCGATGAGCGTACAAAGTGATTCTAAATGGTTGAAATTTATAGTAAATCAACTTTTAACCAATAGCTTGAAGTATACGGACAACAGTGGAGAAATTTTGATTGGTACCAATGAAACCCCACAAGAAAAACAACTCATCATCCGAGATAATGGGATCGGAATTACACCACAAGAGCTACCAAGAATATTTAACCGAGGATTTACAGGTGAAACGGGGCGAACATACTCTAAATCAACAGGGATGGGCCTATATTTAGCACAACAATTATCCAATAAACTTGGTCACTATATTACTTGTACATCTGAAGTTAGTTCCTACACAGAATATATTATCCATTTTCCAAAAGATGATGATCCTTTTTTGTTTATGAATAAGGAAAAGCAATGACTAATAATATCAGTCATTGCTTTATTTTTATCACTTTTGTTGATTAACAATCTTATAGTAAAGATTGGTTGACGACACGTAAAACAAGAAATAGATAACAAAATAAATAATTAGTATTGCCCACATGATAGAAGTGAGCTGTGGGAAGTCTCTCACTTCCTCGAATATAGAGTAATTCATAATAAACAAGCTATGCAGCATTCCCAGTATAAGTGGAGGCAAGAAGACAAAAAGCAGTTTCTTACGGATGACTTTTTTCATTTCAGTGTTACTAACACCAATTTTACGCAGGATAGCATATTGTTTTTGTTCGTCTGTTGCTTCACGTAATTGTTTGAAATATATAATGCTTCCTAAAGCAAATACAGCGATGACGGCAAGAAAAGCTGCTGTAAACAGTAATAATGCTGAAGATTCAGCTTGAATAGCATAGCCGTCCGCAAAAGCTGAATAATAGATATCAGGTGATTGCGAAACAATCGCTTGTATTTGTGCTGATAAAGCTGACGCATCTTTAGCATTTTCAATTTGGTATAGTTCATACATTTGGGTATTCTGACTATTTTGTATAGTGGCATACGCTTCATCCGAGATAATGAATATAGCAAGATGAAGAAAAACATTGGTGTTACTCAAATTACTGGCAGGGCCAAGTAGTGCATAGTCTTTTCTTTCTATAAGGTGAAAAGTAGACTCATCTCCTACTTTTACTGTGAATTCTGATTGATCATCCTGTGTGAACTGTTTGGGTGTATCTATTTTTGAAAGAACAATAGCCTCTTGGCCATGCAGGTTAACTTCCTGGTCATCACCGCGTAAGGCAACTATATCGTTAAATTGGGTCTCTGAAAATAAAAGGATATCTTCTGTGAGATAATCCGATTGTTCAAAGGCAACATCTCTGTTTGTAACGGGATTTACTAAGATCCCTTCAATCGTTTCATGAGTGATAACTGGGTGGTTTGATTCATGAATCAATGTTTCAATTTGATGCTGAATATGTTCATCCTGAGATTCGAAAGCAATATCATTTGGGAAATTTTTAGTACTCCCATCGAGTTGAACAGCGTAATCAAATTCCTTTTTACGTTGGTTCATAAAAAATGTATTAGCGTAGAGTATGAAAAAAATAATAAATAAAAACACCACAATGGATGCTGCTATAAGCCCTACCTGAAAATTTTCTTCATTTTCTAATGCAGCTAAAACATCCTCATTAAAGATTAAAGATGAAAAAGTATATTGAATAACTACTCCAATAATCATCGAAATAAGATAGATGGAGTAAATTCTAAAATTCCGTCTGACATTGCGCCACGATAAATCCAATAATTTCATCTGCGATTTCCCCCTAGAGTGCTCTGAAAGGTGAGGATGCGATCAAAAAATTCCTTTTGGGTTTGTTCTCCTTTGAACAGCTCATTTACAATCTTACCGTCTCGTAGAAAAATGACACGTTGGCAGTAACTTGCAGCATAGGGGTCATGTGTAATCATCATTATCGTTGTTTTAAATGTTTGATTAAGTGATTCAATTTGTTCCAGTAGCTGTGTTGCAGAGCGAGAGTCAAGTGCACCTGTAGGTTCATCAGCAAAGACAATCGCTGGGTTAGTAATAATAGCACGTGCCGAAGCAGTACGCTGTTTCTGCCTGCCAGATATTTCAGATGGATAATGATTTAAGATCGATTCAATGTTTAGCGGTTGAATGATATTGGATAGTCGTTTCTCCATTTCCTCAACATGTGTCTTTTGTAATGAGAGTGGCAAAAGAATATTTTCCTTTACTGTCAACGTATCTAGTAGGTTATAGTCTTGAAAAATAAACCCCATCCGCTTTTGACGAAATTCACGTAATGATTTCTTTTTTACTTCCAATAGCGAGGTCCCTTCAATCCAAATGTTCCCGCCATTAAATGTGTCAATCGTGGATAATGTATTCATTAATGTTGTTTTTCCTGATCCAGATGGACCCATAATTGCGGTAAACTCACCTTCTTCAACAGCTAAATCTATATTTTTTAAGACCTGAGTCTTTCCGTATGATTTAGATAAGTTTTTCGTTTGAATAATTGTATTCATTTGCTTAGTCCCCTTTCAATGTCAATACTATACCTCTGAATAGGATTACCAACCATCGATGTAATATAATGCAACATGACAAATCTGTCACAAATAAAAAATTGCATAGTAGAACTCTCGGTTGGAAGATTAGAATTACTAAAATAATCGTTATCTTATTAAAATATGTTATAACCATCATGAGAGGACTGTGGATATGATTTTATTTTTACAACCATGATTTATATTATTATCTTTTATTGGTCACGACTGACTTTTTGGAGTTAATATAAATAACGAAGGGGGGTTATTGAAGTAACAGGTGCTTATCTTGAATAAAGGAGAGCACCATTTCGCTATAGGGGCAGTTTAGTTGATGAAGCTTACTGAAAATATTATTCCATTACTTTACTGTATGAGAATAATCAAATTAAGTATGCCTTGATTTCTTAATGCACATTATGCTAACATAAAAACAAATGAAAAACTTGTTTTTATGTTTTTATAAGAGAAGGTTTAGGACTATGGCTAAATTCACACAATTAGAAAAAGAAAGGATTAAAAAAGAATTATTTGAAGTGGCATATCGTTTTTTCGTTGAAAAGGGTTTTAAGAGTACTTCCCTTGAGGATATAACTTCGTCTGTTGGCATTGCGAAGAGTACTTTTTATGTATTTTTCCAATCAAAAGAAATGCTATATATGGAGTTGTTATCACATGAGGGAGAGCAAATTGAAAATCAGGTTTGGCCAAAGGTTTTAGCTGCTGAGGATATACGTTCAGCTATAAAAATATACTTAGATGAGATGGCTTTGGAGCTAGAAAATAAGATTTTAACTCAAAGGCTGATTTACGATCTCGAGGAGTACAAGCTTGTATCAAGAAAGCTAAATCCAGAGTATGTTGGATCAGAGAATCTTAGAAGTATCACCCCTCTTATGGACTTTATCAGGTCACGTCAAGATTCTAAGGAGATTATCGACGAAGAACCAAGCGTAATTGCTGGCGTTTTAAGAGCAGCTTTATTAATAGGCTCACAAAAGGGAGATTTACTGGAATACAATTATGAAATGATTAGGGAGTTATTATTCGAAGCTGTTGCTGATCGAATTACTCGGTCTTATTTGGTCTAGGTAAGTATTAATCAGATGAAAGTACTAAAAAAGGTGATAATTCATGACAGAAAAAATAATTCGTTTTAATGATGTTCATATCTGTACTGAGAGTTTTGGAGATATTAATAATCCAACTATCTTGTTAATTATGGGAGCTACTACATCAATGATTTGGTGGGAGGAAGAGTTTTGTAAGAGATTAAGCGATCAAGGGTTTCATGTTATACGCTATGACAATAGGGATGTAGGTAAATCAATTACTTACGAGTATGGCCATCCAGAGTATACTTTTGAGGACTTGGCTGATGATGCAATTCAGGTACTAGATGCGTATAAGGTTGATAAGGCTCATATAGTCGGTATGTCTATGGGAGGGATTATTACGCAGATAGTAGCTCTTAAACACCCAAGCAGGGTGCTTACTATTTCATTGGTTATGACATCAAATTTTGACCCTAGCCTTCCTAAAAAGGATAGTAAAGTAACAGAAGCTTTAGGTGAGCTTAAAATCAAAAATTGGCAAAACAAAGATGAAGTGATAGAGTGCTTTATTAAAAAAAGCAAAGTTCTTATAGGCTCTAAACATATATTTGATGAAGAAAAAATAAGAAGACTGAATGAAGAAGAATTTGATAGGGCTAGTAATTTACAGAGTAGGGATAATCACGGAATTATAAGGGGATGGGGTTCATATTTATCAAGAACTGCTGAAATAAACGCTCCTACATTGGTAATTCACGGAATAGAAGACCCTATTATTCCATACGAGCATGGAGTTCATCTCTCTAAGATTATACCAAATGCTGTATTAGTTACCTTAGATGGTTCTGGACATGAGCTTAACTATAATGATTGGGATGAAATTATTAATTCTATATCAAAGCATGCAGCAAATTTATTACCGAAATTTTTAAAAATTAGATAGGAGTGATTTGAATGGGTAAAGAAATGAAACAAGTTATGGAAATAGCTAAAAAACATAATCTAATTTTAAAGGAAGAAACAATACAGTTTAATGAATCCGGACTGGATTTTCAAGTTGTATTTGCCCAAGATGAAAGTGGTACGGAGTGGGTTCTTAGATTGCCTAGGCGGGAAGATGTTATGCCTAGAACAAAGGTAGAAAAACAAGCATTAGATTTGGTTAATAAGTATGGAAAATCTTTTCAGGCGCCAAATTGGATTATTTACTCAGATGAGCTAATAGCTTACAAGAAGCTAGATGGCGTACCAGCAGGAACTATAGATCATAATATAGGGAACTATGTTTGGGAAATAGATATTAACAATGTTCCAGAATCTTTTCACAAGTCTCTTGGAAGAGTGTTAGCAGAGATTCATAGCATACCGAGTGATAAAGCCGTGGAACTTGACTTAGTAGTACACACACCAGAAGAAGCAAGAATGTCAATGAAGCAGCGTATGGATGCGGTAAGAGCAAAGTTTGGTGTAGGTGAGAATCTATGGAACAGATGGCAAACATGGGTGAATGATGACGATATGTGGCCTAAGAAAACTGGTCTGATTCATGGAGATATACATGCCGGACATACCATGATTGATAAAGATGCTAATGTGACCGGATTAATCGACTGGACTGAAGCTAAAGTTACAGACATTTCGAATGACTTTATTTTCAACTTTAAAGCTTTTGGTGAAGAAGGGTTAGATGCCCTAATTCTTGCTTATAAAGAAGCTGGTGGGTATTACTGGCCTAAGATGAAAGAGCATATTATTGAACTTGACGCAGCATACCCAGTTTCAATTGCTGAGTTTGCATTAGTGTCAGGCATCGAGGAATATGAACATATGGCAAAGGAAGCATTGGGAGTGATAAGTTCGTAGGTGGTTGATGCCTTCGTTGACACGTTCCCACATAATTCGGTTTCCACATAAGTAAAAATCGCTTGTATAGCAGTAAGAGAGATTGTGAAGGATTACTCTTTAACTAAAGGGTGCATTAGTTCAATTAGATGTTAGAATTAATCATTATCTAATCTTAGGCGGAAGAAATGATTAATCGCTTTATAAAAATCCTATAGCATTTGGTGAAGAGAGAACCTGTTTTAAATTAGCCTTTTTTAAAACAGGTTCTTTGTGTTTAAATTAAAAAGTGAGTTCTCTTTGAATAAATATTATTTTAAACCCGAATTTGATTGACTTTTAAACAGAAATCGTCCAAACTAAAAACAAGAATAAACGTTCGGTTTAAAGGTTTGGAGGAGGGGATAAAATGTATAATGCAAAATATCGATTCGTCTGGAAGGCGATAAAATACAATAGAAAACAAGGTGGAGAAATTGTAAGTACACCTTCATTTATTATTGGTCTAGAGGATAGAGAAACAAAAGAAGTTTTCCCTCATCCCATAAGCCATTTTTTGTATAAGAAATACCATAGAAACTCGGGTTCAGTAAATACTGAATTAACTGTGGCGCAAATTATTGTTCCCTTCTTGAACTTTGTATTAGATAAAGTGAATCAAGAAGCGTTAAATTATACTGCAATCAAAGGATTGGTTGACTTACAAGAGTGTCATGCTAATGCTTATTTACAATATTGTGTAGATGAAAAATCAAATAAGAATAGCACTTTAGAAATGAAAGAGAACTTTTTATCCAAGTTTTATAAGTACTTATGGGATGAAAAAGTATTAAAGCATAAGCCCAGATTCAAGTTAGTTTCAGTAAGAACAGGAAAAGAAATCAGAAAAGTCTATAAAATAGACTTTACCTACAAGAAGACAGATGAAACTCTTTTACGTGAGAAGATTAAAAGAAAAGATTTAGTTCCTCAAAATCATGAATCTAACGAGAACAGAATCTTTATTCGTTTGCAATATATTCGAGAGATACTTTACGTAGCAAAGCATGAAGTACCTGATATAGCATTTGGAGTGGCTTTACAAATTTTTGGAGGGTTACGTAAAGGTGAAGTCGTAAACCTGACTAGAACAGCTTTAAAGTCGCAAAATGGGCAAGATTATGGTGTTGAAGGATTAGTGATACTTGTCAGGGATCGTCAACTTGATTTATTTAATAGGTTTGAGGATGTTTCAACAATGCAGGTGAAAAATCCAAGAGACCAATCATGTCTTATTGATCCAATTTTAAATTATCTATATAAAAATCATATGGAAGTGGTACTTAAAAAGGTGAAAGGACCTAAACAGCCTAATGCATTGTTTTATAATACGGAAGGAAATTCAATGTCTGCCGACACGTATGATAAGCGCTTTTTAAAATTAAAGAATGCTTATTTAGGGATGTTATTAGGTACAGAAGGTAGATATCAGGATTATTTAGACTTCTCTCAAACAAAGTGGCGCTCTCATATAGGGAGAGGAGTATTTACAAACATGTGTTTAGATGCTGGATTTAATGAAAAACAGACGGCCGTATTACGAGGTGATAGATCTACTCAATCAATGGAGTCATATTTTGATATTATAACTGCCACTTATAATATTCGAAAGGCTTTAGGCTTACTCTCTCCAGATCAATCTAGTAATATAGCAAACTTAAATATGCCAATAAATAATAAAATGTGGAAGGAGGTTCAAGAATTTGGGTCAGGACTTAGAAATTAACTTTAACGATTACATGACAATCTACGAGATAGCCGAAGAGAAGTTTAATAAGAAGCCCAATAATTACTATTTTATTTACAAATTAGAAGAATCCATATCAAAATTACCAGCTGAATGTAAGATTTCAAAGGTCGAATTCAGAGAAAAATATTACGTTGAAAAATATGATAAAAATATTAAAAACTTATATTTGAAAGAAGATGTAAAACGTTTTTTTAGAAATTATGTACCAAAGGCATCTCTCAAGGCAAAACTAAAAAAAGTTGTTAGCGACGCTACAATTCACAAATATTATAAAAAACTAAACCCAACTGAAATTATACTTGGTGGAAATTTAGATGTTTTTGTTTCAATAGAAATAGCACAAGAACTAACTGAGATAATAAACACAGTGGCAGGCAAGGGACAATGGGGGTGGAGAACTCATACTTTCGAAAAATATAAAAATCAACACAACTATTTGTCACTTGATGAGGTTATGAAAAAATTAAATTGTTCTTATGCGACTACTCAAAGGTTAATTAAAGAAAAGTTGTTATTCGTGTCAGATAAATATGGAGACAGAATGCTTTTTGAAAAAGAGCACGTATTCGAATTGTTTTCTGAACAAGCAAGGCTTATTGAAAAATATAGCAACAATTATTACACAGCGAAGCAAATTCAAGCGAAATATAGTAATGCTTTTGCGCAATATATAAAAGGCGGAGAAGATAAGGTTCGAATAAAGGTAACAAAAGTTGATCCCCCACTGCTATTAATCTCACACTTTGGTGTTCAAATGAAACTCTATGAAAAAAACGAAATTGATAATCTATGGGCGGATTATAAGCTTTATTTGGATATGAATTCTATGTCGATAGAAGATCCTTTTGAAGATTTTCTTTTCAAAGTTGAGCAAGTGTTAAATATTAAATTTACAAAAACTCAGCAAAACACAAAATTATTATGGTATCAGTATGTTGAAAAATACCTTCTTAGGACTAGGATGTCTGATAAGAATAGAATTACATTTCTAACTAATCAATTTGCCAGATGTACGGAAATAATATTCACTACTTTTAATAAAGAAATATACTCCTATTCTGGAAAAGAAATCAATAGTAAATTTCTTAACGATACACCTAATATTAGAAGAAGTTATCAAGGGGATTTCTATTATTTCTTAAAACAAATGCTTGAAACTTTTACTATGGAAGGATTACCTTTACCGTATAGCGTAGATGAATTAAATGACCCAAGAACCTTTAAAAGAATTAAGGAAGTAGCCACGGATATTTATTCTTTAGAGGAATATCATGAGCTATACAAATATACCAATCGTGTAGGATTTCATAAAGAGAAAGCAATACAAGATGTTACTGAGTTAATCCAAAGCATGAATTATACAAAGTATAAACGATACGACAGTTGCTGGTTATATATTCTAGTTCAATTAACAAATAATTGGAGACATAGTACCGTACTATCACAAATTCCAAGAATTGATCTATCAACTACCTCAATTGAAAACTTGGAGTGGTTAAAGAGAAATGATCCTTCGGTGGAGGATGCAAACAATATCATTTATCAAATTAGCAGGTATGTAACAAAAATAAATAAAACAGATGTAAGTGCTGAAGGAATATTTACTATTGGTGAGCCACTCAAAGTTGCTTTTGCAACTGCGATAAGTATTTGTGAGTTTCGTAGAAGAGCAACATTGGATAGTAGTTCTACCTTAATAGATTTATCAGGTCATTTAGTGAAAAAATATAATCCACATAAAGATTTCTTTTCAGAGTTTACTAATGGATTTAAATTTGAAAACAGAAAGATGAATAGAACTCTTAACACTCTAATCTGGTCAGTGCTTAGACATATGGGGAAAGGGTTAAAAGAATCACAAGTATCAAGAAGCCACTTGCAAGATCAAACAACCATTAACCATTATATTAAGCTATCTAACGAACAAGTGAAGAATCTTGTGGATGAATTGTTTGAAAGAAATCAATTTGGATTTGTAACACAAACCTTAACGAATATACTTTTTGGCACTGAAACAAACAAAAGTATCGAAACGGAAAGAATGTTAGAGGTAAATAAGCAATTCGGTGATGTTTTTAAAATTGAAGCGACCGCAGGATTAATTAACAGAATCACAACAGAAAGGGAGCATGTATTAAAATACCTCGCAGAGTTTGATATGGAAGGACTTCGTGCCCTTTTTTACCAATCCCTAACAGGATCGCTTCCTTCAAAACAGAGATACCATCAATGTATCTATGCTGAATGTAAATATGAGAATGAATACGGTGAAAGACCATCGTGTGATACTTGTGCAGCATCAATGATTAATGTGTATGCGCTAGAAAATATAATGGACAATTATATCTTTATGATGGAAAAAATAGCAAAAGAGTTTGATAGTGCAACCATCGGAGAAAAACAGAAGCTTGCAAACCAGTTTTTTCTACTGCATAACGTTGTTGATCAAGCAAGAAGTAGATTTGGCAGAGAGGTTGTAGATGGATTTGTAGAAGGAAATACCGAGCGAATAAAGAACTTAGGTCTAGATTTATCAACAAAAGGACTAAAGAGTTTTAGAACTTCAGGAATACTAGGGGGGTGACGTGTGTGGCAAGCAAAAGGAATGTAGGATCATTAATGCTTGATTTCAGCAGTATTAATCCAGGGGATATAAGAGGTGCTGGGTTTGATATTAGCAAGAATGTAGAAGAGGCAAAGAAGTCTTTAGAAAGCTTTCATGATTATAGAGTTAAAAAAGTTAGTGTAAATTTTGAAGATAGTAAATGGATTTTTAATGAAGAGTTCACGCGAAGTAACGTGGTTTTTGATTACACGATGATTTCCCACTCTTTAAAATTTGGTACAACTGAAAATAAAGAGGAATTATTTATCGCAGTGAAATGTTGGATGGCCAAAAAACTTAATGAAAGCTCTATAACGGTTACAAAGGCTAGGCTTTTAAACCTTGTTACTGCTTTTCTATCTACAAAGGGTCTTAGGGAACATAGTGAATTATTGGAAATGATTCAGGAAAGCAATCTTATCCGTAGAGGTTCAAAAAATCAATATAACGTCAAAAAAGTGTCTAACAATGTTATGTATAGATTTATATCGGATCTTGTCAATTTTTTAGAATTTTATAATCGAGATGAATTTGTATATTTCATAAATGATTTAAACGAACATAAAGCGAAAATCAAATTGGAAAAAAACTACAGAAAGTTGCCGTCTTTCAAAGATATTTTAACCATAAAACAATGTCTAGACAGTTGGTACGAAGAAGCGGTAAAAAACGATAGTGAAAAATTACTTAAATATTTTCCTCTTGTTTTATGGTGGAATCTAACAACTATTATCCCTATGAGGGTAATTGAGTTTTGTCACATTAAAAGAAATTGTTTTTCATTAAAGGATGGAAATTATTTCATCACCTTTCCAAGAATGAAGTACGATCGAATTAGTACACATCGAACAGACATTGAATACGACACGTTACCTATCCCTCAAGAATTGTACGACCTTTTTCAAAACTATTTAATACGCTCGGAACAGTATGGACTATCGAATTATTTAATTTCACATAAGGTTTATCGTCATTATTTCAGCGATGATAAAAAAACATATGATGATAATTCTTTGTTTAACTATCATAATTTCAATAATACAATAGCAAGTTTTTTCAAAGAAATAGTACACGAGAAATATAAAATCAATATTATTTCTATAAATAAGCATTACCGGAGAAATTACTCAACAAGATCAAAAGAGGCATTTATATCTGATTCAGCAATCGGTAGTATAGATACAATGATTAACCTTGGCGATTTAAGACACATCGCAATTATTAATATGATGATGCAGGGATATGACAAGGTTGAGATTCAGCGATTGGCAGGACATATTACAGAGGATATACAATATAGCTATTTCAATCATATGGAAAACTGGATGGACATTGAAATACAGAAAATGGAGAAGGAATTCAATCAGTATAGACCAATAAATTCAACTTTTAATGACAATGAAATTTCACTTTTACATCCAAAATCCCAAGATATTTTTGAGAATCAAAGCAAAAAAAATTACATAAACAAGAATGTGGAGGAAAAGGAATATTTAAAATTAGATTTAGGCTCTTGTATGGACAAAACTATGCCCTGTCCTAGTTTCAATTGGAAACATAGAGGTTGTTATTTTTGTAAACATTGGTCTATTTCCAATCAAGAACTAGAAGAAAAAAGAAATCAAATTGCTTTTGACTTGAATTTACTTTATGAAGAAACAAGAGGGAAAATCAAGTTTATACAGTCGCTATTTGATCTGCAATTCGATAACACAGAAAACGTCAATAATAATACAAAACGAGACTTATCTTCAACGTCAAAGGAAATTCAATTAGATATTAAACGGATTGCAAAATTACGGTCTATGTTAGGGGTTTCAGATAATGAATAAAATCGGTACTAAAGGCATTTTGGATGATATAGAAAAAGAGACTTCATTGAGGAAACTGATTGTTGAATATGATGAAAACCATAATATCAAATCTAAAATCACATATAAAGACATCTATGATTTCGTTAAATCGCAGTATGATAATGGCCAAGTTGATTTTTATCCTGGATATACGTGGTGGAAAACAAAAGGAAAACATTTAGTAGACGAATACAATTTAGTAAAAAAAAGAACCATACCCTTATCCGAAACAGAGGACTTAGACGTTTTTGACATCCTTGATGTGATAGAAAAGAATTATGGAGATAAAGAATCGTTAATTAAATATCTCCTTCCTTATAATGATTTGTTAGATAGGCTTGTCAATAAAATTAATAAGCTTCAAAGTAATTCCCGAAGCCTATCAGAACAGATTGTAAAAAAGGATGAACGAATTCAAATATTAGAACAAAAAAACAGCAATCAACAGTCTTTATTGGACGGGCTATTCTACAATATTATAGGATCTGAAAAAGAATTAAATAAAGTAATGAAAAGGGGTAGTACGAAATCAGATATAGTGAATTATGCATTGTCTGAAACTTTCGGAAATCCTGCTGCATACATTGACGAGTTCAGCAAACGTTTAGAGATAGGTAATTTTACTATAGACGATCAGACAAATAATGTCGTTAAGTTCCAACCCAAAAGTGATGTTTTGGAGGAAGATGATTATGATTATTAAAAACCATAAGTCTTGTTCGACTTTATGAAAAAGTCGAACAAGACTTATACCAATGAAAACGTGTAGAAAAGGAGATTGACCTAAAATTGGGATACGTATTAATTCTTGCTGAAAAACCATCGCAGGCACGAGCTTATGCAGAAGCATTTAAAATTAAACACAAAGAGAAAACGTTTATAGAGTTAGCGCCCTGTTCAACATTTCAACTCAAATGGTTAATGGATTAGCAATTATTGAATATTTGATAAAATAAAGAGTGTATTGGCTTTGTAGTTAAGTACATTCTTTATTTTTATGATTTAAATAAGTTCCTTGATTTTCCCATATTAAAGGAGGCGTGCCATTTGATTTTGACTTTAACTAAAAAGGAGTTAGCTAACTTAATCTTCGGTGCACTGTTAGAACAAGATGAGATATTAAAAAAAGAACTAATAAGTAAAAACGATAAAAATGAACTGCAAAGAGTTTTCCACACAACACGCAGCTTTGCTTTAGAGTACGGTTATCCTGAATATGAGGTCGAACGTGTAATTGTGAAATTTATAAAAGTACGTGGTCTGAATTTTTTTGAGCAAATTAGTGTGATCCAGAATGGCTACAATAGGTTTATAGGTCCTTATCATATCGGCCCAGGAATAAGTAAATATTTATTAGAGAATGAGTTTAAAATGTATATATCACCAAAAGAATTTGCATATAAGTATAATTTCCCTGTTGGTGATGTTGTGGATTTCCTTCGAAACAGCTCATTTGAACTGTGTCTTTATTATGGTCAATATATTCACTCTGAAGATAAAATGTTAAATCCAGATAGGCAAGAATGGTTATTGAAAGAGTCCGAAGCTTGGAAATCAGTGAAGCAACTATCGGAAGAGTACGGTACAAGCATAAAAAAAGTTATTTATGTATTAGCCACCGAAAAGAGAAGACTAATAGGAACCTATGAGGATGCTGGTACAGGAGAAAATTCTTATGTCGTATTCCAATCTATGTTGAAAATGCTTAATAACTTTTTTATTCATAACGACGTACCAAAATATTACAAGAAAAGTCCCTTAGATTCAAGTGTCGGCTTTGGTAATACACCAAACAGCAAAATGGGAAAGTCATTAACAAAAAACTGGCCCCGTTTCTTAAGTTAGAAATTTCCATCCAAAACAAGAAAGTGATTTTCCCATATTGAGCGCATTAAGTTATTTGATGCCATTAATACAAAAGAAAAGGGATAGGTACGTCTTCCATGTTTAAATGTATTAGCGATAGTCAGTAATATAGTGATAAATGATAATTACTTAGTAGAATCAAAGCCGCCTGATTCAGTCAAAAATGCACAAATTTTAATGATGCTGACGAAATCGATTGGATTGCGATTGGAGATTTGAAATATTTAAAGGGTGCTCCTGGTACAAAGATTTTAGTAAGTGATATTTTAAATTGTTTCAAGTAAAATAGTAGTAAGGGAGATTGTCGACAAAAGGCATCAAGAAGTTCTAACCTTGATGCCTTTTGTCATTTTTTATAGTAAATAATTGGATTTCATTCCCAAGTCGACCATTCTCTATGAGCATATCTACTCTCCTTAAGCAGCTTGCCATGTCCAAGTAGCAAGCTTTTTCAAGTTCATGGCAGCAAAAGTAAGCATCGCCTGCATGGACAATTTTTTAAGACCCCTTAAGTTTGTCCATCGCATACCATGCTTTTCTTTTGCATCTGCAAAGACACGTTCAATCGTTTCTTTGCGCTTTGCATAAATTTGTTTAATATCATATGAATGGCGTAAATGTTCAGCTTCTTCCATATATGTTTCCCATATATGACGTTGAATAAGTTTTTGATGATTCTTGCTTTCTGTACATTGTGATAGCCAGGGGCAATTAGCACAAATCGTTGGATTCGATTTATATTGGCGATACCCTTCCTTTGTGGTTGTCGTATATTTCAATACCTGCCCTTGTGGGCAAAGATAACAATTATAGTACTCATCGTACACATATTCATGCTTTCGAAAGAAACCATCTTTTGTTTTAGGACGTGTATAAGGGAGAACAGGTAACATTTGATTCTCTAATAAAAAGTTAGTGATGGCAGGTGTTTTATAAGCAGCATCCGCAGCAATCGCTAATGGCTTTTTCACTTTTTCAATGATTTTTTCAACAAGTGGCTGCAATACATAGCTGTCGTGCACATTTCCTGGAGTCACAATCGTACCTAATACAAAACCTTTTTCATCTGTCGCTGCATGAAATGAATACGCAAACTGCTTAGTCCGTTCATCCTTAACATAATAACCACTCTCAGGGTCTGTCGTACTTTCCTTGATTTCTTTCCATTCGTCTTTTTCAAATTTCTCTGGAGGGAAGGGCTTTTTTCCGTGTTCCTCACGATCAATATTTAATTCCAGTTGAAGTTTCTCTTCATAAGCACGTGTTTCTTTTCGAACGACTTTTTTATCATACTTTCGCTTATTAGCGCTTGCCTTTACATGCGTGGAATCAATAAATACATGGTCCGCGTGCAGGAGACCCTTCTTCAGAATTTCTTTTAGAATACGATAGAAAATTTGTTCAAACACGTCTGTGTCTTGAAACCGTCGCGCATAATTTTTACCGAAGGTAGAAAAGTGTGGAACTTCTGTATGGAAGCCAAATCCTAAAAACCAACGATAGGCCATGTTCGTTTCAATTTCTTTAATAGTTTGACGCATTGAGCGAATACCGAAAACATATTGAATAAAGGTCATTTTAAAGAGAACAACAGGGTCAATACTTGGACGCCCTAAAGATGAATAGAGGTTTTCCACTAATGGATAGATAAACGAAAAATCAATCGCTGCCTCTAGTTTTCGGACTAAATGGTCTTGTGGCACCAATTGGTCAATTGTCAATATTTCTAATTGTTCACGTTCATTGATTTGATTTTTCGACATCATTTTCCATCACCTCAAATAGATTATTTTATTTATAGTTGATTGATAGCAATTCATATCAAGTTGATTGGAGCGAAGGGCGGGCGACTCCTGCGGGAACGCACAGTACGTAAGACGCAACAGACCGCGCGTTAGCGAGGGTTGCGGCTTACGATGTGCCCGCGGAAAGCGCCCGAACGTAGCGGAAATCAACGGGAGTAGACATCTATTTTTATTTTAAAATGAAAAAAGACTGTAGGCAAACTCGAAATTTTTCGAGTTTGTCTACAGTCTGACTCAACTAATTTGATTAGTTGAGTTTTATGTTTTTATATAAAAGCTACTAAAATATTTAAAGAAGATGTGATGATTAATGGGGAAAATTGCTATTTTGGCAGAGAAACCATCTCAAGCAAGAGCTTATGCAGACGCATTTAAAATTAAACAAAAAGAGAAATCGTTTATTGAATTAGAGCCCTGTTCAACATTTCCTGAGGGAGCAATTATTACTTGGGCTGTAGGCCATCTTGTAGAATTGAAGGAACCTAAAGAATATAAAAAGGAATGGGAAAAATGGTCCCTAGAATCGCTGCCAATTATCTTAGATAAATATGAAGACAAAGTAGTAAGTAAAATGTATACGCAGTTTAATGCAGTCAAAAAAATCTTTAGTGATCCGCAAGTAACAATAATTTATAACTGCTGCGATAGTGAACGTGAAGGTTCAAATATATTCTACTCTCTTTTAAAAATGACAAAAGTAAAAAAGCCTGTAAAACGTTTATGGATTAACTCTTTAGAGGTGGATGAAATTCGGAAAGGTTTTCAAAATATGCACAGTAACGAGCGCGATTTGCTGATGTATCAAGAAGCAAAAACACGCCAAATTAGCGACTGGCTAGTGGGCATGAACTGTAGTCGTTTATATACATTACTGCTTCAGCAGAAGGGCTTTAAGGGCAGTATTTCTATTGGGCGTGTGCAATCACCAACCGTGTATTTGATTTATAAAAGACAACAAGAAATCGAGAATTTTAAGCCTGAAAAGTTTTATGAAATTGAAGGGTTATTTAAAGCCCAAAATGGTCTGTATAAAGGTAAGGCGAAAATCAAATCCAATGTTAGAGAAGAAGTAGAGCAGTTATTGAGGCAACACGCTATTCAGCCACTGGATACGGGTCAAATTACGAGTGTAACAAATAAGACAAAGCGTATCCAACCACCTAAATTGCATGCATTATCAACTTTGCAGGCAACAGCAAATAGACGCTGGAAATATAGTCCGGCTCATGTGTTAAAGTTGACACAGTCGCTGTACGAAAAAAAGCTAGTATCTTACCCACGTACCGATTCACAGCTGATAACGCCAAACGAATACAATTATTTACATGATGCGTTGCAAAAATATCAACAGCTCATTGGTCAGTCTTTTACGCCTGTTGTAAGAGGTCAACATAAACGTTATGTTGACAGTTCTAATGTAGGCGAGCACTATGCCATTATTCCGACGAAAAAGGTACCAACCGAAAAAGCGTTACAATCCATGACTGCGGATGAACGAAATATTTATTTTGAAATATTACATACAACGCTTGCGATGTTTCATGCTGATTATGAGTATGATGAAAAAACGATTTTAACGAATGTGAAAAATGTAGAATTTAAATCCGTCGGGAAAACAGAGCTTGTAAAAGGCTGGCGGGAGCTTTTCGCCAGCGATAAAGAGCCTCCACATCGTGAGGAAGTTCTACCTGTCGTATCCAAAGGGGAAATCGTCCAAAGTAAGATCGCCATTATGGAAGGGACTACAACGCCACCAAAGCCTTATACAGAAGGGCAACTAATTACAATGATGAAAACATGCGGTAAATCGGTTGAAGATGAGACTGAAATCGAAGTTTTAAATTCTGTAGAAGGTATTGGCACAGAGGCAACACGTAGTGGCATTATTGAAACGATTAAAAAGCATGGGTTTATTGAGGTGAAGAAAAATATTGTCAGTATCACACCTAAAGGAGAACTGTTATGCAGAGCAATTGAAGGCACCTTGCTTTCCAGTCCTTCGATGACAGCGAAATGGGAGATTTATTTAAAAAAAATAGGACGGGGCGAAGGGTCTGCCAAACATTTTATCGACAATATTGGCAAATTCATTCATCAGTTAATTGCAGAAGTACCAAACAAAATTAACACAATCACAATTGATGCGGAGCAATTGGCAACGAATACTAAAGCAAAAGATATTGTGACATGCCCAACATGCAAAGTAGGCAAAATCAGCTTGCGCAAGAAATTTTATGGTTGCTCGGAATATAAAAATGGCTGTAAACAAACATTTCCAGAAAGATTATTAGGGAGAAAGCTCACGGAGAAGAATATTAGAGATTTATGTACGAGCGGGAAAACAGCCGAAATGAAAGGTTTCAAAGCAAAAAGTGGCAAGCAATTTAGCGCTGCCCTGCAATTTGTGGAAGGGAAAATTGAATTTGCATTTAATACAAAAAAATAACGTTCATAAAGTTTATTTGGAATGTGCTGCTTAAGGTACAAATGGAGTGAAATGGTGCCATCTTTATAGAAGGGGTGAAGTATGTGGATGAGCAGGAGCTAGTAGTGAAGGAATACTTATTACAGGAAATCGAGGCAGGGAATTACTCGCAAGATGGGAAAATGCCAAGTGAACATACCCTAATCGAAATGTTTGGTGTACCACGTATCAAAGTACGAAATGCCTATGATTTACTAGAGAAAATGGGTTTAATTTATTCGCAGAAAGGGATTGGACGCTTTTTGCGGGAAAAACAAAAACCACTTGAGGTTGTAATGTCTGGCGATATAAGCTTTAGTGAAAAAATGCTCAAATTTACATCAAACTATCAATCAGTTGTGACGAAAATGGAACAGGTACCTAAAGAACATCTAATTTTTAGCAAGCCGTATGTTCAACATAGCGACCTTTATCTTATCGAAAGATTGCGCTTTATTGATGAGGAACCAGCTGCAATCCATCGCTCGTATGTTGTCGTTGAAAATATGCCTGCCATTAAGCAAGTGAATAATGCGTTATCCTCTATCTATACATTTTATCAACAGCATGGGGTGAAACAATTTCGTAGCTCCTTCTCACATTTAGCTGTCAAATTTCCAAATGAACTGGATCGGACATTGCTCGCGTGTGAAATACTGGTGCCTCTCGTCAAGGTGGAATCAGATAGTTGGGATGACGAGCGTAATGTTTTACTAGAATACACAGAAATTGTATATCGAACGGATCGCTTCTTTTTTCAAATATAGATTAGATTGACTTCAAACCATTCGTGTTTGAAGTCTTTTTTTTTTATGCTGTAAAACAACCAGAAGATGATTTGCTACGTGACCCCGCCATTTTAATCAAATGACGTTAATTTTTGTAAAACTTAATTTACATGAACTTCACGAAACCTTTTCACTACTGAACATGGCGCCAAGTTAAGGTATTGGTGAAGGGAGTTGGTCAAGTGAAACGAGCTGAACGGACTAAATTATTAATTGAGGTTGGACGTGAAGAAGCATTACAGATGGCAAATGAAGTTTGTCACCACTATGAGGTAATTGAAATCCAAGCACCGAGAGAGGGGCTTGTCATGATTAAAATGCGAGAATCTGCACAGCAATCCCTTTTTTATATAGGCGAGACGTTAGTAACAGAAACGAAGGTCAAAATTGGAGAAGCATTTGGTCTTGGCTTAGTTCGCGAATATGAGCCAGAGCTTTCCAAGGCACTGGCCATTATAGATGCAGCTTATAATGGGCAACTACCTGTAGTAGCAACGTGGCAGAGCGTGTTAATGACACTGTCACAACGTCTTGATACAAAGCAACAAGAAGTAAAACGATCAATAGAACGGACAAAAGTTCAGTTCGACACGATGTCAATTTAAGGAGGTAGAAAAAATGGAAACGGTGCACTTTACGCAACGAACATTTCGTACATTAATGGATTGTTTTGCTCGACCAGGCAGTAAAGGGACGTTACAAACTTTGCATTCCATTGAAGGGCTATATCCTGAAACATTATCTGTTTTAATGACATTGTTTGATGGAGAAATCAGCTTTCAAGCAGTGGATGATTCGAAACGACTTCACCAAGAGCTACGTCAATGGACAGGGGCAAAAGTGGAAGATTACCATGAAGCGGATTTTATCGTTGTGCCTGCAAATGCCAACAAAGAACAATTATTAAAAGTGTTAGAAGTAGTGAAAATAGGAAATTTAATTGATCCACAGCAATCCGCTACAATCGTCATGGAATTGCCACAGCAGTCAAAAGAGGTTGTTTATCAATTAACAGGGCCTGGTATTTTGCATAAAGAACTAGTGGAACTGGGATTATCTCCTGATATTTTGGTGTTGCGTGCAATGCGAAATCGAGAGTTTCCACTAGGAGTCGATGTGATTTTAATAGATGAAAATGGTGAAGTGCTTGCTTTACCACGCACAACGAAGTTGGAAGAGGTGAAAAGCTAATGGCTTATGTAGCAGTTCGTGGTGGCGCCGAGGCAATTGAAGCATCTTTAGAGCATTTGCAGTATGAGCGCGTGAAGCGAGGCGCCCATATTTCAGTGCAGACATTACAGTCCACAATGCGAGGTTTTTTAGATCAAGTCATGTCGGAAAGTAGTTTATATAGTGAACGTTTAGCCTCTTTAGCGATGAAACAAAGCGAGGGCAATGCAGAGGAGGCTGTATTTTTATTACGTGCTCACCGCTCTACATTACCACGCTTGTATTATTCAACTGTAACGAATGCGAGAGACATGTTTGTCCTACGTCGCATATCGGCTAGTTTCAAAGATATTCCGGGAGGTCAAATTTTAGGGGCTTCACACGATTATTTACATCGCTTATTGGACTTTGATTTGCTTGAGGAAACCGTAGCAGATGTCGAGTTAAAGAAGGCGACATTTGAACAAATAGATAAACCTGAAGAAAGTAATTTGGCATTAGAGCAGCTTCCAAAAGTAATGGATTATTTACGCGATGAAGGTCTATTAAGAAAGTTCGCTTTAAATAATCAAGAACCTAAAGATGTGACGAAGCAAGCCATAACGTTTCCAACAAATCGTTCTCAACGTTTGCAAACATTAACAAGGGGACAAACAGGGACGATTACATCTCTTGGTTATGCAGGTCTTCGCGGATACGGTGCATCCCATCCAAATGTTGGGGAGGTACGGGTCGGTTGGCAACCAATCTATGTTGCATTAGATGACGACGATATAGACCCTTACTATATTGGCGCCATTAAACTAACGGAAGTAGAGTCGTTTATTCCTGTCGATGTAGCTGAAGAGGGACAACAAGTGTTGGAATTCGATGTTGGTTATGGTGCATGTTTTGGACAAAACGAAACAAAAGCCATTGCGATGTCTATCGTAGATCATGCACTAGAAGTTGGAGGCGATTCTCCTATTCATGATGAAGAATTTGTATTACTTCACGTGGATATAATTGAATCTACAGGATTTATCTCACACTTGAAAATGCCGCATTATGTCACATTCCAAGCGAAGTTAGAACAAATGCGCAGTATAAAAAAGGAGGGGCACCGATGAGCGCAGTACCATTTGCTTTGTTAGACGAACAGTCAAAGCGTGAAATCCGACGAGCAATTTTGAAAGGAATAGCTATTCCTGGCTATCAAGTGCCATTCGCCTCGCGTGAGTTGCCAATAGCCCGCGGTTGGGGAACGGGGGGCTTGCAAGTAACACTGGCATTAATTGGTGAAAACGATGTACTGAAAGTTATTGACCAAGGTTCGGATGATTCCGTTAATGCGGTTAATATAAAAAAGCTTGTGACCAAAACAACGGGTGTTCAAACAACGACTCGTACGCAAGATGCCACGCTTGTACAATCACGCCATCGTATTCCTGAAGTGCCATTGCGTGCAGATCAAGTGTTAGTGCTACAAGTACCAGAGCCAGAGCCGCTGCGGGACATTGAACGGAGTGAATTTAAAACAAAACGTTATCATGCAGAAAAAGAATATAGCGGTGCTTATTTAATGTTGTTTGAACAAATTATGCGCTATAACCAGACTTCTCAAGGGGCGGATTATCCAGTATTAGTAAATGGACGCTACGTTATGAATCCTAGTCCAATTCCGCGGTTTGATAACCCAAAAATACATCAAAGTGAGGCGCTTATACTTTTTGGGGCGGGCCGTGAGAAAAAAATTTACGCAGTCCCACCTTATACAAATGTGGAGTCGCTGGCATTTGAAGACTATCCGTTTGTTGTCGAGCAATTTGAAGGAAAGATGTGCCGGGAAACAGGTCTGTCAGATGTTTTTCTCGATGAGCTGACGGATGAAGTTACGGGTGAAACTTACTATGTTTGTAATGATACAAGTTATCTGCAAGAAATATTACAACAAAAGGTGGCAGCAAAATGATGCAAGAACAACCGGTATTATCGATTCGACAGTTATCCAAACAGTACGGTGATGGTTGTACGCATTGTCAGCACGAAGACATGAAACTAGAAAAAAATTTTTGCCCTGTCTGTAAAACTGTCTATGCATGTCGAAATGTATCGTTAGATTTATATCGAGGAGAAATATTAGGAATTGTCGGAGAGAGTGGCAGTGGTAAATCGACATTGATGAAAAGTCTTTACTTTGATGAGATGGTGACGTCAGGAGAAGGCTATTTAGTAGATTATGAAAATGGGCACAACAATATTTTTACTGAATCGAGCCAAAAGAAGCGTCATATACGAAATACGATTTTAGGGATGGTTTACCAAAATCCGATGCTTGGACTGAAAATGGATTTTTCATCCATGAGTAATATTGCAGAAAAGCAAATTGCAGCAGGTAATCGTCATGTTCGTCAGATGGAAGAGCGAAGCCTATCACTTCTACAACATGTTAAAATTCCTGTCCATCGAAGTAAAGAAGCTCCGAAAAATTTTTCAGGTGGCATGCAGCAACGGGTTCAAATTGCTAAGGCCATGTCCAATAACCCGCCTATTCTATTACTAGATGAAGTAACGACAGGATTAGACTTGTCTGTACAAGCAGATGTTTTAGATTTAATTAAATCGATACAACGGGAGTTAAATATTTCAATGATTGTTGTATCACATGATTTGGCCGTTATTCGTATGCTTGCTGACCGTACAATTGTCATGCTAAATGGGGAAATTATTGAACATGGGTTAACAGATCAAGTGTTGGAGGATCCACAGCACGAATATACACAACAATTAGTTTACTCATTACTGTAAGGAGGTAAATGGATGCTTGCGATTATAAATGGCGTTATTGTGACAGAACAGCAATTTTTAAAAAACCACATTGTATTAGTGGAGGACAATTTAATTAATGCCATTGTCCATGAAGCGGACATTGAATTACATGGTATAGAGATTTTAGATGCTAAAGGTGGCTATGTGTCACCAGGTTTTGTCGATATTCATTCGGATTATATAGAGACGATTGTCAGCCCTCGTCCAACCTCAGTAATGAGCATGAATATTGGTTTACGGGAGAGCGAACGCATTTTAATGACGCATGGCATTACAACAATTTTTCATTCCTTATCCTATTACGGGGATGATAAATACTCACATAAAGCAATTCGTAATCCAGAAAATGTTCAAAAATGTGTTGATGCGATTTACGCTTCACACGAAGAGCCACATTTAATACGACATCGGTTACATGCTCGCTTTGAAATTGATTCCATCGATCAAATCCCGAACTTAGAGCGCAATATTAAAGATGGCAAAGTGCATTTGCTATCATTTATGGATCATACACCAGGTCAGGGACAATATCGAAATCTTGAAATCTATAAAAATATTATGCGCGGCTATCGTTCGATGTCAGATCAGGAAGCCAATGTATTAATTCAAAATCAAGTTGATAAGGCGAAAATGACTTTCGATGATATTGAACGACTAAGTCGACTAGCCATTGAGCATAACATTGCGGTTGCTTCACATGATGACGATGATGTAGCAAAACTTCAACTTGTTCAATCGTATGGCACAACAATCAGTGAGTTTCCCATTACACTCGATGTGGCAAAAGAAGCAAAGAAGATGGGGATGCAAACGATTGCTGGTGCACCCAATATTTTAAATGGTGGCTCCCATTCAGGTAATTTAAGCGCAAGTGAGGCGATTCAAGCACAAGTAATCGATATTATTTGTAGTGATTATTATCCTCCTGCTATGTTACACGGGATTTTCGAATTATCGAAACAATATGATGAAGATTTACATCGGTTATTCCAACTTGTGACGATTAATCCTGCACGTGCAGTAAATCTTGATCACGAAATTGGCTCAATTGAGGTTGGTAAAAAGGCAGATATATTAATTATTGAACAGATGGAAGACGGCTATCCCGTTGTTACAACAACTATGGTTGATGGCAACATTATTATGCAAACCAATTATCGCTAAGGGGGGAAACGATGTTAACTATACACAATTTGCAGAAATCGTTTACTATTCATCATTTACAAAAGACCTTTCCAGCACTTGAAAATATATCGTTGCATGTGAGGGAGGGGGGCTTTTTAGGGATTGTCGGTAAAAGTGGCAGTGGCAAATCGACCATCTTAAAAAGTATTTATCGCACTTATATGCCGCAAGCTGGAAACATCATATTCCATTCAGAAGCCTATGGTGAGATAGATTTATTACAGGCAACGACTCGACAAATTGTTTATTTACGAAAACATGAAATTGGTTATGTGTCGCAATTTTTAAACGTCATGCCTCGAACGACTGCATTAGAACTTGTGACACAATCTTTACTAGATGTAGGTGTAGAACAAAAAGAAGCTATTGCCCGAGCAAAGCAAGCATTACGTCATTTTGATTTAGAGGAAAAATTATGGGATAATTATCCAAATAATTTTTCGGGCGGTGAAAAACTTCGCTTAAATATTGCTTGTGCGATAGTGAAAGAGCCACGCCTCCTTCTTTTAGATGAACCTACTGCTAGCTTAGATCAAACATCGAAAGTTAAGGTAAGGGAATCCATCGAAAAGCTAAAAGCACAAGGAACTACTTTAATTGGTATTTTTCATGATTTAGAGTTTATGGAAGGCTTGTGCGATGATGTTTTTACAATGATGAAAATTAGCGACAAGGAAGTGTTAGCGTGAAAATAGATTTGCATACACATAGTCGTTATTCCGATGGTAGCGAAACATTGATGCAATTATTTCAGCAAGCGAAGGTAGCTGGTATCACACATCTAGGCGTTGTTGACCATGATACAACAGCTCACCATGCGGAGGGGCGTAAGCTTGCGGCACAATTCGATATCGAATTTATTGCTGGTGTTGAAATATCTGCCTATGACTTTAAGCGTCAGCGAAAAGTCCATATGCTTGGCTATGGTTTTCAAGGTCAATGTCCACATATTCAAGCACTTTGTACACCACTACTTGCTCGCCGACACGACCATTCATTATGGCAATTAGCGCGCATACAGGAGGCGGGGTTCCCGCTCGATGCAAAGCAGGCACTCGCCTTTGCCCGCGAAAGCGGTACTTTATATAAACAGCATATAATGAATGCGTTGACAGAAGAGGCATATAGCTCAGAATATTATCAAACATTGTATCGCTCATTATTTAAAACAGGAGTAGCAGCAGGGGATATTGTTTATGTTGATGCATTTGAAGCATTGCAAGCCATTCATGCAGATGGCGGAGTGGCTGTCGTTGCCCACCCTGGTCAGTTAGACTCTTTCGATATCACGGAGGAGCTTGTGCAAGAGGGGCTCGATGGAATCGAGTTAATTCATCCTGATCACACATCTGTGCATATGGAACAGGTGCAACAATTGGCTCAAAAATATCATTTAATTACAACAGGTGGATCAGATTATCATGGTCGTTATGGTGCACCTGTACAGTTAGGGCAATATACATTATCCAATTTACAAACGGCCGTTTTTATTTAGTCAATGTAAAATTTTATTAAGAAAAATGCGGAGCTATTTTCAAGCGCTTTCTGAGATGATTAAATGGGGCATGTAGAGCAAAACTACAAAAACTGAAGTGAAAAAGGAGAAGAATAATGAACAAACGATGGTTATCCATTTTGATGGGCATGTTGACTGTACTTTTTTTAGCTGCTTGTAGTTCTTCAGACAATGGAACAAGTGAAACAAAGAAAGCCAATGCAAAATCAGATGAACCACTTGTAATGGTTTGGTATCCAAATGAATCAGGTTCTGAAATGGCTCCTTCTCGTGATGCTTTTGGTGCCATTTTTGAAAAGGCAACAGGGCGTAAAGTAGAACATAAATTAACGACAGATTATGCGATTGCGATTGAATCAATTGCCAATGGCAATGCACATATTGCTTTTATGGGAGCACAAGGGTATATCGAAGCAAAGGATAAAAGTAAAGATGTCGAACCCTTAGTTGTTCCATCAGGAGAGTCTGGTACGTTAGACGATGCGGTCTATTATAGCTGGCTAGCTGTTCCAAAGGATAAGGCAGAGCAATATCAAAAGAATGGCCAATATACGTTAGATACAACGGAAGGCAAAACGATTTCTTTCGTATCTGCTTCTTCAACATCAGGTTTCAAAGTACCAACCAGTTCAATTATTTCTCACTTTAGCAATAAAAATTTAACAGAAGAAGCTTTAATGGAAGGCAATGAAGTGTATCCAGAAGTGTTATTTGGGGATTCCCACCAAGGTTCAGCTGTCAATATGTTGATGGAGCGCTCTGATATCGCAGCATTTTGTGATACATGTGTGGAAGCTTATGTTGAGCTAGTGGAAGGAAAAGCAAGTACACCAGGTGCGGTTTATAAGGTAAAAGATAATGCTGCAGCACCGTTTAACACGTTAACAGGAAAAGAGTTTGTGCTGATACAGGTAACACCAGTACTTAACGCTCCATTCGTAGTTAATACGTCGGTATTAAGCGAAGAAGATATTAAGACATTAAAAGATCTCTTAATCTCAGATGAAACAACCAATAACAAAAGTATTTTTGTACCAAAAGATTCCGGCGATTCGGGATTGTTCTATCGGGCGGCGGACGAGCGTTTCTTAGAAGTGGAAGATGCTTGGTTTAATCCAATTCGCGAACTATCAAAATAATACTGTATAGGGCTTTTATCTTTAAAGATAGAAGCCTTTTTCAAAAAAGTTTCAGCGATTTTCCATGCTATTAGCTTTATAAAATAACGATACAAGGAGAGAGAATAATGACTACTATTGTATTGGAAAGACAGCCCCTACAGTCGGCATTTACTGTTGCTCCAGAAAGAGAGCAAGCAAACACGATTTTGCAGCTAAATAACATTGCTAAAAGCTATGACCATAAGTCCATGGTGTTAAATGATATTAATCTTTCCTTGCAAGAAGGCGAGTTTGTATCCATTATAGGTCAATCGGGTGCAGGGAAATCGACATTACTACGCTGCATTAATCGAATGATTGAACCGTCCAAAGGAGAAATCATTTTTGATCAGCAAGATATTACGTCGATCAATAAAAGAGCAATGCGGCAGCAACGTGCGAAAATGGGCATGATTTTTCAGCATTATAACTTAGTTTCCCGCCTGACGGTATTTGAAAATGTGTTGCATGGTCGATTTGGTTATAAATCCACGATGCAAGGTGTCCTAAGTATTTATACAGAAGAAGAGAAACGACTTGCATTATCTATATTAGAGAAGCTGGATATGAAGGATCAAATTTATAAACGTTGTGACCAGCTAAGTGGTGGTCAAAAGCAACGAGTAGGGATAGCAAGGGCATTAGTGCAAGAGCCAAAGTTATTGTTATGCGATGAGCCTATCGCATCCCTTGATCCCAACTCATCGAAAGTTATTATGGATCATTTAAAGGAAATTTCACAGTCTATGGGCATTACTGTGTTAGTGAATTTACATCAAGTCGACGTTGCCATGCGTTATTCTGATCGGATTATCGGATTACGTAAAGGGGAGAAAGTATTTGATGATCTACCGAAGCAGTTAAACCAGCTTGCTATACGTAACATTTATGGAACAAGCGTACACGAATTAATTACGGAATAAGAGGATGCGGAGGGTATGATGACAGAGGCGAATATTTTACGTAGAAAAAAGTGGCGAATGTCAGGGGTAATGGTCGCACTGATTGTATTAACGTACGGCTCAGCAGCCATTACAAAGTTTAATATAATAGAAGGTTTATACGCGATTCCTAGTACACTTGCATGGATGATTAACAATTTAGTGCCTTCAGCTGAAACAATAGAAAATATCCCAAAAGTATTAAAACGTCTTTGGGAGACGATTATTTTATCCGTCATAGCCTCTACTACAGCAGCTGTATTTGCTTTGCTTTTTGCTATATTGGGGGCGCAAACGACACAATTCAATCGTTTCTTCGGCTTTGTAGCAAGGTTCATTGCATCCATTTTTCGTAATGTTCCAGTAATCGCATGGGCGCTTGTTCTTGTTATTTCATTTGGACATAATGTTATAACGGGCTATTTCGCACTATTTTTCTCGACGTTTGGCTTTTTAGTTCGGATGTTTATTGAAACAATTGATGAGGCAAGTTCAGACGGAGTAGAGGCGTTAATGGCTACAGGGGCTACCTATTTTCAAATGGTATGGAAAGGCGTATTACCAGATACGATGCCTCAGATGCTTAGTTGGATATTTTATATGATTGAAACCAATATTCGAAGTGCGACATTAGTTGGATTATTAACAGGTACAGGTATTGGTTATTTATTTGATCTTTACTATAAAAAACTAGATTATAATATGCTAGGGCTTATTACCATTATGATTATAGCGGTTGTTTTTATTATTGAATTTACATCAAACAAAGTAAGGAAGGTGATCTCTTAATGCACGTGTCACCTTTAGAGACAAATGTCAAAGTAAGAAATCGTCGAATTCAAATCACTAAAACGACAAAGGCGAATATCGTCATGCGTCTTGTATTATGGGCACTATTGTTGTTTACACTAATTGGACCATTTTTCCTTGATTATGGGACCATTACATGGTCAACAGCCATTTCCTTAACGCTAGGTAATTTAAAGATGATGTTTTTAGAACCAGCCTTTCATCAAATTACATTTGCTACAGCGTTAAAGCAAATTAGTATGACACTTGCTTTAGCTTTTTTAGCAACGATTTTAGGAGCAGTCATCTCCTTTTTCCTTGCTATCTTTAGCGCGAAAAACTTAGCACCTTCAATGGTGTCAAATGGAATAATCGCTTTTAACTCATTTATTAGAGCTGTACCTACAGTTCTGTGGGTGTTAATCTTTGCGATTGTTGCAGGTCTCGGTGCAATTGCTTGTGTACTTGGGATGATGCTACATACCATTGCTTACTTAACAAAGGCATTTGCTGAATCATTTGAGGAGTTAGAAGAAGGTACTATAGAAGCATTGCGGGCGTCAGGAGCGAATTGGTGGCATATTGTATGGCATGCTGTCGTTCCGCAGTCTTCGTCCTATATGGTGTCGTGGATTTTCTTACGCTTTGAAACGAACTATGGTGTGGCAGTGGCGATGGGTGCAGCGGCGGCGGCAGGTGGTATTGGCTTTGAGTTATTTATGGCTTCTAGTTTTTACTATGATTTACACGAAGTTGGGATGATTACGTATTGCGCTCTTATTGTCGCCATCATCTTGGAGCTTGTGTCCCTTCGTATTAAAAGAAAATTAATGGCGAAATCATAAAATGAGGTGCAGAAGAAGATTTGACTTCGAACACACTGTAGGCAAGTTCTAATCCTAAAAGAAACGAACGATAATAAAAACAACACCCTAATGATGGTTATTTCATACATCAATTAGGGTGTTATTTGTCATTTAGATTTTAAAGCTACGTACCATCTGATTAAGCGCATCCGAAATGCTCGTTAATGTGTGCGCAACGCTTTGAATTTCTTCCATAGAAGCTAACTGTTCTTCTGTTGCAGCGACCACTTCATGTGTACTTTCGGAATTTTCCTTAAAGAGTGAAGAAACGATTTCATATTGTTGGGTAACTGTTGTAAAATCGGCTGTTAGTTGTTCTGTTGTGGCAGCTATTTCTTGTACTTTACCAGTGACATGGGCAATGGATTGCCTAATATCTTGAAATTGTACGGAAGTAGTAGAGGTTAATTGAACCCCACTTCCGACATTTGTTTTCACTTTTTGTATCGTTTGAACGGTTTCATTGGTTGTCTCTTGAATACGTGTAATGAGTGCTTTGATTTGATTTGTCGAGCCACTGGATTGTTCAGCTAATTTCCGTACTTCTTCTGCAACTACGGCAAATCCTTTTCCATGCTCTCCTGCACGTGCAGCTTCAATGGCCGCATTTAAGGCAAGAAGATTTGTTTGATTGGCAATGTCATTTATCAATGTTGTGATTTCACCAATTTTGACAGCATCTTCAGCAAGTGAATTGATATTTTTATCTGTTTCGTCTACCGATTGTGCAATGGCCTCCATGGACGAAACAATTTCTTTAACGGATTTTTCTCCTTGATCCGCCTGTATACTAACTTCATTCGTATCTTCTGAAACATCAGCTGTATAATGTGTCATACTTTCTAAACTTTGCAATGCTTGCACGATGGCAATAGTGCTTTCGTGTAAAATGTTCGCTTGGCTATCCATACTAGTCGAGACATCTTGTATATTTTCCGTAATTTGATGCGAAGATCGTTTTGATTGTTCCGCACTCGCAGAAAACTCTTCGGAAGACGCTGCTACTCGCTCGGATGAAGAGCTAATTTGTGTCATCATCTGTTTTAATGAAGAAATGAAGTGGTTAAATGAAGCAGCTACTTCCCCTAATTCATCTTTGTTTTTTACCTGGATCGTTTTAGTTAAATCACCGTTTCCTTGCGCGATATCGTTCATCTGAATGTTTAGTTGGCGCAATGGTTTTAAAATGGATTGGTAAAGTAAAACGCCTAATATGATTCCAGATACTGTGGCAACTATGGCAACCCCGAGTAGAAGTGCTTGGCTCATTTTAGACTGCGATTTTAAGCTAGCGCTTGCTACTTCTGTTTGTTGATCTATTTGTGCAATAAAACGTTCAAACGAAGGGTCAAGTACTTCTTTCCGTATTCTTCGTTCTTCTCCAAAATGAATGTCAGCAGCTTTCTTAGGGTCAATCGTATGATTGTGAATAACTAATTGAACTTGATTCCAATATTCTTCGTAATTTTTCTTAATGTCATCAATGGTCTGTTGCTCTGAAGATATGATGGAAAAGGCATATAATTGATTAAATTGCTGTATGATATCGTTTGATTTTTCCTCCATTTGTGATACAAATGTTGGATTATTAGTTAATAGTAATGCTCGCTCATCATTTGAGAGACCGGCAAGCCGATATTGTATTTGCTTCGTAATCACTTTAATTTCCATTAAATTATTTACATCATTATTTTGTGAGACAATTTTCGATAAAGACCATGTCCCGAAACTACCGACGGCCATGATTGATAACACAAAAATTGAAGTAACAAGAATAAGTCTTGTCTTAATACGCATACAAATCCTCCATCTATTTCGATAAATTAACTTTGCTTTAAGGAAGCAAAAGTGATAGAGATAAATAGTGATATGGTCGACTAACACCAAATGGGGTATTAACATCTTGCTTTTATAACTATTATCTTTTGCAATAAGTATTCATCTACTTGTAGTGTCCTTTATCAAACTATATGGCTTAACAGTTTGATATTCTTTTTCAGTACTTAAATAAAATAAGAGAAAAGCCAACAATGTGCTCATTGGCTTTATAAATAAAGTCACTTGCTTTGTCTTATATTATTTAAAGATAATGAATCTATTATTGCTAAATATTAGTTTATTTTAACATCACATGTGGTGATTGGCGAGAACTATGTGGTAGATTTTTGCTTTTTCATATAAACATAAAGTGAGTAGCCCGTAAATTTGAGTTACTAATGTTTTGTATCACAGAAATAATGGCAACAAAATGTAAAAAGACAGCTATTTTACTAAAAACAAAAAGGAAGTAAGCGTTTGCTTCATTATATAGAAGAAAGACGAAAGCTTCTGTATTTCCAGCAGGTACAAAAGGAAATGGGAAAGGTTTTAACACAATAGATAAAAAGGTAAGCGCACAAAAAATGCCATCTTAGTATAAGAGGGCATTTTTAAATTGTTGCAAGCAAATTCATTATCAAATAGCACAGACATAATGATGATTGTAGCATATCATAATGACAGTAAGCGCTCTCTTCATTAGTCATAAAAAACAGTTTTCAGGTAGCGACGTATGATAGGACGCGGTTGGACACCATTTAATAAAGGAGACGAGCTAATTTGAAGTGCGTCTTTTCATGAACAATTGTAATCGCCATGCTCATATAGCGCATTTAAGCTAGTTCAAACGAAAATTTACACGATTATGTGACATATGCGAAAAAAATTTATAAAAACCTTAACTATTTCATATGAAATCCGTATAATAAATCAAACAGTGCGAAAATTGTCCATTTTTCTATCGACGAATTGCGTGAATTTTTTAAATTGTATTGACGTAGAGAACGATAATTTGTACACTGTGTACATTCAATTGTTTTTTGGAGGAATACATTATTTTAAAAAGTTAGGATTTGATAGATATGATCGTATGTAAATTTGGTGGAACATCTGTAGCAAGTGCAGAACAAATTCAAAAAGTAGCAAACATTGTAAAATCTAATCCGGCACGCAAAATCGTAGCCGTTTCAGCACCAGGAAAACGTTCTGGTGATGATATAAAAGTAACAGATTTACTAATTGACTTAGCGAATGCGGCATTACAAAATGAAAATATAGAAGAAAAACTACAAACAGTAGTCAATCGTTACAAGTCTATTGCTGACGGTTTACAACTAGATCATACAATTTGTGACGTTATTACAGAAGACTTGCGCGAACGTGTGCAAGGTGATCCTTCCAATGAAGAATTATTTATTGATAGCTTAAAAGCGGCAGGAGAAGATAACAATGCCAAGCTTATTGCAGCGTATTTTAACTCTATCGGTATGCCAGCACGTTATGTAAGTCCAAAAGAAGGTTTGGTCGTCAATGATTTACCTGAGCGTACGTTTGCCTTACCTGAAGCCTATACAAATTTAGCGCCATTAAAAGATACAAAAGAAATTATTGTTTTCCCAGGTTTCTTCGGTTACACTAAAGCGGGCATATTGCGTACGTTTGATCGCGGAGGCTCGGATATTACAGGCTCTATTTTAGCAGCTGCAGTTGAAGCGGAGCTTTATGAAAACTTTACGGATGTGGATTGTGTATTTTCCGCAAATCCGAAAGTCGTGAATGATCCAGTAGAAATTAAAGAAATAACGTATCGCGAAATGCGCGAATTATCCTATGCGGGCTTTTCTGTCTTCCATGATGAAGCATTAATGCCTGTCTATAAGATTGGGGTGCCAGTTAACATAAAAAATACAAATAATCCTTCAGCCCCAGGTACTCGAATTGTACCGAGTCGTCCTGCTACAGGTCGTCCGGTTACAGGTATCTCGGCAGACAGCGGCTTTTCAACGTTATATGTGTCAAAATATTTAATGAACCGTGAAGTAGGGTTCGGTCGTAAGCTTCTACAAATTTTAGAAGATGAAAATATTTCATATGAACATACTCCATCTGGTTTAGATGATATTTCGGTAATTATGCGATCCAACCAACTAACACCAGAAAATGAAGCGCGTATTTTAACGCGTGTGAAAAATGAATTGCAGGCAGATGATGTCCAAATGCGTCATGGATTCTCAATGATTGTGATTGTTGGGGAAGGGATGCGTAATAACACAGGTCTTGCGGCACGTGCAGCAACAGCCATATCTAAAACTGGAGCTAATATTGAAATGATTAATCAAGGCTCGTCTGAAGTAAGTCTTGTATTCGGTGTTCTACAAGAGTATGAAAATCGAATTTTACAAGCACTATATGGAGAATTCTTTGCACAAGTGCAAGCATAAGTGAACTCAATACGATAGTTTTATGATAACGATAAAATTATCTAAAAATAAAACGGAGCTACCTTATAAGTAATGCATTCATTGCTTATAAGGCAGCTTTTTCATTTTGGTAGTTACATGGATGTATGAATGCCTCCGAAAAATCAAACACTACTAGAAGGAATAGAGTTTTCTTTTATACAGTAATGCTGTAAAATCGAGTTCGTACATAGATAGGAGGTCGTAATAGATTGAAAAGTTTTTCAATGGGTATGATTTTGTCAGTTATCGGTATTTTAGTTGTCTGTTTAACCATTATGGACATTTTACCAGCATCGACGAAATCTATGAAAATTGTATTTGTTGGGATTGGTTGGGTTTTTATTATAGCCGGTTCAATTATTCGATTTAAAAATTTAAAGCAAAAGCAATAAGAAAATTAGCTAAAATGAATGTTGCAAACATCAAAGTTATGATACAATTTCAAAGAAATAAATAATTTCAATACGATGAAGTTGTTATTTTGTACTATACAAAAAATTCAGAAGGTTCAAATTTGCAGTGTATTCATAATTAAAGAATGAACAGTACAAATTCTTCTTGTAAGAATTTGTTTTTTTATTTACCTCCGCTACAAAATATGGGTTCTCCCGTTTGAAAGGGAGTAGTGAATAACCAATAAATTATATAATCAATAATGGAGGTAAGTAGATCATGATTGTACGTATGGAAGATATAAAAATAATAGATAATTATGTTACGATTCAAACAACAACTCCGATGAAAGTTGTCTCGTCAGCGATGCATAATCCAGGCTTTGGCTACTATACACATCTGCTGAATCGCTCTGTACCCAAAACGTACGATGAACGAAAACCACATCATGAATTACGGTGTTTTTTGCAATCAGCGGGTTTTCCCATCGACAAAACCGTTGCGATGATGACAGCGGTAGACGCTCGTTTCGCAACAATGCGTGAATTTACATATGAAGGGTTGCATCTAGTTGTTATGATAACGGCAGGCTTGGGCAATGCTGTCGATATTACACGTGCATTTCATCGACAAGAGCAATATCACGCTGGAACGATTAATACGTGGGTGCTAATCAATGGGAAACTATCGGATGAGGCGCTGTTCCAGGCAATGATCTCTACGACAGAGGCAAAGGTTAAAGCACTAATAGATGAAAATATTACGGACCCTACTACGGGTACATTAGCAACAGGCACGTCAACGGATAGTTTGCTTATTGCATCGACAGAAGAAGGCGATTTCCATCAATATGCAGGCCCTATCACAATGTTGGGCAAAGTGATTGGACATGGTGTTTATGAAACGATGCGTGAGGCCATCCAAAAATACAAAAAAGAGAAAGAGGCGAATCCACTATGATGTTATTAGTGATTGCCTGTATCATTGGCTTATTATTTGATTTAGTTGTCGGTGATCCTCCCAAAATGCCACATCCAGTACGGTGGATAGGCAAACTTATTCAAGCGCAAACCGCCTTGTGGAATAAGGGCAATATGCGAAAATTTCGTGGGATGATTATGGCGCTTGCTGTCGTTGGAACGACCATGTTTGTTGTAACCGTGATTGTAGTGCTTAGTTATCAAGTGAACATCGTGTTTGGAATTCTAATAGAGGGGTTATTAATTGGCGTTGGACTAGCACAGCGTAGTTTAAAAGAATCAGCAATAGCTGTCTATGAGCCTCTTGTCCAAGGAGATTTTGCAGAGGCACGTGTGAAATTATCGTGGATTGTTGGGCGAGATACCGATCAGCTTGATGAGGATGAAATTGTTCGGGGTGTAGTAGAAACAGTATCTGAAAATACAAGTGATGGTGTAACCGCGCCACTCTTTTATGCATTTTTATTTGGGGCAATTGGTTTATGGGGATACAAGGCAGTAAACACGTTAGATTCAATGATTGGCTATAAAAATGAAAAATACAAAGATTTTGGTATGTTTGCCGCAAGACTTGATGATGTCCTAAATTTTATTCCTAGCCGTTTAACAGGATTGTTGATGGTACTTGGTACAAAAAATGAAACAACGGTTTCGCTTGGCAAACGCTTAAAACGCTGGGTACAGGATGCTAAAAAACATCCTAGTCCAAATAGCGGTTATTTGGAAGCAGCAACTGCTGTACAGTTAGGCGTACAACTCGGCGGGAAAAATACATATCAAGGTGTTGCATCGTATAGAGCGACGATGGGTGAAAAACTTGTACCGTTAACGAAAGAGCACATTGCAACATCTGTGTCTCATATGCGAATTGCTACACTGCTCTTTACGCTTGTTATGTTAGCAATGGAGGTGTTAATTTTTGCAATTACCTAATCATGGAGCAAATCCGCAAAATGTCTATCAGCAGCTCGGGCTGAAAATGCCGACAGAAGTATTTGATTTTAGTGAGAATGTCAATGCAGCAGGTCCTCCTCCATTTGTTGAGGCACGCTGGCGCACATTTTATCCATTAATTCAGCGTTACCCAGACCCAGATGGTGAACCTTTTTTAACAAAGGTGGCCCATTTTCATCGCATTGAAAAACAGTCAATCGTCTTAGGGAATGGGGCATCAGAGTTATTTACTGTGTTAGCCAGACGCTATGTAAATAAACGTGTTATTGTGATTCATCCGACATTTTCGGAGTACGAACGGACGCTAAAGGCTGCCGGGGCGAATGTTGTGTCAATTGTTGTGGATGACGTTATAAACTATACATTACCAATGACACAACTTTATCAAGAAATGGTTCATGCAGATGCAGTATATATCTGTACACCAAATAATCCAACAGGTGTCTTACCAAAAAAAGAAGAACTCCTCCGCTTAATAGCTTATGGAGCGGAAGTAGACTGTGAACTCGTATTGGATGAGGCATTTATTGATTGGGTCAGTGAAGATCATTCATTAATTGGCGAAGTTGCGCATAATCCACATGTTATTGTTGTGCGATCAATGACCAAAATGTATGCCATTCCTGGGTTAAGACTCGGCTATTTAGTTGCAAGCAAAATCATTGTTTCAGAGCTAAAAGCAATGTTGTCACATTGGAATCTCAACGCATTTGCGCTTGTTATCGGTGCGGGCTGTTTGGATGAGCATGATTATTGTCAACAGGCAATCGACTATGCCACAACTCAAAGAGAATGGCTCCAACGTTTTTTGCGAGATAACGGATGCCGTGTGACCAATAGTGTGACAAACTATGTATGCTTTTCATTGCCAAGCAACCAACATCCAGATACATTTTTTAGCTTTTGTTTAGGGCAAGGAATTGTCCTGCGCCATACAAAAAACTTTAGGGGATTAAATGGTGAATGGTTCCGCATCGGCATTAAGGATGTAACAGCGATGACCTATTTACATAACTGTTTACAAACGTGGTTTAAAGCAAATAAGGGGTGAGAAAAGTGACAACTTTTTATCTAGTTCGACACGGGGAAACAGTTTGGAATAAAGAACATCGATTGCAAGGGTGGTTAGATTCTCCATTGTCTGAAAACGGCATTTTACATGCTAAAAAACTTGGCGAACAATTGAAAAATATTCCCTTTACTGCAGCGTATAGTAGCACAAGCGGTCGTGCAAAAGAAACATTACACTATTTAACGGCAGGTCGTAAGCTAGCAATTCACTATGAGGATGATCTACGTGAAATTTTTTTAGGAAATTGGCAAGGGAAAACAGTGGAGAATATTATGGCGATTAACCGTTTTGACTATGAACTGTATACCAATTATCCAGCGCAATTTGTTGCCACTCACACCGAAAGCTTTGGCGAAGTAACAGAACGAGCGATGTATACGTTAAAAAATATAGCCCAACGTTATCCACATGAACATATTTTAATTGTGTCACATGGAGTAACGATTAAATGCATAATTAATGCCATATTAGAGCGGGGCATTGACCAGCTTTGGACAGCGCCACATATAGAGGGGACAAGCATGACCATCGTAGAACGTACTGAAGAAAGCTGGCACGTTAAGGTTATTGGTAGCACACAACATTTACAATAGAGAGGTGACAACTGTGCCGCTAATTTTTATTTCAGGTGGGGTTCGCAGCGGTAAATCTCACTTTGCCGAACAAGAAGCTGTTTTGCGCTATCAAAATAAAGATTTAATGGACAAACGATTGATATATATTGCTTCTGGTGTTGCCATGGATGTTGAAATGGAAAAACGAATAGAGCGCCACCAGACTGATCGTTTAAAACAAGCGATTGCGTGGCATACAATTGAAGCACCTTATCAAATACAGGATGCCTTTCATACGTTAGTTGAAGGGGATATTGTACTTTGGGACTGTGTGACGACATGGCTGACCAATGCCTTTTATGAAGGATTTGATAGTGGAACGCCATGTGTAGAAAAGCCAGGTTGTCTAGAGGATAAAATATGGTTTATGAAAAGTGCAGTGTTGACGTTACTTGACAAAAAGGTGACGCTTTTTGTCGTTTCGAATGAACTTTTTGATGAACCGCCATATGGAAATGAGGAGGTCGAATTGTACCGCCAATTGCTCGGCAATCTCCATCAATGGTTTGTTTCGATTTCACAGGAAGCCTATGAAATCAATTATGGTATCGTCAAGAAATGGAAATAACCTTAAAGCTTTGTATGGTGTGATTGACACGCAAAAAGAAGCGAACGGGAATTTCTAGAAGGCACGTAGCATGGGAGTTGACTTTACGTTGCTCCTATAAACGTTTGCTTTTCATGTCCTATTGGCAATGAATCTTCTAGATTTTTTAATTTTCGCATGAATAAAAATTGGTTGAGATAACACGAAAGAAAGAAGGCAAGGCGATGAAAACTATATGGCACAGTGTATTGCTGGGATTTCAATTTTTTACAGTTTTGCCTGTACATAAAGAAATTCCGTTATCTAAACGGACAATTACTGGAATGTTTGCATTTTTACCTTGGATAGGGGCGCTGATGGGAGCTGTTGTTGCAGCGATAATCTACTGTTTAACACAATGGACAGCCAGCAGTGAAGTCCTCTTAACATTTATAATTATCGGTTTATTTGCATTATTTACAGGAGGCTTGCATCTAGACGGTTTTATCGATATGGGAGATGCTTATTTTTCTTATCGCGATCGCGACAAGCGACTTGAAATTTTAGATGATCCGCGAGTTGGGGCATTTGGTGTACTATCTGTGTTATTTCTAGTGTTAGGAAAATTCGTTGTGCTACATGAACTTTTTGTACAGAACAAACTTTCATTATGGATGCTTGTCTTTATCCCTTTACTGACACGTGTAGGAATGAGTTTCTATTTTCTATCGTTACAATGTTCGAAGGAAAAAGGACTTGCTTATTTTTTTAAAACACATATACATCATCGTTTACTGATAAGCTTGATGTTCCTTACGCTTATACTTGCTTATTGTGGTATGTTCGTAGTTTTAAGCTTTTCAATGGTGCCATTGTTATTAATGGTCGTTTTAGTCATAGCATTTGTATTGTTTCGGCAGTTTACAGTGCGTAATTTTGGCGGAGTTTCGGGTGATTTGCTAGGTGCTTCAATTGAAGGAATGGAGGTTGTGCTATGGGTGACATTGTTACTGTTCGTTTAATGAGACATGCACCGACAAAAGAAAATGTGGAAAAGCGTTATATTGGCTGGACAGATTCTTCCTTAGCACATGCGTCGGCGCTTCCAATAGTCAATGATTCTGTTAGAAAAGTATATGGCAGTGATTTACGTCGTTGTCAAGAAACGGCGAAATGTTATTTTCCACAAGCTAGCTATATAGCCGATGCGAGATTTCGAGAGACGAATTTTGGTGATTTTGAAGGCAAAACATATGACCAATTAAAGTCAGATCATCGGTACCGTAGATGGTTAGATGACCCACTGAAAAATGCGCCACCAAACGGTGAAAGATTTGATCAGTTTTGTGAGCGAGTAGTCGCAGGTTTTTTAGCGTTACCAAAAGATGAGGATGACTATTATCTCGTCGTTCATGGTGGGGTGGTGCGAGCGTTACTTGTTGCATTTGCTCCTCAACAAGAGGCTTTTTGGTCATATCAAGCACCCCATAATCGCCTATTTACGCTAACGTTTTCCCGAGCAGCTTGGAAGGAGGGAGCTAGATGCATGTCTTTATCGGAGGAGCCTATAACGGAAAAACCGCTTATGTAGAGCGATTACTAAAAGATTATCACTATACGATAATTGATGGCGAACTACCAGATGTTGCACCTGATTGTGATGCACTAATTATTAAAAATTTAGAACAATGGCTCGTAAAACGCAATTTGGAGGAAGATGAAGCCATTATCCATCACATTTTAACAACACTTAAAAGCCTTGAAAAAAACTGTGTAGTGTATATGATTGTAACCGATATGGGACGTGGTGTTGTACCGATGGAAAAGCAAACAAGATTATTGCGTGACACGTGTGGTCGCTTGTATCAGGCGTTATTTGCAGAAGCAAAACAAGTAAATCGTATTTGGTATGGCATTGCAGAACGTATTAAATAAACGAGGAGAATACTTGTAGAAAAGAGGAAATGGAATGAATCGACAAAAATTAATGAGTTTGACATTAACAGCCATGGTTGCGGCGATTTGTGCAGTTGGGGCAGTTATTAAAATTCCGTCTTTTGTATCATCGGCGGCACTCGACTCAGCGCCAGCATTTTTAAGCGTTGCATTTTTATCGCCTGTATTGGCAGGAGTAGCAGGGTTAATCGGTCATTTGATTACAGCACTGACATCTGGTTTTCAGCTTGGACCATTGCATCTTATTATTGCGGCCGAAATGTTTATTGTTGTATGGCTATTCGGTGTGATGCACAAAAAAGGTATGCATTTTTGGAAATGGCCGGTTGCGCTTATATTGAACGGTGTGATCGCACCACTCCCATTTTATTTCATCATTAGTCCAGCGTTTTTCTGGGGCTCATTAGCGAGTATTTTCATGGCAACTGTCATCAATTTATTGATTGTCGCTGTCGTGATGCCAATACTCTCGAAAGTGTTTGTTCGTAAGGCGGGGCGAGCAAATTGAGAAATGCAGTAAAAATAGGGAATCTGATTGTTACAACAGATAATGCTGCTGCCATCGGAGAAAAACCTCAAGATGTCGTATCGGCTCCGGATACATTAACGGCCTATTTAACTGGGCGCGTCACTTTTCTAGAACAGCTTGCAGGCGATGCTCTACCCAGTCATATTATTCTTGCCAACTTTTCAGGTGATGAGGCGTGGTCTCGTTATGTCGTAGGACTTGCGCAAGTTTTTGAAGAAGCAGGTCTACCATGTCCACCTGTAAATGGCAGTTCAGAATCCAATATGCCGACAGTGCAATCGGGATTATCTGTAACCATGTTAGGTGAAATACAAACAAGGTCGCCATTTGTTCGTGACAACCTGATTTGGTATACGTATGGACTGCCACTCGTTGGCAATGAAGTGCTTGCGAAGCCTGAAGATGTGGCCCAACTACAACCCATTTACCAAGCTTGGCGCGAGGAAATTGTGCAACAAGTTTGGCCGGTAGGTTCTCAAGGCTTACAAGCAGAATTTTCAAGACTTTTTGGGCAGCAACAAATTAAAAGTTCGTTGGATGTAGGAAAAACAGCAGGCCCATGTGCGGTAATTTTACTAGGAATCAATCCAGAAAAAGAGCAACTGGCACAAAAAATTTTTACTAGAAATTTTGAGAAACTGCGTAAAACTGCATTGGAATAGGGCTTGCTTCGAGCAAAAGTAGCGTTTACGAGAATACAAGGGGCAAAACGCCTATTGAAACGTTAAACACAATATGTTAGATTTGTTTAGGAGTTAAAACACTATATATAGTATATTGGACAAGCGGTACCAGTATGGTTTAAAAGGGAATTCGGAAATAGAGATATCTAAAGCCGAAGCTGTCCCCGCAACTGTAAGTGCTGACAAATAATTAGGATGCCACTGTGAAAGAACGGGAAGGCAATTATTTGAAGGAAGCATGAGCCAGGAGACCTGCCGAGTTGTTCAAGACAGCAACACATCTTCGGGGATTGAGAAGTGGAGGCGAGAGATTTGTCCACTTCGATGTGTACATGTCCTTCATTTCCATTTCCGATTTTACAGCGATTACGCAACCGAAACATGGTGTGTAATCGCTTTTTTGTGTGCGCTGATAGAAAGGGAGAGAATGGGAATATGACAATTCAAATCGAACAACAGATGGCTAAGTTAAAGAAAAGTTACACAGAGGAGGAGCTTGAAAGCTTTGTAAGATTATCGGATAGATGGCTACGAAAAAATGACAATGCAACATTTGAAGCTTGGGCGGATGCGATGATTTTACAAACACTTAGTCTTATTGATGAGGAAGAGCCATATTGGACATTTGTTGCTGCCCAAATTTACTTAGAAAAATTGTATGATCAATTTGCTACCCGTCGTGGCGTTGGGGTGGAAGATGTCTATAAGGTATTTCCGGAGCAACTTGCTCGCTATACCGAGGCAGGGCTTTATCATGACTGTTTAACGACGAAGTATAGTGAACTAGAGCTAGTCGAGCTTGCGTCTTATCTTGAACAGAGTCGTGATGAACTGTTTACGTATATCGGATTAAAAACGTTAATGGACCGCTATGTTGTGCGTGATTATACAAAAACACCTGTAGAATTACCGCAAGAGCGTTGGATGGTCATTGCAATGACATTGATGCAAGATGAAACGGAAAACCGCTTAGAAAAAGTACGAGAATCGTATTGGGCGATGAGTAATTTATATATGACGGTTGCAACACCGACATTGTCAAATGCCGGAAAAACACATGGCCAGCTTTCAAGCTGCTTTATTGATACGGTAGATGATAGTTTACAAAGTATTTATGATACGAACACAGATGTTGCAACATTATCGAAATACGGGGGCGGTATAGGCGTTTACATGGGAAAAATCCGTAGTCGCGGCTCCTCTATTAAAGGGTTTAAAGGCGCATCTAGTGGAGTACTGCCTTGGATCAAACAGCTCAATAATACAGCGGTGTCAGTGGATCAGCTTGGTCAACGCCAAGGCGCAATCGCTGTTTATTTAGATGTTTGGCATAAAGATGTCTTTACGTTTTTAGATTTACGTTTAAATAATGGAGACGAACGATTACGCGCGCATGATATTTTCACTGGTTTATGTTTACCAGATATTTTTATGGAAGCAGTCGAAGCGCGTGGAGAGTGGCATTTATTTGACCCACATGAAGTACGTGAGGTAATGGGCTTCTCACTCGAAGATTGTTATGATGAGCAAAAAGGACAAGGCTCTTTCCGAGATAAATATGCGTCGTGCATTGCCAATCCACTATTAAGTCGAGAAGTGGTGCCGGCAATCGATATTATGAAGCGTATTATGCGTTCACAGTTGGAAACAGGTGTACCATTTATGTTTTACCGCGATGAAGTAAATCGCATGAATCCAAATAAGCACGAAGGGATGATTTATAGTTCAAATTTATGTACTGAAATTTTCCAAAACATGTCGCCAACGCAATTCGAATCCATTACGTTAGAAGATGATGTGATTGTGACACGTCGTAAGCCTGGAGATTTTGTTGTATGTAATTTATCTTCTGTCAATTTAGGGAAGGCTGTTCCGGCTGGTGTGTTAGAGCGTTTAATACCGATTCAAGTGCGCATGTTAGATAATGTCATTGCCTTAAATACTATTCCTGTGAAACAAGCGGAGCGTACTAATGCTCGTTATCGTGGAATTGGGCTAGGGACATTTGGTTGGCATCATTTACTTGCCTTGAAGGAAATTCAATGGGAGTCGGATGAGGCAGTTGACTATGCTGATAAATTATACGAGCATATTGCATACTTAACGATTCGTGCATCGAGTGCACTTGCGCGAGAAAAAGGTGCTTACCCATTATTTGAGGGCTCTGACTGGCAAACAGGTGCTTATTTTGACAAGCGTAGCTACAACAGTGACAAGTGGCAAGCATTGCGTGCGGATGTCGCGAATTATGGAATGCGCAATGGGTATGTAATGGCAGTAGCACCAAATTCATCGACATCCATTTTGGCAGGCAGTACGGCAACGATTGATCCGATTTTCCAAAAGAGTTACTCCGAGGAGAAAAAGGATTACAAAATTCCTGTTACAGTACCTGACTTATCACCCGTAACGACTTGGTATTATAAGTCTGCTTACTTTATTGATCAAAACTGGACGATTAAACAAAATGCAGCACGTGCCCGTCATATTGACCAAGGCATATCGCTTAATTTATATGTGCAAAATACGATTCAAGCAAAAGACTTACTCGCTTTACATCTTAATGCTTGGGCAAGTGGCGTGAAAACGACTTATTATGTGCGTTCAACATCCGTTGAATTGCTAGAATGTGAGTCTTGTGCGAGCTAGGAGGAATAGAAAATGACAACAATTACGAAACGAAAAATGATGGATAAGGAGGCGCCAAACCGTTCGACAGCCATTGTGAACGGGCGCTCTTCTAATATTTTAAACTGGGATGATGTGCGTTTTAGTTGGGCGTACCCAAAATATAAAAAAATGCTTGGGAACTTTTGGACACCTTTTGAGATTAATATGAGCAATGATGTCAAACAATTTCCAACTTTATCAGCGGATGAACAGGAATCATTTTTGAAAATTATTGGTTTACTAGCGCTGTTAGACAGTGTACAAACGGATTTTGCGGGCAAGGTGGCGGACTATTTAACGGATTCGAGCCTGAATGCCTTAATGATTATTTTAGCGCAACAAGAGGTGATTCATAATCATTCCTATTCTTATGTTTTATCCAGTATTGTAAATAAAGATGAACAAGACCGTACATTTGACTTTTGGCGCACGGAGCCAGTGTTAGAACGTCGCAATGATTTCGTTATGAAAGGCTATCAAGCATTTGCAGAGGAACCAAATGTTGAAAATATGTTAGAGGCCATTGTCTATGATGTTATTTTAGAAGGCTTATTTTTCTATTCAGGCTTTGCCTTCTTCTACCATTTAGCACGCAATCAAAAAATGGTGGCTTCGTCAACAATGATCAATTATATCAACCGTGATGAACAGCTACATGTGGATTTATTTGTGAAAATCTATCAGGAATTGCTAGCGGAATTTCCTGAATATGATACACCAGAACGAGCGGCGCGTGTGCAGGAGATTTTCCGTGAAGCGGTTCAACTTGAAATCGATTGGGCAAATGAAGTCATAGGTGAAAAAATCGAAGGACTCGATGTGGAAGATGTCCATGATTATGTCCATTTTTATGCGAATGTACGTTGCCACCAACTAGGGGTAGAGCGTCCGTTTGAGGGTTATCGAAAAAATCCATTAAAATGGATTAAAGCATACGAGGATGTAGACTTAGGAAAGACAGATTTCTTTGAGCAACGATCCCGTCAATATGTAAAAGTAAATGTAGAAGATAACGGCTTCGATGACTTGTAATTTAATATAATATAATTGTTTGAGTGCCTGTCACTCTATCCACTTGGCTTTTGCGTAGCATTATGTAAGCCACAACTCCCGCTTTTGCGCCGTATGTTGTGACTTTCTGTATGTGAGTTCCCGCAGAAGTTCAAGTGGATTTTTACTTTCTAGCCAGAAAATTGTTTAAGTGCCTGTCACTGAATTCAACTGAATTCAGTTGCCAATTGGGAATGATTTTCAGTTATAATGAATAGCGTATGTGATTTACAAGGAACGGAGACGAAAGAATGCAAGTAGTTAAACAGTTAGGGAGGTATTTAGGGCCCTATAAATTTTTTACACTGATTGCCCCTATTTTAATGGTGCTTGAGGTAACGATGGATTTAATCCAACCAACCATTATGCAACATATGATTGATACAGGAATAGCAAATGGTGACAATCCATATGTCTTTAAAATGTTCGTGTTAATGCTGATGAGTGCGGTTCTTGGACTAGTAGGGGGGATTGGGTGCTCTTTTTATAGTTCCAAGGCGGCTATTCACTTTGCCTCTGATATCCGTCAATCGTTGTATGAAAAAATGATGACGTATTCGGCAAAGGAACGTGATACTTTCACTACAGGTAAGCTCATTACCATTTTAACAAGTGATGTGGAAAGTGTTCAACGTGCGTTTATGATGACGTTACGTATTTTTGTTCGTGGCCCGTTGTTATTTATTGGTGCTGTTATTATTGTTTTTGTAACAGCTCGCGAGTTATTTTCTATTTTACTAGTAATTGTGCCGATTTTAATATTGGCCATGTATTTTTTTACAAAATATTCAGGTATTTTATATCGAAAAGTACAAGAGGCTATTGACGGGGTTAATACAAAATTACAGGAGAATTTAGCGGGTATCCGTGTGGTGAAAGCGTTTCGACGTGAAAAGCATCAGGTAGAGCAGTTCGCTATGCACAATGACACGCTAACGAAACGTTTTATTACGGCAGAACAAATAGTAGGAATACTTGTACCGTTTACGATGTTTGTCGTCAATATCGGCATTGTTGCGGCACTTTGGCTAGGTGCCATTAAAGTGGAAACAGGTACTTTGCAAGTTGGTGTCATACTTGCGTTTATAAACTATTTAACGATTATTTTAAATGGACTCATGTCTTCCAGTATGGTGCTAATGCAAATTGCTCGTGCTCTTCCTTCAGGGGAGCGTATTGTGGACGTCCTAAATAGGGAAGTGGCAGTGACAGAAGTAGCACAGCCGATTACGACGTCCATCCAAGGAATGATAGACTTCCAAAATGTAAGCTACCGCTATTATGACAATTCGGAAGATGTCCTGAAAAACATTACATTTTCTGTAAAGGTGGGGCAAACAATTGGGATAATTGGTAAAACGGGGAGTGGTAAATCAACACTCGTAAAACTATTACCACGACTAGTTGACCCGACAAGTGGAGTTATTTTGCTAGATGGAAAGCCATTACATCAATATGCATTGGAAACGTTACGAAAACATATTGGGTTTACCTCGCAAAAGGCTTTACTATTTTCAGGGACAATTGAAAAAAATATACGTTTTGGGAAGGAAGAAGCGACACAACAGGAATTACAGCTGGCACTTGATGCGGCTTGTGCAACTGAATTTGTGGCGAAACTTGAACAAGGGCTAGCACATGAATTGTCACAAGGGGCAACGAACTTATCTGGCGGTCAAAAACAGCGCATAGCACTAACCCGTGCATTTGTAAGACAACCAGTTATCCTTGTCTTAGATGATACAACGTCCGCTCTAGATAGCGCATCTGAAAAGCAAGTACAGCAGGCGATTAACGAGCAATTTCAAGAAACAACAACATTTATTGTTGCATCTAAAATTACTTCCATTCAACAGGCAGATGTAATTATAGTGTTAGAGGATGGCGAAATTGTTGGGCAAGGAACGCATCAGCAATTAGTACAAAATAATGAACCGTACAAAGCAATCTATGCTTCACAGCAAAAGGCTGGTGAACGACAATGAGTCAAAGTCAACCAAAGCAAATGAATTTTGGACGTGGACCACGAATAGGCGGACCAGCAGAAAAAGCTCAAAATCAAAAAACAACGCTCTTACGTGTATGGCACTATATCAAACAACAAAAAGTAGGATTGTACTGTTCGGTATTTTTCGTGATTGCTTCGACATGTTTAAGCTTAGCTGGACCATATCTAATCGGACATATTGTGGATGACTACATTATGAAAAAGCAAATAGGAGGGACAATTCGACTTAGTATTGTTCTTGCCTGTGTATTTACTGTCGCATCTATTTTTACTTGGTTACAAACGTATGTCATGATTCATGTCGCGATGAAAACGATTCGCACATTACGTCTTGAACTATTTAAAAAACTGCAAACATTAACAGTGAAGTTTTTTGATCAACGCGCACTCGGTGATTTAATGAGCCGTGTGACCAATGATATTGATAATTTGAATACAGCGTTAGCCCAGAGTGTAACACAAATCGTATCGTCGATTTTAACAGTCATCGGAGTAAGCATCGCGATGTTTGTCTTGAGCTGGCAATTGGCTATTGTTACGCTCATTATTATCCCTTTGATTGTTTTCACAACTAAACAAATTGTCAAGCGCAGTAGTAAAAACTATGCAGCTCGTCAACGCGATTTAGGAAAGCTAAATGGAACGATTGAGGAAATGATAGCAGGTGCTGAGGTCGTTACACTTTTCGGTAAAGAGCAGCAAGCAATCGAAACTTTTCGATTACAAAATAACAACCTTCGAAATTCAGCACAACGCGCCGAAATAACGTCCGGCTTACTAGGGCCAATCAACAACTTTATGAATAACTTAGGGCTAGCGGTCGTCATAGGTACAGGGGCATTTTTGACTGTGAAAGGTCTAGTAACTGTCGGAATTATTGCGGCATTTGTCACATACACGCGTCAATTTTTCCGTCCACTTAATCAACTGTCGAACTTATTAAATACGTTTCAATCAGCGATTGCAGGGGCAGAACGAGTTTTTGAAATTTTAGATGAACCTTCAGAAGTGGCAGATAAACCACAGGCAATTGATTGTCACAGATTAAAGGGAGAGGTTGCGTTTCAACAAGTATCTTTCAGCTATTTGCCAAATCAGCCGATACTAAAAAATATTACTTTCCATGCCAAGGCAGGAGAAACAATTGCACTAGTGGGTCCTACAGGCTCTGGTAAAACGACGATTATTAATTTGCTGACTCGTTTTTATGATGTGGATGCAGGTGAGATTCTTATTGATGGCCACAATATTGAGGGGTATAAAATGGCCACGATTCGAGAGCGTGTTGGCGTAGTATTACAAGATACCTATTTATTCACGGGCACTATTCGTGAAAATATTCGCTTTGGTAAGCTCGATGCGACCGATGAAGAGGTCGAAGAAGCGGCTAAAATTGCCAATGCGCATAATTTTATTAAATACTTACCAGCAAGGTACGATACGGCTATACAGGCTGGAGGAGGAAATTTAAGCCAAGGGCAAAGACAACTCCTAGCGATTGCTCGCGCTATTTTAGAAAATGCTGATATTTTAATTTTGGATGAAGCCACATCTAGCGTTGATACGCAAACAGAGGTGGATATTCAAAAAGGATTACAACATTTAATGCAAGGACGCACAAGTTTTGTCATCGCACACCGTTTGAAAACGATTGAAAATGCCAATCAAATTTTAGTTATTCAACAAGGGGAAATTGTTGAACAAGGTAACCATCAACAACTGATGCAACAACAAGGGATTTACAACAATCTCCAGCAAAAACTACTGTTAGAACAAGAACAGCCAAGTGTCTAAACCCTTTTAAATTTCCTATAAAAAATGAATAGCAATCATTTACAGAACCCTTCATCTTAAGTGCACGAAATAAGATGGAGGGTTCAATTTTTGACAAGTAGTCGCATATAGATGGTAAAGAAAATGGATACGGCTACGTCTTAGGTCTTAGATGAAGTTAAAGCCAAGGGTCGTTTCCATATAGCGAGAATCAGATAAAATGAAATGAATAGGATATGAAAAAGTAGGAGGAAATAATGTGAAAAAAATATTGGTTTTAGCTTTCATGATGTGTGGCTCGTTGCTCGTTTTAAGTGGTTGTTTTTCTGTGATTCCAGAGAAGGAAAAAGAAGATACCTTTCAGGTAAAAAAGGATGATGCACAAAAATTAGATGTTGAAATAAATCTAGGTGTTGGGGAAATGACGGTTTCAAAAGGTGCGAAAGAATGGTTAGAGGGAAGTGCCCAGTATAACGTTAATAAATTAGCACCAGAAGTGAAGTATAAGCTACGTGGCAATACAGGTGAAATTGATATTGATCATAAAGGCTCTAGTAAAGTGAAGATTGGTAATACAAAAAATTTATGGGATGTCCAATTAAATGAAGACATTCCAATGGATCTTTCGATAGAAACGGGTGCATCAAAAGCAATGCTTGATTTACGAGGACTGAAACTTGAAAAATTAGATATTGAAACAGGGGTAGGCGACCTAAATGTTGACTTAGGTGGCGATTGGGAAAAAAGCTTCAAAACAAATATTGAAACGGGTGTTGGGCAAACTACGGTCATTTTACCATCAGAAGTCGGTGTAAAAATAACGACCGAAAAAGGCATTGGTTCGATGAATCTAGAAGGCTTTATTGCAAAAGGTCAAGGGATTTATGTGAATGAGGCGTATGAAAAGGCAGATATAGTGCTTGAGGTGAACTCAGAGTTAGGCGTAGGCGATGTTACATTCAAACTAGATAAGTAACTACCTACTACAATACGATCAATTTAAGCGTCAAATACAACAGGTGAATTGTATTTGACGCTTATTTTATGTTAGCTTAAAGAAAGCAAGCGTAATTGAAGGAGCGAACGGATTGAGAATTTTTACATATAAACAACCTGTAACGATTGAATCGACGAAAGTAGTTCAAATAGTGAATGAGGAAGGAAACGTCTCATCAACTGTACAGCGGATTTACTCCAATGGATTGAAAAAAGCTTTTGACCGTACGATGGATTATCGATATTTTGTACAATTTGATGTCAGTACAGTGGACGGACAACGTCTTTTCACCTGTAAAAAAGTATCGCGACGTGGGCGTGTGCATTTCAAAGGCAAGGACTTTGTAACAGGTAAAGACTATATGATTGCCTATGACGGCTGGCAAATCATGATTCCAGATTTAATCATAACAGATGGTCAACAAAAAATAATGCTGAATAAGGAGATGGAAGGCTGGTCTGTGTTTACGTTGGATGAACAGCCAATTGCACGCTGGCAAGCGGTTTATCAAGAAACACATTTTGATATTACGCTGGAAATTGAAGCAACGAGCCCGATTCAACATGAAGCATTTTTTATTGCCATAGGACAGGCTGTCTTATTTGTCGGAGCATAGTGTGAAAAGCACCTTTCATAAATGAGAGGTGTTTTTTTGATGTAATCAACTTCATCGTTATTGCATTATTACAATGTTAATTATAGTAAAATTAACTAAGAAGTTTCCGTACGTACAATCATTGTTTGAAATTTATATTTCGAGGAGAGAGTGGGATGAAGAAAAAGCCGATTTACGTTGAAATTGATATACAAGCACCGATTGAGGATGCTTGGCATTATACGCAAAACCCAAAGTTGCATGAGCAGTGGGATTTACGCTTTACATCCATTACATATAAAGAAAAAGAAGAGCTTTCAGAACTGCAACGCTTTACTTATGAAACAAAAGTGATGCCTGGTGTAACAGTGAGCGGTTGGGGAGAAAGTAAAGGGGAACATTTGATGAAAGATGGCGTTAAAATATCCTCTTTGCATTTTGGGACGCCACAAAAAATATCACCAATAGCAGAGGGCAAAGGTTATTGGAAGTATATTCCGAAGAAACAAGGATTAACGTTTTTAACGCAATATGATTATGAAGTGCGCTACGGCAAATTAGGTTTGCTATTTGACTTGGTATTTCGTCCATTAATGGGATGGGCAACAGCACTTAGTTTTGATGTATTGAAAAGGTGGCTAGAGAAGGGTGAAAATCCATCTGCGCAATATCGACGCTTTTTTCTAACACTGCTTATTAGCGCACTATTTTGCTTCGTTTGGTTGTATCATGGACTAATACCTAAAGTACTGTTCCAACATCCTATGGAAGTGATGATGGTAGAACATTCGTTGACACAGTTGAATGCTGCTAATGACCGCAATGTAGCAAATGCAACTTCACTCGTTTATTGGATTGGTGTGGCAGAGATGCTATTTGCGCTTTGCTGGTTAGTACCTAGTCCTAGAGGGAAGCGGCTGCTCTTTGGGCTGCAAATCATGTTATTCCCACTATTAACGCTTGGTGCTGTGCTAGTAGATACTGATATTGCAATGGCACCATTCAACCCAGTCACATTAAATGGCGCATTATGGGTCTTATCCATTGTAGGATTTGTTCTTAGTAAAGATTTACCTAGCGCGGCAAGTTGTAAACGAAAGCGAGGGAAAAAAGTATGACCATTTATCAAACGTTATTAGGAGAGGACTTTAAAAGACTCCATCCAAAACTACAACAGCGCTATGCATTGCCAGTAGGTCAAACGTTTAATGCGCAAGGTGTGATGCATCGTATACAATCAGGAGCAAAATGGATGCATCCCTTTTATCTAATAGCTGCAAAGTTTAGATTTTTATTTCCTGAGTCAGGAAAGGATATCCCCTTTACAATAAGTAATACATGTCGACAACTGCCCAATGGAGAATTGGAGGTCATATGGAAACGATCTTTTTATTTTAATCACAAGACAAGGTATTTTGATGCGAGGATGACGGTTGATCCAATCAAAAAAATTGTCAAAGATTACTTAGGCTCACCAGCTCTTTTTTATTCAGATTTACTGTTTTCAGTGACAAGAGAAGGGAAATTAATTATTCGCTCAGGGCCACAACGATTTGTTATATCTAGGCTAGAATGCGCGATACCGCAACAGCTAGAAGGGCGTGTTATTGTCGAGGAAGGCTATGATGAGTGCAGAGAAGTTTTTACCATTCACGTATCGATTTATAATCCGCTTATGGGGAGGTTGATGATGTATGCTGGGGAATTTACGCAAAAATCTCTTTAGTCCCGTGTTATTAATAGGTTGGGTACTAATGTTGTGTTGCTATTTGTTTAGCATGCAACCACATTATTTACTGTTACTTACATTTGCGCAACTTGTATTAATCCCAGCAATGCTAAAAATGGTTGTCCCTTTCAACAAAATATGCCATACCTTTGTCATCGCCATGATGCTTGTTGTAACAATTTTACATTTTCCTATTAGTCGTGAGTTCGCGATTTTCTTAGCGGGTTTATATGTTGTATATACAGCTTATATGGCATTGCAAGGTATGACTCGCTTTTTACAGCGAGGTTTTACGAACATTGCTGAAATCGCTATAGATATTGGACTCCTCTATTTATTTATCGGAGGTCTATGGTTCTTTGCCTTTATAGCAGAAATAGATACAGGATTTTCCTCGTTAATTACATGGTTAACTGCAATTCATTTTCACTATTCGGCTTGTTTATTCGCTATATCAATTGGATTATTTGGACGTTTACATACAAGCAAATGGTACAATGCTGTCGCCATGATTTTATTAACAGGACCATTGCTAGTTGCACTTGGTATTACGTTTTCGACAATCATTGAAATCGTATCAGTTGCCCTTTATATATTTGCCATCTACTGCTTATTTACACTGTCGTTAAAAACAACTATGCCAAAGAGACAGGGCGTACTATTGCGGATTTCTTACGGCTCGTTATGTTTGACCATTTTAGGATCTTTTCTTTATGCTATTGGAAATTTTACTGGCACGTCGATTATAAGTATTCCCGACATGTTAACCTATCATGGTTTAGTGAATTGTCTATTGTTTGGATGGATGGGGGTAATAGCATGGGGGATGGATGTCCCAAAATCTTCACATCAGCCTTTTACGTTTCCGGTGAGTCGTATACGGGGGAAACTACAGCCTCTGGAAGAGCCGCATACCGGTTTAGTTGATACACTGCAAGATTTTGTAGATACACGGAAAATTCCACAAATTATCCCACATTTTTATGAGCAAACGACTCATTATCGTCTAAATGCTTCGGTACAATGGCGATTATGGTTTAAACCATTTGCATTCATCTATCAAGGGATTAGCCGTTGGATGCAACAGCTTAATTTGCCGCTATCCAGTCAACGAGTGGAGATGAATGGTGTTATTGTGAAAGTAGATGAACGACAAGATGGTCGTCTTGCTCCGCGTGCTTGGATTCGTAAAATAAACGAGCAAACGATATTCGTAGCCATTTACTCACAACATACGACCAATCAAACAACGTATATGAATATTGCTTTACCATTACCTTTTTCAACAATGATAGGTATTTTATATGTATATGAGCAAGACGGAAAATTACATATAACAAGCTCCAAAACAGGGGAAGCAGGTATATATTTAGCATTCAAACAAAATATATTGAGACTGCCCTTAAATGAGCATTTTACGATTACTGCTAAAAATGATACAACTTTAACGGCGATACATACGATGCGCATTTTTGGATTGTCTTTTTTACGCATAGATTATCAAATAGAACGAAGATAAATGACTATTCTACAATAATAAAAAATAACCGAAAGAAAGAAAAGAAGTGTTAGATTGACGAACGTCGATTTAACACTTTTTTGCTGTGAACGTTATTATCTGCTACTGGGAGGAGTTGCATAATTAGTCTTGTTATCTATTTTATCTTCACAAAGATAGAGCATTTAATTTCATCTTAATAGCATAGAGAAAAATCACTATCCAATTAGTCCCTTTTTGTAAATATTAGTTTCATGTCCTGATAAAATTGTATTTTTTAACTATAACAGCAATAGATATAGGCGAAAAGTCTTGTTTGAGAATTTTTCTTTTTTGTAAAAATTATAATTCAATAGAAGGAAAAGTAATGTTGAAAATCAAAAGGATGCTAAAAAACACAAAGAAACCTCTGTTTTATTCAACTAATTATAAGAAAAAATATTATTTCATCCTAAAGCTAATTAAAAATGGTAGATTACTAATATTAAGCAATACAGTTAAATTTTTTACCGATTGCCTGTTATTTTTTAGAGAAGAAATAGAATAGTCGAAGGGGATTGCCAAAAAAAACGATAATAAGAAGGAGAAATTAACAATGAATTTTAAAACGATTAGTAAAAGAATTGTATTTTCATTTAGTATTGTTGTTGCCGTTATTGTTTTATACATTGCTTTTAATTTTTACGAAATCACACAAAGTAACCAAGCGACAGAACAAATTGTGGATGAGGAGTTGCAATTATTAATTGCTGATTATGAGTTAGCATCTACTATTGGCTTAAGAATTGCCACAGCAAGGGGCTATGTATTATCTGGCAATGAAAAATATAAAACAATTTATGATGAAAATGTAGAACGAGCGCTTGCCAATGAAAAAATACGTTTAGCTATTGCTGAATCAGCGGAATTTAACAAGTATGCTGAAATGGCAAAAGAATGGAGTAGCTATGTTCAAAGCGAGGTTTTTGATGTATACGATCAAGGAAATAAGGAATTAGCCATACATAATTTAGCTGCAATGGATGAAAAAGCGACAGAAATTCGTGAGGGATATGAGGCATTAGCAGCACAACGGAAACAATCAATAAATACTGTAGGAGATACACTTATTACCGATGGGGAGCGTAAGCAAACTATAAGTATTATTGTAGGAATAAGCATTGTCTTTATCGCCATTATGATCGCGTTAATTAGCGCTCGTATTATTTCGAAGCCTATTATCTTAATTACAAATCGCATGAAGAAAATTACAGATGGGGATTTAAGCGAACCTGCACTAAATGTAACATCAAAGGATGAAATAGGGCAATTAACCGAAGCAACAAACACGATGTCCCAAATTTTAAATAATTTATTAAAACATATTCAAACGGTGTCAAATGAGGTTGCCGCCCATAGTGAGGAACTAATGCAATCTGCTACAGAAGTAAAAGAGGGGACAGAGCAAGTGGTAGAAACAGTTGCAGAAATTGCAAGCGGAACAGAAGTGCAAGCGAGTAATGCATCTGATGTGGCAACAAGTATGACGGACTTTTCAACGAAAGTAACGGATGTCAATCAAAGTAGTAGGGATGTCTATCAGTTTTCTGAATCTGTAATGAAGCTAACAGAAGAAGGGAAAGGGCTTATGGAAGCTTCTACACAACAAATGATGACAATTGACTATATTGTAAAAGATTCAGTTGAAAAGGTGGATGAATTAAATAAACAAACACAGGAAATATCTAAAATTGTTGCGGTAATTCATGATATTGCAGCGCAAACAAATCTACTGGCGTTAAATGCAGCGATTGAAGCGGCACGTGCAGGAGAGCATGGCAAAGGATTTGCAGTAGTAGCAGATGAAGTTCGAAAACTGGCAGAGCAAGTATCTTCATCTATTAGTGAAATTACAAGTATAATTCAAATAATCCAAGATGATTCAACCATTGTGACATCCTCTCTCGAAAAAGGCTATGGAGAAGTTGCAAAAGGTACAACACAAATTGTTTCGACGAATGAGACATTTAGTGAAATTGCAAATGCTGTTTATTCGATGTCAACGAGCATCGTCAATATGTCAACGAAGCTAGAAGAAGTTGTACAAAATACGATGACTATTAATAAATCAGTGGATGAAATTGCCGCTGTGTCTGAGCAATCGGCAGCAGGTATTCAGGAAACTTCAGCAACGATAGAACAAGCTGCTAGCTCAATGGATGAAATAAAAAATAGTTCTAGTCATCTAGCTGAAATGGCTGAAAACTTAAATGATCTTATTGGAAAATTTAAATTATAAATAAGGTTAAACACGATTGGATACCACATCAAAAAAACAACAAATAAAACTATAAACAAAACCAGTAAGAGGCGAATGTATCGCTCACTTGCTGGTTTTTTTCTTACGTATTGTTGGTGATTACCTTTTAAAAATAGACTTTTAAATGGATAAACGATGAAATGCTCATTTATTTGGATAAAATTGAATAATCGTAAGCTCAATGGGGATATAAATAGGATGAATAGGTTGATTTGTGACGTACTTATTAAAGTACAACATGTAAACGACGGGAGGCATGTGGATGGCAACACTTGTAGTAAAAAAAGGGATAATGCATCGTTATCAAAATATCAATCAGGCGCTACAAGACGCTGAAGTTGGAGATGCTATAGAAATTCGGGATGGTATCTATGAAGAAAGTATAGAGATTTCAAAAAGGTTAACGCTTTATGGTAAAGGGGATGTTACGATTAAAGGTGGCGTGTTTATTCGTTACCATACGCATGTAGACATCCGTAATATCCGTTTTAGTCAAGGCCACGGCATTTATGTGAAAGGGGATCTACAGCTTGAAAACTGCATCATCGAAAAGCAACAAGTGAGTACCCAAGTCACTGTTAACTTTGGTACTTTAGTGATGAAAAATGTTGATATACTGGCAGGGACAACTAATCAATTTGGTATGCGGATAGATAATGGATCAAGTGTAATGCTGATTGAATCAACATTACACCAGCATACGAAAGCACAAATTATTGCGCAAAATAGTGAAATTTCATTGTCGAAGTGCATGTTGCTAGAGGGCACGATGAATGGAATTTTTGCCATACGAAACGTTAACATGGTCATAGAGGATTGTGAAATTCATGGGCATGAAAAAACTCAAATCGTTGCAGCGTCCAGTACAATTTCTTTAGTCAACACGCTTATTCACGAAGGAAGAGATGTAGGCATCCAAGTATTTAGCGGCTCAAAATTAACAATCGATCAATGTGAAATCAAGCAACATGCTGAAACAAATGTCGTTGTCCATGAAAGCGAACTTGTAGCGTCTGATAGTTGCATTGCGAAAAGTAATGGGAATGGACTGTATATAGGCGAAAAATCAAAGGCTATTATCTATGATTGCCAGTTATATGGCCATAAAAAGCCACAGTTGTTTATAGAGAATAGTAAAGCTGAGATTCGAAAATGCCAGGTGACCAATGGCAGCACAACGGGTATCACCATTTTCAATGAAGCCAATGTCATAATGACTGAATGTACGATCCATCATCATATACAATTTCATGTAATTGTTGATGCGAGTGGTCTTGTGCTCGATCAATGCATCATTCAATTTGGGCAAACAGGTGGAATTTATGGAAATGATCATGCCAAAATTACTTTAAAAAATTCACGCATACAGGAATTAGAAAGTCATCATATTTATATTAATAATGCGCGTCTTTTTGTCAACGATTGTGCCTTTCACCATATAGTTGGTAATGGAATTACGTGTATTGATGCCATTGTTGAAGTAGTAGACAGTCAATTCATGCAATGTAAACAAAGTCCTTATTCTATATTTTGGTCTGATAAGTCAATGGGGCGCATCCAAAATTGTGCAATCAACGACACCGAGCGAACTTTTTTGGCCATGACCAATCAATCGCTTCTTGAACTCGTCAATAGCACCTTATCAAATGTTAAAACAGCGGCAGTTGTTCAGGAACAGAGCCAATTATATATTCGGGGGTCAATACAAGCGGGGAGATGTCAAAAAGATGACTCCTCAAGAATTATTCATATAGACTTACAACAACCAACGAGTAAAAAAACACAACGAATTGTCGATAAATTAAGTACATGTAACGGAAGCAATGTTGAAGATTGAAAAAAGAAAAAGAGTAGTTTCAAACTTTTGAAATTACTTTTTTTATGTCTGTTACAAGTCAAATGGTAAACATGGAGGTTTCAATTATAAGAAAAGGGGTATAAACAGTAGGGTTGGACGTCCAATACCATATATATTCCATTTTTTACTATGCTATAAAAGTGTCTTATGTGTGAAAGGTTAAAGACCTTTGCGAGATAAAATACTTGAAGAGGACGAATATTTCATGCAAAATATGGACAAAGATTCATAAAATTCGACAAAAGAATTATTTATTTGTAAGAAAATTGCCCACTTTTTTGTGCACGATACATTATGTTGAGAAAACTTGGAATTTATTCGGAAGTAAATTTAAAATATTTGTAATATTATATTCAAAATAACAATGTTTGTTTTTTTAGAAGAAAATATTGTTAGAAAATTTAGTTTTTAGATTGCTTAATTTGTAGGTTATATCCTATAATTAGTAAAAATGGTTCATTAATAATATTGTCTGTCTGTAGTACTAGACCTTTGGATAATGTTTTTGGAATAATGAAATATTTTTGAATTTGGAAATGGGGTGAGAAAAGATGTTTGGGCTTTCGAAAGAAGAAATTATGATGATGCTAAAGAAAGTTGAATTAGCAGATAGCCAAAAAATTGCAATAGCTGATATATTTCATCAAAATAATCTGTTAATTGAACAACAGCTAGCATTTATTATCCATCTAGTAATAGATGAGCGCGAACGAAATACGTCAAACAATACATATTTAAATTAATATCAAGCGATTTTGTCAAAGCAATAAACGATGTGTCTTGATATTATGCATAGAACAAATTATTAAAATCATGTGAGCCAAAATGGTAAGGCTTACATCACAATATATGTAAAAAGAAGATATCACAGTTTTTTTGTTGTGTACAAAATAACTGTGATTTTTTCGTATATAAAACGAAAGCTAAAAAAACTGTGATTTGGCAAAAAATGAAACTTAGACCTATTATAAACGTATAAAGGTAGAAATAGAAAAGAAAGGAGGTATGCGAAGATTTATTCACCGGCCAAAACACCTAGGGGGATATCTTGAATCGGTATGTTGTACCTGATGAATGTGACAAGGCCAATTTTAAAAGATAAAAAATAGTCGGAGGTAGTGAAGATGAAAAGATGTGAATGGGTAAAGTTAGATGAGCCATTATATGTAGAATATCATGATAAGGAATGGGGCGTGCCGATTTATGACGATCAGCGCTTATTTGAAATGATTTGTCTAGAGGGGGCACAAGCAGGTCTTAGCTGGTGGACAATTTTACAAAAGAGAGACGGTTACCGAGAGGCCTTTGACCAATTTAATGCTGCCAAAATCGTTTCCTATACCGAAGAAAAGTTGGCTGAACTAAAAGAGGATACACGTATCGTGCGCAACAAGCTTAAAATCGCAAGCGTTGTAACGAACGCACAAGCCTTTTTACGTATCCAACAACAGCATGGTTCCTTTTCACATTACATATGGTCATTTGTCGACAATCAGCCTATTGTGAATAACTGGGCAACGATTGCAGATGTCCCAGTAACTACTGAGTTAAGTGATCGTATGAGCAAACAGCTTAAAAAAGATGGCTTTAAATTTGTTGGTAGCACGATTTGTTATTCATTTATGCAGGCAGTAGGCATGGTCAATGATCATATTGTAGATTGTAGTTGTCGCCAAGAGCAATCGTTAGCACAATCTTAAAATTTACAGCTATAACAAGGTTAATAAAGATGAAATGATGACGTGAAAAATAAGTAACTAAAATAACATGTACCAGTAATACTATTGCAATATTTTAAATATACGATTTCACTAGACAATTAGGATGTTTTCATATATAATGGAATTAATAATAAGATTTCTTGATTTAAAATATTGAATTCACCTATTACAAAAGTAATCGTGTTTTTCGGTACTTTTTATAATAGGTGGTTTTTTTTTCTGAAGAAATTGTTTATTAATTTATTTTTTGGAGGTTTTATTTATGAAACAAGGTACAGTAAAATGGTTTAACGCAGAAAAAGGTTTTGGATTTATCGAAGTTGAAGGTGAAGCAGACGTATTCGCTCACTTCTCTGCAATCCAAGGTGAAGGTTTCAAATCACTTGACGAAGGTCAAAAAGTTGAATTTGAAGTAGAAGACGGTAACCGTGGACCACAAGCTAAAAACATCGTTAAACTATAATTGAACGACCGTTTTATAAAAAGAGGCATTCTTTAAGAATGCTTCTTTTTTTCTTTATATTCAATCGTTATTATTCTTTCCATGTTAAAAGCAGCAATCTGTATATCATGAATACACCAAGATAAGCCCCAACAACTAAAAATAATGGATTTAAAAAAATGGCGTGGATTGTTGTCATAAATACTGCACCATCTACGATAATTTGATAAATTGAGGTGGATGCAATACTACCAAAAATAATCAGTGCAAACACTGCCAAAACATTCCATATGCTATGAACGCTATTGCTTTTGTATTGTAGTAAAAGCATGATAATAGGGACAACAATGCTTGATAAGATGATTAACAGTTTCAGCATAAATCACTTCCTTTTCCTAATTATGACCATGACCTTTCAATCATAATCAGTGGCGGAAAGTGTAGCGTGACTTCGCTAATAAAAATAAATTGTATGATAAAAGCTTTGTATGATGTTCAGCTTTTTTTAAACATATAATGTTATGATTTAAGTACATATCCTGTTAAGGAAAAAAGTAGAAGATTTAGGAGGGATTATCATAAAAGATCATCGTGTAGTATACACAAAAAAAACGAAGGGAGAAGGACGGAAAATGGAAAAGAAAACTGTAGTGAAAAATGGAATAGGATTTGGTTCAGCTTTAGCTATTACAATATCTTGGAGTGTTCATCATTCTATACTTTGGGCAATTATTCATGGATGCTTTAGTTGGTTATATGTAATTTATTATGCGGTAACAAGATAAAGAGGGTTTAATCATAATTTATAAGATGTTACATAAGGCTGCGGATGATGAACTTTAACATATCCTTCGCAGTTTTTGCATACATAACTAAGTGTTCCTTTTACAATGGATTATCTAGCAATGGATTAAGAAAGATACTGTTCATTTAAAGTCTTATGTGAATGAACGTTCTTGGAAGAAAGGTTGATAGGATGACACATCAAGTTACCGCTAAGAGCAATATTGATTTTGGTGCAACAGGCGTCGATGAAATATTGCAAAATGTAGCATATATTTTATCTACATTTGTTATGTCCTACCCTGATAAGAGAGAGCGGGACAGAAAAAAAGAGCTTGAAGTCCCTTTTCATTTTGCAAAGAGACGTAATACCGCACGTATCATTGATAGTATTCAACGTTTTGAACCACGAGCAGTCATTATTGATGTGGACTATGTAGGAGATGTATCGAAAGGGAAAATAGAACCAATAGTAAAAGTAATTGTCAATGGATAATTTTTTGTATAGAAAAAGCTAGTAACAGTCCTCCATCCTTCGTAGTAAAATCTGCTTGACTATTTCGGAGAATTTGGGAAGACGCAGCAGATATCTGAGTACACTGAAAGTCATCCGTAAATAGCAAGCAGATTCTTATGCAAAGCTTAGGTTCGTTTACACAGTTGCAATTCGTCTGAGTGCGTCAATTTTTTTGCAATCGACAATAATAGGGGCATTTGCTGCTCCAGCTTCCACAAAATAAGCACAACAATTACACGTATCTAATTTTAAGAAAATCACACCAAGGAAGCTACCTCCACTTGATAAATAAACATCTACTGTAGTTCCTAATTCAAATCTTCGTAATAAATGACAAATACAGCCTTCACAGTGGTGATGATCGTCTTTGTGCTCATCTCTGTCATCTTTCCAACAAGATTTTTCTTCACAAGTACAATGATTGTGTTTCCAATCTTCATGTTTTCGGCAACAAGATTTTTCTTTATGATCATGTTTTTCAACAACATGGTAGCATTTCTTTTCGACTTCGCAATAATATTTATCTTCTTGTTTATCACATGTATCTTTTTTGTCATGATTCCAATTCATATGTTTGCAATATCTATTATCTTTCATTTTAAAATCTCCCTTTTGTTAGTTTGTTTGTGTAATGCGCGCGCTAGCCTTACATTTATAATCTATGAATTGAAATGGTATTGACTTGGTAATATGTCCCTTAATAGAGTTAAAAAATAAAATCTTTTTTTAAAAAAACAAACCTGTATGTATACCTATTCGAAACAAATAATAGTAAGAAATAAGATTTGAGCAAAGAAGAAGATAAAAGAGCATAACATTGTTTTCTTCCTTTTCTCTTTCGACAAAGAGCGCTTTCCAGCGATGCATCTAGTGTCCCAATTACGTATTTTAGTGAAAAAGGAGAGCAGGAAAATGCAGGGAAATCTTATAAAAGGTTTTTGTATAGTAGTGGCATTACTTGTATTTGTAACGATTTATTTAAAATACCAGCCGTCTGCATCTGTGCAATTATCTCAACATAATTCTTCTCAATATGTATCTGAAGAAGTAGCACAAAAGTTACAAAGTACACAATTAACAAAAAAAATAATTATAGCGCTAAGAGCTGAAGGGTATCATCCAGATAGCACGATTGAATATTTAATCGACTCATCGGACAATCAAATTATCACAATAAGTTTACATAATTTAGAGAAAATCGATAACCGAACGGAGAGCAAAATCCAAAAAATAGTAAATAACATAGCGAAAAAGAATAACTTTAATTTGTTTATTGTGGATGTCCAGCTTACTGATCGAAATTGACGATTTTTGTATATGAATTCTAGTCTATTACAAGAAAATAAATAGTTAGTAATAACTACAAAAAGTTGAAAATTATTGGAAAATTATTATAGTATGTACTCCTCTTTATTGGTATATTTAGTATGTTAAAAGAAGAATTGGGAGGATTTAGTGATGAAGAAGTTTTTAATCATGGCTGTACTGTCGTTAGTAGCAATTATGGCAGCCGCATGTGGTAGTGAAGTTAGCAAAGGAGGTAGCACTCCTATCCCAAGTAACGAAGCAAAGAAGGAAGAAGCTTCAGCAGATAAGGAATCAGAAGAAAAAGAAGAAGTTAAAAACGATCAGACTGAGAAAGAAGCAGCTGCTCCAGTCGTTAATTATGCAAGAAACTATTTAGAAGATGTACCATTTTTTACAGAAGATCAACTAACATTAGAAAAGCAATCATATAATTTTATTTCAACGAATGCAGATTTATTCCCTGCTTTATCAAAAGAAGCCATTCAAAAAACAAAAAAGCTTGCGGATGATAAAATCACTTCCAAGCATTTAAATAAAAATATTAAACCGTATCTAGAGAAAATGGTTACTTTTGCAGGCGATATCATCCAAATAGAGGAAGATACATTAGAGGATGGTACACCAGTGTCACTTATTTTAATTGAAGATATGGACTTTAATGCGATTTATGCTATTGGCTATCAATCAACAGAATTCCTTGAAGGGGATTTTGTAGAAATTTGGGGTTTACCTTTAGGTCAATATAGTTATGAAAATATAGATGGTGGTACTACATTAGCTCAAGCTATTGCAACGTCTCATATAGAATAAAATATAAAGGGGCACAGTCGAACGAGCTGTGTCCTTTTATCATGCATAAAAACTAATCTAAATCTATGATATAATCGCAAGGAAAGAGGTGATTTTACTGAATATTTTAGTTTTGGGTGCAACGGGCCGTGTAGGCAGTCATATCGTTTCCCTTGCACTAAACGATGGTCATCAAGTGATCACATTAGTACGTACACCAAGTAAAATGATAATGGCGAATGAAAATTTACAAGTTAAACAAGGTAATGTCTTAAATAAAAACGACCTCATATCAGTTATGGCTGATGTAGATGTCGTGATTAGCGCATTAAATACGGATGGGACAAATACGTTAACAGCAAGTTTACCACTTATTCTCGATGCCATGGCAAGTAGAAATGTGAAGCGAATTATAACAGTCGGGACAGCTGGAGTTTTACAAAGTCGTCTAACGCCTAATTTACTTCGATATCAATCCAGTGAATCAAAACGAAAGTCAACGTTTGCAGCACAAGAACATCACAATGCCTTTACATTATTAGCGCAATCAACTATGGATTGGACAATCGTTTGTCCTACATATTTACCAGATGGACGTTATACAGGTAAATATCGCGTAGAGCGAGATTTCCTTCCAGAAGGTGGGAGTGAAATATCTGTGGCAGACACTGCAGAATTTACTTACCAACAAATTCAATGTTCTGAATACGTGAACTGTCGAGTAGGCATCGCCTATTAATAGTACACACTCATTTTAACGATGGTATTAGTTAAAATGTGTGTGTTTTTACGTAATCGGAGGAACTACAGCAGCTTTGCGTCATTTTAATAAAAAAAGCTGTAGCAACAGTTTGCTACAGCAAATGAATAATTAGGGAGATTCATGGCTTTAATTTTATTGTGGCACATAACTTGTTTTTTTATACTTCATATGGCAGTTAATAATTCAAAGTTAAAAGCATTTTTTAATCATTTCCACAAATAATAAAGTACTAAATAATTTTTTTGGGAAGTGAAGTTGTTGAAGAAATTAATGCTGTATATTGTGCCTTTTTGTATTTTAGCTGTCTCCATTTTTTTTGTAAGTGAACGTTTCTCAGCTGATAAAGGAAGAAAATATTATGAAGAGGCAGGGCAAATATTATGGGAAATAAAAACGAATGAAAAAATTATTGCTTTGACCTTTGACGATGGCCCTCATAAAAAATATACACCAGAAATATTAGATGTTTTAAACAAGTACAATGCAACATCTACATTTTTTATAGTCGGTGAAAATGCGGAAAAAAACCCAGCAGTTATTCAAAGAATGTATGAAGAAGGGCATGAATTAGCCATTCACACATATACACATCCTTTAAGAACGAGTATCCCTAATCTATTGAAGGAAATTAAAAAAACACACGAAACAATTTACGGTATTAGTGGATATTCTCCAACTTTATTCCGTCCAGTGGAAGGACAATATACAGACGGTATGATTGATGCAGTTGCAAAAGAAGGATACAAAGTAGTGATGTGGTCTTGGCACCAAGATACAATGGACTGGAAAAGCCCTGGTATTAATAAAATAGTTAACACTGTATTAAAAGGGGCCAAGGAAGGAAATATCGTCCTTTTTCATGATGGTGGCGGAGATCGAGGTCAAACGGTTAAAGCACTAGAAAAAATTTTACCTGAACTGGAAAAGCAGGGGTATAAATTTGTTACGGTTTCGGAATTACTTGAAGTGCAAAAAGCAACGAATAAAATGGAAAACAATAAGAAATAGCAGGAATGCTACTATTAAAATAACTTCGATAAGTGCAAGTTAAACAAGCACTCATCGAAGTTTTTTAGCATTATTACGCCAGTTATGATTTAAGCTAAGCGAATATATACGAAACAAATAAAAAAGAAGAGCACAATAGTGTGCCCTTCCATTTCTAACGACGATGTTCTACAAGGTCTATTGCTCCTAACACAATATGTGCTAAACCAAATCCAAAGACTGTATGGGCAATCATTTTGTTAGAACCGCTTTTTTGCTTTAATGCATATCCAGCAGCTGTAACAGCAGAACCTAAAATAGTTGGGATTAAACCTTCTCGAATTGAATTCATCAAAATCCCTCCATCGAAGTTAATTTGGTGACATTACACCACTTATACTATTTGCGAATAAGCGCGAACCTATACTCGTCCAATTTTCCTTTAATGAAGTCCATTTTTTATTCATGCTGTATAGAATGACGAAACGCAGGAGGAAATCCAAGATATTTTCACTTTTTTTAACCATAAAAAATGGGTCACTTGGGGGAAGTGACCCAAAGGGGTTAATAGGAGTGTAAAACTGGCATCATGGATGCCATTGCTTTGCATAACATTTTTTATAAGAAAGCAGTACCGACAATAATTAAGAGAATAAAGAGTACAACAATAAGCGTAAATGTAGAGCCATTGCCGCCGCCATAGTAATAGTCACCGCCATAGTTATATCCACCACAATAATTATTGTTCCAATTTCCTACATTTCCGTAGTAGCCCATGAAACATACCTCCTTTCCTTCCTTCAATTTATAATATGTTCCCTGTTGAAATGCGGAGGGGTATTTATCCCAATTCAAGCCCATCTGTTTTAGAAATGTTTTTTTAATGAGTAAAGTTTTTCATTACAAAAAGCTGCAGCGTATAAAAACGCTACAGCTTTGAATTGGTTACCTGTTTGGTTTGTCAGTAAGAGCATTATAGCATACTTTTTAAACTGCGGTATAGCATTTCTAATTCACTACATTAATTTGGCTAATATTTATGATATCAAGGTCTTTAAATGTTTTTCCGAAATACATAGTAGCTTAAACACTTGTAATTCATTTTAAACAAACCTAATATTGTGAAAAAGCCTTGATAACCTCCATTTCTTTTTTCAACGATACTAAGATTTTTCTAATCCATTCCTTTTAGGTTTTCCCTAATGACTTAGCCCACTTTAGATAACTGTACAAAGCGTATGGATGTGCCAAAAAGTAGAACGAATGTGATAGCTAATGGCTAGAAGCTTGAGTAAGGTTTATTTACGAAAAGTTAGTTCTTTCTGTATTTTTGTTAACCTTCATAGGTCTAGGAATTGAATATGCTAGAAATGAAGGCATTGATTGAAGAAATCAAAAAAGTACTTTATGAAAAATAAAGTAGTTTTTTTATGCCTCCAGCTATCACCTGTGTGGGGGGTTCTAATATAGAAGAAGGTAGGTGATGATATGGAAACAAATACATTTTGGTCTTCACTTATAGGAGGTATGACTGCATTAATCGTATATCTAATTGGCGGTGTAGATGAATTGGTGACATCATTAACAATTTTAATGGCAATTGATTTGACATTAGGTGTAATGGTTGGTTGGATCATCAAAGATATAGATTCTCGTAAAACCTTTAAAGGTCTACTGAAAAAGACAGCCATGATTTTAATGGTTATTGCAGCAGTTCAGTTGGACAATGCAACAGAAAGCGGCAACTTTATGCGTAACGCCATGATTTTGTTTTTAATTGGGATGGAAGGAATAAGTATAATCGAAAACTTAGGTAAGTTGGGCATTCGTGTTCCAAAGTTTTTAGCAAATGCTTTTGCACAGTTGAAAAAGGATAATGACGATAAAAAGGATGATGAGCAGTAGATTGTAGTTAAAAGTCTTGTGATTTAGTGGCTTTTTCATGACGGATAAGGACATTATTTTAAAAAATTCCCACACAGTAATGGCAAGAATATAGAAACAAGGCCATTTGGCTTTAAATATAGTTTTTCTACCACACACTGCCTTGAATAAGACTGCTAAAAGACCCAATATCTTTTGATTGGCATACGGTGTGGAGATTGCTATACGTAAAAAATATTCGCAAAGAGATAGCAGGTCATAAAATTGAAACGTTTAATTGTTCGTTTAACACAGCACAAAATGGTAGCTGTTTTTCATCAAAAATAATAAAAGAGTCACATCTAACTAGGTGGGGCTTTTTATTTTGCATTTAATAATGAGGGGAAGAGCGTGTTGAGGGATAACACATCTCGAAAGAATAGCGTTAAAGGAATATTGAAGCATAAATGGATGTGATCAAGAGGACTTTGCCTTCAACAAGCTTTACCAAGTTTATTTGGAAAGAGGTGGTAGTATGCAATTAACCGATGGCTCCTGGATTTTTGAAACCGAAGAGATAGAAGCTGCTGTCATGAACTTAGAACGAGAAGGATACGAGCGAGAAATGTTGAACGCCTTCGCTCGATACGCTTACTTACGTTATAAACAAATTAGGGATACGGTAAATCCACGGAAGTGTAAATACATGTTTATTGATAAAGTAAGAGAACAATTAAAGTCCCCAGCAAAATTACGAAGAGTTAGTAGTTTATTGAATATGACAGAAGAGGAAGTACAATACATTGTAGCATTTGTAAAAAAGCATTTGAAATATGTAAAATAAACAACCCTGTTTAAGTGAACTGAAAAATAAAAAGGATTTATTTATATTTTGCAAAAAAGAGCTTAACAGTTCATAAATTATATAAACTTTTTGCCAATCCAATGAGCTGTTAACACAACAGGAAAAAAGAGCACACCAAAAGGTAAGGATATCAAAATCATTTTCCACGTAACAATTTCCTCCATCAATAATGATCTAAATAAAAGAATGCTGTATGGAATAATAAGAATGATCGATGTAATAGTTCCAGGAGCAATAGAGCGAAATATAATCGTCTGCCCAATATGCGTAAACGCATGAATAAAAAATACTAATGAAACAGCTATAAAAAAGTATAAACTCCAACTAGTGCCATTATAAAGATAGTGAATAGCTGAAACAGTAGCTGCACTGACAAATAAAAAAATAACGATAACTGCTGCTGCAAATTGAGCTGTCGTCATAGAAAACTGCTTCACAATTCGGTCAGCTATTTTGGAAGGCAGCCGTTTATAAATCTTATTGCGATTCGTATGCAACCATTTTTCTACTAAAATAATCTCTTCAAAATCGTGGATAATGAAAAGAATAGGAAATAACCAGATTAATGTTTGAACATTTAACCAGAATGCCATTATGGACCTCACTTGCTTTCATTTATATTTGGTCACGTATAAAGATTGTAGATTGGAATGGAAAAATGATTAAAGGGTCACTGGACCAGAGTGACCCTAACCAACAAATCAGGAGGTGCAAAGCTAAATTTGCTTTACACTACTATTACTATGATGAAATAGTTATGATAACTAGCTATTAGCCTGCAAACTAGATAAAAAATAAATACTTTATTATTTCTAAAGTTACGTGTGTTTCCATAGTTATAAGTATTATAGCAATTTTGGATTATTTAGTTAATTGTTTTTTGAATAATAGTGAGTGATGGTTAACTTTTAGTAAATTACTGCTCTTTCGACAAATACTAAACGTTGATAAAGATTAATATTTCTAATTTATGTAGGAAGTTCTAAGTACATTATAATTCATAGGGAAATAGTACAGTGAGTATGCACAAGGATAAGTCTATATACATGTGACATTGTCTATCTTTTTATTCAAATTTGTTATTTTCAATTGTCAGAAATTATCAATATATCTTATAATAATAAAAAATATAATATAAGAGGTGAACTTATGGGGAAACCAGTAGATTACAATCTATTTCCAGCCTATCAAAACACACTTGAAGACAGACTAACCGAACGAAAAGAAGAATATATAGAAGAGTTAGAAAAAGCAAAAATTGGCGGGTATCTATTAGATTTTGAAAAATTATTAGAAGAAGTACCGCAATAAAAAAAGCACCTCACAGGGGTGCTTTTTAGTTGAAACAAATCGTAAAAACCTGTATACCTCGTTACATACCAATCGAAAAAATTTCCTATTCGCCATTACATATCAAATAAAATAAAATTTTAGCAAATTGCTACAAAGTTTGTATAAGAATTAATAATTCAGTAAATATATTTATTTTGAATTATCTTCAAAATAATAGTTAAATAACCCTGATTTTTAGCTTGAATATTGAAATGCTATCCGTAATTGTTAAAATAAATTTTAACTAGATCTAGTGAGACATAGGAGAATACGTGTCCCAATCTCAATGAAATGGGTGCTATTAGAGCATGGAAGAATGCTAGATAGCCATTAATAAAAATCCTATGATAATGTTCGGTTATGAATATTTTTAATACTATGAAAACTGATAAACAGATTAAAATTTAATGTTTATAGGAGGATTAGTATGAAAAAATTTATTTGTTGCTTAGTAGTAATTTTGGTATTTTCTACTGTTGCATCTCCAACATTATTGACAATTGCAAGTTACGAAAATAATTTAACGCTAGCTTCAGAATATAAGAGCTTTACGTTGCTTTATGATAATGGTAATCATTCAGCTTTTCAATTAAAAGATGAAGCAGGAAATATTTTTGAGTACGTTGAAGATGTAATCAGTAAACCTGATGGAACGGATGAAATTACCCAAAAAATATTTAATATTTCACCTATAACGAGAAAGAATTAATAGATGAGAAAGTTATTAGGATAATGGAAACAACAGAAGAAATAATGATTAAAGAACTTACCAATCCGAATAGTGTGGAAGTGAAAATAAACAAAAATAATCCTCAATATAATACTAATGGTACTTTCCAACAACAATCTTATAATGATATTAATCCTAAATTAAAAACATGGACTGCCTCAAAGGGGGCATCTGGCGGTTCTTATATTGCGGCTATTCGTTGGGAGGAATCACCTAATAATAATAATGCCTATGCTATTTTTGGTACGATGTCTAAAACGACAACGAAGCAACAATGGCAGTATAGAGATTTTAAAGCAGCAGCTAATAATATTGTTGATCAAGAAAGAGGTCTTCTATTAGGCGGCTTGGGTGGCGTTGCAACAGCAGTCTGGGATGCAGTAAAAGGTGGAAATCTATTATCATGGGAATTAATAAAAAAGGTATTTATTAAGCTAGGAAAGGGTATACCAGTTTTTGGGACAATCCTTCTTATTTTTACTTATGTTAATTTATGTCTGAGTGCAAAAGGTAAATATCATGCTATACCATAATTATGAAGATGAAACTAAGCAAGCTTATTAGGTGATATGTTTTGAATACATTTCTAGAGATTCTATTGGGTGCTTTCATACTTTTCGTTTATATACAAATCATGTCCTTTGTTTTCAAGGTTTTGGTAAAGTATATGAAGCGAAAAAGTACGGACTTTCTTGTGCAAATACTTCCTGGTTGGCTTATGGTGATGTTATCAAGTGGTTGTATATTTTATTATGCTCTACCATTTTATCGGTACTATATTATTATGCAAACTATAATGTATACCGCCATGGTTGTTTGTATTATTGCGTTGTTCTTATTATTGGTCGTGAAACCTATCAGTATCAATAAATATAACAAGATAATAATAAAAATTAAAAAAGGGGCATGGTAGCAAATAAAGCATAGTCAAAAGAAGTTTTTGAAGTTTAATGATATATAACCATTTAGTTTCAATGGAAGAATTAGAAAACAAAAAAACTTGCTAGATTTTTAGAAAATAGCGGAAGAAGTACTGCAATAAATAGGAGGCATCTCACTTTAAAGTGAGGTGCTTTTCAATATAGTCTAGAACAGTTTATTAATTATCAAATAAAAATATCAAGTCATACCATAATAATGAAGATGTAAAAATTATAGAAGGATGATTTCTTTTGAATTCTCTTTTTAATATTTTATTGAGTGCTTTAATTGGTTTCGTTTATTTGAAAATAATGTCTCTTGTTTTCAAAAAATCGGTAAAGTATATGAAACAAAAAAGCAGGGACTTCCTTGTGCAAGTATTGCCAGGGTGGCTTTTGATAATGTTATCAAGTGGTTGTATATATTGGTATGCACCTCCGTATTTGACATATTATTATATAATGCAAACAATAATGTATACCGCCATGGTTGTTTGTATTATTGCGTTGTTCTTATTATTGGTGCTGAAACCGATTAGTATCAATAAATACAACAGAATAGTTGTATTTATTAAAAAGGATTTTAATCGTAATTAAAGCTAAGTTAACAGGTTCTAAGCATATAGATGTGCAGCCATTAAGTGTATTGATACTAAATGGCTGCTTTTTAAATAAATTTGAGTACTACGCAGAATAAGTAATGTAAATAATGTGCTATTGTTATAGAATGGTAAAAATACGGTTTTGAAAGTAGAGGGAAAAGCATGTTTCCACTATTACATACCGAGCGTTTAGTGCTAAGAGAACTGACAGAAAATGATGCGCAAGCAATATTAAGTTGTTTTTCAAATCCAGACGTTTTACGTCATTATGGGCAGAAGCCATTAACAAGCTTAGAGCAAGTGAAACAGATTATCCAAAATTTCTCTAATAATTTCAAAGAAAAACATGGCATTAAATGGAGAATATCCGTGCAAGGCCAAGAAGAAATTATTGGTACATTGGTTTTCAAGATTGGTCTGTGGAGCATAAAAAAGCGGATATCAGTTATGCGCTTTTCCCTAATAGTTGGGGGCAAGGCTATGCAAAGGAAGCTGTAAGGAAAGTTATTTCCTATGGTTTTCAGGAGATGAATTTGGTGCGCATAGGAGCCATTGTTTTTACGGAAAATGAAGCTTCCAATAAGCTATTGGAAGCATTGGGTTTTGAAAAAGAAGGGGTTTTAAGAAACGTTATGCATCAAAATAATATGCCTTATGACACTAATATTTATTCTTTCATTAAGTAAAGAAGTAAAGAACAATTTTGAATATTATGTAATGATTAAGCGAAATGAATAGTGAAATATAGTGGGAATTTTATTTACTAAATAATTTGAAACATGGAATAGTAACAAGCATAAACCCCGAAAGATGTTTTGAACAAATGTCATCGTCTAAACTGTACAGTGCTGTTTTTGTGCGAACTGTAGATTTATTGAAAATAAAATACTTATAGTGTTGCTCACCTACTTATTGTAAGCTCCTCCATACAAAAGAGTAATTGCGCAAGTACGGGAGTTGTTGTTTCCTGACAGTTTTATCCTGTAATGAGCTACGATTTAACTTTTAAACCTAGTAATGATGCAAACCCAACAGCTTGTTCAGAGGATACTTCGCAACCTTTTATACTTTCCAAAGTAACATTCAACCTTTCATATCGACATGTGCTAATATCAATACCTTTTAAAGAGGTTTGAGAAAAATCCACATCATTAATATCACACTCATTAAAAATGACTTTATTAAATTTGCATTCAAAATAGTTGGCGCTTTGTAGCGATGAATCATCAAAAATGACCTGTTTTAAACGAGTCTCTGTAAAATCACATAAATTTGCAATACAATTGTCAAACAAAACATTTCCTACATGAGCTTCTGCTAAATTTAATCCTAAGACTTTACAATTGTCGAATGTAACTCTGTGAATTAAGCCTTCCCTAAAACTAGCATTCGATAAATCACAGTTTTCAAAAATTACATCAGTCAAATCAATTTTTCTAAAAGATACATTTATAAATCTCACATTTTTAAAGAGTACTTTTGATAAAATAAGTCTATCAATAGCTATATTGTCAATGACCGTATTGGCGATGACACAATTGGATAAGTACGGATCTTCTTCATAAAAAATATCTTGAAAATTTACTTTTTCTAATGCTAAAGGCAATTTAGGTGATTCAATTTTAAATACTTTTGCCACTTTATCACACCTCTCAATGTAATGATGTATATAGAATAATAAAAAATTCATGTTTTTATAAGTCTTTATTTTTCCTTCATAGTATGGACATAGCAGTTTGTGTTATAAAGGACCGATTTTGGGGGGATTAACATTGGAAGATTCAGTATTAAAATTCTATGATGAACTTGCAGAAGATTATCATCTAATATTTGTTGATTGGCATTTAGCCATTGCCCGGCAAAGTGAAATTCTATATAAAATTATCCAATCGAAGTTAAACTTATCTTCGATGCAGCAGGTTTCCTTATTAGATTGTTCGTGTGGCATTGGTACACAAGCAATTGGTTTGGAGAATTATGGATTTCATGTAACCGCTACTGACATTAGTGCTGTATCTGTAAATAGAGCTCAAAAAGAAGCGGCTCATTATGGGGTGAAAATAAACTTTGGAGTAGCAGATTTTCGCGAGCTCAATACGAATGTATCAGGGTTCTTTGATATTGTGCTGTCGGCGGATAATGCAATACCGCATTTAATAACAGATAAAGATTTGCACAAAGCTTGTCAAAATATGTATGAAAAGCTTCATCATAACGGTTTCCTTTTAGTTACGATAAGAGATTACGATGCGATGGTTATAGAGAAAATAATCACGACAAAACCAAATATATTGGACGAAGGAAAGAGAATGACTTTTCAAGTCTATGATTGGGCAGAAGATGGAAAAACGTATACAGTAAATCAATTTATTATGAGAGAAATTAACGGTGAATGGAAAATAAAACATAATAGTACTCGATACAGGGCATTGTTAAGGGAAGAAATTAACAAAGTACTATGTATGATTGGCTTCGTCAATATTGAATGGCATTTCCCTGAAAATACAGGTTATTATCAACCGATTTTGACTGCTCGTAAAGTGTAAAATGCAGTTCCATTTGCAAGCACACTAACATAAACTTTTATACTAAATATGAAACTTTTTGAATTTTGAAACGTATATTTTTAAAATACTGGTTTTCAGGAGGAAAAAATGTATAAATTTAGTACGTTATTTCTTATGTCCATCTTCTTATTAACAGCTTGTACACAAGATGAGGTTGTCCCAAAAGAACAAGAAATTGAGGATGAACAGATTGTAGTGACACCTGATGGGAAAGTAACCTTTGAGATTATTAATAACATGAAGGTCCCACAAGAAAAAGTGGAAAAAATTAAAGAGGAACTTCTAACTGCCTATGATGTAATACAAAATTCGATTCAAACTGCCTATGTTCCTTCTGACAAAATCAACGTTTATCTCAATAAAGGAGATCTTACTTCTTTGGGCTTGGCATCCAGAATCGAGCTATATGGCGTGAAGGAAGACAGATACCCACTAATACATGAATTAACACATTCCTTACTGGGCTATGGGAAAGATTTTGATACAAGCAGTGGGTATTTTACACAAGAGGGCTTTGCTAGTTATTTGGAAGAAAAGTACGGGGAAAATAAAACATATCCCCATAAACTTGTAAAATATTTTATGGATGCAAACAAATTAATTCCTATTAGTAAATTGATAGATTCTAATCCGGATGAATCCTATTTTCGCCCTGTCCTTATAACTGAAAAAGATTTTACTCTTCGATTGATGAGCTATACACATGCTTCATCTTTTGTAACATATTTAGTAGACACTTACGGGTTAGAAAAGTTTGAACAGATTTACAATGAAAAGGATTTGTCAAAAAAAGTAGCGGATGTATATGGAAAAAATATGAGCGAATTAGAAAATGAATGGATTGTTTTTCTTAAAAAGGATTCAAATAATTTAACATATGAAGAGAAAATGGACATGGGGTATTTTTTCGCTATCTCTTCAGTTATAGATACGATTGATTCGAAATTTTTTTCAAAGGAATAAAATGATGCGTGTTGCATTTAAGTTATTCATCAATATTTATATATCAGGCTGTAATAGAATGTGGGATTCGACATGGGAATGAATTTTTAGAATGGACGAAAAACCATGATACAAATTTGCTTATTCAATGGAAGCCTGATAGCCAGTAGGTCTAAAAAAACGGGGGCACTTCTCTAGTTATTAAGACTTGATTTCGACATATTTTGTCAGAGTTTCTTCGTTTTAGAACATCTTTTTATAGTAATATGAAGGAAAAAAGATGAGGAGATTGGAAATGCCTGATTTAGTACTTGCCCTTTTTTTATTGAACCTTTCTTTATTTCTTTTACATGAAATGGATGCGATTAGGTGCTCGGAGTGGCGGATGTTTGTCATACTAAAGGATATGGAAGATGAGAAAGCTTACAAAGCATTCACATTGATTCATATTGTTCTTTACATAATTATATTTTTATTATTATTTAGTCAATATCAAACGATCCTTTTTTGGACTTTAGATTTATTTTTTATTGTTCATTCCATTCTGCATTTATTTTTTGAGCGACATCCTCGAAATCACTTTAAAAATGCATTTTCAAGAGCAATTATACATTCATTAGGCATTCTTTCAGTAGTACATTTATTATTTTTAATTAAGCTTTAAAGCAAAGCCATATCTTTTGTGATATGGCGTTTTTTATTGAAGAAAAATAGGCCATAATTTGGAACAATACACGTCGATAATATAGTAAAATGAGGGATGAATAGATATTTGAATTATTCGAAAATTAAAGAAAGGATGGTGGATAGGATGGTATTTCTTAAATACGATATAGAAGAGAAAGATATTAGGATGCTAAAAGAAGTTTATCAATCTGTTGGATGGCATAAACATAACGAACTTATCATCGAGAAGGTTTTTAATGCAAGTACTCATGTTGTAGTTGCATTGGTGGATGGCAAAATTGTAGGTTTTGTTAGAGCGCTTTCAGATGGGGTATTTAATGCAGCTATTTATGATGTAGTTGTCCATAAAAAATTTCAAGGCCAAGGAATTGCACGGATGCTTTTGGAAGATATGATGAAGCAGTTAGAAAATGTTTCATGCATTCAGTTAATTGCAACCACTGGTAATGTTCCTTTTTACGAAAAAATGGGATTTAAAAAATTGAAGACAGGTATGGGGATTTATAAAAATCAGCAACTAGCCCAAGAATATTTAGAGTAAATTTAGTAATGGATAGATCAATAATCATTAAAAAACCAGAATAGATGCTACAATATGTAGATTAATTCTGGTTTTTTAAATAATCCAATTAATTTTTTATACAAATTGTTCCTGTTTTTATACCCGTCGGTCCATTAAATCCAGGGATTGTATCAACTACGGTATTTGTTGCGATATTAATAACAGACACCGTATTATCTAGTTGATTTGTGACATATGCAAACGTTCCATTTGGTAGGATGGTTATTTGGTCAGGGGATAGACCTACAGGGATTGTTGCAATAACTAGATTTGTAGACGTATCAATAACAGATACTGTATTACTACCTTTATTTACAATGTAAACAAATGTTCCATCAGGTGTAATGGCTGTTCCAACAGGACCATTTCCAACAGGAATGGTAGCAATGACTGTATTGGTATTTGTGTTAATAACGGACACCGTATTACTAGCTTCATTTGTGACATAAGCAAATTGTCCATTCGGTGTAATTACAATGGATCTTGGGCGAACTCCAACAGGTATTGTAGCTACAACTGTATTGGTTGCCGTATTAATAACCGATACTGCATTTGAATTTTCATCGGCAACATAGGCGAACGCACCATTGGGTGTAAAAGCTATCCCTTGTGGTGCAAGACCTACCGGAATAGTTGCAGTTACCGTATTCGTAGTTGTATTTATGACAGACACCGTATTAGACCCTTGGTTAGAAACATAAGCCAATGTTCCATTCGGTGAAATGGCTACACCTAGGGGATTTACTCCTACTGGAATGGTGGCCACTACCATATTCGTTGCCGTACTAAAAACTGTTACGTTATTCGAGAAGTATGCAGGGACATAACCGAATTCACCATTTGGTGTAATCGCTACTTCTAAAGGAGCAGTTCCTACTGGAATGGAAGCGACGATAGTATTCGTTGCTGTATTTATTACTGATACTCTATTGTCTGGCGTTGCTAATTGACCGGCATCTGTAACATATACTAGAAAGTTGCAAATTGGTGGGAAAGGTAAAAATGGTGGTTTACAATCACACTTACAACAAAAACAGCAACAATGGCAACGACAATTCGGATTTGATTTGAGCTTGAACTTTCTAAGGTTTTTAAGTTTTTTTTCCACGATAGTCCTCCTTTCTTTCATATATTGCTACTATATGTACACGTAACCATCTTCCTTGTATGTTTTCCTACATCTAAAAAGACACGCTTTCATATTAAGTACTTTTATTCAAATAATGTTTTAACTTCGTGAACATTTTTGATGTCGCTTTACGCAAATAAAATTTAAGTCTTAAATGAATCATATTTTTTCAGACGTTAGCATAGTGAAATAAAGGGGGATAAATATGGGAAATGTGAATATTTATGAAATCATTGGCTTTTCGATTGATCCTATTTATGAGGCAATAACAAAACTTATGGTTGATGAAGAAATCGTTATTGGCAAATATACCATTCGTAAAACACCAAAATTTTATGAAATTGAAAATATAAATTTGCATGAGTGTTTTAAAGAAAAAGAGCATTGTTATCAATTTTTATGCAACTTGCTCATTACAAAATAATGAAGTTACGGCAGCCATCATAGATGTATGATGATGTACTAAAAACCAAATGTTGTATAATTTTAATTATATTATTAAATAGTGAAGGGGGATTATTATTGAATATCGAGTTCATAAACAGCAAAATTTCAGAACACTTATTGAGTGGTACATTTGAAGTAAGTTTGTTTTTAATTGAAAAGATTAAGACACAGTCTATGTTAGACTATTTTTCATTTAAACCATCAATAAGCCATTCTTTACAAAAAGATATAATCAATATTATCCAGCCAACTATTGATAAGCTTGTTGGAAAAGAGCAGCTAGAATTTAATGAAAATGGACGACCTAATGGCGTAGTTGAGTATTGTAAGTCATCCTATATAGGAATAACTTATGATCATTTATTAAAAAGTTTACAGGAACCGGGTGAATCATTGAATGAAGATGTGCAAAAAGATTTATACTGTATAAAAATTGAAATAGAAGAAGGAAAGTATGCTTATTTCTTAAATCGCATTCCGCAATTCAAGAAGTTTTCAAAAGGTCTTTGGGGAATCATTGCGGATTCTACTTTTAGAAAAGTCTCAGATTCATTTATTGGCATTGAACCAGGGTTTGACCTACTTATTTATGACAACGAAATACTAGTAGTAAATAATGTTTCAGTGCAACGAATTTTCGATTTGAAAACAAAGTATGTGCACAATACGAATTCGGTCTTATGTGCTTTTGAAGAAACGAATAAATTAGAAGGCTTTGAACAATTTAAAAATGATAGCATTGAAGATGGTAATATAGTTAAGCGAGTTTCGCGATTAATGACAAAGCCTGAGAGAATGACGAGGTTTGTTGAGAACTTTGATAAAATAGAAGAAATTATTAAGGAATTTGACTTAAATATTGAATTAAACGAGGAAAAGACAAAAATAAAATATACAGATAAAAAACAATTGAATGATATCGTCAAGTTACTAAATGATGCCTATTATAAAACTGTTCTTACGGGTGAAAGAGGCAGGGATGATTTAAGGTAATTTATCAAGAAAGGGTGGAGGACAAATGACAAATCTTTTTAAATTGTTTCTGTTTATATCGTCATACTCTCCATTGTATCTCATAGTTGCTCTGTCCATATTCCCTTATGAAAATATTGATGTGCAGTCATTTGTTGAAGATCAAGTAACGCTTACCGTTACTATTATTTTGGTCGTATTATTTTTCCTTTCCTTTTTACCGATTTGGTATATGAAAAAATGTGAATTAAACAGCACGATTATTAGTGAGCGCGTAGCAAGAAAAAATGAAGAGATTTTAAGTTACTTAGTGACATATATCGTACCTTTACTAGCCATCAATGTTAAAGAAATAAGTACTTTAATTACAAACGGGATTTTGTTTATAATAATTGGCTATTTATATATTAAGTCCAATTTAATCCATGTGAATATAACGTTCTTATTATTTGGATGGAATATTTACGAGGATGAGCTTGGTCGTGTAATTATTTCAAAAGACAATCCAGATTATTTTATTAGAATGAACATTGCTAACAATCCTATCCGTGTTAGAAAACTGGCTAGTAATATTTATTTGCATAGGTCTTAGAGAAAGTAGCAAACCATTGTGAAAAGAAAGTTGCCATTTGACAATGGGCAGGACTTAAAAGACTGTCCATAGACAGCCAGATTACTTAGTGGGCAAGGATACTCCTTATATTACAAACAAAAAAGCCTATACCGAAAAAAGATATAGGCCAAATTCAAAAATTAATCTGTTTTTAGGAGAGAATAAATATTAATATCTATAAAATTCCCTTTTGAATTTTCGTATTGTCTTAACTTTCCTTCAAATGTAAAATGAAGCTTTTGTAACACTTTTATAGAATTTACATTTGCAGGTTCTACCTTTGCTTCAATTCTATTGATTTTTAAAGTTTCGAAAGCATATTCAATAAGTGCCTTTATACTTTCAGGAGCATATCCCATGCCCCAATAGGCTTTCGCGATATCATAACCAATTTCTACTTTTGCATTATCTAAGTCTATTGAATTGAATCCACATGTTCCTATTATTTCGTTGGAGTTCCTTTCAATCATGCTAAACCGTATGGCTTCACCAGCATGAGCTAATTCTTCTAGAAGTTCAATCATCTCTGTTGCTTGCGTTTCATGCGTAAAGGTAGTGATATTCATGTATTTCGTTACATCTGGATCAGACCAAAGTTTAAACAAGCGAGGTGAGTCTGATACAGCCATTCTTCTTAAATGTAATCTTTGAGTGTGTAGTTCTTTTATCAATGCTTATACCTCCAATATTTTTAATCAGTTAGATAAAAAATATTGCCATCTGCGCATAGTTCAGTCCCTTCAAGGTTTTTATTCTATTTATTTCGCTTTTACTTTTGTTTTTCTAAGTAGCAAGGATGCCATTAATAAAAAAACAGCGATCCAAACGGAAAAGAGAAAATTTTCAAGCAAAGCCCAATGATCATTTTTGAAATAATCCCAAATGGATGAAAGTAAAAAAACGGTCATAATGAAAGTAATATATAAATACTTTCCGAATCTTGTCAATTGAAACACCCCGTTATGCATCAGTGCAACTTTAAAAAGCCAACACGTTTGCAGGCTCTACAACCGTAAAAGAGAGGCAATGTAAACTTTTGTGGCTTTCTAACCTTGATGGCAGCTACTTCACCACAATCTTTACAAAAGTTAAAAATGTATGGCGAACCAACAGAAAATACGGAACCCATAGGCAATATTACCTTGACTTGATTCACTACTAACTTGACCGCTTACAAAGGAATCACCACCACAAGCTGTACAAACTCCATAAATGCGCCTCTTTATGTAATATATGTTAACTATACTATAAAATTGATGATAGCGTCTAATCTCTACAGCGCATCATAAATATTGATTAGTTTTTTATATTTCCCACTCGCTGCGTAAAATCCCCATTTTAATAGCATCATAGTATTTTTCGTCAACAATCCGTGCATCTCTAATTCTTGCTTCTAATTGCATTCCTAATTTCTCTGCTACTCGTATCATTCTTTCATTACCAGACCAAGTAGACATCCCTAATCGATGTAGTGGGGTATTTTCAAAAAGATAGTCAATCCATAAGCGATAAGCTTCTGAACCATAACCACCATTCCAATAAGCTGTATTATATGTGACAATCCCTGTTTCAAGCCAGTTAGTGTTTTTATCCACCCAATAAGCACCGACAACACCAATAAATTGTTCGTCTACTGCTATGATTAATGTACTTGGGACACCTTCAAAGATTTCTTCATCATTAGCCCATTCCTTTAAAAACGCAGCTTTAGACATATGTTTTTCGGGGATATATGGACCGTTCCATTTTTTAGCTTCTTGTTTTTCATCAATATACTTCCAATAATAGATATTTTCAATATCGGAAGGAGTAGCTGTTCGTAATGTAACTTTATTTCCTTGTATATGTATCATTGTATCTCTCCTTATTATAACAAAAATACTATAATATAATAATATAACCAAATATATTCTTATTGTATAGTTTGTCGAAAGAGTAGATTGTAGGACAAGCATATAGCGTACAAATGGATAGATAATAGTCAGCATTTTTCATTCCAACTTTTATGGTAGGGAGGACATGTTGCCTTACAAAGGAAAGACATATAGGAGGGAGCATTAGCTATGAATTTTGAAGAAAATATCCATCTACATGTTGGATTTTATGATGCTAATGGTGAATTTGAAGGTATTTTTTTAAAACAAAAAAGTGGCGAGACATGGTGCTTATTTTTCCATAATGAATTTTATAATGTATCTCTAAAAAAAACGTATGCTTTATTTGATCAAGATTTTGGGTATATGGTGAGAGAATACAATATTTGTAATTTAACTTTTGAGCAAGCGAATGAATTATTCAAAGAATTTTTATTAGAAGAGGAATTAATCGTTATAAGGGAGGGGGACAATACCTTTCATCTGAATGAAGTAAAAGTCCAAGATTATTAGGTTTCAGCTAACCACTGTTAAAAATACCTCGAGAGTAGAACAATCGAGATATTTTGTCGACAAACTGTGCGTAGCTTTATCTTCTTAATAAGATATACGGTAAATAATGCCTTTAGTAGTCGAGTTACATGATAGATAGACTGAAACCTACTGTCTATTTTCATATCAGGGGAGAGAAGGAGGCAAAGCCCTAATCTAGTTTTGATGGCGTTTATCTAAAAAAAACTAGTAAATTAACTCCAAATTATGTATATTTATTATGAGGAGGAATTAATTATGAAAAAGATATTAGTATTACCATTATTATTGTTATTTGGAATTATTTTTGCGGGATGTAGTGCGGATTCAGAAAAGGAGAGTGGAGACAAAAAGGAGGTTGCTGCAGATACAACTGAAAAGACTTCTGTGAGCAAACCACTTAAGGTCGATAAAGAGCTATTAAATGTTGAGGTAACGTTACCAGCTGATTTTTTTGAAGGTGAAGATATAGATACAGTGATTGCTGATGCCAAAGACGAAGGTATTCAAGAAGTAATTAAGAACGATGATGGTTCTTTAACGTTTAGAATGTCTGAATCACAGCACAAAGAAATCTTGAACGATATGGAAGAAGAGATTATCGTGTTCATAGAAGAGATTAAAACAGATGAAGAGATTACTTCTATTAAGGATATAAGTTACAATAATACATATTCTGAGTTAACACTTTTAGTTAACCCAGAAGAATTAGAAAACACCCTAGACGTCGACGCTACAGCTGAACTTGTTCTGATGGGTATGTTCTATCAACTGTTTAATGGAGTAGATCTAGAAAAAAATCAAGTAACCGTTACTTATAAAAATGAATCAAATGGTGAAGTAATTAATACAACAGTATATCCGTAAAACCAGATGATTTAAATGAGCAAAATTAATTTTAATATTTCAAGGAATAAAAGCACTTAAAAAAGTGCTTTTTATTTTGCACTAAAAGGAATTTGAGGCATATCATAGGTCTATACGCAACTATGATTTAATCAGACTTAGGAACCCATCGCTGTTGTAATAGTTAATCCGAAAATAATTGTTGATACTGTGATAATTCCATCGGAAGCTAAACAAGTTAAAAAGGTTTGCTAAAATGGTGTTTACAAATCTATTGCTGTTACAAATGATGACAATTTCTTTAAAAAAGCTGTTGTGTCGTCATATGATACTGATAGAGATAAATGCTATTGCTTTTTATATTTTTTACTAGTCCATGCCCAATTTAAGAAAGCAAAAATAAGGACGGTCCATAGAGAAAAGAAAAAGTTACTAAGCAAGTTCCAATTACCGTATTTAAAATAATCACGAATCAATAAAATTAAAAACAGTGATAAAAAGTAGAGGAGATAGATATATTTCCTGATAAATGCCATATTTTTAACCTCATTATGTATTTTATATAAATTGTAGCACAAAAAACGTAGACGTTTGCTTCAACACAAAGCGGAATAGATAATCAAGCATTATCATTAAAGAAGCATAACAATGGTGAAATTTATGTTAAAGAATTTCTTGGAAAATCTATACATTGCGCTTATAAAAGGTGGTGCTTTAGTACAATATAGATTCCCTTATTATGTAAATATGATACAGATAGAAGCGGGAGTCTTTAGTTAAGGTAGTCATTTTTAGTAGGAGGGGCTAACATGTGGTGGAAACTTAACAAAATAACTGAGGATGAAAAGCAAATTGTATACCGATATAGGCGTGAGAGCGACAAGTTGGATGGTGAAATTGCTTTTGATCGAAATACCAAAACATTTCATTGCATCAATTATGCCTATGGAGATACTCAAAGAGAAGTAGAATGGTTCTACCCACATCTCTGGAGGACAATAAGTAAAGAGAATGCTCCTGACGAGCACTTTATAGCGATTGGTTAAAAGCATTACTTATCTTAAGAATTATATAATGTTAAATTTAGAAGGTTGGACATTTATAGTTATCTCCATAGTATCTTTTTGCATGATAAAAAAAGAAGTAATTTAAAGAGGAGTGAAAGGATATGCTGAAAATTCTACCAATTGTTTTTGGAATCATCGTAATCGCGCTTTCAACTTATGGACTTGTCACACGTGATTATCAGTTTAATTTCTTAACGATATTCTTCTTAAGTTTATCCATGTTAACTTTAGGCATTAATGCATATCAAAGCGAGAGAAAAGCTTACGGCTGGTTCTTAATAGGTATATTTTTATTTTTAGTATATGTATCAATTCAAAGTTTTATATTTAGGTAAATATAGGCGTTATTTATAAATTGACTGTAATCGGACACACAATTGAAAATAAGCAATAAAAGACATGCCTTATTGGTACGTCTTTTTTTTGTGTAGTGAAAATGTATAAAAAATCAAATACTTACAATTGTGCAGAGCTAATACTACGCATTGAATTTACTTACTTCATAAATGCCTATATTATTTTGAGCTAATGAACGTACAATTTCAGGTATCGCTTGAACAGGAATCGTTAACAATAGTACAACTTGATTATTATCATTTTTGAACTCATAATCTACCACCAGTTGATGTGTTTTTTGTGTTATATGAATTACTTGATTTTGAATACTTTCTATCTCTAATCCACCTAAATTAAACTTTACTTTAATAAGATGATCACTATAGTCTTTTCTATCAATTATCGAGAAACCTCTTTTCTAGTTTGGCTTTATAAAATTAGGACGTGTTGTAAATAGAAAGGTTACAATCAGTAAACAAATTAATAAGGCAATGTGTAATTATTAAACAAAATGATGGATAAATGAAAATAGAGAGAGTAAAACATCCCTCTAAAATTCCCAATATAGCATTACTTATTTCTTTCAAGTACTTCGATACGTTTTTCTAATTTCTTGACCTTCATGTCATTAAGAAGGGCAATAACTGTCGCTGCTATAGCGAAGGTAAAAACTACGAATGTAATACCAAGCATTAGTTTGCCTCCTAATTTTTGTTAATCTAATTATAGCACAATATAACCTACTGGGTTAGGCGTTGCAGTTTTAATATTATTGAGGTTATTGAAGTTACTTCACCAAATACACACAGTAAAAATTGGTGGAGCTTCTATTAAGAAAATTCATGTGAATAATATAAAAAAACTGCTGCGTCGTCACATGTAAAAGCAAATTAGAGAGATTTTCAATGAAAAGAAGTTGAATATAGTGAAGCGCTCCTTTGCTGCATATCAAATGATTAATTGAAAAGATTTACATAATATTAATATCTAATTAAAAAACGCGTGGTAGTTTGATTAGGGGAAAGAAGAAATTTCTAGTATGAGAGGAGAAAAAATCATGGAAAAAAACACTGAAGTTTTAAGAACAGAGGGGGATATTAATTTAACAAAAACACGGTCGATCTGGCAAGAAAATCATTTAAGTAAAGAATCGTTTGAGTTTATAAACGATGACGCTAAGTATTATTTACATCAGTCTCTTTCTACTCCTTGTTTAAATATAATTGAAAAAAGCTATGGCATTTACATAGAGGATATAGATGGAAGAAAGTATATGGATTTTCACGGAAATAATGTTCATCAAATAGGTTATGGGAATGAGTATGTTATTCGTGCCGTAAAAGAGCAGTTGGATAAACTGCCATTCTCTCCAAGACGTTATACAAATAAAGTTGCAATCCAGTTAGCAAAAAAATTAGTTGCTATTGCACCAGAACCTTTAAATAAAGTACTTTTGGCACCTGGAGGAACTTCAGCTGTTGGTATGGCTTTAAAGCTTGTTCGAAAGGCAACAGGTAAATTTAAAACGATATCGATGTGGGATTCATTTCACGGCGCATCTTTAGACGCGATTTCAGTTGGAGGAGAAGCGCTTTTCCGTAACGGTATGGGCCCTTTAATGCCAGGAACTCTACATATAGCTCCTTATAATTCATATCGCGGTTTGTTTGAGGATGACAATGGTAGGTTTAAATCACTTGACTATCTAGAGTATATACTAGAAAGAGAAAATGAAATCGGTGCAATTATTTTAGAGCCTGTTCGTTGTACAGACGTACATATCCCGCCAAAAGAGTACTATCAACGTTTACGCAATATTTGTGATCGGAATAATATATTAATGATTTTTGATGAAATTCCAACTGCTTTAGGACGAACAGGAAAAATGTTCACTTTTGAAAACTTTGGAGTTATTCCAGATATTGTTTTACTGGGAAAAGGATTGGGTGGAGGTGTGTTTCCAATGGCGGCGATGCTCGTAAAAGGAGAACTGGATGTTGCCCAAGATATTGCACTTGGTCATTACACGCATGAAAAAAGTTCGCTAGGCTGTGCAGCAGCCTTGGCTACTCTTCATTATATTGAGGATTTTAAATTAATAGAAAATGCTAATCAATTAGGAGAGTATATGAGAATACGGCTTAAAAAGATGCAAGAGCAGTATGAAATTATTGGTGATGTACGAGGAATCGGTCTTTTATATGGCGTAGAACTAGTATTGGACCGCCATTCGAAAGAAAAAGCTATAGTCGAAGCAGAACAAGTAATGTATAAATGTATGGAAAAGGGATTAAGTTTTAAAGTATCACAAGGAAATGTGCTTACGCTCACGCCACCACTGATTATTAAGGCACAAGAATTAGAGCTGGCAATGGATATTTTAGAACAATCTATCCAAGAGGTTTTAGCGAAGTAATATAGATTTATGAAAAATTGATTAAACATCGCTATGAGGTGTTTTTTATTATATAAAGAAACAATAAAAGTAAAGGTTAAAAGGTAGAATTACAAAAACCAATATAATTTTAAAGTAGCGCTATTGTCGGCGCTATTTTTATTTTGCTTGACCATTTTATAATAAAGATATTTACAAAATTAGGTTTGTGAAGTTTGGGAAATCTAGTGTTGTAACACTTTCAGCACCTTAACAGCATATGTGTAATGATGTAAATATGGTATAGTGAAAAAGAGGTGTAAAAAAATGGTTAGAGGGAATAGTGAATTGTTAGAAACAGAAACAAATTCAAGAGATCAGAGGGAGTTGATAAAAAGTATTTACAATTGTAAAGATAAAGATTTAATAAAGTTTTTAAGTAAACACCTAAAAAGAGATGATTGGAATGGGGAGAGTTTGTTTACTATTTTTAAAAGACTCCTAAAATATGAGAAAAGAAATTCAAATATTAAAGATTATATAAAAAATATTAAAACTCTTTCTACAGAAGATCGATTATTTTTGAAGGCTAGATTAGTAGAAATTGAATGTACATATGATAGAGTTTCGATAATAAACCTTAGTGGTGTAGGACTATTTGCTTTTTTACTTATCTATAAAGAAATGTCAAAAGAAATTTTATTTAAACAGCTCCCAGTAACGTATTATTATTTTATGCAAGCTGTTTATATTTTGGTAATATTATTTTTAATTAAAAAAGCGGTCAATTCAAAACGTTACCAATCGAAAGCAAAGTATTTCTTAACTATAATTGATAGCTTTAAAAATTAATCGATATTAAAAGTTATTTGTCCGATTGCTACAAAACATAATATGAGCCATACAAGTAGATGAAGTGATTTTCGGGTTGCTTCATCATTTATGTATTTTGGAATAGGTTTAATGCTATTAGCTTTCCTTGATTTAATAAAATTTTTAATTAGTAGTTGACTAAAGAAAAAGTTACAAGTAGCATAAAAGAAATACTGTTGTATTCTTATAAACTTAATAAGGTATAAAAACTTATTCGATGTTTAAAAAAGAATCAAATTATAAAAAGGAGTGATTTTAAATGGCGATAACAACATTTAAGGCAAACACATTTTTAAAAGAAAAGGTTTTGGTAGAAGCTCATGTTAGAGGTCATAAAATTATTGTCGATGAACCAAAAGAATTAGGTGGAGATGATCAAGCTCCAAACCCTGTAGAACTCCTTCTTTCGGCTTTGGGGGCATGTCAATCAATAGTAGCAAGAACTTATGCGAAGAAATTTGATATAGACCTTCAAGATTTCTGGGTTGAATTAGAAGGAGACCTTGATACAGATGGCTTTTTAGGCAAGTCCGATGTAAGACCAGGATTTATATCAATCCGATATACTTTTCATATCAAAACGAATGCATCAGAGGAAAAGGTAGAAGAATTTAAAAAATATATTGAAGCACGTTGCCCTGTAGGTGATACGATTGCTAATACAGTAAATCTTGTGTCTTCAGGAATTGTTATTGAGAATTCTGTAGTTTAATCTATTTTTATGTAATACGTAATATAATTGTAAGCTAGATATTCAGAATGTTCCAAACGATTTTCAAGTAACTTTATATACTGCGAGGGAGGGGCACTAAGTGTTTCCTCCCTTGTTATTTACAAACTGGGGCAAGACATACATAAATGGCTCTATTTTTAGTGATGGGTATATTTTTGTGTAATACTTTAGAACATTGTAAAATAGACGATATTAACCTGTTAAAAGGTACAGAGAATATGTTTAATGGGAGGTTGGGTCGATGAATAATCAGAAGAAGAGTAAATTACAAATATTAGCGATAATTTTAATAATAGCCCTATTGGTTGCGGCGTTTGTTACTTTTTTCTTAGGGCATTTTGTGGTAGGTTCTGTTTTATTTGTAATCTTTATGATAATCTTGAATGCAATTAGTAGTTGGACAAGAATCAAAAATACTGAGTACATTCATTTTAAAGAGCATAAATATAATGAGAAGTGGTGATGAAACGCGGTTTTTGCTATGGAACTGATCCTAATCATGCATTCTAGCTTTTTTTATTTTTGTCTTTTCAGGGAGTGAAACCAAAGATGTACAGAAAAGGGGCAGTGTATCTTGATAAAGTAGTAATAGCAAAATAATTGTTTTACCCTTGATAAACCAAAAGCACATGTTTTTTCATGTGCTTTTGATTTTTTATATTTATAAAGTTGATAAAAAAACATTATGTAATTTTAAATACAAGATTGTTTATTAGCAATAGAATCAATAGGTTGTTTTTTGTCATTTCTTGCGCTTACCCGGGAAATTATTTTTTTATTTTCTAATTTAAATACCACATTCTAATGGCATTTTGTAACACAAAAAAGGATGGCTAGGGCAAATTGGGATTATCCAAGTAGCTAAAAATAATAACTATGTCGTGATGAATCGCACAGCATTAAATGACAACTGGCTCAATCCTCAAATAATTGAGCGCTGATACATACAAGTGCAGAACCGCATTCCATTTGTAGAAGGGGATAGAGAGGTTGAAGTCTTTCATAGACTGCTAGATGGGGATAGCATGCGTGCAATTGGAAAGCATATGAGATTATCTAGTACGATAATTTTTAGAGTAAGAAATAATATTTTGAGTCAGATGATGAAGTAGCCAATGAGCTACTTCTTTTAATAACATATGTTCAACAATCGCGGGCCAGATTATGGAATAACGCAGTTGATGGGTTATACTAAAAATCAGATATAGATTGTTAAGAATTATAAAAGACAGAATAATCTAATTCAAGGATATATGATAGATAATAAATTCTATATAGAGGTGGAATTATATGCCTAAAATTGACAATATGTTAGCAATTCTATGGATGCTTCGTTCAGGTGAAAAAATTACAGCAAAACAAATTTCAGAAAAGTTAGAGATGAATATAAGGACTGTGTATCGTTATATTGATACGATTTCAACAAGTGGCGTACCTATAATTTCAGAACCAGGACATAACGGTGGATACACTTTAATGAACAATTTTATTGAGGCTCCTCTTTTTTTTGATTTTGAGGAGCAAACTTCACTATTTCACGCTGCTGTTTTTGCAGAAGAAGCAGGATATTATGGAGGTGAGGCACTAAATAGAGCCATTTCAAAATTAAGTAAATACTCAAATCAAGAGCAGAAAACAAAGATAAACCAACATTTAACTAGTCTTGAAGTAATAAGTCGATTAAGTTCACTCTCTATGGAACCTTTTTTGAAGGAGTTGGAGCAGGCCGTAGCTGACGGGTACTCAGTAAAAATTCTTCACCATAAAACTGGCAAAAAGGAAATAAATTATAGATTGGTCGATCCGTACAGAATTATCTATTGGAATAATAAGTGGTATGTGATTGGATTTTGTCATCTTAGAAATGATATCCGTAGTTTTAGAGTAGATCGAATTGAAAGTCTAATGCTAACCGAAAATAAATTTGACCGGCCAGAAAATTTTTCAGCACGTGACATTTTTATAAAAAATCTTCTCCCAACTATAGAAGATAAAGATAGAATTATTTCTTTGGTTATTAATGGAGATAAAAGTGTATTGGCTGATATTTGCCAACATTGGTTTTTAGGACATTATTTACAAACACGGACATCAAATCAAGCAGTTTTTCTTCTTGAAAAAGATATAATACATACATATGTACCTTATTTACTTTTGCCGTACAATAAATCTATTAAAGTTATCGAGCCAATAAGTCTTAAGAAAAGAATTATTGAAGTTCTGACGGGATTAATAAAATATCATCAAGTATGATGACTTCCCTGACGTTAACTGTCAGGGAAGTTATTTTATAATAGCTATATCAATTGTGATTGGAGTGCTATTGGATGCAAACAAAAAAAGTTTTTCTATATGTATTTAATACAATGTCGGACTTTGAATATGGATATTTAATTGCTGAACTAAACTCGGGAAGATATTTCAAAAAAAATTTAGCCCCTTTAAAAGTAATTACAGTAGGAGCTAATAAAGAAATGATTACTACTATGGGAGGACTGAGCATAAAACCCGATATTTCACTTGATGAATGTATTCTTGAGAGTAAAGATATTTTAATTTTACCAGGAGGGACTACTTGGAGTGAAGAAATTCATCAACCTGTCTTGGAGAGAATTGGCCAAGCTCTAAAGTTTGGCACTATTGTTGCTGCAATTTGTGGTGCAACTGAGGCTCTTGCGAATATGGGATACTTAGATTCTAGAAAACACACAAGCAATGACTTAGAGTATATTAAAATGGTCTGTCCTAATTATAAAGGGGAAAAATTTTATGAGATGAGACCTGCGGTATCTGGTGAGAATTTGATTACTGCATCAGGAGTAGCACCTCTAGAATTTACGATGGAAGTACTGAAAAAACTAGATGTATTTGCACCTGACACATTACATTCATGGTATAACCTAAATAAGACTCATCAACCTGAATACTTCTTCCAGTTAATGAATTCAATAAATAGCTGAGCTAAAAATCAACGAGGCAGTTTTATAAATCATGCTTTAGAAAATGTAAAAGTGATAGTTTTTGTATATAACTTAAATATGTTTATGGAAGTAAAGAACTTACAAAGCACTTCTGAAGTTGTTATAAATAGGATTGGTAACTAAATCTCTTTTTAATCTTATTGATCAAAGGTGTGCTTTTTTCTTTGGTAATTATGTTGGAATGATCTTCCACAATCGGGGGCGATTCTGTAACAAGAATCAGCGCTCGTTTTTTATTGAAGGGCCATTTTGTTGAGCAATAGTCTTACACTCTTAATTCAGCTTTGAGGATTATATTGGAACATAAGGTTAATTTTTATTAAAGAATAGTTCTATTAAACAAACTTTAATTGGATATATAAAGTAATATAGTTAGTTGAAGTAAAATGCAACTTAACATTCCTGTTGAAATGAGGGATTTTAAATGGATATTAATTTTCATAATGAGCAAAACCGTAATACTTATTTAACTCGAAAAGCTGATGATTCGTGGGGTAAGGTTATAAACAGTTCGAGAATATCTCTAAGGCGTTGGATATAGGGTGTGGTGGGAGTATTTATTCAAAGGCGATATCTGAAAATGAGAGTAGCCTTTGTTACCGGTGTTGATTTTTCCAAAGAAATACTTAATGGTGCAAGAGATAACTGTAGAGAATTTCAAAACATATCATTTAAGCAAGGTGATACACTTCATACAAGCTTAGAAAGCAACGATTACAATTTACTTCTTGAAAGAGCGTTGATACATCAAATAATTATAAAAAAGAATTATAGACGAAAAAAACCTCTTGAGTTGAATCGTGGAAGTTACTTCAGAGATAAAAAAGTTAATATAGAGTTAAAACACACATTCTTTCACGTATGAAATCACAGTGTTTTTTAATTGTTACATAAGGTATTGCACATTAAAAAATCACATAGATGGAAATAAAGAGAGAAATTGTGTGATTAAATGATGATTTATTAAGTGTATTACCAAGAGACGAGAACCTGAAATCTTTGTTTACAAAAAGGATTATATATGATAATTTGGATTAAAATGTTAATAATGGTGGTGGAATTAATGAAGTGGACATATGTTTTAGGTATCGTTATTTTAACTGCGTTATTGAGTATAGGTGGTACACTTTTAATCTCAGAAAAGATCTATGAAAAAGAAGAGATGGAACAAGATGTGAAAGAATTAGAGAACACTTCAAAAGAAGATACAAAAGAAAAATTTGTATCGACGGTGGATGTGAGCGGGATAGGTTGGGAAACCCCTATTTTCTCCAAGAAAATTGATGATTGGAAAAGTGGAGATGAACCCTTCGTTGGCAATCTAGTTGAAGAAGTGATTCAAGAGATGGCACACCAAAAGATTATCGCTGAATCGAAAGAAGGTTCTATTATGATTACACCAGAAAGAATCGACACATTAATACAGATGGTAGAAGAAAACAAAGATAACTATGAACGTCATAAAATGTCTGATAAGTATGCACCTTATGAAATATACCTAGATATATTAAAACGTTGGAAAAAAGGTGATTTTTCAACAGTTGACGATGACCATAATATTTTAATGTTTATTCAAGGAGGGAAACCACCTGAAGGTTTAGCAACAGGTATTGCTTCGGAAGAACAAGAGATAAACTATATTTTCCAAGTTTTTGCTAAAGAGGTAGATGAAGTCTTTGGCTCAACAGAAAAGCAGAATTAATCTATTTTTAGAAGTTAAATAATAATTGCTAATGAACTGCACCCCAATTGTTAGACACATCTAACAATTGGAGGTGCAGTTTTTTAATGGCTAAATATACTGCAGAGGAAAAATTACAAGCAGCTTTACGATACTTAGAAGGCAAAGAAAGTTCACATGAAATTGCTAAATCGATTGGGACAGATCATAAGGCTATTCTAAACTGGGCTAAACAATATGAGTATAACGGTGTTGAAGCGTTTATAAAATCATATACAAACTATACAGCACAGTTTAAACTAGACGTACTAAACTTCATGATTGAGCACGGCACGTCCTTAATAGAAACAGCGGCTATCTTTGGTATAGCAGCTCCATCGTCCATTATTCATTGGCGAAAACAGTTTGAAACAAAAGGATTCGATGCCCTTCAATCAAAGGAAAAGGGGCGTCCATCCATGAAAAAAGAAACCAATAAACAACCAAAACATACACCAGTAGAAGGCTCACCAGAAGCACTTCAAGCTCGTATCAAGCAGCTTGAAATGGAAAACGAGTATTTAAAAAAGTTGAACGCCTTAGTTCAAGCCAAAGAAACATCACCAAAGAAGACAAAGTAAAGGTCATCTATGAATTAAGGCATAAATACTCGGTGAAGGCACTTGTCGAATTCGCACAGATTCCACGTAGTACGTATTATGACATAGTGAAGAAACTGAATCGTCCCGATCCAGATACCGACTTAAAGGCTGAAATTCAATCCATCTATAACGAACATGAAGGCCGTTACGGATACCGTCGCATTCGTGATGAACTCGCAAATCGTGGACGAAGAGTGAATCATAAGAAAGTACAACGTATCATGAAAACACTTCGTTTAAAGTGCGTAGTCAGAATGAAAAAGTATAAATCATATAAAGGGACAGTCGGTAAAATCGCACCGAATATTTTAGACCGCAAATTTACAGCTGAAGCCCCTAATGAAAAGTGGGTAACAGATATTTCAGAGTTTAAATTGTTTGGTGAAAAACTCTATTTATCCCCTGTTTTAGACTTATTTAACGGAGAAATTATTACTTACACAATTGGTCATCGACCAACGTATTCACTTGTCTCAGAAATGTTGGAGAAAGCATTAGAGAAGTTACCAGAGGAACGCCAATTACTGATGCATTCCGATCAAGGCTGGCATTATCAAATGAAGCAATACCGTCACGCACTTGCATCAAAAGGCATTGTGCAAAGTATGTCACGTAAAGGCAACTGTTATGACAACTCGGTGATGGAGAATTTCTTTGGGATTTTGAAATCGGAATTCCTTTATTTAAAGGAGTTCGAAAGTGTTGAGCATTTTAAATTGGAACTTGAAAACTATATAACGTATTACAATACGAAACGAATTAAGGCAAAATTAAAACTGAGTCCGGTACAATACCGAACTCAGTTTACCCAAGCTGCCTAAATGAAATAACCGTGTCTAACTTTTAGGGGTCACTTCATAACATCCTTCGGGGTGTTTTTATTTTGCACTTAAATGTAACAATTGAAAAGTCATTGCTGCTGAACTACCGGTACTTTCTTTTGAGAGCGAAATTTACATTATAAGTCATCTTCTATTAACCTATAATATTTGCTAATGGAGGATAAGTTATGACTGAAAAATTGAATGGTAAAATTCATTGTATGGATATAAGTTTATTAAAAATATTTTGAAGACCAAGTAGCATAAAATGTAGTCTTGGTCTCATTATATAGAAAAATGTTATATAACTTTCTGTAATTCAGTTTTGCTCATCGGTAACAAGTCCGAAAATTTCAAGTATATCTTCGATAATTACACTTGTGTCTGTTGCTATTATTATAAATATTAATAAACTAATAATAATTGAAATCGCAATTAATACATTAAAGGTAGTAACATTTTTTTTATTATATTCAGGAACTTCTTCTACTTGAGCTACTAAATCTTTAGCTGAAGAAAGAGTAATATTATCAGGATCTTCTTTAACTGTATTGCAATATTCACATGTATAGAGAGTTAGGCCTTCTCTTACAATCTTTTTATAAGAATTTTTTGCCAAGCAGCTAGTACAATTAAACAATAAATTTACCTCCTTTTTAAGAAACAACTATTTACCATTTTAGGTAATCAACCACTGATTGTATATATAAATTTAGTATAATTTTTAAGTGTATAACAACCTATAACCCATGCCAACTCGCTACACAAAAAAGTCACGAAAGTCTATTCTGATATGAACTAGCACCAACATATTTTGGGATTTTCATAATTAAAATAACCCCTAATTAATAGAAAAGAGCAATAGATTTATTCATCCGATGCAGTACGGGAAGCCTAAGCGTATGTTGACATATAGCAAGAATCAAATTAAAGCGAGGGACGAGGAATGGGTGAACAATACTTAATCGATCAGTTGGTGTTACACATAGGCCTCTACAAAAAATATCAGTACAAAGAAAACGAGATAGGGTTTTATCAAAACCTTGAAGCTTTACGGGAACTGAAAGGGTTGAGCACACAGGACGAGGCTTTAGATTATGCTATTGCATTTACTGAAGGATTGAAAGCTTCATGAGACTGTGTAACGGTATTCAAATTGACATTCTTAATGCTTTATAAGCAAGGACGGAAAGTATTAAGATGTTTTATCAGGAGATTTAGAGAATGAATTTTTGAAGGAAACAGTATGAGAAACTGCGGAGAGTGACATCGTAATGGCAAGATATTGTTCAGGAGGATGAAGAATGAAAAAATCAAATTCTCTAATGGTTCGCCAATAGTTTCACTAAAAGAGGTTTATTAAATTGACACGATTGATTATTCTGGTGGATATTTATAGGTCTTTAAGTGGGTGTGATTTATCAGTTTAACATCAGGGCCATAAGATATTTCATAGGTCATTCGGTCCTTCCCTACAGGGATATACTGACCGCCATCTGTCGGTTCAATTTTAAATGTAATTTGCAATTTAAAGCCACGAAAACCGTTTACTCTTTTAGTTTCAATAACTTCAATTTTCCATGGAGTAACATGTGGTGAAAAATCACGTAAAATCTTCGGATAATAATAGCTATTTAAGTCTTTTTCAATATAAGGAGTAAGCATAAGCATGAGCATATCCTGTAATCTAAGTTCGTTAGAATCTTGAAGGGGTTCATTTATTCCGAAACCTGTCTTTGGAAGGGAAAATAAAAGAAGAGTAATTGATATTACTAAAGCAGATAAACCCTTTTTCATTTATAAAATACACCTCTTTAAAAATTTTATAAATTTATTATTAACCATCCATTTAAAAGTATGTAGTTTTAAAAAGAGAAGATAGAAAAATACTCGAAATAATTCAACAGTAGTTTACTGCACAGTATGAGTAAAGAAACTAAAAAAGGTCACTGAGTCGTGACCCAGAATAAGGGAGGTAGTGACTGTCAACTAGCGCCACAACCAAATAAGTGCGTGCGATCAATCAATAATAATTTGTACAGATTAAGGGTAAATTTACATCTTGAATCTGTGCAGCACATTATGAAAATGTTCAGTGAAAATTTGTGGGTTAATTTGTAAATTTAGATAACTTTTCAACTTCTTCAGGAGTAATGTGTTTAGCCTTATATGAAATAATGGCCTTATTTGAAATCACTTTATAATTTTCAGAAGGTAAACCAGGTGGTATACGAAAAGTGATGTTAATTAATTTATGTGGTGGATTGTGCGCACCTTCAAATGAAATAACCCTTAAACTAACGTCATAATAGTCATTTTCAATATTTCTTTCAATCTTTTCAATTCTTCCAAATTCGAATAATTGATTATCACCGTATGAGGACATTGTTTCAAGAATTGGTAGACCTAATTCACGTAAAAATGCTAACTCTATTATACTCGGGGGTTGATTTTGAGGGAAATATTCAATATCTGAATTAGCGAAAGCAGAATTGATGGCAAGAAAACACATAAAAAGTAACGAGACGATTATTATTTTTTTCATATAATAATTTCCTTTCAGTATTTATTCTTGTTATTTGCAAGTACAAAAATTTTATGTATCTTAATTTGACTTAAAATCAAATTAAACTTACTGAACAATATGTGGATTAAACTATCAAATAATAATCAGTAACGAGAGGTGATTATTTGAAGCGGGTTTTAAATTATGTCGGTTCTAAATGGAATTTGGCTAGCTGGATAGCAAATCAAATGCCAGAGCATAAGGTGTATCTTGAGCCATTCTTCGGAAGTGGTGCAGTCTTATTCAATAAACAAGCTGCGCGTATTGAAACAATAAATGATTTAGATGGCAACATCGTCAATCTATTTAAAGTGATTCGTGACCAACCTGCACAACTAGCCCAACAAATTCAATTTACGCCCTATTCAAGGCAAGAATACAATGAATCATTTACAGCATTGAATGATGAATTAAATGTGGTAGAAAGAGCAAGAGTGTTCCTAGTCCGTTGTTGGATGGCACGCGGAGGAAAAACAAGCGACCGTACAGGATGGCGTCACAATGTAGACTCGACAACCTTTAGTGCCCTACCTGATTGGCGTAAGCTACCAGCTATCGTTTTAGAGGCGACTGAACGATTACAACATGTGCAAATTGAAAATTTAGATGCAGTAACTCTGATACGCCGTTATAACAAAGAGGATTGTTTGATATACAGTGATCCACCGTATTTATTGAGCACACGTACAAAACTACACTATGCTTATGAAATGACGGATGAACAACATGAAACGTTATTGCGAGCTTTAAATAAACATCAGGGTTTTGCCATGATTAGTGGCTACAACAATGATATGTACAATGAAATTTTACAAGGTTGGACAAGGATTTCGAAGATGGCCAAAACCGAAGCTGCAAAAGAAAAATGCGAAAGTCTGTGGTTAAATTCTCAAATAATTGAGCGTGGATATATACAAGAATCACTTTTTGAAACTGTGTAGGAGGGGCGTATCTATTATGTGTGAAAAAGTTTGCTGGACTTGCGGACACTTTGCTTTTGGTTGCTTTGTAACAGGTGAGTACAACAATACGGTTAATGTAGATGGGACATGCGATAAATGGTGTCCAGAAGGTACGCAAGGCACTGTAACAGACTTTGGTTACGATGATGGAAAAAATGAAGAGTGGTTAAAAGATGATATGTCTAATCTTTAATCGAATGAAAATATTTAGTAGCAGAGATAGGTTGATAGAATAGGTTGTTTTGTAAAAAAAGAAAAGGTGTTTCACCTAGATGAAGACACCTTTAAAAAAATTAATCCCAAATATTAGGGATTTTAACTTTTGCAGTTCGTAAATAATCGAGTAATTGACCAGTATGAACGGATTCATGATAGGCAATTCTCAACAACATATCTCCCAAATCTCTAATGTAACCCACATCTGAGCGATCAATTTTAATGTTTTTTAAATCTTCAATTGAAAATGATTTAATAGTTTCTATAAATTGATTTCTAAACGGTTCCGCAAAAATTAATTCAGCATCTATAGTGGAGAATGGTTGTTTTTCAAAAGGAGATTCAAATTCAGGCACACTGCCTTTATTTTTAAGCGCCTGATGGTAATAATATTCACTTTCTAGAACATGTCTAATCATCTCAATGCAAGACATAGCTTTATCATCTGGTCTCCAATTTAATAAATCTTGGGGGATAGATGTCCAAAGCTTTATACTACGTCTTCGCACTTCGTTGAAATTTAAAAGAATTAAATCGATTGTGTTCATAATTTTCCCTCCACTCATTAGTATATTTAGTATTATATACGAATGTATGTATGTTTGTTAGGAAGTGGTTTATAGGGGGAGTTTATCGTTCGTTTTTATAAATGCTATTGAACAATATGAGGAATAAACGAAAATAGAGCGATTATAATATCGCTCCAGAATCCAGTTATGTAATATAATCACTTATTTCTTTCAAGTTCTTCAACACGTTTTTCTAATTTTTTGATTTTCATGTCATTAAGTAAGGCGATGACTGACGTTGCTATAGCGAAAGTAAAGGCTACGTACGTGATACCAAGCATAAGTGTACCTCCTAATTTTTGTTAATTCAATTGTAACACAAAAAAGCCGCAGCGTCGTCACACGCCACAGCTCATCCTCTTAATCCTTATTCGTATAAGCATTATAACACATAGGAGGGCGAAACTATGTTAAAAGAGCGAAAATTAGTTATTACACCAGACACTTTGGATTCAATTATTAGGGACTACCACTGGATGGTTAATGCTATTAAAGAAATGCGAGAAGAAATGGTTATTGGGGCAAAAACGGCGCAATACGGTATCGAGGCTACACTACCAAAGGCTGTAGGCGGTGTAGGTGATCCGATTATGCAGGAAGCTATTAGACGTTCGAAAAATATTAAACGTGTTGCGGAGTATGAGAAGAAGCTTTTAGAAGTGCAAAAGTTAATTGAAAGAGTTGAAGGGGATAGAGAGGTACAAGTGTTGAACTGGATGCTAGACGGGAAATCACAACGTTGGATAGGTCAACACATGGCTTTATCATCAACTAGTATTAAACGTATTAAAGATAATATTGTGAAACAAATGATTACATGATAAGGGCCTTGTCCCCCAATGTTATTATTTTAAGTTAGAAATATAAGAGCCTTGCTACAATTAAATATAGCAAGGCTTTTTAAAGGTGTTTAATTTTTATTCATTTTAAAAAAAGAGAATTAGCCTTGAATTTAAAATTATAATCAGCTATACTGATTATATTGTTTATTGATTATCTTTGGAGGTGATATTACAATTGGAAAAATGGAATCAATCTTACGGTTTTTTGCTTGGGAAAGTTCTTCAGCAAATGGAAACTAAGTTCGCAGAAGGACTTGCTCCATATGAAATTAACTCTAGACAATACGGGGTTCTTTTATTTATTAATGGAAACCCGTACTCATCTCAAAAAGATATATCTGAAAATCTACAAATTGATAGGACAACAATGGTAAGCCATATCGATCACTTAGAAAGTCTAGGATTTGTTAAGAGGACACGGAATCCTAAAGATAGGAGGTCCTATAGCCTTTTGATTACACCAAATGGAAACGATGTCTTGGATTCATGTTGGGAATTTTTAATTAATACAGAATTAGAAGTTTTAGCCCCTTTAGATCATCAAGAAAGAATATTGCTCAAGGATTTCCTTATTAAAATTTGGTCTGCACTTTAAAAATTGGAGGTAATACATTTATGAAAGCACTTGATTATTTTAATGCACGTTTAGAAGGAACAATAAGCCCTATGGATTATTTGAAATCGGAACAAAATGATCCTGATAAATACTTTTTAATTGATGTTAGAAACGGTCCTAATCATGTAAGAAGTTTAACAATTAAGGATGCAAATATCATTCCACAACAAGAGCTGGCAGATCGTTTGAATGAAATACCTATGGATAAAGAAATTATTGTTTACTGTTGGGATGTATGGTGTAACACAGCTGCCAAAGTTGCAAAGTTTTTATTAGAACGTGGCTATAAAGTGAAAGAGTTGACTGGAGGGATTGCGGCATGGAAAGAAATGAACTTTCCTGTTTCAGATTCCTCTCAAAATAGTAATCTTTCTGATAGTTGTGGGTGCTGATTCAGCTGCAAAGTAAAAATTCTTAAATTGAATATCAAGACATGTTACAAATGTGATAGATGTTACAAACGTTATTTACGTTACATTCGTTATAGATTAGGTATTTAAAAATTAATATTGTAAACTCGGAGGTAGGTTCGGTGCGGTAAAGGTTTCCTCCCTTGGTATTTATCAAATTCTAAATATTAGGGAAAGACAGACCGACGATCGACCTGCGCTTGTCAGATTAGTTCGGAGCGTGACATACATGACCGGCCCATATTTTTTAAGAGATTAGGTATCTTAATTAATATAAAAGGCTAAAAATTAGAATAAGGAGTGCTTTTTATGTGAACTTCGTCCACTTTCCATAATTCAGTCAAACTTACTAAACGTGCACGGAAATGCACGAACACAATTCGATTACGATAATAACGTGGTGTAGCTCTGCCACGGTTGCTAGAAGTGAGCTAACTCGACAGTTTAAAACTTACCGCAGTTGACGAACACGAACCTTTATTCAAAATAAAGGTTTTTTATTTTTATTTCACCTTTAAATTAATTTGCTATAATTAATATTAGGAGGAATAAATTACATATGAAAAAGTATTTTTTTGTTAATTTCATAACGATCTTGGTGGTGATGTCTATATGTACTGGAGTAAATGCTGAATCAATAACAAATACCCAAGATCAACAGAAAATAGTAAGTCCATTAGAAATTACGCAAAAAACAGATAATGGATTATCTGTTAGTGATTTAGATGTAATTCTACTTAGATAAAAAAGTAGATAAATCTAAGGATTCGGATGTAGCTATAAAAGTAGCTATAATTGCGGGTATTTTTTCTATTATAGCTAATGTTGTGATTTATATATCTAATAAAAAAACCCGTGATTCAGCTGAACAATCATCTAAATCATCAAATGATGTTTTAGAAAAAATTAGTGTTGTTGAGTCTAAAACACAAGACAAACAAAGGCTAGTTGAGGTAATTAGTTCACAACGAGTTGAGTGGATAAACAATGTCAGAACTTTGTTTGCAGAATTCAACACCAACAGTTATATATTTACTTCGTCAGTTAGACAGTCAGAAGTACAAAAAATAAAGCCTAGTAGTGAAGTCAATTCAATTATTCCTAATCTCATATTTAATGTTGAAATGTTAGAGTTATATTTTAACCCTGCTGAAGTGGTTTCACAAAAACTTATTAAAGCATGTACTGATATTATTAACGAACTATCTAATGCTACTATAAAAATGACTTCCCCATACGAAGGTGCAATTTGGCCAGCGTTAGAAAGGAATTACAATATCAATAGATTGAATATACTCTATTACCAGCAAGTAATACTTAAATCTGAATGGAAAAGAGTTAAAATTGAAACTGACACTGGAAAACAGTTATCAAAAAAACAAATGTTAAAGATTTTTAAAGAAGTTGCTGAAGCTTTAAATGCTGATAAATACAAATTGCATTTAAAAGAAGAATTAGAAAAAAATTTAGAAAAAATTGAATTGGAGGAGCGCTATATGGGAGAATCTACAGAAATTAATAATTCTACTCAAAGTGAATTTATTAGCGATTTGGTATTACATATAAGTAAAGATGATAAGAAATTAAAAAAGTTCATAGATGAAAATTTATTCCCTTTGAATTCGAAAGGTAAAGGAGACATAACAATTAATAACAACATTAATGCTTTAAAAACTATGGATCCAAATCAACAATTATTAGTTAAGGGTAGGGCTAAACATTTTGAAGAAACAAACGATCCTTCAAAATATTTCCCTGCATTAATAGCTATGATAGCAATTTTATTGCCTGTTTATGCACTTATTAATCAATTAACTGTAGATAAAACCCTTTCTCAAACTATCATAATATTTTTTAATATTTTTTTATTTTTGGGGACATTATTATATGTTGCAAGATTGTATTTCAATTCTGTTAGAATGCGTTCTTCAGCAGTATATTTTAATTCTTTGGTAACAAATATAAAATATGATAATGAAAAATAATAAACATCCTTCGGGATGTTTTTATTTTGCCTTGAAAACTGCATCAAACAGCCAAAACGCTTTGTGATGATAGGGTTGAGTTTGGTGTGGTTTTGAGAGCAAAAAGTTATTACATATATTTCTTCTCCTGGTTTATGATTGGGCTAAGGAGGTAAGAGTTTTGAAAAATATAGAAAATACTGGTCTTGTTTAAGGGTTTAGAAGGAATTTCCATTTTTGAGTCGAATAATGACATAAAGAGGGAGAGTGATTTGAATGACTGAACAAACGAATAGTTCGGATCAGAGTATTTTCATTAGCGATTTAATCGAAGCGACAAGAGGGAAAGATCAGGAATTGAAGAAATTCATTGATGAACATTTATACATAAAGAAATCCCCTTTCGGCATTGAAAGAATAAACAAAAATATAGAGTATTTAGAAACTTTGGATTCGACCCAACAAGCGCTAGTTATAGGGAGGAGTGCCGATTTTAAAGAATCTAACGACCCTTCAAAATATTTCCCTGTACTAATAGCTTTTTTTGGATTTATCATTTCGCTTTATCAATTACTAGATAAGTTCACTGGCACTGTTATTTATTCATTTATGGTAACCTTTGTATTGTCCATTTATTTCACTTGGATAATGATTCGTGCTTTTTCAACATATCCGACAGCAGCATATTTTCATTCTATGGTAACGAACATAAAATTTGAAAAATAGTTTAAGCATCTCTTAGGAGGTGCTTTTTCTATACCTAAAAACAAACTAAGCAACTAGCATAATGGGGTGATTACAAAACAAACAAATGATGGAGGTGGTGGTGTATGAGATATGGCTAGACCAAGGAATCCGAAACGTGATGAAGCGTTTCAAATGTGGGTTGAAAGCAAAGGGAAAATACTCTTGAAGGATATTGCCGAGCAGTTGAATTTATCCGATTCGCAAATCCAAAAGTGGAAGAACTAAGATAAATGGGATAACCAATTGAAAGGTAACGTTACTAAATCCAATGGTAACGTTACTAAACGAACACGAGGTGCACCTGTTGGTAACAGCAATGCTAAGGGCCATGGTGCACCTAAGCAAAATCAGAACGCTGTTACACATGGCTTCTTTCAAAAGTTTCTACCAGAAGAAACGCTCGAAATTATGGAAGCGATGAACGAACGTTCTCTATCCGATTTAATCTGGGATCAAATACAGATTCAGTATGCTGCTATTATTCGAGCTCAACGTATTATGCATGTTGAATCAAAAGATGAGATTATAAAAGAGCTAAAACGAGAAAAGGTGCAAAGTGGTAAAAATCCTTCGCACGAAACTGAATACAACTTCCAATTTGCATGGGAGAGACAGGCGCAACTACTCACTGCTCAATCAAGAGCAATCGGGGAGTTGCGTTCTTCTATTCGTCAGTTTGTGGAAATGGCAGATCAGGATGATGAACGACGATTGAAGCTAGAGCAGATGCAGTTGAATATAGAGAAAACAAAAACATCTATTGAACTATCTAAGATTGCTATTCAAAAAGAAAATGGCGAAAATGAGGAAATTGAAGATGATGGCTTTATCGAAGCATTAGGGGCAACTGCTATTGAAGTATGGAGTGGTGAAGATGCTTAAAAAGTTGAAGGCTTCCGTCTTCAAATTCAAACCATTTTCACAAAAGCAGAAGAAAGTTTTAACCTGGTGGCATAGAGATTCGCCAGTAAGGGATAAGGACGGCATTATTGCAGACGGGTCCATTCGTTCAGGTAAAACCCTCTCCATGTCCTTATCGTTTGTTATGTGGGCCATGGCATCTTTTAATAATCAGAACTTCGGTATGTGTGGTAAAACGATAGGCTCGTTTCGTCGTAATGTTCTGTTTTGGTTAAAACTGATGTTGAAAGCACGAGGGTATGTGGTAAAGGATCATCGGGCTGATAATTTGCTTACTATCTCAAAGGGAAGTAAAGTAAATTATTTTTACATTTTTGGCGGTAAAGATGAACGATCACAAGATTTAATTCAAGGTATTACATTGGCTGGTGTATTGTTTGACGAGGTAGCCCTTATGCCTGAAAGCTTTATTAATCAGGCCACAGGACGATGTTCAGTGGAAGGCTCGAAATATTGGTTTAACTGTAACCCAGAAGGACCATATCATTGGTTCAAGGTAAATTGGATTGACAAGATAAAGGAGAAGAATCTAATCCATTTGCATTTTACAATGGATGACAATCTCTCTTTGTCAGTATCTGTTAAAGACCGATACAAACGCATGTATAATGGTGTATTTTATCAACGATTTATTTTAGGGGCATGGGTACTTGCTGAAGGGATTATTTACGATATGTTTGATGAAGTGCTGCATGTTGTAAAAACAGAGCCTCGTCATTATACAAAATATTATGTCAGTGTCGACTATGGCACGCAGAACCCTACAACGTTTGGTTTGTGGGGTTTTTATAATGGTGTTTGGTACAAAGTCAAAGAATATCATTACGATGGTCGAAAGAGCAGTAAACAAAAAACAGGTTCAGAGTATTATGCGGATTTAAAACAGTTTATAGAAGGTCTTGAGAACCTTCATGGGGTTATTGTTGACCCGTCTGCCTCTTCATTTATCACATTATTAAAAAAGGATGGTGTAAGAGTGGTAAAGGCGAAAAATGATGTTTTGGAGGGGATACGGAATGTTGGAAATGCACTTACTAACGGATTGATTTTATATAACGACTGTTGCAAAGAGACATTCCGGGAATTTAGCTCTTATATTTGGGATGCGAAGGCAGCGGATCGAGGCGAGGACAAGCCAGTTAAACAAAATGACCATCAAATGGACAGTGACCGATATTTTGTAAACACGGTGATCTTTAAAAAAGGTGGCTTATCTGTTCTTAAGTGAGGTGATGACATGCTAATTGAAGACCTATTTCGACCACGTTGGCATGAGCAAATGGAAGAGGTGATAAAAAACATGATTGCTAGTGTGATCAAGAATGAACAGGTCATACTCAATGAAATAAAGGCTTGGGAAAAGTCAGAAAAACGTAAGTTAATGATTATTGGGGCTAAGTATTATAAAGGCAAAATGGACATCGAAGAAAAGAAACGTGATGTTGCGTGGAAGTCTAATTTAAAGCTGGTGCATGGCTATGTGAAGAAACTTGTAGACCAAAAGGTTGGATACACGCTCTCCAAACAGCCATCAGTAACGAGTGAAAATAATAGCTACCAAAAAAAGCTCAATGATATTTTTGATGCAGGTATGATTAACCGTTTACGAAAAATAGGTAAGGAGTCCATCAATAAAGGTGTTGCGTACCTCCATCCGTATTTTAACGAAGATGGTCATCTGACTTTTATACGTTTCCCGTCAGAGCAAGTGATTCCTTTCTATGCGGATTCTGAAAATATGAAAATCGAGTCGTTTTTAAGAGTGTTTGAAGTGGATCATTACGAAGGTACAACGAAAAAAACGTTGAAGAAGGTTGTTCATTATCACAGTCAAGGTATTGACCATTTTGTTTTAGAAAGTGCAACACTCGTTCTTGATATTCCAGCAGGAGGAAAGCAAGGATATCACTTCTTATTTGGCGAACAGCCAGTATTGTGGGAGAAGGTACCCCTTATCCACTTCCGATATAACGAAGAAGAACAACCGTTGATTGAACAAATTAAGTCATGGGTTGACAACTACAATACACAAGCATCGACGAATGCAGATGTACTTGCGGATATACCCAATTTCATCTATAAGCTGATTAACTATGGAGGAGTGGATTTAAAAGGATTTCTCCATGATCTCAATGTGTATCGGGCAGTCAAAATTGACGAGAATGGCGACGTTGATAAACTCACTGCTGATATTCAAACGGAGGCTACTGAAAAAGAGCTAGAACGTACTCGTAAGGCGATATATGAGCTTGGTAGAGGTGTCGATACGCTAAATGAAAATTTAGGGAATGCATCAGGTGTTGCACTTAGATTTCGTTACAGTGATTTAGACATCGATTGCAATATTTTAGAAAGTGAAATGCAGTCCAGCATCGAGCATATGCTATGGTTTATCACTCGTTATTTAAAGATGATGGGTGAAGGGGATTTCACGAATGAAAAGGTAAAGTTTGTGTTTAATCGTGACATCATCACCAATGAGATGGAAGCTGTTGAAATGTGCGAGAAGTCAGTGGGAATTATTGATGACCAAACAAATCGTGAAAATCATCCTTGGTATACGCCAGAAGTTGAACAAAGACTTAAAAAGCAAAAGGAGGAAGAACAAAAGGAAATCGATGAGTACCAAGAGTCCTTCGAGAAGCAACGGCAGTCTCAAATGGAAGTGAAGGACAATGAGTAAGTATTGGGAAAGTCGTGCCGCACAACGTGAACTAGAATCACAGTTGATTGCTAGTAAGTACTTAGCTCGGATGGAAGAGCAGCTTCGAATGGGGCAAGCAAATATCATACAGCAAATTGAGGCATTCTATGCGCGATATGCAATAGATTATAAGGTTTCGTATGCAGAAGCAAAGCAGTATTTAACGGCAAAAGAGTTAAAAGATTTTCGCCATATCACCTTACAACAGTATAAAGCTCTTTCATTAGCTGGAAATCCTGAATACGACCGTATTTTAAATGCTATTGGGTATCGTGCCCGTATTTCACGCTTAGAAATGTTGCACTTACAGATTCAAATGCAAATGCTAGAGCTATATGGTAGTACAAACGGTTTACAAGCTTATTCGTACACAGGGTTATCAGAAGTATATGAAAACGCTTATTACAAGGCACTTTTTGATATTGCTACATTTACTGCTGTTTACCAACCTGTCAGCAAGCTGACAGACGATGTGATGAAAGAGGTACTCACATATAACTGGTCGGGTAAAGAGTTCTCGAAGCGTATTTGGGGTCATGAAGCAAAGACAATGGCTGTGATAAAGAAAGAGTTGGAAAGATCATTTAAGCAAGGTCGTTCATTGATTAAAACATCAAGAGCAATCAGTGAAGCAACTGACGTGGCGTTAAGTAGAGCACAAGCACTTGTAAGGACAGAAGCTAACTTTTTTCATGGCTTAGCAGCGAATAACGCTTATCGTGAAACTGACCTTGAGCGTTATCAAATACTAGCAACCCTTGATAACCGTACATCAGAAATCTGCAAAGCACAGGATTTAAAGATTTATTTAACGAAAGATTATAAACCGGGTACCAATGCACCTCCATTTCATACAAGGTGTCGAACGACTACCATCCCGTATTTTGATGAGTCGGAGTATATGGAAGGTGAAAAAAGGATAGCACGAGATCCCCTCACAGATGAAAAATACTATCAAGATGCTAATTTAACATATACAGAATGGTATCAAGTGTACGTTGTTGATAAATATGGTCAGGAGAAAGTTGAAACCTTTAAGAATAGACAACGTAATTTAAAAACTGACAAGGATCAATATCGTAAATATAAAAAAGTTCTAGGTAAAAGTGCACCAAAATCTTTTGAAGAATTCCAAGATATTAAGTATAGTAATGGTGACGAGTGGAATAAATTACAAGACAATCTGTATGTAAAAACAAAGTTACAAGACGGTACATTTGGAACGAAAATTAATCCAGAAAAACAAGCCCCTCATATGGAATCTACTCAGTTAAAAGGGAAAAGCTACTTCTTTGATGATGTAGATGTTCAAAAGTTGTTTGATAAGTATGCTGGGACAGGTGTTGTAGAAACAGACCGTAATGGAAGAAGGAAAAACACAGAAGTTGTTTTTGTCGATGATATAGTAGGTATAGCAGTTTCGGAACATGGTACTTTTAAAACAAATAAAATAAAAATACACCATTCTAAAAAACGAACGCATTTAGTGCCAATTAAGCCAAATAAGGAGGAATAAAAGTGGATATTTATAATGATTCGGGAGAGAAAATTAAAGTTACTTTTACTGATAACCAAACTTTAATCGGAATTGTTGATCATTGGACCTCTTCAGCAGACAGTGAAGATGATGTTCAAGAACTAACAATTAAACCTATAGAGGGTGAACTTAAGGGACGACTAGTGAATTTTAACGAAAAAGAAATAAAAAAAATTGAAATTATTGAGTAGAAGCACTTAACCATGATGATGGATTGAGTGCTTTTATTTTGGTCTTTTTAAAGGCTAGACCATAAAGAAGCGTACACCACCAACAGGCACAGACCTGTATAAAAATGTATGGAGGTAATAAAAATGGATTGGTTAAAAAAATTACTTAAAGATGCAGGTGTTGCAGATACTCAAATTGAAACGATTGTAGCGAATGTTACTAAGGAAGCTCCGAAGCATGTAGTACCAAAAGCAAAATATAACGAATTATCTACTGCTAAAAGCTCGCTACAAACGCAACTTAACGAACGTGATAAACAACTTGAAGAGTTAAAAAAGGTAGATGTTGAAGGACTTCAAGCAAAAATCATTGAATTGCAACAAACCAATAAAACCGTAAAACAGGAACACGAGCAACAGATGAAAGATGAGCGTTTGAATACTGCTCTAAAACTAGCACTTCACAGTAATGTGCATGATACAGATCTTGTAATTGGACTTATCGATAAGGCGAAGATTGAATTAAGTGAAGATGGAAAAATAGTAAAAGGACTTGATGAGCAACTGAAAACGTTGCAGGAATCAAAGTCTTTTTTATTTGTGCCAGAATCTCAAACATTGCCGAAAGGTACAAAGCCTGCTGAAAGTAAAAAAAGTGATAAAGATGAAGGTTCAAATGAAAATTATGGAAAGTGGATTGCAGAAGAAGTGTTAGGCAATACACAATACTTAGCTGATGCGCGTAAGTCTTACTTTCAATAAGGAGATGACTTGGAATGAGTAAATTCATTGAAACAACTTTTACAAACAAAAAAGAAATATTAAAATTTCCGGATCATTATGTGAACGTAGCGATTACTGTTTCAGATAAAGGCGTTAGTCCAAATGCAGAGGGCAAAAAGATTGTACCTGCTGGAACGATTTTAGGCGGTGGATTCCTTACAGATGAAACGGTAAAAGCGGTCAAAACGAATGGTGCAGGAGCTGAGGGGGTTCTTTTCAATGATACGGATGTTACTTATGGTCCTGCATCAGGTGCAGCATTAATCCACGGATTTATTGCACTGAATAAACTTCCTGAACAGCCAACGACAGAAGCTATTAGGGCATTAAAACAAATTACATTTTTGAAATAAGAAAGGATGATATTACATGCCAACAATTTTTGATTTAGTAAACGCCAAAAATATCGCGACTTACTATCAGAACAACCCATCAAATCGTATTCCTTATTTAGGGGCGACCCTTTTTCCGCCAAAGAAACAACTCGGTTTAGATTTAAGCTGGATAAAAGGCTCAAATGGATTGCCAGTCGCATTAATGCCATCTGAATTTGATGCAAAAGCAACAATTCGTGATCGTATTGGCTTTAGCAAAATTCAAACGGAAATGCCTTTCTTCCGTGAAGCAATGCGAATTGGGGAAAAAGATCGCCAAGAATTAAATAAATTACAGTCTTCCAATTTAGATGCTATGACGCAGACCATTATCGCCAACATTTATGATGATGCCACTAATCTTGTGAATGGTGCGAATGTTCAACCAGAACGAATGATTATGCAATTACTTTCTACCGGCAAAATTCGTATTACAGCTAACCGTCAAAATTACGACTATGACTACAAAATGAAAGATGAGCACAAAGAATCGTTAGCTGGTGATGCGCAGTGGGGGAATGTAGATGCTACACCGATTCTAGATATTATGAAATGGCAGGATACAGTAGAAGAGAATACGGGTACTCGTCCAAAAAACGCGATAATGACACGTAAAACATTTGGCTATTTGCTCAATCATCCAAGTATTCGTTTAGATATGAATCCGTTGGGCGGGGACTTAATTATCATGACGGATGCCATGTTAAAGCAATATTTACAAAATAAATTTGGTCTTTCTGTAGCGGTGTATAACAAAAAATACCGGGCTGAAGACGGCTCATTGCATAATTTTTATCCAGATGACTACTTTACATTGATTCCAGATGGCAATCTCGGTAGTACGTATTACGGTACGACACCAGAAGAATCCGACTTGTTAGCTGGACAATCTACTGCTGATGTATCGATTGTGAATACGGGTGTAGCCATTACGACGATTAAAGAACCGCATCCTGTAAATGTTGAAACGATTGTTTCTGAAATTGTGCTACCAAGCTTTGAAACAATCGATAATATTTTCATTGCGAAAGTAAACTAATGGCAGGTGATGGCTAGATGAAAACAATAGTGAAAGTAAAAGATGGTAGTTTCCCTGTTCGTTATGACAGTAAAAGGTATAAAGCTGGTGAAGAATTAGAAGTGCTTTCAGAACATGCAGACCATCCAGATTTTGAAGTGTTAGTAGTGATGGAGCCACCTAAAAGACGCAATACAAAAGCTACAGCGACCAAAGAGGCGGAGCCCAATTAGGAGGGTATAATTTGGACGTATTTGATATCATCATCAATAAAATGGAGCCAGATGTATTTACGGAAGAGGTACTACTGTTAAAAATAGAGGAGGTAGCACAAGCCATTAAAACGTATTGCAATCGAAGTGATATTCCAGATGATTTAATGTTTGTCCATGCGAATATGACACTAGATTTAATTCATCAGGAAATCAAATCGATGAATCCTGCTGATTTTGCCGTTGCAAAGTCTGTTAAAGAGGGTGATGTTGCAGTTGAATTTACTAGCAATACGACAACAAGTGAGCAAGCAACTGCAAGAGTACTCACGAACTATACCTCCCAGTTAAATCGTTTCCGAAAATTGAGGTGGTAGGATGACTATTCGAAAGTTAATGACGACGGCCACAAAGTCTGTTGAGCGATTATATGATCGCGTAGCAACAATCAAACGTTATGAGGAGTATGAAAAGCCAAATGGCGCTACAAGTCAACAATGGATTACGAAATATGCGAATATCCCTTGTCGTTTATCTACAGTAGGCATGCAGACGCTAAATAACGTGGTCCAAGGTGAAGCCAATCAAATTGTTTATGATGCGAAGCTAATCCTTTCTCCAACGGTGGATATTCTAGCTGGTGATGAAATAACGGTACAACTATTTGAAGATGGTGAATTGATGCTAAACGATGAATTTACTTCCGCTAAAGAATCATTCTTGTATGTTACACATCAAGAAGTGTTGCTGAAAAAGAAGGGCTATGCTTAATGGCTTTTGAGTTTGAAGAAGTAAAACAGTTAGCTGAAAAATTGAAAGAGCTCACCATTGCTTCTGGGAGAATTCATAAGAAAGTCGCGGAACGCATCGCTCAATTGGCGATTCGTAAAGTAAAAATGCTCACACCTGTAGATACCGGAGATTTGCGGAATAACTGGAAATATCACATTGTTAAAGAAGGCGATACGTATAAAATTGTTCTATATAATCAGGTAGAATATGCGCTGTTTGTAGAGAAAGGTCATCGTATTGTAATTGCTGGACGTACAGTAGGTTATGTCGATGGGCAATTTATGCTGGAACTTACAGAACAAGAGATGGAACGGATTGCACCACGGATGTGGGAACGAGAAATTGAAAAGGAGTGGAGGCGTATTTTAGGTGAATAGTGTAACAGAAGGCATCAAGTCACTTGCAATCATGCAAATACGTTCTTTGTATCCATCCATGCATGTATATGATAAACCAGTTAAGCAGGGCTTAAAAGTACCTGCTTTTTTAGTACGCATTTTTCATGTTCATCAGGAACGTGGGTTGAAGCACCAAGCCAATCGCACGTATTCATTTAGTATGGTTTATTTCCCTTCTACTGACGATGTAGATGAAGAATGCCTTGATGTATTAGAAATCGTACAAAACAATTTTAAATACCTTGCCGATCGGTTTCATGTACATGAAATAAGAGGTGAGATCGTTGACGAAACGTTAGTAGTTAATTTCCAAGTGAAGGCTAGATTACACGATATTTTAGATGAAGTAAAAATGAGAACATTGGAGGGCGTTGGATTTGACACAAGTGGCGACAAACAAACAGAACACTGTGAAGCAGCTAGGGAACAAAAAATTCTCGAAGGCTGCTTTTGTAGATAGTGCTCAATCTACAAAAGAGCGCTTGGAATATGAGGTTGTGCTACAAGATGGAGCAACCTATACAAAAAATGAAGCTGACAAGTTAGTAGCAGAATGGAAGAAGAAAGGAGTGAATGCCTAATGGGTGGTATTTGGGAAACGCAAAATAAAGTACGTCCTGATGCGTATATCAATTTTGAATCAAACAGTTTAAATACAATGGGCCTTGATTCTAATGGCGCTCTAGTTGTTCCTGTAGCACTTGACTGGGGGGATGTTGGGAAGTTTATAAAACTCTCTCCCAATACAAAGTTTAGAGCACTTTTTGGCAAGTCACTTGGTGATATACTTCCGATTCGAGAAGCCTTCAAAGCTACAAGCAATGTCTATCTCTACAACTTAAATGGAGAAGGACAGAAGGCACAAGCAACAGCGCATGGTTTAACGGTCATAGCAAAATACGGAGGTACTGATGGCAATAAGATTCAAGTTACGACTACAGAAGGGTTAGATCAATATATAACCGTCAAAACGTTTGTTGATGCTGTTCAAGTAGACGCGCAACATGTCGCTTTTTTTGATGAGTTAAAGCCTAATGATTACGTCATATTTAACGGATCATTGCCATCCAGTGATGCAATTTTGACGCTTACTGGAGGCACTACAGTCGCTGCAACCAATGATTCAATTTCTGAATTCGCATCCGCATTAGATAACTTGAATTTTAAGGTTGTGGCTTATGGTACAGATGAAACTACCACAAAGGCGTTGCTTGCATTAAAGATGAAAGAGTTACGACAACAAGCCGGTAAGCGTGTCACGTTCGTAACGAATAATTACAATGCTTCAGACCATGAAAGTACGGTATCAATTAAAAATGGTGTCCTACTTGCTGGTGGTGAATTCTTAGAGGCAAAAGATTCCTTGTATTGGTTTGGTGCCGCATTTGCAGCGTCTACAGTAAATTCATTGACGTTTGAAAAATATCCTGGTGCGATTGAAGCGGAAACGATGACAAATGATGAAATCATTCAAGCCTTAAAAGACGGCCATATTGTCTATACGCTACATGAGGATGAAGTCGTAGTGGAGCAAGATATTAATACATTTCGTTCATTTACACCGACGAAGAACCAAGATTTTCGAAAAGGAAAAATTGATCGAGGGATGTCCATTATTGAAAACAACACACGACATATTTTTAGAAAATATTTCATCGGGAAAGTAATCAATAATGCGGATGGTCGAGATTTGTTTAAAAAACAATTAATGAAAACGGTACTTGATCCATATGTGCGTTTAGGTGTTATTGAACCTTATTTACCTGAAGATATTGTGATTGAACAAGGAGAAGAAAAAGATGCCGTATTCGCAATACTAGGAGTTAAATTTATCGATGCCATGGAGAAATTATATATGCGAATTGAGTGCAAATAGGAAAGGGGCATAGCGTATGGTAAACGTCATGCAAACAAAAGACGCCATCTCCTCGCGTGAGGGCATGGTGTTTATTAATATCGAAGGACGTACATTCGAAATTGCGGAAATTTTAAAGTTTAAGGCAGAAGTGGAATACAACAAAGTCGAAGTAAAACGTCTTAATGCTCGAATGGAAGGCTCTAAAATTGTGGGGGCTAAAGGTGTTGGTGAAATGACGATGTACTACCATCGTCCAGAAGTACGTGCAATGGCAGTGGAGTATCTACGTTCAGGTAAATCGCCGATGTTTGATGCAACGATTGTCAATGCAGACATAACAAGTGCAGCAGGTAGACAAACTGTTGATGTTCGAAATATTGTTCCAGATAAAACACTGTTAGCAATGATTGATGCCGATAGTGCAGACACATTAAAAGACGAGTTTCCATTCACCTTTGACGATTTTGAAATCTTAAACCAATTCAATGTGATTCAATAAGGAGGAGCAGTAAATGAGTAATTTTAAAGCATTCATGAAAGAAAATGTAAGACAAGCCGAGCCTGTAGAATTAAAGTTAGAACGTTTTGCAGAACCTATTCAACTACGTCCGTTAACATCTGCAGAGTCGGATGCTATTAATGATCGATGCTTTAAAAATAAACCTGGTAAAAAAGGGCGTCAAGAACGTGTATTTGATCCAGTAGCCTATAACCGAGGCATTAGCGTGGCTTCAATTGTTTATCCGGACTTAAACGATACAGCGCTTCAAACATCTTACGGTGTCCGTGGTGCTGAACAATTGTTTGGCGCAATGTTCTGGGTAGGTGAAGCCTCTCAAATCTCTGATAAGGTATCGGAAATTAGCGGTATTGATAAGGCGCTAGAAGATGAGGTAGAAGAAGTAAAAAACTAATACAGGGCAGTGACGATGAGCGCGACGGATTAGCCTTCTATGCACACGTTGCGCTGCATCGTTTTAATATACTGCCAACTGCATTTTTAAGTATGGGTCGCAAGGAACGCGCATTTATTATTGCTAGTTTGGATATTGAGTTGGAGAAAGAAGCGGAGGCTGTGAAGAAGTAATCGCGGTAATTTACTTAAACTAGTGGCGCAGGTTAGTTAAATCGTTTTGTTTAAAGGTTATTCAACAATCGGGCCATTTAATGGAGTATAGCTTATGATATCGCTAGAATGGACATTATGAAATATTTTACTTAAACTATATTACAGCATAGTTTAACAGAATCTTTGTCTCTTTATTATTTTTGATGAATTGAGCCATGAGTGCATAGTTTTGAGCCAGTGAGAGTACCTCTATTTTCGAACTAGAGAGCCGTTGATAACGTAAGAGAATAAAGCAAGTAGATATTAATCGAGGTGGTATATATGGATTTATTGCAAGTCTCTAAAAGCCAGTTAATCAGTGAAGTATACGAATGTAAAAAAATGATTTACCGATTAACAAACTTACCAAAAAATATTCAATCGAATATCTCAAATTCATTATTACCGTATCTTTCAATGATTGTTGATGGAATTGATAGTCTTTTTCTGACTGAAGATACTATTGTACTTTCTAGTAAATTTGAAGATATCAATGGAGAGAGTTTTACGAAGCTTATCAAAAAAATAAGAGTAAGTTCCAAATTGCTTACTGATAAAAAAAAACTAAGAACTTCAATAGAGATGTTAAATAGTGAAATAAAAAAATTTCATCAAGAGTTAATAAAAGATTATACTGAGGAACAATTAGTATATGTAAAAGCATTCGGACAAGACGATTTAGGTGTTTTCTATTATAAAAACAAGCCGTATGCAAACAGTAGTCAAATAAATTTATATATTAAACCATTTAATTCAAGTGTAGGGGAAGTTGGGAAGGATGTATTCAAATTTAGTATGCAGGTCGCTATGTACATAAACGAGTTTTGTTCTGTGCTAGAAGGGCAAACGCTACCAAATTTGAAGCGAGAGGATTACATTACTAATGTAGATTGTGAAGACTTCATTTACCAAGATTATATCTACAGTGAAGAAAAACGAAGAAATATTTTTAATAATTTTATAGATGAAAGAGTTTCATTATATTTACTGAATATGCAATGTCAATTAAATTTCGCCCTTAATATTTTAGATTTACTAATAGACGAACATCCACTGAAATACAGAATTCAATTATTGATTTACTATTACTCTGTCCAAGCAATAGGTTTCGCTTCTGAATCAGGCTATTTAGAAGTTCTCGAAGAACATCAAGAAACGATTACCGCAGTAATAGAGACTCATAAAAGAATATTTAAATGCAGTACTTTTAGAAATAATCTGTTTCATTATAGGCTTTCACAGGAGATTACCCCTTCATTGAGCAAAAACTATTTTGAAATTATGGTAGAAACACTAACATCTGTATCTTTAGAAAACTTGTTAACCACCGTTTATAAGGAAATGAATATTGTTGAAAAGTTAATTAAAGAAATTATCTACTAGTTTATATTAGTTATTCAATTAAAGGGCGCGATTCTGTAATAAGGATTAGCGCACGGTTTCATTAAAGGGCCAGATTGCGGAGTATCAATTTTTTAAGATATGCTACCAAACGACGGTTTGGAAAGTTTATGTAATATAATTAAAATAGCATAGCGGGTTTTCAGAAGGAGGCGAGGTAAAGATGGAACAATTTATTCTAAATGGACAAATTGTTAATGTAGATGTTCAAAAAACAAAAGAATTGTATAAAGAGCTTCCTTTAGTTTCTGACAAAGAACATTGTGGCTGTTCCGATTGTACTTACTATGCGAAGGCAATTATTCATACATCTCCAGCAATTCAACAGTTTTTTGAACAATTTGGTGTCGATCCAAGGAAAGAAGCTGAAGTATGGAGAGCTTGTGAAAATGACGATGGTACATATTGTTATGTAGCAGATTATCATTTTATTGGCGAAATTCCCCATGATAAAGAATTAGATTGGATTGACATAGAGGATGCGTCATTCGGTTTGACAAATCGAACTGGAAATTTGCCTTCACCAATGATTCCAGAAACCTTCACCCCACCTATAATCGAGATGATTCTGAAAATTAATTTACGTTCTGATATCTAGTTATTTAGAGAGCATCAGACTTATACAGCTTTATGAAAAATTCCTATAAATTAGAATTTGGAGAGGAGTGTAACAATGACAAAAATAAAGGAACTTCAAAAAACAACTGGTGGAACAATAGCGATTGATTGGAACTTAGTTGAAGAAAATATTGGCTTTAAATTACATGATAATTTAAAAGACTTTTATTCACGAATATTAGGAAGCAAAAATAAGTCAGGCTACATTTCAGGAATAATAAAATTCAATCCTGCTGAATTTGTAAAGCGATATGTCAACAAAGACAATTGGCTAAACGATGCAAATGGCAATAGTACTTGTGCAGAATTTACGCTTTGTCTGTTAAAGCAAACAGATGACAACAAATATATATCAGACTTTATTCAAGAGGCATTTTTTGGCGAATGGACAGGCGGAAATGATTTCGGGCATAGAGCATATATCGGTGAAATTCTTATCAACATGGGTCAAGTATCACTTCTTTTGAATAATGATACAGGAGTATTTGAATGGGTAGATTTTGGATATGGGTATTTTGATAAATATTCTGATAATCCATATGGAATTGTGGCTGATAATACACAAGAATTTCTTAACAAATTCAAACCAGCAAAGTTTGATAACTTCCAGTTTAACTAATAAATGAATATTAAGAAACCTCACTTATGATACAGAGAACCTTATCATAAGTGAAATTTTATTAATTCGTTATAGAAACGTGTGGTGAGTGAAATATATAGTACTTGGTTGTCAAAAGTTAATGACAATAATGTTTTATGAACTTCATATACGTAAATCGGAATAGAGTTTTCCGTAACTTAAAATTAAGTCAAACACTCTCATTTGAGGGTGTTTTTCTATTTGAAAATTCAATTTTTTTCGCTTCGAATATTGTCGAATCTCCTCTGATTATTTATATTTATATTTATATTGAGATGAATTTTTTATAAAGGGAGGAATTTTTTTATGAAAAAGGCATTTAAGTTTGGTTGTGGGGGTATTGTTGCTTTAATTGTATTAATAATAATTGTAGGTGCTTTTGTTGGCGATGATACGAATAAATCAACGGATAAAGAAAAAGCTCCTGTTACATCTTCAACTAGTAATGAAGATAGTGAGGGAAAATCTGAATCTAGTGCAGAAGAGAATAAAAATGTTGGAATTGGTGAAGAGCTGATTGTAGGTAAAGTTGCTTTCAAAGTAAATTCAATTGATGAGGTTAATGAAATCAGTGCGGCAAATGGTTTTATGAAGTATAGGCCCGATGCAGAAGGGGCAGTGTTTTTAAATGTAAATGTGACTGTTCGTAATGATGGAACAGAACTGATTAATACTGATTCAAGTTTCTTTAAATTAATTTCTAGTAATGGAGCTGAATATTCACCATCGTCTATTATTGTAGCAGATGATAAATACTTTACATATGAGGGGATAAATCCTGGGCTAGCTTTAACAGGTAATGTAGTGTTTGAAGTTCCACCAGGATTAACGGGCCTCGATTTAAAAGTACAGACCGGATTCTGGGGTACTGAAACAGGAATGATAAATTTAAATTAAGAGTATAAAAAAGTCACTCATTGAGTGGCTTTTTATTATGGCATGATGAATCAATCTAAGTAAAAAGCTGACCATCCAGTCTAACTTCTATGGGAAAGAGTAATTAGTTTGGGTCTAGTAGAATATCCCTCAATTGTGTATATTTATGTATAGGAGGGATTATGTGAGAAAAAATAACGTTTATTCGGGTCAGTAAGGTTTAGTCCTGTTTCCGAAAAGATAGTTGACGTGTGGATTCAAGAGTTAGAAGATGAAACTTTTGGAATCGCAAAATTTACATATGACTCTACTTACTATTAGGGGGAATTGAATTGGCTCGTAATAAAGTAATTGCAGGAGATTATGAAGGAAAGAATATAATGATTAGTCAACAAAGTTTCTTTAGCAAGCAAGAAGTTTTTTTATTTACTGGTTTTACTAAAAAATTTCCCTTAAATAAAGAAACAGTCGAATCTTATGAGTTAATAACTGAAGAGCATAGAAAAAGTGCAGTTAGCGGGGTTTCTCGTGGATTAGTCGGTGGTGTGTTACTAGGTCCAGTTGGGTTATTGGCGGGCTTATCTGCCAAAAATATAGGAACTCACATTTTAGCAATTGAATTCAAGGATGGAAAGAAAAGTTTAATTGAAGTCAACGAGAAAATTTATAATCTTTTCTTGCAAAAGATGTTTTAAGCACTCCTCGTGAGTGCTTTTTTCTTTGTATAAAATAAAACGAGAGGCAAGAAGGAAAGATGAAAAATAATATAAAAGAGTAAATTTCAGTTCACCTTTATATTTTAGGCTATTTGAATAAATCACTTCTCTTAGATCAGGATTCGTGATACATAGTTAAAAATACTATGTATTACCTTCTTACTTCATTGTGCCTAACTTGGATATTTATGTTAATATAGATGTTTATATTGTGAAAAATCATTATTTAAACTTAAGCTTTAGTCTAATGCAAGAAGGGACGTGTTTTATTGAAAGAGATTAAATCGACATCTATTCAACCTAAGGTAAGAGAACTTTTATCCTTCGCAACCTCCGAAAAGAATGTCGAGAAAGAATATGATTTATATATGCAATCACCAGGAAGAAAGTTATATAAATATGACCTTGAAACTGAGGTTGCTGGTTGTATTGGAATAGAACTTTTAGGTCCAAAGCGTTGTGAAATAAAACATATCGCAGTATCTTCAGATTGTAGAGGAATAGGCATTGGGAGTAAAATGATTAGCTTTATTTTGGAGAAATATTCTGTATCTTTTATGTCTGCTGAAACGGATAAAGATGCTGTGAATTTTTATAGAAAATATGGATTTAAGATAACAAGTTTAGGAGAAAAATATCCTGGTGTAGAACGATTTCAATGTATTTTAAAAGCTGAATAGGATTAGGTTTTCTTCAATTTTTGAGATGTTTTAGTTCAATAACGCTCATCAAATAAATACCTTTTTATAAAAACTTATTAAATATCTAATCAAGCCATTCAATTTGAGTGGCTTTTTATTATGCCTATAAAGGGGGTTGATACACTTGTCTGTTCGAACAACCATGACCTTAACAGACAAAATGACAGGCACTTTACAAAAGATGATGAAAGCGATGAATAGCACAATCCGTGCAATGGAACAGATGCATAACACATCCAGTCGAAGTATGGATATGCGTAGTCTGCAGCGTGCAAGGCGAGATATTGAAAGTGCTACTACCGCCATCAATCGATTAAGAACTAGTGCGAGACTAGCCCAGCAAAATGTGGGTGCTTTGGGTGATAAATTTAGAGGAACCTCAGGCGGTATAGCTGCCGCCACAAATGGTGTTGGGCGATTTTTAAGTAAATTTACAGGGTTTGCGGCTGCTATATTGTCTGTCCAAGCTTTGATAGAAGGATTTAAAAAGTTAGTAAGCGCTTCTGATGCTTATAGTAATGTCAATGCACGTCTTGCCAATATCAATGATGGGTCACAAACACAGAAGGAGTTACAGGATAAGATTTATAGGGCAGCCCAACGTAGTTTAGGTTCGTATAATGATATGGCTGAGAGTGTCTCCAAGTTAAATTTATTAGCGGGTGATGCTTTCTCAAGTAATAATGAAGCCATTCGATTTGCAGAACTAATGAATAAGTCATTTGCAGTATCAGGTGCAGGCGCACAAGAAAAAGCTGCAGGTATGCATCAATTAACACAAGCCTTAGCTTCTGGACGGTTACAGGGTGATGAATTTGTATCCATTACTGAAAACGCTCCGTTATTAGCGAAAGCAATAGCAAACGCTATGGGGGTAAGTATGGGTGAAATGAAAAAACTCTCTTCTGAGGGTAAAATAACGGCTGATATCATCAAAAAATCATTATTCGAAGCTGCAAATGATATTGAAGATAAATTCAGCAAATTGCCATTAACCTTTGCTGATGCTATGACAGTCTTTAATAACTGGGCACAAAGAGCATTTGAACCGTTATTTATACGCTTAAGACAGTTTGTTAATTCAAAAGCATTTGGCGTGTTAGCAGGTCATGCCATGGTGTTTATCAATCTCTTTGTAGCTGGATTATCACTTGTGTTTGATGCACTAGAAACTTTGTATACCATTATTGGAGCAGTCGGGCAGTTTATGTATGATAATGCTAGTTGGGTCGTGCCTGTCCTTGTGATAATGGGTACTGTTATCGGTTCCATAGTCGCAATACTAGCAGGCAAATATGCAGTTTTAGGCTTAATACGTGTTGCCACGCTGGCTTGGGCAGCTGCACAATGGGTTGTAAACGCAGCCTATTTAGCAAGTCCGATTACATGGGTGTTAATTGCGATAATCGCTGTTATCGCTTTTATAGTAACGGCCATGGTGATGTGGGGAGAACAAACAGCTACAGTAATAGGTTTTGTTGCAGGCATTTTTGGCGCATTAGGGGCGTTTATCTTTAATACATTTGCCAATATAGCGAACTTCCTCACAACCTTTGCAGAATTTTTTATTAACTTATTTATTGACCCTGTATATGCGGTGAAAAAGTTATTTTATGATTTGGTCATGATGGTGGTCGATAATATGTCTACGATGGCAAGCAGTTTTGACAAGGTTGCAACAGTACTCGGTAACGTCTTTGTAGCAGGTGCAAATATTGCTATCAAGGCAGTGAATGGATTAATTAACCTCCTCAATAAAATACCTGGTGTTGATATAGGCACTATAGGTGAATTACAGACTGGTAAATCTAACGTCGTTACAAAGCATTGGCAAAATTTTGTGGGCAATTTAAAGCCGCCAACGAGTGATAAAAACGTAGTCAGCTTACCTAAAACCAAGCTAATGAACATTCCAAATGCATTCAATAAGGCGAACGAATGGGCATATAACGGCATGATAGCTGGCAGTGAAAAATTAGGTGGACTCGTGGAAAAAGCCAAAAATGTTATGGGATTAGGGGAGAAAAAAGAAAAAGAAAATCCATTTTTAGATAAATTCAGTTTGATGGATGACGTGGTGAATACCGCGCCGTCCGCATCTAAAATAGGTGCTTCGGGTGATCCTGATAAAGGAAAACGAAAAGATGGGAAATTAAAAGGTGGAAAACTGGATAAAGTCGGTAAGATTGAAGACAAAGTCAATCTTGCAGACGAATATCTCGAATTATTTAAAGATATTGCAGAAGGGAAAGCCATTCACAACATTGTTTCGCTTACACCAAATGTACAGGTCTATAATCATTTCGACGATACAACAGGTAGTGCAATGGAAAAAATGCTGACTAAGTTCGGCGATTTGTCCCATACGAATGGCCATGTAGCGAAAATAAACGACTATGTATCACAAGCATTGAATGCTCCTATTAGAGATGATGTTACAGTCTCAAACGAAGTACGAGAAAAGGTTTCGGCCTCACCTATCACCAATAACAGTAAAACGATTGTGCAGCATATTCAAAGTGAACCGAAGTTTTATTTTACTGGCGATATTCATGAAAAAGTGGATGTAAATGATGTTATAAAAGTGATTACACAAGGGTTGAAAGATGAGCAAAGTCGTTCAGTAGAGGGGGTATATGGATGATAGGAATTTATCTAAGTGCCAACAACGATCAAGAAGGATTTCGTATTCCCGTCAATCCTCCTGAATTACCATTTAAACAGGATGCCGATGGAGAGCAATTTCAGATTGCTAAAACGGGCACAGTCAATGTCCCGAAACCAATGCAGCTACAGGAATTTTCATTTTCATCATTTTTTCCTGCAGTGGATACCCATTATGCAGAGACGCAGTTTAGAGAGCCGAAACAATATATTGAGCAATTTAACAAGTGGATGGCCGATGAAACGGTGATCCGCTTTATTTTTGTTGGTGGTTCTTTTTCAGTTAACGAACAAGTGACGATTGAATCATTTGAATATAAACAACAATTTGGGACAGCTGACGTTGATTACACCATCTCTTTTAAAAAATATGTTCCCTTTGGTTTTAAGAAAATGGAGCTTGTGAAAAAGACTACAGCACCGGTTAATCAAAAGACATCGCAACAAGTTGTAAAAAAGGAAGCGCCAAGGGATAATCCTAAACCTATACCACAGACGTATAGTTTGGTGAAGGGCGATTCGCTTTGGAAAATTGCGCAAAAATACACCGGAAATGGAGCGAATTATAAAGCTCTACAATCGTTGAATGGCATTAAAGATAGTGATTTAAGAAAATTACCTATCGGTTTAAAAGTTAAAATCCCGCCTGAATGGACGGCTAAGAAATGAGGTGTGAGGTATTGAGGTTTTAATCGATAATCGGGATGGAAATATCTGTGAAGTGCCTGTTACATCGTTGAGTTGGAAGACTGAAAAAACAGGGAAAGCATCAGAACTTACTGTGCATTTGCTTAACCCAAAGCCACTTGAATATACCATCGCTTCTGGAGCGATTGTTAGAGTAATGGATGGTCAACACAAAGTATTTTATGGCTATTCATTTAAAGCCAGCTTTGGTGTAAGTAGTGAATTTCACATTACGGCTTACGATCAATTGAAATACTTCATGTATAACGATTCTTTTTTTATCCCACCAATGTTAGCTGAAAAAGCAATTGAGCGTATTTGCGGTCTAGCAGGACGTAAGTTAAGTACTATAGCGAAAACAGGGTTTATAGCGCCTGGAATGATTGAAGAAGATAAAAAAGCATTGGATGTCATCATGAAATATATTGATTCGGCTATCGTAGCCACGAACCAAAGCTTTGTCTTTCTCGATGATTTCGGCACACTTGGTTTGTATAATATTCGTGATTTAGTTATACCACCTACAGACTTTTATATAGGGGAGGAAAGTCTTTTATATGACTTTGATTATTCGGTATCCATTGAGGATTCTTACAATCGTGTAAAACTAGTTTTAGATGATAAAAAAGCTTCCAAACGTCGAGTATTTATTGCACAGGATAGTCGTAATATCGCGAAGTGGGGTCAATTACAATATTACAAAAAGGTTGATGACAATATGACACCTGCTCAAATTGACAGTTTGTTAAATGCATTACTTGCGGTTCATAACAAAGAGAAAAAGGAACTGGCATTAAAATGTTTAGGTGATTGGCGAGTGCGTGCAGGAAAGATGGTGTATATCTACATCGAGAAATTAGGACTGAAACAACTGTTTTTAGTGGAAGCATGTACGCACGATTGGTCAGCTAATGTCCATACGATGAGCTTAGAATTGAAGGTGATTTCATGAGTTTACTAGAGTTAATCAAAACGACGGCAATGGCAGCTTTTCATGCGTCCAATCCAGTAAATATTGTGTTTGGAAAAGTCATAGAAGCAAAGCCATTAAAAATTGAATTGCACTCAAAACTCATCTTAACGGATGAGTTTTTACTTGTGGCCGAACATCTAACTCGCCATGAAAGAGTGGTAAGTATTCAATTCCAGTACCCTACAAACTACACGAAAAGACAAATCGGTGATGAGGGAAAGCAAGCAAGTTCCAAACGAAAAAGTCAAGGTGAAGCGAGTGCAATTCCTTATGAAGACTATGAAATGAAGTATGCAAAGATTGTATTTGAAGATGGCCTAAAAATAGGCGATAAAGTAGTATTACATCGCGTTCAAGGCGGTCAAAAGTATTTTGTATCAGACCGATACAGGGAAGGTGATAGGGTATGGTACTACCCACAGAAAGAATAACGATTACACCTGATATTGAAGTAGTGGACGCTGTTGCATTACCCACTCGAACATATCAACTGGATTTCAAGCGGGGTTGTTGCAGTGGATTTATTGATGGGCAAAAAGCGATGGAACAAGCCATTTTCAAAGTGCTGCACACAATTCGTTTTAAACACCTCATTTATACACATAATTACGGTTTTCAAAACATGATGGGTTACGATGAGTTGTATGTGCGTGGTGATTTAGCTAGGCGTATACATGAAGCAATACTTCAAGATGAACGCATCAACTCTCTTGAAAATTTCAGTCTTGAATTTACGTCAAAAGAAGATGTGTTAGTGACATTTACTGCAAGAACAATTTATGGTGATGTCAGTCTGTTAAAGGAGGCGATACGGATTGCTTGATTACCTAGAATCCAAAACGTTTGATGGCATCTTAGCTGAAATGCTGGAACGTGTCCCGAATGATGTTGATAAGCGGGAGGGCAGTGTCATTTATGATGCCCTTGCTCCAACAGCATTAAAGGTCGCTGAAATGTATTGGGATATGGCTATACTGTATCGCCGTACGTTTGCAGTTACTGCAGATGGTATGGATCTTGAAAAACGAGTGAATGAACATGGAGTGGAACGTAAAAAGGCGGGCAAGGCGATTCGCCGCGCTCTATTTACAGATGGGGATGGTCAACCTCTTGAAGTACCGATTGGAAGCCGATACCGTTTAGATGCACTTGTCTATCATGTGACAGAACGACTGGAAGCGGGTGCATACAAGGTGGAAGCGCAAACCGCTGGGGCAGTCGGCAATAAAGACTATGGCGAAATGCTACCACTTGAAGCAAATAATACGCTCGGTAAAGCCATATTAGCTGATGTACTGGTACCAGGAGAAGATGACGAAACCGATGCTTCACTATATCAAAAGTATCTAGAACATATCCGTGAAAAAGCTTTTGGTGGTAATCGTGCTGATTATAAGAAAAAAGTGATGGCCATTCAAGGTGTTGGGGGTGTGCGATTAAGACGTGCCCCCTATGGTGGTGGAACGGTTCAAGTAATAATTATTGATACTGATTTTAACGCACCTACATCGGAATTTGTCTCCCATGTTCAAGAGCTAATAGATCCTACCGAGTTTAAAGGAGAAGGCTATGGAACTGCACCGATAGGACATAAGGTAACAGTCCAAGGGGTGGGGAGAGAAGAAATTAATGTGGCATGCGAAGTAATGTTGAACGGGGTAACGGTCGGTCAAATTGAAGCGCAAGTAAATGAAACGCTAGAAGCGTATTTCGTTGAACTTCGAGCAAATTGGATGAAGGATGTAGACATCCATGTCCGAATTACGCATATCGAATCTAGGCTATTAGAGATTGAGGGAATTGAGGATATTGCTTCTACACGATTGAATGACGTAGCTAACAACATTACATTGGTTGAAGAAATTCCGGTGCTTAAGAAGGTAATGTTGAAGGAAGTGAGTTTATGACAAATACTTTTTTAGATGAGTTACCTTCTTATTATCAAGAGATTAAAGAGTTTCGAGAGTTGTCCAATACAGTTACAGTGAACTGGGACCAACTTAGCGAAGTTCTTTTTAGTATGGATAATGATCAATTTATTTTAACTTCAAGTGAGGCTGCTATAGCGATAAGAGAAAAAGATTTTGGTATTCGCGCAGATCCAAAAAATGAAACATTGAATTTCCGAAAACTGCGATTACTGGGGCGCATGCAAGAAATTACGCCCTATGTATTGGAGTATTTAATCAAGACACTGACGGGACTAGTCGGTGAAAACAAGCATCAAATTTTATTAAATAGTCATCAATTTGAAATGGAAGTAGCAATCGATGTTGAATAATCAATTTACTACAATGAGGTTATAAAACTAGTTGAACGCATTGTACCGTTAAACATTGATTTACTAACGACAATCCTAGCGTTAAAGGAGTGTCTAGTTGTTATAGGAGGCACATATGGATGGGCGCTACATTATAAAATTTGTGGTCGTTTTAAAACAGCGCAAGTGCATGGGGCAATCGGAAGAGAAATGATAAGCGTTGCTACTGGAATATATGGTTTTCATACAGGTACTCGCGTTTGTGGTCGATTTAGAGCGGGAGGTGTAAGTGATTGAACGAAATACAACCATTAATGATAGATTTAACGCAACAATTTTTAAATAGTCTTACAGTTAGTGCGAAGGTAACCATAGATGGTGTCATTTACGATAAAGAAATCTATCATACTAGCACAAAATATGGACTAAGAAAGTACGTGAAATTGTCCACAGAACAGGGCTTGGTCACACGTGCTGCTTTAGTTGATCGTTATGGGCGTGAAATGTACGTAAAAACAATGAACTATCAAAAAGGTTCAAATGGATATGTTATTGCATTTCCTCTCCAACTTGAATCGAAGGAAGTGAATGTAAATGGGTAACTATATGAATAGTGAAATTCCATTAAATTTTAAGGAGAATCCATATACGCGAACTGAATGGCAAGATGATGTTAAAGACCCTCTCACGGGGGAAATAATCGAAATTGGGACAACTTATATGGCTGAATATGCAAACAATTTCGAGTGGGGTATTTATAACGCGTATCGTTTTATGATTGAAATGTACCGACAGATGGAACGCATGCGCGTTCGGTTGGAACTCGACGGTCGTGTACCAGGTAACTCCGGTACATTTGCCGATACACTGGACGGTAACACTAACAAAATCAAGTTAGATAAAACGTTGACCGAAATTATCGAGGCAGTTGAAGTCGGGGCAACAACATTAAAAGTAGCTAGTGTAGAAGGTTTTACAGCAAAGACACAAGTGACTATTTACGATAATGAACATAGTGAAGACGTGATGATAACAGAAGTAGGTACAGACATGATTAAGGTATCAGCAGTTGCTACAACATACAAAAAAGGTGCAAAAGTAGCTCGTAGTAATGTGGATATGGATTATGTAAAGGCTGAAATGCGTTTTGGTGAGTGGCAGACTTATGATGTTGAATTAATCGAGGTGATGTAGCGTGGTTCGATATTATTGGAATAAGTATCAATCGATCCTAACAAATCCTTATTTTATTAGTGCGTGGAATAATCCGCAACCTGTTAGTTTTCATTTTAATCAAATGTATACGTGGTATACTTCTTATTCTTTTACTGATGATGGGAAAGCAATTGGCGTTGGTCCAGTCAGATTTCAAATTGGCAGTTTAGATGCATTGGATCCTCGAAAAATTTTAAAAGAAGGAACAACGTATTATCGAATTGATGTTCTTGAAGGAATCCCTGTGAAGATTCAAGTTAGCTACGTTAGCAATACGAATGTCAGTGGAATAGAGCAAAGAGGGTATGTGGGCAAAGGGATATCTTCTTATACGAAAGGCTCATTAGTGCAAGCTAATATCATAGGCCATGCCAATGCCTATGTAAATGGTGGAAGAAACGCAGATGGTTATTGGTACGAGAGAGGTGCGGTGGTTACGACAACACCCCCAACACGACCGGCAACCCCTGGCGAATTTACGCAACCAACGGGCACTTTACAAATCGGTGATCGGAAAACCATCGCATGGTGGGTATCGTCAAATTCGAATCATACTTTGTCTAGGTACGTATTAGAAGCTGCTGTAAATGGTGGGTCGTTTACACAAATCGGGACACCCACAACGAATAGTTTTTCCTATACAATTCCAACATCTACAAGCATTCAATTTAGAGTAAAAGCAGTCGATGCTAGAAATTTAGAATCAAGCTATCGGACAAGTAGTGTTTATCCAGTAACAAAGCCCAACTATTATTGGAATCAATTTAAAACTGCTCAAGGTGGTTTAGTGCAATCGGGCATCGTTGCAGAAGAAACGGCTTATCCAACGAACAAAAAACATAGTGATGGTTATTGGTATGTCAGAGGCAGTCGTGTCAATCAAGCCATTGCACCGCCTGGTCCATTTACAACCCCAACACAAGGCAAAAAGTTCAAACCAAACGAGACGGTAAACATCACATTTGGTGCATCTCAGGCTGCTAATCTCGCACTTTATGAAGTAGATTACCGATATAATAGCACAGATGATTGGACATCATTTTCATACAACAATACGCTTACACGTAGCTTGCAAATTAGTGCTAATCCAACACATACAACATTAGAACTACGTGTGCGAGCAAAAAATACAAGCAATGTGTATTCCGATTATATCCATTCAGATATATTGACAATCGAACACAATGTAGCTCCTACTGTATCGTTACGGAGTCCATCTGGCAACGTGAGATTATATGAAAATGATACGCTAAATATCGAAGGAACAGCTTTTGATTCTGATGCAGATCAATCCGTTACGGTGTATTATCAGATCAATGAGGAGCCTCGTAAAATATTAGCGACCAACCTAAGTCAGGTAAGATTCCCTTTAACAAAGCAGTTAACTTTTAAAGGTGGCAAGCTCTATCAGGGTAAAACGGCTATTACAGGCCAACTATCCGAAGGAACCATTCAAAAATTATTTGTATGGGCAGAGGATACCGAAAAAGGAATCTCTCCAAAAATAGAACGAAGGTTTTCGGTCGTACCGAATAGAGCACCGTTGTTATCGGTGGATGCTGTAGTACCTTCTGGTGTTGTTGATACTGATTCATTTAAAATATCCGGTAAAGCATCAGATGACGATGCGAATGCGACAGTAAAGGTGACAAGCAGTATCAACGCAGGTGAGCCAGTGGAAATTTACAGTGGTTCGGGTGGTGCGTGGGAGTTTGATGTAAAGCTAGCACAATTAATAACGGGTGAAAATACAATTGTTCTTGAGGTCGTAGATAATTACGGAGCCAAGACAAGTAAAACGATACAACTAAATAAAAAAGAAGTGAAAACGCCTATTTTACAATCCGTTGCTCGTTACCAAATCGAGCCGCCTAGCGGATCTGCAAAGGGCGTTTTATTGTTTATTCAACGAGATGAAGCACTTGAAATAAAAGTGGAAGTATCCATGACGGCAAAGGGTGAGCCAGAGCAATACACGGTGTTAACACCAGTGAATACAGCACCCATCACAGCCAAACAAGGTGTCGTGGAGGACACATTTGAGCATAAAGAAATGGAAGCTAAACAACGAATTGTATTAAAAATTACGCTAACACGTAAGGACTTGGCATCTAATCACAAAATACATCTGATAACAGGGGCGGTGGACTAATGGCATTTCAATATAAAATACGAAGTTTGGACGGTACACTTGGTGAAATGAAGAAATTTGGTGTCGATGAAACGCAAGAAGAAAAAACCGAACGATTAGTAGCAATTAACGCTCAATTAGCCTACGAATCGGTTATGAAGGATTTAAGGATTGTAGAGTTAAATAGTAATCAAGCAGATTTAACATATCAATTGATGATGAAAGGGGTTCTGTAAGATGGATTGGTTAAAAATGATTAATGGCTTTTACCCTAAATACTGGACAAAGGAAATGGTTGGCGATGCTGTAGAAGCTGGGAAGATAACAGCAGAACAGTATAAAGAGATTACTGGCGATAATTATTCCTTAAAAAATAGGAAAGCAGAGGCTTAGAGTTATTTTTGTTGTTACTCCTTAAAGGTAATCTGTTCCTTTTGTCGAATTAAGTAGATTAAAGGAGTTGACTATTAAGTGGATATTAGCGAAATATTATCTAATAAAGGAGTTATTACAAGCGTTCCAACTATTATTATTTTTTCAATCCCTATCATAAAGAAGGCAATAGACTCGTTCAATATAAAGGCTGTAGAAAAAATATTATATAGTCCATCAAAACGTCTAGGAATTTTTTTAACACAAGTTCTACTAATAGATATTTTAATACTATTTATATATTTATCTTCCATGTTTTTTCTTGGTTTCGATCTTGATAAAACTACCATTGGATTATTAATTTACTTAGTTTTATTAATATCTATACCTTCATTTTCTATATTGTTCTTTATTATAGGGAGTTTAAGTGTAAAATTTAAATTTTCTTTTAAAGATGATAATGGAATTGAGTGGGACATTGAGAAAAGAATAAATAAAAAAAAGGTTTTGGCATGTAAAAAAAATACTTATAAGTTTTTTGAATATGAATTTTTAATGGATATAGAACTGGAGAGGAAATTATTGAAGAAAGTAGAATTACCTCTTCACAAAAAAATATATGATAACATAAAAAAAATATTTATTATAACGGCTTCAGCTATGATAGTCATAGGTATAGGTGCAATGGTAAGTGAAGGCATTTGGAGAATTATTTTCTCTATACTTTTTATTATTGTCATAGCATTCTTACTATATGTTGAAACTATTAGAAATAATAAATTATTAATGGATCAATACGAAGAAGTAAGAAGTTGATGATTAAAACATGCTACTTCTTTATGCCACTAGATTTAAAAAGAGATTCCTAACTATATAGTTTCGTATGTATATCTGCAATAGAAAAATAGCAATGCTCATGTTATTTAAGTTTTATAAATAAGCGAGCACATGAAATGAGCCAGGATATAAACTAATATAGCGATTAAATTGCATTATTTCAAAAAAATTTAACAAAAGTTTAATTAGCCTTACACAATTATCTGTGTGAGGCTTTTATTTTGCAAAAAAGGAAGGTGTCCAATGAAAACAGACACATTATATACATCACTCGTAGGCGGCTCCATGGCAGGGGTCGCCTATTTTGTTGGTGGGATTGACCATTTAATCAAAGCACTCACTATCTTTATGGCGATTGATTATATTTTAGGGACTATGGTTGCTTTTGTTGTGAAAAACGTTGATAGCAGAAAAGCTTTGATAGGGCTATTTAAAAAGGTAGCTATGATCTTGATGGTTATTGCTGCAGTGCAACTGGACTTAGCAACCGAGAGTGGTAACTTTATGCGCAATGCTATGATTCTTTTTCTAATTGGTATGGAAGGAATCAGTATGATTGAGAATCTTGGTAAGCTAGGGATGAAAGTGCCGAAGTTCTTAACAAATGCTTTTAAGCAGCTACAAATCGACAATGATGATAAAAAGGATGATAAATAATGAGTGTCACAACAACATGCCGAGATTTAGGTGAATTACTACCAGTGGCGCAAACCGCTTGCAGGTTGCTCTTTCAACAGTGCTATAAAGCAGGCATTTATAATATCTTCGTTACGGAAACATATAGAAGTCAAGCACGGCAAAATTACCTATATGCACAAGGCAGAACAAGACCAGGGAAAGTTGTGACGTGGACGCTAAAGAGTAATCATACTTCACGTTTAGCGTGGGACATTGCCGTGGCTCCACCGAAACCCTTATATGATGTAGATACATTAACAAAAGTCGGGGCAATCGCTCGTAAGTTAGGTATTACGTGGGGTGGTGATTGGGCACGCAGAATCGACCGTCCACATTTTGAAGTGAAACGCAATTGGAAGATGCCTAGAGGGTACAAATTAGAAGGACAAATAATCGTGCCAAGTAACAGCAAAATGAAAGTCCAATTAATTGTGAAAGACAAGAAGGAGGAAATCAAGGTGGCAAATACAACATGGAATCCAGGTTCACCAGCTTTGAAAACTGAAACAGAAAACTATATTGCACAAGCGGTTAAGGATGGAATTATACAGGCTTCACACTTGAAGGACTTACAGAATGGAGTCATGACGACGGATCGTTTGATTGGTTTGTATATTACGATTCAACAAAGACGAAATAAATAAAAAGAAAGACCGCTCTACCACTTAATCATTGTGGAGGGCGGTCTCTTGATTAATACTCTCTTACTTCAAATGAAGCAATCTTGTCGTGTACAATATATTCAGTTACTTTTTTATAAGGTGAGATAGTTTTTGTGAATTTGAAAGTTGAAGTACCTTGAGCACTTTCAAACCAATTCAAGTAATTATTTAAAACGGTATTAGTAACATCATATTCTTTTGTAATACCATTTACTAGTGTGATACTAAGGATAGCACTAGAAGATTCACTAATAGGTTTTTTAACAATCACAGTGCTAGTAGCTGAAATATCAGTGTTTTCGATTTTTGCAGTTATGATTGCTTGGCCTTCACGAATAGCTGTCACGTTACCATCCTGATCTACAGTGGCAATTGATTCATCACTCGAAGACCATATCACATTTTTATTGATAGAGTTTTCTGGTAAGACAGTAGCAGTTAATTTATCCTTACTACCTTCCAGTATTTCTATTGAATTTTTGTCTAATGAAATGAATTCAACATCTGGAATTTCAACTGGTGATAATAATGTTCCATCAACATCAATTGCATCTAATTCAAAAAAACTAGCTGTATCGAGGTTTTTCAATATAACAATATGTGTTCCTGGAGATAAATTATTTTTTTCGTAAGATACTCTTTGACCATCATTTATATTTAGTGAGTCGATATTTTGAGAGAATGTATCGACAATCTGTCCGTCAATACTAACTTCAATACTCTTGCTTCTTGCCACCCAAATTGCAGAAAGTAACCTAATTTTAGTTCCATTAAATCTAAACGTTGCTGTGTTATCTCTAGTAAAGAATGCAGTAGAACCCTTGTAAAATATTGGATGATTATGCGGAGTGTACTTAGAAGTATCTCCTACAATTACTTTAGGACTATTTCCGTCGTATCTATTCCAACCTTTTTCAGGTTTTTTGAGTTGACTTCCAATTATTGCACTATTTTCAGGAGTATTATTTAAATTAGTTACTCCTTCTTCGTAATCAACCCCTTCTGCTGCTGATGCACTTTCAACACTAAAGCTAACAAGTAATAACAGCATTAATGCCGAATAAATAAAACCTTTTTTAAATATATTTACCATGATGTATCCTCCTTAAAGTTGTATATGATCATTTCCTGAATAAACCTCCAAAGATAACATTAACTACTTATGGGCTTTTTTGCTATAATAAAAATCGATTAATTTTGATAACAAAAAAAGCCACTCGATTTGTACAGCACCCCCAAAATTACCGAAAAACTAACTTTTGGGGTTCACTCCATTTGAGTGGCTTAATTTTTAATTCATTTTTTCGAGAGCTTTGTTCATTTGATCTTCATTTGATTTTACAGCTTCACTATCTACTGCATCAACACCACGATATGTATATTTCATGTTTTGGAAATAATCAAAAGCGAAATCCTTTAGAGCACCTTCGCTATTTTTCTCAACAAAATAAGATTTTAAAATGTTAGTCAACATTCGCTCATGGTTTTCGATTTCACTTAAATAATTACCTGATTTATAATCATCAACTATGTACGTTGAAAATTCCTTCACTTCTGCTTCCGTAGGATTATACTCCATTAAAAATTTTTCAAGTGCATAAAACTTATCAGCCGGACTATCAGAATTTGTAGCCAATTTTGTTATTTCATCCTGCCATTTTGCCGTCTCTGCTGTTACAGATTCTTTTGCAGGTGCAGCTTGTTCACTAGCTGGAGCTTCTTCTTTAGGTGCAGCTTCGTTTTCATCACCACATGCAGCAAGTAAAAATGCCGATAAGGCTCCAACATAAAATAATTTTTTCATTTTCAAACTTCCTCCTTTATAATATCTTATCTATTTTAAGAAATTAGATGGTAAAAGTATATAAAAAAAGAAAAATAACCAATATTAGTTATTTATTAATTCCGTTCCACTAAACTTTCTTTTATGTTCTAATTTGAATAAATATAAATTTTGAAGTATGTATATTACTAGGGTGTGTCATTTTTTACACCTAAGAAAGCAACCAAAGCAACAAAAAAGCAACCAAAAATCTGAATGCAGGTGAATATCGGTGAAATCGAAACATTATACAAGTGTGAAAAACCTTGCTATAATGGGCTTTGTGATTACATATGAAAGAGGGTAAAAGCATGAATGCTTACGACGAATATATGAAACAGGTAGTGAAGCCGATGCGTGAAGAGTTGGTGGAGGCTGGTTTTAGGGAGCTGACAACGGCGGATGCTGTTAATGAATTTATGGCGGAGGCAAAGGGGACTTCTTTGGTTGTGATTAATTCAGTATGTGGATGTGCTGCAGGGTTGGCACGTCCAGCGGCTCGTGAAGCAGTTGCTGCGGTTAAACCAGATTATCTTGTAACGGTATTTGCAGGGCAAGATCCTGAAGCAACTGCTGCGATGCGTGGTTTTTTTGAGGATGTACCACCAAGTTCACCATCAATGGCCATTTTAAAAGATGGGGAATTGGCTTACTTTATTCCGCGTGAACAAATTGAAGGCTTCCCAGTGGAGCAAATTACTGCGCATTTAACAGGCGTTTTAGAGCAGACATGCGAGAAGTAAAAACAATTGTCACTACAGCGGGCAGACCAGACGATTTGTCGATGGTGCTCGCTGATTTTGTGTGTAGCAAGTTAGATGCTCCCTTTATCCCTCGTCATAAACGCTCAATCCGTAAACTTGCAGAGGACTTTCAGGCGAATATCATTGTAGCAGGGAAAAATCGCTATGAATATTATGCATTTGGCGCAGAAGAGCCCTTTTTCTTTCATCCGAATTCCGCAGCATTTCGCTTAAAGCGAGTAGCGAGGGGAGAAATGGAGCCGTTTTTAGATGCGGCACAGCTCGAAAAGGGCGATTCGGTATTAGATTGTACGCTCGGTTTAGGTGCGGATGCGATGTTAGCCGCCTATACTGTTGGTCAATATGGTCGAGTGGTAGGACTGGAAGCTAATCCAAATGTGGCATTTATTGTAGCGCATGGTATGAAAGCATATGATACCTCGGAGCTTCCATTAACGGCCTGTATGCGACAAATAGAAGTGGTGCAAGCAGAAGCGGTTGCTTATTTAAAATCACAGCTAGATAATTCATTTGATGTAGTCTATATAGATCCAATGTTTGAAGAAATTATTGAGGAATCGAATAATTTTCAGGCACTTCGTACAGCAGGAGCACATATGACTTTAACGGATGAATGGGTCAAAGAAGCGAGACGAGTGGCAAAAAGGCGTGTTGTGTTAAAAGCGCATTATCAATCAACGTGGTTTGAAAAATATCATTTCTCGAGATTAACGCGTTTGACTTCAAAATTTCATTATGGTGTTATTGTGAAACAATAGACAACGGGAACAGACATAAAATCATGTTTGTTCCTTTTTTTATTACTATTAAATAGGGTCGTGTTTAAATGAATATTTTCGGTGCCGTTATTGATAATGAAACAAGGAGTATACATTACCATACTGAAAAGGAAATTATCGCAAATTTGCCTGTTGTGAGCGTTATTATCCTTGATATAAATGCTATGAAGAGCACGTACAAAATGCTATTAAACGTTGCTATCATGATTAATTTCATACGAACGCAATACTTTGTGGATATTGGAAACATGAATTGACGATTCAAGCCTATAGGGAGACATTGTGCTGTCCACAGTGTAATGCGTTATTTAATAAAAGATGTGCAGTTCATTATTCTATTTATTTTGCCAAGCAATAGTTTATAGTGAAAAACATGATTTTACTTTATAAATTTTTTATGCTATAATTATATACGTGCTATTTTAGGTAGCATCTTTCAGTAATCTGGCATTCTGCTTTTTGTTTTTTAGGATACTTATTCACACTGGCGCATGCTTTGGGGCTGCAAGGACGCAAAAGAAGGCTGGGTTTGCGTTGCTTAAGTTAGAGAGCACACAGTGGAATTTTACCGCGGTGAAGAAACGAAAACGTTTCGAAATAATATTCCCCAGATGATTGGGTTGAGACTTTACAATTTACAGAAATGTTACCTATTAAATACTAAAGGGGTAGTTTCGCTAAGGCGAAGCTACCCCTTGTCCAATTTCTTGATAATTAGGAATAAAAATAATAAGTATTTGTGATTTAGCACCTGCTTTTTTATAAAAAGTTAGGTGTTTTTTTGTATTTTTTTGAAAACCCCTTGCTATGCGAGGGGTTCTAAAGAGCTTCTAGCTATGGACAAGAAAAAAACCCCAGCCGTACAATGAAATCAGGTCTGGTCAACCGACTCCGTACGAAAGGGGATCCAAATGGATAATAAAAGTTTAGCACACACGACATGGAATTGTAAGTATCACATCGTCTTTGCGCCAAAATATAGAAGACAGACTATCTATGGACAAATTAAAGTAGATGTAGGTGAATTCTTCGCCAGTTATGTGAAAGAAAAGGAGTAGAAATTATAGAAGCAACAGCATGTCCTGATCATATTCATATGTTGGTAAGTATTCACCAAAATTAAGTGTTTCATCATTTGTGGGTTATTTGAAAGGGAAAAGTAGTTTAATGATATTTGATCGACATGCGAATCTGAAATACAAATAGGGGAACAGGAAGTTTTGGTGCCGAGGATATTATGTAGACACCGTGGGAAGAAATAGAAAAATTATTCAGGAATATATAAAAAATCAATTACAAGAAGATATTCTAGAGGATCAAATGAGCATGAAAGAATTCATTGACCCATTCACAGGAGAAGAAATAAAAAATAAGAAGAGAAAAAAATAAACCCACTTTAGTGGTAGCGTGAAAACGGAGTGCGGGTGGTGGACCTTTCAGTGTGTCTTTAGACATGGGCCAGTACCCCAGCGTTTCACGCGTAGAGCAAACCACCAGTTAGACTGGTGGTTCTGATTTATCTTTTTTCTCCTAAATAACGACATATATCGACAAATTATCATGGATTATATTACCGTTTACTATTGTGGGAAAATAAGTAATAATAAAGTGCGGAGTTTTTTAAAAAATCAAATTTATGCTATTTGATTGAAAGATTCTGAAAAAAGATTGAAACGAGGGTGTGGCATATGAAACAAGTAAACGAAGTACCAAAAAGTGTATTGGACCAACTAGCAGAAGTAGCTCAGCAGCAACAAGAAAGTTTGGAGGCACTTGTAGCATTCTATTCCCAAGAAAGGTTGTTAGTTCGATTAGCAGCTTCTTCTTATGAAGATCAATATTGGCTATATGGCGAATTTTTATTAGGGACAATCACAAATGATATTGAGAAGTCTTCTTCTGGAATGACATTGTGCGCCAAAAACATGGCAGATAAAGAAAGTATCATCAAACATGCTTTCCAAGAAATATGTTCAGTGAAAGTAACGGAAGATGGGATTGTGTTTGCCATTGATGAAATAGAAGTCTCCTCTAGCGGCGAAGAAGAAGTTCATCTTAGGATTCCTGCACAAATAGGACACATAACAACATACATAGAAATAACAATAACTTTATTCGATAGTGTCTCCATGACTCCTCGAAAGATTGCAACCGCATCATTGTTAAATAGTTCGTCAACTGAGCTATTAGCGTATCCGACAGAGCTCATCATTGCACATAAATTTAATACCATATATCAATACCCAACATTAGCAGAAACGCTGAAAGATTATTATGCTATTTATTTACTAGCGAGTACACAAAATTTTGAAGGTCGTGTATTACAAGAGGCTATACTCGATACATTCGACCGACATAAAACGACAATTGAAAAAAATCCGCCTGTGTTCTCAAAACGTTTTGATTTGGACGACAGCAAGAACAAAGCATGGCAACAATTATTAACACAACAAGTATCCTTTGCTAAAGTTCAAAAAATTGTTCACCAATTGTTATGGCCAATATATAAAAAAATTGAAGTAGAAGATGAATTCTTTGAAAATTGGGATTATACATTTTGTAATTGGCAATAAGAAAGAAATTGAAGTATCCGCGAGCTCAAATAATGTTCGCGGATTTTTTATCTATGTTATCCGTCATTTCTTGGACTTAAAATGTCGGATATAGTAGGTTGTTTTTAATTATGATAGATAGCGACAGGAGTGATAATAATGGATTGGATTGTAAGAATAAATAGAGTAATGGATTACATTGAACAAAATCTATCCGGTAAAATAGACGCCAAAGAGGTAGCAAAATTAGCATGTTGTTCTGAATACCATTTTCCTAGAATGTTCTCAGCTATTACAGGATTATCTTTAGCGGAGTATATTAGGCGAAGACGATTATCGCAAGCAGCATTTGAACTTCAAAACAACACATTTGTTCGAATTATTGACCTTGCAATCAAGTATGGATATGATTCACCTGATGCTTTCAGTCGCGCTTTTAAGAACCTCCATGGGGTTACTCCAACAGTCGCCCGCAAGAAAGGGATTGAATTAAAAGTCATTCCAAGACTCTCCTTTCATATTTCAATCAAAGGAGATGTAGAGATGGACTATCGAATCGAAGGATTAGATTTTGAAGTTGAAATTGTAGGTGTGAAACAAAAAGTAAGGACAGCTGATGCTTTTAATGAAATCCCTAAATTGTGGGAAGAGGCGAATAAAAGTGGATTGTTACAAAGGTTAATAAATCTGTCATGGGAAAACCCACAATGCAAAATGGAAGGGATTTTAGGTGTTTGCGGCAAACAAGCGGCAATTACAGATGATGAATTTGATTATTTTATGGGCTGCCGCTATTCGCAAAAATTCCCCAATGATATGGAGAAAATCATCATACCTAACAATACAACATGGGCTGTTTTCCCAAACATCACGGATGCCTGGAACCGTTTATATACAGAATGGCTCCCATCGTCCGGATACGAATTAGCAGACCTGCCTTGCATTGAAAATTATTTAGCACCTGATCGCATTCCTAGTAATGAGCTTTGGGTTCCTGTGCTACCAAAATAGTTTTTAAAACGAATATACTGTGCGTATTGAAGTAAGTTGAAGAAGACCACTCCACGAAGGGTGGTCTATTTTTATTGAGTAAAATCTCTAACAGAAACTAAAATATAAATGATAGTCCATTTTAGAAATGGTTTTAATGCGTCATTCATTTGCATACAGTGGGGTGAAAGCAATTGTTGAAAGGATGTGAAGACACAATGAAAGTAAAGGTTAAAGAATGGCGTGTAATGTCTGATCATAACAAACAATTATTATTAAACGCGGTAGCAACGAAATAAAATTCCTTATGGATGTCCATAAAGAACATTTTGCAAGATTGGGAGGCGCACTACCGCTAATCACTAGCGAAAAGCTAAAACAATTGAATAAAATATTTTACACTTACTTCGGTAGGTGTTTTTTATTAAAAACTGTTAAAGGTAGACACTTGTGCTATCTAATAAAAACCGTATTACAAAGGCTTGTTTATATAAAGATAGGTTAAATGGTATGATAAGAATAGATTGGTAAATCGGATATGAAAATTGAGAAGGGAGGTAGTATGTATGGAAATTAGAAAGCCGAACAATTTTGAACTAGATGAAATCATTGCGCTTTCGCCACAAGCTTTATCCGATGGTACATTGGGCGGAGTAAGGGCAACCAATGAAAAAGTAATGAACCTTATTGAACCTCTCCTAAATAAAGGATGCTATTATTTAATAGCAACAGAGAATCATAAGTTAATGGGGTGGATTTTAATTGGGGAAAGCAAAGACCAATTTACGGACCAATTAAATGGCTTTATTTATGAGCTATATGTAAAAGAGACCTATAGAGGCAAGGGTATTTCGAAAGTATTAATGAATGTTGCTATTGAGCAATTGAGACAGGAAGGATATTCAGAAGTCAGACTTAGCGCTTACGTAGGGAACCATGCGATAAAACTATATGAAAAAATAGGGTTTAGGTACAGAACCGTAAGTATGAACTTACCATTGTAACAGTACTTATTCATACACAATTCAACTAAGTACCTGGTTGGTTGGATTTAATAATCTATTGTTTTTGTTAGAATGGATATGTATATAAGTCCAATTAAAATTATTAGCTTATAGCAATCGTGTACTCAATAGGAGTTTTACATGTTAAGGGAATAACAAAAAAGATTGAAGCCAAAGAGCTTCAATCTTTCTTATTCATACATTTCTGTATATGATTTTGCCGTATTTGATTAGCCCTACCTAGCCCCTTAACAGCACCAAATAGAAGCTTAATTTACATCATGTTGCAAAAAAAGAAATTCGAAAATAATAGCAAAAACTTAAATAATACGGCATTATACATACAAATAGTGTTCAGTATGCATAAGTCACTAAATTAGTCAGTGAAGCATAAAGAAGTTAAGTAACCTAACATTAATAAAAGACCAATACCCATTGCGATTGACATACTTTGTACCTCCTTTTAAAAAACGACACATTTATACATAAATTATTGTACAATGAAATGTAGAAATATGAAACCTTTTATTGGTTGGAACGTATTATATTATAAGTAGAATTACCAATTTGTACATAAAAGAGAAGGTGTTAATTAATGAAAAAGTGGGTTCAAAAAAGTATCGTAATTATGGTTGCGTTTTTAACATTTGGATTAATTACGCCAACACATGAAATTTGGGATGCATTCGATCAAAACCCTTCGAATCGCGCCTCTATCGGTCCTTCATCTGGGACAAGCACTGCGCTAGCCGCTGAATCCGAAGTAAAAGCGGCTGAAGCAACTGAAATACAGCAAAATGCGATTGACTACGAAGCACTTCTAGTTGACGCAGCGAAAGAGCAATCGTATATGAAGTTTGGAACAAAAATCGGCCCTAAAATTAGCAATGAATTTGATTCTATTATCTTCCCTAAAATAGAAGAGGCAATAGCGATGACAGTGGCCAACGTTGAAGAGGGATCATTGGCAAATCTCACAATTACTGAAAAACCAAGTGGCAACTATGGTGAAAAAATTTTCAATATTATTAATAACGAAACAGGCAATGATTTAATTCGCTTCCATGTGCGTACTGAAAAGCGCCCACAAGAAGGCTACTACTACAACTTCCACTATCACAGTGCCGAGGATGACTTTATGGCTCACAACAATCTTGGCGATATTTACTGGGAAAAAAACACACCACCGAAGTGGTTGTCATAGCATGTCCGAAACACTCGTATTTGATACGAGTGTTTTTTTTTGCGAAAACGTTGATATATCAATCTTTGTAGAAAATTATAAAAAATAAAATTATTAATGTAATTTAGGTAGGGGAAGAAAGAAAATACATGTACCCAAAAAGTACCCCAAAATCATCGCTTTTCTTTCGTTAGATTCTTAAGTAAATATATGCGCCCCTATAATATTCCTTTTGTAATAACAGTACAGGTGTTTAATTTTTGTAATAACACTTCTCTGAATTTGCCATATTCGTCAACTCGCATGTGGAACATATTGTCCTTGTATTTATTCCACTGTTTAAATTGCATATACAATTCAATTGTAGTTTTAGCAGAAGTAGTATTTAGTTTTATTAATTGATGTTCGAATTTGTCATATTGGGACGTGCTAAGAGAGTAAAATAATAAATAGTTCCCATCATTATCTAATTTAAAATTTCTAAATTCACATTCATCTATACTATTTAGTACATCTTTGAAATTAAATTTAATGTTACCTGTAGTAATACTTTGACTCATAATTTTAGAAATATTATCTCGGATTTCCGCTTCTAAAAGGGTTGAAATATTTTTTTCAAGTTCTTTTTCTTTAGTATTACTGTTATTAAGAGACAACTCATCTTCTAGATAATCTGATATTCTTTCAATTTTTTTTATATTCTTTATAGTGCTTATTTCTTTAACTAAATCTCGAATATCTATAATATTAATATTTTTATCAAAATTAATTGAGTGACTTTTAAAATCTTTTTTATAGGTTTCTTTCACTGTAATAATTAATATAAACAATTCATTGTACTTTTCGTGTAGTTTATGTTTTTCAAACATGTCTAATGTATCTTGTATTTTTGCTCGCTCACTAGTAGAAGTAACTTGATAACATATTTTTGATTCTACATCACCTAAGTCAATGGCTGGATGATTAACTTTTATTTCATTCATGTTGATGAGATCAATTTCGTAGATTATACTTAAAAGTCCAGCATAGAAATCCTCAGATGATTTATTTATATCTGTATAGCCAATTTTATTGTTTAAATCTGTATAATTCTTCAGCGTTCCTAAATGCTTATTAATATTTTTTAATAACTCTTCTTTTCTTATCAATATAATACCTCATCTCCAATATTTTACGTTCATATTAGGATAGCATACAAAGGATGGGTTTTATTATCAATTTCTATTGGGGGCTATATCTATCCAAAAACAAATACCAAAATTACTTTCCAATGTGTTAACTAATTTTTTAGTAGTGAAAAACATATCATCTTAGCAAAAATAACACCCGTTTACCATACGAGTGTTATTTTTTTGTTTTAATTCCTGCATCATTACGCATCTGAATAAATTTTTAATGTTAATGGTTGAACTATTAACATTCCTCAATGTGCAACTGTAATCTAAAACTCTAATATTGAAAATAAAGGGGTGATTTTATATAAATTAAAAAATTTATGAAAGCGTTGTATAGGCTATTTACTGAACGATGTAAAGGAGAATTAAATAAAGATGCTTAAGAAGTTTTTAATCGTAGTACCTGTCACGTTATTTTTATTTGCATTACTTTTCAATGAGAATAAGGTTTTTGCAAATTTTACGGAAGATGGGTTTATCTATAATGATAATACAACGGGTATAGTACCAGAAATGTATTATCCAGGTGGGGTAACAATTTACGGAGATAATAATCCCAGTCGAAAAGATTTGGTCATCCCAGATACGTTAGGTGGTAAGCCTGTCACAAATATATGGTATGAAACATTTAATCATAAACAACTGACCTCCTTAGTGCTATCAAATAATGTAAAATTAATAGGCTACAATGCATTTGATAATAATTTACTAACTTCAGTAGTATTCCCAAATCAGCTAGAATGGATTGGAGATTTTGCTTTTGCGAATAATAAGCTATCCAGTATAACAATACCTGATACTGTAAAAAGAATCGGCCAGGGTGCATTTGTTAATAATGATTTAAAGACAATAACGATTTTAAGTAGGAATACAATTGTATTACCAAATGCTATACCTAAACAAACGAAGATTTTGGGAACAATTCCATCAAAGGCAAAGGAGTATGCGGATCAAAATGGAAATCCATTTGAGTATTTAGGATTTACAATTACCTACGATGGAAATGGCCATACAAGTGGCAGTGTTGCAGCAGATTATATAGACAAGACAACACAATCATTTACTGTGAAAAAACAGGAATCATTAAAGAAAGATGGTTACGTTTTTACGGGATGGAATACAGAGCGGGATGGTAGCGGCACTGATTATCATGTAGATGAAGTAAAAACAATGACAGGAGATTTAACACTTTATGCTATGTGGTTGCCGCAGCAACATGTAACGTTTAACACGGATGGAGGGAGTATAATTCCACCACAATTCGTGAATGATCAAACATTAGTGGTGGAACCACCTGCTCCAACAAAACAAGGGCATACATTTGAAGGTTGGTATAAAGAGGCTGCACTAACAAACAAGTGGGATTTTATAAATGATGTAGTAAGCAGTCCAATTACTTTGTATGCGAAGTGGAAAGTCGTTCAACATGAAGTGACGTTTAATACAGGTGGAGGAAGTGCAATGCCATCACAATTAGTTGATGACAATGCTATAGTGTTAGTGCCATCTGTTCCAACGAAACAAGGTTATATATTTGCTGGTTGGTATAAAGAGGCAGCGCTCATCAACCAATGGGATTTGACAAATGATGTAGTAACGAGTGCAACAACATTATTTGCCAAATGGAAAGTCGTACAATATGAAGTGACGTTTAATACGAATGGAGGCAGTGGAATCCCCTCACAGATGGTTGATATTAACATGAAGATAAATGAACCAACTATCCCGACGAAACAAGGTTATTCATTTGGTGGATGGTATAAAGAAGCTACACTAACAAATCGATGGGATTTTAAGAAAGATACAATCACGGGTAAGACAACACTTTTTGCAAAGTGGTTTGTTAATAGTTCTCCAGTTAGTAGTAATAATGGTAGTAGTGATTCATCACCGCAAAATGTCACAGTATATTTTGAAACAAATGGCGGGAGCGTATTAGGTCACTTGTCTGTAGCGCATGACACAAAGATAGCAACGTTACCGATTCCTAAAAAGGAAGGTTATACGTTTGGCGGCTGGTATAAAGAAGCTGCTTTAATCAATGAGTGGGATTTGACAAAAGATCGTGTGACGAAAGAGACCAAGTTGTATGCGAAATGGATTGCAAACATAGCGCCAGAGCTTACCCCAGAACTAAGTCCGGAACAAACGACACCTGAACCTGACTTACCAAAAGTGTCTTTTCATGATATTGCCAATCATTGGGCAAAAGAAATGATAGAAGAAATAGCTAGTCAAGGGATTATAACAGGGTATCCAGACGGTTCGTTTCGTCCGAACGAATTTATTCAACGACAGCATGTGGCATTGTTATTTTACCGTGCTTTTGAGTTCGAGCCGACACGCAATGCGCTTACATTTTCGGATGTAAATGCAAGCCATCCATACTATGAAGCCGTTACGACATTACAACAAGCAGGAATAGTCGATGGTTCACAGGGGAAATTTAATCCTAATGCTTTAATGACGCGTGCACAGTTGGCAAAAGTTGTGACGCTTGCGCTAAAGATAGAATTAGGAGGCTCTAGCACATTCCAAGATGTTCCTCCAACGCATTGGAGCTATGCGTATATCGCTGCATTAGCAGAACTTGAAATTGTACTTGGCGATAACGGTAAATTTAAGCCAGATGAACCCGTTACGCGAGCACAGTTTGTAGCCATTCTATACAGAGCATTGAATCTTCGTTAGAATCTATTAAACTCATCGACTAATGAAATAAATGAAACTCGTATTTTGATTAAAGTTTTATCAAAATACGAGTTTTCGCTTTACTTGTAATGATAGGTTTTAGTTCTTATATGGAAGCTTTATATATAATTTACAATAAATATGTTATACTTGTTTTGTTTTACAAAAAAAGAAAAAGGGGGAAATAACATCTATTTGGTGTGATATGTATGAGCGAATTGAAAAAGGTTTTTGGGAAATTAAATAAAATCGATATGTTTTCACCGTATTTCTTTTTGCCATTTATTTTACTGCTATATTTTTTTATTAGCTTATTTGATTGGCATAAATTTGAACAATTCGGTATTCATGTATCTATTTGGCCGGCTGTAATTTTAGCCGTTATTTGTTATTACATAGGTGTATTTTTAATCGATAAACTGCAATGGACAATTCCCACATTCGGACTGTCATTCTTAGGGAAATATATCATTCATTTTATAGTTGTTTTAACGTTGCTTGGATTAGGTTCCTATTTAATGATGATTTTTAGTGGGAATCTAGGGATAACGGACGAAGCCAATCGCCGAAACTTAGATCCAAAGTTAAACTTCTTTAGCCAATTATTATGGTTTGGGGTTTTATTGCTGTTATCTTATAAAATGATTTTGGAAAAGAAGATGACCTGGAAAAAAGCAATCGGATACGGTTCAATTTTTGCAGTTATTATGTTTCTATTTCTATTAATGGGCTACCGTACACCGCTTATTATTATGTTATTTACTGGGATTATTGTTTTCCACTATGTTGTAAAAAGAGTGAAGTTAACGTGGTTTTTATCGGCAATATTCGTAATTGGTATCGGATTTTCGTTGTTTGGCTTTATTCGTGTGATGACAGAGGATACGACAAAGGCATTCAATGATCGTAAGCAACCCGATGTAGAATTAACTGCGGAGGAAGAAAAAAAACTATTAACGGCTGAACAAAAAGTAAACTTAACACCGAAATGGGTGCGTGCATTAAATGCTGAAGCAGTGACAAGTCATATCGTGTTAAGTACCATTATCGAATACACAAAAGAAGAAGGTTACTTAAAAGGTGAAATGCATCAAGGCATTTTTAGTACAATTTTACCTGGTGAGCAAATTTCACCCCGTATGAAAGTTACCGAGGTTGTCAACTCGATTACGTCGGAACGCGGTATAAACGTGACTCGTGAACAGCGAACAACAACGCCAACTTTTATTGGTCAATTGTTTTTAGACGGAGGCTATTTATTAGTAGCAATTGGCTTCCTATTGTATGGCGTATTAATTTCTCTAATTTATAATAAAGTAAAACAAAATGGCATACGTAGTTTCCATACGGTTGCTTATGCATTCACGATTACTGTGTTTACAGTATCCATGCACACCGGTTTACTGGATTTAATCTTTGTTCTGATGCTTGGGTTTGTTATTATAGCATCATCTATTTTGCCATCTAATAGGCAAAAGTTGAATAATTAAAATAAATAAAACTATCCGCTAAAGTTAACTTTTTCAGGATAGTTTTTTTTGTGCGTGGTTCGCTTAAAACAAAAATGACCTTCTCCAAAGCGGAGAAGGCTTGTTAATCATCAAGTAATGCGCTCAAAAAATGTAATAGTCTTATCCATATCTGTCACATGTTGATTACACGAATCGCTGTCTGCACAAATGTAATTGCTGTGATTTGTATAAGTGCCGACGATGTTTCCTTTAATGGATGTAGTAAACAGTCCAGTATCAGCGTGACGATTACAGATTGCGCATATACCCCGTATTGTATGATTGGAGAAAGTGCCTTTAATTGCCTTTAATTTATCGTCTTGCTCTATAATGACATATTTTCGATTGGTACCATAATCATCCCAAGCTAAGTAGCAAATTTGTTGAAAATCAATTTGTTCAAGATTCGGCAATTTTAGCTTTTTTTCTTTTTTAAACAGGCTTTTGATGGTGCTTGCTGTAATTGGTTTAAATGGGATAACATACGATTTTAAATCATTTAAATATGCCTCACCTGTTCCACGTTCTGTTACAGATAAAATAGGCGCAATGAGTTGTGCTTGTGCAGGTGTCATAACAACTTTTTCAGTAATTTCTGTTTGTGCAAGACCACGCACAGTCAGAATGACGTTTTTATCTTGTGTAGTAGCAAGTGTTTGTAAAATTTTATTCATTTGTTGTTCAAGTAAATGATAGTTGGCAACCGTTAAAAACGGCTGAATTGCTTGTTCTTCCATGTGAATTCACTCCTGTAAATTAGGCTTTTTTTATTTTAGGCCTAAAGAGATCATCCATTTGTGGGGTTTACCTAGACCTCTTCGACCTGATAATTGATGGGTCTAGAGCAGGCATTACAAAAGAATGCGACCATTTCGATTCCTCCTTGGAAAGCAAACTATAAATATTTTAACATTAAAAGGGAACGAAAGAAAGAGGAGTGGGGAAAGAGAAATAACATGCTTCACTAAGGATACATAAAAATCAAAATTACTTGCTCATTCAAGTTTTTACAGCACAAAGGCATAAAAATAGGGGGCATATAAAAAGAGCTGCTTTTAGGCAGCCCAGTATATCAATCAAAACTTATGTTAACAACGACATAATAAATTTTCCACATAACATAAATATTGCATAGACAAGTAAAGCGCTAAGTACTGCAATGCCAGGCTTAAACCAGTTTGTTAATAGGAAAGCGAGCACAGTGAAAAGTAGCATGCCTACTGCACCAAAGACTGTATTTTGTAAAACATTATGAAAGGTGTCAGCTTTCATATGCTTCATTTGCATACCCATGTTAATAAGCGTGAGAATTGGCAAGGCCGTAATAATGCCCGATAAAAATAAATACTTAGACTGACTTAAAAGTAAGGCTAAAACCATAATGGTCCCGCCAACAATAAAATAGATCAAATATAGCAATTGTAACCCTCTGTTTCGTACTCTCTTCAAGTTTAGTAGTGTAATAATACTGCACATAGCTCCTGCTTACAAGGTCCTCCGAATGTAAGTAGCAAAAAGCTAGTAAAAATAGATGTTGATTTGAAATAAATAGCGAAATTCAGTAGTAGGATGGTAGGAAATGCAAGAGTGTATACCATAAAATAGGTTTGATGCAGATTAGAAACAGTCCATCCAAACACGAATATGGCGAGGGTTCGTATTGTGAGCGCAGTAATGAAAAGATCAGTAGTAAACAGAAAAAGACAATGATTTAATGGGAGAGGAAAGGGTTGTGTTAGATTTTAATCCTGTGTAAAATAAGTGAACGATTGCAAGTATTAAAAATTCCATCTCTTTAATATAAATCTCTTTTAATATATCGTTATATACGATATAATCGTGAGTGACGATATATTAAAGGAGTAAAAAGTATGATACAAGATATAAACTATTATTTTACAAATATTTTCTACCATCTCCATACAACACATGAAGATAATATTTCCCATCAAAGTGTACGTATTTTACAGATGATTCAAAAGGAAGATGAAGTGACAGTTCGAGATATTGCACAATTATTAAATATCTCGCAAAATACAGCTTCAGAGCATGTGAAAAAGCTAGAACGACATGGTTGGGTTGAGAAGATTCGAGTAGCCAATGATCAACGTAAAGTGAAGCTTTTTCTTACAGCGGATGGATTACAGGTTGTAAAGAAAAATACGGAATTAGATGATAACAAACTAAAGCAGGCGCTCCTTCTTTTATCAGAAAAAGAACAACAAAGTGTTTTAGAAGCATTTCAGCTATTAAGCGAGGTGTCGAAATGATTTATACAGTTGTAAAAATTATATGTTCTGCTGCGATTATTGCAGTTGTCACAGAAGTTGCTAGAAGATTTCCTACATATGGTGGTATGATAGCCGCACTGCCACTTGTCAGTATTTTAAGTATTATTTGGCTAACCGTTCAAAGTGAACCGAATGAGCATATACAGCGATTTACGGTTGGTGTAATAGTTGGACTTCCTGCAACAATGGTTATGCTATACGTTATGTATATGGCAATGAAATCGTCTATTCATATTGTCTTTGCTATAGGACTAGGCGTGGTATCATGGGCCATATGTTTAGGTATTCAAAAAGCCATAGCCAGTGTATTTCATATTTCAATTTAAAGAAGGTAGATTATTATGCCAATCATTCATATTTCACAAGTTCCAAAAAAGGATGTTCAAGCGTTTTTTCAAACACATTGGGGAAGTACGGAAATGGTTATTTCCAGTGGTATTTATGATTGTAGTACATTAGAAGGTTTTGCATTTTTAAATGATACCCACTTAATCATAGGACTAGTAACCTATGAAATCCGAGGAGCCGAATGCGAAATTATTTCACTTGATAGTTTGGAAGAAGGGAAAGGAATCGGTTCATGCCTTGTAACAGCCGTGGAAGAACAAGCACGTCAGCATCACTGTACTGTTGTTTCACTCATAACTACGAATGATAATTTACATGCACTAAAATTTTATCAAAAACGAGGCTATTCCCTCGTAGAAGTTCTACCAAATGCGGTAGAGCGAGCAAGAGCATTGAAACCTGAGATTCCCTTTATCGGTCATGACGGTATTCCCATTCGTGATGAAATACGGTTGCAAAAAGAGGCTGGGATAAAAGAGAAAAAGTGTTAGATTGATGGCAGTCAATCTAACACTTTTTTGCTGCGCCGTTGTTGCCCGCTTCGGTGATAGCACCGTAAGACGCAACCCTCGCTAACGCGCAGAATGCCCACGTCTTACGGTATGTGCGTTCTGAGCAGGAGTCACCGCCTTCGCTACCACTAATTTATTATTCATTGCAAAAGAAATAATAGTAAATATGTTCTATATATTTTCTTAGCAAAAATTTATCAAAACCAATCTACCTCTATTTAAGATTTTAAGGTTATGTCCCAGCTTCTTTTATCATTTAGTCCACTAAAGATTTGTAAAAATTCTGTTCCGGTACCTTACTTGTCGTTTATACTAATGGTGAAGCTTGAAAGTGAGGAATCTAATGAAAAAGATATTATTTACCCTGTTTTTTAGTGTGTTAGTAGTGGGAGCGGCTTTTATCATCTATTTGAAAAGCAATCCACCACTTGTTGTCAATGGTTATACAAACGCTGATGGGAATCCGTCTATTCGATTAATAGAAATTGAGAATAAAGGGCTAAGAGAGCTACAACTACAATCGATACTTGTCGATGAAAAGTTGCCAGACAATGCCAAGCTAGTCATCAGTAAATCAGAACCGTTTGAAGTTGGCACAAAAATTGATAACAATGCTAATATGACATTTCATAAACTAACACAAGTGAGTATTTTTCCTAGTCAATACATAGATCGTCAGGCAATTGGGAAACAACCGCAACATTATGCATTACAAGTACATGCTACAGCAATTGGAAAGATTACGATTCAATACAAATATTTAAACATACCATTTACATTAACGGCAGAGCTTCAATCAAATTCGTAACAAAGAACGGATGATTTATCGAAATTGTCATCTATAACTGGGTTCATCCAATTGTTTTTTCTCAAATTTTGTCATATCTATTTGGCGATTGTCTTTTCATAAGATTGTTTGGTGAAAAAAACCTATTATTCCTAAATTGTGGTAATCTGATTGTAATAGTTATTGGAATGATAGGAGGGGTCTAATGGGTTTAGTAATTGTTAGCATCATGGCTGTTATTAGTAGTTTAGTGTCCATCTTCATAATTGTTCGGAAACAGTCCAAAGGTGATATAAGGCTACAAGTTGAAGCGATATGTGAAGGGAAAAATGAATTAGATCAAGCAATTATGAGAATCTACTTTACATTTTCGATTGGCAAACTAGCTAACAAAAGAAAAGCAATTATCGGTAGCATTGATTGGTCAGAAGGCTGGATGCCTGTTAGCTACAATTTGAAAGAACATGGGTGCTATCGAGAAGAACGGATCCCTACTTTGACAGAAGATAAGTACACTACTTTTGAAATAGATGCGACAAATGCGATAGATGAACAAGGGAGCGGTGAGGGTTACGTCGTTTTAGTGTTAGAAAAACCGACACAGACCATGTTATCAAGAGCAGGCGTGATGTTAGTTGTAACAGCTAACTTAGTTTCCTATCAATTATCAGATTCTATCAGTTGGCATAATGAAGTAATAGTGAACCATATTTAAATTAGAAAAGCTATTCATAAGGATTAAAACTTATGAGTAGTTTTTTGTTTAAGAAAATGCGTAAAGACAAGACGATAAAAAATTTTTTGGAAAAAATGTATGCGTTTTACATGCTGGTACACCCATATTTCAGGGATTTCGAGAATGGAAAAAATCTTTTTCAATTATTGACAACTTTTGAGATGTCCGATATAGTGAATACCAATTTCATGAAACCATGAAAACAGCTATGATAAGGACGAGAGTTTTGATGAACGATTTACAGAGAGGGAAGCCTAGGCTGAAAACTTCCTAATGCAGCGTCAATTCTTACTACCTTTGAGCAGTGCTAGGAAACTTGCACCGTTATTTGCAACGTTACTGCAAAGACAATGAGCCGCTAGTGCATCTAGTGGGAATTTGGGTGGAACCACGGGTAAATGACACATACTCGTCCCTATTTTGGGACGGATATGTGTTTTTTTAATTTTTCAGTAAAGGAGAAAAGATCATGTCAAATCAAGTTATCAACATTCAGTTTCCAGATGGAAAGCAACAACTATTTACAAAAGGTGTTACACTAACCGACATTGCACAGGCGATTAGTCCAGCGCTGCGCAAAAAAGCAATTGTAGGAAGTGTCAACGGAACCATCACTGATTTGACGCGCCCGATTTTGGCAGATGCCCAAATCAACCTATTTGATGCTAGCACACACGAAGGAATGGAGGTTATTCGTCATTCCACAGCTCATTTATTAGCACAAGCGATTAAACGCTTATATCCAGAAGCACAATTTGGCGTAGGACCAGTAATCGAAAACGGTTTTTATTATGATATCGAATTATCACATTCTCTTGTACCAGCTGACTTGCAAAAAATAGAAAAAATGATGAATCGTATTGTGCAAGAAAACATTCAAATACAACGAAAAGAACTAACACGTGAAGAGGCAAAACGTTTGTTTCAACATGATAAACTGAAATTAGCATTACTAGATGATATTCCAGAAGATGACCTAATAACGCTTTATGAGCAAGGTGATTTTTATGATTTATGTCGTGGACCGCATGTATCCTCAACTGGTAAATTACAACACTTTCAATTAATGCATGTATCAGGGGCATACTGGCGCGGCGATAGCCAAAATCAAATGCTTCAGCGAATTTATGGTGTTGCATTTGCTACAAAAGAAGCATTACAAGATTACTTTATATTTTTACAAGAAGCAGATAAACGCAATCATCGTAAATTAGGAAAAGAGCTCGAATTATTTATGTTTTCAGAAGAAGCACCAGGTATGCCATTTTATCTAGCAAATGGTCAAATACTCCGAAGTGAATTAGAATCCTTTTTACGGCATCTCCAAACAAAATATGATTATCAAGAGGTTCGTACACCTTTTATGATGAACCAGCGTCTATGGGAACAATCAGGTCATTGGGAGCACTATAAAGAAAATATGTACTTTACACAAGTAGATGCACAAAGCTTTGCATTGAAACCTATGAACTGTCCAGGGCATATGCTGATATTTAAAAATGAAAGACACTCATACAGAGATTTACCGATTCGTATGGCGGAATTTGGACAAGTGCATCGACATGAGTTTAGCGGAGCATTAAATGGACTGCTACGAGTTCGAACTTTTTGCCAAGATGATGCCCATATTTTTGTTACACCACAGCAAATAGAAGATGAAATCATATTAGCGTTGCGAATCATTGATCATATATATCAAGTATTTGGTTTCCAATACGAAATTGAATTGTCGACGCGTCCTGCTGATTTTATGGGGCATATTCAGCTTTGGGATGAAGCGGAATCGGCATTGGAAAATGTCCTAAAAAATGCGGGTTATTCTTATAAAATAAAGGAAGGAGACGGAGCATTTTACGGCCCTAAAATAGACATTCATATAAAGGATGCTATTAAACGAAGTCATCAATGTGCAACAATTCAACTGGATTTCCAACTGCCTGAGAAATTCGATTTAACCTATTTAAACGAACAAAACGAAAAAGTAAGACCTGTCGTAATTCATCGCGCTGTATTTGGTTCAATTGACCGCTTTTTAGGTATTTTAATTGAACATTTTGGTGGAGCATTTCCGACGTGGTTAGCACCACAACAAGTTATCGTAATAGGGGTGGCTAAGATGCACCAAGAGTATGTTCAACGGGTAGTGCAAGCACTTGAAAAAGAACAAATACGGGTACGTGAAGATAACCGACAAGAAAAGCTAGGGAAAAAAATTAGAGAAGCTCAACTAAAAAAAATACCGTATATTCTCGTCTTGGGCGATCATGAATGCGACAATCAAAGTGTAACAGTGCGGAACTATGGTCAACAAGTGTTGAAAGAACAACCGTTACAGCAATTTATTGAAGAAATTAAGCTCGAAATTAACGAAAAAGCGTTACCTAATAATTAAACGTAAAATGGAAGCCTGATAAGATAGTTTAATCAGGCTTTTATTATTTTGGATAAAATGATTTAGTATGCACATGTAATAAAGTGAAAATTTTCGAATAGATAGATACAAAAGTATAATCGTTACTTCTAGATATGTTTTTTCATGCATATTATATAGTGTAGATAGAAGATTATTTCATTTATTATTATTGAGTATTGGTAGATTTTATTATTGGTGTGTAGGTACTTCCCCCAATAAGTAAATTTTTTGTTTCTGCATCAATCACTGCATATTTATAAAATTCTTCTTGTGCATGTTGACGATAGGAAGCCAAAAAATATACTTGTCTGTTTGGATGAATCATTGTGTGATTGGAGAGATCCATTTCTTGACTGACAGTATTTGTTTTCGTATTAAAAAATTCCCGAGTTTCTGGCACGTCTTTAAATAATATTTTTTCACGCATGCTGAATGTTGCACCATGATACTCTTCATAGAGTGATTTATCTAATTGTTTATAAAAATCGTCTTCTACAAGAAAAGTTTGAAAGTGATTACTAGGGTATTTTAGCGTAGTGTTTGTTGTTGTGATTGGTTCACAAATAGTAGCTGTCGACTCTTTTGGTATAGGCTGTGAGTGTGAAAATAGATTAGATAAAACGACCAAGGTTAAAAGTAATACTTGCATAATTTGGCCTCCTATAATTAACGTTATAGGTAGATTTCCCAATTTCTTGTTATATATACGTTGCATGACAATAATAGAAAGAATACCAAGGAGAAAGCAACGAAGCTTTTTAACAAGTGAAGAAATTGAATGAAAAACCAGCCAAGAAAGTCTTCTTTTTGACTGGTTTTATCCAAAATACGCGTTTTTTATAAAATTTATTTATAACTACTCCTCCTTTTTTAGGAAGCTTGTTTAAAATATCTGTTTAGTAACACATCTAGCTCTTGGCTATAATCTACTACAGCAGGGTGTGTAAATCCTAAATCTTTTGCCTTTTTATACATAATTCTCCTTTTAATCTCGATTTCAAACTTCAAGAATTGTTTAAACAATAAATTTACCAACTTTTTCTCCTCCTAATTTTTTCTACATATTCTTGATTTAAAATTCTCATGGCTTCGATTCAGCTTTTTCATTGTATATCAGTTAAAACAAAAAAATTGTCACATTGTGTATAGGAAATGAAATTCGTAATTTAGTCACATATAAGTCTATGTATGGATCATAATAATAAATGATAGACTAGTTTCATTTCTCCATTTTTTTAGCTTTTAAGTTACATAATTAGCGAGTATAACGAGTTTTTCTTTAAGAATTCGTTAAGAACTAAACGCGTACGATATATGTCTTTTTTACTAGATGAATTATTCTTCCTACCTAGAAAAGAAATTGCTAATAGTTACATTCATTCATATATTGTCGCAATTTATCAAATCCTATTATTTGCTGTTTAATTATTAGGGATTTTTTTTAACTATTGAACTGATTAGTTTATAAACACAAGTCTCAGGAATCGAAATGCTCAAAATAGGATAGGTAGCAAATGAGTAACGCACACATTCATTATTTTGAATGTGTGCGCTTTTTTAGCTACGTGGGGGCCACTCTTCACGTAATAGGCCAAATAAGATAATATCGTGAAATTTGCCAAAGCGGAAAATTTCATTCCGGAGTATACCTTCCTTTGTAAAGCCACATTTTTCATAAGAGCGAATGGCGCCTACATTAAAGCTAAACACTTGTAGTTTAATTTTGTTGATTGCAATGTAATCGAAAATGAAGGTGATAAGCGTTTGCATCGCATCCGTTCCTAATCCTTTACCTTGCCATTTTTCACTTAATGATATGCCTACTAAGCAAGTGCTGTTAGTCCAATTGATCGAATATACACCACATGACCCAATAAGCTGTTGCGTCGTCTTTTCAAAAATGCCGAAGAAAAATTCTTCTTTTTTTCCACTAATACTTCGAAAGAATGAAGAATGGTCTTCAACTGTATGTGGGAATGGTATCTCGTCATTAGCAAGTAATAAAGTAGGTTTTTCATTCTCCACGTTTATAAACGCTTCTAAATCAGAGGATGCCATTTGTTTTAATATAATTGATTGTCCATTTAGAAAATCTTTAAAATAATGTTCCATATAAAATCTCCCTTATCTAAGGGTGCAGTTTGTGTACTATCCCTTTGAAAATTAGTTTTTTTCAATCAACGTATCTACTGCATTGATTACAATCATATTCACAGCTCCTTTCATTTGAATAGTATAATAATAGCATAGTTTGGAATAATAAGTAATTACATGTAAAAATAAAATGCAATCGAACCCCTGTCACATGATGGTTGGGTTCTGCTAGTAATATCTAAAATATGTTAAAATTTAATGATAAATAATATGCCAGTTGGCAGAAGGGGAGGGGTATAATGCGCTTAAAGTTTTATGAACCATCAGATTATTTATTAGTTGAACAATATATGTTATCACAGGAGCAACTTCTCTATACAATGTCACCAATGGCAAGTCTTAAACTCTCTGAAACAGATATCAATCGGCATGCCATTTTAGCGATGAAAGGTGAGAAGCTTGTCACTTTTTTTGTTCTTCACGAAAATGAAGGAGTAAAACCTTATTCAGAAAATAACCAAGCCATTTTAATTCGTGGATTTTCAACAGATATGCATGAACAAGGAAAAGGGTATGCCAAAGAAGCATTACAATTATTGCCTACATTTGTACGACTACATTTTCCTACAATCAATGAATTAGTGTTAGGTGTTAATGTTCCGAATACAGCAGCTCAGGCGCTCTATAAAACATGTGGCTTTATCGATGAAGGCATATGTGCAGTAGGCATCAAAAGCGAGTTGAAAGTGATGAGCTATGATTTACAAAGTGATCATTGAAATGAGGAGGAATGCAGATGTATATAATAGAAGCAAGTATGGAACACTTCACTCATCTCTGTGTATTGGATAAAGAAGTAATAGGCGACTATTCAAGAAGTGATTGCATTAAGCATGCAATATTAGAAAGACGATGCATGATATACAAAATACAAAGTTGTATTGCAGGATTTTTAATTTTTACAACAGATTTCTTTGATTGTAGTTTTATTTCATTAGTTATAGTTAAACCGTCTGAACGTAGAAAAGGCGTTGCTACAGCACTATTAGTAGATTTTATTGAAAGAGCACCCACTGCCAAAATTTTCTCTTCAACGAATCGTTCCAATACAAAGATGCAAAACATATTGAAGGCTACAGGATTTAAAAGAAGTGGCTATATAGAAAACTTAGATGACGATGATCCAGAAATTATTTACTTTACATTAAAATAGAAATCTTCGTATTCTTATTCATGGACAGGAGGGGGGACTAGCGTAATTTCCGCCCTTTTTCTCTGTCATAATTTTGTAACATTAGCTATTAATTAGGAAAGATACGCTTCAAAAAGGGCACTAAATGTTTGGCGTGACGTTCTATTATGGAGAAGCAATTTACAGCTTCTACAAAAAAAGGATGTTGGAGGTCGTTGTGTTGAGTACTGAAAATTTAATAAGCTTGAGTGGAACTTCGTTATTTTTTGCTTTTATCTTGCTGTTAATTGCGATTTTACCGTTTGGATTAGCAGTAAAATCTGCAAGGCGTTCGTTTAGGAGACTGGGTCTTATACTTACATATTCTGCTTTCATCTTGCAATTAGTGTATTTTATTTTAAGATGGATTGCAGTCGAGCATGCACCTGTTAGTAATATGTATGAGTTTATGACGTTTTTTGGCATTATGCTAACAGCTAGCTTTCTAATTATTCATTACTTATATAAACAAATTGTCGTAGGGTTATTTGTAATTCCAGTGGTCCTAATTATTTTGGGCTATGGAAGTGTTTTTACAAATGAGGTGAGACCCCTTGTACCTTCGTTGCAAAGTAACTGGTTAACAATTCATGTTATGACAGTAGCATTTTCAAGTGCTATTTTATCGATATCATTTGCAACAGGTATTATCTATTTACTGAAATCTTTGGATGTTCATAAAAGGACGAGGAGTACCGTTGCGTTAGAGTTCGTTATGTACTGTTTGATTGTGGTAATTGGATTTAGTGCTGCAGCAACGGTATTTAGTGTAACGACGGAAGAAGTACACATTCAATATGAAAATGCTCAAGCTGTGAAGGAAAAGGCAGTCTATACGATGACACCACTGATTGTTAATAAAGGAGCGGTCACAGTAAGTGGAGAGACAATCGGCTGGTTGAAGATTACGCCATCAATCGATGCCAAAAAGTTAAATTCCATCGTATGGGCATTTATTGTAGGAACCATCTTGTATGGTGCCATCCGACTGTTCTTTAGAAAGCCACTCATCGTGCTATTAAAACCATTAACAAGCCGTGTACAATCAGCTTTAATGGACGAAATTTCATATCGGGCAGTAGTGATTGGCTTCCCATTGTTTGCCTTAGGTGGTTTATTATTTGCTATGATCTGGGCACAAATTGCATGGGGAAGGTATTGGGGGTGGGACCCAAAAGAAGTCTGGGCGCTCATTACGTTTTTATTTTATGCGGCTTTTTTACATCTTCGTCTGTCAAAGGGATGGGAAGGGGAGAAAACAGCCTGGCTATCTATTGTTGGCTTTGGCATCATTGTCTTTAATCAAGTTTTCGTCAATTTAGTCATTGCTGGTCTACATTCATACGCATAAAAAATAAGGAAATGAAAAGAGACATCCGTAAAGGATGTCTCTTGGACTTTGAACTGTTAATTCTTGAACGAGAATTAAAGTTTTACAACGTTTGTAGCTTGAGGGCCACGGTTACCTTCTTCAACGCCGAATTCTACTTTTTGTCCTTCTTCAAGTGTTTTGAAACCTTCAGATTGGATAGCAGAGAAGTGTACGAATACATCGTTTCCACCTTCTACTTCGATGAAGCCAAAACCTTTTTCTGCGTTAAACCATTTTACTGTACCTTGAGTCATTTAAAAAACCTCCAAAAATAAATTCAACAATCATATTCCTTCAATCAGTATAAAATAATACCATAATCAGAAGCTCGCTAGAACACGTTACTATTGAATACGTGGTTTCATTGTTTACGATGAAGCAATTTAATTATTACTTTCATTATATAACAGATTCATACATTTATCCAGCAAATGCCGTTTTTTAGTAAGAAAAAATTACATAATATCGTTTTTAACTATAATGATTAAAAAAAATGCTAAAAAATAAAGGTCTATAGTGCTTAATATATTAAAAAAATACTGAAAATCATTTAATATTACCATTTATTTGACTTCTGGTATAACTTTATAAATGACATGTAGAAGTTATTGGAAAAATCCGAGTGATGGTCACCGATTAATTAGTCGATCCATGCTTTTTCTTTGGCAACAATCACTGCTTCAGCACGTGATTCCACATGTAATCTGACAAAAAGTTTTGATAAATAATTTTCCACTGTACGCTGGGTAACGCCTATTGCAGAGGCAATAGCTTTATTGGTACATCCTTGTGCGACCAGTTGTAAAATTTCCTGTTCTTTATGACTTAGTAATACTTCCTGCTTAGCATTGGAACGATTCGAGTGCTGTTGGACAAAGTCTAAAAAATCTGCTGATAATAAAATTTCCCCCCGCAAAGTGGCTTGGATTGTTTGAATTACCTGTTCTTTTGTAGCGAGCTTCGATAAAAGTCCATCTACTTTTTTTTCTACAAGAAGCTCGTAATAATCGGATAACTCATAGCCTGTATAAAGAATAATTAGCGCTTCAGGTTGTTGTTTCTTTATCATTTCAGCCAGTTGAATGCCGTTTAAAGGTTTCATATTAATATCAATTAAATAGAGCTGAAAGGGGTGTGATTCCATTCTAGCGAGTACATTGGCGCTTTCTTGTTCTGTTTCAATATGGACATTTTCTAGATCTTGTAATAATGTTTTTGTTCCGTCTAAAACGACAGGATGATCATCTACAATCAATATTTCAATCATTTGTATGGTTCCTCACATTCCTCTTGAATTTGAATATAAATATGCATGCCATCATTTGGTTTGGAGGTAATGGTCATATCTCCGTTAAAGGCCCGAACACGTTCTCGAATGCCATTAATGCCCATAGAAGCGGAGGATTGCATTAAATCTTCAATATTACAGCCGATACCATTATCGTCGTATTGGAGAACAAAACCGTGGTTTATTGCAAGTAGTTTAAGTGAAACTTTAGATGCATCGGCATGTTTAATAGCGTTATTTAACAGTTCTTGAACTAGGCGATAGACAACTAAATGTAAAGTTGGATCTTGGAACTGAACTCGATCAATTTGTGTATTTAATAGAAAGTTTGCACGTATTTTTACTTTTTGTACGAGTTTTTTTAATGCCATTTCTAAACCAAAAGTATCAAGTAAAGGCGGGCTCAGATTTTCGCAATACTCCCGTAAATCTTTAGAGGCATTTAACAGTTGTTCCCGAATATCTAATACTTTTTTTTCTTCAATAATAGGAGAGCTAGCAATAACATCTAATTCTCTCGCTAAATGTAATTGCTCCTGTAAAATAGTGTCATGTAATTCCTGTGCTAAAATACTCTTTTCTTTCTCAATAATATTCCATAATAATTTATCAAGCCAAGGAAGTTGAGTGTTATGCGTATCTTTCATATGCTGAATATCTCTTACTAAATCTTCAATTAGTTTTAAATTATCAATAAACATAGAGACGTATAATGCTAGTAACTCCAACCATAGAAGTTCTTCTTTTTGTAAAGTGTGTCTAATTCGTATAAGAATCTTTTCATCTACTGTATCATGGATCAGAAGTTGTGTCAGTTGGCTCTCTACTTGAATTTCACCGCGAGAAAATGGGACATCTTCCATGATTGTTTCAAGCGTAAATGCAGTTGTCCCGAGTTTTTCGGTAATTTCATATTTGAGACTTGAAAGTAATTCCTGTTGGCTTTTAGCTTTACTAATCCGTTTAACTGCTGCATATAAATTATGGACATAATCACCAGATGATGAAAATATAATTTTTCGATGTTTAAAGTCAAGTTGTTCTTTTACATAAAAACTGGCTATAAAACCAATAAAAATAATGAGAAAGACAACAATCATCAATTCAATTGAAAGTTGGTCCAAAAACAAGATTGCTAATAAAGACGATAAAATGAATGAACTGAAAAAAGCGAGTGATGAATAATAGCGAAAACGAGATAATTGGTATTCAATATCAAATAAGCGTTCGTTCACTTGAATAAAAATAAAGGAAAAAGGTATAAACAAAATAAATAAAACACTAATTTCAGGTCGTATTATCGCGTTATACCCTAAAATTTCAGGTACAACAAACAACAATAGAAATGGCAAAAATGGCACGATACAAGAAATAGCGATTAAGCGTATTTTAGCTAATCGGGTTTGTAGATAGCTCGTTAATAATATATAGATTGCATAAAGTACCAGTACTGCAAATAGACTGAGCGTTACGATAGGGGTAATAACCCTAAATTGTGGAATGAGCATTTCAATGATATAGCAGCATAGAATAACAAACGGAAGAAAATAGAGCCACTTTACATCTATATACTTCCATTTTATGTGTAAAAAACGATAATATTGTTGTAGGAAATGAATGATAAGGACTAAGCACAAAACTAAACAAATTCCGTTTACAATCATGCCAATGATATTTCCTCTACTTGATGCACCTACACTTGTATAAGCTAAAGAGCAGGTTAATAAAAATAGCATTAGTAATTTCGTAATTACAGTATGGTTATTTCGCTGCCATAAATAGATGGCAACGCTTAAACAAAGGATGAAATAAAACATCGGAAAAACAATATGTAAATATAACTCTTCAGGTAAATCCCGATGTTTAATTTGGATTGTTTGAACAGTACCATCAGGTTTTAGAAGTGTTAGCTCTTTCGCGGTTGTAATATAAGTATCTGTTTGGGAAGAGCCAAAGCCTTTAGCGGGCTTTTGATTGATGGAAAGGATAATATCACCTTGCTCAATCTTTTTTTGTTGAGCCCATTCTGAATAATAAGGATGAATAATAACAGGTAGTGTATTGGACGTATCAACTAAAATACTAATATAAGGACCACGGATGGCAACACCCAATACATAAATGCCAAGAAGTAAATATGTTAAAAAAATACTAAAAGTTAATTTGCTCATAAAAGACGCTCTTTAATTTTCATAATCATAGTTATAGTGCTCCGTTTCATCATGAAGTATATACTATATTATCCATAATTTTTAATTTTTTTGGAATACCGAAATAAAGTGTTTCGGAAAACCACTAACATTTTTTCGGAATAACGAAATAGCATTTTCGGTATAAGCTGTGATAATGTGAATCTAGCCTAAGTGACGGAAAGGGGGAGCACTTTGTGAAATGGAGTGTGCTGTCACTCATCCTAATTTTCCAAGTCGCCATATTGGCGTATCCCAAAACGACATTTGCTCAAACTTTAAATAAAGATGCAATAGAAGTGGATATTTGTATCATTGGAAGTGACAATCATTTTGTCTATAAGATTCCGAAACAGTTACATAATGATACACCTTATTATGAAATGCAAAATGATATCGAATCTTCCTTAGCTAGCCATTGGAAAGTGCAAGGTGGTCATGTTGAAACGAATCATTCGAATGTAGCGTATACATTTTTTATCGAGGATTTATTTCAAGAAAAACAAGATGGGCATTTGAAGATATCTATTCCATATCGCACTTTAGTAGGGATGTTTCGTGAAGATGAAGCGATTCAATTACGTATTATGGCTAGTAAATTAATGAATTGGCAAGTAAACGCAAAAGAGTGGGCAACACTTGGATTTGTTCAGCCACTGACTTTTTTGAGTGAAAGTGAATATGTCTACAATGGGGCTGTTAACGAATTGTTGCAACAACGAGTTGCCCATTTTGATGGTGCAATCGCTAAGCGTCAAATGTTGTTACGCAGTGTCATGTATTTTAGCTTTATTATTGTTCAAATTTTTGCATGCTTGATTTTATCGAGACGTTTAAAAAAACGAATCATCCAACACCCTGAAGAAATGCATCAATTTAGAAAACTAAATTATATGTACCAAATCATTCCTTTATTTATTGTTATTGTGCAAATTATATATTTAGTGATGTCGGGACTGCTAACAGCATTTGGCCTTTACTTTAGTCCTGGCATTGATTTGTTGTTTATTATTGGGCCAATTCTTTTTACAATTATATTGTTGCCGATGTTTTTTGTTCCGACAGAAAATGAAATCGCAAAAGAATTACAACATAATAAAATGGGTTCACACTTAGAATAGTATCGCTGTTTGTCATTGATACAAAAATTGCGATGTAGCTGTTGGAAAGTAGTTTGTTTTTGTAATTCGACGTTCACTCCTCAATATTAGATGGTATAATGGTCAACAGCATATTTGAAGGAGCTGGTGACAAATTGACGCATCCAGAGACTGCGTATTTAAATTTACTACAACATATTTTAGAAAATGGAATTAAAAAAGAGGACCGTACGGGGACAGGTACGTATAGCATCTTTGGCCATCAAATGCGTTTTGACTTAAGTCAAGGCTTTCCGCTTTTAACAACTAAACGCGTACCATTTAAACTTGTAGCTAGCGAGCTTCTTTGGTTTATTAAAGGAGATACAAATATTCGCTACTTATTACAACATAATAACCATATATGGGATGAGTGGGCGTTTAAAAAATGGATTGAATCCGATGAATATAATGGACCTGATATGACAGATTTTGGTCGTCGATGCTTAACGGACGAAGCGTTTAATGTTGTTTACCAAGCTGAGCTGGCATCATTTTGCGACCGTATTTTAACGGATGATGATTTTGCAAGAAAGTACGGCGATCTTGGGAATGTCTACGGCAAGCAATGGCGCAATTGGACAACGTCAAACGGGGAAAGTCTTGATCAATTACAAGATGTTATTCACCAAATTAAGCATAATCCAGACTCACGTCGTATTATTGTCAATGCATGGAACCCTGAAGATGTTATTAATGCAGGTGCAAAAGGAAGCAAAGCGGCTTTACCACCTTGCCATGTTATGTTTCAATTTTATGTGGCAGAGGGCAAATTAAGCTGCCAATTAATGCAACGTAGTCTAGATACATTGCTCGGCTGTCCTTTCAATATTGCCTCTTACGCATTATTAACACATTTAATTGCCCATGAATGTGGGCTTGAAGTCGGCGAATTTATTCATAGTATTGGCGATGCACACATTTATGCAAATCATGTGGAGCAAGTGAAAGAACAGCTTTCACGTGAGCCACGGGAACTACCAACCTTGAAAATAAATCCGAATAAAACGTCGATTTTTGATATAGAACTTGAGGATTTATCCATCGAGGGCTATAATCCACATCCAGCAATTAAAGCACCGATTGCGGTTTAGTCAAAAGCAGCAGCCATTTTGGTTGCTGCTTTTTTGATGGCTTGGACTAGGTCCAAATAATCTATTTTGATAAATAGGCAAGTTGGTGGATGTTTCGATAGGTGCCTTCTATTATAGTATTTATGGTATTATAAGGTATTTTTTCTAATAAAAGCTTTAGGGGTGGCTGGGTTGAGAGAAAGAATAGTGCTGCAAAGTACAACAAAAGCAAAGTTTTTTCGATTACGTGAAAATATACAAGGGGAGTCCTCGTCCCGAAAAGATCAGCAGCCTCAACAGGATAGTCCAGCTATTACCACTACATTAACACAAGAACAATTAGTAAAAATGATGCAAATTATTGAGGAAATCCGTCTGAATGGTACTAAATAAAAATGTAAGCGCCTTCGAAAGATGAATACAACGCTAATTACCTTAACTCTTGTCCAGTTTTATCATAAAAAGTGAAAATTGCAGGAAACGTATCTTCTGCATCAGGAGGTAATTTAAATGTTTTCATAAATGGTGCAGAAGTATCAACTTCGATTTCTTTTTCAAAATTCATCAAGTTTGTCAATTGTATTTTGGCCACATTGCTATCTAATTCGTGTACATACAATGTGCCATAGTTGCCTTTATTGGTTTTATATTGTCGATAGGTTACTGGAGGATCTGTTGCTAAATAAATAAATTTTAGTTTGCCATTCCATCCTTTATTAAAGCGTGCATGACCATACTGACTATCGTTTATTTTCAACTGGACTAACCACATATTTGTTTCTTCTATTCGTTCAAAATGCATGATTTGAATGCTACTGTCGATAAATTCTTCTAAAAAATTTTTCACTGTCGTTTCGGATGATTTTAGATGATAGTAATTATAATAAGCATTTCCGTAAATGAAAAGTCCTAATAATAGTAATGGTGAAAAAGAGCATATTACAATTAATATTAATTTGATTTTCATGCTAAATATCCTCCCGTCTATAAAAGTTTTCACATTTAGTCTTTATACAATTATATCAATTTTTTTCTTTTACTCGTCTATCGATTATATTTTGATGATGATTTTTAACTTGTGGAGTAAGAAATCATCACTATAAATTCAAGCACCTTCTAAGCTATAATGGCGAAGGAGGTGTTTTTAGATGAACGTAATTTTTATAGAAACAATGACAGGGACAGAGCTTTTACAGATGGTATCACATGATGTGGCTGGCATACTAGCTGCGGCTCAAGGCGAGAGTGTAACGTTCCCCGTTGGTCATTATAAATATGAATTTCATAATCTAGATTTTTATGAAGAAAATGGTCAAATCCAACAAGAGCTCGTTATTTATATGACAAAAATTTAAATTCGATAGCGGGTGTATTTTTCTGAATAATGAACAGGTTAAGATATGAGCATATGACTTGCGATTATCTCGACCTGTAACTATAATAGTTACAACAGGTGGTGATTCGTATGGTCAATAGTCGATTTTCAGTCGCTATCCATATACTTTCGCTCATTGCTACAACATCTGATAAAAGTCAGCTTACATCTGATTATATTGCAGGTAGTGTCAATACGAATCCCGTAGTCGTACGACGGATGATTGGGAAATTGAAAAAAGCAGGCTTGTTAACTTCTCAGTCAGGACTTGCCGGTTATGGACTTGTTATTGAACCAAAGGATTTGTCATTGTTGAGCATTTACCGTGCGATTGATGGTCCAGAGCAACTATTTGCAATACATGATGAACCGAATCCTGCATGTGCTGTCGGCCGAAAAATACAGCATACGTTGGAAACCGTTTATCTAGATGTTTGGCATGCAATGGAAAAACAGTTACAAGCACAAACATTGCAAGATGTGCTAGATCAACTTCGTTAAACGTAACGAGGTCGGTCTTACTGTATTCAACCTGTAACTAAAATGGTTACAACAAATTATAGGAGGATTTTATAATGAAAATAGGCGTTATTGGAGCAACAGGAAAAGCAGGGCAAAAAATAGTGGAGGAAGCATTACAACGTGGTCATAACGTTACAGCCATTGTTCGTTCAGCTTCTAAAGTAAAAGAGAACATTACAGTGATGGAGAAAGATGTATTGGATTTAACACAAGAAGATGTAAAGGGTTTTGATGTTGTTGTGAATGCGTTTGGTGCACCGCTTGGACAAGAAGCATTACATGTTGCTGTAGGTCGTCATTTAATTGCTATCTTTAACGGCATTGCCACAAAACTATTCGTAGTGGGTGGAGCAGGCAGCCTTTTTGTAGACCCAGAAAAAACGATTCGTGTTATGGAGACACCCGATTTTCCGGAAATGTTTTTGGCAACTGCAAAAAATCAAGGTGAAAACCTGCAAGACTTACAAGCATCAAGTATTTCGTGGACATTTTTAAGTCCTTCTGCCCTATTTGATCCAGAAGGGCCACGTTCAGGTAGCTATACAACTGGAATAGATCATTTGTTAGTGAATGCTAAAGGTGAAAGCTATGTCAGCTATAGTGATTATGCGATTGCAGTATTAGATGAAATAGAAAATCCACACTTTTTAAATAGACGTTTTACCGTTTCCTCAACTAAATAATCCTACTGCCGAGCGTAAGAAATATGCTCGGTTTCTCATTGTTTATCGTCGTTTACGAAAAAAACTTTCATTTTACTGATAAATGACTGTTTACAAGACGGCATTTATTAGCTACTATCAGTGTGAGTATTAGTTCAAAGGAGACGACAATAATGTCCACACAACGTATAGAAAAAGATTTTTTAGGTGAAAGAGTATTACCAGCAGATGCTTATTACGGGATTCAAACGCTTCGTGCAACAGAAAACTTCCCAATTACAGGCTATAAAATTCACCCAGCCCTAATTAAAGCAATGGGTATTGTAAAAAAAGCAGCAGCATTAGGTAATATGGAAGTACACCTATTATCAAAAGAAATTGGAGAGGCTATTGTCGAGGCTGCACAAGAAGTCATCGATGGTAAATGGGATGCTGAATTTCTAGTAGACCCAATCCAAGGTGGTGCAGGCACTTCTATTAATATGAATGCGAATGAAGTTATTGCGAACCGTGCTCTTGAAATTTTGGGTAAAGCAAAAGGGGACTATCAGACGGTTAGTCCGAACAGTCATGTTAATATGTCACAATCAACAAACGATGCCTTCCCTACAGCGATTCATATTGCTGTATTAAATTTAATCGATGAGCTTCTGGTGACGATGGAAAATATGCAAGCCGTATTCCATCAAAAAGCAGAGCAATTTGCACATGTTATTAAAATGGGACGTACGCACTTACAAGATGCTGTACCAATTCGCTTAGGACAAGAGTTTGAAGCTTATTGTCGTGTAATTAACCGTGATATTGTTCGTATCCGTCAAACACGTCCAAACTTATATGATGTGAATATGGGGGCAACAGCGGTCGGTACTGGGCTAAACGCTTTCCCAGACTATATTAAATCTGTAGACCAACATCTAGCTGAAATTTCTGGCTTACCATTAAAAGGTGCTACACATTTAGTCGACGCTACGCAAAATACCGACGCTTATACGGAAGTGTCAGGGGCATTAAAAATTTGTATGATTAATATGTCTAAAATTGCGAATGACCTTCGTTTAATGGCATCTGGTCCTCGTGCAGGTTTAGGAGAAATTATTTTACCCGCACGTCAACCTGGTTCATCTATTATGCCTGGTAAAGTAAATCCAGTAATGCCAGAAGTGCTAAACCAAGTTGCATTCCAAGTAATTGGGAATGACCATACCATTTCTTTAGCATCTGAAGCGGGTCAATTAGAATTAAACGTAATGGAACCAGTGCTGGTTTTCAACTTAATTCAATCAATTAGCATAATGAATAACGTTTTCCGTGCATTTACAGAAAACTGTTTAAAAGATATCGAAGCAAATGAAGAACGTATGAAGGAATATGTAGAGAAAAGTGTGGGTGTTTTAACAGCAGTCAATCCACATATCGGTTATGAAGTAGCTGCTCGTCTTGCACGTGAAGCCATTCTTACAGGTCGTTCAATTCGTGAACTTTGTATTGAAGCAGGTGTCTTAACGAAAGAGCAATTGGATTTAATTTTAGATCCATATGAAATGACACATCCAGGTATCGCTGGTTCTAGTATGATGAAATTAAAATAATTTTTAAAAAGCACTTTGTTTTATGCAAAGTGCTTTTTCTGTAGACAAAGGGCATCGTTATTCCCTTTGTCTTTTTTTAGTATACCAATATACATATAAAAGATGGGCGTATTTCTATCAATCTTAGGATAAATAAACTATAATAATGGTATTATAGTAATATTATAGTTAGGGGATTTTGGAATGACTTTACGAAAAAAAAGTATTTTTGGTTTTTCATTATTAAATTTAATAATGATTGTAGTGTTAATAATAGATCTTGCTAATTTAACAGCATTAGCATGGCTATCTACAATATTAACGATTATTGGTATCTCCATTACTTTATCCTATATCTTCTATGTTAAATATAAAGTGATTCAACCTATTAACCAATTATCTAATGCTGCGAAAGCAATTGCAGTAGGTAACTTTGACTCTGATGTCATTACTGTACAAGACAATAGTGAGATTTCAGAATTAGCAAATGCTTTTCTAGAGATGAAAGAGCAATTGCGTACGATGACACTAACAATTGCCAACAGTTCGACAGATTTATCTGCCAGTATCGAAGAATTGTCAGCCAGTACAAATGAAATTACAATGGCTGTTGAAGAAGTTGACCATCAAATGGAAAAAACGTCAAATGGCCTTAAACAAGCCGCACAATCGGCAAACAATAGTGCTGTTGCGATGCAGGAAACAGTGGACGGCATTGAGCGTATTTCGGTTGCCACACAGGATGTTTTCAACCACGCGAAAGAAGCGAATGATATCGCAGGAAATGGTGCAGAAATTTTGCATGTTGCGAAAAACCAGATGGAGTTTATTTCATCTTCAACAGATAAAACAAGTACCTTAATACAACAATTATCAAGTAAAATGACGGATATTAAAAAAATGACAGAAATGATTACAACGATTACAGATCAAACGAATTTACTTGCTCTAAATGCTGCGATTGAAGCGGCACGGGCTGGAGAACATGGGAAAGGTTTTGCAGTCGTTGCAGAAGAAGTTCGTCAATTAGCAGAGCAATCCAAGCACTCTGCCATTCAAATTGTGGATCTTGTAGTAGGTATTGAAAGTGATACGAAACAAGTTGCTGTGGCTGTGGAAGAAGACTTAAAAAATGTTCAACAGGGGGTCTATGTCATTGATGAAGCAACAAAATCTTTTGGCAACATTTCGCAGCACGTTAGCCAAATGACTGATCAACTCGAAGGCATTTCAACAACTGTAAATTACTTGTCAAATCGTGCAAATGAGGTAGCTAATCTCGTGTCAACAATTGCAGGGGGGATGGATCAATTGTCCAGCTATACAGAAGCTGTGCTACAGTCAATGGATGAACAAACGGCTTCCATGCAAGCAGTCAATCAAGTTTCGCAGGAATTAACGATACAGGCTGATGATTTACAAAAGATTACAAATCAATTTCATGTATAAATAAAAATGCATCGTTCTTTAGGTGACAGTTCGTGCATTGATAGCAATGCACATACTTTTATGCTGCTGTTTGACTTTAAAATACCACTACTTTACAATATAAAGTAATAGTTTAATAGGAATTTTCTAGCAAATTCCTTCACAACTGAATAGCGTGTAGTAAGAGGTGTAAATTGCGTGCAATTTACTTAAAAGGGAAGTCGGTGCAAATCCGACGCTGTCCCGCAACTGTGAATGTGAGCGTCTTTTCAAATTATGACCACTGTCAAACGACGGGAAGGTGAAAAGAAGCGATGACCATAAGTCAGGAGACCTGCCTGTTACGAGTACACACCATAAACCTACGAGGAATAGGAGGTGGCATGTTGACAAAACAGAATAATCTGTTCGTCACAGTACGTCAAACGACCAACACCAAAGGATGTAAAGGGATACGGCATCAAGCCAGATCGCTTCCATTGGTGCACTGTTTGATGTTATCGGATGAATGATATTTTTGAAGTACGATGGCCATAATCACGGATTTCCTCTACATTTGCAGGAAATCCGTTTTTTTTATGTAATCGATACCTTCGTTTTGAAAATATGTACGAGAAGAGGTGCAAGTATGACAAAAATTCAGGTATGTTCAACACGAGAAAAGAAAAATGTTGATATGAAGATTTGTAAGCAACCGCGCACGGAAGTTGCCAAGCAACGAAAAACGAGAATGGTTATTGAAGCACTAGTAGATCAGTTTTTAGCCACAGGGCTTATTCCGCACGATCGATTATTTGATTGCATTTTTTATAATAAAGACATTATTTGGATTCGAAATGATGACTATGAAGGATACTTATTTGCGAAAGCAAGTGTGGCTGATGAATTGAAAACAAAAAAGAATGGTTTTATGATGTATATGCCAACCAATCCAATCGTTTACGAAGTAAATGAGGAAGCCTATCATTTAATTACACGCATCGATTCAATTCGAGCTAAACCCAATTTGGATCGCCTGAATGTAGAATCGAAGCCTATTTTAAGTGCTGCAAGGGTCAATGATTTACTATGTTCGATGGTAATGCGTTTTTATCAGACGTATATGGAAGATTTATCGTTAGTAGCTCAAGAAAATCAAGACTATAGTAAAATACAACATTTACTAGACTATGTAGAGCGTGAATATGCTCAGTTTTTACAAAGTGTAAAAGAATTAAATGATTATCATTTAAATTGGCATCCACGTGGCAACGGTCATCAATTGTTACTCCAACGTATTGAGCAATTACAGATTTTAAAAAGTAAGCCTGGTTCGGTTCTTGTGGATTTCTCAAATCATCATGGGTATGTGATTGTGGAGTCAGCGAATTCTTTGAATAGGAAAACGAAAAAAGCGTTGTAGATTATATAAAATGTATTGGTACGCATGTTATGCAGTATTCGATTTTCTGTCAGAAAGGCATCGAAAAACATTCGATGCCTATTTATTTTATAGACAATGCATGGCTGCTTTTGCCTCATTCCATGGGACTGAATAGCCTTTTCCTTTCGCACAAAAAATGCTCGACGACGTATAGTCAGGATCAGCCTGTTTATTATAATTGATTTGTGCGATTATTGCCTCGCTATTATGACATCTATCATAGCCATCGAATTGTAAAGATAAAGAGCCTTTGCCATTCGTGTAAGCAGCGAAAGTAGTACTATAGTGCATAAATGTAGCAACAGGTACACGTCCTGTTAAAATGACTTGCTCCTCTGACAATATCGGAGAATCAAAAGTACCATCTGCTTGTTGGATATCGTTCATCATTCGCCCAATAAAATCATTGGATGCTTTCATTTTGAAGCGGTAATAGGGCTCAAGTAAGATATTCTCCGCTTGTTCTAGCCCTTGTCTTAATGCACGGAAAGTAGCTTCCCGAAAATCTCCTCCTTCGGTATGCTTGATATGCGCTCGTCCTGTCAACAGTGTAAAACGAATATCGGTAACAGGAGAGCCAGTTAATAGACCGTGATGCTCGCGTTCAAACAAATGTTTTTCGATAAGGCGTTGGTGACCTACTGATAAATCATCAGCATGACAGGCGTTAACAAACGTATTCCCAGTTCCGCGGCTGTTCGGCTCCATGAATAAGTGTACCTCGGCATAATGTTTGAGCGGTTCGAAATGTCCGTAACCAGTTACAGTCGTTGCAATCGTCTCCATATACAAAATTTGAGGCTTATCAAAGGTAATATCAAGTGAAAAGCGATTTTTTAAAACTTCAGCAAGTACTTCAAGTTGTATGACACCCATAATATGTACATGAATTTCTTGGAATTTTTCCTGCCAAACGACTCGTAACGACGGTTCCTCGGCTTCGAGTAAGCGAAAAATCTGTAAAATTTCCTTTATATGCTGTTGCCCTTCATACAGTACTTTTGCTTGTAATGTAGGCACAAGTTCATAAGGTTTAGGGATTATTGTACTTCCTAAAATGTCCCCAATCTTCGCTAGGCTAAGCCCTTTCACTGCAAAAATGTCTCCTGCTTGCACAGCTTGGGTTGTAAGAAAACGGCGCCCATTATACAACCTGATTTCTGTTATTTTTTCCGTAACATCGCCAAATGAAAAGTCATCGCGAGTATGCAATGTTCCTTGTAAAGCTTTTATAAAAGTTAAGCGTTGTGTGCCATCATGGCGAATTTTAAACACTTCTCCTTGAAAGGGTGCTTGAAGGTCGAAGTGTGTCTGTGTCAGGAGGGGTAGCTGTGATACAAATTCCTTGATTCCAATATCTTTTAAAGCAGCACCAACAAAGCAGGGAAATGCTCGCTCTTCTTTAATCATCTTTTGTAACTGTAACAGGCACGTTGAGGCATCGAGTGTATCTGTTAAAAAGGCCTCGAGAAGGTGATCATCGCGCTCGGCTAGCCACTCAGCAATATAGCTTTGTATAAAATCTTTACGTAATGGGGCATCGATTAACAGGATGTTGTCAGAACAATCCTTTTGTAGTTGGTTTATAACCGCATTGATATCCGCCCCTTCACGGTCTATTTTATTAATAAAGAAAAAGGTTGGTATATGGTATTGACGGAGCAACTGCCAAACTGTTTCTGTATGACCTTGTAAACCCTCTACAGCACTGACAATAATGATGGCGTAATCCATTACACGTATGGCACGTTCCATCTCAGGTGAAAAGTCTACATGTCCAGGTGTGTCAATCAGCGTATATGTATCATTTTCTATTTGCATCCGTCCTTGTTCCGCAAAAATGGTAATTCCTCGGGCTTGTTCAATTGCATGATTATCTAAAAATGTATCTTGATGATCGACTCTTCCACGAGATTGGATACTATTTGTGTGAAATAATAATTGCTCACAAAAAGTTGTTTTTCCTGCATCGACATGTGCGAGTACACCAATCGTTTTATACATAAAAAATCCTCATTTCTAATGTAGTCTCTATTCATTGTACCAGAATGATCGCTCAAACATTTCGTGACAAATAGTTCGCTTTCATGTTTAAATAGTGATAGTTTATTAACAAGTATCATTTATGGATTTTTTTGTGTGATTGAAATCAAAAATACCTTCTGCTAGTCTATTTTTATAACTAAAAACTGCTATATATTGGTGCAAATGGCTTTAGTCATTTGCTTAAAAGGGAAATCGGTGAAATTCCGATGCTGTCCCGCAACTGTAAATGGGGAGTTTATACAATAGTCACTGTAGTTGAACTATGGGAAGACGTATAAGCGATGAACCTAAGCCAGGATACCTGCCAATATGTATTTTTTACTTAACACCACGAGGATGGTGATAGTGATTGTTTAAATACCCAATGTATTTATCACTATGTCACCCTCTTGGAAACAAGGGGGTTTTTTTATGTGCTAGTAGCAAGGAAATCATTGATTTCTTCCTATACAAATCCAATTACATAATTAAAGGAGAAATGGAACCATGAACAAATGGAAAGGCATGTGGCTAGTTGTTGCCATTGCGATTATAAGCATTTTAGGAGCTTGTAGTGCGAAAGACAACTCGGAAAGTGCTACACAAAGTGAGCATATCGACCCTGCACAAAGCGAGGCGACAGAAGTAACCATTGACAATAATGGTACTACACAAGTTTATACAGAGGCACCTAAAAAGGCGATTAGTTTAAATCAGCATGTAACGGAAATTATGTTAGCTTTAGGCTTAGAAGATTCAATGGTTGGTACAGCCTATTTAGATGATAAAATTTATGAACCTTTACAAGCTGCCTACGATAAAGTACCAGTAATAGCAGAGCAGTACCCAACAAAAGAACAAGTGATAGATAGTGAAGCCGATTTTTTATACGCTGGATGGAAAAGTGGCTTTAGTGAAAAGGGTGTTGGTACACCAGAAGAATTAGAGACACTTGGTATCCACACATATTTACATCATTCTTCAAGTATAACGAAACCGACGCTAGATGATATTTTTATGGATATTCGCAATATCGCAAAAATTTTCCGTGTTGAAGATCGAGGAGAAGCATTAGTCGATCAAATGACAAAAGATGTTGATGCAGTGCGTGCAAAGTTACCGCAAGGAGAAAAGGAGCTACGTGTGCTTGTCTATGATAGTGGGGATAAGGAAGTCTTTACTGCTGCTCAAAATTTTATGAATGAGCTTGTCACTGTCGCTGGTGGTAAAAACATTTTTGGTGAAATTGAATCTGGATGGGCAACTGTCTCAAAAGAAGATACAGTAGAACGCAACCCGGAGGTAATTGTCGTGATTGATTATGGTTCTCAAAGTGCTGAAGACAAAATACATTTCCTGAAAAATGATCCTGCATTAAAGGAAACCGACGCTGTGCACAATGAGCGTTTTGTCATATTACCGCTTTCAGCTGCTTCAGAAGGGGTTCGTGCGGCAGAGGCTATCAAAATTTTGGCTAAAGGATTCTATCCAGAAAATTTTTAATAACTTTAGAGACTAGCGAGATTTAAGGAGAATAAAAAATGAATGCATTTCGTTCAAATATACCAGAACGTACATTTGAAAAATTAAATATAGATGGTCAATTTACTCGTCTCGCAATAAGTCCGGGTATTATTAATAAACATTATACACCCGAGCAATTTCAAAAAATAGCAGAAGTCGTAGGGGACAGTGGGGCCATTAAATATTCAGCATCCTATTGTATATTGTTGTCCATTCCTACGCGAACAGTTCAAGACGTTATAAGTGAACTGCAAGAAGTGGGCTTATATATTTCACCATCAGGCTCCATTGTTGCGTTCAAGGCTTGTGATTTTTGTGATGGAGAGCGAATGGAAGCGGCCGAGATTGCAGAACAATTATACATTGAGTTGCAGGGACAAAAGGTGCCATCAACATTGCGGTTAAATGTCAATGGCTGTGCGTCAGCTTGCTATAATGCTGTCTATGATGATATTGGACTTGTCTATCAAAAAGATAGCTTCGATGTTTATTTAGGGGCTATTCCAATGGGGGCAAAAGCACAGGCGGGGACATTATTTGCTAAAGGCGTTTCGGTGCAAAAAATAGCAAACTTTTTACAGCATATTATTGCGCTTTATCAACAACATGCACGTCCAAATGAGCCTTTCTATAAATTTTATCGCAGAACGAATACCGCCGAATATTGGCAAACAATGCATAATGTGAAATAAAGTAAGGCTATCCATGACATAGTTTGTATGCGATGACCGTATCGCTATCTATAATTATAGATATAGCCTATGGAGCGAAGAGTGGGAAGCAACTTGTAATTAAGTGTTAGATTGACGGATGTCAATTTAACACTTTTTCTTCAATTGGACATATATACCGACAGCTTAGTTGAATAAATCGTATGCCATGTGCTCACGATAAGTCGATTACATTTTAAGGGGATGTAGAAATGTTTAATCGTTTATCAGCACAAAATGGTGTGTTTCGATTACCGCCAATACAGCGGAAAAATAATAAGGAGTTAGATGTTGCTATTGCAGATCTTGAAGCAAGAGGATTTCGTTTAGTAAGGCGTGGAATTCAAAATGATAAAAAACAATTCCATTCATCATACAATAAAGTTTGGGCTATTATGGAAAAATTGATGACTTAAATAGGGTGAAAATAACAAAAAGCTGCTTTGATTTCTCTCAGCAGCCCTATAAGTAGTGAAACACTACGAACTTATATTTTGTCTTTTTCTTGTCTTTCTATACTTATAATCATGCATAGACATGATGAAAGAGTAGGACAAACGATTTTTAATGATGGTAACTGTTACGAAAAGAAAAATATAAGAGAAGGTGGTTATTATGGAGGAAAATTTAAACTATGGAGTAGATTATAAATATATTCCTGCTACATCTGTTAGAAGTGGAGTTGGAATAGAAGTATTAGATGATGTATATATGTATACAGTTCAAATTGTCAATATCGTGCTATACGGGTATCCACATACGAATGAATTTGTATTAATTGATGCTGGCATGCCAAAAAGTGCAGAGGAGATTATTTCCGTAGTTGAAGAGCGGTTTGGCGATGATTGTCAGCCTAAAGCAATAATTTTGACACACGGACATTTTGATCATGTTGGAAGTATTATTGAATTAATAAAGCATTGGCATGTACCTGTCTATGCACATCGTTTAGAACTTCCCTATTTAACTGGAAAACAAAACTATCCAAATCCAGACCCTGCTGTTAGCAATGGGTGGGTAGCGAAAATGTCACCTTTTTTTCCACATGAAGCGATTAATTTAGGGGGAAATATAAAAGAAATTCCTGCTGATGGTAGCATTCCTTATATGCCTGGTTTTCGTTGGATTCACACGCCAGGACATACACCAGGACATCTATCTTTATTTAGAGAGGAAGATCGCACACTAATTGTTGGGGATGCTTTTGTTACGGTAAAACAAGAGTCACTTTATAAAGTGCTGACGCAACAAAAAGAGATAAGTGGACCGCCTCAATATTTTACAACTGATTGGTCTGCTGCCAAAGAGTCAGTTGAAAAGTTAGCAGCATTAAAGCCTAATGTAATGATTACTGGTCATGGTTTACCAATGGTTGGTGACGAATTGAGTGAAGCACTGCGAAATTTAGTGAATGATTTCAATCAAATTGCTCTGCCTAAGTATTATCAGAATTAAGTGATAGGTCCCTAAAGCTTGAAGATTTTAGGGGCTTTTATTAGTGCCAAATCATTCAATCATTTGTACTGAGGTGTAATCACTGTGACATTAGGGAATAATAACACAAACTATTAGAGAAAGAAGGAATGATTATAAAAAAACATGATGAGAATAATCGTTCAATGCTAAAAAATGGACATCCTTACGCACAGCGAAATGTCTGGTCAGGGTTTCTTTTCGGTATAGGATTAGTAGCATTTATTGATGAAACATTTTTTCACCAACTATTACGCTGGCATCACTTTTACGATAAATCGACAACTGAAATTGGTTTAATATCGGACGGCTTTTTCCACGCATTTAGTTGGTTTGCGACAATTGCAGGTTTATTTTTATTTGCAGATTTACGTCGTAAAAATGGACTAAGGTTTGCAAGATGGCTAGGTGGTGTATTTTTAGGCGCAGGAGGGTTTCAATTATATGATGGTATTATTCAACATAAGTTAATGCGGATACATCAGATAAGGTATGTAGAAAATGTAATAACATATGATTTAATTTGGAATATTCTTGCTACAATACTATTCATTATAGGGATTTATCTTACTATCCGTACTAAAAACACTTATCACATACCTAAGGTTACATCTTATGAGCGCTAAGCATAGTAATCATATTGCGGAGATGAATCAGTATGGTTTTCTACATGTTTCTGTACAACTATTTTTTTTATTGTTATTTAGTATTTTATTAATAATGTATATAAGTGCTGTGGTTATTACGAATCGTCATTATAAAAAGTGGCCACTTTATCGCATTGTATGTTTTGTTTTGGGAATAATATTAGCGGTTATTGCCGTTGTTGGGCCTTTAGCAAATCGTGCAATGATGGATTTTACAGCACATATGGTGAGTCATTTACTTTTAGGAATGTTAGCCCCATTGCTTATTGTGATGGCAGCACCTATGACACTTTTACTAAGAACTTTGAGTACTTCATTAGCACGTGCACTTACCAAAATACTAAAAAGCGGACCTCTCCGTATACTTACACATCCAATAGTTGCGATTTTACTAAATATTGGGTGGCTTTGGTTATTATACACGACTAACCTATATGCACTTATGCATGGTAATAGTCTCTTACATTTAGTTGTCCATTTACATGTATTTCTAGCAGGGTATGTATTTACGATTTCCATACTTTATGTTGATCCTGTGTTTCACAGAAAATCCTTTATTTACAGAGCAATCATTTTAATTATTGCATTGGCAGGACATGGAATATTATCAAAATATATTTATGCACATCCCACTGAAGGTGTGCCAATCGCACAAGCAGAAATCGGAAGTATGGTTATGTATTATGGTGGAGATGTAATTGATGCGATGATAATTTTCATCCTTTGCTTACAATGGTACAAAGCAGTAAGACCGCGAATAGTTGAACCGATGCAAAAAAGCGATAGTTTAGAAAATCGACAAATTGATTCTGTCTAGCACCATTTTTACTGAATATGTTTTCAGCGCATTCGCGTAAAAATTGTTGATAACGAAATGGGGAATGGTTATAAATTTGGCGTCTATACGCTCAAAAAAAGTGTTAGGTTGACTGAAGGAAGGTGGTCTAACACTTGTTTTTTTATTAAAAAGGGAATAAAACTTTTACTTTCACTCTCGCTTTTAGATGTTGAGTCAAAGCTTTTGCTATGTCAGATGAAGAACTTAATGGAAGCTTGATTTAAGAAAAAATAGTAGACAAAGTTGAAAAACTCGACTTTGTCTACTAGCTTTGTGAGTGACTTTACTTAAGTCACACTTTTTAGTTTAGCTTTTGAATAAAAACAACTTTTAAGTAGTTGAATTCAGGATGCTCACGTGGCACACGGAAATCCTTTGGTAAACCGTATTCCTCCACAATTTTATAACGAGTATGCGTGTCATTAAATGCTTGCTCGATAAATCCTTTAAACTTTTTCATACCAAAGCTTGCATTATTTGTAGAAGCCACAATAATACCATTTTTTTCAGTAATCTCGATTGCATCTTTTAATAGCTTAGGATAGTCTTTAGCAGTTGAGAATGTAATTTGTTTTGTTCGAGCAAAGCTAGGAGGATCTAATACAACAAGATCAAATTTCAACTGATGGCGTTGCGCATATTTGAAATAATGGAATACATCCATTACTTTAATATCCTGTGCTTCATAGTCAATTTGATTGACACTAAATTGCTCGATAGTTTTGGCTAAACTGCGTTTGGCTACATCGACACTTGTCGTTTTCGTAGCTCCACCTAGTGCCGCTGCTACAGAAAACGCACCTGTATACGAGAATGTGTTTAACACAGTTTTAGCGTTTGAATAGCGTTCACGAATAGCAAATCGTACGTCACGCTGGTCGAGGAAAATACCTGTCATAGCACCATCATTTAAATGGACAGCGTAATTCATGCCATTTTCCTTCACGATTAGTGGAAACTCACCAGGTGTGCCCATTACAAAATCGTCTTGTTCGATATATTGTCCTTTACTATCAAAACGCTTTTTCTCATATATCGCTTTAAAGTTTACGGTTTCTGAAAGTGCCTCATAAATGACCTCTTTAAATGAATAAATGCCAGCACTATACCAACTCACCATATAATAGCCATCGAAGAAGTCAATAGTCATACCACCGATGCCATCACCCTCGCCGTTAAAGACACGAAAAGCAGTCGTATCAGGATTATTAAAGAATACTTCACGATTTTGAACGGCCTTTTTAATTTTTTTTGCAAAAAAAGTTTTGTCAATTTCTTCATTGGCATCGGTAGACAACAACCAGCCAATGCCTTTATTTTGGATACCATAATAGCCTGTCCCTATAAAGCGGTTATGAATATCTAACAGACGAAGTAGGGCTCCTTCTTCAGCAGGCAGTTTGCGTGTATCAACGGCATCTTTTGAAATTAGCGGATAACCTTTTTTTAATGGTCCTGCAAATTGATTGTTAATTTGTAATGCAATAGTTTGTGTCATGTTGTCATCCTTTAAAAAACATTTTGCTCTATTATCGCATTGTTTAGTGTCATTACACAAACTTATTTCACGAATATCGCAATTTTTTCATCCTCAGTCTCGTATTTGGTGTAATGATTAAGCTTAATCATTAGATAAATAGAATAGTAAAGTAGAGTTTGTCCATAATTACTATGTAATTCTTTCTTAAATTAGCTAAAGGGATTAATCTCTATAATTTTTGTTGCAATATTTGCGATAAACGATTGATCATGTTCGACAAATAATAAGGTAGGTTTAAATTGTTCTATCATGGACTCGATTTGTTTTTGATTGAAAATATCTAGATAGTTTAGAGGCTCATCCCAAATAAAAAATTCCGCCGGTGTTCCTAATGATTTAGAAAATTCTACCTTTTTCATTTGCCCATAGCTCATTTTTTCAATCGGAATACGAAATACATCACGTTCAACACCTAAAATACGAAGGTTTTGTAAGAAAAGTGTGTAGTCAAGGTGGTGTGCAGTAGCAAAATCTTTTAATATACCTGCATTGTCATTGTAATGTTGGCGAATAATACTTTTAGTAATGCCTTGGGGAATTGTAAGCTCACCATTAATAGTGCCATAAAAATTGCTGTTAATTATATAATTTAATAGTGTCGTTTTTCCACTACCATTTGGTCCCACTAATGCAACTTGCTCACCTTGGAAAATTTCACATGTAATTGGTTTGAAAAGTAATCTATCATTAAAAGCTAAGGAAAAATTTTTAGCTCGAAGAACGGGGTCTCGATGATTGAACAAACAATTAATCTTAAGAGAATCGACACTTTCGATATTTTTTAGAAGCTTTGTTTTTTCTTCAATTTTTGATAGCATCCGCTTCTCGATTACTTTCGATTTTTTCATCATACGAGCTGCTCTTGCATTTTCAAACGCATCATTTCCAGAATTCCTCTCTCGCTTTATAGCCCAATTAGCCTTTTCCTTTGAAGTTTTTTTCAAGCGCTCAATTTCTACTTTTATTTGATTATTTTGTTCAATTTCGTATTGATCTTGTAATTGTTTTTGCTTCTCATATGTTGAAAAATTTCCTTTAAAAGTATTTAATTGATTTTTTTCAATAACTATAATATGATCAACCACTTCATCTATAAAATGTCGATCGTGGCTCACTACAATGTAGCCTTTCTTTCTTTTTAAATATTCAGATACTTTTCTCCGGGCATTTATATCCAAATGATTGGTAGGCTCATCCAAAAGGGGGTATTTGGACTCTTCACAAAAAGTTGCGGCTAACAAAACTTTTGTTTGCTCACCGCCTGATAATTGTTCAAATGGTTGCCATAAAATCTCTTTATCTAAAGACAATAATTGGCATTCCCGTTCTAGTTTCCATAATTCTAAATCCATAATTTCTTCAATTGCATAGAATGTTAAATTCTTTTTATTCGCAATAGTTTGAGGGAAATATACAAAATCTATATCACAAATGATATCACCTTCATAAGGATATTTTTGCATAAGTAAGTTTAAAAACGTTGTTTTCCCCCTTCCATTTCTACCGATTAATCCAAGACGCCATGTAGTATCAATATTTAAATTGATATGACGAAAGATTGGTTGTTCAAGTGTATCAAAGCTAAAATTCAGATTTTTAATTTCTATTTTCATAATTAGATGACCTCCAATGGAGATGATGTGATTATTAAAGTTGCATACATTCAATAATTTGGTGTGTATATGCATTTAAATATAAAAATCCTACTAAAAAAATAGAACATTGGCAAAAAAAATTAAAAAATGCATTTACTGTAAATTTTTAATTCTTCCTTCTTTTAATTTCTGTTACTAATAGGGGAGTCAGGCAGGGTTTCAGGAATTGTGGAGTATTTTTTGCTTAGTATTATAGAAAAAAATAATAAAATAAAAGAAATTATTAATAAAATAAACCATGATAATTCAATAGAGACAGTATTTGCTATGAATAAAAAAAGTGCGCTTCCTATGGGTACTGTGAGCTGAATAATGGAATAAAAAATACTAGTTACTGAACTTAAAGAGTTTTCAGGAGTAATAATCATTATAAAGGAATCAATCCTAGGATTGGACAAACCCAAAAAGTATCCAGATAAAAAGGTAAGTAACAATAATGAATATTTATCTTGAATGTACATTATATTAAGAATTATCCCGCAGGTTAATAAGATTTCCATTATTAGATTAAACTCTACAGATTTATTTTTAAAATAGCTTAAAGGCACTAGAGCGCCTAGAATTAATCCAAAACTTTCAATTGTTCCGAATAAGGCAATTGTGAATCCAAATGAACCAAATTGTAGATGTTCATATTTGTTATATGACAGAGGAATTAGAGAAAACTGCGCTGAACTAATTAGATTCATTATAGAAAAGATAATTGTGAAATGAAATATTTGTCGAATAGAGTTCAAAATTCTCAAATTGTTTAGGGAGTCTATATAAAACTGTTTTACTGTTTTTTTAAGGCTTTTATTTACAAATTTCTCGTTTCTTGCATAAGAAACAACCTCATAAAAACTTTTCCGATTTATCCAAAATAAAATAACAGATAGTGTGAAGAAAAACGCATTTAATAATCCAAATAAACTATAGTTATACTTTAATAGAACGATTAAAGTTGCACCAAATAATTTACCAGTCAAATCTATTATATTCATAATACCAGTTTGAAAGGATCTGGCAGATGTCAAATTTTTTTGCTCAACTATATTTTTAGTAATAGGTAAGGTAAGGTAGGTACTATAAGTACCTGATAAATCACTAAGTAAATTAATTAATAGCACAATTCCGAAAACTATCCAACTTTGAGAAAAATCTACTACTATAGCGAATATAAAATAAAGCGAAGCTTGAAAAGCTCTTATTTTAATTATCATTTTGATCGGGTCTTTAGTTTTGTCTGCAGCATATCCCAATAAAAAATCTGATAAAAAAGGTAAAGTAGAAATAAATGTAACAGCACTGATTGCTAATTCTGGATTTGGAAAAGATTTTGCATATATGATAAAGACAATATCAAATAGGGTAATGCCAATTACACTTAAAATATTTGATGTTAATAGATATCTGAAATTTCTGTTTTTAAAAAATATATTCATTGCTTTATATCCTTTTTGAAAAATGCCAAAATCTTATTTTGAACATAAGCAATCCCAGCATTACCTGATTTAATGTCGAAAGTAAATTTATTATAGGATTTATCTGGGATATAAGTGCAAAAGTGATTATTGATATTAAACGTATCAACATTTAATAAAATAGACATAGCCTCATCTAACAATGAATTTAAGGAGAAAGTTTTACCTACTTTGAATATTGTATAGGCAATTCCTGTTAATCCATCTAAAAAACCAGGGTATTGAGCCCACTTATCATTTGTTAAAGATTTAACGCAAGGGAAAATAAATTTGTCTTTTAGTTCAATTTTTAATTTATTATCTATGTCATCGATTAAATATAATTCTAATGCTACATAAAGAAAACCTGACAGTCCGTCCATTATATAAGGTGAGGATGTATTACCTCCAATAGAAATTGGATAATAAAGTGTTTCATCGGTTTCCAATTGAATAATACAGTCTAATATTTTATTAATAATAGACAAGGATTTATTTAAATTTTTTATATTTTTATTCCTGTTATAAAGTAATAACTCAAAATATGCCAGACCAAGATAACCTTCAAATAAACCTAAATGTTCTCCTTTCTTAAAGGGTAATTTTCTAATATTTATTTTATTATCTATAATGCTTAAATAAACATCTACTTCAAAGATTTTCTTATTAGAATCACTTAGCATTAATATTATCCCAAAACCTGTTATTCCATTTGAAATACTTAAATCAGTAGAATTTTTCAACCAATTTATTATGTCTAAATCTAGTGTTTTCTTTAAAAAGAACTCTTTTTTTAAATGAGGATTTAGTAAAAATCCTAGGTTACTATTATTAATTCCTCCTAAAGTTATATCTTTCGGTAATAATAAATTAGGTTTATTAATTCCAGCTATCAATGTTGGTAAATAGAAACCAGATAAAATATTGAAAAAAGAGGTATTGGGTGGTGATAGGTAATATTCATTGAAATATTTATAATAAACAGATTCAATAGTGTTTAGATTCTTTAAGTATGATCTTTTTATTCTTTCTAGTAAAACTTTTCTTTTAGGAATAGGTTCTTTATTTAAACTTACCCTAGAATCAATATTTTTTAATATTGTAGACAGTTCTTCTTTCCAACCATCATTTTGGTTAATTAAAAGATTTATTATTTTACAAACAGCTATTGGAACTTCATTATCAATACAGTATAAATTAAATTGTTTTAATGAGGATGCTCCACTTGAATCAATATAGTTTAATCTATTAGAAGGAAATATAAAATTCATTAGTAAATAACCTAATTTATGATAATCCGATTCGAATGCAGTTAAATTAGCGAGAGTATTATCGTAATAACCTTCTGTAGATCCCAATTTAAAATGGGATAGAGAATATTCATTATAAATATAAGAAGAACCAAAATCACAAACCCAAACATAAGGTTTGTTTTTTCTAGATAACATAAAATTATTTGGGCTTATATCGTTTAATATAATATTCTTTTGGTGTATTTTTTCTAATAATATGATTGATTCCTTAATAATTTTATGAAGGGTTATATCTTTATAAAGTGTCACATCTGCTCTTATTTCAGTGAAAGTAACCCCATCGATGTATTCTTGTATAACAAAAAAGTTTTCCCACTCAATAAATTCTCTATAAATTTTTGGAATACCTGGAATTCCTTTTAGTGTATTCAGTATTTTAATTTCATTTTTCAAGTCATCAATGGCTGTACCCCATATACCTGTAACATACGGCCTAGCTTCTTTTAGAATTGCACTTTTTCCGTTATATATTGAAAAATATACATTCCCTGATGCCGATTGATGAATAATTTTTTTGGAAAAATAATTTTATCAATGTAATTATTTACTAGTTCGAAAGAGTTTTCATTTGTAAATGGTTCTTCTTCAAAAGAGGGAACAGAATAAAAACGACGATTATCTAGAATTTTATCTCCATTAGGCGCAATTAAGTAATCGCTATCCGATTCAATTACTCCATATCTATAATAAATATTCGAATTTTTATAGCGTTTATCAGATAAGACATAGGGTCCTTTGAAATTTTCTAATAGCTTGTATAATGATTGTATAATATTTTTGAAATGACTTTTATCACTAGGATAGATTGTAATAAATTTACCTACCTGTAATGGGGAATTTTCACCAGATATACAGTATGAGAATTCGGATTTATTATAAATAAATTTGAAGCTTATGTTATTTTCTATACAATATTTGTAAACAATATCTAAGACTTTTTGATAATTAAATTTTGTACAAGAAATATGAATTTTCCAGCCCTGTCTTGGTAAGATTGCTTTTTTGTAAATATATAAATGATATATAGAAAAGAAGCTTTCTTCAAAATTTGCAACATTTTTAATATTTAATGAAGGGATTATATTTTCTGTTAATTTTAGCTTGTGTTTCTTACTGCCATATAGAAAATTCTTTACTTGTAATTTATCCATCGTCAAATACTCCTTCTGTCACTAAATTTAATTAAGATTCTGGAATAAATTAAAAAATATCAGTATGATTGTTTACACATTAATCATACTGATATTTTAATTTGTAGAAAATTCAACTTTTAGGATTTTCTAGTTTTACAGTAATTATAATGTTGTTTTTGTTGTTCTTTCTATGCATTTTGTAGATTTAGCCATTCGCACATTTTTTTCTGTCTTCTCGGCAGGCAAACGTAGTAGCTCTAATACTTTGTTCATAATATCACCTCCTATCTTTTTAATTATTATATTAATTAGCAAGTCAAAAAACCATTTAACAATTAAGAAAGTAAATGGGCATTAAAGAGTGTTTTTTATTAAAAATTACATAAAAAAGGGGAGAATTATATGAAAAAAAGGCATTATAATTTTGGTCCTTTAATTAAAATTACTAGACGGAGATTAGGATTTACACAAGAGGAAATAAGTGAGGGCATATGTACTCCATCCTATTTAAGTAGGATTGAAAATTGTCATGTAATTCCTAGTGCAGAAACGTATAAATTAATTTTAGATCGTTTAAATCTGGATTACGAAAATTTTATTGAGGATCTAAATAATTTGGATGAGAATTTAGAAGCTATTTATTCAAAACTACTTTTAAAAGAAGAAATTAAGGATTATGATTTGAGTATATTCGAGAACTCATATTTGTATTTGGCTAATAATGATTTATATATAAAATCAAAACTTATAAATTCTAAATATTTACTATCTTTGAATAAATATATAGAAGCGGAGGATATTATTAATCAACTAAGTGAAATATATAACACATTTTCTGATAGAAATAAGTTTATTTATTTAAATGTTGCTATATCACTTTATTATCTTACAAACCAAACAAATATAGCTTTAAACTTAATAAGTAATGAAAGTAATTTAAATATTCAAGCTGGTGATTTTGAAGTAGCGTGTTTTCGCTTTAACGTTGCATTAGTTTTGTGTAAAGAATATAGGTATTTAGAGTCAATTGATTATTGTCAAAATGCATTAGAATATTTCAAAACGGTATATCTCCCGAATTTTTCTTTTAAATGTCACATCTTATTAGCAATAGCTAAAAATAACCTAGCTCAATATAAATTAGCACAAACTCATATTAATATATGTTTTAAAATTTTGGAAAATTCAGATAAAATGAAGCGTCCAGAGAATTATACTATTATTTATTCTAATTTGGGATGTTGTTTTGAGAGAGAGGGTAATTTAGAAAAAGCAATTTATAATTACAAACTTGCGTTAAATTATAAACAAGAAGGAAGTGAATATATTAATATTATACGCTGTACATATAAGAAGGGGGATCTAGGAGAAGCTATAGCGTATTTAAACAATGTAAATAATACTTTTGAAAATCTTCCACTTAATTTACAATATCAACGAGATATTTTTACTTTTATTTTATTAGGGAAATTAAATAGGGAAAACGCTACTAGTTTTAGTGATTTAGAAGAAAAATGCTTGAACTATTTTAAAAAAAATAAATTATATAATTTATTGATTTTTTATGCAAAATTATTTGCGGAATTTTATAAAAACATTAAGTGGTATAAAAAATCATGTGAGCTGTATGAGTACGCTCTTGAAATAAGTGAAAATATAAGAAAAGGAACAAATTAACGATTGTTTAATCAACGAAGCGCATTGTATGTATATTATTTTAAAGAAATAAGGCATTGGTACTTTCGACCAATGCCTTACCTAGTGTCATGTTGTCATCCTTTAAAAAACATTTTGCTCTATTATCGCATTGTTTAGTGTCATTACACAAACTTATTTCACGAATATCGCAATTTTTTCGACTGTTTCAATTGTGGCTGCTTCAAAAAATGCCATTTTACTGAAATAACTATGAATCAAACCAGCCATGTGAATATGTTCGACATAAACGCCCGCTTCAGCTAATTTATGAGCGTAAGCAAGTCCTTCATCGTAGAGTACATCTGCTTCAGCTGCAATAATCATTGTTTTGGGAAGAACGCTAAAGTCTTCAATATGCAAAGGGGAGACAAGTGGATTCATAAAATGGTTTGTCTCCGTATATTGCGCTGCAAACCATTGCATCCCTTGTTTATCCAAACCAAAGTGTTCGCCAAAAGCATTATAAGAAGCCGTCGAAAAATCAAGGTTTACAACAGGATAAATCAATGCTTGCGCAGTAATTTTGGGGCCATTAAATGTCGCAGCTAAATAGCTGACAACGGTTGCTAAGTTGCCCCCAGCACTATCCCCAGCTACTGATAATTGACTATTATCACCACCAAAAGTTGCAATGTTATCAAAAACCCACAGTAAGCCATCGTAGGCATCGTGTAAAGGTATTGGGAATGGGTATTCTGGTGCTAAGCGATAATCAATGGATACGACAATGGCATGGGCTTTGTCTGCAAGTAGCCGACAACCAGCATCAGCGGATTCTAAATTGCCGAATACCCAGCCACCACCGTGATAATAAATAATTACGGGTAATTTTTCTGCCTGTTCCGGAATGTAAATACGAATATTAATTTCTTGGCCATCACGCACACTTATTTTTTTATTTTCTATAGAAGCAAGTTGTGGTGAATGGCCGGATTGCCATGTTGGAACTGTACGTGCGTATCTGGCTTCCTGTGGTGTCATTTCATAATAATGGGGTGTTCTAGCTGTTTCTTGAATATAGCGAATAGCCTCTTTTGTTAAACGTGTCATGATCATCATCCTTTAATCGTTTAAGTATTAATCTTCATTATAAACTATTCTTATAATTTTACTAGGTTTTAGTATCAATTAAGAAAATTATTTTAATAATGAGCAGAATTATTCCGATAGTAAAGTAAAAATATGTTTATAATAGAATGAAGGATATAACTTGGAGGGTAAGTATGATTTCATTAATAGTAGCACATGATCATAACCATGTTATTGGCTATGAAAACGGTATGCCGTGGCATTTACCGGGGGATTTACAATATTTTAAGCAAAAAACGATGGGCAAGCCTATGATTATGGGTCGTAAAACATTTGAATCGATTGGTCGACCTCTACCAGGGCGACGTAATATTGTCGTTACACGTGATGCAAATTATCGTGCGGATGGAATAGAGACGGCGACAAGTATTGAGGAAGCTCTTGCATTAGCAGGGGACGTGCCTGAAATCATGATTATTGGCGGTGAACAAATTTTTAGACTATCTATGGAGCTAACGGATCGCATATACATTACAAAAATTAATCATTCTTTTAAAGGGGATACTTTTTTTCCAGCATATGAAGAAGACTTTGTTTTAGTTGCGTCACAAGAACCAGAAACAGCACCTGAAGGTTACACATTTCAATATCAAATTTTTGAACGTAGACAATGACAGTTAGTAGGATTTAGCAGCAAACAAAAGTTTTCCTACTTGCATAAAACGCACGGTGTGAGCTTTTTTATTAGAATTCAAGTTATAAGCTGAAACTATTATTAATAGTGAATTCTAATTTAATATCACACATTATATATAGAAATTAAAGGGATAGAAGAGCTTAAATAAATTCGCTCTATCTATCCTCTTTTTTAACACAGATGCCCCTATTTACTACAACATTAAATCAATCTAATGTTGCAGTAATTTAAAAGGAGCTTATATCAATTATTAATTGACATTAAAGCCTAATTCTTAAACATCTATGTAATAATATAGGTTGTTTTCTAAAAGATTGTTGCTATTCAACTAATAGTGTTGTTAACTCTCACATAACAATTTGTCTATATTTTTCCATTAATGGTATTATTGTTGGTTTCGCAAATACGATGAAGTACAATTAAATATGTGGGAAATTCAAACCGCATTTAAAGAAAAACATACGCAGGGAGGATATAATGTTTAAGAAAAAATTTCTAGAGATGATTGAACAGTCAAATATTGCAAATCATAAAGAGTATTTATCTCAAGTATTGAGGCCAGCAATTGATATACTTAGACATACAGATGCCGAACCACAATTGGGCTGTAGTCGTTTTGGAGGAGCACCTGATTTACCAGTTGGTAGCGAATGGCCAACGTATGAGAAGAAGCCTTATCGCTTCCTTGGCCAGATCAATTTCGCAGAAATCGCTTCAACTGAAAGAGGTCTGCCATCGAAAGGACTCCTAAGTCTCTTTGTAGCAGATGATTGTGATAATGAAGATGATGGTTATCTAGAGGCGTTTGAGGACGGATATATTCATGGTATCTATATTCCCGAAACAACGAATCTTGAGACGATGATGCCACCCCATTCAGATATTGGCAAGACAACAGTGCTTGAGTTTCTCCCGACTATTGATATTCCTTATGACGAATACCAGTTGAAGGACTGGCCTTTCGATGATGCACAGAGCGACATATACACCGAAATCCGGGATTCTCTACATAAAAGTTCGGACTATCTTCTAGGCTACCCCTCGCATTCTACACTAGCATATGATCCAACGCCTGGAGCAGAATGGATCTCACTTTTAACCGTTGATTCGGATGAGAGTCTTGAGTGGTGTTGGCATGACGGCGATAAATTAATGATATTTATTGAAATAGAACGACTGAAAAACTTGGACTTTAGTAGGCTAAAGTCAGATGCAGGCTAAAGAGCAATTGGGAAAAAGGAATTTATGAAACATATCACTTAGTGTAACGGGGTGTTTTAGTTGAAGAAGAGACAGCAATGGCTGTCTCTTTTTACTCCTTAAATGATTCAAAATGAGCTTTAACCCATTTATTTTCGTTTTCTGAAATATACTGTTCAGCAAGAATTAGTCTTTGTGCAAGTTCTTGCTTTGATAGTTTCATATACTTCCTATGAAGATTGTCAAGATTACGATTGGGTTTAAGCATTTGGAAACTAACGTCTGATTCAAGTTGTTTGTTTTAATTCCTTTGTTATTTTCTCTCTGTTTAAAGGTTTTACTATGTTGCTTGTAATATTCATACAACTCTTCATTTGACCGTATTGTATTTCAATTGTTTCTTTGCCTATTCGTATCGCCCAGTCACTAAGTCTTTTATGATTTTCGGTTAGCAAAGGCCGTTTATTTTTGAATGTCGGGGTCATAGTCTTCCTCTTTTCTATACCGTTCAATCAACTCAATTTCCTTCAGTTCAGTACGAGCGTGTTGACTTCAGGTTTTATAGTACCTTTCTGTTCAAACTCACTAACTGGAATCATTTTATTAAGTTTCAATAAATCAGATTCAATAACTCTCCAACCTTCTTTATCGCTATTTCTATATGCGTTAGGGAATTTGCTAGACCGTATCCAACGTTTAATAGTTTCTTCGTGCTTATCTAATAAGTCAGCCACTTCTTTTACTTTATATTCTTTCAAGCTATTGCCTCCAAACAGAATGTACGTTTCGGGAATATTCGTTCTGTTTTACTACAACATTTAATTACTGTAAATATTTGCTTATAAAGGGTAGAGGTGATGATAAACGAGGTCTTTAGAGGTCTAACAAACAAAAAAGTACACCACTATATTATGAGTGATGTACTAATTATTTAATATAATGTGTGACATTAAAGACAACCTCTTGATATTACTGTTTAATAATACATTCACTTAACTTTAATTTTACAGAGTAACACCGTGCGTTGTCTTTTATATTCGATGTGGATGCATTAATTTATAAATACAGATACACGCAAGCATACATTGAACCACATCCCGCTAACACAAACAGATGCCAAATTGCATGATTATAAGGCAGTGAGCGCCATGCGTAAAAGATAGCACCAATTGTATAGAACAAACCACCAGCTAATAAATAAGCAAAGCCATGACTCCCTAAGAACAGATAGATTGGCTTTATGGCAAACATAATAAGCCAGCCCATACCAATGTAAAAAACAAGAGATAGGATGGCAAAACGATGAATAAAAAAGCATTTAAATAGCACACCAAGTAAGGCAAGCGTCCATATGATACATAATAGTGTTATTCCAAATGTACCCCCAAGTGCAATTAATAAAAATGGTGTGTAGGTCCCAGCAATTAAAATATAAATGGCGGAATGGTCAAGGATAGCAAAAAAATATTTATATTTTTCAGGCAGACTATGGAGTAAGGTAGACATCATAAACAAGATAATGACAGATGCACCGAAAATACTAAAAGTCGTAATATAAAGTGCTTGCCCGTTGTGGACAGCCGTTAATAGTAACAGCACAAGCGCTGGAATACTTGCGAGCAACCCTACGCCGTGGGTGATGGCATTCCACAATTCTTCCTTCCGTGTTTTATAGTCAAATGAATTCATCATCGTACACCCTCCCGTCGTTATATGTTTACAATAGCCCATTCATTTGACTGTTTCTATGTATGTTTGTCATATATTTACTTATTTAAAATGTCATGTCGATTTATAGAGGAAAATGTTAGACAAATTTAATGAAAAAAGGCTATAGTATCCAAGGTAGTGTACATGAAACAGACTTGGAATAGACAAGTCAGATGACAAATGTCATGTTTACATATGGAAACATTAGTCTATATAATAATTTCAATGAAGTAAAAGGATGTGTCGAAGTGGGACGAATTCATATTGTAACGGACTCAACTTGTGATTTAACAAAAGAAGAAGTAATGCAACACGGTATACATATTGTGCCGTTAACCATTCAAATTGATGGGAAAACGTATATAGATGGAGTGGATTTAGAGCCACAAACTTTTTTAGGTTTAATGAAAAATGCGAAAGATTTGCCGAAAAGTTCTCAACCTGCACCAGGGAAATTTAAAGAATTGTACGACGAGCTTGGAAAAGATGGGGATCAAATACTTTCCATTCATATGACAGGTGGCATGAGTGGAACAGTCGAATCAGCTCGACAGGCGGCACAAATGACAGATGCAGATGTAACTGTCATTGATTCTCGCTTTATTGCAATTGGGCTTGCGATACAATTACGAGAGGCCATTAAAATGCGCGATGCAGGTGCGACTGTGCAAGAAATCGTCGCACGTTTAGACAAAGTACGTGAACATACTCATTTATATGTGATTGTTGATACACTTGAAAATTTAATTAAGGGCGGTCGAATTGGTAAAGGAACAGGCTTTATCGGTTCTTTACTCAACATAAAAGTAATTGCGAACTTAGAAGGTGGCGCATATAATCCTGTGTCAAAAGTTCGTAGTCACAAACAGGTTGTCAATTACTTATTCAAGCAATTCCAAGCGGATACTGCTGGTAAAACAGTAAAAGCTGTAGGAATTTCACATGCTGATGGCTTAACAACAATGGGCGGTCCATTAAAAGAGTTAGTAGAAGGAACTGGCTTTGATGAGGTAGAAATTGCTTTTACCTCTCCAATTATTTCTACACATACCGGTCCAGGTGCAATTGGTTTTATTTATTTTGCCGAATAATCGATAAGAGCTGCTACATAAGTAATTGTAGTAGCTTTTTACTGTTCTTAGTCAGCTTGGAAAATGGTTAACAAGTATTGAGATGAATATGCTTAGATTTTTCTTGATAAATTGGAGCATCGTCACTTTTCTTTGTAGTGACAACTATCTATAATAGAACTAACAGCAAATGATGGAAGGTGGTCAAATGGGCATCTGGCGAATTATTTTGTCATGTTTGACCGTCTTAATACTAAGTGGTTGTGCAATATCAATAGATGAACCGAGTCCGCAGGCTGACGATGAAAATGAACAGTCAGGGACGGAGCAAGATATGAGACAGGATGAGCAAAAAGCAGAGGAAGAGGCAAAGCACTCTAGTAATGTATTGACGCAAATTTTTGAACATTTTTTTGAGCCTACACCAGAGGATTTACGGCAAATTGATGATGACAACGCAAAACAACTACATTACTTGGCACTTGGAGATTCATTAACAGACGGTGTCGGGGATGAGTATGGTCAAGACGGTTATGTTGGAAGATTAGCAGATTCAATGTTAGCTTGGACTTCGATATCAGAAGTTAAGGTTGAAAATCGGGGAAAAAGAGGTAGACGTAGCGATCAGCTATTAAAATTATTAAAAAAAGGGCATTATGATGAAGAGTTACAACAAGCACAGCTTATTTCATTAACAATGGGTGGCAATGATGTAATGAAAGTAGTCAAAAAAGACCTGTTTAACTTGAAAAGAGATGCCTTTGATAAGGAATTATTAACCTATGAGAATCGTTACAGTAAAATAATTGACAATATACGTGCAAAAAATCCAACTGTACCGTTATTACTTATTGGGTTTTATAATCCCTTTTCAATTGTCACAAATGAGGCCAACGAATTTGATACGATTATTACAGAATGGAATAGCGTTATCAAAAAAATAGCAAGTAAGGATTCAAACGCTTGTTATGTTTCTGTAGAAGACTTGTTTGATTCAAATGAAGAACTGGTCTATCACACGGATTTTTTTCACCCCAATGCAAAGGGGTATGATAAAATGACGGAGCGAATTTTAGCAGCAATGGAGCAATGTAAAATGGAACAAAAAATTAATAAGGAAATAGGCTTCGGGGAGTGAAAAAATGAATAAATGGAAATTCGCATTTTTTGCGTTAGCAGGTATGGTTATTTTTTCAATTCTCCTCGTCGTTTATTTAGCAACGAAGCCAGTTGAAGGATTTGAATTAGCGAAGAGTGCAGACAGTGAAGAAAACGTAACAGGTAATGTTCTTGTAGTCCAAACAACTACGAAAGAGTTAGAGTCAATTACCAAAAAATATTTAAAGGACACAGCTAAAGGCTCACCATTGCCATTGGATTTTACCATTGGAGATGATATTGAATTACGAAGTAAATTAACTGTTTTTTATACAGAAATTCCGATTTCAATGAATTTTGACCCGATCGTTGATGAAAAAGGCAATATTATTTTAAAGCAAACAGGGATGAATGTAGGGCTTTTAAACATTCCGCCGGAGACGACCATGAAAATTATGCGAGATTCGGTGGATTTCCCTTCATGGATTACAGTCAATCCAAATAAAGCTGAAATTTATATTGATTTATCGCGAGTAAATATTGCGTCAGGTTCTAGGGTTCGTGCGAAGGAATTAGACTTACCGAACGATAAGATTTTATTGGAAATTATCGTCCCAGGAAAATAAGGAGTGAAAATAAATGGCAATACAATATGCGACATTTGCAGGCGGCTGTTTTTGGTGTATGGTCAAGCCATTCGATGAAACACCTGGCATTAAAGCTGTAGTTTCTGGTTACACTGGTGGACATGTTGAAAATCCAAGCTATGAACAAGTCTGTTCGGAAACAACAGGTCATGTAGAAGCGGTTCAAATTACATTTGATGATGACATCTATTCATACGAGCAATTATTAGCTACATTTTGGACATTAATTGACCCAACGGATGCTAGTGGGCAATTTTTTGATCGTGGACAATCCTACACAACGGCGATTTTTTACCATGATGAAGAGCAGCGTGAATTAGCTGAACGTTCAAAGGCTGATTTAGAAGCTTCTGGAAAGTTTGATAAGCCAATTGCTGTAAAAATTTTACCTGCAAGCACATTTTATGCTGCGGAGGACTACCATCAATATTATTATAAAAAAAATCCAATGCACTACGAACGTTATGCAGTCGGTTCTGGTCGCAAAGCATTTCAGGAACAACATTGGGGGCATAAAAAATGAATAAAGAGCAACGTTTAAAAGAACTAACAGATATGCAATACTATGTAACGCAAGAAAATGGGACTGAGCCACCGTTTCGTAATGAATATGATCAACATTTTGAAGAAGGAATTTATGTCGATATTGTTTCAGGAAAGCCACTCTTTAGCTCCCACGATAAATTCAATTCTGGCTGTGGATGGCCAGCATTCGCAAAACCAATTGCACAAGAGCATGTGACGGAGCATTTTGATACTTCCCATGGAATGCGTCGTGTAGAGGTAAGAAGTAAAGAAGCTGATTCTCATCTAGGACATGTTTTCCCAGACGGTCCACAAGAGTTGGGTGGTTTGCGCTACTGTATCAATTCTGCATCACTTCGTTTTATTCCAAAAGCTGATTTAGAACAAGAAGGCTACGCTGAATATAGCACTTTATTTAAGTAATAATCAAACGCCTAGTACGCTTAATTCGTACAGGCGTTTTTATTATTGGAAAAAAAGAGAGGATGGGATATAACTAAATAATTAAAAATAGAGGAAGGTATTCGTAAATTTTCGCTATTCTTGCTTTTGCAAAAAAAAAATTCATGGTTAGCGAAGGGAGGCGCCTCCTGCATAGAACGCATAAAGACGTCAGACGCGGGCATGCCCATTAGGGAAGATTGTGGCCTGACTGTGCTGAGCGAAAAGTGCCGCCTGTGGTGGACACCAATGACTTAGCAAAAAAGTGTTAGATTGATTGCAGTCAATCTAACACTTTTTCTCTTGTGTCCTAGTCTCATTTTTAAATTTTGAACGCACCTACAACACTACGTAAACTATCAGCTTGATGTGCCAGCTCTGTTGCCGCTGCGTTAATTTCTTGCATGGATGCAGAACCTTGGGTAGCTGCAGCAGCAGACATCACTGTATTGGATGCTGTTTGTTCAGCATAAGCGTTAATATGCACAAAATCACTTGCTACAGCGTTACTATAATCAAGCGTATGGGCTATTTTATCAACCATTGTGGCAATAATGGCAGTTGTTTCTTTTGTTTGCGTTAAAATGTTGGACAATGATTGGTTTGTTTCATTTGTCACCTCAACGCCTCGAATAACCGTTGTGACACCTTCGTGATTTTGTGTAATAATTGATGCCACTTCATCTTGAATAGAATTTACAATGGCTGTTACTTCTTTAGCCGCAGTTTGTGATTGCTCAGCGAGCTTGCGTACTTCATCTGCTACGACAGCAAAGCCACGACCATGCTCTCCAGCGCGTGCTGCTTCAATTGCCGCATTTAATGCAAGTAAATTTGTTTGCTCAGAGATTGCTGTAATCGTACCGATAATGGAGGTTATATCTGCAGATTTGCGGCCAAGTGCCTCAACGGTTGTGGAGGTAGAAGCTATCGTTTCTTCAATTGACTGCATGACTAATGTAGATTGAAGTACTGAACGACTTCCTTCATCTGCTGCTTGTTGCATGGCGAGAGAAGCGCGTTGTACGGCATTGGCTTGCTCATTCAACTGATGCATAGAATGGTCTAAATTACTCATTTTTTGTTGAGCACTATTCATGCTATTGATGGTATTCTCACTATCACTTGCGATATCTGCACTTGCATCTGCAATATTTTGAATTGTACGTGCATTTTCATCAGCTAGCGTCATGAGCTCTCGGCTACTATTTGATACATGATCAGCAAGTTCACTGACGCGTTTAATAAGGTTTGAAATAGACAAAATAAGCGTATTCGTCGAGTTAGCAATTGTAGAAAATTCATCGTGATTACGCACATGCACGCGCCTTGTTAAATCACCACCCGCTTGCGCAATATCTAAGATGGAATGGTTAATCGCACGTGTATTATTTTTTAATGATTTAAATAACATATAGCCAAAAATGATAATGGCAATAAGACTGATAATCGAAAAAATAAAGAAATAGGTGTTGGATAAAGTTACCTGTTTATTCAATTTATTCAGTTTTGTTTTGTTCGATTCGTCCATTACTAAATTAATGGCATCAATATTATTATCAATATGCAATTTCATTGATTCGCCAGTGCCCTCAATCATGAGCTTCCTTGCTTGTTCAAGACCAAGTTCATCTCGCATTGTCATCACCTTTTTTGAGTATTGGAGATAGTTTTTATAATACTGGCTGATTGCTTGTATATGTCCAAGTTCCACTTCGCGGTCTGCAAATTTTTCTTGTAAAGCCGCTATTTTTTTATTAATAGAATCAATCTTCATTTTATAAGAAGTGGAATAACTACCATTGCCGGTAATTAGGTAAGCTTGTTCGAGGTTGGTTAATCTAGCAATTTCATAGGCAAGCTGATTTACTGTAAGCTGCTCTTGTACATTCTTCTCAGTAAAATCCTCCATTTGTTGTTGAAGATTCGTAATATTGATGTAAGACAATATACCCATTGCTGCATTAATAAAAATAAGCAAAGTAAAAATGATAAGTACTTTTCCTCGAATCAAATGATAAAAACGTTGTCGTTTTTCTATAGTAGGAGGGAGATTGTGCCTACTAGCTTTAGAATCCATAGCTTTCTTTTTTCTGAAAAAATTAGAATCTAAGAGAGAAGGGCGGTTTCTCTTAGGTTTACTAGCTTGATTCTTGTTTTTCATCGCCATCACCTTCCTAATTTTTGCATTGATTGACTACAATTCTATCGTATAATACTAAAAAATTCTATCCTAATTTCACAAAATTTTCATTTTTCAGATAAAAAAGCGTAATATTTTTGCATGACAAAAGTCTTTAAGGTGAAAAAGGCTATGCAGTTTTTCTGCACTAGGAAAAAATACTTAAAGAAAAAAATGATACATTTTATGACGAAATGTATTTTTTTTGATAAACTAGCGGAAAGTAAAAATGAAAAGGGGAGGCATTTTTCAACAATGAAAAAGAGCTTTTATTTATATGTATTAACATTCAGAGGGGGAGATTGGTCAGATGCAAAAGTTCGATTTGCTGAAGAAGTATTTCATGAACATAACTTTCCTAAACAAAGCATGGATTTTGATGAGTTATCTACATATATCGAAACGTTTGCAACAGAAAATTTAACAACTGAAGTATTTGATGAGTTATGGGATTTATACAGGGAACAAGGACAATAATGATTCGCAATACTTTCATTATTCGTACTTTTATAGTTGCTAGACGTCTAGCATTGCGTAAATACGTGAAACCAAGTATTATTTATAGTGATAACTGACAGAAAAGAGGGATTGCTGTATGAGTATTCATATTAATGCAAAAAAAGGCGAAATCGCTGACACTATTTTACTTCCGGGAGATCCACTTCGTGCAAAATACATTGCCGAAACGTTTTTAGAAGATGTTACATGCTATAACGAAGTCCGCAATATGTTTGGTTATACGGGTACGTATAAAGGCAAACGTATTTCTGTACAAGGAACTGGTATGGGCGTGCCTTCTATTTCTATTTATGTAACAGAATTAATGCAAGAATATGATGTACAAAAATTAATTCGTGTAGGTACTTGTGGTGCAATTCAAAAAGATGTTAAAGTTCGTGATGTTATTTTAGCACAAGGAGCAACAACGGATTCACGTATGAATCAAATCATTTGGGGCAACAATATTGACTTTGCACCAATCGCTAATTTTGACTTATTATTAAAAGCTTACAATGCAGGTAAAGATGCAGGTTTAAGCCTTCAAGTAGGTAATATTTTCACAGCAGACCTATTTTACTCAGACGAGCACCAAAATGAAAAACTAGCTAAATACGGTGTACTAGCTGTAGAAATGGAATCAGCAGCACTTTACACATTAGCAGCGAAATTTGGCCGCCAAGCACTTTCTATCTTAACAGTAAGTGACCACATTATTACTGGTGAAGTCACAACATCAGAAGAGCGCCAAACTACATTCAACGACATGATTGTTGTTGCATTAGAGGCTGCTATTCAAGAATAGTTGATATAGCAAGGGTTATAACAAGTCTAAAACTATCAGAATAAGAGCAACCGACCTAAAACCGACCATTTTATAAAATGGAATCGAAGAAGTCGGTTGCTTTTCTTTTTCTTCATCTTCATAGTTAAGTGGCTATATATTAACAGTTTAATATTTACATGTCTAAATTGTTCATGGATAAATTACTGAAAAACGATTAGGTTAAAGTATAGTTGGAACTAATTCATGAATGGGGATACATTTTGAGGATACTATCTCAAACTTAACCTAATGTTAAAGAAATAACCGATTGAATATTCGAGATATGATGGTAATGTCAAAATGCTCACAGAAAAGGCGTACAAAACTACAGTCTTGTAACGGAGTGGGTAAAAGCAGAAAACTGGCCAGCTTTATGGGAAGTACCTAATTTTGAAAGGGTATTTTGGTTTTTGACAATTGTTTCTATCTTACTAAATATAGTACCTATACTTTTAGAATTAAAAAATAAGTTCTTATTGTGATACATACAGCTTTACAACACTAAGTGCATTACTATAGTTTTCTAATTTTTTCATATAATGTATAATTTATAATTAAAGTGTTTAAATCTGATTATTTCAAAAGAATTATTTTAGGAGGGGGAAATTTGTTATATTCAGCTTTATTTATTGGTGTCGTTTTAATTGTAATTACGAATAAGCTTACTCAAGCTTTTAAATTATCAAGCACATTGGGGTTGCTTGGTCAAATCAGTGCGTCACTTGTAATCATAATGATTGGAAACCTCGAGGTTAGTCATATTAGTCTAGGTAATCACTTTGCATTGGGATATTTGACGGTTCCATTTACTTTATTACTTCTTATAAGTTTTACGAATGTAATGAATATAGAAAAAGTTCAAAATCCTTCAATATTGCTGCTGCCATTCGTTTCTTTAGTTTTTTTCTCAATAGCAGCTTTATTCATAGGTCATCCATTTGTTTTAATAACGGGGATTTGTTCCAGTTTAACGCTTATGTTTATTCTGCTATACGGCTATTTTACTGGGAAAGTATTTGTGGGAAGAACACTTACTACGTCAATAGGTTTCATAATAGCCGTGCTTTCAATATCCCTCATTGAAACATCTATTGTAACAATTTATATTCCGTTATTTACTTTAGCATTACCATTCACTTTATATTATTTAATTCAAGATAAAATTACGAATGTACAATCAATTTCAGTTAGCTTTTTAACAGCTATTTTATTTGGTGTATTAATGTATATAGTTCCTTTTAATACAATATGGTATTTCATTGCTGGGTTAACGAGTATTTTGGTTATCACGCAATTTTCAAGTAAGTATCGCTTTATTTAGAAATTAAATTTCTATTCAAGTAACGGGGCTTTAGTAAAACAAGTAGTTATAAAGTATACAAAATAATTCTAAAAAACGTTCCTAAAATGTTTAGAGAGAGACCGAATTCGAGAAATGCTGTTAAATCAACATTTCTTGGATTTTCCTTTGATTGTTTATACAGCTTTTTAGGGAATGTACTTTCAGGTGTTCTAAGGAACGAAATTTATATGGCTTGTTTTACCTACCGATGATTCAAGTCAACATCAATAGGTACGTATGGTGATGTTTGTTTCACTTTTAAATCTGAAACTTCGCCCTTACAATATATTGAAAATTTCGAGTTGAAATCAGACAAAATTGTTTACATGGATATTGATTGTAGACATATAGGTAAACTGTGCTTTTCCTCATAGGTATACTCGGAATAATGGAAAAAGAAGTGATCATTAAAGGGAGAAAGACGGTCTTAGAAAGGTTATATGGCATGACGATAGCCAAGTAACTGAGTTATTTGTTCGTATGTGTATTCGGATAATTCAAGGGCAAAGGTGACTATTGAATAGTCCGCGAAAATTGGGGGGGAATTAAAATCAAAAACCGACAGGAAAAATCTGCCGGATAAACAATTAATTTAAGTTATTTCCAAAACCATAATTTGCTTTAGGGCCAGAAGCTCCTTGGATGTAGTCTGCTTCCGCATTTTGGATTTGTTGTCGTACTTGTTTCACATCTGTCTCAGTTCCGAATTCTACGTTGTTTGTTGAATTCATAAAATTTTGATTTAAAAAACGACCAGAAGCTTGATTTTTGTTAGCTTCAGCTTGCTGGATTTTTTGTCTAATTTGGTCAATTGTTTGGTTCTTGTTTCGATTTTTTGACAAGTATTTTCACCTCCTCAAATTAGTCTGTTCAGAAGAGGTTTACTTATCCCTAGAAACTTTTATGTAAAAAAGGGAGGTCGTGACGGTCAACCAACGCCACAACCTAATAAGTGCGTGCGATACACTCAATAATAATTTGTTCAAATTAAGGTTATTTATACATTAAAAAAGCCGCAACATTGTCACACGCTACAGCTTCAAAACGAAACTATTTGAACTTTTTAGGTTTAGAAACTTTAATTGAAGCTACTTCTCCGCAATTTTGACATACAGTAAAAATAAGTGAAGATCCAATAGAGAGCATATTGTTAACCGGCCTTAATGCTGCAGGGCCATCAAGCTTACCTTCACCAAATGAACTATAGCCGCAGGACTTGCAGGTTAATTTGTTATTTTCCATAACTAATATCACCTCAATATGTAATTTGTGTAAATTATAACATAGAAAAAGCCGCAGTGTTGTCACACGCTACAGCTCGAAATTGGTTTATGCCCTTTTAAGGCTTGTCAGATAAATCATTATATCATAACTTAGAAGGGCCAACGTAATGGGCAAACAAGGGCAAATTAAAATAACGAAAGAGTATTTACTTCAGCGGATTGAAAATTATTGAGAAGGGAATAGAGAAGTTGGAGTCCTTCATAGATTGCTAGAAGGGAATAGCATGCGTGCAATTGGGAAGCATTGAGATTATCTAGTACGACAATTTTTAGAGTAAGAAATATTTTGAGTCAGATTATGAAGTAGCCAATGTGCTATTTCTTTTCAATTGACCAGATTGTTGAAAATAAAACTATTAAAGGGTTTTAAATTTATATTAAAATCTAGATGGTTCAAAAGGCTTTTACTTAAACTCCGGTTCTTAGAATTAAAGTAGAAAAAGTTAAAGGGGGATAAATTTGATTAAAAAAATCGATATAACTAATCTTAAACTTGCTGAAGAAGTTTTAAACATTCAAATACCATCATATAAAATAGAAGCAGAAATAATAGACTTTTATGATATACCGCCATTGAAGGATACAGTTTACACGTTACAACAATGTGGTGAGACTTTTTTTGGTTATTACTTAGAAGAAGAATTATGTGGCGTCATTTCTATAAAAGCAGAGAATGGTATAATCGATATACATCGGTTAATGGTACATCCTAAACATTTCAAAAAAGGAATTGCCAAGGTATTATTGGATTTTATTGAAAACGACAATGAAGGATTTGAAACAATAATAGTATCCACTGGATCCAAGAATACACCAGCTGTGACTTTCTATTTGAAAAATGGATTTTCAAAAACAGAGGAAATCAGTATAACAGAACGCCTATCCATAACTTCTTTTAAAAAAGATTTAATATAGTTTTATTAAGCAATTAAGTACTCTCCTGGAATAAGGAAAGTGCTTTTTTCATTAAAGAGCCATTGTTTATTGGCAAGAGATCAAAAATAGCGAAATGAAGAAAAGTAGCACATGGTATAGCAAAGAAAAGTATTTAAGGAAGGATGTTTTACGAGCGATTTAGCAAGTCATTTTTTAAACAAAAACAAATAGCATAGGTATTTTTAAATTGGCTTGAATGATAGATGGATAAAATTATGTTAAGGAAAAACAATCTACTTTTGTTGGATTATTAACATACATTGGTAAATATTGGATTACTGGTATACAATAATGAGAAACAGTTTGGGGAGAATAATGAAAAAAATATTTATTTTGTTACTAGTAGCAAGTGTATTCGTGATAGTAAATCCTACAAAATCAGAAGCAAAAGTGATGTATGATGGAGCAGAGGTTGTAAAAGGGCAAACAGGAAAAATGACCTTTAAAAAAGACATCAAGGTTTACAAGAAAAATTCAAATGGTACGTTTGATTCTTTATTGGTTAAGCGAAATAACTTTTTTAAAACGTATGATATTGAAAAATATGATGGCAAAACATTCTATCAAATGGGGCAATATCGGGTACAAGCAACGGATTTGGTAGTTTTCAAAGAAGTACCGATCGATATACGTTCATCATTTTATCATAATCCAGCTTATGTCATGATTAATCATCAGGGTGTGAAAACGAATGGTATGGATACTTTCATTGAATATGGCACACTTTTTAGAGTTGGAAAACGAGAAGAGGTTTGTAGACCACAAGTATCATTAGTATCTATTGAGAATGGTAAATTCAATTACCATTATTGTATTGGAGACATTGAAGGTGGGGATGTAAGCAGTACAGGTATTCTCGATAGCACCGATATTGGAATTTTTGAAAAGAAAACAAGAAATAAAGGCTTGTATATATTAACAGAAGATACAGAACTATACAATGGTCCGATGATAACAAGATACTATGGTAAAGAGTTGAAGGGAACAGTCTTTTATTCACCAGGAATTGAGATCAATGGTTATTTGATGGTGGGAGATGTGAATTTTGGTTTTATTCCAGCAAATCTATTGAAGCCAGTTGAAGAATAGATTAGAAAAAAGACCACTCAATGAGAATGGACCCTAAAATAGGTATAGACAAAAAAGCATTTTCAATTGAAATCCGGGTGTAACTATCTAGATTTCAATTTGGAGGTGTTTTTTTCTAGGGGAAAAAGAGTGAGTTATTCTTGAGTTAAAATGAAAACCATCGGGGTACAGTAACTTCTTAAATTGAAATTGTATCTGCTGTAATAAAATGAATATTGTAATATGCTATTATAAATAGGTTAACAATGTTAACAGAGTTCTAGAATATTCAGAAAAAAACTAGTAAGGAGTCCTATAATGAAAAAGAAATTAAACTATTTAATCTTACTTGTTACTTCCATTTTTATTGTTGGTTGTACGAACGTAGAAGATGCATCCGTTACAGTGAAAGAAACAAATTCACAAGAAGTAACAACAACTACGGTAACAGAAAAAACAGCATCAGAAAATACAGCAACTCAAACAAAAGATGAACTATTTAAAGGGTACAAACTGATTGAAGTGGATGGTGGCGATTTGTCAGGACATCGCGAACCTAACGTCGTCGTTGACATTGGCTTTGGGGACCGTCATTACTATGCATTTACGAATGAGACAGGGCAATTGGTTCGTGTTATTGCTGACAAAATCGTTCTACAAGATGACCGTACAGAACCCGTAACGTCAGCTGGCAGATACTACGCGGATGAAGCAAAAGTTCCTGGTGTAGAAAGAGCAGATTTAGATGAAGGACATATTATTGCTGATTCCCTTGGTGGGGTATCAAATGCTTATAATATTACGCCACAAAATAGTACGCTTAACCGACATGGTGATCAAGCATATATGGAAGATGCTATTCGTAAAGCTGGTGGAGCTACTAATTTCGAAGCTATTATTACATATCCTAATAAGGAAACGCAGATTCCTTCTCATTACAAATACACTTACACTTTAAAAGGAAATAAAATTGTAGATGAGTTTGCTAACGGCAACCCTGATGAAATAAATAAATCTCTAGGATTAACTGAAAGTAAATCAACTAACGCAAATAAGGCACCAAGTTCGAATAAGTCCAATGCTTCGAATGGCACTGAAGATATTTCGAGTGTTGATACAGATGGAAATGGACAAGTAACGATTAAAGAAGCAAAAGCAGCAGGTTATAGTATGCCAATAACGCGTGAACACTGGTTGTACAAATATATGCAAGACCGTGATAACGACGGTATGGTAGGGGAATAAGCTCCTTGAACTTTCTTCTCCTTGGACGATTTATACAATTTGCAAATGAGTATCTGTATAGGAACTAGAAGTAAAAGAATCTATCATAATCGGGCGGCGATTATGGAGCTACTATACAACGGTTAAAACCGTTGTTAGATTGCGAATTAATCGTATACTCCGCTCCTTTATTAGTGAGTCGACTATGAATACTTGCGTTAGTTAACCTGATTTACTTTGTACGGATGAATCTATTCTGGATTGGTTAACACAGCACACTATATACAATGTATATAGGTGCACCTTGTAACTGGGTACTCGTAGAACTTAAATTCAATAATCTGTTATTATTAACCTAATTAAACAATTATATACAAATTAAAAGTGGGGTTAAAATAATATGCAGAGAAAAACAAAGTCGGCAATTGTTCTCATTGCAGTATTAGTTATTTTTGGAGGAATTTTTGGTTACATCAAATTCACTGAACAGTTGGGGAAACCTACTCCCGAAAAAGAAAAAGCAGCCGTTGGACATGTTGAAGTAACGATAAAAGATAATACTGTTTCTAAAGCAAAAGAAAACATACCATATCCTGAAGATTTAGAAGAATTTAAAATGAGAAACATTATCCATAACATGTCCCATCAAAAAGTCAAAACTGAAAATGATATAAAAATAGGAAATACGCAAATAACACAAGCTAAAGTAGACCGATTGTTAGAAATAGCAAAACTCAATATGAAACTTTATGACAATGGCGATGTATATATAAAAATATTGGAGAGATGGTCGGGAGGCGACTTTTCTAATGCTGTTGAAGACCATAATTCTATCTGGGAAATGCAAAATGGAGAGGTTGGAAAAGCGATTCGTTTATTAACGCCCGAAGAAGAAAAATCACACATCAAATTTTATTTTACAAAACCATTAAAACCCGAAAATAGTGCTCAATAATGAGCACTATTCAGACTGTAGAACAAATTTATTGAATTTGTCTACAGTCTTTTTTTACTAGATGTGCTACTTGTTCGCAGCGCTTGCGGAATATAAATGTAATAACACTTTTTATAAAGTATATCCCTCCATTACAGCATTTAATTCGCGATTTAATTCCGTTAGCTTTTCAGCAGCATTTGCAACATCTGTAATTGCTTTAATATGCTCATCTATGGAAGATGCAATTTCCTGTACTGAAGCAGCCGTTTGTTCTGATACACTGGACGCACTTTCGATTCCTTCACTCATCAACTTATTATAGGATGTCATCACGTCCATTTCTTTATTTACTGCTAAAATCGATTCCACAATTTGTTTAACAGAATCAGACATCTGATTGAATTTACTTTGTGTTAGAACAACATCATCATTTAACTTTTTAGCAGTGTCCATTGTTACTTCTACAGTTTCAACTGTTTTAGTAGTTTCTGAAACAATGGACAAAACGACTCCTTGTACTTGGTGAGTAGCATTTTTAGATTGTTCTGCTAGTTTCCTTATTTCATCGGCAACAACTGAAAATCCTCTACCATACTCACCTGCTCTTGCTGCTTCAATACTCGCATTTAAAGCTAGTAAATTTGTCTGTTCTGCAATTGTTTCAATTGTTTCCATTACCTGCGTGATTTGATTTATTTTACTATTTAAATTTGTAATTTCATAACTGACTTTTTGTGATGCTACTAATGAATCATTGTTTGATTTTTGTAATTGCTGAACTATTTCAATTCCCTCGGATGTTATTTTTTCTGCATGTTTTGTAATGTCGTACATAACTTTACTTTGCTCTTCCGTGGTATCGATAGAACTTGATAATAGCTCAACTGTTTGGTTAATCTTGTCTAAATCATGGGCTTGTTCTTGCGTGCCAGTAGCAATTTCGGTAATTGCTCTGCCAACTTCATCACTACTAGCAGATGTTTCTTCTGAAATTGCTGATAAGTTAGTCGCTGAATCCAATAATTGGTCACTAGTATTTTTAGTATTTTCGACGAGCGTACGTAATTGCTGTGACATTTTATTAAAAGCAACCGCAAGTTGTCCAATTTCATCATTTGATTCAGGTAGATTGGTAACCATTATATGTCCGTCAGCAATTTTTGCTGATGTTTCAGCTACTTCTTTCAGAGTATGTATTTTCCTCCGAATACCTAAATAAAACACAAATGAACTTAAAATAATGAGTACAACTGTTGTACCAAAGATAATATATTGTAAAATGTTTAATCCTGCATAAAATTCATCTTGAAAAACAGCAATTCCAATAGTCCAACCCCAAGGCTCAAAATATTCTGTATAGGCAGTTTTATCTTTAAAAGAACCATCTGGCTGTTTGTCCGAATAAACGACATAGCGATCTTCTTCATTTTTGGCCTTGCCGCCTGCAACTATTTTTTCTCGATTATTTCTGTTAAGTTCATCGGTAGGAGCTCCACCTACTTTAGAAGGGTGGAGTTGTAATACTAAATCCTCGTCAAAAGCTAATATATAACCATTTTCTTTGTAAGTAAAATCGGATTTTTTATAATCGTAGTCTCCATTTTCATTTACTGGTCCATTTAGAATAATTCTCGCTTTTTCTTTCCCTTCCGCTAGTGTTATTTTGCCACTTTCCACTTCTTCATTAATCAATTTTAATGAAGTATAGGCCCCCTTAACAATGCTTTGTAGTTCTCTTTGGCCGGATTCTAAGAGCTGATTTTTGGCAACCAAATAACTTGTTGAGCCGATAATCACAACTGTGACAAGTATAATAGTTGTGATAAGTAGCATTAACTTCCCTGAGATACTTCGTAACTGTAAATTTTTCTTCTTCATTTGCTTCCTCCCACAACTATATATAGGTATATTTCGACAATAATCTACATAATTCAATAGTATCGCATTGTTTTTTTATAATAGGACAAAGGATTTATGAAAAGCTAGAAGAAAATTATCTTTTTAGAATAGTTTCTACTTAAATCAGATCGATTCAGTTTTATTCTAAAACTATACTTGGATAATCTAGGTTGCTTAAAGCATGCTTAAATCACCAAAAAGCATCATTTTATTCATCGCTTCAAAGTTTGCGCCTGTCACTGTACAGGGAAATGGCATGAAAGACGAGCCGTAATTCTTCGTAACGCCAATCGGTGCTTTGCTTTTTTTCATCATGCTTGTCTATTTTTTAATCACTCAAAAGCAAAGTTTGTTTAACTATATAGTTTATTCGCAAAGCCACGAATCGTTAATTTAATAACATTCGTGACTTTTTGATGTGTGCCCAAATTTAGTTTATTGACTGTTTAAATTCAAAAAACCATCAAAAGTTTATAAGAATTATATTTTTTTACGTTAACCTTGTATCTATAATTGAAAGGGGCAACTAGAAAATGAAAAAAATTATGAAGTGGTTTACAGTAAGTTTCTGTATATTATTGATTGTGCTTAGCGTCTCTGTCTTTAGCTTCCATAAGTTCAAAGAGAATAAAGAAAGTTCGTTATTAGAGAATAATACGGGCAAACTAATCGATTTTAACGGGAAAAAAATGAATGTTTATTCTGAAGGTCAGGACAATGATACATTTGTATTTATGGCTGGCTCAGCAGTAGCAGCACCGATGTATGAATTAAAAAGCTTGTATCATCATTTTTCAAAAGAAGATAAAATAGCCGTTGTGGAAAGAGCAGGATATGGGTATAGTGATGTATTTAACGACGATCGGGATATAGATGTAATACTAGAACAAACGAGGGAGGCACTTATGAAAAGCGGCAATAAGCCCCCTTATATTTTAGTACCACACTCTATTTCAGGAATCGAAGCCATCTATTGGGCGCAAAAATATCCAAAAGAAGTAAAAGCCATTGTGGCGTTAGATATAGGTTTACCATCACAATATATCAAACATCCCGTAGGTTTCGCAGAAAAGACTTTTATGAAAATAGGGAATGCTTTAAGTGAATTAGGATTCCAAAGAGTATTTCCGACTTTAGCATATAACGAAGCCGTCTTAGAGAAAGATTTTCTGACTCCAAAAGAAAAAGAAATATTTAAAGCGATATCTAATAAACAGGGAATCAACAACGATATGCAACAAGAAATACTACATGCCGTAAATAATAGTAAAAAGTCTGCGGCATTACCTATTCCGAAAACAACCCCAATTTTATTTATTGATGCTTACCTTGATAAAAATTCTGAAGCTGCTAAAGCATCACTAAAAGACTATCAGGATTTTGCTAAGCAGTTAGATATTTCGAATATAATTCAAATAAAAAGCAAGCACAGTATTTACTTGTACCATTCTACTGAAATCTATGAAGAAACCCAACAGTTCTTGCAGGAGATGGTTGAAAAATAGTGAGGAAGGAACGAGAATATTGTTTACAATTTTACTGGTAGAAGATGATAAAATGATTGGAAGTTTATTAGAGAATATACTGCAAGAAGAAGGGTATAACGTAATCTGGTTAGAAAATGGAGCTTCAATATATACCGTTATAAAGCAAGTCGACATTGTCATTATGGATATTATGCTACCTGGTGAGGACGGCTATCAAATTTCCATGCGCATTAATCAGTTAGGGCATAATATTCCTATCATATTTTTAACTGCAAGAAGTGATATTGAGAGTAAATTAAGAGGGCTTGAAATTGGCGAAGATTACATGGTAAAACCATTTGATCCGAGGGAATTATTAATGCGAATAAAAAACAAATTAGTTGCTTTTTACGGCATTCACAAACAAATACAGCATTTATCAGTGGATGTAACGCATATGCGTGTTGTTAATCATCAACATCAGAAAGAAGTCGAATTGACAGCCATTGAAAGGAAAATATTCTTTTATCTCTATGAAAACGCAGATTATATTTTATCTAAAGAACAATTCATGGAATACCTTTGGCCGCTAGAGGATCGTAATTTAAATTTAATTAACGTATATATTAAAAAGCTACGCAGCAAAATTGACGATCGAGATGGTGTAATTATTCAAAATGTATATGGAGAAGGGTATCGTATGAATACTCATATGAAACAATGAAACTAAAAAAGAAATATCAACTATTGCTATTGACGGTTATAGGCAGTGTGCCTCTTTCTGTTGTGGTGATTAGTGTTTTCGTAACCATAATCTACAATCATTTTTCAACTAATACAGAAACCCAGTTTTATGAGTCAAAAGCCTATCCAATTATGCTAGGATTATTTATCGTTAGTTTTTTTGCTTTGGCTATACTATTCTCTAAATCCATTAATACATTGATTAAACGGATCAATGTATTAAACCAAACGATTATGGAGTTAGCGAGTGACGACAAGAAGAGGCTTCAAAAGATTCCTTACGCTAGAAATGATGAATTAGGGGATTTAACCAATGCAGTAAACCTCCTTATTGACCGGACGATATCCAAGGAAATTGAAGTACAGCAACAGGAGCGAATGAAACAAGAACTTTTAACGCAGTTGCGTCATGATATTAATACACCTTTAACAGCGATGCGCTTACAACTGTACACAATCGAACGTGATTTTTCACAACATCAGGATATTTTCAATTCTTTAAACGAACAAATAAACTATATTTCAAAGTTATCCAATGAATATAATTTTGAGCGTTTATCTCGTGTTGATAATTCATATATAATCATGGAAAAGGTAGATGTGCCAAAACTTCTAAATACAATTATTTTAAAGTGGAATTTTTTATATAAAGTCAACCAAATCTCTATTGTATTAAACGATTGCGCAACTAACTGCCAATGGAGTAGTCATGAAATTTGGTTGCACCGCTTATTTGATAATATCTTCCAAAATACATTGCGTCATGCAGCATGCGATACATTGGAAATCACGTTGCAAAAAAACTTAATTATCTTTAAGGATAATGGGATTGGGTTTAATGTGGAGGAAAAAGGCACTGGTTTACGCATCATAGAAGATATTTGTCGAGTGCTTGAACTACAGAGTACAATCCAATCCAATGAAAAAGGTACTCAAGTGACCATAAGCTATGCGCAATATTAATACTTTTGATAAAAACAACACCTCAAAATTAAAAGCTTTCCAAAATCGTATTGACACAGCTTACTAAAAATATATAACTGCAGTCACCCTTATCCAACATTCCAGCGCTATTTTAAAAAAATGGAGCCTTCTTTTGCTAAAGGTCATATTATAGAATAATAATTTATTAAGCTATCTTTTGCAGTGACATTCAATTAGATAAAGGGAGTGTAAAGGTGGACCTATTACTCTGGATAACGATTAGTTTCATCATAATTGGATTTGTTGTTCTCACTTCTATGAAAATAGAAATGGAAAGTAAGGTCGAGTATATAAAAGCAAATATGGACGACGAGGATAATTCATTAAAAGCGAAATCTGTAATTTGGTGGATATGGAGTACCACTGCTTGGGGGATAGTGAGTATATTTCTTATTGTTTGGTGTTTTCACAATCACTTTGGATAGCTGTTGGCTTCAAATGTGCTAAATCTTCAACAATCGTGCGCGATTCTGTAATAAGGATTAGCGCTCGTTTTTATTAAAGAGCCGAAGGAATAAGAAGTATTAATTAAAACATGCTATATTTAGAAATAAAAGGATAAGGTTTGCGAAATGAAGAAAAAAGGAACTATCCTTTTGGATTTGCAACACTATCTATTCAGAATAAAGTAATCAACTATTTATTGAGATTTTGAAGTTAAAGTCTTATAGAGTCTAGTCTATTTTAATAGTTATTCTTTATTCGCTATACAACTAATAAGGAGTGGAATGATGTTTTTCTTAACACGTGAACGACAGGAAGTATTTAACGCAGCACAGGTATATCCATTTGAGGAAGCGTTCGATGCTGAATTTGAAAATCATTTGTATGAGCATTTAAGCCTGTATGTAGGAGTCTTACCGATAAAGTTTCAGCAGGAAATTATTGAACGAACTTTATTTCGAAATAATACTTTAATGGAAGAATTTGAAGAATGGTGCAATGTGACAATTGAGCAGTTCACAACTAAGAGTCATGCTATTTATGACAAGCGTAAAGCACTTGTTGAATGCTTTAATCCGTCCGCACAAACCGTTTTTTCACAGTCATTTCATGATGGTGAAATTTTGAACGCTGCGCAACAAGGAACTAATTTTACGCTTCTATTGGATATGAGCGGCGGGTTTACAGTCGAATCAATTGTCCAGTTAGTGTTTCAGAATGCACAAACAGAGGGTCATCTTGAAGGTTATTACGTGTATGACGAATTAATAAAAATTGAAGATAGATTTGCATTACGAGTGTTATCAAGTTTTGGCAGCCCTTATGCCGAATGGACAATTTCCTTTACAGATGTGACAGCAAAATACTTATATCGTCCTGCAGTTTATATTGAACCTGGAGAAATCGCTACATGGGATGATTATGTAATGGCGCTAAATCAAGATGACAAATACTATATTGTAAAAGATATGCACTTTGTAGAAATTGATTTAGCTAATCTTTCGCAAAAAGATAATGGGATTTATGCTGGAGGGGAATTACTAGGTGATACCTTTGAGGAGGCAAAAGAGCGAATTTATTGTGCTACTTACGAAAATCCGTATGCGCATTTTAGTGAGCCTATTCCGACAGATGAGTTGTCATTGGCTATGTTTGATTTAGACCAAAATATACGAGTTCGCGCCTTCAACACAATTTTTGCACTAGGAGAGGAAGTTGCATATATTGTTAATGATACGCTACGTAAAGTCGAAAGTGCAGATGAAAATATGTATTTTGGCATTATGGCAAGCCATTTCGATCAACTCGGTTGTTTAGAGGATGATGTAAAACTGAAATGGCTTAGGGAATAACAGGAGTAAAGATTATTTGGAGTTTGATTGAACTATGGCATAATAATCTCTTTAACGAATTTATAGGCTATACATAAACTCACCTTAAAGTTGTTTCAACATATTATTTTGTAATATGTATGATAGGGAAAACATTAGGATTATTTAAGAGATTTGTTAAAAGCGGAATTGTTTTATGAAGTTTAAAAAAATATATAAATAACCGTGTGCAAAATATATGAAGTCATAATACCAGTGTAGAAACATCTAGTACAGTAAGAGGTTTGTGTCAAATGATATAGATTGTAAAAGAAGATTTATAAATAAGAAACCGACTAATAGTCGGTAATAGCATTGTTAATATTGGCTTATAAAGAATAAAAACCAAACTGCGTGATTTTGTTCATCTGAAGCATTTGAACTAAATTGGTTACTAATATAAGGAATATTATATTGTCGAGCCACACGATGATAAAATTCGACCGCTTCTTGTTCGTCTTTAAATGCAGTTAGAATTCCGTTTTTAAAATTTAATGGCAACGGCTCTGTTATTTGTGGAGAAGGATGTTGACCGGTAAGGGCGGTATACATATAAGCAAAACCTTGGTAATGTCGCATTTCATCTTTTCTTATCTCTAAAATACGGTTTTTAACATCCTCATTTGGAGCAAGTTGAGCCAAGTGCTCATAAAATCGAATCGCATTATATTCGCCATTAATGGCTTTAACAAGATCGACAATAAATTGATTATTTGAAGTTGGTTGTACTGCGTATTGCAACTGTTCACACTCCTTTATTAATTATGCTTTGGCAGTAATAATTATTGCATCATTTTTTTCACTTGTTTTAATTCAATGATTATTTGGTCTATCTGTTTTTGCAAATTATCTACGTCTTTCGATTTATCACTATTTTGGTTTTGAGGATCCTGATTATTTGATTTTTCTAAAGCATTTAGAGCTAGACCTGCTGCAACTGCAGAAAGACCGTCGCCCAACGTTGCGATGGATGCTCCGATATATGCTAGTCTTGCTATTTCGATTTCCGTCGTACCTAGATTTTGTTGTGGATTCTTTTTATGTCTATTCATTACAATATCCCCCTTTACTTCTATAGTGGAAAATAATCTTAACCGTATCCTATGTATTAAGGAAAAGAAAGGTGACGACCTAAATTTTTTGCCGGCATGATGAAGTTAAAACGGATAGTAAAACAGTACACAAAGAAGCCCGCTGCCATGATGGATAGTTAAGCATCGTGTACTTCCCATGTGGTCCCTTATGGAAATACTTTATTGATGATAACAGTACAATTAAAGTTTCATGATTTTAATATTTTTAGTTAAATTTCATTCATAGTGGATAGACTATTTTATAACAAGTGAAATAAACGCAGAATAAAATTTTCTGGTGTTTGTTTTTATTTATTGTGTAAATTTTTTAAAAGGAGGCAATTGTGTGCCACTACACCCATCCGTTGTGCATTTTCCAATTGCATTATTATTAACAGCAACAGTAATTGAAGTCATCAATTTGTTTTTAAAGAAAGAATATTTATTTAAGACAAGTACTATTTTGTTTGTAACTGGTTTTGTAACCGGTTTGGTTTCTTTTATGACAGGTGATGGAGCAGAAGAATTTGCTGAACAAAAATGGGGAGAAGTTATAGAATCGACAGTTGAATTACATGAAAATATGGCTTTATTATCTCTAATATTGTTTGGTGCGATTGCAATATTAAAATTATTTGGTCAGAAACTGAAAATTAATAAAAAATGGGTCTTAACTTTAGTGGTGATTTTAGGTATCATAGGTTCTTCTACATTAGCTTATACAGGTCATTTGGGAGGAAAGATGGTGTATGAAAGTGAAAAATTAAGTTATACAAACCATTCCGAATTGCCAGATCGTGATTAAAAAAATGGATTGTTTATAACTTATTCTGTAGAGGCTCGTTTTGCAAATTGGCTATAGCAAGCAATGGCACTCATTGTATTGTGCGTAAATTACTTTTGGATTCGTGTTAATACATTTTTAATCTTCGTCTTTTCATCTGCTTTTGGTATTGGAAGGTTGCAAGTCCATAATTCCTTTTTTATTTAAATGTTAAATTACTACCTCTATCGTCTCGTCAAAAATAATTCAACTCTACAAGCGAAACAATTGATAATAATCCCTCTCTTAGCGTAGGGGAGGGGTGCCCTAATTCCTTCTAAATTAACGTGTTATTTTTCAGTGAATACTGAATGGCATTTATCATTAATCATTTTTATTTACATATTCCATAGATACATCATATGCAATATGTAGAAAGTAAGATTAAAAGAAATGCTTTTAAATCATTCTTCAACATACATTAAATTGAAAATACAATAATCTTCTTTTATTTTTTCTACAATAGGATATATTAAAATAGAATAATCTAAAATATCCAAAGAGTAGGTGTCGACTAGATGGAGAATCACCCTTTAAATAATGCAGAAATAGAAATGAAACAATTAAAATATGCCCAGCAACATTTGGCAAATGAAAGAACATATTTAGCATGGATTCGAACGGCTATTTCAATATTAGGGGTTGCTTTCTTGGCAACGAGTTTGCATTTTGCCATCGGAACTGTTCGAAATTTTTGGGTAGATTTTTTATCAGCCATAATCGGCTTGTTAGCATGTTTATTTGGGATATTAATTATTTTTACAGCTACATTTAATTATTCTGCAAAAAGAAAACAGATAGTGAATGAAGAATTTGTTCCATCGAATAGACATATCATGTGGATTTCTTATTTTTTAATGATCTTAATATTATTGGTGATTATCTACTTTTTGATGATTAGTTTATCGTAGACTAAAATGAGAATGGTCTTAATGTCCCACATAGAAATTAAAAGGATAGAAGAGCTTAAACAAATACGCTCTTTCTATCCTCTTTTTTAGTAAAACGAACCTTTGTTACTTAAACAAGTGAATTAAGCTATGTTGCAGTAATTAAAAAATGTTATGCATAACGTTTTGTGCTTTTCACCAATTTCGTCATTGTTCGATTAGTAGTAGAGGGCAAAGGAATTGTTTTGTAAAACTTTAAGTAAAGTCAGAGAAAGGGAGGAGAGATGCTATGAAATATACTTGTCCTTGTTGTGGATATAAAACATTAGACGAAGAACCCCCAGGAACTTATGACATATGTACAATTTGTTTTTGGGAAGATGATGGCGTTCAATTTGATGACCCTGATTGGGAAGGAGGAGCTAATCTTCCATCTTTAAGGCAAGCCCAAAAAAACTTTATGGTATTTGGGGCTTGTGAAGAAAGGTGCATGGAGTTTGTCAGAAAACCAAATGATAAAGATGAAAAAGATCTTAATTGGAAACAGTTAATTTAGAAGAGAGTTAATGTGCTAATATAGCGATTGTTTAATAAGGGTCGAATTTAGGAGGAAGTTGAACTGAGTTATTGTTCATTTATCGCAACAAATTATGCAATGCCAGAAGTAGAAACAAAAGCGAAGACGATTACTGTTAGGGAAGCTATGGAATTAGCAATCAAACCACATGAGTTGGTACCTTGGGAGAAGATGGACCCTAGTGCCCAAATAGTAGTAGTTGAAAATAAAGAGGACTTAAATGAGTTGGTCATTAAAAAGGATGCTTACTATGATGTCAGTGGATATACAAGTTATTCATTCATTTATGAAGTTACTTTTATATATTCGGAATTGAGGGCAAAGCAATTACTGGCGTACCTAAAGGAAAATATTAGAGAAGAGCAAATAGTGGAATTATGGAGGGTGTGGATTGGTCATGACGAGAATGACCTAAACATACCGTATGTTAACGTTAACTACGAAGAGTTATCTCTCAATCATCTGGTACAAATTTACAATCCGAACCATGAAAAATTTAAAGAACAACATTGTATAGTAATAGAAAGATACAATAATCAATACGACAAAAAAGGTTGAAAATAGCGCGACTGCTTCATGACGTTGCAATAAAATGAACAGAATCATCCGTGACTAAGAAAGATTATGTCAGCCAGCATAGTCTTTTTTATTGCCAACAAAAATACATAGGTTTTGAATTAAGCTAGTGCTTCATAATTGTCGAGGACCAAAGGGTGTTCGCTATTCGTGTTATAATAAAAACATCTTTATGACAAAGTATCCATTGAAACTAAAAGAATTGTCGGTGTGTTTTTTCTTTGGTAGTACCACAATCGTTCATAATGAAGCTGTCACGTAATAATGCATGCAATCTAATAAACGAAAATAAGGGAACTTTTTTCTCGTCTGGAGTGATAATATGTTTATTACAATAAGTGATGTTTTGAACATGGAGGGATTTGAAGATGTAGAAGTCCTTGCAGGAGAGGCTGGATTGAGCCGCAGAGTTGAAAATGTCTATTTTATGGAAGTTCCGGATATTTACACATATATCGATCAAAACGGATTGCTACTCACTACCTTGTATCCTGTTGCTGATAAACCGGAGCATATTGAAACACTAATTCCAAAATTAGCCGAATTGAATCTTGCAGGAATTGCCATTAAGCCAGGAAGATATGTCGCTGAAATTCCAACCATTATGGTGGAGCAAGCAAATAAACTTGGTATTCCGCTAATGAAGCTACCAGATGGTGCAAACTTATCTACACTGACTAATCAAGTACTGACAAAGTTTTTAGACGTAAAGACATCGCTGTTGGAATTTCGAAATAAGATGCATCAGCAATTACTGGAGTTATTATTGGAGGGCACAGATGTCAACAAGTTCGTTCATTCTATTGCTAGTCTTGTTAATGCCCCAGTCTTGCTTCTTAACAATGATTTTGAATATGTCGGGTCTTCACTTCACAACGAACATAAAATTTCAATCCAACACAAGGCGTACAATTCAGATGCGAGCAAGAGCACATTTTCTGTTCAAGTCGATAATACCGTTTATGACAAAAATGATTTGTTTATTCAGTGCATTTTTGCAGGAGGCAATGACTATGGCTTTTTGGTCATATTGCTAGAAAAAGAAAAAAATCTAACAGAGGATTTAATTATTGCTATTGAACAAGCCTCCTTTATAATCGCTTTTTTATTTCAAACAGAGCAAACATTGCTTCAAAAAGAAAGAAATCATTTAAGCAGTTTTGTCCGAGACATTTTTCATAATCAATATACTTCCCAAACGGAAATGATTGAAAAAGCAAAAGTGTTTAGATGGAACTTGCAATTTCCGCTTGTTCTAGTAAGCATCAAAACAAATGAGAAAGATAGCGAAAAGAAATTGGGGATATTTCACAAAATACTTGATTCAGGTCTAATTGAGGTTTCAGCTTCTAAAATGGTGGATGTTCCGATAGAAAATTGCAAAGTTCTTTATATTAATGACTCTTTAGTATGTTTTATTAGTCTGGTGTCTGAAAAGAATGTTCGGAAAAAACTCCAAAATCTAGGGGACACGATACTCACGCTGTTTGAGAAAAATGGGCATCTTGGGGTTAGTATATCCGATACAGTCTATCATTTTAACCAAATGAAAGAGTATTATGACAATTCAACATTAGTGTTTCAAGTTTATAAAGAACATTTACAAAAACAGTCCTACGTTCATTTTTATGGCGATATTGGCTTATTCCGACTTTTTCATTATATTGATAATCTTTACATGCTGGAAGATTTCGTAACCGAAAAATTAGGGAAAGTGTTCGAATATGATAAAAAGAAAAATACAAATCTTTTAGAAACGCTTAAGTACTACATTAAAAATAATACAAATGTGCAAAAAACGGCAGAGGATATGTTTGTTCATTATAATACGATGCGTTATCGAATCAATAAGCTGAAAGAACTTGGCATCGACGGTGAGGACGGCTTCGAATTAACAGAAATTTCATTAGCCTACCAATTGCATCAATACTTACAACTGAAAAAAGGGTGAGGGTGAAGAACCCTAGCGACGACTTTACGTTGGACATTGTCTTCTCGACAATGTCTTTTTTTTGTAAAAAAGGCGTTATGCTTTGTAGAAAGTTGCCAATTAAAAGAGAAATAAATATCAACTTCTTACAATGATTAAAACGCTTTCAAATGCTATCATGTAGGTATTGAAGGAGGGAGGTTTCAATAAACAGCAGTCATCATAGACGATTTAGGTATTTAGTTTCTGTATTACACTTTGGAATACAAGGAGTGTTGGAAATGCGTGACTATCTTTTGTCTTTAGCCGGTGGTTTGATTGTAGGGATATTATTTTCTTTAGTTAAGTTACCGTTACCTGCCCCTCCTTTGGTAGGTATATTTGGAATGGTAGGTATATTTTTAGGAGGTGTACTAATGGATTCTCTTTTCAATTCTCTCAAAGAAAAGAGAAATGTAAGTACGTAAACGAACCACCAGAAAATGTTTGGTTATGCGGTTTTTAATGAATACATCCCACTAAAAAAGGAGAATGTAAGATGTTGCAGATTATCTTGTCATTCATAGGAGGTTTACTTGTAGGCATTTTATTCAAATTCATCAAGCTGCCAGTGCCGGCTCCCCCTCTTATTGGTATTGTTGGGGTAGTAGGAATCTTTCTAGGTGCTGAGCTAGTAAACGCTGTCCTGCGTCTTTTCTAAAAAGACATAAAATCTTCTTCCTTCATTAGGCTAACTTGTAACTTCGGATTATAAACGTTTGAGTTAAGTTGCCTATCTCCATATAATGGACTCAAGTTTTTCCTGTATTATTTTCCGTTTCATCAAAAAATCATTGCGGTCAGTTTTCTAAAGCTAGATGTTTTGAATACCATTCGAGAGGGAGATCTACATGAATAAAGTATATACAATAGAAGCGAAACCTTATAGTTTTGAATTTGAGTTAGAAACAACAGCGTTAATCATTATTGATATGCAACGTGACTTTTGTGCACCGGGTGGCTTTGGTGAAAAGCTAGGGAATGATATTACGCTGACACGCTCCATTATTCCTACTATTAAGACGGTTTTGGAAGTAGCGCGTGAAAAGGGTATGATGGTTATTTACACTCGTGAAGGGCATCGCCTAGATTTATCAGATTGCCCGCCAAGTAAATTAAAACGCGGCAGCAAGCAAGGGGCAGGCATTGGTGATGAAGGTCCAATGGGAAGAATTCTTATCCGTGGTGAGTATGGTCATGATATTGTGGACGAGCTAAAGCCTGTTGAAGGCGAAGTTATTATTGATAAACCTGGAAAAGGTTCTTTTTATCAAACAGATCTTGAAGTGATTTTAAACAATAAAGGTATTACACATTTGCTTGTTGCAGGGGTAACGACTCACGTCTGTGTTCAAACGACGATTCGTGAAGCGAATGACCGTGGATTTGACTGCTTACTACTTGAAGATTGCTCAGCAGCATTTGATCCAAAAGACCATGAAGACTCCATTCATATGATTAACCAGCAAGGTGGCATCTTTGGGTGGACAGCTCCATCGAAAAATCTGCTTGTTGCACTTGAAGATTAACGAAGAAAGAATCTGCACGAAGTATTTAATAAAGCGTTTTCATTTAAGAGAATAAACAGTTGAGGGCATGCTACATTTACATGTCCAATGCATGCCCGTATCCGTAATTCTACCAGCTATCATGAGAATATGGTGATATCTATGGTTCCAACATATACAGGTAAAATCAATCAGATGGACGGCCGTCTACTTGAATGGATGCGCCAGCAATCAATCGGTGAACCAATTGGAGTAGTCCACAGTGTTTTCGATAAGGTAGTAAATTTCACAACTGATGACGGTACAATGCTCTTTTCTTTAGCAAAGAACGAGGTGATTCAATCACCTAGCATGATGAAAACCTGTCAGAATGACTATTTTTCTAAGATGTGTTCGACTATAATGTTGACTAAATCTATTTGTTTAATTGACTATAATTTATTGAAAATCAACGATTGGCAATGGGATTTTTCAAATGCGGCCATTTGGAATAGGAATATTAAGCCGCACTGTCAAGCAAAGCTAAAGCCGACTGTATCCCGCTTGCGGCTATTAAACAATTTTATCCTACAACACGGAGCACTAGGAGGAATCTACGCGGCGTGGAAAAGCTTCACGTATCCAGACTGGGAGGTTCCTATTGCTACACGAAAGAATATCTATTTCTCCCCGTTTCTTGAAGGGTTAGAGCAGCTAAAAGATGATTTGAAGACAGATAAGTTTGATAGGTTTTTTGATAACTTTGCGGGACTTGGCATGGGGTTAACACCGTCTGGCGATGATTTTCTAACAGGGTTATTAGCTACCTGGCAGTATTTTGAATCCCCCCTATATAAAAAAATGGAAAGCTGTAGCGAAAAATGGTTGCAGAGATTGAAAGGTAGAACGACCACGGTAAGCTATTTTATGCTAAAGCAATGTCTGGAGGGACAGGTCAACGAAGCTTTACTTAATGTATTGGACAACATAGACGGTAATCCAATCCCTCATTTACAGCGTATTTTAGAAATGGGATCGACCTCTGGGACAGATATGTTGACTGGTGTTAGCGTAGCATATCAACAGCTTATCGACCTAAAGGAGGAAAAATAATAATGACATCTAAAGTATTGATAGAAAGTAACGCCTATCATGACTCGGTAACATTAATGTCACTATCAAGCAAAATAAATCGTATGGATGGCGTCGAGCAGGCCGTTGTTTCGATGGCAACCGAAATGAACAAAGAGTTGCTAGAAAACATTGGTCTGCTAACGGATGAGGCGAAAGTAGCTACGGGAAATGATTTAATTATTGCCTTGATTACAGATACAGATGAGCGAGCAGAGGAAGTGATAACACTTATCCATACAGAATTAACTTCCAAGAAGGTAAAGAAAGGAAAAGATAATTATCATACAGCGAAAACGCTGACTTCTGCATTGCATCTCATGCCGAATGCTAATATGGCGATTATCTCCGTTCCAGGAAAATATGCAGCGCGCGAAGCGAGTCAAGCCTTAAAGAAAGGCATGCACGTTATGCTGTTCAGTGACAATGTAAGTATGGAAGATGAAAAAATTTTGAAGGAAATAGGGAGAGACAACGGTTTATTCGTTATGGGGCCAGACTGTGGGACAGCAATTATCAATCGCAGTGGACTGTGCTTTGCCAATAAAGTAAGCGAAGGAGGCATTGGACTAGTGGCAGCCTCCGGAACAGGACTACAGGAAGTGACGGTACAAATTGATCGACTTGGTTACGGTATTACACAGGCAATTGGTACGGGAGGTCGCGATCTCCATGAATCAATTGGCGGAATTATGATGCTTCAAGGGCTTCAAGCATTGGAGAACGATGACAATACGAAGGTCATCACATTAATTTCTAAACCTCCAGCGCGAAATGTTCAGGACAAAATTCTTGCAGAAGTGAAAAAATGCCGAAAACCCGTTGTAGTCTGCTTTTTAGATGGTGATGCAAAAGCAGTTGAGGCAGCAGGAGCCAACTTTTCTCCTACATTAATTGATGCTGCCCGCAAATCTGTTCAATTACTTGATACGCAAGCCGTAATCGAAACGGACATTGCAAAGAGCGTTCAACGATGGATTGCTGAAGAAAAAGCAAAATTAGCAGATGTTCAGCAAGACATTCGTGGATTATTCTGCGGTGGTACGCTGACAGCAGAAGCATTATCCATTCTCCGTTCTTCAGGAAAAAGCGTCAAAAGTAATGTCGCTAAAAAAGAGGAAGAGAAACTTAACGACATTACCAATAGTGTAGGTCATACGTTGCTTGATATGGGCGATGATAAATTTACAAAAGGTAAACCACATCCTATGATAGAGCCTTCACTTAGAAATGAGCGGATTTTTCAAGAAGCACGAGACCCTAAAACTGCTGTTCTGTTATTGGACTTTGAATTGGGATATGGTGCCCATGAAGATCCAGTAGGTGTAACACTAGAGACGCTTCAATTAGCAAGAGACGAGGCTACACAGGCAGGAAGGCACTTGTCAATCGTTACTTATATTTGCGGCACTTCTAAAGATAAACAAGATTATCAGCAGCAACTAAAGAAACTTCAATCTATAGGCGCTTTTGTTGCCGATAGCAATGAAATGGCAACAAGAATTGCCGCAATGCTTGTACAAAAGGAGGTCAATTAAATTGAGTACAGCGAATGAGCTTTTTAATCAGCCATTACAAGTAATTAATATCGGCACATCCAAATTTAAAGAAGATTTGGAGCTGCAAGGGGTTGAAACCATCCAAGTGGACTGGCAACCGCCTGCAGGAGGCAATCTACAATTGCTCGAAGCATTAGATTTCTTTCAGGAAAATGAAAAAGTGGAAAAGGCGAATCAAGAATCGATTCAACGCATAAAAGATGCACATCCATTCTTAATTGATATTGGACTGGCTATTGATGTCATACCTGGAATGCACAGCAAAAAAATACTACATGCTGGCCCTCCTATTGCATGGGAAAACATGGCGGGTCCGATGCAGGGGGCAGTGATTGGCGCACTTATTTTTGAAGGGATGGCAGCGGATGAGGAACAAGCAAGAGCATTGATTGATGCTGGAGCAATTGAATTTGGCTCATGTAATGAGCATTCAACAGTGGGACCAATGGCGGGCATCGTCTCTCCTTCCATGCCAGTTCATATCATCGAAAATCGAACACATGGAAACCGTGCATATTGTACGATTAATGAGGGTCTAGGCAAAGTGCTACGTTTTGGTGCTTTTTCTAGCGATGTAATTGATCGGCTTAAGTGGCTGCGCGATGTTTTTGCTCCGGCTTTGAAAAAGGCACTTGTCCTAACAGATGGCATAGATTTAAAAGCCATCATCGCGCAGGCTCTTCATATGGGAGATGAGTGCCATAACCGCAATAAGGCAGCAACAAGCCTTTTCTATAGGGAAATTACTGATTATTTAATGCAAACAGATAGCAAGACGGACACATTGCGAGAGGTCTTACGCTTTATTCAAAACAATGAACACTATTTCTTGAACCTGTCCATGCCAGCATGTAAAGCTTCACTTGATGCAGGACACGGCGTTCCATATTCCACGGTTGTTACGACAATGGCGAGGAATGGGGTTGAATTTGGTATTCGCATTAGCGGGCTAGGTGACAAGGAATGGTTTACAGCACCGGCAAACTTTATTAAAGGCTTATATTTCCCAGGCTATTCAGAGCAGGATGCAACTAGGGATTTAGGGGATAGTGCCATTACGGAAACAATGGGAATTGGTGGGTTTGCGATGGGCGGTTCGCCTGCAATTGTTCAATTTGTTGGAGGAGAGGTAGAAGATGCTATTCAATATAGCGAACAAATGTATGACATTACAGTAAGTGAAAATAGCAATTACGCTATACCAACGCTAAATTTCCGTGGAGCTGCCTTTGGAATTGATGTTCGAAAAGTGATTGAAACAAGCATTCTTCCTGTTATTAATACCGGCATGGCACATAAAGTAGCAGGAATCGGGCAGATTGGCGCAGGCATTGTCCATCCTCCAAAGGAATGCTTCGAAAAAGGATTGCTTCGTTTCTATAAACTATATGGAGAGGAAGAGGCAAATGAGTAGAATATTAATAGCGCTTGGAGGAAATGCACTCGGTTCTACTCCTGAAGAGCAACTACAATTAGTACACGATTCAGCCAAGCCAATTGTTGATTTAATTGAACAAGGTCATGAAGTAGTGATTGCCCATGGTAACGGGCCGCAAGTCGGTTCTATCAATCTGGCATTTGAAAAAAGCTCGAAGGAACATGCAAATATTCCTAGTATGCCATTTGCTGAGTGTGGGGCAATGAGCCAAGGGTATATTGGCTACCATTTGCAAAATGCACTCCATGAGGAACTGTTAAAACGCTCAATTAACAAATCAGTAGCAACAGTTGTCAGTCAGGTAGTAGTTGATAAGAACGATCACGCCTTTCAAAATCCAACAAAGCCAATTGGTCCTTTTTATTCAAAAGAAGAGGCTGAAAGATTAATGGCTGAAACGGGTGACCATTATATAGAAGATTCAGGACGTGGCTACCGTCGGGTTATTCCATCGCCTGCTCCGGTTAAAGTCGTTGAAAAAGATATTATCCAAGACTTAGTCAATGCAGGGCGTATTGTCATCGCTGTTGGTGGTGGGGGTATACCTGTAGTGGAGGAAAAGAACCATGCTTTAATCGGCGTAGAAGCGGTTATTGACAAAGATTTAGCAAGTAAATGTTTAGCGGATGAGTTGAATGTAGATTTTCTGTTCATATTGACAGCTGTCGAAAAAGTCGCAATTAACTATGGGAAACCAAATCAGCAAAATCTGAATCAGTTATCGATCGAAGAAGCAGAAAAGTTGATGAAAGAAGGGCATTTTGCACCAGGCAGTATGCTTCCAAAAATTCAGGCAGCCATATCATTCGTCAAGGGGAAGCAAGGTCGCAAATCAATCATCACTTCGCTGGAGAAAGCAAAGGATGCCATTCTTGGTAAGACAGGCACCGTTATTTTCAACTAAATCAGCTATTACAAGTAAATGAAAATGTATAGTAAGGAGAATTGGAAATGAACGAAAACAAGACGAAAGTAAAAATTGGCGAAGCATTAAAGTGGAATGTATTTACAGAGCACCGTAAAGTCTATCACCGCGAGCTTCTAAGTGCCAAAGAGGCAAATGAACTCGGCGTCAGTGTTAGCTCGGTCTTAAGAGAACGCATAGAAGTAGGTGGAGCCGTATTGCCCCATTATCACGACGTAGCTGAAGTAATTCATATTACAAAAGGAAAAGTAAAACTTCTGCAAAATGGGGAATGGAAATCCTATCAAGAAGGGGACACTTTCCTTGTACCAAAAGGGGTCGTTCACTCGGTTGCCAATGACGATGTCGAACCTACCGAGCAGGTTAGTATCTTCATCCCTGTTCATGAAGAAATCCATAACGAAAACTTTGCATCCCATATGGTGGACGCAGAGTAGCATGTGAATAAATACGAAAGAGCAATCCGAAATATGAACGGATTGCTCTTTTTATTGTGACGGGAATGTCGAATTGTTAAGCATGAAGGGGGAACGCTAAACGGAAAATTAAATTGTTTAGCACTCTCGCCAACACAATAAAAGAAATTGATAAATCATAGCAAGTAGTTTATAGTTTAAATATTTGATTTAGAGGAGAAATAGTTGAAGCACTATTTAAAGAATTTTTGCTTTTAAGTAGTTTTTGGTATTGTGCGAAATACAATAATAGATTGTACATGGCAAGCTATTTTTTAGCGATGTTCATTCCATGGGATTGATAGTGTTATGGTTGTCCATGGAGTCCTACTTAATTCTAATTTTTGTAATATTAGAAAAACAAAGAACTTAGTTATGTCCGGATTAATTGACCCAATATACTAGAAATTGCTGTTTTTCACACTGAAGCACTAATTTTAGTGTGAAAAATGTTATTTGCGCGAAAACAGTATTTATTTATGAAAAAATAACTTTATAATATAATTTTACTCAACTTTTACTCTAGTATTTCTCTTGCGAAAAAACTTGACTAAACAAATAGGAATTAAGATAATAACTAAGTAGTTTTAATTATTATATAAATAAAATTTATCTGATAAAGTGAGGAACATAATGTTTGCAGCGATTAATGGAACGAAAATTTATTTTGATGTAGAAGGTTCAGGGTATATTCCACTAGGACCAAAGATGGTAAAAAAACCGGTGCTTATTGCAGTACATGGTGGTCCAGGTAGTGATCACTCAGATTTTAAGCCGTGGTTAACACCACTAGCTGAATACTACCAGATTGTTTATTTAGATCAAAGGTGCAACGGTCAATCAGAGCGTATCGATGTGACGACAGCAACGTTTGAACAGCTAGCGGATGATATTGAAGCGTTACGTAATTATTTAGGCTTAGGTAAAATTGCTGTACTAGGTCATTCTTTTGGTGGAATGATTGCTCAAGTATATGCTACGCGCTACCCACAATCGGTAAGTAAGTTATTACTAGTTAATACTGCACCAAGCTATGATTTCTATAAAGAAGCTAAAGCGTTTGCGCAACGTATTGGAACGGAACAACAAGTTCAAACTATTCCAGAGTTATTTGAAGGAAACATTCGTGATGACAATCATTTAATCCAATGGTGGGATATTTGCTGGGATTTATACTGGTACGATTATCAAGAAGAACTAGGTGGTGATACAGGAAGCCGTCCAATCGGATCTTTAGAAATTACAAATTATACATTTAAGTATTTAATGCCACAATACGATGTGCGTGCACAAATTGCTACTCTTGAAATGCCTACATTGATTGTAGCAGGTCGCCACGATTGGATTACGCCATTAACACAGTCAGAAATAATGCATTCATTAATTAAAAATTCACAGTTAGCTGTATTTGAAAAGAGTGGTCATATGCCATTTATCGAAGAGCATAAAGACTTCTTAAACGTTGTACGTGAATTTTTATTAAAGGACTGATGCAACCATGAATACTGAACAATTACAAGCTTGGCATAAGCAACGCCATTTGGATGTAACGGGTGCACAAGGTGATTTAACTTTAATCGCAATGCACGAGTTAACAAGTGAAACAACAGTAAAACAAATTGCTGGAAGCTGGAAGCCGACAAGTCCAACTGAACTAGGGCTAACATTAACGGCAACTGTTGAAGACCAATTATTCATTAACGGCGTGCTAGTGGATGGTGTGGTGCATATAATTGCGGATGAAACAGTCGTTCAAACGACAGATGGTATCTCTGCAATGGCAACGAGTCAGCCTGGCTCTATGCATTTATTAGCCATTTGGGATGAAAACAGCCCTGCACTGCAAACATTTAGCCATATTGATGCATACGAAATGAACAAACAAGCAATTTATAACGGAAAACTTATTAAAGATGATGCGATGATTGAATTTTCTCATACGGGAGATGCTCGTCGTGCAGCGCGTAGTCATGCATCAATAGGGGTCATTGAAGTGGAAATTGGCGGAGTACATTATAGGCTTCGACCATTTCAATCTGGGCGATATTCAATTATTATTTTCCGAGATGCAACAAGTGGTAACGAAACATACAGTATGGGTCGTATGGTAGTCATCGAGCATTTAGACGATGAAACGGTACTTCTTGATTTTAATAAAGCCTTTTTACCGCCATGCGCATTTTCATCTTCTTTTAACTGTCCAATGCCTCCTTTGAGTAATCGTATACAAAGTAAGATAGAAGCGGGCGAAAAGCAAATCATTTCAATACATTCATAATGAAGCACCTAATTTAGAGAAATAGGAGAAATAACAATGTTCAAAAACTCGAAAAATTTTATGTTAGCGTTATTAACAATGGCAGTACTAGTGGTTTTAGCAGCATGTGGTAACGATGAACCTTCTTCTAAGGGAAAGAGCAGTGATAAAAATGTTGTCAATATCGGTGTTACGTACCCAGCTAGCAACATTAATCCATTACAACCGAGTGGATTAGTTTCTACTTATGTTTCAAATCTATTATTTTTACCATTAGTTGATTTAGATTCAAAATTAAACTATCAGCCAATGTTAGCTGATTCCATTACAACGCAAGACAATCAAACATTTACAATTAACTTAAACAAAGAAGCAAAATGGACAGATGGTACAGATATTACAACAGATGACGTCATTTACACATTGCAATTAATGGCAAACCCTGTCGTAGCGTCAAATTATGCGTATATGTTTGCGATTGTGGAAGGTTTAGATGATAGCGGTTATTTACCACAAGGTTCTAGTTCTATTTCTGGCGTAACAAAAGTAGATGGAGATACAATTCAAATTAAAACAAAAAAACCAACGACGTTATCGATTTTTCAAGATACAGTAGGGCGTTATTTATTAACATTACCGAAGGCACAACTAGAAAAAATTGCAGTGGAAGAGCTAAATGCAAGTGATTTTATGCAAAATCCAACCGTAACATCTGGTCCATTCATTATTTCAAAAATGGATCGTTCACATTATGTAGAAATGGTACCCAATAAAAATTACTTTAAAGGTGCTTCTTCTTTAGATCAATTAAACTTTAAGGTCTTACAAGGAAATCAAATTGCTGCTCAATTAAAAAGTGGTGAAATTGATATGAATATACCGTCTGCAGGTGTTATTCCGGTATCCGATTATGCAAATGTGCAAGGTTTAAATACATTAACATCGACTTATGGTGAGCCATTAGCTACACAATATATGTATATTAATGAAAACGTTGTAGCGGATGCGAAGCAACGTCAAGCAATTTCGTATGCGATGAACCGTCAATTAATTATTGATAACCTATTAAAAGGTGCGGGTGAAGTAACAGATGGCTTCTTCCCAAGCAACAGCCCATACTTAAATGAAGAAGTTAAACCGGTTAAATATGATTTAGAAAAAGCCAAAAAATTATTAGCTGAGTCTGGATGGGATTCAAGCAAAAAGTTGAAATTAGCTGTGTTATCAGGTGATGCCACATTAGAGCAGGCTGCAAACATCATCGTAGAAAACTTACGTGAAGCAGGTATTACAGCTGAAATCCAAATGATGGATTTCGGAACAATTATTGATGAAATTGTAAGCCAAAAATATGATTTAGCGATTTTAACAGTATCCATTACACCAATTAATCCACTTCCGGATATTTCTTACTTCTTAGGGGAAGGCAATCCAAACGCTTATCACAATGCACGTGTGAATGAAATTTTAGCTGCATTAGCGACTGAAGTAGATGAAGTGAAAATAAAAGCGTTATATGGTGAATTACAAGAAATTACACAACAAGATGTACCGATGCCATCAATTTATGCAACAACAGCATTGGGAGCAGTAAATAAACGTGTTCAAGGCGCTAAACCAAGTGACTTCGGTATGTTTATTAACGTACATGAGTGGACTGTTAAATAGAGAGAGATAGGACGTGTTTATATGGAGAGTTTGCTGAGCGTAAAACAGCTGAAAACGGCTTTCGAAACTGAATATGGAAAATTAGTCAGTGTCGACGATGTAAGCTTTGATGTGAAAAAAAGCGAAACATTGGCGATTGTAGGAGAGTCGGGAAGCGGGAAGAGCGTAACGGCACTTTCTATTATGCGTCTATTAGGGAAGCGCGGTTCAATTGTGCATGGTGAAATTAATTTAGAAGGTAAAAACTTAACAGCACTTTCTGACAAAGAATTTCAACCGTTACGTGGAAATGAAATTTCAATGATTTTCCAAGAGCCAATGACCGCGTTAAATCCTGTTTTTACAATTGGTCATCAGCTAGTAGAGACCATCTTACTCCATACAGATGTCGATAAAAAGGAAGCAAAAGCAATTGCGCAAAATATGTTAGATAAAGTGGGTATTCCTAATGCTACACGTGTGATGAAGCAATTCCCATTTTCATTATCAGGTGGAATGCGTCAACGTGTCATGATTGCCATCGCCTTAGTATGTAAACCAAAACTATTAATTTCGGATGAACCGACAACAGCACTTGATGTCACGGTACAAGCGCAAATTATGCGCGTAATGAATGATTTATGTACGGAGTTACAAACATCTGTCTTACTTATTACACATGATTTAGGTGTTGTGGCAGAAATGGCAGATCGTGTCATCGTTATGTATGCAGGGCAAGTTGTCGAAGAAGCTGATGTTTTTACATTGTTTGAGCGACCATTACACCCGTATACAATGGGCCTAATGGATTCTATTCCATCCATGGATTTTGACGATAAACAATTAAAGGCAATACCAGGGACGATACCAGGAAGGTACCAAAATATTGTAGGCTGTCGTTTTGCAAACCGCTGCACTTTTGCAACAGCGCAATGTAAAAAACAACAACCACCATTAATTGAAGTCGAAAATGGCCATAAAACGAGATGCTTTGAATGGCAAAAGATAGTGCACAAGGAGGAGAGTAGTCATGACAATCAAAACTGAACGAAACAACTCTCCGTTACTTGTCTTAGAAGATGTTAAAACATACTATCCGTATAAAACAGGGTTTATGAATTTAAAAACCGACTATGTAAAAGCAGTAGATGGTGTTTCATTCGAAATCTATGAAGGTGAAACAGTCGGGCTTGTAGGAGAATCAGGCTGTGGGAAATCAACATTAGGGCGAACAATTATCGGTCTAGAACCGAAAACAGGTGGTCGTATTTTATTTGATGGTCAACAAATGGATTATCGCACAGATCGCGTAAGTTTAAGTCAACAAATTCAAATTGTTTTCCAAGATCCCTATTCTTCACTAAATCCAAGACAAACAATCGGATCATTACTTGCAGAACCGCTGCGCGTACATAAAATTGTCCCCACGAATGAGATAGAACAGGAAGTAGAGCGATTACTTGGGTTAGTGGGGCTTCCAGCGACGGCCAAGGGACGGTACCCACATGAGTTTTCTGGTGGTCAACGCCAACGTGTTGGCATTGCTCGTGCATTAGCTGTAAGACCTAGATTATTAATTTGTGATGAACCTGTATCCGCATTAGATGTATCGATTCAAGCGCAAATTTTAAACTTGTTTAAGCAGCTTCAAAATGAATTGGGCTTAACGTATTTATTTATTGCACATGGTTTAGGTGCAATGAAATATATTAGTGATCGGATAGCCGTAATGTATGCAGGCAAAATTGTGGAGATGGGTACGACAGAGCAAGTTTTCTTAAACCCTCAACATGACTATACAAAAAAATTACTACGTGCTTATCCGAAGCCGGATCCGACGAAGCGAAGTATTATTCAGCGTGAAAAGGGGATAGATGCATGATAGGCTATATTTTAAGACGATTATTAATCGCCATCCCCGTGCTATTTGGTGTATCGGTTATTAACTTCATTATTATGCGAATGGCACCAGGTAATCCTGTTGATATGCTTGTAAGCCCTAAGCTACCAGATGCGGCAAGAGAGGCTAAAATGATAGAATTAGGGCTCAATGACCCAGCCTACATTCAGTATTGGCATTGGTTAAAAAACTTAGTGTTAAATGGCGATTTAGGTTATTCGATGATTACGTATGAGCCGGTAACAGAGTTAATTGCCAGCCGCATGGGTCCGACTGTTATTTTAATGGGCACAGCTTTAGTGTTAGGGTTAATGATTGCCATTCCAATTGGCATTTATAGTGCGACGAAGCAATATTCAAAGCTTGATTATACCTTTGTAACGGGTTCATTTTTAGGGATTTCCATACCGAATTTCTTTTTGGCTTTATTATTAGTTTATATTTTCTCCATACAATTAAACTGGTTGCCTTCAGGCGGTATGAAAGAATTAGGTTCTGAAGGAAGCCTTGGATCACTTTTATGGCATATGATTTTACCAGTGACCGTGCTTGTCGCAAACGTTGCTGGGCGAAACATTCGTTATGTGCGCTCGGCTATGCTTGAAATTATGGGACAAGACTTTTTGCGTACGGCTCGTGCAAAAGGTGTGAAGGAATTTTTTGTCGTGAATAAGCATGCGTTGCGCAATGCTTTAATTCCGATTGTCACAATTGTCGGTTTAGAGGTTTCGATTTTATTTGGTGGGGCAGTTGTCATTGAACAAATTTTCTCTTGGCCAGGAATCGGTCAGCTGACACTGTCATCCATTATGAGTCGAGATTACTCAACGATTATGGGATTAAACCTAGTTGCAGCTTTCGTTGTTATAGCTGCCAATATTTTAACGGATATTGTATACGCATTTGTCGACCCACGTATTCGTAAAAGCTATGTTGGGGGTGGCAAACGATGAGTATATTTAAGCGATATTTTAATAAAAAACAATATGATACAGAGCAAACGGTCACTTGGCGTGAAGAATCTGCTGTATCGAATACGAAGGGCATGTTTTGGAAACGATTCAAAAGGCATAAATTAGCTGTAATTGGACTTTGGTTTTTAGCGATTATAACGATGGCAGCCATTCTTGCGCCGATTTGTGCTCCATTTGACCCTGCTGAAATTACGGGTGAATTTAGTGCACCACCTTCTTTGCAGCACTTACTAGGAACTGACCAAGTGGGACGAGACGTGTTGAGTCGAGTTATTTATGCGGCACGTGTTTCGTTAGCTGTAGGTATTGGAGCTGTGGCAATTTCTGCGATTATCGGTACGGTGTTAGGTTTAATTTCCGGGTATTTTGGTGGCATGATAGATGGGATTGTAATGCGTATTACAGATATGTTTATGTCATTTCCATATATTTTGTTTATTTTAGTTGTGGCAAGTATTGTAGGGCCAGGGTTAACGAATATCATTTTAATTTTAGGGGTATTAGGTTGGCCAGGTATTGCTCGACTTGTGCGCGGGAATGTCTTAGCGATTAAGCAATCAGACTATGTGAAGGCAAGTATTGCATTAGGATATAGCACGCCACGTATTTTGTTTAAGCATATTTTACCGAATACGGTTGCACCAATTTTGATTTATGCAACATCTGGTGTGGCAGGGGCAATATTAGATGAAGCAGCATTAAGCTTTCTAGGCTTAGGTGTACAGCCACCAGATGCAAGTTGGGGGAATATGCTATCTAATGCCCAGTCGATTTCGATATTAACAGATCAACCATGGCTTTGGATTCCACCAGGTATTTTCATATTATTGACAGTGTTAGCCATTAACTATATTGGGGATGCATTGCGAGATGCACTGGACCCACATAATTCAAAGTAGTAAAAGGACAAATCCGTAAAAGTCATTAGTTTTCGGATTTGTCCCTTTTTACATTTAGCATTTTCCGCTTACATTTTCCCCTCTGCAAACGAAAAAACGGATTTGAAAATTTAATTCTTCAAATCCGTTTCGTTTTTTATTCAACTTTACCGTAATAATCAACAATTTTTAAGAATATTGTCGCGATATTTAACAATGCCCGCTCATCAAAATCGAATTTAGGATGGTGGTGAGGGAATTGTGTAGTTGCCTGTTCATTCGCAGAGCCGACGTGAATAAAGTTTCCAGGTACATGTTGTAAGTAATAGGCGAAATCTTCCGCTCCTAATACGGGCGTTTTCATGTCAAACGCTTCTGCTGTAAAGTGCTCTTTTATTAATTGTTCAACGACTACAGATTCTTCCTCTGTATTAATTAACACTGGATAGCCTTTTAAATAATCGATTTCATAGTCTACATAATTTGAAACTTTTAAGCCTTCTAAAATAGCGAAAATCTCTTTTTCAATCTGGTCACGTACATTTTGATTTAATGTACGAACAGTACCTTCTATGGTTGCAGTATCTGCAATAACATTAAATGCATTTCCCGCGTGTAAACTACCAACTGTGACAACCGCAGCTTCAGTTGGATTTACTCGGCGGCTAACGATTTGCTGGAAGTTTTGAATAAGCTGAGTCGCTGCGATGATTGAGTCCTTCGTTGTATGTGGATAGGCTCCATGTCCACCTTTCCCGAATAATTTAATCGTAAATGCGTCAACAGAGGCCATAATTGGACCAGCGGCAGTTGATAGTTTTCCTAAAGGTAAGTCTGACGCTAAATGAGCGCCAAATACATAATCCACACCATCAAGTGCGCCATCCTCTATCATAAATTTTGCGCCACCTGGTGGCTTTTCTTCCGCAGGTTGGAAAATTAAACGAATAGAGCCCTTTAATTGCTCTTTATTTTGCTGCACGATTTTGGCGAATGCAAGTAGTGCAGCGGTATGTCCATCATGTCCACATGCGTGCATAACACCAGGTACAGTGGATTTATAGGGCACGTCCTTTTCATCATTGATTGGAAGGGCATCGAAATCGGCACGGAACGCGATGGTTTTTCCTGGTAACGCGCCATCAATGCTAGCGACGATTCCTTTTTTACCTACTCGTTCACGGAATGGGATACCATATGCTTTTAATGTATCGGCAATAAAAATGGCTGTATTGTCTTCTTCAAATGATAATTCAGGATGCATATGCATATAACGACGATTTGCTACAATTTCATCGAAAAGTGTATGTAATTGTGCTACTTGATTTTGAAAATTCACAAGATCACCTCTAACTAATGTATGAAGTTGATAATACGTTTATTAAACCAAGTTGTCAAGTATGATATAAAGACTTTGAGCAGGCCATTAGGTTTAAGATAGTGAGTGACAGGCACGCAAAATATTCTGAAAATTAAATACATTTATCTGGTGTGTGTAAATGGCCATTAGTGCTATCCTTTTGATTTATTTATTGCTTCTCCATTTTTGCGAAGTTTTTGAGATATAAAATACCAACAATCATCATGAAAAGGCCAAAACCTTTATAAGTCATTGTTTGCATTGTTTCATTATAGACGGTTATATTCATGAAAATAGATCCAATAAAGATAATTAATATTCCAATAATGGCGTTCAATATTTTCAACATCATTTATATGCCTCCAATGTCCTCTACATTAGATAGTGCAGTATTGTGTCCTAGTTTTGTCGTTGAATCAGTATAGATTTAACATATATAAAGTCAATCACTACTCTTACTAAAGACAATACTGTAGGAAATATTCAATTTATGCCAAACCCAAGATTCAAAAATTTTATCTAATTCTTTTTTTCGTTTGTTCATTTCTACGCTAAGACCTAATTGTTCAAAAGTAAATATTTCTTGTATTCTGTCTTTATACTTCGTGTCAACAGAAAAAGTCACAGTTTGGCTCAAATGACTTATCCCCCATACTTATTTAAGTGAATTGAATGGTGTATATAGCATTTATTAATACGTATCACTTTGATGCTTAAACAAAGGGACTTAGCCAATTACGCTTAATATAAACGGCGTAAGTCCTAATCGTAGAATCTTAATTATAGTGTTTCGCTCTTTAACGTTTCATCTTGACTAATTTGCTTCTTCTTAATACATACAATAACAAAGGCTTGTACTGTCATTGCTATGATGATGAATAATAAATGGGTATTTTGATAAAACCATTGTGACATAAAATAAAATATAGGTGCCGATGCTAAATAGGAAATATATTGGTTTTTCGTGGTGAAGAAAATAATTGTGGAAATGCAAGTAGTAACTAAAATAAGTTCTAATAACAAACCAATAGAACTACTATCTAAAAAATATTGTAAATCGTTGATATAAGTCATACCAATTTTACCTCACTTTGCTAGCAATTATTTGCAAATAATTGTAACATAACAAAGGAATTATTGGTAGTTAATGGTTAAAAAGTGACGCTAGGGGGAGGTTGAAAATCCTTCATATATATAATGACAATATCTTTTTATAAAAAACGGTTATTTAAGTATAGCTTTGAATGGCTACAAAAAAAGAAAAAAGACATATGATGATCAATAACCAACCTGTAATGTCTTTTGGTGTTGAAAATCTTGCATCCCCATTATTAACATTGTTAAGCCTAAAAATAATATCATCTATGCTTGAAACTTAAAGTCTATTGTAATGAAGCCATACAATGCCAAAGATATGCCCACTATTGAAAATAATATACGTAATATTATTAATAATGTGATTCCTCCAAATCATTTCTTTTTCACTTTTTCAAACTTTAACTAAATCTATTAGTGTGATTTTATGTGATAGTGTCCATATGATTGTATTGGACTTTCCTTTTCCCCATGCCAGATAGACCAAGTCTCCACTTTGTCCTCCTCCAATACATTTTGTTGTATATACGTTATGTAAATAGTTTCACTATTTCACGCGTCTCCACTTACTTAATATGTATATAATTTTTTTGAATTGGATTGCCGATGTAGTGATGTTCTTTGCTTTTTTGGCAACCGAAAATAAAATCCACTTTCGAAGCTTTCTCCAAATTCTACTAATGTTCTTATTGAAGCACTTGATCACTGCAATTAGCATAACGAAAGTCTTGTAGTTTTGTAAAAGAGAGTGTATATAAAAACACAAACAAAATGAGTGCGCACACATACTATAAAAAGAAAGCATGATAGTCTATCCATTCTATTTAAGGAAAGTAACACTACAGTAAATACGTCATTCTAGAGAACTAAAACGAATCTACTTTTGGAAGGGGGGAACCGCGTGGTATCAATACGTCAAAAATTAGTCGCTGCGACCCAAGCTGCAAAAATTACAAATGGCAAAAATAATGCGAAAAAATATATTGTTGTACATGAAACAGACAACACAAGCGTTGGAGCCGACGCAGATGCCCATGCTCGACTCCAAATCAACGGTAATAGTAGAAATGCTAGTTGGCATTGGCAAGTGGATGATCAAGAGGCCATACAATCTTTTGAACATTATTGGGAATGCTGGGGAGCTGGAACGTATATAGGCAATACACAAGGCATTCAAGTTGAAATATGCGTTAATAGCGATGGAGATTATAATAAGGCAGTAAAAAATGCGGCGAGTTTAATAGCAAAAATAATGAAAGATGAAAATATAGCGATCGACAATGTCGTTCAACACCATTATTTTAGTGGTAAAAACTGCCCTAGAAATATGCGTACAGGGAAAATCTCGTGGACTAATTTTTTGCAAATGGTAACAAGCATTGATACGCCAAAGCCCGATAAACCACCTAACGAGTTATCGAAGTATCGTATAATCACAGGAACATATAGCACTCGAAGCGCTGCTATGAGCGTGTTAGATATAATGAGAAAACGTTTTGGCTGGGTTGCGTATGTTGAACAGGAAGAGTCCAAGTATCGAGTGAAAACAGGGACATTTACAGGTATTACTGCTGCTAAAAGTGCAGAAAATAAAATAAAAGCGGCTAAATTAGCGCAACTGACATACATTATTGATGCATAATGGCGCATCAGCTAATTATATGAGTATTTTAGTTGACTGCTTTTAGGAAATGAGTAAAATAGAAAGGCAGTACTATTATATACTTGAAACTTAGCAGCTAAGGGCAGTGCCTCAGAAGGTATCTGAGGCACATTTTAATGAAAAATTGTAAAATAGGGACTTTTTAGACCATTAATCTATTAGTAGTGAGTGTATGGATGCTGAAAAAGTAGCTTATTAATGTGCAATTTTATGAAGTTAGTAGGGGGGACAAGAGCTGTCATGAAATTTTGACACTCTTTTTCTTTTCGTCTCCTCTATAACCTGTTAAGATGGTAATAGTGTGACAACAAGTTAGTGTATATGAGAGTGGTGACAATCAAGATGGATGAACAGAAAAAAGATGGTTTAGAACAACAGCAAGAGCAAATACAACAAGTAGAGGTAAAACCTGCAGGCCAATTTATTCAGATGAAGCCGTTTAAGTTTATTATGCTGATGTTCTTTACAATCTTAATTACCGCAGGCTTAACCATTTTTGCGTTAACTTTCGGTGAAAAGAAAGTGGTAGAAGTAAAAGTCCCAATTGAACGTGCGGAATTTACAAAACTATACGAAGCATTTGATATGCTTAAAGGTAAGTATTACAAAGATATCGATGATGAAAAAGTAGTGGATGGCGCCATTAACGGCATGTTTGATGCATTAGAAGATCCTTATTCTGATTTTATGGTGAAGGATGAAGCAGAAAAATTTAACTCTGGATTATCTTCAAGTTTCCAGGGTATTGGTGCTGAAATTCAAGAACGTAATGGTTTTATTACTGTTGTGTCACCTATTAAAAATTCACCTGCTGAAAAAGCAGGGTTATTACCAAAAGATATTATTTTAACGGTAGATGGTAAAAGCATTCAAGGTTTTAGCGCTTCAGAAGCAGTAGCACTTATTCGTGGCGAAAAGGGTACACCTGTAAAGCTAACAGTGAAACGTGGCGAAAATGCTGAACCAATTCAAATGACGATTATTCGCGATGATATTCCTGTTGAAACGGTTTATGGTGAAATGCTAGATGGAGATATTGCACATATCCAAATTACATCATTCAATGAAGAAACAGCAAAAGAGCTAGAAAAAATCCTTGTTGAGTACGAAGGAAAAGGCATGAAAGGGATTGTCCTTGATTTACGCCAAAATCCAGGTGGGTACTTAGATGCTGCGGTTGAAATTTCAAATTTATTTGTACCAGAAGGTAAAGCGATTGTACAAGTGCAGCAAAAAGACGAGGAGCCAGTTATTACAAATGCGGTAGCAGGGAAAAAATATAATGTACCTGTAACCGTTCTAGTGGATAATGGCAGTGCATCGGCATCGGAAATTTTAGCAGGTGCTTTAAAAGAATCAGTAGGCGCTAAAATTGTTGGTGAAACATCGTTTGGTAAAGGAACCGTACAAAATGTTACACCTTTAAAGGATGGTTCTAATTTAAAATTCACAACCGGTAAATGGTTAACACCAAACGGTAACTGGATTAATGAAAAAGGCATTGAACCGGATGTAAAAGTAGCATATCCAGCTTATGCTTCTTTACCAATTTTAGACCCGACGATTGAAATGAAAGAGGGCTTGCAGTCAGACTCTGTCAAAGTGGCTGAAGAAATGTTAGAAGTGCTAGGATATGAACCTGGAAAAGCTGACGGGATCTTTGATCAATTTACAGAACGAGCTGTAAAAAAATTGCAATCTGACAATAAGCTTGAAGAAACAGGTATTCTAACGAACGAAACAACTTACGCATTAATGGATGCGTTACGTGAAAAAATGAAATCAGAGGATCCTCAACTGTTAAAAGCAAAAGAGCTAGTTTCTGATGCAAAAAAACAAACAGAGGGAACAACAAACTAACACTGTAGCTGTCGCAGAAGTCGTCTCGTACGGCAATGCGACAGCTTTTTCTTTAGGAGGAATGAATTGTGAAGGATGTATATTTATTTAGCGGATTTCTTGGAAGTGGTAAGACATCTATGCTGACAGATGTTATACGACAACTAAAAGAAAAGGGTTTAAAGCCCGCTGTTATTATGAATGAACTTGGCAAGCTGCCATTTGATTCTCAAGCTGTAGAAGAGGACGTGCCGCTAAAAGAGATGCTAGAGGGCTGTATTTGTTGTTCAGGAGCTGAAAAAACAGAGGCTCAAATCCAGTCTCTTCTATTAGATAGTGAATTTGACGTTCTAATTATTGAAACAACTGGAGCGGCTCACCCTGTAGAAGCATTGGATGCTGTCTATTCTCCAATTTTTGCCGAGCAGTTACATGTCAAGGGGATTGTTACAGTTGCGGACTCGAAGCTTTGGTTACATCGTGACACATTAACTCCGCAAGTGCGTACATTGTTTATGGAGCAAATTCGTCACGCGCATTTATTATTAGCCAATAAAACCGATTTACTAACAGAGGCGGAGCAAGCGCAAGTCGTTTATGAGCTACAAGGTTTTAATCCCCATGCATTTATTTTGCAAACAACAAATGGGCGTGTACCGTACCATTTACTAGAAAATTTATCTGCCACTGTTAAAATTGATAAGCAATATATTGAAAAAACACCGATAACCTCCATGCATTTAGGTTCCCGTTTAGTTGAATTTGAAGATGTTCACTTTACACAAGAGCAAATAGAAGAGTGGGTACGTGGATTACCAGATACGGTGTACCGAATGAAAGGCTACGTTCCGATAGAAGGCGTTAAAAATCCAATGCTGTTTCAGTATGCCTATGGGATGGTACAATGGTTGCCAGAATTCATTAAAATGCCCGCAAAGCTTGTTTTAATAGGTGAAAATATTGGCAGTGTTCATGTAATTGGTATTGATTAAATAAAAAGTGTCCCATGCTTTACTTGATATAATCAAATTCATCTGCTCGTGTTCTTTCTGAATCCTTAGAAATCATTCAGTGGAACCGAGCAGATTTTTTATAGCCATAGCAATTTTTAAATCTCTTTTTATTTTATCCAGGCAATTTTAGTTATTGGCAAGTGTGCTAATCTATCAAAATCATAGCCAAAATACGAACAGAAATTGAATACTGTCAACCCTCTTTAAAACGTAAGTATTTCATAGATTGGTCAAACTTGCTAAAAAATATAACAAAAAAACCCCTGTTTAACGGAAACTACTTTTCTATTGGGCAGGCTAGCAGATGTTGGGAAGATTTTTTATAGAATCATACTTTACGATAGGTTGCAGATAGGAGGAATTGCAAAATGAAAAAAACACTTACTGCAATTTGTGCAACATTTCTTTTAGCAGCTCCAATTCAATTGGCTTCTGCTGCTTCTAATACTACAGAAGGGAACACAGCAAATCAGACAACGAACTGTAAAGTTTACTATTATAATAATTGGTCAAATCACAAGTGGGTTGTAACTAAACCGAATACAACTGCACCGTCAAAAGATACGCAAACAAATCAACAAACAAATAAACCAACAAATCAACAAAATAATACAACGACAACACCACCAACTACATCTAATCCGACTACAACAACATCGGATGTAAATGCTTTTGAACAAGAGGTAGTTAAATTAACGAATGCTGAGCGTACAAAAGCAGGGTTAAAAGCTTTACAAACGGATGATAAATTAATGGCTGCAGCACGAGAAAAATCTCAAGACATGCAATCGAAAAAATATTTTTCACATACGAGCCCAACATTTGGGTCACCATTTGATCGTATGAAAGCTTTAGGCATCACTTATAAGAGTGCTGGTGAAAATATCGCCCAAGGTCAACGTTCTCCACAAGAAGTCGTACAAGCTTGGATGGATTCACCGGGTCACCGTGCCAATATTTTAAATGCAAATTATACACATATTGGTGTAGGTTATGTGAAGTCAGGTAACTACTGGACGCAACAGTTTATTCAAAAGTAATAATGTGAAAATTTAATAGAAACAACGTATTCAAGTAGGATGTCCAATAAGTCTTCATGGCTTATTTGGATGTCTTTTTATTTTTTTAAGGTAAAAAATGATAAACAGTGAAAAAAACAGGATAATCGAAAGACATGCCGTTTGAGATAAGCCATTTTTGCCTATACTTCCAAGTATAGGAGGCGTTTTATGAATAAAGTGGAAATAATGATGAAAAGCTTACAAAAAGCATTTAATCAATCATCCGATTTTACAGTAAGACAAGTAGACTGGCGAGAAGGAACGTCTGCTATTTTATGTTTTTATTCCTCGCTTGTGGATGCAAAAGAAGCGCAAAAATTACTCGATACAATTTATGCCCGTTTAGATACAAACAAGCCGTTTTGGAGTGAAACGATAATGACGACTCTTAAGCCGTTTTCGCTACCACAAGCTATCGAACATATTTGTAATGGCGAAACGCTAATCATTATTCCTGATACAGGTGAAATGCTTTCACTCACGAGTGTAAATCAAGTACATCGCAATCCTGATGAGCCGAATAATGAGCATGTTCTGCGTGGATCACATGAAGGGCTAGTGGAAAGCGTTGATACCAATTTAGCCTTATTACGCAAACGTATTCATAATCCTTCCCTTGTCGTAAAATCCTTTTCAATTGGCAAAGAGACAAATACAAAAGCTTATTATCTTTACATTGACGGAGTCATTAAAGCAGAAACGTTAGCTGAAATTGAAAAGCGCATTGACGCCATTAACATAGATTATTTTTATAGTGTTGGTCAACTAAGTGATGAGTTAGAAGATTCCGTATGGTCGCCTTTTCCTCAATTGCTCAATACGGAGCGTCCGGATCGGGTTGTCGCTAATTTAGTGGAGGGGAAAGTGGTGTTAATAACGAATATCTCTCCGACAGCATTGATTGCACCTGTTACGTTTTTTTCTTTTTATCAATCGCCTGATGATTATAATGGTCGAGTGTTGGTAGGTTCTTTTTATCGCATGGTACGGTTATTATCATTTTTGGCTGCTGTTTTTTTGCCGGCATTTTACATTGCAATTATCAGTTTTCATTTTGAAGTATTGCCATTAGAATTGAGTAATCAGGTGAAAAATGATGTAAATGAAATTCCATATCGACCTTTAATAGAGGCGCTTATATTGGAAATCATTATGGAGCTTATACGGGAATCCAGTATACGATTGCCACAATCAGTGGGGCAGACGATAGGCATTGTCGGGGGATTAGTTATAGGAGATGCTATTGTAAGTGCTGGTTTAGTATCGAACTTAATGGTGATAGTTGTTGCTTTAACAGCAATCTCTAGCTATGTAGTGCCTTCAGTAGAATTAAATACTTCGATTCGTATGCTACGCTTTCCATTTATGGTGTTAGCCTCACTATTTGGTTTTTTTGGCATTGTTATTGGTGTAGTTGTTTTATTGATTCATTTAATTAATTTAAGCTCTTTAAAACAGCCATACTTTTCTCCAATTGTGCCATTTCAACCAAAGGAAATCTATAAAGTGTTCGTGCGAGGACCGTTCTTTAAACCTACCGTCCAAGTGACATCTTTTAGTTCACCGAAAGATGACAGTGTAAAGAATGGTGATACACCTTGAATTTTTCGTTATCTAAAGGGCAATTTTTTTTACTATTGTTTTTCATTGAAACAGGTATTATTTATATTTCCTTTCAAACGCCTTTAATTAGCGAAAGTAAAAATAAGGCCTGGGTGCTATTTATCGTAGCAACCATATTACATTATTTAGTATTACTATTTTTTGAACGGTATTATCGGTATTTTTACTTGAATACATTTTTCCAATGGGTGTATAAGGTGTATTGGTTTTTAATGATTGCGACATTTTTAGCCTATATGGTATATGTTTTAGCATCATGGGTTTTGCCTCAAACGCCCGAGTGGATAATCATCTTATTTATTGTTGCACTTTCGTTATATGGTAATATAAGTCGACCGGAAACCGTTATTAATATTGGCGTTATGTTTATTCCGCTTATATTTATTTTTATTATTTTTTTAATGCTTGCGGTTCCAGACCTTACATGGACAAACTTATTACCGCTTGAATTTAATAATAGTAAGGAAATCATTCAAGGTCTTATCCATAGTGTTTTTGCATTTATGGGCGCAGAAATGTATCTGATTTATCGTCCTTTTTTACAAAAGGAATTGACTTTAAATTACAAGTCAATATTGATTTATCAGCTTATCGTTTTTGTCTTTTATTTAATTTCCGTCATGTTTTCCCAAATGTTTTTTACTATTGAAGAGATTAAGTTAGTACCAGAGCCGATTATTTATATTTTAAAATCTCAAGAAGTTACATTTGTCAAGCGACTTGATATTTTCTTTGTGTATATCTGGCTGTCGTGGTCCATCATCACAGTATTGATTTTTAATTTAACGATAAGGGTTGTCCATTTTGGTATAGGAAAAAAGGGTACTAAAAAGACAACCGTTTTTTATCATATTTTGCTTGCGATTGTGCCACTTTTTTTAGTTAAGTTTAAGGTGATTGAAATAATGAAAAATTCCTTCCATTATATAATATTACTTTTCACTTTTCTCTTACCGATTCTCATTATTTTTTGGAATAAATGGAGGGGGAAAACGTGTATCGAAAAGCAATAATCATCCTTTCGGTTGCACTACTTGCGGGTTGTTGGGACGAGCGTTTATATAAAAATTCGTCAGTCGTTTCCCTTGCTGGCATCGAAGGGACAATGGGCGAGTATAAAGGATATTATGCATACCCAAAAACGATTGATAAGCAAAGTCAAATTATGTTAATTGAGGCAAAAGGGATTTCTCCACGTGATGTTCGAAATAATGCTGACATGAAGGTTGAACAAACACTTGATTTGTCTGAACTCGCAACATTGCTTATTTCGATTGATACGGTGAAAGAGCCTTTATATGACCTACTAGATATTTATTTTCGTGATCCGCAAAATCCAATATCTATTAAAGTGGCATTAACTGAGGGGAGCGTAAAACCTTTTGTTGAATTAACAAAAGAAGTAACGGACAATGCAGGAGGTTACTATGAACGCTTTATTAATATCTTTGGCGTTATCAAACAATGTTGATCCGATCATTTGTAAATTCAGTTTAGGGTAAATTGTATTTTTTTCTGTACTATTGCCGTACCTTATATCAAAATGGACGAAGAAGAACATAGTGCGGAAGCGGCAGGGGTGGCGTTGTTTTCTGGTCAAGTGTTTACTGGGAAAATTTTAAATCCGAAGCAATCCTTTTATATGCTTTTATTAATGGATAAAGCGAGTCAGCATGCACGCATTGAATATATGCTCAAGCTCAATGGCGAGGATGTACCTGTCACTTCAGAGGTGATTCATTTAAAAAGAAAATGGATCATCAATGAAGAAATGAAAAAAATAACAATGGATTTTAAAATTGATTTAGAAATAGAAGAGTTTTCAAAAGATCATTTGTATAAAGAAGAGACGTTTAAAACGATAGAAGATATGTTCCAACAAAGAATACAAGCTGATTTTGAGGAAGTATTAAACATACTACAAGAAGAGAAATCCGATACTTTAGGGATAGGACGTTATATTCGCGCTCATCATCCCAAATTCTTTCAGCAAGACTGGCGTGAGCAATTTGCTTCACTTACTATTGAACCAAAAGTGAAAGTAACGATTATTCGTACAGGCATACTCCGTTAAAAAGGAGCTTTTATCTATTGTTTAAATAATAAAGCGCAAAAATGTTGATGTCTGTATCACCATTTTTGCGCTTTATTCATTATAGGGCAAATTTTCTTTGTACGAGTAATAAGCGGATTAATAAGGTAATAGCACCCGCAGATAGGCCAGCTACAAGCCCTAACCAATAACCAACTGGACCGAAATCCGTATAGTTAGCTAGTACATAACCTGTTGGCAATCCGATAATCCAATACGAGATGATAGCCATGATAAACGTGATGGTCACGTCCTTGTATCCACGTAATGCGCCTTGTACAGGTGCTTGAATAGAATCAGATAGTTGGAAAATGGCGGCATATACTAAAAAGACTTGCGCATTTTTTAAAACAAGCTCATCACTTGAATACATTGTAGCGATTTGTTCACGAAGTAAGTAGAGAACGCAAGCTGAAAAAAAACTAAATACAATCGCTGTACCTACGCATAAATAACTATAGATTTTTGCGTCACGTAAACGTCCCGCCCCAATTTCAAAACCTACTAAAATCGTAACACCCATTGAAATACTTAGAGGAACCATATATAACAACGACGTAAAGTTAATAGCGATTTGATGGGCAGCGATAATTTCGGTGCTAAAGTTACTCATCATCATTGTGACGGCAGAAAAAATACTTGTTTCTGCAAATAAGGAAATGCCGATTGGTACACCAATAACTAAAATTTCTTTCCAGCTAAGCCATTGTAACTTCGGCCATTCGCGGAAAATAGTAAAGTGTTCAAAAGGCACGCGTTTGGCAATAATCCACACCGTAATAAAGAAAATTAGCCAATACGTAATGGCTGTCGCAACACCTGCACCAACACCGCCAAGCTCTGGCGCACCGAACTTTCCGAAAATGAAAATATAATTTAAAAAGATATTAATAGGTGTTCCTAGCAGTGTAATAATCATGGTTACTCGTGTTTGACCTAACGCATCGATAAAACAACGTAGAACAAAAAATAAAAAAAGTGGTACAAGACCAGCGCACATAGCATGAATATAAGATTTTGCAATGTTATGTACAGAGGCGTCTAATTGCATATTTCCAAGTATCCAATCGAGCCCGATAAATAATATGATAAAAATACATGCAGAAAGTACAAGTGCGACATATAAGCCTTGCTGCACTGCTTGTTTAGCTAACTGTTCTTTCTTTGCGCCAACAAGCTGGGAGACAATCGGTGTTATTGCTAATAAAATACCTGAAAGCCCAGTATAGATAGGCATCCAAATGGACGACCCAATAGAGACTCCTGCTAAATCAGAAGTACCGTAGCGACTAGACATTAAAATGTCGAAAAAAGAAATGAGGTAAATGGCTACTTGGGTAATTAGAATAGGTACGATGATTTTTACAATTATAGAATACTTTTGCTTTAATGTTGTCGTTTTATACATAGTGAGTAACTTCCTTTTATAAGCATAATGAATTAGTATAGCATATAGTAAACATAATATGATGAAAAATTAAAGCTTCATCTATATCTTTTCTTTCGCATATAGTAAAATAAAAGACTGTAAACAAAAGTGGCGTTTGCTACAATGGCTTTTAAGGAATAGGAGAATTTACGTGAAACAACAAACAATCATTTTAACCGGTGGTGGGACAGCAGGCCATGTATCACTTAATCAAGCGATATTACCTTCTTTACTTGAACTAGGTTACGATGTCCACTATATTGGTTCAGAGCAAGGTATTGAAAAAGAATTAATTGGCGAGGCATTTCCGGAAGTCCCGTTCTATGGGATTGCTAGCGGAAAATTGCGTCGTTATTTCTCTATGAAAAACTTTACGGATCCTTTTAAAGTACTTGCTGGCATTATGCAAGCATTTCGCATTATAAAGAAAGTAAAGCCAGAGGTTATTTTTTCAAAAGGTGGTTTTGTCTCTGTACCTGTCGTGATGGCAGCTAAAGTGGCAGGCGTACCAGTTGTTATACATGAATCCGATGTAACTCCCGGTTTAGCTAATAAAATTGCACTCCCATTTGCTTCGCATATCTTCACTATTTTTGAAGAGACACTTCAGCACTTGCCAAAGGAAAAGGCAACTTGTACAGGTTCCATTATTCGTCAAGAATTATTTAATGGTAATAAAGCGAAAGGTCTTGCTTTCTGTGGCTTTACGGCGTCAAAACCTGTTCTTTTAGTGATGGGGGGAAGTCTTGGTTCAGTTGTGTTAAATGATGCATTACGCCATAATTTACCTGAATTACTTCAAACATTTCAAGTAATACATCTATGTGGAAAAGGAAATAAAGACGAAAGCTTAGAGGCAATGAAAGGCTACAAACAGTTTGACTATGTCACGACGGAATTACCGGATTTACTACATGCAGCAGATTTTGTTGTATCTCGTGCAGGATCTAACTCTATATTTGAATTTTTAGCCCTTCATAAGCCGATGTTATTAATTCCACTATCTGCACAAAAAAGTCGCGGCGATCAAATTTTGAATGCAAAGTTATTTAAAAAGCAAGGATACGCTGAAGTTTTACAAGAGGAAGAACTAACAAAAGAAACATTTATGAAATCAGTTTATACGTTAACAGCGCGTAAATCAGAAATCATACCAGCAATGGAAAAGACGCAAAGACCTAAAACGCCAAACGAGATGGCGAAGTTAATATTGCAATATAAAAAATAAAAAGCTATGTGTACTGTTATAATAAACAGTGCACATAGCTTTTTTAATTGGTCATTACATTGCTTGTTCTTCGCCTTCTTGCGTCTGATTGGCAGTTGTGAGATAGAACAAGTCACGTGGTATTTTATATAGATTAAATTGTGCTTCTCCGCTGTTAACTTGTGCTAATAATGTTGGGTGACTGTCATTTGCACTTACAACATAAGGCAACTTTAAAGCGGCACGCTGTGATTTACTATTTTCTACTCGTATACGGAGGAAAACCGTATGGAAATTATAATCAAAAAATAATTCATTTAAGAAGAGCATTTTTGCTTTTTGGTTGTAACCTTGCCCTTGATAGGGGAGCCCTATCCACGTTCCGAGGAAGCCAGCACCGTCTTCCACATCATGAATGCTAATGGTGCCAATCGGTTGACCCCAATCATCAGTTATTGTCCTGGAGATAGCGAGCCCTCTCGCTTCTTCTTCGATTAGTTGCTTGGTCATAAACCAGTATTCGTCCGCAGATTGTGCCTTTTGGCGAACGAAGGGAAAAACAGATGGATGCGATAATAGCTCATAAAGCTCTGTACATTCATGTAGGTCTCGATGTTTAAGCATACGAAACGCCTCCTTTGCAAGGGTAGTTAAAACAATTCCGTTAAAGCATAAAGAATAAAACTAAAATTCGTACTGGAATTAAAAACCCAAAGAACTAGACGTTATAACTATGAAATCCATAATCTCCCGCTGTCTTACTGATTTTGCGACCATACCGAAAAATGGCTAGTTTTATTAATATAATATAACAAGTCTACTGCTTGGTGCAATCATTTTGCTCTTTCAAACGAAAATTAAGTTTAATTGTCAGTTAATTCGGAAAAAATAGCGAAAAATATCATTTCCCTACTTTTGTTATATATGATTATAAAGTCTTTTATAGTTATATGTTTCATAAAAATGACGGAAAAAGTATTTCCTTAGTATCGTTTTGCCTTTTAAAAAGTGAAATATTATCAAATTTTACTCGAAAAAGGATAGAATCTTTCGTAATTCTACAAAGTTAAATGATTGTAAATATGTTATAATACTAGTGTAATTTTTATTTTATAAATAAATACATTTATAACGAATTTATATATATGTGACTTTATAATGGGGAGTGACATTATGGAATATCTTTTAAGCGAAAAACTATTCAATCAACTATTTATTGGAGAAGATTTCGTCTATTTAATGAAGAGAGTTGGAGACGATTATCAATATATTCGCTTAAATCAAGCTGCCCAAGTACTGTTATCCAATAACACCGTTGGAAAAATGCTATCTGCTGTTACTTCTAGTCGGAATTTTGTCATTATTCAAGAAAATTATCATCGAGCAATTGCTCAACATCAGCAGGTCGATTATGTCGATTATGCCTATGTTCAATCGGAAGTGCGAAAATATGAGACATCTGTCCGCCCGATTAAAGACGGAAATGAATACTATATTTTAGCTATTACAAAAGAAATCTTATATGACAGAAGTGTTGAAGATAAGTTTTTATTTATGCGGTCTATTTTTGACCACGCTTTTTTTTCAACCGTTATTTTATCTGCTGAAGGTACTATATTCGAAGTAAATACAAGCTTCATTCAAGATTTTGATTTGGATAACGATATGGTGAAACATCAGCCATTTATCGATTTGCCCATCATTCCAAAAGAGGAAATAGAAAAAATACAAGACTATTTACAAAGAGCAGCAATGGGTGAAAATATTGCAGAGAAGCTTATTAAATTACATACGTTGGATCAACAGGAGCGCATGTATTTAGTATCAATGTCACCAGTAATGCAAGGAGACAATTCCTTTGCTATTTTCTTAATCATGCAAGATTTTACGCAATTTACAGAACAACAGGCCGCATTGCGATCAACATCTCATGGCCTTGAAGTGTACAAGGCAGCTTTAAATTCTGCCACTTCCATCGCTATTTTAGATATCGAAGGAAAAATCGTGGAAGTAAATGATTTATTTTTAAATGCTTCGGGATTTACAGCCAGTGAATTACTAGGTCATCCTTATGACCTTATTGAACCACGTAATAATAAAAAAAGCGTTTTTCAAGCAATCAATGAAACCCTGGCATTAGGAGAGGTGTGGCGAGGTGAGCTGTGCTACCGCACAAAGTATCATGCAGACTATTGGGTAGAGGCTGCTATTGTGCCCTTGAAAAATGAATTTGGCCAAGTGGAGCAATATTTATCCATTAACTATGATATTACGGACAAGAAAAGAATGTTAACGGAATTAAAAAATATTGAACGGACATTCCGATTAATTACTGAAAATACAAATGATTTAATTGTCATCTTAAATGAAGATGGCATCATTATTTATGCCTCACCATCTTACAGAATGTATTTAGGTTATGCCATTGTTGAATTACAAGGACAGTTTTACAGTGATATTATTGATGAGCAAAGTAAACCAGCGTGGCAAGCGTTTCTAAATGATTTTACAGAGAAGACGGATACACAATTTGAGTTATTGCTTCAAGCGAAAGATGGCACACCTGTTTGGACAGAAGGCAATGTAACGGTCGTTCATGATACGGAACGCGAAACAATCTCACAAATTATTATGGTTTCACGTGAAATTACCCATCGTAAAGAACGGGAAAATGATTTACTTTATCTAGCTTATCATGATAGTTTAACGCAGCTACCGAATCGAAGGTATTTAACAAAGGAATTTCCAAAAATACTGATGGACGCACATGCAAAAGACGCATGTATTGCCATGTTATATATTGATGGAGATGATTTTAAAGATGTAAATGATCAATTCGGACATGATATGGGGGATGATTTTATCCGCAAATTTGGCAAGGTGTTAATAACATCTGTCCGTAGTCACGATCTTGTTATTCGAATGGGTGGGGACGAATTTATCATTATTTTAACAGGTTTAACGCGTAAACCTGAAGCAAGGCAAGGTCAAATGATGCATATCATTAACCGTATTCGCAATGAATTAAAAAAAGGTTGGACAATCGAAAATCATTTCTTTGCACCTACTGCATCTATTGGAATTGCCTATTATCCAGACCATGCAACTACGTTAGAGGAGCTAATGGATTTAGCAGACCAAGCATTATATAAGGCGAAGGAAAGTGGGAAAAACAATTTATTTATTGGCCCTCTTTAAAATAAGTCTGTACAAACGAGTATTTACTTGTGGTACAGGCTTTTTAAATGATGTTATGCTAGTGCTATGATAGAAAAGAAGTTATTAGATTGAAATAGAAGGTGATTAGATGCCTAAAAAAATACTATTAGTAGAAGACGAAAAACATATTGCTCGTTTTGTTGAACTGGAGTTACAACATGAAAGCTATGATGTGACCGTAGCCTTTGATGGGCGGGAAGGGCTTGCACTTGCTACTACAGAAAACTATGATGTTCTATTATTAGATGTCATGCTACCTGGTATTAATGGAATTGAGATTTGTCGTCGTATTCGCACGCAGTCTCAAGTACCCATTATTTTACTTACTGCCAGAGATGCTGTGATGGATCGAGTTGCGGGTTTAGACGCAGGAGCCGATGATTACATCGTGAAGCCGTTTGCCATTGAAGAATTACTGGCACGTATACGTACCATTTTACGTCGAGTGGAGCCTAATGAAAAAATGGTGGGTCACACATTACATTTTCGAGATATTGAAATCGATATTGATGCATATGAGGTATTAGTGCAAGGTCAAAAATTGGATCTTACAAAAACCGAATATGATTTGTTGAAGTTATTAATAGAACATAAAAATCGTGTATGTACAAGAGAGCTTATATTAACTTCCATTTGGGGATATGATGCAGATATTGAGACAAATGTTGTGGATGTATACATCCGTCATCTAAGGACAAAACTACCTGGTGATTTAAATGCCTATATCGAAACCGTACGTGGGGTAGGATACGTGATGCGTGAATGAACAAAATAAATGCATATTTCAGCAATCTTTCTTTGCAAAGAAAGTGGATGTTGACATCGAGTGCGGTCATTTTTATTAGCTACGCTATAATTTGTATCGTTGTCTATGTTTCATTGCATACTTGGCTATTAAATGATGAAATTAGTAAAGTGAAACGAACAAGAGATGACGTCGCTTCATTTCTAGAATCACAAGGGCCAAATATATCAATCCAACAAATTCAGCAAAATACAGGATTATTAAAATCGATTGTGGATCGCGAGCAAACGGTTAGACTATATAATAATGATGGTATTGAAATTTTGCGAATTAATAATGCCTCAAAAGCTGCACCTCTTTCTCCGATGCAAGAAATTGTGCAAATGACCATTGATAAAAAAGATGCATATGTTGTAAACGAGCCAATAAAACTCGGATTTTTTCAAGTATATATTCAAGTGATTCATCCGTTAACACGTTTTGAATCCTTAATGCGTTATTTGTTGACCGCTATGCTTATTGCAGGAGTCGGTGCATTGTTCCTTTCAGGTTCCATTGGGTATTATTTAGCGAATTATTTAACGAAACCACTTCATGCATTGCGTGCATCAATGAAAACGGTTATGGACCAAGGTTTTAATGAACCTATCCAGCTATCTTACGCATCACAAGATGAAATTGGTGACTTATTGAAAATGTACAATGCAATGATGAATGAACTACAAATATCGTTTGCTCAACAGCAGCAATTTGTTGCGGATGCTTCTCATGAATTGCGGACACCTATTCAAGCAATTGAAGGCCATCTCTCACTACTGAAGCGGTGGGGGAAGGATGATCCAGCTATTCTAGAGGAATCGATAGATACATCATTAACGGAAATTACTAGGATGCGAAAAATGATTGAAGAGTTGCTTGAACTTGCACGACGTGAAGAGAAAGATGAAACGAGTGAGGCAAATCCGGTAGCAGTCATTGAAGGTGTTATAAGTGAAATGGCGAAATTGTATCCGGATGCAACTATTACGCTGTCGAAAAATGGTGAAATAGGGGCTGTTTTTATAACACCCAATGCTCTTGGTCAAGTAATTCGCAATATAGTAGAAAATGCCATTCGTTATTGTGAAAAAGTTCCGAAAGTAAATATTTCCCTTTTGATGAAAGGTGATAAAGTGGAGTTTCAAATAACAGATAATGGGATTGGGATAGCTGAAAAAAACCTTCCCTATATTTTTGATCGTTTTTACCGTGTTGATGAAGCAAGAAATCGTCAAATTGGCGGTACGGGCTTAGGGTTAAGTATTTCTAAAATGTTACTTGAAAAATATAATGCTTCAATAGAAGTCAAGAGTGAAGTAAATGTTGGAACCGTTTTCTTGCTGAAGATACCGCTAAAATATTAAGAAAAATACACGCTTTATTTAAGAATTTTAGCCTTTGAGAAAAAAATTGCTTAATTTGCTAAAAAGAGTTGTATTTTCTGTGAAGAGTAGTAAGATTGAGATGGAAAAAACGTTCATTAAATTATGGATAAGTTGTGTCAAACATCCTTTTAATGAGCGGGAAAATATTATATAATTAATTGTAATTTAATTAATGGAACTGCCGATAGGCAAAATTTGGAGGTCATTTTTCATGTCGAACAACGTTACAACTGTAAGTTCTCCATGGTCAGCTTTCTCTGGTCCTAACTTAGGATATGTGATGGAGCAATACGACTTATTCTTACAGTCTCCTGAAGAAGTAGAACCGGAGTTAGTATCATTATTCCAACAATTTGGTGCACCAGTCGTAGTAGAAGGTGATGTAGCTGTAGTAAGTGGTTCAGCAGCTCCTGCTGGCGATTATAAAAAGGTATTGGCAGCTGTTAAATTAGCTGATGCAATTCGTTCACAAGGACATTTAGCAGCAGATATTTATCCTTTGAAAAATCGTGCACTTCAAACAGCGCAAATTGAAGAAAGTGCGTTCAACTTAAGTCCTGCGGATTTAGCAGAAATTCCTGCTGCTATCTTCTTCAAAGATGTGCCAGCGGGCGTGAAAAATGGTAAGGATGCAATTGATTATTTAAAATCTGTATATACAGATAAAATAGCTTTTGAATATGGGCATGTTGTTGTAAATGAAGAACGTGATTGGATTCAATCTCAAATTGAATCTGGTTCTTTAAAACAAGCACTATCTTCAGATGAGAAAAAAGCGTTATTAGACCGTTTAACACGTGTTGAGAACTTCGAGAAATTTATTCATAAAACATTTGTTGGTCAAAAACGTTTCTCTGGTGAAGGTTTAGATACTCAAATCGTCCTTTTTGATGAAATTTTAAAAACAGTAGAAGCAAACAAAGTAGAAAATGTACGTATTGGTATGGCACACCGTGGTCGTCTAAATGTGCTAACACATATTTTAAATAAGCCATATGACATGATGTTCTCTGACTTTGCACATGTTTCAAACGACTTATTTATGCCAGAGCATGGTCGACTTGAAATTACAAAAGGTTGGACTGGTGATGTGAAATACCACATGGGTGCTTCCTATACACGTGAATCAGGTATGAATGTCAAACTAGCGTATAACCCTTCACACTTAGAAGTTGGAAATCCGGTAGTATTAGGTTCTACTCGTGCAACACAAGATGATACATCTAAGCCAGGGCAAGCTGTGCATAATCCTGCAAAAGGACTAGGTATCCTTGTGCATGGTGACGCTGCATTCCCAGGTCAAGGGATTGTAACAGAAGTGTTAAACTATTCTAAAACAGAAGGTTTCTCAACTGGTGGTACAATTCATATCATTGCGAACAATATGATTGGATTCACTACGGAACTACAAGACTCACGTTCTTCTGTTTATTCTTCTGACCCAGCAAAAGGTTACGAAGTACCAGTTGTACATGTTAATGCAGATAGCCCAGAAGCTGTAGCACAAGTAGGTCGTTTTGCGGCTCACTATCGCCAAAAATTTGGTAAAGATATTATTGTTGACTTAATTGGTTACCGTCGACATGGTCATAATGAAACAGATGACCCAACTGTAACAAACCCAGAAACATATAAACTTGTTGCAAAACATGATACAATTCGTACATTGTATGGTGCGCAATTAGTGTCAGAAGGCCTAGTTACTGCCGATGAAGTAGCAGCACTTGATTCTGCAATTTATGCTGAAATGCAAGTGGCTTACGATCACGTAAAAGAAATGGCAACTAAAGATGAACATACACAGTTAGAGATGCCAGAAGAATTAAAAATTGAATTCCCACAAATTGATACAGCAGTAGGTGCTGAACGTTTACAAACAATTAACGAAGAACTTTTAGTGTTTGAACAAAACTTCGAGCCACAAAAGAAACTAGGTAAAATTTTAGAAAAACGTCGCGATGCATTTACTTCTGCTAAAATTGACTGGGGTCATGCTGAAACATTAGCATATGCAACAATTATTCAAGATGGCACACCTGTTCGTTTTACTGGTCAAGATGCGCAACGTGGAACATTCTCACAACGCCATTTAGTGTTACATGACAAAAATAACGGCAATGTATTTACACCACTTCACCATATTTCAGGTGCAAATGCTTCATTTACAGTTCACAACTCTCCATTAACTGAAGCTGGAGTTGTAGGCTTTGAATACGGTTACAATCTAGAAAACGGCAATGTTTTATCTGTTTGGGAAGCACAATTTGGTGACTTTGCAAATATGGCACAGGTAATGTTTGATAACTTCATTTCAGGTGCGCGTTCTAAATGGGGACAAAAATCAGGCTTTGTCATCCTTTTACCACATGGTTATGAAGGTCAAGGTCCTGAACACTCATCAAGTCGTATGGAACGTTATTTACAAATGTCTGCAGAAAATAACTGGTTTGTTGCGAACTGCTCAAATGCAGGTAACTACTACCACTTATTACGCCGTCAAGCAGCAATGTTAGAAACAGAGGGTGTACGCCCACTTGTTGTTGTATCACCAAAATCTTTACTTCGTCATCCATTAGCAGCAGCAAGTGCTGAGCAATTAGCAGATGGTTCATTCCAAGAAGTAATTGAGCAACCAGGATTAGGTACAAAAACGGATTCTGTTGAGCGTATTGTATTAGGTACTGGTAAAGTAATGATTGATTTAGCAGACCGCGTAAAAGATGGAGAAGGCTTCGATCACTTACACATTGTGCGTGTAGAACAACTTTACCCATTCCCAACAGCGCAAGTAGCTGATATTATTGCTAAGTATCCAAATGTAAAAGAAATTGCATGGGTGCAAGAAGAACCTAAAAACCAAGGTGCTTGGAATTACGCATTAGAAACATTATATGAGCTATCTGAAGGTAAAAAGCTTCGTTATGTAGGTCGTCCTGCAATGAGCTCAACTTCAGAAGGCGATGCAGATTCTCATAAAGCAGCTCAGTCTGCTGTTATTGAAGAAGCAGTGGCTGAAACGATTAAAGTTAAATAAACATATCAACATTACTGGAAGCTGGGCTACTTGCCTAAGGCGGTAGCCCTTTTATGTGCATTATGCACGTTAATCAAAGGAGGAAATGAAAGTGGCTGAAATTAAAGTCCCTGAATTAGCAGAATCGATTACAGAAGGTAGTATTGCACAGTGGGTTAAAAAAGTGGGCGACCGCGTTGAAAAAGGTGAATTTATCGTTGAACTTGAAACAGATAAAGTAAACGCTGAAATCATCTCTGAAGAAGCTGGCGTATTAACACAAATTTTAGCTGAAGAAGGCGATACTGTTCTTGTAGGTCAAGTAATCGCAGTTGTTGAAGCTGGCGAAGGTGCAGCACCAGCTGCAGCACCAGTTGCAGTAGCTCCAACACCAGCAGCGCCACAAGCAGCAGCTCCAACACCAGCAGCGCCACAAGCAGCAGCTCCAACACCAGCACCAGTTGTAGAAGAAACTTCAGGTGAGCGTGTTATTGCGTCTCCTGCAGCACGTAAACTGGCTCGTGAAAAAGGTATTGACCTTGCAGCTGTATCTCCAGTAGATCCACAAGGCCGTGTACGTGTACAAGATGTTGCAGCTCATGGTACAGCACCAGTGGCAGCACCACAAGCAGCGCCAGCAGCACCAAAAGCAGTAGTAGCTGTTGACGAATCTCGTGTAACAATTGAAAAAATGAGCCGTCGTCGTCAAACAATTGCTAAACGTCTATTAGAAGTGAAGCAATCAACAGCGATGCTTACAACATTCAATGAAGTAGATATGACAAACGTAATGGCATTACGTTCACGTAAAAAAGAACAATTCTTTGAGTCAACTGGCTCTAAGCTTGGTTTCATGTCATTCTTCACTAAAGCAGTAGTGGCTGCTCTTAAAAAATACCCATATGTGAATGCTCAAATCGTTGGCGATGAAATTCACTTAAATAACTTCTTTGATATTGGTGTAGCTGTATCAACTGAAGAAGGTTTAGTAGTACCAGTTGTTCGCGATGCTGATCGTAAAAACTTTGCTGAAATTGAAGATTCAATTGCAGATTTAGCTAAAAAAGCTCGCGATAAAAAATTAGGTATCGCTGATCTTCAAGGTGGTTCATTCACGATTACAAATGGTGGTGTATTCGGTTCATTAATGTCAACACCTATTATGAACGGTACGCAAGCTGCTATTTTAGGAATGCACTCAATTAAAAAACGTCCAGTAGAAGTGAACGGTGAAGTAGAAATTCGTCCTATGATGTACTTAGCACTATCTTATGACCACCGTATTATCGATGGTAAAGATTCTGTAGGCTTCCTTAAAACAGTTAAAGAATTACTTGAAAATCCAGAAGATTTATTACTAAATTCTTAATACAAAAAAATATGTATTAGAGCCCTGCAAACTTAACGGTTTGCAGGGCTTTTTGTTGTCCATGTATAGGCAGGAATCGGAGGAATTAGGTAAGGTTATAAAGGAATAGTCTAAATTTTGTATTATTAAGTTAGTCTAAAGGCCTTTAAAATAGAAAGATACTGAATCTTTTGTATGGTCAGTGGTGTTGAACATAATAATAATTTATGAAAAAATATAAAATAATAATTACAATATTTCTACTTTCTTAGATGTAATTTATGGATTTTAGAAGGATAATAACCTAATTTTGTCATTAGTCAGAAAAATGATAAAACTATCTTGACGAATAGACTAGCTTTATAGTAATATCTAAATATCAATTAAATAAACAAACCTCACTGTTAACTATGTGAGGTAGAGGCGCGGTATTTATTAGTCCATTGCTGAGTTAAAGCAAGCGAAGACGTAATGGAGAAGGAAATATCGCCGAAGTATAAAAGGAGCTCGTACTTTTATGCTGGGTCTGCAGTGAATAAGTGCAGGACTGTCCTAGTAAATCTAATTCCAGTTTACTAGGTTGTGCTATCTCAGAATGATGGAAATTATAGTGAGGATTTGGGCAACTGTCAATAAAAGGTAAGACCTAAGTTCAAAACTTAGGTCTTTTTTTGTACAGTTGCTTTATTTTTTTTACAGAAAAGGGGAGTTTTAGATGAAAAGAAAATGGTTGCTATTTATGTTAACGGCAATGACAGCGATTTTGTTAGCAGCTTGTGGTACTGGAGACAAATCGGAAGACAAAGCATCAGGCGATGCGGCGAAAGAAGAAGCAGGTGGAGAATTCCGTATAGGTATGGAAGCAGGTTATCCTCCATTTAACTGGACACAGCAAGATGATGCAAATGGTGCAGTAAAAATTGCTGATAATGCAGAATATGCAGGCGGCTATGATGTACAAATGGCGAAAAAGATTGCTGAAGGTTTAGGAAAAGAATTAGTTATTGTCAAAATGGAATGGGATGGTTTAGTTCCAGCTCTACAATCCAAAAAAATTGATGCGATTGTAGCCGGAATGTCTCCAACTGAAGAACGTAAACAAACAATTGATTTTACAGAAAACTACTATACTTCTGATTTCGTCATGGTAATTAAAAAAGGTAGTAAATATGAAGATGCAAAATCTATTCAAGATTTTTCAGGTGCAAAAGTGACTTCACAGTTAAATACGTCTAACTACAATGTAATCGATCAAATTAAGGGCGTAGAAAAACAAACAGCAATGGAGAACTTCTCTGCAATGCGTGTCGCTTTAGAAGCAGGCAAAATTGATGGTTATGTAGCAGAGCGTCCAGAAGGTATTTCTGCTGCAGCAGCGAATGACAAATTTACATTTGTATCATTCGAAGAAGGCTTTGATACAGATATTTCAAATACTTCGATTGCAGTTGGTTTACGTAAAGGTGATGCAAGTCTAGATAAAATCAATGAAATCCTAAAAGGTATTTCAGAAGATGATCGCCAAAAAATTATGGAAGAAGCAATTCTTCAACAACCTGCAGCACAGTAATTTAGTTGGGGTTGCGCCAAAATGGAAAATAGTATACTGGAAGTACTTCTAGTATACTATTTTTTGATTTAGAAGTTTGAATCTTACGTAATGCGATAGGGGTCAGCTATCATCAAAGGCAATAGTATGCTTGGAGCATATATGGGGTAGCCTCAATTATTTCCGTTTATATAGAAGGGTGGCACCTTCTGATAAATGTTCATGTCTATGGTGTATTTCACATAATTTGAATAAAGCAACATCATTCAAATGAAGAGATGATTTCGCTAAGGCATATTTGATATCAAGCAACAACGCGTTGTTAGGAGGAACATCATGAGTTTAGATTGGATCATTTCTATTATAGAAAACAACTGGCAAATGTTTTTACGAGGTGCGTATTATACATTACTTATTTCAATTATCAGTACAGTCATTGGTGCATTTATCGGATTTTTTATTGGGATTATGCATACCATTCCAGTACGTAAAAAAGGTATAAAATATTATGTATTAAAATGTTTTAATTTTATACTGACATGCTATGTAGAATTTTTCCGTGGTACACCAATGATTGTACAAGCAATGGTAGTATTTTACGGTCTAGATATTGCTTTTGGGATTGATATGCACTTTATTACGGCAGGTATTTTAGTCGTTTCGCTTAATACAGGTGCTTATATGGCAGAAATTGTTCGTGGAGGGATTGTTTCCATTGATAAAGGACAGTACGAAGCCGCTTCTGCTATTGGGATGGGCCATGTGCAAATAATGATGTATGTCGTATTACCACAAGTTGCGCGTAATATTTTACCTGCAACAGGCAACCAATTAATTATGAATATTAAAGATACGGCCGTATTAAGTGTGATTGGCGTAACAGAACTATTTTTCCAAACGAAATCAATATCAGGTAATAACTTCCGCTATTTCGAATCATTCTTTGTGGCATGTGTGCTGTACTTTATCATGACATTTACGGCATCAAGAATTTTATTATACGTTGAAAAACGCCTTGATGGACCGGATGCTTATCAAAAAGAATTAAAGGAAATTGACTAAGGGGGACGAACAAATGGCAATCATTCAAATAGAGCATTTAAGTAAATCATTTGGACGTAACCAAGTGTTGAAAGATGTGAATTTTAAAGTAGAAAAAGGAGAGGTTGTATGTTTAATCGGTTCATCAGGTTCCGGTAAATCAACACTCTTACGTTGCATTAATTTACTTGAAACGCCAAACGGTGGCGAAATTATTTATAAAGGGGAAAATATTTTAGACGAAAAGCATAATATTAAAGCTTATCGTACCCATTTAGGCATGGTTTTCCAACAGTTTAATTTATTTAACAATCATAATGTGTTAAAAAATTGTACAGTAGGGCAAGTAAAGGTGTTAAAACGTTCAAAAGAAGAAGCAGAGAAAACAGCCTTGAAGTATCTTAAAATCGTTGGCATGGATCAATACGTCAATGCTAAGCCGCGACAACTTTCTGGTGGCCAAAAGCAGCGTGTAGCAATTGCGCGGGCATTATCGATGAATCCAGATGTGATGCTATTTGATGAACCGACATCTGCGCTAGATCCAGAAATGGTCGGGGAAGTCTTAAAAGTTATGCGGGAGTTAGCGGATTCTGGAAATACGATGTTAATCGTAACACATGAAATGGAGTTTGCGAAGGAAGTTGCAGATCGCGTTGTATTTATGGATAAAGGGGTAATTGTGGAAGAGGGACCACCATCGAAGGTGCTAGTAAACCCAGAACATGAACGTACAAAAGAGTTTTTAAAACGAACGCTGAAGTAAGTTTAGCGTTCGTTTATCTTCAGCATCAATGGATTCAGCGCGTGCTAGCACTTGATAGAATGCTTCAGTCACGTCTGTAATAGGGGAGCTCTCTGTATCAGAAATCTACAAGTAAGCAAGCCCTACCATGAAAAGTCGTGGTAGGGCTTGCGAGTGTTAGAAAAGTATCTTGAAAGAAAAAACAAGTTTCTACAGTTTGAAAAGTCCATAACAAATGGACTCATTTATTTTCTAGAATTCCATTCTGCATATAAAATAAAGCAGATGGCAAATGCAACAGCGATGATAAAAAACCATTGCGGAACACCACCAAAACTCATAACAACACCTCTAGTATCATTTTATTAGGGTAAATGTGTAAATAAAACGTCATTAAGTACAAAATATAGACTTCTATAGTTTTTTCTCCACAAAAGAGCTAAAATCGTATAAAATAAACAATAGACGTTAGCTAAGTGCTAGTAAAGAGAGGTAGAGAAATTATGTTACATTTAAAATGGAAAGATGCGCCAACACTTCGTACGGTTACGTGCAAACATACGAATGCATCAAAATATTTAGTATCCAACGTATTAACAGTAGGAAAAGAGTATGAAGTGAAAAATGAAACAGAAGAGTTCATTTTCATTATTGACAACACTGGTAATATCGGTGGTTACTACAAAGAGTATTTCGCATAAAATGAGTAGGGGTGTCACAGAGAACTTCTGAGACACCCCTTTTTATATTTAGCGACCCAGCAGATTATTCCTTCGTTGTTTTTTTCATCCCCGCAACATCGAGTTGTAAATGTTGTCTATCCTGTTCTGTAGCGGTATGCAAAGCAAAAACATCTTGAATGGCCGTTTTAAGCTCCTGCTGTGTTTCTTTAAATTTCATTACTTGCTGTTCAAAAGTAGGGCTTGTAAAACGCTCATTCGTTCGTGCCAGTCTTTCTTCTAATTGGTTATAATGATGATCCATATTCATGGATAACATCATCGCTAATTGATTTTTCCAAAGCGGAATGAGTGTCACAATTGAAAACTCTATTTTCTCAGCAAGCGTTTGATTAGCTTGTTGAATCATTCGTATTTGAGGGGCAGTTTGTAATGCAACCTGCTGGGACACTTGTAAATCATAAATACGTTGGTCAAGTCTTTCGAGTTGTGCAGTAAAATCATTGAGCTGCTGAACGGCTAGCGGTTGTTTAGTTGTTTGGACAATATCAATTTTTGTAGGTAGTTCTACTTCAATGGCTTGCTGTTTTTTCAACAGTCCAGCTGCAATAGCAGTGGCAAGCTCTTCAAAAAATCCTCTATTGTGTGCATATAGCTGTTCTAACAGTTCTACGTCTTTTAACAGTTGTAGTTGTGCACGTTCGAGTTGAACACCAATTCGTTCGACTTGAATACTAATGCGTTCAAATTCTGTTAACGTTTGTTTGATGCTAGGACTAGTTTTACCGAACATTTTTTTGAAGAAAGAAGGTTTTTTTGGCTCTAATGCCGCAGGGTCTACTCGATCTAATGTTTGCATTAAGGAATCTAGCATTTGACCAATTTTTGTGACATCTTTATCTTTCACTTGGGCGAGCATACGATCTGCAAATTGAGAGACTGCACGTTGAGAGTCTTGACCTAATGATAATACGGATTCAAAACTAGTTAGGTCGATTTGACTTGCATATAAAAGTGCACGACTTTGGGCAAGAGGTGACAATGTCTCATAGGTCTCCATCGCTTCTTGATTTGACGATGCTAAATAGCTTTGTACAAGAGGTGAGATTCCTTGCAATGAATCTAAATGGACGAAAGCATCTCTGTTAGCTGTCATTTTTCCTCGCCTCGCCATTCCAATTGTTCTTTCCGTTTTAAATTGGAACGGTTTGCGAATTCAATTTCCATTTGAAGATGATCGATATCATTAGACAGTGCATCCTTTAAGTCAATTTGAATCGTGGAATTTAAATCCGCTAATGTTTCGCGCGTCTTTGATAATGTAATTTGGATTTCTTTATCTTTGACAGGCTGTTTTGACAGCATTGTATACTTTTCAGTCAATTCAACAGCAGAAGGAAGGTGCGCATAGAAAAATGGCTCCACATTGTAAAACTTTCTTGGATCAGTTTTGACAATTTTGACGATGTTTTTTGAAATACGTGTCATTTCGAGTAATTGCTTAAAGGCTGACACCGAACGTACACGTAAATAGTTTTGGCTTAATGTTTGAATATGTTTGTTAGCTGTCGATAGCTGTAAATCAATATGTTTATACTCATCCTTTGTAATTCCTGCTATGTGCATAACTTTTCTTTTTTGATTGAGTTTTAGCAATGTTGTGCTCGTTGCATATGTTCCAGCGAACAAACAACCACCAAGGAAGAATCCTGGATTTGCCGCAAACGCTGTAATAGAAACAGTTGATAGAGAAATTAAAAGGCTAGCGGTATGTCTTGAGAAAAACTGTCCGATACTGAGCATCGTTTCTTCCTCCTTGCTTTTCAATATGTCTATCTTTTAATACGTTAAAATCGACATAAAGTTTCAATAATTATCTTAAGACTTACATAAATTTTACTGCTAATTGCTAAGTTTCTCAATAAATACACTTGTCTAATGGATAGAATTCGCATTTTAATAGGCGTATATTCTTTATAGTATGTTCGTTTTATAAAAGACCATTAGCAAAAGTCCGTTAATGAGTAGAAAAAAGAAGTCAGACTTAAACAATGTCCGACTCCATACGTACATAACCTTTTAAATCGTCGAAAAGTTCTAAAGTAAAAGAATTTGAATCTGCTTGAAGGCTAACACCCTTTTGAACAAATAGTAGAAATTCATCAATTGCTTTTTTTGAACCTTCTACCTCTACTTCTATTTGCTCTTGAGCATTCAACTTGCAGTAACCTTTCAAGCCTAGTTCTATCGCTTTTTGTTTAATAAAAAAGCGATATCCTGTTCCATAAACATCTCCGAAAAATTTAATCAGCGCTCTCTTGTTCACGCTAAAACCTCCCAAAAAGTAGAGGAGGGTAGTCCCTCCACCTTACTGCATAACACGTTCTTTTTCCAAGTATGCAATTAAATTATTAATATAGAATAGAACACGCTTCGAGGCTTCGTCTACCTCTTTTAAATGGCCATCAGCTTTTTGAATATTACCTTCTTGATATGCTTCCGCAGCCAATTTAGCCGATTTATGCACTTGTAAATGATATGCGTCTAATTCACGATAATCTTGTAAATGACCAAAACGTTCCACTGTCCGAGGAGCACTATACCATTTACCAAGTCGGCATTCAGTATGTGAAGACACGTCGCTTGGTTGTACTTCTTCTAATCCGAGGAACATATTATAAATACGCCATTTCCATAAAATATGGTCTGCTTTTGAAAGTTGTAACAAAGCAATGGAAGATAACTGGACATTATTATTCGCGATAATATCATTACGGAAGCGATTAATTTCTTGACCGAGTAAGTGAATATCGCTTGATGTATTATAACTATAATCACGAATATCATCTTGATGGCCGGAAATTTCAATCATTCGTGCGGATACTTCGTCAATAGCAGCAGCTTGCTCTTGTGAAATGGCAGCCGTATTTGTTACATCGAGATTAATTCCTTCAATTGCAGCGACAATAGCATTTAGCAATGGTAATGATTGTTTTGCTTCAATTGTTGCTTCTTTAATAATTGTTGTTGTTTCTGTTATGGAATGCGAAACATCATTGGAGTAACTTTTCAGATGGTGAACATTTGTCGATACTTCGCTAAGTGCAGAAACCGTTCCTTCTGCTAACTTGCGGACTTCTTGCGCTACAACAGCAAATCCTTTGCCATGTTCACCAGCACGAGCAGCTTCAATTGAGGCATTCAGTGCAAGTAAGTTTGTTTGATCGGCAATTTGGTTTATTAATGTCACAACGTGTTCAATATCATTGACGCGTTTTTGTAACTCAGTAAACGATTCAACGATGGTAGTAAACGTTTCTTCCGTTTTAAAAATTTCCGATAAAGCATGCTCAATGGCATTCTTACCTTTGACAGCATGGTCAACTGATTCCGTTGTTTTCTCAGAAATATGCGAGGACATACGAGCAACTTCATTGATCGATGCGGCAATTTCCTCTGTTGCGGCAGTAGATGATTGTATTTCTTCATTTTGTTTATCTAAACTAAATACTAAATCTTTCATGTACATAATTTTTGCATTTACATCCATGAGTGAAGAAATTTCAGCGACAACGTTCTCGATAATACGCTCTGTTAATACTTCCACAAGTAGTTCCTGGTCAACATTGACAGCTGATTGGAAAGATTTCATATACTCAAAAGCTTTGTATGGTTTTAAACCAAAGTTATGTAAAATGTAAGTCGTAATATAAAAGGCAAATTGGTTAAATACTACAATTAACTTACCAGGCTCATATTGGTTTTTTCGAAACAGATTAAAAAACTTTACCGTTTCATCCACATATTCATCATCACGAGTGGCCAAGAAAAATTGCGTTAAATAGCGACTAATATTTTCTTCACTGATCGTTTGTTGAGAGGAGGGAGAGATTTCATTTAAATAATTTTTAAATATTGCATTCATAGAAGGCGTAATATCCTTCAGTTTATAAAAGAGAGTCTTTAAATTTTCTTCATCTTGTTGATTAAAATGATTAAATGCCAATGTCTTGTTGAAACGGCCTGTTGCACTTAAGTTGGTCCCTCGCTTTAGCAATTCTTCTAGCTCGGCCTTAGGTCGAATACTTGAAAACATAAAAAAAATACCTCCCAAATTAAATAATGAATAATAAGGTAATAATAGCATATTGCAGGGTGTTTTAATAGACATTTCAGAAGTGTTTGCTAAAATTAGAATATCTTATAACAGCAAGGAATGTGGCAAATATGTATACAATACTTTACATGAAAGCTGACTATGAGCCTTGGTGGAAATTTGAAGGCTGGGAAGCTTTTATTCAAACGAAAGAAACGTTTGATACAAAAGAGCAATTTGAGCAGGCATTACAACGGAAATTACAGCATTTTCGATCAGTATATGAACATGAAGCGACTAAAGAGGGAGGTTTTTGGGCTTTTTGGTCTGAAGATGAAAGTTTTTACTGTGAAGCCTGTGATGATGATGCCCAAGTATACCATGGCATAATGGCGTTTGAAGGGCATTGTTAAATAAATTTTCAAATTAATTAAAAAAACAATTTTCTTTATTTGACAAAATTATGAATGGTGGTATACTTAACTTAACAATTTAATTGCTTCACCGGAAACATGGATTCACATATTACAAAAAGTGATCGCGTTAGTTCGGTACTCTTTGTAATATGTGAATTTTTTTAATTCGTTGAAGAAATTACATATTGTTCACTTTTATTTTTTTGGAGGTTTTTTTAAATGAAACAAGGTACAGTAAAATGGTTTAACTCAGAAAAAGGTTTTGGATTCATCGAAGTTGAAGGCGAAAACGACGTATTCGTACACTTCTCAGCTATCCAAGGCGAAGGTTTCAAAACACTTGACGAAGGTCAAAAAGTGGAATTCGAAGTTGTAGATGGCAACCGCGGACCACAAGCTGCTAACGTAACTAAACTTTAATTCTCAGTAATTAAAATTACTTTCGTTAAAAAAAGGCACCCTATTTATATAGGGTGCTTTTTTTGTATACTTTTGTGCTAGTTCGACAATAGTAAGGACAGGTATTTTGCTATGGACTCGTTTTCAATAGTTCATTTTTAATTATTAATAGGATTATTTTTTGTTTTAGGGTATTAGGGAATTAAAGAGTAGAAGGAGGTAGCTCAAAATGGATAACAACTTAAACAAACAGAATAAGCAGGAACATCATGATTTTTATCAAACATTGCGGGAGAAATTTGTACAATTTTTCACTTCAAAAACAGGGAAGAACCATCACTATGCGGATTATTTATTATTTGTACCTGATATATTTCATTTACTAATTAAAATCGTGACAGATCCTGCAATTGACTCTAAAAGTAAAACATTAATTGGGGCAACCATTACGTATTTTATTTTCCCAATGGATGTTTTACCAGAAGGTATATTTGGTTTTGGCGGTTTTCTGGATGACTTGATGTTAGCCACGTATGTTCTTAATATGACGATTAATAAATTGGGCCCTGAAGTGATTGAAAAACATTGGACTGGTGATGAAAAATTACTTGGACTTTTACAAAAACTAACAGAAACAAGCGAGGAACTTTTAAGTAAGGTTCCTGCAAAATCAATTGTTACAAACTATCTGAACAAAAACAATAAATAATAATATTATGTTAACTTATATTATTCCGAATTAAAATCATGGCTGGGACATAACTAAAAAAATTTAAGCAACAGACGAAAGGTGTTCATAATTTTTTGCTATATGGAGCTTAGCAAACTTAGCTATTCTTGCATTTGCATTAAATAAAAAATTAGAAGTGTTCACTAGTTGTTGGTAGCGGAGGCGGTGACTCCTGCGGGAACAGCACATAATGTAAGACGCAACAGACCGCGCGTTAGCGAGGGTTGCGGCTTACGTGTGTGCCCGCGGAAAGCACCGCCATAGCGGACAACAACGGTATAGCAAAAAAGTGTTAGATTGACTGCCATCAATCTAACACTTTTTCTCTTTTGTCCCAGCCTCGATTGTTCGCTTTGTTCACTGTACTTTCTCCATGTACTGTAAACTATAATTTAACCTTTACTTCAGTGCCATCATTTGCTTTGACATCCACTAGTACGATTCCTTTATAATTTTTTAGCTCCCGAACAATAGGTTTGAGCATTTCTCTATCTATTGGAGGAAACGTAAAGTCTATTTTGTTCCTTTCAAAGTGATCTTTTGTCCATTTGTTTGCCATTAGCTGCATAAACTTTGAAGTTAAAATGGAAATAGCGATATTGACAAGTGCATATGGAATAGGAATGGTGAAGCGCAAACCTTTTGCTTTCACTTTTACATACATCATAAGCGTTTCACTATTCAATAATAACTGAAACGGTATCCCCGTCTGCAGATTTAATATCAACAATTTGGCCATCTAATTCGTTTTCGATTGCTTCTAAGATAAGGTTGATATCTATATCTTTAACGTATTTTTCTGATTGAGGTATGCTTGCAGCAATGCTGTGACCTGCCATTAATATTACTTTTACAAGTTTTATAGGCAAATTAACTGTAACATTATCATTTTCGGCAGAAATCACACGAATTTTTAATGTTTTATCTAAATAGGTAGTTGGTTTTTCTAACGATATATTTCCCGTTTCTTCTTTATCCTTTAACGCTTGAATTAGTTCAGATCCTTTGTCTGCATCAATTTTTCCTTCTTGAATCATTGTTAACACTCTTGAAATTTCCTCTTTCATCATTGATTCCTCCTTATTCTTCTTTTAAAAGTTTAATGGCTTCTTCAGCTGTGATTTCGCCATTTTCCAACATAGTGACAACTTTTTTCTCGTCGATTTCATTTTTCTTTTTTGGCTCATATCCAAGGGATGAAATAATGTCTGTTAACTTGCCTCTAACAGTAGGATAGGAAATACCCAATTCTTTTTCTACTTCTTTAATATTCCCTCTGCATGTCAAAAATACTTCCACAAAATGCTGCTGATCCTTCGATAAGGAAGCCAATTTCGATAATTCAAATTCATTTTCAATCGTAGTGTGACAATGAGAGCACTTCAGCCTGGTTATTTTTAGTGTTTTACTACAGACCGGACAATTCGTAATTACTTTATAAGCCATTAGCGTGACATTCCTTTCTATTTGTTGATTAAATTATATAATAAAAAATAAATAAAATAAACATTTAAATTAAATAAATTAATTTTATTTATGAAAAACATTAAATAATTAATAAATCATTTTGATATTAGTGTTGTTATGTGGAGCGGAAGGGCGATAGGAGAAGTGACTTACCTTACGAAGGAGAGTACAAGTATGTCTAACTGAAAACATATCGTGAGTGATGAGTAAAAAATCATGCGAAATGCCAGGAAAGATGTAAAATGAGAAGCCCCGCCGCTATCCATAGAAGATAGATGGCGGGGCTTTCATTCATCATAGAAGTTATATTGCTCGATTTGTTCTTGTAAAACATGTACAGGTATAAACAACCCTACTCGTCCATAAGGCTCCTTTTTCATGGTGGCGAACACAATACCGATCACATCACCGTCTGTATTGAAAACAGGGCTCCCACTATTGCCTTTGTATACAGGTGCTTGCATCATCATAACGGGCACCTGCCAATCATCAAGATAAATTTCATTCAGTAATGTTCCTTTATTTGCAATACCTGTGAAAGCTAGTGGATTTCCAATGAAATAAACTGCTTCATCCTCTTGATAACTAGGGCGATTGGCAAGCGTTAACGACGGTAGATTGGTACCAGTAACTTGCAAAAGAGCTAAATCGACTTCAGGAAAACTTTGTACTAATTGTGCTTCCATAAGCCCTTGTTCTGGAAAGACAACAGACAATGTAAGCGCATTTTCCACCACATGGGCATTTGTTACAACTAAGCCATCTGGAGAAATGACAAAGCCTGTCCCTTTACTAGAGCCAGTAGAAACTTCAACAATTGCTTTTTTATATGTCTGAATATCTTCTTTTTTGGATAATTGACTGGAGACCTTGAGAAATTCAATAGCTGGTATCGAGTAAATTTGGAAAATCAGTGCAAACGTATTCATAAATAAGACGAATGCCATGCACCATATCATCCATTTAATAATGGGCTTTTGCTTCCTTACCTTGCTTCCTTGCAGGCGTCTTTCTCGTTCTTCAGCTAAAGCCTTTTGTTGCTCCGCCAGTACAAGTTCAATCAATTCCTCTTCTGTTAACTCTTCTTCAGTAGTGTGCTTATGTATGTCGCTCATGGAAGCTACCTCCTTAGTTAAAGAAAAAGGCGCCAAGAGAGACGCCAGTGCAGACAATTTATTCGATTTTTTGAAGCGTTGACGTGACCTTGAATATTTCTTCACTATTTGTTTTCATTTCGTCTTTAGTGTAGATAAGCCCAACACCTTTGGCAAAATATTTAGTTATCGTTATGTTGTCCTTTGTTTTACTAAGCTCAATTACATTGCGGAAGGTGGTGAAACTCGTTTTGATAGAGGTGGTAGTCGATACAATTACCCAACCATCAAAGCGGCGCCCAACTTGCAGCGGTTGTTGTAAAATCGTTTCAATAACCGGAAAGGTTGCTACTTCTTGTGCTGTTGGCAAAGTAGGTGCTTCATCGACCGCTTCCATATAGACAAGTTCTATAGCAGTATTCGTAATGCGATAGACTTTTAATAAAATGACACCGCCATTATTTTCGATTTGGGCAATTGCCGTTTTATCGATATAGCTTGTCTGAAGTGTGTAACTAGCAAATTCGTTCCCTTCACCTTGAAAGTAAGCTGTAGATCCATCTGGTGGGAAATAGTCAGTAAACATTTCTGCATCTAGCTGTTTTGTGTTTTGCTCCTCTGATTGGGTCTTGTCATGATTCGTTGCAAGGCTAGTTTGTTCCTGACGCGCATTCCTTTGATTGTTTGTACAGCCAACAAGAATAAGTGCTAGACATAAGAATAGGATTTGTCTCATATCCAACTCCTTTTGCCATTTTTCTTTAAGTATACGTGAAGTGACGACTAGATACGAATATTAAGAGAACCAGCTCTCTAAAAATGTAATGCGTTTTTGTGTTGCATCCACTTTGACACGTAAACCAAGTGGCATGGCGTGCAATGGGTGTGTATGACAACAATCCACCTCCGCCAAGATTGGTATATTTAACCCGTCCAGCTGTTCTAACAGAACATCATATGGTTTTCGTCCTGTTCCTTCATCATCGTATTGCTCATGTTTACCTAAAATAATTGCTGAAATTTTGTCGAAGAAGCCATGTAATTTTAGCATGGCGAAGTTTTTCTCGACTACAGCAATCGTTTTGGATGTATCTTCTAACAGTAAAATATCGCCTTCTTTTATTTGTGGGAAGAAGGGGGTTCCTATAAAACCATACATTGTATTGATATTGCCACCGATTAAACGACCTTCCGCATTTCCTTGTTGTACGGTAATCCATGCATTATCATGTTGTGTTTTTTCTACAGTTTTTTCAAGCCAATTAATACGGTCGTCCGTCCAGATAGGGGGAGTGGGCATTTCATAAGGAATTGGCACGTCTTGCATAAACAACTCTTTAAAATATTGTTCTGTGTAGTTGACGAATGGTGGGAATTCACCGAATGTGGATGCAACAGAAGGACCGTAAAACACCGGAATGCCAGTCTTTGCATAGATGGCAAGTAGGATGGCTGTTACATCCGACAAGCCCACAAGTATTTTAGGCGTTTGTTGTAACGCTGCATAATCTATATAAGGCAACATACTATTTGCATTTGTGCCTCCCATCGTAGGCAATATCATTTTCACCGTAGGATCCCGTAGTAAATCATTGAGCTCTTGTGCTCGTTCCTTCGGCGATCCAGAACGGTATGTATCACTTTTGCCAGTTAATAGACCTTCCTTGATGGTAAAGCCGAGTGCCTGTAATCTTGCCTTACCTCGTTCATAACGTGCTTTAGCAAGTACTGAGGCTGGTTTGGAGGGCGAATAAATACCGATAGTATCGCCTTGTTTTAATGGGGAGAACATAAAATACCTCTTTCCAATTATTTAAGTTGTAGCCCATTATACATGATTTTACAACTATATGGGTGAACTCTGCTACTTTATGAAATAGATGCTACTTTCAACAGAAATTTAGACCATTTGTAGCAAAGTTGATATTGTTATGTATGTTAATCATATTCTAGAAACTTGCGATACTGTTTAGAATTGACTATGATAATGTCAGAATCAAAAAATGGGGGCGATTCGATGTATCGGCAAGTAGAAGATTTTCTAAACGACTGGACAATTGCAGCGGAAGGAACGGTTCAAGTACTAAAAGCAATGACGGATGATACGTTAGACCAATGTATTGTGGAAGGGCATAATTCATTAGCTTGGTTAGGCTGGCATTTAGTTGGTGCAGCAGGCTATTTTAGTTATTTAGCAGGTTTAACTGTGCCAATGATTCGTCAAGAAGATCCAGTTCCAACTACAGCAGCAGAAATAGTAGCGACATATGAAAAGATAGCCAACAGTATTAAAGAGGAAGCGGCGAAGCTTTCAAATGAGGGCTTACTAGAAGAAGTGAACAGTTTTAAAGGACCGATTTCTAAAGGCGCATTATTACGCGCAATGATTGATCATCAAACACATCATCGTGGACAAATGACTGTACTATTACGACAAGCTGGTTTACCTGTACCAGGTGTATTAGGACCAACGAAAGAAATGCAATAATCCAATTAGATGGCAAATACATGTAGTATTTGTCGTTTTTTAATTTCCAAAATAAAAACTCCCCCAAATAAGTGGGGGAGTATCAGACTATGAAACGTTAATTAGTGAAAGGTTTAGTTTAATCCTTGGCTGTCTTTCCACTCTAAAAACTCATCATAAGTTAACTGTTTGTCTAAAATCGTACCATCTTCTCGGATTTCAATGACACGGTTAGCAATTGTTTGGATGAACTGATGGTCATGAGATGTGAAAATCATGGCACCTTTGAAGCGGATTAACCCTTCATTTAGCGCTTGAATTGATTCAAGGTCAAGGTGGTTCGTTGGTTCATCAAGTAAAATAACATTAGCAGTTGCTAACATCATTTTTGACAACATACAACGCACTTTTTCTCCTCCTGATAAGACAGAAGGGGATTTTTTCACTTCTTCACCAGAGAATAGCATACGACCTAAGAAACCGCGTAGGAAGCTTTCTGTTTCATCATCAGGTGAATATTGACGAAGCCATTCTACTAATGATTTTTCTGAGCCTTCGAAGTATTTATCATGATCGTTTTCGAAATAGCTTTGAGATGTTGTAACACCCCATTTAAATGTACCAGCATCTGCTTCTTTTTCTTCCATTAGAATATCAAGAAGCGCTGTTTTTGCCATTGGGCTACCTAGTAATACGATTTTATCGTCTTTATTCATTGAGAAACGAATATCTTTAAATAACGTTTGACCGTCTTGACTCGCTGTTAAACCATCAACTGTTAAAACATCATTACCGATTTCACGGCCGATTTGGAAGTTGATAAAAGGATATTTACGGCTAGAAGGTTTAATATCATCAAGCTCGATTTTATCCAGCATTTTTTTACGTGATGTTGCTTGTTTAGACTTAGACGCATTGGCAGAGAAACGAGCAATAAACGCTTGTAATTCTTTAATTTTCTCTTCTTTTTTCGAATTTTGGTCTTGTGCCATTTTTTGCGCTAATTGAGAAGATTCATACCAGAAATCGTAGTTCCCCACATATAATTGGATCTTAGAGAAATCCAAATCCGCGATATGCGTACATACTTTGTTTAAGAAGTGACGGTCATGGGATACGACGATTACTGTATTTTCAAAGTTAATTAGGAATTCTTCTAACCATTGAATCGCTTTTAAGTCAAGGTGGTTGGTAGGCTCATCCAGTAATAGAACATCTGGTTGGCCGAATAAAGCTTGTGCTAATAACACTTTCACTTTGTCAGAACCTTCAAGGTCACCCATTAACATATAGTGAAGGTCATCTGAGATGCCTAAACCGTTTAATAATGTTGCTGCTTCTGATTCAGCTTCCCAACCGTTTAGCTCTGCAAATTCACCTTCTAATTCAGCAGCACGCATGCCATCTTCATCAGAGAATTCTTCTTTTGCATAAATTGCATCTTTTTCATTTTTTACATCATATAGGCGTTTGTTACCCATAATGACAGTATCCAGTACTGTATGCTCATCGTATTCGAAGTGGTTTTGTTTAAGGACAGATAAGCGTTCGTCCTTACCCATTGAAACATTTCCTTCTTGTGCTTCAATTTCACCAGAAAGAATTTTTAGGAATGTTGATTTTCCTGCACCATTTGCTCCGATTAAACCGTAGCAATTCCCCGGTGTGAATTTTATATTTACGTCTTCAAATAGTTTACGATCGCCATAGCGAAGACCTACATTACTTACTTGAATCATGCAAGTTCCTCCTTTTTTCACAATGGCTCTAGTATATCATGAAATATGTTCCATAGTCTATAAACATTATGACAGCAACGTTTATCATTCATTGATTTATTGATTAGCACAGTTCTTGTTCAGTTATCTCTAAACTGTTACTAAATAAATAGACAGATTCTATTTCCATTTCTTTTAAAACATGTCCATACACTTTATAGATCATATCTGGCGTATTCCCTAATCTTTCTAAAATTACTTTCACTTCATACCTCGATTTAATAAGATTGTGCAATGAGTATGTCGTAAACTATGCAAAGTAATTTGGAGAAGAGAAGTTTAAGTAGCAATAGAATATTTTACCTATTTTAAATTAGTATATGGGAGAGGTGATAAGAATGGCGCACTATGAAGAAATGGAAACATACAGTGAGTGATAAGGTACGTACGTTATTACACAGGAAAGTGATTATGAAGCATCTAAAAAGTGGATTGTATTTTCTATGTGAATCATTACCATAAGGAAGATAGAAGGAAGGAAACTGAGGAATTGGAACAACAAACGTTATCTCTGTTTTAAATGAATTGTAATGGAGGGTATCACAGATTGTAACTTGATATACTTTATTAAATCAAAATTGGTGAGAATTATTGATAAAGTTAGTTAATTAGCAATTTGCGCTATAAGTAAATATAAAAAGGCCCAGTGCCTTTCTTCTTAAACGAACGAGGGCTTTAATTTAATTATGATATGGTTCACCTTAATGTAGTTAGTTTTTATTTTCTATATAGATCCTTACAAGCGATTCATCGCTATTTTCACCAAGACAATGTATAATAAGAGAAGCAGAAGAAGAATTAAATTTTTCCTCTAGTGAAAAAAAGAGGTGCACTTACTTGAAACAATTTGAAACAGCATTACCTGAGCAGTATGAAACATTAAAAAAACAGGCCAATTATACGTCTAGCTGGCGAGAGCGTTTAGCCGCAGTCGAAATATTATCGGCTTATCAACATGACAAAATCATAGATATATTAAAAAATCGTATGGAGCATGATACTGTCAACAAGGTCCAATTAGCAGCCTATGAAGCACTTGTAGCGCTTGGCGAGGACGTAGAGAAGCCATCACCTGCACGTTTTGATATTATTAAAGGAACAGACAAAATTTTCCTGCGGGTTAAAAAGAGCTTGCCAAAGGACCATACAGTGGCAGACTTTGCGGATAAACTAAAACGTATGCGTTTAGATGTCTTTGATGCGTATGAAGGCGACAAAGGTGCAGAATTTATGAACTGGTTAGAGGAACGTTGGGCAAAATTGTAATCAGTAGTTTTTCGATTTATGAAGAAAAGTCATTTTCTCCGCTTGTGGAGGGAATGGCTTTTTCTTATCTTACGCTGCGGTTCATCGAAACTAATATTAAATTGTATTACTTCTTTTCTTTGATCATCTATCTTTATTTTTTAATGATAAAACAAACAACTTATTAAACTAACCTACTCTTTTAGTTTAAGTGAAAATCTGCACAATTTCTTTATTCCATGCGGAACAAGAACAATCCTAAATATCAACCTCTGATGGATCATTTATAATAAAGTTTGATTAAAAATCCTGTGTTGAACTGCAGGGTTTTTTTGTTCAACAAACGGACCATTTACGGAATAAATAGGTAACTTAATTTACCTTTATCCGTCTAAAATTCTAAGGAGGGATAACGTGAAAGTGTCAAGATTACTTTGGGGCTTGGTTATTTTCATTGTATTAACTGCTGTTGGATGTTCTAATTCATCGAATAAAGGTAAAGTAGAAGTTTATACAACTGAAAATCCTAGTGCGGAAGAGATTTTAAAATTAGATCCTGAAGCCGATATATTTCAATTCAATGGAGTGATTTATCAGACTGGAATTGATTGGGTTGAAGAACTAACCTTAACAAAAGGCGAGCAGGTAGGAGAAATAAAAACAAAAAACGGTACAGATACTAACTTTGAAGACGAAATGTCGAACAAATTACCTGTTGGTGCAAAAGTTTTTTCGGTTAAAGAAAAAGAAGAAATTGGAGGACCAATTTTACTCGTAGAATCAGAAGGTAAACTTTATAAATACTATGGGCTTGTTGAGGGTTAATCAATTTTTATATATCCCAAAAAGGCGATTGTTGATCAACATAGCTGGGAAATGTTCGAATTTTATAAAAATCTCATACTTATCTAAAAATGGAGTTTTTGAAGTTGCTATTAGATAATGATTGAGGGATAGTTTTTAAACGTTTCTAAGGGAAAGAACAGGTAAGTAAATGAAATAGATTTATTCCTAATATTTTTTAAAGTTTCATTGAAAGGAAGATGATAAATGTCAAGAAAAGTAAAAGAATTGAGAATGAATGATGTTGTTTTTACCACCTAAGCACTCAGATATGCAAAGTTTATAGAGAACTAAGGAGCATTAGGAAAGAGCTTGAGCAGATTAGTCGTATGCGAAGGTTGCTAGATGAAGATTTGAAAGAAAATGTTCAGCAAGGTAAAGAGGAATCTTGCTGAACATTACTTTGAATATTGATTATAATTTTAATGAAGGTTGGATTTTTATTAATTAATGAAATCTTGAGGAACACATTCACGAACACCAGCATTTCTCAATGAGTTAAATAAAGCTGCACTGATTCTTAATAGTACATTTTTATCAGTGCCATTTTCCAAATCATAGATAACAAAGTATGAATTATCGACTGTAAAAATACATTTTCGTTCTAATTCAAATCCAGGTGGTACTGGTGGAAGGTTAAAACGTGGTACAACTACAGGTGTATCTCCTTCATCTCTGATAAAATTGAAAGTTTGTTGGTCAATCTCATAGATATTAACTGGATCAATCTCCACACCTTTATTCGGAATTGTAATTTCATCTTCAACTAATAGGAAAAAGCGTTCGTTTCGAAAGTTGAAAAGACTTCTCGCTCCAATTTCAAATGATGCCATCTTATATTCACCTCCTATTCTATAAATAGTTTATTCATATCAAATACAGTTGTCTGGACATTAAGGAAGGGAGAGTGAAGAATAGTTTCTGGTCTGAAGTCATTAGAACCTAATAGTAAGGGTGAGATTGATTTACTTATATCGGATATTCATGGAGATTAACTGAACAATATGAGGAAAGAAACTAAAAAAGGTCACTGAGCTAGTAGTGACCCTAAATAATTTGGAGGCTGTGACGGTCAACCAGCGCCACAGCAAGTGCGTGCGATACACTCAATAATTATTAGAATTTACAGAAAAGACATGCCAAGTTAGGTAATGTCTTTTTTTAACCCTAAAATGAGGTGAGAGTTATGTCAGTACGTACTACCATGACCTTAACTGATAGAATGACGGGTACTCTTCAAATGATAATGAAAGCGATGCATAGCACAAATAAGTGCAACTATTTTTTGTTTGTTCTGGAGATAATAATCTAGCAAGTTATTTGAACGAGAGCAGATATAAACATGGTAAACTTTTATATATACTACCCGATAAAATATTTTTGTAGTGGTAGTGAGGAGGAGCGAAATTACATAACTTCGCTCTGAAGGAAGGTGAGTATTTGTATAAAATTATGATTGTTGAAGATGATAAGGCATTGTCAAATGGTATTGCTCTTGCATTACAAAGTAGCGAAATGGACGTTCTTTCATTTCACAGTATTCAATCAGCAAAAAAGCAGTTATCAAATACTAACTTTGATTTGTTGATACTAGACATTAATTTGCCTGATGGAAACGGACTAGACTTGCTATGCGAAGTGAAAAGAAATAGTACTATACCCGTAATCATGCTCACAGCAAATGATATGGAAACAGACATTGTAACAGGACTTGAAATGGGAGCAGATGATTACATTACTAAACCATTTAGCCTTGCCGTGCTGCGTGCAAGAGTAAATACGCAGCTCAGAAAACAAGTGGTCACAAAAGGAAATCCATTTAAACAAGATCACTTTGTTTTTGACTTTGACCGCATGGAATATTTTAAAAACGGAAAGACAGTTGAGCTGAGTAAAACCGAGCAAAAACTGCTAAAAATTTTAACAGCAAACAAAGGCGTAACTGTAGAACGTAGCGTATTGATTGAACGTATTTGGAGCGATGGCGGCGCACATTATGTTGACGAGAATGCCTTATCTGTTACGCTAAAAAGATTACGGGACAAGCTTGAGGATAACCCTACAAAACCCGTATATATAAAAACAGTATATGGAATAGGTTATTTATGGGCGGTGAAATAAATGGTGTTTTTTAAAGCAAATAAGGTCATTGAGCGATTAAACAAAATGATTGACAATGCAATAGAGGGAAGACCGATTGAAAACGGATTTGATGAAAGCAAGCTATCTGCACTGGAAACAAAATTATCCCACTATCTTACAGCAAACAGTGCCACAAAAATACAGTTAGCGGACGAAAAATCTAAAATCAATCAACTGATTTCCGACATATCTCATCAAACGAAAACGCCTCTTGCCAACATTCTGCTCTATACCCAACTTTTAGCCGAAAGTGAGCTGTCTGACTATAATCATAACTGTGTGGCAGCTTTAACGCAGCAGGCAGAAAAATTAAACTTTCTTATTTCTTCTCTTGTAAAAGCATCTCGGCTTGAAACGGGAATTATAACGGTTACCCCTACAAACAACAATGTAGCGAACATGCTTGAAACGGTTATAGAGCAGGCTACACCGAAAGCTATGGGGAAAAATATTGCTTTAACAGTAGATAGTAGGGATGTAGAGGCAGTCTTTGATTCAAAATGGACAGTGGAGGCACTTTACAACATTGTAGATAATGCCATTAAATATACACCAAGTGGCCAAAGTGTCCAGTTATCTGTCACTCCGTATCAGCTTTTTTGCAGAATTGATGTCGCCGATACAGGACTCGGCATTTCAGAGGATGAAACGGCAAAGATTTTTTCTCGTTTTTATCGTTCACAGGAGGTAACCGACAAAGAAGGCGTCGGTCTTGGTCTTTACCTTGCGAGAGAAATCATTACAGCCCAAGGCGGATATATAAAGGTCAAGTCTAGGTTGGGAACTGGCTCTGTTTTCTCGGTGTTTCTTCCAATAAAAAATTGAAATCTTTCAATACTGTTAGATTTGATTTTGCTTCAGAAAGATTCTCGAAAGATTCGAGGTTTATAATATGAATTGCAGAGATGGAAGACATATTTTTTTGGAGGAAATTTAAATGATCGTACTTGAAACAAAAGATTTAATGAAAATTTACGGTAAAGGGGATACGGCTGTTCATGCATTGGATGGCGTCAGTATGAAAGTGGAGAACGGTGAGTTTGTTTCGATTGTAGGTACTTCCGGTAGCGGCAAATCCACGTTGCTTCATATGCTTGGCGGTCTTGACCGCCCGACAAGTGGAAGAGTGATTGTAGATGGTCAAGAACTTTTTAAGTTAAAGGATGAAGAACTTACGATTTTCCGCCGCCGAAAAATAGGCTTTGTTTTTCAAAATTATAATCTTGTCCCTACTTTAAATGTTTATGAAAACATTGTTCTTCCCATCGGGTTAGACGGCAATACGCCTGATAAAGCATATGTCAATGCCATTATTCACACGCTTGGTCTTGAGCGTAAACTTCAAAATATGCCCAATAATTTATCCGGAGGGCAGCAGCAACGCGTTGCTATTGCGAGAGCTTTGGCATCAAAGCCTGCTATTATTTTAGCCGATGAGCCAACAGGAAACTTGGATACTAAAACTAGTCAAGATGTTCTATCTTTATTTAAAGTAACAAGTAGACAATTCAAGCAAACGATTGTCATGATTACCCATGATGAGGAAATTGCACAGCTTGCAGACAGAATTGTCCGTATAGAAGACGGACAGATTGTAGATGGTGGTAGCAATGCTTAAAGTGAATAGTAAAAGAACCATTCATTTACTTGCGAAAAGTTCATTCAAAGCAAGTAGAATGAGAAACTTATTTGCTATCATTGCAATTATTTTGACTTCGGTCATGTTTACGGGGCTTTTTACAGTAGCTACAAGCCTTGTTGCATCGATTGAGGAAAGTACTATGCGACAAGTGGGTGGCAGTGCACATGGTAGCTTTAAATATCTGTCAAAAGCACAATATGACACGCTGAAAACGCATCCTGATATCAAAGATATTTCTTTTTCTGTCGTTTTGGGCGTGGGAGAAAACAAAGAACTAGCCAAACATCCTACTGAAATTCGATACACGAGCGGTGAAAACAATGCTAAAGGTATGTTTTCTATGCCGACAACAGGGAAACTTCCACAAAATGATGATGAAATTGCCACAGACACACTCGTTTTAAAGCAACTTGGCGTTTCTGCTAAGCTAGGTCAGAAGGTCACCTTGGACTATTCTTTAGCTGGGAAAAAAATAAGCAAAACCTTTACACTGGTAGGTTATTGGACAGGTGATAAGGTTATGCAGGCAAGTCAAGCATGGGTGAGCAAAAGTTATGTGGAAAAACAACTTGCTGATTACAAACCAAGTAAGAAGGGCTATGATGTAGGTTATATTAGCGCTGATGTCAATTTCAATAACAGCTTTCATATTGAAAGCAAGTTGCAAAAAGTGATTGTAGACAGTGGATTCAGTCTAGACGATATTGATTATGGTGTCAATTGGGCTTATACCGGAAACGGCGAATCTCTGGACATAGGCACAATCGTTGCGACTGTTGGTGCCATTTTAATGATTGCTTTTAGCGGTTATTTAATGATTGCGAATGTATTTACAATTAGTGTGGCAAATGATGTACGGTATTATGGACTGATTAAAACGATTGGTACAACACCAAAGCAAATTCGCAAATTGATACGTAAACAGGCAATGTGGCTTTGTTTCATCGGTTTGCCAATTGGGCTACTTGCTGGTTATCTTGTAGGAATGTTGCTAGTACCGATTGTGTTGTCTATCATCAACACTGATGTCATAAAAATATCGGCTCATCCTCTTATTTTTATTCTGTCTGGTATTTTTTCAGCAGTCACTGTTTTTGTCAGCGTTTCTAAGCCGTCAAAAATTGCTGCAAAAGTCAGTCCGATTGAAGCGCTTCGTGTCACAGATAACAACAGAGGGGGTAAACGTAAGTTAAAGAAAGGTACTAAAGTAAATTTGTGGACAATGGCCTATTCAAATCTTACTCGTAACAAAAAGAAGGTCGTACTTGTCTCCATCTCACTTTCTTTAGGGCTTGTGATTTTAAATGCTACCTATTCGATTGCAAACAGCTTTGATATGGATGAATATTTAAGCCGTTCCATCATTAACGATTTTGCAGTGGGAGACGTGTCTAACTTTAATGTCAATCTCAACTATAGCAACCAAGACACGTTAAGCGAAGGCTTTTTCTCTGAGCTGTCCTTGCAAGAAGGCATAGAAAGCATTAATAACATCTATTTTACAGAATATGAAGTGCCAACAGGGCCACGCTTTGTCGATATTCCTAAACAATTGGCGAAGGAATATGGCGCAGATAGTAAGAAAGTTGAAGCACTTGAACGTTATGCTCAACAACCAAAACAACTATTGCATCTGTATGGTCTTGATGAGGGTGCTTTGCAAAAGTTAATCTTACTGCATGGCAAAATAGAGGAGCAAAAGCTTTATTCGGGAAAATATGTAATAGCTGCACCATTTGATGCACAAGGCAATATTTTATACTATGCAATCGGTGATAAAATTCAGCTTCCCAATCCAACTGGACAAATGCGGGAATATGAAGTGCTTACTGTTGCGGATATTCCAGAAAGCATAAGCGCAAGACACTCGCATCCGTTAACGCCAACATTTTATTTGCCAAGCCAAGTCTTTTTAGCGCAAATTGAACAAAAAGCCCCAATGCTAAGCACGATTGATGTGCAAGATAGCGCAATGGAAAAAATGGAGCGTTTTTTAGCAAACTATAGTACTAACACCGACCAAAACATGGAATTTGAATCCAAAGCGTCTTTAGTAGCAGAATTTGAAAACTTGCAAAAAACGTTGAAAATCGTTGGGATTACCATCAGCATTCTAGTAGCTTTCATTGGCATTATGAATTTCATCAATTCTGTCATTACTTCCATCAATGCACGTCGACGAGAGCTTGCGATGTTACAAAGTATCGGTATGCTTAATAGCCAAGTAATTAGAATGCTTATACTGGAAAGTACCATGTATATTCTGTTAACTACAGCTACAACGCTTACTATTGGAAGTGCAATTTGCTATCTGGGTCTAAGTGCATTTACAGCAGGGGCAGCCTATATGAAGTTATATTTTACAGTTGTTCCATCACTGCTATGCCTTCCAGTACTTCTTGTTATAGCCATAATAGTTCCTGTCATGTGCCAAAAGGTCATTTCAAAAAGCAGTATTGTGGAGCGATTACGTAAAATAGAGTAGCAAACTATTACTATCAAACCATCAATTATAGCTCCTAAATTACACGCAAAAAGGCAACTCCGTTTGGGGTTGCCTTTTATGTATCTACTAAAGGGATAGCGAAGAGAAGGGAATGCGTGATTGATGTTTTGTAGCATATGTACTTAACAAAACTGCCTGTATCCCTTTGACATGTTTTTTCAATTTCCAATTGGAGAAATCTATTTAATTTAGCTATCCGGAATAAATAGATTAGAGATTAAGCCGTATTTTTGAGCTATTTGTAGTGCTTCAATTCTAGAATTTGCTTTTAATTTTGAAAAAATTTTAGTTAAACTATATTCGATTGTACGTTGGCTGACATATAATTCTTCCGCAATCATTTTATTGGTGTATCCTTTCGAAATAAGCTCAAGAATATTTTGTTCTTTATTCGAAAGCGTGATAATACTGTTTTCTTCAAAATTATTATTAGCAGAAATCGAATTTCTTCGGAGTTGGCGCAATAAAGATAGTGGAATAATTACTTCTTCATTCAATGCACAATAAATAGCATTTACGAGTTGTTCAGAGCTGGACATTTTGCTTACAAAACCAGAGATACCTGCATTAATTAATAAATCAAAATGTGTATTAATATCAAAACCTGTGTAAATGACAATTTTTGCCTCGGGATTTACTTGTAAAATTCTTTTAGACAGCTCCAATCCATTAATGTCAGGCATATACAAATCTACAAGAAAAATATCGAATGATGGGTTAGAGGCAGCTTGGATAATTTCATCGATATTTTTTAATATCGTTACTTCCATACCTGCCGTTTCTAAAATAGTTTTTGTACCCGTTCGTACCGCAGGATGATCGTCCACAATTAAAACTCTAATCAAAAATTTCACCTCTATTTCAAATAATGATGCAAATGTGAAGTCCTTTGTTCAATGAAGAATTAATTTCTATCGATCCATTTAAAATCCGAACACGTTCTTTAATGCTAAACATACCGATTTTATTCGTATCTATTTCAGATGGCTCGAGTAATCCAACACCATCATCATCGTACAGTAGAATGATGTGGCTTTCATCGTAAAATATCGAAAGCTCTACTTCATTTGCATTCGCATGCTTACGAGCATTGTTGAGTAGTTCTTGAACAATTCGATAAATATTAATTTCAAATTCATATGAAAGCCCTTCAAGCCTCCCATCATAATCAAAATAAATAGAAAAATCACACTGTTGTCGTGTTGATTCAATCAAATGCCCTAAGGCTTGTTCTAGTCCTTCTTCTTTCAAAAAGGGAGGACGAAGTTCAATACATGTTTCTCGTACTAGATGAGCTATGTCAATCGTATCTTCTTTTAAACAGTCTAACTCTTTACTTAACGATGTTTTTTCAGCATTTTTAATAAGTCCTTCTATAGTTCTTATTAATTGTAATAAGCCTTGTAAAACACTGTCATGTAAATCCATAGATAAATTAATACGCTCTTTTTCGGTCACATGCATAAGTAGTTTTGAATAGGAAGTGGGCATGATTACTTCATCAATATTATTTTTATAAGAATCGAGTTGGCATTTCAACTCTTCGATTAAGTAATTATTTTCTAATACAATACTTGAAAAATAACATATCGACTCTAGCCATGCCTTTTCTTGTGGATTCAGTTTTGCATTATTTTTCTTTTGTTCAAAATAGATAATTTCTTTGCTAATGCCGTTGCTACCAATAACCGTTGCGAAGCCTTTATGTACTTTAAGCAAGGAACCATTTGAATACTGCGCCCAATTAATTTTTTGAATGGCATGATATGCAAGGCTTTTGTGAGCAGATTTAACAGTCCAATTGTCTACTGCGGGTCTTTTTTCAATTTGGATATAGTTTAAGTTATCAACCGAAAGTACATCTTTAATTTGTTTTTGAAGTGCATCAATCAATGTAAAAGGATTGGTTTCAAATTTCACCTTTTGGAAAAAGCCATATAAACTAATGTCTAATCGATTATTTTTAGAAAATAAATGGGGATTTAATTTATAGTCTAAATAATCTTTGATATAGAGCAAGATGCAAGAAAGATAAAATATAAAGATACCCAGTATGAGAATTTCAATTGATAATAGATGTACTTCAGTCATAAAACTTATTATTAATGTCGTTAGTATAGAAAATGGTAAAGATAATAACGTAAAGTATTTAATCTTATTTAAAAAGAAGTCAATATCAATTAATTCATAGGTCAATTGCAGATAAACTAGAATAATAGGAATGATAAAGATGAAAATTCCTGTTATTTCAGCAGAAATGATATAACTACCATGGAAAATAATAGGTAGTGCATAAAATAAAATAAATGGTGAGAAGGCAATAAAATAACCTGAAAACATGATTTTTAGTTTTATTCGTACATTAGGTTCATGGTTAATATAATAGTACCTTATAAGTAAAAATAGTAAGAAAAATATTAAAGATGAAAAAAATTTTAATTGAATAGTTGTGCTAGAAATTTCTAGGTCTTTATTGACAAACGAGACAAATGATATGGCCATAATAAGAAAGTATAGAAGGTATAATGCTTTAAGATAACAGCTTTTAATGAATGGAAGTTTAGAATAAGAGAAATGTAAATATAAGAAATGTATAAATAAAATAACGAATATTGGAAGCGTTATAGTATTGATGCTACGTCCGATTACATCACCTCTTGCAGAAATCGGGGCGCTACTATAACAAAGCGCAATCGTTAATAAAAAATAAGTGAGAACCTGTGATGAACTTTTTTCAGAATGTCGAGTATTCAAGATGATTGCTAGCGCAATCGCAATGATGACAGATAAAATTTTAACGAAGAGTTGTATCTCAAGCATTAAACTTTTATTTCCGTTTTCAACGATAAATGAAACCGTTTCATTGGCAGCATTAAGGATAGTTAGAGAATCCGCTAACTCTATACGTTGGAAATAAACGATAGAGTGATGAAGTGAAGGATGAGCGTTGTTGACTTTTAAGATTTGGTCACCTGGTTGGATATTTTGGTTTATTCCCCATGAGTTTTCATAAATGGTATCTACAAAGTATTGTTTATCTTTATTTACTACCTCTATTCCAATTAAAGGATATTTCATTGTCAGGTAAAAAAAATAAATGATTAATAGTGTAGTAATAAAAATGGGGATCCCCATCCAAATAAATTTTTGCTTTTTCATTATTTCCTCCTTAGAAGTAAGTGACAATCCATAGGAGTGACATATTAATGTAGAGGGCATTAGCGATTATGAAAAAGGGACGTAGAAAATAAGATTTAGCGTATTCCATTTTGTTGCCATTACAAATAATTGAAGAGTCTAACCCTTAATTTATTTATGAGGTGTCTTTCCTTTCAAAAACCATTGGCAGGGATGGTGTGTGTATAGTTATGATGTATTCAACTTACTTTTTTCGTTTGCTCATACATTTTTTCGAGAAAAATGCGAGAAGACTAGCTACAGGTAGAATCGTGTTCCTTTTCTGCTTATCGAGGTGATAGCCCCATTGTTTTATAATATTAATTTGAATTTATTTCCAATAATATGCTTGCAACTGCGGTTTTTTATTTAAGACAACGTCTATAAGAGCCTTATTCTCTTCTGGAGAAATACCTATAATACAAATTTTATTGTGTTTTAAGAGATGTAATACTTCAGTGTCTTTCATTAGATAGTGAATGATGTTTTTCATATGAAGATCTCCTTTTAAATGTATTTAAGTAGTGCTGCTTTATATTTTTTATTAATTGATAATGACATAATGCTGGCTTCAGCCTTGTTCCGATATAGTTGTTGGGTGACTTTTGAATAAAGAAAAGCACCTGTTTCTTCTAAAAGTGAATCGATCACTGTAGATAGCTTCAATATTTCGTGTTTTTCAATATTACCGTTGTAATAGTTTTGGATTTTTTCTATCACTGGATGATTTTGATCCACGGCTAATAAATATAAAATGGGTAAAGTCCATTTTTTATTTAGCAAATCATTTTTTCCATCCCAACGTTTCATACCTTCCATATCATTTTGAATTTGACCGATTACCCCGATGTGACTACCGTAAAATTGAACTTCAGTTGCTTTATCCGGATTCGCAAGAACAGTTCCTATTAAACAAGCTAACTCCGTTAAGGACCCAGACTTTAAAACAACCATGTCCATATAGCGATCTTCACAAGATATCTTGTTTAGTAAATCGATATGTTGTCCTTCAATAGCACGCAAAGCTTTTGTGACCACAAGTTCTAATGCGATATATTTATGTTTAAAATCGGATTCTTTAATGATTAACTGACATAAAAAAAGTAAGTAACTTGAAATATTTAACGATAAATTTTGGTGTTGAACCCAAGGCGATGAAAAATTATCTTGGTCTTCAATATCATCTAAAATATCAAATGATAAAATAAGAAGTTCAATTGCCGCTGCTACTTTAAAAATTGGATTCTCTATTTTATTGTTATAAATCACATAATGGAGTATGACTAACTCTCCAAATAAATAGCCTTCATCTTTTTTAAAGTCGATAAATTCATATAACTGCGTTTTCATATCCTTATTCGTTACATACGTCTCTAAAATATCTACCATAGTTGAATACAATCTATTATTAACATTTAAACTCATCTATAACACCACCACCCCGTAAATAATACCACATATTAACATTATATTAAAATATATCCTAAACATTGTAAAATTAGGAACTGTAAATATCGTTTGAATAAAGGTTTTAATACGTTTTTTCGTCCGCATTATCGCTGCCAAACTGAATGGATTTATCGGTTTTTTCAAATTATTTTCGGTATACCGAAATGGGGTTTTCGGTGAATTGCAACAGAAAATATGTGAAGATTTAAATGTCAGAATGATTTTAATACCGGTAAATTAAGTGATTTCTAGACTTTAAGAAATTTTAGTAAGTAGTTCATGATTTGCTGTGCATCAAAAAAATTGAATTTCATTGGAGGCTTATATAATGAGCAATATTAATTTCGATACGATTATTGTAGGGAATGGAGCAATAGGATCTTCTATCGCATATGAACTTTCCTCTAGAGGTCAAAAGGTTGCACTTGTAGGGAAGGAAGCACGTGAATCAGCAGCATCTATAGCTGCTGGCGCGATGAATGGCTGTTATGGAGAAGTGACTGAAAGTCTAATGAAAAGTGAATTCGGTCGAAAAAAATTATTAATGGATATTAAAGCTAAAAATATGTGGGAAGGTTGGTTATCCAAACTGACGAAAGATTCAGGTGATGAAAGAGAAGTAATCATTGCCAACGGAACGGAAGTAATTCTTAACACGGCAGGAACAAGCGATGTAGATTCTGTAAACTTTATGCAAATCGAACAAGCGCTGAAAGAAAATTCGGAACGCTATGAAATAATTGATCCAGATAACCACGTATGGCTAAAGGCTGATGAACAAGTAAGGCCTCTTAAAGCATTACTAATACCAGAAGAAAATGCAGTTGATCCTAACATTTTATTAGCTAAACTTTCCAAAGCCATTCACAATCTTGGAGGAACCCTTTTCAATGAACATGCTCTATCAGTGGTGACAGAAGGAAATCAAGTTTGTGGAATTGAACTGAGCGAAAAGAAAATTTTTGCAAAGAATATTATTATCGCTGCAGGGGTTCAGTCATTAGATTTATTAGATTTCGATTTAGAATTGAAAAATAAAATACCGCCAATGTTTTCAGGATACGGTGTATCAATACTTTTAGAATTGGATGACATAGAAAATTATAACAGGGTCATTCGAACGCCAAATAGAGCATTTGCCTGCGGTTTACATTGCGTTCCTCGAAATGGGAAAGAGCTTTACATCGGTGCAACCAATATACTATCGGATATTCCAAGGAAAAGTGCCTATGTATCGGATGTACAATTTTTATTAGATTGTGCAGTAGAACAATTACACTTAGATCTTTTTAATGCCGACATTAAAAAAATTCAAGTTGGAAATAGACCGATACCAGCTGATGGATTCCCGTTAATCGGTCAAATTAAATATGATGGTCTTTGGTTAGCTACAGGAACATATAGAGACGGGTTACACCAATCTCCTTTAATCGCTGAACACTTAGCTAACGAAATAAGTGGGATTGAAAACGATATTGACCTTTCTGATTTTCATCCAATTCGAAAGCCTCTCTATAATACACCAAGACATGAATTGATTGCTAAAACAACATCCGAAATGTTCGCCACTGGTTACGAATATCGTTGGGACGTGCAACCTTATTGGCATCCTATTTTAGAAAAAGGTATGCTTCATAGTTTTGAAGAAATTTTAGACGAGCTACATAAGGAATTTGCTCCACCACCTGAAATCCTTTCTCTTTACCTGACACATCCTAAATCTTCTAAAGAACAACTAAGAACATACTACAATGCGTGGAGTGAATGATGAAGACAAAAGAGGATTATATTAACCTTTTAAAAAGCGCAGGAGTATGGGACCCTGTGGGTGATTACGAAAAAATATACAATCAATATAATTTTACAGAAGCGGGACAAGATGACCCAAAAGCAGTAAAGGAATTTGAGGCAGACATTCATGAAAGATGTAATAGAATTCCGTTGGAGCATATAGTAGGCTACGCAGAACTGAACTCTAATAGATATGTTGTTGGAACAGGTGTCTTTATACCGAGAATTCAAAGTTTGGGGATCGTTGATTGGATTAAAGAAAATCAAGCAATTGATCCGAGTTCTTTAGTATATGACTTATGTTCTGGTTCGGGTGCAATCGGGATAGAAATTTGGCAAATGACGAATGCAAACATTGTCTGCATAGAAAAATCAGATTTAGCTACAAAGTATCTCAAGCGAAATATCTTGCGTCATCATGCCGAGAAGGTTGCCGTATATCAAGGAGACATCAAAGAATATTTTGATAAAATGCTGCAAAAACCAGTCGAAGCAGAAATTGTTATATCCAATCCCCCATATGTACCGAAAGAAATGGCGCAACCTCCTGAATGGGGGGTACATCATCCTGAAGAATCGGTCTATGCAGAACAGGATGGCCTAGATATTATCAATGCTTCAGCTCTATTTGCGAATAGAGCATTAAAAAAAGATGGCGTTGTATTAATCGAACATGATGAAAATCAGGGGGAAAGCGTCAGTGCGATATTAGCAAGCAATAATTTTTATAACATCCAAACAATTATAAATGAGAAATATTCTGACGAGACAGGTCTCTCCATCTTTACTATAGGTTATAAGTTATAAATAAATATCTTAGAAAAATGGTAACAATTTTTTATTTTTCATAAACCGTTCTTAATTTCCAATATTTATTTACTATTTGTTCTAATGCTATACCAAAGGCATTTTATTTAGATGCTCATCTTTAGCTAGAAATTTGTAAGAATGAAATTATTTCTCTAGAGAAGGAGGATTAAATAATGAAAGAAGAATTACTTGAAGAGTGGAGAGCAGAAATCGATACGATCAACACTAAAATTGTTGCACTGTTATCGGAAAGAATGGAAGTATGTACAGAAATAGCAAAATATAAATACAAATACAATGTGAATATGATGCAGCCTAAAAGGATTGAAGATGTATTAAAGAAAACAAGCATCGTAGCAAAAGAAAAGAATTTAAACCCAAAATATATTGAAGATGTATTTAAAGTTATTATTAATGAAACGTGTGAGGTAGAAGATAAGTTAATCAAAGGAATGAAAGCGAACCAATGAAAACACTAATAATAGACAATTATGATTCTTTTACTAATAATATTGCGCAATATGTTTATAGAGTAACGAATGTTTCTCCTGTCGTCGTAACAAATGATTATCCTTTTCATAAAATTAATCTATCGGAATTTAATAATATCATTCTATCTCCTGGACCTGGAACTCCAGAAAAAGATGAAGATTTCGGTATATGTAAAAGGATGATTAAAGAAGCGAATATTCCTATTTTAGGCATTTGTTTAGGTCATCAAGGGATTAATCATTGTTTTGGCGGAGAGGTTGGCAAAGCTCCTAAACCCGTACATGGTTACAAAGAGCTGATTGTCAATAGTGGTGATAATATCTTTAAAGGCTTGCCAAATAGTTTTTTCGCAGTTAGATACCATTCTTTAATCTGTACTAAACTTGCGCCTTCCCTTGAAGCAACTGCTTATACTCAAGATGGTTTGATTATGGCGATTGCCCATAAAGAGTTACCTATTTATGGCGTCCAATTTCATCCTGAGTCCATTGATTCGGAGTTTGGCGTTGAATTAATTAAAAATTTTATTGATATTTCTGCGGAAAAATCCTACGGGAGGCCATTACATGTACGAGATTTCGCTTAAAGAAAAGCTAGAGGGTGTAGGGTGTCCAATGTTTGTAGCGCCCAAGAATATTGAAATAGGGTTGGTGTCCTCTCCTATTAATATCTATGAAAAATTATTTTATGGTTTAAAAGATAGTTTTTGGTTAGATGGAGAGTTATCAAGTGAGTTTGGCAGCCGTTTTTCAGTTATGGGAAATTGTGATGTAGATACGGCAATTTCCTTCATGTATTATGTGAAAGATTCAAGGTTGGATATAACTGGTCCTAAGGGACAAGAGTCGGTTTATGGAGATTTTTACGAAGTCATGGACTGTATATTTTCTTTAATAACCAATGAAATGCCTAAAGAGGTGTTACATCCATTTAATGGGGGCGTCATTGGCTATTTAGGATACGAGTTAAAAGCACTTCGAGGGATACCGAATAAACATAGTTCCGATTTGCCAGATGCTGTTCTTTATTTACCTAAAAATATCTTAGTGTTTGATCATCGAAATCAAAAGAGTTATGTATGCAACTTTTGGGGTGAAATTTTAACGATATCAGATGATCTACTGCAGAAAAGTGAACAGTCCATACAAAGAAAAACGGTCGAATTTTTAATACCTCCAACAGAACATGAGATTGACTTAGAAATATCGAGTGACGACTACAAAGAAAAGATAAAACAGTGTCAAACATACATTACTGAAGGTGAATCTTACGAAATCTGTTTAACAAACCGTGCTTCCATGCCATATAGCTTTGATCCATTGCTGCTATACAAAGAAATGAGACTTTTGAGCCCCGTAAGATATAGCGCTTTTTTCAATACCGAACGTTTTTCAATTGTAAGTTCTTCTCCAGAAATGTTTATAAGCATTGACGAAAACGGAAAAATGGCGTCGAAACCTATTAAGGGAACTAGAGCAAGAGGTACGACTGAAGAGCAAGATCGTTTGGAGAAAGAAAGTTTAATGACTTCCTCAAAGGATAGAGCAGAGAATTTAATGATTGTCGACTTAGTAAGGCATGATTTTAATGAAGTTTGCCATCCCGATACGGTGAGTGTACCAGAAGCTTTTGTTGTTGAAACCTATTCATCTGTACATCAGTTAGTTTCCACAGTCGTTGGCGAATTAAATTGGGATAATGGCATTTTTAAATCTATAGGAAAATGCTTCCCTGGGGGCTCAATGACTGGAGCACCGAAACTGAGAACGATGAGAATAATTGATGAGTTGGAAGAGTCTCCTCGAGGCATCTATTCTGGATCAATTGGTTGGGTTGGCTTTAACGGTTATACAGATTTAAGTATTGTTATTAGAACGGTCGTCATTAAAGATCACGTTGCAACTTTTGGGGTAGGAGGAGCTATTATAGAGGCATCAGATGCAGAAGAAGAGTTCCGTGAAACATTAATTAAGGCATGTGTTCCGTTTCAAAGTATAAGGAGGGTTCAAAAGAACAATGAAACATGAGACAATACTAGTGTTGGGGGGAAATGGTTTAATTGGTAACTTTTTATCATCATTATTAATGAAGTCTGGGCATCATCTAGTCATTATAGATAAAGAGCCGTGTGAAGGTGATTCCTTAAGGGCTGCGTGTGGAAATCTTTACTCGAACCTAGAAATTATCGTATCTGATGTACGATCTGATGATATAAATGATATTTACTCTTCGGGGGATGCAATTATTTTTGCATTACCCGAATCCGCCTGTTTAGATGTATTAGCATCAAAAGCGCATTTCATGAAGGATGAAGTAAAAATCATTAATACATGTTCGATACAAAGTTCTTTTTTTAAGCATGCGAAAACCTTTTTACCGAATAACCCTTTGGTAGGGATTAATTTTATGTTTTCACCTACTTTACCTTATCAAGGAAGAGCGGTAGCACTTGTAAAAGAGGAAGAGTCAGAAGCATATACAATGATGAAAAATCTAATAGAATACAATGAAATGGTAGTATTTGAGTTTGACCCACACCGCCATGATGAGAAAGTTTCACTTGTGCAAGCACTTCCTCATATTTTAATGCTTTCATTGATTAGTGTATTAGGGGAGAAACATGATTTTTCCATAAAAGAAATAATGCAGCTTTCCCCACCGCCTATGCAGATGATGTTATGTTTATCAGCCAGGCTCACACAAAATTCACCTGATGTATATTGGGATATTCAAAAGTTTAACCCTTATTCAGAGAAAATTAGAAATGATGTAATCCATTCTATAACGAATCTCAATCAGATTATTGAAGAGGATTGCTTCCAAGACTTTTCTTTTTTGTTGAAAAATCATGAAGAAGTTTTAGGTGAATCGTTAAATGAGCTAAAAGTAAAGTGCAACCGCTATTTTAATAGTCAATAATCTTATGCTTACAGGAAAAGGAGGCATATTATGGAGGAGAAATCTGTAAGTCCTTTCGTCACCATTATTAAAAGTAAACCAAAACTATTGGCACTTTTAATCATTTTATTGCCTGTTTTGAGTGTAACAATTGATAATACGATTCTGTCATTTGCCTTACCACAGCTTACATATGCATTATCACCGAGTGCTGCTCAACAGCTTTGGATAATAGATGCTTACGCTTTAGTGCTGGCAAGTTTACTTGTTACGATGGGTGGTATTGGTGATCGTAAAGGACACAAAAAAGTACTTTTTATCGGTAGTCTTGGATTTTCGATTATATCGTTTATTATCATTTTTTCGCAAAATGCAGGTCAAATTATTGCTGGTAGAGCGGCGCTAGGTTTTTTTGGCGCAATGATTCTACCTGCTACATTAGCCTTAATCCGTTCTACTTTTCTGGACCGAGAGGAGCGAAGGTTAGTAGTAGCGGCATGGGCTACTTGCTTAACAATTGGTTCTGTACTTGGACCAATTATTGGCGGTGTATTACTTACTTTCTTTTCGTGGCATGCAATCTTTTTAATTTCAATTCCATTTTTTATTCCTGTCATATTCTTTATTCACAATTTTATTACCGAATCACAAGAAAAGTTAACTGGCAGAGTAGATTTCTTCAGTATTGGCATGAGTTTCATTGCCATGTTTGGTATTATGTTTGGGTTAAAACAAGTTGCTACTGGTGGAGAATGGGAACTAAGCTTACTAAGCATAGGGATTGGCGCTATTTTTGCAGTGTTGTTTGTAAAAAGACAGCTTGTTTTACCTAATCCTTTGTTAGATATGAGTCTTTTTAGAAATAAAAGCTTTTCTTCGCTTGTCTTTATCAATATGGTCAGCTTGGGTTCATTAATAGGATTTATATTCTTTGCAACACAATTACTTCAAATATCGCATAGAATATCGCCATTAATTAGTAGTTTTATCCTTGTGCCAGGTGAAATAGTAGCGATTATTTCTGGAATAGGCATCGTTGTCATCGCGCAAAAGGTGAAACCTAATTTTATCATTAGTGGGTCCCTTATTCTTATTGCGATTTCTTTTTTAGCCGTCTATAGTTTAACACTTACACCTCTAATTATTGGTTTATCTTTTCTGTTCATTAGTAGTGGAGTGGGCATTATTACTACCGTATCGAATGACCTTATTATTTCATCAGTTATTCCTGAAAAAGCTGGTGGGGCCTCGTCGGTAAGTGAAACGGCCTATGAAGTTGGCGTTGTCCTTGGTACGACGTTAATCGGGGGAGCGATTACATGGTGGTATAGACAATCGTTTTTATTACCAGATTATCTTCAGGCTAAGATTTCAGAAGGTTCGACAGATACGCTTGCAGGTACTTTAGCGGTAAGTGAGTCGTTACCAAAAGATTCCTCGACTGAATTGCTCAATATTGCAAACTCTGCCTTCCTAAAGGGCGTTGAATATACGAGCTTAGTAGCATTTTGTTTCATATTACTTACGGCTATTTTAACTTTCTTTTTTATTAAAGAAGAGCATCCCTCTAATCATTGAAATTAGGGGGATTTTTTAGTGGAGAATGGATGATTGGTAGGGTGACCAACAATAATTGCTAAAATCATGGCACGTTGCACAACTTAAAATGAAGGAATGATGATGTATGAACAACAATATCGATAGCATAATTGAACTAGAAGAGATGATGGTAAACTTTATAAGAAAATTTTTATCAGAGCAGCAAAATTTGCATAGCCAAAAGGTCATTGAATTCTCAAACGCCAATATATTTCAACTATTGGATGATTTAGCAATACCAAGTGAAGGTAGACCGATGTGCGACGTTCTATCTGATGCAGTAGAATATATTTATAAATATAGAGCTAAGCTTAATCATCCTCGCTATTTTGGTTTTGTACCAGGCCCTGCATCACTCATATCATGGGTAGCTGATGTCGTAACCAATGCTTACAATATGCATGCAGGAAGTTGGATGTCAACACCTACGGCAAGTTATATTGAAAAGGAACTCATCGCTTGGTTAAATAATAAAATTGGTTACACCGAACAATCTGGCGGAATTTTTGTATCAGGTGGTTCGATTGCAAATATTACTGCGTTAACCGTAGCGCGTGATAATAAATTGGATGGTGACCTTGCCAAAGGAATAGCCTATATTTCCGATCAAACACATTCATCCGTAATGAAAGGTCTAAAAATAATTGGTTTAAGCGACCGTAATATTAGAATTATTCCAACTGATAATTTTAAATTAAATACAATGTTGTTGCATGAACAAATAAAAGCAGACTTATCATTAGGCTTAAAGCCATTTATAGTGATTGCCAGTGCTGGTTCCACTAATACGGGAAGTATTGATCGTATGGAAGATATTCATCGCATTTGCCAAAAGTTTAACCTTTGGATGCATGTTGATGGGGCTTATGGAGCGACTGTCCTTCTGTCAAAAAAGCATAAAAGTAAGTTAAAAGGGATTGAAAATGCCGATAGCGTCAGTTGGGATGCCCATAAATGGTTATTTCAGACGTATGGTTGTGGCATGATTTTGGTTAAAAATAAAAACCTATTATTTCATAGCTTTCATACTAATCCTGAATATTTAAGGGATGCACAAATAAATAATGAAGAAATTAATTTTTGGGACTTTGGTATGGAACTGACACGGCCAGCTAGAGCGCTAAAGCTGTGGTTCACGTTGCAAGTTCTAGGGTCGGATAAGATGGAGGAATTGATTAATCATGGTATACGTCTAGCAGAATATGCAGAAAGTGAAGTTTTAAAGTACAAGGATTGGAGCATTATAACGAAAGCGACCTTGGCAATCGTCAATTTTCGATTTTCACCATCGAATTTTGACGACGAGATCATAAATAGAGTAAATACAGAAATTTCGAGAAAAATGGTAAGTAGTGCTTATGCTGGGGTCTTTACGACGATATTAAACGGCCAAGTAGTTTTAAGAATGTGTACGATTAACCCTGAAACAACTTATATGGAAATAAAGAAGACGATTGCACTTTTGGATGAGTACGCAAGAGCTATTTCTTTCAAAGTGCTGTCCGATGTCAATAAAAGCAAGGAGCTACAGACTGTCAAAAATTGAAGACTCTGTCTATTTGTTTTCGCATCATTTAGGTGAAAGGTATTTATTTAATATAAAAAGAACATGTTTTGAAAATCAAAATAGGTTCTTTTCTTATTGCAAAACGCATAAAAACACCATATTAGCTGTAGGTATTATAGTTGCAAAAGTAGGTGTATTATTTTAATAATCAAACAAATAATGTTAACATAGAAAGATGTATATAATTGGTAATATTTACTTTGGTATAATCTAGGTGTAAAACTGTTACAAGCAAAAAAATATTTTCATTATAGGAGGATGAACAATGGAGACAAAAGAACAAATATTACACTTGTTATTGCAAAAGGGCTTTAAGTTTAGATTTTATGAAGATCAAAATTTACTTTTCTATACAAAAGAGATAACGGAACCTGTATTCGTTAAATGGTTTGCTGAAGAACACTGTCATTTACCGGACTGTGATATGACGCATGTTTCGATCTCCCTTGAAATCACGAATAATCTCGAACGTGCGCAATATACTTTCTTTAATGGCATTGATAAACAATATATATTTAAAGACTTACTAGAGTTTAAAGAAGTATTGGAGAAGCTACCTAATTTAATTGAATTACGCTAATGGATAATTTTTTAATGAAAGAGTGAGCTTAATGTCAGAAGGAATAATGTTTTCTGTCTTTACTAGAAACAGTTTGACATTGTCCATCGTTTTCTACTTAAACCAACTCAACCAACGTTGACTTGAAGGATATAATCATGTAAAATATTCCAAAATTCATTAATAATTGTACATTCTGTGAAAAAGACAGTAATTCATTTTGAGCTGCCAAGCGAGTTAGGGATGGTGTGAGCCTAATGCAGATCGTTTGAATGAAACGCACTTTGGAGAAGTTTCCCGAAATACTAGTAGGGAATACCGGGGCGTCACCCCGTTATCAATTGAAAGTGGTCATAATAATGGCAACTAGAGTGGTACCACGGGAATGCAATGCTCTCGTCTCTTATTTGAGACGGGGGCTTTTTTATTTGTAGAGGAGGGAATGGATATGATAACAGAAATTGCAAAAAGTTTAGCGATCGCATTACATCAGCAAGTAACAGTAGAGGACATTAAAACATTACTTGAAAAGCCTAAAAATAGAGCAATGGGTGATTTTGCCCTGCCATGTTTTAAATTGTCTAAACAGCTAAGTAAATCTCCACAAACCATTGCAACGGAAATTCAAAAAAATGTAACGTGTGAGCTGATACAATCTATCGAGCTAGTTGGCGGATATGTCAATTTATTTTTAAATCAACACCTCATCACACAACAAGTATTAAGCAAAGTGATGAAAGAGCAAAAATTATATGGAACAAGTCCAATAAGTAAAGGCAGTGTCGTATTCGACTTTTCTTCACCGAATATTGCCAAGCCTTTCTCAATGGGCCATTTACGTTCAACAGTTATAGGCAATGCCCTTGCCAATCTAGCAGAGAAAAATGGCTATAAGGCTATTCGTATTAATCATTTAGGCGATTGGGGTACTCAGTTTGGAAAGTTAATTGTCGCTTATCATCTATGGGGAAACCAACAAGCAATTGAAGCTGCACCAATTAAAGAATTATTGAAAATTTATGTAAAATTTCATGAAGAAGCACAACAAGATGCAACGTTAATTGTACAAGCGCGAGCGGCATTTAAAGCGTTAGAAGAGCAAGATGAACAGGCACTTGCTCTATGGCAATGGTTTAGAGAAGTATCATTAGAAGAATTTAAGGGACTATATCAGTTGTTAGGTATTCAATTTGATCGTTACGAAGGAGAAGCGTTCTATAATGATAAAATGCCAGCGGTTGTAAGTGATTTACAAACAAAAGAACTGCTGACACTATCTGAAGGTGCATATGTGGTCGAATTAGAGGATATGCCTCCTTGTATCATAATGAAAACAGATGGCGCTACACTGTATGCTACGCGTGATTTAGCCGCTGCCTTTTATCGACAGCAACAGTATAATCCTGAAAAAATTTACTATGTCGTAGGCAATGAACAAACATTGCATTTCCAACAGTTATTTCACGTTATTGAAAAAATGGGTTATGATTGGGCACAAGATTTACGCCATGTGGCTTTTGGAATGATACTTCAAGATGGAAAAAAGATGTCAACGCGAAAAGGGAAAATGGTTCTTCTACATGATGTATTGACAGAAGCGATTGAGACTGCAAAACAAAGTATTCAACTGAAAAATCCACATTTACAAAATAAAGAAGAAGTAGCGAGGCAGGTTGGTGTAGGTGCCGTTATTTTCAATGACTTAAAAAATAATCGCATCCATGATATTGAATTTTCTATAAACGACATGATGCAGTTTGAAGGGGAAACGGGCCCATATATCCAATATACGCATGCACGCATTCACTCCATTTTGGACAAAGCAGATGGTCCACTTGAGGAAGTGTCTTTCCAACCGTTAGGACAACAGGCATGGCAGGTCTTGTTGTTACTTGAACAATTTCCTCGTGTAATTGCGAACGCTTATGAACAAGTAGATCCTTCCATCGTAGCTAAATATGCTTTACAATTAGCTCGTGCGTTTAATAAATACTATGCAACGAATAAAATTCTAGCAAAAGATCGCTTACAAGGTTGCCGTTTAACATTATGTCATTGTGTAGCTATGATTCTAAACGAAGCATTAGCTTTATTAGGAATCGAAGCACCGAAAAATATGTGATGATGCTTCTCTAAGTTTATTGTACCAAAAGCACAAATAAAGCAGGATGCATATAAAAATAATGAAATATTGACGGTAAGCAGAGAAAATGCTAAAAGAAGAATAGAAGAAATCGGATGTCTGACAACATTATTTATCAAGGACAATGACATAGTAGTGAACTTGGCATTAGAAAGGTATTCAACGTTATGAATAATAAACAATGGACAGCTTCGACAATCGTCGTTGTTGTCAGTATTTTTTTCGTCGCCCTCAATATGCGACCAGCTGTAACTAGCATAGGGCCACTATTTAATGTGTTAATGGAGTCTCTTCAAGTATCCAATACGCAAATGAGTTTATTAACATCCATTCCTGTCTTTTGTATGGGGCTTTTTGCACCAGTGGCTGTTCCGTTACAACGACGGCTTGGTACAAAGTTTTCAATTGCACTACTTTTAACTATTATTGGGTTAGCCAATGGACTTCGATGGTTACAGGAAAGCTTTGTTTTGCTTGTGGTTACAAGTTTTGCTGCTGGTCTTGCCATCGCTATTATCGGGCCGATGGTAAATGCATTTATTAAAGAACAATTTCCAAATCGTTTTGCAACGGTAGTTGGCGTGTATTCTTTTGGCATTGGGACAGGTGCAACATTAAGTGCGGCATTAACGGTATCATTTTATAATGGGTTTCATAAAGATTGGACCATTGCCCTTGGTAGCTGGGCAATGCTGGCTGTGCTTGCTCTTATAATTTGGTTGCTTGTTATCCCAAATCAGGTAGAGCAGTCGTCTGTACAAAAGGATGAACGAATAAAGGAAGCTGTACGTAATCCGTGGAAAAACAGCCGTGCGTGGACGATTTTACTTTATTTTGGTTTTCAAACATCGTTATTTTTCTCGATGATGTCTTGGTTAACGCCTATTTTACAAGATAAAGGCTTAACACTCGTTGCTGCCAGTTCGATGTTAACTTTTCTGTCAATCATACAGATGATAGGAAATATAGTTGTCCCGATCCTAATGGAAAAATGGTCAAATCGTATTCGATGGCTATTGTCATTAGGAATTATCGGTGTTATCGGTTTTGCACTATTATGGTTAGGAACGGGATGGCTATTATGGATTGGCGTTCTTATTATTGGGATTGTGCTAAGTGGATTGTTTCCTATTGGTTTATTATTACCATTGGATGAAGCACGCTCGCATGAAGAGGCCAATAGCTGGTCCTCAATGGTCATGTCTGGTGGATTTATGATGAGCGCAATTATTCCTACACTAATCGGTTATTGCTATGATTTAACAGGTAACCATTCGTTTACCTTCGTTATCTTTTTGCTATTAACGTTTGGGATTATTACTACAGCGCTTGTATTAAGAAAGAAATAAATAGCATGTCTTCTGTAGGTTTCAAAAAAGTTTTAATTGCAAGGGCAGTAACGGCAACTTATCATGTCGTTACTGCCTTTTGCTCGTGTAAAGAGTGCTTCTTGAACAGACAGAACTCTTCGAAAAGTATGACAAAATGCTATTTTTCTTTAATGTAAGTAGATAAATTTTTAAAAATGGCCTTATTTTAATGGATATATTTCAATAATAATATTATGTAAACTTGAAACAAATGACATCGTTGTTTATGATAGTAAAGAAAGAAGTTCGATAGAAAGTATTGGTGAACAAATGCGAAAAAAGATGCTTATCGTTGGAGCGGCAACCCTCCTGTTAACAGGTTGTGGCGATCAATCTGTTGCGGACATGTTTAACAAGGAAAAAACAGCAATTAAATCTGACAAACTCGTCGAGAAACAAGAGGAAAAGCTTATTCCAGAGGTGAAGGTTGTAGGGGAGAGCGCTATTGGCGCGGGTATTATTGTGAAGAAAGACCCTTCGATGCTCTATATTGTAACAAACGGAGCGTTGGTCGCATCAAAACCTACTGCCCTTGTGCAATTTAGTAACGATAAACTTGTAGAAGCTGATGTACGCTATATATCTACTGCTTATAACATTGCTATTTTACAAGTGAAATATAATGCGTCGGTCAATGTTCCAACTGTATTCAATGGCAAGTTGGATCACTTGGCCGTGTATGTCGATGGCTTACCCCACACAATCAAAAGATATAGTGACAAGGTCGCTGCTTATTATATAGATGTAGACCAAGCTTTACCACCCGGTAGCCCTGTGATGGAGGCAGAAAATGGTCAAATTGTGGGCGTTTATTTTAATCGACAGCAACAGGGCGTTTCTCAACCATACATATTGCCACTTCAAGATATAGTACAGTTACTTGATGAATGGATTATTGACGGCATGAAGGCAAAGGATCGTTTGTCTCAATCTAAAAATTTGTATGCCTATAGTGAAGTCGGTGACAAAGAAGCGGTGCAAAAAATACTTGATAAATATGGGAAGAATATTTTTGCCTATAATGAGGACGAGGTAAAAATATTTATTGATACATTTCATGAGCATTTAAAGGCGGCTGTGGCGATTAATGATGCCAGTGTGATGCAGTCTGTTACTGGTGCAGAGGATTTACAGCATACGCTGAAAGATATGGTTGCTTATTATGCGTCCAAGCAAGCGAAAATCCATTTTTCTAATACAACTATTAAACAGATAGAGAAAGTAGGGCAAAATATTATTGTGCGTGCAAAAACGGAATACGTGCTGACCGATTCAGCGGGACAGGAAGCACTTGCACATTCCATCATGACCTATGAGATTTTCAAAAATGATCAAGGCGATTACAAACTAATTCGCCTTATAGCAGAGGAGTGAGAAAGAGAATGGAGCAAGCAAGACAAATGCTACAGCATCACTTTGGTTATGATTCATTTCGCATCGGACAAGCGCAAATTATTGAGCAAACATTAAGTGGGCAGTCGAGCCTTTGCGTGATGCCGACAGGTGGAGGAAAATCGATTTGCTATCAAATTCCGGCATTAATGCTTGATGGTTTAACGATTGTGATTTCACCGTTAATTTCCCTAATGCAAGATCAAGTTGAGTCATTGCGAGCAGCGAATATACCGGCGGCTTATATCAATAGTACGTTATCAGCACAAGAAGTGGATGAAACGATGCAACTAGTGAGTGGAGGTTATTTGAAGCTGCTCTATATTGCACCGGAAAGATTAGAAAGTGCTGCCTTTTTACAAGCATTATCACAATTATATGTACCATTGCTAGCTGTAGATGAAGCGCATTGTATTTCGCAGTGGGGCCATGATTTTCGCCCCAGCTATCGCGCCATTCAAAAATTATTTACATTATGGGCACAACAACCCACTGTGCTTGCCTTAACTGCTACAGCAACTCCTGCTGTCTGTGAGGATATCCGTCAATTATTATCGATTGACGAAAAGGCAACACTCATTACAGGCTTTGAACGTGAAAACTTAGCTTTTACGGTGTTAATCGGTGAAAATAAAGAGCGCTATATTAAAAATTATATTGAAAAAAATAAATCGGAAGTCGGCATTATTTATGCGGCGACACGTAAATCAGTTGATGCATTGTATGACTCACTGACACGTGCGGGTGTGTCGGTTGCAAAATATCATGCAGGACTTTCAGAGAACTTGCGTATGACTGAACAAGAACGATTTTTAAAAGATGAGGCTCGCATTATGATCGCAACCAATGCGTTTGGTATGGGAATCGATAAAAGTAATGTTCGCTTTGTGATTCACTATCAAATGCCACGTAATATGGAGAGTTATTATCAAGAAGCGGGCCGCGCAGGGCGTGATGGTTTGCCGAGTGCTTGTATTTTGCTCTACGCTTCAGGGGATGTACAAACACAACGTTTTTTAATTGAGCAGACACGTGATGAGGCGCGTATCGCACAGGAATTAGAAAAATTACAAACGATGGTCGATTACTGTCATACCGAAGGCTGCCTACAAAATGCGATTTTAACGTATTTCGGTGAACAGGCAGCCGCACCTTGTAAACGTTGCAGTAATTGTCAAGATAACCGGGACGTAAAAGATGTCACGGAAGATGCACAAAAGGTATTAGCATGTGTTGTAAGAATGGGACAAAAATTTGGCAAAACAATGGTAGCACAAGTATTAATAGGCTCTAAAAATCAAAAAGTTCTTGAATTTGGATTTTCAAGACTTTCAACCTATGGCATTTTAAAAGGGCAATCTTCGAAGGAGGTTTCTAATTTTATCGAATTTTTAATTGCGGAAGGATTATTAGCAGTTAAACATGGCACATTTCCAACGATTTATGTATCGGAGGAAGGAAAATCTGTTTTGTTAGGCAAGCGAACAGTTATGCGAAAACAAGCTGTTACGGTTCGACAACTTGCAGATAATGATCCATTATTTGAACACTTACGCATATTACGCAAAGAGATTGCCGATGAAGAAAAGGTACCACCATTTGTCGTGTTCTCTGATAAAACATTGCGTGAATTATGCGATAAAAAGCCTTCAGAGCTGGAAGGACTTAGACAAGTGAGTGGTATTGGTGAAGTGAAATTCGAGAAGTATGGCAAGCGTTTCTTTGATGCAATGCAGTCGTTTACCTTAACTTAATGAAAAAAGAATCCATCTTGTGTTTTTCACACGATGGATTCTTTTTGTATGATTTAGAGAAACTGTCTTTGATTTCTATTATTTTTTCCAATGTTCCGCAATAAATTCATCACGTCCTGATACCGCTCGATCTTGTTTATAATGGTCCGGTTCTTTTTTGTAATAGTCTTGATGGTAATCTTCTGCTGGATAAAAGTGTTGAGCATCACGAATTGTGGTTACAATAGGTTTATCGAAGCGACCACTATTGGCAAGCTTTTCTTTCGATGCCTGTGCAATTCTTTTTTGTTCTTCAGAATACGTAAAAATGGCCGTTGCATAGGATTCGCCCCTGTCGTGAAACTGACCGTAGGCATCTGTAGGGTCAATTTGCATCCAATAAATATCAAGTAACTGTTCATAACTAAAAATAGTGGGATCAAATTCAATTTCGACTACTTCTAAATGACCTGATTTGCCTTTTTTAACGTCTTCATATGTTGGATTTTCTAAATGGCCACCCATATAGCCTGATGTAACTTTATGTATGCCATCCCATTCTACAAATGGCTTCACCATGCACCAAAAACAGCCACCTGCAAACGTCGCTTTTTCTATCATATTCATCATCCTTTCTTTTGTGAAAATATTATAGCATTATTTTGTTCATTACTGGCAAATAGGGTGTAAAATAACGAATAGATAGATGCTGATGAGGATAGTAGGAGAAAAATGAAACTTTCCTTACTTTCAATCGTTACATTAACTATAAAAAAATAGAGGAGTTAGTTCGTTATGGAAGAGCAAGACTATACAAGACGCTCACAACGTCCTAAGAAACGTCGATTGCGTAAAGGAAGAGCACTGTTTACGTTCTTATTACTCTGTGTCATTGTCATTGCTGGATACAGTATTATGCAATATCGAAGTGGTTTGCAATTAGCTACAGACACGTTGGTACCCCAAGAAGACTTTAGTGGAGACGAAGTAAAGGACGATATTGAGAACTATTTATTATTAGGAATCGATACACGCGGTGAGGAGAAATCGCGAACAGATACAATGATGATATTATCTTGGAATAAGAAAACAAACGATGTGAAACTAGTATCATTTATGCGGGATATTTATGCAGACATTCCCGGCTATCAATCCTATAAACTAAACACGGCGTATTATTTAGGTGGTGTTCAACTGTTAAAAGACACATTAAGTAATATGTTTGGTTTACCGATTCACCATTACGCACTTGTCGATTTTAAAAATTTTGAATCACTTGTAGACATTTTAGCACCTAATGGTGTGGAAATGGATGTAGAAAAGGATATGTCGGAAAAAATTGGTGTTACCCTTACAAAAGGTACGCATAATCTAAATGGGCAGGAATTACTTGGCTATGCAAGGTTCCGTCATGATGCGGAAGGGGATTTTGGCCGTGTTGCTCGTCAGCAAAAAGTGATTGAAGCATTAAAAAATGAAATATTAGCACCACAAAATCTATTGAATTTACCTAAATTCATCGGTGCCGCACAAGGCTATGTAACGACTGATTATTCATCTGCAGGTGAAATCCAACAAGTTTTAAAAATGGTGTCTAAAGGGAAAGTATCAATCGAGAAAGCGACAATACCTATAGAAGGTAGCTATGATTTCCAAAACTTTAGCCATGCAGGATCTGCTATTGTGATTGATGAAAAGGCAAACAAAGCGTTTTTAAGTAAATTTTTAGGAATTTCCTTAGAGTGAAACTTCGCAAAAGCCAACATTATCCTGTAAAATATAGGTGAGCATTCGGATTGGGGTGAGTAGATGAGTGAAAAAAGACCGAGGGAGCATTCAAACTTCTTTTCGACGAAGTTTATTCGCTTTTTAGGTGGTAAAAATTTATTATTTACGTTAATTATTTTATTATTACTCGCATGTGTCATTTACATGTTTGGAAAAGTTTCCTTTATATTTACCCCGCTACAAGTATTATTTGAGGTTGTTATTTTACCAGGGGTACTAGCCGTAATCGGGTATTATTTATTACGACCATTATTAGGAATACTTGAAAAGTGGCGTATCCCAAGAATTTGGGGCATTTTAATTTTATATATTGGTGTAGTTGGCGTCATTACTTTACTTGTCGTGTTGGTCTATCCATTTTTACGAGATCAATTTACGAATTTAGCACAGGAATTCCCTGTCTATTTTATGGCCCTAACACAAAATATAGTGGAATACTTAAATAACTCACGTGTTAATGAGTATTTAGCCAATATGGATTTTAATTATGAAAAAGTTGTTATGAATTTTACGACAGATATTATTGAAACAGTAAAAGATACAGCGGCTAATTTAGCACAAGGTGTTGCAACAGGGATAACCGGTTTTCTTTCAACTTTAACAGGCATTATTTTATCGCTTGTAACGGTACCATTTATATTATTTTATTTATTAAAAGATGGCGAGAAATTACCGAAATTTGTTATGAAAATATGCCCGCCTCGCATGCGTCCAGGTTTACATGATGTTTTACACGATATGGACAAGCAAATTAGTTCTTACATACAAGGGCAAATTTTAGTGTCAATGTGTATCGGGGCAATGGTCACAATTGGCTTCTTAATTATCGGCATGAAATATGCATTGCTACTTGGTTTTTTAGCTATGATAACAAGTGTAGTTCCTTATTTAGGACCAGTCATTGCAATTACACCAGCTGCTATTATTGCGCTTGTTAACTCGCCATTAATGCTTGTTAAACTAGCCATCGTCTGGACGATAGTGCAGTTAATAGAAGGGAAGTTTATTTCTCCGCAAATTATGGGGAAATCCTTGAGCATCCATCCTATTTCCATCATTTTCGTCTTGCTAACAGCAGGTTCATTATTTGGTGTACCGGGAGTAATTTTAGGGATTCCAGGCTATGCAATTTTAAAAGTACTCGTCACACATTTATTTAAGCTATTTAAGCAACGATATAATCGCTACGAAGATGAAGTAGTACAAAAATATGATGTGTAACAAAAAACAGCTACTCTGAGATACAGTAGCTGTTTTATTTTAGCAATATCAAACGGAAAAGATAAAAAGCATGTGCAAGGGAATCATCCTTATCACATGCTTTATTAAATATTAGGAAATGGAAACGTTTTTTAGACGATCTACTGCTTCTTGTAAGACCTCTTTTGGCTGAACAAGAGCAAGTCGTAGGTAGCCTTGCCCTGCTGTACCAAACACTGTTCCCGGTACTGTTACAACACCAATTTGTTCAATTAGCTTAAATGCTAAATCCGTGCAGTCGATATCGTACGGATATTTTGCCCATACGAACATGCCACCATCAGAAGGAGCTGCATCCCAACCAAGTTCACGTAAGCCATTCATTAACGTTTTATGACGCACTGAGAATGTTGCACGTAAGTTCTCTGTAATTTCTTCCGCGTGGTCTAAAGCAACTACCGCCGCATCTTGAATTGGTTCAAAAATTCCGAAGTCTAAATTCGATTTGAGTTGTTTTAAGACAGCAATCATGTCGGCATTCCCAGCAATATAGGCAATTCGTGTGCCAGCTAGGCTAAAGCTTTTTGATAAGGAATTGATCTCCATCCCTACTTCTTTTGCACCTGGCGCCGCTAAAAAGCTTATCGGGCCGTCACCAGTAAAGTAAAACTCTGAATACGCCGCATCATGTAGCACAATCACATTATATTTTTTAGCAAAAGCAATGACCTTTTCGAAATACGCAAGAGAAGGCATAGCTGGTACAGGATTACCTGGTAGATTTAAGATAAGTAACTTGGCCTTTTGTGCAACTTCTTCTGGCACAGCGTCTAAATCAGGTAAATAATCGTTATCTGCTGTTTGTGGCATATAGTAGGGTGAGGCACCCGCTAGATGAATGCCTGCATCGTAAGCGACGTAAGCTGGATTTGTTGACAGAACGATGTCTCCTGGATCACAAAAGGCGATTGGTAGATGGACTAAGCCTTCTTGAGAGCCGATTGTTTGAATAATTTCAGTTGTAGGGTCTAAATCGACATTGCTACGACGTTTATAATAACGGCTAACTGCATCATAAAAACGTTGTGTACCAGTTAATGTGTAGCCATATGATTCTGCCAAGCCCGCTCTGTAAGATAAATGCTCACGGATTTTTGCATGTGGTGGAAGGTCAGGGCTACCTAAACTTAAATCGATTAAAGACATACCTTTTGCTTGTTGTTGTTTAGCAAAGTTCTTTAAATCTCCGAAAATTGCTGGTGTAAATAGAGACATTTTTTTTGATGGTACGATTTTCAAACTAGGACACTCCTTATAGTTGTATAACAGAATAGTAGTACACATTTTATCATACTAAAGCACAGAAAGGGGAAGTTATTCTGAAAAAAGAATATATTCTTGTAATGGAGAAGATGCTTGCATAGGCTAGCGGAAAAAATTAAGCTTAAATGACAATATTTTTGTACAAAATAATAACGGGTAACGATGCTAATGATAGTAGCGATATAATTCTGCTATTATTAAGCAAGGAAGGTGGTTTTTTAGATGAAGGTATGTTCTTTAAGTGGACCAAGTGGAACAGGAAAAAGTACAAGCGCGCTCGTTTTTGCACATAAAATAGGAGTGCAAGCCATTATTGATGACGGTTTACTCATTGTCAATGGCGTGAAAGTAGCAGGGATTTCTGCAAAGTTTGAAAAAAATACGATAACTGCTGTACGACGTGCGATTTTTTCAGAAGAAGCGCATCGTGAAGAAGTCGTTAAAGCTCTCGATACATATCATGTTCAATCTATATTACTTATTGGTACGTCTGATAAAATGACGAATAATATTGCCAAGCGCTTGGAACTAGGGCCGATTGAAACGTATTATTATGTTGAGGATATTCGCTCTCAAAAGGAAATCCAAAAGGCGCGATTTATTCGCCAAACGCAAGGAAAACATGTTATGCCCATACCGTACCGTCAAGTCGAGCAAAATTTCTTTAAACGACTGGTGCAAAAGGGGAAGGAAATTTTCACACCTAAACGCGAAAAAATCGGTGAAACAACCATTGTGCGTCCTGACTTCCAACAGGAATATATTGAAATAGAGAAGCAAGTCTATGTGCAATTACTAACCTATACTTGTAAACAGCAAGATATTGTGCAAAAAGTAGAACAAATACAGTTTAGCCTTGGAGAGCAGGCAAAGGTCATAGTATCTTTGCAATTAAAGATGCCGATAGATTATTCATTGCCTCGTCGCTTATATCAGTTACAAGAAGACGTACAACAGTCTTTTTACCAGCATTTTGGCTACGAACTAGATGGTATCAATGTTCAAGTGCACTCTGTTGTACAAAAACGAAAATAAAAAACAGGTACTCCAGTCGCAAAAGGGCGAGTGAGTACCTGTTTTCTATTTTGATGCGCGTGTAAATTGAGGTTGACGCTTTTCAACAAAGGCACGGCAGCCTTCTGTAAAATCACTGCCTACAAATGGTGTAGAACCTTGCCATAATGTTGGTACACTATCGACACATTCTTGTACAGATTGCTTTACAGCAAGTAAAGATTCTGGAGACATTCCGGCTACCAGCTTGCCCATTCGAATCATAAATTTATTTAAATCTTTCTCAGTTACTAAATAGTTCAGCATACCCAGCTTAAAGGCTTCATCGGCTTTAAACATACGACCTGTAAATACCAAATCCTTCGTTGTAGATGGGCCAACAAGTTGGACAAGACGCTGGGCAAATTTATTGTTTAATGTGATGCCCAATTTGCCTACAGGAATGCCTAATTTTGCTTTTTCAGAGCCGATGCGAATATCACATGCTAAAGCAAGTTCTAACCCTGCGCCCATTGCAGGACCGTTAATAACACCAATTGTTGGAATCGGTAAACGTTCAATCGTTGATATTGTTTTTTCCATATGTAGAAAAGCTTCTTCTGCCTTTTCCAAAGAAATAGCGTTGAATTCTTTAATATCAGAGCCAGCTGTAAAATTCTCACCAGAGCCTCGTAAAATAAGCACTTTATTTTTAGGATTATCTAACACTTTTAGTGCAATTTTAGCTAATTCATCCCACATATTTGCGGTAAGCGCATTTTTCGCTTGTGGTCGATGGATCGTAATAATCGCGAGTCCAGCCGTTTCTTGATAAATAATTTTCGCATCCTCAGCCTCAAGACGAGTTGTTCTTACTTGCATAATTGAAAAGCCCCCTACAATTTAAGTTGATACTTATATTATATAACACAAAGGACAATAAACACTAAATAATACGAATTTTCATGTTTTTTCAACCTGTTACACAAGATTAATGGCATTTTATAGAGATTGTACTACAACAGATAATTGCTATTGTAATAAAGCAAAAGATATGAGAAACTACTATAGGAACATTTGTTTCTTTATTTCGTATGGAGCATCGTGTACAGAAAGATAAGTTTAATCGATAATTACAGATTATCCGACACTACTCTATTTAAAGTTAAATAATACCTCACGCACCATAAATATTATAAAATAAAACTATCACACGTACAGTAAACAAGGAGGGCGCATGATGGTACCATTAAAAGAAGCATGGCAAAGTTATTTATTACTATTAAATTCTTTAAAGAAAAGTACTGCTACAAAAAAACAATACAACCTTGATGGACAGCAATTTTTAGCTTTTGCAAGTGAACATAATATTCAAATGTTGGATAAACAATTGAAAGAATTATTATTTATATATAGTAATTATCTAAAAGAAAACTATGAAAATGTTAATACTTTTAATCGGAAAATAGCGTCACTCCGTAGTTTTGTAGACTTTGTATTTTTGCGAGAATGGGTTGAACCGTTTGATTATGAAAGCATTTTACAGCCAAAAAAGAGGGGCAAGGATTCTTTAAAAGTGCTGACAAAAGAGCAATTGTTAAACATTTTAGAAGTATGGCCTACCTATTTTCGATATGCAAAAACACCTGAGCATGCTTGGCTTGCCAGACGGAATGGTTGTATTGTACAAATGTTTATCGAAACGGGTTGCAAGCCTGCTGAACTTGTCCGTATGAAGTGGGGGCATCTTGAAATTCCATCATCACTTATTTCGATTTCAAATCAGAATGGCAGAAGAGAGATGAGACTTTCACCTATTTTGATGGAAATGTTACAGCATTATAAAAATGCGACGGAAGATATACATCAAGGGAATGTAGGGGAGTGGCTTTGGGTCAGTGAAACAAGTCTTACTAAATCGATCACGACAAAAACAATTGAACGGATTTTTCAAACACTATCAAAAGATATTGGCACAAATGTACGAGCGACGGATGTTCGTTACACGGTGCTACAGAAGGCGTTACAAAGTGAGGAAACGGTTGAAAACATACAACAAAAAATGGGATATGTTCGAAAATGGGTATTAACAGAACGAGGAGAACGTTTTAAGTAACTGTGCAGCAATTGTCTCTCAAGCACAAATTGCTGCACTTCTTTTTAAAAATGGGTTAACGCTTTTACTTGAACTTTTACCGTTAAATCATGTTTACCGCCTGTATAGACGCCTTCGACAGGGCTAATATCGGTATAGTCACGTCCGATACATAAAATAATGTGATTTTCTAGTACTTCCACATTATTGGTTGGGTCTAACCCAATCCAACCAATACCAGGAATCATCACTTCAACCCAAGCATGTGTTGCTATATCTCCGATTAAACCTGAATTTCCATCGACATATAAATAACCGCTTACATAGCGAGCAGGTATGCCTTTAGCACGCAGTATAGCGAGCATAACGTGCGTGAAATCTTGACAAACTCCTCGTTTTAAGGCAAAGGCTTGGCTTGCAGTTGTCGTAACATTCGTTGCTGTTGGATCATACTCAAATGTTGAATATAAATATTGCATTAAATTAAGCGAAAACAGCACTGGATTTTCTGCGTGCCCAATCGCATGAAACACTTCCTCTATCTGAGCATCTGTCATATACGTAAAGCTTGTTGATTTTAAATAGGGCAAATAATGTTCGTAAAAGAGCTGGGAGTGAAAAATCGTCTGCATTTCGGGTGAATATTGAATGCGATGAATAAATGGTGCACGCTGTATACTAACGATGGATGTTGTTTCTATTTCTAGCACTTGATGTTGCTCAGGGATATAAAATGTACCGACTGTATTTCCCCAAATATCTGCATGCTCACGCGTTAGAGAAGATGGTGAAATCGCGATACGGTAGGACAGCAAGCGTTGACGCTCATCACCCCGCGGCTTTAAGCGGATAGTATTCAAGCTTTGATCGACTTCAGATTCATATTGAAAAATATTTGTATGTTGAATTTCAAATTTCATCGTGTCCGCTTCCTTTTGATTACTGACTTGCGTGTTGAAAGGGAGCTGTAAGTGGTTCCTTTCAAGCTTGTAGGCTGGGTTCATATAAATGATAAATTGCTGAAAATGTATGACCAAAATCAATACATTGACACAATCTTTCCTCCATTGAAAATATAGCTTCCTCTAAGGAAACTGTTGATAAATCGAGCTCGCTAATGGCCGTTAACAAAGCTCGTAACGGTGTATTAAGTGCTACAAAACGAGCAGTTAGATGGTCTTTTTCAATATGCATAAATGCATCCTCTAATTTTTTTAAACAGACCATCACGGAGCGTGGAAAATGCGCATCCTGTAATAAATATTGCATAACAGATAGTAAATTTGTTTGATGGTACTTACGTTTATAAGACGCTGTCGCTTTTGATAAATCAAGCAAAAATATCCCATCGGCTTCTTCTATATTGCTAGTCATTGGTTGTTGCTCAAGCATGATTAATATCATACGGATCATCTTTTCTGCTCGTTCAATCCATTTGCCGACTTGCATAAAATAAAAAGGTAAATCTCGTTCCATTGAGTCTTCAACTAGTCCTGTAACCGTTAACGATGTCTTACGTACATTGTGTAAAAAATAATTTAGTGATATTAATTGAAATGGTCGTTTCTGCACCGTTACTTCTTGCTGCATATATAAATAAAAGGCATTGTGTAATTCCCAAAGCTCAATAGGGATACTATCCCGTGTTATTCGTGCATTTTCTCGAACGGCGCGCAAAGTTGCATGCAAAGCGTTGCTATTGTTATCAGAGAACAACAAGTACTCAATAAGAGGATTCACTCGAATGACTTCATAGCATGCTAGAAATTCTTCTTTCGAAGCACAAATATCTAAAATAGCTTCCCAGTGGTCGAGATAATCATGTTCCTTACCAGATTGCTCCAGCATATTCAACAGCTGTACTTGTAATATATGTGCATTTGTTTCTGTGCGTTCACTATATCTTGCCATCCAATATAGTGCGTCTGCTACTCGACTTAGCATGCGGCAATTCCTCCTTTAATATCCACGTATCTTTTGCTCCGCCACCTTGTGAGGAATTTACGACTAACGATCCTTCTGTTAGCGCAACACGTGATAAGCCACCTGGAAGGACAAATATCTCATCACCTGTAATGACATATACACGCAAATCGACATGACAAGGATAGAATTTGCCATTTTGATAGGCAGGTGCGCGTGATAACTGAATGGTCGGTTGTGCGATATATTGATTTGGTTGGCTTACTATTTTTTGTCGAAAGCTAGAGATTTCTTCAGCACTTGCATGTGGACCAATCAGCATATCGTAGCCACCTGAAGCACTTACATTTTTTATAACAAGCTCGTGTAAATGTTTTAGTACCCATGCCCGCTGATTTTCATCATCAAGATGGTAGGTCGTAACATTTTCTAATATAGGCTCTTCATTTAAATAAAAACGAATCATATCAGGGACATAAGCATACATCGCTTTATCATCTGCGACACCGTTGCCTACTGCATTTAGTATTGCAATATTTCCTGCCTTATAGGCCTCCATTAAATACGGCACGCCAAGTAAAGAATCTTCCCGAAAGACAGTAGGATCTAAAAAGTCATCATCAACGCGGCGATAGATAATATCGATTTGCTCTAATCCGTAAATTGTTTTTTTATAAACTTTTAAATTTTGCACAATTAAATCGCGTCCTTCAACAAGCTGAACATTTAGTTGTTGCGCTAAAAAGACATGGTCGTAGTAGGCTGAATTATACATACCAGCAGTTAAAAGGACTGCTTTCGGTTCAACATGAGCCTTTAAATTTCGTGGTCGATGTGAAAGTAGTGCCTTTTTCATGTTGGCCATTTGTTTTTCGAGCGATTGAATCGTATGTTTGGAAAAAAATTCAGGATACACTTCCTTCATAACATAACGATTTTGAAAAACGTATGAAATGCCGGAAGGATTACGTAAATTATCTTCCAATACGCGGTAAACACCGTTTTGATCACGAATTACATCAATGCCTGCTAAAAAAATATGATTATTTATTGGCACTTGAACACCCAACATTTCTCGACAATAATAGGAATTTTGTTCGATAAGATTTTTGGGAATAATGCCAGCTGTTACAATTAACTGTTCATTATAAATATCATGTAAAAAACAATTTAACGCTTTGACACGTTGTTTCATACCTGTCTCAATCATATGCCATTGTGAATGCGGGATAATAATCGGTACAAAATCAAAAGGCATTGTCCGTTCTGTCCCCCCTTGGGCACCATATACAGTAAATGTAATACCTTGTCTAAGGAAGCTCGATTGGGCTTGCTGGTATTTTTCTTCTAGCTGTTCTTGTGAAAAAGCACTTAGTTTACGATGGAAGGAGCGATAATGCGGTTTCGGCTGGTCACCATCTAACATTTCATCAAAAAAAGAACCCGAATCATATAATTTCATCATGTGAACCGCCTCCGAATTTAAGGAATAGTCAAAACATGTTACACTAAAAAGAATACATAAAAGGAGCTAGTAAAAAATGATCAACATTAACTTAATGCAAGCTTATGAGTTAGACAAGCTATCGAAACTAGGTATATGTGATGAGGAAATCTTACAGACATTGCGAACTGGGGAAGTATCGTCATGGTGTACAAAGGAACCAAATTATGAATTTCAAGAAACGCTGGCTCTTTTTCAAGAAGGGGAGCACCAATTATTGGACGCGCTGCATGGTAATTATCGAATAAAATATGTAACATTACCTGGCATTAAGCGTTTACTACATCTTCGCTTTCAATTAGAAGAAACGAAGGACTTTCAATTGGCAGAAACAGGTATTCAGAATTTAGCGTGTGACGAAGCCATAATTTCGAAGCTTCATACGATGTTGTCGACCAACTGGAAAATAACACAACAAACGAATGGTACATATAGTATTTTCGCTAATTAACTACAAATAACCAAATAATTCCACGCGCATTGTGAGACGAATCGACTCGTATCATTACCCACTGAATCATTTTTCAATTCGTCTCAGCGTATAGTAGTATACTAGAGTTTAATATTCATTTTGTGAGGCGTTTATGCATAAATAAATAGACCTTGCAAAAAAATTTCAAAAAAAGATGATTTTTTAACAATTAGAAAATCATCTTTTTTAATTACCAAAATAAGAACATATGTACGATGTAGGGAAAAAGGGCATTTTTTCATCAATAATGTTCCCAAATTTATATTTGGGAACGTTTTTTATGGTAAAATAGAGAAAATAGAGGTGATTTTATGCAAAAGAATCCAAAACCTAAAATAATGAAAGACTTCTTAGTGTACTTAACAACAATCAAAGGAAAGTCCCAACGTACTCGAAAAGAATATGAATACGATCTCACTTTATTCTTTCATTTTCATTTAGCCATGCAAAATGATATAGATATCGCGCAAATAAACGAAATTAATATAGCTACTATTACAATAGAAGAAATCCGTGACATCACTTTGGAAGATCTCTATTTATTTATGGAATATTGTGAAGTACAACGTAATAATTCCGCTTCCGCAAGAGCGCGGAAAGTCGCTACCTTAAAATCGTTTTTCAAATACGTTAAAGGAAAGCGACGCCTTATTGAAGAAAATCCAGCAGAAGAGTTGGAAACACCAAAGATTGGTCGTAGAAAACCGATATATATGAATATGGACGAGGCGACACAGTTTATTGAGGGTATTCAACTACATGGCGCATCGCCACGGAATTATTGTATGATGATGTTTTTCTTAAATCTCGGTATTCGCGTATCTGAACTTTGCCAGCTCAATACATCATCTATACAAGGTCGTTATTTGACCGTAATCGGAAAAGGAAATAAAGAGCGCACAGTTTACTTAAATGATAGTTGCATGCAAGCGCTAAATAATTATGAACAGAGTGGGAAAACGCCATTCAAGGGGGAAGGAGAAGAACCTCTTTTTGTTTCGCAAAAAGGAACACGTTTTACACGACAAACAGTAGCCAAAATCGTTAAGCAAATCAATAAACAATCGGGTCTGCAAAAGGATAGGCTTACACCACATAAATTGCGTCATACATCAGCGACAATGATGTATAAAGCTGGGGCAGATATTCGTAGCTTACAACATATACTAGGTCACTCCAGTGTCGCTACAACCCAAATCTATACCCATATTGAGGACGAGCAATTGCAACATGTTTTGGAGAATAACCCTTTTAATATTGTTGATTAATAGCTAACGTAAGAGCATACGAACAAGTACGATGCATATATACAGAGTAGGGTCTAAAACTGAAGGGGGAAAATATATGATTTCATCATATCTTGAACAATTAAGTGTTACGAGAGAACAACTATTAAAGGAAATAGAAGTATTAAACGATGCTCAATTTAATCGAAAACCCGATGCAAACAGTTGGAGCATTGCTCAAATATGTCATCATTTAGTGCTAGTAGAAACTTCAACAATGAAGGCCATTTCATGGGGGTTAGCCTCTCAAGAAAATACCAATCCTGAACGGATCAATGTTGAACTAATGAAAGATCGAACAAAGAAGCTCGCAGCACCCAAAATTGTGGAACCGACAGAGGAACCATTCGCTGTCCAGCAAATGGTGACACTATTATATGAAACAAGAGCGAAACTAACGACATTTTTGCTTCAACTAGAAGAGCCGTCCTTACTTGCTAAAAAAGCTGTAAATCACCCAGCCTTCGGACCATTACCACTCAATCAATGGATTGAGCAAGTGTATTTGCATGAACAACGACACATTGAGCAAATACATGAAATGAAAGGAATTGTCATTTAAACTGTACTAGGAGTTACGATGAAGAAAAGAAAGCTAAAACCAATTATGAAAAACAGTTTGAAAGAACTAAGAAATTGTGTGTTAACAGAAATTATTTGGAATATCATTCTATGGATTCAAAGACAAATTTTCCGTTTACTAAAAAATATACTGTAAAATTGTATCAAAACCCGAGTTCTGTCGTTTCTTACACAGAAGTCGGGCTTTTTTAATTTACAATTCGTTATGAATATTTACTTGACGAACAGCATAATCTGTTATATATTAATTAAAAATAAAAACAACTGTTATAAAACAGTTTGTACAGGAGGAATAGTCTATGTCAAAGTATCGAGATGGTTATGAGTTTTATTGTGAAATGTGTGAACGTTATGGGCTAGAGCCAATTTCATTCCGTTATTACATTATCCAATTATCCCAGCAACAACTTTCAGCTTATAATATGCAAGCGAAACAACTAGGAATTTAAAATAATCGCAACAAAGGATGTGGTTGTAACGGACGCCAAAGTGAATAGTTTATGAAAAGCCCAGCCATACTAAATACATGGACTGGGCTTTGATTAATATGAAAGAAATTTCAGAAATATTATTGACTCGAGTTGATATCTGTTATATATTATTTATACAAATAAACAACTGTTATAGTACAAAGAGAAGAGGAAAATGGATGGCACACTATAGAGAAGGTTATGAGTTATATTGTAAAAAATGCGAGCAATTTAATTTAGAGCCTATCAATTTTTATTATTATATGAACAAGTTATCTCAGGAGCAATTAGAGTTCTACAATGAAGCTGCACACGAAAGGAAGTTATTGGCATGACGGACTATCGACAAGGCTATGAATTTTACAGACAAATATGTGATCAACATGGATTAGAACCCATAAACTTTCACTACTATATATTAAACTTATCACAAGAACAACTGGATGCTTATAATGAACAAGCAAAAATTGTGGGAGGTCAAATTGAATATGAAGTCTCTTAACATGTAAAAATGCCTTGCTGCCAGCTGCGACAGTAGGGCATTTTTAATTTTTTAAAGTACCGATTTTATTGTTTTAAAGGTAAATAGTATAATGATAGTTTTAATAGTAGTACAAATGTAATTATTGAGATTGGTAAATTGTCGAATGAAGTGCGTTTAAAGTCATTCTTTTTTGTCTAATTTATTGAAATCTATAAAATTAGATAATTGTAGATTATATATTTGGGTTGAATTAACTGCTTTTCTAAGACTATAATATAATTACATAAAAAAGGGCCAGCTACCACAACTTTATACCTCACTATTATGTAAAGAAAAAGTACTAAACCCTCTTATTTTAATGAACGGAGAATGAAAAATGATGAATATCACGCCTGGTATTATTAATCAAGTTAACTACAGCCTGAAAGAATTACAAGATATTTTTTCAGCAATGAATAGTTCGATCATTGTTGCTATTACAGATCGGACCGGAAAAATAACATTTGTTAATGATCATTTTTGTAAAATTTCGAAATATAAGCGTGAAGAACTAATTGGACAAGATCACCGTTTACTAAACTCCGGTTTCCATCCTAAATCTTTTTTTAGGGAAATGTGGAAAACAATTGGTAAAGGAGATATGTGGAATGGTGAGGTGTGCAATCGCGCTAAAGATGGTAGCTTATACTGGGTGAAAACAACAATCATTCCTTTCCTCGATGATAATAACAAACCTTATCAATATATTGCCATTCGAGTAGATATTACCGCACAAAAGGATATTAAGAAAATTACCCATATCGCTTATCATGATGAATTAACAGGGTTACCAAACCGTCGTAAGTTAGAACAACGTTTAGAAAATGAATTCCATCAATCTCGACGTACAGGTGAGAAGTTTGCGTTATTTTTCATTGATGTGAATCGTTTTAAAAACATAAATGATGGACTTGGCCACATCATCGGTGATATGTTCCTTGTGGAAATGGCAAATCGTATTCGTAATGTAGACTACACATCCAACTCTTTCTATCGCCACAATAGTGATGAATTCGTTATGATATTAAATGATGTTTCACGAATTGAAGAAATGGCAAAAGAAATAATTGGGGTTTTCGATGATAGCTTTATCGTAGACGCATACGAATTTTATGCAAGTATAAGTATTGGTATTAGTGTTTTTCCGGATCATGCCAATACAATAGAAGATTTATTAAAAAATGCTGATATAGCGATGTATGCTGCAAAATCAACTCGAGGCAATCAATATCGACTTTATAGACATAATATGGATGAGGCCAATGACAAGTGGTTACTACTTGAAACCAAACTACACCAAGCATTAAAAAAAGATATACTAGAACTACATTACCAGCCAAAAATCGATTTAAAAACAGATCGAGTTGTTGGAATGGAAGCTTTACTGCGTTGGTACGATCCTGAATTAGGACAAATGCCACCAGATCGTTTTATTCCGTTTGCTGAAGAATGTGGACTTGTCAATGATATTGGTGTTTGGGTATTACATAAAGCTTGTGCACAAGTATGTGCATGGAACAAAACATTTCATTCAAATTTAAGCGTTGCTGTCAATATATCTCCCATTCATATTAGCACACCTGGTTTTGTTGAAATGGTCCGTGATGTCATTGCGGGAACAAAAATCAATCCGCATTTATTAGAAATTGAAATTACAGAGATGAGTATGCTTGACTATACGGAAGATTTAATTGATACCATTGAACAGTTAAGAGCATTAGGGATTACTATTGCGTTAGACGATTTCGGAACAGGCTATTCATCCTTAAATTATTTAAAAAAATTCCCAGTAGATGTGTTAAAAATCGATCGCGCGTTTGTTCGTGATATTTTACCAGAGAAAACAGGGATTGCAATGATTTCTGCAATGATTTCGTTGGCACACGCTTTAAATCTTCAAGTAGTTGCAGAAGGTGTTGAAGAAGAGGCTGAATTAAATGTACTGCGTGAACATGGCTGTGATTTCGTACAAGGCTATTACTTCAGCAAACCACTATCGGTGCAAGACTTTACAACAACGATTTTAAATCAACCGCTAAAAAATAAATCTAGCTCCTAAATGGGGCTAGATTTATTTTTATAAATATAGTTTACATAATAATATTATTTTATATTGTTGCTACAAGAACATCATGGTATAATTTGGTTTTAACAAGTTGCATTCAAGGAATTTGATTGAATGAGAAAGAAACATGTTTTGTATAGCAAAACCTATTACTTAAACATTTAATATAATCACCTTTGCTCTTGTTAAAAGAACGATAGGCGTGCAAACAACAAGAATTACCAGCTAAATTAATTGCATTAAATCAAAACGATAATGAAATGGGAGTAGCTGCCAATAATATATACCTATTTTTAAATTTTTGTTTAAGTAAGACGTCAAAAATGTTAATAGGAGAATCCTGATGATTGAATTGAAAACAGAAAGATTAAGAATACTACCACTAAGTGCAGATAATCTAAGATTACTTATTGAGAATCCCAAAAAGTTAGAGCTACAATTATCTTTAAATGAATCAGGTCGTTTTCTAACTATGGAACTTCAACAAGCTATGGAAATTCGACTTACTAAGTTACTACGTGATAAGGAAAATTATATTTGGTATACCAATTGGGTCATCGTCTCGCATAGTCTAAATTGTAGTGTTGGAGGAATTATGTTAAAAGGACTTCCAAACAACCATGGTGAAGTCATAATTGGGTATTACACTTTACCTGAATATCAAGGAAACGGCTATATGACAGAAGCAATTGGAACAATGAAAAATTGGTTGTTAAATCAGCCTAATGTGAAGTTCGTTATAGCTGATACGGAAAAAGATAATATCGCATCCCATAGAGTATTAGAAAAGTCTGGTGCAAAACTGTATAAAGAAACAGATGCATTATATTATTGGAGATTTACGAAAAAATAATGACTTTAAAAAAAGAGCCTTCATATCAAAAAATGAAGACTCTTTTTGCTATAGCGAAATATAAAATGAATTATGAAAATAATAATGAGGTGAGAAAATGGGCAAATTTTTTGTACCGTCAAAAGGCGTACTGTCGTGGAAAGAATTCCTTGCTGATCCTATAAAGCAATGGAAAAAAGGATACTCTGCTTTTGAGTTAGCTGTTAGTTGGGGGAATGCGCATAATTTACCATACACCGTTGACAATGTATTTAAAAATAGCAACATTACTTTATTTCAAAATATTGAAGTATTATATGGGTTTCCTGAATACAAGGTGCCTTTACCTGGAGGAAATGCAAGTTCACAAAATGATCTTTATATACTCGCAAAAGCGCATAATGTACTTATCCCCATTATGATAGAAGGGAAAGTAGCAGAACCTTTTGGAAAAACCGTTGATAGCTGGTTAGGAGACAACCCAAGTGAAGGAAAAAGGAAAAGATTAGCTTATCTACTCCAATTATTTACTTTAGAAGAAGAGTCGGTGAAAAAAATAAGGTATCAGTTATTACATCGAGCAGCATCCGCTTTAATAGAAGCGAACCGAGTAAATGCTTGTAATGCACTAATGCTAATCCACTCTTTTAGCAAGACCGCCGCATGGTTTGAAGATTTCGTAGCATTTGTTGAGCTATTTCATATTTCCCCGAAGCAAAATACGATTGTTGGTCCAGTGCAGTTTCAAAATGTAAATTTGTATTTTTGTTGGATAACAGATGTAAATAATATTTAAGTGGGTGCTTTTACGAGCATAATGTAAAATTAACTGAATAATAGGCATCGGATTTTACGAGCTCGTTTGCCTACACGCTAAGACTTCATTACTTTTTAATGAGGTCTTTTCCTATTCAATAGATGCACATACTTTACCACTATCCAAAATATAAATATAGAATATTCTGTTAACTGGTGTTAAAATGACCATTATACACATATAGTACAAGTTATAAGTCCTCTGTGTTCGCATTTTTTCAAGGAGGTATTCATGATAAATAAAAATGATTACGACAATGTTGCCTTTAACCAAATGGAAATGCTTCGAAATGAGATTAATCGGACTACAATGAATCGAAAGTTGGTCAATAAAATTGATAACTATTATGTACTTTGTATCTACGAACAACAGAAAATAGCGAGTAATGATCAAGCGACAAAAGCGATTACATGGACTAAAAATGTGATATCGAACTCGTTTGTTATTTGGGATCGTACCTATAAAGAGAGTGAACAGTTATTTATGAACTTACGAATTTCTTCTAGAAATCGTGTTATCACTGAAATAGCTAAAAACATCGTTTCGTTTTTACTGCAAAATTATGAGGACCAGCTAAATGAAACACAGAAGCAGACTTTGATGCATCATAACGAACTTCATTACGAGAGATATATTCATCGAATGGAGCAAATGATTAAAGCAAATACATTTCTAGGAGAAGATAATGCGTGGGAAGAGTTTTGCTCGTGGTTTCAAGTCTACTTAACAGAGTGGGTACTGGAAGAACTAGAAAGTACATTAGGCTCTGAAAAGGTACATCAAATGAGCAGTCAGGAATTAAATCACGTATTTTTTCAGCAAATAACGAAAAATCTATCAACTAATGAGGCATTTATTTCAAAATATACAAATATCGTCAATCATTATATGGCGCAATGGTTTCATACTATTATTGCATTAATGAAGCTCACGAATTTAAATGCACAAGAAATTGCTTCCATGCTTCAAATCGCAAACTCAAATCACGAGGATACCTTGCCACATAGTAAAAATCTAATCTTGTCATTAGGGGTAGAACAGCATCTCCATGTTATGAATAATGCACCGTATCAGTATGTCCGAGAAGCATTATATAAAAATAGTTTTCAATCTATTGACAATACGCCTTGGCCGACTACAGCTTTAGTCAAAGGGAATGTAGAAGGCATCATTCAATTACGTCCTTATCTATATACTGATGGCTCTATCGACACGCATACAATGATAGAACAAGCCCAAAATCTAGCACAAAGTTTAACAGATTTAGACGTTGATATGTTTGATGCTTTATGTAGTATCTTTCTATCTAAAGCAAGGTATACAGAAGATATTATTGAAATCCACTTTAATGATTTATTGAGGATTCGTGGTTTAAAGCCGAAATTAGGAGGCGAAGGGCGACGAGGTGGGTATGAGCAACAACAAAAAGACAAAGTTTTGCAATCGCTTACAAAAATTCAGAGCTTATGGCTTGAATTAAATAAAGCTACTATTTATGAAAAAGGTAAGCCTGTTCAAACACAACTACAAGGACGAACATTTCTTTTTATCGATGAATACCGAAATGAATATAATATTGCCCATATAGATAATCAAAAAACATTTACAGTTACAGTCGATAAAGTTTTTACAAAGTATCTTTATGGCTCTGGAAGACAAATTGCTTTGTTACCGATTCAAACGTTACATTACAACCCCTATAGTCAAAAGTGGGAAAAAAGATTGGCACGCTATTTGAGTTGGCGTTGGCGAACGCAAGCAAGAAAGGGCGATTTCTTACAGCCAAATAAAATCAGAACATTGCTAGAAACAATTGGAGAAAATATCAATGAACGTACACCCTCTCGCACGAGAGATCGCTTTGAAAAAGCGCTGGATCAATTACTCGAAGATGGCGTTCTTTCTGCATGGCATTATCATAAATGGGATGAATCCATTGCCAATCATAAGGGATGGGTGCGCTTATGGTTAGATGCTACGATTCTTGTTGAACCACCAGAACTTATAAAAGAACAATACCGCTCCATTGAAAAGACAAAAAATACAACACATTCTGCAATTGGTTTCCAAGATAGCGTACAACATACAGAAAAAGGGGCTACTATTGGCCATCAATTGCGAGCCATACGCAAACAATTTAATCTATCGCTTTTACAAGTTTCTGAAGAACTTGAAATTTCACCTTCATATATAAGTAATATCGAGCGAGGTATCAAAACCCCTTCTGTCAAAATTCAAAACAGCATTAAGCGATGGCTTCAAAAATTTCATTAAAGAATATTGTATTTGCATAAAGCTGCCTATCTATCGTTTGAATACGGTATATAGGGAGCTTTTTTTATACCACCTATATCCTCTTTTTTGTTGTGTGATAATCTTCATTTTGCAGTTTTTACTGTTATCCTCCCCTTAAGTCGAGGTCATCGTGTGTAGATGTCGTGGTTAATGTGTGCATTAAAGAAAATAAAAATATTTTAACCCTTGCCTTGCCTATGCTTTTCACCTATTTTTCTTTTTTTCACTCCCTAATAATTAAATTATTTTACAGCTTCTTTTTTTCATTGTCTTGAAAGCACGTTCGATACAATGGACAACATAATCAAAGTGATTTTCTATTATTCGAAACCGAGGTGAAATAATGAAGAAAGAATTGAAAGCTTATGAATCGCTAGAACCTTTGTTTAATCCAAAGTCTGTGGCAGTACTGGGCGCCTCTACCAATCCATATAAAATTGGCTATATTCAATTGAAAGCGCTAATAGATGGTGGATTTAAGGGAGATATTTATCCAATTAATCCGAAAGCTAGTGAAATAGAAGGCCTGCCATGCTACCCTTCGATCACAGCTGTGCCTGATGACGTAGATTTAGCCATATTTTGTGTAGGGGCAGAGCACATTCAGGATAATCTCCAAGTATGTGCCAAAAAGAAAGTGAAAGCTGCCATTATTTTCGCATCTGGTTTCGCTGAAATTGGTGAAGAAGGGGTCATGTTACAACAAGATTTAGCGACCATTGCGAAAGAACATGGCATTCGTATTATTGGCCCGAACTGTGTAGGGCTAGTGAACACAACGAATGGTATGATTGGCACATTTTCACCAGCGATTTTGGCAGTGCCATTGCATGAAGAAAAAGCAGTAGGCTACGTTTCCCAAAGTGGAGCATTTGGCGTGTTAACATATATGGCCGCTGCACAAAAAGGGTTAAGCTTTAATTATTTTGCAAGTGTCGGCAACGAAATGGAAACAGAATTTTCGGATGTAGTGGAATATATGATTCATGATCCCAAAACAAAAGTGATTACAGGCTATTTAGAAGGGGCCAAAGATATTAAAAAGCTTCGACGTTTAGCAAAAGAAGCGCTAAATCGCAAAAAGCCAATCGCGTTAATGAAAACGGGCAGAAGTACAGCTGGCAGTAGAGCAGCCGCTTCCCATACAGGCTCCTTAGCTGGTTCAGATTTAATTTATGATGCATTTTTTAGACAAAGTGGCATTGTCAGGGTCGATGATTATGAAGATATTATTACTTTTTCAAAATTATTTTTATCCAATCGACTACCACAAGGAAAAAATACGGTGTTAATTACTAGTTCTGGTGGACGGGGCATTAACGAAGCAGATCGCTGCGAAGGTTTAGGATTAAACATTATACCACTAAGTGAAAAGACGAAGACAGAGATTAAAAAGCACATTCCTTCTTTCGGAAGTGCCAGCAATCCAATCGACTTAACGGCAGCCGCTTCAGTAACCAATCCCGAGCTGTATATCGCGCCATTACGCGCACTCATTGCTGATCCAGAAGTGCATAATATTATTTTAACGGAATTTCCATTGTACTGGGAAGCGGATAATCCATACCTTCAGGAGTTTATTGAGCTATGTAAAAACTCGGATAAATTCGTTTTTATTACAACATTCCCATTGGACGGTATGTCTGTTCCTAAAGGGAAAGAGACGCTAGAGAAAAATGGCATTCCCGTTATACCAGGTGATTTAAATCCAATTAAAGGTTTAGCGAAGCTTGTGGAATATAGCGAAAGTTATCGAAAGCATCAGCAAAAAATGCGCCAACAAGAGGACACGACAATCAAGCGGATAGACATTGCACATATCCGTGGAACAACACTAAGCGAAGCACAAGCGACTGACATACTCGATGTCTATGGCATTCCAACAACGAAACGTACGGTGGCTACTACGGCAGAGGAAGCGGTCCAATTTGCCAATGCCATTGGATATCCCGTTGTCTTAAAAGTCGATTCAGCAGATATCCCTCATAAAACAGAAGCCGATGCTATTCGTCTTAATGTACAATCAGCGAACGAAGTAATGAAAGCGTTTACTGAAATTTATCACAATGCGAAAACCTATAAAGCAGATGCGCAGATCAATGGCATTGCCGTACAAGAAATGCTACCAGAAGGAACAGAGGTGATTATTGGTGCGACAAAAGACCCAAATTTCGGTCCTGTCGTGATGTTTGGATTAGGCGGTATTTTTGTTGAAGTCTTTAAAGATATTTCATTTAGGGTCGCACCACTAACGAGAGCTGATGCCGTTGAAATGATTGAAGAAGTAAAAGGGAAAGCGCTTTTAAAAGGAGCACGTGGCAAAGCACAGAGTGATATCGAAGCCATTATTGATGTCTTACTCAAGGTATCGCAGCTTGTTACCGAAAATGAAGCGGTGATAGAAGAATTAGACATCAATCCATTAATTGTTTACGAAGACGGTGTAAAGGCGGCGGACGCGATGATTGTCATCAATAAAGATGTTTTTGAAAAGTCAGTAGTCGGGAGGTAAATAGATGGAACTAGATCAACGTTTAATTGGTTTAACAGGACCACACTATGTTTTTGAAGTAGAAAAAAGGCATATTCGACAGTTTGCAGAAGCTATCGGCGATCCAAATCCATTATACGTAGATGAAGCCTTTGCTAAATCAAGCATTTACGGGGGTATTATTGCGCCCCCGAGCTTTCCAGTTGCGATTGGTGCTGACAGTGGACAGGGCATTCACTTGCCATTGGATTATAGTCGCATGCTACATGGTGAGCAAGAGTTTATTTATCAGCGTCCAATTCGCTCTGGGGATCGTTTGCATTGTCAAATGAAGGTAACAAACGTCTACGAGAAAGAAGGAAAAAATGGACCGATGCAGTTTTTAGTAATGGATACAGAAATGAAAGATGAAAACGGTGAGCTTGTCGTAATTAGTCGCACCAATATCATTTATCGCGCATTAGCCAATAGTAAAGCATAACAATACTGTTGAACGAAGATTTACGCTCTTCGTTCAACTTTCACTCGATAACTAAGGGGGAAATATCATGCTTCAATTCAAAGAATTACAACAAGGACAAAAGCTGGAACCACTTGTAAAGCCTGCTGTTACAAAAGTTCAGCTTGTCAAGTATGCGGGTGCATCAGGGGATTTTAATCCTTTACATACAGATGATGCATTTGCTCAAAGTATAGGAATGCCTGGCGTGATTGCACATGGAATGCTTGTCATGGGCTTTCTTGGCCAATACGTTATGGAACTTGCTGGTACATCTGCTACGCTCACGAATTTTAACATGCGTTTTGGTGCGATGACGAGACCTGGTGATGAAATTACCTGCTTGGCTATCGTCAAAAAAATTTACCAAGAACAAGCAAAACAATTCGTTGATTTGGATTTGTATGCGGAGAAAGCACCAGGGAAAATTGTAGGGTTTGGTGAAGCGACATTACAACTGATTGAACTATAGGAAACAAGGAGGTTGCAATATGGCTACTATTAAAGATCGCTATGCCATTGTGGGGGTAGGCGAAAGTGAACGTTCAAAAAATTCTGGTACAACACCTTTACATTTAGCATTAGACGCTGCACGAGCTGCATTAAAAGATGCAGGTTTAGAAGCGCGAGAAATTGATGGTTTTATGAGCTACTCGGAAAATGATTCTTGTACGTCCCATCAATTAGCAACCTATTTAGGAGTACGACCAAAATATGTAAAAGATATTATGGGCGGCGGCAGTAGTACAGAGATGTTAATTGCGGATGCCATTGGCTTAATTGAAACAGGTCAAGTTAATACCGTTTTAATCTATCGTGCGATGAATGGTCGTTCTGGCGTTCGTATGGGCGGCGGTGGCTGGGATGTCAATATGCTACAAGGTGCGATGGATGGCGGAAGCTTTTTTATTCCGTATGGAGCTGGTGGACCAGGGCAATGGTTCGGTTTATTTGCAACGCGCCATATGCAACAAACTGGCATTACACAAGAACATTTAGGGCATGTCTGTGTAAGCTTTTATGAACATGCTCAACGTAATCCGAAAGCGTTCTTCTATGGGAAACCTTTATCGATGGAAGAGTATTTAAAAACACCTCATTTAAGCTATCCATTCACGAAACATGATTTTTGCCTAGAATCAGATGAAGCCAATGCGATTATCGTCACATCCGCTGAAAAAGCAAAGGATTGCAAGTCAAAACCTGTCTATATTATGGGCATCGAAGCGAGACGCACGGTATCACATGCGCATTATTGGACGAATTTAGATGAAGTGGCATCTGACTTTGTAGCGCCTTCTCTTTATAAAAAAGCTGGGGTGACACCACAAGATATTCAGGTCGCTTCAATTTATGATTGCTTTAGTTGGGTTGTATTACGGCAGTTAGAAGCCTACGGTTTTGCAGCACGTGGCGAAGTAGGTGATTTCGTTGCCAGTGGCAACCTAAAAATGGGGGGTAAGCTACCAACGAATACAGCAGGCGGCATGCTTTCAGAAGGCTATACACATGGTATGAACAATGTGCTGGAAATTGTTCGTCAAATTCGGCATGACTATCAAGGAACAGATCGACAGGTGAAAAATTGTGAAATCGGTATTTGTACTGGTTGGTCTGGTCCTGATATTGCAGGGGCAATGATTTTAAGAAACTAGGAGGGAAAGTCATGTATCAAAAACCAATTCCACTGAAAACACAAGATAATCAACCATATTGGGATGCGGCGGATCGTCATGCGTTAATGCTACAAAAATGTGCAACATGCAATGCCTATAACCACCCGCCAGGTCCAGCTTGTGCAAAATGCGGGTCCACTGCACTGAACTGGGAAAGCCAAGGTTGTCATATTACAGGAACAATTTATTCCTATGTAGTGTCCTATAGACCTTTCCTGCCAGGCTTTCAAGACGATTTGCCGACGATTATTGCGGTCGTACAGTTAGACCATTTACAAGCGGTTAAGATAATCGGCAATGTGCTAGATTGTCCACCAGAAGTAATAAAAATCGGCATGCCTGTGAAAATGATATGGCAAGATATTACGGAAGATCGTGCGCTTCCTCAATGGATACAAGCTTAAGTAAATCTAAAATATTCATAGAAAGGGATGATTCGATGGATTTTTCATTTACGGAAAAGGAAGAACAATTTCGTCAAGAGTTAAGAACGTGGTTGGCAGCGAACTTACCTGATGGATGGTTGCAAGGAGATGTACAGCTAGATAAAGAATCGAAAGCATACGAGTTATTTTTACGAGATTGGCAAAAGAAACTGTATGAAGGTGGTTGGGCTGCGATTGCCTGGCCTAAACAATACGGTGGCCGCAATGCGACATTGATGGAAGAAATTGTTTATCAACAAGAAATGGTACGGGTGAAAGCGCCACCGTTAATTAATTATGTGGGGCTCCATATGGTTGCGCCGACTTTAATGCAAATCGGTTCACAAGAACAAAAAGAAAAATACATTGAAAAGATTATTACAGGGGAAGAAGTTTGGTGCCAAGGCTATTCAGAGCCAAATGCAGGTTCAGATGTAGCCGCTATTCAAACGACTGCCGTAAAAGATGGGGATCGTTGGATTATTAATGGGCAAAAGGTTTGGACGAGTTTCGGTCATGTGGCGGATCGTTGCTTTTTAATTACAAGAACGAGCCGATTCGAGAAAAAACATAAAGGCATTACGGTGTTCTTGTTAGATATGCACCAGCCAGGAGTGGAAACGCGACCAATTGTTTCAATGGATGGTCAAAAAGATTTTAATGAAGTGTATTTAAATGATGCTGTCGCTTACGATGCCGAAATTATCGGTCAAGTAGATGAAGGCTGGAAAGTAATCATTGCACTGCTAATGCATGAAAGAACGGGAATTGGTGGTCAAGTATTTACGTTAGAACAACAATTTCATGATTTAGTGGCATTAGCGAAGGACTTAAATGATGATGATGAGCCACTGATCAAAAATCCATTTATTCGAAAAACAATGGTGGACTTGTATACTCGTTCTCGTGGTTCCCTGTTAAATTATTATCGTAATTTAACGAAGCAATTAAAAAATGGTCATCCTGGTGCAGAAAGCTCGATGGATAAGCTGCTTGTAAGTGAATTGACGAAAGAACTGTTTGCTCAAGCCATTTCGATGCAAGGTCATCATGGCATCCTATGGAAAGAAAATGCATTGATTGATCGCTCCTATTGGCAGGACAATTATTTATACTCTTTCGGTCAGACGATTGGTGGGGGCACAAGTGAAATACAAAAGAATACCATTGCTGAAAGAATACTAGGTTTACCAAAGGATATGGGTCGATAATATTGCGGGGGTGGCTAATATGGATTTTTCGTTAAATCAAGAACAAGAAATGTTTCGAAGTTATGTACGCAAATATTTAGATGATGTCGGTCAAACAAAAGTGGCACGTGAGTTTACCGAAGGCAACACTAGTTCATTTCAGAAGCTGTATGCTGGCTTAGCTGAGCTAGGCTGTACGAGTGTCAATGTGTCTGAAGCGTATGGCGGTATGGGGCTAGGTCAGTTAGATTTAGTGCCTATTCTAGAAGAGACGGGTCGCGCATTGCTACCAGGGTTATTTTTAGAAACAAACGCTTTAGTTGTACCATTATTGGAGCAATTCGGTACAGCGCAGCAAAAAGCGAAATACTTATCAGCAATTGCGAGCGGCGACCATACGTTTACAGTGGCATGGTTGGAGCCTGGCGGTAACTACAAGCCATCTAATGTGCAAGTACATGGCACATTAGATGGAGACGTTCTTACGTTAAATGGGGTGAAAACGTTAGTGCCTGATGTAGAGCTAGCAAATAGCTTGCTTGTTCTAGTGCGAACGGCAGAAGGGCAAGACAAGCAAGGAATATCACTTGTAATCGTTGATTGTGATGAGGCGTCTATGCAAATGCAATGTCAAAAAAATATGGATGAAACACGTTTGCTTGCAGAAGTGACGTTTCATAATGTGCAAGTATCCAGTCAGCAAATTGTGGGCACTGTTCATCAAGGATGGGACGCATTGCAAGAAAGTCTATTATCATTTAATGCAGCGCTTTGTTCTACTATTGTTGGCAGTGTAGAAAAAATTGTAGAAACGGCAGTTGAATATGCCACGATTCGTGAGCAGTTTAACCAACCAATCGGCAGATTTCAAGCAATTAAACATCGCTTAGTCGATATGAAAATGGATTTAGAAACAGCTCGTTCATTAGCTTATTATGCAAACTGGGCAATAGAAAGTAATGCGGAAGATAAAGTTGAAGCGGTTTCAAGTGCGCGCTTATTTGCAACAGAAGCATTTATAAAAGTTGCATCTCAAAGCATTCAAATTCATGGTGGCATCGGCTTTACAGAAGAAATTGATTGTCATCTTTATGTGAAAAGAGCGCGTTTCTATGAAAATTACCTTGGCAGTACACAGCAATATTATGAGCAGACAGCAGTGGCATTAGGTTGGTAGCATCCAACTGGTTTTCTGCTTCTTAACCGTTAGCAACGGCATCGTTTTCCTAATGGAAAGGAAGTCATCTTGTATTTGAAAGGGTGGGAAAAATATTGAAAACAATGAATACTGTAAAAGACTATCAAAATGTCATTAACGGTAAAGTCATTCCATCATCTTCAGGTAATAAAATGGATAGCTATAATCCAGCAACAGGTAAGGTTTGGGCGACCATTCCTTGTAGCACGGTTGAAGATGTAGACGCGACAGTACATGCCGCTCGAACAGCCCTGCCAGATTGGTCAGCTCTTCCTGCTAGTGAAAGAGCGGGTTATTTACGACGTATTGGTGATGCCATTGCCCAATATGGAGATGAATTGGCTGAACTGGAAACAAAAGATAATGGCTGGGTAATACGGGAAACGAAGTACGGACTTATGCCGGTACTCGCAAATATGTGGTATGATGCGGCCGCTGCTGCTATTCATATAGGGAGTAAAGGGGAAACCGTGCAACTTGGGCCAAATACAATAGGGTTTACAATACGGGAACCTTTTGGCGTTGTCGTCGGTATTATTCCTTGGAATTCAGCTTTATGGACATTTACGGTGAAAGCCGCGGCTGCCCTTGCAGGTGGAAACACGGTTATTATTAAACCATCAGAGTTGGCAGCAGCAGCCCCGCTTCGCTACGGTGAAATTCTTCAAAGTATCTTACCACCAGGCGTCTTAAATGTTATTTCGGGTACAGGTGCGGAAGTAGGCGATGCGCTTGTACGACATCCAAACGTGAACAAAGTGAGTTTAACAGGATCAGGAAGAACGGCACAGGCAATCGCGCAGTCCACTGCACAAAACCCTAAGTCGATGGTTTTAGAATTAGGTGGGAAGTCACCTAATATTGTTTTCGAGGATGCAGATTTAGCGAAAGCAGCCAATGGTGTCACGGTCAATGGGATTTTTACCGGTAATGCAGGGCAACTTTGCGTTGGCGGTTCTCGGATTTTAATTCAACGTTCTATTTTAAATCAAATGATTGCTTTGATGAAAGAGGAAATCGCTACGCATATTCAGTTGGGCGATACCTTAAACATGCAAACACCTATGGGACCCGTTGCCAATGAGATGCAATATAAAAAAGTTTGTTCGTATATTGAGCTTGGGCAACAAGAAGGCGGAGAAATCCTGATTGGTGGACGCTTCGGCGGTGCTAACTTATTATCAGGTCAAGATACATTGGCGGAAGGCTATTGGATTGAACCGACCTTAATCAAAGTAGAGGGTAATAACTTACATGTATGCCAAGAAGAAATTTTCGGACCCGTTGCCGTGGTAATCCCATTTGATACGGAAGAAGAAGCACTGGCGATTGCAAATGATACAGAATACGGATTAGGAGCTGGTATTTGGACATCCGATTTAAATCGTGCACATCGCATGATTCGCGCAATCGAATCGGGCAATGTTTGGGTCAATACGTACCGAATCGTTGGCACAGAATTACCATTTGGCGGTCAAAAAGCGAGCGGTTTTGGGACAGACTCTGTACGCGAATTTACACGAGAAAAAACGTGTTATATCCAAATTGGCTAGTATGGAGCAAACCAAAAATAGGTAGGGAATATAATTCGTAGAACAAGAAAAAATGAAATGGGGACGAGTATGCCACAAAGGAATAACGGTCTATTTTATGGCTGGTATATTGTTTTAACGAGCTTCTTGATTATGTTTTCGGCATTTTCGATTGTCAATTCTCTACACAGTTTATTTCTTGTACCGGTAACAACAGAATTAGGCTTAACGAGGACAACGTTTTCAATTGTTCTCTCAGTAGGTGGTCTAGGTGTCGCCATCGCTTCTCCCTTTATGGGCAAGCTACTTGCAAAAGGCAATATGAAGTTAATCATGTCTGTCTGTATCATTCTAGCAGGGTGTGGCTTTATGTTATATTCTCTCGCACAATCGGCTGTCTATTTTGGCGTCATTGCCTTTTGTATCGGGATATGTGTTGCTGGATTTTCGAATATTCCTATTTCCATCATGCTAACGAATTGGTTTTATGAGAAAAAAGGGCTAGCTATGGGATTAGCATTTGCAGGTTCAGGCATTGGAACAGCTGCACTTAGCCCAATTTTAACCATGTTCATTTCAAATTATGGCTGGAGAACAACTTATATTATTGCCGGGGTGCTAATTATAGTGATTTCACTGCCATTGATCTTATTTTTCACAAAGAAAAGTCCTGCTGAAAAAGGGACGATTGCGTTTGGGGCCAATCGGGCAGAAATCACACAAGCAAATACGGAACAATCCGGTGTCACGTTAGCACAGGCAAAGAGATCGGGCATGTTTTGGTTATTTATTTTCGGTGTTATCTGCTTTGCACTTGTTGCAGGTGGCGTACAAATGCATATCCCCGCATATTTAATGGATATTGGTCATCCAGCGCTATTTGCAGGTACAATTTTCGGACTTTTATCTTTATCCAATACGGTTGGCAAGCTTATTCTTGGTGCTATTTTTGATAAGTTTAGAACAACCGGAGGCATTCTTTTTGTAGGTAGTTGTATGACGATAGCGATGGTGTCACTGTTGCTGGCTAACGCTAAGAGTTTTGCGTTTGTCTTTGCTATCGCTTACGGCTTCAGTATTGTTATTGCGACAATTGGCCCTCCATTTATGACAGATGATTTATTCGGCAAAAAAGATTTTGGAGCTATTTTCGGTGTTGTCCAAATATTCTTCGTAGCAACGAGTTCACTTGGTGTTATCGTTTCCGGTCTTATCTATGATCTTACACAAAGTTACAAAGTGGCGTGGTTCATATTTTTAGGCTTATTTATACTAAGCATGCTTTGTATTTTAATAGCAAATGTCATGAAAAAGAAAAAGCACTCAACTGTTGAAGAGATGGCTATAGAAGAAAGTATGGAAGGTATTTGATAACGGTCAATTCTAATGAAGAGAGATTCCTCCATTTATTCCAAGGAGAAGCTCTCTTTTTATGCATGTCTTTCTTACAGAGGAGCAACTTTGAGCTTTCTAAAAAAAGAAATATCGAACTATATTTATATAAACATTCATTAAAGTTCGTCTTTCAAACTAAAAAATGCGTTTTGTTCAGCGACTGGACAATTGGGTGATGCACTAAAACACGAACATTTAAAAGAATTGACTCATTTAGGTATGTAGGAAAGAAGAAAATTCTACTCGTTATAGACTACGTTAGTAAAAATTGCTGGAATTAATACAAGAAGCGGTGGTAGCCGAGTAATAACAATTCGTTTATTCATTTAAAAAAGAGTTCGGAATAGAAAAACCGGCAAAAAAGATTGCCGGTTAGAGATGATGATTATTTTGAATTGTTTTCGTTTGCAAAACGACCAGAAGCAAATTTTTTATTTGCTTCTGCTTGTTGGATTTGTTGTTTAATTTGATTTATATCCATTTCATTTCCAAATTCTACATCCATTGCATTCGCTGAACCAGAAGCTTGTAATTTGTTCGCTTCTGCTTGTTGGATTTGCTGTTTTACTTGATTAACATCAGTTTTATTTTGATAGTTCATTAAAAATCACCTCCTGACATTAGTTTGTACAGAAGGTGATAATCTATCCTTTATTTTTTAGACACTTACTTTTTGGTGATTATTCTTCGATGTTTTTTGGCTCTTATAATTAAAAACGAAGGTCGCCGAAATTCTTTGTTTAAATTTGGTAAATTACATACTGCATCTTTAGTTGGTATTGGCTCCACCATTTTTTCGATTTGTAAGCCATGTTCAATCAGCGTATTTATAATAGTTGATAGTGTACGATGATACTTCACAACATTATCAACTAACCAATGTTGTGTACGTAAGCCTTCATTCTGATAATTATCTAATGCAAAATAGAGTGAGTTCCCTTCAGCATCCGTTATCCAATTGTCTTTTCCCATATTAGCACTTACAATTGGATGCTCTATTGAAAATAACAAAATTCCACCTTCACATAATGCGGTACTGATTTTCTTTATAAGTAACTGAAAGTCTGCAATATAGTGAAAAGCTAAAGAACTACTTATAAAATCAATGGTTCCCTTGGGCACTTTCATCTCTTCAAATGCAACCTGTTCAAACAATAGATTGTCATAAACATGATGTGTTTTTGCATGTGCAATCATATTGGAAGAAATATCAATTCCTGTAACGTATTTTGCACCGAGCTCAAGACAATAAACGGCAAAATCTCCTACACCACATCCGATATCTAATACGATTTTATTTTTAAGTGTCGGTAGTAATGTCAAAAAATTGGGTTGTTCCAGTAAAATGTTATAATTATGTTCTCGTGCTCGTATTTCTTGATATTTTCTAAAGAACGTATTGTTATCATATATATTCTGTTTCATTATACCCTTCTATTCATCACAACGTTATGAAGTATTTGCGCAACCTTATTATCACACGCACTATCTAAAATAAATAGACTTATAATTCCTTCTTTGTTAAGATGTAGATAGAGGCATGTCTTCTTTACTAAATCTATAAAAAAACATACGGAATGGCAGAAATCATTAGGATTTCTGCCTTTTTTGTACCCATTATTCAATGGAATGTTGTTGCAATGACCTTCTACATTTGTCAAATTGGCTTTGGCTATTGGATTGCTTGTTGACGATAGTTTTGGACGTTTTTATTCCATCCAAACGTTGATAAGATTACATAATACGACAAGTAGGAGGGATATCAATGGTTGAGGTACGTTACAAAGTAAGAGAAGTATTAGATCAAAACAAAATTAATGTATTTTTGAAGCAAGCTCGAATTGGGTATTTAGGAATGGCTGACGGTCATTTGCCTTATGTTGTTCCACTTAACTTTGTTTGGACAAATGGGATGCTCTATTTCCACGGAGCTACTGGCGGAAGACGCAATCAAGTTATGGATGAAAATCAGGAAGTCTGCTTTACAGTATGCGAAGAATATGGAACGATTACTAATCCAGTGCCCGCAAAGACGGACACTGCGTATATGAGCGTCATCGTTTTTGGGAAGGCTCAACCCATCGACGATTTGGATGAAGCTACACATATGTTGCAAGAGATGCTAAATAAATATGTGCCTGGTTATTATAATCGTCCTTTATCTGAGCAACATGTGGACAAATATCGTTCAGCTGTTTTCGGTGGCCCAGTTCAAGTTTATCGGATTAATCCACAACAAATGACCGCGAAAGAAAATCCTATTGAAGTAGGGCAAATGTTTAAAATATAAAAATATATTTCATAAACTATGGTAAATTTATTTAAACACCACTTCCTATATCACATAGGTAAGTGGTGTTTTGATTTAACTAAAACGATTAGTGCAATTCATAGAATTTAATAATCCGAAGAATTATCAACATTTATGGATTGGTGAAAATTGTGTTTTTGGATGTTTTTTCACAGTCCGTTATTCGTTATGCTAAGAGCGTTCATTTTAATAAAACAAATAAAAAGGGGGGCATAGCAATGCAGTATCTAACTGAACAATAATCTCTATTTGAAACATTACATAATAAAAGGTCAAATGATGACATTGGTAAGTCTGATACACAAATAATAGCAAATCCCCGATGTATGGAATGGACATTCTGACAGGTAAGAATCACTGGAGTTTTCAAATTTGGTTTTAAAGAATGAATGCTATTTTTATGAGTAGAGAGAAAGTGTTTGACCACTATTGGAATGAAAGGTAGGGAAAGTGTATGAATACAACATCCGTTTCACTGCGTTTGCGTGATTTGCTATCACCCACCATAGCTGCTTTTATATCTGTGTTAGTAAACTATGGAGGTACTTTTATCTTGGTGTTTCAGGCTGCTAAGGTTGCTGGCCTGAGTCCTGAAATGACTGCTTCATGGATATGGTCGATTTCCATCGGTGTGGGAGTAACTGGTATTTGGTTAAGTTATCGATACCGCGAACCGATTATTACAGCTTGGTCAACACCAGGTGTGGCATTTCTTGTTTCAGCTTTGGCGGTCACTTCTTATCCTGAAGCAATTGGCGCATATATTATATCTGCTGTAGCATTTGTTTTTTTAGGATTATCTGGAATGTTCGAACGTTTTGTCCAGCTTATTCCACCAGGCATCGCTTCAGGCCTTTTAGCAGGTATTTTATTGCAGTTTGGTATTTCGGCCTTTGGTGGTGCGAAAGTTGACCCTTTACTTGTAATTGTCCTATTTACTGCGTATATCCTATTAAGACGATTTACATCTCGCTATGCAATTGTCGGTATCTTAGTAATTGGATTGATTTATTTGATAAGTATGGGCAAGGTAGATTTCAGCAATGTCGAATTGGCCATTGCTTCTCCAGTATTTGTTGTTCCAGCGTTTTCTCTTCATGCCTTATTAGGCGTTGCTTTGCCGCTTTTTATTATTACCTTGACGGGACAATATATGCCAGGAATGTTAGTGTTGCGAAATGATGGATTTAAAACGAGTGCGAATCCGATTTTAATTGTAACAGGATTGGGTTCGCTCCTAACAGCACCATTTGGATCACATGCGTTTAATATTGCCGCAATTACAGCCGCAATTTGTACTGGAAAAGACGCTCATGAAGATTCAACGAAACGCTATATTGCAGGAATTGTCTGTGGTATTTTTTATATAATTGTTGGAATTTTTGGGGTAACATTGGCTGCATTGTTTTTAATTCTTCCTGCAACGTTTATTGCCACATTAGCTGGATTAGCATTGCTCGGTACAATTGGTAGTAGCCTTGCTAATGCTTTAACAAATCCGAACGGACGCGAAATTGCACTCATTACTTTTTTGGCAACTGCCGCAAATGTTACATTACTTGGCGTAGGAGGGGCATTTTGGGGGCTTGTAGCTGGTTTAGGAGCACATTTATTAATTAATGTTCAATTTCTTAAAAAAACACAAAATATGAATGGGGCACCACAAAAATAGTTTCAAGTGAAAACTATGTACATGTAACGTGACATGTTTTAAAAAGCAAAATAATAGAGTCTTGTTTGTAGAAAAAAGGGGACAGTTGTTACAGAGATATTTAAATAGAAACGAATCAATTGATCCTCTAGATGAGCATATAGCTAATAGTTTTCTCTATTATGAAAGGTGGTTTTTAAAATCAATACACAGCAATCGACAGAAGCATTCGAAATAGCAAAACAACTAATGCCTGGTGGTGTAAACAGTCCAGTAAGAGCATTTCAATCCGTTGGAATCGATCCGATTTTTATTAGTCATGGAATTGGGTCAGAAATATATGATATTGATGGGAATAAGTATATAGATTATATCCTTTCTTGGGGACCATTAATTCATGGACATGCAGATAAGGATGTTGCTAGTGCATTACTCGAAGCAATAAAAAAGGGGACCAGTTTTGGATTGCCCACTTTGCAAGAAAATAAGCTAGCACAATTAATCACTACTCGAATTCCGTCCATAGAGAAGATTAGAATGGTTAACTCTGGTACAGAGGCAACAATGAGTGCTATTCGGCTAGCTAGAGGTTTTACAGGCAAAAATATAATTGTTAAATTTGAAGGAAACTATCATGGACATAGTGATCATCTATTAGTAAAAGCTGGTTCAGGAATAGCAACATTAGGTCTTCCTGATTGTCCAGGTGTACCGTTAGAAATTACAAAAAACACGATATCCGTTCCGTATAACAATATTGAAGCACTTAGTAGTGTATTTCATACATATGGTTCAGAAATTGCAGCGGTAATAGTGGAACCATTTGCAGGTAATATGGCAGGCATACCTGCTGACCCCGAATTTCTACAGACAATACGTTTGTTCACTTCAAAATATGGAGCGCTATTTATTCTTGATGAGGTAATGACTGGTTTTCGTATTGCTTATCACTCTGCTCAAGGGCTTTATAACATTCAGCCTGACTTAACGTGCTTAGGGAAGATAATCGGTGGAGGCATGCCCGTTGGCGCATATGGCGGCAGAAAAGAAATTATGAACCTGATTGCACCGGAAGGCAATATTTATCAAGCTGGCACTTTATCGGGTAATCCAATCGCGATGGTAGCAGGATATACTACAATAAATAAATTAACCTATGATAGTTACAACTATATTGAAGAGCTATCAGATCGACTTATTCAAGGATTATCAACAGTTGCCCGTAAATCCAATATACCGCTGATGACAACTAAAGCTGGAACAATGATTGGCTTGTCCTTTACAGATAAACCTTTACAAAATTTTGATGATGCGCGCAAAATAGATTCAGAGATGTTTCGTCATTTCTATGTTGAAATGCTGAAACAAGGGATACTTTTACCGCCTTCACAATATGAAAGCATCTTTTTATCGACTGCCCATTCCATACATGATATTGATGAAACAATTCATGCTGCAGATATAGCTTTTCAACGAATGTCAGCGTTTCTTTAGAAAGTGGAATATGAGGGCGTTATCACATGTATAATCATGATGAACTGTATGAATGTTCGCATCATTTAACTGGAAGTGAATGAAAATGTTAAAAGTAAACCGAGAAGATAAAATTCCGATTTGGCAACAGTTGCTGGATCAGGCTATCCATCATATAACAACTGGAAAATGGCCACCAGGTGAATTACTTCCTCCATCCCGAGAGCTTGCCTTATTAGTCGGCGTTTCACGCTCAACAATACAAATTGTTTATGAGGAATTATTTAGTCGAGGCTATACCGTTACTAATTGGCGTGGTGGAACAAGGGTAAGTGAATGGGGATTGAAAGCTAACTCGGCAGAAGAAACTACCTCTCATGGACCATCTACGCCAGCATTACCTTTATTAAACACGGCAGTTGATGAATTAAACAGTTGGTTTAGAGGCACAGAAAATCCAAATGTAGAAATTGATTTTTGTCCTCATGAGCCTTATTTAGACGAGCACTTCCAAAAAAATTGGAGACAATCTTTTTTACAGGCTTCATCCGAAGCAGATTTGACCACTTGGGGTTATGGCAACCCTTATGGTTTTACTCCGCTCCGTGAACAGATTCAACGTTATCTAACATTTGAAAGAGGTGTTCATGTAGATATTGACCAAATCATTTTAACTTCTGGTGCACAGCATAGCATTGATCTAATTGCACAAGCACTGTTAACGGAAGGAGAAACCGTTTCTGTTGAAGATCCTGGATTCCCTGCTGCCTGGATGACCATGAAATACCGGCGAATGAATGTCGTTTCCGTACCTGTTGATGAGTATGGAATACAAGTAAATCGTATTCATCCGCAAAGTAAGCTTATTTTTGTTACACCTTCTCACCAATGTGCAGTTGGAGTTATTATGTCTGAACCACGTAGACAACAATTGCTTCAAAAGTCTGCGCAAGAGCAATTTTGGATTGTAGAAGATGATTATGATGGCGAATTTAGGTATCGTGGTGGGCCGCTTCCTACTTTGTTCAGCCAACAACCACAGAACACATTGTATATGATGAGTTTTTCCAAAATGGTGGCACCAGGCATACGCATTTCGGCAGTGATTGGGCCAAAGGATGCCATTCGTCAGCTTGCTCAAGTACAAGCCCTAACCTATCGACATCTGCCGATAATGGAACAACTAACGCTTAGTCATTTTATTGAGCACGGTCATTTTATGCGGCATATGAGGAGAGCAAGAAATGTATATCGACGCAGACATGAAGCAATGACCAAGGCCATCATGGCAACTGGACTAGCTGAACGTTTTAAACTAAGTGGCATTGAAACAGGCTTGCATATGCTTCTTGAAGCTGAAGAATCGTTTGATGAAGAAGCGATGACAAACCTAGCGCTCGACAAGGGAATTCGCGTTTATCCACTTAGTAAGTATTGTTTAGAAACGAATCGAAAAGGATGGGTACTGGGATTTGCTAAAGTTGATGAAGGCGCAATTGAAGAAGGCATTAACCGCCTTGCCAAGATACTTTTATAATTGAAAAATATCTCTTTGGCTTTACAAACAATCAAATTTTATGAATGAGCCCATGTTGCTTGAACTGCCACAGTCAACCCCATATGTTGATATGAAAGCAATACATAAATATAATTGACAACCAATAAGGCAAAATGGTATTTTTGTTTAAGAAATTTTTAATTGAATAAGGCGACATGACTTTGGATGTCATGTTAGCGAATTGACAAAGAAAATGTTTTAATGCAGCGCCTCCTAAACTGGGGGCGCTGCTTTTTGTATTTTTTTAGAGGAGTGAAATGATGGATAAAAGAATTTACCTATTATCGACGATTGCTTTTATAGTTGGTCTAGTTGAATTAGTAATTGGAGGGTTGCTTCCACTGATTGCGGAAGATTTAAATATTTCGTATGGCAAAGTAGGAATGTTAATCTCCATGTTTTCATTAAGTTTTGCCATATCAGGCCCCATTTTATTATCTTTAACTTCAATGATGGAGCGCAAAAGATTATTTCTCATCGTTTTGTTTATTTTCTTTGTGTCTAATATGATGATTGTGTTGAGTGATATGTATGTTGTTCTTATGAGCGCTAGAATTTTATCAGCTATGTGTGCGTCGCTACTTGTTTCGTTATGTATCACCATCGCTTCTCAAATAAGTGATGAGGCTTATACAGCAAGAGCAATCGGCCTTGTATTAATGGGGGTTAGTGCTTCCCTCGTGTTTGGTGTTCCGTTTAGTTTATGGTTAGGCAGCGAATTAGGTTGGCGGGCACCATTTCTTTTTATTGCTATTTTGACATTAATGCTGATGTTAATAGTATTTTTTGTATTAGGAACAATTGAGCCCAAGAAGAAATTGCCTATTAAAGCCCAAGTAAAGGCGATAAAGGAGCGAAAGATTTTACTTATTCATTCAATCTCTATCGTGTTTTTTACAGGTCATATGACTTTATATGCATATTTAACACCATTTCTTCAGTCCACGCTACATTTGTCAGAGAAGTCTCTTAGCCTGATGTATTTAATCATCGGTATATCCTCCATATGTGGGAGTTTACTAGGTGGATATTTTACTGATCGTATTAGTGCAAAACGAACGATTATTTCCGTATTGTCCTTCTTTACATTAACGATTGTTGCAATTCCGTTCTTAAAATTTTCCGTTGTTCTGTTCGTCGGGGCCATATTATTATGGAGTCTACTAAGTTGGTCACTACAACCTGCGATTCAAAGCTATATTGTTTCTACTGCATCGACTACATCAGATATCCATCAAAGTTTAAATAATTCTGGTGCTCATATTGGCATGGCATTAGGTTCTACAATAGGGGGCATTACCATTGATGCATATAGTGCTGAAATAAATGCCATTATCGGTGGCACAATGACTTGCATCGCATTAATAGTAGCGCTTCTGACCTTTAAATGGCAAAAAACTACGTAGAAATATGGGCAATTTTTGTCCAATCAAGCTTAAAAAGCGAATACAATAAACGGAAAATATATCATATATTTGTAAAATACATTAAAATAAAGCTAGCCACGTAAGATTGCAGGCTAGTTTTATTTTGATTTTAGCACTATAGATCAAGCAGGCATTTTCACATTTTCATTTGAATATATTTTTAATGAGATTACTATTATTAAATATAATGGTGGGGGAGATTGGATGGACACTTTAACAAATAAGAATCAACAGGACGTAATCATTTCTATTATTATACCCGCTCATAATGAAGAAAAGTACATTGGAAAATGCTTAGACTCTATTTCAAAAGCGTCAAAATTACTCCAAAATGAAGTTGAAATCATTGTTGTGCTAAATCGCTGTACAGACAGAACAGAAGAAATTGCGAAATCATATAACTGTATCACAATAGATAATGACGATAAAAATCTTTCTAAAATTAGGAACACAGGCGTTGAAAGAGCTAGGGGCGAAATTATTGTAACAATAGATGCCGATACACAGATGAATGAGCATATGCTTACAAAGGTAGTGCAAAACTTGAGCTCGGGAAAGTATATTGGCGGAGGAGTTACAGGGAAATTTGAAAGAATGTCTTTAGGGATATTCGTTTCAACTATGTTATTGATAGGACCCTTACTTATTAAATATGGCGCCATATCCGTGGGCATTTTTTGGTGCTACAAAGAGGATTTTAAGTCCATTAACGGATTTAATGAAGAGTTGCTTATGGCGGAAGATGCTGATTTTGCTAAACGCTTAAAAGTGTGGGGAAAAAAGAAAGGACAAAAATACGGAACAATTCAAAATGGTATGATTACCTCCAGCAGAAAGTTTGATAAACACGGAGACTGGGTGTTACTTAAACGTCCGAAATTAATTTTAGCTTATCTGAAAGGAACAGATAAACACTATGCAGATGAAGCCTATTATGAAAATCATGATCGATAATCTATCAAGTTGAGAGAAAGAAATAAAGGGAACTGTTTTACCAAACATCTATTAAAATTTACAAAGACGTTAATCAATGCAGGATTAACGCTTTTTTTATTGAAATTATTCTTTTATAGCTAAAAGAGAGGGGAACAGATATGAGTAAACAATTAATCATCGGCGACGTAACACAAGAACTAACTTCTACACGTCGCATATTGGAACGCTTACCGGAGGAGCATATGTCATGGCGACCACATGATAAATCAATGACCCTCGGTGGACTAGCCACACATCTAATCAATCTTCTAAACTGGCAAATCACAATTATTCAGCACACGGAGTTGGATCTTTCAACAGTACCACTTCGACGAGAAGCAATAGAAAAACAATCTGACATTCTAGAAGAATTTGACGCAAACGTCACAAAGCTTAGCAAGCTGCTCATCGAATGTGATGACAAAGCGCTCGGCGATGAATGGACGCTTCGCCATGGCCATCATATTATACGCCAACAGCCGCGAGCACTTGCGTTACGTACTTTTGGAATTAGTCATATGGTTCACCACCGTGCACAACTGGGCGTATACTTACGCCTTCTTGATATTGCGGTGCCAGGCTTTTATGGACCATCAGCCGATGAAGAAATCTAATTAAATATCTTGGTGCAAGGGTGATCAAGATTAAAGAGTTGCATAATGCAGCTCTTTTTTCATTTTCTGTAGGCTGATTACTATTAAAAGGCTTTTGGGCGAGGTTTTTTTAAAATCATCCTACAGCTTTCGATTTATTTAATTTTAAAAATATTCTATTTGTTTAAAATAATAGTATTTTTCTATGAGGGTAGACTCATTTTTTATGAATCGTCCTAAAAATAATTGAATTCAATTAAAAACCTTTATAAAATGAAAGCGAATTCACACTTTAGTGCATGCACGCTTGTTAATTAAAATGATTTCTTACATTTAAGGAGGCATGTTAATTATGATAGCAGCAGTCGTAACGAAAGACAAAAAAGTAAGTGTAGAGGAGAAGCGACTAAGACCATTAAAACATGGTGAAGCATTAGTACAAACAGAATTTTGTGGTGTTTGTCATACGGATCTACATGTCAAAAATGCAGATTTCGGTGATGTTACAGGGATTGTATTAGGTCATGAGGGTATTGGTAAAGTGATTGAAGTTGCAGAAGGGGTTACGTCACTAAAAGTTGGTGACCGAGTATCTATTGCTTGGATGTATGAGAGCTGCGGACATTGTGAATATTGTACGACAGGGCGTGAAACACTATGTCGCGATGTTAAAAATGCAGGGTATACAGTAGATGGTGCTATGGCCGAGCAGGTGATTGTATCAGCTGATTATGCAGTGAAAGTTCCAGCTAATTTAGATCCAGCAGCCGCTTCTTCTGTCACTTGTGCAGGTGTGACAACTTACAAGGCGGTGAAAGTGTCAAATATCCGTCCAGGACAATGGATCGGGATATTTGGTATTGGTGGTCTCGGCAACTTAGCTGTGCAATACGCCAAACATGTCTATGGTGCAAACGTAGTGGCGTTCGATATCAATGATGAGAAGCTAGCATTTGCTAAAGACGTAGGGGCAGACGCTATTGTTAATTTATTAAATGAAGACCCAATTGCGAAAGCAAAAGAACTGACAAATGGGAAAGGCTTAGATGCAACCGTGGTCACAGCTGTAGCTAAAACGCCGTTCAATCAAGCGATTGATGTGGTAAAAGCAGGCGCACGTGTAGTAGCAGTTGGTTTACCTGTAGATAAAATGGATTTAGATATCCCTCGTTTAGTACTGGATGGTATCCAAGTGATTGGTACATTAGTAGGTACACGCCAAGACTTACAAGAAGCATTCCAATTTGCGGCAGAAGGTAAGGTAGTACCGAAAGTAACATTACGAAAAATCGAGGAAATTAACGAGATTATGGAAGAGATGGAACAAGGTAAAATAACAGGACGTATGGTAATTGACTTTACGAAATAATAGCTTGTTATCAATTAATTTATAAACTAAACGAGGCACTTCCGCTACAAAGGAGGTGCCTTTCTTTTATCTTTACAAATACCTGTGTTTTTTAGTGAAAGGAAGCAACTTACTTTCATCTAGATTCATATTTTTTATGCATAAAGGCGTTTCTAAGTTAATTTAATTAGAGAAGCTTCTGTCATAGTTACTTAATTTTCATAACTTCAATATATCTATACATTCCTTTTAACATAACTGGGTCATCCTTTATAATTTTAAGCCTTTGTTTTTGTTGGCTAAACATATCCTCAAAACTTCTTCCAATATCAGTGCCTAATAGGCTTATAATGGGCCTTAACAGCTTTTTTGTTACCGTTATTCGTTGATGTTTAGCAGCAAATTTATCAAAAATTAGTATTTTTCCATCCTGCTTTAAAACGCGAATCATTTCTTCAAAGCATTTATGTTCATCAGGCACGACAGAAAGAATTAAACTCGCCACAATATAATCGAATGATTCATCTTCAAAAGTCATTTTTTGCGCATCCATTTCGATAAATTGGATAGCAGAGCGCTCGAATTTACTTTTAGCGATAGCTAACATATCAGGCGAATAATCAATGGCTGTAATATCATAATTCATATAGTCAATGTATTCTAAATCAGCTCCAGTACCGATCCCAACAAATAAGATTTTCTGCTTGCTTTGAAAAGGGACTTCTTGAAAAATCTTTTTTCTCGTCTTCAAAAAAACACCAGTATTAAAAAATCTATCATAGAAAGAAGAGCCCACTTTGTAGACAATCTTATTCCACTTATTATTCAATCGGTCATCCCATCTTTCATCAGTAAAATTAAAGGAAAGTCATTTAAAATTGCTTAAGGAAAGTAAACTAAGTATAGCGAAGGCATTGTCACTACATGTTCTTTATAATATTATACTAAACTATAGCTTCGAACATATCCTCCTTAGACATCTAGAGCTAGCGACATAATTGTCTAATAAAGTGGGATGAACACACAGATTCCAGCGATTTATTACAGAAAAAAATTGAAGACAATCTACCTTGACTTCAGTCTGAAACCAGTAATAACAACGATGCCTCCTACTTACATATGACAAAGACATTTAACTATAATCAGAACATTATCAGTATAGAACACGCCATAAATAAAAGGTAGCGTATGATTCCCAATTTTTCCAGTTGACTGATAGTGCTAAAATTTCATCTTTTGTAGGCTTTTGCGTCATATTACGTAATACTTTTATCGAATTAATCAGACCAACATCATCAATTGGGAAAGCTGTTTGGAATCTCAGGCAGCGCATCAGTACGTAATTAGCTGTCCACGGACCGATTCCTCGTATTTGAATTAAGCTTTTTTCGGCATCTTTAAAGTTCATTGTTTGTAATTTCTCCTTCGATAAAGTACCATTTGCCATTAATTTAGCAATACCAATGATATATTCACTTTTTTTTGCCGTCATTTTGATATCTGCTAGGTCGGACGGTGTTAACTTTGCAATGCGCTCGTACGTTGGGAACAACCAATATTTTTTCCCTTTCCATTCGATAAAATCACCAAAGCTTTCTACAAATTGCTTCTTTAAGGAATAGGCAAACGCTAAATTAATTTGTTGCCCTAAAACGCCCCAGCATAATGCTTCAAATAAATGAGGTATGCCCACTACACGCAATCCATAAAATTTTCGGACAGGCATTTCAAGTAATGGGTCTGTAGTTGCCATATCATAAAAAGGCGTTAAATCGTTCTCAAGGTCAAACCATTCATAAATATAGTTTACAATTTGTTGTCGTATCCGCTTATCATTCGGCCTAGAATCATTTAGGAATTGAACAATCATTTGGTTATGTTGGCTTACGCTAATCTGTACTAAGGAGCGAATTTCCCCTATAGCAATAACCTTTGTAATAACATTGTTCTCAACCTCATACATACATTCATTTTTTTCTCGTAATAGATAGTTTAGATTTGCATTCATATCGAAATGGTTAGGTAATGGAATGACCATCTCATCATTATTTTCATGCCATATCACTTTTGCATTCTCCTCTATAAACTGATTATTAGGTAACATATACGATTAAAATTTACTTTACCATATCATAATCGAGACGAATTTTGTTATCTTGCTATTACATTCTAAACACCTTATGTTTTTCTACTGATGCGGTTATAGTGTTAGTTATTAAGAATGCGAATAGGAGGGCGTAACAATGGTTCAAGAGATAAAAACACGAGTAGAAAACTTAGATTGGGACACCATTCAAAATGAATTAGATGCACAAGGGTTTGCAAAGCTTCCCGTGATTTTAACAAAGGCGGAATGTGAATTTCTAAAAGCGTTGTATCTTGAGAAGGAGCCGTACAGAACAACAATCAATATGCAACGCTATCGCTTTGGCAATGGGGAATACAAATACTTTTCCTATCCACTACCTGCTATTGTCCAAAGTTTAAGAGAGGTCTTCTATGTAGAATTGTCTAAAACAGCGAATCGTTGGTTGGGGTATTTACGAAAAACAGCACAGTTTCCCAACAACCTTCAAGATTTTTTGAACATCTGTGAAGAAAATGGGCAAACAAGACCAACACCTTTATTATTAAAGTATGAAACAGGGGGCTTTAATTGTTTGCATCAAGATTTATACGGCGATATATTTTTCCCATTCCAAGTAGTCTTTGTCTTAAATCAACGTGAAAAAGATTTTTGCGGTGGAGAATCGCTATTAGTTGAACAAATTCCTCGTGCTCAAAGTAGAGGACATGTTATTACTTTAGATCAAGGCAGTGCGCTTATTTTCCCTACGAACGATAGAGTTGTTCTTGGTCAAAAAGGGTATTACAAAAATAAGGTTCGTCACGGAGTAAGTACGGTTACTTTCGGGGAACGTTTTGGTCTTGGAATCATTTTTCATGATGCGACATAAAAACTACTTCAATATCTTGCTATTCTATTTCAAGCATTGTACATTGGGAATTTCTAAGGAGTATAGTGTAAAGAGAGGTGAGCGTAATGCTAGATAGGTTCAATCACGAGTGTCATGATAAAACTTCAAATGATATGGAACAGATAACAGATGAAAAGTGGCAAGCAATAATCAATAATGATCCAACGTATAATCATCAATTTTTCTATGCTGTCAAATCAACAGGGATATTCTGTAAACCATCTTGTAAATCGCGCGTCCCGAAAAAAGAAAATGTCTGCATTTTTCAAAACGCAGAACAAGCTCTACGTGCAAATTTTCGGCCTTGTAAACGTTGCAAGCCAACGAATGAAAAATTGCCTGATAGCGAATGGATTGAGCTAATTACTGCCTACATTGATAAAAATTACACAGACAAATTAACCCTAGAATCGTTAGCCACAATTTGTCATGGGAGCCCCTATCATATGCATCGCACATTTAAAAAAATTAAGGGTATAACACCTGTTGGATATATACAACAAGTTCGCGTACATGAGGCTAAACAATTATTAATGCAAACAAATAAAGCCATCGGAGATATCGCCATTTGTGTAGGAATGATGAATACGCCTTATTTTATTACGTTATTTAAAAAGAAAACTGGATTGACACCAGCACAATTTCGACAAATGCATATAACTGGAGGAAAAGATAGTGGTAACAAACAATAAAACAACGCTCTATTGGGCTTTACTAACATTTGAAGATTGGCATTTTTATATTGCTTCCACTTCTAAAGGGTTAGTGTATGTAAGTTCACAGAACAGCGCATTCGAGGAGCTAATCGAGTGGACCAAGAAGCGCTTTCCAGAAAGTCCACTAATTGAAAATAATAAAAAGCTAGAACCCTATATGGTTGAATTGATTCAATACCTAGAAGGAAAGCGAAAAACATTTACTATGCCATTTGATTATGTAGGGACACCATTTCAGATAGCAGTGTGGAATGCACTTTGTGACATTCCTTATGGACAGACGAAATCCTATTCAGAAATTGCCAATGCTATTAATAAACCAGCAGCTGTGCGCGCGGTTGGCACAGCGATTGGAGCCAATCCAGTATTAATTACTGTACCGTGCCATCGGGTAATTGGCAAGAATGGCTCATTAACAGGCTATCGAGGAGGATTAGCAATGAAAACACAGCTCCTAGAGTTAGAAAAGCGAACTTCAACTAGCTACGAGTGATGATGAATGGAGGGGACTGGGATGAAAAGTGAATTATTCTATAAAAATCCAAAAACGATTCTGAATAAAGGAACTGGTTTTCTTGCTGGCTATACGCATTCACTAAATCCTTATACAGGCTGTTCATTTGGGTGCTCCTATTGTTATGTACGAGCAATGCCTGTGGCACTTTTTCGAGATGGTGAATGGGGCAATTGGGTCGATATAAAAAACGGAGCTGCAAATTTATTAAAAAAGGAGCTTCAGCGCGCCAAAGCTAAAGGAAATGTGACCATTTTTATGTCATCAAGTACAGATCCTTATCAGCCAATCGAGCATAAGGAAAAAGTGACAAGGTCCTTACTAGAAGTGATGGTCGCAGATCCCCCAAACTTCCTTTTAGTACAGACTAGAAGCCCACTTGTAAGCCGTGATATTGATTTGCTACAACAATTTAAAGAGAAAGTTCGAGTAAGTATAACGATTGAGACAGATTCCGAAACAATACGTAAACATTTTACGCCAGATGCACCACCAATTCAGGCGCGTTTTAAGACATTAGAAACATTAGCAGCCAACGGAATCCCGACCCAGGTGGCTATAGCCCCCATTTTACCAAGTGGGGAATATTTTCCTGAGAAATTGAAACCATTCGTCGATCGAATCTGTTTGGATGACTACTTTTTGGGAGATGGCAGTGGTGGAAAACGCACAAGAAAACTTGATATGGAGGAGAAATATGCCCAACTTGGTTTAGAAGATTGGTACGGACCACATGTAATTAATAATGTCTATAATCAATTTATTAAAATCTTTCCAGAAAGTGATGTTTATCTAAGTCAAGCAGGATTTGAGCCGTAAAAATAATAGCACATTGGCTATCACAAATGGATGCTTTGCAAATAACGGAACGACCATTGCAAGCATCCTTGCTGAATTTTACATAAACGATGCTTGTGCGCTGTGAGAGCTATCGAGATGGGCAACTGTATGTGTGGTTGAATCTCGATATGTTTTACAGTGTAATTTTTATGGGAAAATCCGTAAAAGCAATGTGTAGTAATCTAACCTAATATAATTACTTTTGTCGCAATTTTCTAGTTATCGAAAGTTTGGAAATGGGTCCAAGCGGATTGTGGAGCATCATATAGTGCATTAAAAGAGGCTGGGACAAAACCCTCCTCTGAAAACTAATAAGCCGTTGAAATTTTACGACGAGTAAAATTTCAACGGCTTTGATTATTTTTACATAAAAATAAGAACCACTTCTGATAAGATAAAAGTACACCACATACCAAATCTCTGAAAGAAGGGTTCTTATGTTCAAAAATTATAACATGAATCAATTAGTTTTGCCTTTAGATTTAGAAATGAAATTACAAAAGAATGACATTGCCTTCCATGTCCATCATTTAGTCGAAAGTATCCCGCCCGAAGCGTTTGAACCATTTCTTCGAAATGAGGGCTGTCCTGCCTATCATCCACGCATGATGCTTAAAATTATCTTATGTGCCTACACGCAATCCGTCTTCTCAGGGCGCCGAATGGAGGCGCTTTTAAAAGATAGTCTTCGGATGATGTGGCTAGCACAAGGGTATGAACCAACCTATCGCACAATCAACCGATTCCGTGTCCACCCAGAAGTCAAAGAGTTGATTCGACAATGCTTCGTTCAATTCCGCTGCCAGCTGGTACAGGAAGAATTAATTAATCAGGAAGCGATTTTTATTGATGGAACAAAAATTGAAGCGAATGCAAATAAATTTACATTCGTGTGGAAAAAGTCGATTGAGAAATATCATAACGGACTCATTGAAAAGTCCAACCAGCTATACAATGAGCTACTTGAAAAAGAAATCATACCCGAAATGGAACGGGAAAATGAACAGGAATTAGCATTAGAAGACCTTGACCAAATGGTCAAAAAAGTAGATGAAGTGATTTCTGAATACGATCGAAAAATTGAGGACTCATCGGATGTGGCAGAGCGAAAGGCTTTAAGAAAGGAACGAAAATTCCCAAAGCAAACGCGCAAACAATTAATCGACTATATGGAACGCAAACTAAAATATCAAAGAGACTTCGAAATCTTTGACGGACGAAATAGTTACTCGAAAACAGACCCGGATGCGACATTTATGCGTATGAAAGATGACTATATGAAAAATGGTCAATTGAAGGCAGGTTATAACATACAAGTAGCAACAGAAGGTCAGTATGCGCTTGCCTACAGCATTTTTTCGAATCCAACGGATACACGTACATTAATCCCATTTTTGGATGAAATCGAACAACATTATTTGAAGTTACCAAAACATATCGTAGCAGATGCTGGATATGGAAGTGAACAAAATTATGATGATATCCTTGTGAACCGTAAGCGAGAAGCCTTAATCACATACAACATGTATGTAAAAGAACAGAGGAAACCGTATAAGCAAAACGAATTCAATACAGGGAACTGGGCTTATGATGAAGAAAATGATCGATATACTTGCCCAAACCAACAACAGCTTGAATTTAAATATCGTACCACGAAAACGGATAAGTATGAGTACACGCGTGAGTTTAAGGTATACGAATGTGAAGACTGTTCCGGCTGCCCCCTCCGTTCATTCTGTACAAAAGCAAAAGAAGGAACGAATCGAAAGTTAACAGTGAATGAGAAGTGGGAACAACAAAAAGAACATGTGAGAACAAAGCTTTCAGAAGAAAAAACGAGTACCATTTATCGTCAACGCAAAATTGACGTGGAACCTGTTTTTGGATTCTTGAAGGCTAATTTGCGTTTCACTCGATTTTCTGTACGAGGAAAATCGAAGGTTGATAACGAGATGGGTCTCGCATTAATGGCTGTGAATTTAAGAAAATTCACAGCCATTAGCTAAAAGCTATATGGAGACAACATAAAAAACAGAGAAATCCGAATTTGAATAAATTCAAATTCGGATTTCTCACTAATCGAAGCTAGTTATGTCCCAGCCTCTTTTTTACAATATATTAACATACCAAAATGTAAAGAATGACTTATTTAAACTATTTATAAATTTAATCCAAATCGCTTTAATTCAATGAAAACACCTTCCAACTGTTTTCCTTTGTCTGTTAACGTATATTCCACACGAGGGGGAACTTCTGGGAAAACCTTTTTAATCAAAATCCCATGATCTTCTAGTGTTTTAAGACGGAGGGAAAGTGTTTTCGGACTAATTCCATCCATAGATTTTAATAGGTCACTGAACCGCATTGTTCCTTCTATAAGTAAATCGCGAATAATTAAAAAAGTCCATTTAGTCCCAATTACATCAAGTGTTTTCGCAATGGGGCAAGCCTCACCTGGGGCTCCTTTTGTCAACACTACTGGCTCAATCATACTCATCTGAAATATCCTCCCTAAAAATTTTTGAGTAATTTATTGGCTTCATAGCACAATAGTATACTTTTGGAAACTTTATGAATTAAATATCACTACTTCCGTAAAGGAAGTAACTATCTTTATAATATCATTGTGTTTATTAATTTCATACCCTATTGAGGAGGTGCTCAAAATTATTGTATGAAATCCACGAAAGAAGCTCATTAGTAAAATATCGGCTAGACACTGGGGTTGTTTTTAAAGATAGCACCTGTAAGAGATAGTGATTTTTTAATCTATTATGTAAACAAGTAAGGGGAGAATAACATGTTGAGAGATAAAAAAGTTGTGATTATCGGCGGAAGTTCTGGGATTGGTTTAGCATCAGCTAAACAGTTAGTAGCGCAAGGGGCAGAAGTAATCATTGCCAGCCGCTCCAAAGACAAATTGCAGAAGGCAAAAGAACAAATAGGAGTTAGGGCAACCACTTATATTCTAGATACAACGCAAGAACAGCAAGTACAATCTTTCTTTGAAAAGATTGGCCAGTTCGATCATCTAGTTGTAAGCGCGGCAGAAACATCGGGCGGGGCATTCCTCCAAACGGATACAGCACAAGCCCAAAAATTGTTTGAAAACAAATTTTGGGGACAATATTATGCAGCAAAGTACGGTGCTTCTAACATTTCATCAAACGGATCAATTATTTTATTTTCTGGAGTTGTAGCCTACAAGGCTATGGTTGGCTCGGCAATACTAGGTGCAGTCAATGCGGCTATATCGAATTTAGGACAGACTCTGGCATTAGAACTTGCTCCTATCCGAGTAAACATCGTCTCACCAGGTATAATTGATACACCTTCCCGTAGCAAAATGCCAGAAGAAGCACGTAAGCACTTCTATAATACAGTTGAAAATAAACTCCCTGTGAAACGAATAGGGCGAGCTGATGATGTTGCACAAAGCGTACTATACTTGTTACAAAATAGTTTCGTGACTGGAACAGTTCTTCATGTAGAAGGCGGTCACATGTTAACTTAAGACAGCAGCAGAATATATCTCCTAAACAAACTTTTGTAGAACTATAACTGACCTAACAAATAAAACACCTTTTGCGTTGACTGACGGGTATTGTACATATCAAATCAACGTGGAGGTGTTTAGTTAGTGTTCTTTTTTACAACAGTTTGTGGACGATTATAAGCACCAACGTCACAACAGAATAATTCCGTGCGATACACTCAGTATCAAATTGACAAGGTAGAGGTGACTTTTACATAAAAAAAGTAGCGTGTGACACGCTACAGCAAACTATTGACCATTCTTCTTAGGAAGAATATTCAATAGATATTGTTCAAGAAGGCTAATAAATAACAAAGATTTAGAATGGAATGTCTCTATTACTTAATATGTGAGCTAACAATGATAAGTGTAATTCCAGTAAATAGGCAAATGATTCTCGCCACAGGAATTTTATCAGCTAGTCCAAATAATGCAATCGCTGTCGTTACGATTAAAACTGTTGGACCAACCAATGCAAGCATTGTATTAATATAGAATGCTTTTTCTAAATTATTCAACTTTAGCATCAACAATCCAGCACTTACTTCAATACTTCCAGACAATACACGTAAAATAACCATAGCAAGAACCGATTTTTCAATAATGGTCATCATCCTATCTTTATAGATAATATTAACATATCTTATAAATCCACTTTAGTCTAATTGTAGAATTCTGTTTCAAAGAAATACTAACATCAATGTATGTATGATCAGAATCAAGTATTCTTGTTTTAATATGCTTTCTAGTATGAATTAATAGGGGTACATATAATAGAATCCATCGAAAAGATAGTAATTTTAAAGGATGCAGGCATATAGTACATTTTCTTTTCATATATTATACATTGAAGTGTAATCATGATATTTTATAAAGAGACAGACTTTTCTCGCAATTTAAATAAGTAAGGAGAGTGTTGAATATGATATCTTTCTCTAAACCAGATGTAGAACAGTTTTTACGTACATTTTCGATTGGTGATTTTGCGGTTAGTCCAGATGAAAAACAGCTAGTTTTCAGTACAAATTTAAGTGGCAAATATAATTTATGGGCGATGAATTTACCAAATACGTTCCCGTCGCAACTTACATTCATTGACCAAAGTTGTCAAGGTCTTCTCTATGATAAGCAAGGACGGTTCATCATTGCCGGTTTTGACAAGAATGGAAACGAAAATACGCAATTTTATGGAATGCCAATTCAAGGTGGAACAATGAAAAAAATTATTTATGAAGAAGGAACTCGCAATTCTGTGCCCATTTTATCTGAAGATGGGAACAAGCTTTATTATACATCTTCGAAAGGAAATCCAACGTATTTAAATGCATATGTCTATGACTTGGTGACAGGTGAGGAAAAAACAGTTCTTGTGGGAAAAGATGCGCCCACTTTTTTACTCGATTTTAGCCCAAATGAAGAGGTAGCCCTCTACTATAAACATTTTTCTAATACGTTTAAACTACTATACGCTAAACGAGGAGAGGAACATATTCTCCTAACACCGCCAACAGATCAGCAACATACGGTCAGTGGCGCAGTGTTTGTATCCGATAAACTCATCTATTTATTAACAAATTACAATGCTGATTTTACGTATTTGGCTTCCTATAATTTAGAGACAAATGAGTTTGTAAAATTAAAAGATTTAGAGAATGAGAGCTTTACTACGTTGAAATATAACAAAGAAAAGCATTGTCTGTATGTCATCAGTGAAAAAGGTGTAGAAGATCATTTGTACAAGCATGATTTGCTATCGAATAATTGGGAAGAACTACATTCACCATGCAGTATTATTGAAAAACTTATCGTCACAAAATCCGGTACGTTGTATTTATTAGGAAGAAGTGCGACGAAGCCTCACAATATTTATCAATTGAAGGAAAATGAATGGACATCTTTAACCGAATACACAGTTCCAGGTGTAGATCAAAGCGAATTAGTGGAACCAGATGTGATTACGTATTCTTCCTTTGATGGACTTGAAATAGAAGCCTTATTTTTCAAAGCTAAAAAGGAAAATGATAATGGTGAAATCATTTTTTGGCCGCATGGTGGTCCGCAAGCAGCAGAGCGCAAATTTTTTAGAGCTTCCTTCCAGTTCTTTTTAAATAATGGGTATAGCATTTTTGCTCCGAATTTCCGTGGGTCAACAGGCTATGGATTGGCTTTCACAAAAATGGTAGAGGGAGATTGGGGACACAGTCCAAGACTTGATAATGTAGCTGGTCTCGACTGGCTCATTGAAAATGATTACGCAGTAAAAGGCAATATTTTATTAATGGGCGGAAGTTATGGAGGATACATGGCATTATTGCTCCACGGTAGACACGCTGATTATTTCAAAGCCGTAGTGGATATATTTGGTCCATCTGATTTGTTCTCATTTATCAACTCAGTTCCTGAAGACTGGAAGCCAATTATGGATCAATGGGTAGGAAACCCTGAAAGAGACAAGCAAAAACTCATTGAATACTCACCAATTACTTATCTAGAAAACATGGTGAAACCAATGCTAGTTATCCAAGGAGCCAATGACCCACGTGTTGTAAAAGAGGAATCTGATCAAATCGTACAGGCTTTAAAAGATAAAGGGCGCGAGGTTGAGTATATGCTTCTTGAAGACGAAGGACATGGGTTCTCTAAAAAAGAAAATGAAATTGCTGTATATCAAAAAATCCTGTCATTTTTGAATCAGTTCGTTGAATCTAAAGTGAACGCATAATGATACGTATTATGGAAAAGAAGCCCACCTGAGAAGAAAACAAAGAGCGTATTAAAAATTCTTTCTTCAAATAATGGGTGTGTAAGTTGATGGCAATATTAGTTGAAGTTTAAAAGGGCAAAAGAGAACATTGTATGTGCTAGTGCAACTGTTTTGGGGTTCAGTTCAACTTTGTTCATAATGACATTAATTTTTAGCAGTAAAATCAATTAAAGTATAGCTTTTTTAATCAAATTTTTTTTAAACTTACAAAAATACTTGCAACATCCACTCTAGTACTATATAGTACTAATTATGACAAAAGGAAAACTAATGAATCAAAAACGTGTGATTGAAGTAGCTGCAACATTATTTTTAGAAAAAGGGTTTGCTTATACAAGCATGGATGAATTAGTTCGTGTAAGCAAAGTTTCAAAGTCTAATGTGTATTATCACTTTTCTAATAAGGAAGAATTGTTGGATGGGGTCGTCAGTTATTGGATTGAAATGTATCAATCTGCAATTGATGGCTTACTATCTCAAAACCAATTATTAGTTGAAGATCGTATCCAACTGTTTTTAAAGCAATTATCACAAGGAGTACAGACGAGAGAATATAAGGGGGGCTGTCCATTTATTACGCTTTATATTCAAAGCCCTACAAATGCATCAAAAGTAAAAGAAAAAATAGGTCTTTTTTTTGTAGGATTACAAACGAAAGTTTCTCTATTACTTAAACAAGGGGTAGAGAACGGTGAATTTAAAAAGACAATTAATATTGACGAGGTTGCATCTCTTTTTATTACAAATCTTGAAGGAGCGCTATTTATTTCAGAAACACTAAAGGATGCAACTGTAATCATGAAAACAGCAGATCATTTGTTTAACTTGCTTCGATAAAAGAAGCATTTTTTTTACATCAAATTAGTACTACACAGTACTAAAAGGAGGATTTATATGAGAACAGTATTTTTAACTGGCGGAACAGGTTTTATTGGAAAGGAATTAGTGAAGGAATTAGCCAAAGAGCAAGTAACAATTCTTCTATTAGTGAGATCGAAAAGTAAAGCAACACGCATTTATCAAGAAAGAGGCATCTTAAATGAGGCAGTTATGCACTTTATTGAAGGTGATTTGACGAAAATAGACTTAGGTCTAAGTGCTGAAGATAAGGAATGGGTATTGAAAACGGATGTGATTATTCACGCAGGAGGCCCCATGGATATTCAAACGACAAGCAAAGAGGCAACTTCCGTATTTTTGAATGGTGCCAAACATATTAGTGAATTCGCTAAAAATATTCATCAATCGAAGGGATTGCAACAATTTATTCATGTTGTAGGCTATATGAGTCCCTTTGATGAGAAAAATAGCAAGATTGCGATAGATGTGTTTAAAGAAGGAAACAATTTTTTGAAAATAAAAAATCCGTATGAGAGAACAAAGTTTTTAGCAGATCTTTATATCCGTCAGCAGGCATCAACAGTAGGTTATCCGCTTTCAGTAATTAATCCACCAACTGTAGTTGGCAGTAGTAAAACAGGGAGTACGGAGCAAACAGAAGGCTTAGGCTTGCTTGTGATGAGTATGCGAAAAGGGCTCATGCCAGTGATTCCAGGTGGTAAGGAATATAGATTACCGCTTATTGCAAACGATGAACTAGCAAAGTTTATTGTGCAAGTTTTCAAATTGAAGCAACCAACTATACAAACATATACACTTGTTGCCGATAAACAACATGATCAGAATATTTCAGAATTATTAGATGCTATGTCAGAAAGTATGAATATGACTGCACCTAAAATCTCTGCCCCATTGCCATTTATGAAAGCACTTATGAATAGTGGCGTAAGCAAAATAACCCAAATTCCTGCTGATGGGTTAACTTTTATTACAAATCGAACATTTTCAAATGGTTCAGCGAAAAAGATGATGGGAGAAGATTGGTTTAAGGAAACAAATGTAATAAAATTTTTACCAGCCGTAATAGCTGATCTGGATTATCGCATGATGTATCAAAATGGCCAAAATAGTCATTTATTTAAACGAACATTATGTAATAATACTACCATTTACCAATCACAAGGAGAGGGTAAACCGTTTATTTTATTACATGGTTTATTAAGTGATGGAGAGGATTTATTTCCTTTAGGGAAAGAGCTTCATGAAAAAACAGGTCGACCTGTATGGATCATGGACCTTCCAGGTTTGGGACGTTCTCCTTTTAAACGTGAGAAAAACCTTTTAAATATCTATTTGAATGTATTGAAACAGTTATTGGAGAAAGCTACTAATGGTGCCCATCTAATTGGCCATTCATTTGGTGCGTATATTCTTTTAGAAGCATTAGTACAAAAGTACATAGGTAAGAAGTATACAATTACTTTACTTCAGCCACCTGTTGCTAGAAAAAATGCTAAATTGATAAATGTTCCTCAATTTATAAACAAATGGACATTGAAATTGGCAACTACTAATTTGATAGAGCGTTATTTATTAAGTAATGGTTTATTTGAAAGTAAGGAGAACATCCCTGAACATTATATTGAAAAAATAAGTAACAGTTTTACCTCTCCTAGAATTTTAAATACTACGGTTCAGCTTAACAGTTTACTATTGAAAAACGATCAAGGTGATTTCAATGAAGTAACAAAGTATAATCTTCACATTATTTGGGGGGATTATGACAGAGGCTATTCTGCTCCTTCGCATCTTGGTAAGGTTGATTTTGTTCCATATGGACATCATTTTCCTCTTAACCATCCGAGTGAAACGGCTAATTTGGTAATAAAAAATAGTAGTACTAACAGATAAGAGTGTATATCAGTATCCTGAGGTAGTAAAATGCGAATTGAACAAAGTATTGCTCTTTACGCAAGGGATTTACCTTGTGAAGAAATATACCTTAAAACTCCCATGAAAGAACGTAATAATTTTTCATTTTCTGTGGTTTAGTTATAAAAGATACAGAGAGGGGATTTTGATAGAAAGTGATTATCAAGTTATTCGCTGTTAGAAAAAATGGATGCTTATAAGTACTCTTATCAAGTGACAATAAGCTAATTATAAATAGGGTTGTCTTATTTTTATTGAACGTTCTTTAATAAAAATAAGGTAGCCCTTTTAATATTAGTTGCGGTGAACCATACAATAAGTAAATGATATTTTAATTAACAAAGGGAATAAATCGACAAAAGTAAATTCTATAAAATTCAAAATCTACTTCAAACTCGCCAAATAATTTAGTTTACATAATATAAATATCTTGGTCACAACTTTCTAATTATCGGATGGTTCACATAATTTATCGTATAAAAGGGAATTATTCGTTTAAATAATGCTAATTATCGTTTAATGTAGATGTGTCCAATATTTATTAACATTATTCATAAGCGTGAACAAACTAAGCTGGTGGGTACCTTATCTTAACAAAGGATAAAGACTTTAATTATGCGCTGGGAGAGTAATCGAGATGGGTAACGATACGCGTTACTGAATCTCAATACGTCTCATAGCTCTATCATTATTTTGTAAATTAGCATCAGTTGAAGCATTAAGAAAAGATAAAGAGCACCAATTTTCTATTTGGGGGACCAGCAAACCTATTACTCGCAAAGTAGAATAGTTGCATTTTTGAGAGACACCGTACGATGGACGAAAAGATCGTGTACTAAGTCCTTTTTTCATTATTCAAGAAAAAGGGGCTTTTCTTTAGTCAGGACAGCATCTTTCTTCATGAAATGGACCATTTAATTGAATAAATCTAACCGTTTCCTCTAGTAACGGTTAGATTTACGCGAGAAAGTTGATTCACTCGTATTTTTTTAAAACAATAGCCGCATTATGACCTCCAAAACCAAATGAGTTAGATAGCCCCATATTTATTTTCACTTGGCGAGCAACAGACGGTACATAATCTAGATCACATAATGGATCAGGATTTTCTAAGTTAATTGTTGGAGGAACTATCTCTTCCTTTATGCTCATTGCTAAAGCAATTGCTTCAACTCCACCAGCTGCACCTAACATATGACCAAGCATAGATTTATTAGCTGTTATTGGAATTTGATAAGCTTGCTTTCCAAATAGCTGCTTAATAGCCATCGTTTCAGAGATGTCGCCCACTTTTGTACTTGTTGCATGGGCGCTAATAACATCAATTTCTTCAGGTGATATATTGGCATTTTTTAAAGCTGATTTCATTGCAAGATAGGCCCCTTTACCTTCTGGATGTGTAGCTACCATATGGTGTGCATCTGAACTTGCACCATATCCAATGACTTCTGCATAAATCTTTGCTTCTCTACGTAAAGCATGAGATAAGGATTCTAAGATTAGAATTCCAGCTCCTTCAGACATGACAAATCCATCTCGATTTTCATCAAATGGACGACTAGCTTTAGTTGGATCGTCGTTTCTTGTTGATAATGCTGTAGCATTACCAAAGCTTGCTATTGATAAGTCCGTTATAGCTGCCTCTGTTCCACCCGCAAACATAACGTCAACTTCTCCAGAACGGATTAGTCTAAAGGCTTCGCCGATAGCAGTATTTCCAATTGCACATGCGGAAACAGGGGACATAGAAGGCCCCATGGCGTTCCATTGGATACTAATTTGTGCAGCAGCAGCATTAGAAATCATGGCAGGTACTAGAGTTGGGCTGACTCTTTTTGGTCCCTTCTGTCTAAGCGCATCAATATTTTCAATTAAGGTTTCAAGTCCCCCTATACCTGAACCTACGTATACGCCTAACCTTTCTCCGTCTATACGTTTGAGGTCTAACTCAGAGTCTGTCCAAGCTTGTTGGGCTGCAGCCAAAGAAAATTGAGAAAAGCGATCTAAACGTCTTGCTTCTTTCTTTCCAAAAATTTCATCTGCATCAAAATCTCGTATGACACCTGCAATTTTTGCCTTATGATTAGTAACATCGAATGTATCAATAAGGGATATACCAGACTCTCCGTTAATCAGATTGTTCCAAAATGTCTTGAGGTTATTTCCTATAGGTGAGACTACGCCCATACCTGTAATCACAACTCTTTCCACTGTGCATCACTCCAAATCAATAATATAATTGTATTCTACAGTCATTTTATCCTATTACAAGTGATTGTTTATCCTAGTATAATTACCACTAGGTTAAATTGGTATGATGAGGAGTTTTAAAAATGAATGATAAAACTAGGCTTGAAGCTTTGTCGACCTTCTTAAAAGCTAAGCGTGCCCAAATTAAGCCAGAGTCAATTGGTTTGCATGTTGGAACCCGGAGAAGGACACCTGGGTTACGAAGAGAAGAGGTTGCACAACTAGCAGGTGTAAGTACCACTTGGTATACATGGCTAGAGCAGGGAAGAGATATAAAAGTTTCTTCAATCGTACTTGATTGTATTTCTACAGCTTTGCAATTAAATAATGATGAAAGAGACTACTTATATGACCTGGCATTAGAAGCAAAATCGGAAATTACATATCCAAAAAAGGATCAATCAGAGCTTAGCCCTTCTTTAAAACGAATTCTAGCTGAATTAACATATTGTCCGACTATCATTACGGATCGACATTGCCATATTGTGGGCTGGAATCCTGCAGCTGCTCATGTTTTTTTAGATTTTGAACAAATACCGAATGATCAAAGAAATTTGATTCGTTTAGTGTTCACAAGAAAAGAATTCAAAGCATTGGCCGTCAATTGGGAACATTTTGCGAAAGGTTTTCTTGCCATATTCCGTACCTATTATGGACACTATTTAGGAGATGAATGGTACAACCAATTTATTAAAGAAATGAGTCATTCCCACCTAGAATTCCAAGAGTTATGGCTAGAAAGTCAAGTGAGTAAGGCTCCAGAGATGATAATTGAATTTAGACATGCTAAAGCAGGTAAAATGTTGTTTAATTTAACTTCTCTCCAAGTTCAAGGTGATATGGATTTACGGTGCAGTATCTATACACCAGTAGAGGAAACAGATACAGAAAATAAATTAAAGCGATTAATGAAGAGGGTTTCCGTTGAAAAATAATAAATTTATTTCGTTATTCCATAATAGGGCGTTTTTCTTCATGAAATGGGCATTTTGTGGAATATAACCTAACAATAAAATTTGATATTTGTGTTAAATTTTATTAGGTAAGATTGTGAAAGATTAAGGGGGAAAAGTATTGAACGTAATAGAAGAAATTTATGGGGAATTTATAATAGAACCAGTTTTGGAGAAACTGATTCATTACCAAGCATACAATGATTAAAAAAATCTCATCAAGGTGGAGCGAGTTATTTAGTAAATAAATAATAGAATGGAACAATTAGAACCGAATCATTTCTTAAGTACAGATGCGTCTTTTTTACGAAAAAAAGATTGAGTCGAATGTCTTCTTTTGAAATAATTGGTACTAATCAATATGTTAATTAAAGGATTAAGAGCATTAGAAAAGAATTATTAAAATATAGGAGGGTCGCCCATGGATAAAAATGAATTAATCTCACTATTCCACAAAGAACTTCGACAAGAGGCTCAAGTAAAAGGTTACATTAGAGAGGAAACAGAACATGTCGTGCGTCACATTTCACAGTTTGGTGAAAAAGGGTTCATTGTTTCATCTAATGTAAACGAAGGTGATGTAAGAGAAATTATTAAGAACGAGTTAAACTATTTTAGTAACCTTGAGCAGGATTTTGAGTGGAAGGTGTATAACTACGACAAGCCTGCTGGTTTGAAAGATATTCTTGAACAAGAAGGATTCACAATAGATGACCCTGAAGCACTAATGGTCATGAAGTTAGATGAACAGCACCCCTTGCTTAATCATGGCCGACACTTCAATTTAAAGGAAATAACAGATGAACAAGGCATTCAAGACATTATTGTTCTAGAAGATGCCATCTGGAATGTACCGCATGCTGAGCTGGGAGAAAGACTTTGGAGAGATAAACAGAATAATCCTGAATCCCTATACCTTTATGGAATTTATGAAGATGGGCAGCTTGTAAGTGCAGCTTGGATGTATTTAGAAGAAAACTCCTCCTTCGCCAGCTTATGGGGAGGTTCAACCCTACCGTTGTTCCGAGGAAAAGGTTATTATACAGCACTTTTAGCTACTCGTGCAAAAAAGGCATATGAAAATGGGCATCCTTTCCTTACTGTTGACGCCAGTTCAATGAGTAAGCCTATCCTAGAAAAGAGTGGTTTTCTATGTCTTGCATACTCTTATGGCTGCCAGTCACCTTCTACCAAGTAGTAGTGCCTCTTATTAAAAAACTAGCTAATAGAAGCTCATGTGTTATTCCGTTAAAGGGTGCGATTGTGGAATAAGCGTTTTTTTCTTATTCAACTAACGGGGTACGTTAGTTGAAGATTCGCTTTCCAAAATAATTAATCTTTTTATGGTCCACTTTATCAAAAAAACTTAACAATTGACCAAATGATTGTAAATGGAAATTACCAGTGAAGAGAGAATAATTGGGTATTTGTGGTATTATATAGTAAGCGAAGAAACAGAATAAAATTTTCCAACGAGCTTCGCAAACAATTGAAATTACAATAGGGGGTCCTGCCGACAAAATTTAGAAGGATAAATCAGTTCCTACTTTTATAGAATAGGCTGAAATGGTATTTACTTAGATTATAGTAACAGCTAGGTTTGAATAGCTGAGAATTAAAAGGAGAGATTTCATTATTTATGTTTAAAAATTTTTTTAAAAAGTGCTTAGTAACTTTTTTGGTTTTACTTTTACTTATCCCTGTTTTTGCAAATCAAAAGGCTACAGCTAATTCACTACCTCAAAATGAAATGCGTGCAGCCTGGATTGCAACAGTATCTAATATTGATATGAAGGCAGGTATGAATAAAACCCAATATACGCAATGGGTTCAAAGTACCTTAGACAAATTAAAAGCTAATAACTTTAATACAGTTATCTTTCAAGTTAAGCCATTAAATGATGCACTGTACCCGTCTAAGCTTGCTCCATGGTCATCGTATATAACAGGCAAGACACAAGGGACCAATCCGGGTTTTGATCCATTACAAATAATGCTAGACGAAGCACATAAGCGAGGATTAGAACTTCATGCTTGGGTAAACCCATATAGGGTTACGATGCCTTCGCAATCTTTGTCTAATCTTGCTGCCGATAATGTAGCCCGTAAAAATTCTAATTGGGTAGTGAAATACGGTAAACAATACTATTTAGATCCTGGTTTGCCAGAAGTTCAAAATTACTTATTATCAACCATAGAAGAATTAGTAAGCAACTATGATATAGACGCTGTACATATGGATGATTACTTCTATCCTTATAAAATAAAAGGAGAGACTTTTCAAGATCAACAAACTTTTAAAAAGTATGGTGGCTCATTCAAAAATATTGAAGACTGGCGCAGAAATAATGTTAATCAATTAGTAAAAAAGGTTTATGCAAAAATTAAGGCAATTAAACCACATGTTCAATACGGAATATCTCCGTTTGGAATTTGGCGAAACAAAGGGCAAGATTCTACGGGTAGTAACACGAATGGAATGAGTAACTACGATGATCTTTATGCTGATACAAGACAGTGGATTAAAGATGGAAGTATCGATTATATTGCGCCTCAAATTTATTGGTCCAGAAATCATAAGGCAGCAAATTACTCTGTTTTATTAGATTGGTGGGGAAGAGAAGTTCAAACGTACGCAAAAGTCCATCCTGTTAATCTATATATTGGAATGGCCAATCATAAAGTTGGAAATGATTCTGATACTACATGGAAAAATAAGACGGAGCTTATCAGCCAAGTAATCGCCAACAGAGAAAATAATAATGTTCAAGGACAAATGCATTTTTCTCTTAGAAGTATTAACAATAACGCTCTTGGACATGCCTCTTATCTAAATCAGCAACTATACAATTATAAAGCTTTAACACCTTCAATTTATTGGAAAGACTCTGCAATACCTTTATGTCCAACTGATGTTAAATTGAGTAAAGAGTCTTTCGGCATAAAGCTTACAATTACAGATGAAAATAGTACTCAACCAAGGAAATATGTAATATATCGATTTGATGGAACAAAAGAAGGTTCATATGAAGACGTTAAAAATATAGTGGACGTGGTTTATAACACACAAGGTAATACTATTTATTTAGATACTAATGCAAATAATAGTAAAGTATACACATATGGTATAAAGTCTATATCTGCTACAGGTGTGGAAAGTAAAACTGCTTTTGTTCTAAAAGACGGAATTCCTTACCAGTAGTAATAAGCCAACAGCTGATCCTAAACACAAAAGAACGATATCAAACTGAAAAGTTTAATAATAACAACCTCGTAACTAAGCTTACGAGGTTGTTTCCATTAGCTAATAGCAAACCGCAAAGGAACATTTAGTTGTCCTTATTGTAAAGCAGCTCTATATACGGCCTGGAGATATAAATGGTACTTATTTTCTTTTCAGCAAAATTTCCAAATTGGGCAAATATCTGTTGCAATTTAAAACAATAAATCATAATATAAGAATATAGTTATATAATGATTAAGTCACCTTTCTTATGAGGTGATTTTATTTAAAATAATATATAAGCAAATGATTATATAAGGAGTGTAGATAAATGGAAAATACACTAATTGAAAAACAATTAAAAGCAGCAGCTGATTTGAATCGCATTAAATTACTTGCATGTATGAAAAATGGGGAGGTTTGTGTATGTGATTTTGTGGATGTACTAGGCATATCACAACCAGCAGTTAGTCAGCATCTTCGAAAATTAAAGGAGGCAGGTATTATTACTGAACGAAAAGTAGGGACTTGGAAGCATTATCGTTTAGTAGAGGATCAAACGGCACTGATGAAGGGCATTTTAGAACAAATTCAGCCTTTAAACGGGTGCAACTGTGGTACAGATTGTTGCCATGTAGGGGGAAATGATAATGAGTAATGACTCTTTAACCAAACAGCTTTCTTTTCTAGATCGTTACCTTACCATTTGGATATTTGTTGCGATGGGAATAGGCGTTTTATTAAGTCTGACAATGCCTAATATTGGTGAAGCATTAGAGTCCATGTCTATTGGCACAACATCTATACCGATAGCTATAGGGTTAATTGTGATGATGTACCCGCCATTAGCGAAAGTAAAGTATGAAGAAATGTGGAGAGTATTTAAGGATTGGAAGGTACTTTTACTATCACTTTTCCAAAACTGGTTACTTGGACCATTCTTAATGTTCTTTTTAGCCATCATCTTTTTGCGTGATTATCCAGAGTACATGACTGGACTCATTATGATTGGCTTGGCTCGCTGTATTGCCATGGTCATTGTGTGGAATGATCTAGCACGTGGGGACCGCGAATATGTAGCTGGCTTAGTTGCCTTTAACTCTATCTTTCAAATCGTGACATATTCAATCTTTGCTTACTTTTTCTTAAATGTATTACCTGGTTGGTTTGGTTTAGAGAATTTCAATGTTTCCATCTCCATGTGGGAAATTACAAAGAGTGTTCTTATTTATTTAGGAATACCTTTTGCTGCAGGATTCTTGACTCGATGGATTGGTATTAAAACAAAAGGAAAACAGTGGTATGAAAAAAAGTTCTTGCCGAAGATTTCACCACTGACTCTAATTGCACTGCTGTTCACAATTGTAATGATGTTTGCTTTAAAAGGTGAGCAACTAGTGGAACTCCCACTCGATGTCGTACGAATTGCAATTCCATTATTTATTTACTTTGTTGTGATGTTTGCTGTTTCATTCTTCTCTTCACGTAAAGCTGGCGCGTCTTATCCTGTCACAGCAGCTCTTTCTTTTACAGCTGCAAGTAACAACTTTGAGTTAGCGATTGCGGTAGCAGTTGGCGTATTTGGCCTTCATAGTGGCGTGGCATTCGCCGCTGTTATCGGTCCACTTGTAGAAGTACCCGTACTCATAGGACTTGTATGGGTTGCCTTACGTTGGCAGAAAAAATACTTTAAAACCATTAAATTATAAGGAGCAATACTTATGACAAATACACTTTATTTCTTATGTACAGGGAACTCATGCCGTAGTCAAATGGCAGAAGGATGGGCTAGAAAATTATTGCCTACTAATTGGATTGTAAAAAGTGCTGGGATTGAGGCACATGGCGTAAATCCAAATGCTATTAAAGCGATGGCGGAGGTAGAGGTTGATATTTCAAATCATACATCAGATTTAATTGATTTTAAGACATTAAACAATGCAACATTAGTCGTTACATTATGCGGAGATGCCGCTGATAAATGTCCGATGACGCCACCTCATGTTCGTCGTGAACATTGGGGATTTGAAGATCCAGCGAAAGCGTCCGGTTCAGAAGAAGAAAAGTGGGTAGTTTTCCAAAACGTTCGTGATGCTATAGGAAAACGTATTGAAAAATTTGTAGCCGAGGAGCTGAAGTAAATTGAAAAAAATTCATATCTATGAGCCAGCCATGTGCTGTTCTACAGGCTTATGTGGACCTTCTATAGACCCAGAATTATTGCGTATGTCCTTTATAATGAATAATTTAAAGAAAACCAACTTTGAAGCTGAACGATTTAATCTGACTAATGAACCAAATGCTTTTGTAGAAAACGAAACAATCAATCAACTTTTAATGGCCGAAGGAATGGATGCCTTACCTGCAACGTTTGTGGATGGAGAATTGCTTTGTAAAGGGAAATATCCAACAAATGAGCAATTTTCACAGTGGTCAGGGCTTTCAGAAAAAGAACTATTACAAAAGCCGAAAGTACGTTTGTCACTAAAAGGAGATGCCTAAAATGGAACGCTTTACAAGAAGTCATTTCCCTAACACACCGTTCTTGTTTTTTACGGGGAAGGGAGGCGTAGGAAAAACATCTGTTGCTTGTAGCCTATCAATAGCCATTGCAAGTGAGGGGAAAAAGGTACTTTTAATTAGTACAGATCCCGCATCCAACTTACAAGATATTTTTGGTCAAACGCTTTCTAATAGTCCAACAAAGATTGAAGGCATAGACAATTTATTTGCGATAAATTTAGACCCTGAACAAGCAGCACAACATTACAAAGAGCAAATGGTTGGTCCGTACCGTGGAAAACTACCTGATGTGGTCATTCAAAATATGGAGGAACAACTTTCTGGGGCTTGTACAGTAGAAATTGCTGCCTTTAATGAATTCGCAACACTATTGACTGATACTTCTGTGATTGGCAATTTTGACACTATCGTGTTTGATACAGCACCAACAGGACATACGTTACGCTTATTACAACTACCTTCAGCATGGTCTACATTTCTAGATGAAAACACGACTGGCACTTCATGTTTAGGTCCTTTAAAAGGGCTAGAACCGCAACGAGAAGTCTATAAAGAGGCTGTTCATCGTTTAAAAGATGCTAACCAAACAACGTTAATGTTAGTGACACGCCCTGAAGAAAACCCTTTAAAAGAAGCAGCACGTGCTTCTCACGAGTTATTTGAAATTGGTATTCAAAATCAGACTTTATTAATTAATGGATATATGCGTAATGTCAATTCTACTGATCATATCGAAGAGGCTTTCATTGCACGTCAATCGGATGCATTAGCCAGAATTCCAGAAGAACTAAATCGATTTGAACATTTCTACTTACCGTTTGTACCGTACTCATTATCAAGTATTGAGCGTATGCAAGCATGGATGACCAATCAAGAAATTACACATACAAATGAATCAAGCGAAGAAACTAAGATTCCTGAAGTGGAAGAAATGATTGCTGATTATTTAGAACGTAAACCGAAACTGATTTTTACGATGGGTAAAGGCGGGGTTGGTAAAACAACGGTTGCTTCTTATATTGCCTTACGCTTAGCGGAAGAGGGTACTCCTGTACATTTAACTACAACAGATCCTGCTGCACATTTAAATTGGACATTCGGTGACGAACAAGTCAAAAATTTAACGATAAGTCGAATAGATCCGAAAGTAGAAGTTGCAAACTATGAAGCTGAAGTGCTTGCACAGGCAAGTGAAACGATGAACGAAGAAGGTTTAGCATTTGTGAAAGAGGATTTGGCTTCTCCTTGTACAGAGGAAATAGCTGTATTCCGAGCATTTGCAAATGTGGTAGAAAATCATCAAGATGAGGTCATTATTATTGATACAGCACCAACAGGGCATACGTTGCTGTTATTAGATGCAACGGAAGCTTATCATCGCGAAATAAGCCGTTCACAAGGGGATATTCCTCCAGCTGTTTCTAAACTGTTACCAAGGTTGCGTGATGCTTCCTATACGAGTGTTGCCATCATAACTCTACCTGAAGCAACACCTGTTTATGAAGCGACACGCTTACAAGACGATTTGCAGCGTGCTGGATTATCTGTTGATTGGTGGGTTGTCAATCAAACCTTTTCTTCAATCCACACAACAAGTCCAATATTAATTCAAAAACAACAAGCTGAAAGAAAATGGCTGAATGAAGTACAATCCATCAGCAACAATCAATTCGTGGCCATCCCATGGATAAAAACACCACCGGTTGGAACAAAAGGCTTACATGAACTAAAAGGAGAGAAAATCAAATGAAAATGAGTCCAGAAGGTAAACATTATTTAGAACAGGTAATAGCTGATTCGGAGGTTAAAACACTTCGTTTCTTTGGTATTGCAGGCTGCTGTGGAGTTAATTTAGGTGTAGGTTTAGAAGCACCAGCAGCAGAAGATGCTATTCAAACAATTGAAGGTATCGAAGTCGCAATCCACCCTGATATTGCACCACAATTAAAAGATGTTACGATCCATGCAGAAGAAGAGAATGGTGAACTCGGGTTAGTACTGGTAGGATACTCTCCGACATCTTGTTAAACAGAGACCTTAAATATACTAACAGCATTAGCAATTATTCAATCCGTTGTATGGAGGATTAGAAATGACAGTAAATCATGCTAGCGTATTAACTAAAGATTATTTTATCGCATATTTAAAGTTAATAATGAATAGTAGAGAATACACATTAGTAGAGGCTAAAGAGTTTGCTTTTGATTTCTTCTTTAAAGGGGATATGGAACACTACGACACCTCTACATGGTTACAATTCGAAAAAGCTATAAAAGAACTTGATAAAACGATTAGTAAAATTGAAGTGTAGTAAATTCACTCACAAAGTTTAAATAAACGTCTAGCTAACTGCTAGACGTAAAAAATACTTTTTATATAAGGGAATGCTTATATAAAGAATGAAAGAGAAGAAGTTAATTATGAAAACACTAAAAGTAATCAATCAAAATGGATCTTGTTGTACTCCTGCAAAGGATATTGAGGTACAAGAGACTGTAAATAATTCTAATAAGAATTTACCGATTGTAATAATTGGCGCGGGTCCAATTGGATTAGCTACAGTTGCTCATTTAGTAGAACAAAAGCAAGCATTTATTTTACTAGAGGCAGGGGGTGAAATAGCACATAATATTCGTAGTTGGGGGCATGTTACGTTATTTTCCCCATGGCGATATAACATCAATAAAGCAGCCAAAGCTTTATTAGATACCTCCGATTGGGTAGAACCTGATTTAGATACATTACCAACGGGAAATGAATTAATTGATCTCTATTTAAGACCTTTGAGTGAGTTAGTACAAATAAAACCTAACATTCAATTGAACGCAAAAGTAGTTGCGATTTCACGACAATTTAATGATAAGATGAAGACAAAAAATCGAGTAGAACAGTTCTTTAATATTTATGTTGAACAAGAGAATGACATCAATATTATTGAGGCGAGAGCTGTTATTGATGCGACGGGTACCTGGGGAAATCCAAATCCAGCAAATACTACAGGTGTTTGGCTAGAAAATGAAAAAGCATTAGCAAATTACATTGAGTATGGTATTCCAAATATAAATTCAAATGCTAAGAGATATGCAAATAAGAAGATTGCTGTTATTGGTGGTGGCCATTCAGCTATTAATACCTTATTGGCACTTGTGGAATTACAAGAAGAGAATCCTGCAACAAAGTTAGTATGGATTATGCGTAAAAGATCTGTTGAAGAAGCATATGGTGGCGAAGAAAAAGATGCATTAGCAGCTCGTGGCGCACTCGGTGTACGTATTCACGAATTAGTAGATACAGGTAAGGTTGACGTAATAACACCTTTCTATATCTCGCAGTTGAAGAAAGATGAGAGCATCCAAATTGTTGGTACTATTAACGGGGAAACAAAGGTATTAACAGGATTTGAAGAGCTAATTGTCAACGCAGGTAATCGACCAGATCTTACGATTAACAGTGAACTACGGCTTTCCATTGATACAGCAACAGAAAGTGTAAAAGCATTGGCGCCTCTAATTGACCCTAATGAGCATAGTTGTGGGACAGTAAGAGCGCATGGAGAAGAAATACTGAGACAACCAGAAAAGGATTTCTATATTGTCGGTGCAAAAAGTTATGGACGCGCACCAACATTTTTAATGGCAACTGGATACGAACAAGTCCGTTCAATAACAGCTTACTTGTCAGGTGATAAAGAAGCTTCGAAACGAGTGGAATTGGAGTTACCTGAAACAGGGGTATGCGGTATAAATCTTGCCAATCAAATTCATGTTGTTAAAAAATCTGACTGTTAGCGAAAGCTAGCAGTCATTTTCCAGAAGAAATATTTTAATTAACTTAAAAAATATAAAGTTTTATTAACCCTATTCTCTAATTAGAACGGGGTTATTTTATTGAAGACATATGTGCAATGCTGATAATCCATAAGATACAGCAGTATGTTCTTGTCCATATACAACAGACTATGCATATAGATGGGTAGTTGACGTATCCAAGCCCTCCTCACTCCAAATAATTTTAGTTTACATAATATAAATTATAGGAAGTTATGTTTCATAATTAAGTATACTTATGATAGTGAGACAGGAATGAAAAAAATAAACTCAGCTAATCGTTTAATCAACTGAGTTTATTTTGCGTTGTATTTAGTTTTTAGACAATGCTTTCATATCTGCTACGATTGTTTCAACCGGTACATCTGTCGTGCCATCATAATCTTTTACGACAACACCGTCAGCATTCACTAAATAAAAGCTCGACATATGTACTACTTGATCAGAATTCGGATCATTTTTTACTAATGAATTAAATGATTTTCTAGCAAATTGCTCTATATATACTTGCTTATACCCAGTCAGCAGCTGCCATTTGCTATCATCAACAACCGTGTACGTTTTTAAATAATTTTTTAATACATCCGGTGTGTCAACTTCTGGATCTACGCTAAATGCTACGATTTGATAGTCCTTTACGCCTTCATCTTCTAATGACTTTTGCACATCTGTCATATTATATGTCATTGGCGGACAAATCGAATTGCAATTTGTAAATATGAACATGGCTAGCCAAGGCTTTCCTTTAAAGCTCTCAAGGTTCACTTGCTCATTGTTTTGATTGGTAAAAGAAAAATCTTGTACGTCAATACTCATTTCAGGTTCAAATTTATAACTACCGCAAGCAGTTAATAAACTACTTATTACTAGTAATCCAACTAGTAAGATCCATTTCCTTCTTAACAAAGTGTACACTTCCCTCCAACTTATCATCGTTTTTTATTGTATAAATTATAGATTACAAATACAAGATAATGGTCTTGAATCATTTCCTTCTTTATGTCAAACTCCTTTATTTGTATGTTTTTGGTAACTTTTAAACCATTTTATACCATCTTGGTAAAAGTTTTTTTAAAAATTTTTTCAGCATTTTTTTACTAAATTTCTTATTTCCCAAGACATCATATAATTGTTATATAACAAGGTTTTTTTGCTATTCATTTACATACCCTATTTTATAGAAAAATAAGGAAAACGCTAAAATTCTCTTTCAAGTTCATTTTTTCTTTTACATTCGAAATTATTATCAATAAGCTATTTCAACAATACTATTTCAATAGTAAAACGTGTTCTCTTTCATACAGATAATTTCTATTAAATCCTTATTATTTCTACTTTATTTCGACTATCTAAATTTGACTAAAAATTTGAAAAACTAAAATTTTAGTATTGCATTATAGGATTCTTCCTCATAAAATAAGTGAATATAACGACGAGACAAAAAGAAATATGTCGTTTTAAACAGCAATATATAACTTTAGGGGGAATAATAATGGCTAACATTACTGAGAACAAAAACGTACAATCAGTTGACTATAATGCAATTGAAGCTATGGAATCGTTCAACAACTTCGTAAAAAAGAAAAATACTTTCCTTTTTTCGATCACAGCAGGTTTTTTAATTCTTTATATTTTACTACCAATCCTTGCTTTTCAGCCTGTACTACAACAAAAAGTTGTTGGTAGTATTACGGGCGTTTGGATTTACTCAGCAGGACTTTTCATCATGACAATTGTTCTTTGTACAGTATATGTAAAAAAAGCTTCTTCATTCGATAAAGCTGCAGCTGCAGTTCTTGCAGAGTATCAAGCGAAAGGTGGAAAATAAATGAATTTAGTATCAGTAGGATTCTTCTTAGGAATCGTAGGTTTAACATTAATCGTTACGTATATCGCTGCGAAGCGTACTTCTTCTGCCAGTGATTTCTATACTGCCGGTGGTGGATTAAAAGGATGGCAAAACGGCTTTGCGATTGCTGGTGACTACTTATCAGCGGCTGCATTTCTAGGGGTTTCAGGTGCTATCGCATTAACTGGTTTTGATGGTTTCTTCTTCTCAGTAGGTTATGTTGTTGCGAACTTAGTTTTACTATATGTCATTGCGGAACCAATGCGTAATTTAGGACGCTATACATTAGCCGATATGTTAACAGCTCGCTTTAATGAAAAACGTATTCGTGGAGTAGCTGCTACAGGCACAATTATTATCGTTATTCTTTATATGATTGCTCAATTAGTAGGTGCTGGTGCTCTTATTAAATTATTATTTGGTATTGAGTATTGGGTTGCGGTGTTAATTGTAGGCGTTATGATGACTACTTATGTATTATTTGGTGGTATGACGGCTACTTCATGGGTTCAAATTATTAAAGCTGGACTTTTACTATTTGGGACAGGTTTATTAGCAACATTGGTATTAATAAAATTCGATTTCTCTTTAGTGAAAATGTTTGATACGATTTCATCTGATCACGGCGATAAGTTTTTAGTGCCAGGTATGAAATACTCAAGTTCAATTGACTCTGTTTCAATGATGATGGCACTAGTATTAGGTACGTCAGGTTTACCACATATCCTAATGCGCTTCTTTACTGTTAAAGATGCTAAAACAGCTCGTGCTTCTATTTCTTGGACAACTTGGATTACAGCTATTTTCTTCTCATTAACAATTTTCTTAGGTTTTGGTGCTATGCACTTTGTAGGGCTTGATAAAATCATCGCTGAAAGTAAAGCTGGAAATACGGCTGCTCCACTATTGGCTGAATTCCTTGGTGGCGATGTGCTGATGTCATTTATTTGTGCGGTTGCATTTGCAACAATCTTAGCGGTAGTTTCAGGACTAGTATTAACAGGTGCATCTGCAATTTCTCATGATATTTATGGTGAGATTATTAAAAATGGTAAATTAACTGAAAAGCAACAAGTTTTAGCTGCTCGTACAGGCTCAATTTCAATTGCCATTGTATCGATTATCCTTGCATTATTTGCACAAAGTTTAAACGTTTCATTCTTAGTATCATTTGCATTCTGTATCGGGGCTTCTGCCAACCTACCTGTTATTTTATATACAATTTACTGGAAAAAGTTCAATTCAACTGGTGCGGTAACTGCCATGGTAACAGGCTTAGTTTCATGTTTAGTTCTAGGTGCTATGGGTCCAAACGTTTGGAGTCCAGTTGAAGGTGCAGCAATTTTTGTTGGAAATCCACTAGTGCCACTTGCAGTTCCAGCAATTATCACGATTCCTCTTGGCTTTATTGCTGGGTACTTAGGTTCTGTTCTTTCTACTAACAAAGTATCTCAAGCAGAGGCGGATCGTATTTACAAAGAGATCCGTGTAAAAGCAAATACAGGGGTATCCGTTTCAGATATTTCTCATTAATCACTTGAGATTTTAATGACCTTTTTCATAGCAAAAAAAGACTCGACTTCGGTCGGGTTTTTTCTTTTTTTATTATAAAAAATTAAACATTTTACTTATCGAACAATACTATTCTTTTTCCAAAAATAAGAAAATAACCAATTTTCACTAGAGAAATAGTGTTTATTTTTTCTGGAAAAAACGTATTTTTTCTCGGTTAATACAACTGTTTTTTTGTCAAGAAGCTAGTAATACCATCGGCTTATAAATTTATCTGAATATTCGAAAACCCTTTAATTTCTAGGCTTTGTCATGTATTTTCTGTTTAAAGTCTATTTTTCAGAAAATTTTTTTTACATAATTTTTCTGAAATGTATTGCAATTTCGTGAACTGTCTCATAAAATTAAGATGTGAATTCACTAAAGTAGCAAAAAATAGTATTTAAGCAGTAAAAATAAACACAAAATGGGGAATGTTTATGGCGAACAATCAAGCAAGCAAAAGCATTGTTATTGATTATGATGCAATTGCAAAACAAGAATCGTTTAAAGCACTTGTAAGAAAAAAGAATACCTTTCTATGGTCAATCACTGTATTCTTTTTAGCAGCTTACATGTTGCTACCTATTCTTACATCTTACACAACAATCCTACACCAAAAGGCTATTGGGGAAGTCACTTGGGTATGGATTTACGCAGCAGGATTATTCATCATGACTTGGAGTTTATGTCATCTATATGTTGCGAAAGCAAATAGCTATGACAAAGAAGCAAAAGCAATTATAGCTGAATATGAAAACGGGGGTGGCCGCCTATGAGCTTTATCGCAATATTTTTCTTCGTAGCAATTGTTGGTCTTACATTAATTATTACATGGTGGGCATCTAAACGTACTTCTTCTGCAAGTGATTTCTACACTGCAGGCGGTGGTTTAACAGGCTGGCAAAATGGACTAGCTATCGCTGGTGACTACTTATCAGCAGCTTCTTTCCTAGGGATTGCTGGTGCCGTTGCATTATTCGGATTTGATGGATTCTTCTTCTCTATCGGTTATTTAGTAGCTTACTTAGTGGTGCTATATATCGTAGCTGAGCCATTACGTAACCTTGGTAAATTTACATTAGCTGACATGATTACAGCACGTTTTAATAATTCTAAAGTTCGTGGTACAGCAGCTCTAAGTACCATTACAATTGTATTATTCTACATGATTGCACAACTAGTTGGTGCAGGCGCACTTATTCAATTACTTTTAGGAATTGACTATTGGGTTGCAGTATTAATCGTTGGTGTTATGATGACTACTTATGTTTTATTCGGTGGTATGACTGCAACTTCTTGGGTACAAATTATTAAAGCTTGTCTATTAATGTTAGGTACTGTCATTATTTCGTTCTTAGTATTAAAAGAGTTTGGCTTCAGTATTTCAACAATGTTTACAGAAATGTCTACTGCTACTGACAGCGGTGCGGCATACTTAAATCCTGGACTTAAGTATACAAACGGTATTGATACAATTTCAGTTTTAATTGCCCTTGTATTAGGTACTGCAGGTCTTCCACATATCTTAATGCGTTTCTTCACAGTAAAAGATGCAAAAACAGCTCGTTCTTCAGTTATTTGGGCTACTTGGATTGTAGGTCTATTCTATGTATTAACAATCTTCTTAGGCTTCGGTGCTGCTGCATTCGTTGGTAAAGAAGACATTATCGCTGCAAACGCGGCTGGTAACATGGCTGCTCCACTTCTTGCAGAAGCACTTGGTGGCGACATTCTGTTCTCATTCGTTTGTGCAGTAGCATTCGCAACAATCTTAGCGGTAGTAGCAGGTCTTGTACTTTCAGGTGCATCTGCCCTATCACATGATATTTATGGTCAAATTATTAAAAAAGGTAAGGTTACAGAAAAAGAGCAAGTACTTGCTGCTCGTATCGGTTCTATTACAATCTCTATAGTATCAATCCTTCTTGCACTTGGTGCACAAACATTAAACGTTGCGTTCTTAGTATCACTAGCATTCTGTATTGCTGGTTCGGCAAACTTACCAGTAATTATTTACACAATTTATTGGAAACGCTTTAATACGGCTGGTGCAGTAACAGCGATGTTAACAGGTTTAATTTCTGCTTTAATACTTGTAGCTGTATCTCCAAACGTTTGGAATCCAGTTGAAGGTAAAGCAATCTTCGTAGGTAATCCGTTAATTATGTTAACGAATCCTGCAATAATTTCTGTACCACTTGGTTTCTTAGGTGGTTTCATCGGAACGTTACTTTCTAAAGAAACTGATGAAGCGAAATATCGTGAAGTTGATGTAAAAGCAAATACTGGTATTTCAGTTCAAGACGTATCTCACTAATACTATCACTAAAACCCCGTAAACTTTATGCTTACGGGGTTTTACTTTTCTCCCTCTTTTCGGTAATATATTGGTAATGTGAAATGGAGGGATTAGCATAGCACTATCTAAAGCTAAAAAGAAACGTATGCATTTAAAACGGACGCAAGGTAAGGATGTTGAGAAAAAACGTCAAACGGCCCCTTTTAGTACGCATGAACGCGTGACAAAAACGAAGCATGCTACATTAGAACACAATAGAACAAAACATAGGAAACAGCCACACGGAGACGATTACTCGCTCTAAATGTGGCTGTTTTTGTCGTTTCTTTATAAATCGTAAAATAATTTTGTGTTTCGTGTCACGGTATTGGCCGCTTCTTGCGTTGTTATACCTTTAAGCGTTGCAATGACTTCGATACTTTTAGCCATCATAGACGGCGAAGTTCGAGCCTTGTCAAAAGGTCCTTCAAATGGCCAAGGTCCATCCGTTTCCACCATCATCAGTTCCAATGGATACTTTGAAATCAAATCTTGTATTTCCGCTTCATAAACACAATCAGGCGTAATGGAAATATAATAACCATTATGTATCATGCGCACAATTGCCTCTTCACTTCCCTTGAACCAATGAAAATGAGCTTTCTTTACACCATGTTTCTCAAGTAAATCACAAGCGATTAGTGCATCCTCATAAACAGCATGTAACACTATCGGTTTATGAAGTTCTTGCGCTAACAAAATAAATTGTTCTAATAACGCAATATAAGGGCGCTCATCCAATATATGCGTTTGTTTTCGATAATAAGGTAAACCAACCTCTCCAACAGCAATCATCTCACTAGCATGCTGTCGTATCCAATCAAATAAAGCTTCTTTCTCCCTATCATTAGGCAACGACTGTTCAGGATGAAAACCATACGCTGCCTTGACCTTCGCATAGGCTCTCGATAACTTCAGCGTTTTCTCACAAGAATGTAAGTCCATACTGACCGCTATAACCGTTTGCGCCTCATCAAGTAGCAAAGGGACTTCTTCTTCTTGATACTGATCTAAATGAATATGTGCATCAATCAACATATGCATCGTCCTTTTCTTCCTTTAAATACTGAAAAAGTTGTTGTTTTAACTGTGTAAATTGAGTGGAATGGCGAATTTCCTCGCAACGTGGTCGTGCAAACGGCACAATGATTTCTTCCTTAACCGTCGCTGGACGTTTCGTTAATACAATAATGCGATCCGCTAAAAATAGCGCTTCTTCAATACTATGTGTCACGAATAGAATAGATTTTTTATGTTCCTCCCAAATAGATAACAGCCATGCCTGCATTTCTAATCTTGTAAACTCATCGAGCGCTGAAAAAGGTTCATCTAAGCATAGTATCGGTTTCCCACTGACGATAGCGCGCAAAAATGATACACGTTGTTGCATACCTCCTGATAATGCATGCGGATAAGCATTTTCAAAAGAAGCAAGACCAACCTTTTCTAGCCACGCTTTGGCAAGCTCTTTATTCGGACGACGCTGCAATTCTTCAACAATCATGACATTTTCTAATATCGTCCGCCACGGTAATAAGCAAGGTTGTTGGGGCATATAGCCAATGATGCCCGTTTTTCGTTGAATATTGTCTCCATCTAACAAAATAGCGCCGTGATCGACAGGCGTTATTCCTCCTATCAATTGAAAGAGTGTGCTTTTGCCGCTACCTGAAGGGCCAATAATTGCCACAAATTCACCTTCCTGTACTGTAAAGGATAAATTATACACCACTTCAAGCGAGCCAAAGGACTTAGATATGTCTTGAATGTTCAGCATGTGCGCCCCTCCCCTTTACAACAAGCTTTTCTACAAAACGAATCACACTAAATAACAATAAACTTAATAAGACAATCGCAAATATCGCTACAAAGACGCGATCCGTTCGAAACGATGATTGTGCGAGCGTCATATAAACACCAATTCCCTTTTTTGCACCAAGCCATTCTGCTATGACCGCTCCCATCACACTATAGGTCGCCGCAATCTTAATACCGGAAAAGATGGATGGATAAGCATAAGGCCATTCTAATTTCCAAAATGTTTGCCCTTTCGTAGCACCAATCATTGCAAAATAATGTTTGAGCTCAGCAGAGGTTTGCCTAAACCCATCCATCGCTGCGATAACGATTGGAAAGAAGCAAACGAGACAAATAATAATCAGCTTGGGTAACAAGCCGAAGCCAAACCAAATAATTAATAATGGCGCTAAAACGAGTACCGGCACATTTTGAGACACAATGAGAATCGGATAAACAAACGCTCTTATTGTTGATGAGCGATGTAAAAATACCGCAACGCTTAAGCCACAAATCACACCAATCGCCAGCCCTAGTAATGCTAGTTGAATCGTGGCCCAAACATGGGGACTAAACGTTGAAAACGATTCAATACCTTCAATCATAATGGCACTTGGCGCTGGCAATAGCCAATGTGGGATATCAGCTATTCGTATAATAAGTTCCCATATGAATAAGAGGAAGGCGATAAAAATAATCGACCTTCCTTTCATAATTACCTGTTTCACCCTCGATATTTCTCCGTCAATGTCCCCATCGTAATGCCGGCTGGCTGATATAAAATTTTCACTTGTGTAATAACATTGATAGCGCCTAAGTCAATCATCTTTTTATTCATCTGTTCTATAATTTGTAACAAAGTGGATAATTCACCCTCCATTGTTGTTTCCAGTGGATGCACCTCATAGTGCACACCAGAAGCATCAATCACAGCAATCGCCGCATCTACAAATGGGATCACATCCTCATATTTTTCTGTTTTAGGTATGATTTGTACACTAATTAATGAATTCGCCATTTATTTCGCTCCTTTCTTTGGTAAGAAATCGTTAGTAAATGCTTGTTGTGCATTAAAGTCGCCTTCTAAAACGTTATTCTTTGTCATCCAGTCCGCATAGTTTTCCCAAACTGCTAACTTTTGTTCTCCCCATTGCGCCGCATCGTCTTGATATTTACCCGCTAACCATTCCTGACTTTTATGCACAAGCTCTTTATCCAAATCAGGTACTGCTTCAAGTAAAATATCAGCCGCTTCACTTGGATGCGCTATCGCATATTCATAGCCTTTTGTAGTTGCCGCAACAAATGCCTTTACGACATCAGGATTATCCTTTATCATCTTTTCATTCGTTGCCAATACAGGTGTATAATAATCGAGCTGCTCACTATAGTCGGTTAAATACTGCATATTTAACTTTTCCCCACGAAGCTCTGCCTCAATACCTGTCCAAGCATAATAAATCCACGCAAAGTCAATATCCTTTTGCATCATTGTGAAAAAGTCGATATCTCCCGCATTGACGATATCTAATTTATTGATATCAGCATTGTCTGCTTTCATCAATGACTGTAAAACCGCTTGTTCCACTGGAGCACCCCAGCCACCATAGGTTTTTCCTTCATAATCTTTTGGTGATGTAATGCCTTTTGAAGCAAGTGATGCAAAGCCTGAAGTATTATGCTGAATAATTGCCGCAATCGAAACGAGCGGCACACCTTGTACACGAGCTTGCGTAATGCCTTCTTGGATGCTTACACCAAACTCTGCTTTCCCAGACGCCACAAGCTGATCAGCACCTGCATCACCTGGTAAAATAATCTCTACGTCTAAGCCTTGCTCTTTAAAATAGCCAAGCTTTTGCGCCACATAAAGCCCCGTATGATTCGTATTAGGTGTCCAGTCCAGTACAACGGATACTTTTTTCTCTGAACTAGCTTCCTCTTTTTTGTCCCCTTTTTCGCTACACCCAACTAATGTCAATAGTGCAGCAACCATAATGAATAACCATTTTTTCATGCTATATCCTCCTAGCAAGTAATTTGAAAGTGTTCATGATTGAATGTTTCACCAGAAGAAAAGCGTATGCTGTTTTAATCCGTTTGCAGGCCATTCTAATTGTTTTCTATATGCTTAAGGTTAATGATCATCCTTAAACAAAAAACGCCTAGGAATTATCCCAGGCGTTTGCAAACGGTATCAAAAAATAGTGTACGAATATTTTTGAATAGATGTTCCCTACGCTGGTACGAGCCAAATCAGGTTCAAAGGGTCAGCATCTGAACGGACGCAATCTCAGCTGGCAACTTCCAGCCCCCCTACATTCTTAACTTATGAACTTTTCGTTGATTATTATACCCCTATGTATCTTCAAATGACAAGCTCGTATTTTTTAATCCCCCTTCCTTTGGTAATTTATTTTCCCATGGAGCCGCTGGATGAAAAAAAGCCCAGTTCTATAAAAGAACATGGGCTAATGAATTATTCCTCTTCTTTTTTCATTTTCATTACATGAGAAATGGAACCATCTGTAGCAATATCTATTTTAAAGGAACCATTCGAATGACGATCTGCGCGCGTTAAACCTTTGACATCAATGATTTCTTGCACACCTTTTTCTGTTTCAACAATGACTTGTTCCTCATCGCTTGCCTTTACTACCGCAACTACACGATGTGGATTGGCTTTTAATTCAGTTAACACTTTTAAACCACGTTTTGCTCTACTTGCCATATCGACTTCAGCGACATTCATCTTCTTCACAGCGCCTCGTTGGGTAACAATCACAACATACTCTGTATCAGACGGCTTTAATATTGTTACACCAGCAAGTACTTCCCCATCTTTTAACGTGATGCCTTTCACGCCACCCGTTTTAACACCTGTGACAGGAAGCTCTTCAATTGGGAAGCGGATAGCGTAGGCTGTATCGGTAATCAATAACAACTCTGCCTCGTCTGATACAATATCCGCCATTATCATTTCATCACCTGATTTAACATTCATCGTCTTAATCGGCTTCGAATAACGTGTCACTGCATAATCTGGCAGTGGCGAGCGTTTAATTTGACCTTCCTTTGTAGCCGTTAAAATATAGGTGTTTGGCTGTTCAAAGGAATCAAAACCATAGACTGCAAGAATCGTTTCATCTTCCCCTGTTGGCACAATACTTGAGATATGCTGTCCAAGATCTTTCCAACGAATATCTGGCAATTCATGTACAGGCTGATAAATATAATTCCCACGATTGGTGAACAACAATAGATGATGCTGGGTATTTAACGTTGCCTCATACAGTAAATAATCGGAGTCTTTCATGGCAAAATCTTGTCCATTAGATGCGGCATGCGAACGTGTAGATGTGCGCTTAATATAACCATCTTTTGTCACTGTGACCACCACATCTTCACTCGGAACAAGCACGTCTAACGTAATTTTAATTTCTTCAATCTCTTGTTCGATTTTCGAACGGCGCGGTTCAGAAAAACGTTTCTTTATATCAAGTAATTCTTGTTTAATGACACGAATAAGTTTCGCTCCACTATGCAAAATACCTTCTAGCTTCGCAATCAATGCATTTAACTCATCTTGTTCACGACGTAGCTCTGTAATATCCGTATTCGTTAAACGGTATAATTGTAAGCTCACAATCGCCTCAGATTGTACTTCAGTAAAGTCAAATTTCACCTGTAAATTTGTTTTTGCGTCGCGCTTATCATTCGATGACCGAATTGTTGCAATTACTTCATCTAAAATCGACAGCGCTTTAATCAAGCCATCAACAATATGAGAACGGTCTTTAGCCTTTTGTAAATCATAAATGGAGCGGTTTGTCACCACTTCTTTTTGATGGGCTATGTACGCATCAAGTAGCAGCGGCAATGTCATCATCGTTGGACGACGATTATGGATCGCAATCATATTAAAGTTATAGGCTACTTGCAAATCAGTAGTTTTAAATAAGTAATTTAAAATGCCCTGTGCTGGCACGTCTTTTTTCAACTCAATCACGACACGTAAACCCGTACGATCGGATTCATCTCGAATTTCCGCAATGCCTTCCAGTCGTTTATCGACGCGTTGTTCATCAATTTTCTTTACAAGATTCGCCTTATTTACATCATACGGTAATTCCGTTATAACGATTTGTTCTTTCCCGCCTTTTAATGGTTCTATGGCTGCTTGAGCACGAACAATAATTTTACCGCGTCCTGTTTCATAAGCCTTTTTAATACCATCGACACCTTGAATAATCCCTCCTGTTGGGAAGTCAGGACCTTTAATCACCGTCATAAGCTCATCGACAGAAGCATTCGGTTGATCTAAACGCATTAAAACGGCATCTAACACCTCATCAAGTGCATGTGGAGGAATATCTGTGGCATAACCGGCGGATATCCCTGTCGACCCGTTGACAAGTAAATTCGGGAAGCGAGCAGGCAATACCGTTGGCTCCATATCTTGATCATCAAAATTCGGTACAAATTCCACTGTCTTTTTACCGATATCACGTAGCATTTCAGCTGCAATTGCTGACAATCTTGCTTCTGTATAACGCATCGCAGCAGGTGGATCTCCATCAACAGAACCATTATTTCCGTGCATTTCTATCAGCATATGGCGCGCTTTCCAATCTTGACTCATTCGCACCATCGCTTCATATACCGAACTATCACCATGTGGATGGTAGTTACCGATTACATTTCCGACAGTTTTGGCAGACTTACGGAACGGTTTATCATTCGTATTGCCTTCCGTATACATTGCAAATAAAATACGTCGCTGTACAGGTTTAAGACCGTCGCGCGCATCTGGCAACGCTCGGTCTTGAATAATATATTTACTATAACGACCAAACCGGTCGCCCATTACTTCTTCTAATGGTAAATCTTGAAACTTTTCCGTACTACTCATGCTTGGTCCTCCTCTTGTTGGATGAATTCATTGTCTAAAATATTCGAATCATCCTCCATGCCGAAGTTAACATTTGCTTCGATCCATTTACGGCGCGGTTCTACCTTATCGCCCATTAACGTTGTCACGCGACGCTCAGCACGTGCTCCATCCTCAATCGTGACACGAATTAATGTACGTGTCTCTGGGTTCATCGTTGTATCCCATAGTTGGTCAGCATTCATCTCACCAAGTCCTTTATAACGTTGTAGGATATAGCCTTTCCCCACTTTTTTAATGGCTTTTTGTAAATCATTTTCGGTCCAAGCATATTCAATGACCTCTTTTTTCCCTACACCCTTAGATACTTTATAAAGTGGTGGCAACGCAATAAATACTTTGCCAGCCTCAATTAATGGGCGCATATAACGATAGAAGAATGTTAATAGTAGCACCTGAATATGTGCGCCATCCGTATCAGCATCGGTCATAATGACCACTTTATCGTAGGCTGAATCTTCTACTGAGAACTCCGCTCCGACTCCAGCACCAATAGCATGAATAATCGTGGAAATTTCCTCATTTTTCATAATATCTTGGAGCTTCGCTTTTTCGGTATTAATGACTTTACCGCGCAATGGTAAAATCGCCTGAAACGTACGATCTCGCCCTTGTTTCGCTGAACCGCCAGCAGAATCACCTTCGACTAAATATAATTCGTTTTTCGCAGCATTACGAGATTGTGCAGGTGTTAGCTTTCCTGAAAGAATGGTACTTCCTTTTTTACTTTTCTTCCCGTTACGAGCATCTTCGCGTGCTTTTCGCGCCGCTTCACGTACTTGTTGAGCACGAATCGCTTTTCGAACAAGCGATGCAGATAATTCGGCATTTTCTTCTAGCACATATAAAATTTGCTCAGAGACAACGCTATCGACTGCCGAACGCGCTTCACTTGTACCGAGCTTTCCTTTCGTTTGCCCTTCAAATTGTAATAAATGTTCAGGAATACGGACAGAAACGATTGCCGCTAAACCTTCGCGAATATCTGTCCCTTCTAGATTTTTATCTTTATCTTTTAGTAAGCCTATTTTCCGTGCATATTCATTGAAAACTCGTGTCAAGGCAGCTTTTGCACCGGTTTCATGTGTCCCACCATCACGTGTACGGACGTTATTTACAAACGATAAGATTGTTTCTGAATAACCATCGTTGAATTGGAAGGCAAATTCAACTTCGATATCGTCTTGCTCGCCCTCTACATATTTGACAGGATGAAGGACATCTTTTTCCTCATTCAAATACGCAACGAAAGCTTCAATGCCGTTTTCGTAAAAGAAAACATCACCTTTGCCTTCCTCGCGTTGATCAATTAACTCAATTTTTAATCCTTTTAATAAAAATGCAGACTCACGTAAACGTTCTGCAAGTGTATCATAATTGAATTTAGTGACGGAGAAGATTGTGTCATCTGGTAGGAAATGGACAAGTGTTCCTGTTTGCTTTGTCTGACCAATTTCTTCTAGAGTCGTCACAGGATGTCCGCCGTTTTCAAAACGCTGTTTATATTTTTTCCCATCGCGATGAATCGTCACTTCTAAAAATGTCGATAAGGCATTAACAACGGACGAGCCAACACCGTGTAAGCCGCCACTCGTTTTATAGCCGCCTTGTCCAAATTTACCACCTGCATGTAAAACTGTGAAAATAATTTCAGGGGTAGGTTTGCCCATTTTATGCATACCCGTTGGCATTCCACGTCCAAAATCTCGAACGCTTAAACTTTGATCTTTATGAATTGTGACAATGATATGAGAACCAAAGCCAGCAAGTGCTTCATCCACCGCATTATCTACGATTTCATATACAAGGTGATGAAGTCCTCTGCCATCTGTGGAACCGATATACATGCCGGGTCGCTTTCGTACCGCTTCTAATCCTTCTAATACTTGAATTGCGTCATCATTATAGACGCTAGGTGACTGTTTATTCGCCAAAAGATTCCCCTCCAAAAAACAAACGCATGTTCTGATTACGTTCTCATCCTAATAATAATAGCATTTCCTGTCAATAGCTAGTGACAGATATATATAATTTTTAATTTCGCTACAACGTAATTGCTTCTATGAACTATGTTTAGAGACCAATCAAGGGTAGGCTACTGTCATGAATGTCAGCAAATATTTTAAGCTTACTGCCTTGACTACCAAACAAAATCCACAACAACTGTAGGAGGCGCTATCTTCACTTAAGTGAGCATTGAACGCCTTCTAATTACTGAACACTCCAGCATACCAAAAACATCAGTGGTAGGCGTTTTTTTGTTGAGTGATGATTTTTAATAGCTTCACAAGAGAAATTACAGATAGACTTCTATTCTACCAAAGGAATGTGTGATTGACAAAATTGCCATTTTACCTATATTTTAAGAAAGCGCTTAGGTATTAATACAATACTAGTTCCGAATAACCGTACATAAGCTATTATAAGCCTGTGACTTTTGAAATCATGATGTGCTATTTCCTTTTGTATTGAATTCAAGGCTCATGATGAAATCTCCTTCATATCATTGTAGATTAAAGAGAAAAAGTGTAAAATACTTGTTACAAACTATTAGTACCAAGTGTTATTATTTGGATGAAAGGAGTCCACCTATGTTAAACGGACTTATTATTTTATGTGCCTATCTTATCGGCTCTATACCTTCCGGGTTATGGATTGGCAAAATATTTTACAAAACAGATATTCGCGAGCATGGTAGCGGCAATTTAGGGGCTACCAATACTTTCCGTATATTAGGGAAAAAAGCGGGTTTAGTGGTGACGGTGATGGATGTTTTAAAAGGAACAGCAGCCGTGTTACTAGTGATGCTACCAGTATTTGCTGATGTCACAATTCACTCACTTATTCTAGGGCTTGTTGCGGTCATTGGACATATGTTCCCTATCTTTGCAAGTTTCCGTGGCGGTAAAGCGGTTGCCACTTCAGCGGGCGTCCTCCTAGGCTATTCTTGGCCTTTATTTATTTTACTATTCATCACTTTTATCGTAACATTAAAGCTCACGAAAATTGTCAGCCTCACATCAATGATTGCGGCACTTGTAGCATTAATCTATTCGATAATCTATTTTTTTGTGACAGGCGATTTTGCATTAGGGATTTTAGTAGCCTTTTTATTTACCTTTATCATTTATCGACACCGAGCAAATATTTCGCGCATTAAAAATGGCACGGAGCCAAAAGTTAAATGGCTTTAAAAATGAAAGGAGTTCTCGCATGAATATCGCATTGACAGCGCAAGCTTTACAATGGTTTAAAAATGAAATGGAAGTCGAAAAAGGTGATTCAATTCGCTTTTACGCTAGATATGGCGGCTCAAGTCCCTTTCATGAAGGTTTTTCCCTAGGGATGACACGTGAAGAACCAATTGAGATAGGCGTTCAAACAGTAGTAGACGATGTCACATACTATATTGACGAAAAAGATCTATGGTTTTTTAACGATTATAATTTACACGTTGATGTAGACGAACAACTTCACGAATTAAAGTATGACTATATAAAATAACACAGTATTTCCTTTCTCTATTGAAAGGAAATACTGTTTTTTTATTTCAAGACTAAACCATCTTAAGTTTTCTCGGTTTGGTTTAGCTATCCGCAAAATTGACCATCCTCATACTAGTCAATCTATACTCTGAGGAGGAATATAAATGCCCGTTTCAAAAAACAACAATACCTCCCAACAGCAAAATCCAGCAACGAATTTACTGCACACTTCTCTTTCAGAAAATATTTTTACCATCAAAGAAGCACTTGGTCATAGTAATGATGTGATTATTCGTGAAATGATTATCGACAAACTTGATTGTTTGGCCATCGCTATTATTAACATTGATGGCATATCCGACAAAACGGTAATTACGGATTTTATACTAGAAAATCTACTGTTTGAAATTGACAACGAACCGGAAAATACAATTGACAACATAAACGACTATATGAAAAAACAATGTTTAGCGGTAGGTGATGTGAAAGATCTTTATGATTTTACTGCGTTATTTACGTCCATTTTAAATGGTGAGACCGTCATTGTCATAGAAGGGCAATCCGTGGCAATTGCGACAGATACTAAAAGCGCAAAAGATCGAGCCGTCACCGAGCCACAAACAGAATCTGTGATTAGAGGGCCCAGAGAGTCTTTTACGGAAACATTACGGACAAACACAGCACTCATTCGTCGAAAAATAAAAAGTCCTAATCTTTGGATAAAATCTCGGGTCATAGGAGAGGTAACCCAAACAGATGTAGCTGTTATGTATATCAATGGCATAGCAAATGACAAAATTGTACAAGAGGTGCTTGACCGCCTAGATAAAATTAAAATTGATGGCGTATTAGAAACTGGATATTTAGAGGATTTTATTCAGGACTCGAAATTTTCCATATTTCCTATGATTTATAATACAGAACGCCCAGATGTTATTGCCGGTGAATTATTAGAAGGTCGAATTGCAATATTAGTGGATGGCACACCTCTAGTGTTAACCGTCCCTGTCGTATTTACATCCTTTTTACAAGCTGCAGAAGATTATTACCAAAATTGGATTATTAGTTCCCTAATCCGCCTTTTACGTTTTTTTGGTATTTTGCTTGCATTAATTATGCCTTCTTTATATGTGGCTATTACGACCTTTCATCAAGAAATGCTACCGACGCCGATGCTTATTAGTATCGCTTCACAGCGAGAAGGCGTGCCCTTCCCCGCCGTCGTTGAAGCGCTAATTATGGAAGTTGCCTTTGAAATATTGCGTGAGGCAGGTCTACGAATGCCAAGAACGATTGGTCCAGCCGTATCCATTGTTGGTACGTTAGTAATCGGACAAGCTGCCGTAGAAGCGGGCGTAGTATCCGCAGTGATGGTCATTATCGTGGCATTAACAGCCATTTGTAGCTTCCTGTTTCCTTCTTACGGCTTATCAAACACGATTCGTGTCCTGCGCTTCCCTCTTATGATATTAGCTGCGATTTTTGGTTTATTTGGGGTGATGTTCGGCATTATGATGATTATTCTTCATTTATGTAGTTTAAGATCTTTTGGTGTTCCCTATATGAGTCCATTCGGGCCATTAATTGTGAAAGATCAAAAAGATGCGATGGTCTTATTCCCACGTAGAAAGTTATTTACAAGACCACGACTCGTTAGTCAACAAAATAATGTTCGAGAACAACAATATTACGAAAAAAGAACTAAACATTAAAGTGCAAATGAGGAATCCATCATGTCAAACAGAAAGATGATTTTGTTATTCTTAATCCTCACTTTAATATTGAGTGGTTGCTGGAGTAAGCGGGAGTTAAACGAATTAGCAATCGTCGTTGCACTAGGCATCGATAAAGTAGACGAGGATTTTGAAGTTTCCATTCAAGTAGTAGACCCGAGTCAAATTTCCTCAAAGCAACCATCTAGTGGCCGCGCACCCGTTGTTACCTACCATGCAAAGGGAAAAAGTGTGTTTGAAGCCATTAGAAGAATGACAACAATAACACCACGGAAACCTTATTTTGCTCATTTGCAAATTGTCGTAATTGGTGAAGGATTAGCAGAAGAGGGCTTAAACGAACCTCTAGATTTTATTGCGAGAGATCATGAATTTAGAAACGACTTTGATCTTGTAGTATCTCATAAAACAGCTGCAAAAGAAGTGCTGAATGTATTAACACCTATTGAAAAAATGCCAGCCAATAAATTATTAAATTCGATTAAGGTGTCAGAAAAATCATGGGGTTCAACCTTATCTGTTAGCACAGCTGAATTGCTCAACACCCTTAGTAGCAAAGAAAAAAGTGCCGTATTATCAGCAGTTGAGATACATGGAGATTTGCAATTAGGAATTGACCAAACCAATGTAGAAAGAATTAAAACACCTGTTGTTTTAAAATATGCGGGCATCGCTATCTTTAAAGAGGATAAATTAGTGGGGTTATTATCAGAAGATGACAGTATTTACTTTAATTACTTGAATAATAAAATTAAAAGTACAATAGAAGTTCTAGCATGCCCTAAAGGTGGAGAGTTATCAACAGAAATTACGAGTTCGTCCTCCAAAATTAAAGGGACTTTCAAAAATGGGACACCGCAAATCACCATTAAAATTGAAGTTACGCAAAATATTGGTGAAGTGAATTGTGCCATTAATTTAACCCAAAACAACACCATTCAACAGATTGACAAAAAGACAGCAGAAAAAATAAAAGAACATACAGAAAAAACATTAGCTATCATACAAAAAGATTATAAGCTCGATTTATTAGGCTTTGGCGAAGCACTCCATCGCAGCGATCCGCAAAAGTGGGAAAAGATTCATAAGGAATGGTCAACAATTTATCCTACTGTCCCAGTTACGATAGATGTGCAGGTCACAACCCAAGGATTAGGAACAATTCAAAACTCATTATTGTACAATTCAAAGGAGTAACCCACGATGTTTATTAGCATTACCGTCATACTTATTTCGTTGATTATTGCCTATATTATGATTCCTCCATTATTGAAAAAAGGCGAAAAAAAAACAATATTCGCCTTTTCTATTTTATTGTTTATAGGCGCAACATTAAATATCGCCATTGGTTTAAAAATAAATATCCCTAGCCCATTCAATTTCATTACGTTTATCTTTACACCTATTAGAAAAATATTATTATCATTTTTTCAATAAGAATGACAGAAAGGGTAGTGCATAATGGAAAAACAATTACTTAGTGCAAGACAATTCACAATCATTACCTTTCTCCATTCTATTGGGACGGCCATATTAATTGTGCCAGCGAGCATTACGAAGCAGCTTCATCAAGATGCATGGATTGGCGCAACTATTGGCGTCTTATTAAGCTTTTTAATCGTAAAATTGTATACAAGCGTTGGAAATCAAACACCGCATCTCACGTTTGTCGAAGCAAATGGAAAAATTTTAGGTAAATTTCTTGGAACTTTGACCTCTCTAGGGTTTATCACTCTCGCATTTTTTTCGGCTAGTGAATTATTATATTTTATTGGCATCTTTATGCAAACAGAAGTAATGCCCGAGACACCTACTTTGTCCTTTGCTGTATTATTTACCATTATTCTTGTTTTTGCATCGTTTCTAGGCATTGAAGTGTTTGCACGGTCTGCAGAAATCCTATTTCCCATATTTTTATTTATATTTCTTGTATTTCTTGTTTGTATTTCGCCACAAATTAATATCGAAAATATTCAACCCGTTTTCGAAACAAAGACACCATCATTAATAACGGGTATCCTTAAATTTATGAGTATTTTTTCATTCCCGCTCGTTATGTTACTTATGATTTTCCCCTCTGCTGTCAATATCTCGAAAGCCGCACAAAAGGGATTTTATTTCGGCACGATTTGCGGAGGAATTGTCTTAATAATCATTATAGCCCTATCAACACTCGTTATTGGTCCAACGAATACTTCCATTGAGACATTTCCTAGCTATGCACTGGCTCAACGGATTTCTATAGGCAATTTTTTTCAACGTGTTGAAGTTGTTATGGCTGTCATGTGGATTATCTCCATCTATATTCGAACTTTTCTCTATTTTTATGCATCTGCAATAGGTATAGCACAAATACTAAATATTAAAGATCCCCGACCATTGATTTTGCCATTAGGAATGTGCATGATTGCGCTGTCTCAAATTGTTCATCCGAATATTGTGCATTCTAATAATTACAATCAAAAAATTTGGCCGCTGTATTCAGGGTTATTTACTGTCTTGTTAGCCCTATTATTACTAGTCATTGCAAAAATGCGAAAGATTAAAAGCAAAACAGCAACTGACCAAAATACATTAAATTCAAGTGAAACACCGTAAAAAAAATCCAATTTCTCTCTATTGAGAAATTGGATTTTTTAGATCTTCACAAAAGCAAATGGTAAGCAACCAATTAGATATGGTATTCAATTTCATCAACAAAATCCCATTCATACGGCGTTTCTTGATAAACATAGTAGTTTAGCCAGTTGGAGAATAATAAATGGGTATGTGCTCGCCATGTATTAATAGGTTCTTTAGATGGGTCATCATGCGGGAAATAGTTAACAGGCACTGCAATATCAATTCCTTTTGCCACATCGCGACTGTATTCATCGGCTAATGTTGTCGCATCGTATTCTAAATGTCCAGTAATCATAATATTTTTATTATCTTTTGATTGCACGATAAAAACGCCTGCATCTTCTGAATAAGATAGTAACCGTAATTCCGGGTGATTGCGTACTTCATCAATTGAAACAGAAGTGTACCTAGAATGTGGTGCTGTAAATAAGTCACTAAATCCTCTTACTAAATCGACCGTTAAATCCGTAATCACATGTGAATATACACCCGAACACTTTTCTGGTAATTCAAATTTCCCGATTCCATAATGATGATATAAGGCAGCCTGTGCACCCCAACAGATATGCAAGACAGACGTGACATTCTTAGCAGACCAATCCATTATCTCCGAGATTTCTTCCCAATAATTCACTTCTTCAAATGCCATTTTTTCCACTGGTGCACCCGTAATGATCATCCCGTCAAAGCGACGATGACGTATCTCATTAAATGTTGAATAAAAGAGTTGTAAATGCGATTTACTAACATTTTTAGACTCGTGTGTTGCTGTATTTAAAAATGTTATATTGACTTGTAACGGCGTATTACCAAGTAATCGAAGTAATTGTAATTCTGTTTTCTCTTTTTCCGGCATTAAATTAAATATTAAAATATTTAACGGACGAATTTGTTGTGTTTTGGCACGGTCTTCTTCCATGACGAATATTTTTTCCTCACGTAAATGTTCTCCAGCTGGTAAGTTTTTCGGAATATTAATTGGCATATTGTAGTCCCCTTTTCTCTTATTTTTTTCTCTCTATGTAAAATTAAAAAATCCCCCTCATTCCATAAGAGCAAGAATGAGAAGGATAATTATCACGTTCACTCTTATCTCTCAAAGGAAAAATCCTTTGGTGGAATTAGCACCTTTCTAACAATGTTAGAGGTTGCTGAAGCGTCATAGGGCCAAATCCCTCAGCTTCTCTTGATAAGATTATTCAATTAAAAAGAATTGTATCATGAACAATTAAGAATTTCAATAATACATAGAATATTTTGTATTTAAACGAATGGAAGCTTATGAATTGTTAAACACTACTATCAAGTTATATTTTTGACATCCAGTGCCAATTCCAAAAGGCATATACGAAAATTAATGGAACCAATAAATCGTAATGGCAATCATAGAGGTATTATGTTAACATATACCTTTAGTAACAGAGAGGAACGTGAATATTTTGATTAAAATTGAACTCCCAAAACCAGACTTAGTAATCCGTCAACGTGAGCAAGTGTTAAAACCAGGGGATGTAGAAATTACGCCTTTTCACGGTTTTATTGATTTCCATAAAATCACTCGCGAAAAAGGTGGCATTTTCTTATTTTATAATGAAAAAAATGAACTATTATTTGTAGGGAAAGCACGTAAAATTCGCCAACGTATTAAAAAGCATTTTGAAGATAATGTATCACCAATGAAAAAATACCGTGATGAAATTTTCAAAATCGAAGTGTATGAAATTGATGATCCAATGGAACGTGAAATTTACGAAACATATGCGATTAACACATTCCGTGCAAAATATAATCTAGATAAAGTATTTTATTAAGATTCAAACCGTTAGCATAATGTATGCTAACGGTTTGAGATTGTCGACAAAAGGCATCAAGAAGTTCTAACCTTGATGCCTTTTGTCATTTTTTATAGTAAATAATTGGATTTCATTCCCAAGTCGACCATTCTCTATGAGCATATCTACTCTCCTTAAGCAGCTTGCCATGTCCAAGTAGCAAGCTTTTTCAAGTTCATGGCAGCAAAAGTAAGCATCGCCTGCATGGACAATTTTTTAAGACCCCTTAAGTTTGTCCATCGCATACCATGCTTTTCTTTTGCATCTGCAAAGACACGTTCAATCGTTTCTTTGCGCTTTGCATAAATTTGTTTAATATCATATGAATGGCGTAAATGTTCAGCTTCTTCCATATATGTTTCCCATATATGACGTTGAATAAGTTTTTGATGATTCTTGCTTTCTGTACATTGTGATAGCCAGGGGCAATTAGCACAAATCGTTGGATTCGATTTATATTGGCGATACCCTTCCTTTGTGGTTGTCGTATATTTCAATACCTGCCCTTGTGGGCAAAGATAACAATTATAGTACTCATCGTACACATATTCATGCTTTCGAAAGAAACCATCTTTTGTTTTAGGACGTGTATAAGGGAGAACAGGTAACATTTGATTCTCTAATAAAAAGTTAGTGATGGCAGGTGTTTTATAAGCAGCATCCGCAGCAATCGCTAATGGCTTTTTCACTTTTTCAATGATTTTTTCAACAAGTGGCTGCAATACATAGCTGTCGTGCACATTTCCTGGAGTCACAATCGTACCTAATACAAAACCTTTTTCATCTGTCGCTGCATGAAATGAATACGCAAACTGCTTAGTCCGTTCATCCTTAACATAATAACCACTCTCAGGGTCTGTCGTACTTTCCTTGATTTCTTTCCATTCGTCTTTTTCAAATTTCTCTGGAGGGAAGGGCTTTTTTCCGTGTTCCTCACGATCAATATTTAATTCCAGTTGAAGTTTCTCTTCATAAGCACGTGTTTCTTTTCGAACGACTTTTTTATCATACTTTCGCTTATTAGCGCTTGCCTTTACATGCGTGGAATCAATAAATACATGGTCCGCGTGCAGGAGACCCTTCTTCAGAATTTCTTTTAGAATACGATAGAAAATTTGTTCAAACACGTCTGTGTCTTGAAACCGTCGCGCATAATTTTTACCGAAGGTAGAAAAGTGTGGAACTTCTGTATGGAAGCCAAATCCTAAAAACCAACGATAGGCCATGTTCGTTTCAATTTCTTTAATAGTTTGACGCATTGAGCGAATACCGAAAACATATTGAATAAAGGTCATTTTAAAGAGAACAACAGGGTCAATACTTGGACGCCCTAAAGATGAATAGAGGTTTTCCACTAATGGATAGATAAACGAAAAATCAATCGCTGCCTCTAGTTTTCGGACTAAATGGTCTTGTGGCACCAATTGGTCAATTGTCAATATTTCTAATTGTTCACGTTCATTGATTTGATTTTTCGACATCATTTTCCATCACCTCAAATAGATTATTTTATTTATAGTTGATTGATAGCAATTCATATCAAGTTGATTGGAGCGAAGGGCGGGCGACTCCTGCGGGAACGCACAGTACGTAAGACGCAACAGACCGCGCGTTAGCGAGGGTTGCGGCTTACGATGTGCCCGCGGAAAGCGCCCGAACGTAGCGGAAATCAACGGGAGTAGACATCTATTTTTATTTTAAAATGAAAAAAGACTGTAGGCAAACTCGAAATTTTTCGAGTTTGTCTACAGTCTGAAACCGTTAGCATAATGTATGCTAACGGTTTTTCTATACTATAGCGTCCAAAATGAAAACCCAACCCCAAGCGTTGTCTCTCGGGGTTGGGTTTTCATTATTAAATAAATAGTTTTTCATCTTTAAATTTATGAGCTGTTAGCCAACTGACGATAACAAAGATAATTAATGAAGCTATGATAGGGATAGTCACCGTATGCATACCAAATATCGTTGGATAAAAGCGATCAATCATAATATATAACGTCATCCCCGTAATCATGGACGCAATCGCCCCGTATTTATTGGCCTTTTGCCAATACAACCCTAGGACAACTGACCAAATAAAGACCGCTTCTAAGCCGCCAAATGCAAATAAATTGAGCCAAACTAGTAAATCTGGCGGATTTAATGCAAATACAACGACTGCTAAACCAATCACTGTTGTTACCACGAAGCTAGCACACTTGATTTCTCTATCATTGGCAGTAGGCTTGATATAATTCAAATAAATATCCTTTACCACTGTTGAACTAACTAGCATCAGCAACGCATTCACGGTAGACATCGTCGCTGCCATCGGTGCTGCTAACACAATGCCCGCTAAAAACGGCGGCAACACTTTTAACGTAAGCAACGGCATTACCTTATCGCCAATTTCAATGCCAGGGATTACTGGACGGGCTAATACACCAATCAAGTGCATCCCGAACATAATTGTCCCAATAGCAATTGTGCCAATAATTATCGCCAAATGCATGCTTTTGGAATCTTTATAGCTCATGGCGCGGACGGCTATTTGAGGGAGCCCTACCACACCAATGCCGATTAAAATCCAAAATGTTGAGACGTACAATGGTGTCAGTTCCCCTTCAGCACCAAATGGTGACACTAGGTTTGGATTTTCTGCAACAAGGGACGTCATAATTTGATCGATGCCACCACCGGCAACGATTGTCCCAATCAGTAAAATAACAGTACCAATCACCATAATGGAACCTTGAACCGTATCCGTTAACGCTACAGCACGGAATCCTCCGATAATCACATAAATTAATACTGAAACAGCAAAAATAAAGAGTGCTGCTGTATAGTCAAGACCGGTTAATGATTCAATTAAGCGCGCGCCCCCGACCCATTGTGCCATCATCGCAGAAAATAAAAAGACAATAATACTAATCGCTGACAATATAACGATGACATGGCTTTTGTAGCGTTCACGTAAAAAATCAATTAATGTAATCGCTTGATAGCGGCGAGCAATAATAGCAAATTTCTTGCCTAGTATCATCAGTACAAAATAGCCTGCTGGCAGTTGAGCCATCGCTAACAAGACCCATCCGAGCCCTTTATTATAAGCAACACCAGGTCCACCGATAAAACTACTTGCACTACCATACGTGGCAATCATCGTCATTGCTAGGATAAAGCCACCCATTTCACGACCGCCAAGAAAATATTCCTGTAAAAATGAATTCGATGAACGAACATGCTTATTCGCCCATATGCCAATCCCAAAAATAATAATTAAAAAAACAAGAAGCGGAAAAATAACTTGCCAATGCATTATTCATCCACCTCCCCGTCATCAAATGGTACCTCTTTAAAAAAGAGCTTTAAGACGAGCCAGATTAATACAATCATAAAACCTGTTCCAGCGATGCAACTATAGAAAAACCAAGCTGGGAAACCCAATACATACGAATACGTTGTTGGATCCCCCGAACCTAGACCATAGGCAAAGCCGTACCAAATCGCAAAGTTGACAAATACAAGCCCAATGCCAATAAGCGCCTCACGATGCGCAATTTTAAAGCGTTGATCTTTCAAAATAGAATCCCCCTAACCTACTCTATTTTACTGTGATGTAGGACTAATGGGAAGCATTGTGAGAAAAGTAGATAAAAAAAGCGAAAGTTAGCGAACAATACCTATCAAATGGGTATCTTACAAGGCTCCAATCAGGAATACGCTTTCTGCCTTTTCGGGTGATTTTTGTGGCGATTTCCCCCTTCTTATTGGCGATTTCACACACCTTACCAATCTTCAAGAGCTTTTTAATTGCAATTGAAGCGCTTTTTTATCAATTTTCCCAACAATCGTTTTTGGTAATTCATCAATCATAATAATTTTTTTCGGGATTTTATAGTGTCCTAAATGGCTTCGACATAGGTTTTCTACTTCGTCTACTACAGTATCTGACTGATTATGGCAAACAATAAATGCCGTGACAATTTCCCCCCAGTAGTTATCTGGTGCTCCGATGACTGCCGCTTCTTTTACGAGCTGATGACGAAGTATGCATTGCTCCACTTCTTGCGGATAGACGTTCTCCCCGCCACTAATAATCATGTCTTTCCTGCGACCGACGATATAAAAATACCCTTCTTCATCCATTGTCGCTAAATCACCAGTCCTTAACCAGCCATCTCGTATCGTATTGTCCGTTTCCTGCTGATTATTCCAATAAAATTGAAACATATGCTTACCTCTAACGAACAGTTCGCCTACTTCATGGGCAGCGCAGCTTTCACCCGCTTGATTAATAATTTTCGCCTCATTAAATTGCATACTTTTACCCACTGCCCCCTTTTTGACATAGGCTTCTTCACGTGAGATATAAAAATTGTTCGGTCCAGCCTCTGTTAAGCCATAACCTTCTTTAAAAAAAAGTCCCTTTTTAAAAAACGCATCATATATTGGAAGAGGGCACGGTGCGCCGCCAGATAAAAACACCTTGACAGTGGGAAAACTACTTTTGTGAAAATAGTTTGTCGTGATCATGGCTTGATACATCGTTGGGACAAAAAGCGAAATCGTTGTCTTATAGAAATTAATTGCTTTGAGTGCTGTTTCCGCTTCAAACTTATCACCGATAACAACGGTCCCCCCCGCCATTAACAATGGAATGGATAGTGCGTTAAGCCCACCCGTATGAAACATGGGCATATAGTTTAACGTACAATCGTCTTCACATAACCCCCAACTAATAATTGTATTAATTGCATTCCAATTTACAGAATTGAAAGACAACACTACCCCCTTTGCTTTGCCAGTTGTGCCACCTGTGTAAATCATTAGCCAAGGTTCATTTAAATCCAGTTCTATCGAGCTAGCAATAGTCGCTGACGGCAGAACTTGTTGAATAGGGTGCATCGTTGCTAGTTGTAAAGGGCATGGTATTTCTTGATCATATAAAAGTAAAGAAGGGGTAGCATCCGCAACAATGTCATTTAACTCCTCTGTACTTAAGCGCCAGTTTAAAGGAACATAAATCAGCCCTCGTAATCCACAAGCAAATAATATAGCAAATAAGTGACTATTATTTCGAGAAAAAACCGCTACTCGGCTACCTGCCTGTAATCCTTGATTTTCGAAAAAATGGCTCCATTTGGCGATTTCAAGTGTTAATTGCCGATAAGTCCATTGTTCGTTTGTTTCTAAGTTCACTAATGCTAGCCGATTCGGTGTTAAAGATGCACGATTTAAAATCCAAGCTTGCTCTGCAAACATCTTGAACTCCTCCTTTATCACATCATAATCGCGCCATCCACATGGAGTGTATGACCATGGACATAGGAAGCCTCTTCAGATGCTAAAAATAAATAAGCATTAGCAATATCCCTCGGTGTACCTAATCTTTGAAGCGGCACGATTGCTCGCATTTTTTCCAGTACCGTTTCGGGCATCTTTTTGACCATTTCAGTTTCTGTAAATCCAGGTGCCACCGCATTCACATTGATGCCTTTACGCCCTAACTCTTTTGCCCATGTTTTCGTCATACCTACAATCGCAGCTTTTGAAGCAGCATAATTTGTTTGTCCTACATTTCCATAAACACCACTGACCGAGGAGGTATTAATAATTTTTCCGTATCCAGCAGCTATCATATGAACACTAACCTCTTGCGTACAGTGGAAAACCCCTGACAAGTTGACATCAAGCACTTGCTGAAATTGGTCCTCTGTCATTTTTGACAACATGGCATCGCGTGTTATTCCTGCATTATTTACTAAAATATCAATGCGACCAGCTTGCTCGATCACAGTTGTAACAAGCTTTTTCACACTCTCTCTATCTGCTACATTAACCTGCACGAATATAGCTTTTTCACCTAGTTGATTGGCTGCCATTTTCCCCGCGTTGTCATCAAAATCCGCAAGATATACAACGGCTCCTTCTTCTATGAATCGTTCTGCTGCAGCAAATCCTATCCCGTTTGCCGCACCTGTAATAATGGCTACTTTATTGTTTAAGCGCATTGATTTTCCCTCCGAATTGTAAAAATGTTTCAATTTCAAATAGCAGTTGTTGTAAATCATCGATTAGCGGAGAATGCCCACAATTTTTTAAACGAACAAATTGTGCATGCTTTGCTAAATCGCACATTGTTTCCTCATTCATTTGCTCGGTAATCACTAAGTCACGGTCTCCTCTTAACACTAAAATCGGAATGTTTAGTTGTTGTACTTCATTCGTCCCTTTCGCCACTTCGTTATCTACTGCACTTAAATTAAAAGTATTTAACGCGTGGTAAACTTCGGCTAAATTTCTTTGTGTGAGCATATCGGCTACATAGGCATCATAGTGTTCAGGGTCGGGCTGACGATGGGTATAAATGATTGTATCCCAAATCGACTTTAAGCCTTGGCTATTTTTTGTATCGTAGAAACCTTGTACAGTCTTTGTTTTCGACGTATCCATCAGTACTTCTTGATACGTGGCAGCTCTTTTGAATGCGGCTGGATTGCCCGCACCGAAGTCACTATAAAATGGATACCCCCTCGTCGAAGCGGACGCCAATAAAATCAGACGTTGACAATAACCTGGATAATTTGCAACAAACTGCATGCATACAGCTCCGCCTGTGGACCAGCCAATCATGTCAAAATGGTCTAAGTCAATGGCATCCACAAATAGTTTGACATCATCACTAAAATCTTGAATAGCGCGAATAGGTTGATGATAAGATGAACCTCCAAAACCTCTTAAATCAATGGCATAAATCGTGTAGTTTGGATCTAAAGCTTCCAACAGCACATCCCAATGTTTGGAGGAGGTCATATTACCATGAATACACAATAACGTTTGGTTACCTCCATCCCGCTTACGATAAGCCATCGTTTCCCCATTTTTTAGTTGAACCGTTTGTAACATTGTGCTTCCTCCCTATCCCCAGCGAATTGTTATAGCTCCCCATACATAGCCGATACCCGCACTGACAAGCGTGATAATGTCCCCATCCACAATACGCTTTTGCTCTAACGCAAGCTGTAATGATAATATTTGATCAATTTGTCCAATATGACCATAGTCTTGAAGATAAATGGATTGTTCCTCTTTCAAACCAAGTTCTGATAGGATATATGCATGCGCAGACCGCTTCATATGAAGCATGGCGAGATAACTAATATGTTCTTCTCTTAATCCACTTTTCGCTAAAGATGTACGAATGACCTTTAAAAAATTATTTAAAGATTTTTGCTCAAGCCGTTCTTTCATACCGACTGGATCTAAAACATCTAATTGGTACAAATTATTCGCTAAATCTTCTGGTGTCAAAGGCTTTTTAGTGCCTCCAACGGGGATAACGACATCCTCCGAAAAAGAACCATCTGTCATAATATCCGCTTCTAATAAATGGTTGCGGCTGTAATTTTTTTGTAAAACAATAGCACCCCCACCTGCGCCCAAATTATACATAAAGCGTGTTCTCGGATTGCGATAATCGATAAAATCAACATTTCGATATCCTCCTGCAAGTAACACGGTGTGAATGCTGTCATCAGATTCCATTAAGCTTTTCGCTAACTTTAGTGCCATAATCGTCGTCCCACAGCGTAATTGCACATCGAATGCCCACGCATTGACGGCACCAAGCTCTTCTTGCATTTTGATGGAAGCCGTCCAAAGTGGATATTCCTTATGTTCTTCCCCTATATACATCACGACATCAATTGTTTTAGGTTCAATCCCTGCTTTTTGTATAGCTTCTTGTGCAGCCCAAATGCCCATTTGCACCGTATGATCCTGTTCATCAGGAATTGGTTTTTCGTGTATACCCAATTTGTGTCGAATAATGTGCTCAGGAATCATCGAACGCGCTGCAATTTCGGTTGCGGTCATTTTCCTTTGTGGCATATAGATTCCTGTACTGACAATACCTACAGTCATTCAAACCCCTCCTTTTCATGTGACAGGGCAGATGATGTTTTCCCTTTTGCTTTAAGCCTCCTTCTCCAATTCCAAATCATAAAACGGATAGAGCCTATAATCCCTTTTGGGAAAAAGATGACGGCTAAAATATAGAGAATACCAAAGAAAATAATCCAACGTTCAAATATGGGATAATCTCTCGCCATGCCTGACAGTGTATGTTGTGCATACTCAATCACGGCAGCACCAAGCAATGGTCCTGCTAATGTACCGACGCCTCCAATAATCGTCATTAATAATGCATCTAGCGTGATGTCCATCGTCATAACACTTGTATTAACAAATCGTAATGACAGCGCATAAAGTGAACCCGCTAAGCTTGCTACCGTTCCAGCTACAATTGATGCGATTACTTTATAATGTAGGGTCTGAAATCCTAATGATTTTGTTCTTTGCTCATTTTCTCGTACCGCAATTAAAATACGTCCGGTTGGTGACTGAACAAAGCGATAAAGCGCAATAAAAACTACTACTAAACACGCGAGTACAAAGAAATAGAATGTAATACGATCTTTAAACATTTCGGGTGCTCTAAATGTAAATCCGTCATTGCCATATGTAATGGAACGCCATTTTTCAGCAACAACTAAAAACAATCCAGAAAAAGCGAGTGTAAGCATCGCAAAAAAGTGACTTTTTAAACGCAAAGTCAGTAATCCAACAATAAAACTAACAATACCTGCTAAAAACATCCCTACAACTATGGATAATAAAAAGATAGAAAGTGTCGTATCGACTTGCTTCAGCATAACTGCTGTTGTATAAGCACCTATTCCAAAGAACATGGCGTGCCCAAACGATACTATCCCTGTATAACCAAGTAAAATATCATAGCTCATTGCTAAAATACCAAAGATAAAAATTTGCGTTAATAAGATAATCAATGTCCTTGAATCATTGACGAATGGCAGAAGTACGAGAATCGCTAACATAAGAACAAAACTAAGATGCTTCCACGTCAGCTTTTTCATCATGTCGATCGCTCCTTTCCGATTGTAAATAAGCCTTGTGGTCGGAAAATTAACACGATGGCCATAAGGATCATATTGACAGCAAGTGATAACACCGGCACATAATAGGCCATAAAGCTACCAGCAAGCCCTACTAAAATTGCAGCAAGCAGCGAGCCTGAAAAACTTCCCATGCCACCTATCACAACAACAATAAAACCTAATATTGCATATTCCATCCCCATCTCGGCATAAATAACACCCGAATATGGTGCCATTAACATACCGCTCAAGGCGGCTAAAGCAGCGCCTACCATAAAGACATATAAGAATACTTGTTTAATATGAATTCCGAGTGCTTGCGCCATTTCTTTATCCTGTACACCCGCTCGTACGATTAGCCCAATCTTTGTTCGCTTCAGCATGTATTGGAAAATCCCGAAAATCACAAAACCTACTACAATAATAAATAAACGATATTTAATAATAATGACATCTCCAAATTCCCAACTTCCTGCTAAATAGCTGGGTGTTTTCACGGACACACCATTTGGGCCGAACACGACCTTAATCATTTCTTGTAATACAAGCATTAACCCTAAAGTGATTAATATTTGTTGAATATGATTACCATATACCGGTGTAATAATAAACTTTTCCGTTAATAAACCTAAAACGGCACCTGCAACAATCGCTCCAATAATGCCAATTAAGAAACTTTCTGTGTACATATACGTAAATATCCCTGCATAGGCACCCCACACAAATAATCCGCCATGTGCAAAATTCAAAACATCCATTAGCCCAAAAATTAATGTCAGCCCTGCTGCAAGCAAAAAGATTAACATGCCTGTAGCCAGCCCGTTAATAACCAAATTTACGATTAGTTCCAACAAACCACACCTCCTTTATCCGATACCAAGATATTTACGTTTCAACTCTTCATTTTGGATAAGCTCTTTCATGTTCCCTGAATGTACTGTTTTACCATCATCAATTAATGTGTACGTATCGCCAATTCGACTGGCCATCATAAAGTTTTGCTCCACAAGGACAATGGACGTTTGCTTCTTCATTTCAACAATGGCTTCCATCACTTTCTCCACAACAATTGGCGCAAGCCCTTTAGACGGCTCGTCAATCAAAATCAATTGACTATCATTGATAAATGCTCTTGCCATTGATAGCATTTGCTTTTGACCACCAGAAAGATGACCACCAGCCTTTTTCCAAAATTTCTTTAAATCTGGAAAAAGTTCTAATACATACTGCTGTCGCTCCATAGCTGCCGTATTCTCTTTGCGCATCGCCACTTTCATATTTTCTTCTACCGTTAAATCTGAAAAAATTCCTTGGTTTTCGGGTACATAGCCAATACCTAATTTCGCCACTTTGTGGGTTGGGCTTTTTTTTATCGATTGCATTTGAAATTGAACATCGCCTTGTGAAGCGGGTGTCAAACCCATAATCGTTTTTAATGTGGTTGTTTTCCCCGCGCCATTTCTCCCTAGTAGAACACTGACCTGCCCTTCCATCGCTTCAAAATTCACACCTTGTAAAATATGGTATTGTCCAATATGCGTATGAACATCATGTAATTTCAGTAAGGTGTTCATCATACAGACCTCCTAAATAAGCATTTTGTACGGTTTCATTTTGCATAATGGCATCTGGCGTTCCATTGGCAAGAAGCTGACCATTAAATAACACCATAATGGAATCAGACAAATCCAAAATCATATCCATCTTGTGTTCAATTAACAAAATGGTTTTATCCCCTTTATTTTTAATTGTTCGAATTACTTCTAAAATAGCGGGTACTTCTTCTAATGACATACCGGCAGTAGGCTCATCTAGCAGTAAAATTTCCGTATCTAGTGCAAGCAACATCGCAATTTCTAATTTGCGTTTTTCCCCATGCGACAGCATCGTTGTCAATGCATCTCTTTTGTTATGGAGTAAAACAAGCGTCAATAGCTCTTCCGCTTTTTCTGTAATTGCTTGATAACTTTTAAAATGACGAAACATTTGATAACGTATTTTTTCTTTAGATTGCACAGCTAGTCGTACATTTTCTAACACTGTTAAATTTGGAAAAACATTTGTAATTTGAAATGAACGGCCTAGCCCCATACGTGTTCTTTCAACCGAAGATGCTTGCGCAAGCGACTGTCCTTTAAAATACACATCACCAGCAGTGGGTTTTAACTCCCCACTAATTAGATTAAAGAATGTCGTTTTGCCTGCCCCATTCGGACCTATAATGGATTTCAAATGTTTTTCTGGCATTGTAAAGTTCACATGATCGACCGCAATATGACCCCCAAATCGAATCGTTAAATTTTCTGTTCGCAAAATAGGCTCCATATTAATCTCCTTTCCAATGTTTCTATTGATCTTCACCTGCTCTTCCAAAGAAGAGATGAAGAGAGACAGCATGACATTGTTTTTCTGTCTCTCCAAGTAAAGTGAGGATCGTCTAATTCGAAATAGGTGGTGCCGTTTCCTTAGGACTAAGCTCACGAATTAGCACGGGCACTGGATAGTCAACACCCTCTTGTTGTTCTAAACGAATCGAATACATCGACTGTAACGCTTGATGATCTTCTTTTCGGAAAGTCATTGTGCCTTTTGGCGTTTCAAATGACATTCCTTCCATAATGCCAATTAGTTTCTTTCCGTCCGCGTCCCCTTCCGATTTTTTCAACGCTTCTACAATCGAAATCGCGGCAGACATCCCACCAGGTGTAAATAAATCTGGCACTTCATCAAAGCGTTTTTGGTGCTCTTCAACTAACCATTGATTCACATCATTTTGTGGCAACGTATGATAGTAAACCGAGAACCCTTCCATTCCTATTAGCGGATTCATAAACTTTAGGGCAATAATATCTGGTGCGCCTGTAGAAATTTTAATGCCTTTCTCTTGGATTTTAAGATCGGCAATTTGATTCCAAGGCGAGTTAGCCCCAGCCCACACAACAAATAAATAATCCGGCTTGGCATCAATCACTTTTTGCAAATTAGACGTAAAATCCGTTGCTGCTGGATCGGCATATTCTTCTAAAACAATTTCTGCGCCTAGTTTTTCCGCCGCTGTTTTAAATGCTTTTACCCCATCCCAGCCGAATGAGTAATCAGGAGCAAACGTCGCAATTTTAACGCCCTTGTTAGCGATTGCAGCCGCTGCAGCATATGCATCTTGTGAGGAGTTTCGCCCTGTACGGAATATATAGTCATTAAATTCTGCACCAGTAATGCTATCAGCTACTGCTGGTTCAACGACCATAATTTTTTCGTATTCCTCTGCTAATGGCAGGACAGCGAGCGTATCACCAGAGCTAGATGAACCAACTAAAAAATCGACTTTATCATCTTCAAGCAGTTTGGTAGCCTTTTGTACAGCTACTTCCGGTTTCGTTTCTGTATCTTCATAGACAATTTCTATTTTTTTACCGTTTACCTCCATGCTACCGTTTGTTGCATATTCGATACCTAAATCAAATCCACGCTGTGTTTGCTTTCCGTACGATTCTAAAGCACCTGTCAATGACGCCAGTACTCCGATTTTAATCGTGCCGCCTTGTTCTCCTTCCGCTTCCTTGGAAGCAGAACTGTCAGTGGAGCTTTCTTTTGCTCCTTCCCCATTACAAGCTGCTATCAACAAAGTCAAAACGGCTAACAGTAACACTAACCAATACTTTTTCATCCCAAAACCCCTTTCATTGTGAACTATAGAAAGCGCTTTCTTCTCCATGCATTTACTATATAAAAGTCCAGTTACAAATCAGTTACAAATTTGGAATCGTGATTGGAAGAAATAAAAAATGAGTTTGGCTCATGCCAAACTCATTGAAGTGATTTCTTTGCATTTCCCTCTTTTATGAGTACTTGCGCTACAAGAAAAAAGAGCTATTCGTTTCTTCTACTCGATCTAACCATTCGCTAACAAGCACATAGAAAAGATTGGATTGTTCTATTTGTAGATTATGCCCTGCTCTATCTAAGATGGAAAATGTTGCTCTTGGGAATAAATCAAGCAAGTGAAGGGCATCTTGATAGCCGACGACCGAATCTTGCTTGCCTACTAAAAACAGACTCGGTTGTTGGAATGGAATGTCCTTTAAAGCAAAGGAAAACCCATAGTTTTGCAGGATTTTTTCAAGAAAAGCCTCATCTGCCAGTTGACAGCCAACTAATACTTCATTCGTATATCGATGCCAGTTATATGCATCTAAGACCACTTGATGGGTGCTGAAATCCTCTTCTTCTTGTTTCGTCAATGTGGCTAAAAAAGGTTGATCAGTTGCAACAATCGTATGCGCTGGCACAATGCGATCTTGTTTTTCGGGAACAATCATAGGGCAAACAAAGGCAACACCTAAAATACGATCCTCAAGTTTCTGCAGAATCCCTCTTGTTAAATACCCTCCGTAAGATTCACCCGCTATAACAAAAGATTGACTCGGCAAAACTGTCTGGATAAATTCTACTACTGCTTCTAACATATCATCTGTATTATGGATGTGTTCATAATCTTTTGTTTTACCCATACCTGGTAAATCAAGATAAATGCGTTTCCAGCCCTCCCGTTGCGTAAAAATCGGCTCCATACATCCCTTCATAAGTCGATGATCAGGAGTAAATCCGTGTAGCATAATAATAGGTTGTCCTACACCTATCTCTTCATAATAAATAGTTGCATTCGTTACTTGACAAAATGGCATTTGGGCTCCTCCCATAATTCAACGTATAATACGAAATGGTTTAATAAACATTAACAGTTTTAGCTCTACGTGCTAGCCCATTATTAAATCATACACAGCCATTGTTGATTCCATCGGTGTGGTTTTGAGCTCTGTTTGTAATTGTTGTACACATCTTTCATACCATTTTAATGCCTGTGAGCGGTTATTCAATTGGTAATAACTATACATTAAAAGACGATACCCTTCTTCCCAAAGTATATCTTCTTGAATCATTTTCTCCGCATAAAAAATGGCTTGTTTAAAATGATGTTGGCGCGTAGCATTTTGGGCTAATCGTTCAAGTACTTCAATATATAAAGTCTGTAACTTATCACGGTCTTGCGTCAACCAATCAATTTGCTTTTTTTCTGCATATAGAACATCTGTATAACTATTCGCAGCTAGTTGTAGCCACTCATCCGAAAAATGAGGGTCAAACTCCTCCATCCCTAACGTATAATAATAATAAAATCGTTCGACATCAATATGCAAAAACTGAATATGCTGTAGCTGATACATATTGTTTTTGCGATGAATAAAAAAGCTATCCTGACGGGCATTCCGCCTTGGTTCTAGCACTTTTAACAAAGTATTTAAAACAACTTTAAAATCGCGATCTACTGTCTCCACAGAACGTTCCGGCCATAACGCATGCGCAATTTCCTCTTTAGGCGTATACCGTTGGCGATGACAATACAAATAAACAAAGAGCTCCTTCGATTTTTCGCGTTGCCATTCTTTATCTCCCAGTTTCCGATGATTTCTGATTAAATTTAAACTACCAAGTAAATTCACTTGTATGTCATCTGTAGGGTACACGATATTGCCTTCCATTTGAAAATCATTTCGCAATGTTTGAATTGCGGCATTGTCTAGCCCACAGTGTTCACTATACTGCAAAAGCTCATAAAAAATCATTAAATTCGCTGGGCCAAGAATCGACTTTCTTTGAAAAAAATAATGATAGCCATTAGCAATACAAGTACTAGCAAAGTGCTGAAAACATTGACAAAATAGATGGGCGTTTTTCTCTTGCAAGGCAATAACAGATTGATAGAAAAAAACATGCATCTCCCCATATTGATCCCCACAATCAAGAAATAGCTTATGTGCCTTCACTAATATTTGTTTGGCTTCTTGCCACTCCTGACATGAAATCATTGCTTTCACTTCAGCAAGTAAAATAAGGGCTGTCATCCAAGCATCTTGTACTTGCTCCGTTTCCTGCAAACCTAAAGCTAAATATTTTCTGGCAGCAACGTTATCCCCTAGTGCATGTTTGGCAATGGCAAGTCCCATATAAGGTTCCGCCTTTACACGCGAAATATTAATGGTATTCATTAACGTAATCGCCTTCTCATAGGCGTCACAAGCTCCAGCATAATTCGGAAAATCCAATAATAGCAAGGCATGCGCTTTTCGATTGTAGCCTACTGCCTCAATAAAAATAGACTTTTCACGGACGCCTCTTCGAATGCCATGCTGAGCGGTATACCACGCTTCTTTACCTTGACCTAATAGAGAAAAAACAAAGGATGCCAAAAGTTCACTTTCCCTATGTGTAACTACTAATTGCGGAGGCATTTCCAATCTTTCAATCAAAAGATTCTTTGCTTCCACTAGTTGACCCGTTCGTAATAAAATCCGCACATCTACATTTGCCCTATGCAACACAGCTTCATTTAACTTGACTTCATCTATAAATTGTTGAGCCTTTTTTGCCTTTCCTAAATTCACTAGATTCTCTGCATACTGACGTTGCAATTCTAAAAGTGCTTCCTCACTTAACGCAGCTTCCGGAGCCAATTGTAAGGCACGCTTTAAATAGGGTTCTGCTAATGCAGGTTGGATTGTATCAAGATAAATGTGCGCTAATCCAGCCTGTGCCTTTGTTATATAGAGCACATCATGATTGCTTTTAGCGATTCTTTCAGCCATTTCGTACGCATATTTAGCCTTTTCATAATAGGCTCGATATCGATGGCACTCTCCTTCAAAAAAATAGAGACGATAAAATTTCACTTTTTCTTCCGTTGAAAAACGATGAATTTTCTCTAATAGCCATTCAAACTGACCAGCTTTTACTAAATTTTCCGCATAATCTTGCAATAGTGTGCCACTAAAGTTCAAATCATTTGTTTTAAATGCATGATGTAAAATAGCATGCACATCGTTTTCTTGAACGTAAAACAAGGCAGCTTTTTTATGCAATTGAACAAATTGTTGCGGATTTTGCTGCCATTTTATTTCTAAAAACCGACGAAATAAAGCATGAAAACGGTAAAAGCCATTTTCAGCCATTGGTTGAATAAATAAGTGTTTTTGCAACAACTGTTTGAATGTTTCAGCGGTTTCACTCTGATAAAACTGCGCAATTAACGCTTCGGAGAAAGTAGGAAATATCGCTAATTGAAGTAATGTCTTTTGTTCAAATTTAGGCATCTTGAAGAAAACTTCCTCCGATAAGTAAGTAAACAAATCGTTTGAATGGATTGTTAACCAGTACTCTAGCGCTTCATTGTTCCATTGTTCAGCTAGTAATGTGATGGAGATTGCCCAGCCTTCTGTAATTTCCAATACTTTTAGTATTTCATCTTGTGACAGGTGTATGGCTCCATAATCTTCAAAAAACACAGCAATTTCTTCAGCTGAAAATGCTAAATCCGTTTCTGTTATAAAATGAGCTTTCATCTGCATTTTTAATTTTCGAATGATATCCCATTTCGGTAATGTTCTAGAGGCAATCATAAAATGAATATGAGGCGGTGAAAATTCAATAATTTTTTCCATTACATAGTTTATATGAAATTCGTGGTCTACTAAATGGTAGTCGTCAATAACAAGTAAAAAGGAGTCTTCGATCTCACATAAACTATTCACAAATAACTTATACCAGCGATTCAATTCTTCAATTTTAGGAAAGCGTGATACTTGATGCCAATTGTCAAATTGTACACCGAAGTGTGGTATGACCCGTTGAATACTATAAAGTAAATGTTTTAGAAAGGGTAATATATTATCATCCTCTTCGGAAACACTATACCAAGAAAACGGGCTCGATTCCGCATGTAAAAACTGTGCAAGAATTGTGGTCTTTCCGTAACCAGCACCACTATGAATAAAAGTACAGGTGTGTTCAAGACCTTTTTTTAGCTTTTTCATCAATGCAGCTCGACGAATACAGTGATTAGATGGAATTGGCGGAATACATTTCGATTGAATAATAATATCTGCTGTCATTTTTACACTAACCTCCCCATAAGAACGGTAAGACGGGTTGTGGAACAGACTATGCTCCATTCTTTTTGAATAGTTAAATTATTGACAGTTTATCATATACTATATGTAGTTTTGCATATTTCCAATGAATATTACAACAAGCTATTATTTTATGTAGAGAACGAAAGTTAGTGAAATAAAATAATCCCGATTATCATGGCTAGATAATTGAAGTGACCCCTAAAAGTTAGACACGGTTATTTCATTAGGCAGCTTGGGTAAACTGAGTTCGGTATTGTACCGGACTCAGTTTTAATTTTGCCTTAATTCGTTTCGTATTGTAATACGTTATATAGTTTTCAAGTTCCAATTTAAAATGCTCAACACTTTCGAACTCCTTTAAATAAAGGAATTCCGATTTCAAAATCCCAAAGAAATTCTCCATCACCGAGTTGTCATAACAGTTGCCTTTACGTGACATACTTTGCACAATGCCTTTTGATGCAAGTGCGTGACGGTATTGCTTCATTTGATAATGCCAGCCTTGATCGGAATGCATCAGTAATTGGCGTTCCTCTGGTAACTTCTCTAATGCTTTCTCCAACATTTCTGAGACAAGTGAATACGTTGGTCGATGACCAATTGTGTAAGTAATAATTTCTCCGTTAAATAAGTCTAAAACAGGGGATAAATAGAGTTTTTCACCAAACAATTTAAACTCTGAAATATCTGTTACCCACTTTTCATTAGGGGCTTCAGCTGTAAATTTGCGGTCTAAAATATTCGGTGCGATTTTACCGACTGTCCCTTTATATGATTTATACTTTTTCATTCTGACTACGCACTTTAAACGAAGTGTTTTCATGATACGTTGTACTTTCTTATGATTCACTCTTCGTCCACGATTTGCGAGTTCATCACGAATGCGACGGTATCCGTAACGGCCTTCATGTTCGTTATAGATGGATTGAATTTCAGCCTTTAAGTCGGTATCTGGATCGGGACGATTCAGTTTCTTCACTATGTCATAATACGTACTACGTGGAATCTGTGCGAATTCGACAAGTGCCTTCACCGAGTATTTATGCCTTAATTCATAGATGACCTTTACTTTGTCTTCTTTGGTGATGTTTCTTTGGCTTGAACTAAGGCGTTCAACTTTTTTAAATACTCGTTTTCCATTTCAAGCTGCTTGATACGAGCTTGAAGTGCTTCTGGTGAGCCTTCTACTGGTGTATGTTTTGGTTGTTTATTGGTTTCTTTTTTCATGGATGGACGCCCCTTTTCCTTTGATTGAAGGGCATCGAATCCTTTTGTTTCAAACTGTTTTCGCCAATGAATAATGGACGATGGAGCTGCTATACCAAAGATAGCCGCTGTTTCTATTAAGGACGTGCCGTGCTCAATCATGAAGTTTAGTACGTCTAGTTTAAACTGTGCTGTATAGTTTGTATATGATTTTATAAACGCTTCAACACCGTTATACTCATATTGTTTAGCCCAGTTAAGAATAGCCTTATGATCTGTCCCAATCGATTTAGCAATTTCATGTGAACTTTCTTTGCCTTCTAAGTATCGTAAAGCTGCTTGTAATTTTTCCTCTGCAGTATATTTAGCCATTAAAAAACTGCACCTCCAATTGTTAGATGTGTCTAACAATTGGGGTGCAGTTCAAATCGGGATTGGGGCTTTATTTTTATAATAGTTCCTTACGTAATTGTGCAGCTGATTTTGGAGATAACAGACCGAACGGAATATCGAATACTGTTTTTGCGCCTTTTTCGCCCGCTTGACTTAAGCGGTGTGCTGCACGTGCATAAGCCACAAGGACACTTGACGTGAAGTTTGGATTACTTTCAAGTTTTAACGAGAATTCTAAAATTTGTTTATCGTTAGCGCCACTTTCACCACTGCGAATAACGAAGCCACCATGTGGCATGCCTGTATGGTTGGCATTAAACTCATCTTCAGAGATAAAGTTTACAGTTGTGTTATACTCATCGAAATAGTTCGGCATTGTTACAATTTCTTGCTCTACTTTTGCCGCATCTGCGCCTTCTTCAAGCACTACCCAGCATTCACGTGCATGCTTTTCACGTGTAGTAAGCTCTGGATTCTCACCATTACGAACACGTTCTACAGCATCTTTGATAGGTAATGTATACTGTACAGCATTTTTAACGCCTTCAATACGACGAACTGCATCCGAGTGGCCTTGGCTTAAGCCGTCACCCCAGAATGTATACGTTGTACCTACAGGTAATACTGCCTCGCCTAAAACACGATTTAAAGAAAATAGACCTGGATCCCAACCTACGGAGATAACAGACACTTTACCAGATTTTTGAGCAGCAGCGTCAACCGCTTCGAAAAACTCTGGAATTTTCGCATGAGTATCAAAACTATCAATTGTATTAAACCATTGCGCAAAGTGTGGACCTTGCTCAGGTAAATCCGTTGCAGAGCCACCACATAAAATCATTACATCAATGTCATCTTGAAATTTTTCAGCATCATCTACTAAATATACGCTCGCGTTACTTGCAACGCTCACTGTTGAAGGATCACGACGTGTGAATACTGCTACTAATTCCATATCTGGATTTTGTGAAATAGCGAATTCAACACCGCGCCCTAAATTTCCATAACCGACAATACCTACTCGAATTGCACTCATTAAAATTCCTCCTCACGTTAACGTGACAATGTGAAACCTTTCACGTTAATTCTACTTACAATAATACTTTGAGTTAGAAAAATTCACAATAGTTTGAGTACGTGTTTTTCTCTAGAAATTATACAAGTTTTCTATGATTTCTATACATATATGGCATGAATACGGTTACAATTTACTAAAAAAAAGTCGAACTTTTAAGTTTTCGTAAAAGCCATGTAAATCAAGACTTTTTACTCGCTAGGTCTTGTACAATGTAAATAACGACGAAGGGGGCATGATGAATGAAAGGTTATGGTTTCTCACCTAGTACAACGAAGGTTTTTCTAAAAAACGAGCAACAAGCCAAACAGCAATCGAACTCGGTATTCGTTAGACAATTGAGAATTCCCATTGCAACAAACATAAAATGTACGGCAAAAAACCTCATGAATCACCAAACGGCACTAAAAGTAGCTTATTTTATGAATATGCCTTTAGCACCGTTAAATGACCTTCCTAACAGTGTAATAAAGAATGGTTACAAATTTCGTACCTGCTGCCATAGTGAAAAACAAATAGCTCGCTGGCTCGTTAAAAAAAGTGAGTACAACAGAGCAAGACTCAAACGCCATCATTATTATTGAATTTCTTGCGCTAATTGCATCAGACGTGCCTCATCCATAATATGATAGCCGTTCTTTTTCTTTTCTAAAATGTTAGCTTCACAAAATTGAGCAAGAACATATAATAAATGCCGGTAAGAGACCCCCAAGTATTCACAAATCTCTGTATGTTTTTCTTTATAAATGCCTTTGTCAGATGATAGCTGGATAAAGGCAGCTAACCGATTTTCCAGTGGATAAGCCTGATTTTGCGTATACTTAGACGTCATTTTGGAAGCTTTTTCCCCTAAAAAGACACATAATCGACGTAAAAACGGCGCATCTGCTAATAACATGTCTTTACATCCCTGCGTCGCAATGGATAAACAGATTGTCTCTGTCACCGTTTGAATCCCCTTTGTATACCTCGCCTCATTCAGCAATTCAATTTCTCCCATAAAACATGGCGCTTCTATATATTCAATCAGCGATACCTTTCCATTTTTATGTGTCATATACAATTTTGCTTTGCCTTCCATCATATAGTACAGCGTATCTGGAAAAGACCCTTCTTTAAAAATCCATTCCCCTTTCTCAAATTTACATATTTCTATATAAGGATGAATATTAAACGAAAAAAAATCTTCAATTTGAAAATTTTCTATATAGTAAGAACGTTCTTCACCTGTAAGTTTTTGCATTTTTTTATGGACTCCTGTTCAAAAGTATGAGATATCTCACATTATTGTAGCGAGGAACGTGCTATTATTCAACATAGTTAAATGGAGGTACCAAATTTTATGAACAATCAACGATGGCTTTCTCAAAATTTCTTTGCTTTTTTTATTACATGGGGTATTTTCTTACCTTATTGGACAGGTTGGTTAGTCGATGCAAAGCACCTTACTGTATCTCAAGCAAGTGTTGTAATGGGCTGCGGTCTTTTAGCACGGGCAACATCGAATCTATTTTTCTTTCCAATCCTTGCAAAATATGTGCACAATAAACGACTGATTACGATATTAGCAATTGGTGCATTGCTGACAGCTTTACTTTATATTCCAAGCACAAGTTTTATCGCTCTTCTTTTCGTTACCATTTTATTTAGTATTTTTTACCCTGCTCTATTGCCTGCTGTGGAAAGTAGTGCGGCAACGCTTGTACAATATGGCAATGTCCATTACGGTAAAAGTCGCTCATACGGCTCTTTTGGCTTTGTTATCGCTGTACTTATTATTAGTATGTTAACAGGCGTTTTTGGGAAGGATATTATTTTTTGGAGCATGATTTTAGGGATTATCGGGATGTTATTCATGCAACAAATGGCAACACCAAAGGAATTGCTTATTGTACCTACGAAAGAACAACGTGCAAAATCACTATCAATGAAAACATTATGGAGTATTAAAGGGTTTCCGATTGTATTATTGATCGTTATTTTATTACAAGGTGCCCATGCATCCTACTATAGTTATGGCTATATCTATTTAGAAGATTTACACGTCGATCCATTCTATATGGGGATGATTATTAACATTGCAGTTGTTTGTGAAATTTTATATTTCATGAAAGCTGATACACTGTTTACGAAATGGCGCTCCTCTTCACTATTACTCTTAGCAGCTAGTGGATCATCGTTACGTTGGTTACTCATCTTCCTCTTTCCAAACGTTTGGGTATTTATCGGCTCACAAGTATTACATGCCTTATCATTTGCATTAGCACACTTTGCCTTTATCGGCTATTTAACAAAGAACTTACCGAAGGAACAAATTCCTAATGCACAAGGCTTATATTCTGCACTAGCAATGGGTTTAAGCACTGCCATTCTCACATTTTTAGGCGGCTATTTATACGAAATATCCCCTGGTCTCGCCTTTGCTGCAATGCTGATTTGTACAGTACCAGCAATCGGTATATTGCTAGCTACTAGTAATAAATTCCAGTACTAAAATTAGAATTACTAAAATTAGAATAACCCCAATGGTTTGATTACCATTGGGGTTTATTATGTAAACTATTTTTTATTGATTGAATGGGAAGTAAACCCTCTAACCAATAAAAGAATGCCTAAGATAAAGAAAACGATACTGAAAAGAAATAATACATAGCCAGAATCAAAAAAAGAATTATAGAAAGTTTCCTGACCTACATACGTTAAATTTGAGACACTGATAGCCGTAACAATATACTGAGTTGAAATTAAAATCGCTGCAATAACTAAAAACAGTGACCCTACAATTTTATCTTCCATATCTACACTCACCTCATGCATTATTGAGGATTTTTCTTTTTGTAAAAATACCCTTCGAAGGTCATATATAACGCGACTGCAATACAAAAAATAAGTAACCATGTGTTATTTTCTTTTAGATCTGTAAAAATTAACACTGCACCCAACAACGTTATAAGTATTTTAATGATTAGTTTCATCAAAATAACCACTCCTCTCTATACGATAGAAAATAAAGATATGTCCGAGCAACTACAAGCTAACATTTTTAAAGGTAAAAATCAACATTATATGCACACCAGTACCTTTTTTAGAATAAACCTGTCATTTTGTTTGACCTATAAAAGTACCATTTCAATTATTTAAAATAAATAATTGAATATTTTTGGTACACTCACAGAATTTCTCGCTTACTTATAACGCTGAACATACCAGTAATGCTAGTATGTAGTAGCGTTTGTCCTCATATGAAATTTTCAAAAAAAAGAAGTTGAAATTACTCTGATTTTTCTTAAAATAAATTATATATAATTTATTTTTTTAGGGAGGAATCTATATGGCATCTATTCTTTTACCTCGTAACTAGCTATTAATTTTCTCGTCACTTTCCTTATCGCTCCAGCTATTCTACCTAAAAGGCGTCAAAAAGCCAACACCACTATTTCACATAAAAATATACTAATAAAAGGGAAAAGAGGGATATTATGACTTCGAAAAAAAGGTCGATTGTAACAATTGTTTCAAGGTCTTTAATTTCAAATTTAGTTATTGTGCCATTTAACCCTAGTAATGCTAAAGCAGTGGAAAATACAAATATAGTTGAAGCTACTGACAATGCGATATTTTCTGAAAAACAGCTTGAAGAAGTTCAAATTATAACAGATCACGTATCTTATGAAAGAAGAAATGGTATTGGTGTTTTTACAATTTCTAATATCGCAGAGATGGAGAACAAATTACAAAACATTCATTCTACCGTTACTGCTGAAGAAATAAGTTCTGCAATAGCAGATATCAATACTAAATTAGCTGATGAAAACGGAAATGGTGAAACTACGGATTTACTAGTTAAATCTAGAAACCTTATTCAATATGGAACCGAGACTGCACCACGTATCGTAAAAAGATCATGTAGTAAATGGTTAGGTGGCTTAGGTCTTGCTCATGTCGCAGCTACTACAGGAGCAGGTGTACTATTAGGTATTTCAGGTCCAGTAGGTTGGACAGTTGGGACTGGGATTGCTGCGGCATACTATTTAGGTTCACTGGCATGCCCAAACTAAACTCTTTTTATAAAAAACACCAAATTTCCGTTAATTTCTCCACTTTTTTTATTTTTACATGTTTAACCATGTATCATATCACGCAAGCAATTTACCCTACTGTCATCCTTTATATTCTAATGGTGTTAAACTTATTTTCTTTTGAATATTTGTTGAGTCGTAAATACGATAGTCCTCAAAAAAGAGCTATTCCAGCGACATTATATTTTATGTTCACTGGTATTCTAGCTATATTAGCGTATTTATGGTTAACAGATAATTTAGTTGACTAGTGGAAAATATTAAAAAGCGTTTTGCATCTATATTTTACAATGCAAAACGCTTTTTGTTCCTTCTTGATGTAAATATTCACCGATTTTCAGTCGACTTTTTTCATCCTCGACTTTGCCACTTGACACAACTTCTCTACCCCATATTGCAACTGTTCTCGAGTTGCATACGCATATGAAAGTCGAATATGCTGTGTATCTTGCGCATCATAAATATAGCCTGGGTTAATCAGAACATTGTACTGCAATAACTTTATAAAAAATGCTTTATCCACGATTGGTGCGTGAAATTTTAGCCATATATAAAATCCACCTTTTGATTGTTCCCAACTCGCAATGGCCTTCAGTTTTTCATGTAATAACTTTTCAACAAAGTTTGCCCGCTGCTGAAGCGTTTGTCGTAAGCTTTCAATATGGCGTTCGTACTTTCCTGATTGGAGCCAATGCAAAACAATTTCTTGCGAGATAGCACTTGATCCATAGTCTGTTTGCATTTTAATATCCGCTAAGCGTTCAATCACAGTTGTTGGCCCGATTAACCAACCGATGCGCAGCCCAGGACTAAGTGTTTTGGAAACACTGCCGATATATAAAACTTGTCCGCTATCATCCAGTGATTTTATAGATGGGGATCCTTCATTGAAAAGTAATTCATGATAGACATCATCTTCAATAATGGGAATGCGGCATTGTTTACAAGCCTTGTAGAGTTGCTTTTTTTCTAGTGATGTCCATACGCCTCCAGTTGGATTATTTAACGTAGGAACAGCATAAAAAACAGCCTGCCTTTTTCTTTTCTTGTGCGCTAATGTTTGAGCAAGCCCTTCATCTCGGTCAATCGCCACCATTTGCATCCCGACAGATTGGAATGGATGAACAGAATTTAAATAAGATGTTTGTTCCTGAAATACGATGGAACCTTGCTCTAGCAAACCAACTGCAATAAGCTGTAATGCTTGTAGTCCACCCGAAACAATGCAGACATTTTCAGGTTGTGCCTGTATGCCTCTTTTTTGTACATATTGGCAAATTGCTTCACGCAGTTGCATGTTACCTTGCGGAGATGAATAACCTAACACTTTCGGTAGTAAGGAGATTTCCTTTAAGGATGCCTCGATTTCACTAGTAGGTAATAAGCTTGGCGCTAATTCCCCTGTTCCTAAGCGAATGATACTATCCCGTTGCTCATATTCGTTGATTAATTGAATCGTATGATAATTTGGTTTGTGGAGACTTGTTTCAATGTAGGTTTGCCAATTTGGTTGTCTTTGTTTAATTAATGAATGCCAAGAAGTATTAGCAACATAAATCCCTGAGCCTATCGTCGTTTCCAGTATACCCGCTGCCTTTAATTCCTCTAATGCTTGCTGCACTGTACTGCGGTTAACCCCTAATTGCATTGCAAGTTGCCTTTGTGTTGGTAACTTCGTTCCTGCAACCCAATCCCCTCGTTCAATGCGCTCTGTAATCCATGTTACAATTTGTTGTTGTAATGTACGATTTCCTTGTCGAGTTGGTTGCCAGTTCATATGTTCACCTCGTAAATTGGATGGGTAAAATACCATCCAATTGGTCGTTTTCTTTTAGTTATAGCACAGGTAGAATGTGAATGGAAAGGAGGGATTGTCATTGGAGGCATTTCTGCATGGTATGATTTTAGCATTTGGACTTATTTTACCTTTAGGTGTACAAAACGTCTTCGTTTTTTCACAAGGTGCTACGCAACAACGTTTAATATTAGCCCTACCAGCTGCTATTACAGCGGCACTATGCGATACTTTATTAATTTTGCTTGCTGTTTTTGGTTTATCCGTTATTGTTTTGCAATTTGAATGGCTACGGCTTGTCTTAATGGGCGTCGGAATTGTATTCCTTTTATATATGGGCTATAGCATTTGGCGCTCGGATTCGACAACTAGTCAAAAGAGCGAAACGTTGCCCGTTAAAAAACAAGTTTTATTCGCGCTGTCCGTATCCTTATTAAATCCACATGCTATTTTAGATACAATTGGTGTAATTGGCACCAGCGCATTAAAATATAATGGCACAGCACAAGTACTCTTTACTATTGCATGTGTGCTCATTTCGTGGTTGTGGTTTTTCGGTCTAACATTGGCCGGTGCATCTTTTAAAAAGCTTGATAGCTCTGGCAAGCTGATGAATTTCTTCAATAAATGTTCAGCAATTTTTATTTGGGCAACTGCTATTTATTTACTTAGTGGTTTACTATAATCTGGTACATAGTTTAGGGATACATTTTATAATAAATAGTTGCAGTAATTGCATTGATATAACAACGATTTGCGTTTTATATACGTTTTAATGAGCTTAACTTTTTTATAGCTATTCTGTATAGTTAGCTTCTTAATGCAAATTCCCCCTTTGTGCTCACGTTATTAATAAAATAGCTATAGCTGTAGCTAGTGCTAACAAAAGAATCTTTTATTTTAATGAATCAAAAAACCCAATTTCAAAATTAAATTGGGTTTTTCGTTTTTCTTTAGTTAAATTTTCTAAAAAAATAATTGGGTCAAACATTACCTTCATTTATCATTTCCATTTACACTCTCTGTTAAGGCTAAAGCTCGATAAGTCATTATACTTCCTACCGTTAGTATAGTTAATAATAGCAATGACATTTGAATAGATGATAAATAGACACTTAATACAATCGCCAGACGTGCTAGAATCTCTGCACAATAGATAAGGTTTATATTTACGCGAGACCTAATTCTATTTAGTTTCCTACCACAAGTGAAGGTAAAAAATCTGAAATTAATTCATTACTATCAATACTATCTATCTTCAAAAGAATTCAATAAGAAACTATATATTGAATTGAAACGTTATTTTGGCAATCATAAAAACCTAAATATGTGGTGTAAGCTTTTTGAAAATCATCTCTATTTTATTCGAAAATCCCTGGGCGTATATACTAACGATTTCTAATATATGAAAAATAGAAAACCAAAAATGAAAATAAATTTCTTTTACTTTATTTCTTCAAGAGCATTAATAAAAGCTTAGTATTTATTTATTTTTCTAGATTTAAAGGATGCTATCCACTCTTTTCATGTAAATAACCAGTTTTAAAATATTAGAATTTTTTTAATAATCTAATTTATTATTATAAACTTTATTTATCACAAGGGAGGAGGATATAGAAATGAGCAAATTAAAACCTATTTCTTCAGAAGAATTAGTAAAGTTTGAAGAAGTTCGTAACGGTGATAAGATTACAGTTATTCGATGCTAGTTTTAAGACACAAAGAACGAATTTTATTCGCTCTTTGTGTTTTACTTTACGTTTGAGTTTTTATTAGGAAAAATTACAAATGATTTTCTTTGAAGGTTGGAAAAATGATATTATTGTATCTATTTTTATTCTTTATAGTTTTTAATTTATATACGTATTTAAGTCTATATGTGCATGAATTTGGACATTTTATTGCTGCAAAACTTCTTGGAGCAACGCAAACAAAAATTGTACTAAATATTAAAAATGTTAATCCTAGTACTACTTTCAGTTTTGGAAGGAAAATGAGCAATTTAGAAAATTGCATCATAACGCTCTCTGGGGTCATATTGCAACTAACGCTTTCTATACTAATTTTGTTACAAAACTATAGCTTATTCATAAAAATAGTTGCTGTTATTCATATACCGGCAATTTTAATTAATATTTTGCCTTTAAAACCGTTAGACGGATATTATCTTTTGCCATTATTTAAAAATATAAAAGGTTCTATTATTTTCCTTTATTTTCTATTTATTTTATCTATGCTTATATCAATATACTTCACATGGAAATATTTAATTGTATTATTCGATAATTCACTCAGTAATGCATTAATTATTATGATATTACCCGCAATATTACTATATAAAATGTTCAGAAAAATAAGTAAGTATAGGAGCATTGAATATGGAAACAAAGGATAAAAAATATAAAGTAAAATATGGTAATTCCAAAATTCTTTTAACAAACGAGAACAACTCCTTATTTTGGGAATCTGAAATTTATCATACAGAAAATACAGATAAAGAAGAAAGGAATTTCTTTACCGCCGCGGATAAAGCCTTCTTTTCCTACCCATTAAAAAAATTAGGGAATGTTCATTTATTCGGAATCCCTTTTAATAAAGGTTCTAATAAAAGTAATTCAAAAGTGAAAAATTTTGCTGCTGCTTTAAGGGAATCGAGCCTACGACTTCCAATATATTTAGATGAATATAATGAACAAACTTCGGGTATTTATGATTATTTAAGAGATAAATATTTGATGAAAAATTGTTTTTTAGTCGATCATGGTGATTTATCAATAGCCAACGGTAGTTTAGAAGAAGTTAATCACCAAATATTTCAAGTGTTAAACTACATAGAACCTCAAAAACCAAAATTTTGTGTGGTAGGTGGAGATCATTCAATCACATATACTCTTGTAAGAAATCTAACAAAGATATTATCGAAAAGAATTCTTATTATTCAATTTGATGCTCATCATGACTGCGGATCGGATATTTTAAAAATGGATAAAGAGATTTGTCATAGCAATTTTGTTCGTTTTTTATTACAAGAGGAATTGGTTGCCGGAATCATTCAAATAGGTGTTAGAGGACTGAGATCATTAGGGCAATATTATAATCACCCTAAACTTTTTCAACTCAATTTTTCTGATTTAGATAAGCTTCATTCAATTGTATCTGAATTATTAAATACTGAAGGTGAAATAATTGGGTATGTTTCATTCGATGTTGATGTATTAGAACCTAGAGATTTCCCTTTAGTAGATTTTCCAAAAATTGAAGGACCAAAATTACAAGAAGTTATCAATATGATACAGGAAATTTTCAAAATTGTACCATCCATAAAAGCAGTAGATATAGTTGAAGGACAATCAGGAGGTGAACCTGAGCAATATGATTCGGTTCTTCATATTTTATTATATCTACTGGAAGGGTTAACTAATAAGGGAGATGGAAAGTAGTCATGATAAAAAGTGAAAATCAAATTCAACTCGATTGTATGCTGAAATTAAGTGAAGAATCGATGTATGGATCAGATTTTGAAAATTTTATAGCATTAGTGAATTTATCAAAAGAACTACAACCTTTATTACAATATGATAAATTAAAAATAATCCAAGTATGGGAAAAGTATCGCTTTAATAATGAAGTACAAAACTACTTAAGACAGGAACCATTTGCTTTTTCGGGATTCAAGGAAAAAATAGGTATGGAGAATATTATCTCTTGCTTCGAAAAAGGTGGGGTTTTTGCTACCTTTCATTTTGGCTATTACCGTCACGTGCCTTTTGAGTTAACAAAATCATTGAATAAAGGTAACAAATTTTCATTGGATATTGTTGTAGACAAGGAATCATATAATAGTGAATTAGAATTAACAAAGTGGAATGAAATTAAGCAAGAGAATAATATAAGTTACATAATAGCAGAGGAAAATATAAGTGGGTTAAAGTTGCTTCGCTTACTGAAACAAGGAGGTTCATTTCTATTATATTTAGATGGGAATACAGGAGCTGGTGAAGATTCAAAACCAATTGAAGTTCAACACATTACATCATTAATAAGGTTAAGAAGCGGTATTTTCCGATTGCTGCAGTTAACTAAAAAGCCACTGTGTCTTGTAATGACAGATTTAAATTCGGATGGAGAACCTCGTTTGAAAGCTGAGAATCTAAAATACTTTAGGAAAGAGAACTTTGAGCAATCTGTAAATGAAATTTACACCATTTTTAGAAACACACTAATAAATCATCCTGAATTATGGAGATTTTGGTATAGGCATCATCTTTATGTGAATAGTTGGATGGAAATAAAAAATTCAATGACAAATAGTCCATCGATTGATTGGCGAAGTAATAATGGATTAGGATTAGATTTAACTACAGGAAATGTATACAAATTAGATTAATAAACATCAGATTATTTCAACTTAATTCACCAAGTCAAATCTGTTCAACACTTGGATACAAAGACAGCAAGAAACCGCTCGAAATTCCATAATGGACTTGTCCTATTTGTCATACTCATCATGACTGCGATTTAAATACAAGTATCAATATTCTGACTGTAGATCTAAGAATAATAGCATTCGCTTAGTTAGAAAAAAGAGACACCTATGCAAGTAAAGACATACACTTGCAAGTATGCTCTATCCCCAAGAAGCGCCCACTTCAAGCGTTAAGAATTGTTTGGTTTAGCTAAGTGGTGAGTAGTTTACAAAGTAAAGATGACACCAGTAATCATTCGCCAAGGGGGGCTATTATGTTTAAAAATCATAATTTTGTATTACTGTTTTTCTCTCGTTTTTTTAGTGTATTTGCAGATGCTATGTTATTTATAATTCTATTATCTATGTTAGGCAATTTCGGTATTCGCGCTATCGGGCTCTCAATTTTCTTTATATTTTCTACACTCCCAGCAATTATATTTTCTTTGCCAGCTGGGGCAATTATTGAAAGAAAATATCTTCAAAAGGTCATGAGTTTTACTGATATAATACGATTTGTTTTAGTTGGATGTCTAGCAATAATTAACACGATTCATTTAACACCTACTATAATTTATTTATTTATCTTTGCCATTGTGCTGTGTAATGTATTTTACATCCCGGCCAGTTCGTCTCTTTTGCCCAAAATTGTTAAGCAGGAATATTTAGCGAATGCAAATAGCTATATCCAAATCACAATGCTCTTTGCAAAAATAGGTTCTTATAGCGCGGGGGCCTGTTTGATTAAAAGTGGATTGAGTTATTCTAGTTTGCTACTTATCATAGGCTCATTTTACATAATTTCGATGATAATGATTTTAGCAGTAAAGCCATATCACAAAAATTTATCAAACAACGAACCGAAAACAATCATACAAGACGTAAAATCTGGATTAGCTTATATTAAAGTAAATAAATTATATAGTAAGCTGTTTCAAATATTTGGTGCTGCATGGTTAGTTGGTTCATCAGTGGATCTTTATTTAATATCGTATTTAGTAGAAATATTGGAACGACCACATGAAGATTTATATATAATTACCACATATAGTTTGATTGGAATTGGTTTAGGCTCTTTCATATCACCTTACTTATACAAACGAATTAATCCTAAAATAGGGCTTTATGCTTCAAGTCTATTCTTTGGTATTATTATCGCTTTATTTTCATTGAAATTACCACTAGCGGTATTGTTAATAGGATTGCTTATCGGTGGATTTGCACAAGGTTTATTTTTAATTTTTTTAAATACGTATTTACAAAGCAATGTAGAAGAGAAATATCTTTCACGAGTATACAGCTTATACCATTTCGTTTACACTGGAGTAAGCTTGCCAGGATATCTACTTTTCGGATACTTCATTGATCGTATCGGCATAATTAATACAGGGTTTATTATTGCAGCCTATTTAATACTAATTGCTTTCGTAACGATTTTCTACTTACCCTCTTTACGAGATAAAAAGGAAATCTTAGAAGAAAGACATTCTTAAAAAAATCCAGCTATCTGTTTTTTATTGATAGCTGGTTATTATATTTTTATTCGTTTTTTAGCTTTTTTATATATGATTGTAAGTATTCTTCATAATTTAGAGCATGATTCAAGGATTCAACCTTATGTAATATATCTATTGATTCTTGAGCAAGTTCAAGACCTTGTTTATATTTTGTATGCATTTTGAATATACCGAAGTAAAAATTTAGAATTGTTTTTTCAAAAATAAAGGTTTCAGGTATATTTTGATTTTTTAATTCATATAAGTATGCTTCGGTTTCTTTCAACTTATTATGCTCAAGACAAGTTCTTATAGTATTAAAATAGATATCAAATAAATTACGCTTGTAACTTAACATGTTTTTGAAATAAATACTCTTTTTAATAACTTCTGATGATAGCATAATTACAACATCTATACCCAATAAATGTAACGTATTTCCATAAAGAATTATTTCATATTCTCCCCAGACTTCTACTTTCCATAAATAATCAACGAGTATTTCTAAATCTTCTTGTTTAACTTTGTTGTCAGTAAGATCCGAAATAATTGCTTCGATCATGATACTGTTTAATTTATATGACAATACATTAGTTAGTTCATATTTAAAAATTTCATCATTTCTTAACTTATTTAAAAACTTTAAATCTCCACGTAAATAAGATTCCTTCATGTTTATTATTAATTCTTCAAAATGTTCTACTTTAAATTCATTATTGATATAAATAAATTCTTCAAAACTTACATTAATTCGATTAAGTAACAATAATAACTTAGAAACAGTTATGCCAGTTTCATCTCTTTCAAATTTAGATAAATGAGAAACAGACATTATATCTTTTGCAGCATTATTAAGACTAAAACCTTTGTGTAACCGTAACTTGCGAAAAGTATTACCTAAGTTATTCACAAAAATCACCATTATCATATATTATAATAGAAATTATTGATCAAATTGCCTAAAAAATATAATAAAGAAATAGGGGTTAAATATTCTTTTGAACCCTAATATTAAAGAATTAGCGCTCTTAATCAATATGCAGACATCTTTTTTAAATTTCAATATTATGTAAAGTCTTTCTTTTCAACCACTTTCAACCCAACAAATAATACAACCAAAGCAATTAATATATTAATAATCCAACTAATTATATTTATCTCGACTGTTCCATTCATAAAATCTGTTAATAACTGATCCATAGCACTTGCCGGAATATACTCCCTTATAAACGAAATATTTTCATTGACACTGGTTAATCCAAAAATCAATAGCGCTAGTCCTCTATAAAACAAAAATACAATAATAATCGCTGTTATCTCGTTATTGAAGATAAATGTTGCAGAATAGCAAAGTGCTAATGCACTGATTAACAGTGGCAACAAATTGGACAAAGAAATGAGGAAATTTAAGGTAACAGTATCATTTTTATCAGTAAGTATAAATTCTCCAGCTAAATAGGTAGCTGACCCTAAGATTAAAACAACAATTAAAAAATGAATGAATGTAACTATGAATTTTCCAATAAAAATGGTCCTTCTATCAATCCCTAAAGAAATGGAAGTCGGTATAATTAGCCTATCTTTCCACAATAAATACGTTGCCAAAAAGCAAATAATTAATAACGAAAGACCAGACATCCCAAAAACATTTGAGTAATAAAACCGACTGTTTCCGTATGGAAAACCAGCTTCTGTTTGAGCAAAATACTCTAACACTACAGCTAATGCAACAATTAAGACTGCAAAAAATAACGTAATAACATAGCTCAATTTCTTTTTATGTAATCTAAAAAAATCACTTTTAATATAATTATTCATATTTTTCACCTCTACCAGTTAATTTAAAAAAATAATCCTCAAGAGTAGATTTATGTGTTTCCATCCCTAAAACCGATATACCATGGCTAACAAAAGTTTGATTTATCACACTTGTTTTATCCGAATTTTCAGTTATTTTAATTTGGTTTTGATTTTCAATAACATAAGTTAATTCTGGAAAATGTTCTTCTAATATTTTTGTAGCTTTCTCCGTGTTATCAACAACAATCTTTAAATAATTTATCATTTTTTGTTCAAGTGCTTCTTTGGTTATTCTTTCGAGTAATCTTCCATTATTTAAGAAAATATAACTGGTAGATATTTCTTCTAACTCCGTTAAAATATGACTAGAAATTAAAATCGTTGTTCCAAATTCTCGATTTATTTTTAGAAGAATGTTTCTAATGTCGTGAATTCCTTCAGGATCAAGTCCATTAACTGGTTCATCTAAAATTAATATATCTGGCTTAAAAATTAATGCTAATGCTAGACCCAATCGCTGTTTCATTCCTAAAGAAAATTCAGAGAAAAGTATTTTATTATTAGTAAGCCCTACTAACTTGAGTATTTGTTCAATTTCCTTCGTATTTGTTCCACCTTTCTGTAGTAAAAAATACTTTAGATTTTCAAAGGCAGTCAAATTGTTAAAAAAAGCAGGGCGTTCAATCAAAGCACCTATACTAGGAAGCCTTTTTTCTGAATAGCTATATAATAATTGCCCTTTAGTTGCTGTTATTTGTCCCGTCATTATTTTAAATAAAGTTGATTTCCCAGCCCCATTTTTACCAATAACGGCACAAATTTCGCCGGCATTTATTTTAAAGCTGATGTCATCTAGAATAACATTCTCTTTATATTCCTTACTTATATTTTCTACTTTTATTAATTTTAAAGACATTCTACTCACCCTCTTTGAAAATAAATATTATTTTTACAGCCAGTATAAAATGCTTTTTGCAAGATGAAAAGTGTCTATTTTTTGAATATTTTGTGAACAAACATTATAAAAATAGTCTTAGGTTTTTCTCAAGGTTTAATCTTCTTTGTAATAGGGGCACTTTCTACTGTTTTGGGCATTAAAGAAAACAATAAGCTTTCTTAAATAAAGAAAATATCTTATTACTAATATCCCTAATTTTTTTCGACCACTAATTCTACCGGTAACTCATGAGTATCCCATCCTGCTTTGCGTTCAACGTAGTAGCCTTGCATTGTTTTGTAACGCGCCACAACATCTTTTATCGTTCTACCAAATGCGTGACCGACGTGTGGTAAGCCATTTGCTGTAGGTGGTCCTTCGTAAAATACAAAGGGATACTAGCAGAACGATTACTGATGGATGCTTGAAACGTTCGTTCTTCCTCCCAAATTTTACGAATTTTTGTTTCCCTTTCTACAGTTGTCTCTTTGTTGTTGTCAACTTGTATGTAAATTCCTCCTATACAGTCGTGTATAAAAGGCATACAAAAACCCCGTCCCAAGTAAGGGACGGGGTTAACCGCAACAAATACCACCCTAATTCTATTGAAACCCGCTCAATAGCACTTAGCAACGTACAATCATACGTGTTCTTTTTAACGGTAGACACCCGAATTAGCTTACTTTATTCAGCTAATCTTCTCTGAGAGGATCTTCATGAAACATTTGCACACCGACTTCCACCATCATGTCGGCTCTCTGTAGAACAAAATGTAACACTACTCTTTCTCATCAACGAATTTGTATGCTTTTATTGTGACTCATCTTAACAAACTGCAATTACTTGTCAACTTTCAGACAATCCGCGATGCTTTGATGAAGGGCCACATATTGAGGACTGTTTGCAGTTTGAATATAAAAACTTTTTAAAAATGATTTCCAGTTAAAGCGTAATATTCGATAGTGCCAGACATCAGGCTGTGCCTTTTGAGCAGACAGCATTTCCGTAGTTTCGTTTAATAGTGTAATAATTTCTTGCTCCTGCAAACCTTGTTCTAACATGGTGAATATAGGTACTAACAACCTTTCATCTTCATCATGAATAAAAGCATAATTTGTTTGTAACATCAATTGCCATAAAGGACGCAAAATATCTAGAAAAGAAGCTTTATTGAATTTAGGGCTTTTCACTAATTCATCTACTGCGTCTGAGACATGTGCTACACTATGCGCCCAGCCTTTATCCGGCACATATCCCCTTACATCTTTTTCAGCTAATAAATACGCGATTAACTTATGTGTTAATTCTTCTATCTTGTTCGCTTCAATAAAATCCGACTCATTATCTTTTGCTAATATTAGTGCAACTAGTAACATTGTAAAGGTTCTTGTAAAAACTGAATCGGATTGGCTCTCTCCAATGCCTTTATCTAGTAAGTCCGTTACACAGTATTGTAAAGTGTCGTTTAATAATGCAGGATGTAGTAAATCTTGTTCTACAATCATTGTATAAAAGCAACCATAGATTAGTCCGTCTCGTAGCTCACTATCAACTGAGCCAATATGCACTAGCATAGACTGCATAAGTTTATTTTGATCTACTTGTTGCCAAGCATTACTGTTATTTAGGAATGCTTGAAGTTCACATTTTAAATCCGCTTCACTAAATAATGCTTCATGTAATATCATATGTAGTAAGTTCTCCTTATGTTTAGAATACATACAATTAATAACATTAATTGTACCTTAATCCATAAGAAAAAACAGCTTATCATGATAAGCTGCTTCTAAATGGTGCTAGTGTGAGATTTCAATCTTCTCCAAATTAGCAACAAAATCATATTGATTTAATGGTACTTGCCAATTGTAAGTGACATTTACACTTTGTCCAATTGCAATTTTATCCTGTACTTCCTGAAGTGGAAACCAGACTCCATTCGTGTGTTTAGTAATGATTTCTTCATTCGATAATTGCCCGATTTCCTCTTGCAATGCCCCTGTCACAACTAAAAATCGGTCTTCCTCCATAGCAACAACTGTCCCATATTTGTATTGTGTAGACATGTTAGGTTTAGACACGTTGTATTTATTTTCTAAATAAGAAATTTGTTGGCCATATTTAGCAGTGAAATAATCCATCGCTTCTTTTTTCACTGCAAAGTAAGCATGCATTTGGTAACTATTTTCGTATTTTCGATAATATTCCTTCATTAGTTCTGCTTGGGCAAACCATTTAAGTGCATTTGCTTCCATATATTTATCGAAAAATTCATCTAATGTTAGATTGAGTTTTGTTAAACCATCTTTAAATACTGTACTCTCTTTATATGACTTTTCATATTTTTCTCTTTCCGCTTGCATCTGCTTCGCAATTGCCTTTTCGCTAAATTTGATGTTTTTACTTTCTGCATAGACATAATAAGCATCCAATTCGAATAATGATTGAAAAGTCATATTAATAGATTCTTGGCTTTCATTTGCCTCAATTGCATCTTGGAAAATCATATCATAGTATGTTTCATCTAATATCGGTATAGCATTTGCTGATAACTCGTCCCCATTGTTGACTTGTGTGTATATAAATAACCCTATACATATTGTCAGGATTACAGTATACATACTATACTGCCCGCGTCTCGATTTCTTCGGGATGGCACGTTGTTCAATTTGCTTTACTACATTTGTCATCACACGTTTTTTACTTTCTGTTAAATCTCTTATTACTCGTACATCCACTTTACTCATGTAGCAACACCTCCCATTCAATATGCTGTAGCTTAGGCTTTAATAATTCACGTCCCCTGCGCAGCCTTGTTTTCACTGTACTGTCAGGGATGCTTAAAAGCTTCGCAATTTCACCAATAGGCATATCTTCAAAGTAAAAATAACTTAGTACCTCTCGTTGCTTTAAAGGTAGTGAGAATATAGCATTTTCGATGAGCGTTTGTTCATCATGCTGAACGAGCATATCCCTTCCTGAGATTGTCTGCTTGGCAAAAATTTTCTGTTGCACTTGAATTTTGCGATAAGTCCAACTACGTAAATAATCTTTACTTTTGTTCATGACAAGCCTCGATAAATAAGCTTTTAATTCTCCACGTTCTTCATATTTTTGCTGATTGTCATAGAACTTAATAAACACATCCTGAACAATATCCTCTGCTTCTTGTAGGTCCTTTACATAATAAAAAGCAAGACGAATAAGTCGTTCCGTGTGCTGTTCCATTATTTCTTCTAGTTCCTTTACTTGCAACGTCTCGCGCCCCTTTCTCTACCCTATAAACGGTGCTCAGAAGCGAAAGGTTTGTTTTTTAGGGAATTATTATTATTTTTCATCAAAAAAAGGAAGAACCATCGTTTTTTCTGTTGAAGATAACACAATATTTGTAGAGGGTGTACCATAAGGCATTGCAGCATCAATAAACTGCTCTAATGTTTCGACAGAGTAAGTTGCGAGTTTAACAATATAACTAATTTCACCAGCTACTCGGTAACATGCCAAAACATCTGGATGGGCATTACAAAAGTTTGACAGGCTTTTACAGTCAATGGACTTAAACAAAACAATCGCCTGAATGGAGCGATCCATTTTCTTAAGATTTACTTTCGTTGTATAGCCTTCAATACTGCCTTGTTCTTCTAGTTTTTTAACACGTTCGATGACAGCTGGTGAAGATAAATGAACGATTGACGCTAGCTCCTTCATTGAGATTTTCGCGTTTAATTGTAATTGGCGTAAAATTTCTGTATCGATATTGTCCATTAGAATCCACCTTTTTTTATTAATTGTTTTTTAATTAATTCCTTTCGTTATAAGGAAAATAGACTTGATTACATTATATAACTTCTGTTATTCAGTTACTCCATTTATTACAATTAAAGCAATAAAGGAGGCATCAACCATATGAAAAAAATCTTACTACTTTTAGCAAATGGCTTTGAAGCGGTAGAAGCAAGTGTCTTTACAGATGTACTAGGCTGGAACAAATGGGAGGGAGATGGCACAACAGAGGTTGTTACAGTAGGATTACATAACAAATTACAATGTACATGGAATTTTCAAGTTACGCCCGAAAAATTATTGCATGAAATTGCACTAGAAGACTTTGATGCACTCGCGATTCCTGGAGGTTTTGAAGAAGCGGGATTTTATGATGATGCTTTTAGTGAAGCATTTCAACAAGTTATCCGCCATTTTAACGAACATAAAAAACCCATTGCGACAATCTGTGTAGCATCGCTCGCTTTAGGACATAGTGGCATTTTACAAAATAAGATGGCAACTACTTACAATCACCCAACAAGTAAACGATTAGATCAGTTACAATCTTATGGAGCAGAAGTTATCAACGAACGGATTGTTCGCACAGAACACATTATTACCTCTTCAAATCCAGGCACTGCATTCGATGTCGCCTTTCACTTACTCGAAATGCTTACATCTATTCCAAATACATTAAAAGTAAAAGAACTAATGGGATTTAAATAATCATTTTTATGAAATAGGGTCAGCTTATATTGCTTTCGTCCATTCACTGTGCGAAGCCATATAAGAAGGTCCTATTTATTTTATATGACGAGTTATATTAAAAGCTATGTAAACATAACTTACTGTAAAGCGTAACGATTATCATTTATCGAATAATCGTTACAACCCGATTAAGTCAAAAAATTAGGAGGCAAATGTGAATCGTCCACTTCCCAAACAATTATTAAATGCTCGATTTTTTCTGCTGCTCATGATTATTTTGTTTCTAACCCCAACTTTCTTTCCTAGTAGTGCCTGGCTCTTTTCTTTCGGAACGCCACTATTAAATCTCAATACTATATTTTTGAGTATTTTAATAGAAGCTTTACCATTTGTTTTAATTGGGGTTCTAATTGCTGGGTTTATTCAAATTTTTATTACGGAGCAACATATTCAAAAGTGTATTCCAAAAAATAAATTTCTGGCAATTATCATGAGCTGTGTCGTTGGTGCACTATTCCCCGCCTGTGAGTGCGGAATAGTACCCATCGTAAGAAGACTTGTATCGAAGGGGGTACCTATCCATGCCGCAATGGGTTTTATGTTAACAGGACCTCTTATAAATCCTATTGTCATTATTTCTACATATATGGCTTTCGGTAATGATCTAAAAATTGCAGGGTTGCGCATGATATTAGGCTTTATCATAGCCATTATCGTCGCACTGCTTATTAGTATGCTGTTTACTGGAACACAATTTAAAAAGGGTATTCGAACTAATCATGCCCAGCATGTTACAGCAAAACTATCATTCTTTAAAAAATGTTCAAACATGGTCAATCATTCGATTGATGAGTTTTTTGATATGGGCAAATATTTAATCATCGGGGCTTTTTTAGCAGCTTTTGTGCAAACCTTTGTATCTACTAAAACACTTGTAGATATAGGCGATCATTTTACATCTTCTATGTTAGTCATGATGCTGTTAGCCTATATCCTTTCATTATGTTCCGAAGCAGACGCCTTTATAGGTGCATCTTTTAGCTCTATTTTTCCAACGCCATCAATACTTGCGTTCTTAATTTTTGGGCCTATGATTGATTTTAAAAACACCATCATGATGTTGGGCGTATTTCGATTGAAATTTGTCCTATCAGTACTAACGATCGTGTTTCTCGTTATCTTTTTTATAATATGGCTAATCGCACCTTTTCTTTAAGGAGGCAACTAATGAAATTTCACTTGCAACAAGCTGTAAAGGCCGTTATTTTATGTGCTTTCTCTGTTATGATTTTCAATTTACATGCAACTGGTGAAATAACGAAATTAATTAACCCAAAATATGAGATGTTAAGTAAAACCGTAGCAATTATTTTTTTGGTGTTGTTTGTAGCCCAATTAAAAAGGATTTTCTCTTTTTCTAATCATCGCAATCATAACGATTTATGCGGGTGTTGCGCTCATAGCTTAGTTAACCCACCGTTTAATTGGAAAAGAATATTATCTTATCTCATTCTAGTTGTTCCATTGTTAACTGGATTTACATTGCCTACAAAATTTTTAGATGCATCCATCGCGCAAAAAAAAGGCGCGACGTTAATGATGACCAATCAATCTCAAGCCACAAAAAAAGATGAAGTGGCAAGTCGTAACGAAGTCAATAACGATGGTTTAGTGGAAGATCATCCTATTGATCCAAAACTATTAGAAGAACAACAGGAAATGTCAAAAAAAGAATACGACCTTTTAAAGCAACAACTGGCACAAAATCCAATTGTTGAGATGACAAATTATATATTCTCTGTATATTACGAGGATATTAATAATAATTTATCACAATATCAAGGTAAAAAAATACGACTAAGTGGTTTTGTGTTAAAAGAAACTGATTTACTAGAAAATCAATTCGTCATTTCCCGATTTTTAATTACGCATTGTGTTGCTGATGCAAGCATTATTGGGTTTCTAACGGAAATGCCCGAAGCTGCGAGCTTACAAGAAGATAGCTGGATTGAGGCGGAAGGCACAATTGATATTGGTTACTATAATGGCGTTGAACTACCTATCATTAAAATTGAACAATGGAAAAACATACAGGAGCCAGCTGAACCGTATATCTATCCAATTGACATTTTAATTAGTATGTAAATAAAAAAACCGACCTCCTAAGAGATCGGTTTTACTAAATAATTATTCAGCAGCTTTCGCGCGAAGAACCATTTGTAGGATACCACCGTGACGGTAGTAGTCTACTTCTACTTCTGAGTCGAAACGAGCTAAAGCTTGGAAAGTTTTAACTGTACCGTCTTCAGATTTAGCAGTAACTGTTAAGATATCACGTGGTTTCACATCGTCAGTAATGTTTACAGAGATTTCTTCTTTACCAGTTAAACCTAGAGAATCAGCAGATTCACCGTTTAAGTATTGTAAAGGAAGAACACCCATCATTACTAAGTTTGAACGGTGGATACGCTCGTAAGATTGTGCGATAACAGTTTTCACGCCAAGTAGGAATGTACCTTTCGCAGCCCAGTCACGAGAAGAACCCATACCATAGTCGTTACCAGCAAGTACTACTAAGCCAGTACCTTGCTCTTGGTATTTCATACATGCGTCATAGATGTATTCTACTTCGCCTGTTGGCCAGTAAGTAGTGAAACCACCTTCTGTACCAGGAGCTACTTGGTTACGGATACGGATGTTTGCAAATGTACCACGCATCATAACTTCGTGGTTACCACGACGAGAACCGTATGAGTTGAAGTCACGGATTGCAACACCGTTTTCGATTAAATATTTACCTGCAGGTGTATCTTTACCGATTGCACCAGCTGGAGAAATATGGTCAGTTGTAATTGAGTCACCGAACTTCGCCATAATGCGTAAGCCGTCTAAGCCTTTGATAGCTTCTGGCTCTTTTGCAAGACCTTGGAAGAATGGTGGGTTTTGGATGTAAGTTGATTTGTCATCAAATGTGTATAGAGACTCAGTTGATGTTTCAATTGCATTCCATTTTTCGTTCGCTGTGAATACAGTTTCGTATTCTTTTTGGAATAATTCACGGTTAACTACAGTACCTAATACAGCGTTAACTTCTTCAGTTGAAGGCCAGATATCAGCGAAGAATACTTCGTTACCATCTTTGTCTTTACCGAATGAATCTTTTTGTAGGTCGATATCCACAGTACCAGCAAGTGCGTAAGCTACAACAAGTGGTGGTGAAGCTAAGTAGTTAGCTTTTACAAGTGGGTGTACACGGCCTTCGAAGTTACGGTTACCAGAAAGAACAGACGTTACGAATAAGTCGTTCGCTTTGATAGCTTCTTCGATTTCAGGAAGTAATGGACCTGAGTTACCGATACATGTTGTACAACCGTAACCTACAGTGTTGAAACCGATTTGGTCAAGGTATGTTTGTAAACCTGAATCTTCAAGGTAACCAGTTACAACTTTAGAACCTGGTGCTAAAGAAGTTTTTACCCATTTCGGTACAGTTAAACCTTTTTCTACAGCTTTTTTCGCAACTAAACCAGCAGCGATTAAAACGTATGGGTTAGATGTATTTGTACAAGAAGTGATAGCAGCGATTGCTACAGCACCTGTTGGAATTTCTACATCACCTTCAGCAAATTTAGCTACAGAAGTTTTTTCGAATTCAGCTTCAGTTAAACCGAAACCTTGAGTTCCTTGTGGAGCCACTACTGCTTCTTTGTAACGAGAACGCATTTGAGATAGTGGAATTAAGTCTTGTGGACGTTTAGGACCAGAAAGGTTTGGTTCGATTTCAGCTAAGTTTACTTCTAATACGTCAGTGTAAACTGGCTCTAATGCTGGATCAAAGAACATGTGGTTCGCTTTTAAGTAAGCTTCTACAACCGCGATGTGCTCTTCGTCACGACCAGTTAAACGCATGTAGTTTAATGATTCTTCGTCAATAGCGAAGTAACCACAAGTAGCACCATATTCAGGAGCCATGTTAGAGATTGTTGCACGGTCAGCTAGTGGTAATTTAGATACGCCAGGTCCGAAGAACTCAACGAATTTACCAACTACGCCACGTTGACGTAAAACTTGTGTTACTTTTAATGCTAAGTCAGTAGCAGTTGTTCCGTTTGGAAGATCGCCAACTAATTTAACACCGATAACTTCTGGAATTGGGAAGTATGAAGGTTGACCAAGCATACCTGCTTCAGCTTCGATACCACCAACACCCCATCCAAGAACGCCGATACCGTTGATCATTGTTGTATGTGAGTCAGTACCTACTACTGAGTCTGGGAATGTTTCAAATGTTCCGTCAGCGTTTTCGTTTACGTGTACAACTGGAGCTAAATACTCTAAGTTTACTTGGTGAACGATACCTGTTGCTGGAGGTACAGCACGGAAGTTATTGTAAGCAGTTTGAGCCCATTTTAAGAAGTTATAACGCTCAGCGTTACGTTCGAATTCAAGGTCCATGTTAGCTTGTAATGCAGATGCATTACCGTATTTGTCAACTTGTACTGAGTGGTCAATTACAAGGTCAACTGGAATAGCAGGGTTGATTTTGTTTGGATCTCCGCCCATTTCTTTCATTGCTGAACGAAGAGATGCAAGGTCAACTACTACTGGTACACCAGTAAAGTCTTGTAATACTACGCGAGAAGGTTTGAATGGTACTTCAGCTTCTGGATCAGCACCGTTACCCCATTTTGCTAATTCGTTTACGTGCTCTTCTTTGATTACGTATGCATCATATTGACGTAAAACTGATTCTAATAATACTTTGATTGAGTAAGGAAGGTTTGAAACTTTTGCAACGCCAGCTTTTTCAATCGCAGCTAAGTCATAGTAATTGTAAGTTTTACCATTAACTTCGAATGATGCGCGGCTGTTGTGTAAATTACCTTGTGCCATTTGCGGATCCCCCTAAATATCTTTTTGAAAAGGCCTATGTAAAGCATCTTTTCTCCACCACCCATAATAACGTATTTATATTCATAAGTAAATTACATTAATATTATCTTTTTCAATAAGTATTTCTTATGACAAGTGATGTCTTTTATTTATTTTACATGAATGAGCGAATTTGTGACGAAAATGACATATTTCGGCCTGTTTTATTTTAGACATTTTTTTAAAAACTATGCACATTAAGTTTGCAACAATAATAAAATTAGTTGTTTACTATAAAAATACAGGGATTGAACCCTCAAAGCACCAAATAATAAAGGAAAATCAATCCATTTAGTTCGATACAGTTTCCTTTGTGACCAAAGACTTTAACGCCATACTAAGGTCTTGTATTTGATCGGTTGTACTAGTCATCATTTCAAGCATGTGATGTTCGTCCTCAACCGAAAGTAAAATATCACTAGTAGAAGCAGCATTTTCCTCCGTCATCTCATTCAACTTTTCAATTTGTTCTTGAATTTTTTCAAACTGCAAAATGGCACTACTTAATTCATTCATACCACTTGTTAAATCCGTATTGGTTATAGCAAAGGTATCTTTTAAAACGTTAAAGAAATGGCTGACATCCTGCAACAGCAATTCACCATATTGTAGTGCTTGTTCTCCATCATTCGAACGTTGTTGAGCTTCCGTTGATTTTTCGAATATTGTTTTAGTTACATTTGTAATACTAACCGTAATGGCCGCACTTTCTTCTGCCAATTTCCGTACCTCTTCAGCGACAACAGCAAATCCCTTTCCTTGCTCGCCTGCTCTAGCAGCTTCAATCGTGGCATTTAATGCAAGTAAGTTCGTCTGTTCTGCTATATGTTGGATGCCTTTCAACAAGTTATCAACTGTGTGCAAACTTTGTTGCAATGCTTGGACGGTCTCGGCAGTTGAACCGATTGCATTGTTCATAACACTCATTTGAGCCATCGCCTCTTGCATTTTGCCCCACCCTGCTAATACTTCATGTTGGAGATTACTAGATTTCGCTACCGTATCCTGTGATATGGAAAAGGTTTTATTGACAAATTGTACGGATTCCTTCATTGTACCGTGAATCATTTGTAAACTTGAGGCTTCCTGTTGAATACTCGCTGCGATATCTTCAGTTGCTTGCAATATTTGCTTACTTGACCCCGAAATACTGTACATAGTTTGTTGAAAATGAGTAATATGCTCATCTAGTCTATAGCTACTTTGTTCAATTTGATTGAAGGTCATCTGTAGTTGAGCGAGCGAAGCTTTTACTTCATTTTGCTGCACCGCTGCATGTGTTAGTAGCTCATTTCCCCATTTAGCCAGTAGAAAGAAAACTATAATAACGCCATTGGTAATGGCTAATAATGTAACGAATACAATAATATCGTTAAAAGGACCCAATAGTGAGTCCGATTTCACTACATATAAAATCACGAAGCTTACGTTTAGTATGATCCCAAAAAAGATAATTAGTTCCTTTTTAAAGTACAACGCAATAATGGCAATTGTACATAGTAAAATATAATGCTTGTTCAATGAAAAACTATCTAGTAAAAACAATGTAAAAACGATACTAGATGGAATCATGCCAAATATAAATCCTTTAATATATGTTTTGATTGGTAAAAAATAATTACATAAAGCGCAAGCAATTACCGCTAAACCAATAAATAAGAACATCATTCCTTTTGTAAGTATCATTGGCCCACAAATAAGAATAGCTAAAATTGAAATGATGGCTACATTAACACGGTGCACTTTACGTGTATCATAGCGAATATTGACCTCCATTATAGTTCCCTCCTCAAAAATGAATGGACATTCAGTTTGTTTTTCTATTATTATAAAGTATAAACATTACTTTTTATAGACAAAAAAGGTATTTTAGAGAAAATTTAGCTTTTTTCTAATCAGAAGGGAGATTTTTTAATGGAGAGAGCACAAAAAATAGCACCAAACTTTTTTTGCATTGATACGCACGATTTGAATCGGAAGGAACGCACAAGCGCTTATTTACTTATCGATGAGAAAATTGCGTTAATTGAAACATCTGCAAGTCCTTCCGTGCCCTATATAATAGAAGGTTTAAATGAATTGCAAATTTCGCTAGATGATATTGACTATGTCATCGTTACACATATTCATTTAGATCATGCAGGCGGCGCTGGTCTTTTTCTTCAAAGTTGCCCGAAAGCAAAATTAGTCGTACACCCCCGTGGTGCTGGGCATATGATTGACCCAACCCGCCTAATTGCAAGTGCAAAGGCTGTATATGGTCAAGAATTCCAACGCCTCTTTGACCCAATCGTACCGGTTGCGCCTGAACGGATTATTGAAGCTGGGCATGGCGATATTTTATCATTAGGCAATCATCAACTAACTTTTTACCATACGGAAGGTCATGCTAAACATCACGTATCCATGCATTACTCTGCGACGAATGGAATGTTTGTAGGTGATACAACAGGTGTCTGTTATCCAGAGTTGGCTGATGAAGCAATTGATTTAATTATCCCTTCAACTTCTCCGAATCAGTATGATCCAAATACGATGGAGCAATCGATTCAATTATATGAAAAACTTAATGTTCAGGAATTGTATTTCGGTCATTACGGTGCCTATCAAAACCCAATAGAAGCCTATCGTCAAGTTCGCTACTGGACACCGTTGTTTCTAGTTGAAGGAGAAAAGGCACTAGCTTCACCTGGTACTTTAGCACAGCAAGCTAAATTATTAGATACGAGATTGCAAGCACTTTTACATCAATATCTACAGCGAAATGGTATTGCAGAAAACCATCCCGTCTATCAAACGATTCCTTTTGATACAGCAGTATCAGCAATGGGCATTCTTGATTATTTGCAAAAAAACAAACCATCTAATAACAAATAGATAAAGAATCTGCTCATTTCTCACGGTAACTTTGAGAAATGTTGCAGATTCTTTTATTGGTTATCTAAATGCTGAAGCACTGCCTGAAAGTCCTGTTCCTCCCCTATCGCTTGAAAATGGATCAATGGATTACCCACTCGTTTGATTCGCTCTATAACAGCAGGTATCGTAAATTGTTCCGGTGATAGTTTGTCGTTTACTTCATTCCAATGTAGAGGTGTTGCAACTAAGCCCATTTCATTACCTCTGGTGGAAAACGGCGATATAATGGTTTTCCCTTCCGCATGTTGCACATAATCTAAATACAATCTATCTTTGCGATTTTTCTTTAAACGCTCAATCGTATATAATTCGGGTTTTTGCTCACATAAAAAACGACAGACAAACTCTGTAAAAAGACGAACTTGTTCATAAGAAAATGTATTGTATGGTAATGGAATATAGACTTGCAAACCTTTGCCACCGGAAGTTTTAACAAAAGATTGTAGTTTAAAATAATCAAATACTTCTTTTAAGTGTAGTGCACCACTTACAGCAAGTGAAAATGCGTCGACGGAAGGGGGATCCAGGTCAAAAACAATCTCTGTAGGCTTTTCAGTGTCAATCGTTTGAAAAGGGATGTGAAATTCTAATGCAAGTTGGTTCCCTAACCACAGCAGTGTTTCAAGGTTATTGCATAGGATACTATGATGTTCGCTAACTTTTTCTGTTACGACAAATGCAGGTAGATGTTCCGGACTGCTTTTTTGATAGAAACTCTCTCCTGGTACCCCATGAGGAAAACGAATTAACGTAATAGGTCGATTTCGTAAAAACGGCAGTATAAAGGGTGATACAAGCTGTAAATAGTACAAATAGTCCTCTTTAGTAATTGCAATAGCAGGCCACACCGGCTTGTTGGGATGCGTGACTGGCACACTATCCGGTATTGGCATAAGCTGGCGTTGCATAAGTTGCCAATTACAGTACTGGTGTTCCATTTCTAATCGAAAGGCATGAAAATGAGGTTCTCTTAACTTACTACCATCAAAGTCGATACAGGCAATATCAATACAGATGGATGGTTCTAATTGCCATGTTTCATTGTTTTGTTGCCCATTTGCTTGAAAGAATGTAATTAGGGTATTTAACTCGTCCTTTTTCATCCCATGCCTAAAAACAACCACTTCCGTTAGCACACCCTGACGATGCACACAACCGTGAAAATATCCATTTCCTTTATCAAATTTGTTCACAATCACTGTGACAATTTTCCAATTTTTAATTTTTAGCCAATGTGTTGACCGTACAGCCTCCTGCCATTTACTCGTCTTTTTCTTGGCAATAATACCTTCACCATTATAAATTTTGATGAAATGCCACAAAGTTTGGCTATCTTCAAAAACATCAATTGCTTGTAAACGATGGTTTTCTTCATATTTAATAGCAGTCGGTAGCTTTAACGATGTAAAAAGAGTGTTTAGTTGCTGTTTTCGCGTTTTTAAATAGCGATTCATTTGACTTTCCCCTTGATAGGAAAGTAAATCAAAAACAATATAATGACAAGGAAAGGATGTGGCATGTGCAGCAATCACTTCTTTTTTTTGCATTCTTCCCCGTTGTTGCACGACTGCAAATTCACTTTTATAGTTGTTGATTAAATACACTATTTCTCCGTCAAATACTAACGGTAAAAATTCTTTGATCTGATTATAAAGACTTCTGCAATAATCAATAATTTCCGGAAACAAATGATTTAACACATTGCCATTTCTACTTTTCAAAATAGGCTCTTTATCAGTCCACTGTAATAGACAGCGGAATCCGTCATATTTCCCTTCGTAAAGCCAATCATCTCCTTTTGGCGGTTCATTTGCTTCTACTAGTAACATTGGTTTAATCTTGTACACCTACTTTCTTATTTTGTACTGTTGACACTATTTTTAATTAGCATACATAAAACACATCAAATTATTACATAGTAAGAAAAACGAGGTGACAACATGCATACAGTTTGGAAAGGCAGTATTTCATTTGGTCTTGTCAACATACCAGTTAAACTACATGCTGCTACAGAAAATAAAGACATTAAATTACGACAACTTCATAAAGAATGCCATACACCTATTAGCTATAAGAAAGTATGTGAGGGTTGTAATCAAGAAGTAACAGAAGAAAATATTGTAAAAGCATATGAGTATGCAAAAAATAAGTTTGTCGTTCTAGATGAAGAAGAGCTAGAGAACTTGCGTAAAGAAAACGAAGATAAGGCTGTTGAAATTATCGATTTTGTTAAATTAGGCGAAATTGACCCTATCTATTTTGAACGAACTTATTTTTTATCGCCTGATACTACAGGCAGTAAGGCATATGCCCTATTGCGACAAACGTTAGAGGAGTCAGGTAAAATTGGCGTTGCTAAAATTATTATTCGTTCGAAGGAACAGCTTGCGATTGTTCGTGTTTATCAAAATGCTCTCGTAATGGAAACAATCCATTTTCCTGACGAAGTTCGTAGTGTGCAAGATGTTCCAAACATCCCAAGTGAGCCAACCATTGTTCAAAAGGAATTGGACGCTGCACTGATGCTAGTTGACCAGTTAACAACTGTATTTAATCCAGAAAAATATACAGATGACTATCGCAATGCTTTAATGGAACTTATCGAAGAAAAGAAAGAGACAAATTCAGTATCTGCCAGTGATAAGCGTCCTCTACCTGACAACGTTACTGATTTGATGTCAGCACTCCAAGCTTCTTTAGATAAAACAAAAAAACCAACAACAAGAAAAAGAGCAACCAAAACGAAGAAAAATGCGTGAAGGCTCGCTCACCAACCATAGAGCGAAAGGCATCGAGAACTTATATACTCGATGCCTTTTTCTTGTGATATAGCTAAAATTCCTTAAAGGAAAACATACGTTTGTTCATCATGTTATAATTAGTATAAAAATTGATGGATGGTGTCTAATGACCAAAGTAAATATTGAGGAACGTATGAATCACTATCGTGTTCAAGGGTTAAGTCTATTGGTAATTGAAAAGGGGCAAATTAGTCAAATAGAACATTATGGATATCTTATGGCAGGAACTAGGCAAAAAGTAAATGACCAATCTCTTTTCAATGCCTGTTCTATAAGCAAATTTTTAACGAGCATGGTAGTCATGGTATTAGTGGAACAAGGCTATTTAGATTTAGATGAGGATGTCAATAACAAACTGAAATCGTGGAAGGTACCGGAAAATCAATATACGAAGCTAAAAAAAGTAACATTACGAAACTTACTTTGTCATCAATCTGGCATTATAGATCCAGCGAATAGTTTTTCAACTTTAAACGATTCTCATGCGAAACCGTCAATGGTAAATTTGTTAAATGGCACAACACCTTACTGTCAAAGCCCTATAGAAGTAAGTGGTGAACCTTGGCATGCATTTCATTATTCGGATGCTGGTTTTTGTATTATACAGTTATTAATAGAAGATGTAATGGCACAATCATTTGACTCGATTATAGAGGAACATATATTTAAACCGTTAACTATGACACATAGCACACTTTCTACAACATTTGCATCATCAAAAGAACAATCTTTCGCTAGTGGTCACCACAAAAATGGAAATTCGGTGACAGATAACTACCCAATTTATCCTTACCCTGCTGCTTGTGGCTTATGGACATCCCCCGCTGATCTCGCTAAATTATTACTAGAGTTAATAAATGCTTTAAATGGCTCTAGTAAAATTGGTATCTCTGCAAACCTAGTCGAAGAGCTAATTCAACCACAAGGTGCTAAAGAATGGGCTGGTTTAGGGGTATTCCTTGAGGGCTCAGGACAAGAAGTAGAAATCTCCTCCCTTGGTTGGGGTATTGGGTTTCAATGTATGCTTGTATTCTTTCCTTATTTAGAAAAAGGAATGATTGTTATGACAAATACTGATTTAGGCGTTCATCAAATGCAAGGAATCATAGGTGAACTATACAAATCACTTATCTCCTGTTCATAAACGACGTTTTCCCCTACCAAAATCCAAACAAAACTAAACAACCAGTCGTTGGTTTAATACCGACAACTGGTTGGACGATGCTTTATTGACCGCATTTTAGATATATCTCTTTATAGCTAAAACTTTCTTAATAACATATGCGACATCGATAAAATCAATTTTCTTGTTTTACTTGATAATGCATTTGCACCATCTGTCCATAACATGTTGTTTTTATTAATTCCAGATTAATTTGCGGATTATACTTTTTAAATAGGGCTATGCCAGAACCTAATATATGAGGGGTAATGGTAATAATGTATTCGTCAATTAGATTTTCTTTCATAAAAGCATCAAGAATCTCTGCTCCACCAACCATCCAAATATGTGCTCCCGATTGTTTCTTTAACTGTTGGGTAAACGATACAACATTTTCATTTACAAATTCCACATCGTCATTTTTGTTCTTTGCTGATTTCGAGAAAACATAACATTTTTTATCAGAATACGGAAAAGTATCAGAGTGTTCCATCACATAATCATAGGTGCGCTTCCCCATTATGATAGTATCAATTGTTTGATACATATCCATGTACCCATTATCCCCTTCCCCCTCTGATTCTAATAACCATTGTAAGTCATCATCCTCTTTCGCAATAAATCCATCTACACTAGTCGCAATAAATAAAACAATTTTTCTATTCATGGGGTAGTCTCCTTTTCTCATGAGCGTTTTGCTTTTGATTAAATCATTAGCACAAACTATACTAAACAGTAAACATGACAAGTAATGGCATGATTAAAAGAAAAGGTGAGAATATGTCTAAAGCAAAACGTTTATTAGATATTCTACTATTTGTAAATGCGAAAAGAAAATTTACAGCGCAAGAACTAGCCGATGAATTTAAGATATCCGTCCGAACCGTGCATCGTGATTTATTGGATTTAAGCGATATGGGTTTACCCATATATGCAGAACAAGGGAGGAATGGAGGTTATACCGTTATTACAACCCGTCTACTTCCACCTATGTTATTTACAGAAGAAGAGGTTGTATCCATTTTCTTTGCATTTCAAGCGCTCAATTATTATCGTGATTTACCTTTTGATGCTGAAATCCGCTCCGTCTCGCATAAATTATATCGTTCACTTCCAAAAGATGCCCAAGCAAAAGTAGATAAACTTCGTTCTTATATTGCCTTTTGGAATCCTAAGAGAACAATCGATACCCCTTTATTAAAAAAGGTTTTAGATGCGTCAATTGAAGGAAGTCAGCTTCACATGCAATACCACTCAAAAAAAGCGATAACAACAAAGCATATTCGTCCTATCGGTGTATATGCTCATAATGGGCTATGGTATATGCCTGCATACGACTTTCATAAAGATAAAGTTTTATTGTTTCGAGTGGATCGTATCCATGCCATTGTGTCAAGCATAAAAGACGACAGCAATTTTACAAATTTAGCTGAATGGTTTGATTCATATGAAGTAAAAACCCCTATTAGATTGTTTGTCGAACTGTCCAGAGAAGGCGTACGTCAATGTCTAAGTGAGCCAAATTTCCAAGGTTTCGTGACCATCAACGAAAATGGGACTGGTACTATTGATGCGACGATTGATGAAGGTGAGCTTCACTTTATCGCTCCTCTATTTTATAGACTAGGATTACATGCAAAGATTATTGAGCCAGAAGAATTAATCCAACATATGCGGAAACAGGCTAAAGAAATTTTAACGATGTATCATGAAGGAAATTTATAAATGGCTCGTTCCAATTAGAATCTGCATGGAAAATTTTTGTTGGTCTGAAAATAACTATTATATAAGTGATTAAAAATAAGGAAAAGTAAGCAGTAAAATAAAGTTTGCGCCTTGATGTAACGGCACTTAAACTAGAGGTTCACCCTATATGTATACTATGTAACGTTGGTTGTGAAGTCCTTATCCTCGTTAATAGTAACTAAACAGTCTGTCTCATTATGTATAGAGATGTTTCTTGGATAACAAGACCTTCTATGTTAACATTTACAAAAACCCCTATTAAGGAGTGAAGTTATGGCGACCATTGAAGACTTTATTGCACTGGATATTCGAATCGGTACAGTTATGGAAGCGGAAGAATTACCAAAAGCACGAGTTCCCGCTATCAAAATGAGCATTGATTTTGGTGAAACATTAGGAATTAAGCAATCTTCTGCACAAATTACAAAACGATATACACCAAATGAAATCATCGGCAAACAAGTAGTTGCAGTTGTCAATTTCCCACCACGGCGAGTAGCAGGTTTTAAATCAGAGGTTCTCGTAATCGGTGGCGTGCCGATAGAGGGAGATGTCATTCTATTAACACCCGATCAATCAGTACCCAATGGCACAAAAATTAGTTAAAGCACCCTATTCCCATTCTCACTATCACTCTGCCATCCGTATAAATTATTTTATTGCACTGACAAATGGCTAAAGCTTGATAACTTCCTCTGCATATTAATAATAGTGTAGAGCTTAAAAAGCCTTTACAAAAACTCTCCTGTTTTGGGGTCACTTTCTTTAAGGAAGTGACTCTTTTCTATTTTTTAGAAATGTTAAAAATCGCCCAAAATAGCGTACGCTTTTTTGATCATTTCAATTATTGATGAAGTTGTGATAGACTTGAAGTTTAGTGCCTAGAGACATCTACAATTATTTGACCAATATCAAGTGATCAATAATAGAAAAGGATGATACCCCATTGTTTAACGAACAACATACCAATAAATATATATACACATATGTCCATCATGTAGATGAATACGATTTATGTAGAATGGAGATGCGCTCTTTTTTCGGTGTAGATTCCTCATTAAACTATATGATAAGCAATATAGAAGTTGACCCTAGTCGTAGTCCTTTTATACAAGATCGACTTGAGGTGCTGTTTGAAGACCATAGTATAGAAAATATAAAAAAATTAGTGAAAAATTTAATAGTTGGTGAAAAAACTTATAAGGTAGTTTGTTTAAATAATTTTGTTATAGGTCAAACGAAGAAAATTTCTCAGCCAGAGCGCCGACGAATAGAACGCGAGCTAGGGTTGTGTATAGAGGGAGACCCTGATCTCAATTATCCTGAGATTATTTTTGGTCTTATATTAATAGATGGAAAATGGTATTTCGGTAAACATATGAAAAGTGAGTCCATTTGGCGTAAACATTTACATAAACCAAATAGTTATTCAACAGCACTTAGTACAAGAGTTGCTCGCGCTGTTGCTAATATTGCCGTTCCACAGCCACAAAATATTCGTGCTATTGACCCTTGCTGTGGTATAGGAACAGTGATAGTAGAAGCTCTTTCTATGGGTATTGATATTGAAGGAAGAGATATCAATCATTTTGTTTGCAGCGGTTCTCGCGAAAATATGGCCTATTTTGGTTTACAAGGAAAGATTACTTTAGGTCCCATTTCAGAAGTAACAGAACACTATGATGTAGCTATTATTGATTTACCATATAATTTGTTTACCCATTCATCGCGTGAAGATCAATACAATATTCTTAAACATGCTCGCCGAATTGCGGATAGAGTAGTTGTCGTTACTATTGAAACAATTGATGATTTAATACATGATGCTGGTTTCATTATCGCCGATCGCTGCATTGCGAAAAAACAGTCTTTCTTACGTCAGATTTTATTATGCCAATAAGGCCTTCTCTATCATAATAAATGATTAATAACCCAATCAGCCTGATTGGGATTTCAAAATAAACATCGCAATAACCTATCAAGTAAAAAGCACCTATTAGTCCTCACTAATAGGTGCTTGCTTGTTTACAATTTATTAAAAATAAGTATTATTTCTCGCCGCTTAATTCTACTAAAATTTTCGCTTGTGATTTATCGTTTGTTAAAGCTTCAAAGCCTTTTTCTACGATATCATCTAATTGAATACGGCCAGTGATAATTCCTTGTGGTTTTAATTGACCACTGCCCATTAAATCAACTGTTTGTTGGAATGATGTTGGTGTGTAAGCAATACTTGAAGTAATTTTCACACCTGTATTTGTTAAATGAATTGGATTCCATTCAATTGGACGAGCAAAGATTGATACAATAACCATAGTACCGCGAGCTCTTGTTGCATCGATTGCTTGTTTAAATGTTGGCGCAACACCTGCAACTTCAAATGATACATCCACACCATCTGGAACGATTGCGCGAATTGCTTCTACACCATTTACTTCTCCAGAGTTAATTACGTGCGTTGCACCAAGTTCTTTTGCTTTTTCAAGACGTGTTTCAGATAAATCTAATACGATAATTTTACTTGCACCAGCTGCTTTAGCTGCAATAGCAGTTAATAAGCCGATTGGGCCGGCACCGAAAATCGCTACAGTATCACCGAAACGTAAATCACCCTCTTTTACAGCTTGTACTGCTACAGCTGTCGGTTCAACAAGTGCACCATCTTCAAGTGTCATTGTTTCAGGTAGTAAATAAACATTACTTTCAGGAGCATTTGCATAAGTAGTGAAGCCACCATCGCCATGTAAACCGATGAAGCTAAAGCCATCATAAGCGTCCATATCTTCAGGTTTGTTACCGTGCGTTAATGTTGGGTTAATTGCAACGCGATCGCCTACTTTAAACTTAGTAACGTTTGCACCAACTTTTTCAATAGTTCCTGCAAATTCATGCCCCATAATAAGTGGAGCGATTTCACCAGTTAATTCATCTTTTTCTTTTGTTGGAATAAAGACAGGACCTTCTTGATATTCATGTAAATCACTACCACAAATACCAGCCCAAGCTACACGAACTGTAACTTCATTATCTTTAAGAGCTTTTAATTCTCTGTCCTCAATACGAATGTCTTTTTCTCCGTACCAAACTGCTGCTTTCATAATGTCGAAACCTCCGATGGAATTTATGTCTTTTTGTCACAACTTCATTCTATCACTAAAATAAAATGATACAAATATAATGACTCAAAAAAATTATAGTAATCCGATTAATTTAGTATATAACTAAACTAAAACAATATATTGATATTTTATAGCGAATAACACTATATATTGTATATTATAAACGAGGGTATTTCCTTTTTAGTAAAATACATATTTTATTAGTATATTAATAAACTTTTCAAACATTAAAATGTTCGCTGGTTAATTAGAGCGCATTTTTGAGGTGAAAATAAGATTAAAAGTATGAATTGTTGTTAAGATAATGCTAATTGACTTAAGAAAATTAGAAAATAATGTTACGATAATCGAGGATTTAAGAAATATCGTTCCCATCATTGTCGGAATCGTTGGAAAGAATGTACACTCTCTTTCGAAATCTCGTATAAGAACGACATGAAATAATATAGTTTACAGAAGAATGATAATGCAAAAATTGTTTTCCTAATTGTCTTATAATCAAGGTAATGATAAAACTAACAATAATAGCAATCCAATTATCTATAACAGAAAAAGAAAAAAATCCTACTAATATGAAGTAATTATAAATAAACCATAATCTGTACTAAACGAACCCAAATCTCTACTTAAGACTTCCCTTTCTTTAGTATCATTGCCTTGTAGTATATAAGAATAATTTTTCTATATTACATCTCCATATGGGGCATTGTTATTCTCACAGCTAATTCTACAATTGGCTGTGAAAAGGTACTTGGAATCATCGGACTTGGTAAATCGCTATTATAATTTGCAAATCCAAAAGATGCTTCTTCTACTTGAATCCAATCTAAATCATCTGTGCCTTGTATAGCACCTATAAAATGATAATCTGCATTATATGTATCAAAACCGTCTTTATTAGGAATAGCTCTCCAGACCTCTGCCTCTTTTGTAGGATCAACTCCAAGTTGTTTAAAGTAATCCAAAACTTGTGGACTTGCATGTAGAATTTGATTAGCGAAAAGTTGGCAATCCTCACAACCACAATGAGCTTTTTCGGATACTTTCGGCAAGTCTTTAAACAATTCAATAGTTTTTTTCTTGTCTATTTTTACAATACAATCATTAAATATAATTTCTTCCATAGTAACACCTCAATTATAATTGCATAAACGTTTTCATTCTAGTGACCGACCTTGTGTATTTAACCATAGAAAAAGAGCCCCTGATTGTTCGTATATTTAACAATCAGGGGCATTTTTTTAGTACCTTGTACTATATAATAGGCAATTTTTAGCTCATTACATTTACTTGATTTAATTGCTTAATATCCTGTTTACGATCCCACTCAAATGTAATTAAATCTTGACTATTTAAATTTTCAGCCATTAATGACACAGCTGAAATTCGACTATTGTCATACAGTTTAAAGTAATAGTTTTTACTTTGTGCACACATAGCTGAGGTATAGATGGTATAATCCGTTTTCCCCTCATTTGTCAAAACAACACCTTTTGGGATATTTACAGAAGATAGAATATGGAACAAGTTTGTTACGCCTTCTGTTTCATTTTTGGCTTTTTCAGTATATTTTTTCCAGTATGCTACCCGAAGAAAACGTGCTGACGGCGTAAAATCACCTGGTAATCCTAAGCCCCCTGCCCCTTGCCCAAACGGTGTCAAATCCAAGTCTCCCATCATAATGTCTTGTGGCGGATTTGGTGTGACACCAATGTAAGCTCTTAAATTTGTCTGATGCCATTCATAGCCAGGGCTATTCGTCATGACGCCAATCGTTTTTCGATGAATGGTAATGCCCGTTTTATCCGGTTCAATAACAATCGATTCACCAGAAGCATCTGTAAATGTATAGTGAAGTGGAGGTGCAAAGCCAAGTATTATATTGGCTTCATTCAATAATGTATAAGAAGTTAATTTTTCAATAACATCATCGACTGTTACACAATTTCCCAAAACTTGTGAAATTACATACACGGGATTGATGCCTCTTGTGCCTTTTTTAGGTTCGTCAGCATAAGTCGCAAATGTAGCATAGTAAAGCATTGCGCCCATTAATCCCTTTTCGTTTACCCCATCATAGAGAACTGGTGATGTAATGTCAGTGCTTCCCATTCCAACAAAAGCATATGAATTGTTAATGACTACATTTTCTTTCTCTAGCAATCGAATTCCGTAATTACGTGGGACAATAATCACTTTACTATCTGGTTCCATTGTAAAATCCATTGTGCGAGCGAATAAACTTTTATCATCCGTTGTACGAATTGATAAGCTACTGCAACCTAACATAAAAAACACTCCCTTGAAAAAGTATTTTAAAAAAATCTAACGGAATTATTTTTAAATCAACTAACGTATCTTCATAATAAAGAATTTACTTCACTTATCACGAGTACCATAATTAACCAAAAATAGATTTATTCCGCTTCCAAAACCATACTATCACTTCCATTAATGGAAATTCAAGGATAAATTAACGCCGTTTTTTGGCGGTCATCCCACCTTTTTTTCAGACTAAAATGTCTAATCTCATGCAATAACGCCACATCGCGCCACATACCCCGTCATTATTTGGCGTTACCATTATTTTCTAATACTATGAAAGTAGTATTTTTAAAAAATCCACTGTCTAACATTTGACTTTTTAATAAAATTCATATTTATATATAAATGCATTTTTTCACTAAACTGTCAAATTTGAAATACGTTTACACATATAAGAGCTCCTTACTTTATAGGCTTTGATGATTTTTTATTATAATGTAGCAACAATATTAGCAACTGATGCAAGTTTCATATCATTGTTCCCTTAACTTGATGTAAAAGCATGTGCTCTTACATTAGTAATTTTTTTATAAACTACTAGTTATTTACATGATATTACTGACAACACTTACCGATATTGGTACAATCTTAACAATGATGGTAATTAAAGATTTAACAATAAATTTTAGATAAAACATTACATATCTTCAATGTAATTTTTATAAATATTAAAATAATAGGAGGATTAATTAGTGGGATTATTTGATATTTTTAAAGGGGACAAGGTTCATAACAAACAAGGTATGAATCCCCATTTTGCATTCGTAACATCTTTGCTTTATATGATGGGGGCAGATGGTGAATATGATAATGAGGAAATAGGTCAGTTGTTATCAGTTATTGGAGGTAAGAAAAAAGGCAGTACAGTTTATGTAGGTGGTAACAATAATGATTTAATGGACCAAGTTATTAAATACGTAAACAGAAATTCCGTGGACCAATTTTTACTTGAAGCTGCACCAGCATTAACTGATGCTCAAAAGATGTGCATTTTAGTTAATATTATCGATTCATCTTTATCCGATGGTGAAGCTGAAATTCAAGAACAACAACTATTTGCTAAATTCCTAAAAGCTTTCGGGATTTCTGAAGAAAGATTCAAACCTTTCTTTGAAGTCATTGTTTTAAAAAATGATCGTTCAGTATTCTTAAATCCGAACCATGCTAAAAATCAAACTGGATATAAAGTAAATCTTTCAAAATAAAATCCCAGTCACTCATTTTAAATGAGTGACGTTTTTGTGTTTATAATAAAATCAAAGTTAAATTCATTTCGTTCTTTTGCTTGTGTAGATTGTCTCTTTTTGGCTAATCTAGTTTCTCCTTTTGTTAGTTTTGGAACTGCTGTATATGACAAGATTATCTTTCCTTACACAAAAGTATTTGTTGCAATAATTCCAGAACAACGTCACGAATATTATATAACTCAACATGCCGAAAGCGGACGGAGGACATTTTGCTCTTAACGCTGTATATCCAAACGAACAACAATGAGTAATTATTTTTTATTTTTTCGTTCTAATAGGATAGGTGCTATATTTAGTAAAATTGAAACAATGGTTAGAAACCATAACGTTTTTTCCATAGTCGGTACAACATCCAATAAAGCTGCCCAATCTTCAACTTTTACCCAATTAGATACTAGGCTATGTTCTGCACAGAGTGTCAATGCTGTAAAAGATAACCCCATTGCCATCGCGAGTTTATAATCTTTACCTGTTATATACTTATATAGATTGATAAAAGTTGCTATTATAGTAATTAGACCTAATATTAACCACATAATGATAACTCCTTTTCCAATATAGACATAAATTATAATTAAATGGTTCCCTCCCTACCCCCGCCGGACGCATTATTACGCTCCCCCTTATTACAGTGGATGAAAGACTTCAATCAACTATTATATTTTTAAATTGAATAGTCGTCCCTGTCGAAAACTGAAAAAGGGCACCTCAAAGGCACTCTTATAAGATTTGTTATTTTTCTTATTAGTTGGTGTTAAAAATAGTTATGGCTAATATTGTGTAGATGTTTCACGCTTTCAAAACAAGCATCATTTTGTACGAATCTCCGCGCATTTACTATGGCATACTTATGTAAGTATTCTAATTGCCCAAGGTATTCCCGTTACCACGGTAGCTAAAATTATTGGAAATACTCCAGAAATGCTAATGAAGGCATATGCTCATTCGTTGGCAGATGAGGAATTAAAGGCGACAGAAGTTCTTTCTCCGTTAATTAAATTTGAATAAATCATATTTTTTCACTTATTTGGGGCACTTATTAGGGTACAAACGATATTTGTACCCCTCCACTCTTGCTATATAAGCCTTTATCACTCTATCTAAATATATTATGTTCATATAAAAAATCATAGGAAAGATCGACAAATAAATATTCATGTTCATTAATGGCAATCGAAAATGTTCGCGTAATTTCTCCTGTCTCGATATCTCGATACAGTTCTGAAATTTCCCCATTTTGATCATTTCGCATTTTAATAATCGTTTGTAGGAAATACGGTCGCCAACTCCAATTTTTATTAATTGCATTTGGCTGTAATTCCCATATCCCTTCTACACGCATCACGTTAGGCGTTAATTGGAAACCATCCTCATTACAAATATATAATCGGAAAGAGTAATGATCTAAAAGCTCTGCTAAATGTTCCAATTGTGAGATATTATCACTAGAAGGCTTTACTCGATGAACAATTGCTTCTAGTTCCTCTCTTAATTTCTTCAACTCGAAATATTGTGCCTGAAGCATCTTCTTTTCAGATGTTATAAATTGCTGACATTCCTCTTTAAAACGTTCCTTTAATATATCTTTCTCCACAAATGTCTTTGCAGCATTTGCTAAATAAGAACCTTGATAGAATCGTCCCCCGTTTTTCCAAGCAAATTGCAATTGGTAAACAGTCCCTATACCTTCAAATAAAAGGTTAGCCCCGATTTTATAAGCTAAGCTGCCAATTGCTGAAATCATATCAGATTGTGCAGACCATGAGTCATAATTTAAATCACGTATATTAACCTTTAAAATTTGAGGTGATAATAATGCGATATGTTCTAAATGACTTTCAGCACCGACTTCTTGCACAGCAATTTTCATACCGAATGTTGTAAAATAGCGAAGAGCGTGGTGCAATTTATTAATATCGCCTAAAAATCGATGCTCGGAAACAACTAAGACAATACGATGTAAATCTTCTTCCCCTATATATTGTTGAATAATATTAAAATGACTTTCACCGAAATCTTGCATTAACAAGTTCGGATTACTTGGAATATAAATATCAATATCGGGTGCTACTGTGTCTATCTGCGTTAATGCAGCGTGTAAAATTTTATGCTCCATATCAATCCGATATTCTTCTGGAATATCTTCATTATTCACAAAATCTTTTAAATTGATTTGTTGACCTTCTATTTGTAACTGTCCGGAAATTTCGTAGGCAATCACCGTATGCGCATCAGCGCTAAATATAGGTTGAAAATACCCATGTATTTGATCTAAATTAGTTAACACTTCAATTGCGTCCATTGTCGAAACCTCCATACTTGAATAATCTATCATTATTCAAAAATAACATTACAACTACAGTTCATTTAATGAAAAAGCTCTCTGACTGTATAATAGTTTGTTTATAGGAATTTCGCAACTTCACATGCCGTATTTTTATTATTCGTTTGTTCGTTTAGACCGTCACTAATTCTTTTTCTTGTTGTTTTTGTGCGATTGTCTCCGGTCTGCGTACCCAACTAAGTCCAAGTGTGCCTTCTCCTGCATGCACACCGACACAAGCACTCAATGGCAGAACGTGAAAAATAATAAAAGGATACGCTTTTTCTAGAGCTAATTTCCAATTCATCGCACCTTCTTCATTATTACAATGAATAACAGCTACCTCTGGAATATGATGTGAGTCTAAATCATTTATTAGAAGGTTTTCTACATATGCTTTTGCTTTTGCTAGTGCACGTACTTTTTCCTTCATGACAACTTTACCATTATCAAAAGAAATAACGACTTTTATATTTAATAGTTGGCTCAAAAACGCTTGCGTCCCTGACACACGGCCACTTTTATGCAATTGTGATAAGCTCGCTGGGATAAAGGACAGCTCGCTATGATCTGCAAGTTCATTGATTTTTTCAACGATTTGTTGTGGTGCGACGCCTTCTCGTTCTAATTGCTGCCCAAGTTCAATCATTTTCATCATCGGGAATGAACCGATTTTAGAATCAACTGGATATACTTCAAATTGTGCTTGTTGTGCTGCTGTGAAAGCGCTTAAATAAGTGCCCGACAAATGTTGCGAAGTATGAATAGCAATAGCACAGTCATAGCCTTGCTGTTTTAACGATTTATATAACGCTACCACTTCACCAATGGCAGGTTGCGATGTCTTTGGATGTGTTTTAGTAGTACGAAGTTTGTCATAAAATTCATCATGTGTCATATCAACAGTTTCTCGTAATACGCCCTCTTCAAAAACAATATTGAGTGGTAATACGTGAACTTGATTGTCCTGTATGAATTTTTCATCTAACAATGCTGCTGTATCTGTAACCCATGCTATTTTCTTGTTCATTAAATGCTGTGCTCCCTGTCTATTGTAAAGTATTAATCCTTATAACTTATGCAACTATACATAGACAGAACCGTGATGAATAGTGACATTTATCATAATTGCTTAATTTTTTTACAACGTTCGACATTTTTTCGACAAAATTCACAATAAAAAAACAATATCCCAAAAGTAAAAAATGTACACACTTTTAGGATATTGTTATTATTCCTTATTCATTCATAAAGAAATACCAGACAACTGCCGCAATCATTAACGTTACAAGGACTGCAATTGTTACACGTAATGGCGAAATCGGTGCGTCTCCTCCAACACGACCTGTCTGACCATTCACCATAAATCGATAAATTTTCTCTTTATATCTAAAAGAAGAAAGCCATATTGGTAACATTAAATACTTATATGTAATGTCATCATGTGTTGTAGAAAACCGCAAATTGGAGACAACATCTGCAAATTTTTCTATACGGATTTTTGCCGTAATTTCTGCTTCTAAATGATCGTGAATTTCTCTCTTTGCTTGGTTCCAACCATCCTGTAAACCAATGCTATAGCGTTCTGAGAGAAATCCTGCTACATACTCCGGTTTATAGGATTTGTTATTTAATAAGTTAAATGGCTCTATTTTACGCATCATCTGACGATCATAGCGAGTCGTTGCACTAATTAAATGATCATCTATAAATTCCTGATAGAAACCACTGGTAGTATACCAATCTGTAACTGTACGCTGATTGCCATCCTTATCAGTGACCGTTCGATGCTTACCATAGCTTGCCGAATAGCGTGAGCTTGTTTTTGTATCAAACGTCCAATAAGGTAGATAAACACCTTTAAAAGCATCAGGCTTTGCACTAATTTTAGCAGCTTTTGGCGTAAACCATTTACTTTTAATCCACTTTTGAAAATTTTCGCCTGCTTGTTTATCTGTTATTTCAAATGCACATACGCCATTTGGTGCAAGTGTATTTGAAGCACTTGCTTCCATTACTTGATTTGAGCCACAATATGGACAGCTATCTGCTACTTGTAATGCATCATAAATCGTTTCAGCAGCACAAGCTTTACAAATAACCGTTTTTTTCTCTACGCCCCAGTTAAAGTTTCCTCGCTCCTCAGCCTTTGCAAAATCCATTTCTTGGGCGATTTTTTCTTGTTCCTTTTCAGGTTTGGCAATCTCGGTTTCAAAGCCACAATATGGACAAGTTAGCTTGCCTGTTGCGGGGTTAAACTCAATTGATGCACTGCATGATGGACATTCAGCATCGAATTCTAGCTTTGCCTCTTTGACGTTTTCCATTTCTTGCGTCGTCATCACCAGTCATCTCCTTATTTTAGATCATTGTCATCGAAAACATCGCCGCACTCAGGGCAAAATTTCGGAGGGTTTGCAGGGGTTTCTGGCTGCCAACCGCATTTATCACAAGCATATTGCAATGCACCAGACGGTTTTTTCGCCCCACATTCACTACAGAATTTACCTTTATTGATTGTGCCACATGAACATGTCCAGCCCTCTTCTACTGGCTTTGCTGCACCACAGTTTGAGCAAAATTTACCCGTATTCTCTTGTCCACATGAACATGTCCAAGTATTGGATGGGCTCGATTGTTGTGGCGTCTTTGCTTGCATCTGTTTATTTTGCTCGCTCATTTGGAAGAGTTGGCTTGCATTGACGCCACCCGCTTGTGTTGCCATATTCATCCCCATGAATCCAGCCATTGCACCGCCTTCATTGTGCGCAGCTGCAATCATCGCCTCTGCTTGTGCCCCAGTTAAATGCGCAGCTGCCATCCCTGGGTCACGCATCACTGCATTGCGCTGTAATTGTTTTATCATCGCTTCATCTTCTTCAGATGCTTTTAATGAACTAATTCCGAATGATACAACTGCCAAACCACGTGTTGCCAACCATTTTTCTGATAACACTTTGTTAAGAGCATCTGCTAGCGCCACTGTATGCGCAGGTATTTCACTATAGCGCACGCCACTTGCCGAAATTTGAGCAAATGCTGGTTGTAATGCCGTCATTAGCTCTGTTTTCAATTGACTATCAATAGCATCACGTGTATACTCACGCTCTACATTTCCACAGACATTTGTATAAAATAATAATGGGTCTACTATTTTATAAGAATATTCACCATGACAACGAATGGTAATATCAATATCTAAGCCAATATTACGGTCAATGACACGGAAAGGAATTGGGGCAGGTGTTCCGTACTTATTGCCAACGATTTCTTTTTTATTAAAATAATACACACGTTGATCTTTAGCAGGCTCTCCACCAAATGTGAAGCGCTTTCCAATTAGCTTAAACGTTTCCGTAATGTTTGCTGACAGATCATCCCCATACATAATAGATGGTTCTGTAGATGTGTCATAAACATATTCACCAGATTCGGAAGAAAACTCCACTACCTTGCCTTGCTCGACAATCATCATACACTGCCCTTCATTAATGGCAATGATTGAACCATTACTAATCAGATTGTCGTTTCCTTTATTTGAGCCACGTTTCGAAGTACGTTTAATACCTTTAGCAACAAGGACATCTGCTGATAAGGACTCACAGTAGAAATACTCACGCCATTGATCTTCTAATACACCTGCTAATGCCCCAATACCTGCTTTTAATAAACCCATTCTATTTCCCACCTTTAAATAAATACTTAATGTTATTTTATCATTAAAAATATTGCCCTTCCTATTGTACTACGCAAGAAAGGACAATTTGTTTCAAAATTTTTACTTGGGCATTAGGATGCTTATTACTTCCCTACTGAAAAACCGTCAAATAATTTTCCACCATATGGCGCAAGGATATTATGTACTAATTTTACAATGTGTTCTTTATCGCCTGTTTTATAAAATATATCAAATGCGTTTATAAATTGATGTGTGAACGCTTCATCATATTGTCTTAAAGAACGGACGACCCATTTCGAGTGACCAATCCATTTTCGGTTTGTTCTTAACACAAATTCACTTGCTAATTCGGCAATGGTATTCACTATAAATAGTTCTTCAGCTCTATTTGAACAACCAATAAAATCATCTAATGCATCCGAAATAAAGTATTGTTTTATTTTGATTGTTTGTTCTGTCCATACTTCTGGTCCTTTGTCTAAAAGTTGCTTAGCCTCTTCTTTAATGGTGTCAATTATATCCCTATCTTTTAACACAATTCCTTCAGATACCATTCTTGGCATGGAAGGCCTCGCTCGTTTACAGTCTTCGGCAAAATATTGTTTATAAGAAGTCAAATTATGGACAAATACTTCTATAGCCCAACCAAAGGCAATAATGGACTCTCGATAGGCTGTCTTTTGATTTTTATCAAAAACGACAATATCTAAATCCGAGGTCTCTGTCGCCTCTCCTCGAATGACACTTCCAGCCAATAATGCCCCATCGCAATGAGGGAAATGTTTTGTAATAAACTGAAGTGCTGCTTCGACTGCGTGATCCCTTTTTAAATAATCCAAATTGCCACCTCTTCCTGAAAATTACTGAATTATTTAGAATATACTTTCTACACTTGCAGAAAATCTCCTATTAAAGCGAATCAAATTTTTACAAAGGAATTTGTAATTAATAACAAATTGATAAAATCATGTATAATATATATAGCACTATGAAAAATGGTGCTAATACCGTTGTATGGTTAATTTTCTAAACAGAAAGGAGCTATAACATGGACCAACAAGAGATTTTAACGATTATGAACTTAACGAAGAGCTATGGCAGCAAAGAAATTTTAAAAGGAATTGACTTACATGTGTCAAGAGGCGAAATTATTGGCTACATCGGTCCGAATGGCGCTGGTAAAAGTACAACTGTCAAAATTATATTAGGGATTGAAGGCGAATATGGTGGTGAAATTAAGCTATTTGGGGAGGATATTAAACAAAATAGCATTGATTATAAACGGAGAATTGGCTATGTGCCTGAAATAGCCGATGTTTATGATAATTTAACTGGCTATGAGTATTTGACTTTCATCGGCCAGCTTTACGGATTGCATTTAGATGTAGCGACTTCCAAATCTAAATCATTAATGGAATTGTTCGGTGTTGGAGAAGCATATCATGCAAGAATATCTTCTTATTCAAAAGGCATGAGGCAAAAGCTATTAATTATCGCTAGCCTTATACATAATCCAGATTTACTGTTCTTGGATGAACCTATTAACGGCTTGGATGCGAATAGTGTTATGATTTTCAAAGAGATTTTAACGCAATTAGCAGCCCAAGGGAAAACGATATTTTATTCCTCCCATATCATGGATGTGGTCGAAAAAATCAGCAGTCGTATTATATTACTGAATGATGGAAAAATTGCTGCTGATGGAACATTTGCTCAACTACAAGCCGCTAATACGGCAGGAACGTTAGAGGGGATTTTCAACCAACTAACAGGTTTTCATAATCATAAAGAAATTGGTGAACAATTCGTAGCGGTTGTCCAGGAGGTGTAGTAATGAAAGATTTCAAAGTCCTGCAACTACTTGATAAAGTGCAATTTATTTTTCGGAAAATGGGCATTGATTATTCGATTATGAGACAAATCCTCCATATTAAACTAACGATGGATGAACGAAAAGTACCAACCATCTTTAACCAAAATAAAAAAGATCAGAAGAATAGCTACTTCAAATCTTTATGGATTTACGCCCTTTATGGTCTTATACTCATTCCTTTTATGGGGTTTGGTGATAACTATCATTTTCAAATGAGCATTGCATACGGCATAGTTATCTTTATCGTGATGACTACTTTGATTTCCGATTTTTCTTCTGTACTACTTGATGTCCGTGACAGAAGCATCTTGGCAACAAAGCCGATAAATGCTAAAACGATAAATGCCGCTAAAGTATTGCATATCTTTATTTATTTAACTTATTTAACAATTGCCTTAACCGCGATTCCCCTTTTAGTTAGCTTGTTTACACAAGGAATAGTATTCTTTCTATTAACCGTATTCGCACTTACCTTTATCAATATTTTCATTGTCGTGCTTACAACCATTTTGTATATTGTGATTTTAAGATTTTTTGATGGAGAAAAGCTAAAGGACATTATTAATTATGTGCAAATTGGTTTATCCTTAGTGCTGATGATTGGTTATCAAGTGCTCATTCGATCCTTTGAGTTTGTTAACCTTGAAATGGTCGTAAAATTCACATGGTGGAGTATTTTCATCATTCCGATGTGGTTTGCCGCTCCTTATGAGCTTATCTTAAATGGTAATAACTCTTACTTCACGTTAGTAGGCACTATCTTCTCCGTCTTTATACCACTTATTTCAATAGGGCTCTATATAAAGTTAATTCCAACCTTTGAGCGCAATTTACAAAAGTTATTAAGCACGAGTAAGTCAAAGAAGGAAAAGAGAAGTCGTTTAAAAGATTATTTCTTATCTTTTATATGCCGAACAAGTGAGGAAAGGGCATTTTACCGTTTTGCCTCTCTTATGATGAAACAAGAACGGGATTTTAAATTAAAAGTGTATCCATCGTTAGGCTTTTCTTTCGTGATACCATTTATTTTTATGTTTAATATGATGCGGTCAGATAATGTTGACTACTCGACTAGTGTAAGCTATTTAAATATTTATTTTAGTATGCTGATTATTCCATCTGCTGTGATGATGTTAGGTCATTCCGCAAAATATAAAGCCGCTTGGATCTACAAAGTCTTTCCGATTAAGGACTATACAGACTTACAAAAGGGTAGTTTAAAAGCCTTTTTAATAAAGCTATATATTCCGCTGTATATTGTGCTAAGCATCGTATTTTGCTTTATTTATGGCCCAAGAATCATTCCAGATTTATTGATTGTTTTAGTAGCAAGCTGTTTGTACACAATCATTTGCTACATCGGCTTTGAAAGCAAAATTCCTTTCGCAAAGCCCTTCGATGAAATCGGTGATGGACAGAGTTGGAAGTCCTTAATATTATTTATTCCATTAGGTATACTTGCATTTCTACACTATCTACTGACAACAAGCGGTTCTTATGGTATTTTTATTTATTTCATTGTACTTGTCATTGTCAATTTCTTTTCTTGGAAATACTTGTTTAAACGAGCTAAGTAATACTTCAACGAAATAGGCATTGCTTATATAGCTAGTAAAAATCCACTTTGCTTATAATGGCTCAGTGGATTTTTTGCAATTCTTTTTACAAATCGTAGCTCATAACGATTAATTCCCCTTTTATTCCCATCACTCTCACACCTTTATCGGTATAACCGCATTTCTTATATAGTCTCTGTGCCGCCTCATTCCTTACATTAACAGCCAATACAATTTCATTGACGTCACAGTAATGCTGTTTGACAAAGTCAGGTAATAACATTAAAGCTTTTTTTGCATAGCCCTTCCCTTGATGTCGATAATCTGTAGAAAAAGCTCTTAATAAAATAGCATGATCATTTTCACAATATGGCTTTACACCTTCTTTTCGATGTAACACAAAGAATACTACAAGCACTCCATCCTCAATTGCTAAAATGGCATGTCGATTGACATCCTCTTTAGCAAGCGCAATACCCTCTTGCGGTGTTCCTGTATATTCAAGTTGTTCAGCTGTTAATTGATACTGGTCAATTAAAGCTTTAAAGCGATTATCGTATATGTATAGTTGCATAATTTCCCCCACCCCTCGTATAGAACACTTGTTCTAATCATAACAATATGACAAATATTATGCAAGATAAAAAAACTTGATGGATTTAATATGATTAAAAGAAAAAAGACAGCACCAGTTATTATTCTGGTCCTGCCTTTGGCTTACTTCAATTCATTTAACGTAGACATCAAGCTGTTGATATTATTTTGTTGCAACTGCAATTTCTTTATATTTAGCATCCCAAGCAGGGTCAATTTTACTTAAAGAAACAGGTCGTAATGTTTCTTTATGCGCTAGAATATGTACGGACTGTGCTATTGCAGCAATCGTGCCATCTTCATGTAAAATTTCATAACCATATGTTGTGCGTAGACGATCGTGTTTCTCTACCCAAGTACGCACTGTTGCCACCTGTCCATAGTGCATAGCAGCCTTATAGGAAATAGATAAATCCATTACTGGCGATACATACCCTTCCTTCTCTAATGCAGCGTACTCAAATCCCGCATCGCTCACTAACTGCGTACGTCCAATCTCCATCCAAATGATGTAGTTGGCATGGTAGACAACGCCCATCTGGTCTGTCTCCGCATATCGAATCTCAATCTGTTTTTCACTCACAAACATTTTCTTCACCTCGTCCTACATTATAGCGTAAAAATGCTGATTTGGCGGCGTTTAGGCTTTGGAGATTTCGATATGTTAAAAATGAAGGTTATAAAATTTTTATATTGAATTCAAAAATAAATTTTTATGAATGAATACTTTAACACATATAAACACATATATACTCTTTTAATTGGGGTACTTTCTGGGGTACCATTATTTATAAAAGTTAAAATACACGCAACGAGCAGGTGCAATAATAAAAGTCACTCATTTTTTCAAATGAGTGACTTCTTATTTATATAAAACTGCTCATAGCCTCTTCGATTAACTTTTTCACATACTTGCTAAAATTGCGTGGTTTGTTATTTGATGGGTTAATCTGCTCTGCGTGTTCTCATAGTACAAGGTCGTGTTCATCGTTGGTATTAAAGCTGACCTGTTCATTCAACAACATGAACACTTGTTGGAATATTTAGGCTATATTGAAGTTTTAATAAATGACAAAATTCCATTGTAGATTATTTTGTTTTGAATTTTCTAGACTCAATTGAATCGTTTTAAACTTTTCACCTGTTACTTTGGCAGTCTTTTCTTCCGATTCACTAAGTTTTCCGTAAACAAATGCTTCAAAATATGCCTCAGGATTTGAATTATTTGATTCAAAAATGTCAGCCTTATTGTTAAGCATTTTCTTAAATCTATTTGACACATTTTTAGTATTAATCCCAATTGATATTTTGCTAGACAATCCTGAAGTTAATTTATGTTCTCCTGTAAAAGACAAATAAAAGATGTCCATATTTGCTTTAAAACGTTTTACGTAAGCATTACCAAAATAAATAAGAGATTGATTAACACTTAATTCTTTATTATCCCCTAAATCAATAAATACATCGTCGAATGAAATTCGATTGTTGTTTTTATCAATTAATTTCAATGATTTATCACCAGCTCTCCAATCTTGAAAATAACTAACCAACCTTTCGATAGATTTAATTTGTGCAGGACGATTGTAATTTGGTTTAGCAGCAGTGTTACCATTGCTGTTAGATTTGCGATTTTTCAGTACTAATGGTTCTGGTAAAGTTGGTATTGAGTTAACTGAAATTTGAGTTGGTTGTAATCCTGTGGTTAAATCAAAACCAAGTTTGACCGTATTTTGTTTACGTCCATACGTTGAACTGGTTTCTCCATTATCATATTGTCTTTTTGCGATTTGTCCAACTATGCGATCACAGTTAGGATCATGCTGTTGATCCTTATTTGCCGACTTAAAATAAGGACTAACTTTTTGATCTTTCAACTTGGTAAATACATTTGCTGCAATAATTTTAAAATCACAATTTTCAGAACACCGAAACTTCTCGGAATCTTGCAACTGTGGATTAATGCCTTTATCCCAGTGATTCCAAGCCTTTAATGCTGAAATATCATTTTTTATAGTTGGTGACCAAACTTTTTCAAACGCAACCATTGTCTTTCTCCCCCAATTAAAACTAGTTTATCAACATACTATTTAATGTAGAAGGATTAACTAGTCGAAATTTCTTTCTCAAATATAGTTACTTGGACATGACCACTGAGTACTGTGATACTCGAATGATCTTGTATATTCATATTCAATTATACAATGAATAAAAAAACTTTCCATTATTGGTATTTATTTATTTATTTATTTTCAAATTAAAAAGCACCCAATTATTAGCACCCCTCTTAAGAATTTTACTATTTATAGCTATATCTAATAACTAATATATCAAACATGAATGTACGCTTTGCTCATTGTATAAAACAGTAAGCTTGAAATGAATCACCAACAATCTTTATGATTTAGTTACGTCTTTTCATTTATCATGAAATTTTTTAATTTGTATTTAATTAAACTTGCACACTATAATGACAATAAGGTTTGTTATTCTTGATAAGAATTATGGGGTGAAGAGTTGAAGAGTCTATTTATTCTTGGAAACGGTTTTGATTTAGCACATGAACTGCCTACTAAATATAAAGATTTCCATAAATATCTAAAAACCAATTATCCTAAAGCTTTAAAAATCAACCCATCTTTCAATATTGAAAGTACTATTATGCCTGATGGCGAAGAAGTTTTCGATAAAGATGAAGTGGTAGCTTTTATAATGGATGTAATCAGCATGACGGAAGGCGAAGGGAACGATTGGCGTAATATTGAAAATAGCTTAGGAAAACTTGATTTTAATAAATATTTTGATGATTTATCTTTATTATTCGATGAAGATGATGATAAAGAATTATTTAGAATGGCATATAGACATGAGGATATATCAAGTAATTTTCGTAAAGTTATATTAAATATAAAAAATTTGTTTTCTGATTGGGTTAATACTATTGACATTAATAATAGTTGTTCTATACCTGCATTTGAAAAATTATTTAATGAAGGTAATAGTATATTCTTAACCTTTAATTATACAACAGTATTAGAATACTTATACAATATTGACGATCCTTTTCATATTCATGGTGTACAACATTCAGACATAATTATTGGTCATGGGGAAACACTTGATGAAGATGAGGGATATAGATATATAGGTTCAGAATATGAGTTAATGGCAATACATACTCAATTAAGAAAAGATACTGACAAAATAATCACCCAATCAAAAGAATTTTTTGAAGGCGTTTCTGACATTGATAAGATTTACTCCCACGGTTTTTCATTTTCTAATGTAGATTTACCATATATAAAAGAAATTTGTAGTAAGCAAAATACCACTAATGTCACTTGGTATTTAAATGATGATTATGATAATGAGACAATTAGGGATAATTTCTTAAGTATTATTAAACAATGCGGTTTTGAAGGTAATTTTGATGTATATAGCATAAAGGACTCGTTGATTATTTAAAATTAAGTAAAAAAATCGTGCTATCACATATAACCGATAGCACGGTTTTAATTATTATAAAGTTCGTTTAACCACTGAAATTAACAATCCTAAAGCTTCACCATCAGTCATTGAACCAACTCTTTCGCTATGGTCCACCTTCAAGATTCCTTTTTGATAAGTCGCTTTTAATAATCCTTTTAAATCCTCTTTAGCTGTTGATGTTAGTGTGTTTGGCACTGTTGGTTCATCCTTTTGTTGATTTGTATTTTTAGGCTTCATTGCTTCTTCAATTCGTTTCAAGAAGCTATTCCAGCGACTTTCGCTTAGTATCCGATGCGGACAGTATTTTCCGTTCCAATCTTGGTGTTTTTTAACCCGATCAATGCCCCAACCATACTCTTTAAGTAATTTCGCTATATACTGTACAGCGTTTTCTTCTGCGGCAGCATAACGGGCACCACCACTTTTGCTATAACAAATTTCAATACCAATTGATTTACGATTACCGTTGCCCTGTCCATCCCCACAATGCCAAGCGTTACGGTTAAATGGAATGGCTTGAATCACTTGTTTATCATCAATAGCAACATGATAGGATACCTGATTGTTGTTGGTAATCATGTATTTAATTTCATTACCTGCTGAAGCATCATTTGCGGTATTGTGTACTGTAATATACTGTGGTGTCATAGAATAAGGCGCTTTTATAGGATACTTACTAGCAGGCAATAGGTTTTGTTTGAATGTGTAAGCCATTATTGCTCACCTTCTTTTTTAGCTGCCTTTAATAAATCAAACGTACCAGAAGCTGTAAGCCCTGCAATAAATCCAGCCATCAACATCATATATACTGGATACTCTGATAACGGCCAACAAATTAAGCCAATAAAAATACCAATCACTACCGATGTGATTGGCATGTATTGTGTATTAATTTTAAATGTGTTTTTCAGCACCTCTGATACTGCTAAAACGATGGCTACCATCACCATTGCAATCAGAAAAATATTTGTTAAATCCATATAAAATCCCTCCAAAATTTAATTTTTAAGTAATGATTCGATTAGCAAGTAGATAAGTCCACCTGCCGTTAGTAATTTAATAAATAGCTCAATGGCTGCATTAAATTTTTGTTTCTTAAACTCAATGGCATCTTTTCTTTCAGATGCGTTTAATTCATACTCACGGATTTCCTTTGCTTTATCTGCCTTTTCTCGCCATTCTATCAATGTCCACTGTCGGTCTGTCAGTTCCTTGAAAAGATTACGCGATTCTTGATTTTCTCTAAGAATTGTATTTTCTAACTTCATGAAGCTTTGTTCAATATTTTCGAGCTGCTCACTTTTCTTAATGTTTTCTTTTTCTAAAAATTGCAAACGCTTTTCATGGTCCGTGAGGCGGTGCTCTACAGTTGGTATGTGTTCCAATAACATCACCAATCCTTTGCCCTATTCAATTTAAAAAGCTATGAAAAGCAACCAGATTCAGTACAGTGTACCGTTATCCCGGTTGCTCTCATAGCGCATAAAAAAGCCCTCCACAATTATCTGTGGAAGGCATAAAATCTAATATATTTTTGATTAAAGGAATATAAAAGCACCCTTAATTAAAGGTGCTAATTTTATAACAAATAATAATTCTTTTGTTAATCACTTAATACTTTCCATCTTCCAACCAAACCTCGACAATAATAATTCTTATTGCTGCTAAAATGCCAAACCCAATCCCTCATCACTATATGTTCTTCCATTTTAGAGTTTATTCCTTGAATGCCTTTTAGGGATGCTTGTAACCCTTTTCTATCGAGTAGAGGTCTAATAGAATTTACGTTGTTAATTTCAATTACACCATAATCAGATTGTTCTATTTCAAACAAATCCGCCCAACAAATTATTCCCGCATTAATATTTGCGATTTTATAAAGTTCATCATTACAAACACTAACTGTTTTGTTTCTCAAATAAACTAAGCCATTCTCTAATATTTTCATAAAATCAGATTTCGAATAGCTACCTAATTCTTTTAACTTGACTATTGCCCAATTATAAAATAATTGAGAATAGATTGCGGAACAAGCAACAATATTAAATGATTCTTTATAATTCTCCATTATAAGATTATTTGCTTTTAACTCATTAGCTGCATTTACTAAAAACTTTATAACTTTTTTAGGACTTTGATTTTCAGATACGATTTTTTCGAACTTATTATAAAAGTCCATTGAATTTAAATTTGTTATATCAACTTCTACTAATTTAATTTTGCTTCTTGTACTCACATCTAATTTTTCCACTGCTATTTGCATGCTTTGATAATCTATATCAAACAAAACTAACTCCTTACATTTTGATGCTAGATATTCTAAGTCTAAATCGTCACAATTTCCAGCTCCTAGGATTCCTACTCTATCTGTCACATCTTTATTTTGTATAATTTTATCAAAGAGATCTTTCACAGCTTCTCTGTGGGCACTCCATAGTTCCCTCCTTTTTGAATCAGTATCTTTATTTAACATTTGTTGAAAGTCAATCATACATTCTCCACCCTTCATCTACATCAATTCGACAAAAGGAAAGTATTTCCTTCTAATTTAGACAATAAAAATAACGCTAAGCCTATGCTTGCGTTCCATCCGATACTTTATTTTGCTGTTCGTTCATTAATGCACATAACTTCGAATACTCTTCTTGGCTAACTTGATTATTTAACATAAGTAAACTTAGATTTGTTGCCATTACTTTGTAGTTACATCCCGCGCTAGTGATTAACAACTCTGCAGCACGATAAACAATATTCATCCCTATTCCTCCTTATACTTCGATATTTTTCATTGCAATCAATACTTCAGTGTTTAATAATGTTTGAGCCTGCATTTCTTCTAATGTTGGTTGAGGTTCGATTGGTGTTGGCTCTGGAATGACAGGAGCCGTAAACTCACCCGTTTCATTATTGTAGTCCCAACCTTCTTGAATATCGTTATGTCCTGTAATATCGACTAAAATAATATTAGGTGCAAACTCCGGTTTTTCGTCTGCTTCAAAAATCCAATGTGCCCTATCGTATAAAATTTGCGCGAATTTCATCTAATCACTCCCACCATTTAACTGTTAATATCCCATTGCCACCATTACCGACCCTACCATGGCTTTGATTATTACCACCAAGTCCTCCTATACCAATAGTAACTACTATGGTACTTAGTGGCGTAACTGTAATCGGATAATTATAAACAAAATCACCACCACCTGCTGCTGACCCGACCTCAGCTGATGTATAGTTTGAACCTGCCCCCCCAGAACAATAACCACCATCTCTACTTTTCATAATTGCTACCGATACATAGTTACTAGGTATGTTCTGTACAATACCTCCGAAATAAGGCCCGCTTTTTCCTCCATTACCTAACCTAAAACCTGACGCTGAAAGTGAGCAAGTGCCAGCCTGTCCACCATTACCGCCTGGCATACCTCCAGCACTGTTTGCAGCCCCTAAAATTGTTGAGCCACCGCCACCACCAGATAGCGTCAGAAGATTTCCGAAAGAAGTTGGCGTTCCTGAACTGCCCACACTCATTACTTGTGAGTCTGCTGAACCACCACCAGCACCACCGCCAGTAATATAAACCTCGGTAACGCCTGCAGGTACTATAAAAGTTCCATTCGAAGTGTAAGTTTTATAGCATTTGAACGGTTTCAGCACTATTAGCTGCGGTTGCGTTATATACTAAAGACGTGACTTCACGCTTATCAAGAGAGTCATCGATGCCTGTCAGTTTTCGAGCCATCAGTTCTTCAAAGGTCGTATCCTAAATTAAATGGTTCGGCCATCAGTTTTTCTTAAGTGTTAACTCACCGAAAATAGTGTGTGCTGTATAAGCAACATGCACTTTATTTAATCGCTTCGCTCTTCCCTCGGAACAAGCCCTGAAGTAAAAATGAAAGTCATTGAGATGCGATTAATAGGTGCACCAATTAAATAGAAGTTTATTTTAATATAAAAAAGTCATTTCCGATTCGGAAACGACTTTAAAAATTAATCGCACGAAGAACCTCCAGAATCACTGGTACTTGAAGTGGTGTCTGAACAATCATTTCTATCTGTATCTTGTAACGAAAAGACAGAACCTGATGAAATAAAATCAGTTGTATTATTTCCTGAATAGTTAGAACGGCTTTGATTTGTTGAACTATAGTTAGTACTTCTTATCTTTTTTAAGGTAATTATAATCCCTACTATCAAGACTAAAAATACTATTGCAATAAAGAACTTCCCCACGCATTACCCCTCCTTTGTACAACAGTTTAATTTTACCATTTAAAAACAAATTAATAAATTAGCTTACTCTCAAAAGCAAGTACCTGTAATTCAGCAGGGAGAGCTTTGGCTATTTTTGCTATAATTTAATTAAAAATATTTGGAGGTATTACAATGGATTCTTCTGCTATATTTACTATTTCAATAGCAATTGCAGCTTTCTTCATTACTGGTATTAATGAAAAGAAAATTAAAAAATTAGAAAAACGAGTTGAAGAGCTTGAAAGAAACAAGGAATTTTAATTACATAATAGTATTCTAGAGCGATAGTAATCGCTCTATTTTTGTTTACTTCCCCATTTGTTGAAAATCTTTGTCCTCACTGAAAGCACTATGAACTTATTTTAAGAAGTCATTGCTCCAAACTTATCAAGATTATTTTTCTCAATTTGAAAAAATCGACAATATTTCTGACAACACATCCACTGTCTTGGATTATGGTGGACTACGCCACTACAAAAAACTTCAGACGAACAGAATCATCAGTTTGAACGCCATCACTAACTATTAATAATTTTTTATTCCCTCTCACTAGGTGTTTCTATCAGGTATTATGCCTTGCTAGACAATCTCACCTTTGTTTATATTTTCACTTAGTAATTTTTCTATTTAATTTTTATTAAAAAAGACTTGGTTAATATGACTAGAGAATGTAACAGAGCATTGCATACTATAGAAATGTAATCTGCAGATTATAACTTTTTGTTTGAAGGAGGTGAATATATATGCCTTTAACTACTGGTCCAATTGAAAATACAGGTAATCTACCAGCTAATGCCTCTAGCGTGCGTGTCAAAGTTCTTAATCTCACTGGAGGTTCTCTATCTGGAGTAGTTCGAGTTTATCGACTTAATGGCACAAGACAATTACTATCTACAACTCCTTTTTTAGCCGCTGCAAATGCTTCTACTTTTGTAACACCAAGTGTAGCTGGTTCGTTCCAATATGAAGTTGAAATTGCTCCGAATCAAACTGGTGGATTATATAGCGTTTACGGGCGAACAGCATCAGGTGTTATCATTGATGCTCAAAGATTTGTGAACTCAGAATTAACACAAATTCTTTAATTTTATAAATCTATGGGTTAAAAACGTGTAAGCCTCATTTTTCATGCTTATATTGTTGACCAAAAGGCATAAAGAAGTGCACTCTTTATGCCTTTTGTTATTTTTAGCTCTATTTGAACATTCCTAATGCTTATTGGAAATATGGTTGTAAGGTCAGGAAATAAAAAAATTTCCCGGGTAAGCGCAAGAAACGACATGTTTTAGCTAAACTAGCAAAAGCATTGCTCACGGATTCTTAAAAACCCCTATCCCTGTTGATAAAGGCATGCAATTCTCTAAGATTCTAATGTCGATTTAGCTCACTTCTAGCATCCCGTTCGATATTTCTAGTGAATCAAAAAAGAACTTACGTTTGTTTATTACCCTTTTATCCGTAGTGAGCTTTAACTATTAATTTAAAGCAAAATTGTTAGATTGATCCACTACTAATGCCATCGCTAAAGCGTAGAATGCTCGGCGTGCTCCAGCACAGTTTGGAGATTCTTTATCAGTCGTAGTAAGGTCTGTAGCAAAATCAACAGTCCCATTTGTATTGCAAGCATCGGCTAATATATCTAGGCGAGCTAAATCCCAAAGACCTGAACGACCATGGGAAGGAAACTTACTTTGACCATGTAATGATTGCCCAATATCAAGTTGAAGTTTTATAGCCTTTGATACTTTATTATCAATGCTTGTAGAACCTTGCCCCGTAACGCCAGGATAAACATTAAATAATCCAATCATTGCTTGATTGATGCCCTCACCTTTATTAGGCATTTGCCATGGATTCTTCATTAATTCTGATGAACCCAACATGGCATTCTCAGGAATGTACATTCCCCAATATTTAGCATGGCTAAACAAATGACTAATTAGGTTATTTTTAATAATTGAATAGTTATCAAAAATAGCCTCGTAAGTATTAATTAACTGCGTAACCATAACTGCCGAATCCGAATCGTTATTAGGAACAAGACTGTTCCATGATGAAGCTGTCGGATTTTCTATTAAGCTTGCATAGATTTGCAAGAATGTTATAGCAAATGCATTATATGCTGGAGAATCGAATCGCGCACGTAACATATTATTTGTCAGGTTCACTTCAGAAAACCCATGCACTGGAAGAACCCTTTTTGCAGATAATGAATTGTTATAGGGCTCTTGCTGGAAACAACCTTTAGAGGCATTAGCCACTGAAGTATTGATTCCCCATTGAGTATAACTAAGTACATCACGAATTGCGTTTTTCAAATTATGTGCAGGTTCTAAGGAAGCTCCTGTCTTATGAACCTTTACATCATATATATGTGCTGCCGTCCAACACGCAATTGCATTCAGTGAAGAATTCAGAATAAATCTTTGGTTTTTCGTATTAAATTCTGCATGATGGTTCAAATAATTTTTACTACTAGTTCCTGGTTGAATACCAGCAAACACAACCTTTCCTGCATCATCAAGAACGGTTTGTTTATCTAAGTAAGTTTTCTGTGGATCTGTTAATGGCTCTGCCGTTGTTATCCAGTAGCCAATTTGACCGGCATATGGCCCCGTAGCAAAACGGTACGATTTTTCTCCATCATCATATGTCCAAGCAGATGGCGTACGATAGTACATAATAATATGGTATTCTTTAGAATTTAATACTTCATTCGTAAAATGCTCTCGGTATTGCGCTAACAACGCATCTAAATTAGAAAAAGAAACATCGCTCTGCGTTTCATCGAACTTTTTAAGCATTGCTGCACCTAAATAAATTAAGCCTGCTAATTGATCAATTGGATTTGTTGGGAAATTTAATGCTTTATCGATTAGTTTTGGAATAATTATATTAACCATTTCCTTGTAAACTTCATCACGTTCTCCAGTTTGAGCCTTTTGTTGGGCGAACTGAGCACAAAACATCATTAATTGCCCAACACCTTGTTGTATTGGAGAGGAATTGAATGTTTCACTAGAACCATTTAATAAATAGTTTTGGATAAATTTTCTTACTCGTGGATATCGACCTTTATCCTTTTTATAAGGATGTTTTAAAGATGACGGCTCAGTCGTTAGTAGAAATGCCTCTGCGAAGGCATGAGCTTCTTGCAATGCTGTAAATTGTGTCAAATCAAATCACTCCTATTTTTTTGACCGTTAATAAATATACATTTTGCTAAGATTTAAATTGTAGCGTACTGGTCAGTTATCATTCTATTATGAACTTAATACACAAATAGAAATATTTACCTTAATACCCCTTTATTATACATGCTAAACTTATAAATCCATAATATGTAATATCATTAACCTAATATCTCGAAGTTTTAAGCTAGACCAAGCCATACAAAAAACAGAATTAATCTATGTAGAATTAACTCTGTTTTTAAATCCAATATTTAATTCTAGCACTAGATTATAAAAGAGAAAGCGTGCGTTTTGCCCAACAACGAACCCCCTTTTAATATTTCTAAATCACTAGGGATGTTATTAATTTCTATTACGTTCCAGTTGTTTTTCCATACCAGCACGATCAATTTGAATCCAATATTCGGCTATTTTTTCATTTTCAATGCGGTATACTGCACTTGCTATTTCAATTACTGGAAGCCCTGTTGGTTGATATCCATCAACTTCACCAATATGCTTACCAACCTGTTTCCAACGCACATAAACTTTAAGATCTTGAACCATCAACTCTTGGATTTCTAATGAGAAGTCACCATAAGCTTCTATCATTTCTTTTACATGATCAGCGTATTCTTTAGGCGTTCTTAGTACTGTTAATTCATCTTCAGAGATAACTTGGTGGGCCAATACTTGCTCTGCCATTAATTCCACTGCGTAATCTGGATTACGCCCCGAACGTACTTCTTTAAAAAATTTCTTAACAATTTGCTCTGGTGTCATTTGAACCCTCCACTGTACTTTAATATATTTTGGTAAAGATAATACTATCTTTGCATGATTAATCATAATTCGAACGCTTATAAATTGGAACATTTATCTTTTGCTTTGCGCTCAAAATCATACTTTATCCATTTGCAAAAGTGTTTAATATAAGAGCTAAACCGTTTTATGCCAAACTTTTGATTTAAACTCCCGAATTAAAAAATAGATAAGGAATAAGATGTAATAAGGATTTTCGGTTAGGGAGGTGAAAAGATGAGTAAAAACAAGGATAATTTTACTGATCTTTTAGCGGGTATAGAAAATGATGCTGCTAAGCTAGCAGTTATTGCGGGAATTATTACTACATTAGGAGATGCCTTAGCTACTATCGCAGCAATAATGGCATTGGAGGAAGCACAAAAATCAAATAACAACAATAATAATAATAATTCAAACAAAATTGATGAATTAGAAAAACAAGTTCAATATTTGACAAAGGAACTACATAAACTTAAACACTCAAGGAAAGTTTAGTGTCAGGCACTCAAACAATTCAGAATTGTTTGAGTGCCTGACACCCTAATGCGTTGTCCCACGAATCGTTGCGTAACTTAATTTATTTGCTAAAATAGCGCGCTCGGCAATGATTTTTGCTTCTTCTATTGCGTTATACCAACCACTTATAAAACGCCAACCATTATCATTTGAACTACCTTTTACTGGTTCTGCATACGCTAAATAATATTGTTTTAATGCGTCGTTCATCGCCGCTATCATTGCCTCTTGACTATTGTATTTCCCACTTTGAATACGGAATTTCTTTGGCTCTTTGTCAATCTCAATATATTCTATTTTTTTACTTACATCTATTACAGCAACAGGCTTTAAAAAAAGGGCAATTTCGTCTAGACGACGATTCACAAGCCCTTGTAGCTTTTTTCCATTAGCATTACAGTATAATAGCATTTCTTTGCCTACTTGTTCCCATTGCTTATTATTTAAATATACTAATAGCGCACTATTTCTTAAAATATATCGTCCTAAATTATATTGAAAACTTGCCAGTGCATCGTACTGATTTTGGTTAAGTGGCACTTTAACATAGTATTCAATTGTATTGGCATGCTCCTGTGCTTGCTTTCGTAATAGATCCCACGCATTCTCTTTTGTAATGGTTTGCCCCTTTTCAACTGCTTTGCCATTTGGCCATTTTGTTGTTCCGTAGCCGATGGTCCAAACATTGTCAGGACCTATATAGGCATCGGAGCGAAACCCTTCCCACTTCGCTATGAGATTTAGTGCATTATTTGAAATTTCCATCTATCTATTATCCCCCTTTCTCTTTCTGCACCTTCTCTAGTCTATTCAATTCCTGATAATTGAACATTTACATAGATACAGAACAAGGAAATATAATCGTCATTCATACAATTAACTGGAATAATAATATTCAAAATAAAAGCCCACCATATAGGAAGGGCTTTTGAAGATGGTAAAAGTGCATATCTCACTGTTTACATTATTATTGTAAATTCAAAACTTTTTTTATATCCGTCTCAATGCTTTTTGGCTTATCAGTTGGACCAAATCGAGCTACTACTTCTCCTTCTCGATTAACTAAGAATTTTGTAAAATTCCATTTAATATTATTACCCAAAAATCCTTTCGAATGCGTTTTTAAATAATCATAAAGAGGGTGTGCTTCTTTACCATTTACCTTGATAATTTCATGCATAGGAAATGTAACGCCATACGTTAAACGGCAAGCTTCAGCGGCATCCAGTGCTGAAGACATTTCTTGCTTAAATTGATTAGAAGGAAAACCTAGCACTTCTAACCCCATATCCCGATAAGAAGTATACAATTGCTCTAATTCTTGAAATTGTGGAGCTAAACCACATTTTGTTGCAGTATTGACAATTAATAAAGCCTTGCCTTTGTATTTTTCTAAACTATATTCTGAACCATCTTCTAATGTTACATTGATATCATAAATACTCATCTTTCACCCTCCATGTTATTTAATCGAGTTAATAATCCATTTAAATTTTGTAACTGTGCTCTTAAATCACCGTCTATTACTGTCAAAGCATCACAATGCGCCATTTTCTCCACTAACTTTTCTGTAATTAACGATTCGGTTACTCTTGCCTTCTCAGTTAAAGAAATAATCACAGCACGTTTATCCATAGACGATGTTTCTTTCGTCACCCATCCTTTATCAACAAGCTTATTTAATATTGGATTTAAGGTGCCTATGCCCAAACTCAATTTTTCGCTAATTTGTTTAACTACTAGACTATCTTGTTCCCATAAAGCAAGTAGCACCAAATACTGCGGGTATGTCAAACCAAATGGCTCCAGCACTTGCCGATATAACTTTGTAAATTGGTTAGCTGCCTTGTATACAGCAAAACACAGTTGATCTTCAAGTAAAAATGCTTTAATTTCTTATCCACCTCACAATACATCGTATACGATATATTCTTATTTTATATCGTATACGATGTATATGTCAATTTATTGAACTGTTTAACAATTGGACATTCCGATAATGGTGGAAATGCTAACTAAAAAAGACCGTTAGAACGGTCTTCAATACTGTAGGGAATGCATTAAATTTAAAGTATGGCTTATAATTTTCTTAAGTTTATGCGTGCTTGGTTTCAAGTTCCTCATCACCTCCTTCTTGCTGGCTCTTTTAGCTCATCCTTTGAAAGAGATGTAGGGTTTCTTATCACCATGGATGTTTCTTCTAATAAGCGGTTTTTCAATCGGCTCGGCTATATAGCCCACTTCATACTTGAGCTATGATAGTCTCACTGGACTTGAATAACGTACTAACTCCCCTCCATCCATTTTATAAACCTCATCGCAAAGTAAGGCAATATCTTCAGGGTTATGGCTTGCTAAAAGGATGGTTATGTCCTGCTTTCTAAAGTTCAGAATCATGTCTCGCATTTCCGCTACACCCGATTGATCTAATCCATTCATCGGTTCATCCAATAATAGTAATTTGGGATTTTCCATAATTGCCTGTGCAATCCCTAACCTTTGTCGCATGCCTAATGAATACTTCCGTACCGGTCCTTTATCATTATAATCCAACCCAACTAACGTCAAAACGTTTTTGATATCTTGATCACTGATTTTATTCTGAATTGAGGCGAGTATCTTTAAGTTTTGAAAACCTGAATATTGGGTTAGAAATCCAGGCGTATCTAATAATGCACCAAAAGATTTCGGAAAATTACCTTTGCCGATAATGTCATTAAACACTTTTACAGTGCCGCTACTCGGAACAAAAAGTCCAGCAATTGTCTTAAATAATAAACTTTTACCTGAACCATTTCTGCCGACAATCCCATAAATTCCGGGTTTATCAATGACTAATGTTATATTTTTCAGCAACTGACGACCCTTTATCTTTTTATGTAAATTGTGTATTTCGAGTATGGTCATAAATACAACCTCCTTTTACCCAACTATTTTTTCTCTCAATTTAATAAAAAGGCCATAAAGCACACTATAGGACAACACGATACATAGCACGATTATAGTATTAAACCACGCAAAGGATATTCCCTGTAATTCCCTCAAGCCGAGCAAAAAATAAGTTAGCGGTAAAAACTTTAGAATAGGCGGAAATAAATAGCCAACAGCAACCGAAGAAATCATACTAATAATAACGAGAAACATTGCGAAGACTGCATTATTGATAATAAATAGAAAAATAGTGTGGATAATGAGTAATAACAATCCTGTTAAAATAAATAGGATAAAATGGCTCAATAGCACTTGCCATCCATCCGAATTGTGGAACAACGATAATGGTATTTCATTGTGACCCTCTATATTATTATTAATGAAGTAAACGAATATTGCTGTTACCATATACCCGATTCCAACATATCCAATCAAACTGATGCCTATCGCAATAAATATGCTATGAAAACAATCACGATAGCTTTTCATTCTTAGAATAAGATACGTTGGATGGTTAGTCAGCTCCCGAACTATACATGAACTCAGTAATAAGAGAACAGGAATAATAATTAATAACCAACGTAATATATCGAATTGGATATTTAATGGCATATAAAACATAAAGACAATTTGATTGGTATAGCCATTCGGTATGAGATCAGCGTATGAAGTACAAACAAGCATGCTATTCAGTACAAAAATGGCAACGATACCTAGGACATACTTTATTTTAAAGAAAGAACATGTATAATAAGTAACCAGTTTTTTCAACATTATTTTCTCTCTCCAATGTACATATCTTTTTTATCGATCATGTAATATCCAATGAAATAAAGTAGCAACATTAACACAATCCAATACAAGAGAATGGTATAGGGAACTGCACTTATTGCAGATTTAGAGCTAGTATATTGAAAAATATTAATATGATCATAAAATAAATAGGAAGATATCGGCGTTATTTTTGACAAAAATACACCTATATTCAACATGTTGACGAACAAAACAACTAAACAAGCTGATAATATCCGCCCTGTAAATACATAGCTTATGTAAAAAAGCATCCCGAAAAACAATAAAAACAACCATAAAAGTATAACTGACAATGTTGTTAAGAAGATAGGTGTGCTATTTCTTAATAGCTCTGTATGATGTTTATAGTAATGAACACTATAATTACTCCATTGATTTTTAAAATCTAAGACAAATACAGCTTCCAGTATCATGATGGCGACAATCATTAGGCAGTAATATGAAGCTAACTTTGCCACTCGTAAAAGGTTTGCATGATACCATTGCCGTTTTGTCGAAAATCTAAATAACAAATAGTTTTGCATATTCCCTAATGAAAAGTATGAAATAAGCATCATTGTAAATGCAGGCATGATAACATAAAAAAGAGGATGAAACTCCGTAAGATGAAGTAATAAATCAAAGATATTGCCTTCGACTATTTTTGTTGATAGCAATAAATTGTAGAAATATAGCATCAACACAATATAAACGAAAATAATACCTTTCTTCGGTGTATATAGCTTTAGTTGTGTTTTACTCTTTAAAGCGTTCTTCAACCTTTGCTGTCCCTCCTATAAAAAATAGTGTTATCCCCACTACAACAAGCACTATGCCATATAGAAAAGTTTGTCCAATGTTAGATTTGTCAATGATATCCACATCAAATAATGCCATCGCATTTAATGCAGGGTGAATCTTCGCCAATACTGTCACTGATACAATTAAATACATAAATGGTATAAATAACGCAATATATTGATTTTGAATTACCGCAGATATTCCTAAACCTAGCGTTGCAAATATCATCCCACTACAAAACATAATTCCAATCATTATTATCATCATAAGGATTGGAGAGTTTACACCGATACCTTGAAAAAAGTATACAGGATCTAATCTTCGCTCAGGTCTTAACATTGGTACATTTAATAGAAGCTTTAAAACCATTAAAAAAGTAAAAGCAATAGCAGGGCCAATTGCAACAGCTACCCCTCCGGCAAGTGCATTGACCGCTAAACGAATTGTCATATAGCGGCTTTTTTTCATACGGTATTGTATATAATGGTGGAATCCTGTTTGAATATCTGTTCGATAAGAATTCGCAAATGGCATACATGCAATAATTGGAAATACAATGACAATATATGATGCAGTACCAGCATTACAGCCTTGTAAAAAGGTGTACACAATTGAAATCACCCCGCTATTAATCCATATTAATGCTTCCAGCATACCGATAAACACTAGTAAAATAGAGATTGCTATTGTGATAAGTCCCATTTTGGATAACAATGCTCTTTTAAACTCTTGCCTAATATACATAATCATGTTTTACACCTCAACCTTCACCATTTCCAACCAATGGATTGAATGACCAAAAATTGAGTATCTTATATCTTATTAGATTAATTAGGTGTCCATGTTCCTGCAGTATCAACTGATTCAAATGTTCCAATAGAAGTAGAAATATTTAAGTGAACTTTTTCCCCTATTAATGAACTGGCATTTCCTAAGTAATCCATTGGAACGGTTGTACGCTCTGCATACATTTCTTTTGTCGTAAAATTCCTAGTCCCCTTTTCAACCCATGATACCAATTTGCCCCTCTGAATATACGTTACTAAATTGTAAGCACTGCCCGTCGTTTCTTTAACAGCATCGGTAGTCTCTAAATCACTTATAATTTGAACTTTTCCTGAATACCCATGATATGTAGGGGATGCATTTGCAAATGAACCAAATCCTATAGTCAACAAACTAACAGCTACAATACTTGCAAAAAGTTGGTACTTCTTCATTTTTCATTCCTCCAAATTGTAATTTGTTTCACTATTTTCGGTCATTCAATTATCTTAATTTTATTAGTATTCTGTTTATTTTGTAAAGTGAATTTTGTTAAAATAAATACATTTAATAGATTTAAAGATACCATTTGCTTTAAAGTTGATATATTTTCGTTTTATACAAAAAAACAGCTACTAATATTTAAATTAAGTAGCTGATCTTCGTTTACTCGCTTTATTTCTATACTGCTTAGCTAGTTTTACCATAGCCAATATCTAGCTCCCTGTGTAACAATAAATCTGTCCAGCCAAGTTTCAAAGTTCATAGGTAACCTTTGAATGTCTCCTTCATGAACAAAGATAAGATAATTATCTTCCCCATTAGCAACTTTTTGAGAATCAACGAACATATAATCACCATATCCTCTATAATTACCCATCATAAACCAATTTTTATCATAGGCACTTTGATAGTATATATTGGTCTCATATTCATGGATATAATTTAATATCTGGCTTAAATTAAATATTTCAAAGAAATCATAACCAAGACCATTATCATTAAATAATTTCGCTCCATTACTATGTTTTAAAAATAAGCACAATTCTTTCGGTAAAACATGTTGAGTTTTTAAAGTGAATTCCTGTAGTTCATGATTTGATATTGGACAATTCCAATCACAGGTTACCTTTAAAATTTCTCCATTTTCCCTTTGTATGATAATGCTGTTCTCTTTATCTAACCTTTTATTTAATGCTGTTAAGATTAATTCAATCGACATATTATCTTCACCTAATTTCTAATAGTTTACCCACCAAGGAGACAGAAATAATGAGAATAATTGTAATATAATTACTATATCGACAAAATACTATAAAAACCCAGTACCTTTTGTATACGGAACTGGGTTTTCTCTGTTGTTTCAATATGTTTAGCGTTTAATCTCAAATTCTTGTGGACCAGCATAGGGTGGAGCAATGTAATATTCATAGAAAAAGATGACTGGATTTCCTTGTTCATTAATATAGAAGTTTTTTGACGTATATTCGTCTATTCCACCATCTCCCTTTGAAGAATAATACTCTTGATAGTACGACCAAAGATTTTCATCGGTCTTCGCACGTTCCTTCACTTGACGCTCTATTTCTGGATCTACTATTTTTTCGTAATCTTTTCCTAGTAAATCTTCTAGCGTTAGTTCCTTTCCTGTTGTTAAATCAATATTATAAAAATACTTTGTATCAAATGTTAATCCATTTGTAGTTTCTGTTTCATTAATGATAAATGACAAGATTTTTGCATTTGAGCTTTTTACTTCATAATCAAATTTGTATGTGCTAGGTGTATATTCATTAATATCTCTTGCATCCTCTCCCTCTCCAAGGAAGTTTTTCTTAAATTCCGCTGAGTCCTGTTTTGCTTTTGCTGCAAGGCTCTCAATTTTTTCCTTAATCATCGTATTAATCTGATTTTCTAATGATGGATTCCCTATATCAGAGAATTGAGGAATTTTAATATGTGCATCAATCGAATCTGTCTTTTCTATATATTCATCAATCGTAATCACTTTTACTACTGCTCCTAATACAGGAACCTTTGACATTGCCAGAGCAAAAGTCGGACTTAGATTTACAAAGAACATGAATAGTAGACAGGCCGTTAAAGGAATCACGATAAACTTCATTTTAAAAAACGTTAAAAAATCTTTCTTCTTGGGCATCGTTTCATTTTCAGCCATTGTTAATACTTTTTTTCGTATCCTTTCCTTATTTATTAAGTTTTCTTCTATAACACGTTTTAATACCTTTCGTTCATGCTGCTTCATATCGCCTCAACCGTCCTTCCCAAACTTTTTTCGTATTTCATGAGTGGTGCGGTAAATATAATTTTTTATCGTGGATTGATTTAAATGTAGTAATTGAGCAATTTCAGGAATTGATAGTTCAGCATAATAAAATAAGTAAAATACCTTTTGCACTTTTTGAGGTTTTGTTTGCAAAAAGCTCCAAATGTCAGATAATAATTCTTTGTTTTCTATTGCAATCTCTATCTCATTTTCATATTGCTCTATGTCCGTATCTGCATGATTATATTCTTCATCTTCTTTATTTATATCAAACAACGGTATGATACGCTTTACCTTTTCTTTTAAAGAATAATGTTGGTAGATTTTAGATTTAGCGATTCGTATAACATAAGCCTCTGGGTTCTTAAGATAATCAATGCCCTTGTCCTTTAGTATTCGATACAGCGCTATATAAGTTTCTTGTATTATATCCGGGATAACACTCGTATGATTGCATTTGCTAATGACATACACTACACATTGATGATAGGTTTTGTCATAAATTTCGTTAAATTTGTCTTCGATTCTTTGAGTATTCAAAGGCTCACCTCCCGTTAAACGTTACTAGGGAATGCAATATACGAATGTTGAATAACATTGTTATTATGTCATGGTTTTATGGACTACATTCGTTTCCTTTGCACAATCAATTGCCGAAATAGGGATCGACTTTTTCACTTTTTAGCGATAATAGTTCTGATACTGTTACAAATTCATATCCTTCTTTTTTTAATGCCATTAATATTTCTGGTAAGGCTTCAGCTGTTGCTGTATGAATATCATGCATTAACACTACTGATTTATTTGCGATGTTATTTAAAATTTCGTTTTTTATAGCTGCTGGGTTGCGACTTTTCCAATCTAACGAGTCGACAGACCACATAATTGTAGTATAATTTTCTGACGCTGTATAATTTAGAATGTCTTGGTTGTATATCCCGTATGGAGGTCGAAATAAGGTTGGAGTTACACCTGTTGCCGCTTCAATAATTTTGTTTGTTTTATTGATTTCTTCTGTCATTTCATTGTGCGTCAATTTCTTTAAATTTGGATGACTAAATGTGTGATTTGCTATTTCGTGACCTTCAGCAACGACTTGTGCCGCAATATTTGGATACATCTCAACTCTGCTTCCCAACATAAAGAATGTTGCCTTTGCTTCATGCTGCGCTAATGTTTGTAAAACGCGTGGTGTAACTTTGACACTCGGGCCATCATCAAATGTAAGTGCTATATATTTTCCGTCAGGATTCAATGCAACTGTTTCATTCTCTAATTCTTCTTCCTCTTTTTCTGTCCCATCTTCCTCTATTACATCCTCACTATCATCGTTTTCTTCAAATCTTGCCTTATCACTTGCAAGATTTTCAGCTTGCCCATGCTCTTCCACTTGCCCACCTAAAAAGTAGTATCCCGCACCTAGCATGGTAGTAAAGAACAAAATGACCGCTACAAATCTTGTCCATCTAATTCTTTTCCTTGCTTTCATTCCAATACACCTTTCTTTGCTATTTTTTCTTTCTTAATATAGAAGAGAATCAGAGAGTTGAAAAAGTTTCAATGAAACTAAAAAAATTTTAATTATTTTGTAGGACAATAAAAAAGCATGAAAGTCTTGATAAATATCACGTGTTCATCATGCGCAGTGGATGCGACTTTACAGTTCGGTGTGTGATAGTGTTGGTAGTACACGGCATTAATAGCTGACAGGCGTATAGTGGAAGAAGGGAAAATTAGCAGTAATGTAGAATATAAAAATGAATACATAGCCGATAGGTTTGCGATAGAGAACGGGTATTAAGTTCGCTCAAGGGGAGTGAATGACTTTATCGAGTTGTTCCCTTGAACCGAAGTAAAAGGAGTGAATATATGTATGAAAGAACCTTCTGAACTGCTTATTGACATGCTGGGCCATCCATATAGCCCCAAAAATGTTCAAGCTTTGCTACAATCATTCAATGTCAAGCGAATGCCTTCTCCGAATAGCTATTTCAACGACGATATTATCTGGTCTGTAAAAGCATCGATCCGCATTGATCTTTATCGTGCATCAAAACTAAATGATTTGACTGGACTCAATTATACCAATCAAGATGAATGGATTATTGGTGCTATACACTTTCTTGCTCCCGGATCGGATGACCGAATTAAAACGCCGTTTCCTGGAAAGCTTCCTAAGGGCATCTCGATGTGTTCCACACCAGATGAGTCAATACAGGGATATGGCCCACCTGAAATGGATGAACAATGTGCTTGGCCTGGGTTCTCCGGTCGAATTTTGGCATGGCGCAAGCCGACCATAAATATCGCTATTGAATATGTGGACAGGGAAATGAATAGCGTGATGAGAAGCTATACGGCTTGTTTAATTGGCTGCATTGGCGCATGGCGAGACGATAATCCAGAGGTCTTTTCTCCCTGATGGACAGTCAACTACACCGTGCTACGGATGGTAGTTCGTTCGCTCTCAAATAAATGGCACTCTTTATCAAACTTTAAGCGCATGTTTTGAAAAAAGATTTCAAAACATGCGCTTTACATTTGTTCTTGTATCAAGGTTGATATGGTTATGAAAACCTTCATTAATCCTTATGTCACGATTGAATTTTATCTTGCAAAGAATTGTCGATGATAAAAAAAGACACCGAGGTGTCTTTTGTATTTTCAAGGCTTATGGACAATTTGAAAGTTAATCATAATAATGAAATGCAAAACCGTCTTCTGGTTCGCCCACTTCATATCCCAATAATTTTGTAGCACGTTTCTTAAATAATGTAATCCATTCATTCCATTCTTCTGATGGTAATTGAGCATAAAATTGTAGTCCACTTGATTCAATACTTACTTCTATCAATTTACCATCTGAACCATACCACTGTGGACAGCCGTTTACAAAGTGGTTCCAGTTAGGCATTTCCCGATATAAACGCTCCAACTTATCCCAAACTTCTTGTGGTGCAGAATAATGAATATTCAAATTCATATTGTATATTTCCATATATTCTCCTTTAAATTTAGATTTATAAGTTGATTTGCGATTCTTTCAAATTATTGTTTTACTGTGGATCAACTGTGATAAAAACACTTTTTACTCCGTTTTCCGTATATAAAAACTCCATTTGTAAACACATATCTGCCAGTTTTGAATTTGAAGTTAAATCATAATCAACAGCAAATCCACTGTTATCATTGAATTCATAAAAGTTAATTTGTGCATATTCGTATTGGGGATGGAAATTACATGGAGCTCCATATTCATCAAATGAATCCAATCCATTTAAGTTTAATGTTTCGTGGACATAATAGAATAACTCACCAATATCATCCACTTTAGATTCATCCACATAATTTAATATTTTTTCATATTCTTTACTATGCATTACTTTTAATATATTGGTAATAACAGTTATGGCATATTGTTTATCTTCACTTTTCATATTGAACCCCCAATTCTATTTTTCTTTCCATTCAACTGTATAATATCATACATTTTTGAGAAAATTTTTTTGAACTAACGGAGCAAGATAGATTCATAAGAACATGAATACCGATGTAATGCCATTTGGGTTTGCCTTAGCGAGTGCTTTAGTTGTATAAGACTATAATCAAATTTCATAAAATCTTATACTTAGTTAAAAATATTAACTCCATTTTGACAAATCTCTTTGCAAAATGGAGTATTTTCGGTTTTGCGTCATCACTCTTTATTCAACGCGCCCTATATGATTAATCAATAGCTTTTCCACCTGTGCTTTTAGAGCTTGATTTGCATAACGGAGTACTACATCATTCCCTGCAGTGGCAACTTGCACATCACTAAAATATTCATCTACTGGTTGCCAACCTACTACTCGTATACGTTTTTGTGCAAGTTCTCGTTTGAGATTAAAATATTCTTGTCTTAGCTCCTTTAGTAATGAATCCATCATTGGAAGAAATACTGTTTTCATTTTAAACTGCTCTAATTTACAATAATCAACCTGTAATGATTTAACTGCTAGCTCTAGCAAAAGATACTTATGAAGTAACTGTCTTTCGTCGGCTTTAATCATAGTAATCAGCATCCAGTTGGGCTGATTGAATATTTGGGATGGGGATACTCTCCGTTTTAAGTAGTGTTTCAAGTATGAGTTCATTCGTATTCATCGATTTAACTATACCAGTCCATTGTGTGATTGTATGGTCTTTCCACACTTCTACCGTAACGGTCAACTGCTGATTAAAAGCTTGATCAATTGTTTTTTGTAGTTCTTCCAGTTCCCATTCAGTCAATTCTCTTGGCTGTTCCATATACTCTTCTTTATACTTTCTGAGAAGCTCTAAATGTTCTGGCAACATCATCGATGCCCATTTAATCGTCCCTCTATCTTTTATCATTCCAATCACTCCTATGCCAAATGACCACCCACTAAGCGATCTCGTTTAATAGCTGTACCAGCTTTTGTATAAGAAACGGCTCTTAATATTGAGGTAGCTCCAAACCTATTACGTATGGCATCCATTGTAGGACCGATTATCTGACGTTGCGGTTTGCGTTCATCAAATAAATCCAATTGAATGCTATGCTCTTTCTCTAGGTTAGATATTCTGACTGATAATTGTCGTGCTGGCTCTCCAGCAAAATGTTCATCCAGTAATTCAATACAAGCTTTATACATCACAAGCGTTTCACTTGTCGGCACTGCAATAGTTTTAGAACGATGAAACCCTTTGGTCATGGCATTATGACTATACGAAAGACCTAAGCTGATTGTACGGCCAACAAACCCTGCATCACGTGTGCGTTTCATTACGTCTTCGCACATTTCTAGAAGCACTACCGCAATATCTTTTCGTGTGTGATAATCTTTCATCAGCATTTGACCCTTACCAAAACTTAATGCTCCGTTTGTTATTAACGGCTCCCCTAATTTGGATAAATCTATGCCCCATGCATGGTAATAGAGTTGATTACCCATTATCCCAAAGCGCTTTTCTAATTCTGCTAAATCTGCATTAGCCAAACCACCAACTGTTTGTATTCCCATAGCATTTAGATTTGCTTCCATGCGTTTTCCTATGCCCCACATTTCAGCTAAAGGTCGAACAGGCCACAGTTTCTTTGGAATATCCTCATACGTCCATTTAGCAAAACCTGTTTTCTTTGCTTCAAGGTCTAAAGCTAATTTGGCGATTAACATATTGGGTCCCATACCTACTGCACTAGGTATACTAAATTGGTCAAGAATAGCCTTTTGTATTTCCTTGGCCGTCTCTTCGGGTGAACCCCAAAGCTTTTCCGTGCCAGTTAAATCAACAAAACTTTCATCTACACTATACACATGTATCGCATCAACAGGTACGTAATTAGCGATCAATTTTGTAATCGTCATCGACATTTGAATAAAGAAACTCATTTTAGGCTCAAACAATCTAATGTCAGGATGCTTTGGTATCTCATAACGTCTACTGCCAGTTTTGATTTTATATTTCTCTTTCATTAAGGGAGATGCAGCAAGCACTACGCTACCTGGTTGGTCAAAATTTGCTACTACTGCAACTGGCGTTTTTAAAACATCTAGCCCATGTAACATCGCCACGATACTGGCGTAAAAACATTTCATATCGATACATATAATAGGTCTATTGGGCATCGCCTTATAGTTCACACGACATCACGCTCTTGTGTTATAACTGGAATAATTGCAAGAACATTGCTGATAATAAAAGTACGCTTTGCTTGTCGTGTGAAGCAATATGCAGAAAAGCAGTCATTTACAACTTTTATGATTTTCACTTGCCTTTTTGTGATTTCACCGCATTTGGATACATACATCATATGAACTGACTGATTACGTTGCATTGCTTTTATTAACTGTTCTTTCATCCAACATCCTTCTCCTCTCATCCGCAACAAGAACATTTGTTTGTATTTATATTTTACGCACGTACGTTCCTTTTTACAACTGGGAATTTAAAGAAATATTAAAAGTACCAGGCACTATTTGGGTGCCTGACACTTTATGAAGTTGCCTTATTTACTTCTGACAAACAATAGTTTAAACCACTGATTAACTAAAAACGGCATAAACGATAAGCTATAAATAAAGCCTAATTGGGCGCCACTTAATGCGGCCACTTCGAATATACCCGTAAATGATGGAACAAATAATACGACATGTAAAGCAACAAAACCGATTAAAAATGCTAACCAAGTATATTTATTCGAAAATACACCAATGGCAAAAATTGATTGCTTCGATCTGGAATTAAAGCCATGAATTAATCTCGACAAACATAAAGTAGTAAACGCCATCGTACTAGCTGTTAAAGTATCTCCTGTTGACAATCCGATTTCAAAAGCAACAGCCGTAGCAATCGCAATTAATAAACCTTCCAGTATAACTTGCGTCGTAAAAGCTTTATTTAACAATGGTGTGCGAATATCTCTTGGCTTGTCCTTCATGGTGTTTTTATTATTTGGTTCCAGTCCAATGGCAATGGCCGGCAAACTATCGGTAAGTAGGTTAATAAATAATAGATGAACAGGTGCAAATGGAACGGGTAAACCTAATATAGTAGCATATAAAACGACAAAAATAGCCCCTGCATTTCCAGATAACAAAAATAAAATCGCATTTTTAATATTCGTATAGATGCTTCTACCATTCGAGATTGCTTTGACAATCGTTGAAAAATTATCATCTGTTAATATCATAGATGATGCATCTTTCGCTACTTCAGTACCAGTTATTCCCATAGCTACACCGATATCAGCTTGTTTTAAAGCGGGGCCATCATTGACACCATCACCGGTCATCGCAACGACATTACCCTTTTCCTGCCAGGCTTTCACAATACGAATTTTTTGTTCCGGTGTTACGCGAGCATAAACTGAAACATCTTGAACTTTTTCTTGCAGTTCGCGATCGGTTAAACCTTCAATTTCAGCTCCTTCAATCGCTTCGGATGGGTCCTGTAAAATCCCGATTTGTTTGGCTATGGCAGTGGCAGTTATTTTATGGTCACCTGTAATCATTACAGGTTTAATACCTGCTTTAATACAGCTTTCAACCGCTGCCTTCGATTCCTTTCTAGGTGGGTCCATCATTGCTATTAATCCAACAAAAATTAAATCTCTTTCATCAAATACGGTAATTGGACGGCCTTCTCTTACTTCCTTATATGCAATGGCTAATACTCTTAAACCATTCATTGAAAAATCTCGATTCACTTCTTCGATTTTTTTTCGATGTTCTTGCGTCAGATTAACTAGACCTTGCGACGTATTCATTTTTGACATTTTGAATAGCAGAACGTCTAGTGCTCCCTTAGTAATCATAATATTTTGCTGATTAATCCGATTAACCGTACTCATAAGCTTCCGATCTGAATCAAAAGGGAGCTCTGCCACCCTTGGACAATGGTCTCTAACAAGTAATTCATCAAAATCATACTGCTTCCCTAATTTCACAAGGGCAATTTCAGTAGGATCACCGATTTCCTTATGATCTCTTTCCAATGCATCATTACATAATAGCGCCTTTAAAATCAAATCTTTCTCAATTGCATTTTTCATATATAGTTGATCGTGTGGAATCACTTTCTGATTAACGTATACATGTTGGACAACCATTTTGTTTTCAGTTAACGTTCCTGTTTTATCTGAACAAATAACCGAAACGCTTCCCAGACTTTCAACAGCAAAAAGCTTTCGTATTATAGCATTTTCCTTTGCCATTTTTTGTGTCCCAAAAGCCAAGACAATTGTGACAATGGAACTTAATGCCTCTGGTATGGCGGCAACAGCCAACGAAACGGCAAACATAAATGATTCTACTAATTCACGGCCTCGAACTAGATCAATCGTGAAGATAACAACACAAATCATCGTGATGCCTAAAGCTAATTTTTCTCCAAATTGATCTAGACTTACTTGTAGCGGCGTTTTCTTTTCTTTTGCAGTATCAAGTAAATTGGCGATTTTCCCAATTTCCGTGTCCATTCCGATAGCTGTCACAATAACAACGCCTCGTCCATTCGTGACAAAGCTTCCAGTGAAGACCATATTTTTCTTATCCGCAATGGTTACATCTTCCTTAATCGAATCGGCACTTTTTGCGACAGCTAATGATTCACCTGTCAACGAACTTTCATTAATATGAAGATTATGGCTTTCTAGTAATCTTCCATCAGCATTTATATAATCTCCAGCTTCCAAATACAACAGATCTCCCACAACGATATCTTCAGAAGGAATTTCTATTATCTGATTATTACGCATTACTTTCGCTATGGGCGAAGACAGTGCTTTCAAATTACCTAAAGATTTTTCTGCCTTTACATGTTGAACAGTGCCCAGAACTGCATTTAAAATAATAACAATCAAAATAACAATCGTACTTTCTACTTCACCTAATAGAAATGAAATAAAAGCCGCTACCATTAAAATAATCACTAATAAATCTTTAAACTGGCCGAAAAAAACGGCAAGTGTACTTACCTTTTTACTTTCCTCTAAAACATTATACCCGTAAACCTCTTGCCTCTTTTGAACGTCATAATCACTCAATCCCTGATTGGTCACATTCAGTTTATTCATGACTTCAACGGACGACTGCTGATGATACTGTGTCATTTGATTCTCCTTCCAGTGTAAATTATTAATAATAGTTGTGTTATTCAACATAGAGCGGACTATTGCAATAGAAGGAAAACAACTTTATCTTTATTGCACAGTCTTTTAGCTATCAAAATGTCGTTTCGATCACTTGGCCCCTTTTGACTTGTATTTTTTCTATTACAAGCCGTGATTTCTGTTACATAATATTAAAAAATATGTGCTCTTTTGCTTTCGACTCCATATCCCTAATAGTAGAACTATAACAATCTATTCCGTACCCTAATCCAGTATGATAATAATTGATAGAGAGATTAAATTTTTTATACGACAAAGCTAACTTATGAAGTTTACAAAATAACAAGCCCCTCTCGACGTTCAACATCAAGAGGGGCTATGGGTAAATAACTTATCATAAATATGTAGAAAGCCAATTACTCCTAGGCTATTAAAAGAAGAAGACATCACGTACCACTATTGATTTCAAAAGATTTATAATACATAAATATCACAATTATTTATTATTCTATGGTATACTGCTTTCAGTAGCACCATCAAAGGGCACAAACCAATTCGAAGCTGTAGGGTATTTTATACGATACAGCTTTTTTTATTTTAGATTTACTCGATTCCCATTTTACAATATAATGGTTTAACTAGAAAATATTAAATACATACTTATTTAAATCGCTTTCCAAAATGAAAAATTCCAAATCATTAAAACAAGCTCGCAAAATGACAAGGGAGAGAATCCAATGAATGTAGAAAAAATCTTTGAAAGCTTCCCACTATTACGTTCTAGCAACCTACAATTTAAAAAAATAGAAGAAAGCCACTTAGACATGTTATTCGCTATCTACGATAATGAAAAAGTATTTGAGTATTGCGGCATTATCCCGAAGCACAATATTCAGACTGTCCAAAAAATGATTGGTCATTTTGAACGTGACTTCATGAAAAGAAGTAGAGTGAAATGGGGGATTTTTTATAAAGATCAACCAGATTCTTTAGTCGGTATAATCGAAGCGATGGATTTTAACCAAAAAGTAAATATGGCAACAATTGGCTACTATTTGGCAGAGAACTATTGGAATAAGGGCATTGCAACGGAATCTGTACAAACCATTTGTAAATTTTTATTTGATGAAGCGAACATTAATAGAATTCAAGCAGAGGTTATGCCGATGAACGATGCGTCAAAAAAAGTGCTTTTAAAAAGTGGCTTTATGAAAGAAGGTTTATTAAGACAAGCTACTTTCTGGTCTGGTAAAGGTATTGTTGATTTGGAAATTTACAGCATTTTGCACGAAGAGTACAATAAATAAATTGAAAAGGCACACTAAACAGGACTATTCTATTTAGCGTGCTTTTATTTGTTTATCTTCATACATGTTTGTGGCGTTAAACGGTTCCATAAACCGAATCTACAATCGTTTAATATCTGCTCGTCATCACCTACTATTAGTAGTTTAACAAGTCAGGCTTTGTAATCAACAAGAGTATCACATAAGCTTACCGACATTTGCAAAAGCTATTGATTTCTGATGCATGTAAATCAATCTTTTCTGTATCTTTCAAAGCGTTTCTAAACGCTAAAAACCCCAATATTAGCATTGTTATACTTAGAGGAGCAAATAAGAGGAAAAACACCTCTTTGCTGACTTTATTTAGCTTTTTAAATAACTGGTATTTTACAAATTTAACCAAAAGTAGCCACATGCATATAAATGAACGTGGCTTTTCTTGTATAGCAGAACCTTATTTTAGTTAATAAATGTAGAAATCTTTCCACTATATGTAGCTAAATAACCCTTTCCCGCTGGCACAGCTCCTTGTAATCTTAGATTTCCTTTATATAAATATCCATCAATCCATTTTTCGTAAGGATACAATGTTGGTATAGAGCTATTAAATGTATAATACACTTGATGCGATGCATCTGCATAAAGATAAAAACCTCGTGGATTAATATCAGATTTAGTGATTGTCTCTGATATTATTTCTCCATCTTCATATTCTTTATTGATGTCAAAACCAAGAGGTAGTTCTGTTACTGGTTCTGCTATTGGTGTAACCTCAACATCATTAAAGCTTGTTTCCTCGGCAGCTAAAGAGATTCCTGAAAATGCAAGAATTCCAAATACTAATGTAAACGCGCACAACAAAATACTTAGTCTCTTCATTTCCTTCATCATCTCCTTTATATTATAAATCATTTTGATTATAACTAATAGCCTCATTATTATCAATATTTTTATAATTCTGACTACTATTAATAATTTACTATTGGCAAGTGTTATATTTCTTGAAATAAAAAAGTCCAGGCTCAATATTAATTGAGTACCTAGGCTTTTAATAACGGTTATTTACCCAATGACAAGATTACATGTTTAGATTACTACTGTGTTCCGAACAAATACTAAACAATACTACTGACCAAACTAAACAGCCTTGTCTGTAACCATTTTTAATGAATTCTTTTCTTTGCATTATATATTTTCTTCAATCAATAAAAGCACTCTTGTTTTGAGTGCTTTTATTGATTGAATGTTTAATTATACTTAATTAAACAAAATCTTTTCATAAATCAAATCTACAATCATTCAATCTTTTCAAGCATTTTTATAGCTTCAGCTCTGAGATAGTTCAATAAGATAAAAGGATTTTCATGTAAAAACAACTAATCTAACACGCCTGTTGTAAGTTCAGATAATTGCTTTAGTTGCTCCAAATTAGCAAGCAGCGCCTTATTGGATTTATTCCCTCTTTTATAATCTCCAGTCATCGGAGTTTCTTCTGCTATCAAGCAATGATTAATAAACTCTTCAACTAATATTTTTTTATCTTGCACATTATCACCTACTATTATTTCATTCAGACATTTTAAATTAACAATAGTATCAAAAAAGCTTATCGACATTAGCGAATGAAGAAAAACAAACTACTTCTTTTTCATTCTATTTTTTAGTCGTCTTTTAATTTCTGATGCATGTAAATCTATATCTTCTTTATCTTTCAAAGTGTTTTTAAGCACCAAAATTCCAAAGATTAGCATTGCTATACTTAAAGGCATGTATAAGAGTAAAAACACCTCTTTGCTTACTTTATTAGTAAAGAATAAAATTAGTAAAAGGAGAGTTATTGCAGTAATAAAACTTACATATTTATTATATTTGCAAGACATACAATGCACCCTTTCTACCCTTTAAATTAATTGATATTTCAGTTATTATATTCTAGTATATAAATTAGGTAGTTCTACATATTACATTTATTAGTTACTTCAACAGATATTAGCATAAAAGGGGTGGATTTTGTGAAAAATAAAACGGTTTTTTATATTTTTTTAACATTATTCATCATTTTTTGTTTAGGGATACTATCATTCTATAGTCTTAGCAATGAATAGCAACGTTTATCTATCATCATTTGTATCCAAGCAAACAGCCTAGTCTGTAACCCTTGTTAATGCAATAAAAGTACTCAAAAGGATGTATCTTTGTTTAGAGTACTTTTATTGATTATCTTAATAGATATTTAAAATCTTTCCATAAATCAAAGCTACAATCTTAAGATTTCAATTCTTGCGATTTCCAATATGCTTCATATAGCATATCGTGTAGAAATTCCTCGTGCTCTCGCTCATCATCTAGACCTCTCTGTTCTAATTTCATCCCTAACCACACCGTATTATCTTTTCTAAATTTAGGATCACCAACACCATCTATAATACAGAAAAAGTGAAAAAAGGTTGAAAGCATCCGATCGCGAACAATCTTTTCAATGCCACAAATACTATAAAAATCAAATTCATTTGCTTTTAACGCTTTGACTTCTTCAACACTTAATTTAAGCTCATCCTCTATGCCTATTATCGCGTTTTCTGGATTTCGTAGGCTATCACCCATTTTAGAGTATTCTTCAATTAAATCATGAACCTCCATTAGTAAACACATTTGACTATCCATCTATATCACCACCTTTAAGTTAATTTAGAAAAAAGACCCTCATATATTTATCGCTGAGCCATTTCCTTAATGGTAGCTTATTTACTTACGCCATACAGTTTAAAAAGTTCACCTGATTCATATTGTTCAAGAACTATGCTTGCCTCAAAACTGGTCATATTCTGTTCCATCCCTGCAATCTTTTCAAGCATTTTTACAGCATCAGCTCTACGATAATTCAATACAATTGCATAAATACTGCAAACATATAAGACAAAAGGATTTTCATGTAAAAACAACTCATCTAACACGTCTGTTGCAAGTTCAGATGATTGCTTTAGTTGCTCCAAAATAGCTAGCAACGCCTTATTTGATTTATTTCCTCTTTTATAATCTCCAGTCATCGGCGTTTCTTCTGCTATCAAGCAATGATTAATAAACTCTTCAACTAATATTTTTTTATCTTGCACATTATCACCTCATATTATTATCGTAGTCTATCCATAATTTTTATACCATAATCGTATTGATAATCCCAACTCTTTCCGGCTAACCAATCCCTTACTCGTTTACCTTCTGAATATGGCCGGATAGAATTATAGTATCCTGTAATTCTTTGATGATGTTGTATATCTATGGATACGATATTACGAGTATTGTGAATAGATGTTTTACTAGAGCCAGACTTTGCAATTTGTGATTGTTCAACAATATGATGCCATTGTCTATTTGTACCAGCATTCCCTAAAAATTTTCTTAAAGAGTCAAAACTATTAAAGCCTCTATGAGATAAGTTTTTAATTGGTATTCCAAGAACATATCTTGCAGTTGTTCGAATTGCAACTCCTCCAACAACATACACAAAAACCGGTAATACAGAAGCATTTAATTCAGTTGTATCAATATTGTAAACTTCACCTGTTTCGATGTCTTGTAAACTTGCTTTAAATACATCGTCATTGTTTTCATGAACAACTGCCGCGAGTTTTTTATGAATCTCTTCACCTTTTTCGTCTATAAAGGTACTAGTTAAGATAATAGTATCGCTTTCTGGATACATATCTAACTCAAATCCAGCATCGAAATCAGTTGTATTCAAATTAAGAGTTACAATAATTTGTCCATTTTTAAGGATTTCAATGCCTAAGTCCAAAGATTCAATATCTTCAAGTGTTTCCTTTCCATATAAATTTGTAATTTCTTTTTCTATCTCTTTCCTTATTTCCTTTTCTGCTTCTTTAATTTCTGTATCAATATCATTTTGAAACTGTTTTTCATCATTATTTTCGTTAGAAAGCTTATTTATAGGAATAATCGTACTTGCACCCGCATGCGGGATAGTTACACCGAAAATTAAAAAAATAACCATTAATATAGAGATAATCTTTTTCATAAATAATCTCCTTTCGTTATTAATTATCTTCTATAACCCCATATCCATATTCACGATCAAAACCTTCTTCACCTAAATCTTTTGCTTGCTGCTTTAACAGTGCCACTATTGATTCCTTACTTAACGATTTTTTTGTGCAGCCATTAGACTGGAAATATATTTAGTAGCCTTTGCAGTTGCAAAGGACGTCCCAGTAAATTTTCTATAATATCCATCTTTGTCTATAGCTACGACGTCTTCTCCCACAAAGGCAAAATCAATTTTTCCTTTTCCTGTTGAACTAAGTCTTCTCAATTCTTTATCTGTCGCAGTAATAGATATCACTTCATCATATTTTGCTGGATAATCAACACTAAAACCGAAAGTGTTACCAGCCGCTGCTATAATAAGAATTCCATTTGCAACGGCTTTACCAATAACAGTTTTGACAGCTAAATTTTCCGTTTGATATCCAAAGCTGATATTGATAATATCTACTTTTTGCTCAATACACCATTCTAGGGCTTTAACTAAGTCATCTGCCTTCCCCTTACCGTCCTTGTTCAAAACTTTTACATCAATCAAGTCTATCTCACTATTTTCAATAATATTGGCAATTGGAGTTCCATGACTCATTTCATCAATAGTCGGCGATGTCGGGTCGATAGCATTAAATTCATCAACAATACCACTTTCCAAAAATTCTTCATTAATGCCACTATCTAAAATTGCCACCTTAAACTTTTCCTTTTGGACTTCCTGATTTTCTGATACAACATGATGAGTAAACACTAAGATAATGATTAAGGTAGCAAATACAAAAAAAGAAACTTTTTCATATAAACCTCCTTTAATACATTTAATAGATTTGTCTTTCTCGACAATTATATATTAATTGAATATTAAAAAAATTTGAATGCACTTAATACATATTTACTCTTAAAATTCATTTTTTCGACATTTTTTTCAGTTCGAATACGAGAATTTCTTAAATATTCGACATTAAATTTGATGGTTCTATTAAAAGGGAATTTAACAAGAGAGTTCAGAGAGCCTAAGAAAAGCAACATCTTGATGAAGTTTTTACGCAAAATACTGATTTCGCTATTTCTGCCTAGTTCCTCCCCCCAAAGTAGAACATGCATTCCCCCTCTTTTATTTCTTTATCGTGAATATTTTGTATTGCATAATAAAGTTGGTGCGAGTGGATAATTTAAAACTATAAATATTAATGTCGGATAATCTGTAGTTGTTATCTATCAATTAAATTAGACACCAACAAAAAAAGATTGTAGATGCTCCCCAAGATTAGGAGCATCTACAATCAAACTACCTCTATTAACCTACTTCTATTTAATACTTTTAGCAGCTTGTTGTATAAGCGCAACTACCATCGTATCCATTTGTGCGAAACGATCGTCTTTCGTTTGTCCGTTGACATAACGATAATAAATTTGTTGGCAAATGACCGCTAATTTAAAATAAGCAAACGTGATATAATAGTCGATTGATGAGACATCTCGACCACTTTTCTCCGCATAGCGCGCGATAAATTCCTCTCTTGAATAAAATCCAGGATGAACCGTAATCGGTGGCTCCCCTAGTGCATACAACAACATTTTTGGATCATCTGCATGCATCCAATAACTCATCGCAACACCGAGATCTGCTAACGGATCACCTACTGTTGTCATTTCCCAATCAAAAAGCCCAATCATTTCTGAGTAATCTTGTGAAAACATCGCATTGTTGAACTTATAGTCATAGTGAATAATTGTCGCTTCATTATTTGTCGGTATATTAGCCTTTAACCAAGCCGTTAGCGCTGTTACTTCTGAAAGCTCAGCTGTTTTTGCTTTGTCGTAACGCTCGACCCAGCTATGCACTTGGCGTTCCATAAATCCTTCAGGCTTGACCATGTCCTTTAAAGCCGTTTCCTTATATGGAATGGCATGGAGCGCTACAAGTGATTCCACCATTTTTTCAGACAATTGATGTGCGAGTGCTACTGTCGATTCTGTCCCAGATGGGAAACATGTGTCCAACACGACACCTTTTTTTCGTTCCATTAAGAAAAAGTCACTGCCGATAATGCTAGCGTCATCTACATATATATATGGTTTTGGTACAACGGCTAAAAACGGATGAAGCGCCGATAAAATGGTAAATTCACGCTTCATATCATGCGCTTTTTTTGCCACTGGCCCTAGAGGTGGTCTGCGAAGTACAATTTCAAAATCCGCTATTTTTAAACAGTAAGTTAAATTAGAATGACCCGCACTAAATTGAGAAATTTCTAGTTTCCCTTCTGGTAAGTCTGGGAAATGTCGCTTTAAAAAAGCATGTAATTGCTCTGCATCGATTCGTTCACTTGCCCTTACTTGCATCGTATCCATAGGAACCCCCCTTAAATAATTGCACTCATTCCACCATCTACCACAATAACCTCACCTGTAATATAATCCGAAGCTGCAGCTGCTAAAAATAATGCAACGCCCTTCAAATCATTTTCAGCACCTAGACGCTTTAAAGGTGTAGCCCCCATTAAATAATCTTGTCCTCGTTCTATTAAAACATTGGACATTTTCGTTGGGAAAAATCCAGGGGCAATGGCATTAATGTTTACACCTGATGGTCCCCATTTCACCGCTAAATCTTTGGTTAACGTAATAACTGCACCTTTACTAGCGTTATAACCAATTGTATCCATAAAGTCAGGAAGTGTACCTCCAAGCCCTGCAATAGAAGCAATATTAATAATTTTCCCAGCTTTTTGTTCAAGCATCACTTTACCAACAGCTTGCGACATTAAAAATGTACCGTTGACGTTTACATCAAATACCTTTTGCCATGCCTCGTATGACATATCGACAGCCGGCGCCCCCCATGATGCCCCACTGTTGTTTACTAAAATATCAATTTTACCAAAGGTTTCTAATGTCTTTGACACAACATGGGCAATTTCCTCTGGTTTCGTCACATCACAGGCAAGCGCAAGTGTCTGAACACCCAATTGTGCAAGTTGTGAAGCTATTTCCTCACAAGCCTCCACTTTGCGTGAGCACAGCACAACATTGGCACCAGCCTCTGCAAAGCCTTGCGCAATTTGTGCACCAAGTCCGCGACCACCACCTGTAACAATAGCCGTTTTCCCTTGCAAGCTAAATAGGTCAAGAACAGTCATTTTACCAGCTCCTTTTGCTTTGGGGCATGTTTTTTCAGTTCCAATTTCGCTACAGTATTACGATGTACCTCGTCTGGTCCATCTGCTAAACGCAATGTACGTGAATTCGCCCATTGCGCAGCGAGCGTCGTATCAGGACCAACGCCAGCAGCGCCAAATGCTTGGATGGCACGGTCGATAACACGCAATGCCATATTCGGTGCGACTACTTTAATCATCGCAATTTCAGCCTTCGCCTCTTTATTCCCTACTGTATCCATCATGTATGCTGCTTTTAACGTAAGCAGCCTTGCCTGTTCAATATCAATACGTGATTCTGCTATTCGTTCACGCATCACGCCTTGGTCTGCTAGCGGTCGATGGAAGGCTTGACGCTCTAGTAAGCGGCTACACATTTCTTCTAAAGCACGTTCAGCTGCTCCGATAAGACGCATGCAATGATGAATGCGGCCTGGGCCTAAACGACCTTGAGCAATCGCAAAACCTTTCCCTTCACCCCATAAAATATTGTCCACAGGTACTCGTACATTTGTAAACGTAACCTCTCCATGCCCTTCAGGTGCATGGTCATAGCCAAAGGCCGTTAACATGCGTTCTATTTTGACACCTGGTGTATCCATTGGAACTAGAATCATAGATTGTTGCTCATGGATAGAAGCCGTAGAATCCTTATGTTTTCCCATAAAAATCGCCACTTTACAGCGTGGATCTCCAGCCCCGGTTGTCCACCACTTATGACCGTTTAAAATATACTGATCACCATCTCGTTCGATACTAGCCTCAATATTGGTCGCATCACTAGAGGCCACTGCCGGCTCTGTCATCGCAAAGCAAGAGCGAATTTCTCCACGCAAGAGCGGCTCTAACCACTCTTTTTTTTGCTTATCCGACCCATAGCGTACAAGTACCTCCATATTCCCCGTATCCGGCGCATTGCAGTTAAAGACTTCCGGCGCTATTAATGATCGCCCCATAATTTCACATAAAGGAGCATATTCTATATTCGATAAACCTGCGCCATACTCGCTATCAGGTAAAAATAAATTCCATAGCCCCGCTTCTTGTGCTTTACGCTTCAATTCTTCCATAATCGGAGGAATCGCTCCCCAACGATCCGCCATTGCTTCCACCTGTGCCGCATACAGTGCCTCATTTGGATAAATATACTGCTCCATAAATTTCGTCAGTTTTTCTTGCAGTTCTACTACTTTTTCACTATAAGAAAAATTCATATGAAAGCCCCCCTTTGATTGACAACGCGAATGAAAATGAATGATTGTTCATTCTTATTCTTACATTAAATGTTACCGCTATACGGCATGTAAATCAATCATCTATTCCACAAAAATTTGAATAAAAGAGAAATTTCATATGCAAAAATAGCTAAAAAAAGCATCTCCATTTCACCTTCTTTTTACAGACATAAAAATAATAGCTATATCAAAATATCGTCAACATTATCTTTTACTATCAAAATAATGTATAACACCATCAATAAATTGTCGGATTGCAAAGGGCAGATGTCGATTTTTTAAATACACTAAATAAACATTCCTTTGTAAATTAGGGCAATCAATTTCTTTCTGAACAATCGTCTTCGCGGTTGGCCCCTGTAAATAGTTTTCAGGCAAAATGGTAATACCTAAATTTTCGCGAACAAGGGATACAGCCGTTTCAAAACGTTCGATTTCAAATTGAACATTGATTGCTTGACCAGCTTGTTCAAATGCATTTAAAATATCCTGCCTTGTTTGAAATCCATCCGTACTAATAATAAATGGCTCATTGCTTAAATCTGCAATGGTCAGTAAATCTTTCGTCGCTAACGGATGATGTAAAGGTAATACAGCGACAAGTCGTTCCTCATACAAACATTTCACTTCGAGCTCTTCATCGTCCATTAATTGATTGGTAATAATCACATGCGTTTTATAGCCTTTCAGTGATTTCTTAACACGCTTGCTACCTAAAATATCGACTAAATGAAACTTCATCTGTGGATAGCCCTTTTTATATTCGACAATCGCTTTCGGTAACCAATGCTTAATGGACTCCATTACACCGATGGTCAAATCACTTGTACCATGTACAATGACCTCGTCCATTTCAATTTTTAGCACTTCCATATTTTTTAAAATAACTTTTGCTCGTTCATATAGAAGCTGACCTGCTTCGGTTAATTGCAAATTTCTTGTATTTCTTTCAAGTAAAGAAGAACCAACTTCTTGTTCTAATTTTTTAATAGCATTACTTAAAGAAGGCTGAGAAATATGCAATTTTTCAGCTGCTTTCGAGTAATTCATATGCTCAATAACAGCGATAAAATATTGTAATTGTTTTAAATCCAAAACAACCTACCCCCCATTTATAGTTTAAAACTATAGATTAATAATAATTATATATTAGTAAATATAATTATGTGAATATATAATAAATTAACACTACAAGAATAATGTTAATGGAGTTGATAAAGAGATGTATACAATGACAGATCAAAAACAATGGAAAGGTCGCATCGATTCAACTACTAATCCAAGTAGTTTCCGATTACATCAAAAAGTAAAACGATTGGCTATTAACGATGTAAGCGCTTCACAACAAAAAAATGCTGGGATTGTCGGGTTTATATGTGATGAAGGGGTACGCCGCAATCAAGGGCGAGTTGGTGCAGCAAATGGACCCAATGCACTTCGTGGTGCACTGGCAAGCTTACCGTGGACATTTGATGAGCAACAGGAAATTATCGATGTCGGTAACATTCTTTGCCTCAATCATGCGTTAGAGGATGCACAACAAGAGCTCGGTGAAATTGTTCAAGGTCTACGCGCTAAAAACATGCAATGTATTATCCTTGGTGGCGGTCATGAAACATTATACGGGCATTACTTAGGTGTTCGTGCAGCATTACAAAAAGATGCCCGTATCGGCATTATTAACATCGATGCACATTTTGATTTACGACCATATGATGAACAAACTTCATCCGGTACAATGTTCCGTCAAATTTTAGAACAAGATCCACATACAGACTATTTTGTACTAGGTATTCAACGTTATGGAAATACACAAGAGCTGTTTGATAAAGCACATGAGCTACAAGTGAAATATGTGTTAGAAGAACAAATGACAGCAGACAACAACGCGCATATTATGAACGATCTACAGCAATTTATGGATAATCATGATTATATTTTACTTACTTTATGTATGGACGTTGTCAACACAGCCTACGCACCTGGTGTTAGTGCACCTTCTCCTTTTGGTCTAGATCCAAAAACGGTTCGAGCTGTAATTCAAAAAGTAGCATCACATCCACATACCCATTCTTTTGATATATGTGAAGTGAATCCGTTACTAGATGAAAATGGTCAAACAGTCAAATTGGGTGCTTATTTTGTCTACGATGCACTCAACAACTTACTTAGGAGGAACGGTTCATGATCGAAATTAATCAAATTACAACAGTATTTCTCGCAGTCGCGTTATTTGCATTCGGGAGCTTCCTTATTAATAAAATAAACTTTTTAAAGCGTTTCTGTATTCCAGCACCAGTTGTTGGTGGTTTACTTTTTGCAGCACTAGCCACAATATTAAAAACAACTGGCCTATTAGAAATATCTCTTGATACATCATTACAAAGCTTATTTATGATTACTTTTTTCACGACAATTGGTTTAGGTGCTAGCTTTAAACTGGTAAAGCTAGGTGGTAAGCTATTAGTCATTTATTGGCTAGCATGTGGGTTCCTTGCGCTAATGCAAAACGTTATTGGTGTATCCCTTGCTTCACTAATGGGCATTCATCCATTAATCGGTATGATGGCAGGTGCAGTTTCTATGGAAGGTGGTCACGGTGCGGCGGCGGCTTTCGGTCAAACATTAGAAGATTTAGGAATTTCATCAGCTATGACAATCGGTGCGGCGGCGGCTACATGTGGCTTAGTGGCTGGAGGTCTAATTGGTGGGCCGATTGTCAAATATTTAGTTGGGAAATACAATTTAACACCAGATGAACAAGAAGCAGAAGCCGTTGAGTATGAAAATAAACATGAACAAATTACATCGGATTCATTCTTTACACAAGTGGTAATCATCACATTTTGTATGGCTGTCGGAACGTATGTTGGAACTCTATTCTCTGAAGCTACAGGTTTCGTATTACCAGGTTACGTAGGTGCCATGTTTGTCGCTGTATTCGTCCGTAATATTTTAGATAAAGTGAAACCAAATGCCATTAACATGAAAAGTATTTCTTTAATCGGTGACGTCACATTAGGTGTTTTCCTATCTATGGCGTTAATGAGCATTAAACTATGGGAAATTGCCGATTTAGCTTTACCTCTATTTGTCATTGTTTTTGTACAAGTACTATTCATCGTTCTATTCTGTATTTTTGTATTATTTAAATTACTCGGCAAAAACTACGATGCAGCAGTTATGGTGGCGGGCTTTGCAGGACATGGCTTGGGTGCAACACCGAATGCAATGGCGAATATGTCAGCAGTTGTTCAGCGCTTCGGTCCTTCTACAAAGGCATTCCTCGTTGTGCCAATTGTAGGTGCATTTTTAATTGATGTCTTTGGTATACCTATTATTATTACAACTATTAACTTATTTAAATAACTTAAAAAAGCCGTGCATAGTCTTTATAAGACTGTTGCACGGCTTCTTCCATTATAGAAAGAACTTCATAGAATGCATTATTGTAATATGTCACTTACCGTTACACATTCATAACCTTGTTTCTGTAAATAAAGAATAACATTTTCTAGCCCGTTGGCTGTCGTTTGATGAATATCATGCATTAAAATAATACTGCCATCTTTGACAGATGCTTTGACATACGTTAATATTTTATCGGCATTGCGATGCTTCCAATCGAGTGTATCAATCGACCATAAAATAGAAGGCATTGTAATAACAGAGCGCACTTGGTCATTTGTCGCTCCATATGGTGGGCGAAAAACAGTTGGATATTGACCAATAGCTGCGTAAATGGCATTGCTTGTCCGATCCACTTCTTCTTTAACGCTTGTTTTCGCTAAATTAGTTAGCTTCGGATGATTCCACGTATGATTGCCAATTTCATGACCATCCATATACACTTGCTCTACAATTTTTGCATTGCTAGAGGCATTTTTCCCAACCATAAAAAATGTTGCCTTTACATTGTATTTCTTTAAAATGGCTAATATTTGTGGCGTAACTTTCGCATTCGGCCCATCGTCAAATGTTAAAGCTACCCGCTTTTTCGCTCCTTTTGCTACTGGTACTCCTTGATTGTAAACTTTATTATTTACGGTTAAGTCCGTTAGCTCTGAAGCCTTTATGTACCCTTTTTGATCGTCAGCTTCCACATACGCCCAGCCTGCTACTATTGTATATTGCTGCACAATCGTTTTATGCGCTAGCGTGCCTAGCACTTCACCGCTTGGGCTCGCAGTTAAATGAATAATAGCCCCTTTAGGTGCATTTACCTGCTTTTTTATCGCAGTTGGTTTTTTCAGCGCATTTGTCGCGACATAGCCAAATTCATGTCCATATTGCACATATGACCAACCACCAGGTGCTTTGCCATACACCATTAACATACTATTTTCATATAGCTGTCCAACTTTTTGTGCACTTGGACTTGGATAGGACATTAAGTTTAGGCCGCCTTTTTTCGCCACTACAGCTTTTTCCGGCGTTAGCTCTGCTAATGTTGAGGCTTCCACATACCCCTCTAACTGTGCCATTTGGATATGTATCCATTCCTCATTGAAAGCTGAGGCTTGCACAAAATTGCCTTGTTTAATATAGCCATTCACTTTGCTTTCTGTGGAAGCCTCTTCATACACCGTCGCATCCTTTAGAACTTGTTGGATGGCAGGCATACTAGCTTGAGCCGAAACATGATGCCCAATAGCCATACTACATAAAAATGCCCATAATAACGCAAAAGGTAATAATTTTTTCATTATTCTACACCGCCTTTTTACAATCACTGATGTCGTCTCCTGTGTAAAATATATTAAAAACATAGGATTGAAATCTGATAATGTTATTATACCAGAAAATAGTAAGAATCAACTAGATTTGCTAATTTACAACTTCTGTAAGAATGATTTTTGATAATCCATATCGGCGGCATACTGCTGAATTGTTTCTTCATGCTTTTATTTTTCTTTATCAAAAAAGACATTTCCTTAAGATAATGTATTCTTATCTATTCAGACATCTAAATTTCACTGTATCTCTATGCATAAAGACGTTAATCGCTATTTTGCTAACCTTTATCACATCCCCAACATTATGTGCCAATCAACGGCTGCCAAGTGGTTTGCTCTACTTCTGGTGCATAAGCCGTTCAGCTTGCTATGCCTTATCCTCCTATAGTGCTTGATATGCAGCCATTGCATCTTCAACATGTAGAGGCGGCGTCCAAACATGCCCTTCCGCATTTGTCGTAACAAAAATATACAATTCGCCATTTTTTTCAATTAGAGAAGCTAAGCAAAGCCCTGCTTCAGGTGTATAACCAGTTTTACCACCAAGAATGGCACCTTCCACCCCATCCATTTTTGAAAATAAAGTGCTAGCAATCGTTAACTCATTTGGCACTTGCGTTGTATAGCTTTTTGTCGTCATAATCTGATAAAAAGTAGGATTTTCAATCGCATATTGAAAGAGCTTGCTAATATCACGAACACTCGATATATGTGCTGGATCATGAAGCCCACTAACATTTTCGTAATGAGTATCATTTAACCCTAGTTCAAGTGCTTTATCGTTCATCAGTTCCACAAAGGCTTTCTCACTCCCTGCAATGGCCGTTGCTAGCGTGGCTGTTGCATCAGCACCTGATGCAAGTAAAGTACCGTATAGTAAATCCTCAATCGTTACAAAATCACCTGCCTGAAAGCCCGCCATCGAAGCATTTTGCGCAGTATATGTGGCAATTGTTTGTGGTGTAACCATCGTTTGCATTTGAAGATCTTTACTCGCCTCAATCGCTACAATGGCAGTCATAATTTTTGTTAATGATGCTGGATAGATAATAGCATCCGCATTTTTTTCATATAACACCTCTCCGCTATCATTTACCAATAAAGCATTTTTACTATGTAACGAAGGTAGCTCAATATCCACTACTTGTTCTTTGGACTTATTTGTATAGAGAAAAAATGCGATGACACCAATGCAACAAATTAATACAAACTTTTTCATAAAAAAACGCCTCCCACACATTATAATAGGAGGCAATTATGAATATTCCTGTAGGATATTTATGAAGAAATTCTTAAGGATTGCGGAATATTACGCGTTACATAATAAAAGCCACTGTATATCAGTAAAAATCATCGAACGCTAGAGAAATGTTATGGATTTTCTTATCGGATAATTTAAAAAATACATCCTGTGATACATCTAACTTGAGTGCATGGTCCTTGGCTAATCCAGCATAAATGCCCCGTAAAATCCGCCCAGTTAGACCATGGGATATGACAATCACGTTTTGTTCATCTTTGACACTATCGAACCAATCAGTCAACCTAGCAGCAACCGAGTCGTAACTTTCTCCATTCGGTGCATTGAAATACCAATTATAATGGTCTGTGTTTTCTAAAAAACTTGGCCAAGACTTTTCAATTTCTTTTATTGTAAGCCCAGCCCAATCTCCAACAGCCACTTCAGCTAGTCGATGGTCCTTTGCTACATCATTAAAATCATAGCCTATCGTTTCGCAAATAATTTCTGCGCTCTGTAATGCTCTTCCTAAAGAACTTGAAATAATTTTCCAATCTTGAGGATTGCCTAGTAAGCTTTTTAACATAACTGCATTTTGTTGAACTTGTTCGATGCCAATATCGGTTAAGGGTGAATCCAACTGGCCTTGGTATCGTCCTTGCGTATTAAAAACCGTTTCTCCATGACGAAGCAAATAAATAATTTGACTCAATCCCGTTCCTCCTCTATCTCTCTATTACCAATTGCTAGTCAGATTGTACAAGCAAAGTTAAAAAAGTACAAATAAATACACTAAAGAAATGAGGAGACAAAGTGGGCTATACAACCATGTATCATTTCTTGCAAACTGTGAATGTTTTATTTTTTTAAAAAATCCTACATATTTAAAGTCGCCTATTGCTCGTATCAAGAATACAACTGCACAAACCGTACAACCAAGTGTAAAAAAGTTAAATTCTTGCACATTCCGTAAGTAAATCCCTTTTATTAATAGTAGGAAAGCTGCTACCACAAGAAGGAATGCTACTAATAACGTTCCTATTTTACGAGGAACGAAAGCCGGTTCTTGGCTCCCTTTCTTTATAGGGAGTGCCACCATCGCACCCCAACGACCACCAAATGCCCAATAGACGTGTATTATGCTTATCAGAAACAGAACACATACAACGAGTAGTAATAAACTGATCATTACCTATTCCCCTCCCACTTTGTATACTACATACCAAAACATACGATAACGTATGTTTTGGTCATTTATTTGTCCCTTATAGTTACTCAACTGCAAGGGACATGTTTCTTTTTATATCTTTAGTAATAGTTCAAGCATTTTTCCTATTGTAAAATTAGGATTTTCTGTAAACCTAGTCATCCATCCTATATACGTTAAATAAGCCAGTCTTGCTCGTTCGATTGCTTCTAATTCGTCACTTCCTTTTTTTTGATATAAATGAGCAATACAACGAATTCGCTGTTCCTCGATGTCGACTAACCGCTTTGCAACAACTTGGTTATATTTAGCCCAAGTATAAATGCCTATTTCAATTTTTTTATCACTACTAAAACTGATTGTAAATAGCTCTTCTAATGAAGAATCTTCCTGCTCCATACTATGAATAATGCGCTTTGTAGCAACCATTTCCCAATAATTGAACATAGCATCTAACAGTTCTTGATGGTCACGAAAATGATGATAAAAACTACCTTTACTTATGTTCAGTATACGTGCAAGCGTTTCGATACGAACTTTATGTATACCTGCATCTGCTAATTGATGTAAACCAGCCTTTATCCAGTCTTCTCTTGTTAATTGCATCATTTCACCCTCCAACATACGCTATCGTATGTTTTCAATAGAATATAACATATTGTAAATTTTGTCAAACAACATTGGTACAAAATTTAAAATGAGGTTGGGACATAACTAAAAAAATTTAAGGAACAGAGGAAAGGTGGTTCGTAAATTTTTGCTATTATGGGAACCTGACTATTTGCAAAAAAATAGAAGTGTTCACTAGTTGTTGGTAGCGAAGGCGGTGACTCCTGCTCAGAACGCATACAACCGTAAGACGCTGGTATTCTGCGCGTTAGCGAGGGTTGCGGCTTACTGTGCTGAGCGGAAAACAACGGCGCAGCAAAAAAGTGTTAGATTGACTGCCATCAATCTAACACTTTTTCTCTTTTGTCCCAGCCTCATCGCATTCATATAAATAGCTAATCTTCCTTTATACTACCCTTGTTGACATTGATGTTGTTATGAAAGGTGATTGTAATGTGTAAAAATGTTGGTAAAACACACCCAAGTAACAATAGTAACGGCACTATTTTTTCATCAAATTCTCCCTGCTATATAAAAATCATCTATTCACTATATGAATCGTTCATAGTGAATATGATGAATGCTTATAGGTCGTCAACTTCCTAGTTATTAAAACGTACTATCAAAAAGATTTTCCGCAATCGCTTGTTCAATATCTGAAGCCGTAAATTCCATCAGTTCATTTCTTGTAATAGTAGGCTGTTGAATTAAACGATTCGACTGGATCGTCACCAGCTTTTCAAAGACATTTCGAATATAACGTCCATTTGAAAAGTTCGGGATGGATTCAACAGGAATTTGAGTTAATTGAGCTTTCATATGGTGGGTAAAGGTTTCACCATAACGATAATCGTTATTTTTACAGAGCATCGCAAAAATTTCATAAAGCTCATCCGTAGTAAAATTATCAAACTGCACAAAATGATTGAAACGCGATTTAAAACCTGGATTGGCTTGTAAAAACGCCTCCATCAGCTCGGTATAACCAGCTACAATAATGACTAAATCATCCCGTAAATCCTCCATCGCCTTTAATAAGCTGTCAATGGCCTCTTTACCAAATGCATCTTGTTTATCATGAATTAGTGAATAAGCCTCGTCGATAAATAATACACCACCGGTCGCTTTTTTCACTACTTCCTGTACCTTTAAGGCGGTTTGACCAACATAACCTGCTACTAATCCCGCTCGATCGGTTTCAACAAAATGCCCACTAGACAATACACCAAGATGTTTGTATATTTGCCCAATAATGCGGGCAACAGTCGTTTTGCCTGTTCCAGGGTTACCGGAGAAGACTAGATGATACGTAATTGGAAAACTCGTTAAGCCATGATCGACACGTAAACTTTGAATTTTAATGAAGTTAATTAAATTATGTAATTCCTTCTTGGCATTCGGCAGCCCGACAAGGCCATCTAATTGCGCCTGTAGCTTGTTAATCTCTCTCTCTACTTCAGGCGTAATACGTAAACGTTCTCCGTGGATAAACTCTCCGCTATAGATAATTTTACCAGCCTCATTATAATAATCCCCACGACCATGCTTTTCCCCATTTACAAGGTCGCCAATATAAGATGCTTGTCCATTGCCATAATAAAGAGTGCCTTTTCCTGTCATCGCATCCTCTTTAAATTGACCTTCTGCTTCTAGCACACCCTGTCTTGAATACACTTTTCCTTTACCATGCTTCATATCTTCAAAAAAATACCCTTCATAGTAAAGGGGTGTTAAAGCAGATTCAATTTCCGCTAGGCTTGGTGTTTCGGGGGCATAGTACAGCTTCCCTGCCCCTTGCATATGGTTCCACATAAAATCACCTTCATATTGTAAAAAACCACTTGGATAATATTGTCTACCTTTCCCTTTTTTCATGCCATGTACAAAATCACCTTCATAGTGTGGTCGATTTAAATATGGATATTGCGCCCGTATTTCTTTAAAAGGTGCAATGACAGTCTCTTCAAAATACAAAATACCATAGCCATCCATTAAATCATTACGAAAATGGCCCTCGTAATAAATCTTTCCATCTTTATATAAAATACCATTGCCTTGTTTTTTATTTTGAATAAATTCGCCTTGATAAATCATTTGTCCCTTTAAATACATGATGCCGTTACCTTGCTTCATATGGTTAACAAATTCACCTTCAAATAATCGTTCACCTTCTTGATCAAAAATCGTCCCCTTGCCATCGTATATATCATGACCAAAATCATTTTTTTTAACACCACCACGGTACATTAATGTTCCATCTGGGTAAAAAAGCTCTTTTTCTTGATGATTATCGTTCATTTTATTGCCATCCTTTATCATTTCAGTATATGCTCAATTATAGCGTGGAACAGAATACATATGTGCGAATTTTTAGAATTTAAGGAGAACAACATGAAAAAAAGATATAAAATACTTTTCACGATTCTATTACCCCTTATCATCCTATATGTGGCGACAACATTACTTACTCGAGATTCTACTTTTAATAAGGAAGTAATTGAACAACTCGATATTGAACAGATTAAGGAAATTGAAATTATCCGAGCATCTGATGAAAAAACAATTACAATAACAGATAGAGCGAAAATTGATGAAATGATGCATTTGTTCGAAGATAAAGCGATTCGCAAAGTGCTTTTTGCCAAGTCTGACGTAAAAGAGGCATACTGGTTAACATTCCAAATTAATGATAATCGTGAAATCGGCATACGGATTGATGATTCAACCCATCTTTTTGTATATTTATATGAAGAAAATTATATGAAAGACTATAAGCTGTTAGATAAATTGGACACGACATATATTGAAAAATTATTTTAATATGAAATAAAAATTAGCAAGATTAACAGGAACAGCATATGTAGTAAGACGCAAACTGCGCCATCCAAAATATTGCGTCTTACACTGTACCTTATCTTTTTCATGACGTTATTAAACTAACTGTTTAACCATCGTGAAATAGCTACTTCCAGGAAGATAATCTTTTATTTCCCCCACAACTAGATAGCCTCTTGCTTAAAACGTTCGAACTTAAAAATTATAGGTAGTTAACAATGCCTTTTGGGCGCCCATTTGGATTGCAGTGGCTTCTGCTTATAAAAGAAATTTCACCCCTACTTTAAAAAATAGTGGCGTATAGCGGTAACACCTATCATTCTTTACGTTTCTTCATTGCCACGACCGTGACCATAATGACGCCCAATTTTACTATTAAAATAAGTACGTAGATACTAAAAGAAATAATCGCTGGCAACAGCACCAACCACCACGACCATGTGATAACCTCTGTTAGCTTTAGCACAATAAAAATTACCGTTAATACTTCTGCTATCCCCATGTTGTCACCACCATTGCTACTTATTATAGTAAAAAGTATAACCGATTCCCTTTGTATTTTGGCATTGTATGGAACATAGCTTGCCAAAAAAATCGTTTGCATTCTATAGATAGGAGGTACTGTATGGAAGTAAATTCAAATCTAGCATCCATGGTGCTATTCATTTGCACACTCCTTTTATTTTTTATCATCAGTTCATCTGCCACATATTTTAATTTTTTTATCTCCTATTTTCGTTTTCACCCTTTAAGCGCTATATTGCTTATGACAATCACTTGTTTTTTTCTAGCGCTGATTGGTTTGAAAGATGTCAAAAATATACTGTCATTATTATTAAGCTTTATACTAATCACATTAACCCTGATTTTTGCAGGAATCATCTCTTTTACATTATTCATTGGTCACATGTTCAGCTAATAGCCCCCGTTGTTTTAAAAATGCTAGTTTTAGTCTCCCTTCTATTCATTTACAATATAAGCGAAATAGACAAAAAAGGAGCTTGCAAATGAAAATTACACAGCTAGATCATTTAGTTTTAACTGTAAAAAATATTGAAGAAACATGTACTTTTTATCAACAAATATTAGGAATGGAAATCGCGACATTCGGAGAAGGAAGAAAGGCACTTCACTTTGGCCAACAAAAAATAAACTTACATGAAGTAGGTAAAGAATTCGAACCTAAAGCCATTAGACCTACATCAGGCAGTGCTGATTTATGTTTCATTACGGATGTACCTTTACCCGCTGTCATAAAACATTTACATCAATTTGCTATTCGAATAGAAGAAGGACCAATTAATAGAACAGGAGCTCTTGGCCCCATTACTTCTGTCTATATTCGTGATCCTGACAACAATTTAATCGAAATTGCTAATTATTAATTTGAGGAGACAAACAACGAGGTATTTATGATACACAGAGTACCTCGGAAGATAATTGCTATACAATTTCCAGCTAACAATGGCTTTAAAAAGCGCAGGAAAATTGAGCTTGGAAATGATTCTCCAAGCTCATTTTTTAACAAAGGACAGGGCAAGTTGTTCTCTTTTTCTACGTTTAATCTAAGGAACTTTTGATACACCTGACACTTGATAGTTTAATAATTTCTACAATGACATTAATAAAAGTCACAGTACACAATCCAATCCCTTTTCTCTTGATTGTAGAAAAAATAAAAACTACCACTATCTATAATATTGAAGCGAGCCTTTTCATCAGAACTTATTTGAAATACAAATGGGTAATCTTCCCCGAAGGAAACTCCACTTTGAGTAAAAGAAGGATACCCGCCAATTTTATGCGTGGCATATATTTTTTCAACAATCTCATCGTAATATTCAATATCCTCCTCAAATTCAAGCCGTAATATTTCATTTTCAATGGCTGGGGCAATACTATCAGAATCTTCCCAAGCAGGTGCATCATTATTAATGAATACAGGGGTTAAAGGAAAAGGCTTTATTTTCTTAGATTGTTTATTTACCTTTTGTAATTCATCCAGTTCCGTATAACAATTTATCTTAAAAAATGAAACTAAATTATCTCTATCTAGATTATTGAATACATCGAAGTCCATATATAGAGTTAATAATTGATAGCTTGTTAATTCCTTTGGTACATAAGGTAAATTATATAAAAACATTGTACAAATAGGATCGAAATTAGATGGAATAGTTTCTCCTTCTTTTTCCCATACAACTTTGCCAATCCAACTTTCTCCTAATTCCTCTGTTGGTCGGTATCCTCCTGTTTGAAAGATAGTAGCTTTTTTAAATAGTGCATGTTTAATTTGTGCAATATTCAATAATTTCTCCTCCTAGTATGTTTGTTATCTATTATATTAAATATCCTAAAAATTCAAAAAGCCTTTTTACTGTTGTCTAACTATCCCGCTTCTGTAGAGACATGAAAAAATTTAATCTAAATGTTAATAACCTAAATATTAACATTTATCAGTATTGCATTTCCATTTACTGTTTTACAGTGATAAAGAGGTACTTATTAAATACTAAGTATCAATAAATAAAGTAGTAAAGGAGGGTTCTTGGTCGAAAGCACTCAATTTATCATCGAAGTAACTCGCACAAAGTACGTATATACTAGGAGGAAGATACATGACAACTCAACTAATTCGAGAAAAATTTTCGTTTGCAGATTTACCAGCAGTGAATTCAAGTTATGACAAAGTGAGAGAAGCATTCAAGGAAAAATTCAAAGTCAACCCTGATGGAATCGCCGTCAATAGTGAAACGTATTTTAAGGGGGTTAAGCCTGCAATCACTGAACAATATGGTCACCCATGTTTCAAAACACTTGGTGATTTTTCTTATACAAAAGGAGATGGGGCACCACCTAAGTCAATCATTGTTGGGAGCAATATTGCCGTAAATCATGGAGATGAAGCAGCTACGATGACTTTAGAAGTTCAAGGTAGCTGGCAAAGTCAACAAACATGGTCTTCTGAAAGTACAACTGGGTTAAATTTTTCCTCCAAATTTACGATTGAAGGAATTTTTGAATCAGGCATGGAGTTCTCTTTTAGTACGACTACAGGAGAATCAAAGAGTGAAACAGAATCTAAAACAGCCACTGCCAAAATTGAGGTGACAGTACCCCCAAGAAGTAAGAAGAAAATTGTAATTGTTGGTACATTAAAAAAAGAGACGATGCATTTCCGTGCACCTATTTTTGTCAACGGCATGTTTGGCGCAAATTTCCCAAAGAAAGTACAAGATCATTACTTTTGGTTCCTTAATGCAGCAAGTGTCCTAAAAAATACTTCCGGTGAAATAACTGGAACAATTCGAAACTCGGCTGTCTTTGATGTGCATACGGAGATTGGTCAAACAGAACCATTAACAGTTGAAGAATTAAACGAATTCATGGCATTAAACTAAATAGCTGGAAACTTTATCGGTGGGATCCTTCATCCCACCGATTTTCCTCTAGTAGCTACTATCACCTTAGCCTCTTAGTTTACGATAATCGCCTTGTTATGCTATTATTTTTTTGTATTTTTAAGCATAAGGAGGAGAGATTATGTCAAAAAACACAATGATATGGACCATTATTACTGCTGTTCTGACTGCTATGGTATATATAGATGGCTATTACTTGTGGGGTATCTTTTTTGTCACTATTCCTTTAGCGGTTGTATCAGCCATCATTTCAATGGTTGTTACATATAAAGAACAACGACCTGTCTATATGCTTGTAAATGTACTATTCAATTTTATTGCGATTATTGGTTTTTTTGTTTTACAAAAATAACTTTACACAGCAATAGCTATCTTAGCGCGGACACCCACTCGTAAAATTTAACTACTGCAGTTGATTTCCGCTACGTGCGGACACATCTCATTCAACAGAGCGTTAACCGCAACCCTCTGCTTGGGTTGGTTGAGGCTAACGCTCTGTGCATTTTCCCTACTCTCCGCTAAAATTTCATCACATTTTTGAGAAGAAAGTTAACCCTCTATGTTCTTTGTCTACAAATCTCATTTACTCCCCTATTTCAACCGTTCCAAATGAATCCTCATCAGCGCCATTAATTTGCCATATTCTATCAATTTTGCCCTGTCTATTAAACGTTTGTAAAACTGTTAGCTAGCAGCTTAATAATGCCTTCAATGTATTCAAAAGCGCCTCAATACCGGCGTTTAATTGATAAATTTTATCGTTCATTATTCACTTTTTCATAAATGTTTACGGTGTCCGCACAAATTTTGACGGTCTCCGAAAGCAAAAATTTCGGAATCCCACCATTGTAATGTCGGAATTTGTAATGATAGGATTAAATTAACTCGAGGGTATATCTATTGCTGTTGCAGCAAACTTATGAAATATATAGATTCTAGCGATAAGTAAAAATTTATATTGCTATTATTTTTTCATCTTTCCATAAATTCGTGAAGGAAGGTTCGTGTGAGAGATTTAAAAAAGGGCACTATTTACGCAATTATTTCCGCTTTATGCTTTGGCATAATGCCTATTTTCGCAATAAAAGCATATAGCTTTGGTATGTCCGTTTATACATTACTCGTTTTAAGATTTTCAATAAGCTCTTTATTATTCTTTATATTTCTAATATGGAAAAAAACAACGTTTAAAATAGGCAAAAAGGATTGCAAGTTACTTTTTCTATTAGGTGGTGTGTTATTTACACTGCTTTCAGTCTTGCATTTTGAATCATTAAAATATCTAACATCATCAATGGCCGTCTTATTATTATTTTCATTTCCTATATTTGTATCAATTTTTTCTTTTTTTATCTACAAAGAAAAGTTAAAGATACAATCAATCATCGCTTTATTATTCACCTTTATTAGCATGATTTTTTTATTAGGGGTTTCTTTTCAAGATATAAATATGAAAGGTGTATTTTTAGCGTTATTAGCAGCTATAGTCTACGCACTTTATATGATTCTTGGAAAAAAAGTCACTAATACTAACTCCCCAGTCGTAACAAGTACGTATGTTACCTTATTTGCTGCACTAGGTGTAATTTTAATAGGCCTAATTAGAAATGAACTACATTGGAATTTTTCTTCAAATGCATGGATTTATGTATTCTGCATTGTTGTTATTTCAACCATTATTGGCGAAATAACGTTATTTAAATCTTTACAGATTCTTAATTCAACAAATGTTTCTATGATAAGTATGGTCGAACCGATATTTACTTCTATTTTCGGCTTACTATTTTTGCAGGAAGTTATGCAACCGCTTCAATTATTAGGAGGCTTATTTATCTTAATCGGATTAACTTTTTTAATATATTTTCAAAACAAAATTTAGTTCAATTCAATTACTCATCGAAAGGAAGATTCTAAGATGATTTTAAATCTAAGTGAACAGAAACTATCCATTCCTGAAGGAACCGAAGATGTTTTAGGGCTTGATATGAGATATCGAGAACACATCATCAATATTATTAAAGAAGTATATGAAAACTATGGTTTTAATCCACATAAAACACCTATTTTAGAATACTTAGAGACATTTAACGGACACCATGGAGAAGGAGAAAAGTTATTTTTCCATATAAAAGATAAAAACGATAAGGATTTAATTGCTCGCTATGATTTAACTGTTCCACTGGCTAGAGTAGCAAGTATGTATCCTGATTTACCAAGACCTTATAAAAGATATCAAATTGGTCCCTCTTTTAGAGATGACGAGCCTGGAAAAAGTCATTTTAGAGAATTTACTCAATGCGATGCTGATATAATTGGCGCAGACAGTTTATTAGCTGAAATCGACATTACGGTAATGGCACATGAACTACTTACTATATTAGGCATAAAAAACTTTGTTTTAAAAATTAACCACCGACTACTTATACAAGCTTTAGCACTGAAAGTCGGTTTGCAGAGCAAAGAAGAGCACCTCGGATTACAAAGAGCTCTAGACTATGCTGATAAAGTGTCTAAAGATGGATTACAAGGTGTTAAAAACAAACTAATAGAAAATAATATTCCTTTAAATATCGCAAATCAAATATTAATGGAAATTGAGTGTTTTACTAACCTTTTAACTCCATTTGATGATTTACAAAATCAAATCAATCAAATTGAAAAGTTCTTTGATAACTGTCCCTCCGCAGCACAGGCGGCAGCCGATTTGAAATTTATCATTTCTTATTTGCCAAAAAATGTTCAATCCAATATAAAAATAGATTTAACATTAGCAAGAGGAGCAGATTATTATACAGGTTATATATTAGAAGGCGTTGCAATCGACACTGAAATCGGCGCAATTTTAGGCGGTGGACGATACAATCAGTTAGTTTCTGCCGTGGGTAATGCAAATGAAGCAGGCGTTGGCTTAGCCTTCGGTTTAGAAAGACTATTATCCGTTTTGAAAAGCTTAGATTATATTGATAAAAATATCGAGCTACCTTCCAAAATATTGTTAGCTGATACCAACGTAGAGTTCCATCCTAAACTATTTGTGATTGCTCGTGAATTAAGAAAATACTATGATGTGGATATTTATTATAATCAATCTCCATTTGGTGACATCGTCCATTTCGCTCAACAAAATAAGCATCAAATGATTATAGAACTTATTGGGAAGCGACCATTAGTTCACGCTGTCATAGAGAATGAGACCATGCAGTCGAAAGTGACTGATATTTTAAATAATTTAGACTGTATCTAATGATACGTACAAGATTTTAGGAACGCGATTGTTAAACAACTTTTCTTGAACGCCAATTACTAAACATCCCCCCATGGAAATATTGATACGAGGATTGTTACGTTAACTTTTGCAAGACGTAGCAATCCTATTTATATGTCGTAAATACCAGTTCATAACCGAAACTTCACAAGGCATAATAAAGCTAGCCATGATTATGAATTATCCACTTTCGCCGTCACTCGCTCCATAATTCCACTCATCTGGTATAACATAATTCTTTAAAATTACAGCCCTTACAGCGCCATTCATCCGTCGTTTGCTGAAAATCTTCAATATCCACTGGCTCGTTTGTCAGAATATCTGCTTGAAACTTTTTCATTTCCAGTACACTACGTCGAAATGTATGTAAAATAGTGTCCATATCAAATGATGTAAATGTATATTGTTTTCGCTGCCCCGTTAGTAAATATTCATTGTATACCTCAATTTTCTCTAACGTTACCCCGTATTTTTGTTGGATGTAATAGGCATAGAGCGCTAATTGCTGACGATCATCATCGGATTTTCCTCCGGTCTTCCAATCGATAATAATCCATTTATCAGCCATATCATCGTAATAATGAAAGTCCATCACCACAAAAACCTGTGTATCTTCAATTTTCATTGAGCGAAACTGTTCGGGTTCACCAATCCGTAATGAACCTGTTTGCGCAGTTATTTGCATAAACGTCTCACTTAGAAGAAAGTTTGTAAATACTGCTTCCAACCTACTTTTATAATCTGTTATCAACTCAGCATTTAGTTGACCATCATAGTAAATTTCCTGCATCATGTAATACTTATTAGGCTGATGTCGCCACAAGTCTCCATGGCGGGTCGAATCAATAAAGGCGGCATTTAATTGACCACGAGCACGGTTAACAAGCTCCACCACTGATGGCACTGCCCTCGTTTGCAAATAATCAATAATGGTTTGTTCGATGAGCCGGTGAACAATTTGTCCAAATAAAATAGGCATCGCTTGCAGCTTTTTTAAGCGATACACATGCTGATGAAAAGGTTCAACCTGATAGCTCAACCAGCCATTATGAGCAAAATAATATTCATATCCATATTTTCTGGCGCAGCTCGTTAACGTTTTATGGCGTGAAAGTGACCAAGAAAAAGCTGGGAATGGTGATATATCAAACATGAAAGCCCTCCTTATAACTGGTGGAAGAAATCATAACAAAGTTGCAAAATCAACACAATAGTGACAACGCGTAACAGAATTTTTACTTGATTTGCTTTTACCTTAGTAGCTAGGATAATGCCTATTTGTGCACCAATAATGGAACCTATCATTAAGACAATTGTTAGCGGCCATTCAATTTTTCCCGTTGCAATATACGTAATAGCTGCCCCAGCACACATGGCAAAAACGCCTACACGAGACAAACCTACTGCTTTTATATAGGAAAGTTTTTCATGGGCATAAGTATACAACGCTAACGTACTACTACCCGGACCAAATAACCCATCATAAAATCCTACCCCAAGCAAAATAGGACCTGTTTTTCGATTCATTTTAAAGCTGTCCACTTCACCAAAATCAGCCCCACCGATAAAGGACATGATTAGTGCAAAGCCTAATAAAATAATAGCAATTAGTGTTAACGTCTGACCATTCAGAAAGGAAGCAAAAAGCCCACCTAATGTTCCCCCAATTAAAGATACAAGCAAAACGGAACGCATTTCCGCCCAGGACAATTCCTTTCTTCTATAAATCGTATAAAAGCTAGAAAAAGCACTGACCATATTGGAAACTTTATTTGCCCCAATCGCTGAGTGAACCGGCACGCCCATCAGCATCATCGTTGGCAATGTGATTAAACCACCACCGCCCACTAATGTACCAATTAGGTTTCCTGCAATACCGATTACTAAAAATAAAACGTATTCCATCTAATCCTTCTTTCTGCATCCAAATGATGTTAATCTTATGTTACAGTATAACAGAATCCTATTTTGAAAGATGAACATATTGAGGTGATCTAATGCATGCACAACAAAAAACACCTATGCCGAGGCTTTGTAAACAACTAACGGTAGTTGTAGCAACCATTTTTACTGCTGGCATTACTGCAACGTTAATTCAATATCGTAAGCTCCCCTCATCCATTCCTGTTTTACAAAGCTTTACGACTGACCATGCACAGTTTGGCCCTAAAATCGCCATTTTTTATTTACCCTTTGTAGCGTTAATGCTCTTTTTACTTTTACACTACTTAGAAATAAAGGCTGCTTATCCAGTAGTACGAAAACACAAGCCATCCCTTTCTCATCTGGAGCGACAAAATGGTATGATTACTTTTTGTCTTATTAAAAACAGTATTTTGCTATATTTTACATATTCACTTTTTAATGATTTAACAGTGGCAATGGGACATAATCGTATTTTACAACAATGGCATGCATATGCATTTCTTGCTTTGTTATTCGTTATCTTTATCGCCGGCATTATTCGCGGGCTATTACTTCAACATAAAGCAAAAAGCTAGCTGCACAATCACCTTTGTGCACTAGCTTTTTCTTATAATAACACAGTGTCTAATTACTGATTTTAGCGCCCCTTTTTCCTTATCAACTATTAGCAAAAAAATAATAAAATTTCCCCATAAAACCATTGACCGAGAATGATTCTCAATGATAAAATTCCCGTAAATAAACGACAAAGGAGGACGACTTATGTCGAGTTGGGGATCAAGTATTGTAAATGCTGCTAAAAAAACGGCTAAAGATCAAATTTGGCCAGTTACAACTATCGGTAGTGCGGTGGGTGGTGGTCTTCATGGTGTAAGTATTGCTAGAGAAACAGCCAATCAAAACAAAGCAAATGTACACGTTAAAAATGTTGCTAATGTACACTTACCCATTAAAAATGTAGCTAAAACTGTTGTATCCACAGCAGTTAAATCATCTGTTGTTGGCTTAGGCGTAACACTTGGCGTAAACTTTGGCTATCGTTTAGGGCAAGAAAGAGGATGGTGGAAATAATCGCTACTTTCACACTTAATTTTTCAGAAAATATAAAATATTTGGATATTTGGTATATAAGACATGATGAGTTATTGACTCAACAATGCTTTTATAATGAAGTAAAAGAATACTGGGAAGTAAAGATTGAAAACTTTCCTAACAATACATTATATTACTTTCAAACAAAGGATAACTACTTCTTAGATCCGAGCAATCCAATAATTCACCAAGATGGGCAAATGATTTATTCTGTTTATACAGAAAAGCAAAAAACACAACAAGTTAATATGACAGCAAGTGTTACTATAAACAATCAAAAAATAGATGGTGTCAATATTACACCTACAGTATTTGTAAATGATGTTTTTATTTCATTGTCAATCACATTGCATTTCAATAAAATGGCGCAAACAACAGCGCATATTATCACAATTGAATGGATTAGTCCTGAAGAAACGTACTATACAATGGACAACCTTTTACGATTCGAAAAGGGCGCAACTAAAGTTCAGGCAAATCCTCATTTACGAATTGACCCTTCTACTATGAAACTAGGTATTTGGCATGTAAGAATTTTAATTAGTAACATTCTCGTGCAAAAAGTACAATTCAAGTTATCAACCATTTCGTACTTCAAGGAAAGTTGGTGAAGTATTATGTGGTATTATCAATCACTCGCTTATTTTTTATATTTTACTTTAATAATATTTATACCTTCATTTGTAAGGGGTTCGCCTTACAAAGAGACCCCGAAGTCTTCTTATACAAGAAGGTTACTAGCCTCTATGGTAGTGGCTCTTATCATGACATGTATTGTTACTCTTTTAGATATAAGATTTCCTTTTGGATTTGATTAACTCACTCAATTACTACTCGATAATGCTAGGTATCTATTAAGGAAAGATTGTTATGCCAGCTTCTTGTGCAAAAAGTACAATTTAAGTTATCAACTATTTCATACTTCAAGGAAAGTTGGTGAAGTATTATGTGGTATTATCAATCACTCGCTTATTTTTTGTATTTTACGCTAATTATTTTCGTATCTTTATTTGTAACAGGTTCGCCTTACAAAGAAACACCAAAATCCTCCTATACAAGAAGGTTATTCACGACTATGGTATGGGCTCTTTTCTTAACATGCATAGTTACACTATTAGATATAAGATTTCCTTTTGGATTTGACTAGTACTGCCCTTACTATGATGATAGTTTAAATACATTGCTATTGCATGCCTCTTCTTCAAACAATCAGGAGGTGTTTCCAATTAGGAATACGTCAAAAAAAGATAAAGTAATAATTGCATCAGGCTTTTTCTTTCTTGTTTTTTTCGTAAAGTTAGTGAAGGAAATGGATGATTTAAGTTTACTGGATTTACTAGCATCTTTTCTTTTAGCAGTAATAGGTACTGGGATATTTTTCATTCTTAAATATCCATTTAACAGTGACTAATCTCATTTTATAAGAGCGTATTGAATCTTTATAGCAATAATCAATTGTTTAATTAAAAAGTCGATTGCATCCTAAAATTTTGGACCAATCGACTTTTACAATTTATATTACATCATTCATTTTCTTTTTATTGTGGGAGAAGATACTTTCAAAATATAAATTCATTAATATCAGCCCTAATGCAAAAGCAATAAGACCTCCACTAATAAATGCAAGTAACAGTTTATAAAATAATCCAAAGTCAGCTGTATATTGATAATAATCTAATATTAGAAAAATGCCTATTGTGCCAATAATCGAAGTAAAACTAGAAATACAATATGCCCATATAAATTGTTTTCTACTGTACAAAATATTCCCACATCCTTTCAATGTGCTTGTATATATTAGAATGAGAAAAATAAAGCAAAAATATGCATTTTATAAACATTTATTTGAAAATAACAAGGGGTTGTTTTTATTCTAGAAATAGAAAGAAGCAGTACTTAACACTCCCCCAACAAATTTTCCGTTTTTTGTACTGGGTTTCACAAATTACGGAAAATAGATTATACTGGAACTAACTATTAACAATCTTATTCAAAAAGGGGAATCTCCTATGACAGAAAATAATCAGACGGAAGCACCAAAAAAGAAAATGAGTCTGCAAGAAGCAGTAAAACAACAACTAGAAAATAAAAAGAACAAAAATGCTGCGACTAAAGGGAAAATGAATGGTGATACTTCTACAAAAAAAATGAAAAGTCAGCAAACTAAAAAAGCAAGTAATACGCGTAGAAAAATGGGCGTTTAGTGGACATAGCACGCTAGATCAACAATCATTGATAATTCCAAATCCACTATAAAAGAAAAAGCATTCAAGGAACGGCTATGTTCCCTGAATGCTTTTTCTCTTATTAAATCTCTTGGCGTAAAGATTGAACTTCTTCAAGTGATAAGTTTGTTAACTCGATTATCTCTTCATTGCTGTTACCTTTTATAATCATCTTTCTTGCAATGCCTTCTATACCTTGTTTCATTCCTTTTTTCATGCCTTTTTCTATGCCTTCCTGTTCTGCATGATATTTTGCATCTTCGATATTAGCAGCTTCATCTAGCATATATTTGACCCTTGATTGATAAGCAAGAATGGTTTCGGGATCTTGACTAATTTCTTGCCATGCTTGAAACGCTTTACGTATGTTTTCATCTGTCATTGCGATGTCCTCCAATGCATTGTATATATCTTGACGAACTATCTTTTTACTGTCATCTACCATACCTAGCAACAGTAACCACCTGTCTAATTTATTAGAAGGATGTTGTTCCCTTGCCCATGCCTTCAAAAACTTATCCATTTCAATAAAATGAATTTCTAACACATTATCTTGTATACGTTGTAAAGAAATATCGTCATATAAATGATAGGTACTATGATAATGGGTTGCATCTGGAAAAAAAGTAAAATCACAAATATTAATTGTAATGGTCGGGTTCAATGTATGGTATCCCTTTCCCTTTTGTAACTGTAGGTTGTACAATCTTGACCAATAAAATAAAGTACGTTTAAACATGTCTTTTTTATTGGCTAATTGGATTTCGATATTTATGAACTCTCCATATTGTGTTTTGACAACAATATCTAAACGGCATTGTTTATCCTCTTTATATTCGCCACTGACTTCTTGAGTGATAAAAGTTACTTCATTTATAGGCACTCTGCCAGTACGTTGTAAAATAGCATTTAACAATGCGATTGTTAATTGCTTATTTCGTTCACTACCGAAAAGTTGCTTAAAAGCAAAATCTATCTTTAAATCCAATAATTTTAGAAGCGGAACTTGACTAAGTATATTCAAATTATCATTCACCTCTGTATCGTTTGCTCTCAATGTTCTCGATTACTAGCTTGAACAGTTAAGACAAAGACGTTTTACTGAACTGAACGAATATTTTTATTAATCATAATTCGTAATAATATCGTCGAACAAATTATTACTCCCGCGTACGGGTAAAACAACGGTACATGAATAATACCCATTAAAGTCAAAGCAATGATGACGCCACAAAGCACTAAAATTAAGGAAAGAATGTTTTTCATTATTGATTGTCCCCTTTCTGTTTTGCTTGCACCCACTCAGTATTTTAAATAAAATCGATTTACCGCAACCATTAAACCTTTACAGTGATTATCTTGTTAATGAGTGGCTATAAAATTCGTCTTTTATTCTGTCCAGATATAAATTACTATCTTCCCCATCTTCTTGAGGGTAACGCGCCATTAAAACAGGCATTAGCTTATCCCATAATGTGTCCATCACATAAAAATCTCGATCAAAGCTATAATCTAATTCATAAAGAGATATCCCCAGTGCCTTTGCGTAACGTTCTTTTTCGGGCAATACGATATCCGCAACATTTGTAGCAATATATTGATTCACTTCCTCTTGGGAAATACTTACACCATAAATCTCTTTCGCTATTCGTAACGCATCTATATACCTTTCTGTTTCCTCTACAGCGGCTTTTTCCAAGTAAGCATTGTCATGTTTCAAATGACTCATTTCATTATGAACTTTTAATCTAAACTCTGCTTTTCTTTTATCCAATGATTCTTCTACTAAAGCTAAACCACTTTCTTTAGTAGTTTCTTGAAGTTTATGGGCTATATCAGGCATTTCGTCTAATACTTTAGCTACAGCATATTCATGCTCAATCCTCTCCCTACTTACAGCATTTTGTTCTTTACCAAATACAATTTGGCTACTAATGCCGATTGTTAACAGAAGTGCATAGACAGCAATCATAATTCTTTTCTTAGGGCATACAATTTCCTCCTTTCGATAAGCTGTTAAATTAATTTTATCTTGCCCATAACCGACATTTCAACCGACAATATTTTTGTCGGTTACAGTCAATATATCTACTAATCGCTATTCATTTTAAAACTGTCAGTAAAATAAGAAACTATTAATGACATCTATCGTCTAGTTCTTTAAGGGGGAAAATAATATGAATAAGAAATTACTGATTATGCTAATAATTTTTAGTTTATTATCGTTAACCGCTTGTACTTCAGACGAAACGATTAACAAGATAACACTACCGGAAGACATGCCTAATTTCGTTAAAGCAAGTGATTTTGAAAAGATTGATTGGGAGCAAAAAGCGGTGCCACTCCATAACAATATTATCGGAAATGAAAACAAGTCAGGAGTGATTGGTGCAGATGCCCCAAGCTTAAATGGTCAAAAGTGGATGTGGCATCTTTGGGGTATTGACAATCCTACAGAGTTAACAGTTGTAGGTTATCATAAAGAAACAAGAACAATTCATCCCATATTAACGACTGGTTGGACAATTGGACTTGGAGGAGCAAATAATGGCGCAGATGCCCACGCCCCATCGAGCGTTCAAATATCAGAGAAAGGCCAATGGGCAATACTGCTCTATACGAACGAAAAGTTATTTGATATCTTGATTTATGACATTAATGAATAAGGGGATTTTTTATTTTTTTTATTTAAAAAAGCAAATGGTTCATCTAATTCTTAACAAACAGATAGATTTCTACTTTTCATGCCTACTTAAATAATATCGAGCATTTGCAAAAAAGATTGTTCCAAAAAAGAACATCATACCAATGATCCAACTAGCAATTGCAGAATATCGACCATCTAAAATAAATTCACTGATGAAATTAACAAATACGATAAGTACCATAATTAAATATAAACCTATTAAAAATTTCATTTATCCACCTCAATCTATGAAATATTATCTAAAAATAGATAGATATATTGTTAATTTCAAGATATACATATTAAGGTATTTGATAATTAATTACCTATAAAATCAAATACCTTAATACCTCATTCTAGTAAGGGCATGTATTCCAACAATTTATTACTGTATTAACCCCTAATATCCCTGCAGAATTTGCACAAGCATAACAAGCACCACCAGCTAATCCTGCAGAAGCTGCAAGTGCTGCCGGATTACATACTAATCCACAAACAGCGAGCATAGCTCCAAACACCAATAAGTTAACTCCTTTTGAAGCAACACAGGATTGAGTACATTTCCACCGATCAGCTAATCCTGAAACACTAAAATTTTTTTTAATAAGAGACTTATTTTTTTCTATTTTTTGCTTTTCAGCTATTTCATCACCAATTGCATCAGCATTTTCATTTTTTATAATAGTCTCAATATTAGTATTTAAAGTACCAATTAATTTAGTGTCAACCCATAATTTAGAGTGAACATTATTATCTTCATCTAAAATGCCTTTCAATTCATAAACATTTATTAGCTTATATTCTTCTGTAAATATAAAATTCAATAATTCTACGTTATTAACTATTCCTTTATCATTAAGGGAAATAGAGTTTACACTTAAAGAATATTGAATTTCACCATCTGGCAGGGTTCTACCTAAAATAGTGTAATCTGATACATTATACCTTTCTGAAATTTCAACATTATACTTCCTATTTTTTTTCTTCAATTCTTTGTCCAGTTCCAAAATTAGTCTTTGTTTAGATTTATCATCCACACTTATAAGATTTTCTTCTACAATTTTTGAATGGTTAATCAAATTTTCTACTTGCACAATTGTATCATTTATGGTATTATAAATCATTTTAGTTTCAGCTCTAGCAGTTCCACTATATAAAATGTTAATGATTAACAAAAGTATAAACATAAAATATATACTAAGTTTATTATTCATAAAATTCCCTCCTGAAAATTATGTTAAAATCTCAATATATGAATCTAGTATTAATTAATTCCCAGTTTCGTGATTTATATACCACTTAACACAGTACAAACAACATTGTTTATATAATTAAAGTTTCCACATACTAGGTATTTGTTATCATTACTTACAATCAAAGTATTTCCTCTATAAAAACTTCATCCTGATGCTAAAAAAACTAAAAAATTCCCTCCTAAAAAATATTTATTAAAAGTTGCAACTTTCTAACTTTCACTCGAGTTAACTTTAACTTACCATTACAATAACCGACATTTCAACCGACAATATTTTTGTCGGTACCGTCATAATTTCTGTCGGTCACGATTAAATTTCCTTTCTTAACAGTCTTCTAAATACCCCAAGTTCGAGCTTTTTCGCTTCTAGTAATTGCTAATGGCAAGTGATGACGTGCAATTGAAAAAACTAAAAAAGTGCCGATTTCCCTCGACACTTTTTATCATCAATTATCTTTCATTTCATTAAGCAATTGTTTCTCTTTTGCAACCTCAACCGCTTCTAATCGTGTAGACACACCTAATAGGCTAAAAAGCTGTGTTAAATGGCGTTCTACTGTACGTACAGAAACATTGCATATTGCTGCGATTTTCTTATTTGGGTAGCCCTTCATTAACATCTGCAACAATTTTAGTTCTCGATGCGTTAACTTTAAGTTAGCATATCGATCATTTATTTTCTCATTTACATAATCTAAAAAATCGATTGGAATCACAATCTTCTCTTGAAAGCTTAAACGAATTGTTGAGATGATTTGATCAATCGGAGCGGTTTTCACAAGAATGCCCTCCACTTTTTTCTCCACTAATAGGGGATAATACGAACAAACACCATCAGTCGTATATAAAATAATAATTGCTTGTTCCTGTTTTGCTTTAATTTCTGTCGTAAGTTCTAGATTGTTATTGGTGGCAATACAAGCATCAATTAAATATACATGGAATTCTTTCTCTTGCATTCTATCAAGAACCTTATGAGGATTCTTCTCAACTTCAAAATTAAGATCTTCTATCTCCAGTGACAACGTTTTTAACCCTTTTAAAAAAATTGAATGATCATCCACAACTAAAACTGAAATCAATCGTATCCCTTCTTTCGAAAAGTTTCCATTTAAAGTTGCGACACATTTACAGTATCAACCACATTTTTTATGTACTATTTCTATTATTATTTACTTACCATTCTTACTTAAATAGTATCTAGCATTAGCAAAAAAGTTCGTTCCAAAAAAGAACAACAAACAAATAATCCAACTAGCAATGGCTGAATAACGACCACCTAACATAAATTCCCTGATCATTTACAAAACAATAAGCAACATCATTACATATAAAGCGATTAAATATTTTATTTTATCCACCTCTAGCTAAATTCATCGTAAGTCTAGTACATAACTTCCCTACAAATTTTTTAAAACCCATATCATGTGAGCTTAGAAAACACGAAACGAATAAAAAAACAGTCAATTAAAGGGCTTTTACCTTCTCAATCGACTGTTTTCTTGTTTTCACACGCCATCTTACAATGTTAAGACATGGGATAAATTACGTTTCCAGCCTATTGATTGAATTGAAATTGTGAATACAAAACATACCTATGTACTTGCCTCAACCTCTTTATAAGAATTAAACCTACTGTAACTTCTTGCGCATCCTTCTTGAGTATATAAAGCCTGCCCCAATAAAGAAAACGAGCATCATTCCTTTTATAATTGGAAACATAAATAGCTTACTTACAATAAAAATAACAAGGATATAATAGACGACCATGGCTATTAAAAATAATGTGAGTTTATTCAATCCATTACCTACTTTCTTTTAATGCCGCTTCTATTGCTGCGAGTGCTTTTGGGCCTATTCCATGTAGATTTTTTAATGTCGCTAAGTCGACCTCTTTTAATTGTCGCAATTGTGTATAGCCAGCAGCATTTAATGCTCGAATAGCTGGCTTAGCGACGCCTTTGGGCCATTCCGTCATAGAAGTACCACCCTTTCTTTTTCTGATGAGTCAGCTGTATTTAAGTATGACTACCATAGCCATATCTTAATCAAGAGTTTAAACATTGACAGTCTTTCTTAAGACTTATTATGCAAGTGGTCCTAATGAAATGCAATGATGTACTTAGTTTAGTATTGCTTTATTTCCTGTTCTACTAACTGTAATAACATGAATTGTTCAAGCGCCATCAAAATATTTTTCCCCTTTAGTATCCATTTTCCACCTGCTTGTCCGAGGTGATTCAGACAGATTCCCTTTCTGACATAACAAATACCCAATAAAATGAAATCATTTTCTGTTTTGCATAAAGATATCGCGTTTGAAATTTCTTTTTGTGCTTTTGAATATTTTTTATCTTGTATTAATAGCAAAGTAATATTCATCGAAATATTAATTTTCAAACGTGAAACATGACGAAAGTTTTTATACAAAGCAATATGCCGTAAAGCAAATTGTTTGATTTGAAGAACTGTTGGTAAAGGGAATAAAAATAAAATGGCATTTAACATATATAAATCCGCTACAAAAAGTTGGTTATATTTAGATAAGTCTTGCCAAACTGGTTCAACAATAGCCCTCGCTTGCTCCAAATCACCTGCTTTAGCTAGAATGATTAATCCATCTAAAATAGTAGAAATATGAATAATCTGTTGATCTTCCCTAGCTTCTTTTAAATAAAGTCTACATTTTTCCTTCAGTCTATAAAGTACTATTTCATTGTTATAGGGTAAACGAAAAAATTGGATGATTATATCATCCCGTTTACTATATTGATAGCCATTTTGAATATAAAAAAATTCCTCAAATGTAATACCTAGTTGATTTACTATCCCATGCATCGAGGCAAAGGTGATGTCCGTATTGTTATTCTCAAACTTTGAATACGCACCCTGTGTTAAAAAATGAGCTGCCACATGTTTTTGCGTATACCCTTTGCTAATCCTTATTTGTTTTGTAATCTCACCATAACCTTTCACGTTACCATTCACTCCTTACAAAATATTCTTTTATGAATATTTTTCTAAAATGATTGAAATGTATGCAATGATGTAGTTAACAAGGGGGTATTTAAATTGATCAATGAGGTCAAGATGGAAATAACAACTTCAACACTTTGGTTAATCGGTACTGGGAGAGGAAGCTAATTTGAAGAAAATCAAACTATTCTTAAAACCACTCTCCCCTGTTTCAAAATCGAGTAACGTACCAAATCTACCTTTATTGTACAATTAGCGTTTTTTTGTTGTCCATTAATAAAAGCCTTGCAAACCTCTTGAAAGAAAGGGGCTTGCAAAGCGTATTAATGGAAGTCAGAGCTTTCGCTCCATCATTTCGAATATTCGATTTTTTTCTTTTGTTCACGACCTAATATTTTTATTGAGACTAATGCAGTAACGACAGTTAGCAAGCCTAATATCCCCATAACAAGGTTTGGATTAATAGAATCTAATAACACACCCGTAAAAACTTGTCCGACTGGAATGGATATTAATAAGGCAGCACTTAAAAACCCAAAAAATCTCCCTTGCTTTTCGACAGGAATTTTTCTTCTATACATTATGCCAAAATAAGTATTCCCCATACCAAATGCTATTCCAGATAAAAAGTAAAAAATCGTTAGCACGAGTGGCGTATTAGCTAGACTCATCAAAATATTAAAAAACCCCATGACCGCACAACATATAAAACCGTAAATAAATATGCTGGATTGTACTTTCCATTTCATTGACATAAAAGCCCCAATGATTACCCCAACAGGTGAGCCAACAAAAATAAGGCTCCACCTTAATGAGCTTACTTCCATATTAATAACGATTACTCGTAGTGTTAACATAATTGCTGCACCTAAAATATTGATAATAGCCGCGCTAAAAAGAAAGGTTTTTAATATCTTATCTTGGAAAAGAATAGACACGCCTTCCTTTAAGTCTACTAGAAAAGATTGTTTCGCTTTAGCTTTATGCTGTTCTGTAATATTTGAAGTTAACAATATAAGAAGAGAAAGAACGAAGCACAACCCATTAATAAGAAAGAAGTTTCCTGGACTAAACACGCTAAATAACAGACCACCTAACGTTGGCGCTAAAACGCTCTCTAGCTGATTCGATGTTTGTCTTATAGCTACAGCCTCCTGTAGCTCATCATCATTGACAATAATTGTGAGCGCAACATTGGCTGCTGGGGAATGTAACGTACTACCAAATGAATAAACAATAAAAATAAGGAGTATATATAAAAAATCAAAATAGCCCAAAATTGTAATAACGGCAAGTAAAATCAATAACAAACAGCGTATACTGTTTGCGACAAGCATTAAATTTTTTTTATATAATCTATCGACAAAAGTCCCCATAAACGGAGAAAGAATCACGATAGCAATTGTACTGCAAGCACTTAAAATGGAAACGAAGATGGATGATCTTGTTACTTCTAAAATCCAAAGTGGTAAAATAAAAAGGATAATTTTATCTGCAAGACCTGATAGAAATTGTGCATAAAAAATTTGTGTGAATTGTTTATTAATAAAATAGACTTTCGGAATGAATTTCATACTTACTCACTCCTCGATTTTCTCTACTTCATTTATATTTCAAAAAACTTCTACTACATTATGCCTAACCTCCCTTCCCCCATCATCCTGTACTAAATCTATCATGTTAAGTTTCTTTATTTATACAAATATACAAAATTTTTATCCCATATAATCAAAATATTCCTAAAAGAATACTAGAAAATAATATTCCATCTCTTCTTTCCTCCCACTATAAAATCGTAGGAACTTATCTTTAAATATTCTTTTGCGAATATTTCGAAATATCTAATCAATCATCACTTATTATAAAAATATCAAAATGAGGATAGTTCGTTAAATTCAAATTCAATCGGTAATTCTAAAATCTCCATTATCTTTTTCCCCCATACTGTCCGCTTCTATAAGAATCAATAGCATAATTTATACATTTATAATGCATTGGATTTTTGCAAAGACAACTTGCATAAAGAAATGTACATTATTTTTTATTACCTTTCGCTAGATATAGTACCATTTGTCATCGTCTCCTTGAACTCATAAAAAAAGAGAGCCATTATAGCCCTCTTTTAGTTTCTTTTAAAAATTTTTACTTGCTCATATTTATGAACATAATCTTCTTGTAAAGGAAGTCTTCCGTTTTCATCCATTTTATACTCTTTCCCTTGAATTAAAAAAACTGTATTTTCGTCGTGACCATATTTGCGCCAATCTTGTTCGCGCATTCCTTTACTTTCTAAATCAACATTGTGCAAAATGCCGCTCGGACTAATTCGATATCGTTTAGACCCATTATTTATGGTAAAGGGTTCCTCAGTCGTAATGCCAAAACTTTCAAAGCCCTGTAAAATCTCACTATTATCTCTTGCAGTGTGTAACCATGAAGAACTACCTGTATGAATAAAAGTTTGGATGTCCTGTAACAATTGCCGTTTTCGCTCTAAATGAACACGTTTGTGATCGGATATTTGATTATCATAATGTAATAACTTTACATATCTAGATGACCCATCATCAATAAACTGATAATTAATAATCCCATAATCAGTTGGAATACCATAAACTTGATTGTTTTTGATAGTCAAATTAAAATTTGAATCGACATGGAGAACCTTCGCTTGGTATTGATTGTGAAAATTACTTTCTCTTGATGGAGATTCTATTATATTTGAGTTTAATTTAGTCTGTTTTTTTTGAATATGTAACTCCATTTTTTTCAAAGCTGAAGCTACACTTCCTAAACTTTGAAACCCCTTTAAAACCTTATTCTTATCTCTTACACTATTTAGATAAGCAGGATTACCGGTATGAATATAATTTTGTATGCTCGCTAACATTTGGCTTTTTCCCTCTAAGGAGAAGCGTTTATAATTATTTGGATTACCTACAACTGGATGTTTCTCGATGGTCAAACGATTATCCCGCTTATGGTGATGTACTTCCCGTAATTGTGAGCCTAATTGATTTGAGTTTAAAGGAGCCTGTTGTTCTTTACGAGAAAACACCATTTTTGGATAAGATGGAGAGTTAAAAGTTTGTCTTTGAGAAATTGAACGTAATGAGTGCAACATGTTTAAATCCTCCTATTATTTCATTTCCCGTTTATAGCTTATTAAAACAAAGGGTTGTAAAGTATAAGTTCCTGGTAAATCGAAAGATGCAGAGTATTTAAATGCATAAGATATAATATTCACCAACAATACTTGTTTCAAATTCTACTTGTTTATTACCCTCGTCCCCTAATCCCGTTTCTTGAACGATTCTATCACCATTTGGATCTGTAATAGTTACATCAAATGTTTTTCTAGTTACCAAGGTTAATTTCTCGCTTCTGTTCATACCAAGGGCAACTTTATAAATTTTACTATCCCCATCTCCCATGATTGATGTTAAATCGCTTTTTTCAGGAATAGAAAAGTCGGTTCTATCATTACGCTGAAGTTCTATGGCCTCTTCAGAAAGATCATTTGCGTTAGTGACCAAGGGCATAAATACAAACAAAGATAAAATAAACAACAGAGAGAAAAATTTCTTCATTTCTAATCATCCCATCCTTCTATTCTTTTTTATTGAAAATAACTATACAATATTTTTGGTTAAATCATTTAAAATATTCCTAATTGAATATTAAGAGAATGTAAACCATATAGTAGCGTCGATTTCAACACTTATAGATTGTTCCAAGCAACTCTTTTGGTTTTATCTTTATAACCACTCAATATTTAAACATGCAAAAAAAGCGCTTATCCCCTGTTGTAGGCAATCAAGTGCTTTTAATTTATATCTTCTCTTATGTAATAACAATCATGATTTTTAAAATGCTCATAGTATTGACCATATGAATCTTTTATACCACATGTTAATTATGCTTAAACCATTCAACTTACATAAACTGGTTGTTTGTTTCTTGTGCAAATCAATCTCTTATATGAAAAAATAAACCTTATCCTGTTCTTGCTCTTATTGCTTTATTGTAAAAATAGCACTTCTCAATCGTGTAGGCTAAATGAGTCAAATACAAAGGGCTTATAGCGCACTCAATATCAATTAGTACAATGGTAATTTTCCAATCTTACAAATAGTCATAACTTTTACTATAGTGTCTTTTAACACAATATAAATTTGTTCAAATAGGGCTTATGACTTAATTGTATTGCAACATTATATGGTAATCTTGCTTTTTTAGCAATTCATCTTATTTTTCACTTAAATTTTTCCAAATCATAATAAGGATTAGCCAATATTCTCGCCAACTTCATTTATTGTTTTCTGAATTTCATCTAGGGTTGATTTATCTATAGTATTATAATGCCCCAGTGATTCTTTTATTTTCTTAAAACAAATTTCTAGCCCCAAATTTACTACAATAGAAAGAATAGTATCTACTTCATCATATGTATCTGTCTTCCATAATCTAGAGAGAGTTCTATCAATATCATTTCTTATATCACTTCTTAATAACTCGTATGTCATAGTTTGCCTGTCTGTTAGTTGACTAAGGGTTAATAAAAAATTATCTTTTGTAATTTCATTATTTTCAAATTGATTTAATGCATTTTGAAACATCGATATAAGTGTTTCAGTTGGTACTCTATCAGGTAGATTCTTAATTTCATTTATATCCATTATTTCTCCTTCTCCAGAAGTATTTGAGAAAACTAGAAGACATACTCTCTTCTCAATAATTCAATAGGATACTTTAAGCAGTATGTTTGTCCTCATAAATCGATTTAAATAACAATTACCTTCTAAACTTATGAAAGTGATACATGAAAAGCACTTGCTTCCTGCTAGTGACAAACAAGTGCTTCTTTTAAAACTTAGAAAACTTTTACAAACTAAATTCACTTCACACTTGAATCTTCTATTCAGGAACAACCCCCTATTAAATCACTTCAAAATTAAACATTTTTATTTCTTCTTTAATCTTCACAGCGGGGTGCTCCTACCACGTCCCATTTCAGTAACGTTCAGAAAATCGCTCATCTAATTCATTACAACAAATTTTTTTGCCTAAAATAATGCCTGCTCATTCCATGCGGGGAGAACTTGGGCACCAGCATATTTCTCGTTTACTTTGCAAAATGTATGTTGGTAATAAGTGATGTAACTCTTTCTTTATCATATTTAACCTAAGCTTTTTAACCACCTATAATAATATTTAAGCTGGTCTTCAATTTTAACAAACTTCAAATCATCTTCACACTCAAATATATCAACTATATCTTCTGATATAGCGGGTTTTCCAAATTTTAATTTATATGCCAAACGTCCACTCCCCATCGAAAGTTGCATTTGAGATGGATAGATATTTAGCGCAGCTCCATTACACATAATCTGTATTTTTTTCTCTTCTAAATTTTGACGCAAACTTTGAAGCGCTTGAAAAAAGTTCTCATGTTGATAACTTATTGTGTGCCCCAAAATAGATAACACTATTAAAACCATCTCTTCATCATCTGGAGATTCCTTAAATAATGCTAAAAATCCATCAAAAATTTTTCCATCATTCATATATAGTTTTATATTTTTATTTTCACAATTCAAAATAGCACCTTCCAAATATAGTATTAAGAATAGATTTACAATTCTGGTATCACATCCATTTTTACATGTGCAACAGTTCCATTTTAACTGAATCTATGAATATTTTAATGTGTATAGAATTCTCAATAAATCTTCTATAAAGCGTCGAAAGTAAAGGGACAACTTGATTTGTTTATCTAAACAGCCTTCCATTTAAAGGATAAATAAAAACCTTCTTTAACTTCTATATAGAAATACTAACGCTAACTCTTTATGGATAACACTCCAAATCAAGCGATTGCCTCCTTGACTCCAATGATACCTTGAAACAGACATTCTTCCATCCATTTATCATCCAATTCCTTATCTAACGGACATATTAATCCATTATTTCAGCTAAAAAATAAAGTTAATTTTCTACAGTATTTGCGGCAATGAGTCTTAAATTAATTCCTTTATCATGTACATACTGCTTTTGGGCTTTTCATACATGTAACTTTTCTGACTATATCAATTAACTTTTTGATAAGGTACTTCAACACCTTCATCAATAAATAATTGATTCTCGATATTTACATAACTCATCGTATTACGTATCCAATAATACGACTCATCTATTTTATAAAGCGGCACAGGCAACTGATGTTCAAATGAAATCATAAATTGTCTTTCTTTTATAATCGTAAATCTTGTGCCAAGTTCATCCCCTAATTCATATCGACCCGTAATATCATCATTTTTAGAGAGCGATAAAATGTCGATATGTTTTGGTGCTTCTACAGAAGATTGTATTCCCATTAAGTAATTCATAATTTCTTGTTCATATTGAGGAAACACTTCTTGATTCGTTGCTAAAACGATCAATTCCGATGTGGCTGTGTTAATAAAAGCTTGTGCTGAACAACCAAGCCATCCTCCTGTATGACCAACCCAACCATCTTGAACAATAAAACCATAGCCATAATTATCAGCTAATTCTGTTGGTGTTAACATCAATTGGACATGCTTTTTGCTAATGTACTGACCTTGCAAAAATGCCTTTAAAAACTTCGCCACCTCTGCCACTGTTGCATAAATACCACCGTCACCATATGCATCATTATATTTTTCAATTTCATGAAAATACGGGTCATCCGAAACGTTTCTATATCGTTGCTCCTCATAATTATACGTTTGACCATGCGCTTCCCATTGTTTGGCTGGTTGAGTTGTTGTAAATGTAAGATTTAATGGTTCTGCAATATATTGTCGTAAATATGTTTCATATGATAAATTGCTAACTTTCTCAATTATTTTCGCAAGCAAAACATAATTCGTATTACTGTAAGACCAGTACTCTTTTGGCGCAAATTGTGGTAGCCCTACTTCAATAAATGTTTCAACACTTATTGTTGTATCTTCTGCTATGTACTCTGGAATACCGGATGTATGTGTTAGTAATTGCGCTACTGTTACTTCTGTAAAATGAGGTGCATTAAACCAATTTGAAATTTTATCTTCTAACTGTAACCGTCCTTTTTCAATTAGCTGGAACGCCATTACGGCAGTAAACATTTTACTTAATGATGCTAAATTAAATTGTGTATTTTGGTTAATATTATGCTTCTTTTCGAGTTCTTGATAACCATCATAATAGTGCATAATTTGTCCGTTTTTTTCATAATATACTGCACCTTTAAAAGCAATATTTTTAAGTATACTCTCCATTTGTTAACCCCCTAAATAAATTAGATATCTAACATATTAGGTATGAAGAAAGTTTTATAATAACTCCTTCATCGAAATCTCCTTTAATTTTACAACAATCCGTTCTAATTCATCTAACTCATCTGATGAAAGTTTGCAATAAATTTTATCAGCAATTTGCTGTTCTACATAATCTTGCTTCGAAAAATACTCAAAGCCATTTTCAGCTAATGTTATAAATACTTCACGCCTATTTTGTAGATTAATTTCTCGCTTAATATAATTATTCTTTTCCAACTTCGCTATTAATTGGCTAACTGCACTAGAGCTAATATTCATTTCAATCGCAATTTCACCGACCGTAATACGTTTAGATAAGTATACAATATCCAATACAACCGCTTGTTGCGTTGTAATACCGCTATTTAAATATTGCTTATAATGTTTATAAATCAAACGGTTTATCGTATATTCTGCTTCATTAATGCGCTTAACCTGTTCGTATAAAGACAAAAAACCACCCACTAATATGTTAGATATCTAATATATTAGCAAGCATTTTGTCAAACGTCAATTTTATATAGAAATGTCTTACTGTTAGGGCATACAGGAGGTAAAAGGCTGCTGTGAACGGCTTAGATAATGAAAAGCAGTTTGCAATATTAAAACTAACTAACTGTATTTGTGAGCTAGGAGAATTAGCTTTTGAATCTGGACACTTCAGATACATTCATAAAAGGTAACCATTATACTGACTATGAAGAGAAATAATTCTCTTCATAGCATATTAGATAATATATATAAGTAACCTTCATCCTATTCTAATTTTCACTTAGCTGTTCCTATTTCCTCAAAGCACAATCCATTAATTTTGTTTTCTTCAATAAAGTCTATAAACTTTTGAGTACAATAGTAGCTTGAATTAATTTTAGTGTCTCTAAATATAATTTCATTTTCCAAACTTTCTAATTTAAATCTGATGTTCTCGCTCCGCATCATTTCAAGGGATTCCTGCAAATTTAGACCATCAAAATTAATTGCTGTGACCACATTTGTTACATTTATATAAATATAATCTTCTGCAATACCTTTGATTTTTATCGGGAAAATTTCTATAATGTCAGAAAATTTTTCAATAAAAAGATTTTTAAATTTCGCTTTTATTATTAATGTATCTCCATAACAGCGTGAATCAAAATCTAACAATTTTCCTCTTGTATGTTTATCTTCAGAGATTCCAAAAATCTCTTCTTTCCAATCCAGAGTAATTTTTTGTCCCGTAAAGCTAGAAAAGAGACTAATATCCTCCTTTATCAAAAAAGTTAGGTCTTTAAAACTAAAATTATTCTCTATTTTAAATATTTTCATTATAAAATCCCTCTTCTCCAAATTTTAACTCTAAATAATAAATCATTACTAGGGAGTTTGGTATATAATTTACAGAAAATACTCTTTGCTAAAACAAAATTAATAGAAAAAATAGACTCATGATGACCTGAAAAGTCATGGCAAGTCTATTTTCTATTTGTACATGGGCTTCGTTTTTACTTTTCTAAATGACATCTTCTTTTTTGAGAATGCCCAGTTCTTACCGCCATCTTCGGCTTGAATATTGCTCGTAAAAATTATCAATATCTTTTTGACTTAGTATTTTCATATCATTAAAAAGACTATCAAAAATATCTTCAGCAATCACTACGTCTTCTACACAACCTGTATTCTTTGCCAGAAGTTCTACCGCTACTTTTAGTATATCCCCTTTATCTGCTTCAGATAGAGTACTATCATTATAAACTTGAATTATTAATTTTTTTATTTGTTCTTTAGTCTTTTTGTTTTCAATGTAATCTTCCTCTTCACTTTTGAATTGCTCATTGTAGTAGCTCTTTAAAGAATCGCTAATTTTGTCGATTTCACTTCGATAATCTATTTTCATAATTTAAAGACACCCCCCTTTTTATCTATGTTTTTTCAAAGATTGGAGAACTTACGAATTGATGCTGATAAAACACAAGAAGAATTTATACATAAAGGGTAACATTCGTTTACTTAGTTTTTTTCATTTAAAAAAAGTTCCAAAGCTTTTTCTTGTAATTCTATTCCAATGTCCTCCAGTTGCTCTAATAAATCATCTTCAAAGTAACTAGATTGAAATGAGAAAGCACCATTTATATCAACCATAGCTAAAGCAAGTTTTTTAGGAACTATTTCTTTATCTTTGTAGAAGTGTATCAATATGTCTAATGCTACTCTAACCTTATTAAGTAACTCAGTGTCTAATTCTTTGTTCAATCTTAATTTTACTGGAACCGAATTGTCAGAAACTAGTCCATTATATACAGTATCAATTGCTTGCTGTATATCCATAACCTCACGACCTCTTTTTTGCAAAATCAAAATAGTTAAAATCATTTCCTATGGAAAATATCATATAAATTTCCACCTTGTATTTTTACCGTTATGGTTTATACACACCTGCTTCATTTGAAGGAACAAAAGTAATCCCTTTCAAATTTAGTTTCTCAGCTTCCTTTTTAAATTTTTCTGAACACATTAATATACTTAAAAGCTTCGTATTATTTAGTTGAAAAACATCAGGGAGTACATTTGCTTGTTTTAGTTGTAAGTCCCATATTTTCTTCATCAGTCCATTTTGCTTATAAAATTCAATATTCGACTTTTCCATATCAATTTCATCTTCTAACCTATTGTAAAATCGCACATAGTAATATTCCTTTGAAGAGATGCTTTCTTTGTGCTTGTTAACCATATGCAATTTTGTATATTGAAAATTATTGATTCCAAATCTCACCAATAGATTCAGAAAGTCGGAAGATAAGAAAAAACCGTCACTATCCCATCTTAAATCGAACGTATATTTTATATCTTTGGAAACAAACCATAATTCTTCAGGTAAATCTGTCATAATATTTTTTGGTGTTCTCCAATCCCCAGCATCCGAATCTCTTGCGTCAAACGGACTCTTATCAAAGAACTCTGTATGCAATATCCCCTCTAGTAAAGTCGGACAAAATATGCCCTCCTTTTTAAAAATCGCAAACGTAGTTTCCATTTATCAAACCCCATTCCATCTTTTAAGAACCTTTTCCTTAAGGTAGCTGCTATTCTTTTTAATAAATAAAATGTCTTTTACGTATACCCTATTACATCTAAACGTTTTCTCTTCTATTATACATTAACAAAATAACCATTTATATGTAAATATTACCATTTATAACATAAGAAAAGAGTAGAACAACCGCCTCTTTTCAATGGTTTAACTACTCTAAAATCGTTAAAAAATTTATCCAATTATCTACTTGGATATAAAGCTTCCTTAAGCATAGATAGTATTGTTAGTATAGTTCTTTCGTAATGTCGACTATTGGTGGTACTGTATGATTTTCTTTAATTTCGCCCATCCAGTCAAGGTTATCGTATTACGTTTACGACACTTTGAAAGTTATAGAAAACTAATTTTATCGCATTCATCTCTTAACTAATAAAATTATATAACCCATTAGCCTTCTCTTTATGAATTACTTCCAGCATGTTAAATAGTAATTTAACATTGTTACTTTTATCTATATGAGTCAAAATGGTATAGATATAGTTATGAACTGGACAACAAAACTTATTGTCCTCAGAGACTACACAATAGCCTTTATTATCGTTTTTCTCTACATGCATCCATTTCCAACCATATTCTTTTTCTATAATAGTTCCATATAAAGAACCAATTTCAAATGCTATTTCGACAACTTCATCGTCTTTTATTTCATTATCTCTATAATTACCCAACGCTAATTTAATCGTGTCGAGGGACTTTAAATTATCATCACTATCTGTTAGATTTAATTTTTCCTTACTTAACTCAGATAGTTGTTTTATTTCATCCATCTCATCCTTTTTTAATTCACGTACCTTAAGATTATCTTGGTAAACTACCCATTTTTCTTGCATGATTCTTTCCTCCTTAGGTATTTATTCTCTATGATTTATACACATCTGCTTTATTTGATGGAACAATAGAATCCCCCATCAATTTTAGTTTCTCAGCTTATTTTTTAAATAATTTTGAACACAGAATACAAGATTGGAGTAGAAAAGCCGCCTATTATTTATATTTTGACTCTTTTTCAATATGGATACTACATTAAAAATCTGTATCAAATAGTCCTATATAATGAAGACCGTTGTAGAGCTTGTTAACATCAGTAACCACTATTTCTGAATCGTGATAATAAAACATTGTGTTCACTTTGTTTAATCCTTTATGAATACATATGTTTTTAATTTCAACCATCGTCTTATCATCTACTGATAGTTCTACAATAAATTTATCCACATCTGTCAATTTATCCTCCCAATAAACGCCAATCCAATCCTCGTCATAAAATTTTTCATTAATATCCTTACAAAATTCACAAATCTTATAGTTTGGATCATCAATATCCATGTCTGGATTACTATAGTCTATTTCAAAATATTCATTAAAGGTATCGTTATCTACGTTGCTTATTCCCATCCAAACATGAACTTTACTCATGATCGCCATAATTTATCTGTTACTCCCTTTCATATATTATCTATAATCTTTTTCCTTGCTTCCTTAAGAATTCTCCTTGTAAGCACTTTTTACATATATCAGAAATAACCCTATAAACTTATAAACTATCTTGGGAACCATTATGTAACTATTGAAAAAGATAATAGTATGTTTAAAATATGCTATTCATTTATAATTTAAGCCCTGTCCCTACTTTCATAAAACGCAATCCATTAATGCTATTTTTTTCAATAAAATCTTTAAAATTTTGTGTACAGAAATAAAAGTTATTAATTCTAATATCTCTAAATATTGTTTCATTTTCTATTTTTTCTAAATTAAATCTGATATTTTCACCTCTTAACATTGCAAGAGATTCTTGCAAATCTAAACCATCAAAATTAATTGCTGTTACAACATTTGTTACATTTATATAAATATACTCCTCTTGAATACCTTTAATTTTAATCGGGAAGATTTCTATAAGTTCAGAGAATGCATCAATAAAAAGCTTTGCAAATTTCTTTTTCACTATAAATGTAGCTCCATAACAGCGTGAATCAAAATCTATCAGTTTTCCTCTATTCAGTTTATCTTTTGAAATACCGAATACTTCTTCAGACCAATCTAGAGAAATCTTTTGTCCAGTAAAAGTTGAAAACTGACGAACATAATCTTTATCTAAAAAGGTTAAATCTTTAAAATCATTATCAGTTACAAATCTATATACATTCATTAAATAATAAATCATACCTTCCTAACTTTTATTGATTACACCTACATTTCAACAGTTTTAATTTTTTGGGTATTTCCCTCTTTGACATAAATCTTTAGTACTTTACATGCCTATAGAGAATCCTAATAACAGTACAATTGGAAAACCCGCATAATTTGTTCAACTTCATCCATTCTAATCCTTTAAATTCTCAAAGATTACGGCCCAGCCGTCCATTGGGCTGCCATATCCCCATAGAGGCCCCGTCATTTTATCCAATTGATGAATCTTTTCCTGATATTGTTTCACCATCGCTTGACGCTCTTCTTGTGTGTACACATTCAAACGTTCTTCACTTACTTTATGTCGCATATTATGCAAGAAGTTAATCATGTCACAATAAAGTGAATTATCCTCAAATGTTATGAAATCTGGAAAAATCGCATAAACTTCGTCAAAAGCATGCTGCAAATGATGCAAGCCAAATTTCGCCAAAACTTCTGCAATATGCGGTACGAGTTCAGACTGATACGCAAAGATATAGTCCCAACCATCCGACTGCCAGTTGCCAATCGTATTGATGGCAATGTGAAGTTGAAATAACTCTGGCGAAACCTTCTCTTTAATCGTGTCCAGTCCGCCAATTTCCCATATCTTATCAGATAGCTCCGCTAAAGCCATTTCATCTGCTGGGATTTCCCCATCCCATATCTCTTTCAAGCCAATACTCATCGTAACACCACTCCTGAAATTATAATTTTACTAGTTCGCACAGTGCTATTTTCATAGCCCTCATAAATTCTTATCCTTGCTTCTTCAATTGCTGTTTACATGTTCAGTTCTGCTATAATTTCCTTACAGTGTTTTGCAATTTCTCTCATATCATCTTCAGAACAAAACTCAGCCAAATCATAATGTAAAGGGTGATGAACAAAATCCTCTAATATTTTCCTTAGCAGTGCCAGCTCTTCTTTTTCTACTTTTAAAGAAATAACAGCATTTTTGTCCAAGCTACCTCCATCCAAATCCACAAGACGAACCTTTTCATTTTTTTGACATTCAACAATAATAGCCGTAACATCCATTATAAAGTTGATTGCACAACCTATATCCTGGCGATGGCCGTTATCGTCACTAAAGTAAATGTCCTTCGTTTGACGAAAGTCTTTTATTTCCTGAGCATTAGTCAGCTGGAAGTCTTGCAACATATTTTTAACGTTAACCTCTACGGGAATATCTATCTCAAATTCTCTGTTAACCAAATAATCAAATAAAGTGCAAGTATCATCTGTTCCGCCAATATATTCTCCCCACCATCGTTGAATGTACATCATCGCTTCCATTCTGATTCCCTCCAAAGCCTTGTTATTCAAAGTAGTTCTACAAATAGCCTATTTTATCTGATGAAACTGTCCTCTATTACCTTTGCTTTGCATGCAGATGCTACAACCATTGCATCTTAAGGGGAAGATACCCCTCTACCATTTGATTTATTAACCATATAAGTAATCAATAAAATTATCAGCGTATTCCTCTTTTTTCAAAATACTAATCAAAGAAGACTTTAATATTTCAACAAAATCATCATAGATTTCAAAAGTTTCTTCATCCATTATTTCTCCTTTGAATTTTTCATGTATTATTTCTAATGTCACCGCAAGAGCATCTAGAAAGACAGAAAAAGAATCCGCGATTGGAAATAAGGCACTCGTTTCATAACTTGCAAAAACAGGTGAATTTTCTTGGTTTGTGACAACTACAATTGGATCATCATCCTTGTCTGCAACTACAAGCCAATTTGGATTCCAATTTGGATTTTCCCTTTTTTCGGTTCCAACCCAACGAAATCCTTCTTGTCTACGCACCAATTTATCTGCGGCATACAGAAAAAGGAGGCTATTCCCTAAGTCAATATCTGTACAATCTAATTGATGGCCATCAGGACGTATATTACAAATTATTTCACACTGTTGATAAAATAATATTAATTCAGGAGAAAGATAAATTTTTTCATCTACATCAAGTTTTGCCAATTTTGACCTATAACGGACTCCTCCGTTTTTTTCAACGGGGGATTCTTCTTTCGGATATTCATTCATCGCCTGTATAAATTTTAATATTGATTTTTCTAGTTGTTTCATAAAAAGCCTATCCTCTCGTTTCTATTTGATGTATTGCTACATCATTTTTTAACATATTTATTTGTAAAATCTCTTCTGTCCAATCTAGAGTAATTTTCTGCCCCTTAAAAGTTGAAAAAAGCCGAACATCTTCCATATTCAAATAAGTTAAATCTTTCAAATCATGGTCATTTCCAAGTCGATATATATGCAAGAGCAACACACCTTTTTTGTAAATAAAAAACATATGTAATGAAAGCGTTATTTAGCGTTTTCTTTACATATGTTCGAAATATCCTTATTTTACCACAACATTTTAAATATCTCTATTTGTACAGTGATGTCTTTATTTCTTTGTAGTTGCGCTATATTAACTAATTTTTCTCTGGGCTAATTATAATAACATTCTTTGAATTACGAACCTCTATACAATTGTATTTTTGATTTAAAATCTCAATTGTTTTGATATACTTCATAATTGTGATATCTTGGATAACCAAAAAAGGTAAACTATTCAGTTTTTCTTTTATATCGTTAATAGAAAGTTTCAAATTAAAAAATTTTCTTATTTCCATTATAAATTTATTTGCTTCATTTGGTTTTCTGACTACATAAACTTTTACCTCATCTATCAAATCAGGTTCATCTAAAGTAAAATCATCTTCTTCTATTACAGGATCATTTTCTAGCCATCTAAATAAATCGGTATCTAAAGTATAAAAAGGCAACGACAATGCACCGAAATCTTGATAGAACACGTTAAGTTCGCTATTCTTTTTTAAAAACAATCCTTGTCCTCCTCCATCATCTCCTATCAAAATATATTCTGGTGCATAAGTACTTACTTCGTACAAACCGTTTCTTTCGATTGCTATATCAAAACCATAAATATTGATTCCGTTTTCAAATGAAACTTCATTATAAGATTTCCAAAATTCAATTAGTCTCGAAGGTATATAAGTTTGAAAATGAGTATTGATTTCAGGCGCATCAATGTTTCTTGTTGTTTTAGTGATTAAAGGTGTAGACTTAAAATTTAAATTCATTTATTTCCTCCAAATAACAATGACCTAGTCTTTTTTATTATTGTAAGTTTTTGGTAACTAAGGAACTTGATTATCGATTATAGAAAGAAAAATATTGAGGTACATCTGCCAATTCTATAAATTGAATTCCTTTCATTTGCTTTTCTTCACAAAGTTGCTTAAACCTTTCTGAACAAAATAGATATCTTGCTAATTTTAAGTCATTCAAGCAAAACACGTCTCTGTCATTTTCTTGTAGAACAATTTTCTGATATTTTTCAACAATATAATGTAAGTCAACAACTTTATTTTCTTGAACACTTCTTTTTGTATATTCCGACTTCTCGTAATCAACGAAATCTTCCCTATTATAGTACTTAATAAAATAATAGGGTTTCTTTACTTTAGATTTTCCCTTTGAACTAACAACTTGTAGATTTGATGTAACATACTTTTGTAAAGTATTTACTTGATTCATCAAAGTAAAAAAATCACTACTCATAATATGACCATTAAAACCCTCATAATAGTCAAATTCAATTTTATTATTAGTAATTAACCATAAATCTTTTGGCATTTTTTGTTTTTGAAAAAAGATTTTATTCCATTCGTATCCCATTCCCTCATTATATTTAGTTTCATCAAATGATTCATGAATAACACCATTCAAAAAAATAGGTGCCTTTCCATTATCCTTAACAATCATATAGTATCTCATACTATCCCCTTAATCTTTAATATACTTAGAATATTTCCTTGATTACACAGTACCTAAGTTTTGTATTCCTAGTGGTTTTCCAAAATAAATAAATCAAAGCTGTTGAACAAGCCTAAAGTTAAAAACGTAATGTTTTATCACTTTTTCTGTAAGCAATGAGAAAATTGCAAACAGTGGAAAAATCAAAAACATAGAAGTTAATCCTTCAATTTTCAACACCCAAAGGTTTATACACCCTACTATCGCCACACCTATGATATTGAATAAAATAAAGTACCGTATTTTATTGTTGATTTTACTCAATAAATAAAGTTTAATAGGCACTGTAATGATTAGCGTAAATAGATAAATACCTAAAAAAATCAAAACAAATAGCATGAGATTTTCATACATCGTAAAGTGGAGTAATTCTAATTTGGTTGCCCGCGACAACTTGACTAACCAAGGTAGTAACAAATGCCACTAACAAAGGCAAAAACAGTAGCTTAATTGTTTTGATTTTTTTCATGTAGTTACCTCACATCATTGTTGTGAAAAGCATCGCTAGACACATATCATCTCTTAATTATCAGGAAGATGGGAAGATTTTAATCTTCTGACCCTCCCTATGTATAAAAAGTATTCCGTAAACAAGAACCATCTTATTAATATTGCGATATTGCGATGCATATTTTAATCCCATCTTTGCATAAATATTGACTCATAAAAATCGTCCATATTTTCCTGACTTAGTATTTTCATATTATAAAAAAGACTGTCATGAATATATTCAGCAATCTCTAAGTCTTCTGCACAACCTGTATTTTTTGCCAGAAGTTCTACCCCCCATTTTTATTTCACCTTAATATATACGTTCTTCTTCCTCATCTTCTAGTATCTGATGAAAAAAGTCAGAAAAATCTTCCCATACATCTGGCTTGGAAATAAAGTTTTGCTGTTCTAATTTATTTGTTTCTACAGAATCTAGCCAAATGATTGATGGTGTTTTTCAGTATCCATAACAATAATACTTTCAGCTTGTTCAGCAATAACAACGAATCTATTCGGTAAACCAACAGCTTCTCTTATTCTTATAGTTTCGCGTATAAAATTAGTTGGCTCAGAAAATTGAAAAGAATGGATATCTATTCCACCAACAATACCTCCACTGTAAAAGCCAGATATTTCACGAAAATCATTGGGTAGCTTTATTTGGAGTTCATGTTCAATTTTATCTAAAGACTCTTTAGTAACTCCATCAAAATCATATAAAGCCTGGTATTTATTTTGTAATTCATTCATATCATTCATATCATTCATATTTTATTTACCTCCAAAATTCTATTTATCGGAAAAATAGAATCTAGTTTGTTTCTTCTAAATACTTCTGTTTTGTATCTTTGAATATTTTTTTAATCCAATTTATTATTACTTTTTTTATCTTTTCAATGTTATTATTGTTCAATGTACAAACTATTACTAACTCGTTCGGGCTGCTATTTTCATTAATCCAATAAGAAAATACATCATCATTATTAGAGCTTTCTTGGATAATTTTTATTATTTTATTCTCTTTTTTTGATTTTGCCGAAAATATCGGATTTCCATCCATCATTTTTTTTCCATTACTGAAGGTAGTGTTGTAATAAGGACATATCCAATCACTTCCCCCAATATTCTCTTGATGCAACCACATAAAAAACATATCCATCCAATATTTTTCTAAAGAAGAATACACATCTTTATCATCTAAATAGTTAACAAAATCATGAAGCCCATTGCTATTTTCCACGACATTTCTCTCTCCAGCATTATCAAGTAAGTAAGTCATGCACAAACGGATTTGAATAAATTTCCAGCAGGTGCGCATTTTACACGTTTATAGCATGTTTGTTCAAGAGTATTGCCAGAAACCAGCAATAACCTCTCCTGTTTCATTATGCTTATATAGATATAATGCACCGTACATAAATACATAATCCATATTATTACTATAGCCTTCTTCGTCTATTTGTAGAAAAAAGGAGTAATTATCATTTTTCAACTCTTTATCATTATAACTTTTCGGTTGAATAAGACGTGGTTCTCCTAAAACTTTAATAAACAAAAAATTATTCGCTTGTTTTTGCGAATAATCGCTTATGGAGTTCATACCTAAATCTAAAATACGCTTATCCGTATTGCTTCCAATTTCGGAGTAGTTATGCTCTATTACCTTTACTTCAATTGAAGGATATATATTTTTTTCCAATAAAGTATCAAAATCGTTATGAATAATAATCGAAAGCATAACATCCTCCTTTTCTGGATGAATTAGAGTTGCATAAAACCTGTAATCATCAGGTATTTGTTCTTCAATCAATTTGGGAGGATTACCACCTATTCTACCCCTCACATTATCATTAAAAGGAATACATTGAGCAAACAATTAAAATCCTCCCTTCCATCTGCTATTAGTACCATAGACATAATCTTTTTTGTTTTGGTGCTGGTAGATTGCTGATATCATCGACGCTACGAAATACTGACCTATGTATTCCAACGCTTCAAAATACACCATTTATTCCCACTGTACTTTTTCATTATTTTACCATTATTTAAAATTACAAACTAGTATATATCAAATGCATATTGGCATTCCCTTTCTACAAAGATTGCTGTACGCTAATAAATAAGTAATTGACATCTTAAAAGTGAGGTTTTTGTATTTTTTTAGATGTCATGGAGGTTTTGATATGGACGATTTTATTTTTCCTATACGCAATAATGAGGCGAAGTATAAGCAGATTTATCAGCAATTAAAGACTTTAATTGAGCAAGGAATCTTACAGTCGAATGATTGCCTTCCTTCTATTCGACGATTGGCACAGACGTTACAGGTCAGTCGTAATACAACATTAACTGCTTATGAGCAGTTGGTAGCGGAAGGCTACATACGTGGTGAAGGTCGTAAAGGCTATTTCGTTAATGTATTGGAACAAGTGTTTTTACAGGAAGAGGAACAAACAAGAAGGACAGAAAAAATACAGCAGGTGTTGCCAGCTATACAAATTGATTTTCGGGCTGGTGCTGTTGATCAATCCCATTTTCCGCTAAAAACTTGGCGACAATTTGCTAATCGAGCACTCCAGTTAGCAGATAGTTTTGTGTATGGCAATCCTTTTGGTGAGCCTTTATTAAGAGAGCAGCTTGTTCACTATTTACTCCAAGCACGTGGGGTAAAATGTGAGGCGGACGATATTATTGTTGGTAGCAGTACACAGCAACTGTTATTGTATCTTGGTTTTATTTTGAAGCAGGATTTTGCAAGTGTAATTGTGGAAAACCCAGGTTATGTCGGCGCACGTCAATCATTTACATTAAATGGTTTTGAACTGGAAGCACTACCTGTTTTGGCGCATGGCGCTGAACTTCAGCTATTAACGCAAATGCAATCACGGCTTTTGTATGTGACGCCCTCCCACCATTTTCCTTACGGTGTTTCAATGTCTATTCAACAACGCCAATTGATGATTCAATGGGCAAAGAGAGTACGTGGCTACATTATCGAAGACGATTATGACAGTGAATTTCGTTATTCGCAGCAGCCATTTCCGGCACTTGCCTCTATCGACCATTCGCGCGTTATATATATGGGAACTTTTTCAAAATCTTTTTTACCAGGTATTCGATTAAGCTATATGGTACTGCCTAAGTCACTTATCCTTCGTTACAAAGAACAATTTGATCATTTTGAACATAATGCCTCTTCTCTCCATCAATTAACGATGGCGGCATTTATGGAAAAAGGTGAGTGGACACGTCATATTAAAAGAATGCGTGTTATTTATAAACATAAAATGAACTGTCTTGTAGAAGAACTTAAAAAGTACTTCGGGCACAATATGACGATATTAGGGGAGCATTCAGGTCTTTATGTATTGATTAAGTTGCATGTACAACAAACCGAAGAACAGCTACTCCAAGCTGCTGAGCATTGCGGTGTAAAAGTGTACCCAACTAGCCCGTATTATCTGCAAAAGACAAACACGGAACCAATATTACAGCTAGGATTTAGTATGTTGTCAATCGAGGACATCAAACAAGGCGTTCAATTATTATCACAAGCATGGCCGTTGCTACGTTCCAAGCAACATTAAAACGCGGGCTTTCAAAAACCCGCGTTTTTACTATGTATCATTTTTGAGCGTATTTTTGTAAATGCTTTGGTATTTCTCGTAAATCCATTAACAACGGCATCATCATCAGTAATGTCAATAAATAAATAGCAATTCCTATTGCCACAGCCGAACTTTTCACTTCATCCTCAATAACATAGGGCATTGTAATATAAGGTACAAAGACCAAAAGTAAAATAGAAATACGAGTCATTGAAGTGAGCATTTGTTTTTTTGCGCAATAAGGGCAACTGATGAATCGTGAAAATGTTACAATCGAACGCATCGACTGCTTCCAAGTCCATTTCTCCTTACATTCAATACATTTTGGCATATAATGTATCCCCTCCATTCACTAATTATGCCATATTCTTTCACAAAGAAGCACTCCATTAAAGCAAAAAAGAATTTGCGCAGGTTTTCCCTGCACAAATTCTATTAAAAATAATCTATAAATGTCGGGATACCTACAGGTAGTACAGCTTCTAAAAGTGCCAATTCAATTGCTTCACCTTGTAAGCGTTCGATTTTTTCTAAATAGCTAGGTCGTTTATAGCCCAATAGCATCGTTGCTAACGTCTGTACGGTTAGTTGTACAGCATTTTCGGATAATTGTTCGCTCACCTTCTCAACAGATACTTCTCCGTTTTCTACTGTTACAACAAAGGTACCATTATTCCAAGCGACAATCCGGTCAGTTACTGCAAAACGTAGCTGGAAGTCATTCCCTATAAATGGATAACGCAATAGAAATTCCTTCACATCCACAATACGTGCCATAAAGTAAGGGGATACCTTTTGGATAATTTCACTATCTTCTAGTAAAAAAGCGACTGCTTCATTGCCCGTTGTTTTCCCATATACGTTGTAAACCATTGAGCTATGGGCAGAGACAAAATTCCATAACCCTTTACGAGCTTCTTCCTGCATATAAACAATCTCATCAATATAAAAATTTTCTTCCATTATACGATAGAACATATAACCCTGCGGCACATCTTCATCATCGTAATAGATTGCTGCTTGTAGTTTGACATCACTGTCTATAAACTTTTCTTCCCAAAAGTCTTCTTGAAATTTTTCATTCCACGCAATGCTATTACGCACCATAACACCATGTGTTTTTTTGGCATAGCGTGCATAAATAGCGACTACATCCTCATCTTTAGGATCGACTCGGCGAATTTTACCGTTTAGCCCACCATAATGCGGGAGTTGTGTATCTTTTACTTGAAACTCCACAATATCGCTCATAATTTCCCAGCCCTTTTTACGATAATACGGAATCGAATAAGGAAATAAATAAGAAATATAGCGACCTTCCTCACGCATTTGTTCAAGGCATTTCAAAATAAGGCTTTCCATCAAGCCGTGTCTAGAATATTCTGGATACGTACCAACAGCCGTAATACCACCCATTTCGTAAAATTTTCCATGTACATTTACTTGAAAAGGTAAATTTAATATTTGTGATACAAGTTGGGAGCCATCAAACCATCCAAATGCATGTCCTTCATCAAACTGTTTACTTTTGGCATTGACGAAACGACGATCCTTATGGATGGACATAGACATTTGAAATACATAATTTAGTAAATCAATCGACTGTGCCATCTCATCAAGTCGTATTTCTCGCATTACTAAACCTTTTCGTTGATTCATGATTCTCTCTCCTCATCAAATAGCTCTGCAAAAATAGTGTCTGGTGCATTTAAAAATCGCTTCGTTACAATATAATGTATAGTGTCTTCGTATCGAATCGATTCAATTCCCCCATCATCAAAACTGTAAATGGTCGCATTCGGATAACCAAGTAAAATGGGCGAATGGGTAGCAATAATAAACTGAGCTTCATGCTCTAAATCTTTCATGATTTTAAGAAGACTAAGTTGTCTCGTAGGTGATAATGCCGCTTCAGGCTCGTCCAATAAATAAATCGCCTTGCCTTTAAAACGGTTCATAAATAGCGATAAAAAGGACTCGCCATGTGATTGATGGTGTAGAGATTTGCTACCAAATGCTGCATACTTATTCGGATGTTCTAACAAATCAATATGACTTGCAAATTGATAAAACGTCTCCGATCTTAGAAAAAAGCCATTCGTCACTTTGGGCCACCAAGATAAGCGAATATAATCCCCTAATGCCGATTCCGCCTTATGTACTTCATAGGTATTTTGACGTCCCCCACCTGCTGTATTAAAATCACAGCAATCCGCAATAGCTTCTAGTAACGTCGATTTTCCAGAACCATTTTCCCCAACGAAAAACGTCACATTCGTTGGAAACGTTAGCTCTTGTAAATCCTGCAAACTAGGTATATTAAAAGGATATAGGTGTTTTGCCTCTATGTTGTCCTGTAAAACTTTGCATGCTTTTAAATACATCCTTTTTTCCCTCCCTATTCCTATTATAACTCCCAATAGCTACTGTGAAACGGTCTTCTTTTCCAAATACAACTAAAAAATACCTGCTAGCCGTAACAGCATAATGCCAAGTAGGGAAATAGATGACCAGACTAGCCTTAAATAGAAATAAAAATTAGAATATTGAAACAAATCATAAACTCATCATTCCTATTAAAACCGAACAATACCGAATGCCTATTGGTAATAAATACACGGAAAGCACGACACTACTTGCTTTTACAGTAACTATCCACCCAATATTTCCCGAGAAATATTTCAGTCATCCAGCACAAATTACTAAAAAAGATAATAAAATTATGTCATTATAACGATTTAAATAAGAAAAGGCTACTTCCTATATTTGCTTGGCATTCAACACTTGGCTTATGGCGGTTAAGAGCGTAGAAACTACAAGTGCTAGCAGTTCTATCATTGATACGTTATTGTTTGTTATGATGTCCATATAGCCTCCCCTACTTTTCATTATTTCTTATATTAAAAAACTTCATCTCCCAAAAATAGAGAGACGAAGTTATCTGCGGTACTACTTTGATTACATAAAGGCTTCCTTTAACAATATTGGTAGGCTGACTATAGCTATCTTATTCAGTACAAGGACGCTTGAACGAGTTCTCGAATTGTTTACCAGCAGCCACCGTGTTAAACATTCCCCACTATTATTTCCAAGTCAAGTTGCTATTTTAAATATCCTGTTGAATGGATCTGCCAGGATAAAACTTCATTTGTCCATTATCTTGATGTGCTTTAGCAGTCATTGTTATTGGTTTCAATTTTAGAACAATCGTTTTACTGCCTAAAGAAGATTGGTATTTTTCAACATGTGCTTTTGATAAGGGCGCTTGATAGTAAGCTGGGACATATTTATCTAGCATTGCTTGCATGGCTGCCGTTGCTTCGTCTAAATTTGTTACCACTTCGATGATCCCATTTGCGATAACGCTCATATAAGCAGTATCTGTATTAGCAGGAATCGGATCGGCAATTGTTCCGTAATGTTCACTTATGGTTATACAGGCATTTGAATTCGTGTGTAAGATGGTGATTTTTCTTCCTTCATTTGCCCCGTGAATATAAAAAATCCCATCTTTGAATACAAAATTAAGCGGAATGACATATGGCATGCTATGATCAACCAAACCAAGAAAAGCTGTTTGGGCTTCTTGTAAAAAGTTATTAATTTGCCCTTCATTTGTACACGTTCGTTCTGCCTTACGAATTTTAGTTTCCATCCATATCACTTCTCCTTACCGATGATATTGGAAGTTTATAATAGAACCATGTGATTAAGAAGGGACAGTTCTGGGAATTTCCATGGGTACAGAAACCGTTAAAAAGCCAGAACGTATTTTAATTAACGTGCTGGCCTAATATTTTTGGATAAATAACTGCCCATTTGATTGAATTTCAGCATAGAATACTTCTTCAATATTTTCGATAGACAGCTTTTTCAGTTCATCTTTTAACCATTGTCGATTTTTTCCTACTTCCAATAAATTTCTTTTTAATAATTTTCCATCGGATATTATTTCAATTGGCAAAAAAGGTGGATTTTCAGGTGAGATATTTATATCTATTTTTTGGGTACCTTGAAATGGCGGTTTCTTAAGAATACTAAGCGTACCATTCGGTTCTAGAATGGCAAAATCTATTTCATCAATTGAAAAAACTTGGTATTGTCTAATCATCATCGTTAAGTCATCAATATTGACACCTGTTCGCTTCAATGCTTTTCGATCGATTTTGCCATGTTTTATAACAATTGTAGGCTGACCGTCAAGCAACATTCTTATTTTCCCTGATTTCAGACTAATATAGCCGATTAGTGTCGTCAACGAACACCAAATAATTAAGCTTACTAAATCTTTCATGTAATCTTTAGTACTTAAAACAATCATATTGGCGGCAATCGAGCCAATTGTGATTCCTGTTACATAATTGAAAAAAGTAAGTTGACTTAATTGTTTTTTCCCTAAAAAACGTGTGAGGGCAAGAAGTACGAAAAAAGTAACGACTGTTTCTATTGCAATTTGTAAGTAGCTTACATCTTTCATGTTACCACTCCTATCTATACAATAGAATGCGTTATGCAGTCCATAACATACACTCAATCCTCCGTTTTCATCAGTAGCTTTTTTCTAGGAAGCTTTTTAAGACATAAATGACCCTATTTTAGAAACAGGATAACTTTAGTATTATCTGTTTTTTTATTAGATTTATAGATAAAATACAGCTAAAAAATCCAATTAGATTGGCAATTGGTGTATGATTTAGTTATTCAATTTGTAGGAAATATTTACATAAAATTTGTCTTTTTACTCAAATAAAAAAATCGGAGGTATGTCGCATGAAAAAAAGGAAAAGTTGGTATCGTATGTGGAAAATACTTTCTTTCGCTTTTTCCATGTTGCTGCAAGTTTATTGGTTTCGCATTCGAAAAAAATCGGAAACACAATGGGAATTGCTCTGGGAAAAGCTTGGTCGACAATTTCGTCAAACGCTATTTGAACTCGAAGGTGTGTTAATTAAAGTCGGGCAACTTTTAAGTATTCGCGAGGATTTACTACCAAAAAGTTTTATTAGGCAAATACAGGATTTAGTAGATCAAGTCCCACCCTCTCCTTGGGAAGACATTCAACTTGTTTTGGAAAAAGAATGGGGAAGTCCTGTTGACCATGTACTTCTTTCAATCGAGACAAAAGCTGTCGCTTCCGCATCCATTGGTGAGGTTTATCGCGGAAAGTTAAAAGATGGTACGAATGTAGCAATTAAAGTTCAACGTCCTACTATACCAACTATTATGCGAACAGATTTTCGTTCATTAGCTATTATTATGTGGTTTGCACAATATTTTGCTCCAGTACCTAAAGGCTTTATTAATTTTAAATTGCTTTTTAATGAAGTCAAATATGTAATCAGTAGAGAGTTAGATTTCCATAAAGAACTAGAAACCATGACACATTTTCGCGAACGCTTTGAATCGATTGATGAACTTAAGATTCCTACTGCCTATCCCGAACTTAGCACCTCTCAAGTATTAGTCATGGAGTGGATAGATGGTGCAAGAATCACAGATAACGCGTTTTTAACGTCCCATCAAATTGATAAAGAAGCATTATCCGAGCGCTTACTGCGCATTTTCTTACCACAATGGCTAGAGGCTGGGATATTTCATGCTGATCCGCACGCTGGCAATGTGTTAGTAAAGGAAGATGGTACGATTGTCCTTCTTGATTATGGTATGGTTGGCGAAATATCAAGAAAAGATGCAGCCAATTTTCAAATTTTAATGCAGGCCATTTTATTAAAAAATTATGCTCAAGCGGCTGAAACATTAAAAAATTTAGGATTTTTACTACCAGGAGCGGATTTAAAAGTCATTGAAAATCTTCTAAGAGAAGTACTACAATTAGATTTAAACAAAGTAAAGGAAATGGATGTATTTGCTGTCAAAAAAGAAATGAATGACATGATAAAATTACTTCCAATACAAGTTCCTACACGATTTATTTTTTTAGGGCGCTCGTTTGTGACAATTGAAGGTATGTTGCTGTCCATTACTCCAGAGAAAGAAATTTTAGACATTATTAAACCTGTATTTTCAGATTGGATCAAGCAAGGAAGCTCAACTAATTGGAAAACTGTTTTACAATGGCTTAATGCGTTCCCAATTTTTAAAGTATTCCATTCTCTGCAAGACCTTGTGGAGACACCCCAGCGAATGTTAATTCAAAAAGATGCCTTGCAGCAAAGGGATTTTGTCTTTGCAATCTATGAAAATCAAAAAAAGCATGCCTTTATCATCAGTGTACTAGCATTAGGCGCAGTTTTCTTTGGCATGTATTTACAATATGCCCTCCTTATAAAAGCATCGAGTGGCTTATTAGCGCTTTCTAGTCTTTTTTATATCGTAAGTAGTTGGAAACAAAAAAGATGGTTACAACGGCTCTCCAAAAAAACGCTATAGATAACACCATTAGCCTCCTAATGTTAACGTTTAGGAGGCCTTACTTTATGCTTTCCAATGGGATTTTCATGCTGTTCGCCCTGTTATACCAGCTGTTCTATAATCAGCCAGTTACTCATAAATTGACTAAAATACAAAATAAGGAGAACTGCGAAAATGCATGTTGTTCATTTTTATGAAAATAAGACTTCCGTTTTGAATCAGCTATTAATTCACATACCAACTGTTGATGAAAACATCCAAATTAAAGGTCGAAAAGCAAAAGTAGTGGACGTTATTCAAATGAATGAGCGCCAGTTTCATGTCAATGTGCTTTTTGAAAAAATAGCAAAAAAACAACCTTTAACAAAAGATCTTGGGAAGAAGAAAAGATAGTTCTTCCCTTTTTTATGTTTATCAACATACATGGTGTGGGTATACAAAACAACATAACGGTTATCGCAATAACAATTGAATTTTTGAACAAAATGCGAACTATTCTCATTAACAGTATTTTTATTAAGTAGAAAGATTGACTTTTTAATTGATAACAATTATCATTATCATATAGATTATTTCTTCTCTAAACTGTTTATTTCAGAATCCCCCCTTATTTTTTGAAATAAACATGCATTAAACGGATATTCTTACATCAGACTAAGAATATCCGTTTTTTAGTTACATAAATTGAAGGAGCTGTTCTAAATGGATTATCGTATTGAAAAAGACACTATGGGTGAGATTAAAGTACCTGCCAGTAAAATTTGGGGTGCGCAAACCCAACGTAGTAAAGAGAATTTTCAAATTGGCACAGAACACATGCCGATTGAACTGATTCAAGCAATGGCGATTTTAAAGAAAAGTGCAGCAATCGCTAATAATAAATTAGGAAAGCTTTCGGCTATTAAATCGAATGCAATTGTGCAAGCAGCAGATGAAATTTTAAATGGTCAATGGGATGATCAATTCCCACTTGTTGTCTGGCAAACTGGTAGTGGCACCCAATCGAATATGAATGTCAACGAGGTGATTGCGCATCGTGCAAACCAAATTTTACAAGATGCTGGTGAAGCTGACCGCATTCATCCAAATGACGATGTCAATAAATCTCAAAGCTCGAACGATACGTTTCCGACTGCGTTGCATATTGCAGCCGTGTTAAAAGTGGAAGACTATCTACTGCCTCGCCTTCGTTTATTAAAGGCAACGTTGGATGAAAAAGCTGAGCAATTTAAAGATATTATTAAAATCGGACGTACCCATTTACAAGATGCTACTCCGCTGACATTGGGACAAGAAATTAGTGGCTGGTCTGCTATGTTAGGTAAATCCGAGCAAATGATTAAACATAATGTGGACTATATGAAAGAACTTGCAATTGGCGGTACGGCTGTCGGAACAGGTATCAATGCACATCCTGAATTTGGTGATCGTGTAGCAGCTGAAATTAGCGAACTAACGGGCAAACAGTTTACTTCCGCAGCAAATAAATTCCATGCTTTAACAAGTCATGATGAAGTGGTTGTAGCACATGGTGCATTAAAAGCACTTGCTGCTGATTTAATGAAGATTGCCAATGACGTACGTTGGCTAGCAAGTGGTCCACGCTCTGGTATTGGTGAAATTACTATCCCAGAAAATGAACCAGGCTCATCCATTATGCCAGGTAAAGTGAATCCAACGCAAAGTGAAGCGATGACAATGGTCGTGACGCAAGTAGTTGGGAACGATGCAACAATTGCCTTTGCCGCTTCGCAAGGGAATTTTGAACTAAATGTCTTTAAACCTGTTATTATTTACAATTTCCTGCAATCCACGCGCCTGCTAGCAGATACGATGAAATCATTTAATGATCACTGCGCTATCGGCATCGAACCAAACAAAGAGGTACTGGATCATAACTTGCAAAACTCTCTAATGCTTGTAACAGCCTTAAACCCTTATATTGGCTATGAAAATGCGGCAAAAATTGCGAAGAAAGCACATAAAGAAGGCACTACTTTAAAAGAAGCTGCCATCGCTTCTGGCTTATTAACAGAAGAACAGTTCAACGAATATGTTGACCCTGCTACGATGATTTATCCGAATGCATAAATACAAAAGGCACCAAGAAGTTTTTGAACTCTTGGTGCCTTTTATGTTTTTGATGGTCGCGGTAGCCAGCAAATACTGCCGTGAACATGAATTCCAACCCTATTAGCAGTTCGTGGTATTTTACCCGCGATTACTTTGAGTTACTCCGCAATTTATCCTGTTTTATCAGCGATTTAATTCCCCTTTTCAAATCTTTATGTGCCAGGCACCAAAACTATTTAGAATATTTAGTTTATTCTAAAATAAAAACCCCTCCTTTGTACTTTGGAGGGGTTTGGGACATGTTATTGCATTAGTTCTTCAAAAAATTCAACAGGTACATATGTTTTCGTTGGTTCTAACAGTGCAGGTGCTACTTCAAAGTAACGAAGTGCTTTATTGTAGCCGTATGCTTTTTCACCACGTGTAATTGTGTAGGATAGCGCCCCTTTTGAAACAATAGCGCCAGTACCTGTTGATTCTACTTTAAAGCCTAGTTCTTCTGCAATTAAACGTAGAGGCACCATTGTTGTACCATCCACTTCATAAAAATCTGTTTTAATAATTTCTTGTACTGCTGCATTCGCTGAAGCTTCCTCAGTTTCTTCACCGTGTTCTTTCACTGTAGCATCTAATACAATGACTTTTGTTGGCGGTGTTTGTGCAGGAATACTTCTTGTTGTAATTGTATAGAACACAAGTAAATGTTGTTCGGCTAAATCTTTAGCTGAGACTTCTTTAGCTGATTGGCTTTGGATCACCGTTTCTTTACCAACATTTAATTTTAAACTGTTATCCGTATTGACTAAATCCTTATTGAAAAAGTCAACAGTGACACTACCCATTTCCTTTGTTTCCACGATAATAACTTCTGGATTATACTGTGGTGGATATATCATTAGCATTGGCTTATTTGCATACGTATATGCTGTTACTTTATCACCTTTTTGTAGCTTTACTTCTTTCCCCGTATTATCAAAAATAAGTGTGTCCTTATTTACAACAAAGACGTTCGTATTTTCGCCATCTTTCGTTGTGTAATACGTTGCATTATTACGTTCTTCCACGCTTTCAATTGTACCAGCTACTTTAATAAAAACCGGCTGCACTTGTGGCGTTTGTTCATCCTGTTGGGCATTTGTGACAACTGCTTCTCCTTCATTTGCTGATGCAGTTGGAGCGATTGCAACGCCCCCTAATAATAATGCTGTCATTGCAAATGGTACGACCTTTGTCATTTTCATAAAAAATACATCTCCTTCATTTCACGAGTTCATTGAAGTAGTCGATTGTAAAAGAAAATGGTTACATTATTACCATATTATTTTCAAAAACTTTTCAAAAGAGATTAATTGCAACTTACTAAAGCTAAAAAATGAATGATAATCGATTTAGGACGCGCTGTAAAAAGTATTGCTGTTCATTTTGTTTTGCTCTTATCTCTAACGCTATATCCGGATGATCTGTAATTACGCCCGAAACGTTTTTCTCAATAAATTCCTGTAAAGAACGGTCCTTATTTAAAGTCCAGATAAACAAATCTAAATGTTGAGCATTGAGTTCTGCGATTAAGCTCTCGTCCACCCACGATGCTTCTAATGCAATGAAATCAACTGTTAAATGATCCAACGGTCCAATATTAAGCGCATAAACAATTCCTACACGCAAATGAGGTGTTATATTTTTAAGTTGTGTCATCAATTGCGCATCTGAGGACTGTACATAATACGTATCGAGCACTTTATAGGCACGTAACTTTTCTACTAATCGAGGCAATAGGTCTTCTCTTTCTTTCCCATGTACTTTTAATTCAATGAGTAATGTAACATCTAGCGCCTTTGCAATTTCGATAAAATCATCCAATGAAGAAATTTTATCGCTCATCCCATTCTCATAAATCGTAATTGTTTTTAATTCACTTAGCGTCATATTGGCAATAACACCATTTTTCCCTGCTAGACGCCTTAATGTACGGTCATGAAAGACAACAAATTCTCCATCTACCGTTTGCTGAATATCTAGTTCAATTAAGTCTGCACCTGCATTCGCCGCACTAACAAGCCCGCTTATTGTATTTTCCACGTTGCCTGCTGTATAACCACGATGTGCAATAATTTTAGTATCTGGTGCGTATAAACTTTTCTCTAACGAAAAAATATTGATCATGCTTAAAATTGAAAAAATAACACAAAGCACTAGTGGCAAAGGGAAATAGCGTTTGTTTTTAAAAGCTTTTTTTGTCGGCGCAAATACACGAACATCATACGTCATCGCAACCATGACTTGTGAAAATATAGCTTGCAACAAACAAAATAGTACAACAAAGGCCATTTCAAGAAATGCCAAAGTAAATCCTGCTGTTAACAGCGCTGCGCTTGGCATAAATCGTTCCAAGAAAAATAGTGGTAGTATACCAACTACTGTTACAACGATTAAAAGTAATAAATGAACCGTTAAAATCATTGCCAATAATACAAGTAGTTTAAACAAGCCCCTTCTTGAAAAACGCCAACTTTGGAGAAATGATTGCCTTATTGATATTTTCGGCTGTATTGTAAAAATAGGTAATGTCAACATACTCCTTATTCCAACCATCACTAAGATACTAGCAACAGCAGCATACAGTATTCTACCTGTAGTTGTACTCATTATTTCATTTGTCATAAAGTGTGGAATAGCTATCCCTTGTGTTAACGAAAGAGGGAATAAAAATGAAGCTAAGGGCAATAAAAGAGCTATATAGACGATTAAATAAAGAACTTGTAAGCTATAAAAATAAGGAAGTTTACGATTTAGTTGTTGCCACATTGTCAAAAACCGATAACGAGTACCCCTTTGCTGATTAAAAGCCATTATAAACAGAAAACCCATCTCATAGTAAATAAAGAGCAATACGACCATTACTAAAAGGAGCATCATCGCTATGACAAAGGGGTGCATTAAAAAACTTTGTATATTTTGTTCCGTTATATGCGTGTAGCCCGTTACATTTAGCATTACATTGAAAACGAGTGTTGACACCGGTATTACTAGTGAAAACTGACATACACGAATCATAACGAAAACCCGTATATAGTCGATGCGATACGTATAAATGTTATAGATGGCTTGTCGCATAATTTGACGTGCTTTTTGCATTCCCTCACCCCAGTTTCGTACTATCCCATTTCCTGTTTGACAATTTGCATCCGTTTTTAAGCTATTTCTTCTTATAACGTATGATAAATATTGTAATTCAATTTCCTTTCAACATAGAAAATGTTATCAATTACGGCTGCCAAAGACTTTTCTTGTGACTGGTAAGCATTCAAACATCTGTGGCATTCATTTACGCCCTTACTTGAGGCAATTGTCATATTTGTATGCCATGCTCGATAAAAAATTGAAACTTTTTACTTGCCCATCCAGTAAATAAAGATAGCAAATAAATTAGGAGGGAAATCTAGTTGCAACTATATATTGGTGACATCATTAGTACTATTTTTATTCTTCTCATTTTTATTGCTATGTTTTTCGTTATGATAAAAATGATTAAAAATGTAAAGTCTACAGCCGTCCTTCCATCTCGAGACAAACTACAACAACAAGTGGATGAGCTGACAACACGTGTCCAAGATTTGGAGAAACACTAAAAAAATCGTTGTGTGGCTATGCCTCACAACGATTTTTTGTCTGTTTATAAACGATACGACCATCGACAACTGTATATGCCACTTGAATATGTGGGATTTGTTCAATATCAACTGTAAAAATATCATCGTCGAACACCGTAAAATCAGCACTAAAGCCTTCTTTTATCTTACCTCGCTTATGCTCCTGACCGATGATTTCAGCAGACCCTACTGTATACAAACGTACTGCTTCAAAGCGCGAAATTTTCTCCTGAGGACCAAAGCCTTCATGACTCTCTCCAAAATTACGTCTTGCCACGGCAGCATAAATTCCGTATAACGGATTCGGCACTTCAATGGGTGCATCACTACCACCTGCTACAATCAGCCCTCTATCTAAAAGAGATTTTAGTGGATGTAAACCTTGCGAACGTTTCTCACCTAATTTTACTATTTCAGCTAAATATTCGCCTTGCACAAATTGTGGTTGCATATCTACAGCTACCGGTAATGTTGCCAACTTGTCTAAAATGGCTTCATCAACTAGGCTACAATGAATTAAACGATCTAATTGTCCCTCAAGTGGTGGATATGCCGCAAAAACATCTAGTATTGTCTCAATGGCTAAATCCCCGATTGCGTGCACAGCTACTGTTTGTCCATAGCGCCGTGCAAGTTGCACATATTGCTCTAATTGCGCGCTTGAATGAACAAGTATGCCATAATTGTCTGGATCATCACAATAAGGCTCACGTAGCGCAGCAGTATGACCACCGAAAGCACCATCGACGAATATTTTCATGGCACCAAATTCCACATAAGGCGTTGATTGTTCGCTTAACAAAGCAACTTCCTCAAAAACGGAATGGTGCTGTAATAAATGCACTTTAAACGATTTTTGGGCATCCACAATTTTACGAAAAGCATGAATTGGTTGACTCGGTGGTCCGAAGTAGCTTAAATCTTCTGAATGCCCTCCAACTAAACCATAGGATTGAAGAGATGCAATGGCCTTTTGAAGCGCTTCCTCTATATATGCAGGTGTATAATAAGGCATGTGGTTAACAATCATGTACAACGCTGCATCTTTTAAAACACCTGTTAATTGACCGTGTTTTTTTTCAATAATGCCACCTTCTGGAGAAGGGGATTCATTGGTAATCCCTGCAAATGCAAGTGCTTTAGAATTAGCTAAAATTAAATGATGGCAGCTTCGTTTAATAATCACATGAGCTTCACCAAGTGCATCAAGCTCCGACAAAGTTGGAAAAATGGGCTCTGTATATGCTGTTTCATTCATACCAATGGCAACGACCCATTGCTCTGCCGAAACACCTTCCATACGTGCACCAATGATTTGGAGCAGCTCATCCTTACTAGTTACGTTTGAAACATCTATATGCATTAACTTCTCTCCATAGCCAATAATATGTAAATGGCTATCGACAAACCCTGGGTACATAATGTTCCCTTGCAAATGCTGGACAGCTGTTGCTTGTGGTAATAGCGTATCCACCGTTCCTACTGCGACAATTTTGCCGTCTTTTTCAAGAATAGCTTCAACTGTTTCACCAGCTCGTTCCATCGTATAAATTGTTCCACCTGTCCAAAGCGTTGCCATCCTTTAACCCCCTATGCTACTGCTTCAATTAAATGTGCACTTACTAAGCGTCGACGTACAACAACACCAAGCCATGCAGCAAGTACTGCTTTTAGAATACCTACAATGATAAATGGTGCGGCTCCTCCCATAAAGGCTGCAGTCCATGTTAAATCTCCAACAATTTTCAACCACACTGTACCGAATGCCAATGTTACTACCATGCCGATAATGTTGGCAATAATAGCTTGTACATAAGTAATACCAAATTTATCTAAGTATATCCCCATTAAAACAGCCGCTGCAAGGAAGCCTACAATATATCCGCCAGTTGGTCCTATGATAATACCATATCCTCCTGACATACCACTAAAGACAGGTATTCCTGCTGTGCCAAGTAAAATATATACCAGTACGGATAGTGTACCAAGCTTTGTACCTAATATTGTGACAACTAAGCCTACTGCTAAAGTTTGTCCTGTAATTGGAATCAATGGTAGCGGAATCGTTACCTGTGCAAGAACTGCGATAATAGCCGCTCCGAATGCCGCTAACACATAATTGTAAGTACTACTCTTCTTCAAACGAAAATCCCCCTTTTAGTTAACCTATTTTCAAAATAAGTTAACCAAAAGATAAAGCAAATAAAAACAGTTGTCAATCGTTTTTGACAAATTCATATAAAAAGAGACTTTTTATATGTCGTATCGTCCTCATAGAAACTTACCACAGTGGTTCATTGCTAGGGTCATCTTCCTGTAATTTCATGACAACAGGAATTAAAATATAAAGATAAATGGCTACACTTACGATATAAAAACTAATACCCATTAAAGGATTACTAAAGAAATAATTTATAAAAACCATAAATAGTATAGGCAAATTGAGGACTCCATTTAATTGTACTGACTTTTTTGTGCGATAATGTACTTTTTGACAATGTGGGCAAGACATTTGCCCATTTTTCCAATAATATTTTCGGACTTGCTTAGCAGTCCATTCTTCGCCACACGCCATACATACTGGCAAGCCATATCCTTTTTTCAGCAATATACGCTTGATCCACAATGCTATAGTGACAAAGAGACTTAAAAGCACTAAACCTTTTATCCAATCATGCTCTAAAAGCATCCATAAGCTCCATCTATTTGTTTCTTGCTGTAAAGTCGCTCCTTGCATTGTCCTTGTTGGATGTTCCGTTTTTAGTGTGACAAGGACGCTAAAACCAATGGCTAACAATGTAAATGTCGCTAACACAATACGATACTGCCGCTGGTTATTCTGTTTTTGTCTATTTCTACTCCTAGCTTTTTGTGCAATCTGTTGCTTTTTTTCAGCGGACAGCTTTACATGCTGTAGCTCATTTAACACGTTTTTTTTAAATTGATTCATAACGTAACACCTCCCAATCATCGTCACCAATTATTGATGCTAGTTGTTTTCTTGCCCGCTGCAATCTTGTTCGAATCGTTGCTTCTGGGCAACGAACTAGCTTGGCAATATCTACAGTGGTCATTTCCTCAAAATAATAGAGAATTAGTACTTCTCTGTATGGCACTGATAAAGTGAATAAAGCTGCTACTAGCTCCTGTTTTGTCGATTTAGCGAGCAATTCTTTTTCCGGCGTAATGGTCGTTGTTCGTCCTGTTATTTTCTCAAATAATGACAGCCGTTTACTTTTCCAACTGCGTAAATAATCGTGACTGCGATTGACTGTCATTTTAACTAAATATGTACGTAAAGATGATTCTTGTCGAAACTGCTGTTGCTTTTGATAAAAGGCAATAAACACATCTTGAACTATGTCCTCTGCAGTTGCTTCATTCTTCACATATAGATAGGCAACCTTCAGTAGATAATCCCCGTGCTCTGCAATTATTTGTTCAATCTCCATTGCTGCCTCACCTTCTTTCTACACTACTGACGTTTACCAAATACCTTCCGATTCATTATTGATAAAAAAATTTTTCCTCTTGCTACTGACATTAACTCTTGATTACTTACTGCTTAATTGTTTTGCAAGCGAATAGTAGAATCACGTGCAACACAAGGAAGTAAAGCACACTGTACTACACTCAACTTTAGTTTTTATGTCAACAAAAAATCCGCTCGCTTTTTATGGACTGTACAATACCTTACACATCTACTAGTAAGTTATTACATTGTTTTGTCCTTGGAAAGGTCACGGATGTTTAGCAACGATTGTAAGTAAGGACTAGTAAACATTTCCCTTTATTTACTATTTCCCGCATCGTTATATTGGTTATAGAGTGTTATTTGGTTACGTCCATTCCGTTTTGATGTATAAAGTGCACTATCAGCATGATGGATTAATTGTTCGAGTTGCGTAATATAACCATGTTCATTCGTGCTTACACCTATACTAAATTCTAATTGCACGACATCATCATTCACTGTCAATACAAGTGAAGTTAATGAATCGTATAAGTTTTGAGCTATTATGGAGATTGATTGCTCTTCTTTTAAATGAAGGAGAACAATAAATTCATCACCACCAAAGCGTGCGACAATGGCTTCGTACGGTTGAAAAAACTGCTGCAATGTGGTGGCTGTAATGGATAATGCATCGTCTCCAAATAAATGACCATTTGAATCATTAATTGATTTAAAATGATCTAAATCAATCATCAAGAGAGCTAGTAGCTTTTGATTGCTCGCTGCATTTTTCACCATTTCTTTCGCCTGTTCATCAAAAAAACGTCGGTTATAAATATTTGTAAGCGGATCTATATAGGAAGTTCGTTCAAAATGTTTTTTCTGATCGTTATACTCCATTTCGAATAGTACTTGCGTATAATTCTCCCTTTGTATTTCTAATAAAATATTAATATATTCCTTTTGTACAGCGCTTAAAATAATTTTATTCCCTTGTTCTTCAATAAGCTTAACTAATGAATTGTAAATTGTCTGTAACAAAGATAAATCATTATTTTGCAATGCATAATGCTTTGATTTTTGGTACATATCAATTGCTTCACCAATACGACCCTGTTTTTCATATAGTAGTGCTTGCGCATTAAATACTTCTAATTGCGCCTTATTATATGGAGGATCTTCTATTGTCGACAGTAATTCCTGTAAGAGCATATTCGCTTCTTCAAATTCCTCTAACCAAATATGGGCAATAGCTAAATTGGTCTTGGCATGTATAATACCCTTATAGGGGGAATCGTGCTTCAAATCAAATTCATTCGTATAGAATAAGCTTTTTAAGGCAAGTCGCTTTGCCTTTTCATATTTACCGAGTTCAATTTCTAATCCACTTAAATTGTTATAAATTTTGCCCATACTTTCAATATGTTGAATACGCTCTGCAATTTCTAGCCCTTTCATTAATAGCTCTTCGGATTTTTTTTGTTGTCCGAACGTACCCCAATAGATAGAGGCAAGTGAATAATATTGAATGACGTCAATATCATTCCCATATAAAAAAGTCAGTTCGCGGTATTTTTCTAATAAATTGATGGAAATTTGTAGATCTCCCACTTGATAATAGCTCATACAGCTATAGCGCAATAAGTGCATTGCTTTATCATACAACGCCAGTGCATTGGCACTTTCAATAGCGGGACTGCTTAACTCGATATATTCTAAATAGCGATTTGCACTATATAATTCATTTAGCGTAATCCATAGTTCTTCAAATTCTTGTAAATCCATACCGCATCCTCCTTTTTCTTTTCCTACTCCCTTAATACTACATTCGCTTCTAAAATATTACAATTCTTTATCCTTATTTATTTTCCAGCATATGAGTAATTTAACCTAATTCAGACTTTTAAAAAACAAGCCCCTTTAAAAGAGACTTGTTTTAATTTGTATATTTTTAACATTTCTCTATTTTTAGCTCTTTCTTCACTTAGTTAAATTTCATCGGACTCCTGCGTTTGAAACTAAAGTGAACGCCCCTAACCATCCCATAAAAAAAAGAAAATCCACTTCAAATAGTAGTGGATTTTCTCTTTTTTATATAAATCGTTTAACGATGGTCTCATATATAGCCACTATGAGTATGCCACCAAGTAACGGAATAAGTGAACTGAAGCTAAAATAAAAACCTTCATTATTATATTCACCTAAAAATTGAAATTGTAGCCACGGAACGCTATACGTTTCACCAACACCGTATAAAAACCCAGTAGCAAATAAAAATAATGCTATGCACTTTATAAAATTCGCCTTTTGCACACCGTTCACCTCACTGAACATTGGTCATTTCCTCGGCATATGCTAAAATTTCTTCTTTAGTAAATTCAGGATTTTCACTTATAATGTTATATTGGTAGCCATCTTCAGACCAAGATATAACAAAAAGTTCTCCTAAATCCATACATGTGCCCTTTTTGCCTCGTACTTGTATTTCTTGCTCATTCCCAAGATTACCAAATTCCTCATTACTAGCTTCTTTAAGAACTGAAACTGAAAATGCAGGTTGGTCATCTTTTTCAAATTCAAAAGAAAATTCTGGACGCTCTTTCACTTTCATATCAACGATTGTGGATATGGACAAGCCATTTACCTCAGGTATCATTAAAAAGTTACCCAGTTGTTCTTTCACCTCTTCGATTGTTGCCGTTGTTGTTTGATTTTGGGGGTCTATTCTTTCTACCGTTGCATCTTTTGGGACATCAAAAGTAAATAACTTATCCTCCATTTTCTTATTAACATCAAGCTTAGAGTATTCTTGCGTCGTCACATTGCCTGCGTTCGTCGTAATTGTTTTTAACGTCAACCATGTTTTTTTATCAATCCATATTTCAATATCACCTAATAACGTATTCTTTTTTTGTGCTTTCGCTTTAATATGATAAGTATCTCGACCAGCAATTGATTCTTCTCCAGCAATGGTTATATCGTGAGAATCCTTCACTAAGTTTAGTAATACTTGAGCACTGTCTTTTGCGGATTGCCCCATAATTTCATCTAATTCTCCATTTTTAAATGAAATAATTGTTGCCTTGTTTTCTTTTTTACTAAAGGAAGTAATTTGTTTACCGTCATTAACCGCAATAACATGATCGCCATCAACAGTCATCTCAATCCGACGTTTGCCACCCTTCATCCATTCTTTTACGTTAGCGACCCCAGATTCATCTATATCCAACGTATATTCTCCATAATAACTTTCCAACTCTTGTGTTTCTTGTAATGCTTGGTCTATAATCTCTTGCGGGGAATAAGATGTCTCTGAATTACAACCAGCTAAACTCAACGTCATCAACGTTATAAGTCCCCCAACCCGTATGGTTTGTTTCCAGTTCATTTGTCATTTTCTCCTTTGTAAGGCGGTAACCAACACAGTACTGCTGTGCCAACTCCATGCTTAGATACCATATTTATTGTTCCACCATGTTTTTCAATAATTTGTTTCGCTATGCTAAGACCTAGCCCTGTGCCTCGTTGTCCTGTCTTTGTTCTAGCATGATCTGATTGGTACAATGGTTCAAATAATTGTCCGATTTCTTGTTCACCTACACCTGCCCCACTATTTTGAACAACTAAATACATGCCGCTTTTTTTCGTAAGCGCCTCGTTCACAAACTCAAAAGCCCAATCGAGTTTTTGATTGCTGATAGCTGCTAAATAAATGGTCGTGCCTAAAGTGCCAAAATGAGTTGCATTACTCATCAGATTGTCAATCACACGTTGGATTTGTGAGGGGTGAACAGCAAAGGTACCTTCTACATCACAAAACGTTTGCAGTGATAGCCCTTTACTTTGACAAAGTGGTTCATAATCCGAAATTGCCATATCAAAAAATTCCTGTCCTTCTACTGGGACCAGTGTAACATCATAGTTTGTGGATTGAAGCAACGTATACATAAGTAAATCTTCTAGCATTTGCTTCATATCCATTGCCTTTGTTAAAATCACTGCCCGATATTCCTCCTGCATATGCGCAGTGAGGGAGGCGTTTTGTAGACTTTCGGCATACGCTTGAATTGCTGTTAAAGGTGTCTTTAAATCATGTGAAATACTGGCAATCATCAGTTCCTTCTGCTTTTGCTCATTTTTTAAATGGGCACGTGCGACCTCTATTTCCGTCTGCATACTTAGAAAAGTGTTTGTAAGCTCTCCGATTTCATCTTTTCTTGTAGTCATTACAGCGTCAACATGTTGCCCCTTCCCAAATGCATCCATTTGTTGCATTAATGCTTGCAAAGGTCGATGTAATTTACGGTTAAGCAATAAAATGACTGCTGTATAAATGGCTAGAAATAACGTAATCGCGCTCGCTATCACCAGCCATGAACGCCTCTCCACACCTTGAACCCAGTCCTTTCTGATAAGTTGAATTTCGTAAATGCCAACTAAATCGCCTTGTTGATAAACTGGTTCCTTATATGTAAACGCATTGTATTTTTGCTGTAATACATATAAGTTTTTTAACGTTTTTTCTCTTGAAACGAAGCCAGAGGTTAACGGATTAGATGAATAATAAACAAAGCCAGATTTTGCATATAGCGTTATAGCTAGTTGATCACTCGTAAGTGCTTTTACTTGTTGCAAATCTGCATTTTTGGCATACAATGTTGGATTGTTAAGAACAGACTTGACATCGTTTAGTGTCGTCCATTTCTCAATATATTCTGCAAAGCTTTTATCATGGTAATAGGCATTAATCCATATATATAAGCCATACGCCCCGCCAATTGGCACAATCATCACAATAAAAAACATCATCAGTAGCCAAGATTTTATTTTCATAACGGTTCTCCTATGAAGCGATAGCCCTTGCCCCAAACTGTTTGAATATAATGTGGTGTTTTAACCGGATCCTGTAATTTTTCTCGTAATGCTTTAATATGCACAGTGACTGTATGTGTCTCATCTACACTTGCTTGTTGCCAAATATGCTGATATAACTCTTCCTTTGTAAATAATTGGCCTGGATTTTTAGCCAATAGCTTTAACAGGGCAAATTCCTTTGTTGTTAAGGCTAGTTCTTTATTTTCCAGTGTCGCTAGTTCTTTATGCCAGTCAATCGCTAAGCCAAATGCAAATGTAGCGATATGTTCTGTCACTTCTATTTTCTTATAGCGTTGCCATCGACGTAAATGGGAGGCAACACGCGCCTTTAATTCCGCTAAGCTAAAAGGCTTTGCTAAATAATCATCCGCACCTTGTAAGCCTTCCACTTTATCCGCCTCGTCTTTACGGGCGCTCATCATTACAATGGGCACATCACTTTCCCAACGAATATTTTGACAAACAGTAAGGCCATCCATTTCAGGTAGCATCCAATCGACTAATACTAAATCAAATGGCTGCGCTTGAAAATCTGCTAGCCCTTCTAAACCTGTAGTTGCCCATGTGACCAAGTATCCCTCTTGCTCTAGTGTATCTTTGACGATACGACCTATTGCGTGATCATCCTCTATTAGTAATAGCTTTTCATTCATCGTTTTCCTCCTGTTATCACCTTACTATGGATTGATGTATTTCTTCTGAACTTTATACTTTCTTTATAATTACCATAGATGGACTTTCTTTTATTAACAAGGACAAATTCAAAGCAAAGAAAAAAGAATGCACATTAGTTGTGCATTCCTTCACTATTTTAGAAAAATAAGCTTAAAATAAAGTAAATTGTAGCAGCCATTACAGCAGAGATTGGCATTGTAATTACCCAAGTCGTAACAATTTTACGTGCCATACCCCATTTTACACCTTTGACGCGGTGTGCAGTACCTACCCCCATAATAGAAGAAGATATTACGTGTGTTGTCGATACAGGTAAATGAATTAACGTCGCACCAAAGATGATCGAAGCAGATGCTAAGTCCGCTGCTACACCATTCACTGGGCGTATTTTCATAATTTTACCACCGACTGTTTTAATAATTTTGTAACCACCAACTGATGTTCCAAGACCCATCGCGCAGGCAGCTGCAAAACGAACCCAAAACGGAATATCGTCGCCTTGGTGTAAACCACCTGCAATTAATGCAAGCGTGATAATCCCCATCGCCTTTTGCGCATCGTTCGTACCGTGTGTAAATGATTGCAATGCCGCTGTACCGATTTGCATCGTTCGGAAGCCTTTATTTGTTCGATATAAATTCATATCTTTAAAGATTACTTTAAACAGTGACATCATGAAAAAACCAGCTACAAACGCAAGTAATGGAGAGAAAATAAGCGCCTGAATAATTTTAATAAAGCCTGTGTAATTTAGAATATCAAATCCTGCCGCAGCAATTGCCGCCCCTGCAACCGAACCGATTAAAGTATGGGAGGAACTAGACGGTATTCCAAAATACCACGTTAATAGATTCCATGTAATAGCTGACAGTAAAGCTGCCAAAATAACAACTGACCCTGTAATATCACCGTCATACGTATTTAGTGTAAACGGGTCAACAATATCCTTCGTTAATGCTTTCGCAACACCAACAAATGTAATAGCTCCGATAAAGTTCATTACCGCGGCCATGTACACAGCAGTACGTGGCTTTAGGGCACGCGTTGATACAGATGTAGCAATGGCATTCGCTGTATCATGGAAGCCGTTAATAAAGTCGAACACAAGTGCGAATATAACGACTAATATTGTTATCAGTAATATTGTATCCATTTAGTACACTCCATCTTACGCATTTCGCATAATTATTGTTTCGATTGTATTCGCTACTGTTTGACAACAATCTGCAATATCTTCAAATTGTTCGTAAATATCTTTGAATACGATAATGCGCATTGGATCTTTTTCTTGAATAAATAATTGCTTCATAGAAGAACGGAATATCTCATCACATTCACGCTCATAGTCTTTAATTTGAATGGCATGTTTACGCATTTCTACAAGCTTTTTACTATTTAGCAGCTCCATTGCTTGTACCATTTCATCGGTACTTTTAGCAATGTACGTCAGGAATTGACGCATCGGCTCTGTTACTTCTGTTAAGTTGTACATATTAAAATGGGCAATACAGCCTTCCATGCCGTCTATTACATCATCTAATTTATTTGCTAGTGCTAATATATCTTCTCGTTCAATAGGTGTCATAAATGATTTATTAAGCATAACAATTAGTTCATGAATTAGCTTATCACCGCTTGTTTCATATTGTTTCATTGTATCGGCAATCTCTTTTAATGCATCGATATCATGAATACGCGCGTTATGAGCGAAGTAAATACCTTCTTTCACATTTTGAGAAATTTTTAATAAAGCCTGAAAAAATGGATCTTGCTTACTTGAGTTGAACATTATGTTCCTCCTGTTGAATAAATATTGTCGATTTCTGCAACTATCATAACAAAATCTTTACATAATTCTACATAACTTTAAAGATAAATAAATTGAATTTACAATAATGTAATATTAAAATTGCCATATTTCATTCAAACATACTTAAACAAGTTACAAACGTTGGAAATGTTCTAATAAAAAGACGTTTTTTGCTGTTAAATGTAACGTTTTTTCTTTAATTTTTATAAAAATACTTGAAAAAAATTTTTTCTTATAATTTTTCAATGTAAAGGAATTGTAAATTTCAAATCCGCAAAATATACAAACGCCATTGTTATTTTTAGCCATAAGCAGTACGCTTACAAGAAAACATTGTATGATGAAAAAGGATGGGTTGTTTTCATGGATATTCATTTACTTTCACTTGGTACATTATTAGTGTTTGGCTTTATCGCATCCTTTTTAAATGCCATTGTTGGTGGCGGAGGCTTGATTTCTTTACCAGCATTAATGGCGGTAGGATTACCCCCAAGTACAGCCATTGCAACGAATAAACTAGCAAATACCATCAGTAATGGCACAAGCATGCTGACATTTTTGCAGGCCGGCAAAGTTGATTTTAAAAGGATTGGAAAAATCTTACCTTTTATTTTTTTAGGCTCTTTAATTGGCGCATACACTGTACATCTTGTATCACCTTCGATTTTAAAGCCACTTATGCTTGTTATGCTCGTACTAGTCACAACTTATACCGTTATAAAAAAAGATTGGGGACAACAACCTAAGCAACGTATGTTAAGTATAGGAAAGAAAATAGCCTTTCTTTGTGCGTTTGCGGCGGTCGGCTTTTACGATGGCTTTTTTGGCCCCGGGACAGGTTCTTTTTTTATTTTCATTCTATTAATGATGGGAAATGATTTTTTGCAAGCCGCTGGGAATGCAAAAGCATTTAATTTCACATCGAATTTAGCTGCACTTTTAATGTTTTTAGTATTAGGACAGGTCAATTTTTTATATGGCTTGCCAATGGGCTTCGTTATGATATTTGGTGCTATTTTGGGGTCTAAATTTGCATTAACACGTGGTACGAACATGATGCGTCTTATTTTTATTGTGATGACGTGTATCTTAATTATAAAAAATGCATGGGATTATGTTGGCGCATTTTAACGAGCAGATAGCGAGGTAATATCGCTATCTTTTTTAGTGGTATTTTATAGACAGAATTTTCAATCAATTGACAATATTTATAAGCGTGCTATAATACTTTTGGGCTTCACCGCATTGAAGCGCAGAAGTAATTGTTAGGAGGATTCGTATGTTTCGCATTGAAGCAAAAAGTAACCCTCGATTTCTTGAGGCTTGCTTCATAACACTTTTAATTATTGCCACAATGGCCATTAGTATTGGCTATTTAAAAGCAACGCCACATATTCCCATTATTCTAGTAATCTCACTTTTAATTGCCTATGGACTATTGAAAAAAGTACCTTTCCGTGAGCTTGAATCTGGGATGGTTGCTGGTGCCAGTGCTGGTTTAGGTGCTGTCTTTATTTTCTTCTTTATCGGTATTTTAATTTCGAGTTGGATTATGGGCGGCACCATTCCAACGCTGATATATTACGGTTTTTTAACTGTTTCACCTAGCTTTTTCTTTGCCATTGTTTTTCTTATTTGCAGCATTGTCGGGATTTCCGTTGGTAGCTCTTTAACAACAGTTGCGACAGTCGGCGTGGCCTTTATGGGAATCGCCGGTGCAATGGATATTTCATTAGCCATCACGGCTGGTGCAATCGTTTCTGGCGCCTTTTTTGGCGATAAAATGTCACCACTTTCTGATACAACTAATTTAGCATCTGGTACAGTAGGTGTTGATTTATTTGAGCATATTAAAAATATGGGTTGGACAACCATTCCTGCCTTTGTGATCTCGTTTGCTTTGTATGCCGTGCTATCACCGTCTGGTGCCAGTACTTCTTTTGAAACGGTTGAACAATTTAAAATAGGATTACTTTCGACAGGTCTTATTCATTGGTACACATTACTACCAATCGTTGTACTGGTTATCATGACCTTATATAAAGCACCTGCTCTTATTACACTTGCAGTTGTTTCAATCGTTGGTGTTGGACTTGCCTATATACAAGAACCACTCGCCCTTTCCCACGTATTTGACATGCTGTTTAATGGCTATGTATCCGATACAGGAATTAAAGACGTAGATGCACTGCTTACTCGTGGCGGATTGAATAGTATGCTATTTACAATCGCTTTAGTATTACTTGCACTTACAATGGGCGGATTATTATTTACACTTGGTATTATTCAAAGTATATTAGCAAATATTGAAAGCTTATTTACAAGTGCTGGCTCCGTTATTACGGGTGCTGCGCTAACAGGAATTGGCGTCAACACATTAATCGGTGAACAATATTTGTCCATTTTGCTTACTGGAGAGGCATTTAAAGCGCAATTTGCAAAGGTTGGACTTGCACCGAAAAATTTATCGCGTGTTATGGAAGATGCAGGTACTGTTGTGAACCCGCTTGTGCCATGGAGCGTGTGCGGAATTTTTATCGCTAGTGTACTTGATATCCCAACAACTACTTATTTACCATTCACCTTTTTCTGCTTGCTAGGTCCAGTTTTAACAATACTATTTGGCTGGAGCGGCAAAACGCTGACAAAGCTATAATAATTAGTTTAAAAGAATCTGCCCGTTTCTACGAATTGCCCGTAGAGCGAGCGGATTCTTTTCTCTTGCAATCATTCCAAATTGGAATCAAAACAACCTGTTTTTCGAATTTCCTCTCCACACCTCTCTTTGTTATGCTAAAAAACAAAGGAGATGGTAGACAATGACAACAAAATGGAATGCAACTCTTTACGATCAAAAGCATGACTTTGTTTCAAAATTCGGAGAAAGTTTAGTCAACTTACTTGCACCACAAAAACAAGAATATATTTTAGATGTTGGTTGTGGCACAGGAGATTTAGCCAACGAAATAGCGCAATGTGGGGCAGTTGTACATGGCATTGATGCTTCACATGATATGATTTTAAGCGCTCAGCATAAATATCCAACGCTTACGTTTGACACACAGGATGCGGCTACAATGGACTACACACATCAATTTGATGCAGTCTTTTCCAATGCTGCGCTTCATTGGATGAAACAACAAGATAAGGTGATTGACAATATCTATCGTGCACTAAAACAACAAGGACGTTTTGTTGCCGAAATGGGCGGTCAAGGGAATATCGCTTCTATTGTCGGGGCACTTAGAACAAGTATGGATGCGCTTGGGCTTCCATATGAAGAGCAGTATTTTCCATGGTATTTTCCAGCAGCTGACGAATATCAATCGATGCTAGAAAAAGCGGGCTTTACTGTACAAATGATTACTTTATATGAACGTCCGACACCGCTTCAAGGTGACGATGGCTTACGGAATTGGCTTGTTATGTTTAGCAACAACATTCTCCAGCGTTTAAGTCAGCATGAAAAAGAACGCGTTTATGCAAAATGTGAAGAGCTGTTGCGACCAACCAATTATCGAGATAAACAATGGATTGCTGATTATTGGCGTTTACGTTTTGTTGCAACGAAGTGCTAAAAAAATGATTAGCGCCACTACAGGGGCATGAATCGCCACAAAAATAAAGGTTAGCGCCACTAAATCTTTAAGAAGCGCCACCCAAATAGACAACATCGGTTCACAGTAAAAAAGAGGCTGGGACATAAGAGAAAAAGTGTTAGATTGACTGCCATCAATCTAACACTTTTTTGCTATGCCGTTGTTGTCCGCTACGGCGGTGCTTTCCGCTCAGCACAGTAAGCCGCAACCCTCGCTAACGCGCGGAATGCCAGCGTCTAACATTATGTGCTGTTCTGAGCTGGAGTCACCGCCTTCGCTACCAACAACTAGTGAACACTTCTAATTTTTTTAATTGCAAAAGCAAGAATAGCTAAGGTCTCCATATAGCAAAAAATTATGAACACCTTTCGTCTGTTTCTTAAATTTTTTTAGTTATGTCCCAGCCTCTTTCTCTCTATTATGAACGCGGCATTAACATAACCATGACTCCGATAATACAAATACCAGCGCCAACTAAATCTAACATATCTGGCTTTTGCTTATCTATGCCCCAGCCCCACAAGATGGACAGCACAATAAAAACTCCTCCATACGCTGCATAGACTCGACCAAAAGTCGGAAATGATTGAAAAGTTGCCACCACGCCATATAAAGCTAATGCAATCCCTCCAAAAATGCCCCAATAAAATGGTTTGCCTTCCCTTAACCAAAGCCAAATTAAATAGCCACCTCCGATTTCACCAATACCTGCTAATAGAAATAATGCGATTGCGTAAATCATATGTACCCTCTTTCTTTTATTTTTTACAAATAAAAATAAGAGACTGTCCTTACAGCAACAGCCTCCAATTTGTTCCACTCAAGCTCAACGTACTTCTTTTTTATATCGTTATACCCCAATATGTAATGGTATCCATTACGCCAATAATGATTAAAATGATACCTGCTGCGATTTGTATCACTCTTCCCATCCTTATACTTGTTTTCATAACGGCGCGTTTTGTATCAAATATTTGAATCAGTATCAACATTAAAATAAGTGGCATGGAAGTCGCAAAACCAAAAACCGCTGGTAAAACCAATCCGTAGGAAGTAGTAACAACTGTAGGCATCAGCCAAACGAAAAATAGCACAAACATCGTCGGGCAAAAGGCAATAGCAAAGCATGCCCCCATTAGAAATGAACCTGCCTTCCCTTCTTTCAATACAAACGGGATATGGGACGATAGTTGATGGAGCCATTTTAATTTTAAAATACCGATTAGGACAAGACCTGTTAACAACATAATGGGTCCTATCGTCTTACGAAATATTGGAAAATAGGCAGTTATTGATGTTTCAAATGATTGTCCAAATAGCCAAGCTAATAAACCGATTAAACTAAAGACAGCAATCTTCCCGATCATAAAGGCCATAACTTCGCCCCAATTATTTTTCATTTGAATGGTACGATGACCGTAGAATGTTATGGCGCTCAAGTTGCCGGTTAATTGACAAGGTGCTAGTGCACCAACTAGCCCCAGAAGTAACGCGATAACAAGTGGAGAATGTTCGTAGGAATTTAAAAATAACGTGATGGGTCCACTAACGACTCGACTTATTTCTGACATTATATTATACATGCCAATATCACCCTCTCTTCTAGTATGAGCTCTTTCTGTTCTGATAGACGACATCACAAACCGTAAAAAAAGCTTCAATATCTGCCGTTATGTACTTCGATAAAAAATAAGTGTTGGACACAATATGCGAGAATTCCTTGACCGAATAACTATGGAGCGATTGCTCATCATAAGCGGCTTCCATAACACTTTTCGGTAAAAAGGCAATGCCTAGTCCTTGCTTGACAAAGTTTTTTATAACTTCTGTTTGATTTACCTGCATGCTTTTATAACTTGGCAATTGCTGAAGTACCTGTTGTACTTCTTGCCAATAAGACGCGTATTCATGTGTTAAAATCGTTTCTTGTTGTAAAAGCGTCATTGGATCAGTCCATTTTTTCCCTATCGGTACGATAAGTTGGAGTGGCTCCTGGGCAAGCATTTTCGTGTGCACCGCACGGGTGGAGGTTAATTTTGAAATCCCTATATCTATAGCTCCCGCATAAACCGCTTCCCCAATTTCATTAGATTTTAACAGTTCAATAGAAAGATGAATGGTAGGGTTTTGTTGCTGAAAACAATCGATAATAGCTGGTAATGTGGAATTCGCTATTTGAGGTGCTACGCCTATTGTTAATTTGGAAGTAAAACCACTGACCATCAATTGTGTACTATGTACTGCCTCATCAACGATTTCTACCACTTTTTCAGCTTGTCGTAAAAAATGTGCACCAATTCGATTGAGTTTGACATGCTTTGTTTGACGTTCAAAAAGCGTAGTCTGTAACTCCTTTTCTAAATGCTGAATATGTTTTGATACAGTTGATTGCGTGATAAAGCGTCTTTCCGCCGTCTCACGAAAATTTTCCGTTTTCGCCGCAACGATAAACGTACGTAACCATTCTGTTTCCATAGACACGCCTCTTCTAGTTTTCCATTTATTATATCGAAATGTGATGAGACATGAAATCTTTTCTACATTTTTTACATAAGGAACATTGCTACCTAAACGCTATGAAAAAGAAAAAAGAGAGCCCCAAATGCACATTGGCCCTCCCCTTACCATTCATGTTAAAAATTGCTTTAATGCATCTATTTGTTGCATAGCTTGCTGATAGCCCATATCATAATTTTTACGCATTTGCACTGTATCTTTCTCAAAGCTATTCAGTGCTTGTGTTGGGCGGAATATAAATGCCTTTCCTTGTGCCTCTAATTTTTCACAATAATCAAGTGAAGCGTTATAATGGTCTGCACGTTTTTGCATGCTTTTTACTAAATTTGGATAACGTTTAGCTAGTAGTTTCATCGCCCATTTACTTTGACGATCTAGCTGTTTACGGTAGCCTTTAGGTCGGGTTAACACCAGTACATGCTTGTTAAAACCCGTTTCAACACCATGCATGATTGGAATTGGCTCTGCTAAGCCACCATCGAAATATGGTGTATTATTTAGTTTGATTTCTGGAAATAAGATTGGAATAGCACAAGTTGCACGTAACATCATACAGTGGCGATCCATTTCTTTTGCATCCATATACTCAACTTGTCCTGTGGCTGCATTTGTTACGCCAAAAAGCAATTTTCCATCATACTGCTTGTACGTATCCCAATCAAAAATATCTAGCTCATTCGGAATCACATTATACGCAAAATCCAAGCCAAATAAACTTTTTTCTTTAAGGAAATTTTTCAAGCCCATGTAGCGCTTATCATGACGATAATCCATTAATACACGTAAAGACCGTTCCTTTTGCTGTGATACATACGAGCATGCATTAATAGCACCTGCTGAAATAGCGACAACATAAGGCATCATAATGTCATGCTCTAAAAAAGCATCCAAGACACCAGATGTAAACAATGTACGAAACGTCCCACCCTCTAATATTAAACTTGAATCCTCCACATTTACCTGTAGCATGCCATCACTCTTTCACTCTATATTCTCTTTAGTTTACAGCAAACTTAAATAAGTTTCTTGATTTTTTACAGTATAAAAAATATTGATAATAATATCCATTAAAAGTTATTTAATGTTAATATTATAGTAAGTTAGTAGAGACGCGAGGAGAATAATCATGTCGGAAGTGATGAACAAAAGAACTACATTCAGTAAAGAAGTACGTAAAAGCATGCAAGCAGATTGTCAAAACTGCTTTGGCTTATGCTGTACAGCACTAACTATTACAGCATCTAGTGATTTTGCTATGAATAAGCCCGCTGGCAGACCATGCACCCATTTGCAATCTAACTTTCACTGTCAAATACATCGTGACCTTAGAAGCAAAGGTTGTAAGGGGTGTACCGTCTATGATTGTTTAGGGGCGGGACAAATGGTTGCTCAAACGACATTCAATGGACAGAATTGGCGAGATAACGCTGAAGTGGCTGAAAAAATGTTTCAAGTTTTTCCGATTATGGAGCAGTTATATGAAATGATCGCCTATGTTGCAGAGGCAATGGCATATCGAATATCACCTAAATTATACGACAAATTGCATGAACAATTAGAGACATTACAAACCCTTACTAAATTAGAGGCAACAGCATTAGTTGCTCTAGATATTCTTCCAATCCGACAACCTGTAAACAACCTACTATTAGAAACTAGTGCACAAATTCGCAATAAGCTTGCAGTCACCACTTTAGGTAAAAAAAATGCGCCGAACCATAGAGGGGCCAATTGGATTGGAAAAAATGTAAAGGGGAAAGATTTAACAGCAACAGACTTGCGCGGTGCCTATTTAATTGCGGCAAACCTACAAAATGCTAATTTAAAAGGCGTGGACTTTATCGGTGCCGATTTACGTGATGCTAACTTGTGCGGAGCGAATCTTTCCACTGCGATGTTTTTAACGCAAATGCAAATCAATTCGGCAATCGGTAATCACCAAACAAAACTACCATTTTATTTGCGTATGCCTTCACATTGGCATACTGCACCATAAAAAAAGGGACAAATCAAAAGAATCTCTCTTTGATTTGTCCCCATTTTTCGCTATTTTGCTTGTTTCTTTTTATAGATAATGGTTGCTACTACTAGCACAAGTAAAATCCCTTGCCCTATCATTGTTTCGAGTGTTGGATAGAAGCCGATTAAGTTAATGACTGGCAGACCATCCACCATTGTTGTGGATACACTATCTCTAAGTTGTAATGTATGCAAGCTGACACCAATAATTTTAAATGCCAAAACATAAATTAACACAGTTGCCACCGCAAAAAGCTTATGAATGGCAATTTTACCACTCGCTTTGAATAAGACGATTGCGATAACAGCTAAGATAACAAGTGCCAAGACAATACCAAGTATAAATTGCGATGTCGCCATTTTCGGTGCAATTCCCGCATAGAACACAAGAGTTTCTGCTCCTTCTCGGAACACCGATAAAAAGCTGACAGAAGCCATAGCAAATACAGAACCACTTGAAATTGCATTGCCCATTTGTTTGGAAATATAACGATTCCAGCTCGCAACATTGGATTTACTATGAAGCCATATACCGACACCTATCATCATTGCAGCTGCAACAAGACCGACATAACCTTCCATTATTTCTCGGTTTGTATCGACCGTTGCTGAATGAAAGATAGTTGACATCAGCACTGCAGCTACAGCTGATAATAATACCCCAGCTAAAGCCCCAATATAAATCCATTTACGTAACGATTTTTGTCCTGATTTATTTAAAAATGACACTAACGCAAGAATAATCAATAATGCCTCTAAGCCCTCACGCAGTAAAATAAGTGCTGAATCCCAAATGGAATAATCTGAATTACCTTGGATTAATTCAATTTCGGTACGGAACTGATTAAGTTTACTTTTAATGGCCTTTTCATCGACCTGCGTCTTTAATAAATCACTTACTATAATCGGCATATCACTTTCTATTTTCGTATAAAGATTACCATTGCGTGTTGAAATTTCAATCTCTACACTTGGCCAAATCGTAATAAATTCACGTATTGTATCAGATGCTGCCTTGTAGTCACCATCGTCTATCAAATCATTGGCTTCATCTATATACGCAATTAAAGACGCTAAAGAATACTCACCTGCTACAATTTGTGCTGTATCGTTACCTGCTACAAAATCTTCAATCGTTTTCTTTAGTTCTGCAAATTGTGATTGCATTAATGTTACATCAGGCTGTTCTGAAGAAATTGAAATACGTAAAAAAGCCATTTGTGTTTCAATTTGACCGTACATTGCAATACTTTGTTCACGTACTGGTCGTTCATTTTTATTCCATTTCATATTAAACTCTTTGTACGCAGCGTCAATCGTTGTCATATCACCACTTGCTAACGCTTGCTCAAAGGCAGTCATAATCGGTTTCATTTTTAGACCAAAGTCAGCTCGTTGCTCCGCTTCATCTACTGGATTTTCGAGCTTTTCTAATGCACGTAATGCATTCGATAGAGCCGACAATGCAGTTAAACGCTCTTCTTTTGAAGAAGCCTTTACAGCTTGCTCAAGTATTTGATCTACCTTTTCTTTTGCTTCAGTTTGTTGTGAATTTACTGATGCCCAGTCCGTTGCAAATTGTTCAAGTGCACGCGTCGCTTCAGCTTGCTTATCTTGCTTCGTATTCATCAGGGCGTCACTAATGGAAATGTATAAGTGACTATAAGATTGTGCTGCTTGTACTGGAACCGCAAGTGCCAATAATAAGCATACAATCATGCTACAGCGCGTTAAAAAGTGCTTCACCTAAATAACTCCCTTTTTGTACTCCAGGGAAGCAAGCAAAAACGGCACTGCCTCGATGAGTAATATATTCATTCATTTTATCCATTCGTCCTAGACTGTTTTGTACTGTTGTAAATTGCGCTGGATCCTTTTGAAAAGAGACAAATAGTAGTCCTGCATCATGCGCCCCTGTATTCGACATGACGCCTGATGCGTAAGAATAACTGCGACGTAGTATGCGAGCACCTGATTTACGTGCTAAATGGACATGCGATGTATCGGGCATAATATACTCGCCCTTGCTATCTTTTGCTTCTACATCAAAATCATCAAATTCCTTCGTTTTACCAAATGGCGCACCACTATCGCGATAACGCCCAAACGTTGCTTCTTGATCCTTTAAAGATGTACGATCCCATGTTTCAAGATGCATTTGGATTTTTCGAGCTACTAAATAGGAGCCACCTTTAAGCCAACCTTTATCGACCCATACTACTTTATTTAAGTCTTGTTCATCTTTAATAGAAGGGTTGACCGTACCGTCCTTGAAGGCAAATAAATTTCGAGGTGTTCCCCCTTCAGCTGGGAATGAGTTAAAGCCCGCTTGTGACCATTTAATTTCCACTTTGCCGGAAGCAGCACGTACTAAATTGCGGACAGCATGGAACGCCACTTGAGGATCGTCCGCACATGCTTGAATGCAAAGATCTCCACCTGTATATTCCTTTTGTAGCTGATCTTTCGGAAAATGTGGTAAGTCCGCTAATTCGCCTGGTTTCAAATGCGCCATGCCAAGCTTATCGAACAATGAAGGACCTACACCAATCGTTATGGATAGATTCGAAGCATTTAAGCCTTCTGCCTCTCCGGTATCCCCAGTCGGAACTCTTGTATTTGTTGTTAAATCTACCATTAATTCACCATTCATTAAACGAACAACAAGAGGTGTCCATTTCTTGAACAACTCTTGTAGCTCCTCTTTCGATGTCACTAAGACCGTTAAAGAAGCAAAATATATATGTTTTTGAACAGGTGTAATAATGCCAGACTGATGTTTACCATAGAAATTAACTTTATTTTTTGCTGTTGTGCTATCTGCGACAGGCTCGAACATATCGTAACCCATCGCTTTCATTACACCACCAAAGCCGGAAGCACCTATCGCAATGCCAGCCACACCCATGCCTGTTAGCTTTAACATGTCACGGCGAGATATTTTTTTATTTATCCATTTTTCATCATTAGACGTTGTCATTCTTTATCACTCCAAAATAATGCCCATTTGACTTAATGGCTCACCTAGTTGGTTTACTGCTGCTGCTAATGCTTTTGTATTTTCTTCTGTTAAATCTTCGTAAGAAATATAACCGCCATCAGCTGTTGCATGTAGTGCTAATAAGTCATCCACTGCTTTAAATTTTTCATCTAACGCTGCAACTAACTCTTTGTCTTTTGCTTCTAATTTTGGTCGAAGAATTTCAAAGATTTTTTCTGCACCTTCAATATTCGCTTTAAAATCATAGAGGTCTGTATGTGAGTAAATTTCTTCTTCACCTGTAATTTTTGAAGTAGATACTTCATTCAATAAATCAACTGCACCTGTAATCATTAAATCTGGTGTTACTTCTACTGTTTGAACAAGTGCATGTAATTCTTTTGCGTCTGCTAGTAGCTGATCTGCCACTGCCTCATAGCCCTTTGTTGTGTTTTCTACCCAAAGTGCATATTCAAGCTTATGGTAGCCAGTCCATTCTTCTTTCCCTTTACCTTCTTCTTCAATATCGGCTAAACGACCATCAATACGTGGATCAAGGTCACCAAAGCTTTCTGCAATTGGTTCAGAACGCTCAAAGTACATACGTGCCGGTGCATACGCTGCTTTTGCACCTTCTATATCACCCGCTTTAAACAGGTTGACGAACTTTTCTGTATCTAGTAAGAACTGATCCATCTGTTCTAATGCAAATTGTTGATAGGCTGATAGTTCAGTAGTCAAATCTACCGTTGCCGTTTGTTCTGCTTGCTCCGTTGCTGGTTTCTCTTCTTTTTTTGTGTCTTCTGTATTGCCACAGCCCGCCATAATTATGCCACCTGCTACTAACACTGATAATAATGATTTGTTTTTCATGCTAAATACCTGCTTCCCGAATTAGTCTCTATCGTGAATGATAATCATTATCATATTTGATTGCAAGAAGTATTTTTAATTTAAGAAAAAAACGTCATTTTGCAGTTGAATTTTATTTTCAACAAGCAAAAAGACGTTTGTTCTACAATATAATGATTATAATCTACTAAATATTGACTTGTTTTACTTTTTCATATTTTCCATATAAGAAATAATAGAGCACGATCGAAACAAAAATTACCACTACCATCGATAAAAATATAGCGCTATAGCCCATCGTCGGTGCAAAAAGCCCTAAGAAATAAGGCCCTACACCTAATCCTAAATCGTACAAAATAAAATACGTTGAAGTGGCGAGCCCTAAACGCTCATGTGGTGTAACCTTAATAGCTATTGCTTGGGCTACTGAGTTAAAATTACCATAACCAATACCAATAAAAGCCGCAGCTATTAAAAATACAACAGTGCTTGTCGCTGTACTAAATGCATACATGCCCATCGCAAACAAAATCAGACACGGATAAATAATAATATTCGCCCCTCTTGCATCTAGTAATTTCCCTGTAAATGGACGAGTTGCTAAAATAACGAGTGCATAAACGATAAAGAAGTAACTGCCTGCTGTTACCAAATGAAGCTCTTTTGCGTAAAATGTCATAAACGACATCACACCTGAATAAGCAAAGCCAATAACAAGAGCTACAAAGGCAATCGGCAGTGCACGCAGTTCAATAAAGCTGGATAACTTGAAGCCCAATTTCTCCGCCATTCTCTTTGTATTTTTTGGCGCATCTGGCACGGTCACCATAAAATACATCATAAAGCAAACAACTGCTAAAACCGAATCGACCGCGAAAATCATGCGATAATCTTCAAACAACTGCGTTAATAAAATACCGATAAACGGACCTATTGCAGTTGCTAAAATCGCACTTAAGCTGTAATAGCCAATCCCTTCACCGCGTCGCTCTGGTGGTAAAATTTGTGCAATAATCGTACCTGTAGCTGTACTTGCTACCCCCAGCGCAATCCCCTGCATCAAACGATTCATCATCAGTAACGGAAGATTTAAAGCAATAAAATAAGACATGGTCGATAGCATAAATAATAATAAGCCAATGAATAATGTTTTTTTACTGCCCAAATCACCGATAACTCGTCCTGTGCCAAGTCGTCCAAAAAGTGTCCCGATAATAAAAATACTCGACACTAGGCCAGCCGTACTTGTGGAAGCGTCAAATTGCTCCACTGCATAGCCCGCTATTGTCACCATTAATAAATAAAAAATTAACGTAATCGTAAAATTAATTAAAGAAACAACTAAAAAGTTTTTTGTCCATAATTTATGTTTTGTTGATTCCACTTGTTTTTCTCTCCTACTACTGATGAATATTCATACATATGTTCGCTAAAACCCGAGAAGCCGTTTCAATATCCTGTTTCGGCACACCTGCTAGTGCTTTTTCTAAAAATGGTTTTAAGTGCTCCTGCACTTCTTGCACGATGTTTTCTCCAAATGGCGTTAATTGTACCACTTTCTCTCGCTTATCTTTGCCTGCCACTGTCTCCACATAGCCAAGTTCTACAAGCTTTTGTACAAGCCTCGTTACGCTCGGCTTTTCAATTGACATAAAGCTCGCAATTTCTACAAGTGAATGTGGCCCTTTATCAATTAAAAAACGCAACACTGCCCACTGTGAACTATAAAGTTGAAAGTGTTCCAGTTGCATATTGAGTTGGTTAGTAAACGGTCGGTACATTAAACGATATTCATTAAAAAACTGTTGTTCAATCGTCATACTATTCCTCCTTATATAGTTAGCCTAGCTAACTATATAGTAAATTGTTCTCTTTGTCTAGATTGAAGCTTTGATACGAAAGAGATCCCCGAGCTTTACTAACATAGTTGGATTCAATTGGAAAAGCAGCTCTTTCTTTTTACTTATACACATGTTATGATAGCAGCGAAGTGATATTGATAATCATTATCATTTTAATGATTTAGCTATCCAATAAGTATATACAATACTTTTCCAATAAATTTTTAAGGATGTGGCGATACAAGTGCAAAATTTATATGATGTAACCATTATTGGCGGTGGACCTGCAGGTTTATATAGCGCCTTTTATAGCGGATTAAGAGGACTGAAAACAAAATTAATCGAAAGCCAAGAACAGCTAGGTGGTAAGGTGCTACTTTATCCTGAAAAGTTAATATGGGATATAGGTGGTCACCCGCCCATTTTAGGCGAACAATTTGTCAAACAATTAATTGCGCAAGCCAAAACATTTGAACCAACAATGCTAACAGGCACAAAGGTTGACTTTATCGAACGCCAAGGAGATTTATTTGTAATACATACAGCACAGGGAGACAAACATTATTCGAAAACCGTTTTGTTAGCTGTTGGTGGTGGTATTATTAATCCGCAAAAACTGACGCTAGAAGGTGCGGAAAAATATGAAATGTCCAATTTACACTATACAGTGCAGTCTTATAAACGCTTTGTAGATAAAGATATTATTATTTCAGGAGGCGGAAATGCAGCACTCGACTGGGCAGTAGAACTTAGCCCTTTAGCAAAAAACGTAACCGTTGTCTACCGTAAGGACACGCTTTCAGCACACGAAGCAACCATACAAGAGGCGCTAGATGCTGGTGTACAAATCGAATGTAATACAACCATTACAAAACTATCTGCCAATACAGATAAAACAGCGATTCAATTCGTTACATGTGAAAATTCTCGGACCAACCAAAGCTATACACGCCAAATTGATGAAGTCATTGTAAGTCACGGTTATAATCGCGAAGCCTCGCTTTCATTTGATGAAGCCATTGCCATTCCTAAAAAAGATGACTATTATTTTGAAGGAAAAGCAACTGGCGAAACAGCACAACCAGGAATTTTTGCAGCCGGTGATATTTTATCGTTTGAAGGGAAAATTCATCTTCTACTTGGCACATTTCAAGATGCAGCAAACGCCGTTAACTCCATTAAAACGTACTTAGAACCAACGGCTCATCGACATGCAGTAGTATCCTCTCATAACGAAGTATTTAAAGAAAAAAATCGCTCAATTATCGAAAACAGCTTGACGAGATAAAGTAGTTAAACAATTAAAAGTGTTAGATTGACAGTAGGCAATCTAACACTTTTTTGATACAAACATTGGTGCCCGTTTTTGGAGCGTATTCTTAGGGTTTACTGGCGATACTTAGGCTTTTAATGGCGATTTCTATTCATTAATTGGCGATTCTAGGGGCTAATCATTTAACCCCTTATCATCAAGAATTTACTGCGTATATTTTTCAATCCTAGAGACACGTGTTATGGCTTGCTTATCTTGCGAAAAATAATAAATGTATGCTCTTTGCCGTCCAGTTAACTTTTATTACCAATTTAATTTTCCTACATTTTTTAGAGCTGTATTAATATCCATGTTCATTTCTTGTATGGCAATTCGTGTTGTCTCTTGAATTGCTTGTTTTGACTGCGCATTTGCTTTTTCATAGGCAAAAATAATACTTCTTGATGCACTAATTAATGCACCGAAGCCATCAGCATTAAAAGCATTCGTAATATCTTTACCTTTGCCACCTTGTGTACCGTAACCTGGTACTAAAAATAGTGATTGTGGCATTTTTTTACGATAAATAGCCTGTGCTTCTGGATATGTTGCACCAACTACAGCACCAACAGATGAATAACCGTATGTACCTATGTCACGTTGTCCATATTTCTGTACTAATGTAGCCACATTTTCGGCAATCGTTCCGTTTTCAGTTAATAATTCTTGTAACTCACCTGAAGAGGGATTGCTCGTTTTGACTAAAATGAACAAACCTGTATGCTTCTCAATGGCTTGCTGAACGAATGGCTCTAAACTATCGCTTCCTAAATACGGATTGATTGTTAACGAATCTACTTTCTTAGGTGTTTTCCATTCATTCTTTAAATTACCAAAAAAAGATGTTGCATATGCTGTTGCAGTTGTATCTATATCCCCTCTCTTTGCATCTGCAATGACGATAAGTCCTTTTTGTTGACAGTATTCAACTGTTCTCCAGAAAGCGTCTATACCTGGTGCACCATACTCTTCATAATAGGCAAGCTGAGGTTTCACAATGGCTACATCCTCAGATATAGCATCAACTATTAATTTATTAAATTCTAACAATGCATAGGCCGCACCATTCTCATTTTTACCATATTTCTCTTCGGCCTCATCTAAAATTATTGTTGGAATACGTGTAATCACTGGATCTAACCCTACTACTGCATGTGATTTTTTTTGTTTTATAGCAGCACAAATACGGTCTGCAAATTGAATATTATTCATTAATACCTCCAAAATTTAGAAATTTTCCTTTTTATTATAACTAAAATATAAAAGACAAATACAATTAAAATATTCTCCTTTTATATTTTTAAGTATTTTGGGCAAAAACTAGAGGATAAATGTTCATTTTTCAAACATTTTATCCTCTATTTAATTAAGGGCGATCTACTATTTATTTTTAGTAATTTCTCATTTGATTCAAACAACATTCATTTATAATCAAAACTATCGCTCTACACACTTTACTATATTAGTACTGTAAATTCTTCATTTATCATCTAAATAGACTTAATAAAGATCCCATTTGCCTTAGCATATTAACCCCATTCGTTATTGTTCCTGCATGACCCATCATTGCCTGTAAATTATTTGATAAATTTCCAAATCGAGAAGTTTGGGGTTGTTGATTGTTGAACATAAAAGGTTGTTGACTATTAAAATTGAAGGGTTGTACGCGTCTACCTTGATTCATAGGATCAAAACTTTGTCTATATCTTCTTGGGACAGCTCTCCTTCTAGGATTTTGCGAATAATATTGCATCAATTCACCTCCTATACATAAAACGTTTATATAGTATACGTTTCAGATTTTTTTATGTTTAGACTTTTGAAGAACCTACATCAAATTAAATAGTATAGAAGCGTTCGATGGAAACCTATTGAAAACTTATAATCAGACATTTCGTTTTGCTTTTTATCCTATCGTTCGTTTCATTCCTCCACTAGGAACCATACTATTTTTCTTTTCATATCATACAAACAACAAGAAAAAAGAAGGTGATTGTTATTCAAAAATCCAAATATCTCGATTTTTTATCTAAATTTGGTGTTGGCGGGGCACATCCTGGGGGCATGGCGCTAACAAAGCAACTTTTGAAAAATGAGAACATTACCAAACACTCTCAAATATTAGACGTAGGCTGTGGTACAGGCCAAACCGCCGCCTACTTAGCCTCTCATTATAAAGCAAATGTTACGGGCATCGATAACAATGCCATTATGGTTGAGAAGGCTCAAAGCAGAATGGCAAAACTCTCCCTACCAGTTCAAATTATTACAGGTTCCGTTGAACATCTACCTTTACCTAAACAACAATTCGATTTCATAATTGCGGAATCTGTTCTGTCCTTTGTCAACAAACACAAAGCGCTCAATGAAATTTATCGTTTATTGAAATTTGGTGGTCGGCTAATTGCGATTGAATTTACGATCCAACAAGAACTTGACAACGTGAGTGCAAAGGAAATCAAACAATTTTATGGCTTTGATACATTGTCCACGAAAAAAGATTGGGTAGCACTATTTAAACAGGCTGGTTTTCAAACGATTCACATTCGCAAAAATACATCTTTTTCTTCAGCGCCTGAATTTCACTACTCACAACAGATTGAGCCTGAATTGTATCAAGTCATGGAGCAAAACATTGAGATAAATGTAAAATATGATGGGATTTTGGATTATCGAATTTATTATTGTACGAAGTAAGTTAAGGCGCGTATACTTTTCTGCTAACTAAAGAAAAGCATACGCGCCTTTTAAATAATTATGGAGATATGCCCCTTATGTAGCACATAGCTATTTTGAATATGTGTGAGGAACAAAGCTATTGAATGTAGCTATTCTGCTATTTCATCAGTTCTATAAAGTGTTTTAAAATTCGAGCGGTTAAACCCCAAATCGTGTATTGTTCATAATCAAAAAACCATTCTTCCATTGATCGCGTTCGCCATTTATACTGCGCACCATTGACAATTTTATCATATGGAAAATCGATTGAAGGCATTGGTTCGACCGATACTAAATGCATATAAGGCTCATAGTTTAATAGCCAATCAATTGGTACGGTCAAAACTTTTTCCACTTCGTCTTTGTTGTATTCAGGAATAATTTGATTGGTATCAATAATCGCTACAAATGGATACGTTACAAAAGAAGAAGATGCAACATATGGACTTAATGGTCCTACAACCTGTACCGTTGTTGGATCGATGCCTAACTCTTCATGCGTTTCTCGTAACGCAGCAGCTAATGGAGATGCATCGGTGGCATCAATTCGTCCACCAGGAAAACTAATATCTCCTGGCTGCTTTCTCATCGTCAATGACCGTACTTCAAAAAGAATATGCCACTTGTCATCCACTTGAACTAATGGAATTAAAACGGCCGAACGAAAAGCAGTCTCTTCCCCAATAAATAGCGATTGATTTTGCTGTAACTGATGCTTCAATTTATCTAGAAACATGAGATTGTGCTCACCTCAATAGTTCATATTGTATTTTATCGTATCATGAATTGGTAGTTGGATAAACACTATCATATTCCAACTTTCAAATATGATAGTGTTACAATATCAAAGTAAAGGAGACAAGCGATCCTCCATCTTCATTGTTTAAGGTTGTAATAATATTTTACCGATACTTTTGCGACTTTCCAGGAAAGTATGTGCCTGAGCGCCGTCTTCAAGGGCAAAAATAGTCGGCTCAGAAATTTTTATCTTACCATCTATCATCCATTCGAACAGTTGTTGTGAACGTATTTTTCTTTCCTCAAAGGAAGTCAGTACATTCCAAAGGTCTCCCCCCGTTAACGTTTTCGAAGTATCCATTAACAGACGAGGATCCACCGCCACAGGATCTCCCCCTGACATGCCAAAAAACACAACCGTTCCACCGATTTTTGTTGCCTCTAAACTATCTTGTAGTGTAGAGCCTACAGATTCGTACACAACATGAACCCCTTGACCATCAGTAGTATCCTTCACATGTTGCACCCATTGCTCTTTATATAAAAAGACATTGTCCGCTCCGATGGCATATGCTACTTGTGCTTTTTCTGTTGAAGATGTGAGACCAATGACGTTAGCCCCTTTTAACTTAGCCATTTGGACTAAGTTTTGACCAACACCACCTGCCGCTGCGTGAATTAAAACCGTATCACCTGGTTGAATCGCATAACTATCTGTCACTAAATATTGTGCCGTTAACCCTTGTAATAATATTGCAGCCGCCGTTTCAAAAGATATTTCAGCTGGTATTAACATTACTTTATCAAGTGGCACTGCCACTAATTCAGCATTCGCAAAGGGTACATCCGCAAATGCAATGCGGTCGCCTACTTGGATATTGTGTATATTTGCACCGACCTTTTCAACGACACCAGCGCCTTCATAGCCTAAAATAAATGGCGGTTGACCTGCTAAATGATAATTACCTTTCCGTCGATAAATATCAGCAAAATTTAATCCAACGGCTTTTGTTCGCACTAGAACTTCGTTATCTGTCAGGATAGGATCAGCTACTTCTTGATATTGTAATACTTCTGGTCCACCAAATGTTTCAAAAACTAATGCTTTCATTTTCTAACCCCTTGTTAAATGTATGTAGCACTATATTACGCTAAAGAAAAAGGTCAATACAACTCTTTGAGCTTAAAAAAAAGCCAGTAGTGAAAGCATTCACTACTGACTTCTTGCCTTATTACTTTGCTGTTAACGTGACATTATCAGCAGTTGCCCAATTGTTAATTGGTAGTACTTTATATGTGCCACCAGCCTTTAAAGTTTGGTCCTTTACATCAAATATCCCGACAGCCCCTTGACGAGATGAATAGCGATATTGTGCTTGTAAAATCGAGCCATCTTCAGCCTGTAATTCGACACTGCGACCTGCAAATAACTCCATACCAGGATCATGATCGAGTGTCACTTGGAATGATGTAGCATCAAGTGGTTCAACTGACTTAATCGTTAAAGGCGCTATATCCGTTGCTGTAAAGGTTGGATTTTTAATAGTTGCCCAGTCAGCTGACACAGTATAGTTTGTCCCCACCTTTAACGCTTTTCCTTCTGGCAAGCGGAATTTTGGTGCTTGTCTGCCATCTGCAGCTTGCGTAAACAACACATAATCAGCTTGTAACTTTTCACCATTTTCTGCAGTCACTGTTACGACACGATCCCGTAAAGAGGAAATGACCTGATACTGCTTACCTTTTTCGTCCTTATTGTCATCATTCAATTGGAACGACAAGTCACCTCTCGCCTCTTTATAGGCTTCAATAATATTCGAATAATCAGTTACACCTTCATCTTTAAATGATTCAATTTCAAAAGTATCATTTGTCACTTGTTTCGTTTGGCTGAGTGTTATTTTTTCATCGATGCCATCAAAGGCCTTTGTTTCGCCATCTTTGTATCTTAGTGTGTAGTTTGTTCCTGCCTTTTGCATAGTGACTGGCACAATATACGTACTTGTAGCACCAATTTTCAAGCGTGGCACATTGACAATACTTAAATCATGATTGAATGAAAAGACTTTTTTTATTGTTTCTAAATTTTCTACTTTCACACCTTCTTCGGACAATGGTTCAGAAAAAGTGACTTGTAATGTCATGATGTTTATTGGCTTTATTTCTGTGATTTGCACTGCTTCTTTTGCTATTTCGTTTTTTGTTTCTTGTTGTGCTTGCCCTTGCTTGGATGTCTCCTGTTTATTCAGAAAATTACAACCTGTTAGCGTTAGCAACCCTGTTAAAAGAATGGGTATCATAATGCTTTTTCTTATAGTCAATTAGCTAACCCCTTTCAAATTTTTTACACACGAATCCTTCAACATCGCAACTAGTTGGTCTACCTCCGTTACCATTCTTGCCCACTCCGTAAGATTGTTATACGTAGGGGTTTGTTACTCATTGCAAAGATTTTAAGTCAAAAAAACTAGTATGCTAGGAGAAATTCCCAGCATACTAGTTTCAAAGGTTTTTAGTTCATTTCATTTGTCGGTTTATTTTTATTCATTACTTTCATCACGAATTCTACTAATACGACAAGGATTAACGAAAGGCCAAATAATGGCATCATAACACCTAATAGAACGATTATCACGATAAAAGGAATCGAGATTTTCTGTGATAATTGAGGGGGTGCTGATAGTAGGCCTTTTTTCTTGCGCAATAACCATGTACGGAATCCCCAGAAAATAACACCTAAAAAGGCTACGCAAACGAGTAAGTTAATTAGCTTATTTGGCCAACCAAATAAGTGACCTTCATGCAACGGAATTCCCCATGTGAACCATTTTGCCAAAATGCCATAGTCGCTATAGCTTACCTTAGAAATAAAGTCACCACTATATTGGTCAAAGTACATTGTCGCTTCGTCATAAGGGCTTACGTCGAGTCCTGTTACCCCTGTATTACTTGATTTGGCTACGGTAAAAACACCGTCATCACTTGTCGGATAAATAATGGCATATGGCTTTGTAATACCATTCGCCTTAATTTGTTGTTGTAAACTTGCCACTTCTAACTGATGTTCGTTTCGGCTCGTACTTGCAGCACCCATACCATGGTGTGCATGTTTAGACGAAGAAGGTGCTTCTTCCTGACGTGTTGCCCACGGAATTTCACTCATATCAGATTTCGGCGGTTGTTGTTGTAATAACGGAATACCAAAGGACGGATTCTCTTGTGCTGCTGTATATATAAAGTTCCCCATAAATGCAGACCAAGGTAATCCTGTAAAAATGATAATAACCATTGGAATCGTAATAATCGTTCCTAGTAGGGCGTGCCATTTTCTATTTTTTTGTCGTTTATTTGCTTGTTTTACTTTCTTTAATACTTTTCCTTTAAAGGTCATGTATAGACCTGATAGCAATAAAAAGATTGCCCAACATGCCGCTAATTCTACTAAATAATTGACAACTGTTCCACCAATAAATAAAGAGCTATGTAAGCTTCTTAACACATTTGAAAATGTGTATGTAGGGTCTTGATGACCAACAATTTGATTTTTATCATCTAAAAACACATAGCGTTGATCGCCTTCACTATTTGTCAGTGTTAATCGTGTATTGTAAGGCTCATCTAATTCAATAATTTTGGTTGTTGTATATCCCGCAAATGCCGCTTCCGCTTGTTGAACCCCTTCGTCTATTGTCAATGCTTCTGTTTTGTTACTATTGCCAAAGAAGTAGTCATCATATAAACGATCTTCTACATCTGTATAAAACAAGTACCCAATGCCACTTAATGTCAGTGTGATTAGAAGTGGTGTAATAAATAATGCCGCATAAAAATGCATTCGCCAAAAGCTTGAATAAGTTGCATTTTTCATCTCTAGTTCTCCAATCGATTTTATATTAAAAGCAAATTTATTATATAAAATAAAAGTGAAATAAGAATGAAGTCCTAGAAAAAAATTAATAAAACAAAAAGACTACTCTCGCATCCCTTTAATGGGCTGCCGAAAGTAGCCTAACGCTATTTTAGCCGATTATTTCTTTTCTGACATTGCAATAAGCTGTATAAATGTCTGAATGATGCGCTTCATCTTGCCCGAAAAATTGTTCAACAAGCTCATTTAACGTTTTTCTAGCCCCATCAAACTGCTTTTGCATAATTTCATATTTAAAAAGATTTTCATAATACTCGATAACATGTGGATTCATGTGATACACTCCTTCATTTTTAGCATAAAAAAACATCTTTCCTTCTTTAGAAAGATGCCTACTATGACAAATACACGACATAATACGTCAATGGCCATGACAGAAAAAGCATTCTATTATGCATAGAAGCTACCCTTTTGACAATCGTCGTACTATGAGCATGCAGAAGAAATTCTCTAGTCACACTCAACACCCCCTATCCTCGTAGGTTTTTTGGTTGTACTAGATAAAGGCAGGTCTCCTGGCTTATGTTCATCACACGTTTCACCTTCCCATTACACAAACGTAACAGTGGTTTTTTGAAATGTGCTCCCATTTACAGTTGCGGGACAGCGTCGGCTTTTCACCGAACTTCCCTTTTAAACAAATCAAATTTCGATTTGTACCTCTATCTTATTATTCCGTTTTTATTATTATACCATAAAGAATTATGTACGTTGACATGTGTATATTATTTCGTGAACATGATACTTATCATGTATCAAATCTGATTGTAAAGTTGGTACTACTTAAAGCCAAATCTCATAAGGCCCTCCTTCACGAGTGTTCTTCATTGGAAAAGTTTTAGCGGATTGTTCAAACCCTTAGTTTTTCTTTTTGAATTAAATGACCTCTTTAAAGCCTATTCGATGAATAATCAGACGATAGTCAGCGTATCCTTCTTCGGATAGATACTGCTCATATTCGCCATAGACAATTATAGGCATATTGTTTTTGTATGCGTGCTTCAAATTGCTGAGAAGTTTTTCGTTCACGTCAGCATTAGCGCCCTTATAGTGACAATTTACAAGCACAGAGTATTTACTTAGATAAAAAGATTTGGTCCCATCACTATGCTCTTCGAGTCCATCTGAAAGAATACCGGCTGTCCACAATAGAGGAAAATGTGTTGCATAATAACTACCATGCATGCCTAGTTCTTTCAGCAACACATTTGTATATTTATCTTGATCCTCAAAAGTAGAGTCCAGCTCTAACGTATCAAGCCGTATTTCGCCTACGTTGTCATACTTTTCAAAACTAGAATCTTCTCCGTCTAAAATGTCCGACTCTTTAAGTTCTACTACCGTTGCTTGATTTTCTCCGATAGCAGTATGCTCAGGTGGTACTATATAATCTGCGCCGCCCCGTTCCTCTATTCGTTCTTTCGCTGCCTCCAGACTATCTTCACTGAACATAGACTCTACCTGTTCTTGCGTATAAATTTCCTTTTCCACTTCGCCCATAGATGCTTCTTCTGGCTGCGAACTACATCCTGCAATAATTAAAAGTAAAGGTGCGAAAATTGTTATAACTAAGCTTTTTATTTTCATATTACATACTCCTCTCTCTCGTTCAATTTAATTCGAACTCTTTTATAATACCTCAAATCAAGTATATTTGGATAACTCTTTCCATTTATCATAAAAAAAGCCAATTCTTCAAAGGAGGTCTATTTTATTTTGTGAAAGACTATCCCTTTTAATAGCACATTATAATATTTCAATTTAGGCTGTCTCTGTCATCATAAAGAATTGTATACATTGACACTATCCATATAGATTACTAATATCTATTATAGCAACCCCTATTTTCCATTTAATACATATTAATGCAATATTTCGTTGTATAGCTTACTGAATCGAGTTGCAACAAAGTCTATTTTTTTTGCAACAAATCGAAAATTCATGGTAAGAACAAAGCGGTGTTGCTACGATTAAAACAGAAAGGAGAACAACATGAAATTCAATTTTATTTGGAAAAACAAACAATCGTCATCTGAAATTGACATTATTAGTAATCCATCAAATAAAGCATTACTTTCTACATTGGAACAGCATTTTTTACAATCTATACCATTAAGTGCAACAGATTTTAAAACAAATCGGCAGGTATTGATTGAGCTCCATACTATCGAAGCCATTGAAGCAGCTGGTCATTTTACTAAAATCTTTTTAATAGATGGTACTGAACTATTACTGAATAAGATTTTAAAAGAACTAGCTTACTTAGAATCCTTTAGATTAGTACGCATTAACAATTCAATGATTTTAAATTTGAATCAAATTCAGTCGTTTGCTTCAGGAAGCCACGCAAGACTGGAAGTTATAACAAAACAACAAAATAAGTATATGGTCAGTAGACATTATGCAAAATCTATTAAGGAGAGATTGATATGATCAAAGACTTAAAAAACAGCTTTTTGTCCATTTCATTTTTGGGATTGATTTGGATTGTGTTCTTAATGACACTATTTAATTTACATAATGAAATGGTCAACTTTCTTTATATTTGGAATTTAATTAGTATTAGCGTACTGCTTGGAATCGTTTTTGGTATCGCCTACCCGTACTTGTGGAACTACTCTACATTAAAAAGTACATCCAAAATTATCATTAGTACATTTTTAAATTTTTTCTGTGGCGTAGGCATGGTCTACCTTGTTTCAGTGCAAATGTTAGCATTTATTCAACCGTATTTGTTGCTGATTTTCGCCATAACGTTGATCGGTCATATCATCGGATTTTACTTTTTCTCAAAATATGAAAATAAAAAACTAGCAGCTAGTTTGAATAAATCGCTAGTACATGAAGGAGACAGAAAATGAACATTAATACTAGCTTACACGTCCTATTAAATGATATTGCGCAAAAACAAAAGAAGGGGCTCCCTTTTATCATGGCTTCCCTCTTTATTTGGGGAGTGATTACAACTATCGCGTTCCTTCCTATAGATTTAATGATTAAAAACATTGGCATTTTATCTTGTGGTGCTTTACTGTTTCCCGTTTCCATTGTTTGTGCCAAAATATTAAATGTCGATTTATTTTATAAAGAAAATCCATTGATTAATGGTCTACTGATTGCGACAAACAATCAAATTTTATACTTAATCATTTGTATTCTTCTATTAATTAAAGCACCGATGTTGGTCTTACCTGCATATGCAGTTATTTACGGTGCCCATTTATTACCTTATGCATTTTTTTATCAATCCAAAAACTATCAATATAGCTCTATCTTTATTTGTATAGCCATTTTGGTCAGTATGCTATTCTTCCATTTAAATAGTATGTATATCCCGATAATCGTAGAGGTTGGTGTACTTTTCTTATTTTTAATGTTAAAGAAGGAAATAAAAAATGAACTGGGGGCTGGGACATAACTAAAAAAATTTAAGAAACAGACGAAAGGTGTTCATAATTTTTTGCTATATGGAGACCTTAGCTATTCTTGCTTTTGCAATTAAAAAAATTAGAAGTGTTCACTAGTTGTTGGTAGCGAAGGCGGTGACTCCAGCTCAGAACAGCACATAATGTTAGACGCTGGCATTCCGCGCGTTAGCGAGGGTTGCGGCTTACTGTGCTGAGCGGAAAGCACCGCCGTAGCGGACAACAACGGCATAGCAAAAAAGTGTTAGATTGATGGCAGTCAATCTAACACTTTTTCTCTTATGTCCCAGCCTCGTTTTTTTATGGCAAAAGTAAATGCTGAACAACGTATTCTATTACAATCACAAACGAATGAAGGCAAAAGTAAAAGACCTAAGCCCGGTGGAATACCGAACTCAGGTCTAGAAGTCTCTTAACTAAATATGTCTAACTTTTTTGGGTCAGATCATAGTCTTCCTATGTTTTTCAAATTATTTATCTGTTTGTTCTTGCTTCTTTTTCAAATACTCCGCACGTATTTTTTCAAGTTGCTGCTTTTTATCAAATTTGGCAGGTTTGTTTTTTTCATGATACTTTGCCACAGCTACCTTACCTTTGGTATCCAATTGATATTTCCCCACGCTTGTTCACCTACTTTACTCGTCGTTAACAAAATCTACTCAACACATATACTATACCTTATTTTACTGAAGTAAACCTTATTCGGGTACTGCTAGCCCTGCATAAATCCATAAAAACAGAATAATTTACTTAAAATTATCTTAAATTTGTATTCGCACTATCAGGGATGCTGATTGTGCAACTGTCCTCCCTATTTTTGTTTCTATTTTCATTAATCTACCAGCCAAATTAAATGTTACTTTGTATCATGGCCATTATGGGCATATGCAAATATTCTTCTAACAGGCTTTATAAAGCTTCCTTTCATTCGTAAGAAGGTATTCTAAGCAATAAAGCGAAGTAAATAGTTATACGTAAATATAAAGGAATTAAAGGAGGATTATGATGATTGTCGGTTTACATCACGTACAGCTTACCATTCCAAAAGGTTGTGAGGAACAGGGCAAAGCATTTTATTGCCATGTACTAGGGCTAAAAGAAATAGAGAAACCCACCTCCCTTCAAGGACGTGGGGGATTTTGGTTACAAGTAGGAAATCAAGAAGTACATGTTGGGACAGAGGACGGATTTGATAGATATACAACGAAAGCGCATATTGCCTATCAAGTTGACAACGTAGCGCATTGGAAGAACGTCTTATCCGAACACCATATCGAAATACTTGCTTGCGTTCCAATTCCACATTTCGAACGCTTTGAATTTCGTGACCCTTTCGGTAATCGCGTAGAGATGATTCAGCCCATCTAAATGAAAAAAGCAGCCAATAGTGCGAAATGGCTGCTTTTATTGTTTATAATTTAAAATGCTGTACTTCTTTGTTTAAACGTTCAGCCATCGAAGCGAGATCATCTGTATTTTTTGAAATTTCATCCATCGTTACGACTGTCTCGTCGATTGTTGCAGTCGTTTGCTCTACTCCCGCTGCGGATTGTTCGGAAATAGCAGCAATTTCATCAATAGAACGATTGATGTGCTCTGTTGTTGTTGAAATACCTTGTAGGTTTTCTGTTATACCTTGAATATTACTAAACATACTATTAACCGCAGAGGCTATTTGTTCAAAGGTTGTATTGGTATTTGTTATTTGCTCTGTCCCTCTTTTTACTTCTTCATACCCCGTTTGAAGGGAGGCTGTTACACCAACTGTTTCGTTTTGAATGCGCCCCACAATGGCTGATATATCTGTGACTGAATAAGATACTTGTTCAGCCAGTTTACGCACTTCTGCAGCTACAACTGCAAAGCCTTTCCCCTGCTCTCCAGCACGTGCCGCCTCAATTGCAGCATTTAACGCTAATAGGTTTGTTTGATTGGCAATATCGTCAATAACTGATACTAATTTAGAAATTTCTTGCGATTGTCTATTTAAGCCTTCCACTTTTGCTACAGCCTCTTGCACAATTGTATCAATGGCAAACATTTGCTGTGTAGATGTGTTCATTAATTGTTGACCGCTTGTCGTAAGTTGTAATACTTCACTTGAATAGCCTTGTAAATCAATACCTTGAGCATTTGCTTGTTGGACATTTACTTTAAATGTATCAATTATTTGTGCTAAGTCACTTGCATTATGTGCTTGGGATTCCGAACCACCCGCTAACTCAAGCATCGTCAATGCTATTTGTTCTGCACCTGTTTTTACATCTAGGGAAGATTGTGCAAGCTGCTCACTGTTTGCAGCTACATTGCCCGAAACAACATGAATTGATCCAATAATTTCATGAAGCTTTTGATTCAACGTGTTTGTCGATTGCACAAGCAAGCCAATTTCATCTTTCATTCTTTCTGGCAAAGGAGGCTGACTTATATCGCCATCCGCCATTTGCGATATTTTTTCAATTACCGCTTTTATCGGATTAGCAATCATATGCGCCGAAATGTAAGCGGTTACAATCGCGATTAACGTTATCATCACGCCTATTGCTAACCCTACATTCAGTGACTCTTTCGATTGGGCAATCATGGCCTGTCCTAGATCATTAATAGAAGCTTCTCTTGCCTGTGCAAGCCCCTCATAACCTTTTCTAACCTCTGTAGCAAGCGAGTCAATAGAATTTAAGTTTTGGATAGCCAATTCTACATTTCCTTTATCATATTCATCAAACACTTTCGTTTGCACAAAACCTCGCCATTCCCTTGCTTTTTCGACAGTTTTCGATAGATTTGTATCAGTTGATAATTCCGTTAATAGTTTATTATTTTCTTCAGCAATTTTTACGTATGCTTCAAATTCTTTTTTGTATTTTTGATCACCAGTCAGAACATAGCTTTTTGCAGCAGTTGTTCGAACACTGATTGTAGATGCTAACTTTTCATTTGCTGTTAACAACTGTAATTCTTTATAAACAATTTCTTCGCCAGCAGAAATGACACGCTTATTGGCAAAGTAGCTATAAGTGTTAAAACAAGCAATAAAAAATACAACAATGAAAAATGCACTCAAAATTTTTGCTCGAATTGTTTTGAACCTCAGTTTCTGTAACATACCATTTTCCCCTTTCGTTAGTGAAATTATATAAATTACTTCCACGAAACAACATTTTTCGCTAGCTTTTGAGGATTGAAATTTCTTTATTTTCCCCCTAAATATAACATATTACCCCTTTAACTCCCATGACTCGAACTATGTATTTCAAAACAAAAGATAACTAGAAATAAGGTTGTAAAGCGTGCTTATATAAGCATTATTCGAGCAAAAAAGTTATTTTTCTATCATAAAATATTCTTATTTTGATTTATAAAATTCGTATGGCAGTACGCTCTATTGCCACATTGCTTATCATTTTTTAAGTATTCTGACTTCCCTTTAAATTCTATTGTAATGTTATTTAAAATAGAAAAAGAACCGCTTGTTTATGACACAATACCCCTTCATTCATCACAAACTGAAACATTTGTAATGAAACTGTAAATTCAAGCGCTAAAGCCTTTATTATCAAGGTTTTCGGGTAGGGTGACGTGCCCTGTGGAAACATTTACCTAGCAGAACCCCGTGTTTTTCATGCTACGATTATTGCAATGGCAAGCAAACAGAAAAATTTAACTGCTCGCTTACAGGAGGTAAAAAACAGCATGAAAAAACATTTTTTAACAACTACATTAGCATTGTCGATTGGGTTTAGCTCATTCGGAATCGTTCAAGGTACATTTGAACCGATAAAAGTGGAGGCAGCGACGACAAATACGCAAAATAATGATAAGGCCGTTGCAGCAAAGGCCGATCAACTGATTCAAACAGGGAAAAGCTTAATTGGTAAGGCCACATACAGTAATACCGTGTACAAGTCTACATATCCTTACAAATTTTCTTGTGCTTCATTCCTTATGTATATTTTTGAAAAGAATGGTGTAGATCTTGGTACGTATAATGAAAATTACATGATACAACAAGGAACATATGTTGCAAGAAACCAATTGCAAAAAGGCGATCTAGTATTCTTTAAAAGTAAAAAAACAGGCACAGATCCTGATCATGTAGGCATGTACATTGGTAATAACAAAATTATTCATATGGCGGATTCCAAGCAAAATATTGTCATTTCGGATATGAATAGTAAGCCATATTATAAAGACAATTACGTATCTGCTCGCAGAGTATTACCAACATTATTATCAGCCAACCCTGCAACAAAGGGCGATAAAATCGTAGAAAATGCGATTACTTATAAAAATAAAGCAACAATTAGTTCCACAATAAATGAGCAAAGTTTACGTTTTACAGCACCTGGTTTCGTTGAATATGTCTACCGTAAAAGTGGCGTAAAACTTGGTACTACCAACTTAAAAGAACTCATGGCGAAAGGAACTACGGTGTCACGTGCCAATTTGAAAAAGGGTGACTTAGTATTCTTTAATGGCGTGAAAGGTTCAAAAAACCCTTCGCTTGTAGCTATCTACGCTGGCGATCAACGTCTCATCATCCCAACTTCAAGTGGTGTTACGACAAGAGTACTATTTGTTGATTATTATAAGGAACATTATTTAACAGCAAAACGCGTATTTTAAAAGATTAACACAATCCATCGAATGATTGTTAGATAATATATAACTATACTAAAATTTAAATAAACATAGCATACAAAGCAGTGTCATTGACACGTTTGTATGCTATGTTTTCGCTTTAAATGGTTGAATGGAGCTTTACATTGTTCAAGTCTTGCTTGTTATTGCAACCATAAAGATTGCCCTGCTATGCAGTTATATTTCCTTTAGATGATTGGCAAATTCAATCATGGATCTACTAGACATTGGGCCTTTTATCAGCACAATCGTATCTTGATCAAGTTTTGGTTTAAGTAATTCTAAAACTCCTGCAACATCTTTAAAAACATGAACTTCCGCAGCGGTGCCATCTTTTTTTGCTTGTTCTGCTATATGTTCGGCTCTTTTTCCAATGGTAATCAGCATCTGAATATTTCGCTCGGCCACCATAGAGCCAATCTCACGATGATACTTTTCTTCGAAAAGACCCAATCGCTTTATATCACCTAATATAAGGATTATTTTTTTATCTTTTCCTATCGTATCTAAAACTTTCAAGGCTGCTTCAACCGATGTAGGATTATTCGTCCATGTATCATCTACGATCGTACTTCCTTTAAGACCGGTTGACATTTCTAGATGCCTTGCCATCGGTTTAAATGTTTTTAAACGTGAGATTGCATGCTGAATGGACATGCCCATTTCTTTTACAGCAACGATGGCCGCTACCGCATTATACACTTGGTGTTCTCCGTAGCCAGGTACAAATACTGAATATTTTTCCTTAGCTACTTGGAGCGTAAATTTCATACCGTTATTGATAAATTGCATGTTCGAAGCTTTATAATCTGCTTTGCTATGAACACCAATTGTAATAATTTTCCCTTTAAACGTATGCAGGGGAATTTTTTTTGTATTGTCATCATCTGCATTGATGATTAACGTGCCATCTTCAGCTATTCCTTCTAAAATTTCTGACTTAGCTTTGATATAGCCTTCAAGATTTTTACAGCCATCTAAATGATGCACACCGATATTTGTAATAATACCAATCGTCGGCCGATAAATCATACATTGATGCTTAATATTCCCCGTATTCCCTAGCCCTAACTCAAAGACAGCTGCTTTCGTAGTTTCATCGATGCCTATTAAATAAGGTAAAGATTGGCGAGGTTCATTTTTGCTACTAATAGATGCCTGCACATTCCAGTCTTTGCTCGCAATATGTTTAATCATTTCTTTTGTAGTTGTTTTTCCACATGTCCCCGTTAATGCGACTACTGGTATGTCAAATAGCCCTCTATAATACTCAATAAACTTCCAGTATGCCTGCAACGTACTTTTCACGCGAATAACTGTTGTATTCGGTAGTGCTTTTTTTAATTCTTCTAAAGGTTTATCTGAAATAACGAGGGATGGTCCCTTTTTATCGATTTCTTCCCAATTAATGGTCTCACTTCTATTGACAAACATGAGTGTATTCTTTTGCGTCAAATCATGGCGATTATAATAGATGGCATGTTTGATAAGCCATTGCTCAGAACCGCTTACTAAATCCCCTTGTAGTAACTTTCTAACCACAGTCACGCGAATATTTTGCACGTGAACTCCTCCCCCCTCTCTGTATAGTATGAAATATAATCACTAGAAGTGTGGGTAATGAAGAACCATTCTACTCTAGTAACAACTAGTATTTGATGACGTCTTTTATTCTTTATTTAAAGTGCTCCTTTCTAGAAGATTACTATACAATATTATGACATGACTTTATGCGACACAGTATTTAACCAGCTTTCATATCAAGTACATTATTGCCTAGAATCATTTTCTTTTGGCAACGTTTTTTTAACTTTTAAATCAGCGGCCAGTTGGGAAATTTGCTTACTATACATATCTCCTTTAATTAGAATAATTGTATTCTCATCTACTATTTCATGTAATAACTTATAAACGAGAATATTATTATTAAATATATATACGGGCTTACTGAAGCCTAATTTTAGTGCACGATCAGCCATAATTCGGGCGTGCTCTCCAATGGTAATAAGCACATCTACACCAATTTTATGGATTAATTCTCCTGCTTGCTCATGGATAATATACCCCCAGGACCCTAAATCCGTAATCGTTCCGATAATGGCAATTTTTTTCTTGCCATCTCCTAATGAATTTAAGACCTTTAAAGCAGCTTCTAAGGACGTTGTGGTTAAGCTCCACGTATCGTCGATCAATATAGAACCATTGATTCCTTCAAAAAGTTGTAGTTGCTTATTCACTTTCTTGAATGTCGCTAATTGTTTAATCGCTACGGAAATCGGTACACGTAATTCATGAATGGCCGCAATCGCTCCCAATGCATTATAGACTTGATGTTCTCCAAATCCAGGAACGAAAACGTCATATTTTTTCTTTTTATGATGCAACGTAAACTGCATACCATTTTCTACATAGCGAATAGAACTCGCTCTATAATGGCATGATGCTTGCTGTCCGATGTAAATAATACGTCCTTTAAATTTCGATAAATCAATTTTTCGTATATTGGCATCTTCTGCATTGAGAATTAATGCACCATCCGAATTCACTATTTCTGCCATTTCACCTTTCGCCTGTATATAGCCATCCAAAGTTTTACAGTAGTTTAAATGGTGCGCTCCGATATTGGTAATAATACCGATTGTCGGCTTAAAATACTTCCCTGCTTTCCTTACATCTCCTGGTGATCCAACAGCTGTTTCAAAAACTGCAACTTCTGTTTCCTCTTCAATACTAAGTAAATACTGCAATGAAGCGGTTCTAGAATTACTACTTAATGTCGTAGCGGTTACTTCTTTTTCAGCAGAAAGAATATGTTTTATCATCTCTTTTGTTGTAGTTTTACCTGATGTTCCGGTAATTGCAATAACAGGGATTTCAAATTGACTACGATAATAATGTACAAACTTCCAGTAGGCCTCATCTGTATTTTCTACTTGAATAATTATTACGTGTTGAGGAATTTCATGCTGACTATACACCCACTCTGTAACAAGCACTAGAGGAGCAAGCGATTCAAGACTTTTCCAGTTTACTATGCGTTTGTCTGTAAATAGAGCTGTGTACGGTTTTTTCACTTGTTTTAGCCGATATGCGCCATACTGGATCAGCACCTCATCCGACCCTTGCAATAATTTACCTGCAGTAATCGCTGTTAAATTCTTCACCGATAGAGGCTTCATATCATTTCACACTCCTTTCTTCTCTATTATATGAAGCACTTTAAAAGTTGCTTGGATGTAAACATGATACATAACTAGAAGAAAACTATTTCACAGCATATATATAAGGTGTATATTAATAATCCAAGTGCCAATTGAAGGAGTGATTTCACTGAAGGCAATTATATTTATCGGTACAAACAAATCTGGGTCTAGTCGTGAAGCGATAAAAGCAGCAGAAAAATTGGGCTACTTGACAATACTGTTCACAAGCAATGAAAAACAATTACAACAGAGAAAAGCCTATCCAGACATTCATAAAATGATTTTTATCGATACTTCCAATATAGAAGATATGATAGAAGAAATTCATGATTTGCTTGATACCGGTTTAGAGATAAAGTCCATTGTTAGTTTTGTAGATCCATTTGTTCATATTGCCTCTATTTTATGTGATGAATTTTGCCAAAACTATACTTCATCAGCAGCAATTGAAATGATGGAAGATAAAGAGAAAACAAGAAATCTATTAAAGGATCAGCCGTATTCCCCCAAATTTTTCCTAAAAAAACCGCATGAATCATTTTCAAATAACATGGTATTTCCATTGATTGTTAAATCTCCTAAATCAACGGGTTCAAAAGACGTACTACTTGCGACAGATAAAAACCAACTCGATTCACATCTTACATTTCTCCAAAATAAAAACCCTGGTGAAACCATCATGATTGAGGAATATATTGATGGACCCCAATACTTAGTGGAAGCAATGGTCTATAAGCGACAAGTTCACACAATCGGTATTATTGAACAAGAGATTACACAAGGAAAACGATTCATTATTACAGGCTATGGTATACTCGCGGAAGTACCTTCTGATATTCAAAAAGGGATTGAAGAAGTGCTCCATTCTATCGTCAAAGTATTTGATATTGAAAATGGAACATTGCATCTAGAGCTTCGTTTAACGGAACATGGATGGAAGCTCATTGAAATTAACCCTCGAATTTCAGGTGGCGCTATGAATAATATGCTACATGCGGCTTTTGGATTTAGTTTAGTGGAAGAAACACTTAAATTATTTTTAGGGGAACAACCAAATGTCCAACCTAGGCATAAAAAATTCATCTTTACAAAATATGTCATAGTAGAGAGCAAAGGTGTGTTAGAAAGAGTAATCGGTAAAACAAGGGCAACAAAAGCACCTGGTGTTGTCGATGTATATGTAAAACCGCGAAAAGGAACATTGTTAACCCCACCGTTGTCGATGGGTCATCGCTATGCCTATGTTATTGCCGAGGGGAAAACTTTAGCTCAAGCGAAAAACAATGCTATAACCGCCGCCATGGAAATCAAATTTCTATTAAAAGCGCTATAATGTTGGGCGGGCATTGCTTACCGTAAGCTAAATATGCTGTAGTTGCGGATGTGGCCTTAGCTTCATCCGCTTTACTATGAGCAATTTAGGCAATAGCGCGCTGGATACATCGTTTTACTTTGTTTGCATTCACAACAATCAACCCGAGTAATTGCCCTATCCAATGGGCAACTACTCGGGTTTTCCTCGTTATGCTTTAAATGTTTGGTCTAAAAATTTAACGGTTTCAAACATATTCGTTTTACTAGCACCTTTGACAAGAATCGTGTCATGAGGTTCGATTATTTTCTCTAACAGCGCATGCAATTGATCTTTATTCGTAAAATGATAAATCTTGTTTGAATCCATGCCTTTTGCTATGGCCGCTGCTCCTATTTCTTCTGTCCTAAAGCCATAGGTAATTAAAAGATCAATGCCTTGTTCAACAATAAATTCGCCTAATTTGCGATATTCTTCTTCTCTTAAATCACCTAGCTCACGCATCTGCCCAATTATTGCCACACGCCGTTTGTTGCTAACATTTGTTAGCACATTTAGGGCTGCCCTTACGCCTTGAGGATGGGAGTGAACAGTATCATCGATGACCGTTATATGATCGCGGCAGTTATACACTGTCAACCTTCTTGGCGGCTTTTTAAAATGCAAACCTGCTTTTATTTCCTGTGGCGTAAACCCTAAATAATCTGCAACCGCAACCGCATTAAGCGCATTATAAACGTGATGTTCTCCTAAAATTGGGATAAATAATTGGATTTCCTGACCTTGCAGCTCCATCTTAAATGCCATGCCACTCTCTTTATATTGTATATCGTATGCTCGATAGTCCGCTTCTGTGTGAATACCAGTAGTCAGGATTTTCCCTTTAAATTGATCGGTCAATAAATAGTTTGAATTGTCATCATCTTTATTTAAAATAAGTAAACCTTGTTGGTCCATACCTTGAATTAATTCTGATTTAGCTTTCGCTACTTTTCGAACATCCCCATCAAAATTCCCAACATGCGCAAGTCCAATATTCGTAACGATACTTATATTTGGTTGAATAATGCTACAGTGGTTTGTAATAATACCTGGATAAGCCATTCCATATTCAAGCACAACGGCTTGGTGCGAATCATTGATTTCTTCTGCATGCTTTTTAGTATGTTCAGTCGTATTCCAGTAATCCTTCGACTCAAATACATTCCATTTTTTAGACAATATGGACCCTAAAAATGCCTTAGATGTGGTCTTTCCTGCACTACCAGTAATCGCAATTATCGGTTTATCGAATTTTGCATGGTTTGATGTAGCTTTTACTTCGACTTGCTTTGGTTTTGAATCTGCGGGTTTTGGTACTACTGTTTTTGTGTTAGAAACTGTAGGCTTTGGTTTGGATTTTTTTATCGGTTGTTGATTTTCTGCTAAGTACTTTGCATATCGAATGGAATGGATAACAACATCTAATTCTAAGTAAAACGCTGGTGGACAGCCAGGACGCCAGTTTACCTCGTAGATCCAAATTTTTTGTTGCGCATCAAGCCCGACATCGATTCCAATCTCATCAATGACCTCTCCGAACTTCGTCATCTGAATGTCATCTAAATGGCGTGCCAAAGATAATGAGAAATGTTCCAACATCCGACGAATATTAAAGGCTTCTTCTTGAAACTCTTGCTCTAAAAATGGGTCCAAATAATTTGTATAACCGCCATTGTTGATATTTGGAATAATTGAGCCATGTGGTGCAATACGTGGATAAACTGTTGTCACCACCCATTTACCTTCACCGTTTTTTTGAACATGTAGGCGAAAATCATAAACTTGACCGGATTTCATTTTCGATTGAATATACGGTTGCATAATAAACGTACCCGTTGTAAGAAGTTCATGAATTAATGCATTTAACTGTTGCTTTGAGTACATACGATTCTCGCTATTTTGCCGTACCTCAAAATGGTCTCCTATTTTAATAATAAAATAGATTCCTTTTCCTTTCCGACCGTCAATTGGCTTAAATACGATTTTTTTATGGTGGGCTATATAGCTATGAAAGACATCTGTGTTTTTTACTATTTCTGTTGGGATAATGTATTGATCAAATTCTTTCGCCTCTTTAAGTCGCTCCATAACATTCCATTTATTACCGATAGAATGTGTAGTAAACGGGATCTCCTTTTTCAATCTCTCTATTATTTTTTTTGACACCGCTAATTTTTCTGGACTTCCAGCATTATAAATTACATCTGGAAAGGGCATCACTCTTTCATGCCATTGCCCATCTTCTAATACCTGCCCATTGATTGTACGATTGTCAAAGTTTACCTTTTTAGGTGTAAAGTAAAAAAATTCTACTCCTTCTGCTTTTGCAACTGCTGCATATGCATATGACTTGATAACAGTTTTAGGATCTAGACGATGATGCAACATTCCTATAATTGTCATGCGTTAATCTTCCTTTCTATAGACTCTTTCTATTAAATTCAGATTACGCAGCTTGCATATGGACAGATGCTCTAGTTTTGCAATTATTTTAGTAGTTTTATAGGTAAATCAACTATTTTACCATTTAGGCTCAATGATAAATTTCTTTTTTAATAAGTCTGGATTTAATAGCTGAATAGCTGATATACTCCCTAACTCAATTGATTTTTCGGTCGATGTTCTTTCTAATCTCACAACATCAGCAATTGCATTTGTTTCATTGCCTTCATAATCATAGGCTCGTAACAGCGAAATAGTGCCTCGACAACGATCTATATCAATCGCTTCTATACGAAAAAACTCTGTTTCAAATTGTTTAACTGTATCTATTAATCGTAAATGTGCTCCATTATGCGTTATTAAAAAAAAGGGAATGGTATCACTACCAACTATTTTTACAAGAAGCTGACCATAATATTTTGAATGAAAATCTGTTATGATATCTTGCAATGCTTTTATATCGTATAGCGCTTCACAGACAAAGTGCTTTCTTCCTTTTTCAATACCCAACGTTTCCCAGCCCCTTCCTATTCCGTTTTAGCAATAGTTCCTTACTCGAACGATAGCAAAATCGTTATTTGACCTATCTCGTTATAATATGTCCGTTTTTAAATTATGACGACATGTTTTGTAAGGGGCGCTCTAAAAAATAACAACTTTTTACATAAAGTACGCTTTACCCGCGGAAAAGCGTACTTTACCAGCGAAGTATCGCACTTTACCCGCGCTTCATTGTGCTTTACCCGCGAATTAACCCATTTTACCCGCGATTCATACAAACGTTTATAATAAACCAGCATTTTTCAAAAATGCCCTTGCTACATCCTCAATATTTTTTCCCTCCACGTTAACTTGATAATTCATTTCACGCATTTGGTCATCTGTTATTTGATTGGCCAGTTTCCCTAGCACCTTTTCAAGCTCTGGATACTTTTCAAGTGTTTCCTTTCTTAACATTGGCGCGCCTTGATACGGTGGAAATAACTGTTGATCATCCACTAAAACAGTCAACTCATATTGATGTAACTCACTGTCAGTTGAATAAGCATCCAATAAATTGATATTACCTGATTGAATGGCTTGATACCTTAGCTTTGGTTCCATTGTTGTAACAGAGGGAATATCAATCCCATAACGCTTCTGAATGCCTACATAGCCATCCTCACGATCATTGAACTCCAACGTAAATCCCGCTTTAATCGACTCTTGCACCGCCTTAATATCAGAAATCGTCTGTAATTGATAAGCTTCCGCCAGTTGTTTTGAAACGGCCAAAGCATATGTGTTGTTATACTGCATTGGACTAAGCATAACCATATCAAATTTTTCCAGCATGCCTTCCTTTGCCTGTCGATATACTGCTACTTGATCGTTACTTACTGCTTGCTCTTTTAAAAACTCTGCGATTGCCGTACCAGTAAATTCTGGATATATATCAATGCTCCCTGATTTTAGGGCATTAAAAACAAAGGACGTCTTACCGAGTCCTGGTTTTAATTCGACATCTAAATCTGTATCATTTTCAATCAATAATTTATACATATTAATTAGAATTTCCGGCTCTGAACCAAGTTTACCTGCAATGACGATATCCGCTTTGTTATTAATGTTTAGAAAAGGCAGTGCAATCACAATCATTGCCGCGACACTAATCGCAAGTAATGCCGAAACTGTTCGTTTAAAGGACAGTGATTCTAGCTTTTTCAATAGATAATCGAACACTAATGCTAAAATAGCTGCCGGAATTGCACCTAATAGGATGAGCGAAGTATTATTACGATCAATACCAAGCAAGATAATATCGCCTAATCCTCCAGCGCCTATCAATGCAGCTAGTGTAGCTGTTCCAACTATTAAAACCATGGCTGTGCGAATACCTGCCATTATAACGGGCATTGCGAGTGGCAGTTCCACCTTCACTAATCTTTTTACCGTATTCATACCCATTGCCATGGCCGCTTCCTTTAAAGACGGATCGACTTCGTTTATGCCTGTAAATGTATTACGTAAAATAGGCAGGAGCGCATAGACCACAAGGGCGATTATAGCAGGCGTTTTCCCAATGCCAAGTAACGGAATTAACAAACCTAACAACGCTAATGAAGGGATCGTTTGTAAGGCTGCGCTAATGCCAATTATACTTTCCGCTATTTTCTTTTGATGCGTTAAGTAAATGCCAAGTGGAATGGCAATGGCTACTGCAAAAAATAAAGCAATAAATGATATTTGCATATGCTCTATTAACGATGCAAAGAGTTGACCTTTGCGTTCATCCAACACATTTAAAAAATCAGTCATTTGCCTCACCCCGTTCCGCCGCGGAATGACTGGCTAAAAACTGCAACATTGATTGCCTTGTAATAACCCCAATAATTTCTTCATCGCTTTTCACTGCCAGACACTCATGGTGCGCCAATTGTTGCAAAATGACTTGTAAAGTAGCCTGCTCATCAACACTATGTATCACATAACTTTGATGTTTCGCCTCTACAAACGGTTCAATCACTTGTTGAATGGTAAACACATTAAATGCATCTTCCTTGACCCCTATAAATTTTCGGACAAAGTCATTGGCGGGATTTTGTATAATTTCCTTAGGTGTACCGATTTGTACTATTTCTCCATCTTTCATCACACAGATGCGATCTCCTAGTTTTAACGCTTCTTGCATATCGTGCGAAACAAAAACAATTGTTTTATTTATAGCGCGTTGTAGCTCAAGCAGGTCATTTTGTAATTTTGTTCGACTGATTGGATCCAGTGCACTGAATGGCTCATCCATTAATATAATTTCGGGATCTGCTGCCAATGCGCGGACAACCCCAACCCGTTGTTGTTCCCCACCCGAAAGTTCATTTGGTTTTCGTTCACTATATTGAGCTGGTTCTAGCCCTACCATTTCTAATAATTCACGAACTCGCTGTTGAATTTTTGTCGTTTCCCATTTTTTCATTTCAGGAACAATGGCGATGTTTTCTGCTATTGTCATATGAGGGAAAAGTGCAATTTGTTGGAGCACATAGCCAATATTCCAGCGTAGCTCATGAATATTATAATCACTAATTCTTTTACCGTTAATTCGGATTGTGCCTTCAGTCAGTTGAATTAATCGGTTAATCATTTTTAGTAATGTCGTCTTGCCACAACCACTAGGCCCTATAATGACAAAAAACTCTCCTTTCTGTATTTCAAAATTAATGGCATTCACTGCAATTTGGTTATTAGCGTACTTTTTTGTAACATTCTCAAATGCAATCATTGACTAAGCTCCTTATAAATTTGATAGATTAAATGTCAGTATTCTACCCACCAGTATATCTTTCCACATATTCAAGCGGTTAAACTAACAATCCTACAACATGTCCATCCTAGACGCGCTAGATGAAACTTTTTCGTATGAAAGTTCGTTCTATTAATTATGAATTCTAGTGAAAAACGATGCTTTTTTTTATCTAGTTGTTTTACAATATGAAAAGAGGAAGCGATTTTTTAAGAGAAAAGAAAGGAGGAAGGTGTTGCACAGATTCAACATCTATAACTACATGAGATTATTCAAAAAACTATTACTCGGAATGATTGTCATAGCGTCTGTTATCAGTATTTCCACTTATTTTTTGATTCAGTTTTTGAGACCAACCGACACTGCCGTTCAAAAATATGTAGATGAAGGTCCAAGTGTGGAAGAATTTATCGGCTCTATTGCAGAAACAGCTCGACAACTAGGTGCTGAAAATGACTTATATGCATCTGTCATGATTGCACAAGCCATTTTAGAAAGTAAGCATGGGCAAAGTGGTCTTAGTTCAGCTCCTAATAACAATTTATTTGGGATGAAAGGCAAATTTCAAAATGATTCCGTGACACTTGAAACAGTTGAAGATGATGGCTCTGGTAATCTGACAACAGTGATGGCTGAATTCCGCAAATATCCTTCCTACGAAGAATCCATGAAGGATTATGTCCAATTACTCCGCAATGGTGTATCTTGGAACAAAAATTTTTATACAGGTGTCTTTAAAAGCAACACAACATCCTATGCAGATGCGACCAAATTTTTAACAGGCTCTTACGCAACGGATTCAACTTACAATGAAAAGTTAAATAGTCTAATTGCAAAGTACGACTTACAACAATACGACAGCCCTGTAAAAAATAAAAAAACCATTACAGTCGCGGATGGTGACTCGCTGATGCACATCGCACAGACACATAATGTGAAAGTAACATCCATTAAACAATGGAATCAATTGCGTTCAGATAATATTGAAGCTGGACAACAGTTAAATATTTATCAATATTAGCGTAAATTTACTCAAGGCGAGGTATTCGACGATGTAACTACCGTCAAATACCTCGTTTTTTGCATCCATTTTCCAGCAAGCACTATTTAAAACAAGCTTCCGATTGCGGTAATAGTCGTTGCTAAATCTTCGCGGTATAACGGGTGTTGTTCATCTAGGCTATTGACATTAACCTCATTGCCACCAAGTGAAGCATGAACATAAAGAGACTGCCCTATATACAATGCTACATGCCCTGGGAAAAACAATAAATCCCCTTTTTGCATGCGATCAATAGTTATCTCCTTAATTGGAAAACCTTCTACAATTCTAGCATCTCGGAAGATTATCACGCCATTGAGCATATAAGCCATCGAACATAAGCCCGAACAATCAATGCCTAGCGGTGACTTACCTCCCCAACGATACGGTGTAGCTAAATAGCTTAGTGCGGTTTGTACAACATTTTCTCGAAACGCATGCTCTTCAAAAGTATGTTCAGCAATTTTAGGATGCAACCATTGTGAACGCAAATAACCTATTTCGCCCGTCGCCAATTGAACGGCAGCCCATGGCGTGTTTGATGTCGTGTCGGAATCTACATTGTATAAAATAGAGCCTTTTACCAATGTGATGATTTTGGTGCTTTGTATTTTCGGTTCTTGTAAAATATCTGCGAAACACTGCCCGATAACATGTTGCGCCTTTTGAATCCATGCATTTGTAATCGCATCATCGAAAAGGACATGCTTTCGCTGACAATACCCTTCATAGCGATAGGCGGTGCGAACATACAGCCAATCATTTTCTAATTCTTCTTTAATTTGAACAGGCATACCGTATAGTATTTCATCAATAAGTTCAGCATGACAATCTGGTTCAGCATAAAGATTTGCCACCATAGCAATGACAACCGCATTCATGTTGCCTCTCCTTTCACTACTATCATATTGTCATAGACTACCTTTGAAAGACGACCGATTAGTTGTCGGGCGACATCATTTTGCTTGACCTCTGTGATAAAAACACCAATAGCATATTCTTGTCCGTGACTATAAACAATGCCAACATCATGGTCAACGCTATCAAGACCACCCGTTTTATGGGCGATTGTCACATCATCGACGATATAGCGCCGCAAGTTTTCATGAAAACGCTGACGACACAATATATCAATAGCAAGCTGACTTAACACTGGAGATAGCAGATTTTGCCTATAAATTCGGCTAAATAAATGTGCCATATCACGCGCTGTTGTTATATTATCTATGCCTTTTGCAAGTCGCTCAAAGTCCATCATTTTTCGTTGAAGTTGTGTTTGAGTGAGTCCGATTTTATGAAAGTACTGATTTAGCACATCCATACCAATTAAATCAATTAACACATTTGTCGCAGTATTATCACTTGTCGTAATCATCCAAACGCACAACTCATAGATCGTGCAGGATGTTACTCTCTGTTCACTAATCACACTAAAATCAACCCAATCGCTAGGGGTAACGGTTATTACTTGATTGATAGGTATATTGCATACATCTATATAATCAAAAACTGCAATCAGGATAGGGACTTTAATTAAGCTGGCACTGGAAAAAGCATCATCTAGACGCTCATGTATAACAAAGTCATTTGTCTTAAAATCTTTTACAAACATATGCACTTTATAGGGAGCTTCCTGTATCAAACGTTGAATCGTCTGCTGCATCATACACCTACCCTACCACTGTAATGTTTTGCGTTTCTGCGTCTACGGTTATGATACGACCTAAAGGCAGAGACATCGTTGGTAGACAGTGACCACAAGCAAGTTTTGATAAAATAGGTTTCTTCAAAGGTGTTAAAATCTCCTTAAAAATCGTGTTTAAGGATAAACTCCGTTCTGGATGCTTCGGGTTTTCAGGCCCGCAATTTGTCCATGCCCCTAATAATAAACCTGCTGCATCATCAAGCTTCCCCGCTAATTTTAACTGTGTCAGCATGCGATCTATACGTTGCTCACTCTCATCTATATCTTCCAAAAATAAAATTTTCCCTTTTGTATCAATTTCATATGGCGTGCCAAGTGACGCTGTAATCAATGTTAAATTTCCCCCAATAAGTTGACCTGTTGCAGTCCCTGTTAGGAGTGTGGTCATTGGTTGCTGTGGAGGATTTTCGAACAGAAACGGCTTGGTATCTGTTGCCATCACACAATTCAAAAATGAATCCCATGTATAATGATCCATATTTTGTTGAATAAATTCTGTTGAAGGCATTGGTGTATGATACGTCACTAAATTACATTTTTGATTAAAGGCGATATGTAGTGCAGTCACATCGCTATAGCCTGCAAATACTTTAGGATTTGCTTGTATCATCTCATAATCTAGTTTTGGTAAAATTTTCGTTGCCCCGTACCCTCCACGAATACAAAAAATGCCATCCACATGTGGATTGCGGAACATTTCATTGACATCATATGCGCGCAGTTCGTCTGAACCAGCTAAATATCCATGTCTTGCACGACATGTTTCTCCTACAATGACGTTAAAACCAAGTTTCTCTATACTAGCAATGGCGGGAGCTAGCTTTTCTGATGGTGTAGCGCCAGACGCACTAAGTAAACCAATCGTATCCCCTTTTGTCAAAGCTCTAGGTACAATCATTCGCTCACCTCTACTTTTCGTAATGTACGGTAATTTGCTAGTTCCTCCTCGTTGGCTAATACATAATGCCCTTCCTCTATTTCTATAAATGAGGGGGGAGCTAGCTCATATTGATGCTGTAACGGGTTGTAAATTTCCACGACCTTTTCTCGCTCCTTATACGGATTAGGCTCTGGCACTGCTGATAACAATGCTCTTGTGTACGGGTGGATTGGATTAGAAAAAAGTTTTTCGGTCTCTGCTAACTCCACAATTTTCCCTTTATAAATGACTGCCGTACGGTCTGTAATAAATCGAACAATTGATAAATCATGGGCAATAAATAAATAGGTTAAGTTGTTTTGTTGTTGAATCGTTGATAATAAATTGAGCACTTGCGCTCGTATCGATACGTCGAGGGCTGAAATTGGTTCATCCGCAATTATAAACTCTGGCTCCATTACTAATGCACGTGCAATGCCAATCCGTTGACGCTGACCGCCAGAAAATTCATGCGGAAAGCGACTGGCGAACTCAGGTAATAGACCAACATTTAAAAGTGCATTTTGTACTTTTTGCTGACGCTCCGCTTCATCTTTAAAGTTTTTCGTATTAATAAGACCTTCCGATATAATATAATCCACCTTTGCCCGTTCATTAAGCGAAGCCATCGGGTCTTGAAAAATCATTTGGATTTTTTGGGTAATTTGTTTGTCCCAATCCTTCGAGATTTTACCGTTAATGTTCTTTCCATGATACAATATTTGACCACTCGTTACTTCGTTGATACGCATTATAGCGCGGCCAATAGTCGTTTTCCCAGAGCCCGACTCGCCTACTAATCCGAATGTTTCTCCTTTATAAATGTGAAAGCTGACATCATCTATTGCCACAAATTTATGTTTACCTTTACCAAAAACAATGTTTAAATTTTTTACTTCTATTAACACTTCTTTATCGCTCATTGGCGTACTGCCTCCCTTCTTCAAAAAAAGCTTGTAACACGGCTGGAGGCTCCACTTTGGGCGCACGGGGATCCAATAGCCAAGTGCGCGCGAAATGTGTATCGCTTACTTGAAAAAATGGTGGACGTACTTCGTAATCAATCTTTAAAGCGAATGGATTGCGTGGGGCAAATGCATCTCCTTTAATTTCTTTAAAAAGATTGGGTGGCGTCCCCTTAATCGAATAAAGCGGTTGCCCTTTTGACCCAAGCTGTGGTAGTGACGAAAGAAGCGCCCATGTATATGGATGCTTTCCATTAAAAAACACTTCATGTGTACGACCAACTTCGAGTATGTCCCCTGCATACATGACCGCGATACGGTCCGCCACTTTTGCTACAACGCCTAAATCATGTGTAATATAAACGATTGTTAAGCTATATTTTTGCTGAAGACGTTTTAGCAGCTGCAAAATTTGTGCTTGAATGGTTACATCCAATGCGGTTGTTGGCTCATCACAAATTAAAATTTGCGGGTTACATGCGAGCGCAATGGCAATCACTATGCGTTGCCGCATGCCTCCTGAAAATTCATGAGGGTATTGCTTATAGCGTTTCTCTACATCATCAATCCCGACGTCTGTTAATAATTTTAATGTTTCAGCATAGGCTGCCTTGCCCTTGTGCCCTTGGTGTAACACCACACATTCCTCAATTTGTTTGCCAATCGTTTTCAATGGATTCAATGAAGTCATCGGATCCTGTGTAACGATCGCGATTCCTTTTCCTCGAATAGTTAACCATTGTTGTTCTGTGTTAAACTGCGCTAAATCCATATCATTGTATATAATTTGACCTTGGGCAATCGAACCATTTTTATCGAGCAAGCCCATAATTGATTTCATTAGCACAGATTTTCCTGAACCTGATTCACCAACAATGGCTAGACTCTCCCCTTTATATAAATCAAGAGAGATTCCCCTAATAGCTGTTAGTACTTGCCCTCGTAGTGTAAATGTAATGACTAAGTTTTCAATCGTTAAAATACGGGATTTTATTTGCTTCACGAAATCATCTCCCTTCTATACATGGTTTTTTGGATCTGCTGCATCAGCAAATGCATTCCCAATAATATAAAATGCTATCGTAATAATACTTAGTACAATACTAGGGAAAATTAACTGATACCTTAAATCAGGTGACATCATGAGGACACGCCCTTCATTAATTAAATTCCCTAATGATGGTTCACTAATTGGTAGCCCCAAACCGATATATGTTAAAAACACTTCTGCGCCAATCGCAAACGGAATCGCTAAACTCATGCGTAGCATAATAACAGAGATTAAGTAAGGTAATAAATTTTTTATTATAATTCGATAGTCTGATGTCCCCAAACATTTTGATGCTAAATTGTATTCCCGATCTCGTAAAATTACGATTTGATTTCGAATAAAGCGCGCCATTTCTACCCAACCCGTAATGCACATGGCAATAATGATGGTCGAAATGCTCGGTCGTAAAATATAAGACATTAAAATAAGGACAATCGTTGTTGGGATATTATCTACAACGTTATAAAGCTGTGTAATCGGCATTTCTAGCTTACGAGAAAAGCCCCAAAGTGTTCCGATTGTAATGCCGACAAATGCTTCCACCAATGCGACCACACAGCCAATCATTAACGATGTCCTTGTGCCAGCCCAAATACGGGACCATAAATCTTGTCCAATCGAGTTTGTACCAAACCAAAACTCAGCATTTGGTGCAATATTACGTGCCTGTAATCCCGTTTGGGCATCGAGATAAATTTCGGTCGGAGATTTTTGTGCTGGCAAATACGGCTGAAACATGGTGAACGCAACTATAATGCAAACCATTACTAATAAGAAAACAGCCACTCGATTTTTTAAAAACGATTTCCAAGTAGAGCGCCAATAGGAGTAATTGGAGTAGGCGGTGTCTTCTGCCTGACCATCAGTCGCTTCCACAAAGTCAAATAGTTGTGCACGAGACTTGTCTGACATATTATTGATTTCCTCTGTATACATGCTCATTAGCGCACACTCTCCCCTTTCCCTAATTTAATCCGTGGGTCCACGAGCGCCATCGCAATATCACCTAAAATTAAGCCAATAATGCCAAGCGATGAAAAAACAAGCACTAAACCTTGTACAATTGTATTATCCTGTCGTTGAATAGCATCCACGAGTAATCCACCCATCCCTGGAATAGAATACAAAGATTCAATATAAATGGAGCCTGTAATCGTAAAAAGAATCGTTGCTGGCAAATATTGTGCCATTGGAATAAAAGCATTGTGCAATACATGACTAAACATTAAGGTACGCTCCTTCACGCCTTTCGCACGTGCAAGCTTAATGTAATCTTTGTTTAATTCATCTACCATGTATCGGCGCATCCACATTGCATAGGAAGCAGTCGGGGCTAATGCCATCGAAGTAAGCGGTAATAGCCAGGTGATTGGCTTATATTCATCAAACAACATCGGCAAACGGAAAATATCTGTAATATACATTTGAATAACTAAGTAATACACTGCCGCTGGTACTGCGACGACAAATACAATGTAGCCAGTCCCTAACCGATCCAGCCAGCGTCCCTTCATTTGTGCCATTAAAATTCCGAGCGGTACACCGATGAGCAGCGATAAGCCAACTGCCCCTAATCCAAATAACAATGAATACATTATTTTATCTGCAATAATTGTCACAACTGGCACATCCGTACGATATGTAACGGATTTGCCTAAATCGCCTTGTAATAAATCCGTATAAAAATTCCCCAATTGCACCAGCAATGGATCACGTAACCCTAAATTCGTTAAATACACTTCTTTTTGAGACGGTGACATTTTCTCTGCCGCTGCCCCTAAGTAGCCTTCTTCCGGCATTAATCGTAGTAATGAGAACACAATTGTGATAATAATAAATAGCGTAACAATGGATTGTAACAAACGCTTTCCTACATACCTAAGCATTTAAGCATCCTCCCTCCATTAAAATGGTTACAAAAAGCAGGAAGGAGATGCCGAATCAGCATTTTCGGTCATCTCCTCGGTATTGAAAAATCACCACTATATGCCTACGGGTTGCACTTGGCAATGATTATTCCATTCTTTTATTTGGCTGCATTTGCTAATGCATCCGCACGTTCTTGCTCCCACTGTGCCAACGCTTTCTTAAAGTCATCATTACTCATTGGCTTTGCTAACACTTGCTGCCCTTTGAACTTCTCTGCTGTTACACCAAATGGTGAGTACTGGGCTTCAAATGGATTTAATTTTGAAGCTACATAGCCGCTACCACCTACAGAATATGGAATAACAAAGGCTTCTTCAATTAAGAACGCTTCTGCTTGAGCAAATAGGTTATAACGCTCGGCTGTATCGATTGTCGTTTTCGCCTTTTCTAATAAATTCAAGTACACAGTTTGACCATTTGCTTCTTTGTAACCTTCAGCTAACTCTGGCTTATTATAAGTACCATCTACACTAAATGGTTCTGTATACGTTGACGGGTCAGCATAATCTGGCCCCCAGTTCGCTTCTAGTAATGCAAATTTACCAGGGCGTCGAACTTCTGATAAGAAACCTGTCGAAGGACCTGCTTCAATGATAATATCCACATAGTCCGCACCTAATAATTTTTCCACTTGTTGTTCAATGACTTGTGTACGATTAGCCCAGTCAGGCATCCCCGCGTTGTATGGCATTAATACCTTTACTGGGAATGTCGCTTTCCCTTCTAACGCCGCCTTCGCTTTGTCCTTATACTGTAAAGCTAAGTCTTTATTAAAAGAATCATTGTTGGTAATCGCCGCGAATGGGTCAAGTTGTGTATAGTCAACTCCTTCAACATCGACAAAGTTTCTCGGTGTGATCGTATTGCTTAGTAAATCTTGAGGATTAAATGGTTCCACCGTTAGCATCGCTGATACACGATCTAGCGCATGGAAAAGCGATTTTCTGAAATCTTTATTATTGACTGCGACCTTCCAGTTTTCAGGTTCATATTCCACAGCAAATTGTGGGTCAAAGTTGAGCGCATAAAAATACGAATAAAAATTATTTTGCGTTTGACGTACTTGCAATTTTTTCTTATCATCTTTCAGCCATTCGTCAATAATGGAAGTGGGAATGGTTGCTGTGTCGATTTCACCTCGTAAAAATAGTTCGGGCGCAACGGTTGCTGCTTCTTTGTTATATTTATACCGAATGCGGTCAATCAGCACGTTGTCTTTATCCCAATATGTGTCATTTTTTACAAGAACACGCTCATTTTGAGGTTCGAATTTGTCTAATAGATAGGCACCGTTATACAAGAAATTTTCACGTGTAGTTCCAAATTGTTCCCCCTTTTCCGTTAAAAATTTTCCATTTACAGGGAAGAAACATACATAATTCAACATCGACAGAAAATAAGGTGTTGGAGCCTCCAACGTATATTCAATCGTATGTTGGTCGATAGCTTTGATGCCCACTTTTGAAAAATCAGTTAGCTCACCGTTATAAAACGCCTCACCATTTTTGACAACCATCGCACTCCAGACGGTCGAAGATTCATTTTTGGCATCTAGCACATACTGCAAACCATCGACAAAGTCTTGTGCCACTAAATCTGCATATTCCTTACCATTGTGGGTAACCCATTTCACATCATCACGAAGCTTAAATGTCCAGACAGTCGCATCTTCATTTGACGACCATTCTTTCGCTAAGCCTGGTTGCACAATCCCATACTTATCATATTCAATGAGGCCATCCACTAAATTGGCAGCTACAGCAAATTCATTTGTTTCAGATGTTTTTAAATAGTTTAATGTTTTAATTTCTCCTGAATAGACGACCCGATATTCGGATTTTTTTTCATCCGAAGAATCATTACTACAGGCTGCACAAAATAAGACGACTAGACATACTAAAAGAAACCATTTCCTTTTCCTCATAAGCATCCCCCTACGTATTTTTATCTTGAAAATCCTATACCATTTGCATCCGTCATTGTGATTCGATCATTGTTAAAAATAGGACCACCTGCAATAGGATCTTTCAAACATAAACTTGGTCCGTCTAAATCTATCATTGTGATATTTTTTTGTGATGCAGCAAAATGTGCAGCCGCACTGACACTAATTTTTGTTTCAAGCATGCAGCCCATCATACAAGCAATGCCATGCGCTTCTGCAATATGGCAAATCTTTTGCGCATGAAAAATGCCACCTGTTTTCATTAACTTAATATTGATGAAATCAGCAGCACGTCGTTCGATAATAGTGAGGGCATCTTTTGCTGAAAAGACACTTTCATCAGCTAGAATATTGGTCAACGTATTGGCTGTTACATATTGCATGCCGGTTAAATCAGCATAGTGCACAGGCTGTTCCACTAATTCGATATTGCTATCCGCATCTTCAAGTGCACGAATAATCCGAACCGCTTCTTTTGGCGTCCACCCTTGATTGGCATCTACACGTAATGTAACGGCTTTGCCTACTGCATCCCGTATAGCCATCACACGTTGGATATCTGTCGCTGGATCCTTGCTAACCTTGACCTTCAATATTTGAAAGCCTCGTTCCACCGCAGATAGGCTATCTTTTATCATATGCGCTACACTATTCACGCTAATTGTAATATCCGTTGTCAATGCCTTACGATAGCCCCCTAATAATTTATACAATGGGGTCTTGTGAAGCTGTGCTAATAAATCATAAAGCGCCATATCTACCGCCGCTTTCGCACTCGTATTTTGATAAATACTGTTGTCCATTCGCTCCATCACAAGGGCTATTTCTTGTATATCCATACCTACTATGGCTGGCTTAATATAATGTTCAATAGCATCTCTAATCGACCCTAAAGTTTCTCCTGTAATAACAGCAGTTGGCGCAGCCTCACCTATGCCAATTTGCCCATGCTCACTATGCACATAAACGGCAATATTTTCAATGCTTTGAACGGTCCTTAATGCCGTTTTAAATGGCACAATAAGCGGAGCTTTCACCGTTGCTACCACAATATCTTTAATCTTCATACATTCACCTACAGTCTATTCTTATGTTAAGAACTGTAAAATCCGAAGTACTTCAAAATAATCATCCGTGACAAATTCAACTGTGTTGTGGGGCTTAAACGTTGCATTTGGATAAAAGGAATTGCGGTAAGCCCGTGTATGGTCACGGTAAATTATTTCCACTACAAATTGCTTAGGTAATGTCACTTGTAAGTTGTTTCGGGAGACCTTCATAGAGGCTCCCACAAGTCGTTTTGTTTCGGCAATTGCCAATCGAGGACTGACACTTATTGTGGCATTGCCTACCCCTTCCTTTGTAGCAAATGTTACAATGTTGGGATTGAAGGTTGCAATTTCTTCTGTTAGTCCAACATCTCCACTAACAAATGAAACGGGCACGCCATGTAAAGCAGCGGCATACGTATTGATAAGAAATTCACTTGCGTATTCGCCATTGATTTTAATATCAGCAGTAACACATAGCGTGTGTGCTAATGGATTACGTTCACTGCCTCCTTTACTGTGATAGCCAATAAAAATAGCACGATCAAAACTACTATCAAGTCCGGCTACCATACACATCGGATCATATGTCCATCCGCGAATGACCTTACAATTAACTGGCAAATTCGAAATATCAAGATTACGAGCTGAATCATGCGCATCCTTTAGTAAAATTTCCGTGGCGCCTCCTAAAATGGCACCTTCAATTGCCGCTTCCACTTCTTTTGTCATCTGCTTTTGAAAAAAATGATAGTCAGGCGCATTCAGTTCCGTTTCACTCCAAGAGGTTGTACCTGTAATACCTTCAATATCTGCACTAATATAGACTTTCATAAATATCGATACTCCTTTATCAAATAGTCATCAATCTGTGCCTCTATTGCACCGTAAAAAGCTTCTTTGGCATTTACCCTTCTTGCCCATGCAATATTGTGAAAATCATAATGCCACCATTCCTCAGCATAATTCGTAAAGCCAACCGCCGTCATACAGTGATACAAAAGACGGCGATGAACACAGGCTTCCTTATTTTCATTAGGATGCTGTTCAAAATAGCGGGTCGCTGATTTTTCACTAAGCTCATCAAATGCTGTCCCAAGATTTAACGCTTTCCCTTTACTATTTCCGAGTGTTACATCAATGGCTCCTCCCGTTAAATGTGGTAGTAGATGCTCTTGTCCCTCCCTTGGAAAAGCGACAAATTTTAATGTCTTGTTATGAATTTCTTCTTTTGTGAAATTTGGATGTTGCGCTTTGAGCTGCGCAGCAAAATGTGTAAATAAAAATCGTTGCACTTGTAGCGGTCGATACCCGTCATAGACAATTAAACTATAGTTTTCAGGTAATAGTAATAAAGCTTGTTGTAATCGCTCATATACTGCTTGGCGCAAGTAAATGGATTGTAAGCTACTAGCAATTTGTTGTTTATAGTACATGGGCTGGGTAAAGATTCTTGGGTGTAGGTGGTCAATGTTTATCAATGGCTCACAACTGTTAAGCACAATAGGATTGGATGGATTTGTCGATGTCTCGTGTGCAATTGGCAGCAATAATTTTTCATGCATTCGCATCACCTTTTATCGTAATAAATGTTAAATTTTTAGATAATTCAGTATTTTCATTGAATAGTAACACACCACTTCATAATTGACTAGATAAAAAAACAATAATTACATAATAATGGTTATTTTCTAATCATTACACAAAATTTGCTATGCAGCGCTTAAAAACTAAGACTTATAGTCGAAACCTTTATTTTTTTATACTTATTTAGCGATTTAAAAAAACCGGAATATATTTTGGAATGTCTTTTTTGAAAGCGTTCAATGTGTAAACAAAAAAGCTATTGAAACATGAATGTTCAATAGCTTGTCTTTCATTTTTTAAATGGATAGGCTTCTACTACGTGTCCGTCTCGACCTGTTGTTGTTTGCGCTTGTGACAGGGAATTTAAAATAGCTTCTTCTGTTGCTTCCGCAGCAGCGGTAAATAAATGATTCATAATAGGATGATCTTCCCGTAGCTGTAAACGTGTCTCCAAATGTTGGGACGAATGATGCGCAATTTGGTGTGCCGTTGTAAAACCGATGACAATATCACCACTTCCATGAGAAAAATGACTACCTGTTCGTCCGAGCCCTATACCACAACGTTTCATAACACGTGTTAATTGGCGACTACTAAGCGGTGCATCCGTTGCCAACACAATAATAATAGAACCATCTGTTGGTGAGAACGCAGCAGCATTGCTATTAGGATTTGGCATATTGTAACGTTCAGCTACAAACTCTGTGCTATGACCAAAATTACTTAGTACTAGACAGCCCACCATATAGCTTATTTTATCTTGTTCTAGAGTCACTATCCGCGATGCAGAACCTATTCCGCCCTTATAACCGAAACAAACCATGCCTTTCCCCGCCCCCACTGCACCTTCTTCAGCGGTATTTTCGGATGCATTACGAATTGCTTGCAGTGCATGCTCTGGTGTGACGGGACAAGCTCGAATCGAATTTAAATAACTGTCATTACATTCCCCAACAACTAGATTAATTGTCCCTGTAGAAAGTCCAATATCCTGATTAGTATGTAACATATATTGCAATGTTCCTTGGGTGACAGCTGGCACCCCAAACGTATTTGTCAGCATAATGGGAGATTCAATAACACCTAGCTCATTGACTTGCACGAGACCTGTCGTTTTGCCGAAACCATTTAGCACATAACTGGCACCCGTAACTTTTTGTTGAAACAAATTGCCACCATGCGGTAAAATCGCCGTCACCCCAGTACATGCATATGCCCCCAGATCATCTAACTTTTCATCAAGTGTGACATGCCCAACTTGAACACCTTGTACATCCGTAATGCAATTTTTTTTACCGACTGGTAATGTGCCAATTACAATACCCAACTCCCGCACTTTTTGTGTCATTTTTTCACCCCTTCTCAATGCTTTTTACTCTTTTAATGCATTATCTACAGCAGCAAGCGCATGAATAATGGTCGTGTCAAAAACAGGGACTTGGACATCCTCTTGTTGTATTAGTAAACCAATCTCCGTACAACCTAAAATAATTCCTTGCGCACCTGATTTCACAAGGCGCTCAATAATTTGTAAATAGGTTTCTTTTGAAGTCGGTTCAATCTTCCCTAAACATAATTCCTCATAAATAATTTGATTGACCATTGTTCGTTCTTCATCTTTTGGCACCATTACGTTTATGCCAAACTGTTCAATTCTATGTTTATAAAAATCTTGCTCCATCGTATATTTTGTGCCAAGCAACGCAATCGTTTGCAGACCAGCCTGTTGAATTTGAACGGCTGTTGCATCGGCAATATGTAAAATTGGAATAGTCAAACGCGCTTCCATAAATTCTATGACCTTATGCATTGTATTCGTACAGATCACAATGAAATCGGCACCTGCTTTTTCTAAAGACCAGGCAGCCTCTCCTAGTATTTCTCCTGCATTTTGCCATTGTTCATTTGCTTGATAGTATTCTATTTCTTGAAAATCAACACTATATAAAATGCATTTTGCCGAATGTAAACCACCCAATTGTTGCTTTACTTGCTCATTTAGAAGGCGATAATACATAGCTGAAGATTCCCAGCTCATACCACCAATTAAGCCAATCGTTTTCACATCTTCCACTCCTATTCCATTGATTGTCATTTTTTAATAAACTGTCCACGATACATTATCATGTATTCAAATTAAAGGTATAAAAGAAAAAGCAAGTTGAATACTAATATGGAAAAGTATTGTGTTCCCATCATGGTGAACCGTATCCATGTTACCTTTTCTATATATTACCACCACACAGCAAATCATTTCGAGAAAAATATCTTTTTATTATTAAGAATATTTAAAAATTTGATATTTTATAAAAAAAGAGTGTAGACTAAAACTTATTAAAAAAAGGAGGAATATAAATGGAGTGGATATCAAATATAGTAGATAATACAAATAATATTCTATGGACGTATCTTTTAATCATATTATTATTAGCTGCTGGATTATATTTTTCATTTGGCTCAAAATTTGTACAAATACGTCTTTTCCCAGAAATGTTTCGTTTAATAACAGAAAAAAGAGATGGTGAGTCGGGGGTTTCTCCGTTCCAAGCTTTCACGATTAGCGCAGCGTCTCGTGTAGGTACAGGTAATATCACAGGTGTTGCACTTGCTATAGGTGTTGGTGGACCTGGTGCCGTATTTTGGATGTGGATTATTGCCATTCTTGGTATGGCAACCGCTTTTATTGAAAGTACACTTGCTCAAGTGTATAAAGTAAAAGACGGCGATACTTTTCGTGGTGGCCCTGCCTATTATATAGAAAAGGCATTAGGTCATAGAAAGTTAGGGATTGTTTTTAGTATCCTTTTAACATTAAGCTTTGGCTTTATTTTTAACGCAGTACAGTCCAATACGATTGCGACTTCAGTAGGTGAAGCATTTAATATTAGACCATTTATTATCGGCATTGTATTAGTATTGTTAACGGCTATGATTATTTTCGGTGGTGTACATAGAATTGTTAAATTCACTCAAGTCATTGTACCTGTAATGGCCGTATTTTATTTACTCGTTGCACTTTATGTCGTTGTAACAAATTTAGGGGAAATCCCAACTGTGTTTAAACTTATTTTCTCTCAAGCGTTTGGCCTTCAAGAAGCTGCGGGCGGAGCCATTGGCGTAGCTATTATGCAAGGTGTTCGTCGAGGCTTATTTTCCAATGAAGCTGGGATGGGGAGTGTGCCGAATGCAGCGGCAACTGCCAATACATCACATCCTGCTAAACAAGGGCTTGTGCAAAGTTTAGGCGTATTTTTTGATACAATTATGATTTGTTCTGCCACTGCATTTATCATTATTTTAGCTGGCTTATATAAAACTGGTGAAAGTAACGGAATCGTTCTTACACAAAATTCTCTAGCAGTGCATGTTGGCGACTGGGCTCCTTATTTTATCGCCATTAGTATTATTTTCTTCGCATTCAGTTCTGTTATTGGTAACTATTATTACGGTGAATCCAATATTGAGTTTATCAATGCTCATAAAAGCTGGATGACTGTTTATCGTCTACTCGTGCTTGCCATGGTAATGTTCGGCTCAGTAGCGCAAGTTCAACTTGTTTGGAACTTAGCGGATTTATTTATGGGACTTATGGCGCTCATCAATATTACGGTAATTATGATACTTGGTAAAATAGCTTTCCGTGTATTAGATGATTTCACACTACAACGAAAAGCAGGAAAAAATCCTGTATTTTACGCAAAATCCATCCCAGGTTTAAAAAATACAGACTGTTGGGAAGATCAACAATCATAAAAAAACGCCATTCCCTCAAGGATTACTTGAAGGAATGGCGCTTTTTTTATTTCGGTGCCTGACACCCAAACAATTTTGAAAATTAGCTCCTTTTTTTCATCGCTTCTGTAAATATCTGCGATTGTCCTCTTGGAATACTCAATGTTTTCCATTCGGCTCCTTTTATTTGCTTCCCGACATAGACAATTTGTCCAATATGTGCAGCATAATGTGCCATCTGTCTTTCTATCGCATCAATCACTGTATGTTGTTGCCCTCTTATGAAGACAGGTGTCATTAAATCCACTTCGTTTAAGCTCAATAGTGAATCCAAAAACACTTGCCAACCCTTTTCCCAAATAGTTAGTAGCTCTTCTTTAGTATCAATACTATCAATAAATTCTTCATCACGATTTCTTGTTGTTTTTTCCCCATCTGTCGTTAAAAAGTCTGTCCATCTTGAAATCATGTTGCCACTTACATGTTTGACAATGACTGCAATACTATTGGACTCTTCGTTGAAAGCCCAGTGCAATTGCTCAATATCTAATTGTGCAATGGCTTTATCACCGTCCGCTTTAATCGTTTTAAATCTTTCTCGTACAGCTTTTAAATAGGTTTCACCTATGCTCATTTCTAACTACCTCCCCCTTGTGCCAGTCACCAAAACAATTCTCAATTCTCAAACCATTTCTCTATGGATACAAATTAATACCCGCGGAAAGCATGGTATTACCCGCGATTTACCACTGAATACCCGCGAAAAATCATGAAATACCCGCGATTTAACCTTAAATACCCGCGAAGTATTGTCATCATGCTACAAAAAAGCTAGTGCTATGTCAATGTAGCACTAGCTTATCATGTTATAAGTTTTCATCTATATACGTTTCTAAATCCGAAACAATTGTATCAATTGGAACATCGTTTGTATCTTTTGCATAACCGTCATATTGCTTTACAAGAATACCGTCTTTATCCACTAAGAAAAATTGAATACCATGGATTACTTGATCTGAATTCGGATCGTCTTTGACAAGTAATTTTGTTGATTTCACTGCATATTGCTCAATATATGACTGTGAATATCCTGTAAGGAGATTCCATTTAGATTCATCAGGTACAGTGTATCTCGCTAAATAATCAGCTAGTACTTCCGGTGTATCCACCTCAGGGTCTACTGAAAAAGCGACAATATTATAATCCTCTATCCCTTTTTTCTTCAGCTTCTCTTGTACTTGTGTCATGTTAAACGTCATTGGTGGACAAACTGAATTACAATTCGTAAATATATACATACCCAACCAAGGTTTCCCTTTTAAACTGTCAAGCGAAACAGTTTCTCCTCGTTGATTAATATGTTCAAAATCTTGCATCTCCAAACTATAATCTGCTTTAAACTTTGCGTTCCCGCATGCACTAAGTACAGTCACTAAAGCCAATAGACATACAAACCCTATTACTTTATTTTTCATCTTTACACACTCCCTACTTACACTACCCTCATCTTATCGAATGATGTAAGCGTTGACAACTACCTGTCGTGACAGCTTTCGTACATCTTTGTGAAGTCAACTTCACTTAAGTGAAACAATGACATCATGAATCGCATCTAGCTTAACTTCTACTCGATGTAATAAGTAAAACGACATGAGGATAGGAAAACCAATATCAGATAACATTGTCAGCCATTGTTCCATACGGCCCCCTCCTTTTGACATGCTGTACTCGTCTTAAAGATGGTCTTTGCAACGACCGCAAAGACCATTTCATCCATTAGTTCATGGCAAACTCTGAAACTTGACGATCAATCATGCGTGCACCTTTTATGCCAATCAAAGCACCAGCTTGTCCACCAAATACATTGCTCATTATGATCGTTTGCATCACTTGTTGAATTTCAGCAGATGTGACATTTGGCTTCGGTGCATCAATGGCAATCGTAGCCGTTTTTCCTAATGCTGTATCAAATTGTAACTCTAAAACTTTTGCCATCAGTCCTACCTCCTTTTTATTGTAATGACGACAATTCTGTTATTTCTTGCTTGCTAATACTGTCTAGTGGCTTTGATGAGAGACTCGCAATCGCTTTCGCTACCGTTACTAACGCTGTGGGTGTATGCGTGTCGTTTAAATTACGGTAGGTTTTAATTGCAAATTTTGGCTTGTTTGTTTCCGTATGTCCCACCAAATACTTTAAGCGAAGTGATGCATCTAAAAAATTGGTTTTTGCCATCGGTAACACCTCCTTTCTACACAATATATACAGCTATTTGTAAAAAGGGGGACATGTTTCGTCGAAATTTTCACATGGAAAACATCAGCGACTGTGATAGCATAGAACAGTTCACTCTTACTTAAAAAACGCTTTTTCTACTGCCATATTTCCTAAATAAAAAAGCCCAGATACTCATTTAATGAGCATCTGGATGCTTATTTATTAAAGCCTGTCATCATCACTACTAAATATCGTTGTAATGTGAGACTGCTTATAAAATATCTAACCATGTTTTAATGGCTGTTCCTAAAATTAAAACTGCTAAAATCGCTTGTAGTGCTTTTGTATTGAGCTTGCCGCCTATTTTTGCGCCAAGTGGAGCTGCAAGTAAACTTGCCACAATCATGATTGCTGCTGGTCCATAGTCGATTTGACCTGTCATAATTTTCCCAACTGTTCCACCAATTGATGAAATAAATGTTATCGCTAAGCTTGTGGCAATCGTCATACGTGTTGGGATTTTCAAGACAACAAGTAAGATTGGTACTAATAAAAATCCACCTGCTGCTCCAACAATTCCTGAACCAATCCCAACGACAAACGCTAAACCCGCTGCTAATGGTTTACTAAATGTAATCTGATCTAACTGCTTATCGTCAATTTGCTTTTTCGGAATAAACATCATGACAGCAGCAATTAAGGCTAAAACACCATATACAATATTTACTGCTGCTTCTGGTAACATGCTGGATCCAAAACTACCAATGAAGCTACCTATTAAAATTGCTGTACCCATATTAAGAATAAGCGATTTGTTTAAATAGCCGCTTTTGCGATATGCCCATACACCTGCAATCGATGCAAAAAACACTTGAATGGCACTAATACCGGATACTTCATGTGCACTGAAAGCTGCTAACCCAAATAATGGTGGAATATATAAAAGCATAGGGTATTTAATAATGGATCCCCCAACGCCTACCATTCCTGATACGAATGATCCGACAAAACCAATTAAAAATATGACAACGATGAATGACAACTCCATCGTCACACCTTCTTTCTACCTTATTTTCTTTAAGTATAGAGTGTGTCCTGCTTTAAAAATATAGGGGGAAGCCCCTATACTTCAGAAGAAAATGCGATTTTGTTGTACGGTCGTAAATTAATCAGAGCAGGAAAACAATTGGGTCAACACCTTCACATATAAAAAGCGATAAAGCAGATTGCTTTATCGCTTATGCACAGTTAATAGATGGTTCTTCACTAATAAAAGCATAGACTTTAGAAAGAAGATTTTATTGGGCAGCCTACGTAAGCTATGTTATATACTTATTTGTAATACCGTATTGAATGAGCTCTGCCTTACTTTTTAAATTTAGTTTTTGCATAATGTTGGCTTTATGGTTTTCTACCGTTTTAGCACTAATAAATAGCTTTTCTGAAATTTGCATATTCGTAAATCCTAAAATGGTTAAACGAACAATTTCCTGCTCACGTGTAGATAAGATATCCGCATTGTTTTTTCCTTTTTTCTTAAATAATTTTTCTAGTTGACCTTTTGGTAAACCCACTTCGTAGTAGCGGCGACCTGTATAGACACTTTGAATCGCTTCATACATTTCGCCACCTTGACTATTTTTTAAAATATAGCCATCTGCTCCTACTTCCATCGCCTGTTGAATATAGGCTATCTCATTATGCATTGTCAGCATAATTATTTTCGTGTCAGGTAAATTTTTTTTAATTTCCTTTGTCGCAGTAAATCCATCCAACCCATTTGGAATCGAAATATCCATTAAAATCACATTCGGCTCAGTTTGGTAGGCAAGCTGAATCGCCTCTTCCCCATCACTTGCCTCTCCTACAACTGTTATATCCGAATAATTCCCTAACAGGAGCGCAATGCCCTTTCTTATTAACACATGGTCATCGACAAGCAATATTTTAATCATGTTGCGGCCTCCATCTTGGAATGACGATATCAATACATGTCCCTTGTCCTACTTTTGACAGAATTGAACAAGTACCACCCAACTGATCGACCCGTTCCTCCATATGCTTTAACCCTAGCCCTGCATTTTGAATCTTGTCCCGTTCAAAGCCAATGCCATTATCTTGAATGGTCATATAGATATGGGTGTTGTCCTTTTTAATATGAATATGCACTTGGGTTGCTTTTGCATATTTAATAATGTTATGCAATGCTTCTTGCGTAATCCGATATAAATTAATCTCAACTGCTGGGTCACATCGATCAAGACCACGTGTCGTTAATTGAATATCCAACCCCGTTATTTGTTTTTTTATCGTATCAATTGTCGCCTGAATGGTCGGCTCTAAACCTAATTGATCTAAACTGTGCGGTCGTAACTGGTGAGAGTATGCGTTAATGTCATTCATGACTTTTTGCAGTTCCGCACGTACTTCAGAAATGTACTCATTCAACTGCACATTATCTTGCACAAAAGATTCAATCGCTTGCAGTGCAATAGATACCGAAAATAATGATTGACCAACTCCATCATGTAGTTCTTGTGCTAAGCGTTTATGTTCTGATTCCTTTGCTTCGATTAATGCTCGAATCATTTTTTTATTAATGGCAGCCTCTTGCGCTTTTTTTAATGTTTCCTGATCACGTAAGACAAGTAAATATTCTGTTTCCCCTGTATTCTCATTAGCATAAATAGCGGCTGTACTCATTTCGACATCAATCTTTCGACCATGATAAATAGGCATTTCTGATAAAAATGAAGGCACTTCATTGTTGGCAATTAAATAACACGTCGGTTCACCCTGTTCCCTTTTACGAGTCATACAATAGGAACAATACGGCACAAAATCACCTTTTTGCCAACCGGTTAAGCGCTGTGCAGCAGGGTTCATCATAATGATTTCCCTGCTTTCCTTCATTATAATAATCCCATCTTGAATATGCTCATAAATTTGCTGTAAATACTCATTTTGTAGCTGGGATTGCATACTTTACACCTCCTTATACATCATTCCTTTTACTTTACACGGTCTTTTCATCATCGTGTAGCTATTTACACTATACCCTTTTTTTCGTAAAAAGCGGCTAGCCAGATTTAAATCCATTTGACTTTCTACTATCAGATGGATAGGGCGATTATCCATTTGTTTATAGAAACGTGGTAAATAGCCGTATGGAATATGCTTACTATTATAAACTAAACAGCCTGTTGTATTGTAATCCCGTACATCAAGTAGTTGATATCCTTCAGCTACTTGACGGTACGGTATATCTTTCACCTGTTTGACAGGGACAAAACGAATATAGTAAGCCCGCACTAAAACAATGGCTAGGACAACAATTAGTAAAATGATCATAGAAACCTCCAAAAAGAGTGCCTCACATGGAAGGCACTCTTTGCACTAATTACTTTATTTTACTTCTTTCACCCATTGACCGTAGCCGCCTGTCATATTAACTAAATTGTGGAAGCCATTTGCTTTTAATACACTTGCGGCAATGGCAGAACGACCACCTGCTTGACATTGAACAATGAGTTTTTTGTTTGGTACTTCATCTAAACGATTTTTTAATGTACCAACCATAATGTGCTGTGCACCTTCAATATGCTCTTCATTATATTCTGTCAGATTACGCACATCTAATACAGCTACATCTTCTGTGTCCATCATCGCTTTTGCCTCAGAAGGTGTAATATTTTCATATGAATCTAGTTCATTCGCTTGCTCAATCATTGCTTCTACATCTGCATAACCTAGTACTTGGTCAATACCGATTGAGCGAAGTGCAATGAGCATGTCTTGCATTTGAGTAGCATTAGCAAGTAAATATAAAGGTTCTTTGTAGTTCACAATCCAGCCCATCCAGTTTGTGAAGGAGTTATTAAATGGCACGTTCATCGTTCCCTTAATATGTCCTTGTGAGAAGGCTTGAGCATCTCGTGTATCCACAACTTGCTGACCAGCTGCAATCAAGCCTTCAATTTCTTCAATAGAAGTGATGACTTTTACCTCTGGTAAATTTTTAATTAACTCAATGCCAATTTTATTAACGGATTTCATCACTGCAAAGTAATAAGGTGGTTCTGGTTGACCATCTAATAAAGCTTTCACAAAGTCCGGCTCATTGTCGAATTGCATTGCCCAGTTGAATTGTTTTTCATAGCCTACTGTTGTCGATGGTACTGCACCAAGTGCTTTCCCACATGCGCTACCTGCACCGTGTGCTGGCCATACTTGTAAGTAGTCTGGTAATTGTTTAAAGCGCTCTACAGATGTATACATTACTTTTGCACCTGCATCAGCAGTCCCTTTAATACCAGCTGCTTTTTCTAATAAGTCTGGTCGGCCAATATCCCCCGCAAATACAAAGTCACCTGTAAATAGTCCAATTGGTTTATCTGCCGCTGCACCATCTGTTAATAGGAATGAAATAGATTCTGGCGTATGACCTGGCGTATGCATCACTTCGAAAGTAAGTTTACCAAGTTCAAATTTGTCACCATCTTTTAATAGTACGTGTTGAATGCCATCTAAGTTTTGATATTTCCAGTTTTCATCGCCTTCATCGGAAATGTACATCGTAGCACCAAAACGATCAGCTAATTCACGAGAACCTGCTACAAAGTCAGCATGGATATGCGTTTCTAATGCTCCAACGATTTTCATATTTTCCTTTTCAGCTACTTGGATGTATGGCTCAATATTGCGCATTGGATCCACAATCACTGCCTCGCCTTTTCGTTGACAACCTACCATGTAAGAAGCATGTGCTAATTTTTCATCATAGAAATAACGTAATAACATAAAATTCTCTCCTTTTAATTGGTTTGTTTATTTAAAATTTGGATTGTTGCTTGTACATATTTCAGTGACTTTTGAACACTCGGGTCTTTTAACCACTTCATAATCGTAAAGAGTTTAATTGGTTCTGTTGTTGCTTCTGCTTGTTGTTGTATATCTTTAACTAGCGAGTACCCTTGTTTTCCTTTTTCTACAATCGGTTCTGTGTAAGATTTAATACTAGCTGTCGCATAATCAATAGTTTGTTGATCTGCTAACACAGCTGTTACAAAATCGACTATATCCTCTAACTGATTGATCATTTGTAAAAGCTTCGGCAATTTTTCTAGTAGGCCCACTAATGCTTCCACCGTTTCAATATTTACGTTATAGCTTCGTACAAGTTCATCATATTTTTGAATGGATTGCTGATCTTGCAATACCGCTTGTCCAAAACTGACGACATTCCCGATGGCTTGTAAGTTTTTTTCATATGTCGGCAATTGGCTTAGCAATGATACGAGCGCTGCTTGAATATCCGGCTGCTTTAGTTGCTCTAGTAACGGATTCGTTTCCATCACACATGCCTCCTTTCTACATCGTTCCTTTTAACATGCCGTCCCAATACATAATTGGTAATAAATCTTTTTTCATCATATACATGCTTGCACGTTCCACTGCTTGGTTAAATGGCATTGATTCAGCAGGCTCTTTTTTATAATCAAACTCTGCTAAAATTAGCTTGTTGTAACCTGTGACGATTGGGCAAGACGAATAACCGTTATATGTGTTGTCCATTGTTTGATTGCGCATACATGCCACAACATTTTCAGCTACCACAGGTGCTTGTTTTCGGATGGCTGCTCCCGTTTTAGATGTTGGCAAGTTTGCACAGTCGCCAATGCCAAAGACGTTTGCATATTTCTTATGTTGCAATGTATACATATCCACATCCACCCAACCGTTGTCATCCGCTAAAGGGCTGTTCGCAATAAATTTCGGTGCATTCATATAAGGTGTGACGTGAATCATGTCATATTTCAATTGCTCTTTTGCACCAGTATTTAAATTTTCGAAAATGGCGATTTTTTCATCCGCTTTAATTTCAATTAAGTTACGTCTGAATCGTGCATCAATTTGTTTGCGTTCCACCACTTTCTCTAACGCTTCACGGTATTTCAGTACATCAAAAATGGCTGGATTAGCAGAACCAAATACAACTTTCATATTTTGACGAACACCCGTTTTTCGGAAGTAATCTTCCGCTAAATGCATAATTTTTTGTGGCGCACCACCGCATTTTACAGGTGAATTTGGGTGTGTAAATAAGGCTGTACCTGATTTTAAATTGCGTATCGTTTCCCAAGTATAATCAACATGCTCAAATGAATAGTTACTGCAAACAGATTTTGTACCAAGCGCTTCTTTTAAGCCTTTAATGGCACCCCAGTTAATTTCAATCCCTGCTGCTACAACTAAGTAATCATATGAAATAGATGTTTGGTCTCCTAGAATGACTTCGTTTTGTTCAGGTTTAAATTCAAGTACGGGTTGTTGGATCCATACTGCGCCTTCTGGAATAAGAGATTCCATAGAACGTTCAGAATCTTCCTTTTTAGCAGCGCCTCCACCAACTAACGTCCATAACGGTTGATAATAATGTTTTGAGGCTGGATCTATTATCGCCACTTCATAATTGAGGCTTGGCGATTTCCTTAATAAGCGGGCAGCAACAGAAATACCAGCTGTTCCCCCACCAACAATGACAATTTTGAAAGAATTTTTCATGCTTCTTCCTTCTTTCTGCATTTTGTGTTTGAAACTTACACTCTCATCATAGTGAAATCTATAGTCAAAAAAAATAGGGGTTTTCCCCTAAACAATAGTTGTTATAAAGGAAAACCCCTAATTTAGTTGTTGATGTAACTTTTCAGGCAGTTCAAACACAATGCACTAGTGAAGTTGATTATGCTGCATCGTTTGAAAACACTCGGCTTACTACAACAATTTATGCATACAAACAGCAGTTAATATTTTGCATAGACGCATAGAAGAGCAAGTAAGGTTTACAATAAGGAGGATAGTACGAGGAAGTTAACTTCTGAAGTGTGCCGGCGCATTTGTCGTAAGCATGCTGATTCGTTTTACGCTATTGAATAATCTACATGGCAATATGCATTAGGTAGATTACCCATCACATAATAATTTTCCCGTTCTAATTGCTCTTTTTTTCAATCTGTATCGTCATATGATGCAATGCAAATTCGTCGTGTAACAGATTTTGTATTTTCCGTAAAACAATTTGTTCATCCGCTTCTTGATGCACCACCACTTGACAAGTTAAAGAAGGGAAATCCATTGTAATTAGCCAAATATGTAAATCGGTAATCTCTTCGACTTCCTCAACAGTCATTAACTTCGCTTTGACATCATCCGTTGGCAAATTTTCTGGAGCACTTTCCATCAAAATATTGAAGGAGTCACGCGTAACACGATAGCCGCTAATAATGATAAGAAGCGCTACAATCATACTTGCAATAGGATCGGCTAAATTCCATTCGAAAAATAAAATAAGCAATGCAGCCGTAATCGCTCCCACCGAACCGAGAATATCACCTAAAACATGCAAAAAAGCACTTTTTACATTCAGATTATCGTTATCCCCCCGTTTAAGGATAAAGGCTGCGCCAATGTTGACCAGTAAACCGAGTGTTGCCACGATTAACATACCCGTACTTGCCACTGCAGGTGGTTCTGAAAATCGACGAAAAGCTTCATAAAAAATATAGAGCGAAATGGCAATCAACGTAAGACCATTTATAAAAGCGGCAAATATTTCAAACCGACGATAGCCATACGTTTTTCGTTTTGTTACGGCTTTTTGACCAATGGATACAGCAATATAGCTTAACCCTAACGCTGCTGCGTCACTTAACATATGGCCTGCATCTGATAATAGCGCTAAACTGTTTGTCATGATGCCACCTATCACTTCGACAATCATAAAGCCCGCTATAAGAAAGAAAGTCCATTTCAAGGCGATTTTGTTTTTACTTCCATCCTGTTGCCCATGATTATTAAAATGTGACAAATTCATCATCCATTCTTTACTTTTTATATATTCTAAGCTGAACCAATAGAGCAGTTGAAGACCCTCACTGTTCCTTGCTATCATTATGCCGCGCAATGGCTTTGCTATACGCTCCTTTATCTAGCAGTTTTGCTCGTCCATTAAAGTATGTTTTTTGAATAATGTTTAGAGCTGTCATTTTATAGACTTTAGACAAAAATACCAGCCACTCACTTTTAAATGAGTGGCTGGTTCTATATTTTATGGTTAGTAGCCCATTATAGAAACACTTTTTATACTACATCTTGTGCTTTTTGATTAAAATTAAATGCGATTAGCATAATAAATATAATGCCCATGACAGTCATAATTGTAGAAACCTTCAAGTTAGAAACTGACATAAACCTTAATCCTGTGCAATAAAATTCATCTAATCCTACATTTGTATCCACCTACATCTTACTATGTTACGATTCTTGTAGATAAAATTTTTTAGCTAGTAAAAAAAGCAGTACTTTTAAGGGAGAATATATCATGAAGAAAATAGTATTTCAATTGTTAATAGTTGTATCATGGATCTATTGTTTGGGGTATATTTTATTCGATTTCCCTACTGATCACTTTGTCATGCGGGCGGTTAAAGGCGTACTGTCTATTGTTTTTTCTTGTAGTCTATTGTTGTTTCTATTCCACATTATTGATAATAAGAAACAGAAAAAAAGAGATGATTAAAGCTTTCAATCTCCGCTATAGAAATGGCAAATTAACTGTAGCTCCTGCATCCATTCATCGCTCATTCATTTAATTTGTGAGGTACGCTTTACAGCAAGACATTAATGCGTATTGTTTTTTTCTCCCCACTCACATAACTGTTCCAAAACAGGTAATAACGTCTCCGCTTTAGCTGTAAGACTGTACTCCACTTTAGGTGGAATCTGTGGATACTCTTTTCGACTGACAATTCCATCTGCTTCTAATTCTTTCAGTTGTGCACTTAATGTTTTAAAGGTGATAGCCCCTATTTTGCGTTTCAAATCATTAAACCGAACCGTTTGATGTTCCGCCAAAATATAAATAATCAGCATTTTCCATTTACCGCCAATTACTGATAATGTATAGCCAAACGGGGTTTCTTGAATAGTTCCCGTGTCTTTGTAATCAGCCAAACCCATATTTACACTATCCTTTCTGATAGTACCTTTCAAAAAAGTGCGTACTATTTTTTTGTTCGCGTTCATTTTATACTGACATTACTTTAAAGTAAAGGAGAGAAAAAAATGAAGAATATTACAATTTACAATCATGACCTTTGGGATCACGGTATTTCACAGGGCTACAGTGTCAACGGCACTATCTACATTTCGGGGCAGTTTTCCCATGATACGGAGGGTACATTCGTTGGCGATGGCGATATCGAAGCACAAGCACAGCAAACGCTTAAAAATCTAGATGGCGTTTTGGAAAAATTCGGTGCAACAAGATCTAACCTTGCTTATATGGAAATCTATTTAACAAATGCGGAAGAACATACTGAACCAGTCCTTCGACTATTCAAGGAATACGTTGGGCAACATCGACCAGCCGGTAGCCTTATCGGGGTGACTTACTTGGCATCACCAGAACAACTAATTGAAATCAGCGCCATCGCACATGCCAACTAAGTAAAGGCATGTTGTGTCAGCGAAAGTAAGCTTCGGACCATTAAGTTAGGAGCCCGCTTATAACACTAACCCCGAGCAAAGCACGCTTTCAAGAAAAGCGGAACTATTCGGGGTTTTATGTTATTGAAAGGAAATTTCCCGTTTTTCATTGCTAAAGAAGACCTAAAAAATTTATTGCAAGCTCTTTCTCTATAACTTTATCATTATCATCATATACTTTATACGCTTTCGCGTTAGGTCTTGAACTTACAATAGTATGGATTTCCTGATCAATGAAATGAATGGCAACACCGTCATCCGTTGCAAAACCAGGTTTAATTTTTTTATTAGTGATAAGCTGTTGATACAAAGGTCTTCTATCCGATTCTCCATCATAATGGGGACAATTACTTCCTTCTAGGAACCCTAAACACGTTAATGGTTCCAACCCATCCCCATAAGAATCCGTCACTCCTTCCTCGAACCAACAAATGGAACCCGCACTAATTCCAGCTAGTATTATTCCTTGCTCCCACGCTTTTTTCAAAATGGTATCCAATCCCCATTCCTTCCATAGTACTAATAAATTCTTTGTATTTCCTCCACCAACATAAATAATATCTTTGTCCAGTAAGAAACTTTCTATATTTCTTGTAGATGGGTTAAATAAGGATAAGTGCGAAGGCTGACAATCCTGTTTTTCAAAGATATGATAAAATCGAGAAATGTAATTTTCTGAATCTCCACTTGCTGTTGCAAGAAAGCAAATTTTTGGATTTTTTTTCATAGATTGCTGAAGAATATATTGATCCAGCAAAGGATTTTCTGGCTCCATAGAAAAGCCACCGCCCCCAAGTGCTATAATTTGTTTCATAAGTCTACGTCCTTTCTTGTTTAATAAGTTATACAACATTTTTTAACTTTTATTACCTATTTTACTAAATGATACTACCGGACGATAGATATCCCCATTGTTTTTTAAGAAAAAAGTGGGATAAACCATGATTGAACCAATGAATAGAATATGTTACACTCAATGAACGCCTATATTGGAGTGAGAAAGATGATACAAATTTCAAGTTTACAAAACCTATATTTTTTTAATCAAAACCTTTGACTTAAAACGAGTCAAAGGTTTTTGTTGCTTTTAGGAAAGAATTTTATTGGAGGTATACATTTATGACTCAAAGCACAAATACTACAATAGTTGCTGGATGGATTAGTTTAATAAGCAACATCGTATTAACTATTTTAAAAATAGTAGTTGGTACTATCTTCCACAGCCCTGTTCTTTTAGCTGATGGCTATCATAATGCAGGTGATGTGATAGCAAGCGGTGCTGCTTTAACATCCATGCGTATTTCTAAACGTCCTGCCGATGAAGATCACCCGTACGGACACGGAAAAGCAGAAGTGATTAGTTCCGCCATTGTAGGAATTATTTTAATGATAGCAGCTCTTTATATTGCTTATGAATCCATTACCGCATTCTTTCAGGAGCCTGAAAAAGCAAGTTTAATTGCCTTTATTACGGCCATTATATCACTTGTTTGGAAGCTTATTTTATACGTATATACGATAAAAATTGGCAAAAGAACAAATAGTAAAGGCTTAATAGCCACTGCTTATGATCATCTAGCTGATGTATATGCATCATTAGCAGCCGTATTAGGAATCGGGCTTGCACTTATTGGGGAAAATTATCATATTTATATCCTTACATACGGAGATCCCATTGCAGGTATCATTGTGACCATTTTAGTTTTCAAACTTGCCTATGGCATGTTATTAGAAGCTATCGACACACTTATGGAAAAAAGTGTGAGTCCTGACACGCTGGCTAGTTTCAAAACATTAATCCTCACTATTCCTGAAGTAAAACGAATAGATCGTCTACGGGCGAGAGAACACGGGCATTATGTATTGGTCGATTTGCGTGTGAGTGTACCTGCTGATTTAACAATCCAAGAAGGACATGATATTATCCGTAAAATAAAGAAAACGATTATGGAGAAACATCCGAATGTAGAAGAAGTTCTGATTCACCTAAATCCTTGGTACGATCATAATCAATAAAGGTAAAATCATTCGCACCTCCTAACGAAGCCTTATTCGTTAGGAGGTGTTTTAAAATCACAAGTTCTATTTACTATACCAAATTTTCCACCGCAAATTGGCATATATCTACAATTGCAGGAGTATGGTAAGCTTGGTAAATGAGCTAAAAATTTTTGTTCATCAAATCGTTAGAAAGATGGTGTTACATCTAATTGGCTAGTGTAAATCATTCAATCGGGGAGTATGTAAATTCTCCCGAAAAGCTGAAAAAAATGTATAAAAGAGTTTTAATCGTAGTTAGTTTATCGCAAATTTTCGGCGGAGCAGGTCTTGCTGCTGGCATTACGGTAGGCGCTCTGTTAGCCCAACAAATGCTTGGCACGGACTCACTTGCCGGATTACCTTCTGCCCTATTTACATTAGGGTCAGCAGGGGCTGCTTTTATTGTGGGAAGACTTTCGCAACGCTATGGTCGCCGTATAGGGCTCACTACAGGTTTTATCACTGGTGGACTTGGCGCCATTGGCGTTGTTATAGCCGCATTAATTAATAGTGTTTTTTTATTATTTGCTGCCTTACTTGTTTACGGTGCAGGAACAGCAACAAATTTACAGGCTCGATATGCAGGTACAGATTTAGCAAACAACAAACAACGTGCAACGGCCATTAGTACTACGATGGTTATGACCACATTCGGGGCCGTAGCAGGACCTAATTTAGTGGATGTCATGGGGAAATTTGCTCTTTCTATCGGTATTCCTTCATTAGCTGGTCCATTTCTATTATCTGCTATTGCATTTATACTAGCAGGTTTAGTTCTGTTCATCATGCTTCGTCCCGACCCGTTATTGTTAGCAACATCTATAGAAGCTCATCAACATCGAATCGTCTCTGGGAAAGCTCTTCACCAGGCGTCTCCTTCAATGAATAAAAAAGGCATCATGGTTGGTGCAGTTGTAATGATTCTTACGCAAATCGTTATGGTAGCCATTATGACAATGACGCCCATCCATATGCAACATCATGGACATAGTTTAAGTGCTGTAGGAATCGTTATTGGTTTCCATGTTGGTGCCATGTACCTTCCTTCTCTTGTAACAGGTATACTTGTTGACAAGATTGGTAGAACAGCCATGAGTATTGCTGCTGGGGTTATTTTACTGTTTGCCGGTTTACTAGCGGCCTATGCACCAAGTGATTCCATGTTTATGCTGATCGTTGCTCTTTCTTTATTAGGTATAGGATGGAATTTCGGCCTAATAAGCGGAACTGCTCAAATTGTTGATGCCACAGAACCTTCAACACGCGCTAAAATCCAAGGCACAATTGATGTTTTTATCGCATTGGCAGGTGCTTCAGGTGGAGCTCTTTCAGGGATGATAGTAGCTAATTCTAGTTACGCCACTTTATCATTAACGGGTGGACTATTATCTTTATTATTAATCCCTGTGATTATCTGGTACCGTCAAGCAAAATAATGATTTAATCGACCAATCCAGGTTCTCATGTTTAATGAGACCTGTTTTTTTGTCGATGTTCACCATCTATTCATCCTAAACTTGTTAGCAAAACCATTATGCCATTCGTTAAACCGTGAATGATAATAGAAGGCCAAATAGAATTCGTGCGCTCATATGCTAAAGCAAAAATAATGCCACTAAAGAAGTTGACGGGCATGACATTATAGGTTGGGATATGAGCAATCATAAAAATAAATGAGCTAAGGAGAATGGCACCAACCAATCCTAAGCGTGTACGTAACCAGCGATATAAAAACCCTCGATAAAAAATCTCTTCATATATTGGTGAAATAACAGCCGCAGAGAGAAAGGCTATTAGTACCGTAAAAAATGTTATGTTTTGCTGTATGGCCTGTGTTTTGCTATTTTCCACCGAAATCCCGATATAACTTGTTAGCACAACGATTAGTAAGGCGCCAATCATTAACAGAAGCGAATAGCATAGTATCATTTTCCATTGCTTCATGGAAATTGATGTTATCCCTACCTCTCGCCAAGAAAGCTTTTTAGGACGTAGCGCTATAAAATAAACACTAAAAACAAGCGTAATCGCAATCGTGAACCCTGTTAATGTTCCAGCATATAGCTCATTACGGAACAACTGAGCGTACACTGGTTTCACTATCCATTTAATAATGCCAATCACAACAATAAACTCTACTAGCAGTAATAAAATAAATTCTTTCCATCCCCAATAATCTTGACTTTTCCAGTTCATTTCTTTTATTTCCATTCTCTATCCTTCTTCCTTTATATGGTGTAATCTAAGTGTATGAGATGACGTAACGTCACCTGCAAACTTTTTTTCAGGAGGAATGAAAATGAAACAATGGACGACAGGAGAGGTAGCGAAACAGCGCAATATTTCCATTCGCACACTTCGGTATTACGATCAAATTAATCTGCTGACACCAAGTTTTAAAGATGATTATGGACGACGATACTATTCGGAAAAAGACTTGTTTAAATTAGAGAAAATCATCATTCTAAAAACGCTGTCACTTCCACTCGATAAAATTCGTGATTTATTAGATAAACTTTCCTATAAACAAATTTTAATTTCACATCACAATTACTTACAAGAACGACTTGCTGAACTGCAAACGAGTATCTCGCATACGACATCATTGATTAATATGGTTGATTTAGAAGAATCATTATCGTGGGAACATGTGACGGAACTCGTTCAACGTTCTCAAAGCACCTCTAAAAAATGGATGGACTATTTCCAAGAGGATGAACAAACATTTTTACAACAAACCATTCCAAACCTTAGTAGCAATGACATAATGACACAGCAATATATTGTATTACTACGACAAATTGAATGGTGTATCAAACATAATATTCAAGCTGAATCGGACAAAGGCTTTCAAATTGGTTCCAAAATAATCGAATTATCAAATGATACGTTTCAAGGCGACACGGCGTTAATGGATAAATTTTGGGAAGTTAGAAAACTCCCTACAGAGAAAACAGGATTATACCCAATTTCAAAAGAGGTACTAGCGTATGTGGAGCGTTGTATTGCTTATGTAACGGCTGACAAGCAGGCAAATAAAAAGCTATAGGAGATAGCGTCCCCTATAGCTTAGGCAAGTCTTACGATAAAGTTAATCCATCTAAAAAAGCTTCAATCTCTTGCTGTGTTTTACGGTCCTTACTAACAAAGCGGCCAACTTCATTGCCTTTATCGTAAGCAAGGAAGCTTGGAATACCAAATACATCTAATGCTACACATAAATCGATGAAATCATCTCGGTCAATTTTCACAAAATGATAATTGCTGTAGTTTTCTTCAATTGTTGGCATAATCGGATCAATAAATCGACAATCTCCACACCAGTCTGCTGAAAAAACGAATATTGTACGGTCACCTTTTTTTAAGTTTTCAAATTGCTCTATTGAGTGTAAATTTTCCATTAAAACAATCCCCTTTTTCACAGTTATTAGTCTCATCATAACATTTATTAAAAATATGGTTAAACAATCATGCCTCGCATGTCCATCTAGCGCAATTAAAAAGATACCTCTCGTTATTTTTTACATCGCATTGCCATTTGTTCTGCTATTTGTTTTGAATTTGGTGTTGCTTCATTATTCAATTGTGCAATAATATTTTCATAGTCTGCTTCGTTACGGTTTTGACTTAATTTATAGGCAGCCTGTATATCACCAATCTTTATTTGAAATCCAACAATACCTTTCATTTCTTTTTCTAATAGCTCTGGTGAAAGGTTTTCCCATAAAACAGGTTGCTCTCTATGCTTCTCATATTTTTCTAACAGCGATGTTAAGTCTTCGCTTACTTCATCTTTACCTAAAAGTGTTGCTTTGCCATAAATATGGACCGCCTGATAATTCCACGTTGGAACATTTTCGTGCGAATACCAGGAAGAAGAAATATACGCATGCGGCCCTTGAAACATCACGAGCACATCCCCACAAGATGCAAATGTTCTCCACTGCGGGTTTCCATATGCCATATGGCCAGTAAGATACATATCATCGCCTTTTTTATGTAACAGTAATGGTAAGTGAGTGGCAATTGGTGTGCCTTGTTTTGTTGTGACAAGTGTAGCAAAAGCGTTCATTTGAATAAATTCTTCAATTTCATGAACATCTGTCACTTTATAGTATTTAGGTATATACATAATCGTCCGCCTTTCCAATTTAGTTAAGTGTTTTTGGTATTTATTAAAGAAGGGATTTCCTAAAATAATCATACGGTTTTCCACTTTAATCTTCCAAAAGTGTAGCTATGTATTCTATTAGTTACACAAAAGCGACACGTATGTACTGTTCGTTCTGTAAGCTTTCAAGGTGATGCCATTCAATTTCTTCAATATTGATACGACGACTTTTTAATTTTCGGTCATATTCTCCTGCCCAAAACCTAATTAAATCAACATTTTGCACCGGTTTTATATGTTCCTTTAAATAGCTTAAAAAATCATCTAAAAATTGCGGACCCCAATTGCCCTCAATACCATATACATAATTTTTTTCATTATAAAGCGCTAAATCATACGGTGGATTATTCCATTCGACAATATGCAATTGACCGAAAGCTGATTCATCTGGCGCATAGACAATACGTGCATCATCATCCATCGAATGCCAAGGCTGTTCTGGCGTATCCTCCGTTATCGGATGTAATTTTTTTAATTCTCTTACAGTGATTTCAGCAATTCCTGTACAATCAACGGTTTGTAATTTGCTATCTGCTACTAGAACGGAATATAACGTCATCTCTTTGACTCCTTCTATTTGCTCAAAACTGGCTTATTTAGTCTTCTACATTATAGTGAGTTGCATAGAATACAATTCATCCTATTTCGACACGCTTGTAATGAATCCCTTTTTACTTCCACTTTAACAAAAAAAAGAATTTCCTAACTATTAGGAAATTCCCCTTGTTATCTCTTAACCTATTGTTTTGGTTGTAAATCCTCAATGGAATCGATGTCCATATATGCAGGAACAACAAATCCATTTTTGGTCCCTGTTAAATTCTCTCCTAAATCAACAAAGTCCTCTTTGTATTTTGCATAAAAGGAGCTATGTGTTGTTGGTAACCAAGCAGCGACAGTTGCATCGACTACTCCTGATGCGATTGCTTGAAACATGATGGCAGGATCAACAGGTGTAATTGTGACAGTGTATCCAAGTTCTTCAAATACTGCCTGTAGTACACTGCTTGAAGCTCTTTCTGAATCCCATGGAGTGGATGCTAATTCGATTTCTTTGCCCTTCCCTTTTGTCATCCCTTTTGTCCATTCATTTACCTTCTCTTCGTTTTGTGCAATCCATTTTTCTGCCGCCTCTTCAAAAGAAGTTGCTTGGGCTTCATACATTACAGCTTCCATATCTTCTGGCTCCCAATAGAATTGATCTAGCAATGTATAGGCATCGGGTAAGTCTTTAGCCAAGTCTTTGCGCACAAGTGTATTAATATTTTCCGTTCCACCTAATGTCCCTTTGGGGTCCTCTAAAAATTTTAAATCGTAGGATGAAAACATCCAATGCGGTGTCCATCCTGTAATAATAATAGGCTCTTCATTTCGAATAGCCTGCTCTAATGAACCTAACATCCCAGGTGTTGAACTTTCCTCCAGTTCCCAACCTTGCAAATTTTGATATTCCGCTATCGTATTTTCCGAAAGCTCCGTCAATCCTGCTCCTGGTTCAATCCCTATAATTTTATAATCCACCTGCTCACCTATGCTTACGTTCTTGCCTGTTGCATCTCCATCATTTTGATTGCTATCACCACATCCTGCTAATAGTAACGAAACAGCTATTCCAAAAGTTAGTCCTACTGTTTTTAACTTGACCATTTTACATCCCCCTAATTTAGAAGAGACTTTCCTTGTCTCTAGACCTTTGACCTTCTATATAAAAATTTGTCGAGGTCAAAGTAACAACTTGATTTTAACAACAAGTTGTTACTTTTGTCAATGAAGGTAAATTTATATTTCCATTTATAGGAATATAAAGCTAGCCCATTTTGGCTTTACTTTGCCCCTTCGATTTAATTATTAAAATGGGCATTGCGTATCTTCTTTCATTAGAAATAACGAAAAAGACGATGATTTAAATCTTTTGTACCCATAGAAAAAACACCCCCAAATTGAAGTTGAGGTATCAAAACCCCAATTCAACTGAAGATGCTTTTTATTTGTCTGTACTGCTGGCGTAAATCCATTCCCTTTTATGGCTGGCTCATACATTGAAGTTGTAGCATAACATGCATCGTTGGTACATTCTTGAACTTTTGTTAAAATAGACTTAGAATCTAATGCTTCAACTTATTCATCAATTATGCCAGTTCGTTATACTTAAAATCGACTACTATTAACCCCTTGTGGCTTATTGTAACGATATTTATGTTTTAAATTAAAAAGTTTTTCTCTATATGTTCCTGGTGAATAATCTTTTTGATATAGTCCTCTATTTTGTAGCTCGGGTACAATATATTTTATAAAATCTTCGAATGTATCTGGTGAATGATATTGTACTAAATTAAAGCCATCGATATTCGTTTGTTCTATAATATGCTGAATTTGATCAGCAACTTCTTTAGGTTTTCCAATAATCACCTTAAACCATTTACCATCGATACGATTTAATGTATTTACTATTTCACCTACTGCAAATCCATTTATATTATCATCTTGACTGAATTTAGATAAGTCAATACCTTGTCCACCGCAATAATGAGCCATATTGCCTTCTAAGCTCCAAAATGATTTATATAAATCCACTTTACTGTTTATCTCTTCGTCTGTTAATCCTGTAACAATACATAAACCCATAAACATTTTTATATTTTTTAAAGATCTGCCGAAAGTAAGCGCCCGCTCACTAATATCATTAATAATATAGGTGATATCATCAATCGTTTTCCCTCCTAAAAAAATGCACTCTGCATTTTTAGCTGCAAAATCCCGACCTCTTTCAGACATGCCAGCCTGATAAATTACAGGAGTTCTTTGAGGAGATGGTTCACATAAATGTGGTCCAATTACATCAAAATACTTACCTTTGTGGTTAATTTTATGAACTTTTGTAGGATCAGCATAATACATATTCTTTTCTATAGATACTGCGTCATCCTCCCAACTCTCTTCCCATAGCTTATAACATACATCTAAATATTCATCTGCTAAATCATATTTTTCATCATGAGTTAACAAATGTTTTATTTCAAAGTTTTTATCAGCACTATCTAGATGGGAAGTTACTATATTCCAAGCCATTCTACCTTCTGTCAGATGATCTAACGTACTCATTCTTCTTGCAAAGCTATAAGGTGGCTCATAGCTCGTAGAAAACGTTACCGCGAAACATAAATTGGTCGTGACATGGGCCATCGCGGATATGGGAATAAGAGGATCATTCGCTGGAATTTGTACTGCTTCTTTTACTGAGGTATCAAATCCTCCTCTATAAACATCATATACACCAACAACATCAGCTAAAAAAAGAGAATCAAATTTCCCTTTTTCTAAAGTTTTAGCTAACTCCGTCCAATAGTTTAAGTTTTTATAATTAATCCTTTTATTACCGGGTATTTTCCAAAGACCATGATTAATATGACCAACACAGTTCATTTCAAAAGCATTCCAAAAAATCTTCTTCATATCGCATTCCTCTGAGTTATTTTATATTTTGAAGCCCGTAATTTAATCATATAAATATTAGATATTACTAAGATAAGACCTGCTATAAGCATAACTTTTTGTATACCTAAATAAACACTTAAATAGCTTCCAATGAGAGTTCCTATAGGAATTGTTCCCCAAGTAAACATCATGAGTGTACCATTGACTTCTGCACGTTCTTCAGAAGGGATAATTAGTGATTGAACAGTAAGTCGTGCAACACTTCCCAAACTTCTAGATAGCAGGCTAAAGAATATTCCTAGAGAGAACAATAAAACAGTGTATTGATTATTGGGTATAGCAAGTAATAGCAAGCCAAAACTTGGTATTAGCGGTCCAAAAATCATCACATTAGTAGAGCCAAATTTTTTAATTAAATAAGGTGAGAGCACGGAGCCGATTAGTGCCCCTATTCCAGAAATGGAAAAGATAATTCCAATAATATATTCGCTTAATTGAAAATCCGCTGATAAATATATCACTATTAATGAACCATAAATCGAAAATGCTAAATTAATAGTAGCAGTCGTTAGCATAATAGCTTTCAGAGATGGAGTAGTTAATATATACTTAAACGTCCTTTTAAAACGCTTGTTAGGTTTTATATAATTCTTCTGACTATTGGGCTTATGTTCGCTTTTTAATAAAATGGTAAGAGGGATATTTAATAGCAACAGCATAATAAGCAAGACGACCGTATGGTTGTATCCGTATAATGAAATTAATGCCCCTCCGATAGTAGGGGCAATGAGGTTAGAAATCGATTTACCAGTTTGTAAAATTCCTGCTCCATTGGATATTCTGTTGGTTGCGTATATATCTGGCATCCAAGCTGTAACAGCTGTTTCAATAAAAACAACAGACAGTCCCAACATTAGAATGAGTAGGTAATATATCCAAATGAATAACGAGTTATAGTCAATGTACATATAAAATACACATAATAAAATGGATTGCGTAATATATATCCAAATAATTAATTTCTTTTTATTATAAGCGTCTACTATTCTTCCTGCTGTATAACTAAAAATTAGATAGCCTATTGAAAATAAAAATAATGATATACCAATAGAAAAATTATCCAAATTAAGTATCTTCAATCCAATTAAAGGAATTAAAATAGAGAATATTTCGAAAGCTATGATGCGAAATGATTCAGCGATAAGTAATATGATATTTTTCATAAAGTAATTTCAGAAAAATTATTAGCAACTATATTACTTGGATGGATTTGTCGGAATAAATCTAAAACATCTTGTTTTGCTATATCATAATCAACATCATAAACTTCAACTAAGTGATCAATAATCTCTTCGTTTGATTTTCCTTCATAAGCTAATTCAAACATATGTTTAGAAATGTCATCTAAAATATGATAAACACTTGTAGAAATATTGTGAATCATTCCAATTTCTGGCCAATAACGGTAATGACGAGAAACCCAAGTATATGAATTTTTTGGAGAGCTATGTAAAAGCTCATACGGCTTTTTAGCATCTTGTAAATAAGTGTAAATAGAGTATCTATTTAATAGATTTTCTAAATATCTTTGTGTTTCAGTATCTTCTATTTCAATTTCCCAACCTTTAAATTGTTGAGCAATTGGAGCAAACATAGCATCAGCTAAGGAAAAAGCGCCAAATAAGAAATCCCCTTCCCAATTATTAGTCATCTTTCTTTGGATAGACTTTTCTAACAACGTAATGGTTTCTTCTATTTGATTTTTAGTTTCTTCATCAATAGCATGTCCACCAGGATTTCTAAATGAATGCGAATATGAGATACCACTCATTAGCGGTAATAAATCCGCATGAATATGGCTACTAAACACTCGGATATCACTTCGTTTCTTAATATCAGAACTCAAAAGACTTGGATAACTTGGGTATTTTTCTTCAAGATATTCTGATATAGCCAGTACATCACAAATGACTACGTTCGTATCAGTATCAATTAAAATCGGTACTCTTGGAAGATGTTCTACTATGCTTCCCTTTATTAAATTAGTGGGATCCATCTTAATTAGCTGAGTTAATTGACAACCGCAACCCGAGGCAGGTTCTTTAGGTAAATCGTATTCATCTTTTTCGTTTATCGGAATAATACCATTTTCCGAGAATTTAATAGGCCAATCCAATCCAGCTATTAATTCCTTGTATGGAACCTTTTTTTCTTTTAAAATAATTGATGCTCTCATTGACCAAGATGAAAATTGCTTATCACCAATAATTAAATATAACATTTAGCATCCCTCCATTAAGTATAGAAAATTAGTTACATGATGCATTAGATAAATTTGAATTAAAGAAGTGTGGTAAGTGACAACCTCCACGACAACTATCTAATAATGAACAGCCATTACATGTAGAGCGAGGTGTAAGAACTTCCGCGACTTTATTAGTCATTATTTTCCAATTCTCTTTAATTGTTGAATTAGTAATATTACCAAAATAAACATTACTGTGAGGACAATGTCTTAATTCACCTGTAAACGAAATACTTCCCCAAGTTAAACCTGCTTCACAGTGTCCAGTAAGTTGTTTTTTACGGAGTTTCATCGTAATGTCATTAGAATCAATCGGCTTGTCATTTAAAGAAGTACACATTCTTTGACCGCAGGGCCACCCTACAACCAAATCGGGTAGTTCTTGCATTAATTCTTCAATCTTCTCCATAAGAGGCAGCATATTAGATATAGGTACCCCATACTTTTCATCATTTTTCCCTGTAGGTACATATCTCATCACACTAAATTTTTTAGAGCCATTATTATATGCATCTTTAATTACACTTAGCGTTTTACTTAAGTTATCTTTAACTAAAGTAAGTTCAGTCACAACTTCTATTTCAGATTCACTGAGCAGTTTAATTGCTTGAATTGCTTTTGTATATGCCATTTTATGACCAGCTAAAAAATTATGAACTGTTTCATCTCCATGTAAAGAAATTAAAACCGTTTGTACGTTATAAGATTTTAATCTTTGGACATATTCAGCATTAAGGAAATGCCCGTTCGTAAATACTACTTGATATAAACCCAATCTGCCGCCATATTCTAATATTTCTTCAATATCCGGATGTAATAAAGTTTCTCCACCACTATAACGAACTGTGAAGCAACCGTTTTCACTACATTCTTCTAAAATCTTAAAGATACTTTCTTTTGATAAGTTCTTTTGTGGGAACGCTTTTATCTTTTGTTTTACTTCTTGGTCACTTAAATCAGGGTCTATTTTCCAAACATTGTAACAAAATCCACAATTCCAATTACATAGCGAAGTAACTTCAATTTCTAAACGTAAAGGAAATTCAAGTAGACCTTCATGTTTCTTTTCGATATCCCATTCCCAAATATTTTCATTTACTTTATCTATATTAAATAGAAATTCTTCAAGATCCTCTTCAAATGATTGCTTATCTATTAAATATTCCTCAACGATATATTCTACTACTTGATGTAAAGTTCGATTGTCTCTCAATAACTTTACAATTAATAGACCAATCTCATTATCGATTCGGTAAATTGTCCCTGTAATATTGTCAAAAAGAATTCCTGCATCTTCACGAAACTTGAGGCTTTTAATTTTATTGATTATTGACTCGAAATTAAGAACTTGATTAGTCACTTATGAATCAAACCTCCTTTTGTTTTTTAAGAAGAATAAAGGAATGGGTTTCCCCATTCCTTCACCTAAATTAGTTACATTGCATAGACGGACCTGTAGCTGATTTTACAGTAGGTTTTACATATACTTTTTTAGTTTTTGTCATAGTAGCCACCTCCCTTAATTCAACGATAACACTAAAAAAAATTACTCTCAATTTATTTAAATTGAGACATTTTATAGAAAAAAATATAAAATATATAATTAATAGAGAAGTAAGTTTCTCAATTTTTTTACGTTTATAAAGCTTCCAGTTATACATTACAATTAAGAAAGGTGTATGTCGCATGTGCATTTCTCAATTAAGGGTTAATCTAGTATTTATGTAAGTATGGAGGTGATGGTCGAAAAAAAGAGTAACAAAACACACTAGAAATTAACATGTGGCTAAATGCATCTATGCGATAGACAAAGGTTTTTTATGGGAATTGGTAAAGCCATTTATAATGAGAGAAAAAAAATAGGTATGAAACAGATCTATTTATGCAAAGATATTTGTACACCATCGTATCTGTCAAAAATTGAAAATGAAACTGTTATTCCAAGCGAAGAAATCTTGCTTTTACTTCTAAAGAAGTTAGGTAGAGAGGATTTACTTTTAATAACCAATGAAGATAGCACTATAGAAAATACGGAGATTCTTAAAAATTATTATAAAGATGCGATTTTAAGCAAAAATAGAGAAACAACACAAGCCATAATTAATAATTTGAAAGAAAATGAAGCACATTATATCCAGACTAATTATTATTTATATTCATTAATTTGCTTAAGATTAGCGATCATGCAACATAACTCTGTAAATCATAATTTATACACACAATTAAATTTATTGCAAAAAGATAAAGAGAAAATGGATGATTACAGTATTTTCTTATTAAATTTAGTAGAAGTGATTTTTTATTACCACCATTCAGAGATTTATAAAGCGATAGAAATAGTCGAAAAAATGTCGAGAGATATGACCCTATTTAAGGACGTAGAAGAATGGGAAATTGCAGATTATTATTATATCCAAGCAATTGTTTATGCAAAAAATAAACAATATGTATTATCATTACAATCTATTAAAAAGACCATTAATTTCTTCTCTCACAATTTATATATTAAAAACTTAATTGATTGTTATATTTTATTAGGTGTTATTTACAAAAATAATAGTAGCTATCAAAAAGCTGCTGACACTTATCAAATTGCATTAGATTATTGCTTGCAAAATAATTACGTAGAAAAAACAGGAATTATTTATCATAATTTAGCGTCCCTGTACAGAAAACAAGAAAATTATGAGCAATCCATTAATTGCTATAAGGAAAGTATTGTATCAAAAAGCGAGCTATTTGATATTACGTTTTCGATGGTAGACTTAATAGAACTTTTTATACGTCTAAAAATGAAAAGTGAAGTGATAAATTGGACATGTAAAGGAATAAATCTAATTGATGACAGCAATTTTAAATCAGAAAATAAGTATTATTATATCTTCAATTTATATTTTCAATTTTATTCTGGGGATAAAAAGTGGGAAAAAACTGGTGAACTTCTATTAAATTATTTAAAGGAAAATGGAGAAGATGAGGAATTCAATAAATATAGTTATATTTTGGCTGAATGTTATTACAAAATAAAAAAATATAAAAAAGCTTGTGATTTATATAGGAAAAATAATTTAGAGGTGATTCTATGAAAAAAATAAAAATGATTTTAGCTATTGTAATGGTGGCAATATTTTTAGGGAGCGGTTTCGCACAAATTAAAACTTATACAGATCAATTACCTGAAATTACAAAAGCTGAAACAGTAAGTTCCTTTCAAAATTTAAAAGTGTAAATATTTTTTCCGCACTGACCTAAAAAGTATGACAAATAAAAACACCTTTCGTTGAAAAAGGGTATTGCACCTTAACAGCTCAACGTGAGGTGTTTTTTTCATAGAAATAAGGTTCAGATATGCTATTAATGGCGCAAAATACTAGTAAGTACTTCATTTGTTAGATTTTAAAAATGTCTTTTCCATCATACCTATCTTCTTTTTACTCTAAAATTTTTTTGGTTTTTCGATGCTTTTACTTATCTAAATATTCATTCATTCATTCGCTTTATTGTTGATTTTTGTTCAATACACTGACTAATTGTAAAAAGAGGCACAATAAGGATGAATTTTTTTGTTTAAGCTTTTATAATAGAGTGAGAGAAGACAAAGAGGTGAACGATTTGTTAGATGGTTGGTTTTTATGGTTTATTTTATTTTGGGTAGTCGTCCTTATTTCGCTAATGGCTATTGGCGGATTTTTCATGTTCCGCAAATTTTTAAAGGCTTTACCAAAGCAGGATGGGAAATCAGATTTAGATTGGCAGGAATTTTACTTAGATAAAACGATTCATCTATGGGGACAACCTGAGAAGGAATTTCTATATGAGTTGGTGAGCCCAGTACCTGAGCTATTTAGACAAGTGGCGAAAGAAAAAATTGCAGGTAAGATTGGCGAACTGGCTTTAGAAGAAAAGGCGACAGCTATAGACAATGATTTAATTATACGCGGCTATATTCAAGCTACGCCTAAACGTGACCACAAATTTTTACGTAAAAAATTAGATCAAATGCAAATTGACGTTTCCCCATATGAGCATCTTTTTGACTAATAGGATGCAAAAAAGCCGCACTGCAATACGTGCGGCTTTTTTTGATATAGAACTTTAATTAGTTTAGCGTTTTATGCTTTATTTAAATAAATGATCAAGCGCTTGGTAATCTTGTTGATAGCGCCCACCGTCTGCCACTTCTGCATGATACAGTGCTTTTAATGCATAGTTTTTTTGCAAATCCATATCCGCCATTAGCGTTTTTAATCGGTCATGCAATTCACGGTTTTCTTTTACGAGCAACTGCATCTGTGGTTTAAAATATTTCATCTAAGTAACTCCTCATTTTTCAACATGCTTCTTAGTATACCACGATGTCGATTAGAAAGCGCTTATTGTAACATATCCCCCGAATACAAATAATCATTGTGTACGTTAAAAAAACTACAACAGCAAATATGCTAGTGTAGTTTCTTTTCTTTACATATTTTTTAAAGGAATCGTTTTCTTGATTTTTATAAATTGAATCAGCATTGCAATTCGCCAAGGCAATAGCATCGCAAATGCTAAAATCCAAAACATACCTGCTAACTCCCCGACATCTATCGAGCTACTTAAAATCATTTTTGCCACAATACGGAAGATTAACAGCCCAACTAAAATAAATACAAACGCTTTTGAACGTTTTAAATAAATATCGTGACCTTTTACTTCAAACTTCGAAGTAGCAATTAAAATGGTCGAGAACACCACACCTACCGCAGCAGCTTCTAAAATCTGCATAGGTGGCACTCGAAATTGTGCAAATAAAAACATTAACGCACCTGATGACATGGCAATAGGTGGAATGATAATTTTCTTCTCATTTGTAGGTTTTTTGGAAGCTCGCATACGTAATACCATCACAAAGCTACCCATTATAATGGCCATTATAGTCGAACCTATAACATAATATTGAGAAGGGATATTGCTTAACATAAAGAATCCTCCTCTGATGTTAAATTAGCAACTTTGACCAATTAACTGGTCTGCTACAGCTCTTAATTTTTCAGGCTCGAAAGGCTTTGTAATAAAATCTTTCGCGCCACTTTCAATTGCTTCTACAATTAATTTTTGTTGTCCTAATGCTGTAATCATAACAATCTTTGCATCTGGAAATTCTGGGATGATCCTTTTTACAGCCGCAATACCTGTCATAACGGGCATCGTTACATCCATTGTTACAAGATCTGGTTGTAACTCTCGATACAGCTCTACAGCTTCTTTACCATTCACTGCATTGCCGACTACCTCATAACCCCATTCAGTAAACATATTACTGATTGTAACACGCATAAATAGCGTATCATCCACTACTAAAACTGTAGGCACGTATTCATCTCCCTCCACGTTAAAGTATGGTATGCCCTTTAGTTTAGCAGATTAGAAGCCAATAAATCCACCGAAAATAGGCTGTAATAATCGCGTGATATATGTTAAACCATCAAAGAATAACAATATCCCCACCGCAATCATAATATAGCCGCCAACTTTTACGATTTTTTGACTGTGTTTGCGAATCCAATTCATACGTGAAATGAAGAATGATAACACAAAGAATGGAATGGCAAAACCTAAATAATAAGCAAACATATAGCTAAACCCTGAAGAAGGATTTGCTCCAGCTAACGTAATAATGGACATTAGAATTGGACCTGTACATGGTGTCCAGCCTGCCGCAAATGCGATACCGATTAATATGGAGCCAATATAACCGGATGGTCGATTTTTGAATTGGAATTTTCGATCTTTCATTAAAAAATCAATTTGCAGTAACCCTACAATCATTAACCCAAAGATAACGATTAAAATGGCGCCAACTTGACGCAATAATGTTTGATAGTTTAGGAAGAATTCCCTTGCTAATGATGCGCCTAGACCAATCATAATAAAAATAATTGAAAATCCTAATAAAAAGAATAGCGTATGCAAAATAGCACGCCTTTGCATCATGCCACGTTCAGATTTTAGCTCATCCAAAGTCATCCCTGTTATGTATGATAAAAATGCTGGATACAGTGGTAGAGTACACGGTGAAATGAAGCTTAAAAAACCTGCTCCAAACGCTAGAAAAACGTTAATATCAGTTTCCATATTTTTCATTCTCTCCTTACAGTTACTGCCTCCATCGTACCAAAAAACAATGGAAATTGCGCCCTTAATGCTTGTGAACGTTTCTTGACGAAAAGTTGTAGAAACTGCGAAATCTTTTTGCTTTGCAAAAGGCACTTCTGAATTATGCGCCCGCTACGTTTTTCTGTCAACGAAATTTGCAATAATACAAGAATTTAAAATAAAACCCCTTTATGTTTGCTAATTAGAAAAAAGGTACTGAGAAAGCGACTCTCAATACCTTTCACTAAAAAATTCACGGTGCTATGGAATCATCCAAGATAAAACATTACTTTGTAAAAAGGTTAATATACAAATAAATAGTAGCAACATCACACTATACTTTAACGCGAAGCGCAGCAATTCTGACTCTCTCCCTACAAGTCCAACTGCTGCGGCGGCGACTGCAATAGATTGTGGTGAAATCATTTTACCCGTTACGCCCCCGGATGCATTCGCTGCAAGTGCAAGCACCGGTTCCATTCCAACAGAATCAGCCGTCACTTGCTGGAGCTTGGCAAACAAGACATTTGAAGATGTATCCGATCCTGTAATAAATACACCGAGCCAACCTAGCACAGGTGAGAAGAATGGGAATAATACACCCGTCTTCGCTAAAACTAAAGCAAGCGTTGTCATCATACCTGCTGTATTTGTCACATAGGCATAGGCAACGACACTACAAATCGTAATAAGCGGGTACTTAATTTCATTTAATGTTTCAAAAAATGTTGTTCCCCAATTGTGCCATGAAACGTTAAAAATAAATTTAGAAACGATGGCAGATAATAAAATAGCTGTACCTGCCGCACCTAGAAGTTCTACCTTATAGAAAGCTGCAATTGCTTCCCCCGTTGCGCCACTCACTACTTGATTATGTAAAAGCGGTACTTCAGCCGTAAATGTCATCGCTTGCCCCACTAAATTTATCCCTTTTAAAATAACATTTGTACCGTCATAATTTCCCGTTAAAGCACTTTTGACTACAGGAATCCCCCAGCAAGAAATAAAAGCCGTCAATATAATAAATGGTGACCAAGACTTTATGATTGTTCCTCCGCTGTACGACTCTTTTTTAGACATTGTATCAGCTGTAATCTCTTGTTCGGAAGCAAAACGATAAATCGTTTTCGGCTGCCAAAACTTCATGAAAACGGCAAGTGCAAAAAGTGATACTAGAGCAGATAAAACATCCGGTAATTCAGGACCGAGAAAATTCGAACTTAAAAATTGTGTGACAGCAAATGAAATACCAGATACTAAAATGGCTGGCATCACTTCCCAAGCTTTTTTAAAACCAGTCATAATAAAAATTAAGAAGAATGGAATAAAGACTGCTAAAAACGGTAATTGACGTCCAACCATTTTTGAAATTTCAAATGCGGCGATACCCGTTGGTCCTTCCATAGCCGTAATTGGTACACCGATGGCACCAAATGCAACTGGGGCTGTATTTGCAATTAAACAAAGACCTGCAGCATATAACGGATTAAAACCAAGACCTACTAATAATGCTGCTGAAATAGCAACCGGTGCGCCAAAACCAGCGGCTCCTTCTAAAAATGCACCAAATGAAAACGCGACGAGTAACGCTTGAATACGGCGGTCTTCGGTTATCGATAAGACAGAATAACGGATAATATTAAAATTCCCTGTTTTAACCGTGATATTGTATAAAAAAACCGATGTAATAATAATCCAACCGATTGGTAGTAGACCATACACAGCCCCTTGTGTGGCGGACATTACCGCTGTCCCTAGCGGCACTTTAAATGCAATGGCAGCCAATAATAAAGAGACAAGCAGAGTTGTTAAACCTGCCATATAGCCTTTCATTTTTTTTATGGCTAACGCCCAGAAAAAATAAAGTATTGGTATAACAGCGACGATTGCCGACCACGTCAAACTATCCCCCACAGCAGTAAAATTTTGTGTAAATGTCAAATTGCATACCCCCAAAATAAAAAGTTCTCCCCAATCATGACAATACGGCATTAACAGATTGTTGATGTTTTCAGTTGCAGTCTAATAGAAGTAAGACACGACCATCACGAGCCTCTTGCTCCTCCAATGCTACTATCTTCGTTTTGTCAAACTTGTAAAAACGTCAATTGAAGTTATCTTGTAACTAAACATTCAACACTTTTTTGCTAAGCTGGTTTACGCCCTCCAAACTTAAATAGATTAGGTCATCTGATGACTATATGTTAAAATTATATGAACTAAATTTTAAAAATTCAATATATTTTTAAAATAAAATTTCCATTTTAGCTACTTTAAGTAGCAATTACTAGCAAAACCGTACAATATTTTAATACTAAACGCCCAAGAAAAGTATTCATGAGAAACAGTGAGTAAATTAGCATTCTTCATGTATAATATACTTATATAGAGCAATTGATTGAGATGAATGAGGTGTAGCTCCTTGGAATTAAAGAAAATTAAACCGAAAAAAATATATGAGGAAGTATCAGAAATGCTCTATGAAAAAATTCGAGCTGGCGACCTGAAACCAGGAGATCGTCTTGACTCTGTCGAACAACTTGCTGAACAATTACAAGTAAGTAGGTCTGCCATAAGAGAAGCCTTATCTGCACTAAAAGCAATGGGCTTAATCGAAATTAAACAAGGTTCCGGCACTTTTGTTAAGAGCACTCCATCCAAACAACTTGACTTCCCACTTTCAACACTCACATTAACAAATAAAAAAGATGTCTCCCATCTATTAAAAGTACGCAAAATTATTGAAGTGGGTGCCGCTGCCAGTGCTGCCATTCATCGGACAGATGAAGATATACAAACAATGTTGCGTATTTTAGATGACATGAAACTAGCACAGGGTGATGGAGAGCTTGGCGAAAAAGCGGACTTTCAATTTCACGCGGCAATCTCTGCTGCCTCTCAAAACCCCCTACTGGCAACAATTTTAGACCAAGTATCCGGTTTAATGATTGAAACAATGAAAGAAACGCGTCGTATTTGGTTGTATTCTAAAAAAACGACAAGCGAAAAATTATATGATGAACATATGCAAATTTTTCTTGCCATTAAACAACAAAACGAAGAGCTAGCAAAGCATGCCATGTCTTCTCATTTAAGCAATGTAGAGGAAGTTTTAATGCACTATTTCGACACAACCGAATCTACAAAGGAATAAAATTCATAAATTGCCAGAGCTGATGTTATCGCAAAAAGTGTTAGATTGATTAAACACAATCTAGCACTTTTCTTTTTTGTCCCTCCCCTATTTTTTGAAAATTTGCAAATAGCACTTCCACCCATCTTATAGGTTGTAGTATGATAAAAACAATCTAACTGTCCACCAAATCATCTGATGACCAGTTGATTAATCAATTGAAATTGCAAATCCATACAAAAGGAGCGAAAAGCATGAAAGTAACATTGTTTGCGACTTGTTTAGTCGATATGTTTCAAGGTGAGGTAGGAAAAGCAGTTGTCGAAGTTTTAGAAAGACTAGGTTGTGACATCGACTTTCCAGAAAATCAAATTTGCTGTGGACAGCCTGCTTATAATAGTGGTTATGTACAGGATTCGAAAAATGCGATGAAAAAAATGATAACTGCTTTTGAACATGCACAGTACGTCGTCTCCCCTTCTGGCTCTTGTGCTTATATGTTTAAAGAATATCCTGAAGTATTTAAAGGGGACCCTATATGGGAAGCGAAAGCACAGGCGTTAGCTGCTAAAACATATGAATTCACGGAATTTATTGTAGACATTCTACAGATTGAAGATGTAGGTGCACATTTAGAAGGTAAAGCGACATTCCACACCTCTTGCCATATGACTAGATTGCTCGGTGTGAAAGAAGCACCAATGAAATTATTAGGAAATGTTAAAGGTTTACAATATGTAGAACTCCCAGGAAAAGACCGCTGTTGTGGTTTTGGCGGCACATTTTCAGTAAAAATGGGGAATATTTCTGGAGAAATGGTCAATGAAAAAGTACAAAACGTGGAAGAAACGGAAGCAGATATTTTAATCGGTGCGGATGCGGGCTGCTTAATCAATATCGGGGGGCGTATTGAGCGACAAGGCAAACCCATTAAAGTGATGCATATTGCGGAAGTACTAAACTGCCGATAAGTGGCTTTTAGAGGAGGATAATCGAATGGCAATGAAAACAAGCGATGATAGGTTTAACAAGCGAGTATCGAAAGAGCTAGAAAATACCTTTATGCGAGGTGCGGTATCCAGTGCACAAGAACGCTTTCAAACGCGCCGATTACAACAAGCAGATGAGCTTGGGCACTGGGAAGAATGGCGTTCACATGGTGAGGAAATTCGTCAGCATGTTCTCGCCAATTTAGATTATTACTTATATCAACTGAGTGAAAATGTAGCAAATCGTGGTGGACATGTATATTTTGCTAAAACAGCCGAAGAAGCTACTAGCTATATTCAACAAATCGCCGAAAAAAAACAAGCGAAAAAAATCGTCAAATCTAAATCCATGGTAACAGAAGAAATCAATTTAAATCCCGCGCTCGAACAACTGGGCTGTGAAGTGATTGAAACAGACCTTGGCGAATATATTTTGCAAGTTGGAGATCATGAACCCCCATCGCATATCGTCGTACCAGCATTGCATAAAAATAAAGAGCAAATTCGCGATATATTTAAAGAAAAACAAGGCTATGAGCAAACAGAAAAACCAGAAGAACTAGCCCTTTATGTTCGTGAAAAACTACGAAATGAGTACTTAACAGCAGATATTGGCATTACTGGCTGTAACTTCGCTATCGCAGAAAGTGGCTCCATCACACTCGTTACAAATGAAGGAAATGCTGATTTAGTAACCGCCTTACCTAAAACACAAATTACTGTGATGGGCATGGAACGAATTGTGCCCACGTTCGAAGAAATGGAAGTCCTCGTTAGTTTATTAACGAGAAGTGCTGTTGGGCAAAAGCTAACAAGCTATATTACGACGTTAACTGGTGTAAAAGATGAAGGCGATACGGATGGGCCAGATGAATTCCACTTAGTTATTGTCGATAATGGCCGTTCAGCTATTTTAGGAGGGGAATTCCAACCAATTTTGCAATGCATTCGCTGTGCAGCTTGTGTTAACGCCTGCCCTGTATACCGTCATGTTGGTGGACATACGTACGGTTCGATTTACTCAGGTCCTGTCGGTGTTGTGTTGTCACCATTGTTAGGTGGTTATGATGATTTCAAGGAATTACCATATGCCTCTACTTTATGCGGTGCTTGCACAGATGCATGTCCTGTCAAAATCCCATTGCATCAACTGATTCATCGCCATCGTCAGGTCATCGTTGAAAATGAAGGGAGAGCCCCGGTGTCTGAAAAGCTTCTTATGAAGGCGTTTGGTTTAGGTGCTTCCTCCCCTACTTTATACAAAATGGCAACGAAAATGGCATCACCAGCCATGTCTCCATTTACAAAGGATAATAAAATTTCAAACGGTCCAGGGCCATTAAAAGCGTGGACAGAAGCAAGAGATTTCCCAGCTCCGAATAAAGAAAATTTCCGAAGCTGGTTTAACAGCCGTACAAAAGGAGGTTCTGAATAATGGCAGGAAGCATTGTAAATAGAGATTCATTTTTATCGAATATTGCCAAGCAACTTGGACGAGCACCAAAAACACAACTAACAAAACCAGTTTGGCAATACCAACCTCAAGACCGTGTGTTAAAAGATGCTACGAAAGATGAACTCGTTGCTGTCTTAGCGAAGCAATGTAAAAATATTAATACTAATCTAATAGTTACTACTACAGAAAATCTTGCAACGGCTTTACAAAAAGTCGTAGATCATTACGGTGGACGCTCTGTCATTACATGGCAAGACGAACGCTTTGAAAGCTATGGCTTATTACCATTAATGCAGACACAATGGCCACAAGCTGAAATCCAACTGTATATATGGGATGAAACGCAGCCAGCGGAAAATATCCGACAAGCAGAAAAAGCAAATATCGGGATTACAATTAGTGAGATGACTTTAGCGGAATCCGGAACAGCCGTCCTATTTAGCGATAAATATAGAGGGCGAACGGTAAGCTTTTTACCTGAAAAGTCGATAATTTTGATGCCAAAAAGTACAATCGTTCCACGCATCACCCAAGCGGCTCGATGGATGAGCCAAAAAGTTCAAAATGGGGAACATATCGCTTCTTGCATTAACTTTATTACGGGTCCAAGTAATTCCGCAGATATTGAAATGATTCCTGTCGTTGGTGTCCACGGTCCGATTAAAGCAACTTATATTGTTATCGAAGATCAATAATGATCGAAACAGGCATGCTAGATGCGCTGCATGCCTGCTTTGCTTTATATTGAATCGATACGATTGTGGTACTCGCCACTAAAACTAATGCAATCACCACTAATAGAATACTACCTATTTGGTATTAGTTTGTTATTCTTTGCTAGCGCTTTGTCATCGTAAAAAGTTGGATGCGCTTCCTTTAAGACTGACGTGCGCAGTAATACAAGGGTCAATACCACTATAATTGCACTTGTCACCAGCAATATACCGGTTGCTGGAAGAGAATCGTATAGTACTCCATAGACAAGCATACCGATTGGCATCATGGACATCGCCATTGTTTCCATTAATCCAAATACACGTCCACGGTATTCCTCGGAAATAAGCTTTTGCATAAACACACCTAGAGGCATATTTACACCCATTTCAAAAATAGCAAATATAAAATACAACCCTATATAAAAGATAACAATCATTGCATATGAAAGATCAGTCACTAATGGGATAATCGCAAAACTTAAGCTACTCGAAAGCAACAATAAACTTATTTTAGAAAAACGAAGTGGCACTTTTATTTCGGCACGTGATGCAAAATAGATGGAAGCCACTAACATGCCACCTGCACCCGCTGCTTCGATAAAACCAAAATGGGTAGATTCAACCTTTAGTAATTCAATGATAATATACGTTCCACCAACGACAATAGCAGAGAAAAATAAATTAATCCACAACGATAGCCACATCACAACTTTAATGACCTTATGTTGTTTAATATAGCTAAAGCCTCCAACAAGTCCTTGCCATATCTTTTCCGTTTTAGCAGTGTCTCCTCGCGTACTATACAAATTAAAATTCATCGTGGCCTCTAAGCAAAAGGCTATCGCATACGCTACCATATGAACAATTAAAAATACTTCCATAGAGAAAAAGCCATACATCATCCCACCGATAACAGGTCCCCCAACAGCCGCTACAGACACCGACATTTGATTAAATGACATTGCACGCTGTAAACGTTCTGGATTAACAAGTGTTGCAATTGCTGAAGTAAAGGTTACGCTCGAAAATGCTGAACAAAGCGTATAGAATACAGTGGTCACATAAATTGCATTCACTGACATTCCAACTGTTTCTGTATATAACAATAAACTTGCCATTGTTAAAATCGTCCCAGCTTGCGCCAATAATATTGTTCGTTTCTTTGAATAATTATCTGCGACATACCCTGCTAATGGCGCAACAAGTGCTCTAGGTAATATGGAACAAATCATATTTGTGGCAAAGCTGGTGGCAGAACCCGTCATCGCTAAAATATACAAACTAATACCAAAAGACAATACATGCGACCCTAGCATTGCAATCATTTTACTGGCTGTAAAAGTCCACAAATGATAGGTCGCCTTTTTATATTTTGCCGCTTCACCCATCAAAAAAACCCCTCCGTATTTAATTAAATTTAAAAGTTTAATTTTATTAAACAAAATATAACACAATTCCCGCTTTTCACGCAACAAAAAGTTTAATATAATTAAACAATCAGTTAGCATCTAGATTCTCTTTTGGTTTTGGCAAAAGGTATAGACTTTACAAAGATTAGTTATTATTGTTAATAATGAAGAAAGGAGGCGAGGCAGTGGACTCTTTAGGCACCCGAATTCGCAAATTACGAAAAGAACGAAAATTAACATTAGAGGCGCTTGCTGCCGATCGTCTAACAAAAGGTATGCTCAGCCAAATAGAAAACGATAAAGCGAAGCCATCAATGGAAAGCTTAGACTATATTGCGGAACGGCTTGGGGTGAAAGCAAGTGAATTACTTGAACAAGTAGCATCCTCAGATATACGTCAGTTGCTGGAGCAAGTAGAAATTATGTTTGCTGAAGTAAAACGAGGAGATGCAAATAACCATCAGCAAATTGTAGATATCATTCAACCTTATATAGAAGATCTCCCTCTTAGCTATGAAGCTGGGCGTTTACTGTATATTTATGCTGATGCCCAATATGAGGCAGGTTTATTGACATGGGAGGCACCGCTACAGCAAGCCCGGCAAATATTTAAAGAGATTAATTTATTAAGCCATTGGTTAAAAACCTATATCCTACAACTTGCCATTTTGTCAGAAAATCGTCGATACAATGAGGCTTATAGCTGTATAGTACAAGTAAAAGAAGAAGTGGCACAAGAAAACTATCAGTTAGATTCCCGAGATACTGCAAAATTGGCTTATTATATTTGCATTTTTCAGCTAGCCATTGGAGAACATGAAGCTGGTAAACAATTAATCAAAGAAACGATAGAACATGCACATCAAAATCAATTGTTTTATCATATTGATGATTTATACCGTATTGGCGCCTATTGTGCGATGATAGATGGTGACTTCAAACAGGCGGATAAAATGATTATGAAGTTGGAGCAATATCGCATGTTTGTTGAACAAGCTGATGTCGACGCCTTTATCTACGTCTTAAAAGCCCATTATTATAACAATTATACACATGATTATAAGCAAGCATTAGTTGAAATCGAACATTTTCATGCACTTACCGGCTCCACAAAATTGGATCAAAACTTTTATTACGCTGAAAAGGGAAAATCATTGTATTTACTTGGTCGTTATGCGGAATCACTTGAGGCATTTAACGACTTTACAGAAATTCCCATTTTCATCTCGCACCCTTATGATTTGCTTAGTATGAATGAATGTTTTTCTTATAAAGCACTTTGCTATGTACAACATGGTGATTTGACGACTGCCTATGAAATTGCCAAAAAAGCTTATATTGACTCGATTGATTTAATCGACCTTCCCTATAAGCGAAAAATTGAGGAAACCTATTTGACGATTAAAGCACAAATCAATTCGAGGTAATAAACGAAGAACGGGACATTGAAAAAAGTGTTAGAATGACCGCTGTCACTCTAACACTTTTACCTTATGTTACGCAGATTTATGATGTGCTTTTCTTATTTCTAAAATTTTCGAACCAGAAAACATTAATAAGGCTACCCAAATAATACTGAATGCCAGCAGCTCTACTGGACTAAACGGTTCTTTATACAAAACGACACCTAAAATTAAGACAATAGTTGGTGCCACATATTGTATAAAGCCCAATAAATAAAGAGGAATATTTTGAGCACCTTTTGCAAATAAAATTAGCGGCACTGCTGTCACAATCCCACTGACAATCATTAGTACATCTGTTTGGATATTGATGTGTAAGAAAGACGCTTGGCTCGTTGTAAATAAATAGATATAATACCCTAGTGCAAACGGCAGGATAAATAGCGTTTCAATGGCAAGTCCCCTTGTTGCATCAAGGGTAATTTTCTTCTTCAATACTCCATAAATAGCAAATGATAACGCAATAAGAATTGCCACCCAAGGTACTGTTCCATAGTTTACCGTTAATAGGATGACCGCAATAAAAGCAATTGCTGTTGCAGCCCATTGTGCACGACTCAAACTCTCTTTAAAGAAGACCACACCAAAAATAACCGACAATAGTGGATTAATATAATAGCCAAGGCTTGTCTCTATCAAATGTTCATGTGTTACTGCCCAAATATATAAGTACCAATTCATTGAAATAACAAAGGAAGCACACGCGAGTTGCCAAAAACTCTTTTGGTGCGTCCATAAATATTTTAAATCAGCTATTAAATCTTTTCGCATACCGAATATAATCACTACTAGTACTGTAAAGACGAAAGACCATATGACACGCCCTAATAATATTTCCATACTCGGCACATGCTCAAGCAGTTTCCAATAAAGTGGGAATGCTCCCCAAATAGCATAGGCCAAAAATGCTGCCCAGACGCCTTTTTTCTCGTTTGACATTGTCTTGAATTCTCCTACTCTTCTTAAATCACTTACGATTTCTCGTATTTCCATATGATGGCATTCATAATATAAAGAATAGACTAATTATAGGACTTTGAGTGGCAACTGTAAATGCACAAATTTACTATGGACGTGTTGTTTATCGCTGAAACACGTGTTGTTACGCTTTATTCTCACTTTCAAGCTCAGAAATATATTTTCGCACCATACTATAACTGATATCAGGATTAATTTGACGTTTTATACGAATATGAATTTCTTTAATGCCTACACCTTGCTCTCGCATATCTCGAATCATTGATTTTAATGGACCTGATAGCGATTCCTTTGAAAGAGCCGTGTATTTACTAAGCTCGATCAACAAGTCGGTATTCTGTCGACGAAGCTCCTTCAGCTCATCAACGACACAATTATACTCGGTAAGCTTTTTTTGTAGCACCGCATTTTGCTGTGTTAGTTTTTGTATGTCTGCTTCAAGCTTTGTATTTTGTTTTTTTAGACTTTTCCGCTCTTGCTCCAAAATAAGTTGCTTCTCATCTATATCCAGATGCATGTCCTTTAATAACTCTTCAAAATGAAGTAATTCCTTAAAGCGACTTTGTGTTAACACCATGAGCGTTTCCGTTGTTTTAACAGCCAGTGTACCATCTTGCATTTTTTCCCATGTTAATGCTGATCGATCCATTTTGCTCATCACTTATATCTCACTCCATTACTAAATTGTTCGTGTAATGGGATTACCTTGTTCAACATCTTTCAGCTTCCTTTGTTATGATAATCATTCTCATTTACCTTATCATAATGACAAAAGTCTTTTTTGTCAAAATAAAAAATACAGGCTTCTTAAATTTAAGGAACACAGCAATCCAGCACAGCCAGTTAGTTTACTAGAGACATACATCTTAGTGTTGCTTTACAGTCCATAATAAAAAGAGAAATTGCGCAGTGCAATTTCTCTTTTTGTTTAAACTAATCGTAATTATAAGTCACCCTCGGTCACTTCATTGTTATTGTTATTGTTATTGCCCTTGCCATTTCCATTGCCGTTACCATTTCCATTTCCATTTCCATTTCCATTTCCATTTCCATTGCCGTTACCTGGCTTTACAACCAACACATCAAATGTTAGTGTATGCTCACCATACGTTACCGTAATCGTCGTATTGCCTTGACCTTTTCCTTTTACGGCACCTGCTTTTACAGTAGCAATTTTATCATTTGCTACTTCGTATGTTGCCAGATTTGTCACATCTTTTTCTGTTGTTTTACCTTCAAAAGTAGTTACTTCCGTAATTTTAACCGCAACTTCTTTACCTATTCTTGTTTCTACCTGCGCTTGGTCAATTTCTAATGTGACAATTGGTGTTTCTACATTAGGTGCTTTCACTGTCACATTTAATGTCACTTCATTCGCACCATATGACATAGTAATTGTCGTTGTACCTTCACCTACTGCCGTTACTACACCATTGACTACAGTTGCAACATTTTCATCTCCAACAACATACGTAGCTTTAGACGTTACGTCTTGCACTGTTGCTTCACCTTCTGCAGGCGTTGACGTTTCTGTTACCGTCAGCTGTGCTGTTTCTCCAGTTGTTAGGTTTAGCTCAGTTGGATTTACAGAAAGTGTCACTACTGGCTCTACTACTTCTTTTTCATAGATTACAGCTTCCCCAACATTGCCCGCAGCGTCATTAATTTTTACTGTTACAGCATTTGTTTCTGCTGTTACTGGGAATGTAAAGCTTCCGTCTTGATTTAGTTCAAAAGCAACTGGCGCTTGTACTTCCCCATTTACCGTCGCAATATAGGAAGCTTTTAATTTATCATTTAAATTGTAATTTAAACCGTATGCACTTAACGCTACATTGTAGTCAATATACTTATCTGTTACCTGACCTGTTGCAACGCCTTGCGCTACTGAACCAGTAATTTCTGGTTTAGTCGATTTGACGAAAATTGGTCCAACATAGTCTGACACTACGCCTGATGCTGCAAGACCAGTAAAGTCAATTGTATACAGACCATCTGGAATCGTTGTGGCAGGTGCTGATCCCCATGGTTTGTATTGCCCACCTACTTTTAGGGTATAAGAACCTTTTCCTAGTGCAGTACCTGCATGTAAATAGCCAATGTAGCCATCTCCATATTCTCCGCCTTCTGGATTCATAATATCCCAAAGTTCAATATAGTTCGTTGTTACATCTCCAGTTAATGTGAATGATAGTACAGCCGAGTCTTTCACTCCATCTCCGTTAAAGGAGAGATCCGTTTCTGTAATAGTCAAGTCTTTGACTTCAGTTGTTGCCTCTGCGCCAAAATCGGCTGCAAATGGCAATGAAATTTCTGTAGCGCCATTGCCGATGTAAATATAACCTAGTAATTCAGAGCCGTTTGGTGCGGAAGCTTGCGAAGCTGTTAACGTAATATTTAAAACTTGCTCACCTACTAGATTAAATGTTGGCTGGTCTACTGTAACAGTTGCATCACCAAATGTTTTTGTCACATCAATTGAAACATTATAGTTGCCACCGTTCCCTTTGATATCTTTTACTAAAACTTGTTTCGTGACAGAAATATCTCTATCTTTAAGTGATTGTGGACCGAAAGTAACAGTACCTTTCAAGTTTTCTGCCACTGCACCCGTTCCATCTAAAATTGCGCTATCAAGTGCATAAGCAAGAATTTCTGGATGAGCTGCTGCATATGCATTGACACGCCCTGCCCCTTGAGAAAATACATCGTATTTTGTCTTATCTAAAACTTTTGCTGTATTCGAAAGCGCTACTTTTACATCGAACGCATTCCAATCAGGATTTGCTTGTTTAACTAACGCCGCAATACCTGCAATATGCGGTGTTGCCATAGAAGTTCCTGTTTTACGAGCATATGCTTCAGCATAATTGGCATTAGGGAAATCTTTTTTATACATTGGAATCGTGGACATAATATTTGTCCCAGGTGCACTTACATCTGGTTTAATATCAAAGTTTGGTGTAGACGGGCCACGTGAACTTGAAGAGTTTACCTCATCACCCGTAGTATTTGTTGAAGCAAATTTACTAAAGCTTACTTTTCCTGTGCCACCTGCTAAAGCAGCGCGAATGGCTGCACCATCCGTTTGGGACATATCAAATGTTGGTAAAAACTCAAATGAATCACCAAGGAATGTGCCTGAAATGTTTGGTGCATTCGTTCCACCAGCAAAGTTATGAATAATTGTTGCAACTGCTCCATTTGCCTTTGCATTGGCAATTTTATCAACGAATGCAATACCACCACGAGAAATCAATGCCACTTTCCCCGTTACATCGATTCCTTCATAGTCTTTTACTTCTCCGTTTCCAGGGACAGCTACTAAATCAAATTCCCCTTGCAGCTGTGTTGCTACATTTTTCCCAAAAGTCGTGCCCATTAACGGAAGTTGTTTTGTTAAGTTGTAATTGCCAACGGTAACTTTGACTTCCCCGTTATACATTGTTTCAGGATTCGTTGTGTTCCCTACAGCAATTCCTAAACGAGCTGTTGCAGGCGTACCCATTGTACCGCGATTTGGGCCAGAGTTCCCTGTTGCAATAACGCCGATTGTTCCAGCTATCATTGCATTATTAATCGCAAATGAACCAGCGTCTGTTTCAGAGTTTGCTCCCCCGCCAAGCGAAAGATTGATAATGTCCATTTTTTCTAATACTGCCGTTTCAATTGCTTTTACAATACCGGATGTAGCACCACTTCCGTAAGCCCCAAGAACACGGTAAGCATAAAGGTCTACTTTTGGTGCAATTCCTTTAATACCGTATTGATTAGCTCCGATTGCTGCAATTGTTCCCGCAACATGTGTACCGTGAGAAGTATAGAATGCGCTTCCTTTTTCATTAAACTCCGGTGTTCCAACTGGACGCTCCGAAGGTAATGTTTCTGATGCATCGTTATCTGCACGAGGCTTTGTGTAAGTTGATGAATATGGAATAAAGTTTTTTCCACCTTTATAAATTCCAGCAAATTCAGGGTGATCGGCGTCAATACCCGTATCTAATACGGCTACCTTAATACCTTGTCCTTCCAATCCTTCGTTCCAAAGCTGTTCAATGCCAAGGAAAGAATTACTTGTATTCATTTGCGCTTCTAGCTGATCTTCCTTAACCAGTTCCGATGATTTCATCGTATCATCTTCTGATGCGTAAACAATGGCATCTGGTTCGATTAATGTAATGCCTTCGATTGTAAGCAATTTGGGAAGATCATTTGCTTTTACAGTTGCTGCGAAGCCATTTAAAACTGTATCGAATGTGTAGCCTTGCGTCATCTGAACATTTTTAACAGCTAACTCTTTTTGTACTTGTACTTGTTGTGCTTTTACATTAGAGCGAGCTTCATTTGCCTGAGCTTTAGAAAATCTTTGGCCTTTAAGTTGGCTTATTCCTTGCTCTAGTGCCACAGGCATTTCAGATAAATGAACAATAACTGCCACCTCTTGATTGCCTGATACATTTTGTAAGCTTTCATGGAGCGTTGGACCATCTTTAGACAAGCTTAGCTGTTCAGCGATAGCAGCCTTTAATTGAATGATACTTTCGCTTTGACCATCCTGCTTGAATGGTTTCGATTCTTCAGCACTAGCACTCGATATTGGAGCCAAGAGAGAAAGCACCATAATGAAAGCTAAAATACTACTTAAAAATGTCGTTAACTTAAACTTTTTCAAATCTCATTTCCCCTTCCTCCTTTAATTGTCACACTTTTCAGTTTAGTGTGATATTTCCAATTTATCACAAATAAACTAATTCGAATATCGTAATATTTGAATATTTTGAAATATTGATAGAAAGTAGCATTTTCAATCAGTTGAATTACATCTATATACCTAGTAATTTATTAAAAATTAGAACTTAAAAAGGATGAATGAATTATAAAATTCACATTCAATTAATCCTATAAAGATAGGAATTTTATATTAGATAGTTTAGTTATTTACAGAAAATTAGGAGAGTAGTGAGGGGAAATCGGGTGAACATTAAAATAGCTGGCGATTATTAAAAACCGCCAGCTAATAGCATCGTAATAGAAGATAATGTAATGTCCTTATTTTGTTTCATTTGTTGCTGCGGCTTGAATTTCATAGAAAGCCCAGTGATTGCTTGGAATATCCTTAAAGATTGGTACTGTGCTATCTGTCAATACTGGACGATTGAAAAGTCGATTAAGGACTTTTACCGCCTGTGCACGCGTTAGTTTCTCTTCAGGTCTAAATTGACCATTCCCTGAGCCAACCATAATACCCATCGAGCTTATGCGTTGGATTTCCTGTGCAGCCCAATGCGTAGATGCCACGTCACTGTATGTTTTGCCATTTGCTGTTATTGCACAATACGGCGTATCTGTAGTTCCTTCTGCACATTGCTTATCAATCCACCTTACAGCAATGACCGCCATTTGGGCTCTCGTTATCATATCGTTCGGACCAAATGAACCATTTTGACGACCTTGCATAATTCCTTCGGTACGAACATACTCTATATCATTTTTTGCCCACGAAGCAGCTGTATCTGCATAAAAAACATTAGACGCTTCTGGTACATTATGATTACTTAGGTTTCTTGCTAGCATTGCTGCCATTTGCGCACGTGTGACATAGGCATTCGGACGGAATGTACCATCTGCGTAGCCTTGAATATAAGAAGCAAATGACTTGTTCACTTCTGTAGGTTCCTTTTCGGGTTGTTCTTCATGCGCTTGTTCTACATTTAGTAATGTAAAAGTAGAAAAATGCTGCACATCAAAAGCAATCGCTGTTTGCCCTTTCGCAAATTCTACAATTCGTCCACGGATGATTTCGACTGAACCATTACTATGCTCTACGTAAACCATTAATTGTTCTCGTTGAGCTGAAGTTAAATTCGCTGGTAATGGTAGTAGCACTGTTACCGGACGATTTTGTAGATTTGTGTCAATCGAGATTGACTGACCAACAAGCTTTACATTAGCGCCATGACTCTGTTGTAACACTATTTCCGCTTGTTTAGCTCTGTCTTCGATTGCTTTTTGCCGTAGGGCATCCTTAATCGGAACGATTCGGAAGTAAATATCTTCATTGAAGTCAGCCATAGAAATATAGGGAACATCTATTTTGACCATCGTCATATCAATACCAAAATAGGATTTGCCCTCTAGTAATCGTTTAGCTGCCTCTCTAGCAAGTATCACCTTTGTCTCACTTGCTGGTTGCGCCATATCGGGAATGACAAGTCGAGATTTTTTATCTTCTTGATTCGCTAATTTTCGAAGAAACTCGTTTGCATTGGCCACCGTAAAATGCACGCTATCTTGGAAACTACCGTTACTAAATACACGTGTTAACACGGTTTGCAAGAGCACCTCGTTAGGCAAACGCGGATCTACTACATTCACCATAAATTGATTACTTGGTACAACGGGGTCAGGACTTGATGTTGATGATCCTCCATCTCCTGGTACAGAGTTTGCAGACCATAGCGCATACAATACAAGGTTCCCTTTCCCCATTTGAAGCGTTTGTCCTGCTTTATAAGTAACGCCTTTTCCATCAGCTTTCGTATTCCAGCCTACAAATGAAAATCCAGCTTTAGTTAAATCCCCATTATTTAACACAGTTATTGTTTCCTGTGTTTTATAACGCTTCGAATCGATAGGTACGTTCCCCCCATCCGCTCCGTTGCTGTCATACATAACGGTATATGTTGGTAATGCGCTTGTTGTAAAATACCAAGTCGTATTATTGGTAATGCCGTCATACACATTACCAGCCAAATCGCTAAATGCTCCTGCATCAATTTGAATGCTATAAGCCGTGTTATTATTAAAATCCTTTGTAGGATTTATGGTCACGCTGTGATTCGCGATTGAAACATTGGCATGTGTAACATCAATCGTTTCAACAAGTTGATTTGTAGTAGCATTGCGAATAACAATATTTTTATTCGTAACTGGCAAGACCTTTTCATTAAATGTTAACACAAGATTATCTGTAGGCTGTACATTCGTTGCCTGATGCGCAGGGAAATAGGTTGTTATTTCAGGAGCCTTTTTATCAAACACGACAACTGTTCCTGATGAAACGTCTGTCACTTGTAAGCCATCATTCCCCGCTAAATCTTGATAATCTATTGTAAAAGGAATCGGTCCCTCTGCATCACCTGACTTTAGCGTATAGCTTGCTTGCCATGTTTTAGCATCCCCATCACCTTTATCGCTTACATTTGCTGTTTGTCCTAGAATCGTAACATTTGGCGATTGAATTGCCTCACTTGTCTCAAAATCGATTGTGATACTATCATTGACCTTAGCAACTGTTGGATTAGTATTAGTTGACACCATAGTACCCTTCTTTACAGTTGGCTTTACGCCATCAACTGTAACAAAGCTGCTATCCGTTACGTCCGTTACCTCTATAGCTGCATTACCTAGCACATCTTTGAAATTGATGGTAAAAGGTGCTATGCCCTCTAAATCACCATGCGCTATCACATAAGTCGCCTGCCAGTTCGTCGAAGCGCCACTTACAGTAGCTGGTTTTCCAGCAATGGTAACAGATGGAGTTTGAATCGTTTTATCTGTTTTCATTGCTAATGCGATAGTATCGCCTACCTTTGCCTTTGTCGAATCTAGATTAGTCGATTTAATGGTCACTTCTACTGCTTGTGGCAGCACTTTATCAATCGCAAAAGCAACGGTAGTCGTGTTACCTACGCTATCTGTTACAACCAAAGTATAATTTCCGGTTGACTTTACAATAGTGCCACTTGTGAAGGGAGCTCCATTTAAGGTAGCTGTTCCTTCATTAAAACTTATTGTTACGTCAGTGTTGTAAACCCCACTATTGGCAACACCTGTTATAACTGGAGGCGTTGTATCAAGCACAATCGTATCTGAAAATACATTCGATAGATTACCAGCCGTATCCTTTAGTTGCATATAAACCGTTTTATTACCATCCCCGTTTGATAATGTCCAACTTTTCGTAGATACTTTTGACTCCCAACTGGACCAAGTAGTACCATCATTCGAAAAGCGCATTTCTATCGCTTCTCCTTCTGTATCCGTTGCCGTCATTGTTAAGGTAACATCAGAAGAACTTGTATATGCTTGTCCGTTATTAATGGTCATTGTGCCTGTAGGCGCTTGATTTTTAGTAATTTGGATTATAAACTCCTTATCAAACGTATTGCCAGCCTCATCTGTTACGCTTATCGTAATCTTATAACTATTTTTCGTATCGTAGACAAACAGCGCATTTGTCTTTAATACATTTCCATCAATCGTAAAGAAGCTTATATCCCCTGACTGTAATGCATATGTGAATGTTGGTGAACTTCCTGAATCTGTTGCTGACAGTGTCCCAACTGTTGTACCAATGGGTTTCTTTTCTTGTATAGTCGTATTACTAAGCGCAATATTGGTAGGTGGTGTAGCATCATAAATTATTTGTAATTCATTTGAAGCTTTATTGAATGCACCACTACTATTCGCAACAACTTTTTCGGGAATTTTAATTTTCACAGCTCCATCTGCAATCGGTGATATTTGTGCCGTATATGTGGTACCACTTCCTGTTAGAGAGGTAGCAATTCCATTTGTTACAGCTATATCATTGACCGTAAAACCTGTTACTGACTCACTGAATACCGTCGTTATAAGAATCGGATTGCTATTAGTTGGGCTAGTCTTATTTGATGAAATTGTCACGTTAGGACGTGCTTTGACAATAAGATTCATCGTATAGACACCGCTATCATTCATACCATCGCTTACCTTAAATGCAAACGTTGAAGCAGTACCATTATCGGTAATATATTTTAAATTCCCTGCATCTAAGTCAACTTTACTAACTGTCATACCATTTGGAATGGCTTCGGCAGCATCGAACTGCCCATTCAGATTGCTATCAAGGAAAAGTTGTCCACTAGTTGGAATGGCAGAGATTTGAATCTGTTTTAATGTGTCACCAGCATCTTCATCAGAAAAAGCAAAGGAAGTCGTATTAAATGTATACACTTGACCTTCATTGACATTTACCGTTCCATTACTGGATGTCGGTGGTTTATTTAATGTAAGTGTTGTGACCTGCTGCATCGTATAAGCACTCTTGGAGCCATCAGCATCTTTAACAATAACATTGAAATAATAGCTTGTATTAGCAGTAAGTCCTGTAACATTATAGGACATTATATCTTTAGCATAACCGCTTCCTAAAGCTGTTCCATTGGATTCAATGGCACTAACCGTATCAATATTATTACTACTAGATTGATAGACCCGGTATTCTAAATCTCCTTGAGCTGTTAAATCGTCAGATGCTTTCGCCCAGTCCAACTGTACTCCTGATGCAGTGATAGTTGAAGGCGTAATTGCGCTATTGGTAACGGTTGGCGGATTATTAGGAATATCGATTGTAAAGTGTGTAAATGTTACATCCCATATTCCCGCCTGTACAGTAGCTATATACTGTACACTGACAGTAATAACAAATGAGTGAATGCCCTCTAAATTTACCGGAATATCATAAATTGGTTCATGAAAGGCAACGGTCTTAAAGGTTACGGGACTTCCTTTTGGATTTCCATCTTGATCATATCCTTGAATCGTTAAACTTAGCGCATCGTTTGCGTTATGTTTATTAATCGTATTAATCTTTAATGATTTTAAATTAAAGACACCGCCCGCAAAGTTTTCGCCAGCGGAAATTCGAATTGATTTTGGTGGCGAATATTCATTTGCATCGATATAATATCCAGCAGGATACTGTGTCCCATCACTATACTTTAATAAATCAAAACCATCATCACTAGTACGACTTACTACAAAGCCATTATTCGTATCAGCTAGCCATGTAGGTTGTGTTAAATCTTGTGTACACTTAGGAAAATTCGGTGTATCACAACTAGCCGCCTCTACTTGAACAGGTGACAAAAAACTGATCCCAGTTAATTGGCTAAAAGTAATCAACAGCAAACATAGCATGATTATAAAAATCTTTTTTCCCATTTTGGTTCTCCTTTTTAGTTAATTCACACCCTTCGCCAAAATCATTCCTAGTTTCTAGAAGGAAACTCTCCAAATAAACAAATAATGAAATTCAACCCTAAATACGGTTGCATATTATTATGTGGTTGACTTCCACCTGCTTGATCGATCGTCATCGCATTCATGGTTGTATTTCCTGAAACTGAATAAGCAGGGAGTGAGCCCCTACCTTGCTGTTCGGTCCAGATTGCTCCCGTTGGCTCATTACTTGCTGTTGGTACATTGTTACAAGCAGCCAAATGATGATGACTAGGCATTTCTGTTGTTAGTAATGTAACAGTAGCAGAACCTCCAGTTGCGCCAATATTTCTTGTAGTTAACCCTGCACCTGTTCCTTGATGAATCGCTGCCCTCCCATTTAAATTGGGTAAAGCAAAGGTTGTCTTTCCATCTCCTCCATAAACGGTACCTAAGATGGCAAATAACGCACTATTCGAAGCTATGCTTAGTAACTGACCATTACAAAATGCCCAATTTTGTGGCGCGAAATTACCACCAAATATTCGAATTTCTCCCGTGTAGGCTTCTGACATGATTTCTTCACTTCCTTTTTCTTTAATTTCTTGGTGGATAAATGCCAACTAAAGCTATGCAATAATTCGCCACACTGTATGGCTGCATATTTTGATGCGGCTGTGAATTGCCAGATGATGATAAAGCTTGTGCATTCATATTCGTATTTGGCTCATTAACTGAATAGATCGTATCAGTGGATGTGCCCCATACATTACCAGTAGGCGTTTTCAATGAAGCATTTTCCGAACTAGCCGTGACAGCATGGTTATGCGTCGGCATTTCATTCAAGGTTAACATATGTGTTTCTTGTCCAGCTTTTTGTCCTATTGTCACACCGTTACCTACATGAACTGGAACCCTACCTCTTAAATCAGGTAAGGCAAATGTTCGAATGCCATCACCTCCATAAGTTGTGCCCAATAAGGAGTACAAGGCTTGATTTGTATTAATTTGTAATAATTGTCCATTACATAATGCCCATCCATTTGGAACGCCTGCAAAGCTAAATAATTTGATTTCACCTACAAATGCTTCAATCATCTTTTTTCCTCCTAATTAAATGATGGGTACATTCCGTAAAGAGCGATTATATAACTAATGGTTAAAAAGGGCATTACATTGTCATGAGGCGCATTTCCGCCAACACTTGAAATGCTTGTTGCCTTCATTGTGCTATTTGGTGGTTGTGTCGAATATTGCATATTTTTCGCCCAAACAGCATTTTCAGGACTAGGTGTCGTACCAGTAAGGGAAGAAGCTTTTACTAGGTGCGTATGAGCTGGAAGTTGTGATGTACTTAAAGTGACAGATTCCGCCCCCCCTATTTGCCCTATAGTATAATTAGTCCCAGTTATTGGGTTTTGCCCTTGGTGAACAACGACTCTACTTTGAAAATTTGGCAAAGCAAAATTCGATTGTCCATCTCCTCCATAAGTCGTACCAATTAAAGAAAAGAGCAATTCATTTTCTGCAATAGGTAAGAGCTGGCCATTGCACAAGCTCCATCCTTGTGGAGCATAGTTACCTGCAAACATTCGAATTTCTCCGACATATGGTTCCATCCATAACACCATCCTTTAAAATTTTTAACTTCAAACATTACATTACTGCAAAATAGATTAAATTGGTTAAATTTTTAGAATGTTTACATAAAATAATATAATATACCTATAATTAACATTTTTATTTCAACCATATCTATTAGCCTATTATGTAGTTATGATTTATCACTCCTCAATTGCAAAAAAATAAAAATGTACGTATATAATTTACAATGCAAGTTGGGTTGACATCCTTCCATTGCGAGATACTAATTTTCTCTCATATAAATACATTCAAATTAAAAATACTAAAGAAAAAAACAACCTAATACTGACAAATGTTAATAGTTAGAACAGGAACATTAAAAAATAGTTAGTCTATGACATGTATATATTGAAACTATTAGATGAACTTCAGTTTGTCGCAGTTTATCTGCATAGCCGTTTCAGCATCCTTCAAAAAAAATAGGCTACTTAAATATAAGTAGCGCTTACTAAACCATTCGATTTATCTTCCAATAAAGAAAAATAGGAGTATAACATCGTCCATTTTTATTATTTAGTCGTGTTAATCAATTCTTTCATTAATGCCTCATTCATTGGCCCTTCAATGATATTTACCATGTTTCCTTTTGTATCAATTATATAAGTCGTTGGCAGTGTAATAACTTGATATTTACTTCCTACAGACCCTTCTTCATCTAACATAATGTCAAAAGTCATACCATGTTCCTTCACAAATTGCGCAACTACCTCTTTTCCCTTATCTTTATTTGTTACGTTAACTGCTAAAATTTCTACCCCTTGATTTTGATATTCTTCGTAAATCTTTTGCATATGTGGCACTTCTTCTTGACACGGCGGACACCACGTTGCCCAAAAATTTAAAAATACCTTTTTACCTACATAATCGGATAAGTGGACTGTTTTACCTTTTAACGTTTGCAACTCAAAATCGGGTGCTCTATACTCTACTTGATTTTGCGTATCCTCTGTTGCATTCGGAGCACTGGTTTCAGTTTGCGCTGTTTCTTCTGTTTTCATTGTTTCTTTTTCATCGATTGGCTTTTTCACATTAATAGCAACAATCGTTATTAAAGTGATAATCATCATGATGGAAATCATATTTTTAACCACAAAAGTAATACCTCCAATGTAAATAAGGATAATAGATGGCTACATATAATCACACAAAGCGAAAACTCCTATCGTGATTTGTCTCAACAACAAATACGATACTGGCGTTTTCGCTTTCTATTTAGTCTCAATGACAAACGTATATTACGGCGCTATTTTATCAACCTCATATTGATAATTCATGCCCTTATTATTCGTTTTCGTATATTCCATAATATTTTCTAATTTTTCAGCCACTACATGTTCTTTGCTCATACCTAAGTAGTTTGCTGCACTTGATAAATCAGAGAAGTGGAATAGTTTCCATCCCATAATGCCTTTAGCTGTTTCGCTACTATTAAATTTTACCGTTATCGCCTTTTCAACATCAATCCAGTTATTTGTGCGTGGTGCTGTTGCGCCATAATCGCGAACATATTTATTCGTAAATGCTAAACCATTTGAATGTTCTTGATGGTACATGCATCCAATTCGACAAAAATAATGCGTATATCCTTCTTGGTCAATTGCTTTGGCAGCGTACACTTTATTTGGGTCAGTATTATGTAGATCCATACGGCAAACTTCACAATGAACCCCCGTTTGTGTTACTTCTGTAAATTCAGAAATGCCATCAATCGTAATTGTTTTTACTGCTTTATTGCCTAATTTATCTTCTGCGTATACTGTATAAACGCCATTTTTCAGCGCAATAATTTTATCTTTTTGTTTCTCATTTTGCAAAGTGGCAATTTTTGAACCTTTATCTATAAAGTATTCGACGTCTTTATCTCCATAAGCCCATTTCTGATTTTGGATTTCATTATCATCAGTGGTAAGAACTTGTATTTTTTTACTAACCGCTGTTACATCGCTTTCAGGGATTGACAATGTAATGGTTGGTGCCGCTTTATCAATATTTGTGATTGTTATGGATTTCGTTCTTTTGTTCCCATTATTGTCTATAGCAAAAACCGTATACGTTCCATTTTCACTTACTGTAAATGCGTTCTCTGTGAATATTGTGTCGGTTTCTGAAAATTGATTTGCTGGCTTTGCACCCTTTGCCCATTGTTTCAAGATTACTTTCTCATTATCTGTAACAGCTACATTCACTGTCACATCTGTCGTCGTCGGTGTTGTTTTACTTACATTCAATTCAAGGCTAGGTGCTTCTTTATTATATTTTTCCTCAGCACTCGCTTGAATTGTACTGAATTTAACTTTCTTCAAAGTACTATTATTTTTCTCTTGATACGTCTTAATATAATTATCTGCCGCTACTTCTTTTGCGAAATAAATATTTTTTAATGCATTTAATTTAACGATTGTAACCGAATCTAACGGAACCCATCTTTTTGTACTAAAATCCTTTACATTTTTTGTGCGTGTTACCCCCTCATTTAATTCATCATATAACGCTGAAAATACATCTTTATAATAAACGACTTCTCCATCTTTAATCACTTGCACATCTGTCATCGCTGCAAGGGCAGTTGAATGTTGATTACCAGTTAAAAACGCTATTACCATTACACATACAAGCAATCCAACGCGTAAAATATTTTTCATTTTTAATATGTTCCTTTCACAATTAAGCTTTTTTCTATATACCTATTGATATTTTTCAATGCTCTCTTTTTGTACGGTTTTAAACGAAACAATTTCTGTATCTGAATGTTTGGCAACATAGGCCTTGGCATCAGATGCTTTTGCAAAACAGATAAACCCATCGTCCATTGGGGATGCTAGCGTAGTTCTAACATAAGTCGCTTTTTCAGCTTGAACCCACTTTAGTGTATTGAAATCACGAACATACTTTTTATAAGTTGCTTTATTTTTTACTTCATCATATAAAAGGCACCCAATGTCGTCGTAATAAACTACCTTCCCTTTCTTCTTTATAGCCTGTCCTGAAAAAACACCCATTTTGTCTTTTTTTTGGTACACAACCATATTACAAAATGCACAATTTGTATTATTAGGTACATCCTTTTCTAAACTAGACTTAGCTGCCTCCGCATTCAGGTCGTGCTTATTGTCTATAAAATTGATAGCGAGAATACTTAACAAAATCATTCCTAAAACGACTAGTTTTTTCATTATTTCCAATCTCCTTTCAATTCACCATGATACGGTAAAAATATGAAATAAGTTGAAAATAACTGTGAAATAAATGAAAAATTTCATCGGAAAGGGATTTTTTAAGGGGATTTCCACTCAATGTAGTTTAAATATTAGTGAAAATAAAAAAACTGTAGGCAAACTTGCATTTTGCACAAGTTTGTCTACAGTCTTCTGTTTTATTATTACATTTTTTTTAGTTTTTCATATTCCAGTTGTAGTTTTTCAATACGTTTACGGCCTTCTTCACGATTTCTTGCTGTTTCTGCTTGAATTTGTTTTGTCTCTTGAATGCCTGCCATAATTGTTTGCCATGTTGTTTCAATCGTTTCAATTTTAATGCTTGGGCTACCTGCGGCACGGGCAATATTCACGCTGTTTTTACTAATATTTTCAGCATTGCGTACAAGCATTTCATTTGTACGACGATCCAGTTCACTCATTGAATCTGAAATTAGCTTTTGACGCTTTAATGTTACAGCGTGAATTAGACCTTGTTTAAAAATTGGAATTGTTGTAACAAAGGCTGAGTTTATTTTACCGATTAAATGGTTATTACCTTGTTGCATTAAGCGAATTTGCGGTGCCGATTGGAATGATACTTGCTGCGCCATTTCTAAGTCATAACGTCGTTGTTCCAATAATTCTACAGCACGTTGCATCGTTTCAAATTCCATAGCTGCTAGTTGGTCACCTGTTTGCGCTTTTTGCTCTAACATAGGTAAGGCTGAACGTACTTCTTCTGCCTTGACTTCAATAGCTGCAATAAATTTACTTAACGTTTGGAAATAGTTTAAATTTTGGTCATATAAATTTTCTAGGTCGATTGTATTTCGTTTCATTTCAACTTCATATTTTTGAATTTCACGGTAAATGACATCGACTTCTTTATTCATGCTGTCATATTTCGATAAAAATCTTTCTAATTGTTCTTTCCCTTTACTAAACAGCTTTGTCAGGAAGCCGCCTTTTTTCTCTTCCGCAAAATCTTGCGGGTCAAATTTATCCATTACTTTATTTAAATTATTTAATAAAACACTGGATTCTTCAAGTTTGCTCGCTCTCATTGTTGCCAACATTTTATCTGAAAATGTAGAAATACCATTCGCTGTTTCTTTGCCTAGCTCTAACATGGCGATTTGGTCTTTCACATCAATTTTTTGCGCAAGTGCATGCACTTCAGGATCTTTCTTTAATGCCAGTTGATTTTGTGCAATTTGTGATAACTCTTGTTCAGAAATAAGTGTTGGTGTTTGTACTGATTCAGCCTGCAACAACGGGTTAGGTTGTAGCAGTGGATTTTCGGTTGCGAATGGATCTTTTGATTTTAACAAGTCGTTGTTCATTTCAGACATAAGTAATACCCCCTGCGATTTATCTCTTTTATTACATACGATTACGAGATGAAAAAGTTTCATCTATCTCAAGCGTTTACGTGAAAGTTAAGTTAGATTGCGACACTTATCGCTTCTTCAACAAAATGACTACTCCCCAAATTATAGCTTGTTTGAACTAAAAATTCGACTGATTCTTCATTTCACCTTACATCTTTTCTAAAAATTAGTATATTAATGTCGAAAACAGTCACATTCTAGTAGCTATCAGACAGCTGACTATAATAAATATGATGTATTTTTATGAATGTTACCTCGATTTCTTTATGGGCAGGAGCAATTGATTGCAGTGGAAAGCACGACACTCTAGCAGGAACAGCACGAGCAGAAAATCCATTTTTGTGGTGTCCGCCGTTGGAGCCATGCTTGCAAAAAAGGGAGCGCTTGGAACGGAAATCAACGTTTTTTATATTATTAAAAAAAGGGGCTGGGACATAACTAAAAAAATTTAAGAAACAGACGAAAGGTGTTCATAATTTTTTGCTATATGAAGACCTTAGCTATTCTTGCTTTTGCAATTTAAAAAATTAGAAGTGTTCACTAGTTGTTGGTAGCGAAGGCGGTGACTCCAGCTTAGAACAGCACATAATGTTAGACGCTGGCATTCCGCGCGTTAGCGAGGGTTGCGGCTTACGGTGTGCTGAGCGGAAAGCACCGCCGTAGCGGACAACAACGGCATAGCAAAAAAGTGTTAGATTGATGGCAGTCAATCTAACACTTCTTCTCCTTTGTCCCAGCCTCTTTCCATCATTATGTTGTTACTTTTAATACGGTTTTAAACTTTTGAATTACGCCGCCTGTGCTATACGTTAAGACACTGCGTTTATAGAATGACAAGCTAAATAAATAAGCGACAATAATAGTCACCAATAAAATACCAAGGGACAGTAATGGCTCGATCATGCCAATATCTGTTGCCCCAATACGCATAGGCATCACCATTCCAGAAGTGAACGGAATATACGAGAAGACTTTAATAATAATTGTGTCTGGATTGCCAATACCTGACAGCATCACATAAAAACCGATTAAGGTAATCATCATTGCAGGCATCAATACTTGACCTGCTTCCTCTACTTTCGATACTAATGAGCCGAATAATGCACCGACTATTAAATATAAAATAATTGTTAATACTAAAAATAGTATCGCATATAACACATAGCCAACCGATAGCTCCTTCACAATGCTTGTCGCCATTTCCCAAATCACACCGTTTTTCGCGAATTTTGCATAGATAAGGAAGACTACTGCAATAATGCCCATTTGCGTCATAGCTAGCAGCAAGACACCTGCAATTTTTGCTTTAAAATGCGTTGCTGGTTTCACACTTACTAATAGCATTTCCATCGCACGTGAGCCTTTTTCAGAAGCAATTTCAGTTGTAATCATTGATAGGAACGTAGAAATAAAGAAGTAAATTAAAATACCGACAGCATAGGATACCCAAAGCCCTGATTGCTTTTCTTCCTCACTTTTTCCGCCAGTAGATGCTTCATTTAAATTTTTATTTGAAATAACCGTTTTTGCTGCCATAATTTGTGCGGCTTGGTCTGAAGTTAGAGATAGCTTTTGCACAGCATAATGCTGACCTGCATATTGTAATAAAGATGATATCGTCGATTGATCATTTAGCTTTAACGGTTGAAATGTTGAAATTTCCGCATGCAATTGACCGTTCTGATCACTTACTTCAACAAGTGCAGCGAGCTTCCCGTCCTTGACTTGTTGTTCCAACTTTTTAATATTTGACTCATCTTGAATAAATGTTATATCACTATTGGACACAAAAATCCCGCTTAAATCTGCGCTCGTATTATTAACAATGGCAATTTGCTGCGCCTCATCATTGCCTGTAAAAAGCTCCTTAATATCCGACCAAAAAATAGCAACGGACATCGCAATTACATATAGAAGGGTCATTGATATAAATGATTTCGATTTTAATTTTGATTTGTATAATTGCTTCATTAACAAACTAAACTTCGACAACGGTACCACCTACCTTATCTTTAAAGATTTCGTCCAATGTTAAATAATCTAAACTAAATTTTTCAATATACTTGCCCGCTGACAACTGTTGGAAAATACTTTCTGCAAAACGTTCATCTTCAAGCAATAACACTGTTTGCTCTTTTTCTACACGCACATCTTTCACACCTTCGAGCTGAAGTAATTCCGTAGTAGACCAATTACTACGCACAGACAGCTTTGTTTTCCCATATTGTTTCTTTAAATCTAATAAACTACCGGAAAATAAGGAGACGCCCCGCTTTAGTAAACATAAATGATCACAAAGTTCTTCCACATTATCCATTTGGTGACTTGAAAATAAAATGGTTGTACCTTGTTCTTTTAACAGTAAAATGGCATCTTTTAGTAAATCTTTATTTACGGGGTCAAGACCACTAAAAGGCTCATCTAAAATTAAAAATTGGGGTTTATGAATAAAGCTTGCAATCAACTGTACTTTTTGCTGATTGCCTTTTGATAGGGTTTCTGCTTTATCTTTGCGCTTTTCTTCTAAGTCAAAACGGCTAATCCAAAAATCAATATCTTTTTTAAGCTCTGCTTTTTTCATGCCTCGCAGTTCTCCAAAGAAGTATAATTGGTCCTCTACTTTCATCGTAGGAAAAATCCCACGCTCCTCTGGTAAATAACCAAGTACATCTCGGTTAATCGAATTGACTGGCTTCCCATTCCAAGATATCGTACCAGCAGTTGTTTCCTGTAAATCTAAGATCATACGAAAAGTCGTTGTTTTGCCCGCACCATTTTGACCAATAAGCCCAAAAATCTCACCTTTCTCAATAGTGAAATTTAAATTATCCACCGCTGTGAAATCTTTATATTTTTTTGTGACATGCTGTAATTGTAATGTCATCTTTCATCCTCCCTACCCCTCAAATATATGTAAATCATGTTCCAAATGCTTTTTACGTCTTTGAATTTTTCGAATCGGTACATACATGAACAGCGCCATCACCATATTCAAGATGCCAAGATTAATAGACATGAACGCTACTGGCGACGCCGTAAATCCCGTAATGATATTGAAAATGCCAATGATAATATTGAGCAACGCAATTGGGATAAACAATCTAGTGATTGATTTTAAATATTGTATTTTAGAAGGTGCGTCTGAGAATAATTCAAAGTCCCCATCAATCGCTTCTTTTCGATAATATGCCCAAACACCGAATTTAGAAACGCATTCAATATTCATCGTTTCCAAAAATTCATAATAATCTTTCTTTTTACCTTCAACTAATTCATTGCGGTAAATATACTTTCCTGGCTCGCCTTGTTCAAATACAAAGAAACTTATTATGTTTTTTTGTAAATGCCATCCTTGTGCAGCCAATTCATTTACCCATGCCTCTTCTTTTTCATAATCTAAAAAAAAGCGAAATTTAATTTTTTTCATGTCAACACCTCCTACATGCAAATGCGTTTTTAAGCTTTTCCATTCGTTATACGGATACCATTGTCAAAAAGTTCCCTTAATCTCAAAATTTCGTATTCAACCACTTTCTTCCCATTTTCTGTAATTATATATTCCTTCTTGCGTCCATCATCGTCCAATGCCTCAATCCATTGTCGCTCCAACAATGTTTTGATAGCGCCGTATATTGTACCTGCGCCAAGACGAACACGACCTTTACTCATTTCTTCCACTAATTGCATAATGCCATAGCCATGACGCGCTTCAAATAATGCCAACAAAATATAATAAACACCCTCAGTTAACGGAGGATATTCCTGTGTCATACTAAAACCTCCTTCAATATATCGTCTAACAATATATCGGCTGACGATATAATTAAAATATATCAACGTCCGATATAGTTGTCAACAACGATAATAGAATAGTATGGCATAAACATTTAAATACCATACTTGTTTACCCACGAACCAAACGTTAGAGTTCGACTTCCTACATTTTTTAATAATTTAGCGCTTTATTTTTATTGCCAATCTAAATAGCGCATGGTAGCATGTAAGTAACTACTTGCATAGGAGGACTTAGTTTATTGGCAACAAAAGAAACAGCACAACGCATAATTGATGCAGCCTTACAATTAATTAGCGAAAAAGGTTATACCGCAGCCACAACGAAGGCAATCGCCGACTTAGCACAAGTCAATGAAGTCACTATTTTCCGCCATTTTGGCAATAAGGAAGGGCTCTTAAAAACGATTGTAGACAAATTTTCTTACAACCCAATTTTGCAAAAAACAATGCGTGAAGAGGTGACATGGGATTTAGAAACGGATTTATCCCGCTTTTCAATGCAATATTTCGAGTATATGATGTCTATCAAGGACTTTGTGATGATTGGCTTTAAGGAATCGATGCAATTTCCTGAAATAAATGCTGAAATAGCAAATGTTCCTTTACTCTTTAAAAATGAACTAATACATTACTTTAAGGAAATGCATCATAAAGGAAAAATTCGCGAGGTCAACTTTGAAGCGGCTGCACTATCTCTTATAGCCCTTAATTTTGGTCACTTTATTTCACGCGCTCGATTAGGTACAATCGTTTCTACCCTTCCAACAGAAGAACTGTTAAAAACAAGTGTTGCAATTTTTTCTAGGGGTTTAACTTCCTAGAAAAAATTTTTCCCTACAATGCAAGCAAGTACTTACTTTATAGGAGGCAATAAGAGGATATGACAAAAGGATTACAAGCATTATTTAAAATTCGTGAAACTTATATTGGCATTGTCGCTACAGTTGCATTTCAATTAATATTTTTTTCTATTTGGATGACAGCATATGATGGCATAAATGATCGAACAGATAATTTAACAATTGGCTATATTAGCGAGGATACTGCCTTTGGGCAAGAAGTAATAGATGGGCTTAAAGAGTCTTTGCCCTTTGCGTCCAAAGACTATTCTTCCATTGATATAGCGGAAAAGGATTTGGAAAACCGTTATATTCATATGATAATTCACATACCTGCTGACTTCACTGCTCAGCTCAAAGCAGGTAAAGACGCAAACATTATTTATTCTATTAATCAGGCGAACGCAAGCCTTGCCAAAACAATGATGGAGGGCGTAGCAAAACAGACTACAAATGAAATCAATCATCAGCTATATCCTGTACAGCAAGGAGAAATTGTCAAAGCGTTTTCACAACAATTCTCGCAACTTCCAATAGAACAAAACACCGCCTTGCTTGTTCAGGATACTGTCACGACAACCATTATGGGTGTAAAAGATCGTATCGTTGAATCGACTATTATGAAAACAAATGATGTGAAAGAGTTTGCTGCGAATTTTGTCCCGTTAATGGTGATTATTTCTTCATTCGTTGGTGCAATGGTGATGATTATGCAACACCAACAAGCAGCCCAAATGCTTCAAGATAGCGTTTCGAAATGGTCTTTATTTTTTGCAAGACAATTGCTCAATTTTGCTGTTGCATTTATTTTGCCCTTACTAACAATTGGTTTAATGCAGCTATTTGCGATTTCGAGTGATGAAAGTTTAATTACTATTTATTTATTCCAAGGTTTTATGTATTGGGCTTTCCTATGTTTAGCACAAGTTTTTGTTATCTTATTTGGTAATCTTGGCATGGTCTTTAATATTTGTGCACTGTCATTGCAGCTTGTTACATCTGGTGTCCTCGTACCGAATGCGTTGCTTTCAGAATTTTACCACCGCCTCGCTTCTCTTTTGCCAGCGACATACGGTGCTGACGGTTACTATACAATTATTTTTGGCGGTAACACTGAAAGCTTGATAAGTAATAGCAGTTCATTAGGTATGATTATCGTTGTTACACTAGCAATCGCAATCGTAGCAGTTGCACTAAAAAAACCTAAAGCCCTACAGCTCAATAATTGAACAAAAGAGGAAAATGTTAGATTGATGGCTTTCAATCTAACATTTTTTTGCTAGTTTACGAGTATTTCAAGTATAGTGGCGATTTTTTATTGTTTGTGGCGATTTCCACTATTTTCTTCAAACCGTAAAATGGCAGCGAGTTGCTTGTTTAGTTCACTGGCACTTTCCGCAAAATCATGCCGATACCACTCAATTATTATGCCAATTATGGCATTTGCTTGATAAGCACTATAAAAATCCGTCTTTATTTCCCCAATTTTATTTTGCGCTAAATCTCTTTTTAGTAACGATTGTATTTCATCAAACAACATATAATAGTAGGTTAGCGGAACATTTTTAGAAAAAACAATGCGATAAAATAGTTTAAAACGCTCTATATGATGAAAAATCTGGATCGTATTTGGATCTAGCTCGTTTTTAATAATAGTCGATGCTGCACGGTAAGGTTCCTCATAAGCATGATATAAATCCTCAACAATTTCCTGAAAATATTCTTCAAACAACTTTTCCTTTTGTTCGTAATGTAAATAAAATGTCCCCCTATTCACTTTTGCCACACGACATATTTCAGCAATCGATATATTTTCTAGCGGTTTGTCACTTAGCAACGTGAGCAATGCATTATGTAACGCCTGCTTTGTTTTGACTACTCGTAAATCGTTCACGGTCAATTTTTTCTACCCCTTACTATACAATTTTTTAAAATGTGTTGCTTACTGAACAGTTCTATGAATTCTGCATATTGAAATCGCTTACATGGATATTATAATATTTTAATGAACACATGTTCAATAATTAATCGTTAGAATAGGAGGTCTTTTGACATGAGATTAGAAAATAAAGTAGCAATTGTTACAGGTGCAGCATCAGGTATGGGGAAAGCAATCGCAGAAGGTTATGCTAAAGAAGGTGCGAAAGTCGTTGTTTCAGATTTAAATTTAGATGGTGCGCAAGCTGTTGTGGATGGTATTCAGGCGTCTGGTGGCACAGCTATCGCTATACAAACAAACGTTGCTCTAGCAGAAGACTTGCTACGCTTATTTGATGAGACCAAAAACCATTTTGGTAAACTAGATATTTTAGTTAACAACGCGGGTATTATGGATGGTATGGAGCCTGTCGGTGAAATTTCCGATGAGCGTTGGGATAAAGTATTTGCTGTCAATACAACAGCTGTTATGCGCTCAATGCGTATGGCAACAGAAATTTTCCTTGAGCAAGGGCATGGGGTCTTTGTTAATAATATTTCTGCTGGCGGACTTTATGGTGCTCGCGCAGGCGCTGCCTACACTGCCTCTAAACATGCCGTCGTAGGCTTAACAAAAAATACAGCTTTTATGTATGCCAATCAAAATATTCGTTGCAACGGGATTGCACCAGGTGCTGTTATGACTAACATTGGCTCAACAATGACCAATATGAGTGAAGTCGGGGCGGCTCGTCAGGCACTTGGCTTGTCCATCAATCCTCGGGCTGGACAACCAGAAGAAATTGCCCAACTTGCTATATTCTTAGGTTCAGATGAAGCGAGCTTTGTAAATGGTCAGGTTATTGCCGTAGATGGTGGTTGGACTGCCTACTAAGGGTAATAAAAAGCACGCAATGGAAATTGACCATTGCGTGCTTTTTTTCAATTTTCCTATACTTTTTCAGTGGCAATGCGAACACCAATGCCTACTAACATTACACCTGTTATTTTATTAAACATTGCTTGTACAGTCTGCTTCATAAACCATTTGCGGATTACATTCATCACAAGAATGACAATGCCAAGCCAAACAATGGATAAGGCAATTAAAATACCTGCTAACACTATTAATTGCGCGTTAATATTAAAATTTGGTTGAATAAATTGAGGCATTAATGTTACATATAATAGCAATGTTTTTGGGTTTAATAAGTCCGTTGTAATGCCTTGGGTCATGCAACTAAGCGGCATATTTTTTTCTCCATTTTCTTTGATAGTAACCTCTTCTTGCAACATCATATTTTGTGCCCTTGCACGCCATGACTGAATACCTAAATAAATTAAATAAGCTGCACCAGCATACTTGATCACTAAAAATACGACCATTGATTTTGATATAATCGTTGCAAGACCAAGTACTGCTAAAGTTGTCCACACGATTAGTGCTAGGACAATCCCTACCATTGTAAAAAAGCCTGCTTTTTTGCCATGTACGATTGTATTTTTTAAAACTAGCAGTGAATCTACTCCAGGCACCATAACAATCATTAGCGCCACTGCTGTAAACATCCAAAGTTCGTGCATTTGCTCACCTTCTCCTTATCACAATCATAAGTAACATTATAAATTAAATTGAATAAATTTTCTGCATATATTATTTTCGTATATAAAAATAAGAAAAAGTGTTAGATTGACATTTATTCAATCTAACACTCTTTTATAGGTACAATCACTTAAATAGCAAAACTATTGAATGGTTTTAGTTTGTTTTGAAGGCAAAATCAAGCCAATCACTACCCCAATGACAGCAGGTAATATCCATCCTAAACCGATATCATATAGTGGTAAAACATCGGAGTATAGTTGCTCTATTGTGTCTAACCAGCTTAATTGTGCCTCAGGTATACTAATAATGAGCGCTTTGTAGCCGTCGATGAGACTAACGAAAAACGTCAAAAACATAGCTGATGCGTATACAGCTTGCTTATTGTTAAATAATGAAGAGCTTAAAGCAAGTAAAATCAGAACAATGGCAAGTGGATATAAGAACATAAGCACTGGAATAGCAAATTGTATAATATTATTTAAACCAAAGTTCGCAATAGAGAAGGACACGACACACAATAATAGAACAAACATTTTATAGCTAACCTTTGGAAACACTTCATGGAAAAATTCACTACAAGAAGTAATTAAGCCAATACTCGTTTTTAAACAAGCTAGCACAATAATGACCGCTAATAAAATTGCACCAAATGAGCCAAAATAATGATCTGCAACCGCTGCGAAAATTAAACCACCGTTGTCAAATGTTCCAATAGATTCAATACTAGATGCGCCCATATACGTAATAAGTCCGTAAATTAACGTCATTAGTGCCATCGCAAAGATGCCTGATTTCCATGTTGCCTTAGCAATTTCTTTACGATCTGTAATCCCTGCATTTTTAATAGCATTGATGACAACGATACCAAATGCTAGCGATGCTAGTGCATCCATTGTATTATAGCCTTCTTTAAAGCCAGTCATAAAGGAAGATTGAATATAATCACCTATTGGCTGTTGAAAGTGCCCCATCGGCTTTACAATACTAATAATTATTAAAATAAATAAGACAACTAAAAAGGCTGGTGTTAATACCTTCCCGATATAATCCATAATCTTCGCTGGATTTAACGAGAAATAGTAGACAATGGCAAAAAATATAAAGCTAAACAAAGCCAGTAACATGGTTGTATGTTCCGCATTAATATACGGTTCAAAGCCAACGACAAATGGCACTGTTGCCGTTCGTGGAATAGCAAAGAAAGGACCAATTGTTAAGTATAACGCTAATGAAAAAATAACGCCGAATAAAGGATGAATACGACTCGCTAAATCACGCAGTCCATTACTGCCCGATAAACCAATCGCTAAAATACCTAAAAATGGTAATCCGATTGCCGTTACTAAAAAACCGACAAGAGCAAACCAAAAGTTAGTCCCTGCTAGTTGTCCAAGTTGAATTGGAAAAATAAGATTTCCTGCTCCAAAATACAGTCCAAATAACATCGTTCCAATGACTGCATATGTAGAAAAAGGTATTTTCTTTTGCATAATTGATGTACTCCTTAGATGTGTTTGACTATAGCAAATATCAATTACGCTTTAGCGTAATTGCGTCCTGATTTTTTTCGAGCTTGCTCGAAATGCTCCTCTTCAAAATCTGTGACATCCGCCGGAGGCTTTCTTGCTTCACCCTATTGAAGCAAGAATAATTACGCCTTAGCGTAATTGCGTCCTGATTTTTTTCGAGCTTGCTTGAAATGCTCCTCTTCAAAATCTGTGACATCCGCCGGAGGCTTTCTTGCTTCACCCTATTGAAGCAAGAATAATTACGCCTTAGCGTAATTGCGTCCAGATTTTTTCGAGCTTGCTCGAAATGCTTCATTTAGAATGTAAAATATCCAATGAAGCTTTTCTTACTTCAGCTAGAGTTCGAACCACTACTCTTCAGTAATTTTATCGCATTCGTTGTTCACTAATAGAAATAAAGGTGTTTTGCTGAAATAAGTTAAATCGAATGAATTTTCACTACAATTTCATTATGGTAACAGGCATTTATTATAAAAACAATAGTTTTTTCTAAGATAAATGCTAATAGTACAGTTCCTAGCTTATTAAGTAAAAATTAACAAATAAAAAGAGCTGTCAGAAGACAGCTCTTAGTTTGCAACAGACCACTCTATATGGTTTAAAAAATTGTACACGTCTTCATACACTTTATCACGTTCTTTATCTAACGTAATAATATGACCAGAATTTTCATACCAAATAATTTCTTTATCATCTGTTTTAACTGTATCTAAAATAAACGGAGCGCTTTGTTGATATAGCTCATCGTCTAATAATCCTTGCAATACTAAAGTTGGTGCTTTAATTGCAGGTAAATCTTCACGTGTTTCTTCTGTTAAGCGTGTTACGCCATCTAAAGAATCTTTTGGTGAAATGCGTAATTCATGTAGTTCAGAAATAATTTGATCTTTGGACTTGTTTTCAAAGTGTTTATAAAGTCTTGCATAATTGTATAAACGTGTAAATAATCCTTTTGAGCTATCGCGTGTTATCGGCGCACACATGGCAACAACTCCTTTAACAGGAAATTGCTCTGCTACTTTTAATGAAAAAACTCCGCCAAGTGAAATGCCTACTACTGCGATTTCTTCATATCCTTTTTCTTTTAGGAAGTTGTAGCCTTCTACTACATCGTTCCACCAGTCTTCAGGTTTTGTTTCTAGTAGGGCTTCCGGTTCTACCCCGTGCCCACTATAGATAGGTGCATGAACGGTATAACCACGTTTGGATAAAAATTCCCCTAGCTTTTTCACATCTTTTGTGCTACCTGTAAATCCATGCAGTAATAGTACGGCTTTTTTGCCTCCCTCAATTGTTAGAGGTTGCGGCTTTGATAACTTCATTTTATAATATCCCCTTCACGGAAATTTGTATTTGTGTATTTTATGTGTCTATCTTAACACCCTTTATTCATAATGTACAATTTATAGTTTTTATCGTTTCGATACGTTTTATGCATGAATGGTGTAAGGTTAATTCCTTCTGTAATCACCCTTTGGAGGTGCTTCTAAATTTAAAAAATTCATTTGTTTAATTTCCGATGAGCTGCCATTTAAAATTTTCCCAAGTTGCCTATACTTCCTATCCTTTTACCGTTATAATGCAGGTAACTAATATCCATACTATTATTAGAGGTGAGTGAAATTGGAATGGCAACAATTGGAATATTTTGCAACAGTAGCGAAGCTTGAACATATGACACGTGCAGCAGATGTTTTAGCGATTTCACAGCCTGCACTAAGTCGTTCGATTTCAAAGCTTGAGGAGGAATTAGGTGTTCCTTTATTTGACCGCCAAGGACGTTCAATCATGCTAAATCGCTACGGAGAATTGTTTTTATATCGCGTGCAACGTATGCGTAAAGAATATGAAAAAGCTGTTTTAGAATTACAGGAGCTCAATAATCCTGAGCTTGGAGATGTGTCACTGGGCTTCTTACATACACTTGGAACAAGTATAGTCCCTGATTTGATCCGCGCCTTTCGTCAGCAACATCCGCATATCCGCTTTCATTTCACACAAAACTATTCGCACTCCCAGCTTAAACAACTACTTGCAGGTGAGCTAGATCTTTGTTTGCTTGCAGCAATTGATACCGAACCACCTGTTTGTTGGAAAGAACTATGGAGAGATGAGCTTTATATCATGGTGCCCATCGATCATCATCTAGCCAATCGTAAAAGTATAACGATGAAAGAACTAGAGCATGAAAACTTTGTCCTTATGAAAAAAGGCTATGCATTACGCCGGACTGCTGATCGACTGTTAAATGCTGCGGGCATTAAGCCTAAAATTACGTATGAAGGTGATGAGGTCTCTACCGTTGCTGGCTTTGTAGGAGCTGGTCTTGGGGTATCCCTCCTACCTGATGATGAAGACCTTAATCCAAATAAGGTCGTAAAAATACATGTTGAAGATATGGTATGTGAACGCATAATTGGAATGGCTTGGATTGAAAATCGTTACCTTCCACCTTCCGCACGGCAATTCCAGCAATTTGTTCTTGATTATTATGAGAAGATGGGTCCTTCGAGAGAACGCGACTAAAGAGGCTGGCACTCAAAATGAAGGAACAAAAAGATGGGTGAATTTTGCTCAAAAAGTAAGACGCGAACAACAACATAACAAAAAAGTGTTAGATTGACTTCAAATCAATCTAACACTTTTTCTCATGAGCGTTTAACTTATTGTCCAATATAGTTTATTTTATATGCATTTATATCCGTTGTGTCACCGCTTATTTCAAATAGTCCTTGTTGAGCCAAGTAGAGTAATCGATTTTCAATAAATGTTTCATTTATATAGTCATTCGTTATATTTACCATTTGCCCAATAACATTCACTGGTGAAAGCCATTGCTCATTGTTGCTAGCTTGTAAATATTTTGCACTGTTCATAATTTTTTCATCAAACATATTCTCGTTTACATGAACAATGCCATTTTGCCAAACTCGCAATATACTTTGATTTCGCTTGAGCTCGTCCCATTCTTTAGCTAGACGCTGACACTCCTCAATTGTAAAACGCTTCGCTTCTGGACGTAACTTCATTAACATATCCGCTGATAACTCACCGGTATAACGAATGGACATGTCTTGTTGTATGCGCTGTAAACCAGCCGTGGCATCTATACCAAATACCATGCTGCATTTATTGACAAACTCACTCATCACATAACGTAAAGCAATTTCTTCATGCGCATTTTGACTATACCAAATCCAAACATCCAGATCACATGGGATGCCAGCTATCGCTTTTGTCCACTTGTTGTGGATGTCTTCATATAATTCTTGTTCTTCTACATCCTTAAAAATATGGGTATCCAACCAATTTTTTCGCTCTTCCATACTTGTAAGTGGGCCAATAGAGAAATTATCATTAATACAAATCACTGACTCTTCCCGCTGTAAATGGTTTTGTCGAATCGCGTGTTTAATGGACCCTTGTGTAGACAAGCTAAAGGTAATATGTAAAATAGCCATACAATCTCCTCCTTTTATTGTTTACTAAGTGCGATTTTTATACCGATAAATGTAAATAGTACACCTTGTACGATATTCAGGCGTTTTGCAATAGTAGGTTTACCTATAATTATTCCCCTTACTTTCCCAGCAAAAACACTAACTAATGAAAATAGAATCAGTGCCTGCACTAAAAATACCATCCCCAAAATAAGCATTTGTAACGCCACATGTCCAAGTAACGGATTTACAAACTGTGGCAATAGTGCTAAGAAAAATAAAGAAACTTTTGGATTTAAGATATTCATTAAAATTCCTTTTCGATATAGCAAAGCGAACGTATGAATATTTTGGTGCTCCAATGTAAATGCATCATTCTTCGCTCGAAATGATTGCCATGCTAAGTATAATAAATAGGCAGCCCCAGCAAATTTGACAATCGAAAACATAACGGTCGATTGATAGACAATGGCTGAGATACCTAAAACTGCAGCTCCGATATGTACAAGTAAGCCCGTACATAAACCTAGTGAAGTCGCAATTCCAGCCTTTTTATCTTGTGTAATGCTTTGCGCAAGGACAAATAAATTGTCCGGCCCCGGCATTATAGTTAAAATAATAGCTGCACCTAAAAATGCTAGTAACGACGAAAGTTCCAATTTTACCCTTCCCCCCGCTATTTGTTAGAAAAAACCATAATTACAATGGTTGTATTTACATTATACTACACGCCACTTGTAACTTTATGACTATATATAATTTTTTTATAGAAAATTATTATCCTCATTAATGCTCGCTCACGCAACATTTCTCTTCGTTTATGCATTATAATAGAATTCAACACTATGAATTCAATCCTTATTGTATTAAGAAAGAGGTGATTCGTCGATGGCAGTAAGCGATATTGTTCAAGAATTTGAGGACGAGCAAGGAAATGTTTTTTATAAAATGAAAACACACGATATCAAGGTTCAAGCAATGCATTCTGCAGGCTTAGCACCCGTTATTACCTACTGGATTGGCGAAAATGATATTACGGAAGATATTCGAAATCTTCGTTTTAGTCCAAGGCCCCCATCTAGTTATATTCAAGATTATGATGAATTTCAATCAATGCTCTATGCAAAAGAGCAACGTGCGATTAACGCACTCTATGAAAAAATAAGTATTAAACCTAAAAACATGACAACAGGGAAACAAATTTTGTGGAGTTTCTTTGTGATGATATTGGCGATGCTGCCTCTATTCGTTGCCATTTGGTGGTTAAAATAATAGTAACTTCTCAATATTCAAATGTTTATTGATAGTTGTAAACCTCTGCGATTTGTCCTAATTTATACACAATTTTTCTATTCAGCTTGACAGACACAAAGAAGTAGTGCATTCTTTATTCAATTAGTAGTATGAATGAGAACTTGTGGTTATGTTATATCCGCAATCTCTGCAAAATACATGATACCAATAAAACGAACGAAGATTAGTACGTAGAAACTAATTGGTAAGAGAGCGATGTCCATCGGCTGTAAGACATTGTACAAAAAAGACTACAGAACCTACTTCGTGAAACGTCCTAGCCAAACTAGGCGCAGTCTCAAGCGTTATGAGGAAAGTGGAATATCTCAAGATATTCAATGTAGGTGGTACCACGGAAAGCAACCTTTTCGTCCTAATTTTTAGGACGAAAAGGTTTTTTTATCTTTATTCAGCAATTTGTGGCTTAGGCGATGGGAATGCCCCAAATGGTGAACTGGAGGAATTAGGATGGAAAGAAAAAGAATTGTTGTAAAAATCGGCAGTAGCTCCTTAACTAATGCAAAAGGCGAAATTGATAAAGTACGCTTAATGGATCACGTGCAAGCTATTGCGGAATTAAAAAAATGTGGACATGAAGTTTTACTAGTTTCGTCAGGTGCTGTAGCAGCAGGCTTTAAACAACTCGGCTACCCTTCTCGCCCTGTGACAGTAAAAGGGAAACAAGCAGCAGCAGCAGTCGGTCAAAGTTTGCTTATCCAAACCTATCATGCACTATTTAGTATTTATGATATAATGCCTGCTCAAATTTTACTTACACGGACTGATTTTTCGAAAAAAGAACGCTATAAAAATGCCTATGCAACATTTGAGGAATTACTTGAGCGCTCGATGCTCCCAATTATTAATGAAAACGATACGGTATCTGTTAGCGAATTAACATTTGGGGATAATGATATGCTATCCGCACTTGTCAGTGGGCTTGTTCATGCAGACCAGCTCATTATTCTGACAGACATTAATGGTTTATACGATGCCAATCCCAATAAAAATCCGCAAGCAAAACGCATTGATCGGTTAACAGAAGTAACAGACGAAATGCTAGGCTTCGCTGACGGTGCTGGCTCTAAAGTTGGAACAGGTGGTATGGAGTCCAAACTATTAGCAGCCCGTGCAGCTTTAAATGCAGGCGTTAAAGTATTTATCGGAACGGGCTACGGGGCTCAAAAGCTAATCCATATTTTAGATGGTCATGGCGATGGCACATATGTAGAACATGAAGCACTCGCTGTCTTAACAAATAATAAACAGTGGATTGCGCTAACGGAAATTTCTGGTAAAATTTTTATAGATAACGGTGCAGAGCACGCATTATTAGAAAATGGCAAAAGCTTACTTCCAGCAGGTGTCTATCGTGTTGAAGGAGACTTCGAACAAGGTGACGTTGTTGAAGTATACAGCCATAATAAGCTGATTGGGCGCGGCGAAGTTTTATATTCATCACTCGAGCTAGCACACGCAATGGGAAAACGAACTGATGAATTAACCAATTACCCGATAGAGGTTATTCATCGGGATAAATGGTTAAAAATACAAACGAAATAGGAGGAAATCAAATGACAAGTGAAGTATATCAAAAAGGAAAACGAGCAAAGGCAGCAAGCTATGTTTTAAATATTAAAACAACATGCGAAAAAAATGATGCCTTAACGAAAATTGCGGAACAATTACTAATCGATCAAGATATGATAATTTCTGAAAATTTAAAGGATTTAGCAAATGGTAAAGACAAAGGCATGCCTACTTCAACACTTGATCGCATTATGTTAAACAAGGAACGTATTACAGCAATGGCAGATGCCATTCATTTATTAGTGAAATTAAATGATCCAGTTGGAACTACGCTTGAGCATATTGAAAAGGATAATGGCTTACTTATTGAGAAGCGGATGGTGCCAATTGGGGTGATTGGCATAATCTATGAGGCTAGACCAAATGTTACGGTCGATGCAGCTACATTATCATTGAAAACGGGTAATGCTGTACTATTACGAGGTAGTTCCTCAGCCAAATTTTCAAATATTGCCCTTGTTTCAAGTATCCACCGAGCACTTGAAAAAACGTCTATCCCAGTCGATGCAGTGCAATTAATCGAAGATACAAGTCGTGACACAGCAAAGGAATTATTCCATTTAAAAGAATTTCTTGATGTACTAATTCCACGCGGTGGTAAAGCTCTGATTGATTTAGTTGTTCGTGAAGCTTCTGTGCCTGTGCTTGAAACAGGAGCAGGCAATTGCCATATTTATGTGGACCAAACAGCCGATTACATAAAAGCAGAAAACATTTGTCGAAATGCAAAAACACAACGTCCTTCTGTTTGTAATGCAGCAGAAAGCTTACTAATTCATCCGGAGTGGTTTAGTGAACACGGTACACAGTTGCTAAACGCACTGCATGAAGCAGGCGTGACAATTGTAGGTGATGCGACAGTTTGCCAAGCGGTGGATTTTGCGCAGCCCGCTACAGAGGAAGACTTTGCAACAGAATACCTAGATTTAAAGATTAGCGTCAAAATTGTCGAAAACGTTTATGAGGCTATCGAGCACATTAATCAATATGGTACAAACCACTCGGAGGCCATTGTTACTGAAGATCAGCTTGTGGCAGATACATTTTTAAATAGTGTAGACGCGGCGGCGGTTTATCATAACGCTTCTACTCGCTTTACAGATGGCTTTGAATTTGGCTATGGCGCTGAAATCGGGATTAGTACACAAAAATTACATGCCCGTGGACCAATGGGCTTACCAGCATTAACATCTACAAAGTATTTCATCCATGGAAATGGGCAAATCCGTGAGTAATCGTTTTCTAATGAACAAGAGCCGACAGTAGACAACGCTGTCGGTTTCTCCATTATAGTGATAGCTAAAAATTAGTAGCCATTTCATTACTACTAGAAAGCAGGTTTGTTATGAATGTCTCAGCAATCATAAAACTTACAGTGTCTATGGCCATTTTTGGCTCCATCGGCTTTTTTACGATCCATACTGGCGTACCCGCTACAGAGCTAGTCTTTATCCGTTGTGTTTGTGCAACACTCTTTCTTGGCGCCTTATGGCTAATTACGGGCGGGCATAAAACAGAGGTCTGGAACAAAAAGGAACTATTGCGCACCCTTCTTTGTGGAGTCTTTATCGTCTTAAACTGGGTGTTTTTATTTAAAGCTTTTGAGGAGATGTCGATTTCAATCGCCATTTCAATCTATAATTTAGCACCTATTTTTGTGCTTATTTTAGGGGCGTTATTGCTTAAAGAAAAAATGACTATACAAGCCCTTGTCGCAACGGTAACTTGTTTTATCGGCAGTATTTTTATTATTGGATTACAAAATTTTATTTCATTATCTGAATTTATGCAGTCCGGTTTTGTGTGGGCATTGCTCTCCGCTTTATTTTATGCATTTACGATGTTAACGAGCAGAACGATAAAAAATTTAAGCGCCTATGCCTTAACGTTTATACAAACGGCTGTTGGTATTGTGATGCTAGTACCGTTTGTAGATTTTTCATTATTTGAAGGATTGACAACAACGAATTGGCTTTATATTTTAGGGACAGGCTTTATTCATACTGGATTTGTTTATTATTTATTTTTTGATAGTATTCGTAGCCTATCTACTATACTAGTGTCTGTTTTAGTATTTGTAGATCCCGTTGTCGCTATCTTATTAGATATGTTACTGCTTGATTTCATGCCTAGCGCTATTCAAACGCTTGGTATCTTACTCATTTTTTCTGGGATTTTTTATACTATTTATATTCCAAAGCAAAAAGCTCCTTTGCAGGAATGAAGATTTGATTGGACAAGGAGGTATTGTATGCGAAAATTGTATGCAATTGGTGAACTCTTAATTGACTTTACGCCCGCTGGACAAAGTGGCTCGCTTTTATCGGTCGAACAGTTTACGAAAAATGCGGGTGGTGCACCGGCGAATGTAGCAGCAGTCTGCGCAAAATTAGGCCAATCTGCTGCCCTACTAACACAAGTTGGGCAAGATGCATTTGGGGACTTTTTAATTGCTACCGTGAAACAAGCTGGCGTAGATACGCAGTATATCGCACAAACAGCGGATGGTGAAACAAGCCTTGCCTTTGTATCCTTGACAGCGGATGGTGAACGTGACTTTTTATTTTATCGAAAAAATGCGGCTGATTTGTTATACAGCTCACAACAATTGCCGACTAACTTACTAACAGCTCATGATCTTCTCCACTTTTGTTCGGTGAACTTAGTAGATAGTCCAATGAAGCAAACACATAAGGCGATTATTGAGCAAGCTCATGCGATGGGGAGTCTTGTCTCTTTTGACCCGAACGTACGCCTCCCCCTTTGGCATGACGCTGAAGCATGTCGGAAAACGATTTTAAACTTTATTCCGCGTGCGCATATCGTAAAGCTTTCCGATGATGAACTATCGTTTTTAACGCATATAGACGATGAGCAGCAAGCCGTGCAGTCATTATTTCAAGACAAGGTTCAAGTCATTTTCGTCACGCATGGTGCACAAGGAGCTAGTCTTTACACGAAGCAACAGCATGTAAAAGTTGCTGCTGAAGTTGTACAAGCGCTTGATACAACAGGTGCAGGTGATGCCTTTATCGGTGCGATTTTAAGTATGTTGTTGCAGAAAAACATTACAGTGGAGTCGCTCGCAGCCTTTTGCGAAACATTTGCTACGCCCCTTCTTACCTTTGCCAACCGTTATGCTGCTATATCCACAACAAAACATGGTGCCATCACATCTTACCCAACATTACAGGAAGTCCCTATTTCGTTTTAAATTAAAGACTCCATTTTGACATACTCAAAATGGAGTTTGTTTTATAGGTAATACATTATCCATAGCCCCCCTCCCTATTTTTGTAATAATCATATAGAAGACTTGTAACTATTTTCATTATTTTGAACAATTTTCTTGAATTTTTACGTCTAAGAGTTAAAAGACATGTAAGGTGGTAGTTTTATGGAACAGCTAGTGGAGGAATATGGTGAATACCTTTTCCATCTGAGCTATTTATATGTAAAGGATCAGCAACTCGCAGAAGAAATTACGCAAGATGTTTTTTTGACCTTTGTCACAAAGGGTGATGCTTTTCGCAAGGACGCAACACTGAAAACCTATTTAACCAGAATTTTAATTAATCGATGTCACGATGAACTGCGTAAAATAAAGCGCAGAAACGTGCTGCAATTTTTAACTCCTTTTTGGTCGAACGAAAAATCTGCTGAACAGGAAGTCATGCAACAACAACAATTTCTATCTTTAAAGGAAGAAGTAATGAGTTTACCAATTCACTATCGAGAAGCTATTATTTTGTTCTATTATGAAGAATTTAAGGCATCAGAAATTGCAGACTTGCTAAATATTTCTCAAAATACTGTGCGCACAAGATTACGTAGAGGAAAAGAATTACTAAAATCAAAATTATCAGCACAGCCGGAGGTGTTTATCCATGAATAATTTAAAGGAGCAACTAAAGCGAGAACTTCGTGCAGACGTTCCATTTACGGAGGACATGAAACAACGTATGCTTACACCTAAGCGACCTGTAAAAATACGCACTCCAAACCAGCATTGGCAAGTACCCTTAATAGCGCTGACATTTGTTTTGATTGTAGGCTTCGTTTTGAAGTTACAATTTACACCGCATGAGGCAACTGCGTCTAAAACCGTTTCGACATTACCTACAGACCCTGATGACCTTGTTTCACTACTGCAAAAAAATGAAACTATACTACCGATTATCGAATCGAAAAACTTAAAAGTCATTAACCCAACTATCTCTTATGTTATGGGGAAACAGTGGGCATTATCAAATCTACCCATGGTGATTGATCCACAAGGAGAAATTGAAGTAGGTGATTATATTGCATACTATGATCGTTACGATATCGTAGTTTCTCCGGTATTTGGTATTGAAGGCGATCACGTACAATCATCGAATGGACAAGTATCGTTAAATGGCAAGTTCCTTGCTTTGCCGGGGGCAGTGGCTCCTGTGCAATTTCCTCAACCTGAACAGCAGGAAATTTATAAATATTATTATAACAGTCGCTTCCATATGGGCGATGCTAAAATGCAAACGATTGATGTAAACCTTGTACCATTGCACGAAAATGAGTATGCCGTTTATATGAATAAAAAAGGTGGGACAGTTGGAGTAGTAAAGAATGATACATTCATCGGTAAAATTGTCGGAGTAAAAAAACTTGAGCCAACCTTTACGTTAACCACCGAAGAACAATCACTTTATAATGCGTTTAAAGAAAATTATGATTTAAATATCCTTAAAGGTGTTAAACCACTAACTGTTGCGAAAATGTATGCATTTTCAGAAGCACAAGGCGATTATTTAACACATTATTCATTATTAGCGAAACATACACGTTCCGAAATTGAAAAGTATTTAGACAAACAAAATATAAAAGAATATTATTTCACAAGGGAAATTCAAATGCTTATAAGCGCTTATAATTATAATGGTATTGAGGAAGCAGAATTTGAACAACTTAGTGAATCGCAAGGAACCATTCAATTCTTTATCCCGTTTACAAATGTACCTTTCAAAATGAAAATGATTAAAAATGAACAAGGTGTATGGCATCCAACCACTGATTTTTAACAATTAGAAAAGTCTTCTCATAAAAATTCATTTGAGAAGACCTTTTCATTCTAGTACATCGCGGGTAATGGATCTCGATTCGCGGGTATTCCTATGTTTTTCGCGGGTAAATGCTCTCATTTCGCGGGTAAACTCTCCACTTCCGCGGGTAAATGCATTCAATTCGCGGATATTTAATCTACTACAAGTTAAGCTTTGTTAAATTGCTTTTTCATTAAAACATGTGGGATGCCTGCGTCCAAATATTCCTCTCCTGTGCGACGATAGCCAAACTTTTCATAAAAGCCCTCTGCATATACTTGTGCACTAAGTTTTGATTGCGTTAAACCTTTCTTCTCCTGCGCTAACGACTCAAGCTTTTCAATGATCACTTTTCCGAGCCCGCATTTACGAAATGGCTGTAAAATACAAATTCGTTCCAGTTTGCCATAGCCGTCTACTACACGTAATCGAGCTGTACCAACGGGTTGTTTATTGATATACACAAGAATATGTTCACAAGACGCAGCAAGTGTATCAAATTCATCATATTCTTCGGATGCTGGAATTTGTTGCTCCTCTATAAATACAGCTTTGCGAATAGCTAAAGCCGTTTGCAAATCGCTGTCTGTTGTAATAATGGTTGCGTTCATTAATATAGTCCTCCTCAGTTATGAGCATATAATTACTATAGTATAGAACGTTTTATATACCATTGCCAATCACTAAAACTATGATTTTGAGCGGGGGTCCATATAATCCCTCAATGCATTGCTCAACATATACAACCCTAGCACTAATAAAGTAATCGCTCCGCCTGGCGCAAATGTATACCACGAAGCTTTTACTAAATACGCTTGCGAATCTTTTAACATACGCCCCCAACTAGGATTTGGTGGTTGAACGCCAAGCCCTAGATAACTTAGTGCTGCTTCCGCAAGCATGGCCGTCGCAAAAGTAACCGTTGCTGCCACAATAATTTGGGATGATATATTAGGTAAAATATGACGAAACATAATGTTATAAGGTTTGACTCCAATTAATTTAGCGGCTAGTACGTATTCGGCATCCCGATGTTGGACAAAGCCACTGCGTGCAATTCGAGCAATGGCAGGTATGGCAATCACACCAAGGGCAATTGCGGTATTGACTACGCCTGGCCCGAAAACAGCTACTAGCATTAACGCTAAAATTATGCCTGGAAACGCCATTAGCGCATCCATTAAGCGCATAAACAGTTCATCGACCCAGCCACCTAGAAAACCTGCTAGTCCACCGATTAAAATACCAAATGATGTACCGATAATGACCGTTAATAAACCTACCGCAAAGGCTGTTTGTGTCCCCTTCATCATCCGACTAAAAATATCACGTCCAAATTCATCTGTACCAAATAGAAACTTACTACTTGGGCTGTGTAATTTTTCGGGAATATTCATCGTATTCACATCATACGGCGTATAAAAGAAGCTAGTAATCATAACAAGTAAAAACCCGACGATGACGAGTAGACCAATGAGTAAATTTATATTTTTCATATATCGTTTCACAATGTCCATTGCATCCACCTCTCATCGTAATCGGATTCTTTGATCTAACACAGAATATAAAATATCGACGATAAAATTAATAACAACAACGGCTACCGTAATATACATCACGATGCCTTGCACTAGTGGGAAATCGCGATTACTAATCGCTGTAATCAATAGCTGTCCAACACCTGGCAAGGAAAATACCTGCTCTACAATAATCGTTCCTGCCACAACTTCTGCCATTACCAAACCAAAAACTGTCAAAATCGGAATCATGGCATTTTTTAACACATGCTTATACATCACATTCCGTTCCGACATCCCCTTACTGCGAATTGTCCGTACATAATCAAGTTGAATTTGTTCTAAAATGGCCGTTCGCACGTAACGGAAGTTGACGGCAATTTGAGGTATAGCGATAGTTAACGCCGGCAGAATAAGCGTACTTAACGCCCCGGCAACACTTTGTGACCACGGAATATAGCCACTAATTTTAAAAAAACTAAACTGCATGCCCACATATAAAATTAGCATCATCCCGAGCCAAAATGAAGGCACTGCCATCCCAATTTGTGTCAATGTCGATAAGGATACATCGCTCAGCTTATTTTGGCGTCTCGCTGCAAACATCCCAAGTGGCAAGGAAACCATTAATACAATGGTTAATGTTAGGACAGCTAACGACATCGTAACAGGCAGTCTATCCAATAATAAGTCTTTTACAGGCATGGAGAAACGAATGGAATGGCCTAATTCGCCAGTCAATAACCCCTTTATCCAATCAGTGTATTGTTCATAAAGGGGGCGGTTCAAACCAAGCTCAGACCGCAAGTTTTCAATTTGTGTAGGATCTGCTTCTGTTCCTAACATTGTTCGAACAGGATCCCCAGGCAAAATTTGAAAAACACCAAATGTAATCATCGACACTAGAAGAATCGTTGTCATTAACAGGATGAATCGACGTATCATATACATCATTTGCAATCATCTCTTTCTAGTTTGAGAATTTTACCTCGGACATATCATGGAACCAGAATGGATAACTCTTCAGCCCTGTCACTTGCTTGTCAGAACCCCAGACGATTTGGTAATCCGCTACATAAACCGACACTGCCTGCTCCGCTAAAATTTCTTGTGCACGTTGGTAATAAGCAATTTGCTTTGCCGTGTCTGTTTCCTTTAAAACGTCAGCCATGATGTTGTCGTATTCCTCATTCTTAAATAAGAAGAAGTTTTCACTCTCATTGGTAGAAATATAGTCATTTAGAATTTCATAGGCAGAGGCACGACCTGTTAAATCAATCGTCGTCATAGTATAGTCGCGACCAAAGTACACACGATCAAGCCAAATCCCCCACTCCACCACTTCAATCTCTACATCTACACCAATTTCTTTAAGGTTAGCGGCAACAATTTGCGCTATATTGGAATAAATATCGTTATGAGAAGATACAGTAATTTTGGTTTTAAAGCCGTCTGGGTAACCTGCTTCAGCTAATAATGCCTTGGCCTTTGCCACATCAAGCTTGTACTTATCTTCTAACCCCTTTTTTTGATAGTCTCCCATTGCTGGACTCATGTTCGAGCCAAGTGGTACAGCATAACCCGCAAATACAGAATCAATAATATCCGCTTTACTGATGGCATAGTTCATGGCCTGACGCACTTTGATATTATCAAACGGTGCTTTCGTTTCATTAAACGTGACAATTAAAGAAGAGTTATTGTTTTGATGCGATAAATGATGGCTATTTTCCACCTCATTTACGCGTTGCCAAGGGACACTTGTTAAATCTACTTCATTTGCCATTAAGCTCATAATGGCTGCTTGATCATCGGATTGGAACGCAAAAGTTACTTTATCTAAGTAAGGCAAGCCTTCTTTCCAATAGCTTTCATTCTTTTTCAACACTAAATTTGAGCCTGGGGCATATTTCACATATGCAAAAGGACCAGTCCCTATTGGGTTTTCATTGTGCTTGCCATCATTACTTTTCGGTATAATGGCTGCTTGGCGAGCAGTCAGGGAATAGAGGAAATTAGAATTCGGTTCTTTTAACTTAATGACAAAAGTCGTCGTATCTGGGGCTTCGGTAGATGCTACATTATCAAAGTTATTCGACATTTTTTCGCCACCATTTTTGCCCATTAAGCGATCAAACGAATATTGAATATCTTCTATTGTTAAATCCTCGCCATTATGAAATTTCACATCTGAACGAATTTTAAACGTATAAGTTAAACCATCCTGTGAAATTTCATAGCTTTCCGCAAGCCCTTCTTTTAAGGAGCCATCTGTTTCGGGTGCCATCAATCCTTCAAAAATATTAAGAATCATCTGATAGGAAATTGATGCTGTTGCTTTATGAGGATCTAAAAAATCCGGGTCGTCATTAATGCGGACTACAATTTCTTGCGGTGTATCTGTTGTTACTTGCGCATTTGTAGGTACTTTATTTGTATCTTTATTGTCATTATCATTTGAACATGCGCTAATCATCACCCCTAAAAGCAGTAACAACATTAGGAAAACCCAATTTCTACTCTGCTTCAAAGTATTTCTCCCCCTTTATTCTGTTGTTGTATACTTGTATAACTTGCTACATCCTCTAATTGAGTAGCACCTTTAACACCAGCAATAATCGCTTCCTCCACGACCTTTGTTGCTAAATGTCCAATATAGTCCACTGGATAGGTTTGCTGTCCTGTGCCTAAAACAAAAATCGTATCGCCGTCTAGCATTGTATGGACAGGATAAATCGTACGTGCTAAGGCATTTTGTGCTAGTTGGGCGATTTTTTTCGCCTCTGCCTTTGTTAACTTTGCATTCATCGCAACAACGCCAATGGTCGTATTGGTACCAGCGAGTGCCTGCGATTGACCATGCTCTTCTAAATAGGAACAACTATCCAGCCATTGCCCTGTTGCTCGGTTACGCGCCCCAGCAATCGTTGTTCGAGTAGTAGGATCCTTTACATCGCCTACTGCATTGACCGCTACCATAGCCCCTACGATAAGCCCATCCTTCCCTACAAGCGAACTACTGCCTAAACCACCTTTCATACAAAATTGTGGACCTGCTAATTTGCCAACTGTTGCACCATAGCCTGCGCCTATATTGCCATTTACAAAAGCACCAATCTTGGCATTTTTCGCTGCTTCATAACCCATCTGAGTTGATGGTCTTATATGTGCGTCACCAATAAATAAATCAAATAATACTGCACTAGGTACAATTGGTATTTTGGTAACACCCGCATCTACCCCTACACCTTGTTCCTCTAAGTAATGCATAACACCTGTTGCGGCATCCAAACCAAATGCACTGCCACCCGCTAGACAAATGCCATGCACTTGTTGAATTTCATTAATAGGATCCAATGCATCTGTTTCACGCGTGCCCGGTGCAGAGCCTCGCACATCGACACCACAAACAGCACCGTCTTCCACTAAAATAACGGAGCATCCCGTGATGCCTTCTCTATCTTCCGCATGCCCTACTTTTACGCCTGGTACATCGGTAATATTGCCAAACATTAACCCACCTCCTTTTTAAAAATTGAATATTCTGATTATTTTTCATATAAAAAGCACGCTACTTGCTGATGCTCATTTTTTTGTTGCAATGGAGGCCGCGCTAGCCGACATTGCTCCATGACAAACGGACAGCGTGTATGGAACACGCAACCAATCGGTGGATTCATCGGGCTTGGTAGCTCCCCCTGTAATGGGACTAATTGCTTCGGTTCATCAAAATTCACAACAGGAATCGCAGAAAGTAACGCTTGTGTATATGGATGAAGTGGATGTGCATACAATTCTTTTTTTGTGCCTACTTCCACAATCCTTCCTAAATACAGCACTGCAACACGATCGCTAATATGTTTGACAACACTTAAATCATGGGAAATAAATAAATATGTTAATTGAAATTCATCCTGTAAATCCATCATCAAGTTTAATACTTGGGATTGTATGGACACATCTAAAGCAGAAACTGGCTCATCTGCTATGATAAACTCCGGATTGATGGCAAGTGCTCTGGCAATGCCTATTCGTTGTCTTTGCCCACCTGAAAATTCATGGGGAAATTTGTGCATAGCATCTTCCGGTAAACCAACCTTTTGTAATAGTTCTCTGACCCGTTTTTTACGCTGCTCTTTCGTTAATGGCAATTGTAAAGCCATTGGTTCCTCAATAATGGCGCCTATACGCATGCGTGGATTTAATGATGCAAAGGGATCTTGAAAAATCATTTGCATTTGGTTGCGATATTTTTGCAATTCGCGCCCCTTCAAATGATGAATGGCTTGGCCTTTATACAAAATTTCTCCAGCTGTCGGTTCAACAAGCTTTAAAATCGCGCGCCCAAATGTTGACTTTCCAGACCCTGATTCCCCAACAATACCAAGTGTCTCCCCACGGAAGATGTCAATTGAAATATCATCAACAGCCTTAACGACTTTTTTTGCTTCTTTCATAGACTTACGTTTCACAGGAAAATAAGCTTTTAAATGATGAATTTCAAGTAATACTTCTTTGTCCGTCATTTACCAACGCCCCTTCCTCCGTGTATAAATGACACCTTACATGATGTTGATGCTCCAACAACGTAACTTCTGGTAAAACACGACGGCAATGCTCCATCACAAAAGGACAACGTGGTGCAAAACGACAGCCATCTGGTAATGCATAGGCGGGTGGTACAGTGCCTGAGATAGATGGTAATCTTTTTATATCGGTTTCTAAGGTAGGCATCGTTTTTAATAAGGCAATTGTATAGGGATGTTTAGGTTCGAGAAATAACGCACGAACAGGCGCTTCCTCCACAATTTGCCCAGCATACATTACCATGACGCGATCTGCGGTTTCAGCAACAACACTCATATCATGTGTAATAAACAAAATGGCTGATTGCTGTTCTTTTTTCAGCTTCATCATTAACGTTAAAATTTGTGCTTGCACCGTAACATCCAATGCCGTTGTCGGCTCATCTGCAATTAATAGTTGGGGGTTATTGGACATTGCAATAGCAATCATCACACGTTGTCGCATGCCACCGGATAACTGATGCGGGTATTCAGTGAGAACCTTTTCTGCATTGCCGATACCCACTTCTTTTAATAGTTGTAGTGACTTTTCTTTCGCTTGTTTTGCAGATATTTTTTGATGCCTACGAATCGCTTCCATCATTTGATTGCCAATGGTAAAAACGGGGTCAAGAGATGTCATCGGTTCTTGAAAAATCATGCTCACTTCATTGCCTCGAATCTTACTCATTTCTTTATTATTCATAGCGAGTAGATTTTTATTGTTTAATGTAATGGAACCGGCGGATATTTCTCCAGGAGGCATCGGAAGCAAGCGCATGATTGACAGCGATGTCATACTCTTGCCACTGCCTGATTCTCCTACAAGGGCTACCGTTTCACCTTTATAAATAACAAAGCTAACATCATCGACTACTTTTGCCTTTTTCCCATTTTTTAAATGAAATTGGACGTGTAATTGCTTTACTTCCAATAACACTTGCTTGTCTTGTGCTTGTTCCACTTGCTCCCCCCCTGTTCACGTACGCTCAGGTGTTGCATAGCGTATCGCAATATTTTTCATTTGGGTATAATTTCTTAGTGCCACAAAGCCTTTTTCACGACCAATTCCGCTCTTTTTATAACCACCAAACGGCATTTGAATCCCACCTGCTGCGCCATAATTATTGACAAATACTTGTCCTGCCTTCACTCGGCTAGCGACATAATGAGCAGTATCTAAATCTTTAGACCAAACACCAGCTACTAATCCATAATCCGTACCATTGGCTAAGGCAATTGCTTCCTCCACTGTTGAAAACGTCAATATAGTTAACACCGGTCCGAAAATTTCCTCCTGCGCCAGTTCAGCGTCGGCATCTACGCCATCGAGAATCGTTGGTTGGATATAGTAACCTTTTTCATAGCCTTTAATTGTTAGCGTGTCACCACCTGTGATCACATAACCATCCTCTTTTGCTTGTTGCAACAGTGCAGAAATCTTTACATATTGCCGTTCATTTAATAATGGGCCCATATCGACATCCGCTTCCCCCGGGCCAATCTTTAAAGTTTGAAACCTGTCAACTAACCGCTTGATAAACAACGCTTTTGCATCTTCTTCAATTAGTAAGCGCGCACCAGCAGAGCATGTTTGCCCCGCATTTTGAATAATGGCACGGACTACGCCTTCTAATGCCTGTTCCATTGGTGCATCCGCAAACACAATATTCGGGGACTTTCCACCGAGTTCTAATGTGACAGGTACGATGTTTTGGGCTGCTGCTTTCATCACTTCTATACCCGTAGCAACAGAACCAGTAAATGTAATATGATTAATATCAGGATGCCTCGTTAACAGTGGACCTACCTCACGACCTAATCCCGTAATATGTTGGAAAATCCCTTTTGGGAATTTTCGGGCAAACCATTGTGTCATTGCATGCGTTGTCAATGGGGTATCTTCCGCACTTTTGACAATGACTGCATTTCCTGTTGCAATTGCTGCGGCAACGCTTCTTGCCGTAATTTGTAAAGGATAATTCCACGGTACAATATGGACGGTAATCCCTACAGGCTCTAGCACGACAGCATTTAATATACCGTCTTCGATAGGGATCGTGTCTCCCATCAGTTTATCGGCAGCCCCACCGTAAAACTCAAAGTAACGTGCTGCTGCTTCAACATCGGCACGTGCTTGTGTTAAGGGCTTTCCAACATCCCGACATTCTAGCAAACTCCATTCTTCAGCATGCATGCGAATATACTGTGCTAGTTCGAGTAATAATTGACCACGCTCAAAAGCTTTCACTTGGCGCCACTCTTCACTTTCAAAAGCAATACGCGCTGCTTGTACCGCCTCGTTTACCTGTGCCTTACTAGCATTTGTTAGTTGCGCAAGTACTTCACCAGTAGAAGGATTCACAACATCTATAAACGCCTGACCGTCTCCTTGTACCCACTTTCCATTTATTAGCATCGGTATAATTTGCATCGTACTCCTCCTATAAGCCACGGCCTCCGTCTACATGTAACGTTGTCCCTGTTACCATACAAGCTGCATCTGATAGTAGGTAACTTACGGCACCTGCAATATCAGATGGAGCGACTAAACGTCCAAGTGGCACTGATTGTATAAAAACATTGTGCTTTGCATGTTCCGCATCGGCACCATGTGCAGTAAACTGTGCTAGCATTTGCGTGTCTGCTGGTCCTGGATGAATGGTATTAACCCGGATTTGATGGGAGGCAAGCTCAATTGCCAGCCCACGTGAAAAGCTTTCCGCCGCTCCTTTAGAAGCAATATACGCCTGCAAACCGGGACGAGGACGCACCGCAGAAATCGATGCAATGGTCACAATCGAACCTTTTTTCCGCTTCTTCATATACGGCACAATGGCCTTTGTTGTAATAAACAGACTTTTCACATTTACGTCCATTAGTCGATTCCAGTCATCCATTGTAACTTGCTCAATCGGTGTCGCAGCCTGTGCAATGCCTAATGCATTGACCAAGCCATCAATTCGTCCATACTTGACGTAAACTTCATGGACAATGGCTTGTATGCTATCTTCTTGCAAAACATTGACTTCATATGTTTGCAAAGATTGTTGCGCTAGATGAGCGAGTGAAGTAACCGATAAATCAAGACCTATGACAATATGTCCTCGGTCAAGTTGGTCTTCTATGATCGCCTTCCCCATTCCTCCCCCAGCACCTGTTACAATGATTACTTGCTGTGTAACTGCCATCTTACACACCCCTTGCTGTTTGTTTAATGTTTTCAAGCGCCTGACAAATAGCATCCCCCATCTGTGTAGTTGTTGCCTGTCCGCCAATATCTGCTGTTCGCACGGCTCCCTCGATTAACACTGCTTCAATTGCCGCAACGATTCGCTTTTCTAAATCAGGTCTTCCAATATGCCCAAGCAATAACGCAAGTGACCAAATTTGCGCAATCGGATTGGCAATCCCTTTCCCTGCAATATTGGGTGCAGAACCGTGCACTGGTTCAAACATTGATGGAAACGCTTTTTCAGGATTTAAATTTGCCGAAGGAGATAATCCTAGCCCCCCAACAAGTGCCGACCCTAAATCCGATAATATATCGCCGAATAAATTCGATGCCACTACTACTTCAAAATCTTGCGGCCGCTCTACAAAATAAGCGACTAATGCATCGATATAGAGAGATTCCAACGTTAAAGGTGGCGAAGCTTGTGCCACAACATCTTTCGTCATCTCATCCCAAAATTTCATAGAATAGAGAATGGCATTTGACTTCGTTGCACTGGTAATTTTCGACTTGCCATTTTGATTAGCATAATCACACGCGGCTTGTACAATTTTTTCAACACCGAGCCGTGTCATTATCGTATTTTGAATCGCCATTTCCTGTGGCTGGTTGTGATAAATATGTCCACCACTATTCGAATATTCCCCTTCTGTATTTTCACGGAAAATAACCATATCGATATCTTTGCTATTCGCCAATGGTGAAGCAATGCCCTGTAGTGATTTGACTGGTCTAAAATTGACATATTGCTGGAATTGTTTACGAATCGGCATGATAAATTCCCATATCGTAACATCATCTGGCACACGCGCATCACCAATCGCACCGAATAATATCGCATCATAGTTTCTTAATGTAGTGAGCGCATCTTTTGGCATCATACAACCATGCTGCACATAATAATCCGAGCTCCACGGAAAAATGGTCGTTTCAATGTCTAAAGATGGGTCATCTTGGCGCAGTTGTGCAAGCACTTTTAATGCTTCTGCCATCACTTCCTTACCAATACCGTCTCCAGGAATAACTGCGATTTTGACCATTATGCATCACCTGCTAAAAACTTTAATGCTGCTAAACGATAAATAGCCGTCGTTTCAGCAAGCTCTTCAATATCGACATATTCATCAATTTGATGCGGTAGTTCACGGTCACCCGCCCCAACAGTGACGATTGGTATACCATGTACATGGAGGAAGGTTCCATCCGTAGCACCTGGCACTCCGTTATAAATCGGCTCTTTTTGCGTCACCTCTGCGACCGCTTCGTAAATAGCTTGGACAACTGGCTGTTCTTTTGTAGTAGCGGTTGCTGGGCGATTATCCAGCACCGTAAGCTCTACTTTAAAGTCTGGGTCATCTGCTTGGAGTCGTTGAATAATGGCATCGATTTTGCCTAATAATTCATCATGATCCTGGGCTGGAACGGTGCGAATATCTAGCGTCGTCATACAATGATCAGGGATTACATTAATTTGCGCATCCCCTTTTACTGGTGCACGTAAAATCGTTGGTGTAATGGATGACCAGTTAAGCATTGGATCACGTCCTAAACGCGCTTGCTCTTCTTTCTCTAACTTTTCAAGCTCCACAATCAAGCGTGCCATCCGCCAATTCGGATTAATGCCACTCCAAGAAATCGCGCCATGTGCCATTTTGCCGAAAATATCGACCTGTAAGCGAATAGCACCTCGTTGTGCAATGCAAACATTATTTTCTTGTGGCTCACAAATAATGGCACCATCTACGCCATCCGCCCAGCCATTGCGAATAAAATGTTTTATGCCTAACATGAGCCCTTCTTCATCACAGGGGATACATAAAATAATTTTGCCCGTAAATTCCTCGCCATCTAGTAGCAATGACTGACAAGCTGTTATCATACAAGCGAGATTGCCTTTTGTATCATTCGTCCCGCGTCCATACATACGTCCATCAATAATTTCCGCACCGAATGGCTCATATGTCCATGCTTCACGATTGCCTTCGGTTACAACATCTGTATGTCCTTCAAAAAGTAGCGTTTTCCCTGGCTTCCCCGAATCAATAATGCCAATAACATTCGGTCTACCAGGCACAACTTCTTCCACAAACGTTTCAATACCGCTAGCCCGCAAATATTGCGCCACGTAATTGGCTACTTCCTGTTCATTGCCATGCGGGTCATTTTCGCGGTAGACACTTTCAATCCGCACGAGCTTTTGTGTTAAGGCAATAACCGTTTCCCGATCTCGTTGATACGTTGCCGTTGTCTTGATCGTTGGTTCAAGCATATATGAAGCCTCCTTTATATTAGAAAATATTTACAATTTATATTTTCATATTGTATATTTACTAATATATTGGACAAAATGATAATCATTCATAGAATCACACGAACTTTTTTTACCGCTTTTTCCCAATAGAAAGCACTCGCCCAAAACGCCATAAAAGTTACGTTTTGAGCGAGTGCTTATGTATTTTAATCTTCAGCTTTTACGCATACTTAATAAAATCCATCGTGAGCTTTTGATACTAGTGCGCAATATCTTCGGTAATTAAGGTGGATGCTATTAGCTCCAATAGTCGATTTCTTTCGCTTACAGAAGGCACATTTTTTTTCATAAAGGCAGACATTAACTATGTTCTGTTAAAAACCTTATCAATTTCCGCTCTGTCATAGTCTAAAATCCAGTCATTATGCTTCTTGTAAATATCTTTTATTGCAGCGGGAGAAGTTGCCAACAAATCACAACCTCTGTCATCATAGACTTGAAAAATGGTCTTTCTATTAATATTAATGAAGTAAACACTATGGGAAATACGCGGTTTCAATCCTAAGTCTTGATTGCAAATGGCTTTTAACAGTGGCATATAGTTCAAATCGGAAGTTTTACATTGTAAAGTAAATCGATGCGTTATTAATTTCCCATCTTCATTATCTTCAGGGAATATATACGGTAACGCTTCATGCTTTAATTTCAATAATAAAGATTTGTTCACATAACGTGGAAAATTTTTTAATTTACGTTTTAAGTTTCTATTATTTTTCACATCATGAATATCCATCACTACAAAAATCTCATCATTTAGAGTATGTATGGCTTCAAACAAAGTAATTGCTCTGTTATAACACCCTAACACATAAGGGTTATTTGGATAATCATATTCACTTTTCCAATTAACACCAAGTTCAAAACGAATCCCTATATCCCAACTATAAAATAAAGGTAGTCTAAGTTGTAAATTATGGTAATGTTCGCGCATAAAGTTATTTAACTGCATTTTATCACCTCTCATTATTATCTCTTCAATATTTAGAATATCTGGGAAACACAAACTACTATGTTTCAAATAACTATAAATGTTAGTATATTAGCTCCTTACCGAATAAACAGTGGTTTCTAATAACTTACACTCGCCCAAAACGCTTTAAAAGCAACATTTTAGGCGAGTGTTTGTATACATATATTAATATCGGTTTTGAACACCTCTATTTACTTAACTCCCAGCTAATAAATAGTACTCATACTTAGTGAAGTCCATCTTATGCTTGATTTTCTTTTGGAAAAACTTCGCATTGTCCTCTGTAATTTTGTATGAACCTGTAACTGGATGAATAGAAGATAATTGGAAAATAGTTTGCAACTCCTCTAAAGTAATATCGGTCAATAATTCACTATCTTCGATTATTGCCTCTCCTGGAAAACTCCATGACACTTCTCGTATAACATTCTTTTCAGAAAGATAATAGGGAGACATCATTTGCTCTACAAAAAGACATTGCTCGCTCGCAAATTGAAGTGCTTCCTGTTGTATGCTGTTAGCTCCAATAAACATATAGTAGTCATAACCGAACTGGACAAAGAAATCCTCGGTAATCAATTGGCAATGAATAAACTCTCGCAACACCATTTTACAGACGATAGGAATTTGAGCAATGGTTACTAGCATATCTTCTGCCAACGGCATCGTATCAAACGCAGCATCATATAAAGGAGAACTTTTATCCACGTCAGACAGACCATATGTCTCAAGATGGATTAGTCGGACACTCTTTATTTGATAGACCGCAAGAAATTTCATCACCGTATCCACATATGCTTTCTCGACCTGTAAATAGTCGTCTAACGTTAATATTTCTACAAGAAAAGATTTCCCGATATCTGAAGAACTTGTCCACTCATCTCTCAAATAATGTCCTTCAGCATTTCGATAAACAGGATTATACTTAGTAATACGCCATTGATAGTCGATTTCTCTATGCACAGATAGATGCACCTCCATTTTTAAAATAAGTACAAAATCTAAGCATTTTACTCCCTACCACCTATTGACTTCTATTCTCCAAAATATCTTGAATTGTATAGTCTGCCAGTACCGATTGAAACGTTTTTTCGGCTTTTGCAATAACCATGGAGATAAAACGTTCTGAACCGGTAGATGGCACCGACCAATAGGGTGTTTCATTGTCATTTCCTAACACTTTATAAATATCTTGCATCGTAATTTGCGCTGGTGTCTTATTGAGACAGTAGCCCCCATAGCGACCACTATGCGCCTGTACATAATCTTGTTCTGCGAGTTTTGCGAGCATTTTTCTAATGAATGTAGCATCTTCCCCTAGTGTCTCTGCAATCACATTACTTTTTAGTAGTTCCTTCGATTCCGCCATTAGGACAATTGCTCGCAATGCGACATGGAACCATTTTGGCCCAAGATCACCCGATTGGATAAGTAACTGCATTGTCATTCCCCCAATTTTCAAAATACTCTATTTTTTCATTTGACTTCTCTTACTCATTGTACTATATTTTAATTGTGATATTTTAATCACAATTAAAATATCGTTTCACTATAAGGAGGGCATACAAGTGGAAAACCGAGTACACCCTGAATTAAAAACGTTCTTTTCAGCTATGGAAGATTTGCATTTAACAAGAGAGAATATTGCACAGTCGCGTGGTGCGATGAATGAAATGCTTAGCGGTGACGAAGTGAAAATGGAGAATGTTAAGATTTCAGAGCGCTTTATTGCTAGTCCTAACGGGCCCCAGACGTTCGTATTCGCATTTATGAACCAGTTGAAACATATGGCGCTGTACCTGCTATTTTATATATTCATGGTGGGGGATTTATCATTGGCTCAATCGAGATGTTTGATGCAAGTTGTCAGATGCTTGTTGCTCACTTAGATTGTGTTGTCGTTTCAGTTGGCTATCGCTTAGCACCTGAACATCCTTACCCTGCTGGCGTAGAAGATTGCTATACAGCCCTTGAATGGCTAGCGGCAAATGCTTCTGAACTAGGGATTGATTTAACACGGCTTGCTGTCCATGGTGCAAGTGCTGGAGGTGGATTAACTGCCGCGGTTTCCTTGTTGGCACGGGATCGAAAAGGGCCGAAAATTGCTTTTCAAATGCCACTTTATCCGATGATTGATAATCGTTGTATTTTACCGTCAAATGATGAAATTACTGATGCTAGAGTATGGAATGGTCCGCAAAATCAGCGTGCATGGGAAATGTATTTAGGGCCTCATTACGCTAGTGAAGCGCCTATTTATGCAGCTCCTCTGCATGCAGACGATTATGCTAATCTTCCTCCTACGTATACATTTATCGGCGATTTGGATCCATTCCGTGATGAAACTATTGAATATGTTGCGAGGCTTACGAAAGCGGGCGTACCGACCGAATTTCATCTATACCCTGGATGCTTCCATGGCTTTGAACACATGGTCCCACAAGTAGAAATTAGTCAACGAGCAATTGCAAATTATATGTATGCCTTTAAGAAAGCATTTGAAAAAGCGGCTTCACCTACTACTTAAATTACTTTTCCATGCCTGATAGCGATACTGGAGAATTTATTGGCGATTCTCTTGATTCTAGCAGCGAAAAATACAGAGGTTGGGACAAAAGAGAAAAGGTGTTAGATTGATGGCAGTCAATCTAACACTTTTTTGCTACGCCGTTGTTGTCCGCTACGGCGGTGCTTTCCGCGGGCACACCGTAAGCCGCAACCCTCGCTAACGCGCGGTCTGTTACGTCTTACATTGTGTGCTCTTCTGAGCAGGAGTCACCGCTTCCGCTACCAACAACTAGTGAACACTTCTAATTTTTTATTTATTGCAAAAGCAAGAAAAGATAAGTTCTCCATATAGCAAAAATTTATGAACACCTTTCCTCTGTTCTTTAAATTTTTTTAGTTATGTCCCAGCCTCAATAACTTTTATGCAATTATTGTTGACGTGATTCGGTCATTTGCTTCCACACTGAGCCTTTTGCTTCTTCCCCTTGCTCAATACGTGCAATCGCCATCTTCACTTGAAGTTTGACTTCAAATTCTTTATCATCTTCGACTGCCTTTAACGCTTGTAAAGATTGCTCTGTTCCTACTTCATATAGGTACATTGCTGCGCGCCAGCGGACAAGTTTATTTTTATCTTGTAATGCTTGTTGCATTGCCTCTTCAAACTCCACAAAGCCTAGGTCACTCATACAGTCTCCTGCTGTACGGCGCACCGCAGCACTTTTATCACGCAATGCTTTTTCCAAGTATGGTACTACTGCTACATCTTCAATCATGCCTAAGTAGACCGTTGCCAAACGACGGATGGACATTTGCTCATCTTGCAACGCTAAATCTAAAAGTGGTAAATCATCCAGCTCGGGATCTGCCATTTGATCAAGTAATTGGAAACGTTTTTCCCATTCAGGCTGTTGGAACTGTTCCACCGTTATTTTTAGCTTAGCTGGTTTTTGATTGGTCTTTTCTGTATCATTCGCCGTTGCAACAATATCAGCTAAACGTTGTGCAGAATAGGTCACATCGATTTCCTGTTTGACCGCTTCCGCAATTTCCTCAAGTTCACCATATCGAACGCCATAGTCAATCCATTTACGTTGGAAGATGTAGTTTTCATCGACATCTGTAGCAATAATGTTATTAAATGCATCGACAAAACGATCACCACAGCTCACACGATATTCTCGCTGATTGTCAAATACTTTTACTTGTAACGGCACTTGCTTATAGAATTGGACATGGACATAAACTTCACCGTAAAATTCATTGGCAATTTGGATGTCGCTAGCTTCCGCTACATCTTCCCCCAATACTTGTCGAATGCTCGATAAAATACTTTCCCAGCCGTACTTTGCATTACGTTCGACCGCAAAGAAGTCCGCTACATGATAGACGCCTTTAACCCCTTCTATGGCTAAAATAGCTGCCGCTTCTCCTGTCGCTTCGTCTTTGTTGTCCTTTGTAAAGTTAAAGCTTTTGCCAAACGGTAACTCCGTATCGACGATAATCTTCATTGAATTAGGACTTGGTGTCGGTTCAATAGTAAGTATTTTCATGTAATACACTCCTTATCCGTTTACGATTTCATCTAAGTACGACCATCTTTCAATGAGATGCTCATAATGTGCATTTAGCTCATCTAATTTTGCCGTTAACTCCTGCAATTTAGTAAAATCAGCGCCAGCGTTTGCAATCCCTGCCTCGGTTTCCATAATCGCTGTCTCTGTTTTTTCGATCTCATCTGCAATGGTTTCCCATTCTTTTTGTTCTTTAAACGACAGTTTTTTCTTGTCAGATTTTGGTTTATCAACCTTTTGTTTCTCCACTTTTGGTGCCTCTACCTTGACAGCTGTTTCCTGCTCACGCTTTTGTAAATAATCGCTATAAATATCAAGCGACTCATCGACATGTCCTTGCCCGTCTAATATCCATAGCTTTTTAGCTATACGATCAAGGAAGAAGCGATCGTGGGAAATGGTGATGACAACGCCTGGGAAATGTTCGATAAAGTCTTCTAATACTCCTAGCGTTTCAATATCTAAATCATTTGTCGGCTCATCCAATAACAGGACATTTGGTTGTTCCATTAAAAGTCTTAATAAGTGCAGGCGCTTCCGTTCTCCACCGGATAATTTACCGATTGGTGTACCGTGTGCATGTAGTGGGAATAAAAAACGCTCCAACATTTGGGCAGCGGAATAGCGTACACCTTCTGCATCGGTAATGTCATTTGACGCTTCACGAATATATTCAATCATGCGCTCATTTTCATTCATTTTCGGTAACGTTTGTTTAAAATGGGCAAGTTTGACGGTAGAACCGACATGTATTTCTCCCTTATCTGGTGAAAGTTCGCCAGCTAGCATATTAAGTAAAGTGGATTTACCAACGCCATTGGCACCGATAATACCAATACGATCGCCTTGTTGCAGTAAAAACGTAAAATGCTCAACGATTTTTTGTGCACCAAAAGCCTTTGATATATTTTCAGCCTCTAATACTTTGCGTCCAAGGCGTGTTGTCGCTAAGCCCAATTCCAGTGACACATCATCTGACTTGCGTTCTAAGTTGTCTTCCAATTGTTCGAAACGCTGAATACGAGCTTTTTGCTTTGTGGAGCGCGCCTTTGCACCGCGACGAATCCATTTTAACTCCGAACGATAACGATTGCGATCTTTTTGGGCTGAAGCCGCGGCCATTTCCTCACGAATCGCACGAGCCTCTAAAAAATCCCCGTAATTGCCTGTATGTCGATATAGCGTTTGGTCGGCAATTTCATATATATGGGTTGATAATTCATCTAAAAAATAACGATCATGGGTAATGAAAATAACAGCACCTTTTAAGCGCAATACCATTTCCTGCAACCATTCTGTGGACTGTACATCTAAATGGTTGGTCGGCTCGTCCAATAAATAAAGATCTGCCGGCTCAATTAACACTTTTGCTAAAGCGACACGTTTTTGTTGACCACCTGAAAGAGTTAACACTTCTTTATCAAACATTTCAATGCCAAGCTTTGTCAGCGCGGTTTTCGCAAGGGCATTGACATCCCAAGCTTGCTCCTCATCCATACGTTGCTGTAAGCTAAACAATGTTTTTTGTAAGCTTTCTGACGTTGGGTTCATCGCGAGCGCTGCCACAGTTTCTTCATATTGTCGGTTCAGTTGTAAAACGGGCGAATCGCCTGCAAACACGGCTTGTAGTACCGTTTCACCACTATTAAATGTTGGTTCTTGGGGTAAATACGCTATACGATATTTATTCGGACGATCAATGGCAATTGCATCCGCTTCGATTTGACCAGCTAAAATGGACAGCAACGTAGATTTCCCTGTACCATTAATGCCGATGAGACCCGCACGCTCCCCTTCATAAATTGTAAATTCGATATTTTGAAAGAGCGTTTTATCGCCCACTGTCTTCGTTAAATTTTGTATGATTAAATGACTCATTATGCTTTTCCATCTCTTTCATTCTGTAATTGCTGTAAAAAGCTGACCATAAATTGATGGCGTTCATTTGCCATTTGCTTGCCTTTATCAGTCGTCATTAAATCTTTCAATAATAAAAGCTTCTCATAAAAATGGGTTACAGAAGATGTATTTTTACTTCGATAATCTTCCTCGGTCATTGTTGTACGCGCTTCTTCAGTATCATCGTATAGTTTACGACCTTTGGCACCACCATAAGCAAATGTCCGTGCAATGCCGATTGCGCCAATCGCATCCAAACGATCAGCATCACGCACAATTTTCGCTTCCAGTGAAGTGGCTTTCAGTTCATTGCCCCCATTAAACGACACTTGTGCGATGCAATCACGAATATGTTGTTTTTTCGCATCACTAATCGGCAATTCATTAATAAGTTGTTCTTCTTGTTCTTTGCTATCTGTATACTTTTTATCACTCACATCATGCAAAAGCACCGCCATTTTCACAACCTCTGCATCTGCATCTGGTTCTGTATGTAAAATCGCTACCGCATTTTCATAAACGCGCTCAATATGTTGAAAATCATGACTCGCATCAAATTGCTCATAGATACCACGTACCTTGTTTTTTAAATCATTCATATTCATTCTCAGTCCTTCCTCTTTGCCTATTATACTGTATTGCTATCGGAAGTTGGTAACGATGTAGCCTTTTCTAGAGAAAAACAAATAAAAAATACATATCAATTGATTAATTATTCAGACTATTGTAAAATAAACATACAGAACAACCTCTATTGTTCTGTACACTCACATTTTGCGTAGTGTACAAAAAACTATGTGTTTTACTAGCTTAAATAACTTCAGCGGGCTTACAATTGAATACTGTTTGACAGAATGATGAAATGCGTATAGTGTAACCGATCATCTTCAATAAAAGTGAACATTTTCCCTTAATTTCAAGTTTGTTAACCCGCATAGTACATGTACAATACAAAAAATTGTGAACAACCAGTTAGTTTTGTTTGCACAACCACGAAGGCTTTTACCAAATGTAGCAAGGTATGATGGATTCTTCATTAAACGATGTTACCTTCTACTATTCGGTACTTGAGTAGATTGGAACGTAACTCCTCCCTTTAATGATTCATGTATCATCCACTATGTGATCATTTTGCGAAAAGCCGCATCATTGGAGTTGTGCTAACAAATATCGATAATTCATTTAGGCAACATTTTTCCGAAGTTCATTTTAGTCAAAAAAGAAGTAATACGTTACGAAGGAAGTAGGAAAGAAATTGATTACATGTAATACCCTCCCGCTGAAGGAACAATAAAAGCTGCCCATCTTTGAGATGTTGGCAGCTTTTATATTGTGAATGCTATTACCCGCGAATTGAGGTATTTTATCCGCGTTTTTTTAAACTTTACCCGCGAAACAACTACTTTTACCCGCGATATTTAATTAAAACAACCCGACCGCATGTCCTTCACTATCAACATCCATACGCAATGCAGCTGGCTGTTTAGGTAAACCAGGCATTGTCATAATATCGCCTGTTAAGCAAACTAAAAATCCTGCACCAAGCTTTGGAATGACTTCACGAATTGTTACTGTAAAGCCTTCAGGACGCCCTAGTAAACTTGGTTGGTCAGATAACGAATATTGTGTTTTTGCCATACATATCGGCAACGTATCCCAGCCGAATTTTTCGATTTGCGCCATTTGTTTTTTCGCTTGGTCTGTAAATTGGACATCTTTCCCGCCGTAAACTTTCTGCACAATAGTACGTACTTTTTCTTCAATTGATTCGGTTACATCATATAAAGGAGAGAAATTATTTTCTTCATCTAACACAGATAATACTTGTTCTGCTAAGGCTAATCCACCTTTGCCGCCTTCTTCCCAGACATTTGTACGGGCAATGCGCACATGATTATCTTGACACCAGTTTAGCACGGCTTCTAGTTCTGCTTCTGTGTCTGTAATAAAACGATTTAACGCGATAATTGGTTCAACACCAAATGTGCGAATCGTCTCTACATGTTTCGCTAAATTTTCGATGCCTTGTAACAGGGCAGGCACGTTTTCTCCAACAAGTGCTGTTTTCGCTACTCCGCCATGCATTTTTAATGCACGAATTGTTGCTACAATTACTACCGCACTTGGTTTAAAACCTGCTTTACGTGCTTTAATGTTCATAAACTTCTCGGCACCTAAATCGGAACCGAAGCCCGCTTCTGTTACAACGATATCAGCTAGCTTACGGGCTGTTTGTGTTGCCATAATGGAGTTACAACCATGTGCAATATTAGCAAATGGACCGCCATGAATAATGGCCGGTGTCCCTTCCAATGTTTGTACTAAGTTTGGTTTGAAGGCATCTTTTAATAGCAGTGTTAGTGCACCTTGTACTTGTAAATCACGCACAAATACTGGCTCACGATCAAATGTATAACCAATCACGATACTTGCTAAACGCTCACGCAAATCATCGATGCTAGTTGCTAAACAAAATACCGCCATAATTTCAGAGGCAACTGTAATATCAAAACCGTCCTCACGTGGCATCCCTTGAACTGGTCCACCAAGACCGATCACCACTTTTCGGAGCGCACGGTCATTCATGTCCATCACACGTTTCCAAATGATACGACGAGGATCAATGTTTAAGGCATTCCCTTGATGGATATGATTATCAATAAATGCTGACAGCGCATTGTTCGCTGCTGTGATGGCGTGTAAGTCACCAGTAAAATGTAGGTTAATATCCTCCATCGGTACAACTTGTGCATAGCCACCACCCGTTGCGCCCCCTTTGACTCCCATTACTGGGCCTAGGGAAGGCTCACGCAATGCAACAACAACATTTTTCTTTAATTGATGAAGGGCATCTGCTAACCCAACCGTAACTGTTGATTTTCCTTCACCAGCTGGCGTTGGACTAATGGCGGTCACTAATACCACCTTTGCATCCTCACCATGAGCTGTTATTTTTAAAGGATCGATTTTAGCTTTGTAGCGACCGTATTGTTCTAATGCATCCTCTGGAATGCCGGCCGCTTTGGCGATGTCTATAATTGGCTTCATTATCGCTTGGCTAGCAATTTCTAAATCTGATAAAGGTTGATTTTTCGTTGTCATATGGAACCCTACTTTCTCTATATATGATTCAACTCCATTATAGACGTTATTGTGAAAGAATACACAGTTAGTTATGCAATATTTCGACAATCAATTGACATCTCTTATGAATTCATGTATGTTCTAAGAGAAAATGCAATTTTTCATATTTTTTCAATTATGTCACGATTTAATTGATAGTATTTTACATTCAAGCGCATTGGAGGCGAATGCTTATGCAACAAGGAATCGTAAAGTGGTTCAATAACGAAAAAGGTTATGGCTTTATTGAATGTGATGATGGAGAAGATGTATTTGTACATTTTACGGGCATACAAGAGGAAGGCTTCCGTACACTTGAAGAAGGACAAAAGGTTTCATTTGATGTAGTGGAAGGCAATCGCGGCCCGCAAGCATCCAATGTTGTGAAATTATAAGGTACAAGGAGCTGTTCAACAACTGAACAGCTCCTTATTTATAAACAGTTCTAACATCTCTAAGGGTTAAGCCAATAAAATGCCGAAGGAAACATTAATGTTTCCTTTGTTCGGTCAGTATCTTTCAATGTCACTCCGAATGGTCCTTCACTTTTATGTCCAAGCATCATTTTTGTAGCAGCAGCTTCTTCATAAAAATCTAAACGAATATTTGGCAAATGTAAGGAAATAAATTCAGAATGTGTAACTGGCTCCGGTAATTGTAAAACTTCATGCCATAACTTTGCTGTTGCCTGTGCATCTTGCACATAAAATTGCACGGATTCCATTGTAATCCTTTGTGATGTTTTTACCGCCCCGCTTTCTACTAACTGCGCATAGCGCTCCTCATCTCCATCAGCCCACTCAATAAAAAATGGAAAATCAATTGCCTGCCCTGCTTTCCCAAAATGCAATAGTTTCCAATGCACATCTGATCCATCAGGTCTCGTTCGACTACAAGCATCTGGTCCATAAACATCGAAACCAAGAGCACTTAATCGTTGTGCCTCTTGCTCTATATTTGTTGTACGTAAGGCGATTCTTGACAAACCAAAGCGCTCATTGTTCTGTTTGAACGTATAATGCAGGGAATACGGTAATTTAGCCGCTTCCTCAAATAGTGCATGATCGTATACTGCTATTTGTTCAATATAGCTTAATCCAAAATAGCTTAACGTATTATATGTCCCCCACATTGTGTGTTGACCACCATTCACGGTATGAATATGACGTTTATTTAAAAAGACTTTCATATTTTCTGGTGACTGAACTTGATGCACTAAATGATCAAAATACAAAGTCATACTTCTACCCCCTTTTGTCCTTTCATTATATACTTTACCAGTTAGTTTTGTAGGTTTAAATTAAAATCAAGAATATTCAAATAATTATAGTACTTTCTCTATACTATGAAACTATTTTAAAAGATGTTATGTAAGACCTACAATGGATTTTGTCTTAAGATTTTGCAAAACTTGTAGCTACTTAAGAGGATTGGTATGGCAATCAGACAATATAAAAAATGACCAATGCCAGTGTTCTTTCTTAACATACAACACTGTTATTGGTCATTTTTTATGGGATGTAATTTGTTTAACGTAAGGATTACGTGTTATAGATACGATGGTTTTCAGCATATTTTAACACGAGCTGCGTTCTGGAAGTGACTTGAAATTTCCGATATAAATTTTGCAGATGCTTCTTCACCGTATTTTCACTGACATATAAAATACTAGCAATTTCTGCATTTTTTAACCCTTTACATAAATAGCGTAACAATTCCTTTTCACGTTGGGTCATTTGCAATGATTCTGCTGGCCGAACGTATTGATGTAATAAATAACTATTTTCAATCAAGCGCTTCATAACTAATAGCTTTTGCCGATCCTGCTCGGTAAAGGGCTTCTCCCCCTTTTTGCGCAAAAAGCCAATTGCTGCTGCTGGCTTATGTTGTATAGACAAATACATTACCATTTCATCTATAAAATCATGGTATTGTAAAAAGCGTTCTATATAATAACGCTTATTCTTTCTTGATATCACTTCGTTTTGTTGCATTAATTGAATATCAGGCTGGTTTTGCATATTCATCGGATGTAAAGGATCATAATATTTATATTCATTTAAATAATTTTGTACTGTAAACGCTTCCACATTAAAACACACTGGTTGATTAATTAACTCGTCATCCATCACTTCCCAAAAAATAGTATGCTCGTAGCGAAAACATTCACTCAATACTTGCAAAACATTCAATTTAAAGTCTTCACTTGTTTGTTGCAAATTGATATTCGAAATTCTACATGTTGCTTCTAGTAAATAGTTCACCTCTTTTATTTCACAATTTATTATAAACACCCCCACATTCTCTCTTTTAAACTCATATATTCTCTTTGAGGCGATTTTATACTTTCGGGTAATATTAATTTTTTATTTATCATTTTAAAATAAACTTGTAAGTCACACTAATATTGAGGTGATCAGATGAATTTACAAGAATATGCTTCTTATGATGGGCTTGGATTAGCAGAGTTAGTAAAAACAAAGCAAGTGACACCACAAGAACTTACAACCTTAGCGCTAAAAGGAATTGACAAAGTGAACGCTTCGATTAATGCCGTTGTTAGCGTATTAGAGGAACAGGCTGAAAAAGCAATGTCAAGTTTACATGAACATCAACCATTTGCAGGTGTACCCTTTTTAATTAAAGAACTTGTCATCCATGCGGAAGATGTGCCACATAGTATGGGCAGTCGTGTGGCAGAAAAGGCGGTGATGTCCGTTGACAGTGAATTAATGAAACGTTTTAAAAATGCAGGTTTTGTATTAAGTGGTACAACGACAACACCTGAATTCGGTTATAATGCTGCAACAGAAGCTGTCGTTTACGGCCCTACTCGTAACCCATGGAATCTGGACCATAGTCCAGGAGGTTCAAGTGGTGGCGCTTCTGCTGCTGTTGCTAGCGGCATCGTCCCTATCGCGCATGGGAATGATGGTGGCGGATCCCTTCGTATTCCCGCATCATGCAGTGGTGTCATCGGTTTAAAGCCTTCACGTGGCCGCGTACCGATGGGCCCTTACAATAGCGAAGCATTAAATGGACTAGCTATTGAATTTGCGCTAACTAAAACAATTCGTGATACAGCTACTTTACTGGATCAAGTAGCAGGGCCAGACTTAGGATGCTACTCGGTTATACAAAGCCCAGAAATGCCCTATAGTAAAGCGATTCTACAAAAGGGAAGACCACTAAAAATTGCCTGGACTACAGCAACTAATTCTGGTGTATCAGTCGATAGTGAATGTATTGAGGCCGTTCATAAGACGGTTAAATTATTAGAACAGTTAGGGCATGAAGTAGTTGAAGCACGACCCGTGTATGACCAAGCAACCTTTTCAAGCGCAACAGTCACTATTTGGGCAGCGAATATTTATAAAATGATTGAAGGTGCCGCCGCATTAACTGGGAAAACACCTTCACACGATCATATTGAAGCGGCCATTTGGCAGTGCTATGAATATGGCAAAGAGTTAAAAGCTAGTGCACTATTAGAAGCCATCAATACCAATGCACTTGTGTCACGCCAAGTCGGGACATTCTTTGCGGATTATGATGTGCTATTAAGTCCAACAATCGCCACATTACCAGCGAAAATCGGGGAGCTGAATGCTAATAATCCAACTATTTCAGCAATTGAATGGACAGAACAAATTTTCACATACGCACCGTTTACAAACTTGTTTAATGCAACAGGTCAACCATCGTTATCGTTGCCACTTGCCATGAGTGCATCCGGCTTACCAATTGGACTCCAATTTACAGGTCGCTTCGCTGATGAGCTAACACTGCTCCAGCTTGGGAAACAATTAGAGGAAGCGGCTCCATGGAAAGACCGTCTTCCACCCGTACATGTAGGTACTGAAGTTGCAGAAATTGCTAGAAAGTAAGAAAAAGGAGGTGCAAGATTCATGCTTGCACCTCCTTTTTCTTGTTTATCGACAGTGGACATTCTATTAAGACAAACGTTTGAAATAAGGAGACAACGGGTATTGTTTGGATAAAGGCGTTACGTGAATAAATACATAGCAATAGGAGTAGAAGCATGAAAAAAACTTTATATGCAAGCATCATCGCTCTCAATTTATGTTTATTTACCATCATGCAGGATGGTAAAGCAAAGGAAAATGATGAAACGGAACGAAAGATTGTCCTTATCTCATTTGATGGCATGAAAAATGACTATACTAAACAATATGTTCAAGAAAATAAATTACCTCATATCAAACAAATGTTAGCAAACGGGGTTACTGCCAAAAATCCTTCTACCATTACCCCTTCTCTTACTGCCCCTTCACACGCAGCCATTGCCACAGGGGCGACACCGAAACAGACGGGCATCGTAAGCAATCATTTTCACGAACCCAATACAGCTATCGATAATGAAGAAAGTGGTTTCCAAGCAGAAATCGAAGTACCGCCCTTGTGGGTAGAAGCTAGAAAACAAGGCAAAACAACCGCTACTATCGCTTTTCCTGGCGCTAATCCTAAAGAAGAAAAACAAGGTGATTTTGCTATTTATTTTGGTGAAACATGGTCTCCAAGCACTTTAGAGTCATTAACTTTTCAACTCGCTTCCGCATGGATTGATGGCCCTACAAGCTACAGCCCTATTAAGGAAACCGAATTGTCTATTGACATGAAAAATGAAAAAAATCGTCTTCTCCATATTTTAGCGATTGACTCGTCTAACGATCAAATACAAAACTATGACACCTTTATAGTATCTGCAGATAAAAAGGTAGATGCGGAAGACGTGATGGTAACAGCAAAGGAATGGGGAGCTCTTTCCTTCCAGTTAAAAGACTCTCTATCCGCAGGTTTTTACTTTAAAGTAAAAGCCGAGAAGCAAGACCTTAGCCATCCTGTAAAGTTTTACCGAACGGCCGTAACTTCTAGCTTAATTAGTGGTCCTAAAGGATTTTCCGATGAGATTGAGCAACAATTTGGTTTTTATCCTGTACAAGATGACGACAGTGCCCTAGAAAAAGGATGGATTACAAGAAAAGAATATGAAGAAATCAGTACCCGATCTGTTATGTGGGTTACAAAAGTGGCTCTTTATATAAAACAGCAATACAACCCTGATTTACTTATGTTTTATACGCCCCATATAGATCATGAACAGCATAAGTATTTATTAATTGATCCGCGGCAACCAGACTTTTCAGTTAAAAAGTCTGAAAAATATATGGACTACATCGAATGGGCATATCGTTTAGCGGATCAGGTAGTTGGTGAAACATTGAATTCCTTGCAAGAGAATGATACTTTATTTGTCGTCTCGGATCATGGAATGGAACCAGCCCATACTACTCTTTTCCCTAATAAAGTATTAAAAGATGCTGGGTTATTAACTGTAGATGAAAAAAACAACATAAACTATGCGCAATCAAAAGCTTACGCCATCCCTAGTGGCTCCGCGGCACATGTCTATATTAATTTGAGAAACCGTGAAAAGGAGGGAATTGTAACACCTGAACAATATGAACATGTCCGTAGCCAAATAATGCAAGCTTTTAAAGAGGTAAAAGTTTCGGATAATAAGGAAGCACTTATTCAATATGATATACAAAAAATCAAATCTGCCATTAAAGTAGACAACTTCTCATTCCCTACTATTCAACAACATGTCAAAAATCTTTGGCACCATATTTTGAAACCAAAAATTCATCCGTATGAAAGGGTCATAAAAAATACAGACGACAATAGTACCCTTTTAGAACATCAAAACGCAGGGGATATTCTATTAATTGGCGCTCCTGGCTATGTGATGGGCAGTGACATGGAAAAAAATAGTGCACCACCGATTGAATTAGGGACACATGGAGGAGATGCTGATAGAAAGATGTTACAACCTATTTTTATCGCTACTGGGACAGCTATTGCAAAAGGGAAAGAAATAAACACCACATCTAATTTAGATATTGCGCCAACGATTTATCATGTACTTGGCTTAGATATCCCTTCATTTGTTGAAGGCGAAATTATTGAAGACATTGTTGCCGCCAAAAAAAGGGAATGATTCATGCAATCATTCCCTCAAAGTATGAGCAAGACGCAGCCGTTTTTTCTTAATCGAACAATAGTGTACCCGCATAAATTGCATTTGTTCTTACCCCTGGTTTAATTTCTCCATTTATAGAATAAATGTTGTTATCCATTAACACTAAGCCCTCACCACAAGGTGCATCAAATGGAACCTTGCCTACAGAACGCCAAGTATCCTTTTGCGCATTATAGATGAGTACATCTTTATTCCACTTAAATTCATAAGGATCTGCAGTAAAGTATTTAGTTCTAAATGCCAATAGTTCATCATCTTTTAATGTCCCTAAATTTTTTACTGCATCATCATAAACTTCTTTATTGAAACCGCCAATGACCATCATTTCATTGTTATTTAATTTGACTGAATTAGCGCCAAGTAAAGATAGCTCTTTGTCATCCATTTTTACAGAGGAGGCTTTGGACCATTGATTTTTTTCAATATTATATTGGTAGCCATCTGTATAGGCAACAGATCCGCCGCCACTAAATACATAAAGGTTTCCATTTAATATTTGGGCCACACTTTGGTTTCGAACACTTTCCCCTGGTATCGAAGCTAGCTCTTTTATTTTCAATGTTTTTAAATCATATTCATATAATTTATTACTTTCTTTTGCATTTTGCTTACCAAGTCCAATATACAATTTACCATTCTTTTCAGCCGCTATCCCATCACTAAATGTAAATGGCAAATCCCCTATTTTCTCTACTTTCAATTTTTGATTTTTGTCAACCGTCAATAATGTGATATCATCTGCATATTCTTTGTCAGGACTGCCACCAATATAATAGATTCCCTTTCCTGTCGTGATAGACGCTCCATACCCAATCTCATGATTAAGATTCGTATGTTCTACCAACGTTAACTTGTTGTTATCTTTTTTATAGACATAGACATCGGAGTAATGTTTCTTTGCCCCTCCATTTAAAACTGTATCATAAGGGAAATTAGCACCGCCTCCTACGATTAAATAATCTTTATAAGAGCCAGCTAAGACGCCAGCTGTTCCAATATTCTTGTCAAATCCTTTTTGTGCCTCAAGTTCTCCTGCATATTCCCATGTTATTCTTTCCACTGATTCTCCGCCCTTAGAAGCTTCTACTTTTTTATTTGCCATACCAACACCTAAAACCAACATTGATGCCATAGCTACTACCAAAAATTTTTTCATACGTTCGCCTCCTCATTTGGAAATAATAAATTTCTTATTATGGATATAAAAAATAGTGCGCAAATCACCTCCTTTGGGGGATTGCTTTTATTTCTAAATAGCCTTATAAAAATCTAAATATTCCGAATATTTAAGCGTGAAAAAGATTACTCTTTTAAAGGAAAACGATAAGAGAAAAGAGGTGAAAATATTGAACGACGGACATCGTAACAACATCCAGTTTGAAACTATACTTACTAGTTTTTAAGAAAACAATCCGCTTCTTCGACAACAAAACTCCGTAGATAAATCAATGCTAGTCCTACATTGATAATTCTTTTTGATAAGATAAGACGCCTCTACAAAAAGTCATTAGCACTTCGTAATGATCGTCTAAAACTACTACATCTGCATCCTTCCCTACTGCAATACTTCCTTTTCGATGACTAATATTTAACTGCTTTGCAGGATTCCTTGACGTCATGTTAATAACATCTTCCAGTGTACAGTCATCACAGTAATGCAGCATATTTTTCATTGCATCATCCAGTTTTAACACACTGCCCGCTAATGTGCCATTTTGTAATTCAGCCGTACCATCTTTCACGATGACTAACTGACCGCCTAAATCATAATTGCCATTTTTCAAACATTTTGCACGCATGGAATCTGTAATTAAAATGAGCTTCTCACTTTTTTTACTTTGATATGCTAACTGAATCATTTCAGGACATACGTGAATGCCATCTACAATTAACTCAGCGTATAATTCTTCCAGCAACAAAGCAGCCCCCGCGACGCCCGGCTCTCGGTGATGCAATCCTTTCATTTGATTAAATAAATGCGTCACTTGCGTAGCCCCCGCAGCCATCGCCTTTTGGACTTGCGCAAATGTCGCATTCGAATGGCCGATTGAGATAACAACACCAAGTTGTTTCAGATATTGGATTAGTTCCAAGCCACCTTTTTGCTCAGGGGCCAACGTAACCAGTTTAATGGTTCCTTCGGCTAGCTTTTGCCATTTTTCAAATAGTGAGATCTCTGGCATCACGATAAAATCCACTGGTTGAGCCCCTGCCATGCTAGGGTTCACAAATGGCCCTTCTAAATGAACCCCTAGCACCTCTGCCTGACCTGGTTGTTGATGATTTTTTATAAAATTTGCTGCATTTTTTAACGCCTGTGAAATATGGTCGTCCGATTGTGTCATGGTCGTCGCTAAAAAACTCGTTGTCCCTTCCTGTGGCAATGCTTGGACAATTGTTTTCAGCGATGCAATTTCTCCATCCATTACATCAGCGCCAGACGTACCGTGAATATGAATATCAATGAGGCCAGGTATTACGATATGTCCCTGTAAATCAATGATAACGGCTTGCTCATCCGTTCTATAATTGTGCATCCATCCTATAGCTTGAATTTTCATTCCCATCATCTTTATATATCCATCATCAATAATGCCATTTTCCGCATATATTTTGGCATTCGTTAAAACAATTGATTGTTCCATCAAACTCACTATCCCTCCAATCAATTTACTTGGCCTAATATGTTGCCTCCCTTTATAACATCTTTTCAATAACCGCTTGTGCAGTCAGTTCTTTGTTATGAACGGATTCCTTATTTGTTTGCTTAAAGTATTCTAAATAGAGTAAATCTAAAAGATAGAGCTGTGATATTTTTGCAGATAAACTGCCCCCTTGAAGCGGCCCTTCATTCGCACCGCAAAGCAATGTAATATCAGAGAAACTTGTTAAAGGAGATTTCGCAAATCTCGTGATTGAAATAATTTTTGCCCCTCGTTCTTTTGCTACTTTTGCTACTTCAATGGTATCCTTCGTTGAACCCGAATAAGAGATAAGCACGGCTACATCCTGCTTTGTCATTAAAGCAGCAGACATAATTTGCAGATGTGAATCGAGCGAGCACTCGGTTTTATTCGTAATTCTCATAAACTTGTTTTTGGCTTCCATTGCTGTCATTAAGGACGAGCCGACGCCAAAGAAGTGAATTCTTTGGGCATTAATCATGCTCTCAACAGCTAGTGCAATATCCTGTTCCGATAGTAAATTAAAGGTTTCCGTTAGCGCTTGAACGTTTGAAGATAAAACCTTCGACGATAGTTCCGCAATCGTATCTTGCATCGTAATGGCACTAGAAAGTTGCGGGGTTTCATTATCGAGAGAAATGCTATGAGCTAACATAATTTTAAATTCCTGATAGCCTTTTAGGTCCATTGTTTTACAAAATCGAAATACACTTGATTCTCCTACATGACACGCATCAGCCAAATCGGTAATCGACATGTAAATTACATCTTTAATATTTTCGAGAATATAATCAGCTACCTTTTTTTCCGTGTTAGTAAAAGAATTGTATCTCGAATGAATAAGTGAAAATATATCTTGTTTTGCCATTTTAATACTCCTTCTATTAATCGCCTCGTAAATGAAGTGACACAGCACCTAAAACGCCGGCTTTATTGCCAAGTGAGGCTTGCATAATTTTAACATCTGCGAAACTCTCCATCGTTAACGCTTTCACTTGATGTGCTATAATCTCAACAAGATGATCTTGCTCCATAACACCACCACCTATTATAATCGCTTGAGGATTAAAAATGTGAATGAAGGAAGTTAACCCTAATGCTACTTCTACTATCCAATCTTGAAAAACCTTTTCTAAGCTTTTTTCTCCCTGATGCATTCTTTCGAAAATGACTCTACCATTTATAAAGTCAGCGTTTATTTGCTGTGCTTTTTTGATTAAAGCTGTTGTAGAAGCGTACGTTTCATAACACCCCTCCTTACCACAGTTACACTTATTACCGAAAGGATGCGTAATCACGTGCCCAAATTCTGCTGCTAAGCCATTATGCCCTTTATAAATTTTAGAGTCTATGATAATGGCACCACCAATACCTGTACCATAAGTTAAACAAATAAAATCATGATAGTTCTGTGCTGCACCAAAATACTTTTCGCCTAGTGCAGCTGCATTAACATCATTTTCAACTTTAACAGGCACTTTAAAATGCCTCTCGAGAATTTCCTTTAATTGAGTTCCCGTATAGTTTGGAATATTATCATTAGCATAAATAATAGAACCATCTGCACTATTAACCTGACCTGCCGTACTAATGCCTATTGCTTGAAAGCCTTGAAACTCTTGGATTATCTTAATTAGTTTTTCAACTAAATACTTTCCGCCTTTTTTACTTTCCGTATCATATTCTTTAAATACTTCCAAGCGCCCATCATAATCTGCGATCCCTACTTTTATCGATGTTCCACCAATATCAGCGGCTAATATTTTCACTTGCATCATCCTTTAAAACACTATTCTTCTTCGTCTAGCAATCTTCCCTATTGTATAGCCTGAACAAATCTTTTCGTAATTTCCATCGGTCTAGTGATTGCTGTACCGACCACTGCTGTATGAACACCTAAATCAAAAACGCGTTTCAATTCGTCTGGAGTCCAAATACCACCTTCCGCAATAACAGGAATCGGAAAACTTTGGACTAATCTTTTGATTAACGCTATATCTGGCAATTTTTTATCATTTGTATATTCCGTATAACCGCTTAATGTTGTACCTAAGCAATCAAACCCTAGTTCATAGGCAACTTTTGCTTCTTCATACGTGGAGCAATCAGCCATAAAAATTTGATCTTTAAATGTTTCCCTAATTTTAGGGAAACATTCGCTGATAGTGGTGCCATCAGGTCGTATCCTTTTCGTTGCATCTAACGCAATAATATCTACCCCCTCCTGATAAAGCAATTCAACCTCATGAGCAGTTGGTGTGATCACTACGTCGGACCCATTGCACGTCTTTTTTATAATACCAATAATCGGCAGTTCAACCATATGCTTAATTTCTCTAATATCTTCAATACTATTTGCTCGAATGCCCTTAGCTCCCCCAAGCATAGCAGCATAAGCCATTTTACCCATAATAAAAGGGCTGTGAAGAGGTTCTTCTGGAAGTGCCTGACATGAAACAATCAGTTGTCTTTTAATACTGTCAAATACTTTTTGTTTTTTATTCATTTGCATACATCTCCATGGATAAACATTTACTTATCTGCTCCAATCGTTATTCCTTTTGTAAAGTACTTCTGGAAGAAAATAAATATCAGTAACATCGGAATTGCTGCTACAGTAGCACCAGCCATCTTATAAGCAAAGTTCGGATTTAAATCTTGCATTAAGGTTGCGATTCCTACCATTAATGTTTTGGAATGAACGTCTTGCCCAACAACAAGCTGCCATAAATAGTCGTTCCAAACTTGCACAAAGTTAAGAATAAATAAAGCACCTATACCCGGTTTAACTAATGGCAACATAATCTTAAAAAATATACGGAATTCGCTTGCGCCATCGATTTTGGCCGCTTCTCTCAATGAATCTGGAATTGTATCAAAAAATCCTTTTAGTAAAAATACCCCGAAGGCTGTTGCGACATTAGGCCAAATCATACCACTTAATGTATTGACCATATTCATATCTTGAATAATTCTAAATAGCGGAACAATCATAACCTCTTTAGGTATCATTAAACTTGAAATAAAAATAATGAAAATAATGTTTTTCCCTTTAAATTTCAATTGGGAAAAGGCATACGCCGCAAGTGAACTAACAACAATTAAAGCAAATGTGGACATTAAAGCCACAAACAAACTATTATAAGTCCATATAAAAGCTGGCTGATTGTTAAATACATCTACATAGTTACTAAAGTTTAAGCTTTTAGGAAACCAATCTGGTGGCATTTTTACGACATCCGCACTGTTCTTAAAGGAACTTGTCACAAGCCAATAGAGCGGGAAAAGACTTAAACCAGCAAAAAATAGTACAATGCAATTTGTTATGATTTCTATTTTTTCTCTTTTCCTCTTGTTTTTCTTTCTTCGCATACTCGTTCACCTCTAATTCTTCTTGAGCATTGTTCTTAGCTGTGGAGTAGATAAAACTAATGTAATGAGGAACATAATTACACCTACTGCAGAAGCAATACCAAGCTGATTATACTTAAATGCATTATTGTATAAGTAATACATGAGTGTGGTAGAGGCGTTGTTTGGCCCTCCACCTGTTAATAACTGAATAACGACAAATATTTTAAGTACTGCGATAATATTCATAATAATAATGTAAATCGTCGTCGGTTTAACCATTGGAATAATGATTTTGAATATGATTTTCATGCGACTTGCACCATCGACTTCAGCCGCTTCAAAAAGTTCCTTTTGCACCCCAATCATAGAGGCAATATAAAGGATAATAGCCTGCCCCACATTTGTCGCAAAGGTAACGAAAATAATGACTGGTAATACCCAATTCGTATCCCCTAAAAAGTTGACGGAGGCTAGTTCCATTTTTCTTGCTATAAAAGGAATAAGTCCATTTGCAGGGTTTAGCAAAAAGCTCCATATCATACTCATAACAACCGCCGAGACCATTACCGGAATATAATATGCACCTTGTATAAAAGACACATATTTCGCATTTTTATCAAATACAGTAGAGGCAACGAACAAGGCGAAAAACACCGTCAACGCGACAATACATACTACAAAAATAACGGTGTTGATTGTAGACTGAACGAATACAGGATCACTAAATAATTTTTTATAGTTATCAAAACCAATAAACACTTCATCTTGATAATTTATTTTAAATAAACTTAAACGGATTCCTTCTATAATAGGGTAAACTAAAAATATTAGAAAAAGTAACATTTGAGGTGCGATAAACAAGTATCCTGTCATATTTTCTTTAAACGATTTTTTATTGATTTTCATCGGTATCATTTACCTTTCTACAATTTAAGCCCCAGTATCCAGGGGCTTAAATTGTTGTAAAGTTGTATACACGCCATGCTATTTTTTATAAATTACAGAATCTGCTTTTGATTCTTCAATCACTTCATTGCCTTTTGTTTCATAATCTTTCACAGCCTGCTCCGCCGTTTTCCCACCCGTGTATAGTGCTTGTAATTCTGGATATAAAACTTGTCTTAATTGGCTGTAGCCCGGTACGTTACCTGTGAAGTTAAACATGTAAGGGTCGTTAGCAGAATACGCCTCGAAATAAGGCTTTTCAGATTTGAACTCATTGGCAACTGATGTTCTAACAGGGACACCATTTTTAGAAGCTTTGACAAGTTCAGCATCTGTGGAAATAAATTTCACAAAATCTTTACTAACTTTTATTCTCGTTTCATCTTTTGTGTCAAATACAGTTGCACCTGTTACATACGTGAACGATAATGGATCGCCACTTTCAGAAGGAATGTTTGCTAGTCTTATATCAAACTTAGGAGCTTTTCCACTTTCCATATCAGCCTTTGCGTTATTGAATAATATTGCGTTAGTAAAACTAATCGCAAGCTGTTGATTTTGGAACATTGCATTCACGTCATTTGAAGAAACAGATTCTACCCCTGGATTTGTTAAGCCATCATCGTAAATTTTCTTTAACCAATTGGCTGCTTTCACACCGTTAGCATCATCAATGATTAAATTGCCGTTGTTATCAAAAAATGGATTGCCAAACATTCTTAAATAAGCAAGATTCCAAGTATCTCCTTGATTATTTAACGCATATAATCCCATAGGATACGCATTGGAATATCGATCTTTCGGTATATCCGACTTTAACTTGTTGAGAATTTTTTCATAGTCAGCGAGTGTCCAAGTTTTAATTTCATACTCTCCACCAATGTACTCGTCAATTCCTGCAGCTTTAAACATATCCGCATTGTAAGCTAAAGTACCTGGGTTATGTGAGAACGGGAAGAAGTACACATCTTCACCAAATGTCACACTGTCCCAATAGCCTTGAGCAATATCTTTTTTTGATTGCTCATCCACAATATCATTTAATGGTACTAAAGCTCCTCTATGAGCGTAGTCTCCCATGGCAAATACACTTTCAAAGAATACATCTGGAGGTGTTCCACCATTCAGATTGACATTTAATAGTTCATCTCGTTGCTCCCCTGCAATTACTTCTACATTCACCTTAACGTTATGCTCCTTATACTCAGCAGCAAAACGCTCCCCAGCATGTTTGAAGAAGCTATCATAATCTGCTCCATCTTCAGAAGCATCTAAAACCCCTTTCCATTGCGGAGTTAACCATACTTTTAGCTCTACCACATCAGATGAACTAGAACTAGATTTTGAACTATCAGTAGAATTACTTGTACATCCTGCTAGCACCGAAAGCACAAACAAAATTGCTATTGCAGTTGCGAAATAACGCCTTTGAAACATAAACGACTCCCCCTTATGAATGTCATTAAAATAAAATTGCCTTTATGAAAGACAAGCTACGGTATTAGCTTGTGTCCTCCCCTATGTGAAATTACGCTTGTAATTATCGACAACCTTTATTACTAACGGCTGTCCTTTTCAAGTGGACTACCCTTTATACTTTTGGATGGCGTTGTCGATTAACGCTTTAATACCAGCGATTTTATTTAAATCGTCACCTGATACTGACTCTAATGGACCTCTGACACTGCCTATATAAACCCCCTTTAGTTTTAACACTTCTTTAATCGTGGAATATAAAGAACCATTTAACGAACATAAAGCAACGATAATATCATTAATATCATGTTGAATTTTTCTAGCATTTTCGAAATCCCCTGCTGACACAAATTTTTCTGCCATTAAAAATAGCTCAGGCATCACGCCATATGTTCCACCAATTCCGCTATCGGCACCGATTATTCTACCTGAAACGTATTGCTCATCAGGTCCATTAAAGACGATAAAATCCTCACCAGCAGTGGCCTTAAATCTTTCAATATCCATAACAGGCATAGAAGAATTTTTTACCCCTATCACTTTTTGATTTTCTATTAGTCTCTTAAAAAGATTGATTGAAAGGTCAAAACCTGTCGTTTGTGGGATATTGTAAATAATAAATGGCATTTTCGTTGCATCCATAATTTCCGTCCAATACTTATAAACTGAACTTTCCGAAAATTTAAAGTAAATAGGTGGAATAGCTGAGACAGCATCATAGCCTAATTCTTCTGCATATTTTGCTAAAATTACACTATCTCTTGTTGATGGTGCCCCCACATGTGCGATTAATGTAAGCTTCCCTTTTAGTTGTTGTGCCACATATTTTAGGGTCGCTTTTCTTTCTTCCAAGCTGTGATAAATACATTCTCCTGAACTTCCACCAACGTAAAGCCCTTTAACACCTTTTTTGTATAAATAGTTACACAATTCTTTCGTTCTACTTTCAGATATTTCTCCTAGCTCATCATAACAAGCATAAAAAGCAGGAATGATACCTTTATACCTTTCTAAATTCACCTTTGAACACCACCTAAAAAGTTTTTATATCATTGTCCGTTGACAAAACACCACGAAAATAGCATGGTTCATTGCCTCTATTTTCGAAATGTTAAAGCATGGCATTAACCTCTTCCATTTATCAAATTCCAATCATTACTGTTAACGCTTACAAGTAATATTATAACAAGTCAAAAAAGTTGTAAATAATTTTCTTTATTTTTTATATTTACGGAGAAAAATTCCACCTACGTAAACAATAATAAAAAATGCCCCCATATAGACACGACTGAAAACTATTTAGAAAGTCCGATATAAAGGGCTCCAGACTAGCCTACTTCATGTCTAGGAGTATTTAAATTGTTTTACAGATGGAGATACAATTGTTTACAATCAGTCTAAAAAGGAGAAACCAATGCTTAAGAAATTAGAAAATTATTTTCAGACTGCCTTTACAACTACATATAATGCACAAGACAACAGTAAATATTGGTTTATAACAGAGGATAATTGTAAATTCGGCATCGTCAAAACAGCCCTTTCAGATGCCGAACGTAATCTCTTACTGACTTTATTTCTTCCCATAGATAATACGATAAATGGACAAAATAACTCTAGCGTTCAACAAAAATGGTATGATTTTTTAAACAACGATGGAAAAGAGCTACCCTTTTTACAAGATGTAAAAACTTTGCGTTTTTGCTATTTCTATCTCAAACAACCTATTGATGATTTATATAATTTTAAAGAGGCCATTACAGGAGGATTTCAGCAACCGGTAATATTTATGATGGACGATACACATGGCATTATCGTAGATGAAAAGCCCCAAGTCGTTTTTGATAAAGAGGCGTTTAGCCAACTAAGTGATACATTAACGAGTGATTTTTTTGTTAAAATTTATAGTTATATCGGTCAACTGCATCAAGCTGATTTATTCGTAAAAGAAAAGTTTAGCTATGAATACCAATGTTTCAAAGCAATCCATCGATTCGCTGATCGGGAAAAATCACTCACATTTCACGAAGCATTGCCTTTACTACTCATTCATGCTCCATCACTCGTTAACAAAAACATACTTTCCAATTTGTTTGTTGAAAATATGCAAGGGCAGGAGATGCTTGATACAATTCAAGTCTTTTTACAATGTAATTTAAACGCGTCTTTGACTGCAAAAAAACTTTATATTCATCGCAATAGCCTACAGTATCGATTGGATAAGTTTATAGAAAATACAGGAATCGATATTCGTTCCTTTGCCAATGCTACATTTGTTTCACTTGCTATGTTGTTAATAAAATCAGAAAATTAATAATAGTTGTTCAATATGCCCAATGACATTTTGTGTAATGTATACATATACATTTTGCATAATTTTCTCTTATACTCTAAAAAAACCATTACATTTTAAGGGAGATGAACCAAATGGCAGAACTAAAATTACAACATATTTATAAAATCTATGATAAAAACGTCACGGCAGTAAAAGATTTTAATTTGGATATTGAAGATAAGGAATTCATTGTTTTCGTAGGTCCTTCAGGTTGCGGTAAATCTACCACATTACGTATGGTCGCGGGTCTCGAAGAAATTTCTCAGGGAGATTTAATCATTGATGGGAAACGCATGAATGATGTTGCACCAAAAGATCGTGATATCGCCATGGTATTCCAAAACTACGCCCTTTACCCACATATGAGCGTATATGAAAATATGGCATTTGGATTAAAACTGCGCAAATTACCGAAGGATGAAATTAATCGTCGTGTCAACGAAGCCGCACGCACTCTAGGTCTTGAGGAATACTTAAATCGTAAACCGAAAGCACTTTCGGGCGGTCAACGGCAACGTGTGGCATTGGGACGTGCCATTGTTCGGGATGCGAAAGTATTTTTAATGGATGAGCCTTTATCGAACTTAGATGCCAAACTACGCGTTCAAATGCGTGCAGAAATTACTAAACTTCATCAACGTCTACAAACGACAACGATCTATGTTACCCATGACCAAACGGAAGCTATGACGATGGCAACGCGCCTCGTTGTAATGAAAGATGGCGTTATTCAACAAGTGGGTGCACCAAAAGAAGTTTATGAACAACCTAAAAATGTTTTTGTTGGCGGTTTTATCGGCTCCCCTGCCATGAACTTCTTTACAGGTACGCTTACCGATGGCAAACTCAACATTGGCAGTACTTCTATTGCCATTCCACAAGAAAGAATGAAATACTTACTAGCGCAAGGTTACAACCATAAAGAAATTATAATGGGCATACGTCCAGAAGATTTCCACGATGAACAGGCGTTTATTGAATCATCGCCAGGGTCTAGAATCGAGGTAACGATTGAAGTGGCGGAATTAATGGGGGCTGAAATCATGCTCTATTCACAGGTCGAAGGGCAGCAATTTATTGCACGTGTGGATTCACATGCCAATGTTAAACCTGGTCAAGTTATCCCACTAGCACTCGATATGAACAAAGTCCACTTCTTCGATAAAGACACTGAAAACCGAATTATTCCAGGTGATAACAAACATAACGAAGACAATGAGGGCAATGAAAACCACTTGTTGTAAACTAAAAGAAGGCAACTATTCTATCAGTATTGAATGAATAGTCGCCTTTCATTATGATATGATTTACTTTATCTACCATTGCAAAATGATATCTATTGCCCAAATTTTTATTTATTTTTGAGCAAAAATATACCAATGCCATCTATCTTTAAAAAGTTTTCCCCCAACCTCCTCTTCATCTTCCGATAAACATAACACTTTAAAGTTTCTTAATAATCTATCTACTTCACCTTTATCTGAATAATGATGTGGGTGTTCTCCGTCTAACTTCTTTTGATTAATAAAGGTATTTCTCTCTATTTCTATACCTTTTCCATAATGAATATTATTTGTTGAATTTAAAGTTAGTAGTAATTTTCCACCAGTCACTAAAATTCTATAAAACTCCTTCAAAGCATCCTCTAGTTCGGATAAAGTATTATGATATATTACATTCCAACTTACAACTAAATCAAATGAATTATCTTCTACTGACTTTAGCCATGTTAAATCTCCTTGAAATATCTGTACAGGAAAATTTTCATCAATACTTTTTTGTTGCAAGTAGTTAATCGCAGTAAGGCTTGGATCTACAGCAGTTACGATGAATCCCTTTTTAGCTAAATACTCACTATGTCTCCCAATTCCACATCCCATATCTAACGCTTTTAACTGATTAAAATTATTTTCCACTTCCATTATATAATCTGTAAAATGATAATCAGGGATTGACCACCTTTTTATTTTATCTGAATTTTTCCATAATTCATCCCACTTTTGCGGCATAGATTTATTCCTTTCTATAATATAAATAATTATCCTTTTCTCTAAAAACAAAAATTTTTTTAGAATAATCCACTAGTCTTTTCTTTAGATTTTCCATATTAATTTTATAAAGATTACTATTAATATTTATAGCACCTGACCACTCACGCCTACAAATATCATCGTAATTAATAATATTATTATGAATAATCTTATTTGAATTCACTTTGTTGTCTGGAGAGGAAAGCAGCGGAAATACAATCTCATTTAATGTCCCTTCTTGGACTGCCTCACAACCAAAAACTTTACAAATTTCTTTATAATGGGATTTAATTTTATCTCTAGGTTGGCAATTTTCATCATATAATTTTCCAACTTCTATTTCACATTCAGGCAAAACAGATAGAATTTCAGGAAAATTTCTAAAAGAAATTGGACGAATATAGATACTTTCAGGAGTACCTAAAACGAGTAAGTTTTCTTTGATAGGCTTTAGATATACCCTGCCATTAGAAACTAAATTATATTTTTGTTTGAGATAATCAAATAATATTGTCGTTTTTCCACTATTTGAATTTCCACATATTATATTTACTTTGCCTTGAGAATTAGCGACAGCACTAGCATGGACTTCAACAAAGCCTTCATTTATTAACCCTATATTTAAAATATCCCTTATTAAAACCCTTATATCTTCTAATTGACTTATTAAACTAGAACCTGTAATTAAAAAGCTATTTGATTCCTTGTCAAAAACGATAATATTCTTAGATTTTTTCATGATAAATATATTAAATCTTTTCAATGCTAACTTCCTGCACTGAATACTTTTTCTATTATCTTTTTCATTTTTCACTATATCTACGTCTTCAAAAGCGAACTTACAATCTAAGTCTATTGGTGCACAATTCAAATAAATGCTAAATGCTTTTACATTGAAGCTATCTGCAGATAAGGAACCCTCTTTTACTATTGTGTAAGGGATAAATTTATAGCTAAAGAAATCTAACACCTCTACATCTGAATACAAAATAAATTCTATTGTTCTTCTTTGAACTACACAACTACAAATGTAAGCTTTGTTAAAGTATTTTTTTGAGTACTCTAGTAGTTTATCTTCAAACCCCTTTACAATCATTTTATTACATGTCCCCCTCCCTAATGTATTGCACATCAATCCCTGTTTTGCTTAGTATTTCAAAAAATTCAGGACATGTTTTAGATACGCAACTAGGGTTCTCTATCACAATGTTTGGAATAACACTACCTAACAATGCAAATGCCATTGCAACTCTATGATCATTATACGGATTAATTATTCCATCTGTAGGAGTCCCAGGATAAACTGTAAATCCGTCATCATTCTCTTCCACTTTAATACCAATATTCTTTAAATTAGTGGACAAAGCCATAATTCGATCTGATTCATGCCTTCGTATGTGTGCGACTCCTGTTATTGTAATTGGCAAGGTTGAGAAAACAGATAATATTCCTATTGTTAATGCTTGATCTGATATTTCTTTAAAGTTAAAGGTGAAGCCACCTTTTAATTGTTTTGGTCCTCTAACTTCAACTTGCTGTTGAGTATGTAAAATGTCGACTCCACAGCCCATTTCCTTTAAAAAATCTAAAAACTTTAAATCCGGTTGTAAAGTATTACAATTAACATTATTTACAACAACTTTTCCTCCAGTAAGAGCTGCTAATGCAAAAAAGTAACAAGCTGTTGAAATATCAGATTCTAATACAATATTTTGTGATGTATAAGGTTTATTGTTTACAATGATTTTTGTCAGATGTTCATCATATTGTAAAGAAGCTCCAAACTGTTCCATCATGTTCAACGTAATCTTTATATAAGATATTTGTACAACTTCATCAACAACCTTTATGGTTGTTTTCTCTTTAGCATAAGGAGATGCAATTAATAACCCACTAATAAATTGACTAGAAATCTTTCCAGAAGCAATAATCTCGCCTCCTCTAAGACCCCTTCCCTTTACTTTCAGTGGGAAATGACCATCCATATTTAAAAAACTGACTTCCCCACCCAAAGCATTCAAGTAATTGACAATATCTTTAATAGGTCTTTTGCTCAACTGTTCATCTGCATATACTTCCCATTCACCAATAGCCGCTTGTGCTAAAGCGCCTGGTAAAAATCTACCGACAGTCCCAGCGGCTCCAATAAATAATTGTGAATTCTTTTTCACCCATTTGCCATTCATACCTTCTACGTAGACCTTGTCATCAACCAAATCTATTTTTACTCCTAATTCTCTTAATGCCTCGATACACCAATAAGAATCATCACTTTTTAAAATTCCAGCTATTTCTGATTTTCCATCTGCCAATGCAGCAATAATTAATGCCCGATTTGTCATACTTTTACTTCCTGGTACAAATAGATTGCTATCAACTTTATATTTTGAAGGCTTTATTTTAACATGACTATATTCAATATTATTTGACCAACCACTATATTGATGACTTTTTGACATTCTTAATAATCTCCATTCCATTATAAATTTGCATAATCAATTTCATGGCAATTAATGCTGAATTAACATCGTTATCAATGTCATTTTCATCAGGTGATTCGATAAGACTGATATAGCAATTTAGCATATTCATATAAGGTTTTAAACGTTCCATATTATTAAAGACATATTTTTCACTGTTTTCTTCTTTATTATAGTAAAGTAATGAATGCTTGTTTTTTGAATTTTCACTAAAGCCAAATAAAGTATCTAATTTCACGAAGCCTTTGTCACCATAAAACTCCAACACAGTCTCATCATTCATTTGATTTCCAGCCCAACCAATTTCTAGATACCACGAAGTAAAATTATCTAGCTCAATTAACGCTGTAACGTTGTCTTCTACATTAATTAATTCAGTACATCTGTCAAACTCTCCTTTATGCCAAGTTGCATATTTGTCTTTTTTTCCTGTGAAAATATTATGTCTCTTTGAGCCTAAAACTTTAAATTTCTTTGCTTTCACCAACCACAAGACTAAATCTACAATATGTGGTCCTAAATCAATTAAAGTACCTCCTCCAGATTTTTGACTATCCAAAAACCATGAACTGCTAGGAATTCCATTACGTCTTATCCATTTGCTTTTTATTTTATATATATTCCCTATCGAGGAAATTTTACTACTCAGATTTTGAACATCTTCTCTAAATCTATTTTGTAATCCAATAAACAGCTTTCTTGAATATTTTTCAATGATGCATTGTAATTTTTCACATTCGTCAATTGTTATACATAATGGCTTCTCACAAAGTACATACTTTCCTGCTGATAAGCATTTTATGGTTTGCTCATAGTGGAGGTAATTAGGAGTTGCAATAATTATCAAGTCAATTTCTTCACATTTCAATAGAGCCTCGATAGAATCAAAAATCCAACGAACGGGCTTTTCTTTACAGAATTCTGTAATTTTTTCTTTATCTGAATCATAAATCCCGATATTTAAATGCTTATTCATAGATTTAAAAATTGGATAATAAACTTGTGTTGTAATCCATCCTACACCCAAAAAAGCTATATTATTGAGCATCTACTTTTCATCCTTTTGTAACTCATTTCACTTTATATTTTCTTACTTCTCGAATTTATTAGTTTTATTATGGATTTTAAAGGATTTTGCTGATACTTCGGTAAATGATTATATCCTGAAGCAATTAGTATGCCCCCTACTAAAGAGGGGTTTCTTAAAACATTTAATTGTATATTTAACTTTCTATTGAGAAACTTAGATTCATTTTCGTATAAGACATTAAGAAGACTATTAGTATAATAAGGATTATTTATTACACTTCCTCCAAAATGTAAATTCGTTATATCCATTATATTTATTAAATTTGACATTGTTATTCCCAATAATTCACCTCCCTCTTTCAATACTACTAAAAGGTGTTGATCATACTTTGGAATTTCACTTAATGTTTTATATCGCCTGTAGTATTTATCTATTTCCAACAATCTATCCAACATTCCCTTACCAGATGAAAACAGCTGTAAACAATTAATCTTCCCGCAGCTACAATTTATCGTTTTTGAACTTTGTACTTGAGTATGACCCAGCTCTCCTGCATAGTTATTATTTCCTAAGTAAAGTTGTTGATTTAATAATAGTCCCAATCCAATTCCTGTTCCCACATTTATATATATTGAATTTTCAGAATTATCAAAAATATAAAAATTAGAAATAGCTCCCATGTTAGAATCTTCAAATATTTCTACCGGATTACTTATATAATCATGTATCGATGATTTTAAATCATATCCTTCCCAATATGGTTTATTTGGCCATTTTTTTATTATGCCTTCTTCTATTAAACCTGGGAAAGAAATTGTGATTTTTGTAACATTACTCCTAATTTTAGGAATTATAAATTTAATCAATATTTCTAAATCTGAATGAAAATTTTTCGAATTAGGTGTTTTCATAATATCTGTTTTATATGTTAAATTATCAAAAATGTAAATGGATTCAATTTTGGTCCCACCTATATCTATTACAAAAATATCTTGCATCTTATTCACCTTAACATTTAAATAGCTCTAATGGGGTACTACAAATGTATTTAGGCTTTAATTGTTGAACTTGTCCCATACTTTTTTTCCATGTTACTAAAACACTATCAATCTTTGCAGCGTTTGAAGAATAGACATCATAAGCACTATCTCCAATAAATAATGTCTTTGATGGTGAAACATCAAATTTCTTAATAATCTGAAATATACCTTGAGGATCAGGCTTTGGATACTCTACTTTGTCCGATGTAAGTATATAATCAAAATAATGATCAATTTCTAAATAGCTTAGTATCTTTTTAGCTCTTTGCCAATCCTTTCCTGTGTATATCGTAATGATTTTGTTTTCATTAGCTAAAAATTCAATAACTTTTAATGTATCCTGAAAAACTTTTATTTCGTTAATATTTTCATCAGAAATTTTCTTATATAATGTTATTAGTTCTAGTGGCAAATCTAATTTATTAAAAATATTTATTATAGAATCACCCATCATTGAAAAAAATAAATCAAAATCTGGATCTTTATCTACTATTCTATAACACTGTCCTATACACTTTTTCATTAAATCATGACTGTCTATAATAGTTCCGTCTAAATCAAAAATATACAAATCATATTTTTTTCCTAGCAAATAAGACCCTCCTACTAATACAGCTAACATATCAATACATATTTGATTCTATTTTCCTAATCTATTCAGTCCAGGTCCATTAACAATTAAAATTATTCATTTCTTTCTTTATACTTCTCACTAAAAATTTTATTTATTTCATCTAATTCATCTTCATAAATACCAAAGATTGTTCCAAGAAAAACTCCTAATGGTGTGCCAATTAAAAGATAATTATTTTCTTCCCATACTTCAAACTCTACTTTTAATAAACTATTTAAGTAGACCGTATTAATGATTCCTCCTGATTCAAATTTAATCCTAGGCTTAAATACCCTTTGCGATTTCAAAAAAAAGTCTATTATTTTATCATTCTCCAAAAGAGAATCTGCTATGCTTTCAAGTAAAATAAAAAAAATTAATTTTAATCTTCTTGGATGCTTAATAACATGTATCATATCGTGGTAAAAAAACCTGTAAATATTCCTTTTTCTTTCCCAAGATGACAGGTTACGAATTTTACTTTTATTATTAAATGACTCTAATTTTAAATATAAAGTTTTCAAATCTTTATAATCTTTTTTTAGATGTAATCTTTTTATATGATACCTAAACAAATTCCAATCTATATTTGTATTTAACAAATACCTATAATCTATGAAATCCCTTACTCTTAATTTATGGTTTCCCCCAGCTTCAGCTACTAAAATTAACAAATTCATAGTATCAGAGGGCATGTAAAAATTTAAACCTTCAAATGAATAGTGTTGTTTTTGTTCCCAAAGATGCTTAAAATTTAACCAACTATAATAGCTTACAGGAAATCCACCACAGTTCAGTTCTATAAAATTTTTTATGTTATCATTTAATTCTTTATATACTTCAACTACTCCAAATATTTCATTCTCCCTTTGACATATAGCAGGAGTAAACTTATATTTATAACCCAACTCAAGTAATATTTTTAAAATATCACAAAATTCATCGAACTCTTTAACTACAATATCAAGATCATGAAATTGCCTTTTTATATTATTTGGGTAATATTTTTGTATTGAAATACCTTTTATTATTATAAATTTTCGTTCTTGTTTATTTAAAACTCTTATTACATTTTTTATTTCTTTTAAACGTAGCTCCCTCTTTTTTATTAAATATTTCCTATTTTCATTATCAAGATCCTTTATGTTATAGCTCGAATAAATTAATTGATCAATAAGTTTATTTTCTGAAATGCAATTAAAAGAAAACTTTTTGTTTAAGCCTGTTGTTTCATTAATGCACGCTTTATATAAATCTATTTTTTCCTTTAACATTACTCTCACCTATATTTAAAATTTAAAGTAAAAAGGAGAAAAAACGTTTCTCCTTTTTACTAAAACCCTTGCTCTCAAAACTACCAATCATTTTTTCGTTGGACGAATTCGAGTCAATTTACGAGTCGTTTTGATTAATGACATCCGCCTCACCTCCTTTAAAATTTTCAACCGATTAATATTAGGAAATATATAATTATACTTTGATATAAAAAATCGATGTGTTATGCAAATTAGTAAATTCTAACACTTATTTTTATATAAAGATTTACTAAAATTAAAAACAAACCAACGAGTAGAAAAATATACTTTACTTCAATATTGCTAGCAAGAAAACCTGATATTAAATATGCAATAGGTACCGTAACTTTCATTAACATAGAAGAAGTTCCTGTTACTCTCCCTAATAAATGTTCTGGTGTACTAGACTGTCTAAGCGTTAAATAGTTAATGCTAAAAATTGCTACGGCAAATTCAAATATAATGATACCTATACACAGAAAATACCAAGAATTAAAAATAAAAAGTATGAAAGGTGCTATTGTCGCCAATGTAATTGAATATTTAAATATTTCATTTTGTGTAAATAATTTTGCAATATATCCCGAAAATACAGATGCTATGACTCCTCCCAATGCTAAAACTGCTAGTATTAAACCTATGCTGCCTTTGTAAATTGATAAATCATTTAATAAATAGAAGATTAAAATTCCTCCAATTAATGAGGAAGCAAAATTAAAAGCCATAACTATCAACGTAATAGTCCAAAGTCTATTATTTTGAACTAAGGCTAGCCACCCTTCTTTTATATCCAATTTGAAAGATTTAGATTTTTTGATTGATTTAGCTTTAGGAATCTTCAAAGCTAAAACATTAATAAATAAAAATAAATAACCTAAGATAGGGATTAATAAGCTATTTTTAATCCCCAAATATACTATTAACATACCTGCTATCGAAGGACCTACGATATCAACTATAATACTCATAAAACTAATAGCAGCATTTGCTGATCGAAGGTGATCATTTGAAACAATAAACTTTAATGTCACATGATAAGAGTTTCTAAAAATATAGATACATAGATAAAATATAAAACCTAAAATATATACAATCATTACCGAATTGTTAATAAAATACATTATATTAATCAAAACCAATAGTTGAGTTAATATGGAGAAAATCATAATATTTTTTTTACTATACCTATCTATTATCACACCGATTAACATACCAAATAAAATAGTTGGGAGTATTTCAATTGCCTTCATCAGACTCATATAAACTGAAGATTTAGTTTTTTCATAAATATAGATTGGTAATACTAAGGAATATGTTCTTAAAGTAAGATTTGCAATTGTATTACCCAACCATAAATGCAAAAATTGTTTATTATTCCAAATAGAATCGCTTTTAACTACCATTATTCGGTATAATATCTCCCTTTATATTATATGAAATTCAAATTTAATGGCTTGAACTAACTTTTGAATCAGTATAAGTCTGGTAAATTAGGTCGATAAATTTATCAATGGTTTTTTGATCTGATAGTAAAAATGTATGTGGCAACCATAAAACCTTCGATGATATCAAATCAGAAGATTCATAATGAAGTTTTGAATAATCAATTTTATTTTGAATGAATTGGAATTGTTTGTTGTTTTTATATAAATTCTCAAACATTTTTGTCTTATAAAAAACTGGATAAGTAGTGCGTACCGGAAACCCAGCAGTATTCATTTTTTCTATAAATAGTTGTTTAGAATACCCATTAAAAGTATCTTCACAGAACTTGAACATATACATTGAATACCCTTGAATACTCGCATATTCTTTTCTACCTTGTGGGGATATACCAGGTAAGCCTTTTAACTTTTCATTCAAGTATTTTACAATATTAGATCTGATAGTTATGTCATTTTCTAATCTATTTATTTGCCCGATAAGTAAGGCTGCTTGTATCTCAGACATCCTATAATTTGAAGCAATACTTTTATGTTCATATGGATTTCCAAAAACAGTTCTACCACAATTAAAATAACTGTACGCTTTTTCATACAATTTTTTACTACTAGTTACTATCATGCCCCCTTCTCCCGCTGTCATTGTCTTTATTGCTTGAAAACTAAAAGTTCCTATATCCCCTATAGAACCTAATGCTTTATCTTTATAAAAACTTCCATGTGCATGAGCACAATCTTCAATAACAGCAATGCTATTTTCTTTTGCAATTTTCATTATTTCATCCATCTCGCAGGCATGACCGGCTATATGTACCACAATAAGTGCTTTTGTATGATTAGTAATTTTCTCATTTATTGATTTAGGATTAATACAATATGTTTCTCTATCAACTTCTATGGGAACTGGTAATGCATTCCTCATCAATACCGCACTTGCAGTAGCAATAAAAGTATAGGCGGGTATTAATACTTCATCTCCAAAACTAATATCTAAGGCGGCTAATGCAATTTCAAGTGCATGCGTTCCATTCGTTACAGCTAGAGAATATTTACTTTGATGCAAATTACTAAAAGCTTCTTCAAATTCAAAAAGATATTTCCCGTTACCTCTCCATAAATTTCCTGATTCTAGACACTCTAAAACTCTTTGTTTATCTTCATCTGTAATCATTGTTTTTATATTGTTCATGCATTTAATCCCTACTTTATTCAAAATTAATAATGCTTTCTTTCCCACATATATTTATTATCTCATCCCAAATTTTCGGATAAGAAGTACGAGCTACAGGTAGAATATTTTCAACTTTTGTAACTCCTTCCGCCACCAAACCAGCCATTATTAGACTATTGCCAGTTCTATGATCCCCATGGCTTGTACAAACATTTCCATTTAAATATTTAACTCCTTCAAAAATCATTCCATCTTCTGTTTTGTACACTATTGCTCCTAATTTAGAGAATTCTTCAACAATACTTTTGATTCGATTAGTCTTTTTATTCTTTAAATCTGTTGCTCCTTTGATAATTGTTACTCCTTCTGCTAATGAAGCAGCAAGCGCGAATCCCGGAAATTCATCAACCATACGCGGATACAAACTCTCTTCAATGATAACTCCTTTTAACTTAGATGAAGAAACCTTAATGTCACCCACAGGTTCATTAGACTCTTCTCTGTAGTTAAGAATTTTAATATTTGCCCCCATCTTTTCTAAAATATCAATTAATCCCGTTCGGGTTGGGTTAACTCCTACATTTTTAATTAATAAATCGCTATCTGGATGTACTAAACCTAAAACTATCCAATAAACTGCTACACTTATTTCATTTGGAATTTTAAAATCACAGGGTCTTAACGGAGAACTTAAAGGATTTATTTTAATACATTTCCCCTCGTTACTAACTTCTAGATTTTTTCCCATTATTGTTAGCATCCGTTCTGTATGATCTCTTGAAGCAAGCCGACTTTTAATAGTTGTTTTTCCCTTAGCTTTAAGAGCTGCTAAAATAAGAGCTGTTTTTACTTCACCACTAGGAAAATCATTACTATAGTCTATACCCTGCAAATCCTTACCTCTTATAGCTAATGGGGCTAGTGTATTATTTTGTTTTCCTAATATTTGAGCACCCATCATAGTCAAGGGCGATATAATTCTGTCCATAGGTCTATATATAGTTCTATTAGTTCCAGTAATTATAGTTAAAAAAGATTCTGGTGCTACTAAACCACTTAAAAATCTCATAGTAGTAGCTGAAGTACCTACATTTAAAATATCATTACTTTCTTTCAGTGATTTCCCCCCTAATCCTTCAATGATTATTTTTTCTTTGTCTTTATGTACTTTGACACCTAATTGTTTCAAACATTCTAAAGTATTAATAGTATCTTTTCCGTCTAAATAATTGTAAATATAAGAGTCTCCATCAGCTAGTGTCGCTAGAAATGCTGCTCTATGCGATATTGACTTATCAGGAGCAATGTTCACACTCCCCCTTATTTTTCGAGGAGAACGTAGAGTGACACTATTCGCTTTATACAATTTCTCTAAAGTATTTTGATTGTCAATCATAAATGATTATCCCCTTTCATCAAATGGTTTATAAACAGAATTTTCAGTTTTTAATTGATGTTATTTAGCTATAAATGAAATGTTTATAAATTGAGTAGTCTTCAGAAAATCGTTTATAGCAATAGTAAAATTACGGGGCATTAAGATAATTAAAGTCAGTAAAGAAATAAATAATGGTTCTATAATGATTGAATACTTTTGAAATCAATAGTTCAGTAACTCAGACACTTTTGATAAGTAAACGAAATTCATTATTCCGAAAATTTAAAAAATATTAATTGTTGCGCAAATTCTATCACATCACATTAAAACAGTCAACATTTTTTGATAACAATATTTTATATGCTATCCTTATTATTCTCTTAAGAGCCACTAGTAAAATAGTAAACTACATTTTGGAACTGAATCCATCTATCGTTGGAAACAGGCATCTACAGCTGCAAATTCGCGTCAAACAACAGAGAGACGTATTGAAGGACTTTATTGTGCCCATAAATTTCGCTATGGCTACCGAAAAATTACAGCTCTATTACGTCAAGAAATGCGGGTCAATCATAAAGTCGTCCATATCATTCCAAAATATGGTTGGCAATGTCACGTGAAAATGAAAAAACGGAAATGAACAGGACAACCTTACGCTACCGCAGCGAATTTATTGAATCGTAATTTTGAAGCAACCGCATATCAAAAGACATTACCATGAGCATGTCCCGTAACGCCGCTGATAATGCCACCAGTTCAATACCGACAACTGTGTTGGTTGATCTTTTTGTTCACTGTCTTATATACAGGGGTCAGTCCCCGCAATCAATCTAACACTTTTAACATGGTCATTGCTGTTTGCTACGGCGGTGCATTCCACGGTCTATTCTTATTTGAAATGAAAAAAGACTGTAGAACCGATTTTTATCGGTTCTACTTTATAAATTATATTAATATCAATACTTTATTTTTAATCTTAACTACTTTTCTCTCTTGTCATAATCCCATGCTTTTAAATTGATTTATATACGGATTTTTAATTTTTGAATTTTTTCAATTTGGTAGCTGTATCCAGTCAAATCAAGTTCTTTTACAAGAACATTAAAAAAGACTTCAGCACGATTCAAAAAGATTCCTAATAACATTTTTTGTTCAAATTCTAACACATGATCGTCGTTATCAAATAAAAATTGTATTTTTTTATTTTTTAATTGCTTTAATTGAATTCTAACTGGTTGATCGGGAAAATAACATTTCCCAATTCCTTCTTCTAAGTATTCTTCAATAACATTTAAAATATATGCCCATAGCTCCGGAAGATAATCCCAATATCGAACACCTAAAATCTCTTTATTATATTTTTTAATAGATAACCCCCCATCAAGTGTAAGAAGGCCGTCTTCTATATATTTACTCCGATTATTATTGATAAAAGAAACAAATTCATCCCAGTTATCATCTATGCTTATCGTGTACTTATCAGGATTATTTACCGCATCTTCCAAATCGTTTATAGTTCTTTTTACAATAAATTCGTTAATTGTTACGATTCCCATTATATAATTACCTCACATTCATTCATTTAATCTGTCCCTTTAATATCTCCATCTAGCACTATAACTGCTACTGAAACTATTGACTAAAATAGAATAACGTAGAAGCCCGGATACCCCATCAGCATTAAAAAATCCTTTCAATTGGTTTTTTAAATTAATTGAAATTAACGACCTTTACAGTTGCTAGATTATTTTGTAGGCTTATCCATAATAGAACGAAGAAAATGCTACAAGAACAAACAAACGGATTTCTCCATAACATAACAAGAGGTGATGTGTATGACGGACAAAGTAACTGCATTTAAACAGGCATTAGGGAATTATCCAACAGGTGTCACAGTTGTTACAGCTTGCAATAATCTAAATGAACCGATTGGCTTAACGGTCAATTCCTTTGCATCGGTTTCCATAGATCCGCTTCTCATTCTATGGTCATTGGACAAAAAATCACAACTACATCCATTTTTTAGTACTACGGAAAAATTTGCGGTCAATATTTTAGCGCATGAGCAAACACATTTATGTACGGTATTTTCAAGTAAAATCGCTGACAGATTTGCGCAAGTTCATTGGTCTACTTCAGCACACGGCTTACCTATTTTGCATGATACGTTAGCTACGCTACAATGCGAAACATATAATAAAATTGATGCAGGTGACCATACGATTTTCATCGGGCAAGTTTTACAAATTGATAATAGACAGAAAGAACCTTTGCTCTATCACCGTAGACATCTTGGACAAATTCCAACGAGCTTTTACGAATAATCTGGTTTAAGTAGGTATTTCAAATTTCCCCTTTGAGATACCTTTTTTTAACGTTTTAAAATCACAGCTCATCGCATTATTACTATTGGAAAAGGAGTGAAACAAATATCATGCCCTATTATAGAAATGTCCTTGTCCTTTTATTAGTTGTTTTCATTATTGTAGGATGTACAAGCTTAGAAAGGCAAAAAATTGAAGTTCAAAAAATGGCAGAAGACGGAGCTTATGAAGATTTCAAGGAAATTACCCATTCCAAAGAGGTAAAAGCGGTTAAACAAATACTACATCATGCTGACTGGGAGAAACGAAAAGTCGATATGGCAAGATTGCCAGACTATGAGTTTATATTTCAATTTGTTAATTCCAATACCAACGCTAAAGCCATCACTTATGCCGTTTGGATTGCTCCAAACAAAAACACACTAGAAGTCGTGCAAGGTGAACAGCAGTATGTTCATTTGAACGAAAAGGATTCTAGCACTTTGTTCGAAGCATTAACAGATAGTAAACTAGTAGATATCAAATAAAGAAACATTTATTGAGTTCGTTAGCGGTTTTTAGTGTAAGACTACCTATGTGGCGTCAAAGGGCGCTTTTAAGGTAGTCTTTTGTTAATTATTCCCATTCTAATAACACTTTACTTTTTCTGTGGAAATCTTTGCTTTTCAAGTCGATTAATTTGTACAATCACACCATCTTGAATGGTAATTTGCACTTCACCAAATTCTAAATTTTGAATGGCCTTCGCAATCACTTCTAATTTTTTATCATCAATCTTAGACAGTTGAGACATACGATACACCCCTTCTTTTTTCACTTTTTGTATAGAAACATTCAAACATCAAGATGATTGGTTTGTTCTCTTATCTCTAAAAATTGCACTGAATTTTGCCAAAGAGCGTTTGAACATCTCCCCTAGCATCAGTACTACGTTTCTTGGAAATAATTCTATAATTCAGAAAACCTATTGTCAATATAAATATTACAAAACCTAGCTGAATACTTTGTAATTAAGTAAAAAGTTTCATTTTTCCCTTACAATTCCATATTTTTAATAACTTATTTCATCAATAGTGTTAGTGGCAAGTGGTAAATAGTCTTTACTTTATACATATTTTGGAACGGAATGATGTATGACAACAAAAAAGCTGTGCAGAATGTTTTCTACACAGCTTGTGGTTATACGTTTTGTAAGTAATTCATCAATACTTTTGCCGTTTCTTGTTTGCCAATTACTTTGATGGGATCACCTTGTGCAGGTACAATCCAATGAGGCTCTTGACCACCGTACAGCGATTGCGAGCTATTGGCAACCATACATTGTGCGTTCGCCGTTTCCATACGAAGACGTGCACGCGATAGTAAGAACTGTTCATCCTCTGTTGCCTCTAGCTTAAAGCCTACTAACGTGACATTTGGTTGCCAGCCCTTTATTTGTCCTAACACTTTTGGTGCTTTTTTAAAGTGAATAATAGGAGGCTCGTCCGATGGCATTTTGCCCGCACCTTCCATGAGATTGCCCGATTGATCGTAAACTTTATCAATTACCCAATCAGAGCCGGCCGCTGCCATGATTACAATATCTACTTGTTCTTCCTGTACCGCATGGCGCACCTTGTCACCTAAATCTTCAATACCCTCAAAACGTACAGTACGCATTTTATCTTGGTTAACCGGAAGTTGTGCAAAATAGCCATGCATATAGATAACATCTGCCCCAGCTTCTAATGCTGCTTCAGCCAAATAGCAGCCCATCGTGCCCTTCGATAAATTCGTATGCCCGCGCACACGATCCCATTTTTCAAGTGTTCCCCCACTTGTAATGAGTACGGTTTTTCCTTGTAATGTCCCCACTCACACTCACCTTTTCTTTTCAAACTATCATGAATTAATAAGCATTCTTCATGTTCTATTTTAACGTAAAAAGATAAAATAACCTATTTCTTATTTTTCTTTCAACCATGCACTTAAAATTTCCGCAAATTTTTTCGTCACTGGTGAGGCTTGGTGTTTCATTGCAAGCCCAATTGTTCGATAACCACCTTGTTTTAACGGGATGGCCTTTAATGAAGACGGCAAACGATTAATAACTAAGCGAGGTAAAATACTAATTCCTAAATGATGTGAAATCATTGAAATAATCCCTACTTCCTCTGACAGCTCAAAGCGGATATTTGGTTTCACATGATACTGCTCTAAAAGGACTTTTACATCATTGGTACCTCGATACGATGTCATAATAAAGGGCATATCCTCTAATTCAGCAATATCAATTTCTGCTCGATTATAGAGAGAGCTTTGATTGGAAACGATACATAAAAGGGGGTCTTGTACTAACTCGATAAATTGGAATTGTTCCGATTTTTGACCATTTAAAAATCCAGCATCCACTACACCACTTTGCAACCACTGTTCGATTTCATAATAATCCCCTTCGCGCAATTCTACTTGTATGCCAGGAAACTGATTGTCCATAATACGAATAATTTCTGGCATCCAATTGGATGAAATACTAGAAATAACACCGATTCGCAATTTCCCTCGGGTCACACCAAGAATATGTGCCGCTTCTTGCTGTAATAATTCATTTGCATCGAGAACTTGACGCATCGCACGCAGCATCGTTTGTCCCTCACTCGTTAAGGTTACACCTGTTCGACTTCGATGGATTAGTGCAAATCCACATTCTTTCTCTAAGCTTGAAACAGCATGACTAACAGCCGATTGGGTTAATCCAAGTGCCTCCGCTGCTTTTGTAAAGCTCGATACTTCAGCAACTTTATTCAAAATCTCGTATTTGACTAAACTCATTCACTTTCCCTCTTATACATGAATTTTTTTAATATTAATCATTATAAACATTCGTTTTACTAATCACAATACAAGATATATAGTAAATTTTAGTATAAAACTGTTTTAGTACACAGATTGAAGGTGGCATAATGAGTAATCAAGGAAAAGCAAATTTACTAATGGTAATTGTAACAATGTTTTGGGGATTGTCTTATACGTTTATGGTAATGGGGCTTGAAACATTGGCTGTTTATAATGTGGTAGCATTGCGTTGTATTATCGCATTTTTTGCAGCAGGCATAGTCTTTTATAAACGCATGATCAAAGTCGATTTCAAAACATTAAAATACGCAGCTATTCAAGGTTTGCTTTTATTCATTGTGTTTGCACTTAGCTTATTCGGACTGGAGACTACTTCTGTTTCCAACGCAGGATTTATTTTAAGTCTAACAGTTGTGCTAGTGCCTATATTCAGTAGCTTTATCGACAAAAAATTGCCTTCAAAAGCTGTTAGTTTTGCGATTGTTAGCACAATGATTGGTATTACTGTATTAACTGTACAACATTCTTTTACGTTCCAAACCGGCGATATTTTAGTCGCTATTGCTGCGTTAAGCTATTCAATTTATCTGCTGTTAAACGGTAGATTTACGCGCAACGTAGAGTCGATTTCATACGGCATCTATCAACTCGGTTTCGCTGGCTTGTATGCACTTGTTTTAACGCTACTTTTTGAAACACCAACACTCCCAAATTCCACTACTTCATGGATTGCCATTTTAGGGCTAGGTATTATTTGTAGCGCATTTTGCTTTGTTGGCCAAACTGTTGCACAACAGTATACATCTGCTACACATACAGGGCTTATCTTTTCATTGGAGCCTATTTTTGCCGCGATGTTTGCCATGATGTTTATCGGGGAGGGACTTACGGTTAAATTAATGATTGGCGGTAGCTTTATTTTAATCGGCAATCTTGTTGCTCAATTGGAACATCTTCACAGTTTACGCTTTGTAAGAAAACATGAACAGGAAAAAGTGATGCATTAATAAATACGAAAAGAGTGAGATTGACCATAACCAATCCCACTCTTTTCTACTATTTGCTTCTATGCCCACTCAGTGAGCGCTTTCCGCAATAATAATCAATTACTAGTATTATAGTTAACTACAAATATCTTCTCATTTGTTCAGCATCATTCATACGCTCTTCAGCCTTTAAGCGTTCCTCACGTTGAGCTGGTGTCTCATCCCCAATCAATTCAGGTGGCGTTACACGTGTATCCAGCGCATCCAGTTGTGCGCGTTGTGATTTGGCGCCAAGTGTAGTTGATGTAGGATTGATGTTGTCATCATGTTCGGCATATAATACAATGGCCCCTTCTTCCACAAGCTGTGCGTAATATGCTGTCTGACCCTCTGTCAAATCAAAACGTTTTAATCCTTCTGTGACCGCTGTTTCGCCAGTAAACCATGATTTAATTTGGTCAAACCAATTTCCAGCTTCGTGGGTTTTCACATCAGCGTTCCATTTGACATCTTCCAAATCCCTAGCTTCTCTTGCAATAATATGGATTTCATCCGTGTGGTAACCTTCCATGCGCATACATTTTAAAATATGAAACATCTCTTCTCTCGTATGTGCAACTTCAATTTTTGGGTTTTGTTCATTCATCATGTTCAATTCCTCCTAATTTGTAAGGCTTACTATGTATGTACCCCGACACTTTAAGAAAAAACCCTTTTTATGCATCCTTTATATAACTGTAATAAATGTCATCTCAATTATTATTCTGTTGCCTATTTGTCATATTGCTTGTCCCCAAAAAATTAAAAAGCACTTGGAGCTTTAACTAAACTCCAAGTGCTCTGTATTTTAAGCGCTTTTTTTATCAAGAAAGGCTTTTAACATCCAAGTATGTTTTTCAAGGGATTGATACATCGCATTCAGCAAATCTTCTGTACGGTCATCCCCTTCTTCTGCAGCAAGCTGCATCGTATTATGGATAGCTTGCATTTGCTTTTCGAAGTCAGAAATCGTAGTTGCGACCATTTCATCTGCTGTCTCTTTTCCCGTTGCTTCTTCTACATAGGATAGTTCAAGGTATTCTTTTAAAGTAGCGACAGGCTCGCCACCTTTGGATAGAATACGTTCAGCCGTATCATCAAAATTTAATGTAACCTCATTGTATAATTCTTCAAATTTTGCATGGAGTGTAAAAAAGGCATTCCCGGTTACATACCAATGATAGTTATGTAGTTTCGTATACAGTACCGACCATGTTGCTACGAGTTTATTCAATTCCTTGTTTAAATCTTGTGGCATAATTACCCCTCCAAATTATTGTTATTTATATAATTCAGTATGCAATATACTGTCGAACCCTGTCAAGTAGACACCATAAATAAAATAAAAAAATAACAAAAAGGGTAAAAATCTTAATACGCTATGTACGATTAGCATCCAAATAAAAAGAACGCTACATTGAGTACTTGAAAAAGCATTCTTTATAGAATACAGTTCGTTAAAGCACTATGTCCTTAAATTATATATAATGAAATAAAAAACGTTGAATACATCTTGCCAAAAAAGGAGACCCTATGAATATTACATTAAGCCAATTGACATACGTTGATATGGAAAGTTTATATACATTCGAGCTTACTAATCGGGCTTATTTCGAAAAATTGGTACCTAGTCGTGGTGATGATTATTATGATTTTAATAATTTTAAAAAGCAAAATCTTATGCTAATAAATGAACAAGAGCAAGAACGATCTTATTTCTATTTAATCAAAAATGAACTTGGACAAATCGTTGGGCGCATCAATTTAACCGATATAGATAAAAAACAACAGTTAGGTTATATCGGTTATCGAGTTGGCTATGAACATAGCGGCAAGGGCATTGCTAATAAAGCGTTAAAGTTATTATTAACAATCGCGAGCAATAAAGGCATTCGACAAATTGCTGCGAAAACAACAACAAACAATATAGCCTCGCAAAAAGTATTAGAGAAAAATGGATTTATATACACTGGCACAAGTTCTGAAGAATTTGCAATGAATGGACAAAAATTAAATTTTATTTATTATAATTGGAGCGATTCGGAGGCAAGCCGTTCGTAACAATACGAATTTATTTAATCATAGTATCACTTAAAATAGAAACTACTTCAACGAAGGGTTATAGCCAAAATATAGTAGATAGACAAAAACCGAATGCAAATTGTAGGTACTACAAGCGTCCTTCATTTTAGCATTCGGTTTATTGATTTAGTTTATATATTTTTAGCAGTATTCCGCAATTCTATTCCTCATTTAACAGATCTCCAGCAGGATTTTTTAGAGTTGGGGTAGGCTGTGGTGCGTCCATTTGCATACTTTGTGATGGCGAAGCAGCAAGTTTCATCAATCGATAAATTCGTTTATGATTAAATTGTTTATTGTATTTATAGTTTAGATGGAGCTTCATTTTGCGATAGCCAAAGTTTGCTTGTCCCTTTTCATGTAGCGCGCTTATTTCTTTTAAAATTTCGTCATTTTCAAGCTGCCTTTTTGTTGGTACGCGCTGTATCCATTTATAGTAAGCAGAGCGTGCAATTCCTGCGCATTCGCATAGTAGCGAGATAGAGTAGTTGTCGTTGTGATGCAATGCTTGAATGGCTGTATATTTATTTACATAACTCTCCTCCCTTCGATTTCCTCTAGCTTTTTTAGCAAAGCATTTTCTGTACGTAGACGTTCATTTTCGCGTTCAAGACTTTTCATTTCTTCTTTAAATTGGTCTTCTATTGTACGCTCCTGTTCTTCTTTAGTTCGCCCGCGTTTATCTTGTAGCGATGCTTCGTCACCTGCTTCATATTTTTTAACCCATTGGTAAACTTGTTGGTACGATACTTGAAACCTCTCTGCAGTAAGTTGGTAGTTTTTATCGTGCTTTAAACAAAAGTAAACGATTTGAACTCGTTCCTCTAATGTCGTTTTTCTTCCCTTTGGCATCAGTTCGGCTATCCTTTCAGCAATTCCTTTTTTATACTATTATAATGGTTAGAACAATAAACGAGAACAGAATAGTAAAGCAATATATAGTAAAAACCCCCTTCTTTAACAGAAGAGGGTTTTACTTACGTATTGTCTTTATTCAATTGTTCCGCTTCTTCCAAACTTTCTTCTGCTCTTAACCGATGCTCTCTTTGCTCAGGCGTCTCGACATGATCAATCGTATCAATAAATGGTTCAGGCGCAGTAACGCGAGGTTCAAGTGGATTATGCCAATAGCGATTTTCCTCTTGATCAATCGCTATTGTTACTGGGGCATCTGTGTTTGCCTTCTCGCCAAACACAACAATAGCACCATGCTCTACAAGTTGTGCATAATAGGCCGTTTGCCCCTCACTTAAATGAAAACGTTTGACACCTTCTTTTACAGCAGATTCACCTGTAAACCATGATTTAAACTGATCGAGCCAATTGCCTGCCTCATGCGTGTGTACATCTGTTTCCCATTTAATGTCCGCAAACGGCGTAGCGTCCTTCGCAATAATATGAATATCATTCGTGTGAAAACCTCGGCTATGCATTTGTTTTAATATTTCTAGCATTTCCTCTTTCGAGTGTGCCACTTCAATATATGGATTTTGTTCATTCATGCAATATATGTCCTCCTATTTTTAATGGCCACTCCATACTTATTCGTATCAGAGGAACTGCCTTTACCGTTTTTTGTCTTCCTTTTAATGTTATTCGTTCAGGAATGCTTTTAACATCCATGCATGTTTTTCAAGGGACTGGTACATAGCGTTTAATAAGTCTTCCGTTCGGTCGTCGCCCTCTTCTGCCGCAAGCTCCATTGTTGTATTTAAAGCTTTCATCAACTTTTGGAAATCAGAAATTGTTGTAGCAACCATTTCTTCCGTTGTTTCTTTACCTGTTGCTTCTTCTATATAAGAAAGCTCCAGATGCTCTTTTAAAGTAGCTACTGGTTTGCCATCTTTGGATAGAATACGCTCTGCGATTTCATCTAAATTTAATGTTGTTTCATTATATAATTCTTCAAATTTTTCATGCAGTGTAAAAAAGGCACTGCCTGTTACATACCAATGGTAGTTATGCAATTTTGTATACAGTACAGAGTATGTTGCTACTAGCTTATTGAGTTGCTTGTTTAAATTTTGTGACATAATATCTCCTCCAATAATTCATACTAGCCTTTAGTATGCGTTGCTTTGTACTCTGGCTATACTTCATTTTTCCCTACTGACACAATTTCAAACATGTTCTGCTTCTTTTTTTAAAAAATTCATGATTTCGCTAGGCTACTAAAATCTTATTCTTCCCCCTGTAATTATTTCACTTTTCGAAATAGTTTCGTTATAATGGAATCACTTACGTTAAAAGGGGTGTTCTGACATGGAAGTATTACCATTACGGAAAGATGTTGCAGTGGAAGAAACGTGGAATTTACAGGATTTACTTGAAAATGACGCTGATTTTGAACCTGCATTAGCTCAGTTTGTAGAAGATGCAGTAAAATTCGAAAGCACCTATAAAGGGAGCATTACGGATGCACACAAGGTAATTGAGGTACTGACAGCCTTTGAAGCATTACAAGTAGGTATTATCCCTCTTGGAACCTATGCGAGCTTAAATATACAGGCTGATCGTACGGATGACGTTGCACAAATGCGCGCAGCAAAATTTAGCACGGCAATTGGAAAAATTAGCAGTTCCATCGCATTCGTGAATAGCGAATTGCTTGCATTAGACGAAACCATTTTAGAGCAAGCTGCAGCGTTAAGTCCCCTATATAAGCGCTATATCACACAACTATTAAAGCAAAAGCCTCATCAACTACATCCTGAAGTAGAAAAAACGCTTGCTGCTTTGCGTTCGACATTCGACGCACCTTATGAAATTTACAACACGACAAAGCTCGTGGATATGCATTTCGGGGAGTTTGAGGCAAATGGCAAAAATCATCCGCTTAGCTATGTGTTATTCGAAAATGATTGGGAACTTGAAAGCGATCCAACGATTCGTCGAGCGGCATTCAATGCCTTTTCTAACAAGCTTCGTGAGTATCAACATACTACGGCTAAAGTATATAACACGCATATCCAGCAAGAGAAAACAATAGCTGATTTACGGGGCTTCGACTCTGTCATTGATTTTTTACTGTTTGACCAAGATGTCGATCGTTCACTTTATAATCGTCAAATTGACCTTATTACAAAAGAGCTTGCTCCACATATGCGTCGTTATGCCAAGCTTGTACAAAAAGCGCATGGCTTAGATAAAATGACGTTTGCTGATTTAAAAATAGCGCTCGATCCAAGCTATGATCCAAAATTAACAATGGCAGAAGCAAAAGATTATGTTGAAAAATCATTAGCTGTGATGGGTAAAGATTATGAGGAAATGATTGAAAGAGCGTTCAACGAGCGCTGGATTGATTATGCACCAAATAAAGGAAAATCTACAGGCGCATTTTGCTCAAGTCCTTACGGTAGCCATCCATACATTTTAATGTCATGGAATGAGCGAATGAACGAGGTTTTCACACTAATCCATGAGCTTGGTCACGCTGGTCATTTTGTTAATGCACATGCCCATCAATCATATTTAAATAATCGCCCTTCCCTCTACTTTATTGAGGCGCCATCTACAATGAATGAGATGCTACTAGCAAACTATTTATTGACACATAATGATGATAAACGCTTTAAACGTTGGGTTATATCAAACATCGTATCGAAAACATATTATCATAACTTCGTCACACATTTACTAGAGGCAGCATACCAACGTAAAGTATATGAACTAGTAGACGCTGGCGAATCAGTGAATGCTACAGTATTGAATCAATTAAAACGTACTGTTTTAGAAGATTTCTGGGGCGATACTGTCCATATTTCAGAAGGCGCAGAATTGACTTGGATGCGTCAGCCTCATTACTATATGGGCTTGTATCCATACACATATAGTGCTGGTTTAACGATTTCTACACAAGTATCGCAACGTATTTTAAAAGAAGGTAGTCAGGCTGTAGACGAATGGTTAAAAGTACTGCAAGCAGGTGGTACGAAATCGCCTGTAGAACTTGCCCAAATGGCAGGTGTTGATGTCACGACAGATCAACCGCTGCGAGAAACAATTGCTTACATTGGTCATTTAATTGACGAGCTTGAAAGACTAACAGCAGAGATTGAAGTCTAATAGTATTACCATCTACGCTCGATTCAAGTGCGTAGATGGTTTTCTTTTTTTAGTTCTAAGCTAGAAAATACATACATATAATAGAATTAGGGCGTCCCTCTAATTTTTTGATATTTCAAAATAGATAATCATTTTTCTTCATACAAAAGTACCGTTATTATTAAGTGTACGCAATTTATTTAGCAAAAATCGACTAACAATTTTCAAAGGAAGTGTTTCTAATTATGGTAAAACGTAATGATCCATGCACATGCGGTAGCGGCAAAAAATACAAAAAATGTTGTGAAGGTAAACAGCAAGTTACAGTTGAAGCTGTAGCAATCGAAGAACTAGAGCGTGTACTACAAACATTTTATTTAGAATATCCAGAACGCAAAGATGTTCGTGCTTATATCGAGCATGTTGGCACATGGCAGCCTAAATTAGAGAGCGTACTACAACGTGAGCTTATTGAAGCGATTGCGTTAGACGACTTCTTCTTCCATCAAGAGCCATCTATTTGGAAAGGTTATTTAAAGAAAACGAAGAAAAAGACGGTAAGACCTTCAACTTTAAAAGTGCTTGAAGGCTGGTCTCAACCTACACTCTTTATTGGTACGGTAACTGTTGTAGAGGAAAAATATTTTAAAGCTAGTCATGTTCTTTCAAATGAAGAAATTTACATCCGTCGCGAAAATGATAAGCCAATTCCTGAGGGAATGCATGTCTTTGCGTTTATCTTGCCAGATGGCACAAAGCAGGAAGCGCATTATTTAGCGGTATCAACGCTTATATTCTTCCCACATGACCATGAACAGGTATTTGTGAAGTTAAAAGAAAACTTCGAGGCTTCGAATAAGAAGGTTCAAACATTCTTAAAAGAAGATCATCTAACATTCTGGGAGCTACTTGTGTCTAATGGCTACAAGGGCGAAGAATTCACAAACTTCGAGAATGGTGTTATTACACAAGTTAAGGAATTCCTTGAGCAAAATGAGCGTGAAACAGCACCGATGCTTGAACTATTAGAGGATTACTTAATCGAAGGACAACCATCTGCACGTAAAGAAGCGGCAATCGCAGCAGGTGCTATTCGCTACGGTCAGGAAAAAGAGCTATTTGAATCACTTTCTATGACAGTCAAAGAAATTGCAGCGACTTTCGATATTTCTCCTTCCTCTTTAACAAAATACTACCAAGATTTAAGTCAATACGCTTCAACAAAATAAAAAACAGAAAAAGTGTTAGATTGAGTTGCATTCAATCTAACACTTTTTTGCTAAGGTAGTACTTGCCAAGGTTTAGTAGCGATTGGATAGGCTTCTATCCACGATTTACACTGTTTTACCCTCGTTTGATGGACTTCTATCCGCGATTTATATTGTTTTACCCGCGTTTGATGGACTTCTATCCGCGATTTATACTGTTTTACCCGCGTTTGATGGACTTCTATCCGCGATTTATACTGTTTTACCCGCGTTTGATAGGCTTCTATCCGCGATTTCTTCTGTTTTACCCGCGTTCCAATAAATAAATAGAAAAAAGCTACGTTCGTTATCTGCATAACAGACAACAAGGTAGCTTTTTCTATGGTAACCAACCAATTTTATTATTTCCGAACATATAGTTATTTATGCAAGAAAAGCACTACATATGCTTAATTTCATGCATAAAAATTTCTTATTGGATATTTTTATGTGAGTTCTCACAATCAGCGCCTTATTTGCTATACACTTTCATTAGCTCTTCCCCTAAAAACTGCAATCGCTCCCCTACTGTACACGCCTCAATACAAAAACGATGGGCCCCTTGTTTCCCACGTTCTTTCCGCAGTTGCTTAATGACTAAGCAATCAGCACAGTACATATCATGTAGTTCATCAATATCTTTCATAACCGTCACTTTATCCATTAAGAACATTCGCCCCTTTCACGTCCAAAATTTCATGTCTTTCTATTATGAAGTCAACATTGTATTCAAGCAACTATTTTGTTCATCCTAATTTAACAAAAATTGTTTCAATCATTTGGAGGTTGTCAAACAGCCCCATTGCTGTACAATAAAATGGAAGTCTAATCGCAAAGTAGGGATTTTCATGTTAGAGGTCTATATCGATGCGGCAAGTGCAGGTAATCCTGGCCCTAGCGGCATTGGCATTTTTATTAAAGGAGAAGGCCATCACGTACAAATTAGTGAGTACATCGGTCATACTAATAATCATATCGCCGAATTCACCGCATTAGTACGGGGCTTAGAAGAAGCACAAAAACTAGGTACAAGCATTGTCTCCGTCCGTTCCGATTCAAAAGTGGTCGTTACATCTATAGAAAAAGAATATGTCAAAAACGAAGAATTTAAACCTTTTCTTGAACAAGCATTAACACTTGCAAATAATTTTGATTTATTTTTCATCAAATGGATTCCAGATGGGCAAAATAAAGCGGCAGATGCACTAGCACGCAACGCTATTCAAAAAGAAAAAAATTAATAATAATATAGTGGGGATTGCTCGCTAAACACAAGCAATCCCCTATTCGCTTAATTTTAGTTCATTGTATGTTTCTAAAAGCCCTCGATAAGAACTTTCTTCAGAAAACCAAAGTTTTCATTTTTACAAAACTCTACAAATTTAAAAAATTCTTTTTTCAGCTCTTCTTTAAAAGGTTCAATCGGCACAAGAAAAGACTGATAACGATCAAGTTGAATTTCATAATATTGCCCATTTTCTTGAATTGTAGTATCGATATATGGATAATTATCCAAAAAAAATTATATGATGATTGCTTCCATCATATCTACTTTCTAAAAGATAACTAAAAGTACTCCACGTATCTAACAAACATTCCGTTATTTGCTCTTCACCAAAAATGACCACATCATTATAAATTAAGCTGACAAAGCCATAGGAACAGCATCAGTTATTACTTCTGGAAAATTGCTATCATATTGTCGACCAATGAATGTATTTTTTTTAGCGCATTCATAAAAGCACCCCGCTTCCATGATGAGTCTTCTGTTATAAGTAATGCTACTAAAAAATCTTTTTGTAGGGGCAGCTCAAAAAAGTAATTCATCATATGTTTCTAATAGTGCTCGATATAAACTGTCTTCGGCAAACTGTAATTTTTCATTTTTACAAAACTCCACAAATTTAAAAAATTCCTTTTTCAGTTCATTTTTGAATGATTCTTTTGGCAAGAGGAATTGGCTTGAACTATTAAGTTCAATTTGATAAAACTGTCCTATTTCTTGAATTACTGTATCATCATAAGAAGCATTATCTAAAAAAACTATCCCATGCCTTCTTCCATCATAATGATTATCAAAAATATAAATTAAATCACACCACGTATCTAATAAATCTTCCGTTATTTGCTCTTCACCAAAAATAACCACATCATTATAAATTAAGCTGACAAAGCCACATAGGTAATCACCTTCGTTTTCTTCTAAAATCTTCTGTGCCTTTTCTACCGCTAAAGGATTGGTAATGGGGCAACTTTCAATTTTATAAACAGGAGCAGTTATATCTTCTTCCCCTATAAAGGTTTCAATTTTAAGTTTATTCATACGACACTTCACACTTATGAGTAATCCAAAAAACATTGTGGGGACTACTTGCTAAAAACAAGTAGTCTCCCATCTATATTTTAAATTTTAGCCTTCTAAGTTTTTTCCTCTTCATTTTGAAGTAATTCATCATATGTTTCTAAAAGTCCACGATAAGAACTCTCCTCGGAAAACTGTAATTTCTCATTTTTACAAAACTCCACAAATTTAATAAATTCCTTTTTCACTTCATTTTTGAAAAGCTCGATAGGAACTAGAAAACGTGTGTACTAGTTGTATTCCATAAAACTCACCAACTTCTTGAATTACTGTATCATTATAGGGAGCATTATCTAAAAAAACAATTCCATGACTTCTTCCATCATAGTGATTATTAAAAATATAAATTAAATCACTCCACGTTTCTAATAATCTTTCCGTTAATTGTTCTTCACCAAAAATCACCGTCTCATTATAAATCAAGCTGACAAAGCCCATAAGTAATCTCCCTCGTTTTCTTCTAATATCTTCTGTGCCTTTTCCACTGCTAATGGATTGGTAATAGAAAAACTTTCAATTTTATAAACAGGAGCAGTTATATCTTCTTCCCCTATAAAGGTTTCAATTTTAAGTTTATTCATACGACACCTCACACTTATGAGTAATCCAAAAAACATTGTGGGGACTACTTGCTAAAAACAAATAGTCTCCCATCTATAATTTAAACTTTAGCCCTCTAAGTTTTTTTTCTTCATGTTGAAGTAATTCATCATACGTTTCTAAAATTCCCCGATATAAACTGTCTTCGGCGAACTGTAGTTTTTCATTTTTACAAAACTCCACAAAATTAAGAAATTCCTTCTTTACCTCATTCCGGAATAGCTCTATAGGTACGAGAAAACGCTGTAAATGATTTAGTTGAATTTCATAAAAATGGCCGATTTCTTGAACTAATGCATTGCCCTTGTAATTATCTAAAAAAGTAATATCAATACTTCTTCCATCATATCTATGGTTTAAAATATAGATTAAATCACACCACGTATCTAATAAATCTTCCGTTAATTGTTCTTCACTAAAAATCACCATCTCATTATAAATCAAGCTTACAAACCCACTTAAGTAATCTCCTTCGTTTTCCTCTAAAATGTTCTGCGCCTTTTCTACTGCTAATGGAGAGGTAATAGGAAAACTTTCAATTTTATAAACAGGAGCAGTTATATCTTCTTCCCCTATAAATGTTTCGATTTTTAGTTTACTCATACAAAGAACCACACTTTCTCATCATTTTCCAACTGGAAAAGCTGAATTTACATGACCATACTTATTAAGCCTAACTTCATATTCAATTCCGTTTACTTTCGCTCGCACATTTATACCTTGAATATCATTTAATCTTTTAGATATCGCAGATTTATTATTATTAATTACTGTAGTAACAATATTACGGATATCATTAACAGATAAATCCGGATCAAAAAATGTCTTTTTCTCTTTTCCAGTCCAATAATTCGGATGATGTCTTTCCAAAATATGTCTCATGTTAGCCTTCGTAAAATAAACTCTCTTACCAGCACCGACATCAATCGTTACATCTGTAAAGTTTACTACAGCCTTTTTCGCCGCATCTTTTGATTTACTAAAAAATGTACGTTTGCCAATTTTCAGAACCTGTTTAAAACCGAATTTTAGTACTGTATATCTAACAACTTCACCACCGATTAAGTATACCAATGGTGGTATTACGTGAGGCTGTAATATTACAGGATTGCTTTCATACGTTTCCTGCGTTTCTAAATCCGTAAAGATTGTACTGTAATGGTCATCTTCCAGTTGTTGCATCGTCACACGATATTGGTTTTGCTCTACAGTGCCGTTTTCTTCGATAACACTATCGATCAATATTTCTTCGCTTTCACTATCAAACTTGATGTCTAAATCGGCTTTCAAATCCTCGGACTCAAAAGTTGTTTGGACAAATAATTCGTTATCGTATATTTCAATATTCCGAATATTTATCGTACTATCATCTGAATAAATAAGATTTTTATTTAATTCTTCGTATAGTTCTTGTTGGTATTCTTCTGTATTAACGTCTTGTATATCATCTACAGAAATCATCACAATAGGCTCATCAGACACCACATCATCTTCCTGTGCAGCAATCAAATTGGGCCCAATATTTGCAAATAGCAACGCTGCAATAATAATAGATATGAAGGATTTTTTAAATTTCATCTTTTCATCCCCCTTTTTATTATTCCATTTTTAGTTTATTCATACTACTCCTCACACTTATGAGTAATAAAAGAAAAATAGATTGTGGGTGACTGCTCACTAAAAACCAGTCTCCCGTTTATATTTTTTCCTTCTAAATTTTTTTCTCTTCATTTTGTATTAATTCTTCATACGTTTCTAAAAGCCCGCGATAAGAACTTTCTTCGGAAAACTGTAGTTTTTCATTCTTGCAAAACTCCACAAATTCAAAAAACTTCTTCTTCAGTTCATTCAAGAATTCCTCTTTTGGCAAGAGGAATTCCTGGGAAGAATCAAGTTGAATTCGATAATACTGTCCCGTATTTTCAATTACAGTATCAAAATATTTACCATTATCTAAAAAAACAATCCGATGACCCCTTCCATCATATCTGCTTTCTAAAACATAACTTAAAGTACTCCAAGTATCTAATAAACATTCAGTTAATTGCTCTTCACAAAATATAATCTCATCATTAAAAATCAATGAAACAAATCCACTTAAATAATCGCCCTCGTTCTCTTCTAAAATTTTCTGTGCCCTTTCAACAGCTAATGGGTCCTTAATAGAAACACTGTCAACTGTGAAAACTGGAAAAGTACAATGATTTTGTTGCCCAATAAACGTTTCGATTTTTATCTTGTCCATATAAACAGCTCTCCTTTATTTATCTTCCAATAGGGTATGCAGAACTTACGTACCCTTGTTTTTTAATAAAAACTCTATATTCAATTCCATTTACTTTAGCTAGAGCCTCTACACCTTTTCTATCTTTTAAGCCTTTAGAAATAGCAACTTTATTCTTATTTATTACCGTTGTGACAATATTTTTAATATCATTAACAGATAAATCAGGATCAAAAAACGACTTTCCTTCATTTCCAGTCCAATAATTTGGATGATGATTTTCTAGAATATGTCTCATTTTCGCTTTCGTAAAAATAACCTTTTTACCACCGCCTACATCCAAAGTGATATCTGTAAAGTTTGCTACAGCTTTTTTCGCTGCATCTTTTGACTTGCTGTAAAATGAGCGTTTGCCAATTTTCAGGATTTTCTTAGTCCCGATTTTTGTTATTGTATATTGAATAATCGCACTACCAATTCTGTATACAATGGCAGGTATAATGGATGCCTGCAACCTTACAGGATTGCTTTCAAAGGTTTCATCCGTTTCTAAATTCGTAAAGATTGTACTGTAATGGTCATCTTCCAATTGTTGCATCGTCACACGATATTGGTTTTGCTCTACAGTGCCGTTTTCTTCGATGACACTATCGATTAATATGTCTTCGCTTTCACTATCAAACTTGATGTCTAAATCCGCTTTCAAATCCTCGGACTCAAAAGTTGTTTGGACAAATAATTCGTTATCATATATTTCAATATTCCGAATATTTATCGTACTATCGTCTGAATAAATAAGATTTTTATTTAATTCATCGTATAGTTCTTGTTGGTATTCTTCTGTATTCACATCCTGTATTTCATCTATGGAAACCATTACAATAGGCTCTTCAGACACTACATCATATCCCTGTGCAGAAATCAAATTGGGTGCAATATTTGCAAATAGCAACGCTGCAATAATAATAGATATAAAGTGTTTTTTCCATTTCATCGTTTCATTTCCCCTTTATTATTGTATAAATATCGTACCTTTTCCATATTCAGCTGCATTCCAAAAATCTTTTGTCACAGTATATTGTTGTAAGATAGCGTTAAAATTTTCTTTTGGCTCAACCTCCTTATATATTTCTTTCAACTGAATGAATAGATGTGTTGCATAGGCAGCTGCAAAAGAGGTTCCCGTAAAGACAGATGCTTGCCCATTATGATGAATACTTTGTACATTCTCCCCGTTAAAAACATAATCAATTTTTCCAATAGCTGAAAAAGAGGATCGTTTATTTTTTTCATTAATAGAACCTATTGACAATACACCATCCAATTTTGCTGGATAGTCCGTTGCTAAACCATATGTATTACCAGCTGCGGCGACTATAGTAATTCCTTGTTCTACTGCTTTTTCAATAATAGATTCTAGTTCAGAATTGGGCGTTTGAAAGCCAAAACTAATATTAATGAAATCTACCTGTCTATCTATGCACCATGTAATAGCTTCTACTAAATGATCAATTGAGCCATTGCCTTGTGCATCTAAAAGTTTAATATCGTATATTTTTAATTTAGCTTTTGCTTCTCCTACAATAATTCCCGCGACTGGCGTACCATGATTAAAATCATCTTTAATTTTTTCCCCAGGATGCGTTAAATTGACTTCTTCAAATGCGACACCTTGAAAGACATCCAAATCTTTATTTATACCACTGTCCAGTACAGCAACTTTTATATATTCGCCGTCACTTTTTATTGCCAATTGTCCGAAGGCAAAATAACAAAGAATGCAAATAATCAATGACAACAATACACTAAATTTTTTATTGATAGTGTTCGCCACCTTGTTATGTAGTTGTTAAAAAATATTTCCAACATGGATTTCGTAAAGAGAGTTATTCTGTAGGGTTTTTCGAAGACAAATGAAGTTTTTCAATCATTTTTTGATTATTCTAAATTATCTCGATAAAGGTTGTCAATCAATTTAATGTAGATTTCCATGCCAATTTTAATGGCGTTTCCTATTAGTTTAGTGGCGTTTTCTGTAGGTTTTGTGGCGATTCCCGAGGGTTTCGTGGCGTTACCTGAAGTTTTACTAGCGATTTCCTTATGACTCTATCAAAAAAAGCTATCTCAAATGAGACAGCTTCTCTATTATTTTAAATTCCTTTGTAAAAATGCTTTTGTCCGTTCGTGTTGTGGATTCGTAAAGAACGCTTCTGGATGGTTAGCCTCGATAACATCGCCGCCGTCCATAAAAACTACTTTGTTTGCGACCTCTCGTGCAAACCCCATTTCATGTGTCACAACAATCATTGTCATCTGGTCTTCCGCTAAATCTTTCATGACTTTTAATACTTCACCTGTCAGTTCTGGATCAAGGGCAGAAGTGGGCTCATCAAATAATAAAATTTGTGGATTCATCATAAGCGCTCGTGCAATGGCCACACGCTGTTTTTGTCCACCAGACAAATTTGCTGGGTAGGCCTGTGCCTTATCAGCAAGACCAATTTTTTGTAGTAAGTCTTGACAACGTTTTTTAATAGCATCTGATGACTCCGTTTTTAGTAAGCCTGGTGCAATTTCAAGGTTTTGTTGTACTGTTAAATGAGGGAATAGATTAAAATGTTGAAATACCATGCCCATTTTTGCCGTAATTTTTTTAATGTCTTGTTGCTTGGCATATGTTCCGTTTTGTACTAAATAATCACCATCTACACAAATGCTGCCGCCATTAATTTCTTCTAAATGGATTAAGCTTCGAAGCATTGTACTTTTACCCGATCCAGAAGGACCAATAACAGCCACGACATCATTTTTCTCTATGTTCAATGTGATGGTCTTTAGCACCTCTAACTTGCCAAAGGATTTCTTCAAATTCGATACTTCAAGCAATGCCATCTGTGTCCACCTCTATTCAAATTTAAAACGTTTTTCTAGCCACTTAAAGAATACCGTTAAGACAAGCGTCATAACCAAATAAATAGCACCCGCAATAAAGAACGGCACAATGGTAAAGTCACGGTTGACAGCTGTTTGTGCAAAATGCAGCAGTTCAGGTACAGCTACCGCATAAAGAAGTGCTGTGTCTTTAATTAATGTAACGGATTCATTCGATAAAGCAGGCAACGCTACACGGAACATTTGTGGCAATATAATGCGTGTTGTTGTTTGCCATTTTGACAGACCTAATACTTGCGCAGCTTCGTATTGGCCCTTATCAATTGCTAATAAGCCACCACGGAATATTTCTGCAAAGTAGGCAGCATAATTTAAAATAAAGCCAAGACATGCGGCAACAAAGCGGTCAAGTACGAGATATTCACCGATTACCGGCACCATCGGTAAACCGAAGCAAATTAATAACAATTGTAGTAATAGCGGTGTACCGCGCATGACATAAATATACGTATTTGCTAGCCAAGACAGTGGTTTAATACGGCTTTTCACAGCTAATGTAAGCAAAAAACCTAGTGGAATCGATACCAAAATGGCAATAATGAACAGCAACACCGTCATTTTTGCGCCTTCAAGCATCGGCAAAATCATTGTTTGCCAGTAGTCCGCCATAATCATTTTCCCTCCAAAAAGATAAGAGTTTCACGAGGAAACTCTTATCGACTGATAACATTCAATTAAAATGTGCGCGTAAATACACGATTTCTTTACATTATTTTAAAACCTTGTTTTCACCAAACCATTTTGTTGAAATTTCTGCGGCTGTGCCATCTTCATTCATTTTATCTAAAGCGGCTTGCAGTTTTTCTAATAATGCTTCGTTACCTGGTTTGACACCAATTCCGTATTGTTCTGGTGCTAATGATTCATCTAATAATTTGAATGTGTTAGGCTCTTGCGTCATGTAATATTCTGCTACAACAGCATCAATAATGACTGCATCTACACGCCCCGTTTTTAAATCTGTTAAAGCTAATACATTGTCTGCAAATTCTGTTACGTTTTTCACTTCTTTGTGAATTGGATTTGAATTCAGTGCTTCAGCAGCAGATGATTGTGATTGAATACCGATTTCTTTTCCTGCTAAATCACTTAATTTTTTAATAGACGATTTATTTAATACCATTACAGCTTGTGAGTTTTCTAGGTATGGTTTTGAGAATAAAACCTTTTCTTTACGCTCATCTGTAATTGTGTAACCATTCCAAATTACATCGATACGACCGCTAATCAATTCAGCTTCTTTCGTTTTCCAATCGATTGGTTGGAATTGAGCTTCCATTCCCATATGTTCGGCAGCAGCACGTGCTAAGTCAATATCAAAGCCAACGATTTCGTTTTTATCATCACGGAATCCCATTGGTGCAAACTTGTCATCGATTCCAATAATAATAGTATCTTTGTCTGTTGTTTTCGTTGTCTCCTTCGAGCTATCCGTCGTACTCGATTTATCTCCAGAAGTACCACAAGCTGCTAAAGCAAATATAGCTGTAAGCATAAAAAGTAGTGTAAAAATACGCTTCATAATCTAATATCCCCTAACATTGTAATTTGTTTAATACCAAAACTCCGCTTTCTCTTGCTAAACTACTAATGTGTTAAAGAATATCAAACTGGCGCATTATTGTCAATATCCTGATTGAATTATTAGAATATTATTCAATAAAAATTTCTCTATTATGAACGATTGAATATAACAGAAGCGTAACTTGTTCCAACAAAAAAACAGTTCAACTACTCAACTTAGCTGAACTGTTTTTTCAAGAAATTATTTATGCTGTTGTTTTAGCCATTCTATTGCCACATTTGCATGTAAAGCAGCGCCATATTTAAAAATCTCTTCATTTTGGCGCATACGCGGGTTGTGCACTGGAGCCTCGCCTTCTTTGCCAGTTCCTAACACAACAAATGCAGAAGGTACTTCCTGTGAAATGTAAGAAAAGTCTTCCGAGCCTCCGAGGTATCCATTATCCACCACATTTTCAGCCCCTATAGGGCACGTATCGTTAAACGTAAATCCCCTTTCGAAGCTGCGATACCAAAAGCATTTTCTCCAACATCAATATGTACAACTGTACAAAGGACAAGCCCATTATGGCGTTCTGGAGCTGTAAAATCAGGAATTGCTCGGACAATGTTCGCAATCGCAAATGCTGGATTAATGCCCTTTTCCGGCTGACTGGCATGGGTAGGTGAACCTTCCATATGGATGGTCATCCCCTTAGAAGCACATAATGCTGTACCATCAATAATTCCGACGGTTTTATAAGCGAGCCCACTCATATTATGGTAGGCGAAAATTTCGTCGATATTATGTTCTTTAATAAAATCTACACATTGAATGGCTCCATCGCCCGTTTCTTCCGCAGGCTGAAAGAGGAAAAAGATATTTTTATCGGCGCCCATTTGATCGACCTCCAGTGCAAAACCCGCTAAAGTCGCTGCATGACCATCATGTCCACATTTATGTGCTTTACCTGGAAATTGAGAAGCCCAAGGAAGATCAATTACTTCATCCATCGGAAGGGCATCAAAATCTGCACGGAACGCGATATTTTGCGTAGCTGATTTGGCATAGTAAATGGCATAAAACCGCTTTCCTTTAACTACAATTTCTAGATTTGTATACGTTTTCAAAAAATTAACTAAATGTTGCTTTGTCCAAACTTCCTCGTTCGAAAGTTCCGGATGTTGATGCAATTCGTGTCGCAATTGTTTTGCTTAATCGAAATTTAAACTTTTCACTGTGTAATTCCCTCCTAAAAATAACCTGATTTTTTAATCCCTAACGCTTTCAATTTATACAAATTCGTATAATGTATATTGTATATTATATTTTATTTTTTTGTGTATAAGCGAGCATTTTTCATCCTAAAGTGGGATAAGCTCTGCTTTATCAATATTCCAATGTACTTCTTTCATGTATCTCTCTAGTTCAGCTAGCTCACCTTTTTTAAATAATTCCATCATTTTTCGATGTTCATTATTAGTTTGAGACAATCTTTTCTTTGTCAGTTCTGCCTCACCAGAATGAGCGAAGTTTTTCAAAAACTTTTTTTGTAATTGTAAAAGAAGATTTACAAGACTTTTATTTGGGCAGACAGAAAGATAGACGCCGTGAAAAGCTTCCTGCATTTTATGATACATCGAGAAATTGCCAGTATTTATGGCTAAATCAATACTTTGAATATAAAACTCCATTTCATTCATATGTTTCTCGGTTAAAAAAGGGGCTGCTAATGAAGCAGCTAAACCATCTAATGCCCCAATAATAAAATACGTTTCTTTCGCTTCTTCTGTTGTTAGATTTTTAATTACAAACCCTTTTCTTGGCACATTTTCTAATAACCCTTCAGAAGACAATTGTATTAATGCCTCTCTAACTGGTGTCCTGCTAACATTTAAGCTTTCACTAATCGCACTTTCATTGACCTTTTTTCCAGCAATCAGATTCCCGTTGTTGATTTGATCTACGATATAATTATAAACATGGTCTTTTAACGATAAATAATTATTCATAAAGTAACCTCTATTTAATAATATTTTTACAATCCTTTTTATCTACTATACACTATACACTTTTTTCAAGTATCTTAGCCATAGTCATGAAATGGATTTTTATTTGTTAAATCGCTTTCCCTCTTATATAAAAAAACCATTATGTATTGCGATATTTCGCTAACATAATTTCATCATAGTATTTATCGAATTGAGGTAAACCCAACGCTTGTGCAATCTGAAGCTCAGCCTCTCTATCATACTTTACCCTAATAAATTGAATAGCATTGTTTGCATAGGTTCCATCTAGTATTGCATAGGAAGCTGAAGTTAAATCCAGTGAATTGCCTACACTCCCCACGTTACACAAAATACCATTTGTATATGTATGTAAAAAAGTTGTATGAATATCGCCGTAGAATACAATATCAGGAATTTTATTGGTATGGTTTGGATCTGTTATTGTACTATTGTCAAACATAGATAATCGCTTTTCAAGTGGATGACTATCCAAAATACGCTCAAATTCACTTCTTGGAGACGCATGGAAAAACCTTATCAATTGTCCATTTAATTCGAGATCAATATGAAATGGTAACGATTTTAAATACTGATAATCTTTTATTGTTAATCTATATTTGAACCACTGAATAAAATCATTGTCTGTAGGCGATTGAATAAATACGTCCCAATTGCCTCGCACGACTCGTTCGCAATTCTTTTGGATAAGTTCTATACATTCAGATCCACGTGGACCTTTGCCAATTAAATCACCTAAACAAAAAATTCTTTCAATTTTTCTTAAGCGAATATCTTTTAAAACTGCTTCCAATGCCGTTTTATTTCCATGGATATCCGAGATAATTGCAATTTTCGTCACAAAGCTCCCTCCTCTTGCCCCCACCTAACCAGTATTACCTATTACGGGAAAAACAAACAAAATGTCTTCTAATTCCTTTACTAATCTTTGCAAATAGGATTGATCAGATTTAAATTCAAATCTTAACACCGCTCCGTTTCCTACTGGATAACATGTTTGACCTGACCACAATAGTTGCCACATCTTGTTCATTTGACATTCAAGTTGTATATAATCTTCCATATTTAATAGCATTGCTTTACCACTTAAATCACTACTTATCATAGTTAATTCAGCAAGAAAATCCCTTAATTCGTCTGTTCTTAAATCTGCAGTAAATTGAACTAAGTAACCTGGGATTTCGATTTTTATCGTTGATGTAATCCAATTGGCATCCCAATAATCTGTGCTATTGGGGTAACTTCTTACTAATACTTCAATTTCTATTTGTTCATTTTTTCCCCCAGTATATGAAATTTCATTTAAATCACCTCCTCAATCAAAATAAACCTTAAAGCGTCCCTTTAAATTTCTCGGGCTTTTTGACATAGCTTTCGATAATAAAACCGCAGTCTGTACAAAGAATATATTCAACTTCTGAGCCAAAGCTCATCTTGTTCACTGGGTGCATTAATGCATATCCACTATGTTTTCCCTTCCCTAATTCTAGTCCACCACATTTTGGACATTCCGTTATTGTCGGATTCTGATTCACGCGAAAACCTCCTTATTTGATCTATGTAAAAGTTCAATAGATACCATATTATTGATGGTTAAAAAATGTATGCTTTTTCTAACTATATTTACGACCGAATAATTATTTCGTTTCATTTCAAAGTAATCGTTCACATTTACTAATAGTTTTTCAGCAAACAATCTCTATAAATATCTCCTTTTATCGTAATTCTACTATATTTATCTTAATGCCAAACAGCACGAAGAACTTTTAAACAAAAGAAGTATTATATATACATGTTTGTGTCTATTTTGTTAAAGATGTATTTTATATATTGCTTTAAAGATTGTTTAAGCATATAGTAAAGCACGAAAGGACGTGTTCAACATGTTAGATCAACATACAATTAACGTGATTAAATCCACAGTACCGGTTTTGGAGGTACACGGTGTAGCCATTACAAAAACTTTCTATCACAATTTATTTAAAGATAATCCATCACTTTTAAATATTTTCAACCATACTAATCAAACAAAAGGTCGCCAACAGGGCGCTTTAGCAAATACAGTGTATGCCGCTGCACAACATATCGATAACTTAGAACCGATCGTACCAGTTGTCGTACAAATTGCACATAAACATGTCAGTCTTGGCGTCTTACCTGAGCATTATCCAATTGTCGGTCAATACTTGCTTGCAGCTATTAAAGAAGTTTTAGGTGATGCAGCAACTGATGAAATCATCGAAGCTTGGGGCAAAGCGTATGGCGTGATTGCAGATATCTTTATTTCAGTGGAAGAAGATTTATATAAAACGGCAGAACATAATAATGGCTGGCGCGCATTTAAACAATTCAAACTTACGCGCACTGTCAAAGAAAGCGATGATGTTACATCCTTTTACCTGCAACCAATAGACGGCTCAAAAGTACCTGCGTACAAACCGGGCCAATATGTTTCTATTCGTGTAACAATTCCAGGTGAAGATTATTTATTAAATCGTCAATATACATTATCCCAAGCAAGTAATGGGCAAGAATTCCGAATTTCTGTGAAACGAGAAAGTGCACACAGTCCAAAAGGGAAAGTTTCCAACTTCTTACATGATGCTGCACTTGGAACAATTATTGATGTTAGTGCACCAGCCGGTGTATTCACATATGAGCCAACAAGTGCTCCCGTACTATTCATTAGTGGTGGCATTGGTGTAACACCGTTAAATGCGATGTTACAAACGATTGAAAATAAAGAAAATGTTACGTTCCTCCAATGTGCACGGAATGAACATGTCCTTGCTTTCCATGAAGATATTCAAAATAAAATGAATGCTTTAAATGGTCCTACTGGTTTAAGCAAGCTGTTCCGCGTATTCAAAAAAGACAGCAATGCCCATCATAAAGTGTTGTATTCTGATAATAAGGAGTACATTAATGCAAACGTGCTTCGACCTCTTTTAACACAAGATACACAAGTATACATTTGCGGCCCAACTCCGTTTATGGAAGCAGCAGTAAATGCTTTACACGAATGCAATATCGCAGACAGTCAAATCCATTACGAATTTTTCGGTCCCGCACTACAATTAAATACAAAGTAACAATGGACTAGCCCTGTATGCGCAGGGCTAGTTTTTTCTATTGCTTAAGTTATAAGCTTAATTAGCGTTTCTCCATTATTATATAAATTGTATCCTTAATGTTATTTTGTTGACATAGAACTGTAATATTGGCATGTTAATATCATTATTGTACCAAGTAATACGTTTTAATGTTTTTAGGAGGATACATATCATGAAAAAGAATAAACGAAATAAGTGGGGGATGAAATTAGCAGTATTAGCGTTAGGCTCTTCTGTACTTTTTTCAACAATTGACACAGCATCTGCTGCAACATATACAGTGAAATCTGGGGATTCCCTATGGAAAATTGCCAGTCAAAACGGCATTTCTTATCAAACATTGATGAGATGGAATAACTTAACTTCTTCAAATATTCGTGTTGGACAAAAATTAACGCTGAATAGCACGCCTGCAAAAGCTCCAGCAACCCCGAGCGCACCGAAAAGCCTTGTTCAAGTTGCCAAACAGCAATTAGGTGTAAAGTATACATTTGGTGGTAGCAAACCGAGCACAGGATTTGATTGCTCGGGCTACATTACTTATGTTTATAATAATGCTGGTATTTCGACAAGTCGCAAATCAGCAGCAGGCTTTTATTATGCTGCAAAAAAAATAACATCACCACAAGTTGGGGATTTAGTATTTTTCGCCAATACTTATAAAGCAGGCATTTCACATGCAGGTATTTATATTGGCAATAACCAAATGATTAATGCTAGTGATGGCGGTGTTAGCATTGCCAACATTCACAGCTCCTACTGGAAGAAACATTTTGTAGGTTATGGACGCTTATCATGATTTATAAAACAGTTAGGCATGCCCTAACTGTTTTTCTTTTTTTATTGCATTCAGGCTAATCCCAAAATAAAATCGCCCTTTACAATCGTAATGGGCGATTTCTAGGTTTATCAGCAATCTCAAAAATGTTATGTGTGTGCTACTTTCTTGGCTTTTAATTTTGCTAAGCGAAGCAAATAGATAATAAAGACAACACCAAGTACAGCTGCACCTGTCAAATAGACAGAAGCGTACCCTACTTGCACCGCGATCATACCTAAAATATATGATCCAAGGGCAATACCAAGATCGAACATTGTAAAATATGTTGCTGTTGCATAGCCACTACGAGTATGGGCGGTTGATTGAACTGCTAGTGCTTGCAAGCTTGTCGTTACAGCACCGTAACCAAAGCCAATAAAAACGGCCGAAATTAAAAAGAGTGCTGCTCCTGAAACATTAGCAAGGAGGATTAGTCCAATTGCGAAAGAAATAATACCGGGGATAATAACAAACTGCGGTCCTTTCGTATCATAAAGCTTGCCAGTATAAGGTCGTGTAATTAACATAGCGGCTGCAAACACAGCATAAAAAAGACTTGCCACAGCCATTAAATCTTTTTGCTGTGCGTATACTGACAAAAATGATAAAACACTTGCATAAGAAAACGCGACCATACTTGCAATAGCAGCTACTGGCAATGCTTTCCGTTCAAATAAATCATCAAATTTAAATGTCAATTTCCCCGTATGTTCAGGCTTCGGTAAATCCTCTGTATCAACTGTTACAGCTAGTATACCCCCTACTAAAATACAGATACTCATAACGATAAACAAAACATTAAAACTACTATATTGAATTAGTAGTAAACCGATAAAAGGACCAATGACTACGGCTAAATTTGTGGACATTGTAAAATAGCCTAGACCTGCTCCTTTACGACTTGCTGGCACAATATCAGCCGCTAAAGAACCGGCTGCTGTCGTAATAATACTAAAGAAAATCCCTTGCACAAATCGCAAAGTTAATAAAAGACCAAATGGGTGAATAAATAAATATAAAATCGTACAAAAAAAATAGCCTGCAATTGCGATCACTAATAGCTTTTTCTTACCGAACACATCCAATAACTTACCAGAAAACGGGCGTACTATAATGGCAGATAACAAGAACCCCGATAGTAATAATCCCGCTTCTTTATCAGTTTGGTGCAGTTCACCAATCGCATATAAAGGTAAAGTTGTGACTAGACCATAAAAAACAAAAAATACTGCTATATTTGTTAAAAATAAACTAATAAACCGCTTCGTCCATATTTGTGTGTTTTCCTCTTGTTGCATATCAATCAACCTTTCATTTTTTGCAATAGATTTATAAATTGTAACTGTTCTTCTTCAGTCAGGGAACCAACCATTTCGGCTTCAAATGCTAATATCGTTTTTGTAATGATCGGTAAACGTTCTTCCGCCATGGCTGACAACGTCACAATTTTTTCGCGCTTATCTTCTCCTTCAACTCTTTCCACCCAGCCTAAATCTTCAAGCCGCGATATAGCTCTTGTTATACTTGGCGCCTCGACATTTAAATACTTCCAAATTTGTGTCAAAGTCATTGAACCGTGCTTATGTAAACAATATAAAATGGTCCATTGCGAACTATACAACTGATGTTGTTTTAAAACCTCATTTAAACAATTCGTTAAATAACGACTTTTTTGAAATAATGCATGGAAAATCGGATTCATTGTATCTCTCCCTCATTTATTTACCTAGCTAAATAAATACTATACGCCTCATTTTTTATGTTGTAAAGTAAGATATTTTTATTGACGTTGCGCATGCATTTAATGACGTTTTTCTTAAGGTTTGTGGCGATTCTCAAGAGTTTAGTGGCGATTTCTTTTAGTTTAGTGGCGATATGGCCTGTTTTATCCCAAAAAGCAGGAAATTTATAGTAAATGTCGAATAAAGCTACTAGACACTAAAAAAGGGAGATGGAAACATGGGGAAAAACATACTAATTATCGCAGGTGATGCGGTAGAAGCTTTAGAGATTTACTATCCATATTACCGCTGTTTAGAGGCAGGCTATCATGTTACAATTGCCGCTCCGTCAGTAAAAAAGATGCAAACGGTTTGTCATGATTTTGTGGATGGTGTCGATACGTATATCGAGCGTCCAGCATATGGCATAGAAGCAAATGCAGCCTTCGCGGATATCGATCCAGCACAATTTGATGGTTTAATTATTCCTGGTGGGCGTGCCCCTGAATACATCCGCTTAAATGAGCATGTACCGGCGCTTGTAAGTCATTTCTTTGAAGCAAACAAACCAATCGCAGCGGTTTGCCATGCAGCACAAATTTTCGCGACAATACCAGAAGTCCTAAAAGGTCGCGAACTAACAGCTTATATCGCCTGCAAACCGGAAGTCCAAGTCGCAGGCGGTACGTATATCGACGCAAATCTGCACTCCGATGGGAACCTTGTCAGTGGTCATGCATGGCCAGATTTACCTGGATTAATGCGTGAGTTTATCAAAAAAATAGAAGCATAAGGAAGAAGAGGATACCAAAAAAGGTATCCTCTATTTCGACGTTTCCTGAAGCTCGATATCAACTACTTGTTGTGTTTTGGTCGTATATTTTATTGTTACATAAACACCAAATTCTTTGTCACCCTCTTGTAACCACAGTTTAAATTTTTCAATCGTCGCCTCTTCTTTTATTTCACTGCCTTCATGCAAATAGTCAATAATTTTTGAATTAGGATAGGATGACTGTGTTTTTTCAATCGCAAGCTTTCCCCATTTTGCATAAGCAGGTGTTTGTTGTTGAGCATGGGTATCTGGCATTTGTTGTGGAAGCGCCAAAACTGTCATCATAATCCCGAGTGCCGCAAGTATTTTTCGCATGTTGTAAGCCCCTTTCTTTTTTATAGAATGTGCAACATCCTTAGAATCATTATGCCTTAAGCAAAAATAAAGAAAATCGTCTTGTTAAAATGTATGTATTTGTTTAGCCCTGCTGAAACTAAAAATGCTCCAAATGGTAACTTGGAGCATTCCACATAAATTGACTTAACGACTTTTTTTGCTTGGTTGTTGGGGATTATTATGAATAACTTGATTAAATTCGGCTGAATATTCTTCCCGATCATTTCTTTTATGTGTATCTTCTTTCTTTTTCTTTTTGAAGCTTGTTTTACTTTTCTTTGCCATTGCTAACGCCCCCTATTTAGCTCTTTTTATTGGATTGTTGATTTTTATCATGGTTCGTTTTATTGTTTTTATTTTTCGCTTTGGCATCAAATTCCGCACTGAATTCTTCGTTTAAATTATCATTTGGGTTGTTGTTGTTACTATTACTATCATCAAGGTCTTTACTTTTATACGTTCCAAAAGGATTATGTGTTCTTTTATTCATTGTTTTATTATTATTTTTGTTATTTCTATTTCCCACAGATATTCACCTCCTACTTGTAATGTGCGCACGCGTGAAGGTTTTATGCTATGGTGAAAACTTCAATGGAAAAATTCCAACTACTGCAAGACTTGCCATATTGACAAATAGTAATAAACAATCTAGCAAACTTCATATATTATTAAGAAGATATACTACATAATACTTTCACTGTACGTCATAACTTAAATCATAAAAGGAGACATACCATGTCAAGTTCTCTATCATCCGCTAAATTAAATGTGCCTTATAGTACGACCGAAACAATAGAAAGACCTAGATTATATGATTTCTTTCGTGAAAATGAACAAAAAAGGGTTACTATCCTTCGCGCGCCAGCAGGCTACGGCAAAACAACACTGTTAAGTCAATGGCTTAACCATTCACAACACCCCATTGCTTGGGTCGCAATAGACCAAGCAGATAATGATCCTAGTAGATATTGGACTTTTGTCTTTCAGGCAGTCGCGAAAGCCTGTGAAACAGATGTCGATCAAGTGCTCGCATCACTATTACAAGGGCAAGATGTTTCCACTTTCGATTTTCTGATAGAGTCGTTTATCCACGAACTAAATATGGTTGAAAAATGCTTGCATCTTGTTATGGACGATTACCATTTAATAGAAAACGAAACAATCCACCGTACGATGATTAAACTAATCGAACAACTCCCCTCGCATGTTCATATATATTTGACTACTCGAACAGCTCTTGCATTACCGATTGCGATATGGCGAGTAAAACAATGGGTCCTTGAATGCAATACCGAACATTTACGCTTTACTAACCAAGAAACAAAGCAGTTTTTTTCGTTAAAAAATTCAATCTCATTAAACGAACAACAATTACAAACAATACAAAATAAAACAGAAGGATGGATCGCAGGATTACTATTAACGAGTTTAACTAATTTTAATGAAGTACAACCATTTATTTCTAATTTTTTGTGGCAAGGCATTATTCATAAACTCCCAAAAACAATACAAAATTTTCTGTTGAGAACCTCTTTTTTACATGAATTAGAGCCTGCTATATGTGACCAATTAATAGAGGGGACGAATAGTGCAGAACTATTAGCTTATTTAGAAGAAAATGGTCTGTTCACAGTTTGTCTTCAATCATCAAAACTTGTGTTCCGCTATCACCATTTATTTGCTGAAGCATTACAAGAAGAACTGATGAAACAATATACCGCACAAGAAATAAAGTCCCTTGTCGAAAAAACGGTTCAATTAATTTATGCAAAAGGTGATTACACTTCAGCGATTGAATTAGCATTAAAACATCAATTGTATGAGCAAGCCCAACAATGGATTTCTCATCATCTTGTTCAACTTTTTTTATCAGGTCAAACAGCAACTTTTATGCGCTGGCTACAACAGCTAAGAGACAATCAACAAACAGTTCCCTATGAAATGCTTATTGTGGGCTATGAACGGGCAATTTCAATATTAGAGATGACAACCGCTACCTCTATAATGGAAGAGCTTGAACAGCGTCAACTCACTGAACAATGGATGGAACAAAAAGAAAATATAGCTATCGCGAATATTTACGAACGAACCAAAGCATATGCCTTAGTTGCCTCGGGTGGAAAATTACAAACGGTGAAAGAATTATTAGAAAGGCAGCTTACTACACAACAAGCTCCGTGTCGTTGGGATAAAGTACGAATGCCCTACAACAATTTTGAATATAAACTTTCGCGCACAAATTTAGCTTCAAAAGGCAAATTACCTGCAATGGATGAAGTTCCAAAAATTACACAGCTATTTCGGAATACAAATTTTAAAACATTATATGTGACCGCCTATATATCTGGCATTGCTGCTGAGGTGTACTATGAGAGAAATTTACTAGAAGATGCGCAAAAGGAGCTTGATATTGCAATCCAATTAACTCAACAACAGCCAGATCCTAATTTATTTGTTCCTATGTATTTGCTAAAGGCTAACATTTACACGCATCAACAGCAAACCAATACTGCGCGCGCTATGCTGACACAACTGTTAGAAGATGTTGTTGAAAAACATTGGCGAAATACTATCCAAATTATGATTGCTTTTTGTTACATTGTGGAGGGTGATGGCGAGCGTGCAGAGTCTATCCTACAAGCAACAAAAACGAAACAGCCGTTTTGGATGCTAGTGTATGCTAGGTTATTATTAGTAAAGAAACAACCAAATGATGCATTATCTATCGTCGTACAAGTTAAAACAAAAGCACAACAAGACGAGCAAGTTGGGACAATTATTGAAGCAACCGTTCTTGAAGCGGTTTGTCAACTTCGTTTAGACAACCATGATATTGCTTTAGATACTTTACACGAGGCGCTACAATTGGCAGCAAAGTTTTACTACGTCCGTACTCTATTAGACGAAAAAGAAATACTGCCCCTTCTCAACCAGTATTTCCAATTAGAGTCCCTACCATCTAAATGGAATCCTGTCCCTAAAAGTTATTTTGACTATTTACAAAAAAATTGTACAGTGAGTAAGGAACCGAATGATTTACTTACCCCGCGCGAACAAGAACTCTTGGATTTATTAACAAAAGGGCTGAGCAATCAAGAAATAGCCAAACAGCTGCATCTATCTAATGGTACAGTTCGCGTTTATTTATCTACTATTTATAGTAAGCTCGGTGTCAATTCAAGAGCGAAAGTAATTGCACTTAAAAACCAACGATAGCAATTCGTAAAAAAAATGTACATCACTAAAAACGTTAGTGATGTACATTTTTATTTGTCCTTTAGACAATTGTATATTCAGTTATGTTAAGTAAGGCACCGACTGCACCGGAAAAACCGTGGTCATTGATAAAAACAGGTGTATGCTTTTTCGTGCGTGTATAATTAGCAATGACTTGTGCAAGATGTTCATTATAACTTAGGGTAGAGCCAATATATACAATATGTTGGGCATTTTTTTCCTCGGCATATTGTATACTAAGCGTCGTAATAACCTCACCAACGAGACCTTGAACAGTGGCAATAATATCCTCTGCTGGTTGTTTCAATTCTTCGGTAATACTGACTTTACCAAAATTACTTGCCGTTAAATGCCCGTCAATAGGTGTATCCATACCTTGATAAATATCTTTGACAAGTAAGTCTACCCCTTCGCGATTACCCTTTGTAGCCATCTCTCGGATTTCATTGTAATCTGTAATCCCTGTTGTAAGCGCTGACAATCCAATCAAGGTTCCGCCGCCAACGCCTGTCCCTCCTACACGTATATGGGTGTTCCCCTCCATATAATGGATTGACGTTCCCGTACCAATATTGGTAATCATACTACGCTCGAAAAAGTATCCTTCTTTATTCAGTAAAAAACGAACTCCCTTCAATGTAGCTTCAAACTCTACTATATAATGAATCGATTTCATTGTTTTGATGACATCAAGTAATTGTTCTGTACGTCCCCCCGTAACACCAATATCCTCAATATCTGGATTATTTCGAATCCACTCCATTACAGACTGCAAATCATTGGACGGAAAAGTTGTTAAAATAAGCTCATTGTGCTCGTCTAAATAAGCAACTTTCGTCAATGTGCCACCTGTATCAATACCTATAGCCTTTGGCATACCATTCTCCTTTAACTTTATTCAGCAGAAATTTTTCTACCTAAATAGATGGTTAGTTGAATATGAATACTAGTTTACTCTTTTATTCAGCGTGTGTCTAAACACTAACTGATAAAAGTTCATGCCTCCGGCGATTGTCACGGATTTCAAAAGGAGTTTTTGTGTATGCACAATTCAAAATCCTGACGCACTTTATTTTGCGTGAAAGCGAAAGGTCAGCGATCATTACGCAAGAGGCAAAATTGAATATTCGCTCTCCCTAAACTTTACCGCTGTTGAAATGATTGTGCAATAACTTGGCGAACTTTCATATAAAATAACATGAAAAATAGCACGTTAAATAGATAAATTAAACAAATTATTGAATTTTATGTAAAAAAAGAGCCACTGTCAAAACAGTCGACTCTTTTTGTAAATCGTATAACAAGCTAACATAATTATTGTGCAGAATATCCGCCATCAATTACTAGTTCGCCACCTGTAATATAAGAAGCTTCATCAGATGCTAAGAATAAAATAGCATTGGCAACTTCTTCTGGTTGGCCAAGACGACCCATTGGAGTAGCACGAACTAACATATCCATTGCTTCTTTAAATTGACCGATGTTCGCAGTCATTGGTGTTTCAATTACACCAGGGAATACTGTGTTTACCCGAATGTTAGATTTTCCTAATTCAGCAGCCGCAGCACGTGCAATGGCGCGTAAAGAACCTTTTGATGCTGTATATGAGTTTAAGCCCGAACCGATGATAGCTGTGTATGAAGATGTATTAACGATGGAGCCTTTACCTGCCTCTTTCATGTATTTAGAAACGTGTTTAATTCCTAAAAACGGACCGAATGAGTTAATTTTGTGCATAATGGCCCAATCTTGGTCTGTAATATCTTGTGGAGATTTTTGTGAAGAAATACCAGCATTGTTGATTAAAATATCAATTCGACCGTATTTATCAATAACTGCTTTTGTAAATGCAGCCCAGTTTTCATCAGATGAAACATCTAATTTCATACCTTCTACATTGTCTAATTCAGAAATTTTAGCTAAATTTTCTTCGTTAATATCCGCAGCGATGACGATTGCGCCCTCTTTAGTGAATAATTCTGCCATTGAAGCACCCATACCTGATGCGCCACCTGTAATAATTGCAATTTTGTTGTCTAAACGACCCATGAATAAAAACTTCCTCTCTGTTCTATTTCGCCTAAGCGTCTTAAGCGCTGTAACGTATCTTTTTATACCAACAGTCACCAAGTACTTTAAAACTATTACCAATATTCAAATACTGTATAGCTTTAAATAGTTTACTATTAAACTTTATCATATATTTGCAATGTTTTCAAAGATTATGACTGGAATTTAAACAATCTGTTTTATCTTTCTCCTGTTTTGCGATACGATATAGATAGAGGCTTGACCATTTGAACGGAGGAATACAAGTGAAAGATCAAAAAACACTTTATAAAGAAGCGATGCATGTTTTAAAAGAAACGAGTCGCACATTTTATATACCTATTACTTTTTTAAAAAATGATTTAAAAATGTCTGTTGCCGCTGCTTATTTAGCGATGCGTGCCATTGACGAAATTGAAGACCATGAAAAGCTATCGAATGATGTGAAGTTTGATTTACTTTCAGCAATAAGTGAATTATTAAAAAATGAATTCGATGCTGTAGCATATCAAACCTTAGTAGCTCCATATGCTGATCAACTGCCTGAAGTTTCCCTTCGCCTAGCAGATTGGCTAACATTTTGTCCAGATGGCTCTCGAAAAATTGTCCAAGCTTCTACAAGTGAAATGGCTTATGGTATGGGAAAATGGGCAAAAGCCAACTGGCAAGTGCATACACGTGAAGATTTAGACGACTATACATACTATGTGGCAGGACTCGTTGGAACGATGCTGTCAGAGTTATGGGCGTGGGGTGCTGACATTCAAACAGATCGTGATTTAGCGATTGGCTATGGTCGCGGACTACAAGCCGTCAATATTTTACGTAACCAGCATGAAGATTTAGATGAGCGTGGTGTCAGCTTCGTGCCGGACGGTTGGACACGAGAAGATTTATTTGCCTATGCAGAGGAGAATTTAGCCAAAGCAGATCTTTATATGGAGGCTATTAATAAGCGTACCATTTTGTTGTTCTGCCGACTTCCACTTGCGCTAGCGCACAAAACATTGAAAGCGATGCAAGAAGGTCGTGAAAAAATGACACGCGCAGAAGTGGAGCAAACAGTAGAAGAAGTGCAAGGAGAATAGAGGTGCCTGACACCCAAACAATTCAGACAATTCACTTCAATTTATAAAAATGCATAGGCCCTTGTCTTAAGTAAGCTTAAGACAAGGGCTTTGCTTTTATATTTCGCTAATGAATCGACTAATTAGCTCATAGCTCAAGTATAGCGAAAGTACAGATAATAATGTAAATACAATCTTTTCTACTTTTCCACCTGTTCTTGTTGTTAGTGGAAAACGAACCGACATGTTGAATGGAAAGAAAAGCTTCACTCCCTGTTTCGTTCCCATATCCAATATAATGTGACTCGACATCCCTATTAAAAGTCCCGCAACAATCGACGGATATGGAATAATTGTCTGTAACAATATCGCTACCAAAAACACAAACAATAAACTATGTGTAAAAGAGCGATGTCCAAATAGTTTGTTTACCATTTTTGAAATAAGAGGAAAGGTTCTCCCGATTTTACTTCCTCCGTGGCAAATATCTGGAAGTAATGCACCGAGTACACCCGCTCCTACTAATACAAATGGATTATCATTCGAAATTTGTGCAAAAGCAAGGCTAGCTGTGATGCCTCCAACAATATGTGTATTCCCTTGCATGATATCTCCCTCACTTTATATGTATTAAACGTGTTACTTTTCTACTGTACCATATTCCTCATTAAAATAGAACATACATTCCAAACATATGTTTTTATTTTACAACGTGCTATCTTTTTAATAATTTATTACACGAACATCAAAATATCAGAAATAATTCAGTAACTTAGTGTATATCTAGTATGTCGAGAGAGAAAAATGATTACTGGAGGTTACTATGAAATCGTATAAAGGGATGCTATTTATTTTAATAACAATGTGTGGCAGCGGCTTACTCTGGTATTTTGCCACTCCGATTGAATCGATACATGTGTTAAATAAGCTTAGTCACATCGTTGGAGGATTGGCACTTACTGGATTTTTTCTAGTATTTTTATTAGCAACAAGAGTGAAAATCCTTGAAAAATGGTTTCACGGATTAGAATATGTTTATATGTACCACAAATATTTGGCGATTTTGTCATTAGGGTTAGTCATTCTACACAGTCAATTACAGGATTTGGTTCCACATGGAGATAACGCGATTGAAACGCCGCTGAGTGAATTTGCAAAAGAACTTGGAGAGCTTGCGCAAAATGGCTTTATCGGACTTATAGTGATAGCATTATTTGCTAAATTTCTAAAATATGAGCATTGGCGCTATATCCACCGCCTATTGTTAATTCCTTATGCATTAGGTCTTTACCATGCATACTTCTCAAGTAGATATGATTTGTTTCAACCGACACCTTTAGGGATATTTACAGCAATTACTGCTATTGTCGGGACTATGTCCGCTCTGTACATGCTGACAATGTATCAAGACATGCGGTTTAAACATACGGGTAAAGTTTCGGGCATTCGAAAATTAGGTAACAGTGCTGTTGAATTAGAATTAACTTTAGATCGCAAACTGAGTTATCAAAACGGCCAATATATCTTTTTAAAAATTTTCCAAACGGGGCTAGAAAAAGCGCCACATCCCTTCTCTATTTCAGGTGGAGATGGGCAAAAAATATATGTAACGATTAAGGCACTTGGAGATTTTACTAAAAAGGTCAACGCACTGATACAAGTAGATTCAAAAGTAGCTGTTGAAGGCCCCTATGGTCATCTAGATTTTGACAAAGGTTATCAGCAACAAATTTGGATAGCTGGCGGTGTAGGTATAACACCTTTTTTATCGTATTTACAATCTAATCCTACCAATCGAGATATTGAGTTATTTTACACTTACCGTGGACACAACGATGCGATCCACAAAGATTTTTTACAAAAGTATGCAGAAAACAATAAACATTTCAAAGTGAATTTTATTGATACGACTACTATGGACAGGCTTACATTTGATGATGTTTCAGTGCCAGCCCATACGAGTATCTTTATGTGTGGGCCTGAAAAAATGGTAAAACGTTTTACAAAACAGTTTAAATCTAGCGCTAACGATATCGATATCAACTTTGAAGCTTTTAAATTTAAATAATAGCCTTATTTCCAAATAAAAGAGGCTTCCATCCCGTAGAAGAGATGGAAGCCTCTTTATTATTGATTTATTTTGATTACAAATAACTGTCTATTTTTACTGATTAAGATACTTACTATTGCTAGTAATAGACCCGAAATCAAAAATACTATTCTTATGCCGAATACATCGGCTATTATGCCCATTACTAAAGAGGCAATGCCAAATCCCCCTGTTAAGATAGCGCTTAAAGCCGTATAAACAGCAGATAATTCATTTCTTGAAACACTTGTTTGAATAACGGTATGCTGTGGGATGCTCTTTATTTGCCCAAAAAGCCCTACACAAAAAGTTAAAAATAATGCAATCATCGGCATGCTGTTGACACTGAAAAAAATGGTGGCAATACACGTAAATAATGACCCCATCACCATCACTTGCGCTATGTTCTTTTCAATGGATGCGCTATATTTCACACAATAAATGCTGCCCACTATTAATCCCACAAAATACGTGCCATTGATAAAGCCCCACCATCGCTTGTCAACATGCAAAGCATCATGGACAAATACCAATATAATGGCTGCAATCCATACCGTACCCGCAATGGTTTCAAGAATATCAATCCATACGATTTGACGTAACAAAGGGGTATTCCACAATGTTTTCCAGCCTTTAACAACCTGATCTATTTTCCCTTGTTGTTCGAGTGATTGTTGGTCTATATTTTCTAATAAAGATAATACCAAACTCGCTATGGCGAACAAACATCCCACAACCCAAATAAGTTGCTGAGAGCTGAGAACAAGCAAAAATAGGCTACCGACGAACCACATAATTGATTGAATAAATTGCGTGACTCCTTCATCTATGCCATTTGCTTTCAATAATTGTTCATCCTTCACATAATAAGGAACCAATGTCTGTCTTATAGGATTGGCACAGCCATCAAGAAATGCAATCATACTGATGGCAATAAACAACAAGTAATAATTCGTTGCGGAGATCCCTAATAACAGTAGCCCTAAGCCAAATAATAAACACGTTTTTCCGATTTGCGACCCCGCCATTAACCACTTTAAATTCACCTTCTCGAACAGAAGCGGCGTCAATATACTGGACATAAACATCGATGTTGCAATCGTAAATGGCACAAAGGATGCGGCAATAGCTGATCCTGTTAAAAGATAAATGGTATGAATAACACTTACGATATATAAAACGTCACCTATATTGGCAAGTGACTGCCCTACAAGTAATAACAAAAAATTCCTACCCAATTTCATAAACTATCCCCCATTTTTTAAGAAAATAAATTCATTGAAATGGGCGATTTTAAATTGGACGATTCATGCAACTTGCCTCCCCCATTTTTAACGAAATACCATTCATTAAAATGAGCGATTTTTAAATTGGACAATTCATACAAACGGTCTCCTTCTGCTAGCTGATAAATCAGGGGGATTAAGATTTATCAAATTTTTATAGTGAATAACTTATTTTTCTATATTTTTATTTTCCATACAATAAATTTCACTTACAATTATACCGATATTTATAAAAAATAGTTGCTTTTTTATTTAATTACAGAGCATGTTGAACTGGATGATATCATAAAGTGATGTAATGTTGCCTAAAGTAATTAGTCCATTTTTATAGGACTTTTCTCGGGAAATGATGTGGATTTTATGTGCTCAAATAAACGTGTTGAAAGGGGAGAGTTTTAATGAATTATTATGATCCGTATTATAGTGATTATGATGCAGTCTTTGGTGGTTTCATGGTGGTTTTCTTTTTCGTATTATTGGGCATGTTAATTATTGGGTACGTTGTGAATGCACTTATTTATTTTATGGCTTCGAAAACAAATGGTTTTAGCGATGTAGCTTATATTGCATGGATTCCGATTATCAATATTTATAGTTTATTTCTACTTACCGCCAATGGTGATGATGATGCGACAATACGTGCAGCAGCGAAAAAAACAACATTCATTTATGCAGCATTATTTATCATTTCGTTCGTCCCATTAGTTGGATTTATTGCTTCACTTGTTATGTTCGGCTATTGGGTTTACTACACATATCGTCTTCTATTCCGATGGACTGGTGAGTCTGGAAAAGCAGTTCTCTACATTATTTTATCTATTATTACATGTGGCTTATTCTATGCTATCTACGGCTTAATCCGTATGAAACGACCATTTATCGTATAGTTGTAGTGTAAAGAGCCTCTTTAAATCCCTTTTCGTCCAGCAAAACGGAAAGCGGATTTTTTTGTGCTTATACCCTATCGTTTCTGTTCATTCCCCCTCCTATTTCCAATATTTTTTCCAAAATGAAGCCAGCGTTCACGCTGAATATGCTATATTATAGTTAGAAAATTTAGAATTTCTAATTTTTAAACAAAGGGGATTTTATTTATGTATGAAAATATTTTAAGACATCCAGGACCTACACCGATTCCTAAAAAAGTGCAACTTGCAATGAACCGAGATATCTTCAGCCATCGAAGCAATGAATTTGTTGAGCTATATCGTGAAACGACAGAGCTAGTGAAAGCTGTTTTCGGCACGAAGCAGGACATATTATTGCTTCCATCTGGTGGCACAGCGGCACTGGAGGCTGCAGCTGTCAATACCGTTAATGCGGGCGATGATGTTGTTGTTATTACCGTAGGGGCTTTTGGAGATTATTTCGTTTCAATTTGCGAAAAATATGGCTTTAACGTACATAAGCTGGCAAAACAATGGGGACAAGCATGCACAGCTGAAGAGTTGCGTACTTTTTTACAACCTTTACAACATATTAAAGCTGTTTTTATTACGTACAACGAAACGTCAACAGGTATTTTAAATCCCATTGCAGCGTTAGCACAAGTCGTGCGTGAAGAAAGCGATGCGTTAGTTATCGTTGATGGCGTAAGCTGTATTGGTGGAGCTCCTGCTGAGATGGATGCATGGGGAATTGATATCCTCGTAACAGGCTCGCAAAAGGCGATGATGCTTCCACCTGGGCTTTCTCTCGTTAGCGTTAGTGACAGAGCTTGGAAAGTTATCGAAGACAATACTATGCCCTCTTATTACTTAAATTTATTGAGCTATCGTGATTGGGCTCACAAAGGGATGACACCTAATACCCCTACCATCACACTTATTTATGGATTACGTGAAGTATGTAAACTCATTGAAGAAGAAGGTGGCTTTGCTCACACTGTTGCACGCCATGATTTGATGAAAAATATGGTGCGCAGTGCAATGACAGCTCTTCACATGGAATTATTGACAACGGATGAGTTCGCTTCACCAACGATTACTGCTATCATGGCGCCAAAAGGAATTGCATTAGATGCATTTTTACATCACCTTAAACAACACTATCATTTAGATTTTGCTGGTGGTCTCGGGCCTTTGCAAGGGGAAATTTTTAGATTTGGGCATATGGGCTACTGCTTCCCTAGCGATATTTTACAAGCCGTTTCTTTAATGGAAGCGGCATTGCAAGACTTTGCCTATGACTTTGAGCCAGGTGCAGGTGTCAGCGCAGCACATAAAGTGTTTTTAGCCGCACAGGCGAATACGATTACAAGCCCCTAATTAGCTGACCTATGAGGACAGAAGAGAAAAAATGTTAGATTGACTAAAGTCGTTCTAACATTTTTTCTTATCTAGACAATTTTCTTACAGACTATAAAGATAATAATAAAGTTGAGTAAAATCCTTTGCAATTAACGAATCTCGTTCTATAAAAAATTGTAATGTACCCGAGTCTGCTATCATAGCATATGTTTTTTTAGCATTGCCTTCCATATCTAATTGAAATAGTAACTCAGCATTGCTATTTTTTTCATCAAAGCTATTTTTATCCATAAATGCATAGCCACCTATTTTCGTTCCACTACCATCTGTTTCATCAAAGTACTTTGAATAAGAAGGATTCTCTATTGGTAAGTCATAATGAACGGAGCGAGGATCCGTATACGGGACTAGCTCTTGAAGTAATGTTGCCTTCAATGCATAAGGACCCCCAAAAATAATGGGTTCACATAGCTCATACTCCATTTCTTCATCTGAAAATGGCTCGATATCATGGGAGGGATCAAAGTCCGAATAATACCGACAATAGTAGCCATCCTTGTAAACACCATACTCTTCATCCGCCAACACAAAAACTGTAGAAGCCCTTGCTGTGGATAATCTTCTAGCTTAGGTAGCTTTGCAAAATTTAGCTGTGCTATAAACATATACGGTATGCCACTACTATGTACTGGGAAGTCATCACCTAATTTACAATATGGTCTTCCACCTAATTTACTATCTGTATAAGTAACTGACTCCTCTACTGCTTGTAAAATAATCGCCTGCTTTAAAGAATCCTTCAATATCGTTCAATCCTTTCTTATTAACTAAAAATAATTTGCTAATTAACATCCTGTAAAAGAGTTTCTAAATAAAAAGACAGATACCACTCTAACAACGCATATCTGTCTTTTTTTGACTTTACTCAACATGTTATCATTAACTGTGTTTCATTATTTATTTTTGCTACATGTTCACCTTCGCCATGTACTCTTCCCGCATCTCTTGTGGCACCATACTTCCCCCTGTTGCCCATACAAGATGTGTAGCTTGTTCCATTTTATCCTGTAAATGATGCTTCTCTATATAATCTTGCCCGTTCTTTAACAAATGAATGGGGCCAAACATGCCTGCATGTGCAGAAGGCTCTAAAAATACCCCTTCACTTTCCATGGCTAAAGCAAGGGACATAAACAATTCTTCATCTTTTACGGTATAGCAACCGCTAATATACGATTCCATCACTTTCCCTACAAATTTAGAAGCACGCCCTACAGCAAGACCATCTGCCTCTGTTTGATTGTCCAAGCCAATATCTTCTACACTGATTGCGTCATGTAAGCCTGTCATAAGCCCAATTGTCATGCAAGGTGAGGCAGTTGGCTCGGCAAAAAATATATGAACATGCTCCCCGAATATTTCACGTAAACCATAAGCTACCCCACCAGGGCCACCTCCTACCCCACATGGTAAATAAACGAACAATGGATGTGCTTGGTCCACTTGAATGTTTGTCTTTTCTAACTGGACTTTTAAACGTTTTGCTGCTACTGCATAGCCAGCAAATAAATCTTTTGAATTTTCATCATCAATAAAATGACACATGGGATCTTGTGAAGCTTCCAGACGCCCCTGTTCTACAGCAACACTATAGTCTGCTTTATATTCAATAACCGTTGCACCTTTTTCTCTTAACAACGCTTTCTTCCACTCTTTTGCGTCACTCGACATATGTACAACGACATTGAACCCTAATTTTGTGGCCATTATGCCGATACTGAGCCCTAAATTACCGGTTGAACCTACCGCAATCGTATACTGCTGAAAAAACGTCCTTAGTTCTTCAGTGGCGAACACCGCATAATCATCTTCTACTGTTAACTTACCATTAGCAATTGCCAAACGCTCTGCGTGCTTTAAAACTTCATAGATTCCACCACGAGCTTTGATGGAGCCAGAGATAGGCAATAAGTGATCACATTTTAAAACGAAATTACCTGGAATAGATAGTGCGAACATTTTCTCGAGTGCCTTCTTCATTTGTGCAATTTGTTGAATAGGCGATTCAATCAGTCCTTTACTCTCTAATAGCTCAGGATAAGCAATAATTAAATAGGAAGAAAAGCGTTGCAGCGTTTCTTCCGCCTCTTTAACCTCCTCCTTAGAAAAGAGCGTCGTTTTTGCCTTTTTCATCCATTTTGTATTCTTCCAAAATACAGTCTCCCGATTTTTTATCTTTTCTAATAGTGGATATTGGTGAAATAATTCGTGTTTTAGGTCATTTTCCATCTGTTGATTCCTCCATTTTTTGCGCTAAAATTGCTCGTTCACAAATTTGTCGAAATTTCATTTCAAACAGCATATTATTTTCTTTCGTTCTTTTTTTCGGTCCCTTGGTTCGTCCTCCAGCTCGTCTAATCTTCTGCCCAACATGGCGCATATCGAGCAAACGTTCGATATTTTCACTAGACATTTCCCTGCCATTTTGATCGATTGGATAACCTCCACGTGCCAACACCATGGCCGCTAAACCGTAATCCTGTGTAATGACAATATCATGTTTTGAAAGCGCATTCACTAGCGTGAAATCAACCGAATCTGGACCCTTTGGTACAATAATTGTTATTACATTATCACGTTCAATACGGTGGGATGTATCGCAAAACAAGATAGTTTCAATCTCAAACCCAGATGATATAGATAGCGCTAAATCCACGACTGGACAGGCATCAGCGTCAATTAATACCTTCACAATAAGGCATCATTCCCTTCTCATTATTAGATTAATCAAGCACTTTGATATTATTTTAATATAGTATTTTCTCGACCCTATTTGCTCATTTTTTCACAAACTTAACCAACTTGGAAAAAGTATTTTATTGAATAGTGTGAAAAATAGATATACGATACACCTATCAACCAATTTGGAGGTTTTCATTATGACAACAACAACTTTAAGCAATGAACAATTAGCACAAGAATACGTTGACGGCGTGTTCGAGCAACTTAAACAACAAAATAGCCATCAAGCGGAGTTTTTACAAGCAGCTGAAGAAATTTTCCTTTCATTAGTGCCTGTATTTGCACAACACCCTGAATATATTAAAGCAAATATTCTTTCTCGTATCGTTGAGCCGGATCGCATCATTTCATTCCGTGTCGCTTGGCAAGATGATAACAACCAAGTACAAGTGAACCGTGGTTATCGCGTTCAATACAGCAATGTAATGGGTCCTTACAAAGGTGGACTTCGTTTCCACCCTTCAGTAAACGAATCGATTATTAAGTTTTTAGGTTTTGAGCAAATCTTTAAAAATGCTTTAACTGGTCAACCAATCGGTGGTGGTAAAGGTGGATCTAACTTTAATCCAAAAGGTAAATCCGATTCAGAAATCATGCGTTTCTGCCAAGCATTCATGACTGAATTATACCGTCATATTGGGCCAGATGTCGATGTTCCTGCTGGTGATATCGGTGTAGGTGCTCGTGAAGTGGGTTATCTATGGGGTCAATATAAACGTTTAACAAAAGCAAATGAATCTGGCGTATTAACAGGTAAAACTCCTGGTTATGGTGGTTCATTAGCTCGTAAAGAAGCAACTGGTTACGGTACAGTATACTTTGTAAAAGAAATGTTAAAAGATGCAAATGATTCTTTCGAAGGTAAAACAGTTGTCGTTTCTGGTTCAGGTAATGTATCGACTTACGCAATTGAAAAAGCTCAAGCCTACGGTGCAAAAGTAGTTGCTTGCTCTGACTCTTCAGGCTATATCTATGATCCAGAAGGTTTAGATCTTGATGCTGTTAAAGAAATTAAAGAAGTAAAAGGTGACCGTATATCAACTTACGTTAATTACCGTCCAAATGCTACATTTACAGAAGGTTGTACAGGAATTTGGTCAATTCCATGTGATATTGCGCTTCCATGTGCTACACAAAACGAAATCAATGGCGACGCTGCTCGTACATTAATCTCAAACGGTGTAAAAGCAATTGGTGAAGGTGCTAACATGCCATCTGACCTTGAAGCAATTAACGAATTTTTAAATGCTGGCGTATTATTTGGCCCTGCTAAAGCAGCAAATGCTGGCGGTGTGGCTGTCTCTGCACTAGAAATGGCACAAGATTCAAGCCGTGTATTCTGGTCATTTGAAGAAGTAGATGCGAAGTTACACCAAATTATGAAAAATATCTATGCAGATAGTAAAGCTGCTGCTGATAAATACGGTTACCCAGGCAACTTAGTTGTTGGTGCAAACATCGCTGGCTTTATTAAAGTTGCTGATGGTATGCTGTCTGAAGGCGTATATTAATAAAATCCTTTTATAATTTATTCAATCTTTCTAGCATCTAGTAACTAGAACCTATTGATTAAATTTAGAATCTTCTTAATTTCACTTGAGATGATAACGAACATTCGTTATCATCTTATTTTTTTGTAGAATATAGGTGAAAAAATAAGTATAATAAAGATTAAAACGAACATTATTTATATTAAATAATTAAAACATTCGTGTTATAATTACAGTGTACTATGAATATTGGAGGGTTTTTTGTGGAATTATTGTATACAGGTAAAACGAAAAATGTGTTCAAATTAGAAGATGGTCATTATTTATTAAAATTTAAAGATGATGTAACTGGTGAAAATGGCGTATTCGATCCAGGCGCAAATACTGTTGGTTTAACAATTGATGGTGCAGGTCTTGCAGGTCTTCGCCTAACTTCTTATTTCTACTCAAAACTAAACGAACAAGGTGTCCCTACTCACTACGTAGACGCAAACTTCGATGATGCTACAATGACTGTAAAGCCCGCAACGGTTTTTGGAAAAGGGTTAGAAGTTATTTGCCGATTTAAAGCTGTTGGTTCTTTCCTACGTCGCTATGGTGCTTACGTACAAGAAGGACAACCTTTAGATTCTTTCGTAGAAGTAACAATCAAAGATGATGATCGTCTAGATCCTCCAATTTCTGAAGATGCTTTAGCGATGTTAAACCTGTTAACACATGAAGAATATGCTATTTTAAAACAACGCACAATTGAAATTTCTAAATTTGTTGGTGCAGAGCTTGCGAAAAAAGGCTTAACACTTTACGATATTAAATTAGAATTTGGGCGTGACGCTCAAACAAATGAAATATTATTAATTGATGAAATTTCTGGCGGCAATATGCGCGCTTACAAAGGTGAACAATATATTGAGCCATTAGAGCTTGAAAAAATTATGTTAGCTGACTAATCACTAACCCCTTCATGCAACCAATGCATGGAGGGGTTTTCTTTATTGTTTAGTAGTAATGTTTTTACATTCAATCCAAAATCCCCAATCTATCAAAAATTTTTTGAAACCTTTTACCACTTCACTCGTATATTGAATAGAAACATATATTATCATCTTTGGAGGTACTTTAATGGAAAACTATAATGAAACACCACAACAAGAAAGGTCTAAAGTGAATCCGTTTCTGTCTACTTGGATGCATCCAAAGCAAACTGCTCGCTATATGATTGATGCCAAATCAATCGGTTATGCAATTCTTATTATGTCCATTGCCTATATTGGTGCTATGCTTACTGGTCTTATAGATAGTGATTTTTTACTTAATGTATCCCCTTGGATTATCGTGCTATTCTGTGTGATTTTAGCACCGATTTCAGCAATTATTGGTACAGCGTTTTCTACCCTAATTTTTTGGTTAGTCGGTAAATTATTTAAAGGTAGTGCAACGTTTTCCGAAATGTTTAAAGGATTGAGCTTAGCGGGTGTACCATTTATTGCGCTTATTCCATTCTACTTAATATGGCTATTTACATCACCTGAGTCTTTAATGGATGCTAACTATATAGAATCAGCCCCTTGGATTTTTTGGCCGTCGCTACTCATGACAGCTGTTACTAGCATTTGGTCTATAGTTATTACAGTTGGGGTTGTAGCAGAAGCACATCGATTTTCAAATTGGAAGGCATTCTTTACAGTTCTTATTCCTTCAATTGTTGGTGTAATCATACTATTTATCCTTCTTATTATCATATTCATCGGAATAATCGGTATCAGTATGATTTAAAAAAATCTCCCCTCTCAATTTATTGAGAGTGGGAGATTTTTTGGTATATAACAATTTACACTATACCGAAAGGACAGTTTGTTGTTGGAATAACTCAGATACACCAGATGCAACGGCTGCTCCACTCACTGCACGTGAAACAATTTCAACAACACGCTCATCTAATGATTTAGGTACAATATATTCCTCTGTTAATTCTTCATCACTCACAAGAGAAGCAATCGCCTCTACTGCTGCTAACTTCATATCTTCGTTAATATCTGTTGCGCGTACATCTAATGCTCCGCGGAAAATTCCTGGGAAAGCTAGGACATTATTAATTTGATTTGGATAGTCAGAACGACCAGTCCCCATAATACGAACACCCCACGCTTTCGCATTTTCATACGTAATTTCTGGATTTGGATTTGCAAGTGCAAAGACAACTGGATTTTCATTCATCGATGCAATATGTGCCTCTGTTAGTAAATTGGCAACAGATACGCCAATAAAGACATCTGCACCTACGAGAGCATCATCCAACGTACCATGTAATTTTTCTGGATTTGTTAAATGCGCCACCGCATCTTTTATTGGATTCATGCCTTCCGCACGGCCTTCATAAATAATTCCTTTTGTATCACACATATAAATATTTTTATAGCCCATTTGGACAAGGATACGTAAAATGGCAATACCAGCCGCACCAGCTCCGTTAATGACTACTTTCATCGTTGCTACATCCTTCTGCACAATACGATTTGCGTTTATCATCCCCGCACCTACAACGATTGCCGTACCATGCTGATCATCATGAAACACCGGAATATCACATTCTTGACGTAGACGATCTTCGATCTCAAAGCAACGTGGTGCTGAAATATCTTCCAAATTAACACCACCGAATGTTGGCGCAAGCGCCTTCACAATGCTGACGATTTCATCCGTACTTTTTGTATCTAAACATAGTGGAAAAGCATCAACATTGGCAAAACGCTTTAATAAAATTGCTTTACCTTCCATTACAGGTAGTGCTGCTTTCGGTCCAATATCCCCCAGCCCCAACACCGCAGTGCCATCAGATACAATAGCTACCATATTGCCCTTCATTGTATAGTCATAAACAAGCGATGGATTTTTTTCAATTTCAATACAAGGTGCCGCTACACCAGGCGAATACGCAAGGCTAAGATCATAAGAGTCTTGCACAGGCACCTTTGAAATCACCTCTAATTTCCCACTATATTGTGCATGCATATCTAACGCTTTTTTCATAATATCCATTCAATCCGCCCCTTTTTCTTCTGTTTTATTGTATGTCAGTATCATAATACTTTGTGAAATTGTAGTCAACGAAAAAACTTTAAAAAGCATTATTTTCTTTGATAAATAGATGTTTCTTGTCGATTATAACGTTTTGTTGTATTGTTATTAATTTCACAATTAATTATCTTGATATAATAAATATTTTTTTCAGCTTGGTAAAAACGTAGTCATAACAGCAATCAACCTGTTCAGTTTTTCACATAGTATTTTACTGCAGTAAATGAGAAAAATTTCACAAACTCATGTAAGCGCATCCATTGTGACATCTAACTTCGCCACATTTTATTCACATTTTTTCACAAACTTTTTTAACAACAGAAAAAAGAGTCCTTAGCAGAAGGACTCTCAGAGCGAGGACTAACTCATATTAAAAAGGAACATACTTGCCAAGTAGTGTAGTTTACCCGCGGATTGAGCTAAAATACCCGCGAAGTAGCACACTTTACCCGCGGTGTATTTTAGGACTCTTGCTTAAATTGCTGAGTAAAAGCTGTAATAATATGTTTGGATGACCATTGCTCCCCGGACACCTTAGTGATTGGATACTCTCGGCGAAAAATGGCTTTCGTTATGGCATCGTCTGTGTAGCCTTGAGAATAGAGCTTTCGCACCTCTTCCTCCAACTCTTCTAAATAAGCAATTTTTTCGCTTATTTTCGCCCGACCATCCGCAAGAAAACCTGCATGGCAACAATAGACCTGTTCAAAATCAAAATGTAATAGTTTCTTTAACGATGCCAAAGTATGTACGATGTTTTCCTCATCAAGCACAACCTTTGTCTTCGTTTGAATATATAAATCTCCTGTAAACATGGCACCTGTTGCCCGATTGTAAAACGACAGATGGTCTGTTGTATGTCCTGGTGTCGCAATAATGTCCCAAGTGGTAGATTTCGTTTCGAGCGTGTCCCCAAATGGCTGTGCAATAAATGCTGGTCGCTGTCCCCAGAGCGCCTGACGATAGAATGGATAGTTTCCGTCTTCCGCACAATTCGCAATGGACTCATGATGAACGTAAATCGGGATATTCTGTTGTTGCTGAATCCAAGCAGCGTTGCCCGAATGGTCTTCATGTGCATGAGTCAATGCAACTTGTTCAACCGACAGCTCGCGAAAAAAAGATTGAAACTCCTCTGCAAGCGAATTAGAACCTGTATCAATCAGTAGTCCATCCACATAAAAGCTATAGACACTCATTCCTATACCTTGCACAGCTACTTTACCATGTGCACATTGCACGTTCCCATGTTGTTCGATTTCTATACTTTTCTCTAATTTATACATACGTTTCCCCCTTCCCCTTTGTAAAAAAAGTGTAGCATAAAATGAATGATGAGTCATTTTTAGCGTAAATTTCCATTTAATGCACCATAAGCGATATATTTTAATCTAGCCCCTATTTCTTAAGAAAAAAACGCCCACCAAGGTGAGCGTCTTCTCCTAATTATTCATTTGTTCCAGTTTCTATATCGTATGCTGTAATCCAATCACTATAGCTACCTGTATAGAGCTGAATATTTTTATAACCTTCATCTGCAAGTACTGCGTAGAGCGGTGATGCTGTGACACCACTGCCACAATAAACCACTATGTGTTCATCTTGTGCAACCTTTGCACGAAGCGCATCATTAGCTTGCAGTGTTCCTTCAACTTTTAACTGCTCCCAATCAAAGTTTTTAGCAGTTGGAATATGACCCGCTACATTATCAAGCGGTTCAACTTCACCACGGTAACGGGCAGCAGCTCGTGCATCTAATAGCGTTGCTGACTGTTCTCCATCGACAATTGCCTTTACTGCTTCACGCGGCGCATACAGATGATCTTGCCAATTCAAATCAAGCGTTGTCGGCGCATATTTCACAATATCCTTTGTGAATGTCACTTTTTCTTCCAATGCTGTCGCTCCACCATTGACAATCACAACATTCGGAAAGCCTGCATACGTTAACATCCACCAAGCGCGGGGTGCAAACGGTGATGCACCTTGGTCATAAACGACAATTTGATCTTCGTAGCGCAGACCTAATTCTTGAAAGACAGACGTAAGCTTTTCCTTACTCGGCATCGGATGACGGCCGTTTTCACTTTCCATATCCGATAAATCCTGCTCTAAATCAATATATACCGCTCCTGGTGCATGTCCTGCTTCAAATGCTTGCTTTCCAAATTGTTTGTTTTGTAAATCATAGCGAGCATCCACAAAACGGACACCGTCAACTTGAATTTCCTCAACAGTTTTGAATATTTTTCCCATGTGCATCACCTCATGCGTATTGTAGTTGTGCGTAAATTGATTTCCACGAAGCTAATCGACTTTCCTCTTGTAACACCAGTCGTTCAGTTGCAATTTGCTCTAGTGCTTGATGGTAAATATGCAAGCGTAATCTTTCCGCCTCTTCACCAATATAAGCAATGGCCCAAGTCATGAGTGCTACTTTTTGTCCATCTAAATAATTTTGAGCATCTGGCTTTGTTAATGATTCTAACGCTTCACTTAGCTTAATTTTTTCATTTTTCTCAAAGAATGCTTTTTGATTGCGGAAATGCGATTTCACACTTGCATATTTTGTAACATCTGCAAATGGACTTTCAAATGCTAATAAATCTGGTTCGGATGATTCAAAAGCTAAAAACGAGAAGCTACGGTTCATTTCTTTCAGCTCACGGACTTCATCTTTAAAACGAAGCTGCATTTTTTTACTAATAAATTGTGATAAGCGGAAGTTTGTAACACGCATTTCCTGTGTAAAGTCAAATCGTAAGCTTTGCAAGACTTCTTTCAACGCATGCTCTAATGCTTGCTGTGCAGGCATAGCTGCAAAGGTTGAAGGGTTATATCCTTCTTTAAAGAATTCAGGGTAGCGATAAAAGACGCGTTGTAAAACATAATACAATAATTCATCTAATTCCTGTTTTGTTTCACTTTCCATCATACTTGTATTTAAGGCATTAAACTTCGATTTAATGTGCTGTTCAAGCGTAGTCAACTCAGCTAAACGCTCATCTTTACGTTTTAAGTTTTCCTCTGTTTGAGCAATTAAATCCCCTAAACGTTGCTCTGTTTTGTCCACTTCTTCGGCAAGTGCCTGCACCGCTAATGCACTTAACTCATCATTTAAAAATGTATGGAAAGCATCCTCAAACGGCGGCATGCCTGATGCAAATGAAGCGCCCTCTACTTTTTCTTTTAATGCCATTAAGCTGGATACCCCGTATAAACGTGGGAAACGAATACCAAAGCGTTGTAATTCTGAACGAACATACCCCTTTACATCTTCCTGTTCTTCTTCTGTCGTTGCCAAATCAATCGCATTAACGATAAAGAACATTTTATCAAGTTCAAAGGCATCCTTTACACGACCTAATTGAATTAAAAACTCTCGATCAGCTTTAGCAAATGCGTGGTTATAGTACGTAATAAATAAAATGGCATCCGCATTACGAATATATTCAAAGGCAACCCCTGTATGACGCGCATTGATGGAATCTGCTCCTGGCGTATCGACAAGCGTTACACCCATACGCGTTAACGGACTATCATAATAAAAGTCAATATTATCGACGAAGCATGACTTATTTTCTTGTGCTACAAATTTTTCAAATTCTTCACGCTCTACACGTAACACTTGTCCAAGTTCCGTTTTAAATGATGGATAGCCTTCTTTATATGCACGGATAAATGATTTATGTACATTTAATCGTTCATCAGTGAGCTGTACCGCTAGTCCTTCATCTGCACGGTTGAATGCCTCTTCTAAAGACGATACCGTTAAACCAATCGCCGCATAGGAACCTTGGATATCCTCTAGCATTTGTGCGGACGTTTTTAACTGAACATCTGCTGTTTCGTGAGGATGCTCTGGTGTCACTGGACGAATTTTATTAATAGCCGCTGTTGTTGGATTAGGTGATACTGGTAGCACCTTCGCACCCATTAATGCATTCGAGAAGGAAGATTTCCCTGCACTAAACGCCCCGAACAATGCAATCGTAAAGTCTTTTTTCTGTAATCGCTCTACTTTGTTTTCTAAATAGCTTGCTACTTCTGCAAAACCTTGTACCTCTTTCACCGCATCGGCTGTATGAAGTGCCCGTTTAATAACACCTTCAATAGGTAAACTAGATGCACTCACTGCGTGCTGCGCTTCCTCTTGCTGTATAACCTCTTCTTTTGGCTTGAGCATTGACTCGTCAAATAATCGAATGTCTGCTAAATCCTGCTCAAACGCTTTTTCCCAAAGTGTGAGTTGATAATTTGCTTCTTTTCGAATTTCATTGCTTGCTTGATGCATAACACCTGCACTATATTGCTGATAACCTTCGATTTCGAGCACAGCTTGAATGGCATCAACTTTCGCCTGCATACCAGCCATTTTCAATTTAGATGGTGCGGCCGTTTCAGTTGCAACAGCTTGTAATGTTGTTGCTTGGGCATCTTTCCACACATCTGTTTCCTGTATAAAATAGCGTTTTGTTGCTTCTGCAACACGGTTGGCAAAATTAAGAACCGCATCCCCCGTTAATATAGCACCAACTTGTACTTGCTGTTCAATTAACGAAAATGGTAAATCAAATACATAGGCATCCACTGCTTGCGCACGTTCCTCACTTAACGCCCCTACATCTTTTAATGCCTTTTTCATTAGTGCCTTTAAATGACCCGTAATTTGAGCGTGTACAACGGTTTGATAGGCACCGAATGCATCCTCTTTACGGCGATTACGTTCTTCCGCTGTTTTTTTCTTCGCTGAAAATAAACCGCCTACTTTAAACCCTTCCTGCTTGCTCTCTAAATAAAGACGTAATTTATCTCGCACATCGGCTGGCATAATTACTGCATTGGCAAGTAACTCTTTACGTTCTTCTTCGAATGTTTCATTCCAAGCTTCCACCGAGAATAATTCTACTTGACGATTTAACTTATTATACTGCTCTAAAATATCCTGATGATGTGCCCAATCATCCGCACTTAAAATATCTTCATCAATATCTAAACGATCTTGCTTTTCTTCCATTAAGTAGTTATCATGCTCACTTTGCAATAGACGGAGCGTATTGGTTGCTGTCTGTACAAGCTGATCTTGCCAATCGTTCATGCTATCCATCACAATTTTTTTCACTGTTTCAAAGTCATTATTTGGATGTTCTGGCTCTCGTAAAGATGTGAAAAATACACCCTTTGGCACAACGCCCCATGCTGAAAATGAATTGTGGACAGTCGCCTTAAAGTCTTCAAAGCTTAATTCGTTTTCCTTATGCTTATCAATCATATTAACAATTAAATAAACATTCGGATTGTATTTCATTAATTGTTTTGTAAATTGAAAGTTCAACTCCGATTGAACATGATTATAGTCCATTGTATAGAATACAATATCTGCAATATGAAGCGCTGATTCTGTAGACATACGGTGTGCGTCATCTGTCGAGTCAACACCAGGTGTATCCATCACTGTTACGCCAAGAGGTAATGTAGAGGCGCTATGACCAATTTCAATTTGTGATACAAGATCCCCATTTTTACTAAGTTCTTTAACGGTTTTAAAATCATATCCCGCTTCAAACTTAACAGGTTTTTCATCATGCATATACACAATGGCGAAATCTTCTTCCGACTTATGCACCTTCACGATATTTGCACTCGTTGGTATCGGGCTTGACGCCAGTAAATTCTCACCAGATAAGGCATTAATCATACTTGATTTACCAGCAGAGAAATGGCCGGCAAAACCGATGACATACTCTTTCTGTTGTAATTTACGTGCAAATAGCGAGGTTTTATCCATACGCTCTGTATCACCGTTATGCTGATAGATTATGTATTGTAATGAAGCTTGCTTTAAAAGCCCCTCTAGTTGTTGCTCAAATTCTTTCATAAAACTGTAACCCCTTTATCCTTTTAATTACTCACAATTAGTATTCTACCTTATTAGATATGCAAAGTATAACACTAATTTACTTTAAAAAGCATATATATCAAGGTTTCAGACGTAATATTCGTCAACATAGTCATGTTTATCCAAAATGAAGTAGCATAATCCTTGTAGAAAATCTACTATTTTTATCTGCAAAATGGATAGTTAACTAAGCAATTCTTCTTTTTTTTCATATTTTAAATAAGAGTGAAGGTTAAAAAGCGGTTACAAAATAACGATTTGAGGTTCAGTACTAAAGAAATCTGATACAACTATAGGGGCATAAAAATCAAAATAAAAGGAGTGATTATATAGATGGTAAAGCAAAAACATTGTTTTCAGATTACACCGTTATGCGATTGTGAAAATCAATTTAGATGGCCTCGTATTATAGCTCGTGATGTCCCTATTCCCCAACCCCCTTCCATTATTGTTCCTGATGGGAGGGTTATTCCTAAAGTAAATAGATATTTCTATATAGTAACATCCGATATTCAATTGACAAATGGGGCCACTTTAGCAGCGAATCTATTTTCAGATGATAATGGCGTCAATGTACAAGAATTTATAATTACCTATCCAAATGGCTATGTAAATCTCTATATTAACGCCGTTATGCAGGAAGGTGGCATTTATTCCGTAACACCAAATGCGCTTATCTTAAATGCTGATAACGCAACTATTTATAGAGGGACGCCCATTATTATTGAATCTCTCGGCTTTTTTAACGAAATTCACTAGCACTATTGAAAGGAGGTGAATGCACGTGGCACTTTCCATTATTAACATCAATGTCAATGTTTCTGGCACATCCACGAAATTTTTTAATATTTTAGCGACACCACTTGCCATTACAGATGGAACAACACTTGCTGCAACAACGTTTTTGACTGACAGTGGTACTGCAGCAACTGCTTTCCCAGTCGTAATTAATGGGTACTATAATTTATATATCAATGGTGTGCTTCAAGAAGGTGATGCCTATACAGTTTCCGCAACAGAAATAACATTTAACACGGTAACAGCGACTATCTCGGCAGGCACTCCAATTATTATTGAAGCTGTAGAATTAGTGACAACTATTTAATAACATCAGAATTAAGTATTTTGCTATTAAATCGAGTCATTAAATGTGCTTTTTAGCTGTATGGATGCTCCTTTGTTGAGCATCCATACATTTTGTTATCCCAATTGTTTTCTTAACGCAAAAATCTTCTTTGCAAAAGTCAATGCATGTGGGCCATCTCCGTGTATACATAATGTTTGAGCAGAAAGTTGTATTTTCTTTTGTTGGATAGACATCACTTCATTAGCAGTTAAAATACCTTTGACATGTACAAGCATTTCTTCTTCTGTTTGGATTAACGCATTCGGGTCTTCTCTACTAACTAATGTCCCATCATCATTGTAATGACGATCCGAAAAAACTTCCTCATAGACTTGTAAGCCCTTTTCCTTCGCAATGTGCACGATTTTGCTACCAGCTAAACAATATAAAACATACGCTGGGTTTAAATCATATACAGCATTGACTACGGCTGTTGCTTTTTCTATATCATTGGCACTTTGATTATACAGTGCGCCATGTGGCTTCACATGATGAAGAATGCCTTTTTCCACCGAGACAAATGCTTGCAAAGCACCGACTTGATAGACCATCATATTATAAATTTCTTCCGCACTAACATCCATATTTCGACGGCCAAATCCTTGAAGATCAGGATAGCCCGGATGCGCGCCAATACGAATATTTTTACGAATAGCATTTTGTACAGTCCTATGCATGATTGTATGATTCCCTGCATGATACCCACAGGCTATATTAATCGACGTTACATAGTCTAAAATTTCTTCATCTTTGTCGAGTGTCAAAACATCCATACCTTCGCCCATATCACAATTAATATCAATTGGCATACGATTCCTCCGTTAATACAAATCTTATTGTGTTAAACATACGCATTTGGGCAACTTTATGTAAATCATCTTCATGGATGGTAGCAATGATTGGATAGCCGCCGACTGTTTGGGCATCGGCCATTAAAACAATAGGCTGACCGCTTTGAGGCACTTGAATTGTCCCAAATTGGGTCGCTTCTGAAAGTATATCTTTCCTCGTTTTCAAATCGAGGGCGTTCCCTTTTAAATAGTAGCCCATACGATTCCCGCCAGAAAATTGATAGGAGCTAGCTAAAAATTGTTGTCTACTTTCTTCTGTAAATAATTGAAAATGAGGCCCTTTAAAAACCCTTACTGTAATAGCCGTATGAAAATAAGGGCGGTAAGGTGCATACAGCCCTCTTGTCCATGATAATGGCGTTGCATGTTGCCCATACAATACACTGCCCACACCTGGAGTACGACCTACCATTGGTAAGCTGGCTTTACTACCAAGTATAAGGTCTGTTTGAAATCCACCTTTAGGTGTGAGATAAACAATGGAGCCGTTATTTACGCTTTTGATAGATAAAATATCTCCCTTAAATAATTGAAAGGTTTTCCACATTTCAATGGGACGACCATTTAATAAACACAGACAAGTTGCACCAGTCAATACATACGTTCCATTATTTAACGCTTGAAATTCAAAACCTCCTATAAACATTTCAAACGACGTTTGGTCTGCTGTCGCATTATCAAAAATAGTATGTGCTACTTGAAATGATACGCTATCCATCGGTCCTGACCGAGGGACCCCAAATGCTCGGTAGCCCTCTCTCCCTTGATCTTGTAAGCTACCATATACACCTTGTTTTTTAACTATAAGAAGTGGCTTCAATTGCTACACTCCTTTTCTTTTATTTCTAAAAACGCCTGTTTGGTTATTTCGTAAAATTGCACTTGACTTCCAAGAGTAAAGAGAAAAGGGACCTTCCGATGAATATCAAATAATGTGAATGGTGTCTTACCAATAATATTCCATCCCCCTGGTGAATCGAGCGGATATATCCCTGTTTGTACCCCGCCAATACCGACAGAGCCCGCGGACACAAGCGAGCGTGGTTTCGTTAAACGCGGGACAAATAATTGGCTATGTAAGTCTCCTAAATAAGGAAATCCAGGTAAAAAGCCGATTAAATAAACACTATATACTTTATCCATATGCAATTTTTTTATGGTCTCAAACGATAAAGCTGTCACGTCCATCACACGCTGCATATCCAAAGCAAATTCTTCATCATAACAAATTGGTATTTGTACTGGTTGGCTTGTTGCTTCACCAACATGGGCGTTCCTTTGCATTGTAAGCCATTGTTCTTGTAAGAAGGCTATATCCACTTGATGTTTTACATATGCTGTAACCGTATGATAACTAGCAACACTTTCAATAAGATTGGTATGTAGCATTTTTTTCAAAAAGCGATTAAACTGTTGGACTAGCTGAAAATTTTCTTGCGAAATGACTTCATCGAAGGCAAAACGGATTGTGTATTGACTAATCCACATTGTATGAGGGAACTCAATGATTTGTTTCACGAATGGTTTCCTCGATACAAAGCTTAATGCACGTCATTAAATCTTGCATATTCCACCCTGGTATTTTGCCGTGCTGAATCGCTAATTCAAAAGATGCCGGAATATGAATAAAGCCAGCACGAATCCCTGTATGTTGCTTAGCATAAGCTAGCCCTTCGTACATAATATTATTGCATAGATAGGTACCTGCCGTATTTGAAATTTCTGCAGGATAACCTTCTTTACATAATCGTTCAACCATTTTCCGAATAGGTAAATTGGTCATATAGGCATCCTGCCCCCCGTCATCAATGCTTTCATCAACAGGCAGATAGCCATTGTTATCAGGCTCTCCATCTTTCACATTAATCGCTATGCGCTCTGGTGTGATTTTAAATCGGCCACCAGCTAACCCTAAGGACATAATAATTTCAGGCTGTATTTCCGCAATATATCCCTTTAACTGCTGCGCGGATAGCTGAAAATCAACGGATAGTGTGCGCCCAACAATTTCATAGCCGTCCATTATACTCCCATTTAAACTTTCTACAATTTGCATCGTAGGATTGATTGTGTAATCTAAAAATGGGACAAAGCCCGTTAATAGTATTTTTTTCATATTCTTCACCTAATTTCGATCGAACGTTGCTTCATCGTACGACCCTTTCATTTTGTTTTTAATGAATACTGCAAAGTTAGTTCTCCTATTCTCCGAAATCTATAACTTGCTCCCATTTTATCAAATATAAATAAGAAATGCCTTTGATCGCTATTAAATTATGCTATTATTCTAAATTTTTCGCCCTATATATTAAACTTTTGATGGTTCTTATCCAAGTTGAAATCCGAACGATACAATTCCATAAGCGTCTGGAACAAAAGAAAAAAGTGTTAGATTGAATCCGGAACTGACCCCAATAGGTAAAGACAAATAAAAAAAGCATCTTCGATTGAAATTCGGGTATAGATACTTAAATTTCAATTTGGAGGTGTTTTTTCTATGGGAACAAGAGTGAGTTATCCATATGAAGTAAAAATGAAAGCGATTGAGATGCGATTAGCGGGGGTACCTGTCAAACAGATTCTATTGGAATTAAATATACGCCATAAAACACAGGTCGAAACATGGGTGCGTTGGTATAGAAATGGTGAAGTCAATCGTTTGAAACAACCTGTAGGCAAACAATATATCTTTAATAAAGGTCCTGAACCGGACAATGAACAAACGAAATTAGCATTGGAAAACCGTTATTTAAAGCAACAAATTGAGGTGCTAAAAAAGTACGCAGAGTTGGAGAGGAAGTGGTTGGAGAAGTAGCTGTACAGTTAGTTGCGTCACTAAGAAGCATGATGTCTGTAAAGGACATTTGTAAACACTTTGGGATTGCACGATCTACCTACTATCGTTGGAAACAGGCATCTACCGATGCAAGGTCTCGTCAAGCAATAGAGAGACGTATCGGTGAACTCTGTCGTGCAAATAAATTTCGCTATGGCTACAGAAAAATTACAGCACTCTTACGTCAAGAAATGTGCGTCAATCATAAAGTTGTTCAACGTATCATGCAAAAATATGGTTGGCAATGTCGCGTGAAAGTGAAAAAACGGAAACGAACAGGACAACCATATGCAATCGCAGCAAATTTATTAAATCGTGATTTTGAAGCCACAGCACCGTTACAGAAGCTCGTAACTGATATTACTTACTTGCCATTTGGTCAAAAACAGTTGTATCTTTCAAGTATTCAAGATTTATATAATGGTGAAATTATTGCCTATTCGATTGGAGACTGTCAAGATACTGATTTTGTGCTGGATACATTAGCTCAACTTCACCATTTGCCCGAAGGGTGTACGTTGCACAGTGACCAAGGGGCGGTATACACATCGTATGATTATCAACAGGCCGTAAAAGCAAAAGGCATTACCATGAGCATGTCCCGTAAAGGTACGCCCGCTGATAATGCCCCAATCGAATCGTTTCATTCTGTGTTAAAGTCTGAAACATTCTACTTAGACAATTTGAACAGTACTACGACGGCCATCGTAGAACAAACTGTCAAAGACTATATAAACTATTATAACAATAACCGAATTCAAACGAAACTAAACAACCAGTCGCCGGTTCAATACCGACAACTGGTTGAGTGATGCTTTTTTGATTACTGTCTTATATATCGGGGTCAGTCCCTTAAATGAACAAGTACTTTTTTCATTTAGAGTATTCCTTTCTATTTAATTACTATTCAAAAACATTGAAGAAGGTTGAAAAACAATTTTTTTATTTTTTATTTCACTCATCACTTTTTCCGTTAATCTTAGTCCTATTTCATTATGTTGTTTTTCTAGATTTTCCCCTCCAACAATTAAGCTATCAGAGTCCACATTTATCCATGCTCCATAATCATTTATCCATGATCTTAACTGTATCTTTAAAGAATCAGAAATCTCCATTTTATCGATATCCAAATTAAAGCCACAAACCTTACACCATAATGGATCAGCACCAATATCTGCTTCCACTTTTATTTGCACAAGTTCCTTGCAATTACATAATGAACCCATAAATTCCACTCCCGAAAAATTGTGCATAAAATATATTATCTAAAGATTCAAGAGTATGACACAAGTCATACTCTTGAATTAAATATTAATGTACTATAAAAACGATTGAAAATCAGTACCACAAACTATAGTACTATTAATTTAAATGTGCAGTCGCCTGCTTCATAACGTATTTCCCTACTCCAATATAAATAGCTACTGTTGCTCCAATGAAAACGAATGTCATTGCTGACCGCTCCTTTTCTTCTTATTATGTACACTATAGCACAAATTCGTTGATTTTGAAAATCATTCTCATTAATATAATATAAATTTCATCCGATTTCGTCAAGACATACTTTCATCTTACCCTTTGAGCATGGTAAGATGTAGAAAAGTCGGAAAAAGGATGCGGTAATGATGAGTAATTCGAAGTACTTTCAAACTATTTTAAACGGGACAATCCATGCATTAAAAACAATCCTACCTATGGACATCCAAGTGAAAGCGCCAAGTATTATTTCTGAGCCCTTTCAACAACAGCAAATGGGTGTATTAATTGGCCTAATTGGAGATGTAAAGGGACGTGTAATTATAGATTCCTCCCCTGAAGTATTTAGCGGTATCGGCAGTACAATGTTTGGTATGCCATTAGAAGGAGAAATGCTAGAATCATTCACTGGTGAATTCGGCAATATGATTGCAGGAAATTTATGTACAGCAGTAGGACAGGAAAGTTTAGAAATTGATATTACACCACCAACTGTTATGGTCGGAAATACAAAACTTTATGGCTTTGAAAAAGCATTTGTACTACCCGTTATGATTCCTAACATTGGTGCACTTACGGTATTACTGACAATTGAAGAAGAAGTCATAACGAGTTAACTGTGGCTCATTCAAACCATACATTCTATGTAACTACAGCTAGTATTTATGAATACGCTTTGTTATTCGCATAAAAGGGAGTTGGCTTATGTTAGAGCCAACTCCTTTTGCATTTCAATATTTCACATTTTTTTCACACATTCTACTTGGATGTGTGATTTTTTTCACATCAAATTGAAGTGAATTTTAATATTATGACTTTAAGAAAGCCACTATGAAAGCTTAGGAGGGAGTAAAAAATGGCTAATAATAAAAAACCAGAAGATAATCTAAAAGGTTCACTTTATGGCGTGTTCGGAGTAGGCTTTATCATTATTTTAATTTGGATTTACTGCTTCAATTTATTTATGGATCGCTTTTAATATTCTTAGTAAAAGGCACTATTTCATTAACATGATGTAAGTAATACAACAGAGGAGGACAACAGAGATATGCATATACATAAATATGAGAAGTACTGGCTGGTATTTGGCGTAGCTACGTTAGTTGCATTTCTTATTATTCTTGGTATCGGTGCATTCCATCAAGGATCACATCCGAACAGTAATAAGAAAACCATCGATTATGAAAAAGTAAAAGAAATTGCACCATTTACGAATCCAGGTGTACACAAAGTGGAAGGAAAGGATTGGGATTATGAGGTTGTTATTTTAGCATCTGCTTTCTTTTACAATCCACCAGAAATTGAAGTGCCACTTGGTTCAAAAGTAAAATTTATCGCAACAAGTGAAGACGTGATTCATGGGTTTGAAATTGCAGGTACTAATATTAATATGATGCTTGAACCTGGATATATTTCAGAATATGTAGCTGAAATCAATCAAACTGGTGAGTTTTTAATAGTATGTAATGAATACTGCGGTACAGGACATACGCTAATGCATTCTATGCTAAAGGTGGTGGATCCAAATGAGTCTAAATAACGCTATGACAAAGGTGGATCGTCGTGATGCGAAACTAGCCCTTGCCCATGTGTATGTGGCATTTATCGCATTATTATTAGGTGGTCTCGCTGGTTTATTACAAGTATTTGTACGTTCAGGTCAATTCAAATTGCCAGCTGGTATTGGCTATTATCAAGTATTAACAGTTCATGGTGTATTACTCGGTCTTATTTTAACAACGTTCTTTATATTCGGTTTTCAAATCGCAGGTGTTAGTCGTACCTCTGGTACTTTTACAGATAAACAGCGCTTACTTGGATGGATCGGTTTTTGGTTAATGACTATCGGTACAGTTGCTGCTGCAGTCATGGTGTTATTAAATAAAGCAACTGTCCTTTATACATTTTACGCACCATTGCAAGCGCACTGGATTTTTTATCTCGGTTTAACACTCGTAGTAGTTGGCTCTTGGATTGGTTCGGCAGGACAAATTTTACGCTATGTTCAGTGGCGTAAAGAACATAAAGGCCAAACGTCTCCCCTATTAGCTTTTATGGTAGTAGTCAATAATTTACTGTGGTTCGTTGCTTCTTTAGGCGTAGCCGTTTCTGTTTTATTCCAACTATTACCATGGTCACTTGGTCTTATTGAACGTGTAGATGTATTACTTTCTCGTACACTATTCTGGTATTTCGGCCATGCGCTCGTTTACTTCTGGTTATTGCCAGCCTATATGGTGTGGTATGTAGTCATTCCAAAAGTCATTGGCGGAAAAGTTTTTTCTGATTCATTAGCTCGCTTATCATTCATGCTGTTTTTAATTTTCTCAGTACCGGTTGGTTTACATCACCAATTAACAGAGCCTGGTATTGATACAACATGGAAGTTTATTCAAGTAGTATTAACAATGGCAGTTGTTGTGCCTTCCTTAATGACTGCATTCTCTTTATTCGCAACATTTGAATTACGTGGTCGTGAGCTTGGTGGTAAAGGGCTTTTCGGTTGGTTTAAAAAATTACCTTGGAAAGATGCACGTTTTATCGTTCCATTTATCGGTATGCTTGCTTTCATCCCTGGTGGTGCAGGTGGTATTGTCAATGCATCTTACCAGATGAACCAACTTATTCATAATACTATTTGGGTTCCAGGACACTTTCATTTAACATTTGCAAGTGCAGTTGTTTTAACATACTTTGGAGCTGCCTTTTGGTTAATCCCTCATTTAACAGGTCGTAAACTGACAAAGTCATTAAATACACTTGGTATTGTTTCTGGCGTGTTATGGGCAGTCGGTATGACGATCATGTCAACAGCCATGCATATTGCAGGATTACTTGGTGCTCCACGTCGCTCTGACTATTCAGAATATGGCGGTGCACAACAAGCATATGATTGGATTCCCTATCAAATTGCGCAAGCGGTTGGTGGTACCATTTTATTTATTGCGATTTTAGTTATTACGTATGTCGTGATTAAGCTAGCTTGGTTTGCCCCAAAAGGCGAAGAGGAATTCCCAATTGCTTCAATCCATGAAAGTAGTGGTCCAACACCACCTATGCTTGAAAACTTTAAAGTATGGCTGGTCATTTTAGTAGCGTTAATAATTTTTGCTTACACAATTCCAATCTTTGATATTATTTCAAATTCACCTGCAGGCTCAAAAGGCTTTAAGTTCTGGTAATCTATTTTAAAAACAAGCGATTTCTCATGATTGAGAAATCGCTTGTTGTTTATAGCTGATACAATTTTGTATATTTTTCTTGTAAGTAGTTTGCAAGATACTTGGCATTTAAGCCTTCTCCTGTCGCCTCTTGTAGTAGCTCGAACGGCTTTTTCAGTGCACCGTATTGATGTACGTTCTCTGTTAGCCACTCGCGAATTGGCAGAAGCTCGCCATTTGCCAGTAAGTCATCAAAGTTTGGAAGATCTTTATCCATTGCGTGCTTCCATTGCGCCGCATAAATCATCCCTAATGCGTAAGATGGGAAGTAACCAAACATGCCCCCTGCCCAGTGCACGTCTTGTAAAACGCCTTTGGCATCATTGTCTGGTCGAATACCTAAGTACTCTTCGTACTTTGCATTCCACACTTCTGGAAGGTCTTTTGCTTGCAGGTCCCCATTGAACAAATCACGTTCAATTTCGTAACGAATCATAATATGCAATGGATATGTTAGCTCATCTGCTTCAATACGAATTAGTGATGGCTCTACCATATTAATAGCACGTAGAAAATCATTTAACGGAACATCTCCAAACTGTGCTGGCGAATGTTTTTGCAAACGTTCATAGTTATGCTCCCAAAACTTTTCATTTCGACCAACCAGATTTTCATAGAATAGTGATTGCGATTCATGGATGCCTGTCGATGTCCCAGTTGCCAATAGTGTACCGGCAAGCTTGGCATCAATATTTTGCTCATACATCGCATGCCCACATTCATGAATCGTGCCAAAGATAGCAGAACGGAAATCATGCTCATCATATTTTGTTGTGATACGCGCATCGCCATGATTAATGCCAATCATAAATGGATGGACACTTTCATCTAAGCGACCTGCGTCAAAATCATAGCCAAGCTGCGTTAGCAACTCTAATGACAATGCTCGTTGTGCCTCTCTCGGAAATTGTTTAAATAACATCGTTGTATCTGGCTTATTTGGAGAAGCTGCGATTTTTTGGATAAGCGCCACAATCGTTTCACGTAATTCGCCAAATACTTGATCTAACACATCCGTCGTCATATCTGGTTCATATAAATCGAGTAACGTATTGTATGTAGAACCGTTTTTAACGCCCCAATATTGAATAAATTTCTTTTGCCATTCAATGATTTGCTCTAGATAAGGTAAAAATTGAGCAAAATCATTTGTCGCTTTTGCTTCTTCCCAAATTGTTTCCGCTTTCGCTTGTAAAATAACATATTCTTTATATTCTTCAGCGGGAATTTTCTTATTTTGATCGTAATTTTTGCGTACTTCCTCGACTAAACGGCGTGTTACATAGTCCAGTTCTGCGTTTTGTGCCTCTAAAGCCGTCAGTAGTTCCCCTAATTGTTCACTCGTCTGCATGTCAAACAAGGAGGCCGATAATGTGCCAACTACCTCTGAACGCTGCGCTACCCCTTTCTTAGGTGCACCAGTACGCATATCCCAATAGATTACCCCCAATGCTTCCTGATAGTGCTGCATTTTTTTCACATAGTCTGTAAATTGCTGTACAGTCATATCCAATCATCCTCCTTTTTTACGTTACTAGTTTAGCATATTTCCGAAAATTTTGTATATTCGAGTGCCAGTCACTAAAAATATTTAGATTATTCAAAATATTAATACTACCAATAGTGGACTGCTGTTGGCACGCACATCTCCCATCCATCATCAGTAATTTTTTTTAAAAGCAAAGAACTCCCTTCTATTTGAAGGGAGCATTTATTTTAAAATGGGGTTTTCAACTAGTTTTATGCTCGGTTTCCAATCAAACATATTTACAAACTATTCATATAGCATTGGGGAAATATTATATGAATTATCAATACTAGTTAAATGTTTTGGCAAATTTGTAAAACTTGCTTAACGGCTTGTGCTGATTGATGGAGCGCCGTTTGTTCTTCCTGTGTAAGGTGCAATTCAATGACCGATTCAATGCCATTACCGCCTAAAATCGTCGGTACACCTAAAAATAATTCATGGTAGCCGTACTCTCCTTCTAACAGAGCAATGGATGGAATAATTTTTCGTTGATCTTTCATTATGATTTCCACCATGTGCGCACAGGCAGCAGCTGGCGCATAGTAAGCACTACCATTGCCCAATAAGCCTACAATTTCACCGCCGCCTTTACGTGTACGTTCGACAATTTGTTGTAGTCTATCTTGGGGAATAAGCTTTTCTAACGGGATGCCTCCTGCATAGGAATAACGGATTAATGGTACCATTTCATCACCATGTCCACCTAATACAAATCCCGATACATCTTCGGGTGCAATTTGTAACTCTTGTGCTACAAATGCATTAAAGCGTGCGGTATCTAATACACCGGATTGCCCGATAATACGATTTTTAGGAAATCCTGTTTCTTTATAACATACATACGTCATCGCATCTACTGGATTGCTTAATACAACAACAATGCTATCAGGTGCATAGTGTTTAATTTGTCTCGAAACTTGTTGAATAATTTTCGCATTGGTTGTCACTAAATCATCTCTGCTCATCCCAGGTTTACGCGGAATGCCAGCTGTAATAATAACGATAGATGCGCCTGCAATATCTTCATAATTACTTGTTCCTTGGATAGACACATTAAATTTTTCAATCGGTCCTGTTTGTAATAAATCCAGTGCTTTCCCTTTTGTTGGATTTTCAGCTTCTGGAATATCTAGCAACACAACATCGCCTAATTCCTTCTGTGCGAGGAATAAACTCAATGTTGCACCCGTGTGACCGGCTCCAATAACAGCAATTTTATTTTTGCGAAATGCCATTATGCTTCACCTCAATTGTCCGTAGTTGCTGCTTCTGTTGTTTTTTTAGCACGTACCGGTGTTGAGACCGGTTTTTTCTTTGGTGTTTCTGGTCCTTTAATCATATTGAAAACATCTTCGTCTGGTCTAGGAATAACGTGTGCGCCTAATAATTCTCCAACGCGTTTTGCCGCCTCTTTACCAGCATCAACTGCTGCTTGTACTGAGCCAACATCACCTGTTACGACGACTGTTACAATACCGCCATCGACAAATTCTTGTTTAACAATCGTGACATCAGATGCTTTAATCATCGCATCTGCCGCCTCGTAAGACCCCACCAATCCCTTTGTTTCAATCATGCCAATTGCGCTACTCATTGTCTTCACCTCGCATTACATCTGTAGAGTCTATAATTCCGATTACAACTGCATCAATAGGGAGGGGATTGTCCTTCATAATATAACGAGAAGACCCTCCACTCGTAATGAGTACATCATCACCAATCCCTGCACCGATGCGATCAGCTGCTACTATTTCCGTACGAATTGGCTGTTGGTTGGAATCAATTGGTTGGATAATTAATAGTTTTAAGCCATTTAACCCTTCTTCCTTACGTGTTGCCCATACGCTGCCAATCACTCTTCCCATCTGCATAAACTCACCCTCTTTAGGTTGCCTGGATAATACTTATTATTCAGAGCGAATCGTTATTTTTTTATTCAGCTCTCGTATTTTGTCATAAGCTAATGCTGTCACGATGGTTCTTTTGGGCACGACAATTTCTTGAGCTTCGATTTCCAGCACATCTACCTGCGAAAGTAGCTTTTTTTCAAAGTGATAAATAGATTGGTTTGCAGAAGCTTGCTTTGCGACTAGTGGCATTTCCTTTACAGTCAAAGGTTCCATCACTTGTCCATTGACGATTTCTGCAAAAGCACCTTGCTGAATTAAGCCTGCATTTGCTTCATCCGTATCAATATGCATTTCCAAACGATAGCGCTCAGATACACGAATCATCACATTGGATAAAATAATCGGTCGTAGTCCTTGCACTTTGATTTGTACCGACTGCCCATCTACTACTTGAAATCTTTCGCTATCGGCAGGAGACATATGAATATGCGCTTGTGCAATAATAAGACCTTCTGGCAAAACAACACTACCTTTTGGACCAATTAACGTCACAGGGCTAGAGTCTTTAATATCCCCAGATATTCTTAATGGCGGCTTGACGCCGAGTTTCATCGCATCTGTCCAACTCACTTCTACTTGTGTTAATGTACGAGCTGGACCTAATATACGAACTCTGTCAATAGAGCCTTTTGGTCCTGCAATGACGACTGTTTCTTCAGCAGCAAATTGTCCTGGCTGCGAAAGCTCAAACTTCGGTGTTAATTGATAGTTTTCTCCAAAAAGCTGCTCCACTTCTGCCTGTGCAAGATGTACATGTCGCGCTGATACACCGATTGGAATTTTACCGTCATCTGGGCGGGAAGGCTGATTTTTTAATACTTGCTGTAAAACTTCTTCGACGATTTTTTGCACTAATTGTTCTTGCATCAAACCTCCTCCTTACGAACATGATTTCACAATTCTTCCTTGTGCTTGTTGTGCAATAAAGCCTGCATTTGCCTCATCGGTATCAATATGCATTTCTAAGCTAAAATCATTTGAGACACGTACTACTACAGCACGAAATGTTACAGGTCTTTCACTGTCAACTTCGACAGAAACGATTTCATTATTGTGTACTTCCAAGGCTTTCGCATCTTCTTCTGTCATATGAATATGGGCCTGTGCAATAATGACTCCCTGCTCGATCAAAACTTCTCGTTGTTGATGGATAAGTTTAATGCTAGCTGAATTTTCGATATCTCCCGATTGTCTTAGGGGAGGGTTTAAACCTAGTTTCATCGCATCTGTTCGACTTATTTCCACTTGCGTTGCTGCCCTTACAGGTCCTAATACACGCACATTGTGAATGACTCCTTTTGGTCCCTCAATGGAGACACGCTCTTTTGCTGCAAACTGTCCTGGTTGTGAAAGGTCAAAATCCTTTGTCAACGTTGCGTTTGGACCAAAAAGTGCTTGTAAATCTTTTTCACTTACATGTATATGACGGGCTGAAATGGCAACTGGAAATGCTTGTGATTTTATATTCAAGTTAGCCACCTCTAAATCTAGTAACTGATTTTTTTACTGTTGATAGTAGGCATTCATCACATCAAATTTACAAGCGATGAATGCCTCTTCAGTCGTGTAATTAAGCTTCTGCTTTTGGTAAAATTAATTCTAATTCGTTATGAGGACGTGGAATTACATGCACAGATAGCAATTCTCCAACACGTTGAGCTGCTGCTGCACCTGCATCCGTTGCTGCTTTTACTGCACCTACATCGCCACGAACCAAGACAGTAACAATACCGCCACCAACATGGACTTTCCCTACTAAATTAACACTTGCCGCTTTAACCATTGCATCCGCCGCTTCAATTGCTCCTACAAGACCTTTTGTTTCTACCATTCCTAATGCTGTACTCATTTGTCATTCCTCCAATTATTTAGTTTGTAATGTAATTTGCTTTAAAACTTGATCAACAATTTGTTGCACCACTTCTGTATCCAATGATGGTGCTTGTGCCTTTATATTTTCTACCACCGGATGTAAATCAAATTCCGGAGCTGGCACCTCTACATCTTTAATGCCATAAGCCATGCGCTTAATATTCAATAAATGTCTAGCTGTAATGTTATCGGACGTAATATTACCACCAAATGTCCCACAACCTAATGTAAAGGATGGTGCTAATCCAGTCGTACCACCAACCGCACCAATCGAAGATAGCGTGTTCACAACAATACGCGACACTGGTAAATCAAGCGAAAACTGCTCTGCTAACGCAGCATTTTCCGTATGAATTGAACAAGAATGTCCCCGTCCTCCAATATTCAGTAGATCAACCATCACTTGTTTGGCCTCTGTGCTATCCTCTACTGTGTAGAAAGCAAATATTGGTGATAGCTTCTCTAGTGAAAATGGAATATTTTTTCCAATCATCGTCTCCAACCCAATAAGTACTTTCGTCTCTTCTGGCACCATAATGCCGATAGAATGTGCTAAACTCACCGCTGATTTTCCAACAATTTGTGGATTCACTTTGCCTGGAACAGGAGAGATTAACTTTTCCATCTTTAATTTTTCTTCAGCATTCAATATATAAGCATGCTGTTTCTTTAATTCTGCTAATACTTGTTCAGCTATCGCTTTATCCACAATAATGGCCTGCTCTGTCGCACAAATGGTGCCATTATCAAAGGATTTACTTTGCACTAGCTGCCGAGCGGCTTTTTGAATATTGGCTGATTTTTCGATGTAAGCTGGTACATTGCCAGGACCTACCCCATAGGCTGGTTTTCCAGAGCTATATGCCGCTTTGACCAACGCCCCACCGCCCGTTGCTAAAATTAAGTGAATCTGTGGATGTTTCATTAATTGTTGTGTCGCTTCCATTGAAGACATTGTTAAACATTGTAACAACCCTTCTGGCGCACCAGCATTTTCTGCCGCAACTCTACAAATATCTAAAGCTTCCTTTGTACATTTAACGGCATATGGATGCGGGCTTAACACAAGGCCATTTCTCGTTTTTAAAGAAATAAGCGTTTTAAAAATGGCTGTAGATGTAGGATTTGTTGTTGGCACAATTCCTGCGATAACGCCAAATGGACTAGCAATCTCTGTTACTTTCTTTAGTCGATCTGTGCCAATCACGCCAACTGTCTTTAAATCTTTAATATCTTCATATACATCTCTAGACGCTACTTCATTTTTCATTTTTTTATGATTTTGGATACCCATCCCTGTTTCTTCGACAGCCATTTTTCCTAATCGTTCTGCCTCTTTAAATGCGGCATCCGCAACAGCCTTCACAATACTATCCACTTGTTGTTGGGAATATTGCATATAGGCCGCTTGTGCTGCATTTGCTTGACTCACAGCGTCTCTCATTTCCTGAATGGCTAATAAGTCTTTATCTAATGTCGCCATAAAGCCGCCTCCTTTCTAAATAACCGGATTTCTCGCAACATGTTCAATTGCTTCTCTAAATGCATCTGCAGCAGCTTGACAGGAAGACTGACTGCCACTAACTATGCCACCACCAAAGTTGGTTTCGGAAGGTGGCCCAAAAAATTGCTTTAGCTCTACGTCCGCTGCCTTTAAAGCGGCATCTAAACCGACAACCGCCTCAAGTGGTGGTGCAATTAAATAAGCGAGCGCAGTGCCAATCTTAACGTCTGCTAACTGTGCTAAATAGCTGCCACAGCTTGCCACAGTATGCGCAAAAAGTGCATGGTTTTCATTATTATTAATGGCTTCGAAATACGTATCAAATTGCACTTTTTGCTCAATTGCTTCCAGCCCACTGCGAATTTCATCTGGGGAGCTACCCGCTATAATGCCAATCATTTCACCAGATAATGGTCCTGACGCATGAGCCGCTCCTGCATAGAAGCTTTTTGCATAAACCACTTCCACATCTGCTTTTTTTGTCGCTTCATCTAAAGCCACATATCCGACATCATCAATGGTTAGTGTGACTAGCCCAATGCTATGCTGATTTGGCTTCAACGCAAGCTGTGTTGCCAAGTCTCTATTCACTCTAGGAATCATCTGCATAGCCAAAATATCAGCCATAATTTTATGAGGATGCATTGCTTGTTCCCCCTAACCTTCTTTTGCGACAAGGTTTACGCCACTTGCCTTGTATTGCAATATTTTTTGCACGACAGTACCTAAATAAGCTCCTGCCTCTAATGGAGGAATACCACCTTTATGAATGTTCGAAATAACCATTCGATCTGCTTCAACGGTACCTATTCGCGGCTGATAACATAAATACGCACTCATCGACTCTGCTGACACTAGACCAGGACGTTCACCAATTAAGTAAACAATGACCTCTGCTTGCAATAGCTCGCCAATTTCATCCATCAGCGCTACACGCCCTTTATCGATGTAAAAAGTAGTGCCTATTTCAATATTTAAATTGTTAAGACTTTGTTGTAATGCTAAATATACATCTTGGACATTTTCTTCAATCGCACTCGCACTTAAGCCGTTGGAAATAATAATTTGCACGGTTGGCCGTGCTTTACATGTTGATTGAATACGTGTCTTCGCTTCATCAGATAAGCGGCGACCTAAATCCGGTCTCGTAATGTATTCTTCTTTATCCGTTACTTTTGTTGTTACTTGGAAGACATTCAGTTTTTGTAATAGTGCTTCTGTCACTTCTCCATACACAGCATCTACTGCAGCCGCATGATCGAGTCGGAATTTCAACCAAGTTTTTGTTTTTGGTCTTGTCCCCGCTCTACCCACACCAATTCTTGCAGGTGTATGCTTTTTAGCTGCTTGCACACTTTCTGATACATTTTGCTCTTCAAATTGAAAAGCCTTCGCCGTTTCTACAGTTGTAGATCCATCATAATTAGTAGTATTGTGCGAATAATCCTTTGTAGAAGATGCTTGGTAAAGCTTAATTAACGATTGATCTGATGTTGCCTGTGGACTTGGTAGTTCTTCTGTATGCTTAGCCGCACTATCATAAATTTTAATTAATGGTTGTTGTGGTTCTTCAATTGGTGTAGCTGTTTTTGAAGAAGTGCCCGATGTATTCGTCATTTTCTCCATCACAAGTTGTGTAATCATGGATACTAGCTGTTCATTCAATGGTCTCACCTACCTTTCAAATATCGATAAATCGCCAGCTCTAGCTGAAAGACGACCATTTTCGTAAATGCCCATTTTTTCTAACCAAGCTAAATATTCAGGTGCTGGTGTTTTACCAAATGTTTGGAGTAATGTTGCCACATCATGGAAGCTCATAGACTGATAGTTCAACATAATATCGTCTCCCATCGGTGCGGCAATAATAAAGTTCACACCTGCTGCAGTGAGTAACACACTTAAATCTTCCACATCATTTTGGTCAGCCTTAATATGATTGGTATAACAAATATCAACGCCCATTGGAATGCCGTGCATTTTACCCATAAAATGATCTTCTAACCCTGCCCGAATAACTTGCTTGTTGTTATATAAATATTCAGGGCCAATAAAGCCAACAACTGTGTTGACTATGTACGGATTAAAATGTCTAGCAAATCCATAGTTGCGTGATTCCAGTGTTACTTGGTCTATGCCCATATGTGCTTCAGCCGAAAGCTCGGAACCTTGCCCAGTTTCAAAGTAAAATAAATTTGGGCCTGTTCCCGTTCCCTGTTTCTTCACCAGTTCCTCTGCTTCTCGAATTAAGTCAGCAGAAATCCCAAACGAACGGTTTGCAATTTCTGTCCCCGCAATACTTTGGAAAATCATATCGGCAGGAGCTCCTTGCTTAATGGCCTTCATTTGTGTTGTAATATGAGCCAATACACAGTTCTGCGTTGGAATCGACCAATCAGTGATAAATTCTTTTGTCGCATGTAACACCTTTTTAACACTTTCGACCGAATCATCTACTGGGTTAATGCCGATAACTGCATCACCAATTCCATAGGACAATCCCTCTTTTAATGAGGCAATAATGCCATCAATATTATCTGTTGGGTGGTTCGGCTGTAGTCTTGAAGACAGCGTGCCCTTTTGCCCTATCGTAATATTGCAAGTTGATAGTATTTCTACTTTATTGGCTGCATGAACAAGGTCCAAGTTCGACATCAATTTCGTAACGGCTGCAATAACTTCTGAATTCATGCCTTTGCTTAAACGTTTTAACTCTCGATCACCTGTATCATTCGATAAAATGTATTCTCGAAGCTGTTCAATACTCCAGTTTTTTATTTCGCTATATATTTGTTCGTTAATATCGCCTTCAATAATGCGTGTCACTTCATCATTTTCAGCTGGAACTAGCGGATTCTCACGTATATCTTTGACTAACAACTCACTTAAAACAGCTTTTGCTGCAATTCGTTGTTGAACAGATTCAGCAGCAATCCCTGCTAGCTGATCTCCAGATTTTTCTTCATTGGCTTTAGCCATCACATCTTTTAATGAATGAAAATTATATTTTTCTCCACCAAATATCACCGATAGATTCACGTTCATCCTCCTTACTTTGAGTGGAAAGCAAGTGTTTTCACTACAATGGGGACAACACCAGAAGGTAGCACTTCCCCAATGTCAATGTAATCGCCTGTTTCTACTTTAATTTGATCGATGCATAGGATAGGAACTGCTGGATTAATGGCTTGTAGCGTTTGCCCTATGACCTTTGCATAATCTGATTGAATGACTATGATAATTGGTATGTCCTTGGCGCTTCTTGTTCCTAAGTATCGTAAAATGGCCTCGCACAATGCATGGACATCATCAAAACTTAAATACGGTAACTCACTAAAATAAAGTGCAAAGGGAGAGCGGTGATCATCCAGTGAAAAAAGGGCGTCTGCTCTGTCCACTGCTGTCTTTACTATTTGATCAAACGCCTTCGTTGCTACATTTGCGCAATTAAATACAGGAATATTTTTCAACGGTAATACGTCCGCATCAACTTGTATCGTTGCACCACTAATTTCTGTTGTTTGAGTTCCTGCTCCAGTCACTGTAGCGCGAGCAGTTTCCTGCGGCTGTAGCCATAAAAATGATTGAAGTTGCTCATGTTGTAGAAGCATGTTCGCTAGTTTTTCACCAATATCATCATATTGGCGCTGCGAACAATCATAATCATAAATGCAAGAAGCAACACCACCTGAAAAAACGATTGCATCCACAGGCTTATGCCAATTTGGTAAATGGCCTAACAGTAATGGATGTTGTGCATCTTGTAGTTGTCCGCTTAACGTGTTAGCTAAAAAATCCACCATTTCTTCAATCAATTGCACAACACGCGCGTCTTCTGCCAAGTCACCTACTTGTAATGGATTAGACCAATGCTTCATTAATTGCTTTATAGGCGGTGAGATGGAATAGACTTTGCCATGTTGGAATTCAATTAATCTACCGCCAACATGCAAGGTGCATGAACCGATCACTTCACCGAACTGCATCACTGCAATATTCGCCGTACCGCCACCAATATCAATATTGGCGATTACTTTAGCTGTGTTTTTGGACTGTTGGACAGTCCCTGCCCCTTTTGCAGCAATAATCCCTTCTAAATCAGGACCCGCAGTGGCAACTAAAAACTGACCAGCTGCATCTGCAATAGTATGGACAACCTCTCTAGCATTTTCTTTCGTAGCGGATTCACCTGTAATAATAATGGCGCCTGTTGAAATATCCGCTGGTGAAATTTGAGCCAATTGATATTGCTGAAATATAAATTTTTCTATTTGTTCCATATCAATAATGTCTTTCGTAAGAAACGGTGTTTTAATAATGGGACTTTGATGCAACACCGTTTTTTCAATAATTTCTATTCGTGGCACATGGGTCACCCCAGCAACGTTTTTCAACAGAAAACTACTGACAACCATCTTTGTTGTACTTGTCCCAATATCAATGCCTGCACTATAAATTTTTTCTGTCTTCAACCTATACCTCCTCTATGCCACTATGGGCAATATATGAGATAGGGACTATTACGGTCCTTGACAAACTGGCGAATTTCTTCATCTGACCGAAGTTGAATAAGTGGTGCAATCAACTCAATGCCAAGCTTTTGCCATGCTGATGTTTTCACAATTGGACCGTGCGTCATCACATTTTTCAACAATGCTGTTGCTCTTTCTACATCTGCAAGGGGTGCATCAATTTTGGTAATGACACCAATTTGAATTTTGGGTATGCCCAAGCTAAACTGTGGAGGAAAAACACTCCTTGATGACGTGGCATCTTGCAAATAAATCACATGTGTTACTTCAAGTGATGTTGCCATAATATTTCTGTAGTACATTGGATTTTCTATATATTCTCCAGGTGTATCAACAATCCAGTCATCAAATACGAGTGCTTGGGTTTTAATAGCTTGTCTATCTTTGCCTAATAACGCATTCATTAGCGTTGATTTACCAGCTTGCACACCACCTATTATCATTACTCGATTTTTCATTTGACACATCCTATGACTTCGTTATTTTAGATGGCGTATAACCGAGCATTTCCGATAAAAAACGATTGATTTCCAACATCGCCATTTCTACTTCAGATACACTGCCAACAATAACGAGACTACCTGTAAAACGGTCTAAAAAACCTAATTTTACATTGGCTGCCTTTGTCGCTAAATCCCCAGCAATAATAACTGTTTCGCTCGGTGTACAAGTCATAATGCCGAGTGCACCCGCTTCTTGAATGCCAAGCTTTTGAAACATATCTGGATCGGGATTTGCAATTAGATGACTCAATGTTAGTTGCTTACCCGGCACAAACTCCTGAATAAAACGTTTCTTTTCCTCACTCACATATCATCACCTCTTTCTATCAAGACTTTTGATCTGTTAAATATTCTCCCTCTTTAATAATGCCTGCCTTACGATCCTCTTGTTCTAGTTTCAATGCGGTCGGTACTGATAGCTTGTAAGCTAAAATAATGGCAAGCACCCCTGCTAACAGCTTTCCTGCAATAACAGGTAATATAATCGTTGGTTGGAAATTAGCCGTAAAGGATAAATGGTCGCCTAACAGGAATGCTGAACAAACCCCGAAAGCAATGTTGATTACTTTATCTTTTGGTGGCATCTGACGAACAAGTGTAAACATGGCCAAAATATTAGCACTTGTCGCTAAAATCCCTGCGCTTCCTACTGAAGAAAGACCTAATTTCTTCCCTGCTGTTTCAAGCGGTTTAGAAGCATATTTTCTTATTAAGTACACCATTGGGAATGCACCCGCTAACATAATACCGATATAACCAGCCGTTTCTAATGCGCGGAATTGGTCGACACTATCTGCCATGATGGGATCAAAGCCCCATGTCCCAAAAATCTTAGTAAAAATGCCTGTAAAAATTTCTACAATAGAGAATACAAGCACAAGCTTAATACCTGCATCCATCACACGACCGAAAATCATAAACCCTTTGATCATGCCATTCGGGATAAGCTTTAGCCCTAATGCAATTAAAATAACGAAAATAAATAACGGTAATAAATTAAGTAATATTTGTAAAATAGAAATGGCAAACACATAAGTTGGTGCAGATGTTGTACTAATCACTTCACGAACCTCTGTGTTAAACATCACAATCATAATCGACGAAATAAATGCACCAATCGGAATAGTTAATACGCCTGCCATAATGCCTAATGCCATATACTTATGATCACGCTTGTCTAACATCGCAAGCCCCATTGGAATCGAGAATACAATGGTTGCACCTGACATAAACCCAACGACAAGCGCCATCACCCATCCTTCATACGACTCTTTTAAAGCATTTGCTAATTGATAGCCCCCCATGTCCGACGCTAAAATTGCTGTAGCTGCAATTGCTGGGTCAGCTCCAATCAATTCAAAAATCGGACTAATAAAATGACTAATAAACCACGTTAAGTAAGGTATAGCTGCCATGATTCCTGCCGCTGGTACAAAAATATGACCTACTGTATGGAGTCCATTCATAAATTCTTTACCAATTCCATACTCTGCATCTCGAATCGCTCCGATTGCCCCTAAAACTGCACAAATCATAATAATATAAACGATGATCGTTCCTATCATTGCCATCCTACTTATCCCCCCTTTGATTTTGATAAATATATATAAAAAAAAGACGCATTAAAGAAAAATTTTCTTTAAAGCGTCTTTGCTTCATCTATTTACTTGTAATGTATTTATAATTCGTTTTGCAATTGTTACCATTTCCTGTTGACTTTGCATACTCTCATTGCGAATTTTTTTATAAGCCTCGTCTTCACTAAGATTTTCTGCTTGCATCAGTAAACCTTTCGCTCGTTCGATGACTTTTCGCTTTTCTATTTCGCTTTGCTTATGCAATAATTCTCCGTTTAATCGGTTAAATTTATCGATTTGATGAAACGCCACTTCCAACGCTGGTAGGACATTTTTCTCAGAAAACGGTTTCATAACATACCCTAAAATATTATCCTGTTTCATGTACAATAACAATTCTTTTTCACTATAAGCAGATATAAAAAGCACTGGTATACCGAGCTGTTGTTCAATAATTTTACTCGCCTTTAGTCCATCTAGCTTCGGCATTTTGATGTCCATTAGTATTAGCTGAGGCTTATGTGTATAAGCTAGTTCAATTGCAGATTCGCCATTATTTGCCTGCGCTACTACTTCGTAACCATTATCTTCTAGCATAAACTTCAAATCAATTGCAATAAGTGATTCATCTTCGACAATCATAACTTTCCTAGTCATTTAGGATAAATACCTCCTCACTTACAGGAAACTGAATTTGAGTATGTGTACCTTGTTCACTAGGGATAATTGTAAATGTGCCAGCTAAATCATATTCAACAAGTCTTGTAATAATCTCCATCCCAAAAGATGCCTTCACCTCTTGCATCCCAACGCCGTTGTCGGAAATATGAAGTGAAATAAAAGATGCATCCTGAAGAAATTTTATATCAATGGTTCCTTCCTCACGATCGATAAAAGCATACTTTAAAGCATTTTGTAATAACTCACAAATAATTAATGCGAGTGAAACCGCCTTTTTAGCATGACAATATAGCTGTAGTTCATCATGATGGAAGATTAATTGAATGGCTGCTGTATGAGAAGTGCCAACCATTTTATACCCAATCTTTTTAGACAAAGCGATAACATCCACTTTTTCTTCCGCATTATCCTCATTTTCTAAAATAAGTTCGTAAACAGAAGAAATACTATAAATGCGGTTTAATGCTTCCTGAAAAGCACTTGCATTTGAAGCTGCTAGGTCATTGCGCATTTGCAGTCGCAATAAGCTTGTAACCGTTTGTAAATTATTTTTTACACGATGGTGAATTTCCCGTATAGCAAATGTTTTCATCATCAGTTCATTTTCTTTCAGCTTTAGCTCTGTTAGATCATGAATAATAAGCAGTGTCACTTTATCATTTTGACTGCGGATTGGAATCTTTTTCACAATAAAAGATTTACAATCAATCGTAATTTCTAAGAAAAAGACATCGTCGCCTTTATCGTAGACCTCTTGTAAAAAAGGCAATATTTTATCCAAAGCAATATTATCAAAATTTTCTAGTCCTGAAAGTTCCGTTATAAATCGGTATCCTGCAGGATTACTATAAATGACCTTATTTTCATGATTTGTCAGAATAATTGACTCTACTAATAAATCAGATACAACTGGAATTGGCTGCGCGTTGGGTTCGACGATATGCTCAATTAATGCAAAAGGCATATTTTGAAAATCATCCTTTGGTGCAGTTTGCATCTTAACCTTTTTTTCTTGAATCAACACGGCGATAACCTGTCCATCATCATTAAAGAGGGGGACAACGTTTTGTTCTACAGTTAGACCTTCCTGTGTGATTGCTCTCGAAATGGATGATCTTTCTTTATGCTTAAAAGCTGCAAATACTGCTGGCTCGAAGCTTTCAAAGACAAATTTTCCAATCACTGATTTTTCGTATAAGCCAATTTCTTTTGTAGGGAATGCCTCTGCTACAACAATTGCATGTGGTAAATTTTCCATCATACAATCTATAAACATATAGCAATCTGTCAACTCAGCATAATAAGATAGAGTAGTTTCTATTTCTACTAACTTCTCGATATCCTTACCTGATAAGCTTGTATATTTACTACACAACGATTGAATGCTCGACAGGTCCACCCCCTATCATAGAATACTCAACAGTGATTGTGACTATTCCTTAAAATTTCTTGTCATCATTATAAACCTTTTGCAAAATTATTTTCAAGAAGAAAAATTTTTATATTTAATAAAATTCATTGCATTACAAAGAACTATATAGTTTAAAACAGAAATATTCAACACTTTTTTTCGACAATCTCTAAAAGCGACACAATAATTATTATTTTGAAATAACAAAAAGCGAGTTTGCACCAATGGCAAACTCGCTTTTTGTTACTTTATTTCTGGTGTCACTGCTAAAATATTTTCAAATGTTTTCTGCTGTGTCGCTTCTTCCTCATTTAACAATATATGAATATCGCCATGATCATTCGATGTGCGAATTAATCGTCCCATTCCTTGTTGCAAACGCAATTGCATAAATGGTAACTCTACTTCTTCATACGGATTTTCAGCAAACGTCCGTTTTGCGTCAAATAATGGATCATGTGGTGGGAAAGGCAAGTCATAAATGATAACACGTGTTAGCGCCTCTTCTGGCAAATCTAAACCTTCCCATAAATGGTAGGAGCATAGCGTTTTGACAGTACCTTCTTGGAAATCACGAACAATAGCTGATAATTCACGATCTCCTTCAAACGCCACATACATGCGCTCCATTAGCGGTAATTCTGCTTTAAAGTTTAACATCGCTTGTTTTGATTTGAATAATATTAATGTTTTCTCACCATCTCGCAACAATTGTTGGACACGGGCTGTTTTATTATTTTGAGATAGCTCATGTAAATAAATTCTCATCACTGCTTCATAATCAAATGGTGATGGAACTGAGAAAGATTGGTAATTATGGATACCAAGACTATAAGCAATATATGAGAAATCCTTATTGACAGATAATGTTGCAGAAGAAAATACGATTGGAAGCTTTTTAGAGAATAACTTTTCTTCTAAAACTTCTGTAATCAGTCGTGGCATAATAACCAGTGTTTCTTCACCATCTGTTTCCTCTAACCAGTCAACAGCATCACCTTGTGCCGTAAAAATGCGAAGTGACGCTTGATATTGCTCCAAATATTCTTCTGCCATATTTAACTCATACTCTGGAATCATATACATTTCTGATTCAAAAACAAATTCTTCTAGAAGTACATCTACATCGGCAATCAATTGTTTACCATACTTTAAAAGTGTTGCAGATTTATTAATACGCTTCCGTTCTTCCTCAGACGCCACAATATCATCACGTAACTGATCGAAAAATAGTTCGTGATCGTCTTGCAATTTTTCCATTGCATACAAAGTTCGTTCACGTACCCCATCTACCATTAAACGCTCTAACAGAGGAACAATCGTCGTTGCCTGCACCTTATATGTCATTGCCTTTTGCGCCGCATATTCCAATAAATGCCCTTCATCTAGCACCATCATTGATACTTCAGGAAGTAACGCTAATTGCCCTTCACGTTCACGGGACTCTTTCGTTGCTAAATGCTCCATTAAAAAGTCTTGCGAACAAATAATCAAATCCGTTGATTTACGGTAATGTGCGCGATGTAATGTTTGACCACAGCGATTACGCAAATCACATACTGAACATTGCATGATTGCATTATAATTTACTTTATGCCAATCTTCATCACTAACCGTCGGATAATCACTGCGATCACCATATGGTTGCACTGCAATCATTGAACCTTGTGCATATACACCATCGGGAATTGAAAAAGCAATATCATCGATCCACTCATCCGTTTCGACTTTTTCTGCTTCTTCGAAACGCTTTAAGCATAAATATTGATCACGTGATTTTGCTAAACGGACATCAATTTCTAAACCGAGTGTTTTTTGTAATTTATAAATATCGCCGCCCTCTTTCACGAGCTGGTCGATTAATGTTTCATCTGCACAGGCAATGAGCGCTGGCTTACCTGTATAGCGTGCATAGGATACAGCCGGCAGTAAATAAGCAATCGTTTTTCCTGTTCCTACTCCAGCTTCAGCAAATAACACATTTTTTTCTTTTAGCGCCTGTTCAATTTGATAGGCCATGAAAATTTGCTCATCACGGCATTCAAATCCTTTTTCTGGTAATTCATCATAAAGGACATCGCCCATCCAGTCACCTAATGACTCGAAAAATGAGCGATCCTTCGTTAATGCAAATGGTAAAGATTTACGCAATTGACGTTCCCCCTCATACAATCTGTTCCTATTATACGCGACGAAACGGAAGATAAGAAAAAATCTTATCTTCCGTTATTCTAGTTAGTCTCTCTTGGACTTTTGTCCCCAATATTGATAATAATTCGTTTCAATAAAACCATTGAATAATTTACGTTTTTTCGTTGTTTGACGACCGTATAATTCTTCGAAGTTTTTCATGGAGGATAGCATGTATACCGACCAAGTTGGGTAGTTTTTCATGACTTGTCCTAAATCACGAATTACTTGTTCCACAACTTCTACATCGCCTATACGCTCTCCATATGGAGGGTTCCCAATCATTACACCATCTGTTAGCTGTGTTGTAAAATCACGAGCTTGCATTTGTTTAAACGTAATAATATCCCCAAATCCTGCTTCTAGCGCATTTTCTTGTGCAATACTTACCATGCGGTGGTCAATATCTGATCCAATTATTTCAAGTGGTTGGTCATAGTTAGCTATACTATCCGCTTCATCTCGCACAGCATCCCAAATTTTCGCTTTCATCCACGGCCAACTTTCAGAAATAAATTCTCGATTATAACCTGGTGCAATATTTTGTCCATACATTGCTGCTTCTAGGGCAATTGTACCTGAACCACAAAATGGATCGACAAACGGACGGTTCGGATTCCATTTAGAAATCTGAACAAGTGCAGCGGCTAATGTTTCTTTTAGCGGTGCTTCCCCTTGTGCTTGTCGGTAGCCCCGCTTATGTAAGCCAGCGCCAGAAGTATCAATAGTAAGTGTAGCCACATCTTTTAAGATTGAAACTTCGATTTTGTATGTTGCCCCTGATTCATCTAAAAAACCAAGGCGTTTGTAATGCTGTTTCATGCGTTCTACGATTGCTTTTTTGGTAATCGCTTGGCAATCTGGCACACTAAATAATTTAGATTTTACTGATTTCCCTGAAACGGGGAAAGATGCATCCACCGGTAAATATTTTTCCCATGGTAATGCCTTTACACTTTCAAACAATTGTTCAAAAGACTTTGCAGGAAATTGTCCTACAACAATTTTTACTCGATCTGCTACACGTAACCATAAGTTGGCACGAGCAATGGCCGTTTCATCACCCTCAAAATAAACTTTGCCATTTTCGACTGTCGTTGTATAACCGAGTGCCTGTACTTCTTGTGCTACAATCGCTTCTAAGCCCATTGCAGCCGTTGCGACTAATTTATAGTTTGCCATACATTATTTCCTTCCTTGATGTTCAATTTCCCAATACTCAATATACTCCAGCAATTCGGGAAGTGGTAATGGTTTGCTGTAATAATAGCCTTGGATAATATCACAGTTCATTTTCCGTAGTATATCCACTTGTTGCGCTTGTTCTACACCTTCTGCTACAACTTTCATTTTTAGACGATGCGACATTTGAATAATAGCATCTACAACTGCCTGTTTTTCATCGAGCGAGCAAATATGTTGAATAAAGCTACGGTCGATTTTTAAACAATCGAGTGGGAATCGAACTAAATAGCTCAATGATGAATAACCTGTACCAAAGTCATCAATGGAGATTTTAAAGCCAAGCTGCTTTAAACGCACAAGCTTGCTTACCGTTTCCGTTGCACTATTCATAACAGTGCGTTCTGTAACCTCTATTTCAAAATTATTGGCAGACGTATTATAACGTTCTAATATTGTTTGAATCGACTCTAAAAAGTTTTGCTGTTTAAAATGAATGCTCGAAATATTGATAGCAATTGGTATTTTGCGACCAAATTGTTGTAACTTGATTGCAGCTTCACATGCTTTCTCAATAATTACTTCGCTTAAAGGAATGATAAGGCCCGTTTCTTCCGCATAAGGAATAAATTCTGCAGGCGATACAAAGCCAAGTCGCTCATTATTCCAGCGAACAAGCGCCTCTAGTCCTTGTATATGTTCGTTTTCCAACATAATTTTAGGTTGGAAATGCAACTCAAATTCACGATTTTCAATCGCTCTACGCAATTCAGAATCTAACAAAAGAACGCGCTGCGTGTCTGTTTGTAATTCATCAAAATAAAACGAATAGCCGTTAAGACCATTCTTTTTGGAATAGGTCATCGCCTTATCTGCACAAGTAATAAGTTGCTCGGATGTTTCGCCATCAGCCGGATACATACTCACGCCAATGCTTGTTGAAACAAAAATTTCTTGTCCATTAATGTTCATTGGCTGTTCCATAATACCAATAATTTGCTCTGCAAATGTTGCTGCCTCACGAACATTTTTTACATTCGTCAATGTGACGATAAATTCATCTCCACCGTATCTTGCAATGATATCTTTGTTTTTGAGCAATGTTTGAATACGTCTTGCTGCTTCTATCAGAATCGTATCTCCCACCGCATGCCCTAAAGTATCATTTATTTGTTTAAATCTGTCCAAATCCAAGAAATAGACAGCATGCTGTACTGAATGAGAAATAGTAGAAGACGATTCCAGTAAACTATCCATTCTCTCAATATAAGCAAATCGATTCGATACATCTGTTAATGAATCAGTTAACAAACGTTTTTCTAGTTCATTTTCTACTATTTTTCTTTCAGATAAATCTGAGAAAATGCCACAATAGTTAGTAATTTCTCCACTATCATTCGTTATGCTAACAATTGTTAACCATTCAGGATACACGTCTCCTGTTTTACGACGATTCCAAATTTCCCCTTGCCATATTCCTTCTTGTCGTATCTTTTCCCACATTGTCAAATAGAAGGATAACTCATGTACACCTGACTGCAATACCGCGGGCGTTTTTCCTATCACTTCATCGCGTTTATAGCCTGTAACGAATTCAAATGCTGGATTAACCATCTCTATTTTTTTATGTTTATCCGTAATCATAATGCCTTCAGATACATTTTCAAAAATTTTCTTCAGTAAGGAAGTGGGGTATTTAGAAATCGAATTAATCTTCTCCAGATTAGTAATTACTCCGCCCATATTTCCGCTCCATCCTATTTATCGATACTACCCTTATTTTTAGAAAAGCGCGTTTCTACTCTTATTAGTAGGTATGTATGTCGCGTTCATACGATAACGGTGATGTTATAACTTAGAAGCGTATCGACAGAGGCACAATCACATGGTATTCACATTACCTCAGGCCTATATCGCGTATGACTAGACATCGTTAAGTAACAGATACTTCTTTTATTAGTTCAAAAGAAAAGCTCTCCACCGAATTGGAGAGCGCTTGTTATTTCGTAGATAAGCATCAAAAAATTCAATAAGCCATGTTTTGTTCCCGAGTACTCAAACAGCTTACGCCTCGTACGACCGGGTAGTAATCATCTATCTACAGAGCGAACTCTGTCCCTCTATCCGTTCAATTCCTTCAAGAGAGTGCCCCTACCATAATTTGGGTTTCTCACTCGTGGGGTTTACCTCGTTCCACCTTGTATGTTTCCAAACAAGCTTCGTCACTGTGGCACTTTCAGGAAGTGTCGACCATATCCAATAGACTTAGGTCTTCCTTCCGCCGTCAGCTTTAAGCTGCCTTACCTTATTTTTTCAGTAAGCACGAACACTACGGCCATCGCAGAACCGTGTGAGCATGGACTTTCCTCTACGACGTCTAGCGCCGCAGCGATTACTCGAATTTCATGATGATACAAAGATTATACTAGACTTTTATGATAAATACAATGTAAATGATAAAAATTATTCGTAAAGTTTACTACCAAATACATGTTTTTCTAAATTTGAAAGACGTTTTAGAATATCAAAGTTGGTTGTTCCCGCTGCGGATGCGGCTGGTTGTGGTTGTCTCTTTGGTGTATTCTCAATTTCTTCTTTTAGTTGTCTGTTCTCTTCTCTTAATTGAGCAACTACTTTTTCAAACGATTCATAATCTTGAATAATTTCATCCAGAAAAGAATCGACCTCTTCTACATTATAGCCTTTAAAATTTTTCTTAAATTCCTTTTCAAGAATCATTTTTGAAGTTAATTTAATGTCCATACACATCGCCCTTCCTCGCACTACATACACGAATTCATTATAGCATATTTCATAACATTATATCGTCTGAAAACATTAATTGTAAGGCTAAACTTGTCGTTTCTTGCGCTTCCCCGGGAAATTATTGCTTATTTCCTAATCTGTGCAATCTCTTTTCCCAAGAAATTTCCCATTTTTGTTTTTGTTCCATCCGCCAATCCTCAGTCGAAGTAATCAGTTGTATGCCTTCTAATGTATAAACAAGGGCCTGTTTCATATCTTTTATGTGATGCTCATAGATTATGGCTAGTTGTTCTAGTGCCTGCAACTTTTTTCGTGGCTCTATAAAATGGAGTGAAGCAACGAAGGCATCAATTGCTTCGCTATACTGCTTATTTTTTTTTAGTTGCATGGCTAGATAAAATTGGGCATTTCCCGCTTCACGCGCATCAAATTGTGCTGTTACCTTTTCTAAAACGTTAACACTTTGTGGACGTTTCTTTAAATCAGCATACCATTTCCCGATATTCGTGTAGGTATTGGCTGATTCGTCACTCGATTGTTCAAATAATAAGTAAGTAGAATGAACATACAAGGTAATGAGCGACAGCAAATCCCACTCGTTATGCACAAGTACCTTCATAAGCGCATCTGGCACACCACTTTTCACTGCATCTAAGTAAATGATTGGCGCTAAATGGCCCGGTATATCCCCAACGCGTGAGAAACCAAGCTTTTCTTCTTCTACTGATTTTAATTTCAACCGCTCCATATCATTTTTCCATAATCGCTTCGAGCTATGCAATAAATCGATTTGGCGCTGGGTACGAAGTTTAGGTAGAACTTTTTGGTTGAGTGTCCAACGTGTTTCTAGCTGTGGCCAGTCAAAGCTTTTGCCATTATACGTAATAATCGTCGCTGTTTTTTGCCAAAGCCTTGATTCAAATAGCAAGGCTGCTTCATGTGCTGGATCAGCTAAGACATATTGTGTTAATACAAAATCGTGTTTGGTCACTTCTAAAAAACCAAGAAGAAAAATTTGTGTTCCAACACCTTTTAACCCTGTCGTTTCTGTATCAAAAAACAGGACATTTTCATCCACATCTAATGCATAAGGATGATCAAAATCAGCAGATTGCCATTTAGTGAGCGCATCAAAAAATGACTGTAATGGATAATGACCATGCTGATAATGGAATGGATAATGCACTTGTCGCTTAAAAACAATACCAAACTCATTATCAATACGCGTAAGACCAGCTTTCTCCCACTGATGAACATAGTTTGGTATAATCGGCTTTTGATACGTTGATTGCTCATTAGCGACTGGTTTTTGCACCTTTTTTCCAAGCATTTTTTTCATCTGTAGTATTTTATTTTCGTAAGACATCGACTTCACTCATTTTCTGACTGTAAAATTTTTCAATACTTTGTAGCAAGCCATCCATTCCCTGCTATCAATTAAGGTGGAAAGCCTGTTGCCTAAAGAAACTTATTAAAATATATCAACTGTATAACCTTATAGATTACCTAGAATCTCTTATGCTACATACTATCATACCAAATCTAAACAACATAAAGGCGCATCGCACAATACTGAACCGATCATTGCCTCAAGCCGTTAGTCAAAAATGGTGTACGTAATCACATTACATTTTAGATATGGTGAAGAAAGCCAATGTTATCATACGTACCATAATGAATTGTTATGCAACGATTGTTGGCAAATGAATATCTTCATTTACAAAAGCGTCCATACATTAATTTTTATACAAGCCTCTATTCTAGGTAGTTTCATAATGACAAAGCACTGTTTCAATTGTTTAACAATTATTCCAACCAAAAACGCTTTTAAGCCACTACTTCCCTCAATAATTAGATCCTCTAACACTATCATATTCAATCTTAATCATTAGTAAAGCACATCTTCTCACTTATGTAAAAAGAGAGAAGATGTGCTTCTTCTGTTAGCGATTCATCGCACGGGACATCAATGCAACAAATTGTGCCCGTGTCATAGGATCATTTGGTTTAAAGTAGCCATCATCCCCTAATGCAATTCCTTCTTGTTGTAAGGTCGCTATATAGTTGTAACTCCAATGTGTCGGTGGCACGTCTTTAAAATGACTTGTACCATCTGGTGTTAGCTGTAACGCTTCTACAAGTACTTTAGCCATTTGGGCACGAGTCAGAAAGGCATCTGGATGAAATTCTCCATTTGAACCATCGACAATCCCTGCCTGATACAATTTCGTAATAGCTTCATAATATGGATGACTCGGCAAAACATCCTTAAATGGTACCGTCTCACGTATTGGTTCTAGCTCAAAAGCACGTGCAAACATAACGGCAATATGCTGACGTTTAATGTAATCATTCGGACGAAATGTTTTATCTGGATAGCCAGTAATAATTCCTTTTCTCGTCATGTCCTGAATCATCTCCCATGCCCAATGCGTTTTCGGAACATCAGAGAAAATAATTTCTTGCTCGATCTCTGGTTTTGATGGCTCAGTTTGTGGCGTTTCCACAGGATTACTTGGTTCCTTTGATGGCGTTTCTGGATTCTCTGGTACAGACGGCGTTGTTGGTGTCGAAGATTGACCATCGCTACCAGATGAACTATTTACAAACCATTTTGCATAGAGCGTTGTATCTTTTGTCACCACATCTATCAGGAAGTCCCATTGTGTTGTCAAAGTATCGCTCTTATACCAACCAGCAAACGTATAACCTGTTTTCGTTGGCGCTGTTGGGACTGTTGCTTTTTCGCCATATGTTGTAGGGATTGGGGCTACCGCAGTACCACCATTTGTGTTAAAGGTCACCGTATAGCTTTTTGCGTCCCATTTCCCATACAGTGTTGTATCCTCTGTCACTGTTTCGGTCGCAAAATCCCACTTAGAAGTCATCGTTGCATCCTTATACCAGCCAACAAATGTATAACCTGTTTTCGTTGGCGCTGTTGGGGCGGTTGCTTTTTCGCCATATGTTGTAGGGATTGGGGCTACCGCAGTGCCGCCATTTGTGTTAAATGTCACCGTATAGCTTTTTGCTTCCCATTTCCCATACAGCGTTGCATCCTCTGTTACTGTTTCGGTCGCAAAATCCCACTCGGTAGTCAACGGTGCATCCTTATACCAGCCAGCAAATGTATAACCTGTTTTCGTTGGCGCTGTTGGGGCGGTTGCTTTTTCGCCATATGTTGTAGGGATTGGGGCTACCGCAGTGCCGCCATTCGTGTTAAATGTCAGCGTATAACTATTTGCGTCCCATTTTCCATACAGCGTTGTATTCTCTGTCACTGTTTCGGTCGCAAAATCCCACTCGGTAGTCAACGTTGCATCCTTGTACCAGCCAGCAAATGTATAACCTGCTTTCGTTGGCGCTGTTGGGGCAATGATTTTGTCGCCATAAGAAATGGTTAAGTCTATTACTGGACTTCCACCATTGACATCAAAGCTGACCGTAAATGGTTTTGGCAATAATGTAACGGCTGAACTTGTTATTTGACCTAGTCCTGTTGCGTCAAATGATAACTGTGCGCCAGAAACATTCGCTGCATTCACTGACCTTAAATCGGAAAAGCTGACGATTCCCGCATTTGCTTTCGCTGTTAGCGTCCCCGTTAACATCCATGCGCCTGCGTCTTTTTTCGCCACGGTTATAACTTTTGTATAATCGTTGACACTTATATTTTCATAAGCATCATAAAGCGTCACTACAGGTTGTTGACTAAATATCCCTCCATTTATTGTGGGAGCTTTAAGATCTGTCGTTACCTTCATGCTAGCTGCACTTCCCGCAACTGGCGTAATCGTTAACGAATTTGTAGTAGCGGTGCTTACACCTGACACTATAAATCCGATTGACTGTGTCGTTGCTGCATTCAATTTCAAACTCACTGTAGCTACTCCGTTCGTGAAGCCTAAAGCGACTAATTGACTTGATGAAGTCAATGGTTGTCCATTTAAGTGACCAATTGAACCATTTGGTGCTTGATTGTAGCCAAAAATAGTAACATTTTTTATGCCATTAAATGTTGTATCTATATCTCCTAATGCATTTTTTACAGATAACGTAATCATATTATCGGAACCTACTGTTGGCGTATTGGATGCCACCGTAGCGTCCACTGTTTGTGCAGGTTTTGGAGTGAATTGTACACTAGTCGTGGCAGCAATGGCATTGCCATTAACAGTTGCACTGATTGTACTCGTACCAGCAGTACTAGGAGCAGTTAGAGTCGCTGTATAGGTACCATTGTTATGATTTGTGACAGTACCAATTGTCCCTAGTGTTGACAATATAGCTACTGTCGCTCCACCAGTTGTAACATCATTTCCTTGCGCATCTTTCAACTTCACGGTTACAGTCGTCTGGCTTGTTCCGTCCGCGAGCAGCGAATTATCATTAACAGTAACGGTGCTCTTTGCTAATGATGGTGGACCTGAGACAAATTGCACGCTAGCCGTTGTTGGTATCGCGCTACCACCGACACTTGCACTGATGCTACCAGTACCGATTGTCGTTGGAGCAGTTAGAGTTGCCGTATAGGTACCATTGTTATGATCTGTCACAGCACTAACCGTTCCTAATGATGACGCAATCGTTACAGCCTCTCCACCAGTAGTAATATTATGTCCTTGTGCATCTTTTAACTGGATAGTGACAGTCGTCTGGCTTGTCCCATCCGCTACAAGGCTAATATTATTGATTGTCACTTGACTCTCTGTTGGGGATAGTGCGTAATCAGGAATCATATACGTTTTGAAAGTGAAATCCATTCCAATTGCTGGGGCGTACCCTCTTAAATACGCATCATTGTGACTTGTAAACCACCCAAAACCAGCACTGCCACCGTTTTCAGTAGAAACAACCATTCGATACATCGTTTCCCTCGTCAAATATGGTAATATGCTTGAAAAATCAACCGATGTCCAACCCGAGCCGAATGATGCTAATTGTGCAGAGCCAAGGGGTGTCGATAAATCCCCCTCCTTATAAATACTTACTTTTAATGCCCCAGGAGAACTCATGCTATCAAATATGCATATATCAATCTTGCTTAGTTGCCCAGAATAGAAAGGCGTAAATGTTTGATAGCGTGGATAATCTGAATTAACCCAAACATTACCAGAATAACTCGTCTGCTCTTGATCCAAAACATCAGAAGTAGCGGCTTTAGCACTTCCCCCAAAAAATAGAACTATACTTATTGTAACTACTACAAGTAATACAACCGATAGCCGAAATTGCTTTTGATTGTTCATCCGTGTCCCCCACTCTTTAACCTAAAATTGCCAGTTAAATATTTATCTTTTTTCTACTTTTTAATAATACTGATTTATGGCCTAATAGAAAATATTTTTTTCAGATTCGCGCTCAATTTTTTTGATTTTTTTTATTATTGTTAAAATTGTAAAACTACACAAATTATGATGCTAGCATTTATTAACAGCGTAAAAAAACACGCTACAAAGAATTTCATCCCTCTTTGTAGCGTGTGCTATTTTATAAACTAATAATTTCCGCTTAGCAATTGAAGCAGTTTAATAACTTTACTTTTTGAATTAATGATAGATTCTTGCGGACCGATACAGGATGGGCAACCGGATTTACAAGGGCATGCTGTAATATGATGCTGTACCTTTGTCACTAAATCCTCCCATAAATCATACACTTTTTCACTTAAACCAATTCCACCTGGATATTTATCGTAAACAAAAAACGTTGGTTGGTCATTGTGCGTTGCTTTTACTTGGGGCACAACCGCGACATCACTACTATCGCATTGAATAAATAATGGTATAAAGGCATTCATCGCATAGGCTACACCCATCATTGCATCTGTCAGCTCTTCTTCAGTCCACTTTTGCGGCGACGAAAACGAGAGCCAAGAAGAACTGGTATGCATTTCATCAGGTGGTAGATGAATCGGGCCAGAGCCAATATTATCATGTGTACCAAAGCGAATTTTCTTAAAGATGGTAGCTTGTGCGACTAATCCTACATCGCCGAAGCTAATAGTCCCACCTTGATAGTTGCGACTTCGATCTTCTTCAAGTACTTTCATCTCAACTGCTAAATTCGCGTCTGTGTAATAATCAACATCTACTTCTCGCACAAAAGCTTTTTTTTCTTCCCAATCAAGTTTTTCTACTTGATATTGAATGCCCTGATGCAAATAGATTGCTTCTTCATGTAATAATGTCATAGCACTATGGCGATCCATTTCCCCAATGACTTTCGTACGAGCAGGTACTGTCATATCAATAATTACAACATTTTCTTGAGATGCTGAACGGAGGCTTATATCATGTGCAGGAAACCGATCACTCATCCAATGCCATTTTTCACTCGTTTTAAAAATAACACCTTCTTCTGCTAAATAGTCGAGCAGTTCTTGTATGTCATATTCTCCGTACGTATCGCTTGTTGTAAAAGGTAACTCAAACGCCGCACATTTAAGATGATCCATTAAAATCAACATATTTTCAGGGTATATCCGTGCCTCCTCGGGGTCGCTCCCTAGTAAAAAGAGTGGATGATCTACCACATATTGATCTAGTGCCGTAGACTGTGCAACATAAATAATAAGCGCCTCGTCTTGACGTCGGCCAGCACGACCCGCTTGTTGCCATGCACTTGCGATATTTCCCGGGTAGCCCGTCATAATACATGCCTGTAATTGACCAATATCCACCCCTAGCTCCAGCGCATTTGTACTAACTACGGTTTGAATCGTACCATCACGAAGCCCACGTTCTATAACACGTCGCTCTGAAGGTAAATAGCCCCCTCGATAGCCACGCACAGATTCGTCTTGTAGCTTATTGCGCGTCAGTTCTTTCAAATACGTCACAATCATTTCAACACGCACACGACTTTTAGCAAAAATAATCGTTTGAATGCCAGCTATATAAAGTCTTTTGGCAAGATCACTTACCTCTAAAACCGCACTACGCCGAACGCCAAACGTTTTATGGATAATCGGTGGATTGTAAAAGAGAAATGTTTTTTTACCAACCGGAGCACCTGAATCAGCAATTAAAGTGTGGGTATCATTTGTTAAATTTTCAGCTAATTCTTTTGGATTTTTTATCGTTGCTGACGTACAAATAAAAACAGGTTTACTACCGTAAAATTCACAGATACGTTTCAACCTGCGAATTACATGTGCCACATGTGAACCAAATACACCTTTATATGTATGTAATTCATCAATAACGATATACTGCAAATTTTCAAAGAGCGATACCCACTTTGTATGATGCGGTAGTATACCTGAATGTAGCATATCTGGATTGGTCATCACAATATGCCCTGCTTTCCGCACCTTTTGCCGAATGCCAGGAGCCGTATCACCGTCATACGTATAGCTTAATATGTCCTCTCCACTCTGTTCAATCAGTTCATTTAAATCATTTTTTTGATCCTGTGCTAACGCTTTCGTTGGAAATAGATAAATTGCTCGTGCATTGCGGTCTTCTAAAATTTTTTGTAATACAGGTAAATGATAGCAGTAAGATTTCCCAGATGCTGTCGGTGTTACAGCAGTAAAGGATTTACGACTCGATGCCAAATCAAACGCTTCCCGTTGATGTGTATACAATTGTGTAATTCCTCGGGCATGTAATGCCTTAACAAGTGCAGGATGTAAATTCTCTGGGAAAGGCGCGTTTTTAGCATCGCGGCCTTCTAAAGTGTGCCAATGAATGATCCGCTCTTTTAATTCGTCATCATAGCGCCATTCATTTAACAATGCACTAATTGTCCGTTTTTTCGATAACATTATGTTGCGCCTCCTTCACTAAGCGATAAAAATTATTTAACGTATAGGAAGTAGAATGCGTTGCATCTAAAAAGCGTTTTTTACTTGTTTCTTTATAAAAAGATTGCACAACAAATTGCTCCATTGATTCAACCGCTGAAGCAATTTGTCCTATATGCATATATTTCGGTCTGTTTTTTTCAATCCAAGCAGTCGCCTCTTGCTGCCACTCTTTCAGCAGTTGATGGATGACATCCGCATGCGGCTTGACCTCTGCAAAAAAATCTGGTGTCCGATCCTCCTCGCGCATTTGCCAAAAGCGTGCAACACATTTTTCACATTCATCTATTAATATGGAAGTTTGCTGTATTAATAACAATTTCGCACCTCATCTCTTTCATTGTACCTTTAGCTAATGATTGTGTGATTATCATGTCCAACCAATAATTTACTGTGTCAAATGTAGATAAAACATAAGTTCAGGTTCATATGCCTTATTCTTATCTTTACGACATACTCAAACTACCTGAAAGCGTCTTGTCGTCATTCTTAACACTCGCTAAAAGCATTAAATGATTGCATCTAATGAATCATTTTTATAGGTATGAGGTTAGTGTACCAAAGTCTATCATTTTTCACTACTAATAGGCGAACAAGCATTCTTTACTTGCCAGTTCTTTTCTGCTAAGCTTACTTTCTGGCTAACAGATTTGAGCTGCATAAAAAATTGCAGGCTATGTGCATTATTTTCTAATGACACCCTCGTGATAAGTAATTGATTGACCAGATCCAACTGTGCAACTAATTGTCCTAATTTGTTCAATACAACGCCTCCTTTTATCTTTACTTATGTATTCCTCGCATGTATAAAATAACCTTCATGCGTGACAAAAAAAGCGTAAGTTAGCTGAAAGAAGAAGTATTTCGATAAATTTTTAATAAATGCTACCTATGAGTAGCATTCGTAAATGTGCTGATAAAAGACTCTATTTCAACGAATCTAGCAATAAACGAAAGCATTACTATGACAATTTCTATGACGAATGCAGTTGTTTCCTTGGCGAATTTTCTACTTTAAACAGCGAATCATGCCACGGATTAGCAATTGTCATCTAACTTTAGAGCAATGTGCTGACTGTGATGAAGTTCTACAAAAATCATGGTAAACTATTGTGTATAATAGCAGTATTATAGAGGGTGAGCTAAGTGACAATTCGTTATCCAAATGGGAAAATCTATACCCCTGCACAAGCTATTCAAAAAGCAGAAAAAAAGGGGAGAAAGAAGGACTTCTCCTATAGTAATCGTGGGAAAACGCTTGAAGATGAAATTAATGAAGCAAACGACTATTATTTAGAAAGGCAACTTGCGATTATTCATAAGAAACCTGTTCCCGTACAAATCGTCAAAGTAGAGTATCCATCACGAAGTGCTGCCGTTATTCGTGAAGCTTATTTCCGAACGCCCTCTACAACTGACTACAATGGTGTTTGGAATGGGCATTATATTGATTTTGATGCAAAGGAGACCGCCTCGAAGACGAGCTTTCCACTAAAAAATATACACACACATCAAATGAAACATATGCAGCAAGTGAAGGAACAAAATGGTGTGGCATTTATTATCGTTCGTTTTTCAGCTTTTGAGCGGTATTTTTTAGTGCCATACGAAGTTTTACAAAAGGCCTGGCATGCAATGAACAATGGTGAACGTAAATCGATTCCCTTTTCAACCATAGAAAAGGAAGCTTATGAAATTCCAACAAGCTATTATCCACGTATCGATTATTTACCTGTTCTCCAACAGTTTATTGAAGCAACAAGTCATGGCTCTGAAAGTGAGGAGATAAAAAAATGAGTGAACGTCGTCAAACACGCGGGGAGCATCAAAAAGCTCTCGCTCAAAAAAATAAAAAGAAAGCGCCGAAAGCAGCGAAATCTTCGCCTAAAGCTTGGTTCAAGCGTATTGTTCTAACAATACTTATTATAGGGCTTGTTGGCTTAGTCGGCGGGGCAGGTGTATTTGCCTATTATGCAAGTACAGCTCCAGAACTTGATGAAGATTTATTGAAGGACCCCGTTTCCTCTGAATTTTATGATAAAAACGGTGAAATTTTTGCCACAATCGGTGCGGAAAATCGAAAATACGTAAAATACGAAGATATTCCAGAAGATATGATTAACGCCATTCTAGCAACAGAAGACGTTCGCTTTTTTAAACATCATGGGATGGACTTTTATCGTCTTGGTGGTGCAATACTTGCCAACTTCCGTGATGGTTTTGGGGCACAAGGGGCTTCAACATTAACACAGCAAGTTGTCAAAAATTCATTTTTACAAAATGAGAAAAAATTAAAACGTAAAGCACAAGAAGCATGGCTTGCTTTCCAACTTGAACGCAAATATTCAAAAGAAGAAATATTTGAAATGTACTTTAATAAAATGTTGATGTCCGGCCGTATTTATGGCTTTGGGACAGCAGCTCAATATTTCTATGGTAAAGAGTTAAAAGATTTATCATTGGATGAAGAAGCGCTACTAGCTGGCTTAGTTCAACGTCCAAACGCTTACAATCCATTAAAAAATCCAGAGCTGGCAGAGAAACGCCGAAATACAGTTTTGGGCTTAATGTACCAGCATGGAAAAATTACTAAAGCTGAAATGGAAGAAGCGAAAAAAGTTGATGTGCAAGCAGGTCTTTCAGACGATGCTACACGCCAATCATTTGCTGGTTCTAAATACGATGCCTTCCTAGATATCGTCATTAATGAGCTAGAAAATAATGGCGATGGTTCTGCTATGGCTGAAGGTATTAAAGTTTACACAACACTCGATCCGAATGCACAGCAAATTGTCGAAAACATCATGAACGACGATAGCAATTTCCCAACAGAGAAAATTGAATCGGGCGTTGCTGTTGTTGATACAAAAACGGGTCAAATTCAAGCAGTTGGCGGTGGACGAAATTACGGCAACCGTACATTTAACTATGCAGATGACTTAAAGGTTAACCACCCTGGGTCAACAATGAAGCCATTACTTGATTACGGTCCAGCAATTGAATATTTAAAATGGTCAACAGGTAAAACACTTGTCGATGATCCAATGAAATATACAGGTACAAACCAAACGATTACAAACTGGGATGGGAAGTATTTAGGTGCTATGACAGCACGTAAAGCGTTATATGCTTCTCGAAATGTGCCAGCTGTTAAAACGTTTAAAGAAGTTGGCGCTGACAAAGCGAAAGAATTTATCGGACGCTTAGGAATTAAAGCAGAAAATGCTTACGAGGCAGATGCAATTGGTGGTGGTGACATTACAATGTCCCCTATTCAAATGGCAGCATCTTATGCGGCATTTGGGAATAACGGTGTATACACTGATCCTTATGCCATAACGAAAATTGTTTACCGCGACGGCAAATCAACGAAAGACTATACACCAAAATCTACAGTTGCTATGGAAGATTACACGGCTTATATGGTCACAGATATGTTACGTGATGTAGTCAGCAATAAACCAGATGCATCAGGTACAGCCGCGAATGTTTCAGGCTTAGATATTGCTGGTAAAACAGGTACAACTAACTATTCAAATGATGAATTTAATAAATATAATTTACCAGATACGAGTGTGCCAGATTCATGGTTTGCTGGTTACACTACTAATTACTCAATCGCTATTTGGAGTGGTTACGAAAAACGTTCAGATCCAATCACAACATGGGATGAACGCCGTTTACCACAACATTTATTTAAAAATATTATGAAAGACCTTTCTGCGAACATTGAAACTGCACGTTTCAAAAAACCAAGCTCGGTTGTAGAAGCGACGATTGAAGTAGGCTCTAGCCCATTGAAACTAGCTAGTGATTATACTCCAAGTGAATTGCGCCAAACAGAACTATTTGTTCGTGGTACAGAACCTACAGAGGTTTCAAATGAGTATGAAGCACCTGAACTTTCTACACCTTACAATGTAAGTGCAAGTTTAGATTTAGCAGGTCAATCTATTAATATTGGCTGGGAACATGATGCCATTCTTGACCCAGAAACAGATGAACCAATGGCTACTACTTTTGAAGTATCTGCTACACGTGAAGGTGGCGAAACGGTAGTGCTTGGTACTACTGACAATAAAGGTTTAACTGTTAGCAACACATTAGAAGATGGGAAATACACGATTTCTGTCGTAGCGATTGTAGATGGTACACGCAGTGAACCAGGAACGACATCTTTCGAGATTTCGAGCATGCCTGATGAGGATTTAGGTACCGAAGATCCAGATAATCCAGATATTGAACAACCTACACCGCCTGATCAAGGCAATGGTGAGGACAATGGCAATCCTAACGGCAATGGCAACAACGGCAATAATGGCAATAACAACAACGGTGGTAATAGCGGCAATAACGGTAACAATGGAAATACTGGCAATGGCACTGACAACAATGGCAATAATGCTGGTAGCCAACCTCCTGTAACGCCAACTGACCCCGTAGTGCCAAACGAAGATAACGATAGTGAACAATAGTTAATCTAAACATAACAGGAGTAGAAAATGAAATATTTTCTACTCCTGTTTTTATATTAATAAAAAAGGTTGTCCGTAAGTTCAATCACTTACCGGACAACCTTTTATCTAACATGTATTCTTTAGCGTTTGGTCGCCTGTAAGCGCAAACGTGCTGTTCGTTTTTTCGTTTCTTTAAATAATTCATCTATTTGACGATAACACGCATATTGACCTGGTTTCGTTTTAATAAAAGTTAAACGTTCCACTCCATTTATGGGCATAACTTCTTCACCTGCTTCGTAAACTAAACGTTCAAACAATCGTATAGCCTCTTCCATAAGTCCTTTTGCTTCCCCATTACGTGCCTGATGGGCTGCATGTATTTGCGCTTCTAGCAATGTCCACTCTGTAAACCATTCATCAATTTTTTCTTTTGTGATTGCATCAATATTCATGCTTTGGTCACCAGTCCTTTTTTTAAACGCTTTTGTCCTTCACGACAATCACCTAATAACGGACATGTTGAGCATCCTGGATTTTGTGCCTTGCAATGATAGCGGCCGAAGAAAATTAGCTGATGATGGGTTTTCGACCACTTGTCCATCGGTGTTTTTTTCATAATCGTTTCTTCCACCTCAAGAACAGAGTCTTTCCAACGACATAAGCCTAATCGTTTAGATACGCGCTCTACATGTGTATCGACTGCAAGCGCTGGTATATCAAAGGCTACGGATAGTACAACATTCGCTGTTTTACGACCTACACCTGGCAAGGTAACAAGTTCCTCACGACTTGCAGGAATTTGCCCCGCGTACTCAGTCAAAAGTCGCTCACATAAAAGTTGAATATTTTTTGCTTTATTTCGATAAAGACCAATAGAACGAATATCCTGTTGTAGCTCCTCTAAGGACACCGCTAAATAATCTTCAGGTGTTTTATATTTTTGAAACAACGTTTTTGTTACTTTATTAACAAGTACATCCGTACATTGTGCAGATAATAACGTGGCGATTGTCAGCTCGAACGGGTTGTCATGCACAAGTTCACAATGTGCATTAGGAAACATGCGGTCCATTTCAGCTAGACAATGCTCCCACTGCTTTTTTGTTAACATTCCCTAAAATCCCCCTATTCTCTTTCTTCTAACCAGTTATAAAATGGTACTTTATTTGTCGACTGCGTTTCTTGCTGTAACGTGCGGGATTGCGGTCTATTCAAGTTTTGCTTTTCACGGAACTGTTCGCCTTGCTTATGTGCAGCCTGTGGTGTGGTTATATTTTTCTTTTTCCACTCCAACAAAATCCGATCGATATAGCGAATGCTTAGTTTTCCAGCAAACACAGCCTCTTTTAACGCTTCTTTAATAAGTGAAGGACTGTGCCTATCCTCATCTAACCAAGAACCAATTTTTTCTAGCTCTAAAGGAGATAAAAGACGCCCCATTTCTTCTTCAAATAAACGGAATATCTCGCCCTCTTCTTGCTGAAGCGTAGCTGCTGATTTTTGTTGCTCTTTCAATTCTATAATCTGCAAGATACGTTCCCAAAGAGGATACACCGAATATTTTTCGTACAGCTTGCCAGTTGTTTTATCAACGTCACGAGTAATCTCAAGGAAGCCTTTTTGCATTAGTCTTTGTAAACGCGATGTAATTTCATTACTAGGCATTGTGAGACGATTCATTAAGTCTGTTGGTGTCGGAAAATCATTTCCTTCAACATGAAAGGCAAGTAAATGCAAGACGATAAGCGCCTCATCATCCTCAATATTTAACTCCTTATAAAACTGAAAAAAGAGCTGAGGAATGTGTATCGTTCTCTGCTCGGTCCATGTACGGAGTCGATTATTTTTTGTATTCATGTAGACATGACTCCTTTTTTCTAAGTAAGTAGAAAAGCCGCGTAGAAATTTCACTACGCGACTTTGCAATTGTTTTTGTTTATTACTAACCGATTATGGATATAAGCGGTTTAATAAACGTGGGAATGGGATCGTTTCACGAATATGCTCTGTCCCAGAAATCCAAGCAACTGTTCGTTCTAACCCTAGACCGAATCCAGAATGCGGTACGGATCCTTGCTTACGAAGTTCTAAATACCATGCATAAGCATCTAATGATAAGTTATGTTCTTCAAGACGAGATTTTAATAATTCGTAGTCATGAATACGCTCTGAACCACCGATAATTTCACCGTAACCTTCAGGTGCAATTAAGTCAGCACATAACACAACATCATCACGATCAGGATGTGGTTGCATGTAGAATGGTTTGATGCCTGTTGGATAACACGTAATGAATACTGGTTTGTCAAATGAATTGGCAATAGCAGTTTCATGTGGTGCACCGAAGTCATCTCCCCATTCAATATCATCAAAACCTTGTTCATGTAATAGTTTAATGGCATCGTCGTATGAAATACGAGGGAATGGCGCTTTGATATTTTGAAGTGTAGAAGTATCACGGCCAAGTCGCTCTAATTCTAGCGTACAGTTTGCCAGAACAGACTGTACAATATGCTCCACATATTGTTCTTGTACTTCTAAATTTTCTTCAAATTCCACAAAAGCCATTTCCGGTTCAATCATCCAAAATTCGATAAGGTGACGACGTGTTTTAGATTTCTCCGCACGGAACGTCGGACCGAAAGAGAAAACTTTCCCTAACGCCATTGCAGCTGCTTCCATATAAAGCTGACCAGATTGAGATAAATACGCATCTTCATCAAAATATTTAGTGTGGAATAGCTCTGAAGTCCCTTCAGGCGCTGAACCCGTTAAAATTGGTGGATCCATTTTCGTAAAACCATTATTGTTGAAAAACTCGTAAGTGGCACGAATAATTTCATTACGAATTTTCATCACCGCATGTTGCTTACGAGAACGTAACCATAGGTGGCGGTTATCCATTAAAAATTCAGGGCCATGCTCTTTAGGCGTAATTGGGAAATCAGTCGCTGCATGTAACACTTCAATGCCTGTAACTGCTAGTTCACAGCCAAAACTTGAACGCTCGTCGGCTTTCACCTCGCCAATCACATACATCGACGTTTCTTGCGTCATACCTTTTGCAATCGCAAAAATTTCTTCGCCTACTTCTTCTTTCACCACAACACCTTGCACAAAACCTGAACCATCGCGCAGTTGTAAGAAAGCAATTTTACCACTTGAACGTTTGTTAGCTAACCAAGCACCTAACTTGACTGTTTCACCGATATGCTGTGGCATATCTTGAATCATAATTTTTTTCATAGAAATCCTCCAAAGTTGGTTAGAAGGATTAGTCTTGCCATTTTGATTTTACGAATGCATCAATACGACGGACTGCCTCTTCTAATAATTCTAAAGATGTAGCATAAGATAATCGCATTGTAGTTGGTGCACCAAAGCCAGAGCCCGGAATCACTGCTACGTTTGCTTCAGTTAAAATATCCGCAGCAAATGCATCTACTGAATCATAACCAGTATGAGCCATCGCTTCTGCTACATCTGGTAATAAGTAAAATGCGCCTTGCGGTTTTAATACATTGAAGCCAGGAATTGCACTAATTTGTGGATAAATTTTTTCAAGACGAGATTCAAATGCTTGGCGCATTTCTTCTACAGTGTCTTGTGATCCATTATATGCTTCCACTGTTGCATACTGTGCAGTTGTTGTCGCGTTTGAAGTAGAGTGTGAAGCAAGGTCAGTCATTGGTTTAATAATGTCTGCATCACCTGCTGCATACCCGATACGCCAGCCTGTCATAGAGTGAGATTTAGCTACACCATTAACTACAATTGTACGTGCTTTCAATGCATCTGAAAGTTGTGCAATTGAATAATGCTCAATACCATTGTATACAAGCTTCTCATAAATTTCATCTGACACGATTAAAATATCTTTTTCTTCTGCAACAGCCGCAAGTTCTGCTAGCTCATCACGAGAATAAATCATACCAGATGGATTGCTTGGCGAGTTAATGATGACTGCTTTTGTTTTATCTGTAACAGCTGCGCGTAATTGATCAGCAGTAATTTTATAACCTTGTTCACGTGTTCCTTCAACATATACAGGCACGCCACCCGCTAGTTTCACTTGCTCTGGATACGATACCCAATAAGGAATAGGGATGATTACTTCATCGCCTTCATTTAAAATAACTTGGAATAACGTGTAAAGAATATGCTTTGCCCCAACACCTACGATAACCTCGTTCGGTTTATATGTAAGATTGTTGTCGCGTTGAAGTTTGTCGATAATGGCTTTCTTTAAAACTGGAAGACCGCCGGCAGGTGTATATTTTGTTAAACCTTTTTCCATAGAGTTAATAGCCGCATCTAGAATATTGCGTGGTGTGTTAAAGTCTGGCTCACCAGCACCTAGACCAATTACATCAATACCTTGCTCTTTTAATTCTTTTGCTTTTGCAGTAATTGCTAATGTTGAAGATGGTGTTAAAGTTTTCACTCGGTTTGCTAATAATTTTTTCATTCGGGATCTACTCCTCTTATAAATTCTTAATGCGCTTCCACCAGTCGCCGTCCTTAAACAAAATATAGACATAGTTGAGTTTATCTTGATCGTTCAGGTATGTAATTTCCCAAACAGCTCCAGCCTCCTCATAGCCTAATTTCATATGAAGAACCTTTTGTACATTTCCTTCTTTTTTAAAAACCGATAATGCTTGCTTTTCCGTAATACCATCTTTCAAAAATACTTCCTGAATGGAATCCTCTTCTAGATTCGTTGGAACAAAGACAGCCTTTTTGTCACCGTATTCGTCTACCCCGAATACAGTAACATACGAATTTTTGCCATTATATGTGTAGGACTCCGTGACAATTGCTAGGGCTTTGGCATCAAGCGCCAACTGTTCAGCCTTTTCTTCAATTGAACTAAACGGAGCCTCGGCTTTCCAGAGTACTAAAATACTAATGACAAGTGATAAGGAAACCATAAAGACTGAAATGAAAATCAACCAGTTTTTCATATATTCACCTTATGTTTCACACCTAGCTTTTTGTTTGCTAAGAATGCCTGATATTTTTGCGTGTCGATCACTGCGCACACTTTCATTTTGCTTACCATTTTTGCCAACCTGCTTTCTTTCCTCATACCACAACATTATACACCAAAATCCCGTTGTCGTGTTTGCTAATTTCATTTATTGTACGTTGATAAACCAACGTTTTCAAATGATTAGAGCATCTATTTTCATTTTTTTCTCTTTCATGAAAATAGACAGCCTTTTCCCGTCAAAAGTTCCTATTCTTTTTCACAAAAAGAAAGATTCTTTTTGAGGGAAATCTCTTTTTTCTATATTAAAAAGGACCATTATTGAAAACAAATTTATCCCACTGCCTCGTATTGACAGTGGGAATGATGAAAATAGATTTTTACTAAAATTTACAATGCTACTAAATCTGCAAATTTTTTTTATTGCGCACTAATAACATAGTTGGCGCGCCCGTTATTTTTGGCTTTGTACAAGTTGCGATCTGCTTGCTTAAAAAGCTTTATATATTCATAATTTTTTTGGTCATTCAAACAGGCACCTAAACTAACTTTTAGTGGATAGCTATCATATTCATGTTCTAATTTTAAAGTTAACATGAAGGCATGCAATTCTTTTATACTATCATTTAAAAACAACATACTCTCATGTCGAAGACAAATAATAAATTCATCTCCACCATAACGTATAATCACCGCTTCTTGATTATGCAAAAAATCTTTTAACCCCGTAGCAAGTAGTTGCAACACCATATCGCCAAATAAGTGGCCATATTGATCATTGTATGCTTTAAAATAATCAATATCGAGTACAATTACACCGACATATTGCTGGCATGCCTGTGCCTCATTTAACCAATCATTCAGTTCTATATCAAGAAAATGGCGATTTAGGACACCTGTTAACGGATCAAATAGCGCCCTTTTTTCCAGTGACTCTTTTTGTCGATTAAATTCTAGATTCATCACCTGTTGAAGCAGATTATCTGCACTCATTTTTTCTGATAGCTCTATATAGGCGCGTTGCACATCAAAGATTTCATTACGATAATCCAATTGATAAAGTACGTTTAACAGCATGCGCATCACTTTCTTCGTAACGGGCTTATCACCATAGGATTGCGCTAATTCTATCGCTTGCTTGTAATAGTCTACCGCTTCTTCAAGTCGATGTTGATGCTCGTATAAAAAACCAAAGCCAAACAATGCGGCTACCTTTTCTCGTTTATGATTTTGAATAATTTCAGAATTCAATGTCTGATTCAACAAAGCTTGAGCAGTAACAAAATCGCCCTCTAAAATGTACACATCCGCCATATTATTATGAATGCGAATCTCTTGTAATTTCGCTAATTCAGGAAGTGTCTTCGCAAGCTCCTCATTATAATTTCTTGCAATAAAAGCCGCTTCAAGAGCCTCCATATAACAGCCGTTTTCAACTTCTAAATAGCATAGATTGCTATAGCAACGTACAAGCATTTTAATATCTTTTAGCTGTGTAGCATATTCAATAGACTTTTTTGTCATTTCCACCGTTTTTTCTCTGAAACCAACCAAATCATAGATTAAGGACATGACCAGATTGTAATTCATAAAGTCCTTTTTCGTGCCGTACTTTTGGCAGCACTCCCCATATTCTTGGATATGACGTACCATGCTTAATGTATCACCTAAAGCATGGTGAATTAATATCTTTTGGAAGAATAAATCTAGTCCATGCCTATGATTATCATTTTCTACTGCTACTAAAAGTCCCTGTTCAGCAAGCGTTAAAGCTTCTGTCAAACGCCCTTTCGTCCGCATTTCCAGGATTGTTTTGTTTAATTGTTCTAATGTTAACTCCAATTCATCACCACTTCTCTATGCTCGGATTTTCCCTTATCCATCACACCTTAATGTAGCAGTTAGCCTATTCATTAATTATAAGCGAAGTCCTATACACTCGTCCGTCATTTCTATCATATCCCATAAATTACTAAACATATCGAATGATGAATGTTTTGTCAAAGAGCGTATAGTAATTGCCCGTCCTTTATGCTAGTAAGCCATAATAAGCAAAGGATTGCTCGTTCATCAGCAACCCTTACGCTATCAACTAAAAACGCTGCTTTCGTTTTATGTCTAGTAAATAGATGACTTATTGGCTACTCATTAGCAGATTGCATGAATTTTTGAAATTTAATATTTTTTATATATTAGCACAAATACTTCCATTATTGTCCTCGTTTCTTATTGTTTTTACCCATATGATGAAGTTAAGTTTGTAAAAATATAAGGGACGTGATGTTTTGAATAAAAAAATCAATCCTGCTGACCCAACAACAATTCCCAAATTTGTAGATGTTTTACCGAAACCGATTACCGCAAAACCAAAATTCAGTAGCAGACATCCGAAGAAAGATTATTATGAGTTGCAGATGATGGAAGCGGAGCATAGTTTTCATAAAAACTTTCCAAAATCCACGATTTGGGGATATAACGGGTTTTATCCAGGACCGACCATTGAGGCTTCAAAGGATAAAACAATCTATGTCAAATATAAAAATCAATTGCCGACCAAGCATTTTTTGCCAGTCGATTTCACTCTTCATGCAGCTAATGACTCCCAAGAGGTACGAACAGTAACCCACCTTCACGGTGCCAATGTAGATTGGGAAAGCGATGGACATCCTGAAGCTTGGTATACAAGGGACTATACGTATACAGGTCCTAAATTTAATAAAGAAATACATGAATATACGAACCATCAAGCAGGTACAACTTTGTGGTATCATGATCACGCAATGGCTTTAACGCGCCTAAATGTTTACGCTGGACTTGCAGGTTTTTACCTGCTTCGAGACTCTATAGAAGAACGTTCAAACTTACCATGTGGCGATTATGAATATCCGTTATTAATTGCTGATAAATCCTTTAATGAAGATGGCTCACTATTCTATCCTGAAGGTCCTCCATTCCCAGTGCCTGTGAATCCATCCATTACACCTGGATTTGTTGGGAATACAATCGTTGTTAATGGTAAGGTATGGCCTTATTTGAATGTGGAACCTCGCAAATATCGTTTTCGTTTGTTAAACGGTTCAAATCGAAGAGGCTACGTTATAAGCCTATCCAACGAGCAGCCAATGATTCAGCTTGGCACAGATGGTGGCTTTTTAACTGCCCCAAATAAAATTTACTCGGTTGAATTATTGCCAGCTGAGCGAACAGATGTCATCATTGACTTTTCAACATGTGAAGGTCAAGAAATCACTTTAATGAACGGTGATACCGATTTTTTTGATGAGCATACTAGCGTCATTATGAAGTTTAACGTAAATTGCCCACTTCGATGTGCGGATACGAGTGAAGTGCCTGTAAGACTTGCAATGTCAATGGATTTACATCCTCATCATGCACACATCGAACGCAACTTACCGTTAAGTGCTACTACAGATGACTTCGGAAGACCTATGTTGTTATTAAATGACCGTATGTACCATGACCCTGCTACCGAAAAGCCTGCGCTTGATAGTATAGAAGTTTGGAATTTTATTAATGCTACGCCGTTTATACATCCTATTCATCTTCATTTAATCCAATTTAAAATTCTTGAACGACGACCATTTGACGTGGAACTCTATCAAAATGAAGGAAGGCTAGCATTTACTGGTCCTGCCGAAGAACCGCGTGACTACGAACGAGGTTGGAAAGATACCGTCAAAGCTGATGCAGGGAAGGTCACAAAAATTATTATGCACTGGAAAGACCATATCGGAAATTACATGTGGCATTGCCATTTCCTTGAACATGAGGATCATGATATGATGCGACCTATTCTCGTAATGAAAGATGTGCATCCCGTATCGGAGCCCCATGTTGAAATAGCGCATGTTACAGAAAGCCATAGCACCACAGCAACAACCATTTCAAATCATTCTGACACCACTACCCCATTGTTGAATAATGCTCAAAGTATTACAACAACGACTGAGCCAACACAGCACGCATCTATAATGGCTACCGTTACGAAGGAAACAGCGACTCATGTTGCAACTCATACACAAAATGTCTCACAGTTTGTACCGCAACCTATTTATCCGTCAAAAACAAGCCAAACACAACCCCATACTGCAAATAGATGGCGTAGAAGACGGTCATAGTACCCTACTCCAGCCCATATAATGCCAAATAAAAACGAGGTATTTGACATAAACTTGTCAAATACCTCAATTGGTAAAATAGATATTAACTACCTCACTCATCATTTTTCATTTTGCTCCAATTGGATGACGAGCTATGAATAAGTCTAATCGTAAAATGTTTAAAATGGGTAATATAAATTCCATTATTGTAAATAATCATCGGTTTTTCATTTCCATTTATAGTATACTAAAAATCTAGATAAGGAGGTGAACAGAGTAGATTAAGATAAAATACATATTCTTCACTACCTATCTAGCATTTGAAGAAAACAAAAAAGCGACGACAGCCATCCAAGCCAAAACGTCGCAAGTAGTCATTAGATGGAGATGAAAGCCTCCATTATACTTAGTATTTTATCGAAACCACTAATATATGCGAACGACACTCTTACGAATATTTAACATTGTTATCATCTAAGCACTAACCATTTTAATACCACGAACAACAGACTTTAATAATTTAACGACGTCAGACTATGTTTTTTTAGCGCTGTATGTCTTGATTATTATTCTTTTCATTATTAACACCATATTAGAAGTAATCAATAAACGACGTGATATTAATGAGTAATATCCCTAACGCAGATAATCCGTTATTCATAGATATGGATATAGCTGAAGCATCCGAATTATGTGGAGACTTTAGCACAGAGTAAAAAATAATACGCGTGCATTTTAACCAACAAGTCACATCAAATTTGATGTGACTTAATTGTTTGTCTTCTTTATCCATGATTAATAATTTCTTCTTTATCGAAGTGAGTAATAATAATTACTGTAAAATAATATGGATTCAACAAATAACTTTAAAAAATTATCTCACTTATCATTGCGCTCCAATTGGATGACGGGCAATAATAAGTCTAATTGCGAAAAATCTTCTCCTCGGTACCACTCGAAAATTGAGCGGGTAGGCACCCAGCTATGATGAAAAGCATATTGTAATAATTTGTGATAACCTTCTTTGATTTTTGTAGGATTTTCTTTAAATGGTAATGCTAAGCAAATACAAGCCGGCATATGTTCGATAAAATCAACACCCTTTAATCCATTTAGATTGGAATCTGCTGTCACTCCAAAACCAATTTGTACTTTTATCAAATCTTGTCCTGATAGGTAGTTTACATAATAACTTTTAATGCGTATATTGTTCTGCTTTAATTTATTCGCTCTTTTTGCAAAATGCTCTCCAAACTTCCCTGTTGTCGATTGTTCAATGAACCAAATAATTTTTTCATCTTGTTTATCGATAAGATAAATATCTTCTTGAATTGAATCACTTTCTAAAAAACGTAAACTGATATCTATTAGATCACGTTTTTCCTTAATAGAATGAATCCAATTTTTCATCATGGTTTGACGAGCTATTTCATCATTTTCCTGTAAATAATGTTGAATATCCTGTAGAGGGACATCTGCTATTCGCAAAGAGGTAATTAATTTGACTGTAGCAATTTGATGCTGCGCATATACACGATAGCCATTCTCTCTTCGTTCTACTGGCAATAATAAATTTTTCGATTCATAAAAACGTAACGTGCTTTTTGCAATTCCAGTTCTATTTGAAAATTCTTGAATCGTCATATCATTTAGCAAAGTCATCTCACTCCTTCGCTTTAACAGTAAACCTTAAAGCTACTTGAAGGTCAAGAAAATTTTCAGAATTGTTTGGGTGACTGGCACTGCCTAAAATACTGATAGATTTTTTCTAACTTTTTTTGTTGCCCTCCCTTTTTACTTTCCATATTTCCAAATTCAAAAAACTTCACCTTTTTAATTCCTACAAAATTAAACAATGCTTTTCGCATTAACACTTTATGCGCATTATTCAACCAAAAGAGCGGATAATTTGTCGGACCTTTCATTGTGGACACACAGACAACAGACTTCCCTTTTAACAGTCCTTCTGGAAACAAGCCTTTTTTATCTCTATAAGCAAAATTAGAGGCAAATAGTTGATCGATATACCCTAAAAGCATTGCGGGCGGTCTTCCCCACCAAATTGGATAGATAAAAACAATCTGATCTGCCCATGTAAGTTGTTCTCTATATTTCTCTAAGTTAGGCTCGCGATACATATCACGTCTTCGTTTATGTTCGTGAAAATGTAAAATTGGATCAAATTTTTCCTCATATAAATCTAACACTTGTAATTCGGTTATGTACGGATTTTCATTACAGCCTTTAAGGACTTGCTGTAAAAAAGCATAATTCAAACTTTGATGATTTGGATACGTATAAATGACTAACGTGTTCATAACATCCCCCATTACTTATCATTTGATAAGTAAATAATAGCGGACATTTTTTTAGTTGTCAAATGATAATTGTTTTAAGATAAGTTCTTTGATATCTTGTCAGTAAGAGGTGAGATATTTGGACAAGAATGCATTATTTAATCAATTTGTTACGTTTACCGCAGCCGTCCACCAAGTAACAAGTGACTTAACACAAAACATTAATACGGATGCTATTACGCCTGTTCAATACAAAATTTTAGAGTATTTAAAAGTAAGCCAACCTGTTACGATTACCGAAATTAGTGAATGTCATCATATGTCGTTACCCAATACAAGTCGCGAGCTCAAGAAACTTCAAGAAAAAAATTTAATTGAAAAAATAAGTGATATAGCGGATCGTCGTAAATTTTTTGTACGTCTATCAGCAGATGGTGAACAAATGATGCATGAAGCGTTTGCCCGTATCGAAGAACGCTTTCAACAGCTCATTCAACATGTTCCAGAAGAAGATTTAGAGGAAATCAAACACGCTTTGGATATTTTGCAACAGAAGGTTTTTAAACAAGAAGATAGGCTTTAATATACGTGTGACCTCAAATGCAAACTGATTTGAGGTCACTTTTTTCAAGATTTTTAATTAGTTTAGCGATATAAATTAATAACCCAATAATTGTTAGTGGTATCGAAAGTGCAACTAATGTAGCGGTAACTGCAAATATATCTCCTACAAGTATTTTTGGCATTATTAAAATTCTCCTATTTTAAATTTTTGTAATGTCAAAGAATAAAAAACTTTGACTTTGTTCTACATTAATGATTTTATCGTTGCGATTACTGGTCTTCTATATGTTTTATTTTTTATCTACATAACCTTATCACACTGACAACGATAAATAATTCTTGATTTTAATGTAGGAAGGTATGTAGCCCTTTCACATGATTTATAATTCGGTAAACTACATTTTTAACAGAGGAGGTCAGAATTCCTTTTATTTACGAAAAAGAGTACACCAAAACAAATTTTATTTTTTAAATCCCTACTCTCATTAATAATTAATAATACGAATTCCATCCCAAACCAGTTCTATTATTACCCACATAGAATGATAGACTTCTATTAAAGGAACCTATTTCAAAAATCATGTTAAATTGTGCTGATAATCGAGCTTCATCGTGCCAAGAAGTATTTACGGGTTTAAGTATTCGAAGAGATGGATTGGCATAACTACCCGTTACTGTCCAAACATTGTAGTTTCCAACCCAAGTAATTGAATCATATCCAAAACGATTTAGATAGTAGTTAACATAATAGGACATCCCATAAAAAGGGGTATTATTACTAACCTTTACTGACTTACACTCTGTTCTAACTGTTGTTGTTTGACAACGACCTCCGCTAATACTAGCAAATGGAGTTATTCTTCCTAGTAGCTTTAATTCAGTAATTTGCATTTGGGCTCTAGGGCCATCTGGAAATTCATAAGTTGTTGTAGTAGTGTCACCTTCAACGATAGTATTTGAGCTTACAGCATCCTTAAAACTCATTAAATCTGCATCAGCTAGTTCTCCTTTTTTATACTTTTCGATCAATTGGTTAGCAGTTTTTTCATCGCTTCCCATTTTTAGTTAGTTTGCTTTGATGGTCATTAATTCATGCTCAGAAAGGGCTGGTTCTTTCGTTTGATTTGCATCTAATGGCATAGCTTTTACATGATTAGTTCCAAATCCAATCCCTGAAAGACCAAGAATAACAACTGATGTTAAAAGAATTGAACGAAATTTCATAGTACAGACCTCCCTATATTTATATGTTTTATAATACTTTTATCTTATCAAAGTATAAAAATATACAAAAGTTAAAAATAAATAATAATTAAAAAATTCAAAAAACTTTCATATTATTTAAATATAGAATATCTGGTTATTAACAATGGTATGCAACTATCGGTTTAACATAATTTTTTACACCATTGGAACGGCAAAATAAGCGCACTATGTAGACTAGTTATAAATAATCCCTAATATTCGTCACCCAATGACACTTTCCTTAATAGTCTAAAGATGTATAAAGGAGGTGACTCATGTGGGAGCAGTTTTTGATAAAATTTGGCTTGAACAGCATTTGGCTTCCCTTCCCTTATGGCAACAGACGGCATTTCAAGATTTTGCTTCAATGGTTGCAAATGATGCAAATGCATTCCCTTGTATTCCTGCGCGCACAGGGTTTATTTCAAATCAACTCCGCTATAGTTTCGTTGGCGATCCCCGAGAGTTACAATCAGCTAAAGATTTGGCAAATTGCTTAAAGGAGTATGGTGACTGTGCTCGATCTGCTGGGAAATATACTTCGCACGCCATTTTCTTTGAGACGCCAAAAGATATGCTTGAAAATTATGATGTAGAAGATTACAGAGCTTTATTTTGGAGCGTGCTAAATCATGTAACTGCCTTTGACGAAAAAGAATGGCCTAGTGAAATCCCCGTAAATCCGTCTAATCATACATGGGAATTTTGTTTTAATGGGGAGCCTTATTTTGTCTTTTGCGCAACACCTGCCCATCAATTGCGTAAAAGCCGCCAGTTTTCAACTTTACTGATGGCCTTTCAGCCACGCTGGGTCTTTGAAGATATAAATGACACGACCGTGCTAGGCCAACAACTAAAAAAGTTAATACGAAAGCGTATCGAACAATATGATGCTATTCCAGAACACCCTGACTTAAAATGGTATGGGCAAAAAGATAATTTTGAATGGAAGCAATACTTTTTAAGTGATGATGAACATAGCCCTGCCCAATGTCCGTTTGTAAGAGGAAATTTATCATTCACTTTGCCACAACAACGAAAAAATTAAACGGAGCGATGGTGGCTCCGTTTTTTCATAACAAATAAAGTTGCCAGTGCAATGATGACTAGGAACAGTAAGCTTATGTAAAAACCGAGTCTGCTTGTTTTTTCACCTAACGTGCCAGAAACAGTTACCGCAATTAGCAGCATCCCAACCATATTTTTTACATGTTGCCACTTCGTTAATGTCATAAGTTTTGCATAGGTTACTAAAATAAAAAGCCAATTATAAATTAACATTAATCCCGCTGCTGTTATTAAGTATTCAAAAATCTTTTCTGGAGTTAGGAAGCCGATTGTAATGGTGATAATTAAGCCACCCATAAGGAACAGAAAGGCTGGTAACGGTACTTTCATTTTTCCTTTTTTCGCTAATAACGCTGGTGCATCATGATCTTCAGCTAAAGCCGTTAAAATAGTGACAACAGCATACAAGGATGCAACCATTGTAGAAAATCCCGCGATAATTAAAATACCGGTTATTATATCTGCAACAAATGGGATATTAAAATTTGCAAGGGCAGTAATAAACGGGCTTTCGTCTATTGTGAATGATGCCCAATATACTAATGCAAGGGCACAGACTAGTGCAATTACGTAAATCGTAGTAAGGATGACAATCATTACTTTTCCGGCTTTTGGTGCCTGCTGGGGATCTTTTAAATCGATTACGAGAAGCCCCATCACCTCTATGCCACCAAAAGCAAAAAATGCATAGAGTAAACCAAGCCAAACGCCCTTTACTCCTTCCGAAAAGAAGCCTTGAAAGTTTGCTATAATACCATCTACTTGTTTTGGCTCACTATTCATCCCCTTTATCATTAGGATAGCGGCAACTACAATAAACATTACAACAGCAGCGGCTTTCATTGCCCCAAATACATTTTGAAATTTTTCAAAGCCCTTCATGCCCGTCAGTATAATGAGCAAGCCAAGTGCACCAAAACCTGCTGCGGTGATCCATAGTGGTATGCTAGGAAACCAAAAACGCGTGAAAATACCTAATGCCATTAATTGGCTCCCCATAATTAATAGTTCAGAAATTAAATAGACCCAACCATTACTAAAACCTGCCCAATTGCCAAAAGCTTGTTTTGCATACGTACGAAATGATCCTTTGTCAGGATTGGCAACAGACATATGCACGAGCGCATCATAGACAATGTACGTACCAATGGCTGCTAAAATAAATGGAATTAAAACAGCAGGTCCACTCTTTGCAATGGCCATGCTTGTTCCGAGAAAAAAACCTGTCCCTAACGTACACCCTACACCTAACAGGGACAACTGCCACCAAGCCATTTGGCCTTTGCTTGTTTTTGACTCCATAGAAATCACCTCTATACCTATTTTCGCACCAATGGTAATGTCATACAGCGAATACCACCACCGCCTTTTTCAAGCTCTGTCACGTCAATTTCCACAATATTTTTCTTTTGTAATTTTGGATGCTTTTTAAAATGCTGTTTCGTCGCTTTTTTACTGACTAACAATGTTTCGGGATTGAGATTTAAAAAATTGATATCAGGAATGGTATTATATGTTTCTAACCAATACAACTCAAACCCATGACGATTGAAAAATTGTTCGGTCATATCAAAACGAGTCGAACTTGGTGTAATTACTTGAATAGGAAAATAACGCATAAAACTTTTCGCTATTACGACATCGTTGTTGGCAATATTACAATTCATATCCAAATGCAGTGTATCCGAGCTTCGAGGCAAATCAATAATGCCTATTTCAGAGAAACCTGCTTCAAAAATACTGTTTTTTATCTGCTCTACACCTTGCCTTGTCGTTCTTACACCTATATTAATAAGTACAGCATCACGATTTAACACCATCACATCTCCAAACTCTAATACATAGCTACTTTCCTTAGCGGGCATAAAGTGTTGCGGAAACCATTTCTGAAGTAATGTGTGTGCATGTCCATATTCAGGTCGTCTAATCGAGCTACCCGCTGCACCTGGTAATATTCGGTTACCAAATACACATGCCAGGTCACGCACAAAATAACGATTTAGAAGTTGTTCGCTAAGGTGCTGCGCATCTGCTAATAGATGTGTTGCGTAATCTATTACGTGCACGCCTGCCTGTTGTATAGTCTCTGTCAACTCCATAAAACTTTCCATTGCTTGGGTATGTGAAACAGCCGCACTCCATTGTACATTTTCTGCCATTTTTAAATCGGGTACATCCAATTTGGAAGGCGCACAAAGCATAACCGCAGAAAGCTCTCCGTGCTCCGACCAACAGCTTGGTTGAAATGACATCATGATGGTAATTCCCCCTCTTCGTCGCGATTATTGTTAGCCTTACCAGCAACTTAAAGATTATACGATGCAGCCCTACAAGAAAACACACCATAAATAACGGTGTGTCTGAAAGCGTAAAGAAACTCATAGAATGAAACTGTTTCTGGATTTCCACTACGTTAGATTTATTGTTACCTCAAAAACATTTGGCATACGAGTTGATTGGACTGGAAGGCGCAACACTCCTGCAGGAACTGAAAATCCATATTTACGGCATTGTCGCAAATATTAGTTGAAGCCGTGCCTGAGGATAGGGAGTGCTCAGAACGGAATTCAACGATATGTTATTACGTAAAATACTCTAGTTTCGCATTGGGGAAAAATTTTTTCATATAACTATAAAGATGTTCTTTTATGTCTTCCTCTTCTTCTTTTTGATAAATATATTTACCAATCCCATATTTCCCCCACTTGTATCTTCTCGCAGTTTCATCCAATTCTAATTTTGTCATCGGATAGTTTTTTTCTATTACTTTTTTCGCAGGCTTTGTAAAGCGATGTTGAATAAATTCAAAGGTAATATCATCCCTTACATCATGGGGCAATTCCGCATCTAGACGCTCAAACATATGATAATAGCCTTCCTCCCAACCTTCGTGCAGGTAAATGGGCGCGACAATAAAGCCTAGTGGATAGCCTGCTCTCGCTACTTTTCCAGCCGCTTCAATGCGCTTATCTAAAGGTGATGTGCCTGGCTCAAAGTTTTTAATCACATAGTCCGCATTCACACTAAAACGAAATCTTGTCTTGCCATTATGTTTGGCATCTAATAAATGGTCCACATAATGGAATTTCGTTACAAATCGCAGTAAACCAAACTCACTTTGTCCAAAATGCTCAATCGCTCTTTTTAATGTATGTGTTAAGTGATCAATTCCAACAATATCTGATGTACACGATGCTTCAAAGCGCGTAATTTCAGGTGCTCGTTCTGCCATATAGTTGTCTGCAGCTTCAAGTATTTCCTCAACATTGACATATGTGCGAATATAAGGTTTGCTACCCATCGTTGTTTGCAAATAACAATAATGACAATGCCCCATACATCCAGTGGCAAAAGGAATAGCATATTCTGCTGACGGTTTAGATGTATCAAATTTTAATGTTTTTCGAATACCCACGACGAGCGTTGACTTGGCAATCCGATACTTTTGCAAATCATTGTCTCCAGGAAGATTGCGCACCTGATTATGAGATGTAGTATAACGAATTTCTACGCCCATTTGTTCAAACTTCTCTTTTAGTTCTTGTCCAAGCGGATAGTCGAGCGCATCAGGTTCAAAATAAACGAGCTGAGGTGTAAATGGTTTTCGCATCCTCTACCTCCATCAATGAAAATATTGATGATACGCTTGCTCCGCATCCATCTCACTTGAAAAAATAACAAAGTCATTCGTTAACGGATAGTAAGTTTCAAAAAGAAATAACGCCAATTCATTTGGATTTTCTGGATTGTTAACAACTGCCGCTTCCTGTATATTTGCGACATCTTGAATATGTGGATTGCGGTAAAAGATATAAACAATATCCCCTGCATTATATGATTGCTGTTGCATTTCTTCATCCTCCTTTAGTCATTTCTATTAGTTTGGCTAAAGAAAGTGAAATTATGTTGTGTATTGAAATCGTATTTTCACCTAGCTATTTACTTGATGGAATTATTTCAAAATAGCAAATTCCAAGGCAGATCTTCTTATAATTAGATAAGTAATTATTTCCTTTTTCTACTCTATTCTTTTTATCAATTTCCTTTAACAAGCAGCGTTTACTTCATATCCCTAAGTACCAGTTAGTGCAAGATGTAAAACTGACCACTATTTTTTTTGCAAAATTGATACTTTTAAATAGGCCAAGCCTTTGCTAATGTTATCCTAGCATGCAGCATTGATTTACGAAGTAAGGTTTTGCGCAACTATTCTTTGATATTGAAAAAGCAAATAAGGAAGGTTTACAACTATGCAAAAATCAATAAGCTATTCACATTCACGCACTTTTGATCTCATTCTATCAGCCATGTTAATTGCACTTGTGTTTGTAGCAACACTCACATTGAATATTAAACTACCTATTAAAGCAAATGGTGGATTGGTTCATCTTGGTACAGGTATGCTCTTTATCGCATCTATTCTTTTCGGTCCTAAAAAAGGTGCCATTGCAGGTGCAATAGGCATGGGTTTATTTGACGTTGTATCTGGTTGGACATTGTGGGCACCTATTACAATCGTCGCTCGTGGCTTACAAGGCTATATCGTAGGGAAAATCGCTTGGTCGAACGGTCGCAAAGGAAACAGCATTGCCTTTAATGTTCTAGCTATGATTATTTCTGTTCCATTTATGGTAGCCGTTTATTACGTTGGGGAAGGTATTTTATATGCCAATTGGGTTGCACCATTGACTTCTATTCCTGGAGACTTAGTTCAAAATGTTTTAGGAATGATTGTGGCAATTCCGGTTTGTATTCTCTTAAGAAAAACACCGATTTTCAACAAATAAATATTCGTAGTTCTTTGAGTTGTTCTCGCTGTTAAATCAGCGAGAATTTTTTATTTGCGATACACGCCTGTTCCCTTTACAAATAAAAACACACTCGCTCGCGCGAATGTGTTTTTTCTATTTGGATAAATCTATTTTTTTATTTAATAAGTAAATGGTTACGCCACCAACAGTCATGGATAATAATTCTCCGACGCCAACCGTAAACCATGTCGCCCAAAATGGTAGATCATACAGTATCGTTAACTGGCCTGCAACAGTAAACATCGATAGTGCAAAAATCACTGCTGTGATGACCATTTTCCAACTATCCTGCTTCATATTTTTAGTTACCATTCGGCAAAGAATTAATACTAGAAATGTTGCAATTCCGCCGATAGGCACATCAAGAATCCAAGTCGGTGACATAAAATTTGCTAGTACAACACCTAGGGTTACTGCTACTACATACCGCTTATTGTACAGCGCCAAATAATTGAACATCTCCGACAAACGTAGCTGCACTGCTCCAAAGCTAATCACTGATAACAATACAGTTACAGCCACATACAAGGCTGCAACAAGTGCTACTTTTGTAAGTTCCCTTACAGAAGTACGCGATGAATCTTTTACAATAGATGTATTCAATTTACATTCTCCTTTGTAAAATAGCATGCTGCTATTTTAGTAATAACTACGACCAAAGGAAGAGAGCATGATGCCCTAACTGAAGTGCCGTAGTGTAAGCTTATTTTTGCTTACTTGCGTATTATAGCAGAAGAATGATTCATTGACCAATACTATTTCGTTATCCATCCACCGTCAATTGGTACCACAGCTCCATGTATATAATCCGCGGCATGACTCGCCAAAAAAAGCGTTAAATTCGCCACTTCGCTTGGTTGTGCCCAGCGACCAGCAGGTGTCTCGTTGGCAACCCATTTTGCCATTTCACCATCGCCTTCAAAATCAGCTTTGGTCATAGCTGTTTGAATAGCTCCTGGTGCAATAGCATTCGCACGTATCCCCTCGCGACAATAATCTAAATCTAACTGTTTCGTATAGCCCACAATGGCATGCTTGGATGCTGTATAAGCCGCACCCCCACCTCCTGCAATCAGCCCTGCAATAGATGCCATATTAACGATGATGCCCGATTTCCGTTGTAACATATGAGGTAAAATTGTATTCGTTACAAAAAAAGTACCCTTTACATTTGTATTCATAATTTTGTCCCAAAGCACCTCATCGGTATCTAGTGTTTTGGCAAAACCATCTAAAACACCTGCCGTATTTAGTAGTATATCTACACTCCTAAAGCTTGCCATTACTGCTTGAAAAGCGTGCTCTACATCACTTTTCTTGCAGACACTTCCTAGCGTATATGCAAAGCGCTCTGGGTATAGCTGGTGTAATTGCTCTAACCCCCGCTCTTCTACATCCAAACCAAAAACATGAGCACCGTTTTCTAAAAAAGCAATAGCTTGTGCTTGGCCAATACCTGACGCAGCACCTGTAATAAACACTGTTTTACCATGATATTCTTCAAACTTCATATAATCTCTCCTTTTAAAAAAGTAATCTACTACTAAAAATACTGAAAGAAGAGACATTTTTTAAAGTCCTTCAAGTCGCAATCTGCATGCAATGCGCCAGCTCTTATAAACTATACCGCCTAAAAGCTTAACCTTTATATCAAAAAAATAGCATACTAAGAATCACTTAGCATACTATTATAACCTTTGAAACGACACTGAATTTAGTTTACGATTTTCCAATCTTCTGCCAATAAATCACATACTGTTGGTGTAAACATCGTGTAACCCTCGCCACGCACATTAATTAAAAAATAGGGGTTCAAATTCTCGCCGTCGTGCTCGCTTTGACCTACAAGCTTGACATATAATTCAGCACCGCTCCATCCTTCACGAATCACTTTCTCGCCCGCCTTTAAACGCGGTAATACTTCTTCAAACGTCATCTATACTCATCCTTTATTTTTCATTTCTACTATGCCATACGAAAAAAGTATACTGGATATTTATTTTGTTTACAACAGCAGCCAGTTCATTTATAATTTTCATTCTAACTACTTTTTTGTTAGATTAGTTCCTTCTTTAAGAATATATTGGAAATTTGGAAGCAACAGCAATATTAAATAGGAAGAGCTTCACTACTTTTGCTCAACAAAACAACTCATTCCCTAGCCAATGTAAAAAGAACCTTCAATCCAAAATGGATTGAAGGTTCATAAATTGATTAGTTTTTGTTTAGACCTAGAGCCTCTGCTGTTGAAGTATGAACTTCTTCAAGCAGCGCTGGATTTTGTAATAAAGAGATACCGTAAGATGGAATCATTTCTTTTAGTTTTGGCTCCCACTCTTTAGCTTGTTGAGGGAAACATTTTTGAATAACTTGCAACATAACGTGAACGGCAGTAGATGCACCTGGTGAAGCACCTAATAATGCAGCGATTGATCCATCAGCAGCACTTACTACTTCGGTACCAAATTGTAATGTTCCTTTACCGCCAGCTTCAGTATCTTTGATAACTTGTACACGTTGACCTGCAACGACAATATCCCAGTCCTCACTTTTAGCAGTTGGGATAAACTCACGTAACTCTTCCATACGTTGATCTTTTGATAATAACAGTTGTTGGATTAAATATTTTGTTAAGGACATTTCTTTAACCCCTGCCGCTAATAATGTTGTAATATTATGCGGTTTTACAGAAGCAAATAAGTCCATATTTGAACCTGTTTTTAAGAATTTTGGTGAGAAACCAGCAAATGGTCCAAATAGTAATGATTTTTTGTTATCGATAAAGCGAGTGTCTAAATGTGGAACAGACATTGGTGGTGCACCAACTGCAGCTTTACCGTATACTTTTGCATGATGTTGTTCAACCACTTCTTGGTTTTTACATACCATAAATAATCCACTAATTGGGAATCCACCAATGTGTTTTCCTTCAGGAATGCCTGATTTTTGTAATAATTCAAGACTTCCTCCGCCAGCGCCAAGGAAGACGAATTTTGCTGTATGGTATTCCATTTTACAGCCATCTTTATCATGAACTTTTAATTCCCATAAACCGTCTTTCGTACGTTTAATGCTTTCGACACTATGGTTGTAGTTGATATCTACATCTTTCGCTTTTAGGTGGTCAAATAAAATACGTGTTAAAGCACCGAAGTTAACGTCTGTACCAGTGTCAATTTTTGTTGCAGCAATGGCCTCATTTGCTGGGCGGTCTTCCATAATAAGTGGAATCCATTCTTTCAGTTTTTCTGGATTATCAGAGAATTCCATCCCTTTGAAAAGAGGATTATTTGACATTGTTTCATAACGTTTTCTTAAATACTCAACGTTTTTTTCACCTCTTACCATACTCATATGTGGTAATGGCATAATAAAATCTTGCGGATTTTGGATCAGCTTGTTCTTTACAAGATATGACCAAAACTGCATCGAAACCTGGAACTGTTCATTGACATTAATTGCTTTGCTAATATCAATAGTACCGTCTGGTTTTTCAGAAGTGTAGTTAAGCTCGCATAGTGCTGCATGCCCTGTTCCTGCATTATTCCATTCATTAGAGCTTTCTTCACCGGCGTTTGAAAGTTTTTCAAACACAGTAATATTCCAGTCCGGTGCTAATTCTTTGAGCATTGTCCCCAAAGTCGCACTCATAATTCCGGCACCAATTAAGATGACGTCTGATTTAGTTACTCTGTTACTCATTTTTACCATCCTTATATTTTAAGATTTGCAGAAATGATGTAGGTGTAAACTAGTCACACACCTTTTCTGTATCAACTATAAACTTACAATAGTCTATCACAACTATTTAAAGAATAAAATATCTACTACAATATTATAGTAATAAACTAATCAAAAAGTAGTAAAAAGTGCGAAGTCCGCTCATTATGTCCTTTGTACACATTAAAACAAAGACCTTCCCCCTGTTTTCAAGAGTATGGTGCATTGGTCTGCCGTTACATATCAAATCGGAAAAATGCATCGCCTGAAAGATGTTTATGTTGTATAAAGTCAACTGATTGAATTTTAGTATGCTACTACTAAAATAATTTATCCATCATTTTTTAATGAAAGATATTTTTTAACTTCACTCATACTAAAAGCACTAGAACTTTTAGTCTAAAAGCTCGTAATCGACTCTATTTTACATGATTTGCTAACATTCACAAGGTACCTTCAAACTAATTTTCGCTTTTTCGACGGGATATTACAACATTTTTACTCCAATTATGTAAAAGGCCAAAAGACACACTTCTTTCAACAAACGAAACAATTCACTTCCAATCATCTTCAATAATACAAGCTCAACGACTTTTTTCTCATTTAGCCATGTTTTACAAATCGAATGATTGTCCACCTGTCTCAATAGTTACTGTATACGCTTCCATTAAATCTATCAAGACATAAACCTTGGTTTTATTCATTTCCTCTTGTTTAAGGAAATACTAAACGACTTACAAATATTTTTCTTTATATTGTTATATAACACAATCAAGTTTACCATACAACGACAAAAATTATTAGAATATTTTATTTTTTAAATAATATATACATCAAGTAATTTATTTTCCCCCATATATTTATTGCTAGAAACAGTCTAACCAAAAGGGCAGGTCACTCAATTGTAAGTGACCTGCCCTTTTGGCATTCAAAATATAAATGATTATAAGTTTAAATGTATATTCATTCAACTTTTATATATCGTAAGCCATCTAAAATACTACAGCGTACTTCCTCTCTAGAGCGCAAGAAAAAACGCCAATCCACGGATTAACGTTTTCTATAAATAGGCATCGCACTTTTTCATCGCTAGAATAGATTGCCACAAACAATTATAAGAGTACATATTAGTCTGACAGCACAATGACATTTTCTGCAACCTGCTTTTGGTCAGTAGAATTGGGTATTTCATGTAAATCAAAGGAGACTTTTTGACCTTGTTTCAAAAAGCGAAATGCAGTTGGAAATCTCTCCTTATCGGGTAAAATCGAACTAAAATGAACAAAAACATGATTGTCTTCCTCACCATTAAGCATAATACGTCCATAGCCTTTTTCGTCTTTATACCATTTGACAATTCCTTCTTGTTTCATCTCTATCCTCCAAAATTATTTTTGTGACGTCCCTAAGGTTGCTAAATCGGCTAATGTTAGCTGTTTTACAATTTCATAGCCATTGCCCACACCTTTGGGCTTAATAATAACGGTTCCCATGCTTGAAATTTCACCTATGGGAGTCCCTTTCGGAAAACTGTGCGCAATAATTACTTGATTAGTTCCAAGTGGTGGTTTTACTTCTAAATGTTGTTTGGCATCCTTTAAAATTTGTTGTTGTTCAGTTGTGGAAAAGGTTTCTGCTAATTTAGTAATTATAAACCAAAACGGGTCAATTTGTAGATACATTGTTGGGAAGGCAAGCTGTGCCGTTTCAATTGTTCGACAAAATGGACTTGTTATTATAGGTGAACTAATTGGAATTTGCCAATAACGTAGCATTTGTCCATAGTAAACGGCTTCTTGCCGTCCGTAATCAGATAAATTTCTTTGTGTATAACAGTTTCGAAAATTAACATATGGCTGATCTTCACCAACAGTTGCTTCTCCATGTCTAACATATAAAATCAATCCACCTGCTCTTAGTAAATCAAGGATTGGTTTTTCCAAATGGTTTTTATCCTCCTAACCTGCCCGCTTAGATTTACTGTTAATGTATGACTTATATTAGCTAATACATGCTATTCAAATACAAACGCATTTACTTATCAACAAAAGCCTCCTACGCTAATAAGTAGGAAGCTTAAGTTATTATACTATCCAGTTAAAAAGTGGCTTTACTTCACGCGAAGATTAGCCGTAAAAGAGATAGCAACTGCCCATTTACTTTAAAGGAATGATTACAATCGCCGTTGTCTCAAATTCCCCTGTTGATTGGATAGAAATGTTGCCGTTGTATTTTTTCACAACTTCTTTCACAATAAACAAGCCTTGACCTCTAATTTTTCCTAGTTCAGCTTTTTTCGTTGTAAACCCTTGCTTAAAGATTTGATCTGGGTCCGTAATGGTTGGTCCTGTATTAACAATTTCAAATACATACTTCATTTCATCCGCATGACAACAAATTTTCATTTTGCGGTCACTTTCAGGCAATTCAATTGTCGCATCAATCGCATTATCAATTAAATTTGATAATAATTTAATGATATCAGTCGTTTTTATTTTATCGAAAGTATCCTGCGAAACTGATATATCCATCTCAATATTATGATTTTGAGCAGCTAACTTTTTAGTTTGCAATAAAATGGATAGCCCCGGATGGTTAATATTTAATTTCAATGACTTTATTTCCTGTACCTCTTTAGATAATGATGATAAATACTGTTTCGCTTGATCTGGCTCTCCCAATTGTAAAAGCCCATGCAACACTTGAATATGATTGGTAAAGTCATGTCTTAAGGACGATACAGAGGTAATTAACGCTTTTATTTCAGTTTGGTAGGTATCTTCTGTTACCTCTACTTCTTTTGTCACTTCTTTTTGATACCATCTCTGTAAAAAGAAAAACGATGCAATAACGATCAATATAAATATTCCATTATAAATAAACAAGAATAAATTATTTTCTAATACTTTGCCTTTGATACCATTAAGTTTGTCTGCGCTTATATCAATCCCTAGATAGCCAATAATTTGACCTTTGTCATTCTTAATTGGAGCGCCTACAGAAAGATAGTCTCCGTGTTGAGGGTCATTAATGACATTCGTAACATATGTCAACCCTTGATAAGCTAGTTTGATTTGCTTTTCAGGAACAGTACAAACTTGCCCAATATCAAAGCCTACTGTGAGATGATTGGGAACACCAGCAATCATCGTTTTTGATACTTTAGGATTATCAATTTCTAAAGTATAGACATTTAAGGCCCCTAATTTTTCTCTTGCATCATTTAAGTATCTTCTTATTTCCCAATAAGTTGCATTTTTCACAGGATTATTTGCAAATTGTTGATACAACTTAACATCAATTGATGATGCGATGGAAATAGCCGCTTCTAGGCTCTGGTTAGCGATGGATTCTTCCACCGTCTTTTTCATTTTCACATATGAAGTGAGCACATTTAAACTTGTGAACAATGACAATAAGACAGTCGCTAATACTAATATTAGTTTAATTTTACGATTTTTCATACAAACTGGTACTTCCTCATCTATTGTATTCATTATTTAACGATGTGTAATTACTCCTAGAACAAATTAGTATTTATATAAATAACAATAATATTATACTATAGTAATTTTCGTTTTTTCATGTATATTTTTTAAAGTATGTTGAAAACAATACTTTTATCCAAGTTTATTTTTTCAATTTAGTATTTTTATACAAAAAACGGAATATTTTTTTATTCTTTCGAAAAGCGAAATAGCTACAAAACGAAAGGAGAATAGCCCAACAAATGTTACGCCATTCCCCTATTTATTCTATTAAATTATAAACCAAGCCTAACAAATTAGATAGCCTGAATTATGTTTCCTTTTATGGTTTTCGAAAGAATAGGTTTACCTTCGATAAATTGTTGGAGGGAAAATGATTGTGGCTCACAATTTTCACCTATTCCAACAACTATCTCTAATTGCTTTGGTGAGTATATAACTGTATGGAGCGTACCAAAGTATTCTTGATATTGTTTAACAAATAACGGAGAATCTCCGTTATTGAAATGATGATATACAGACATTGTCGTACGCGCATCTGCTACATAGCGATTTATATAGTTTTTTCGTTGTTTTGAACCTTTAATACAAGCTTTATTTCTTCCTGTCAATTGTTGTGATTCAAAATGATTTGTGCAAATAAGTGGATGTTCCACATAATTCACCCGCTTCATTGGCGTAGCCTCCACCACAATTGCTTTTCCACTTTGATCTGTCATCGAGTAATTGTAGCAATAGCGATGTGGAAGTTTGTTTATTAATACAGTAGCTTCTTCAATATTTCCACACTGTTCAAGTAATATTCTAACAATAGTAGTCGCCAAAAAGCCTTCGCCTGCCCATTCATTATTGACAAAATGCAGCCCTACTACAAGCCCTTTTTCATTCATTCCATCTAACCTACCAATGATTTGCTGGCTAAAACCTACACTAGCATACCCTTCAGACGGTTTAGAAAAAACGAGTCTTGCATCATACATAGCTGGACTGAAATCGTAATTTCTTACATACTTCCCATTGTGTACAAACGAGGTACATCCCATATTTGGAAATGTCATATTATAACCGCTATACATTTTAATAATGGTTTCACATGACTGTTCTAAGCCAAATGCCAAACCCTCCATCTCTTGCAAAAGATTGGGCGAACAATCTAGCAATAGCTCTTTTACCTGCTGTACATTACAAGCAGTAGATAAAGCTAGCAGCTGTTCCTTTTGCGCTAAATGCGCATATGTTGTTACTTCGTTACTTTGTTGGAAACCTATTTCATAGGCATCGCCCCTTAAAGCTACTACGGATACGATTAACTCTTGATATTTATTCATTGAAATACCTCCCATACTGCCAATTGTGACTTCTGTATCATCGTAATCCTTCAAGTAACTGGAAGGTCAAGGGAATTATAAAAGGAATAAAAAAAGAGGCTGGGACAAAACCCTCCTCTGAAAACTAATAAGCCGTTGAAATTTTACATAAAAAGAAGAACCACTTCTGATAAGATAAAAGTACACCACATACCAAATCTTTGAAAGAAGGGTTCTTATGTTCAAAAATTATAACATGAATCAATTAGTTTTGCCTTTAGATTTAGAAATGAAATTACAAAAGAATGACATTGCCTTCCATGTCCATCATTTAGTCGAAAGTATCCCGCCCGAAGCGTTTGAACCATTTCTTCGAAATGAGGGCTGTCCTGCCTATCATCCACGCATGATGCTTAAAATTATCTTATGTGCCTACACGCAATCCGTCTTCTCAGGGCGCCGAATGGAGGCGCTTTTAAAAGATAGTCTTCGGATGATGTGGCTAGCACAAGGGTATGAACCAACCTATCGCACAATCAACCGATTCCGTGTCCACCCAGAAGTCAAAGAGTTGATTCGACAATGCTTCGTTCAATTCCGCTGCCAGCTGGTACAGGAAGAATTAATTAATCAGGAAGCGATTTTTATTGATGGAACAAAAATTGAAGCGAATGCAAATAAATTTACATTCGTGTGGAAAAAGTCGATTGAGAAATATCATAACGGACTCATTGAAAAGTCCAACCAGCTATACAATGAGCTACTTGAAAAAGAAATCATACCCGAAATGGAACGGGAAATGAACAGGAATTAGCATTGGAAGACCTTGACCAAATGGTCAAAAAAGTAGATGAAGTGATTTCTGAATACGATCGAAAAATTGAGGACTCATCGGATGTGGCAGAGCGAAAGGCTTTAAGAAAGGAACGAAAATTCCCAAAGCAAACGCGCAAACAATTAATCGACTATATGGAACGCAAACTAAAATATCAAAGAGACTTCGAAATCTTTGACGGACGAAATAGTTACTCGAAAACAGACCCGGATGCGACATTTATGCGTATGAAAGATGACTATATGAAAAATGGTCAATTGAAGGCAGGTTATAACATACAAGTAGCAACAGAAGGTCAGTATGCGCTTGCCTACAGCATTTTTTCGAATCCAACGGATACACGTACATTAATCCCATTTTTGGATGAAATCGAACAACATTATTTGAAGTTACCAAAACATATCGTAGCAGATGCTGGATATGGAAGTGAACAAAATTATGATGATATCCTTGTGAACCGTAAGCGAGAAGCCTTAATCACATACAACATGTATGTAAAAGAACAGAGGAAACCGTATAAGCAAAACGAATTCAATACAGGGAACTGGGCTTATGATGAAGAAAATGATCGATATACTTGCCCAAACCAACAACAGCTTAAATTTAAATATCGTACCACGAAAACAGATAAGTATGAGTACACGCGTGAGTTTAAGGTATACGAATGTGAAGACTGTTCCGGCTGCCCCCTCCGTTCATTCTGTACAAAAGCAAAAGAAGGAACGAATCGAAAGTTAACAGTGAATGAGAAGTGGGAACAACAAAAAGAACATGTGAGAACAAAGCTTTCAGAAGAAAAAACGAGTACCATTTATCGTCAACGCAAAATTGACGTGGAACCTGTTTTTGGATTCTTGAAGGCTAATTTGCGTTTCACTCGATTTTCTGTACGAGGAAAATCGAAGGTTGATAACGAGATGGGTCTCGCATTAATGGCTGTGAATTTAAGAAAATTCACAGCCATTAGCTAAAAGCTATATGGAGACAACATAAAAAACAGAGAAATCCGAATTTGAATAAATTCAAATTCGGATTTCTCACTAATCGAAGCTAGTTATGTCCCAGCCTCCTTTAACGTGACCAAATCAGTAGAAAAGGTAAAGATAAATTATTTTGGTGAAATAAAGATATTGTCTTTATTTACATTGTCCAAAATAAACGATACTCATTATCTAAAGTTTTTTTCTTTCGATCTGAATGTTTTACAACACGTATCGGATGATTGAATGGCTGCTGCTTCTTCTGACATTGTATGCAACTCAAAGTCAGAAGCAAATTCCGCATCACGTTTGTTCGTATTACGTTTATCCATGTCGATTGCAATTTTTTCAGCTCCGCAATAATTACCTTTGGCATGGAACACACAATTTGATACTGCACAGCTAACTTGGACATTCGGCATAACTATCCACCCCTTGTGATTGGTCTAGAAAAGTATAGAGTGGAAAATCTAATCTATACTCTTCACTTTGTATTTTGTCCAATCGAAAGGTTTTTACAAGTAAAGCTTAAAAATAACTTCAACATAATCTGTGAAGACGATTTTAAGCACAGCACAAGCGATAGATGTAATTTGTTCTAATTTTTGCTCGATGTTCTTGTCTCATCTTGAGGATGTAAAAATTTTGGTCGTTTACTATATCCTTTTGGCGATAGACGTATTAAAGTTTTCTTGGTATCGGACCAGTTTAAATTGGCACCAATATTTAAGTACGGAACGCCTAATACACGAATATTCGCAAAGTAAATAAGAATGAAAAACAGGGACAAAAAGAAACCAAATAAACCAAAGAAAGCAGCCATTAAGATAACAAATAAACGGAAAATACTCATTGCAGTTACAAAGGATTGATTGACAAGAGTATAGGCTGCAATACTTGAGATAGCAATTACGACGATCATGGAAGGGCTCGTTATCCCTGCCTTGATTGCCGCATCTCCGATGATTAGTCCCCCTACAACACTCATGGTTCCGCTTAAAATAGACGGTAAGCGTAGATTTGCTTCACGAAATATTTCAAACATAAATAACATTAGCAATATCTCCAATACCGTAGGAAAAGGCAAACCAGTACGTGATTGGACAACCGTCGCCAAAAGTAATATAGGCATCTGTTCTTGATGATAGGTCGTTAGTGCTAGCCAAAAACCGGGTAAAAGCATACTTATTAATATACCTACGATTCGCAACAGTCGCTCTAATGCACCGACTATAGTTGGATAATCGTTATCCTCACCTGATTTAAAAAGTAAAAACATATTAGGCGGCGTAATGATTGCGTAAGATACACCATCGACAAAAAGAAGTATCCGTCCTCTGCTAAGCGCTTGTATTGCAAAATCTGGCCGACCTGTATAATCATGTCGTGGCAAAATTTTTGCGGTTTTTTCCACACTTTCCATCATTATATCGCCACTAAAGACAACGTCTGTATTAATTTTAATTAATTGCTTTTTTAATTCAGTAACCATTGCTTTGTCGGTTATATCACCAATGTACAGAACAGCCACTGTCGTTTTAGAGCGCTTTCCGACTTCTACTGTTTCCACGCATAGGGAATTTGTAGGCAAGCGCTTACGAATTAAGGCCACATTAATAAAGACATCTTCTATAAAATCATCTCTCGGCCCTTTTACCACTAGTTCTTGCTTTGTTTCTTCAGGATTTCGATTTGGTTTTTTAGCAATTTTACTTGAAAATAAAATTTTCTCCTCTTCAAAGTAAAGCAAAACAAACCCTGAATAGACACGCGTAATAACATCGTCCAAATTTGTTACTTTTTGAAGATTAGGAATGTGTAAATTGTTTTTTATTTGGTCCTCTAATAATTTTACAGAGCTATCTTCAAACAAAGATTGAACTCGATCGATAATGACCTTATTCAATAAAAACTGATCGACCATCGACTCACATGTAATAAAATAAACCTTATGTTGTTGAAAGGTAAAGGATTGAAAAATTACGTCAGCAGAGCGTTGAAATAATTCTTTCAACATTTTCAATTCGATTTCTTTTTCTATTGATTGAATATTCTCATCTCCTACTGAACCAAATTCAAACAAATTATTTTACTAAAATACTTATAAACATATATTTCCCAATGTCCAAAAAATTATGCAATAAATCTTACACCAGTGAGATAATTCATTAATTCTAAATATAGATATATCCTTTTAGCCAATCATTTTTTGTAAATTAGCCATTTCAATTGCGGACATTGCTGCGTCATAACCTTTATTGCCAGATTTTGTTCCAGCACGTTCAATCGCTTGTTCAATATTTTCCGTTGTGACAATCCCAAAAATAACTGGTACATTTGTCGAAAGCGATACGTTTGCAATGCCTTTAGCTGATTCGTTACACACATAATCATAATGTGTTGTAGAGCCACGAATAACTGTACCCAAACCTATAATGGCATCATATTTTTTCGTTTCAGCTAGTTGCTTTGCGATAAACGGTACTTCAAATGCACCTGGCACCCACGCAACATCTATTAAATCATCGTCTACACCATGACGCTTTAGCCCATCTAATGCACCACTTAATAATTTACTTGTTATAAATTCATTAAAACGACCAACAACCACCGCTATTTTTAAATCATTGCCAATTAATTGTGCTTCAAATGTTTTTCCCATCATTTCATTCTCCTCTTTTACATAGTAAGTGAATTTTCTATTTGCATATGTTGACGACGATATGTTGCTAATGCGTCAATCGAAATCATTTTTAATTTATGTTTTTGTGCATATTTGACTAACTCATCAAAGCGCAGCATTTCTCCATTATCGCCCATAATTTCACATATCACGCCAGCTTGTACACTGTTGCAAAGTTTTGCTAAATCGATAGTAGCCTCCGTATGTCCTCGGCGCTCTAATACCCCATTTTCTTTCGCAATTAGCGGAAAAACATGTCCAGGTCGACGAAAATCCGATGCTTGTGCATGTGACACTATCATTTTTTGAATCGTCAAAGCACGTTCAAAAGCACTAATGCCTGTTGTTGTCTCTTTATAGTCAATACTGACAGTAAACGCTGTTTGGTGATTATCGGTGTTATTTATGACCATTGGCTGTAACGCTAATTTTTGTGCGAGCTGCTGTGAAATAGGTGTACAAATAAGACCTCTTCCATATGTTGCCATGAAATTGATCGTTTCTGGTGACATAAACTCTGCAAGGGCCAGTAGATCTCCTTCATTTTCACGGTCTTCATCATCCACAACAACAATCATATTGCCCTGTTTTAAATCGGCAATTGCTTCTTCAATTGAATGTAGCAACATTGCCACCTCCTAATAGATTTGACTTTCAATGTATGTTTTTTTCTTTCTATAGCAGGTTAAAAACCATGCTTCGCTAAGTAATCTTTTGTAATGGTTGACGATTGCAGACCACCCTTTAACTGGTGAATAATGTATTTGCCTACTAAATCGGTTTCAATATTGACCAGTGCCCCAACATTTTTAACACCTAGTACGGTTTCTTTATATGTGTGTGGAATAAGCGATACTGTGACACTGTTTTTTTCAACATGAAAGAGCGTTAAACTCGTTCCATCAATTGTGATTGAACCTTTAGGAATACAATAGCTAGTTAAGTTCTCTGAAAGTTCGATATCAATATAGACCGCATTTGCCATTGGGCGTTTGCGTATAATTTTCCCTACACCATCTACATGACCTGAAACAAAATGACCACCAAATCGTCCATTGGCTGGCATTGCACGCTCTAAATTGACTGCATGACCAACAGTTAATTGCTGTAAATTCGTCGCTTTCACTGTTTCAGGCATTACATCCATTGTCAGCTCTTGGTCATTGTAATGAGTTACTGTCAAACAAACCCCATTAACGGCTATACTATCCCCGAGCTTCACATCCGCTACTATTTTGGGCGAAATCACTGTTATTTCCATACTTTGCCTATCGCTTTGCAAGGTTTTTACTGTGCCAATATCCTCAATAATACCTGTAAACATTTTTCCACCTACTTTCTCAAACCTATGTCGTAAACCTTTTGATAGTTATGTTAATCCCCCTTTCATTTTTTATGACCAAAACAAAGAAAAAACCCCTTTAGCATAAAAGGGGTTTGGGAGTACTAATACATAAGACGTCACGAAATAAACCTAGTGAATACAAAAATTTTCCACAGGCTGCCATCTTATTGTTCTTCTCCCATCCAGACTATCACTGTCGGTTTTGGATTTGCACCAAATCAGCTTGCGCTCACGGACTTTGAATTGCTTCATCACCGCCGATTGGGAATTTCACCCTACCCCGAAGAACAGATACCTATTCAATTTTTCCCTAAATAAAAAACTTCCCAACAGAAGCGATGGGAAGTTATATTTCATATAAGCGTAGCCAAATAGACCTTTTAAAGTCATACGAATTTAAAAAGCTTATACTTTCATCCTTCTCCCATCCAGACTGTAACTGTCGGTTTTGGATTTGCACCAAATCAGCTTGCGCTCACGGACTTTGAATTACTTCATCACCGCCGATTGGGAATTTCACCCTACCCTGAAGGATATATTATTTAGTTACTTCATACGATAACATTATTTTAATAGATTATCCACCTAAAATTTTTTAATGCACGCATGCTGATTACTTATTTTTGCCAAAAAAAGCTATACTCTATTAATTTTTATGGTATTTCTTCCTCGAAATCCAATAGTGCGAAATTGTTACAGTTAAAGTAATCCATATGAACGTTATCACCATATTTCCATATAGTTGTGAATCTATTGAACCTGTTATTAATACCATCATTGCCTGTTGACTCATGCCAGCAGGATTCACTAAATCAATTATTGGATGTAAACCACTAATGATTTTCAACAGTAACAAGCAAACGATACTAATTAAAGCTATAACGCCCTGTCCATTAAAAATAGTACTAATCATCGAAGTAAAAGAAATCATAAAAAGTACCCATACTAAGTAAAATCCAAGCGCTAATATCAGCGTAAAAAATGGAATATTACTAAACAAGAAATTTACATAAACGTAAGATACAAAATAGCCAAATGTCACACTAAGCGCTACAAATGAGAAATTAGAAAAAAGTTTTCCACCGATATAGGATCCTACCTTTACAGGTCTTGTTAATATAAAATCAAGCATCCCATTCGCTTTATCTGACTGAATTATACTCATTATGGCAATAACAATTACCATAATGCCCAGCTGATCAAACTGCGAGCCAAGAGTTGCCGCCATTACTTGTTCTCCATCCTGCTGCATGATTGCAGGATCAATCGTAATGCCTTGATTTCCACCGAGCGCTGCTAAAATTGAAGGTAAATAGTATGTAACTACTGGTTGTGTTGCGCCTAAAAACATAAAAACAAGAGGTAACCAAAGGATCTTAAACTCTCGAAACATTTGTACATACTCTTTTTTCGTTAAAATATATAAAGGTGTCATACACTCACCACCATTTTTAAAAAGATTTCTTCTAACGTCTCACTGCTTCCAACTTCAAATTTAACGATATCCATGTTGTTGTCCATTGCATCACGAATCAACCTATCTTTATTTTGCTGAATATTATCGAGGGTAATCTTCGCCTTCTTGCCTAATACTTCAACATTCTTAACATATGGGAGCTTTTCAATGATTTGCACCCAAAGCATATTATGTGATGCCAATTCAAGATGCACAACCGCTTGGTGATTGTTAGTTAATTTATCTAATGTCGTATCCTCAATTTTCTTACCTTGTTTCATAATGACAAAGCGTTCACATATTTCTTCCGCATCCCCTAAAATATGAGTAGATAATAGAATAGTCGTTTCATGTTTAATTTCTTGTATTAAATTTAAGACCTCTCTTCTGCCTATTGGATCTAATGCCGATACAGGCTCATCCATGACAATTAAAGATGGCTTATGTAACAGTGTTTGGGCAATGCCAAGCCTTTGCTTCATTCCCCCAGAAAATGTTTGAACTTTCTCATGTTGTTCATTTATAAGCCCAACTTTTGTTAAAATAGCTGGTACTTCCTTCACCAACTCTTGTTTTGTTATGCCAGATAACTGTCCCATAAAAAAGAGTGTTTCTGTAGCTGTCATCCAATGAAAGAAATCAGGATATTGTGGAAGGTAACCAATTTCTTTTTTCATGGTTTTAATTTTTTTCCCATCTAGAAGGACTTCTCCTTTTTCCGCATTTAAAATATCTGCAATAATTTTGATTAACGTAGACTTTCCAGCACCGTTAGGTCCAATTAGCCCTACACATTGTCCAGTTTCAACCACCATCGAGAAATTATTGACTGCTGTCTTTGCTTTAAATGTTTTAGTCACCTCTTTAATTTCTAACTTCATGATGTTTCGCTCCTTTTCGCCCAATAGTGAAATATAAAATTGGACCAATAGTATTAAAAAATAAAATAAGGATTGTCCATAACATAACATTTGTTCTTGCTTTTCGATGACGATACAAATCAATTAATGCAACAAGGATAAGGATGAAGCCAACCATCATAAACGGCCATATAACCTGTAATACAGCCAACCAATCAATGTCATTCAATTCATCTAACCCATAGTGAAGTTTCAATAAAAACGCTCCTCTCAACATTCATTATCATTACTAATAATGATAACATTAACACACATTTTTTGGAATTGCACTTGTTATTTTATTAAATGCTATGCTACAGTCAATATTATCTATAATGATAATATTATCGTTATAGATAATAACTTTTACATTAATTTTACTGCCAAAATTGTTAAAAGGAGAAAATCGCCTGAAAATGCACCCGATAAGAATTCAAACTAGTCAAACGCAAAAAGAAACTGCTACGATGCCTATTCCAAATTTGTTTATTTTAGGGGGAATACTATGCTACCTATTCAGATAGATACCAATAGCCCATTGCTATTATATATGCAGGTCGGCAATCAACTAATTGAACAGATTGCAAAAGGACATATTCAAGACAATGATATGCTTCCTTCCATTAGAAATATGGCGCAAGATATTGGAATCAATATACATACCGTTTCAAAAAGCTATCGTGAACTAGAGAAAAAAGCGATTATCAAGATGGAAAATCGCTTGAAAGCAACTGTTATCGCTCGTTCAAATCGACGGTTAGACGAAACCCAATTACATCATCTCGAACTTTCTATAAAAAATATGATAATGGAAGCTTATGTAATGGGTTATAGCAAGAAACAAATCAAACAATATATCACAAAAGTATTAGACCAAGTGCAATAATTTACCTCATACTGAAGAAGCGATGGTAAATAATCCTTTTCTCTCATAATATAAAATCAGATAGTATACTAATTCATTTCTTTTTTTCCGCATTCATGTCATCATGAACGAATGACTATATTGATTTAAGTATTATTAATGGTAAAGCCAAATACCCTTTAAGGAGAAAAATACAATGAAACATATAATATTTGATTTTGATGGCACACTTGCGGATTCCACGGCAGTGTTTGCATCTGTATGGAATACGATTGCTAAAAAACATGAATTCAAAGAAGTACAGTTAGAAGATATTGATGCACTAAAAAAATTATCGATTGCTGAACGAAGTAAATTATTTAACTTCCCGTTACACAAGCTACCTACTATACTCCCGCAATTTTATCGCTTATATCAGCAATCATTACAAGATGTTCATCTATTTCACGGTATGAAAGATGTCATACAGGAACTTGATAAGAAAGGATATACAATCGCCATTATTTCCTCCAACTCAAAAGATAATATTTTGGCGTTTTTACAAACTAATGGTATCGACCATGTCTCCGAAGTACTATGTTCGAGCCGGATTTTTGGTAAAGATAAAGTGATAAAAAAATATTTAAAACAAGCCAATTTAAAAACATCCGATGTTTTATATATTGGGGATGAGCAACGTGATATTGTCGCCTGCAAAAAAGTAGGTATTCCAATTATATGGGTTGGTTGGGGGTATGATGCTATTGAGATTGTTCAATCAGCAGAACCCGAATATAAAGTATTTACTCCTGCCGAAATACTAATTATTATGGAAGGTTTATGAACTACTTTCACCATTGCTTAGGCACTAAAAAAGACACTCTTTATAAGTGCCTTAAAATACAAGAGAAGTTGATTTTTGTTTAGTCTTACATCAACTTCTTTCTTATTGTGAGGGAAGCTTTGTTAAAATTTCTTGATATTTTTTTGCTGTCCTTATTTCCACTGTCAGAAAATCTTGTCCATAGGTTGCCTTTATTAAAAATGGTACATCACTGGTGTTTTGAAATCTAAAATCCAAGCTACCATAGGACACCGTTGCATCTCTACCCTTTGGAACATATCCTACATCTAATGAATGATGGTGTCGCTCCACAAATTTAATCGGGAGTTGATCGACTGCATTAAACAATGTTGAAGATGTTTGGCAAATCCCCCCACCAATGCCCATAACAAGCTTTTTATTAATAATTTCAGGTGCGGGCTGATAGCCATTCGCTTCATCTCTAGGGCCTACAACAGTATTAAACGAAAAAGTATCTCCGCTACCAACTATCACATTGTGAATGGCTTTTGCTGAAAGTTCAATATTTTTATTTCTTCTGATATCCGAAGCAGTGAAATATGTTGTATAAGAAGCAACTACAACATCCTCTAAATACGGTATGTCTTCAAAATAATAGCCACTTTCAGTAATATACAATGGCATTTCTACTGTACCACCCGTTACTGATGCTGCCATAATTTTTTCTACCAATTCACTTTCTTTTAAAATAACCAATGGACTACCTTTTATAATCCGACCATTGTCATCGACTTTATCAAGCATCATTCGCTTATCAAAACCAACTTTTGTTTCTGTGCCTCTCGCTAATTGTTGTGCCAATTGTTCAATGTTCTTTTTATACAAGACTGGGTCTGTTTCAAAGCCTAATTCTATGGGCGATACGATGTGGATGATTTCTTTAGATTGTGGATTAACAATTTCAACCACTACAGGACCTACTTCCTGCTCCTTGTCCTGCGTGTACATAACGGGTTGTTGCACGTCGTCTTTTTCAATTTGTTCATGCTTTATTTTATCCTGACAACCTGCTAAAGCCATTACACTGCCTAAACAAAATACAACCATCCATTTTTTCAAGTTTAAACACCTACCTCCAACTTACTTACAGCAACATCTTATTCGACTCGTTAGGATAGTGTGTTTCTTTTCTTAGATTTTTATTGGTGTATATCCAATTGAAAAATGTTTTTTTACACAGCTTAAGGAAAAAACACTCCCAAAAGTTTAGATACTTACTTTTGTGGAGTGCTTTTTTGAAAATAAGTTGTCATTATCACATAATACTTATGTAACTTTCTGGACAACAAGATAAAAAATAAATTTATCTAAACGTTAGTAATTCTTTAACTTAAGGGCGATAATTTTGATAAAATAAATTAGTAATTGTATACGGAACAATTAAAAAATAACACAGTATATTTACATATCTTTTGCAATATAAAAACCACCTTTCTACTATATTACTACAAAATAATATACGTGTATTTTATATCTACTTATTGTATATCTTCTACCAATTTCAATTCTAAGTTAGTAATACCATACTCTTTTATTTTTTTTTGAAAGTCATTAAGAATAAAAGGTCCTTCTACATATTCATCTTTAACATTTAAAATCCAGTAAAAATACTCTTCATTAGGGTAAGTCTGCTGTTTTGCAATTATGTAATCTTTATTCCAACCAACTTCTACAACTTTTGCAGGAATAACATTCTCATCCCACATTCCTTCACCATTCTTACTTTTAGGTGCAATCGTAATATTATGACTTGAAGTTCGCAAAAGCGAATAATTCCCAGATAAGTCAATACTATAATCTCCTAAACCGGCACAACCACTTATGAATAAACAAATCAGAATTACTATCCATCTTTTCATAATAACCTCCATCTCTAATAATATTATGAATACTTATAAATATTCCTTTTTTATGTAAAAACATAATTTTTTTCTATTAAAAAATCAATAATTTCTTAAAAATAATTCAAAAATAAATTTTTCATATAGGATAGTACATTATTTGGTCTTTTCTCACCCATCCCTAAAACGGAACATACGTTTGTTTATTTTCACTGTATTCTGTATAATAAAACAGAAATGGTGCTAAGAGGAGAAGTTTGGATGTATTAGGGATGATGTTTTAATGGCATTTGCAGTGGCTAGAAGGAACATTGCAAGTATGCCAAATTAGAATAGGCTATTTTGTAAGAAGCATGCTACACTGACTATCCGTAAAAAAATTTCACTTCACGGTTTCGTTTTTTGTTCTCCACTCCCCTGAATTACACTAAAACTAGAGAGTAGGTGCATAGATGATTCACTTAACAAACCGCCAGGCACGACAATTTCTGTTGTTGAAACATGAACTTTTGGACGACTATAAATTTAGCGGGAAACGGGGTGTATTGGATTTTACTCGACAGGTTGGCTGTATTCAGTACGACCCTATCGATGTTTGCGGAAAAAATGCCGAATTGGTGTTACAGTCCCGAATCAAAGAATTTACTAAAGAAATGCTCGCCGATTTGCTGTATGAAGAAAGAAGCCTTGTCGATTATCCCGACAAGAACCTCGCTATTATCCCTATTGAGGACTGGCCGTATTTTGAACGCTATAGGGAAGCCGCCCGACAACATGCTAAACGCTATCCCGAAATGGAAGCGTTGACAACGCTAGTACGGGCTCATATCCAAAATCATGGTGCACTAAGTTCGGATGATTTAAAATTGGATGGAGATTTCTCTTGGCAATCAGCCATTCACTGGAGTAGCGGAAACAATGCATCTCGCTCAGTACTGGAACAGATGTATTCAACGGGTGAGTTGATTATCCATCATAAAAAGGGCAGCCGTAAATATTACGATTTAGCCAAGAAGTACATACAGCCGAATCTGCTGACTGCATCAGAGCCCCTAGTTGATGAACTTGCGCATTATAAGTGGCGGGTACTACGTCGAATCGGCTCGGTCGGTCTCTTATGGAATCGTGCGTCAGATGCATGGTTGAATATTTGGGGGTTGAAAGCAGCACAACGCAAAGAGGTTTTTAGCCAGCTATTACAAGAAAATCACATTGTTGCCGTGGCCGTGGAGGAAATGAAGGATACGCTGTATTGCCTTGCGGAGGATTTACCGCTTATTGAAGCGGTTCTGCAAAATCCGGAACCAAAATGGCGTTGCGAGCTGATTGCGCCGCTCGATAATTTTCTTTGGGATAGAAAACTGATTACCGCATTGTTTAACTTTGATTATACGTGGGAGATTTACACACCTGCAAGCAAACGAAAATTCGGCTACTATGTGCTCCCCCTCGTATATGGAGAATGCTTCATTGGACGAGCTGAGATTATCGCGGAGAGAAAAACTAACACACTCGTTGTTAAAAACATCTGGTACGAGAACAGTGTGAAGCAAACAACTCAATTGCGTACAGCTTTGAACAATTGTCTCAAAAAATTTGCTCACTTCAACGGGTGTGAGACTATTTCGGTAGAGTCTTTGAATTGATATTTTCATAATTCTTTTTGTCATATAGGATGATATGTAATAGTTTATGCGCAGCCTTCTCATCGTCACAAATCGCAACTTTCATTATGGTCTCTCCCCTACTATTAGACTATATAATTGTTACAGAGTCGGATTTCCAAAGTAATAACAGCGGTTCTGATATTGATTATCAAGACCTAAGTTCGAAAAATATTAATAAATAAAAGGACATAACATATTTTATATGACTAATATGTTACGTCCCTTTTATTTCCTAACGCCCCCTTTAGTTGAAGAAGGAGAATTAAATTTTTAGCATCTTACATTTATTTACAATATATATATATTATCATAAATATCTAATAAAAAATCATCTCTTCTCTAAAAAATCTATAGAGGGGCGATGATTTTTATCAAATTTTTCACAAAAGCTTAGATATATCCCATGAGAAGAAGCCCTTCGTAAGGAGTGTCTATAAGTATTAAGAGTCCACAAACTTTATGGTGCTATCATAGCCCCTGCCATTGCTGATACCATAACAAAAGCATCATTAACAGTTGTAGTCATCGTAGTAGAATCTGTATAAAAACTGTCTAAAGCATCAATGAAGAACGCTTCTGACTCTAACAATGTATATCCATTACTTTTTAGGTTGTAAAAAATCGTTGAAATTTTAGCAGACTTCTCTGAATTGCTTAATGTAACCCACTCATAACCATCGTTTGATGATGAAACGACTTTTTCAGAGGAAGTTGTAGAAGGGGTGCTATCATCACTTTCGGATACTTTTTCTTCCTCAGCAAGCAATTCTTCTGCTGTCTTACCATTCATTGTGCCATTCCAAACTTCTTTTTCATCAAAATTATCTAAAAGAGCAACATCCGTGTCTTCTGTAATAACTTCACCAATAGCATGTATTTGAAAGTCATATAAAGCATCTATAGAATAAGTAAGATGATCGTTATCAGGTAATCCAACTTCCAACTCTGTAAACATAACGTGGATATCCAATAATTTGTTATAAACTTTCATTATGTAAGAATATTGCTCGCTTAGAGGCAAATCTAAAAAACTATCATTTGGGACTAAAGATAAAGTGCCATAATCCATCGAAGAAATATCTTCACCTTCCTTGAAAGACAAATGCTCTAAATTATTAATATAATCATTTAAGTCTTCGTCAGTATAATCCAAAGCCGACTTACACCCACTTATTAACACAACTAATAACATCAATACTAAAGAAAACTTCTGCATAGACATAACATCCTTCGTAATAATATTTAACCAAATTGTACCACTTAAATAAGATAATACAATATTTGGTTAGGTTTAAAATGTAATTTGCAGAAAAAAATAATACTTCATTACATTTGACTCATGTAAATTATGATACTATGTCAAATAATCTATGTATGAATTCAACCTCGTTTATGTATAATTATATTATCAAAAAAATCCATTCCTTTATTTATCTAAACTGCTTCTTTAAAAGAGCTGCCTAAGCAACTCAACGATCTTCACTAAAGCACCCGTTCGTATTATAAGGTCAGCCAGAGAAATCTGGTTGACTATTTTTTATTCAATTTATAGATTGATAGTAGCCGGGGTAGAACGTAAGCACCTGTGGGATTTGATCCCGACAACTAACATGTTCACCCTCTACTTGTTAACACATGATTAGGCTGGTTAGTTTAATTTCAATGATATGTTTTCAAGTGTTTATAACTAATTAGTTCACCACTTGTATTTATCACAACCTCATCTTCCCTATAACCATTATGAGCACCATAGTAAGGGGACACTTTCAACGTTATCTCATATAATCCACCAATTCCATATACTTGCTTTATTTTTAGGATTTCAGTTTCCCACGCAGCCCAAGAAAGACCTTCTTTAGGTGCATTTTTGTCATTCTTATAAATTTCAGTAATTGCTTTATCTACTGGATTTCAATTACTACTTATAAGTGCCATTTTAACCGTTTCGCATAATTCCGTATCAGCTTCATTTATTGTTTTTGAATATACTGTTGTATTAGCTAAAGATATTCCAACCAAAAGCATAAGTAAGATTTTTTTCATATAAAGTCACCTCATTTTAGTTTCCCAAGAACTAAAATGATTTATTCAACAATCCTGCCCCGTTAGTTGAATAAGAAGGCGAGAATAAAGTTCTCCCTCATTCACAATATCTTTCAAATGCAAAGTGAAATATAATTTTTTAAAATTAGTTTCCACTACTTTTTACGAATAGTCAAAAATATTAACGCTCGGTCTAAAGACTTCACTACAACTCCAGCTGTGGGCTACGCCCTCTACCAAAATAAACATACATTCCTTTTTATTGTATACATACAATACGATATTTCCACCATCTAATTAACGAATATAATATGCATAGAAAAAGAGGATATATGCTCATATATTGAACATGATATCCTCATATTAGTTTAGTCTATATAAAATGATTCAAAACTGCCGTTTAGGTCTATAGCTATTTGCTACATTTTAAAATTAATTCATATCATCACGAAGTGCATCGACGATATTTTCCTTTTTAATCATGCGAAGTGCGTACATTGTTGTAATAAATATAACAAGGAATACCCCCAGTACGCTAATGCCCATACTGCTCCAAGGGAATGTGAATGCGACTTCCGCTCCACCGATAAACATCCCTTTATAGATAAGCCAAGCCAAGATACCTGAAATAGGGAGACCAATTAGTAATGTTTGGAACCCATAAAGTACACATTCAAAGCGCATCATCTTATTGAAATCACGATTGGACATACCAACTGAGCGAAGCATTGCAAGCTCTCGTCGACGTAATCGAATATTCGTAGAAATTGTGTTGAACACATTGGCGATTGCAATAAGTGACATCATTATGACGAAAACAATGGTGAACAAATCAATGATAAAGATGATATTGCGGTTTTGGTCAAATATTTCATTGGCATTGTATATCGAATATTCGTATGAGGTTTCTTCCGATTCGATTATTTTTTTCATTTCATCAACTGACTGCGACGCATCCTTTGATAGGAACGTTAAGCCCCAATCCATCGGAACATCAGCTAGTGCCCATGTATCCATTAATTGATATGGTGCAACAATCATAAACGTGTACGGTCTTACTTCAGACGGTAGCTTTGGTAATGGATCGACAGGATACGTATCGACAAATGTAATCGCTACATTTCGCCCTTCGTTTAAGATTGTGCCAGTATTTGCGTTTGGTGTAATAACTAAATTCATCGACTGTTTTGTAAACATATCTAGTATGTTATCTTTTTCCGAGGCAGTAGCCGTTTTATTTTTCATTTTAGCAACGGCAATGACTTTTGCATTCTCCCCTGTATATTCCGCTATATCTAAACCTTGACTTTTAATAAAATCTAGGTAAACACTATCCTCTAAAAACTGCATGTCTAGCGGTACATCAATCGTCTTATCATGCTCGACATAACCTGCTGCTTGACGGTAGTCTGCTGAGAAATCATGTAAGTTAATTTCACTTTTATATTCCATCATAGATTGATAAGAGCCTTTATAAACGCCAACTACGTTTTGTAGTTTGTCAAATAGCTGCAATGAATCGTTTTCTTTCATGTTCTCACTAAAAAACATAATATCGTAATCCGTATTGACAACAGATGACTCTGCAGCCTGTTGAAGCGTTGTTTTGAATGCGCTAGACGATACAAACATAACAACACTTAATGTAAGTGATAGGACGATACTACGATAGCGTCTTCTGTTTCGCTTAAAGTTTTTAAGCGCAAGTGTACGCTCTAAGCCGTAAATCCACTCCATCCATTTGGACGTATTAATTGCTTTTGATTCCACTTTAATTTCATTTGTTTGACGAATACAAGCCATAACAGGGGTGTTGGCAGCTTTGCGTGCTGGGATATAAGCTGAAATTAAAATGGTCACCAAACTAATGACTACTGCGGCAATGATTATAGGCATCGAAACTGTCAAAGTTAAAGGTACATTGTCATAGGCGATATTTCCGAAATTTTCCGACACAAGAGATAGGACACCCTTGATACTTGGGATGCCAACTAACACACCGATTGGTATACCAACAGCGCCAATACAAAGCCCTTCAAATAATACGGAATTTCGTAACTGTTTTGCCGTTGCACCTACTGACATCAAAATCCCATATTGTCGCATACGTTCGTTTAACGAAATGGAAAATGCATTATATATAAGGAAAACTGAACCAAGCATAATTAAGGCAACTAAAATGCCACCCATTGAGTAGAGTAGACGATTAAATGTTTTATCATTTGACAGACCCATAAATCGTAACACGTTGTCATTTGTAACAAATTGATGGTCAGTTGCGAATTCATCTGCATAATCATGCACTTTACGAGGACTTTTCATTTTAATAAAGGTACTAAAGCTACTCGCTTTTTTCATAGCATCAGTTGTTGTAATTAACGTATAACCAGGTGCCTTTACCTCTTCGAATCCAGGTCGTTTAAATGTCCCAACGACTGTGTAGTTTTTCTGACGCTCAGCTACAAAGCTTTCTGGATTAGTTGAAAGGTAAGGGTCATATTGTGAGAGCTGTTTATCATTGCTTATACGTCTTCCAACATTCAGTGCAAGGGTATTACCAACAGAAATCGCCACGCCCCCATTTTCCTTAAGGTGCGAAGGAATGAGAATTTCTGTGTCATTTTTTGGGTATCGACCAGAAGTAAGTGTTATTGGTAAATGGGCATAAGTGTCTTGGTCGAAGCCAGCAATAAATAAATACGGCTTGTTGACGTTTTTACCTTCCTCCAGTTTGGCATAACCAATGTTTTCAAAGGTAATGGTGTTGGCTATTCGATTATCTTCATTTTGTTGTTCGATAAATGTAGCGTCAACATCAGAAAATCCAACGTGCCAATCACCATATTTAATAATTGAGCCATTAATCATGTAGTTTTGCAGGGTGGTCGCAAAAGTCGTAACGCCTGTAATCATTGCGGCAGATAAAATAACGCCAATAATGGTCACAATCGTTCGCGTGCGGTTTTTTAGTAAGCTTTGCAAGGCGACTTTATTGAAAATATTCATTATCTTGCCACCCGTTTCTCATCTCGAATGACTTTGCCATCAGACATGGAAATAATCCGATCCGCTTGTAGAGCGATATTTTCATCATGCGTGACTACAATCAGCGTTTGCTGATATTTTTCGTGGCTGGATTTTAACAAACGCATAATTTCATGACCATTTTTGCTATCTAAACTACCCGTAGGTTCGTCAGCTAACATCACGGCAGGTGCGTTCATCAGTGCACGTCCAATCGCAACGCGTTGCTGCTGACCACCTGATAGTTGATTTGGTAAATGGTTTTTTCGCTCTTTGAGGCCAAGTAGGTCTAATAAGTCCATTAATCGTTCTTCATTCACATTGCGTCTATCCATCAAAATCGGTAATGTGATATTTTCTACGACATTCAACGTAGGAATAAGGTTATGAAATTGATAAATCAGACCAACTTCTCGACGTCGGAAAATTGCAAGTTTTTCATGATTTTGAGCATACACATCTTGTCCGTTCAAGTAAATTTTTCCGCTTGTCGGTACATCTACGCCAGCAATTGCATGTAGTAATGTCGATTTACCTGAACCAGATGAACCGATAATGGCAGTAAATTCCCCTTTTTCTATCGTAAGTGAAACATTGTCCAATGCTGTTACTTGATTTTCACCTTGCCCATATGTTTTGCATAAGTTTTCAATTTTTAAAAACTCCATTATGTGAGCCTCCTTTTGTGCTGTACCCTTATAATAGAATTTTTAACTTACATCTTCGTGACTTTAAAGTGAGAGATTCGTCACTTTGGGAAACGAATAGAAAAAATTGCCCCTCCTTGCGGATGATTTTTGGCACTAATAGTTCCCCCTTGGCGGGTAATAATGGTTTTGCAAAGCGCGAGGCCAATGCCATATCCTGTTGTGCTCGTATTTTTCCCACGGTAAAATCGTTCAAATAAGTAGGGTACATCTTCTTTTTTAAAACCTGGTCCACTATCATGTAAGGTAATTTCTGTAAACAGCATATTTTCCTCACAAGCAATTTGAATCGTCCCGTTATCGCCTGTACTTTCAATGCAATTTTTTAAAATATTTTGAATGGCCTCTGAAAGCCAACCGAAATCTCCATGAATAACTAGTCTGTCCGCTATATTCACTTGAGGCGTAATATTATGTAAATCCATCGACATAAGAAATGGATGAAACGAATCCTTTATTAAGGTTGCGACATCTAATGGTTCCATTTTGAAATTTACAATATCTGCATCTAAACGTGATAATTTCAACAGAGAGGTTAATAGCCAATCCATTTGTACAAATAATTTTTGTATATCCCATAGCAACGTTTTACGCTCATGTTCAGCTGGGTTGTTTTTCAGTAAAGATACAATCAAATTCGCTGAAGTTAGCGGTGTACGTAGTTGGTGTGCAATATCGGCTAGTGAATCAGCTAGATATATTTTCTCTTTTTTCAGTGCTTCATTTTGTTCCCGTATGCGAAGCGTCATTTTAGTGATTTCATTTTGCAAAATAGACAGTTCGCCTTCTTCTGCATTACTAATAAACAAATGATCGGTATTATGCAGCACTAAATTAATTTGCTCTGAAATTTGTGTAATCCTTTTATAATGCGCTTTTGTAAATAAGAAAAATAAGATGCCAAACGCAACACAAGTAGAAAGTATTAATAGGCCAGCTACGGGCTGAATAGTAAAACCTAAAATGGCGGTAATGATTGTGATGCCGGTAAATAAAAGTGTAAATTGCCTAATCTCCCTATTCCGCAACATAGCTAGCTCCTAGTCGGTATCCTGTACCACGAACAGTTAAAATATAGCGCGGATTGCCAGGATCTGTCTCAATTTTTTCTCTTAGGCGTTTTATATAGACGGTTAGGGTATTGTTCGTTACAAATTCTCCTGATGCATCCCATAATTCGTCCAATAGCCTGTCGCGCGTAATAATACTTTTAGGGTTATTTATAAACACTAATAATAATCGGTATTCCAAAGCAGAAAGAAAAACTTCTTGCCCATTTTTTTTGACAACCCCACTCGATGGGTCAACATGAACATCCCCCATTTCAAAGACAATTGGAGAATGTCCGTTTTTTCGTAAAGCTGTTCCAATTCGAGCAATCAATTCGCGTGGGCGAAAAGGTTTAGTAACATAGTCATCAGCCCCTATATTCAGCCCCGTTACAACACTACCTTCATCGCCAGAAGCTGTTAGAAAGATTACTGGAATGTTCTGAGTTTGCTTGATATCCGTGCAAACTGCAAAGCCGTTGCCATCAGGAAGGGAAATATCAAGCAATGCCAAGTCATATTTCTGCGCAGCAAGCATAAGTATGGCTTCTTTTTGCGTCGCAGCATGGGTGATGGTAAATCCTTCAGAGCGGAGTAGAAGAGCGAGGTTTTTCGCAATTTCCAAATCATCTTCAACTAATAAAATATGTTTCATTTATTTTCACCAATCTTTTTTAGCATATTTTGTATTTTTACTATACTGATTTTCTGTTTAAATTGACCATAATCCATACTTCAACACCTCTGAAATTGATTTCAAGAGAAATCATACCATGTATCTCAATGAATCCGTACAGACTATAAAGTTTTTGCATTAAAATAAACTGTGGTACCTGTCACATACTTTTCATGGATGACGTCGCACTTATGCAACGTTTCGATTAAAATAGACAATGATTGGAACTGTGAAGTGTTGAAACGAACCTATCCAATAAAGGCGCTAAGTATGCCGAAATCGGGTCCGTTTACTTTTGGAAAAGAGGTTGAATATGGAGAAACAACATTGTTGTGAGTATTTGGACTACCATGCAAATTTCAAATGTGACATGCATATCAATCCGTTTGCATGTCCTGACAAAATAATCATTTTTTCGGATAAAGATAATACATACGGTTTAATCATTCATGATGGTGGTTCTTCAAGTATAGAAATTGAATTCTGTCCATGGTGTGGTTCTAAATTATAGTTCGTTGTTCCTTGCTGCATGTGTTTATTGAATACATGAATAGTAGAATCAGATACTGAAATTGTATTGAAGGAGAGTTATAAATGAAAAAAATTAGAGCAATATTTATTGGCGATGTCAGATTTGACCACTGTCCAGTTTTTGAACTTAATGTTGAAACAAATTATTTTGAAATGCTGATTGATAAAGAGTTTAGATATGAAAAAGAAGTTGTAGAGGAAGATAATGATTTTTTAGTTTTTGAAATAGAAAACGATGTCGCAACATTGATTAAATAAAAAAGTGCAATTGTGGAACACAATGATGGAAATGTTCCTAATGTAAAATATCCACACCTTCCCTCGCCTAATATATTTAACGAACAGGTTATGATAGTGATATTGTCCTTCCTCACCTCTTGTAATGATTAGATGTTGGGGTAGCTCCCAACAAAAAGTACAGACAAAACCAATCTTCCATATCTCTAGTAACTAATGTTACATTTAAAGTGTTTCGTGACAATAAAGTCGTTTAATTCATAAAGTAATTTGAATACTATGCATTAAGTTGCTCCGCACACGAGCCAGCTTGGTTAATAAGTTTATTGATTTAAAGGGGGGTTACATATTTGAACAAAAATATATTAGGCGTTTTATCAGTTTTGACAGTAGCAATAAGCATCATTTTTTTCTTTATCATCAGAGGACCTAACGCTAACTTAACTTTGGGTATAAATGTGTTTACAGTGCTTTCTGTACTAGGCATTATCTTTGCTATCTTATCTAAAAAACTGTGGTTTATTATTACAGGAATCTTGTTAAATGGTGCCGTGTTAGTATTTGTTTATTTTCTGTTGCTTGCAGTAGGAATTAGTGAACCATAAAAATAATATTCATGAAAATGTTGTGATTGTGGTAGATCCGCTTTTCTAATTCAACTAACTTGTGCTTAAATTCTACAGAGATTTATGAGGTTATGGCACTTATACAGCGTGCTTCAAGTTTAAATTGCCTACAAGTATCCATTAATTGCAGCTTTACAATAAAGATTGGTTTACTAAATTTCTTCAACCTTTATGGGGCGAATGCAAAAACGCCATTTTGAAAATGGCTGAATCAAAATGGCGTTAATTTTTCTAACTAACGTATGAATTAAATAAGTCTTATTGAACTAAGGCATAGATAGTATAGGTTTAGTTTTGCAACGGTCTTTTTACTAAACATTCAAATCTCTTTTTTTATAATAAACATAGGTTACGACCAAAAATGATAGAATCAATATTAGGGAAATTACGACAAAGCTTACGTCTAAACCACCGCCATACATTACATTTTTCGCTTCAAAATATTTAAATGGTGTAAAATATTTTATGCTGTTTATATTCTCATTTAAATCAATAATGATTGATAACATATACATAAGTAAGAGGATTCCAGTAGCTACTGATACAGCCGTTTTTGGTTTCTTCTTTACAGCAGCAATTGCACTGCCAATAACCATAAACAAAACCTGCAAAATGAACATTGCTACCATTAAGATTGCAATTTCACCATTAACCGCTTCACCATCGCTGTATTTCCCTAAAAGAATAATGGACGAAACGAATGTTGCGAGATTGAATATTACAATATTTATAAAAGCAGCTAATAGCTTTGCTGTAATAACTTTACTTCTAGATACTGGTTTAACGAATAAAAACTCAGATGTTTTATCCCGCTCTTCTTTGGCAATAATGGTCGCTCCGAGCATGACTGCATGAATGGTTGCCATTAATACTAAATAGAGAAAAAGCATACCATAGTAGCCGCTAGCTTTCGTTAAATCCAAATCATTGAAACCAAATACAGCCCGTAACGATTTTGGCATATCTGCCATCAATTTATTTATCGATTGGCCCGATGACGAATACGCTTCATATTTAGTCATTCCTGATGCCACCATAAGGAAAACACCGATGCTCCAAAATATGAGTGATTTTCGATGAGACTTCAATTCTTTTAAAAATATATTCATTACCGAACCCCTCCATTTCGCTTCCTACAAGCAAAGCTAACATTCTTAAACCGCATGGATATCCTTCTTACTATAGACAACATAACTAGCTGCAATTGCAAGAATAATAATAACTGCACCAGCAATTAAAAATGTTGTTTCATAGCTGGAGTGTTTCATGATATAGGCGGTGTCGAAGTATTTAAACGGCGAAAAATAACGTTTCACTTCATCACCAGTCGTATCACTGAACATTCCGACAAAGTAGAAAGCAAAGACGGTAGCTAGCGAGATGGTCAGCATGGATTTAATCTTTTGGACAATAACGGAAATGATTATTCCTAAGGATAGAAATATCAGCTGAATAAAGAATATTGTAAGTGAAAGCAGAAAGAAAATTTTTAAGCTAAAATCATCTGTTTTGACTTGTAATGCCACAAAGCTAGCTGCAGCGAAATAGAAGATATTCGTGATGACAATCGAAACTAGCGCTGCGAATAATTTAGCTGTCAAGATTTTTGTACGGGTAACAGGCTTCGTTAGTAAAAAGTCCGCTGTTTTATCACGGACTTCCTTATTGACAATAGAAGTGCCGAGATTCATCGCCTGGATTGCTGCGCACAGAGTAATAAACGATAATGGGAAGCTATAGAATCCTAAAATAGTAAAGAAATTTTCTTGATTAAACCCGATTGCATTTCTGATTGCCTCTGGATAGTTTTCTACTATTTTCATAAAGCCCTTTGCATCTTCAGCAAAAGAAGAATACATCGACATAAAAATAATAATGATGGCTATTAACGATAGCGACCATATGATGGTAGACTTTCGATAAACCTTCAATTCATGCATAAAGATATTCATAGTTTTTAGACCTCCTTCTCGTAATAATGTATAAAGATCTCCTCAAGGTCTGGTTCTTCAATCCACAAATTTGCAATTTCAATTTCAGCGATTTTTTTCATCACCGTATTAATATTACCTTTGAATAAAAAACTAGTTACGTTATTGTGAACATTTAATTTATTGACCCCCTCGATTTGGAAGTAATCTTTGTCTAGGGGTGAATTCGTCTCAATTTTAAATTTTTTATAGTTATTCTCTTGTAACGTACTAATCTTTTCTACGGTTACGATTTTACCTTCTTTAATGATGGCAACACGATTACATAATCTTTGGACCTCACTAAGGATGTGCGACGAAAATAAGATCGTAGCACCTTTTTTATTCTCTTCCTCTAATAGTTCAAAGAATTTTTGTTGCATTAATGGGTCTAGCCCGCTTGTCGGTTCATCCAAAATAATGAGTTTTGGCTCATGGAGCAGCCCTTGAACAATCCCGACCTTCTTCTTATTTCCCAAAGATAAGTCATCAATTTTTTTATTCAGATCCAAGTCCATCATTTTTGCTAACTCTTTAATTCTCTTACTGCAATCTTTTTTATAAAAGCTAGCTGAGTATTTTAATAGGTCCTTTACTTTCATATTGTCATAGTAAAAGATTTCAGATGGTAAATAACCGATTTCCTTTTTTATTTCGGGAGCAAATTGAATGCAGTCCTTCCCAAAAATCGTGGCACTGCCGCTCGTTGGGTAAATGAGTGATAATAATGTGCGAATTGTTGTCGACTTCCCAGCACCATTAGGCCCAATAAACCCGAAAATTTCACCCTGTTCAACGTTAAAACTAACATCAGATATGCCCCTTGCTTTGCCGTAAGTCTTCGTTAGATTTTTAATTTCTATTACGTTCATTGATAATACCTCCCTTTTTCTCCTTAAACAGCTTCGCAAAATGACTAATAGGATTGGATTACTGTCTTATTCGTCAGTCAGCTCACAGGCAACAACGCTATTTCTCAACTCCCTATATACTTCTTTTTACTTTATATATACATACATTTGTATTTTTGTAAATTACAATTTGGAACATTCTAAATGGAATCTATATAAAAAGGGGTGTTAAAATGAAAAAATAGTTTTTTCCATTCTGATTGTTGCTCTTTTGAATGGCTGTAATGGTTTATCCAAAGGTACTCTTAGTCAGCCAGAAGGCAAAGTTATGTTGAACGAAAAACAATATACAATGATTCCTGTTGATTACGAATGGGAAGAAGACCATGTTAAAATAGCAGATATATTTATGAACTTAAGGTAGTATGGGATAAAGGAAAAGAGACTTTTGTTTTCGATGTTGCGGTAAAAATAAACCATTCAATAACTAATTTTAGGTATTTGATGTTGGTGGAGGTCAAGAAATGGCTCTTGATATAGGGGTGCTGTCGAAGCAAGATTACTGTCTATCCTAGAGAATCGTTATTAGAACAATTAAAATTAATATTTTAACAGCGTGGGCTTAGATAAGCATAATGATGTTATAGTTTTATTCCTCAATTAGGCGCGATTACTAAGCAAGAAATAAAAGGGCGATTATATTATACATGAATAAAATATATCGCCCTTTATTTTTATGACTTTCTACGATTTAGACTTGTTCATCTACTTTTTCTACATTTAGAATTCCTTCTTGTCATTAGTGATTGATAATAGGATTTCATGTTTATCTAAAGAATTCTTGTTTCGTCCCAAAATCTATCTTGTTTCAAGTGTGTTTACCATACCTGAAACTATTAATTTTTAATTTTGTACAGTTAGCAAGCTTTTTTGTGTTACTTCTCGTCTTTTGTTTCGAGAACATCACAAGCGGCTACTCAGTTCTTTATTGGATTACACTTAGCACTGTTAAGTCTACAAAACTTTCAACGGTTGAATTGTTGGCTGCATCTTTTAAATTATTTACCTTTACAGTTATTGTATCAGTGGCTGTAATATCATTTTGTAAAGTAACAGTCAGTGTCTTATGATCTTCTGACCAAATTCCCAATTCCTGATTGATTTCTTGGTTACCGATAAATAATTGACTGAAAGTTATCGGTTCACTAAATGTCAGTTCAACACTTTCATCCTTAGTAGCTTTTCCATCAACATTGCTATCAATTAAAGCTGCAGAAGTGATTGTTGGAACTTTATTTTCCTTAATAGTTACTTGGAAATCTTTCTTTTTTGTCAAGCCATTTTGTATAAATGTTGCTACTAATGTCACCGTATCATCTTCATCATTATCGCTGCTTCTAAAAACAGTACCATCAGCATTGACTGTTGCCCCATTAACTGTATCAGCTGCCCATGTAACTGAAACACCATCTACATCTGTTGGTAAACTTAAAGCCTCTATTACTTCCTGTAAGGATGGATTGTTGGCTTTAATTAAGTTTTCATCGATTTTTGCCATTGCTTTATCAATAGCTGTTATCGCTTCAGGGTCAAACTCATATTGAGCTTTTCTTTTTCCTGCTGAAGCTTCGTCTAAAGTAAATATTGTGCCAGAAACATTTAAAATTGAATAATTAACATTATTTCCGATTGCAAATCCATTTGCACTTGGAGCCTTGACTCTAATTTCACTTGCGGCACTCATTGTTAAACTAGAGCCTTCTCCTAAGTAAATCCCATATACATTACCAGTGTAAGTAGACGCTTCGGCATTTATTATACTATTAGTAATATTTAAAGTAGCACCTTTGCCAGTTTGAATAACCCTAGAAACTCCGTTTGCACCATTTGATAAGATGGTCGAATTAATAATGTCTATTGAAGCACCTTCTACATCAGATCGTATTCCACATGCGGAATATGCTGGATTGTCAGATTTTGCATAGATTGTCGAAACATTCGAATCTTTTACTACTAGCTTTGCATTAGCATTTTTTAAAATTATTCCTGAAGTTCCATAACCACCAGATCCTATAGCATCAACAATTACATGATCAAGTGTAACGTTTGCGGCTCCACTTAAATAAACTGGTCCACGCTCTCCATCTTTTTGTACGCCAGTGTATCCACCAGTTACCGTTAGATTTTTCAATAAAACTTCATCTTGATTTGCTGTAACAGCCAGTCCAAAATTAAATACCAATTTATCCTTACCATCAATAATAACTGGGTTTGCTAATGCTACTTTAGGTACCGTAATAGTATCTGTTACAGAATCATCAACTGTAATTGTTTTCACTATACTATTTATCACAAGAGGATGATTAATACTATTTGTTACCTCTGTACCGTCTTTTACACGTAATACAGTTGAAGAAGTAACAGTAAGCGTCTCCCCATTTGTAAAGGTCACCTTTTCAGCTTTTCCATTTTTTACAACATTTATAGATTTGAGTTTAAATGTTCCTGATGCAATAGTACCTTCTGCAATATCATCTTCTGTATATGTTATATCAAAGCCTTCTACTGGTTCTCCATTACGTGAGAAAGTAATGGCATTTTTGATTTTTCCAGTTGCTTCACTTACAACTGTATTGTCCTCCCAAATGAAGTCACCGGTTACATTGTTTTGAACGATATTATAGTCAAATGGTATTTGCTGTAATTTCACTGTTTTTTCATCATTTGCTACGCCATTCGCATCCTTGACCGCATTTGCAATTAAAGTGATATCAGAATTTATCTTAAATACATTTGAAAAATCACTTCCATTAACTTTTACAGTTAACTTTGTGTTATTTTCAGACCATGTTACCTCAATAGGCCCGTTTCCAAAGGCTTTAGGGTTCCCAAAAAACTGTTGGGCAATGTTTTCTGGATTTCCTGTGTATGCAATCGGTTCACTAAACGTAAATGTGATAAAGTCATTAGCAGAAGTATCTCCATCATTATCTAAATCGTCTAGGATGGCACTTACTAGATATGGTTTATTCGATTCTAAAATGGTTGTTTCAATTGTTGTATCTTTTGTTGAAGTACCTTTTGTAGCTGTAACATTTAGTGTAAGTTTATCATTCTCATTATCTGTAGCATCTTGCGTTACGTTTCCTGTGGAAAGATCAATGCTTGCGTTATGATTGCCCACTCTTATTACAGATTTCCATTCAAAGCTTGTACCATTTGGACCAGCTTTAACTAAATCAAGTGCTGTAGATACTTGCTCTATGCTTGGGTTGGCTTTTTTAATTAGTGATGGAAGCAACGCTGTATCTACTGCTAACTTTAATTCTTCCTCTGTTAATGACTTACCCTTTTCAGCAATCGTTTTTTTCACTACTGCTGTTACATCTATGATGTTTTCCAGTGTAACACCTTTAATATCAATGCCTTCGAATAGTTTTACTAAATCTTCTGCAACTGGTGTCGGTGCTGAATTGATTTTATCTAGCACTACCTCAACAGGGCGTTTAATCGTATGTGTCATTTTTCCATTGGCGTCCACTGTTACGATAATCTGTGATTCTTTTAAAGAAGGCGCATCTTCTTTTATCAAAATAATAGCTGTACCTGGACCTTTTGATGTGATAATGATTTCACCATCTTTTAAGGTAGCTGTTGCAACATTTTCATTATTTGATGTAACTGTTGTACCAATCATACCAACAGCAAGTGGGTTTTTGTTGTCTATATCTTCAATATTATTGGCTTTTAAAGTTTGAGATACAAATGGGTTCGTTGTACCTCCATTATTACCACCACCTGTTGAACCTCCGTCTGAAGATTCAGCGCCAGTTGTTGGAGGAGTCGGAGTTGTTGGAGGAGCTGGGCGTTCAACTACCTCACTATTTGTTACATTTTTAATTGGTGGTATTTCCCCAGTTGGGTACTTCACAGCTTCTTCAGGTTTAATGTTTTTCGGCTTAATCAAAGTATCAATAGTAGTGTCTTTTGGCACAATCAATTGGCTACCGTATTGTTTAGTTTCTACTGTTGATAGTTCTGTTTTATTTTCAAGCGTTACTTTTATTGGCGTATCAATTGTTAAACTCTTAGTTTCTAGCTGTCCTTTTACGACTACATCCTGATTGCCAGTAAAATTAATAGAATTGATTTTACCTACGATTTCAATTTCAGACACATTCTTATCAACCTTAATAGTTGGTGTAGCATTATCTGTCATAATCTTCGTTTTGTCACGATTTACAACCATTTCATCAACAGTTGTATTCGCAAGCTTTATAACTGATTGTTGCTCACGTTTTGCTTCCCCTTCAATAATTAAGCGACCGTTTAACGCAAGCCCATTTAATTCGATTTGCTTTTGATCACCTTTTTTCACCGTTATATTTCCTGTAATATTTGCATTTGCCAGTTTAATATAATCACCAGCAATTGTTATATTTGCATCAATAGTACCTCCAGCCAAATCTAATGTCAGCGGATTTTCCGATGTACCACTATTCAGCAATTCTAAATTACGTATTCCGATAATTTTTGTACCAATTTTGATAAAGTCTAGATTGGCATCATTTAATACAGCTAAATTTCGTGAATGGAGTAATGGCTGAAGCTCTTTTTTGATGTAATACTCCTGACCACCAATTGTAATTTTATTGCCATATATAGAAGTAATAATTTCCTCATCTGGTCGGCGGTTATTAAGATAATCCGTTGTTACCTCTGATCTGATTGTAAATGCTGCCATGTTCGCACGTGTTACCGTTGAATTGCCACCATATTTTGTAGCAGTTTGTCCATTTGTAATACCTAGATTAAATAAGGTTTGAATATAAGGAGTAGCCCAATTATTTTCCTTTTGTATATCTGTAAATGGTAAATTAATTTCTGTTGCACGCTCTAAGCCATAGCCATTAACAATCATTTTTGCCATTTGATTTCGTGTAATCGGTGCATTTGGTTTAAAGGTTCCATCCTGGTACCCATCAATAATGCCTGCTTCTTTTAAAGCCGCTATGTACGGGTATGCCCAGTCACTCGTAGGAACATCCTTAAACGAAATATTAAACGATTTAGTAACATCTAGTCCTAAATTGAGTGCCAAAATTTTTGAAGCTTCTGCACGTGTTAAAATTCCCTCTGGTTTGAATGACCCATCTTTATAGCCACTAACAAAACCTCGTTCATATAACTCATTAACATATTCATAATAATCTGAAGCTGTTTTGACATCTGTAAAGATTTCCTCATTTTCACTTGCTTTTGTATAGTCTGGTGCCACAACAGCAATTGCACTTGTTGCTATTGTTGTAGCAAGTGCTGTTTTAAATAGTTTTTCATATAATACTGTACTATTCTTCATCTCTTACTTCCTCCCTATGAATTTAGATTGATTTATAAATTCGTTCCTAAGTTTAACAAAGACCTATTGAACAGAATCTGAACAAAATTCTGAGTACGAAGACCAAGAGAATAAAGAAACAGTTAGAACATTATGAACAGGGATTTCAACAGTGGAATCAATTCCTATGTAGTCATCAATTGTATATTTCTCTAAATACTTAACTTTTCGGAGTACTTAGTAATCAACGAGATGTAGGTGTTACTCTATAATTTGGTACGAAAGTGGAAGATAAAAAGACCTACATATCAATATCATTCCACAGCTCGAATTGGGTGAACGCCATTAAAAAAGGCAGCACGGGAATATTCTCCTGGTGCTACCGACAATTTCTCTATTCCTCTGATTTTTTAAAGACAAACATGGTACAGATACATGTACAACTACATAACAAATAGCTCTTTCTGAATACTTTTTTAGAAAAGAACCTTCATTAAAATGCTCCGGTACATCCCAAGCAGTTCTTAAGGCTCTCTTGTAAGATATCACTAGTAAAAAATGGCATGGAAGTATAAAAAACTGCCACACCATTTTTTTATTAATATTTTTTACAACTATCTTGCATCTGGAACTAACAGTTATTTTTTAAAGAAAAATAATTATCTAATACTGGTTGTTCTGAATTTAAAGATTATGAACAAATCGCTGAATACGTTTCATTGCTTCTTGTAGTTGTTCCATAGAGGCAGCGTAGGAGCAACGAATATTTCCTTCACCGCTTTCACCGAAAACATCTCCTGGAACAACAGCAACTTTTTCAGTTAATAACAACTGCTCTGCGAATGCTTGAGAACTTAGTCCTGTTGACGCAATGGATGGAAATGCATAGAATGCTCCGCCCGGATAATGACAACTTAACCCCATATCATTAAAAGATTTAACGATAAAATTACGACGTTGGCGATAAATATTTCTCATTTCCTCTACATTGGATCTACCATGTTTAAGTCCTTCTAGCGCTGCATATTGTGCCATCGTTGGAGCACACATAATAGTGTATTGATGAATTTTCAACATGCCCTGGGATATTTCTTCAGGAGCACAAACAAACCCTAAGCGCCATCCTGTCATCGCAAATGCCTTTGAAAAACCGTTAAATAAGATCGTTCGCTTGTGCATTCCTTTTATAGAGGCAATGCTCGTATAGTCTTCATCATAAACGAGTTCTGCGTAAATTTCATCGGAAAGTACAAGCAAATCATGTTGTTCACAAAGTTCAGCAATCTTCTCTAATTCTGTTTTATTAAGCAAAGAACCTGTGGGATTATTAGGAGAACAAATCATAATCGCTTTGGTCTTTTTTGTAATAGCAGCTTCTATTTGATGTGGAAGAATTTTAAATTCATTTTCTTTTAATGCTTGCACAGTAACAGGTACGCCTCCAGCCATTGTTACGAGCGGTGCGTATGAGACAAAGCAGGGCTCAACAACAATAACTTCATCACCTGGATCTAGTATTGCTCTTAAAGCAATATCAATTGCTTGACTAGCACCCACAGTCACAATAATTTCTGATTGAGGAGCATAGGTAACCAAAAAGTATTTTTTCATATATAAAGCGATTTCTTCTCTTAGTTCAAGTAGTCCAGCATTTGCTGTATAAGAAGTATAGCCTTGTTCTAACGATGAAATTGCCGCTTCTCTGACATGCCAAGGTGTGACAAAGTCTGGTTCTCCTACGCCAAGAGAAATAACACCTTCCATTTTTGTAGCCAAGTCAAAAAAGTGGCGTATACCAGAAGGCTTTAATTGTTCTACAGCGTTTGCTAAATAAGATTTTGTTTCGATCATTATAGGACACCACGATTCTTTTATCTTTATCTTTTTGTTCGTATATTATTTCAATAATATGTAAAATATTGCCGAGGTTAATTGCTGCTTATTATTGCTCTATCCATCATTTCTCCGTACTTTAAGTGAATTATCAATGATCAAGTCAAGTAGCTGATGATAAGGAATACCTGCTGATTGTGCACTTTTAGGCAACAAACTGTTTTTCGTCATTCCAGGTAATGTATTAACCTCCAATACATATGGAATTCCATTATTCATTATCATATCAACCCGCGCGTAAACGCTACATTTCAATGATTTATAGCAAGAAATCGCTGAAGAAACAACACGCTTATATGTTTCGGGCGGGAGCTGAATCACCTCTTCAATTGTAGCTACATCATTATATTTGGAGGTATAGTCAAAAAATTCGCTCTGATGACGAATGGAAATTACCGGCAAAACCTTGCCATCCAATATGGAACAAGTGATTTCCTCACCCGTTACAAGCTTTTCGATGATTACTTCGGAATCCCATTTGAATACTTCCGCAATTGTAGATGTTACTGTTTCTTTGTCGTAAACAATTTTCACTCCTACACTCGAGCCACCTGAATTGGGTTTCACCACTACTGGGTACCCCATTTTATCTAATTCATCCATATTCAGTTCTTCCATGTTCATAAGATGAATCCAATCTGGTGTTTGCACACCTTCATACCTCATGATTTTTTTCGAGATATTCTTATCCATACATAAGCTACTGGACAGGACACTGCTTCCTGTATAGGGAACTCCCATAGTTTCAAGTGTACCTTGTACGGTGCCATCCTCACCGTACTTGCCATGTAGCGCCAATAACGCAACGTCAAGATTCCTTGCATGTTCTACTAAATCTTCTTTTTTCTCTACATGGATTGGTACAATTGTATACTTATTTTTATCTAAATTAGCTATCATTTCTTCACCTGTCATAATCGAAACTTGCTTCTCGGAGGAAACTCCTCCCATAATGACGCCAACTTTCATTTTTTTAACCTCCATAATTATGTTTTACAGTGTCCCCTATGATTTTAATGCCCTGAATAATTTCTTTCTCATTTAACCTAGAAAATCCTAACCGTAACGTATGTTGTCCACTACTGTCTGTGTAAAATACATTCCCGGTCGAAAAAACAACTCCCTTTTGGTAACACTTTTCTAAAAGTTTTTGTGAGTCAATGTTGTGATCTAGTTCTATAAAAAGGTGGAGCCCACCGTCACTGGTAATTCGTTTACATGGAATATATTGCTTACAATACTGGACAGCTAGTTCATATTTTTTCTTATAGACTGCTTTTGCTTTTTTTATATACTTCTCAAAGTAGCCATCATTTAAATATTGATATAGCACGGCTTGATCTAAAGTTGACGTATGCACCGTTCGGGCTCTTTTCATACTCTCCAAATAATAAATCAACTCTTTGTCTGCTAAAATCCATCCAACTCGCAAGCCAGGAAAAAGAATCTTAGAGAAGCTACCGATATAAATAACATTATTGCCGTTTCCAGCAAAGGCAGCCAATGGAGCCTGATGTGATCCTGAGTAACGTAATTCTTCATTAAATCCATCTTCTATAATAGGAAGCTGATAGGCCGAAAACAGGTCCATGATTTTCTTTCTTTTTTCAGAGGATGTTACGATTCCAGTTGGATTATGATACGACGGGATGAAGTAGGCAAAATCATATTCCTGTTTTGATAAGCATTTTTCCAACTCTCTAATATTGACACCGTCATCCTCCATTTCAATGCCATCAATATCATAACCATGTAATCGAAAGAGCTTGAGAGCAGCATGATGGGTTGGATTTTCACAAATAACACGGCCGTACTTTTTATTTAAAGTGGATAAAAGAATATCCAGTCCTTCTGTGAAGCCATTGGTAATTAAAATATCTTTGTTTTGAATGTCTACTCCCTTAAGCTCCATGTAGTTAAGGAGGTAATCGATAAGCGGTTTATAGCCCTTTGCATAGCCATAGTTAAGAACAATGTCTCCTTCAATGGACATACGATTTAAAAATGCCTTTTTAAAATTTTCTACATCAAATAGTTTTTCATCGGGCGCGATACTAGTAAATGAAATCATTTCCTTATTCCAACGCACTCCATGTTTTATGAGATCTAATTTTTCCGATAAAAAGGTTTGCTCATTGATTTTTTCAGTCCAATTTAACTCAATAGTTGGAGATTGAAAGGTCTCTACATGACTTACAAAATGCCCTTTTCCTTTTACTGCATAAATCATGCCTTCTTGCTCTAAATCTGCATAAGCCGTGAGAACGGTATTTCGACTAATAGCTAATAAGGAGCTCAGTTCACGAGTAGATGGAAGCTTTTGATGTTCAAGTAAATGCCCGTTCGTCATCATTCTTATTAAATATTCCTTAAGCTGAATATACAAAGGCCTGCCTTCCGTTATCTTAAAATCCTTAAACACTGATTTCATCTCCTTGTTTACATTTTTACATTTCTGCACCGATTCCAAAAGGTCCACTCAACATGGATTTTTATCGTCTGGTGGTAGGGTGTGGAACTATTCTTTTCTTTCAAAGAACCTAAAAACGAGGAAACCCTTTATTTTGGGAGTATACTCACAACATGTGAAGACGATTAGGATAATCTGTGCTGCTATATTTTCTACTCTTTTTTCTCCATATCTCGAAGAATCATCTATCATTTGCTTGATTTGTCCATCAATAATTTGTCTTCTTCTATTTAAACGCAATGACGAAGTGAAACTTACAATCCATTGTACGGCGTTTTTTTGTGCTAGAAGCTTTTTAGAACTGCCCTAATAATTGCTTCAACTACTTGCTGACTCAACCTAAACTACAGCTCCTAAGAAATTGGGTTTTCAGTTCTGTGGCAGACCTTCCATCATTATAGTATCTACTTTATCGTGTACAGTTTCCATTATAGGGTAAACCAAATTGCTCCATTTAAATGCTGAACAATTTATTTTTTATATTTTACTTAAACAAACTTACATCCCATAAAGTGAGCCAAAACATATTCTCGTAAATGGGATCATCTTAAAAGATTGAACATTTCCTCATCCCTTATAATCCAGTTAACGTCTGGCATTAAGGACATATTTTCTATTTTTCGTTTATCATTCTCAACTATATATTTGGACAAATATTAATATCCTAATTAAACATAAAAAAAGCTGACGCAGAAATAATTATGTTACTAAACACCACCAAAATAGCGAATAAAAATCCAAAAATCCTATTAGAATTGCTCTTTTAAATTGTCCTAAAAGTCATTGCCTTCGAATAAAATGCAAATACATCTGATAATTGGAGGCTATTTTTTATGAATTCTATATTTACCTATATCTTTTTAGGCATATCAATGGCTGCAACCATTGGACCTGTTAAAACTTTCCTATTAAATACAGGTTTAAAAAATGGCTTTTTTCATGCATGGTTTTTTAGTCTAGGTGCCATAGCAACCGACATTATCTATATGTTTATCGTATATTTTGGAATTGGACAATTTATCAATTCCATCTGGCTGAAAGCAATACTTTGGTCTTTCGGCTGTTTTGTTCTTTTGTACACTGGTATAGAAAGTTTACTGTCGTTACATAAAATAGAGATGGATTCAAAAACTGCTAAAAGAACAAGACTTAGACAGTCGCTCATGGCTGGTTTTTTCATGTCTTTTTTAAATCCACTAACAATCCTTTTTTGGCTGGGAATATACGGCTCCATTCTTGCAAAAACAGCTGATTTCTCTACAGGGTATGAAATTATATTAGTAAGTACCGCTATTTTAATTGGTATTATCTTTATAGATTTTATTTATGCCTTTTTATCCAGTGTCGCTCGTAAACTATTATCCACAAAACTTCTGAAAACGGTCTCTTTCATCTCAGCCTTATTAATGATTGGTTTTGGGATTCACTTTGGCAAACAAGCTTACCAAGTGTTATTCCAATAAACTTTACAACAGCGCATAAAATAAACACGAAAGGAAACCTTAACTTTAAGAATATTAATCGAGGTGTGGTAATGGACAAAGAGAAGGATACTGTAAGTGTCTGGTGTATTGTAAGTTTGACTTCAATTCCACTCATCATGACACTCGGAAATTCAATGCTTATTCCCGTGCTCCCGATACTGGAAGATAAGGTCGGGATAACATCATTTCAGTCGAGCATGATTATAACCAGCTATTCAGTCGCAGCGATTTTTCTTATTCCAGTAGCTGGCTATTTATCGGACCGCTTCGGCAGAAAAATTGTAATATTACCGAGCTTAATTTTAGCTTTAATAGGAGGTCTCATTGCTGGATTTGCGTCTTGGAAAATGAATGATCCGTACGCTATGATTATTGCAGGCAGAATTATTCAGGGAATAGGAGCGGCTGGTGCCATGCCAATCGTATTGCCTCTTGTAGGTGACCTATATCAGGATGATGACGAAAAAATAAGCTCTACATTAGGGATAATTGAAACGTCTAACACGTTTGGAAAAGTGTTAAGTCCCATTTTAGGTTCAGTATTTGCTGCTTTTTTATGGTTCCTACCCTTCTTTTCCATTTCAGCGCTTAGTTTGATTTCGATTGTACTTATTTTTTTCTTTGTTAAAGCTCCTAAAGATAATGATGAACCATTGAAGTTCAAAAAATTTTTACGCAATACAAAAAAAGTTTTCAAGGAGGAAGGAAAATGGTTGTATACCGTATTTCTTAACGGGGTCCTTGTGATGCTCATATTATTTAGTATGCTATTTTTCTTGTCAGAAAACCTCGAAAAAGTTCATGATATAAAAGGGATTAAAAAAGGTTTTGTCCTTGCCATCCCGCTTTTATTACTTTGTATAGCTTCATTTATATCCGGTCGAAAAATTAAAGGAAACCTGGGGAGAATTAAAAAAATAATCATCGTCTCCTTGATTGCCATGTCTGCTAGTATTGTCTTCGTTGGGTTTACAAGCAAAAACCTGATTTTTTTATTAGTCATAACGAGTATAGTGGGGATTGCTATCGGTGCACTATTGCCTGCACTTGACACAATTATTACGGACAATATTAGAAAAGAATTAAGAGGAACAGTATCTTCTTTTTACAGCTCAGCACGTTTTATAGGCGTTGCAGCTGGCCCTCCTATTATGTCGCTTGTCATGAAAAACTATCTCAATGCCAGCTATATTACGGCAGGTGTATTGGGTTTCATGCTCCTGTTTGTTGTTTTGAAATTTATCAAAGTAGAAGATATAGAAAAAACCAATAAAATAACACAAATATAAGGACCTGACAGCTATTAAGGCTGAAGGTCCTTTTGAATGCACCTGATTTATCCAGATTTATACTAAAAATATTAAGTAAAATCCCGCGAATCTTTTTGATCAAATGAGCCGTTTCGTGTCAATTTAATGAAAAGCTGTGCTAAAAAATGCACTTAAATAATCCTTGCCATAGTGGATTTTTGTCAGAGTTGTTTGATGTTCAACGGTAAACATATATCGTAGGCGTTGCTCAAAGCACAACGACCATCTAGATTACTTGGACCACTTTTACTAATTCAATTAGTTTGTCGTCTCTAACCCTTTTCTCTTGCCAATTTTTCTATACGCTTCATTTTCCTGTTGTCGTCTTTTGAATACAGTTTCACGTTAAACCTTTCTCCCAGCTTCTATAGTAGCCTTAATTTTTTCTTTTCTTTAAGCAATTCTTCAATTCTCCTACTTTCTTCCTGACCCCTTGAATCCCAAGGGATTTTTGATTTCTGAACTTCCAAAAAAATTGGCCCTATGTTAACTAGGTTTGTATAAAGTATTCATTATGGGTTTATCCAATGCAACACCGACTCGTTAGGATCAGCTACTAATATAATGAGCTTTAATCAGTATCTATATTGGTTCTATAATTCAAATTAATCGTGGTGGCCTTTAGCTGATCAATAAACATACGTGTAGCAGCACCCATATATTTATCTTTCCTATAAACGATTCCTACTTCTCGTGAAAGATTATTATTTAGAATTGGAATGACTCTTATTTTATTATTGTTAAGGCACTCTAAATAAGGTTTAGGCAATATAGTTACTCCTACTCCTTTTTCAACCATGTCAATTAAAGATTCCATCGTTGTTATTTCAAAAGTCGGCTGTGGGAGGAATCCCAAGTCATTACAAGATTTATTGATAAGTTGTCTTAAAAAGTAGTTTTCAGGAAATAAAACGGAAGATGTTGTCCGCAATACATCCAAATGGACCATTTCCTGTTCCTCTAATGGATGCCCGTTGGGTACCGCAAGAGCCAGTTCCTCCTTGTACAAAGAAATCGATTCTAATTCTCTATCTTTCATAGGTAAAAAAACAATCCCTATATCCAATTTATTTTCTAACAAGCTTATCCTTATATCTTCCGTGCGTAGTCCAAACACAGAAATTTTAATAGCAGGGTATAAACGATGAAAATTAAGTAATGTCGGTGGAATTAGATAGTTTTCAACTGTTAACAATGTTCCGATAGAAATATTTCCTCTTTGGAGTCCGTTTAATTCCTTTATAGCCGTTTGTGCTTGTTCTATTTCATGGAAAATATTCTGAGTATACTTCAGAAGTAGTCTTCCTGATTCTGTAAGTGCCGTCTTTTTACCAATTCGATCAAATAAAGGTGCTCCAATCTCATGCTCCAATAGACGAATTTGTTGGCTTAAAGATGGTTGGGAAATTCCAATCTTTTCTGCAGCTCTTGTGAAGTGAAGTTCCTGGCATACTGAACGAAAATATTCAAGTTGTCTTAATTCCATTCTAAGGTCCCCCTCATAAATCAATTTATGGCAATATATATTGTATCATAGGTTTAACCTATTATTACTATATAAATAATTGAATTGAACTATGGTTTGATGTCCCCTAAACTGTAATTACAAGCCCAGTTTATAACAGTATTTAATAAATTGGGTTTACCTTTCCAACGCTGTTTTGCTTTAAAATCACTTAGTCCTGAAAGGTGGTGCCTTTAAGATTTGATAGGGCGATGGAAGCACAGGAAGGTTAAAAAAGTTCTCAAAAAATTTAGGAGGTTATTAGAATGAACGATCAAAGAACTGCTATTATTAGTTACAAAGATTTTTTACAAAAAAGTACCAAGCCGACTGTTCGTCCTTGTATTTGGAAAGGAACAGATATAAAGGCACAATTAGATGATTCATTGTCTAGCGATTTTATGGGTGATGGCAGAGGTGCAGTATCGCTGGTAAATAAAGATACTGGTGATAAATACGGAGTGACTCCTACTATAAATGCAGTGGTACAAGTATTGGCGCCAGGTGAACATAATAATCCACATAAACACAGTAATTTAGCTATCTTCATTGTATTTGAAGGAGAAGGCTATAGTATCATTAATGGCGAGAAAATTGAGTGGGAAAAAGGCGATGTCTTTGTATCTCCTGCTTGGCTTTCACACGAACATTGCAATACGTCTGATCATGAAAATGCAGTTCTTTACACTATCCAGGATGTTCCTACTGTCTCCGGTATGGGGACATGGTTTTTGGAAGAACCTGTTGGGTCAGGAGCAAAACATGTTGTTAAAGAAAATATAACTAATAAGAACGATATTTTACCCCAAAAGTAAAAGTAAAAGTAAAATTAAAAGCTTCTGCCAGCAATGAATATTTACTCATACTTCGGACAATAAGTTTGTACGGATTCGTGTGCACGCGTGGAGAGATAGTTCCCCCTCTTATCCGTACAAAATGAATACACTCGACAAGTATTAAATTGTATTCAAATTGCGGTATTACGTTGGTTCAATATTAATATTATTGGGTAAATAATTGGAGGATATAATTGATGAAAAATCTAAATGTTGCTATTCCAACTCCCTTTCATGATGATGAAAGCTTATATTTAGAAGGTTTCAACTCCATTGTTGAACATTTAAAGAATAACGGAATTGAGTCACTACTTGTATCTGGTTCTACTGGTGAGCAAAATTCAATGAGTATTGATGAACGATTGCAAATCATTGATTACTTTAATAAGCAAAACTTTCAAAATATTGAACTTATGTTTGGTGTTTCAGGTGCGAGAACGAGAGATGCGATAAAACTTATGCAAGCACTTGAGAAATCTGTTTTTGATGCAATTCTTGTCCAGTTTCCACTTTATATTCAACCATCACAAAAACAAGCCATTGCTTATGTTAATGAATTGCTAAGCCATACAACCAAGAAAGTTGTGCTATATAATAATCCTGCCCGAACTGGATTTAACCTAAGTGTTGAATCCCTTAATGAACTTGTCTCTCAACAACACTCGAACCTTATCGGGCTTAAAGAAGAGTACAATGTGAAGCGTCATAAAAATACACAGTTACCAGATGATTTCATTATGTTTGCTGGTGGAGATGTTGACCTCATAGAAAAAATACTCGGTGGCTGCAATGGACTTTCCAGTATGGTAGGAAATGTTTACCCTAAAGAAATCAAGCAAATTTTAAATGACCTACTAATGAAAAAACCAGTTGACGTTTATAAAATAAATCAACTAATTGACGAAGTGACACATTATCAAGCCGTTATAAACATAAAAGAACATTACAATTCCCTTGGTATAAAAGTAGGTCCTTGTCGATCACCCATTAATTAATAACAAGTGTCCAGCTACTATACAAAGTTATAGAAACATGCAAATATAGACAATTTATAACGCCGTAAATCAGAATTTAATCGGTACTTCAACACAAACAAGAACTTTAGTTGAATAACAATCAGGCGCTTTTCTGGATTAATGATAAAAGCCCAATTTCTCAATTTTAATGCGAGAAATTGGGCTTTTTTATCTTTACTTATAGTGCAAAATAACGCTTATAATAAGGCGTAAATTGCCTCTGAATACTTTTTTCAGAAAAGGTAAACTGCTCTGGTACATCCGACTGAGCATCTTTGTTAGAGCTGACGATGAGCTTTTCTTGGGCAGCACATCTGGCTTTTTTGGCTCTGGTGGCCAAGCATTCTCTTCAATGATGTCAAAACGACTCTTACTAGTATACGAAAAGTGAAGTTTGCAGCTTACAGTGGCGCAATATAGACTTTTCACAATTGAGCAAATAGGTACACGTACACCTAAAAAAAATAGTTATCGAAAAATTCTAGTGGATAGTCTCGTAATCAATCAATTAAAAAAATATCAAATGTAGTGTAAACAAGGCTGTTGAACAATGATAAAACTTTAATGTTCAATTATACGTTTTTATTAAAAAAAGTTGGAAAAGTAGTCAATGGAAGTATTCAGCACAAGTTTAGAAATCGGTGGTTGATAAATCAATGCTTTTATCAATTATCTAATGCTAGGACTATTAACATTCGAAATTATGTTAATGCTTGTAGTACAATAAATTACATCATTATCCTAAATTTTAAAAAATGAGGTAGAAAAAAGATGGCTACTACACTAGTATCTTCTAAATTAACCATTCCTCTCAATACACCCGATTTAATTGAGCGCAAGCAATTGTTTGATCTTTTACAGAACCAAACTTTTAAAAAAGTGACAGTTCTCCGTGCACCAGCAGGTTATGGAAAAACGACTGTTCTAAGCAGTTGGTTCAAATATAAGAAGGCAACGGTCGCTTGGCTTTCACTTGATGCTGCTGATAATGATCCGATTCGTTTTTGGACTTACGCTGTGCATGCCGTGGCGAAAGCCTATCAATGCCCTATCAATCAAGTACTTGCGCCACTTTTACACACTCAAGACCTAGCAACACTTGAATTTTTTATTGATTCATTTTTAGAGGAACTACAAGCTTTAGCAAAACCGATTCAAATTGTGTTAGAGGATTATCATGTAATCGATAATCCAGTAATTCATCAACTTGTGACACAGTTTATAGAGTGCTTACCTTTAGAGATACACGTCTATTTAACGACTCGAACGACCTTAGCCCTACCTATCGCTAAGTGGCGAGTGAAACAATGGCTACAAGAATTCGATGCGGATCATTTACGCTTTACGTTCCAAGAAACGAAGCAATTTTTTTCCTGCAAACAGGTAGCACCACTCAATCAACAATTTTTACAACATGTGTTGGACAAAACGGAAGGTTGGGTAGCCGGTCTATTATTAACACGCTTAGCAAATGAACAACAAGTAGACCTATTCGATCATATCGCACAACCGTTTATTTCTGAGTTTCTATGGCAGGAAATCATTCAAAACCTTCCGACATCAACGCAAAAATTTCTTATAAAGACCTCCCTACTACACGAGCTCGAACCAGCGATATGTGACCAGCTAACAAAGCAGTCAAATAGCCTTGAACTGTTGGAAAGTTTAGAAGCAAAAGGTCTATTTATTATTCGTCTTCAAACAAAAAAGCCTGTTTTTCGCTACCATCATTTATTTGCCGAAGCTTTACAAGTAGAACTAAATAAAAAATATTCCGTTCAGCAAGTACAGTCTATTGTCCAAGAAGTCTCACACGCTATTTACTATCAAGGAAATTATCTTGCTGCCATTGAGCTAGCACTTAAATATGAACAATATAACCAAGCTACTTTATGGATTACAGAACATCTTGTCCAGCTATACGCTTCAGGGCAAACGACAACATTCATGCGCTGGTTGCATCAACTTCGAAGTGCTCATTATACCGTTTCGTATGAAATGCTTGTTATTGGCTTTTTAACTTCCATTACAACAATGGACACAAAAATAGCTACTTCTCTAATGGAGGAGCTCGAAATGCGACAGCATGTAGAACAATGGATGGCGCAAGAAGAGCATGCTACTATGGCCTATATTTATGAAAGTGCAAAGGCATATGCCATTGTCGCTTCTGGTGGAAATTTACAATTGGTAGAAGAGATTATGCGTAACCTGCTTGCGAATGGTCCTGCTCCATCGCGCTGGGATAACGTTCCGATTCCCTATAATATTTTTGAATATAAGATTTCGCGTACAAGTATTGGTTCTAAAGGAAAACTGCAACTGTTTGAAGAAGGCGAAGCTGTTAACAAGCTGTTTCGTGAAACATCTTTACAAACTGCGAATGTGACAGCATTTAGTTATGCGGTTGCTGCTGAATCTTTATATGAGCGAAGTTTCATAGAAGCTGCCCAAAAAGAGTTGGAAATCGCCATTGAATTAGGTCATCAACATCAAGATCCAGGTTTATATATCCCTATGTATTTACTTAAAGCGAAAATATACGCTCATCAGCAACAATCAAATACAGCCCGTATCATGTTGTCTCAAGTATTAGAAGATGTTTCGGAAAAACATTGGCAAACGCCGCTTCAAGTTATGCAAGCCTATTGTTTTATAGTCGATGGAGATAGCCAAAACGCAGAGATGCTCTTAATGGCAACGAAAACAAAGCAACCATTTTGGCAGCTCGTTTATGCTCGTTTATTGTTACTAAAGGACACACCAAAGGATGCACTATCTGTAATCATTCAAGTTAAAACAAAGGCACAGCATGACAATCAGGTTGCAACGATTATAGAAGCGACAGTACTAGAAGTCATTTGTCAGCATCGTTTAGGAAACACTGCTGTTGCATTAGATATTTTACATAAAGTATTGCAATTGGCGGCTAAATACTACTATGTTCGGACATTGGCAGATGAAAAAGAGCTACTCCCCCTTCTAGAGCAATATTTTCAATTAGAGTCTTTGGCAGCCAAGTGGAATCCCTACCCAGACAATTATTTAAATTATTTACAAAGCTGTACAACCAATGAAGTTCGTCACGAAGTCTTGACACCACGTGAAAAAGAGGTATTTGATCTGTTAGCCAATGGTGTAACCAATCGTGAAATTGCTGACATGCTAAATCTATCGACTGGCACCATTCGCGTTTATTTGTCTACTATTTATCAAAAACTAGGTGTAAAATCCCGTTCACAAGCTATCCTCCTTGCCAAAAAGTAATAAAAAGCAACTAACAGCTCTAGAAAGCTGGTAGTTGCTCTTTTTTGTTGTCACCTTATAGAGGACATGCAAAAGCTACGTGTAATTCATGTGTTCACATACTATATTTTGTCGTAAAAAGAATTGTTCAACTTTGCATAACAGTTTTTGAATCAATTATTTTTGAATAAACATTTGTGACCAATAGTTGCCGTCTTTCACAAAACCAATCCCGATATGTGTATAGTTTTTGTTTAAAATATTAGCGCGGTGTCCTTCACTATTCATCCATGCATTTACGACTTCAGAAGCTGATTTTTGACCTTTGGCGATATTTTCTCCAGCTGCTTTATACGTAATGCCAAATTTCTTCATCATTGCAAATGGTGAACCATACGTTGGGCTAGTGTGGTCAAAGTAATTTTTATCATGCATATCTTGAGATTTATATTTTGCTACTCGTGATAGCTCCCAATCTTCTTTTAATGCTGGAAGACCTGCTTTCGTACGTTCAGCATTGACAAGTTTCACTACTTCTTGCTCTACAGATGCTTGTTCATTCGTTGGTATATTAATTTTTTGACCTATATTTATTTGATCTGGATTTGCTAATTGAGGGTTTGCCTCTATTAATTCTTGTACACCTGTTTGTGTTTTTACAGCAATTTTCCAAAGAGAATCACCTGCTACTACTGTATATGAATCAGCGGCCATTGCGCTAATTGGTACTAATAAGGATAGTGATAATACGGATGCCATCGCTACTTTTTTTACTTTTTTAAACATGTAAATCATTCCTTCCTGTTTTAGCTCTATATTTATGGTAATAGATTAGCGAAATAATGCATCACTAAATATTTGGAAGGATTTTTACAGTTGTATGACATTTGAAATAATTGACGAATAGATTACGAGATTATCGGTGTTTACTCTCAACTTGACAGTAATACAATTGAAATATAGTTGTAACAGGAATATATTACTACAAGATTTAACAAAGCAAGGGCACCATTTCTTTCTTTTTTGGGGCGTCTTGCACTATATTCAGAATTGTTTGGGTGACTGGCACTTTATTAAAGCAATATATAAACAGTCATACATAAAGGTTGCCATAGAGATAATTGTAATAAGTGGGATGCTACTATAGAAATAGAAAGCGATGGCTGCAAATAATGTCCCAATCATTTTACAAACTGCAATAGACATAGATTGACCTGCCAAACTACCCCTTGCAAAAAACAAGCCGATAAATAACCCTGACATCATTAAATTTTGTATAAACGCCGCATAGATTCCTTGCATATCATGAAGTTCATGCGAGAGCGCCAAAATTACTAAAAAGCTTGTTCCCAATGTAAAAAGGAAAGATGTATAGAAAAGTGTTGTAGACATTGTATTTTTATATTCCTTGCGCCCATATATTAAATATTGCCACATAATTACAAGGTCAAGGACAAACCAACTAAACGTAATAATCCTTTGCAAATCATTGTGAGGATAGATAAACGTAAAGATAAACTCCCATGAAATATTGGCACATATTGCAACCATTGGCATACCATAATGTTCATCCTGAAAGCCACGTTTTATAATAAATATGTATGTCACTATCCAAAACAGACCCATACCTAATTGACAAATTAAGAGCAAGTAGTCTTGATTCATAAACACACTCCTTTTTACTTGAATGTTAGTAATGCAACCTCTACTTTGCTACTGTATGATAAAGTATGAATCTATTATGTCTGTTAAAAGAAAGTCCGTTTTTTTATAAGTAAAAATGGGAGGTCAAATAGCCTGTAACATAAGATACGTATTGCATAAGCTATACATTGGCAATCCAATCCGATATAGTTAAACGGGGTGATAATATGAAAACTAAAATTTATTACAACAATGAGCAATTCATAGCAGGAACAACCTTAAAGGACCATTTGGAACTTGAACAAAATAATATGGCACTACATGTCTGCACAAGTCCAGAGGATGTATTAAGCAATCGAAAAAAATTAGCAAGTTCTTTGCAATGTGATATCAATGATTTTATTTGTACTCAACAAACACACAGTGCGAATTTTTATCGAGCAACCGTAGCCGATAAAGGCTTAGGCGCGCTGAGGCAAGATACAGCCATTGCTAATACTGATGCGCTCTATACATTTGACCAAGATGTAATGCTTTGTACTTTTACTGCTGATTGTGTACCTGTTATTTTTTATAATGATCATAGTGGTGTCATTGGTGTCATTCATTCTGGCTGGCAAGGAACAGTTAAGGAAGTGACATTGAAGCTTTTCCGTCATTTAATAGAAAAAGAGCACTGTAGTCCACAAGATTTCCATGTTCAAATTGGCATGGCACTTAGCCAGCAAAAATTTGAAGTTGATGGTGATGTCTATGAACAATTTAATCGTCTAGGCTATGCCGATAATTTTATGTATTTCAATGCTGACACAAACAAGTATCACATCGATAATCAGCAATCTGTGAAAAAGCAATGTGAAATTGCAGGCATTCCGTCACACCAAATTACGATTGATCAGACATGTACGTATCTTAGTGAAGAAGGCTTCTCCTACCGTCAAGACAAAACATGTGGCCGACATTTAAGCTTTATTATGCGAAAATCATTCTAAAAAAAGGCAATTTATCACTTTTTCAAATGATAAATTGCCTTTTTATAGTTTTAAGTTCAGTTGTGTTGGTGATAGTTGTCAACATATATCTCAATAGTAGTGATATTTTCTTCACTAAAGCAGTTTATTTTAAAGTTCCTGTACTAATGATGGATGTTTTCACCTGTACATCGATTGCTACTTTACTAATAATCTCTCGCTTCTTTTCTGTTGTCCATTTTCCGCGATGGTACATTCGGAAGTATTCACTAAGACCACTTGGATCTACTTGCCATTCATTGAGTTTATCTAGAAACTTTTTAATATCTTGCTCCAACTCTTTATTCACATCTTTTTCTAATTCCGCTAAACTTTCTATGGTGAATAAATCATTTTCTCGTTCACCTTTGTATTCACTTAATGTTCCTTTGATTGTTAATGCTATCGTGAGTTTAGGTGAATGCATATTTTTATTGCTCTCAATATGCACATCATTTTCCACTAAGTCAATCAATAATTTTTCTTTGCCATGCCCTTGTTCCATTTTAATATCTAATGGCGCAAGATTTTTTCTTCCTTGAATTGCCTGAATAATGAGTGCCTCATTGGGCGTAATCAATTCAATCATTTGGTTACCTTTAAATACAGCAATTCCTTTTATTTCGATTTTGTCACTATTTTTATCAATAAACGGAATAATCGGATCAAACACCGGATTTGAAATGGTATACATAAAATCATGGATGTTCGTATTAGGATTAAACGCGGTGTTAATGCTAGGTTGCAATAAATCGTTTAAATAGAAATTAATATTCGGTTTATCGGGATAATTATATTTCAGCATTTCCTCTCCTTTTTCCTTCACAATCGCAATAAGTACTTTATTCCCAACTTCCGCATTTCGGTATAAATGCTGAAGCACTTTTCGAATATTGCCTTGACGTGCGAACTCTTCATTAAACAACACAACGCGTAACTGATTAAAAACAATTTTTTTATCTGAAAGTTTTTCTATTTCCACAATGCCATTTGAAACAAGTTCCGTAGTCACAGTAAATGTCTGCGTGCTACGTTGCGCTTCAGGTGAATATTGAGGAATGGCGACGGTTAATTTCATACTATCCTTATCAATATAATCAAATGCGATAATGCCCACCATTCCGACATCTTCAAGTGGAACTTTTACTTCTTTTTCCGTACAAGCGGCTAAAACGAATAATTGGATACAAAGAGTGATATAAAGAAGTTTTTTGCTCATACTTGCACCTGCTTCTTTTTTCGAAGTACATAAACCATCATTAATAATACTGGCCAAAGAATTAACATATAGCCAACATAATTGGCACTTGTAAATAATTTATCTTGAAATTCTCTTGAGGATGGCATTTTTACAACAAAGAAAATAATGGCGACTAAGATGTATAAATAAACCTTACTTTTTTTAGATATTAAAGTCTCTACCCCTTTTTTTGCACACCATAAATAGACAGCCACGGTCGATAAAATGAAAAACACCCATAATGTAATGCCAAAAATATCAATTCTTTCAATAAACGAAAACTCCCCAGCTTTAAATAAGTTTAGTACTGAAAATTCCACATATTCGAGTTGCCATTCGGAATAATACATGACACTAATCGCTGTCGTAATAAAACAAAGTAAGATACTAATCCAAATGCCAATTAACGAATGACGGAATGCTTTTTTTTGATCGACAATGTAGGGATAATAAAACATGATTAATTCATAACCTAGAATCGATAAATAACCTCTTTTTAATGCCTCATAAAAGTCATTCACACTAAAAAAATTAAATAGAGGTAAAAAGTGACTCATATCGCCCTTTTCAAATGCCCAATGTGTAAAATATAGAATGCCTATCGTCAGAAAAAAGGTCATAATACAAAATCGGGCAATTGATTTAATGCCTCCACTGACCATGTAAAGAAGCAATAATAAAAAACAAAAAACAGGTCCTGTAATGGTTTGTTCTTGAAGAGCCGTACTTTGAATTAGATGCATATAATTACTAATAATGCCTGCAATAAAAACGAGAAATTGAATAACGAAAAAAAGATTGATACATTTCCCTAACCATTTACCTAGTAGGATTTCATTGATACGAAATAGGTTGTCATTTGGATATTTTGACATAATCCAAATCATTGGGTAAAGTGTAACACTCGCAATCACACCAAAAAGCAATGGCATCAATGCTTGGCTATATCCTAAAGAACTAAGTTGCTGAGGCAGGGAGAGAATACCGGTACCAATCATGACGCTTTGTGCTAAAAAAACAACATGATATGCATTTAATAGCTTTTTCTTACTCTTACCTGTACTCAACTGAATCCACCTCAAATGCTACAAAAGCTTTTATTTTTTTTGTGCTCTAGAAATACCTTTCTTGGCTTTTAAATATTTTGTTGGAAATCGAATAATACTATCGAATAAATCACTGGCATTACGAGGAACAACGGGTGACATATAGGGTGTTCCTAATGAATTTAATCGCAGTAAATGAGCAAATAGCCATGCAAATGCTAGCATTAATCCGTATAACCCAAATAGACCTGCAGATAAAATAAAAATGTAACGAATAAATCTACTTGTATTACTCAATAAAAAAATTGGTGGTAGAAATGACAGTAAGGCAGATGTCGCAACCAATACAATTAGAATATTACTAAGCAATCCCGCTTCAACAGCAGCTGTACCGATAACGATACCTCCTACGATACCAATCGTTTGACCAACTTTAGCAGGCATTCGCGAACCCGCTTCGCGCAGCACTTCAATAATTAATTCAATAAACAAAACTTCTATTAGCGGTGGAAATGGAACTTTACTTCTCGATTCCTGAAGATTTAACAAAAGCTCATATGGTAACACTTCAGGATGAAATGTTAAAGCAGATATATACATCGGCGTAATCATGATGGTTAGGAAAAAACCAAAAAAGCGAAGCATTCTGAGTAATGATGCTGTGGTCCAACGGTTATAATAATCTTCGACCGAAACAAACATTTCAAAAAATGATGTAGGACAAACAATCGCTGCCTGACTATTGTCCATAAAAATCACGATTCTTCCGTCAATCAGATACTGACTAACACTATCTGGTCGTACGCTCATATAATGCTGTGGGAAAGGAGATAACGGATTATCTTCAATCAGTTGCTTGAGCTCTGAAATATCTGTAAAAAAAGGGAATTGTATTTGATTGATTCGCTCTCGTAGCGTGTCTAAATTTTCTTTATTTACGATATTCTCTATATATAAAATTGAAATTTTAATATTGGTTTCTGTTCCTACAGTGAGTGTTTCATTTTTTAACATTGGATTTTGAATCCGTCTTTTTACTAATGAAATATTGGTCTCTAATGATTCAGTAAAAGCATCTTGTGGTCCAATAACTGTTGACTCTGTTTCCGTATTTGTTATCGAACGTGTAGGGGCACTATAGGTGTCAATCACACGTAGTTGAGCTGTTTTATGGAAAAACAATAAGGTTTGGCCTGCATCTAATTTTTGCAAAATCAATTCCACATCGTCTAATTCTACTGCATCAGATACTTGAAAAATTTGATTAACATGGTTCGCTAACGGTATGAAAACCATCGATTGTAATGTCATTTTCTCGATAAGAGAAGAGAAATAGATAATTGTCGCATCCCCTGCATCAGTAACCATCTCTTTTATAACGACATCATCAATTTCTTGAACCTTGTCCTTTATCTGGTCAATTACTTGCTGTTCTCTTTCTTCCATGCCATTTCAACCCCCGTTAAACGCCTTTATGTATCATGGACACAACATATTTCTTTATGTAGCTTATCCCTTTTTTGAATAACTATGTATGGAACATCTCTAAAAAATCTCGATTCTACTATAGAAAAAAGGATGTATCTCAATTAAAGAGACACATCCTTTTTCTATTATTTTGTACGCTTGTCAGCAGGTCTTTCTTTTCCAATACCAAACACATAATAACTAAATGTTACAAGTATAAGGAAAGCGATCCCTACAATTAACGAAACACGCGTATCCTCATTAAACCACATACCGATAAGCACCATAACTAAAAACGCGATGGTTGCATAGTTTGTCAAAGGAGCTAAAGGCGTTTTAAATGGGTGATTTTCCATTTGCGCTGCTTTTACTTTTCTAAACCGAATTTGACTAATTAAAATAATAAACCAAGGAATCATCCCAGGAAGTACACTTGCACTATAAACATAGACGAATAGGTTTTCTGGTGCAATATAACTTAAAATAACACCTATGACTAACCCAACTAATACGCCAGCAGTACCTAAAATCGGAACACCGTTATTTGAAACCTTGGCAAAAAACTTAGGTGCCTGACCATTCATAGCCAGTGTATAAAGCATACGTCCCGCACTGTAAATGCCACTATTACAACCACTCATAGCTGCTGTAATTACAACAAAGTTAATAATACCAGCCGCTGCCGTAATCCCTACCTTAGCAAAAGTAGCAACAAACGGACTACCAATCGTTCCTAACTCATCCCAAGGGTAAACCGTTACAATAACAAAAATCGCACCGATATAGAAAATTAAAATGCGCCAAATAATACTTTGGATAGCATTGGTAATTGTTTTTTGCGGATTTTTTGCTTCTCCAGCCGTAATTCCGATAAGCTCTACCCCTTGGTAAGCCGCCACGACTAAAGATAATGCAAAGAAGAAACCTGTCCAACCACCTGTGAAGAAGCCACCATGTGACCACAGATTGGATAAACCGATTGGCATACCGTCATTTCCAAACCCAAAGAAAATAAGACCAATACCTGCCACAATCATAAGCACAATTGTAACGATCTTAATCATCGCAAACCAAAATTCAAATTCGCCGAATGATTTAACAGAAATAAAGTTTGCTACACCTAGTATAACCATAGCAATTAACCCAGGAATCCATGCAGGTAAATCAGGATACCAATATTGCATATATGTTCCGACTGCTATAATTTCAGACATCCCGACGATAACCCACTGAAACCAGTTACTCCACGCAGTTAAATAACCCGCCAATGGATGAATATATTTATAACCGAATGTTGCAAAAGATCCAGTACTTGGCTCTACATAGAGCATCTCACCCATAGCTCGCATGATGAAAAATATAAAAATGCCCGAGATAGCATATGCAAGGAGCACGGATGGTCCAGTCCACTGGATAGCGCTAGCTGATCCCATAAATAGGCCTACACCAATCGTACCACCTAGAGCGATCATTTGAATATGTCGCGCTTCCAACCCTCTCTTTAATTCTTTTTTTGCCACTTGAATACGCCTCTTTCTATCTTAATATAAGAACGATAAATTACTTTATAAATAATAATAAATTCTTCTCAAAAATACAAATGTATTTTTAGGAAAAACAATATTTTTTCAATTTTAATATAATAAATACATCGTTTAATATTCTCTTTGAAAGGGCTTTATCTACACCCCAATACAGAAACCAATAATCCATATAAATCAAGTTATAAGTAAATAATAAATGGTCTACAAAAACAGACATCCATAAAATTACTGCCTTCTTTTCACCATGTATAGTGCCCTCTCAATTACTATATTAATAGCGTAATATTATATTTAAACTCAATGCTCTTTTTAATGGTATTATTATTTCAGAATATTCATAATTATCATTCCTATACCAAAAAACTTCTTTCTTTTCTTTAGATTTTAATATTTCTTAAAATTCGACCAATTTCACTTCGAATTCGTATAAATAATTGACCTGAATGTCAAAAAAGTATAAGATTTTTACATATTTCTAAGAAAAAGAGGCTTTCATGTGAGAAATTTATTATTTAGAAGAAAAAATATAGCGGATTTATTAAAAAAAGAAGGAACCATTCAGCTTAAACAATCGCTAGGGGCTTTTGACCTGATATTGCTTGGTGTGGGCGCAATTGTTGGCACAGGGATATTTATCTTGCCTGGAACGGTGTCTGCTACCCATGCAGGGCCTGGAATTGTTTTTTCATTTATCATAGCAGCCATCGTCTGTGCGTTAGCGGGTATGTGTTATTCTGAGTTTTCATCAAGTGTACCTGTCACGGGGAGTGCCTATACGTATGGTTATATTGTATTTGGTGAAATCGTTGCTTGGCTAGTTGGCTGGGCACTGTTATTAGAGTATGGATTAGCTGTTGCAGCCGTTGCAACTGGATGGTCATCGTATTTAAGTGCGCTACTTGCTGGCTTTAATATTTCGCTACCAACAGCAATCTCAGGGTCATTTAACCCTTCCGCTGGTACGTATATCAATTTACCAGCCATCGTTATTATTTTTGCCACAGCCTTTTTCTTAATGCTTGGCATAAAAGAATCCACTCGATTAAATTCTATTATGGTCTTTTTGAAGGTGGGCGTCATTTTACTATTTATTGGCGTTGGTGTATTTTACGTTGAACCAACAAATTGGCAACCGTTTCTTCCGTTTGGCGTAAGTGGTGTATTAAGTGGCGCTGCTCTTGTATTTTTCGCTTATCTTGGGTTTGATGCTGTTTCATCAGCAGCTGAAGAAGTAAAAAATCCTCAACGTAATATGCCAATTGGTATTATTGGCTCCTTATTAATATGTACAGTTCTTTATGTTGTCGTTTCACTTGTATTAACAGGTATGGTGCCTTACACAGATCTTAACGTTAGTGATCCTGTCAGCTATGTTATGCAACTCGTTCATCAAGACTGGATTGCGGGTATTATTTCCCTTGGTGCCGTTGTAGGTATGATGACGGTTATCCTTGTTATGTCCTATGGGGGGACACGCTTGCTATATGCGTTAGGTCGTGATGGTTTACTACCAAAAAGTATGGCTGAACTGAGTCCTAAGTTTAAAACCCCTGTCAAGAACACTTGGGTATTCGCTATACTTGTAGCCTTCTGCGCCGGCTTTGTTCCGTTATCGAAGCTTACAGAACTTGTCAATATGGGTACGCTAGTAGCTTTCACAATCGTTTCAATCGGCGTCATCTATTTACGTAAAAATGAAAATATTCCATCAGGTGGTTTTAAAGTACCGTTCTTCCCTGTACTACCGATTCTGTCATTCTTGATGTGCTTATTTTTAATTTCCCAGCTATCTATTCATACATGGATTGCTTGTGGACTTTGGTTTTTATTCGGTTTAATTGTGTACTTTGTATATGGACGAAAGCATAGCACGATGAATTAAATCGTGCCAGTCACTCAAACAATTTACAAACAATTTAAAAGCTGTGTTGCCCCTTGTGGCAACGCATAAAACGTAAGCCGCAACAATCTGCGTGGTAGCAGAGGTTGCGGCTTACGCTATAACTATTGCAATAAGGTTTGTTCCTGAAGTTTTGCGGCAAAATATTTGCGGGCATCCGCTGTAAGAATTTGCAAATGTACAACTTCTTCCTGCCGTGCAAATTCTACAAACATGCCACTTAAGTTTTCATAGACATATTGTATTTTAAAGCCGCTGTCTAAAAAATCATCCACTTTCTTGATTTCTTCCGTACTTTGTAAGAAATCAGACATACGCTCACCCCTTCTCTCTACTAATCAGCACCTTTTACTTCTAAAAGTGGTTCCGTTTGATCTACTGTCTTAGCGTCATCTGAGCCAACTGCGGGCTGTGGCACCAAATCTTGCCCAAATAGTTCATCCAAGTTATGACCAGCTGTAATCCCTAAATACTTCGCATCACTTGGATCTTCTAATTCAGCTTGAGGATACTTTTTAAACCACCAGTACTTCGCTAACACATAGTAAACAAGCGCTCCAACAATAAAACCAACTAGTGACGAATAAGCAGAGAAAATATTTGCAATGACACCGCCGATAACCCAAGCGATTAAGCCAGCTAAATTAAAGCCATTCATATATTTGAATTGACCGTTTAGCTCATACAAGTCTTTGACATTGATGCGTCTTTTTCGAATTAAATAATAATCTGCGTATAAAATACCAACAATGGCTGTTAAAATACCACCTATAATTAAGAGTGCGTTGACTAAAACATCAAATAAGCTCCATGGCTGTGCAAGAATTCCTATTACACCCGCAATTACAACGCCAACCCAAAACGGTACTTTTGGACCGCCAATATTAGAGAAAATAGTAGCTGCTGGAATCACATTAGCAGACGTATTCGTTGACCATTGCGCTAAGACAATCATTAATAACAAAATTCCCAGGATAAAGCCACTTGCACTTTGCTGTAATGCATTGATTGGATCTGCCGATGCTACAGCCATATAACAAACGGCGCCTATTGTAACGATAAATGTATTCGTGATGGGCATTACAATTAAAGAACCGACTAACTGGGTTTTGTTCCGTTTAAACCAATTGCGCTCATTTTTAGGTGCTTTAAAGAAGCGAGACAATGAGGGCATATCAGCGGCTAACGTAGCCCAGAATCCCATATTTGCCATGATAACAATCATAAATGCTGTAAATGCCGCCATACCCGTAGTTGGCGTCTCAACCCAAGTCCACACATCTTTGCCTTGTGTTGTTGCCGCATCTGCTAATGTTATATACATCCAGCAGGAAATTAAAATAATAATCGGAGCTGCTAAATCTGCAAATCGTTCAATTGATTTAATACCTAAGGAAGTATTAAATAATTGTAAGGCAGCAAAGACTAGAAAACATAGAAACCAATTATTAAAATCAAACAGTAAATTGAGAATACCATTGATAGCCATAGCCCCGAAATAGGTGTTTATACCAAACCAACAGGCTGCTGTCACGCCCCGCACTAACGATGGAATGTGAGTTCCAAAAGTCCCGAATGGAGCACGCATATATACAGGGAAGGATAAGCCATGCTCAATCCCGATATCACCAATCAATGTCATAAATACACCGATTAAACAAGAGCCAATCAATGTAGCTAAAATAACCATCGGCAAAGGTAAACTCATAATAGCAGAACCACCAATTGCAAATGCAGCTAATACAATAGCCATTCCTATCCAAATGACTGCAAAACCGAATGTTCCAATATTTCTTTGTTGATGTGTCACTGGAAGTAAATCAGGGGATTTCAAATAATTCCCGTCATGTTCCATACATTTCGCTCCTTTTTGAATAGATTATGCATCGGCATAAGGGATCCGAATAAGGAAACAACAATTATCGCTCATTATTCGTTCCATGCACCGACAGCATGCATTTATTCAGACATTGAATCATTATCCCCTGAAATATAGCACTTTGTTCCAGCTAGCTTTTACATGGGAGAATGCTCTACTGAATAAAAGAGATTTCCGTGACAACTCCATGAGGCTTTCCTTCCTTTCCGAAATCATTTACAAGGAAGGTGGAAACATAGTTAATCCTTACACAGTTGAACCTTTTATTTAGATAGACTATTCATTAACATTTGACGCTCATTCCAAGTCATTGGTGCAATGGCGGATTGTTTTTCGACCATGGATATTGCTCCATCAACCGGACACACAATCGAACATAAATTACAACCAACGCAATCTTCTTCGCGAACTTTTAGCATGGGCTGCCCGTTTTCCGTATATAAATCGATACATTGATGAGATGTATCTTCGCATGCAATATGGCACTTATTACAGTTAATACATACATCATTATTAATTTCTGCAACGATTTTATAGTTTAAATCTAGATTGCCCCAGTCTGAATAACGAGGCACCGAGCGACCAACTAATTCCTTTACCGATGCAATTCCCTTATCATCTAAATAATTATTTAGTCCATCAATCATATCTTCAACAATACTAAATCCGTGATGCATAGCTGCTGTACAAACTTGCACACCCGTTGCACCCATTAATATAAACTCGGCTGCATCTTGCCAATTGGAAATACCACCTATACCTGATATTGGAACCTGAATGTGAGGATTACGAGCACACTCTGCTACCATATTAAGGGCAATCGGTTTAACAGCTGGACCACAATAGCCACCATGCGCACCCTTACCCGCAACATGAGGGACTGTATGCCAAGTATCTAAATCAACACCCGCTAAGCTATTAATGGTATTAATCATACTAATGGCATCTGCGCCACCCCTTGTTGCTGCTTCAGCCGTTACGGTTATATCTGTAATATTAGGTGTTAGCTTCACAATAACCGGCGTGCGTGCCACTTCCTTCACCCAATACGTTTGCTTTTCCACCAATTCAGGTACTTGACCAGAGGCGGAGCCCATTCCTCGTTCTGCCATGCCATGTGGACAACCAAAGTTAAGCTCAAGACCATCTACCCCCACATCTTCTACGCGTTGCACAATTTCATGCCACTTTTCTTGCTTTGGTTCTACCATAAGGGAAGCAATAATGGCGTGATGAGGAAACCTTTTTTTCGTTTCATAAATCTCTTTTAAATTTACCTCCAACGGACGATCGGTTATTAATTCAATATTATTAAAACCTGCCACACGTTGTCCGTTATAACTAACCGCTGCAAATCGTGAAGAAACATTTAAAATCGGTTCCCCCAATGTTTTCCACACTGCACCACCCCACCCTGCTTCAAATGCACGTTGCACTTGATAGCCTGAGTTCGTAGGTGGTGCCGATGCAAGCCAAAATGGATTGGGTGATTTGATTCCCGCTAAATCAATTCGTAAATCTGCCATGTCACTTCCCCCCTTATGCAATCTCGCTTGGTTTTCTTAAACGTTCATGAATCTTATGAGCGGCATCTTTTCCTTGCTGAACCGCTGTTACAACCATTGCCTCTCCTTGTCCGTTGCCAAAAACAACATCCCCACATGCAAACACTTTTTTATTCGATGTTTGCATCGTCATTTCATCAATATCGACAACACCATTTGTATGCTGTAAGCCAAACGCTTCAATTAATGACACAAAACGCGTTTGACCAATTGCTTTAATAACTGCATCAACCGTTAAAATAAAATTGGATCCTGCAACCTCTTCTGGTCTTTGACGACCATCTGCTCCTGCTTCACCGAGCTTCATGTGAACGCATTCAATGCCAATTACTTCACCTGCATCATTGCCGATGATTTTTTTCGGCGCTGTTAACCATTGAAACTCCACGCCATCTTGCTTGGCAAATTCAAATTCAAATTTGTATGCGGTCATTTCTTTTTGCGTTCTTCTATACAGTATTTTCACATTATCCGCACCTAAACGAACAGCACAAGTAGCACCATCAATTGCGGTATTCCCAGCGCCAATAACTGCTACACGTTTCCCTACTAAATCAGTTGGAAGCGCTCCCACTTTTGTTTGTTTTACAAATTCAATGGCATCATGTACGCCTAACAGATCTTCTCCTTCGATGCCGAGATGTGGCACAGCCCCCATACCGACTGCTAAAATAACACTGTCGTATTGTGCTAATATATCCTCAGCAGAGATGTCGATACCTACTGTCGTGTTTGTTTGAATGTTCACACCGAGTTTGACAATTTGCTCGACTTCCCAATCCGCTACCTCATTTGGTAAGCGAAACGACACGATACCATAGCTTCCTAAACCACCTGCCTTTGCTTCAGCCTCATAGATTGTGACACTATAACCAAATCGACTAAGCTCACGCGCCGCCGAAAGACCAGCTGGACCCGCTCCAATAATGGCTACTTTCAGTCCATTGCTTTCGCCTTTCTTAAATAGCTGTGCACCTGTCTCCATCGCCCAATCTGTCGCATAACGCTGTAGTTCTCCGATTTTTATTGGCTTTGTTGAGGAATTTAACACACATGCCCCTTCACAGAGCTCTTCTGTTGGACAAACTCTTGCACAACTTGCACCAATTGGGTTTGCTTCTAATATAGTAGTGGCAGAACCCTTCATATTCCCTGATGCAATTTTTTTTATGAAATTTGGGATTTGAATGCTTGTTGGACAAGCTTTAATACAGGGTGCATCATAACAATAAAGGCAACGATTTGCTTCTTCCATTGCTTCATTTTTGGTCATTCGACTTGTTAACTCAACAAAATTACGTTGAAGTAGCTTGGTCATTGCATGCTCTTGCATCGGAACCATTTCTACATCCCCCTCATGTGTTCTTGTTGAACTTGCCATTGTTTAATAGCCGATTGTTTTGTTCTCCAGTCAAAACAATCGGCCATGCCTATTTCTCAATTACACCTTTGTATGATTGTTTAAATCCTGCTTGAAAGGTGCTGCATTGAATGTGTGACAACAGTGTTGAAGCCACACGGAATATTTGCAAAAACAAGTTAGATTTTTATCGTTTCCGCAGCCTTTTTCAATTGGCGTTTGATATAGCGACCACTGCCTAGTACACCAACAAATTCTTTCTCTTTAATAACATATTCCCCACGCACAAGCACAGTAACCGGTTCCCCCGTCACTTCCCAACCTTCATATGGGTTGTAGTCCACATTCATATGGTGGGTTTTTGCTGAAATTTCGCGTTTTACATTAGGATCGAAAATCACGATATCTGCGTCAGAACCAATAGCAATTGTCCCTTTTTGTGGAAACAGACCAAAAACTTTTGCAGCATTTGTAGCAATCATATCCACAAATTCATTGACTGTTATTTTCCCTTTGGCAACCCCTTCTGAATATAAAATACTAAAGCGATCTTCAATAAACGGTCCACCATTCGGAATTTTAGAAAAATCATTTAAGCCTAATTGCTTTTTGCCGTTAAAACTAAACGAGCATTGATCGGAACCAATTGTTTGTAATTGCTTCGCTTTTAAGGCATTCCATAGATGTTCCTGATGGTATTTCGGACGAAGTGGTGGTGACCATACATATTTCGCCCCTTCAAAGCCTGGTTGTGCTAAAGCAGACTGGTCTAATGTTAAATAAGGTGGACATGTTTCGCCATAGACGTCATATCCTTTTTCACGCGCTGCGATAATTTCGTCTACCGCTTCTTTACAAGTTACATGGACTACATACAGCGTCGCACCTGCTATATGCGCTAGTTCAATCGCGCGTTTTGTGGCTTCCCCTTCTAATTGTGCTGGACGTGTAAGTGCATGATAAATTGGTTCTTTATGTCCCGCACGTCTTGCCTCTTCGACAAGCTCATCGATAACCGAGCCATTTTCACAGTGCACCATAACAATCGCCCCAACATCTTTTGCAATCTTAAAAGCTTTAAAAAGCGTGCGATCTGTCGCTTGGAATTCTTTTGCATAGGCCATAAAAACCTTTACAGAGGTAATTCCTTCTTGCTCTAGTAACACGGGTAATTCCACTTCTGTCTGTGGTGTTAAATCGCCAATCATTAAATGGAATCCATAATCAATCGCAGATTTCCCTTTTGCTTTTTCATGCCATTTTTCAACAGCCGTAGAAAGTTTCTCTTCACCTGCTGTTAAACAAAAGTCTAAAATCGTTGTGGTGCCGCCAAACGCAGCCGCTATCGTGCCTGATTTCCAATCATCGTCTGTTACTGTATTATTAAAAGGCATATCTAAATGGGTATGTGGATCAATTCCTCCTGGCATTACGTATTTACCAGTCGCATCAATGATTTCCGCACCTGCAACAGATAAATTTTTACCTATCTGTACAATGATTCCGTTCTCAATAAGAATATCTGCTTCGTAGACATCTGAAGCAGTTGCGACTCGTCCACCTTGAATGATTTTTTTCATACTATCCTACCTTTCGTGTTCCATATTCAAGTAAACTATTTTGACTGTATCCATTTCATTTGATTCTTTGCAGCATCACCTTGGCAGCTTTTTAGTTAGTAATAGAGACGTAACAATCATGATAAATTTCAAATTTTAATGTAAGCTGTACGTTTGCCCCATACTGTATTTTGTTTGCATCGTTAATACTGTTTCGAGGAGAATATCTGCTCCCTTTGCGCAATCTTCAAATGATGTGTCTTCCTCCTCGCAATGACTCTTTCCATTAATACTTGGTACGAAAATCATTGCTGAAGGTATCATCGTTGCTATATATTGCGCATCATGCCCTGCTCCACTAAACATTCGATGAGAGGTATAGCCAAATCGTTGGCAAGCTGTTTCGATTTCATCACAAATTTGTCGATCAAATAATACTGTATCTCTTCCCCATAGTTTCGCCGGTTCTATTCGACACCCTTTATCTTCTGTAGGCAAGTTTTTCAATACTTCCTCGACCTTTTGCATAATGGCAGGATTTTGATGCCGTGAATCAATTGTAAACGTCACTTTATTTGGTATAACGGTATGGATATTAGGTAAAACATGCATCCGCCCAAATGTATATACTAGTTGCTCGTCGATTTTGCCAAGCTGTTCATGTAAAAATACCATTGTTTTTGCGGCAACAATCATCGGGTCTTGGCGCATCGCCATCGGTGTTGTTCCTGCATGATTGGATTGGCCAGTAAAGGTAATTTCATAACAAACCATTCCTAGTACCCCTTCAACAACACCTATTTCCATTTGCTTTGCCTCTAAAACGGGCCCTTGTTCGATATGGAGTTCAATATAAGCAAGGGCTTCCTTTAAGCGATGTTGTTGCTCTCCCTCATAACCACTTGCTTGAAGTGCTGCTTGAAAAGTCATGCCATTATTATCGACGGACTGTAGCATTTGGGCTTTTTCAAATTTTGCAGCAATGACGCCTGAGCTCATCATCGCCGGATCAAAGCGAGCCCCTTCTTCATTCGTAAAATTCACAATCATTAATGGCACATCTAACTCCACTTCATTGTCCTTTAATGTTCGAATCGCTTCCAAGGCTGTTAACACACCTAAAACACCATCAAACTTTCCACCCTTTTCAACTGAATCCAAATGAGAGCCCATAACAATTGGCGGAACTTCTTTTTTGCCTGGTAGCATCGCATAGATATTGGCCATATCATCTACTTTGATTTCCATCCCTAATTCTTCACAGCACTTACAAAAATAATTTCTAGCTAACACATCTTCTTTCGAAAGAGATAAACGCGTGACACCACCGTTTAAAGTAGCTCCAAACTGACTAAATTGTTCAATCGAATCTTGCAATCGTCTACTATTACATTTATACATATGCAAGTCCTCTCTTTCACAGTAGTTACTAAACATTCTAAAATAGATAATTTTTACGAGATATGGATATCAGACTAAAAAAATATGTGCATCTGCACATGATATATGGTAAGTTATGTTCATAATAAGGGGGGAAAAGATGGGAACGATTCACAAAATTGTGGAGGGAGTTCAATTCCCTATGCTTACATTAGTAGCTGGACATAGTGGTGGACATCGAAGAGTTACAGGTATTAACGTAGTAGAGAGCATTGATTTAATTATGTTTTGTCGGCCAAATGAATTGGTCGTCACGACAGGTATTAACTTATCACAGCAGGAAGATTCCTTAGAACGACTCATTAAGTTAGCTTATAGCAAAAAAGTAGCAGGATTTATTATCAATATCGGCCCTTATATTCCTGCCATTCCTGAATCTATCATCGCTTTTGCTAACGAGCATGATTTCCCTATTTTTCAAATGCCTTGGCATTGCCGCGTAGCTGATTTATTAAAAACAACTTTTCAATTTATAGCCAACCATCATCAAGAACATTCCATTGAAGAAAAGGTGCTTTACAATTTACTTTTTCAATCCAAAAAACAGATGGATACGCAGAAAGTACAACTGGCACAACTTGGTTTCCCACAAGGTAGAGAACTTGCTATTATCACTTGCACAACAATAGGTGCACACTCTAGCATTGATCGCTATGAAGTGATGATCCAATTTGCCTTTCAACATCGGTATAAACGCTTTTTAAAACTAAAACATAAAAATCACCTCATTTTTTTAATTGACCGAGCGCAAATTAATACACCGAACATCCCCTTCTCAAAAGTAGTTGAAGAAATCTATGAAAAAATCAAACAAAAAAATGGCTTTCTCGATATCATTATTGGCAAAGGAAACTATCAAAAAGAATATGAAAATATACGTAAAAGCTATGAAGAATCGTTAACCGTTATCCAATTAGCACAGCTTCATAACAATCGTTTTTTGTACAAATATAAAGATATCGGTGCCTATCAAATTATTATGGCCGTACAAAACCAGCCATTAATGCAATCCTTTAGCCATGATATTCTCGGTCAATTACAACGATATGATGAACTGCACAATACGGATTATGTAGCATTTTTACGCATATTTCTCGAAGAAAATGGGAGTACAAGTAAAATTAGCGAACGGCAATATATTCATCGTAATACTGTTCTATATAAAATCAAAAAAATAGAATCACTGTTAGATATGGATTTAACAAATCCATTTACTAAAACCAATCTCTACCTAGCATTTTTAATTGAAGATGTCTTAACACATCAATAATGGGATACTACGTCCATGCACCTCGTTTTATATATCAGAATTTTCAATCAATAGATAACCCTTCTAAAATATTTTTCCTATTCATATAAAGTATTAATGGCGTAATCTTTAAACGTCATAGATTGCCCACCTGTTGGTATAAGGAAATTGCGACATAGGTAGCTTGCAAAGTTAATTAAATAAAGCTTATTAAAACTACTTATTCGTCGCATTATTTTCACAATGAATAGAGTAAGAATATCTTGTGTAATGTTTTTATTGCATGTAATCGAAGGAGGAATAATTAAGATGGTAACGAATACGGACGTAAAAGAATTAGGACATTTTATTAATGGCACCATTGTGGCGGGGCGAAGTGGGCGCTTTTCTAATGTCTACAACCCGAGTACAGGAGCTGTCATTGCCCACGTCCCACTTGCTACAAAGGAAGAGGTACAACAGGCAATCGCTACTGCTCAAAATGCCTTTCCAGCTTGGCGCGCACTTTCTGTTGGCAAACGTGCAGAGATTGTACTAAAGTTTCGACAGTTATTAACATCGCGCATGGATGAATTAATCGACATGATTTGTACTGAAAGTGGCAAAACGATTGAGGATGCAAAAGGTGAAATTACACGGGGATTAGAGTCAGTCGATTTGGCAATTAATGCTCCTCATTTAGTTAAAGGGGAATATTCGGTCAATGTAGGTGGAAATATTAATGCCTATTCTACAAAAGCACCACTTGGCGTTGTAGCGGCAATTTCTCCCTTTAACTTCCCAGTAATGGTGCCACTTGCCATTACAAGCATGGCAGTTGCAGTAGGAAATGCCGTTATTTTAAAACCGTCTGAACGTGTTCCATGCTCTGCCCTCTTGCTATCAGAGCTGTGGAAGGAATCCGGTTTGCCTGATGGGATTTGGACGGTCATCAATGGTGATAAAGAGACCGTAAACGAACTGTTAGAAAATCCTTCTGTTGAAGCGATTTCTTTTGTTGGATCAACACCAGTTGCTGAATATATTTACGCAACAGGCTCAAAATATGGAAAACGAGTAACAGCATTAGGTGGCGGTAAAAACAATATGGTGGTCATGCCTGATGCCGATTTGGAACAAGCTGCTAATGCCTTTTTAGGGGCGGCATATGGGGCAGCTTCTCAACGTTGTATGGCGATTTCGACAATTATTCCAGTTGGTGAGACAACCGCTGATAAGCTTGTTAAAATATTAGCTGATAAAATTGCTAATTTAAAAGTAGGGCCTTACACGGATCCAGAAGTAGATTTTGGTCCTGTTATTACACAACAATCGAAGGACTCCATCATCGGCTTTATCGACCGCAGTCTTCAAGAAGGCGCTACAATTGTGTGCGATGGTCGTCAACCAGACATCTCAAAAAACTCTAAAGGATTTTACTTAGGGCCAACTTTATTGGATAACGTCAAGCCAGGGATGGAAATTTACGAACAGGAAGTATTTGGACCTGCACGAAATGTCGTACGTGTACAAACATTGGAAGAGGCGATAAGCTTAATTAATAACCATGAGTTAGGGAACGGCGTCACGATCTTTACAAATAATGGCGCGGCTGCGCGTAAATTCACTTCTGAAATAGAAGTTGGGATGGTAGGCGTTAACGTACCTATTCCAATTCCCGTTGGCTATCATAATTTTGGCGGCTGGAAACGTTCAAAGTTTGGCGAAGGTCATATGTTTGGGCCAGACCAAGTACGCTTCTTTACAAAGGCTAAAACCATTTCCGAAAAATGGTTTGAGGATACGAACGAGTCTGCATCCTCCTTTGCCTTCCCAAGTAACAACGACTAATAGGAGGAGCCGTTTCATTTTTTGAGGCGGCTTCTTGTTATTAAAAAACTGACGCACCCAAAGGGCCATCAGTTTTAAAAAGCTTACATTTTTTTATTATCTGAATCCTTTTTCTTCGTTTTTGGAACGTCTGTGAAATCTGCTTCTTCCCCAGCTTCCATACCATAACTCGGATTGTTGTGAATACGAGTATGTGCATCGAAGTCCTCTTCCTCATCTAAACGCTTCATAAGGATTGGGATTGAAATAAGCCCAGCAATTCCGACAAGTGCATAAATCCATCTCGACAATACCGCTGTTTGACCACCAAATAAATATGCGACTAAATCAAATCTAAAAAATCCTATTAGTCCCCAGTTAATTGCACCGATAATTACAAGAACTAAGGCAATCCTATAAACTACACCCATTTGTAGCACCTCCTTCCTTCTATTGTTTGGCGAAGCACTTATTGTATGGCAAAGACAAACCTTTACCATTCTCAAAGGCAACGCTGTTATAACTGTCTTGGCGATAAAGCCAAAAATACGTGCCATTTAGATGAATGTGTCATGTAAATTTTTTACAACACTCATGATGACGGTCTTATTTTTTGCAATAACCGTTTTTTTATACAATGAGCCACTTCAGCTCAGGAAGAAGAAATTGTTTTCATAAGGAATTTTGAAATACAAAAAATGCACGAATAAATGACTACATATAAGCATGCATTAGTGCCCCAATTCCATCTAGAATGCTGTTAATTACGATGATTATCTCCCACATTTTATCAAACGAAAAATTTACGTTACTGACCATAAAATACCTTCACTTTTTCAACTATAAAAGATACGTATCCTCTATCTCTACATATCGTCTTGCTTTCTTTATAGGCCATGGTTGTATCGGATAATGCATTCCCAATGCTAAAACGCTAAACACTCATCTTAAATATCATCTTGTTTTCCAAATTAATTTCCCTTTATGCTTCTCGTATGGTCTAAGGTAACATTCGATAATATAAAAACCATGTATTTTATTGGTAAATTCAGAAAATAGCAAAGAAAATATGGTATATTACTTAAGGTAATTCTTCTTAAGGAGCTAATTCCCTAAGTTGCTATGTATTACGTATAGATACGATTAATTAAATGACTTATTTATGAAACGTAGGTGAAAGAAAAATATGAAAAAGAAAATTGTAATAAATGTTATGATTATGATTGCAATGCTCGTGACATTAAGTATGGTAATGTTCTTTCCTTTAAAAAGTAATGCCACAGAACTTTCAGAGCCTATTGTATTAGGGCAATACTTTGATATTTTTCGTGATCCTTCAAAATCCATTACAATTGAGGACATCTTATCTGGTGATTATGATCAATCCTTTGAGACAAGTAACCAAAATTATTTGTTTTTTTGGCATACAAACGATACGATTTGGCTAAGGCTCCATACTGCAGAAATCATGGATAATAAACAAGGGCCCTATTGGTTAGAATCTATTGATAAACTAGACAATGTTGAATTGTTTTTAGTAAAAGAAAATGATTCTTACGAACAACAAAAAAGCGGCATTTCCCATATAAACGAGCAAAAGATTGACTACCGTTCGAATGTCTTTACTATAACAGACCCATCTACTACAGCAATTTATGTAAAGTTAGATGGCGTTCTTCCAAAAAGTTTTATGTCCTATTTGTATACAACAGAGGGCTTTTTAGAAAAAATCATTTCATATAAATTTTTCTCGGGTATGTTTTATGGCTTTATGTTTGCCTTATTAATATATAATTTATTTTTGTTTTTTTCTTTAAAAGAAAAAGCGTATTTTTATTATGTCTTGTATATGCTAAGTTTTATTTTTTATCAAGCGACGATGAACTCCTTAGACTTAGAAATAGCAGGCCATTACTTACCTGAATGGTTTTTTATGCGCTCGTTAGTGATTAGTGGGAATTTATTACTTATTTTCATGATTTTATTTTCCAAAGAGTTTCTGGAGCTAAAAACATATTTACCGAAGTTTCACTTACTTGCAACTGTCTTATTATGGCTTTCTATTTCATCACTAATCGCCGTATTTATTATTCCAGATATTGCTATTGTAAATAATTTCACAACCATTTTTGCAGTTGTGGTACTTTCCTTTCTTTGGTTATCTGGACTACTTGTTTGGCTTAAAGGACAAAAAATGGCTCGTTTTTATTTGATTGGTTGGTCAGTATTACTAGGGTCTGTCATTGTTCAAGCGTTAGCTTTTTTAAGCATCATCCCATTTCATCCAAGAATATTCGAAGATATACCAGCAATTGGAGCTACTTTTGAAGCAATCTTTTTATCACTAGCACTCGGGGATAAAATTAATCTTATAAAAAAAGAGCATCAAAAAATGCAGCAAATGATAAATGAAACGCTTGAATTTAAAGTACAGGAACGGACGCAAGAATTGGAGAAGGCAAGGCAGGAACTTGAAAATATCGCTAATACTGATAAATTAACGCAAATACCGAATCGAGTTCGCTTGGATTATGTATTGGATGAGGCATTAAAACAGGCACAAAATCAGGCAATGCCTCTTTCCATTATTTTGCTTGATATCGATTATTTTAAAGCAGTAAATGATACATTCGGTCATCAAGTTGGAGATATTGTATTGATCAATGCAGCAGAGTTATTTAAAAAATCCATTAGGGAACAGGATACAATCGGTCGATGGGGTGGTGAGGAATTTTTAGTTATTTGTCCCCAAACCACATTAAATGAAGCACTTCAACTTGCTGAGGAGCTCCGACTTCAACTAGAAAATTATCAGTTTCCAATTGTTAATCAAAAAACGAGTAGTTTTGGTGTAACCACATATGTACAAGGCGATACGCTTACAACATTATTAACAAGGTGCGACCAAGCATTGTATCAAGCCAAAAATAAAGGACGTAACTGTGTCGCGTATTTAAATAAGGAAGACGCCACCTCTCTTCTTTTTAGTAATTAGTATCAACGCTAAAACCGAATGGCCATTTAAATTTAAAATCCCTTCTAGCATCAAGCTAAAAGGGATTCTTTTTATTTCTGCCAATTACTTAATTCCTTCAGCAATTCCGGCAATTGTAGCTTCTTGACATCTATAGGTGGCAATGCATGAATAAATTCTTTCCCATAAGATTTTGTGCTAATACGGCGATCTAGCACAATAAATGCGCCCTTGTCTTGGGATGATCGAATTAAACGGCCAAATCCTTGCTTAAAGCGCATAATCGCTTCCGGCAATGATAGCTCTGTAAAGGAGTTGCGCCCTTGTAATGTTAAATGTTTGGCTCGTGCCTTGAACACTGGCTCCTCTGGTGAAGAAAACGGTAGTCGTACAACAATAACAGAAGAAAGTGCATCACCAGGAACGTCTACCCCTTCCCAGAAGCTGTTTGTGCCAAATAGCACTGCTTGGTTGAACTTCTGAAATGATTTAAGAATGCGCATGCGACTACCGCCTGTGACACCTTGTGCAAAGAGCATATAGTCATCGAGAAGCTCACTATCTTGTATCAGCTCGACCGTTTTTCTTAACATATCTTGGGCAGTGAATAATACAAAGCAACGTCCTTCCGTCATGCGAACAGTGCGTGTAATCGCATGCGCCACAGCTTCAATATACTCTGCCTGCGTCACTTGTTGAATATCTGGCATATCTGTGACAATAAACGCCTTTGCACCAGAATAATATGATGCTGGTGCTTGTAACTGCATAACTTGCACACTATCTGAAATGCCAAGCTGACGCGTAATAAAGCGTTCATTGCCTGGTACGGTTAAAGTGCCAGAAGTCCAAACGATACTGGCTTGTTTACGAAGTGGCGCCATTACTTTTTCAATAATTGGCGTCACATTCACTGGCTTTTTATAAACGTGTAGACTGCCAGGGACACTGCGTAAATCAAATTCAAACCAAACAGAATGATCGTCCTGATGTAAAAGGAAGATTTCCTCCCATTCTGCAATTCTTAGCTTCATCTCCCGAATCCAATAGTGCCACTCAGATAAAATAAAAACCTCATTTTTATCTAACTGCTCAATGTTATTTTCAAAAGCTTTACCGGCTTCCACCGCGAGATCAAGCCAATGCTGTAATAGTTTGCTGACTTGTAAGAGCGGCTCTTTTGCTAGTGATATATCCTCTAAGAACAGGGTACATTTGCTACTAGCCTGTTTGCCTCGAACTTGCTGTTGCATTTTTTGTACAGCATGCCCAATAGTTTCATCGAAAACGCGCTGTAAGCGGATAAATTGTTTGTCAAGTTGCTGTAAACTTTGCATCGCTATGCGCTGTTTCTTTTTGGCAGCCTGACTGAATTGTTGAAAGAGCGCTGTATCTTCCAATGTACCAATTTGACCAAAAATATACTTCCATTGTGTGTAGGAAAAGATGGTTTCATCTTGTTGCATAGCTGCTTGAATAACCTGATGCGCTTCATCAATAATCCACCCATCAATTTGTGTAAAAATTGGTGTTTGACGAACTAAATCACTAATGACCATCGAATGATTTGTCACGATGCAATCTGCTGTCGTACTATTTTTTAATGCTTGCTCATAAAAATCAAAGCCCTTTGTCGGTTTCTCCTCGGGTAATTTGCGAATTTTTTCTAAAAAAAGCTGTCCTCCACCAGAAACATTAAGTTCACTTAATACGCCTGTCTGCGTTTTTGTCAGCCACACAAGCAACTGTAAAATGGTAAAAGTATCATCATATGATTCATCCGCATATGCCATACACTGTTCAAAACGAGCAAGGTCGATATAATGTTGCATGCCTTTCAGTACAGCAACGTTTACTTTTGTATTAAGAATTTTTTCGATTTTTGGTAGTTCTTCTTCTACAAGTTGCTCCTGTAAATGTGCTGTATACGTACTAATCGCAATTTTTTTATTGTTCGCCCGTGCATATAAAATACTAGGTAAAAGATAGCCAACTGTTTTACCGATCCCCGTGGAAGCCTCAATCACACATTCTTCTTTGTCATTTAATGCTTGCCAAATCGTATCCATCATCGTAAATTGGGCAGGTCGTTGCTCGAAATTTGGCAGAGCTTTTGTCATCAATGCTTCTTTAGCATGTGTTGTCTTTGGATAAGGTGCTAGTTCGGATTTTAGCACCTGTTTTTGCCGCCCATCACAAATTGCAAAATTGCGATAGTACGTAATATTTTCATCCGTTGTTCTATGATGACGTTTAATTTGTAATGCTTCAAAGAAAAGCTGAGACAAATTAGATTTTAAACGGAATGAGCGTTTATGCATTTGTTCGAGCGTTAGTTGTGGAAGGTTTAGAAGCTCTTTCCAACTACGTTTAAAAAGCTCAGCTGTTGCAAGCGCATCATCATCCGCTCTATGTGCATTTTCAAGTTCAATATTTAAATCTGCGGCTAAATCACCTAGCTTAAAACTAAGTGACATTGGAAATAATATTTTCGCTAATTCAACTGTATCCATTTTCTTACCATGCCATTTTGGTAATCCCGCTCGTTTAAATTCTGCTTGTAAAAAGGATAAGTCAAAATCCGTATTATGCGCGACAAAAACACAATCGGAAATTAATTCGTATATGTAGTCGGCATGTGCCTCGAACGGCAAGGCATCTTTCACATCCTCGTCCGTTATATGCGTTAAATCTTGAATAAAGGACGGAATTGATTTACCTGGATGAATAAATTTCGTATAGGTGCGTTCAATTTTCCAATCCTTCATAATGACAATGGCAATTTGAATCATTCGGTCACCATTTGCTGGAGAATGACCTGTCGTCTCCAAATCAACTATTGCATACTTTTGACTTTCCATCATACATCTCAACTCACAGTTCACATTAGATAGATGAATTTTATCATAAATACATCTCGCAGGTCATCCTTGCGCCATTTCAATAAAAAAAAGCGCGAGAATCGTATGAATTATGCGAATTTTACGAATTGTTCTAGTGACTGGCACCAAAAAAATTCCACTTCGCTTTCTGCGGACATACCGTAAGCGAAGTGGATTTTTCTAAAAGAATTGTGTGGGTGACTGGCACTACAATATAGTTGCTTCTGGTTCGTAGGCAATCATTTCTTTAATGGTATTGCCTTCTCCCATAATGGCTACTGTCGGTTTATGATCCTTGGCCTCAGCATTATCCACATAAACATAAGCAATAATAATCACAATATCTCCACGTTGAACGAGACGCGCTGCTGCCCCATTAACACAAATCACGCCTGATCCGCGCTCACCTGCAATAATATACGTTTCAAAGCGCGCCCCATTATTATTATTCACAATATGCACTTTTTCATTTGGCAACATTCCAACCGCGTCTAAAATATCCTCATCAATTGTAATTGAGCCTACATAATTTAAATCCGCTTCCGTGACAGTAGCACGGTGGATTTTACTATTCATCATCATTCGTAACATGTTATTTTCCTTCTTTCACATTAAAGATACAATTATCAATTAAACGTGTTTGGCCGATGTAGACAGCTGCCGCCAAAAGAACTTGTGCCGTTTGAGCTGTTACAGGCAGTAGGTCTGGATAAGCCAATATTTCAATATAGTCAATTTTGCCATGTGTGCGTGCTGCGATATGAGCTTTTGCCTTTGCAAGGGCTGCTGTTACATCACCATTCGCTAAAAAGCTATGTTGAGCCAGTTGCAAAGCCTCATATATAGCTGGTGCTTCTTTGCGATCTACCTCGTTTAAATATACATTGCGTGATGACTTCGCTAAACCATCCTCCTCGCGGACAATTGGTACGACACGAATCTCTAAAGGAAAATGGTAATCTCGCACCATCGTAGAGATAAGTGCCACTTGTTGGGCATCCTTTTGTCCGAAATAAGCACGTGTTGGCTGTGTTAAATGAAATAATATTGATACCACCTGTAAAACACCATCAAAATGCCCCGGACGGCTTGCCCCGCATAGCAGCGTTGCCTGCTCACCTGCGCGGATACGAATACCACCATCATGCGGATATATTTCTTCCACACTTGGTGCAAAGATTATATCTACACCGACAGATTGTGCTAAAGCCGTGTCCCTTGCCAAATCACGAGGGTAACTTTCAAAATCCTCATTTGGACCAAATTGTGTTGGGTTAACAAAAATGCTCATCACAACAAGGTCATTTTCTGCACGAGCTTTTGATGCTAATGTTAAGTGACCTTCATGTAAAAAACCCATTGTTGGCACTAGTCCAATTGTTTTTTGCGCTCGTTTAGCTGCTTGAATTTCTGATGTCAGTGCTTTAATTGTAGTAATGACTTTCATTTACTTTACGCCCCCGTATAGCTGATCCAATGCTTCTTCTTTCATCGTAAAAGAGTGGTTTATTGTTGGAAATGTCCCCATCTTCACAGCATTGACATAATTGGTAATGCCGCTGCTTGCTTCACTTCCCATATCAGCAAATTGTTCTACAAATTTTGGCATGTGATGCGAACCATAGCTCAGCATGTCATGGAACACTAACACTTGTCCATCAGCCTCAATACCCGCCCCAATACCGATCGTCGGAATCATAAGTGCTGCGGATACTATATCCGTTAGTTGATGTGGAATACATTCTAATACAACTGCACATGCGCCTGCTGCTTCACATTGTTTGGCATTTTCAATAAGTTGTGCTGCCTGTTCGGCTGTTTTTCCTTGTACCTTATAGCCTCCAAGCACGCCTGCTAATTGCGGTTGCAAACCTAAATGTGCAACGACTGGAATACCTGCTGATGTTAATTTACTAATCACTGGCAGTACATCTCCTGCACCTTCAACCTTAAGGGCATCTGCACCAGTTTCTTGCATCATAGATACGGCAGTTTTTAACGTGTCATTGACATCCCCGTGATAAGAACCAAATGGCATGTCCACGACAACAAACGTATTTTTTGCCCCACGACGGACAGCTTTTGCATGATGAACCATATCGGCTACTGTCACTGGCATCGTTGAAGAATAACCGAGTACAACCATTCCAAGTGAATCTCCCACTAGAATCATATCAACGCCGGCTTGCTCGGCAAATTTTGCGGAAGGATAATCGTAGGCTGTTAGCATCACAATTTTCTCCCCATTTGCTTTCATCTTTAAAAAATCTGATGTTGTCTTCATTGTGTAGTCCTCCTTTTTTAAGGAAAGAAAACAAAAAAGACCTTTCTATTCCTAAATTTGGACAGAAAGGTCATGAGTTCGTTCAGTACCGTTTTTTCCCTCACTGTTGCCAACACATCATCTAAATTTTGTTATCTGGATAAAACAAAATCGTATTGAAGTGATGCATGAAGAGGTTTTAACGTTAATTAGGCAGATAAAAACTAGTCGCGATTTATCATTTGCGATTAGGTTTTCCCACTCAAATAAGTTAAATTTTGAACGTATCGTTTTCTTCCGTCCCTGTCTATAAAAGATCAAGGCAGATATTTGTTGTAAATTGTCAAACGCTATTGAAGGTGCCGTTCACAAGGATACTGCCCTTCAGCCATTACTATAACAGATTCACTAGCTAATCTTCAAATAGTTTTTTCTAGCAATTCACTACAAGGAGCATTTATTTGTAAAGATAATGGTAAAAAAATTGACAAATATATACTATACGTCATATACTATCCACATACTATACAACATATAATATAAAACCTTGTATAGGTAATAGAATGTGAGGTGGAAAGATGACATTTCAGCTTGGCTCCGCATTACTTGACGCTTGTGTACTTGCGATTGTCGATAAAGAGGATGCATACGGTTACTCGTTAACACAGCAAGTACAATCTGTGATGGATATATCCGAATCAACGCTGTATCCGGTATTACGTCGTTTACAAAAAGCTAACTATCTAACAACGTATGACCAACCCTATCAAGGACGAAATAGACGGTATTATCAGATTACCGAGCAAGGGCGTAAACGATTGCTAGAGCTTTTACAGGAATGGCAAATGTATAAACAAAAAGTTGATTGTGTACTTTTAGGAGGGAAATTAGATGGATAGAGAAAGCTATTTAAAAAAGCTACGAGGGAAATTACGTCGTCTTCCCGCGCATGAACTAAATGCAGCGCTTGTCTATTATGAAGAGTATTTTGATGAAGCAGGCGTAGAAAATGAGCAGCAAGTGATACAACAACTAGGCTCTCCTTCTGTTGTGGCCTCACAAATAATGGCTGACTTTGCCTTAAAGGATTTAGATGCAACACCCGCTTCTACAAAGAAAAATATGACGGCTATTTGGCTTATTATTCTTGCAATTTTATCGGCACCACTATCTTTACCATTACTTGCTGTAGCGGTAGCACTTATTATTTCGGTTGGAGCAGTTATTTTTAGTTTTGTTATTGCAATCGTGGCAATGGTATTAAGTATTTTCTTTGGCGGTATTGTAGCACTTATTTCAGGAGTGCTCGTATTAACCGAACACTGGCCAACCGCATTACTCTTTATAGGGATAGGATTAGTGGTAACAGGTTTAGGCGTCCTGCTTTTCCCGATTGTTGCCCGCTTACTGAAGAAAATTGGTATGGTTTGCGTGGAAGTACTGGCAAACTTGTTCCATAAAATGACGAAAAAGCACAAGGGGGGACTATAGATGACTTCACGACATAAGCTCATCGCTTTTAGTATGATTACTTTAGGGATTTTACTTGCCGTCATTGGTTTTACCTCTGGTGGTAAATGGGTTATTGTAAAAGGGGATAACGGCTTCACAGTACCAAGTAATAATGGGCTCGAAAAAAATGCCCATTCACTTAAAGCATTTTCAGATATTCATGTAGTAAATAACTATGGAGATGTCGAAATTCTTCAGGGTGATGCCTACACATTAGAAACAAATGTCGTTAAAAACACGGATGTATCTTATAGCATGGACAATGGTACATTAACAGTTGAAACAAAAAGTAAAGGAAAAACTGGCGTCACATTTGGCATTGGAAATTTTCAAACACCTTCGATCATCATTACTGTGCCAAAAGATGCAAAGTTAAATTCGCTTATAGTAGACAGTGATTTTGGCGATACGATGCTTAAAGGGCTACATTACCAACAGCTAACTATCAAAGGGGATTATGGGGATATCCTACTCCAAAATATTACAGGTGAGAAAACGGAGATTACACAGGCGTTTGGGGATTTGACACTCGAACAATTTAACAGTAATGGCGTTGTTGTTGAAAGCGAGCATGGAGAAATTGATATAGAAGGAACACTTAACGGTCAATCACAAATCACCTCTAACTTTGGGGACACAACGTTAGACTTGCAAAATAAAAAAAGTGAACTAGGTTTTGAGTTAAACACAAGTTTTGGGGAGATTACAGTGAATGATCGTGAGCACAATGGCAAAGCTTCACAACTTCTTGAAGGAAACAATCAGCTCAATGTATCTCTGTCACATGGGGATTTAGATTTATCTTTAAACTAAACGTCACATAGCCTAAGCGCTAATAATGAAACGTTATCTTACTTAAAAACAAAGAGGCTAGGACAAAACTAAAATAATTTAAGGAACAGAGGAAAGCTGTTCATAAATTTTTGTTATGGGGACCTTAGCTATTCTTGCTTTTGCAATTAAAAAAATTAGAAGTGTTCACTAGTTGTTGGTAGCGAAGGTGGTGACTCCAGCTCAGAACAGCACATAATGTAAGACGCGGGCAACAACGGCATAGCGAAAAAGTGTTAGATTGATTGGGTTCAATCTAACACTTTTTCTCTTATGTCCCAGCCTCTTTATTTTTTATAAAATTTTAACATCTCCCGAATAAATCGTTCGTATTGTCCCATCGTTTTGCGTTAGCTGAAGCACGCCTTCATCTGTAATACCGCTGGCAATTCCTTCAAAGCGTTCTCTTAAAGTCGTCACTTCGATGCGTTGACCAATCGTGCACGACATCTGCTCCCAAAGCGCTTTAATACTAGAGAAGCCCTCTTTTACGTATAATGCAGTAAACTGCTCCAAATATTGCAAAATTGTTGCGACAAGTGCAGCACGGTTAATTTCCTCCCCTGCCGCAATACGTAACGATGTGGCAATATCTGCGATGTCTGGTGAGAAGTCACTCTCTAGCTGGTTGGCATTGATGCCGATTCCTACAAGCAATGCTTGTACAAGGTCTGCCTCTGCCTGCATCTCTGTTAAAATACCTGTGCATTTCTTTCCGTTTATCAGTAAATCATTTGGCCATTTAATAGCAGGCTCTACCTGTTTATACAATGTTTTAATCGCCATTGTAACTGCAACCGCTACGACAAGTGTGAACGAAGATGCTTGCTGTGGTGAGACGTCTGGTCGTAAAATGATAGTCATCCAAATGCCCGTGCCATTTGCAGATTCCCATGGTCTTGCCATACGTCCACGCCCCGCTGTTTGTTCTTCACTAATCACAATTGTGCCATCTGGAGCTCCTTCCTGTGCAAGTTTATGGGCAATGGTTTGTGTGGAATCGACTACATCAAAATAGTGAATTTTTCGCCCTAAACGTTCTGTATTTAAAAATAATTCTATTTGTGTTGGACTTAAGCTATTCGGTACACCAGTCAACACATAACCTTTTTTCTTAACGGTTTCAAAAGTGTAGCCTTCCTCCTGCAACGTCTGCATATGCTTCCAAATAGCAGTACGTGATACTCCTAGTGAATCTGCCAGCTCCTGTCCTGAAACCGCCTCACCGCTAGATGCTAATAATCTTTTTAAAATTTCATCTTTCATGGACATACTCATACTCAAACCAATCCTTTAGTATTTTTCTTCATTGCAAACCTTAACCCATAACCTATCTAATTAGCACGAAATGCGTAAAAGATTTAGCATTCATGCTTTAAAATACTGAATAAAAAAGAATCTCGCCAACCATCTTTTTATAGCAAATCTTGCCGTATTCTAACTTCGTACGTCACGCCACTTTTTTCCAACAGTTTTGCCGCGCTTAGAATGACTCGATTCTTTTCCATAACAGCAAAAACGAAGCGACTTCTCGGAACGTTAGCCACCACCAAAACCACTTGTGTTACAAAACCTTGTGACTCTTTCTCGAAATTCGGACCCAAAGGTTGATATCGGCAAACAATTGGTTGTGATACATATGCATGCACAGGGCTCCAATCTTCTTGTTCCAGTTCTATCAGTATAACCCTCTCGCTTTTAAATGGTTCATGTCACTCATCACCAAAACACCCCTTGGTTGAAAGTTACTACACGTTGTTTATGTATCAAGTGTGTCCATGTTTCAAAAAAGATAAAGCAAGTGACCTTTTAATGACGTATTTTCAATGGTCACTTATTGTCACTTGCTTGATTTACTTTTTATATAATCAATGATTCATCCTTTATGGACATACGCACGCTCAAACCAATCCTTTATGTGGTTTCGCTCATTCATTAGCTCCCCGTTAACAACAGCCGTTAAAATCATTTGCAACACTTCTTTTAGCCATGGACCACGTTTTTGTTCAGACCATTGTAGTAAATCCATTCCATTCACTACAAGATCTTGGCGATTTCGTATTGGTAATCTTGCCTGCACCTCACGTATACTGTGCTGCGAAATGGTAACTAGCTCTTTCAATTGTGCAAAGTAGTGTGCTGTTTCGAGCTCCTCTAGCGAATACGTAAAATAGTCCATACTCGTCCAGCCATTCTGTAAGGCATGGAGCGCACTTAAAACAGCCTTTACAAATGCCATTTCCTTATTGGATAAACGATAGGTACGCAACACTTCCTGCCAATTTTCTTTTTGTCCAAGAGCAAAATACGCCCAACCACAAGTTGCATTTTCTGCAGTAAAGCCACGCCAATGGTCTACTTGGAAATCCCCTTGTAAATAAGACACCAGTCCACTCTCTTCAAGCTTTTTAATGCCATTATATACATCTTTCCCTATCCATAACTTATCAAGTTCAGCCTTCATGCGCTCTTTGGCAACCCATGCAATATCGGGAGCCTTCTCCTGCATTGCCTGGAGGGTAGCCGCTTCAATCGAAAAGCCAAGCTGTGCTGAAAATCGCACAGCTCTTAGCATTCGTAAGGCATCCTCGGCAAAGCGAACCTTCGCCTCGCCTACAGCTCGAATTACGCCAGCCTTAATATCACGTTGTCCACCATAAAAATCAACAAACGAGCCATCTTTACGCATGGCTATAGCATTCATCGTAAAATCACGGCGCTGTAAATCTTCTTTTAAGGAACGTACAAAATGAACTTCCTCTGGTCTTCGATGATCTGTATACTCTCCATCTGTGCGATAAGTCGTTACTTCGACAGGCCCTTCTGGCACAATGACAAGTACAGTACCATGTTGAATACCGATATCTACGGTACGATTAAAAACAGTTTTAACTTCTTGCGGCAATGCATTTGTCGCTACGTCAACATCATGTGCAGGACGATGTAAAATTGCATCTCGCACAGCGCCACCTACGACAACTGCCTCAAAGCCAGCCTCCTCCAATTGCTCAATAACTGTGAAGGCTGCTTGCCATTCTTTAGTGTTTTGCATGGTTTATTTCCGCTACCTTTTCATACAGTTGTTCATACTGCTCGACAATTTTAGATGAATGGAATTTTTCATTGACTGCGCGCATTGCTGCTTCACGGAAACGAAGTAATTTATCTTCATCATTTAATAATTCTACAGCATACTCAGCTACAGCATCTGTATCGCCTAATTCTACTAAGTAGCCATCGACACCATGATCAATGACTTCTGGTATTCCACCAACGTTCGAACCGATACATGGCACACCACAAGCCATTGCTTCTAGCAGTACAAGGCCAAAAGATTCCTGTTGGGACAGTAATAGCTTTAAGTCACTAATAGCGTATAATTCAGCTAAATTTTCTTGCTTGCCTAAAAATAAAACATCCTTGACATATGGACTTTCCTTTACTTGATCCATCACACGATGCTTTTCAGGTCCATCTCCTACTAACAATAGTTTCGCTTTCATATTAGCACGGATTTTCATAAAGGCATCGACAATATGAGGCAGGTTTTTAATTTTACGGAAATTTGACACATGAATGATAACTTTTTCATCAGCTTGAATACCAAACTGTTCTTTTAAGTTACCAGCGTCAAGTGGACGATATTCACGCTCATCTACAAAGTTATAAATTGTTTCAATTGGTTTTACTGTATCAATTAGTTTGTAAGTTTGTTCTTTGAGTGACTGTGATACCGCTGTGACAATATCAGATTTATCAATGCCGTATTTAATAGCTTGTGAAAGCGTTGAATCCTGTCCAAGCACGGAAATATCTGTGCCGTGTAGCGTTGTCACAATACCTATATTTTGCCCACTCATTTCTCGGGCTAGCACCGCACATACGGCATGTGGGATGGCATAATGTACATGGAGTACGTCTAGCCCTTCATCTTTAATCACGTCCGCCATTTTACTCGCTAATGCAATATCATACGGCGAATACTGAAATACTGAATAATTGTTTACTTCTACTTCATGGAAAAAGACGGTCGGATAAATTTTATTCAATCGAAATGGTACGCTGGAGGTGATGAAATGTATTTCGTGTCCTCTCTCTGCAAGCATTTTTCCTAATTCTGTTGCAATCACACCAGAGCCTCCAACAGTTGGATAACAGGTAATGCCGATTTTTAGCTTTCTCATTCGATGATCATCCTTTCTAAAATCACGTCTTTTAGTCTCGTCTTTCTTGAATCAGTCTCCAATCCACAAAGCCTTCTTGTAGGCCTTTTAGTAATATTTCTGCAGTTCCCATATTTGTTGCCAGTGGCACTTGGTAAACATCACAAAGACGGATAAGTGCAGAAACATCTGGCTCATGTGGTTGTGCTGTTAATGGATCACGGAAGAAAATTACCATGTCCATATCATTATTGGCAATCATAGCGCCAATTTGTTGGTCTCCTCCAAGAGGACCTGAGCGAAAACGTGTAATTTCTAAGCTCGTAGCTTCCATCACACGTTGCCCTGTTGTACCTGTAGCATAAAGCGTATGCTCATTTAAAATATCGCGGTAAGCAATAGCAAACTGTACTAGATTATCTTTTTTGCGATCATGTGCAATCAATGCAATTTTCATAAGTATTCCATCCGTTCTTTAGATGATGTTTTCTAAACCATAAACGAGCTGATCCATTTTCATAACTTCTTCTACACAAAAAGCAACGCCAGACATAAAGGAATTACGATTTAATGAGTCATGACGGATGGTTAACAGTTGCCCGTCTCCTCCAAATAATACTTGCTGGTGTGCCACTAAACCAGGTAAGCGAACAGAATGAATGCGCATGCCATCAAAATCTGCTCCTCTTGCTCCTTCAATCGTTTCTTTTTCCTCTGGATGACCTTGCATTTTTTGTGCGCGCACCTCTTGGATCATTTGTGCTGTTTTAACCCCTGTACCAGATGGTGCATCTAACTTCTGATCGTGGTGCATCTCAATGATTTCTACATCAGGTAAATATTTTGCTGCTTCTTTAGCAAATTTCATCATCAGAATCGCGCCAATCGCAAAGTTTGGTGCAATTATACAACCTAACTCCTTTTCATTCGCAAGTGCTGATAATTCTTCTAGTTGTGCATCTGTAAAACCTGTTGTACCAATCACTGGTCGTACATTTAAATTTAAAGCTTCTTTTGTATGATGATATACTGCATGTGGATTCGTTAAATCGACTAAAACATCAGGGGCCGTTGCCTCTACTAGTTCATGCATATCTGTAAATATTGGTGCTGTATAGCTTGCTGGGAACATTTCTAAATCCGCTAATGTATGACCAACCTCTTTATAATCTAGTACAGCTACTAACTCCATTTTGGCATGTTTCATAACTGTATGTACAGCTTCTGCTCCCATTTTTCCTCTTGGCCCTGCAATGGCTACACGAATCGACATTATTCCTCTTCCTTTCTTGTCCAGCGATCCTTATCTCTCGTCTCAAATTTATGTATGACACGCAACAGTGCCTCATCTAATTTTATACCTTGTGCATTCGCAAAGCATACTAAAACAAAGAAAAAGTCACCTAATTCTTCTTCGATACTATTCGTTTCTTCTGTGCTCTTTTTCTTTTTTTGACCGTAAACGTCCTGCACTTCGCGCGACAGTTCTCCAAGCTCCTCCGTTAAACGTGCGAGTAGTTCAAAAGGTGGGAAATAGCCTTCCTTAAATTGCCCAATATAATCATCCACACGTTTTTGCAAGGCTTGCATCGTTATTTGTTCTGTCATCCAATATCACACTCCTAATTACCATCGTATAAAATTTACACCATTGTTGTCAAAAACAATAAAATGACAGATAATAGAATCCACTACTTCATTGTTAAGAACTACAGGAGGTCTTATGTTTAAACAGATTAAAATACGTAATATTATCGCAATAATGCTCGGAGCAGCCATTTTTAGCTTTGGATTTGTACACTTTAATATGCAAAATCATTTAGGTGAAGGCGGTTTTAGCGGAATTACCCTTGTTCTCTATTTTACACTAGGTTGGGACCCCGCATTACTTAATTTACTATTGAATATTCCAATGTTTATTTTAGGTTGGCGCTTACTAGGTAAAAAATCTTTTATTTACACATTAATTGGTACAATTTCAGTATCAATTTTCCTAAAAATATTCCAGAAATATCAATTCATCATTCACTTAGAGGATGATTTATTTCTTGTGGCATTGTTTGCCGGTATCTTTGTTGGACTTGGACTAGGCATTGTGTTCCGCTTCGGTGGTACAACTGGTGGTGTGGATATATTAGCACGTCTCGGACATAAATATCTAGGCTGGAGTATGGGGAAAACAATGTTTATATTTGATGCCATTGTTATTTTATTATCTTGGCTAACATTTTTAGATGCACGTTCGATGATGTACACGCTTGTCGCTGTATTCGTAGGTGCTCGTGTTATTGATTTTGTACAAGATGGTGCCTATTCAGGGCGTGGCGCACTCATTATTTCAGAAAAGTCTAGTGCGATAGCGGATATGATCGCTTTGCGCATGGAACGAGGTGTCACGATTTTAGAAGGTCATGGTCACTTTACAAAACAAGCAAAAGAAGTGATTTACTGCGTTGTCGGACGCAATGAAGTGGTACGCTTAAAATCCATTATCCATGAGGTCGATCCACATGCCTTTGTCTCTATTTCAGAAGTTCGGGATGTTGCGGGAGAAGGTTTTACGCTCGACGATCAAAAGCAACCTTTACATTAAGTAGGTTCGCACCTATTGCAGTAGCGTAGATTAAATAGATTCTAAAATACTAGCTATGTAAATCAATTAAAAAAACTTGTTATAGTGGTTAACCCACTATAACAAGTTTTTTAGTCGTCACTACGCATATTTGTAAATATTAATATTAAACGTAATAATTCTAATACAGCTACTGCTGCAGCTGCCACATAAGTTAACGCAGCGGCACTTAACACTTTACGTGCTGGGCGTTCCTCTTCATTCGTAATAATACCAAGCGAATTCATTTGCACTAATGCACGTTTCGATGCATCGAATTCAACTGGTAGCGTAACTAATTGGAACACTACGCCTGCTGCTAATAGGACAATACCTAGTAATAACATGTTTGATAACCCAGAAAAAATACCAATCATAACGAATATCCAAGATGCGTTCGATGAAATATTTGCAACTGGTACAAGCTTACTGCGTAAAGTAAGCATTGAATATGCCTCTTTATGCTGAATAGCATGGCCTACTTCATGGGCAGCAACTGCTGCGCCAGCAACACTTGCTTCATAGAAATTGCTTTCTGATAATGCGACTGTTTTTGTCGCAGGATTGTAGTGATCAGATAACACACCTTGGGTTGGCACAACTCGCACATCGTACAAGCCGTTCGCATCTAAGATCGCCCTAGCTACCTCAGCACCAGTTTGTCCCTTCATGGTACGTTCCTTTGCAAACTTTTTATACGTACCTTTTACCTTCATCTGTGCGTACAATGGCAGCAGCATAATAATCGCAAAATAAACAATATACATGCTTGTTGACAATTTTCTAACCCCTTTCTATCTCGATACTATAATTCTATAGAGATTTCCCTAATTGGGCAAATATTTGCGCCACCTAATTGAGAAAATGGCGATAAAAATACAAGCAATTGATAACCAAAATGTAAAATAGCCAATGACACTTGTATAGTCTGCTAAATCACGGTACATTGGCATTTGTCCAAATACATAGTCAATGACATCATTATGCAAAGTCCATACTGCAGCAAAAGCAACATGCCAATATGAAAATACATATTTACCGATATAAAGAACACCTTGGACAGCCATCGCAAAATGTGAAGCAATCAGCATCCAACCTTGCCAGCCTATATAGCCCGTTTCAACTAGCGTCCAAAGATTCATCACATCCGCCCAAATACCATATTTAACCAATGTTACAAGCGCTAATACTTCCATCAATGGCCATCTTTTTCCTAGAATCCATGCCAGCAACACAAAACAAAAAAATAAACTAGCAGTGGGACTATCTGGTACAAAAATATAAAAAATCGGCTTCGTTATCGCAAGTTGCCAACCATACCAGTAATAGCCGTAAATGGTTCCTAACAAGTTAATAAGCAGTAAAATGATTAAAAATGTTTTATGCGTAAGGAGATACCAAATATTTGCACGCGTTATTTGCATGATTAAAACTCCTTTACTATCCGTCTATTCTAAGATGTCTTTTTTCCTCGATTTTTATGTATGATGTGACGGCTGCGCTTCTTAGTCCACTATGTCCTATCGTAGTTTCCTTTCAAAGCTTTGCCTTAATAAGTATATCGTAAACATCCATATAATTTTGATAAAAACTAGAAAAAAAGAGTCAGTTTCCTGACTCTTTTTGAAATTATTCAGCTTTTAAGCTTTCGATAAACTCAGCAAGCTTTTGAAGATCTTCATCAGATCCTGTCCATAGACCTGCTGGCATTTTACCGCTAGGCGTACCATTGTGTGCGATATCCTTAATTTCATCAGCTGTTAAGCCAGTGTTCATAAGTGTTGGCGCACCAGCACCACCTTCTAAGCCTTCACCGTGACATGTAATACATGCAGAGCCGGCATAGATTTGGTAACCTTCTGAGCCTTTATCGAACTCTACAGTTTCCACGATAGCACCTTGAATTTTTTGAGCTTCCCAGTCATGATTAACAACTGACTCCCAAGTTAAATAGAACATAGCAGCCAATGTTAATAACATAAACGCAGTTGGTAACGGACGTTTAGACGGACGGCGTTCTGGACTCTTATCTAAAAATGGCATTAATAATAGCGCTCCAAATGCTAGACCTGGAATGACAATTGCTCCGATAACATTATATGGACCAGAAGCAAATGAGTATTTTAAGAGTTGGTACATGAATAAGAAGTACCAGTCCGGTAATGGCGTGTATGCTCTTGTTGGATCAGCTGGCCCTTCAAGTGGAGATGGGTGAGCGACTGTTAACAGTAAATAACCGATTAAGAAAACAGCACCTACCATCCATTCTTTTAGTAAGAAGTTCGGCCAGAAAGCTTCAGTTTTACCTGGATATTCGGAATAATCCTTTGGAACGTTCGGCATTCTGTGATTCGCTTTGATACGAGAATCGCCGACAAATTTCATTCCTTTTCCGCGATGCATAGTGTCCCCTCCTTTAAAAAATCATCGAACCGTCAAGAAGTATTACAACGGCCCTGAAATTCCTTGACGACGAATCATGATAAAGTGTGCTGCAAGTAACCCAAACAATACTGCAGGCAAGAAGAATACATGAATCGCAAAGAATCGTGTTAACGTTTGAGCACCAAGAATAGTACTGTCACCCGCTAATAATACTTTAATCATCGAACCGATAAACGGTACAGATGCTGCAATTTCGATACCTACTTTAGTAGCGAATAATGCTTTCATATCCCATGGTAATAGGTATCCTGTAAAACCAAGACCCATCATTACTCCAAAAATACCTACACCAACCATCCAGTTTAACTCACGAGGTTTCTTATAAGACCCTGTGAAGAATACACGAAGCGTATGTAAGAACATCATTACGATTACTAATGAAGCTCCCCAGTGGTGCATACCGCGTACGATTTCACCAAATGCTACTTCGTTTTGTAAATAATAAACTGACTTCCAGGCATTCACGACGTCTGGTACGTAGTACATTGTTAAGAACATACCAGAAAGAATTTGAATTACTGTGATGAAAAATGTTAATCCACCAAAGCAGTAAACGAATGCTGAAAAATGGTGTGCAGGGTTCACGTGCTCTGGCACTTCGTGGTCGGCAATATCACGCCAAATCGGTGTAATATCTAATCGTTCATCGACCCAATCATAAATTTTATTTAGCACTGAATTCGTACCCCCTTACAAATTAAACTAGAGTATTTGCTCTTGCTGGACCAATCATTAAATAACCATCTTTTTCTTGTACTTCAAATTCATCCAACGGACCTAGAGGTGGTGTACCTGCAATGTTTGCCCCGTTTTTCTCGTAACGCCCTGCATGACAAGGACAGAAGAATTGATCTGGGTGTGCTTTATCGCCACCCCAGTCCACCATACAACCTAAATGCTTACAAACTGGTGATAGAGCAATTATTTGGTCGCCACTTTTGTAAACCCAAGCTACGTTTGTAACGTTAGATTTGTACCATGCGTCAACTTGTTCAAAAGTAAAGTCAACTTTAATTGGCTCTTCTGTGATGTCGGCGACTTTATGTTCGGTTTTGATAAAATCCCCACCTTCATGCTTTTGTAAGACTGGGTCAATTGCAAAACGAACCATTGGCATCAACATACCTGCCGCCATAAATCCGCCAACACCAGTAAGTGTGTAGCTTAGAAATTGACGACGTGAAACTCGATTGTTACTCATCCTTTTCCCCCCTCTAACTTTAAAGGTCAGTCCAACGGACATACTTTTACAAATAGTAATACTAGGACATATCTATGATATATCAAGTCCATAGCTTGGTCAATATAGCATTCTGTGGAAACCTGGAGAATGTGAACATTTATTGAAACAAATTGCTAAATTTGTGACCATTTAGTCGAAAATACAGGGATTACTTGCCGTAACTGATCTTCGAGAATGGTGTTTTTCACGCCTTTATCCATGGATTCTAACGGAATAGCTGGCAACCAAATGATATTTACTACATCTCCAATATTTGTCCAAAAATGGTCACAAGTAATGAAGAACACATGCTTAAAACCAGCAGTATGTAATTGTGCTTCTAATTGCGCTGGCAATTCTTCGTTTTTCAAGGTCGTACTATATGAAAATGGTGGCATCACTAGTAAACGTCCTTTAAACTGTTGTTCAATAAAAGCCGTTAACGATAATAAGTAATCTGCTTCTGCGCCACTTTGCTTCAACTTTTCAGCAGCAAAATCGATCCCTACGAGTGGTACAATCGCTGTATCGATAAAATCCTTCTGCGCTAAAAAAGATGTTACATCGTTTGCATTAAAATACATCCAACAACCCTCCTTACGATTACAAAATAAAAATGCCCTTTTCCACTCTTTAATAGGATAACCAATAAAAAGTGAAAACAATCATTCACTAGTCATGTTACCATATAGAGGTGGAGAAAGGGCATTCAATTTTTACCTATTCGGCTTGAGATTATTGTAAATTAGCAGTTTCCTTTAAAACTTGTAACAAATTAGACAATTCATAAAATCGTTCTTCATCGCCCTTATCTAGAGCTTCATCAATTTGTGCAAGTAATTTTTCTTCTTGGAATACGAGTAAACTATTGGAAAGTAATTCTTCAGCCAGTAAACGATCTTTTTCACTAACAATCAATGTTTCTGGCATATAAGGGTTTTCTTCAAGAACTGCTAAGTATTGGGCACTTGGCGGTATATTTGGGAAGTTCAATTGTATATACATATCTTCTTGCTCATGTAAACGTAAGTCATGGAAAGATTTCTCGGCATCGGCTGTCATCACATTGCCTTTATAAAAACGAAATGGTACACCTGTTGAGTCTACTGTAGACATCACCATTGCTCTAGGACAATAGTGTGCTTCTTCTACAAACCGTATTCGTTTTAACAACTCATCATTACTTAATAAGTAATTTAAAATCCATACACACTCACGACGTTTTAATTGGTAATTTTTCAAAAACCAGCGAACAAATGCTTTTTTATCGACAACTGATACAGAAGCAGTCATACCCACTCCCTCCTTTACTCTAATTCTAAGCCTTCTAACATCTCTTGCCATTGTGGTTCACCTGGCTGAAGCTTGATTAAATAACCGATTACCTCTTTAACCTCTGAACGCTTGCCTTCTTCTAATAAGAAATAAACATATTTTTCTAAAAATGCTGCGTCTTCCTTAAAATCAGTATATGCCAAACGGTAAAATTCGTATGCACGGTCGTACAATTCTAAATTTGCATATGCGTCGGCAGCGTAAGGGTATAAAGTGTTCCACTCAAAATCATTTTTTTGCAATGTCTCAAATAATTCAACAACATCTTCAAAACGTTCTTGCTGTGTCAATATAGAGATGAGTGTTAATACTGCCTCCATATATTCAGGATCTAAGGCAATCGCTTCACGTAAATAACTTTCAGCTTCATTTGGCAAGGCATTTTTTAATGCCATTTTACCCGCGAATAGGAATAATGATTTATCGTACTCATCACGCTTTAAACCTTCTTTAATGGCAGCATATGCTTTTTTATTGTCTTCCGTCATAGCATAGCTTTCCGCAAGCAATAAATAAGCAGAGAAATAATCCGGATCCAATTCCTTTAAGTCCTCTAATTGTTTAATCGCCATTTCATATTTTTGTGATTGGAATGCAGCGTATGCTGCGCCAAATAAAATATCTGGCTTCACTTCGTCCTCAAGTGCTGCTAAATAATAGTCTAAAGCTGTTTCATAGGCAGCGCCTGCACGATATACTTCAGCTAATCGTTCAACGAGACTGATACCTGCAAAGTCTTCCTGTTGTTCATGTAATTCTTCATAAAGGCGTGCGGCCTCTAGAAAACGCCCTGTCTCAAATAAAAGCTCGGCTTTAGCAAATTGTAGTAGTGGTTCATCAGGTAAGATGGCTAGCGCTTCATTAATGCGCTTTTCTGCTACCTCAAATAACCCTTGCATTTGATAATAATCAGCTAGCACTAGTAATGCTTGCGGGTACTCTGGAGCTGTATCTTCGACTGCTAACAACATGTCTAACGCCTCGTCCTCATCACCAAGCTCCATTAAGACATTGGCACGATCAATTTTTAATTGTGCCTCTTCAGGGAATAAAAATTGCAAATGCTCCAGTACACGGTCCGCTTCTTTCATATACCCATATTGCATAAAAACTTCCGCCAGTGCGTAAATTTCCTCAGGTAACTCCTTCATTAAAAAAGATTCGAGTAGCTGGTCTATTAAAGCTAAATCCCCTTGCTCAAGTGCTTGCATCATTTCAGTCATCGCATTATTCACAGTCATTCACCTATTCTTTCTTGTATATCTTTATGCTACAAAATATTTTCTTTCGAAACAAGAAAAAACTCCCCAAAAGGATTGGGGAGTCCAGACTTTAGACAACCCAAAGAATGACGCATTTGTCTATTGTCTTGTTTAATTAAAAATACTTGTACATATTACTGCCTGTATTATTCGACAACCCACTACAAACTGGTGGAATTACAGCCAACTGCTACATCAACTAAACTGTCATGTAAGAAATCTAGATAATAAAGAATGACAATAGATGAAAACATTCATTTGCAGACTATTTCTTTACAGCCTCAACATGCTCGAAAAACGATGGGTAGGATACAGCGATGCATTCCGCATCATCTAATGTCACTGCACCATTCGTAATTAACGCTGCCACAGCGCCCATCATACCGATACGGTGATCTCCGTATGTTTTTAAGCTAGCCCCTTGTAATGGCGTTGGTCCTTCAATCACCATGCCATCCTCAGTTGCTTCAATACGTGCACCAAGTTTTTGTAATTCATCGACCACAGCTGTAATCCGATCTGTCTCCTTCACTTTAAGCTCCTCAGCATCTTTAATAATGGTTGTACCATGTGCTTGTGTTGCTAAAAGTGCAAGAATCGGAATTTCATCGATTAGTCGTGGAATTATATCGCCTTCAATAATTGTGCCTTTTAATGTAGACGTTTCAATTGTAATAGTTGCTGTTGGCTCAGATTGATCGTCTTCATTTGGCACTACTGTCATTGACGCCCCCATATTTCGAAGCACTTCAATAACCCCATCACGCGTTGGGTTAATGCCCACATTTTCTAAAACAACTTTACTATTTTGGCAAATAGCACCCGCCACTAAGAAAAATGCTGCGGATGAAATATCTCCTGGCACTGACACATGTGTTCCTAATAGTTTTTGTCCACCTTCAAATGAGATAACGCCTTCCTCCACAGTTATTTGTGCCCCAAATTGACGTAACATGCGCTCTGTATGATCGCGAGAAATTTCCGTTTCACGCACTACTGTTGTACCTTGCGCACGTAAACCTGCTAATAAAATAGCAGATTTCACTTGTGCACTCGCCACAGGCATTTGGTAGTCTATCGCTTGTAGCGTTGTACCCTGTATGGCAAGCGGTGTATATTGTCCATCTGCACGTCCCGTAATATGAGCACCCATTTGACGTAGTGGATCTATGACACGTCGCATCGGACGCTTCCCAATTGATGCATCCCCTGTCATTACAGAATGTACGTTGGAGCCTGCTAAAATGCCAAGCATTAAGCGAGTCGTTGTACCGGAGTTCCCTGTATATAGCACTTCGCTAGGCTCTTGCCATGCTTCCATTCCTGCGCTTTCAATTGTTACATTTGTACCGTCCACATCAATCTTGACACCAAGCTTGCGGAAGCAATCTATTGTGCTTAAACAATCCTCTCCAAGTAAAAAGCCATCCACCGTTGTTTTCCCTGTTGCGATAGCGCCAAACATAACTGAACGATGTGACACTGATTTATCACCTGGGATTGTTAAGTGCCCTTGTAATGATGGTTTATGATACTGTAATACTTTTTCACTCATCGTTATCTCCCGCCTCCATATGAAGATAGAAAGCGCCGATATATCGACGCTTTCTTTTAATTAGTAATTCAACGTCTCTCTTAACGCGAATGCACTTTCCTATGAAATATATGTTTCAAATTTGGCACGCTGTTGAATACATGCAGCTGCGCGCTCACGATCACTTTCACTTTGCAGGCTAATGACAAGTATACCGAAGACATCCTCGCGAGATTCTACAATACGTAAATTAGTAATACTAATTTTTTCATCCGCTAGTAAGCCTGTTACTTCAGAAATTACCCCTGGGTAGTCAGGAACATCGACATACAAATCAAACGACGTAAACATTGCTCCAGCACTTATTGGTAATTCATCACGGAGCTCCTTAGCAATTGCAAAATAGTTTTCAATATCAGCAGAGCTTCCATTTAGTAGAAGCTCCTTCACACGATTCATTTCGGATTGCCACCCCTCAAGTTGGGCTACTAATTCATCACGATTTTGTAGTGTAATATCACGCCATAGTATCGGATTAGATGATGCAATACGCGTGACATCACGGAAGCCCCCTGCGGCCAGTGAGCGTGTCATCGGATATTCACCATTTTCTCCGCCTAATTGATGCACAAGAGATGCTGCAATAACATGCGGGAAATGGCTAACTACGGCTGTCATATGATCGTGCTCACGTGCAGATACACTAACAACTTTGGCATGTGTGAATTTCAATAGACTTTCAAGTTGGGCCATATTAATAATTTCTTCACCCGCTAGTGGTGTTAACATATAGTACGCATTTTCAAAAAGATGAGCCTTTGCCGCTAAAACACCACTTTTATGAGACCCTGCCATCGGGTGTCCACCGATAAAGGTAATGCCTAATTCACGTAACTCTCCAGCTTTTTGCATAATCATTTTTTTCGTGCTACCTGTATCTGTTACAATCACTTTATTTTTTAACGGCCATGTTTTTAATTGTTCCATCCACTCAAGTGTAGCGTTAACAGGTGTCCCAAAAATAATGATATCAACCTCTGCTGCAACATCTTGTGGATTTGTCACAATATCATGAACAATATTTAAGGTTTTAGCATGTTCACGTGTTGTTTCGTCCATATCATAGCCTATAATTTTTGTGTCAGGTGCTTTTTGTAAAGCAAGAGCAATCGAGCCCCCAATTAAGCCTAAACCAATTACGAGAACTTTGCGTGTCATGCAAAAACTCCTTGTTCTTTTAACACCGCTTCTAGATGCTGTAACAATGCCGCATTTTGCGCTTCAGTTCCAATTGTTACACGAATAAAACCAGGGGCACCTAAAGCATTCCCACTGCGAATAATAAACCCGCGCTTCATAAGTTTCTGAAAAACAACATCACTATTAGCTTTCGTGTCAAATAAAATAAAGTTCGTATCAGATGGGTAGTATTTCAAATTATGCTTTTCACAAAAATCAACATATTGCTTTTTACCAATTTCATTTGCTTTACAGCAATTTTTAATATAGTCTTGGTCACTTATTGCAATTGCCGCGACTGCTTGACTTAAAATCGTATTGTTAAACGGTGCACGCACTGGATCCAGTTTAGCAATGACTTCAGGTTGACCAATTGCGTACCCTACTCGGAAGGAAGCAAGACCGTATGCTTTTGAGAATGTGCGCATTAATAGTACATTGGGATACTCGTTAATTAATGGTAGTGTTTCTTTATGACCAGGGTGTGTCACATATTCGATATACGCTTCATCTAACACGACCAGTACATCGCTTGGTACTTTCGCTAAAAACGCTCGTAAATCAGTATCTGCAATGACAACACCAGTTGGATTATTCGGGCTACATACCCACACAATCGAAGTATTTTCATCAATTGCTGCCGCCATAGCGTCCAAGTCATGTGCGCCATCAATACAAGAAATTTTACGAACTTCCGCGCCTTCAATTTCAGCATTATGAGCATATTGTGAGAATGATGGATCTGCCATGACTGTATTCACACCTGGATACAACAGCGCACGAGTAAGAATTGCAATAATATCATCCGAGCCATTGCCAAAAAGAAGCTGTGTTTCTTTGACACCTACATGATTTGCTACAGTTGTACGTAAGTTTTGCGCATAGCCGTCTGGATATAATGCATGGTTTACTGCACTATTGTGTAAATATGCTGTTACCTTAGGGGAGCAACCAAATGGGTTTTCATTTGATGCTAACTTTACGACTTCTTGTAAGCCAAATTCACGTTGTACTTCTTCAATTGGTTTACCTGGCTTATATGCTTGCATACCGTCCAATTGTTGTTTCCATTTCATCTCAAACATCTCCTCTTAATTATTTAGCTTGGGCTAAATCTGGTCTTAATTTGATTGCATCATTTAAATAAATATGCTTTACATCTTTTTGCGCCATTTCTACATTCGCATGAATTAACACACGAATACATAATGGCAGAGCTCCAGGCACGTCCATTTCATGCATACACATAACAGGCACATACTGCCATCCTTCCATTAACCTTACAGCACGCGCTGGAAACGCTGATGTAATATCTGGCGTTGTCGAAATGACAATAGAAGCAATATCCTCTACTGTAACATCGTTTGCTGCCACTACTTCACGTACTAATCTAGCTGTCTCATCCCAAACAAACTCTGGCTTGTCCAATTCAATTGTAATTGCGCCTCTTAATCCACGAATCATCCAAGCACCTCCGCTAATAATTGGCGGAATTCAGCATCTATCTCTTTGCATTCTGCTAACTCAATTGGTCGTACAAAAGGTTTCCCGATTTCTTCCAGTAAAACAAATTGTAGTACGCCATATTCCGCTTTTTTATCTTTTAATAAATACGTTGTTAACTGTTCAAATGAATAATCATTCACCGCTTCAAAAGGATAGCCATTTTTTACAGCAAAATGTAAAAATGCTGTTGTAAAGTCACGATTTAGCTTACCATATCGCTCACTAAGTAAAAGACAATACACAAGACCAATCATCACTGCCTCACCGTGTGCGACTTTCCCATAACCTGCTGCTGCTTCAATGGCATGGCCATATGTATGACCTAAGTTTAAATATTTGCGCACAGATTGCTCCGTTTCATCCTCGGATACAATTTTCGCCTTTACTTCAATGCCCGCCTTTAGCTGTTGAGCCAATTCCGTTGTACTAAAATGAATAACTGATTCAGCCGCCATTAATTGCTGTAGCCAGGAAGCATTTGATATCATTGCGTGTTTAATGACTTCAGCTGTCCCCGAACGCACCTCACGCTCAGGTAAACTCTCAATAAAGGCCGTATCGAATATGACCCCTTCAGGCTGGTAGAAAGCACCAATCATATTTTTGCCTAGTGGATGATTGATGGCTGTTTTACCTCCAACGGCTGAGTCATGTGCTAAAATCGTCGTTGGGATTTGAATAAACGGTACCCCTCGCATATAGGTAGCTGCAACAAAGCCTGTTAAATCGCCAACTGCTCCGCCACCAAAGGCAAAAATAAATGATTTTCGTGAACATTTTTGTTCAAGTAAGAAAGTTTGTGCTGCATTGTATTGTTCAAACGTTTTACAAGCTTCACCACCCGGTAGCACAAAGACCTCAAAGTCATATGGGAAATGGCCCTTAAAATATTCCCCTTGGGCAGCCCACACATTGGCATCTGTAAAAACAATGAGTTTATCTGCTTTTTGCAGTTTATCGTCAAATGTTTTGACTGCTTCAGCTAAAAAATTATGCCCAAGCACTACTTCATACTGATGTGATGTTGTCGCTACTGGTACACGCATATATCAAAACTCCTTTGCGTAACGGCGTTGTTCTTCAATTTGAGCTTGTAGTTGTGGCAATTGATCTCCGTGGAATTGTTCCATAATCGCACTTGCTATTTCCCAGGCAATAACATGTTCAGCAACAACTGATGCCGCCGGTACTGCACAGCTATCAGAACGTTCAACGCTTGCTTTAAACGGTTCTTTTGTTTCAATATCAACACTTTGCAAAGGTTTATATAGCGTTGGAATAGGCTTCATAACACCGCGAACGACAATTGGCATACCTGTTGACATACCGCCTTCTAAGCCACCCAGTCGATTCGTTGCACGTGTATACCCTTCTTCTTCTGACCAAATAATTTCGTCATGTACTTCTGAACCTTTGCGACGAGCCATTTCAAAACCAATACCAAATTCAACACCTTTAAAGGCATTAATTGATAACATAGCGGCCGCTAATTTCGCATCAAGCTTGCGATCGTAATGCACATAAGAGCCAATACCAGCTGGCATACCTTCAACAATTACTTCAACAACACCACCGATAGAGTCACCTGCTTTTTTCGCTTCATCGATTGCCTCCACCATTTTTGCAGAAGCAACAGGGTCTACACAGTAACATGGATCTGCTTCAACAATTGTACGAATTTCTGCTACTGATTTCCCTTCAATTACAGAAGTGTCTGCCTTAATGCCTACGATTTCTGTAACATGTGACACAATTGATATACCAAGCTCATTTAATAATGCTTTAGCAACGGCACCAACAGCGACGCGGACAGTTGTTTCACGCGCAGAAGAACGCTCTAAAACATTGCGTAAATCGCGATGCCCATATTTCATACCGCCTACTAAATCTGCATGACCAGGACGCGGACGTGAAATCTGACGCTTTATATCTTCTGGATTGATATCCTCTGCCAATGGTTCTGCCCCCATAATTTTTGTCCAATGCTTCCAGTCATCATTTGTGACAACAAGCGCGACAGGAGAGCCAAGCGTTTGTCCGTGGCGCACACCACCTACTATTTCTACTGTATCCGTCTCAATTTGCATACGGCGACCGCGGCCATGCCCTCCTTGACGACGTTTTAAATCATGATTAATTTTCTCTGCTGTAATTGGTAAAAGTGACGGTAAACCCTCAATTATCGTTGTTAATTGCGGTCCGTGTGATTCTCCTGCTGTTAAGTAACGCATAAACGCTTTCTCCCTTCAACTCGCTAAAGTATGTATTTTTCACTATAACATATATTCTCTAAAAAAACAGTCCTTTTACAAATGTCATACCACCTTGACATTAATACGTTCAAATAGACAGCACAACATTATATGCGAATATTCTGAACGATTCATTTAAAAAAAGAAGGTTTTCTAGTAACACATCCAACTCTTAACGCTACACATTCTCCTGGAAATTATCGGCAGTGAAATGGTTAACTTAATAAAAAAATACGCTTTTTGCTTATGACAAGCGAAAAGCGTACGATCATCTATGTCTAGTGTCTTGGCAATTTATGTACGTGACAGTCATCTTGTTCACTGTACGAATGCTTTTCATCATATAGTTTGCTATTTTTTTCGATAGAAGAATGTATCCTCTACTTCAAAGTCATAACGCGAAGGATTAAATATTTGCTCCGTTGAGCCGACAAATAAAATACCATCTTGTCGTAATGCTTTACTGAAGTTTGCATAGATTTGATCCTTTGCTTCTTCGGTAAAGTAAATCATCACATTGCGGCACACGATAAGATCATAATTGGCATCATAATGATCGTTAAGCAGATTATGCTTTTTAAAGGTCACACAACGTTTAATTTCATCTTTCACTCGGTAGAAGCTTCCCTCTTGCTCAAAATACTTCGCCTGAATATCTTTTGGTACCTCTGCTAAAGAACGCTCTGGATAGACACCCAATTTAGCTTTTTGAATAACATTTTCATCTAAATCTGTGGCGATTATTTGAATTTGCGATAACGGCACTAATTGTGATAATACCATTGCTAATGAATAAGGTTCTTCCCCAGTAGAACAGGCAGCACTCCAAATTTTTAAACGCTTGTTCGATTGCAATAACTTTGGAAAAATTTTCTTTTGCAATACTTCCCAGCGCTTTCCATTTCGATAAAACTCTGAAACATTAATGGTCATACGATCTAGAAATTCATTCATTAAATCGCGATTTTGCTCAAGCGCCTTTAAAAAATCAACAAAATTACGATATCCCTTTTTCTCATAGAGTGAAGTTAATCGTCTTTTCATTTGCGCTTCTTTATATAACGCTAAATCAATACCAGTTTTGCGCTTAATACCTTCTACAAATTGTTCATAATCTGACATACGGTCATCTTCCCCTCTAGCGTCGTATTTCCATTATAGCGGAAAAATGCCTTTACTGAAATAGTCTTTCATGTGTATTCAAAGTTACCTCGTTGTATTTTTCTTCTCTTCTAATAGTAGCACTTTCGAATGTTCCAATTCTAGTCGCAGTTTTTCGGTTTCTTTTGTATATGATTCCAATCTTAGCTTCTCTAACTCCACTTCTTGTTCGATTGTCTTTAATTTAAGTTTTTGCCCCTTTGTACGCGCATCAGTAAATATTCCAGCCAAAGCGACCATTATGCCACCAATAATAGCAACAATAGCGATTTCCATAATTTCTCTTCCCCCTATCTATAAAGATTATACGATAAAACAAGCAAATAGTTTCCTTTTTTAAGTGTACTCCATTCATTTTCTAATTAAGCAACAATGAAAAATTAGTTCGAGGAAAAACATACGTCTTTTGTTATAGACATCAAGCGTTTTCTCCCAACACAGCGTCCAATACAATAAAAGGCATCAAAAGAGAAAAAGTGTTAGATTGACTGCCATCAATCTAACACTTTTTTGCTATGCCGTTGTTGTCCGCTACGGCGGTGCTTTCCGCTCAACACAGTAAGCCGCAACCCTCGCTAACGCGCGGAATGCCAGCGTCTAACATTATGTGCTGTTCTGAGCTGGAGTCACCGCCTTCGCTACCAACAACTAGTGAACACTTCTAATTTTTTTATTGCAAAAGCAAGAATAGCTAAGGTCTCCATATAGCAAAAAATTATGAACACCTTTCGTCTGTTTCTTAAATTTTTTGAGTTATGTCCCAGCTCCAGTCTATTACCATATTAATATAACTGTTAAATTTTCACACGATAATCTTTTAAATTTTCCCTTAACTTAGCTTTCATAAATTTGCCAACGGATGTTTTCGGCACTTCATCTAAAAAAACAACATCATCGGGAATCCACGTTTTATGGAACTGTGTTCGCAAACTATCGAGCAGTTCCTCCTTCGTAATGGAATCTTTATATTCAGGCTTAGGAACGACACATGCCAGCGGACGTTCCAACCATTTCTCATGTGGAATGGCCACCACTGCCGCTTCAAACACTTTCGGATGTGTCATTAATGCATTTTCAAGCTCCACAGATGAAATCCATTCCCCACCACTCTTAATCAAATCTTTTGTACGATCTGTAATTTTAATATAGCCGTCAGGGGTCATCACCGCAATATCTCCCGTATATAGCCACCCATCTTTAAAAGCTTCTGCCGTGCGCTCGTCTTTATAATATTCACTAGCAATCCAAGGGCCTCTAATTGTAATTTCCCCCATCGTCTTGCCGTCCCATGGTACCTCACCATGTTCATTAACGATTCGCATATCAAGAAGTGGCATCGTAATCCCTTGCGTTGTGCGAACGTGCATCTTTTCGTCTGTCGAATAGTGTTCCATATGTGATAAGTACGTCGATAAGCTAACAAGCGGTGATGTCTCGGTCATTCCGTAGCCCGTGAAATACGGAATTTTTTGTTCTTCTTCAAAACCACGCACAAGACCAATGGGCGATGCGGAGCCACCACAAATAACGGAACGCAACGACGATAAATCACGTGGTTGTTGACGTTGCGCTTGTAACACACCAAGCCAAATCGTTGGAACGCCTGCTGTTAATGTTACTTTATACTGTTCAATTAAATCGGCTAATAGCTGTGGTGTAAACATCGGTCCAGGTAGTACTTGAGTAGCCCCAAATAACACACTAGCAAACGGTAAACCCCAAGCATTGGCATGAAACATTGGGACGACCGGTAACACGACATCACGTTCACATATAGCGATGCTATCAGACAGCCCAGCTGTAATGCTATGAAGAACAATGCTCCGATGTGTATAGACAACACCCTTTGGCATGCCTGTTGTTGCACTTGTATAGCACATGCCAGCAGGCGCATTCTCCTCTATATCATCTGGAAATTCAAAATCACCATTTGCCTCTGCAAGTAGTTCTTCATAGGAAAGTACATTGGGTAGTGGCGAGTTTTGCAATTCAACGGCATCCCCCATCACGATAAAATGCTTCACCGTTTTAAGCTGGGACACGATTGGTGCAATAACAGGTACTAGATTTTCATCAATAAGCAAAATTTCATCTTCTGCATGATTTATCACATACACGATATGCTCAGGCGCCAAGCGAATATTAATCATATGCAGTACTGCACCAGCACACGGTACGGCAAAATAGGCCTCTAAGTGACGATGATGATTCCAAGCAAAAGTGCCAACTTTTATCCCTCGGTCCATGCCAAGTGTCGTTAAAGCATCCGCTAATTTACGAGTACGAATAGCAAACTCTTTATAAGTAAACTCATGAATCATTGTAGGGCTTGTACGCGAATAGATTTTTTTCGCATGAAAGAATCGTTCTGCCCGACTTAAAAAACTTGTCAGTAGTAAAGGTGTATCCATCATATGCATAACATCGCTCCCTTTCATTATCCTGACGTTTATCACGCCCTAATTAAACCGAAGCTGACCGCTGCTACAAAACATTCGTTTTTATCGACGACTATTCTTTTTACATCATAAGTACTTAAATTTTTTTATTTCGGTTGCATTCGTATCGCACCATCAAGGCGAATGACCTCGCCATTAAGCATAACATTATGAATGATACTTTCTACAAGCAGTGCATATTCGGATGGTTTGCCAAGACGTTTAGGAAACGGTGTCATAGTTGCTAGTGCTGTACGAGCTGGTTCAGCTAGCGACGCAAACATCGGCGTTTCAATTAGCCCAGGCGCAATCGTCATTACTCGTATGCCTAGCTCTGCAAGCTCACGCGCAATCGGCAATGTCATCGCCGCTACTCCACCCTTTGAGGCACTATAAGCTGCTTGTCCAATTTGACCATCAAATGCAGCCACAGATGCTGTATTAATCATAACGCCTCGCTGCCCATCTTCATCAGGCTTATTATGCTGCATTTGTTCGGCTGCAAGACGAATAACGTTAAATGTGCCAATTAAATTGACAGCTATCACTTTTGAAAATAATCCAAGGGCATGGACACCACGTTTTGAAATGACTTTACTAGCATCCGCAATCCCTGCACAGTTAACAGCAACATTAATCAGTCCAAATGTTGCTATCGCATGTTCAATCCCCGCTGCCACATCCGCTTCCTGTGTCACATCAACACGGACATAGCGGACATTTTCACCTAATTCTTGCACGAGTGTCTGCCCTCTCTCATCATTGACATCAAAAATAACAGCTTTGCCACCTTCTTCAACAATTTTCCGGACAGTTGCCTCCCCTAAGCCTGATGCACCACCTGTTACAATTGCTACAACTTCATGACATTTCATCCCACACAACCCCTTTACATTTTTTCAATAATTGTGGCATTTGCCATGCCCATACCTTCGCATATAGCAATAAGGCCATAGCGTAAATTTTCACGTTGCATCCGATATACCATTGTCGTTAACAACTTCGTACCTGTTGCTCCTAATGGATGTCCTAAAGCAATGGCACCACCATCTGGATTTAGCTTTGCTGGGTCTGCACCGATGTCATGTAACCAAGCAAGTGGCACAGGGGCAAATGCTTCGTTGACCTCATACGTATCTATTTCTTCAATTGTCAGTCCTGCACGTTTCAAGGCTTGTCTTGTAGCCTCGATTGGACCTGTAAGCATAAGCGTCGGATCAGAGCCTACCACAACACGTGTGACAATTTTTGCAAGCGGTTGAATGCCAAGCTCTTGTGCTTTTTCTAACGACATCAGCACGACAGCCGATGCCCCATCACTCATTTGGCTAGCATTTCCGGCTGTAATAACCCCTTGCTCTTGAAAGACTGTTTTTAAGTCTTTTAATCGTTCAATAGTTGTATCTGCACGCGGTCCTTCATCGACTTCAAATATGGTAACCGTTCCGTCTTCTTGTGTTATATGAACAGGCATAATTTCCTGTTGAAAATGACCTGCCTCAATAGCTGCTAAAGCTCGTCTATGACTTTCATAAGCAAAATGATTTAAATGGTCTTTTGAAAATTGCCATTTTGCCGCCATTTTCTCAGCTGATAGCCCCTGATGAATAATCGTAAAATTTTCGTGTAAGCGTTTGCCTTTATGAGCACTCTGCATATTTGAAAACATTGGCACCCTTGTCATACTTTCTACACCACCAGCAATAACAATATCCATATCACCTGCTAAGATAGCTTGTGCGCCAAAATGCACAGCTTGCTGGCTAGAACCGCATTGACGATCAATCGTGACGCCAGGAACTTTCTCTGGGAAGCCTGCCATTAATAACGCTGTGCGGGCAATATTTGCACCTTGCTCACCTGATTGCGTCACACAGCCGAAAATAACATCCTCCACTTGACCTTTGTCAATCCCAGCACGGTTTACTACTTCTTGTAGCACATCTGCTGCTAAATCATCTGCACGTACATCCTTTAAAGCGCCTTTACTACGTCCAACTGCGGTACGAACAGCTGCTACTATTACTACTTCTCTCATATAACTACCCCTTTTCTAAAACGTTTCTGTCATTCCCCTTAATGCATTACGTTTAAGTTTATTTGCTTGCTAGAAAATATATACCGCTTTATGAAACTATTTACTAGCAACAAATTATCTGAATATTATAGCATTTATCCCCAAAATATTATAGCTTATAAGGATTGCACTCACAGCCAAAACAGATGGAAAGTTTGTAAATTCATTTGACTTTCAATAGCTATTTTGTCACTTATCATAGCGCCTTCCATTGTTATGCTTTCTCCAAGGGTGTCAAGAAAGGATTTATTAAACATAAAAAAGAAAAGATGACTTTTATAGTCACCTTTTCACTTGTAAGTAGCAATTTAGTTATTGAATGTTTGTTCGTAACGGTGGAAGAATGCCACTGTGTGCGCTCTTGCTAGAGAATCATTTGGTTTAAACTCTTCATTTGTTTTAGTAGTTGTTAAACCATTATCACGAAGGAATTTAATAGCTTCTGACTGAGATACAGTCTTACCATAATGCATTGAAGCTAAGATACGAGCGAAGTTACCCCGTGTAATATCCTTCCCTGCAATGGCTTGTTTGGATGCTGTGTTTGCACCTAGAACTGGTAGAGAGTATTTTGTAGCCAGTTGGTAGTTTACGTCTCCATACCATGAAGTATTAGCTATCGTTGAAGCTAGTTCTGATGGTTTGAAGTAACGGAATAGGATAGATAACATTTGGTTTTCCGTTAAGTTCGTGTACGGTTTAAGTAAGTTTTCGTACTTACCTGTTGATGGGTTTTTCACATTTGGGTATCCACTGATGATACCGATATTGACTGCCCACTTAAAATCCTCAGCCCAATATTGGTTTGCATTGTAATCAGCAAACTTTGATACATCAATGTTGCCCGTTGTGGGCGGTGTTACTGGAGGTGTTGGTGTTGATGTTGAAGCTGAGTAGTTTAAATAACTTGATGCTACATAGCCTTCTGTCCCGTCACTTCTTTTCACAGGATACCAAACAAAATGGTTTTTCTTCGTTGATACTTTTTCATATTCAAAAGGACCCGTAATGGTAACAACTTCACCTTCACGTAAAGTACCCAAAGAAGGACTATCCGTAGTAGGTCTTGTCCTAATTGTTACATTCGTTATTGCACTAACTTTTTGATTTGTTTCAAAAAAATACTTAGATTTTGTTAATGGTAAATCAAAATCATAGTGCAACGTTGAAAATTTAATATTTTCCCTGCTGTTAGAGTCATATTGAAAATGTTCACGTGAAAAAGGTAGCTCTGTTAAGTCTATTAATTCCAATTTATTAATAATTCGGAGTATTCTTTCTTGATAGGCATTGGTATTTCTTTCACCAGTTGCTTGAACAATTGGACTATTTACTGGCTTAGTACCGTTATAAGCCATGATAGCGAAGTACCAATGTTCCAGTACATCTCTTTGTCCACCGTTGATGCTAGGTAAATCCTTTCGCTTAAACATATTATCTAAAGTCTCTACACCAGCTTGAATATTATAGACAATATCGCTTTTTAGTCTATCTTGATTGTAGCCTGCTTGATTTGTAATTTGCATAATGCCAATTCCATTATCAGCTGTCACAATTGCTTCACCATTCTTATCAAAATGACGCCAATTTCCACTTTCACCTTCCGCTATTGCCTTCACAATTTCAGGAGGAACATCATAATTCAGTGCTGTTTCAGTTAACAAACAGTTCATTGTGGAATAATCAGGGTTTACTTTCGATGCCGAATCATACGCACATGTATTTGCAATATTATTAGCGAATACATTTTTATCGATGTTGATAGATAGAGAGAGGGTACCAATGGCAATAACACTAATCAATGGTTTCAATATCTTTTTCATATATGATCATTACACTTCCTTTCATATTATTTAAAGTTAAAAGATTCATATATATGTTATCATAAACCCAATATTTGAGATAGAGGTAATAGTCATTTTTTCCTTATTTTAACATTAACTAACGATAAGTGATAGCTCAAACATATATTGTTTAATTTTAATTCGGTGAAATGTTTGTACATAGTGATTGTTGGATTTTTACTTATCGTGAAATAGATAAGCTTCCTAAAGTCCATTGAAACAAGCCCAAGCAAAATCTATCAACTCATACAAGCTCGTTAAATGACTCTGTAAGTTTGCTACAATTGTTGTAGTAAGCTGGCTGACTCAAAGTTAAAAAAATAGAACTTTGTCACACTCCTTATTACAACCAAGAGCGTGTTTGCTTTGTCGCTTCTTATATTTATTCATTAATCTTATTCATATAGAAAAAGCACACCAACTTAATGATAGGCTATCGCAATCTCATCATAATTTGTTTTATAATCTCGCACTTTTACGCACCCATTTATTCACCCCCCATGGTTGATTTATCTTGATGTTTGTCCATAACTTTGAGTTATTACCAGCCATTATCGTGACACTTGCTTAAAACAGCTTTAAACGACCATATAAAGAAGTGTCCTTCACATTTTCAAAACTTGATAAATATTGATCAATTTTTCATTATTAATTTTATGTAGATATTCAACTTCGGTAACCTCAATAAAACGCTTAAAATTATAGTTATACCTATCAATTGTCCTTGGTCTTAATCCACTTAGTCGCCATTGTTGATTTAAAATTTGTGTTGCGTATTGAATTGTTATATTTATGTCGTCCAACTCATCAAAAGTATCCATTTTAACTATTGAATTATTGATTTTTTTCACCATTTCTTTGGTTGTTTTTCAGTTTTGCTAGTCAAAAAGCTAAATCAATGTTTGCGTTCACTTTATTGAGAGATTTTGACAAATAAAAAACCCTCTAACATTTTTTGTTAGAAGGTAAAAGTTACATCGGAAAATAGATGATTTTTTTATTGAGTTCTATTCGTAGTTTTTTCGCTACGCTTCTTCGAAGTGCGAATTAAACTAAATCTTCACCGAAGAATAAGCCGATTTCGCGCTCTGCAGATGCAAGAGAGTCAGAACCGTGGATGATGTTGTGAGATACAGTTGTAGCGTAATCACCACGGATTGTACCTGGGTTAGATTCTTCTGGTTTCGTAGCACCCATCATTGTACGTGCAAGTTTAATTACGTTTTCGCCTTCCCATACCATAGCGAATACTGGACCAGAAGTGATGAAGTCTACTAATTCACCGAAGAATGGACGTTCAGCATGCTCAGCATAGTGTTTTTCAGCTAATTCTTGAGGAATTACCATTAATTTAGCGCCTTTTAATACAAAACCGCGACGTTCAAAACGGTCAACGATGTCACCTACTACTTGTCGTTCTACGCCATCAGGCTTAACCATTAAAAAAGTTTTTTCGATTGCCATGTTTAAAACACTCCTTAAATTCGTCTAACAGGTTTTACACCTACCGATAAATATTAACAAAAAATAAGCTTTAGCACAACAAAAAGCTAGAATTTACGCTTGCCCATAAACAAAGCGATGTCACGAAGCTTTTTCTTAATTGGATGTTTTGGTAAAGCATCTATTTCTTGTAAAGCTTTTTTCAAATACTTATCACTCATTTTATTAGCTTGTGTAATTGCGTCAGATTTACGCACATACTGCAACATATTTTGGCGCTCAAGCTCCGTTAATGTCCCTGCAAACACTTTTGCTAAATAAGGTTGCATTTGAGGATCATCTTTTAATAACAAAATCGGCAATGTAATATTACCTTGCAATAAGTCACTACCTGCTGGCTTCCCTAATTCTTTATCTGTCGCCATAATATCTAATACATCATCGATTATTTGAAAGCTCATACCAACAAAGTAGCCAAAGCGTTTCAAATGGCTTACTGTTTTTGCATCAACACCTGCTGCCACTGCACCAATCTCACAGCTTGAAGAAATAAGTAATGCCGTTTTTCGTTTAATACGTCTGAAGTAATCCTTTAAGCCCTGATCCAATCTAAACTTGTCCTCAATTTGTATCACTTCGCCATTGCAAATTTCCACCATTGTACGTGCCAAAATTTGATGAACAAGTGGATCCTCTAGCTTTGTGATGTACTCAAGTGCACGTGCAAAAATAAAATCGCCCGTGTACATTGCTACTCTGTTATTCCATTGGGATTTGACAGTTGGACGTCCTCGTCGCATATCGGAATCATCAATCACATCATCATGCACTAGCGACGCCATGTGAATGAGCTCTAAAGGCACAGCCACATTTTTCATCTTTTCGATATCATAATCGCCAAATTTTGCGCCAAGCAACACAAAAATTGGTCGGATTCGTTTGCCACCAGCTTGTAATAAATGGAGAGAAGCATCGTTAATTAAATGCGAAGACGAATTCACCGCTTTTTCTAATTCTTGTTCGATGATATCAATATCTGACTTCAAATCGGAATAGAGTAGTTTTAACTTCATCTTTTCCACGCTTGAAAACCTTCCCCCATTAACGTACCTTTTTAAAGCCCATATGCATTGCCGCAGCACCGCCACTGTATGCTTTGTACGTTACTTTTTCTAAACCTGCCTGTTCAAACATTGCCGCTAGCTTCTTCATACCTGGGAAATCATTTGCGGATTCCTGTAACCAAGAATACTCTTTATAACTTTTTGCAAAAATTTTACCAAATATCGGCATAATATATTTAAAATAAAAACGGAATAGTTGTCGATAGCCAGGTATTTCTGATTGAGATGTTTCTAAACATACAACCATGCCACCCGGTTTAACAACACGATTCATTTCTTTTAACACTTGTAAATAATCAGGAACATTGCGTAGACCAAAACCAATCGTCACATAATCAAATGTATTGTCTGGAAATGGTAATTCCATTGCATTTCCTTGTATCAGTTCTATTTGCGGGTAAGGCGTTATTTTTTTTTCGCCCACTTGCAGCATGTTATGACTGAAATCCAGTCCCTTAACTTCGCCACTTTCTCCAACTGCCTCAGCTAGTGCAATTGTCCAGTCAGCTGTGCCACAACAAACATCTAGCGCTTTCGATCCAGGCTTGACAGCCATGCGCTTCATCGTGTCGTTGCGCCAGCCTACATGCATTTGGAAGCTAATTACACCATTCATTTTGTCATAGCTTTCAGAAATACTTTCAAATACTTCGTGAACGTGCTCTTCTTTTGATTTAGCCATTTTAGAAAAACCTCTCTTATCCGTTTGTAGAAGCAATCGATGCATCTACACGTGCTTGTAGAGCTTGTTTTACATCACTTTGTAAAAATGATGCTTGTGCTATTACTTGCAACAGCTCTGTTTTTAAGCGGGCAATTTTATCTTGTAAGACGCTATTGAAGGTCGCACCTGTTTGTAATGCACTTTGTTCCAGCACTTTACTCATCAATGATTTTTGTCCACGTTGATACATAGCCCATTCTCTTTCTAATCGTAAGATCAATAAGCTCTTCTCCATTATTGGAATATACTGATGCAATGCATAGAGCTCAAAAAATTTCGCAATTAAACCTGACTCGATATTGCTAATTGAAGAACACCATTGTTCCACTGTACGCTGTTTTGCCTCATACACTTTTATTTGATGTTCGCAACGTGACACGATACCTTGTGATAAATTCCGAATTAATGCGACATTTCCCGACATTGCTAAAATTTCATAATACCGGCCACTATAAAAATCACCAGCTAAAACGGTTAGCTGCTGTTCTTTTGAAGTGGCATCTAATTCTTTTATATGATCATGTGCCGCTAGCGCTGCATATACAATTCCAACAGTTATTGCAGCTTCCCTTTGCTCTTGTTGCCACTCTTCTCCATTCAAGAAGGGCACTAACAAGTAAAACAGTTGATTTTCATCGAGCACAGGCGCTCCTGTGTATTTTTGCAAAGTTCTATGACGAACATCCATGAAAATCTCTGTTTTTAACTGTGCAATTGAATTTTGAATGTATGTTGCATTCATAGACCTTACTCCATTTCACTTTCAAATACGTTCATCATCAACATGACTTAACGCTTGCTTACTGAGTCATTATAGCATAAGCATCGTTTCGGAATAAAAAGTTTTTGCTTTCACCAACACGAACGGGCAGTAGAACCCTACCAAGGAAAGTACAAGAAAAAAATGGTAGGAAATCTACTTGCCCGTAAAAGTCAGTTTCACCAACACATATTACTTTTTTCATATGCGTTCGGCACATCTGCAGATTATAACTAACCAGTCACCAGCACTGTATGTTGACTCTACCGATGGAAGCTAATTTACATGACTATGCTACTTTTTACCTTCACTTTGGATAATACCATGTGCTGTATGGATTTGTGCTTTGCCACGAATTTTCATGGCAGATGTATGCTCGGTAAATTGAGCAATCATTACTTCCCCTGCATCTAATTTTTCAGAATGATGGAATTTTGTATCTGTACCACGTGTTAAGCCAATTACATGTACACCATCTTCTTCTGCCTGTATTACTATATAATCTTGCGCCATTGTCTGTACACTCCTTAAATCCGACAAATTCTTAGTCCATCATAACATAATTAGACATGCAGTTTAAGACATTTGAATAAATGACAAGACTTCTCTACGTTTTACCTCATCTTGTTCATAAATGCCACGTGCCACTGACGTTACCGTTTTAGATCCAGGCTTTTTCAGTCCACGCATAGTCATACACATATGTTCTGCTTCAATTACGACATAAACCCCTTTAGGAGATAGCATGTCCATAATTGTATCGGCTACTGATGATGTAATTCGTTCTTGTAATTGCGGACGACGTGCAATCGTTTCTACCGCGCGGCCTAATTTACTTAGTCCCGCTACAATGCCGTCGTTTGGTATGTAAGCGACATGTGCTTTGCCGTAAAATGGCACTAGATGATGCTCACACATTGAGTAAAATGGGATATCTTTTACAAGCACTAGTTCTTCATGATCCTCATGGAAAACCGTTTTGAAATAATCTTTCGCATCTTCATGTAAGCCACTAAACATTTCAGCATACATTTTAGCAACTCGTTTTGGTGTATCGAGTAATCCTTCACGATTCACATCTTCGCCCACAGCTTCTAAAATCATTTTCACTGCTTCTTCTATTTTCAATAAATCTACATTCGACATTCGTAAAAACCCTCCTGCGTATCAAAACATTACACATTTCCCTATGCATCGTAGCATATCCAAAAGTTAAGCGCAAAACGACTTACTTGAATTAAAAGAAATTCAACATAACTTCTGTAATTAGGCATTGACTGCCATAATTGTTTCCAAATTTTATATTCAAGTTTGCGCAAAAAGCTCCTTTTAAATTCTATGTATCCTTCTAAAGCGTTTAACTTGATTCAATCTTTGATGGAATGCTTGCTCTAATCAGTTCCTATTTGGCATTTATCCTCGTTTTTAGCGAAAGACGACTTCTGGTGAAGCAAATTATCGTTTTCGTTCATCATGCTATGTATACAAATTTCGATTTCAAAAAAGCCATTTTATAAATTAAGTTAAAAAGAGCAGCCCTCATGCTCGTTTACATGAAGACTGCTCTATGTAACTACTAGACGTGTATTATTTTACAGCATCTTTAAGCGCTTTACCTGGTTTGAAAGCAGGTACCTTGCTAGCAGCGATTTCGATTTCTTTACCAGTTTGTGGATTACGACCTTTACGAGCCGCACGTTCACGTACTTCAAAGTTACCAAAACCAATTAATTGTACTTTGTCACCCTTTGCAAGAGCATCTTGAATTGTATCAAATACAGCTTCAACTGCTTTAGAAGCGTCTTTTTTAGAAAGACCTGCAGCTTCAGCAACAGAGTTTACTAATTCTGTTTTATTCACACCATTCACCTCCTCTCAAAGGGTCATGAACCAATTCTGTAAAAAGAGTAACACATAGAAAACCGCGACGCAACTGTATTCATTCATGATTATAACCAAAAAATGCGTTTTTCACCCAAAAAACAAAAATAACAGGACTTTTCGCATAAATACGAATAGTCCTGCACTATTTTTTTGCTCAGTATTTTCCATTTTATCTCTATAAAATAAATGTCACTAATCCTCTATCACCTTCATTCACCATACGCTCAATTGTTTGACGCATACGTTTTTTAGCTGTAGGTGGTACTGCATTCATTTTATAGCGTATGCCCTCTTTTAACACTTCATGCAACGGCGTACCGAAAAGTTGTGTTTGCCAAAGTGCCTCACGATCATGTAAATAGGCATGATTTAAATCCTTTAGTAACTGCTGACTGTGGAATTCAGAACCAATAAGTGGCGCAAATTCTGATTCCATATCAACACGTATAATATGATAAGATGGCGCTTTTGCTTTCATACGTACGCCGTAGAAATTATTTTGTTTAATTAGTTCTGGAGCAGTTGGTTCGAATTCTTGCATCATTGGCAATGTTACGCCATAACCACTATTATCTGCTTCAGTAATGGCATCTTTAAAGCGTTTTTGGGCTTCTTTCGCTTCAGCAGCCTCTTTTATAAATAACAACCAATCTCGTTTTGACTCAATCGGCTCATCTAACCATTCATTACAAACTGCTTTATATAATTCACCTTGTAATGACACACGAATAACTGCTGTACCGATTCCTGAATCAACATGCACCACTTCACTTTGATCGATAAAATCAATCGCTTTAAAGGCATCAGAAGCTTGTTGCACGTCTCTAATTTTCATCACAGACGAAAGCACTTCTTCCATCGAATCAATTAATGCCACGTTTAGTGGATGGGTAGCATCAAGGACGTCGAGCCAATCTGGTTTTTCAACCTCAATCGTCCGAATTGGAAACTCAAATAATGCCTCTTGTAAAATATATTGAATATCTGAAGCACGCATTTGATCGATTGAAATCGCAATTACTGGAACATTATAACGTTCAAATAGCTCATTTCGAAGCTGTACCGTTTCTTCTCTTGCGGGCATTTGACAATTTAACACAATGACAAAAGGCTTGCCAATTTCGGTTAATTGCGCAACAATTTCTTCTTCCGCTTTTTCAGCAGCACGGCGGCTGATACCATTAACTGTTCCATCTGTTGTCACAACAATCCCGATATTCGCATGGTCACGAATTACTTTATCTGTACCGATTTTTGCTGCTTCCTGGAATGGGATCGGCTCCGTATGCCAAGGTGTATGCACGTATTTCGGACCATTTTCATCCTCATAGCCCTTTGTACCTTCAATCACATAACCGACGCAATCCGCTAAACGAATTTGGAATGTCATTTCATCTTCGCCAACCGCAATGCGAGTCGCTTGAGCAGGCACAAACTTCGGCTCAGCAGTCATGATAACTGGGCCTGGCGAGCTTTGTGGCAGCTCGTCCTGTGCTCGCATTCTTTCTGTATCATCCACAATATTCGGCAATACTACAGCTTCCATTACTTTTTTTACAAATGTTGATTTACCTACCCGAACTGGACCAACAACACCAATATAAACATCGCCATTTGTGCGCTCTGCAATTTCTTTAAATACTGCTTCACTCAAGGTTTCTGCCTCCTTTATCTACGCTTTTTCACTATATGCGCCCATGCAGAGAAATATGAAAATATATGAGAATTGTTTGAGTGACTGGCACATAAAAAAAATCCCCAATCATTAGACCAACATCTAATGATTGGGGTGAAAAACAGGTGAAAAACTTATTTTGATTCAGTAGCTTTGCTTTCTTCTTCTTGCGCTGCTTTAGCTTCTTCCTTAGCTTTTTTGACATCCGCTTGATAGGCATCCATCATATAAGTTGGCTCTCCGTTTTCATCCACAGTATAGGGCACTGAATAAGCTGGAACAACAGGATACTTTTCGACAAGCAATTGACGAATATCATCCCCTGGTTTCACATCTGGCTTGTCTTCTTTTAAAAGTTGGCCTAAATCAATGGAATAATCCACATGCATTTCGCCATCACCAGTCATAAAAATTGGTAATTCAGCACCTGAATACGGACTTTTCACCGTCACTTCTGATTTGTAGCCTAATTTTTCAAAGTTAATTTGGTACACATTATCGGCAATTGCACCCTTAGTCGGGATATATTGCGTACCCAATTTTCGAATATTAATCTCTCGCATGCGCTCAGCAGAGTTTAAGTCTACTAATTTAACTTCGGCACTGTTTTCTGGATCCCAAATAATGTATTGATAAATACCGCCCTTTTCATAGGCATTCCCAGGAATTTGAGCAATATATTTTGGCATAAGCTTTTCAAAATCGATTAAATATTTTATATAAATATCTGTATCCATTTCACTGTTTTTAATTGGCACAAGGCCACCAGTCGCTTCACGATATTCATTGACAGCACGTTGTACGGCTGCTAATTGGTCGACATCTGGTACTTGGTTTGCGGCTTTTTCTTCCTCAGGATAGGCACAGCCCCCTAACAATACGGCAATTGCCACTGTTAAAAGAAAAGCATTTAGTTTTTTCATAACACGTTCTTCCTCCTTTTTAAGGCCATGTGGCAATAATCAGTACCATTAAAAATGTTCCAAGTCCAAACAGTATGTATGCTAATAAATTTACGATTGTACGTAAAAAACCATTTGAAATTTTATTGCGGCCTAAATAAATTAAACCAACCGACAAAATCATAAAGCCGATACAATAAAAAGATACCCACATGACATCTAGTGCAGGCATATGTGCTAACGGACCCATTTTAGTCTACCACCTTTCTTCAATGACACGAGACAATCAACGTTTATTATACTATGGGCAACTTCAAAAAAGAAATGGCGCTGTAGCAAAAAAGAAAATAGCTTAAAGACTTATTTGAAAATACTATTTTTTTGATATACTAATAAAATTGAAGAGATGCATTACAGAATAAAACAACAGCTGTATTCAACTATATCCTCATGGAAATTATAACATATATTCACTAAATAGAGAGAGGATTATGGACATTTAAAGGACTTTTTACACAGTTTAGTTATGAGTAAAGTACTAAAAATTATATTTCCCTTTTGCCATTCAAATTAAAAAAGGTATCTCACAGTGTGTCTGAGATACCTTTTTTTGTGTCCATTTCATGACAAATTCTTGCTGTTTAATAAATTGAACGTTACGGTGATTTAGTGCATCATTTCGTCAATTTCACGCTTTTTCATACGCATCATCAATGCATCAACCGCCACTTTTGGCTCTACATCGTTAAACAATACACCATAAAGTTCTGTTGAAATCGGCATTGCCACATTATATTTTTCTGCCAATTGATAGGCTGCCTTCGTTGTTCGTACGCCTTCCACTACCATTCCCATTTGATCGAGTACTTCTGGCAGTTTCATGCCTTTACCTAACATATTTCCAGCACGCCAATTACGAGAATGCACGCTTGTACATGTTACGATTAAATCACCCATACCTGTCAGTCCCGCAAATGTGAATGGATTTCCGCCCATTTTGACACCTAAGCGCGTAATTTCAGCGAGTCCACGTGTAATTAGTGCCGCTTTTGCATTATCACCATAATTTAGACCGTCTGTAATGCCTGCCGCTAACGCTATCACGTTTTTTAACGCCCCACCCATTTCTACGCCTATAACATCCTCATTCGTATAAACGCGGAAAAATTGATTCATAAACAAATCTTGTACTTTTTCAGCTGCTTCAATATTGGCACAAGCTGCCGTAATCGTTGTCGGATGATGCAATACGACTTCCTCTGCATGACTTGGCCCCGAGAGTACTACAATTTCTTCAATAAATTCAGTTGGCAAGCTTTCAGCCAAAATTTCAGATATACGTTTTAGTGAGTCAGGCTCAATTCCCTTTGATACATGGACAAATAATACTTTTCTGTCTAATGTAGCAGTCATCTTTTCACAAACTTCTCGAATAGCCTTCGTTGGCACTGCTACAATTATTGTATTTGAATGTGCTACTGCCTTTGCAATATCATTCGTTGCATGTAAATTCTCCGGTAAGAGCGTTTCAGGTAAATACTTTTTATTTGTATGCTGCGCATTAATTTCTTCAGCCTGATCTGCTCTATGTGTCCAGACAAGCGTATCGTGTCCATTTTCCGCAAGTACCATTGCTAGTGCCGATCCCCATGAGCCTGCTCCTAGTACACAAACTCGTTCCATTGTTATTCCCCCTTTTAATTCCTACAGGTTAATCGCGAAAAGACCATATGTGTGCTACACATATTTTAACCAATTAGTGATTTAGCCTAGTCCTTTGAAAAAAGACGCCACCCAACAACAATTGTCGGGTTGGCGTACTGAATGTGTAATATGTTAAATTATGCACGGGCACGTGTAATTAAACGAATTGGCGTCCCTTCAAAATCGAATGTTTCACGAATTCTATTTTCTAAAAATCGCTCATAAGAGAAGTGCATTAATTCTGTTTCGTTGACGAATACCACAAACGTTGGTGGTTGAATCGCCACTTGAGTAGCATAGTAAATACGTAAACGGCGACCTTTGTCAGTCGGCGCTGGGTTACGTGCCACAGCATCTTCAATCACTTCATTCAGAATAGACGATTGAATACGCATTGCATGATTTTCACTTACGCGCTGCACAATCGGTAAAATTTGATGTACTCGTTGTTTTGTATTGGCTGATACGAAAATAATTGGAGCATAGTCTAAGAATAAAAAGTGCTCACGGATTTGCTGAGTAAAAACATTCATTGTTTTTTCGTCTTTTTCAATCGCATCCCATTTGTTAACGACAATAACAATTGCTTTTCCAGCCTCATGTGCATAGCCTGCAATTTTTTTATCCTGTTCCTGAATGCCCTCTTCAGCATTCAGAACAACTAATACAACGTCAGAGCGTTCAATGGCACGTAGCGCACGCAACACAGAATATTTTTCTGTCGTTTCGTACACTTTTCCTTTTTTACGCATACCGGCTGTATCAATAATGACGTATTCATGCCCATCATATTCGTAAGGTGTATCAATTGCATCTCGCGTTGTACCTGCAATGTTGCTGACAATAACGCGTTCTTGACCTAAAAAGGCATTGACGAGTGATGATTTCCCGACATTTGGACGGCCAATTAAAGAAAATTTAATTACGTCATCGCCATATTGGTTTTCATCCTCTTGAGGGAAGTGTTTTGCACACTCATCTAATAAATCCCCTAAGCCTAAGCCATGAGAGCCTGAAATTGGCCAAGGTTCACCAAAGCCAAGTGCGTAAAAATCATAAATCATTTCACGCATGTCCGGATTATCAATTTTGTTGACTGCAAGAACGACAGGCTTTTTTGTTTTGTATAAAATTTTTGCAACTTGTTCATCTGCTGCTGTTACGCCTTCACGGCCATTCGTCATAAATATAATAACGTCTGCTTCTTCAATAGCGATCTCTGCTTGTTGACGAATTTGTTCTAAAAACGGTTCGTCTCCAATTTCGATACCACCTGTATCAATAATATTAAAATCATGTGTTAACCACTCTGCCGAACTATAAATACGGTCACGTGTTACTCCCGGAATATCTTCTACAATCGAGACACGTTCTCCAACGATACGATTAAAAATCGTCGACTTACCTACGTTCGGACGACCTACGATGGCTACTACTGGTTTCGTCATCTGTACTTCATCCTTCCAACTTCTTATCTTTCGCTATTATACACGAAAAATGCCATTATATCATAACATATCCATCGAGGAGAGTACTTTTTACTTTTCTGCTCGACATAATCGTTGTTTTTTGTCCCAACGTGCTCTTTATTCCTCGTATTATTCACCTATTTATTTTCCTTTGCGCACGTGCCATTTCGCTTAGTATCACCAAATCGGCAAATTAACATGTAAACAAAGTAAGCCTCACCAAATAGGCTTCTGTAAGCAGCGAGCTAGACATGGCTTCACTCATTTATTAGGCAAATGCCATGGGTAGAAGCTCTTACTCGCTCACTAGAAGCGCAGTGATGGGGCTTGCATAGATTCATTCCTATGTAGCTTAATTATCATATGATGACAGACGAAAGCGAGGATACAACATCATATCCTCGCATGTCATGATTATTTAAAGTTTTTCAGTTGATCGCCGATGACATCACCAAGAGAGAAACCTGTGTTTTCTTCTGGTAATTCATAATCGATTACTTCTTCAGCCTCTGGATTTTCCAACAAATCTTTTATACTTAATGCTAGACGACCTTCGTCAACGTTAACATCCAGCACCTTCACCTGTACCTCTTGCGCTTCTTTTAACGCTTCATGTGGTGTGTTAATATGTTTGTGTGCAATTTGCGATATATGCACTAAGCCTTCCACTCCTGGGAACACTTCTACAAAAGCACCAAAGGACGTAAGGCGTTTGACTTTCCCTACAAGTACTGTGCCTTTCGCTGCACGCTCTTCAATATTCGACCAAGGTCCAGGAATTGTTTCCTTAATGGATAATGAGATACGCTCATTCTCTGGATCTACCGAAAGAACTTTCACTTTCACTTCTTGTCCTTCTGATAAAACCTCACTGACATCACTTACATGCTCATGTGATACTTGTGAGATATGGACAAGCCCATCGATACCACCAAGGTCAATAAATGCACCAAACGATGCTATCCGTTGCACTTTACCGTCTAATACATCCCCAGCTTTAATTTGATTAATGACATTTTTCTTCTGAGACGCTTTCTCAGATTCAACTACAGCTCGATGTGATAAAATTAAGCGATTTTTTTCTTTATCTAGCTCAACAATTTTAAAGTTTAATACTTTTCCTTTATAATCTTCAAAATCATCAACAAAATAATCTTCTACTAAGGATGCCGGAACGAAGCCACGTACTCCTAAATCAACAACAAGACCACCTTTAACAATATCCTTTACTTCCGCTTCGAAAACTTCCTCAGCAGCAAATTGTTGTTCTAGTGTATCCCATGCTTTTAAGGCATCTACTTTACGTTTTGATAATACATAGTTTCCTTCTTCAACTTTTGTAATCATCAATTCTAACTCATCCCCAACGGAGATTGCGTCAGACGCTTTTTCAATGTGTAAGCTCGATAATTCACTTATTGGTACGATACCGTCAAACGGTGCACCTGGAATTGAAACAGTTACCGCTTTTTCATCAACCTGCTCTGCAATACCTTTGACGATATCACCTTCGTTAAACGTTTGTTCTGCATAGTTCATTTCTTCAGACATATGTAACCCTCCTTCGCATCTTCCCTTACTATTTTATTCGATATTGAAGACAAAGACAAAAATAAATCCTTTAAATTCAAAAAATGTCTGAAATTTTAGGATTTATACCATTTTTTCTTGTGCTAATTTTAAAATGGCCTGTGCTGCGGCATCAATTGATAGCTCCGTTGTGTCTAAAAATATAGCATCCGCTGCTTGAATCAGTGGCGATGCTTCGCGCTCACTGTCCATTTTGTCGCGCAAAGCAATATCTTCTTGGAGCTTTTCTATTGAAGACGCTATCCCTCTTTTTTCATTGTCAATAAAACGACGTCTTGCACGTTCTTCTACAGTAGCAGACATGAAGATTTTGAGTTCAGCATTTTTTAACACATGCGTAGCAATATCCCGTCCATCCATCACAACACCACCATTTGCAGCAAGTTTTTGCTGCTGTGCGACCAACAATTCACGCACTTTGGCATGTGCAGCTACTTGTGAAACAGATGATGTCACTTCGTTAGAGCGAATTGCATCTGATACGTTTTCGCCGTCTAAAAAAACAAGTTGACCTTGAGGAGATGGCTTTAATTCAATTGAGCTAACTGCTAACATTGCTGCTAAGTTTGCTTCATCATCTAAATGTATGTTTTGTTGCATAGCTTTATACGTAACTGCTCGATACATTGCACCCGTATCGATATACGTGAATCCTAGTGATTCTGCAACGATTTTCGCGATTGTACTTTTTCCAGCTCCTGCAGGTCCGTCAATCGCAATTTGAATGTTTTTGTTCATTATGCTTCCCTACTTTCTTTCACACCATATTGTATCATACTAACAAAAAAAAGCCCTCTATTTGCAAGAGGGCTACTGTGATTTTAATCATCAAAAGGATTTAATTCTTTACGACGATTTACTAGCTGACGTTCGAAGCAGAAACGTACGATATGTTGTTGATCAATATCATCCGTATCTGTTAACTGAATGGTAGCAATTGTCTTATCTTCTTTTTCAAAAATCTTAACAACAGTAGCTTCTGTTACGACATAAATAACATCTCCATTGGCAAATGGTAAGACAATTGTTAACTTAACATCATCACCGTCTTTAAAAGCTACATCACCTTTCAAAATCAGTGCAATACCACCCGCACTTATATCCGCTGTTACTAGTTGATACTTAAATTCATTAAATTGAACTGCCACATCAACAGGTGTATCAACACGAACATATTCACGGCGTTGAATTTTAATAAATTCATCTTCTTGTGGGCAATGCAACATAATCATCGGTATATTGCCCGCCTTGCGTCCTATTACTTCTGTATTGAATGCATAGGAAAGCTTATCCTCTGTTCGAAAGGTTGCCCTAAATTCTGAACCATCTATTAAAAAAGCGGTTTTCTTTGTTACTACATTGGTTGGATAGTCAATATAAAGAATATTGTCTTTTTGTTCAACTACTTTACAGCGGAATTTCTCTATACGTTCTGTATAAGTAGGTTCTAGTTGTAATAGTGTTCCAATTTTTATTTCCATGAGCATCTCCCCGAACAATATATATACCTCCATTATCGCATGGGATGTAAATTTTGGCTATATGAACTGGGAGCTTTTTCTTTATCTTAGGTTAAATATTCTACTTTTAAAACATTGTGATTTTCAGCATCAATGACAATACGGAATGTTTCTTGCGTCTGTTCATCTCGAACGGCTATCACTTCATAGCAAAGGCGTTGCTCGAATTGTCCATTATCCGTATAAATATTTTTCACTTCTTCCACGCGCACATTATCATCAAAGAAAGATTTCCAATCAATTGGATTAGCCTTTTGAGGTTTAATTGATTCTTCTTGGATATATTCCATTGCATTGGCACCAAGTAATTCTCCAGTATCTTTTGCAATTTTTAACTGAACGCCATCCGCATATATTAATGCATTATCACCAGGATGAACGCGCGCAAAAGTAACATGCCATGCTAAATGATTTTCACGTGCTTCAACATAAGCAACATCTTTCATTTCCAATCGCTTTAAATGCTCTTCAGCTTTTTTAATAATTTCATCTTGGGAAAGTTTTGCTTCATCCACAGGACGTTCCACTAAATAGGACAGTAAATGCCCTCCTTTTTCAGTTAAATCTACATAGCCTAAGCGAATACCTTGGTGGAACTGTATGTGATAAAACGGATATGGTGCGGTATCACTACTTTTAGTCACAGTAAATGTAGCATCTTTAATAAGTGGGAATAAATATTTCACTTTTTCCAATGCTTCTTTTTCCGTAATAACTGAATCTTGTAAAGCTTTTAATTCTATTTTCTTTTGCCAATCGGCTTCACTTAAAGTAAGCGGGAAATCACTTTCACCATAATCTTTTAGTGTCTTTTGAATGTTATCGAAAGAGGTATTAGGATTTTTATTGTCTACTTGACGCATCCAAACATCCATTTTTCCATCTTGCTTGTAGTAATCAACAGTAGCTGTCGTCCACTCGTCAGATAAAGCTTGTAAATTAGTGGAAATTTGTGGCATTTTTTCTCGCCATGCTTCATAATCCCCCGATTTTGCTGTTTTCTTTGCTTCATCTCCTATTTTTCCTAAATAACCTAGCCACTGATTAGAAAGTTCTTGCCCAATTGGAATATTCGCAATAGAAGAGCGTACTTCAGAGCTGAGTCGCCAAATAGAATCTAACTCACTATCGATCGCCTGTTCATCCTTAAATAATAAGGATTGTGAAACGGCTCTTTGTAAGTATGATAATTTTTCAGAAGCGTCCGTTAATTTTTCTGTATACTGCGCATGGACAGTACGTTGTAAACTTTCTTTATCGCCATGTAAATCAATGCTATAGGCACCCAAACCAATTACTGCTATTGTTAAAATAACGAGCATTGTTCTCAATTGTTTTCCCCCTTTCTATGAACAGAAAATATGCTCACCTATTTGTTTTATTTGAGGACGAGTCCAAATCCACTTACTTGTTGCTGTTTTTGGATTAAAGTAATAAAGGGCATTTTCCGATGGATCCCAGCCATTCATAGCATCAATGACCGCTTCCTTTGCACGTTGGTTCGGTTCTAGCCAAATTTGTCCATCTGCTACTGCTGTAAATGCTAATGGTTGGAATATAATACCTGATATTGTATTAGGGAAATCAGGGCTTTCTAGTCGATTTAAAATAACTGCTGCTACAGCAACTTGCCCCTCATAAGGTTCTCCCCTCGCTTCTCCGTAAACGGCATTAGCGATTAGCTGTAAATCTCGCTCTGTATACTTTGGTGGAATTTGTGTATCGGTACCATTACTATTGCTGCTACCACTGCTATCACCACTATTTGCTGTACTGCCTCCACCACTATTTTTCACCTGTTGATCAAGAGGCACACCACCATAATAGGTAAATTGATTGCCTGCTTTTAATTGCGCTTTTACCCAATTCTCATCATAATCTGAATAGCCAGCTAACGCTTTTTTCGTCTTTGCCCCAGCTATTCCATCAATCGGCAAGCCATATTTTTCTTGGAAATTTCGCAGTGCCCAATACGTGTTGTAGCCAAATTTCCCATCAATTTTACTTTTATAAAATCCTAAGTATTGTAGTCTAGCTTGCAGCTCAATCACGTCATCTCCATAAGCACCACGAGCAATCTGTTGATCGCTAAACGCGATGGCGTCATTTTGCGGAATCGAGACTATACTAATCGCAAATAGGAAAGCAAAAAGTATGCTTAATAAACGCACAATCATCACTCCTTTTTTTTATAGCTTGAAACAAACGACACTTTTTATACATTGATAAAAAAGAAAAAAACGTAGAAATCGTTATAGATTTCTACGTTTTTATATTTTTTTATGCATATGCAAATGTTGGACAAGATGATAGTGCGCTAACTTTACTTTACGTAAGCCAAACCACCATAAAAATAACATAAACGGTATCATTAAATATACCCAATGCCCTTTAAATGATAATATTGTATTGTATAAAATGTGTAATACTACCGGTGCGCAAATGGCCATAGCAATCATTTCTTTTGTCTTTGCATTTTTGGAAAATTTAGCACGTCCATAGTAATAGCCCATTACTACACCGAACAGAGCGTGACTAGATACAGGTAATAACGCGCGCATAAAGGCCGTGTTCAAACCGAAAGAAAATAAGTATAATACATTTTCTATCGTAGCAAACCCAAGAGATATACTTGCACCGTACAATATACCATCATAAGGATCATCAAATTCCACATGATTGTAAATAGCTATTAACAGAACAAACCATTTAAAAAACTCTTCAATGACACTTGAAAAAAGGACATCTTGTAAATAAAGATATCGAAAAACTCCCTCCTCCGTTAATACATATTGTAAAAACAAGATAGGGAAAGTTAGAAAAGCACCATACAAAAACGTTTGAAGTAAAGTTCTTCTTGGCTCCGTTGCCATTTGATTGCGCAAATAGAAGTAACTAAAAAGCGCTAGACCGGGAGCAATGGCAGCTGATAAAAGGATGATCATGTTGCCGGCTCCTTTCAACAATAGACTGATATCATTATACCATGTAATGACAAAAAAACTTTTTAAAAGGAGATATATTTTTTATGAAAAAAACAATTTTATTAATTCATACGGGTGGCACAATTTCCATGGCAATGAGTGATGAAGGTGCGGTGATGCCCAATAAGGAAAATCCACTTATAAAAGAGAGTAAAAAACTTGATACACTGGCAACTATAAAAGAAGTGGAGGCGTTTAATCTTCCTTCACCGCATATAACACCAAATGAAATGCTTCATTTACGTAACTTAATTATGGAAAAAACTTCAACAGAACAATTTGATGGTGTGGTTATTACACATGGCACAGATACATTAGAAGAAACTGCCTATTTTTTAGAGTTAACAACCAATCTATCCATTCCAATTGTCTTAACAGGTGCTATGCGCTCCTCTAATGAGCTAGGTGCTGACGGCATATACAACTTAGTGGAAGCTGTTCGTGTAGCGATAGATGCCGAAGCAAAAGACAAAGGTGTGCTAGTTGTAATGAACGACGAAGTCCATTTGGCTGTCAACACAACAAAAACGAGCACGAGCTCAGTTAATACATTTCAATCTCCACAATATGGCCCAGTCGGACTTATTACAAAAACACGTATTCTGTTTCATCATGCCCCGATTCGTCGCCAATACGTAGATGTACAAAGCTTAACAAAACGAGTAGCGATGCTAAAAGTATATGCGGGTATGGAAGTTGATTTACTCGATGTTGTCCTTGCCTGCCAATATGATGGTGTTGTACTTGAAGGACTTGGACAAGGCAATGTACCGCCAACAGTTGTAAAAGGCATCGAAAGTCTATTGGAACGAGGTATTCCGGTCGTTCTAGTTTCTAGATGCTTCAATGGCATCGCAGAAGGCGTATATGGCTACATTGGTGGTGGTAAAATGCTTGAAGACTTAGGCGCAATTTTCGCCACAGGCATTAATGGACAAAAAGCACGCCTAAAATTACTAATCGGCCTAAATACAGCAGGAAATCCTTTAGACTTAAAAGAATTTTTCCAGTAATACTACTGCCCCCAATTGTTAGACACCACCTAACAATTGGGGGCAGTTTATAGTTATTAGAGTGTCACTTATAAATCCACTGTTTGCTTATAAAAAGTTAACAGATTTTGTAAGCGACTATAGGCTAACTCAAAATCAGGTTGAATCACGGATAACTGTATGAAATTTCGCTGCTGTAAATAGGCACTATCTGCATGCACAAATAACCCGTTTAATTTTAAATCTGTTGCTAGCTTAGTTAAGCCATTTGGACATTGTATAGTGATGATCATTGGATACGCTGTAATCGGTAAACGATAATGCATAAAAGGCAACTGCAATAATGCTTCATAGCGCTGCTGTAGTTGATGATAACGTGCTGGATAGGCTTGTAAGGCTTCCACTACATTCCCAACAAGTGCTGCTGGTAGTGTATACGGAATCGTTCCATGTTGATAATTGGTTAAATCTAAATAAGCAGGCAACGCTGTTACAGGCTCTTCAAGTTCTTGTGAAAACACAAAGGCCAAGCCACTCAGTGCCCCAATAGCTTTACCACTCACCGCTGTCGCTAAGTAACAATCGTCCAATAAAAACGGCATAGCGCCGAAAGAGCTAATACAATCAACACAAAGTTTTATATTATAGCGCTTAGCCAACTGCTTCATCCCGTGTAAATCATTGCATGCACCTGTTGACGTTTCTCCGTGCACCATCAGTAGCCACTGATAAGCCCCTGTTTGTAATAAATCCTCCACCGCCTGTATGTCAAATGCACTTCCCCACGCTTGCGTAACCACATCAAAATCCAATAACCAGCGTTTTGCCTGCTGATGAAGACGTTCTCCAAATTCGCCATTTGTTAAAATAAGTCCACGCCCTGCTTGCTGAGCCTTGAGTTGTCCAAGCATTACTTCATTTGCTAGCGTCCCTGATCCAACGATTGTAGCGACTTGTTTAGCCCCAGATAATTCAAGCAACTTGCTTCGCATACGTGCATAGAGCGATTGAAAGGCTTGTGACCTGTGCGACATATCAGAATACACAATAGGTCCTAGCTGTTTCACTGGTCCTGGGTAAAATGTATAACTTTCCTGTGCAAGTTTTTGTTGTAACGACTGTTCAAATTGTTGCCTAGTTAAAACCATTGGTAAAAACAGTGCTTCTGTTGTTCCTACCGCAGGTGCAAATTGGCTAAAGCCCATTTGTTTATACATCTTTTTCTCACGAGTAGTACCTGAGATAACAGCTGCTGAGTACCCCTTTTCATACGCAAAGGCATTTAATGCTTGTGTTAATCTGATTAGTACTCGACCTGAGCGGTAAGGCTTTTTCACTGCCAGTAAGCGAATTTCACAAAGCTTTGTACAAATCTCCTTTGGTAAAAATTGCTCCACTTCACCGATTTTTTCGTCGATTGAAAACGGCCGCTGATCTCGAAAGGCTAACATACCGATCAGCTCAGTACCTTTATATACCACTAAATACGTATTTTCATCATGGAAACGATCGACTTTTCTTTTCAGCGCATTGGGTTCATGTTGTGGAATTTCCTCAACAAAAGTTTCATAATTCAACTGCGCGATTGCATCAAATTCCTTTTCTGTCTGTGCGACTTTACACCAGTACATAATTTCACTTCCCTCTTCTCAATGACTCCTTTATATTGGATGAATGCTTCAATAGCATACACATAATGGCAACAAGTATCGGTATGTATAACTGTAAATGTCCTGTCAGTACAATTGCGCCAATGTAAAATACAAAGCCACCTAACATGCCAAGTGTTAAACTTCTTGTTATACCAAGTACAATAGCTGTACCGACAATCATCATTGAAAATAAAGATGGAGATAGGGCAAGTCCAACACCAATAAACGTTGCAACCCCCTTACCACCATTAAATTTTAGCCAAATCGGATATAAATGACCAAGAATCACGAAACAGGCTCCAGCCATAATTACCCACTGTTCCAAATGCCAGAAATAGCCTACTGTGACAACAAGTACACCTTTTAATGCATCCCCTAAAAATGTCCACATAAATGCCGCCTTGCCAATTACACTCCCTGCATTTCTGGCTCCTAGATTTTTACTGCGTTCTTGTTGCAAATTGACACCATACATTTTTCCAACGAAATAAGCCGTCAAAAAGTTTCCAACACTATAACTAAATAGCCAATAAAACCAAGTCATTATTCCCCTCCTTCTACAGTCTAAAGAAGCTGTATAAGCAGTTCATGCCTATACAGCTTCCTTTTTCTTTTATAGCTTTCTTTCCGCAATAGCTTGAGCAATACAATCCCCATGGAAGCGGCCATTTTCTATAAAAATTTCATTGGCATTATTTCCTGCTGCAATAACCCCAGCAATAAATAACCCAGCTACATTGGTTTCCATTGTTTCTGGGTGACAAAATGGTCGACCAGTTTCTTCGTCAATTGTAACTCCCATCGCACGGATAAATGAATGGTCTGGATGATAGCCTGTCATAGCAAAGACAAAGTCGTTTTTTATCATTTCTTCACGACCATCAATATTGATGATGACTTCATGTTCACGGATTTCCTTCACAATTGTATTAAAATGCATTATGACTTCTCCATTGCGCACAACACCTTCAAATTCTGGTAAGACCCAAGGCTTAATGCTTGGTGAATACTCGCTACCTCGATAAACAACTGTGACGCGAGCGCCCGCTTTGTTTAATTCTAAAGCTGCATCTACTGCTGAATTTTTGCCACCAATCACAAGGACATCTGTATCAAAAAATTCATGACCTTCTTTAAAATAATGGTGAACTTTAGGTAATGCCTCGCCCGGAATATCCATATAGTTAGGATGATCATAGTAACCCGTTGCAATGACTACATAGGGTGTTCCATATACATCCTTATCCGTCGTAACAGTAAATAGTTCCCCTGATTTAACAACACTTTCGACTTTTTCAAAACGGTTTACTTGAATATTTTTCAAGCGCACTACTTCACGATAATAAACAAGTGCCTGATTTCGCTTTGGCTTCCGTCCTTCAATAATAAATGGTACATCACCAATCGCTAAACGTTCACTCGTACTAAAAAAAGTTTGATGTGTAGGATAATTGTAAATAGCGTTTACGATATTTCCTTTTTCAATTACAATCGGTTGTAAACCAATTTTTTGCAAAGATATTGCTGCGGCTAAACCACAAGGGCCTCCTCCAACAATAATTGCATCGACTTGTTGCATTGTTTGACACTCCTATCAAATTGGCATCTATTAAACACAGATGCTTAACTGTTGCAGATGAACTCCCTTTAGGGTATCTACATAATGATTTCAAAATCAACTATCGTTTCCATTATACGCCTTCTATACATTTTTGGTTGTTTATTTATCCGAAATATCAATGTCAATAATATGACACTCTGGTTTCGCTCCTAAACGAAATGGCAATAAAGTTGTACCATAGCCATTACTTACGAGCGTCATAATACCTTCTCGTTGTCGATAGGAGCCTAGTGGATGCACCCCATATGGACCAACTCGTATTTGCCCACCATGTAAATGTCCACCAATCATTAAGTCAGCTCTAAATTTTGCTCTTACTCGGGCAAAGACACCTGGATTATGTGAAATAAAAACGACTAAATCCTCCTCACCCACTTTTTCAAAAGCAGCATCAAAACTATATTTCATTGTCGAAGTATCTTCTATAGCACTTATCCAAAAGCGGTTCTTATTAGGCAATAACACAGCATCATTGGCGATAATCTTTACACCATGCTGTTGTAATATAGCTCGAAGTCGCTCCTCACCCACTTCTCTATCATTATTTCCCCATACAAAATAAGTAGGGCCTAACGGTGTCAATAAATCGAGATTTTCATGAATACGCTGAATTGGCGTGCGTCCATCTGCAAAATCTCCACCGATAATGACCGCATCAAATGTACTTTCTAATCGCTCAATCATTGGGCGATTAATTTTCCGTAAATGCGTATCTGAAATAAAAAATAGCCGAATCTTTTCTGGTTGACCTTTAAGTGATAATCGATGGTGCAACACATTATTTTCGTGCGCGACCTTCCACATGTAGAGTAGGAAGGCGATAACTATTAAAAGAAATAGTCCAATATATAGCATTCCCTCACTTCTCCTTACGATAGCAAAAAGGCGATTCAATACGCTATAGAATCGCCTTTTTGCTAATTAGACGTTTGCCTCAACCTTATGTTGGTGTTGACGTTTGTCCTTTATTTTATACTAGAAAAACATCGTTGCCAAAGAATGACACCGTTTTTCTTATGGTAGTTTAATGACTTGCCCAACAATTACCGTGTCAGACGTCATACCGTTCGCAGCTCGAATTTTCGCTAGCGTTGCTTCACTACCATCACCGTAGTGATTCAATGCAATACGATATAGATTTTCATTAGGTTTAACTGTATGTGTTTTTACTTGTGTCACATTTTGCTTTTCTTGTTCTGCTTTACGATCTTGTTCTGCTTTACGTGCTTGCTCAGCTTTTTTCGCTTCTTCAGCCTTTTTCGCTGCCTCTGCCTGTTGCTGTGCTTTCTTCGCTTCTTCTGCTTTTTTCGCCTCTTCAGCCTTTTTCGCTTCTTCTGTCTTCTTTGTTTCTTCAGCAGCTTTTTGTTGTGCAGCTAGCTTTTCAGCATCTTTTTGCGCTTGTTCTTTTGCTTGTTCATTTGCCTTATCATCTTTTTCTTTATCCGCTGATGTAGAAGCTTCCGCTTTTCCATCAGTTTTATCAATTTCTACTACAGCATCCATCGTATCTTTTTCAGCTTCTTCAATCGTTTTACCAGGATCATAGAATTGCACAAAATAAATTAATATAGTTAATGGAATTAAGATAAATGTAACAAAAAGAATCGTCATTAAAGGAAATTTACGTTGTTTTGTATTTTTCGGCTTTTTGTTATTACTTCCATTTTTATTCATTCTTGAAACTCTAGATAGATTTTGCTGTTCTTGTTGTTCTTCTTCAAATGACTGACGATGTTCTTCGATTTTATCACGATAGTCTTCTTTACTCATTCGACTTTCCTCCAACCTTGCTACGCATTCTTCTATCATTCTATTATGACGAATTTTGCGAAAAAAGTAAATGACCGTAAGTTTAGTCTAGTCGCTTATTAAAAGCTGTTTTAATCGACTTTCCCACGCCATCATTTCTACTTTCTTCTCTTCCTTCATGCGTACTGTATTGATTTCATCATAATGGATTCCACAATTTTCACAACAGTTTTCAGGTTTTTTCTGCAATTTTTGCCCAAAATACCCGACAAGCTGCTCACGTATACAATTTTTTGTCTTTGTAATTTTTAACATTTCATCTACTGCCTGATATTTTTCAAGTGCGAAATGATGAAGTCGTGCTTTTACTCGTTCTTCAGATTCCTGATGGAGCCAATAATCTAGCACACGAAAGGCTGTTTCACTCAACTCACCATTTTTTAACATTTGAGAGGGGGCAATACGCTGCCATACAAGTTCTTGATAGCGATCGACATGACTAGATGACGGTAAATCTCCTGTTACTACAAATTTCGCCAGTTCCTCGTCACCATCGCTGTAAAGTAAAATCGCAAGTGCAGGTTTACCATCACGACCTGCACGCCCAATTTCTTGCATATAATTCGCGACATTGGCAGGCATTGTTTCATGTATCACCTGTCGAATATCTCCCTTATTGATGCCCATGCCAAACGCATTGGTCGCCACAATCCAATCTAACTCTCCATCGATAAACTGCTGTTGAATAAATTGACGGTCCTCCGCGCTATAGCCTGCATGATAAGCGGCAGCTCGCAAACCCGCTTGCATAAACAGTTCACAATATTGCTCAGCTCGCTTGCGTGATGACAAATATAAAATACCTGGTCCAGCTGTTTTTTTTACATGTTCCACTATCCATCTTGCTTTATCGGCCCTATCCTCGAAAAGAACACGTCCGAGGTGAATATTTGGACGATCAACATTATACATAAATTTAAACGGTGCATGCAGTGATAGTGTAGCATGAATATCTTTTACTACTTTTTCAGTTGCAGTCGCAGATAACGCTAATACAGGAGGACGATTACCTTGTGAAAACCAGTCGCCGATGCGCAAGTAATCCGGACGAAAATCAAATCCCCACTGCGAGATACAATGTGCTTCATCCACAACGATAAGACTTAACGTCATATTTGCTAACTTCTCCTGCACCTGTTGTTGTAACAGCATCTCTGGCGATGTAAAAATAAAGCGATACTGTTCTAAAAAATGGAGTGCATATCGTTTTTCTTCTACTGTTAAAAATGAATTTAATGCTACTACTCTTTTTTCACCAAATCGCTTCAGTTGCTCTACTTGATCTTGCATTAAAGACAATAACGGAGACACTATTAACACTGGTTTTTGCAATAAATAAGCGGGCAATTGATAGCACAATGATTTACCCATGCCAGTTGGCAATAATGCAATAACATCTTTCCCGCTAAGAATTGCTTCAATTACCTCTTTTTGACCTGGCCGAAAGGTGGAATAACCGAAATATTTTGCTAATGTTTGCTCTAGTTCCATTATACTTCTCCTTTCGCGAGGACAAGTCTGAGCTGGAAATAACTCAAGTCATTGACCACTTCATGCAATGCCTTTAATTTCTTTGTTTGATATTGCTTGGAAGCCTGCCAAACTTTTTCCGCTTCCTCATAAGAGACGAACGGACCAATCGAAAAGTTCGGTTCGTTCATTGCTATTTCAACTAAATGATCTTCAATTGTACTTTGTTTCAACTTTCTAATTTGTACAATCTGCTCAATTGAATACCCTTGGTCATATAAATAGGCAGTTTGCTGTGTCGAATCTGTCAACAATGCCTTTACTCGCAATTCTTCTGCTATTTTGCCAAGCAACGGGTAGTTGTTTGTTGCATGCACTTCATTCAATAGTGTATGTAGTAATTCAATAAATGCTAATTGGCTATCAAGTACCGTTTCTTTGCGTTCGATGGAAAGTTGCTGCCATGTCCAACCTGGTAAACTATAGCCACTCAATCGATAAAGGGCAAGTTGCTTATTGCTTTCAGAAACGGCTAGTGTTGCGAAGACACGCAAGCATTCATCTAGTAATTGCTGTTGCAAATGCCCTGATTGATACTGCTGGTCTTGTAAAAAAGCACGGACCCATGATTGTACTTGTGTATCCTTACTTATAGGTGAAAATGACCGAATCCCCTCTTTTTGATAGGACAAACTTTGTACAACTAAGGAAAGCCGTGCAAAAAACACCTGTTCATTTCCTCGATAATGCCAACCGTCAAATAAAAAAGATGGTGTTTGCGCTGCTCGCTGTAAACCTAGCTTTTTCATGGAATAGTGACCTGATTCCTGCATAATTAACCAACTATATTGCAAAAAGGTAGAAACAGCTTCATCAAATGTCGCACGAGGCAGCTTTGGAAGTAATCCAAAATAGTTATGTAACTGAAACAGTCCAACATCTTGAATGGTCTGGCCTGAACGCTTTCCTCTAAGGATATGATAGGCCGCTGAAACGGTACGTTCGTTATTTAGTTTTTGAAAGATTTGCAATAAAATTTGATAAAACATTGAAGCAAATTCCTCCAATTTAATAGTATTAGGTTGAAATGTCAGTTAAACATCTTTAAAATGAGTATGAAGCTTTGTAGGAACATCGTAAAAGGAGAGAAAGAAATGGCTAAATACACAATTGTTGATAAAGATACATGCATCGCTTGTGGCGCATGCGGAGCCGCAGCACCAGATATTTATGATTATGATGATGAAGGAATTGCCTTCGTTATTTTAGATGATAACATGGGAACTGCTGAAGTTCCAGAAGATCTACTAGAAGACATGCAAGATGCTTTTGAAGGTTGCCCAACTGATTCTATCAAAGTGGCTGACGAACCTTTTGACGGCGACTCTTTAAAATTCGAATAGTCTATACCTTACTAAAAAGGCATCCAATAAAGGGTGCCTTTTTTTATGCATTTGTCATTAACAAACTCAATGTTTCCTAGAATTGAAGAACGCATTGAAATCAATTTTATGCCCTTTTCATCTTGTTATTGCAACCATAATTTATGTATGATAAGATTTTAGTAGTTGGTACTAATAACAGATATTATTTCGTAAAGGGGATTCTTATAAATGATGGATAATTTATTACAATTAAAAGATAAAAATATTGTCGTAATGGGCGTTGCAAACGATCGCAGTATTGCTTGGGGGATTGCTAAACGTTTATTTGATGTAGGGGCAAACGTGATTTTCACGTATCGTCAGGAACGTTCTTTAAAAAAATTACAAAAACAACTTGAAAACTATGGGCATGCAGATGCTCTTGTTGTGCAATGCGATGTGAACAGTGATGAAAGCACAAAAGCAGCATTCGATGAAATCGGTTCAAAAGTTGGCGTTATCCACGGTATTGTGCACTCAGTAGCATTTGCCAATGCAGAAGATTTACACAATCGCTTTTTAGAAACAACTCGTGATGGCTATGCATTTGCCCAAGATACAAGCGCCTATTCCCTTATTTCAACAGCAAAAGCAGCACATCCATACATGACAGAAGGCGGCTCTATTGTAACAATGAGTTACCTAGGTGCAGAACGTGTACTTGATGGCTACAACGTAATGGGTGTTGCCAAAGCTGCATTAGAAGCATCTATGCGCTACCTTGCTGCTGATATTGGTCAAGACAATATCCGTGTCAATGCAATATCTGCAGGTGCTATTCGTACACTTGCTGCGAAAGGTGTTCCTTCATTTAATACAATTTTACACAAAATTGAAGAGACAGCACCGTTAAAACGTAATGTTCAACAAGATGAAGTAGCTGATATGACAATCGTGATGTTATCTCACTTATCACGTGGTGTAACAGGCGAAACAATCTATATTGACGCAGGCTATAATATTATGGGTTAACACCTAAAAAGTGTTAGATTGACGACAATCAATCTAACACTTTTTCTTTGCTTTTATTAATGCCTAGATGTAAGACTAAAATCTAATGCCCAGTAACGAACCGTTATTTGGCAATAATGCTTTTTAAAACAAATGTTAGCCCACAAGCAATGACTAAAAAGATCGTGATCATTGCAACCACACCAAACCAGCCAAAATGCATCCAAAATATGCCCCCTACCGTCCCACCGACACTAGAGCCAAAATAGTAGAAAAATAAATATAAAGAAGATGCTTGTGCTTTATCATGAGTAGCGCGTTTGCTCACCCATCCACTTGCGATTGAATGGGCTGCAAAAAAGCCAAAGGTAAACACTGTAATCCCTACTATTTTTAATAGTAATAGACCTTGTAAAGTAATAATGGCACCAGCAAGCATAATTGCAATGGCTAACAATAGCATTTTTTGTCGCCCAAAACGATCAGCTAAACTGCCAAACCACGCGGAGCTAAATGTCCCAACTAAATAAATTACAAATATCCAACCGACAATTGTGGCACTCAAATGATAGGGAGGTGCCATTAATTTAAAACCAATATAATTGTAAAGTGTCACAAAGCTTCCCATTAGCACAAAGCTAATTGCAAACAAGCACTGCATGGATGGATCCTTTAAATGCTGCATAAGTGATTTGCTTAAAGCTTTTATTTGTAACGGCCGTGCCGAAAAATGCTGCGAGTTCGGTAGCATCCAGACAAATAACACACTAATGATTAAACTAATAACACCAAGTACAATCATACCAACCTGCCAGTTATAAAGATCTGTTAATGTACCAATAATGACACGTCCACTAAGACCACCCACAGAATTACCACTTATGTAAAGTCCCATTGCAATACCAAGGCTAGATGGGTTCATTTCCTCTCCTAAATAAGCCATCGCAATTGCTGGTAAGCCTGCAAACACTACACCTTGAATAACACGCAATACTAATATCGTTTCAAAATTCGGTGAAAAAGCGAGTGCTAACGTCAAAATGGATGCGGCAAATATCGAAAGCGTCATTAATGACTTTCTTCCCCACGCCTCAGAGAATGAGCCGACAATGATCATACTAATTGACAGTGCCAATGTAGTCACCGATAGTGACAAACTCGCAACTGCTGGCGAGACATGAAATTCCTCTGCAAATGTCGGTAACAATGGCTGCGAAACGTATAAATTCGCAAAGGTAATAAATCCAGCTAAAAATAAAGCCCAATTTGCTTTGTGGAATGCCTTTGTTCCTTTCTCTATATACTCCATTTCAATCTCCTTCCATTTACGAGTCCATCTATCTATTATTCTAATGCAATATTCTCCAAAATACAGTGTGAATTGTCGAAAAATAGACAAAAACAAAGAACTTCTTTATATTTTCTACCATTTTCATTTGACAATTCTATACATTGCTAAATAGTATTCTTTCTATTTTTCCCAATTAATATATTTAATAGCAATAATAGTGATTTAATGTTAAATTCATGTTTTTGCTATGTTGAATTCGGCATTAATATGCTACAGTGAGTAATATAATGACTGTTATTCTACAATTTGGAGGTATTTCATGAAAATAATCGAAGCTTTAGCACAATCAGCGCACTATATCCATCTTGCATTAAAAGAAGAAGCCATTGTAGCTGTCGTTGATAAAGAAAGTGAAACAGTTGTAAAATATTTAGCAGGCAAACGTGTTGACTCAGGTTATGTAGATGGGCAACAAGTAAATGCAAATGATCAAAATGTTTACATCGCCTTTACTGGAAAAAATGCAGATGTCATCATACCCGAGGATGTATATGGCATTGCCATTAACGCCTTTGCATTCCCAATTCGAGAAAATGGCAAAGTAATCGGCGCTCTAGCGTTTGGACTTCCTATCGATAATGAGCTAAAACTCGAACATTATATGAATACAATGGATAGTATCGTCTATAACCTTCAAGATAAAGTACATAACATCGCCTCTCATTCGGAGGAGTTAGCTGCCACGAGTGAGGAAATTAATAAACAGGCACAACATGCCCTAGAAGATTCTGAAAAAACAAATGATGTCACAGATTTAATAAAAAACATTTCTCAACAGACAAATTTACTTGGCTTAAATGCCTCGATTGAAGCTGCGCGTGCGGGTCAGCACGGAGCTGGTTTTAATATCGTAGCACAGGAAGTTAGAAAACTTTCTTTTGAAACGTCAAGTGCCACGGAAAATATTGAAGCTTCTCTGCGCAATATTACTAGAAATCTTGATAATTTAAAGAAAAACATGGGTCAAATCTCCGACGCAACTAATGAACAAGCACAACTTGTCCAAGATTTTAGTGAAATTATCGACGAACTCACAACATTAAGTCAAGAAATGAAGGGCTTCATGCATAATGCCTTGAAATAAACTACGGAAACGGAGGGCTACAATACCAATGCAGATTACAATCAATCACGAACTAATGTTAAGAACCATCACGCTAGATGATGCAGAAACGGTTTTCGCACTAACAGATACATCGAGAACATATTTACGGGAATGGTTACCATGGTTAGATTTCACAAAGGAACTAGCGGATACAAAAGGCTATATAGAAGGCTGTATTGCTGGCTATGAAGCAAAAAGTAATATGTCCTTTGTGATTATTTTCCGCGATAAAATTGTAGGCATTGCGGGTTTTAATACGATTAATCATGCAAATAAAATTGCAGCCATTGGCTATTGGCTTAGTGCAGATGCTCAAGGGCACGGCATTATGACGACAACAGTACAAGCGCTATTAAAGTATGCTTTTGTCGAGCTCCAGTTAAACAAAGTGGAAATCCGTGTTGCTGTTGGCAATACAAAAAGTCGCGCGATTCCAGAGCGACTTGGTTTTAAAATGGAAGGAACAATTCGCGCGGCAGAATGGCTATACGATCACTATGTAGATCACGTCGTTTACGGCATGCTTGCAAGCGAATGGACATAAGCATCGGTACTATTGGGTAACGAGATTCACCGCTAATAGTAATTGGCTTTGCGCTACTAAAACTTAATTAATCGCCATATGCATCTTACTTTGCGCCAAGAATTCTTAATTAATCGCCCTTTGTATCTCTCTTTGCGCTACTATTACTTCATCCATCGCCACTAAAAGTTCCACTTAGCATAAAAAAGCTACCTAATCCCGAAGTTTTAGGTAGCTTTTCTCAATGTTTATTGTTCGACGGTTTCTTTTACTTGTTCTGTCGTCACAACAGGCTCTGGCTTTTTCACTAGCTCCGTTGCAATACGCTCAAGCTCTGGACGCAATGTATGCTTGCCCGCATAGCTTTCGATTAACTCCTTCATATCAATGCCGGAAGTTTCCTTTAATGTTTCTTGCAAGGTTGACATTAAATTCGTTGCATAAGAAGTGACCTTGTTCGCACCACTGCCTCCTTCTCCACTACCCGTGTCAACAACTGTAATTTTGTCAATATTGCCAAGTGGACTTGCAAGCTCTTTTGCGTACTCAGGCATCATGCGTACAACCATATCCAGGACAGCTGCTTGACCGTAGTATTCAAAGGCTTCCGCAATTTTACGTTTTGCTTCTGCTTCGGCTAGACCACGAAGACGAATAATATCGGCATCTGTTTCACCCTGTGCACGCTCAGCATCTGCTTTCGCAATACCATCTAAACGTATTTTCTCCGCTTCCGCTTTTGCTAACGACTCAATACGATATTTTTCCGCATCTGCCTGTGCAAGCTCACGCATTTTTTCCGCCTCTGCATTTTGCTCAACTGCATAGCGGTCGGCATCTGCCTTTTTCTTCACTTCTGAATCATATTGCTTTTCACGACGTAGAATTTCTTTTTCTTCTAATTCAATTTGCTTTTGACGTTCAATAATGCGAATTTGCATTTCTTGCTCTGTTACTTCCTGCTTCGCACGTGCAGTTTCTAATTCATAAGCTTGGTCGGCACGAGCTTTGGCTATATCTTGCTCACGACGGAATTCCGCCACTTTTAATTGATTTTCTTTTTCCGCTTCCGCAATTTCTGTTGCCCGTTCTAGCTCGGCTTTTTGTGCTTCTTTTGATGCTTCTGCTCGTTTAATGCGCGTTTCTTTTTCTGCCTCGGCAGTTGCAATATCTGCATCACGTTTCACTTGTGCAATTCTAGGCTTCCCTAGTGAATCAAGATAACCATTTTTATCGCGCACATCTTTAATTGTAAAGGACACAATGACAAGACCCATCTTCGCTAAATCTTGAGAAGCTACACGTTGTACCTCTTGCGAAAATTTATCGCGATTTTTATAAATTTCCTCAACTGTCATCGATCCTAAAATAGAACGTAAATGTCCTTCTAATACTTCACGTGCTTCCCCTTCACGTTCTGCCTTTTGCTTTCCTAAAAACTGTTCAGCCGCTGTAGCGATTTCTGAAATGGAACCACCAATTTTAATAATCGCTGTACCATCCGCCATTACGGGAACACCTTGCTCTGTATAAACTTCAGGCGTTGTCACTTCTAACTTACTTGATAATAGGCTTAATGGTTGTGCTTGCTGGAAAATTGGGAAGACAAATGTACCGCCCCCACGAATAATTTTAATACGGTTTCCTGACTCATCTTTATGTACATTTTTTGAGCCAAGATAGCTACCTGTCACAATCAGTGCTTCATCAGGACCCGCTGTACGATACTTTGTTACATACAGTGCCACTAGTGCGATTAAAATAAATGCTACAATTCCCAAGACAATTAAAATCTCCATTGACATTACTGTATCTCTCCTTTATATAAACTTTTTTTCATAGGCTCTTACAAAAAGAGTGCCTTCCTTCACTTCAACAACAAGGACGGTCGAATCATAATCAATGACCTCATTATCATAGCCTGCTGCGCGCTTTGCAATCATACCGCTCGTTGTCTCAATAACAACTTCACCAAAGCCATCTTCTGGTATTGGTACAATCACTTTACCTAACTGCCCCTCAAGAGATTGTTCCGTATAGGCTAATGAAACATCCGCTGATTTTAGTGGAACAAGAATAAATAAATAAAATAGGGCACTTAAAATCACGCCGATGATAGCAGCCACACCTATGTTCCATACGCTAGGGAAAAAGGCTAACTTTTCTAATATAAATCCAGCTGCTGACATCAATGTTAAGAATGATAAAATGACACTTGGATTAAAAATCGGTAGACCATCCCCAATGCCCTCGACTACTTCGCCGAAAAACATAAACAAAATCGTTGCAAGTCCCGCGAAAATTAATACCACCAAATAAATTTGTTCGAGTGAATAGCCAAATAGCGTCAAGTTGTTCACCCCTTTTCATCATATTACCTACTATACGGATGCCCTAAGAAAAAAGTTTCATAATTTTTAAGATTATCAAAATTTTTAAAATTAAGAAGCAAGCATTTATCCCTTGTCATTCTTTTGCGTATTTTTATTTCTTCAACTTAAACCATGTTACAATAGAAAAGAATAAAGGCATCGAAGGAGATATTGCATGAAGCGATCAACAATTATTAATGTTTGTATTTTCATTTTTTTCACTTTACTATTCGTCAATGATTTTTTCCCTGCCACTCCGTTAGCAGAAATATTGTCGAAAAAAATTATTCTTGTTATATTAATTGTCCTAGTAGGTATAAATCTAGTGTCATCAAAAGGTACATATAAAAAGCTATCCAAAAAAGCATATGCTGGTTTAACACTTTATACAGTTGGTCTTTGGATTGTGCTCACATTATTAGGTGGCGAGTCCGAAATTGGCTTATCTTATAATAGCCCTATTTTCTATCTTATCGTGATTGTACTAGGGTTTGACTTATTACGAGTTTATCGCCAATGGAAGCGTGAAGAAGCAGAAAAAAATAATGCAAAATAAAAGCATGTTGCCAATTAGTGTTCATTGCTAATTGGCGACATGCCCTTTTTTGTATATAGCTAGTTTAAGATTCTAGTACATTTAAAATCGTATCGAGCTCATTGACGGCATGGTCTAACCGTTCCTTCGCCTCAATGTTTTGTTGCTTTAACTGACTGAACTCTAATAAATTTTTTTCATGCTTTAATTTAATAGAAGATAAGCGCTCAATGCGTGCTTCTACTTTGTCAATTGCTTGCTCACAAACGCTCATCCATAATTTTTCCGATTGCTGAATTTCTGTCGTGGATGGATTGTGCTGACGCATAATGCGTGCATATATTGCTTCTATTTGCTCAATCATTTCACTATAAAAATGACGTTCAACTCGCGTAGTTTGGAACGTTGGATGCTCTATATCTTTTGCATATGGCGTAATTTGACGTAATAGCTTTCCAGCATTTTCACCAAAACTATGCGATAAATTCAATACATTCATCAATTGCAATAATAAGCGAACTTCTTCAAGATTAATAAGCTGTGAATCGATATTTTCTTTGACTTTTAGCGACTCCATATAGCGGCGATCGAAATGTTCAATTTCCCCTTTATGTTGCTCTACTAAATGGGCACTCGCATTTTCTTTTAAACTTTTAATATATCGGATTGCATGACTTCTTAGCTCCTCCATTGAAAGCATGTTGTCATTATCTTGTTGTGGTTTTCCTCGTTGAACATACGCAAATGCATCCACTTTTCGGGGCCATTTTGCTTCTTGGTTTTTTTCTGAGACATTGTAGCGTATATAAATTCCGTGCATTCCATATCCTCCAAGTCCATTTAACAAGTATCTCTAAAGACAATAAATCGAATACCACTTTTTTTCAAGTAATTTACCTTCAAAATTTACGGATACATGTTTATTTTGCAGACCTTATTTCTTGAATCGTCTTCCCTTCTATAAAGGCATGTATTGATTTTATTTTACCAAAAGAATAAAAATTTGCCTTTTCATATACTTTAGCGACTTGCTCATTAATAGGCAATATCCAAAGATGTTCTAAGTTTCTTTTAACAGCTTCTTTTTGAATATGCTGCAATACATAACCAATTAATCCTCTTCCGCGATAGCTTTCTAATGTTGCAACACTTTCAACTCGACCTTGACGACCAGATATAAACAAATTGGCCGTACAGCAAGGAACACCATCCATTTTTAATAAATAGTACGTAAAATGCGGTGAACGGTACATGTTATCGAACGCCTTTTTTATTAAAGCAGGCTCACCAAATGTAGAAATACTCATTTCAACTTCTAGTGCTTCTTGTACATTTGTATCTGCCACACGTTCAATGCGAATCGCTGGATTATTCGGTAATATAACATTTTCGCCATTCCAACATTGGATATCATTCGTAAAAGACTCATATTGAAAACCATGTGATGATAATGCCTCCACACAGTGATGATTTTCCTCAACATTATATAAATACATTCTCGGAATCAAGCCTTTTGAGTGATAGAATTGTTTTATACTAGTTAAACATGTCTCTGCTTGCTCTACTCTCTTCCATATATGTGCATGGTTGGCGTCATAGTACATAGGCATTTCCTTATTGTAAAAAAATACTCCTTCAGGACATCGTTCCATTTCACTAAATTCATTGATATAGTCAATGTCTAACTGCATAATGTCTTCGAGCTTATGCATGTGCTGTTCCTCCTTCCAACCATTTTACATATAGAGCTTCTAGCTGTTGTTCCAATTTTTGACGTTGCTCTTTAGCAAGTGTTGGTTCTTTTAATTTAACCTCTACCTTTTCAATTTGTTCTTCAATCGGAATTTCCTTAACACTGTGTTCATTTGTCTTTGTGCTACTGTCCACTTTTACTTCTGGCACTTGCTCAACAAGAACATGCTTTGTTCTTGCCCATTCATAATCCCCTTCATATACATAAATCGTTTGTTGCTCAATCCATGCAATTTTTGTAAAGATTTTTTGTAAGAAGTAGCGGTCATGAGATACACCAACAATAGTACCTGTAAAGGATTCAAGGGTGTCTTCTAATACCTCTCTTGCTTCTATATCTAAATGGTTAGTCGGTTCATCTAAAATAAGTAAATTAATATCTTCATGCATTAATTGCGCGAGACGCAGACGCATCTTTTCCCCACCACTTAAGTCCTTCACTTTCTTAAAGACATCGTATCCATAAAACAGAAACTGTGCTAACAAATGACGCGCCTCTGCTTCTGATACGGATACACATTCTCGAAAGGCATCAATTAAACGAATGGCAGGATTTTCATGGTCAAATTGCTGCGATAAATATCCTATTTTTACACTACTACCTACTTTACACTCTCCTTGATTCGGTACAATCTCCCCTAACATCATTTTTAGCAAGGTTGATTTTCCACTACCATTATTGCCTATAATCGCGAGACGTTCGCCAAAATAGACCGATAGATGACTATTCTTAAATAATGGCTTATCAAATGCATGACTTATCGCCTTCATTTGTATCACTCGAGCCACTCAATTGCTTGCATATCTAAATGATTGGTTGGTTCATCTAAAAGTAAAATAGATGGGTTACTTAAAAGCATTTGACCTAGCATTACCTTTGTTTTTTCCCCACCGCTTATGCTTGCAAAGGGCACAGAAAGTAAAGACGTAATGTTAAGTCCATTTGCAATAGCAACTAATTGCGCATCGACTTCATAGCCCCCCTGTAGCATAAATTGTTCCTGAACTTGACCATATTGTTGTAACACTTTGTCCGTACCTTCCACTTGCATAGCCTGTTCCAGTGTGTTCATTTTTGCCTTCAACTTGTAGATGTCAGCAAATGCTTCCTCCAGTACTTCTTTGACAGTAAGCAAAGGATAGCTTGGAATTTGGTGTAAATAGCCGATAGTTGCTCCTTTACTTTTAATAATACGTCCAGCATCAGGTGTATCGAGCCCCGCTAACAATTGCAGTAAAGTTGTTTTTCCACTACCATTGACACCCACAATCGCTAAATGTTCCCCTTTTTTGATTTCCAGTTGTAGTCCTTCAAATAATACATTGCCACCGATGATTTTTTGTATTTGTTCAGCCTTTATTTGCATTGTTTTTTCCTCCATAAAACGTGCGAAAAAACATTTCTAGACAACAAAAAAGACTGCTCAATTAACAAGCAGTCTTTTTCTTCAATATATGTGTGAAAAAGAATGGTTAATTCGCTACGTTTAGTATTTGATTTTGCTTAAAAATAGACAGACCTATCCCGTTGTTAGCAAAATCGAAAGTTTGAACACGTGTAAAATAAATAGCTATATCAATTTCTATGTTTACACCTGTTCTCGTAGCGTTTATATTCATTCCTTTTCACCTCCGTTAGAATTAGTTAGGTATAGCATACCATATTCCATATAATTTGGGAATGTCTAAATTCCACAACTGGAACAACCATCATTACAAAATCCCACTATTTAACAATGGAATAATCTAAATGTCACTAATTATATTTAATTTTGAAATATACAAATAGCGTAAGTAATTATATACTAGTAAAAATACAATGTTTTCCTGAAATACATACAATTACAGCAAGTTACTTTGCAACACTTGCTGTCTATTTATGTGGACAAAAACGTGGAGGGAATCTATGAAAAATTTAACGATGCAAATGAAAATGAGCTTGTTGATTATAACAGTTATTTTATTTGTTTTAATTGCTGTTGGAATTGTCAATACAAGCGAAATGAAAACGACCATTGAAGCAGAAAATAAAGTACGCCTTAGTCAAATCTATGATTTAAGTGTTTATAATTTGGATCAAACATTACCTGGTGAATGGCATTTAAAAAATGGAGAGCTTTACAAAGGTGACGCTAAAATAGCAGAGGAAACTGCATTAATTGATAAATTAGGAGAGTTATCCCACGCAGCTATTACTATTTTTGCTCAAGATACACGAGTTAACACAAATATACTGGTTGATGGACAACGTGCGATTGGCACAACAGCCGATCCTAAAGTAACAGAAGCAGTGCTTACACAAGGAAACCTTTACAAAGGAGCAGCTGATGTAGTTGGCAAACCTTATTTTACACAGTATGGCCCAATTCAAAATGCGAACGGGGAAACGATAGGTATGATTTTCGCAGGTGTTCCCTCCTCTGAAATCAATGCTATCGAACAAAAAATGCTTCTCAAAATGGGGGTTGTTGCCATCATTGCGGCAATTATCGCTGTCATTGCCGGAACATTGCTCGTGCGTAATATTGTCAAGCCTTTAAAGCGTTTGAATACGCAGTTGGAAACCATTTCTGCTGGCGAAGGCGATTTAACTCAACAGTTAGTTGTTACAACGAAAGATGAAATCGGAGATCTTGCTAAATCCTTTAATGCAATGCTTGCAACACTCCGAAAAATGATGCAACAAGTTGATGAAACAGCCAATGAAGTCTCGGCATCATCTGCTGAGCTTTCTGCAACAGCAGGCTCTACAACAAGAACAACGGAACAACTAACAGCTAATATGCAAGAATTAGCGAGCGGTGCAAGCACCCAAAAACAAAGCGCCAATGAAAATGCAGAAGCCATGCAGGATATTGCAGGCGGTATTCAGCTTGTAACGGAAACAAATATGGAAGTTTCATCTCATGCTTCAGAAGCGTTTGATACGGCGAAATATGGCGAAAAAACAGCACATGCCATGCAAACTCAAATGCATGCTATGACAGAAGCCGTCTTACAAAGCGTCAATTCAATCGTAGCATTAGATAAACATGCCAATACAATTGGAGACATTGTAGAGGTTATTCATGCCATAGCCGATCAAACAAACTTACTTGCTTTAAATGCATCTATAGAAGCTGCACGTGCTGGAGAACATGGCAAAGGCTTTGCTGTTGTAGCAGAGGAAGTTCGTAAATTAGCCGAGCAATCTAAAACATCTGCCGCTCAAATTACCGAGACTATTCATACAATGCAACAATTAGCAAAAGAAGCAAGCGACTATATGCAACAAAGTGAAAAAGAAGCCGCTTCAAGTGTAGAAATAGTTCGTACAACAAATAGCGCATTTGAGAACATTACAACAAAAGTAGCGGTAGTCACACATAAAATTCAGGAAGTTTCTGGTATTGCAGAGGAGCTATATGCGCGTATAGAACAAGCCAATGCCTCTACCCAAATCATGGCTGAAATTGCGGTTGATGCACGCGAACAATCAAAGGTCGTGACCCAAATCGCCGAGACAAATCTTTACTCTATGGAAGACATTAATAACGCAGCTACAACACTTACAAAAAATGCCGAAACACTCCAAAACTTAATTCATCAGTTTAAATATTGAGGCCAAAAGATTGTTCATCGCTAACGCATGAGCAATCTTTTTTATTCTCTAATCATGAACTTTCACCTTTTTGACAAACACCTTTACTAATGGGACAAGAAAGACAGATACTATCAATACCCTAAATAGCTGAAAAGCGGTCACAATAGTTACATTTGCATGTACAGAAGCCGCTATAATGCCCATTTGATCGAGTCCTCCTGGTACAATACTTAAAAATCCTGTACGGAAATCAAGGCTATACAAATGTTTCATCACAAAAGATAAAACATAAGCAGAACCGATAAAAAGACTTGCTGACGCAAAAGCATAAAATACATGCTTCTTTGATAAATGTAAGTCTTCCTTTTTCAATAAAAGACCAATATAAATACCGATTACTAGCTGAGCTATATGCAGAAATGATAATGGCATCTTTGGCACAGCAACTTCCGCTATATTCAACCCCATTAATAAAAATACCGGTCCTAACATATAGCCTGTTGGAATTTTCACCTTTTGAGCAAGCCACCCTGCTAAGCCGCAAATAAGTAGTAAAGTTAGCAACTGCCAAGAAAAGACGCCATCGACCGTGACAAGATTTTCACCAGTGCCTGTCACCATTAATGGCACAAAGCCAACGATTAAAAGGACTCGCAATACCTGATAAAACGTAATGACAGCCATATTCATATTGCCTTGCTCCTCGGCAAATGCAATAATTTGTGTCATGCCTCCTGGTACACAGCATGTAAGCGCAGTGGAAAAATCTAAATCTGTACGCCTTGCAACTAAAAAGCTGATGGCAAAAAATAAAAGAGTAAAGATTATATTTAGTACAATTATACTGCCTAAAAACTGTTGTATATCCTGTATGGCTTCTTTAGTAAATGCAAATCCAATGGAATAGCCCGCCACAATTAAACCAATATTGCGGAAATAACGATGCCATCGCAACTGTATGTTTGTAAATAACTGCACGCAAAGTACAGCGGCAATAGCCCCTAACAACCACGGCATTGGTATATGTAAAAGTTGAAATAAAAGTGCTCCTAACAACCCTATACAGAGTGTTATGAACATCTGCTTATAAAATGTAAACATTGCTAGCAACCCCTCAAGAATGAATAGTTCTATTATGACGTGAACATCCCCAATTTACTACTCACGCCTTTTATCCGTGCCAGACACCAAAACAATTTTGAATATTCAGAAATCAATAAATGCAATGGAAATAATTGATGGTAGTTGCCGTTATTGTATAAATCTTACCTGTTAGTCATTAATTTTTACCACTTATTAAACAATTTACCTTCGCTAAAAATTTCTATGCTACATTAATATTAAGCTGATTCAGTACATAAATGCCCTTTTCTTTTACGGGAGATGAGGTAATACGATTACCAAAGGAGGCCTCCAATGAAAATTCATTTAACCATTAATAGTGCACTAGAAGAAACAGAGATTCATATACATGCAAAAGAATACAACGAACATATTGAAAAATTGATGAAGCAATTACAAGCAGTCCAAACAACCATGCTTGATGGCTATTTACAACAGGAAATTCATCTAATCAAAATCACAGATATTTATTCGATTTATGCTGAAGGGGCAAAAGTTTTTTTGCAGACCGAGGAGCAAGAATTTGAGTCCAAACGCAAGTTATATGAGCTAGAAGCCCAATTAGCAAAAGACTTTGCAAGAGTCAGCAAATCGACGCTCGTCAATATCAATAAAATTTCATCTATTCAAATGGGTAAAATTGGCGCAACAGAGTTACTACTTGAAAATGATGTATCCATTCATGTCAGCCGAAAATATTTAAAAGAATTAAAACGCCAATTAGGGATCGGGAGGGAATTATAATATGAAAATATTACGCATGATGATAATTGGACTACTGATTTCACTAAGCTCATCCTACATTTTAGTAACATTAAGTGTTATGTCGAATCATTCAACAATAGTAGGAGCAGAACTTTTCGAACAAATAATCATTGCCGCCATACTTGGTGTTGTAATAGGTTCACTATCCCTCATCTTTGAAATAGAACGGTTAGCATTTGCTATTCAGCTCATTGTGCATTTTATTGCCGTGACATGTTGCGTAATGATTGCTGGTTATTTTGGGCGTTGGTTCGAACATTCAAGCATACTGTATGTGATCGTAGCGGAAATTATCATTTACTTCATCGTATGGTGCATTTTATATGTCTTGCAAAAAAATGATATTGAAGAAATCAATCATGAAATCCAAAAAAGAAAGGAATAGACGAATATGACATTTGCCATTCAAGTTGACCACTTACAAAAGCACTATGGCGAGCATTTAGCCGTAAGAGGGATTTCTTTCAAGGTGGAGCAAGGCTCCCTCTTTGCATTTTTAGGTGCTAATGGTGCTGGTAAATCGACAACCATCGAAATTTTATGTACATTACTACAAAAATCTAGTGGTACCGTTACGATTAACGGCTATACACTGGATGATAAATCTCATAATGCCAAAATACGCAAATCTATCGGCGTTGTCTTTCAGCAAAGCCTCCTAGATGAACGATTAACCGTTCAAGAAAATATTCTGCACCGCGGCAAAACATATGGCTTATCGAAAGCACAGCTGACAAAAAATTATCAATTCGTCTCGACCTATTTACATTTAGATGATATAGAACTGCAAAAATACGGGACATTATCAGGCGGACAAAAAAGACGCGCAGATATCGCTCGGGCACTTATTCATCGGCCACAAATTTTATTTTTAGATGAGCCCACAACTGGTCTAGACCCCCAAACACGCCAATTTGTTTGGCAAGCAATCAAACAACTTCAGGCAGAAACAAATATGACCGTATTTTTAACAACACACTATATGGAAGAAGCTGCCGTGGCGCATCAGGTGATAGTGTTAAAACAAGGTCGTATTGTCGCTGAAGGAACACCTGATGCCTTAAAAACAAAATATGCCTACGACCAGATGGCACTTGTATTTCATGATCGTTCATTAGGGCTGAAGTGGCTGAAGGAAAATACCTTACCGTACACAGAAAAGCTAGGCATTTTCTATGTTCGCGTTAGCTCTACACTGACAGCACTTACACTTTTAAAAAGTGCCGAGCCCCTATTAGCCTCTTTTGAAGTCATGAAGGGCACAATGGATGATGTCTTTATTCATATCATGGCACAAGGAGATGGTACAAATGGAAGCAATGATTAGCTTAATACAGCGCAATAGTAAAGTTTTTAGAAGAGATAAAACACAAGTCTTTTTCTCCCTGCTTTCCGTCATTATTGTGATTGTTCTTTACGCAATTTTTCTCCAAAAAATGCAGGTGGATGCGATTGAGCAAGTAACAGAGGCTACTCCTAAGTTGATTACAATGGTCAATGAATGGCTTGTTGCTGGTCTATTATCAATGATGGCGGTTACAACAACCTTAGGTGCATTTGCCATTGCGGTGCGCGATATGGAGTCAAAAGCAACTGCAGATTTTCTCACAGCCCCTATTTCTCGCGCAACGATTCAAATGAGCTATGTATTGAACGCTTTTATCATCGGCTGTCTGTTCTCCTTCGTAGCTCTAATAGGCTGTGAGATTTTCATTGTGTCAACTGGCGGGGAGCTCCTTAGTTTTAGCGCCTTCATCAAAGTGCTTGGCATACTTTTATTATCCGTACTCCTTGCGAGCGTATTTAATATGTTTCTTGTACTATTTGTTAGCACGCAAAATGCCTTTTCTACTTTAAGTACAATCGTTGGTACAGTACTCGGGTTTTTATGTGGCGTTTATGTCCCTGTGGGCGTCCTCCCTAGCTTTGCCCAACAATTAATCATGTATTTTCCAATTAGTCATACTACATTACTATTGCGAAATGCCTTTATGGAAAGCTCGATTGCGAACGTATTTGATGGCGTTCCGACGGAGCATGTGGAAAGCTATAAGCTGAATTACGGTATTATTTATGAGCTTAATGGCCATGCTGTTAGCCTAACTACAAGTTATATAATTATTTTAATAACTATTGTTCTACTTGCTCTATTATCAATTATTATTTTCAAAAAGAAAAATCACTAGTTTCATTGAAAATACACATCGACGACAATGCGATGTGTATTTTTATTGCTTTTTAACAAACGTTTTGTTATTTTAAATATAAATAAGCAAACAAAAATTAAAATCGTTTGTTTTTAAGGGGGTTTCACAATGGATCTAAACCAATTGTTTTGGCAGGCTTCTATCGAAGATATTAAACAAGGCTACACGGATGAAGATACACACTACACTTGCCTTCTTTGTGGAGAGAAAATTGAAAAAGGGATAATATATCCACATGAAAATGTCCTGTATGAAGCAAAAAAATTTATGCAACATCATATTTTGGCAACACACCAATCCGTTTTTCACTACTTAAATGGATTAAATAAAAAAATGACAGGCTTAACGGACCATCAAAGTCACATTTTGCGGTTATTTTACGAGGGTAAAACCGATCAGGACATTAAAGAAGAGCTTGCCATTGGCAGTACCACAACGATTCGTCACCACCGTTTTGCCTTAAAAGAAAAAGAACGTCAGGCTAAAACATTCCTTGCCATGATGGAACTATTAAAAGAACAAGGTCAAAAGGAAGAACCATTTGTCCCTATTCACAAAACTGCCACGATGGTGGATGATCGCTATAATATCACCTTGGCCGAAGAACAACAGCTACTGGCTAAATACTTTCCTCATGGCATTGGGCAGGAGCTTGTCCGCTTTCCAAAACGAGAAAAGCATAAAATTGTTGTGCTCCGCGCCATTACAAAGCTTCTCGATGAGTCAACACACTATACAGAAAAGGAACTTAATGCAATTATCCAGCCGATGTATGAGGATTATGTACAAATTCGTCGCTATTTAATTCAATATGGATTTATGGATCGTCAGGATGATGGTAGTGCATATTGGGTAAAAAAATAAGAAAGTAGGGTTATGAATGGACCACAAAAAAGAATTAAAGGAACTTTATAAAGAAATGAAAATTGAAGCAGGCGTTTTTACCATGACGAACAAACACAATGGCAAAGTGTTTGTTGGTAGCTTCAATAACTTAAAGCGCCTAAATGGCTTTCAGTTTATGCTAAAGACAAATACGTATACAAATAAAGCGTTACAAGCAGATTACAATACATTTGGTACGGATGCCTTTCAGCTCGAAGTAGTGGAGTATTTGAAGCAGAAAGAAGAGGGATTTTTTGATGCCAAAAAAGAACTCGAAAAGCTTGAACAAAAATGGCTTGAAAAGCTACAACCTTATGGTGAACAAGGTTATAACTCTTGAGAATTATTTGCGTGACTGGCACTTAAATGCCTATTTCCTTTTGTGCTTTTTTTGTTAGCTTTTCGAATACGAGCTCATAGGAATGCTGAATTAAATTTTCAAGTAACTCGTTCGGAATATTGGCATCTAAATAAATAGAATTCCAGTGTGTTTTGTTCATATAGTAACCTGGAATAATGCCTTCATAGGTTTCTCTTAATTCTTCTGCACGACTAGGTGCACATTTTAACGTAATAATCGGTTTTCTCGTTGCATCTCCGCCCATCATGGCAAACATTTTGCCACCGATATGATAGCGATCAGCCTGCCATTCGTCCTTGTAATCATGCGTTGTGCCACGAAGTTTTAAACAATACGTATGAATAATATCTTTTTGCATATTTACTCCTTTCTTCAAGCTCAAAAATTTAAAAACACACGTTCGATTATAGTATAATCAATTACGTGTGTTTTTAAAATACATTTTTCCAAATGATTGAACTTTTCTATCATTTGGAACCGCGGTCAAACATACCAATCACTTCTGTTGTTTGCAAAATATTCACAAACGCTTTTGCATCTACTTCTTTTATTAGGCTTTTCACTTCAGCTAGCTGATAACGTGTAATGACGGTAATCAGCACTTTTCGCCCTTCTCCTGAATAGCCACCTTTCGCATCCATCATCGTAATCCCCCGATGCAGCCTAGCTAACAGTTGTTGTTTCACATCCTCACCGTTGCTAGTAATAATCATTAGCGTCAGTTTAATATTACTCGTATGGATGGTATCAACAACTTTTCCAGTGGCATATATCGAAACGAGCGTCAGCAAAGCGGCATCCCAACTAAAAACAAAACCTGAAATCGCTACTACGACCCCGTTCATAGCTGAAATAAGTACCCCCAATGGAAAATCCCTTTTGCGACTCAACAGCATCGCAATAATATCAAAGCCACCTGAGGAACCAGACGCACGAAAAATCAGACCTACACAAAGACCAACAATAACACCACCAAATAAGGAAGCTAAAATCGGTTCCTGTGTTGCCTTATAAATTGGAATAATTAACAAGGCGATAGACATCACTGCAACTGAAAGAATGGTATAAGCAATAAAACGTTTCCCTAACTTCATCACACCTAATATAAGTAAGGGCAAGTTTAATAAAAGATTTAACACACCTGTATTCAACGGCGTTACGATGCCAAGCATAATGGCAATCCCACTTAATCCACCACTTAAAATCTCATGCGGTATTAATAAAAAATTATAAGCAAATGCCATTAAAATGGATGCAAGCGTTATAATAACAATATTGCGCATAAACTCCCCTACCATTCTAAAACGAACAAATTTTAATCATCTTATCGTTAGAATACCCAATTTATTCGCCTGAAAAACCTCGGCTATTGTGGATTATTTTACTTCCATCATTACCTCGTTTTTTTCTGTTCTTCCTTGATCGGCTTTTCTTTGATTGGTTCTTCCGTTTCCGCTACTTTCATAATGCGGTCAAGCATGGTTGGATGCGTATAGCGGAACCATTTCACAAGAAGCGGTGGGTTCACTTCACTTAATCCTGATATGGTAAGCTTTTGGAATGCGGTTACAGCTGCCTGACGATCGTCCATCATTGATATGGCATATTGATCGGCTCGTGTTTCCTGATATCTTGATATAAAATTCGATAAAGGGCTCGAAGCAAATAATAAAAAGGATGTAATAAGTAAAAATAGTGGCAAAGAATTAATGTCACTTATTTTTGTAATTTTTAATGCATGTCCGTAACGGGCTATTACCCACCGCATAATTTTCGCTGTTATCCAAAGCCCGACTAAGGTCATTAATAAATAACCCGCAATGCCAAAATAAATATGTTTCTCAACATAATGCCCCATCTCATGCGCCATGATAAATAAAATTTCATTATCTGTTAAACGATTTAACGTCGTATCCCACAGCACAATCCTTGAATTACTACCAATACCCGTCACATAAGCATTTAATGCATTGGTCTTTTGTGCCATATTCACTTCATACACATGCTCTGCCGGAATATCAGCTTGTTCTGCTATTGCTAAAATCTTCGTTTCTAGTTCCTTGTTTTTTAGCGGATAAAAATCATTGTATAACGGATCAATCACAACGGGCTGAATAAACATTACAAAAATCGTAAAGGGAATCGTTAATATCCACGCATATAGCCACCATCTCTTGGCACTCTTTTTCATAAGCCAATAAAGAACAGATACGATAATAAAAGTCATGCCAAAGTTAACCCAAAAATCAATGACACCATCACGCATCCAAGACGGAAAAGCTTGAGTGCTAATGCCATAGCTTTTACTTAAATAGTAACGATAGTATTCAATTGGAAAAAGGACTACATACAGCAAAAACGATAATAAAAATAAATAGGCAGCATTTTGTAACAGCTTCCTTTTCGTTTGGGACGTCGAAACTTTTTCAAAATAGCGAGAAACACCCATTAACAAAATTACAATATAAGCAAGCCATTCAAATGGTGTTACTACAAAAAATAAAAAATTTCGTATTTTCGAATATTCCAGACTTAAGTTTAGTTCTTTTTCAGACATAAACATAACTGGGTCCGCAACGGAGCCTTGAAACGCTCGCGGTATTGTGCCACCACCACTATGAAATATATACCAATACATGCCCAGAACGTAGGCACCAAATATTAGTAGTGCCACAACTCCCATTTTTTTCGCTATGTTATTTCCCCCTTACTCCACACAAAGTTCGTCCTATAGTAAGTGTAAGCTAAATTAAAAAAGTTAGAACAAAGTTTATAGGTTTTATTTTCACGCTTTGACCAATTCACTCCATAGTCAACACGATATTTATTACCTACTAGGCTGTTCATTATCCATACTTACTTTAAAGCAGCTAATTAACCTAAAAAAATTCCGTGACGTCTCACGAAATTTTTTTATAATCCGTATTAACAATATTATTGCAGGTCCTCGTTCTTCGCGGGTATTCACTTTGTTCCGCGGGTAAAACCTCTTACTTCGCGGGTATTTCACTTTATTCCGCGGGTAAAACCTCTCATTTCGCGGGTATTTCACTTTGTTTCGCGGGTAAAACCTCTTACTTCGCGGGTATTTCACTTTGTTCCGCGGGTATTCTTATTGCTCCATTACAAAGGCTGTTTTTCCACGCTGATCCGCACTAAGATATCCTACTGCTACTAGCTGATCATGCCATACTTGTTCAATAACTGCAGCTTTTGTGGCGTCGTCTTCTTTAGTAGATAGTTCTATCATAACATCCCCTTGATAATGCCAAACCTCAATATCAGCCTCGTAGCCTGCAAAGCTTCCTTTATAGGTTGTTGCATTGGCAGGTCCATACACGATGGCTTGCGCTAACGTGTTGTTATACCATGTTGCCGAATCCCAATTTAAAATTTTCTTTGGAACATTATCTAAAATCATTTTTTTCGCAGCATTCACATCCACTGCATCGAAAGATACTTTAGTCGTTGCTTTTAATGATTCTTTGCGACTAATTGTAAATGTACGATTTCCACCCTTAATATCCATTTCAAACTTATAGTTAGATTCATCACCTGTAAAGCCATGGCTTTTTGTGATTGCTAGTGCTTCGTCAAGCGGTGTATTAAGAAATCTCTTTTTATACGTAATATCGATTTTCGTGCTATCTTTATAGACACGTAAACGGTTGTTATAGTCTGCATTTAAAAAATCTTTATTATTTGTATCGAAATAGTAAATCTTTACCTCATCTTTTTTCGTAGCTGCAAAAAGGCTTAAAATGGCTGATTCATTAAATAGATCCGTTCGCAAATTGTATTTAATCTCATGACTTGGTTCAATTGCCGCTTTCGCTTGTACTGTATTCAATAGGCCAAGTGTGCCCAGTACCATGGTCATTACGACCAATTTCAGTGCAATTCTTTTAAAATGATTCATCCTATATCCGCCTCTTTACCGATTAAAGTTAATAGTGTTGTTTCTTCATTTGTAAAATGGCTGTGAAAGTAAATGGTTTTCTCAGCATTTATGTGCTTGGACAGTGCAATAATATCCTTATAATCCGGATGTGTTTTGTAAAAAAACTGTTTTACTTGATGGGGTGCTAATGGTTGAATATAACAAGCTTTATTAAAGTATCCTGTAAAGATCACAATTGCTGATGGACTATTTTTGAGTAGTTGCGATATGGTTGCTTCATCTCGTTCTGGAACAAAATAAATAGCATTTTCCTCCACAGTCGTCTCTTGTAAGCATTCACTTCTGAATAACGGCAATATCGGAGTAGGTACGACATTTTCAGGTGCGTCATAGTAATCTTCAAACAAGGGGAAAAACGCATGATCCATATACACTTTTCTTGTACTATGCGCAAAAAGATAAATCGCAATATCAGCCGTTTTACCTGAAAAGGAAGAAGGGAAAATAATCGGTCTACTATCGTTCGTACAAATAAACTCCACTATTTGTTGCAATACTTCTTCATTCTTAATGGTCTTTTCAACATGCCCACTATCGATAAACGCGACGTTATACTTCCCACAATCCTCATATGGAAGATTCGCCTTTAATAGATAGGAATCCAAAACATAATCTCCCGAAAAAAATATCACCTCCCCCAAAAATCGAATGCTGTACCAAACACTTCCTATTAGATGCCCACTAAAGCCCCATTGAAAAGAAAGATGCTGACTAATATGTAACCAATGACCAATTGATCTTGGTGAAAAGGTTTTAATGTTTGGATAAGTGCGTTTTAATTGTTTTGCTGTCATCTCACTCATAATTAGTTGACCCTTGTAACCCCACTGTTCCAGTAAAGGAAGCGCGCCGACATGATCAATATGCGAATGAGAAATAAACACAGCATCAAGTTTTGCCATATGAGCGGGAGTTAAAGTGGGCATCGTTTTTTCTCGATTATTCATGACACCACAATCAAGTAATATCGCTCGTCCCTTCTTTTCGAGATAAAAGCAATTTCGTCCGTACTCTCCAACCCCTCCTAAAATCTCTACATTAAGCACGTACATGTCCTCCCCATCTTTGAAGCCAATTTAATAGGAACATAAAAACAACGGTCATCGCGACTGTAATAACTGCAACAGCCATTCCTATCCCAACATTGCCTTGTTCAAATTGGCTATAAATAAACGTTGCGCCTGTCTCAACTGAAGGAGGCAAAATAAGGAGACCCGCGACTAGTTCGCGCATTGAAATAATAAATGTCATCATCATACCAGCAAGTATTCCTTGCATTAGCAGTGGGATAATGATAGCTCGATACACGTCCCAACTATTGCGTCCAAAAATCGCAGCTGATTGGAAAATAGATTGATCTAACTGTGATAGTGAGGATTTTGTATATTGCACAGCGTATGGTAAGAACAGCACACAATAAGTCACAACGACCATCGCCTTTGTATTGTAAATAGTTGCTGGTAACCAAGGAGCATTCCAAAACATAATTAAGCCGACAACAAAGACGATACCAGGAATAATATTCGGCATTAGACTAAAGAAATCTAATAGTTGTTGCTTTTTCGTTTCTCCCTTTTTAATATAAAGGGCAATAAATAAACCAATTATCGCTGTAATAATAGCTGTAAATATAGAGAAAACTACGCTATTTAAAAATGCCGTTAAACCAGCGCTACCGCTAGTAAATACTGCCTGATAAGACGCTAAAGTGAAATTGCCTGCAGTTAAACCGTCTCCCCTTACTTTTTGTAGCGAGGTTACAATTATTGAAAAGTAAGGAATACCGATTGCAAACAATAAAACAAAACCTACATAAAACCATGATCCCAATTGGATAAACCATTTATCTTTTCTTTCACGAGCAGCGGGCGTTTTTCCTGAAAGTACGCTATATGTAAACTTTCGTCCGATAAGATTTTGGAAATACCAGATAATAAGACATACGGAAAGCAAAAATACAGAAAGCGATGTAGCCATTCGAATATCTACAGGCCACCTAGAAAGATAAGCGTGAATTTCTGTCGTAAAAACTTGAAAACCGATACGGCTTCCAAACGTAGCAGGCGTCCCAAATTCCGCTAGCGTTTTAATGAAAATTAACAATATCCCAAGAACATAGCTAGAAATCAGTAACGGCAGTATTACTTGTAGCCAGTTGCGCAAAGAGCTACGTCCGAAAATAAGTGCAGCATCCAAAAAGGAACCATTTATTCTAAGCAACGTATTTTTCAACATTAAATATAAAAAAGGAAATAGATGTAGACTCATAACCATGACCATGCCAAATAAGGAAAAAAAGGCATCAGACAACCAAGCTGTGCCTGGCACTAGTTGCTGTAAAAATCCATTATTTTGCATAAATAATATCCATCCCATGGAACCGATATAAGGGGGTGTCATAAAAGGAATCGTTAGGACAATATCTAGCCAATCATATTTTTGTAAAGTTGTTTTCGTGCGAATGAATGCCATAGGCAATGCTAATATCGTCGTTCCTAAAATAACCAATACACCTAATAATAAAGAGTTGCCCAAAGTCTGCCATAATCTTCCATTAGCAAACATGCTACTAAATTGTGAAACATCAACTATACCATCACGAACAAATGTATAATACATAATGGCTATTAATGGTGCGATTGCAAACGTTGCGACAATCGTCAATAACAAGCCAAAACTTCGTCTACTTTCCATTATCATGTTGCGTTATTCCTTTCACAGATCTTTATTTCCGAAAAATTCGCAATAGTCAGTATTACAAAGTTATGACTGACCAATAGCGAATTTTTCACACGCAGGATGAATGCATCATCTAGAAGGAAGCTTGCAACTTAACGAAAAATATCATTGAACTTCGTTAAAATATCAAGTTGCTTTGCTTCTGAACCTTCCCAGCTCACATTTAACTGCGGGATTTCATCCAATGCTGCGCGATCTTTTACAGCTATATCATGATTGCCAGGTAGTAGATAAGCATCTGCCACTAGTTTTTGTCCTTCATCTGAAAGCAAAAAATTCACATAGGCCTGCGCACCTTCCACATTTTTAGCATCTTTCATAATGCCTACTGCCCTCGGACTAACAACCGTTCCACTCTTCGGATAAACAATTTCTACTGGCTCCCCACTCGCTTTCGCTTTATACGCCATATAGTCAACACCTGAAATGGTTGCATTTTTATCACCTGTAATAACAGCATCCAATGCTTCCTTATTGGCTCCATTCACTTGTAGTCCATTGTTTTTCCATGCTTGGATTGTATCCCAAGCCGATTTTTCCGCTTCTGTATAACCGTAAATAAAATCAACAGCAGATCCAGACAAACTTGGATCAGGAATATTTATTTTACCTTGCCACTGTGCTTTAGCTAAATCTGTCCAATCGCTCGGAATGTCTTTTGTATTTTTCGTATTGTAGGCAATGCCTAATGCCGATGCGCTATAGCCATAGTAATAGCCTTCTGCATCTGACCAATCGGGGTTCATTTTACTAGCATTTTCAGCTTCTTTGTAACTTTGTAATTGGTTGGCTTCCTTTAATCCGTCCATTGATGCAATAGAAGCTAGCACAACGACATCTGCGACCGGATTATTTTTCTCTGCTTCTAAACGCGATAAAATTTTGCCCGTTGTCCCTTGGAACATCTCTACTTTTATGCCCGTTTTTTCTTCAAAAGCTTGTTGAATATTTGCTGCCAAGCCATCAGGACCAGCAGAATAGACGGTTAGTGTTTGCACTTCATTTGGCTTTGCACTGGCTGCATCATTCTTCACACTGTCAGTCGACTTAGTAGCGTTGCACCCTGCTAATGTTAATGCCACAAGAAAGCTCGCTGTTGCTAATAATTTGAAACGTTTTTTCACTGTAAACCCTCCAATTGATAGATTTGTTTAGTATCCACAAAAACTTCCAGTTGCTGTCCGTGTTCAAGCGGTACAGCTTCATAAAAGCTCCATTGCTTCCCTTCAACTTGCGCATGAACTAAATAGCGATCACCAACAAAAGTACTTTTCACAATCATTGCCTGTTTCACAATAGCACCAGGATAGTGTTGTCTCGATACTCCCTCTGGACGTACAATTCGATTCCCTTTACCGAACCAATTGACCTTCCCTATAAAATCCGCTACATAAGGTGTTGCCGGCGTATGGTAAATTTCCTCAGGTGACCCAACCTGGGCAATTTTGCCTGATTCCATCACAATTATTTGATCTGACATCGTCATGGCTTCTGTTTGATCATGTGTTACAAAAATAGCTTGGCAATCTAGTTCATGAATAATATGCATAATTTCATCCTGCATTTTTTCTCTAAGTACGGCATCCAACGCTGATAATGGTTCATCAAATAAAATTAACTTTGGATTCGTTGCCAGTGCCCTCGCCAGTGCAACCCGTTGTTGTTGACCTCCCGATAATTGTCCCGGCTTACGATTTTCATATCCTTCCATCTTCACTAACCGCATTACATACGCTACTTGCCCTGCTATTTCTTCTTTTGGCATCATTCCTTTTAAGCCGAATGCGATGTTTTGGAAAATGGTCATATGAGGCCATAATGCGAAATCTTGAAAGACCATGGCAATATTGCGTTTATTTGGTTTAACATTTTTGTGAAGCTTAGACGAATAAATGATTGTGTCATCGAATGCAATTTCACCATTTGTTGGCTTTTCAAGACCAGCTAGTATTTTCAATAAAGTCGTTTTCCCACAGCCCGATTGGCCTAAAATTGTAATGAACTTACTATCTAATTCCACATTAATGGGCCATAACACTTGTGCCTGTCCATATTTTTTCTCTAAGTTCGTTATTGAGATTTTCATGGTATCCTCCTCGTCTATCTCTACTATAGTTTCCAGATATTTAGAAAATATTAACCTACTATTAATATGTCGTTAAAAAAAATCTAATAAACTTAAGGAAATGCAATACTTTTTCGAATTTCCTTTAGGAGGCTAAAATGAATCATCTGAAATTACAGGCATTTTGTTTACTCGTCGATTTTAAAAAATTAGCTCCTGTCGCTAAAGCGCTAGGTATTACGCCGCCTACGGTATCCTTTCATATTCGCTCGATTGAAGAAGAGTACGGGGTACGTTTGTTTCGCACAAATGCGGGTGGCTATCGTTTAACAGAAGCTGGAGAGGGGCTCTATCACTACGCAAGACAAATCGTTCAACTACAAAACGATATGAATCGTTTCATTGAAAATTTATTAGCAGGCAATATTGGCTCCATTCGATTAGGTGCAAGTGCCGTACCTGCGCATATTTATATGCCTGAAATTATTAATCAAATTTCCACCGCATATCCTGACATCCGCATATCCTTAGAGGTAAAAACAGCACCTGAAATTGAAAAAATGGTAGCCCTGCAAGAACTAGATTTTGGTTTACTCATGGAAACGAAGCAAGAAAACCCAGCACTAATCTATGAGACAATTGGTGAAGATTCGCTTGTTTTAGCTCTAAGCCCTCGTCACGAACTGGCAGCAAAAAAGGACATCTCGCAATCCGATGTCCTTAAAAACAAAGTATTATTACATACTTCCTCCAGTTCAACTAATCATTTTATCGAAAAATGGTTGGACCCTTTCCAACCAGCATTTAATACAATTGAACTCGATTCTGTTAGTACGATTAAAAAAATGCTGACGTTTGGTAAAACCATTGCATTTCTTTCCGTTTCCCTTATTGCGGATGAACTACAATCTGGCTTATTAATCAAAAAAGATTTAAATAATATTACGCTCAAACGGAAAATCCAACTGGTTTACCCGCAATCTAGACTAGACAATCAGATTGATGTATTTGTCAAAAAAGCGATTTACGATTTAGCACAAAAAATCAAAACATAAACCCGCTACAAGCGATGAGTCTCACAGCTTCAGCCAACTGTGAGCTCTCCCTCATCTATCTGCACAAAACGACTTCCAATACATCCCAATAATCACTTACTCCCCTTTTCAACATATTTATTAAAAAAATTCAGTAATCTGACATCATTACATAGTAAGCATTCATAACATGGATAGAAGACATGTTGTACTCTAACGAAAGGAGGGATGACAAGTTGCTTACCGAGTTGCTTCATAGAGAAACTATCCAAATTACAAACGAAGTAGCCAACTGGCAGGATGCTATACGCTTTGCTGCTTCACCACTGTTACAGCAAAACAAAATAGAAAAGCGCTATATCCAAGCCATGATTGATTCCATCGAACAACACGGTCCCTATGTTGTACTTACACCTAAAGTAGCAATTCCACATGCGCGACCGTCTGATGGCGTAAACGAATTATCGATGAGCTTATTAGTTTTACAAAAGCCGGTATACTTTGGACCCGATAAAGCTGTGTATGTAATCATTATTTTAGCAGCTACGGAGCATTCAACACATTTACAGGCGTTAGTCGATTTAACACAAGTCTTACAAGAACCTAGCCAAATCGACAACATTATCGGATGCAAGCGTGCAGAATGCGTCATGGATAAAATAAAACAATATACAACAAAGGAGCGATTATAATGAAAATTTTAGTCGTTTGTGGAAATGGCTTAGGCAGCAGCTTCATGATGGAACTGAATGTAAAAAAGGCATTGCTAGAACTCGGCAAGGAAGCAGAGGTAACACATACGGATTTAACATCTGCAACTTCTGAAAAGGCTGATATTTATATTGGTGCAGGGGATATCATCGACCAACTAGATAATGGTGTGCGAAAAATTGTGCGTATCGTCAATATGATGAGTATCCCAGAAATCAAAGGAAAGCTTGCCCCACTATTGTAACGGACAATATGTTGCGCAGTTGTTGCTCTTACGTTTAGGTTTAATTTTCTCTTTACGCTTTTAAAATTGGATAGGATGAGGTGTTGGTATGTTAGATGTTATGATGAATGACATTTTAGGTACACCAGCAATACTAGTCGGCCTATTTGCTCTTGTCGGCTTACTAATCCAAAAGAAATCTGCTTCCACTGTTCTTTCAGGAACGTTAAAAACCATTATGGGCTTTGTCATTTTAGGTGCCGGTGCAGCCGTTTTAATTGGTTCTTTAACTCACTTTAGCAAAATGTTCGATCATGCCTTTCAGGTGCAAGGAGTTATCCCCAATAATGAAGCCATTGTAGCTGCTGCACAAACGACCTTTGGCACATCCACAGCCTTGATTATGGTATTCGGGATGGTAATGAATCTTTTGTTAGCGCGATTTACGCCTTTAAAATATATTTTTTTAACTGGTCATCATACATTATTTATGGCGTGTTTAATCGCAGCTTCCCTCTCTGTTGGGGGGATGAGTGGTGCTCCTCTTATTATTATCGGTTCTATAGTGTTAGGTTTATGTATGGTGATTTTCCCCGCCATTTTACAACCTACCGTGCGTCAAATAACAGGGAATAATGACTTTGCAGTTGGACATTTTGGCAGCATTGGCTACTATGTATCTGCTAAAATTGGTCAACTATTTGGCAACAAAGCCAAATCAACTGAAGCGATTGCAGTACCTAAATCACTTGGATTTTTAAGAGATACATCTGTTGCCATTTCCTTAACAATGAGCTTATTTTTCATTGTTGTCGCTTTATTCGCAGGCCGTTCTTATATTGAAGCGCAATTATCCGGGGGATCGAACTTCATTGTTTTCGCGATTATCCAAGCGATTACCTTTGCAGCGGGGGTCTATATTATCCTTGCAGGTGTTCGTATGCTGATTGCAGAAATTATTCCTGCATTTAAAGGGATTGCTGATAAACTCGTACCAAACGCTAAGCCTGCTTTAGATTGCCCGACAATTTTCCCATTTGCACCGAATGCTGTTATTATCGGCTTCCTCTTTAGCTTTTTAGCTGGCTTATTGTCCATGTTTGCCCTCCCACTGATTGGGCTTAAAGTTATTGTACCTGGCCTAGTGCCACATTTCTTTACAGGTGCTGCGGCAGGTATTTTCGGTAATGCAACGGGTGGTCGTATTGGCTCCATGGCAGGTGCATTTGCTAACGGGATAATCATTAGCTTTATCCCAGCTATCTTGCTTATCTTTATGGGGGATATCGGCTACGAAGGAACAACATTTGGTGATTCTGACTTTGGCATCGTAGGCATTATTATTATTAATATTTTAAAATTATTTGGTGCAGTGTAAGCATATCACTTCAAAAAACTCGTTCTGACATGCAGAACGAGTTTTTGAATTATCAGAATTGTTTGGGTGACTGGCACGACTATCTTTTTTACTTGGCACTGATTATAATTAGTTATGTCTTGTTATAACGAGTTATAAAAGGAGTAAAATAGTGAAAAACTTTTATCGTTTATTTGCGGCACTGGCTCTACTAGTGGGTTTATTAGTAGCTTGTGGTAACCAAGAAAATGAAGGGACTGCAAACGAACCTGTTGAATTAACGATTTCTGCGGCAGCTAGTTTACAGGATGCCCTAGAAGAACTTAAAACAACTTATGAAAAAGAACACGATTCGGTCAAAATCCTCTATAACTTTGGCGGCTCTGGTGCATTGCAACAACAAATTTTACAAGGTGCACCGGTGGATTTATTCTTTTCAGCGGCGGAAGATAAATTCGACGCCCTGGTAAAAAAAGAAATGATTGAACAACAGGGAACAGATCTTTTAGCTAATGAGTTAGTCTTAATCGTTCCTAAAAACAACGAAAAGCAAATCCATTCCTTTGACGGTTTACTTCAAGCAGGAAAAATTGCGCTTGGCACACCGGAAACAGTCCCTGCTGGGCAGTATGGCGTCGACACGTTAAAAAGCATGCAGCTTTGGGAATCACTTGCATCTAAAGTGGTATATACAAAAGATGTGCGTCAAGTACTTACTTATACTGAAAGCGAAAATGTAGATGCTGGAATCGTTTATAAAACAGATGCCCTCGTCTCCGATAAAGTCGATGTCGTTGCAACTGCCGATGATGCGACCCATGCACCGATTATTTATCCTGTAGGCGTCCTAAAAGCGAGTAAACATGGACAAGAGGCAAACGATTTTTATCAATTTTTACAAAGTGATGAGGCAATGAATATTTTTAAAAAGTATGGCTTTAAAGGAGCTCAATAAATGGGTACCGATTTTTGGTCTCCTCTTAGGCTTTCCATTGAAATTGCCTTTGTTGCTGGAATTACTGCTATTATAGTTGGTATTTTAATGGGTAAATTGATGGCAACCCGCCATTTTAAAGGTAAACTCTTGTTAGAAACAATCTTGCTTTTACCTTTAGTATTACCTCCTACTGTAGTTGGTTTTTTGCTCATCGTTATTTTTGGAAAAAATAGTGTATTAGGAAATCTTATTGTGTGGCTTTTTGATCAACCAATTATGTTCACATGGTGGGCTGCCGTTATCGCTTCTACGATTGTTGCCTTTCCATTAATGTATCAATCCGCTAAAACGGGCTTTGCCTCTATAGATAAAGATATTGAAGATGCAGCACGTGTTGATGGGGCGAATGAATGGCAAATCTTTGTTTGTGTATCTATTCCGCTCGCATTAAAGGCACTTGTATCTGGTGGAATTTTAAGCTTTACACGTGCTTTAGGCGAGTTTGGGGCGACCCTGATGTTTGCGGGGAACATTCCCGGAAAAACGCAAACAACACCGCTAGCGATTTATATGGCACTTGATTCGGGTAACATGACGCTTGCTTGGACATGGGTTTTGTGCATGATTGCTATTTCCTTTCTAATGCTTCTTAGTATCCATTTACTAAAAGTATAAAAGAGGAAAGGTGTTAATAAATTTTCGCTATATGGAGAACTTAGCTATTCTTGCTTTTGCAAAAATAAAAAATAGAAGTGTTCACTAGTACTTGGCAGCGGAGCGGGAAATCCTGCTCAGAACAGCACACAACGTAAGACGCAAACAACAATTGCATAGCAAAAAAGTGTTAGATTTCAGGTTCAATCTAACACTTTTTCTCTTTTGCCCCAGCTTCTTTTTCATTGTACGTTGGGAAAGCTACAGCCGATGCTCTCGTAGCGCTACACTCATAACTTAGTCTTTTATCATCCCCCGCTAATAGGTGGGATAAAGGCGATCGTATCACCCGATTTAACGATTGTCGTATCGGTTGCAAATTCTTCATTGACTGCGGTCATTATTTGTTGTAATGATAGCTGCGGATACTGCTTTTCTAACCACTCTTTTAACTGAGCAACTGTGACATCTGACAGCTCTACCTTGAGTTGTGATTCACCAACTTGTTCCTGTAAGTGCGCAAATAATAAGATGTTAATCACGCTTTCCTTTCCTCCTCCTGAATAACTGGTTTTCCTTGTGGATAGGGGATATTTTCTAATTGGTCACCAATCCATTCCGTCCCGTCCTCCCAATGCTCTTTTTTCCATATTGGAACAATTTGTTTAATGCGATCAATCGCATATTCATTTGCCATATACGCCACTTTACGATGTGGCGATGACACAGCAATAACAACAGCTATGTCTGAAATATCCAAGCGACCTACTCGATGGGTAATAGCCACTATCGCTTCTGGCCACTGCTCTTGTATTTCCTTTGCAATCTGTTCAAACATTTTTATCGCCATCGCGGGATAGGCTTGATATTCCAAATGCAATGTTTTTTTGCCATTTGTAATTTCACGCACTGTGCCGATAAATAGTGTAATGGCACCAGCATTTCGATTCATTACTTTTTGTCTAACTTGCTCAACATCAATCGGTTGATTGATAATTTCAAACAACGCTACCGTCATGGTCTTCCCTCATTTCTTTCAACAAAAATTCCATATATTTTCTTTCTTCATAAATTGAATACGCTGGGATTGTTAACGGTGGATCCAGTGGATAGCTCGGCCAGTAAATAACACAAATAATATTGGTTAGTTGCTGCAATAGCACTTGGTCCTGTGCTGTTCGGAGTAGTACAACTTTTGGATAATGTTCCTGTTTATATCCTTCAATCAGCACGATATCCATCGAAAAGGAAGCATAGATTGCTAGAATTTCAGCTAATCGCCAGCTATTTTGGTGAATACTCATACGTAAAGTACCCTCCCCTTCCACAGCAGTAACAATCGCACCTGCCTGCTCATGCCGACTACTATCTTTGGACGTTTCGATCATTGGCACACCACCATGTCCGTGATGCTTGATTGTTCCTACTCGTAGCCCTTCCAGTGAAGCTTGTTTAATTAATTGCTCTATCAATGTTGTCTTTCCACTATTTTGATAGCCAACTATCTGTAAGATTTTTCGATGTTGTCCCAAGGCCATTCACTTCCTTGTAAATCTTCTAACAATAAGACTGCTACGGACATGCCTTTTTCATAACCTCTAGAACCACCTGGTAAAACGATAAAAGCATTAGCTGTCGCCAACGAAGAAACGGCACTCGATTTATCAAAACCAGATGGCACAGCGACTAGCTGCCCTGTTTCATAATAAGCTGTCGCACGCACAAATCGTGTAAAGGGATTCGGTTTTGTAAAATCTGCCCCTAATATAGCCTGCTCTCTGCGTAAGTGAGGGTAAAGATGACGATAGGCAGTGCGAATAATTGGACGTACAAATAGTTCAAAACCAACATAGCAGGCTGAAGGATTACCTGAAAGGCCGAACAACAATTTATCATTGCGAGCTGCGACTGTTGTTACACTGCCTGGTCGCATTGCTACTTTATTAAATAATACCTTTGCCTCCAGCGCCTGATAAATGGCTGGTAAATAATCATAATCACCTACGGAAACGCCCCCCGTTGTAATTAAAATATCAACTTCCTGTAATGCTTTTTCCACGATTTTAATACATAACGCCAAATCATCGCTAAACTTACCAAAATATTTGACTTCTGCACCAGCACGTTCAATTTGTGCCATCATCATATAGGCATTACTATTCCGAATTTTGCCTGGTTGTAAACATTCACCGGGCTCTAGTAATTCGCTACCCGTGGCTATCACGCCAATGACCAATTTACGATAAACCGGTACTTGCTCGTAGCCAAACGTAGCGAGCAAAGCCATTACACCAGGATTAATATATTGACCTTTGTCAATAAGGATTGTACCCTTGTGTACCTCTTCCCCCTTATAGGAAATATTAGTCCCCGCTTCAAAAGAACGTTTAATCGACATATACTTTTGATGATTTTCTTCAAAAGTATTGGTTAACTCAAGCATTACCACCGCATCACAGCCTTGTGGTATAGGGGCTCCTGTCATAATGCGAACAGCTTGTCTTTCCTCCACTACACCATCATAGACATAGCCTGCACCAATCTCGCCAACGACCTGAAATCGAACTGGCTTTTGTGAACAAGCTCCTTGACTATCAATAGAACGAATAGCATAACCATCATACGGTGAACGATCAAAAGCGGGTACATCTTGGTCGGCTCGAATCGCTTCCGCTATAAAGCGACCATGAGCTTGTGTTAATGGCACGAGCTCATTTTTTGCTTGAAAGGCATAGTCCATTACACGATGAACAGCTTCTGCCACAGGAATTGGTTGTCTTTTTTCTAGCATTTAGTACACTCCTTTAACCTAATAACCGATAGTAAATCGTTTTAGCTTTTTGTATATCTTGTATACCATGAATCACAACTCGCCCATCTTGGAAAATAACGATTCGGTAATCGTCCGCTTGGCAAGAAAGCAAATATGGATTCATCTGAATTTCACCATAGGAACGAAGCTGATGTGCCAACTGCTCGAACTGATAGTAAATGGGCTTTGGTGGGCGAATTTGCACAGCGTCCCGTCCACAAAGTATTTGTAATTTCGTTTGATTTTCATAGGATAAATAAGGATATGTTGGCGCATTGCCGCAAGATGGACAATCAGCCTGTCTCATTTTATCGACATTGATTTCATAGTGTTGATTTTGCCAAACATCAAATGTTAAATAGCTTTTTCGTAGCGCTTTGTCATCTCCAACAAGCACTTTTAATACTTCAGCCACTTGATATGCGGCAACGATTTGAACCGTTGGGCTAATAATACCTACCGTATCACAAGTCATCCCTGTTTGGGGTATTGCTTTTAATAAGCAGTGCAAACAAGGTGTTTTGCCTGGCACAATCGTATAGGTTGCGCCATAACTACCGACACAAGAGCCGTACACCCAAGGAATTCGATACTTTTGTGCAAGGTCATTCATTAGAAAACGCACATCAAAATTATCAGTCGCATCAACCATTACATCTACATCTTTTAGCAATGGTAGCAAAGTCTCTATACATGCATCCATAATGGCAACATTGATTTTAACCTCTGTGTTAATTTCTTGCAGACGTTTTTTAGCTGCGATAACTTTTGGCATTTTTTCTTGGGCATCTTGCTCTGTATATAATTGTTGTCTTTGTAAATTACTCCACTCTACATAATCACGATCAATCAGTGTTAACTTGCCGATACCAGCACGTACAAGCGCTTCGGCACTAGCACTCCCCAATGCACCGACACCTATTAAAAGGGCATGTTTTTGTTGGATCGATACTTGCCCAGATTGTCCGATAGGGGTAAATAATTGTTGTCTCGAATATCTATTTTGCATACGTATGAGCCTTTCTTTCTATGAATATCGTTTGACCTTTTTATTTATAGCATTATAATAAAAGCAATGTTTTTCAGTAATTTTGAAGGAGGTCTTTACTGTGCATCCCACACATCATCAGCAACCCATTCAAGTTGCTCTTTTAACTGTCAGTGACACACGCACAAAGGCAAATGATCACGCTGGACAGCGTATTCAAACTTTACTTCAAGAAGCAACTTTCGAAGTAGTGGACTACCAACTCACAAAGGATGAACCACGGGATATCGCTCGTTATGTGAAACAATGGTCCAGTGACCCATGCATCAATACCATTATCGTTACAGGCGGAACAGGCTTTACACCAAGAGACCAAACTTACGATACCATTTTGCCTCTTTTCGAAAAGGAAATGATGGGATTTGGTGAGTTATTTCGAACACTTAGCTATGACGAAATTGGCCCAAGGGCAATGTTTAGTCGTGCCACTGCTGGGAGTATTCAACAAACAGCCATCTATGTTTTACCTGGTTCCACAAATGCGGTATCACTAGCTATGACGAAACTTATAGTACCCACTGTTCAACATTTTGTTGGTGAGTTGAATCGTCTATGAAAATTGCTGGTATTATATTAGCAGGTGGTCAATCCTCTCGATATGGTAAACCTAAAATGTTCGAGCTGTTTGCTGGGCAGCCTTTATACAAGCATAGTCTCATCGCTTTACAAAAAAATCAGCTATCCCCTATTATTATTGCTACAAACGCACAGTTACAACATCAGTTTGAGCAGGAAAACGTCCAATGGATTATCGACAAACAGCTACATCAAGGGCCACTTTTTGCTTTACATCATATCATGACAGCCTACCCTGATGTGGCATGGTTTTTTGTCGTGGCTAGCGATATGCCTTATATGAATGCTGATTTTATCAAAAAAATGGTCGATCAAATAAGTGACGATTATGATGCAATCGTTCCTATGCAGGCGCAAAAACATCAGTCATTAGCTGCATTATTTCGACGTACAGCTTTACCTAAAGCACAACAATTAACGAAACAAAACAAACGAAGTATGAAAGTACTGTTAGAGCAACTGCGAGTTTGTTACGTCCCCTTTGATGACGATGACACAACATTTATCAATATTAATGCACAGCAAGACTGGTCACAAACAAGGAAAAAGGAGTCGTATAATGAATAATTTTACACACTGGAACGCAGAAGGTCGTCCTAAAATGGTTGATATTTCAGAAAAAGAAATCACAACACGGACGGCCATTGCGCGTAGCACAATCATTTTATCCGATACTGTCTATGAAGCCATCCAACAAGGTGGCATCAAAAAAGGCGATCCAACACAAGTTGCCCAAATTGCAGGGATTATGGGGGCTAAAAAGACCGCTGATCTTATTCCCATGTGCCATCCCATCATGCTACAAGGCACGGATTTCCAATTTAACTATGAAAAAGTGGAGAAGGGCTATGAGCTGCATATTCAAGCTACTGTCAAATGCAGTGGGAAAACGGGTGTTGAAATGGAAGCCCTCACAGCCGTGACGATCGCTGCCTTAACTTTTTATGATATGTGTAAAGCAGTTGATAAAACGATGGTTATTAAAGATACCTATCTTGTTGAAAAAACGGGTGGAAAAAGCGGCACTTTTGTGCATAAATAAACAGAAAAATTCGGCATCACTTTGCCGATTTTTTCTGTTTTTTTTGCACTACCCTCCAATATGAGACATTTCAATTTTTGCATTTTTCCTTGTTGTTATCGTTTGTTCATTGCGTTCATCTGAGTAACGATCGTCTCTTGTTTCCCATACCTTCGATATGCACTCGCGGATAGCGGCATCATCTTGTCCTGATCGTAACAGCTCTCTTAAATCTGTTCCCTCTGTTGCAAATAAACAAGTATATAAGGTACCTTCTGCCGAAAGACGAGCACGTGAACAATTGGAACAGAAGGAATCTGTAACAGATGAAATCACCCCTATTTCCCCTTGTGCATCTTGATATTGATAACGTGATGCCACTTCCCCTTTGTAATTAGGTGCTACTTGCTGTAACGGAGAAAATTGATGGACTCGCGCAATAATATCCTGCTTCGACACAACATCCTGTAAGTTCCAACCATTCGAATTGCCTACATCCATATATTCAATAAAACGTAAAATATGCTGTTTTTCTTTAAAATATTGTGCCATTGTAACAATATCTTGGTCATTCTTTCCTTTTTGCACAACCATATTAATTTTCACTTGTAAACCTGCTTCCGCAGCCTTTTCAATGCCTTCTAACACCGTTAATACCTTACCTCGACGTCCGTTCATCTCCAAAAACCGTTCATCATTCAGTGAATCTAGACTAACTGAAATGCGAGTTAAGCCTGCTTGAGCCAATGCTGGTGCATATTTTTTTAATAAAGTGCCATTTGTTGTTAAAGCAATATCTTCTACACCTTCAATGCGGTGAATGCGTGCAATTAATGCTGGTAAATCACGACGAAGCAAGGGCTCTCCACCTGTAATTCGTATTTTTTTCACATTGAATGACGCAAATATTTTTACTAATCGTTCAATCTCATCAAAAGTTAATATTTTATTAGACGGTAAAAATGCATAATCTGGACCAAATACTTCAGCTGGCATACAATAGCGACAACGGAAATTACAGCGATCTGTTACAGATATTCTTAAGTCTCTTAAAGGTCTATTGAATTGGTCTTGTAGAACCGGCATTTAATCTCCTTCTTTCCGTGCATTCTGGGCTGGTAATAGGATGCGTTGAGGCTGTGTATAAATATTCAGAGCTTGTTGTCGGATAAAACCTACCGTTGTAATGCCAAGCTGCTCGGCTAATTGCAATGCCAACTCAGTTGGTGCTGATTTAGATAGCACGATTTCACAGCCTATTTTTGAGACCTTTAGTAAAATTTCTGACGATAGTCGTCCACTAAAGACGATAATTTTATCTTGCATACTGATATTGTTGCGCAGACAATAGCCGTAAATTTTATCTAATGCATTATGACGCCCAATATCCATGCGACTTAAGATAATGCCATTGACATTACATAGTGCAGCATTGTGCACACCACCCGTTTGCTTAAAAATGTCTGCACCTTCCTGCATATCATGCATTAAACGGAAGCAATCCTCGGTTGTGATTTGCACATGCACATCGTCCATTTTTTTCGCCACTAATGCATCATTCGTAAAAACAAATCCTTGTCGACTCATACCACAACAAGAGGTAATATAGCGTTTGTTTTGCGTCTGCTGGTAATAGGGATTAACATGTTTTGTTTTAATATGCACAAAGCCTTCTTTTTCTTGGTGCCAAATTTCCTCAATATCATCAAAGCTACGAATAACTCGTTCGGAAGCTAAGTAGCCAATAACCATATCTTCCACATACTCTGATGAACATACCATCGTGACAAATTCTTGCTGATTGATTTTGACAGTTACAGCGTATTCTGTGACGATTACATCATCTATTTCTTTTACTTGCTGTCCTTCAACGCGCATAATTTTCCTTGTGATTGCTCGTTCCATAAGGCATCCCCTTTAAACACTGATATTCTTTTCAAAAACGAAGACGGAAATTGCAAAATCCTCTTCAATTTTAATATCTGAAAATAAGTGGAGCAATTTGCTGCCCATCAATTCTTCCATACCCTCTGGTGGTGATTGGGCATATAAATCTTGAATCATAGTTGTCCTTGCAGCATGCACCATTTTTAGCCCTTCTGGTGTACTGGCAATAAATTTTTCCGTTGGTGTTATATTTCCATACAAAGTAGATACAGCCATATTCTCGACAAAAACTGTATGAATACGCTCTGGCCCTTTACCAAATACTTCTTTTCTTAATTTACGTATCATATCATTAAATTCATGTATTTTTTTAGACATAGCAACGATTCTCCCATCGTAATAAAACTTTTTTAGTCAATTTGATATGACGGTCACCCTTACAGTTTGTTAATGATATAGCAACTTGAAAAAAATTAAAAGAGAAAATACTTTTTTGATAATCATTATCATCTAATAATTTTTTATGATAAATATTGTTCATTTTGTAGAAAAAGGCTATAATTATTGTTATTCCAAATGGAATTTATCTATTTTGATCCTTATCTCACTATACTGGATAGTGGTTTTAATAGTTAAATTCTATTGTTATTAAACATAAAAGTAGATTGAGTTTTTAGCAAGACCTGCTAAGAATTTTATCCACCATGAATGATTAGCATGTCTTGGACATGTAATTTCATGGTGGATTTTTTTATTTTCATGAACCAAGACATGGATAACTTGTTATGAACTAGACATTTAACTATTTCTAGGTAGATTAAAGACCAAGTGGGAATTACAATGATAACAAGACAATCAATTCAATCACCGACTCAATTCGTCATTCCCTTTTTGTCTTAAGCCGTAATAAGTTGTCTAAAGAGTCTCAAAGTGCAAAAGGAGGAAGTTATCTTGACTCAAATTCATATTAATGGGGTACCGTATGATGTCAAAGAAGGAGCTACGATTCTTGATACGATTAACCAACATGACATTCCTCATCCACAGATTTGTCATGTGCCCGCTGTAGACCCAATCGAAACATGTGATACATGTATCGTGGAGGTGAATGGCCAATTAGTTCGTTCTTGCTCCACTAAGGCAATTGATGGCATGAATGTGTTATTAGCTTCTGACAAAGCAAAAGCGGCACAAACAGAAGCGATGGACCGTCTTCTCGAAAACCATTTACTGTACTGTACAGTGTGTGATAATAACAATGGAAATTGTACATTACACAATACAGCCGAATTAATGGAAATCGAGCATCAAAAATATCCGTACAAACCGAAAGTTGAACCACATGAAGTAGACATGTCACACCCTTTTTACCGCTATGATCCGAACCAATGTATTGCATGTGGGCAATGTGTAGAAGTTTGTCAAAATTTACAGGTAAACGAAACATTATCCCTCGATTGGGAAGCAGAAAGACCACGTGTAATTTGGGATAAAGGTGTTGCCATTAATGATTCTTCCTGTGTAAGCTGCGGTCAATGTGTTACCGTTTGTCCTTGTAATGCCTTAATGGAAAAGTCCATGCTTGGAGAGGCTGGATTTATGACGGGTTTGAAACAAGATATGTTAGATCCAATGATTCGTTTGATTAAAGAAGTTGAACCAGGATATAGCGGTATTTTTGCCGTTTCTGAAGTGGAAGCAGCCATGCGTAGTAAGCGCACAAAAAAAACAAAAACAGTTTGTACTTTCTGCGGTGTAGGTTGTTCATTCGAAGTTTGGACAAAAGACCGCAAAATTTTAAAAGTACAACCTTCAGATGGTCCGGTCAATGCAATCTCTACATGTGTAAAAGGAAAATTCGGTTGGGATTTCATCAATTCGGAAGAACGTATTACAAAACCACTTATTCGTAAAAATAATGAGTTTGTTGAATCTTCTTGGGATGAAGCGTTGGATTTAATTGCCACAAAACTCGGTGGTATTCAACAACAATATGGTCCTGGTTCTGTCGGTTTTATCTCTTCTTCTAAAATTACAAATGAAGAAAATTACTTAATACAAAAAATGGCGCGTCAATTATTTGCCACAAATGACGTCGATAATTGCTCCCGTTATTGTCAGTCTCCCGCTACGGACGGTTTATTACGTACAGTAGGTTTAGGCGGTGACGCTGGTACGATTCAAGATATTGCCAAAGCAGGCCTTGTCATTATTGTTGGTGCTAACCCAGCTGAAGGCCATCCTGTTTTAGCAACACGTGTGAAACGTGCACACAAATTACATGGTCAAAAATTAATCGTTGCCGATATTCGTAAACATGAAATGGCTGAGCGTTCAGACATCTTTATGCGTCCAAAACAAGGTACTGACCAAGTGTGGATTATGGCGGTTACCAAATATATCATCGATCAAGGATGGCATGACGAAGCCTTTATTCAAGACAATGTCCTGCATTTTGAAGATTTTAAACAAGTGCTTGCAACCTATACACTTGATTACGCTCAAAATATGACCGGAATTAGCAAGGAAACATTGATTGAAGTGGCTGAAATGATTCGTGATGCAGACGGCACTTGTGTTCTTTGGGGTATGGGTGTCACGCAAAATACGGGAGGCTCTTATACATCAGCCGCTATTTCGAATTTACTATTAGCAACGGGTAACTATCGTCGTCCTGGGGCTGGGGCTTACCCACTACGCGGTCACAATAATGTTCAAGGTGCCTGTGATATGGGGACATTACCAAATCTATTGCCAGGCTACCAAAAAGTGACCGATGATGAAGCAAGAGCAAAATTCGAAAAAGCTTATGGTGTCCCTATTCAATCTCAACCAGGTCGAAATAATATGCAAATGTTAGATGCTATTATGGAAGGTAAAATGAAAGCGATGTATTTAGTGGGCGAGGATATGGCACTTGTTGACTGTAATGCCAACCATGTAGATGAGGTACTTTCACAAATAGAATTTTTTGTTGTCCAAGATTGCTTCCTATCACGTACTGCCCAATATGCAGATGTGATTTTACCAGCAGCCCCTTCGCTTGAAAAAGAAGGCACATTCACGAATACAGAACGTCGCGTTCAGCGTCTCTATCAAGTTTTGCCAACACTCGGTGAGTCGAAAGCTGATTGGGAAATCCTCCAAGCAGTTGCACGTCGATTAGGAGCAGATTGGCAGTATAATCATCCAAGCGACATTTTCGATGAAATGACGAGTTTGTCTCCACTATTCTCACAAGCCAACTATGATGTCTTAGAAGGCTGGGGTAGCTTCTGTTGGGGTAGTCATGATGGAAAAGATACACCATTATTATATGAAGATGGTTTTAACTTCCCAGATAAAAAAGCTCGTTTTGCTTTACATGATTGGGTGCAACCAGTTGAATTTGAGGCACAATACGATTGTCATATTAATAACGGTCGTATGCTTGAGCACTTCCACGAAGGAAATCTAACAAATAAATCGAAAGGTATCCAATCAAAGGTACCAGAAATTTTCGTTGAAGTATCACCACAATTGGCGAAAGAACGAGGCATTGAAGATGGCGCCCTACTCCGTTTAGTATCTCCATATGGCGCATTAAAGCTCAATGCATTAGTAACAGATCGCGTGCAAGGGAATGAATTATTTTTACCTATGAACTCTGTTAGCAAAGATTCAGCTATTAACTTCTTAACTGGTCCTGCAGCAGATATTAATACATCAACACCCGCGTACAAACAAACAAAAGTTCGAGTAGAGGTGCTAAAAGCAAAAGGCAAGACGCCGCTGCCGCGCACTAACCCGCGCTATAAAAAGCGTCATCCTCAAAATGGTGTAGAGGTACAACGAAAATGGAATCGTCCTGGCTACGTTCACTTAACAACCCTAAACGAAAGAGAGTGAGAACATGGCTGAACCCATTACAAGTATAAAAAAACAACAAGTAACAGACGAACAGCTCAAGGAGCAAAAATTAGATAATCTTAAACAACTGCTTTCTGAGCAAGAAGAAGCTGTCCAACAAGTATTGCATATTATAGCTGAATTAAATGATATCGGTGCACTAGAAGCTGCAATGAAACTACTAGAAGCTAAAGAAGAAGTGGCTCATGTTGCACTTGGACAATTAACACGAAAGCCTGTAACCAATATCATTAATAATTTAATGGGTGTTGCGGGAGCATTGACAGAGCTAAATCCTGAAACAACGACTAAGCTGATTGAAGGCTTAAATTCAGGGGTAGAGGAAGCTAACAAAGCACTTGAATCCGATGACAAAGTTAGTGCCTTTAAACTAGTCAAAATGTTAAATGATCCAGATGTCAATCGCGCACTTAATTTTGGTGTGCATTTCTTAAAGGGACTTGGCAAAGGGTTAAAAGAATAAGGTGGTTCTAATATGTTAGTACAAGAAGATGTTATCAACGCATTACAACAAGTTCAAGATCCTGAGCTTCATCAGAGTATTGTCACATTAAATATGGTACGCAATATTCACATAAGCGGCACCCATCTATCACTGGATATTATGTTAACTACACCAGGCTGTCCGTTAAAAGCAAAAATTCAGCAAGATGTGGAGGAGGCACTACAAGCGATTGGTGCCTCCAGTGTTGCCGTTACCTTTGGTGTTATGACTGAACAGGAACGTCGTGCACTATCGACCCTTCTACAAGCGAAAAATAGTAACGAACAAGGGATGCCAAACATGTTGCAGCTTCATTCAGGTGTGCAGTTTATTGCTATCACAAGTGGTAAAGGTGGCGTTGGGAAGTCGACAGTGACCATTAATTTAGCGGTCGCTCTTGCTCGTCTTGGCAAACGTGTAGGTATACTAGATGCTGATATTTATGGCTTTAGTATCCCTGCTATGATGAACATTGAGCAAAAACCTACCATGCTTGACCAAATTGCGATTCCAGTTGAAAGTCAAGGGGTTAAATTGATGTCAATGGGCTTTTTCACCAATGGGAACCAACCTGTTATGTGGCGTGGACCAATGCTCAACAAATGGATTCGCAATTTCCTTGTCAACACTTTATGGGGAGAGTTGGATTTTCTGCTAATTGATTTACCACCAGGAACTGGGGATGTGGCGATTGATATGGCGGCGATGATTCCACAAGCACAAGAAATTATCGTAACAACACCGCATTTGGCTGCTTCTCACGTCGCATCCCGTGCAGGCTTAATGGCTCAACATACGAAACATTCTATTCTTGGTGTAGTTGAAAACATGGCTTATTTTGAAGGGGCAGATGGTCAAAAAAACTATCTATTTGGACAAGGTGGAGCCGAACAATTGGCAAAATTACTCCAAACTGAAGTGATTGCCCATATTCCTTTCGCCCAGCCTGAAGAAAATACAGGCTCCTCCATATACGATGAAGAAACAGTGATTGGCGAAATCTTTACACATCTAGCAGAAGATTTACTATTTCAATAAAACAACAATCCCTTGATTTGCTTAGTGACAAATCAAGGGATTTTCCTTGCTACAAATAACCCGCTTTTTTTAACACTTGTATGAAATAAAAACGATACGTATTTTGGACAAATGTATCTAAAGGTAACCCTACATGCACCTGATACTTTGTAAAAATAAAAGAAAAGCGTTTATCCCATTTTAAGCGTAATAACGCTCCTGCCTCTTCACCGTATTTCGCTGTAAATTCTCCAATCAAAGTCTCAATTATATTGTAACAATAGCTTTTTAAATGTGCCAATGCTTCAATATCTTGATCCCTTTGAAAGCGTATAATCCAATCCACTAATTGCTTATGCATGTTGTTTAACTGCCATCCTTCAATATAGAGTTTCTTCCTATTTAAATAACTACTACTTTTCGATACGAATAATTATCAGAATTGTTTGGGTGCCTGTCACTAAAACTAAATCGGGGTAGCAAATATTTGTTTTTCTTTTGGATCCCATAGAACAATGCCGACATCTTCTTTTTGATCGATAATACGAATCGTCACAGGCACATAGTCAAATAAAATAGTGTTTAGTTTTGTCCCTATAAACTGTAAAAGCCCAATCAGTTCTGTATCGTTTATTAGAGGGGCATGTACCTCTATTTTTATATCAGCTAACTTACCATTTTCATATCGCAACTTTCCAATTATTTTAGGATTTAAATGTTTGAAATTCTGTTGTATATCTTCCTTAAACTTCAATAATTGATTATATGTATCTTGATCCAAACTATATAACGCATCAGAAGGAAACGTATAGTCTTTTTTATCAATGTCATTCCATTTATCTATTTTCTCCTTTCCTTCTGCAATATAAGTATCAGCCAAAAACACACCTGGAATAATATCGTTTTTATTGGACTCTTGATACAACGTTAAATAGATTGGAACATTAGGTATTGTTGCATTTTTCCTTATATCTTTTATAATTCTTTCAGCCACTTCTTTACCATACTTAGCAACATCATTCACATCATCATCATTATTATCTACTTTCACTTGCCCTGTATAAATCAAGCCTTTATCATCAGACACGCGAATATCATAAAATTCATTTAACGATATAGCTAAAGACATTCCTTCGATTTTCCCACTTTTTTTGTTAATAAAATTTTGCTCTAACACATGTGATAAGATGAGCGGATTCTCTTTTTCATCTTCTAAAACATTACCCGTACTATTTTTGATAGCTGGATTTAACCCTAAACCTTCTTCCGTTTTTCTAGCTAACCATTGATTTATAATAGTTTTATCTAAATATTGTCCTTCTTGCATATAAAAACTATTTGGCGAAAAATGGTCAACTGATAAATTCATGAGTCCTTTTTCGATTTCATTGATATTTATTGAATTGTTCATGTGACTAACAATTAGCCCTCTTGATACGTTCTGTTTGGCAGGCTGTTGAATTTCATAGATTTCCTTTTTTTGAATTGAAGAAATATACATTTTTTCTTCTTTCGTATTTACATCGTCATTATCACTACAAGCAGCTAAAAAAAACAAAGGGGATAGCCAAATGAGCGCACTCTTTTTTATAACCATTTCATTTTGCTCCTTAATCATTGTCATTTCAGGCATTTCTCTACAAATAGGTCTATACCTAATATTACCATAAATTGTACGTAGATAGGTTAACGCCAGAAATAACCTTTACCTGATTAACTACCCTCTTATTCTATTTTTTACACCATACAAAAAACCCTGCTAATCTGTAAGATTAAGTACAAGTAATTGTACATTAATCCTTATTCAATAGTGTTTCTTTTAAAATGTTACACATTAAATGAAAATGCACATTACTAAATGCAAATTTTAGTGATGTGCTTTTTATTTTGCTTTAGATTCTTCGTAAGGATTACTTAAAAGGTTAAACACTTTACAAGGCTTATAGGAAAGATTAAAGTAGAAACATACGTTCGTACTGGAGGTTATTATTTGTATTGGTTTGAGTATTGCCCACAGCACATTGAAAGTAAGTATCAATTACTTGTATTTAAAGATAACCAACCTTTTTTTCCTTTGACTGATTATTACCATGATTGTTTAGGGAGAATTGATAAAAGCTCTGCAATATCATATTTGAATTGCTTACTTCCATTTTTTAAATGGTTAGATAAAGAGAGTAACTATCAAGGAAACAAAGTGCAATGGAATGATTCAGAAGAGAAAATACGTGTAGTGGTTGAATATTATTTAATGCATGAAATGAAATGTAAGATTCGTGATAAAGATACCTTTCGCTTTGTAAATTTGACTAACAAGAGTCCTAATACAATTAGTAGGTTTTTATCAGCCTTAAAATCATTCTATAAGTCAATGATTCGGTTAAAACAGTATCACTTTAGGAATCCGTTGATAGATGGTCAGGCTATCTTACACAGCTATAAAGAAGAAATAAAAGGTATTCGAGAAGATAAGCCAAGAATGCCTTCAATTGCAGGCACAGAAGAAGCCATTTCCCATCGGAGATTAACAGATTCCTATTTTAAAATTATTAATGAGGAGTGGCAACCACAAATTATTGATGATATAGATTTACCATATCAAGTATATCAAGCGGGGAAGAAAGTAAGTTGGTCGCTTCGTGAAATGGTGATAGCTCGTATGTTATTTGAAACGGGTGCAAGGGCATCAGAAATTATTGAATTAACAATTGGAGATTACCGCAAACGTAAAAGTCATCAAGAATTTATTACCTTCAATAAAGGGAGTCATGGTAAAAAAATTAAGTTTATTCGTGTTAGTAAAGATACGGTGAAAAGATTGTTCCACTATATAGATACTGAAAGAAAATCCTTAGACGAAAATCATTTAACTTTTGAACAGTTACCAGATGATGCCCCCATCTTTTTATCAGCAAACGGCACACCTCTGACTTATCACGCTTGGTACTATCATTGGAATCGAGCAGTGAAGATAAATGAGCTAAGTTTAAATCCGCATAAAGCAAGGCACTGGTTCGTTACTTCTCGATTACGAGAAATTTATAATGTCTCAAAAAGTGAATCAGAAATACAACAACGAAAAAATGAGTTGATTAAATATATGAAGTGGAAAAATCCAGATACGATGGCTGTCTATGAGCATCATTTTGATGAAAAGAAGCATCGAGAAGCACACGACAAAATGTTAGAGCAAATGCAGCAAAACGAACAGGACTATGTTAAGCAACAGCAATCTTCAAGGAAATCAAAACTAAATTTGAGAGTTATTGAATCATCAACTGTCGAAAACTTTGATGAAGATTTAAAAGAATTATTGGAAGGGTTGGAGTAATATTGACTGAAACAGCACAGTTAAGGCCAGAAACAGAATGGTACGATAAAATGCTTGGGCAAATGGATACTCGATTAATGTGCCTACAAAATAACAGAGGTGAATTTTTATTTGATAAATTAGACGAGCGGGTGCTTAAATATTTGCATAATAACTGCTTAACTTTTGAGTGGAAAAATCAATTATTGCTTATAGCATTAATTGATTTAGCTAATAATATAGACCATGTAAGTGTAATGAATAAATTAACTACCTTACACCCAAGATTCAAAGATATTTTTAAAGATTTTAACATGACTTCATTTTCAGATTTCGAGCCAAATGTTCATTTATATAAATATTTACAAGGTAATATTTGTGCCAATTCTTCTAACAATATGAAATTGGCATTACTAAAAGATTATAAATCATCTGAATACAATACTAAAAAGTGGATTTATAATAACCTTCCAACAGATGAACGAGAATATTTGCAAAAATTTTTATTACCACCCTTGTCATTTGATAGTAGAGATTTTTCCTTTAATAAATTAGCATTGGAACAAGCACAGAATACTCGCAAAGATGAAACAGATGCTATTGTTCCACATCTTTCAACAATACGTGCAGAAGCAAATTTACGATGGAATCAAATGAAAAGACTAAGAGATACTTTTCAGCAACAAATTAGGAATATAGAAGCAAATTCAATATCATTACCAATTGAATTTTCCTATGCAGAACCCAAAAGGATTGGGGAAGTATTTTATTTTCGCTTATGGGATAAACCCTCCTTTGTACTGAATCATCAAAAGGAATTTTCAGATGTTGTTATAAAGCAAGCAAAACAAAAAAAATCAACTTATTCTGATGAAAATAATTCTTATTTCCTTGAATTTATTCGTGCTGAATCAATAAAGAGTGAGTCGGAACCAGAAGGTCTTTGGTTTAATGAATTAATCGAGCATAATGTTTTAGGTCATTGGTCACAATACAGACCAGTTGAAGAACATGAGGAGATTTTAAAATTTTTGTCTTTGTGGGGATATGGATCTGAAAATGAGAAAAAACCTCTTCCGTTTTTCTCACAACATAAAGGTATAATTACACCTTCAACATTCGTTACTCTTCATCAGGATAAAGCAGAAGGTTTACTAATTGATGTAGAGCCATTTTATGCAGCTTGTACATTTGGTCTATTAGCCATCGATATTTTAACAACAACAGGTGCAAGAAAGAACGAATTACTTCAAATTAATAATACAAAAGAATGTATTAAGGTAAAGAAAATTAATAATAAGCTACACTATTCCTATAGTGCTATTCCTAAAGGAAGAGATTCATTAGAAGAATTTTATATAAGTAAACAAACGATGGAACATATTCAAATGGTATCAAGGATGTTAAAAGTACATTATGGTAGTGACAAAATTCCAAGCGTCCTGTACAGAGATGAAAGAAAGCATTTATTCTCCACACCTTTGCCTTATTATTTTCAATACGAAGGCAAAGCATTTAAAAAATTTGCTTTATACAGTTCCATTCGATTTTTACTTCATGGATTATTGTTTGAGATGCAGAACGGACAAGCTGTAACTCTAAAAACACACCTATTGCGTCATGCATTCGCTACAGAAGCTGTTCAACGGCAAAAAATACCGATTGATATCGTCGCAAAAATGTTGCATCAAAAGGATTTTAACGTAACAGAGTATTATTCAGCTCCTACACCTAGTCAAATCGCAGAATCCGTAAGTGAGTTACATGATGTTATTTCAAGCTATGTAGATGTTGATGATGTGTATTTAAGAAGTCCACAAGAGTTACAAAAAGAATTTGATACCTATGCTGAAAAAGTTGGTATATTCAATAAAGTATTGGGTGGTACGTGCGTTACAGACTACGTTTGCCCTACCAAAATGCAATGTTTAGGTTGCAAAGCAAAAATACCGGAACCAGACCAAGAGGATGAATTATTAGAGGTTATCCAATTATCAAAAGATATGGAAAAACGATTTAAACAAATGGGATTAGAGGTCGAAGTTCGAAAAGCAAAAGAGATGACAAAGCAAGCTAAAATTGAACTAAAAGAAATTGATTTAATTAAGCAGTATAGAAAGGAGCGTAGCTTTGAACCAATCACCAGAAGAAATCCATTCAGATAAATTCCAATGGCTTGATAAAGTACATCAGCAACGTAAGGAACGTTCTGTTTCTATTGGCATACAAACTATTGATTTTCTTGTTAAACAGGGGATTTCTGTAACCTATCATAATATTTCGGAGCATTCAAAAGCATTTGATGATAAAAAGAAAGGTATTCACATAAATACTATCAAACGAAATGAAGAACTATATGAGTATTACAAAAAGCATAGTAGAACTTATAAAGTTAAGAACACTCGTAAAAAGCCTGAGAAGCCTTCTACGTTTGATGAATCCACTTTAAGAAGGATTTCCCCTAATCGGGACTCAAATAACGCTAGAAAGAAATATATGCAACTTTCTAAGGCTGAATTGGTTAACCGTTTAATTGAAGTTGAACAATATGTTGCAGATAATCAACAACGTTGGGTTAGTAATCAATTCGAACAATTTAAATAAAAGGAATCTCTACCAAACTTTAAATCTGGTAGAGATTTTTTTACTTATGCTCTAAGTTATTTTCACTTTTAGTAATTCTTCTATCGTTTCTAGTAAATAACGTTTGGTTTTTTTGAAATTATTTTTACCATTAAACTTTAAGGTTTTATTTAACTCTTCATAAATATCATTAGGGTTATAAGAATGTGCTGCTTTATTTCTAATTCTATTTATGTTTCGAGTACGTTCGAACCATTTTTTATCGATTGTTTTATACGTTTCATACCATAATTCGTTAGCCCTATATGTTACCGTTTCAGAAAACAAATCTGACTTATGTATATATCCCTTCCACATTTCTTTTTCTTTTTCTTTTTTACTAATTTCTGGGTAATGCTTTTGGTAATATGTCTCCAATAACTCTAGGAACTTACGATATAAAGCCTCATCTTCTTTTTTTATAAACCTCCAAAATTTACCTGGTAGTTTTATTGCATTCTCATTTGGGTCAATAGGTAGAGCTTTTTGATTTTCTAACAGCTTTTCAAGTATTGACACTCTAGCAGAAAAACTTTTTGGTAGGACTTCTAACTTACAGTCATACTCGGTAGTGTTGAACTTATTTAGATTAAAAGCTTTACCAATTGCATCCAAAACAAAGAAATCTATCACTAGCCAAGTCTCTAAAATCATATATCTAATGTTATTTGATTTTTTTATTTCCGTAATACAATTACTAATTATTTCGGTAATCTCTAAATATTCTGCTTCATTACCTCTAAACAACATATTGTCAAAGACTTCTAATTCTTTATCATCCATTATTTATAGCTCCTTTTCTACTAAAGTTATTAATAGCTTAAAGAATAGTTCAAAAAACTATCTCTTTATGTAATTTGCCGAATTATAGTAAAAACCCTCTTATCTAGCCATGATTTATTTACATTTTAAAAAGGAGTCGACTAAAATTAGTCGACTCCTTTTGGTTAGATATTAAAATGTTAAACATCTTATATAACCATAAATATCATATGTTTTTTTATTATTTAGTTGACTTTTAATAAAAAATAAAACAGGGTTTTTAATGAATTCATACTCAAACATGTCTTGTTTTTTGGATTAACGACAACAATACTACCCCTACTACACAAATACAACCAATAAATAACAACAAAAATCCTATTGGAATTAAAAAGAACGGTTCCTCTAATGTACCATCAGGTGCAACACTACTCCCCTTTATCATAAAGATTAAAAAGCTGATGACTCCTAAAACAATTGGTGTTGAAGCTAACAAATATTTCTTCATTTCTTTGTCCCTCCATATAAATATTTTTGATTCAGTGTTTTAATTTAGCCACCAAATCTCTTGCTACCCTGTTGCTATCATAAACGAATTATTTAACCTAAGTCAATTATTTTTTATCGTAAAACGATAAATTTTTATTCTTTAGAATGTGCTTTTATTTTTGACTTTCAAAATTTAATATTATAAAATAACCAAAAATCTTATATAAATATGGAAGGGTGTATTTATGAACTATGAGGATTTAATGCAGCGAGAAGGTTATTTATTTTTAGATAAGATAACAGAGCCTGGAACAAACTCTTTAAGGATTTCGATTAATAGAGCTTCCATCAGTTCAAAAAGCGAGGATGTCAACATTCATGAATATCAATTACATGATGCCTATCCCATTGAAATGGATAAGACATTACCACAAATCCATATCGAATTCGATTCGTATGTAGCGTACACTGTTTTTGATGAGTCATTCCACTTTGTCAATAACGAAGATGAATTTCGAGGACATACCATACGCATCTTTACAAAATCCGCCTATTTAGATTTTGTATGTCAAACAACGATTGCACAGGAAATATATTCTTATAAAGAATTAATCCACTATCAAATTGTTTGTCTAGACCATATAGTAGATATTGTCTCCTTCGAACAACCTAGCATTTGGACAAGCGAAAAATAGATTTCAAAACAGACAATCCTCATATGTCTGTTTTTTTATTTCTATTCATTTCATTTATTTTAGATAATTTATGAAACAGCAATTCTATTATTTGGTATAAACACGCTATCATTTGCATATTCTATTAAATAGAAAACTAAAGGAGGACACTGTAGTGAGTAATGCCGAAAATGATAATCTCTTAGAAAATAAAACGATTACATCTCTTTCTACATCTCTCCTAGAAAATATTAAGACCATTCAAAACTCACTAGGTAATAGCAATGATATTATTATCCGTGAATTTTTGGTTGGCAAACCGTTGGAGATACCAATCGCTATTATGTATACGGATGGTCTAGCAGATAATACTTCGATTAACGACTTTGTTTTAGAATCTATTATTTCTAATTTTGAAGTGACATCTGAAACTACTTTGGAAGAAATTGCGATGCGATTAAAAGCTTATTGCATAACTGTTGGCAGTATAAAAGATATTGCGGACTTTTCATCATTGTTAAATGCTATTTTAAGTGGCGAAACTATTTTATTAATAGATGGGCTTGCTATCGGTATTTCAACAAGTACTAAACGAGTCAAAGATAGGGCGATAACAGAACCCGTTACAGAAGCAGTTATTAGAGGGCCTAGAGAATCATTCACCGAAACTTTACGAACGAATACAGCTTTAATTCGACGAAAAATAAAAAGCCCTAATCTATGGATAAAATCAAGAGTGATAGGTGAGGTTACACAAACCGAAATCGCCGTTATGTATATAAATGGCATAGCTAATGAAAAAATAGTGGATGAAGTACTGCATCGATTAGATCAAATTACGATTGATGGTATTTTAGAGAGTGGTTACATTGAACAATTAATTCAGGATACAAAGTTTACTTTATTTCCTACCATCTACAATTCCGAAAGACCAGATGTTATAGCTGGAGAATTATTAGAAGGAAAGATTGCTATTCTAGTGGATGGTACACCTTTTGTTTTAATTGTACCTGCCCTATTCACTTCCTTTTTACAATCAGCAGAAGATTATTATCAGAGCGCATTTGTTAGTTCATTCATTCGTCTTATCCGATTTTTAGGTATTAGTTTGGCATTGGTTGCTCCATCACTTTATATTTCTTTAACGACCTTTCATCAAGAAATGCTGCCAACATCGCTCCTAATTAGTATATATGCGCAGCGAGAAGGCGTTCCATTCCCTGCTTTTGTTGAAGCTTTAATTATGGAAATCGCCTTTGAAGTTTTAAGAGAAGCTGGTTTGAGGATGCCGAGAATGATTGGATCAGCCATTTCGATAGTTGGCACACTTATTATTGGACAAGCAGCCGTTGAGGCAGGCATTGTATCCGCAGCAATGGTCATTATTGTTGCTTTAACAGCCATTTGTAGTTTTCTGTTCCCAGCATATGGCCTTTCCAATTCAATTCGTATTTTACGCTTCCCATTAATGGGCTTGGCAGCGATGTTCGGACTGTTTGGCTTATTTGTTGGAATTATGCTATTAATCATTCATTTATGTAGCTTACGTTCTTTTGGCGTTCCATATATGAGCCCATATGCCCCTTTAATACCGAAGGATCAAAAAGATGCTTTAATTGTTTTACCGCGTGGTTCTTTACTAACACGTCCGCGACTAATTAGTCAAATGAATAATGTAAGAGGACGCAAAAATCGCTAATCACTATTTGGTTAAATGAGGGTACCTAATGAAGAAGACTATACTAATGATTTCATTAATCTTTCTAATTTCAATTCTTAGTGGTTGTTGGAGTAAACGTGAATTAAATGACTTGGCACTTGTGGCTGCTCTAGGTATAGACTTTATTGATGATGAATATGCCATTTCTGTACAAGTAATAGATCCTAGTCAAATCTCTTCAAAACAGTCGTCATCTAGACAAGCACCCGTAGTTACTTATCATGCAAAAGGAAAAACTGTCTTTGAAGCCATTCGAAAAATATTAGCCTTGTCTCCAAGAAAATTATATTTTGCACATGTACAATTAGTTGTACTTGGAGAGGATTTAGCTGTAGACGGTATACGAGATTCTATTGATTTTCTAGCAAGAGATCAGGAGATAAGAAACGATTTTACGATTATCGTTTCACAGCAAACAACGGCTAAAAATATTTTAAATGTCTTAACCCCAATAGAAAAAATACCAGCAAAAAAGATGTTAAATTCGCTTACAATTACGCAAGATGCATGGGGCTCTACTTCAGAAGTCGATGTTGAAGACTTAGTAACAAAATTAGGAGTAGGAAATCAATATTTTGTTCTATCAGCTATTGAAATTCAAGGGGATAAAAGTTTAGGCATTGACCAAACAAACGTAGAAAGAATTGAAACACCTGTAAAACTTAAGTTTACTGGCCTTGCCATATTTAAAGAAGATAAATTAATCGGTTATATGGATGAATACGACAGTAAAAGTTTTAATTACTTAAACGATAATATAAAATCAACTATTGAAATTATTGCATGCCCTTCTGAAGGTGTGTTAACAACTGAAATTACGCAATCCAAAACAACAACAAAGGGATTAATAAAGAACGGTTCACCTACCATCAACGTTAACATCGACATTGTCCAAAATGTTGCAGAAGTGAAATGTGACATTAATTTAACAGATTTGACCACGATTGATTGGATTAATCGTCAAACCGAGTTATCTATCAAAAAGAATATTGATGAAGCGCTGCATGTTCTCCAAGAAAAATATAACGCAGATGTTCTCGGTTTTGGTGAAGCGATTCATCGCGCAGACCCAAAAAAATGGAAAAAGATAAAAGAAGATTGGCATACCATTTATCCAAATGTTGAAGTAAATGTCAAGGTAAACGTCAATACACACGGTTCAGGAACGATGCAAAATTCAAAATTAAAGGAGTAAAAAACACTATGTTCATTGCCTTAGGCATATTAGTGATTACACTTGTAATTGTTTTAATCGAACGTCCTAAATTAAAAAAGGAAGGAAAAAAACTAGTTTGGACGTTCTCCATTCTTTTAGTCATAGGGACATCCTTAAATATTGCTATAAGTTATAATGCTATAAAGTCTAGCCCACTGGACCCAATTATGTATATTTTTCATCCAATTAGTGACTTCCTAAAAGAAGCATTACTAAATAAAAAATAACAAATAAGAGGCATTATTATGAAAAAACAATTGATAAGCTCCCGTCAATTCACAATCATTGTTATCCTTTATACAGTTGGAACAGGAGTACTAATAATACCAGCAAGTATTGCCTTAGAAGTACAGCAAGATGCTTGGATTGTAGCAATAATCGGTACTCTATTAAGTTTACTATTAATAAAGCTATTTATTATGTTATCACATAAAATGGCGAAACTTTCTCTTGTAGAAGTAACTGAAAAATTTCTAGGAAAATTTATCGGCAAAGTAGTTTCTATCGGATTTGTACTGTTAACACTTTTGTCATCCGGTGAGTTACTATATTTCATTGGTAATTTCCTACAAACAGAGGTGATGCCTGAAACACCTCCAGTCGTTTTTTCCATACTTTTTTGCTGTATAATTTTATTTGCAGCATATCAAGGGATTGAAGTATTTGCTCGTACTTTAGAAATTCTATTTCCTGCCTTTTTATTGATATTTATTATTTTTTTGTTCTTTGTTTCACCCCAAATAGAAATAAAACATGTGCAACCAGTTTTTGAAGTTTCCATTCAACCATTTATCTATAGCATTATACATTTCATGGGGCTATTTTCTTTTCCATTAATCGTGCTATTAATGATTTTTCCTTCGGTTATCAATAACCTACAATCAGGTAAAAAAGGATTTTATATAGGCACATTAGTTGGAGGATTTATTATTACTATCTTTATAGCTTTATCAATACTTGTATTAGGCGTTACCAATACCACTATCCGAACATTCCCTAGTTATACATTGGCACAAAAAATTTCTGTAGGAAAATTTTTGCAACGTATTGAAATTATTATGGCTTTTATGTGGATGGTCACAATATTTGTACGAGCGTTTATGTATTATTATGCTTCTTTAATTGGGATTAGCCAAATACTGAAACTAAAGGATCATCGACCATTAATTTTGCCACTTGGCATGATCTCAATAGCACTCTCTCAAATTGTTCATGCAAATATTATTCATTCCGATAAATACAACCAACAAACATGGCCACTTGCTATCGCTGTTTTTTCTATTTTTCTACCCATTATCTTGCTATTGATAGCGATGTTCAAAAGATCAAAAAATAAGAAAAAAATCGACCCAGCTATGAACGATGGTGAGACGCCTCCTAATGCATCATCATAAGGCTCAATTTAACACTAAAAGAAACGCAAAAAAATCGGTAGCCACGGATTTTTCCACTGGCAACCGTTTTTTTATATTCAGTATCTATTAATATCTTGCAGCTTCAGAAGAAGGATTTAAAATATCGTGTACTTGTTCTTCAGTTACATCATAATTGTAGAATTTAGTGTAGTAATGTTGAATTTCTTCAGTCATATTATAATTGAAAATTTCTGGATGATTGTGCTGTGCCATCCATTTTAACATAAGAGGTGCATCTCCATTTGGTGGATACCAGCGATAAATACCTAGTGGCACTTTGTACACTTGTTTGTTTTGTACTGCTTTTAACTGACTCCAATCTTGGCCTTGAATTGAATTATTGAACAAGTCTTTTGGCTGTGTTTCAGTAAAATTAGTAATGTAAATAATATCCGGATTCCACGTATATATTTGTTCCATATTAACGGCTTTAATGCCTTGAACATCTGCTTCTGCCACATCTATTCCACCTGTCGCTTTAATCCATCGATTGCCGTGCATATTCGAGCCAGCAACTGATATTTCTTTATCATTATGGTATTGAAGAATCATTACTGTAGGCTTATCTTCTTCTTTCACATTCGCTAACTTCTCGTTAATTTCTTGTTGATTATTTTTACCTTCTTGAATAATTTGGTCGGGTCGATCTGTCGTCCCTGTGATATCGCCCGTTAATGTTAACCAGCGATTTAAAATTTCTAATGGATCATCCGATTGTGCAGTAGCTTGTAACGCAACTGTCGGAATCCCTGCTTCTTCTAATTTATGAATGGATTTCTCATCCGATGCAATTTCAAAATAGACTTCTGGATTTATCTTCATCAATTCTTCAATATTCACATCGCCATTTTGAATAAAGGAAGTATCAGCTTTTAATACATGCGGTGAAATGTCTTTTAAGATGGAATGCGATGCTGCATTATATGAATTTGGATGCATACCAACAATTTCTTGTGTCGAATTCGTGGCAATATACCAAGTTGAGAAATAGGGTAAAATGCCTCCTACTACAACACGCGCAGGGTTCATTGGTACTGTTATTTGACGATTGAGCTCGTCCTTTATAATCGCTTCTTCTTTTGTTTCTACAATGTCATTAGATGCCGATTTATTTGCGTTATCCGACTGATTACAGCCGACTAATAACGCCGAAATCGCTAATGCTGATAATGGGTATTTCCAATTCATGTGTTTACACTCCTAAAACAATGTTAGTTTCGACTTAAATGATAATGATTATCACTATCATTTAATACTCTACCACACTAGTCGTAAGAGTCAACACCCTCAACACTATTTAATTCTTTAACATAAATATTTATTCAGCAAATAATTATAATAATTGTCGCTGTAATATCGGTAATACATGGCTTTAAAAAGAAAAGCCCTTCTGTATGATACAGAAGGGCTCCATGTAAACTTAGGGCATTAAACGCTATCCAATGCATATCTCAAAAAAAGTATTATCCACAAAAAGCTCTTTGCCTTACTTCTACAACTATTATTTAAAATTATATTGTGTAACAATTGGCTCACGGTTTAGTTGTTGATCTTTAAAATACTCATACAAGCTAATTCCTAAAAATGAGCCCGAGATATTGTAAACTTGATCATAATCATTATGCTCTAGCACCATTACCGCATTGTAACTACGTTGTGCAGAACGACAATGGACATAGACAGGTACGTCCTTTGGAATTTCATGCATACGCTCACGTAATTGACTTAAAGGAATGTTTTTTGCACCCTTGATTGCGCCATCTGCAAATTCATTAGGTTCACGTACATCAATGATGACAGCATCCGACTCAACTAATTGGCGTACTTCACTGACACGCACTTGCTTGAAACGGCCTGCCATAATATTTGTTGCGACAAGAGCCGCTAAATTAACAACATCTTTTGCAGTTGAAAACATTGGTGAATATGAAAGCTCTAGCTCTTTTAAATCCTCAATTGTTCCATTCATTGTCATTAACGTCGCAATGACATCGATTCGTTTATCTGCATTCCCCTTCCCAATCGCCTGTGCACCAACAATTCGTCCGGTTGGTACTTCATAAATTAATTTAAAATGAAGTGGATTACTTGTAGGCATCAGCCCAACTTTATCTGGCGCAATGATATACACGGCATCAACCGGTAACCCTATTTGCTTTGCTGTACGCTCGTTTAATCCTGTTGCTGCTGCCGCATAATCAAAAACTTGAATACTCGATGAGCCTATAACACCTTTATTAGCCGAAGTAATTCCATATATATGATCCGCAACTGCACGAGCTTGCTTTTGTGCAGGACCAGCTAATGCTAAACGAGTCTGTTTATTCATCAAGCGATGGTACACTTCAATGGCATCTCCAATAGCATAAATGCTCGGGTCATTCGTTTGATAATTTTGATTTACTTTAATGGCACCAGTTGCACCAATCTCTAGTCCTGCCTCTACTGCTAATGTTGTTTCTGGACGAACGCCAATCGCTAAAACAACAATGTCAGCATCCATTGTTTTTCCTGAATTTAATGTAATAGAATCTGTCGTAATTTCTGCTAAGCCATCCCCTACAATTAAGTTCACACCATGATCTAATAACTCTTTGTGTAAAATTTGAACCATATCTTCATCAAATGGTGTTAAAATTTGTGGGGCAAATTCCACTAAAGTAACACCGCGTCCAGCTAAGCGGAGGTTTTCAGCTACCTCTACACCAATAAATCCGCCACCAATAACTGCGATATTTTGAGCATCTTTTTTAACAATTGCTTGTTGTAATTGTTCAATATCTACTACATTTCGCACAGTGAACACATGTGGTAAATCCGTACCTTGAAGATTTGGAACAATCGGGCTAGCTCCTGGAGATAAAATTAATTCATCATATACTTCTGTTGATAGCTCTCCTGTTTGTGTACTTCTAATCGTTACTGACTTTTCATGACGATTAATCGCAATCACTTCACTATTTACACGTGCATCAATTTTATATTTTGATTCAAAGGACTCTGGTGTCATCATTAATAAACGCTTACTATCTTCCACAACACCGCTTAAATAAAATGGTAAAGAACAATTTGAAAACGATACATGAGGCCCTTTTTCAAACATGATAATTTCAGCTTGCTCGTCTAACCGTCTAATTCTCGCCGCAGCAGAAGCGCCTCCAGCAACTCCACCAATAATAATAATCTTCTTCATCAAAATCCCCTCCAAAAAATATGTAGAATACAATACATGTAATTGATTAGCACTTTCACAATACACTATATACCCATAGGGGTATATAGTCAACTAAAAATTTACCAAATTAAAGAAGCATTAGAAAAACTTTCGATTTTGCTTCACAAAAGCAACATCACAAATTTCGTCATGCACGTCATATAAAGTAACAACATATTGCTTCTTTCCATACTTTAAAACGCTAAATTTAGCGTCTCCCACAAACAGAAATACTCAAAGGGCGTAAAGCACTGGAAATGCTTCACGCCCTTAAAAGATTTATTGCTGCATCGCTCGGTATAAAAATGCTGCTAATTGTGCTCTGGTCACAGAAGCTTCAGGTCGGAACTTACCATTATCACCCAATGCTATCCCTGCCCGTTCTAGTGCCCCAATATACCCCGCACTCCAATGACTGCTATCTACATCCGTAAATGAACTTGTAGTTTGTGGTTGGAGCTGTAATGTATTCGCTAATATTTTCGCCAATTGGGCACGTGTAAGATTGTCAGTTGGATGAAAGGCCCCGTCTACCCCGTCTATAATACCCGCCTGCTGTAAGATCGTAATCTCATGATAATACGGATGATGCGGTGCTATATCTGAGAAAGCTATTGTTGGACGACTCGCCTCAAATGTATATGCACGTGTTAAGAGAACAGCTACGTGCTGGCGGCTTATCGTCTCATTTGGACGGAAAGTACCATCCTTATAGCCTGTAATTATCCCTTGCGTTGCCAATGCCTCAATTATTTCCTGTGCCCAATGGTTTTCAATATCTTGGAAAGTCACGATTGGCGGCAATGGCTGTGGTGTTTTGGGTGGCTTTGAATCTATCGCTTCTTCCACTGGTAAGGCTGTCCATTTTGCATAGAGCGTTAAACTTTCTTTCACCAGCATCCCTTTATCCCACGGTTTCGTTAATTCCTTGTCTTGATACCAACCAGCAAAACGGTAACCTTCTCTTGTCGGTATAGGTAAGTCGCTGACTGTTGTATTATAGGCAATCTCTATGTCCTTTAAAGATAACCCTCCATTTGTCTCGAGGGATATTTGAATGAACCTTGATGGATTAGCGTGAATTGTGCCTTCCGATGCGGATGGACCCGTGACATTACCTTCACTTGGTGTAGAAGGATTCAATGCCCACTGAGCATACAATATGACATCAGCTTTCCCCATTTGGAAGATTGCATTTTCAGTATAGGAAATTCCTTTTCCATCCGCTTGTGTATTCCAGCCTGCAAATGTATAGCCTGTTCTTACTAATTGTCCGCTATTTCCTTGAACTGTTACTGTTTTATTTTCTTCATACTGTATGCTATCCTGTGGAACAGTTCCACTAGTTGCGCCATTTGCATGATAGATTACGGTATACGCAGGCGTATTAGTTTTCGTCCACTGTGCATATAGAATTACATCTGCTGTACCGATTAGGAAAATATCATTTGCCCGATACGTCGTGCCTTGTCCATCTGCTTGTGTATTCCAGCCTGCAAATGTATAGCCTGTTCTTACTAATTGTCCGCTATTTCCTTGAACTGTTACTGTTTTATTTTCTTCATACTGTATGCTATCCTGTGGAACAGTTCCACTAGTTGCGCCATTTGCATGATAGGTAACGGTATACGCTGGCGTATTAGTTTTCGTCCACTGTGCATATAGAATTACATCTGCTGTACCGATTAGGAAAATATCATTTGCCCGATACGTCGTGCCTTGTCCATCTACTTGCGTATTCCAGCCTGCAAATATATAGCCATCTCTTACTAGATTGCCACTATTTCCTTGAACTGTTACCGTTTTGTTTTCTTCATACTGGGTACTGTCCTGTGGTACAATGCCACTTGTTGCGCCATTTGCATGATAGATTACGGTATACGCTGGTGTATTAGTTTTCGTCCACTGTGCATATAGAATTACATCTGCTGTACCGATTAGGAAAATATCATTTGCCCGATACGTCGTGCCTTGTCCATCTGCTTGTGTATTCCAGCCTGCAAATATATAGCCATCTCTTACTAGATTGCCGCTATTTCCTTGAACTGTTACTGTTTTGTTTTCTTGATATTGAGTATTGTCCTGTGGTACTTGACCTCCGACTGCATTATTGGGGTCATAGGTAACTTTATAGTATGGTGTTGCTTCATATACACCTAAATCAATGGCGGCTCCTTGAATGCGTTTTTTTCCTATTAAATCATGCGGTAAACTATTTGCAGTTGAATCTCCTACATCAATCGCAGGTCCTCCAAGCTTTAAATGATAATATCCGCTAATTGGGTTAAGAAATACATCTTCAAGCGTATAAATAGCTTGACTAATAGGTTTTTCATTAGCATCGTATAACTGACCTTTGTAGCCTAGCCCATTCGCGAATACATCTAGCAAACTATTTGTTACCTTACCTAAAAAATTACTCAATGGTACTGAATTGCCATTTCCAATAATTATACTATTGATAATTTTACTTTTTTCTGAACCGCCGACTATAGCTATTGGACCATTATCAGATATCGTCGCATTGATTATACTAACATCTCCATTGATATAATTGTAGATGGCACTCCCTATGCGATTTGTTGCATTATTAGAAGCAAAAAGTGCATTCATTAATGTTGGATGACTTGCCTCATTAAATAATGCGCCTCCCTGCATTGCTGTATTTGAATGAAATCCTACATCTATTATAGTTGGATGACTATCAAACTGATTGTATATTCCACCACCCCATGCATCCGCTATATTTCCATAAAATATTACATCCTTCAATATCGGATTACTCCGATTATTTTGTATACCAGCTCCATTGCCCCCTACTCCATAGCGTATTTTCGCATTATTTCTATAAAATTCAACTTTATTTAATTGGGGTGCACTTTCTGTATTAGCCATACCGCCCCCAGCATTCGCTTCATTTTCAATAAATAGAACATTTTGTAAAATAGCGTGACTGCTCATCTCATTGCGCATGCCCCCTCCAAACCATTCAGCTTTATTTTGCACAAATTTTACACTTGTTAAGGAAGGCAAACTTTTTCGATTATACATACCTCCTCCTTGTTGCAGTGCTATATTCCCGCTAAATGTCACATTTGTTAATATTGTGTCACTCCCACTGAAATTTGCCATTCCACCTCCATAATAGCCTGCTTCATTGTCTATAAATGTTGCAGATTCTATAGTAGTGTGACTTGCACCATTATAAATACCACCACCACTCTCTGTTACTTTATTTTGACTGAAGATTCCATTTGTTATAGTCGGAGTGCTCATATTTCCATTATAAATGCCGCCTCCTAAAACCGCTTTATTGTCATGAAATTCAACATTCATTAAGGTTGGAGAGCTGCCTAAATTATACATTCCCCCTCCGTATTGATTGGCATTATTTCCACTAAAAATAACATTCCTCAAAGTTGGATGATTTCCAGAATTAAACATACCTCCCCCATGTTGATGAAAAATGGAATAACCATCAGCTTGTCCTTTTGTAATCGTGACTCCATCAAGTATAGCCGTGGCGTTCAATTTTACGTCATAGTTATTGGGATGATAAAACACATGATAGGCCACTTCTCCGCTCGGAAGTTCACCACTTAATATCGTTTTATTTTGCGTTAAATCTCGATTATCTACGGTTTCTTCATCTTGTTCACCTTTAAACCCACCATAAATGGCTACACCATTTTTCATTCTAAAGTGTGCAGTACGAGCATCCCTCACATCATCTAATCTTGTCGGTGTATATATGCCTTGCGCTAGCCAAATTTGATCGCCAGGATTTGCCCGTTCTAAAGCCGACTGTAAATCTATAAAAGCGTTCTTCCAACTTGTACCATCACCTGTCCCACCAGCAACATTTGCCTTGACATAAATAATCTTACTTGCTGCTATTTGTGTGGTTTGAGGCACTGCAATACGAATCGTCTGCTTATAAATATCTGATTGTCCTGCTACTCTAAACCAAATGGAATGGTCACCTGCCTCTGTTACTATAAGTGGTGAGGTCGTATCAAATATTGTCCATGAATCTCCCGCATCTCTTGATAACTCTACTTGAAGATTTGCACGATCGGCAGTAATTACTGTTACTTGAATTGTGACAGGAGCTGAAGTAATATTCCCAGCTATGTATGGCTCTCCTCCTGTTGTTAAAGTAAGTTGAAGTGACTCATTCATCTCTGCTTGTACAGATATACCGCCCATTAAGGAATATGCGCTTAATAAAAATAAAGAAAAAATAGATATAACTTGTCGCCATATCTTTCTCATACCATCCCTCTTTTCGTTTAGTATATAGTAGAAATAAACACTAAATTCTTCTTATATTACTCGAAAGTAATATAAGGGTATACTATGATAATTTTAGTATAACAACAGCTCATTTCTAACATATTGAAGTTACTTTTTATTACTTACCCTCCGTTGGAACATATAAAGGAGTAAGTATAACGTATACATTCCGCAACCCTATAGCTATCGCCAATCTTTATTTCCACCTTCATAATATATTACTTAAAAGTAATATTCAACTATAAAAAAGAAAAAGTTAAATTTTCCTTTTTAACTCAATTTAAGAACACTATTTTTCTCTATTCAGCATTCCCTCTATAAGTAAATCGACAATATCCGTCGCTATTTCTTGTGGTTGTTTTTTTTGAGGCAGTAATTGAATGAATGTTAATCGTTCAATTATACCTATTAAGCACTCTGCCACTGTTTGCGTATCTAGATCTTTCCGAAAGTAACCTGCATCTACTTCAAAATCCAGATTGTCTTTTATTTGCTTGACCATTTGCGCTTTTATTTCATCAGCCTTTGTTGATAAATAAAACCCAATACGTGTTAAATTAGGGTTTTTAGAAAAAAACACCAATAATTCTTTGACGTTATATATAATACGCTCTTTTACTGTTGCTTGCTCCAATGCAGGCTGTAGGCGGCTTTTTTTGGCAAAATCAATCATGCGTAAGCGAAATAAATTTTCTAATTCTTCGAAAATAGCATCCTTATTTTTAAAATACAAATAAAAAGTGGGTTGACTTAATGAAGCAGCTTTAACAATTGAACTCACTTTTGTATCATGATATCCATGTTGTGCAAATTCATTTGCTGCGATTTCAAGAAGTAGTGCCCGACTTTCTTCACCACTAGCGCCTTTAGGTCTTCCTCTTTCTCCCATTCAAAACACTCCTACATAAAAATTACTACTAGTCCCACATATACATTTCATTATAATGTATAAGTAGTTACAATTTCTAAACGAACAATCCAAAATTTACTGATAATATACATGAAAGTGACCACTTAGGCAAATACTTTTTCATTCATTCAATTACTTTATTTTACGCTCCTTTATCGCACATCAACAGTGTGACACACTATTTGCAAAAGTATAACAAATCACCCCGTAAAAATTAGACATGAAATCTATCTTTTACGAGGTTGTCTTTTGGATGGCTCAACATCTTCTTTTTATTATTGAAATTTTAATATCTGCTCATTAATATTTGCCACACTTAATCCCCCGTGGTAACAAACTACGGATTCTATATCTAGGTCTATATATTTCTTTAATGATTGGCGAGCAACCTCTACATTTAAAGTAGTTGGAAGATGAACTCCCTGCAGTACACCGTTGACACTGTACATCGAATCCCCTGCAACAAGTGTTTTACTTTTTCTCAAATATAAACTAATATGACCTGAGGTATGCCCTGGCGTATGGATTACGCGAATTCCCCCACAATACGGCAGCTCTTGACCGTCATGTAACGTCTCATCTACTCTTCCCTTCGGTGGATTCGCAATATGCCCATCTTTCAGAAGTGGTAAATCCCCTTGAATATAAGGTTTATCTAACTTATGAGCATAAACTTTCATATTACTTCCATTGATTTGTAATATGTCAGGTAGGTTCCCTATATGATCTATATCCTGATGTGTCAAAATCACAACTTGTAGGTTGTCAAGCGCCACGCCTATCTTATCTATTGCTACAAGCAAATCTTCCATTTGTCCAGGAAATCCCGTATCTATTAAAACAGCCATGTCCTGATCCCATAAAAGAGTGGGATATATCATGTTCCCATTAAATTCAAGCTCCAAAACCTCTACTCCTTTAGAAACTTGCATAACTTTACCTCCTTTTAAATTAGACTTTCTTACATAAGAAAATCCTTTTGCTTAATTTTTAACATGCTGCAAAGTCCCTTTCTGCCAGAGTAACTTCTTCAATGTTTCGTAATTGACTAGAACCGTTCCAACAATAATCGTCAAAGTACCTATGCCAGTTAACCAAGATAGATATTCTTGATAAAAAATAACACCTAATACTACAGCGATTAAGGGAGAAATATACAGCCATGTAGAAGGAAAAATTGGATTTGTCCGTGAAACAAGCCAATAATAAATGCTATGCCCAATCATTGAGCCTACAATAATTAAATAAAGAAGGGAGCCCATTGAAGCGAGATTTAACAGATTGTTAAACTGAATGTTCTCGGTAAAAAACGATAAAATAATTAATAGCATCCCGCCGTACATCATTTGCACTGCATTTAAGGCAATTGGTGATGTCGTTTCAAATTTTTGGATAACATGTTTCGTATAAATTGTTCCTATTGCATAAAATAGCTCACCTACTATGATGGCGAAACAACCAACCATCCAGAAGGTACTTATTTCAATTGAAAAACTAGGTATAATCAACAGTGTGACACCAATAACCCCGACAGCACAACCTATCAATGCTTGTCGAGTTCCTTGTTGTTTCAATACTAATGTTTGAATAATTATAATTATCATCGGGCCCGTTGCAGATAAAACAGCGGCAATTCCTGATGTCACATACTGTTCTGCCCAGTATAATGCGGCAAACGTTCCAAAAGTTAAACATACCCCTGTAAAAAACATCTCTTTCCGCCACAATAACCGTATTGTCGTTTTTTCTCTCCAAACCATAAAACTAAATAGCAGCAACCCAGCAATGAAAAAACGAAGCCCAGCTGATAAAAATGGAGGTACCCCTGCATCAACACCCATTTTAATTGCTAAAAAAGTCGTACCAAAAATCAAACACATAAAAATATAATTAATCATCACCATATATATCTCCTCCTTTTTTCTATCATAAAAGAAGGAGCGTAGAACAGATTGAGAAAGATAGAACAGATTAACATCGTTCGTGGTACAATCTTTTTGAATAGGAGGAATCGACGTGGACAAAACGATTGAACATAAAGATTATCTTTTTAAGAAAGTATATGATTATGTACTACACCGTATAGAACGCAACGAATGGAAAGAACATGAAAAGATTCCCTCCGTCCGCCAATTAGCTTCTGAAATGAATGTTCATCGATTAACGGTATTAAAAGCCTATCAATTATTAAAAAAGCATGACAAAGTTTATGTAAAAGATAAAGCAGGCTATTTTGTCCAATCAATCGAAACAAAACATCTTGAAAATCTAAATCAGAACAATCCAATTGTTTCTGCATACTTACAAAAAAATCATTTATCTGAAATTCATCAGTCAGCTGTTTCCTACCAATTCTCGCAGGCGTTAATTGATCCCAATCTTTTACCTAATCATTATTTTTCAGATTACGTGAAGAAAGTGTTTGATCTTTATCCAAAAGTACTTGCAACTTACTCAACTGTGCAAGGTGATTTAGAACTACGTGAAACACTCACACAGTATTTTATCAACCAATATAAAACACATATTAGTGCAGATGAGTTACTCATTACTTCTGGCTCACAGCAAGCGATTCACCTTTTAGCCCAAACTTTTATTAAGCCTCGAGACGTCGTTTTATTTGAACGTCCAAGCTATAGTGCTGCGATTGATATTTTTAAAGCACAGGGAGCCCAGATTGTTACGGTTGATATTCAGCCAGAAGGGTATGATTTACAACAACTTGAATTATATATTCAACAATACAAACCACGACTATTTTATCTGAATCCGACATTTCATAATCCGACTGGTTATACTGTTCCTGTTGAGCAACGAAAAAAATTAGTAGAATTAGCTGAACAATATCGACTGTTATTAATCGAAGACGATGCTTATCATGACATATATTTTGATGAACCCCCTCCACCACCAATTTACACCTATGATAGTGCTGGGATAGTCATTTATATCCGCAGCTTTTGCAAATATATTTCACCTGGTTTAAGAATTGCGACTGTTATTTGTCAATCATCATTAATGAACGCACTGCTAACAGCCAAATCATTAGCGGATAATGGCTCACCACTGCTCAATCAAAAAATTTTTCTCCATTACTTTTCATCACTAAGATTGCAGCAACACTTGGAGAAAATTCGAATTGCACTTCAAATTCGAAAGGAAATCATGGAGGAAGAGCTAGCCATAACAGGTTGGCAATGGACTAGTCCAAAAGGCGGTTTGAATTTATGGGTACAGCTCCCAAATAATTTTCCAACTGAACTATTATTAAGCAAAAGTTTCGAACAAAATATTTCCTTTGTGCCAGGACAAGTTTGTGATCCATTAAAACAATTATCATCTTGGATTCGTTTAAGCTATTCTTACGCAAATGAAAAACAATTAAAAGAAGGGCTAAAAAGGTTTGTAGCAGTGGCACAATCACTTGCTAAGTGAGCTGTCATACAACAACAGAGAAAAAGTGTGAGATTGACCGCAATCAATCTCATACTTTTTTGCTATGTCGTTGATGTTCGCCAAAGGCTCCGTTACCGACAACTAGTTTTTCATTAGATTTTTTGCAAAAGCAAAATTTACGAACACTATTTCTCTGTTTCTTCAAACTTATTCATTTTGTCCCAGCCTCGATCTTTAGAAAAAGAAAGTACAAGTTATTTCTCGTATGTCATTTGTCTTTTTCTTCTCATATACCATACAGATTATTGATTATTTTTCTACTATTACTTGTATGACACGGCGCGTACTTGTTTGAATCGACGTATCATATTGTTCTACTTCCCCCGTAAAGTAATGTTTTAATTTATAACGACGAGCCCATCTTAAAATATTCTCCGCATTATATAAATGAGACATATCTTTTGGTCCACCCGTATTGTATAAAAGCTGTGCGTATTCATATACCTCAAACATAAATACACCGTTTAGTTTTAAAGAGTTCATAATTTTATCAAGCACTACTAATTGTAAGCTATGAGGAAAATGCCCAAAAACCATTATTGCTCCATCATAGTTTTCTTTAGGTAGTTTGTATTCTATTAATTCTACCCTTTTTGTGTCGATCGTTACGCCATTCATATTTGCCAGTAATTGAACTTTAGCTAGTCCTTGCGAAGTAGAATTATAAACCGTTACCTTATATCCTAGTTTTGCTAAAAATACTGCATTCGCTCCCTCATTTTCTTCATACGCAGCAATTTTGGCATGCTTAGGGAAATAATGTACAGAAGACTTAATAAATCGATTCGCTTCCGTTCCATACACATATAGTGGCGGACTCTCTTGTTCACGCCCCATGCTCATACCCTTCCCCCCCATTTATACGTAAAACGATTCCAGTATTTTAAACTGATGCTTTGATTACCATCATTATAAAAAACAATTGAGAAATTCTAATGAATTTTAGTAACAAAAAAGTAAATTTCATTTAAAGTCGATATTTGCTCTCAAAAAATAGCATCTATTGCGTGAAATCAAGAGAAATCGGACAAACCTTTTCTACGTTATACATACTATTTTGACAAACTAATGAAGTTTAGTTGCTTTGGATTTCACATATTACTCATCTGCGTTTCAAATCTATTTAGTATGATATCCGTTGAATGTCATTAAAAACAGAAAGGAAGCGTAACTATGAATTTTCCATCGGTCGATTATACTTGGTTTGGGAACGGCACTGTCATTGCTCTTATTGCCATTATTCATGTAATTATTAGCCATGGCGTGGCAATTGGAACCTCTGTTTTAGTTGTATCTACTGAGTATAGAGCCATGAAAAGAAAGAACGAAGCATTAGATCAAGTAGCAAAAACAATGTTGAAATGGGTATTAATCATTACTACAACTATGGGAGCAATGACTGGAGTAGGGATTTGGTTCTCAACAACCGTCATACAACCGGACTCCATTTCTTCTTTACTACGCATTTTCTTTTGGGCATGGGTTGTGGAATGGGGCGCATTTATCTCGGAAGTGATTATTCTTATCATCTATTACTATACTTGGGATAAATGGAAAGAGGGAGAACGTAAGCGAAAGCATATTATGTTGGGGGTCGCACTTAGTATTGCTTCATGGGTAACAATGGTAATCATTACAGGTGTTTTAGCCGCAAAATTAACGCCAGGACGTTGGATTGACACATTTTCATTTTGGAATGCCTTTCTCAACCCAACTTACTTCCCTTCACTCGGATTCCGGATGTTTTTAGCAATTATGCTAGCTATCTCATTAGTATCATTTTTCATTCGTTGGCGCATTAAAGATAAAGCGTTAAGAACAGAAGTCTTTCGAGTGTTTGCATTTTGGGGTGCTATCGCCTTACCACTAACTTTTATAACGGGATTATGGTATTTATGGGCCATCCCAACTGAAGCCTATAACATGATTGTTTGGTCGACAGGCATGTCTGAGGTCATTTTCAAAAGTCTCAATATTTTAGGTTTTAGTATCCTTCTTATTTTCTTAGTATGGCTCGTTAAAAGTCCAAAAAACGTTCCGTGGATGCTATCAATTGCAGTCATGTTTTCTTCAATCGGATTTATTGGGGAATTTGAAGTTGTAAGAGAGAGCGTTAGAAAGCCATACATTATTTATAATTATATGTACGCAAACGGAATGTTAGCAAAAGATGAAGAAACACTGAAAAAAGAAGGTTATCTAGCAAATGCAACATGGGCAAAAGAAAAAGAAGTAACTAACAACAATATGGTTGAAGCTGGCCGAGACGTTTTCGTTGGTCAATGTATTACTTGTCATACGATTGATGGATGGCGAGATACACGAGCATTAGTTACTAGAATGAAAGGTTGGGATAAGCAAGCCATTATGTCCTTTATTCCTAATATGCATTATGCACAAGTAGCAATGCCACCATTTATGGGGACAGAAGAAGAAATTGAAGCATTAGCTACTTATATTGTAACAGAATTGGAAAATGATAAAGAGGTGACCCCAAAATGAACCATCTAGTTTTTGCATTAATTTCTTCTGATAACCCTTTACCGATTCCAGCACCCATTAGTTTACTAGAAATTTTGATTGTCTTAACATTTATTCTTCATATTATTTTTGTGAATTTTACTATTTCATTGACTGCAGGTGCTGTTGGACTAGAAATTACGGGGATAATGAAAAAAAATAGTTTATTTGATAAAATGGCACAAATTTGTTCTTTTCATGCTTCAATACATAAGAGTATTGCAGTTGTGTTAGGTGTTGGTCCTTTATTAATTGTAAGTGTCTTATATACACAATATTTTTATTCTTCCACAATCTTAATAGGGAAGGCTTGGATGAGTTTATTAATTTTACTCATTGCTGCATTCCTTTTGTTATACATTTATAAGTTCACTTGGATTAAATTCCAAACAAAAAAATTATTGCATTTAAGTATTGGCTTATTAGCCATGTTAATTTTGTTTTTTGTCCCTCTTATTTTTATTGTCAATGTCACTTCCATGCTATATCCCGATCGTTGGGGAGAAGCAAATGGTTTTTTTGAAAGCTTATTTTACTACCCTCAAATTTGGCAACGTTACCTCCATTTTATGTTAGCGAGTTTAGCAACAGGTGGATTTTATATGTTTGTCTATTTTGCTTATTTGAAACGAAAGCAGAAGAAATTAGAGCAACATGAACAAGCATTAAAACTTTTTGGTGCCAAAGTAGGCTTTTGGATTACAATTACACAGTTAGTAACTGGTTTTTTATTATTATTTTCTTTTAATACGAATATTCGTATGCTTTATTTAGGAGAAGATTTATTGTTAACTTCTTTACTTATTATTTCTATTGTCTTAACAGTCATCCTTTGTATGCTACTCTATGCAGCAGGCTATAAGGATTCTGCTAATTCTTTTCTAGCCTCTATTTTAGTCTTCATGTTTGTTATTGGTATAATGGGCTGGATGCGTCATGAATTGAGAGAAGCCTATTTATCACCTTATCTCGATGAACATCCACGAACAGAAGAGCGACTAGAGTCTACGTTGAAATAGAAATATAGACCGCAAGGAACACCATAGACAAAGTCGATTTATTCGACTTTGTCTACTTATCCAATTAAACTTTTAAAGATTAGAAGCAGTTATGACGAAATTTAATCATCATAGTCACTTTGAAGGTATAGAATAGTACCTGTTATTGCATCTATCTCAATCTCGTATTCTATACGACCATTTTGTATTTCTATCTCATAAATAGCAATTCCATCATCATAGTCCAACTCAATCTTTGTAACATTACCTGAAACCTTTTCCTTTGCTATTGCAATTGCCTTGTCTTGAGATATGAATTGAGCTGATGAAGGTTTTGAAGGTATAGTATCGTTTATATATATTGTATCACTCGTTGAATTGAGTGTATAAACATTTAAAGCAACAGATGAAACATTAGTAATATTAGCGTAATTTAATCTATAAAAAAACGTTACCAATTGCTTTCTAGTCAACACATTTTCTGAGCCAAAATATTTTTGTATATTGATATTTTGATATTCATTATTTTGCCCTGTCGTTATTTTATTTTGTAATAAATATTGGATAGATTCATTCAAATTATTACTTCCATTGGCTAAATAAGCAATTGCTTGAGCAACAACACCTCTATTCACAGCCATATCTTTCAACTTAGTATCGTTATATCCGTTTAATGGAACCCCATATTTAGCTAATATATTATAATTTATTTCCGTTTCTGAAATGTTACCGTTGCTCTTATTATCTAGCTTAAAATAATTCACCAGTATTTTTGCGAACTGTCTTTCTGTCACCATATTATTCGGTCTAAAAGTCCCGTCTTTATAACCATTTATTAAACCCATTTTTCTAGCCCAATAAATAGACAAATTATTAGGATCATTGACGTCTACATCTATAAAGTAATTATTAACCTCACGTTCTGTAACCCGTATCTCACCTGTATTAGCATCAACATCCATTTCAACTTTTTCTGTATTCGTTAAAACAGTGATTTCGAAATGGGATTCATCATTATCAAAACTCGCTTCAATTACCTGCCCCCCAAATTTCTTAATAGCCATTTCTTTTGCTGTTTCTAGTGTAATGTTCAGCGTAGAAGCAGAAGCCTTCTCTTTTACAATGCCAATAAGACAAAACAAAGTAAAAAATAAAACAAGTACGGTTTGAATATTTTTCAAAATAAAGTCCTCCAAATATTATTTCTATACTATTTTTCATTGTAACTATGAATTAAAATTTCCAACTTACTGTTGTCATTTCTGGAACTTGATATTAAGTACAAACCATATAAATAGCGTCAGTTAGCTTAACCATTATGGTAATCTAGAAATATTTTAATATCCCTATCTATTTCAATTTATTAATTAGTTTTGATTGATATAAAGTAACAACCCCTTTAAGAGATACCCCCTGGATCTTTGGATGGTAGTATACGATCCACTTAGTCCAAAACTTGGATAATAAGAATAAATAAACCTTTTATACTAAGTATAATTCAGAACAAAAGTGAATTGAAGAATTAAATCATTACAATTTTTTAACAGGTATCCCTGAAAATTTTACATAAAACTACTAAATAACTTGACTAATTGCCCCCTTGATTTGTCATTAAATAATCTGTCTTCTAAATTTTCCGAAAGGACAATGCAATACTTACATTTCCATGTCTTGAGTGCTAAACTTCGATTATATTAAACCCTTAATATCATAAATTTACAAAACAACTCAATGATACCATATTTTAATAATTGATTACGTTTACTAAAGTAATAGATAATAAAGTAGATAAAATCTATTACAAAGGAAGAAAGTAATGAAAAATCTATTAAAAAAATATTTGATAATACCAGCTATGCTCACTACTTTATTAGCTACTCCGTTTAGTGCTAACGCCTCAGCGAGTGATATACATATGTCATATTTATATAGCGGAAATACAAGCTCTTTCATAAAAAATATAGATATGACTCAAGGTGCGTTAAATACGGCAACACCTAACTTTTTTAATTTAAATGCAGATGGTAGTTTAAGTGCTACGATTGATAAAAGTTTAGTCGATGCAATGCATAATAGAGGATTAAAAGTTGTGCCTTTCATTTCTAATCATTGGGATCGTAAATTGGCACAAATCGCAATGACAAACCGAGAAATATTGTCTACTCAAATCGTCAATTCTGTTGTGAAAAATAATTTAGATGGCGTTGATATTGATATAGAAAATTTAAACTATACAAATAAAGAAGAGTTTACAGATTTCATCCGATTATTACGTGAAAAAATGCCTAATAATAAAACAATATCCATAGCAGTCGCTGCAAATCCATATGGGTGGACAACTGGATGGCATGGTTCTTATGATTACATGAAACTAAGTGAGTATAGCGATTATTTAATGCTGATGGCGTATGATGAAAGCTATAATGGTGGTTCAGTTGGTCCTGTCGCAAGTTTATCATTTGTTGAAAATTCGATTAAATATTTATTAGATAAAGGGATTAATCCAAATAAAATAGTATTGGGCCTCCCTTTTTATGGACGAATTTGGAAGGATGATGTGGAAATAGGAGGCGACGGCATTGCTAATAATGCCGTAAAATCTATTGTGAATAGCCATAATGGAAAACTTTATTTTGATAATACTTCAAAATCAGCATTTGCCAAATTTACAGTAAAAAGCAGTGACTCTCCTACTTATATCGGTGGTAAAAAGCTAGTACCAGGAAATTACACGATATGGTACGAAAATGATTTATCTTTAAAATATAAGTTAAGACTTGTAGAGAAATATAATTTAAGAGGAACAGGTAGCTGGGAGTTAACTCAAGCGGATAATGGTATTTGGAAATTTTATTCTTCTTGGGCGAATGGGGAACATAACTTTATAGATACGGAAAATCATTGGGCAGAACAGGATGTTATGGCCCTTTACCGAAAAGGCTGGATTAACGGCAAAAACGAATACACTTACGATCCAAATGGTAATTTAACAAGAGCTCAGGCTACTGCTATCCTTATTAATGCCATCGGTTTAGACACAACAAACGAAACTGTACCTAATTATTTCAAGGATGTGCCAGCAAATCATTGGGCAAAACGTCCTATAGAAATTGCCTATAAGTATCATATTGTGAATGGCACAAATGAAAACATTTTCGATCCAAATGCCAATATCACAAGAGCACAATTAGCAGGGATATTATCGAGAGTATTAAATTATCCATTACCTACGGATGAGTCCAGTTTTTATGATGTTCCAAAAGATTTTTGGGCATATGCAGATATTTTAAAATTAAGTAGTAAAGGGATTATTAAGGGAAAAGAAGATGGAGGATTTTATCCATTTGATCATGTCACGAGAGGTCAAATGGCTGCGATGGTAAACCGTGCAAGTGCAGATTTAGAAAAGAATGCAGTAAAAAAATAAGTCCTTTCGCAATAGTTGTATAAACAAAACAAGCAGTTATAAAACGATTCAATGCAAAACCTTTAAACTAATCTTTAAAATGAAGGACAAGTAATTATGGTTTCTTACATCATAGCTTGTTTATCATGTTGCACATATAATAAAAATGTACATGACTAAATTTAATTTTAATAGTGTACATTTTTTTATTTTGCTTAGTATTTGTACTAAAGTTTACTAAAAGGTGTAACATTTACAATTAGCAAAGTTATCAAGATATTGATGATGCGTACTATAGAATAATTGGTGTTCACATATCACAACGCCCACAGCAGCTTTCATGAATTACAAAAAAAGGAGTGCCCCCAAAGCTTTTCTACTCTCCAGGACCTCATTTACTTATGAGTTCACCGTATTATTTCCCTTCCCAAATGCCACCGGACATTGGAAACATATTTGTCAGAAATGTATCGGCAGTATATTATGGAGAATTTTCAAGTTCATCTAATTTAGTTTATTACAATGAGTAATGAAAACATTTGTTTTAAAGCAAGACGTTCAATTACAATCCAATGACTAATGGCATTATTATAAATTTGACGAAAATAATTAGTTAAATTTTCTAGTTTAAATATAATTCTCATGACATGAACCTACTGTGTATTTTTATCACATGACTCCCACCTTTTATTTCCGAAACTAATCACCATCTAAAATTCCTCTCATATTCTATAATTAGACCTATTTTGAGGGGGAAACTATATGGGGATTGAACTTACTTCTCTCCATTGGATTTATGTTGTTTTTATTGTTCTAATTATTGGCTTTATGGTGAAACGTCGGGATACTACCCTCATTTGTATTCTTGGCATTTTCCTACTTGCGATTGTCGCTACAGGTGATCTCACTTCGTCTATTAGCGGGGTTTTTAACAGCTTTATTTATGCGATTACGGAGCTGTTATCGACCATTTTGATTATCTCCATTATTGTTGCGATGAGTCGTGTGTTAATAACTTCTGGTATTAATGAGGTCATGGTTGCACCATTTACAAAAATTATTAAAACACCGACACTCGCCTATTGGACGATTGGTATCCTAATGATGATTATTTCTTGGTTTTTCTGGCCCTCTCCTGCTGTAGCATTATTAGGAGCAGTGCTACTACCTGTAGCCATTCGAGCGGGTTTACCAGCGTTGGGCGTTGCCATGGCAATGAACTTATTTGGTCACGGAATTGCTTTATCTAGTGAAAAAGCACATTATTCTAAATGGTTAAATTCGAATAATAACACCATATTATAGAATAACGGGAGGTTTATTTGTGTATAGACCAGTTGAAAAATGTGACATACTTCAATCTAATAAGCCTAAAGCCTTGTATTTAAGAAAGTCTAAAAAGAAAAAAGGGAAAACTGAAGAAGAGACTTTAGAATCAAATATGCAACGATTATTAGAATTTTGTAAAAAAAACAAAATTGATGATTATGTAATTTATAATGATTTCGTTGCTAAATCGACTAAACTAGACCGTATAGAATATAGAAAAATGTTAAATGCTTGCTTACAAGGCGTACACGATACGATTGTGGTTTTAGAAGAATCTCGACTATATAGAACTGTATATGAACAGACAAATGTATATGAGGACTTAAAAGGCACTGACATAGTGATATTTTCTGATAGAGAAGGCATTATAAACCCTAATGATAGAACTCAATTCTTGGCTAATATTGTGCGTGGTGCAGTTAACGAACACGAATTACATAACTATGCCCACCGTATGAATCAAACAAAACTTCAAACAGCTAAAAATGGCTCATATGTAAATAAGATTCCATTTGGTTATATAAAAGAAAGAAATAATTTAATACCGCACCCCATTGAAAGTAAAGCGTTTAGATTGATTGTCGAAAAGATTATTGAGGGTTATACAATTAAAGAAGTGATAATCGAATTAAATTTAAGAGGATATACTACAAAGCAAGGAAAAAAATTCAAAGCTGCTACTACAATTACTCGACTCTTTGATAATAAAGTATATTTAGGAGAATCACATTATAATAGTAAAATGTTTGGTGAAGACGTTATTATACGTGATACACACGAACCTTTGATGACTATAGAAGAATATCAAAAAATTAAAAAGAAAATAGCTTCTCGTTCAAGAAATACACAAGGCATACGTTACACTAAAATAAATACACCTTTAGACAGGTTAATGTATTGTGGTATTTGTGGCCATCGTTTACCAATCCATAAATCATATGTAAATAAAGAAGGTGTCATATCTTATCAAATTAGTAATTGTAAAAATTCATATGGAGAGAACTTTGAGTATAAATGTCCTCATAAATCTGTGAGTTTAAATTATTTATTACCCCATTTCTATAAAGCAATTAATAATTATAAAGAGATTATTGGAGAAGAAATTTTAAATACCTCAATAGATAATAGAAATGATACAAAGCTTTCTATTTTGCAAGAAATAAAACTATTTAATAAGAAGATAAAAGAAAAAGAAGAAGAAATCAAAAATACTGATATGTATTTGATTAAAGGTATACTAAAGGAAACTAAATATGTGAATATAATGCCACAATTAGAAAATGAATTGCAGGAATTAAAAAGTTTACTTGTAGATAGTAATAAAAAACTAAAAACAGTGAGTGAGAAAAGTAGTGTTGATTTAAAGAAAAAAGCTTTAGATTTTTTACAAACAGTAGAAAATATTGAAACGGAAGAACAAAACAGACTATTTAGACTACTCTTCGAAAAAGTTGTTTTAATCAATACTGATGATAAATTTTCAATTGAAATAATAGAAAAAGACACCTCCCTTTAAGAGATCGTGTCTTATTTTTTTGATGCATATTTAATTAATGCTTGTGCTACTGCTTTATAATTTGGCTTCTTTGATTTATTGATAGTTATTTTAGGAACTCTTGTTTCTTTGTTGTTTTTCATTTTCATCACTCCTTTTAAATACAAAAGAGATAAATAAAATCCAAATTTTTAGATATCAAATTTCATACAATAAATTTTATGTATCTAAACTTTGTCCTATTACCAAAATCGGCGATACTGTTTGTAAAACAAATCTAAACGCACTATTATATGTAAAATCAGACCTCGCTTCCTCAAAATATTAGAATTTATATATAAATTTAAAAATCCCAAACCAATTAAGATTACAGCCTCTTAAATGATGTGGGATTTTAATAAATGCTAAAGACTAAAAAAACATGCTGTTGCATACCTCTATTAATAAGTACGATTCGTCATAAATAGAAGCTTAACGACTTTTTATTTGTTCAGTTGCTTTGAAGTTCCAATCTTCCCCACGATATGAATACGGGTAACTACCTAGATTATCTTCAATTTTACCCGTATCGATATTGTAGATAAAAGTGCCGATATTGGCATACACCCCATCCGAATAATGCCACTGATTTCTGGTAGGCTCGCCTGATGGAGCAGTAGTATTGCCAAATCTATACATGTAATCGTAAAACCCAACGTAATTCGCTTCTATTAACAGAGCATTTTGAATGGTTTTGTTGAAACCTCTAAATGTGCCTTTGTATACATTACCAATTGTTGAAGTACCGTTTCTGTTTAACATAGTACTTTCATTTCTTGAGTAATATCCGTTATAAGGCTTTGAAGCATATTGATATTCCCAACTAAGATTGATTGCTTGTCCGTTTACATAAACATCATAGGTGCCTGCTGTAATAGACGGAGGTGTGGGAGGTGCTTTTACTACAGTAACATTGTATGGTGATTGCGGAGTATATTTACCATCATAGGATTCTACTCTTATGTAGTAACTCTTATTTGATTCCAATTCTAACCATCTAGATTCGTTACCGCTACTTAAAAAACTACCCATACTACCCAAATTTTCGTTATAAATGTAAAAAGCATATTGAGCGTCGGACGGTACATTATTTAAACTAACATAATGTTTGCCTGCACTTGATGGCTTAAATAAGTACCAATCAGAGTCAAACATAAAGTCAATATTTGCATTAACATCCATTTTACCAGTGAAAAGTGATAAGTTGTCATTTGGGCTGTCGTTTTTCTCATACTGGTCATAAGTATTATTCACATTTGTTAAAAAAGTATAATTATTACTATTCGTTGTGCCATTTGGCTCTATACGGAAGAAATAATAACCTGCTTCCGCCATATAACCGATTGATTCGGACAATTGCCCATCATTTATCGAATAATCTACCAAAGAAAGTACACCTGTAGATTGATTTAGACTATAAACATATACATCAGAATCTTGGTTTGTAGCCTGTGATAAGTAAAAGTTAATCTTAGAAGTAGTTGGTGCATAAACATAATACCAATTTGGTACTCCGTCCCCGATAATGTTGTCGTTCAAAGGTTGGTCATAGTATGTTTCATCTAAGAATATAGCTTTATCAGGAGAATTGTTGCCAACAGCACGACTCGTGCCTGTAGTATCGTTGTTTTTAATCTCGTTTCCACCATTGAAAGTTGTTATACCCTTAACAGCGTTAATGTTTTCTAAAAAAGACTTTGACAGAACATAATCATTTGGAGCTGCATGGCGACTCATTGTTGATTTTGTAACAGGAGCAACATTAGTTGCTTCTATTGATAATTCGTTGTCTAATGCCATTACATCTTTCTCTTGAAAAGTGCTATCAACAACATTACTTAAATCAATACCAGTACTATCTATACCATTTAGCCCATTTTCTAAAGTTTGGTCAGTGTCGTTCGAAAGAGTAACTTCTTTGCTTGCATGCTCGCTTCCTTCTGCATTAGATAATAGAGCATCGTTTGAAGCATATGATACTGAACCAACGCTAAACAGCATGGTAACAGTTAGGCAAGAGATTAAAGAGCGTCTCATTTTCATTGATATTCCTTCTTTCTGATATAATTTTTACTCCAAGTACAAAATCAAATATGCGCTATAATACTTCATAAAAGTATCCTACAATTATTGGATCACCTACCCTTCCGTTATCACGAAATACTAGTACCATATGTAATTTATATTTATCCAAAATTGGCATGATACCTTTTATAATTACTATTATAATACCAAATTATACATAATTTGTATATAAAATAAAAGTTTGGTATTTTAGTGCCCCCTTATCTTTTTACTACTAAAGAAGGGTAGCTTTCTTTAAACCTAAGTTGAACACATACGCTTTATTACAGAAAAGTTATAATTTTATATGAAATTTTTAATATGTATTAATAGTTGACGTTGATTGTAGACTAGATGTTTGTATTAATGTTCTAAGTGACAAAGCCCCTTACTTATAAAGCTTAGAAAGAAACGTTTTCTAGTGATATTGTGATTCAAGGCGCTCCAAAGTTGACTGCAGATGCTGCGGGTATTCCAGTAGGGGATGTCGTTTCAGCCAGTATTCCGCTTGTTATGACGATGGGCCTTGTGACGACGATAGCTGCTTTTATCTTATTAAAACGTGATATGAAGCGAGGCACTCTTCAGTTAACAACTTCATCTGTAACGAATGATGGTATAGAACAAGTGACAGATGAACATTTGCTTACCCGTGGACAAAAACGATTTTTTGCGATACTTATTCCATTCACCTTTTTGCTCGATGTTATTGCCATGTCAGTATTAAAACTGCAAGGCGGTGACGCTACTGCTCTAATTGGTGGGACAGCTGTCTTTATATTGTTTGTGCTCTGTCTTGTTGCACATAAAAAACAAGGATTTGAGAAATCAACAGATTATTTAATTCAAGGATTCCAATTTGGATTTAAAGTATTTGGACCCGTTATCCCCATTGCAGCTTTCTTCTATCTTGGTGACTCCGGATTTACCCAAATTATTGGTGACTACCTCCCTTCCGCTTCTCATGGCATTGTCAATGATCTTGGTGTCGGCTTAGCCGCAGTTGTACCATTAACGAAAGAAATTGCGGTCGTGACCCTTGCAGTCGTAGGTGCCATTACAGGTTTAGACGGCTCGGGATTCTCTGGCATTTCGCTAGCTGGTTCAATAGGTAGCTTATTCGGCAATGCGATTGGAGGAGGTACAGCAACCCTAACCGCACTCGGACAAATCACGGGCATTTGGGTTGGTGGCGGTACACTGTCACCAATGGAAGACATATAAAAAATGGGCTTCTAATACAAGGTATCAATTTAAAGCAAAACGGAAAGAATTCGAAAAAAATAAAAAAACGGCTTGAAATGATCAAGCCGAAAATAAAAAGAGAGAGTTAAATTATTCGTAAATTTATTATGCTAATTTGTATATTTATTATAGTAATTTGTCTTTTAAAGCATCCGTTAAAGTTTGGGAAAAGTTTATACCTTGTTTCATACCTAAATCATTTAAATAGCTAGGAATAGTTAACGTTTTTTTAACTGGTGTTAAATCTAAAGCTTTCTTATGTGCTTCTATATCAATATCTACAAGTGTTACAATATCATTTTCTTTTGGTGTAAAAGAAACCGTATTCGGTTTATTTATTGGTTCATCAGCAAAAGCTATAGCATTACCTATATAATCCCTTGCATACTCAATAGCTTCAGCAATAGTTTCCCCTTGGGTAATCCCGTCAATATCAGGAATTGTCACTAAGTGAAAACCGTCTGCTGATAGGGGTGAAATAACCACAGGATAAACTACAACATTTTTCATTTTCTACCTTCTTTCGTTTCTATTTTTATTGGGCTTGAAAGCCAACCCTTTTACAGGTTGTGCTTTCTAATGAGCCCTTTTGCTAATTCTTCATTTACTTCTCTATGCCTAGGAATTTGTTCTTTCTTGCCTGTTGGTGACACCCATATATCATGTTTACCACCATGGGTCAAAAATTTCCATCCTTTAGCCGAGAAGCGTTTCTCTAACTCTCTCTTTTTCATTTTTTAACCCCTTTCCGCTATACGTGTATTATACGTATCAAAAAGAAAGGAGTCAATGAATTTATACGTATTGTTTACGTATAACTAAAATTTTATGCCGGCGATTATTTTTTATGTTCATCCCCATTTCACTATATGTAGCCGTTGTTATTGCTACGATTATGCTTGTTTTTTTAGATTTTGAAGGACGAGCAAGAAACGCAACACCATTTTCATTAATCGCTTTGCATAATTCAAATATTTTTGTGTTTATATTAATTACACAATTTAATGAACAATACCCTTTTATTATTCAAACAATCTGTTTCATGCTATTTAAAAATATGTATCCATTAAAGTATTCTCTATTGAAAACCAAACAAATTTTTTTGTTACAATTTTGTATTTTATATTTTCAGTTTTATGTTTTTTATTTAAAATATAGAATAATCAGAATATTAGAGGAGGCTTTATACAAATGAGGAAATTATTTTTTATGCTGACTTGTTTGGTTCTCTTATTCTTTTTCACGGCAAATATTGGCTTACCTGCATCCACTGTTTCTGCAGCTGAACAGAAAAACGATTTTTCCATTACCATTTTAAATGAAAGTACCATGCGTTTAGATTTGTTAAATGAAGACGCAAAAATTGAAAATGATGAAGCTGGGAATATAATGGTTACAAAAGGTGATTATACAGAAATACTCCCAACTCAAGCGATAGATAGTCATGGTAATGAGGTGCATTTAATTTATAAATCAGTTGCCAATGGACTGATTATAGAATTACATAACGATGAACAACATGTTCATACAACTAGATTGGCTCGTTCTAAATGGAAATGTACACTAGGTGTTCTTGGCGGGTATTATCTTGGTGCATTAAGTGGCTTAGGGGTAGGAGCTGGTGTCGGATCCGTTCTTCCTGTTATCGGAAATGCGGTAGGTGCTGCTGGAGGAGCTATTATAGGTGCAGCAGGCGGAGCAATGTCAGGTGCAGCGTCCTCTTGTTTTGATTAGTATATAGGAGGAAATTGTATGCTGGATTTAGATAAAGTTTTTTGTTTACCCATGATATTGGCCTATTATGTCTGCTTGATTTTGTGGATTTTATTGCTTTTAGCATTAGAATCAAGTTTACTTTGGGCTTTATTAAATCCGTTAAATTTTTGTTTAATTTTTAACATAGTGTTTGGTATTACTTATCAAATTAAAACGAAAAAAAGAATAAGCTAACAATAAAGCCCAGGCTCAACAATCGAGTACCTGGGCTTTAAAACGATACAAATATGCATTTTCTCACTATGTCAGCACGTTAATAAATCGGTTTTAAAATTCCAATAGGAAGCCACGTACATTGTTCATCTTTTGCTTCCAAGTCTTCTTTTACACATAGGTAAGCATTAATGGAATCACTTACTGAATAAACTATGCTTCCTTTTGGCATCGCTTTTTCCGTTTTGGAACCTTCTAATGGATAGGTTTTCGCTTCTGAGTCTTCCGTTACTTCATAACGAACACCGGCTTTTTTAAATTTTGTATCAAGAACTTTCATATCTGAACCAGGATAATGCTTTTCGCACTTTAAACCATTTCCAGTGTCCTCACAATATCGTAACATTTGATCACCATTCATATCTGATGTGGAAGTATCACGCCATTCCGTAAAGATTTTACCATATTCGCCACTGTTACGATTGATATTGATATACGTTACATTTGCATAGAAAGATGCGCGAATTTTCATCGGTATTTCTTTAAAAACTACTAGATTGGTTGCTTGTACTCGATATGGCCCCATTTGATAAAAGGTTTTGCCATCATATTTTTCAATTTCATACGTTCTAAAATAATTATTGCGTTTCACCACTAACGAATCAAATGTACCGTCTTCATTTTTCTTATAAATCTTAATGTCTTTGGTAAACGTCATTTTCCCCGTTTGATCTTTATATACTTCTGCGCCATCATATCTAATAGCCTCTGATTTTGTTGGATTCACAATCGCAAATACCACCGCTGCTAATAACACAATAAATAATTTTTTCATTATGCTCCTCCTACTCTGTTTTATATTACTTAGTTTATCTAATAATATCTTAATATTTTTTCAATAGAAATGGATGGTATTAAAAAAATACCAAATGTAATGGGGACTGACCCCGATATATAAGACAGTAATCAAAAAAGCATCACTCAACCAGTTGTCGGTATTGAACCGGCGACTGGTTGTTTAGTTTCGTTTGAATTCGGTTATTGTTATAATAGTTTATATAGTCTTTGACAGTTTGTTCTACGATGGCCGTCGTAGTACTGTTCAAATTGTCTAAGTAGAATGTTTCAGACTTTAACACAGAATGAAACGATTCGATTGGGGCATTATCAGCGGGCGTACCTTTACGGGACATGCTCATGGTAATGCCTTTTGCTTTTACGGCCTGTTGATAATCATACGATGTGTATACCGCCCCTTGGTCACTGTGCAACGTACACCCTTCGGGCAAATGGTGAAGTTGAGCTAATGTATCCAGCACAAAATCAGTATCTTGACAGTCTCCAATCGAATAGGCAATAATTTCACCATTATATAAATCTTGAATACTTGAAAGATACAACTGTTTTTGACCAAATGGCAAGTAAGTAATATCAGTTACGAGCTTCTGTAACGGTGCTGTGGCTTCAAAATCGCGATTTAATAAATTTGCTGCGATTGCATATGGTTGTCCTGTTCGTTTCCGTTTTTTCACTTTCACGCGACATTGCCAACCATATTTTTGCATGATACGTTGAACAACTTTATGATTGACGCACATTTCTTGACGTAAGAGTGCTGTAATTTTTCTGTAGCCATAGCGAAATTTATTTGCACGACAGAGTTCACCGATACGTCTCTCTATTGCTTGACGAGACCTTGCATCGGTAGATGCCTGTTTCCAACGATAGTAGGTAGATCGTGCAATCCCAAAGTGTTTACAAATGTCCTTTACAGACATCATGCTTCTTAGTGACGCAACTAACTGTACAGCTACTTCTCCAACCACTTCCTCTCCAACTCTGCGTACTTTTTTAGCACCTCAATTTGTTGCTTTAAATAACGGTTTTCCAATGCTAATTTCGTTTGTTCATTGTCCGGTTCAGGACCTTTATTAAAGATATATTGTTTGCCTACAGGTTGTTTCAAACGATTGACTTCACCATTTCTATACCAACGCACCCATGTTTCGACCTGTGTTTTATGGCGTATATTTAATTCCAATAGAATCTGTTTGACAGGTACCCCCGCTAATCGCATCTCAATCGCTTTCATTTTTACTTCATATGGATAACTCACTCTTGTTCCCATAGAAAAAACACCTCCAAATTGAAATTTAAGTATCTATACCCGAATTTCAATCGAAGATGCTTTTTTTATTTGTCTTTACCTATTGGGGTCAGTTCCATGTTTACACTAAAAACTTTAAATGTAATTTTGTTAAAACTTAACTATTAATATGTTATTATTTACACTGCTACCTATGTAAGACATGTTTTTTAGGTTATTTATTACTTTAAGCAATTAGTTTTACATTTTACAAAATTACTCTGATTTCTTTATATACTAATTTATTATCTCATGAAATCTGTAAAAATAGTAATTCTCATTTTTAATTTCTAATTTTATGGTAGATTAGTTAATAATGATAAAAATTGTTATTATATAAAAGAATGCTTAATTATGAAGATAACTTTTTCATTGAGTTTAAGGAGAAGATAAGATTATGAATTACAATAACCTTGTAGATAGTCTATTTTGTAGCAACTGTGAAAGTATTGATATTTTAAAAGGAAATATCAAATGTACCTCTATTGACTGCAGTTGTACAGAGAATTCTAACTTTGCTTCATTGTTAGACATGTTTGCTAATTTATGTTATTTAATAGAAGGTAGTAATTTTAAAGATTTTAATTCTGAAATGAATTTTATAGATCAAAGAGACATTAAAAACCACATAGTAGAAATAAACCAAATATGGAATAACCACCTTTCTACAAAACCATATTTCTCTAACGAATTTAAATATATAAACCCCGCGAGTTTATATATAATTAAAGGAGATTTAATAAAACAAAGAAATAATAAACTTTTATTAATTAGAATAGTTTTATGGATTAGAACTCTTGATAATCATTTTAGTATTTTATTCGATTATATTGAAAATGAAATAATTAAAGAATCTCATTTTTATACACATCGCGGAGTATTATTATTAAAATTAAAATCTAAAATCGCTAATTATATTTTTGAAATAAGGAAAAAGTTACCACATACTGACCCGAATAGATTAAAATTAAAATACTTTTTAAATAACTTGCACCTTACCAAGAAAGAATTCTCTAATAATTCTATTAATCACAAATACTTAGATTTTGGTACTTCGAAAAATTTCAAAAATAGTGATATTGGGGATTTAAAAATAGGTTTTTTATCAGGAAATTTTACTGTCGATGATTATGAATGGTGTATAGAAGATCAAAATGATTACAGTAAACTGTTTTATTTCAAAGGTATAAATAACGAAAATGAATATACGGAAAATATAATAAAAAGTATAAATGAGTTGCTTGAAAGTAACCCTCATTTTATTATACTACCTGAATTATCCGCACCTGTAGAGCTTCAAGAAAAGATTCAAGCTGAAATAGATAACTATTATTTTAATAAAATTATGAATAAAGAACCTGTAAATTTATTAATGGTCTTTCCTGGTAGTTTTCATTCTTGGAATAATAATAATACTTATATTTACAATGTCTCTAGGGTAATAAACAGTTCTGGAGAGCTAGTAGAAAAAATTTATAAACAGAATCAGTTTATTATTAAGAAAGACGAAAGTCACACAGGTATTTTAGAATCTTTTAAAATGCATGATGGTTACGAGAAAATTTCATTTATAAATAAAGATATAACAATTTTTGATACATCATTAGGAAGAATAGCTATTTTAATTTGTATTGATTTTATTATAGATGAAATTGCTGATGTTTTAGAAGATAGGCTTGTGGATATAATATTCGTAATGGCTATGACACATAAACCCGATAGCGGAAAATTCAAACGGAGATTTCAGGAGCTTTCAGAGAAAAACAAAGCGGTTGTAATCATAGGCAATAATAGTGAAAAAGAAGTTAAAAATTTAATAAATCTACCAGGAATAAAAAATCCATATATTACAAATAATTCTTCCGAAATAAAAAGTATAAAAGAATTATTTTAAAGGAGTTTAACACTAATGGATCGCAAAATCCTTATGGATACATTCACCATAATTAAATCTTTAAAAAAAGGCGACAATTTTGACACTGATTTTGATACACAAGTTAACATATTGTTATCTGCTATCTCTTCAAATTTAAATGCACAAAACATGGATAAAATAGAAGACATAAAAACAATATTAGATGATAAATTATCGTATCAAGAAATTAAAGATAAAAAGAGCTATTACTTGGGAAAATTAAGTGGTACTTCACAAATTATTGGACAAATAAAAAAAATTATTGACTTCGATTTATTTGTAAATGAATTAACAGATAATGAAGTTAATTTATTATTAGAGCTATACTACAAAAAGGAAATCCTTTTAAAATTAGAAACCAATGAAAGTAACGCATTAGAAGAATCAAGCAATTATTGGCATGAACTAGAAAATAAAGAATTAGTAATTTCAAATCAACTATCTAATTATAATTTACGCACTTTAAGTTATAAAGGGAGTGAAGTAATAAATTCATTACATAAAAAGAAGAGAAATAATTTAAATAATACAGAATTACTATTTGCTACTTATAAAAATGATAAACAGACTGAAAATAATAAATTATTTAATAAAAAATATAATAAATCAAAATTAGTAATTGATTGTAGTGAAAGTAAACCCTTTTTCATATCTAATTATAATGAAGATGATGTTGAAATTTAACCTAAAATTTTCATAATTATATTACTAATTGAGGGGAATGGATTAAATGGATAAAACTTTAGAGCAAAAACTCAAAGATTTTGACAAACTATTTAAAGAGGCATCCTGGAATACACAAATAAAAATATTGAATAGTTTAGGACTTATCGATTCTGAATATGGTGATGAAGATAATCTAGAAATAGACCGTGTTTTAGAAGAAGTGATATTCGATCTATCAGATTTTTATTTAAAAAACAACATGGATACTCTTCGAAAATTTATAGAGAATAATTTAGATGAATCCATTTTAAAAAATGCTTTTAAAAAATATTTAGATAATAAATGGGGTTTAAGAGAACATTCGTTAAAGGTATTAAATTTGGAGAACAATGAAATTCATTTTATCATTGAAGAAATAATTAATACAATGACAATTAAAAGAATACATCGATCTCCAAATATAATAATGAAAACTGTAAACAAAAATTTTAATAAAGAATATAATAAAGACACTATTTGGGATATTGTTACTTTTTTTGATTATTTAATTGAATTTTTCGTTGATAACAATCATACTTATAATTCATTTAAACGAATATTAAATAAAGAAACATTACTTTCACCTGAAATTATTGAGCTTTTCTTTAATTTGTTACAAAAATATCAATCTGATATCGAAAAAGCCTATATATTAGCTAAAATATCTGAAGGTTAAATTTACTAAAATGACTCTTCACATTATTATTAATTAAGTTATTTAAGAGCCAAGCACTCCTTTATGAACGCTTGGTTCTTTTTATTATTTATCGAGTAAAACTCTTCCATTAACAAAAGAATCCTCAGCTTAATTGCTTGTTTAGTGACAGCAATTTTTATTTACGTCTTTCCTGAATCGTGATGTACAAACCAATTAAACGGTCAGTTGTCATAGTACCACTTTGTAAATCCTTTAAATGTGAAGCTTGAATAATCCCATCCTTCACTGCTTTTGCAATAAAGTTTTCCGTCTCCGTTCTCATCGCTGGTGAACCTGGATTCCATATTGTATTTGCCACTTTAACTTCCTGCTTCTTGTCTTTTACAATTAATTGGACTTTCAATTTACTATTACTTGGCACAATTACTTGTCCTTCTAATTTGTAGCCTCTAGGCATCTTCCAATTGCGTTTCACTTCAAAATATGGACGGTCTATTCTGCGTACCCAATCACCGCCCCAGGTAATGCCTAACTTACGAGCTATAGCCCCGACTTTTGTTAATATATCTACATCATATAAGGGTTTAGGAGGAGCTACGGCAATGTCCCATGCTAAACGTGAAGTATGATTACTCTTCAACGTCCACGTCACTATTTTGCCTGGTCTTGTTCTACCCTGTGCATATAGATAATTTTGGCGTGCTTGTGAACGATATGTTTCGGTAATAAAGATGTCTTTTATCCCTTCTCTGTAGCACTCTTGAAATAACAATCTGCAAGCCGTTTGCGCCACTGGTAGTAATTCGACTAAATCTCGGCATGTTGTTGTGACACTCATTGTTTATCATCCTTTTTATCATCATTGTCGATTTGTAGCTGTTTAAAAGAGTTCGTAAAAAACTTCGGTACTTTCAACCCTAGCTTTCCAAGATTCTCAATCATACTGATTCCTTCCATACCAATTAGAAAAAAGAATCATGGCATTGCGCATAAAGTTGCCACTTTCGGTTGCCAAGTCCAGTTGTACTGCTGCAATGACCATCAAAATCATGGCCACTTTTTTAAACAGTCCGATTAAAGCTTTTCTGCTATCTACATTTTTCACAACAAAGGCAACCATAACGCCTAAAATATAATCAATCGCCATAAAAATAACGAATGCTTTGATTAAATGGTCAATGCCACCAAGACTGCCCCTACAAGATTGATTTTTGATGCTTGAATGCTAATTGTAGTGGATGTCTGATTAATTAACGAAGCTATTCTATTTCCGTTATAATCAGTTATACTTACCTTTTGACTGATTTGCCAAGATTGCTGCGTAATACTACTTTCAGCGCTGCCTATACGGTTATTTAAATTGCCAATGGAAACGTTTTGAGCACTTACAGTCGACTGTATTTGATTTGCACGTACATTAATAACCGCTACTTCATTTGTAATGCGATTATTAACCGTTTGACTAATGTTATCTGCTTTTACTTCAATAGCACCAATAGATCGATTTAACTGTGTCACTTCCAATGTGATTCTATCGTCCGTTTTGTCAAATATACTCTGAAACTCTTTCTTTGTTTCATCCATATTTGCAGTCAACTCTTGTTTCATTTCACCTAATTCTTCATTCGTATCGTCTAACTCCTTTTTCTGATCTACCATCACATCCTCTGCTGTTTTCGGTAAGCTATTACCAAATACCACACTTTGGGTGATTAATTTCCCTTCACGCAATACCTTTGTTTGTTGGAGAATCCGTGTCTGCATTTCGATATGCAATGGCTCATAAATCAACCATATGCGTTCCCCAATTTCACGTTCAACGAGTTCAGGAATCGTTGACTCAATCGCTAATTCTGGCACGTCTTTCAGCTGTAATTTTATATAATTGAGCAATGTTTCACGGTTTGTAAACGCTCATCTCTCACTGGTTCCGCTTCTAACGACCCAAACGTAGCAACGTTCGGTGACCGGTATTCGACTGTTAAACCATTCGCACCGTATCCTTTTATTATGGTCGCTAAGTTCATTGTATCCTCATTTAGCACTACACTTGAAATATTGTGTTTATAACGATATTGATAGTCGTAATCACCGCCAATTTCCTTTTTAAAATGAATTTTTTTATCAGGCAATAGTAAATATTCAACGTCATGATACTTGCATATTTTTTTAACTAATGACACGATATTACCTTTACCTAACGAGCGTATATAATTCGTCTTTTGTGCAATATCATCATCAATAATCACTGTCCAACCCGTACCATTTAACGCAAAGTGAATATGATTTTGTAGTGTATGCTGTCCACTAAATAGGGTATGTTGTTGTACTTTAGTCAAGTCGTAAAATACACTGACGGCCATTACTGTTTTACTACGAACAGTATTGCTATACTGCTTGACTCTAAAATCATACTCATCCACAGTAACTATGGACTCTAACGCCAATACATCATATCCAGGATTGTTTGTACCTTTATAACAAGAAAACGACACTGTAAAAGTGCCGTCTACTGATTGTTCCATATTAAAATCAGTCTCAATATGATCAAGTGGCTCAACCTGCGAACCATCTATTGACGTGACATAAATCAATACATATCACCTCTTTTAAGCATCTGCTAATTTAGTAATTTCCCGTTCTGCAATTTCTAACTCTACATAGCGTTGCAACACTTCTGGTTTCACATCTTTAACCGTACGAACTCCCCCCATAATACTCGTAGCATAAGCTTTCACCAATCTTTTTTGCACAAGAGTCAATCCTTCTAAATGTTTCTCCATTACTCGATTACCTCCATTTCTAATAACATGGTAAGAATCTTTACTTCTATATCTGCATCAGTTATTTCTTGCACTGACGGTTTTAAATTCTCCAATAACTGTTGTTCTTTATACTTAGCTAACTCTTCATGCGTTGCGCCTTCACCCCATTGAGTGCCATCCCATTTTGGTCGATAGAACGGTAAAGGTTGTGGTAAATCTGTCGTGACGTATTCACCAATTGGATCAATCAAATGACCCTTATCGTCAAATTCGCCTAAAAATACTTCCTCAATAAACCCGTCGCTATCCACTTGATAAACTTGCTTACGCACAAGGAATTCCTCCCTAATCTGTTCTAAATGAAAATGCCATAACGATCTTGTCAAATTGGGTATCACAATGGATAAAACCGGAGCGTTCTATGCTAATTGTCGTTACTATTGGTGGAACATTCACCGCTCTATGATTAAACTTGTACCCTATGGCAACTACTTCCTGCCGTCTATCCACATCACTGCGTGGTCTAAATCCAACTGGCAATACTGTACATACATTATGAGATTGGCTTCCGGAATTAATGATTTCCCCTTGTACATGCACGATGCCAAACTCGTCTTTGTAATAGATTAAAGGGGCCTTTCGTTGATGACTCCATCCAGCCTGAAGTGTACATTGGATGCTGTCTGGTAGCTTTTTGTTTGCCTTTTTTTCATTCAATTGATTTACTGTTGTCTGCAATGTCTGAATCTGCTGATTAAAATTTACTGCATGCTGTGTTTCTCCTGGCGGACCCGGTGGACCTTGTGGGCCCCTTTGACCTGGTGGACCTGCCGAGTCACAGGCTCTACACTAGTAGGCAATTTACGCTTACTCACTCTGATCGCCTCCCTCTGTTCCTACATTTTTCTTACTCATTTGATACGCATTAATTAAATTGACATTAATGTAATTTAACGATTGCGTACGTCTCTCTCCCCCCGCAACTGGAGGATAGCCAAGCAATGCTAACTTTTGATTATCCGTTAATAAGCCTTGTTCACCAGCGGTCTTCAATAAATCCATTTTCGCTTTTGTACTTAAATACATCAGTTCTTTTTGATAAAAGACAATCTCGTTCCCAACATCGAGCTCTCTCTGTGTAAAAATTGTTTTTGTAAAAGCTTGACCGAGACTAATGATAATCTGCTCTAACGTTTTTTCATAAAAAGCTTGATATTGTTCATCCGTAAAATCAGCTGACAAAATAGCAGCCGAAACACCGTAATGACGTAAAATTTTTTGGTCTAAAAACGCTAATGTATCCTTATCGATTAATTTAGGATTCACTTCCATTGGAATATAATCATTCTTTAAGTCCAGTGGCAAAACACCAGATTTAGAATCCAGAATTTTTTGTTCAAAACGTGCACGTTCTTTCTTTTCATCTTCTGTTTCTAGCATTGTATTGATTTTAATAATGCCTCGTATTTGTAGACTCGCCTTCATTCCCTTTTCAAGACCCTGCATCAACGAATCATTGATACTTAGTACTTTCAGCAAAGCTTGATTATCCGGTGTGCCGAGTGCCCCACCACCCATAATGTCATTGCTGCTGAATTTTTTTCTTAAATGAATGACATCGGAATAAGGTAGTACATATTTATCGCCGTTTCCAAACGCCATTTCAATAAAAAGCTGATTGGACATATCTTGTAAAAACGTCACAATCGTAGGATTTAACGGATAAAAGCCTGTATACTCTCTTGTGTGATTCCCTCGTCCATCATCCTTTAGGACATACATAGGATAAATAAACGCATTATAATTGGTGTACAACAACCAAATAATTTTCTCTAGAAAATCACGTGTTGTCATCAGTTCATTTGGCGCAAATTTAAACAGCCTGTTAATGCTGCCTCTCACTAGTTGCTGCATGCCATTGCTATCAATGCGTATATGTTTAGGCTGCAACTTACTACATTCTGTTGCAATGACATCTACACACATTTGGACAACATCCGATGCAAAAACATCTTGTCCAAATTGCGAAAAGATAGGAACGTAGCCATTTAACATCCTCGCTTGTTGCGTCTCTCTTCTATCATCAGAAGTCATCCACTTTTTAAAGAAGTCTTTCAAAGCCAGCATACTCACCTCCCTAATAACCGCATAAATTCAGCGCGATGTTCTATATAAATTTTATAGGCAATAATCATTGTGACGGCACCATCAATTTTCTTATGGTCCTGTCGCTCAACCTTCACCGGCATAATATCCATTTTGCTATTAAAATTTAAAGCTGTATTTTCTAAACACCATCGATCGATTGGATCATCGTCATAAACGATTAATTTACTTTTCAAATCACTTTCTACTAGCTTCATTGGCTCGGACAAACTAAAATCTTGGTTCACCCGTTCTAAATCAAAACCATAGTGCTCCATTTCTTTTACCCAATATATCGCCGACCACTTGTCATACCCTATCTTATATATCCGAATGCCGAAATCTCGATACATTCTCACAAACCACTTTGTCACCAAGCGGAAGTCATTTTCATTACCAGGAGAGACTTCTATGCGATCTTCTCGAATCCATTCCTCAAATCGCTTTTTCTCTTCTTTTGGTAAGTTTTCGAGTTTCGATTCTGGAATAAAGTAACGTCTAAGCATATATTTTTTCGGATTACCTGGACGCATCATCATAATTCTTGCACAGGTTAAGTCGCCCGTTTTGGATAAATCAACACCACCAATACCAAAGGCATTGCGAAACGCTTCAATATCGAATGTCTCTTCATTTTTTATGATGTCTGTTGTTAACCATGCTGTGGCATTATTTTGTTTAATATTAAAATCCTTTGACAATACGAACACGCGCATGGTTTTACTTGTTTTAGCTTCCTCAATCATTTTTTGTAAGAAGCTTCGTTTCTTAATAACACCGATACCAGGATTCGACTTTGACCATGAACGTTCATCTTGCCATACCTCTTGTTCATTATCTTGCGTATACATCCAAATCAACCAACGTGGACGTTCCAGTTCACCATTTAGTACCTTCCTCGCTTCACGTAAGCGTTCATCTAAATAGCCATCATTGATAATCCCCTCAGTCGTTAATTCAATATATAGTGGATCATCTTGCGTTGATAAAGCTTGCCGAATTGGCATAATGGACGTATTATCTTTTAACTCATGCACTTCATCTACGGCTCCAACTCGAATATTTTTCCCTTCTTTTGCCCCTGTCTTTGCCGATATTTTTTTGATGTGTCCTTTATTTTCATAGCTAAACTTTCCACGTTTTTTCGGCTTTTTAGGATTTCCAAAGAAAATGCCTTTTATATTGCTACGTGTAACCTTTTCAAGCGATCTACTTTCTTCTCGCATCGCATTAATGGCTTGAAACATTAAATCTGCCTGCTCATAGTCATTACTGGAACATAAAATCCGCGTCCCCATTTCACCACAAAAAAATTCAGCTAGTGAAATAGCTGAAATCAAAGGTGTTTTTCCGTTTTTACGAGCCACTAAATACAGTACATCTTGATGTAACCGAATCCATCTATCAATCTCATCATCATAGACTTTAAAAATATAGATGGCTTCAATAAATGCCTTTTGAAAAAGCTCTAATAAAAAAGGCTTTCCCGCAAATGGCGCTTCGAAATGCTTACATTTTGTTTCAATAAATTTTATTCTTTTCTGAGCATCTTTGAATTCAATTTTAATATGGTGATCTTCAAAATGAAGTAACAATCTATCAAGTTCCATCATCAGCTCTTTTCCTATAATTATTTCGCCTGCTTTACATTTCGCGATATATTGAAGCAAATAAGAGTGTTCCAAATATGGATAAATGTATTGGTTATTCATCTTCAAATTCACTCAAATCATTATCGTCATCCATAATATTTTTCGCTAGAACACCATTGAGCGTTTTTATAATAACAGCATAACTGTTCACATTTTTTAAATATTGTCTGGCCGCTTCTGTTGGCTTTTGCAAATGACGTTGTGATGGGTGTATTTGTATCATCCCTGTATCCTGTAGTAAACATTTCAACTGATAATTTTCAGCTTTCAGGAATGCAGCATCGTCAATTAATCCCTCAACAAGCTTCCGCTTCGAGGGTTCAACCTCTAGAAAAATATTAGTTAACTTCTCTTTTTCTTTCGTGAATACCTCATTTTTAGTCACAGCTCAATCACACTCAATCCGATTTCAAAATTTTTGCCGTGTATGGAATTTGTGTCCCCCCATCGGTCCCCCTGGGAACTATCGTTTGCATGTATAGGGGGGTATTACGTATGTTGTTCAAACCACTTGGCAATGTAGTTTGTCCAATCTGCTTTTCGATATTGTCTAGCAGCATCTTGTTGTAATCTCCCTATGCACTCTTCTTTACTGACGTCACAGAAAATTAGTTCCGCTCCAAGCTCTTCCGCTAATCGCTCACGTTTGTACTTATCCGCATATCCACCAATTACCCACGCATTATGCCACTTGCCATAACGTGTTTTGATATTATCAATGAGCGTGCTATGAATAGCGGTAACATTATTAAACAAGTTATCTGGCTTATCATAAGTTGGTAACATGGAGACTGCTGCATACAATGCATCCATATCAACTACGAGATCACCACGTTGCATGTGTTGGGTAACATATGTTGTCTTGCCCGACATTGGTGGACCATAGACCATATAAACCTTTTTCACTCCTTGATAACCAAAACGCCGATGTTCTTTGTTATGGCAATCAAAGCAGATCAATTCAATCAATTCAGGATTCAAACTAATCAGATGGTCATGAACATTCACTGGCGTTAACTCCACCTTATGATGGCCTATTAAATCTTTCGTTTTCGTCACACGTTTTCCGCAATGCTCACATGTTATGCCCCGTTCATTGATTAATCGAAGCCTTAGTTGTGTCCATGCTTGGGAGGCATAAAACGATTTTAATACTGCATACTTCGCCATTCTTACCACACCTTTGCTTCTGTCGCTTTAATTTCTACCTTCAATTTTTCTTCACGCAAACGCTTCAACTGGTCATCATTCAACAAATTCGTGCACTTTGATAAAATGGCGAGTGCTGCCATCTTATCGGCTAGCTTCACAGAAACACCATCCTTACTTTTCCTAACTTCCGTAATAATTGAGCCATCCACTTGTTCCGCTTCTTTCAAATCGACAAAGGAATAGACATGCATTTGTTCATCATAAATTGGTTTCCCTTCGCTATCTTCACCAACATGCTCTTTCGTTGTATACGTTTTTGTGCCAAAATCTACGAAATCAGTAATGTCAGCAAAGGCAATATCTATATACTTTTGCAACACTTGTCGAGCATCTAACATCACACTATCCGCTAATTGATTTTTCAAGCGAATAATTTCACTCCTTATACCTTCATTTACCATCATTCGATGAGCGTTTCGATTAGCGGTCACATAATCGCATTGGTACGCTTTCTGATAAGCTTTTGTGGCGTTCCAATACTTCACATAGTACATACAAAAAAGCAACTGCCTATCATTTAGACCGTTGCTTGGAATTAATTCATATTCAACTGTTTTTTGGGGACTGCCACGTACAGATTTTTTCTTACGCAAACTTGGCGGTTGTTCTTCATCCCAACGGTCTTCCTTTTTCCAGCGACGTATAGTACTTTCACTAACACCATACTTAACCGCTAATGCTTTTAACGTTACGTTGCCCTTATTTTTCAGGTAGTATTTCCACGCTTTATTTCGGTTTTTATTTCTAGCCATATTGCACCTGCACCACCTCCCACCCTACTTACAGGCGTTTTGAAGTGTTATTACTTCGATTGCTTTTCCTTATATTCTAGGTATTTCGCTTTTAGTGATTCCATGCGTAAAATACGCTTTTTGTTTAGCTTTTGCCATTTTTCAGATAACACCTCTTGTTCACGTGCATATTTCTCTGTAAGTTCATCTTCAACGAAAATGGTTTCTTCTCCTCCACAATGCGGGCAAAGAATATATGAACGGATTTGATTTTTCTTCATATGCTTACTATCTCGATGCAATGCTTCTTTTACATTGCCAGTGTAACCACAAGGGCATTCGAAGTTTTCCAATATCATCACCTCTCCACAATACTTATCATAATTTTAATTGAATTAATAGAAATGTAGAGCATAACTAAAAGAAAGCTTTGTTCAATATAGCTCTTTTTTTCTTTTTTGGTAAAATCATAAAAAGAGACTACCGATTTAGTAGTCTCCACTTTTTCATATGCAATTAGTCAACACTTTTTTACTCACAATTACTTTTTCCAGGGAATTTTTTATCCATTTCTGCTGCGCATTCTATCTGAATCAACGTAAGGGTTGTAATAACTCCCCAAATATTTGAATTAAATCCTAATTTAATTATTTTTTCTGCAGCTAATTTAAACTCTTTATCTGCAATTAAATTTGCTATAGTACTTGCTATAGCTATGTAACCATAACTAGAAGTTATACCATTAGTGATACATTTATTTTGGGCTGCTGTAAATTCTGCTGTTGGTCTCATTAAATGCCATCCACAAGCTGCAGCTCTAGTACCGATTTGAGGTTTTTCAGAAATATCGATTTGATTTGTAGTGACAAATAACCCCTCATCCTCAATTTGTTGCATAAACCCTTCATAATCATCGTACTTACTCAATACATTTTCAAAAACCTCTCTATTATACCCTAAGAAATAACCTTTTTCGTTAGTAACTACACCTGTCTCATAAATTAGCTCTAAGGAATCTTCCATTAATGCAATTTCTTCCTCTAAGTTCTCGCTTTCATCTAATGCAATTTCTTCTAAGTTCTCGCTTTCATCGTATTCTCTTGCATTAGTGTTTTCAGTAAATACCCCTAGAATAGAAAACATAGCGATTGCTACTACCATAATAATTTTAAATAATCCATCTTTGTTTTTCTTTGTCATATTATCCCTCCTAAGGAATATAATACCATTTCATTTTTTGTTTTTCAAGGGATAATTAAATAAGAAAAATAACGTAGAAATAATTATTGCAATAAAAATTTTTATTAACAAATTTAAATTTGTTTGTAGCTGCATAATAAGTAATAATGCTACAAAGAAAAAAACAGACGCCCAAAGCACTCTATTTTTTATTATATTTTTTTTACTACTCAACTAAAATCACCTCATTTTAATATAATATTTACTTAATTAATTATACACTAATATATGTAATATATGTATTTTAACAACTTGAATTAGTTCTTAATGCTACATTTTTGGTAATAAGTGTAATTATTACTTTTAAGCTAATTCCCATTTGGATTAGCAAAAAAGCCACACTTTGTTAAATGTGACTTCTTGTTTTCTTATTTTCGATAATGTCGACCTAGTTTCTTCTTCCCACCACACCATTTATCAATAATTTGGTCTGTTTCTAAGTTCAATAAATCCATTACAAATTTACCTTTTTTTATAATTCAAATGCATCGACACTAGTGGAACTCGTAATAAAGTTTCAGCTAATTTTCAGCATTATTTCCGTGCACTTTTGAAAAATTATCACAATATCAATTTACTACAGATTTTTGCGAACTTCGCTGGTGTTAGAAAGTTCACTTTTTGATAAAACGAATTTTATCCATAGACATCAACATTTCCAACTAATCTAATTACTCCCTCAGGGTTTTTCCTAAAGCAATTCTTATAATTTTTTATAAAATTCGGATCGTCTTTTACTTTATCTAGCCATTTTCTAGCTGCGTTAATAATTGAGAAACAGAAAATCCTTAAATCAATATTTAAAACCTTATTACCTTCACAATTATGCACTGTACCTTCGAATTCGGGGTCAGTAAAAACAATTCTGTCATAGGTCGATTTTTGATGCACTGTACTTCTTTGATGTAGAAAAGAGCATCTAAATTTGTAACAATCTTCTGCAGAAAGTCCAATTCCTTCATCAACATTGATTTGCAACCAAGTTTTATATTTTTGATTACTTGCTTCTCCATTTTCAGATTCTAAAGCACCACACATATCAGGAATAGCTAATGTCATTCCTATAGCAGTCTGATATAAACCATGCTCTATACATTTTTCAATTTCAGTTAATAAATTTTCCAAATAAATTCCACCTTCCCTATTATATATCCTTTTATAATACCTAGTTTATATAGGATTTTTAATTCTACTTAAAAAAGGGGAAATCTATTCAATAAAACATGTTCTATACCCATCCAATTCTTTCAGCAGTTTTATCAATCAAAATGTTACGTTTACGCAATACTTTGTGGCGTGAAATATACAGCCTGTCAGCTATATCCTCCCACTCGTAACAACCATCCTTGTCCCAATAACGCATATCTACAATGGTGCGCATATCCTCGTCCAAGTCCCTGTATAGGTCTTCCACAGTCTTTATGATGCGTTTTAAATTTTGATAGTAAGCATCGTTTGCAAGTACAGTAGCTTTTTTGGCTGTTGTATCGGAAATCGTATTACTACGTCCCCCAACCATCTCACCTTGTTCATTTTGTGGATGCAACAACTCCCATTCACGAAATTTTAATTTCTTTTTATACACTTCATAATCAATCCAATACTTTTCAATAGTTTGTACTTCACTGCGCGATAACGAAGTCATACTGCACCCCCTCCGCTTCTAGTTATGTAGATGGCACGTAGTTGCGTACCGGTTTCTTGTTGTGCATGCGGATAATCAACTTGTTTTTCATTTCATTTTGTTCTTGAAGTTCAATGGCCATTTTTGCGATACGGAAAAGATAGTGTATATCTTCTTCTAACAGAGAAGCGGTGATAAACCGCTCCTCGATTTCACTTATACGCTTTGGACACAACATATTCAGTATGTAGCCTCCTGCTCTTTTAATAGGGTAATGAGAGACATTCAAGCTCTCCATGTATTTCTTTTAGGCGCTTTTTGCTTCGTTCACGTTCAACTGGATCGTTAAATTTTATTGCGTGATAAAGCGAACGCAATTCGTAATCTTGTTCAAGCTTTAGTAAATGTCTTTCATGCTGTGCGTAATCAGGTTCTCTTACTATTTTCACTACAACTTTTCTATAAAGCATAAGCTTCACTCCTATTCTGAGTTAATCGTTTCCGTGTGCTCATTCTGTTTCAGCTTCTTTAAATAAGTCATTGTTCGTTGGTGGTGTAAAGCAACCTGTAAGTAATCACTTTCCTTCCTAGCACCACTTACAACAAACGCTATAATGTATGGCTGCTTTAGATTGGTATCACCACCAGCAATCGCATGAATAACACGTGAAGGCTTGTCCTGTTCTCTTTCTTGCAACCACTTACTCATCGTGTGCCTCTCGTAGTGCTAGGACTTCTTGCATGAGCAGCGAGTTAAGTTGTTGTGATCGTTGATAGTTTGCTGTCATTCTACTGTTTGTCATCACTAAATACTCATGCTCCAATAGATCCAATTTAGAAAGTGTTTCTTCGAGATTTCCTCGCATACTATCAGCTGTTTGTTCAAGATCCAGTATGGTTTGTTCATATTGTGCAACTTGTTGAAGCAATTCATCTCGCTCTTTTATCAACGATTTTTCACTTTTTTCAAGCCGAAACAGCTCATTAAATATTTTCTTCAAGTCAGACTCCGTTAACACCTCTTGAGGTTTTGTGACCGTTTCCTCGTTTTTAGGTAACAGCTTGTCTTTTTTAGAGAATGATTGGTTTGAATTCGTGCACACTTCATTCTCCTTTAGTAGTTTAGAAGGTGATGGTGTTTCATCGCTTGGTTTAATTAGCCCCTGTTCTCGTTTCCACTTAGTAAATGACTGATGATGATAGCCAAATTCTTTCATGATTTGCTTATCTGTTTTCCCTTTTGACTTTAAAGTTTGATAACGCTCTGCAGTTAATGTGCTTGCCATTTGCGCCTCCTTCTTTTGTCGGGAAAGGTTTTCTAATGCTTCGCCTATACCAAGTAACTTGCTGAATACCTCACAACCACTTTCCTTGCACTGAACTGTATTCCATATGCCCTTTCCCTCGTTTTCATATGCTTCTTTTAATTCACAAGTTTTACATGCTTCTGAAGTCTGTAACTGCTTTATACATAGCGCCAACCGTTGTTGCCGTATTTGCTTTTTAGTTAACAACCAATTCACCACACTTTTCGTTGGCCTAAACTAACTACTCTGTTGTGTATCCCGTTTGCCTAACATAGCTAACACCTTTTGCCGTTCCGCTTCAAAATACGCTGCTTCCTCAGGTGATAGGGATGTATCTCGCTGTTCCTTGTTGCGATTCTTAAACCATTCAGGCACAGGACCGATATGTCTTTCTTGCTGCTGCTCGACTTTACGTTGGTCGTTTTGTTGTTCATTTTTAATCTGCACAATAAGCTTGTCATACTGCTCTCGTAGTGTACTCATCGACTGGATATTGCCACTCCAAAAACTATTCTTTTGGCTCCAATTAATTACATAGGCTATCTGCTCCTTTGTACGTTGATCCTTATCCATCATGAGCCGTGCTACATCCGCCCATTTTTGTAACGCATCCTCTTTGCTCGGTCTAAACCGATACGCTGGATTATTCGCAAGGATGCCCTCGCACAATGTAAGTGCCAAACGGTAAGGGATGTCAGACTCCTGGTACACACGTACACGCTTTTTCGGAGAGGTATCTTTTTTATCTTTCTTTGCATTCTTAGCATTCTTATTGTTCTTTGCATTCTTGTTTTCGTTCTGGGTTCGTTCCACGTTCGTTTCGGGTTCGTTCTGCATTCGTTCTGGGTTCGTTTCAGATACCGTTCCAGGTTGGTTTTCTATAGGCGCTTCAAACCCCTGATACAGCTCGTATTTCAGCACTGTAAATACCGTTCCATGTTCCGTTTCATGTACAGCAATCATACCGTTATCAATCAGTTTCTTAACGGAACGCGAAACGGTACTTTTAGAAGGCGTTTTTAGCCCTCGTCCACCCTCTTTGTAACCTAAATCTTCCGCTAACTTCGAATACGAACGCACGTACTATCCCCTTTGCAAAACAATCCCTTTCATCTTGGTTTCTTGATGTGTTGCCTTAATCAAGAGGAGCATGAACAAACGGAAGGTCATGACATCACTCCAAATCTCATGTTCGGTTATCTTCCGATGTAACTTAATCCACCCATCCATGTTTCCTCCACTCCCTCTTAATATTTTTATATTTGTTCCACGTTCGTTCTGCGTTCGTTCCCTGTTCGTTCTAGGTTCGTTTCAGATACCGTTCCACGTTCATTTTCTACATCTATTCAAACCCTTGATATAACTGATATTCCAGCACCGTAAAACCGTTTCATGTTTCGTTCCACGAACTCCACTCATAACGTTTGTACATAACAGCATGTTTTATAAAGAAGCGGCTTGACGAATCGCTGCAACCGCTTCATAATTTAATTGAATTTGTTTTTTTGTATGTTGGTTAACCTGCCAGTTAACCAGCTTTTTTTATGACGTAAGTAAGCTAATGGCTCGCCGAATTGTTGCTTTTAAATTCGGATTGTTGGCATGGTTTTCAATACGTTTTAAATCTTTGATGACTTGCTCTTTTTCTTCTCTATCAACACTAGATTCATATTTTTTCAATACAATTTTCACACCATCTACGTAAATTTCTATCGGATCCTTCTCCTTAATACCTAATGTTACGACGAAGCTCCATTGGAATGACTACACGCCCTAATTCATCGACTTTACGAACAATACCTGTTGATTTCATCCTAAATTCCTCCTGGTTTGTGATTTTCCCACATGATTTACTGGTATTTTCCTGTCCATTTCCACACGCCCACCTCACTGTCATCCAAGTTTTATACAGTCTTGCTGACGCTTGCAAGACATAAATGAAATACCTGCTTTCACAACTTTATAATGTGTCCAGATATCACCAGCATCGCTTTTGATATTCTCTGCATGAAAGTCACCTAACTTCTCAATAGATTCTCTAGAATATAGATGAACGTCTACATGCGTATCATTGATACTACGAAAGTTATACTCTATTTTCAAAACATCTTCTGGCGCTATTCCGTATTGTTCCAAAATCTTTGGCAATTCTGCGATTTTTGATACTGCTTGAGCTAATTTCATTCCTGATCAATCCTTTCGTTTAGTTTTGCTGGATTCCCCACAAGCAATCATTACTGAGCCTGTCCCAAAAATTTTGTGACTGCGCTATTTCGCGCAATCATCTTTATAAACCGTAATACCACCCACAGTTAGATCCTTTAGTGTTACTTTCCTTCCATATTCCCGTGAAAGAATACTTTCAATGATCGGTAACAATTTGCGAACCTTTTCTTCCGTCATCTTTACGGCCTTCATATCCCACACTCCTTTTTTATCAGAATATGTCGAATGGGCTTGTCACTTTCGTTAAGACAAATTACAAATTAGATTAGCAGGTATGTGCTCCTTTCATTTTCTTCATCAATTCAGCTTGTTTCTCATCATCTGACATTGCTCGCCATTGTAAGTTAGTTGTGTTCATAGAAATCTCCTTTTGATTCTTACTAGAAGCCTGTAACAGCTTCAGCATTAGTTATGAATTTTAAATACATAAAATTTTACGAATATGTTTAATATGTTCCTGAGCCCTTGGACCATCTTTACGCCCTCGAATAATGTCGGATAAATAAGCGCTCGAAATACCGACCATTTTCGCAAGCTCTTTTTGGCTCATTTTACGTTTGAATAATTCTGATCTAATTTGTGCCCCTAAATCTTCTAACATCGCTGTACCTCCTTTAAAAACGTATTGCACTGCATCGATAAAATGGCTGTTGGTCTTGTTGGTACCCTAAATGAAATTACCGTCCCCATTGGATGTCTTTTCTGTTAAAATGATTATAGAAAGGAAGGTGATTGAAAATTTCGACATTAGAAAATGTGAAATTTTCTGTCGGTTTAACACAATTTATTGATTTCACCGTTAGGCAAACTATGCTGGCAAAGATGAACAAAATTAATGACATTAAAAATCAAGGCGAGTATCATCCAGTAAAAGATCATTGGAAGCAGTTACGAGAACGTATTAAATTGTGCTATGAGCAAAATCAATCTCTTGATCATTTAGATTCATTACTAACTGAAGTTCACGAACGAAAAATCAATTCCTATACCGAAGCCATCAAGGCATTTAAAAAATTTACACGTAACAAGAAAATTGAATGGTTTGATCCACCTAAATCCATGTGGACATCTACTAATGGCTTAGTAGTCCGTTCATCTCCCGAACTGGGTTTAGTGATTGACGGCGTACCCCACTTAATAAAATTATTTTTTAAAGGGAACACGGAAAAAATTAATGAACGAAATATTCAACCAATCCTAACTTTAATGTTAGAAGCACAATCGAAAGACCCTTATCCACCAAACATTGTATTTGCTGTGTTAAACGTGAAAACAGCTAAATTACATGTAGCCACGCAAGCAAACCCTAAAATCCTTCAAGCACTTCAACTCGAAGCACAAACTTTTGAAAATATTTGGAGAAGCTAATTAATTTAAACCTTCAATCAGTCTTCTGTTATGTACATTGACTCAAATCCCACTTTCATTATGACAACCTTCCATTAAGATAAACCATTCTTGTTTTTGTATCGTGGTACTTATTGTCCCACATCGTTTCAGAATATTTGTGACATTAACAGATAAAGTATAGTCTTAAACAAAGGATGCTCGTAATAAATTATGTTATATAAATGCTCTTTCGTTACAGGCATTTTAGTATCTAGTAACACTAAGTGTAGGAGTGACATAGCGATGAAATGCGTTATCTATGTTCGCGTTAGTACCGATGAACAGGCGAAGCATGGGTTTTCGATTGCTGCACAAATTGAAAAATTAGAGGCTTATTGTGTTTCACAAGGTTGGGACATTGTTGAGGCGCCTTACGTCGATGATGGCTATTCTGCTAAAGATTTAAATCGCCCCCATTTTCAAGCAATGTTACAGCGTATTCAACAAGGGGGCATTGATGTTTTACTTGTCTATAAGCTGGATCGTTTAACTCGCTCTGTGCCTGATTTGCATACGATTTTGGCTGAATTGGACCAATATGAATGTAAATTTAAATCGGCTACGGAAGTGTACGACACGACTAATGCAATGGGACGTTTGTTTATTACGTTGGTAGCGGCGATTGCGCAATGGGAGCGAGAAAATACCGCTGAACGGGTGCGTTTAGGCATGGAAAAGAAAGTGAAGTTGGGCTACTGGAAAGGTGGCACCCCTCCCTATGGCTATCAAGTAGTAAATGGTGCATTAATGATGGATGAAGAAGAGGCTCAAATTATCAGGGATATATTTACATTAGCAAAAACATTGGGGTTTTACACAATTGCCAAGCAATTAACGAGTAAAGGTGTCCCTACTCGAAAAGGCGGACAATGGCATGTCGATAGTGTGCGGGATATTGCCAATAATCCGACATACGCGGGTTATTTAATGTTTAGCTTAAATCCAAAAGACATAAAAAAACCACCGCGCGAACGGGTGCTATTTGAAGGTAATCATGAACGCATTATCAATCGAGATGAATTTTGGGCACTACAAGATTTGTTGGATAAGCGTAGAACATTAGGTGGCAAGCGCGAAACGAGCAATTACTATTTTTCCTCGCTTTTAAAATGTGCACGCTGTGGGCATTCGATGGCTGGTCATAAAGCAGGCAAGAAAAAAACATACCGATGTTCTGGTAAGAAAGCTGGTAAAGCTTGTACTAGTCATATGATTTTAGAAAGTAATTTAGTGCAAGCCATTTTTGCACAATGGGATGACTTGGTCGGTGGCCATTTTACAAGTAATGAGGGTGATGCTACCTTTCCAGCAGCACAATTGACTGCATTACAACAGGAATTAGCTGTTGTGCAAAAGCTTTTACACAAGAAAAAAACGATGTTTGAACATGATATTATTGGTATTGATGAGTTAATTCGAGACAGCGAAAAATTGCGTAACAAAGAAAAAGAAATTCAAGCAAGTTTAAAAAAGATACAGCTGCTGGACGATCGCCATCATGATGAAATCCGGGCGATTGTACGCAATATTGATACCCTATGGATCAATGCCGATGATACCGAACGTAAGCAATTAATGACCACCATCTTCGAACAAATAGTCGTTGATACAAAGGATGATTATAGGAGCAGTAAACAAGCTAGAGAAATAACCATTGTTATAGCTAAATAATATGTCTTTTATTGGTGGCGGTACACTTATTCCATGGGCGCTCATTCCAGCAGCTGCGATTTGCAATGTAAGTCCATTTGAGCTTGCAAGGCGCAATTTATTGCCTGTAGCGATTGGTCTTATTGTAACGACCATTGTGGCAATGTTTTTACTATAAATCTTATAGAAAATTTAAAGGCCATCTGCTATTATCGATTGTCGATTACTAGCAGATGGCTGAATTATTTTTTATGGTTAAGATTATTCTGATTGTGGAAGATAATCTTGATTGTTTATTGTTAGTTTAGAAGCGAAGAATAAAATTTCTTTATTTAATGCAAAATAAGGTTCTAGAATGTTGTAAAACGCTTCCCATTTTTCTTCAGCCTTTTCATTCTCAAGTTTCATGGCTTCTTCATACAGCTTTTTTAATTGCTCTTTATCTTCTTTACTAACTTCGAAGTCATAATCAGACATGTATTCTTCAAATGTTAACGGCTCGATGAATTGACTAAGAAGATCATGGAATTGATTCCATACCGTTTCAGACAACTCCATATTCTCATCATTTTCAGCTTTTTGAGCATCTTCATATAACGTTTTTAACTTCGCCATCGTTTCAGCAGGAATGTCTAATTCCATTCCTTCCATGTATTCTTCAAACGTTTGTGGTGGGTATAATTCATCAAGATATGGTTGAAGGATTGTATACAACTCTTCATATTTTACATTAGCTTTTTCTTCATCACCACTTTTTTCAAGCTTTACCCACTCTTCATAAATCGCTTGAAGCTGTTTTTTATCATTGTCTTTAATAGCTATATTTCCCTCACTAAACCCAAAGCCTTCTAAATATTGTTCAAAAGTCTCTGGCTGCCAATTAGCTAATATATAAGGTTTTGTAATTTTATACATTTCCTCATAAACTTTTTCGATTTCTTCATATTTCTTTTCAAGCTCTTCTTCAGTTACTTCTTTATCAACATCATCTGACGCTTCTTTTTCTAACTTCTTTATTTCGTTAAATAACTTTTCTAATTTCCCTAAATCTTCCTTAGTTACCTCTTTAGGAAGGTCTTTTTTATACACCTCAAATGTATAAAAGTCTGAATAATCATCTACTACTTTACCTTCTATAGAAATTTCTTGTCCTACTACTAAGTTCATTTTTTCAATTTGTTCATTAGAAAATTTACTAAAACTAATAAAGTAATTTTCACCATCTATTCCTTTTAAGTTTATGCCATCACCGAAGACTTCTTTAATAGTTCCAGATATTTTTTGTTCTATTTGAACATTAATATTACTATCCTTTGTTTCTAATGTTGTAGCTCCCGCTTGAAGTGGTGTCAGGACAGCCATCCCTAGTGTAAATGCTGAAGCAATCATCCAAGTTTTTTTAAATGGTTTTTTCATACTTTATTTCTCCTTAATTTAACAGATTGTTGTTACTAATATTTATACGCTTTTTCTACAGAAAATGTTTCATAAATTATCAAAAAAAGTTTATTAAATTAGATACTTCAAAATTAACTAGAATTCAGTATCTTTTATTACTATATACTTTTATGGTTATTATTACTATTTTTATATAATAAAAGTTTACCAATGTATTATTCGATGATAACTATGAGCAAAATTCCCACTAGATAAGAATCTATTTTGATTTTTAAATGGTACTCTAATACATGGTGTGAGTATCCATATGCTCATTAGTTTGTAAACGATTAGTGTTGTTATGACCAACCTAAAATAAAATTTTTTATCTCACTTCAAAATCCTGTTTCATTATAATTTGAATTGTTAAAAGTGCACTAACAAAAGCAGTTATTAACAGTAACATTCCATCAGCATGAATGAAATTAAAACCATAAACGATGCTCCCACAAATCACACAACTTACTGTATTTATAGCGAATAAAACGCCCCACACCACTTCTTTGAAGCGTTTATAAGCTCTATTGCCTGCTAAAAACTTGATGTATAAGAAACAAATCAAGCCTATACCCAACACTCGCAACAATGAGTTTACGAAGGACGTTGTTAAGTTAGTGGGTTCCTCCCAAGCCATATCTACAGCAATAACATTTGTGAAATTCACCAGATTGAAAGCACCAATGCAGAGAAAAACATAAAAGAACAAAATCCATTCGGCTACATACACCATTGGCACAACCAATTTTTTTAATACAGACGTACTTACCAACTATTATCCCTCCTTCCCTCCTCAAATTTGTTAATTTTAATATTAGAAGGAAAAATTATACAAAAGTTCTAGTAGCACTACACCACTAAGTTAAAAAGATTTCGATAGCCTAACTTCCTTTATAATTGTAAAAGAAATAGTGTACCCTTGATTGAATTGAAGGAGTTCTGATTTGTCGCGTCTCCTATTTTGCATTAATTTTTTATGCAAGTGTGTTATGTCAAATATGAGTGACATGTACCATAGCATACATAATGATTTAAAAATTCCGGTAGCATTTTACTGTACATTTGGGTAAAAATATAATATATTTTTTGATAATGTTCTCAAATTGATAACATTTGTTTTTTCTTGTCTACATATCATTTTTTCTTCAATTAGGAGGCTCGTTGATGCGTAATAAAGCAGAGGTTTTAATGCATCCTGTGAGAATGAAAATTTTACAAGCGCTGATGCATAATACAGACGAAGGCTTAAGTACGTTAGAGATGATTTCTGTTATTAAAGATGTACCGCAAGCTACTTTATATCGCCACATTCAAATATTAGTGGATGAAAGCATAATTAAAATTGTGAAGGAGCGAAAAGTACGTTCTGTAACGGAAAAATTTTATGCATTAAATGAAGATGCTGCAAAAATAAGTAAGGAGGATTGGTCAATACTCACGAAAAAGCAAAAACTCAATTATATTTCATACTATCAATTAGCTCTACTGTCCCAGTATCAAAATTATTTAAACTTATGTGAAGAAAATGAACATATCGTAGATTCTGCAACTTTTTCATTACTTGACTTATCCTTAACGAAAGAACAGTTTAACCACTTTCAAAATGATTTGAACGACTTATTAACGAAATACTATAATATGTCCGATTCCAGCAATGCAACGGAATTAAAAACAATCGCAGTAAATATTATTCCAAAATCGTAAGTAACAAAACAGGATTTAATTTGTAAGGAAATGGAGAAGATTTATGAAAAAAAGCAAGTCACTTGAAAATATACGAAAATTTATCATGATTATTATAGGGGCGATTATCGCTGCATACGGACTTGAAGCTGTATTAATACCAAACAATGTAATTGATGGTGGCGTTACAGGTCTTAGTATTATGGGTGCCCATTTATTTGAAATTCCATTAGGCGTGCTACTCTTTGTATTAAATATTCCGTTTATCTACATCGGCTACAAACAAGTAGGAAAAACATTTGCATTAATGAGTTGTGCTGGGATTGCAGCGTTATCGATTTCCACAGTACTTTTACATGATGTTAAAACCATTTTAGGACCAAATGATCCTTTATTAATCGTTTTATCTGGTGGTATGTTACTTGGAATTGGGATAGGAATTGTTTTACGTAATGGTGGTGCTTTAGATGGCTCTGAAGTATTAGCCGTGTTACTATCACGTAAAATACCGTTTTCAGTCGGAGATATTATATTATTTATTAATGCCTTTATTTTCTTAGGGGCAAGCTTTATTTTCGGATTAGAGAGTGCTTTATATTCCGCTTTAACGTACTATATTGCGAAAAACGTGATTGATATTATTCAAGTTGGTTTAGAAAAATCCAAAGACGTCCGTGTTGTCAGTGCAAAATCTGAGGAAATTGGGGACGCCATTCAAGCTCGTTTAGGACGTGGTGTTACTTATACACAAGGGCGCGGCGGATTTTCAAACGAACCAACTGAAATATTAAACTGTGTCATTAACCGTATGGAAGAAAATAAATTGGTATCCATTATTAAAGATATTGATAGCAGTGCGTTTGTCGTCATTTCTGATGTTTCAGAAGTGCGCGGTGGCAATTTCAAAAAACGTGATATTCACTAATCAAAAAAGTAAGCAAGTGCATCACTTGCTTACTTTTTTGTTGTTTTCCGTGGAATTGGTCAGACCCTTGATGCTACTAAAAAAAAGACTAGCATTTGACACACTCGATGCTTGATCTAAAGGCTCTTTCAAGACAATTTCAACTAAAAAAGCTATAATTATTATAATTCTTAGACATTTTGAAGGAGAACTTAATGGACTTATTTATAGCAAGTGATCGCCAATTGCCAATTCGTTATTATGTAAATGAAGCTATTTGGATTCGCCGCGGTTGTTTTTCACCACCTCAATTAACTTTGCCTTTTTTTGTGGAAGTAGAAATCAAAAATAACGATAATTTGCCGATTATAACGCAGTATATTCGAGAATTTCAATGTCAGTATAAGTATACTGAGATGCAAATTCTAATAAAGGACACCATTATATTTACTGAAATGCAAGAAATGCTCACTGAACAGCTAATAAGCAATCATCTGATTTCTATCCACCCACTGTTATTAAAGTAGACATATTTGTACTGCATTCAATAAACATAGGTTTCAAAGTGAATTTTGTAAGCTCATGGTCATTAAAGAAAAGGTCAACTTTTTTGAAATATCCATTTTGAAAAAAGGTCTTGTAACCAGTAAAGAGCTATTTGTTTTTAATTAACAAGATTTCTTTATGGCTGACTGCAATTGACTCTTCTATATTCGCCCTAGCATTCGTGCTTAGTTAAAACCTCGGTTTACCACCATTCTTGATTTGGGAAGCACGCCATTAATGTAAGAGGTTTTCTCACTTCTCCATTTAACAAACTACTATCTCGCTAGAAAGCCTTAAAACATCAAATAATCCTACTTTAAATAGGCATACATTTGCACTTAAAAGAATAGAAACCTAGTAGAGAGTTTAGTTCAAGAAAAATAAAGTGAGGTGTAGAAGCAATGCTAGAAATAAGTAATGCAAAAGAGTTGGTACTCGGAATTGTGCAACATGATCCATTGTTTGTCGTACTACAACATACACCATTAGTAGAAACACTTTATGGTGATGCCTATTTAACACATATCCATGAAAAAGAATATTATAGCATTTCAGAAGTTGCAGGTTGGTTTGAAATAACAGATGCTATGCTGCGTTATTATATCAAACCTTTTGATCAGTATATTTTTGATAGCGCCTCTAATCATCAAACTACTAATATTCGCTTAGACCTCCCTGCTATTTTACGGCTTCGCATGATTCTACTTTTGAAGGATGAATACCGTGTTAAAGGTCTAAAACTACTGCTAGGTATTGATGACAGCCATCAGCAGATTAAACATCAAATTACTGCCACTACTCTTGATTTTACGGATAATTTAGCCCATAAAGTCGATGTATTAGGTAGTGTCCTTCAGCAAATGATACAAACTGGTTTATTTCATATGGAACCAGATGAAAAACAAGGGACATTGCACATTACCATTAATCAAGATTTTTTAGCGCAAAATCTACAAGAGCTCTCTTCCGAATCAAGCCGCCAAATAGAGGAAATTCAAAATGAAACAGCCGAATTGAAGCATTTAAATGAGCATCTTCAAAAGCAAATGGTGGAGTTACAAGAAGGTAGTGTCAAAGATATCGTCAAAAAAATCCGTGAGCGTCATATTGAAAACGAAATCGTTTCAACTCTTCGCACGGAGGCACTACAGCAATACTCTTTGGAGAATAAGTCAGGGTTTTTCGCCAAAATTTTCAAATCCTCGCAAATTGAAATGGAAAAAGAGCAGTTTGTTGTTGGCTATATTTCGCAACATTTAGAAGAACGCTTAGAAACAGCACTAAATAAATATTACAGTACCTGATTCTTTTACGTGCCTGTCACTCAAACAATTCTGAAAATTTAGGGTGACTGGCACAAATCACTAATAAAAAAGGTGTGTACGAATGAATACATTAATGGAAGTACAAAAGATTTCTAAACAATTTAAAACAAAGAAAATTTTAGATAACATTTCATTTTCCATCTATGGAGAGGAGATTTTAGCACTTGTAGGGAAGAATGGTTCTGGTAAAAGTACGCTACTAAAAATTATTGGCGGTATCGTCGATTCAGATAGTGGCGCAGTTATCAAACATGTACAATCTTTAAAAATTGGGTACGTCCCCGAAATTACTCCTCAACATGTACTCTTTACGCCTGAAGAGTATCTTTTTCATATGGGTAAAATAAGTGGCATACCTCGGAAGCCTTTACAGCAAAAAATAGATCAATTGCTTGAGATATTCAATATGCAGGAGGCTCGTTCGACACGAATGACTCATTTCTCAAAAGGAATGAAGCAAAAGATTATGATTATGCAGGCAATGCTTGATGAAACACATCTTCTAATTTTGGATGAACCTTTATCTGGACTTGATCCTCGTGCCCAAAATGAATTAGAAAAAATCCTTTTGTCTTTAAAAGAGAAAGGATATAGTATTATATTAACCTGTCACGAAACCAAATTATTGGAAAACCTGGTGGATCGGATTTTATTAATTGAAGGCAGCCAAGTGAAACAACTGGAATCATTTTCAGAAGCTTCTAACCAAAACAATCAAATAGTGTTTGAGTTTCCCAACCACAAATCACTTGAGTCAATACTTTCCTTTATCCAAATCAAACAAATGCGCACATTAAGTAATGGCAATCAAGAGCTTACAATAACTGTAAAAAGAAAGGATACGGACAAAGCCCTTTTGACTTTACTTCAACACGAAGCTTCCATTAAACAGCTCATGCCTCTAAATTCAAAGAAAGAACAATTTTATACCCATTTCTAGGAGGTTTATTAAATACATGATGAGTTTATTACACTATCAATTCAGTAACTATATAAGGACTTACAAATACCTTCCACCTTTTTTCATTTTCATCTTATGTACGGTAGTCAATTATGCATTTGTACCAAATCCAATATTGGACAGTTACTCATTTACTTCGACTCTTCTCTTTTTACTTATGGGATGGTTTACAGTAACAATATTTCATGCGGAGGACGAAGGACAAAAAGTCATTACTATACTACATGCTAAAGGGCAAAATGTGTATTTTGTTACGCTTTATTTGATTTGTATCGTAATTGGCTTTTGTCTAAGCTGTGTGTCAGTGTTGTACCCTATAACAATTGGTGCATTTGGTGAAAGACCAAGTTTATCGCATATCATATTGGGCTTCCTAGCTCATTTTAGTCTTTCTATGCTAGCTATTGCACTCTCTGCCATTTTCACAAGGGAACTAGTCAAAAATAGACAAAATTCTTGGTGGGGTGTACTTAGTATCTTAATTATTTCTTTAGCTATTGCCTCGTTAAAAAGCGTTATTTTACTAGTAAAGGGTCTTATATGGCTCTTACCCCCTGTATATCTTTCTTTAGAAATGATGAGTTCAGATGATAGCATCAACGTAATACCAGCCGTTTTTTATTGGCAATTTATTTGGATTTTTATTTATAGCATACTGGTAATATGGTTATACTTTTTTATGTTGAATCGAAAAAGGAAAATGTAAGAAGTGCCTGGCACCCATACAATTGTGAAAATTTCGAGTGCCCGGCACCTAAAGATTTAATCAAGTAATTCTTTTAACTGGTTAATTTCAGTAATTGTTAGCTCTGTTAGTTCTGCGATTGTTTCAATATTGGTTTCTCTCTTCAATAACTTTAACGCAATGTCCTTCTGCACCTTTTTTTCTCCGTGTTTAATGCCTTGTTCTATTCCCTGTGCTATCCCCTGCTCTATTCCTTGTTCTATCCCCTGCTCTATTCCTTGTTCTATTCCTTGTTCTATTCCTTGTTCTATTCCTTTCAATAGCCCTTCTTGCTCAGCTATATATTTTGTATCTTCTAGCTTCGCCGCCTCATCAAGGATATATTTCAAACGAGATTGATATGCATAATAATCTTCAGGGGATTGACTTAAATCTTGCCAAACATTCATAGCATTGAATAACTCCTCATCCTTCATCGCAAGCTCCTCCAATTCTAAATAAATTTCTTCATAGACTTTCGCTTTACGTCCATCAACCATTCCCAGTAGCATTAACCATCTATCCAGGACATTTTTAAAAGAATCCAATTGTTTTGCATACCATTGCTGTATAAATCGATTAATATCGATAAAATGTATTTCAAGTACATCATCCATTTTCAAATTATCTTGATTATCATAGAGTCGAAAAATAGAATGATAATTTTTTGTGTGTTCAAATAATGTAAAATTACAAATATTTATAGTAATTGTCGGTCGTAATTTATGATACCCCATCCCTTTACGAAGTTGCGAAGTATAAATTCTTGACCAATAGTACAGTGTTCGTTTCATCATATCGTATTGATTGGTTAATTGAATTTCAACATTAATAAATAAATCATCTTGTGTTTTCACTAAAATATCCAAGCGAGATTGCTTATCATCTACATGTTCACTACCAAATTCTTGACTTATAAAAGTAACTTCTTTAATAGCGTTTCTCCCTGTACGATTTAATAAAGCATTCAGGAATACTATAGTAATAGCCTTATTCTTATCCGTACCAAATAATTGTTTAAAAGCATAATCTACTTTTAAATCTATAAATTTTTCAAGTGGGATTTTACGAAAAGTCTTTACACTCATGCGCATTACTCCAATTGATTTACCACAATTATAACATTTTTTTGATTTAGAAAAAAACGAAAAAGGTGCCTGACACTTGAACGATTCTGAATATTCAGAGTGACCGGTACTAGGCACAAACAATTCAGAATATTCCGGGTGTCAGGCACCCTTAACTAATGGTTGGATTGCATGTTTAAATTGGCTATCTTCTCTTGTTGTTTTAACACAATCCATTTACCACATAACATCACAATCAGTCCTAGCAATACAATGCTGCCTGCAAAAATGAGTGCTGCCTTGTAGCTACTAAAAATGACAACAAGTTGTCCAGCTATAATTGGTCCGATGATTTGTCCAAACGCATAGAACGTTGTCAACAATGACACAACTGGACCGCTCTGTGTTGGAAATAGCTGTCTAGCATAGGCGGTTGTTAACGTAACAATACCGACGAATGTTAAACCAAATAAAAATGAAGACAATAGCACACTCCATACTGTTTGTGAAAATACCGGCAACAAAATCCCTAGCACTTGTAGTATGTAAGCCACAAATAAAATTTTTATTGCAGAAAACTTCTCTAATAGCACTGTCCAAACTGGAGCAGATGGAATAGCCGCTACACCAACAATGACCCAACTATAAGAAGAAAATGCTTGGAGCGATGGAATGTTGTGAATAATATCCACTAAAAATGTGCCTGTTATAATATAACCAAGCCCCTCAAACCCGTATGCCGCAATTAGCCAAGGCATAAAACCGCGCGACATTTTTGCACCTGCCGTTTTCGTTACTTTCACGCTATCATGAACTTGTAAATTTCTCCATAATAGAAACGTAATCACTAAAAATAGTGCAGATAAAATACCTAAGCCAATCCAAGCACCTTGCCAAGCAAAACGTGCTTCAATAAAAGGTACGAATAAACCTGAAATGGCAATACCAAGCCCTATACCACTAAATAAATAGCCTGACCACTTTGTGAGCGTTTGTTTGGCTAAATAATCCATAATGATACTAGAAGTTAAAACAAAGATAAGTCCCCCTGTAATCCCTGCAATTAATCGCAGAACAAGCCAAACACTATAAAGCTCAATTAGCCCCATAAGCACAACAGAAATGACATTTAATACTACACTCAACAGTAAAACATGTTTCCGCTGTCGGTAAATAAATCCCGCCCATAATGCCCCAATAAAATAACCAATATAATTACTAGATGCTAAAAAGCCTGCAACCTCAAATGAAAAGCCAGCATCTTCCCGCATAAACGGCAAAATCGGCGTAAATGCAAAACGGCTAATCCCCATCGCTACAACTAGTAAAAGTACTCCCCCAAATAAAATACCAATGTGTTGACGATTCATCGCATCCTCTCCCCCTTTGTTAATAAAAGGATACTGAATGCTCATTAATAAAGCAATTAAATTTATAAATTTTACCAATATTCAAAATAATAAAGGGAGGTATACAAAAAAGACCCAAGCATTAACACTTGAGTCGTCGATTAAGCGATTCATTTAATAATTAGCTTTTAAACTAATAACAAGTAATACTATAAGCAAAAAATACCAACACACCCATAATTAGGCTTAGTTTCTTACTAAGCATGTCCTTTCAATCCCCTCCTTTTGAGCATTTCCTGAAAATCTTATATATCCCCTACCTATTCCGAATTTCCCACAATTAACTATGATAATAATTCTCATTTATAGTTTATATAGAAATTATTAATTTGCCAAGCCTCATTTTTTCACTATATTCTACATCAGGCAAAAAGTAAAAATATTCGTTTTTTCGTAGACTTCACAGTTTTTTTATCCTATAATATTCCCTGCTGATAACAAAATACGAACATTGATGTGTAAACTATGTTTAAATATACGCAAATTTTTAAAGGGACTGCTTTTTCAAGTAAGTCTTCCAAAGAAGTACAAATTTTACAAGACTACCTGTTTTGTATTAACGCGGACGGAATAATCGAAAAAACGATTGCGCCAGAACATCCTGACTATCAAACAGTACTACATACATATAAAGGGAAAGAAAATTTCTACCAATTAACTGATGGCCAGTATTTCTTCCCTGGCTTTGTCGATTTGCATGTCCATGCACCACAATGGGCTCAAGCCGGTACTGCTCTAGATATCCCCCTATATGACTGGCTCAACACCTATACTTTCCCTATCGAATCGAAGTTCTCGGACTTAGCATTTGCGAAAGAGGTCTATGAAGATTTAGTAAGTACCCTTCTTGCCAATGGCACAACAACATCGTTGTACTTTGCAACAGTTCATAAGGAAGCAAGTCTATTATTAGCTGAAATCTGTGCTACAAAAGGACAACGTGGTCTTGTTGGGAAAGTTGTCATGGATGACCCTGAACAAAACCCTGCATTTTATCGAGATGCAAATACGGCAACAGCATTAGCGGATACAGAAGAGTTTATTTTAGCTGTTAAAGAATTAGCAAAATCTACCAAACAAGGCGTATATCCTGTTGTAACACCTCGCTTTATTCCAAGTTGTACAGATAGTGCTTTAAAAGGTTTAGGTGAATTGGCAGCTAAGTATGATACACATATTCAATCTCATTGTAGTGAAAGCGACTGGGAACATAGTTACGTGCAAGATCGCTTCAACAAAAATGATGCCTACGCTTTACATGATTTTGGTCTATTAGGTGATAAGTCTGTTATGGCACATTGTAATTTCTTAAACGATGAAGATGCCACACTATTTGCTGAAACTGGTACTGCTATCGGCCATTGTCCAATTTCAAATGCTTATTTTGCTAACAGTGTTATTCCAATTGCCCGCTTCCATGCAAAAGGTGTAGATATCGGTTTAGGCTCAGACATTTCAGGTGGCTTCTCACCTAGTCTTTTTGATAATGCAAGACAGGCGGTAATGTCATCTAGAATGTTGGAAGATGGTGTGAATACAGCACTTCCTGCAGACAAACGTGGCGTGCCAAATTCGCGCATTACTATCAACGAAGCATTCTATTTAGCAACAGCTGGCGGTGGTGAAAGTTTAAGTCTTCCAATTGGTCGCTTACAAGAAAACTATACATGGGATGTTCAAGTAATCGATACAAAAGTAGCATCTGCTAAACTACCAATCTTTGATAACAAAGAAGAACTGATCGATATCTTCCAAAAAATCATGTATCTTGTACGTCCTGAAAATATTCGAGAAGTATGGGTGCAAGGCATTAAAGTGCACGAAAGAACAGAATAATCTAACGCGAACAGTGGTCTCCCCCTTCTCTGTAGCAACAGGTGAAGGTCACTAAGTCGTTTTATTTATAAACTTAACATTTTGAGGTGGGCATCTAAGTGGAAACGCAAAAAAACAATTTAGCAAACAGCAATACCGCACATTTAACCGTTTTACCCGATGACAAAGTACCATTCGGTCAATCCGCTCTTCTAGGTTTACAGCATTTAATGGCCATGGACGTCTATGTAGTTCCTTTCCTAATTGCAATGTTAATAGGCATGCAATCAGGACAAGCAAGTGCTTTAATACAATCAACATTTATCGCAGCAGGGATTGCGACGATTGTCCAAAGTCATTTCTGCATGAAGCTTCCAATCGCACAAGGACCCTCGTATGTACCATTAGGAGCGATAGTTGGTATCTATGCCGCAAGTGGCAGTGGCGAACTTGGTTGGAGCGCTGTACTGGGTGCAAGTCTAATCGGGGCCATTTTTGTCATCATTTTAGGCTATACAGGTATTTTCAACAAAATTGTTAAAACATTTATTCCCCCAATTGTAGGCGGTACAATTATTTTCGTCGTTGGCTTATCGCTTATGCCCGTTGGTTTAAGTAGTAATATTTTTGAAGGCGCTGGTGCTACGATTAGCCAAAACATATACTTGGCGCTGATTTCAGCTACCGTATTAATTGTCTGCGTAATGCTAGGCTCTGTATTCCGTCAAAAAGGTCGAGTATTTCGTATTGCCTCCGTTATTATCGCGTTGCTTATCGGTTGTGTCGCTGCAAATATTATGGGTATTTTAGATTTATCGGCTGTTGGAAAAGCAAATTGGTTTAGCTTACCGCAATTGCCTTTTGTAGATTACGGCTTTACATTTAACTTTTCAGCTATTTTAACAATGGTGATTATCTATATTGTCTTAATGGCTGAAACGACGGGTACATGGTTTGCTGTAAGTAATGTAATTGATAAACCATTGACAGATAGACAAATTAATCGTGGGGTAATTGGTGAGGGTATTGGCTGTTTCATCGCCTCATTACTAGGTTCTACACCGGTAACTGGCTATTCAACAAATGCAGGGGTTATTTCCATCACAGGTATTGCAAGCCGTCGTATCTTTATCGTTGCAGGTTTTTGGTTTATTTTGTTCGGGTTTTCCGGTAAATTGGCTGCCTTAATCTCTGCCATTCCTTCAGCAGTGATCGGTGGCGTCTTTGTCATCGTCTGTGGCATTATCGCCATTAGCGGGTTGCAAGTAATGAAAAATGAACATATTGGCGAAAAAGAAATGTACGTCATCGCTGTTCCAGTTATTTTAACATTAGCGTTAACACTATTACCAAAAGATTTTTTATATGCTTTACCTACAACGGTTCAATATTTATTCGGCTCTCCAATAGCAACAGCTGCGCTCGTTGCCATTATGTTAAATAAAGTATTACCAAATGTTAAATAGGTAAGGTTTGGAGACTGTAGATACACTCAAAGGGGGTTTATCTACAGTCTTTTTGTCTTAAGTAAATCCTATAATATAAAGGCAAAAAAGTACAAACTTTATAGGAAGGATAAAGATATTGGCAAAACAATAAAAGTCATTACAAATAGTTACAAATAAAAAAGCCATAACACCTCAAGCACTTGAGGTATTTTGGCTTTTTATGTTGTCTCTTTTGTCATTTTCTCAAATTCACATAAATCAATCCATTTTTGAATTGACGCTATGACTTCCTGAAATGCTAAGCCATTTGGCGTTAATGCATATTCTACCTTTTTTATCGATGAATCAATGTATTTTTTTTCAATTAGTCCTGCATTCACAAGCTCATTTAAGCGTTCTGTTAGTAAACGATCAGAAATGCCGGGTATTGTGGCATGAATTTCATGATACCTTTTTGGACCAGGCAACAAAGTATAAATAATCATTCCCATCCAACGTTTCCCTATAAACTCTATTGCCTGATGATAGCTACTACATATATGTGAACAGTTTGATTGTGTCATCTCATAACCTCCTGTCTGTAATTCCTTATTCTATTGTAGCACACAAAATATTTTTTATTTGACGAATAAACTTACTAATGGTAAGATTCTAATCATCAACTTACCATTAGTAAGTTTTAAGGAGGACATTATGTCGACAACTAAAACACAATCCAATCTATATACAATTATGGAAGAGCGTAAATCCGTTCGCGTCTATGATCCCGCTTTTAAAATTCCACAAGTAGAGCTTGAAGCAATTATTCAAGAAGCCACTAGCGCTCCGTCATCTAGTAACTTGCAACCATGGAGATTCCTAGTCATTCAAGACGAAGCTGTAAAAACAGAACTACGTGCTATTGCCAATAACCAAGAACAAGTTGAAACATCTTCTGCCATTATTGCAGTGTTAGGCAATGCCGAAATGTATAAGCAAGTTGAACAAATTTACACGCAAAATGTAGCAGAAGGGCATATGGGTGAAGCACAGAAAGATTTAATGATTACGAATACTCTACGTACTTACCCAGCTGCACCACTTGAAGTCAGAAAAAATATTGCTACATTTGATGCAGGTCTTATTTCCATGCAACTGATGCTGATTGCGAAAGAAAAAGGGTATGATACGGTGACAATGGGCGGATTTGATAAAGAGAAATTTGCTAAGCGTTTTGAATTACCAGAGCATATTTTCCCTGTTGTTCTTATTGCAATCGGGAAAGCTGCAGCACCTGCTTATGGTTCATCACGTTTACCATTAAAAGACATTGCTCGTTTTATTTAAATAAGTAATAATCTGTTGGCTAACAGGTTAGAGAAAGTGTTAGATTGACTGCCATCAATCTAACACTTTTTTGCTCATTTCATCATGCGTTTATTCGATCTAAGCAAGAGTTGTCCCTTTAACAACCCTTCTTTTTAGTAATGTCCCAACCTTTGCGTGTTTTCCTATAATCCCTATATAAGTTGTTGCAAAATTCTCATTTTATTTTGCTATACTAGAAAAAGAAAGTAGGGATGATTATGATTTATGATGTCATTATTGTGGGCGCTGGTTCAATGGGAATGGCGGCTGGTTATTATTTAGCGAAGGCAGGAAAAAACGTCCTTATGCTCGATGCTTTTGATCCACCACATGAAGAGGGCAGCCACCATGGCGAAACAAGAATTATTCGCTTTGCTTACGGTGAAGGAGCTAGTTATGTCCCTTTCGTACTACGCGCAGGACAACTTTGGAAAGAACTTGAAGCGGAAACAAATGAATCTTTGTTTTTACAAACAGGTGTGATGAATGTTGGTCAATCAGATCATACCTTTCTTCAAAATGTTAGAAGAAGCGCGAAGCTATACGATTTACCTTTAGAACAGTATACAGCCGCCGAAGCGATGGAAAAATGGCCTGGATTAGCATTGCCTGAGGATTTAGTAGTGTGCTATGAACCAACTGCTGGTGTATTGCATGTAGAAGCTTGTATCGCTGCCTATAAAAAGTTAGCATTAGCACAAGGTGCCCTTTTACATACAAATGAAAAGGTCCACGCTATTAAGACCGAAGACATTGTACTGATACATACAGATAGTGGTTTTTATGAGGCAAAAAAACTCATTATAACAGCAGGTGCTTGGGCATCGGAATTGCTCCAAACCATGAATCTTTCATTACCTATTACACCCACACGCAAAACATTTGCTTGGTTTGAAGCAGACGAACAGCTTTATCGTGACACTACGTTCCCCGCCTACTGTTTCGAATTTGATGATTGTGCCTATTACGGTTTTCCCAGCATTCATGGGGCAGGCTTGAAACTAGGTCGCCATGATGGTGGTGAGCCGATTGACCCTAATGAGCCAATGCGTCCATTCGATAATCAGGATGCTGCTGATTTACAACATTTTATCAATCGCTTTATGCCACAGCATGGTGCACTTGCATTCGGCAAAACATGTAAATATTCTGTGACACCTGATGAACACTTTATCATTGATTTTTTACCTAATCATCGCAATATTGTCATTGCTGCAGGATTTTCTGGTCATGGCTTCAAATTTAGTAGCGCAGTTGGCGAAGTATTAACAGAACTTATTTTAAATGGTACAAGCAAGCAAGATTTATCACTTTTTCAGCTTAATCGCTTTGCCTAAATCACAACAACCAAGAGAAATATTTCGTTCTCTTGGTTGCTTTATTGTTGTATAACATTACATCCAATAGGCTAACGAACGTTTTTTCATGGACGTACGATATTGTTTCGTGGAAATTGGTAATACTTGATTTGCTTTGTAATCCATAATAACGCCATAGCGACGTACAACGTCCATTTGATTAATTTCACCTGTATTGTACAGACGCTCCACTTCATAGGGGTCTGTTTCAAGCCATTGTTGACGATTTTTTCGAATATACGCTCGCTCTTTCACAGTAGCTGCCATATCAATTTCAAATGCGTCAATATCGCGATCAATTTCACGAATAACAACACCATAATCAAGTTTCGCACGTTCAAGAGAGACATATTCATCAATTACATCCTCTAACACTGCGTTGACATCCCGCTCCAGAGGATCACCTAATCCTCCCCCGCCAGCAGATGGACGTGTAAAGGAGTCTCCTTTTTTCAATGCGACATTAGAAAAAATGGTACCCAAAAATTCCTCACCAGCTTGATTTGGATTTAAAATAGCCCCTTGTGCAATGGACGGTAAGCCTCCCATAATGCCCCACGTAATGGAACGAGAACGGTCACAACAGTACGACATCACTGTATTGTTTATATCCGTTAATAGCCCACCTTTTTCAACACCACAGCCGCCGCGATATTTCCCCGGACCTGCTGAATCTGTAATAATCTCATGTTTTGTTGTTAGTACAGGAGACAAACGTTCTTGCCCTTCACACGGTTGGACACTTAAACCGACCCCAAATACAGGTGATGTCGTATTTGCGCCATCACGATCCACACGCCCACCATGTCCTCCTGCCATCCAGTCATACCACATAAAATACCCATTATTATTTTGTCGTTGATCGTAGCCACCAATTAACAAATACTCTAGGTTAAATGAACAAGCAATTGCACGTTCAGGCATAATGTTCGACCATAACTCAAAACATGCATTCATTATCTTTTCAAAAGAACCTGAGCAATAGCCAGATACCGCAATAGGACTCGGAGCATTGACAACAGTATTTTCGGGCAAATGTATTTTGACAACTCGATAGAACCCTGAATTTAACGGAATTTCCGGAAAGAATGTTTTAGTTCCTGCATAAATACCAGAAAGTGCAGAACCGAATCCAGCATTTAAAAAGCAACTTATAGCAGGGTGTGACCTACTTAAATCATAGAAAATTTCATCTTCACGAATTGTCATTTTCACATGCACTGGTATTAAGCCATCCCCTAGCTCTGGGTCCATATCAATGTAATCGACTGTTTCCCATTGTCCTTTCGGTAAGGCTTTAATCTTTGCACTCGTTAAACGTTCTACATAATTTTGTACCTCTTCAAATGCTAGCAAAACCGTATCGATACCATATTTATTAATCATCTCATTCAATTGTTTTTCGCCAACTTTAGCCGCTTCTACTTGTGAACGTAAATCGCCAATTCGTTCCTCTGGAATACGCATATTCATCACGATAATATTCACAACATCTGCTAAATACTGACCTTTACTATAAATGCGTACAGGGGGTATTCGTAATCCTTCTCCATAATGTTCCTTTGCTGTAATATCAAAAGAACCTGGATTAGAACCACCTACATCTGCCCAATGACCGTTTGTTTGCATCAAGGCAATCAGCTTATCGTCATGGAAAACAGGTAGTATAACCCGAACATCGCTAAAATGCGTGCCCCCCCGATATGGATCGTTTACTAAAAATACGTCACCAGGGTGAATGTCATTTGCAAAATCCTCTAAAACCGCTTTTGCTGTTAGATGTAAAGTACCGACATGTACCGAAATATCTTGTGTTCCCTGCATAACCGTGTTTCCTTGTGCGTCACATAATGCACAACTAAAATCCCGATTATAAATAACAAAAGAATAACAAGTACGCAGCATTTGTTCAGCCATTTGATCGACTAAATTTACAAAGCCATTTTTCAACACTTCAAATGTTACTGGATCTAGATTTTTAATTTGATTATTTAGGAACAATCCTGTTGTACTCATAGATTACTTCCCCCTTATCATGTATTAGTTCACGGTAATAATGATATTTTTATAAGCATCTACTTCAGCCGTAAATCCTGGTGGAATGACCGTTGTCGTATCTAATTGATCCACAATTGCAGGACCTTGTAATTGTGCATACACTGGAATTTTATCGCGATAATAAACGTTTGTTTCAACATATGCCCCATCAAAATAAACAGGTCGTGTCTCTTTATAAGCATCTTGTAAGGAGCCAGTTGGTGCAAATTGTGGGAAATTAGGTTTTGGCACTGTACCTATTGCAGTCACACGTAAACCGTAAATCTCAACAATCTGGTCCTTATCTGAAAATGCAAATTCTCGCTCATGTTCTTGGTGGAATGCTGCTAATACTTCCTCCAAGGAAGTGACATAATCTGGTACCACAACCGCTAAGGAACGCCATTGTCCCTTATAGCGAAGATCCATATAATTCATCAAAGTCGATGTTTCTTCAGAAATCCCTTCTTCTTCTAATAGTGCTTTCGCCTCTTTCCGTAGTGCTTGATATTGAATATCGAGCTCTTCGACTGATACTTCATTTGCTTTTTTTACAAACGTTTTTGAAATATCGTGGCGTACATCTACAAGTAAGCACCCCATTGCTGCTGCTACGCCCGGATGCGTAGGGATAATGACTTTCGGGATATTTAAATCTTTTGCTAAATGTGCGGCATGAAGTGGTCCTGCACCACCAAAGGCTACAAGGGCAAAATCACGTGGATCATAGCCCCGACGTACAGAAATTAAACGAACGGCATCACTCATATTGGCATTGGCAACTTCAATAATGGCACTCGCTGCTTCTTCAATTGTCTGATTGAAAGCTTGCGCAATTTTTTTGACAGCCTGCTGTGCCTTGCCTTTATCTAATTGCATCATACCATCTAACAATGTCACACCAAGACGTCCTAAAACGACATTAGCGTCTGAGTTTGTTGGCTCTGTACCACCATGACCATAGCAGGCTGGACCTGGTATAGCACCAGCACTTTGCGGACCATTTCGTAATGATCCTCCTTCATCTTGCCAAGCTAAACTACCACCACCAGCACCTATTGTTAATATTTCAATACTTGGAAACCCTATTGGATAACCATATTCAATAGACCAATCCTTTGTAATTCGAATTTGTCCTTTGTACATCAGTGAAATATCTGTACTCGTTCCTCCCATATCCAAACCTATCGCATTTTCAAAACCACATAATTTTGCTATATGTTTGCTAGCAATGGCTCCAGCAGCAATTCCTGAACTCGCTAATCTAGCGGCATAGCGAGGCACTGTACTAGAAGTCATGACACCTCCGCCAGAATGTAAAACTAAAATTTCCTCCTCATAGCCTCTTTTTTGCATTTCATTGCTTAATTTACTAATATAATTGCTCATGATTGGTCCTAGAACGGCATTAATAATCGTTGTACTCATCCGCTCATGCTCGAATATTTCAGGTAGTACTTCACTTGAAGTACATATATAAACATCTGGCAGTTCCTCAAGTAAAATCTTTTTCACTTTTGCTTCGTTTTCTCCATTCACATAAGAATTGATTAAACATATAGCAATGGATTCTGTCCCGCGACGTTTCAATTTCTTTGCTAGTACCCGAATTTCTTCCTCATCGATAGCTTGCAATACTGTTCCTTCATAATCTATTCGCTCGTTGACTTCAAAACGATCGCGGCGTTGAATATAGGGCTTTGCCGTATCTTTGTACGTATCCCAAATATCCTCCTTTGTGCCGCGACGTATTTCTGTTACATCGCGAAATCCTTTTGTCGTAATTAGAGCGGTTTTCGGTAGCTTTCGCTCAATTAATGCATTCGTGCCAACCGTCGTGCCATGAGAAAAAATTTTAATATCCTGTCCTTTTAACTCTGCCTTCTCAACGCCATTTAAAATTCCCTGTTCAGGGTTTGATGGTGTGGATGAGGTTTTTGTGACAAATATTTCTCCTGTATCTTCATTAAAAACAAACACATCTGTAAACGTTCCACCAACATCTATTGCTAAGCGAGTTTGTGCCATAGAGATACCTTCTTTCGTTTAATAGTGTGAAAATATGCATAACAATCTACTAATCTATAAGAAAAAACGGTCTCCCATATGTAATGGGCATTAAAGCCCATTACACTCCCTGTGTGCGGATTGTCACCGTTTTAAATGTTGTAAAAAATTCTTTTGCTGCTTGACCTTGTTCACGTGCGCCAGTACTTGAATTTTTCATGCCGCCAAATGGCGCTTGTGGTTCAGCACCACCTGTCTCGTCGTTCACTTGAACAAGCCCTACTTCACTACGCTGAATAAAATCAAAAGCTTTTTGAATGTTGTTCGTATAAATAGAAGCACTTAATCCAAATTCAGAGTCGTTGGATAATCGAATTGCTTCTTCGTAATCCTTTACCTTAATCACAGCTAAAACTGGTCCAAAAATTTCATCACGCGCAATGCCCATAGCATGTGTTACATTTGTAAAAATCGTTGGGTCAATATAATAACCTTCTGATTTACCTTGCGTCGGCCCACCACCATAGACAAGTTTGGCACCTTCTAATGTTGCTTTTTCAATAGCAGCTAAAATACTCTCATATTGACCTTTTGAGGAAACGGGCCCCATTGTCGTGCCAACTTTGATTTCCCTCGCTTCTTCAATTAAACGTGCCAACACCTCATCATAAACTGCTTCCTCAATATAAACTCGGCTAGTTGCTGTACATCGTTGTCCGGTTTGCTTCATTGCTCCTTCCATTGTTAACTTTGCAGCGAGATGTATATCTGCATCGGCTAATATAATGGCAGCGTTTTTTCCGCCAAGTTCAAGCTGAATTTTTTTCTTAGTTGATCCTGCACTATCTAAAATACTTTGCCCCACACCATTGGAACCGGTAAATGTTATTGCTTTCACTTCTGGTGCTTCAAGCAAAACTTGCCCAACTTTCGAACCGCGTCCTTGTACGACGTTTAACACATTCTTTGGTATACCTGCTTGTTCAAAGAGCTCACCGATGAGTTTCCCCGTTAAAGCGCTTTCAATAGAAGGTTTCCAAACAACCGTATTGCCGTATACTAATGCGGGCGCAATTTTCCACAAAGGAATAGCTACTGGGAAATTCCATGGTGTAATAGCTGCAACTACACCAAGAGGCACACGCATGGTGTACAACATTTTGCCTTCACTGGCAGACGGCAATACTTCACCTGTCGCCCGCATTCCTTCTTGTGCAAAATAGCGCAAAATAGAAGCGCCACGTTTCACCTCCCCAATCATTTCATTTTTGGTTTTACCCATTTCGTTGGAAGCTGTTTCAGCTACTTTATCAATATTTTGTTCGAGCAAGTCTGCAGTGACACGCAATAGTTCCCCACGCACTACTGACGATGTATTTTTCCAATCTTCAAATGCTTCATTTGCCGCTGTAACGACTTCCTTTGTCTCATCCACTGTCAAAAGCTCTACTTGACCAATACATTGCGATGGTTTTGCAGGATTAAATTGCTCTCGAATTTCCCTAATGATAGTTGTCATAAAACCCCTCCTTGATTAAGTAACTGATTTATTATTAGCTCACATCAACACCAGACATATTATTCTTTTGCAATAATCGTTTTACGCACAAATTCAAAAGTCTCGTCTAGAATACGTAACATTTCGTTTAATTCTGCTTTCGATAAAATAAGTGGTGGTGCAAAAACAACTGTATCTTGCTCATACGTGACTGTTCGTAAAATTAAGCCTCGTTTCATTGTTTCCTGAACAAATATCGGGCTAATGGCAGTCTCGAAAAGCTCCCCAGTTTCACGATTTTTAACTAGCTCAATAGCACCTAGCAAACCAATTGTTCGAACACTGCCGATAAAGCTATATTTTTCTTGAAGCGCTTTAAAACCTGCCAACATCGCTTCTCCCATAGATGCTGCGTTTTCTATTAATAGTTCTCGCTCTAGAATGTCAATGTTTTTTAAGCCTACTTGGCAAGCCAATGCATGACCGCTATACGTATAACCGTGCATTAAAGTCCCTTTGGAAAGCTGGCAATATGTTTCATGAATTTTTTCGGAAATTACCACACCTCCAAGCTGTGCGTAGCCACTCGATACCCCTTTAGCAAATGACATCATATCTGGTACAACGCCGTAATGCTCCATACCAAACCATTTACCCGTACGTCCGAAACCGGTAATTACTTCATCCGCTATAAATAAAATGCCGTACTCATCGCAAAGATTGCGTACTTCTTTAAAATAATCTTCTGGTGGAATATTGACTCCTCCCGCTCCTTGAATCGGCTCGGAAATAAACGCTGCTACTGTTTCTGGACCTAGTGCTTCAATCATTTCTCGAAGATCGCGAACAGATTGATTGTAAACATAATGGAAATCAGGTGCAGGAGAGTTGGTAAAGTTACGAAATGCCTGTATACCCGTTGCATTTGTCGCACCCATCGCCACCCCATGATAGGATTGTGTACGTGAAATAATTTTTTGACGCTCTGGCTGACCCTTTAATAACCAGTAATGGCGAGCTAGTTTAATCGCCGTATCATTTGATTCTGATCCTCCGGAAGTAAAAAATACTGTATTTAAATCTCCCGGTGTTAAAGAGGCTATTTTTGTTGCTAAACGAATAGCTGGTTCGTTACTAAATGAAGCAAAACAAGAGCTGAATGCTAATGTAGCCATTTGTTCTTTTGCAACTTCTGCAATTTCCTCACGACCATGTCCAACGTTTACGTTCCATAAAGAAGACATGCCATCAATATAACTTTTCCCCTCTAAATCTTTTAAATAGATGCCTTTTCCCTCTGTAAAAATAGCAGCAGGCCCTTGTGTTTGCTGTTGCTCAATCGACGTCGTTGGATGTAGAAAATGCTTTTGATCTAAAGTTTTCAACTCTTCTTTTAGTTGAATTGTCATCAATACCAGCCTCTTTTCATTAAAAGTTTTATACACTTTATTACAAGCAATTTTCATGCCAACTCCATAAAAAAAGAGACATTATTTAAAAAATGCCTCTCTAATCTATTGAATTCGTCCATCATTATTCACTGTTGACCACCTCGAACAACTTTATTGTTTTCAGATTGTCGACATTTTTTTCGGTTCAACAAATATCTTACTAGAAATACATACGCCCTTTCTCAACATCACAAGCACTTCACGCTTTTTTGCACTATTTATGCAAATATGCAAGTAGTGATGCATAACCGCATCATTATTCTTGATATGAGATATGCCGTGTCAATTGGAATTTTTGTATTTTCCTTACTAACGTAGATTGATCGCAGCCGAGCGCTTTGGCTGCTTGTCTTATACTCGGATGTTCGGACAATGCTTGCTTAATCAATTGCTTTTCAAACATTGCCACTTGCTCTTTTAATGTACCTACAAAAAGTGGAACTGCAGGTTGTTGTTGTACATTCGGCTGTTGTACTGTATTGTCGACTTGTCGAATAACTAGTGGGTTGCTATCAAGCTCTTGTTGAACTGTACTTACTGTGATTTCAGGTTGGGTAGCCAATAAGCAAAGGCGTTCCACCATATTTTTCAATTGCCTGACATTTCCCGGCCATGTATACGCTTCTAACACTTTCATAGCAGATGACTCTATTGTTCGATGAATTCCATATTTATCACCTATCAACGCTAAAAAATGATTAACTAATGGTATAATATCTTGCCGACGCTGTCTTAATGGTGGAATTTCAATAGGGATAATGTTTAAGCGATAATATAAATCCTCTCGAAAGCTACCTTGCCTAACCATATCTGCTAAGTTTCGATTGGTTGCTGCGATAATTCGTACATCAATTGCAATCGGTCTGCCGCTTCCTATACGCTGTACCTCCGATTCTTGTAGTACCCGCAATAATTTAGCTTGGAGTTGCAAAGGCATTTCCCCAATTTCATCTAGAAACACCGTGCCTCCTGATGCAATTTCAAAGAGTCCAGCTTTTCCACCTTTACTAGCTCCCGTAAATGCCCCTGATTCATAGCCAAAAAGTTCAGATTCAAGTAATGTCTCTGGAATTGCACTACAATTGATTGTTAAGATTTGCTTATGACTTCGTCTGCTATAGGCATGAATAAGTTTTGTAATCTCCTCTTTACCGACTCCCGATTCACCACCAATTAGCACGGTAGAATCTACTTCAGCAACACGCATCACCCTTTTGACTACTTGCATCATGGCAGAAGATACGGCAATTAAACTACTTTTTCTCGATTCTTGATTATGTAAGGCTTGTAGTTTGCATTTAAAATTTTCATTTTGATCTTCTAATTTTTGTACTTCTTGTTCAAGCAATTTGAGTTGTGTCATATCCCGTGTGATGGCAACAACATATTGCAATTTTCCATCTTCATCAAGAATCGGCTGACCTGTAACTAAAAAACATCTGCCGTTAATGAAGGTTTGCAAAATTGTTACCTTTTCTTGCGATTCAATTACTTTCATCGAAATGGAATCACTCATTAATCCTTCCGCAATGACATCTTTTGCATATCTCCCCCGTAAATCGATACCAACAATTTCAATATCAATGTCATTTTGAAATAAAATCTTGCCGTGGCGATCACAAATCGTCACACCATCAGAAATTGAGTTCAGCAACTTATGTGACAGGGGATTCATAAAATCGATATCGTTAAACTGCTTCAATGATCTAGCTGTAAACAGCGTACCTTGTGATGTTTCTACTACATGGACGAAATATTCTTGCACCTCAAATGTTTCTTGTCCTTTACAGTATTTCTCACTTATTTGTTCAAGAAGCTCTTGTTGGATATCACTTTTGACAATCACTTCACCATTTTTCACAATAAAAAAATGCTCTTCCTTATGAAGTTCTGTTACTGACATCTGAACCGCTTCCTTTCCAAACTGTTTTATTATTGCAAGAAGTAATGCAAAAAAATTCGCTCCCTATCCACGGGGTCTCTAGCAAACAACTACTTGCGTAATTGTTTGCCAGGCTTGCATTCCCGTAAGCGTGTCGCGAATTTAATCTCATCGTATAGTTCCCTCACACTCATCAAGCCTCGTAGTAATATTCTACTCTGAAGCTAATTTATCCTCTAATTGCTCTGCTGGTTTCGTTGAAAGTTTTCGCAAGATGACAAATAATACAATTGACACAATCAATACTAATGTACTTAAGTAAAACTGCGTACGCAACGATTCAATTAACACTTGGCATAAATAGACAATTGTTAAAACACCAATCGTAACATACGATAAGTAGGGAAATAACCACATTTTAATCGCTAATGGCTCACCCGAAACTTGATCATAATACCGTCGAAATCGTATTTGCGAAATCGCAATAAAAATATAAACAGCAATCATTAATCCTCCAACACAGTTACCTAAAAAATAAAAAATGACTTCTGGGGAAATAAAATAGAGCATGGCACAAATATACGCAACTAAGGTACTTCCAATAATAGCTGGTACTGGTGCACCGCGACGATTTCGTATTTGTGAGAAGATTTTTGGCGCATCTCCTTGACGTGACATTTCAAGTAACATGCGTGAACTTGTATAAAGTGCTGAATTGAGCACTGAAATTAATGAGATAAATATAACGATTTGAATAATTTGAGCTGCAATTGGAAGTCCAGCCATCGTTAAAATATTGGCATAAGGTGCTGCTAAAAACGTTGAATCATTCCACGGGATAATCATTACCATAATAGCTACTGAACCGACAAAAAATAATCCGAGACGGAATACGACATTGCGAATAGCACGCACAATATTTTTTGCTGGATTTTCAGACTCTGCCGCAGCAATCGCTGCAACTTCAGCACCGCAAATAGAAAATATAACAAACACAATTGCCGTAAATATTGGAACAACCCCATTTGGTGCAAAACCACCAAATGCTGTTAAAATCCCCAATCCTTTAGGTTCATAATTAGGCCATATACCGAAAATCATCGCTGTTCCCACTACTAAAAAAATAATGATTGCCGTAACTTTAATAAATGATAGCCAATATTCAAATTCACCGAATGATTTCACCGAATAAATATTAATAATGGTCATTAACAATGTAATGCCTACACTTCCAACCCAAATCGGTATAAATGGAAACCAGTTATGCAGCATACCCCCGATTAATGCAGCTTCTAGTCCAACAATGAATACCCAGCTAGCCCAATAAAGCCAGCCAACTGTAAAACCTGCCCATGGCCCAATATACTTTCCTGCATACGATGCAAATGAGCCTAACTCCCCCGATTGACCAGACTTCTCTCCTAATGCGATTTCCCCAGCCGCCATTTCACCAACCATTTGCATAATTAAGACAATGAGCAAACACGCAATTGCATAGGATATGACTGCTGCTGGACCGGTACTTAAAATGTTTTTTCCAGTTCCGACAAAAAGCCCCGTTCCAATTACCCCACCAATGGAAATCATTGTAATATGCCGTGTTTTCAGTGATTTTTGCAAAGCTCCCATTAAACCACCCCTTAGTGTTTTGATATAGACATTTACTAGCCCCTTTCTCTAATGCATGTCTTCTGTTTAATGAGCAAGTTCTATGCCAAACACTACAAAAAACTTAAAATTTATAAAATTCTGTTAAATTAAGTTATAGTTTACTAGCTTCTTATCTCGCTTCATCCTTTTATGGTGGGCACAGCTTATCAAGTTGACGAGTAACGAATCGCTTTTGCACAATGCACAATTAAAATTTTGATGCACATTTGCATCATCGGTTTATTTTTACATCACATTACCCATACGCTCGATTATATGAACTTAAAATATTTAATTCCTCTCGATACTTTGCAACAGTTCTTCTTGAAATTTGAATTCCTTCTTCACATAAAATATTTGTCAATTGCTGGTCTGCTAAAGGATTTCGTTTATCCTCGGTTTCAATCAACTTTTGTAAGCGCTTTTTAATATACATAATAGAATCCATTTTTCCGGAAGAATTCAGCAAGCCCTTTGTAAACAAAGATTGTAATGCATAAATGCCTTTTGGCGTTTGAATATACTTCCCTCGAATAGCACGACTAATGGTCGATTCATGTACAGCTAACAAGTCAGCAAGATCTTTTAAACGCATAGGTTTTATCGCTTCTAACCCCTTCGTAAAGAAATTTTCCTGCTGTTGCAATAATAATCTAGTTAACTCATAAAGCGTCTTATCTCGCTGTTCAATTCCTTGCAATAGAGCTAATGCATCTTTCATTGAATCTCGATAGTACGTTTGATAATTCGGATCATTTTTTAACAGCGCAACATAACTTTCATCAATCGATACGATAGGTAAGTGGTGACGAGTTAACTGAATCACCCATTCCCCAGCAATTACTTTCACTTCGATATCTGGCGTTACATAGGGAATCGATTCTAATTTATCCCCCATCATAATCGGTTTCAATTTTTTTATATAGTGAACCGTTTCGATGACATCTTGTAAAGGCATCTTATATTTTTTACTCAACTGTTTAATCGCCTGCGTTGCAACTAACTCTAAATCTGAACGAATAAAGGTCGAAGCCATTTTCGGCGCAAACTGATCATTATCCAATTGGATAAGTAAAAATTCTTGGTAACTTCGTGCGCCTACGCCAATCGGCTCAAAAGTTTGTAATAAATCTAATATTGCTTCTACATGCGAATAACTAGTTTGAAACTTGTCTGCTACAATCTCTAACTCTACATCCAAAAATAAGCGATCATCCAACGATTGGATTAAAAATTTTAAAATTCGTAAATCAATAGAAGATAAATTTTGGTGCATCGGCACTTGCTCTAAAAGGAATTGTTCATAATTTTCTTTTTCAGCAAGCTTCATCTCAATCATATTAAATTGGTTACTGCTAGACCTATCATAGGATGATGAAAAATGATGAACAGAACAATTTGCTAATTGCATAATCTCCTCATATTGCGTTTTTACTTTTGCGTCGTTGACCACTAATAGTGGATTTTCTGTTGCTCTTTCATAAATGTATTGCTCTAGCTCAGTCGCCGAATATTGCAATATTTCTAAATGCTGGACTAACTGTGCAGATAATATTTGTGTGACCTTTTGAGAAGTTTTAATCGTCATTTGCATCTTCTCACACCCCCAAAACGTAATTTTTCTACATAGTAACATGTTTTTTCTGTTTTTTTACACTTTTTCGTAAATTAAATACTTTTTACTATTTGTAAGGCATATCGCTAAAAGCTCTCTACCAATTTATATATGCTGTAACCAGTTTTCACTTACGGAATTTTCTAATTATTCTAAAAAACATTTGACTTATTTACATAACGAATCATAAAATACACATATAATGTAATTATTATCACAATACGGTAAAAAGGAGGAGTTATTTTATGTTTCAATTACCCACAGTGCAATTTACAGAAGCGCAAGAACAATTCCGTTTAGAAGTTCGAGCATTTCTACACGAAGAACTAGCAAAAGGAACCTTCGTGCCGAAATGTGATTCTTGGTTAAGTGGAGATAACCCTGAATTTTCTAAATTGATAGGGCAAAAAGGCTGGATTGGCATCACCTGGCCCAAAAAATATGGCGGTCAAGAGCGCAGTACTATTGATCGTTATATTTTAACCGAAGAATTTTTAGCTATAGGTGCACCGGTTGCAGCACATTGGTTTGCTGATCGACAAACAGGACCACTACTTTTGCGTTATGGCACAGAACAACAGCGTGCTTTTTTCCTACCGCAAATTGTGAAAGGTGAATGCTACTTCGGCATTGGGTTAAGTGAACCAAATAGTGGTTCAGATTTGGCTTCTGTCAATACACGTGCTGAAAAAGTAGAAGGCGGCTGGATCGTAAACGGTCAAAAAATATGGACGAGTAATGCCCATCTTTGTCACTACATGGTGACTTTAGTTCGAACGAGCCCATATGATGGCAAACATAAACATGCGGGATTAAGCCAACTAATCGTCGATTTACAAGCGGATGGAATTACAGTAGTCCCAATCAAATTTTTAACAGGTGAACATCATTACAATGAAGTATTCTTTGATAATGTCTTTGTTCCTGACAATATGGTTGTCGGTGAAATTGGCAATGGTTGGATTCAAGGTTTAGCAGAGCTAGCATTTGAACGCAGCGGCCCAGAGCGTATTTTAAGCACGTTCCCTTTAATCGATGAACTCATTCAAGAATTAAAAAGACAAAATAACATTGACGGGTTAAAACAAGCATCTAAAGTTGTCGCACGCCTCTGGAGCTTACGCAATTTATCAATTGGTGTAGCCCAGCTTTTAGCAACTGGAAACGGCGATGAAGTCTCTATTCCCGCTGCTCTTGTAAAGGCTCTTGGCACCAAATTTGAACAAAGCATACCAGAAATTACTCGTTTATTAGTGCAAACCTACCCTACACTTGACGCGCAACGTAAAATCGACCGTTTAATGGCAGAGTCTATTTTACATGCACCAGGTTTTACAATTCGAGGAGGCACTTCAGAAGTTCTTTATGGCATAGTAGCGAAAGGAGTTGTTGCACAATGAGTGAAATGAAAGAAATGATACTTGAAGTAGTAGAACGAATGCTAAAAGAAAATGTTAGTAAAGATTTAGTTGATATTGTCGAGCAAGGTAAGTGGGCATCCGATATATGGAATTTGTTCGTGGAAAACGGGATGACGGCTGTCGCCATTTGTGAAGAAAATGGCGGTGCGGGTGGCGATTTAGAAGATTTATTAAATATTGTTCGTTTAACAGGAAAGTATGCGGCTCCGATCCCATTTACAGAAACAACATTAGCAAACTACTTATTAGCATATACTAACCTACAAGTAATGGATGATTTGGCAACCTATGCGCTAGCTGAAACGCCGAGCTTTACACTTGAAAACGGCAAACTAACGGGCTCAGCACAACATATTCCTTGGGCGCGCCATACAAAGCAATTAGTAACACTTGCACACAGCACAAAGGGTATCCATTTAGTAGCAATTGACTTAAGCCAAGCAGATATTTCACCGGATAAAAACTTAGCTGGTGAGCCACGTGATACGGTAACATTCCAAAACGCCAATGTTTGCCAACAATCTACTGTCTTAACTTCAGAACAAATTCAGACTTTGACAGCCATTGCAACAGCCTTTCAACTAGCAATGATGACGGGCGCTATTGAAAAAATAAATGACTTAACCGTGCAATATACAAAAGAGCGTGAGCAATTTGGTCGTCCCCTACATCGCTTCCAGCTTGTTCAGCAACATATTGTGAACTTAGCAGGTGAAACAGCGTTAGCTTTAGCAGCATTTAATAATGTGACCGTTGCCCTCGTTGCACAAAGCCCTCTGAGTGAAGTTGCCTATGCACGGATTCGTTTTGAAGAAATGATTCAAACGGTAGCGACCATTTCCCACCAAGTGCATGCTGCCATTGGTACGACACACGAACATAGCTTACAACAGTATACACGTAGGCTTTGGTCATGGCGTGATGAAGGAGCAAGCACTTTTTATTGGACTGATTTGGTGGCAACTCAATTACTAGAAAATAGCGGTGACAGCTTATGGGCTTATATGACGTCATGCACTAACAATTCACTACTGCTCAAAGCTCAGAGCTAAAAACTATACTTTGTTAGCTGAAGTAAGCAGTGCCATTCTTCAGCACAAGTCAGACAAAATACCAATTTTGTAAAGGGAGAGATGAACATGGCAGATTTATTATTTGATGTAAAAGACCATATTGCCACAATTACGTTAAATCGACCGGAGGCGTACAATGCGTTTAGCGAGGAAATGATTGCAGAATGGATTACAGCGCTTGAAACTGTACGCGATTCAGATGATATTCGTGTTGTTATCGTGAAAGGGAATGGCAAATCATTCTGCGCAGGTGGCGATATTAAAGCGATGCAAGCTGGAGAAGGCTTTTTCAAAAGTGAGGATGATATCTCTTCGACTGGCTTAGCACGAAAAAATTCGCTATGGAAAAAAATTCAACGTATTCCATTGCTGCTTGAAGAAATTGATAAGCCAGTGATTGCACAAGTGCACGGTTTTGCAATGGGTGCCGGTCTTGATATGGCTTTAATGTGTGATATTCGGATAACGGCAAAATCAACAAAAATCTCAGAGAGCTACATAAACGTAGCAATCGTTCCTGGTGATGGTGGCGCCTACTATTTACCAAAGCTTATCGGCATCGATCAGGCTCTGGACATGTTTTGGACTGCGCGTGTTTTAACAGCTGAAGAAGCGAAAGCGAAAGGCATCGTTACCTTTGTTGTAGAAGATGAGGCACTCGAAGAATATACATTACAGTATGCACAAGAACTAGCAAGTCGCCCAACAACAACCGTACAATTCATTAAACGTGCGGTCTATCAAAGCCAACGAATGGATTTACGCACAGCACTCGATTACATTTCTTCTCAAATGGCGATTGTAACAGAACTAGAAGATTTTAAAGAAGGTGTAACAGCCGTCGTAGAAAAACGTAAACCAGTATACAAATAACATTTGTGGGAGGAAACCATATGCAACCTCTTAATAATATTCGGGTGCTAGATTTATCACGTGTCTATGCCGCTCCTGCCGGCTCCATGTTGCTAGCTGATTTAGGTGCTGAAGTCATACGTGTAGAGCATCCCGATGGCTCTGATAGTATGCGTGACTGGGGTCCATTTTTAAATGAGCAAAGTACCTATTATTTATGTGCCAATCGCAATAAAAAATCAATAACATTAGATTTAAAAACAGTTGAGGACAAAGAAAAATTTAAAGAGCTAGTAAAAGATGCAGATATTATTCTAGAAAACTTTAAAACTGGTGATATGGAGCGGATGGGGCTAAGCTATGGGGAATTGAAAAAAATAAATCCACAACTCATTTATTGCGCGGTGACCGGCTTCGGTCAAACAGGTCCCCTCGCCTACGAACCAGGGTTTGATCCGGTCATACAGGCGATGAGTGGATTAATGCATGTAACAGGTGCAACGGATGGTGAGGCGACAAGAGTCGGTGTCCCAATTGCAGATATTTTAACTTCCCATTATGTCGTCATCAGTATTTTATCTGCGTTGCGAATGCGAGATGTAACGAATAACGGGCAGTTTATTGATTTAGCATTATTGGATGTTCAAATGAGTAGCTTAGCAAATGTGGCGAGTGCCTATTTAAATACAGGATTTGCTTCTGAACGTTTAGGCAATCGGCATAATAACGTAGCGCCCTATCAAGTATTTAACTGCGCAGACGGTCCTTTAATGATATGTGTTGGTACTGATGGGCAGTTTCAAAAATTTTGCACAATGCTTGAACGTCAAGAGTGGGCAACCGACGCACGTTTTATAACAAACACGATGCGAAAGCAACATGAAGCAGAACTGGTACAACTCATTTCGGACATTACAATAACTAAAACGCGTGATGAATGGATTGCGTTATTACAACAATATAAAATACCCGGAGGTCGTGTGAATTCCATTGCGGAAGCACTTGAACAACCACAAGTTATGGCACGTGACATGATTGGAGAAATCGAACACAAAAAATATGGCAAAATAAAATTCGTCAAAAACCCGTTGCAGTTTTCAAATTTAAATATTCAATATAAATTAGCTCCACCTATACTTGGGGAACATACAAATGAATTCCAAAAATCGTCTCTACCGAAATAAATTTACGCTATAATAGTAATAATTTTATCATCATACAACCCTAATGAAGATAAAGGTTATAGCCGATAAGCGAAAGTAAATTTATGTAAGTAGGTGGTGACAAGATGAATCAAGAAACTTTCGAAAAAAACTATACAATGTCATCGTTGCACAAAGCGATTAAAGTATTAAAAGCATTTACAAAAGAAGAACCTAATCTCTCTTTAACAGAGTTGAGTAAAAAAACAGGTATTAGCATCTCCAGTTTACAACGTTTTGTTTCTACCTTTGTGTATGAAGGATTTCTTCATAAAGATGAGGGAACAAAACGCTACCAATTAGGTCATTCACTGCTCTATTTAGGGAACCTAGTTAAACAAGAGTCCAGTCTAATTATTGTGGCAGAGCCTATTTTAAGAAAGCTCAATGAAGATATGGGTGAAAGTGTCTCGATGAATATTATCGACGGCTTAGAAAGGCGCTGTATAGTAAACTATGATTCTACCTACCCTCTATCAACGAAAATGTATGTAGGTGACACCTCCCCACTTTATGCAGGTGCATCTTCTAAAACATTACTCGCATTTATGCCAAATGTTGAAGATTACGTAGAACATATCACACTTGAACCAATTACAGATAAGACGATTTGTTCCAAAGAACAGCTATTAAACGAATTACAGCAAATTCGCGTGCAACGTTTTGCCATAAGTAATAGTGAGCGGGTGCGCGGCGCCTGTTCTGTATCAGCCCCAATATTAAATGCTTCGCATCAAATTATCGCTTCCGTCACACTCGTTATACCGGAAGTCCGTTACAATGATTACGATGAAAATCATTTAATTGCAACGATTCTAAATGTCGCTGCAAATATTGAAAAACAACTGTTTTAAAACAAAAAGGAATGGTACAACGAAACCCGTTATACCATTCCTTTTAATCATTCATTTTGCTTAAAAACTCATGCCAATGATGCATTCGAGGTAAATTCACATACTGGTTGTAAGATTGGTTTTTTAATATCACTTTTGTGTGAATGTCTTGTAGCGTTTCTAATACGGCTGGTTTATCATCTACATAAACATCTAATGCAAGTTTTTTAATAATATTTACTTTCTCCACGTCTTGCATACCACAATAGAAACGCCCCTGTTCCACAGGAAAACCTTGAGCCTTCATCCATTGTTGCGTTTGTTGACAATATTGCTTCGGACGTGACGTAATATAATAAATTTCATGCCCCTGTTCATGTAATGTTTGTAGCGTTTCAAGAGCCTTGTCAAAAATTGGACAATCCGTAAAGTATATTTCCTCTAAAGAACTATTCCACATTGCGGCGCCTTCTGCATCTGTTAAGCCAAAGGGCTCATGAATCTCTACTCTTTCTAAAGCATGAAAGACTTCCAGTGTGATATCTTTACCTAGTTTTTTATTATAAAGTGAAAAGGCATGTGCCCGTAAATTGATCAATGTGTCATCTATATCAAAACCGAATTTCATCTATGTTTTCTTCCCCTCAAGATGCCCTATCGATGAAGTGAAAGGCAAAAGTCTGTTCTTTTTCAATTTGCTGCGCTAATACTTCTTCAATAGCCTGTGCTCGCATTTGTTGAAAATCTCGCACATTAAATTGTCTAATTGCTTCTTTGTTTAGTAAGGATGCGAGACAATCTGCATCTTTTAGCGCGCTATTTAAGCCGAATGCGCCAGTAGGTGTCATGGTGTGAACAGCATCACCTAACAGCACAAGTCCTGCTGTACCCCAACAGTCGCAATGACTACTAAATACATCGAGTAACACAAAGTCCTGCCATGATTGAATATGGCGTGTAACAATATCATCTAGCTGTGGAAAGGCCTCAATCAGCTTGTGAATAAACGGTGTAAATGGCTGCTTTCTAAGTTGTGCAAAATTTCCTTGTTCAATATTCCAACCAATTTGAATAAAGCCTCCAGTCTGGGAGAATAGCGACAATTGTTTTTCATCAATTAATGCCATTTTAATAGCTGGCTCCCAATCTTGAGGTGCTGGAATTTTCGCCCACAGTAAATCAAAACCATGTTTCTGTTTTTGGCTAGCAATATGCGCTCGTTTTCGAATAGTCGAGTATCGACCATCCGCTCCTATAATAAGCTGACTCTTGATTTCAATTGTTTCATCGTTCTTTGTTGCCACAACACCGATATATCGCCCTGAAGTATCCGTCAAAAGTGTTGTCACTTTGGTATGCAAGAAACACTTAAAGTTTTGAAAGTGAACTGTTTGTTGAAGTATTCCCTTAAGCAAATGAGCTTGAGGCACATGAATACCTAAATGCCCTATAATTGGATCTGGAACAATCGTTTTAATGACTTCGCCCTTCGCATAATATTCTAATTTTTCCATTCGTAATAAACCAAGTGCTTCAACCGCTTCAAAAAGAAAATGCTTTTTGAGAACCGCCTCACCCTCTTCGTTTAAATGCTCACCACGAAATGCCTGCCCGAGTGTTGCGTTTTGTTCCAATAGTATGACGGATAGACCCTTTTTAACTAGCAAATGCGCAAGAAGTGCACCAGCTGGTCCAGCTCCGACAATACAAACATCCGCATGATAATTCACTTTCCTTCACCTTTTTTCGGATAAGCAATAATGCGTAAATCTTGCCCCAACTTTTTAAATGAATCAAATTCAACATCCCATGCTTCATCCATCGTTGCTGCATTGTAACCAGCGATTGGTGTTAATGATAGACGACCACCTAAAACTTTAGGTGCTACATAGATGACGTATTTATCAATGGCAGCACTTTGTAAAAATGAGGCATTAATTGCGCTACCACCTTCCACTAAAATATCTGTAATACCAAGTGCATAAAGTTTTTCTAACATATCATTAATATGCAAACCCTCACTATCTCTTCGGACAGGAAGGACCGTAACACCTTTTGCCTCAAAAATGCTAATTTGCTCTTGTTTGACTTCCTCACTGCAGACAATAATCGTTTGCGCTTCTTCTACATTTAATACATTTGCATGTGCTGGTGTACGAAGATAGCTATCCATGATTATTCGTATAGGATTCTTGCCCTGTCGATTGTTTAATCTCGTCGTTAAAGATGGATTATCTGCAATCACTGTCCCAACGCCGACTAATATTGCATCTACTTCATGACGAATATGGTGCACATCTTCCCGAGCTTCTGCACCCGTTACCCATTTGGAATGCCCTGTATGCGTTGCAATTTTGCCATCCAACGTCATAGCATATTTTGAAATAACAAATGGACGTTTAGTAAGCATATTGTGTATAAAACGTTCGTTTAAACGGCGAGATTGTTCTTCTAGTACACCTACCTCCACCTCAATGCCTGCATCACGTAGCAATTGTATACCTTTGCCCGCTACAGCTGGATTCGGGTCCTGCATCGCTACTACAACTCGACTCACTTCTGATTCTTTGACTAAATTAGCACAAGGTGGCGTTTTACCAAAATGCGAGCATGGCTCAAGCGTAACATAAAGAGTAGCACCTTTAGCGTGCTCTCCCGCCATACGAAAGGCATGCACTTCCGCATGAGGCTCCCCTGCTTTACGATGTAAACCAGTGCCTACAATAACACCATCTTTTACAATAACAGCTCCTACAAGAGGATTTGGGTTCGTATTCCCTCTTGCACTCGCCGCCATATCTAATGCCAATTGCATATATTTTTCATCTGTCGTCATCTTTACACCCTCCACTTACTTCATGTCACGGATATGACCAGATTTTTCAACTTTTGTATCTAAATAAAAGCGGTTTGTCTCTGTTACCCCACCCCATAACGGGATATGTCCATCTGCTGTTAAACCGTGCATCTGTAAAGCAGCTAGCTTTTTCGGATTGTTCGTAATTAGTGTTACAGGCTTTGAACGAAGAGCCGTTAAAACCGTAATCGCCTCTTCATAAGAGCGCGTATCATCTTGGAAGCCCAGTGCATGATTCGCTTCTACTGTATCTAAACCTTCTTCTTGTAGTAAATAAGCAAGCGATTTAGAAAATAAACCGATGCCACGCCCTTCATGGTCTGCTAAATAGAAAATCGCACCGCAACCATGCTCTGCAATCATTTTCATCGATTCATGTAATTGGTAGCCACAGTCACAGCGTTGACTTCCAAAGATATCGCCTGTATGACAGATGCTATGCATACGAATTAAAACATCTTCCTCATTTGTAAAATCCCCATAAACAAGTACGGACGATTGCTGAGAAAATGCTAAATTTGCTGTTGCTAGCCCGTCAATTATTTCTTCTTTTGATAGATTGCTATCAACTTTTACCCAGTTATACCATTGGAATGTCGCTGAAAATTCACCTTGCTTAACAGGTAATTTCACGGGACCTACAAGACAAATATTTTCAGTTTCTGAATGCTTTACAATTGTCATTTTATCCTTCACTATATCCACTACTTTAGTAGTAATTGTCATATTTATCGCCAACTTTCTATGCTAAACATTTAGGTTATATTTACTAACTAAACACTTCATTTTATTTAACTTACTTAACGTAACTTAGTTTATAATAATAACTTAAAACTGTCAAATAACAGCTCTTTTCTACTAAAATATCATATTTGAATAGAAAGCTGTTAAATGATGCTTAGAACCTATACTAATAGCTTATGGAGGTGCTATTTTTTCTGTGCAGGCTAGTCTATAATAAGCGAAGGTAGGTTTGTTATGACGAAAGGAAGTTTAAGCATGAACTTAGAAAAAAATGTTCAAGTAAAGCAACCAAAATACCAGCAAATAGCGGTAGACCTTGCTTCAAAAATTGTAGAAAAAAAATATCAAATTGGCGATAAAATTTATGCAAGATCTTCGTTGGCTAGCCAATACAATGTATCGGCTGAAACGGCAAGAAGAGCGATAGCCGTTTTGCAAGATTTAGAAATTGTCGAAGCTTCCAAAGGTAGCGGTGTCATCATTAAATCGTATGAAATGGCAGCGCGCTTTGTCCGACAGTTCCAAGATGTTCAATCTGTTCATGAATTACAAAATGAGCTGTTGATCAGTATTCAAAAACAACAGCAGGAATTGTTGCATTTACAGGAAAAAACAAAACAACTAATTAGTCGCACTGAACATTTCCGTTCCGTTAATCCTTTTATTCCATATCAAATTGAAATGACTGCTGATAGTCCGTGTATCCATCACACATTGCAAGAATTAAATTTTTGGCAAAATACATCTAGCACGATTGTTGGTATCCGTCGTGGCAATGAATTATTACTTTCACCGGGACCTTACGCTTCAATTGAAGAAGGAGATATTATTTACTTTATCGGTAATGATGAAAGCTTAGGCCGCGTGCAGAGCTTTTTATATCCAAATTAAAATCCGCATAAGCGCTGATATAACAGCGTTTATGCGGATTTTTTCTCATTTATCAATTTGACAAAAGTAACAACTCTTTGTTAACGTTAAGTTGTTACTTGTTCATTTTTGGTTTTCATTATCCTCAAATAGTTTAAAATAAAACAATTCGCCCACGGATTTGTTTTTAAAGTAACTACATTCTCACTCTACTAATTGAGGTTGTATCTCACTGTATATTTGTAAGTGGGATTAGTTTTTGAAAGGAGCGGTTCTATGGAAAAAATAAAAGTAGAACATGTTTCTAAAGTTTTTGGTAAGCATATTCCTCAAGCTTTAGAACTCGTCAAACAACAAAAAAGCAAGACAGATATTTTAAAAGAAACAGGTGCAACGGTTGGTGTTTATGATGCTAGCTTTACCGTCAATGAAGGAGAAATTTTCGTTATTATGGGTTTGTCTGGTAGCGGGAAATCAACGCTTATTCGACTGTTGAATCGTCTTATCGAACCAACGAGTGGCAATATTTATATTGATGGCGAAAATATTTCTAAAATGGGAAAAGAAAGCTTACGAACCGCTAGAAGAAGCAAAATGAGTATGGTTTTTCAAAACTTCGGTTTATTCCCTCACCGTACACTTCTACAAAATACCGAGTATGGTCTTGAAATACGAGGTATCTCTAAAGAAGAGCGCAAAGCTAAAGCAGAACAGGCTTTAGCAAACGCAGGCTTACTTGCCTATAAAGACCAGTATCCAAACCAATTATCAGGCGGGATGCAACAACGTGTTGGTTTAGCACGCGCACTCGCAAACGATCCAGAAATTTTATTGATGGATGAAGCATTTTCCGCTCTCGATCCTTTAATTCGAAAAGAAATGCAAGATGAATTACTAGATTTACAGCGTACGTTGAAAAAAACAATTTTATTTATTACACATGATTTAAATGAGGCACTTCGTATTGGTGATCGTATTGCCATTATGAAAGATGGTTCTATCATTCAAATCGGAACTGGTGAAGAAATTTTAACGAATCCAGCAAATGAATATGTAAAAACATTTGTTGAAGATGTCGATCGCTCTAAAGTATTAACAGCTGAAAACGTAATGGTTCGACCAGTATATGTCAACGTTGACCTTGATGGACCTACAGTTGCACTGAAAAGAATGCGTCAAGAAGCTGTTAGTTTACTAATTGCTGTTGACAAAAACAGACATTTGAAAGGATTTATAACTGCTGATGATGCACTAGCGGCCGCTAAAAAACAGGAACAAACAGTACATTCGATTGTTCAATCCGAAATGTTAACCGTTCCTCCAGATATGCTTTTACAGGATATTTTAGGCATGATTCATAACTCCCCTACTCCTATTGCAGTTGTGAAAGACGAACGTTTACTCGGTGTGCTTATCCGTGGCGTGGTTATCGAAGCACTTTCAACATGCACTGAGGAGGACGTAACACATGAATAATTTTTTAGACAATATTCCAACCTTACCACTTGCCCCATGGGTAGAATCAGCCATGGACTGGTTGACGAGTAATTTTTCAGCATTCTTCGATGTGATACAAAAATACGGAAAACTACTCATGAACCAGGTCACGGATTTATTAATTAGCATTCCCGCTATTATTCTTATTTTACTTGTCGTGATTTTAGCATTTTTCGCTGTAGGCAAAAAATTGGGGCTTGCAAGCTTTACACTAATAGGTCTGTTATTTATTTACAATCAAGGTTTATGGGATCACTTGATGGAAACGACAACACTCGTATTATTCTCTAGTATCATTTCTATCATCATCGGTATCCCTCTTGGTATTTTAATGTCCAAGTCAAGCGTTGCTGAAAATATTATTAAACCAATTCTTGACTTTATGCAAACGATGCCTGGCTTCGTATATTTAATCCCCGCAGTTGCCTTTTTCGGCATTGGCATTGTACCTGGTGTATTTGCATCCGTTATTTTTGCATTGCCCCCTACTGTACGTATGACGAATTTAGGAATTAGACAAGTACCAAAAGAATTAGTAGAAGCCGCTGATTCATACGGCAGTACCGCAGCACAAAAATTATTTAAAGTAGAAATTCCACTTGCCAAATCAACCATTATGGCCGGTATTAACCAAACGGTTATGTTATCTCTATCAATGGTTGTTATCGCGTCGATGATTGGGGCACCAGGACTTGGTCGTGAAGTATTAACAGCATTGCAACGTACACAGGTCGGTAATGGATTTGTTGCTGGTTTAGGACTCGTGATTTTCGCGATTATTATCGATCGCTTAACTCAAAGCTTTAATCGAAAAAAAGAGCTGTAATAGAGCATTTAGGCATTTATCAGCAAGTTACAATCGCATTATGCAACTAAAATGCTAAAAACGTAGAGTAGAAAGGAAGATTTGAATGAAACTCAAAACATTATCAAAATTAGGAATGGCTTTAGGGCTAAGCTTTTTACTAGCCGCATGTAACGAGGGGGATTCGACTAAAAAAGAAGATGCAAAAGATGTTAATTTAGCCTACGTTGAATGGGATACTGAAATCGCTTCGACAAACGTTGTCGGTCAAGTTTTAGAAGATTTAGGGTATGATGTTACTTTAACCCCACTTGATAACGCTATTATGTGGGAAGCTGTTTCTAAAGGGGAAGCAGATGGCATGGTCGCTGCATGGTTACCACATACACATGGATCACAATATGAAAAATATAAAAGTGACTTAGATGAACTTGGCGAAAACTTAGCAGGTGCGAAAATTGGTTTAGTCGTACCAAGTTACATGGATGCTAATTCTATTGAAGATTTAACAAATGAAGCAGACCATACGATTACAGGTATCGAGCCAGGTGCTGGAATTACGGCAGCAACTGAAAAAGCGTTAGAAGAATATGATAATCTTTCTGATTGGAACTTCTTAACTTCATCTTCAGGTGCGATGACAACGGCACTATCGAAAGCAATTAAAAATAAAGAAGAAATTATCGTTACAGGTTGGTCACCTCACTGGAAATTTGCCAAATATGATCTGAAGTATTTAGAAGATCCAAAAGGTGTTTATGGTGGAGAAGAAACGATTAATACATTTGTTCGTAAAGGTTTAAAAGAAGACCAGCCCGATGTTTATACTGTATTAGATAACTTCCACTGGACATCAGAAGATTTAGAGTCTGTTATGCTAAATATTTTAAATGGTGATGACCCCAAAGATGCAGCAAAACAATGGATTAAAGATAACCCAGATAAAGTTGCTGAATGGACGAAAGATGTAAAAAAATAATTAAAAGAAGAACGCTGCATACAGTTCTTTAAGGGCTAAAAAATCCACCTTGCTCTCTGCTGGCACATTCCAGCAGGAGTCTAGGTGGATTTTTACTTTACAATGAAATTGTTTGAAAATTGTTTGGGTGACTGGCACTACTACTTAAGATAACAATTTTAAAAAAATCGCAGCGCCTAAAACGAGCACAATACAGACAATCCTTCGCCAATCTTTCGATTCATTAAAAAACAACATACCTAATAGCGCTCCCCCTGCTGCCCCAATTCCCGTCCAAATGGCATAGGCTGTTCCCATCGGCAAGGTTTCCATAGCATAGGCAAGCCCTAAAAAACTCACTGTAAATACGGCAATTAATAAGACTAGGTTTTTTATACTTTTCACTTCATTGTACTTACTAATCATAAAAACACCCATCATTTCACAAAGTCCAGCGATGACTAATGCGACCCACGCCATTATCCCTTCACCTCTTTCTCTTTTGGCTCACCCGTCACAAGCTTCAAGCCTACAACACCTGCGAGTAAAACGACAATACACAAAATTTTTGCTAGTTTCCACGGCTCTCCAAACAGCAGACTATCCGCACATACCGTACCTGCCGTCCCCAAACCTACAAACACTGCATAAACCGTGCCAACAGGTAAACGCTCTCCAGCCTTAATTAATAAATAGAAACTAATAAAAATAGCAATTGCTGTTCCTAGCCATTCTAGTGTACTATTCGCATGCTTTAAGCCAATAACCCAGCCAACTTCAAAAAAAGCCGCTACAAAGACACTAATCCATTGTTTGTTCATTTTAAATCCCTCCATTTTCGACAAATAAAAAAAGCCTACAGAAACACTGTTTTTCAACAGTATCTCCCAGGCTTTTATCCTTCCGTGTCACAAAATACATTTTGTGGTTTTCTCTCGGACCAGACTAGCTAGCGCTACGGAACCCTAGAAAACTATCATATCGAATTGTTACCATTATTATAGCCAATAAGCTAATCATTTTCAACTGGCACATAACCAACCTTTTCAACTAATGCCTGTCCTTCAGGCGACACAATCCAATCAATAAACTGTTTAACATTTGGATTATCCGTCCCAGCAGTTACTGCATAAAATTCGGATATTAGTGGATATGTACCATTGCGAATATTTTCCTTTGTCGGCTCAACACCATCAATGGATAGTAATTGTATTTCATTATTCCCAACCATTTCTGTCGAGTAATATCTAAACGTATAACCAATTGCATTTTTATAATTGCGATATTGAGAAACTTCATGGATTATGCCACCCATGCCAGTTGCTACATTTTCTGCTGGTGCTTCCATTATAGGTGTATCGCCCATAATTTTTTCTAATGTCGTCTGACTACCACTATCAGCTGGTCGTTGAAATGCACGAATGGAGTCATTATCGCCACCAACTTCGTGCCAATTTGTAATTTGACCAGCATAAATTTGCTTCAGCTGTTCAAGCGAAAGATTTTTAACGCGATTTTTATGATGCACAAAAAAAACAAAAGCCTCACGCCCAATTGGGGTCATATCAAATGTCAGCCCATTTATTTCCGCGACTTTTAGTTGTGAATCTGATGGCGCTGCGGCAAAAATCACATCTACATCACCAGCAATTAAATTTTGATAAGCCTCGGGCGTTCGACTTACTTTCACCTCGCTATCATAGTACGGATAGCTTTTGTTCGGATAGGTCGCCTCTACAAAGGCCGCATATAATGGATACATCGCCGTTGCTCCATCTATACGCGGAAGTGGCTCTTCCAAGTGTAAGGAAGCGTCCTGACTATTCTTCACAACCTTATTGTGCGCTGCAAAAGGTTCGTAGACAGACACATCGATTTCAGCATCAACAGTAGCCATACTCATTTTATAATGGTACTGAATCGGTGCTACAGAAGCAATAAGTAGAGCCCCTCCAATAATCGTCGCGAACAATGTTTTGCGCTTTCTTGTCGTAAACCAGTCAAAAATCATACACGTAATAAATAAAAAGAGGCTAATTGATAACACAAAGAGGAGATTTAAATAATGGATATCCCCATTTAGTACTAAAGTCAAAGCAATTATTCCTGTAAAAAATAACAAAACTATAAACACTAGTATCGATTGTATAACCCTCATTGTCATTACCTCCTTATTCTTAAAAGTGTAAATTTACACCACTACTATTTACCTTATAAGATTTCCTTTTAAAACGCAACTATTAGTTATGAAAATATTGGTAACAGACCATAAAAATTGAAGCATATAAAAAAGGATGGGACATAACTAAAAAAATTTAAGGAACAGAACAAAGGTGTTCATAAATTTTTGCTATATGGAAAACTACCACACTTAGCTATTCTTGCTTTTGCAATAAATAAAAAATTAGAAAGGTTCGCTAGTTGTTGGTAGCGGAGGCGGTGACTCCTGCTCAGAACGCACACATCGTAAGACGCTGGCATTCTGCGGGTTAGCGAAGGTTTTCGGCTTACGTGTGTGCCCTCGGAAAGCACCGCCGAAGCGGACAATAACGGCGCAGCAAAAAAGTGTTAGATTGACTGCCATCAATCTAACACTTCTTCTCTTTTGTCCCAGCCTCTAATTGTTATTATAGCAACTGCACTGCCTATCCAATATAAACCCCATCACATGTGTCAGGTGCTGGTTCATAAAAACAATGATTTTTAAATTGTCCAGCAAATGGTTGACCGTACCATGTTGGTGGGCACGGCGCGTATGGATTAAAGTACCAGAGTGCATATTTTCCTGGGTGCTCTCGCCAATAATCCAAATTTTGTTTAGCTAATCTTTTCTCCGTTTCTCTTGCTCTTTGATAGAACATATTTCCTTTTTGAACTGCTTCAAATGAATAATTTCCGCCTTGGACTTGGTAAATAACATCTTCAATTGATCTTAAATCTTTAAAGTCTAAACAATTTGAAACTAGCCGATTGACAATTACATTGCCAACATACAACATCCCTTGTTTACCTTCACCTTCAGCTTCTGCTCTCATCATCCGCGCCATTAAGTCAATGTCTGCATCACGGTATTTTACTCTTGGCAATTCATTCACCCCAAAGTTAGTGTATGACTACAAAACGATAAATGTGTCAGATGTAGACGAAGAAAAATACTTTTAAGACTGACCGTTAGCATTCTGTCTAATTTTAAAGTACACGCTATATGGTTGCGGATTTATAAAGCCCAATTTAGTCCCTAAATTAATTGAAGCTCGATTATCAACATCACAGTCCCAACGAGGTTGAATATGAGCGGCTAGACAATAATCAATAAATTGTTCTGCCACAATACTTGCTAATCCTTTTCCTCTATAATTGGAATCTGTCACAATATCTATTTCAGCAAATTTTGTAGATTTAAAAATTGATACACTTTCGCTAATAACTTGCGCATTATCCTTGACACAAAACCCTATTCCATTTTGGATAAAATTATTCGTGGAATCCCAATATGTATCGTAATAGTTGCTGTCAAACTCCAAACAATGTAGGATTTCCAACTGCCCAATTTTGGCTACGTCATACTCATTTTTATTACTGCTTGTTCTTTTTTTATACGTCTGGACATCAAATGAAAAAGCATAACGCTGGATTTTCCCTACCTGCTGCTTCAAATATTTTTCAATGGCACAATCCCACGCTGCACTAGGTGAAAATAATGTAAATCGTTTTCCTTGATCTACAGATGCATCAAAAATTTTTACGATGTGCTGAAGGAATCGTTCATCTGATACCTGACCGGCAACATAATATAATCCTGAATCCGTTGCGATAAGCAATGTTTTGTAATCAACAGTATCTGCATAAACTGATCCTTTAATCATAGAATCCAATATGCTAAATACAAACGTAGGTGCTTCATTAAGTTTCGTTTTTATCAACTGATAATGGTCTTTTGATACTATAATCATATGGCTATACCTCTTTATTTCATCTTCATTTCGAGTAGCCGTACATCTCCTAAAATTAATAAGAAATATTAGCTCCGTTATTTTACATGGCTACGCTTTTTTCTTTTCCAGACAAAACAAAATGTTATGCCAATAAACGCTAAAACGCCTATTACAACGTATACTATTGGATGAATAATCAAGAAATAACTATCTTGCATTTGATAATACTCACGTCCAATTTGCATTGCATCATCCCCTTACTTGTCTACACTTAGTATTGGAAGTAAGTCGAAAGTCTCCGTATCTTCTTGTATACAATACTTTATTTTAATAATTTTTCCAAAATAACTAAATTTCGTTCCAAAAACACAGCATTTTTCTCAAGTCCACGGCGTTTACACCATCCAATACTATTGAAAGCATCTGTAAATCGATAAAAAGGCAATACCACGTCTAAGTCGATTAACGGCCTAATACTGTTGTATCCTTCTTGATAGGCTTGAAATAATGTAATATCCAGACTTAAAAAATCTCGATATAGCTTTGTAAAATCTATTTCGGTGGAACCAAATCGTACAGATTCAAAATCGATTGTACCTAATACTTTATTAGCATCCACAATAATATTCGCTGGCCGAAAATCCATATGGATCAAACTTGGTCCATCAGGCGATGGGAGCTGTTGTTTCATTTTTTCAAAATGAGCCATGGCTTGATTGTATAAACAAACATCTACCACATCTTTAACATCTTCTGCAAAACTATAAAACTGGCGTTCCACAAAATTAGACCAACTAGCAAACTCATTATCAATGCCGATTAATTTGTGCAAAGCAGGAGGTTGGACGGAATGGATGGATGCGTGCAAGACCCCTACTTGATAAGCTACTGTTGGTGGAGCTTCAAATGTTAACGGTTTACCTTTTAATTCCGATAATAAAAATGCTCCTGTACAGGCTTCATCACCATCCCAACAATCCAGCATGTTTGGTATAGCTACCCTTCCTTTTAATAGCTCATACGCTTCTAACTCTCGTTGATATTTTAATTTTGAAAAAGGTATCTTCACAAAAACATTTTCCCCATTACCTAATGCACATTTAACAACTGTTGAACTATTGGAATCTTCCACCTCACTTACGGATACAGCATCCAATCCAAAATGTTTAAGAACACGATTTACCATCCATACGAACCTCCGTTCTGCGAATTTCATTGTTGAATCGTTCACCACTTGCATCTGTGGTAAATTTTTACTTATTTCTATTATCTAAAATATTTTACGATTATGCAAATGCCTTAAAGGCGAGAACATAAACTGCAATATTCCTACACAAAAAACATTGCGTAGAATAGTTTTAAGTTAAAGGAATTTCTTTATTTCCATATTGCATTTCAACTAAAAATGTCTTGATTATTTTTAACGTACGTAAACAAACAATTGTATGCTCCTACAGTACAAAGAGCCTAAAGTTATATCTATTGTTATAATAAAAAAATTTATTTAGGTAGTTAATGTTTTCTTAATCATCTTATTGACGAATTAATAACTATTCTATAAAATTAATTTCGTGGCAAAAATTACCTAATAAAATACATAATTGCGCCATTCATATTACATTCATTTTTTTATCTAGAAAAGAGGAAACCTTAGTGAAAAGCATTAAACATAAATTATTAGGCGTATTTTTAATTATCGTCCTATTAATTACAGCTTTATGCATATATAACTTTAAGTCCGTCGTGAAGTTCAATCACGATACTGAAGCTATAATAAAAGAAGATTTACCATTGTTACTTGCTGACGAAGAATTAGCCTTTAATATTGCCGAACGAATTGCGTTAGCACGTGGATACATATTGTATAATGACCCTTCCTATAAAGAAGCATTTCTTGAATATACGGAGGAAAGTAAGGAATTACAAGATCAAGTCCTTCAAGAAACAAATTCCGAGGAAGCAAAGCAACTTGTTGATAAAAGTATAGAATGGCGTAAAACAATTACAGAAGAAGTGTTTGTTGAGTTTGATAATGGTAATAAGGAACAAGCACTTGCTATTTTGGCCAATAAAGTGCAGCCCCTAGGCAGGGACTTGATGTCTGGTTTTAAAGAGATCGCTGATAAAAGAGAAAACATCATTCTTAAAGAAGGAAATGATGTAATGGATACAGGAACAAGCATTAAAAATGCCAGTTTAATGATGTCTATTATTATCATTATGGTTGCCATTATTTTAGCAATAGTAACTGCGAGAATTATTTCAACGCCAATTAAAAAGGTTGTTGACCGTATGTTGCAAATTGCGGACGGAAACTTACAAACTACCAATTTGGTCACGAAGGCGAAAGATGAAACAGCCCAATTAATTCAAGCTACAAATACAATGAATACCAATTTGAAAAATGTTGTTACGAATATTATTAACGCAAGTGACAATGTAAAAGAGCAAAGTAAAGGTCTTTCCGCTTCTGCAAATGAAGTGAAAGAAGGTAGCTTACAAATTGCGATCACCATGGAGGCATTAGCTTCAGGTTCTCAAGAACAAGCGCAAAATTGTGCCAATCTCGGTGAAACACTTTCCGACTTTATAGAAAAAATTAAATTATCAAATGAAGAAGGGATACAAGTAAGAACCCTTACTGAAAAAGTTAAAACAGCTACGATGAGTGGCAATAAACTGATGTCAATATCCGAGAGTAATATGCATAATATAGAAGATTTAGTGGAAGATTCCGTTACGAAGGTGAAAGCATTAGATCAAAAAACGGCCAAAATTAATGACATCATCTCTGTTATTACGAGTATTTCAGAACAAACCAATTTATTAGCGCTAAATGCCGCAATCGAAGCTGCAAGAGCAGGTGAACATGGAAAAGGCTTTGCTGTAGTTGCAGACGAAGTAAGAAAGCTTGCTGAAGAAGTAAAATTTAGTGTTAATGACATTACAAGTATTGTTAACGATGTGCAACTAGAATCTGCCGAAGTTGCATCATCATTAGCATTCGGCTATAAAACGATCCAAAACGGAACATCCCAAATAAAAGAAACCGCAAAAACGTTTAATTTAATTGCGGAGCTGATTGAAAACATGTCAACAAAAGTTGGATTTATTTCGAATGAACTTGAAAGTTTTGTAGATAAAGGGCAAATACTAAACATGTCCGTTGCTTCTATCGCAAGTGTGTCAGAAGAATCTGCTGCTGGTGTAGAAGAAACAACTGCTTCGACTGAAGAAATAGCCACTCTAATGGAACAAATATTAGCAAGCGCTCAAATGCTAGCTGACCAATCAGAACAATTAAACAACATCACCAAAAAGTTTACAGTCTAATGGGGATAAGATGTGTACTGAAGTCATTACAGTACACATCTTTTTTAGTTTAGTATAAACGTATGGCGATTCTCACTGTTTTTGTGGCGATTTCTTGGGACTTAGTAGCGATTCGCAGTTTCATTTTATCCACCTCCCATTAACTTTTGTATTTAACATCTATACGTTTCTACATATAACAAAGTTTCTAAATTTATCCATAGTTAACCACACACACCTTAGTTACCTCTCATCTTATTGTAATCGCTATTGTTCCCCATTTTATTTCTTGTTCTGGCGTGTAAATTTCATATGTACTGTCTAACATTTCTTTCATTGTCCAACCTTCACAATCAAACTCTTTAAAAGGAATATCATTATACATTGCTTCAAAAGTATCGTATTTTCTCAACTTTGTTACTTGCACCCTAAATGTTTCATTTTTTTCTGGAATCCTAATAAATTCAACAGTGTCTCCGACTTTGATTTTCCTTCTCTTGTCATCATTTAATCGAACCTCTATTGTCTTTTTCCCTTCTTTTATCGATATGAAATATTCATCATATATGCCCATGTGATGTAACACTTGAACTGCACCTCCCTCCGCGAATTCAATAAGAGACTTCCTTCTTTTTTCTTTTGATTAGAAAGATAGCCCACCAAACAACTAAATAAAAGAATCCCGTAACTGCATAAATTGACCAAGGTGATCCTTGTTGTAAGTGGGCAATTAAATGTTCAAATTCATCCACGCCTTTCTCTCTCCCAATACTATTTATAATACTAATAATCGGAATAGTGATTGTCAGTACTGCTGAAATAATCGATAAAATGATGTTCTTCTTTCGGATAATACTTAATATTGAAGCACCCAATGTTGCTAATATAAATGTGTAATAAATAATCCACACCCAATTTAGAAGAGTTTCCCAATACATTTACTCACCTCTACTATTCAAATAATGACCCTTTTAAATCTATGCCATAACTATGCACAGCATAGCATGTAATTGCCCTCTATGATGATAAATATGAGCTACAATTTCTAACAACCATTCATACCGTGAGTATGTGACTTCCCAATAAGAATCATTTCCTCTGACTTTCTCTTTTTGCATATTTCATTATTAAGTCCCCCTTTTGTCTCCCAAAAAATCCACTTCACTTTTCGAAGATTCCTAATGGTATAATAAGTAAAATATATTTTTTATGAAACGGGAGGAACTTTTATGTCATTAGCCGCTCTAAATATTTGCCTTTGGAAGCCACTTTCAACATCACCGCCACCACCGTATACTCCGAATAAGCTTATATACAAAACAGATTAAGAATCTGCGAGATATAAGCTGTTTCGCAGATTCGAAGGAGTATACAATGAAATCAAACATTCAGTTTATTTTATCCATGGTCATTTTCGCTACAATTGGTTTAGTAGTACGAAATATTGACCTATCTTCGAGCGAAAGAGCTTTACTAAGCAGTTTTATTGGATGCTTGTTTTTAACAATCGTCTTATTAATTATGAAGAAAAAAATAGCATGGCAGTTGGTAAAAGCGAATGCTGTCATTTTAATATTTTCTAGTATTGCCTTGGGGGGAAATTGGATATTCCTTTACCAATCCTACGACTATACGACAATCGCCAATGCAACTCTTGGCTATTATTTTGCACCCGTGTTTGTCATGCTTCTTTCTCCATACGTACTGAAAGAACCATTGTCTTGTAAAAAAATTGTTTGCGTTCTGGTTGCGATTACCGGTTTAGTATGTATTGTCGGTGAAGGTCTAAGTGCATCAAAAACTGATGATCTTCTTGGACTTTTTTATGGATTAATTGCCGCCGCTTTTTACGCTATATTATTGTTATTAAATAAACTCATTCAGGATATAGAAAAACTGGAACTGACGATTATTCAGCTTGGAACTACCGCTGTATTTCTCTTGCCTTACGTTTTGTTAACGTCCGGTTTTGATATCGTAAAAGTATCTGGTTCATCCATTCCTTTTATTTTAATTTTAGGGATTTTTAATACGGGGATTGGATTTTGGCTATTCTTCTCGGGTATGGAGAAATTAAAGGGGCAAAGTATTGCCATGCTCAGCTATGTTGATCCCTTTGTAGCCATCTTGATTTCTGCTTTTATTCTACAAGAGCACATGACAATGCTTCAAATACTTGGGGGTATATTACTACTAGCCTCAACTTTTGTTAGTGAAATAAAAACGAAATCACTGAAATTTATAAAACACTAAATGAAGGAAGACAGTGGGAAGTATTGATTTCCCACTGTTTTGATGAAATAACTTGATTGAAACTACCACGTTAAATCATGTAAAAAAGCAAGTATATCATGGTTTATGTTATGCCTATCTAATCCTAATGTCATCAAATGTTGAGAGTTTGGATACCCTTTTATTATTTTATGCTGCGACACAACGTTGTGAAAAATAACTTCGGCACTTTCTTTATACAATGGATCATCCAATACACCATACATTATTTGAATAGGTGTTGTAATAAATGCTAATTTATCCATTGTTACATCAATTAACTGTTGGAATTCCACCAATGCATGGTTAGGCAAATTTTGTAGAAGGGCCATTTCCATATTTATTTGGTCCTCGTTTTTTCCTTCGAGTCGTTTGTATTCCTTTGCATAATAAAAGGCGCGCTTTTGAAGAAATAAAGCTTCCCTATGTCTTGGTACGGACATTGTCACAACACCATTTACCTCTAATTCTTGAGCAACTTTTAAGGCAAACACGCCACCAAGAGAAAGGCCGATTACCGCTATTTTTTCATACCCTTCATCCTTCAACAACTGGTAAGCTTGTCGTACATCCTCCCACCAATCACTCGGTCCAAACGTCAGCAATTCTTCTGCTGGTAAACCATGTCCTTTGTACAAAGGTGCATAACAAGTATAATTGTGTTGTTGCAAATACTTTCCTAATTTTTTCATATCAATCGTATTGCTTGTAAAAGAATGTAATAATAAAACCGCTTGCTCTCCACCTTTATAGAAAAAAGGCTTAGGTGGTACAATGTTCATCATAATAATTGAATCCCTCGCTAAAATATACTGTGACGTTCTTTCACATAAAGTATACCATCCAATAAATAGTCGCAAATTACCACGAACTCAGCTACTTAAAATTGCAGAAAAACTATCAAAAGCTTGTAATACATCATCACCTAATGGATGACCAAATTCTTGTTCTTTTAAAGGTAATATCCCTTCCTTTTCAAGTTGCTGTAGATAGCTTAGAAATGCTGAAGAAATAGCTTCCATATAAGCCTTTAGCTTAAATTGATATGTATCTGTACGTTGTGGATAATGGCCTACATGTTTAATATAAAGGTTTTGACCATCACTTGAAAATAAATAGTAATCAGCATTCCCGTGACAATCTAGCTGTGCCTCGCTGATTTCTCCTTTATAAAGTGCCGATAACGTTATAAAAAAATGCGGAATTGCTACAAAACCTATACCTGATTGAAAACGAAATAGCTGCGTATCATCGGAAACGTCGAATTGTATATCTCCACCGCTCAGTCGAATATCGATATAACCTTTATAATTACCGTCCATAAATCCTACCTCCATAAAAGAAAAGGACCAAAGAATGGCCTATTCCTTATTCAACTACTCTATCAAACCGGTCATTCTACTATCTTTATTACTGCCATTTCCTTACCAAATCTATCCCCTTCATCCATAAATCCTAAACTTGTATACAAATGATGGGCTTCTAAATTTTCTGGATGATAACCTACAATTATTTTCTTTGCATTCGGTAATTTAGCCATCTCTGACAGCATTAACGTAGTTGCAGCTTTTCCAATACCCTTGCCTTGGAAGGTCTTATCGATCATTATTCGATATATCCAATAACCATCAAGTTCTTCTTGAACCGAATTGTACATTAAAAAGCCAACCACTTTTTCATTATAATAAATAGCGTATGGCTTTAAAGTAGGCTCAAACTTTGATTGGGCAATTGAGATTGCATTGGATTCCATGAATTTTTTTTGCTCTGGTGATACTTCTAGTTCACAACAGTCATACCAGTTTTCTGCATTTAATTCGACAATTTGGACATTTTGTTCCATCTTCATTTTCCCCTTTCACTTTTGGGGAAACGCTAAATAACTTTGTTAGTAAGGCGTTATCCCCTTGTAACCATTCACATTCAATCTCGTATTTTCCATACTGAACGCCTCCTTTAACGATTGCTGTTCTTCACACTTTTTAATTATACCTTTTTTCCACTAAAAACCTTTTATATCAAATTTTCATTCCTAGTCAGCTCAAACATTAATAAACATCAATTTCAATGGAATCCCACAATTCCTTGATTAATTGACCATCCAGTTTAATCTTTCGAAGTAAATCTCCAGCGTCTTCGCCAATTATTTCACTTGTTGAATCATAGAATTTCCAAAACATAAACTGACCAGATCCACGACCTATATAGTAATTTTCTTTTTTATAAATGAAATGAATTTCTCTACCCATCGTTAGATCATGCAGCAAATCTGTATAGGTGTAATCTTTCATAAATCTTCATTCTTTAAATGTTTGGCATTTATAAAAAAGGCTGTGCCAATTAAAAATAATCCTAGACAAATGAACATAGCTATCCCCGAATATTGATCTTGCAATATAGTTGTGCTTATTAACATAACGACCATCATTAGTACAAGTGCTCCATATAAGCCTTTAATATACTTCATTAGGTATTCCTCCTTATCCAACAAATGGATTGCTAAAGTTTCTTGCGAGTTTGAGAAAAGATAAAGAATACGACAAATAAAAACGCTAAAATCCCCAAACCTTTAAAGATATAGTGTATATAGCTTTTTTTGTAAGTATAGGGTCCTTCTCGGAAGGCTTTGATATACTGATTGTCTCCAACTTGTACAGCAATTGCATCATCCGTATTAATACCAACAATTGAATAATATTTCGTCCCTATTGGATATTCATTTGAAAAGTTCCCTTCATATTGTTCCATATCGGAATACTTCGTGACTTCTCCAATTTCTTTATTAATAGTATCTATATTTTCATCGCTTATCACATAAATATAATTGTCCCAAACAACGAAAGGATATGCCCAACTTGTTGCGTTTGCTTTGCATGGAAAAATGGCTATAACTAGCATACTTACAATAATCACAAAAGAAATAATTCTTCTATAACTCAAGTACTCCACTTCCTCACTCAAACGTTTTCCTAATTGGACGTTGCCAACATAAAGAAATTCACAAAATATTCCACAACAAAACCTTATTGTACACCCTATTTAAGAACTGGCTACCTTGGCAACTCAATAGAACACCATTGTTATGTACCATTTATTGCGCTATTGATAATGTTTAATATAATTTCCCTTTTCAAAAATTTCTTTCGCACTTAGAGCAATCCATTCCTTTGGCGTTATATTTGGGTGTAAATCAAGATAGGATTTAACCATTTTATAGCCTTCACTGTAACCATAATTTATAGGAAGCTCATTTCCCCCAAAAAGAATTTCTGATGACCTATTTATGTCTTCACTATCGAGATCTCCTTCAATTTTCGACCAATCTTCTTTATTATATGTTAAAGATAAATCAAATAAGGGTAAATGAATATCAGGATAAACTAGATTTGCGAACATAACCGCTTTCCCTTCAAATGCTAGATTATCCAGTACAGTAATAGCTTTATCTCTACTTTGGTACTTCTCCGCCCAAATACTATGATGATATTCATGCGCTATTCCTATTCTTAAATAGTCATCCGTAAAACTTTCATGATATTGAACCAATATTTTATTTGCCCCAACTGTTAGCAAACTTGTATTTTCATTTGTAGAAGGGAGGACACATATCGTTGTTACCTTCTGAGAAGGAATAAGATTTGAAGATTTGAAAAGTGCTTCTCTTATAATCTTTTCTGTATTTTTACTGTCAATTTTTTCGTTTATTTTTTCAATTTCTTCAAAGCGATCAGGGGCTGCATTTAGAACTTGATCAGCCATATAAAGATATTCTGCATTGGCAAAACAATCACTATAGATTGGATTAATAACCTCTTCTTTATAAATTTCCAATTTTGATTGCTCTGGGTTACCTTCAACTTTATCTTTATAGTTATCATAAAGTTTATAGGCATTGACGATTTTATACTTTTGCTTAGTTTCGGGATGTTCGAATGTGGTAATGATACTTTCTATATTTTGTTTTTTATAGAATTTTTCTGTTTGTGTACACGATGCTAGCAGTAAAATGATGCTTATTAGAATAAATGCAGTAAATATTCCCCTATATTTTATCAATAACATTTCACCCTTTTTAGAAATTAGATAATAAATGAATTTTACCATATTTTCCATTTATATTTTGATTTCTTAATCAATCTATTATTATACGGTTATCAGCAATTACATAGTGCTACACCATTCCTAACTTTAAATTCTGAAAATTATGTTAAGATAGATAAAGAACACAGCAAGGAGGGTTTTAAATGGCAATTGAAAAAGTACGCGAGCATTTCGCACAGTGGCATTTACAACATAAAATACAGGAACTAAGTGAAAGTTCAGCAACCGTTGAAATGGCTGCAAAAGCACTTGGCTGTGAACCAGAGCGTATCGCTAAAACACTATCATTTCTTGTAAATGATGGGGCGATTTTAATTGTAGCAGCGGGTGATGCCAAAATTGACAATGCTAAATATAAAGCGATTTTTGGCACGAAGGCTAAAATGCTTGCCAAGGAAGAAGTAAATGAGCGTATTGGACATGATATTGGTGGGGTTTGCCCATTCGGTATAAATGATGGGGTTGCCGTTTACTTAGATGAATCACTTAAACGCTTCGCAACAGTATTTCCTGCCTGTGGTAGTAGCAATTCTGCTATTGAACTTAGCATTCAAGAGCTAGAAGCGTATACACCTTATCAACAATGGATTGATGTCTGTAAAGGCTGGAACGATTAATAAACTAACATGTAAGGTAAAAATCCACTTAGCCTCCTACATTTACGGAAAGCAAAGTGGATTTTACTTTATCTATAGCCTATAGCTAACCAGTGGGAATCCCATTCGGTAATTTGATTGCCCACGCGACAAGACAAACCACATGCGCGATTATCCGCGATAAAAGAGCCAATGAGCCATTTCTTAGAATGGAAGCCATCCGTCTGTTGAATATTGATGGAAGGCATTTCAACGTACTGCTGGTAAATAAACAAATTATCATCATAATGTGTATAGGCAGATGCATTTGTTTTCGAGCCGTCTCCTGCATAAATTTCGACTGTATTGCCTTCACGAGAATAGACAGGTTTTTTCACAAAAGGCATTCCTTCTGCTACAAAAGGCTCTGCGGACAAATAGGTTGGTAACATGTACTTATTAATTGCAGACCGCTCCTCCGCATTAAATAATAGCGGATCATTTTTTCGTTCCCAAATCAGCCATAATAAAATTTTGGACTGAAGAACATAGGCCGCTGGCGCATTAATAATGGCAAGCTTACGATCTTTTACAAGTTCTAATAATTGCAGACCGATTCTTTCACCATCAGATGCTATATCGTCAATTAAAAACTCCACTGGATGTGCAGGGCGATATAAAATATCGATTTTTTCCATCGAAGGTGTATAAAGCCCTCTCATTACGCTAGGCGTATCTTTAGCAAAAATAATTAGCTTTTGGATAGGTACATATTCAATATCAAATGGGACACAAGTTTTTAAAAAATTCACCTGGCAATATTCCTCAAAATCCTCTTCAGCCGTTTTTCCTGTAATAACTATTTTAGGTTTTTTAACATCATGTAAATAATGCATTGCGGCAAAAAGTGCACCAGAAAGCGTTTTTTGCAATGCTGATACATCATTAGGATTTTCTAGTTGGAAATGCTGACAGAGCTGTTCATTCATTTCAAACGTTTCTTGGACAAGAAATGGTGTTTCTCCATTCAGTTCTAGACATTTTATATCGCCTTCCTCCGTACAAATAAAATCAAAACGAGCAAGGATGGACTGTTGCTGTAAATAATCCAATTCGATATAAGGCATCATTTCTGACCGAATGCCAAGAGCAAAAAGCTGTTCATCTGTTAAATGCTTAAATTGTTTTCCAACTTTTAAAAAGATTTGCCAAAGCATATTCGTGGCGTAATAAATTTCGTCTATTTTTTCTTTTTGCAGTTCCATCACATCGTACAAAGCATATTCTAGATCTTCAAAATCAAAAAAGAAATTAGGAAATTGCGAATAGAATTTTAGCCGTTGCTTACTATATGTAGCGTGTTCCATCGTGCGTCCTCCTTTTCCAGTCGATTAGGACGATGACGAGCCTCCTCTAGAAGCCCCTCCAGAGCCGAAACCTGATTTCCCAGCGTTTGATGAAGAGCTATTATACGAACTACCACTTGAAGAGGAACTAGAACCATTGGAATATGAACGCTGACCGCTCGAATAAGAATTTGTGTTATTCGAATTTGTATTTGAACCACTAGATGTTGAAGCATTCGAATTCGTATTATTTGATGTGGAACTATTTACATTTGAGCTAGAACCATTTGTTGAGGTACCAGATGACGTCGATGAGGAACCTCCCGTTGTGATGCCATTTTTCGAGTTTGTAGCATTCGACTTATTCGTAGTCGTCGTCGATCCTGCCGCGCCGCCACTGTGATTGTCACGCTCCGTGCCATTTTTTAAATTGCGACTTTTGTAAATGGCACTGCCAATCATTGCACCCGCAGTAGCATACATTAACCCATTAAAGAAATGCTGTGCGTAATACGGAGAATTTTCATCTAAACATTCATATGAACCATCATCACTTTCTTGCCACTCATCACAAGCATCCGCCATTTCACTGTTATGTACATCAAGTAATTCATCTTCGTTCGTCGTTTGGGCATTATTTTCAACCGTATCGGTCGTATTAACGGGGTCAGACTCCTTCACTACCTCCGTTTCAACATTACCGCATGCTGCTAGTTGCATCACCATAAACGATGCTGTAGTCACTGCCATATATTTTTTTAATTGTTTCGCCATATTTATACTCCCCTTATTCTTGATATCTTTTTTACGGATGACTTGTCATTTAGTTTCATTGATTTTACAAATTTATACTTTCAATAGTAACAGTATATGATTGTTATTTCAAAAAACGCCAGTGCAATAATGCCCTGACGTTAATTTTTCGCTATTTATGATTTTACCGATACTTTTCTTCCATAAGTCATCCATCTCCACACTTTTTCTAACGGACCCATTTTAAAGAATTTAAACCATATAACACTAAAGATGATTTGAATAACAAAAATCATAATGGCAATTATGACTATACGGGAAGTCGACATGACTTCAAATCCCATTAACTTTATAATAGCTAGCCCTATAAAGCTTTGAGCTAAGTAGTTTGTAAAAGCCATTTGTCCGACACGCCCAATAGGCTTTAATATTTTTACAATTGGCTCATGTTCTAAAATAAGCAATAAGCAAGCAACATAAAAGTAGGTCGTCGGGATTACACCTAAGCCAAGTAGTAACTGAAGATGACCATCTTGATTTTGAGAGGCAAACCCAATCCAACTAGATAAGCCTACAAACAATGGACATGTTACATAAATCACCCATTGAATTTGCTTAGTATGTTGTCTTACGTTGCCTATCCAATTAGCTTTTGCAACGAGAAAACCAGTTAAAAACATAATAAAAATCGTCATCATATCATTGCCTAATAAACCAAAAACTGTTGATAACATACTTATATTTGGCATAAACATTTGGCCTAATATGCTCACAATATAAACCGCAATCAAGCTAAATAGCCATTTGCTAATTGTAGAAACTTTTGCATGATAAAATGGCAACAAAAAAAGACCAATTATTGCATAAGCAGATAAGATGGAGCCCCAGAAAAAAATTAAATGGACAATCCCTATAAGAAATAATGCTAGTAATCTTCTTGCAAAGCGCCATCTCGGCTTATCCCCCCGAGCTTCAGCACGTGATGTAAAAATATAATAACCTATACCGAAGAGTAAAGAAAAAATCGAATAAAATTTCTTCTCGATAAATATATCAATTACCGTATCTAGCATGCTATTGAATTTGCTATAAACAGGCAATGGTTGTCCTTCAACTACCAACTGATAAGCCCCCACATTTATAAACAATATGCCAAATAACGCTAAACCACGAATAATATCTAAGGAAACAATCCTTTCCTTTTGTGTAACGGTTGGATTCATTCTCCATAACTCCTTTCATCAATACTGTATTTTTTGCTCCTTCGCAAGTATAACTACGCAACCTTACAGCAGTTTTTTAATTAGCTTACAAAAACCTTAACTGTTCTCCACCTTCTACATAATTAGTATAAACAAACTTCATAATATGATAGAGTATGTAAAAATATAAATCACTTGAAGGAGTTCATATGACCATTCGCCTCCAACATATTCGACACGCAACGTCGATTTTATTTATCAACGAAAAACGCATACTAATTGATCCAATGTTAAGTGATATCAGCAAACTTGCACCCGTGCCATTTACTCGAAACTATCGTAGAAATCCATTAACTCCATTAGCTGTTCCACTAAACATTTTTGAAGATATGGATGCCATCTTATTAACGCATCGTCACTTTGACCACTGGGATAAAAGAGCGATGGCTATCCTGAACAAACAGATTCCTGTCTTTTGTCAGCCCCAAGATGCCACAGCAATACGGTCTGCAGGTTTTAAAAAGGTAATAGCTATCGATGATTGTTATGAATGGGAAGGAATTTACTTGAAACGACTAGCAGGACGACATGCACCTGGTATTACTGGCAAATTACTAGGACCTGTTTCTAGCTTTTTCTTAAATACGACGGAAGAAGGTTCCATTTATATTGTTAGCGATTGTATTTTCACACCAGCTATAGACAAAGCTTTCCGAGAGTTGCAGCCGGATGTCGCCATTTTAAATGCATCAGAGGCACAGATGATATGGGGAACTGTAATAACAATGACGCGCGAAGATGTTGCACGTATTGCTCGCTTATCCCCAAACACAAAGCTTGTTGTTGTCCATCTTGAAACCATCAATCATTGCAAATTAAGCCGAGCGCAGCTAACTAATTTTCTAGACGAGCAACGACTAGCACATGCCGTATCAGTGCCGAATGATGGTGATATTTTGTCGCTTTAATTTTCACTACTTTATCCATTCTTTTTGAGTTATCACTAGTTTTTCATCTCTTTTCAAATGTGAACGCTACATAATGTATAGTATGAAAACTTTTTTGAAAAGAGGTTATTACTATGAGTAGGAATAGAAAAATAGGATTTTGTTATCCAGGCTATAGATATTGTGGACCAGGATGTTCAGGCCCAGGCGCACCAACAAATGCAGTTGATTCCTGCTGTAAGAAGCATGACGAATGTTATGCGAAATATGGTAGAACAAAATACTGTGATGATAGGTTTCAAAAATGTTTATTGCCACAAATGAACACCAACAGCAAAATGAGCAGGGACGCTAAATTGTTCTATAAAGTATTTCATTTGCGCCATAACTTCTTTTAGAACAAAATTTTAAGTCTGCTCGACAAACAAGTCAAAAAGAGGCTGGGGCAAAAGAGAAAAAGTGTTAGATTGACTGCCATCAATCTAACACTTTTTCGCTGCGCCGTTATTGTCCGCTTCGGCGGTGCTTTCCGCGGGCACACACGTAAGCCGCAACCCTCGCTAACGCGCAGGTTTGTTGCGTCTTACGCTGTGTGCGTTCCCGCAGGAGTCACCGCCTCCGCTACCAACAACTAGTGAACCCTTCTAATTTATTATTCATTGCAAAAGAAATAATAGTAAATATGTTCTATATATTTTCTTAGCAAAAATTTATCAAAACCCATGTACCTCTATTTAAGATTTTAAGGTTATGTCCCAGCCTCTCACTACTTTTTACGATGTTACAAATTGTTTGAGAATTATTTGCGTGCCTGACACCGCCTTACTACTTAATCGGTATCCAAATTTCCGAATATAAATTTTCACTTGTAGGATCTTCTTCCGTATAAACTTCTAATTCAGCTGTTCCAGCAGGTTCATATGGATTGGATGGGAACCATTCCGAGAAAATTTTCTTCCAAGCATTTTGCATTGCATCTGGCATCGGGCCTCGCACTTCAAAGACAACCCATTTCGATGCTGGTACTTCCATTGCTAACATATTTTCAGGTACTTCCCCTACGTGATCCGTTGCAATCCAATAGTCTATTAAATGATTATCCTTATAGTTTTCATCTGGTACACACACACCCAGTACCCCTTTGATTTGCCCGTTGTTTAAAGTAAATAATTGCTCGTCCATACCTTGCCCATTTAGTTCATTCCAAAATTGAGGTATGCCTTGTAAATTCTCACCTGTTTGGCAATTATACGTTCTTTTGACACCCACAACTTGAAACTTTTCTTTCTCTACAATGTTATATTTCATTGGTTCTGCTCCCTTCAAAGTCACCTGGATAATCAGGCGATTGTATGATTGTAATGGTCCTTGCTGTTTACGTACTTCACTTGGCGTTACATTATGCTGCTTACGAAACGCTTTGGTAAATGCTTCAGGAGAGTCGTAGCCATATTTGTAGGCGATGTCGATTACTTTACTATCCGTATTGATTAACTCTTGGGCAGCCAACGTTAATCTTCTTCGTCTAATATAATCTGCGATAGACATATCTGTTAAAATAGAAAATGTCCGTTGAAAATGAAAAACAGAGGCATTTACTTCTTGTGCTATTTGTTCCATCGTAATGGTTTCATGTAAATGCTCTTCTATATAATTTATTGCCTTTTGAATCGACTCAATCCAACTCAAATGCCCTCACTCCTTACTTCAAGATTATCGTATTCAATTAATATCATCCTGTCTTTTTATGCTATCTTTGGACAGGTACCCCCCCTTTAATTTCCAAACCTTTACTTCAATCATAATCGTTTCGACGTGCTAATTACATACATAGTTAGCATATGAAAGCTGAATACTCTAATTATGCCTATCTTGGACGTCACAACTAAAACACGTGTTACTCACCTTATGAAAAAACATTTCTTTATCTATGTAATGTTGGAATTTGTTGAATTAAATAAATATTTCAGCAATTTTATTAATTATTAGTAGATTCTTAGTATTTCATTAATTTAAAATAAACAGTATTATTAAGTATTATAGATAAATCACCTAATGACATAAGACGCGGAGGATATGACGATGTTAGAAATTAAAAAAGAATTAACAACAAACCCAAAAGAAAAACCTGCAGTAGACCAATTAGGGTTCGGACAATTTTTTACAGATCACATGTTTATAGTCGATTATACAGAAGGAATGGGATGGCATGATCCACGCATTATCCCGTATCAGCCACTTTCTATCGATCCATCAGCAATGGTCTTCCATTATGGACAAGCTGTATTTGAAGGCTTAAAAGCTTATGCAACAGTAGATAACGGCGTGCTATTATTCCGTCCAGACCGCAATTTCAACCGTTTAAATCATTCAAATGAGCGTATCGTCATTCCAGCAATTGATGAAGAACTTGCGTTAGAGGCGTTAAAGCAATTAGTAACATTGGATCGTGAATGGGTTCCAACCGCACCAGGAACATCTCTTTATATCCGTCCATTTATTATTGCAACCGAGCCTCACTTGGGCGTACACCCTTCGAATAGTTATCAATTTATTATTATTATGTCACCGTCGGGTTCTTACTACAAAGAAGGCATTAATCCAGTCAAAATTATGGTGGAACAGCACTTTGTACGAGCTGTCGTGGGGGGAACTGGCGAAGCAAAAACCGCTGGTAACTATGCAAGTGCCCTGAAAGGACAAGAAATTGCGCATAAGGAAGGCTACTCTCAAACATTATGGCTTGACGGCAAGGAACACCTTTATATTGAAGAAGTAGGGAGCATGAATATTTTCTTCAAAATAAATGGTACTGTCATTACGCCAGCATTAAACGGAAGCATCTTACCAGGTATTACGCGTGACTCGATGCTGCACGTATTAAAAGCAAAAAACATCCCAGTCGAAGAACGTCGCATTTCAATTGATGAAGTGGTTGAAGCCTATCATAATGGCACTTTGGAAGAAGCATTTGGTACGGGCACGGCAGCGGTTATTTCACCTGTCGGAGAGTTGAAATGGCGCGACGAAAAAATTCTAATTAACAACGGTCAAATTGGTGAAATTTCACAAATGCTTTACGATACATTAACAGGCATCCAAAATGGCACGCTTGAAGATTCATTCGGTTGGACAATTAAATTATAGAAATAAACAAATAAAAAATAGCTAGAAAATGCAAAAGTGTTAGATTGACCACAATCAATCTAACACTTTTTTTGCTGTTATCCACTTAGGAAGAAGCTTTTCTCCTCCGCTACTAAAATATTTTTACTAATGGTTGATTTTTAATGACATTGAAATAACACTAAAATAGTAGTACCTTTAGCGCTTTTCCAAAGCTCTACAAAAAAGCAATAGCCATTAGGAAAATCATTTAAGCAAGCTTCATCATCAAGGCTAATATTATTTTTATACTTTGTACGCCATTCAGACTTAACATCATGCATTACTAAACGCTCTAACTTACTTATTCGTTCCGTTTGATAGTGACAGATAAAAATTTCTTCTAATTCGCCATTAAAAATCATTTGTTCAAGTTCCCGTAACGTAACATTATTAGCGTAAATTTTACTTGATACGCATACTTCATCGTGAAACATCTGATTGTTTTCTTTGTCTATGAAGTAGCCTTTCCTTATCACGTTGTTCAACCCTTTTTGTTTAGTACTTGCCTAAGTAAATTTCGATAACCGTTTGTTACAAGGGTCTGTTATTAATCTACCTATACAAAAACTCATATATTTACGTTATAAGTTAATGTTAACTCATCTCCAGGCAGCCCCCGTATTCCCCAATTATGCTTTGGCGTTTCAAAAATCGTAATTTCGATATCTTGAGGCGCTATACGCAGTTCACTATGAATCTTGTCAAACAACAATGTAAGTAATTGCTTTTTCGTTTCCACTGTTCGACCTTCAAACAGGCTTATTTCAATAATGGTATAGGCATCACTTCTATCACTTGGATAGTAAAAATCTTCTTTATCCATCGGAAAAATGCGATGAAATTTCTTATCTGAAGGCAATGCAAGTGCCTCTACCATACATGCATGAATAATCGTCGATAATGTTGCCTTAATAGGATTTAAGCTATCTTTCATACCATATATTTTAACTTGCCCCATATGATCTCTCCCTTCTGGCTACCCCACTTATAACAATTCTATAAAAACTAAGAATTTCCTTTCAATTACTGTCGCTTATGTTGATTGACAATTGCATCGGCTACATGCATACCACCTAATGTCACAAGAGGTAATCCCCCTCCTGGATGCGTACTGCCACCTACAAAGTATAAGTTTGATGCAATCGAACTCTTATTGGGATGACGAAAAAAAGCACTGCGAAAACTATTGAAGAGCCAAAAAGAATGGAATGGGTAGATCCTAAATATTCGACAATAAACGTTGTGCTAAAAATGAGTGTACTAATACTCACACCATAAATTGCGCCAAATCCCCTAACAAAATAAATAACCCCAAGCACACCCGCTGTGATAATAAAGACACTGTTTGCCCATTCAAGCCATGTTGGCAATAGATTAAACCCTACTAAAATCACACCGAAGCTATACCAAATAAGAAAAAAATAAAAAATATAATGTTGCCATCTCATAAAGTTGTGCTACCCCACCTTTTTGTATTTTTAAAAAGATTCATACTAACCTTATGAACTTAATCCTTAGACATTACTCCGGTGCGATGAAAGGAAAACGCTAGATAACTAGATTTATCATTAAATTTGTACCGCATCAATGCCGTTACCATGCCCTTTTGGCATTTTAGGGGCAAAGAGTTCTACTTTTGGTAATGGCTTGACAGCAAATTCAGTCATCTTCTCTTTTCTTAAAATACCATTTGCCGTAATACGTGCCGACTCTAAAATAATAGGTAATCCACTTCCTGGATGCGTACCTCCTCCTACTAGCCAGCAATGATCTAACTCTTCAAATTTATTATGAGGACGGAATGTTAGCATTTGTGTTAACTGATGTCCTAGATTAAAGGTCGCCCCTTTATATACATCCATTTCCTCTTCCCAACCTCTTGGTGAAATCATTTTTTCTTCTTCAATATATTGCGCAAGATTGTCAACCCCAAGTTTCTGTTCAAGCATTCCTATTAACATATCACGATAGTCTTTTTCACATTTCTCCCATTCGATATTACTAAAGTTATTCGGTACAGGTGCAAGAATATATAGCGTTGATTTCCCTTGTGGTGCAACGGTTGGATCAGTCACAACAGCATTTTGGATATAAATGGAAGGGTCATCTGATAATATTTTGGCATTTGTAATATCTTCCACATTTTGACGATAGTCCTCAGCAAACCAAATTGTATGGTGTGGCAAATCAAATGTTTTATTGACACCTAGATATAACATAAATGTTGAACAAGAGTATTTTTTCTTGTCTAACTTTTCCTTCGAATATTTTTTTAGTACACCTGGTTCTACTAGATTCGTCATGGCATGAGCAAAGTCTCCGTTAATAATGACATCATCAGCCGCAACTTTTTCACCATTTTCTAAAATAACACCTCTTACTTTACGTCCATCTAACCATAATTTTGATACACCAGTGCCTGTAAAAATTTCACCATTATTTTCACGTACAACTTTAGCCATCGCTTGTGTTAACTTGTTCAAGCCACCTTTAACATGATACACGCCATAGGCATGCTCAATATAAGAGAGAATCGAAAAGGCACCTGGACTTTCCCAAGGAGACATACCAAGATACTTCGCTTGGAAAGTAAACGCAAGCTGTAATTCTTCTTGTTTATAATAGCGCGATAATGTATCAATTAAAGATTTACCGACTTCTAGCTCTCCTAATGCTTTTAAAACCTTTGGTTGAAGTAAATCTGTAAAGCGATTCATACTCGTTTGTAAAACAGGGGCTAATTTTTCTAATTTGCGATTTGTTTCCTTCATATATCGCTCATAGCTTCCTTCATTTCCCGGGAAAAGCTCATTTATTTGGCGAATCATTTCGTTTCTGTCACGTGTCATTTTAATTTTTTTATCACTAAAAATAAGCTCATACATAGGATTCAAGTCAATTAGCTCTATGTAATCATGAAAATTTCTTCCAGTAAGTTCAAAAATCTCTTCTACAATATATAGCATATTTAAAAATGTAGGACCCATATCAAACTTGTATTCGCCTAGCTGTATTTCGCTCGTTCTCCCACCAATATAATTCTTTTTCTCAAATACTTTTACATCGAAACCCTTTGCAGTTAGCAACATCGCTGATGCTAACCCACCTGGGCCAGCTCCGACAATAATGATTTCTTTGTTCTTTTTCATCATAAAACCTCCCTATATCCTTAAGTTAGCTAGTATTTGCAAAGTTGTTTTAAATGGTCATGTTCTTGTATAAGTAATCCAGTTTTATATTATACAAGAATTCTACAACAAGTATACAACTGCTGTACAAAAATTTGCAAATAATAAAGAAGCTAAAAAATGCAAAAAAATACCTTGAACAAAAGCTTGTACAAGATAAGCTTCATTCAAGATATTGTTGTTTATGATTTTACAGTTTCCGTTGAGGATGTATGCTCGGTTTTCCAAAGAGGTAACCTTGAAAAAGCTGATAGCCATTTTCCTTTAACCATTCAAAATCCGCTCTGCTCTCAATACCTTCTGCTAACGGAATCGCATTCACTTCAAAGGCCTTCGCTAAAAACTGCTTGGCTACTGCTTGCTTTTCACTATTTCCGCTAACACCTTGAACATATTTGATGTCCAATTTCATATATTGAGGCTTTAAGTCTGCAAGCATTTCCAGCGTGTTGTACCCTTCCCCAACATCATCCAAGGCATATTGAAAGCCCTTTTGTTTATAGTAATTGAGAATTGATTTTAGATGCTCAATGTCATCGACTTTGTCTGATTCGACTACTTCAAAAACAAACTGATTCGGATCAATGCCTAATTGATTTGCTAATTGTACTGTTGTTTGTAAACAAAACTCTGGGGAATAAATAGACGTGGGAATAAAGTTTATAAATGTCTTTTTCTTTAATACTGCTGAATAGCGCACTGCCGCCATTCTACATATGCGATCTAGAGCATATAACCGTCCACGACTTCTCGCTGCAGTAAAAATTTCATTAGGATAGATTAGAGAACCATCCTCTCTTGGAAACCTAGATAATATTTCATAAGCATAAATTTCTTCATTTGCATCGACAATCGGTTGAGAGAAGCTAATAACAGATTTCTTCCTGATTACTTCATCAATCCACTTCATCTCTAAAATCGGCTCGATTTCTGTAATAGGTTGCCACGTTCTATTGTCAAAACGAAAATAAACTTGCGCTAAATCCATATAATCATGGCAAAAATCAAGCAACTCCCTGACGCCTGACTCTTGAATAATAAAAAAATCATCCTTTACCGAAATCAACAAGCCTCTTCTTTTAAAATAATTGACTACCTTTTCCATCAGTGATAGATTTTGTTGTCCCTTTAACTGTATGTCAAACTGTAACTCTAAAACTAAGCAGCTTTTACAAGGCATATTGATTCCCCCAGTATAGTAATAACGACTTCTCCTCTTATTTTCGTTAAATTATACAATTATGGATATTCATTATCAATTAATCTCTCACATTATTACTAGCTCTAACAGTTTGCTTGTCATGTTCTTAGCATAGAAGGATTTCAAATAGCTATAAACTGTTAGTTGTCAAATGCCTCTTTTTGTAAAACGCACTTTAAAATATAGCTTTTTTAGCCATTTTCTGTTTCTAAAACTTTGAATAATATTTCTCCTGACAAACCATCAATATACACAATAGAATCTCGGTAATCTTTTTGCAAAGCAACGATGTATGAAGTAAAAAAATAGGGCAAGAATAAAAGTATAAACATTATGAGGTGAATGAATGAAAAAATTATTTATCGGTACATTTACAGCAATTCTAGCAACAGGACTATTATTTGGATGTGGTACATCAAAAGATAAAACAGAGCCCAATGATACGGAAGCACCATCTACACACAAAGAACATATGGAAAATCACAATAAAACAGAAGACACTTCAAAAGAATAATATCTTTTACACATTAAAACATAAAAACCAGCTCAAATCATCAATGGAGCTGGTTTTTTATTATTTAGAAAAAGATTATGTTATTTATTCAAGCGAGGATATAATTGTATATGTATAGAAAGAAAACTATATTTTAGGAGGGTTTTAATGTTCCAAACTGTAGACCATTTTATACACTCTTGGGCATTTGAAGCGAGTGCCACACAAAATTACCTCAACACGTTGACAGATCAATCACTTACGCAAGCCATCACATCAGATAATTGGACTTTAGGACGCATTGCTTGGCATACTGTAACTGCTATTCATATTATTACATCCAATACAAACTTAACGTTTGAAGCTCCAACAGTCGATTATCCCGTCCCTACCTCGGCTCATTATATAGCAGACTGTTATCACCAAGCTAGTAGTGCATTTATCCATGCATTAAAAACGCAATGGAAAGACAAGACAATGACGGAATATATACAATTTCTAGGCCAAGAAATACCGAATGGATCACTATTATTATTTTTAATGCAACATCAAAGTCACCATCGCGGGCAAATGAGCGTTCTTATGCGACAGGCTGGTTTAAACGTTCCAGGCATTTATGGCCCTTCAAAAGAGGAATGGGCAAACTTTGGTATGGATGCCCCACAAATGTAGCGCAATTTAAAAATGATGAAAAAGTGTTAGGATAACTGCTGGCAATTCTAACACTTTTTTGCTACGACAGGGACTGATTGAAAATCCATGCTAATTTGCAAACTTCTACCGAGATTTCCCCTTTTAATAAAGTGAAGAATTTGTCCAGCCCAAGGGATTTTTTAGTAGTGTTGTCTAGTATAATTCGCCTTTTGTCAAGATTATGGCATTTCCTCCCACCATCACTCTTGGATTATTATTATGTATTAATTTAGTGATAATGGTAGAAGGTCTGCCCATGCTATAGCCTTGCAAAAACGTGAATTCTTCATTAAATTTCGTTAGCACGCGATTATGAAGAAGATAATATGTTAATGCACCATTGGAAGTCCCTGTTGCTGCTTCTTCATCAATCCCATAGAGCGGGCAAAAGTTTCTACTCTCTGCTATTCCACTATCTGTGTCCAGTGTAAATGCATGAACGCCTCCTATGTTATGGCGTTTGGCATATTGCGTAAGGGCATTAAAATCAGGGTTTAACGCGTATAATGCATCTTTTGTTTTGATTGGAAGCATAATATCCCAAAGCCCAGTGCTTACAGCTTGAGGCACTAGTTTAAAATGGTTATCGCCAATTTGCTCTTTATCCATATTAAAAAGAGTAGACAGCTTATCATAATCATCAAAGATTTTTCCGAGTCTTGGTTCGGCTTGCTCCATCATGAAAAATGATTGATTCACTTCAACAGCCAGTGTACCCGCCAGTGTTTTCATATAGTAAGTATGGTTATCTTCAATCGCTTGACAGTCCAATAGCGCTTTAAAGGAGGCTATTGTAGCATGGCCACACAGTGCTACTTGGGAAGTTGGTGTGAAAAATTTTATATCAAAATGATTATTGTCTATTTTTTTAATAAAGGCTGTTTCTGAAAAGCGAACCTCCGCAGCAAACTTTTGCATAAATTCTTCGTTTAAATGTTCATAAATCACTACGCCTGCCGGATTTCCGCCAAACTTTATCTCTGTAAAAGCATCAATTACATAATAGTACAAAGCTAATTCCCCTTTATGTTGTATAATTTGCCGTGCTGAAATCGGTGAACGAAGCAGGACATTGATTAAAATGCTTTACGTTGGTAAATTGCTGTAGTAATACCCCACGAAAGTAAAAATACTAGCAAAATCACCACTGTTGCAGCTATATAAATTGTTGTAATGGATAAGTGAATAATAAAATCCGTTATGGCTGTTAAATGTTCAGCTAAAAAGATAACAATAGACGGTCCTATACCTGCTAAAGGGATGAAACTAATCATGATAGCCATTGTGATATACCCTGGTTTAAATATATAAAACATTGGCAAAGTAAGGGAAACAAATAATATAAATAACCCTACAGAAATTGCGATATCCGTTAGTGAAAACGTTTTATTAGAGATCATTAATGCTAAGCTTGTCACGGCAATGGATAAAATCATATAAACTAATGCTCCAAGATAGCGTGAAGCAATAATTTCTTTACGTGTGTATGGTAAAGAATTTAATAGTATATTTGTTTCTGCTTTTTCATCGTAAGCATAAGCATTAAAAGGAATAAAAATACTAGCTACTAAAAAGATAAGAGCAGGATGCGAATCCATAAAAATAAAGAATGCTATAAAAGGAATAAACGTTAAGAGTAGCTTTTTTTGCATGATTACATCGCGCCAGATTAAATTAAACATAGCTTTCTCTCCCTTTCATGTAATACATAATATCTTCCAACGATGCTGGGTCAATGATAACGGACTCTCCGAAAATATTTTTCACTTCATTAATATTATCCGTTAATGCTTCAAAACCTGTAGTTGCACGATGAATGTGTACAAAGGCTTGTTCTGTATCTCGATCCAGCAGATCCACTCTTCCTTTCACAATAGCATAGTTTTCTGTAACATCATGAATGGACTTATTAAACACTAATTGTCCTTTTTGTATAAAAGCTATATAATCTGCAATTCGATTTAAGTCTGTGGTAATATGCGTGGAAAAGAAAATAGTACGATTCCCATCAATCATTAACTCTTGTAAGAGATTCAACAGTTCTCGTCTAAAAATTGGATCTAAACCTGCTGTTGGCTCATCCATGAGTATTAGCTCTGCATGATGTGATAAGGCTATCGCCAACGAAGCCTTCATTTGCATTCCTTTTGAGAAAGTTTTCACTGCTTTATTCATCGGTAATTCGAATTGTTCCACATAGTGATAAAATAATGTATCATCCCAATTTTTATAAGCTGGTGCAACAATACGCTTGATATCTTTTAAGTTGAGCCCTTCAAAAAATACATTGCCATCATATACAAACCCAATGCGTTCCTTGATTGCCTTCTCATGGGTCTTGTAGTCTAAGCCAAAAACCTTCACTTCCCCTGCATCTGCCTTTAATAAATTCATCATCATCTTTATCGTTGTCGATTTACCAGCCCCATTTGCCCCTATAAATCCTGTTACAAACCCTTGCTTTACTTGTAAATCAATATTTTTCACTGAAAAACCTTTAAAATGTTTTGTTACGTTTTTTAACTCAATTACATTTTCCACTTATCTCACTCCTCAGACAAAATATCCAATAATTGATGCAATTCATCGAGTGACAGGCCAATTTCTTTACTATTCGTTATAACGGCACTCAACTGCTCCTCAATGACCTTCTGTTTTTTCTCTCTAATTACTTCAAGATTTTGCTCTGCGACAAAAGAACCCTTTCCAACAATAGAATAGATAAAGCCTGCTTTCTCTAATTCCTCATAAGCACGTTTAGTCGTGATCACACTAATTTGTAAATCCTGTGCGAGTTTGCGCATCGAAGGTATGGCTGCACCTTCTTGTAGCTCCCCAGCTAAAATAGACGATTTCATTTGATTTGTAATTTGTTCATAAATCGGCTCCTTTGAACTATTGGAAATAATTATTTGCATGCTAATCCCTCTTCTTCCTATTTTCAAAACCTCTTTGTATAATGTCATGAACTGCTTGAATGAGAATGGCAATCACATGAACTGTTGTGACCAAATTAAAAAATGGAAAGGAATAAGGAGCAATCCATTTAGTAAAGAGCTTCAAATCGAGTATCCATCTTGCAATTCTGGCAAATAAGTTGCCACTATCGTTGATTTTTGGCTCCAGTAAAGTGCCATCAATAGCGATAAAAATCAATTGAACAATCAAAAAGACACCAATGGTAAGCACCCATCGTTTTCCAAGTTGATTGTTATATACTTTATCAGTTCCTATCATCTATTCTCCTCTCTATAACTCACTTAGCACTCCAAATTCATTATAATGTATATATAATATATACACATTATATACAAAATTAAAATTTGTGCAACTTTTTCCAAAAAAAATTCCCGTGGCTATTCTTCAAAGTTATGACCAAACCTATCAGTAGAATTAAAAAAAGACACGCACAAAGCAGGTTATGACCCTGTCTGTTCATGCCTTTGAATTTCATTGCTCCAATTTTTAGTTATATCCAAATTTACCTCAATTCCTACTAAAATACACTTAGCTTTAGTAACTACAGCATTCGTTATCAAGTATTCATCCTTTCGTGTAGCGTCATATAGCCCACCATTACTTTTTGATTTCTTCAGCTAACTCCAAAATAATGCCCTCTGGACCTCGCACGTAGCAAAGCTTATAGTGTTCTTCGTATTGCTGTATCTCACTAAAGATTTCCTTACCGTTCTTTTTTAGTTTGGCAACAATCGCTTCAATATTTTCAACAGCAAATGCGATATGTCGGATTCCCAGCGTATTAGCACAGGGTTGCTGAAAATCCCCTTCAGCTAACGGGGAATAAAATTTTATTAGTTCTATCCAAGTCTGACCGTCCGGCATGCCCAATCCCACACACGCTACTTTTGCGTCAGAAAGCCCAGCTGCATATCCCATCAACTCTCCTGCCATTTCCCATTCCCCTTTCACCTCAAGTCCAAAATCGAGAAAAAACGCTTTAGCTCCAGAGAGATCATTAACAATTATCCCTATATGATCCATTCTTTTAATCTTCAACTTTTACCCCTCCTATATCCCCTTATTTTACCAGTATGTACAATGCAACTGCTAATATCATAATATGATTTCAGCATTGCCAGTAAAAATTTTTTTTATTATGTACGCATTTATGAAAAAAACAAAGAAGTGTTGGAGCCTTAACAGCCCCAACACTTCTTTGTTAGTACATTGTTATATATTCATCGCGTTCTCAGTCGTGGACGCATTGGGGTTTCTGTCCCTGAAAAATCCCGATTTTCAGTGTTTTTCCATACTTTGATTTTGAACGTTATTTTATCTGGCTATGTATGCTAAAAATTTAATTTCTTCAAAATCTCAGGAAGTTTTAAATAATCATCAATTATTGCATCTGCTTCTATATCAGTCCATTGATTATCTCTTTTCCAAATCCCCTTCATTCCAACGTTTTGAGCAGCTTTCACATCATTTTCTGGATGGTCACCAATAAATACACTTTCTGAAGGTTCTACGTTTAATTTTTCTAATGCATTTAGAAAGATTTGAGGATTAGGTTTCTTCATTCCTTCCCATTCAGATACTAATATTACGTCAAAATATTGATCAATGTTCAAAGCTTTAATGTTCTCCATTTGGAACTGACCGAACCCATTTGTAATCATGCCTAAAGCGGTTTTATTATTTTTCAGCCCCTCCAACATTTCATGAATATGAGGAAATCCTACACAATGATGTTTGAATTCTTTTAAATAATCTTTGAGAAGTTCTTCGCAAGTTACTGAAGATATATTTAATTATCAATCAGTTGTTGGTATACTTTATCCTTCCAAACATATCCACGATTGTCTAATTCAATAAATCTTGAATTATATTGCTCTTTTGAAATATGAGAAAGTAAGTCAAATAATCTTTCATATTGCTGGTTTATAAAAAGCTCAATCGATTTATCACGATTCAATAAAGTTCCATCTAAATCAAATAATACAGCTTTAAACATTTTAGAATTCCTCCACAGGGAAATTTTTACTCAACATTAATATTAACAAAATAATCCACTTTATAATATAAACATTTCCCAAAGCAGGATTAGAGGATACTTTTCTCTTAACATTATAAATTTCAAATAAACAACAATAAGTAATTGTTTTTTAGTTCTAAAAGAATAACTACTATTATTAAGCGAAATGGAAACAATTTTTAGAAACCATAACAGCAAAACAAACCCATGTGGGCAAAAAAACAAAGAAGTGTTGGAGCCTTACAGCCCCAACACTTCTTTGTTAGTACATCGTCAAATATTCATCACGTTCCCAGTCGTGGACGCGTGTGCGGTATTTGTTCCATTCAATTTCTTTCGCTGCGGTGAACTTTTCAAAAATATGAATGCCTAGTGCGTCACGAACGATATGGTCCATTTCTAGTTCTATCAGTGCATATTCTAATGAAGATGGTAAACTATCAATGCCATTCATTTCACGCTCTACACGATTCATTTTATAAATATTTCGGTCCACAGCGTCTGGTGGTGTTAAGCCTTTGCGAATCCCATCGAGCCCAGAGGCTAAAATAACTGCCATTGCTAAGTATGGATTGGCTGCTGGATCAACAGAACGCAATTCAATACGTGTGGAAAGTCCTCGTGCCGCAGGGATACGAATAAGTGGTGAGCGATTTTGTGCTGACCAAGCTACGTAACATGGCGCCTCATAGCCAGGCACTAAACGTTTGTAGGAATTGACTAATGGATTCGTTACAGCTGTAAAGCCGTGCACATGCTTCATAATCCCTGCCATAAAACTACGTGCCGTTTGACTTAATTGCAATTCTGCATGTTCATCATAGAAGGCATTATTTTCTCCTTCAAATAATGACAGATTAAAGTGCATTCCTGAACCATTCACTCCAAATAAAGGTTTCGGCATAAAAGTTGCATGCAAGCCGTGTTGAGCTGCTACCGTTTTAACAACTAGTTTAAACGTTTGAATGTTATCACATGCTTCAATGGCACTGGCATATTTAAAGTCAATTTCATGCTGACCCGGTGCCACTTCATGATGGGACGCTTCAATTTCAAAACCCATGCCCTCTAGCTCCAGCACAATATCCCGTCGACAGTTTTCACCTAAATCCGTCGGTGCTAAATCGAAATACCCACCGCTATCATTTAATTCCAGTGTTGGATGACCTTTTTCATCTAGTTTAAATAAGAAAAATTCCGGTTCTGGTCCAAGGTTAAACGAAGTAAAGCCCAATTCTTCCATTTCTTTTAAGACGCGCTTCAAGTTAGAGCGTGGATCGCCCTCAAATGCTGTACCGTCTGGTCGTGCAATATCACATATAAAGCGTGCTACCTTGCCTCTTTCAGCCGTCCACGGGAAGATTACGAATGTATCAAGATCAGGGCGTAAATACATATCAGATTCCTCAATACGAACAAATCCTTCAATCGAGGAACCATCAAACATAACCTTATTGTCTAATGCCTTAGCTAACTGACTAACTGGTATTTCTACATTCTTGATTGAGCCCAATATATCAGTAAATTGTAGGCGAATAAATTTCACATTTTCCTCTTTCACCATGCGGATAATATCATCTCTAGTATGATGTTTCATTCTTCCCCACTCCAATTTGTCATTTTTCTTAACATCCGTTTTTTACAACTGCTTTTAAATTACACTAAAACAACTAATGAACGCAATGGGCATGTAAGGTTTTGTTACATAGAATTTTTAGAATATTCTTATCTTCTTTTTAGATGTATAGAAGCCTACTTGTTGCCCTTCATTGTCCACCCTAAATAAAAGGCTAGTGAAATAGTCTATAAGTATCAATATCCGAGCAAAAAATAAAACTTAAATATTAATTAAAATATATTTTATATAGAACATTAGTCTTGCTTTTTTTATATTTTACTGGTACATTAAAAGCGAATTTATTTTTATAGAGTTTATTGGATACTTTGAACTATTCAATAAATGGATATTTACCATTGTCTATTAAAGTAATTGTATAATTCGAAAGTACCTTTTATAATTATGACGTTGGTGGATAAAGACCTTTAATTCCATCTAGTTCTATACTCCCTTTAAACGGTCTTAAACTACCAAGTTAAAGCCCAACTTCGCAAGCTCCAAGTAAAAGATTAGTCATCGCCAAAATTTCCTTAACAATGCATGGTCACCAACTAAAATACATAGACTTCCTAGTATTTTTCACTGCTATAGGTGTGACATGTACTACGAGGGTGATAACAGCAATATTTAAAACTATACGTTGCGAGTAAACTCGTTCTCTACTTGTGAATACACACTACCGTTAAATAACGAACTTGTTTCAAACATTACGGATTGTGATTAAATCGTTAGCTACATAATCTAGCGTTTAGAAGGTTACACAGAGCCTAACAAGGTATATTTATGACGATAATGACAGCTTTTGTATGAAAAGAAACATTTTTTATGCCTAAAAGCCTTTCCCTTTATGGCGTCAGGCACTTCCATTTATTATTTTCTCACTATAATGGCGATGACCTATTTTATTTGCTTACATTTTTTACTGAAATGCTAGCGAAATTGTAATTGTTATTTCAAGTACAAGATAGGTGATTGGTATTGGAATTTACACTGCGAGTTCAAGCGAATATGCAAGCAGTTCATTTTATAGATAAGACAATGGAAAATTATACAACGCTTTATAATGTACCTTTTAGTAGAGAATTACGTTTTGTCTTACACGAATTAGTTATTAATGCAGTTGAAGCAACGGAAAAATCATTACATCCCCTCTCCCACAACACAATTCAAGTGCAAGTAACACACAACGACGAGGAAATTAAGTTAACCGTTATCGATGAAGCACAAGGAATTACCGAAAATAATTTGGAAAAGGCTTTGCAATTTGATCTAAACGAACATAATTATACAGATCGAGGTCGCGGGTTATTTTTTGTCAAACAAATGGTGGATTCTATTTGGTTCAAACATATTTCGAAAACAAAATTTTTAGTCGGTGTTTCTAAGAAAATTCACGGATAGGTACATCTGAGATTAGGAGGGACTTTTTATGAAATGGACAATCCGCAAAAAAATTAACTTACTACTCATTACTTGCATTTTACTTATGATTACGGTGATAACGATTGTCAGTTATACCGACGCAAAAAATAATCTAATCGAAACTGTCAATGCAAAACTACTATCGGATATAGATTCAAGTTACGAGTATTTAGATGCCAAAATTCCCGGTGACTGGCACATCAAAAATAATGAATTGCATAAAGGAGATGTGAAAATTGTTGGTAATTTTGATATTGTTGACAAACTCAGTAATCTAACACATGGTGATGCCATCACAATCTTTCAATATGATACACGGGTTAGTACAAATATTATTGAAAATGGAGAGAGAGCTATTAATACAAAGGCTCCTAGTGAATTAATCACGACCGTTTTAGAGCAAAAAGAGCAGCGCTATATCGGTTCAGCAGATGTGCTAGGGGAGCCATACGAAGTCGTTACAGGACCTATTACAAATAACTTGAACGAAATTATAGGCATGTTGTCAATTGCCTTACCATTAACGACCTATACGAATGCCGCTACTGAAAGTGTCATGAAAAATGTTATCGTGTTATTAATTATTTCAGCTTTACTGTTCGTCATCATCAGTTGGTTTCTACAACGCCAAATTATTGCGCCCATCAATCAATTAAGCGCCAATGCCAAAGAACTAGCAGATTTAAATTTAAATGTGAAAATATTAAATCCTAAAGGACAAGATGAAATTGCTAATTTAGCACAAGCTTTTAATGCGATGAAGACCCGTATAACCGAAACAATCAACGTTGTCGCCAATAGCGCCAATCAAATCGCAAGTTCTTCACTAGTTTTAGCGGAATCTTCTCGCCAAACTAGCGAGGCCTCAAACCAAGTGGCATTAACAATGAATGATATTGCAAGCGGCACTAGCACGCAATCCGATCAGGCGGAGCATATTGTGAAAATGATGCAAAAAACGAATGATGAAGTAGCCAATAGCTTACAAAAGGCAGAAGCTACTTTAGAGAGAGCCATTCAATCGACCCACATCGCACGAAAAGGCGAGGATGCGATTAATGAAGCCATTAAACATTTAAACTCTGTCACGCAAACAGTTTCCTACGCTACCGATTCTATTCAAAAACTAGGCAAACGTTCCGAAGAAATCGGCGGTATTATAACTGTTATTACAGGGATTGCGGAACAAACAAATTTATTGGCATTAAACGCCGCTATTGAAGCAGCTCGAGCGGGTGAGCAAGGAAAAGGTTTCGCCGTAGTAGCTTCCGAAGTACGCCAGCTAGCCGAACAATCAAGTTTAGCTTCTGGGCAAATTACGAGTTTAATTAAAGATATACAAGCTGAAACCGCTGTAACCGTTCGGACAATGGAAAGTAATTTGCTCGCTGTCGAAGAGCAGGTACACATCATTAGTAAAGGAGGCAATGCTTTACAAGAAATCGTCGAACAAGTTGTGGAAACAGAGCAAGGTGTGAAGGAAATGAAATCAGCATTCACCCATGTCAATGACAATTCATTAGATGTCCAACAAGCTATACATGATATCTCACGTATCATTGAAGATTCTGCAGCAGCGACCGAAGAAATTGCAGCAACTTCCGAAGAACAGCACGCAACCGTTGCGGAAATCTCACAAAACTCAGAGGAATTAGCCGAAATTTCGACTAACTTACAAAACGAAGTAAATAAATTTACAATCTAACTTTAAACATATAAGGAGGCGTAATTTATGAATCAGAAAAATATGATTAATATTGATACTAAGGCTGATTATATTTTAATCGCCTTTACTGGTAAATTAGAATATGGATTGATTGGAGATATAAAAGAGGAGCTTCACGCGATTAGTTTCGACACAAAACACGGCTATATTATCGATATGCAAAAGGTGGCGAATATTGATAGTACTGGTTTTGGTATGATTATCAATTTTGCAAAGAAAGTCACAACGTTCGATAAGAAAATAGCGATTATTGTGACAGATGATTTTATTCGTAAATTATTTGCCATCTCACAATGCGATAAAGTTTTCCCTATTGCCAAAAATGAACTCCAAGCGAAGCAGTTCATTAAAGAAGAAAAATGGTTAGGCGAACTCGCACTAAGTGAATATTAAATGGTGACAGGCACGCAAACAATTCTGACAATAGTTTAAATAGCAGAGCAACATACATGATTAGAGGAGCAGACATATATTCGTCTGCTCTTTTTTGTCTAAGGCTATAGAGAAATAAGTTAAATGCACACACAGGCAAAAAAAGATAAATTAAATAAACTAGTAGAAAAATGTATTAGGAGGTACAGTCTTTGAATCGTTGTCAAAAAAATTGTTCATGCGAACGTTGCCAATCTAGTTTGCCTGTTATTAAAGCAATCGATATTTGTCATATCACTCCAAACGCACAAACTCCACCCGTCTCATCTTCCACATACGGGAACTTTTTTCAAACGAATTTTATCACGCTCGCTACCAATCAAGCTATGCCTTGGAACGGTATGGGGGAAACTGCTGGCATCACGTTAGACCCCGATACAGTGACTATCAGGGTTACCCAAGGAGGGGCGTACTATATCGATTATCATGTGAATGGAAATTTCTCTCCATTTGGGACAGGTAACGTTACAATCGTTACAGCTCTCTTTGTTAATAATGCCGAAGTGAATCCAATTCAAACGAGATACGGAGCGTTAAATACAGAAGTCGACAGATATGAATGCGTACCAATCACTGGAGGAACAATTGTATTTATCCCAGATAATGGAACAGTTCAATTAAGAAATATCGGTCCAGACTTCCGTACTTGCGATGGCGGAATTGTACTCGCTGCTTCAATAAATTTAATAAAAGTTAGCACACCATAAGGTCTTGAAGTACCAGTAAAAATAGTACCTGTAGTTAAGACACTTGAAAAGAGTGCTTTAATGCCAGGTATTTTTTTCACTACCACTTACTTGGTGCTTAATCGAAAAAAAGATGGCTCCTGCGCAATACAAGAACCATCTCTAAGCTGCAATATATTTATTTTTGTATGAGCATATTTAATAAAACAACAATAATTACAATTGGGACGACCACTAACATTAATAGGCGATATGTGTTATAAAACCCTTGTCCCACCTGACTTCCCATAAGCAATTCTTTTTTCACAAAGTCTTTATCTACTACATAGGCAATAAAAATGGCGATCAATAAATTGCCCAATGGTAGCATTAAATTGGACACTAAGTAATCAGTAGCATCAAAAATGGACTTGCCAAATATTGAAACATCCGCTAATAAACTTGACGATAATGCCGATGGAATTGCTGCAACAAAAACAATGACTCCAAGTAATAACGTTAAGACTGAACGCGACATATGCCATTTTTCAATAAATGCTGCCACGATGATTTCATATAAACTAAACGACGAAGTTAATGTCGCAAATAAAAATAGTAATAAAAACAGGGCCAAAAACACTTCCCCAAAAGGCATTTGGCTAAATGCTGTCGGTAGCACCATAAATAATAAGCCAGGCCCAGCTTGCGGTTCCAAATCAAAAGCAAATACAACTGGGAAAATAGCTAGCCCTGCTAAAAACGACACAAGTACTGTCAAAATAACAACGGAACCTGCTGAATTTGGTAAACTAACATCTTTTTTCAAATACGAACTATATGTAACCAAACAAGAGAAACCTACTGCCAAACCAAAGAATGACTGCCCTAGCGCCTCTAGTAACGCTTTACCTGTTATATTAGAAAAATCAGGCCATAAGAAGAATTTCACACCTTCCATTGCCCCATCTAAAGTTAATGCACGAATAACAAGAATGATAAACATCACAAATAACAATGGCATCATCCATTTATTTGCTTTCTCAATACCATTTTGTACACCTAGCGAAATAACAAGTACATTGGTTAATGTAAATAACGCTAAACCTAGTAATGTAATCCACGGTGTGCTAATAATCTTTCCAAATAAATCGCCTGGATTAACTGAAGAATCAATAACTGCACCCGATATTCCAAGGCCGCTATAAATAAAAATCCATCCTCCTACAACACTGTAAAAGGTTAATAATAGAAAACAACCCAATACACCCATACGTCCAACCCAAGCCCATGCCGGTTTCGTTGGCACAACTTTTTTATAGGCAGTGACAGCTTCCGATTGCGTACCCCGCCCTAAAATATACTCGGATAATAACATCGGTAGGCCGATTAATAATGTAAAAAGCACAAAAATCAGGAAAAATGCGCCTCCACCACTTTGCCCTGTGACATAGGGTAACTTCCAAATAGCCCCTAGCCCAATTGCCGCACCCGCTGATGCTAAAATAAATCCTAATTTACTAGACCATTGTCCTTTATTCTCACTCATCTCTTCAATCTCCTCAAAACTAACTAATCTCTTATTAATTGTACATTAAAATAGTAAATTAGACTAGACAGTTCCTGAATTTCCCAGCATGCTATTGGATCCATAAAAAAACTGCACCTCCATTTGTTAGATGTGTCTAACAATTGGTGTGCAGTTCAATATGCTCGAGGTGAAATGAATTATTTTGATAAATACATTGTGCGTTGTTGGTTGATCCATTTGCGCATCGTTGTGAATAATAACGCCATAATCGCCGTTAATAACACACCTTTCACGATATTAAATGGTAAAATGCCTGCAACAATCATTGTGTATAATGAATCGCCAACGACTGGCTCCATTCCTAAGAAATAAGTGTACATCGGTAAAAATACTGCGATATTTAACAAGCTCATTCCAACCGCCATCACAATCGTTCCTGTTGCTAATCCTCCAACAAGACCTCCAATCGTTTTAAAACGGTTAAAAATAAATGATACTGGTAAAATAAATAATATGCCTGTTACAAAGTTTGCAATATGACCAACTGGCACTCCTGTTGGCGTACCAGAGAAAATCCAATCTAAGACATTTTTAAATAGCTCTACTAAAATACCTGCTACTGGGCCCATCGTGATGGCTGCAAGTAAGGCAGGCATATCACTGAAATCCACTTCCAAAAAGGCTGGGAACGGTGGAATCGGGAAATTAAATAACATTAATAAAAACGAAATACTACTCAGCATACCAATCGTAATAAACGATTGCAGTTTGACATTTTTCTTCATTGAAAACTCTCTCCTCTTTGCTGATTCAATCTTGCAAGAAGAAAGGTTACGACGTAATCGATTGTTTTTCACGAAAAAACCCTTATGCAAATCAGCATAAGGGAGAAAAGGCATGAGTAAATAACGCCATTACTAGCTATTTTTTGTGCATAGCGTGCACTTAAAGACACACTAAAAAAACGTTCGCACATAGCTTAATTCGTAACAACGAATGACGATCGTACCTTCATCTTCTCCCATCCAGACTATACTGTCGGCCTTGGAATTACACCAAGTCAGCCATGCAAAAAAATCTTTGCACAGGTCGCGGGCTGAAGAGCCATCTAGTAAATCATGCGAACTACTGTAGCTTACTACTACACTAGCGATTTACAACTCTATTACCGCCGGTCGGGATTTTCACCCTGCCCCGAAGATGAATCAATATTATTTTATAAACTAACTATAATGTTTTATCACATAAAAGTAAATACTTCTGCTTAAAATAATCCGATTAAATTTGTATGTTTTAATAAATGAAGCATTTTGCGAGAAATCATGGAGTAGCTTACCCGCGGAGCAAAGTCACTTACCCGCGATATTTTATCATTTACCCGCGAATCAAGGTGCTTTACCCGCGGTATTTCAATTATAAAAAAACAGCTATCTCTATCTGATAGCTGTTTTCTATATTATGGCATCATTTGTTTATTGGCACCTACAGGCATTGGTAAAAAATTTGTTAAATCAAAGCCTTCCCAACTTTCCTGTACAATGTTATCTAAACGTATCTTTTTATCAAAGCTTGACGCAGTCAACATCATCGCCTCGATTAATTGTGTTGCCCGTACGGCATCCATTGTCGTTAAATCAAGTGGTGCGTCAAATGTGACCACAACCCCATCTTCTTCTTCTTTTACAGTGTATGTGACATTTTCCGGAACAACTGGCACATAAACATCATCCTTTTTGTCTCGCATCGCCAGTAGAGCCTCTGTCACAGTAGGATACGTTTGATGGAAATCAGGCGATAAATATTCAGTCCCGTTTCCCTCTGTATATAAATAATAGTTATAATGATTATCTTTTGTTAGCGCTATAGGCTCACTCGGCTCTTCTGCTTGCGAAAACTCGTAAGCTGAACCATCTGCCTGTTTAATGGCAATGGCTTTATATTCGGATTCGGAAAAAGTATCTTTTAACGAGCTTAAATATTTCGTGACAGATGCCGAAGCTACATCATAATCATTTTCTTCTGGTAATACGTGCACAAGCGTCTTACCTTCTTCTTTTAACTCACCTTTGTACGGATGATAGTCCGTTAAACCCATTGCTTCTTCATCAATTTGAGGTGCGTATTTTTTATACATTTGTAAAGTTGTTGGTTTCTTCTTCCCAAAATCAGCAGTTATTTTTTCGTTCTTAATAATATAGGTCATTGGTATACTATCAGCCTTGCCACCAGGTAAACCAATTCTGAAAACGACTGCATCGACTAAATCATCTTCGTAAACAGATGTCCGCAACGATAGGATACGAGCATGCTCAGCACCAATATTCGCTTTCATCACACTATCTGCATCTGCATTTTCACTTTCTGTGACCGACCGATCCTCCTGCATGGAAGAATAATTTTCGATTGGGGCGTTTGCTTCATCCTTTACGGAAGAATTGTTCGATACATAGATGTACCCTGCTATTGATAGTACAAAAATTGCAGCAACACTACTTAAAATAGGCAACCTACTCTTGCGTCGTTTTATAGGTTCAATATTTTCTTGAGCAGGCAATGATTGTGCTTGTTGTTCTTTTACTTCATCTACTATGGCCTCTTGAAGATGTATATTGTCTTGTAAACGTGCATCAGCAAGCAATCTTTTTAACACTTCGTCTTTCGAGCGGTGGTCAGTAAGCTTCGGGGCATTGCTCAACATTTGTTCAAGTTGTTCATCGTCAAATTGTTGTTTATGCGTCATTGCCTTTTCGCCTCCTGTTCCCTAGCCTGTTGTAGATGTTGTCTTAAAAACTTAATGGCTCGATGTTGCGTCGTTTTAACCTTCGCCTCTGTCCAATCAAGTATTTGCGCAGTTTCAGTAATTGATAAATCTTGGAAATAGCGCATAATAATAACCATTTTTTGATCCCCTGTACAATTTTCAAGTGCAGACTCTATCTGCTTTAATTCATCACTGGTCTGTAGCACATCTTCCGGTGATGGTGTGGTTGAATGTAACTGTTCCGTTTCCCAGTCAAAAAAATCGAGCGAATGTTTTTGGCGCACAGCCTGCTTTCGAAAATGATCAATTGCGACATTTTTAGCAATGGCAAAAAGCCAAGTTTTTTCACTGCTATTTCCTGCGAATTGTTCATAAGATCGCAGCACACGGACATAAACCTCATGTGCAAGATCCTCAGCCAGTGTACGATTTTTTACTAGATAAATAAGAAACTGGAACACGTCTTGATGGTATGCATCGTATAGTCGATGGAACACGGAGTCATTCAAAGCACTCCACCCCCGTTCTCATAGTATTTGTCGTCTAACACTCGCAAAAGTTACATTTAAATAATAATTTTGTCTCAATTTTGCCATGTGCCAAACCCGAGCAAAAGCCGACAGCTAGACCCTCACAGATATTGGTATTATTGCCAAATAGTGCAGCTAGTTCTAACTACACGCATGACCTGTGTCAGCATGAAAGAGCATTGTCAGATGGAATCAGCTAAGGGCTTCTTAATGAATTTATTCGAAAGGTAAATAGAAAGTAAAGGTTGTGCCCTCTTTTAACACACTATCGACCATAATATTGCCAGAGTGCGCCTTCACAATATTTCGAGCAATTGCAAGCCCTAAACCCGTTCCGCCTTTAGAACGTGTCCGTGCTTTATCCGCTTTATAAAAACGTTCAAAGACATACGGTAAATCTTCCTGTGGAATCCCATGCCCTGTATCCTGAACAGATATTTTGGCAAAGGTTGGCTCTTGCTCTATCTTGACAATGACAGAACCTTCGTCTGTATGACGCAGTGCATTATCTACTAAATTCGTTAACACTTGTTCGATACGATCTTCATCCATACTTATGCGGGCATCATTATCAAACTCACTATTAAATAAAAGCTGCACGTGCTTTTCTTTTGCCACTTGAGCAAATTTCTGCGTAATACGTTCAAATGTCGAGTTAATCGGTACTTCATCTTTGTATAGTGTCATATGTCCTGATTCCATTCGCGCTAAATCCAATAAATCAGTTACTAAACGTCCCATACGCTTCGATTCATCATAAATAATTTTCGTAATCTCATTGCGTTCTTCTTGATCTTGAATAAAATCATCATCCATTAATGCCTCTGAATAGCCTTGTAACATGGAAATCGGTGTACGTAGTTCATGTGATACATTGGCAATAAAATCTGAACGTAGCTTTTCTAGACGATGCTGCTCTGTCATATCGCGGATTACAGCAACTGCTCCACGAATTAATTCCCCACTATAGAGCGGGCTAATCGTAAATGTATAATAATTTCCATCCATTTCAATTTCTTCTTCTAACTTATCTTCAAACATTAGTACATGATCGAGCATATGATAGAGTTCTGGTGGAATCGGCTTTGCGCTTTGCGAGCCTTTATTTACAAACCATTTTTGCATTAAACGTTCCGCCGGCGGATTGCTCAGTAAAATTGTTCGATCACGGTTAAACGTTATCACGGCATCTGTCATGGATGTTAAAATATTGGACAATTGCTCATTTTCTTGATTGATTACTTCTAAGTTATGCTTTAGCTGACGCCCCATTTGATTGAACGCAACAGCTAGCTGGCCGATTTCATCATTTTGCGTTGTCGGCATTTTTGCCTCGAAATTCCCTTTTGCAATTTCAAAAGCTAGTTCACGCATTTTACGTAATGGTGATGTAATACGGGATGATAAGAAAAATGCAAAAAATGTCGTTAACACAAACGCAATAAATGCCGCTAAAAAGACAATTTTGGTCGTCTCTTTCGATGTTTTATGTAACGCATCTGGACTTTGATAAATAAATACAGCACCATGCACTTCATTTTCCACATTTAGTGGAAACCCTAGCACAACATACGATTCCATCTTTCCTTTATCAGTTGAAGATGGCATCATCATTTCCTTTATAATAGGTTCATCTGATTGGAAAATTTCATGGAAGGATTTATTCGCTAAAATTTCATCTTGAATTTCTTTCTTGTTGACGCCTTCTTGCATCGCAAATGAGACTTCCAAATGATTTATGGCGATAAGTGCATTTGTACCCTCAGGTAAAATATCTGTAAGGAGTTGCGAAGTCGATTCTGCCGTCTCATTGTCATCCACTATACTCGCTATTGTTGCAGCCGTTTGACGCAGTGAAATTTCTGCTTGCTGCATATGATAGTTTTGAAGAAATTCGAGCATTAAAACCGTGAAAACAAATAATACAAATGAAACGAGAAGCAATATGGTTACCCATAGCTTCCCGACAACACTGTTCCATATTCTATTCATTGACAACCTCAAATTTGTAGCCAACGCCCCAAACAGTGACAATCATTTTCGCTGCGTTCTCGGATACACGATTCAGCTTCTCACGTAGACGCTTCACATGTGTATCGACTGTTCGTAGGTCTCCAAAGAAATCATAATGCCAAACCTCTTTTAGTAATTGTTCACGGTCAAATACTTTATCAGGAGATTTTGCAAGGAAATACAATAATTCATACTCTTTTGGTGTTAAATTTACTTCGATACCTTCCGCTGTTACACGGTGAGCATCATGGTCAATCATCAAATGTTGGAATACAACTAAATCTTTTGATGACGATGCATTTGTCGTAGGTGAAAATGCTTGTGAACGACGTAAAATCGCTTTTACGCGTAGAACCACCTCACGAGGACTAAATGGCTTTACAATATAATCATCTGCTCCAAGCTCGAAGCCTTGTACACGGTTCGCTTCCTCGCCTTTTGCAGTTAATAAAATAATTGGAGTTGCAGCTCTTTCGCGAATTTCTGCACATACTTCAAGCCCATCTTTTTCAGGCATCATAATATCTAGTAAAATACAGTGGTACTCTTTTTCTAAAGATTTCTCGATCGCTTCTTCACCATTCTCTGCTTCGTCAACTTGATACCCTTCGCGCTCCAAATACATTTTTAATAAGCGTCGAATACGATCCTCGTCGTCTACTACTAATACTGAAATATTTTCTGACACTTTCACGATCCCTCTCTTCCGATCTTTCTCTACCCTTCTATTGTACATGGTACGCTACGACTTGAAAAGAAAAGAAAGCCCTTTCGCAGCAGCGAAAAGGCTTTTTGTTCCCATTGTTACGCGTAGGAGTGTAAACCTGCAAGAATTAAGTTAACGGCAATAAGGTTAAATAATATAATACCAAAGCCAATTAATGCTAACCAAGCAGATTTTTCACCTTCCCAGCCTTTAGATAAACGTAGATGTAGGAATGCTGCGTAGAATAACCATGTAATGAGGGCCCATACTTCTTTCGGGTCCCAACCCCAGAAACGACTCCACGCAAGTTGTGCCCATATCATCGCAAATATGAGTGCACCTAATGTAAATACTGGGAAACCAATAATAACAGAACGATAACCGACTTCATCCAGTAATTGTAGATTTACACGTTTAACAAGCGGTTGGAATATCGCGCTTATGCGACGACGTGCAATAAGGCGAATTAATAAGTATAGTAACGAGCCTACTAATAATGACCAAACGACCGTTGTTAATTTTTTCGCATTAATCAATGCAGGCATTTCTACTAATGGAGACATGCCATGTTCCTCTACTGCCTCATACTCATTCATCCCAAAAATCGGTGGCAAATTATAAGTGATCTGGCGAGATACATCTTCTTTATCAATATACGTGTATTTCGATTCATAATCCATCGCACTAAATGTAGACGACACAATAACAAAGCCAAGCACAACGACTAAACAGTACATAACCGCTTCAAGCCAGAAACGCTGCTTTGAAGGTTTGTTTAAATCTACAACTTTTAATAAATAAATTAAACCTGCAACTGCACTAATCGCTAAAATCGATTGACCCATAGCAGCCGTAATAACGTGAATTGTTAACCAATGACTTTGCAATGACGGTACTAATGGACTTACTTCTGTCGGGAACATCGATGCATAGGCAATGATTAATAACGCTACAGGTAACGCCACTAAACCAAGCGCTGTTAGGCGATAAATAAAGTAAATTAAAATAAATGCACCAACAATAAACATCCCGAAAGCAGTCGTAAATTCAAACATATTACTTACAGGTGCGTGACCTGTGTGAATCCAACGTGTAATAAAGTAACCAATTTGCGAAAGGAAACCTATAATTGTTACGACAATCGCCAGCTTACCCCATTTGTCTGTGTTTTTGCCCGAAGCATTGGATTGTTTAATAGCGCCGCCAAATAGTAAAGTAGCTACTAGATAGGCTAAGAATGCAACAAATAATAGATTTCCACTTAAGTCAATCAAACTCATAAGGTGTTGTCACCTTCCTTTTTAGTATTGCCACGATTTGTGGACTCTTCGCCTTCTTCAGACGGCTCTAACTGATCCTTATATTGCGGTAGGCCAGCAAATGCAGTCACGGCATCTAAATCTTTTTTCATGCTGAACATATTTTTGTTTACATGGGCAGCCATCAGTACATGACCATCAGGCTCTACTTGTAACCAAAGTCGACGGTGGTTCCAATATGAACCGATTGCAACGCCGATCATGAAAATAATACCACCAACAAATAAAATTGGGATTGTGCGGTCTTTACGTATTGTAAAACCAGACATATCGCGTGTTTCCACACTATCAAACTTCATTTTGTATTGGTTTTCACCTAGTGGTTCGAGTGTTTGTTTAATCGCAACGAAGCTTGTTTCACCCTTTGGTGTTTCTGGTGTCGTCATTTTAAATAGAAATGCTGGATTATTAGGAACTGACGTCGCTGTTTGCGGAACACCATTTTCAAACCCAGAGAAGTCTGGCGTGTAAACAAGTAATTTAACAGATACACCATTTCCTAAATCGTATTCTTTTTTAGGATTTGTTAAATCGATTCCTACTTTACCAAGTGATTGCTCGGTTGTTTTATTTACTAGTTGGAAATTCATTTGCTTCAATTCATTTAAGCGATAATCCATTTGATACAGTGCATAGCCAGCTTCTTTTAAAGGGTGATTCACTCGAATTGAATAATCTTTCACCTTTTCTAGATTTTCCGTATCACCAGCAATAGCGTCTTCTGGTTGCTTATATAACGTAATATCTGTTTGGAAGTTTTTCGCAACGACGTTAACACCTTGCTTTAGCTGTTCACCTTGTGGTGTATTATCATGTGTTTCTAAAATAAAGTCTCGATTTTCAATAAAATAACCGTCCATGCCAGTAATTGCACGTGTTTCACCTTCACGTACCCATATCGATTCATCGACATAGAAACCAGGAACTAAACGCAACATTACCCCAGTTAAAAAGATAATGAGGCCTACATGATTTATGTACGGACCGTAACGAGAGAAGCGGCCTTTTTCTGCTAACAAAGCACTGCCGTCTCGACGAACAATGTATTTCATTTCAGTCATTTTCTTTTCAACTTTACTAAGCGTCTCTTCAGGACTTGCTGTTACCTGTCCTTCTGCCACAATACGTTGGCGCTTTAAAAAACTTTCATGGCGCTTAACACGTTGATTTTTCAATGATTTGTAAAGCGGTATACCACGGTCAAGACTGGCAACAATAATGGATACCGCAAGCATTCCAACTAAAATCTGGAACCACCAAGAGCTGTATAAATCAGAAAGTCCTAATGTATAATAGATTTTCCCCACTAAACCGTAAACATCCTCGTAATAGGCTCCCTTTTCCATGTCAGAAGCTTTTACGTAAAACTCTTGCGGTAGTAACGTTCCGATTGAAGCTGCTATTAATGTAATAATAATTAATGCTATCCCTACTTTAACACTTGAGAAAAAATTCCAAATTTTGTCGACAATTGATTTGTTGTACGTCTTTGAGCGAATAGCCGTACCATCATAACGCATGTCGACAACTTTATTTTGCTTTTCTTCTTCGGTTAAAGGACGACCACATTTCTCACAGAGCTTCGTGCCAAACGGATTACTATGTCCACAAGCACAAATAATATTCTCCATCGTCTATTACCCCTCATTTTGGCTTTATTAATTCCATGTAAGAAGCGATTGTCGCCTCCGTCATTTCTCCAGTAGTAATCTTCACTACCTTACCGTCTGGATCAATTAAAACTGTAGCAGGTAAATTGCCAACATTGTAAGCAGTCATTACACTTTTCGTTTTATCAATTACAACAGGAAATGTAAGGCCGTACTTATCAACAAAATTTTGTACTTCTAAATCAGTTTGTGCAATGTTGACGGCCAATGTCTGTACACCTAGATCCTTAAAAACTTGGTATTGGCTATTCATTGCGGGCATTTCCTTTTCACATGGTTTACACCAAGTTCCCCAGAAATTTAAAAATACTCCCTGCCCTCTATAATCAGACAGTTTGTGTTTCTCACCATTTAAATCTACTAACGTGAAGTTCGGTGCTTCAGAGCCAACAGCTACTAACTCTACCTTTTCCTTTGTCGCTGTCCCGTATACGGTATACCCAATTGCGATCGCTAAGATGGCTAAAATAATAGTGCGGGTTACGAGACGTTTCTTCTTTTTCTCCAAGTTAATAAACCCCCTACTCAAATACGCCTCGAGGGTATTTGTCGATATTTCACTTACACTTAAGAAATATCTGTTATAGCTCCCCCGAGACTTACTTTGTTTACGCGCCTGCTGGATAAAATTAAAACAGGTGTACTATTCTCACCTATTATAGCAAAATGATACAAAATCGCTTAGTTATTAATTATGAATGATTTATGAACGTTTTCACACGAGGAAAGTGAAAAACCCGCCATACGTATAGCGGTATATATTTCCATGCTGTTGTTCGTTTAGCCGATTTGCCCAGTTTCAGCTAACACACGTAGTTGCTTGACTTCATGTTTCGACAATTCACGATATTCTCCTGGTGTTAGACCGTATAAATCTAAAAATGCAAAACGTTCACGCTTTAGTTTGACTACCGGTGTACCGATTGCCTCAAACATACGACGTACTTGACGATTTCGCCCTTCGTGAATCGTAATTTCACAAATCGCCTTGCCCGCCTGCTCATCAAAAGAAGTCATACTTACTTTTGCTGGTGCTGTTTTGCCATCTTCTAATTGAATACCACGTTGTAGCTTTTTTAAGCCCTCAATTGTTGGCACACCTTTAACACGTGCAATGTATGTTTTGTCAATTTTAAATTTTGGATGCGTTAACATATAGGAAAACTCTCCATCATTTGTCAGTAATAATAATCCAGATGTATCATAATCTAGACGACCAACAGGGAAAATACGTTGCGGAATATGTTTAAATAAATCTGTGACAGTTTTGCGTCCTTTATCATCCGTTACTGCAGAAATTGTTCCACGTGGTTTATATAGTAAGTAGTAAACTTTATCTTCTTTCTCAAGTTTTACACCTTCTACTTCAATTGTATCCGAGTTGGATACCTTCGTTCCAAGTTCACGTACAACAACGCCGTTTACCTTTACTTTACCTTCTACAATCAATTGCTCTGCTTTACGCCTTGAAGCGACACCTGCATATGCAATCACTTTTTGTAATCTTTCCATTGTTTCACCTCTAGTTAAAAATGTAACCTTTTGAAGGTTATTTTTCCCGTCAATCTGTGAAAATTATGTCATACTTTTGTGTAATATAAAAGAGAAACTCATTCCGCACTAGTAATACGATTATTCTAAATAGTGTATTATTTGCTAGTTTCTCATTTATTTGTCTTTGCACTACATAAAATGGCCTAGCTATTTTTCAATCTATTTCTAATATAGACCAAACCACAAAATTTTAAAAAAAGGTGCCTGACACCCAAAAAATTCTGAAAATTCATATTTGTTTCGGTGTCTGGCACCCTAAAAAAGCTACCCTTTTAGGTAGCTTTTTTTATTGATATACATTTTCTATGGTAACGCCATTTTTACTCAATTCAAGATTGATAAATGGTTTGGCTTTCGCTAACTTGGCTGTCAAAGATTGTTCAATGGTCGAACCGTCCTTTAACGTAAAAATCAACTTATCTGGTTTCGTCACACCATCTTTTTGCACGTTTGTTTGTTCTGCTTTAATGATTTCTTCCCAGCTTGTCAAATCTTCCTGCACACTAAAAAATGCATTCGTATGGAGTCCTTTTTCATCCATTATTTGATAATGATTAATACATAAAAATAAAAATAATAGGACGAGCAACCAAGATGTACCGACAATCGCCCGTTGTATATTTCTCCCCTTTTTTGTTTTTGGAGCAATAATTATATTTACCAAAAGAACGCTCGCCATGACTATTAAAGCAATCATTAATATAATATACGCTTTAAAAATAGTCTCAAAAAGGTAATAGTCATTCGGTCGATACAGTAGCTCTTGAATAGGGAATAGTAAAATAAATGGAGCGATAAAACTTGATATAAATAAAACAATAATGACTGCTATTTGATTATGCTTTCGATTCACTTTAGCTGTAGCCATAATTGTCCCCCTCCTTGCCATCATGCTTATACAATTTAACTAACATAATTTTACACCAATTACTATAAATATAAAATTCCTTTTTAGATAAACAATATACAGTATAAATAAAAATCAGCGCATCGCTTTTAACGATCCGCTGACTCTACTTTAACAGGTGTAGCATAAATTCGCTCTTCCCCTAGAAAAATCGACAATACCGCTTCCTTTCTTTTTCTAGAAATTTGCAGTACTTGCCTTACAACCTTTTTTTCTTCTTTATTTAATTGCAATTGAATTGGTTGCTCTAATCGGATAGCCAATTTATCATTGACATTATATTTTCCCTTTTTCACAACCGTCTCCATATTATAGTTTTGCCATACTTCATTTGCTAAGCCTCTGTGAACATTCCAATCATCCGATTCATTTAACGTCACAACTATACATGTTTGCCCGTCTTTTTGAAAAGCGGTTGCCAACGTTCGTCCTGCTACCTTTGTAAAACCAGTCTTTCCTGCAAAAGCTGTTCCCGTTGCCGATTTTAATGAGCTTACAGGTTGCTCCGTCTCATCATCTACTTCAACTGCGACACCCGAACCTTCCCGCAATAGACGATGCTTATTTTCCCATAGTATACCATTTACTGTATTGGCACGATAAAGAACGGTAGATGCAATTTTCTCAAAGGTTTTGTTTTGAAGTGCGATTCTTAGCATTTCAGCTGTATCTCTTGCAGAAGACAAATGCTCGTCGTGATGCAAACCTGAAGGGTTCATAAAAACGGTATTGGTAAGTCCCGCAATCACAGCTCTTTCATTCATTAATTTAACAAAGCCTTCTACCGAGCCGCCTGCATGCTCTGCTAAAGCTGTCGCAGCATCATTACCTGATCGTAACATTAAACCATATAATAACGTTTCAACCGTCACCGTCTCCCCCGCTTGCAAATAAATGGAGGAGCCTTCAGCCATTGCAGCTTTAGGTGAAATAATTACTTCATCTTGAAGATCACTATTTTCAATCGCGACGAGAGCTGTCCAAATTTTTGTTAAGCTCGCAATGGGGAGCCTCTCATCGCTATTAGAACCTGATAATACTCGACCTGTCTCACCGTCAAGCACGACATACCCACTTCCGCCTCTTGCCAAACCATTTTGTGGGAAAGTTAAGAATCCCACAGCTATCATAAACACCATTAATCGTCGTAACCGTAGCAACAAGCCACTCCTTATTTTAAGTGATAGATAAGTAGAACTATGAAAATTAAAAGGAAAGCGCGTTAGCACTTTTCTTTTGTTTACTTAACGCCATTAAACGTTTCTTGGAATTTAGTCATAAATAAATCAGTTTCTTGTTCTGCTTCACCATTGTCCTCTTCAGGTAATGGTGGCATTTCTTCAATACTATTTAATCCGAAGTAGTTTAAGAACTCCTTCGTTGTGCCATATAAAATCGCACGACCTGTCCCCTCTGAACGTCCTACTTCTTTTACTAGCCCTCTTGAAGCGAGCGTTTGCAGTGGTCGTTCACATTTGACACCACGTAAATCTTCGATGGCTACCCGTGTAATGGGCTGTTTATATGCCACAATGGCCAACACTTCTAAAGAAGCCTGAGACAATGATTGCGCAGTTGGATTTTCTACTAATTTTTGAATCGTATCTGCTAATTGCGGCTTTGTAATTAACTGGTAAACACCAGCGATTTCCTTAATTGTTATCCCTCTAGTATCATCTTCGTCAAATGCTACACGCAGTGCCTCCATAGCAGGTGCAACTACTTCTTCTGCTTCACCAAGTAGCTGTGCTAATTGCTTAACTGTTAAGCCATCATCTCCTACAACAAATAATAAAGCTTCAATTCTACTCTGTAGGATTATTGTCTTCGTCATCATCCCATTCCTCCTTCTGTAATGTGACCGTTAGTTCTTCAAAATTACCGTCTTGCTCTACAATGACAATTTGACGTTTCATCAGTTCAAGTAGTGACAGAAACGTTAAAATAAGTGTTGGTTTATCTTCATAAGGAAAAAGCTCGAAAAATGATGCACGTCCACCTGTTAAACGTAAAGAATTCACAACAGAACGCATTTGCTCCTTTACTGAGCGCTCCTGCCTCGTGACAGTTGTCTTCAATGGCTTCTTTAATTTTTTTCGGCGCATCAGCTTCTGGAAGGCGCCAAGCATATCATAAATATTGACGTTCATATCGAATAACGCCATCTGTTCATCAGGTGCTAATTCCGATAAATCTGAAGGTGGTCTTGTAAATACCTGTGCTCTATCTGTTTCAAGCTCTTGTAGGTTACTTGCCGCTTCTTTATATTTTTTATACTCTATTAAACGTTGTACCAGTTCTTCACGAGGGTCAGGGCCATCGATTTCGATTTCCGCATCTTCTAGCTCTCCTTCATGTATCGGTAATAGCATTCGGCTCTTAATAGCCAAAAGTGTTGCCGCCATCACTAAATACTCACTCGCCTCATTTAATTCAAGCACCTGCATCGCATGGATATGATCAATATATTGTTGCGTAATTTCAGCCATTGGAATATCATAGATATCAATTTCCAATCTGTGAATTAAATGCAATAATAGATCCAGAGGACCTGAAAAGGCTTCTAACTTTACTTCATAAGACATTATTTTACCACCCTGATATTCAATGTTCTTTTAGTATAGTGGAAAGGAGTTCAAAATGCATCCACAGCACCATACTTTATTTATTGATTACTGTGCCTATTTCAATGGCAATGGGGATTTTTTTGAATGCCATGAAGTGCTTGAGGAATATTGGAAAAACATTGCGCCTGGCAATAAAAATCATCCTCTTGTTGGCTATGTTCAACTAGCGACAGGATTATATCATTGGCGTCGTGGCAACGCAACTGGTGCTTTCAAAATCTTACATAAAGCACTCACTAATTTTCAAGTCAATAAAGGCAATGTGTTTTTTAACGAAATCGACTACACAAAACTTCTATTACAATTAACCGAAACACTTAGCCATATTCAAACGGGCAAGTCCTTTCAAGCTTTTCAATTACCGCTGACACCTACTTTACAAAATTTAGTAACAGCTCGCATACAGCTTTTACCGGAAAGCAACCCTAACTATCTTCTTCATAAACATATGCTACGTGATCGCTCACATATTCTTGCTGAACGACAAGAAAGCAAACAAAGAAAAAGCAGACGTTAACTTTCGTCTGCTTTTTCTTCATTACATTGTATACATTTGCGAACAAATTCACGCGTTTCATCTGTTGCACGCAATTGTTCGTATTGGCCAAGTTCTGCTACTTCTTGTAGCATTTCTTTTGCCACGCCTTCTCCTCTGTAAGAAGGAACTACAGAAACGTGCTGAATTGTTGCTGTGTGATTGTCTGTTACAAGCCCGACGATACCAACGTATTCATCGTTCTTTTTCCATAAATATAATACCCAATTATCATCATTTTCATAGGATTGGATTGTCTCTGTGAGCTTTTTTATGTCTTTTTCGTTAGGCATAAACGAGAGTAGCCCCATTGCTATTTTCTCGAAAGCTTTTTTATATCGAATTAACATATTTGTCTATTCCCTCTTTTTCTAGCTGTACATAATCTTTGACTATCCTACACGATTTGTACTATTACCGCAAGCCAATTTTCTGTCTTACGAACCAGGGCCGAGAATACCTTGCGACGCTAACACCCAATAGACAACGCCCCACAACAAAATAAATGTCGTCATAGATGCCAATAATACCCATTTGTTTTTTCTCAAATTTATTCACCCTTTTTTAGCGTTAGCGGGAGATCATTTTGTACAATATCTTCGTAACTTTCACGTTTAATCGCTAATTGATGCTGTCCATTTTCTACAAATACCACTGCTGGACGTGGTACACGGTTGTAGTTGCTTGCCATCGAATAGCCATATGCCCCTGTACAGAAGATTGCTAGTACATCACCAGAAGCTGCCTCTTGTAATTTTGCATCGATAATCAATTTATCGCCAGATTCACAAAGTTTCCCAGCTACAGTGTACGTTGCTTCTTTTGGTGCATTAGCTTTACTAGCGATGACTGCCTCGTATTTTGCATCATATAATGCAGGACGAATATTATCACTCATTCCGCCATCAACTGCAATGTATTTACGTACATCTGGTACTGTTTTTTGAGAACCTATCGTATAAAGTGATGTTCCTGCATCACCGACAAGTGAACGGCCTGGTTCAATCCAGATTTCTGGCATTGTTAGTCCAAGTACAGTTGCTTTATTTTTCACAACAGTAATCATGTCCTCTACATACACTTGTGGCTCAAGCGGTGCATCTTCTTCTGTATAGCGAATACCGAAGCCCCCACCTAAGTTTAACACAGTACACGTAAAACCGTGAGTCTTGTTCCAATCAGAAATCTTGTCGATTAGTTTTTCACCCGCTAAGCCAAAGCCAGCTGTATCAAAAATTTGAGAGCCAATATGGCAGTGTAAGCCTAATAGTTGTAAGTATTCATGTTTAAACGTTTGCTCAAATGCTTGATCGGCTTGTCCATTATTTAAGTCAAAGCCAAACTTAGAATCCGCTTGCCCTGTCGTAATAAAATCATGCGTATGTGCCTCAACACCTGGTGTGACACGTAATAAAATACGCATTTTTTGTTGACGACGCTCAGCAATTTCTTTTAAAAGCTGAATTTCATAGAAGTTATCTACAACAATACAGCCAATTTTTGAATCAAAGGCTAACTCTAATTCCGCAATGCTTTTATTATTACCATGGAAGTGAATTCGCTCTGCTGGGAATCCAGCTTTTAATGCTGTAAATAGCTCCCCTCCAGAGACAACATCCAAGGATAGGTTTTCCTCTGCTGCTAATTGATACACCGCTACACATGCAAATGCTTTGGAAGCATACGCTACTTCAGCCTTTACCCCTAGTTTTTTAAATGTATCGATAAAGCCGCGTGCTCGCTTACGAATTAGCGCTGTATCGTAAACAAATAATGGCGTACCATATTCTTTCGCAAGTTCTAATGTATCTACTTGTCCTATTGTTAAATGTCCATCTTCTGAAATCGCTTGTGTTCCATATAAATGCATTTGCATCTCTCCCTTTTCACGTCTCCATTTTGTGACATTTGCGTACCTCGTGGTTTGTCAGCTCTTACTCAAACATTCCTATCGAGACATTGTATTATCTTAGCAGGTATTTGCATGTCACAAGATAAAAACATCTAGCCATTTACTAGCAAAGATAATTTTTGCAAAAATCACAAAATACTATATGTGAACTTTATCACATGAAAAAAGTGAGTGCAACGGCTCCTATGATCTTTTTCTCTGTTTGGAAGCGACTACATATGGTCTTAGCGCATCTGACGTCATAGGGAAGCGGATAATGACGCGAAGCATCGCAGTTGGGAAAAATGGAACGAGCGGCCATAAATAGGGTGCTTGTAACGGACGTAATGAACATAAATAGGTAAATAATAAAAACAATCCAATAAATAATCCATCTTCTCCCCAAATACCTGTCATAATAAGCAAAACAAATCGGAAGAGCTTAATGGAAATTCCTAGCTCGTAAGATGGAATAATAAACGTAAAGATTGCTCCTACTGCTGTATATAACACAACTTCGGATGAGAATACACCAACATCAATGGCAATCTGCCCAATAATTACCCCGGCTACTAAACCCATCGCAGTAGACAATGGTGTCGGGGTATGGATGGCGGCCATCCTTAGAAATTCAATCCCAATATCGGCGATTAGAATTTGCAGTAATATCGGAATATGTGATTTATCCTGACTACCTAAAAAAGATAGCGAATCAGGTAGTAACGATTCATTCGTTACAAATAAATACCATAAAGGTAATAATAGTAACCCCATAATTGTTCCGAAATAGCGCATAAAACGCACAAAGGTCCCGACAGTAGGCGCTTGTCTGTATTCTTCAGCATGCTGCAATAAATGGAACATCGTAACTGGCACTAAAATAACAGAAGGTGAAGTATCCACCATAATCGCTACATGCCCCTCTAGTAAATGAGCAGCGACAATATCAGGACGTTCTGTATAGCGTACAAAAGGAACTGGGTGAAACTTTTGCTTAAACAGCCATTCCTCTAGTGATTTATCGGCCATTGTCAAACCATCATGATTAATTTGACTAAGACGCTGTCGCAATTTATCGAGCATTTCCTCATTTGCAATATCCTTCATATACGCAATTGCGACATCGGTTTGACCGATTTTGGATATTTTATGTAGCTCGAAGCGTAAATTACTGTTGCGAATGCGTCGACGAACTAAAGCTGTATTTTGTGAAATCCCCTCTGTAAAACCATCCCTAGAACCGCGTATTACCTTTTCATTATCCGGCTCTTCTGGTGAGCGCCCTGGATAACTCCGAAGCTCCGCAATATAGCAGTAACCACTTTTCGTAATAAAGGTTACTTGCCCACTTAAAATAGCGAGCAAATAGGCTTTACGTTCAGTTTCTTCAGAACGACCATGAAAGTTGAAATGCGCTTCAAAATATTCTCGCTCATCATCAATATCAATGTCTTCTTCAGGTAACATGTTGGATAGTAATTGCGTCAGGGCTTCCCCATCAACAAGTCCGCTAATATATGCACAAAGAACCGGCAAATCTTTGACAAATAAATGCTTAATACCTACGTCAAATGATTCGCCGTCTCCAAATTGCTCTTTAAGAAAATCTTCGGCTTCTTCTAAGCTGTTAAATAGTTTATTTGTCATGCTGTCACCATTTTCTTAGATGTCTTTTTCTACTCCGTGTTCTACCGTGGCACTGGTCGCCATCCAACTTTTCAACTGCGCTAAAATCTTTTTCTCTAAACGAGATACTTGTACTTGCGAAATACCAAGACGAGTGGCAATTTCAGTTTGTGTACAATCTGAAAAATAGCGTAAATAGATAATGGATTGTTCCCTCGGATCAAGTCTTGTCAGCACTTCTTTTAACGGAATATATTCAAAAGGTTGCTCTGATTTTTCATCCTTCATTTGGTCCATTAATGTAATGGAATCCCCTTCACTTTCATACAATTGCTCATGTAAGGAAGCTGGATCCCTTAACGCATCAGACGCTGTCACAATTTCCTCAGTCGTGACGCCAAGAACCTGTGCTAATTCTTGAATGGTCGGGGGATGCTCGTTATTTTTAATAAATTCATCCGTCGCATGGCGGATTTTAAAGTTGAGCTCGCGAATTGAACGGCTCACTTTTACCATACCGTCATCCCTTAAAAAGCGCTGTATTTCACCGATAATCATCGGGACAGCATATGTGGAAAATTTCACATCGTACGCTAAATCAAACTTATCTACTGATTTCATAAGGCCAATACAGCCTATTTGAAATAAATCTTCGAGCTCCACGCCCCTTGTTGTAAAGCGTTGGACGATAGACCACACAAGCCTCGTATTCCCCTCAATCATTCGTTTACGAGCTTCATGATCGCCCTGTTGTGAACGCGCAATTAAATCACGCATTTCCTCCTGTGACAAAAGCTTATCGGACGACTGTTCTATCGGCTTCACGATAGCAACCTCACATTACCGCCGTGCGAACCGAATAAAATTTTTTCGTAAACGTTACAGTTGTACCTTCCTGCCACTTGGACATGACAGTCAACTGATCTGAAAAGCTGTCCATAATGGTAAAGCCCATACCAGAACGTTCCATTGCACTTTTCGTCGTAAACAAAGGCTCCATTGCTTGACTTACATCCGCAATACCAACCCCTTTATCCATCACAGACACCGTTACAATATCATCCTCACGCTTTGCATGAACTGTAACGACACCTTTTCCATCTTCTTCATAACCGTGAATAATGGCATTGGAAACAGCCTCTGAGACAACTGTTTTAAATTCTGATAGCTCATCAATTGTTGGATCTAATTGTGCGATAAAACCCGTTATCGCCACACGTGCTAAGGCTTCGTTTTCGCTAATTGCTAAAAAAGTTAATGTCATTTCGTTATCCATTTACAATCCCCCTAACTCGATCAATCGCTTCTTCCTCTGTTGCATCCATCATCCACGGACCTAAGCCTGAAAATTGAAATACTTTTCGCATCGTCGGCGATGGATTTAATAAAATAGTTCGTCCAGCGACTGCTTCTAACTCACGCATTCGACCAAGCACTAGGCCTACACCTGAACTATCCATAAACGATAGTCGCTCAAAATTCCAAATGATGGTCGTTACAGCCCCCTGAAAAATTGCTGTAGAAATTTTAGCCCGAATTTGCTCTACTGCATGATGATCGAGCTCCCCAAATAAACGTATAACTACTGTCTCTCTTGTTACCATTTCTAATTGAAAATGCATGAACATCGCCTCCTCCTCGTGCAATTCCACATTCCATATAACAAATCCTTGCTGTTGACAGAACTAGTGCAAAGTCTCTTGAAATAGTGTCAAATCGACATTCTTATTGCTTTTAGGTTAAGTGCAGTATGGGATAAATCAAAAGGTTTTAAACGTCGTCTACATTTTTTGTCAGTGTGTCATTGTAGAAAGCTAATTTATGTAGGTATTCAATACGAGTAGAACGAAAAAAAGTGTTAGATTGACTGCCATCAATCTAACACTTTTTCGCTTCGGCGGTGCTTTCCGCGGGCACACACGTAAGCCGCAACCCTCGCTAACGCGCAGGTTTGTCGCGTCTTACGGTGTGTGCGTTCTGAGCAGCATCACCGCCTGTGCTACCATAAACTAGCGTTTTCTGTTAATTTATACTTATGCCATTGAATAGGCTTGCTGTACTTTAGTGATTGTTTCTTCGTTAATTTCACTGTTTGAATACAGATAGGCAATGGTTTCATCCGCACTGACGCGGTCACCTTTTTTCGCGACTAGCTGGATGCCTGCATCATAATCAAGCGAAGATTCCTTCGTTAAGCGACCAGCGCCAAGACTAACGCTTGCTTCACCAATCATCAATGCATTAATCGACGCGACAACACCCTCTGACGCTGCTTTTACAGCCACCTTATGTGTTGTGTCATTTTGCACAATATCCGCTAAATCGCCGCCTTGCGCTACGATAAATTCCTCAAACTTCGCTGCTGCTGAGCCATCTTCCATCACTTTTTTGACAGCTGCTACCGCTGTTGTTTCATCTACTCCAGCCGCAATCTGATACATTAGAGAAGAAATAATAATGCACTCTTCTAATAAGTCTGCGTGCGTCTCTTCTAAGCGACCTTTTAGCAAGGCATACGCCTCTACTACCTCAAGTTTATTACCGATCATTTTTCCTAATGGATTATCCATATCGCTAATATGAGCGACAACTTTACGGCCTAATTTTTCACCAATTGCTGTCATCGCTTCAGCTAATTTCTTCGCTTCTTCTTCCGTTTTCATAAAGGCACCCGAGCCACATTTTACATCTAGCACAATGCCGTCTGCACCACTTGCAATTTTTTTACTCATAATCGACGCAGCAATTAACGGAATAGAGTCGACAGTACCTGTCACATCTCGCAATGCATAAAGTTTTTTGTCGGCAGGTACAAGATTGCCTGTCTGACCAGCAACCGCAATTTTATGTTTATTGACATTATCAATGAATTCTTGTGACGATAATTCTGTTTTAAAGCCACGGATTGATTCTAATTTATCGATTGTGCCACCTGTAATACCTAAGCCTTTACCGCTAAACTTCGCCACTGGAATGCCTAGAGAAGCAATGATTGGTGTGACGATTAACGTGACTTTATCACCGACACCGCCTGTAGAATGTTTATCAATTTTAAAACCTTCAATTGAAGTTAAATCAATTACATCACCTGATTCAATCATTGCCTTCGTTAAATAAAACGTTTCTTCGTCAGTCATACCAAGTAAGCGAATAGCCATTAACAATGAACTCGCCTGATAATCCGGAATAGCACCTGTTGTATAGCCTTCAACAAAGTATTGGATTTCAGCTTGTGTCAGTTCTTTGCCTTGTTTTTTCTTTTCAAAAAGCTGCACCATATTCATAGACAATTCCTCCTTATTTTAAATCATTTAAGAAACTCTTACCGAATGGTGGTGCTTCTACTTTGAAGTTTTCAGCGACAGTTGCTGCAATATCTGCAAAAGTCTCACGAAGAGCAAGCTCGCTTCCACCTTTAAAACGTGGTGAATAGACAATTAGCGGTACATATTCACGTGTATGGTCTGTGCCAGGGAATGTCGGATCATTACCGTGGTCTGCTGTAATCATCAGTAAATCATCTTCTGTCATTGCCTGTAAAATTTCAGGAAGACGCGCATCGAATTCTTGTAATGCGTTACCGTAACCAAGCGGATCACGACGATGCCCAAAATTGGCATCAAAGTCCACTAAATTTAAGAAGCTAATCCCATGGAAATCTTGCTTTGCAACTTTAGCGAATTGATTCATACCGTCCATATTATTTTTTGTACGAACTGCTTCAGTAACCCCTTCACCATTGAAAATATCAGAAATTTTACCAATAGCAATTACATCAAAACCAGCATCTTTTAAAGCATTCATCGTTGTACGTCCAAAAGGCTTTAACGCATAGTCATGACGATTTGGCGTGCGTGTAAAGTTACCTGGTGTACCGATAAATGGACGTGCAATCACGCGTCCTACTAAGTATTCAGGCTGTAATGTCAACTCACGTGCAATCTCACAAATTTTATAAAGTTCGTCCAGCGGAATGATGTCTTCATGCGCAGCAATTTGTAACACAGGGTCAGCCGATGTATAGACAATAATAGCCCCTGTCTCCATATGTTCCTGTCCAAAGTCTTCAATCACCTGTGTACCACTTGCAGGCTTATTACACAGTACTTTGCGTCCTGTACGTTGTTCAAGCTCGGCAATCAGTTCAGCAGGGAAACCTTCAGGATACACTTTAAATGGCTTATCAATATTAAGACCCATTATTTCCCAATGCCCTGTCATTGTATCTTTCCCGACAGATGCCTCTTGCATTTTACCGTAGTATGCTTGCGGTGTATTTGTTGCTTGTAGTCCTTGAAGTGGTTCGATATTCGCTAAGCCAAAAGACTCCATAACGGGCATTGTAAGCCCATTCATTTTTTCAGCGATGTGACCTAAAGTATGTGCGCCTGCATCTCCGAATTTAGCTGCGTCTGGTGCTTCACCAATCCCAACTGAATCCATTACAACGACATGGATTTTTTTAAATGCTTTATTCATAATTATTGCCTCCTAATCTCACGATTCCATTTTACCAAAAACAAGCGAAAGGATAAAGGTCAGACATCCGACTAAGTAATATATTTTCCTTAAACAAGAAAAAAGCACTATCTGTCACTTGTTTTTTATTAGGCACGCGGATGGTACTGCTTGTAAACTTCTGAAAGTCTCGTTTTACTAATATGCGTATAAATTTGAGTTGTGGAAATATCTGCATGCCCTAGCATCTCCTGCACTGCACGTAAATCAGCTCCATTTTCCACTAAATGAGTAGCGAAGGAATGACGTAACGTATGTGGTGTCAGTTCATGTTGGATGCCCGCCTTTAATGCGTGCTCCTTCATTAATTTCCAACAACCTTGCCTTGTTAAACGTTTCCCTCGTTGATTAATAAAAAAGGCATCTGTTTTTGGGTATTTCCCTTGTAATGTACCTCGTGCACCATCTAAATAAACACCCAATGCAGAAAGGGCACTTTTACCAAGCGGAATAATGCGCTCCTTGCCTCCCTTTCCAAATACACGTACAAAGCCCATCGTTAGATGGATATCAGCCAAATCGAGTGCAATCAGCTCACTTATACGCATGCCAGAGCCATATAAAAGCTCTAGCATTGCTACATCTCGAACACCTTGTGGCTTGCTGCGATTCGGTACTGCTAGCAATGCTTCGATTTCTTCAATCGATAGAATATTTGGTAGTTTTTGTTCAATCGTTGGCATTTCTAAATGCACCGTAGGATCAGTTTCTGTGCGCTTTTCTCGAAGTAAAAATTGGTGGAAACTACGTATGGATGAGATATGTCGTGCAACAGTACGGCTCGTCTTTCCTTGCATGCGCAGTTGCTCTAAATGGCGCAAAATCGTTGTACGTTCAATATTGCGAAAATCAGCCATTCCTTCAGCTTCTTGCAAAAAATGGACATAGTTTTCTAAGTCTCGGCGATAGGATGCTAATGTATTAACGGATAATTGCCGCTCTACCTGGATAAAATGGATATAATCCTCTATTGCATATTGAAATTCATTCATCACAACGCCCCCTCACTGTCAATTATTCTCTATTTTAGCACGCCTATAAAAAAAGTGCGAAAAGGCTACACTTTAGCTTAAAGGTAATTTGCTTACAGGCTTATCCTCCCTTTACTAGAATAATAGAGCATCCCATTAAGCATAAAAAAACAAAAAACTGCCTGATGCAATCTATACGCAAGATTTCATCAGACAGTTTTTCGTTATTGTTCTTCATTCGTTTCGTCGTTTTTATCATGACAACGCCAGCAAATACCGTGGAAAGTTAGTCGGTGATCTTTTATAATAAAGTTCCAACGTTTCTCAACAACGGCTTCCACATCTTCAAGTAAATCTTCTTGAATTTCATCTACCGCACCGCACTCGATACAAACGAGATGGTGATGGAAATGCGCAGCTCCTTCTTGGCGTAAATCGTAGCGTGATACGCCATCTCCAAAGTTGATTTTGTCGACGATTTTAAGCTCTGTTAGTAATTCTAACGTTCTATAAACAGTAGCCAGACCTATTTCTGGTGCCTTATCTTTTACTAAAAGATAGACATCCTCTGCACTTAAGTGGTCCTCTTCATGCTCTAGCAAAACAGCAACTGTTGCTTCTCGCTGCGGCGTCAGCTTATAACTAGCACTATGCAACTGTTTTTTTATACGATCAATTCGGCTTTCCATGTGACGCCCCCCTAAACTTATTTCATTATACCAAAGGAGTAAATCCTATTACAAGATAGTGAATAGATTTCAAATAAGCTTTTAATGTTTTTAGCTGTTGCTTCATTTGAACGTATTTTATGCATTATTTGAGTACATACGATATAACGATAAACTCAGCAACTATTATGATGAAAAAAGCGATAAAATTCAACAAAATTGTCCGTCCATTCGTCTTTTTCCCGATTTTTCGCTTCGACCAAGCAGGTACTAGTAAATTACATAGGACTAGCAACAATATACAATAGATAAGCTGAAATGGAAACCACCAAATCGTATATAGCCAAAATGCTTCAAGTTTTTGTAGTAAAAATACAGAGCTAAAGCCAAAAAACGTTGCGCGTATTGCCACTGTAACACGTACTAAAACTTTTAAAACACTATGCGTTGCAAGTAACAGTACAATACCGACAGAAGCGACTACAGGTAACACTAAACGTACAATAGATTGCCTGTCCACATCTGCTAAACGAGGTTCTATAAACAAAATAAAAGGCTCTGCATTCGCCCCTCCAATAATATGAAAGCAGATGACGCCACAAACGAAGCTCACTGCAACAATTGATGCGTGATAAAATATAGAAACCGTACGAGACATAAGCATGCTCCTTTTCTATCAAGGTTTGTACAGCTTATGCTCGTCCGCTTCTATTATGCTAAACTTTATTTTTCTTGTTGCAATGCCAACCACAGCACGGCAAACGCTGTTTTCGCATCATATATACGCCCGTCAGCAACCATTGCTTGTGCCTCTTCCAACGAAACTTCTAGTAATTCGACAAATTCATCTTCGTCTAGTTCTGCACTATTTTCAATGTGATATAAATCTGTCGCCACAAATAGATGTATAATTTCATCCGCAAAACCTGGTGAAGTGGCAAAAGCTTGTAAATACTTGAATTGATGTGCTCCATAGCCTGTCTCTTCTTCCAATTCACGACGTGCTGTATGAATCGGCTCCTCACCGCTTTCAAGTTTACCTGCCGGAATTTCTACAATGGAACGTTCCAGCGCTTTACGATATTGCTCCACCATTACGAGCTTGCCTTCGTTGGTAATGGCAATGATTGCTACCGCTCCTGGGTGTTTAATAATTTCACGCTTAGCAGACTTCCCGTTTGGTAATGTGACATCATCAACTTGTAAGTGTACGATTTTGCCTTTATAGATAGGTGTAGTCTGTGTCGTTATTTCTTCAAACTTCTTCATTGCCCATAACCTCGCTTGTTCTTCAGATATGTTCATTGTACCATTACAAGTAGAGAAATCGAAGGAGGTATTCATATGAAAAAAAGACAACTCGGCACAAGTCATTTATTTATTTCAGAGATTAGTTTAGGAGGTATGTCTCTTTCGACAGATAAAAATACTGCAGCGTCCATTATCGATATGGCGCTAGATGCTGGCATTAACTACATTGATACAGCAGATTTATATGATTTCGGTGCCAATGAACAATTAATTGGGGAAATTTTAGGCAAACGTCGACAAGATATTATCATCGCAACGAAAGTAGGGAATCGTTGGACAGAAGGGGTGGACGGCTGGCAGTGGGATGCCTCCCCTACCTATATTAAAGAAGCTGTTCATAAAAGCCTAAAAAGACTCGGTACAGATTACATTGATGTCTATCAACTACATGGTGGCACAATAGAGGATGACTGGGACGGTATTATCGACACGTTTGACAACTTAAAAAAAGACGGTGTCATTCGAGAATATGGTATATCCTCGATTCGACCAAATGTACTGAAACGTTTTTTACCTGCAAGCTCGGCAAAAAGTGTCATGATGCAATATAGTGCGTTAGATCGTCGCCCAGAAGAATGGTTAGATTTTATAGCTAGTGAGGGGGCTTCGGTCGTAACACGCGGCACCATCGCAAAAGGATTATTAACAAATAATTGGAAAGAACGTTTGCAACAGGTCAATGGCTATCAAACATACACTATAGATGAATTAACAACAACATTAACAAACTTAGCCAAACACTATGAAGATTTACATGCATTAGGGCTAGCCTTTAATTTGAAGGAACCCACTATAGCTTCAACAGTGATTGGTGCTAGTTCGCAGGAGCAACTCGCCCAAACACTAAATGCCTATGAAAAAATAAATGCAATCACTAATTTTGATAAAGCGAACGCTCTGACTAAAGCAGACCAATACGTTGACCACCGATGAAAAAATGGTCCGTTTTACTTTTATTTTTAATCATTCTCGCAATATCCTCTAGCATGACTTATGAACAACAGTCGATTATTCCTGAACTAGAGGAACTATTAGCACATAAGCCTTTTGAAAAACAACTGTCCCTTTTAAAAATTCCCTATTGGGATACAGTCGTTTCTATAGAAGAGCGAGGCTACTTTAAATTTGTAGAATTTTTAATTCGAAAATTCACGCATTTTGTAGGATTTGGCTGCATTGCACTGGGGATATATTTTGCATGGGGGAAACGGCGATTCGCCGCAAGCGTAGCCATTGCCATTACGGCTGTCATTGCCATGCTAGATGAATTTCGTCAAAGCTTTACACCTGGACGTACCATGAGCGGGCAAGATGTCCTAGTAGATACAGCAGGCGCTATTGTATTGGTTAGCATCGCCGTAGTCGTAAAGAAACTACGGTCGCTTAGAAAATAAAATTTTGTTTCTATTAACGATTTCCTAATGATAGTGGCGATTCTCACGTAGATAGTGGCGAGTCAAATTATTCTATATCAACATCAACGAAAAAACAGTGAATCTCATTCCTAGAGATTCACTGTTTCTATCAAACTTAAAATTTCGAGCCTTTGTCACCGTATTCGTTCAATAATTCTTCGAACGTTTTGTTTTTCTCACGTTGCTTGCGCTCAAAAGCTAACTGTGCTTGACGCTCTTCCTCTGCTGCTTGCTCTTTCGCTGACAAATCTTGTTTCGCAGCTTTTAACTTTGCTAACACATCGCCAGCAAGCTGATCTGCTAATGTAACAGCCTCCTGCTTTGGTAAACTAGCAGAAATACCATCGTCAACACGTTGCTGTTGTTTTCGTTTTTTTCCCATACTTTCACCTTCTTACTAACTTTAAGGGCGTTGAACAACTGTTGCTACGCCTTGTCCCCCACCGATGCATAATGTAGCAAGGCCCGTTTTTGCATCACGTTTTTCCATCTCATGTAACAGTGTCACTAAAATTCGTGCCCCACTTGCTCCAATTGGATGACCAAGGGCAATTGCTCCCCCATTTACATTTAGTTTATCATGATTAAAGCCTAGTTCGCGATCGACAGCAATCGATTGTGCTGCAAATGCTTCATTTGCTTCAATTAAATCTATATCTTCTAACGAAACATCCGCCTTCGCTAATGCTTTCTTCACCGCTGTGACTGGCCCAGTTCCCATAATGGATGGATCTACACCTGCGCTCGCATTAGCTGAAATAAGTGCCATTGGCTGAATACCTAACTCGACAGCCTTAGCTTTTGACATAACAACCACCGCTGCTGCTCCATCGTTAATGCCTGAAGCGTTCGCTGCAGTTACAGAGCCGTCCTTTTTAAATGCTGGACGCAGCTTTGCTAATGATTCCGCCGTAACCCCTGCACGTGGAAATTCATCTTGATTAAAAATAATCGAATCGCCTTTACGTTGTGGTATTTCCACAGCCACAATTTCATTATTAAATTTCCCCGCTGCAATCGCCGCTTCTGCACGCTGCTGTGAACGCGCGGCAAAAGCATCTTGCTCCTCACGAGAAATTTCATACGCATCACATAAATTTTCGGCAGTAATCCCCATATGATAGTCATTAAATGCACACCATAAACCATCATGAATCATCGTATCTACAACTTTTTGATCGCCCATGCGGAAGCCTTCACGTGCATTTTTTAATACATAAGGCGCTTGGCTCATATTTTCGAATCCGCCTGCCACGATGATATCTGCATCGCCAGCAACAATTGCTTGTGTTGCTAAATGCACTGCTTTTAAACCTGAGCCACATACTTTATTAATTGTTAAAGCGGGCACTGTGTTCGGTAATCCCGCAGCAATCGATGCTTGTCGAGCAGGATTTTGTCCAAGACCTGCCGATAAAACATTCCCCATAATGACTTCATCGACTTGCTCACCTGCTACACCAGCACGTGCTAATGCTTCTTTAATAACGATACTTCCAAGAGTTGTTGCTGGTACATCTTTTAATGTTCCTTGGAATGAACCGAGTGCCGTACGCACGGCACTAACAATCACTACCTCATTTGTCATAACCATTCTCCCCTTTTCCCCGTTCAAAAATCAACACTGCATGCATATGCTACTAGCAGATATGTATATTTTAACAAATGTTTAGACGATTTTCGATAACAGAAATAATCGCAGTTTTTCAAAAGTTGTTGTAAAATGTTGTCGTGTTTTAAACAAACGTAGTTGGGAACATTACAAATAAGAAATGTGCATTGGCTTACAATCATTAAGTACAATGCCTAGACATGAAAAGAAATAGGGTGTGGAGGTGTAGAAGATGAAAAAGAAAATGCTTTTATTTTCAGGTATTACAACGACGCTTGCTGCAGCAGCAACGGGGCTGTTCGGCTTTGCGCTTTCCAATAAATTAATGTACATTCAAAAAAAAGATCCTGAATTTATTCGTGAACGTGAGACAACTGCCAAACGGTTTGACGAAGCTTGGTACAATAAAAATTTTAAATGTGAATTAAATATTGACTCTCCCAATGGTTATTCCATTCACGGCATTATGTTTCAACCATTACAAACAAACAATACAATGATTATTTGTCACGGTGTTACAGAAAATAAAATTAACTCGGTCAAATATGCTCGTCTTTTTGAACGGTTAGGATATAATTCTGTTATTTTTGACCATCGAAGACATGGCGATTCCGGTGGCAAAACGACTAGCTATGGCTATTATGAAAAAAATGATTTAGATGCTGTTGTAAAAACGGTGAAAGCGATGATTGGTGAAAATGCCTTGCTCGGCATCCATGGGGAGTCAATGGGTGCTGCAACCATGCTGTTGTACGCAGGAACGGTTGAAGATGGCGCTGATTTTTATATTGCAGATTGTGCCTTTTCGGATTTCTCAATGCTGCTTAAGCAAATCGCGAAGACCGAATTTAAATATGGCTCCATTATCCCGATTCGTTTCGCAGATTTCTTTATCCGGTTACGCGACGGTTATTCATTTAAGAGTGTGACGCCCTCTGAAGCTGTGACCCATATTGAAAAACCGATTCTCTTTATTCACAGTATTCCTGATACATTTATACCTGCTTCAATGTCACTCGATTTATACAATAAAAAAAATGGACCTAAGAAATTGAAGCTTTTTGAAAAAGGGGCGCATGCTCAATCCTTTAATGAAAATATGGCTGAATATGAAGATCTCATACATGACTTTTTAGAAAGTTTTATTTATGAAAAAATCAATCATGATGCTTCATCATCCAATGTGATTCCTTTTCACTTTCGATAAGTGAAAAAACCTTGCAAGCTTTGACAACTTGCAAGGTTTTTTATTATTCTGCAAAAACAATATGCCATTCGTCTCGCTTCGCTAAAAATTCTTTTGCCAGCGCCTGTGCACCTTCAAGACTATGACTTGCCGCCCAGCCACATTGCACTTCGTTGCATGCTGGAACAGCCGTTGCTTTCGTTACATCTGTAAAAGTTTTTTCTAAAATCGTCAGCAATTCATCATAATCATTATGATTAATCAACGATACATAAAACCCTGTTTGACAACCCATTGGACTAAAGTCAACGATGTGATCTGAATAATTGCGGATAATATCTGCCGATAAATGCTCCAAAGAATGGAGTGCTGGCATTTCCATATGCTCTTTGTTAGGCTGTTTTAAGCGAATGTCGTACTTATAAACTTCATCGCCATTTTTCCCTACTTTTACACCCGCTAAACGAACATAAGGGGCTTTCACTTTCGTATGATCTAAATCAAAACTCTCGACATTTGTTTTTTCGCGTTCCATTGCTAACAGCTCCTTTTCTGACAATACTAACTATTATACCTAGTTTTCTATGAAATGTGTAAATTTTTGAAATAGAATGATAATTCGGGTGCGAATTTACTAAAAAAGAAGACAAAACGCCCATTTCGTTTTGTCTTCCCTCTGAAAAATATTTTTGCTGGTGTGTTGCGGCTTCTACAATGGAAATTCAAATTCTTGAACACGGCTCGGTATGTTTAAAAGCAATGTAATCACAACGCTCATTGAGATTAGTATTAACACTGACTTCCATTGTAATTTAAAATCATTCTTTTTGAGTAATAACATTTGATTAATAAAGTGAAAGAACGAAACAAACAGCAACACAACAACAAACTGTAAGAAAAAATTCATTGTTGTCATCATCCTTTACATGTTCACGGTTCTCGCTAATGTTTAAGTAATATTTTTATTATCAGTTACTTTGGTTTGTACAGCACTTATGAAGATATTTGAAATGCCCTTTTTTCTAACTTCACTTTACTAAAATCATATCGTAATTAATACTACTTAACATGTTGATAGCTTGTCACATCTTCATCTAACAAGAAGTTTGTGCCACGTTTTTTCAAAGCTGTCCCAAAGAATATGGCTGTAATGATAAATCCGGCTATAATCCCAGCTGCATTAGAAAATGCAACATCCTGTCCGAATCCCATAGTTGGTTCATAAATAATATAGCTGAATACCATACTTGTCATACATGAAGCTGGGATTGTTGCAATCCAATGGTTTTTACGGTCCAAAAATAAATACATTGCCGCTACCCATAAGGCAATTACTGCTGTTACACCGTTTGCCCATGAGAAATAACGCCATAAAATATTAAAGTCTATTTTCGTTAACACATATGACATGACGAATAATGGGATTGCAACCCATAAACGACTAACTAATTTTGCTTGAGCAAATTTGAAATAATCAGCGATAATCATACGAGCTGCACGAAACGCTGTATCACCTGATGTAATAGGTAGCACGATTACTCCTAAAACTGCTAAAGTTCCACCAATTGAACCGAGCATCAGAATAGATGCCTCGCTTACTACAGCAGCCGGTCCACCTGCTGCCATCAGCTCATTTAAACCACCATATCCTCCAAATAGGCTCATTGCAGCAGCCGCCCAAATCATCGCAATAATGCCTTCAGTAATCATCATCCCATAGAAAATTTTACGTCCTTCTTTTTCTCTTTTAGTTGTACGAGAAATGATTGGTGTTTGTGTTGCATGGAAACCTGATAATGCCCCACATGTAATTGTAAAGAATATTAATGGAAATATCGGTAATTTAGCAGGATGCATATTCTCAAATGTTAGCTCTGGAATTGGTGAACCTTTTACGATCATACTAATACCAATTCCAATTGCTGAAATCACAAGTAGCGCTCCTAGATAAGGATAGAATCGACCGATAATTTTATCAACTGGAAGTAATGTTGCTAAAATATAATAGATAAAAATTAACGTTACAATAATACTTATCGCAACTTTGCCATCCATTAAATTATTTATTAGCATTGCAGGTGATGTAACAAACACAGTACCAACTAACAGGAGCAATAAAAGTGCAAAAATATTTACTACATGTTTCATTGCTTTTCCTAAAAACTTCGCTGCAAGCTCAGGTAAATGGGCTCCTTTATTACGAATAGAGATCATGCCTGTCAAATAATCATGAACAGCCCCGGCAAATATACAGCCAACTACAATCCATACAAATGCAACAGGGCCATATAAAGCACCTACAATAGGACCAAACACAGGCCCAGTACCCGCAATATTTAGGAGCTGAATTAATGAATTTTTAGGTGTAGACATTGGTACATAGTCTACACCGTCTGCATTTACATAAGCTGGTGTAGGGCGCTCATCTTTAGGAATAAATACCTTTTCAACAAATTTCCCATAAGTAAAATAACCTACAATTAAAATCACTATACAAGTTATAAAAGTTATCATAAAAATTCCTCCTTATATAACATTTTTAGTATTTTAATAAAAACTATTTTTCTATAAAATCATCAAATATACCGATGAGCTACAACAATCGCTTAATTATTATAGTAATATATAATTTAACTAAAACAAAATCCCTCCTTTTTTATTACTATTTAATATGACTTGAAATACAAAAATATTTCTAAATCAAATGCTAATAGAACATCCCCATAGTTCTTTCGTTTCTAAATGGGGAAATCGATTTCCTGAATATCACCATTATCACCTATATTTAAAAGGATGGTGATAACAACGCTAAGTGAGACTAGTATCAACATAGACTTCCACTGTATTTTAAACTCGTACTTTTTCATCAAAAGCAATTGATTGATATAATGAAAGAACAAAACAAATAGCAACACAACAATAAATTGAAATAAATAATTCATCGTTGGCACCATCCTTTACAAGTAAATTTGCAATGCATAAGTGTTATTGTTTAGGCTGATATTTCAGCTCTTGTTATTCTATAATTCCCGCTCCCTAATAGTTGAACAGAAAGATAAGTATTATATTCTACTAAATATTTAAACGCTTTAAAATTGCCATGACTATGAACATACCAGACACTTGGATCTAGTACATCAATCCAAGTATTATGAGATTCTGAATACACCAGCCCTGTTAGCCTTGCATCTTTTGTAGCACCCATTATTTTTCCATTACTATATGTAAACTCCCCTGCTAAAACATGCTGAAAATTCCAACCTATAGTATTCTTTACATATGCGCTATAAACTTTCTTTTTGACAGCACTAGCAGCAGCAGTTGTAGATGCTAAAAATTTAGTATTTGCAGCATTATAAGGATTGGTCAAAAAAGGAGTAACTTCATAACTAGTAAAAGTCAGTTCTATAAAACCATTCTCAACACTTTTTCTAAGATAAAAACTTTCTATACCATTTGCCAAGTTTTCATTTGCTTGAACTACTAATTCATCAAGAGCTTCATTCGCTTTATCAATTTCATGAACAGTGGGAAACTCTTCTATTCCCAAATCTTCTACTTCCTTTGAAATTTCCGCTTTGGCTAAAGTAAAGCTTGCATTTGATAATAAAGTTAACAACATAACGATAAATAAAATTGAAATCTTTTTCATCAATTACCTCACCTCTTCTTAGCTTTTGCATTTTTTATTTATAATAAAAAAAAGTTGCGTTTTTTGTAAATACAATTAATTTAATTTACTGAATTTTTTATCAATTAGTGTTTTTTGATGGCTAAAATAACGCATTCCAACATAAAAATAGAGGGCATTTTTAAGGATTAACCCAACCTGTACAATCATTCAAGTGGAAAATGGCAACGTGGAGCCATCCATTTTATATGTGGACAGTAAATTTTGTAACAGTCGGCTACCTTGCAATCATACATCGCAAATTCAATCGATTTCTTTTGCTTTTTTGCAACCTTTAAATTGGAATAGTTTCGGGGTATGGCTTAGCTTATTGCTTTATGCAAGAGGAGAAAACATTCTTCGCGTGAAAGGAATGCTAGATGTCGGTGAAACAGGACCCATCATCTTAAATGGTGTTCAACATATCATTCATCCACCTATTCATTTAAGTGAATGGCCAGAAAATATGCAGATTTCACATATTGTTTTTATTATGAAAGATATCCCCACTACGTTATTGAAACAATCATTACTATCCTTTCAAACATTTCTCGGCACGGAAATCGATTTAATGGATGTACATTCCATATAGGAAATATTGTCAAGACCACCGAAGAATCGTGCTTAGATGAATCCATTCTCCTCCTTCATCTGAGCACCTTTTTTATGCACTTCTTCGAGAAACGTCAACGAAAAAAGCAACCGGTTACCTAAACCAGTTGCTCCTTAAAAACTCCAATTATTTTTGGAATTTGTTCATTTGCGTCATCATTTGGCGTACTTGCTTTTCAGACGGCGTACGACCCATTTGTGCCATCATCATTCGAATCATTTGTTCGTTAATTGGTGGGTTCTCTTTTAAATATTTCATCATAGCTTGACGTGCAAAGTAGAAACCAAGTGCTGCACCAGCTGCTAATGCGATAATTACAATAATAATCCAGCCCCATGTAGGCATACAACCAACCTCCTCCACTACAATATACCGAGAAAAAAACTCTCCACGCTCCATTATACACCAAATACTAGCGTGTTACTATATATTATAGTGAAAAATCCTAGTGCATTGTATACTTCATCGGCTTTAGCCAACCACACTCATTATCTTGTTTATTAAAGGCAATAAAACGCTCACTCATCTTTGCTAGCATTTGAAATAAGTCCAAATCAAGCATACGTGAGCCTTCGCAATAGACACAAATTTTACGATCTACTAGATAAATCGCCATTTTTCCTTTTATCGGATGTTCTAAAAATAAAGCATTACGCGCTCTTTCTAAATGTGCATATTTGGAATCTAGCTGTGCTTCTAACATGATGGCAATGTCATCGAAGCGAACAGTTTCACATATATACGCGAGTTCTTTTAAGGATTTCTCATTGGCATCTTCACAGCCTTGCATCATCTCTAACAACTTACGCTCTCTGCCGAAAATAAACGTTAAATGCTCTTCTTTTATTTTATATATGGAATAGGTTCTCACCAGAAATCCCCCTTCGCTCAGTTTCTTTAACGTAAGTATAGCGGATTGTCTCTAGTTAATTTGTCAAACGAAGGAGGCAACCATCTTCTATTTTTGTCGAAAACCTTCTACTTTCAGCTTAAAAAATAACTGCTCCGCCTCAAGACCTAGAGGAAAATCCATTTCCAGTCCGTTTTAGATGTTCTCGTAAGCAGGTAACATAAAGGTACAAACGAAAGGAGCTAAAACATATGAAAAAATTTCTTTTACTAACTGGAGGTATTATTGCAGCATGTGTCGCACTTGCCTTAATTGGACCAATTACTGGTCTAGTATTTTCAGTTGCATTCGTTGCACTAGGCATGCACTTCTACATTGGTAGTAAATCGACATTTGCAAAAATTATTTGGTTTACAGTTGGTTTAATCGGTGTACTATCGGCTATCTCTAATATCCCAGCAATGATTGGTCTTGCAGCAATCGCCATTATTTATGTGATTTACAAAAAATGGAATGGCGAAGAAGTGAACATCCCAACAATTGAAGCGAAAGAAGAAGATCCGTTTACAAACTTTGAAAAAGAATGGTCAAACTTAACAAAATAAAAGGAGCGAACTAAAAATGAACTTATTACAACGTTTTAGATACACAATTGAAGCAGACTTACATCAATTATTTGATAAAAAGGAAGAAAAAAATCCTATTGCTTTGTTAAATCAATACATTCGTGAGGCTGAAAAACAAACAGAGCAAACAGGTACATTATTAGAGCGTCAGGGCAAACTAAAAGAAAAAATGGAACTGGAGCTTAAACAAAATGCCGATTTACTAGCAAAACGTGAAGCACAACTTCAATTAGCACTTGCGAGTGGCGAGCAAGATTTAATTGATTTTGCTTCGGACGAAGTAGCAGCCTATACTGCTCGTAACCATGCATTACAGACAAGTATCGAGGTGAACACGCGTGAATACTTTGAACTTGAACGCAAATTTGAAACAATGAAACACAAAATTAAAGATATGAAAGTTCGTCAATTACAACTAATGGGCAAAGAAAATGTTACACGTGCGCACCATCAAATGGATGGCATGATTGCAAACAACAATAAAACGAATTTCGAAGATTTAGAATCCTATATCGATAAACTTGCCCATCGTATCGACAAAGATCATGAGGTAACAACTTTTGAAGCACGCCTAGCAGCACTTGAAAAAAATTCAACTGAAGCTGTTTCACCACTACTCATTGAAAAGAAATAACATGTTATAATAGAAAGAAATGCGCCACTAAAAGCGGCGCATTATTTCTTGTTGTAAAATATTACATAGTAGAAAGAAGGGTGACCCTTTTGCAAAACTTCACAACAAATAAACTCACATTTTGGGTACTATGCTTCTTTTTACTCGTATTTGTAGAGCTAACCATTTTCAATAATGGCGGTGCTTTTTGTTTGTTAATCGGTGCTGTCCTGCTCTATTTAAGCTTTTCAAAAAACAAGCGATTTTTAAAATGGACAGGAATTTTCTTTATTGCGATTGCTCTCTTTACGATGTGGAGTTTGCGATTATTTATCGTCATACTGCTCTTATACATGCTCTATCAATACTTACAACGAGAAAACGAACCGAAAATCGTCACATTGGAATTTGATAAGTTGCCGGCAACTGAAAATAAACTATTCGGTACAATACCTGCGCCTGAAGATGCTTACAAATGGCAAGATGTACAAATTCAACGACTCGCTGGTGACATTACAATTGATACAACCCAAACAATTTTACCTGCTGGTCCAAGTCTCGTAACGATTAGACAAGGCATTGGTAAAGTACAGATTTATGTTCCTTATGAAGTTCCTTTTCGCTTACACTACACAACGCTATTTGGAGACTTTACATGTTTGCAAAGACATCCACAGCGGCTTTTGAATGAAAGTATCGTGTTCTCAGATGGCAACCCTGAGGATGCAAAACGTACCCTCGTCATTCATGTCGCTACATGGCTAGGAGATTTGGAGGTGCTACGTAAATGATTGCCTTTCTTTCTAGAGCTTTCACTATATTTTTCATATTGATTGGCGCGGCATTCGGCCTCCTTTTTGCGATTTGGGGTGAACCAAATGAGAAAGTTTGGGAACCTTTGTGGCAACAAGATTATGATAATATTCCACTAGGTGGCGTCTTTTTAATCAGTCTCTTTGCGCTTAGTTTCTTTATTGCAAGCTGGATTAGTATGACCGCACGTGCGCGTGAGGCGCAAGCAACTCGCTTTGTAAAAGAATTAATCGAGCCTGATTTCGTGTTACCTAAAAAACATGCACTACCGAAACCATTGAAAAAAGCACTTGTCCAAACGAGCGAGTTAATTGATACACAACGAAAAAGCTTACAGCGCCTTTCCAATGAACGTGCAGAAGCCAATGATAAAGTAATTCAAGAGCGCATTATTGCCGAACGTCAACGACTTGCACGCGAGCTCCATGACTCGGTTTCACAACAATTATTTGCCGCTTCAATGTTACTTTCCGCCTTAACGGAAAGCGATGAAAATGCCAAAAGTTTAAAGCAAGTAGAAAAAATTGTACAGCAGGCTCAGCTAGAAATGCGCGCATTATTATTGCATTTACGCCCTGTTGCATTGCACAATAAAACCCTCGCCCAAGGCTTAGAGGAATTAATTATTGAACTACAACAAAAAGTATATTTTCATATAGAATATGAACTAGAAGAAATAGCTTTAACAAAAGCAGAGGAAGATCACCTATTCCGCATTGCTCAAGAAGCATTGTCCAATACATTGCGCCATTCTAAAGCAACAGAGGTTGAACTACTTCTTGTTGCCCGAGATAACCTTGCTATTTTACGCATTCAAGATAATGGTCTTGGCTTTGACGTAGAGGCGGATAAATCGACTTCCTACGGTTTACAAAATATCGCTGAGCGGGCCGTGGAAATTGGTTGTAGGTATAAAATTGTTTCAGTACCTGGTGAAGGTACAATAGTGGAGGTAAAAGTTCCACTACAGAAGGAGGTTGTTGAAGTTGATTCAAGTATTAATAGTGGATGACCACGAGATGGTACGAATTGGCGTATCTGCCTACTTGTCAGCACAGCCTGATATTACCGTTGTGGGGGAAGCTGAAAATGGCGTCGAAGCTGTTGAACGCGCGCTCGCCCTTCGTCCTGATATTATTTTAATGGACAATGTCATGCCTGTGATGACTGGAGCTGAAGCAACCGTCAAAATACTTGAAGCTTGGCCAGAAGCGAAAATTATGATGGTCACAAGCTTTTTAGATGACGATAAAGTATATCCCGCTTTAGAGGCTGGTGCGATTAGCTATATATTAAAAACATCCAATGCCAAGCAAATTGCCGATGCCATTCGTAAAACAATGGGCGGAGAAACTGTTTTGGAGCCAGAAGTCACATCTAAAATGATGCACCGTATGCGCTATGGATCAAGTACGCCTCTTTATGAGCAATTAACTGAACGTGAAATGGAAGTTCTTTTGCTCATGGCAAAAGGCAAGGCAAACCAAGAAATTGCGGATGACTTATATATCGCCTTAAAAACAGTGAAAACCCACGTCAGCAATATTTTAGCCAAACTAGACGTTCAAGATCGAACACAAGCTGTCGTCTACGCCTTTCAAAATGGTTTAGCAAAGTAATTTTTATTAAAGTCGCCAGGTTTGTGGCGATTTAGGCTGTTTTAATGGCAGTTTGCTGGTTTTTAGTGGCGAGTCCTTCTGTTTTTGTGGCGGTTCGCCGAGGTTTAGTGGCGAGTCGTAACATCGAAATGATCAAAAAATACCGCAGCGCTCAATAAGAGCTTGCGGTTTCTTTTTAATTATTTGTTTGTATTAATCTAGCTAATAAATCAAATAAACTCCAATAACCTTTTATTAAATCCTCATTTGTATTTCCATTCAAAGCAACGCCAAAAGTAGTACCTTTATAATAACCGATAAAATAATCTTGAGCGTGATTTTCAAATGTATTTTCGTACGTGTGGTTAGGAATAATAAAAGCTGAAATAGCTTTGTCTGACTGAACAAATACAATCGGTATAGAGGCATCTAAATAAAATTGAGTATACTGTTCGTCGGAAGCTTCTTGTAAATAATCTTTCGTAATCATAATAGCATCAAAAGAATCTTCATTTTGTTTATGTAAATCTTGTAACATTATTTTTTTAAATTTTATATTGTTTTCTTTAATTAAAGAAGGTATTTCCCCTACAATCCCAATTTCTATAATTTCATGTTTTTTGACAATAATTACTTCCTTATTTGAACATCCCACTAATAAAAACAAAAAAGCAAAGAAAGAAAAAAAGTGTTTTTTAATCATTTAAGCTCACCTTTTACATTTTTTTATGCTTTATGATAAAATTTCTTTTAATAATATTATCATATTGAAAGGATTGAGGATAAACGGGTAGTAAAAATTTTGACGGAACAATCAAAGTAGATTTGGGTAACACAGAAGAATATGGCTTACCATGTACAAGTAGCCAGCTTTTTTCATTGTTGTAAAAGTAAACATCGCCCGTAACGGAAATCAACGGTAGTTGTCATCTACATATTAAAATAAAAAAAGGACTGTAGACAATCTCGAAAATTTCCGAGTTTGTCTACAGTCTGACCGCAACGCTTAATAAGAGCTTGCGGTATTTTTTATGGAAGCCAATTCTTATAGTGCTTTAACTTTTGCTACAACGTTTTCTACAGTGAAACCGTATTTTTCCATAACTAACTCACCTGGAGCAGAAGCGCCGAACTTGTCGATTGCAAGAACGTCACCTTCAAAGCCAGTATATTTGTGCCAACCGAATGATGCACCCATTTCGATTGCTAAACGTTTTGTAACAGCTTTTGGAAGAACCGATTCTTTATATGCTGCATCTTGTTTTTCAAAGCGATCCATTGAAGGCATTGATACGACTGCAACGTCCATACCTTCAGCTTTTAATGCTTTTTGCGCTTCAATTGCAAGTGAAACTTCAGAACCTGTTGCAATTAAAATAGCATCTGCTACTTCTTTCGATGCAGGTGATACAGTGTAAGCACCTTTTGCTACACCTTCACGAACTATTTCGATTGACGCGTCAAGCACTGGTAAGTTTTGACGAGATAATACTAATACAGTTGGTGTTTTTTCTGATGATACTGCAAGCTCCCACGCAACTGCTGATTCATTTGCATCTGCTGGACGAACAACAGAAAGATTTGGCATTGCACGTAATGAAGCTAAATGCTCGATTGGTTCATGTGTTGGACCATCTTCCCCTACTGCGATTGAGTCATGCGTGAATACATATGTCACAGGAAGACCCATTAATGCAGAAAGACGTACAGCTGGACGTACATAATCAGAGAATACGAAGAATGTACCACCAAAGACGTTTAGACCGCCGTGAAGCGCCATACCGTTCATTGCCGCGCCCATAGCGAATTCACGGACACCAAACCAAATATTGCGACCTGCATAGTCATCTGCAGAGAAGTCGCCTGCGCCCTTCATCGTCGTTTTGTTAGAGCCAGCAAGGTCGGCTGAACCACCAAAGAATGATGGTGTTTTCTTGGCAATTGCATTGATTGCATCGCCTGATGAAGAACGTGTTGCCACAGATTTACCCGCTTCATACACTGGTAATTCTGAAGCGAAATCTTCAGGTAGTTTCCCATTCATTGCATTTTCAAATTGCGCTGCTAATTCAGGGAACTCCGCTTTGTATGCTACGAACTGCTCATTCCAAGCTGCTTCTGGCTGTGCACCTTGCACTTCAGCTGCTGCATTAAACGTATCATATACTTCAGATGGGATTTGGAATGGCTCATGTGTCCATTCGTAAGCCGCTTTTGTTAAGACAACTTCATCCGTACCTAGTGGCGCACCGTGAGAATCTGATTTTCCTGATTTGTTTGGTGAACCGAAACCGATGACTGTTTTCACTTCAATCAGTGTTGGCTTACCAGAAGATTTTTTTGCTTCTTCAATAGCTTGGTTAACAGCTTCTACATCTGTACCGTCAGCCACTTTTAAATAGTTCCAGCCATATGACTCAAAACGTTTTTGTACGTTTTCAGAGAATGATTTTTCTAAATCACCATCTAATGAAATATCATTTGAATCGTATAACACGATTAATTTTTCAAGTTTTAAATGTCCAGCTAATGAAATCGCTTCAGCTGCAACACCTTCCATTAAGTCGCCATCACCACAAAGCGCAAAAGTATAGTGATCGACAATTTCATGTCCTGGTTTATTATAAGTCGCTGCTAAATGACGCTCTGCCATTGCCATACCAACTGTCATCGCAATCCCTTGTCCAAGAGGACCTGTTGTTGCCTCTACCCCAACCGTATGACCGTATTCTGGATGTCCTGGAGTTAATGAATCCCATTGACGGAAGTTTTGAATCTCTTCCATTGGTAGGCCGTATCCGCCAAGGTGAAGTAGGCTATATAAAAGCATAGAGCCATGACCTGCTGAAAGTACGAAACGATCGCGGTTATACCATTTTGGATTTGCCGGATTATGGCGAAGTTGTTTAGTCCATAGCGTGTAAGCCATTGGCGCTGCCCCCATTGGTAAGCCTGGGTGACCTGAATTTGCTTTTTCAATTGCATCAATTGACAATGTTCGGATAGCATTAATCGCTAGTTGGTCCGCATGTTGAGTCATTATGTTGTGACATCCTTTCTCGTCCTATATATTGTTCTACTACAGTTTAGTCAACATTGTCCTAGAAAACAATGCTTTTGTTATACTATTTGAGATTTATGACATACTTTATCATCATTCTGTAACTTAGACATAGCAATGATAGAAATAATAACAAAATTACTGCTTATTTTGGAGGAAGGTTTAACAAATAAAAAAAGAAACCTTCTTCAATGATGGCAAGGATTTTGCTAGAAATCCATAGTGACATGTCCACGCGAAATGTATTTGCTTACATCCTGTATGAAATGTGTCATATTAATTTAGAAATTTATTTTTTTTCGCTTGTTTTACCTTCTCAGGAGTTACGTCATTACCTTCTTGATCGACAACTTTAACATTTTCAATTGTATTGCGCATTGTTGCTCTAAATGTATCTAAATATTCTTTGCGAAGGGACGTACGCTCTTTCGCTTCTTCCTCTGTTAAACTGCCCGCTTTGGCTTTTGCTGCTAGTTCATTAATGCGATTAATTTTTTCTTTGGATAACATCGTTACACACCTTTCAATACCTTGATGACTTCAGTATGCAAAGTATAGCATGCTTTCCCTTAAAATGCAGTTATACCAACCCTTAATCACACACCTTAGCCATAATTTACATGACTTCCAAATGTTAGTCGTGTATAACTATTAATAATGAATACTTATTGGGGGGAAATAATGTGAACATTACAACACAGCGATTACATATCCGAAAATTTGAAATACAAGATTGGCGGGCTGTTGTTAACTATATGTCCGATCAAACAGTGATGCACTATATGCCAGAAGGCGTTTTAACTGCAGAACAAGTGCAAAAATTTATTTCCGATAATCGTGACGAAGCAAAGCATTTTGCCATTGTTTTACGTGAGCAGTCACAAGTTATCGGTCATCTCGTATTCCATCCTTACTTTGGCGAGCATACATATGAAATTGGCTGGGTGTTAAATCCTGCATATTATCGTAAAGGCTATGCATCAGAGGCAGCACAAGCCCTATTAAATTATGGCTTCACGAAAATGAAGCTTCATCGCATCATCGCCACATGTCAGCCCGAAAATATTGCATCCTATCGTGTTATGGAAAAAATCGGTATGCGTCGTGAAGGATTTTTCAAAAAATGTATACCTTATGGTGACGATTGGTGGGATGAGTACTATTACGCTATTTTGCAGGAAGAATGGCAAAGTTGAGCTCTCTACTACCCTTCAAGACTAGAATAAAAAAAGACTAGCAGTGCAAATTATTTGCCTGCTAATCTTTCTTGTGTTCTTGATAGCGCCTATGTACGGTTGCTTTACTAACTTCGAAGCCGAGACCTCTCATTGTCATTGCAATTTCTTCAAAAGTAAAGCCTCGGTTTCGCAACTTCACAATTTCTTCTATCGGTACTTCCTTGCGCTCCTGACCATTTGGATTGCCACGATTGGACAAGTTATTTTCTGGCCGATAGCCATTTTCTACTGCTCGACGCATACCGCGGCGAATTTTCGCATTATGAATTTTACGCTGATACTCCTCTACAATCGCTAATATTTCAAGCAACATCGTGTCCATCTCATTTAATTGGACAGGCCCCCCATCACGCATCGAAAAAACATCTGTTTCTGTTTTTTGCAATAAATGGAGTACAGCCATTCGGGCATTCCCACGCCCTAAACGTGTTTCATCTTGTACAAATAATGCTTGAATTTCGTTTTCTTTAATAAAATCGAGCATCTCAAGTAAACCTTCGCGTTCCACATCATACCCACTATGTTTGTCCTGAAAAACCTGTATCACTTCATAGTTTTGTTCCTTTGCATAACGCAGCAATTCTTCTTGTTGTCGTTCTAATGAAGAACTTTGGGTCTCTTTTTCCGTGCTAACCCGGCAGTAAAGTACAGCCGTTCGTTTTTTATTCATCATTTTCCACTTCTCGCAATTTCAATAGAATTGGTGGGCTTCGTATTGTCACCCACTACTGGTATAACGAGCGATTTCCCTGCAACAATATTAACGCTATGTAATTCGTTCTCGGCTTTCACTAGTTTAATCCAGTCATCCGTACCCATTTTACCACGGTATTGTTCGGCTAACGACCATAAGCTATCGCCATGCTCTATATGAATTTCAGTGTACGTAATATCTCCAGGATCAGTTATAAAAAGATAACTTGCAAATAATAAAATTACGCCCAATAAAATTGAAATATGTGTATTTTTTTTAAACCAATTCATGCATCATATCCCCTTTTTTAGAATGTTTGTTCGGAATGTATGTTCTTATAATAAAGCGAACAAACGTTTTTGTCAAACACTTTTCGAACCTATGTTTGCATAAGTGTTCGCATTCTGCTATACTATCTAGTAAGAAGAATGATATGAAAAAAAGAGGTGAGCAATCATGAAAAAAGTTTCGAAAAGACAAGAAGACATACTGGCGTTTATCAAAGAAGAAGTACGCGCAAAGGGCTATCCACCATCTGTACGTGAGATTGGTGAAGCAGTTGGACTTGCATCAAGCTCAACAGTTCATGGACATTTAGCTCGTTTAGAGCAAAAAGGCTTTATTCGACGAGATCCTACTAAACCGCGTGCAATTGAAATTTTAGAGCCTGAGGATTCAATTCAAAAGCAAAGTGTTATCCATGTACCACTTGTAGGGAAGGTTACTGCTGGATCACCAATTACAGCGATTGAAAATATCGACGAATATTTCCCTTTACCGGATATTTACGGGACAAGCGAAGATCAGTTATTTATGTTAGAAATCATGGGTGAATCGATGATTGAGGCAGGAATTTTTGACGGGGACTTAGTCATCGTCAAGCAAAAAGCTACAGCCGATAACGGTGATATCGTCGTAGCCATGACCGAAGAAGATGAAGCAACTGTCAAACGCTTCTTTAAAGAAAAAAATCATTTCCGCTTACAACCAGAAAACGCTACAATGGAACCGATTATTGTAGACCAAGTTTCGATTTTAGGACAAGTTGTCGGCTTATATCGCCGTGTACATTAATGCATTCTTATACTAATTCCACGACAAAAGAGAAGCATTCACTATGCTTCTCTTTTATATAACATGCTCGCTTTAACGAAAGCTGAAAAAAGTTTTTGCGCAGCAATATCTCCTACAATTGCCTGTTCTTCTGGGTGCCACTGAACTGCCAGACAAAACGGAAAATCTTCATGGACCACTGCTTCGACTAGACCGTCACTCGATTTTGCTGCAACGACTAGCTTCTCCGCTAAGACATTTACTGCTTGATGATGAAAGGAATTAACAGCAATTTTTTCTTCTTCAATAATTGTTTTTAACAATGTATGGGGTGTTATGTGAACATAATGTGTGGCAACACCACGAGCCGCTTGTTGTGCATGTTTTAGCAGCTTACTACTATGATATTCACTATCAACATCTTGGTATAACGTTCCACCCAATGCAACATTGAGCATTTGAATACCACGACAAATACCGAATATCGGCATTTTCCTTGTAAAGGCTGCGTTAAGTAAAGCCAGCTCCACCTTATCTCTTTCTGGGTGTATCTGTCCTAGCTTTGGCAAAGGTTCAGCACCAAATTCAAATGGATGAACATCGTGCCCACCCGATAAAAGTAAACCATCCGTTAACGATAGAATTTGTGCCGCATCTTCCTCTACCCCCAGCGGAATAATAAGTGGGATGCCACCAGCTTCAATAATGCTATTGCTATAGGCTACATTTAATCTCGATGATAAATCGTCTTCCGCAAACGCCGTTATACCTATAATTGGTTTCATCTATCTATCTCTCTCCTTCCTTACCATAATCCTACATACCACTGTACTATGACATTTCCATAGAAATACACTATAACCGCCGCTAGTGCGATGGAAGGGCCAAATGGAATCGGCGTTTTTCTACCTTGCTGCCGCACTTGAAGCACAATTATACCGACAACCATTCCAATGAAGGCTGCTATAAATAATGTCAATAGTGTGTTGATTGTCCCTAATACAAGGCCAAGTAAAAAGAATAATTTTATGTCGCCGCCACCTATCCCGCCACGCGACACAACTGCGATACTATATAATATGCCAAAGCCAAAGACAGCACCTACAATACTATCCCACCACGGCGTTAAAGGTGCTAGCATACGCCCAATCACTAATAATGGCAAAAAGCACAAGAGTACTTTATCCGGCATAAGCATATAGGCAATATCCGATACAACAACAATCGCCAATAATGAAATTAATAATAAAGCTACGATAAATTCTTCACTAAATCCAAATTGCCAATACGAAAAGGTAAATAATATCCCTGTTAACAGCTCTATTAGCGGATAAATCCATGAAATTTTTTGCCCACAGCTACGACATTTGCCTCTTAAAACTATATAGGACAATACCGGTATTAAATCTTTAGGCGTCAATTGCCTCTGACAAGTCGTACAGTGTGATGGTGGTTGGATTAGCGACTCCTTCATCGGCACACGTAAGCCTACCACATTAAAAAAAGAACCAAATACAAGCCCAAATACGAATACAAGTATTGTATAAGCCATTTCCATTTTTATTACCTCCTAAACTAACATAGCGCTTATTGTCCATTATCAAAAGGTTGTGACCCCGACGGTCGCGGAAATAGTAAACTCTACATTTTTCTGGTGTTTCTGACTCGTGTTTGAATTCAATACAAGTGAACTGTAATGATAAAATTCTACAGCTTCTATCCATGTTCCTGTTACCTTCATATAGAAATGGCACGTCTTTGGGGCACTTTTTTATGGACAAAAATTTTCACGGTAAAATAAAAGACCATTTACTAGTCACACTAGTAAACAGTCTTTATTTTTATTTCCTCAACAATCGGCCAGACAGTAGCATGCCGATGCCACCGATTGAGATGAAAAGTATTGCACGTATTAATAAATCGAGTGCGGATAAGTCAAAGAAAATTAGTTTTATAAAGGCGATGGCTAATATGACAAAGCCGGAAAGTCGCAGTATTCGTAAGTGACGTACCACGCCGAGCCATAATGATAGGCTTGCCGTTAGGAATAACGTAATTGTTGTTAGTGCAATGCTAAGCTTCCAATCTAGTAAGTCGTTATAAGCAAGTTGTGACACAAGACCACATACTGCTAGCATCGCACTTACTACACCTACACTAACAATGGCATCTAAAAATTTCGGCATATAGTCTTGATAGATTCGATAAATACGTCCCTTCATGAGCAAATCAAGGATGATGGCCTTAATCGTAGCAATGAAGGTTAACCGTGTCATAATATTGAGCCATTCAATCCCTTGTATATTAGAAGGAATAATGCTTAACATAAATGTAAATAACAAGAATAATACAGTCAGCACTGGCGTTAATGCCCGCCCTTTAAATGCTACTGGTAGCAACAGTGACCCTACAAACAACAATACAATGCTGATACTCATTAGATGCGGGGTATTACTAGGACTTACAATATAAACACTATCCAACTTACCTATATAAGCGATAAAGTAACTAGCTGTAATAACTGCTAATAAATCAAGCACATATAAATCTTTCATCCATTTCTCAAAGGCATTTAATGTTTCTTTACGACGTAATGCATACATATAAATAATGAAGAGATATACCCCTGGCATCAATAAGGCGAGATGTTCTATACTAAAAAATGGGGTTGGCTCGTGTATAACAAAGCTAACAATCAGTGCCACGAAAAACCCTATTGAACTGACAACTTTCATCACACTTACTCGAAGTCGTAAGCTCATCATAACGCCTGCAAATAGTATGAATGGAAGAAGTAAATCATCCACTTTTTCTGGTAGATTCATAATCAATAGCGTATTACAAAGTGTAATAAATGCGAGTGTTACGGCACTATCAAATGCCTCCTGCCATTTTTGCTTATAGCCATAACCCGCTATAACTATAAATAACATACATAATCCAAACAGTAGGAGCTCTTTATAGTCAAGTGGACTACTTATCAAGTTCATCATTAGTAAGCTAAAGACCCCTAAACTAAATTGCAATCCAACATAAATGTGCTTCCATTTCGATTCAGCATTATACAAGCGACACCAACTCGTGTAGAAAATAGCAAGTGTCATAAACAAACCTAATGCAAACATTCCTTGGTTATCATTATTCATAAAGGCGACAATACCAATTGCCAAAATTGAGAAAAAAGTAGCGACATACAGCGCAATCTTTTGTTTATGTTGCAGAATAACAAATTGCAACATTGTAAACAGGACAATGACAAAGAATAATATAATGTATGTGCTAAAATCCATGTATTCTAGTAAATACGGTAATAACAATGAGGTAAAGGCGACAAATAAAGTAAGCACCTCATTTTTCTTTAGATAGCTGATGGCTATGCCATAGCCAATGAATAGGATGGCAATAAACAATGCTAATGTTAAACCTAATACATCATATAGCATAGCACCAGCAGCAGTAGTTAATATACCTACGATAAATGCCCCTCCATATAAGGAAATGGTTACAGCTGGTGACCCTAGCTTTCTACGTTCTACTACATAGGCTATGGTTGCTAATGCGATGGATAATAAATAAGCGAGGATGATTTTCACCTCATTTGATAAGTAGCCATAATCACTAACTAGTTTTAACCCCCATAACACGCCCAACACTAAAATAACCATAAATACTTTCGGAAGCGCCCACATAATTTGCTCCTCGATTGAACGCCCTTGTTGTACATTTGTTTTCGGTGTTGGGATTGGCGGAGTTGGTGGCGTTGGCTTTGTTTTTAAGGTTGGTAAGGCTGATTGGACAGTGATGGATTTGTTCATGTTTTGTATCGTTGTTTTTTCTTGTGACTGTTGGTGCTTTAACTCATCCATTTCTCGGCGTAACACTACCATCTCTTTTTCTAGCCTAGCAATTCGCTGCTCCATTTCTAGCGACAATTCATCATCCCCCTTAGCAATTAGAATTTTCTTACATTATATCATATTCACTTTTATTGTAAAATTACACTTTACATAAATATCATTAAATTTTATCGAGGTTTTCGATACATTAAGGCACGTTCACTATCACTAGTACCACTCGTAGTCGGATCGACAACAACCCCCATTAAAACAAGAATCGATAACACTGTATTCAAAATGGACGTTAGTTGCTCACTCATTGCACTTGTTAAATCATAACCAAACAAGGCACCCACTTGTTGAGCGAGTAGTAACAGCATGGAAAATAAAGCTAATAAAAACGGCTTATGCATGAATCGAATCTTCCAGTTAATTCTCATAATTGCTCACCTCCCCCCCTCCTCACCACAGTATATGCACCACGTCACTTGACACATATGCAAAAATATAGCTTTAACGAGGAATAAATGAATGCTTCCTCCCAAATTGTCATTTCACTTTCTATCAACAATAGGCGCTAACGTATCGAAGATTTACATGGATTAATCGGTGATTTACACCGACTTATCAGCGCTTACAACCTTTTCTATGAACTAAAAGTTACAACTTCACATACTATAGAAAGGAACTATTTGATAAAGGGGATGTCAAATGTCTTGTAGGGAAAGACCCGATGTGTGGGACGAAGATGGAAGAGATATTGAGCGTTGGGAAAATGACGGTGGTCGAAGTAATTTTACGAAATACTTCTAAGCGGCTATATAACGGTTTCCAAAATCCTGTAAAAAAAGCAGGCTGTCCTCTAAATGACTAGGACAGCCCGCTAAACATTACCATATATCAATATGATTTAAAGTAACAATGGAAATCGGTGCTTCCGATAACTGCTTGGAACACAAGGCAACGATATGAAAATCATCTAAATCAAATAATTGAAAGCTATACTTCTGTGACAATTGGTTGCTTTCAAACAGTTGTATTGTTTCGGGTTGAATGCAAAACGAAAAAGAATCAAGGGGAATAGTCAATCCTTTTCCCTCAGCTTTTACATAACTTTCTTTCAATGTCCAAAGTTTATAAAAATACTGTATTTGTTTGTCTTTTGGTTGACTTAAAATATCTTGATACTCACTGCTTGTAAAATACGCTTTTGCAATGTCCATTTCTATCATTGCTACTTGTTCTATATCTATTCCAATAGGCGTATCACTCACTGCACATACAACCCAGTCACCTGAATGCGCCAAATTAAAATGAATATGGTCGAAATTTTGAAGGCTAGGCTTACCATATTCATTGATAATGAAATGAATATGGTCATTTGTCATGCCAAAGTCTCTCTTCAAAGAATGACGTAAAAGAACTTCTGCCAATATAGAGCGCTTTTTATCTTCATCAAAGTGGAATTTGCTTACTTTCTCTTTTCTTTCAGCAGAAATCCTTAGCTCAAATTGTTGGAAAATATCTTGATACGCTTTTTCTGTTATTTTTATTGCATATTTATATATCATCATTGTGCCCCATATAAATTTTAATCAGCTGGTCTTTGGATTTCACTTTATAGTATAATTTTGCAACAAGAAATACAAAAGCGTTAATTACTTGGCCATCTTCTCTTCATCCTTGTTGCTATAAGTATCTGTACTTTCCACTATCCATTTCATAATGCTTTCTTCTCTTTCCTTAATATTGTCAACCTTCGCATCAAATTTATTCATTTTCTTAGAAGCGACAATTTTTCCATCTACCATAAATAGAACTCTTTCAGTTTTTGCCGCAACTTTTGCATCATGTGTTACCAGCATAACTGTTGTTCCTTCTTTATTGATTTCTGTTAAAAGTGACATAATCTCTGTCGCTGATTTAGAATCTAATGCGCCTGTCGGTTCATCCCCAAATATAATATCTGGATCATTAATTAATGCCCTACATATCGCGACCCTTTGTAACTGGCCCCCTGAAGCTTGATTAATATTATTATTTTCAAGCGCTGCAATCCCAGTCATTTCTAATAATTTTTTTGCTCTTTTATATACTTTATTTTTATCTGCATCTTTGGATACAAGCGCAGGGAACATAACATTATCAATTAACGAGAGGTTTTTTAAAAGATTTATATTTTGGAATATAAAACCCATATTATTTAATCGGATCTTTGCTAGATTTTCTTCTTTTAGTTTGCCGATTTCATTCCCTTTAAAAAGTACATCGCCAGAGGAAATTCGATCCATACCACTTACATTATATAAAAGTGTTGATTTTCCACTTCCCGATGGACCCATTACGGCAACAAATTCGCCCTCTTTAATTTCTAGATTTACATCTTTTAAAATATGCAGTTCATTGTTTTTTCCTAATTCTACTATTTTGTTAATTCTTGTCGCCTCTAAAATGTTATTCATATCTATTCCTCCATTGCATCGTCTTTCTACTTCTTAACCCTTTAAAATAACAGATAAATCATCTTTTACAGTTACTTTACAGCACACAGATATCGTAATACCAACTACTACTATTAATGCTAAAGGACATAGTAGCCAAGTCTGCCATGCAACGTTTACTAACTCTATTTTCGCAGCGCCCATAGAAGACATCCCCATACTTACAAGATACTCTCCTAAGTAATTTGAAACTAGTACACCTAAGAAGATTCCTACTATTAGTACTAGTAGTGTTCCTGCCATATATTGTTGTTTAATATTATTGGCTGTTAGACCCATACTTCGCATAATAGCGATTTGAGACATATCTTTTGATAATAACATTCTCAGGAATAGGGCTGTAATTAAAACAATAATGATTAATGAAATGGCAATTCCACCGATAACAACCGTGCTCATTTGACCAATAATATTGCCAAGTGTTTGTTGCGTATATTCTTTAATATCATTGACCTGTGCAGAGGCATATTGACTTTGATAATATTCCATTTTTTCCGGAATATTGACATCTTTAGCCACATCCATGTTCACTATATACCAAAGAATCGCATTTTCGTTTAGTTCAAGACTTGTTGTTGCCTTTGCCGTTTTCCCGCCATTTGTAATATCTTGATAGATACCACTTACGGTCATCTTCTTTTCTGCTCCAGCAACCTTTACAATTACCGTATCTCCGACTTTTTTATCTAAGCCATCTTTAGAGGCATTCGCATAAGATAGAGCAATTTCTCCATCCTCTTTCGGCGCATTTCCCTCCAAATAACTTAGTGGAAATACTGAAAAATCACCGGTTTCAATATTTATATAATCCCATGCACCTTCTGCATTTTTAACCTGAAACGAGCCTGTAATATAAGCAGCGTATTTTTCAATATCTGGATCATTTGCTAACTCTTCTTGCAATTTTTTATAATCTTCTGAAATCGTATCTGTTTTTCGAAGGTCAATCCTCATATCAGATTTCCCTACACCCATATAAGTAGAGAATTCCGGTGAATTCATTGTGTTATATACACTTATTGGAAGGATGATAATAAATGTACAGATAACAAATATAACGATAAGTAATCTATATAATTTGAAACGCTTAAATACATCTCTAATACCCATATAAATATTGGTACTGAAAAATTTATTTTTTAGCAGGGAGAAGCTATATTTTTTATTCTTACCACGTTGCATAATATCTGAACGAAGTGCTTCTACAGCAGAAATCTTATCAATTCTTTTTAGCACTTTCTTGAAATACAGCGTAATGATGAAATAAACAAATAATGGAGCTATAAGGGAAAGTACATATTTCAAGTTACCTGATAAATCAGAAGATATGTAAAGTCTCATATTCCCCGTAAACAGATTAACAACTACAAAGGACAGTAAATATCCCACAATACCCGCAACTACAGATATAGCTCTATACTTATTAAGATATACCTTTTTAATATCTTTCTTAGAGATTCCGATCGCTTTCATTACACCGATCTCTCTTAAATCCTCATCAATCGTTGCTAAGAATGTAAGTCGAATACAAAGCGCAGCAATAATAATAAGCAAAATACTAATCAGTATAATAACCATTGCTACAATCGTATCTGACATTGCATTAAATATTAAGAATATTTTCCCACCAACTGTAGGTCCATTTGCTGGAAGACCTGCATCAATATATGCTGTCTGAACAGCTTGAGCATCGCCAGTTTCATGTAGTTTGAATTGAATTAAATATTCGCGTTCGCCTACTTGATTTACCAACATTTCATTATAATCAGATTGATTGATAACAAAACGTTTGGACGAAGTAAGCGAAGAATTCATCTCATAGTCTCGGGCATAATCTGAAATGGTAAATTCCTTTTCATAATCGCCTCTTTTCACCGTAATCGTTTCGCCAACTTTTAAGTCATATTGTTGCATAAAGTAAATAGGAACTGCTACAGTACCTTCTTTTACGTCCAACTTGTTGTTGTTTAGATCCAATATATAGTCAAAATTTTTATTTTGAACAACAAATGATATGTCCTGTACAGTACCTGCCATTGTATTGTTGTTTCCAAAATGTATATTGTTTCCATCTAAAGTGAGAAGAACCATCGTTTCCTGCATTGCAATATGTTCACGTTGTTCTTCTGTAAAATTATCAATATCCCGCTGATTATAATCTCCTGCATGCATCTGCGTGATATCAGCCGGGTGTGCTCTTTCTTGCAGTTCTGACATTGACTGCGTTAAATTTGCAATGATATTTGTTGCACTAGCTCCTAAAATTACTGCCATCGTTATAAATACAAATATTGTTGCAGTAACAATTTTCTTTCTGTAGCAATCATTCTTTACCATTTTCAGAAACAAAGCTATTCCTCCTTCATCTAACTACACGACGTACCTATTTATTAAATTCTTCTTATTGAACTGACTGCCCAGTTGGTATTAGCTCAGTATCTTTTTGTTTTTCCATTTCTCGAATACCTTTAGATTTTGAAACAAATAATGCCGTAATTATTAGCCCTACTCCAGAAAGAATGATTAAAAAACCAATTCCCCTAGTTTCACCAGTACCTATAATTTTTCCAACAGTATTTGCTAGAACGCCACCTTCAACTAATGCTGGGTTAAATACGTAATCGGCCAGAACACCTGCAATAACGTAAGCAACGACGAAACCTATTTGTGATATTAAAGAAATAAGTCCCCATGCTCTACCTTGCTTCTCATTGTCTATCGATTTTCGTATTAAAACATCAATACATGTCGTTGCAAATGGCAATGAAGCAAAGAATAAAAATCCGGAAATAATAATAACTGGGATACTTGTTGTGGCGCCGAATCCTGCCATCGTTATACCAGATACAATAAAACTAACGACCATTACCTTTACAAAATTTCTTTTGATGATTCCCGTACCGATTAAAATACTGGATACCATCATACCGCATGCTACAACTGTCTGAAGTATTCCGGTTGTTTTCTCACTCGCAAATGATAAAATCATCGGTTTTGATAGTACTTGAATAATCCCCATATAGAACATTAAAACAGAGACCAGTACTATAAGAAGCATAACCCCTTTTGATTCTACAATAATTTGCCAGCCTTCTTTTAAATCTTTGAAAAAGTCTAAATCTTTTTTCTCCAAAGGCTTTACCGAAAGAGATTTTCTTACAAAAAGAATTGTGGAAACTGTTATAACAAGTGTCAAAATATCAATGATAATAATTAATTCCATACTGTAAAATGCTAAAATTAGACCACCAATAATTGGTGAAATCAAAAATTTAGAAGAGGAAGCAATCCCCACCATACCACTTGCCTTTGCATATTCATCCTCTGATAGTAAATCCGTTAGTGTTGCTTTATACGCTGGATCTAATAATGATGCGAAGGCTGAACTAAATCCTACACAAAGACAGATTTGCCACACTTGAATATTTCCTGTATTCATTAGCACTAATAACAAAACGAGTCCCAACCCTGAGACACAATCACCAATAATCATAAGGAGTCTTCTGTCAAATCGATCTGCAAGAACTCCTGCAGCCGGACTGAATAAAATCATGGGTAGTAGCGCTGCCATCTCAACCATAGCAACATCCAATGCGGATTTCGTAAGTTGCCAAACGTATACGCCAAGACCAAAGGCAGTCATACCAGTACCGATATTAGATATCAGCTCCCCCATCCAGATGACCAAGAATTTTTTAAACCCTGCATCTGTCTTTACGTCATTCATAATTCGAGTCCTCCTTCTTTTAAAAATTCACTCCAATATTATTTTACAATTTTATCCGTTAAATAACACATATATATTTGAAATTTTTTAATTTTTTTCCATAATCTAATACTTTTTCATATGTAAAAACAACTTCGATTTCAGTTTGTCATTTTCAAGTTTTATTGTTATGCAAGTATCCCTCTTTTTATTTCCGTAAAGCATTCCTCTTTCCGTCTGCGACACTCTGTTTATACAAGGTGCACTATTCAATTCCCAGATCTAAAATTCCTTAGACCTGGGAAGAACAGTAACTACTTGCCCTTAAGTTCTAACACTTCTAAGTTAAGAAACTGATTAATGTACTCGACAACTTCCTTTTCGAAATTATGAATAAACATATGCTCTGCATTTTCAATAGAAGTTACATTTAAATCTTGAACAAGGTAATCATTCCACATAATCGCTGAACGAATATTCTCTGATTTATCATTTTCTCCCCATAACAAATGTGTTTCGATATCAATTTTTTTGTATGGCGCTTTTGCTGAAGATTCTAAAATGCCATAATCAGCGCGAAATATGGGGAGCATAATATTCATTAACTCTTTGTCTTGTAATACAGCCTCTGGCATACCACCATAAACCTGTATTTGCTTTATCAAGTCCTCATTACTAAACTTGCTATACTGTTTATTTGCAAAACTGGATGGTGCAACAGAAGCAGATAATATTAATGTTTTTGGAAGAACTTTTTCCTGGTTTTGAAACATTCTTTCCAACAAAAAATATGAAACTACGCCACCCATGCTATGCCCCAAAAATACGCTTCCTGGGCGAATAATCTTTGATATCTCCTGATAATATAACGAAATTAGCTCATGAATATCACTAATTAATTCAAGTTGAGAACCAAAATGTCCAGGAGGATTCGCCACCCATATTTCAACATCCTCTGGCATTGCACGCACAATTTCATTGAATGAGTTGACATAGCCTCCTAGATAAGGAAAACAAATTAACTGCCCCTTACTACCTTCTTTGGATTTGAAAAATGTTTTTAGCTCCATCATGATATTTCTCCTATTTCAACTAAATATTATGCTCCAATCCCAACATATTCGGGTAATACTTGAAGCTTTTGTTCAATATTTCTCTTCTTCGTAAGGAAATGCATAATAACAACAGAAATTGCGAAAAATGCAATCTGTAATAATTGAACTTGTGCATTAAAGTAATATAACTCCAGTCTCGCACCTGATGAAATAAGCCAGAATAATAAAACGTAAAAGAGTAGATTTCCGTTTGTCGCATTAAACATATAACTAATAAAAATAAGGAATAACATTAATTGAATAACGTACAATGGGAAGATAGCTGCCAATTCAAATGATGTAATTACATATCCAGGTAATACATAGATGCCGAATATAAGACCTGTTATCACACCCGCTTTTATATTACTGTTATATTTTTTCTGAAGATACGGCATTAAAAACCCGATCCAGCCAAGTACTCCACCAAGAATTCCTGCTTCTTCAAACAGATTTTTAACTACTTCTATGACCATTTGCTTAAAAGTTAATGTCATCTCTGGTACTTCAAAACCAACAGCAATGGAACCATAATGAATACTACCTACATAAAGAAGAAACAAACCGATAATGATTGGAAACCATATCAAATCTTTTTTTCTAGGAATAAACTTAGAAAATAGATTTTTGATCGCCTCAAAGCCGCCCATTAACCAATAAACAAATAAACCTGCAATGGATGGCGAATACAAAGCGATCATAACAATCGGGTTCGTAAAGGACGTTTCACCAAAAAGTTTTGTAAAAAAATCATTAAAAATCATAGATGCCGATGCAAGCCCCCAACATAAGCCAAATGTAATAATTAAATAAATCGTTAAATATTTATTTTTCATTGTGATACCCTCCCTTGTTCGCTTCTTTTTTCTACAATAGTTCTAAATTTTTTCTCATCAATTCCAATAACATCTTCAAATTCAATGTACAGGTGGTCACTATCGTAATTTAATGTTACAGACATACGGGCAAGGCTGTTTTCAGTATTGTTATGACTAAATGCTTGTTTCTCATCCGCTTTAACAAATCCTTGGAAATTATAGAGGATGAAATTACAGTACTGTTTATCATTGAAATAGTATTTTCTAAGGAGTTGATTTAATTTTGGATATGCCTTACTAAATCGTTCTTCCCCCAGTAATGCGAGATAATTGATGGAATGCTCTTTACAAAGCTGAATGGCCGTTTCAACTGATGTTTTATTTCCTTTTTCACTAATAATCGGTACAATATCTAAAAACTCGCCTACGCTATTATAAAAATCCTTCCCCTGATAACTTCTCGCATACTCCAGCATTACAAAGGGAATGACTTCTGTATTTGTGTAATCTCTTAAAATATCAGATACAAAATCAAACGCATACCACCAAATATCTAAATGCTCTATATCTGATAAAGGAATGATAATTTCTATATTATTTTGTAAGGTTGCGTTACCTTTTGGTTGTGCCATTACCTTACGATTATTTTCACTCCACTTCACCAAATGAAATTTTTCAATTAGCTCCTCCTCACTAATCCCTATTGGCCCTTGGTTTAGCACATCAACATACTCTTTAAAACTTGGAATAGCTGTTTCGATGTTCGTTGTACCTTTTAATCCTTGTTCAATCTGGGATTTGATAATCTCGGCACTCATGCCATCGAAAATTAAATGATCAGCACCCCAGATAATAAGATGTCTCGTATCACTTTCTTTTAGTACACACATTCGCCATAGTAGTTCATTATTTGAGTAGGTTCTTAAAAGTATTTCTTCACTAAGCTTATTGATGATAGTTGTTTTTACACTCTCGGTATACATAGATATATCTACATATGTAAGATAATTACTCATAATGGTTTCTAATTTGAGTACTTCATGTTCACACCATTTCTTTTCGCCATCGGTTTCTACTAATGAGCAGTGAAGCAACTGATTGTTACTTATTACGTCTGCAATAGTATTCTTTATTCTATTTTTCGAAATTATTCCATCGAAATGGTTTATAAATCCACTATAGTTCGACCCTTTTGACATATGACCTTTCTGAATTGGAGATAGAGAAAATGCCATTACCGTATCAGATGCTGCGATAATGTCGGAGAGACCTTCAATACGAGCAGTCACATTCTTTACAAGACTAGTAATTTGTTTCGCATTTAATGCTATATTTTTGCTTGTACTTATTTTATCAATCCTAGGCGGCGATACTTCCGCAAGCGGTTCTATCGATGCAGCAATTTTTTCTGCTGTCTGGTACTGGAAAATTTCATTTATCTTGAGGTCCACACCTTTGTTTGACAATGCCTTCACTAATGCAATGGCTTTAATTGATTGACCACCGAAATGGAAGAAGTTATCTTTCAATCCAAATTCCTTGACATCCAGTATCATCTGCATTGTTTTCAGAATCGTTTTTTCTAAAGGTGTTCTTGGCTCATCCTGCACTATAACTTTTTTAGAATATTGTTCAGCGTTTACAAGCGCTTTTCGATCAACTTTTCCGCTAAAGTTGAGAGGGAATTCTTTTAAGACCACAAATTTAGACGGTATCATATATTCAGGTAATCTATTTTTTAAATGATTGCGCACATAATCGCCATCATATTTTTCTATATGATGATTTTCATTCACCGTATAGTAAGCTGTCATAGATAATGTGTCTAGATGATCCCTATCAGCAGTAACAATGACATTTTTTATTCCATCAATATTTTTAATATGTCTCTCAACTTCTCCAAGCTCGACTCTGAATCCTCTTAGTTTTATCTGAAAATCTTTGCGACCTAAAAATACAAGTTGGCCTCTGCTGTTCCACATCACTTTATCGCCGGTACAGTACACTCTTTTACCGCCTACTGCCTCAAGGGTAATAAATTTTTCATTTGTAAGGTCTTCTCTATTTAGATACCCTACTCCTACCCCATCTCCACCTAAACATAATTCACCTGCAACGTTCATCGGTACCAACTGTTTCTTTTCGTCCACAACATAAACTGTTGTATTAGACAATGGAATACCAATAGGAATAATTGAAACATCCTCTATATCATCTATCGGGTAGTATGTTGCAAATACTGCCGATTCGCTTGGACCATAGGCATTAATCAGCTTCCCTTTGCCAATTTGATTTACTGTTTGTTGCGCATGTGTAAGCGAAATCTGCTCTCCCGCTACAATGATTTTACGTACATTCTTTAAAAATTCGACCTTCCCGTCAACTAACATATGGAATAAAGCGGTTGAAATACAAAAAACACTAATTTCCTTCTGCTCTATAAATTCCGCTAGCAAAGGAATATCAAGGGAGGTCTCTCTTGGAATAATGACAAGATTAGCACCATTTAGTAAAGCGCCATAAATATCAAATACAGAACAATCAAATACATAATTAGATATCTGCATAATGCGGTCATTTTCATTAATATCAATATAGTTCGTATTCTTCACGACACGAACGACATTTTTATGCTTAATTAATGTTCCTTTCGGTTTACCTGTAGAACCGGACGTATAGATAACATAAATCAAATCATCGCTATTGAAATATTGCGATGTATGGCTAGATTCTATGCCGATATCGTGTTCTCTATTGAGTGTATTTTCATCTTTATCAATTAAGAATTTTTCAATTTCTACACTTATTTTCTCTTCCAAAGAATAATCTGTAATAATTACTTTGCTTTGGCAATCCTCTAGAATATAATCAATTCTTTCTTGAGGAAATTTAGGATCAATCGGCACATAGACAGCACCAAGTTTCATAATGCCCAACATACTAACAATTTGCATATAACCGCGGTCTAAAAGTATGGCCACCTTATCTTGGTATCCAACATTTCGGTCTTTAAGTTTTTCAGCTAACTGATTGGCCATATTATTTAACTGTTTGTAAGAAATTTTATCTTCCAACCATTCAATAGCAATAGCATTTGGCGTATCTCTAGCATAGTCTTCAAAAATAGATAACACTGTTTTATGTGCTGGATAATCCGTAGTCGTTTGATTTACTGTTTCAATAAGCCAGTTCCGCTCTTCCACAGTCATCATATCAATATCTTTAAGCTTTACGTTTACATCCTTTAGCATTTGCGAAATGATATAAATGAGTCGCTCGCCCATGACACGAATCGTATCTTCTTTATACAAAGCTTTTGAATAGTCAATATCCATATAAAATTGCTGATTCTTTTCTTCCAATGTAAAACTAATATCAAATTTCACATTAATTTCGTTATTTTCATATGGTGTTAAGGAAAGTCCTTCAATATTGACCTCATCCGTACCAATATTTATGTAATTAAACAAAATATCAAATAACGGATTTCTAGATACACTCTTTGGTATACCAAGTTCCTCCACTAGCAATTCAAACTGACAATCTTGATTATCATAAGATTTGACTAGCTTATTTTTTGTATACTGAAGAAATTCTTCTAGTGGTGTATCTTCATCAAGCTCACTTTTAATAGCCAAAGTATTAACAAACATACCGACAATCGATTCTAATTTTGCGTGGTTTCTGCCTGAGATAACGGTACCAATGACAATATCTCTTTGGTTTGTATATTTCCAAAGCATTATATTAAGGGCTGCCATAATAAACATATATGGTGTGATTCCATGCTTCTTAGTGAAAGCAAGAATTCCTTGATTTAGATTATGTTCAAAAGAATAGTGAATTTGACCGCCATCATAGCTTATAAACTCTGGTCTGTCATAATCGGTATACAAATCTAGTACTGGAACACCTTCTTTAAATTCATTTTTCCAATATTCCAGTTGCTTTTGCACTTTTCCACTGTTATAAAAATCGTTTTGCCATTTAGCAAAATCTTTATATTGAATCTCTAAATTTGGAAGCTCCTCACCCTGATAAATGAGCCCGATTTCTTTTAGCAGGATATCTAAAGAACTCTGGTCTGAAATAATATGATGCATATCCAGAACCATTACATGCTCTTCCTCATTTAAGCTAATAAAAGTTACGCGCAATAATGGTGCATTTTCAAGGTTAAATGGCTTTAAATTTGCTGTTATCGCTTCTTCTAACCGCTCTTTTTCAACCGTTTGAAACTTCACTTTGAAATCGACATTGTCTTCAATAATTTGAACTATTTCACCATCGACCATGTCGAACCGAGTTTTGAATGCCTCATGTCTTTCGACCACTTTAGAAAAGCATTGTTGGATTTTAGTATGCTGTAATTTTCCTTTGACATGATAGACAGCTGCAAAATTATACGGGATTGCATCCTCAACCAATTCGTTCATTATGTACATTCTCTTTTGCGCAGAGGATGCTTCATAATATTTCTGAACGCCAAGCTTTTCAATTACATCTACTGATTTTTGATCTAAATGAGCATCAATATATTTTTCCATTTTGCCAAATGTTGAATGAATAAATACGTCAGACACTGGAAATTCAATTTTTAATGTTTCCTTGATTTTAGAAGAAAGCATAATTGCATTCAGTGAATCTCCACCCATTTCAAAGAAATCAGTTGTTTTCTGAATATCCGTTATACCAATTACTTCTTCCCAAAGCTTCCTTAATACAACAGCAGGATCGAGTTGCTCTATTTCATCTTTTTCTATAGCAGAATGTATTGATTTATTACTTGTTAAAGGATTTATGCCATTTACTACGTCACTATCATATTCTTTTTTATCAAAGACATAAGTTGGTAATGCAATTCTTTTTAAAGAAGAAGTAGTAGCACTAAGCGTATCCCAATCAATTTTTATCCCTCTACACCATAGGTCCCCGATAAGGCGGTAAACATTATTGATATAGCTATCACTCGGATTTTCTATCAGATTCAAGACATTTTCATCTTCAACATTTGTCATACATCGTTTTGTAATCGAATTTTCTAAATCACTACTGCCAAGTTTTATGACAAGCGCATCTTCAATATGTTGTTTAGCTTTTATACCAGGCTTTTTTATTAACGGAATTTGTTTGTTTCTTATAGCATATTTTTCATAAATGGCTTCATACGTAGCAAGTTGTCCATATGTTTGAATTATGCTAATCGCATCTCTCAACGTCACTGCACCTGCGCAAACCATAGCGACAAGTTCAGCAATCCCTTCCCCAACTAATGCGGATGGTTGAACGCCAAGCTCCCTTAGCATCTGGACACATGCATATCCACCTAGCAATGCTCTATAACACTTAACTTCATTATCGTCATTTTCAATGCTTCTTACTTTTTCCGCAGTTTGGTGTGGTAACATTTTTAATAGTTGCTCTACTGTACGTTCATAACCTTTTAATAGGGGATAGAGACCTTCTATCGTCCCGCTTTTTCTCCATAAAATATTAACATCTTGTACACTAGGTAATATCAATACTAGATTTTGTTTCCTTTTCCCATTGTTACTGCAGACATGGAAAGTACTACTTTCCATGTCCTTTCTGCTCGTAACAAACACTTTTCTATGTTCTAATGCTCTTCTCCCTTTTTGAAGGGTCCAGGAGGCATCTGCTAAATCAATATGATGGAGTTCCTTTAAATAACTCATCACTTGCGCAGAGGTATTATTTAAAGCCTCCCAACTCTTTGCAGAGAAAGGTAAAATGTATGAAATATTGTCTCTTTGCATGTTGTTCCATACCTCCTTACTTTGGCGCTTCTTCTAAAACAATATGTGCATTCGTTCCACCGATGCCAAAAGAGCTAACTGCTGCTTTTAGTTTCCCATGAGTTGTATCTAGCTTCTTCGCCTCAGTATTGAAATAAAATGGACTGTTGTTAAGATCTAGTTTTTCATTAGGCTGATTAAAATTAATCAATGGTGGTACTACTTTTTTATCAAGCACTAAAACTGTTTTTATAAATCCTGCCACTCCTGCTGCTGCATCTAGATGACCGATGTTTGCTTTTACCGCTCCAATGGCACAGTAATTTTTTTTATTCGTTCCCCATGCCTGTTTTAAAGCTTCTATTTCAATTGGATCTCCTAAAGAGGTTCCCGTACCATGTGCTTCTACAAAACTAATCTCCTCTGGTTTAATACCAGCGTTTCCTAATGCAGATTTAATGACATCTGTTTGGCCCTTAATACTTGGTGCAGTATAGCCAATCTTGTCAATGCCATCATTGTTAACGGCAGAGCCTTTAATTACTGCATATATATGATCATTGTCTTTTAAAGCTTTTTTCAAAGGTTTTAACAATACGACGCCGCATCCGTTCCCAGAAACCGTACCTGAAGAGTCATTAGAGAAAGGTCGACAATGCCCATCTTTTGAAAAAATCATGCCTTCATGCCATAGATAGCCTTCTTTTCTAGGATAGGAAATACTTACTCCACCAGCGATTGCCATATCTGCCTCTCCATTTATGACAATCTGTGCTGCTTGATGGATCGCAACAAGTGACGTAGAACATGCCGTCTGAATGTTCATATTAGGACCTTTTAAATTCAACTTGTATGCAATTCTAGTTGTCAGAAAATCCTTTTCATTGTATGTGATTGCTTCGAATGCATTGATGAGGTCATTCTGGTTGTTCCCAAACTTCGACATCCATAACAGATTGGAACCACTTCCAGCGTACATAGCAATTTTTCCGTCATAGTCGAATGAATTGTATCCCGCATTTTCCAATAGTTCATACGTACATTGATGCAATAAACGTATTTGAGGGTCCATCATGCTAGCTTCCTTATCCGAATAATCAAATAGTTTCGCGTCGAAATATTCAACATCCTTTAAGAAGCCTTTTGCCCTTACATAGTTCTCTTTCTCAAATACTTCTTTAGGAATGCCACTCTGTAAAAGATCATCATCATTAAAGAAATGAATACTCTCTTTGCCATTGACAATATTCTGCCAGAATGAATGAATGTTTTCTGCGTCTGGGAATCGACATGCCATACCGATTACAGCTACATCGTCATTACGAATTTCCTCGGCATTCAACGCTTCAGTTGAATCCTCGAAGGCTTCATCAAAACCGTCATCATCAAAATAATCTTGATCAAATGATAGTTCCTCGGCATTCGTCTCGTTTTGGCTACCATTCTTACCACTTTCCTGTGATAATACTTGAACTAAACCATCGATGGTCGGATATTCAAAAAGCTTCATGACTGGAATCGTTAGCCCTAACTCACTATTAAGCTTGTTATTGACCATCATTAATGTGAAGGAATTCCCTCCTACATCAAAGAAGTTATCATAGATACCAATATGGTCTTTTTGTAAAATCTCTTTCCAAATATTCAGTATTTCACTTTCAAGTACTGATTTTGGTGGCATATTAACTTCAGTTACTTTCTTTTCATCTAAAGTTGCTAATGCATTTTTGTTTATCTTTCCATTCGGAAGGACAGGCATCTTATCTAATTGAATATATTCAGTTGGTAACATATAATTTGGCAATTTTGACTGTAACCATTTTTTTAGCCATAGTGAATCTGTTCTTGCTGCACTAGGAGCATCATCCTTTAGGCAATAATATAATGTCAAATTTTTGTTATAATCTGCATCTTCATCCGCTTTTACTACAACCATATTGACATTTTGATGTTCTAAAGCAGCTTTTTCAATTTCACCTAGCTCAATTCGATACCCTCTGATTTTAATCTGATTATCTAATCTACCAGAAATTTCGATTTCACCATTAGCATGCATTCTCCCTCTATCACCCGTTTTGTAAACTTTAATACCAGGTAAATCTTCTACTAAAGTGAACTTTTTATCTGTTTCTAGCTTATCGTTGTAATAGCCCCTTGCAAGCCCTTCTCCGGCAATACATATTTCTCCATAAACTCCATATGGTTGTAACTGTTGTTCTTCATTTAGAATAAAAATTTGTGTGTTGGCAATTGGCTTGCCGATACTTATATAATCTGAATGTGTAAGGTCTTTTGTAGTTGACCATATAGTTGTCTCAGATGGCCCATACATGTTATAGATACTTGCTAGAGATTTTGATCTAATATCTTTAAGTAATTGAATTGGGAAGTTCTCTCCACCACTTAAAATACATTTCAATTGTGATAATGCCGGTGCAAACGCAGGATTATCGACAAATGCTTTAATTCTTGATACCGTACTTAAAATATGTGTAACGCCATATTTTATAATTTTTTGTGCAGCTAAAGTTGAATCTAGCTGTTCAATTTCATCTGCCATGTATATAGAATGACCTGTGCACATTGGTACAATGGATTCAAATGCAAAAATGTCAAAAGATAATGTCGTTAAGCAAATGACTCTATCTTCTTCATTTCTAAATAGCCTTCTATTGACAATATCGTAGATAAAATTCACGACAGATGCATGATTGACCATAACGCCTTTTGGTTTTCCTGTTGATCCAGAAGTGAATATCGTATAGGCTAGTGAATTTACGTTGCAGGTCACTTCAGGATTTTTAATATTTTGTTCGTGTGCTTCTAATGCTCTACAGTCTATATTGATCCCGTTATAATCAACTGTTCCCACGTTATCTCGATCTACTAGCAATGCCTTTGGTTTACTTAATTGAATCATATGGTCAATTCGCTCTTTTGGATAATTATGATCAATCGGAACATAGGCAGCTCCTGCTTTTAAAATGCCAAGCATACCAGCTAACATATTTTCATTCCTTGTTGTCATAATACCGACTAAATCTTCGTGTTCGACATGTAAGGATAGTAACTTGTGGGCAATTATATTGGCCTTTTTATTCAACTCTCGGTATGTCCAGACTGTACCATCTGAAGTAATCAATGCTGTTTTATCTGGATGTTTATCGACATTTCTTTCAAACATTTTGTGAAGTGTTACTTGATCTGCTAGATCAAGCTTTGTCTCTTCCAATTGTCTTAAGATGTTGTCTTTATCTATAGAAGAAACTACATTCATTTTGCCAATTAGCGTTTCGCTATCCTTTAAGATACTTTCAAGAATTGTCTTGTAATTACTTTGCATTCTCTCCATCGTATCCTCGTTAAATAAATCAGTTGAAAAGTCAATAAAGCAGTCAATGTCTTTATTTTTACTCTGTTGTTGACACGTTAGAACTAAATCATAAGCTGAAGTTTGCGTATCAAATTGGAACGGACTAATTTTTATGCCATCAATATTCAAATCGTGAGTCTCCATGTTTTGGAAATCAAAACAAACATCGAACAGTGCATTGCGATTAAGTGTTCGTGTAATATCCAATTGCTCAATCAAATCATCGAATTGATACTCTTGATTTTTTAATGCTTGAATGGTATTTTCTTTCACTTCGTGGAAGAAATCGATAAACTTTTTCTTTGCCATTGGCTTGTTTCTTATCGCAAGCATATTAACAAACATACCCATGATATCCTTGACTTCATCCGTTGTACGTCCTGCTACCGGTGAACCAATCACGATGTCTTCCTGTCCAGAATATCTTTGAAGCAATACATACCAAGCACTTAGTAACGTCATATACATTGTGGCACTGTTTTTTTGTGCAAACTTTTCCAATCTCTGCGCCATTTCACTTTCAATAGAAAAATGAATTCTTTTTCCTGCGAAAGTTTTGATTGCAGGTCTTTCCTTATCAATCGGAAGCTCCAATACAGGAATCCCATCTTTAAACATTTCAGTCCAATATTTTTTAGATTCTTTTATTTTTTCAGATGCTAGATACTGATTTTGCCATTCTGCAAAATCTTTATAATGCACAGTTAATGGTGGCAACGAAGACACATATAAATCATTAAAATCTTTTGTCAATATTTCAACAGATGTCCCGTCTGCAATAATATGGTGTACATCGAATAATAGGATGGATTTCTCATCTGAAACTGTCACTAATTTTAGTCTACATAAAGGCGCTTTCGATAAATCAAAAGGTCTTATGAAATCCTCAATTAAATCTTTTACTTGATCATCATTGTCAATCAATTGTTCAGTAAAAGTTAATTCCATATCTACATAATCCTCAATCAGTTGGACAACTTTATTATCTTTGATATCAAAGGACGTTCTTAATATTTCATGTCGCATCAATAGCTTTTCAGCAACTTGTCGTACCTTTTCCTCACTTAGTTTTCCTTCTATAATAGTGGCTGAAGGAAGATTGTATGCGGTACTTGTTTTATCCAGCAAATGCAAACTATACATACGTTTTTGCGCGGAAGAAGTATTATAATAAGCAGCTTTTTTTAATGGGACTATTTTATTTTTATTTACAGAATGTCCAGTCAAACTAGCGATATAGGCATTCATTTTCTTTGGTGTCGTATGCTTAAATATTTCAGTAACAGCTATTTTTATACCTGTTTTACCCTCTATCACATTCGAAAGGCTTACCGCTTTTAATGAGTCTCCGCCTAATTCAAAGAAATCCTGATTTTCTGTGATATGTTCAAATCCCAGTACGGATTTATAAGATTCAATAATGCATTCCTCTAAAGAATCCTTGCTTTCAATCGTTGCCGTAATTTGCTCTGAAGCTTCGAGTACTTTTTGCATTTCCGGATTACTTCTCACTGTATTTCCTTCTTGAGCTATTGTAATCGTAATAGGGTATCGTTTTTTCTCGAAATGATAGACTGGTAGCGACACTCTATTGCGGACGTTACTGCCCATAAATTTCTGCCAATTTAGTTTTACTCCAGCACTCCATGCAAGTCCAAGTTTTGCATAAACATAGTCCAAATCATGTTCTTTTTCTATTGCGTGTCGTAAAATATTCAGGAAGATTTGCCCTTCTTTTCTCTCTTTATGCTGTAATGCAAAGGTACATAAAGATCTTCCTCCACCTATCTCGATAAATGCTGCATGCTCATCTTGTAAGATTAATGCTAGGTTTTTATCAAATTGTACTGGGTTTATAATATGTTCTGCCCAATATGTTGGCGTGCACATTTCATTTTCCTTTACCCATTCACCAGTGACATTTGAAACAATCGGAATGGATGGATTGTTAAATTGAAATGCTTTGAGATATTCGCCGAACTCCATTGCGGCATCCTGCATCATATAGGTATGGAATGCATGTGAGGTTTTAAGTATTGTCGCATCAATACCTTTTTCTGACATTATTTTTTCAAATGCCTCTATTTTTTCTTTCGTTCCACCTACGACACAACGATCCGAAGTATTATTTAATGCTAACGATACGCCCTCAGTTAGCATTTCTTTCACTTCGTCTACACCTTTCATTACAGCAAGCATGACACCCGACTTCTGCTTCTGCATAATATCTCCACGGGCTCTGACAATTTTTACGGCATCAGCAAGACTCCATACGCCTGCAACTGCTGCGGCTGTCACTTCACCAATACTGTGTCCGATAAACGCCTTTGGCATTATTCCAACATCCATCAATATTTTGGCAAGTGAAAATTCCGTAACAAATAATGCAAATTGACTATATTTTGTCTGATTAACGAGAGAGGAATCGGCATTTCCATAGATAATATCAAAGAATTCATGTTGTTCTTCTTCATTTAGATAGCCGAATATTTCATCAACATACTGGCGGTAACGTTTACCTATAAAGCTGTCTGTTGCGTAATATAATTCTCTTCCGATTCCTTGATATTGGCTACCCTGTCCTGAAAACATAAAGTAAACATGCTTACCTTCGTTAGCTTTTTTAAAATCACTGTCAAGAATTTCTTCTATAAACTCATCGACATTTATATCTCTTCCAAGATGCTCATTCACTACAACGGCTTTTCTATATTTGAAATGCTTTCTGCCCGCCATCAATGTCCAAGCAGCATCGGAACGGTTTATACTTTGATCTGACGCAACATACTTTAGCGTTGATTTTATATTTTCAATTAATGCATTTTTTGTTTTTGCTGAAAACAGGAACAGGTTGGTCTTTTCTTCCTCACCGCTGTTTTTTACAGGCGGTGCTTCCTCCAATACCATATGTGCATTCGTTCCACCAACACCAAATGAATTAATGCCAGCTCTAAGAGGACGGTTGTTGTCATTTTGCCATTCCATGCCATTACTTTGTACAATAAATGGTGTCTCATCGAAATTAATCTTTGGATTAGGATTTTTATAATTTACTGTCCCAGGTATAAATCGATTCTTTAAGCTTAATGCCACTTTTATTAATCCTGTTACACCTGCTGCCGTATCGGTATGACCGATATTGCCTTTTACAGAACCTAAGAGACTGTATCTTTTTTTATCTGTGGCAAATGCTTTTGTTAACGATTCAACCTCAATTGGATCGCCTAATATAGTACCTGTTCCATGTGCTTCAATATAGCCTACCGTTTCGGGGTCGATTTCTGCTCGTTTATAAGCTTCTCTTATTACCTCTGCCTGTCCCTCTACACTTGGCGCAGTAAAACCTGCCTTTTGACTGCCATCATTATTGATTGCAGAGCCTTTAATAACTGCATAAATATGATCTCCCGCTTCAAGTGCCTCATCTAGTCTCTTTAATACAACAATCCCCATTCCATTTGAAAATATTGTACCGCTAGCTTCCGCATCAAATGGACGACAGTGTCCATCAGATGAAAACATCATCCCATCTTGATACATATAACCACCATCATTTGGAAGTTCAACAGTAACACCACCAGCAATGGCTATATCACATTCTCCTAACATCAGTGATTGACATGCTAGATGTGTTGTCACGAGGGTCGTTGAGCATCCAGTAAGGGATGAGAACACAGGCCCTTTAATATTAAATTTGTAAGCTAACCTTGTTGCGAGGAAATGATTCGTACTCATAGTAAATGCTTGATACATATCGCTGTAATTGTCATTATTGCCCAACGCTTCGTTATACCATTGGAAATCATCTGAACCACCGATGAAGATACCCATCTTATCTTCTGTCGATTCTGGATAATATCCCGCATCCTCCAATGCCTCCCATGTTCCTTTGTACAAAAGCCTTAACTGCGGCGACATAAGATTTACTTCGCTCGGTGTATATTCGAAAAATTCTGAATCAAAATATTCAATGTCTTCTACACGACCTTTAGCCTTTACATAATTACTGTTATGAATCATGTCTTCACTAATGCCAAGGTTACGAAGTTCGTCATCATTATAAAAATGGATACTCTCTTTTTCATGTTTCAAGTTATGCCAAAAATCTTTAATATTATCGGCACCTGGAACGTCAATTGCCATTCCAATGATGGCAATATCAGAATAGACTGATTTTTTCTTTCTCTTGAAAAAATTCTTTCTGTCCTGAATTTCTACCTTTTCGTTTTTCATCATGTGCTCAGATAATAGACGTATCGTTGGGAATTGATATAAAACAGTAATAGAAAATTCCATATCAAGTACTTGCTTTAATTTGCTATGTACTAGAATCGCAGCCATGGAATGCCCACCGATTTCAAAGAAATTATCTTCTATTCCTACATGATCAATTTCTAATACCTCTTTCCAAGTTTGAGCAATAATTGTCTCTAATTCAGATTCTGGTACCTGATTAATTTTAGTAGTGTGATGATTATAGGTAGTATCTGCAATAAGTATTTTTCGGTCTATTTTCCCACTACTATTAATCGGCAGTTTCTCCATATGAACAAAGAATGCTGGGATCATATAGTCAGGTACATAATGACTTAAAAATGCTCTTAAATCAGCTACAGGCACTTGTTGTGGAGCAACATAATAAGCGCACAGTACAGGTAAATGGCTGGAAGATTGCTTCGTAACTACTACAGCTTCTAAAATGCCAGCAAACTGAACCATTGCATTTTCAATTTCCCCCAGTTCAATCCGCAATCCGCTAATTTTAACTTGGTGATCCATTCTCCCCATAAATTCGATATTGCCGTCAGGAAGCCATCTCGCCAAATCACCTGTTTTATACATCTTCTTAAACCAAACGGGATCTTTTCTTTCATCGTAGAATGGATTTTCACAAAATTTTTCATTTGTAAGTTCTTCTTTATTGAGATAACCTCGTGCCAATCCTACTCCACTTAAACATAACTCACCAGGTACACCTACCACCTGAAGTTGATTATTTTCGTCAATAACATACCATCGAATTTCATTTAATGGATGTCCAATTGGTACATTTGAAACACGCTCACATTTTTGAATAGAATGATGTGAAGCCCACATTGTACATTCTGTCGGACCATAAACATTTTCAAGATTTACAGCTAGTTTCATGTCAAAAAATTTATCAATTATATCAGCAGTTAATGCCTCTCCTCCAACAAAAATCCATCGTAAGGAGTGTAACTTTTCTTTATTATTTTTTACATTCAACAGTTCTAAAAACACCTTGAGCATGTTTGGTACAAAGTTGATATGGGTTACATGATAGCGATCTATACATTCTAAGATAAGTTCTGGATTTTTCTCACCATCATGTTCTAAAATACACAGTGCACCTTTTCCCATAAACCAGCCATACAGTTCCGTTCCCGAAATATCGAATGAAAAAGGTGTTTTATATAGATAAACATCCCCTTCTTGGACAGGAAAACGTCTCTCCAAATCCATAATGGTATTGACTACACTATGGTTTTCAATCATTACCCCTTTTGGCTCCCCAGTCGAACCTGAAGTATACTCAATGTAGGCCAAGTCAAAAGGATTTAATACAATATTAAGATTGCTATCATCCCCGCTGTATGTTTCATTATCATCAACAAAAATAATTTGTTTATCCTGACAAAAATCATATTGCAAGTCTTTCGATGTAATTAAAATATTGATATCGGCATCGTTAAAAATATAATTTTTTCGATTTTCAGGATAATAATTTTCGATTGGTACATATGCACAGCCCGCTTTCAAAATCCCTAATATAGTAAGGACCATTTCTTTAGAACGTTTTAACTGTACACCAATTACTTCATTCTCTTTTTTCTTATGTTGCAATATTTTTCTTGCTATCTGATTCGCTTTTTTATTGACTTCTTCATAGCTCATGCTGCCATTATCAAAAAGAAGTGCTGTATGTTCTTTATGCGTGTGAACTCGCTCATGGAAAATGTCTATAATATGCATTGGTTTAAAGTCGAAGAATGCACTTTGATTGAAAGTATTCAAAATTTGCTCTTTTTCATCTTCCAAAAATAAGTCGATATCTTTCACTAGTACATCCGTATGCGCTGTTACAGTTTCTAACAGTTTAATAAAACGTCTTCCTAGCATTTCGATCATTTCTTCTGCATAGATATCAGACTTGTACTGAATCTTAATCATGTCACCATCAGGCATTTCAGCAAGGATTACCATCATATTTCCAGGGAACATCGTATTGTCCAGTTCAAATGTGTCACATTCTACGCCTTCCCATGTCGGTTTACTATATTTGTCATATACAAAGGTAATATCGAAGATTGACTGAATCCCTGTATATATACTAGATTCCGTTTCACGGGCAATTAAATTGTTGGGATACCCAATATTTTTATATGCCCCAATCATTTCCTCATACATTGCCTCAATAACATCTTTAAATGGTTTATGATTGTCGATTGTTACACTTAATGGCAATGTATAAATAAAGCATCCTATCGTTTCTTCAAAGTCAAACCCTGGTCTATTTGTGAATGGACTGGATACTACTACATTCTTTTCATTGCAGCATTTTCCCATCAATGCACTAAATGCCGCTAAACAGAAAATAAACGGCGTCACTTCTTCTTTTTGAGATGCTTTCTTTATACTGTTCATTAAATCCTTTGAAATTCGGTAAGACTTCTCTTTCCCTATCCCGTTATGATGAGCATTCGAGAAGTCCTTTGGAAAGTTCAAAGCATTTGCATCTTTTACTTTTTCTCGCCAATATTCCTTTTGTTTTTCATAGCTGCCATTCGCAAGTTTTTTATTTTCGGTTTCAACAAAATTTAAAAATCCGCAGTCTTCTGTTAATTCAATTACTTCACCATTTAGCGAATTGGAATAATAGGTAAATAGTTTTTTGATAAAAATATCAAGTGACACTCCGTCAGCAATAATATGATGAAGATTCAGTACTAGAATAAATACATTATTATTCTCTTTAATCAAGGACACCCTAAAAAGCGGTGCCTTTGATAAATTAAACTCATAGCCAACCTCTTCGTTAACTATTTCATCTATTCTCTTTTTATTATTTTCATTAGAAACATCATAATAATGAACAGCAGCATCTACTTTTTCGTTAATTATCATGGACACACTGCCATCTAGTAATTCAATATGACTGCGCAGTGCCGCTTGTTCATTCACCAACAATTGTAATGCCTTTTCAAACTTCGCAATATCTACTGCATTTTTTATTTTTATTGCTGCTGAGATATTATAATTATTTTTTTCTCCTGTTTGGCATTCAAAATAGATGCCCTTTTGGATCTCTGATAATTCGATCTTTTTTTTCAGCATTTTACACAGCACTCCTAAAATGGATTTTTATGTTTTTAGCCAATTACCCATATTCCACCAATAACAATAGATAATACGGTTATAAAGGTCTGATATGCAATATCCATTATGATATTTGCAATGCTGTCCGCGTCTGCCTTTTTATTCATTTTCATAACATTCCAGTGTGACCAAAGACCACTAATTCCATATATATACATAGCTACGATCGTTCCTAACCAGAACCCATCTCTAAACCAAATACACATAACGCCCATAACACCTAGACCTAATTGTGAAAATCCGTATTTTATCTGGAACGGCCCACCTGGCCAACCGACCATTTTCGCATTTTGTTTTGCAAAAATCATATTACTTAATAATCCTGTAATCCCTAAAAGTCCAAATGTTACTACGAACTGATGAAGTAAAATTACCGAACAGATCAACTGAGGGTCAGATGGAAATCCCTTCATATATAAGTCAATAACCGCAGTAACAATTCCTAATCCCCATAACACTAAAAAGAACATATTTTTATCTCCTATTTATATAAATCTATTTTCTGTCCAATCTTATTTATTGATTAAAAAAATTTGCTTCTTTCATCTCATATACAGTTTTCTTTACAGCCTCTATAACATATTCGATATCTTCTTTGGAATGCTCTGTAGATAAGAAACAATTACGCCCTTCCCAAATATAGATACCTTTTTCTAACAAACCATAATAAAATATTTCTTTTTCTAAATTTACGGTAAATCTAAATAATGAACCAAACTGATTGATACGAATATCTACGTTTTCACGTTCAAAGAATTGATTTAATTCGTTGACAAAATTCGTAGTTTTTAGATTCAATGTTTCATAAATAGTGTGTTTATTTTCCTTAATATATTCCAGCACTGCATTCGTAGCTGCCATCGCCATAGGATGATGACAGAAAGTACCTGCAACAAAAGTTCTTTTATCTTCATTAGGAGGAACAGAGTCGTCTCCGAAGTTCCACATTCCACCATCTATACTATCTAAATATTTTTTCTTACCAGCTAAAACACCTATTGGCATTCCGCCACCAATAACTTTTCCATACGTTACAATATCAGCTTCCACACCAAAGTACTCTTGTGCTCCACCACTGGCAATTCGGAAACCTGTAATAATTTCATCAAAAATTAAGGCAACGTTATGGTCTTGTGTTACTTGTCTTAATTTCAACAAGAAATCCTTCGGTTGAATATCTGGTCTGCGGCTTTGGATTGGTTCCGTTATAACGGCCGCAATCGTATCACAATGTTGTTCGATATAGCTCAAAGAAGATTCCGAGTTAAAATCCAACATCACAACGTCTTGCACTGCACTATCAGTAATACCTGGAACTAATGAAGTAGTTGTATGATTTGAATCATCTAAATAATTCGGCATTCCTAAAAAACCATCGTAAGTTCCATGAAAAGCCCCTGTAAAACACACGATTTTCTTTTTACCTGTAACAGCTCTTGCTACTCTGACTGCAAACATATTTGCCTCTGTTCCAGAATTACAGAAAAATACTCTGTCTACTCCCGCTAACTCGGAAATGTTTTGGGCTACTCGTCCAGTAAGCCTACCCATCGGACCAACAGGCATCCCTTTTTCAAGTTCATTTCTTAATGCTTTTCTAACAAATTCTGGGCTGTGTCCAAACATTAAGACCCCAAATCCCATCGTCAGATCAATCATTGTATTACCATCAATATCTATAATCTTTGAACCTTGACCTTCTTCGGCAATAATTTGATAGAGCATTTCTTTATATAAAGGTCTAAAGCCCGCAGAGTTTCGATTACTCGCATATATATTTCTATATTGTTGAGTTCTATCCTTAGAGTTTTTAGTAGAAATATTAATGCGTTGTTCAATATTTTTAATGTATTTTAATTGAAGTTCATCTACTTCATCTTCTTTGTTAAAGTCTAGCTTTTTATAAGGCTTGTAATAATCATCGGATTTTGTCGGGGCTATTGCCGAACTGGCTTCCTTTGGCGCACCCTTTGTTTTCTGGCCTTTATTTTGGACTTTCGTTGTACTAGCTATTACTTTTAAAATCTCATTTTGTTTCGTCATAACATCATATTGGTTGTTAAACACTTGCACCATCATATTCATATCTAATTTCCCTACATTCTGATAAGCGACTTCATTTGTAGGATTGTGAAGTTCTTCAGGTAGCGCATCAATAACATCCATTACTTCTTCATACGTTTCCTCTTCTTGTACAGTCTCCACAATGCCATTTTCTGCAATGTAATCTGCAATTAGTTGTAACGTATTTAAAGTTGTAAAAAATACATCTAACGGAATTTCTACCTTGTACTTTGCATGAATTTGCTTTGCAAGTGTTAGGAGAAGGATTGAATCAAGACCATAGGAAATTAATCTCTTCTTTTCATCTATTTCTTCTTTTTCCATGGCAGATATAATATGAACAATTTCTTTTAATTCTTCTATTACGCTCATAGTTTTTGTTTCATCTAGAACTAGATTCTTCATTTTTTTACTCCTTCCTTGCTGTTTATTTAAAAATATTTTCAAGAAGCTGTTTCTGTAACATTAGTTGCTCATTTTGTTTTTCTAATAATTGTTCCAAATTTGCATTGCTTGTATCTGCTACCGAAGTTACTTTGTCTTTCCACAAGGGCTTTCTCTCAAAAGGATAGTTAGGCAAAATAATTTTCTTTTTATTGTAATTTTTATAGAAGCTATTCCAATCAATCTTCATCCCATTAAGATATAAAGATTTCAAAGATTCCAACAGCTGCTTATAATCGCCTATTCCTTTTCTAAGTGATGGAACAAAAATGGCATCTTCATTTTGCAAACATTGGCCTGCTAAGCCACATAAAGTTGCATTACCACCAATTTCAATAAATGTGGAAACGCCTAATTTATCTACTTCCTGCATAGCTTTCATAAAATGAACTGTTTTTTCAAGATGTTCTGTCCAATACCCTTTATTTTCAAATGTACCAACGTCCTCTAGCTTTCCTGTTACACTTGAAATTATTGATTTTGGCGTTTTATTGCAAACAACATGCGCTAAACTTTCCCCATATATTTCCTTATATTCTTCCATTGCAGTTGAATGATAAGGATATGGAATATTTAAATCGTTAACAAAAGCTCTGACCTTTTTATGTAATTGACTAATTACCATATCAACTTCTTCACTTAGACCAGATACTGTAATATTTTTAGGTGCATTAACAGCAGCTATTGATACATTTTTACATCCGCTTTCCAATATTGCTTCCTTCATCGTCAATTCATCTACTAACACGCCCACCATTTTGCCATTCGGTGTCACACTAACCATAAGTCTACTTCGCATTGCAATCATGTTTGTAGCATCTTCAAAACTTAGCATGCCGACATAACATGCTGCGGCATACTCGCCAACACTATGCCCAATCACGTAATCTGCTTTTATATTTAATGAATCCCAGATTTTCGTTAAAGCGTATTCCAACGAAAATATAATTGGTTGCGAATAAAGCGCATTCGTTAATAGTTCTTCGTTTGCTCCAAACAAAGTGTCTTTGATAGAAATGCCTAGGAGCTTCTTAAATCGATCATCACAAAGATCAAAGCTTTCTCTATACGCTTGCGAATTTTCATAAAATTCTCTTGCTGCATCTTTGTAGATGGAGCCTTGCCCTGTAAATAAAAATGCAATTTTTTTCTTTTTACTTTCTGCTTGTCCAATGTAGTATGCCAGTGAATCTTCATTTTTGAGCACATGATCTATTTCTTCAATAATTTGCTCTTTACTGTTACCAACTATTGCGAACCTGTATTCATGTTTATCTCTTGTAATATTTGTTGAATAGGCGATATCACTAAGTTGTTCAGTTGAAATGCTAAGATAATCCCTCATTTGAGAAACTGCTTTTATTAATACATTTTTGTTCTTTGTTGATATCGTTACCATACTTTCAGGTAGATTGATTTTTTCAGTTTGTGGCGTATTTTCGTCGTGCTCTGCTTCTTCTAGTATTAAATGAGCTAATGTTCCACTAATGCCATACGCACTAATACCTGCTCGTCTTTTTTTCCCTTTACTTTCCCATTCTGTGAGCTTATCAACTACTTGAATTTTATCCCAATCAATATTGGGGTTTGGATTTTTAAAATGGATACTTGGCAAAAGCTGTTTATGTTTTAAGGAAAGTAATACCTTTATCATACTTGCCATCCCAGATGCCGCCTCTAGATGACCAATATTTGACTTTACAGAACCAACCTTTATGGGTGCTTTTCTGTTTTTAAATACCTCACAAATTGCCTGTGCTTCAATAAAGTCACCAAGAGAAGTTCCTGTCCCATGGGCTTCAATATAATCAATATCGTCTACATCTAGCCCTGTCCTTTTCAACGTTTCTGCAATCACTCTTTGCTCTGCCAGCCCATTTGGTGCAAAGAAGCCATTGGATTTACCATCTTGTCCGACATATATCCCTTTTACTAATGCCTCTATACTGTTGTTATCTCTTTTAGCATCGCTTAATCTTTTTAATATGATAATTCCACAGCCTTCGCCTCGGCCAAATCCATCTGCGGATGCATCAAAAGTTTTACAACGTCCATCTGGTGATAAACCACTGTTTTGAGATAGTCCCACATATGGTTCTGGATTTAGTAGCAGATTTATTCCTCCAACAATGGCTACATCACATTGCCCACTTTTTAGGCTGTCTACTGCCATGTTCATCGCCGTTAATGACGATGAACATGCAGTACTTAAACTTACTGCTGGTCCTTTAAAATCATAAAAATAAGATATTCTACCTGCAGCGGAATGAGAGGATGCTCCAACAAGTGAATATAAACCAATATCTTTTATATCCCCTGACATCATTTCTCTGTTTACATAGTCAACTGCGTCGATTCCTATAAATACGCCTGTTTTACTGCCCTTCATCTCTTCGATATCAAGACCAGCATTCTCCATTGCTTCCCAGCTCACTTCCAATAGAAGTTTTTGCTGGGGATCGACAGATACTGCCTCTAATGCAGAAATTTCAAAATGCACATTATCAAATGTCTTAATATCTTGATCTATAAAGGAACCATAACGGGTATACATTTTTCCCTTATCTTGCCTATCTTCGCTGAAAAATGCTTCAACTGGAAATCTTTCAGGTTTGATATTTGTAACAGCATCATATCCTTGTGATAATTTGTCCCAAAATAAACTGCTGTTATTTGCACCGCCTGGAAATCTACAATTATAACCAATTATTGCAATTTCATTTTCCTCTTTTGATTTTTTCAATTCTAAATCTAGCTCTTTGATTTTTTTAGCAGCCTTTAATAAGGCCTCTTTATATTTATTTTCAATGTCATTGTTCATACATAACACCTCTGACTATATCGTTAACTTATCAATTTCAGATAATAAGTCCTCTATGTTTTCGGACTGCTCTTCTAACTCACCCGTATTTTCATTGTCAAGAATTAGAACTTCACTTAATAAATAATCAGAAAGTTTTACGATGGTTGGATAATTGAAAAATACAGAGACATTGACATCAATACCTAGCAATTTATTAATCGCTGTTCGCATAGAGAATATCATTAAAGAATCTGCACCTTGTTCTTGGAATGCCTTATCTATGGAAAGTACTTGATTATGATCAAAGCCCATAATTTTTCCACAAATACTTTGCAGTTTTTCAATTAGGAGCTCATTTTGACCTTCACCTGATAAACTCATAAGCGTTTCCAAGAAATTGTCCATTTCATCATGAACTACATCTACATTTACGTCCTTTTCAGACACTAATTTAGATAGGAATGCTGTCTTGCCTGCTGCAGTTTCCAAAGATTTTACTAGAGTATTCCATTCTATATCGGCAATTAGCAGATTCTCATATGGTTGATCCATAAAGTCATTAATAATGCTTTGTCCTTGGCCTTTTGAAAAAGTTTTCATACCCATTCTTGCCATCGTACTTGATATCGCATCATTATCTGCTGCCATCCCACTTTCATTCCATGGTCCCCAGCAGAAAGTATAACCAGGAAGCTTGTTCATGTTCATATATGTTGCAAATGAATTCATAAAATGATTTGCAGCAGCATAGTTGCCTTGTCCCATATTTCCAATAACACTCGTGATAGAGGAAAGCATCATGAAGAAATCCAATGTTTCCTTGTCCATTGCATGGAAAACATTAAGCGTTCCAACAACCTTCGGATTCATAACCTTTTCAAAATCATCCCAGTTGAGGTCAATCAACATCTTATCGTTTAACACGCCTGCTGCATGAACGACACCTCTAATAGGAGGCATCGTAACTTTAATGTCATCTAGCGCTTTTATCAAACTTTCATCGTCACATACATCCGCATGGACAATCTTTACTTGAACTGCTTTGTCTATCAATTTTTGAATTGCTGCTTTGGCATGTTCACTTGGTTCGCGTCTGCTTATTAAAATAAGGTTTTTAGCACCTGCATTTACAAGTTCTTCTGCATAAGCAAGACCCAATGCTCCTGTTCCACCTGTAATTAAATAAGAAGCCTCTTCTTTTAATACAATTTTCTTATTCTTTTCTAACCCTTTTTTCATATAATCCGCATGAGCAATTAATCTTCCTACATAACGTTCGTTTTCTCTTAAGCAAACTTCCTGTACACTATCCCCTAATACTTCATGGATAAAATCAGTATTTTCATAGAAAGTTACTTCATCCGTATCAATGATGCCGCCAAAAATTCCAGGATATTCTATGCTCATTACTTTTGCTAATCCCCAGACCATCGATCCTGATAAATTTAGTTTTTTCTCATTACGAAGCTTTTGCACATCTTTGGTCACGATTTTAATTTTGCTACCTTGTGTGTAACCCTCTTCATTCATTACTTGAACCAAATAGTGTAATGCTTTAATCGCTCTATAATTCACCTTATTATTCGCTAGATTCGGAACACTATCCTTAGTAGTACAATAAATAATATTTAAGTTTTTCTTCCCGCTGTCTTTGCATACATCCGCAAGAAGCTTCGACCACTCTTCTTTATTGTCCTGATTGATCGTATAATCATGGGTATTTTTCTTTAGGAATTCATCTCCATGTAGTACACATATTGTGTTTAAATGGTGTTTCTCCATATTTTCTTTTAAACTTGCTGCCGCAATTGCCTCATCTGCAATCAGAAGGTACTGTTTATTGACTGGCAACTCCTCTAATTTTCTAATGGCATCTGTTTGCACCCAGTCTGTATGGTAATACAATTTGTTTGCACTACTCATTTCTTGTAATAAACTTTCGCTTTCTGTAATTTTAGCCATGAGGTTATCTATTTTCATTAATACTTCGCCTTTTTCGTTATATACAATAACGTCCGCATACGTAATATCATTTTTTACAGTTGATTTTGAATAACACCATAACTGATCGGATTCTCGATAGTTAAACGTCAATTTTTCTAAATAGTATGGAATAACTGTTTTATTGCCATCTTCATTGACATTTGTGCGTTCTTTTAATTTTTCCAAAACTAAGGCAATACCTGTTTGGAATATGGAGTCAATTGTTCCTGGGTAAAGTACATAATCTTTAAAGTATGGAATGGTTTTTAAAGGCTCTACCACACAGACACATTCATCTTCTCCGTAACTAATACGCTTAATCCGTTGGAAACCTTCTCCTAGTTCAAAGCCAGATTTACTCATAAAATAGTAGATACTATTTTCAATATTTTCTTCATAAGAAAGGGATTTATAATCATCCATATTTGCTGTGTGTTCTGAAAACTCATATTCATCTTGCATGCATACATTCCCTTTAGCATGCATCAGCCATTTATCATATTTAGAGTTAAAATCTCTACTTACAATATTAAATTTGTAATCATCGTCTTCTTTTTCTAAACAAATTTGCACCTGTTTTTCTTCATCATCTGTTGCAGCTAATGGTACCCTGAAATCTACTTTACTTAGCACACAACTTTTAGCGTTTCCAATTTCTTTCACAGCCGAAAGTATCATGGCCATATGGGCTGCTGCCGGTGAAATGGCTGTTTTGAAAATTACATGTTCTCTCATAAAGTAAGGTTCCAATGCAGTAAATTTTCTTTGGAATACTACAGCGTCACGCATTGATGGAAGATCAATTCTTTGGCCTAGAATATTGTGATAATCTTCAGCATTGATACTCTCTGATGCTCTATCGTATTTTAAATCCATCCAGTATTTGTTCTTTTCATAAGGATAGTTAGGAAGTTTTATTTTATTCCAATTCGTTTTACCAGCGAACGTAATATTGCTCCAATCCACATCTACACCCGTTACATAAAGCATTGCAATTTCATTTGCCAGTTGTACTTTATCGTCCTTCTTCATGTTTAAAGTAGATGCAATGACTCTTTCATCTTCAAAAATTAATTTACAAAGTGCTGCCAACACTCTATTACTTCCTACTTCTAGCAATACATAATTTTCTTTTTTATCAATGCTTGTCACCGCTCCAAAGAAGTCGACTTTTTCTCTAATATGACTAGTCCAATAATCACCATCAAGAATTTGACCTTCTTCTAATTCTTTGGCGTAGAGTGATGAAACAAATTTTACCTTAGCTTCTTTATATTCCAACTCTTTTGCTATTAAATGGAAGTACTCTAATATAGGTTCCATTAGCATTGAGTGAAAAGCATGAGATACCTTTAATTCTTGTACACGCATGCCTTCCATCTTTGCTTTCTCAACCACTTTTTCTACATCTTCTGCCATCCCAGAAATTACACAAGTTTCTTCTGCATTGTGTGCTGCAATACATACCGTTTCTTGGAAATCAGTAAGAAGTTTTTGTACTTTCACTTTATCGGCAAAAACAGTTGCCATCTTGCCTTTTCCTGGTGCAGCATCCATCAGTCTTCCTCTTATTGAAACTAGTTTAATAGCATCTTCCAGCGTCATCATCCCTGCTACAACTGCTGCTGGATATTCACCAATGCTATGTCCCATCACTACTTCTGGTTTAACACCATAGCTCTCCCACAGTTTGTATAAAGCATATTCCACCGCAAAGATTAATGGCTGCGCGTAAACCGTTTTTTCAATAACTTGTTCTTCTGCATTATCCCCATATATTAAATCGGCAATGGATTTTAATAAATACGGTTTAAACAATCGATCACAAGTGTCAAATGCCTGTTTAAAGACAGCATTAGAATCATAAAGTAGTTTCCCCATATTGAGATACTGTGAGCCTTGTCCAGTAAACATAAAGACAACTTTTCTATCTTTTTGCATCAACTGGTGCTTATCTATATTTTCAAAGACGCCTTCTGCATAACCATTCTTCAAATAGCTCTCTAGTCTTTCAGCAATCACTTTTCTATTACTGCCACAAACAGCAAATCGGTATTCTAAATCCGCTCTTCCCAAATTGGCTGTATAAATAATATCTTCTAATTCATTGTCTGAACTTTTTGCTATTAATTGATAGTACTGTTCAATTAGTTCATTTAATGATTTCTTGCTTTTTGCTGAAATTTTAAGTATATAATCTATGCCATCTTGGAGGTTTGTTTCGTTTTTACCGAAATCCTCATTTTTGTATTCTTCAATAATCGCATGGGCATTTGACCCACCAAATCCAAAGCCATTAATGGCTGCAGCTCTTAAGCCATCCTCTTTTTTCCACGATGCATGCTCGCTTATCACTTCTACATTTGCACCTTCCCAGTCAATAAACGGATTAGGTGTATGGAAGTGAAGATTTGCAGGAATCATATTATTCTTCATAGATAATAAAACTTTAATAATGGAAGCTACCCCTGCCGCAGCCTCCAAATGACCAATATTAGATTTTACAGAACCTATCTTTAAAAGATTATTTTTACTTCTGTTCTTTCCATACGTTGCACCAACTGCATGAACTTCGATTGGATCTCCAAGTTTTGTTCCAGTTCCATGCATTTCTACAAAATCCACATCATGAGGATCCATACTCGCATGCATCAAAGTTTTTTCAATCAACTTTTCTTGTGCTTCCCCATTTGGTGCAGTTAGACCGTTACTCTTACCATCCTGATTAATGCCAGTTCCTCTAATAACACCTAGAATTTCATCTTGATCTTTAATAGCGTCAGATAACTTTTTCAGTATAAGGACGCCACCGCCTTCTCCACGCCCATAACCATTTGCTGCTTCATCAAATGCTTTACTATGTCCATCTACTGATGTCGCTTGTAGTTTTGAAAACCCAATATTGGTAGTCGGAGATTCCATTAAGTTAATGCCAGCTACAATTTGCATATCCGCTTCTCCTGCATGGATCGCGGTGCAAGCCAAATGCAATGCCGAAAGCGTAGACGAGCATGCGGTATCAACTGTAATACATGGTCCTTCAAATCCAAACGTATAAGATACCCTTCCACATGCAGTACTCATACAGCTTCCTGTCAGAGCATATGCACCAATACTTGATAATTCTCCTGAATATAATTGAGCAAGATTGTATTCATTATTAGACATGCCCACATATACGCCTGTGTTCGATCCATTGTATTTAGTAATATCCATATTTGCATTTTCAAAAGCTTCCCATGTCAGCTCTAAAAGCATTCTTTGTTGGGGATCAAGGGCAGCTGCTTCTTTTGGAGAGATATTGAAAAAACCTGCATCAAATTCATCAATATTGATATTTAAAAACCCACCCTTTTTGCAATACATTTTTCCAGGAACGGTTTTATCTTCATCATAATACTTTTCAATTTCCCATCTATTTTCAGGAACATCACATACGCCATCTACTCCATTTACAAGTAAATCCCAGTACTCATCAATACTATTAGCACCACCTGGAAAACGACAACTCATTCCAACGATTGCTATTTTATCTTGCATATGCTCTTCGTTCATGTTCCCTAGACTCCTTTGCTTCTCTTCTAAATTAACAAGTGAATAAATATGTTCAGACAAATCAGATATAGTGAAATACTTAAAAATATCTGCTACAAGAATATTTACGTTAAATTCTTTATTTAAATTTTCAATAAACGACGGTATATTAATAGATACAATGCCATACTCAGAAAAAGGTATGTCATGTGCTAATACTTTTACATCGAAACGGCTCTCAATATATGTCACCATTTTCTTCGCAATAGAATTTCGAGAGTATCTCGTTTTTTCGGTATTAACAATTTGACTTTTCTTACTATAATTCAATTTATTTAGTAATGTTTCATATGTGCCGGCATTATATTTTTCAGTTAATCCACGTCGAAAGGCTTTGCCACTGTTTGTTTTAGGAATATCATCAACGGGTACTACCTCGCTAATAGTCAGTCCCATTTTTTCAAAAACCATTGAAATAATGTTGTTTGTAAAGTCCTTAAATTCTTCTACATCTTTGTCATTTTTAAAGTCCATTTGTGTTTTGATAAAAACAATCACTTTCTCATTGTCATTTTCATGCTTTGTTCCATTGCATACTGCACACTGTTGATGCTTTGGGTTATGCAAATGTTTATTTATTAGTTCTTCAATTTGTGCACACGAGACTTTTTTTCCGTTGGCTACAACAAGTTCTTTTTCTCTGCCAATAATGATAAGATTGTTATCTTGAATAAATCCTATATCCCCTGTACATAACCATTTCTCTTCAAAAAATACTTTTTCGGTCGCTTCTGAATCTTGATAATAACCTGATGTTATACAAGGACCACTTGCACAAATTTGTCCCAAATGCCCTTCTGGGAGCTCTTGGAAGTTATCATCACGAATACTAAGGTGTACCGTTTCCAAAGGGGTACCCATTTCAAGGAATACATTATCTGCTGTTTCGCCATCCGCTAATTCCTTACAATGCACTTTGTCACCAATCACAAGCTTATCGTTTGTAATTTCAAATGTTCGAGCATGCTTTCCTAATCTATTTGCGGTTAACATAATAGTCGCTTCAGTCAATCCATATAGCGGATAAACCTTATCTATAGAAAACCCATAAGCATTTACTTCGTTACAGAATTCTTTGTATAATGCTTGACTAACCGACTCTCCACCTAAAAACATGCTATCTACACAGGACAAATCCCAATTAAAGTTTTTCTCCGAATTCATATAAACATTATTAAAATGCTTCAATGCAAATGGCAGTGAACCAATTCTAGTTGCACGATATTCATTAATTGTTTCTGCCCAAATTAACGGCTGATTCATATACAATTTCGTAGAAAGTAGACATTGATCTGCGCCCGCCATTAAAGGTACAAGGTGGAATATGACTAAACCATAACAATGTGTTAATGGTGTCCACGATAAAAACTTATCATTTTCATCTATCGCATAATGTTTAGCAAAACCATATACGTTAGCAGCCACATTGGATTTGCTAATCATAACCCCTTTTGGCGTGCCAGTTGTTCCAGAAGAATATAAAATATATAGGATATCTTCTGGTGAAGTTTGATACTCTACATTCAAATTATTCGGACACTTCAAAATCTCAGTATAGAAGTCCTGAAGGTATAGCACCCTTCCTTTGTCCTTATCCTGTTCACTATCACTGACGATGATTGGCTGAACTGACTTTTCCAAAACATGTGCCAAAAGACTGTCGACATTACTATTTTTACTTGCATCAATCGGAACAGCGATATAGCCTCCTATTGCACACGCCCAAAATGAATATAAAAAGAGCTCTAGATTTTCACATCGAATAATAACTTCTGTATTTCTGCTAACACCTTGTTTTTTAAATAGCTCTGAAACATAAAAACTTCTATTCCATAGTTCTTTATATGAAATAAATTTTTTATCTTCTCTTGAAAGTACAATTGTAATTCCTTTATCTGTTTTACTAAGCTTTTCTAGTGCTCCTACTACATCATCTGTTTTTTTCATTCCATTCCCTCCCCTATCAAACTTTCTTCTATGTCTTATCAAACGCTAAGTACATCTTTTGTACCTATCCTTCAGCCATTTTTTCTAATTCAGCTAGTATTGCCTCCACATCATCTACGATAGCGTAATCCGCATACTCGAATATGGGTGCATTTTTATCTTTATTGATGGCAACGATTATTTCAGCATTTTTAACGCCAATCATATGTTGGCTAGCGCCTGATACACCGAAGCCTACATAAATAGGTGAAGCTAGCATTTTCCCAGACTGACCAATCATTCTCTCTTTTTCAATAAATCCCGTTTCAACAACTGCTCGAGTTCCAACTAGTCCAACATGAAGTTTATGCGCAATTTGGCATAGTCTTTCAAAAGTATCTTGATTTTTAACGCCTCTTCCAATACAAAAAACTTTATCGAAATTCGTCATCTCTTTCTTTTCAAACTTTTCTATTCGCTCTAGAACATCCCACGAATTGGACAACTTTTCCCTGCCATCATCATATGTAACTTCCTCGATCATTCCTTGACATTGCCCAGCCTTTATTTGTTTTACAAAGATGTCCTTTTTCACAGTTGCGATGATAAATTCGCCATTAGAACAATTGTTTTTGGCAATTGTCACACTATTGAAGGCAGTCCTCAAAAAAGACAGTTCGTTATTTTCATCAAATTGAATATCAGTACACCCTGCTATAAGCCCAACTTCAAATTTGGCAGATAATATTGCTGCCGTTGTTTTTCCATTGATAGATTCCGGAACCAATATGACTTTTGGGATGCGTGTCTTTATCATATTTGAGATTATATTTGTAAAATACGGCATATCAAATGGCTCGTTTTGTCTACAGATCACTACATTGTCTGCCCCATATTGAAAGAACATATCAATCTGCTCACTATCCTTATGTCCAACACATAATACTGTTACCTTACAGTTGCATTGATTACTGAGACTACTAGCTTTTGTGATGATCTGTAATATATTTTCATCATCGTATTCTTGAAAATCACCTATGATCACAATTTCTTTTTCCATTCAACGTTCATCCTTCATGCAGGTTATCGTTTACTATTGTGTGCCTTATCTGTTACTAGGTTATAGATTAAAGCCGCTTTTTCTTGTGCCGTTTCTTCTATATATAGCTTTTTCTGTTTTGCTTCTTTTTGAACATGCCATTCTTTCACTTTTACACTAGCAAAACCACACTTATCTCCATCAACAGCTAAATCAGTGGCATTCCATACAAGAATCTCTTTTTTTCTTGCTTTTTTTAATGCAAGTAAATTGATTAAAGGCTGCGTAACTACATAATCGTAAAAAGAAATAACTGCGGGTGGTTTCAATTTCCCAATAATTGTTTCATTGTCTTTTACTTGTTTTAGCTGAATTGCTGAAGCCTCATTCCCTAAAATTTCAGCTATATCAGTTAAACAATAATAGTTAAGACGTTCTCCAATGCCATATACTGCTTGTCCAATTTCCCCATCACTACTTCGTCTTCCACATGTTACGAAATCAACATCTTCAATTTTTTTGATCGCCTGTACCAAAATATATGAAGTAGCGACTGTATCCGAACCATCGAATAGCGCATCATTTAATAGAATGGCTTTATCTGCTCCTAAAGCAATGGCTTTTTGAAGCAACCCTTTTGTACTGTGAGAACCCATACAAAGGCAGATAATTGTACAATCAATTGATTTTTTTAATTCTATAAATTGTTGTAATGCATATAAGTCATATGGATTTATAATAAAGTCCTCTGTTCGTAATTCATTTGGAAACATCTCTTCAGATTTAATTGGTTTTAAACATACTACAACTTTCATGAGCGCTCCTTATCACATGTATCTTGCATTGGCCATATTATAAATTGTATTTTTTTGCATTTCATTTGTGCCTGAATAAATACTGCTTGCCATGGCATCTCTTAGCTCTCGTTCCATCTCATACTCTTTTGTATATCCATATGCACCAAAAATTTGCATTGCATCCCTACACGTCTTTATGTAATTTTCACTTACAAAAAGTTTAAAAATAGACGTTTCAAGGTAAGCAGATTTTTTTTGATCTTTTAACCAAGCAATTTTATATAACATTAATTTTGCCATTTCAATATTTACTTCCATTTCAGCAATTTTATGAGAAACTGCCTGATTTGAACCTATTGGTTTTCCAAACTGTTTTCTTCCATTCGCCTGTTTGATGCATTGTTCCATAATTCGTTGCATCACACCAATATGTGGCGCAAATTCAAAACATCTTTCCCATTCCAACGCACCTGTAAGAATATTATTACCATAGTTAAATTTCCCTAAAATATTATGCTTCGGTACTTTTACATTATCTAAAATAAGCTCACTCGTCGGACATGCATTCAGCCCCATCTTTTCGATATCATTCCCTGTCGTTACACCTTCAAAATTGCGCTCAACGACAAAAGCAGTGATTTTCTTATCTGGAACTTCCTCTGTAACAGCGAAAACAATAAAAATATCAGCGATAGGTCCATTGGAAATAAACATTTTTGTACCATTAAGTACAAAACAATCATCTTGTTCCTTTACATTTGCAACCATCGCAAATGCATCAGATCCCGCTTCAGGCTCTGTAATAGCAATCGCCCCAATTTTTTTCCCTTCAACCATCTCTGGTAAATACTTTTCTTTCAATTCATCCGAACCATATAAATTGATTAAATTTTGACATACCCATATATGATTATTAATCACAAAAATAAACCCGTTATTTTTACATGCATATCCAAGACTTTCAAAGACCATAGCCGCAGTCCCATAGCTTTCCCCAAGACCCCCATATTTTTCGTCTACAGTTATCCCTAGCAATCCAAATTCACTAACCTTTTTCCACATATCCATAGAGAATTTTTCGCAAAATTCACTATCATTAAGATTTTCTCTCGCGAAATCAATGATTTCCTGATTGTATTGTTTCTGCTCTTTCTTTACTGAAAAATCCATCAACGTTCTCCCCTTCATAAACAAACGTTACATAGTCTGGTATAATTCGCTCGTATGACATATCTGCTTCAAATATTACGACATCACCGTCTTTACCTAACTCTTTAAAGCCGTTAAATTTGTATGTAATGTACATAATTCTATTTTTATCTGTTGGAATAAATTGTGCTCGTAAAGTTTTATTATTTTTTATCGATTCATTAATAAGAAAATTCATGAAAATATTACCAATACCTTTGGACATTACTCTGCATGACATAAGAAGTAGCTTCAAATCCCAAACATCAGCCTTCTTTTCTACAAGCGCCAAGCCGATTTTTCCGTAAGTACCATATTTATCATCAAGCTGTGCAACATACACTTCATAATCATCTGCTTCAAGAAAGTTCTTTAATTCATCATAAGAATAAATGTAACCTGTGGAATTTAACTGGTGTGTTCTGACAGTAAGCTCTTCAGCTCTCTGAAGATCGTCTTCTTTAGCTTTGTCAATTTTGAAAGTCATATTAAGCGTGGATAAAAATTCTTCTTTCGTACCACTATACGCAAGCTCTTCTCTATTTCTTTGAATGTCACTGTGGTACATTTTCCTTCTATTTTTCGAATCATTTGTTATAAATTTTGGCATCATTCTTTCCATATCTAGGATTTTATCAACATCATTTGCGTCGATACATAAAATTTCTGGATAACTAAATAACACTTCTTCTCGTTCAAATTCTTGGTCATCTACAAAACTCAAAGTATCTATACCAATATTGATGTCTTTTGCAATTTGAGCAACTGCTTCGGACTTACTGTTCCAGTTAATTTGAGGATAAATAAAATAATCCCACAATCCAAATTCTTCAAGTTTTTCTTTAGCCATATCATAGTTGTTTTTACTGCTGATGGATTGCAAAATTCCTCTTCTATCTAGTTCCTTTATTACTTCAACTACATTTTCTTTTAATGTTAAATTGTCATCCTCTATTAGAATTCCATCCCATAATGTATGATCTAAATCCCAGACAACACATTTTATTTTCTCCCCAGTCATACTGTTTCCTCCATTGCTAACTTCTTTTCAACTAAGGCAACAATTGAATTGATATCTTTAAAATTGTCCAAATCTAATTCCATATTATCGATGGAAATATCAAATTCAGTTTCAATAAAATTAACTAGATTCATTGCAAATAAAGAATTAACTAATCCTTTTTCAAAAATATTGTCTGTGTCATTGATCTCCGTAATTTTTATAAACTTTGATAAAAACCCTTTAATTTTCTCTTTTGTATTCATTATTATCACCTTTCTTTTAGTAAGTATAAAAACCTTTTCCGCTTTTTCTTCCAGTTGAACCTGCATATACCATTTGTTTTAAAAGGGGACAAGCTCTAAATTTTGGATCTTCGTAATGGGTATATAATACTTTTAATGAATCTAACACCGTATCAACACCGATTAAATCAGCTGTTTCAAGTGGACCCATTTTATGACCAAAAGCATTTTTAAAAATATTGTCAATTTGCTCTGCAGTAGCAACACCCTCATACACTAGGGCTGCAGCCTCATTCATAAATAAATGAGATAATCGATTAGATACAAATCCTGCACTGTCCTTAATTACTTCAATTTCCATTCCTACATTATTTAATAACTCACGAACATGTTGAATGGTCTCTTCAGATGTTTTCCACCCCTGTATAACTTCAGCAAAATTTTTCATAGGAACTGGATTCATAAAATGTACACCAATCACTTTTTCAGCTCTATCGGTATATGAACCAATAAGCGTAATCGGAATGCATGAAGTATTCACCAAGTAAATACATTTTTGTTTACAAACCTTCTCCAAATTTCTATAAACGGTTTCTTTCGTTTTAATATTTTCATCTACATTTTCAATAATAAAATCCATATCTGCAAAACCTTCATAACCTGATGTAATGTCGATATTGGCAACAATTTTTTCAGCATCTATCGTTTTATTAAACATACTTGCTATTTTTAAATTCTTTTTTATCTCTTCTCGTGCAGTTTCAAGAACATTTGAAGAAATATCATATAAAACAACATTATGACCATATTGTGCAAACCTTTGGGCTACACCTTTCCCCATTACACCGGCTCCAATTACACCAATTTTCATGTTAACCTCCATTAGCATTGAACTTTTTTTATTATAGTTTTGTAGTAAAATTTATTAATGTCGATATACTAAACTACCCAAGTAACCCCACTTGTCTCTCGTTATTTAAATTCTACCAATACATTTACCGTACTTTATAGGGCGGGTTTCCGATTAAAATAATGCGGAAAACCACACTTGACATTAAAAAATAAATATTTACACTAGTTGATAGCAAAGTAAAAAAAACGACAAAACACTTTACCAGTGTTTTGTCGTTATTAGATGTGTATTAATATTACAAAAAATTATTGCATTATTAGCAAAAAACGCATAATTTATTATACCTAATTAAAATGATATTTATCAGTTTCTAAAGTAGTTAATTCATTCCATTTAACAGCTGCCTCTGCTCGTGATTCAACACCAAGCTTAGAAAAAATGGTTGTTAATACTTTCTCTATTGTCCGTTGGCTTAAATGAATTTCTAGTGCAATAGCCTTATTAGTATAGCCATCTCTGACAAAATCTAAAATTTGTCGTTCTCTCTCTGTCAAGTTTATAGACTCTTTAGCTCCAACATTATGTACACACAGCTTTTTAAGAAGCGAAAGTGAAATAATAACTTTCCCTTCAAGTGCATATTGAATTGTATCAATCAATTGTTTTCTACTTTCCGTTTTACTAATAAATCCTGATATCCCCTTGTTTAATAATTCGGGTAAATATTTCTCGATATTATAACCTGTATAAATAATCGCGATTGCTTCAGGATGAATTTTAAGTAACTTTTGAATAAATTGCAGTCCATCCATCCCTGCTAAGTTAAAATCAATTAAGTAAATATCATAAAATGATTCAGATAAGTGCTGTAATGCAATACAAGGATCTGTAAACACCACTGCTTGACAGTCTAGTTCAGCTTGCAATATGGCTCGTGTGCCTTCACCAATAGCAATATGGTCATCCAATACCATTATTTTCAAAATCCTCACCTATTTTCATAGATAGTTTAATATTTGTCCCTTGTGGCTGATTTGAGCTTATTAAAAATGTCCCCTGATAATACTTGATACGCTCCTTCATCCCCATTAGTCCTATACTTTTCATACAGTCTTGTTGAATATTTTCATCAATATCAATACCAACTCCATCATCCCAATAGTCAATAAAAACTTTTTGTGCTCGGGATGTTAATGAAATATAGACGGACTGTGCTTGTGAATGTTTATTTGCATTGGAGAGCAACTCTTGAATAATACGATAGATTGTAGTGGATTGCTGCAATGATAAACCTTCAATCCTTTGAAAATCCTCTTTAATCAAAAAGTTAAACCGAATTTTACATTTCTGTATTAACTCCTCTAACGAGCGGTGGAGACCAAGTCTATCGATTAAAGGCGGATATAAATTTTCACAAATTTCTCTTGTATTATCCACAATATCCAGTACTTCTTCACGCAAATGCATAAAAGCCTCTTTGTCATCTTTTTCTTTTGTTGCAGCTTCTTCAATATTACGACTCATACGAATCAAATCTTGTAAAATCGTATCATGTATCTCTGTAGATAACCGTAAACGTTCTTTCTCTGAAGACAAAATCCATAGCCTATTGTACCATCGAGGTGCTTGCAATTTGTCTAACTTCGTCAGTTGTGCCATAAGTTCATCCAACTTAAGTGAATTATCAATAATGCTTTGAACATAATACAAAAAAAGTTCAAGCATTTTTAAAGATTCGGACGGTATTTTACGAAATTTTGTGTCTGTGATTGCTAACAACTTAGAGTCTACTGTTTCATAGAGTACCAATATGTATTTCGTGTCATGTTTATAAATTAAATTTGGACAAATAGCACGACACTTATGTTCTTCTATATAACCAAGAGATTGTGTTAAATGATCTTCTATAATCTCAATATTATTCAACATTAACATTAGATTTAGCTCTTGTTTAATATACTCCATAAGCTTGTCGAAGTTAGTAGCATAATGTGCTGATGATTTAATAAAGCGATAAAAATTGGAAAAATTATAGTTCTTTAAAGTACTTAAATAACGAGCATTCCGTACTTCCATACTTTCCTTGTATGACAACAGTAAGATGGATGAAATAAACGTAATCAAAAAATAAAGACTATATATGTAAAACGAGCGTACTTCCTCAAGAGTTAGTAAAATAAACGATAACATGAGACTGAATGGAATCGCCAATTGTAAATGTGAAAACATGCGATCAAGCGCATATTGTAAGTTAACAAAATTCCCTGCCATCTCTAAGTAAATCAGACAAATAGGGACCACTAATAAAAACAACGCCGTCACATCTGCAGGTAGAAATGGATGCACATTAAAAATTGTTGGAATGCCATAACATAATGCAAACGGTCCAATTCCTAAAAAAAAGATGCAGAATAATGGCTTGGCATAGTATTTAGCATTGCTTTTAGCTGCGACAATAATATTAATTGCTAGTAAGCAGGATAAAATTAAATAGACTGATAGTTCAAATATAATTTGTACTTTCAGAAGATCTTCCATGAAAATCCGCACTATATTTATCACTACAATCATTATACCGATAACATAAAAAACATTACGCAACTTTTTTTGAAAGGCATCACTCATTGTTCTTAAAAAATAATTACAGTAGAAAATACAATTTACAATGCTAAGGAAGATCGCTAATGAATTAATAACAATACTAATGAAATCTCCTCGTCCTGCAGCACCTGCACTTATATACGCTAATGCCGTAAACTGTAAATGAAAAATCAAATACTGTTTGTTCTTAGTAAGTATTTGTTTAAATAAAAAAAGACAAAAAGCAGTTGTGATTAAGGTATATAATAACGGCATTATTAATTGCTTTATTAATTGTGCATTTATATTCTTATTCGAGACGATTAACTTTTCCACTTTTCCTTCATGCCATATTGTTATGCTATGCGCTTGTGTAATTAGAAAAGGGGATGAAGTATTGACTGACAGCTTCATCCCATCTAATTCTAAAACTTTCGTATAGGGCTCTAAATTTTGAGATGCTGCCCAACTTTCCTCTTCAATCTGTTGAATATACCAACTTTGATCTTGTGATTGAGCCAGGGTAATTCCAATAATAGGCCCATTAACGATAACTGATAAACAATACAACTGTATGAAAAAAGTGAGAAAAAGCGAAATTAAGATTTTAGCTTTTCCTTGTTCCATCTGTTTACGGACGCCAATACATTAAATATGAATCCTTTAATGTTTTCTTTTCACCATGTTCAAAGGATTCTAAAATTAAATTTTGCTCTAGTTCATTTACATTTAAAAGTGAAACTCTTTTTTCTTTTAAAAGATCTAAAATATTGCGATTTTTATTAATATATTGAACGATTTCTAACATGTCCTTCACCTCTTAAATATATTTTTGGAATAGCGATACATCTTGAGTTGGATAAATTTCTTTTAGTAATTCAAGTGCTAGATTTCGATATTTAGACTGTAATAGATGCATGTATATAGATAACCCTGAAGCTTCAATTTGCTGTGGCGAAATGCACATATTCTTTGTTGAATCGACCTGCTGACTATAATACAAGCGTAATTCATCAAATGCTGAATCTTCATATTGTAATAGATACAATATTGGCAATGTTCTTTTTTTGTTTTGTAAATCTTTTTGTAAGTTTAATAAGTCGCCATAATCATTATTTAACTGTGCAACCATTGCAATATAGTACGCACTCATTTCAAGCTTTTCGGAATACTTTCCAGTTGCTAATACTTCTCCGAGCAATGAAGAAAGTGCTATTAACGAACCAGATTTCTTCTTTACAATGGCTACATACATTTCTTCAGATGTAATCTGATTGATTAGGTCATGATGCTGACCATCAACTGCTTGAAGTAAGTAATGGCAAAATAAACGAGTAACCTCACTTTTATAAGGTATTTCTACCTTTTGTAGCTCCAACATAACGATACTAACGAAAGCTGTCGAAGCATTAAGCAATAAATTCCCCTCTATTCCCCATTTTGATTCATCACCGTCTTCGATATCATCAACAATATCTGTAAAAAGAATCCAGAGTTCCAAAAGATTAAAAACTTCCTGGATAGATTTCGTTAATATACCGCCATTCAATTGAAAATGCAATTTACTTAAATCACTAAAATCACCACCTTCATGTTGATCTAACAAGGAGGTTAAACAACGGCTAAACTCATCCGATAGTTGATAATTACTGATAATTCGCCTTAATGATTGTTTTAATTCTTCCATCATTCACCTTACCAATTATTTATTTTAATTGCGATTTGGCTTTGAGCTACTTCTAACAATCAAAATGAATAGTTAACAATGCAGATATCCTTGGTGTTTGACTTCGGGTATTTCAAGTAAATATACTTCCACCTTAAAATAACAAAGGAGTTGTGCTTCCTAGAATGAACAACAGGCAGCGCACATATTGCTAAGAATTCATTACATTAAACATACTTAATTTTGACTGTTATGTATCACCACTTTCAAACGGCATCAGAGGCATAAATAATAAAGGTGATTTCGCTCTTTTGTAGGAATGGAAAAGCCCATCTATTTACAATTATTTTAGAGCTAATCATTAAATTTGTCATCTATGACTCATGACAGTTATCCTTTTTTCCAATCATTAACTATTATACCTAAAATACTAAAAATGTAAATATATTCATAAATATTAATACCTATTAACAATATAATGCATTAATTTACATAATTACGCAACTATAGTTTCATAAATTTTATTAGTACAAATATAGCAAGAAAGAATTTAAGTAACTCACTATAAATGCTGTATTTCATAAAGGATACGCTCTATTGACAGGTAAAAATAAATTAAAAGGAATGTTACACAGTGTAAAGAAGAGCTTTTTTCAATAGGTGACTGCATTATTGTTTCCATATGAGGGACAGCCTCAAAATCAGCTATATACATCAAGACGAGAAAAGCAATATCGCCGGATTTTTTCAGTTTTTGGAAGGAGCTATTCTGGAGACTACAAATACAAGCATTAAAATGTTAGTAGAAGATACATTTCAAAGAGAGGAAATCATAACGAAATACTCTAAATCTAAGCACAATTCAGTTAGAAGAGGCTAGGACCAAGAGAAAAAGTGTTAGATTGATGGCAATCAATCTAACACTTTTTTGCTACGCCGTTATTGTCCGCTTCGGCGGTGCTTTCCGCTCAGCACAGTAAGCCGTAACCCTCCTCGCTAACGCGCGAAATGCCCGCGTCTTACGCTGTGTGCGTTCTGAGCAGGAGTCACCGCCTTCGCTACCAACAACTAGTGAACACTTCTATTTTTTTGCAAATAGCCAAGTTCCCATAATAGCAAAAATTTACGAACACCTTTCCTCTGTTCCTTAAATTTTTTTAGTTATGTCCCAGCCTCTTTGTCAATACTTTGAGCATGTTAACATGCTTTCTACCATACAAAGTTAGATTTAGTAAGCACGGGCGAACCAAACTGTATGTTGTGCTTCTTTCCCACAATGAATGCAAGTATGCTTTGTAACGGGTGGGTTGAATGGTATATTACGAGTTGTAAATTTTGTTTCTTCTTTTACCTTTTCTTCACACACATCATCTCCACACCAACCCGCTAAAATCCAACCTGGGATTGTTTCATTTTGTTCTGATTGAGCTAAATGCTGTTTTAACTGTTCCATTGAATCGATATGGGTATGAGAGTTGTTTGAACGGAAAGCTCTTGCTTTTTCAAATAGGCGCGTTTGCATCGTTTCAAGTTCTGTTTCTATGCTTTCTACAATTGTTTCTAAAGAAACAGATACTTTTTCTTCTTCATCTCGGGCTTTCATTAAGCCTTGCTGATTTTCTAAATCACGTGGTCCCAATTCAATACGCACAGGTACACCTTTTAGCTCCCATTCATTAAACTTATAACCAGGTGATTGGTCTGAATCATCAAGACGCACACGGATGCCCTTTGCTTTTAACGCAGTAAAAATTTCATCCAATTTCTCAATAATCCCAGGGTTCTTTTTCCAAGGACCAACTGGGATTAACACAACTTGCGTTGGAGCGATTCTTGGTGGTAAAACAAGTCCTTGTTCATCACCATGCACCATAATAACAGAACCAATTAATCGAGTAGATGTTCCCCATGATGTTGTATGCACATGGACATGTTTATTTTCTTTGTTTAAATATTTGATATCAAAAGCTTCGGCAAATTTTGTGCCTAAATAATGAGATGTCCCTGCTTGTACGGCCTTGCCATCCTTCATCATAGCTTCAATTGAAAATGTATCAACTGCTCCAGCAAAACGTTCTGACGGTGTTTTTTGTCCATCATAGACAGGAATTGCTAATAATCCTTCCACAACTTCTTTATAAATAGCTAACATTTGCATTGTTTCTTTCCGTGCATCTTCTTCATCAACATGCGCCGTATGGCCTTCTTGCCATAAAAATTCCGAAGTACGGATAAACGGCAGCGTTTTCTTTTCCCAACGGAATACATTGGCCCATTGATTGATTAAAACAGGAAGGTCTCGATAACTTTTAATCCAGTTTGAATACAAATGCCCAATCATTGTTTCCGAAGTTGGGCGCAGCGCTAAACGCTCTTCTAATTGTTCACCTGCCGCTTCGGTCACCCAAGGAAGCTCTGGCGAAAATCCTTCAATATGATCCTTTTCCTTTTGGAAAAAAGATTCTGGAATAAGCATCGGGAAGTAGGCATTGCGGTGACCTGTTTCCTTAAAACGCTTATCCATCTCCGCTTGAATATGTTCCCACAGTTCATAGCCGTCTGGTTTAAAGGCAATACAACCACGAACCGGCGTATAATCCATTAAATCCGCCTTTTGTATCGTTTCCACATACCATTTTGAAAAATCATTTGTTTTTTGAGACATCTTTTTTCCTCCTATTTTGAAAAAATCTATTTCACTTCGACAAAATAGCATCTAGACTTTATTCGAGCCTGCTCAAACAGCTCCTTTTAAAATCTATGTTACCCAGCGAAGCATTTAACTTAATTCGGTCAAGGCATGCATCCAAATCAAGTTCATAAAAAAAGCATAAAGCATCCTAATAAAGGACGTCTTTACGCTAGTTGACGTGGTACCACCTTAGTTCGGCATAATTAATAATATGCCCTCTAAACGTTTGTAACGAAACGACTCGGTTAGTTGTTAACTGACATCTCCGTGGTAGGGTTCAATAAGAAGGGGTGCTATAGCTCTCAGCCTAGGCTATATTTTCTGTTTCACATTTCTTATTTACTTAGTCACATCATCGATTGTATATGTATACATTAATATACCAATTTGCTAAATGTAATTCAATCATTACGATAGGTCATTGAATGATAAAATATAGTTTGCATACTATTACGCTAGCTCTTGTATCAGCTTACCCAAATTCCCCTATTTTTAATAAATGCTTTACTATACCAGCATAAAAACATTTTGATGTTTTCATTAAATCAAGTAGAATGAGTTTGAAACAGTTATGTGAAAGGTGATTAGATGCAACGTCAACTAACAGAAAAATTATGGCGTGAAGAAAAATATCGCGTTATGTTTCATAGCCAAAAGCATTACAATCAACTCCGTCTGGCCATGCGCGACATGATGAGCCATGAACAAATTAAACAATTAATCGAAGTTGCATTACAACAAACGCCAACTGAAGGCAGCATGCGCAATGCTTGTCAGCATATGTGGGGGTATTTTCGTAAAGTAGCCTCAATAGAAGAAAAACGAACATACGAGCAACTGCTTCTTACTTGTCAAATACCAGCGCTTCTTTGTTTTTTACAACAATTAGCCATTCAATATAACGTTACTTATTTACGTGAAAGTACTATTTTACAAATACAGTAGCAGTAGTTATTGCCTAAATGCAAGCCTACGAACAAGTGGCTCGCCCTTTAATATTAAGCTCTTAGGAGAATCTATATGAACACCAATAAGGACAACGAGGACATTATCTTTCTTACTAATCTAACCGAACGTATAATGCATCCATTTTATAATAAACAAATCGTCTTTACAGGGGCTCTTTCTACGATGACACGCGCAGAAGCTGCAAAAAAAGCACGAGCTTGTGGCGGTTTAATGCAAGGGGCTGTCACTAAGGACACCGCTTTTGTTATTCTCGGTCATAACCGACGAGGCAAAAGCACGAAACATTTAAAAGCAGAGCAACTCATCCAACTTGGATACGACATTCAAATTATTGCTGAAGATGATTTTATTTGGCTTATTTCCATGCAAAAAGAGTATATACCTTCTTCAATCCTAGAAATATCAAAAAATGCACTCCAAAAATAAAAAACTGAAAGAGGACACCTTGTGCCTCCCTTTCAGTTATTCTTTGATAGAAAAATATTGGCGCACCCTACTAACAATCATATAATCCTTTCTTTTAATAACATAAATGCTTCTGCAGCCTCAAAGCCACTTGCAGCACCACGAACATAAGCAAGTGATGAAACAGCTTTTTCACTTCTTGGAAATGGAAAGTTACTAATTTCTGATTCATAAATATTCATAATTTCAATCTTACGCTCTAAATAGTCTTTAATATCAACATAAACATTAGGTCTAAAATTGTTTGCATCAGGATTTATTGTAAAATCCGTTTCAGATAAAGTTTCATAAGCTAATACTTTTTCTACAGATGAGTATCTAAACCATTTAGTACAAGCCATAGTTGCATCAAACACAAATTTATGATCAGAATGAATGTCACTTGGATAGGGTACGTATATTATGTTTGGTTGAATTTTATGAAAAACACTACTAATTGCTCCAATTAAATTACTTTCTGGGACTTGGTCTAACATAGCCGCTTCAAATCCCAACTCAAAGGTTTCATTGAAGTTATATTGCTTTGCCACCTTTGCAATTTCCTTAGCTCTTTTCAATTTAGCTTCTTCTTTAAAAAAGCTACCCATAGTAGTAATAATTAGCCAAAAAATTTTATCACCATGCTCTACATGTTTTAAAATAGTACCCCCACACCCTAGCGTTTCATCATCTGGGTGAGGCGTTACAATCACGACATTTTTACTCATTCATCTAAGTCCTCCAATGGGTCTGTTATTTTATATATAAAATCACTGTAATTTAAATTTTGTAAAAATTTTAATGCTCTTTGTGTGGATTGACCGTCCCCGTAAATAGATTTTACATTTTGTAATTTTTCTATATAATCCACATTTGATAGTCTATGAATTGCATTTTTTATCGATTGTTTAGAACTATCAACAAATAGAACGTTTTCAGTAGAATATCTTCCGACTTGCCGATTACCTACATTAATTACTGGCTTTTTTATCATAGGTGCTTCATAAATCCCCATACTTGAATTTCCAATTAAAAAAGAACTATTTCTAAAAAGATTTACAAATATATCTCTTGGAAGGTTTTTATACATAAAAAAATTAGTATCAGAAGAATATTTTTTTAATGTATTGATAATCTCTACTTGACCACTATCCGAATTTGGATATCCTACAAATGTAAAAATATTTTTTTCTTTTAAAACATCCAATATATTACTCAAATGTTCTCCAGAGTCCCGCTCATGTTGTGCTTCAGGATGAAAAATCAACAATGCATAATCTTCAATATCCATTGAAATACCTATCTTATTAAACACTTCTTCTTTAGTTAAAATGGGTGTATCTTTAAATTTGTCTAATGAAGGGCTACCAATGTTAAAAATTCTTGATTTTTCTTCGCCCATTGCAAGCAATCTTTTTTCTGAAACTTCATTAGATACAAAATGAATATTAGCTAATTTGGAAGTAGCGTGGCGGATAGGGTTATCTACATGACCGTCCGTACTATGATCGCCTCCAAAAAAATGCGCGACAGGTATATTTAAATAGGTCCCAATCGTTGCTCCAGTTAGGACTTCCTCTCTATCACCAACTACAATTATTAAATCTGGATTATAATCTACTATTGAATGGATGGCTCCTTGCATTAGAATAGATAAAGACTTGACCCTACCAGCAAGACTATTAGAGTCTAATAAAGATTCAATTTTTGCTAAAATAGGAATGCCATCCTTTATTATTTCTTGCACAGAGTATGCCATCGTTTCAGAAAGATGTGCACCACTAACAATTAATTTTAGTTCAAAACCCTCGATTTTATTTATTTCGCTATATAATTTGCTTAGTAAATCATAGTCTGAACGAATTCCAGTAAAAGCAACTATTTTTTTAATAGACATCTGAATCACCCATAAAAATGTTCCACGATTTATAAGAACGAATGTTTATATTCTCACCAAGGCTTCTAGCTCCAAAATATGTAATAGGCATAGTATTTGTAAACCCAATTCTCTCAAAAGCACTATGAAGTGGATCATTTACATTTAGCCAGCAATTTATTTGCTCTTTTTTCTGCTCTTTAAAAATATTTATTAATTTCTTTATTAATTTAATTTTATCAACATCCGTTAATCCGTTGATTTCAACAATATCTATACTAGCTCCATATTCCTTATAAATAATATTAGCTCGATATACATCTAAATCTTTCAAATAATAATTGTAATATTCATTTACAGGATTATTTAAATAACGCCATTTATAATACGCTGAACTTTTTTTGACCTGATATTGTTTTTCTTTAGAAAACATAACTATTTTGTCAAAGCTATTGTCAAAACCATAACTATAAAGATCATCTAAATCATTCATTTTTGCTGTGGATAGATTTAATGTAAATGTCGGAATTTCATAAATATCTTGCCACTGTAGTTTATTTTTAAAAATGCCATGAGAGTTATTATTAGGAAACCCCCAAATTAAACTGTAATTTCTTCTAATCATCTCTTGATATAATAGTTCAGCTAATTTAGTAAATAAACCGAGACCGTTATAATCAGGATGTGTCATTGTTGTCATTGACAGTGCAGCTTTATATGTAGTTTTATCATTCTCTATTAAATGAGGTGAAGCAGAATAATTTGCAATAATTTTATTATTATCTATCGCAACAGCAACTAATAAATCATCACAAGGATTATCATAATACCTCCATTTTAGAAAATTCGGATGAATATCACGATTAAATGAAATTCTAAAAAGTTCATTTAGTGACTCTAAATAATATATAAAATCATTCTTAGTTAATATCTTTATTTCCATTGTCGTCCCCTCTCTAATCCTTTATCTTTAACAACAACATTTAAACAATAACACAATTTAACATTATTGTTTATATAAAATAAAAATACCAATAAAAACATTTGATTACCCCGTACTTTTTATCTGTTTATCTATCCCTTAAAATTTATTTCACTACATTTCTTGTTTTGTAGAATATTGGGTTATAATAATAAAATAGTTCTATATATAATATTAGGAGAATAGTTATGAAAATTCAACAAAGCAAAGGTCTATTTACTCAAAATCGTTATAACCATCTAAATACTGAGTTGAATAAAACACTTAATAAATTATCTACTGGTTACCAAGTTAATAAAGCTGCCGATAATGCTGCAGGGCTTGGTATTAGCGAAAAAATGAGAGGGCAAATTCGCGGACTGGAACAAGCGGAGCAAAATGGACTAGCAGGAATATCACTTATCCAAACTGCTGAATCAGGGCTTGCCCAAATTCAAAATCCAAATTTAATTCGTTTGCGTGAGCTTACACTGCAAGCATGCAATGATACATTGACAAACCAAGACCGTGCACTAATTCAAAAAGAGATTGATGCCATTAAAAGCGGTATTAATGACATTGCAAATAACACGGAATACAATATGTTGCATCCATTACGCCAAGAGAAGTTATCAGGTTACTTTGAAATTGAAGGTGCAGAAAATTATATAATGAATAAATATCTTGCATTAAATGTTACGCCAGATGGTAGCTTTGACTTGCGAACAAATCTTGGCTATCCGGGTAGTGAAAATGATGATAATCGAATTTTAATTTATGGTGCAGGTAAAGCAACAACCCAACCTTCATTATTAGTAAATGGTAGTTCTAGCAACTTAAAAGCAAATATATTGCAGCCTACAACTTATTCGAATGGTATATTTAAAACTGTCTATTCCATAAATGATATACAAGTTACTCAATTTGTAAAATTAGTAGAAGATCAATTTGAATTTAAATATAGTATAGAAAATACAAGTAGTAGCCCTCAAAATGTCGGATTCTATTTCCATATGGATACAATGTTGGATACCGATGATAGAGCACCAATTATAGTTGATAATCAACAGTTGGCATATGAAAAAGGTTTTGTAGGAAGCGATGTGCCTAATTCATTTGAAGTCTTTAATAATGCAGGGAATTCAGAATTAAAAGCAAAAGGTACAATTACTGGCAACAATATTCTAATAGCTCCAGATGAATTCCGTGTTGGTCAATACACAAATATTCAATCTCCCGCTTGGACTGATAATAATCGCCCAGTTGGTGACAGCGGTTATGCATTAAAATGGAATGAACGTGCACTTACACCTGGAGAAACGCTAGAAGTGAATACTTTCTATGGATTAGATGTTCCTCCAACTGTAACAGATAGTACTTGGACACCGTCAACAGTTGATTCAGATTATTTGTTATTACAAGTAGGTCCAAATGCAGGACATCATTTTAAAGTTGTATTAACAGATGCGCGTACTACTTCCCTTGGTATTGATGGTCTTAACGTCTTAACACGCGAAGATGCTGAACAATCGCTTGCCTTCATCGACAATGCTAGCCTATATGTCTCGAAAGAACGTTCAAAATACGGGGCATATCAGAATGCATTAGAACACATTTTAACTAATGTTAATAATGCTAAAGAAAATCTTATTTCTGCAGAGTCTAAATTACGCGACACCGATATGGCTAAGGAAATTTCTAAATTACAAAAAGACCAAGTATTATTACAAGCATCTCAATCCATGATGGCCCATATAAATCAAACAAGCCAAGGCGTTTTAGAATTACTAAAATAAACAAGAGGAACGAAAATCTTTTCGCTCCTCTAAAATCAGAACCACCAGTCTAACTGGTGGTTTGCTCTACGCGTGAAACGCTGGGGTACTGGCCCATGTCTAAAGACACACTGAAAGGTCCGCCAACCGCACTCCGTTTTCACGCTACCACTAAAGTGGTTTTATCATTTTCGCTTTTTTGCTTTTATTTCTTCTCCTGTAAATGGATCAATGAATTCTTTCATGCTCATTTGATCCTCAAGAATATCCTCCTGTAATTGATTTTTTATATATTCCTGAATGATTTTTCTGTTTCTTCCTACTGTATCTACATAATATCCGCGACACCAAAACTTCCTGTTTCCATATTTGTATTTCAGGTTCGCATGTCGATCGAATATCATTAAACTACTTTTCCCTTTCAAATAACCCACAAACGATGAAACACTTAATTTTGGTGAATACTTACCAACATATGAATATGATCAGGACATGCTGTTGCTTCTATAATTTCTACTCCTTTTCTTTCACATAACTGTCGAAGAATTCGACCAACATCTACCTTGATTTGCCCATAAATAATCTGTCTTCTATATTTTGGCGCAAAGACGATGTGATACTTACAATTCCATGTCGTGTGTGCTAAACTTTTATTATCCATTTGGATCCCCTTTCGTACGGAGTCGGTTGACCAGACCTGATTTCATTGTACGGCTGGGGATTTTTTCTTGTCCATAGCTAGAAGCTCTTTAGAACCCCTCGCATAGCAAGGGGTTTTCAAAAAATACAACAATAAAACACGTTGACCAGCTGCGCATCATTGCAGCCAATCAACGTGTATTTTAATGTGCGTACTATTTTTGCACTACTGGTGCAGGGTAGTCAAAGCCCTTTGTATCCACTTCGACTTTTTTCATGATTTGATCTTCTAATGGCTTATCTGTGGCATCACGTTCCACAGCAACGATTTCATCTACCGTTTCCATTCCTTCAATCACTTTGCCAAATGCAGCATATTGTTTATCAAGATGTGACGCTTCTTCTGTCATAATAAAAAATTGAGAGCCCGCAGAATTTGGGTCACCGTTTGTCCGTGCCATTGAAATGACACCGCGTTCATGTTTTAAATTATTTTCAAAGCCATTCTCAGTAAACTCACCTTTAATTGAATAATCGGGACCACCTGATCCATTTCCTGAAGGATCGCCCCCTTGAATCATAAAGCCAGGAATTACACGATGAAAAATAAGCCCATCATAAAATCCTTTGTTTACTAAGGAAATAAAATTCGCCACTGTATTCGGCGCAACTTTAGGTTCTAGTTCAACCACAATTTTTTTATCATCGTTCATTGTAATCGTCACAATTGGATTTTCTTTCACAGCCGATGCATAATCTACTTTTTCTTCCGCTGTCTTCTCCTCTTTTGACGTCCCACAACCCGTCAGAATAAAAACTACTGCCATTAGGCTAAAAACAACATACAATACTCTAGATTGTGCCAATAGTCTTTCCACTCCCTATATCAGTTTATTAAAGTATATAACTACGAGATTATTCATCACAACTTTAAACTTACAAATGAATAGTAAAAACAGCGATTTCAGGCGGAACCATAAAACGAGCAGCGATTCTAGACGTGCCAATACCTGTATTGACATAAAGCTGCATGCCATTGTCTTTATTAATCGTATAAAATCCATCATCATATTTTTCAGCCAACGACGTCTTTATAGTTTTCATAAAGGGAATCCTTATTTGTCCTCCATGACTATGTCCAGCTAACAGCAAATTAACGGAAGTATCTTGTAAAAGCTCTGCCATATCTGGCTCATGCATCAGTACAATTTCATAATCATACGTATCATTCATTTGCGATAACAACAGGTCTATATCTGGCTTTCCAAGTAACCCATCATCCATTCCTCCGATAAATAGTTTTTTATCATTCGAAACTGGAACCGTAACGCCGCTATTATTCAATAATGTAAAATCAGCATTTATTAATAAATCTTCATAGATTTTAAAAGCTCCGCCACCATAATCACGATTACCCCATACTGCAAATTTCCCCATCGTAGCCTTCAGTTGCGATAAACTATCAGTGACTTCTTGTTTTTGTGGAAACGTAGAAAAATTTTCGAATAAATCCCCCGTAAACACAATTATATCAGGCGAAATTTGGTTAATCTTTTCGACTAAACGATTTAATTGATTGACGGTATATGTTTCACTAACTTGAATATCTGATATTTGAACTATTTTAACTGATGCGCCTTTGTCTTCATTCAAATGATACGAATGAACGACAAGCATCTTTGGTTCAATTTTAAAAGCGTATCCTACAAGTAAACCTATTAATACCACGACTAATAAAACGATTTTCACAACTCTTTTAAAGTTCTTGTTCATCATTCGACTACGAATGCCCCTTTCCAACTGATAGGTGCGTATTAAGCTCTTTTCACAACTGAAAAGGTACTAAAAAAGAACGTGCACACAACCGATGCTCGTTCTTTGTTTATGTTGATTTAGCTAAATCAAACCTTATGGTAAAACGAATATACGAGTCTACTAACACCACTCCATACTGTAAATCATTTTTATCGAATATGCCATACATTATTACCGAAAAACTGCTAAAGCTATAGGGTTTTAAAGTATCACTTATGTATAATAGAGGAAAGTCATATTAAGGACGTGGTACAATGCGAATCGAAAGAGTCAGTATTCCTAAATCGGCACAGCCTATAATTAGTACATCTAGTAAAGGCGACCAATCAAAATGGCGTATTGGCGACAAATGGGTAAAACAAAATGCCCGTGGCTATGAAGGTCATGCAGAAGTATTGGCGACCCTTGTACTTAGCTGCTCCAGTTTGCCTATCAACCGCTACGTTCAATACTTTCCTTGTGAAATTGAATTACCTGATGGTGAAATGACTAAAGGATGTTATTCATATGATTTTCGTGGAGATTTACAAGAAGTTACACTCGAACGGTTATTTGAGGCAAATTTCACCTCAACTGATGCTATTACTTCAGACAAGACACTATCAACAGCAGAGAAATTTCAGCAACTATCTGCACAAATTGAAAGCTTTACAGGACTTAACGTACGAAAAGAATTGGCACAATTATTTGCTTTTGATGCACTCATTTTAAATGAAGACCGTCATACAAATAACATCCTTTTTTTGTATGACCCTAAACATAAATCATGGTCACTCGCCCCTATTTTTGACAATGGGCTAAGCCTATTATCTGATGAAAAAGATTATGCACAAGGTAAACCGATTTCCATTTTAAAACGAAAAGTAAAAGCAAAGCCACTTAATTCATCGTTTGCAAAGCAACTTTCACTTTATGACGGCCCACCGTTTATTAATAAAAAGCTTTTAATGGCACGCCTGGAAGATAGTCCTTTAGATTTTGGCCGTGCAAAAACCGTTTTACTATCACAACTGAACGACCCTATATTTCAAAAGTTATGGATAGAAGGTGATAATGATGATTGATTTTATGAAATTTGATGTTATGTGGATGGACGAGGTCATTGCTTCCGTAGATTTAAAGCCAGCTAATGGTGGTACACCTTATGTTGTTAATTATATTGAAGATTTCAATAAGCAATTTTCACCAAACATGGAAGGGCATATTACCCTCGAAGAATTAGAACGTTGGTTGAAATGGCGGACTTTCCCCCCTACTCGTATGAATGCACAGGAGCTTCTTGAGAGTCTAGGTTTACAAGCCTATAATCGCTGGGGCATTGTCCGTAAAACACATGGCGTTATGGCAGATGACGAGATTTGGTTACGCTTTAAAGGTGAAACATTGACACATCGAGATGTCTGTTTACGTAAAGATTTATACTACCCTGATTTGGAAACATAATGGATAACAGCTAGTTGTCGACAAAATAACGACAACTAGCTTTTTCTGCTATTGCAATAAATATTTTTTTGCAAAAAAATATTCCAACTATACAATTTTTAATCCTTGAAACAGCGAATTAAGTGTTGGATTAAAATGTTAACCCTCCACTATAACACCAGCGAGATTCTTTTTGATAAACTAGGTGAAAAATTTAGATGGAGGGATTTAGATGATAGATCCAAACGAAATAACATATCTTGAAAAAACTTTAAATCAATTAACAATTGCAAATAAAAAGCTTTCAACAGATATACATCATCAAGATTATCGTTTTAAAGATTTGCAAAAATATATGGTTGAATATAAAAGTGAGCTGGATAAATTTGAAATGTATAATTACCAGCAAACGTTAAGGATGATTGATAAGCGAGGTTTTGCTCATGTGACGGAACATGTGCACATAAGAAAACTTAATACCTCGATACTACTACACCAATTTAACAGTATCAATACTATAGAGTTATGGACACGTTATTTTAAATGGGCCATTTAAATGAGTATCACTTGTTATTCATTTTGGTTATTTATGTTAATATTTTGTTGTAACGAAGCAACATGTTCATTCAATTGTTGAAATACAAATAACGGAGGAAAAGTTAATATGGCAGTTACTTATTAGACAGGACAAAACCTTACATTACGAGCGATTCAACCTGAAGATATTGTTATATTTGAATCATTAGATGATGAAATTCTACGAAATATGGACTCACTTCATTTTCCACGTTCGATTGATAAAATGAGAAAATGGATAGAAGAACAATTGGAAGAAGATGAATTCCGTTTTATTGCAGTGGATAGAGATAATAATATTGTTGGTATGATTGAAACATTTGATTGTGATCAAAAGAATGGTACCTTTGAGTATTATTTGGCTGTATTTGAATCATATAGAGGTAAAGGTTATGCCAAAGAAATGATTTTAATGGTTTTTCGCTTCTTCTTTTTGGAGCTTGCTTATCAAAAAGTAAATGCAACTGTTTATTCTTTCAATAATCCATCCATGCGACTGCATGAAAAATTAGCATTCATGAAAGAGGGGCAACTAAGGAATATCATTTTCACAAAAGGGGTCTATTATGATGGTATTTGTTATGGGATGACAAGAGAAGAATTTGAACTGAATCATTTAGAATATCACTTGTAAAAAAATAAAATAGAAATTACCATATAATTCGGATTATGGGTAGAACTGAAACGTAATAAAAAACAATTATATGGTGCACTAAATAGAATTTTTCTTCAAAATAATTTTCCGTAAAAGGGAACTCTAACAGAATGAAATGTTTAGGTTGATTCTCAAACTTTGGAATCAACTTTTTTATGTCTTAAAAAACTATAACAGACTATAACAACTCTAGTCGGTGTTAGGGTAAGCACATGCGTTCACACCATTTATCCGCGTTATTTACTAGCTACAGCTTTTGATAGAAAGAGCTTTGTTTTGTAATGCAAACTCACTCAATCGTATCTAGCCTTGTATGAGATTCGTGTTCCTCGGGCAGGTGTTTTGCCGCCAGCTTTCTTCAGATTCCGCGTCACCACGGACACCTTTGCTCTTGGCTAACCTCTACTTCTGTCTTCGGGGATCGGGACTTGCACCCTGTAGTTCATACGCATGCCGGGCGCACATTAAAAATGAGTCCGGTGCAATACCGAACTCATTTTACACAAGCTGCTAATGAATTAACCGTATCTAACTTTTTTGGGGTCACTTCAATGTTGTTAAATCAACGTTTTGTGGCTTTTCTTATGAACATTACTTATACGTCTTTTTATACAGATGGCGTAAACGATTGACGTAGCAGTATTTTTACTTGTGTGGTTTGTTCTTCACTTTGCATAAAATCGTGTATATTTCTTAACGTTGTAAATCCGCATAAATTTGACGAGACCCCTATCAGGGTTTATTTGCCGATTTCGTCCTGCGAAATTTGAGTTAGTGAGATATAAGAACTCCATATTGTTTGAAAAAATTGCTAATTTCAGAGGAATCCATCCGTACATCAGGTAAATCTTCTGGAAAATAAATTTCTGGAGCTAGCGGTTTGTCCTCTGGTATGCGCAATAGCTTTTCTGCTTGGACAGCAGCTCCCAAGGCGGTAAGATGAGTCTGACCAAGCGGATCAGAAATTGTGATTTTTCGTTCAACCCAGTGCCCATTCTGATCTCGTCCCTTTAGATGTATAAGGATGTGATGTGCACTGCCACTACCCGGATTGTAGAGCAGGCTTCGTCTAAGTGAACGAAATCGCTCTCCACTTATCATTTTCCATATTCCGCTCTTAACCATGCCGACAAGCATCGTGGTAGCGACTTTGCTGTCGAAAGAGATGCGGAAGTTGGCTGAGTCCACATTGCCAGCCTTTAGCAAAGTCACATGATCTGGAGTGTCAAGGCGGTAGCATTTTGCAGTATATCCATCTGGAAATTGGACTTTCACCGGCTCTGTCATTGGAAATACAAGACGTCTTCCTTCCGGTTCTGTAATATAGAATGGAATGGCCATACGATCCATGTACGCCGCAGAATCAGGTCCTGCTTTGTCCTGCAGCGAGTATAGCGCATGAATATTAACGACGACGTTCTGAAGTGAGGTCGAATGCAGCATGGCGAATAGTGAAGCAGTTCCCGCCATCCATCCGGAAGACAACACGACAGGGGAATGAAGATCTGTTTTTTTTAACTTGGTGACCGATTGTTGGAATAGCTCTGTCCAGCGAGTAAGATCGATGAGTGGAATTTTCCTTTTAACTGCCGACAGAAGCAGCCGATCCTGCAGATCGTTGACTGAGTTAATGATTAGCGATACATTGTCGCCTACATAAAGTAATGGATCATCCGCATTATTATCAACTACGATTGTTTGGATCCGTTCGGACTCGAAAGGTGCCGCTTTTTCCGGTGACCTTCCTCCCAAAGTGATATCCAGTTCGGGGTGCCGATCATGTAATATTTGAGCAATCTGTCTGCCTACTGCACCGTACCCTCCTACAATAAGTACCATTTTTCTGTTCATATTATCAATCTCCTTTTAAATAATTAAACGTTTAATCTGATAAACGTAATACTTATAAAAAAAGGGATGACATGTGCTAGTCAAGTTAATGACATTAGCACTGGCATTCCTCTTCAACAAAATGGACAAGCTGTTTCATAAGCGCTATTGCTTCGTCAAACTCAAGACTGTAGAACATTTGCGTGCCCTTCTTCTGAACCTTAAGCAGCCCTGCTTGCCGTAATACTTTCAGGTGATGAGAGACGTTAGGTCGTGACATGGGAATAAGTTCTGTAATTTCCGTCACATTCATACTCTCCTTGTCGATCAGCAACGCTATGATTTGCTGCCGAATAGGGTCTCCCAAGCCATGAAAATAGAGGCTTAAATTCTCGAAAATATGAATTGCCTTCTGATTGCCAATAAATTCGTCCATGCTCATTGCTCACTCCGTTATAACGTTTAATTGTTTAAACCTATTGTAAAGTGTTTCTCAAAATAAGTCAATGTGTTGATGAGTTTCATCCATCTATATGGATAGTTTAACAGCAGGGAAGTTGTAAATCCGTATAAATCTGACGGGACCCCATTACTCCTCCCCCCTTTATATTGAACCCATTTAAATGGTATGCCTAAAATAAAAGCGATACTCAAACTAAAAATAGCAATGTTTTTCCGTACAAAATTACCTCCTTTTCGTGATACGTTCCAAGCTGAACGTAGAATTGCCACCTAGCAAAATTGTATTATTTGCAAATATGTTATTTGTTATTATTAAATTCTATATTTATGTAGTTTATAAAATCTATAATTTTCTAAATAAAATGGTTGATTATTGGCATAAAAAAGCACCCAATGAAGCAAGATATGCTCCCAGGTGTAGGCATCTAAAACAAATAAAATTTTGAGAGCATATCATTTGTGTTAGTGAGGTGCTATCAAAGTAGCCCCTCTTTACTTCCAAAAGGTTATTTACTTTTTATTACATAGCCGTTGTCTTTTTAATAGAGGACATCTGTATTATTGGCAATGACAATGTTTTCTTTATTAATAGTTGCATCCTTCGAATCTTGTTTGAAAACATGGATAATCCCATCTACTATGTTTTGAATAATTTGGTCATCAAATGTTGACTCAGTGCGCAACACAACCGAACATGTTATTTCTTGATTCTCCGTATCACCTATATTGGAATCAGAGGTTGCCGAAACTAGAATATCTTCACCTTTTAAACCTGTTTGTTCTGCTATGAGTGATTGTATATCTGCCTCTTTTGCCCTCCGCCACTGCGTTGTTTCTTCATCGACTTCTTCCATCACTCTTACCTTCTTTTCACCATTTGGCAAAAACTCAGTCAATTCACTTGTCACCTCGGGTTGTGGTTTTTTTTGCCCAATAAGATAGTACGATACAGCAATCATCATAACCAAAAGCATCGAAAATAGCATTGTTTTTTTAGAAATCCTTTTCAACATAATCACACCTTTTTAATTCACTCGATATGAATAGTTAACTACTCAAGAACTCCACCTTTAAAATATGTACTAAACCTCCTATCAATTATTTTTTAATAATTTATCAGAATTTTTAGTTTAATTCAATTAAAAATAGAAGGATATTATTAAAAATCTAATATCTCTGACCAATATGGACTTCGCTAAAATTCATTCAGGTTTTGTCATTGATGCGGCTTGTGAAACATTAAGAGATTTAGAAGATGAGCGGTTAACCACACTGTTAGCCACTAAAACAATTATTTTAAAGGGTGTTCAAAAACATTCAACAACCGCCAATGTTGTTTTTATTGTTGCGCTTATTGGTAGTGGCGGAGCATGTAAATTATTACTTACCAATTGTTCATTGATGGAAAGCTTGAAGAAACCATTAAGCTGTAGATCACCACATGTTTCATGCATTATTTCAAAATATCTCAATCGTACACAAAAACAGCACCTCCGATTGTTAGACAATGGGAGGTGCTGTTTTTAGAAAGTTTTTTTGCAATCATAGGATACAGCCCTCTTGCTATATTTTTGAATCACTAGAGCTTAAGAAAAATTACTTATTTTTTTGGACTTTTAGAAGCATCTAATAAAACTACCCCTCCAATTATTAATACTATGCTAACTAATGTCATGATACTGAATGGTTCTCTCCAAAAAAGTATTCCAATTACCGCGGTTAATGCTGTGCCTACTCCTGACCATATCGCATAAGCTAAACTTAAGGGAACCGTTTTAAGACATAATGATAAAAAATAAAACGCTAGTCCAAAACTAACGATAATTCCAATGGAAGGGAATAATTTTGTAAATCCTTCCGATAATTTAAGCATTGTCACGCCAACTATTTCACTGATAATGGACATTCCTAAAGCCATATAACCTTTCATATATTGCCTCCGATTCTCTAAAGGTTAATGCGCGCTACCACTTGAGAGTCTTAATACGACAACTCCACCAATGATTAGGGCTAAACCTAAAAATTTTTTAAAATTAAAACCTTCTTTATAAACAATAACGCCTACCAAAGAGGTTAATGCTGTACCTACTCCCGACCATATCGCATAAGCCGTAATCAATGGAATTGTTTTAAGAGATAAAGATAAGCAGTAAAAAGCTATCCCCATACCTATTACAACTCCGATGGAAGGGAACAACTTTTTAAATCCATTTGATACTTTTAGCATTGAACTACCAATTACTTCGCTTACGATGGCTATTGCCAAAATTACATATGGATTCAAGATTAATTCCTCCTATTTTTTCATATTTATCAAACTAGTAATAACTTTTTTTGCATAATTTATCATCTAGATAGTTTCAAATACTATTCAGATTTCGTCATTTCACCTTTTCGAAAGAAGGTCAAAACATCCATTTATAAACTGGTTCACTTGATTCAGGCATCACAAAAAGGCACCCGGCTGTCTTGCCGCGCGCCTTCTGTTCTATCAGTATGCATGCTCTGTTCCCTTCCAGTCTGTCACACCCGATAAGGATATGTAATCTCTTCAACATCGTCCTAACCTGGAGCACCTTTATTGCTCAGGCTAGTATGTCTATGCGTGGGGCAAACTAGCTAGAAGGTAATCCTAGATTCAACATCACGAAGCTATACTTTATTTGATTTGATTCAAGTTGTTTTGCGGTGATTCATTGCGCATTACTCGTTCGATATTTTGAACAAAGAAACGATACCTTGCTTCATGAAATTTTGTGCCATCCGGCATACCTGCAGAATGCGGGGTTAAGACAACATTTTTCAAAGTTCGTAGTTTACTATCTAAATCTAATGGCTCCACAGCAAATACATCCAGACAAGCTCCACCGATTACATTATTTTCTAAAGCTTCAATCAAATCATCTTCGCATACAATCGGCCCTCTTGCTGTATTTACCAATAATGCATTACTTTTCATTTGCTTTAAAAATGTTTTATCGACTAAATTTCTTGTAGACTCGTTTAGAAAAATATTGATTGTAATTACATCAGAATTTCTAATTAATGTATCCAAATCAACCAATTCTACATCATTATTACTTTGAATATTTTTATTCGTGTCATATGCTAGAACATTCATTTTAAAAGCTTTGGCCAGTTCCGCTACTCTGGAGCCAATCGCCCCAAAACCTATAGTACCGATGGTTTTTCCTAGCAACTCGCTGCCAGTATACTCTAGCTTCGTTTCATCTCCTTTATTTTTCATAAACTGATCCAAGAACGAGATATTTTTGTAATACCCAAGAATCAATGCCATAATATGTTCGGCAACTGCATTCGCATTGACTCCAGCCGCATTACTTACCCAAATATTTCTTTTGCTACACGCTTCAATATCAACATTGTCAAAACCAGCGCCCGTCTGAACAAATTTTAACTGTTGTGCTTTATTTAATAATGCTTCATCTACTTCGATATGCTCTGGAATTAATACATTCGCTTCACTGATAAATTCTTCGATTCGCTGAGGTTCAACGATTTGAATAGTCCAGTTTTCCGGGAACGATTGCGTAACTCTCTGTTTGGAATAATCGTTAAAGTAACCTGTGATTAACACATTCATTTATGCTACAACTCCTATAATCAATTTATGCTTGAGCCCAAGCTTCAAAGAAAGTACGCTTTATATTAGCAATAACTAGCTTAGGTGATTCATTCTCAAGAGAACCTACTTCAAATGTCAGCACGGGCTTTCTTGTTGGTTTTGGACGTGTAAAAAAGTCAATGTCATTTAGCGTTTTGATGAACTTTGTTAACTCGCCAACGCCTACTTCTGAATCCTTCACTCCAAACGGAATATGCTTATCGCCGAAATAATGGGCTTGTCTGTCTTTTAAGTAACAATTTCCGATATGAATGTGCGTGAGATAATCTTTGGCAAGCCACAATGATTGATGTGGATTTTCTCCCATAATCGGAAGGTGACTTTGATCTAGGAGCAGACCAAAATTGTTATACTCACTTTGGATTGTTCTTGCTACATATACCGCCTCATGGGTAGGGCCCAGCAAATATTTGCGGTCAACATGCCGATCCCCGATTTCTAAAGAGATACAAAGCTCATACGTACCCGCTTTCTCTTTCGCATACTTGCATAGTTCCATGGTTGAAGCTATAAAAGCGTTTATATTATGTTGTTTGTTTTCTTCTCCTTCAAATTTCCCCGTCACGATGTGCATGATTTTTGCATCCATTTCATAGCAATGGTCAATCAGCATTTGACACTTTTTAATTGAGTTGTTTCTTATAGCCGGGTCTAAGGAGCTTAGATCAATGTGTAATTCTCGAAACGCATCTCCGCCATTAAAAATCGTTTCCACACCACTGTACTGCATATACTTTTTAGCGAGATCCCTTGTCTCTTTATCGGCGATATACGAGACTTCCACTGCCGTAAAAAAGGGGTCTTCCAGTATAGTCAGCAGACTTGAAACCATCTGTTCCGGCTTGCTTTGTGGAAAGGGAAACAGCTTCGGCAGGACAATCCCGATGCTCGCCATTTTTTCCAGTTGATCCATCATACGATTTTACCTGACTCGATAAGCGCTGGCAGTTCTTTCACAGTATCAAGAACATGTGTATGATAATACTTGCCCCATACTTCAATTGGTGTTGATCCTTGGGTTACACCAATAACCGCTTTACAGCCTGCGTTAAATCCTTCAAGCATGTCTGCTGGCGTATCGCCAATTTTAATCACATTTCTCACATTTTGAACGTTTAAATATTCCATAGCTTTGAAAATCATAAATGGCGCTGGGCGTCCTTTTCCCTCCGGAACCATATCAAGATCTACCGCATAATCAATCAAACCATCCTTCACCCAGCCAAGTGACTCCATAATAACGCTGTTGATTTCTTTATGAAACCCTGTGCCTGTCGCTACTTTAATGCCATTTTCTTTGCACCATTTGAGCGTTTCCGTTGCTCCCTCAATTTCTCGGCAATTCTCCTGATAATAAGCAATCATATATTCGGTATATCGATCATAGAGTTTGACAGCCTCATCTTGAGTTGAGTTATCGATATCTACTTCAAAATTTTTAAAATCGATAAAGTTCCCTTTTGTTCTGGCAATTAAAAATTGATACAAATGAATCTTGTTTGTTCCCATATGGTTGCTGATTTCATCTTTTGTAACGTTTAATCCGTAATCCACAGCTGCTTTATAAAGACAATCCCTAACTCCGTTATTATCCTCTACAAGGGTTCCAGCTAAATCGAATACAGCTAATTCAATGTTATATTTCATTATAAAACTCTCCATTTCTGTTATATGTGGGGTGAAACTACTTGCCTCTGTGCAGCAGTTCATTATTTATGTCGTTTACTGTTTCAGAATTTTGTCTAGCTCTTTCTGTGCTTTGTTTTTCGCCTCTTTTAATGCTTTTTCCGCAGGGATATTTTCAATTAGTACTTTGTCTTTCGCTAATTCGATTTCAGCATAAATTTTACCACCTGTCGGATCAACAAAAGGTGCAATGCCATTTGTTTTTATCTGTTGCAAAGGAACTGATAAGTTTGGGTTTTCCTTTAATTTATTTTGGAAAATTTCCGTATTTTCAGCGCTTTCTCGAATTGGAATATATCCCGTTTCTACTGCCCAGTAAGCTGTTTTATCTGCCTCCGAGAAGAACTTTACAAATTCCCAAGCACCCTGCTGTTGTTCTTTAGGAGAATCTTTGAACAAGTTAAACATGACAGAAGTAGCGACTGGTCTCGGTTTGCTTCCGTTAAATCCTTTTTGCATTCCTGTTGCTATTTTATTGAAATCTAAGTCTCCTCCATCACCTGAAGACCCCGTATATCCCGCTGATTTCCCATTCATTACATTGTCAATCGTTTTATACCACCATTCCCAGCCATTTCCGCCATAAACAGTGTCCATTATTTTGTCCTCATGAATCCACTTTCTAATATTATCCCAAGCATAAATCCATTCATCGGAATCGATTGTAACGGTTTTACCGTCTTCACTGACGATATCCCCACCAGCTGAACGGGCATAATCAATCATATGTTCTGAATACCACATAATCGACCAACCAGTAATTCCTTCTTTTTCTTTAATAAGCTTGGCTGCTTCCGCTAATTCCTCGAAGCTTTCCAAAGCATTATAATCAATATTGTATTTATCAAAGATATCTTTTCTGTAATACATCATTTGTGAAGAAACAAATGCCGGCACACCCAAGGTTACATTATTGTACAATCCTTGCTCCAAAAGAAGAACGTCGTCTTTTTTATATTCTGGTTGATTAATTTGATCTTCTAAGGAAAGTAAAACATCACTTTTTGCCAACTTCATAAATTCCGGATAGCGGTTAATTGCTAAAGCAGGAGGTTTACTAGCTGCAAGTGAAGCTTGCAGTGCTTGTAACGTCTCAGTGTAGTCCCCTTGGACAATCGGTACGACTTCATATTTGTCATTACTTTTGTTAAAATCTTCGATGATTTTTTCCATCGTTTCTCCGAGTTTACCGCCAAGACCATAATAGAATTCAAGTTTAATTTTTTCCTTATCGGACGCTACACTTGCATTTGTATCTTTGGAAGCCTTGTTTGAGCAACCCATTAATGCTGTCAATATAAGTGCAAAGCACATGAGAGACAGAAGTACCTTTTTAATCCTGCTTTTACGTTTTTCCACTGTTGTTTCCTCCCAATTAATTATTATTTTAGTCTCATGCCTCCAACATAACTTTTCATAATTATCGGAATATAGTCGATTCGCATCACCACCTCATCTTATTTATTAACATAGAGATTAGCCATTGAATGGATAATTCTTTTACTAAAAATAGCCAACAGCAGCAACATTGGCACTAGTGAAACTGCGCAGGCAGCCATTGCCAAAGGAAAATCCATTCCATAACCTGCTTGACTCATAAATAATCTTCTCAAACCAATTGTGACAAACATGTTTTCTTCTGACTTGATTAACAGTGAAGGCCACATATAATTGTTGTAGCTATAAATAAATGTGATTAATACCAATGAAGCAATTGCATTTTTGCAATAAGGAATATACACGGTGAAAATAAGCCTTAAATGCCCTGCTCCATCCAATTTAGCTGCATGTACCACATCCTTAGGCACCTGAATAAAAGCTTGCCGCAAGAAAAATATGGCAAAGATGCTGATACTTTCACTGAAGATATAACCCATATGCGTATCCAGTAAATTCACTTCAGACAGCAAAATAAAGGAGGGGATGTACGTTATAGCTGATGGCAACATATATGTCGCCAATATTAGTGCAAAGCAAAATTTCACCCATCTTTTCTGAAACGTCGCGAATACATACGCTGCAAGTATTGCTGATATGATTTGAATCACGATAATAATTAGACTCACATAGATACTGTTCCACAGATAAAGCAGTATATTGGTATCGGTAAATAATCTCATGTAGTTGTCAAAGTGAAAGCTTGTAGGAAAAAAATTTCCGCTGTATATTTCACTTTTTGGTTTAATAGAAATCATGAACATCCAGATGAATGGAAAGATCATCGTTATGCTTAATAAAATTAATGCTGTATAATTTATACCAACTTTTAATTTTGCCAAATTCAAATCCCCACCTCATTTCTTAAACAAGTATTTAGATAAAAAGAAGTTAATCGCGCTAATCAGCAGACAAAGCAGAAGGAAAATTATCGCCAATGCCGAAGCAGATCCCGTTTCATACCACTCGAAAGCTAACACGTAGAAATAATATAAAATTGTTGAAGTTGCACCTGAAGGTCCACCTTGCGTCAAAATGTAAATCTGATCATAGGCTTTAAGCGAGTTTAAAGTATAAAAAATGAATAAAAATACAAGGATAGGCGAGATTGCTGGCAATGTAATTTTTATTAATTTTCGCAATCCTTTTCCACCATCTAAATCATTTGCTTTCTCCACCTCTGGATCTAATTTTGCCATTGCCGAGGTTAGCAACAATATACCAAGACCTAGATATTGCCAAATAGTGACGATAATGACTACTGCCATTGCGGTGGTTTGACCTCCCAACCACTTAACTGGCTCTGCACCTAGTTCTTTTAGAATTGCATTAACAATGCCTGAATCCGTATCAAATATACTGACCCATACCATTGAAACGACCACAGTTGGTGTAATCCATGATGAAAAAGCGGAAGCGACAAAAAAAGTACGAAACGCTTTAATCTTACTTAACGGTATAGCTACAAGTAATCCAATTAGGATTGGCGGAAGCACTGTGAAAACTGTAAATACAAGCGTATTCATCAAAACTTTCACAAAAAAGGAATCACCCATTATATTTTTATAATTCTCTAGCATTACATAATCATAGGTAGGTGCAATGTAATCCCAATTTGTAAAGCTAATGTGAAATGTTTTTATCATTGGATAAATCCAAAAAATAATTAAGGGAATAAGTATTGGCAACAACAGTGCAAGCGACCATAGATTGTCTTTCCCATTTTTAATGCTGATTGGCCTAGCCATCTATGCATGCCCCCTAATCAGTTCATTGATGTTTTTACCATCACATTGGTGTGAGATTTCAAACAACCTAGCTAAAGTAGGTGCAATGTTCTCGATATGCGTTTCTTCAATTATTTTGCTATCCTCGATTTGATGACCGATACACACCATAAATCCATTCATTGCATCCACATTGGACTGATGATAACCATGCAAGCTTTTCAAATGCTTGTACTTCGGTTGTTCTGGAGGAACAATGTCTTCACCGCATACTGTATTGTTCATATCTAAAATACCGACTGGTTGATAGTCAGAACTGGAGTGACTTGCTAACTGATGAAAATGATTCACTTGTGGAAATTGGCTAAAAAACTCCATAATTTCTTTGTTATGCTGATGTTCCAACAAGCTATAAAATAACAACGCTCCACTTCCGTCGCCGACAAATCGTATTTCTTTGTTGTACAAACTCTGCCGCCAACGACTTTGCGCTAAAACCTTATTTGGATAAAAGAATGATTGAACGTCGCTTTGTCCATGATCAGAAAAGATAATCAAGTTGTATGGTTGTTGCAACTTTCGCAACAACTGATCAATTTGGCTAATATGTTCAATTAGTCGACCTAGGCAATCAACTGCCTCCTTCGAGTCCTTCCCGTGTAGATGGGAAAGTGCATCATATCCGACAAACCTTGCAGCGATAAAGTCGTATGCTTCTGATTCAATGGCTTGTAATATCTCATGCAATGATGTGTTATCGATGGTTTCCACTGAAGCGTTTCCTTGCAACTTTTTTTTGCTGCTGGATTCTGTAACTAAATCATGAATATAAGGATTTCCTGTTGTTAGCGGCCAATGGATACAGCAGCTTTTCAATGCATTTTTGGCAAGTGAATAAAATAAGGTCTGTTTATGTAGTGTTTCATTACAAATGATGTCGTGATCTCCGTACAGCTCTATTCTTTCCATCGTTTTAGAATGGGTGACAATATTATCCACCACAAAATGTTTGGGATGATGGTTCCCTGTTATCGCCGTCGCATGAGCATTAAAAGTAACGGATGGAAACGTTGTAATCAGTTTTTTACAGTATGAAAATCCGTTATTGATAAAATCCTGTGAATATCGCGCAAAGATTTCATGACTTACACCATCTAATGAGATAAGAATATTCATTGCGGGCTCCTTAAGTTTTTTTGTGTATTTTTGTCGAACATATGGACCTGATTTGCATACATTCCTACGTTCAACTTCTGACCCTGCGTATAAGTTTCAGTAAAGCTTTTTTTCACTATAAAATTGAAGGATTGATATGTTAGATGTAATAACACATCCGTACCAATAATTTCAGTAAACAGCACCTCCATTTCTAAGGTATTGTTCTTATCTTCTGAAATGAAGCAATGTTCAGGCCTAATACCCGCTACAACCTCCGTGTGGCTTTTTAATACTTCTATTGGCAAATTTGTCTCCAGCAACACTCCATCTATATCTACATAGACTTGTCCATTTCGGTCTATCAGAAATGCATTTAAATAATTGATAGGCGGTGAGCTAATAAAATTCGCCACGAACATATCCACTGGACTATCAATTATTTCCATAGGTGTTCCAATCTGCCTAAACTTTCCTTCTGCAATAATGGCGATTCGATCTCCAAGGGTAACGGCCTCCACTTGATCATGCGTGACATAGACAAACGTAGAATTTAGTCTCTCATGAAGCTTTTTAATTTCAATTCTCATTTCATTTCGTAACTTCGCATCCAGATTGGATAACGGCTCATCCATTAAGAAGACTTTTGGTTCTTTAACTATGGCTCGTCCAATGGCAACCCGCTGTTTTTGCCCGCCCGATAATTGACTCGGAAATCGTTTCAACAAAGGCGTTATTTGTAAAATATCTGCTGCCGCCTTGATTCGTTTTTCTCTCTCCGCCTTTTTTACCTTTTTTATCTTCAAACCGTAAGCCATGTTCTCAAATACCGTCATATGCGGATAAAGCGCGTAATTTTGAAAAACCATCGCTACTCCTCTATCCTTAGGCTCCAATTCATTTACACAAACATCCCCAATAAACACTTCACCTTGCGTAATTTCTTCAATACCGGCAATCATACGTAACAAAGTGGACTTACCACACCCTGACGGACCTAGCAGTACCAGAAACTCTTTATCTTTGATATCAAGACTAATATTATCGAGCGTGGATTTTTCACTTGTATATTGTTTTGACAAAGACTTCAACGTAATACTCGACATTCTTAAAATTCCCCCATTTATATTATTGTTGACCCTGTTATAGCTACTTCGAAGTGATGATTCCACTAATCTCTGGTAAAATCTTGTCTATTGCATGTACGCCAGAAGATATTGATATAAGGAACTCAACTAAACATCGCCGACAGAAAACTGTAAGATAATGTAAATATATCACCTGAACATTTCACTCTAACTATCAACATTATTTATTTTATTATTCAATTTTTCTTGTACATTTGATAAAATTATCCTAAATAAGGTTAAAAACTTTGTTTGTACAAAATTTATTGTACACTCAATATAAACTTTATGTGTTAACTGGATATTAATCGCTTGTTAATTTCAAAATGTTTTTTGTAAATCAATTGTATGAGTTTAGCAAAATGATGAAGGAGTGTTTACATGGAACAGAAACCAACCAAGGATTGTGAAGGAGTATCGCAGAGTCGTAACGAATTACGCGCTCAGGTCATCGAGGCCATCGCGCAGACGATGGATTTGTATGGCGCTAATCATTCATTCGGTAAACTGTATGGCATTATGTTTTTCGAGGATAAACCGATGACACTTGAGGACATGAAAGACTATATGAACATGAGTAAGAGCAACATGAGCTATGCCATCCGATCGCTGATGGATTCTAGAATGGTCACCAAGTTGGAAGAGAAAAAGGAACGAAAAGATCAATATGTGGCGGAGACCGATTTTTTCCAAACATTTCGTGTCTTCTTTACACTGAAACTCCAGCGGGAAATCGATATCATGCTTGGGGCAATCAACCAGGTGATTCCCGAGCTATCTGAAATTGCACTTGCGGAAGGTACCCCCGATGCCGAAAGACAGGAATGCTTGCGTGACCTACATAAGCTACGGCACGGTGTATCGTATTATACTTGGCTTCAGAAGTTCGTGAATCGACTTCGGGACGGAGATTTTTTAGATTTGCAATAGTGAGCGCTAGACTATTTAGAAGCGAGTGACTGGGCTACTGTCGTGTACTGGCAAGAACGTTTTTTGAAATTAAGTAGCCCTGATGAACATTATCATAAAACAACGAAAGCGCCATAACGCATGCTGGCGAGTCGAGGCGGTTCTATATTTATTGATGGAAAGCTCGAAGAAACTTTTTAAATTGTTGATAACCAAGTTTTTGAAACATTATTACATGTAATAGCTCAGTAGCACACAAAAACAGCCCCTCCGATTGAACAATCAGAGGGGCTGTTTTTGAATGGCTTTCAAAACCCTATAAATAAACCTAACTAATACTGCCTCTTATCATGAAAATCTTATTTATTCGCATTTTGTTTCTCCTATTTATAAAATAAATAAATTATCAATTCCCCCTAATCTCCCCCTATAAAAAACGATTTTCCCACTAAATTTAGCAAAAACTCTCTAACAATTTTAATCAAATATATAAGTTGATTTTGATTTAAAAAAAGTCCTTTATATAGATAAAAAAATCATGTAGAAATGGATTAATTCTCTTTAGATCCCGTTCCATGAAGCGTAAAGGAGTTGGTTTTTTTGATTCAGAATCGGTTAGTAAGAAACTTTTTAAAAGACCCAGAAGTAAAAGAGCTATATCAAAGTTTTTTAGAAAAGCCTACTGCTCGCAAAAAAGAAATAATTGAAAAAATGTTTCAAATCCATAGTAGAAAGATTCAGCTGCTTAGTTATTTTTCACAAACTTTAACTTTTGAGTCTCAAAAATTTGATAAAAAGATTCGTCAACAAAGTAAACTAAATCAATTAATTTTAGATAAGAACATCCACAACGGAGAGGACAAATTACTTGATTTAGTCGCAGATAAACGAAACTATTGTGATTTTGAATCCAACACTATTATTGAATCTTGGAAATTGGAAATGATTTTTGAAGATAAACAATTATACGATATCGTTTCCAGATTAAGCGCAAAGAAAAAAGAGATTCTATATTTACTTTTTGTGAAAAATTGGACTGAAGAGGAATTAGCTAGAGAGTTTGGTGTTTCGAAACAAGCAATCAATAAAGTTAAAAATCAAACATTACGAAAAATTAAAAGAGAGTATGAAATGGCAGATAGGAAGGACTTATAATAAGCGATTTTTAGAAATAATAAATTTCATTAGCTAGTTGATAAATCGCTTTTTATTTCCCTTTTATAATTGTTAGGTTGGCCGACTTTAACACTTTAAAAGTTAATTTTAAGGAGGAATTACAAGATGGCGATTTATAATTATCGAAAAGGTTCTACTACATCAACAATTTTAACAAAAGAGCAATTACTTCAGTTGAGGTATGCAACTCTTAGTGGTGCGGATTTTTTACAATCTTCCGATAATCATTCAAGTATTCAAGATAAATTAAGAAATGTTTATCTTGGAAATTTAAATACGGTGTTTGGCATCAATTCTGTTTCAACTATTGCCACTCGCCTATCACTAATTTATGATGGTATGCCGCGTTCAACTAGAAATACTGTAGCCACAGCAGCAAATACTAGCGTTAATCACTTTAGTGTTATTTTTAGCAATGCTGACTCCAATGGGGCTAAACTAGTAACGGTTAACATCACTTATTATGAACTATTTAACGCAACGTCAGGGACCACTACCTTGACACTCCCAGTTTCAGTAACCGCTACTCGGTATCACATCTAATCGTAAGCATAAAAAGCTCTGTCTATGGGACTGACTCCGATAGATAAGATAGTAATCAAAAAAGCATTACCCAACCAGTTGTCGGTATTGAACCGGCGACTGGTTGTTTAGTTTCGTTTGAATTCGGTTATTGTTATAATAGTTTATATAGTCTTTGACAGTTTGTTCTACGATGGCGGTCGTCCTTTACGAGACATGCTCATGGTAATGCCTTTTGCTTTTACGGTTTATTGATAATCAATGTGTATACCGTCCCTTGGTCACTGTGCAACGGCCTACAGTTTATTTCAAATGATTACTTCGTCATTTCTATACCAACGCACCCATGTTTCGACCTGTGTTTTATGGCGTATATTTAATTCCAATAGAATCTGTTTGACAGGTACCCCCGCTAATCGCATCTCAATCGCTTTCATTTTTACTTCATATGGATAACTCACTCTTGTTCCCATAGAAAAAACACCTCCAAATTGAAATTTAAGTATCTATACCCGAATTTCAATCGAAGATGCTTTTTTTATTTGTCTTTACCTATTGGGGTCAGTTCCCTTTTTTATTGTATAGCAATTTCTATTGAATTAAAAAATTCATCACTGTTGATTATTTTAAAACATCTAGTATCACTATTAAAGCATATTTCTTTTTCATCTTTGAATATATACATAGAGTAATCCTCATTAGATTTTACTTTTAACCAATAATCTGCATCACTTAGCATATAGATATTGGTTGATATTTGTAATTGTAAATTGTGAAGATGATGGACAATTTGTTTTAGCTGTTCTGCATCTTCTATGAAAATCGTTTCATAATCCTCTATATTTCCATTTATTATACCAATCCCCAGCTTCATATTGTCAGTGCTAAAATCTGCATCCTTCATTATGTCGGATACTGTATAAATTTTTTCGGCTTCCGCTTTTAGAGCAGCTTCTCTTTTTTTATTTTCATATACATCCAATCCCATTAAAACAATACTGATTATAACAACGCCCATGAGTATGAAAATTGTACGTTTCCGCATTGAGTTCCTCCTCATTTTTTTAAAAAAATTATACCAAATTCCATACATTTCGACTGTATCAAAACGCAATAATTCTCATAAATTCAGCTTTTCCCCACCAATAAAAAGGATGTTTTGAAAATTGATTATTAATTTTTTCTAACTTTCGACTTCTCTTTATCCATAAGTTCAAAAAAAGAGGGTAGTTGCTTAAATTCCTTCTTTTTTATCGTTGATAGCACCATTAAAATCAGCTCTTGCTCTAAATCCTTTTGGTTTTGCCAATCTGTTTGTCTTAACACTGATTTAATTTTTGGTGTCAACAGTTCAATAATTTCTTGTTCAAATCTGCTATCCACCACTATCACCTCAAACTTTTTTATATTAATTTTTTCAAATCTATTAAACATCACATCAATTTTTATGTTCTACCCCTCCGCCTTTTCTTTTTGCAATAATAACTGTACAGCTTGAGTGTTGTTATTAACGGCTTCAGTCAATAAAGCTAAGGATTTATCAAATTTCCAAAAGACTAATAGAAATGCCACTATCGGAAAACCAACATTGCTAATAAAATTTACTAATAATGATTGATCCATAATAAAACCTCCTTTGTTCTTAAAGGTAATTTAATTTGGATTTTATCAACCTAATATTTATAATTGATTTAATTTTTGGGTAAATGTTAATCTATTAAAAAGATGATGTACAATAAAAAAGCTTCTTTCTACTACGCAAAAATTAGATTAATTATAAAATTTTAGCGTTTTTTTGAGAGGGGGATTTTATGCGTAAACGACAAGTATTTTTCACAATTAGTATTATGATAATTATTATTGCCGGAATCAGCTTATGGATAAACGAGCGAAGGACTGCCGTCCCAGCAGTTTATTACGCCACAGATGTCCTAGAAAATGCTAATTTTAATGCAAAAAATCAATTTGTAAGCATTGAAAGTATCATTCTAAGACCTGAAATTAAATTTACTTCTTTGAAAATTCCAGAAGAAACACAGCAGGAGCTTATACAGGCTTTTAAAAATGCAAAATTTAAAAAAGTAGAACATCTATCCTCAATTCGTTACCGTTACAATTACCGTGTCAATATAACTTTGAATACAGGCTATGTGATGTTTATGGATTCAAATACAAAATTCGTACAACTGGATGATACGGGAGTGGCCTATATAATCGAAGATGATGATAACCGATTTTTTGATATTTTAGAGAAAGCTACTATTGAAAAAAGTTAAGGATATCATCATTGTGTGAGTTATTTATCTTCATCTATACATCATCTTTTTATTTAAATTAAGTATTATCTAAGGATGCATTTTAATAGTATAGAAGGGCTAACCCTTTCTATACTATTAAAATTTTCTTTTTTAAAACCAACCAACAATCTCTTTTGTCTTACACAATAAAATTAATTCTCACATAAGTTTTGTACCATCAGGAAGCATTATCCAATTGACATTTACAGCTTTAATATATGCTAGTTCTGATCCTGGTCGCTCCTTATTAACCGTTAAAGTCATATTTACTTGAATTGCGTTGAAGTTGACCATTGTTCTGTACGTCTTCAATAATTGGCGATGCCCTTCTTTTGCATCTGCTATGCCTTGTAATAGTTCAGCAGCATTAAGGCTTCCAATAAGACTAATGACCCCTAAAGCAACAGATGCAACTGTGCTTACCGCAAATACTAATGGAATAACAGCACCTCCATATGAAGCAAAAGTATTTCGTATAATTGAGTCCTGAGTAGTTTTATTATCAAGAATATTTACAAAGTCTTCTTGTGCGTAACACATAGCGTCTAATTGAGATTTTGTAGCAGTAATGATTCTTGTTGTTGTGTAAAAACCCATATTCATTCCTCCTAATTTGGTTTATTTGTTAGCTAACGCTTTATAAAGGGCATTTTCAACTTAAATTATCAACTACTATTTAAAATTTAAAATAGAAGTCTCTGCACAACATTCTTGATAATAATTCTGAACACCCCATTCACACCGCAATGCTATGATTCAAGGGCTTAAAGCAGGTAATAATGGAGTGCAACGTTTGGAGAGTGATTTAGTAAAGTCGTACCGATATAGTGCAACATTCGATGTTGAGTTAGCCTTTCTAGAAGCTAGTGATTGGGCTACGCAAAAGCAACTTTTCAAAGGCGTAACTGCAGTAGGGAAAATCCACGCCTTCTACGATGAAAAAGGGAATCGAATCCCTGTATAAAATAAAGGGGTAGTCGAATCTATTCGACTACCTCATTATGATTTAAGTAACTTTGTACAAATGAAAAAAATTCAGAACCATTCTCAAGAATGTATTGCTTCATCATTTTAGGACTCTCAATAATGCCAATGATGTTTCTTTCATAGTCTACGATTATTGTATAGGATACTTCTGGATTCGCTGAATAAAAGTAAATAAAAGCATCCTCATTAAAAGCTGGTTTATTAGGAATTATTTTCTTTTTCATAAAGAGACTATCTAGTATCGAAATAAAACGCTCTGTTTCCTCTTGATCAAGATAATATGGTTGTCTCATATCTGAAATTAAAATATTATTGATGCTCGCAATATCCAATGCTGGTACAGCCTCATCAAAAGTAATTAGTGGTCTAGTGGAATACCATATTAGCCAAATCACAACTACAATCAACAAAAACCATATTTTTTTATTGCGAATATTCATCATCCTCCTAACCCATTTTCCTTTTTTAATTATATCAAAACACTAGTATTACATTAAAGTAAAATCCGAATCCACACCAACTCCTGGTCTATCAACATATAAAATCCATATCAAAATTGTACGGGGTGTGCTATGGTAAATTATCGAAACAAATATATCGAAGGTGGAAAAGTATGTTAGAAGTTAGTGAAAGTAAATTAGCTCAATATGTTGTACATTATGTAAGCGATACCCTTGTCTATGGAGAGGAAGCATTTTCTCAACCTGAAGTTATGCTGGAAGCAGCATTTACACAATTAGCATTTAATAAACTCGACTTTGAGCAGCAATATGAATTTTTTCATGAAACAGCTATCGGCTTAAATGAAGTGTATACGTATGTAAAAGCTATTTTTGATGAGGACGCTAGTTTTCTAGAACAATCCAAGCATATCGCTAGCCACTTACATAGTGCATCTGGGCATCCGAATATTAAAAGTGGCGAGTTGTTTATTGGCTTATTTGACAATTGTTTTCTGTCTACAGAGCCAAAGAAAGTTATTGCCATTGTCAAAATTGAAGAAAAAGAAATGTTTTTAGATATAAAAAATGAACAAAATAAAATGACTGTTAATGGCATCGACGGCATTAACGTTAAGAAAATGAATAATATGGCTGTCATCGTTGATATGGGAGCTGATGAAGCCCCAGTTGTCTTTATGAAAACGAAGAAAAAGGAAGATGTCGTGTACTGGCAAGAACGTTTTTTAAAAATTAAAGTAGCTGATGAACATTACCATAAAACAAACTTGGCATTAACAGAATGTAAGAAGTATATTTTGAAAGAAGATCGTTTTACCAATACCGAGAAGTTAGGCTTGTTAAATAAAACGCTCGATTATTTCCACAGTGAAGAACAATTTCAAGTCAACGATTATATTGAAACTGTATTCGAAGCAGCCGATTCAACGCAAAAAGACATTATCGTCAATTCAGTCAAGCCCTATGAAACCGTGATTTCCGAAAGTGCCCTTGCTAAAGCTGAAAAAAGTTATAAACGTAAAATTAAATTGGATTCCGCGATTGAAATTCAAGTGAACGTCCGTGATATCGAGCAACTGGAAGAGCTTATTGAGGTAGGCTTTGATGAGGAAACAAATCGAAAATTTTATAAAATCTACTTTAATGAAGAAATATAGTCCCGTAATAAAAATAGTGTTAGATTGATTGCGTTCAATCTAACACTATCGCCTTAAAGATAGGTGAAATCGCCAGTAAAACCATACCAGTAAAATTATTGCAATGGAATCTTTACTTCAATATCTTCCCCAATCGGGTTATAGTAATAGTTGAAAAATATTTTAGCTTTACCATTATATTGATCAAAGGACTCTGTTGAATAGAGATACTCATCATCATCCGAAAATGTGCCGCCTTTATATGCTAATGTCGTGCCATCTGCTTTTAAACCACTTCTATAAAATATATGTCGTATACGACCATCCCAATTTTTTGCAGCCGTTTTTAAACTTTGTTGCTCTACAGAAATATCCCAATCTAAAAAATCAGGTTTTGAGAGTACTTCTTGTCTACCAAAATCAACTTCAATAAAGTCCTCTCCCTTTGGAACAGCTTGAACAGCGCCTATCAACACCGTTAATGACTGTGGATTATCAAAATAATTACTTTGCAAATAGAGCGTATATTTGCCGTCCCGAATATCTCCGTTCATTGAATGACTACTACGAATGCTTTCTCTACGCTCACCACTTTCCGTTACGACTGCAATATCATCAAGTGCTAATATTTGCATTGTATTTGCTTTGTCTACTTCAATGTCGAGTGCCAATTTTAGTGGGGTACGGCGAATTTTTGTAATAGTAAACTTTTGACCTTCGACTTCAACAGTACGATTAGCAATAAAAACTTTTTCCTCCGCGATTTCGTTTTGTAAGGAAAACGGTATCGTCATTTCAATTTCCCCTTGATTCTTATCTTTAAAACGAAATACGGCTGTAAAGTCCCGTGAAGTATAGGCCATTGGCTCAGAAAAACTATATTCCACTGAAGATGAAATAAATGCTTGATTTACCCCACCCATCGTAAATGAACAACCACATTTAATTTCATCGTCTCCTTGGAACAATTGGACTTCCTCCAGATTTAATTCAAATGAAGCATCCGCATCATAGTAAAGGACAAAACCTGACTGATCTGCTATCACGCCTTGTAATGTAAGAGATAGACCATCTTTCGTCTGCGTCTTATTAATTTCTTCATAATATTTATGCTCCACAATATCTTTTATCCCTTTATCTCTTACTACCGCTGATACAATGGCGTCCAAGCCAGGTATTTTTGCAACATAGCTAGCAACAGTTGGCGAAACGCGAATAGAAAGTAATAGACTTAAGCAACACAAAAATACGATTGCTACAGAAGCCATACGCTTCTTTGTTCTTTTTTCTCTCTGTACTTTGCGCAATACATCCATTCGAATTTGTTGAAGTTGCTCCTTTGGCACATCAATTGGTGGTTTTTTCATAGCCAGTCCTCCTTTTCTCTTGCGAAGTTTCTAAGCTTCTTTAGAATGTGATGAAGTTTAGACTTTACAGTACCTTCTGGAATTTGATTGAGCTCGGCAATTTCCTTGTTTTTAAGTTGTTGAAAATATTTCATATAGACGATTTGTTGCTCTGACAAGGTTAATTGTGCTAATAATCTCTCAATATCTGAGTAAATGGCCCATTCAAATACATGATATTCTTCGATCTGAACGGTTTGTTGACGTTTTCGCAAATGGTCTTTACAGCAATTGATTAAGACGCGCACGAGCCATGTTCTGGCATATTCGGGTTGTTGAACGGTATGCATTTTTTTAAGCGCCTTATAAACTAGCTCTTGCATCACGTCTAAAGCGTCTTGCTCATTTTTCATATATGTAAAGGCCATGCGATATAAAATTTCTTCGTCCACTTCAATAAGAGAAAGTATCGCTTGATGATCTCCACGTATGGCACGCTTTGTGATTTCGAATTCCATTCTTTTCGCCTCCTTCCTCCATTAGACTGTAAAATACTTTATTTCGTTCAAAAATGATTTAATCTAACAAAAAAACCTTCAAATTCTTAATGAATCTGAAAGTTTTTGAATGAATATTTAAAATTAGTTAATCTTGGAAGCTTGTTAAAATGCCATCTTCAAAATAAAGGTATTGACCATTTCCATAAACCCATTGTTCATACGACCCGTATACTGTTACGGTTCTATTAATATCAATTGGTTCACCCCATAAAGATGCTTTTACTTCGTCATAGGTCATTCCTAAAGTAGGATTCATCCCTCTAGCAGCTTCAATTTTTTCGTCTCTTACTCTCGCCTCTTCCTTTCTTATAATCATCGTATTTAAATTTCGCTGATATTCACTTTCAATATAGTTCCAATCGGTTTTCGTTATAGGTCCGAATGATAACGGACTTTTATAAGATGTATTCGTTACCCCTGCAATAATTTCATCTTTCATTCTCCCATAATATTTAGGATCAACAGCAAGTGCTAAAGCTCCTGAAGCCTTGTAGGAATTTTGGTCAGTTTGTAAATAAAGAGCATAATTATACATTGCTAAAAATTCCTCATTATCATGAAGTCCTTTTTCATTGTCAAACATTTCTTGAACCTTTTGAAAATCCTTATTTCTAACAGCTTGTTCCATTTCATTCAGCACTAACTCTTTACCCTGTTTTGAAAACTTCTCCATTTTAATCCAATTATCACGACTGACCGCTGACCTAATTCTGTAATACTTCGAACTTATAAAAGTATAATTATTTTCACTTATCAATTGGTCTACAAATTTTGTACTAAATTCATCTACTTTATCAGTTTCCGATTCTGGTAAATCTAAAGTTTCTAATTTCACCAAAAGATCTTCATAGTTCTTTTCCTTTAAAAGCGTTTCTAAAGCAAGAATTTCTGATTCAGCCCTTATTTCATTTTCTTCCTTAACAGTTTTTTCACTATTACAACCTGATAATAATAAACTGAAGCCCAATCCTAATACTAAATGTTTAATCTTTATCAACCAGTACACTCCCTTACTATGTTCTTTCGTATGTATTAATCACCATTATAAATCTATTTTGGTAATCTATAACAAACTCTATTTTATATTTTCACATAATTACAATCAACCTATTTAGTGATTAATGGAAGGAAGCTATCCATTCTACTCTATCGATAAACAAAAATGGACCTCACGAAAGTGAAGCCCATTAATAAATTATACTGGCAGAACATCGTACCGACTCATTGCTTAGAAATATTCTTAATAGCTTGTTAAAAATACTTTACCGTTCGTCTTTTTAGTAGCTTCAACAGCGTCAATTGCCTTTGTTAAATCTGATAAGTCATAGGCGGAATCGACCTGCATTAAGTGCAATTTTTTGTCATTGATGAGCGTAGCCAAATGAATAAACATTTCTTGCCATTTGCTTACGGATACATTTTTATTCCAATTCCTCAAATGAAACATATTGGCATTCAATTGTGCGCTATTGACAATATGTGCCCAATTGACTTGAATTCCTGATAGTAGACCTATGGTTAAGAAGTGCCCATTAGGATGGACACATGTAGCTAATTCATTGCCATCAGAGCCTCCAATCGAATCAATTGCTGCATTTGCACCTATTCCATTTGTCAATTCCATAACGGTTTCATAAAGACCACTTCTAGAAGTATCTATTACATCAGAAGCTCCTAGATGAAGTAATTTCTCTGTATGCTTATTATTTCTTGTCACGCCAATCAATCGAAAACCTATTATTTTAGAAAATTGAGCAAAAATGTGTCCAATAGCTGAACCACAAGCATTCACCAATAAAACATCATTTGTTTTTAATTTTAACACTTCTGTACAAACTACCCACGCAGTAACTGGATTGATATACATTTGAGCAGCTGTAAAGTCATCTATTGAATCAGGTACAGGAACGATAAATTCTGCTGATGTTTTAACAAATTCTTGCCATGTTCCTTCTCCACGTAAAGGTAACACACGTTTACCAATAAGATTCTTCGAAACAGAAGAACCTACATTGTCAACAATTCCAACCCCTTCATAACCTGGAATGTTGGGCAATGCTATACGATGAGCATACGATCCTCTAATCGGAATTAAATCAGAGGGATTAATTGGTCTTACTAGCATTCGTACAAGCACTTCATTATCCTTAGGTGGTTCAATCGTTTTATACTCGAGTTTTAATACCTCTTTAGGGCTACCAAATTCATTGAAATGAATATACTTTACATCCATCTTATCATGCTCCTTATTAGTACTAGAGTAATTGAAGTATAGCATTATCTGGTGTATTACTTCGTCAACAGTATTTGATCATCATCACAGATGGTATAATTTAACTGACTAGGTAGTCAAATTTTGTTTAGGAGGTAGATAGGATGATAAACAGAAGAAATAGGTACTTAAAAAACTAGGGGATTACGACTAAGTAACCAATCTTTTAGCGTCTCCCCACATTTTGAAAGGGGAAAATTATTTGAAGCAACTATTATTAATCATCGACGCACAGCAAGCATTAATTGATGGAAATCAAGAAAAAGGTCAAATTTTCAATAAAGAGAAGCTTATTATTACTATTAATAAAGTAATTAACAAAGCAATAGAAGCAACAGTTCCAATTATTTTTGTGAGGGATCTTGATGTAGCTGAAGGACAGGGAGAAGGATTTCAAATTCACAATGAAATTACTGTACCTACTGAAGCAAAGATCTTTGATAAATCTGCAACAAATTCTTTTTATGGGACAAGACTGCTTGAACATTTAACAACACAGCATATTGAACATATTGTAATGATGGGCTGTGAAACACAGCACTGTATAGATAGTGCTGTTAGAACGGCAACAATCAGTGGTTTTGATGTAACGTTAGTGGGCGATGGGCATTCAACATTGGGCAATGCTATTTTAAGTTCCGAACAAATTATACAGCATCATAATACTACACTGCACGGTCATTATAATGTTGAACACTTTTCTATTGTTAGAAATTCCGAGGAAGAATTATTTTGTCCCACTCATAATTCTTATCGGAATAGTTAAAAATAATTTTTAAAATTAATCATTCAATGAAGAGAGCCGGCAATAAGCACAAAGGACTTGCGTGTATTTATGCGCAAGTCCTTTATGTGGTATGTTATTTCGACTGTTGAAAAGTCAACTTTTATTCTCATTCGTGCACACAGCCGCCATTTCAAAACTTTATAGTACAATCGTTTTTTAAAGCTTTTTTGTGTAATAATATCGCTTACCTGTTAGTGGATAATGAGTGAGTACAAATTCTTCTTTATAGCCAAGCTTCACGTAAAAATCAGGTGCCTGAAAACTAAACGTATTCAGAAATACATATTTACAACCTCTATCTCTAGCAATCTTCTCAGCTTTATCCATCAGTTTCGTACCAATATGTTGTCCACGAAGTTCTTCACTTACCCATAAATACTCAACTTCTAGCCAATTTCCATGTGTCTCTCCAATTAGCCCAGCAACTCTAGTTCCTTTTTCATCTTCGACAAAAATTCCAATATCTTTTACTATTTTTTCTTCAAGATTTGAAAGATTATAATTTAATAACGCTTGAAAAATATGCGCTTTCTCCTCATTAGTCACTTTTTCACATTCAATAAATTTCATTTTTCTGCCTCCTCTATTGCTTTATTAACTATTGAAAGAAGATACCCCTTTTTTAAAATACGCTTGCCGTTTTGAACCCGTTACTGCTTTCCAAGCTAATAACCCTAAGAACAAGAAGGACATTGAAGCAATTAACCCAACAGGTCGAATGGAGGTGAATTCAGCGGCCAAACCTATTACAACCGTTACAGCAACAATTATACTTGCTTCAATAACACGAAAGAGGCTTTCAAACCTTCCCATTATCTTTACAGGCACATGATTTTGGTAAAAAGTCAAATAGCCTGTATTTGCAAATGTTACAGCAAAGCCTATTAAAAATACACCCGGTACCGCGCTAAAAAAACCGCTCGCATTATAAAATACTAGATAACCGATTGAGGTGAAAATTGTGCCAACACCAATTAAATGATTCACCGCGAGTCGCTTTGTAAATATAGAATTAATGAAGGACGCGATGATAATGCCAGCCCCAAAGATACTTAATAAATACCCATAATTAGTATCTGAAATTGACAGTACACCTTTAGCAAATGCTGCCTCTAGAGAATCGATTGCAGTCATAATTATCGTAGTACTGCTAAATAATAAATAGATTTTGGTAATATAGGCATTTTTCTTACTAAAATTAAAAACTATATGACAATCATTTTTTATTAGTTCCCATGAAAATCTTTGCATTTCTGTCTCTTTGTCTCTTACATCGACATTAGGTAGTATCATGATAATAAGCGCCGAAAAAAGTAATGCGACTGCATTTATATGAATGGCGGTATAAGGTGTGCCCATCCAAAATAATATACCCGCAATGCCAGGACCTATTAACGAACCACAAGAATTGATAAAACTACGTAGTGCATTAAAACGTTGCCGATCTTTTTCAGGGATTAGTTTCGTCATATAAACCATTGATGTAGGCTGAAATATAGCACTGCCCACATTAATGATAAATGCTAGTACATAGACATAAATAAGCGAAGGTAAAAAAGGAATTACTGCAATACATAATGCCCGGAACAAGTCCAATCCCATCATAAGTAGCCGTGTATTTACCCGATCAATTAAGCTACCTGCCCAAGTATTTGAAAAAATCGTTGCGATTGGACCGAGGATATATAATAAAGCAATGGCAAGTGGGGAACCTGTTTCACCCAATATAATTAAATTAAGTGCAATCAAATAAACCCATGCACCCACATTTGAAATGCCTATCCCCCCTAATAGCATTAAAGGATACTTCCATCTGGACATTATCACCACTCCTATTTTATTTTTAATAAAACAAAATAAAAAACTCACCCCCAAGATAGTATCTTGGGGGCGAGTCATATCGCGGTGCCACCCCAGTTCGTTTCTACATTGCTGTAGCAACCTTATCGAGTACGGCATTTTAAACAATCGTGCGATACTCTATCCCGTTAACGTGAGAATACGTTGCATCATCATTGTCTCAACAAATAAATCCAATGCACAGCTCCAAGCCTTGTTTCAACATATTTTGTATCCCTCCTTTTCAGCTCCCGGAGGTCTCTGTAGATTGTACGTATGTTTACTCTTCTTTTCATAGCTTTTCATATATAATTTTGTAAATCTTATACTATTTTAAATTAAATTTCAATACTAAAAGAAGACTACTTAATTTCATGATTATTATAAAACATTAACGAGGGTTAATTATCCATATGAATCTCGTTACATTTAAAGCTATACTTTCATGATGGACATCCAATTGCCAAAAACTTTTAATTATTTGAAAAGAAATTTAAGCCAAAACACCTTATCGTTTGTCTAATAGACGTACAACGAAAACGAAAGGAGGAATTACGATGAAACTTGAACGTTTAGTAAAGAAAGCACAAAAAGGAAATGATAAAGCCTATGTAATGCTTTTCCAACAGTACGAAGCAGATATTTATCGAATGGCTTATGTCTATGTAAAAAATAAAGAAGATGCATTAGATCTTGTTCAAGAAGTGGCCTATCAGTCATTTAAAAAAATCAGTACATTAAAAAAGCCAGAATTTTTCAAGACATGGCTTATGAAAATTACGATTAATTGTGCACTAAACTTAATCAATAAAAATAAAAAAGTAATTCCGCTAAATTCAAACCTAGACATGCTTATGAGGACAGAAGATGAAGATATTGCACTGACTTTATCTTTAAACAAGCTGATTGATACTTTACAAGAGGATGAAAAAAGTGTCATTTTACTAAAATATTATGATGATCGGACATTAAAGGAAATTTCGGAGATATTAGATATCCCACTAGGAACCGCAAAGTCTGTCCTATACCGCGCTCTAGACAAGCTTCGTCAAAATTTAAAGGAGGTAGATAGCTATGCATAATCATCTTAAACAAGAGCTTTCACAAATCGAAATCCCTGCAGAAATCCATGAAAGAAGTAAATTGGGCATTAAAAAAGCAAAATCTGAAAGAGGTGGTAAATTAAATCGTTTTGTTAAGAAACGATTAGCTATCGCTGTGATTTCCGCTTCGTTAATGATTCCAACAGGCGTATTTGCTTATCAAGCATTACTTGCCGATGAATTATATGGTTCTTTTGATAATCTAAAAAAACATGCTGCGAATGTGACAATGGAAAGTTACTTATTATTCAATGCCAAACTCGATCAGGCAAAAGGTGACCTCGGAAAAGAAGAGTATGAACAATTTAAAGAATTACTAAATGTCTTTACAAGTGCCAAAATTGAATATGGTAATCACAATGGCAACATCGATTATTCTCAAGTTCCCGTAGAGCCATTAGAGGACATTAAAGCCGCTATGTATGAAGTGCAACCATACTTTGACAAATTGAACGGCCTTCCATCAAGTAAAGACGTTTTAACGGCTGAAGAATATGAACAATATATACAAGCCCTCATGAACTATGAAACGACGATGGCACAACTAGGTGTTTCTAGTGTTCCAGACGTCGAGACAATGCCTAAAGAAATGCAACAGCCATTCATCGAAGCTCAAAATTATTTACAATATGTAAATGACAAGCAGGTTGAAGTGAAAAATGACTTGGGAACTGAATAATAACAAGAAAACAGTTGGGACAAAAGAGAAAAAGTGTTAGATTGATGGCAGTCAAGCTAACACTTTTTTGCTACGCCGTTATTGTCCGCTTCGGCGGTGCTTTCCGCTCTGCACAGTCAGTCGTAGCCCTCGCTAACGCGCGGAATGCCCGCGTCTTACGCTGTGTGCGTTCTGAGCAGGAGTCAACGCCTTCGCTATCAACAACTAGTAAACCCTTCTAATTTTTTATTTATTGCAAAAGCAAGAATAGCTAAGTTCTCCCTCTGTTCCTTAAATTTTTTTAGTTATGCCCCAGCCTCGTTCTATATTTCTACGCCTAATCGAAGCCGATGACGCAACACTTCTACGCTGTGTTGCGTCATAATTTTAGTAGTACGCTTCAATTCCCTTAATCAATGTATACAGCAAATAATGTTGCAACTTATAGGTGCAAACGTAACGTCATAAAGTGTAAAATATCCACTATAATTAAGTTGTATAATGTTGTTGCCCAACTAATAGTAATTGGCAGTGTCATCAATATCTTTTCTTCGTGGTTTTTGAGCTGTTGTGCTATATTCAAAGTGTCAGGAGTGAGTTGATTGAAAAAGTTATTCACAATTACCGCAATAATTCTTGTTTTACTCGGAGCAGCTGGCTATGCCATGTGGCATTTTGGGACAAATATTGCTTCCGAAAAAATTATCGAAAAAGTAGAGTCTACTGTAGATGACGAAAATCTAGCAGAAGTAAAATCCTATATCGAGAACGATCCGAAAGTTCAAGAAATTATTAGCGAGGCAGCAACTACAAATCCGGAAACTCTTCCCTTCCAAACTAAGGAAGAAGCGATACGTGTGTTAATAAAAAAAGTGGGCGTTAATCGTTTATTTGAAATTCAGGAACAAGCGCAAAACGGTTCAATTAGCGAGGATCAAATCTTAGCGGAAATGGAAGGTAAACTGTCTGAAGATGAAATTTCTGCTTTAAAATATGTTTTGTATAAAGAATTGACTAAATAAAACTAGCCATTTAAATGTTTAAATTGAAAAAAAGTAGAGATGCTAAGAAAACACAGCTATTTTTATTTCATACACTAACGCCAACCACTCAAAAGAGTCACAGTAAAAAGTGGTTGTGGTAACCCATTTGGTGCTGGTGGTTCTAATGATATGGACTCGATTCCTCTTTAGTGGAATCGAGTCTTTTTTAGATACTACAACTAAGCACCAATAAATCATGGTTCCTCTAACAAATCCTCATTTCCGACCTCTGCCATGCTATTTTATAACCTACCAACGCATGCAACTCCGAAACGAGCTAACCTAGTCCAATCATAAAAGGACAAAATTTGAAAATAAACTATATGAAAACACTATTTTTAAAAATAGAGGTAATTACCAACAATAAATTGACAATTTAATTACTACGTTGTATGGTTAGTTACATAAGTAATGAACCAATTAACTAGGAGGTGGATTGTGATTTATTCGTTAAGCAATGAAAAACCAATCTTCCAGCAAATTCGTGAACGGGTTGAAGATGCCATTCTTGATGGGCAACTACAGTCTGAAGATCGCATTCCATCAACCAATGAATTTGCCAAAGAGTATCAAATAAATCCTGCAACAGCAGGCAAGGGTGTGAACGAATTAGTGGAAAAAGGTGTCATTTATAAAAAACGAGGCGTAGGCATGTTTGTCAGTATGGATGCACGTAAAATTTTAATAGCAGAACGTAAGGAAAACTTTTTTGCACAACATATTGAACCGTTGAAAAAAGAGGCGGTCCGTTTAGGCATCTCTGATGAAGAATTACAAAATATGTTACAGAGGGGATAATTTATGAAGATTGATGTGAGAAATGTTAGCAAATTATTTAAACAGAAACATGCTTTAAAAAATGTGTCATTTACGATTGAAGGACCAAAAATCATCGGTTTCTTAGGTCATAATGGCGCTGGTAAAACAACATTTTTAAATTTATTAGCAGGGCTTATTCCTACAACTGAAGGTCATATACGCATCAATGGCGAGAATGTTTTCAATGCACCTGCTATATTGCGTAACATTTGTTTTGTTGCAGAGAGTGGCAATTTTCAAGAAGATATGACGGTCGCACAATGTTTAAAGGCTAATCGTTTTTTCTATCCAAAATGGGATGAAGAACTTGCAAATGAGCTTCTTCAAGTGTTTGCCCTTAACCCTAAAGATAAAGTGCGCAATTTATCGAAAGGGATGGTATCTGCACTCGGTATTATTACGGGGTTTGCTAGTCATGCAGCAATTACCATTTTCGATGAGCCCTATATTGGCTTAGACGTAGCTGCACGCAATACATTTTATGATTTACTAATTGATCAACAAATAGAACAACCGAGGCTATTCCTTTTATCGACACATTTAATAGATGAAGCCAGTGAATTGTTCGAAGAAATCCTAATTTTGCAAGAAGGCGAGCTATTGCTGCAAAAAACGGCGGAGCAATGGGATCAGTATATTGTTGCAGTAAAAGGAAATGTTCAGGAAGTTGAACGCGCAATACAAGACTTAGAAGTCATTCACAAGCATATTTTTATGCATGATATGACGGCCGTTGTCTACGCCCACGGTCGTGCAATCGAAGGTGAAAATATTTCATTAGAAAATGTATCTTTACAAGACCTATTAGTGTATTTAAGTAAACAGCAGAAAGAGAGGTTAGTAAAATGAAAACAGTACAAGGTAGCTTATATGTATTCTTTCAAAGCTATAAAAAAAGTAATATTATTTTTTGGTGCATTTTATTTGCCATCGTCCTACTGTCATTTTTCATCGATACCTTTTTTGGGCAATATATTACTTTTGCTATGACCATCTCTATACCTGTCTATATTTTTTATAGTACGATGGGGGCCAAAATTTTAAATAAAACATTGCCTTATTTTTTAAAGCTTGGCTTAAGCCGTATGCAGTATGTTTGGAACGTAGGCTTATTTTTCATCGCTTGGAGCCTTATTGGTGCATTTATAATTGCCTGTACACATAAAATGATTACTTTTCTATCAAATCTATTAGATTATCAAAACATGGTCATTATTCACCCTCTCTTCTTTTTTAGCAGTTCAGACTCATTTTTTCAAACAATGGCGATAGATACCGTGTTACTACTACTTTGTTTAATCTCAAGCCTGCTTTTAAATGTCGTCTTTTATCGCCTCGGCACATTAGGTGGTTACAGTTTTATTGGAATAATGGCTTTGATTCCGATAATGATGGTAATTTTCGGATGGTACTCACCTCTTTTTATGACATTATCGAAAGCCTCCACTTTGCAAATAATCGGTAGCTTATTAGTGATGATTATTATTATTTATATTGTCATCTCAAGTGCATTACGAAAAGCTCCGGCAATGCCAGCATAAAACCTTGAAGGGATCGACAAAATGAAAAAGATTGTTATAAAAATTGTAGGTATAGAACTGCTTCTTATTTTTTTTTATGTTGCAAATGGGGCTTACGTTTCCATTCAACAACCTTCTAATCCGTTTTGGCAGTTTGCTATATTGATTCCTTTAGCAATCGCTCTCGTTCTTTATATAACGGCAAAAAAGAAATGGCGTCATTACTTCTTTATTCCGATGAATATCGGAAATATATTTGTCTACTTACCCCTAATTTTCGTATTATGTATTATTTTATTTGGTACAAAAGGTTTGAATTTCGATTCTATTAGTGATTTATTACTCATGTTTTTCATGCAAATGTTTGTTGTTGCTTTTATTGAAGAAACCATTTTTAGAGGCATCTTACTTCGCTTATTATTATCTAAAGGAACTTTTACTGCTATTTCGCTTTCGAGCATTCTTTTTGGCGTGACACATGCATTGCAGCTTATTGGGGGGCAATCGCTCGAAGATACCGTTATACAAATTATTTATGCCCTTCTTGTAGGTCTCGTTCTATCGTTACTTATTATCGATGGTCAATCTATTATTTTGACGATTACCTTCCATGGTTTCAATAATTTCTTTAATTTTATGGGAAATGCAGAAAGTTCCAGGCTAACAGCGTATCTTATCAGCATTGTATTATTTGTTTATTTGTTATTTTTATGGAGACGCGTTAAGAAAAAGGCATCGGTACAATCACTTCGAAGTAGCAGTCCTTTACACGATTTCAACCGTTCCTAATAGATATGACACATTGAAAAGAGAGGATAAAAATGAAAAAAACTGCCGTACTTTTATATCCACAATTCAGTGAATATGAATTAAGTGTAGCATTATCCATATTAATGCAAGGGAAAAAACCTATCGTAACGGTTGGCTTAAATCATCAGAAGATTATGGGCGAATCTGGTTTAACTTGTCTAGCCGATAGGCAATTAAGCGATATTAATATAGAGGAGATTGATAGTCTCTTATTACCTGGCTGCATGGATATTGGAACATTAGTAGATGAGCAAGAATTATTATATTTTATTCAGACATTGGATTCACAAGGCGCAGTCATAGCTAGTATTTCAAGTTCCCCTTATCTTTTAGCCAAGGCAGGTGTACTAAAGAATAAATACTATACAGTTGGTTTACCACTTGAAGGCATGAAACAATTGGGTGTTTTTGATCTTCGCTATTACTCTGATGAACTAATCGTTCAGGATGGTAGGATTATCACGGCTAAAGGTAGAGGTTTTATTCAGTTTGGTTTAGCCTTTGGTAAAGCGTTACAGCTGGATTTTGATGAACAATGGTATAAATAACGGTGCCTGTCACTCAAACAATTTTGAATTCTTTTTTAATTCATATAAATATAAAATTAAAGGATTGTTCTTGCCAATAGCTTGGCTTCAGAACTATCCTTTATTCGTCTTCATGAAACTTTTATTTAACAGCTGGATCTTCGTTTCTTTTGCTGTTTACAAAGTAATACTATTCGTAAAAATAACAAATAGCCTAAATCCCTTTTTGACATTTCACCAAATTACTTTTTCAAATTAACATCACAGGGGCAAGAAAATTCATGCTATTGGGGCATTTAAGAGATTTAACTAGCCCTTAATAGGCATACAAATAGACCATTTAGTCTTACATCTCATATGTTAATTATGAACCACAACTTATCAAAACAGGAGGTAATAACATGTTTAATCGTAAGCGTCACCATGGAAGAGGACCACAATGCTGCCCACCACAAACAATGCCAACACAATTTGACCCACCACAATTTTTACCGCCAGAGCAATATGTACGCACAAATTACATTCATACAGTTGTACCACACGTTCAACCAGCACATATTACAACAGTGAACAAACATATCATCGATCATCAATACTACTTCCCTTGCACAGAGAACGTAGTAAATGAATGCTGTGAAAATCATACACTATGTGGTATGCCACATAATCACTGCCATATGCCACAACAACATATGGGTCACCATAAACATATGGGCATGGGGTATTAATTTATATGCGATGAGACACTTGATGTCTCATCGCTTTTCTTAAATAGACCACATTATTTTTCGCCTGCTGTTTTTACTTGGTTCCGACCTGCTTGCTTAGCAAGATACAATGCTCCATCTGCCGCTTCAATTAATGCTTCTGTTGTACTAGCCATTTTAGGATACTCTGCCACTCCCGCTGATAGCGTTACTGGACGACCACAAGGACTATTCGAATTTGCTAACTGTTGTCTTAAATTTTCCGCTACAATTACTGCTTCTTTAACAGTCGTATTAGGTAATAGAATGATAAATTCCTCACCGCCATAACGACAACAAATATCGTTTTCACGTGCCACTGCTTTCATTTTTTGAGCTAAATATTGTAGTACTTTATCTCCCATTGCATGGCCATAGGTATCGTTGACGCTCTTGAAATGATCCAAATCGAGTAAAATAATTGAATGCATCAGTTGATTTTTCTCCCATTCAGATAGCGTAGCATCCATTGTTCGTCGGTTTGTTACCCCAGTTAAAGGGTCGGTTGTCGACTGATCTTTAAAATAGGAAACTTGCCCTTGCAAAAAGGACAAACTTCGAATAAGTGCACTCTTTAAATAATATGCTTCAAAATACCAACTGCGTACGGACTTTAACCCTTCAACACTTCTGGAATCTAAGCTCTCTTCTGTTAATGTTGCCAGCTGCTGCAACGGGCGGGCAATTCGCGCTGCGGTCCATAATAAAACAAAAATCGACAACAGCATAAGCGGTATTGCATTAATCGCTACTTCCTGTACTCGATCAAACGAAGGCTCTAGCGCTACTTCTAATGGTCGTTGAGAAATGACACCCCAACCAGTTATCGGTACTACACTATATCCAGCCAACATTTCAATATTTTTCGTATTCGTGACTTGCTGTGCACCATTTTTTCCTGATATTACTGCTTTCACTACTTTATTTTCCATTACAACATCATTGATACGACTTGGATCTTGATGGTAGATAATACGTCCATCTGCATCTACTACAAACACATAAGAACCGTCATTATAATAATGCTCCCCTAACAGCAAATTAAATACATTATGTTCTTTTAAATAAATTGTACCTGCTACCATTCCTAAGTATTCGTTCTGCGCTGAAAATATAGGATACGAGATAAAAATAATAAGTCTCCCTGTAATCCCTTTATATGGTTTCGATACGAGAGGCGTTTTTTTGGATAACGCCTCTTTCCCTCCTACAGAGGTCAAATACTTTCCTTTTACATCTACAGAAGGTGGTGAAACTGACAGTACTAGACCATCCGCATTCGATACTATAACGGAGTTAAACATATTATTTTGCATTTTCAATCGGTCTGTTTCTTTATCCAATGCTGCTTCATCGCCCATAATTGATTCCATATGGTCTGCGCTGTAACCTAAAATTTGAAAGGCTTCTTCTAAGTAGGCGCTTGCGGTAGTTGCCAATTTTTGAGCATATACACGATTTGTTTCAAGTGAATTTTCCTTGATGGAATCCACATTCATACGATAACCACTCCATATGCTACCGATGCTTGTGAAAAAAAACGCTGCCATTGCTAAACCCATTATTAAATGCTTTAGCCTTAACTGTCTTGATTTCATGGTCTTCTTTTACTCCTATTTATGTATTTTGACTCTATTACTTACGGTGAATGACGCATATTTCTTTATCTATTAAAACACAAACATCATTTTATTTTACAATTTATTTGTATATATTTAAAGTTTTTGTAAAAGCAATGTTGTCAAAGGCCTATATAATTCTTAAAAAACAAAACTATTATCATAATTTGGACATAAAAAATTACTATAACCTTAGTTATAAATTTTATTGTCAGTATATTTTCGTATTTTTTAATAAGTATTTGCTGATAACACCTTAAGTAATTGCTAAAAAAATCTTATTAAGCTTCCTATGTGAATTGCACAGACGTAAGATACAATAAGAGCTGCATTTTCCCCTTTCGTTAGCACTTATCATTCAATTATATAATAATCCCTTACTGATTTGCGGGAAAAATCCAATTGAATAAATAAGCGCAAAAAAAGACTATTTACAATCATTGCAAATAGTCTTTTTCTTTTATATTTCTCCTTTTCGGACGTGCTCAATTAGTCTTTCTAAGTATTGTATGGAGCCCTGTATTCTAAAATTCGCATAATCGCTAACAAATTCAGCTAGCACTTCTACTCCTGGTTTCATAAACTGTTGTCTATCTGAATTAAAGAGATTATCCCATTTTGAATGCATCGCGTTTAACTTTTTTTCTAAAATATGAATAACCCGATCGCGGTCAACATGTTTCATATTGGCTAAACCAATAACCATATCACCAATTGTGTTTGCATTTTCAAGCGATTTATAAATCTTTTTTGGCAAGGCTTCGCGTCCTTTTTCCGTTATAGCAAAAACGTGCTTATCTGGTCGATTGTCTTCTTTTATAACTTCTTTCGTCTCGATTAGTCCTTGCTTCGCTAACGATTCAAAATGATAGTATAACTTACTTTCCGTTAAACCATTAATTGAGTCAAGAGACTGTAATTCAGAGATTTGTTTTTTTAAATTATAAGGATAATTATCTTCTTCCATAAGCTTGCTAAGAATGAAAATTTGAATTGCCATTATTTCAGCTCCTTAGGCAAATATTAGTTCCATTTTATCAAAACTAATGATTTACTTCATCAGAATTTTAAGCACTTATTTCTTTGCTCTATTTTTCTACAGTTATTGGTAGTGGTTTATGAAGCATCCAAACGATCAGCACATTTATAACCATCGCTACAAATCCAACTGTTGTTAATCCTAAAATAAAAGGTGTGGCACTAATACTACCAAAAATATTGCTAAAGTATGCTTGAACAGAATAATACATTGGTGAAATATGGCTAATCCACTCATACGGTAAATACATCATTTCACGAGATATTGTTGCACCGTTAGCGATTGTCTGAATTAATAAAATTGGAATGTTTAAAATCATTCCTGCTTCCCCAATTAATAATACAACAACCGCATTGAAGTTAAAGCATGCCCAATAAATTAAAATTTGTTGGCCCAATATTTGGAAGAACACATCCGTTCCCGATAAATCATTGATAGCAAATGACATACCCGTTGATACGAGCCCAGCCAAAATACCAATTAGTATTGCTGTTAATTGCATATAAACGAATAAACGTGTTTTCGTTGCTTTCCCACGATTTACTTTAAACACTCCTACTAATTGCATGGCGCCAATCATAGCACCTACATAAAGCGCCATCGTTAAGAACATTGGCAGCATATTGTTATGCATACCGTCTGGCACATCATTCATTGTCTCGATATTTCCTACATAGCTATTTTCAATTTGCTCTGCTAATTTGGCTGCTTGCTCTTGTGGTAAATGTAAGTTCATTAAAATCCCTTGCGCTGTTTGTTGTGAAAACTGTGCACTTAGTTGCTCATTTAGTTGCATAACAATTTGTTGCATAGAGGATGATACAGCGGTTGCACTTGCTTCGTTAATGGAGAAATCAATGCTTGATGAAACATCTCCTTTTTGTAAATCAGCAGAAAATGTCTCTGGAATATGAACGACTAATGCTAAGTCGTTTTCCTCTAAATCTTTTAATGCCTCTTTATTAGTAATATCTGTTTGAATATCCTTAAATGGAAGCTGTTCTGTTAAGCTATCAGCTATTTGAGCACCATATTCCCCTTTATCATCATTAATTATCGCAATCGGTAATGCATCAATATTGCCAGGTATCGCTGTGTAACCTGGTAGGAAGATACCTAACATACATACAGCATAAAAGATCCCCATAAAAATAGAGCCCTTGGCACCTTTCGTTTTTAAAAATTCTTTAAACTTCATTAAATTAGTACTTCCTTTCTACGAACACCTAGTCTATTTATAATCTAAACAAAATAGTTTAATTTAAGTAGTTTAATTAAACCGTGAGTGTAATTCTACAAAAATACCGTTTACTTTGCAATGAATACATATAGCTAGCTATCATTAATTTTTATTATTTGTCCAAACTGTGAAGTAGGGATTGCATGTTTTTAACATTTCAAAAAGTGAATAACAGCAGCTTACAATCCATTGCGCAACAAAAAAGCATTGCAGTTAATAACTCCAATGCTTTTTATAGCGTATAGCTCCCCATGGGCACTACCTATTCATCTCGTTAAATAAATCATAGCCATAAAATAAAAATTTTAATTTTACTTTTATGATACATTGTTCAATTCTTCTATTTTTTTCTTCTTCAGAATACTCCATTGGCATTTTTACACAAACACCTAAATCGATCCACTTGATTATTTCTTTTTGTTTATCCCAATAGATATGTTCTAGTTTAAAATCAAAATCATATCGATTAACACTCATCATTTCTTTTTTGGCTTTAATCAATTGATTAAGAATTTTTCTTAATTCTTCCAAACTTATACCTTCTTTTAGCATCTCCAGAAGTGTTTTACCTTTTGCTTTTTCTATAAATAAGTAATCTCTTTTTTTATAAGCGAACATTTTAGGAAAATATGGACTATCATGTAACTCCAACAGCGCACAAATATCATTATCACCTTTTCCTTCAGGTAATAACTTCTTTAATATCATTTCATTTTCTTTATCCTCAAAAACAATGGAACGTCTTCTAGAATTTTGTATAATTTTCACATCTTTATTTAATACTCTTTTAAAGTTATATAAGTAAATTGAATTCTTACTTTCTTTCGGTAGCTTATGAAAAAATTTTGTTATTTGCACAGTCAATGCTCCTTTCATCCATAAAAAAATTTTAAAAAATATTTGGTTATTATTCAATAATTGACAAAAATGTTTTTTTAAAATAATTAATAACTATATTTTAGGAGTGTCAAAATAGCTGTGGGTTTGACAAAAGGATTTGTGGGCAAAAAAAAACGTTGAAGCCCATGAGCTCCAACGTTTTTTTGATTAATACATTTTTAAATATTGGTCGCGTTCCCATTGGTGTACGGTTGTACGGTACATATCGAACTCGATTTCTTTTGCTTCTTTGAAGTTTGCGTAAATGTGTTCACCTAAAGCTGATTGAGCCACTTTGTCTTGTGCAAGTAATGTTAACGCATCGTCAAGTGCTGGTGGTAAATTCGCAATACCGTTCGCTTTACGTTCTTCTTCTGTCATTACATAAATATTGCGGTTAATCGCTGCTGGTGGCGTTAATTGTTGACGGATACCTTCTAGACCCGCTTCTAAAATAACAGCCATCGCTAAATATGGGTTTGCTGAAGGATCCACTGAACGTACTTCTACACGAGTTGAAAGTCCACGTGCAGATGGAATACGAATAAGTGGTGAACGGTTTTGTGCAGACCATGCAACATAACATGGCGCTTCATAACCTGGAACTAAACGCTTATAAGAGTTTACTGTTGGGTTTGTTACAGCTGTGAATCCTTGTACGTGTGCAAGAACACCTGCCATAAATTGCATTGCTGTTTCAGAAAGACCTAGCTCTGTAGATTCATCGTAAAATGCATTTTCTTTACCTTTAAATAAAGATACGTTGAAGTGCATACCAGAGCCTGCTTCACCAAACAATGGTTTTGGCATAAATGTAGCATGTAGGCCGTGTTTACGTGCAATTGTTTTAACAACTAGTTTGAATGTTTGGATGTTGTCACAAGCTGTAATAGCATCTGCATATTTAAAGTCGATTTCATGTTGACCTGGTGCTACTTCATGGTGTGAAGCTTCGATTTCAAAGCCCATTTCTTCAAGCTCTAACACGATATCACGACGACAGTTTTCACCTAAATCTGTAGGCGCTAAGTCAAAATAACCACCGTGGTCATTTACTTCTAATGTAGGTTCACCTTTTGCATCTAATTTGAATAAGAAGAATTCTGGCTCAGGTCCTAAGTTGAAGCTTGTGAAGCCCATATCTTCCATTTTTTTAAGGATACGTTTTAAGTTGTTACGTGGGTCACCAGCGAATGGTTCGCCTTTTGCAGTGTATACGTCACAGATGAAACGTGCTACTTTCCCTTTTTCTGAAGTCCAAGGGAACACTACGAAAGAATCTAAATCAGGATATAAATACATATCCGATTCTTCAATACGCACGAAGCCTTCAATGGATGAGCCATCGAACATCATTTTGTTTTCTAGTGCTTTGTCTAGTTGACTAACAGGAATTTCAACGTTTTTAATAGTACCTAGAATATCCGTAAATTGTAAACGAATGAAACTTACATTTTTCTCCTCGATTAAACGCTTGATGTCGTCTTTTGTGTATTTACCCACAGTTTTCCACACTCCTATAAATTGTCTTGCTTATATCATTACCCTACCCTACTAAAAAAATAATAAACTGATTGTAATTTGAACCATTTCGTATTTATTTTAATAGAATCGGGATAAATCCCCACGTCGGATGGATGATTTTTGCATGCGCTGCGCTTGACGCATTTCTTCGCGCATAATCCGACGTAATTCTGTGTCGGTTAAATCTGGTTCTTCAGCGGCAACAGGATCTGATTTTTTGGCAAATATTTTTTTAATCTTCGCCATATTCATGCCTTGCTCCAAGTAATCTTTTATTTCAAGAAGTATATCGACGTCATTTAATGAAAACATACGACGATTGCCTTCTGTTCGGTGTGGCTCAATTAAATGGTGTTCTTCATAATAACGAATTTGGCGTGCCGAAAGCTCGGTCAATTGCATCACGATACTCATGGATAATAACGGCATAGTTCGTCTAATTTCACGACTCATTTAAGTCCCCCCAATACCCGCTTATCATATAACGAAAAAAATTCACTGTCAACAAAGATGTTAGGTTTCCTAACATGATTTTTTAATTTTTTTTAGAATTGATGCAAAATTGTTAAAAACTAGTCAAAATACCTGAACGAAACATACACATTTACAGTTTATCTATTTATATTAGAGACAAGAGGCTGGGACAAAAGAGAAAAAGTGTTAGATTGAACCCAATCAATCTAACACTTTTTTGCTATGCCGTTGTTGTCCGCTACAGCGGTGCTTTCCGCGGGCACACCGTAAGCCGCAACCCTCGCTAACGCGCGGTCTGTTGCGTCTTACATTGTGTGCTGTTCTGAGCTGGAGTCACCGCCTTCGCTATCAACAACTAGTGAACACTTCTAATTTTTTTATTGCAAAAGTAAGAATAGCTAAGTTCTCCATATAGCAAAAAATTATGAACACCTTTCCTCTGTTCTTTAAATTTTTTTAGTTATGTCCCAGCCTCCTTGTTAATAAAGTCTATTTTTGCAAGCCTTGAACTGCGCTACAAATAGCAAATTTCACGTGCTCATATGTCAATCCACCTTGAATAAATGCTGTAAACGGTGGACGAATTGGACCGTCTGCTGTCAGTTCAATACTCGAACCTTGAATAAATGTCCCTGCCGCCATAATAACATCATCCTCGTAGCCTGGCATATAAGCAGGCTCTGGTGCATAATGCGCATTAATTGGAGAGTTCGCTTGAATTTCACGACAGAAAGCAACCATTTGCTCGGCTGTGTTAAACGATACCGATTGAATTAAATCTGTACGTTCAGCATGGTAACTTGGGAATGTCGTCATGCCTACTTCCTCTAACATAGCCGCTGTGAAAATCGCACCTTTTAATGCTTGGCTAACTACATGTGGTGCTAGGAAAAAGCCTTGGTAAAAGTCACCCAGCGTATTTAATGTTGCGCCCGCTTCCGCACCAATTCCTGGTGATGTCATACGATAAGCACATTTTTCTACTAAATCAGCTCGTCCTGCAATATAGCCACCTATTTTAGCTAAACCGCCACCTGGATTTTTAATAAGCGAACCAGCCATTAAATCCGCACCTACTTCTGTAGGTTCTTGTGCTTCCACAAATTCTCCATAGCAGTTATCTACAAATATAATAGCATTAGGTGCTAATTCTCGTATCTTGGCACACATTTCTGCAATTTGCGAAATCGTAAAGGATGGACGTGATGCATAGCCTTTTGAACGTTGAATGGCTATCATTTTTGTGTTCGGTGTAATGGCTGCAGCGACTGCCGACCAGTCAACCATTTCGTTATCGATTAAATCTACATGTCGATAACCAATTTTATAGTCCTTTAGCGAGCCCGTATCTTTGTCTCCTCCATCGACAATCGACTGTAATGTGTCATATGGTTGGCCTGATATATAAAGCAATTCATCACCTGGTCGTAACACGCCGAATAGACTAAGCGTAATTGCATGTGTTCCAGATATGATTTGAGGGCGAACAATTGCCGCCTCTGCTCCAAAAACTTCCGCATACACACGTTCAAGATTGTCACGGCCTTCATCATCATAGCCATAGCCATTGGATGGATGTAAATGAAAATCGCTCACTTGATGCGTTCTAAATGCTGAAAGTACTTTTTGTTGGTTGAAGAATGCCATATTTTCTACTCTCGTATGATATGGGCGGACTCTTTCCTCAATTTTTTCCGCTAATGCCAACGTTTCTGCTGTTAAATGGGTTGTAAAAGTCATTGTTTTCGTCTCCGTTTCAAATTGTTCTTTCCTATCTTATCAATTTGTTTGCAACCCTGCAAAAATTGCTATTGTGTCTAGCTGTTAAATACGCTAAGCTAAGGGGCGGACTTACTACAAATTATTCTCGTTTAAGGAGGGAAAGTGATGGCTTGGGAAGTTTTTAGCATCATTGGGACAATTGCCTTCGCTATTTCCGGGGCAATAATTGCAATGGAAGAAGAATACGATTTATTCGGTGTATATATACTTGGCATTGTAACTGCATTCGGTGGCGGTGCCATTCGTAATTTACTTATCGGTTTACCAGTAACAACGTTGTGGGGTCAGGATATGATGTTTCAAATTGCAATCGCTGCCATTACGATATTTTTTATTTTTCCGCATCATCTTATACAGCATTGGCATCGTTGGGGCAATTTTACAGATGCCATCGGCTTATCGGCTTTTGCTATACAAGGGGCATTATATGCAGTGAAGCTCAATATGCCAATTAGTGCGGTTATTGTAGCCGCAGTCTTAACTGGTTCCGGTGGTGGAATAGTGCGTGATTTATTGGCAGGACGTAAGCCACTCGTGCTACGTGATGAAATCTACGGTGTCTGGGCAGCACTTGCTGGTCTACTTATTGGATTGGAATTACTAGAAGGGGATATCTTTTTATACGTGTTATTCGGGGTAATTACAATTTTACGAGTTCTTTCATATATGAAGAAATGGCGCTTACCTTTGCGAAAATTGAATCGAGCTTAAGAGACTTTAAAAAAACAGAAAGCTGCTGGGACAAAAGAGAAAAAGTGTTAGATTGAGTGCCATCAATCTAACACTTTTTTGCTACGCCGTTGTTGTCCGCTTCGGCGGTGCTTTCTGCGGGTACACACGTAAGCCGCAACCCTCACTAACGCGCGGAATGCCCGCATCTTACAGTGTGTGCGTTCAAAGCAGGAGTCACCGCCTTCGCTACAAACAACTAGTGAATACTTCTATTTTTTCGCAATAACGGACAAGTCCCCATAATAGCGAAAATTTACCAACATCTTTCCTCTGTTCCTTAAATATCCCAGCTTCCTTTTTTGCTATAGACGATTACGCTCTATATGTTTAGCTAAGATTTTTCCCGATCGGCACTTAACAAATGATTACTTCTCTACCAGCCCGACAGACTCAGCTAATGTCGCCATGTTGCTCACCATTGAGCAAGCTGCATCTAGAATTGGAAAGGCTAATGCTGCACCAGAACCTTCTCCCAATCGCATGTTCATATGAAGCATTGGCTCCACGCCTAGCAGTTTAGCAGCAATTTTTGCCCCCGGTTCTTCAGAGGCATGGGAAGGAATAATATAATCTTGGACTTTCGGTTCTAATTCATAAGCGATAAGAGCAGCGACTGTCGAAATAAAGCCATCAATTACAACGGGCTTACGATTGGCAGCAGCCGCCAGAATTACACCAGCCATCGCACCTATCTCTAACCCACCCACTTTTGCAAGCACATCAATCGCATCATGACGATTCGGTTTGTTTAAGGCAATGGCGTTTTGAATGACTTGAACTTTATGCGCAATTCCTCCTGATCCAACTCCTGCACCGAACCCTGTCACTTCTTGTGGGTGACACGCATGAAGCACAGATAAGATAGCCGCGCTTGGTGTAGTATTACCAATCCCCATTTCACCTGTACCAAGTACATTAACTCCTTGTGCTATTTCGGCCGTAGCTACTTCAATTCCTACTTCAATTGATTGAATGGCTTCTTCCCTTGTCATGGCTGGACCTTTTGCCATGTTATCCGTCCCGTATTTTATTTTTTTCATTATAACACCCGCATCGAGCGGAATATCCTGTTTTACCCCTACGTCCACTGTCACAATTTTGGCATTCGTTATGTTTGCAATAGCACAAACTCCTGTTATCCCTTTTGGAAAATTTAATGTTTGAAGAAATGTTACATCTTGCGGATTGGATGTTACGTCTTCATCACACACACCGTGATCGCCTGCACAGACAATAATTGCTTTGTTATCAATTTTAGGATAGAGCTCTCCTGTAATACCAGCCAATTGTACAGCCAGTGATTCAAGTTTTCCTAAGCTACTCGGTGGCTTGCTAAGAGAATCTATATATTCTCTTGCTTTTTCCATCATTTCGTTATTGGCATGTTGAATTTGTTGAAGTGTTTGTTGTAATAATTTCATGTTCATTTCTCCTTTTTAAATAGCCTATTACATAAAGATTGAAATAAAAAAATGGAAAAACCTGTAGTTTATTTCATAACAAATAAACTACAGACTTTTCCATCATCTATATCATCCGAAGCAATTAGGCAGGTCTCCTGGCTCAATTTCAACATCTTATAGAACCTTCCCAGCTATGCTAGTGGTATTCTCTATAAAACTCCGTTTTACAGTGGTGGGACCGCTAAAGATTTTCACTTTATTCCCTATTCTCCCAAAGTGGGCACCTAATGCTTTTATGTAATTACTTTAAATTTACGACAAAGTGTTTTTAGTGTCAATATTGATACTCGCATTTTAGTCCACTAAAAAACGAGGTACTTAACAAGCTGACCTGTTACATACCTCGATATATCTTCTTATTTAAATTCTAATTCTCCATCATAAGCAAGCATGCCACCTTCAAGGTTTGTTACGTCAAAGCCTTGTGCTTCTAAGTATGCACAAGCATTTGCAGAACGTCCACCTGCTTTACAAACGATAATATATGGTTTAGTCGTATCTAATTCATCCAAGCGCTCAGGGATTGTCCCAAGTGCAATATGTTGCGCACCAGGGATAACACCTTGTGCTACTTCATCGTCTTCTCGCACATCAATAATGTAAAGGTCTTCGTTTGCATCTAATCGTTCTAATAATTGTGTTGTATCCATCGATTTCATCTATAAAATCCTCCAATATATCAATTTCCTATTACATTATAGCGTGAACGAAAAAAAACAGCTAGTGATGTAACACTAACTGTTTCTATTTACTTTATTTATTCTTCTACCTCTAAAAATTCGACTTGCTTTGCTGGAACGAATGTAGAAATTGCGTGTTTGTAAATGAGATGCTGTTTACTTTCAGCATCTACTAATAATACTGTAAAGTTATCATAGGATTTCACAGTTCCTTTTAACTGGAACCCGTTTAACAGAAACACAGTTACAAAAACACTGTTTTTACGTAGATGGTTCAAAAACGTATCTTGCAAATTGATTGATTTCATAGAATGCGCCTCCCCTACTCTCTTTCTACCTCTTCATTCCTATAGTAGCATGTTATACCAATTTATCAATTAGTAATTTTTAGAAATTATTAAAGTTTTTAGTCTTTTCAAATAAAGTGAATATCCATTTTATTGCGAAAATAAGTCAACTGTCTTTTCGCATAGCGTCGAGAATTTTGCTTTAAATTTTCGATTGCTTCTTCCAATGTACATCGACCATCTAAGTAATCATACAATTCCTTATAGCCAATCGCTTGGATCGACTGTACACCACGAATATTTTGCTGCCATAGTCCCTGAACTTCTTGCAGTAGCCCTTTGTCCATCATGACATCTACTCGTAGATTGATGCGATTATAAAGTTCTTCGCGGGACATATTTTGACCAAGCCCTATAATTAAGTGGCGATACAATGGGATTTCTCCTCGATTGTGTTCCTCTGACGCCTTTGAAACACCACTTAATTCAATCATTTCTAAAGCTCGAATTACACGTCTTGTATTGTTTGGATGAATCGTTTCAGCAGTTTTTGGATCAAGTGCTGCTAACTTTGCATGCATAGCTTCTGGACCTAACTTTTCTAGCTCCTCATAATAAGCTTTACGCGCTACATCATCAACCTGCTCCTCTGTAAATTGAAAATCATAAAGGACTGCTTGTACATATAGGCCAGATCCTCCAACAATAATTGGTAGCTTACCACGCGCCTGTATTTCACTAATTTTAGACCGTACTAACGCTTGATATTCCGCTACTGAAAAGGATTCCGTTGGCTCTTTGAAGCTTAATAAGTGATGTGGCACACCTTCCATCTCTTCTTCAGTAATTTTCGCTGTACCAATATCTAACCCTTTATAAATTTGCATGGAATCGCCATTAATAATTTCACCATTGTACTTATTGGCTAGTTCAATGCTTAGTGCTGTTTTACCTGAAGCTGTTGGTCCGACAATAGCTACGACCTCTGCTTGTTGTATTTTATTTTCTATCATACTTTTCTAACCACCGTAATAAAACTTGATGAACCGCCTGTTGATTGTCTTCATTTAAAATTTCATGTCGTTTATCTTCAAATAAATAGACTGTAACATCTTGTAATCCTGCTGCTGCAAATTGTTCAGCTACGGAATAAACACCTAGACCACTATCACCAACAGGGTCTTTGCTACCACTGATCAATAGAATCGGCAAGTTTTTCTGTATTTTTTCAATCTCTTTTTTTCGATTCAATACCATAAAGCCAGCTGTTAAGTCAGCAAAAAATTGATTGCTTGGGATAAAGCCACAATATGGGTCGTCCATATATTTTTGCACTTCCTGCTCTACCGAACATAGCCAGTCATATCCCGTTTTAGGATTTGGAAACTGCTTATTAAAGCTACCAAAGCTCAACTTATTTAATAAAGGGCTCTCGGTTTCTTTACCACGCTGCATTGCGAATACTTGCGCAACATAATGTCCTATCCTATGCAATGTTGAAACACTACCTGTTCCACAAAGAATAACGTTATCAACATTAGTTCCGTAAAGTTGAATATATCTTCTAGCAATAAAAGACCCCATACTATGCCCGAATACGATTAATGGCACATCTGCAAATTGGTCATGTATGGTCATTATGACTTCATGCGCATCTTCCACAACCCGATCAAAACCATTTTTTTCAGCGAAAAAGCCTAATGTACCGTTATAACCTGCCGTCTCCCCATGCCCGCGATGATCATGCATGGACACGGCATAACCAGCCGCACAAAGAATTTGTGCAAAGTTTACGTAACGACCGCTATGCTCTGCCATACCATGTAAAATATGAAAATGACCTTTGCAGGGAATAGTCGGCGTCAATATGCGTGTAAACACAAAATGCCCATCTGACATTTTCATATAACGCTCCATCTACTACACCTCCACATTAGGAAAACTTGTCGCATCTAGAATCGCTTGTTCTAATTGAGCAATATAGGTATTTCTTTGTGACTCTGAATAGTGTAAACGCTGCTGCATCACTTGCACTACTTGTTGTTTATAACGTTTCACTGCATCAATATCAAAGTATAGTAAGCCCGTACGACGAATAAAGAAATCACAAGGGGTATACACCATTTCCGCTTCTATGCCGTATAGTAGCATCGCATGTAAAGCGAGGGGCATTGTACTACCATGCTCATGTAAATATTTCACCTGATTAAATAATGCGTCAACATTGGTACCGTATTTTTGCACTAAATGCTTCGCCTCATCATAATTCAGTCCATACTGAACACCTTCTCTTGCTTTATAGGCAGTATAGTCTGGGAAATTAATCGCATTAATGCCCTTTGCACCAGAAAGCGACAACTCACGTGTCATACATGGACTTGCATGCTTAAATTTATGTGTTTTCACAATTTTATCAACGATCGTTTCAGCCATTTGACGATAGCCTGTTAGCTTGCCGCCTGCAATGGTCATCAAACCACTTGATGCTATCCATATTTCATCTTTACGCGAAATTTCTGAAGGATTTTTGCCTTTTTCAAAAATAAGTGGACGAACACCTGCCCAAGAAGATTCTATGGTTTCTCTTGTAATTTCAACTGAAGGGAATACTGTTTTAGCAGCCTCAATTAAATAATCTACATCTTGTTGTGTGGCAGTAGGATGTATTGGATCGCCTTCATAAACTGTATCTGTTGTTCCTATATATGTTTTGCCATCACGGGGAATGGCAAAAGCCATACGACCATCTGGAATATCGAAATATACAGCTTGTTGCAATGGGAAATCCTTTTGACTAAGAACGATATGGACACCTTTTGTTAAACGTAATTGTTTTTTATCTGTTTGTTTATCCTTCTGACGTACTTCATCTACCCAAGGGCCGGTAGCATTGACGATTTGCGCAGCATGTACTTCCACTGTTTTTCCAGTGATATGGTCTTTTACTTTTGCCCCAATCAGCTTTTTCTTACTATATAAAAACTCTGTCATTTCTGTATAGTTTACACAAAGCGCGCCATATTCAACCGCTTTTTTTAACACTTCAATTGTTAAACGTGCATCGTCTGTCCGATACTCTACATAATAGCCACCACCAACTAGCTCATCGCGCTTTAAAAGCGGTTCTAGTGTGGCTGTTTCTTGTGCACTTAGCATCGTGCGACGTTCTTGTTTTTTGACACCTGCTAGTCTGTCATAAACCTTTAACGCCACCGAAGTCGTAAACGGTCCAAGTGTACCATGCTTATATAAAGGTAACAGCATCTTTTCAGGTGTCGTTACATGAACAGCATTATCATAAACAATTTCACGCTCACGCCCAACTTCTGCCACTACCCCTACATCAAATTGTTTTAAATAACGAAGACCTCCGTGAATAAGCTTTGTTGAACGGCTAGAAGTACCAGCCGCAAAGTCTTGCTTGTCAATTAGTGCAACTGATAAGCCTCTGGATGCTGCATCAAGTGCAATTCCCGCACCCGTAATGCCACCTCCAATGACTAATACGTCAAAGCTATATTGCTCTAAATAATCCATAATTTTAGGACGATGCTCAAATGAAAACATACTTTCTCCCCCATTAGCTATGATTTGAATAAACGTGTAGCCTCCACAGCTCTCTGCCAGCCTGCATAGAAAATCTTACTTTGCTCTACAGTCATTTTCGGTTGATAGGTTTGCCCGTTAACCCACAATGCTGTTAAAGCCTCTTTATTTGGCCAAAAGTTCGTTGCTAGCCCAGCTAAATAGGCTGCACCGAGCGCAGTTGATTCATTAAGCTTTGCTAGCTCTACCTTCAACTGCAAAATATCACTTTGGAACTGCATTAATAGGCCATTACTGACAGCGCCACCATCTACCCGTAACACTTCAATTGGTGTGCCCGCCGCTTCTTCCATTGCATCGAGCACATCTTTCGTCTGGTAAGCTAGTGATTCAAGTGTTGCGCGGATAAAATGTTCTTTCGAAGTACCACGCGTTAAACCAAAAATAGCCCCGCGTGCATCGGTATCCCAGTATGGCGTGCCTAACCCTACAAATGCAGGAACTACGTAAACACCATCGGTATCAGCTACCTTTGTCGCATATTTTTCAGAGTCCTTTGCGGTACGAATCATACGAAGCCCATCACGCAACCACTGAATAGCTGATCCTGCCACAAAGACACTGCCTTCTAACGCATAGGTCACCTTACCATCAATGCCCCAAGCAATCGTTGTCAACAAACCATTTTCAGAATGTACCGCTTGGTCACCCGTATTTAATAACATAAAACAACCGGTACCGTACGTATTTTTAGCCATGCCTTTTGCAAAGCATGTTTGACCGAAAAGAGCGGCTTGCTGGTCACCGGCAATTCCTGCAATTGGAATTTCTTCACCAAAAAATATACTTGGTGCCGTTTTCGTATAAATTTCTGACGAGTTTTTCACTTCTGGCAACATCGACATCGGAATATTTAAAAGATCGCAAAGTTCTGCGTCCCATGTTAGTTCATGGATATTATAAAGTAATGTCCTTGCCGCATTCGAATAATCCGTAATATGTGCCCTTCCTTTTGATAATCGCCAAACAATCCACGAATCAATCGTACCGAACAGTAAATCACCTTGTTCTGCCTTGGCACGTGCACCTTCAACATTGTCTAAAATCCATTTAATTTTTGTTGCGGAGAAATAAGGGTCCAGTCGTAATCCTGTTTTTTGCTGAAACACGCTTTCATGGCCTTGTTCCTTCAACGCTGTCACGATGTCTTGTGTTTGCCTTGATTGCCAAACGATTGCATTGTAAACAGGCTGCCCTGTCTGTTTATCCCAAACAACCGTCGTTTCTCGCTGATTTGTAATGCCAATTGCGTGTACTTCGCTTGCTTCATGTCCACTTTCTGTTAACACAGCTGCGATAACAGCGAGTACTGAACCCCATATCTCATTGGCGTTATGCTCAACCCAGCCAGCCTTTGGAAAATACTGTTGAAATTCCTTTTGTGCCACATGGACAATTTCACCTTTATGATTAAATAATATCGCCCTTGAACTTGTTGTTCCTTGATCGATTGCTAAAATAAATTCTCCCATTTATTCCCCTCCTTAGGTTTTCACACCACGCTCGAAATCGCTGTAGGCTTTTTTAAGGATATTGGTTACAATACGAACGCATATGCTTCGTTGTTATTACATTACCCGTTTAAACATTTTTTCCACTTCATAGGTTGTAAAATGGATTAACACCGGTCGACCATGTGGACAAGTAAACGGATTATCCGCTCTACGTAAATCATCTAATAACGCAACCATTTGCTCTTTCGTCAAATAATGATTGGCCTTGATAGACTTTTTACAGCTCATCATAATGGCTGCCGCCTCACGCATTTTTTTGACATCTGCTGTTTTTGTGGTCAATACTTGCTCGATTAACTCCTCAATGATGTCCTGTTCCTCACCATTCGGAAACCAGCTAGGATGCTCACGAATAACAAATGATGACTGTCCAAAATCCTCTAAAAACACACCAACGGCCTCTAGCTGCTGTCTATTTTCACGCAGAATCAGTGCCTCGTCTGCTGCATAATGGAAGGTCAATGGCAGTAATAACGCTTGCCGTTCATTAGGATTTACTTGTCCTACTTTTTCACGGTAAAACTCATATTTAATACGTTCTTGCGCTGCATGCTGGTCGATTAAATAAAAACCGTCCTCCATTTGCGCAACAATATAAGTGCCATGTATTTGTCCTACTACTTCAAGCGCAGGAAATGGTTCTTTTTTAGGCTCTTTGATTGGAGATTCTACTATTTGAGGCTCCTCATTTAAAAAGTCCATATGCTCGTTTGGTGACGCTTCTTCTATCTGATTGGTTTCGATTGGTTGAATTGGTTGCCAGTGCTCTTCTATCACTGTAGGTGCAGGTTCTTCCATCGGTAATATGCTAGATTCCTGAACAGTTTGCGCATCATAAAGCTTTTCAACGATAGCATTCATTTTTTCTACATCAAGTTGTGGTACAGGTTTCCACATGTTCAGCTGTTCCGTTGCAGGTTTTGCAATCTTTTCCTTCTTCTCCATAAGTGGAACACGCATAACATCGCGAATTTTGCCTCGTATCGTTTCTTCAATCAATTTAAGTAGCTCTGGTTCTTTACTTAATCGAATCTGGTGTTTGGCTGGATGGACATTGACGTCTGTTAAATAAGGGTCCCCTTCAATAAAGAGCGCTACAATTGGAAATCGTTCTATCGGTAAATACGTATGATAGGCATCAATAATGGCCTTTTGCACTAAATAATGTTTGACCCAACGCCCATTCACAAACAGCGACATATAATTTTTGGAAGCACGTGTCACCTCTGGTAAAGACACATAACCCGTTACCTTATAGTCATGGGACTCGCCGTGAAATGGCACCATTTTTTTGGCGTTGTGCACGCCATAAATTGCGGCTAGGACTTGCTGTACATCACCTCGTCCATTCGTCTGCAATAATTGCTGACCGTTATGTAGCAATCGAAAGGCAATTTGTGGATTACCGAGTGCTAGCCGATTCATTAGATCTATCGTATGCCCAAGCTCGGTTTGTATCGTTTTCATATATTTTAAACGAGCAGGGGTATTGAAAAATAGCTGTGCCACTGTAATATCCGTTCCTTTTCGTAAAGGTCCGGGCTTTTGCGTTGTGACATGTCCCCCTTCTAACTCTACATACGTGCCTGATTCGCCAGTTGAAGTAAGCATTGTCATTTTGGATACCGATGCAATCGATGCTAATGCCTCCCCACGAAATCCTAACGTACGGATACGAAATAAATCATGCTCCTGATGAATTTTACTTGTTGCATGGCGTGAAAAAGAGATTAGTGCATCTTCCTCATCCATCCCACTACCATTATCAATTACTTGAATTGAAGTGAGCCCCGCTTCCAGTAAAAAAACATCAATGGACGTACTGCCAGCATCAATCGCATTCTCGACTAGTTCTTTAACAACAGATGCCGGTCGTTCTACTACTTCTCCCGCAGCAATTCTATTGGAAAGCCACGCGTCCATAATTTGAATTTTTCCCATGGCGCATCACTCCTTTATTTTTTAGCGTTGACTAATTGCTGTTGTAATTCATATAAGATATTCATGGCCTGCATTGGTGAAGTACCAAGGATATTCACCTTCTCCAAGTTTCTCAATACTTCAGCCTCAGCTGAAGGCAACGGCTCTTGTTCCGTAAATAATGACATTTGCACGGGCTGTTCAACGACCTCTTGTGATACCGGCAACGCTTCCCCTGCTTCAAAGTTTTCGAGCAATATACGAGCTCTCGATAAAATTTCCTCTGGTAATTGTGCCAATTGCGCCACGTGAATGCCGTAAGACTTATCCGCCGCTCCCTTTTTCACCTTGTGTAAAAAGACAACTGTACCATTCTTTTCAGTGGCAGAAACATGCACATTTTGTAATCGAGGTAAATCCTTTTCTAAAGCTGTCAATTCATGATAATGCGTAGAGAAAAGGGTATTGGCACCTATTTTGTCATGAATATATTCCATCATGGATTGCGCAAGACTCATTCCATCATACGTAGAAGTACCTCGACCAATTTCATCAAACAGCATTAAGCTATTTTCAGTGGCATGCATAATCGCATGCTGTGATTCTAGCATTTCTACCATAAATGTTGATTGTCCAGCAGCTAAATCATCTGCAGCTCCAATGCGTGTGAAAATTTGATCTGTAATTGGTAATCGCGCCTTTTCCGCTGGTACATAGCATCCCATTTGTGCCATTACAACAATCAGAGCAACTTGGCGCATATATGTACTTTTACCGGACATATTCGGCCCAGTAATGAGCATCATATTGTGATTTTCTTCAAGTACGCAATCATTCGGTACATACATTTGCTTATTGAGCATTTTCTCAACCACAGGGTGACGACCTTCAATAATTTCTAGCGCACGACCCGCGTGAAATTCTGGCTTTGTAAAACGATATTTTTCTGAGACGCTTGCAAAGCTAAGCAATACATCTAATTCACTTATACTCGCAGCTAGTGCTTGTACCCGTGGAATATATGATTTTAATTGTTCACGAATTTCAACGAAGAGGTTGTACTCTAAAGCTAAGCTTTCTTCCTCTGCATTTAAAATAAGTGCCTCTTTTTCTTTTAATTCCTGCGTAATGTAACGCTCTGCATTCGCAAGTGTTTGCTTCCGTTCATAGCGTGTTAAATCCGCCAAATGAATATTGGACTTTGTAATTTCTATATAGTAGCCAAAAATACGGTTATAGCCAATTTTCAAGTTTTTAATGCCTGTTTTTGTACGTTCTTCCTGTTCTAACTGGGCAATCCAGTCCTTCCCATTGCGAGATGCATAGCGCAGTTCATCTAATCGTTCGTTATAACCATCACGAATCACATCGCCTTCTTTAATGGTAATTGGCGGATTATCTGTTATAGCACGTGCTAATAAAGCTTCAACGTCCGCACATGTATCGAGTGTTGCCCCTAGCTTTTGCAATGTTTCTTTTTGTGCTCCAATTAGCTGTTGTTGAATAATTGGAACTTGACGTAATGAATCACGAAGCTGTGCTAAGTCACGACCGCCTACATTACCGAAAGCTACACGACCCGCTAAACGTTCTAAATCATAGACTTGTTTTAAGGAAGATTGTAATTCTGATCTGACAAAATATTCTTCTAATAAATCACTGACCATTGCAAGTCTTGCCTCAATAGCTGAACGTGTGGCTAATGGTTGATGTAGCCATTGTTTCAGCTTGCGCCCCCCCATCGCAGTAACGGTGTCATCTAATAGCCATAACAATGTACCCTTTTGGTCGCCGCCACGAATGGATTGTATAAGCTCCAAATTTCGTTTCGAACTAGAGTCAATACGTAAATAGTTTTTCATTTCATTAAAGGTAAAGGCTTGAATATGCGAAAGTGACCGCATTTGTGTCTTATCTATATAATGAAGTAATCGCAAGCAGGCCACTTGTATAGTTGCTGGCACTGCTTCTAAATAGCTGGCTGCTTTGTCCATCGCCATTTCGTCTTCTTCAACGGATAGTACAATGCCGACATTGATTGCATGTTCTGCTAACAAAAGCTGTAAGCTCTCCGTCACTATTAATTCTCGAATACCATATGCCTGCATTTGCATAAGAAGGGCTTTCCCATCCCCCTCAATGGATGAGGCAATCGCTTCCCCTGTAGATAAATCCAAGTAGGCATAGCCAAATGTAGTAGCATCCAGCTGTTCTGCTGCGCCAATGTAATGATTGCTTTTACCATCTAGCGCCTTCCCTTCCATAATGGTACCGGGAGTAATCAGTTGGACTACTTCACGTTTGACTACGCCCTTTGCTTGCTTTGGATCCTCTGTTTGCTCACAAATGGCAACTTTATAACCTTTTTGCACAAGTGTTTCTATATAATTTTTCGCCGAGTGATGTGGCACGCCACACATCGGAATACGCTCCTTGGCACCTGCATCTCGACTCGTTAATGTAATTTCTAATAGTTGTGATGCATTAATGGCATCCTCAAAAAACATTTCGTAAAAGTCACCTAATCTAAAAAATAAAAAAGCATCCTGATAATCTTCTTTGACTTGCAAATATTGTTGCATCATTGGTGTATAGGTTGTCATATATAAATTCCCTCGCTCTTGCACTAAAATCAAATATGCTTTGGCATATTTACGTCTAAATCATTTTATGTGTTGCCTCTATGTGCACACCGTTTTCGTTACTTCCTTCATTGTGATAGCGAACCTTGACGCATCAGTACGTCTTCACCAGCGCTTATGCTTGGGGCTAAGTGTTTGTTTAGCAACGATTCTGTACGATCCAAAGTTTCACCCTCAACGATTTTCTTCAAAGACAAGTAGACGTCATCCTCTGATTGTTAGTTTTATTATAACAAAAGATACATGCGAAACGCTTATTTCACCTTTGTAAAGATGCTAGCATTTCGCATGTATCAAAAAAATATCATCTTGTGATTTATCTTGGTCGTTCATCAGGAAACGATGAGGACTCTAAAACAAACCTACCGTCACTGCTTGAGCTTGACGAGCTGGAACTAGAGCTAGACGAGGATGAAGAGGAAGATGAGCTTTCATCATTAAAGTTCCATTCCTCTTCGAAATCTAGCGGATGTACACTAATGCAAATTGTCATTTCACCCATTACCTCAACAACAGTCTCACGCTCTACTACAATTTCAAATTTCGTGCCACATGGAGAAATTATCGCTTCCATGCAATTTGGTTCTTGTATTACACGCACACGTACATCATCGCCAACTGTTACTTCGCCATCTCTAAAGTGCAGCTTTACCTTATCTTTATAGTGAACCGTTTCTGAAAACACTGCTGTTTTCGAATGATTACTATAAGCATACCATACATTGACATCAAACTTTCCTGACACTTCTACAAATTTACCGACTTTTTTTGCTGAACAAGTATGGTTGATTACCCAGCAACCGAGAATGCTCGTCGGTTTATTTGTTGGACATAACGTTACACGTTCTTCTGTTCTCTTCTTCCCTTTGGCAACTACTGCTTTCGTCACGATTTGTCGTAAACGTTTCAGCGCAATTCCTCCTTCGACTCTTTTCACTCCATCATATGCAGGTAGCGCCCATTGGGTGAACAGATTTCATAGAATCTAATTGATTTACTTTCTCCATTTTTGCATTCAACAGTGTTAAGAGGGGCTCTAATTCAGTACCGACGCCATCCTAAATTTCGGCATAAAAATAGCCCGAATGCTGTCATTCGAGCTGTTTCTTCTATTATTTATGAGCAACTACCTGGCTGTGTATTTTGTACATACGAACCCGTTTCACCACGTAACACATCGCCACCTGTTGAGCGTACAATTTCGTTCGTCACATTGTTAGCAATGGTATTTGATACTAATTGTAATAAGTCGTTGACATCACCTTGTGATTCTTTAAATTGCTGCACAACAGGAATATCATTAATTTCTTCTTCAATTTTTGCAATTTTGTCTTCAATCATTTTTAACGCTTTTTCTTTGCCTAGGTGTTGAAAGTTTACTGCTTGCTTTTGTAAGCTTTTTAAACTAGCAATACGTTCACGAACAAGTTGATTTTCATTAATTTGTGCTTCAGCTTTTTTGAAAAACTCAACTTCTGGTGTATTGGCAATCATATGCGCAATTTCATGGGATTTCTTAATTAAATCTTCTTTTGTATACAATACTTGAGTCATTTACGCTTCCACCTTTTCATTTTTTACTACTTCCACAAATTCACCAGTTAATGAATAAGAAGTAGCCTCTATTATTTTCACTTTCACTAACTGACCAATCAACTCTGAAGGTGCTTTAAAATTGACGAGACGATTTTTACGCGTATAGCCAGCAAGCACATCATCACGACGTTTACTTGTTCCTTCAACTAACACTTCAACCACTTCGCCCTTCAAGCCCTCTAGCGCTTTTCTAGAATATTCTTGTACGACAGCATTTAAACGATGTAGACGTTCCTTTTTCACCTCTTCAGGAACATTATCAACCATCTTCGCGGCTGGTGTTCCTTCGCGTGGAGAGTAAATATACGTAAAGGCCATATCAAAGCCTACTTCACGATATAAAGATAACGTCTCTTCGAATTGCTCTTCCGTTTCGTTTGGGTAACCAACAATAATATCTGTTGTTAATGTAACACCTGGGATTGCGGCTTTAATCTTATCTACTAAGCTAAGGAAATGCTCACGACTATATTTGCGCGCCATAATTTTTAATACATCATTTGAGCCTGATTGTACCGGTAAGTGAATGTGTTCAACTAAATTGCCACCTTTCGCCAATACCTCGATTAAATGATCATCAAAATCACGCGGGTGACTTGTTGTAAAGCGAATCCGTGGAATATCTATTTTTCGCAATTCATTCATTAAATCACCCAGTCGATAATCCATGTCCTCAAAATCTTTGCCGTAAGCGTTGACATTTTGCCCTAATAGCATGATTTCTTTATAGCCTGCAGCAGCTAGCTCACGCACTTCTGCTATGATTTCTTCTGGACGGCGACTACGCTCTTTGCCACGTGTATAAGGTACAATGCAGTACGTACAAAACTTGTCACAGCCATACATAATATTGACCCAAGCTTTTATGGAACCTAGACGTTTTTTCGGCAAGTTTTCAATAACGTCGCCCTCTTTCGACCAAACCTCTACAACCATTTCTTTTGACATGTACGCTTCTTTTAAAATATTTGGCAGGCGATGAATATTGTGCGTTCCAAATACCATATCGACGTGTGGATACGTTTTTAAAATTTTATTGACGACGGATTCTTCCTGTGACATACAACCACAGACGCCAATCAACATTTCTGGATTTTTACGTTTATATTTTAGCAGGAAACCAAGCTCTCCAAATACTTTGTTTTCTGCATTTTCACGAATCGCACATGTATTCAGTAACACCACATCTGCTTCTTCGATAATGTCTGTTGAAGTATAGCCAAGTTGCATAAAAATACCAGCCATTACTTCTGTATCATGCTCATTCATCTGACAGCCATACGTACGGATATAAAACGTCCGCCCTTCACCCATGCCAGCGAATTGTTCAGCAATTTGGAAGTCTTTATGATATTTCACTTCTTCTTTGCCACGTTTTTTTGCATCTTTTAATGAAGGTGCCGTAAAGACCTTCTCAAAATATTTACTATAATCCTTTTCAGGCTTGTCTTCTTTTTTTGGTTGATTGACTTGTTGACTTGTTAAGCGTTGTTCCTCATTCATTGCAGGTCAGGTAACTCCTTTCAAACGAAATCCGTGCATTCGAATTCCCATTTTACTATTATACTGAATGATTACTACTTCCTACAAGGTTTGCGTACTAAATGTCGTGGTTTTGACTTAAATACACTTTCTTAACCAGAAGAATTCGACATGTCCCCGTTTGTAACATCTAGTTGCCACTGCTTGAAACAGAAAAAATCACCGATGACAGGTATCAACGGTGATCTTCGTTAAAGCTCGATATATTTCTTGGTGCGTTGTTGGAAGCCTAAAAGCTTCTTAACACTCAAAGTTTTTAGCAAATCTGTGTTGGCAAATGTATAGTTTCCTAAATCATCTGGGAAGTGGGCGTCTGAAGATACGGTAAACTCGACACCTCGTTTCACGAGAACTTGCAAAAACAGTGGACCGGGGCACATTTCCTTAACCGGATAGCGATAATATAACCCTGCGTTTATTTCTGTAGCAGTTTGTGTTGCGACAAGCGCCTGTGCAATCTGTTCATACCATAAAAGATTAAACGCCTCATCCTGCACATGATAATTAAAAACTTTAAAATTATCCAAATGAGCTACAAAATCAAACATATTAGACTGAATCATTTGCACAACCGTGGTATAAAACTGAGTATACTTCATCTGTAAAATTGACTGGTCCATCTTTTTAAATAGATGCTCCGTTTGTGGATTATCAAAACCCCAGCCATCTATAAAATGAACCGAGCCAATAACATAATCCCACGGATGCCCTTGTAGGAGCGCGGTCAATTCTTCTTCACCGCCTACAAAATAATCCGCTTCAATCCCTAGCCTTAACTCAACACCGTGCTGACGCCATTTGTCCTTTGCCTTGCCAATTGCCATTACGAAATCGTCCATACTTTCTGTCATCACACTATTTAGCCAGTATCGTTGGAGTTGACCGATTTCTGTTGATTCATCCAATTGCATATAACGCTCAAAATAGGGGCGTGTTTCCTTAAACCGATACAAATGATCCACAATGCCTACCTCTCGTAAACCAAGTTGCTTTGCCCGTTGTAAATATAAATCGAGCCATTCTTCACTATAACAGCCATTATGCAATCTTTTAGCAAGCGTTGCCACTTGCCACTCCATTAGAGCTTTCGAGCCATTGTCAACATTTTTTAGGTCATGAAAATTGGCTATGGCTTGTGATGTTCGCTCCAACCAACGAAAAGAATATGGGCCCTCCTCTAAATGTACATGGTAATCAATTGTCATCAACTCTTCCCTCCACTACATACTGTCCACTGTTCTTCGTACGCTTGCCATTCCTCAGGACAAGCCATATCACACATGATTTCCGTACATTGTGCCAAATCACAAATTTGATAAAATGATTTGCCATTAAGCTTTGATGCATCCGCTAGTAATATACAATTCTTACTTTGTTGAAGCATTTTTTGGGAAATCAAGGATTCATCTAAATCATAATCATAGACAATGCCATCCTGGATGCCCCCGCATGATAAAAAGGCCTTATCAAAGTTCATATGACTTAACCACTCCAACGTCATCGCACCCGCAACTGAAGCTTGCCTTGGATTTGTTGTACCGCCTAGTAAAATAACTTTCCCTGTCATCCGTCTTTCTTCAATGGCGAGATTAAACTGTGCGGCGGCGGCAATAGAATTAGTCACAACCGTAATATCATCAACTGCCATTAAGTAATCCGCTATATGGACTGTTGTCGTCCCTGTATCAACGGCAATCGTATCTCCATCACAAATACGCTGTGCGGCCTGACGTGCAATAGCACATTTCGCCTCTTTATGCATTTGCAGTTTTCGCAAAAATGCTGGCTCCGTTCGAACGTTGGTATATTTGATTGCCCCGCCATGCACTCGAGTCAATAAATGTTGTTGTTCTAGCTCATCCAAATCTCGACGAACAGTTTCAGGTGCTACGAGCAGTGTCTCAGCAATATTCGCTACAATAATTTTGCCATCAAGCTCTAACTGCTTTAAAATAAATTCAAAACGTTCAATTTTTGCATATGTCATGACAGTGCAATCACATCTTCCTTCGCTACATAACAGTTGTAGTTTTTACCCACTTCAAGCGTATGCCCACGTTGATGTAACTGTTCCATTGTAAACATACAGTCACCTTCAAGCGTTGTACGGATAATATTGCCACTCATAAGTGACTGTGTCGCTACACCGCGAAGGCAAAGGTCACCTTCCATCATCTCTAAATGAAGAGCTTCTGGTCGTATGGCAAACTTCTTATTATCTCCAGGTAATTTTTCTCCAATCATTGTCTCTAACACTTGTCTAGGAATAACATTATAATGACCAATGAAATTAGCGATAAATTCACTTTGTGGATTTGTATAAATTTCTGTCGGTGTACCACATTGCGCAATTTGCCCATTGCTCATCACAAATATTTTGTCTGACACAGCCATAGCTTCATCTTGATCATGTGTTACTAAAATCATCGTCATGCCAAGCTTGCGTTGTATTGCCCGTAAATCGGTCTGCAATTTTTTTCGTATTTGGGCATCAAGTGCACTAAGAGGTTCATCTAAAAGCAATACTTTCGGTCGCACAATAAGCGCACGTGCAAGCGCTACACGTTGCTGTTGCCCGCCTGATAACTCCTTTGGATAAGCATTCGCTTTTTCTGTCAAATGAACGATATGGAGCATATCTTGTACACGTTGTTCTAGCTCTGTATTATTAACTTTTTGCATCCGCAAACCAAATGCTATATTTTCTTTAACAGTCATATTAGGAAATAGCGCATAAGATTGAAAAACCATGCCCACTTGACGCTCTTTCGGTTGGACACCGTTCATGTTTTGTCCTTCCAATTGAATTTCTCCTGCTGTAGCATTTGTTAAGCCCGCAATAATGCGCAAAATGGTACTTTTCCCACAGCCACTCGGTCCTAAAAGCGTAATTAATTGACCTTTTTCAATTGTCATATCGATATTGGATAAGACCGTTGTTTGGTCATATTTTTTATGAAGTCCTTCAATCACAATATAGCTCATAAATTCGTCGCACCTTTCGAACGTTTCGTTAATATCGCAATAGCGAACGTTAATATACCCATCAGAACGATATAAATAAAGACAACTGCGCTAGCAATATGACCGCTCGTACTTAGCTTTTTCATTAAATAAATTTGTACCGTTTCAAAGCGTGAGCCGACGACTAAGTTAATAAGTACAAATTCTCCAAATAGCACGGAAAACGATAATAATGCGCCCGCAAACAAGCCTGGATAAACGGTAGGCAACAGTATTTTTGTAAAAGCCTGTGTTTTCGTTGCGCCTAATAATTGCGCAGCATCCAATAACTGTCTTGCATCTACATTACGCAAGCTATTGCGCGTGCCTTGATAAATATAAGGCAAAATACCGATTACATAGGCACCCAATACGACCAAGATCATAGGTACACCTATTGTTGAATACACCCGAATTAAGCCAACAGCTAAAATAATCCCTGGAAATGAATAGACCATTACAACGGCAACTTGAATCCATTTCTCATACTTTGGAAAATACAAAACGATGACAAAAATCGCAGGGACAATAACGATTAGTGCAATGATAACCGCCCCTCCCGCAAGAAGGACAGAGCGGCCAAATGCTTGCATAAATGCCGTATCTTGAAACAGTGTAGCAAGCCACTTGAATGTTAGCCCCTCGGGAAAAATACTTTTATGCCACTTTGACGAAAAAGCATACAGCATTGTCGCTACAATCGGTAATAGCAAATACAACATTAAAAAGAGGAAAACGATATTAGCTAAACTTCTTTTTTTCACTATAATTTCCCCCTCGTCTTTTTAATGCTCCATTCACTTATCAGCATGGCGGTTACCATTGTTACCGCTAGCAATACAGCGATCGCACTTGCCAACTCGGGTTGTGCAAATATATCTCCTTTAATAAGTGCTCCAATACGAATGGCCACTAAATTGTAATTACTATTTGTCAAAGCATAAGCAGATGCATAGGCACCCATTGCATTGGCAAACAACACACTAAAGGTTCCAACAATCCCTGGTAACATAACAGGTATCCCTACTTTCAGCCAAAACTGTAAAGTAGAAGCTCCTAAAAGAGCGGCTGCTTCCTTCCATTGCTGCTGAATACCATCATAAATTGGATACAATAGCATCAATGCTAATGGCAGTTGAAAATAAATATAAATGAGTAATAGACCACTCCAGCTATAAAGGGAAAACGACGATAAAGCGCCAATTTCCCACTTATCAAAAAGCAAAGTAAATAATCCACTATTCCCAAGCAAGACAATAAACGCAAAAGCTAAAGGAATACCTGAAAAATTTGATGTTAAATTGGTAAGTATTAAAATTTTCTCTCGTACCGGCTGCGAAAAGTGCATAATAGCATACACGGCAAACAATGTAACGACGAGCGCAATCACAGCCGAAATAACGGATAATGTCAAACTATTTTTAAAACCTTGTAAAATATACGTGTTTGTTAATACAGATTTATATTGTGCTAACGTAAATCCTTCGCTATTACTAAAGCTCGTTATCAGCATATACAGTAAAGGCACAAGGAAAAATAACAGAACAAGTAATAAGAAAGGTGTAAGCCAGGCAAACGATTGCCGCTTGGAAATCAAAACAATCACTACTTTCTAACTTAAAGATTTTGAAATTTATAATGAATATTGTTCAAAATTCCCTGATACTATTTATTGTTTTATTTTACTGTCTGGACGCCCTCTAATAGTAATGGCACCATTTCCTCTGAAGGCGCTATATTTAGCAGGTGACAGCAAAGAGGTGCCACTTGTAGCTGTGATACTACACCGTCTTTTATACCTGCCTTCACGGTTTGAGAGATGACAAACATCGGTACATGTCGATCCTCTATCGTTGTCCCACCATGATTGCCATCACTTGTCATCCCATGATCTGCTGTCACAATGACATCATATCCTTGCGCCATGCATTTAGGTATAAACAACGACAATAGTGCATCCACAGCTAATACACGATTACGATATTGCGCTGAATTTGCTGTAAATTTATGCCCATCGTCATCTACATTCATCGGATGAATATATAAGAAATCTGGTTGTTTTTGATCCATTAACCATGCGGCATCTGCAAACAAATGGCTGTCAGGATAATGATCCTCAAAGTAAAACAAGCCATTTTCAATCGGAAGCTGTTTATCGAATTGTAAACGATCCTCCATATGCTGAAAGGGTGCACGATTATAAAGTTCACTTACCCAATAATAAGCAGCCGCTGCAGTCGATAAACCATTTGACTGTGCTAAATGGAATAAACTATTTTGTGTTGATAGGCGCACCGTCATATTACTCGTGACTCCATGAACAATTGGTGGAGTGCCCGTTAAAATCGTTTCATATAATGGTCTCGATAATGATGGTACTTCCGAACGAACCTCAAAACGCGAGGCCATTTTACGTTCTACTAAATGTTGCATAAAGCCCATATGTGTACAGGCAGTATCAAAACGAAGTGCATCAACAACAATGAGGACAACTTTGTTATTATTTGGCATGTATTAATACCTGCTCTTGATACATTTGTGGAATTTGCTTTGTTGTTTCCTCCCACTGCTTTTGGTCGCTAACAGGTTGCGCATTTTTATACATATCTGCTGGTAATAATAAATCCTTTACTTCTTGAGGTAATTGCACATTTTCACGAATTGGTCGAGCATAACCCTTTGCTAAGTTCTCTTGTCCTGCATCCGATAAAATATATTCTCGTGTTAACATTGCAGCATGTGGATTTTTCGCATATTTATTAATAACAGTTGCGTAGCCTGATGTGACAGAGCCTTCCGATGGGATGACTACATCAAAACGTTGCTCATCGATTTGATGACGATAACCTAGTGCATTGAAATCCCATAAAATTGCAACATCAATCTCTCCTTTTTCTAAATTAGCGACTGTTGGATCACCTTGTAGGCGTCCTTGTTTTGCTAATTCCGCAAAAAAGTCGATGCCCGGCTGAATATTGGATTCATCTCCACCGAAAGCCATTGCTGCAGCTAATATCGCAAATTGTGCTTGGTTTGCAGTTAATGCATCTCCAATGCTGACATGATAGTCGCCATTTTTAAGATCTTCCCAAGACGTTGGTGGATTTTTCACATTGTTTTTATCTGTTAGAAATGCAATGGTCCCTGTATAACCAACAATCCAATGGCCCTCTTCATCTTTTGCCCAGTCAGGAATATCATCCCAATAGGAAGTTTTGTATGGCAATGTAAGACCTTTATCTTTAGCGATTGGACCAAAGGCAATTCCTACGTCGCCAATATCGGCTGTCGCATCGTCTTTTTCTGCTTCAAACTTCGCTAATTCCTCTGCACTCGACATATCTGTGTCCTGATGTTTGAGAGTGTACTCTGTTTCAAGCTCTTGCCATGTCTCTACCCAGTTTGCCCATGTATCTGGCATACCGACTGAATTGACAGTACCTTCTTGTTTTGCCTTTTCTGTAATTTCATCAAGCGTTAAATCACTTTTGATGTCATTTGCATTAGGCGAACTGTCAGAACATGCTGCTAACATAGATATTGCTAATACACCAACTAAACTTTTCTTCCATAGCTTTTGAATTGCCATGAGTTGGACCCTCCATTTGTTTATGTTTATTTTTATTTGCTTACAACAGTAATCTTATAAAACAAACATTAAGCAAGTATGGATGGATTTAAAATATTTAGTAAAAAATATTGATTGTTTATAAATTTATGTGAAGTTTTTTAAGTCGTAGGGGAGTTATTTAAAAGATGCTATTCTATCAAGAAGATAAGGAGGAATCCAGTTACGTATGCGCACGTTTGTTTAGTTTTCAGACGTGCACACACCCTAGATGAATCAAGAAAGTCCTAGAAAATCTGCATATGTATGCGGTTCATTTTCCTTTAAAATCGTTAAAAATGTAAAAGCAAGTTGAACAACAGACCACCATTTCATATTGTAGGCCATTTCAAAACGGATAGGTTCTAATGTAAAAACGTCCTGAAAGATATGTAGTGGCTCGATTTGTTCATCTTTTAATATAGATAGAAAACCTAAAAACAATGTATGATCTTTCACTTCAATCATTTTCCCATCAACGAGTGCATCGATATTTTCTGGCTGATGAAATTTACAATGTGTTGCAACATAGCGTTCTAAATCTTGCGCACGTTGTCGTTCTTCTCGTTCCTTTTTTTTCGCAATAAAATCAATGATATTATTCACGAACATCGCCTCTTTTTTTCTTTTATTGTATCATTTTTTCATTTAATTTTACCCGCGCACGCCCCCTATTAATCATTGATGCATTAATTTCAGAATTGTTTGGGTGCCTGACACTCAAACAAAAAGACAGAAGGCGTTAAGATATTCCATCTTAATGCCTTCTGTCTTCATTTTGAAAGCCACAATCGAGCATAGTGGCTTTCAATGTTTTTATTTACATAAATTCCTGCACAAGTGCATCGAATTCATTTTCGCTCATTTTAATGTCGATATCCGTTAATGGCAACTCAGCGTAGCCAGGTACTTTTTCTTGATAAGAAGTTTTTTCTTTATCCTGATAAATAATACCTGTTACTAAGCCTTCATGCTCCATTACTGTGCGCATTGCCATGCCACGGTCAGCATTATCATAACCTTCAATATCAGCTAGCTTTGTTAAGTTTTCTTTAAACCAATCGTACGTATTCACTTTGTTGTAAGTAACACATGGTGAAAATACGTTGATGAAAGAAAAGCCTTTATGGTTAATGCCCGCTTCAATTAAAGCTGTTAATTCTTTAATATCCGTTGAGAAGCCCTGTGCCACAAACGTTGCACCACTAGTTAAGGCTACTTCTAAAGGTTTTAATGATGGCTCAATTGCACCACCTGGCGTTGATTTTGTAATAAACCCAGCGGCCGAGCGTGGAGATGTTTGCCCTTTTGTTAAACCGTAAATTTGGTTATCCATCACAACATACGTAATATCAATATTTCGACGGATGGCATGGATTGTATGACCCATACCAATCGCAAAACCATCTCCGTCACCACCAGAGGCAATGACGTTTAAATCACGATTGGCCATTTTCAATCCTTGTGCAATTGGTAATGCACGACCATGGATACCGTGGAAACCATATGAATTAATGTAACCTGAAATACGACCTGAACAGCCAATCCCAGAAATAACAGCTAGCTCGTTTGGTTCGATGCCTACATTTGCTGCTGCACGTTGAATCGCAGCCTGTACAGAGAAGTCGCCACATCCTGGGCACCAGTTCGGTTTCACTGTATTACGAAAATCCTTAAACGTTGCCATTAGCGAGTCAACTCCTTCACTCTATTTTCTAGTTCACCTGGTAAAAATGGTGTACCGTTATATTTTGTAATCATCTCAATTTTATCGTGACCACCAATATTCATTTTCATGATATTAGCCAATTGACCTGTGTAGTTGTTTTCCACAACGATTACTTTTTTCGCTTTCGCTACAAGAGGTGCCATCTCAGCAGAAGGGAATGGGTGAATTAAACGGATATGCGCATGGTTCACCTTCATGCCTTGTGCGTTTAAACGCTCTTGTACTTCTTCAATTGCTCCACGAGTTGAGTTAAAGCCTACTAATAATACATCCGCTTCTTCATGTGGTGCATTTTTGTAAACTGGTGTATCAAACTTCAGGGCTTCTAGCTTGCGGAAACGTTTGTCCATTTGTGCACGTCGATTGCCCGTTGCTTCAGATGGTTTCCCTGTTTCATCATGCTCAACACCAGTAACATGGTGGATTCCATTTAAGTGACCTGGTAACACACGCGGTGAAATACCATCTTCTGTATCTTCATAACGTTTGAAGTAAGCTTTATCTGCTGAAGCTTCAATATCATCCGTGACAATTTTACCGCGACGAATTTCAATTTTATTGTAATCGAATGGTTCAACCGTTTGTTTACCAAGTGATAATTGTAAGTCTGTCATTAAAATAACTGGCAATTGTAATTCCTCTGCAATATTAAACGCTTGAATAGTATCAAAGAATGCTTCTTCCATTGTAGAAGGTGCAATCACCACTTTTGGAATTTCACCATGCGTACCATAAAGCATTGCCATTAAATCAGATTGCTCTTGTTTCGTTGGTAAGCCAGTAGATGGGCCCCCACGTTGTGTATCAATCACCACTAGAGGCTGCTCAGTCATACCTGAAAGACCGATTGCTTCCATCATAAGTGAAAGACCAGGACCTGCTGACGCTGTAAATGAACGAACACCACCGAAGTTTGCACCAATCGCCATCGTCGCTGCAGCAATTTCATCTTCTGTTTGAATCACAGCACCACCGAATTTTGGCAATTTTTTAATAAGGTATTCCATAATTTCAGATGCAGGTGTAATTGGATAAGCTGCCATAAAGCGTGTACCCGCAGCTAATGCCCCAAGTGCTACTGCATCATTACCGATCATAAACATACGGCGTTTACCATCAGCTGGCGCTAATGCCCACTCACCAACACGATCGCCTAATAATTCATTCATCATGTCATGACCACGCGCAATGGCCTCCATGTTTTTCTGAACAACCTCTTCACCTTTTTTACCAAAGATGTCATCCACAACATTTTGGAACACAGCGTCTTCTAAGTTTAGAAGTGAAGCAGTAGCTCCAATAGCAACCATGTTTTTCATTAACGTTGTACCTAGTTCAGCTGCCACTTCTGTGAATGGTACGGCAAATAATGGCGCTTTTGAATCCTCTGGCTTTACAGGTTCAAATTTTGCATCGGCTAAAATAATCCCTTTTTCTGTTAATTCTTTATAATTGACGTCGATTGTTTCTTGATCGAACGCCACTAAAATATCTAAATCATCCGCAATGGAACGTACTTCTGTTGGACGAACTGTAATTTTATTATTAGTGTGGCCACCTTTTATACGAGAAGAGAAGTGACGATAACCGTATAGGAAATAACCTAGACGATTCATTGCCATCGAGAAAATCTCACCTGTACTCTCAATCCCTTCACCCTGTTGCCCACCGACTTTCCACGAAAGCTGATGTAACATCTCAACAACTCCTTAAATCCAATGTATACTATTATTTTTTTCCTTCATAAGTTTAACACGAAGAAACGGTCTACACTATTGTTATTCAATGAATTAGACGAAATTCAGACCTTTGACTGAAAATGTTGTTCAAAAAGTTGTAATTTTCAAATCAATTAAGTATAAAAAATTAACTCACTAATTTCAAGTGTAGAATAATTGTATGAGTGACTGGCACGTAAAAAAATCCACTTCGCTTTTTGCGGGCACGATACAAGCCGCAACCCCCGATTTTACGAGGCTTGTTGCGTCATACGTTGTGTGTCCCACAGGAGCAATCGTGGATTTTTACTTTATTCGCCCTACTGACAGAGCGATAAAAATTCAGAATTGTTTCGGTGACTGGCACTAATAATCGGTGGAGGTTTCCCCCCACCGATTAAAGTTCTACTTTATTATCGAACTCGTTTTTCTACTAGCAGCTTTAAGGCTGTACGTTCTTCGCCCGCAATCAAAATATCGGCAAACGCCGGAGCGCAAATTAAATCTGTGCCACTTGGCGCTACAAATCCGCGTGCAATGGCCACTGCTTTCACGGCTTGGTTAAGTGCACCTGCCCCAACTGCCTGCATTTCTGCTTGCCCTTTTTCTCTTATTACCGCGACTAATGCACCTGCAACTGAATTTGGATTAGAGCGTGACGATACTTTTAATGAATCCACAATTATTCCTCCCCGTTTCGCGAATAGTGTTTACGCTCAACAACTCATGTCCCCCTTTTTGGTCCCCAAGTTATTGTCCGTAGCTCATTTTATGCTCGGCAATATGAAAATAGACTATTTTTCAATTCTTATATATTGTAAAGCCTTAAAAAAACGAGTTATTTTCTTTCGTTAAAATAGCTCAACACAACAAAAAAACTACTGCACATAAAAAAATGCACAGTAGTTTATCTTACGCCTGAAACGGATAGTCCTCATTAATATAAATTCTTTCACAACGCAATGCCTTCCCTGTCTTGTCATCAATCTCAACAAAAAAGCCACTTAACACATCACGGCCCTTTTTCGGTACTTCAAAACGAGACGGCATATTTGTTTGGAACTTGTAAATCACACTTTCCTTTGTCATGCCTAAAATTTCATCATAAGGACCAGTCATACCTACGTCTGTAATATAAGCAGTACCGTTAGGATAAATGCGCGCATCTGCTGTTTGCACATGCGTATGCGTTCCAACGACTGCCGATGCCTTGCCATCCAAGTGCCAACCAAGCGCTATTTTTTCGCTTGTCGCTTCAGCGTGGAAATCTACAAATACAAGCGGTGACGTTTTACGAGCTTCTTCAATCAATTGTTCAGCCATTGCAAACGGATCTTCATGCGGTGGCAAAAATACACGACCGTGTAAATTAATAACTGATAATGTAACGCCATTTTTCGCAATTTGCACCATGCCTTTACCCGGTGCCTCAGACGAAAAGTTCGCAGGGCGAATTAAATAATCAGCATCATCAATAAAATCAAAAATATCTTTATTATCCCAAGTGTGGTTACCCATAGTAATAACATCTACACCCATTTGTAATAAATCATTATAAATATTACGTGTAATCCCACGACCTGCTGCTGCATTTTCACCATTTGCAATAACAACATCTGGACTAAACTTCTTTTTTAATCGTGGTAAATATTTTTCTACCGCATCTCGGCCAATTGAACCGACGATATCTCCAATAAAAATTACTTTCATTTTACAAAACCACTCTTTCTATCAATAACACTCATTAGAGTTTACCATTTTTTCTTCATCAATCGCAAAATATAAAGAAAAACCATCACTAAATTATATCCCTTGTTTGCATTTGCTTGCTTTCATTTCTCTTTTAAGCCAAAAGCATCTCGTCTAACTGGCGTTCATTAACGTTGATGAAGTACCTGTTTTGTTTTACCGGCAATTTTTTTGTCGTTCGCTAAGCTTTCTTCTGCATGTACTTGCCCTACTAAATAAGGACCAAACCGCCATTTATTCAGCAAATACGTAGCACAGATAGAACATATCGTGCTGCATAAAAATGTTGTGATAATAACAGTAAATACACTTACATCATCTATAAATTTTATAAAAATAGTTTTTAGTAAAATAATAAAAAGAGGATGTAGTAAATAAATTCCAAATGAGTATCGGCTAATAAAAGTCACAAACTTAGGCATGTGCTTTACTTTATTTGCCATATAAAACAATAGAAAGGCTATGCTCAATGTATAGGGGATTACATCAATCCTCTTAGAGTGAACTTCAGTAATCAAGCCAGACCATTGACTGGCGAGTAATATACCGAGTGTAAGTATACCTACATTCGGTAAGAAATAACGCAATCGTTGGAGTAACAATAAAAACTGCTCATAGTTTTTACCGCAATAATAGGCGACGACAAAATAGGCAATCCAAGCGGGAAACGGCATCTTATTTAACACATTCCATTCCACTTCTAGATAAGGAAGGAACGATAAATACCGAAAAGGATCGAAAAAATTAAAGACTGCAAGGTAAGAAAAATTAACAAGACATGCCGTCATAATCACTTGGTAAGCACGGTATTTGGGTACAACAAATTTCACAAATAATGGATGTAAAAAATAAAACTGAAAGACGATCACGATAAAATACCCGTGGAAATCACCTTCAAAAAAATTTAAAATAATCTTCTTATCAAATTCAACATTAGTCATGCTTATTGAATGAAAAGCCGCATCCAAAAAACCGATAAAAATAAACGGAAGAAAAATATAGTTCAATCGTTTTTTATAAAATTTTTTTGGCAGTTGATGTGGATAGGAATAAGCAATAACAAACTCCGAAATAAAAATAAAGATAGGTGTTCCAAACATTAATGCTAATTGAAGCGATGTCAGCACAATAAATATTGTACTTTTCTCTATATCGAACAAGTCCAATCCTAAAGTGACACTATGCATTAAAACAATTCCTAAACAGGCGACAAACCTTAGTAAAAATATTTCCTTCACAACTGGCTTCATTTTTCCACCTGCCATTTCTAAACAATCTATCTTATTTTCTCTAGCTTGTATGCTTCCTCACTACTAGAAAGCGTTGCTAATCATTGGAAATTACACGTTTAAAATGCAGCAAAATTTCTCGCATCGTTGTCGGTTGAAACATAAAATTTCCCAGCACAACTACTAAAATGGTCCATAAAGCAATGCATATAGCTGCTAAAAACCATGCCTTTATGCTCACGATATGTAGTTCGATGAAAAATAGAAATGGGGATGCCGCGATAGATGCCAAAACAAAATTCAGCACTATTTTTTTAACCGTAATACGTACGGAATTTTTTAATATTTTTTTAGATGTATAAAAGATTAGGTCACAAGTACGATAGGCATACGAACAAAGCCCGCCTATTAAAATACCTTCCACCCCTAAAAATTGAACTAAAACAAAGGACACAGAAAGATTAATGGCCGCTTCCATAATCGCTCTATTTTTCGTCTCTTTAAAATGCCCAGCCGAATTTACTAATGTATTCGCAGGAATTCGTATTGCATTAGCAATACCTACTATGACAAAGAGTGTTGCTAACCATGGTCTTATATAGTTTGCATCCTCAACACCTGCTGTATAAATTGTTATAAAAGGCAAAATTAACAGGGCTGTGCATGTATAACCGAAAGCAACGACTGCAAAAAAAATACATTCAAAATGATGAAAATGTCGTTGCAATGCCTCTCGCTCTTCTTTTACAAGTATGTCTCCAAAGGCTGCTAACATCGCACCGGAGAAAGCGGAAATAAATAATGTAATCGCATTAAATACCATATTGTATACAGTAAATACACTAACCTCTGCAAGTCCAAGAAAAATAGTAATGAACATAAACGGTGTATTAAAAACAACAAGCGAGGCGATTTGATGGATTAAAGCATCCCATCTTTTATTTATGGCTGATGTATTTGGTGTTCCTTTACTATTAAAATATGGGTATTTTTTTTGGACATATACTTTTAAAAAAAGAATATCTAATAATAATAGAATGCTAGAACTGCCAACTACAATAATGATTGAAAACCCCAGTGTTAATAAAGTCAAAGAGAGCATTGTACTAACAACCAATAAGCATGTTTGAATACGGAACACAATATAGCTTTTTTGATCTGCTGTTAGCAAAACGTAATATTTCCCAATCAAAAAATATTCCCATACACCACTGATACCTAAAATCAGCACCATATAAAATGCGGTTAGAGGTGACACATCTTCCTTTACCAACAGCGGATAGAGCATAGCCAACAAGGCTACTAATACAACAAAAACCATACCCGAACGTCGATAAAAATAGTGCGTGGCTGAAAGGATGCCATTTATCTGTTCTTTGTCGTTCATAGCTAATGGTTTGTAAAGTGCTGCGACGGATGCACTACCGATACCCGCTTCTACAATTTTTAAATAACCTAAAAATTGCTTAATCGATGTCACAAGTCCATTCGTAGCAGAACCGTAAGTCGTCATAAATAATCGAGGCAAAATAAAATTAATCACGGCGGTCACAACTTGCAACATGACATTGGAAAATAAGTTTAATAAAATTTTCCTTGTTCTCATTTCGCTCCTTTTATAGCCTTGCGAAAATTAGTTTTTTGTTTCATCCTAGCCAATACATATAGTAAAAAAATAGATTGTCTCTTTAATAATACAGTGATAATTTTCACTTTGAATGGCAATGTATTTGGACAAATTGCCTGTAACACCTCGTTAATGTCGCGATGTTTAAGCATTTTTTTGAGAAAGACTCTTTTTTCTCGTAAGCTCTTCTTATTCTCTCGATGAAATTCATTATGGACTCCTGCAATCACTAAATAGGTCAAATAATACTGTAGTTGATTTGCAAAATAAGGAGCTGGGGATAAACCTCTCAAATGTTTATATAAGACGAGTGTTTTCTCAAAAAATTTCTGATCATAGCTAGCTGTCATGGAAGAAGGATTTTGGCGATAATGATAAAGATACTGTTTGTCTAATAGATAGATACTTTTCGCATTAAGTAAGCTTGGATATGTACAGGCAACATCTTCCCCCATGCGTATTTGATCATCGACACGAAATTGAAATTTTTCAAGAAGTGACTTTTTAAATAGTTTATTTGAAACAGAAGGAAATAATCCAAACTGATAGTATTGCCCCGCATACAACATCATCGGGTAAACTTCTTTTATCATTCTATCCTTTCGATATAATCCAGGTTTCACAATTTGCGTACTTCTCACTTCATAATCTAGATAATTTTCTATAATATCGCAAATCACAATATCTACATTAAAAGCTTGTGCTGCATCACATAGTGCTTGATACATGTCAGCTTCAATCCAATCATCACTATCCACATATCCAATATATTTTCCTTTTGCAATGCTTAGGCCCGCTTTGCGCGCACTAACAAGGCCACCATTTTCTTTATGCACGACAATAATTCTTGCATCGCGTGTAGCATAATCGTCACATATGTTGGGACTATTATCCGTTGAGCCATCATTGACCAGTATTAATTCAAAGTCCTCAAACGTTTGTCTTAAAATGCTATCTACACATTGTTGTAAATACAGCTCCACATTATAAATGGGCACAATAATACTTAATAATGGCACTGCATCACCCCCCAACCTCATGCTCCTGCGTTTTATTAAGTGTTAAGGCAAACATAATCATCAATATATGAAAAGGGAAATAATCCATAACGAACGAATCAAGTACAGTATTAGCGATTAACATAATATAGAGAGGAATTGCGTTGATGGTTAGGTATTGAAGGTTTGTTTTACGATTACTACTATTTTGACGGAGAACTTTATTTAAAGAGAAGATGTATAGTAATGCAAGTGTTATTCCTAGTACCCCAAGATAATATGGCGTGGATAGATACATTGTGTGTGCCATTTTTGCAGTAGAGAAACTCGTGCCAAACCCCGCTCCAAAAACTACGATTTTCGTACTTTGTAAAATTTCTGTCGCAAACATATTCCAGCTACTTACTCGACCAGTCGTAATAGCATCTGTCGATGTTCCTGCGCCAAAAAAGCGAACCCAATAAATTTCGAATAGTCTCTCGTAAAAAAAAAATAACGAAACACTTACCATTACTACAATAAATGAAGCAAATTTAATCGCTGTTTTGACATTGTTCTTTATAAACATTATGAACGTTAATAAAATCAATGTGATCAATGTGATAATAAACATTTTAGAATAAGTAAATACACCAAATATAGATAAGATTAGAATAAGCACAATCGGTGTAACCTCTAATTTGTTGTTGTAATAATAAAGAACGACTAGGCACGCAATGGCTATTAGAATTTGCAAACTAAAATAATTCGGATCTAAATCTAAACCTGTAAACCGCGTATTAATGGTACTTGTTGTTTTTACTGTATTAACGATTGTCATGGACTCAATAAAGTGATTAATCGCTGGAACAGAAAAACTTACCCACCGTACGATAGCAGCGCATAATAAACCTGCTGCATAAACATACGTATATCTTCTATAATAAACATTGGAATCGATAAACAGAACAGCAAAAAAGATTACACTATAATTTAATACAAAGCCAAACGCTTCGATGACATTGCCGCTACTAAAAAGTGTTGCCCCAACAGCAAAAAACACAAAAAGAACATATGTTAAAACAAGCTGTGTTGAAATCCTCTTTTTGTGTAGAAAAAGCGTTCCTATACTTAACACAATATAAAAAAAGCTTAGCACGACAAAAAGTGAGTGACCTGTTAATTCAAACTTTATGACATATACCCAAGAAATAAAGAACAGTAAATAATCTAGTCGATGTTGTTGTTTAGCCAACAGCATCGCTGTCATTACAAATAAGATAAAAAACCAAAGAAAAAGAGGATTATCTGTATACATTTTGAACACAACAAAAATACTGGAAACAACACAAAGCAATATACTATAATTTTTCCTTTTTTCGATCATTTGCGATCAAACTCCAATACTAATTGCTCTCGTGCCTTTCGATTTGTATAACTATTTTCTTCAATATACTTTTTCATCTTGTCGAGGCAATCCTTACTTTGGATGATATTAGCTATGACCGCGTACATATCCTCTATATCCCCATCTGTTATCAATCCATTGAATCCATGTTGTATTTGTTCACCTGCTGCTGCAAAATTCGTCGTAATCACAGGCGTTTCTAATATTAATGCCTCGCCAACTACCATCGGATAACCTTCATACGCTGAAGTTAATATAAGGACATCGCTTTCTTTAATAAACGGATATGGATTATGACATTCCCCAACAAATTCAACTACATCATCTACACCTAATTGTAATGCTAATTGTTTATTAAAAAGTAAGTCCGGTCCATCGCCTATAATTCGCCAATAAAATTGCTTGATAGAAGACTCCTTTAAAAGCTTACATATATATGGAATAAGGTCGAATCTTTTTGTGGCATTGTCCATTCTACCAACAGATAATAAATCCATTGTTCCTTTTTCAAATGGCATATAATCTGTTGCTAACTCTTTTATTTCCGTTATCGGAAAAAAATTGTAGACAACGTGTATTTTATGTTGATATAGCGGGAGAAATTTCAGGAAATTTCCCTTACATGCTTCAGAAACACATATTAATCTATCAAAATTTTTATAGGTTTTGACACAAACTTTATAATTAAAATTTGCTCTTAATGGATCGGTATGTATCCATGCAAGCTTTTTATGTGCCTGTACAAATTTATCGACGAATAAATTTGTACCTCGGTTAAAATAACTATTTGGTGCGTCATTAAAATAAGAAATAGCTGTATGATAATGTTTTTTAGGACGATGTTTTTTTAAAAGTAATGTATAAAAGTTGTTAGAGCCAATAATGCGTACAAGCAACATACATACTAAGCGCAGCATAATATGCCAGCCGTTTTTTCTCTGTTTCACGACATAAAAGGGGGTAGCGATTAGTTGTAATAGTAAGTTGCCGATATTTACATTGACGTTAGGAGGGATGTCCTTTAAAAGCTCACCTTCACCGAATGTAAAAATATCAATTTCATATTGTTCATCAACACTAAGTTCTTTCAATGTATTAATTAATGCCTTTTGAATACCGCCCATCTGAAAATTTTGCGCAACAAATAATATTTTCATATCGTCTGAAATCCCCCTTGAAATGTAATATTATGTGCTGCTATAAATGGCTGTATAATGTAATAATTCGCTTTTCCATTTCGCTCCAGCTATAGTGGTCTTCATATAACAGCTTCATTTTACGAGATATTTCTGGCCATTCTTTTTTGCGCTCAATTAACTTTTCAATAGCTTGTTGTAAACTATGTTGATTATAATCAATTAACTCTCCTAGATTATGTGCTGCTACTACTTCCGACATTCCTGTATTTTTCACCATAATTAAAGGTTTTCCCAGCATCAGTGCCTCGTAAAATTTATTCGGTGCTGCATAATAGTGATTAGAAACTTCGGGGTCGTAAATCGCAGTCATAATGTCACAACTATTTTCTAAAGCGAGTGTTTTGTCATATGGAATCTTCCCGTAATAGAGGATATTGTCATACTTTTGTGCGAGTTCGGCCAATTCATCTGCATACTCGCCAAATCCACCTATATGCAATTCATAGTTTCCATTCGCTTTTACTATTTCAACTAGTTCTTTAATAAGTCTTTCCTTTGCTAATATGCCAACATAGACTATTTTTACTTTCTCATTGTTCAAATGAAAGTCATGATTTAACGGCATAGGAAGTGGCGTATTATAAATCACCTCTATTTTTTTAGGTGATGCATTCGCTATTTGACCTTTTCGTTTTTCTGTACAAATAATGACAGCATCCACACGATTCAACAGAGCGATATCTATTTTTTCAACAACTTTCCCTATCATTGCTGGTCCATGAAAGGGTGCAGTAACGGAATCAAACATATCATAAATAACTTTTTTATGGAGTAACTTCCCACATATCGTGCCGATAAATGCTGTATCAAAGTCACAAGCATGTATAATATCATAGGTATTTTTATGTTGAAGTAGCCATTGAAATAGTTTTATTTGAAAACGCAATAGTGGAAATAAATTTTTTTTAAATCCTCCACCAAAGGTAGCAGGGATGCCAAACCTTGTGATTTTAATGGCCTGTGTACGCTTTAAAAATTGTACCTTTTCCTTATATTTGCGATCTCTATCCCAAGCTACTATTTGTACATGCCAGTTATTTTTTATAAGGCTGTCCACTTCCTTTTCAACTCTAGGATCTGGAGATATTGGATTACTTCTCATAAAAACAACTCTCATCCCTACGGTCCCCTTATTTATTTAATACCTTCAATTAGTCATACAAGTTTGTGCCTACTTAAAATAAACGCCAACCTTTTTTTGTGAATTGATGATCAGGTTCATCTACTATGATAGGCTGATTGTTGATGATTCGTGCATTATTGGCTAAAAAATCATCCACTGCATCTAATTGTTTGTGCTTTTCTAAAAAACGAAGACCTTTTTCAAATAACAATGGGCGTGTCGTTCCATTATGCACATCCGAACCATATGTATGAATGAGGTTCGAGCGAACTAATCTCAAAGAGAGCTGTTGAATTGATTTGCCAAATAGACCAGCTAAACTGCCTGCGGTTATTTGTGCGAGTGCCCCCTCTCGTATAAGTTGCTCCAAGCAACTTGGATCTTCTGCTATGGCTGTATTGCGTTCTGGATGTGCAATGATTGGCGTGATACCTGCTGTCAATAAATCGTAAATCATTGTTCGTGTATACGTCGGCATGTAACCTGATGGAAGCTCTAATAATAAGTAATTCGAATGGGCTAATGTGTGCAACTGCCCACTCTCAAACAACGCTAAAATATTCCCCGCCAGTCTCACCTCGTGCCCAGGATAAAGTGTTAACGGCATGTTTCGGTTGTTAATTTCCTGTTGTAATTGTGCAATTTGTTCATTCACTTCATGAAAATGAACATTATATAATGGATGCAGAACATGTGATGTCGCTATCATAGCTGTAATGCCTTGTGCAATAGATTGTTCAAATAATTGGAATGTCTCCTCTACTGTTTCGGGACCATCATCAACATTCACTAAAATATGGCTATGCATATCGACCATTACATTTCACTTCCCTATCTATGCCCAGATACTACCGGTAATAGTGATCATAATATTCACCAAGTGGTGTTTTATAATTGTTTAAAACGACACCTAAAATATTCGCCTTTGACGCCTCAAGACTTAATTTTGCTTTTAGTACGCTTGTATTTTCCACAACACCACTATTGACAATTAATAGTGTGCCATGGCATTTATTAGACAAAATTTGCGCATCCGTGACCGATAGCAATGGCGGAGCATCAAAAATAATAATGTCAAAATCTTTTATCAATTGAACAATGACGCTATCCATCGTTTTAGAAGCTAAAAGCTCTGCTGGATTAGGAGGAATTGGTCCGCTTGTCAGAACAAAAAGATTCGGAATATCTGTACTGTGTAACACGTCTGCCATTTCATATTGTCTAGTCAGTAAATTTGATAGTCCTCTTATATTTGGTAAGCGAAACGTATAATGCATGGTTGGCTTACGTAAATCTGCATCAACAATTACTATCTTTTTGCCTTCTTGTGCAAAGACAACGCCTAAATTAGCGACATTTGTGGACTTTCCTTCGCCCGGTGTGGCAGATGTCACTAAAATCGTTTTGATTTCTTGGTCGGGCATTGCAAAGGTAATGTTTGTTCGGATTGTACGAAATTGTTCTGAAACAAAGGAATTACTATTAGCTACTGTCACAAGCTTCCTGCCCATTTTGGCTAGTTTTTTTTTATTTGCTCTTTTATGTTGAAACATCGTTACTCCCTCCTTCTGGTACGGGATTCCATCATATATTTTTATAGGTTGCATCGTTGATTTTGCTAATGATACCCATAATCGGCAAGCCAATGATTTCTTCAATATCTTGCTCTGTCTTAACTGTTGTATCAAAGCATTCTATCAATACAGCAAAGCCAGCACTTACGATGAATCCTAGCATCGCAGCAGCTACAATATATAAATTTTTGTTTGGCGCTACTGGCTCAGGTTTGCCATCTAATGTCGCTACTGACAAAATATTAATATTGTCTATCGTCATTAACACTTGAATTTCCTCTTGAAATACCTCTGCTACTGTATTGGCAATATTAACTGCCATATCGGGTTGCTTGTCTTGAACGGCAATATTCACAACTTGGGAATTACTCGCACTCGATACAGTAATCTGTTCTTTTAATTTCTCTGGTGTACTATCTAAATCGAGCTGGCTAATCACTTTCGATAAAATAGCAGGACTTTGAATAATGACATTATACGTATTAATTAAACGCAAATCCGTTTCCACCTGTTGTACGCCTAAACGTGCTTGTTGGTCGATATTTTTTTGATTTACTAATAGCTGTGTTTGCGCTTCATAGGTAGGCTTTATTATAAAAAAACTAAAGAACGCAATGACTAATGCTAAAAAAAGTGCAAAGCTCATAATATACAGCAATTGCTTTCGTACTATTCTCAATACATCCTGCAAGGTGATAGATTCTTGCAACGCCCCTCACTCCTTGACATTACATATGCTAGCAATACTCATTTTCGTTATTTCCTCCGATAATTTTTTCGGCAAAAAGTTTTATTGCCTATTATATTATCGATTTCCCTCTTTTATTCATCTTGGAAAAGAGCTAATACGGCGGTTTTCTTATATAAAATTGGACACAAAAAAAGTGTTCCCATCTTTAGGAACACTGCACAATGCCAAATGTTGTTGTTCATTTCTTATTTGAGCTAAATGTTAGCTCTTTTGAAAAGACAAGACACTGCTTGATTCGTTCATACACATAAAAAAAGCCCCCCTTGCTTGTAGGCAAGAGGAGCCATTTATTTTATTATTTCGCGTACTCCACTGCACGTGTTTCGCGGATAACAGTTACTTTAATATGTCCTGGATAATCTAGTTCTTCTTCAATGCGCTTACGAATATCACGCGCAAGTCGATGAGAAGCTAAATCATCAATTTTTTCTGGTTGAACAATAATACGGATTTCACGCCCTGCTTGGATGGCATATGATTTTTCAACACCATCGTAACTTTCAGAAATCTCTTCTAATTTTTCTAGTCTGCGAATATAGTTTTCCAGTGTCTCACTTCGAGCACCAGGACGCGCTGCAGATAATGCATCAGCTGCAGCTACTAATACTGCAATGACAGATGTTGCTTCTGTATCACCATGGTGAGAAGCGATACTGTTAATAACAACAGGATGTTCTTTATACTTCGTTGCTAATTCCACGCCGATTTCAACATGGCTTCCTTCAACTTCGTGGTCGATTGCTTTACCTATATCATGCAATAAGCCAGCACGACGAGCTAACGCTACGTCTTCACCAAGTTCAGCAGCTAGTAAGCCTGCTAAATGTGCGACCTCCACCGAATGTTTTAGGACATTTTGCCCGTAGCTTGTACGATATTTCATACGGCCCAAAATCTTCATTAAGTCAGGATGTAGATTGTGGATGCCGATTTCAAATGTCGTTTGTTCCCCTGTTTCACGAATTTGTTCATCTACCTCGCGACGAGATTTTTCAACCATTTCCTCGATGCGAGCAGGGTGAATACGACCATCCTGTACCAGCTTTTCAAGTGCAAGTCGAGCCGTTTCACGACGAATTGGATCAAAACCAGATAAAATAACGGCTTCTGGCGTATCATCGATAATTAAATCGATACCTGTTAACGTTTCGAGTGTACGAATATTTCGACCCTCTCTACCAATAATACGACCCTTCATTTCATCATTTGGCAAGTTCACAACAGAAACAGTTGTTTCTGCTACGTGATCTGCTGCAAAGCGTTGTAGTGCCAATGATAAAATTTCACGCGCTTTTTTATCAGATTCCTCTTTCACGCGCGTCTCAGATTCCTTCGTCATCACAGCAATATCAGTTGCTAGCTCTTTTTCTACTTCACTTAAGATAATAGTCTTAGCTTCATCTCTTGTTAATGCAGAAATGCGCTCTAGCTCTGTTTTTTGCGCTGCAACGAGCTCGTCCACTTTGCTTTCCATCTGTTCAATATGCTGTTGTCTTTCAGCTAGAGCTTGTTCCTTACGCTCTAAGCCGGCTTCTCTCTTATTTAGAGCATCATCCTTGCGATCAAGATTCTCTTCTCTTTGCAATAAACGGTTCTCTTGTTTTTGAAGTTCTAAACGACGGTCACGAATGTCATTTTCTGCTTCAGTGCGAAATTTGTGAGTTTCATCTTTGGCTTCAAGTAGTGCTTCTTTCTTTAATGCCTCCGCTTCTCGTTTTCCTTCTTCAACGATTGTTTCAGCGACATGTTTAGCACCAGTGATTTTTGAGTCATTCACTTTTTTCATGTAGATATAGCTAACAGCGGCACCAACGATGAGTCCAAGCAAAGCGGAGATGATAGTAATTCCATCCATATGAACACCTCCTCTTGCTATTTGGGTAATACAGTTTCAGTCGGCGCATACAAAAATTGTACTGCCTATTTTAAAGTCATAATTCAGAAATTATACATATTTAATTGTATAGCTAGCCCCAAGCTCTGTCAAGGATAGACGGGCATCTGTTCGCCTATCTGACAGAAAAAAAGTAAGTCATATCCATAAGGTCTATAAATTTACTGCACCTTTTGTGCTAGATAAAATACCTGTGCTCCTTAAAAATTTATTTATTCGGGACAAAGGTTATAATACAATTATTACCACAATTGCGTACATCTTAATACAATTATTTTCACTTTCTTTGACAAAACGAAGACTTCTTTCTTACTGGCTATATTTTGCAGACGGTCAATCGTAATTCATACCTATCAATGAAAACAAAAAAATCGTCCTCACCCCTTTAGAGTGAGAACGATGCATTATTATTTTTCATCTTCAAGAAGAAGCATTAACTCTTCATCCATTTCCTCGTCATCATGTGCAGCAATTGTATACGATTGTGCAGCAATGCCGTAAGACGAACGAATTTTATTTGCGATTTCATCTAAAACAGCAGGGTTTTCTTTTAAATATTGTTTTGCGTTTTCACGACCTTGGCCTAGACGCTCATCGCCATACGCATACCAAGATCCACTTTTTTGAACGATATCTAATTCTACACCTAAATCAACCGTTTCGCCTTCTTTAGAAATCCCTTCACCATACATAATATCAACTTCAGCAGTACGGAATGGTGGTGCCACTTTATTTTTAACAATTTTAATTTTCGTACGGTTACCCATAATGTCATTACCTTGTTTGATTGCTTCAGCACGACGTACTTCTAAACGGACGGAACTATAGAATTTTAGCGCACGACCACCAGGAGTTGTTTCTGGGTTACCGAACATAACACCAATTTTTTCACGAATTTGGTTAATGAAAATAGCAATTGTTTTTGATTTATTGATAGCACCTGAAAGCTTACGTAATGCTTGAGACATTAAACGAGCTTGTAAACCAACGTGAGAGTCACCCATATCGCCTTCGATTTCAGCTTTTGGTACGAGCGCTGCAACAGAGTCAATAACGATAATATCAATCGCACCACTACGCACTAATGCTTCTGCAATTTCCAGCGCTTGCTCACCTGTATCTGGTTGAGATAATAATAGTTCATCAATATTTACGCCTAATTTTTGTGCGTAAATTGGATCTAATGCATGCTCAGCATCGATAAATGCAGCTTGTCCGCCCTTAGCTTGTACTTCCGCAATAGCATGAAGCGCAACGGTTGTTTTACCTGATGATTCCGGACCATATACTTCAATAATACGTCCACGTGGATAGCCACCAACACCTAATGCTGCATCAAGTGCTAGCGAACCACTTGAAGATGTAGCGATTTCTAAATCTGTTTTTTCGCCCAGCTTCATGATAGAGCCTTTACCGAAATTCTTCTCAATTTGTTTTAACGCCTGTTCTAAGGCTGCTTTACGATCACTCATTATTTTTCCTCCTTCGAAACTGTTCACTGTTTTTGTCTATCTCTACTATACTTGTTTTTGAGAGAACACGCAAGAAAAAAGCGAACATTTATTCGATTTTTGTGCAAAATAAAAATTTGGATAAGTTTTTCCTACCCAAATTCCCATTTTGAACTATTGTAATCTATCTATCCTATTTCAGCGTAATAGCTTCACAACCTATGCGTCTTAGCATTCCTCTTACACTTTTAGAAGTGATAGACTTGTGAAGCAAGTTACATACGTTTCTTGTAACCTCGTACTTCCAATTGCTGCATTAAATAGTGACAAGTAAACTTCACGGCACGCAATCGGTTTGTATTGCGCATACCGGATAAGTGAAGTAAATACGTAATTGGCTCTTCGTCACCTATTGCAATACCAATCCATACCGTTCCTACCGGCTGATGGTCATGTGCCGTAGGACCAGCCGCACCTGTTAGCCCGATACCGATACTTGTACCAAATTTTTGACGTACTGCACTAGCCATTGCCGCTGCACATTCACTGCTCACAATACCATGCGTATCTAGTAATTGTTGAGAAATGCCAAGCTGCTTGACCTTCGCATCTTCGGTATAGGTCACTACTCCTCCAATGAGCACATTGCCTACCCCTGGTATTTCAGCCAGCTCTGATTGAAATAAACCAGCTGTTAAACTTTCTGCCGCAGCAATCGTTAAATTATTGTCCTGCAACATTTCCACCGTTTTTGAGGCAAGTGAGTCATCATTTACGCCATATTGATAGTCGCCAACAATAGCACGAATTTCTGCCACTTTTGCAGCAATCAACTGATGCGCTTCGTGCTCTGATTGAGCCTTTGCTGTTACGCGTAAAGTGACCTCTCCATCAGCTGCTAGCGGGGCAACCGTTGGATTGGTTTGTGTATCTAAAATATCCTGCACACGCACTTCTAACTCTGCTTCTCCAATACCATAAAAACGCATTACGTGAGACACAATCACTCCGCCATCGTTGAGCATTTTACCAAGCTTTGGCTTCGCTTCAAATTGGAACATCGGCTCTAATTCTTTTGGTGGGCCCGGAAGTAAAATATAAGTGCAATTATCTTTTGTTAAAATCATTCCCGGTGCCATACCATGATGATTAGCAAGCACCTCACTACCTGCTAATACTAGCGCCTGCTTGCGATTATTTTCCGTCATTGAACGGCCTCGTTTAGCAAAAAACTCCTCAATGTATGTTAATGCAACTTGATCGAATACAAGGTCTACCCCAAGATGACGAGCAATCGTCTCCTTCGTCAAATCATCCTTCGTTGGACCTAAGCCTCCTGAAAAAATAATGAGATTAGCGCGCGCTTCCGCTATGCTAATGGCTTCTTCTAACCGTTTTGAATTGTCACCAACAACGGTATGATAAAACACATTAATTCCTAATTCAGATAGCTGATTTGAAATAAATTTTGCATTTGTATTTGTAATCTGTCCAAGTAATAACTCTGAGCCAACTGCAAGGATTTCAGCATTCATACTCCACAAGACCTTTCTTATTTAGACTCAAGTAACACACGTCGATTTAGATAGAAATAATCCCATCCAGACCAAAGTGTAAAGAATAATGCAATATATAACATTATTTTATCAAACGGAATTCCAAAATACACAAATATTGTATTGTGTAAAAGGGCTGCTGCAATCGCAACAATTTGTGCCCATGTTTTAATCTTACCAAGCTGATTGGCTGCTACCACTTCTCCACCGCCTGCAAGAATTAAACGTAAGCCAGTTACAGCAAATTCACGGCTAATAATAACAATAATAATCCAAGCTGGTGCCATACCAAGCTCTACCATTAGAATAAATGCTGCAGAAACAAGTAATTTATCTGCTAATGGGTCTAAAAATTTACCAAACGTCGTTACAAGATTATACTTTCTCGCATAGTAACCATCTACCCAATCCGTAGTCGATGCAATAATAAAAATAAGAGCTCCAACAAAATGATGGACTGGCATCTCTGCACTAAATAAGGTCATTGTTCCCCAGCCGAAATCAAACATCATAACAATGACAAAAAACGGAATAAGTAAGATACGTGAAATGGTAATTTTATTTGGAATGTTCATTTTTCTAACACCTTTCATGATGAAAGAAAGTAGTCATCATAGGATGACTACTGTTCTTTATTGAAATTGACGACAATATTTTGCGTTACGATTTGCTGTGCATACGTTAAAAGCTCGTCATTAATATAGACCTTAGCTTGCGTAGAATTACCTAAACGAATACGTGCATAGCTTTGTGCTGTTGCATCAAACTCTACAATTTCCCCGGCTTTATACACACGAGTATCAGTCAGTAATTCTTGCTGCTGTTGGTTACGAATACCAATAAATGTAGGTCCTGATACTTCAATTCGTATTTTAAATGTATCAGTACCCGTTAAAGTGTAAGATGTTGTAGCGCCATCTGCTTCGATTGTACCTGCTGAAATCGTTTGCTTAACCTCTTCGGTTTTACTATCATCTGGTGTTACATCTTCTGTCTGCTCTTTTTCTGTATTAGCTTGAGCTTTTTTATCTTCTTCCTCTTTTTCTTTTTCATTATCTATTGGTTTTGGTTTTTTATCGTACTCCACCATTGGTGTCGAATCATCAAATTCACTTGATCCTGTTTTACTTTTTGATTGTAACAGAACCCAAATTGCAACAATAATAACGATAATAAATAAAGCAACAATGACTTTTGGCATGGCCTCCATCATTTTGTTTGAAGGGCTTTTTGAAACCTTTCTTCTGGTTGAAGTTTGAGTCAATGATTGGCTAACTTGGTCGTTCGGTGTCCCTGGCAATTCGCTTTTAAATGTCTCTAAAATTTCCTCTGGATTTAACCCAACAGCCTCTGCATATTGTTTAATAAAAGCTCGTACATAAAACGAACCTGGCATAATTGAATAATTGCCTTCTTCAATACCTACTAAATAACGTTTTTGAATTTTCGTTATTTCTTGTAAATCGTCTAAGCTGTAGCCTTTAGACAGTCTCGCCTCTTTCAGTCGAGTCCCTAATTCCGCCACTAATAACACCTACTTTAATATCAAATTAAAAATTAAATCCTCCAAATGAATCGGATTCGGACATCATCTGATTTTTTTCCATTATTTCATAAGTAATTTCTTCATCTGGGTGATGCCGTAGTTCAATAATATAATCAAAATCCTCAATCTTATATTCAGAATGCTGAACAAACATATCCGGATGCTCTACAACTTTAATCGAAGGCATATTCATCATTTCACGCACTAATTGTAAATGTCGCTCATCAGCTGAACGACGCGTTACAATGCCGTCCAATATAAAAATATTATTGTCACTGAATTCATCGCCTGCAAGCTTATTACGAATAGTTTGTTTAATCATTGTAGATGATAAAAAAATCCACTTTTTATTGGCACAAACACTTGCCGCAACAATAGATTCCGTTTTACCAACCCGAGGCATCCCACGTATTCCAATGAGTTTATGACCTTCCTTTTTAAAGAGTTCTGCCATAAAATCCACTAAAATACCTAGTTCATCTCGGACGAAGCGAAAGGTATTTTTTTCATCTGCATCTCGAGGAATATAATGACCATGCCTAATAGCTAAACGATCACGGAGTTTTGGTTGTCGAAATTTAGTAACGTGGATATGTTCCATTGTCGAAACAATTGTACGAAAACGCTCAATTGCTTCATCATTGTCTGTATGCACTAACATACCACGCCTGTCTTCATCGACACCATTTATTGATATAATATTGACACGAAGCATCCCTAAAAGTGAAGCAATATCTCCTAATAATCCAGGGCGATTCACCTGAATTTCATATTCAAAGTACCAATCGCTCAAACACACTCGTTCCCTTCCTATTAGTTAACGTAAAAAATCTTTTATAAGTTCCATCATAGCTGATTTTTTATGTAATGGAAAGTTAGAATACATGGAATTATAGCGTTATTTTTAAATTCTTACTAAAATTTATTGTCCTACTGGAAATAGACTTACATACGTTCCCTTTTCCACGCAAATATCGATTTTTAATATAGAAAAAAGAGGAGAGTAGCTCTCCTCTTTTTTTACTGTACATGTTTATTTTGCACAAGTTTTACGACACAATTCGCCAACGCTTGCTTTTCATCATCAGAGGCAACGCCCCATAAATCCGACAGCACTCGTTCTTGTTCATTTTTAGGGTCGATATTTGTCGCCAAATATTCGCCAATTTGTACAGCAGCTTGTTGAATCATTTTCTTTGGCATACCACTTGATTCAGCCTGCATAACATTTTGTCCTAAAAAAGATGTCCATTTTTGCCAGTTTTCTAAAATGGTCATATGTTTCCTCCTCCTTTACACATGTAGTATGTGCAAAAAGAAGAGATATTATATGTACCAACCACCATTTAATCGAATTATTTGTCCTGTCACATAATTTGCTTTTCCTGACAGATAAAAACGAACCATTTCAGCTACATCTGTTGTATGACCGACTGAACCTAATGGAATATCTTCTAAAATGTATTGCAGTTCTTCATTACTTAAATGGTTATTCATCGAAGTATTGATAAAGCCTGGGGCAATGGCATTAACACGAATTCCAGATAATGCGGCTTCTTTGGCATAGGACTTCACAAAAGCATGCTGCGCACCTTTCACCGTAGCATAAAGCGCTTCTCCAGCAGATCCTGCTTCGCCCCAAATAGAACCGATAAAAAGCACATAACTGACATCATGAGTCCGTAGTTTTGAAGATAATAAAGCAGTTAATTGCATCGGGTTTTGCACATGAACACGCCATAATGCATCCATTTCCTCCGCTGTTGTATCCTCCAACAAGGCATAATGTGCTTGCCCGTTCGCAAAAACAATTGCTTGGACACTAAATATTTGTGAAGCCAATTTTTGCGCTGCATGTATATTTGTAAAATCTCCTTGTACAAGCATAAATTCCTGCGCTGGAAAATCGCCTGAAAGCGTATCACATAAAACTTGAGCCATTTGCTTGTTATGAGCATAATGCACATAGAGAGACCAGCCGTCTTGTGCCAAACTTCGACAAATAGCACGACCGATCTCACCCGATGCACCTACTATTAGGGCAAACTTTTTCATTATGCGCCCTTCTCTGTTGGTAACACTTTGAATACAGTTTGTTGCGATTCACCTTGGATAGAAGCAAACGCTTTAGTTAAATCTTCAATTGTTAATTCTTCTAAGACAGGGACAACATCGAATAAATTCATCTCATTAAAAGAATAACGTGTAAATTGATTCGCAATAAATTCGATTGAATTTAATGCACGTAAGAAAAAGCCAATTTTTTTACGCTTGATGCGTTCTAAATCTGCACTGGCAAATTGCGCACCTTGTTCGTATTTTTCTAATTCCGCTTTAATAGCTTTTGCTAATGCATCAGGTTCTGTAGAATCAGAGCCAATCAATGCAAAGCCAAAACCTTTTTCTAACGTAAAGTCAAACGCATACGATTCATCAATCAAGCCTTCATCATAAACGCGTTCATAAAAGCTTGAAGTTCGCCCAAAAATAAGCTCTAATGCAATTTGTACGGATAGCTCATGTTGTAACATTTCACGGCCAGACAAATTCGTGTCTTTCGCTTTTAAGCCCATGTAGACCTTTGGTTTTTGCACATCCATGTGCAATGTGCGTTCTTTTACAGCAACATCTGTTGGCTCTTCCTCAAAGAAACGCTGAATTGGTGTAGGCTCTGGGAACTCTTTTTTACCTTGATTTTCACGTATAAACGCCATCATTTCTTCAGGCTCCACGGCTCCAATAGCAAATAATAACATATTAGATGGATGATAAAACGTATTGTAGCACGTATATAGATGGTCAGCTGTAATGCCATCAATCGATTCGATTGTCCCCGCAATATCAATTTTCACTGGGTGAGTATGATACATGTTTTCAATTGTGCCAAAGTATAGGCGCCAATCCGGTTGGTCATCATACATTGTAATTTCCTGACCAATGATCCCTTTTTCTTTATTAACCGTAGCCTCTGTAAAGTATGGCTCTTGAACAAAATTCAATAAAGTTTCAGTGCTTTTATAAATATTATCTGTTGATGAAAATAAATACGCAGTCCGTGTGAAAGAAGTAAAAGCATTGGCTGAAGCACCATATTCGCTAAATTTTTGGAACACATCGCCATCTTCTTTTTCAAACATCTTATGCTCTAAAAAGTGCGCAATGCCATCCGGTACTGTAATGCTTTGCGATTCTCCAAGCGGTACAAATGTGCGGTCAACAGAACCGTACTTTGTTGTGAACGTTACAAATGTTTTTGAGAATCCTTTTTTCGGTAAAATATAGACATCTAAACCATTTTCTAGTTTTTCATAGTAAAGTGTTTCATCTAATTGTTTGAATTCAATTGTTTTCATTGTGCGGCTTGCTCCTTTCCACTTAAGAAATAGACCGCTTCTAACTTCACTTGCTTCGCCATGTCGACAACATCTTCTTTTGTCACAGCTTGCCACTTCGTTGCCCAAGCTTCGACAGAAAATTCCTCTGGTAAATCTTTGTATTGGTCAAAAATTTCAATTTGACCACGCGCAGAATCAAGCGATTCCTTTAACTGATTTGTCAGCATCGCTTTCGTTTGGTCTAATTCTAAATCGGTAATATTCCCTGCTTGTATTGCCACAAGTTGTTCTTTAATCAAATTTAGTGCTTTTTCTTCATTTTTCGCCTCAATGCCAGACACCACAAATAATAAGCCATAATGTGATGCATATGAGCTTGAAGCATAGTAGGCCAAACTTTCCTTTTCACGAACATTCATAAATAATTTGGCATGTGGATAGCCACCGAAAACACCATTAAAGATTTGCATTTTAGCAAAATCCGCATCACCAAATCGCACTGGTGTACTAAAGCCAATATGCAATTTCCCTTGCTTCATTTCCTGTTGTTCGCGTACATAATCATTTTGTGGGTGTTTTTGAGGCACAACAGTTGGAATTTCTTCAGGTATACGATCTTTAAAAGGCAGTGCCTTTTTCAGTTTTGCAACAAGCTCTTCTTCATTGATATCGCCTGCAACATAAATATCGATTTTGTCAGTAGTTAGCATTGATTCGTACGCTGCCACTAAAGATGCTGGTGTAATACTTTGTATGTCTTCCACTGTCCCATTTGCTGAAATAGAGGCAGGCTCATTTGGACGTAAAATTTCTTGAAGACGCATCTGTGCAAAGCGAGACTTATCATCAAAAATAGATTCAATACGTTGAATGACCATTTTCTTTTCGCGTTCTACAATGGATTCCTTAAATACACCGTTTTCAAAATTCGGCTCAAAAATAGCTGTATGCATGATACCTAGCACTTCATTTAATACACTTGTATTCGCCAAAAATTGATCATTTACGGTTTCCATATTCATCAATACCGTATGCTCGTTACCACGCTTTGATGTATCAAAATACAACACTGTCCCATAAAGGTCATCTAAAAAACTACGAAAAGCGGCAGTTGTTGTATATTTTGCATTGCTATGTTGCAACACATTGGTTAACACCGTACGTTCAGACGCACATTTGGCTGTTAATGCTCTTCTCCATTTTATCGAGAAATTTACTGTTTTAAATTGGGTCGTTTGTCGGATATGCAAATTGACACCTTTTGCAAAAGGTATTGTTTTAAACATATGAAACCCTCCTATCTTTCTTAATATAACAATGTACTACAAATACTATACATGTCTATTGTCTATAATTGCAAAAAGAATCCAAAGTATGTATGTGGAAAGTGAAAAAATTTACTGTATAAGGCAAAAGACTGGGCTTGGTTTGCCCAGTCTTTTTATTCGCTTCATTTCTTTCCAACCTCGTCCAGTCATTCAACGAATAAAACCTGTTGCCTGATACTTATCGTTTGCCTTTAATGTAAGGTTGACCACTTGCTTTTGGTGCATTCGCTTTCCCAATAAATCCGGCTAACGCTAAAATCGTTAAGACATAAGGTAAAATTTGTAAATATACTGCTGGAATATCTTGCACATACGGAATTTGATTCCCTGCAATACTTAATGTTTGGGCTAAACCAAAGAATAACGCTGCCCCTAACGCTCCGATTGGATGCCATTTACCAAAGATCATCGCCGCAAGTGCCATGAACCCTTGCCCAGCAATCGTTGCATGTGAGAAATTCCCTGTAATTGTTTGTGCATAAACCGCACCACCAAGACCACCAAGTGCACCTGAAAGAACAACAGCGATATAGCGCATTTTATTAACGTTTACACCCATTGTATCAGCTGCCATTGGGTGTTCTCCTACTGCACGTAAACGTAAACCAAATGGTGTTTTATAAATGATAAACCAAGCACCTATTGCCACAGCAAAGGCTAAAATCGAAGTACTATATACGTTATGGAATAATAATGGTCCAAAGAACGGAATATCCTCTAAGTAAGGAACAGCAAAACGACGAATTGGTTGTTCAATCATATCTGTCTGACCTTTATCATAAATCATTTTCACTAAGAATACTGTAACCGCTAAACCTAGTAAGTTAATAGCTACCCCAGAAACCGTTTGATCGGCACGGAATGAGATTGCCGCGACGGCATGTAGTAAGGAGAAAATTCCTCCGATAATCACTGCTACAAGCATTGCCACCCATACTGTTGCGGAACCTAATTGTGATGCATATTCTAAATTGACAAAAATACCAACAAATGCGCCGACAATCATTAAACCTTCTAGCCCGATGTTAACAACACCTGAACGTTCAGAGAATACACCACCGATTGCAGTGAAAATTAATGGTGTCGCATAAAGGATTGCAGAAGGGATGATGAAATATAACATTTCTAAAAAGCTCATGTTATTGTCCCTCCTTTTTCTTACTTAACTTTTGTAATCCTACTCGAATAACGTAGCCTGAAGCTACAAAGAAAATAATCAAGGCGATAATAATTGATACGATTTCCTCTGGAATCCCTGCAGCATTCGGCATATTAAGAGCACCATATTTTAACGAACCAAATAAAGAAGCCCCGAATACTACGCCAAGTGGTGTATTTGCCCCAAGTAAGGCAACAGCGATACCATCAAAACCAATCCCTGTGAAGCCTGCTTTAATGGATGCATTTTGGAAAGTACCAAGTGCCTCCATCGCGCCACCGAGACCAGCAAACATACCTGAAATCGTCATGGCTAAAATAACGTTTTTATTGACACTCATACCAGCATATTCTGCCGCGTGTTGGTTAAAACCAACTGCTTTTAACTCATAACCACGTGTTGTTTTTTCTAAAATAAACCACATTACCACTACCATCAGAAGTGCTATCAGAATCCCATAGTGAAGACTTGAGTTGTCTGTAAGCTCTCTTAAAAACGGAGAACGTAATGAAGCCGATTCAAGTACACGTTCTGTTTTAAAGCTACCATCTGACAATTTTTTAATAACAGCGTTCGCAATATAAAGCGCTGTATAGTTTAGCATAATTGTCGCAATTACTTCATGAACTTTAAATTTCGCTTTTAAGAAACCTGCAATAAAGGCCCAAAATGCACCTGCTGCTGCTGCAGCGAGTAATGCCAATGGCAAGTGAATAATTTTTGGTAGTTCAAAAGCATAGCCTACCCATGCTGCTGCAAGCCAACCTAAAATTAACTGACCTTCAACCCCGATGTTGAATAAGCCAGTACGGAAGGCAAATGCTACCGCTAGACCTGCTAAAATATACGGTGTTATTTGACGAATTGTGTTCCCGATTGAATATGAATCTCCAAAAATACCTGTCCAAAGAGCACTATAACCTTGGATTGGGTCATAGCCGCTGACTACCATTACGATAGCACCAACAATTAAACCGATAATGATTGAGATGATAGGAACGAGTATATTAATGACACGATTTGACATTAGTCGTTCCCCTCCTTCGCTATATTTGTGCTATTTTTTTTACTTTGTCCCGCCATTAATAGACCAAGCTCTTGCTCTGTTGTTTCTTTTGGATTTAGCTCATCCACAATTTGACCGTCATAAATAACAGCGATTCGGTCTGAAACATTCATTACTTCATCTAATTCAAACGAAATTAATAATACGGCTTTCCCTTTATCACGCTGCTCGATTAGTCGAGAGTGAATAAATTCAATTGCCCCTACGTCTAGCCCACGTGTCGGAAGTGCTGCAATCAGTAGATCTGGATCTCGGTCAATTTCACGACCAATAATCGCTTTTTGCTGGTTACCACCCGAAAGTGCTCGTGCAGGCGTCATCTCGCCATTCCCTGTTCGCACATCATATTCTTGAATAACTTGTTTCGCTTTTTCCGATACCTTTTTATAATCCATTACAAAGCCTTTAGCAATCGGTGGTTGATAATATGTTTGGAATGCAATATTGTGACCGATTGGGAAATCTAACACTAGTCCATGCTTATGACGGTCTTGTGGAATATGCCCTACACCTTGTTCTGTAATTTTACGTGGTTTCATGTTTGTTACATCTTTGCCGTTAAGCTTTACCGTACCGCTTTTCACTTTACGTAAACCCGTAATTGCCTCGATTAACTCTGATTGACCATTACCATCAATACCAGCAATTCCGACAATTTCACCTTTACGAACATTAAGGTTAAGACCTTTTACTTTATCGATATTACGGTAGTCTGTTACGACTAACTGTTCAATCGTTAGTACTTCCTCGGTTGGATTAGCATCTATTTTTTCTGTTTTAAACTCAACCTGACGACCAACCATTAATTCAGCTAATTGGTCAGGGTTTGTTTCAGCCGTTACAACTGTACCAATCCCTTCCCCTTTACGAATAATTGTCACTCGATCAGATACATCCATAATTTCTTTCAGCTTATGTGTAATTAAAATAATCGATTTACCTTCAGCGATTAATCGGCGCATAATTTGAATAAGCTCTGTAATTTCTTGTGGCGTTAAAGAAGCAGTCGGTTCATCGAAAATTAAAATTTCTGCGCCACGATATAGCGTTTTTAAAATCTCAACACGTTGCTGCATTCCTACAGTGATGTCTTCGATTTTTGCATTTGGATCTACATCGAGCCCATACTTCTCAGAAAGCGCTTGCACCTTTTTCGCTGCATCTTTAATATTGACTACACCCATTTTTGTAGGTTCTGAGCCTAAAATAATGTTTTCTGTTACTGTAAAGTTTTCCACCAACATAAAGTGTTGATGCACCATGCCAATCCCCAAATCATTGGCAACATTCGGGTTTGTAATTTTAACAGCTTTCCCACGAACACGAATTTCTCCACCCTCTGGCTGATACAGACCAAAAAGGACGTTCATTAAAGTCGATTTACCTGCACCATTTTCTCCTAGCAGTGCATGAATCTCGCCTTTTTTTAGTTGGAGGGTGATGTTATTATTTGCTACGAATCCACCAAACTCTTTGCGGATTCCAAGCATCTCAATCACGTATTCCAATATTGTCACTCCCTTATTAGGCAATTTTCTCTAAAATAATTTTTATTCACTGGTGTATTTCTTCCTGCCTCTATTGCAATACAGCACAACCCTCACCTAAAGATAAGGCATTTTCTAAATGAAAAATAAATTAATACAGGAAAGGTCATCGTTAGAAACCTTTCTTCTATTAACTTGTTACCATCATATATTAAACTTACGATAATCTAATATAATAATTCTATTTATATATAGAAAAAATATATAAAAATAAAATGTATCCAAACAGAGTATTACAAATAGTCGAAATATAACGATAGATTGAAAAATCATCATAAGGGCAGTTGTAAAGCCCTTATGATGATTAAGAGATGAATTATTTTTCCACTTTTTCTGGAACTACGATTTCACCGCTAGCAATTTTTTCTTTATATTCGTCAATAACAGCTTGTACATCTGCTGGGATTGCACCGCGAGAATCAGCCAGTTTTACACCGTCTTCAGCAAGACCGTAAACAACTGTTGTACCGCCTGGGAATTCACCATTTTTCGCTTTGTTTGAGAAATCTACTACTGCAGCGTTAACACCTTTTAACATAGAAGTTAAAGTCACGTTTGTTTTATCATCTACTTTACCTTCATCATATTGGTCAGCATCTACACCGATTACCCATACGTTTGCCTTAGGGTCTTTTGCTTTACGCTCTTTTGCTTCAGAGAATACACCGTTACCAGTTGCACCAGCAGCGTGGAAAATAATATCTACGCCTGAAGAGTACATGCTGTTAGCAGCAATTTTACCAAGGTCCGCTTTATCAAATGCACCTGTATAGTTGCGTTGAATTTCGATATCAGGGTTAACAGCTTTAGCACCTTCAACGAAACCAGCTTCAAAACGATTGATAACTGGGATATCTACGCCACCTACGAAGCCGATTTTACCTGTTTTAGACATTTTAGCAGCCGCTACACCTGCTAAAAATGCACCTTCTTGTTCTTTGAAAAGAATAGAAACAACGTTGTCAGCTTTTACTTCAGCATCGATTAATGCGAAGTGTTTGTCTGGGTTGTCAGCAGCTACCGCTTCAACAGCATCAGCCATCATGAAACCAATACCAAATACTAGGTCAAAGTTACGACGTAGTAAATTGTTTAAGTTCGTTTCGTAGTCAGCGTCAGATGATGATTGTAAGTAGTCGAAACCACCCTCACCTTTTTTAAGGTTGTGTTCTTTACCATAAGCTTGAACACCTTCCCATGCTGATTGGTTGAATGATTTATCGTCAACGCCACCAACGTCAGTAACCATTGCTACTGAGAAAGTTTCTTCTGTGTTGTTATCACCTGATGAAGCATTGTCTTTTGCAGGTTTTTCTTCGTCTTTCGTACCACATGCACCTAAAATTGCACTTGCAGCTAAAACTGATGATAATACTAAACCAAATTTACGTTTTTTCATTTTGTTAACCCCCCAAGGTATTGTAATTAGCAGGAAAATAATTTAGAAATGTTCTACACCCGTTTACGTACTACATGGAAGCTGAATTTATCAGCTCGGAAATAATTTTTTGAATACAGCACTACTTGATCATTGTCATCGTAATGGAGCTGTTTCAATACTAAAAGAGCTGTTTCACGACCACAATTTAAAATCGGTGATGCTTGTTCATGATACCCAACCGGATCAATATACGTTACAGCATAGGCAACATGAATTTTACCCGATTGCTCAAGTGCCGAGAAAAGGGAAACTTCTTTTTTGTCAACAAAGTCAGTAGGCAGGAAGCTAGCTGGTAATTTATCTATACAATAAACTACTGGCTCACCATCTGCTGTTCTGACGCGTTCAATCGTGAGTATTTTATCTTCGCCATCACATTGGAAGCGTTTTAAATCTTCATCAGAAGGGATATTCTCAGTTGCCTTTAAAAACTTAGACCCTGGTTCCATACCTGCTGTTTCGATCATAGAAGAAATACTGGATAAATGCTCGATGCCTGATGTAAACAACGGCTTAGGATTGACAAATGTACCAACCCCATGTCGACGCACTATCACATTTTCCTCTTCCAACAGTCGAAGCGCCTCTCTAAGTGTTGCTCGACTTACTCCTAGTGATTTCGATAATTCAAATTCTGATGGAAGTTTTTCATTTTCTTTGAAAACGCCCGTCTCGATGTCAGATTTTAAACGATCAATTACTTGAAGATAGAGATGACGATGATCTGCTTTAATAGTCACATAAATCACCACCAAAATCAGAGATCAGACATCTGATGTACAACATTCCTACTAATCGTTCATAAATATAACATTTTTGCAGAATGAAATAAACTATTTTGAGCAAAATCAGTAATAGAAATCATCCTTTCCTTACTTTCAGCGCAAACATTTGGACATAAATTCCGCAATGACCCCATGTTTTTTCCTTAATTATCATATTGATGAATTAACACCTGTCGAGGCTTACTTCCCTCTGGAGGCCCTACAATACCGCGTTGTTCCATCTGATCGACAATGCGCGCAGCACGAGAATAACCAATACGGAAGCGACGTTGTAGCATTGATACCGAAGCAGTCTGCATATTTACTACTAATTGCACAGCCTCGTCAAATAATTCATCCGTTTCTTCTAAAACAGTCTCTTCTTCACTTGGAATCATCTCTTCCTGGTACTGTGCTTTTTGTTGTTCTATAACAAAGTTAACAACCGCTTCTACTTCCTGATCAGATAAAAAGGCACCTTGCACGCGCTTCGGCTTCGATGCACCAGCAGGTAAAAATAACATATCGCCACGTCCAAGCAGACGCTCTGCTCCACCCATATCTAAAATCGTTCTCGAATCGATTGCAGATGATACTGCAAATGCGATACGGGATGGGATATTCGCCTTAATAACACCCGTTAGAACATCTACACTTGGTCTTTGTGTCGCTAATATTAAATGGATGCCCGCTGCTCGTGCCATTTGTGCTAAACGTGTAATGGAATCCTCGACGTCATTTGAGGCAACCATCATTAAATCTGCTAACTCATCTACAATAACTACGATGTATGGCAATTTAGGGTGCTTTTCCTCTGTTTGTTCGTTGACCTTTTGGACATGCCCATTGTAACCTTCAATATTTCTTGTGCCTGTATGTGAAAATAAATCGTAACGTCGTTCCATTTCCGAAACGACCTTTTTCAAAGCTTGCGACGCTTTGCGTGCATCGGTTACAACCGGTGCTAACAGATGAGGAATTCCATTATAAACATTCAATTCCACCATTTTCGGGTCAATCATCATCAGCTTGACTTCATGTGGCTTTGTACGCATTAGTATGGATACGACAATGCCATTTATACACACACTTTTCCCGCTGCCCGTTGAACCTGCAACAAGTAAATGGGGCATTTTATTAAGTTCTGCTAACACAGCTTGTCCTGTAATATCACGCCCTAAAGCTACTTGTAATAGCGATTCAGGCTTTGCTCCGTCTTTTGACTCTAGTACTTCTCGCAATGTAACGATTGCTACCTCACTATTTGGAACTTCAATACCAATGGCAGACTTTCCAGGAATCGGTGCCTCCATCCGAATATCTTTCGCTGCAAGTGCCAATGCAAGATCATCTTGTAGGTTGACAATTTTACTGACTTTTACACCAATATCCGGTAAAATTTCATACTTTGTTACAGCAGGTCCTAAATGAACTTGTGTCACTTTTGCTTTTACGCCAAAGCTTTGCAATGTTTGCTCTAGCTTTTTCGCATTTGCCTGAATAACGGAATATTCACCACTTTGGTCATGTTGTGGAGGCATTTGTAATAGATTGAACGAAGGAAGCTGATAATCGGCATTTTCCACAGCATCTGCACTACCAATATGAACATCATCAACAAGCTCTCCATCTTCAATATCCACAGGCTCAACAGTTTGCAACGGTTCTACTCGCTCATGTGAAACGTTTTGCGTAAAGGCAGAAATAATTGGCTCATGAGGAACTTCCTCTTCTTCCTCATAGGCTGCTGGCGCGTGATTGACCGCTGCAACCTCGTCCGTGCTTTCCGCTCTGGAACGACGACTTTTCGGTTTCTTAGGCTTATTTTTTTTCTTTTCTTGCTGTTTTTTTTGCCATTTTCCAAAGAGCACAGGCATTTTTTCAGCTAAATATGGAACGAGTGCTTTTCCTGTTACTAAAATTAAGCCAATAAAGAAAAGGACCCAAGCTACCACTTTAGCTCCTGTGGCTTCAAATAATACATGAAGACCGCTAAATAACAGTGCACCTACCATACCACCACCAAGTGCATTGCTTCGATGAACTACGCCATCCGTATCGATTAATATTCGCCATGACTCCCTCAAAACAGACTCCGATAATAAACCACCTGATTTTGTTAATTGCTCGAATAAAATGCCATGACTAAAAATAGTCAAGCTCATAACAATGAGCACCATCCCTAACATAAGCCGGTCCTTCATGCTTACTTTTTTCTGTCCAATCATAAGAAGCAATGCGACAAAGATAAGCATAAATGGCACTGCAAAATGTAAATTCCCTAAAAGAAACATGGCAATGGTTTGTAAAATACGCCCAATCATGCCATATTCAAAAATCATAATGACCGCAATCGCGATTAAGATGAGCCCTAAAATTTCGTACATGAGCGGATGCACTTCTTTTTTATCGGATGTAGGTTTTGCTTTCGTGACTTTTTTCCTTTTACTACTTGCCATCTTTTTCACCTTCTTTTGCAATCCATTCTATATATGTAGCGAATAATATCATGTAGAACTCGAATATTTCAAAAAAAGGATTTTCCACCGTTTTATCGGCTAGAAAATCCTTCCTCCTTCGCTACTTCTTCAAAGCTTACTCTACATTCGACTTCTATCAAAAAACAAGCTTATTTTGAAGTGCTTGACTATGTCATGTCACATTTTCATGTTAGACAATGACATACTTTTTGACATTCAATCGGTAACGCAACAAAATGTGGCGTCACTCATTAGCAACATGCGTTAAAGAAATCTTTTAAAATTTTAATACTCCATAATGATTGGGATAATCATTGGGCGGCGCTTCGTTTTTTGGAATAAATAAGTATTTAATGTATCACGAATTTCTTGTTTAATGTTTGTCCATTCGAAAGTATCTTTCCCTACATATTTTTCAATCACGTTTTTCGCAATTTCAGATGCTTCCACCATTAGCTGCTCTGACTCACGCACATAGACGAAACCACGCGATAATATTTCGGGACCTGAAGCAATTTTCTTTTGTGCACGGTTTAAAGTGACAACAACAATGAATATACCATCTTGCGAAAGTAATTTACGATCACGTAAAACAATATTTCCAACATCGCCTACACCAATACCGTCTATTAATACATTACCAGCTTGTACACGACCACTCATACGCATTTTGCCATTTTTGTATTCGACAATATCACCTTTATCAGCGATAAAAATTTGTGATTTTTGCATACCAAGCTGTTGTGCTAACTTAGAGTGTGCAATCAGCATACGGTATTCCCCTTGAACTGGAATAAAGTATTTCGGCTGCATTAAATTCAACATTAGCTTTAAATCTTCTTGGCTACCGTGACCCGATACATGGACATTTTTACTTGATGTCAAAATTTCAGCTCCAGCTTTCGCAATGGAATTCATCGTATTTGCCATTTGTACTTCCATACCAGGAGATGGCGTAAACGTAATGAGTACTGTATCATTTTGTTTAATTTTAATGTCTCGATGATGCTTACGAACAATTTTCTCTAATGCATCTAACGGTTCGCCTCTATTACCCGTTGTGATAATAATAATTTCTTCTTCTTGATATTTTTGCATTTCAGAGATTGGAATAATCGTATCTTCTTCTACCGTTAAATATCCTAACTGTACACCTAAATCAACAGCTTTTTCTAAAGGTTTCCCCACAATAACCACTTTGCGGAACGATTTTTGCGCTTGCGTTAGGACTTGTTGAATACGAATGAAATTAGACGCATAGACAGCTACTAAAATACGACCTGGTGCCGAATGGAATGTTTTTGATAATTGCTCTTCAATCACAATTTCAGATGTCGTATAGCCTGGTCGCTCTGCTTCACAAGACTCAGATAGTAAAATAAATACGCCTTCTTCACCTAATTGTGCCATTTTGGCTAAATCCGGTTTAAACTTACCTGTTGCCGATTGGTCGAATTTAAACTCTCCCGTATGAACAATCGCTCCTTCAGAAGTATGGAACACAACCCCTAACGAATCGGGAATACTATGTGTTGTATGGAAGAATGTCACATACGTAGAGTTGAAATTCATACGGCTACGATTTGTTACTTCAAAGAATTTTACCTGATGTGGTGCAGGTAATTCTTTTAAATGTTCTTTTGCAAGTGCAATCGTTAATTTTGATCCATACACTGGTGCCTTCACTTTTTGTAAAATATAAGCGATTGACCCAATGGCATCCTCATGACCATGTGTTAAGAAAATCCCTTTCACACGCTCTTTGTTTTCTTCTAAATACGTAATATCCGGTATTACGATGTCAATGCCCAACATCTCGTCTTCTGGGAACATTAAACCGCTATCAACTACAAATAGCTCTTCGTCAATTTCTACTACGCACATTGCTTTTCCAATTTCGCCCACACCACCTAGTGGAATGATGCGAATTAATTCATTTTTCTTTTTTGTCAATTTGTTTCCTCCTAAAAAATATCCCGAACAGCAACCACTTATTTTCATTATACGGTTTGCAAGGCTTTTGCACAAATTATTTTAAGTGCCTGACACCCAAACAATTCTAGCGTAAAAAACCATTGCGTTTTCCGCAGGCATGTTGTAAGCCGAAACTCCTCGCCAACGCGTGGTTTATTGCGGCTTACACTCTGCGCGTTCCCGCTGGAGTCTGCTTGGATTTTTACTTAGCTTGTTATGAAATTGTTTGAGTGCCTGACACCGCAACAATAAAAAAACTATAGATAAACTCTTATTGGCGAGTTTATCTATAGTTTCACTTATTATCTAAAATTTTTAGCTTTTTCTTGGTACGTTTCCCATATTTGGTCGAAGTTGGCTTTTTCTTCATCTGTCATTTCCACCATTGGTAGTCGAACATTTAATGTATCAAAGCCTAGTTTTGTCATCGCATATTTGATCGGTGAAGGATTCGGTTGTGCAAATAGCGCACGCACTAAAGGTAATAATGCTCGATGAATTTTTGCAGCCTGTTCATGCTTTCCTTCTTCAAATAATCTTATCATTAACTGCATATCATTTCCGACAACGTGTGAAGCAACTGAAATGACACCAGCCCCACCAATTGCCAGCAACGGTAATGTTAATCCGTCATCCCCGCTATAAACTAAAAAATCATCTGCAGCTTCAACATTTTCAATAATATCGCCCATTTGATCTAAATTCCCGCTCGCCTCTTTAATCCATGAGATATTAGGAATTTTACTTAAATCAACAGACGTCTCATAGGCCACGTTTATACCTGTGCGTCCTGGTACATTATAAAGCATCACAGGCAACTTTGTTTCTTTTGCAATCGTCTCAAAGTGCGCGTAAATACCTCGTTGATTTGGCTTATTATAATAAGGTGCTACTAACATAATACCATCCGCACCATTTTCTTCAGCCTTATGCGTCATCGCAATTGAATAGGCTGTTTCATTGTCCCCTGTACCTGCAATTACCGGTACACGGCCCGCTACTTTTTCTACTGTAAATCGTACAACTTCAATTTTTTCTTCTGTGGTCATAGTTGGGTTTTCAGAGGTTGTGCCACATGCAACAATGCAATCAGTACCATTATCAATTAAATGATTAATAATACGTTCTAGTTCTGGATAATTAATCGTACCATCTTCTTTAAACGGCGTTATCATTGCCGTTCCAATTCGACCTAAATTCATCCTTACACCCCTCTTATAGTAAGTTATCCTCAAGCATTGCTTCTGCAATTTGAATAGAGTTCAATGCAGCGCCTTTTAATAAATTATCTGATACGATCCATAGGTGGAATCCTTTTTTATTGTCTAAGTCTTGACGGATACGTCCTACAAAGGTAGCATCTTCCCCTTCTGCGTAAATCGGCATTGGGTAAGTTTGTGTTGCGATATCATCTTGTAATACAATTCCAGGTGCATTTCGTAATACTTCGAAAATGCCTTCTACTGTTGTCTCTTTTTCTACTTCAATATAAACAGATTCAGAGTGTCCTGAAACAACTGGTACACGTACACATGTAGCAGCTACTTTTAACTCTGGTGCATGCATAATTTTCTTCGTTTCATTAATCATTTTCATTTCTTCATATGTAAAGCCATTGTCAGTAAATTTATCAATTTGTGGAATGACATTACGGGCAATTGGGAAATGACGTTTGTCGCCACCACTCGGTAAAATATTTGCTTCTACATCTTTACCTGCATCCCAGTTTGCGCTTTGTGCTTTTAGTTCTTCAATTGCTGAAATCCCTGCACCAGAAACTGCTTGGTACGTCGATACCAATACTTTTGTTAAACCAAATGTTGCACGGATTGGTTCAAGCGCTGCAACCATTTGGATTGTTGAGCAGTTTGGATTGGCGATAATCCCCTTATGTTTAGCAAGATCGCCGCGATTCACCTCAGGTACTACTAGGGGCACCTCTGGATCCATACGGAAATGGCTCGTATTGTCAATGACTACTGCCCCGCGTTTAGCCGCTTCTGGCGCCAGCACTGCCGATACAGAACCACCCGCAGAGAATAAAGCGACATTGACGCCTTCAAAAGCTTCAGGTGTCGCTTCTTCAATTGTATACGTCTCACCATTAAATTCGATTGGTTTTCCTGCGGAACGTGCAGAAGCTAAAAACTTAATATGTCCGATTGGAAATTTTCGTTTAATTAGCTGTTCCATCATTTTTGAACCTACTGCTCCTGTTGCACCTACAACCGCAACTGTTAACTGCTTAGTCATCTGTCATCTCTCCTTGAATACAAGTTCCATAATGTGTGCTATTGTATCATAAAAATACTGAAAATTGTGTGCAATTAATGATTTATTTGAAATATTGTATCAACAGTGGTTGTAATTGCTTTTTCTGCGTAATTGCTGCATGAACCGTGTCGACCATTTGGTCAAAATCAGCAATTAATGAATTAGGTTTTCCATGTGGTGAATCCTGACCGAATGGAATAAAGTAGATGTTTTTCGCATTGAGCAGTTTCATAATATTGATGCCATTTAAGCCCAGTGCATCATTTGTGGAAATACCTAGAACAACTGGGGAGCCATTTCGTAAAGTTGCCTTTGCAGCCATGAGAACAGGGCTATCCGTCGCGGCATTGGCAAACTTACTAATACTATTGCCAGTCATCGGTGCTATGACCATTGCATCCAACGGATTGGAAGGCCCAAATGGTTCCGCTTCTTTTATAGAAGAAATAACTTTTTCCCCTGTTAATGCCTCAATTTTCGCAATCCATTCTTCCCCTGTTCCAAAACGTGTTGCAGCATGTAATACTGAATGCGTAATGATGGGGATAACGGTCGCCCCTGCATCAATAAAATTTTGAATTTTTGGTACAACATCTTCATACGTACAATGTGAAGCCGTAATGCCTAAACCAACTCGTTTACCCGTCAGCAATTTTCTTCCTCCTCTATTGCCTTGCACAAAATATCTGCCGCATCATGTGCAAAGTATTTCCCAGGTAATGATGGCAATAGTACATATGTCTGCAATTGGTCCGCATCAATATCTAAACAGCCTGGCTCCGAAGCTAAATCATATAACACGGCTGGCACATGATCCTGAAACGATTCTGTAATCCACTTCGCTGGAATCGTATTAATGAAAATCCCATCATGTATGGACCATTTTCGATCGTCTAAATTCGAAGCTTTATAGCCATATGCTTTTGCTTCACTCACTTGTACCACCGAACGCGCAACAATATGCACATTAGCGCCCATCTTTACGAGTAAAGAAGCGAGCATTTTGGCGATGCGCCCAAAGCCTGCGATCGTAAAGTTTTGTCCGTAAATACATTTCTGCTCGAGTCCGTAAAACGTGGCGATAAATCCCTCCGCCGTCAACCTTGCATTTTGCCAAATAAAAGACTCCTGCTGTAAATAACAGTTTGTGTCATTTTTTTCTAGCAACTGCTTCCAATGCATTGTCAATCGACCTGTATAAAACTTCACTTGTGATATGCCATACAATTGCTCAACTTCTATCTTCAACGGAAGTATAGGGAGAACAATTTTATTCGGCTGGAACTCTAAAACAAGTTTATTTAACTCCTCATTCCAAACAGAAGTTCTTTTATAAAATACTGTACGTGAAGGACTTCGCAGCATCGTCGCTAATTCTTTTAATCTTGAGTCCTCGCCGATTACCAGCCATTTTTCGTTTTCCAAAAGCTCACCTCACTGTAAAAATTCAGACTGTACTGTCATCGTTTTGTTAAATAAAATACGATCTTCTCCAATTAATATAATTTCATGCCACGGAATCATTTCACTAACTTTTACTTTCTTCTTTTGGAATGGCATTTTTTCTTTAATAATCTCAAATCCATGTATCTTTCCTGTCTGCACATCTAATAGGCATTCTGTGTGTGCCAGTATGCCAAAATGTACACCACCTTCAACTTGAATCAATTCTTTATCCACCATTTCAGATAATAGCATGCCTCATCTCCCTCCTTGAGCCGTTAACCCAATATATGCCGAGTTTTTGCAATTCGTGCCCCATACGAAAGTACTTCTAGGTTGCAACTTTTATACATGCTGTGTATAGTGTGTATATACAGTTTTAATCGTGAGGTGAAAATAAGTGCGTATCCATTTAAGCAATGCGAGTGATAAACCAATCTATGAACAAATAACTGTTCAACTAAAAGAAGCCATTTTAGCAAATAAGCTTCACGCCGGCGATGCACTACCCTCTATACGTGCACTCGCCAAGGATCTTAAAATTAGCGTGATGACAACCAAACGAGCTTATGCGGATTTGGAGCGAGACGGCTTTATTGAAACGGTAGCGGGAAAAGGTAGCTTTGTTACTGAACGTAACCAAGATTTTTTACGGGAGGAGTTATTGCGTCAAGTAGAGGAGCATTTGCAAAAAGCCGTAAGAACAGCCAAAACTGCAGGACTTGCAAAAGAGGAATTAATAGACTTACTTTCATTAATTGTAGAGGAGGACAACTAAATTGAATGCCATTGAAATCCATGATTTACACAAAGGCTTTGAAGGCTTTTCACTAAAAGATATTAGTTTTTCAGTACCTCAAGGTACAGTAATGGGCTTTGTGGGTGAAAACGGTGCAGGTAAATCCACTACCATAAAATGCATGCTTAATTTATTGAAAAAAGAATATGGCGAAATTTTGCTATTCGGTAAAGATATTGTCGAATATGAGCTTGCGATAAAAAACGACATCGGTGTCGTTTTCGACGAGTTACATGTACCTGAAACGCTGAATGCGACGCAACTCGACAAATTTATGAAAAAGGTATTTAAAACATGGGATTCTAATTATTATTTTGAGCGATTGACGCAATTTAAGGTGCCTAAACGAAAAAAGGTAAAAGAGTTGTCTCGAGGAATGAGTATGAAGCTATCGATAGCGTTAGCATTGTCCCATCATCCAAAATTATTAATTTTAGATGAACCAACAAGTGGATTAGATCCAATTATACGTGATGAAATTCTCGACTTATTTTTAACGTTTATGCAGGATGAAACTCATAGCATATTATTTTCATCACATATAACAAGTGATTTAGAAAAGATAGCTGACTACATTACATTTATTCATAACGGCGAAATATTATTTAGTGAAAGCAAGGATGTCTTACTGTATGACTACGGTATTTTTAAAGGGACGAATGAGGAAGTAAGCGAACTACCTGAGCAAGCAATTATTCAAAAACGCGAAGGTACTTTCGGGCTTGAAGTACTTGTGTTAAAAAATGAAATAAGCGAAGCATTTACCGTTGAAAGACCGACTATTGAGGATATCATGCTATTTTTCGTGAAAGGTAGTGTTCAGTCATGACTGCTCTTCTAGTAAAAGATTTAATGACGATACAGCGTCAGCTAAAGACCCAAGCTTTTATACTTATCCCCATGCTACTTTTTTCCATAATGATGGGGCAAGGATCTATTATTTTTTCCTTTATATTATTTATCCTTGTTATTCAAGCCATTACTGCCCTTACCTACGATGAACTTTGTAGTTGGGATAAATATGTCAATACTTTACCCATTAGGAAGAGCGAAATTGTCCTTAGTAAATACATGCTTAGCCTTGTATTAATGTTAATTGGTCTGATTATTGCATTACCTGTAGTTTTTATCATAAGTCATTTCACAAACGATTGGGAAACCGCTAATTTTTTCCTTACATTTAATCTGCTAATTGCTGCGGCATTTTGTTTGCTTGCTTTAATCTTACCGATTTATATTAAATACGGCTCTATTAAAGGTCGAATCGTTCTAATTGTTTTATGCTTTATTCCTGGTTTACTCGTTGGACTGTTAGAGGAGTATTTTGCGGATTTTTTGATCACGATTTCCAAGCTACAACAGTTCAGCTATTTAGCACCATTTATTGGACTATTAATTTTATGGTTATCTTCTCTTATTGCAACAGCAATCTATAAACGCAAGGATTTTTAGAGGGGGATGCACAATGAAAGCTTTCTTGTGGCATAGATTGTCCATGCAAAAAGGGCATATTTTTATAGTTATTATTAGCTTAATTATAACTTTAACCAACTTACGTTATTTTAGTAACGCTTCTATCGCCATGAAGAGGAAACTAAAGGGACCCGTTCCTTTAGAATGTTCATTTATATAGTAGGTATTTTTTTATTAATTTTCCAATTCATTATTACTTAGCAATGGTGGCCGCCAATTTGTCCGTCATACTAATACCAACAGTAATTAGTGCCATAATTAGTGTTGTCGTTTTTGGAAAATGCCATGCGTTTTATAGAGCAAAAGAGATTTGTTAATCATACCGGCAATAAGCAAAGCCCCATCCGAAGTATCGTGATGGGGCTTTGCTCATTAGTTCAATTGAGGGTCAATTTCCATTCCATCGTTTTCTGAAAGAAAGGCATCCAATGTTTGAATCGATGGATGCCTCGCACTAAAAGATGAAATTTTATGATCGTTATCCGCTTTATGTTAAGCTTCAGGTCCGATGATGGAAATCGCTGGCTCAGCTTTTAATATTTTCGCAATAAGGCGATCCACTGACTCCATCGTTACCGCATCAATGGACGCAAGTACTTCATCTACTGACCGGTGTCTTCGGTGTACTAATTCACTGGTACCATTTCGGTTCATGCGTGCCCCTGTTCCTTCAAGGCCAAGCACAAAGCTTCCTTTTAACTGTTCCTTGGCATTATCTAACTCTTCCTCCGTCACGCCCCCCGCTACGATATCAAGCAATGTGGCATCAATGGTATGTTGCAATTGTGATAGCTGTTGACGGCTTGCACTACCGTAAATTGTAAATGCCCCAACATCTGCGTAGCAAGATTGATAAGAGAAAATTGTATATGCTAAGCCACGCTCTTCCCGTACTTCTTGAAATAGTCGGGAACTCATATTGCCACCAATAATATTATTTAAGGCAATAAAGCTATACATATCCGGATCTTTGACGCCAATTGCTGGGTAAGAAAGAGCTAAATGTACCTGCTCCGTATCTCGTGTTTTCGTTATTTCTCCAGGATGGAACTGGGGATTTGTTAGAACAGGCACAACAGCAAGGGGTGATGCCTCATAATGTCCGAATAAATCTTCAATCGTTGTTAATAGTGTTGGAGAAATATTGCCTGCCACAGAAATAACAATGGATGCTGGTCCATAATGTTTCGCCATATAATGGCGAATCATATCTGCTGTAAATGTTTTTAACGTAGCGGCGGTCCCTAAAATCGGGCGACCAAGGGCATCATTTGGATACATGACTTCCCAAAGCTTTTCATGCACATCATCATCTGGAGCATCTTCACTCATTAATATTTCCTCTAATACGACTTGACGTTCCTTTTCTAATTCCTCTTCTGCAAATGTCGAATGAAAGAACATATCTGCTAGGATGGTAATAGCCAGCTCTGCATGATGGTCTAAAACTTTCGCATAATAGCAAGTATTTTCTTTTGAAGTAAAGGCATTTAGTTCGCCACCAATACGGTCAAACTCTTCAGCGATTTGGCGGGCACTTCGCGTTGTTGTACCTTTAAAAAGCATATGTTCGATAAAGTGCGTAATCCCATTTTCCTCTGGTAATTCAAAGCGTGAACCAGCATTGACAAATATGCCAAGAGCAACAGATCTAACATGATCAATTTGCTCTGACACAATACGCACTCCGTTTTGACATGTATGTACTTGTACCAAATAGTTTCCTCCTCGTATACATCCGTTTTATTTAAAAAAGGCTGCGCATCATACGCAGCCTTTTTTTATCAAATTATTTACCTTGTTCTGCGCGTTCTTTTTCTTCTTGAATAACCACTTTACGAGATAAATTCACACGACCTTGTTTGTCGATTTCAATTACTTTTACAAGTAATTGATCGCCTAGTTTTAACACATCTTCCACTTGCTTTGTACGTTCTTCTTGAATTTCAGAGATGTGTAATAAGCCATCTTTACCTGGGAAGATTTCACAGAATGCACCGAATTTTTCGATACGTTTTACAGTGGATAAGTAGTATTCGCCCACTTTTGCTTCACGTACGATGTCTTCGATAATTTGTTTTGCACGAGCGTTCATTTCTTCGTCTGCTGAAGAGATGTAAATTGTACCATCTTGTTCTGTATCAATTTTTACGCCAGTTTCTTCAATTATTTTATTGATTTGCTTACCGCCTGGTCCAATAACATCGCGGATTTTATCTGGATTGATACGTACAATCACGATTTTTGGTGCATAAGCAGATAATTTTTCACGTGGTTGAGCCAATGTTGCAAGCATTGATTCTAAAATATGCATACGGCCAATTTTAGCTTGAGTCAATGCTTCTTCTAAAATATTACGTGATAGACCGTCAATTTTAATATCCATTTGAAGTGCTGTTACGCCTTTAGCAGTACCTGCTACTTTAAAGTCCATATCGCCTAAATGGTCTTCCATACCTTGGATATCTGTTAAAATGGAATAATGCTCGCCTTTTTTAATCAGCCCCATCGCGATACCTGCAACAGGTGCTTTTAACGGAACACCAGCATCCATCATAGCTAATGTAGATGCACAAATTGAAGCTTGTGATGTTGAACCATTCGATTCAAGTACTTCTGATACACAACGGATTGTGTATGGGAATACTGATTCATCAGGAATGACCGCTTCTAGTGCACGCTCACCTAGAGCACCGTGACCGATTTCACGACGACCTGGTCCACGAATTGGGCCAGTTTCCCCGACAGAGAATTGTGGGAAATTGTAGTGATGCATAAAGCGTTTCGATTCCTCAACACCTAAGCCGTCAATAATTTGAACATCACCAAGTGCACCTAATGTACAAATTGATAAGGCTTGAGTTTGTCCACGTGTAAATAATGCTGAACCATGCGTACGTTGTAATAGCCCTGTTTCAGAAGAAAGTGGACGAATTTCATCCAACTTACGACCATCTGGACGGATTTTATCTTCTGTAATTTGACGACGTACTTCGTCTTTTACCATTTTATCTAAAATAGTATGAACTTGTTTCATTGTTGTTTCATCGGCTTCTTGCTCTTCATAAGAAGCAATAATACGATCTTTTACCGCAGTGATTGCTTCATCACGGGCATGCTTTTCAGCTGTTTGAATAGCGTCATGCATGTCAGTTTCACAAGCTGCTTTAATATCTGCTTGAATTGCTTCATCAATTTCAAATAATGTGACAGGTAATTTTTCTTTCCCTACTTCAGCAACAATTTGTTCTTGGAAAGCAATTATTTTTTTAATTTCTTCATGACCGAACATAATTGCTTCTAACATTACTTCTTCAGGCACTTCTAAAGCGCCTGCTTCAACCATGTTAATAGCATCCTTGTTACCCGCTACAGATAAATGGATTGTTGACATGTTCGCTTGCTCGACAGTTGGATTCACGATGAATTCACCGTCAATATAACCAACTTGTACACCGGCAATTGGTCCATCGAAAGGAATATCAGAAATTGCTAATGCTAATGATGAACCTACCATTGCGGCCATTTCAGATGTGCAATCAGGGTCATTAGACATAACCATTGAAATAACTTGTACTTCATTACGGAAACCGTCTGGGAACATCGGACGAATTGGACGGTCAATTAAACGGCTTGCTAGAATTGCTTTTTCAGATGGGCGTCCTTCACGTTTAATAAAGCCGCCAGGAATTTTACCTGCTGCATATAAACGTTCTTCGTAGTTTACTGTTAATGGGAAGAAATCAAGTGGTTTTGGTGATTTTGACATTGTTGCTGTTGCAAGTACAGAAGTATCACCGTAGCGTACTAATGCTGCTCCATTTGCTTGTTTTGCTAACTGTCCTACTTCAATTACTAGTGGACGGCCAGCCCATTCGTAGGAATAGACTTTCTTTTCGTTCATTCAATGAACCCCTCTCTATTATAAAAACACTTACTCGTCTGTATGTACTAATAGTAAGTGTACCAAAAATGCTTGTTCTATGCTAAATATTTCATGAAATAATCATACATTTAAATTCAGTTATTGCCAATTTATTTAGGATTTATTGCTTTATTTGGTTTTAATGGCGTTTTTGCTTGTTTTCTTCTTATATTTTTACTTATCTTGTTGCGATTCGTCGTTAGCTAGAAAGTTTATAAACATAAAGAAAAAGCGGGAATAATCCCGCTTTTCGATTGTCAATTAGCGACGTAAGCCTAAACGATTGATTAGTTCACGGTAACGTTGAACGTCAGTTTCACGAAGATATTTAAGTAAGTGACGACGACGACCTACCATTTTAAGAAGACCACGCTCAGAGTGGAAATCTTTTTTGTGTGTACGTAAGTGAGTGTTTAAAGCGTTGATTTCAGCTGTTAAAACTGCAACTTGTACTTCTGGAGAACCAGTGTCACTTTCGTGAGTACGGTACTCAGCGATAATTTCGTTTTTACGTTCTTTTGTAATAGCCATTTGTATTGACCTCCTAAATAATTGTTAAATCCCCATTAGCACAGTAAACGTTGGAGTCATCGGTATACCGAGCTAAGGTTAAGCACTTTATGCACTTATGAATGTTACCATAAAACAATGGGGCAAGCAAGTAATAACATAGCTCATACCATGTGGTGCTGCGGACAGCGCTATTTCATAACATAAAAAAATTGTATAGCCTCTTGCTTATCTTTCTCTATTTGCATTTTTAGCGCTTCAATTCCGTCAAACTTCCGCTCGCTTCGAATACGTTTATACCAAGCAACATGTACTTCTTCCCCATAGATGTTTTTCTCGAAGTTTAAAATATGTACTTCGATTGATAATTGCTTGTCGTTTGGATCTTTAAATGTTGGTTTATAACCTACATTGCATACTCCATCATACCAATTATTTTGTACAAGCAGTCGTACTGCATACACACCACTTGCTGGAATGTAAGTACCCTCTAGTGCTTGTACATTTGCAGTAGGAAAGCCGATTGTACGTCCACGTTTATCGCCATGCACCACAATACCCTTTATTTCAAATGGACGTCCTAGAAGCATACGAGCAGCCTCCATATCGCCCTCTTGTAATAATTTACGAATGCGTGTTGAGCTGATTTTCTCAAGCGAGTCAGCTTTCTTATCGACCACCGTTACACCATATTCGCCATTGCTTAAGACACGCATATCTTCCATCGTGCCTTTACCAAATGCACCAAATGAAAAATCAAATCCTGCTGTAACATGTTGAATATTTAACCCTCGAATAAAGGTATCAATAAAAGCAGCCGGTGACAGCTTCGCAAAGTCTGATGTGAAGTGTACAACAAATACCTTATCCACACCTAGTTCTTTAAACAGCTGCAATTTTTGCTGTAGTAATGTAATATAAAATACTTTTTCATTGCGTCCGCCTAGTACTAATGATGGATGCGGATCAAATGTCATAACGGCAGTCGGGATTTGTCGCTTGTCCCCCTCTTGCTTGGCCGCTTCAATAACCGCCTGATGTCCAATATGTACACCATCAAAAAAGCCAATTGCCAATGAGTACGGCTGGATACTTTCTCGCTGTTGTAATTGGTGTGGGTATTTTAAATGAATGACCTCCATACAAAAAATCCTCCTACTCTATCGTTGGGAACATTTTATGTGGCTTCATCAACCCTTCTTTTGTCGGATGGGCTTGATAAACCGCAAATGCTTTCCCTTTGATTCCAAACACAATTTTATCATGCACCTTTAATAATGCATCTGCTGGAAGCACTTGTCCATTGAAAATTTCTTTTTCAATCGATGATGTTATTTCAATATATGGATAGTCTGATAAGGCATATTCTACTGGAAGAATGCATGTATGAATTTGTTCATTTTCCATTAATTCGGCAACTTGTGCTAGTGTAAAACAATTGTCTTGTGTAAATGTGCCCGATGCAGTTCGCACAAGCTCTTGCATATGTGCAGGATAGCCAAGCGCTTCCCCAATTTGTACAGCTAATGTACGAATATATGTGCCTTTGCTACATGAGATCCTTACAGGAAATGTAATTTCATGCCCTTCGTAAATTTCCTTATCATCAAGTAACTCTAAAGCATAAATTGTCACCTGTCTTGTCGGTCTTTCCACCGTTTCGCCTTTACGTGCATATTCATATAACCGTTTCCCATTGACTTTAACAGCTGAAAACATCGGTGGTGTCTGATTAATCACACCCGTTAAGGAAGCTAAGACATCCAGCAACTTCGCACGCGTAAACGCCTTATTTGTAGTATCTTCCGTAACCGTTTCCCCTTCTGCATCTTCAGTCGTCGTTGTGCGCCCAATGGAAATGACTGCCTCATAAGTCTTCCCTGCATCCGTTAAATATTCGGCAATACGTGTTGCCTGTCCGATACAGATAGGCAGAACCCCTTCCACTCCTGGATCTAAAGTGCCCGTATGGCCAACTTTTTTTGTTCGCAATATTTTTCGTAATTTAAAGACGCAATCATGACTCGTCATGCCACGTTCTTTCCAAAGCGGTAAAATACCGTTCATCTAAATCCCCCTTTTGCACCATCACATGAAAAAAGCCTGCCTGCATGAAGATGCATGTGGCAGACTTTTACTGTTGTTATTCTTTGTGTAAACCACGTAGTAATGAATCAATGCGATTACCATACTCAATCGATGAGTCAAATTCAAAGATTAATTCCGGTGTTCGACGTAAACGAATACGAGAACCGATTTCAGAACGGATAAAACCAGCAGCTTTTACTAAAGCTTTTAGCGTTTCCTCACGTTCACGTTCATTGCCTAATGATGTAATATAAATTGTCGCTTGTTGTAAATCACCTGTTACATCTACACCAGTAACAGTAACGAAGCCAACACGCGGATCCTTAATTTTACGGCCAATAATATCACCAAGCTCTTTTTTCATTTGCTCAGCAACACGGTTTGAGCGTAGAGACATAATTAGTCACCTCTATTTCGATGTTCAGCTATTTGCGTTAAGGGAATGACTGTGTCAATAAATGGTTTTAAACAAGCCTTTTATTGACAATAACCATCCAATCTCTCAAATAACCTTTGCTGCTTATAAATAATCTCGCCACACATTAAGTTGTTCCCAAGACGGGTTTGACTGCAAATAATGAAGGGCGTGATTGATTTCACGCTCTGCTGCGTCCTTCGAAGAAGAAACAGCAACAAGCGCTAATTTCGTACGTTGCCATACATTTTGATGGTCAATTTCGGCAATGGATACATTAAACTTCTGTTTTGTGCGCGTAATCATACGCTGTAAGACAGCGCGTTTTTCCTTTAACGAATGGGCAGTTTGGATAATAAATTCTACCTCAACGTATACAATCATTATGCACGTTTAACTTCTTCCATAATGTAGGCTTCAATGATGTCGCCTTCTTTAATGTCATTGAAGTTTGTAATCGTAATACCACATTCGTATCCTCTTGCCACTTCTTTTACTTCATCTTTGAAACGTTTTAATGTATCTAATTCGCCTTCGAAGATTACCACGTTGTCACGGATAACACGGACACCTGAATCACGTGTTACTTTACCTTCTGTCACGTAAGAACCTGCAATTGTACCAACTTTAGATACTTTAATTGTTTGACGAACTTCTGCTTGACCGATGATTTTTTCTTCAAATTCTGGGTCTAGCATACCTTTCATCGCTTGTTCGATTTCTTCAATTACTTTATAAATAACACGGTGTAGACGAATATCTACGCCTTCTTCCTCTGCTGCACGTTTTGCATTTGTATCTGGTCGTACGTTGAAACCAATTACAATTGCATTCGATGCTGCGGCAAGAGAAATATCTGATTCTGTAATTGCGCCAGCGCCAGTATGAATAATTTTCACATTTACGCCTTCTACATCAATTTTCATTAATGAAGCAGCCATTGCTTCTACAGTACCTTGAACGTCAGCTTTAACGATTAAGTTTAACTCTTTCATTTCGCCTTGACTCATTTGTTCAAATAAGTTATCAAGCGTGACACGTTGTTTTTCAGAACGTTGTGCTTGAATAGCTGTCATTGCACGAGTTTCCCCAACTTGACGAGCTGTTTTTTCGTCTTCGAAGACAACGAAGCGGTCCCCAGCTTGCGGTACATCGTTTAAACCTGTAATTTCTACTGGTGTTGATGGGCCAGCTTCTTTTACACGGCGCCCTTTATCGTTAACCATCGCACGAACACGGCCATAAGCGTGACCAACTACGATTGGATCACCGACTTTTAATGTACCGTCTTGTACTAATAGTGTTGCAACAGAACCACGGCCTTTATCAAGCTGTGCTTCAATTACAGTACCAAGTGCTAAACGATCTGGATTTGCTTTTAGCTCTCCCACTTCGGCAACAAGTAATACCATTTCTAGCAATGTATCAATACCTTCACCTTTTAATGCTGAAATTGGCACGAAAATCGTATCGCCACCCCAAGCTTCAGGTACTAAACCATGCTCGGTTAATTCTTGCATTACACGATCAGGGTTTGCTGAAGGTTTATCCATTTTGTTGACAGCAACAATAATTGGTACTTCTGCAGCTTTGGCATGGTTAATGGCTTCAACTGTTTGAGGCATCACACCGTCGTCAGCTGCCACTACTAGAATTGTTAAGTCCGTTACTTTTGCACCGCGCGCACGCATTGTTGTAAATGCAGCGTGCCCTGGTGTATCAAGGAACGTAATCTTTTTGTCGCCTTCTGTTACTTGGTAAGCACCGATATGCTGTGTAATACCACCAGCTTCTCCAGCTGTTACTTTTGTATGACGGATGGAGTCAAGTAAAGTCGTTTTACCATGGTCAACGTGACCCATAATTGTTACTACAGGTGGACGTTCTGATAATTCAGCTTCATTGACTTCTTCTGTTTGCTCGAAGTGAGTTTCTAAATCCGTAATATCTACACGAATTTCTTCTTCAACTTCTACACCGTAGTCTGCGCAAATTAACTCAATTGCATCCTTATCTAATTCTTGGTTAATTGTCGCCATTACGCCAAGCATAAATAATTTTTTAATGATTTCAGATGGTTCACGGTATAATTTTTTTGCTAATTCAGCTACTGAAAGCGATTCAACAAAAGTAATTTTTTCTGGTAATTCTTTTTGTTTGATTGGTAATGTTGGTTGATGCGTTTTTGGATGACGGCGTTTACCACCGTGGATTCCTGGTTTTGGACGTTGGTTGTATCCGCCGCCTCTGCGATTATTATTATTATTGTTATTATTATTATTTTGTGTCATATTTCTATTTTGATTACCTTTAGTATTCTTAGATTTTTCGTTAGACGAATTTGAGTTTTGTTGCGTATTATAATGATTTGCTTTCGGCGTCGATGTAGCAGATTGCTGCTTTTGTCCATCTTGCTTTTTCACCGATTGCTGTGGTTTTTGTTGTCCATTCGCTTGTGAACGTTGTGTTACATTTTGAGTAGCTTGCTTTGCCTCTCTTTTCTCTGTCGGTGCTTTAAATGATTGATTTAACTTTGCCACAGTATCTTTTTCCAACATAGACATATGGTTCGTTACACTCACATTTAATTTACTTAGCGCTTCAATAACCTCTTTACTCGATTTATTCACTTGTTTGGCATATTCATGAACTCTGATTTTGGTCATCTGCTCACCCCCGATTATTTTTCGTTGAGTAGACTAGACAATTTACTTGCAAAACCTTTATCGGTAATAGCTAAAGCCACTCGGGCCTCCTTACCTGTAGCATGTCCTAGATCATAACGATCGCCAATTACATGATACTCAACGTTGTAATAAGTGCATTTATCTTGAATTTTTTTACTAGAGTTTTTAGAAGCGTCGTTTGCAAGCAGTACAAGCTTAGCATTACCATTGCGGACTTCCTTTACTACTAACTCTTCTCCTGAAATAACTTTACGAGCTCTTGCAGCTATACCAAGCAAATTAAACACTGCTTGATTGGTCATAAAATAGCCTCCCTACGAATGAGCAATAGTAGCTCTTCGTATATCTCTTCAGGAATTTTTGCATCAAGTTGGTGCCCTAAAACATTTTTCTTACGCGCGATGTCAACCGCCTGTTCAGACTTTGAAACATAAGCGCCTCGTCCAGGCTTTTTCCCTGAAACATCTACGCTTACCTCGCCCTCTTTCGAGCGAACAACACGAATCATTGCTTTTTTCGGTAGCATTTCTCCAGTAGCTACGCATTTTCGAAGTGGTACTTTTTTATTTACCGCCATAAGAATCACCTTTCCTCTCTGAAGCTTCGTAAGAGGTGGACCAGCCATAACCAAAACGCAAAGGTAGAATTTTGTGATTTGAACATTGCGGAGTACAATCTCGTCTCTCAACACTCAAGACCTTCGCCACAGTTCCTGGCTTTATTCAGTCGGCCCAGGACGCCCACTGAATAAAGCCAGGTGACCAGTCACACGGGCTTTCTTACTTATTCTTCGTCGTCTTGATATAAGTCAACTGTAGCTTCTTCGTAGTCACTATCATCAGCAGGTACGAAAGTGCTTGTTGCAGATGGATAAATCCCTAACTCACGTGCATCTGTCTCACTTTTAATATCGATTTTCCAACCAGTCAATTTTGCAGCTAGACGAGCATTTTGACCACGTTTACCAATTGCAAGAGATAATTGGTAATCCGGTACTACAACAGTTGTTGATTTTTCTTCTTCATTTACTTGCACATCTAAAACTTTTGAAGGGCTTAATGCATTTGCTACAAATACAACAGGGTCTTCTGACCATTCAACGATATCAATTTTTTCACCATTTAATTCATTGACGATTGTTTGAACACGTGCACCTTTCGCACCTACACATGAGCCTACAGGATCAACTTCTTCGTTATGTGCATGGACTGAAATTTTAGAACGGTCTCCCGCTTCACGAGCAATTGACTTGATTTCTACAATGCCTTCATAAATTTCAGGCACTTCCATCTCAAATAATCGACGTAATAAGCCTGGATGTGTTCGTGAAACGATTACTTGTGGACCACGTGTCGTACGTTCAACCTTTGTAATATATACTTTAATACGATCATGTGGATGATACGTTTCACCTTGGATTTGTTCATTTTGTGGTAATGCAGCTTCTACTTTACCAAGACCAACGTAAATATTTCGCGCATCTAAACGCTCAACTACACCCGTTACAATGTCATCTTCACGATCTACGTATTGCTCATAAATTAAGCCACGTTCTGCTTCACGTACACGTTGTGTAACGACTTGCTTCGCTGTTTGTGCAGCGATACGCCCAAAATTACGAGGCGTTACTTCCTGTTCAACAATATCTTCTAATTGGTAAGCCGGGTTGATGGCCTTCGCATCTTCTAAAGCAATTTGTAAACGGTCATCTTCTACTTCTTCAACAACATCTTTACGTGAAAATACACGAATTGAGCCTTTGTCTAAGTTTAAGTCAACACGAACATTTTGAGCTTGGTTAAAGTTGCGCTTGTAAGCTGTAACTAATGCCGCCTCTATCGCTTCAATTAACACATCTCTTGAAATTCCTTTTTGTTCTTCCAGCGCCGTTAGCGCATCTAACAAATCACTACTCATTTTATTTTCACTCCTAAATATGCATTATGCTGAAAAATCGATGGCAAGTCGTGCCAAAGCGATTTTTTCCTGTTCAATTGTTACTGTAATTTTGCGTGTTTTAATAGGTACTTCCATCACTAATGTATGTTCATCGTATGACGTTAAGTAGCCTTGGAATTCCTTCATGTCCTTAATGGGCTCATAGGTTTTCACATAAATAAATTTGCCAACGGCTTTTTTAAAATCAGTATCTTTTTTTAATGGACGTTCTGCACCTGGTGAAGATACCTCTAAATAATAATTTTGTGTAATAGGATCTTTTTCATCCAACAGTAAACAAAGTCGTTCACTAACTTGAGCACATTGGCCAATGTCAATTCCACCCTCAGGTGTATCTACATAAACACGTAAAAACCAGTTACGTCCTTCTTTCACAAACTCAACATTCACCAATTCAAGATTTAACTCTTCGACAATCGGTGTAGCAAGTTCTTCAATTAAAGATGGTACTTTGCTCATTGTTTCCTCCTGCATTTTCAATTTCAGGCGTAATAAAACAGAAATTCCACCAGTAATGTTGGTGAAATTTGACGGTCTTACCTGCTGTTAGTCTAAAAAATTTGTTTTGCTTCGGTATAACAACAGAAAAGAGCGGGAATGCCCCACTCTTTTGCTGGAAAACTATCAACAAATTATTACCATAAGGATAGCACAATTTACGTCACAATGCAAACTTCCTTATTTTAGACATTAGAAGAGCGATAACTGGTTTGCATCAGGCATACCTTCTAAACAACCTAATTGATCCATATACTCAATTAATGTTTTCGATACACGTCCACGTTGCTGTAAATCTTCTTTCGATAAGAACTCGCCATTTTCACGTGCAGCTACAATCGTTTTGGCAACGTTTGTGCCAAGCCCAGGAATCGCATCGAATGGCGGTATTAAAGAATTGCCATCAATAATAAACTCACTAGCCTGTGAACGATATAAGTCCACCTTTTGGAAGCTCATGCCACGCTCGCACATCTCCAGTGCAAGTTCCATTACTGTCAGTAAGTTTTTTTCTTTCGTTGACGCATCTAAGCCCTTCATGTTAATTTCATCGATTCTTGCACGAATCATTTGGGAACCTTGCGTCATCGCGATTAAATCAAAATCATCTGCCCTTACGGTAAAGTAGGCAGCATAATACAAGATTGGGAAATGCACTTTAAACCAAGCAATACGTACTGCCATTAAAACGTAGGCAGCGGCATGGGCTTTAGGGAACATATATTTAATCTTTTTACATGATTCGATATACCAACCAGGCACCTTATTTGCTAACATCTCTGCTTCAAATTCCTCTGATAAGCCCTTACCTTTACGCACTGACTCCATAATTTTGAAGGCTAAAGATGGTTCAAGTCCTTGGTAGATTAAATACACCATAATGTCATCGCGACAGCCGATTACTTCTTTTAACACACATGTACCATTTTGTATCAGCTCCTGTGCATTACCAAGCCATACATCTGTTCCGTGTGATAGACCAGAAATTTGCACTAGCTCCGAAAATGTTGATGGTTTCGTATCTTCTAGCATTTGGCGAACAAATCGTGTACCAAATTCCGGAATGCCTAGTGTTCCTGTCTTACACCCAATTTGCTTTTCTGTCACACCTAGCGATTCAGGTGAACTAAAAATTTTCATAACAACCGGATCATCGGTTGGAATTGTTTTCGGATCAATGCCAGATAAATCTTGTAACATACGAATAACAGTCGGATCATCGTGTCCAAGAATATCGAGTTTTAAAATATTGTCATGAATGGAGTGGAAATCAAAGTGTGTTGTTCGCCACTCCGAATCTTGTGCATCCGCTGGGAACTGCACTGGTGAAAAATCATAAATATCCATATAATCTGGTACAACGATAATCCCACCTGGATGTTGACCTGTTGTTCGTTTAACACCTGTACAACCCTGTACTAAACGGTCTACTTCAGCACCTCGGAAATGAAGATTATTGTCACTCGCATAGCCTTTAACGTAACCATATGCTGTTTTCTCTGCAACAGTACCAATTGTTCCAGCACGGAACACATAATCTTCACCAAACAGTACTTTTGTATAGTTGTGGGCTTGTGGTTGGTATTCACCCGAGAAATTCAAATCGATATCAGGTACTTTATCTCCTTTAAAACCAAGGAAAGTTTCGAACGGAATATCTTGTCCGTCTTTTTTATAAGGTGTGCCACATTCCGTACAATCTTTGTTCGGTAGGTCATAACCTGAGCTAACAGAACCGTCATTAAAAAACTCGGAGTGCTTACAATTTGGACAAATATAATGCGGTGGTAATGGGTTTACCTCCGTAATTTCCATAAAGGTTGCCACTAATGAAGACCCAACCGAACCACGAGAACCTACTAAATAGCCATCAGCAAGTGACTTTTTCACAAGCTTTGCAGAAATTAAGTAAATTACACCGAATCCATGCCCTAAAATTGACTTTAGCTCTTTCTCGATACGAGCTTTAACGATTTCCGGTAACTCTTCACCATAGATACGATGGGCCATCTCATACGTTAAATTGGTTACTTCATCATCAGAACCTTCAATTTTAGGTGTATATAAATCATCCTTAATCGGCTTTACATCGTCAATCATAGCCGCAATTTTTTGCGTGTTGGTAACGACGATTTCTTTTGCAAGATCAGGACCTAAAAAATCAAACTCTTGCAACATCTCGTCCGTAGTTCGAAAATGAACCGCTGGCAGCTTAGATCTATTTAAAATATTGGCGCCACCTTGAGAACCAATCAGTATTTGTCTAAACATAGCATCGTTCGGATCTAGATAATGAACATTTCCTGTAGCGACTACAGGCTTATCCATCTTCTTGCCAAGTTTCACTAGCTTGCGAATAATATCCTCAATGGTCCATTCATCGCGCACGACATTACGTTCAATTAACGGTGCATATACAGCCTTCGGTTGCACTTCAATATAATCGTAAAACCTTGCGATTTGTTCGGCTTCCTCGGGTGATTTATTCATCATCGTCTCAAACAATTCACCATTACTACAGCCTGAACCCACTAGCAGTCCTTGTCGGTATTGTTCCAACGTCGCACGTGTTACACGCGGGACACGATAGAAAGTCTTTGTATGCGAATGAGACACAAGCTTAAATAGATTTTTTAAACCGTCATTATTGACTGCTAAAATCGTACAATGCATCGGACGCGCTTTTTTATAGGCATCGCCACCGCCGATATGCTTATTAAAATCATCGTGATATTTAATGCCGAGTTCATCCGCTTCTTTTAATAGATACAATAATAAATAACCTGTTGCTTCCGTATCATAAATGGCACGGTGATGTTGTGTTAATTCAATGCCGAATTTTTTACATAATGTATTTAAACGATGATTTTTCATCGTAGGATGGAGCAAACGGGCAAGTTCTAATGTATCAATAACTGGGTGAATGGTATTTTCCAAACCGTATTTTTTATAACCTGTATAGAGGAAGCCCATATCAAAAGAGGCATTGTGTGCCACGACGATAGCGTCCTCTATAAAGGCATGGAACTCATGAATCACTTGCTCCACTTCTGGCGCATTGCGAACCATCTCATCTGTGATGCCGGTCAGTTCGATCGTCGTTGCGGACAATGCATGATGTGGATTGGCAAAACTTTCGTATTTGTCAATCACATGTCCGCCTTTAATTTTTACTGCTGCAAGCTCTATGATGGTATCGTATGCAGTAGAAAGCCCTGTCGTTTCGACGTCAAACACCACATAGGTAGCATCATCTAATGCACGATGCTCAGAAGCATACGCAATCGGTACACCGTCATCGACTAAATTAGCTTCTAAACCGTAAATCACTTTTATGCCATGTTTTTTGCCCGCACTATAAGCCTCTGGAAACGACTGCACGACCGCATGATCTGTTATCGCAATCGCTGGATGACCCCATTTCGCCGCTTGAGCCACTAACCTATCTACTGGTGTAACTGCATCCATTTGACTCATCGGTGTGTGCAAATGGAGCTCTACTCGTTTTTCACCTTCTGGTGCCTTGTCTTGTCGTGTTTCTTTTTTAATTTCATTAATATCATTTGCCATCACAATTAAATCACGAATAAAAGTATCGGTTTGAACCGAGCCACGTACTTTCACCCACATACCCTTTTTCAAATGCTGCATCAATTCTGCATCGTCGTTATCCCGTGAGAACATTTTTACAACAATTGAATCTGTATAGTCGGTAATTTTAATTTGTAGAAGTGAGCGGCCACTTTTTAATTCTTTAATTTCGGTATCGAACACAAATCCTTCAATAATGACGCGGCGTTCTTCTTCGACTATGCGCTTAATTTCCATAATTTCATCGTCTTTAATTTGCATACCAAGCTGAAATGGACGATCGCCAAGGGCCGCCAATGCTGGATTATCCTTTTTGTCCTGCTCACGTTTTTGGAAGTCTTGCATTGCTTGTTGAGCCATCGCTGCTTCTTCTAAACGTTTTTGCTCGATGAATGCTTCTTGGGCTTCACGCATTTCTTCTGTTTCCTCTTGCAGCATAAAATCAAAGGCGATATGTGGAAATCCAAATTGACTGTAGCTAAGAGCTAGCTTTTCCGCATATTTCGTTTTCAGCATCATCAGTTCCATTTCCTGCACGCAGGATAACGTAATTTTTTGCCCATTCCACATCGGTATTTGCGATACAAGGCAATTTTTTAAGGTTGGTGCCATATCGTCGATTTGCTCAACAATGGTTAACCAATACGCTTGAATCAGCTCTTCCGTAACATTTTTTTCAATTGTTTCAAAAGTTGTTTCGATTTGAGCTATAGCAGCGAATTTTTCAGCTAGATGTGTACGAAATAGTTGATATAACGGAAATGGAAGTATGCCACGTAATTTAATATTAAAATGCCAGAGTCTATTTTTTTTATGCACAGTAAGACGGGCTAATTCACCTTCTTCAAAAAAGGACATATAAACATCTTCTGTTAACTCTAGTTGTTGCAAGAGCATTTGAAATCTTTGTCTTGCTTCTTGTTGCTGTTCCAATCAATGACACCTACTTTCACTTTAATGGCAAGAGGCAATCTAATCACCTCTTGCTCATTGTTATCTAGCAAATACGTTTTCAACTATGATGCAAAAAAATTCGCTCCCTTTCCACGGGCTATTCCAGCAAGCCTCACTTTGCTTTTATAGCAGTGAGATTTGCTTGGTTTCCCGTAGGCGTGTCGCGAATTCGTTTGCTTGTCCTCATTCATCTTCCAAAAGATGTTACTAGTAAGAACATCTATATCTTTTGGCTATTATGTTACCAAAGGATATTAATTTTTGCGGAAAAATTCATTTAAACAATCAATGACTTCTTCTTTTTTCCATTCAAATGTTTCGCCTGTTTGACGGAATTTCACTTCGACAACACCTTCTGTTGCCTTTTTACCGACTGTTACACGAACTGGTAAACCTATTAAATCTGCATCTGCAAACTTCACACCTGCACGTTCAGCACGATCATCTAATAGTACATCATAGCGATATGATTTTAATAAGCCATATAACTCATTTGCTAATGAAACTTGTGTTTCATCTTTCGTATTAACAGGGACAACATGAATGTCATACGGAGCGAGTTGTATTGGCCAAGTAAAACCATTTTCATCTTGGAAATGTTCAGCTACGGCAGCTAAAATACGTGACACTCCAATACCATAGCAACCCATAATAAACGGCTGAGCCTTTCCTTGCTCATCTAAAAATGTTCCATTCATTTTTTCAGAATAGGTAGTACCTAATTTGAAAATATGACCAACCTCGATACCTTCTGCAAATTTAATGATGCCTTGTCCATCAGGAGATGGGTCTCCTTCTTGAATAAAGCGAATATCTAAGTATTCATTGACAGCAAAATCTCGCTCTGGGTTAACATTTACTAAGTGGAAGCCGTCGTCATTGGCACCCGCTACCCCGTTACGAATTGATTTAATTGCATGATCTGCGACAACTTTGACCTCTACAGGTAATTTCACAGGGCCGATTGAACCTACGCCACAGCCTAGCAATTGACGAATAGCTGCTTCGTCAGCAAGTTCTACAGAACCAGCATCTAGCGCATTTTTTAGTTTAATATCGTTAATTTCGTGATCGCCACGAGCAAGCACTACCACTAATTCACCATCAACATTAAATACTAATGATTTAATAACATTTGAAGGTGCTACTTGTAAAAATACAGATACTTCTTCAATTGTTTTTTGATCTGGTGTTGCTACTTTCTCAAGATCTTTTAACGCTTCATTGGCTGGTTGATATTCTACAGTGACCTCTGCCATCTCAATGTTTGCCGCATAGTCCGATGTATCAGAGTAAGCAATTGTATCTTCCCCAATTTCAGAAAGCACCATAAATTCATGTGTACCTTTACCACCAATTGAACCAGCATCGGCAATAACTGCACGATAGTTTAAACCAAGACGCGAGAAAATATTAGAATAAGCACGGTACATATCCTCATATGTTTCATCTAAGCTTTCCCGTGAAGCATGGAAAGAATAAGCATCTTTCATAATAAACTCTCTTCCTCGTAATAAGCCAAAACGAGGGCGTTTTTCATCGCGGAATTTTGTTTGAATTTGATAGAGTGTTAATGGTAGTTTTTTATATGATTTAATTTCATCACGAACTAAAGTCGTAATGACCTCTTCATGTGTTGGTCCTAAGGCAAAGTCACGATCATGGCGATCTTTTAATCGCATTAGTTCTGGACCGTATTTTTCCCAACGGCCGGATTCTTGCCATAGTTCAGCAGATTGCAATGCAGGCATTAATAATTCGATAGAATTGATGGCTTCCATCTCTTCGCGAATAATATTTTCGATTTTTGTTAACACACGTTTTGCAAGCGGTAAATACGAATATACCCCACTTGTATTTTGACGAATAAACCCTGCACGTAATAATTGCTTATGTGATTTTACATCTGCATCAGCAGGTACTTCACGTAACGTTGGGATAAATGTTTTACTTTGCTTCATTCAGTGTTCCACCTTTTTAATAAATAAATTTATACTCTAATTAGCATAAACAAATTTAGCTTTGAACGCAATGTTTCAAAATAATTGCGCTCAAAGCTATTTTCCATTTTATTTTTACTTTAGCATAACCATATTTCAATTTTACGTTCTAATAGTTACGCATTATCTAAATATTGGAAACGTAAAAGTCGATTGTCATTACGTACTTGCTAGAAGAAGAAACGTTGGATATCGTTCCACGTCACCACTACCATTAATATCATCAGCAAGACGATACCTACAAAGTGCACCATACCTTCTTTTTGACGATCAATTGGTTTGCCTCTTAAAGCCTCAAAGCCAAAGAATAATAATCGGCCTCCATCTAATGCTGGAAGAGGTAATAAGTTCATAATACCAAGGTTGATACTTAGCATGGCAGCAAAATTCATTAATGCGAAAATTCCCCATGTCGCAACTTCTTCCGTTGTTTTATAAATCCCTACAGGTCCTGATAATACTTCAATAGAGAATTCCCCTGTAATAAGCAGACCTAGTAATTCAAAGATTTTAACCGTCATATTATACGTTTCTTGAGCTCCGTATACTACTGCTTTTAATGGGTTATAAACACGCGGACTTTCATACTTTACACCAATTTGTCCAAGCTTTTCGCCGTTCTGCTCCACTGCTTTCACTGTCATATTGAGGTTTTCGATTTGTCCACCACGCTCAACCGTTACATTAATCTCTTGGTTAGGGCGCTTCTGTACAATGGCAGCTAAATCTTGCCACTTTTCAACTGCTTGTCCATCAATCGAAGTCACCTTATCCCCTGCAAGCATTCCAGCTTGTGCTGCTGGATCATTTGCTACTACTTCTGTAATAATCGGCTCATATGTCGGTACACCGTTTAGTAAACCAATAAGCATATAGATGAAAAAGGCTAATATAAAGTTAAATAATGGTCCAGCAAAAATGGTCATCGCACGTTGCCCAACTGTTTTTGCGTTAAATTGACGATCATATGGCGCGATCACTGTTTCTCTGCCATTTTCTACAACAACACAATCTCTTGCAACACTGTAACGGACTAATTTTTCTTCCTCATCATAGCCTTCAATAAATAATTCTCGTTCTAAATCAGCACGTTCCACCTCTAAAAATAATAAATCTGGTAATTGTCTATTATTTTGATTGAAGATAATTTTTTTAGCGATATTATCTTCATCGACAATAAGCCCTACACGGTAGCCAGGCTGTAATTCAATACCATCCATATCTTCGCCTGCCATGCGGACATATCCACCGATTGGCAATAAACGGACTGTATAAATTGTTTCCCCATGCGTCTTGCCATAAATTTTCGGACCCATACCGATTGCAAATTCACGCACCATAATTCCTGCACGCTTTGCAAATAGGAAGTGACCAAGTTCATGGAAGAACACGAGCAAGCCAAATATTAAAATAAATGCAATGGCTGTTTGCATAATACCCCACCTTTAAAAGCGAATAGTTAACAAAAGCTTCCTGTTGTTATTTTACCATGTCTAACACTATTTTTCTTGTTTCTCTGTCCACATGTAAAATTGTTTGCAAATCTGGCACGAATACATTTTTGTGTGCCTGCATGACACGTTCAATTGTTTCATCAATTTCAAGGAACGTTATTTTCCCTTGTAAAAATGCTGCTACTGCCGCTTCATTCGCAGCATTCATTGCCGTTAAAATGGTTCCTCCTGTACGCCCTGCTTCAAATGCTAATCGCAACGCTGGGTATCGCTCAAAATCCATTTCTTTAAAATGCAGTTGACCAATTTGCGCTAAATTAAGGCGTTGACCATTTTGAAGCGGCATACGGTCTGGATAGCTTAAGGCATACTGAATTGGTACACGCATGTCCGGCGTACCAAGCTGAGCAATTACGCTAGTATCATGATACTCAACTAGAGAGTGAATAATACTTTCTCTGTGTAAAAGTACATCAATTTTATCATAAGGCATATCAAATAAAACATGTGCTTCGATTACTTCAAGCCCTTTATTCATCATAGTAGCTGAATCTATCGTAATTTTTGCACCCATTGACCAGTTCGGATGATTAAGTGCATCTGCAACCGTGACATATTTTAACTCCTCACGTGTTTTGTCGCGGAAACTTCCTCCAGAAGCAGTAATGATTAAACGCTCAATATTTTTCGGATTTTCGCCATTCATCGATTGGAAAATAGCCGAATGCTCACTATCCACTGGTAAAATTGTAGCATTGTATTTCTTTGACTCTGCCATAACTAAATGACCTGCTGTGACAAGCGTTTCTTTATTGGCAATCGCAATCGTTTTGCCCATGCGAATAGCAGCTAGTGTCGATTCAAGCCCAACGCTACCAAGCACTGCATTCACGAGCACCGTCGAATCAGGATGTGTAGCAACCTCTACAAGCCCTTTTTCACCAAATGTAAAGTGTACTTGCGGGTAGTCTTTTGCGAGAATAAGTGCATCTTCCTCAAGCTGAACCGATACCAGTTCAGGCTTTAAAGTCTCTATCATTTCACGTGTTTTTTCTATGTTTTTTCCTGAAGAAAACGCTACAAGATGAAATGCATCACGTTGTTCTTTTAAAATATCATAGGTTTGCCAACCGATAGAACCAGTTGCACCCAATAAACTAATTTTTTTCACGACAAAACGTCCCCTTTTTCTATCTAAGCGATCAATTTCATAATTCGCATTTTCATCCATCATTCATCATTGCGTCCAGATTTTATTTCGAGCTTGCTCGACAAGCAACTGGCGGACGTCTTTTGTATTAAGTCGAGCTAATTACGGCTCGCTTTCCAAAGTGAAATCGTCCGCCTTGCCCATTAAAATATCTTTTCCTAAAACTATTGGCAACCGGCGCTTACTAACAAGGTCTTGCTATACTTAGCTACCAAATAAATGTAAAAAATGCAATAGTGGCACGACAAATAATAAACTATCAAAGCGGTCTAGAATCCCGCCATGTCCTGGTAAAATATTGCCTGAATCTTTTACGTCAAAATGGCGCTTGATAGCTGATTCCACTAAATCGCCCATCTGACCAATTATCGAAGCAAAAATCGTGATAACAATAAGTGAAACATAACCGTTAGCAAATGGATAAATCGCTTGCATAGCTATAGCAAAAATAACCGCTATAACAATCCCACCAACAAAGCCTTCAATCGTTTTTTTCGGCGATATTTCAGGCCAAAGCTTATTTTTACCTAGTTTTCTACCTACAAAATAGGCTCCTGAATCTGTTGTCCAAACAACAAGTAAACAATACACAACAAATTCAAGACCATAGTTTCGCGTTTCGATTAAATAATGGAAACCTAATCCTACATAAAACGCCCCAAGCAAAATAAAGCCAACTTCATCAAATGTAATTTTATTTTTTACTAGGACTACATAGATAAGTAACAGCATGACCAGTCCGTAAATAACCATTAGAACCGAAGAATAGCCTATTGCATGTACTACCTCATTTGCCCAATCTTTTGGTATGACAAGCATAATAAGCGTTAGCAAACCGATAATACCAGGTACTGAAAAAATCGAAATACCTTTCATCTTCAGTATTTCATAAAAGCCTACAACAGCCATTGCTAGTACAAGTAGTGTAAAGGGCACTTTTCCATAAATAACAAATGGAATAAACAGTGCCGCGGCAATGATTGCTGTGATGATTCGTTGTTTCAAGATGTTTCTTCTCCCTTCAACCCACCGTAACGGCGATTACGTTTTTGATAGTTTTCCACCGCTTCCAGAAAGTTTTCCTCGCTAAAATCTGGCCACAATGTATCTGTAAACCAAAATTCTGTATAGGCGAGCTGCCATAACATAAAGTTACTTAATCGCACTTCACCACTTGTACGAATGAGTAAGTCTGGCTCTGGTAGATGAGCTGTCATTAAATGAGCTGTCATACATTCCTCATTTATGTCTTGTATAGTTAATTGACCGTCCTGTACTTTTTGAAGCATCGTTTTCATGGCACTTACCATTTCTGAACGACTACCATAATTTAAAGCAAAGTTTAAAATTAACCCTGTATTATGCTTCGTCTCTTCCATCGCCTCATACAATGCTTTTTGTGTATGTGCTGGCAAGAGTGTCGGATCTCCAATCATTTCAACTCGCACATTACGCTCCATCATTTCCGGTAAAAAAGATCCTAAAAATTCTACAGGTAGACGCATCAGAAAATCGACTTCAGGCTTTGGCCGTTTCCAATTTTCTGTAGAGAACGCATACACTGTTAATACTTTTATGCCAAGATCAGATGCAAATCTAGTTACCTTCCGTACCGTCTTCATACCTTCATGGTGCCCAGCAACACGTGGCATGGCACGTTTTTTAGCCCAACGTCCATTTCCGTCCATAATAATCGCTACATGGGCAGGAATCGGCTCGCTTTTCGCAAGGGCAACACGTTCCTCCAATGATAGTGTATCCATATTTACTTGTTTACCTAATAGCTTCTTAAACATGCTAACTCCCCCACTACAACTAATCGGACGTATACTAACCTATCATAACAAACAAAAGTGCCTTTTGTCTTTTTTTTCCCTCTAATTGACTATGTATGAACTAGCTTATTTTAGAACAACACACATCTCAAAGAAAAATCTTGTCTTGCTACATTCCGCAACTGCTAGTAAGCCAGAACAATGTAAATCATATACTACGTGTAAACGAGTTAACCATTACGGCTGTAAATAGCAGGTGAAAATTGTAACACCGATAAGAAATGAATACTTTTACAATAAAAGAGAAAAGACGTCCTGTTATGTATAGGACGCCTTCATCTCATCAAAAAGTTCCATCATAGAAATGCAAAGCGCCTGCTTACACTTCTAGAATTTCTTTTTCTTTTTCTTTCGCTACTTGGTCTACTTTCACGATGAACTCATCTGTTAATTTTTGAATATCGTCACCGTATCCACGTAAATCGTCTTCTGTGATTTCGCCTGCTTTTTCAAGTTTTTTAAGATCATCATTAGCATCACGACGAACATTACGTACTGCGATTTTTGCATCTTCAGCTTCTTTTTTCACTTGTTTTACAAGGTCTTTACGACGTTCTTCTGTTAACGCTGGAATCATTAAACGAATAACAGAACCATCATTTGTCGGTGTAATACCGATATCTGACTTCATAATCGCTTTTTCAATTTCACCTAAAATGGATTTATCATAAGGTGTAATCACGAGTAAACGAGCTTCTGGTACTGCAACACCTGCAAGTTGATTGATTGGTGTTGGCGCACCATAGTACTCTACAGAAATACGGTCTAGTAGAGATGCGTTTGCACGGCCTGCTCGGATTGATGCTAATTCACGTGAAAAAGCAGCAATTGATTTGTTCATTTTTTCTTTCGCTTGGTCTAATACTTGTTTAGTCATTGTGCATTCCTCCTAACAACAGTTCCAATTTTCTCGCCCAGTACGGCACGTTTAATATTACCTTGCTCCGTAATTGAGAAGACAATTAACGGAATATCGTTATCCATACATAAAGTTGAAGCAGTTGAATCCATTACTTGTAACCCTTGCTGAATAACGTCTAAGTATGTGAGTGTATCATATTTGATAGCAGTAGTATCGACCTTTGGATCTGCAGAATAGACACCATCTACATTATTTTTCGCCATTAAAATCGCATCGGCGTCAATTTCCGCTGCACGTAATGCAGCTGTTGTATCTGTAGAGAAGAACGGGTTACCTGTACCTGCAGCAAAAATAACTACACGTTTTTTCTCTAAATGACGAACTGCTTTACGACGAATATATGGCTCTGCTACTTGTGTCATCACAATAGAAGATTGCACGCGTGTTTCGATACCTAATTTTTCAAGAGCATCTTGTAATGCTAATGAATTCATAACCGTTGCTAGCATACCCATATAGTCAGCGGCTGCACGATCCATACCCATTTCACTACCGATTTTCCCACGCCATATATTACCGCCACCTACAACTACAGCAACTTCTACATCAAGATCTACTACTTCTTTCACTTCTTCAGCAACAGACTTGATAATTTTTGGTGATAAACCGAAGCCAGCCTCTCCTGCTAACGCTTCACCACTTAGTTTAATAACTACTCGTTTATATTGTGGCACACTCATTGTAAACCTCCGTCAGACATTTATTTAAAACTTTTCTTTTCCTTTACCATTATAGTATATCTAACAATAATTGCTAGTTGTGAATAATGGTAATAGAAAATTCTATCCTTTTTTAGCTCATCTCGGAAAAATAGGGAACACGTTATGTTGTGTTCCCCATTTTTGTCTAGAAAATCTAGTTATTATTTGATTAGGATCAAATGCAAGCCAATCCATCAACTGAACTAGTCTACAAATTAGTTACCTTTAACTTGGTTCATTACTTCTTCAGCAAAGTTATCTTCGCGTTTTTCAATACCTTCACCAACAGCGTAGCGTACAAAACCAGTTACATTACCGCCAGTTGAAGCAACGAAGTCGCGAACTTTTTGATCTGAATTTTTAACGAATGATTGGTCAAGTAAGCAAACGTCTTCGAAGTATTTACCAAGACGACCTTCAACCATTTTTGCAACGATGTTTTCTGGTTTACCTTCGTTAAGTGCTTGTTCAGTTAACACTTTACGCTCACGATCAACTTCTTCAGCAGAAACTTCTTCACGAGAAACGTAAGTTGGGTTAATCGCTGCGATATGCATAGCGATATCTTTAGCAGCAGAAGCATCTGTAGAACCTTCTAAAGATACTAATACACCAATACGGCCACCCATGTGTAGGTAAGAACCGAAAGCATCTGCATCCGTTTTTGTTTTCACTTCAAAACGACGAAGTGTAATTTTTTCACCGATAGTTGCTACAGCTGTTGAAATTTGGTCAGCGATTTTTACGCCTTCTGCATTTTCAAGCTCTACTGCAGCTTCTACTGATGCTGGTTTAGCAGCAAGTAATTGCTCAGCTAAAGAAGAAACTAATACTTGGAATTTATCGTTTTTCGCAACGAAGTCAGTTTCAGCGTTTACTTCAAGAATAATTGCTTCGTTACCTTTTTCTAAAATATAAGTTGTACCTTCTGCAGCGATACGGTCAGCTTTTTTAGCAGCTGAAGAAAGACCTTTTTCACGTAGGAAATCGATTGCAGCTTCTAAATCACCATCAGTTTGTACTAACGCTTTTTTACAATCCATCATACCAGCGCCAGTTTTTTCACGTAATTCTTTTACTAATTGTGCAGTAATGTTTGCCATTTAGTGTTGCCTCCTCAAATTGGTTAAACTATTTATAGTGGTAGGTTCTAAAAAAGGTGATAAGGGTTCTGAGCCACTTATCACCTTTTTGTAAACGTGAATTACTCAGCAGCAGCTTCAGTAGCTGGAGCTTCTTCTTCACCTTGTTTTGACTCGATTAAAGCGTCAGCCATTTTAGCAGTTAAAAGTTTAACAGCGCGAATAGCATCGTCATTAGCAGGGATAACATAGTCGATTTCATCTGGATCACAGTTAGTATCAACAATACCTACTAGAGGGATGTTTAATTTACGAGCTTCAGCAACAGCGATACGTTCTTTGCGTGGGTCAACCACGAACATAACGTCTGGAAGATCGTGCATATCACGGATACCGCCTAAGAATTTAACTAGACGTTCGTGTTCTTTTTTAAGTTGGATTACTTCTTTTTTAGGTAGAACTTCGAAAGTTCCTTCTTCTTCCATTTTTTCGATAGCTTTCATACGTGCAACACGTTTTTGGATTGTACCGAAGTTAGTAAGAGTACCACCTAACCAACGTTGGTTGATATAGTAGTTGCCTGAACGTTCAGCTTCGTCTTTGATCGCTTCTTGTGCTTGTTTTTTCGTACCAACGAAAAGAACTTTACCACCGTCTTGACCAACTTGACGCATGAAGTCATAAGCTTCCTCTAATTTTTTAACAGTTTTTTGTAAGTCGATGATGTAGATCCCGTTACGCTCAACGAAGATAAATTTCTTCATTTTTGGGTTCCAACGACGAGTTTGGTGACCGAAATGTACACCAGCTTCAAGTAATTGTTTCATAGAAATTACTGACATGTGAATTTCCTCCTAGAATGTTTGGTTTTTTTCCTCCGCATTTATCGCCTGCAACAAGCTACCCTAATCTTAGAGCACCACTTACTGCATCAAAATGCGTGTGTAGTAATAACACCATTTGCTACTATATCACAGCTTTATGGCATTCGCAACTGTTTTAGCTATGAAACTTCAATAAAAGCTCGATTTCTGTCTTTCCTTTTTGCAGCTTTTTCGCAATTTCTTCAGCCGTTTTTCCCTGCTCAGCCATTTGAACAATTTGTTGTTCCATCGTTAACGGCTTTGATTCTTCTTTTTGTAGACTATCAACCTTTGGCGCAGCCGTTTGCACAGCCGTCGTTCCTCCCTGTTGTTGACGAGAATAGGCATTCGCTACGATATTTTTCGGCATTAAAATACGTGGCTCACTATTAACTGTCACTGCCTTCTTCTCACTATCGGTTTGTGACAAAGGCTGTCCTTGACTTTTAGGCACAGCTATTGGTTGTGCCTGTTGCCCAGTATCAGCTGTCATAGTAGATTTTGGTACCACTTGCAAAGCTTGAATTAGACGATTATTTTCATCCTTCATTTCGGCTAAATAGAGGCTAATCGTATCATCCATTTCTCGCATTAAGCGTTCCTGTTTTACTTCTAAATCTTTGAATTTTGCTAATTTCGTATTTAATATAATAATGAAATAAAATGATAGTAGCTGCAAAACAAAGAGAACAGCAATTAATATGGTTGTCATAGTAAACTCCTATCCACTAAAGTCCACGAAATTACCTTTGAACGGATGCTGCGCCTGTTTTTCTGGTTTTTCGTTATGGTTCTTTTTCTTTTTACGCGTTCCTTTTATATACTCGCCACCCGCTTCTTCCTCTTCGCTAATCTCCGTCATACCTTCTGAAGTATTTACAGCTTTTTGCTTGCGCTCTAATTCCTTTTTTAACGCTTCATTTGCATGTACTTGTTGAGCTAAAGTTTGTTGTTGTGCCTGATCTGCCATTTTACCCGCTTCAAACGTTTTTGGAATAGCTATTTGTAATTCGACACCTTTTAAACTCATTAAAATTCCTCCCTCAACAATCCGTTAGATACTAGACATTAATCATTTCATTCGACAATAGCTTTCGCAACTTAAATAATGCTTTTGAGTGAATTTGAGAAATACGTGATGTTGATAATTCGAGCATTTCACCTATTTCAGTTAGTGTCAACTCTTCTGTATAAAATAAACTCAGTACGAGCTGCTCTTTATCATTAAGCTTTTGTATATTTACCGCTAAATCATCGAGTAACTCCGATTTTATTACGACTTGCTCCGGAGTCTTTGTCGTATCATCTCGGATTACAAATGACTTCCCTTCTGCTTCTTCCTGATCTTGTTGCTCATTAATGGAGAGTACATTTGAGAAGAAATGCTCTTGCACCGTTTGGTAAACCTCTTCCACAGGTAACTCCATATGCTGTGCAAGCTCCTCAGGCGTCGCATGGCGCATTAACTGTTGTTCTAATTGTTCAATTTTGGCGTCCATCTTTTTGGCCTTTTCTCGTGCAGAACGAGGTAGCCAATCCTCTTTACGTAAGCCATCAATTATAGCGCCTCTCACCCTAAAAGAAGCATATGTATCAAACTTTAAGTCTCGATTTATATCAAATTTATTTAAAGCATCAAATAGACCTAGCATGCCTAAGCTTGTTAAATCGTCACGCGATACACTCTTAGGTAAACCTGCACCAATTCGCTGCACATGGTACGTCACAAGAGAAGTATATTTTTTTATTAATAAATCACCCGCATCAGGATCACGTTCATTCACCCATCGATTCCACAGCTTTTGTTCATCGTTTAGAATTGGTTGTGTCATAAAATCCACCTCTCTACTTTGCGCCTGTTTGCACGGACTTTTTGCGCTTTCCTCTCAAATGCTCAAGGAAAAGTTCTGTCGCTTTGTTAACGCTGTACGCTTGAAAACTAAAAACATACACATGTCTATCAAAAAAAAGACTCACTTATCACATTTTGAGTATTGTGCTTACAATGACTGACAGATTTAGATACAAACCTATGCCATTCTTTCCTTTTATTATAACAACATTCGACTATAATTTCATATGATTCTCTAACACTATTCTATTATTAATAGCTGTTCTATTTTAGGCAGAAGAAAACTGCCTAAAATAATTAGTCGACAGCTAACATTAGAGGCAGTTTAAAGTGTTCTGGCTTATGCATTTACTTGTTGTTCATCTTCACGATGCATCATCGTTCGAACGGCTTGTGCAATATCTTCTGTGCTTTCATCTTGAAACTCAACCGTTGAATTAGTTGTAGCAGTTTCTTTCCCCTTCTCATCGACGACAGAAGTACTATTTTCTTCAAGTCCACTGTCATCTTCCGACGGGTCGGCAGTTGGTGTAAATAACACATACGCAATTAAAAACCTTACGATATACATAACAAAAAATACGATAATTGCTGCTACAAATGAACCGATGATAATACGTAATGGTGTATAGGGCTGTTGCAGTGTCATAAAGAAATAAAGGGAAAAGGCAATCAATGCCCCCCATAGGTTATAAAAAATAGAACCAAACATTATATTTCACTCACTCCTTGGTTAACCGTTCGAATATGTAACATCGACGTAGCAGGGTTAAATTCAATTGTTCGACCGCTATTACCGCCCGTATTTTCGGCTACTAAAGGAATTCCATGACGTTTTAATTCAAACTTTACAGCCTCCACATTACGAGGGCCGATGCGCATGGAATCTTTGTCTGACGTAAATTGAAACATTTGCGCACCCCCCGCAATTTTTGCCTTCAGTTTAAATTTTTGAACACCCTCTAGCTTTAATAAATCAATCATAGCTGAAATGCCCGTATCTGCAAATTTCGCTACATTTATTGACTCTGCTCTACCTAAACTTGAATCTGGTAGCATGACATGTATTAAACCAGCTATTTTCTTTGACTCATCGTATAAAATAACACCTACACAAGAACCAAGTCCTGAAGTTCTAATCGTATTCGGAAATTTCGCTACATCCATTTGAGCAATTCCAACTTTTATAACTTGTCCATTATTATTGTTGTTAAGCATAGGCTATGAAACTCCCAATGCTTTAAAAATAGCATCAAAAGAATCTGGATCAGGCAGTAAGAAGAAATGTCCCCTCACTGTTTCATGATCCTCCACACCGTCTTCAAAAATGGATGTATTAATTACGATGACATTATCACTCACGTGCGATAATTCAATTAAGCCAATACTAATAATAGCACCAAACATATCTACACTTAGACCAGGCACAGTTGGATAAATTTTTAAATTTGTAAAATCTGATAACGCGGATAAATATGAACCAGATAAAATATTCCCCATTTCCTGCATGGCGGATAAACCTAACTCCGAAACAGGTGGGTTTTTAAAGTCGAATGATTCATCCTGTATTAGACGACGGATAAAGCGATTTGCTTGTTCAATCGGAAGTATGAAAAACATGCTTCCTTCAGCATCTCCCTCGATGCGTAAAAAAATCCCAACTACAACGTTTTCAGAGCCACCAGCAAGCTCCATCATGTCATTAAACGACACCATTTCAACCTTTGGGACACGCATATCGATTTTTTTACCAAGTAAATTGGAAAGAGCTGTTGCAGCATGAGCAGCTCCAATATTCCCAATTTCCTTTAATACGTCTAAATGTAGTGATGTAATCTTTTGATTAAGTGTCATAATCGAATCCCTACTTTAGTGGATTTAATACTTTCTCTAAATGTAATAATATTAATAATCGTTTACCTATTTTGGCTACGCCAGAAATAAACTCTTCTTCAAGAGATCCTACTACCTCTGGTTGAGGTTCGATTGAGCTTGCTGGAATATCCAACACATCGTTCGCTGAATCTACAACAAAGCCTACTTCCATGTCTTCTAAAGAGATAATGATAATACGAGTCGTTTCTTCGTGCTCAGAGATTGGTAATTCAAAACGTTCGCGTAAATCAATAATTGGTGTTACGACACCTCGTAAGTTGATGACACCTTTTACATATTTCTCCGTTTTAGGTACACGTGTAATATGCATAAGTTTCTCGATACCTTGGACGTGTGATACTGGAATCGCATATTCCTTATCTGCTAATTGGAAGACAATTACTTTAATATTTTCTTGTTCAACTGCATTTGTCATAGTAAACACCTCTCTTATTCATTGACCTTATTTTATAAGTGCATTGCAATCCACAATTAGGGCTACTTTACCATTACCTAAAATTGTTGCACCGGAAATTGCAAAGATATTCGTTAAGTAGTTTCCTAATGATTTCAGTACAATTTCTTGTTGGCCAATGAATGAATCTACAACTAAACCAGCAAGTTTCTCGCCTTTACGAACAATTACTACTGAATGGAATTCATCATCTTGTAGCTCTTTACGAGGTACTTCGAAGATTTCTTCTAAGAATACAAGTGGAACCACTTTACCACGGAAGTCAATCACCTTTTGGTTATGCGCATTCATAATATCTGATGAACGGATAATCGAAGTTTCAATAATTGATGATAGTGGTATCGCATAAATTTCTTTTTCTATTTCTACAAGCATTACCGAAATAATAGATAGTGTTAACGGCAATTGAATGGAGAAAATAGAGCCTACATCTTGTGTAGATTCAATCGAAATGTTACCACCTAACGATTCAATCGTTGTTTTGACAACGTCTAGCCCTACACCACGACCTGATACATCTGAAATAACATCTGCCGTTGAGAAACCAGAAGCTAAAATAAGCTCATTAATTTGATTGTCTGACATGGCAAGAGATTGTTCACGCGTAACAACTCCTTTTGAAATCGCTTTTGCCAACACTTTTTCGCGATTAATGCCTGCTCCGTCATCTTCAATTTCGATAAAGACATAGTTACCACTGTGATAAGCACGTAACACCACTGTGCCTTCTTCTGGCTTTCCTTTTGCACGGCGTGTAGTAGGGTTTTCAATACCGTGATCGACAGAGTTACGGATTAAGTGAACGAGTGGATCGCCAATTTCGTCGATGACTGTTCGATCTAGCTCTGTTTCTGCGCCAATAATCTCAAGGTTTATTTTCTTATTAAGGTCACGAGATAACTGACGAATCATTTTAGGGAAGCGGTTGAATACTGTTTCCACAGGAACCATACGCATTGTTAAAATAATTGTTTGTAGGTCACCCATAACACGGCTCATTCGTTCAACAGTTTCGTTTAACTCCCCGTGATTCACTTCAGTTGCAATGGATTGTAAACGTCCACGATCAATAACAAGCTCCTCAAAGAGATTCATTAAAATATCGAGACGTTCAATATTTACTCGAATCGTTTTGTTTCCTACAGGTGCATGACTTTTATCTGCTTTGGCAGGTGTTGATTTTGCTGGTGTAGGCTTAGCTGAAGCTTCAACTGGTGTATCTACTACCTCTACCGGTGTTGCTGTAGCCGTTGCAGTAGCGGCTACTTCTTTATTTGCTTCATATTGTTTTTCACTGAATTGCTCTTGATTAATCTTTGCAACACTTACTTCATCAACTTCGGAAACCTTCATTAACTTCTTCTGCATATCTTCGGCAGATTCTTTCGTTACGAACGCTACATAAAATAGTTGATCGAATTGCTCATCTTCAAGCTTCTCAACAGATGGCGTTGATTTAATAACATCCCCATCTTTTTCAAGAATCTCGAATACCATAAATACGCGAGCTGCTTTTAATAGACAATCTTCACGCAGTCTGACTGAAATTTCAAAAGCATTAAATCCTTGTTCAGCCGATTGCGTTATAACTGTTTGCTCGAAGCTGTCATATTCTAATACACTTGGTACTTCTGGTGTAGCTGCAGTTGCTACTACTTCCGGAAGTGCTTCCTCACCAGATTCAATGCGCTTCAACTGTGCGACAGTGGAAGAAACATCTCTTTTACCGTCTCCACCATTAGCAATATCCATGACCATTTCTTCTAAATGATCCACAGATTCAAATACAATATCTAAAATTTCTGGTGACACATGAATTTTTTCATTTCGAATTGCATCAAGGACATTTTCCATTTTATGCGTTAAATCTGCTAAGTCTTCGAAGCCCATAGTCGCTGACATACCTTTTAATGTATGAGCCGAACGGAAAATTTCTCCAACGATAGCCAAATCATCTGGGTTTTTTTCTAGTTCTAATAAATGCTCACTACAAGCTTGTAAATGCTCTTTACTTTCTTCGATAAACATCTCTAAATATTGATTGACTTCCATTAAGAGGACACCCCTTTTAAGGCAAATATTTCATAATTGTTTGTGCAATATCATCTACATCAGCGACTTCATCGACAAGCTGCGTTTCCACCGCAGCTTTCGGCATACCATACACTATGCAAGTTTCAGCTGACTCTGCAATAGCAACCACATTTCCGGTATTTTTTAATGCTTTCAGTCCCTTCGAACCATCATAGCCCATACCTGTCATAATGACTGCTACCTTATCAAAATCTTTAAATTGACTTACATCTTCAAACATCACATCTACAGATGGGCGATGGCCAGAACGTGGTGGTTCGTGATTATCTAGCACGATGCCAAATGAGGTACCAACTTTTCTTAACCTTAAATGGTATCCTCCAGGGGCGATATAGGCCACGCCATTTTGTAAAATATCGCCTTGCTCTGCTTCTTTTACCGTAATCTCGCTCAATTGGTCTAAGCGGGAAGCCAGCGATTTTGTAAAGCCCGCTGGCATATGTTGAACAATAAGAATTGGCGCTTGAATTGTTTTTGGAATTTTAGTAATTACTTCTTGTAGTGCACGCGGTCCACCAGTAGATGTCCCAATCAACACAATTTTTTTACTAACTTTACTCCATTCAATATGTCCCTTAGTGACATTCGTACCTGTTGCGTTCACATTGACTGGAGGTATAACTTTACGTTCCTTCGACAATTCTTTTCTTACTGAAGTAGGCGATACAATTGGTTCTTGTTGTCTTTTGCTAATTGATGGTTTTTTCAATTTAGAAATAGGTACCAACGAAGCTTGTTCAACTTTATGGACAAGTTCAGATTGGATTTTATGTAAATCAAGAGAAATTGTTCCGCTAGGTTTCGCAACAAAATCAACCGCTCCATACTCGATCGCAGTTAGTGCATTTTCAGCCCCTCGCTGGGTTGTACTCGAAAGCATGACGACAGGCACTGGACAAATTGTCATAATTTCATTTAATGCATCGAGTCCATTCATTTCAGGCATTTCAATATCCATTGTCACGACTGTTGGTTTTAATGTTTGGATTTTCTTAATCGCATCTTTTCCATTTCGTGCTGTTCCAACTACTTCAACCCTCGAGTTTCCAACAAAAAAGTCACTAATTAGCTTTCTCATAAAAGCAGAATCATCAACGACTAAAAGCTTGCTTTTATGTACAAAGTCCAATTAATCACGCCCTTTCGAAAAAATACTTCTAAGTTTAGATAAGAATTTACTTCCTGACTGTTCATGTGCATGCACTTCCTCCATACGTTGTTCCATAAACCGAGCCACTATCAGTTGAAGTGTTTTAGAAATAAGTGCTTCTGGATATGCGATTGAAAATGGTACTTGTTCGCGCACAGCATTACGCACAACAGGGTCCTCAGGTAAGGAACCCAATACTATAACCTCTTTGTCTAGAAAACGTTTCATTGTAAGCTTTAAACGTTCAATCGTTTCAATACCTTCTTCTTTAGAAAAAGCACGATTACAAAGTAAATAAAATTGCTTATCCATATCACGAACATGAATATATTTCATCATCGAATAGGCATCTGTAATAGAGGTTGGTTCAGCTGTTGTAATAACTATAATTTCATCAATAGATGTTAATAACTCTAATGACCATTTTGTCGCGCCTGCTCCCATATCAAATAGGATATAGTCGAAGTTTTTTTGGAGTTGTTCAAAAGCATGAATCAGTCTCTCAAACATGGCCTCCGACCATTCCAGCACACTCGACATACCAGAGCCACCAGCAATACATTGTAAACCATGTGGCCCTTCAAATATTACCTCATCTAGTGATTTATTTCCTTCTAAGTAATCTTTTAAACTATAAGAAACATTTTTTCCAATTAATATATTGATATTCCCCATCCCAATATCCATATCTACAATTGCTACTTTTTTGTCCTTACTCGCTAAATTAATTGCAAAGTTCATTGAAAAGTTACTTTTACCAACTCCACCCTTACCGCTAACAACGGCAATTGTTTTACCTAATTCACCTTGCCGTTTCAGCATTTTCAAGCGTAATGTTTCTGCTTGATCTCTCATTTTTCTTCACCTTGGAAAAACATATTAAGCACTGCTTCTAAATCAGCTTCTTCAATATCTTCTGGTACTTCTTGACCATTGGTATAGTAAGCAAGTCCTTTATTATATTTAATCATTAAATTAATCATTGTGCCAATAGAATTTGTTTCATCAATCTTCGTAAAAATCAATTTTTCAATTGGAACACTTTTAAATTGCTCAATAATATTGGTCATATCCCTTTCTTTTGCTGTCATAGCAAGTACTAGAAAGGATTCAGCTTGATCATCAAACTTAATAAGGCGCTGTAAATCGTCTACATATTTTGCTTCCTTATAATTGCGGCCCGCAGTATCAATAAAGACTAAATCTAAATGGGACAATCGTTGCACAGCTTGTTCGTAATCTGTCGAATTATAAGCAATTTCAACAGGCGCTTGTAATAGGCCCGCATACGTTTTTAACTGCTCAATGGCAGCAATTCGGTATGTATCTGTAGTAATAAAGCCTATTTTTTTCTTTTTCTCTAAAACTGCTCGAGCTGCCATTTTAGCAATTGTCGTTGTCTTGCCGACACCCGTTGGTCCTAGCACATTAATATATTTCCGTTCATAGGATAGGCCTGCAATCGGCAACCCTTCTAGTTTTTTACGCAACAAGTTTTTGGCAATTAGCTTGCATTGTGAAAAATTGATTTCTGAAGCTTCTTTGAAATGCGCAAAAAGCTCATCACCAATCGTTGTGATGAGCTCCTCATTTAGCTCTTGCTGTCTTAAGTATTCAATGAAGGATAAGAGTTCATCGGGATATTGAGCTTGGGTAGCCTTCTTGTGCATTGATTGCATTAATGATTTTAAATCTGCAATTTCCTTCCTCAGTTCTTCAGACATACCTGACTCATCTTGCAAAGTTATTTCTTGCTTAGGCTGAGCATGTTGAATAGCTTGCACAGCATTCGTAATCTCTAGTAAACTAGCATTTTCTTTTTTAGCAGGAATCATAGGCATACTTGCAGGTGCTGTTGGAGCCGTATTGCTTGGCTCCATCGTGTCAATCCCTGCAACAACTTCAAAACTTTTCTTTTTAACAAGCCCAAAAAGTTTCTTTGTTACGACTACTTTTGAATTCAAAATGACAGCATCGTCGCCTAAATCAGCACGCACAAGCTTCATTGCTTCTGGTATGGAAGATGCATAATATTTTTTCATTTTCACTCAACATTCACCACCCCAACACTTTGAATTTCAATAGAAGCATCAAGTTCATTATAAGATAATACCGGAATCTGCGGGAAATAGCGTTCTGTCAGCTGACGTAAATACATACGAACAGCTGGTGAGCACAATATAATAGCAGATTGTTCCATAAAGGACACACGCTCAACCTCTGATGCAATGGTCTCTAGTACCGTTTGAGAATCTTGAGGATCCATCGCTAAATAATTGCCGTGATCCGTTTGCTGAATGCTATCTGCAATCATTTTCTCTACTTTACCCGATACAGTAATGACTTTCAATGATGAGCTGTCTCCTACATATTGAGAGGTAATTTGACGAGCTAATGACTGACGAACATACTCTGTTAATATATCGGTATCACTTGTTAGTTTTGCATAGTCTGCTAATGTTTCGAAAATAATTGGCAAGTTACGTACAGAAACATTTTCTCGAAGAAGCTTGCCCAGTACTTTTTGGATTTCTCCTGTAGATAATGGTGCAGGTGTTAATTCTTCAACTAAAATTGGATGTGTTTCACGTAAATGGTCAATTAATTGTTTCGTTTCCTGACGTCCTAATAATTCATGCGCATTTGCTCGAATCATTTCTGTTAGGTGTGTTGACACAACACTCGGTGGATCAACAACTGTATAACCAGACATCTCGGCGTCCTCTTTCACTTGCTCTGTAATCCATTTTGCAGGAAGACCAAATGACGGTTCAACAGTATCAATACCCTCGATTGAATCATCATCTCCAGGGCTCATCGCTAAATAATGATCGAGTAGGAGCTCCCCACGAGCCATTTCATTACCTTTAATTTTTATGCGGTATTCATTTGGCTGAAGTTGAATATTATCACGAATACGAACAACTGGAATGACAATCCCTAGTTCCAATGCTAGTTGGCGTCGAATCATGATGACGCGATCCAATAAGTCCCCACCTTGGGCTGCATCTACTAGTGGAATTAAGCCATAGCCAAATTCAAATTCAATTGGGTCCACATTTAATAAATTCACAACATTTTCAGGGCTCTTCATGCCGTCTGTTGCCACTTCTTCCTCAATTTCAAGTAATTCTTCCTCATCCTCTGGTTTCTTACGTTCCATCATGTAAGCACCTGCAATAAGTGAAATACCAATTGGTAACGTTACCCAGTTAGGAATTGGTGTGAATAAACCAAGTAAAACAATAGTACCCCCAGCAACATAAAGAAGCTTTGCTTGAGCGAATAGTTGTCCTGTAATATCTTCTCCTAGACTTCCTTTAGAGGATGCGCGTGTTACTACAATCCCTGTTGCTGTTGAAATAAGAAGTGCAGGGATTTGTGATACAATACCATCACCAACCGTTAGCTTTGAGAAATGGGTTGCTGCTTCCGCAAATGGTAAGCCCATTTGTACAACACCGATAATAATACCAAATAATAAGTTGATAATTACCATCACCATGGAGGCGATTGCATCCCCTTTTACGAATTTCGTAGCACCATCCATCGCTCCGTAGAAATCCGCTTCTCCCGCAACTTTGTCACGTCGTTCACGTGCTTCTCGCTCAGATATTACACCTGCGTTTAAATCCGCATCAATACTCATTTGTTTACCAGGCATCGCATCGAGTGTGAAACGAGCAGCTACTTCTGCAACACGTTCCGCCCCTTTTGTAATAACGATAAACTGAATCAATACAAGAATTAAAAACACTACTAAACCTACGAGAACATTCCCGCCAACTACGAAATCCCCGAAGGTTTCAACAACTGATCCAGCATCTCCATTTGCTAAAATTGCACGCGTTGTGGAAACACTTAAGCCAAGTCGAAACAGGGTTAACAGAAGTATAACGGAAGGGAAAATAGAGAAATCTAATGCTTCCTTCATACTCATTGCTGTTAAAAGTACTATTAATCCTAACGTAATATTAATGACGATTAAGAAACTTAGCATCCACGGAGGAAGAGGGATGATGAGCATCGCAACGATTAAAATAACCGCACCTAAAACCCCTATATCGCGAACCTTCATTTGTGTCCCTCCTACATAAAAGCTTTAAATTTTCCGCTTAATACGATAAACATAAGCGAGTACTTCAGCTATTGCTTTGAAAAATTGTTCTGGTACCTGATCGCCTATTTCTACCTGATCATACATGGCTCTGGCTAATGGTCTGTTTTCTACCATTACGACATCATGTTCTTTCGCAATCAGTTTAATTTTTTGAGCAACAAAGTCTGTCCCCTTCGCCACTACACGAGGGGCATCCATACTGTCCTCATCATACTTTAGAGCGATCGCATAGTGAGTTGGGTTAGTGATCACGACATCAGCATTTGGCACTTCTGACATCATTCGACGCATTGCCATTTCGCGCTGACGTTGCTTGATTTTTGATTTAATCAGCGGGTCACCCTCACTATTTTTATATTCATCTTTAATATCTTGTTTAGACATTTTCAGATTTTTTTCATACTCATGTTTTTGATACATCCAGTCCAATAAGGATACACACAGTAACACAAGAGAAGCCGCAATTCCCATAATGCCAACAAGTTTACCAACTGTAACAAGGGTCACCCACGGACTTTTAAATGATAGTGCTAAAACTTCATGTAAATTTGACCATATGATAATTGTTGTAACTCCACCAATAAAGGAAATCTTTAAGATTGACTTTATAAGTTCAACAATTGCTTTTACAGAAAAGATTTTTTTTAAGCCTTTAATTGGATCCATCTTTTTTAAATCAAATTTCATCGGCTCTAATGTGAATAAGAAACCAAATTGTAGAAAATTACCTGCCAAGGCTCCTACAAACGCAATTGCCATTATCGGAACAATGACATAAGCCATTTCTACTAATGTTTCGGTAAATAAATGCATTACACTGTCAATCGTAAGTGTTTCTACACGTACGTTATGGATAAATGTTTGCCTAAAAAAAGCTAACAGATCGTCTCGCAATGATCCTGCAAAGAATAATAGAAAGATAAACACCATGAGCATTACAATCGCACTGGATATGTCCTGACTCTTTACGACCTGCCCTTTTTTTCTAGCATCTTGTCGTTTTTTAGGTGTCGCCTTTTCTGTTTTTTCACCTGCAAAAAACTGTAAGTCTAAGTCCAGTAGTAGCAACATCTTATCCACCACCTAATATCGCCATTAAATCGCGCATTCCGTAAATCATAATCGTAATCAACTTTTGAATGACTTGTATCATAACCGCCATCATTGTGAAGAGCACTAAAAAACTGACACCAATTTTAATTGGAAAACCAACCACAAAGATATTTAATTGTGGCACCGTTTTTGCCGTTATACCAAGTGCTAAATCCACTAAAAACAACGTTGCTACAACAGGTGCTGCCATTTGAAACGCAATGGCAAAGACGGCAGTAAATGTTGTCATGACAAACTGGATATAATCATCTTGTGCGAAATTAGGAAATCCCTGATCTATAGGTAAAAACTGATAACTATAGAAAATTCCATCTAAAATCATATGATGACCATCAATCGCCAATAAGAACAGCAACGCCAATGTATTGAAAAATTGACCGATTAATGGACTTTGCGCCCCTGTTTGTGGGTCTATAATATTGGCAATGGCAAATCCCATTTGGAAATCGATAAAGCTTCCGGCAATTTGAATTGCCGACATGATGATATAGCCTATTAGACCTAATAACAATCCAATAACAGCTTCTTTCATCACTAAAAGTATGTAATCACCATTAAAAAGAAATGGCTCTACGTCTATTGTATAATACATCATCCAAGCTAAAACGAATGCGAGGGAAATTCGTACTTTCTGCGGAATCGTCCTATATGAAAAGAAAGGTACCGTAACAAAAAAAGCTGTTACGCGCACTAGTACTAATAAGAATACCGTTATTTGAGGGACTAGTTCATTCATGTACTCACCCTATATAACGCGTTAAATTCTCAAAAATGTCTCTCGCATAGCTCGTAACTTGTGATAACATCCACGGACCAAAGAAAACGATGGCCACTAATACTGCGACGATTTTTGGAACGAATGCTAATGTTTGCTCTTGAATCGAAGTGGTTGCTTGAAATATACTTACCGCTAAACCAGAGATTAAAGCAACTAATAATAGCGGTCCGCTTGTTAGAAGGATAATCATAATGGCACGCTCTGCTATTGAAATAACCATTTCACCTGTCATACTGTATCATCCCCTAAAAACTTTGTAGTAATGATTTCATTACAAGGTACCAGCCATCGACGAGTACAAATAATAAAATCTTAAACGGCAATGAAATCATAACCGGTGGTAACATCATCATCCCCATCGACATTAACGTACTTGCAACAATCATATCGATTACAAGGAATGGAATAAATATCATAAAACCAATTTGGAAAGCGGTTTTAATTTCGCTAAGTGCGAAAGCAGGTACTAGCATAGTAAGTGGAATTTCCTCTACAGATGCTGGCTTTTCTGCCTTATTATATTGTAAAAACAAATCTAAATCTTTTTGCCTTGTGTGCTTACTCATAAACTCTTTAAATGGCACACTTGCCTTCTCATATGCTTCTTCTAGCCCAATTTCTTCAGCAAATAGTGGCTGTAATGCCTCTTTATTGACCTCTTGAAATGTAGGAGCCATGATAAAGAAGGTTAAAAATAAGGCAAGTCCAACAATAACCTGATTAGGAGGCATTTGTTGTGTCGCCAACGCTGTACGCACAAATGAGAGCACAATGACAATCCGCGCAAATGATGTCATTAAAATTAAAATGCTCGGGGCAAGTGACAATACAGTTAATAATAAAAGGAGCTTAATAGAAGTTGAGACATTGGTTGGGTCGCTGTTGGAAAAATAATTGACTATATCATTCATTTATCATCATTCTCCTTTTGCTTCCATCTCTCTAATTCTTCACTACGCTCCTGTTTAATTTCAGAGATTTTTTTTCCAAAAAGTTCACCAAACGAATCTTGTTGTGTATTTGTTGATGAATTTTGTTTATTTTTTCTCTTAAACTTAGAAATTACTTCTGCTATATAAGGTGATGTTGCCGCAAATTCCTGTTTTTCGTTATAGAGCGCTAACAACTCTTCAACTTCCTGCGGATCGGTAATTTCACGTATCAGTTGGACATCTTCACCGACACCTACTAAATAAATCGTTTTACCTATTTGCAACAGTTGAACAGACTTTTGCGCACCTAACGATAAACCGCCTAAATTTTGTACCATTTGATTTCGTTGAAAAGTTAAATTTCTTTTATTTAAAAACTTCATCAACCCATAAAATAAAGCTACAACAAAAATAAGCGCCAAAACCATTTTTATGTATTCCCATGCAGAAACATCTCCAGCTGCTGAAACAACTGTATCTTCTTTCGCAGCTGGGTCTGAATTATCCTTACATTCCTCTGGTTTTTTCATACAATACTCAATGCTATTTGTATCGGTATCTGCATGAACAGAAACTGTTGGTGGGTACACAAATAGGAAGGTTACAAGAAATGCGAAAATCATCGTGACACGAAATGATTTTAACATTTGCATGAAATCATCCTAGTGCTTTTTGAATCGCTTCAATTACACGATCAGCTTGGAAAGGCTTAACAATAAAGTCTTTCGCGCCAGCTTGAATTGCATCGATTACCATCGCTTGTTGTCCCATTGCTGAACACATGATTACTGTTGCGCTTGGATCAGTACCTTTAATCGCTTTAAGAGCCGCAATACCATCCATTTCAGGCATTGTAATATCCATTGTTACTAAATCTGGCTTTAATTCGTTGTATTTTTCAACAGCCTGTAGACCATCGGCAGCTTCCCCTACAACTTCAAATCCGTTTTTGGATAAAATATCCTTGATCATCATGCGCATAAATGCAGCATCGTCTACAATCAAAATTCTTTTAGACATGGTTAACTCCTCCAATTGAAACTATCTTAAATTATTTAAACGCTCTGCTTGACTTAAAACATCTGTAATGCGGACACCGAAGTTTTCATCAATAACAACAACTTCGCCTTTGGCAATTAGACGACTATTTACTAGAATATCAACTGGTTCCCCTGCTAATTTATCTAATTCTATAATCGATCCACTAGCTAGTTCTAAAATCTCTTTAACAGAACGTTTCGTACGTCCTAACTCTACAGTAACTTGCAATGGAATATCAAGTAGCATATTTAAATTTCTAGCCTCAGATTGAGAGATTACATTTGGATCAAAGCTAGCAAACTGTGCTTGCTGAACATTTACAGGTTGAACTGGTCTTTGTTGCGTATGAATTTGTTGTTGTTCTTGATACATTGGTGGTTGCTCTTGATACATCGGCTGTTGCACTGGTGCAGCGGGTTGTTGATATGCCGGTTGCTGTGCTGGTGGCGGTGTATGTTGAACTGGTGGTGGCGCAATTGGCGCTTCCGGTGCAATTGTAGCTGCAACTGGCTCTGCAATCGCCTCTGTTTCACCTAATAATGATTTGACAATATTTTGACTAAACTTAAGTGGTAATAATTGCATTAAGTTCGAATCAATTAAATTACCAATACGAAGTCGGAATGAAACTTTTACTAGTAAATCGTCCTCTGGAATATTGTCTCGACCTTCATTTTTAGAAATATTCATTAGATCGATTGTCGGTGGCGAAATATCCACCTTTTTGTTGAATACTGTCGACATGGATGTTGCCGCAGAACCCATCATTTGATTCATCGCTTCTTGTACTGCACTTAGTTGAATCTCACCTAGGTCAGGCTTAGGGTTTAAACCGTCCCCACCTAACATTAAATCAGCTATAATGGCAGCATCTGATTGTTTAATAACAAGTAAGTTCATACCTGTTAAACCAATCGTATATTCTACCTGTACTGCTACATACGGATGAGGAAATTCCTCTTCTAACTTATTGCGGTTAATCATTGAAATACTAGGGGTAGTAATGTCTACTTTTTGTCCTAATAACGCAGAAAGAGCAGTAGCTGAACTACCAAAAGATATATTGCCAACTTCACCGAGTGCATCTTGAGCAAACGAATCAAGGTAATCCTCTACTCTTACCTCATTTTGTTCTTCTTTTGTAGAAGCTTCGCTGTCGTTCATTCTATCGTCCAACGTTTCGCCCCTTAATAACGCTTCAATTTCTTCTTGGGAGAGCATTTCATCACTCATCTTCGTCTCCTCCTTTCAAAGGGTCGATAATCTGGATTGCTAATTTTTTACCCTGTTTTCCGGGTTGTACTGTGAATTTAGGCAATGTACCTACTTTCAGCAGCAGTGGATCATCAATTTTTTGTTCTAATTGAATGACATCACCGACTTGCATCATTAAGAAGTCTTCAATGGTGATGTCGCTAATGCCTAGCTCAACAGAAAGAGGCAATTTAGCTTGTTTAACACGTGTTTCAAGCATTTTTGTTTGCTCTGGTGACATCTCTTTTGTATTAGTTTGCATCCAATAGCGAACAGATAGATTTGGTACAATTGGCTCTAAAACAACATGCGGAATACAAATATTAATCATACCGCTTGTCTCACCAATAATCGTATTTAACGAAATTACGACTACCGTTTCATTTGGTGAAATCATTTGTAAAAACTGAGGATTTACCTCAAGCTCTACTAAAATCGGGTCGATTTCAGCAACATTTTCCCATGCTTCGCGTAAATTGTCGAATGAGCGTTCAAAGAGATTTGTCATAATTTTTGTTTCAATTTCTGTTAAGTTATCAACATTACTATGACTTGCTCCACTACCACCCATTAAACGATCTAACATCGAATAAGCAATGTTCGGGTTTATTTCCATCAATATATTACCATCAAGTGGTGGCACTTCAAACACATTAATGAGCGTCATATTCGGAATTGAACGAACAAACTCTTCAAAGGGTATTTGGTCTACTGATGCTACTGTAATTTGTACATAGCTTCTTAACTGTGCAGAAAAGAAGGTAGTCAGTAGTCGTGCAAAATTCTCATGTATTCGGGTCAAACTTCGGATTTGATCTTTTGAGAAGCGCAATGCTCGCTTAAAGTCATAAACTTTAACCTTTCGTCCCTCGTCCTCTTTTTTAATGTCATCCGCTGACATTTCTCCGGTCGAGATTGCGGATAGTAGCGCATCTATCTCAGATTGGGATAACACATCTCCTGCCATTTGCCCACCTCCATTTCAAGCAGTTTCTAATTTTTATTGAAAGATGTAGGAGGTAATATATACTTGTTGAATTTCTCCCTCTTGCATCAATTCATTTAACTGTGTTTTTATTGCCTTTTCAAACATTATTTTACCTTGCTTGCCATCTAAATCTTTTTGTTCCATTTCTGAAAGCTCTTGAATAATTAAATTATTCGTTTGGAAATCACGCTTCTTTAACTCTTCTGCAGCGTCCTTGCTAGAAGTTTGGATTTTTAGCGTCATGCGCACAACCCTTTTATCAGCAAGATTGGTCATAATTTCAGGAACATCAACAGAGGCTTCTACAATATCGTCTATTGATGGTTCAAGTGATGCTGCCGGCTTATTGAATTGAGTAAATAATACAAACGCAATAACGCCAATAAGTATAATTGCCACTAGTACGATGATAATCATCGTTAACACTTTATTATTCTTCATCTTCTTCACCTCGTAGATGCGGGTTTGATAGTACTTGTATATTGTTATAAAAAGCTGCTGCCTTTTGTCGCACCTCATCTTCACTCTGTAACACTATAATTTTTGTTCCTGTTGTTAAAGTAATAGTCGTATCTGGGAAAGATTCGACTGTTTCTATGTATAAAGCATTCAGTGTAAATGCTTTGCCATTTAGTCGTGTTAGTTCAATCATTGAAATAGGGCCGGTCTAGCGCAAGAGCCGGCCCGACCCTCCCTCATATTGAAAATTATGTTTTATAGCTCGAACGCCATCTACGCATAGCCTCTTGTTCCATCATCCAAAGGTCTGCTAAATTACTAGCATCTATTTGGCTATTGCATACTTGAAGGCTTAAAAACTATGAGATAGCAGCTTTCGAAACTAGAAGTAACTAATTTCTAAACTATCGTTTTAAGTTAACTAATTCTTGAAGAACCTCATCCGATGTAGTAATAATACGCGTATTCGCTTGGAAGCCACGTTGCGCTACAATCATTTCAGTAAATTCTTCAGATAAGTCTACGTTGGACATTTCAAGTGCACCTGCCGTAATTGACCCCATACCTGCTACTGTAGCAATTTGTCCATAAGGTGCTCCAGAGTTAGCAGTTGCTTGGAAGTAGTTACTACCTACTTTTTCAAGACCACCTGCATTAGGGAATTTAACCATAACAATTTGACCTGCATATTGTCTATATCCATTTGCATCCACATATTCAACCGTTCCATCTGGACCGATGCTTATAGATTTAGCAGTTGTTGGGATTTTAATTGGGTTATTACCGTCAAAAGTAAATGTATCGTTTTCTCCAAGTAAATCCTCCGTTATCCCATTAAGCGGGCTGGCTTCTTTATCTGCTTCTGCATTACTTTCAGTTGAGTCAGTTTCATACAATGTATCATTGGCATGACCCACTAAATATTTCCCTTCTGCATTCACTAAATAACCTGCATTATCCATGTAGAAGTTACCTGCACGTGTATAAACAACGTTTGTATAGTTTTCTGCCACACCATCCGTATTTGACACAGAGTCAGCTACCATAAAGAAGCCTTCACCTTGAATGGCAAGATCCAATGGGCGGTCTGTCGTTTGACGTGAGCCAGAACCGTGAACTGTATCAATTGCTGCAAGTGTTGAACCAAGCCCTACTTGTAAAGGGTTTGTACCACCACGAGTAGGCGTTGCAGCTGAAGCACCTCCGCTTGTTTGAGATAGGATGTCTTTGAAAATCACGCGACCTTTTTTAAATCCATACGTGTTTACATTGGCAATATTATTGCCAATAACATCTAGCTTTGTTTGGAAGTTTTTAAGACCTGAAATACCTGAATACATAGAACGTAACATAAGTTGTCGTTCTCCCTTCATTTTTTGAATTGTGCGCCTCTGTCAGTCAGCAACACATAGGCTTCCTTACTAAAGAAGGTCCAGCCTTAAAGCACGATTGTGCCATCAATATTAGTAAACAGTTGTTGCTTTGCTTCCGTGCGATCCATTGCTGTAATAACAGTAGCATTTTTAGCACTGACAATTAAAGCTGCTTGATCCATCAAGACTAATGGTTGTTTGACACCTTTGGATTGTGCCTCAAATACCTTGTCAGATACAACCTGCCATTCCTGTTCAGTAATCGCGATATTACGCTCTTTAATGCGTTCATGAGCATGCTTACTGACTTTTAGCTCCTGTTGATTCGTCGCCTCATGTAAATGCGCACTAAACGATTGCTGTGTATTGGTAGGTGTAGGTTGCTTTTGGCGAATAGTTGGATACAATGGGACACGATGAATTGAAAATTTATCCATCTTTCTCCACCACCTTTATTCGCTTATTACTGTAAATTCTTTCCCTGCTAGTTTTTTGCCATTTGCTAATTCGTAATAAATAATGCCATCTTTATTAGATACAGAAGTGATTCTACCTTGTGCATCTTGTTCCCCGTCTTTGTACGTAACATTTTTGCCGATTAGCATACTCGCTTGCACAAGCGGTGATTCAGTTGATGTATTGTTTTCACCTGTGCTCGTTTCTTTATTACCAAGAATAGCAGAGATGTTTCCAGGATAGATTTCCTTACCATCTGCTAATACAAACACGGCTTCCCCATCAACAAATTTTAAAGATTGGATAACGCCAGAACCTTCTTTTACAATCGGCTTTTTATCTTCATCCACTTCTTCTGTGATTTCATGCCATTTTACTTCTTTCCCAACAAATGATGTATAGTTCATAAGCTGTGATTGTTGTTGAGACATCAGTAATGATTCCATCGCCTTTGTCATATTTTGCATTTGCTCTAAAGATGAGAACTGCGCCATTTGAGCAATAAATTCTCGGTCATCCATAGGATTTGTTGGATCTTGATGCTGTAATTGTGTAATTAATAACTTTAAAAATGCATCTTTACCGAGCTCACTACTACCCGTTTGTTTAGTTGGTGCACTATAGTTTGAATAGTAAAGATCATTTGTAATTTTCGTTTCAGCCACTGTTTACACCTCCTCAATTTCTAAATAATCATGGAAGGACATACTCTCTTCGTTATCCTCATTTTGTTGCTCTTGTTCTTCTTGCTGTTGTCGCTTAAAGAAGTTGTTAAAGAAGTGTTGATCTCGCTGTTGTCTATCAGCATCCTGCAACGACTGTGCAATATCGAGTCGCTCCACTTGGATATTTTGCTGAACAAACGCTTGCTTTAACTGATGTGCTTGACTGTCAAGCAGTTCACGCCCGTGCGCAGTAGATGCTAGTAGACGAGCAGTTAAAACACCGTCATTTTGGACAAGCTCGATTCGAATTGTACCAAGATTTTCAGGATATAATTTTAATGTTAAACGTGTAATTCCTTGCGCATTAGAAATTTGAGCTTTATTGATGATTGCCTGCATTTCTTTCAGTAATGCTTCCGATTGAGCTGGCTTAGCTGTTGGCAAAGTTACTTGGAATGTATCTGCTTTTGTTTGTACTGTATTTGCTGTCACCATTTCACTAGCATTTGTATCGCTTTGTTTCGTCACTTGTACTTGCTGAATGACTTGTTGGAAACCTTGCAACGGCAATGTAACGGTTGTTTTTGTGGTAACTTGTTGTGCAGTTTGAATCGTTTCAATTTGCGTTTGCAACGTTGTTAAAAATTGTTGAACGTTTGACAAGCTATTTTCTTGAGACATTGTTAAATCTGTTTTTTGTCCAACCAATTGTGTTAGTTTTAATACTTGAAGTAGGGTTGTAGCCTCTTCGGGCGTTACTTGTCCTTCCCCTTGTAAAGCAGCTACCAACTGTGTCTGTAACACAGGTGCTTGAGCGTCTACTAAAGTGAGTAGCTCCCATACATCGCTCGCTTGCTGTTCTTCCCCTAGAAGTTGTTGAACCAATTTCTGAAGTTGCTCTTTATCTACATTCAATGCAGCCATTAAATTGTCTAAATTCAACATCTCATCCATAGCTACTGCTTTGCCATCTTCCCCTATTTGAAGCATTAACAAGCCTTCGTCATGCGGGATTTCTAACAAATCTAACAATTCCTCGATAGATTGAGTATTTAATAATTCCTCTAGTTCAGCTAGCTTATCGTTGTCTTGTGTTTCACTGCTCTGTGATATGTTATTTTGCTGGTTCGTTGAAGCTACTACTTGTCCAAATACAGAACCAAATCTTGATACTTTATCTTGAGCTGTCCCTGCATTTGTTTTTACTTCAGCATTACTAGCTGACACAGCTTTCGGCGAAGCAGTATTTACTTTAGAAGCCGTCATATTCAACATTGCAATATTCATGTTTTTTCACCTCCTTTTCAATTGTTTTTTTATTGTTTAGCCATCAGTTCAGTATATTTCGCAGCATCTTGTGGTTCCATTTTTTCTAGAATAGCTGCTAACTTATCCGGTTTTAAGCTTGATAAAATGCGCAACGCCTGTGCATCGCTCATTTTTATAAGCACCGGTGCTGCTGCTTTAGGTGACATCTTATCAAAAGTAGACAAAATATCATTGAAATCACGTTTCACATCATCTTGTTCTCGATTTAATTTTTCTATTTCAAACTGTAATTTCTCTTGTTCCGTCAACAATTTTTCTTTCTCAGTTGTCGTGTCATCTAATTTTTTTTGCAATTGAGCTATTTCGGCTTCTTTTTCTTGTAATTCTGCCTGTAAACTTACAACTTTGGAATCATCAATTACAACAGCATCTTTCGCTTGCTGTGCCTCTGATTCAACAAAAGGTAAGCTACTTACTGCTTTTTTTCCTAAATCAAAGACGTTCGTATTCATTAACGTTGCTACAACAAGTAACACCGCTACTACGAACATAACAGGTATTAATATCCATATAAAAAACTTTTGGAAACCTCCTGATTTACGTGGTGGCTGTTGTACTTCTAATTCAGTTTTAATACGGTTTTCTTTTTTCGCCATGAAATCACCTGATTTCTTTCTTGAAATACGTAAGTGAAGAAATTTCATCTAAAAATATGCTCTCAATGCGATCTTGTTCTTGTTGAAAAGACTTATAATCTTTTTCACGCATTTTTTCAAATTTACGTACTTCCAAGTTTTTTTCTAATAGTTTTTCTTCGTACCAATTCATTTTAGAACGTGCCTGTACAACTTTTTGTTGCACGTCGGCAATAGTCTTTTCAAGGCTATCAATAAAACGAGCATAGTGATGAATTTCCTCTATTGATGATCCTACAACTAAACGTTCTTGCTGAAATTCTATTAAATTCTCTTTCTTTTTCAGCAAGTCATACAACTTTGTTGCAACCTCTTCAAAAGAACGAACAGATTCTTTATAGGCAATTTCAGTTTCATTTTTTTCTTGTTCTCGAATGGTTAGCACTTTTTCAAAACGATACATATAACTTACCAACCTACTTGCCACCACCGTTCGATAATGTAATCAACTCATTCATACTTTCCTCAAGCGTCACCTTATCTAAATACCCTTGCTTTAAATAAGCCGTAATGAGCGGTTCATAATGAATGGCCTCATCAATCTCTTTGGATGTCCCACGCTTATATGCACCGATATTAATTAAGTCCTCTGATTTGTCATATGTATAATAAAGCTCACGTAAACGCTCGGCCGCTTTTTTATGCGCTGGCTCTGCCACATGATTCATTAAACGACTGACACTTTTCAGCACATTAATAGCAGGATATTGGCCCTTATTAGCGAGGTTTCGGTCAAGTACAATATGTCCGTCTAAAATACCTCGCACAGTATCAGCAATAGGCTCGTTCATATCATCACCGTCAACTAATACTGTGTAAAAGGCAGTAATCGAACCTTTTTCATTTGTCCCAGTGCGCTCTAATAATTTTGGTAAAATCGCAAATACAGATGGCGTATAGCCTTTTTGAGCAGGGGGTTCACCTGTTGCAAGCCCTATTTCCCGCTGTGCCATTGCAACACGCGTCACGGAGTCCATCATCAACATGACATTTAAGCCACGATTTCTAAAGTACTCTGCAATGGCCGTTGCAGTAAATGCTCCTTTAATACGCATTAGCGCAGGTTGATCTGACGTAGCTGCCACAACGATTGAACGGCTTAACCCTTCAGATCCTAAATCTCTTTCAATAAATTCGCGCACCTCACGGCCACGCTCTCCAACTAACGCAATGACATTTAAATCAGCTTGTGTATTGCGCGCAATCATACCTAGTAATGTACTTTTACCTACCCCAGAGCCGGCGAAGATACCTACACGTTGTCCGTTGCCGACAGTTAACATTCCATCAATTGCTTTTACTCCAACCTCAAGTCTTTCGTTAATAGGCGGACGAGTAAGGGGATTGGGTGGGTCTTGTTCAGTCGGTACAGACATTAATCCTTTCGGTAACAAAGTGCCATCAATAGGATTCCCCATTGAATCTAGAACTTTGCCAATTAACTCTGGTCCAACTTTAATTTCAAGCGGTGCCCCTGTTCCTTCTACTAAGCAACCAATCGATATTTCTCGAAGCGAGGTATAAGGCATCAAAACAACAATTTCATCTTTGAAGCCAACAACCTCTGCTAAAATGATTTGATGACCGTTCTTCGACGTTTCAACATGAATTTTACACACATCACCGATGGAACTATCGGGACCTTGCGACTCAATCATTAAGCCGACAACTCTCGTTACTCTACCAAACTTTTTGAAAGTCGGTATATTTGGAATATGTTCGATTAATTGAGCCGTTTTCATGTCGATCATTCCTTACTTTCTAATATTTCAAGTAGCTTGATTCTTAATTCATTTAATTGCTCGTCAATACTGACAACTATCCGACCATGATTTGTTTCGATATAGCAATCTGTTTCGTTTGCAAAATCCTCATTAACAAAAATCATAAATGGTACGTCCGTCGGGAACATTTCTGCCAATTCATCACGATTAGATGTAATTAAGCCATAATATGTAGGAGAAACGTAGATTTTAATTTCTTTCATTTCTCTCGCTTCTTTAAGACCTCTATGAACAATGGATAGATATAGTTCATTGTTTTGCTCTAATGAAGTCCCTATAATACGTTCTGCAGCAGTTAAGCCTAGTTCCAAAATAATTGCTTCTTGATCTTGGATATATTTTTTTGCATTTTCCCCAGCTTGTGCAATGATTTCATTCGCTGTTTGAAGGGATTGCGCCATTGCTTCTGTGGCTCTGTTTGTACCATCCTCATAGCCTTGACCATACCCTTCATCATACGCTTCTTGTACACGATTTGGGCGTTCTTCTTCCCAGCTTTGTTTCATATGCTCAATTTCTTGGAAGTGCATTTGCTTCTCTTGTTCAAAGGCTTGTCGTGCCGCTTGAATTTCAGCTCGAGCCTCTGCAAGTAAGCGATCACGTTCGGCAAATACATCTTCCATGGTCATTTGATGATGAGATGTTTCATCTGTTTCCATTTCGGGTATATCAAACATATCACGAATTTGTATCTTCTTTACATTATCGCCATTGGACTGTGTGTATACAGAACGGATGATTCTAGACAATGACGTCATCTCCTCCACCACGTGCAATAATAATCTCACCAGCATCCTCTAAGCGACGAATAACAGCAACAATTCGCGATTGAGCTTCTTCTACGTCACGCAAACGAACTGGCCCCATAATTTCCATTTCTTCTTTGAAAGTATCTGCCATTCGTTGTGACATATTTCGGAAGATAATATCTTTTACTTCTTCGCTTGACACTTTCATTGAAAGGAGTAAATCTTCGTTTTCACAATCACGGATAACACGCTGAATCGAACGGTTGTCAAGCGTAACGATATCTTCGAATACAAACATGCGTTTTTTGATTTCTTCTGCAAGCTCTGGGTCTTGAATTTCGAGTGCATCGAGAATCGTTTTTTCCGTTTGTCGGTCTACACCATTTAATACTTCAACGACTGCATCTATACCACCTGTTTCTGTGTAGTCTTGCGTCACAGTTGAAGATAGTTTACGTTCTAAGACAGACTCGATTTCACTAATTACTTCTGGTGAAGTTGACTCCATCATTGCGATACGCTTAGCTATATCAGCTTGTACTTCTTGTGGTAATGAAGATAAAATAACACCCGCCTGTCCTGCTTCTAAATAAGAAAGAATAAGGGCAATTGTTTGTGGATGTTCATTTTGAATAAAGTTAAAAATTTGTGCAGGATCTGCTCTACGTGCAAAGTCGAATGGGCGCACTTGTAAGGAAGAAGTCAAACGATTAATGATTGTTTGAGCTTGTTCAATACCTAGTGCTTTCTCTAATACCGTCTTCGCGTAGCCAATACCGCCTTGTGTAATATAATCTTGCGCAAGTGCAATATTGTGGAATTCTTCAATAATTTCTTCTTTTACATTTGCTTCTACTTTTTTAACACTTGAAATTTCTAACGTTAAACGTTCAATTTCTTCCTCAGTTAAATGTTTATAGACAGAAGCTGAAACCTCAGGCCCTAGTGAAATTAACAAGAGTGCGGCCTTTTGTTTTCCGGTTAATTCCTTATCTTTCTTGGACACAGCAGAACCTCCTAGTTAGTCTTCCGCAATCCAACTACGCAGTAACTTTGCAAAATCATCAGGCTTTTCTTTCGCCATTTTTTCAAGTTGCTTACGACGCATTGTAGCTTCCGTTTCAATTTCTTCATTAATATCATCAATCATCAATTCTTCTTGTTCTTCTAGGATACTTAACTCTTCTTCTTCCTTCGCACGTTTACGTGAACGGATAATAAAGAATGCAAGTAATAGAATAACAGCTAGTAAAATACCTCCAACTACCCAAACCCACCATGGGATAACAGGTGTTTCATCAGCAGTATCAGCTACCTTACCATTTAACGCTTGGACAGAAACAGCCACTTTTTCATCAATTTGCTCTTGAGTAAGTTCCGCTGCTACATCCTTTGAAATTGTCGTACGAACAATAGTACTTAAAATTTTCTCAATGTCTTGTTGTACACCATCAGGTAGTGATGCTGCGTCTGTAGCTGTTGGTGGCTCCACAATTACTTGGATGCCAATGTCTTGAATTTTATATGGTGCTTCTTGAATATCTTTACGAATACGGTTGACGTCATTATTGATCGTTTCTTCCGTACGTTCGTAATCACCATTTCCTGTTGCACCCTCATTGTATGTTGTGAAATTATCTGTTGTTGTTTCAGCTTCAGGTGTACCCATTGCTGCATTACCAGTACCAGAATATTGCTCTGAAATACGTTGGGCACTAATCGCAATCCCTGCCATATTCTCTTCATCAACTGGTGTTACTAAGTTTTCTTCACGATTTTCCTTTTTAAAGTCAATGTCTGTTGTAACCGAAACAATTACTTTATCTTGTCCCATCAGTGTCCCTAGCATATTTTGCACTTGACGTTGTAAGTCACGTTCAACCAATTTCTTCATTTGTAATTGACCTTCAGCTGTCGTTGTCGATGTACCATCTGTTGTTGCAGCGTTTAAATCAAAGTACTCTGAGAATTGATTCGAGATTACAATGTTATCTGTTTTTAAATTCGGAATACTTTTTGAAACTAAGTTGTACATTGTTGCAATTTGTTGTTCTGTAAACTTATAGCCAGGATCTGTGTTCAATACAATGGATGCAGTTGCATCTTCTTTTACATCCTGTATGAAAACTCCTTCTTCAGGAAGAGTAATCATCACTTTTGCATCTTTTACGCCCTCTAGATTTTTGATTAGCTTAGCGATTTCTGTTTCAGTTGCAGCTTTTTTCAATAAATTGAATTCATTGTCCGTCATACCGAAGCCAGAACTATTAGCAAAAGAGTAATCAATTGTTCCAGTCTGTGGATATCCTTCTGATGCTAGTTGCACCAATAATGAATCTACCTGTTCTTGGGGCACTAATATAGATGTGCCTCCTGGGGCAATTTCATATTTTACACCTTGAGAATCCAAAGCTTCTTTTACTTGCCCGATTTCTCTTGTGGATAAATCTTTATAGAGCGGAACATATGTAGTTTTTGTTGCAAAAAACGTAATGATAGCTGCAAGTGCTATCACACCTACTACAGAACTAAGCATTACTATTTTTTGTGTTTTACTCCGACTTTTCCAAAATTGGCTGGTGTCGGTTTTTATTTTCGTCAATCGTTCATTCATTATGAATCCTCCGGTTATAGTGAATAACCTAGCAATCAATAATTCGCGATAACAGTGGAATCTCATGGAAGTATGAATATAAAATATTTAGTTCCATGAGAAGCCTAATTAATTGGATTGGTGTCTTTTCTTCACCAACGCAATTAAATTAGACACTCATTCGCATTATTTCTTGGTAAGCTTCAATCACCTTATTGCGAACTTCAAGTGTTGCGTTTAATGTAATGCTCGCCTTTTGAGATGCAATCATTACTTCGTGCAACTCCACATCTCCACCAGTTATTAGCTTTTGTGTTAAATTATCAGAAGTGATTTGCTGATCATTCACTTTCGCTATTGCCTCTTTTAACGAATTCGCAAAGCTTTGTTGCGCTTCGTAAGGTGTCGTATTTAGTTTATTTGTTTCATTTACAACCTGAGTAGGTGTCATTAGTGAAACGGACGAAATTGCCATTATGTATCCATCCTTTCTTTATGTTTATTTACCAATCTCCAACGCCTTTGTCAGCATTGACTTATTTGCATTTAAAACCGTAATGTTCGCCTCGTAAGAACGCGTAGCAGACATTAAATCTACCATTTCTTTTAACGGGTCAACATTTGGCATGTTGACATAGCCTTCTGCATTAGCATCTGGATGTGTCGGATCATACACTAATTTGAAAGGTGTTTCTGTATCTTCCTTAATTCGTGATACTTTCACACCATTCCCCACGCCACCTTTAGCATTTTTTCCGATTGCTACATTAAGAAACTTTGAAAATTGCCCTTCTTGCGCGGAAAAAGTGACAGACTTCCGTCGGTAAGGCTCCCATTCCCCATTTACTTGCTTAGCACGGGTAGTATCCATGTTTGCCATATTGGAAGAAATAACATCCATGCGCAACCTTTGTGCTGTTAAAGCAGAGGCAGTGGTATTCATTCCATGAAAAATAGACATTTATTACTTACCTCCTTTAATAACTGTATTGAGTGTATTTAACTTACCATTTACACGGTCGATTAAAGCATTGTAGTAGATTTGATTTTCTGCTAATTTCGTTTGTTCAGCATCCATATCTACAGCATTTCCGTTATTTCGATATCGTAAGCCAGCAATATTATGAACACCTGGTGTCGATTGTTTTATTTCGAAATCATAATGTCTAATATCTGTGCGATATGCCGAAATAGATGTTTGTTTCTCATTCTCCAACATATCCTTAAAACTTACACTTTTCGCCTTATAATTTGGTGTATCGACATTCGCAATGTTATTTGCGATTGTTTTATGATTCAAAGTTGCATAGGAAAGTCCGTTTTCCAGGCTACTAATAGTTCCTCCAAATAAGTTCAAAACCATTCACCTCATTTTAATTCAATCTATGTACTTCTTATTTTATCCAATAATACAATTGTAATTAAGATGATACGTAGTGTCTATTGTCTTTTGTCATTTTTTAATAGTAGATACGCCCTATTTTTTTAGAAGTTTAACCAGGACAAATATGCCCCATCCCTTGGGGCACTAAGCATCGATGCGTTTCGTCTTATTTCTAGTTATTTTACACTATTTCGACAGTGTTTACTGTATTAGTATCAATTATCTCCCTGTTTATTACTAGATAGGGTTGGATAAAAATTACAAATTGTGATTTTTCGGTAAAAAAAAGTCCCTTTTTACTATATTTAATATGATTATATAAGTAACCTTCTAGAATTGTAATTATGAAATTTTTCACGTATCGACAAAAAAAGGCTACTTAAATGACTATCTTATGTACAGATGTACTTTCAGCGAACTGATTACTTTTCAGGCGCTTCCCTGAAAAATTCTCTAAATGTAAAGATTAGATTCCTTCCAAATAAGCACATTATTCTCGGATAAGCATTAATTCTTTGCTTAACGAATTTGAATTGTACCTTCGTTTTAGTAAAAACAACTCCCCATTTCCACAATAAACAGACCATAGGATGCAGTTACAATACTTACAAAAGATGGATTTTAAATTTCTCTACTAAAAAAGCCCTACCATATTTTTCCCTATTAGAAATACAAGATTGGACCCATTCACAAAAATGACACATATACCATTTGGTGACATACCACTTGCACGTAAAGAAAAGCTAAGTAAGGCTTAACAAATTAACAATCTATAGTTGAGATAACTAAAACAACACTTAGTTACAGTGAAAAAGCTCCCTCAAATGATTTCGAGGGAGCTTTTTTAATTATTTCATTTTAATTTCAGCTAGCGCATTTAAGAACTTATCGTTTAATACTTTAATGTAAGTTCCCTTCATACCTAGAGAGCGTGATTCAATGACACCCGCAGATTCTAGTTTACGTAATGCATTGACGATTACTGAACGTGTAATACCTACGCGGTCAGCAATTTTTGAAGCAACTAATAAACCTTCGTTACCGTCTAGCTCTTCAAAAATATGTTCAATCGCTTCTAATTCACTATATGAAAGTGAGTTAATCGCCATTTGTACAACAGCTTTGCTACGTGCTTCTTCTTCAATCTCTTCTGATTTCTCACGTAAAATTTCCATACCAACTACTGTTGCACCGTATTCAGCTAAAATTAAATCATCATCTTCAAATTGAGCGGATAAACGCGCTAAAATTAAAGTACCTAAACGTTCACCACCACCAACGATTGGAACGATTGTTGTTAAAGCGCTTTGGAATAAATCTTTATTTTCTACAGGGAACGCAGTATGTTCATTGTTTATATCTAAGTTTGAAGATGTTTCTGAAATTGTAAATAAGCTATGTGTATATTCTTCTGGGAATTGACGCTCTTCGAACATTTTTTTCATACGCTCATTTTCAATTTGTTGGTGAATTGAAATACCTAGAAGCTTCCCTTTACGGCTGACAATATAAACATTGCTGTCAATAATATCACCTAGTGTGTCGGCCATTTCTTTAAAGTTTACTGGCTTACCTGCAGATGCTTGGAGCATCGAGTTAATTTTACGTGTTTTTTCTAATAAGTTCATTATGTGTTCCTCCTATAAATAATCCATACCGTATTTAGTTAATATTCTAAAGTTTTTTACAATTGAATGATACTAACAAGCCTTGCCTACAGTATAAACTGTGACAAATCTTTGTTTTTTACAATACCTGCTAGCTTTTGATCAACATAAGCAGCAGTTATTTCGATTTGCGCCGGTGCAATTTCAGACGCTTCAAACGATAATTCTTCTAACAAACGTTCTAAAATGGTATGCAAACGACGTGCACCAATATTATCGGTTTCTTGGTTAACCTCTGTAGCAATTTCTGCAATTCGTTCAATTGCATTTTCTGCAAAATCAATTGCTACACCTTCTGTTTCTAACAATGCTTTATATTGCAAAATAAGTGATTGATCTGGTTCCTTTAAAATACGAACAAAATCTTGCTTCGTTAATTTTTCTAATTCAACACGGATAGGGAATCGCCCTTGTAATTCTGGAATTAAATCGGATGGCTTTGACATATGGAAAGCACCTGCTGCAATGAAAAGCATGTAGTCTGTTTTGACCGCCCCATACTTTGTCGTCACAGTAGAACCTTCGACAATCGGCAAAATGTCGCGCTGAACACCCTCGCGTGAAACACTAGCAGAAGAGTTCGTATCTTTGCTTGCGATTTTATCAATTTCATCAATAAATATAATCCCAGATTGTTCTGCTCTAGCAATCGCTTCTTGTGACACTTCATCTGCGTCAATCAGCTTATTTGCTTCCTCTATAGTTAAAATACGACGTGCATCTTTTACTTGCACTCTGCGTTTTTTCTGTTTTTTAGGCATTAAGCTAGACAACATATCTTGCATACCACTATTTGCAGACATATCCATTCCTGTTCCTTGCAATGCATCAAAAATCGACGGACTTTGCTCCGTTACTTCAACTGTAACCCACTCATTTTCTAATTTGCCATTGCGTAAATCAATTGCGATTTGCGCACGTTTTGAACGCACTTCCGTTTCTTCAGAAGATGTATCATCATGCGTTTGTTGTTCTTTGCCACCAAATAACATTTCAAACGGATTTTGCATAGCCTGTTTTTTACGTAAAGAAGGGACAAGTAATTTTACAATGGCTTCATTTGCCAACTCTTCCGCTTGCTCCTTCACAGACTCCATCATTTCTTCTTTCACTAAACGATGAGAAGCCTCTACAACATCGCGTACCATAGACTCCACATCACGTCCAACATAGCCCACTTCGGTAAATTTCGTTGCTTCAACCTTTACGAACGGTGCATTCGTTAGCTTTGCAATTCTTCTTGCAATTTCAGTTTTCCCAACTCCAGTTGGTCCAATCATTAAAATATTTTTTGGAATAACTTCAGCCTTCATATCATCCGCTAGAAGAGAACGACGATAGCGATTTCGTAATGCAATAGCTACCGCTCTTTTCGCCTCATTTTGCCCTACGATAAAACGATCCAAATGCTCAGTAATTTGTCTTGGCGTTAAGTTTTGTGGTGTCATTAGTTAAGTGCCTCCACGATAATATTATGGTTTGTAAATACACAAATTTCAGCGGCAGTTTCTAACGCTGCCTCCGCAATCTCTCGGGCAGTCATTGTTTCACCTGCGTATTTTTTTAGAGCACGACCTGCCGATAATGCATAATTCCCACCAGAACCGATCGCTAAAATACCATCATCCGGTTCGATTACTTCTCCCGTTCCAGATACAAGGAGTAGTGTACTTTTATCCATCACAAGTAACATCGCCTCTAATTGGCGTAGCATTTTATCACCGCGCCATTGTTTTGCTACTTCTACAGCAGCTCGCTGTAAATTCCCATTATATTCGTTTAACTTCGCTTCAAACATTTCAAAAAGTGTAAATGCATCAGCTACCGATCCTGCAAAGCCTGCTAACACCTGACCATTAAACAGACGTCTGACCTTCCTTGCAGTGCCTTTCATGACAACCGCATTGCCAAGTGTCACTTGACCATCGCCAGCCATAGCGCACCCGCCGTTGTGATGTACCGCAAATATCGTAGTCGCATGGATTTGTCCCATTTGCCTTCCTCCTTAGCCTCTATTATGCCCTTGGATGGGCATTCATATATGTTTGACGAAGATGCTCATTTGTTACATGCGTATAAACCTGTGTTGAAGTTAAATGCGCGTGGCCCAGTAACTCCTGCACCGTCCGTAAATCCGCGCCATGATTCAGTAAATGTGTAGCAAAAGTATGGCGAAGCATATGTGGGTATATTTTCGTATGGAGTGAGGTCTTGTCAATCATTTCATTTAAAATATGACGTACCCCTCGTGGTGTAAGTTCCCCACCACGCATGTTGACAAATAATTGCTCATGACTTGTTTGTTTCATCAAACGTGGACGAGCCTGCTCTATGTAGTGCTGTATAGCCACACTCGCAAATTGACCAAATGGTATAATACGTTCTTTTCTTCCTTTACCCATTACCCGAACAATAGAATAACGGAAATCTATATCCCCTACCATAATGGATGTAAGCTCACTCACACGAATGCCCGTTGCATATAATAACTCTAAAATCGCCATATTGCGCAACGATTTCAAATCATCGCCTACATTCGCATCAAAAAGCTGCATCAATTCTTGTTCGTAGAAAAAGCTTGGTAAACGTGATTCTTTTTTCGGATGATAGAGCGATCGAAAAGCGCCATCATCCAAGCCGTGCTGTTTATTTAGAAAGCGAAAAAAGGAGCGGATTGATGAAATCTTCCTTGATACAGAAGTTCTTGCTTTCTTTTCATCGTACAACTTCGTTACATATAGACGTGCATGTATATACTCAACACTAGCTAAATCATTAACGCCCTCTGCCTGTAAAAACGCTAAAAAATCTAGTAGGTCTGATTCATATTCTCGCACAGTATGAACAGAGAAGTTTTTTTCTACCTGGATGTAAAGCATAAACTGTTCAAGTGCTTCTTGGGACGAAACTAACATGAAAGATTCACCACCAATGAATTATTCGTAACCTTCTCTCATTACTATTACCAACAAATTCAAATGGTAAAACAATTGTGGCCATCTAAATTAATTTGTCGCTTTAGTAATCTTTAAAAAACATACATATTGACACTATACCTATCTTCGTAATATAGCAAGTGAAAATGGTTATATTTTGAGAAAATCTCTATACAAAATAATAAAATACGTGTAAATAAGCATTTTGTCTACATAAAAGAAAAAGCCTCTAAGAGTATATCAACTTTTAGAGGCTTTTGGCAATTAAATTGTTTGTGAATTCACAAAATTTTGAATTGTGCTCATTGCACGAGCAGCATGCATTTCTGCACGTTCAGGTTTTGAACGACGTCCAGGTGGTAATTCAGGGAATATGCCGAAATTGACATTCATCGGTTGGAAGTTTTTCGATTGTGCTTCTGTTATATAACGCGCCATACTGCCCAATGCCGTTTCAAATGGGAAAATAATTGGCTCTTGTCCCAATGCTAAACGTGCCGCATTGATACCAGCAATTAAACCGCTTCCTGCTGATTCTACATAACCTTCGACACCCGTCATTTGACCAGCAAAGAAAATATTTTTTTGTTCACGTAACTGATATGTTTTCTCTAAAACTTTTGGAGAATTAATGAAAGTATTTCTGTGCATAACACCATATCGTACGATTTCAACATTTTCTAGTCCAGGAATTAGTTGTAGTACTTCCTTTTGCGGCCCCCATTTTAAGTGGGTTTGGAAACCTACGATATTGTAAAGGGTACCTGCAGCGTCATCTTGGCGCAATTGAACAACCGCATATGGTCGTTTACCTGTTTTTGGATCTTCAAGCCCTACTGGCTTCATCGGTCCAAATAACATTGTTTTTTCACCACGAGCTGCCATTACTTCGATTGGCATGCAGCCTTCAAAATAAATTTCTTTTTCAAATTCTTTTAATGGCACAACTTCTGCTTCAATCAATGCTTGGCGGAAACGATCAAATTCTTCTTTTGTCATAGGACAGTTTAAATAAGCCGCTTCCCCTTTGTCATAACGAGATTTTAAATACACTTTATCCATATCGATGCTATCTTTTTCAATAATTGGTGCTGCTGCATCATAGAAATATAAATAGTCGAGACCTGTTAATCCTTGAATTTTTTCAGCTAACGCTTTTGAAGTAAGTGGACCTGTTGCAATAACCGTAATGCCCTCTGGAATTTCTGTAACTTCTTCATGTATTACTTCCACTAGAGGGTGATTTTTTACCGCTTCTGTTACATAGCCTGCAAACTCATGACGGTCAACTGCAAGTGCACCACCTGCTGGTACTGAGCATGCATCGGCTGCTTTTAAAATAACAGAGTCTAATAAACGCATTTCTTCTTTAATAACACCTACTGCATTTGTTAGTGTATTAGCACGTAGTGAGTTTGAACAAACAAGCTCTGCAAATTTATCAGTATGGTGGGCAGGTGTTTGTTTAACAGGACGCATTTCATAAAGTTTAACTTTTACCCCACGTTTAGCAATTTGCCAAGCCGCTTCACTTCCTGCAAGGCCAGCACCTATTACATTTACAACTAGTTCAGTCATGTTCTTACCATCTTCCTATCATTGTGTTGGTGTCTCTTCATAGTCACATTTCGTACACTGAATTTGGACACCTTTTTTTAATTTTTTCTCTACTAATAATGCACTACATTTCGGGCATGGTCTACTAATTGGTTTATCCCATGATACAAATTCGCATTCTGGATATTGATTACATCCATAAAATAAACGCTTTGTTTTACTTTTACGCTCAACAATTTCTCCTGTTTCACAAGAAGGGCATTTCACTCCAATTGGCTTCATAATTGCTTTTGTATTTCGGCAATCGGGGAAGTTCGAGCAAGCCATAAATTTTCCATAGCGACCCAGTTTGAATACCATTGGTGAACCACATTTTTCGCAATCCTCACCAGCTGGTTCATCTTTAATTACTACTTTCTCCATTTCAGCATCCGCATGCTTTACATGAACTTCAAAGTCTTTATAAAAATCATCGATTACTTCAACCCATTTACGACTACCTTCTTCAACATCATCGAGATCTTGTTCCATTTTTGCTGTAAATTCGATATTGATGATATCAGGGAAAAATTCCAGCATTTGTTGGTGGACAATTTCACCTAGCTCTGTCGGCATAAATCTTTTTGCATCAAGCACAACATAGCCGCGGCGTTGAATTGTATCGAGGGTCGGTGCATATGTCGACGGTCGTCCTATTCCTAACTCTTCCATTGTTTTTACAAGACGTGCTTCTGAATAACGAGGTGGAGGCTGCGTAAAGTGCTGCTTCGGTTCGATTTCAAGTGATGTCACCTGATCCCCGATTTCCATTTCCGGTAGAAGTTTCGTCGTTTCTTCAGTTTGATCATCTGTACCTTCAATATAGAGTTTCATAAATCCGGCAAATTTGACCTGTGAACCGTTTGCACGGAATAAAGCATCGTTATTCTGAAGATCTACAGCTACTGTATCTAAAACAGCAGGTGCCATTTGACTCGCAATAAAGCGCTCCCAAATCAAACGGTATAAGCGTAGCTGATCGCGACTAAGCACTGTTTTTAACTCATCTGGTGTTCGCATCGTACTTGTAGGACGAATGGCTTCATGGGCATCTTGCGCATTCGATGCTTTTTTTGCCTGCTTCGTTTCTGTTGAGATATATTCTTTCCCATACTTTGTCTCAATATAAGAAACCGCTTCCGCTTTGGCAGTTTCAGATATACGTGTTGAATCTGTACGCATGTACGTGATTAAACCGACTGTCCCTTCTTTTTTACCAATATCAATACCTTCATACAATTGCTGTGCAAGCATCATCGTTTTCTTCGCACGGAAATTTAACTTTCGGGCTGCTTCTTGTTGTAAAGAAGATGTCGTAAAAGCAGGCGCGGCATTTCGTTTACGTTCTTTTTTCGTCACATTGACAACTTCAAATGCTGTACCTTTGACATTTTTTAAAACCGACTTTACTTGCGCTTCATTCGATAATTTGATTTTATCTTTGCCGTTACCATAATACAGTGCATCGAATGTCTTTTTGCCCTTTTCAAAAGAGCCTTCAATCGTCCAATACTCTTCTGGTTGGAAGTTTTTAATTTCATTTTCACGATCAATGATCATACGAAGTGCAACTGATTGTACACGACCTGCTGATAAGCCCTTCTTTACCTTTTTCCAAAGTATTGGGCTTATATTATAGCCTACTAGACGATCTAACATCCGACGTGTTTGTTGAGCATCCACTAAGTCCATATTAATGGCACGTGGGTTTTTAAAGGAATCTAAAATCGCATCTTTTGTAATTTCATTAAAAACAACTCGACAGTCTGAATTAATATCAATATTTAATGCAGTCGCAAGGTGCCAAGCAATCGCTTCTCCCTCGCGGTCTGGATCGGCCGCTAGATAGACTTTCTTCACTTTTTTAGCCGCAGACTTCAGTTCCTGCAAAACAGGTCCTTTTCCGCGAATCGTAATATATTTAGGTTCGTAATTATTTTCAGTATCTACACCCATTTGACTTCGTGGTAAGTCCCGCACATGCCCAACAGATGCTTTTACTTTATATTTTTTTCCTAAATAACGTTCAATTGTTTTTGCTTTTGCTGGTGATTCTACAATCACTAAATAATCCGCCATCTATGTCTCCCCCTTAGCGAGGTCTATTGCTAATTTTTTAAGTTACCTGTTGCAAAATGTATAACAGATTTTAAGATAATGCAACTTTTTTTCAATTTTTGCTAGAAAAGAGCGAAAGTGTTTCAACGATTTGGTGACCATCGCACACGGGTATGGCTCCTTCTATAAGTAATTTATTTGTTCCTTTTGACTGCTCTTTATTAATCGGTCCTGGAACGACAAATACATCTTTACCTTGCTCTAATGCGCATTCTGTCGTAATTAATGTCCCACTTTTTAGTGCAGCCTCCGTGACAACGATTGCTTGAGTTAGACCACTTATTAACCGGTTACGCATAGGAAATTGCCATTTTGCCGGTCGCATATAAGGTGGATACTCTGTAACAAGTAAATGGTTTTCTGCCATGTGCTGAGCAAGTGCTTGGTTTTCCTTAGGATAGACATAATGAAAACCATGACCTAACACGGCAATTGTTTGTCCACCAAATTTAATCGTCGCTTCATGAGCCATTGTATCAGCACCTCGTGCAAGCCCACTGACAACCGTATATTCGTGCGCAACAAGCGGAGGGACGATTAAGTCCATTGCCGTTCTTGTATAGGCTGTAGCCTTTCGAGAGCCTATTATAGCTATCCGTTTATCTCTTGCTAGCAGCGCAGACTGACCTTTCACATACAATACAGTAGGTGGACTAGGTATTTCAAATAATTGCGCCGGGAAATATGGGTGATTAAATGGTATGGGGAAAATATTTGCTTGTGCGTAAGCCTCTTCAAATGGCAAATTTCGAACACGTTGAAAATTCCGAATCATTAGCAGCGCTTTTTGCCACGTTATTTGCAATGCACCCGCAATCTCTTCAGGGTGCGCTTCTTCAAAATAACTCAATACATCCACCGGGGACAATAATTGTTGAAGTTTTTGGAGTGGTAATGGATATACATAATGCATAGCTAGTAATCTCTGTGTATCTACTGAGAAAATCATTTAAAAACCTCCTTTATAATAGAAGAAATTAAATGACCGCAATTGTTATTTCAGCACAAAAAATAGAATATGAGCCGTCCTGTAGCTTCGCCTTGTCGACTTTTGTTGTGTGCGTTTCGCATGTAACTGTCCAAACACCGCCGTTTGTAAAGCTACGAACAGGTTTACCATCTACCGAAACAGAGAAAAAGATGTAGCCACAATGTGCTACATCTTCCATTTTAATGGGTTTTACATTTTTCGTATAGCCCTTTTTCTTTAATTACCTTAATAAGTGTTTCGCCGATAACAGATGGTGTTTCAGCGACTTCAATACCAGCTTCGTTCATTGCTTTAATTTTTTCAGCAGCCGTTCCTTTACCGCCAGAAATAATGGCACCCGCATGTCCCATACGTTTCCCTGGAGGTGCTGTTTGTCCACCAATAAAGCCAACAACCGGTTTTGTCATATTTGCTTTAATCCACTCAGCTGCTTCCTCTTCAGCAGTACCACCAATTTCCCCGATCATGACAACTGCATATGTTTCAGGGTCATTGTTGAATGCTTCAAGGGCATCGATAAAGTTAGTCCCATTTACAGGGTCTCCTCCGATACCTACAGCCGTTGTTTGACCAATACCCGCTTGCGTCAATTGGTGTACCGCTTCATACGTTAATGTGCCAGAACGTGAAACTACACCAACATGCCCTTTTGTATGAATATAACCAGGCATAATACCAATCTTACACTCATCAGCCGTAATAACACCTGGACAGTTCGGACCAACTAGGCGTGTTTTTTTGCCTTCCATAAAGCGTTTAACCTTCACCATGTCAAGGACAGGAATATGTTCTGTAATACAAATTGTTAATTCTAGCTCAGCATCAACAGCTTCTAAAATGGCATCTGCTGCAAAAGGTGCTGGTACATAAATAACCGATGTTGTTGCACCTGTTGCTGCTACAGCCTCAGCTACAGTATTGAACACAGGTACGCCTTCAATTTCAAGACCTCCCTTACCAGGTGTTACGCCTGCTACGATTTTTGTACCATAATCAAGCATTTGCTTCGTATGGAATAGCGCTGTTTCGCCTGTAATCCCTTGTACAATTACCTTTGTATCTTTATTAATAAATACAGCCATTGTTCTCCCTGCCTTCCTTAGCCTACTAGTCCCACAATTTTTTGTGCACCGTCAGCCATTGAGTCTGCTGCCACGATGTTTAAACCTGATGCATTTAAGATTTCTTTACCAAGCTCTACGTTTGTACCTTCTAAACGTACTACTAACGGTACAGATAAACCGATTTCTTTGGCTGCTGTTACTACACCATCAGCGATAATGTTACACTTCATAATGCCGCCGAAAATATTAACGAAAATACCTTTTACATTTGAGTCAGAAAGGATAATTTTGAAAGCTTCTGTTACTTTTTCGGCTGTTGCGCCGCCCCCAACATCAAGGAAGTTAGCGGGACTTCCGCCATAATAACTAATTGTATCCATTGTTGCCATTGCTAGGCCCGCACCATTTACCATACAGCCAATGTTGCCATCTAGTGAAATATAGCTAAGGTCATATTTCGATGCTTCGATTTCTTTTGGATCTTCTTCATCAAAATCGCGTAATTCGACAATATCTTTATGACGATACAACGCATTGGCATCAAAATTAAATTTAGCATCTAGTGCTACAACCTCTCCTTGTCCAGTGACAACAAGTGGATTAATTTCTACTATTGAAGCATCTTTGTCGATAAATGCTTGATATAAACCTAACATTAATTTAACAGCTTTCCCTACTAGGTTTGCTGGAATATTCATATTAAACGCCATACGACGTGCTTGGAAGCTTGTTAGTCCAATTACAGGATCAACCACTTCTTTGAAGATTTTTTCTGGATTTGTTTCAGCTACTTCTTCAATATCCATACCGCCTTCTTCTGAACCCATAAATGTTACACGAGAAGTAGCGCGGTCTAATACTAAACTTAAATAATACTCTTTTTGAATATCAGAGCCCTCTTCAATATACAAGCGTTTTACTTCTTTACCTTCTGGACCTGTTTGATGAGTTACTAAAATTTTACCTAATAACTCTTTTGCGTATGTACGCACCTCATCAAGGTTTTTTGCGATTTTGACACCACCAGCTTTACCGCGTCCACCTGCATGAATTTGCGCCTTGACCACGGTTACATTTGAGCCAAGTTCCTTCGCTACCTTCACTGCCTCATCAGGGGAAAAAGCAACTTTTCCATTGGGTACTGCAACACCATATTTTCTCAGAATCTCTTTCCCTTGATATTCATGGATATTCATAATACATCCTCCCATCAAACATTTGCATAAAATTGTTTTACTAACATAATCTATTCTAACGAAAGATTCTGATAAAGTCTACACTTTGTCTTTTGTTCGGATTTTATCTAAAATTATGACGTTTTCTTCTACTTCGTGTACTAAAACAGAGAATTCTTGAAATCAGAATTCTTTATTTTTTCTATATTTTTGCTATGTTGTTGGTCTAGATGATAAATAAAAGCAAACACTTCAGCCACCGCTTGATATAATTCTTCAGGTATTGACTCATTTAAATCTAATTGTCCAAGTAATTGCACAAGATTCGGATCCTCATATATCGGCACATCATGTTCACTTGCACGTGCCAATATATTTTCAGCCACTTTCCCTTTTCCTTTTGCTACGACAGATGGGCTATCAAATTGTCCTTGTTTATAAGTGAGGGCAATCGCTTCTTTACGCGTCTTTTTTTCTTCACTCATATACGGAAATCCACCCCACTAATTTCCTCCTGCTGTTGTACTACAGGGGTTGTTTTTTCAAGTTGGGCTTTTTCAAATTGTTTAATAAAGACTCCCGATAGCTGATAATTTTTTTTTGCAAGCCCTAATTTCAATGCTGTTTTTAGAGATTCTGCCTGAAAAGCAATATCTGAATTTTCGTTAAATACTGTGACAGTGACGACACGATTTTGAACTTGCATATCAATTACGGTTTCTTTCATTGACTCCATTTGTAAATAAAACAATATACGTGCGTAGTTGGCATCAATCTTTCCGTCTTCTTTCATACGGCCATTCCATTGTAACGTGGCATCCATTTTCTTCCCAAAAAATTCAAGGGGCACTTGCATCACGAGCTGGTGTTGATGACCATTTTCTCCTGACACAAGTTGCATACCATTCATGCGTGTCATTAACAGTTCAGCCGCTTCCCTTAGTTGTGGCGTTATTTGAGCTTCTTGAAGCAATGTATGAAGCTGTGGTTTTAATTGGTGCGCAATTGCTTGTAAATCCGCTGATTTACTATTAAGCGTCGCCTCGTAACTAATGCCTAAACTTTTCAATACCGTTTTAAGAGCATGCTCCATCGCTTTACTATCCATTGAATTTCGTACATGTGCATCAGCTTCTGTAAGCATTTGTTGAATAGTTGGTTGTGGCGCCTCCGTACTTTGTTTTACAAGATTTCGCATCAGCGCTTCATTTTGTACTGGAATTGTCGACTCTTGCTTAAACAATGATAATAAATGTTCTTTTACAGAAAGCCCATTGCCATCTTGCGTAAATAACCGTTCAGGTGCATTGTGAGCGAACGCTTTGACTAGCTGCTCTTGCATTTGCTTCGCAAAAATCTCCAATGTTTGTTTATTAGTTGGTAATTGATTAAATCGATCAATCATTTGGTTCAGCTGTTGCTTTTGCTCATTGGACAATAAATTTTGACTCGCTGTCCAAGATTTTAGCTGTTCAATAAGCTGTTGTTTCTGTTCTGGTTTTGTCGCTAAAATTGTTTGGATTACTTGGCCCGCCTGCTGAAGTTGACCTTGTTGTACAGGTTTTGCTTCATTTAGGGACGACCAATTTTGTAAAGTTGCTTGTTGCGGTAAAATCCCCGCTTCTTTTAATAAAGTTAAAACTTGTAATCGTTCACTTGCTGATGCTGCGTTATTAGTTAAAAGTTGAATCGATTTTGCGAGCAGTAACGTACCTGTTTCTGCCTCGAAAGGTTTTGCAATGGCTAACACTTGTTGCATCAAATTTTGTTTCACATTAGCTTGTAATGCTGAATCCTTCGCTAATAATTGTGTAAAATTATCCATTATTGCCGACATACCGGATGTTTTTTGCCCACTAACAAGTGCTTGAAACACATCTTGCGTCATTGGCATTTTTAGCTCAACCATTTTTTGAAGCGCTTGTAAGGCATCTATCTTTGTCACACCTTCAGGCAATGCCTTCATCCACATTTCAGCTTGCATAAGTTGCTCTTTAGAAATCGGTATTTGAGCCTTGATAAAGTGCGCTAACACCTGTTGCATTTCTGACGTTTTGGGCAAATTCATCGAATCTAGTAGCTGATTTATTTGTTGGTTTGTAGAAACCTCTTGCCCCATCGGTCCTGTAACAACTTTTAACTCTGTTTGAGGACTTGTCCCTGTTACTTGAAAGAAATGGGCGTCCCCTGCTTTTAGCGGTACTTCCAGTTTAGCAATCAGTTTTTGATTGCCTACTTGGACCTCTGCCGTTTGATCTGGATATAATTGTTTAATCGTGCCATGAAATACTTGTCCTTGCTTTAATGCCAGCGGTTGATTTGCTGGAGTTAAAGTAGTTTGTTGCATTTGTATTGGATTAAACGATGTTGCTGTCATCTAATTACTCCTTTCTTACATTGATTTTATAGGTTCAAAAGACTTGCGATGATGTATCGTTGGTCCGAATGTTTCAAGTGCCTCTAAATGTTGTTTTGTACCGTAGCCCGCATGTTGTGCAAAGCCATACATAGGAAATTCTTTGTCCAATTGTTCCATATATTCATCCCTAGCTGTTTTCGCTAAAATAGAAGCCGCTGCAATGGCTAAACTTTTTGCATCGCCTTTAATAATCGAATCCTGTGGCATCGTGATTGGTAGTGTCATAGCATCCACTAGCACATAATCCGGTTTAATTGACAAGGATTCCACACTTGTTTTCATTGATTGCTTTGTCGCTTCATAGATGTTCAATTCATCAATCGTTTGCGCTGATTGGAAATGAATGAAATAGCTAATAGCATGTTCTTTCACCAATGCCGCAAAAACATTGCGTTTTTCCTTTGTTAATTGCTTCGAATCATTTAATCCTACAAGAGCTTCACAGTTTTTTGGCAAAATAACAGCTGCTGTTACAACAGGTCCCGCTAAAGGCCCGCGCCCTGCTTCATCTACACCGGCGATGAAGGCATTTTCACCACCATAGCACTGATCGAAATCTATCTTCGCTTGATGCTCTTCCAATAGCTGTCGTTTCTTTTCTTGGCGTTTATTCCAACTATGCCACGCTTTCTGCACACCTGCACGCTCGTCGGTTGCAATTTCCGCCATCCATTCTTGCCATTCTTCAGCTATTTTTAGTGCTGCTGTAATCTCTTTAATCGTTTTCATCATTTTACTCCCTTTTCTTACTCTATATCATTTATCGGCAATATCTACTGTTCCTAAAAGAAAAAGGCTAGGACAAAAGGAAAAAGTGTTAGATTGACGGCAATCAATCTAACACTTTTTTGCATTGCTGTGAATGTTCGTTACGGTGTTTGCTTTTCACCTGATACCTCTTACACTATTACCTCCCAGGGTTCACTAACTAGCGCGCCCTCTGCAAAGGGAAGTTACGAGCAATTTTGTCTCTTTTAAAGGTTTGTCCCTATTACTTTTTCGCACGTTATTGCTGTGTCGCTTCTTTTTCAAGCTGCTCATCCACAAAGTCAAATGTTAGCTTCCCTAATAGTAATCCACGAATATCTCGTACGATTAGTTGCGCTACTTGATCGTAGTCGATTTCTCCACCTGCTCCAAAAACACGACGAAGCTTGCCAATATGGTCAAACGTTTCCACTAGATCGTCATGCATAAACTGAAAACCATAGCGTTCTTCCATACGTGTTGGATAATGTGTCGATAAAAACCGTAACCCATATACCGCCAAATCTTCCATATTAGTAATGGTATCTTTAATAGCACCTGTTAAAGCCAGCTTATAGCCTACTTCTTGGTCTTCAAACTTAGGCCATAAAATTCCTGGTGTATCTAGTAATTCTAGTTCCTTGCCGACTTTTATCCATTGTTGCGCCTTTGTCACACCAGGCATATTGCCTGTTTTCGCAATATTTTTCTTTGCTAAGCGATTAATAAGTGTGGATTTTCCCACGTTTGGAATTCCAACAATCATTGCTCTAATGGCTCTCGGCTTCATCCCTCTTGACTTCATGCGGTCAAATTTTTCTTTTAATATTTCTTGTGCCGCCTTGGTCACAAGTTGTAGTCCTTTTCCTTCAAGCGAATTGATTGCCACTGCTTTATGGCCATGCTGTGCAAAATATTCTACCCATTTGCGTGTTTCGTGCTCATCCGCCATATCTGATTTATTTAAAATAAGTAGACGCGGCTTTTGGTTAATGACCTCATCAATCATCGGATTTCTCGAAGATAATGGTAAGCGTGCATCGATTAATTCAAATATAATATCTACTAGCTTTAATTTTTCTGTTACTTCTCGGCGTGCCTTCGCCATATGCCCTGGAAACCATTGTATAGTCATTTCTATACCTCCTAAATAAGAAAAGCGCATTCGCCCAATTCAGTGCGAATGCCTTCAAATCGAATAAGAAAACGTATGCTCTTAGACGTCAAGAAAGGGAGTATTAGCCCCCTTTCAAACATTACTTCACAATTTTAATATCACTATACGGCCAGAAAATTAGGCTCGTATTACCTATAATTTCTTTTTGATCGACAATACCTATGTGACGGCTATCTTTGCTATATCGACGATTATCGCCCATCACAAACACATAGCCTTCCGGAATTACATCATGCAGTGATGCATCAATGTCATTTAACGTAAAATCTTCCGTTAATGTACCTTCAGTAATTTCAGCTTTGTATGCATCTAAATAAGGCTCATCTATCGGTTCTCCGTTAATGTATAACTGATCGTCTTTATATTCCAATGTTTCACCAGGTAAGCCAATTACACGTTTAATGTAGTTTTTTTGCTCTGGTGCATGGAACACCACGATATCAAAGCGCTTAGGCTCTCCAATTTTATAACCAATTTTGTTGACAATCATTCGGTCGCCATCTTCAAGGGTTGGCATCATGGACTCACCGTCAACTGCAATTGGTGTAAATAAAAAATAACGAATAACTGCTGCAATCGCAAATGCAATTAAAAGAGCCTTTGTCCATTCCCATAATTCATTCTTTTCTTTCACTTGTTTTTCCATTATGAATTGCCCCCTTGTCTATCTTCATTTTAGATGATTATTATTTAAGATGACAAGCAAAAAGAAAAGGAGCTTGCAATACAAGCCCCTCACTTTTAAGTCATAATTATCGAATTTCTTTAATACGAGCAGCTTTACCACGTAGGTTACGTAGGTAGTAAAGTTTAGCACGACGTACTTTACCACGACGTACAACTTCTAAGTTAGCGATTTTTGGTGTGTGTACAGGGAATGTACGTTCAACACCTACACCGTAAGAAATTTTACGAACTGTGAAAGTTTCGCTAATACCGCCACCGCGACGTTTGATAACTACACCTTCGTATACTTGGATACGTTCACGAGTACCCTCTACTACTTTCACGTGTACCTTAACAGTATCACCAGGACGGAAAGCTGGTAGATCAGTGCGAAGCTGAGCTTTAGTAATTTCTGTAATAATGTTTGACATTGTTTTCTCTCCTTAGACAGATGCTCTTGCACGCAATCTATGCCACAGCGGAACACCGTAATTCAGCACTTCACATAGAAGCACAGATTAGATGTTATCACATATATGGCATGCAAGCAAGCATCTTTATTGTTGTTTTTTAAGTTTTTCCAAATACAATTTTTGCTTGTCTGTTAATGGATAATGCTCGAGTAAATCAGGTCGACGCTCGAATGTTCTTTTTAACGATTGTTCCTCGCGCCATTGTTCGATTTTCGCATGATTGCCTGATAATAATACTTCGGGTACTTGCATGCCTCGGAATTCAGCAGGACGCGTATAATGCGGATGTTCTAACAGACCCGTTGAAAAAGAATCTTGAATATGGGAATCTGCTTGTCCTAACACGCCCGGTAAAAGGCGTACGACACTATCTATAACCGTCATTGCGCCTAACTCACCACCTGTTAACACAAAATCACCAATCGATATTTCATCGGTAACGAGGTGCTGGCGAATGCGTTCATCATAGCCTTCGTAGTGACCACATAAGAACACTAATTCACTTTCTTGCGCTAGCTCTTCCGCTTTTTTTTGGGTGAAACGTTCACCCTGCGGACACATTAAGATAATACGTGGCTTTTTACCTGCTGTAATGGCCTCTACAGCACTAAACATCGGCTCTGGCTTTAACACCATCCCTGCACCGCCACCATACGGATAATCGTCTACCTGATTATGCTTGTTGCCAGAAAACGTACGAATATCTGATACTTCTAGCTTTACAGCCCCTTTTTCTTGAGCTTTTTTTAGTATCGATGCACCAAATACACCCGAAAACATATCAGGAAATAGGCTTAATACGTGAATATGCATCATAGTAAGCCTTCCATCACATGAATAACAATTTTCTTTTCTTCCACATCAATATTTTTGACGATGTCTTCAATATATGGAATGTAATGCTCTTTTTTAGCACCCTTCACTACCCATACATCATTGGCACCTGTTTGCAAAATATCTTTGACTTCGCCAATTGTTGCACCTTCTTCAGATACAACCGTACAGCCTATAATTTCATGGAAGAAAAATTCATTTTCTTGTAATAAATCATCGGTCATTTGATCTTTCGTGATTTTGAGCATTCCTTCTTTGAACGGCTCGACAAAGTTGATATTATCCATACCTTCAAATGTTAATAAAATAAAGTTTTTATGGCGGCGTACGGATTGAATTGTTACCCACGTTGGCTTTTTATCGTCTTTTTTAAACGCTGCAAGCTTATTCCCGACCGCAAAGCGTTCTTCTTCAAAATCTGTCGTCGATAAGATACGTACTTCACCACGAATTCCGTGCGTGTTTACAATACGACCTACATTAAACCATTCCATTCATTTCACCTCTATACCGTTATATATCCGTACTATATAAAAAAAGGAAGGAACCAGCAAGCTCCCCCCTCTTCTATCCAGATTTTACGCTACACATTTACAGCTCCTTCGAATTCTAGCAACAACATAGTCGTTAAAATTGTTCAGTGCAAAATGGCGACAGGTTGCATAATTGCTACATTGTTACCTTATTGCGCGTAAACGAGCGTGAAAATCTTTTTATCAATCCAATATATCGACGTAAGTCTTTTTTTGATGGTGACTACCTGCCGCTGAATAAACAATTGTACGAATCGCTTTCGCTACTCGCCCTTGTTTGCCTATGACTTTCCCTCGATCCTCTGGATGAACAAAAAGTTTATAAACAATTCGATTTGCATTTTCGTCCGTCTCAATACGGACTTCTTCTGGATAATCGACTAACGGTAAAACGATTGCTTCAATCAGCTGCTTCAAAGACGTCTCCCCCGATTATTTACTGAATTTTTGGTTATGGAATTTTTCCATGATACCTTGTTCTGAGAACAAGTTACGTACTGTATCTGATGGTTTTGCACCGTCAGCTAACCATTTAAGAGCTTTCTCTTCATCAATGTTTACAGTAGCTGGTTGAGTTAGTGGGTTGTAAGTACCAACTGTTTCGATTGAACGACCGTCACGTGGTGAACGAGCGTCTGCAACTACGATACGATAGAAAGGAGATTTTTTAGCTCCCATACGTTTTAAGCGAATTTTAACTGCCATTTTAATAGCACCTCCGAATAAGTTTCACACAAGATAGTATATTATCAATGTTTATGTTGTTTGTAAAGTGTTTTTTCTTAACACCTATAAAATATTATTTAAACAATGAATCAAAGCCTGGTAATTTCATCTTTTTCTTGCCTTTACCTGTTGCCATACCTGTCATTTGCTTCATCATTTTTTTCATTTCATCAAATTGTTTTAACAAACGGTTGACCTCTTGAATAGACGTACCTGAACCTTTGGCAATGCGCTTTTTACGGCTACCATTAATGATTTCGGGATTTGTCTTTTCAGCAGTTGTCATAGAGTAAATAATGGCTTCTACACGGCCCATTTGCTTATCGTCTACTTTGACATTGTCTAAGCCTTTAATTTTGCCTGCACCTGGTAGCATTTTTAATATTTCGTCGAGTGGACCCATTTTTTTCACTTGTTGTAATTGCTCAACAAAATCATCGAGTGTAAAGCTTTGCGTTTTGAACTTTTCTTCCAGTTCTTTCGCTTTTGCTTCATCGACGTTTGCCTGCGCCTTTTCAATTAGGGATAACACGTCACCCATGCCTAAAATACGAGATGCCATACGCTCCGGATGGAACGGTTCAAGCGCATCCATTTTTTCGCCCATACCGACAAATTTAATTGGTTTCTGTGTCACCGAACGAATGGATAATGCTGCACCACCGCGTGTATCGCCATCCAGTTTTGTTAAAACAACCCCTGTAATGCCGACAGCCTCATTAAAACTTTCTGCAACGTTTACAGCATCTTGCCCCGTCATGGCATCTACCACAAGGAAAACTTCATCAGGCTCTTTTAACGCACGGATATCCTTTAATTCTTGCATTAAATCTTCATCAATATGCAAGCGACCTGCTGTATCGATAATGACAACATCATGATGTTCTTCTTTCGCCAGTTCAATTGCCTGACGAGCAATTTCAACTGGTGATACATCTGTGCCTAAAGCAAAAACAGGTAAAGATAATTGCTTTCCTAATGTTTGTAATTGCTGAACCGCAGCAGGGCGATAAACGTCCGCAGCCACTAGTAATGGTTTACGATTATATTTTTTACGTAAAACATTTGCTAATTTCCCAGTTGTTGTTGTTTTACCCGCACCTTGCAAACCGACCATCATAATGACAGTTGGCGGCTTTGTATTAAATTTAATCGGGCTTTGTTCGCCGCCCATCAGCTCCGTTAATTCGTCTTGAACGATTTTAATAACTTGTTGACCTGGTGTTAAGCTTTGCATAACATCTACACCAACAGCGCGTTCACTTACTTTTTTAACGAATTCCTTGACTACTTTTAAGTTAACATCCGCCTCGATTAAAGCAAATCGGACTTCACGCATCATTTCTTTAACGTCTTGTTCCGATACTTTACCCTTACCTTTAATCTTTTGGATCGTTCCTTGGAGTCGTTCCGCTAATCCTTCAAAAGCCACTGCTTTCGCCTCCTAATCCCATTCTTTCAACTGTTCAATAAGCGCCAACTGCTCCTCAACCGGCATACTTTTTTCTGTAATTCCAGCTGTAAGGCGCGCAAGCATTTGCGTACGTTGTTGAAATTTTTCCAGTAAACATAGTTTTTCTTCATATTCTTCAAGCATCGCTTCAGTTCGACGAATATTATCATAAACAGCTTGACGTGAAACTCCATATGATTCAGCGATTTCTCCAAGTGAGTGATCATCTAAATAATACAGTTCCATATAACTTCTTTGCTTATCTGTTAGTAATGCTTGATAAAAGTCGAAGAGAAAGTTCATGCGTGTTGTTTTTTCAAGTAGCATCGAGTTTCTCCCCCCGTTGTTAGTCATTTGTATCATAACGAAAATCGCCCGTCTGTGTCAAGGTAATCTCCTTGTCTAAAAGCATTCTATTAGCTGAATAACGTTATTTCACCATTCGCTAGTATTTCTCTTTTAAACAATGTGTTTCACCTTTTAACAGTCGAGCGACCATTCTTTCAACTACAATCTTTTACTCTTCGCTATTTTGCAGTTCTTTATCTAAGCCTTCAGCAAATAAGCCGTATACATAGCGTTCTGCATCAAATGGTTGTAAATCATCCATTTTCTCACCAAGACCTACAAATTTTACAGGAATGTGTAATTTATTTCGAATGGCAAGCACAATACCACCTTTTGCAGTACCATCGAGTTTCGTTAAAACAATACCTGTTACATTTGTTACTTCTTTAAATGTTTGTGCCTGCACAAGTGCATTTTGACCAGTCGTTGCATCTAGTGCTAATAATACCTCATGAGGAGCATTCGGTATTTCCCGTGAAATAACTCGGTGTACTTTTTCAAGCTCATTCATTAAGTTCACTTTGTTTTGTAAACGGCCCGCCGTATCGCAAATTAAAACGTCCGCTCTACGATTTTTGGCCGCACGTATTGCATCATACATAACAGCTGCTGGATCCGAACCTTCTGATTGCTTAATTACTTCACAACCAACACGGTCTCCCCAAACTTGTAATTGGTCAATTGCCCCTGCACGGAACGTATCTCCTGCAGCTAAGACAACTGTTTTTCCTTCTGATTTTAGACGATGTGCTAACTTACCAATTGTTGTTGTTTTCCCAACACCGTTTACACCTACGAATAAAATAACTGTTAACTCACCATTAGGCTGCATATTTAGTTCGATTAAATCTTCTTCCCCTTGCTCGTAAATTTCCACAAGTTTTTCAGAAATAATCGCTTGAATACCATTTGTATCTTTAATATTTTTGCGCTGTACTTCAAAGCGTAATTTATCCATTAACTCCATAACTGTTTCAAAGCCAACGTCTGCTTGTAATAATAGATCTTCTAGTTCTTCAAAGAAGTCTTCGTCTACTTTACGGTAACGTGCTACTAAATCATTCACCTTAGAAGTAAAGGAATTACGGGTTTTTTCAAGACCCGCTTTAAATTTTTGTGTAATAGACCAGGCTGAAGGTTTTTTTTCTTTTACAGGCTCCTCTACTATCGCAATTTCCTGCACTTCTTCCTGTTTTTCTTCTTCCACAACATTCGAAGCTTGTGAAACGATGAAGTCCTCACTTGATGATTCTTCTACTTTTTCTTGCACTTCTTCATGACTTGATTCCTGTTGAACTGGCTCTTCCGTCTCTTCAAGCTTTAATTCGGCAGATGGCTCTTCGACTAAATTTTCTACTTTTTCTTCTGTTGGATTTCCAATTAGCTTATCTTTTAAACGTTTAAAAAAACTCATGCTTGTTCGCTCCTTTGCTCCGCAAGTACGGGTTCATCTTCTAATTTTACTGATACAAGTTTTGATACACCTGATTCCTGCATCGTAATACCATACAGTACGTCAGCTCCCTCCATTGTACCTTTACGGTGTGTAATAACAATGAATTGGGTATTGCGACTAAACTTTTTCAAGTATTCGCTGTATCGAACAACATTTGCCTCATCCAATGCCGCTTCTACTTCGTCGAGTATACAGAACGGCACAGGTCTTATATTTAAAATAGAGAATAGTAAAGCAATCGCAGTAAGTGCACGTTCACCACCAGAAAGTAAACTTAAATTTTGCAACTTTTTCCCTGGTGGTTGTGCAACAATTTCAATGCCTGTATCAAGCATATTGTCTGGATCTAGTATTACTAAATCTGCCTGACCGCCCCCAAACAATTCACGGAATACCCGTTTGAATTGCTCTCGAATGGCAAAAAAGGTTTCACTAAAACGAATTGTCATTTCTTCATCCATTTCTTTAATAGCTTCGTGTAAAGTATCCTGCGCTTCGAGTAAGTCCTCACGCTGCTCTGTTAAAAAAGAATGTCTTTCTTGAACACGCTCGAATTCCTCAATCGCACTTAAGTTTACAGGACCTAATTCTTCAATGGATTTTTTTAATAACTTGACGCGACGTCGCATATGCTCTTCGTCTTCAATGGTTAAAGCGACTTCCAGTGCCTCTTCAAACGTTAGTTGATAGTTTTCTTCGAGCTGATTTTTAAAATTACTCATCTCAAATTCTACGCGATTGCGCTTTAATTCATTCGCACGTATTGCTTCAATGAAGCCTTTATGTATACGTTGCAATTCCTTTAGCTGCTCTTCTAACGTTGTTAATTCCTGTTGTTGCGCCGCTTTATCTTCCTTTTTCTGGGTAATCGTAACTTGTAACGTTTCTCTTCTAGCTTTCCAAGTTGCGACTTGCTCCTCTACTTCTTCATCACTCAATAATTTTGTCGATTCATCAGATTGAAGCCAGATTATTTCCTGAGAAATATTGTCGACTTTTTGGCGAGCTTTGTTTAATTGTAGAGCAAGTTGTGCGGTCGCAATTTGTACTTGTGACATTTGCTCCTGCATTACCGCTAACTCTGAACGTTTTTCTGCCGTTTGTTCGCGCAGAACATCTTTTTCTGTTTCACTTTGTAGTTTAACTTTACCTAATTGCTCTACCGTCTCGTTAATCGCTACTAATTCTTCAGCAAGCGCTGCTAAACGTGCAGTAGCTACTTCCTTTTGAGCAAGCAGCGCTTCCTCACGTGTCTTCACATCTTGCGTTTCATTTGAAGCAAAGGACACTCTGGCGGATAGACTTTTTTCTACAACTTCTAATTCTCGAAGGCGACTTGCCTGTTGCATTTCATCTTTACGCAATTGTTCGCCCTCTAGTTTTAATTGTTCTACTTTGTCACGTAATGTAGCCAATGTCTCTTTTTCCGTTGCTACAGCCTGCTCTGCACTATAAATCGACGTTTCTAATGCTTCTAGTTTGGCAATAAGACCATCGAGCTCGGCTTTTCTTGTAAATAGGGAAGATTGCTGTTTCGCTGCACCACCCGTTAAAGAACCTCCAGCATTGACAATATCCCCTTCGAGCGTTACGACACGGTAACGGAAACCACATAATCTTGCAATTTGACTTGCCCCTTCTAAATTCGCTGCGACGATGACATTGCCAAGCAAATTTTCAACAATGGAACGATTGTCCTCATCGAACGTGACAAGGGCATCTGCCATTTGTACGAACGCTGGATGCTCCGTAGCAAGCTGAATGGCTGACGGATTGATTTTGCGTGATTTCATAACCGTTTTTGGTAAGAATGTTGCACGCCCTGCTCTTTTTTGCTTTAACCAACGGATAGCTTGTTGGGCGTTCTGTTCGTTCGTCGTCACAATATGTTGGGAGGCGGCACCTAAAGCCGTTTCTATCGCTTGTGAATATTTTCCATTAACCTGAATCAATTCAGCCACTGCGCCTTCAATGCCAACTAATTCACCTTTATCACGTGCCAGCAATACTTCTTTAACACCATGGAAGAAGCCAGAGAAATCAGCTTCTAGCTCTGCTAATGTATCTTTTCTGGCTTTTAATTGTTGCTGGTGCTGATAAGCCTTATACAGCATTTCTTGCTTATCATTAAAAGAAAGATTCACTTTTTTAAACTGCATTTGCAATGCTTCATATTGTTCGAGCTTCTGTTGCAATGCAGTCGTTGTTGCCGTATGTATGCCAACAAGTGTTTCTTTCTCCGCCACAACTTCAATCAACTCTTGACCAATCTCATCCGTTTGGTCAGTCATACGTGCTGCCATTGCTTTCTGTTGTGATAATTGTTGTTCGATATTTTTTAATTCATTTTTGACTGTAGCTTCTTCGTTTAATGAGTCGATATAGCGGTTTTTATGCTCTTCCATTTCCTGTTCAATTTCTGTAACTGAACGATTTAAGGATTGCTCTAATTGCTTAATGATTTGCTTGAGCTTTAAAACTTCTTGTTGTTTTTCTACAAACAATTGTTTTTTCTCAAGTTCTTGTGCAACTAATACCTCTACTTCATTTTGCGCTTCAAGTAATGATGTATTCAACTGCTGTAATTGGTTCGTGGCATTTTGGCGTTTTTCAGCCATTAAGGCTTTACGGCCATCCCAACGTTCCATTTCCATCGTTGCATCTACAAGCTCAGATTGGGCAGCATCCAATAAAACATCCAATTCTTTTAAATGTTTGCGAATACCCGTCGTTTGTGTTTCTAGCGCTTGAATATCCCTAGCTTGTTTTTGCTCTGTTTCAGATAGCTGCGCATACTCTGCTTTCAATGCATGCAAAGATTGTGCACAATTTTTTAAATCGTGCACAAGGATTGCAATATCAAAATCCTTTAGTTCCGTGGACATTTGTACATAGTCTCTTGCGCTAGAAGCTTGTATTTGCAAAGGCTCCAAACGGCTATCCAACTCATGTAAAATATCTAAAACACGGTAAAGGTTTTCATCTGTTTCTACTAGTTTATGCTCTGCTTTTTTCTTTCGTAGCTTGTATTTTAAAACACCAGCCGCCTCTTCAAATATTGAGCGGCGGTCGTCCGGGCGGCTATTTAAAATTTCATCGACACGGCCTTGTGAAATAATTGAAAAAGCCTCTTTCCCAAGTCCCGAATCCATAAACAAGTCCGTAATATCCTTCAGGCGACACTGCTGGTTATTTAATAAATATTCACTATCACCTGAACGGTATACGCGTCTTGTTACGCTGACCTCTGTATACGAAAAAGCAAGCTGTTCATCAGTATTATCTAAAATTAATGTTACCTCTGCAAAGTTTAGTGGCTTTCGAGAGTCACTCCCAGCAAAAATAACATCTTCCATCTTTGCCCCACGTAACGACTTTGCCGATTGCTCCCCGAGTACCCAACGAATAGCATCAGTTACATTACTTTTCCCACTGCCATTAGGACCAACAACAGCTGTAACACCTGGTACAAAGTCAATACCAATGCGCTCCGCAAAAGATTTAAAGCCAATCACTTCGAGTCGTTTTAGGAACATCTATTAAGCCTCCTCTTTAGCAGTATGCTCACGCATTGCGCGCATCGCACATTGTGCTGCTTGTTGCTCGGCTTCTTTTTTTGATTTTCCTCGACCAATACCAAGCTCTTGTCCATTTAATAACACGCTTGATACAAAGGTACGGTTATGCGCTGGGCCCTTTTCATCAATAATTTCATAATGAAGTAAACCGTTGTTTGTTTGCTGTACCATTTCTTGTAACTGGCTTTTAAAATCCATCACATGCGAAAAAGCACCGACTTCTACCTTTGGGAACACGATTCGTTCTAAAAATGTCACGACCGTTTGCAAATCCTGATCTAAATAAAGAGCACCTACAAATGATTCAAAAACATCTGCAAGTAGCGCTGGGCGTTCCCGTCCACCTGTTAATTCTTCACCTTTTCCAAGCAATACAAAGCGACCAAATCCTAATTCATTTGCAAAAATAACAAGGGATGGCTCACAAACGATTGATGCTCGTAATTTTGTTAATTCGCCCTCACTCATATGCGGGTATTTCTCAAAAAGGTATTTAGAAACAGACAGTTCAAGTACAGCGTCGCCTAAAAACTCGAGACGCTCATTATCCGTAAACAATTTACGGCGATGCTCATTCACATAAGATGAATGCGTGAATGCTTGATACAATAAATTTTTATTAATAAATGTGATGTTTAATTCATGCTGTAATAGCTCGAATTGATTGCGTACTTTTTCAGGAAGTACGCCTGATTTCTGCATAGTTCCTTTTCTTCTCATAGCCATTGAACAATCTGCCTTCCTAATAGTTTCTACCGTCTTAGTGTACCTTTTTCAAGGCATTTATGCAAAAGTATTTCGGCATAAATACAATGTTTTGGAAGTTTTTTCGTATTTTTTTAACAAAAATAAAAAAAGGTACTTCCATCGTTCGAAAAACGAACCATTTCGTACCTTTAAAATACATCAAAGCATATAAGCTTTTGCCATTATGCTTTGATGTAAGTCTACAATGGTATCAGATTTTGTATTATCAAAATCTGTGTCATCTACCAGAAAATTAGTTAATTTTACCTTCGATGTATGAAATAGCAGAACCAACTGTTGAAATTTTTTCAGCATCTTCATCAGAAATTTCCATATCGAATTCGTCTTCAAGCTCCATTACAAGCTCAACAACGTCTAATGAGTCTGCACCTAAATCATCACGGAAAGAAGCTTCTAGTGTAACTTCACTTTCCTCAACACCTAAACGGTCTACGATTACTTTTGTTACGCGCTCTAATACTGTAGTCAAAACGTTCACCTCCCCTCAAATGATTATACAAAAAATTTAAAATTATGCTATAGCATATTATTACATCACCATGCCGCCGTCAATATGTAGCGTTTGGCCTGTCATATAGTTTGCATCTTCAGAAGCTAAAAACGCAACTGCTTTCGCAATATCCTCAGGTTGCCCAAGTTTAGCGAGAGGAATTTGTGTCAGCATGCCTTGTTTTAAATCTTCTGGAAGCTGTTCAGTCATTTCAGTTTCAATAAATCCTGGTGCAATGGCATTTACTAAAATATTACGTGACGCAAGTTCTTTTGCCGTCGTTTTTGTTAAGCCAATAACGCCCGCTTTTGCCGCTACATAATTAGCTTGCCCTGCATTACCAGCAACACCAACGATAGAAGATATATTAATGATGCGCCCTGCACGCTGCTTCATCATTTGACGAGTGACTGCTTTTGTACAAAGGAACACACCTTTTAAGTTTGTATCGAGTACATCGTCCCATTCTTCTTCTTTCATGCGCATCAATAAATTATCGCGAGTAATTCCTGCATTATTTACTAAAATATCAAGCGCGCCAAATGTTTTGACTGCCGCATCCATTAATGCAGTAACTTCCTCTGTTTTGGAGACACTTGCTTGAACGGCAATCGCCTCGCCACCATTTGCTTGAATTGTCGCAACGACTTCCTCTGCTTTTGCCTGTGAGCCGCTATAGTTAACAACAACCTTTGCACCTTCATCCGCAAGCTTCAATGCAATCGCACGTCCAATTCCTCGTGAAGCACCTGTTACAACTGCAACTTTACCTTCTAATTTACGCATTGATTGACCACTCCTTCGACGCTTCTAATACTGCTTCTAATGACGCTTCATCATATACACAATACGTTGCCACTGAACGATCTATTTTCTTAACTAAGCCACTTAACACTTTACCAGGGCCACACTCGATAAATACATCCACGCCTTGTGCAATCATTTCGCGCACGGATGCTTCCCATTGTACAGCGCTATACACTTGTTCAACTAACTCTTGTTGAATAGCTGGTACATCTTGTAATTCTTTCGCCTTCACGTTGCTAATTACCGGAATTTGTGGTTCAGATAAAGTAATTTCGGCTAGCGTAGCTTGTAATTGTTCTGAGGATGGTCGCATTAATTCTGAATGGAAAGGTCCACTGACTACTAACGGAATTGCACGTTTTGCACCCGCTTCTTTTGCAGCTACAGAGGCCTTATCAACGCCTTCCTTAGTACCAGAAATGACAATTTGTCCTGGACAGTTGACGTTTGCAACTTGAACTACATCACCTTCAGCTGTAACTTTAGCAGTAACTGCATGTAACGCCTCAAGCTCCATGCCAAGAATAGCTGCCATTGCACCTTGCCCTGCTGGTACCGCTTCGTTCATGTATAAACCACGTTTATGAACAACAGCTACAGCATCCTCAAACGATAGCACACCTGCGATGACTAATGCACCGTATTCTCCAAGAGAGTGACCAGCGGCATAATGTGGCGTAATGCCAGCAGCACGCAATTTTTCAGCAACCATAACACCTGTCGTTAATAATGCTGGTTGCGCATGGTATGTTAGTGTTAACTCTTCAGCAGGTCCCTCTAGCATTAATTTAGATAAGTCAAAACCAAGTGTTTTGTTAGCACTTTCGTAAAAAGCCTTGCTTTCTTGCGAATTGCTTATAAATTCTTGACCCATACCAACCGTCTGTGAGCCTTGGCCTGGAAAAATAAATGCAATTTTCGTCATGTCTTACTAATCCCCTTTGTTAATCAATTTCTAAGTGACGTACTGTATCAGTAATCGTTGATATCACTGTATGCTCAACCATTGTATTGGCTTGACGGATTGCACTAAAGATTGCTTTCGCATTGGATGATCCATGCGCTTTAATTACAGGTGCTTGTAAACCAAACAAACCTGCACCGCCATACTCTGTGTAGTCCATTTTATTTTTTAAGTCACGTAAATTATTTTTCATCAACATTGCTGAAATTTTCGTTTTGGTAGAAGACATAAAGGCCTCTTTTAGCATTGTAAACAACGCACCCGCTGTTCCTTCTATTGACTTCAGTACCATATTGCCTGTAAATCCATCTGTCACAACAACGTCTGCTACCCCATCAAGTAAATCACGCGCCTCAACGTTGCCGATAAAATTCAAGTCTGCTTCTTTTAGTAATGCAAAAGCGGCTTTCGTTAAATCATTGCCTTTTTTATCTTCAGTTCCGATATTTAAAAGACCAATACGTGGCTTTTGTAAACCGCCTACCTTTTTGGCGTATATATCACCCATAATCGCATATTGCAGTAAATGCTCTGGTCGTGCATCTGCATTCGCTCCTAAATCAAGCATTAAAAACCCTTTGCCATCAAGTGTCGGTAATGTCGTAGCTAGTGCAGGTCGTGCAATACCTTCAATACGTCCTACCTTAAACAAACCACCTGCCATTAATGCACCTGTATTTCCAGCCGAAAGACAAGCGTCTGCCTTCCCTTCTTCCACTGCATCCATCATACGTGCCATCGATGAATCTTTTTTACGTCGTACAGCACGTGCAGGGTCATCTGTGCCCTCGACCACTTCTTCACAATGAATAACCGTTAAACGGTCATGCATTTTCAAATAAGGATCAAGCTTTTCTTGCTGTCCATATAATTGAATTTCCAAATTTGGAATTTGTTCTAATGCTAATAATGCACCTTCCACTACTGACTTTGGCGCATTGTCGCCACCCATTCCATCAAGTGCTAATTTCATTCTTGTTCACCTTTACCTTTCGTGCGGTACATATCGAATTCACCAACCAAAACTGTTTCACCATTTACAGTAGATACTATTTCTACTTTTGTACGATGGCGTTCATCATCTCTTCCAACAACGACCGCCTTAGTAATAACACGATTTCCGGCTTTTACAGGTTTCACAAATGTAATATTGGAGTGCACTGTTAATGCAAGTTCATCATCAATAACCGCTACAGCTAATGAGTTTGCTTGTGCAAATAAATGATGTCCACGAGCAATGCCATTGCGTTGAAAAACGTGCTCATCTTTTACGTCAAAAATTGATAATGCACGATTGTCTAATTCTATATCAATAATTTCACCGATTACTTCGTCAATCGGTAACGATTTCACTTCATTTTCATAAGTTTTCGAAGCCACATCTTTAATACGTTCACGCAATTCGGGAATTGCTAATTCCATACGATCCAATCGTATTGTTTGAACACTTACCTGAAACTCCGACGCGAGTTGTTCATCTGTGACGAATGGATTTTCCGCAATCGTTTCAGATAATAATCGCTGTCGCTCTTTTTTCGTTCGTCTCAACGTCATTCGCCACCTTTTGAGTTGTTATTAGCACTTGGTACTAATATCAGTATATAGAGTATAAAAAAAGAATGCAAGACTTGTTTTCAAAAACAAGCCCTCACATTCCTTATTACACAACGCTACATTAATCAAATCGTTCGCCTTGAAGGACGCCAGACTGTTGTAGCATTTCACGCAAATATCGATACGTCTCATCATGCCAAAATGCATCTGTTTCAATCATTGCTGTTGCATCTTTCCGTGCCGTCTCCAGGGTTCTATAATCATGTACTAAATCAGCTACTTTAAAATCAGGCAAGCCGCTTTGCTTACGGCCGAAAAAGTCTCCTGGTCCACGAAGCTCTAAATCTTTTTCAGCTAGACGGAAACCATCATTTGTTTCGGTCATAGACTGCATTCGCTCTTTCCCCTCATCGGATTTTGGATCAGCAATTAATATACAATAGGATTGATGCTCACCACGTCCTACACGACCGCGGAGCTGATGTAGCTGCGCTAAGCCAAAACGTTCCGCATCGTAGACTACCATAAACGTTGCATTGGGCACATTTACGCCGACTTCAACAACAGTCGTAGATACTAAGACGTGAATATCACCCTCGCTAAAGCCTCGCATTATCGCATCTTTTTCATCTGCTGGTAAGCGACCATGCATTAATCCAACTTTAAAGCGTCCAGTAAAATACGATGCGAGTTGCTCATAAATCTCTACGGCATTTTGTACATCCAGTTTATCCGACTCTTCAATCAAAGGACAAATGGCATATGCTTGTCTACCTGCTGTCAGCTCTAACTCTAGTTTAGCTAATACAGAACCGAGTTGTTCTTTTTTCATCCAATGGGTTTCAATTTCTTTACGCCCTGCTGGCATTTCATCAATTAACGAGACGTCCATTTCACCGAATGCTGTAATCGCCAGTGTTCGCGGGATAGGCGTTGCCGTCATAAAGAGCACATCAGGGTTTTCTCCTTTATCACGCAAAATTCTACGTTGCTCCACACCAAAGCGATGCTGTTCGTCCGTTATAACAAAGCCAAGTCTCTTGAAGAGAACATCAGGTTGAATAAGAGCGTGGGTGCCTATAACAATATCAATTTCTCCATCAGCAAGTGCAGCTAATAGTAGACGGCGCTCCTTCGTTTTCGTTGAGCCTGATAATAATGCGACACGTACACCAAATGGCTCAAACCAAGCGATTAAGTTTTCAGCATGTTGCTCTGCTAATATTTCCGTCGGTGCCATTAACGCCCCTTGAAATCCAGCTGTCACAGCAGCATATAAACAAATAGCTGCTACGACCGTTTTTCCCGACCCAACATCGCCTTGTAGCAAACGATTCATGCGATGCGGAGCTTTTAAATCCTTACATATTTCATTGACAACACGCTTTTGAGCACCTGTTAACTCGTATGGTAATGAAGCAATAAATGCCCGTAGTTTTTGCAAGTCAAATTGTATAACCGTACCGTGTTCAGTATCCTTACGTAGTTTACGTAAAGCTTGAATACGAAGCTGAAAGTTTAATAATTCTTCATAAGCAAAGCGCCTTCTTGCTTGTTTCGCGTGTTCAGCATTTTGCGGAAAATGAATACCTTCCAGCCCATCGTGTATTGAGACCAACTTATAGGCATCCTGCAAATGCTGTGGAATCGCATCTGGTAGCACTGCACCAAAGTCATCTAACACTTGTCGCATATATTTACGAAACCGTTTTTGTGGAATTAAACCTTTCAAACTATAGACAGGTTCAAAGTCTACTTGGTCGATTTTCGGTCCAAAAGTGACAGTGGTGCCATTAATAACTTGTCTGCCTCTATCCCATTTGCCCGTCACTGTCACAATAGTACCTGGTATAAGCTTTTGCTTTAAATAGTTTTGATTGAAAAATACGACTTTTACTAAATGTCGCCCCGCAAGCACGGTTACTTGCAAGCGAGATTTGTTGCGTCCTAAAAACAACACAGTCGGCTCACGTTCTACTTTACATTCCACGGTAACTCGCTCATTATGTGGTGTTTGCGCTAAATCCTTTAAACGGAAATCCTCATGCCGATGTGGAAAGGTCCATAAAATATCGTTTACCGTCTCGATACCCAGTGTTTCTAAGTGTGCTGCGGTTTCTTTCCCGACTCCTTTTAATTCGGAGACAGGACTGGTTAATTCAGTCACCTTTTACAACAGCTCCTTTCATTAACAAAGTTGCAAGCAACAGCATTTTTAAACTTTCGTTAATCAAAAGAGCCTACCTCCCTTCTATCCAAGTCCCTGTTTGTGCTCATGGAATCTCTAAGCTATTTACATTTTATTTTTACGTATGTACAGCACTTTTCTTTTCAACTGTATCATAAAACTTTTCTTTCGTGTTATCGTAGTAACTACTAAAAGATATAGATACTTTTATCCAAAAATAAATTTGGAAAAATATTCATAAAAAGTTAATATACAATAAGAATAATAGTTAATTTATTATTCCCGAACTAAAGGAGGTTCACATGACTAAAAATAAACACATTAACAACGGTTTGTGGTTATTGGCTATTCTTATACTCGGCATCTCTTTATTAATACATTCAACGAGTTATTTTAATACGAAAGAAATTAATTCAGCAAGTTCACAATGCTATAAAGTTGGCGGACAAGTAATTTTAAAAATTTATAATAATGTTACAAACACATATTATTTTGAGTGCAAACGAAACTAGCTAAGATGACCGATATGAATTAATGAATTGCCCGTAACCTATTAGGAAGCATTCGTCTTACCAAATCATAACAAAAAAGCGTTAGATTGATTGCAGTCAATCTAACACTTTTACAATTTACTCTATTGTGATTCTTGCTTTTAGTATGCTTTGTAAATCGCCATTATTAAGAATCGCATTGCTAATTGCTTTGCCTGTCGGCGTCGCTGCAAGTCCACCACGCGCTGTTTCTTTCAAGTTCGGGCTCATTGACTGACCGATGCGATACATCGCTCCAATGACTTCATCACATGGGATACGACTCGTAACACCCGCTAAAGCCATATCTGCTGCTACAAGCGAATTCGCTGCCCCCATTGCATTACGTTTAACACAAGGCACTTCGACTAAGCCCGCTACTGGATCACAAACGAGACCTAGCATATTTTTCAGCGTAATAGCAAATGCTTCTGCACATTGTTGAGGTGTCCCTCCTGCCATTTCCACTATTGCTGCCGCCGCCATGCCGGCTGCCGAACCAACTTCAGCCTGACAGCCACCCGCAGCACCCGAGATAGAAGCATTATTTGCTACCACAAAACCAAAGGCGCCTGAAGTAAATAAATAGCGAATCATTTGCTCACGCGTTGGGTTTAGCTTATTTTTCACTGCAAATAAAGTGCCTGGCACTACTCCCGCAGAGCCTGCTGTAGGTGTTGCACAAATTGTGCCCATGGCAGCATTTACTTCATTCGTAGCAACTGCTTTACTGACCGCATCCAATAATAAATCTCCAGAAAGCGATTTGCCTTGTGCAATATAATTTTGAAGCAGGACAGCGTCACCACCAGTTAAACCTGTAACAGACTTTACTCCTTGTAAGCCTCGTTCAACTGCTTCCTCCATCACTGTTAAGTTTTGATCCATTTGTTGCATAATTTCTTCACGTGTTCGTCCACTTATTAGTATTTCTTGTTCAATCATTAGCTCAGAAATTTGTTTTTCTTCACGCTCCGCTCGTTCTACAAGCTCACGGACATTATGAAATAATACATCCATTTTGCGACACCCCCTTAGTTATTAATTTTCGATACTTTTGTAATATGTGGTATTAATGAAATTTGTTGAAGTACTTTGTCCTCAATATTTTGATCTATCTCAATCACCATTAAAGCCGTTAAGCCACGTTCGATACGTGAAACTTCCATATGGCCAATATTGACATTATGCATTGCTAAGCAATTTGCCACATTGGCAATACAGCCCGCGCGGTCATCATGTACAACAAGAATGGCAGGCATGCCACCCGTTAAGCGAAGCTTGAAGCCATTGACCTCGCTTACTTCAATTTTCCCCCCGCCAATTGAAATACCGACAATTGACATTTCGCCATCATCGTCACCAAATACTAGTCTCGCTGTATTCGGATGCTCTGTATTAGCTGTTTCCGGAATAAATTCATATTGCATTCCAGCTCTTTCTGCATGCTCAAAAGCCGTTTTGATTCGCTCATCAAATGTATCAAAATCTAATAAACCACCAATTATTGCTACATCTGTCCCATGCCCTCTGTATGTTTCTGCAAACGAACCATATAGATGGATTTTCACCCATTTCGGCTGTCTGCCAAATAAATCTCTTGCAACACGGCCAATACGCGCTGCACCTGCTGTATGAGAAGAAGATGGACCAATCATGACAGGTCCAATAATATCAAAAACCGATGTAAACTTCATACAAGCACCCCTCTATTCTATTCATATAATAATTTTACTTTTACTTATATCATGCTTGATAGTTACTATAAAAGTAAAGCACTACTTTATCAACTTTCAGAAAATTAAAACGACTATAATTTCTTAATCATTTATATTATTTCTTTATTGTACTCCCTACAAATACAAGCACTCTAAAGAGCTAATATTCCAGCATTTACAAGTTAACTGTCCTTTGAAGAAATACACAAAACAATCTATTTTGCTTATTTCTCCTTGTATTCAACGCTGGCATTCCTTGTACCATAAACAAAAGCAGTACACAACTTGTGCACTGCTTCGTCTACTCATTCACTCTGCAACCTAATATTATTCTACCGAAATAATATATGGATATAATCCTTGTTTACCATTAAATAACTCCACTTCGACATCTGGATAGTTTTCTTCGATAAATCGGATTAATTCAGAGGCTTTTTCTTCAGACGTATCTTCGCCATAAATAATTGTTACGATTTCCGTATTTGCATCTACTAAATCTGTAATAACTTTCTCAGCAGCGTCTTTTAACGCTGGTGTAGAGAGCACAATTTTCCCTTCAGCAAGCGCCATAAAATCATCTTTATGAATTTCTACGCCATCAATCGACGTATCACGCACTGCATAAGTGACTTGCCCTGTTTTTACATGAGCAAATGCTTCTGTCATCGCTTTTTGGTTTGTTTCCACTGTTGCTTCTGGATTAAATGATAGAATGGCTGCCATCCCTTGAGGAATTGTTTTTGTTGCCACAACTGCAGCTTCAATACCCAATAACTCTACAGCTTGCTCTGCTGCCATTACTATATTCTTGTTGTTTGGTAAAATAAGTACTTTTTCAGCACCAATTTCCTGTACAGCTTTCACAATATCTTCAGTTGAAGGGTTCATCGTTTGTCCGCCCTCAATCACATAAGAAGCACCGATCGAGCGTAGTAATTCAGCCACACCTTCTCCCATTGCAATCGTAACAATTGCATAAGGATGCTTTTCAGCTTTTTTCGCTGGAGCTGGTGCAGATGCTTTGTGATCCTCGCCAACGATAGCGGAATGTTGCTCACGCATATTATCAACTTTGATTTTAATAAGACTACCATATTTTTGCCCCATCGCTAAAACAGTGCCCGGTTGCTCAGAATGAATATGCACTTTCGCAATTTCTTCATCTGAAATAACAAGCAACGAATCACCTAATGGGCTTAATTCATTACGGAATTGTTCCTCACTGAACGGCTCTTTATCATCTTCAAAACGAACCATAATTTCCGTACAATAGCCAAATTCAATATCTGCAGTATTCATAAAGTCTTGGGCTCTATGATGTTCGGCATTAATTAAATCATCTAATGTTGCATCATTTTTCTTTGGTAGTGGCTCGCCTTTTAAAGAGGCTAAAAAACCTTCGTAGACAAATAGTAATCCTTGACCACCACTATCCACGACGCCCACTTCTTTTAACACCGGTAAAAGGTCAGGTGTGCGCTCTAGTGAAGCCTTTGCTTCCGCCGTAAATGCTTCCATAACAGCAATGATATCGTTTTCACTTTCAGCAACTTCTACACCTTTTTTGGCCGCTTCACGTGCAACAGTTAAGATTGTTCCCTCAACTGGTTTCATTACTGCTTTATAAGCTGTATCTACACCTGCTTGGAAGGCACCAGCAAATGCTTTTGCATTAATTGTTCTTTCTTTTTCTACAAATTTACCGAAACCTCGGAATAGTTGCGATAAGATTACACCTGAATTTCCACGTGCACCCATAAGCAACCCTTTTGATAACGCTTGTGCCGTTTTCCCAATATGCTCTGACGCTTGAAGTTCTGTTTCCTTAGCACCAGATGTCATCGATAAGTTCATGTTTGTCCCTGTATCTCCATCTGGTACTGGAAATACATTTAAAGAATCTACATAATTTGCATTTTGGAATAGGTGATGAGCACCCATTTGCACCATTTCAGCAAATTTTAATCCGTCTAAAGACTGCATTCGAATTTGTTCCTCCTCTTACTCATTCGCTACACGAACGCCCTGCACAAAGATATTGACAGATTTAACGCTCATACCTAATGTTTTATCCACTGTATATTTCACTTTCGACTGTACTTGATAAGCAACTTCCGAAATTTTAGTCCCGTAACTAACAATAATATACATATCAATATGTAAATCTTCCTCTTGTTGTCGAATTACAACACCTTTTGCAAAGTTCTCTTTACGTAAAATATCAGTTAGACCATCACGAATTTGATGTTTAGATGCCATGCCAACAATACCGTAGCATTCTATAGCAGCGCCACCAGCAATTTGTGCAAGTACATCTGTTGAAATATCAATTTGGCCGAATTCATTATTTAATTCAATTGACATAGAAATGCCCCCTTGGCTCTTTTTGACTAAATTATATTGTACCACTTCGGGTATACATTAAGCAACCTAAGTTGCCTTGAAAGCGCTTTGTGTCAACGTTTTTAGCGTTCCATTCCTACCCAATTAACTTGCAGTATTTATGGTAATCTGTTCTGAACGACCTATTAAACAGCATTTCCTTAAATGTCACGGTCAAAACATTTTCATTAAATGTATTGGTAGACAAAAAAGCTGATGTATTTAAACATCAGCTTTTTTGCGGGATTCTGCTAACACCTAAGATGATCTCTTTACTACTGGTGTTCAGTTGTTTCTCGGGTATTTTACTTTGATTCGCGGGTATTTGCTTTCTTTTCGCGGGTATTTCCCTCTACTTCGCGGGTATTTGCTTTCTTTTCGCGGGTATCTCACTACTCCGCGGGTATTTCACTCTCTGCTGCATATAAGCTTTTTATCAGGGTTTCAATCATCACAGGCATTTCTTTAAATGCACTATCTACATGTAAACGCTCTGTCTTTTGATGTGCATCTTTGCCGAATGGCCCCACATTTAACACTGGACCCTTTAATGCAGACATAGCTTCAAATGGAATACTATACGTATCACCATAAACAGGTGTGTTGCGCTCAAATGCCGTCCAGCCATTGGAATCATCTGAATAATTGACATAACTTAAATCACAAATGCCATTGAAATAGTGTATTTGCTCGACTTCAATAGCAAATGTTTTGGCTGTTTTCTTCATTAATTCGATTGATTGCTTGACGAGCGGATGCTGTGAAGAATTAATAGCTGGGTAATACGGAGGTGCGTACAACAGCACCGTTGCTGGTGTTAGCTCCTGACATCGAATCATCAATTGATCTACAATACGAATCGACTTCTCCCGATCATCCCATGCTGTATTTGCTAGCACTTGGTTTTTAATATGCTTTACTTCATCTGCGCCAAGTTTTTGAATAGCATGTTCTAAAACTGCCTCATAGCGAAGTACATTTACTTTCCCAACACCTTGTACTTGTTCGCGTTCACAAATTTGCTTATATTGCATATTACAAGCAGCCATTGCCTCCAATGCAACTTGTTCAAAAATTTCCATGACCTCTGTTGCCGTCCGCTTTAACAAAAATACATTATAAAGTGCGGCTGCGCGATATGGCGTCTGTGTAGAATACTCCATTTTTAAATCCTTTAATTGTAAGGATACTGGCAATGGTGTACTTTCACCGAGATCTGTTTCGCGGAAAACTGGATTCCACTCCATATGCTGCGTCATAAAGGATGCAATATAATTGGCTGTCATGCCTTTTAATGGCTCACCTACATGCGTCTCTTTTCCATAAAATAAAGCAGCCGGCATAATCTTACCGATTGTACCTGAATATATATATTCATTAATATCAGAAGGTCCTTGTGAAAACGAAGGTTCACTATTTAAATATAACTTATAAGTTAAATCGTATTGTTCACGTAACCTTACTAACTCGACTACGGCTGCACGCATACCAGCAGAATTGACTTCCTCATCCGGAACTGCTGTTAAAATTAGATTGATTGGCCATTGTTCAATACTCGCTTTTTCAATTAATTGCATGTGCAAAGCGAGCCCCATTTTCATATCCATTGTGCCACGACCAAATAAATAATTTCCCGACTCTAAATCAATTCTAGCCGCCTCTGGCAAATCTTTTTTATATTTAGGTTCCATCAGCATACTCGTCAACTCTTCTGGTCGACAAGCAAATGGCTCAAGCTCTCCATATTCCTCCGTATGAACCGTATCGAAATGACTAATTAAGACTACTGTTTCAGTAGCCGTTGGATGCTTGTACAATGCTGTAACCGCATGGCGACCAAGTCCCGCATCATGCAGTTCTATAAAGTTAGGATTATCTTGAAAATAAGAAAGCGTTTGTAACATCTCTCTTAATTTAAAGGCGAATTCATTTTCACCTGCTGTTAATGTTCTGCTTTCCCAGCTTACAATTTCACATAATAATGCCCGCAGTTTGTCTGGTGTATTCCATAAATAATTATTCATATTTAAAATCTCCTTTATCCACTAAAAATGAAACATCCATTAAGCATTCAGTGACTCTTCTTTGTCAGAAGTGATGGGGCTCACTTTACTCAATTTCACTTTATAAAATAGCATACACGCTACAAAGAACCCTATGCCGTATAACAACCCTATTCTTTGAGTCGGATCAAACGCTAAAAACACTAATATAATGACACAAAAAACAATACAAAATATTGGAATTAACGGGTACAATGGTGTTTTAAATTTCAAATCTGCCACATTGCCTCCCCCTTTTACATAACGGTATCGGAACATTAATTGAGACATTGCAATACCCATCCAAGAAATAGTCACCGAAATTCCGGCTATAGACATAAGCAACACAAAAACTGCGTCAGCTTCCATCACACTTGTTAATAACGATAGCAGCGAAAATAGCATCGTAAAAATAAGCGCATTTAATGGCACTTTATTTTTTGTTAATCGACCAAAGTACTTTGGAGCCATGCCTTCTTTTGACATCGACCATAGTAATCGTGTGGACGCATATAAGCATGAGTTCCCTACAGACAATATTGCTGTTAAAATAACGAAATTCATAATGCCCGCCGCATATGGAACACCCGCTATTTTCATCAATGTAACAAAAGGACTTTCAAGTAGCCCAAGTTCAGATGATGGGAAAATGGCAGACAGTACTATTATAGAAGCAATATAAAATACGATAATTCTAAACAAGATTGTCCGTATTGCTCTTGGAATGTTTTTTTCTGGATTTTCTGTTTCACCAGCAGCAATTCCTACAAGCTCGGAACCTTGATACGAGAAAATAACATTCATCATCGTGACAAAAATAATTGTAATACCTGCTGGGAATAATCCTGTCGGTGCTAAATTCATTAAATGAGGTGTCGGCCAATCTGCCAAAGGAATTAAGCCAAAAATAGCAGCTACACCAATTATTATAAAGGCAATTACAGCCACTACCTTAATACTTGCAAACCAGAACTCCGCTTCTGCAAAACCTTTCGTTGTTAAAGCATTTAATGTAAACAGAAGCACCATAAAGACCGCACACCATATCCAAATCGGCACATTTGGGAACCAATGTTGCATTAATATGCCCGCTGCTGTAAACTCCACCCCCGCGGTGGCAGCAGATCCAACAAAGTACATCCAACCTAACGAAAAGCCTGCTGACGGACTGATAAATCGTGTTGCATATGTTTGGAAAGAACCTGTGACAGGCATATACACTGCCAATTCACCAAGACAGTTCATCACCATATATAAAATTAAACCACCAAATAAATAACCAATTAGTGCTCCACCAGGGCCAGCTTGATTAATTGTATAACCTACATTTAAAAATAAACCTGTGCCAATCACACCACCAAGTGATAACATCAATAAATGTCGACTCTTCATAGAACGCTTCAATACATTATTATGCTGTTGCTCCCCTTTGCTCAACGTGTTTCCCCATTTCCGTATTTTATCAAATTATTCAATTTTCAGATATTTAAAGTACTAAAACACCCAATCAATTTTTCCCCTACAAATTGATTGGGCATGTTTTTTATTGACTTAAAATCGTAGTGACAAACAGCTTAATCCGCCATCATGCTTTCTAAATTCAGACATTTCAAGTTCAATCGTTTGATAGCCTAAGTCATTTAGTTTGCGATTGGTATCAGGATAACCTGCTGGAATAATGATAGCATCGTTTACTTGAATGCAGTTTGCAGAGTATTCATCTTGTTGTGGAATAACAATTTTCTCATAAGATTCAAATGCTGGATGATCGATAAACTCTCCAGCTACAACCATACGATTTTGCCCAACATATGCGATGCCCGTTTTTAAATGGAAGAAATCTTGTAATGGAATAATCGTTGCTTCATAGCCTTCCTTTTCAACGATTTCTTTAAATTGTCGTGCGCCTTCTTCATTTGTACGAGCTGAAATCCCTACATAAAATTTCTTTTCAGCTTGCAAAACATCACCGCCATCAAGTGTTCCAGGTCCTTCAATATAATATAGCTTGTCATAGAAATTTTTAACTGCTGGTTCGATTGCTTCAATTTCCCGATTGCGTGCTTCTGCTCCTGGATTTGTGATAATCGCAAATTCAGAAGTTAGTACCGCTGTATCTTCTACAAAAGTTGCATCTGGAAAAGCTTCATCTGCATCAAGTTGAGTAACCTCTACACCACATTTTTTTAATGCTTCTACATAGCGTTCGTGCTGTTCAAATAATTTTTCTAAAATAGGTTTTCCTAGATCACTTGTTGTTAACCCGTTAACAAAACTATTGCCTGGTGTTTTTACAATCACATTTTTAAACATATCATCCGTCCCCTTTTTATCCTCTGACTACTGGGCAAGTTAGACATGTAGGTCCACCTGTGCCTTTTACCGTAATTTCGTTACCTTTATATTCATATACTGTTGCACCCGCATCTAATAACTGCTGTTTAGTAGAAGGATTACCTTCAGGAATAACACATACTCTCGGCGCTAACGCTAACACGTTACAGCCCAAATTATCATACTCAGCTTTTGGTACTTCCACTAATTGAATTCCTCTTTCGATTAGAAGCTGACGGAAAAATACTGGCATTAAACGCGAATGTACAACAGCCAAATCCTTGTCTACCATACTAATAAACGACATTAGATGTAAGCACTCTGCTTCACCTAAATCATGAGGAAGTTGCACAACGATAAATTCATCGACCATAGTAGCTGTCATTTCCTTAATTTGACGAATCGCTTCATCGTTCGTGCGGTATCCTCGACCTACTGCAAGCGTACGGTCATCAAGCCAAACCAGATCCCCACCATCTGAAACAGCATCACCCGACAATTCTCCAATTATCGCAATCCCTTTGTCTTGCAAAAATTCCTTATAAACAACTGCCTCATGTTGTCTTAACTTTTTACCAGATTTCAAAATAATTGCGCCCTGTGGTGTGAATTTCACAGGATCATGTGCATAGAGCGAATCTAATCCTACTTTATTTGACGCCGGTAAATAATCAATTTGTTCAACATACTTCTCTAGAACGGCTATAAACTCAGCATATTCTATAAGAGCCTCCTGATAATTAGGTTCTGATAAATAGTTGAAAGTTTTCCATTCATTCGCAAGATGCTCTTGGCTTTTAAAAGCGTCTTTTGGATGTTTAATGATTACATGTTTTAAAGGTGCATACATGGATGAACAATAATGCATACCTTCACCCCTTTTCCGTTTAGTGGAAAGCGTTTCCGTTAAGAGGAAAGTTTATATAAAAAATATAGGTGTTTTATGATATACTGTCAATATATTTAGAAAAATTTTAATATTATCTTTTCCAAAGAGAAAACTAACTATGGACAACAATGAAGGAACTAGACGAACAGGAAGAATAAAAATAAAATAAGATTAGAGGAGGTGGGACCATTATGCAATTATTAGAACGTGCAATGACAATTGCGAAAGTGTTAGCTTCAGAAGCATCCGAAGGCAGTTTGTCTATTTCAGAGCTTTCCACCAAATGCGATTTACCATTGAGTACATTACATAGAATTTTAAAAGCGATGATTGCGCAAGGAATGATTGAACAAGACACACAAACGAAGCATTATCGTCTCGGCACCATATGGATGGAGTTAGGTTTGCAAGTGTATGATACGATGGACTATATTAGCAAAATTAGGCCGGAATTAGAAAGACTCGCTAGAGAAGTTGAGGAAAGTGTTTATTTAAGCAAACCTGCGGGGTTAGATACGATTATTATCGAACGTATTGATAGTGCTGCAAACCCGATTCGTATTTATGATCAACTAGGTATTCGCATTCCAATGCATATTGGGGCAGCCAATAAAGCGTTGTTAGCCTCTTTACCGCCCGTAGAAGCAAAAGAAATTATGCAGCAACTCGTTCCTATGGAAGAAATGGCTGAATTAGAAGCGCAATTAGAACAAATTCGATTACAAGGCTTTGCCATTAGCCACGGGGAGCGAACAGCCGGTACTTCCTCAGTCGCTGTAGCCGTTTTTAATGGCTTTGGTGAAATTATCGGTGCCGTCAGTATTGGTTTTGTTAGCTTTAACGTCAGCGATGAACATATCAACTTTCTTATACAACGTCTTGTAGAAACAGGGAAACGCGTGTCTACAAAACTTGGCTATCGCGGAAAATAATCTATTAAAAAATCCACTGCGCAATGAATCGAGTAACCATTGTTCAGTGTTTTTTTTATAGCTGTTTTTGCCTGTAAAGGTTTTTTTCTTGAAAGGTTATGTGAAAACTGTTGCACTGAACGACTTGGTATGTTAAATTATTATGGTATGTGAAATACCGAACTGAAATAATAATCTTTCAGCATCAACTGTAAGGAGGGAATACAACATGCCAAAACAATGTGTAATCACTGGACGTAAAGCTCGTACTGGTAACAACCGTTCCCACGCTATGAACGCTAACAAACGTACTTGGGGCGCTAACCTTCAAAAAGTTCGTATCCTAGTTAACGGTAAACCAAAACGTGTATGGGTTTCTGCTCGTGCTTTAAAATCAGGTAAAATCGAGCGCGTTTAATAGCCGCTTCTAAAAAATCGATTTCGCATAAAGCGTAAATCGATTTTTTTCTTTCATTTTTCAAGGCACACTACCAACCGCCTTTATATAGCTATTAAACAGGAAAAATCCGACTGGCATCAGTCGGATTTTTTAGCTTCTTTCTTATCTTTTTTAAATAGATTAATACACGTACGCGTAATGCTACTAACAAATTTCGGCAGTTGGAACGTATATACTTTCAGGACTCTCTCCCCCTTACGCTAATCTATGCTTCTTATCATTAAACATATGCCTTGCGTGAAGGATATAGACCCTGAAGTGCCTATTATTTCATTACTTGTAAATCGAGTTGAACCTAACGAAATTTCTTCGTTCGTTGTTTCATATTTTACATGCCTTAAAGTAACGCCCTGTATTGCTTGCTCATGGGCAAAAAAAGACAAATAGCGATAACGCTCATCCGCTTGAATTGTGTGGGTGCCTGGCACCAAAAACTGTATCGTGTTGGCATGGTTGATAATTTTCAACACAAGATCAGGATGTTCAAGCTGTAATCGATAAATGGAACGCACAGCCGCCTCATAATGATCTAAACGCCCACCTGTAACCCCTGTTAACACAATTTCGCTAGGAGCGTAGGTTAACGCTTTTAACAGCGCTAAATCCGTATCGGTTTCATTTTTTTCTTCACGGAAGCGTTGGGCATCCTGCGCATGTTTCATAACATATTGATATTCCTCTTGTGATAACGAGTCAAAGTCGCCAACAATGGCATGCGGTGTAATACCTTGCTCAATTAAATACAGTGCACCTCGGTCCGCACCAATAAATAGGACATCATGTTGTTTACTATACGATTCTAAGGAACAAAGCTCCTCTTTCGGACCGCCTGCACAAACGACAACAGTAGTCATCCTTTAATCGCTGCCTCACCAGCAGCTAAAATCTCTTGAAGTGCCGCTGTACGATCCTCTTTACTATAAATCGCTGAACCTGCTACAAAAATAGTTGCACCTGCTTTGGCACATGGAACAATTGTTTCTGCATTAATACCACCATCAATTTCAATCGCAATGTCTAAATTACGCTCTTTAATAATTGTGGATAATGCTTCAATTTTAGGTACAACAGAATGAATGAATTTTTGACCACCAAATCCAGGATTCACTGTCATGAATAACACCATATCAATATCTTCTAATATGTGCTGAATCGTTTCAATCGGTGTATGTGGATTTAAAACAACACCTGGCTTAACACCGTAAGAACGAATTAATTGAATCGTACGATGTAAATGGCGACAAGCTTCTACATGTACCGTAATATAATCCGCTCCTGCTTTGGCAAATTGTTCAATATATTGATCGGGATTTTCAATCATTAAATGAACATCTAATGGTAAATCAGTTAAAGGACGAATCGCATCCAACACAATGGATCCAAATGAAATATTCGGTACAAAATGACCGTCCATTACGTCGATATGAATAAGCTTTGCACCTGCTCGTTCTACATCTTTTACTTCTTCTCCTAGTTTAGCAAAGTTTGCTGCTAAAATTGATGGTGCTATTTGTATCATAATTAATACCTCGGCTTTCGATCCATAATTTCTTGCATAAATTGTTCATAATGTTTGTAACGGTACTCGCGTATTTCGCCAGCTTCGACTGCAACTTTAACCGCACATTTTGGTTCTTTTAAATGCAAACAGCCTCTGAATTTACAGTTCTCAGCAATTCGCGTTATCTCTGGGAAACATGCCCCTAGCTCTTCTTTTTCAATTTCATCAAAATCAAACGAACTAAACCCAGGCGTATCCGCCAATAAACCATCACATACTTCTATCAGCTCAACATGGCGGGTCGTATGCTTTCCTCGTCCTAAGCTCTGTGAAATAATGCCTGTTTTTAAATTTAAATCAGGTATTAGCGTATTGAGAAGCGTTGATTTCCCAACACCAGATTGTCCCGCAAGCACCGATGTCTTTCCTTTTAAAATCGGCTGAAGACGTTCTACTAATTCTTCTTCATCTTTATAAGTTTGAAGCACCGTATACCCTATGTTTTCATAATCTGCGATATAGCCCTGTAATTCCTCACGCTCATCTTCTTGTAATAAGTCCATCTTTGTCAGACAGATAATGGGGTGTACATGAAATGACTCTAAAACAACTAGAAAGCGATCCAATAAAATCGTATTAAAGTTCGGCTCTTTTACTGAAAATACTAAAATGCCTTGATCGATATTGGCGATGGGCGGACGAACTAGTTCATTTTGACGATCCATAATTTTTTGAATCGTACCATCCGAGCCTTCCGTTTCAAGTGTATACTCTACAAGATCACCGACGAGTGGCGATTCTCCCCGATTGCGAAAGACGCCACGTCCTCGGCACTGTATAAGTTCCTTCCCATCGTAAACATAATAATAACCACTTAACGCTTTACGGATTTGGCCTTGCGCCATCCAATTCCCCCTTATTTAACATCATCATAATTAAAGCTATCCGACTCAATAATTTCTGAATCACGGATAATTTTATAAGCCGCTTCTTCGCCTTCTACAATGACAAGTTGTATTTTGTATTGTTGGTCACTAGTAATGGTGAATTCATCAAAAGCTTTCACCATGGTATGATTTTTATCTTGAATTTCAATGCGTATTACTTGTTCAGCGCCTTCTTCTGTCGGTTCATATGGAATTAAAACATTTTTAATAAGTGTTTTCACTGGTTTTTCTGCAGGTCCTTTACTTAAAACAACTGCAATTGTATCGCCTTCCATTAAGCTGGTACCTGGTTTTGGCGTTTGCGAAATAACACTACCTGCTGCAACGGTATCACTATACTCTTCGCGAACAGTGCGCCATTTCAGCCCTACTCTTTTTACGTAATCATCCATTTGAGCTTTCGTATAATTCGCTACACTATCAACTGTAATCATTTTTACACCTTGGCTAATTGTAAATGTAATCGTTGCATCTTTAGCGATTATTTCCGCTCCTTCTTGCGGATCTTGCTCAATAATTTGCCCTTCAGGCAGTTTGGAATGCACATAATTTTTTTGGATGATTAGTTTATCCTTTAACAAAGCCTCAACTTGACTAATTTGTTGTCCAGTATAGTCATCAATTTTAACCGTTTCGACACCAAGACTAACTATTAATTCTATTTCTGTTCCTTTAACACGCTTTGCATCTTTTTCCGGATCAGTTTCAATGACTTTGCCCTTCTCAACATCTTCAGAATTTCGCTCTTCTTGTTGTTCAGCAACAACAAAGCCAGCTTCTTGTAATTTCTTTGTCGCATCTTCGACCGTTAAATTGGTCACATCAGGTACGGCAATTTTTTTCGGACTAAATAAATCTGTTGCAAATAAAAAGAAAAGGAACATTGCAATCACGACGATGAATAACCCTGCCACATACTTTGGCCACTTTTTCTTTTGTTTGACCGGCTCTACTTTTTCAACAGGTTTTTTCGCCTCTACCTTCTTTTGTGCGATAGGTTCCATTGCTCTTGTTTTAGTCAAATCTTCATCTTTTCGGATAAACTGTTCTTTAATGATTGGGATGGCTCTTGTCGCATCATTATCAATAGGAATTGTAAATTTTGGTTCATTGATACGAGCTGATGATAATACTGTTTCCAAGTCCTCTTGCATTTCTTCTACCGTAGCATAGCGATGAGATGCATCTTTTGCAGTTGCCTTTAACACGACATTTTCAAGACTTTGTGGAATGGTACCATCAAATGCTCGAACAGATGGTGTCTCTGATTGCAAATGTTTAAGGGCAATTGAAACAGCGGACTCACCAGAAAACGGCAATTCGCCAGTAAGTAATTCATACAAGACAATTCCAAGCGCATAAATATCTGATTTATTTGTTGCCGTTCCACCACGTGCTTGCTCTGGTGATAAATAATGGACAGTGCCCAACACAGAGTTTGTTTGGGTGAAAGATGTGGCACTTAGCGTCATAGCTATTCCAAAATCCGTTATTTTCACATTTCCTTCCGCATCCATTAAAATATTTTGCGGTTTAATGTCACGGTGAATAATATGATTTTCATGAGCATTGGCAATCGCTGACGTTAATTGCTTCATAATATGCACACTTCGAGCAGGAGAAATCGGTGCAAATTCCTGTATGTACTGCTTTAACGTCTTTCCTTGAACATATTCCATGACAATATAATGTAAGTCTCCATCATCACCTACATCATAAATACTAACAATATTCGGATGTGTAAGGCTTGTAACTGAAAGTGCCTCACGTTGAAAACGTCGATGTAATTCATCCTCATTGGTAAAATCATAGCGTAATATTTTTATCGCTACGTCCCTATTTAATATCATATCATGCGCCAAGTATACATTGGACATGCCTCCGCCACCAATGAGTTCTATAATTTTATAGCGGTCACTAATTCGTTTTCCTACAAGCATACTTACACCTCCTCATCTTGCCTTGTGAGTAACACGAGGGAGATATTGTCTTCCCCCCCGCTTGCATTTGCTAGTTCCACAAGCTTTCGCCCTTTTTCTTCAATTACATCTGGATAGGTAATGATAGATGCCATTTCATACACTGATAGTTTATTACTTAAACCGTCAGAACAAATGAGTAAATACGATTTTGGCGCTAGCTCTACTTCATAAAAGTCTGGTTCAATAGTTTCCTCTGTTCCAACAGCTTTTAAAATGAAATTTTTCTTTGGATGCGTCAATGCTTCCTCTTCGCTAATTTCACCATTTTCAAGCAGAACATTAACATAGGAGTGATCTCTTGTTATTTGTTGTGCGCCATCATCAAAGAAATAATACACGCGACTATCCCCAACATGTGCAATGAAGCAATAATTCCCTTCAATTAACACGGCGATAAACGTCGTCCCCATTCCTTTACAGTCTTCGTGTGATAAAGAATAGTTGAATATATTTGTATTTAAAAGCTTAACTGCTTGTCGTAACCATTCTTTTTTTGATGTCATAGTTGCAAAATGATGTGCCTCTGCTTGTAAAAACACAGTTTCCATTTGTTTCATTGCCATATCACTCGCTACATCGCCAGCATTATGACCACCCATGCCATCCGCCACAAGTGCGAGTGCGAGCCCATCTGGACGTTTAAAAAAGGCAGCGCGGTCTTCATTAATTGCTCGTTTTAAACCAATATCACTTTCGACTGTGTATTTCATCACTGGTCACCTCGTTTCTTCAGATCTCTCTTTCGCACGTAATTGTCCGCAAGCCGCATCAATATCAGAACCTTGCTCTCTACGGATTGTTACATTGATACCATTTTTCTTTAATGTTTTTTCAAAAGCAAAAATTTTACTGCGAGATGTGCGAATATAATCACGTTCTGGTACGTAGTTTACAGGAATTAAGTTAACATGGCATTTTATACCTTTTATAAGAGCCGATAATTCTTCAGCCACTTCAACGGAATCATTTTCACCAGACATTAAACCATACTCAAAACTAACACGACGTCCCGTTTTTTTCGTATAGTAACGAACGGCTTCCATCAGTTCCTCTAATTTGTAGGCACGTGCAATAGGCATTAATTTTTGACGAGCCTCTTGGTTCGGTGCGTGCAAGGAAACAGCAAAGTTAATTTGCAGCTGTTCATCAGCAAATTGATAAATTTTTGGTACAATACCTGATGTTGAAACGGTAATATGACGGGCCCCAATGTTTAAGCCCTTTTCATGATTGATTACTTTTAGGAAGTTCATCATGGCATCATAGTTATCGAAAGGTTCGCCTATGCCCATAATAACGATATGAGATACACGTTCGTTTACTTCATCTAAAGCTTGCTGTACTTTGACAACTTGCTCCACAATTTCCCCCGCTAATAAATGACGTTTTAGTCCACCTAACGTTGATGCACAGAACGTACAACCAATTCGACAGCCCACTTGCGTTGTGACACAAACGGAGTTGCCATATTCATGGCGCATTAAAACTGTTTCAATGGAATAGCCATCTTGTAATTGGAATAAAAATTTAATCGTACCATCTTTTGATTCTTGTTTAATAATCGTTGACAACGTTGTTAAAGCAAAGCTTGCGTCTAACTTGTCACGTAATGCTTTAGATAGATTAGACATTTCCTCAAATGTTTTTACTCGTTTATTGTATAGCCAATCAAAAATTTGTGCCGCGCGGAATGCTTTTTCCCCATTTTCTATTAGCCATTCTTCTAATTGGTACGGTTGTAATGAATAAATGGATTCTTTTAAATTTGGTTTTTCTTTTTTCGCTCGTCGAACAGGCTTATCTTCCGCTTCCTCGACTAAATCGTTAATACGTTCATTAAATTGCTCTTGATCCACCATTAGTTGGATTCTCCTTTTTTACGAAAGGCCGCGACGAAGAAACCATCGCTGCCGAAGTCTTGTGGAAAGACTTGAAGCATGCCATTTGCTTGCTTTTCCGCTAATTTTGTTGGTAAAGATTCTAGTTGTATAGCTTCCATTTCTGGATGCTCTGTTAAAAAGGCCTCAACAGTGCCTTCGTTTTCTTGTTTATCGACTGTACATGTACTATAGACAAGCTTGCCATCTTGTTTTAATACTTTCGTTGCCGCATCGAGGAGCGCCAGTTGAATTTTTTGAAGATTTTCTAAATCCTCTTCACGCTTCGTATATTTAATATCTGGCTTACGACGCATAACCCCTAAGCCACTACAAGGTGCATCGACTAACACCGCATCGAATGATTCCAATTGTAAAAAGTCTGGAGCCTTGCGTCCATCAATCGGAGCCGTTTCTACAATATCAAGTCCTAGACGTTCTGTATTATGGTCGATTAAATCTAATTTATGTGGATGTAAATCCGTTGCCAAAATAGAACCTTTATTGCCCATTTTCTCCGCTAGATGCGTTGTTTTACCACCTGGTGCTGCACACATATCTAAGACGCGCATACCAGGAGAAGGATTCAACACATTTGCAGGAATCATGGAGCTTTCATCTTGAATGGTAATCACACCATCTTGAAATGCCTTTGTACGAGCAGGTTGCCCATTTGTGACATGAAGACATTCTGGCATTAGGTCACTTTGCTGTACTGTTAAGCCTTCCGCTTGTAAACTGGCAATCGCTTGTTCTGGAGTCGCCACGGTTCTATTGACGCGCACCGTTTGCACCGGTGGAACATTATTTTCGTGAAGCATTGCTGTCGCTACTTCCAGACCATAATTATGAACAAAGCGTTCAACTAACCATTGTGGATGACTCGTTGCAATAGCAAGACGTTCGATAGGGTCTGTTATATCCTCTATCGCTCTTACGCCTTGACGCAAGATAGAACGCAAAATACCATTGACTGTCGAAGCAATCCCCTGGTGCCCACGACGTTTTGCAATTTCTACCGCTTCGTTTACGGCTGCATGCGGTGGTATACGTGTTAAAAAGTGCATTTGATATAGCGACAAACGCAGTAGCCAACGCACCCAATGATCTAGTTTACCACGAATAAATGGCTCTAAATAGTAGTCAAGAGTCATTTTATATTGAAGCGTCCCATACGTAATTTCTGTTAAAAGTGCACGATCCTTTGCTTCTATTTTATGGCGTTTAATCGTTTCGTGTAAAAGTAAATTACTATACGCTTGGTTTTTATCAACTGCTAATAGGATAGAAAGTGCGGCATCTCGTACATTGCCATCCCAAATTACTACGCTTTTTTTACTCATTTAAATTGGTCCCCGATCTGTAATTTCGAACCTGTGCCTCGCAAATAATCCTCTGCCGTCATTCGTTTTTTTCCTGCTGGTTGAATATCGTATAATGCCAGTGCTGTCCCATTGCCAGCCGCAACTTCAAAATGATCCTTTGCAATTGCTACCACTGTACCAGGTGTCACGTTATGTTTCGCTTGTCCAACTTGTGCCCACCAAATTTTAAAGTTGCCTTCTTCAAATGTTGTATAGGCTACTGGCCAAGGGTGTAATCCTCGCACTTGATTGTAGAGAGTCGTGGCATCCTTTGTCCAATCAATCCGCTCCTGTTCACGCGATATATTGCTGGCAAATGTCACTTGTGTTTCATCTTGTACTATCCGGCTATTTGTTCTATTAATAATAGAAGGAAGTGTTTCTTTTAATAGCTCACACCCTACAACACTTAATTTATTAAATAGACCACCTGTATGGTCATCTTCTTCAATAGCGATTGCCTTTTGAGATATGATGTCGCCTGCATCTAACTTCTCCGCCATATACATAATCGTTACGCCTGTTTCTTTTTCACCATCCATAATGGCTTGGTGAATTGGCGCTCCTCCACGATATTTCGGTAAAAGGGAGGCATGCACATTAATGCAGCCAAGTGGCGGTGCATCAAGCAATTCTTTCGGTAAAATTTGTCCAAAAGCTGCTGTAATAACGATATCTGGTTGTAAATCTAGTATTTGCTGTAATTCCTCAGAGCCACGCAGCTTTTCTGGTTGAATAACAGGCAGTCCTAATTCCAATGCCGCTGCTTTAACAGGTGGCGGTGTTAGCACTCGCTTACGTCCAACTGGTCGATCTGGTTGCGTCACAACAGCCTTGATATCATACCCCTCATTGTGTAGCATACGCAAAATTGGCGCTGAGAAATCAGGTGTCCCCATAAAAATAATTGACGTCATATTATTCCTCCTCTTCTGCGTACATTTCTTCTAGCTCTTCTTCTGTCACAATGCGTTTAATTTTGGAATCAAATAAAATGCCATCTAAGTGGTCGATTTCATGTAAAATCGCTCGCGCTTCAAAGCCGCCAGCTTCAAGCTCATAGACACGCCCCTCTCGGTCACAAGCTTCAATTTTTACATAATCAGGACGTTCAACTTCTCCATATAATCCAGGGAAGCTTAAGCATCCTTCGATATCCACTTCTGCTCCGTCTGTTTTAATAACAGTAGGGTTAATCATTTCTAAAATATCTCTTTCTTCACCTAGTTCGACAATTGCCACGCGTAGTCCAACATTAATTTGTGGTGCGGCAATCCCCACACCATCATATTCCACCATCGTGTCATATAAATCATCAAGTAATGCAATAATCTCTTCGTTAATTTCTGTTACTTCAGCACATGGTGTAGATAATACTTTTGCTGGATGTTCGATCACTTTTTTAATCGCCATTTCTCGTTCCTCATTTCTATTATATAAGGCGCTCTCTTGCCTTAATTTCAATATTAGGCAAATCGCCATTTGAATCAATTATGATGTATTCAAGCTTGCTAAAAAAGCAGCTATTGCACCTCTTTATATTGTAGACGGGTCTAAATCAACCGTCATTAATATCCCCTGTTTAATCCAATCTGCTCGATACATCGCAAGTAAACGTTGCAAGACAGGTATCAGATTTGGTTCAATTTTATATTTTATCAAACATTGATAGCGATATCTATTTTGGAGACGGCTAATACTCGCCACCGTTGGGCCAATAATGGACACTTGATTGGATAAATTCCCTCGAAGCCAATCTGCTGCGCGCCCCGCATACTCTGCTGCCATCATGACATCTTCATGGGATACTTGTATAAGTGCTACGAAATAATAAGGTGGGTAGCCAGAACGACGGCGTAAAAACATTTCTCGTTCATAAAATGGCTCGTAATCTTGTACTTTAGCTAATTCAATTGCATAATGCTCAGGCGTATAGGTTTGGATTACGACTTCGCCCGCTTTATCATGACGGCCTGCTCTACCACTTACCTGTGTAAGTAATTGGAAAGTTCGCTCCGCCGCACGGTAGTCTGGTAAATGTAAGGATGTATCGGCACTAAGCACACCAACAAGTGTAATATTAGGAAAATCAAGTCCCTTTGCAATCATTTGCGTACCGAGTAAAATATCAGCTTGCCCCTCACCAAATGCTTGCAAAATCTCTTCATGTGCCCCCTTGTGCTTTGTTGTATCAACATCCATTCGTAGTACTCTTGCTTCTGGAAATAATTTATAGATTTCTTCTTCTACCTTTTGTGTCCCTGTACCAAAATATCGAATATGCTCACTTTGACATTGCGGGCAAATTTGTGGCACCTGTTCTTCATAACCACAGTAATGACATTTAAGTTTTTCAGTTGTACGATGATAGGTTAATGAAATATCACAGTTCGGACATTGTACAACCGTTCCACAATCACGACATAGCACAAAGGACGAATAACCTCTTCGATTTAAAAACAACACCATCTGTTCTCGTCGTTCAAGTCGCGTCCGTATCCCTTCAATCAGTAGTTCAGAAAACATTGAGCGATTTCCTTTTTGGAGTTCCTCTCGCATATCTGCGACATATACAGTTGGCATTGCTTGATGCAGCGCACGCTGTTTTAACGTTAATAATGTATAGACCCCTTTTTTCGCACGAGCATATGACTCAAGAGCGGGTGTCGCACTACCTAAAATAACAGGACAACGGAAGTATTGGCTTCGCCAAATGGCTACATCTCTCGCATGGTAACGGGGTGAATCTTCCTGCTTGTAAGTCGATTCATGTTCTTCATCTAAGATAATTAACCCTAAATTAGTAAAGGGGGCGAAAATGGCTGAACGAGCACCTACGACGACGCTTACTTTCCCTTGTTGAATTTTGCGCCACTCATCATACTTCTCTCCAACAGATAACCCACTATGCATTACGGCAACCATCTCACCAAAACGACTACGAAAACGCTCCGTCATTTGGGGCGTTAACGAAATTTCAGGCACTAGCATAATGGCTTCCTTGCCTTCATTTAAAACCTTTTGGATTGCTTGCAAGTAAACTTCCGTTTTGCCACTACCTGTAACACCTTGCAATAAAAAGGTGGAAGCAGATTGTGTATCAATAGCATGCGTAATTGCCTTTAATGCAACTGCTTGTTCGTCCGTTAATTGTAAGGACTGTGTACGTGCAACATCCTTTGTAAAAGGATCGCGATACACTTCTTCCTGTATAAAACTTGCTGCGCCTTTTTCAATAACCCCTTGCAATACAGCAGCAGAGACAGCAGTTGCTTCATAAATTTGCTGTGGTGTAAAAACTTCACCTAAATGCGAAGCCATCCACTCAATTAAAGAACGTTGCTTCACAGCTCTTGATGCCTCTTGCAAAGCTTTGCTTAATGCTTGTTCGTCTTCAGAAATCTTTACCATACGAACTGCTTTTACATTGCCTTGTTGCTTTACAACATTTTCTATTTTTACAATTTTATCGGTAATTAACGTTTTTAAGAGCGGCAATAATCCAGCCCGTTCAAATTCCTTAAAGTTTGCCTGTTGTCGCTTCCCGAAAATTTGTTGAACTGCCATTGGCAAAATCGTTTGATGATTGAGTAATTTGACGATTTTTTCATACTTAGCTCTTAATGCGGATGGTAGCATTACTTGCAATGCATCAATTTCATAGCAAATTGTTTCATTTTTAAGCCACTTTGCCATCAACAACATTTCTTCAGTAAAAACAGGCTCTATATCTAAAATTTGAGCAATCGGCTTTAGTTTATTTGTCGGAACTTCTGTTTCATGTTTTAAACCTACAACAAATCCTAGTACATTTCTCGGTCCAAATGGTACTTTTACACGACAGCCTTTCTCTATAACAGCTACCCATTCTGCAGGAACCGCATAGTCAAAAGAGCGATCTACATGGTATGTTGAAACATCCACTATGATTTCTGCATATAAAACGCTCATTGCAACTCACCTTGTAATATATGCTGCCATAAAACCTTTGCAAATTGTGTCGTATCTGAAATATTGACAATTTGTCCGTTTATTGTTGCTGTTTGACTATCATCAATCCATTCATCGGCTATTACTTGTAACATCGGATTCCCTAGTACTTTTTGTCCAAATGTCACTGCCTCTGTACCTTCAATGGATAGAATAGGGGCACTTTCAATTGTTGGTATGTTGGCTGCGTGGATAAATAAAAGCTGTGCGTTTTGCTTTTTAACGTTCTCTACTTGCGTTATAAGGTCATACACATTTGTTGCTTCTTCACCTAACAGAATGACATGTGCCCCTAGTGCTTGCGCTTCTCTCGCTAACGCTTGTCCAATCTTACCATTGGCCTTTGTGCTAATCACATGCTGATTATCCATAGGGATATAACTTGCTCCTGCTGTCACAAGCACCGTTCGTCCTACTAATGGCTTTGGAGCGAAAAAATACTGTTGCACAAGTGCCGTAATTTTCTCTGGCTCTTCTAAACGACCTTTCCCAACATAGCCACATGCTAAAAAGCCTTCTGACGGTTCGATAAATTGATAACCATCTGTTGCTAGTTGTGCCAAATTGCGCTTTACCGCTGGATGATCATACATATGGACATTCATCGCAGGTGCAATCCAAACGGGTACAGTAGTGGCAAGTAATGTCGTTGTCACCATATCATCTGCAATACCGTTTGCAAGTTTGCCAATCACATTGGCAGTTGCAGGTGCGACTAATATTAAATCTGCCCAGTCAGCTAAATCTATATGGGCAATGACATTGGAATCTTTTTCATCAAATGTATCGAAGTAGACATCATTTTTTGACATGACTTGAAAGCTTAATGGATTGACAAACTGTCGAGCTGATGCTGTCATGATGACCTTTACACGAGCACCCGCCTGTGATAGCTTACTCACTAGCGCTACAGCTTTATAAACCGCAATACCACCTGAAACACAAAGTAAAATATTTTTATTCATCTACAATGTCGTCCTTTCAAACGATAAGCTCCCAAAGGACAATTCCTCGGGAGCTCTCGACATTTTTGTATAATCAAAAAATCACTGCAGATTTTAACATTAACTGGCAAAAGCTTTATACCATCAATGTTAGATTTCGTCTTCGTACACAGCGGACTCATCCTGTGATACTTTCGTAAGTACACCTGCTGCTACCTCTTCAAGTGCTTTTCCTACATATTTATAGGAAACATATTTGTGTAGGCGTTCAGTACCTTCTACTTCTTGCATTTGACGAGCGCGCTTTGATGCTAAACTTACTAAAGAATATTTTGAATCAATTTCTTTCTTTAAGGCATCTACTGATGGGTATAACATTGGTTTATTCTCCTCTCAACATTGACAAATATCTTTTTTCAACACGTTCTCTTCGACAATGCTCGGCTTTAATAATCGCATTTATACGATCACAGGCATTTGTCACTTCATCATTTTCAACTACATAATCGTATAAGCTCATCATTTCAAGCTCTTCACTTGCAGTTGCAATACGCTTTGCAATAACATCCGCTGTTTCTGTCCCACGGCCAACTAAACGATCTTTTAATTCCGTTAAACTTGGAGGGGCTAAGAAAATAAATAAGGCATCCGGTGCTTTTTTACGAATTTGCGCTGCTCCTTGTACTTCAATCTCCAAAAATACATCACGACCAGCATCAAGTGTTTCATTTACATAGGCTAACGGCGTGCCATAGTAATTTCCTACAAATTCAGCGTGTTCTAATAAGCCACCTTGGTCAATTAACGTTTCAAACTCTTCACGTGTCTTGAAAAAATAGTCTACACCATCTACTTCACCTTCGCGAGGATTTCGTGTTGTCATTGAGATGGAATACTCATAATTCGTATTCGGTTGAGAAAATAATTCTTTTCGCACTGTCCCTTTTCCTACACCAGACGGGCCAGACAGAACAATTAATAATCCACGTTCTTTTATCATTTATTCTCTATATCTCCCTTAATTTATAACAGATGCAGGCATGTTATTCGATATTTTGAACTTGCTCACGCATCTTTTCTAAAATTGTTTTTGCCTGAACTACTGCAACGGCTGCTTCTGTCGATTGATTTTTAGAACCTATCGTATTGATTTCGCGATGGATTTCCTGCATTAAAAAGTCTAATTTACGCCCGATTGAAACGGTTTCTAGCAACGTTTCTTCCAGTTGGTTAAAATGACTATCTAATCGATCCAATTCTTCCGTTATGTCCACTCGTTCTGCAAATATCGCTACTTCTGCGAGTAAACGATCTTCTAAAAGCGCTACTTCTGCAATTTCAGCAATCCGTTCTACTAAACGTGTACGATATTTTTCAACAGCAAGTGAAGAACATGAACGTATTTGATTCACTTGTTCCATTAGCTGTTCTTTATATTGTACAACAACCTCTTGCAATTCTTGCCCTTCACGCTCACGCATTTGAATCAACTGTCCAATGGCTTCTGTTACCGCATGTTCCACAGCACCTAATAAATCTTCTGGCGTTAGTTGCGGCTTTTCTTGCACTAATGCTTTCTCAAGCGCTAGTAGCTCCTGCATCGTCCATTTTTCTTCTAGCGGTACTTTACTTGCTAATTGTTCTTTTGCCTTACGATACGCTTCAATTAATGACCAATTAATTTCAATAGATTGCTCGACATTTTCTAAATCTTTTACATATACCATCACATCAATTTTTCCTCGGGATAAAGCTTGTGAAATTAATTTCTTAGCAAAAACTTCTGCTTCAAGCCATTCTTTCGGAAATTTTGCATGAATTTCTAAAAAACGATGGTTGACCGAGCGTATTTCTACGGTTAACTGAAAGTCTCTTGTTGTTGTGACACCTCTGCCAAAACCAGTCATACTACGCACCAAGGTTCGTCACACCTTTCTTTGCATACTGGGATAATTATAACATAAGCTCTGTCATTTATGACGTCTCTCCACAAAAAAATCGCTAGAGCAAAAATTAATTCTACCACATCTGTAGCTATATTTTAATATTCACCTAAAAAATGCTATGATAAACATACTAAAAAAGCATTCTTGCTTGAAATGGCTGTTTTGGGAACACTTTATAAAATCATGAATTGCACCATTGTAGTTCGTTTCAGCAGACCTTTTCAGCGCAAATACGAAAAATACAATGATGCAATATATCGTTGGAAAGAGGAATTAAAATGGCATTTGATGGTTTATTTACTTATTCAATGACAACAGACCTACAAAAATTAGTAACAGGTCGTATTACGAAAATACATCAACCTAACGCGCAGGAAGTTGTTTTACAAATCCGTGCAAATGGAGGGAACCATAAATTATTATTTTCTATCCACCCTTCCTATGCACGTGTACATCTTACAGAGCAAACAATCGAAAACCCTGCTGAACCCCCTATGTTTTGTATGCTTTTACGTAAGCATCTAGAGGGTGGTTTTATTTCTTCTATTAAACAGCATGAGTTAGATCGTATTATTATAGTAGAAATCCAAAGTAAAAATGAAATCGGTGATCCCATTGTACGGGAATTACATGCAGAAATTATGGGTCGCCATAGTAACCTGTTATTAATAGATACAGAACAAAATAAAATTATCGACAGTTTAAAACATTTATCACCTTCGATGAATAGTTTCCGAACAATATTACCTGGACAGCCTTATATCGCCCCACCTGCACAAAACAAATGGCAACCTCTTACGGTCACTGATGAGCAAGTAGCTGCATTTTTCGCAGAGCCAAAAACCGCTAAAGAAGTTGTGTCGCAATTTATTGGCTTTTCTCCTTTACATGCAGAGGAGTTGCTATTTCGTTTAACAGTTGCGTCAAACAAAGTTGGATGTTTCAAAGACTTTATGGCAGATTTTAATGATGGTGGCAAAGAACCGATGTATGTATCCGCACATAATAAAACATACTTCTCCCCAATTGCTTTAACACATTTACAAGGAGAGAAAACGGTCTATCCAAATGTCCATGAGCTTCTTGACCGTGTATTCTTTGCTCGCGCGGAACGAGATCGTGTGAAGCAACAAGCAGGAGATTTAGAACGTTGGTTACAAAACGAAATCGACAAACTATCATTAAAAATCAAAAAACTGACGAAAGACTTTGAACGCGCCTCCAAACTAGATCAGTTCCAATTGTATGGGGAACTATTGATGGCCAATATTTACGCTTTTGAAAAAGGTGTGAAGGAAGTGACCGTCACAAACTATTACAGTGAATCTGCTGAACAAGTAACGATTCCGGTAAGCGAGCGCAAAACTCCGATTGAAAATGCACAAAGTTATTACACGAAATATACGAAGGCTAAAAATGCCCTTATTATGGTGCAAGAGCAACTCGAAAAAACAAGAGAAGAAATTACTTATTTCGAAATGTTAGCACAACAAGTGCAACAAGCATCACCAGGTGATATCGAGGAGATTCGTGAAGAATTAGCGGAACAAGGCTATTTAAAACTTCGTCACGCCAAGAAAAAGAAAAAACAGCTTAAACCTGAACCCGAACATTATCTATCTTCTACAGGAACACCAATTTCTGTAGGGAAAAACAACAAGCAAAATGATATGCTGACATTTAAAATAGCAAAGCGTACAGATATTTGGCTTCATACAAAAGATATACCAGGCTCTCATGTAGTCATTCACGATGCTAATCCAGATGATACGACATTGCGAGAAGCCGCAACCCTTGCCGCATATTTCTCAAAAGCTCGTGACTCATCCTCTGTTCCGGTAGATTATACAGAAATACGACAAGTCAAAAAGCCTAATGGTGCTAAACCTGGATTCGTTATTTACTTCGAACAAAAAACATTGTTTATAGACCCAGATGAAACGGTTATTTTACAATTAAAGAAACAGTCTTAAAAATAGCATTATAGAAGAAGAGGCTGAGACAAAAGTGAAAAGGTGTTAGATTGATGGCAGTCAATCTAACACCTTTTTGCTGCGTCGTGTTGTCCGCTTCGGCGGTGCTTTCCGCTCAGCACACGTAAGAAGCAACCCTCGCTAACAAGCAGAATGCCCGCGTCTTACGTTGTGTGCGTTCTGGAGCAGGAGTCACCGCCTCCGCTACCAACAACTAGTTATTGCAAAAGCAAGAATAGCTAAGTTCTCCATATAGCAAAAATTTATGAACACCTTTCCTCTGTTCCTTTATTTTTTAGTTATACCCCAGCCATGCCGTTGCTATCGGCAAGAGGATTGCTTTACGCAGGTACACCGTAAAGCGCTACAACATGTAGTATGCTCTTCTATTATTCCTAATTACAAAAGAAAAAATAGCTAAGTACTTGTGCATACTCAATAGCAATCTTGCACCGAAATCATGCGTTTTTATAAAAATTTTATCGTTATGTCCTAGCCCCTATTTTTTTCTGTTGTTCATCCACAGCAATCCGTACTATATAACGATAAAAATTTGTGTCCATTTCAATTTTCACAGGCAATGTGCCCTATCCTAAAATAAAAAGATTTTTAGCATGAATATTCTGAACTGTTTCTATCTCCGGTTATTGACTTCTCGCTTCTACGATGTCTTAATTTAACTATAAAAAATTTTAAAGCAATTTAGAAAGGGCGTATTACTATGTCTGTTGGCAAAAAATTAAGCTTCGGTTTTTTCTCAATTATTTTGATCTTATTTATGTCTTTGCTTATTTTGTTCAACCAATTTTCCAATATTGAGAAGAAAGTTGAAGCTGCATTAGAAGACCGCGTTTCCCAAGTAGAACTGTCAGATAGTATTCAATTTGAAATGGCAATGCAAGGTCTTTTTATTCGCGCAATGTTTATAGAAGATACAGCAAGTAATAAGGATAGTTTAATTAAACACGCTGGATTGTTAGATGAGCACGTTGCCGAAATTGCAAAAAAAGCAGATTCGCCCGAAATGGTTGAATATGCCAAAGAGCTTATTACATATAACGATGCTTTTAACAAAGCAGCTGATCGTGCTTTAGCTTTACATGATGAGGGAAAATTAGATGAGGCATTAAAAATAGTCAATAGTGATGCACAACAAGCAAATCGAGGACTACTAGAAGTCTCAAATAAAGTTGTCGATTACCAAAAAACACAGCTAGAAAATATTACAGCAGAATCTAAAGAAGCAGTAAAAAATTCACAAATCATTTCGATTATAGCGATTATTATTGGTGTAGCACTTGGCATATTCCTAATGCTTTATGTACATCGCAAAGTTACTAGCCCTTTAAAATCTGTTGTAGCCGCTGCCAACAACATTGCAAACGGTGAATTATATCATCAAGATATTACCAATCAATCCAAAGATGAAATTGGACAACTAGCGATAGCCTTTAATACGATGAAAAGTAACTTAAGTAGTTTAATGACACATATTCAAAATAACTCAGAACATTTAACAGGCGCAGCCGAGGAGTTAACGGCCTCTACTGAAGAAGTTTCTGCTACAACAGAAGAAGTATCTTCACGCATTAATGAAACCGCCGCCGCGGCCGAAACCGCAACAATTGCTGCAAAGGAAAGTGCTGCCGCCATGGATGAAACAGCTACAGGTGTACAACGTATTGCAGAAGCAACACAACAGCTTCACCATAGCGCCATCGCCACATCAGAAACGGCCAATACAGGCAACAATATAATAGAAGAAGCCCAACAGCAAATGAATGTAATCAATGATTCTACTCAACTTATTAACACACTCGTTCAAAAACTAAGTAAACAATCAGTAGAAATCAGCAATATTACGGAAGTTATTACAGCAATTACAGATCAAACCAACCTGCTCGCTCTAAATGCCGCTATCGAAGCAGCACGCGCAGGTGAACACGGGAAAGGCTTTGCTGTTGTAGCAGATGAGGTGCGCAAGCTAGCCGAAGAATCAAAACAATCCGCTAATAAAATTGTCGTTTTAACACAAGATATTCAGCAAGATACAAAAAATGTAGAAAAAGCAGTAGTCGACGGTCTTCACTCTGTAAATGATGGTGTTAAAATGATTGGAGAAGCAGGCATTGCTTTCGAATCCATTGTCCAAGCAATTACGACGATGTCCGATCAAATTGAAGATATTTCAGCAACATCAGAAGAAATATCTGCCAGCGCTGAACAAGTAGCCGCATCAGTTGCTGAAATTGCTTACGGCGCTTCAGCAAGTGCGGATAATACAAAGATTATTGCCGAAGCAATGAAAGAACAAGCAGCTACAATTCAACAAGTAAACTTCGTTGCCACAGAATTAAGCGAGAAATCATTAGAGTTGCAAAATCAGATTCACCAATTTAAGTTATAAAACAACAAGTAAACATTCTAGGTAAACGCTGAAAACGAGACAGCGTTCATCCTAGAGTGTTTTTTTACATGATTTTTTTAGAAATAATTGGATAAACTGATTGAAAAAGCGATATATTTTGACATGAAATCATTTTTATACAAAATATAGCTGACTTTGTTGATTTCTGTCGAAAAGAAGAACCCGCAAAAACAAAAATCTATGCTTAATTAAAAAACACACCCCATTTTATATGAAAAAAACCCATTATAAAGGTAAATGAATTATTTTAAAAAAATATTAAACTACTTCCTTGCGCTAAAATCCGCCTATAAACAACATAAAAAGTCATGTTAAATCAACCAAATTTCTCTCATTTTCCCTTTTTTTCTCTCCCAAAGCTAAATACTAGATAAATACAAAACAAAATTTTTATATATCATTTATAGATAGTATTATTTCTATTTTCAGATTAGAAACTGCAAAAAATTACCTAATAAAAAATCATATTCACTTAGTTTTACAATGATTTTCTACAAAACTATAAAAATTCTTCAAGGTAGAACATCTATGACTTTAGAATCATTTTTTATTTCGTGATAATATTATCAAAAAAATAGGAATTTTCCGTATAGTAAATCATTTTTTTGATTTTGTTTCATTTTTGATATTTTTAGCTATTTTAAATCAAATTCTCATTATTTAAACACTTTTGTACTCTAAAGTGATAAACAGAAGAAAATTATTATTCTTGTAAATGTCAGATAATACTATATAAATTTGAATCTTTTTTATTTTGTGCACAATGACTTTTTTGGTATATTAAATAGGAGCTTCACAAAAGGCTTAAAAATTGTATAAGGGGGATTCACATGAATAAGAACAAAAAGTTTTTATTACTAACTGTCCTTGCAGTATTTTCATTAGTACTTGCTGCATGTGGCTTTGGTGGAGATTCGTCTGACAAAGCAAAAGACGATAAAAAAGATTCTGGTTCATCAGAAACAGCAAAAGAGCTGAACTTAGTAATACCTTCTGAGCCACCATCTTTACACCCACAACTTGCAACAGATTCTACATCTAGTGCAATTTTAATTAACGTATTTGAGGGTCTAACTCGTGCAGACGCTGATGGACAACCACAACCAGCTATGGCTGAAAAATGGGATGTAAGTGAAGATGGTTTAACTTACACATTCCACTTACGTGATGCAAAATGGACAAACGGAGATCCAGTAGTTGCTGGCGACTTCGAATATGCTTGGAAATGGGCTTTAAATCCAGAAAACCTATCTGAATATGCTTCTGTATTCTACCCAATTAAAGGTGCTGAAGCTTACAATACAGGTGCTGGTTCAGTTGATGAAGTAGGAATTAAAGCTGAAGATGAAAAAACACTAGTTGTTACTTTGGCAAACCCAACTGCTTACTTCTTAGAGTTAACTGCATTCAAAACTTACTCACCAATCAACCAAAAAGTGGTTGAAGGTAAAGATGATTGGTACGCTGAAGCTGGTGAAAACTACGTAACAAACGGACCATACACATTAGATACTTGGAAACACAGTGATTCAATCGTGCTTAAGAAAAACGAAGGTTACTGGGATGCTGCAAACGTAGCAGTTAATACAGTAAACATCGGTATGGTTGAAAACGAAGCAACTGCTGTAACAATGTTCAAAAATGGAGAAATTGATTACTTAGGTTCTCCATACCAAACAGTGGCACTTGATGCTATTGATGGATTCAAAGCTGACAAGTCATTAAATATCGATGACTATGCTGCTATCTATTGGTACAAATTCAACACAACAGATAAAGTTACTGGAAACGCTAACATCCGTAAAGCGTTAACATTAGCAATCGACCGTCAAGGCTTAATTGACAACGTAACTAAAGGTGAACAAAAACCTGCATTAGGTATGGTTCCATCTGCAATCAGTGGTTTTGAAGAAGACCGCGGTTACTACAAAGATAACGATGTTGAAGGTGCTAAAGCAGCACTTGAAGCTGGTATGAAAGAACTTGGTATTAAAGACGCTAAAGATATCAAAATTAACTTATCATTCAATACAAGTGAAGCACACGCTTCTATCGCTCAATACATCCAAGAAGGATGGAGCAAAAACCTTGGAATTACTGTAAGTCTTGATAACTCAGAATGGCAAGTTTACTTAGAAAAACTTAACGTTCTTGACTATCAAATCGGTCGTATGGGCTGGATTGCAGACTACAACGATCCTTACACATTCTTAGAAATGTACGATACTGCTAAAAACGGTAACAACGATACTGGTTGGGAAAATCCGAAGTACAAAGAATTGTTAAAACAATCAGTTGCAGAAGTAGATACAGCTAAACGTCTTGAGCTATTAAAAGAAGCTGAAGCTATCGCAGTTTCAGAATTCCCAGTAGCGCCAATCTACTACTACACAAACCTTTCAGTAAAACAAAAGTATGTTAAAAACATGGGACCAGATAGACTTGGTATCATCCAACTTAAAAACGTTGATTTAGACGCTAAATAATCTAAATAATATTTTTTAAGCTCTACAGCGAAGAGCTGCCTCGAAGCCACTTCGGCGCGAGTCAGCTCTTTTTAAAATACGAAGGCATATATTTGTCAGAAAATTGACAAATAGAAGGAGGAGTTTTATGTGATTAATTATATTTTGAAAAGGCTGATGTATATACTTCTCGCGCTTTTCGTCATCGTAACGGCTACGTTTTTCTTAATGCGTCTTGCTCCAGGTAGTCCTTTTGCAAGTGAACGTAATTTCCCTCCGCAAATCGAGGAAAAGTTAAACGAAACGTATGGATTAAATAACCCTTGGTATATTCAATATAAAGATTATTTAATCGATACGGCCTCATTTAATTTCGGTGAGTCTATGAAGTATAAAGCGCGTTCTACAAATGACATGATTAATGAGAGCTTCCCTGTTTCGTTAACTCTTGGGATTGAAGCTATGCTATTGGCGGTTGGATTCGGTGTATTAATAGGCGTAGTTTCAGCGCTTTATCATAATAAGTGGCCGGATTATTTGGCAACGTCCTTTGCGGTGCTCGGAATATCGGTACCATCGTTTATTTTGGCAGGCTTAATGCAGTATTTCTTAGCTTATAAATTAGGCTGGTTCCCTGTTAGTGGATGGAAAGGCTTCGTTTATAGTATTTTACCTGCCCTTGCTATTGCGTTCTCACATATGGGCTTTATCGCTAAACTAACACGTTCCAGTATGCTTGAACAAAACAGCAGTGATTATGTAAAAATGGCTCGTGCGAAAGGGATTGGCAAATGGACAGTCGTTTTCCGCCATACTTTACGTAATGCCCTTCTACCAGTTATCACGTACCTTGGTCCATTAACAGCTGGTGTTGTAACAGGTAGTTTTATCGTTGAAAATATATTCGCAATCCCTGGTCTAGGTAAACACTTTGTACAAAGTATTACAAACCGTGATTACACAGTTATCATGGGAACGACAGTGTTCTATTCAATCATCCTTTTATTTGCGGTATTAATTGTCGATATTTTATATAGCTTTATTGATCCGCGAATTAAGTTGAAGGGAGCGAAAAAGTAATGACGCAACAACCGATTAACAAAGATATGTTTAAAATTGTCGGTGGAAATCATGAAGCAACTGATAAATTAGCTGATAAATCCGTTTCCTTCTGGAAGGAAGTATTTATTCGTTTTTCACATAACAAGATGGCGATTTTTGGTTTAGTCACTTTAATCATCATTATTTTAATGGCGATTTTTGCACCGATGCTTTCACAATATAAATACAGCGATCAACTTGGTGTTTTCAACTCCCCACCATCTGCAGAATTTTGGTTTGGGACAGATGATTTAGGGCGTGATATTTTCGTACGTATTTGGGCAGGTGCTCGTATTTCCTTATTTATCGGTATTACAGCGGCGGTTATTGACTTAATTATCGGCGTTCTTTGGGGAAGTATTTCAGGTTTAGCTGGTGGTCGCGTTGATAATATTATGATGCGTATTGCCGACGTATTAACTGCGGTTCCTTACCTATTAGTCGTAATCGTATTATTAGTTGTTTTACAACCAGGTTTATTCCCTATGATTATCGCCCTTTCGATTACAGGCTGGATTAACATGGCTCGTATCGTCCGTGGTGAAGTATTATCGATTAAAAATCAAGAATATGTACTTGCTGCACGTACTTTAGGTGCTAGCACAGGGCATTTAATTTTAAAACATTTAATTCCAAATGCGCTTGGTGCAATTTTAGTAACAATGACATTAACAATTCCATCTGCTATTTTCACGGAATCGTTCTTAAGTTACCTTGGACTTGGTGTCCCTGCTCCACACGCTTCATGGGGTACAATGGCATCTGACGGAAATAAAGCGATTGCTAACGCTCCGTGGCGCTTAATTTTCCCAGCAGTATTTATCTCGCTAACAATCTTTGCGTTTAATGCTATTGGTGATGGCTTACGAGATGCACTAGATCCAAAACTACGTAAATAAGGAGGTGGCCGAAATGAGTAAAACAATTTTAGAAGTAAAAGATTTAAAAATTAACTTTAAAACTTATGCTGGACTTGTCCATGCTGTTCGTGGTGTAAACTTCGATTTAAAAGAAGGTGAAACGCTAGCGATCGTTGGTGAATCTGGTTCTGGTAAGAGTGTTACGAGTAACGCCTTAATGAAATTAATTCCACAGCCACCTGGTATTTATGAGTCAGGACAAATTTTATTCAATGGCCGTGATTTAATTCCACTTAGTGAAAAAGAAATGTCAAAAGTGCGCGGAAATGAAATTGCTATGATTTTCCAAGATCCGATGACAAGTTTGAACCCAACGATGAAGGTCGGACGTCAAATTACTGAAGTAATTTTACAACATAAAAAAGTTTCAAAAGATGCGGCGAAAAAACGCGCGATTGAACTTTTAACGCAAGTAGGTATTCCATTCCCTGAAAAACGTTATAACCAATATCCACATGAATTTTCAGGCGGGATGCGCCAACGTGTTGTAATCGCTATTGCACTTGCGGCAGATCCGAAGTTGTTAATTGCCGATGAGCCTACAACAGCATTAGACGTAACTATTCAAGCACAAATTTTAGAATTAATGAAAGAAATTCAAAAGAATTCTAAAACATCTATCATTTTCATTACCCACGACCTTGGTGTTGTGGCTAACGTTGCTGACCGTGTAGCCGTTATGTACGCTGGTCAAATCGTTGAATACGGTACAGTAGATGATATTTTCTATAATCCAAAACATCCTTATACTTGGGGATTACTTGGTTCTATGCCTGATTTAGATAGTAATGAGGACGAGCTATTACGTACGATTCCAGGTTCACCACCGGATCTTACAAATCCTCCAAAAGGTGATGCGTTTGCTGCTCGTAATGAATTTGCAATGGCCATTGACTATGAGCAAGAGCCACCAATGTTCAAAGTAAGCGACACACACTATGCAAAAACTTGGTTGTTGCATCCTGACGCGCCAAAAATTCCACTTCCAGATGCGGTTGCTAAACGTATTGAAGGCTTTATTGCGAAGGAGGAAGAATTCAATGACTAAAACGGGTGCAAAAAAAATTCTTGAAGTTAAAAACGTAAAACAATATTTCGGTTCACCAAGCAACCCTATTAAAGCTGTTGATGGTATTAGTTTTGATGTCTACGAAGGTGAAACACTTGGTCTTGTTGGTGAATCAGGCTGTGGTAAATCAACGACTGGTCGTTCAATCATTCGCCTCTATGATATTACAGGTGGCGAAATTATTTTCGACGGTGAAAACGTTCATGGTAAAAAATCTAAAAATGAATTAAAGAATTTTAATCGTCAAATGCAAATGATTTTCCAAGATCCATACGCATCGTTAAACCCGCGTATGACGGCTGGCGAAATCATTGGGGAAGCTTTCGATATTCACGGTTTGTATAAGGATAAGAAAGCACGTCGCGAAAAAATCAACCAATTGCTTGAAGCTGTTGGTTTAAACAAAGAGCACGCTAACCGTTATGCCCATGAATTCTCTGGTGGTCAACGTCAACGTATCGGTATCGCACGTGCGCTAAGCTTAGATCCTAAGTTTATCATTGCCGATGAACCTATCTCTGCACTTGACGTATCGATTCAAGCGCAAGTTGTAAACTTATTAAAACAACTACAAAAAGAACGTGGCTTAACGTATCTTTTCATTGCCCATGACCTTTCGATGGTTAAATATATCAGTGACCGTATCGCTGTTATGTACCGTGGTAAAATTATGGAAATCGGTAAAGCAGATGATATTTACAATCATCCTGTACACCCTTATACAAAATCATTATTATCAGCTATTCCGCTTCCAGACCCTATGTCAGAAAAGCGTCGTCAACGTATTCCTTATAAACATACAGAAGTTGACGAAAGCGCCACATACCATGAAGTTGGCGAACAACATTATGTATATGGTACTGCTGACCTTGTGAAAACTTGGGTTGCCACTAAGTAATATATATGATCCATCCGCTGCAATTATGCATTGGATGGATCATTTTTTTAGGATTATTCTTTTAAACATCTCTTTCTCTTTACGCTTATTTTATTGGCGCATCAGCTATCAATTCAAGATCTTGAATCTCTGTACCTGTTTCACGATCGATATTATAGCTTTTTATTCGTTTATTAATCGCAATCGTGGATGTACTAAATAACATCGGAATAACCATTGCCTTGTCAGCCATATATTCTTGCCATTTACGGAATGCTTGCGCACGATACGTGGCATCTAACGCCTCTTGTGAGTCAATATCATTTAATAGCTTCGTTAAATCATCCGAAACGTAGCGACTAAAGTTAAATGCGGCTCCTTTGCTGTACAATCCTGCTGGTGATGGGTTCGTACCAGTACTCCATGCAGCGATAAAGATATCAATTTCAGGATCGTCTGCTTGTACTTTATCGTAGAAGTTGTTAAATTCAATTAAACGACCAGTCGTGAGTTGTACATCCAAGCCAACATCTTTCCAGTTTTGACGGTAGTACTCAATAATTGCTTCAGCCGTATCAGAACCTGACATTGCAGCTAAACGAATCGTAAACTTATTGCCTTCTTTATCTTCACGAATACCGTCTCCATCAATATCTTTATAACCTGCTGCATCTAATAGTTGTTTCGCTTTTTCAGGATTATAGTGGTAGCCCTTTAGCGTGTCATCATAGTATGTTTTAAACGCTGGTGGAATTAGAGAATTGGCACGCACGCGAAGACCTTGATAAAATCTATCTGTTACCGTTTCAATATCCATCGCATAAGCAATAGCATGCCGTAAATCAATATCATTCATTTTTGCGTTTTCATCATAAATGTTTTCGCCCTTTTCTTGATCGTATTTCCCTAATTTAAAGCCTAAGTAGCTGTAAGATAATTCAGGACGACCTAATATTGATATATTCGTTAAATCCTTTACACTGTCATATTGCGTTGCAGGGAAAGAAGCGATATCAAATTGCCCTGCTTTCAATGCTTCACTAATCGTAGACGTCGAAACCACTTGTACAATCAGCTTATCAATTTTTGGCTTCCCTTTATAATAATGCTCATTGGCAACAAACTGTACTGACTCGCCATTGACGATATTATCAAATTTAAATGGTCCAAGTGTAATTGGATTTTTGCGTACAGCATCGGATGAAATTAAATCTTTTACCGCAATGGAGGCTAGTTGATGTTTCGGTGCCGCATAGCCCCATAAGCCATCGCCACCTGAATAAATAGCTGGTGACACTTTTTTAAATGCGATTTCAATCGACTTATCATCTATTTTTTTAATACCTGCTATCGTATCTGCTTTGCCATCATGGTATTCTTCAGCTCCTATAATATTTCGAAAATCATCATCATAGCGCACACCGTCATAATCCGGATGACCGATAATTTCATACGGATAGATTAAATCTTCTGCCGTTAATGGCGTGCCATCCGACCATTTCACATCACCTTGAATCGTGATTGTCACCTTTTTATTGTCCGTATCGACATCTAACTTGGCAATTCCCTCATCTGTTATTAAAAAGTCGCCATCGACATCAAATAGACCATTTGAAGCATAACCCATAATAGATGCATCCGTAGCATCCGCAGCAAGTTCAGCAAGGAAAATGCCCTTGAACGGCGAGTCCGATACAAGCCCTACATGTAATGTACCACCTTCAATGGCTTCCCCCTCATTTGTAACTTCCATCGGTAGCAAACTTGTATCTACTTTGTTATCTTCTGTTTCGGCTGGTTTATCATTGCTATCTTCCGCCTCGTTTGCCTGCTCTTTATTCTTGCTACTGCAAGCAGCTAATAACAACATGATTATGAATATCACGAATAACGTCAACGACTTTTTTGTCATCGTTATTCCTCCCCCTTACATTGACATTGTGAATCTCGCATCTGTACTAGACTTAAATTGCCCTATTTGATTGGTGTTTCTGCTAATAATTCAATATTTTGTTTCTCTGTCGTATTTCCATATTGAATATTGTAATTTTTAATGCGTTTATTGACAGGAATAATCTCAGTACGGAAATACATTGGAATAATCGTTGCTTTATCATTCATATAAACTTGCCATGCACGGAAAGCTTGTGCGCGATAATGTGCATCTAGTGCTGCTTCAGAATCAATATTATTTAATAGCTTTGTAAGGTCATCTGAAACATAGCGACTGTAGTTAAATGAGGCTCCTTTACTATAGAGCCCTGCTGGTGAAGGGTTTGTCCCCGTACCCCATGCAGCCATATACATATCAATTTCAGGATCATCTGCTTGTACTTTCTCGTAAAAATTATTGAATTCAAGAAGACGCCCTGTCGTTAATTGCACATCTAAACCAACATCTTTCCAATTTTGACGATAGTATTCAACAATCGCTTCATCCGTATCAGAACCGGCTATTGCCGCTAAACGAATGGCAAACTTATTGCCGTCTTTATCTTCGCGAATACCATCACCATCTGTATCTTTATAGCCTGCTACATCTAGTAATTGTTTCGCTTTTTCAGGATCATAGTGGTAGCCCTCTAGCGTGTTATCATAGTAAGATTTAAAAGCTGGTGGGATTAAGGAGTTCGCCCGCACCCGTAATCCTTGATAAAATTTATCTGTTACCGTTTCAATATCCATGGCATAAGCAATTGCTTTACGTAAATCAGCATCATTCATTTTGGCCTTTTCATCATAAACATTCTCGCCTTTTTCTTGATCATAGTGTCCAAGCTTAAAGCCTAAATAGCTGTATGCTAATTCAGGACGCCCTAATATCGAAATATTCGTTAAATTTTTTATACTATCATATTGATTGGCTCTAAATTCGGATGTTAAATCGAATTTCCCCGTTTTCAGCGCTTCCCCCACCGATGTTGAAGGAACAACTTGCACAACTACTTTCTCTATCTTTGGCTTCCCTTTATAATAATGCTCATTGGCAACAAACTGTACGGACTCTCCATTGACGATATTGTCAAATTTAAATGGCCCAAGTGTAATTGGATTTTTGCGTACAGCATCAGAAGAAATTAAATCTTTTATGGCAATGGATTCGAGTTGATGCTTCGGTGCTGCATAGCCCCATAAGCCATCCCCTCCTGAATAAATAGCGGGTGACACTTTTTCAAGTGCGATTTCAATCGACTTGTCATCTATTTTTTTAATGCCTGCTATCGTGTCTGCTTTGCCATCATGGTACTCTTCAGCCCCTATAATATTTTTAAAATCATCATCATAGCGCACGCCTTCATAATCGGGATGGCCAATAATCTCATATGGATAGATTAAGTCATCTGCCGTTAATGGTGTGCCATCCGACCATTTTACATCGCCTTGTATTGTAATAAGCACTTTTTTATTGGCAGCATCGACATCTAATTTAGCTATTCCCTTATCCGTGATTAAAAAGTCTTCATCTAATACAAATAAGCTATTTGTTGCGTAAGCCATGATTTCTGCGTCATAAACATCAGAGTAATACTCCCATGAGAAAACGCCTTTGAATGGAGAATCTGTCACAAGCCCAACATGTAATGTGCCATCTTGCACAGCATCCCCTTCGTTCGTTACTTCAAATGGAAGTGTACTTGTATCTACTTTGTTATCTTCTGTTTGTGCTGGTTTATCATTGCTATCTTTTGCTTCGCTTGCTTGCTCTTTATCGGAGCTTTTACAGGCAGTTAATAGCAATATGATTGTCAACGTCACGACAGTTATCAACCACTTTTTTGTCATTGTTATTACCTCCTATATCATCCCAATCTTTGTTTTGCATCAGCGGCACGACGAAGGGCTTGACCGATATAATTGATGCCAAGTATCAATAGTAAAATTAATAACGATGCTGGTAACCATACCCACCATTTCTCGGCTAACACAAGTGGATTTCTAGCATAGCTTACTAAAGTACCTAAACTTGGCGTAGAGGGTGGTAGCCCAAATCCTAAAAATGATAAGCCTGTTTCGATTCCAATATTGCCAGCAAGACTTAAAGTAAACTCTACAATTAATAACGAACTTAAATTAGGCAAGACGCCTTTAAACATAATTGCGAAATCACTTGTCCCCATTGTTTTAGAAGCGCTTACATAATCCCTTCGCCCTTCCGATAATGCTTTACTTCGAATTAACCGTGCAATGCCTATCCATTGAAATACACTAATAATCATAACGAGCTCAAAAACACCATATTCAGGGATAATGGACACAAGGACTATAAAAATCATAAATGTCGGCAATGTAATAATAAAATCAATGATGCGCATCATGACATTGTCTACAATTCCGCTGTAATAGCCCATAATAATCCCTAGCGCAATTCCAATTATATTGGCAATAACAGTCACCCAAATGGCGATTAACAGTGAATTTTTAGCGCCAATCACTAATTGCCCAAGTACATCACGTCCTGCTTCATCCGCCCCTAAAATATAGCCATTCTCGCCTGGCTCTGTGTAGCGTTCAAACAGATTGATTTTTAACACGTTCTCTTGATCGAGCAGCCAAGCAGTAATAAAAATAGAAATGATGATTAGTGTAACGCCCACAAAAGAAAACATTGCAACTCTATCTTTCTTAAACTCTCGTAAAACAACTTGTATACCTGTTGGCGGTGTACTTTCCATCATTACTGTTTCATTGTTATGTTGTGTCATGTCCTTTCACCTCAACATTATGTTTAGTCGTTAGTCTATACGGATACGCGGATCAACAATGCTCATAATAATATCCGACAACAGACTACCTAATAATGCTAAGAAACCATACAGCATAATCAGTGCGGTAATGACACTATAGTCGCGACTCGTTATCGAACTAATAAACAATTCCCCCATACCTGGATAGCCGTAAATCGTTTCGATAAAAATGGAGCCGCCTAATAAACCTGTAATTGTAAACCCTAAAAACGCTGCAATTGGAAGTACTGAATTGCGGAAAATATGCCGCGTATAAATTCTTCTTATTGGAATCCCTTTACTGCGAGCAGTTTTGACATAATCCTGTGTTTTGGCATCAATAATTTCTGAGCGTAAATATTGGATAATCCCTGTAGTACCCAAAATAGCTGCCGTCATCGCAGGTAATAGCAAGTGATATATTTTATTCCAAAAATAGGTTAGTGTTCCCGATTCTAGGCCTACATCAACGGTTCCACTCGTTGGAAACCACATTAGGCGATAACCAAAAACAAATAAAAACACGAGTGATAAAACAAATGTCGGAATCGCAAAGCTAATAAAGCTATATAAAATAATGGCTTTGTCTAACAATGTATCTTGTTTACGTCCTGCAAGCATTCCAAGCGGTATGGCTAATAAATAAACCAGTATCACACTCAGTAATGACAACCAAAATGTATTGAGTGCACGCTCCCCAATCAATGTTGACACCGCAATTTTATATGTATAGCTTTGTCCAAAATCTCCTTGAAGAGCATTTGTAATCCAGCGATAATATTGTTCATACCAAGGGTCATAGAAGCCTGCTTGTATGCGTAGTTCCTCAATTCTTGATGGGTCGGTTTCAGGTGTGATTAACCCTGTAAACGGATCACCAGGCATTTGCTTTGCCAATATAAAGACGATTAAACTCAAGATAAACAATTGTGGAATCATGACGAGTACACGTCTAACAACCGTTTTCCACATGTTACAATCCCTCCTGCTCAATTTCGGACATCGCCACTTTATGCGTATCGGAAATAGATTTTAAAGGGTATACTTTGCCTTGCTTATCATAATATTGATGATGGTCTTTTTGATACTTCTCTTCCACTTTTTGTCGTACTGCTTTGCGCTCCATCCTTGTTTCAGGCTCAATATGCGGAATCGCGGACAGTAAGCGATTTGTGTAAATATGCTGTGGATTGTTATAAATATCCTGACGGGTACCAGTTTCCACAAAGCGCCCCTTATACATAATGGCAATGTAATCACACATATGTTTCACGACACCTAGGTCATGGGAGATAAATAAATAACTTAGCCCATATTCTTGCTGAATGTCTTTCATAAAGTTCAGCACTTGTGCTTGCACCGACAAATCGAGTGCCGACACAGGTTCATCTGCAATAATCAATTTCGGATTACAAGCAACCGCGCGCGCTATACCAAGTCGCTGCTTTTGCCCTCCAGAAAATTCATGAGGATACTTTAACAGCACATCCTCTGACATACCGACAATGGCTAGTAATTCTTTAATTCGCTTGCGCTCCTCCTGATCACCGAGCTTCATAAAGTTACGTATCGGCTCTGCCAGTATATCGATTACGCGCTTTCTAGGGTTCATACTAGAATGAGCATCTTGAAATATCATTTGAATATCACGACTATAGGCTGACCCTCGCTTGCGACGTCGATTGGTAACATTCTGTCCTTCATAAATAATTTGCCCCGTTGTTACCTTTTCCAGACCAATAATGGCTTTACCTGTAGTAGATTTCCCTGAACCTGACTCGCCAACTAAACCGTATGTTTTTCCTTTTTCAAATGCCATTGTAATGCCATCAACCGCATACACTTTATCTTTTATCGTATTGAAAAAGCCACCTCGAATCGGATAATGGACGTTTAAATCTTTAATTTGCATAAAGCTCATCCTGACACCCCCTCGCTTTCTCCTGCAAAATGAAAGTGTTGCCAGCATGTACAACGAACAAAATGCTCAGGTGCAATTTCATGTAATTGTGGATGACTTTCATGTGCGGATGCGTCAATCCATGGTATACGCGAGGAAAATCGACAACCTTCACGTGGCAAATTTACAAGTGAAGGCACCATGCCTTGTATTACCTCTAGGCGTTCATGTTCCTCATGAGTTTGTGGAATCGAGTTTAATAGGGATCGTGTATATGGATGTTTGGCATTGTTAAAAAGCTCTTGAACAGGTGCCTCTTCAATCACTTGGCCCGCATACATCACAGCAACTCGATCTGCAACCTCTGCTACAACACCTAAGTCATGGGTAATTAAAATAACGCCAGCATGTGTCTCATCTTGTAACGCTTTTAACAGATCTAAAATTTGTGCTTGTATCGTTACATCCAATGCTGTTGTCGGTTCATCAGCAATAATGATGGCAGGTTTGCTCGATAAAGCAATGGCAATCATTACGCGTTGACGCATACCACCTGATAATTGATGAGGAAATTGTCGGGCAACCCGTTTAGGATTCGCAATACCTACTTGCTCTAACAACTCTATTACCCGTTCTTCCCGTTGCTGCTTTGTAAGTGTTGTATGATAAATAAGCCCTTCTGCAATTTGTTCGTGGATGCGCATTAATGGATTTAATGCCGAAAGAGGATCCTGAAAAATAAAGCCTATATCATTCCCTCGTAATTGATTGAATTGCTCTTCACTTAACTGTGTTAAATTTTGTTGATTGTAAAGTATTTCTCCCGTCACTTTTGTATTCATTGCATTATGTAAGCCTACAATTGTTGTAGCTAACGTACTTTTCCCACAGCCCGACTCTCCAACTATAGCCAAAATCTCATTTTTTCTAAGCGAAAGCGAAACATCTTCTATTGCTGCATGATATGTGTCTTTTAATCGAAAGCTCGTCGTTAAGTTTTTTATCGTCAACAAGTCATTTGTACACAAACAATCTCCCTCCTACAATTATTTATCTAACCATACACTTTCTCTATATTAGAATTGCAATATATCTAAAATCCCCCTTTCATCACTCTTATTTTTCGTGAAAAATAATGTTTATCAAAATTACCTACCACAAGAAAAAACACGCTTTTCTATAGATAGAATAATCAGATAATTAAATGTATTGCTATTTTATCTAGAAATAATACGTAAAATCAAGCTTATTTTGCAAATTACTATTATAAAATTAAAGTGCATTAGCCTAGTTTTCACTACAAGAAAATTAGTTTCCTTTTGTCAAATTTGATTATTTGTTATCTTAACAAAATAAATACGTAAGGTGAATGTAGTTATTTTAAAATAATTAATTGAATATGAAATTTTAACTGGTAGTTGTATTTAACTTAATATATTAACTATCAATAAACTTTATAGATATATTTATGGTTATCTATTTTCCATAACAAACATTCAGCATTAACCACTTCTTATTACATTAACAAAATTAAAATATAACTAATATAAATAAGTTATATTTTAATTTCAATTTCAGTGATGTTATTTAAGTTTGTAACTTTTTACAGAAAAATAGTTAGTTTTTACGCTTTATAAAATACTTACATGTACAATTTTGATACCTCCCGTTTTCATGCCTTGAGCGGAGGATTTCACCCTGCTCCGCGGGTATCTCCTTGCTCCGCGGGTATTTCTCCTTGCTCCGCGGGTATTCACTCTCCCTGCTCCGCGGGTATTTCACTCTGCTTCGCGGGTATTCTCCCTTGTTCCGCGGGTATTTCACTCTGCTTCGCGGGTATTTTCCCTTGTTCCGCGGGTATTTCACTCTGCTCCGCGGGTATTTCTCCTTGCTCCGCGGGTATTTCTCCTTGCTCCGCGGGTATTTCTCCCTGCTTCGCGGGTATTTCTCCCTGCTTCGCGGGTATTCTCCCTTGCTCCGCGGATATTTCTCCTTGCTTCGCGGGTATTTCTCCCTGCTTCGCGGGTATTCTCCCTTGTTCCGCGGGTATTTCACCTTGCTCCGCGGGTATTTCACTCTCCTTCGCGGATATTTCACTCTGCCCCACGGGTATCTCCTTGCTCCGCGGGTATCTCCTTGCTCCGCGGAGATTTCTCCCTGCTCCGCGGGTATTTCTCCTTGCTCCGCGGGTATTTCTCCCTGCTTCGCGGGTATTTCTCCCTGCTTCGCGGGTATTCTCCCTTGCTCCGCGGGTATTTCACTCTGCTCCGCGGGTATTTCTCCTTGCTCCGCGGGTATTTCTCCTTGCTCCGCGGGTATTTCTCCTTGCTCCGCGGGTATTTCTCCCTGCTTCGCGGGTATTCTCCCTTGCTCCGCGGGTATTTCACCCTGCTCCGCGGGTATTCTCCCTCCCAAAACAAATAGCAAATGGCACCTATCAAAGTAAAATTTACTTTGATAGGTGCCATTTATTCACCAACATTATCTTCTTGATTTCGGATTCATTGCATCTTTCAGCCCTTCACCGATAAAATTGATCGATAAGATAACCAATGTAATCGCTGTTGCAGGTGGAATCCAAATCCAAATTTTATCTCTTAATACATCTGAGTTTCTAGCCTCAGATAACATATTGCCCCAGCTTGGTGTATCTGCTGGCACACCAAAGTTTAAGAAACTTAACGCGGACTCGATAACAATCGTTACTGCCATTAATAGCGTAGCTTGTACAATAATCGTAGAAGCGACGTTAGGTAGTAAATGTTTGATAATGATTTTCGATGATTTACAGCCGATTGACTCTGCAGCTAAAATGTACTCATTTTCTTTCTCCGCAAGAATTCGACTTCGAACAACGCGGGCAACACTTCCCCAACTTAATACGGAAATAACAATAATTAATGTCCATAATCCTGAAACTTTGCCGACTAGAATCGTATTTAAAACGATAACGAAAACTAATAATGGGAACATTAAAACAAAGTCTGTGAAACGCATTAAAATTTGGTCAACCTTGCCCCCAAAGTAACCCGAAATCGCCCCAATCGTTGTCCCAATTAAAACAATAAAAAACATACAGCCGATGCCAACCGTCAATGAGGATCTACCAGCATATAGCATTCGCGTAAAAACATCACGACCATTCGTATCCGTTCCAAGCCAGTTCTCACTTGAAGGTGGCTGACTAATTTTCGTAAAGTCTACACGCACGATATCTTTTGTCGTAATATACGGTGCCAAAAACGATAGAATAATAACGATTAGTAAAAAAATAAGGCTGATCATCGCTAATTTATTTTTAAAGAACTTTCTTCTCGCTATCACCCATGGAGAGGGGCTTTTATTCGGTGTTTTTTTTGGTGCAGAAGCTTCTTGTTTTGTTACAATCTCCACATATTTCCCCTCCCTAATCTAGTCTAATTCGCGGATCTACTATACCGTACAGTAAATCGGCTACTAAATTTCCAAAAAGTGTTAAGAACGAAAGTAACATAGTTATCGACATCATGACCGCATAATCTCTTCTTCCAACGGAATCTAAGAACAGTGCACCTATTCCGGGATAAGTAAAGATGGTTTCTGTAATAACCGCACCGCTAATTAATGTAGCGATGTCAAACCCAAGGAAAGTAATAATCGGAATAATCGAATTTCTTAAAATATGCTTGTTGTAAATTTTTGATTCCTTTGTTCCTTTTGCTCTTGCCGTACGTACAAAATCTTTTCGACTGTTTTCAATAATATCGTTGCGCAAAAATTGCGTGTAGGATGCCGTTCCCATTAATCCTAAAACAAGGGCTGGTAATAATACATGGTGGATCCTACTTAAATAATAAGCAAATGTGCCTTCCTGCAGCCCTACACCAACTGAGCCGTTGAATGGGAACCACCCTAATTGGAAAGAGAACACATAAATAGCGACAATGCCGGCAACAAATGACGGAATCGCTAAAGCTAGGTAATTATACGAAGCTATTAGATTATCACCTAATGTATAAGGTTTTCTTCCTGCATACATCCCCATGATAAAAGCAAAAATATACGTAAAAATTAAAGATGTAATGGCTAAAAATAATGTATTTGGAATTCGCTGTGCAATCACTTCCACTGCAGGTTTTTTATAAACGGTTGATTTGCCAAAATCCCCTTGTACAAAATTCGCCATCCATCTTCCATATTGCACGATAATTGGATCATTATAGCCTAACTTCTCTCTCATTTCCTCGATGTATTGTGGGTTTGTATTGGATGGATCAATTTCTCCCGCAAATGGATCTCCTGGCATCATTTTTGCTAAGAAGAACACAACTAACGAAATAAGGAGTAACAATGGAATCATGCCGAGTAGTCTTCGAAGTGTGTATTGAAGCATGTGACGTCCCCTTATCAATTAAAATTTACTACTATCAAGCTCCAATTTGAGCCTGATAGTAGTAGGTTTCTCAGCCTTGATTAAGCACTAACTTACTCAACAATGTGCCATTTATAAACGTCTGTTTGGAATCCAACAGCGTTAATATGAACACCTTGTAGTCGATTGTTAATACCATATAAATCTAGATTTTCCCATAATGGTAGTGCTGGTAATTGTTCGTTGAAGTATTTTTGCCAATTAACATACACTTTTTTACGGTAGTCTTTATCAAATGCTTTTTCACTTAACGCTTCTTTTAATAATTTGTCATTCTCTGCATCTACATAACGACCGTAGTTCCATTCTGCATCATTAGCCCATAAACCTGATGGGTCTGGATCAGAACCCATGCTCCAAGAACCGAAGAATGCCTCTAATGCTGCATCATCGTTATCTTTCATTTCATTGTACAAATTAAACTCAACTAAGCTTCCTGTTGCTAATTCTGTTTTTACGCCAATATCATTCCAAGATTGAATGATTGCTTGTGAACGACCTTCAAATGCAGCTGGTCCTGCATAGTGACCAAATAAAATTTTGAATGGTTGACCTTTTGGATCTTCAACAAATCCATCACCGTCTGTATCAACATAGCCTGCTGTTTTTAACAGCTCTTTCGCTTTATCCACATTAAACTCGTATGCATTTAAATCTGAAGCATCTGCAGCAGTCCAGAAAGTAACTGGGATAACTGTGTTCGCTACTTTCGCTTTTCCTTCTAAGAAAGCATCGATCATTGCTGGACGGTTAAGAGCATATAATAGTGCCTGACGTAATTCTTTTGAATTGAATTTATCAAAATCAGCTACATTTTTCAGTGTAGCTTTATCACGATGACCAAAACGAAGCCCGATATAAGAATAGCTCACACCAGTTGTTTCTTCGATACGTACATTGCTTAATGCAGAAAGCTCTTTCACAGATTGTGGTCTAATATCCATGATGTCGATTTCTCCGTTTTGGAACGCACCCGCAGCTAATGATGGGTCAATTACTTTTACAATAACACCATCAAGCGCTGGTTTCCCTTTCCAGTAATCATCAAAACGCTCTAATTCAGAATACTCGCCGTCTACCACTTTTTTCACTTTAAACGCGCCTAATCCTACAGGGTTTTCGCGCACTTGTTTTGATTCACTTAAATCTTTTACTGCAATGCCTTCATAATGTTTCTTAGGCATTGGGTATTGCCAAATGCTTTCTAAGTTATTAATTTTCACTTCTTTAAAAGTAATTTTAATTGTGTAAGGATCTACAACTTCAATTCCTGCAATTTTATCTGCTTTGCCTGCTTTTTTCTCTTCTGCCCCTTTTACGCCTTCAACATAGTTGAAACGAGGACCATCATAATCAGGGTGTGCTAACGTTTCTAATGCGAAAACCCAGTCTTCACCTGTTAGTTCCTCACCATTATGCCATTTTACGCCCTTTTCGAAATTGAACGTATACGTTAATTTATCTTCACTAATATCCCATTTTGCAAGGTTTGGTACATATTCTAATTCATCATTTACATCATACACGCCATCCATCATGAAATTTTGGATATAGCTATCTACGATACTTCCTGCAAAGGCAGGGTCAAATACGCCCTCTGGCGCTTGGTCTGTTCCGAATGTAACCACGCCACCTTCTTTAACATCAGTAGTTGCCGCTGGCGTTTCCTTATCTTTTTGTGCATCTTTGTCAGTAGTCCCTGAATCACTATTACATGCTGCTAGGAATAAAGCCATGACAAGCATCAGTAACAGTGACCATAATGTTTTTGTCTTTTTCATTCTTTTCCCCCCGTTAAAATTTTATTTTGAAAAGCATTGTTTCCTGTATTTTCTTGCCGTTGTTAATATAAGTGGCAAGCAACGTTATGGTCTGGCTTCACCTCCTTTAATACTGGTTTCGTTAAGGAACATTCCATCATGGCTTTAGGGCATCTTGGATGGAATGGACATCCTGTCGGAGGATTTGCGGGACTTGGTACATCACCTTCTAATACAATGCGCGTACTTTTTTTGCGAGGATCCGGTACGGGTATCGCGGAAATAAGCGCTTGTGTATAAGGGTGCAATGGTTCATCATAAATACTCGTCTTGTTAGCAATTTCAACAATATTTCCTAGATACATCACGCCAATGCGATCACTCATATGCTTCACAACACTTAAATCATGCGCAATAAATAAAAAGGTTAAGTCAAACTCATCCTGCAATTCTTTTAATAGATTCAAAACTTGAGATTGAACGGAAACATCCAAAGCAGAAACAGGTTCATCGGCGATAATTAGTTTTGGTTTTAGAGCTAGGGCTCTCGCAATACCAATTCGCTGACGCTGCCCTCCTGAAAATTCATGCGCATACTTATAATAGGCATCTTCAGGTAAGCCTACTTTGCGCAATAACTCCACAACTTCACCTTTTAATGAATTGAGCGTTTTGTTATGGAAATTCATAATGGGCTCCGCTACAATACTGCCAACCATTTGCATTGGATTTAACGATGCATAAGGATCTTGGAATACCATTTGGATATCTTTTCTTATCTCTCTTAATGATTTGCCTTGTAATTTTGTAATATCCTGACCATTAAAAATGATTTGTCCTTCAGTAGAATCTAACAATCGAATAATAGTACGCCCAGTTGTTGATTTTCCACAGCCTGATTCCCCTACCAACCCGAGTGTTTCACCATTTTTAATAGAAAATGAAATATTATCGACCGCTTTCACATGTCCGACTGTCTTTTTTATAAATCCGCCTTTTATCGGGTAATAAGTTTTTAGGTTGTTCACTTCAAGTAAGTTTTCTTTACGTTGTTTGATTGTAGTTTCTGTCATGTTGTTACCTCACACTTTCTTTAGGATAGCAACCTTCATATAGTAAGCACGAAACCTCATGACCATCAGCCATTTGTGCAAGCTGTGGCGTTACTGTACTACACTCAGGTTTTACAGACGGGCATCTATCGGCAAAGCGACAGCCAAAAGTAGGCATATTTTTTAATGAAGGCACGATGCCCTGGATTGTTGTTAACTCACTCACCTCTAAATCAATACGAGGAATCGATGCCATTAACAGCTTTGTATACGGATGTTGTGGGTTATAAAACAAATTATCTACATTCGTGCGTTCTACAATTTTCCCAGCATACATAATGATGACTTCATCACACATTTCTGCCACTACACCTAAGTCATGCGTGATCAAAATAATGGACATATCATTTTTCTCTTGAATTTTTTTCAGCAGCTCTAGAATTTGGGCTTGCACAGTGACATCTAGTGCAGTAGTCGGTTCATCAGCAATTAAAAGCTTTGGATGACAGGCAATCGCAATTGCAATCATTACCCTTTGTCGCATCCCTCCAGATAATTGGTGGGGATATTCGTCAACAATTTTGTCTGGTCTAGGGATGCCTACACTTTTTAACAATTCGATGGCTTGCTGCCTTGCTTCTGTTTTGGAGATTGACAGATGATTTAATAAAATCTCTTCAATCTGATTACCAATTGTAAATACAGGGTTTAAAGATGTCATAGGCTCTTGAAAGATCATACTAATATCTTTTCCTCGTATTTTATTCATTTCATCGCTTGAATAATTTTCTATATTTTGGCCTTGGAACTTTATTTCCCCGCCAGTAACTTTGCCAATTCCTTGGGGCAGTAGCTGCATAATTGACAGTGACATAACACTTTTACCACAGCCTGATTCCCCTACAATCCCTACAATTTGACCAGGCTTAACCGAAAAGGACACATTATCGACTGCATGATAAATATCCCCTTCTATATCAAAACCAGTTTTTAGGTTCTTTACTTCGAGCATTAAATTCATTTAATCATCACACCTTCGTAAATTTTTTCTAAATAGAAATATGTAGTAAATACTAGCGATGTCCAAACTTTCCTGATTCAATATTCAGAAAAAAGATTTGAAACGGATTAAACTTATTTCAAAATTATTTCTACTCAAATAATTAATAGTTTTTATTATATTGAATTTAAATACATATTAATAAATTTTTTACAGTATAAACAAAAAAACAACTTACTATTTACTTATAGAATTATCTGAAAATTATCTCTACGGCTATTTTATCTAGAAATAATACATTTAATCAAGAGTTTTTTTACAACTCTTCATAATGTTATATACATAATAAACCGTACAACTATTACAAAAATTTTTTCTTTTTACAAATTAATTCTAATGAAATATTTGCTAATCTATTTATCCGTTCTACTTTTCATTAGTTTTTTATTATTTAAATATAATAAATAACAAGATTGCACAATCCTAACTTCTTCACACATTGCATTCTTTTATTTGGTAAACTTGATTATTATTGGACTTACTTTAATTTTCTGTTTATTTTTAATACTCAATTATTATCAACATATAATTTTTCCCTTTAAAGCATTAATATTAAAAAGCGATTTTTATTACATTAGAAAACTTTATTTTATTGAATTTTCTTTAACATACATCTCCTTATATTTAATTTTTATATTTCAATCCTTCACAGTTCCTTTCCAATAAAAAAACGACCACAGGTTATCATAACCGTGATCGTTTCATTATTCTTTATTAAACAGATTCGTTATAGCTAGTCAAAAATGCGATTATAACTCTCCAGCTTTAAGTTTTGCATGCCAATCTTTTAAAAATGGAATATCTTCTTCTTTAATGGCACCAGATTCGTTCGCTGCTTCAATTAGATAATCGAAGTTTGTTAAAGATACGTACTTTATGCCCGCTTCATCAAATGCTTGTTCAGCACGTGGTAAGTTATACGTATAAACACATACAACCCCTAATACTTCACAACCCGCTGCACGTAAAGCTTCAACTGCTGTAATGGAAGAACCACCTGTTGACACAATATCTTCGACTACGATGACTTTTTGTCCAGCAGCGTATTTTCCTTCAATCTGATTGCCACGACCATGTTCTTTTGCCTTTGAGCGTACATAGACCATCGGTAAGTCTAAAATATCACTTACCCATGCAGCATGTGGAATACCTGCTGTGGCTGTACCAGCTACGATTTCTGTTGCACCAAAGTTCTCTTTAATCACAGTGGCTAAGCCATTTGCCAATTGTTTACGGATAACTGGGTCAGAGATTGTTAGACGCGTATCACAGTAAATTGGAGATTTAATACCTGATGCCCATGTAAAAAGTTCTGTTGGATTTAATTCGACAGCGCCAACTTTAAGCATAGCGTGTGCGATTTCGTTTTGTAATGTCATATTGATGCCTCCCATAGTTCACTTACCATTTTATATGCTGCTACTGGATCTTGCGCACCTGTTACGGCACGGCCTACTACGATTAAAGAAGAACCATCACGTTTGGCGCCATCCGGTGTAGCGATGCGCTTTTGATCGTGAGCGTCACCGCCTGCTAAACGGATACCAGGTGTGACACGTAAAAAGTCTTGGCCACACACTTCAGCAATTGCTTGTGCTTCATGTACCGAGCAAACCACACCATTCAAGCCTGCTTGTTTTGTTAAGTTTGCATAATGCAATACCGATTCTTGCAATGTTAACGCAATTTTTTGCTCTGCTTGCATTTGCGCTTCCGTAGTGGATGTTAGTTGTGTCACTGCAATCAATGCAGCGCGCTCTTGACCTGCGGGTGTCCCTGCTTCCAAACCTTCGAGTGCGGCTTCCATCATCGGACGCCCGCCCGCTGCATGGACATTGACTAAATTAACCCCTAATTTAGCTAAGCCCTTCATCGCTGAGCCAACCGTATTAGGAATATCATGTAGCTTTAAGTCTAAGAAAATATCATGACCTAAATCTTTCACTTTGCGGACAATATCTGGACCTTCTTGCATATAAAGCTCCATACCAATTTTGACGAAAAGAGGCTCTTGAAAATGTGCTAAAAACTTGAAAACTTCTGCTTCTCCTGGGAAATCAAGTGCTAGAATTGGTTTTGTATTCATTAACGATGGCTCCTTCCGATAATATCCGTAATATGTTCTACACCTAAAGCGTCAAGCTTTGCAGGTAATTCCTCAATGATATTCGGGCAAACAAAATGATCGACAAAGTTGGCTGTTCCAACCGCAACTGCTGATGCACCAGCAGACATAAAATCAATAACATCTTGTGCTTCGCTTACGCCACCCATCCCAATAATCGGAATATTGACTGCCTTATACACCTCATATACCATACGAATGGCAACAGGTTTTACTGCAGGACCTGATAAGCCCCCTGTACCGTTGGCAATGACAGGTTTACCTGTACGTTCATGTAAGCGCATGCCGATTAATGTATTAATCATCGTAATGCCATCCGCTCCACCTGCTTCAACAGCTTGCGCAATTTCTACGATATTTGTAACGTTTGGTGATAATTTCACGTAAACAGGTACTTCCGACACTGCCTTGACAGCTGCAACCAAATCTCTTGCTGTTGCTGGATCTGTCCCGAATTGAATACCGCCACATTTTACGTTCGGGCATGAAATATTAAGTTCTAGTGCTTTGACATTGGGTGCAGCTGAGATGCGACGTGCTACTTCCACGTAATCTGCTGTTTCCGTTCCCGCTACATTGGCAATAATCGGCACATCATAGCCTTCTAAAAACTTTAATTCTTCATTCATTACTTTTTCAATACCAGGATTTTGTAAACCAATCGCATTTAACATTCCTGCTGCTGTTTCCGCTACACGAGGTGTCGGATTGCCAAGTCTTGTTTCTACAGTTGTTGCTTTAATCATAATCGCGCCAAGTTTCGATAAATCGTATAGTTGCGCATACTCACGACCAAAGCCAAAGCAACCTGAAGCTGGCATAATTGGATTTTTTAAATCTAAGCCAGGTAATTGGATATTTAAACGACTCATAATGCCACCGTACCTTTCGGGAATACTGGACCGTCAGAGCATACTTTGACATAGTCTTTATCAATTTGATCTGTTGTCTTACATACACACGCGAAGCAAGCTCCAATGCCACAGCCCATTCGCTCTTCAAAAGATAAATAGCCTTCTTTTTCAGGATAGAAACCTTCTAAAGCTTTTAACATCGGTAGAGGACCACAAGAATAGAACACATCAAACTCCGGTGCACGTGATTCTAAAACGTTCGTCACAAAGCCCTTTGTTCCTTTTGAGCCATCGACTGTTACATAATGTGTTTCACCAAGTGCGTTAAATTCCTCTTCGTAGAAGCATACATCCTCTGTTTGGAAGCCTAATACATGGATGGTCTTCACACCACGTGCATTAAGTTGTTTTGACAGCTCATGTAAAGGAGGTACACCGATGCCGCCACCAACTAATAATGCTGTCCCACCTGTCTTTACCGCATCAACTGGGAAGCCATTACCGATTGGGCCAAGGACATTGACTAGCTGCCCTTCACGATTTGTCGCTAACACCTTTGTTCCTCGACCTTCCGCACGATAAATCATGGTAAATTCACTGTTGTCTTTATCTATGTTTGCAATACTAATAGGTCGACGTAAAAGCGGCTCCAATGAATCTGACACCTTTACATGGACAAACTGGCCAGGAGTCATATCCTGAACCAGTTCACCACGAAGTGTCAATTCGAAAATGTTTGTCGCAATTTGCTTTTGAGAGACGACCGTCATTTTCTCTTGACGAATCATATTAATGTACTACCTCCGCTTTTGGCATTTGTTCTGCTGTAAATGTCATTGATTCAATTACACGTAGCATTGCTTCTGCTGTATCTAGAGAAGTTAAGCAAGGCACACCATTTTCTACAGACTCACGTCGAATGCGGAATCCATCACGCGCTGGTTGCTTGCCTTTTGTTAATGTGTTCACTACTAATTGCGCTTCCCCATTTTGAATTAAATCAAGTAATGTTTGTCCTTTGGCACCGATTTTACCTACTACATCAGTACGAACACCAGCAGCTTCAAATGCTTGTGCAGTACCTTCAGTCGCTACAATGCGGTAGCCTACTGTTGAAAAGCGTTTAGCAAGTACAATTGCTTCTTCTTTATCTTTATCAGATACAGTGAATAATACTGTGCCTTCTGTGCGAATTTCCATACCTGCTGCAACTAAGCCTTTATATAGTGCTTTTTCTAATGTTGCATCTTTCCCCATTACTTCCCCTGTCGATTTCATTTCAGGTCCTAATGTAATGTCCACTCGGCGTAATTTAGCGAATGAGAATACTGGTACTTTAACAAATACACCTTTTTGCTCTGCCGCTAAGCCAGTTGGGTAGCCTTGCGCTACGATTGATTTTCCAAGAATGGCTTTTGTTGCAATGTTCGCCATTGGGATATTCGTAATTTTACTTAAGAACGGTACTGTACGAGATGAACGAGGATTTACCTCAATGACATACACTTCACCTTGGGAAATAACATACTGGATGTTCATTAAGCCGATAATGCCAAGACCTTTTGCTAAACGCGTTGTGTAATCCACTAATGTATCTTTTTGCGCTTGTGTTAATTTTTGTGGTGGGTATACCGAAATCGAGTCACCAGAGTGTACCCCTGCACGTTCGATATGTTCCATAATACCTGGGATTAAAACATTTTCACCGTCACAAATCGCATCGACTTCAATTTCTTGTCCCGTTAAGTAACGGTCTACGAGTACTGGGTGATCTGGTGATGCCTCAACAGCGTTTTCCATATAGTGTTGTAATTCTTGTTCGTTATACACAATTTCCATTGCACGTCCACCAAGTACATACGAAGGACGAACTAGTACTGGGAAGCCTAAGCGTTCGCCAATGGCAAGTGCTTCTTCCGTTGAAACAGCTGTTTCACCTGGAGGCTGTGGAATGTCTAATGCATGTAAAGCTTGTTCGAATTTATCGCGGTTTTCTGCACGGTCGATATCTTCTAATGATGTACCTAAAATTTTCACACCATTTGCAGCTAATTTATCAGCAAGGTTAATGGCTGTTTGACCACCGAATTGGACAACTACACCAATTGGTTGTTCTAAATCGATAATATGCATAACATCTTCGATTGTTAATGGCTCGAAGTATAGCTTATCTGAAATCGAGAAGTCCGTTGATACGGTTTCTGGATTTGAGTTAATAATGATTGCTTCATAGCCTGCTTCTTGAATTGCCCATACAGAGTGCACTGTTGCATAGTCGAACTCTACCCCTTGACCGATACGGATTGGACCCGAACCTAATACAACAACGGATGGTTTATCAGATTTGATTGATTCGTTTTCTTCCTCATAAGTACCGTAGAAATATGGTGTTTCAGATTCAAACTCTGCTGCACATGTATCAACCATTTTGTAAACTGGGATAATGCCGTTTTCTTTACGGTACGCATATACTGCCTCTGGCGTTGTGTCCCATAGCTCGGCAATTTTTTTATCAGCAAAGCCTAGACGTTTTGCAGTGCGTAATATTTCTTTATCGTTTTTATGGTTAGCAAGTGTTTGCTCCATATCTACGATGTTTTTAAATTTATTTAAGAAGAATAAGTCAATTGCAGACCATTCATGGATTTGCTCGATTGTTACACCACGGCGCAATGCTTCACCGATGAAGAATAAACGCTCATCTCCCGCTTTACGGATACGTTTTTCAATCCAAGAGTCAGAGTTATCTTCTGCATGTTTTAGCTCTAAATGTACTTGACCTGTTTCAAGAGAACGAACAGCTTTCAGCATAGCTTCTTCAAACGTACGACCAAGTGCCATTACTTCACCAGTTGCCTTCATTTGTGTGCCTAAGTTACGTTTTGCTGATTCGAATTTATCGAATGGCCAGCGTGGAATTTTTGCGACAATGTAGTCTAGTGCTGGCTCGAAGCAAGCATACGTTGAACCTGTCACTGGATTTTTGATTTCATCTAATGTTAAACCTACTGCAATTTTTGCTGCTAGCTTGGCAATTGGGTAACCCGTTGCTTTTGACGCTAATGCAGATGAACGAGATACACGTGGGTTTACTTCGATGACATAGTAATTGAAGCTATATGGATCAAGTGCTAACTGTACGTTACAGCCACCTTCAATTTTTAGTGCACGGATAATATCTAATGAGATATTACGTAACATTTGGTTTTCACGGTCAGAAAGTGTTTGTGTTGGTGCTACGACGATAGAGTCACCTGTATGAATCCCTACAGGGTCGACATTTTCCATGTTACAAACTACGATGGCATTGTCAGCCGCATCGCGCATTACTTCGTATTCAATCTCTTTAAAGCCAGCGATTGATTTTTCAAGTAAGCATTGTGTAACTGGCGAATATTTTAAACCTGATGTAACGATTTCTTCTAAGTCTTGATCGTTATAACAAATACCACCGCCTGTACCGCCAAGTGTGAATGCAGGGCGTACAATTACTGGATAACCGATTTTTGCAACAAAGTTTTTCGCTTCATCTAAGTTATGAATAATATCTGATTCTGGTACTGGAGCACCTAGTTCATACATCAGGTTACGGAATAAATCACGGTCTTCTGCTTTATGAATAGCATCGAGCTTCGTACCAAGAATTTCGATATTTAGCTCATTTAAAATACCAGAGTTATCTAACTCAATCGCCATATTTAACCCTGTTTGACCACCTAGTGTAGGTAAGATGGCATCTGGGCGCTCTTTGCGTAAAATACGTGAGACAAATTCAAGTGTGATTGGCTCAATGTATACTTTGTCTGCAATTTCTGTATCTGTCATGATTGTTGCAGGGTTTGAGTTTATTAAAATAACGCGGTAGCCTTCTTCTTTTAATGAAAGACAAGCTTGTGTTCCGGCATAGTCAAATTCTGCTGCTTGTCCGATGACGATTGGACCTGACCCGATTACTAAAATAGTTTCTATATCTGTACGTTTAGGCATGTTGTTTCCCCTTCCCTGCTTCTGCTTCCATCATTTCAATGAATTCATCAAATAAGTGGTTTGAATCTTCTGGTCCTGGTGATGCTTCTGGGTGATATTGTACTGTGAAGATTGGATATTTCTTATGACGGACACCTTCACAAGTACCATCATTTAAAGCGACATGTGTTAATTCTAAATCTGTATCTTTTAATGATTCTATATCGATTGCATAACCATGGTTTTGAGATGTTAAATCTGTACGTCCTGTACGTAAATCTTTAACTGGGTGGTTACCACCACGGTGACCGAATGGTAATTTAAATGCCTTCGCACCACTTGCTAATGAGAAGATTTGGTGACCTAAGCAAATACCGAACATTGGCACTTTTCCGATTAAATTACGTACTGTTTCGATACCTTCTGCCACGTCCTCTGGGTTACCAGGGCCATTTGACAGCATAATACCGTCTGGATGCCATGCTAAAATTTCTGCTGCTGGTGTGTTGTATGGTACAACAAGGACATCACAATCACGCTTGTTTAATTCACGTAAAATACCGTGTTTCATACCGTAGTCAATTAACACTACTCGTTTGCCACGACCTGGTGATGGATAGGCAGCCTTTGGTGATACTTCGCGCACGTGATGTGTAATTGCTGGTGTCGCTTGTAGTTTTGCCACAATTTCTTCTACATTTACTTCTTCGTCAGCCGCAGTCAAGATGGCCTTAACAGAACCTTTGCTACGAATAATGCGTGTTAGCTTACGTGTATCAATGCCTTCAATTCCTGGGATATCTTTTGATGTTAAATATTCATCAACTGTTAAATCACATCTGAAATTCGACGGTGTTTTTGCTAGTTCGCGGACAACAAATCCACGAATTGCCGGTGTGATTGATTCGAAATCATCACGATTAATACCGTAGTTACCGATAAGTGGGTATGTTAACGTTACGATTTGTCCATAGAATGAAGGATCTGAAATCGTTTCTTGATATCCTGTCATCCCCGTAGTGAATACGACTTCACCTTGTGAAGCTCGCTCACTACCGAACGCTGTGCCTGTAAATACTGTGCCATCTTCTAAAATAAGTAAACGTTTTTTCATTACTCTGCCTCCTGGTATACGATATTACCTTCAAAAATTGTTACGACTGGCCAACCTTTTGCAACACAACCGTTGAATGGTGTATTGCGACCTTTTGATACAAATCCTTCTGCATCAATCGTTTGTTCTTTCTGTAAATCAATTAAAACCATGTCTGCCGAAGCCCCTACTTCTAACGTTCCATATGGTAAGTCAAAAATTTGTGCCGCTTTTACAGTCATCCAATCTACCAATTGCTTTAAAGTCCATTTCCCTGTTTCAACAAATTGTGTGTACAACAGCGGGAAGGCTGTTTCAAAGCCTACGATGCCGAATGGTGCACCAACCATGCCACAGCATTTTTCTTCTATTGTATGTGGTGCATGGTCTGTGGCGATGCAGTCAATCGTGCCGTCAAGTAGTGCTGCGTGTAGAGAATCCTTATCATCTGCACCTCGTAATGGCGGGTTCATTTTCCAGTTTGCATCATCGGATGGGATATCCATCTCTTCTAGTAATAAATGGTGTGGACAAACTTCTGCTGTGACGCGGATGCCTGCTGCTTTTGCATCGCGTACTGCACGCACTGATTCTTTTGTTGAAACGTGACACACATGGTAGCGTGCTCCTGCCGCTTCTGCAAGCAAAACATCGCGAGCAATTTGGACAGATTCACAAATGGACGGAATACCTGGTAAACCTAGCTCTTTGTTACGCTTGCCTTCATGCATAACACCATCATAAATTAATGAATTATCTTCACAGTGTGCGACAACGACCATGTCATGCTTTGCCGCATCCTGCATTTGTTCATACATTGTGGATGCAAGCTGAATACCTACACCATCATCGGAAAACGCTACTGCGCCATGTGCTTTTAATTCTTCAATATTCGTACGAACTTCCCCTGAAATATCTTGTGTTAATGAGCCGTATGGTAGTACACGAATTACTGCACTTTCTTGAATAAGCCCATTTATTAATTGCATGTTTTCAACCGTGTCAGGCACTGGTTTTGTATTTGGCATAGCACAAATTGTTGTAAAACCGCCTTTTGCGGCAGATGCTGAACCTGTTGCAATTGTTTCTTTATGTTCAAACCCTGGTTCGCGTAGATGTGTATGCACATCCACAAACCCTGGTGCAACAACTAAACCATTTCCTTCGATTATTTCTGCACCAGCTACATTGACCTCTTGTCCAATGGCAGTAATTTTGCCATCTACTATGGCGATATTTACTGTTTGCAATTCACCTTGTTCATTTAACATTTGTACATTTTGAAGTACTTTCGTCATGTTATTCTCTCCCTTGTAAAATCGTTTCAATTATTGCCATACGTGTGTATACACCATTGCGTACTTGGTCAAAGATGCGAGACCGTTCACATTCTACTAGCTCTGATGCAATTTCTACATCGCGGTTAACTGGCGCTGGATGCATAATAATTGCTGTGTCCTTCATTTTCTTCTCTCGTTCTACTGTCAAGCCATACTCTTCATGATAGCTTTCTTTTGAGAAGCTTTTATTTACTTTATGACGCTCATGTTGTACACGAAGTAACATAATGACATCACTTATTTCGATTAAATCGTCCCAAGAATGATGTGCTTTAAAATCCCCTGCCCATTCTACTGGACAAAGAAAATGTACATTTGCCCCTAACCGCTGTAATGCGGATGCATTGGATTTTGCTACACGGCTATGAGAAATATCTCCGGCGATTGTAATATTTAACCCTTCGAAAGAACCAAACTCTTTTTTTATCGTATACAGATCAAGTAATGATTGGGATGGATGTTGACCAGCGCCATCTCCTGCATTTATAACGGCAACATTGATGCCTTCTAGTAGCTCGTTATAATATTCATCTTCTTTGGCGCGGATAACAACCGCATCCATGCCAATCATTTCTAACGTCTTAACTGTATCGTACATTGTTTCGCCCTTTGTTACACTTGAAAAGCTTGCGTCAAACGGGATCACCGTACAGCCTACTTTGCGCTCTGCCATCTCAAAACTTGTTTTCGTACGTGTACTCGGTTCAAAAAATAAGTTTGCTACGTTATAAGCACGAGATAACGATGATGTTTCGCCATTTTCAAACGCCTGCGCACGATGTAAAATGCTGTTAATCTCTTCAGTTGTTAAATGTTCCATTGATAATAAGTTCTTCATCATGTACCTCCATTAGGTTGTGTGTCATGAACGTCTATGTATGACGTCCTTCATTATTTATTTGGCTAAATAATGTAAAAGCCCCGCTGATGTCGTCAGCGAGGCATAAGGAGGCGTGACAAACTATAGTAAGCCTATTACTTACTTATTGCTTGTCCACAACTTCCCTTTTTTTGCCTCTCTGGACAATTCATTAAAAGGTACTACTATGATTGATTATTTTGATTGTATGGTACTGGTATATCAGCTTCTTTTTTACCTGGTAGAATTGCATTTAGCACAACACCGATAATCGCTGCTAGCGCCATGCCTTCTAAACTTAATGATTCTGTGACGATAAATTTCGCACCGCCGATACCAATTACAAGGATAACAGAGGCAATCACTAAATTGCGGCTGTTACCAAAGTCCACATGATTGTCTACTAGCATACGTAAACCGCTTGATGCGATGATACCAAACAGTAGAATGGAAACACCACCAAGAACTGCTGTTGGAATCGTTGCAATCACCGCCATTGCTTTCCCGAAGAATGACAGCACAATTGCTACGACTGCCGCACCTGCTATTACATATACGCTGTAAACTCGTGTAATGGCAAGGACACCAATGTTTTCACCGTATGTTGTCTTTGGTGGACCACCTATAAATGCACTAATCAAGGTCCCAAAGCCATCACCTAGTAAAGAACGGTGTAAGCCTGGTTCTTTAATATAGTCTCGATTGACTACTTTTCCTAATACAAGTTGGTGACCGATATGTTCTGAAATGGTTACAATCACAATCGGTACCATCGCGAGTAAAATTGTCGATGTAATCGTAAAGTCATAATTTACACCTGGGATAATAAAATGTGGTAGTGCAAACATTTTCGCCTCTTTAATTGGTTCGAAGTTGACGATCCCGATAAAAATCGAGTAGACATAGCCAACTATTAAGCCGATTAATATTGGCATTGTACTTAAAATTCCCTTAAAGAAGATGGTAAAGATAATCGCTGTAAATAATGTGACAAGTGCCGCTGAGAAATGTAGCAAGTTATATTCTCCGTCAACATTCATTGCCATGTTAACTGCTGTTCCTGATAAGCCAAGACCGATAACCATAATAACTGGCCCTACAACGATAGGCGGAAGGATTTTCATAATCCATTTATAACCGCTCTTCCAAATTATAAGTGACACAATGCCGTAGGTAATTCCGACTGCCATCGCTCCGATCATAGCATTACCTGGATTTACACTTAAACCATTGTCATCTAAACCGCCTGCAGCGATTAATATCGGTGCGATAAAGGCAAAGGATGAACCTAAATAGGCTGGTACTTGAAACTTCGTAATTAATAAGAAGAACAATGTGGCAATCCCACTTGTTAGAAGGGCGATTGCTGGGCTAAGCCCAACCAGTTGTGGTACTAAAATTGTTGACCCAAACATAGCAAACATGTGTTGGAAACTTAATGTCACTAATTGGACTGGGGTCGGTTTATCATTTATATCTAATACTGCCTTTGACATGACGCTTCCTCACTTTATAATTAGTCTTCTTTATAAATAATGACGCAATCTTCGCCATCAACTTCTAGTAAATTAACGACGATACGTTCCGTTCCTGATGTCGGAACATTTTTCCCAACATAATCCGCTCGAATTGGTAGCTCACGGTGTCCGCGATCAATTAGCACTGCTAGTTGAATTTGCGCAGGTCTTCCTAAATCCATTACTGCATCTAGTGCCGCTCGAACTGTACGTCCTGTATAGAGTACATCATCGACTAAAATAATTTTTTGGTTGGCTACCACATAATCAATATCTACTTGCTCGACATGTGCCTGTTCATTTTCATGCTTCGTTGATAAGTCATCTCGATAAAGGGTGATGTCCAACTCCCCTGTACGAATCGCTTTACCCTCGATTTTTTCTATACGTTCTGCTAAGCGTCTTGCAAGGAAGGCACCGCGCGTTTTAATCCCAACTAATATACATTCGTCAATTCCTTTATTGCGTTCAATAATCTCATGTGCAATACGTGTTAATGCTCTTGTCATCGATGGCCCATCTAATAGCTCATTTTTTGACATTTTTTGTCCTCCTCTCTTTCCTCTATTTTCATCGGGTTGTTACAGATGCTTACACACTTGCAAAAGCATCATTGAAACGGCATAAAAAAACCTCTCGAGGCGAATAGCCTGAGAGGGTTGAGTACGTGTTTAAATAGCATGTTGGAAAAATTTGCAGCACAAATTTTAGCAACACGTTCACATGTACCTTCTCAGCCTCTCTGGACTGCCATTAAAGGTGAATATTAAGTTAAAGTCGTTCATTCACTTTCGTTAGTATAGACCTTCTTTAATTATCCGTCAATCCTTATTTCTTAATTCGTCTAATAATTGTACATAATCAACAGGAAGTGGTGCTTCAAACTCCATATATTCGCCAGTAGTCGGATGCGTGAATCCTAAAACACCTGCGTGCAATACTTGTCCACCAAAATCAATGGTCTTTCTTGGTCCATATTTTGGGTCGCCAACAAGTGGGAATCCAATATACTGCATATGGACACGAATTTGGTGTGTACGTCCCGTTTCAAGACGACACTCTACTAATGTGTAATCACCGAAGCGTTCAATTACTTGGAAGTGCGTCACCGCATGTTTCCCTTTATCCACAACAGCTTGTTTTTGACGGTCCTTTTGATCACGTCCAATTGGTGCATCAATTGTCCCTTTATCGTGAGCAATATGTCCATGCACAAGCGCTGTGTATTTACGTGTGACTGTTTTATTCACAAGCTGCTCAACTAATGATTCATGTGCTTTATCATTTTTCGCTACCATAAGCAAACCTGATGTGTCTTTATCGATTCGGTGTACAATACCTGGACGCATGATCCCATTTATGCCCGATAAATCTGTGCAATGATACATTAAACCATTTACCAGTGTACCCGTCATATGCCCTGGCGCAGGATGGACTACCATTCCTTTTGGTTTGTTGACAACGAGTACATCTGCGTCTTCATACACGATTTCAAGGTCTAAATTTTCAGCAATAACGTCTAAAGGTTCTGCCTCTGGCACGACGATTTCAACAACATCGCCTGCTTTCACCTTGTATTTTGCTTTTACTGCTTCACCATTTACTTTAACAATTCCTTCTGTAATCCAATTGCTAATTTGTGTACGAGACCATTCATTCTGTATACTCGAAACCGCTTTATCAATGCGCTCTCCTTGTTGCTGTTCTTCAATTGTATATGATACTTGTGTCATTGTTTCACCTGTTTCTTTTCTTTTTTATCTTCGGCGATTAAACCAATCATTAATACGACAACGGCAATTGTTAATGCTGCATCCGCAATATTAAAAATCGGGAAATCGTAATTAATAATAGGGATTAATACGTCGGCAAAATCTACTACTTCTCCTCTAAATATACGGTCAATAAAATTACCAATGGCACCGCCCAATAACAGCATTAAGCCCACTTGAAAAAGAGGCTTGCCCTTTGCCTCTTTATGATAAAAGTAAATGATGGCAATAATAACACCTATTGTCACGATAGAAAATAACCACATTTGCCCTTCAAGCATCCCCCAGGCTGCACCTCTATTACGATGAGATAAAATACCAAACCAAGGATCCCATACGGCAATACGTTCACCAAACTCCATATTTTTCACAATTAGCCATTTTGTCCATTGATCGAGAATAATGACAAAAGCGGCCAATCCATAATATTTATACACAGCTATTCCTCCGTTCACTCAACATCCTACCTATTCTACCATAAGAGCTTATATAGCAATAACTAATATAACATGAAAATATGACAGAAACACACGCTGTAGTCCAAAAGTAAAAATCATAGCCTGCCGCTATCCTACTAAAGCCATTTCCTAATAAACAACAAGTTGTCCCTCTATTCGAGGAAGCTTTCCATTCAAAAATAGAAAACCGTTGATTTCCGTTCCAGGCGCTCCCTTTCCGCAGGCACGGCTTCAACTAATTTTTGCGGCAGAAGCCGCAAAAATGGATTTTCCGCTCGTGCTGTTCCTGCAGGAGTGTCGCGCCTTCCACTCCAATCAACTAGTATCGACTGCTAATATGATATTCTGGTTTGAAAAAATACATCAAGATGGTGACGCTTTTCAACAGCGGTCTCACTGTTTAGTCTAGCCGTCTTAATATAGTAAGCTTTTACGTTTTTCGTACAATTTTTATAGAAGTTTAAAAAACGGTAGACCCACTCAAAGAAATTTGAATGGGTCTACCGTCTATGCTTTCTTCACTAAAAGAACTAACGTGCAATGTTAATCATCTATGCAGTTTCGGATTCCTTCGAGTGCACTCGCTTCATGAAATCGTTTACATCAGCAGGTACTTTACGATCTAATAATGACACAACAATAACAGATAGGAAACCGACTGGTACTGTTACGATGCCAGGGATTTTGAATTGTAGGAAACTTGGAAGTGTTCCTGGTAAGAAAATCATCCACATCGACACGAGGAGACCAATCACTAACCCTGCAATTGCTCCTTTTTCGGTCATCCCTCTCCACCAAATACCTAATATAAAGATTGGTGTAAATGTACTTGCGGCAACCGTAAATGCTAAAGCAACTAAATGACCGATGGAAGCATCCTTTACGAGTAACCCAAGTCCGCCATATAAAATACCTAAAATAACAATCGCCACTTTTCCAGCAACTACACGCTGTTTTTGTGTAATATCTTTTTTCATAAAGCTAGCATATAAATCATGCGCTAATGCACCAGAGCTTGTAATAAATAATCCTGATAAGTTAGAGAAAATAGCAGCGAATGCCCCTGCAATCACAAGACCGAGCAGCCAATCGCCCCCTAATGCAAGCGCCGTTGTTGGAATAACCATATTATTGCCACCAAGCACTAAATCTCTCATTACTTCCTCACTCGCAGTACCTGAAATGAAAATAGCACGACCAACAACCCCTAAAAATACGGCTAACAAGAAGAATGCACTCGCAATACCAATCGCCATTAAAGCAGATTTACGTGCAGCCTTAGCACTCGGATTTGTATAAAAACGCAATAAAATATGCGGTAACCCTATCGTACCTAATGCTAAACCAATGGTCATACTAATCGTTTGCCAAAACGTCGGGAAATAGAAGCCTGTCCCCGTCCATGCGGCACCATCAAAATTTATATCGCTTCCATCCAAGGCATACGGTGATGTCCCAGTAATAGGTCCATTAAAGGAATTGATGGCTGCTAAAATTTTATCGTAATGCAAGCCACCATACATCGCTGCAATAAGCATCACAATAAATGCACCTAGACGAATCCACAGCTCTAATGCTTGGTTGATCGTCGTGCCCTTCATACCACCGATTCCTACATAGAAAATCATCACGACACATGTGAAAATAATACCAAATTCATAAGAAGTCCCAAAGAACATACTTAATATTTGTGCTGCGCCTAGTAGCTGTGGCGCCGCATAGAAACCTGAAATTGCTAAAACTACAATGACTGCGGCTAAACGAGCTCGTCTACTATGAAAGCGATAGGCTAAAAAGTCTGCTACGGTAAATGCACCAAATCTTCTTAATGGCCCAGCAACAAAAATAGCTAATAGCGTCAAACCAATCGAGAAGCAAAATGCATAATAGGCTCCATCATAGCCTAATTGAAAGGTTAAACCAGCAATCCCTAAAAATGTAGCTGCACTTAAATAGTCTCCCCCTATAGCTGAACCGTTCGTAAACCATCCAAAGCTCCGTCCCCCAACGAAGAAATCAGATGCTGTTGTATTTTTTTTCGTTAAATACGTAATGTATACAATCGTTCCCATTAGGGCAATTGTTAATAACATTTTTGGTTCTAAAATTGTCTCTAACATTCAACCTACCCCCTTAAGTTGCACTACTTCGTTGACATCTCATATTTTTTCAAGCGCTTTTCATACAATGTCGTATGCACAAAGGCAATGACAAAAGCCATCAACATCATGACGATTGTCGTAACAAACCAAGTAACGGTCATACCGCCCCACAATTTCTTAAATGCAAATTCAGGAGCAAACCAATTCATCACTGGAATAGTAAAAATTAAAATAAAATAAAATACCGTTAAGCTAAATCCTGTAGTAAACTCATCCTTCATAATTTTATGTGTTGTCGGATCTAACGGTGGCAAATCTTTCACATCTACAGTTCCAGCTTCTACATACTCGTAATCATGACTTCCTGCCATATTACTAACCCCCTTTTGTATAGATGAATAATTATCTGAAATTTCAAATTATTATTCACTACAACTATTCTATTCTATTTTTCCAATAATATAGGTACAATATTTTGCTGTATTAGTACAAAATATTGCTATTTTAAGTTAAAATATTTCTAGTAACCTTCATTATATTTTTTGACTTTAGAAAGGGGCTGTTTAGTATTTTAGGCGTCGTATGGTACGTTGAGAATTCAATTGAAAAACAGCAAATGCTAGGGTGGTTAGAAGAATTCCTCCCTAACACATTTACTGAATGTACACAACCAAGTGCACATGAAGTAGTTATATTCGTCTATGAAATTAGGGGATTATTTGATTGGATTAAGGTCAATCGTTTAAAGAAACATTATCCTAACAGTATAATTGTCCCGATTGTTGCAGTACACCTAGCTTACTCGGCTGGTATTGCCATTGAATTAAATTTACAAGCGCTTCTAATAAAACCGTTGCACAAACAAAAGTTTTTACGAATTGTAAAAAAGCTTTATACTTCCTATAAAGAACAGCAAGCAAGTACAGTCACGATGCTTGAACTTTCGCAACAATTTCCTCAAGATCATACATCGCCGTTTCGCGAAGCGTTTTTGAGACGCTTAATACGGGGAGAAATCAACAATGAACAGGAAATTGTACAAGCCTCTTCCTTTTTATCAACTGACTGTATTCCCAATATCGTTTTCTTAATTCAAGGCTACGTAGATATTCAGCACAACCGACCGATTCCTTATGATGCTAGTAGTGTAATTACAAATGTTTTTCGTCAACACTTTGCCGATAAAGCACCGTTGTCCTTTTTAAATTTCGAGCGTTATTTATTACTGCTCATGCGGATTCCTATAACGTATACATCCTTTAAACATTGGGAAGAGGGTGTCACTACTTTACTGACAGTGATTGAGCAATTGAAAAACGATTATAGTATCCATCTTTTTATGGGCATTGGTGGTGTTTTTTTGCAATCTATGCAAGTCAAAGAATCCTATAGTCAAGCTAGAAAAGCACGTAGAAAGCCACCAGTCGATAATATTCATATACGATTTTATGAGGATTTAACGAAGCATGAACAGCTACAAAAGGCTATTCACTACATTGAGGAGCATTACGATGAACAGCTAGTTATTAGCGATGTAGCAAAATCTATTAATTTTAGTCCTACTCACTTTAGCCGATTATTTAAAAAAGAAACGGGTCGTAATTTTGTCGATTATGTAGCGTATACACGCATAATTAAAACACTCCCATACTTGCGGAAATTTGACTACACCATTGAAAAAATCGCAGCAAGCTCTGGCTTTAATACACCCAATTATTACAGCCTTACATTTAAAAAATATGTAGGAATATCTCCAACGGATTACCGAAACACAATCGAAATATTGTTTAAATAAAGATTACTTTTGCATGTTTGTATCCTAAAACCTATTCATCTAGACATCCTCGCTTACCTCCCATTTATGGTCTACTTTCCACTATGTTCTTAATTTGGATCGGTATGTTCAACATTTTCCACGCATTCAAAAAATGAGCAGCCGATCTAAAATCATCGAGCTGCTCATTGTTCATTAATTTTTATACATAATATTTTTCAACAACTTCGGCACAACGAGCACACACTGTTGGATGTGCTTCATTTGTTCCAACTGTTGCAGAAATTGACCAGCAACGCTCACATTTTTCGCCTGTTGCTTTTTCAACAACAATAGAAACATGTTCTAACGCTAACGCTTCAGCAGGAGCTGATTCAATTGCTGCTACCTCAAAAGCAGAAACGATAGAAAGTTGGGCAAAATCAATGTTTGCATCATGCAATAATGTTAACACTTCTGGGTTAGCATAAACTGTTATTTTCGCTTCAAGAGACTTACCGATTGTTTTAGCATTACGCGCTTCTTCTAATGCTTTTAGAATATCATCACGCACTTCGATAATCGCTGCCCATTTGCCACGAAGCTCCTCAAAGTTTGCTTGCTCATCTACTGATGGGAAATCAGTTAATTGCACTGACACCTCTTCTACAACACCTTGTGCATGTAAGTAAGACCAAACCTCATCCGTTGTATGTGGAATAATTGGTGTCATGACTGTTACTAATGTCATTAATGTATCATACATGACTGTTTGCATTGCACGACGGTCTTTATTGTCATGCCCTTCAATATAAACAACGTCTTTTGCGATGTCTAAGTAGAAAGAAGATAATTCTACAGCAACAAAGTTATTCACCGCATGGTAGACAGCCGCAAAATCATAGCGGTCGTAAGCAGCACGCACCGTTTTTAAGACATCTTGTAAACGCATATAAATGTATTGATCCATTTCGCGTAAATCTGCATAGGCTACACGATCTTTTTGTGGATTGAAATCAGCTACATTACCGTGTAAGAAACGGAATGTATTACGGATTTTACGGTACACTTCAGACACTTGTTTTAACATATCCATAGAAATACGCACATCAGCCGTATAATCTACAGATGCTACCCATAGACGTAAAATATCAGCACCATATTGGTCCATTACCTTTTGAGGGATAATAACGTTTCCTAGTGACTTACTCATTTTGCGACCATCGCCATCAAGAACGAAACCATGCGTTAATAAGCCTTTATAAGGCGCATGGCCATTAATCGCCACAGATGTAATTAACGAAGAGTTAAACCATCCACGGTGTTGGTCAGAACCTTCTAAGTAAAGATCTGCTGGATATTTCAGTCCACGTTCGACTAGCACACCTTGGTGAGATGAACCTGAGTCAAACCAAACGTCCATAATATCATTTTCTTTCGTAAACTCACCATTCGGGCTACCTGGATGTGTAAAGCCTTCTGGCAATAATTCTTTCGCAGTCATTTGGAACCAAATATTTGAACCATGTTCACGGAATAATGCAGAAATATGCGCAATTGTTTCTGGTGTAATGATTGGTTCACCATTTTCAGCATAGAAAATTGGAATTGGTACACCCCATGCACGTTGACGAGAAATAACCCAATCGCCACGATCACGAATCATATTATAAAGACGTGTTTCACCCCAAGCAGGTGTAAATGTCGTCGATTTAACCGCTGCTAATAATTCATCACGGAAGGCATCTATAGACGCAAACCATTGTGGTGTAGCACGATAAATAACTGGTTTTTTCGTACGCCAGTCATGTGGATACGAGTGCGTAAAGAAGCTTAATTTTTCAAGTGCGCCAACTTCTTCTAATTTGGCAGTAACCATTTTGTTTGCATCATTGTAGAAGACACCTTCAAAACCTGGTGCTTCGTCTGTATAACAACCGCTGTTATCCACTGGACTAAGAATAGGTAAACCATAAGCTTTCCCAATTTGATAGTCATCTTCACCATGTCCTGGAGCTGTATGAACACAACCTGTACCTGCTTCAGCAGAAACATGTTCCCCGACCATCACAAGCGATTCACGGTCGTAGAATGGATGTTGTGCTACAAGACGATCTAATGCTTCCCCTTTTACTTCTTGCACAACTTCGTACGTTTCCCATTCAAGCTCTTTTGCAACTGTTTCTAACAATTCTTTCGCGATAATGAATTTTTTATCTGCTACCGCCACAACCACATAGATAAACTCTGGATTTAACGAAATCCCTAAGTTTGCAGGTAGTGTCCAAGGTGTAGTCGTCCAAATAATAAATTTCGCATCGGCTGGCACAACACCTTTTGCGTCTTTAATAGCAAAGCTGACATAAATAGAAGCTGATTTAACATCTTTATATTCAATTTCTGCTTCCGCTAATGCTGACTCAGATGAAGGCGACCAATATACAGGTTTTAAACCTTTATAAATATAGCCTTTTTCCGCCATTTTACCGAATACTTCAATTTGGCGCGCTTCAAATTCTGGTTTTAACGTAATATATGGGTTTTCCCAATCGCCACGAATACCTAGACGGCGGAATTGTGCACGCTGATTGTCAATTTGCTCATAAGCATATTTTTCACAAAGCTCACGGAAATCTGCAATGGACATTTCTTTACGTTTAACACCTTTGTTTGTTAAAGCTTGTTCAATTGGTAAACCATGTGTATCCCAACCTGGAATATAGTTGACATGATAGCCAGTCATGGAGCGATGGCGTGTAATCATATCTTTTATCACTTTATTTAACGCATGGCCAATATGAATATCACCATTTGCATATGGGGGGCCATCATGTAACACATACTCTGGGCGACCAGCTGTACGCTCCATTTGTAATTTATTGATGTCCATCTCATTCCATTTTTCTTGCATTTTTGGTTCATTTGCTGGTAAGTTCCCACGCATAGGAAAATCCGTTTTCGGCATTAATAAGGTTTCTTTATACTCCACCATTTGTAATTCCTCCTTTATTTTTCGCAAACAGAGAACAACTGCTTAGCATTCATGGCATGCAGCTTCTTCAAAGCCTCAGCAAAGTAAATGCAACACGACTTGCGCTTTTTTTAAAAACGATGCTATTTCGAATGTCCTGCGAATGTTGCCCTAAAAGTCAAAACAGTAACAACAAAAAAGCCTCTCAATCCCTGTAAGGGACGAGAAGCTTGAACTCGCGGTACCACCCTAGTTGTAGTACATAATATACTACCGCTTGAAAGCACGTTAACGTTGTGCGCTCCGAAATAACTTACTAGCCGTTCAGTTATTTAGCTCAGAAGTGATTTTCTTTGTTATTTGCTTGTATGGGCTCCCACTATCCCCAAATCGCTTGTCAACGCCTAACAAATACTGTCTTCGTCTCTGCCTCTATGCATATAAGTGCTTATTTTATTTACTATTACAATAGTATATGGAAATCCACGAATTGCGTCAAGTCATATTCATCACATGATACCTTCACTTTTAAGTAAAAGCCTTATTTACATTTCTTCTGACTCTTGCGCTTCCTCAACAGAAGACTGAATTTCGGTTAAATCAATATCATACTGCAATAAATGATCCCAATCATCTGCATTCAGTAAATCTAACTGTGCTTCTACAAGCATTTTAAAACGATTGCGGAAAACCTTTGATTGTTTTTTCAGTTCATCTATCTCGATTGTTACTTTACGTGCTTTCGTTAATGCCTCATTGACGATGCGATCAGCATTTTTTTCTGCTTCCTTCACAATAAGCTTTGCTTCTTTTTGCGAATTTCTGCGTACTTCATCAGCCGCCTCTTGGGCAACCACTATAGATTTTTGTAATGTTTCCTCTAAAGAATTAAAATGTCTCGCTTGCTCTAAAGCCATTTCTAATTGCTTATCGACTTCTTTTTTTTCACGCAGTAATTTTTCATAATCTTTAATGATTTGATCTAAAAATTCATTTACTTCATCTTCAGCATATCCTCTGAAAGATTTTGTAAACTCCTTATTATGTATATCAATAGGTGATAATGGCATACGATCCTTCTCTCCTTTACATGTACATTCGTAATTCTTATTATACAATTGTTCTAACAACTTAGCAGTAAAAATAAATGGAAATTACATGTTTTTTAGCCTTTTTGGGTCAATCGACCGATTTGTAAACGGATTTTATCTTTCTTTGTTCGGCCTTCAGTCATTATTATTTTCACTCGACCACTTCCACGTATGGACAAAATATCACCTTCTTGACACTCAAAAGCAACTGTATCTCGTTCAGTCCAGTTTACTCGCACTTTTTTTCCTGTAATAAGTGCTTGAGCTTTTTGACGAGAAACCTTTAATACCGTTGCAATAATGACATCTAAACGCATAGAAGACACCGTATGTGACTCCTCCTGCCAGTCCTCTTCATTTTCGATAAGTGCTTGGAACTCTTTCATTGATTCGACATGTACTTTTACTTTCCCAATCCCCGTTAAATGAAGGCGTATATAATCTGCCACCTCTTCCGCTACGACAAACTGTACTTGTTGTTCATTGACGCGAATATCCCCGAATTTGGCACGATCAAGGCCCAGTGATAAAAGGGCACCGAGTACATCGGGATGACGTAATTGCACAAACCTTGCAGGATAGTGAATAGTAAAGACTTTCAGCTGGTAATCTTCCTTCTGGGGCTCAAAATATGTTGGGAAAATAAGCATGCGCTGACGTTCTGCCTCATGAAATAGACCATCACTTGTTGTATGGAGCACATTGTTTTGCCCAATAACAGATGCTACAATAAAACGCTGTCTTGGGTCTAAAAAATCAGTAAGTTTAGGGGCATAACGATCTTCCACCTCGCGCTGCCAGCTTACTACTTGCTCAATAAAGGGTTGCTCGTCCTTCCTAAAATGTTGTATTAAATGCTCCATCTATCGTTCACCTCATCTACCTCATCCATTTGTTCATTCATTAGAAACTACTACTTTTTTAAGCCTAGTATTTCCCCTTTACACAAAAAATCCCCACCAACTGTGAGGATTTTGACTAAAACATAAAGAATATTTTTTGAATTACAATAAAAAGTCCGTTTTTAATAAAATTCAACATAAATATTGCTACAATCGGAGAAATATCAATCATACCGATAGTTGGAATAAATTTTCTGAAAATCCCTAAATACGGCTCACATACTTTTTCTAAAAAACGGCCAATTGCTGAACTTTGAGCAGCAGGTACCCAAGACATTAAAACATATGCAACTAGCATAAATGAATACACAGTAAATGCTAAATCCACATAATGCAAAATGATATATAAAGTCATATAAACTACAATCCTCGCTATTAATTATCGTCTAAAATAAAATTGGAAATTTCGCCAGACACTTCTACATTATCTGGTGTGCATAAGAAAATATCTTTGCCTATACGTTGAATGTCTCCACCAAGTGCATAGACTGTACCACTTAAAAAGTCGATGATTCTTATACCTTGTTCTCGTTCGATACGTTGTAGATTAACAATCGTTGCACGTTTGTTCTTTAAGTTTTCTGCGATATCTTGTGCCTCTGCATAAACTCTCGGTTCTACTAATACAACTTTCGCACCCTTTGTATTCATAGCTGCTTGTAAACTGACAATATTATTATTGGCAGCTGTACTTTGCGGTACAATTTCATGAATCTGTGCTTTACGTTCCTTAATGACCTTTTTAGGTTTAGCTGCATGAATCGGTTGTTGCTGTACGGGTTGTTGCTGTTGAATAGGAGCTTGCGTGATTTCTTCTTCTAATTCTTCTTCAAGATAAAAGAAGTTTTTAATTTTATTTTTCATGCTCATCCTGTTCCCCTCTTTCATTTCCAACAAGAGCCGTTCCGACTCGAACGAATGTAGCTCCTTCCTCTACCGCTATTTCAAAGTCATTAGACATGCCCATTGATAACTCGGTACAAGGCGCGTGTGCGAATCCTCGTTCGGCTATTTGCTGTTGACATTGTTTTAATTGCTTAAAAACAGAGCGAATAATTGTTTCGTCCTCTGTATTTGGTGCCATTGTCATTAGACCTACAACTTGAATTTTCGTAAAGTTTTGTAAAGATTCAATAAATGTAACTGCGTCATCAATCGTTAAACCATGCTTTGATTGTTCACCTGACACATTAACTTGTACAAAACATTTTACAGGTTTTGTTGCTCTTTTTTCAATCTCTTCAGCTAAACTTAAACGATCTAATGAATGTAAGTAATCAATTTCATTAATAACTTGTTTTACTTTTCGAGTTTGTAATGATCCAATATAATGCCAGTGTACATTTGCTTGAATGGCTTCAATTTTTTGCTTTAAGCCCTCAGGACGATTTTCACCTAAATGTATAAGCCCTGCATCAATTGCTTCTTGTGTTCGTTCAACGGAAACCTCTTTCGTTACAGCAATAATTTGTACGTTAGTTGCTTTACGATTTGAGCGTTGTTGTGCTACTTGTATTTGACTATTAATTTTGTCTAAATTTGTTAAGATCTTCGTCACTGTTTTTCCCAACTTTACAACTTAGTTTCCTTTATTGTAACAAGCAACTCTTGATTTATCAATGAATAGCCTGACCTATTAATACTGATACATTCACGTTGCTTAAACGACATGAGGGGCTACAGTCTTACTGTTCAAAAAATAGAAGCAAGCCACACAGATGCTATGATTCTACGATAATGCCTTTACTAGAATGACATCCTTTCCTACAACAAGAACATCCTTCATATGGACTTTTCTAATCGACTCTTCTCCTCTAAAAAAACCTAGATACTTTCTCGGCTCCGCAATCATAAACGCAGTTACATAGCCAGTTTCTTTCGATACCTCTGCATCTACGACAAAGCCTAAAAAACGTCCATTGCCTGCTTCTATTACTTCTTTTTGCTGTAACATTGAGAAACGCATTTGTATCCCTCCTAGTAAATCAATACCACTCATACCAGTGTCAATTTTTATTTAAGCTACAACTTGCATTGTTACATGCTAACTTGCTGCTACACAAAGCAACATCCTCACATTATTGTTCTTTATTAGCTTTAATAAAATCTATGACATGTACCATCGTTTTATTTTAAATGAAGATAAAATGCGCACCGAAAGTTTCGGGTGCGCATTGTCTACTCACTTATAATCTTTCTGCATCGTTTCAATGGCATTTTTTTCAAGACGTGAAATTTGCGCTTGGGAAATCCCTAATTCTTTGGCAATTTCAGTTTGTGTCTCACCATAATAAAAACGCTTTGCTACAATCATTTGCTGACGTACATCTAATTTTTGCAAGCTTTCCTTCACCGACACGTAGGCAACCCATTGATCTTCCGATACATCATCATCACGTAATTGGTCCATCATATAAACAGCGTCTCCACCGTCTGCATAAATAGGCTCTTGTAATGAAACTGGGTCTTGAATGGCATCTAAAGCAAATAATACATCTTCCTTTTTCATGTCAATCATTTCAGCAATTTCTTCAATCGTTGGTTCTCGCAAATTATCGGTTATCCATTGTTCTTTTGCCTGCATCGCCTTATACGCAATATCTCTAAGAGAACGAGAAACACGTAGTGCATGATGATCACGCAGATGGCGACGAATTTCACCAATGATCATTGGTACAGCATATGTTGAAAATCTTACATTATGCTTTAAATCGAAATGATCAATGGCTTTCATGAGGCCAATACAGCCTACCTGAAATAAATCATCTGCCTGTTCACCCCTATAGGCAAATCGTCCGACAATACTTAGCACTAACCTTAAATTGCACATTACAAGCTCTTCCCGAATCTCAGTTTCTCCTGCTTGTAATCGAATGAAGAGTTCCTTCATTTCTTCGTGCTTTAAAATTGGCAAAGTCGATGTATCTAAGCCGCAAAGATCTACTTTTGTTCGCATATTCGATTCCTCCGGATGTTATTCTCTGACTAAACCGTTACATCAGTTTGTCCGACAGAATCGAGAATATGCAGAAAAAGCGTGACCAATTTTAGGTAGGATAAATTTCCCTATCTAAGAAATTGGCTGATTTAAATTTTCTCGTAAATCTTGAATAATTTTCTTTTCTAGCCTAGAAATATATGATTGCGAAATACCTAAATGATCGGCTACTTCTTTTTGTGTCATTTCAATTTTACCGTTTAAACCGAACCGACATTCCATAATATATCTTTCACGTGCACCTAATAAATTAATGGCATGGAACATATGTTGACGTTCAATTTTCTTTTCAACATTATCTAAAATAATATGTTCCTCTGTGCCTAAAATATCAGACAATAGTAATTCATTTCCGTCAGCATCAGAATTTAGTGGCTCATCTAGTGAAACTTCACCCTTCATGCGACTCGTTTTACGTAAATGCATCAAAATTTCATTTTCAATACAACGTGATGCGTACGTGGCAAGTTTAATATTTTTATCTGTATTGAACGTTTCAATCGCCTTTATTAAGCCAATCGAACCAATACTAATTAAATCTTCAATCGGCGTACCCGTATTATCAAAACGTCTAGCAATATAAACAACAAGACGTAAATTACGTTCAATAAGTGTATCTCTAGCTCGTAAATCTCCGTTCATAAAGGATGCAATGACTGTGACTTCTTCTTCTCGACTTAGTGGCACTGGCAATGAATCATTTCCCCCTATATAGTACGTTTCACGACTCCGAAACTTACCCCATAATTTTTTCAAGCTAGCAAGTAGCCTAAGAAGCAATAGTTCTCCCCCTCTATGAGTTATTTGAAAGCGCTGAAAAATGTAAAATTGCTGCTGTGCTATGTGGAAAATTTTTAGCTTTTTTCGTTAACACGATATATTCATTTGTTTTCACTTGTGATGACTCCCCTTTTATATGCCATTCATCAAAGCGAAAACCTAAAACTACTGTTTGTTGCTGTACAGTATTAACATGAATAAATCGAATAAGACGCTGATAATCTACTGAAAACATTGATACATCGTAAGGATCTGTTTCTTGCCACTGCATTAATGCTTCACGAATTGTCGCTGGTAAATAAGGCCGTAGCGCTGCATAGGAAACAAAATGGACAGGTTTTCCCGATAACGGCTCGATACATTGATTGCCTGTATCTACAAATGCCGAAAGTGGAATTTCTTTGTCAAAAACCTTCAAGATTGTTTGAAATACAAATTGTCCACTTACTCTCTCCAACTTAACAAAGCCCCATTGCTTATAAAAAATGATTAAATTACCAACTGCGAGCAATAAGCAAATCACAATAAAATGCATGACAGAAAGATTCTTTAAATACGGTTGTAATGCTGTTAACAGTCCACCGATAACAATCGTAGCTGTCAGGACAATCGGTCCTTGCTTTTGAAAGCTTCGAAGCTTAAAGCGAAAGGCTAGACCGATTAGTACAATGAAACTTAGCACAATCGTAAGCAGCGTTTGACCACCAATTACAGCTATTAAACTACTAATTATTGAACTCATTAATAATCTCGTATTCTTTACAAAAACGCCTGTAACTTTTGCTGTAAACGTCAGTATTGCTAGATTATAAAGCGTATTAATGAGCACCAGCCATTCTCCATACATAACAGCCGCCTCCTACTTACAAAGTTAGCATGCCAGCGCTACAAATATTGTCAAACAATCGCATGATTTCCTAAAAATGTTTTGACAAAAAACATCGTTTCCTTACACAAAAAGTGCCAGTCACGCAAACAATTCAGAATTGTTTGCGTGACTGGCACTTAAAAAACTCGTATTTTACATGATGTAAAATACGAGTTTTGATTATCCACGATTTTTGCGGTTACGTAAAAATGCAGGGACTTCTAACATATCATCTTGTGCATAATTTTGATGATTTTGACGCGGTTGTTCTTGTTGTACATGAACTTCTTGACGTTGCTCACGAATAGGCGCTTGTTGTTGTTGAGCAGCTTGTCGATTATTATTAATGCTCGGACGCACATTTCCTCTGTGTTGTTGTAATGCCTCTTCAGAGAAGCCTGTTGCAATCACCGTAACAATGATTTCGTCTTTTAAATTTTCATTAATAACCGAACCGAAGATCATATTCACTTCTTCATCTGAAGCCGATGCCACAATATCTGCCGCTTCTTGTACTTCAAATAAGCTAAGGTTAGAACCACCTGTAATGTTCATCAGTACACCTTTAGCGCCATCAATAGATGATTCAAGTAATGGACTTGAAATTGCTTTTTTAGCAGCTTCTGCTGCACGATTTTCACCTGTCGCAATACCAATACCCATTAACGCAGAACCTTTGTTAGACATAATTGTTTTTACGTCCGCAAAGTCTAGGTTGATAAGACCTGGTGTTGCAATTAAATCCGAAATACCTTGTACACCTTGACGTAAAACGTTATCCGCTTCACGGAAAGCTTCCAACATCGGAGTCGATTTGTCGACAATTTGTAAGAGCTTGTCGTTTGGAATAACGATCAATGTATCTACGGCTTCTTTCATGCCTCCGATACCACCGATTGCCTGTGTTTGTCGTTTGCGTCCTTCAAAAGTAAACGGTCGTGTTACGACACCAACAGTTAAAGCGCCTAAATCGCGGGCAATTTGTGCGATAACTGGTGCAGCACCAGTACCTGTGCCACCGCCCATTCCGGCTGTAACGAATACCATATCCGCTCCGCGTAATACTTCTTCTAATTGCTCACGGCTTTCTTCTGCCGCCTTCTTCCCTACTTCTGGATTAGCTCCTGCTCCTAAGCCACGTGTAAGCTTTGTACCGATTTGTAGCTTAATTTCAGCTTTCGATAAATTTAAAGCCTGTGCATCCGTGTTTACAGCGATGAAGTCAACGCCTTGTACACCATGCTCTATCATTCGGTTAACAGCGTTGTTACCGCCACCACCCACACCAATGACTTTTATAACTGCAAGTTGATCGACACTTGTATCAAATTCTAACATTCTTTTTTCCTCCCACGGTAACTCGACTCTGTATCATTCATTACGCATTCAAGTTAATCAAAAAATTTATCAAATAATTTTTTTGCTCTACCGATTACGCTTCCTTTTGATTCTGAAGGTGCAGCATATTCTTGCTTTTTAGATGCAGGCGCTTGTGCACCGACAACCGCATATTCAATAGGCTGCGTATTCGTACCTTTTCCGTAAAAATCATCTTCTAAATAGGCGTAACGAATCAGTCCAACTGCCGTCGTAAATGAAGGCTCTCTAACGCCAATATAATCTGGAGTATATATTCTAACACGCGTTTGCAGTATTTGGCGTGCTAATTGAGCAATACCATCTAGCTTTGCAACACCACCTGTTAAAACAACACCGCCTGGCAAATCGCGAACGCCTAAACGTGCTAACTCATCAATTACTAGTTCAAATAGTTCTTCTAATCTTGCACCAATAATTTCAGAAATATAGCGTTGGCTGTACTGGTCCCTAGAATCTGTACCTACAACTGGCACTTCAAACAGTTCATCGTCTGAAGCATCATCGTAAAAGGCATGTCCAAATTGGTGTTTTATTTGCTCCGCTTGATCTGTCGGTGTTTTTAAAACAATTGAAATGTCTTTTGTAATATGATCGCCACCTACCGGAATAACACCAGTATGTGTCAGTAGCCCTTCTTCAAATACTGCAATAGTCGTTGAGCCACCACCCAATTCAATAAATGCTGTACCTTGGTTTTTCTCATCTTCCGTTAATGCAAAAAAACCAGCAGCTAGTGGTTGTAAATATATTTCTCTAATGCTTAATCCTGCTTTCTCTACGCAACGAAGTACATTGTGTAACAACGTTTTAGAGGTCGTAATCATTGTCGCGTCCATTTCGAGACGAATACCTATCATACCTCGTGGATCTTTAATTTCATCTAAATTATCTACTATAAACTGTCTAGGAATGATGTTGACTAATTCACGTTCAGGAGGTATTGACATGACTTGTGCAGATTCTACCACTCTGTCTAAATCATCATCTGTAATTTCTCTATTTTCACTATTTACAGCGACAACACCTTTAACTAGTTGTAACATCGTCTGGTTCGCTGGAACGCCTAAAACGACTTCGTCGATTTGATAACCAGTCATCCGCTCTGCTTGTTCTACTGCTTTTCGAATAGACTGAACTGTTGCATCAATATCAACAATCGCACCTTTTCGAACACCATTCGATTTTACATTACCGACCCCAATTACATGTAATTGTCCGTCGCTCATTTCACCTATTAATACTTTGATAGAGGAAGATCCTATATCGAGTGATATATACAATTCCTGCTGATTCAATTCGCTGCACCTCCTTGAAAATGCTCTTAATTTCATTCTATTGTAAATCTTGCATAATGTCTAAGCAAATCGAGTATTTTGGTCAATTTTTCTCTCATTCTATGGAAGTTTTCTTCTTGTTGTGACGTTTTTCATCTAACCGAGTTAGTAAAATACGCCTAATGATTGCTATATTTTGGAACAAACGTACTCCAAAAGCGAAAATGGCTGCTAAATATAAGTCTACACCTAAATTCACACCTAAAAATGCCAGTCCCGCCGCAAGAACTATATTAAAAAAGAAACCTGATACAAATACTTTATCGTCATATACATGCTGTAATTGAGCTCGTATACCGCCAAATAACGTGTCTAAAGCAGCCAGCACTGCTATAGACAAATAATTTTCATAAATAGAGGGGATTTGGATATTTGTTAACAAGCCTAGTGCTAGTCCCAACACCAAACCTAGAAATGGTAGCCACATAGTTTATTCTCCTTTTTTGACTTCTGTTAAATAATCATTCGTCAACGGCTGATCGTATGCCGGTATGGTTACCAATTCAGTCGGCTCCTCTATTACTAAATTAAAATTATCTAAATAAAATGAATCGATAAATGTGGAAGCTTGAATGGAATTATACATTTTTTGAGCTGCTTTAAATGTCGTTGTCCCAACATAAATTTCGAATGGCGGCGAAGAAAGTGCTACACTGTTCACCGTTGTTTTCCCGTTTATGTCCCTAATAGCTGTGGTATGAACAATACGATTTCCATCAATTGCAACACTAGCAGCATCATATTTAAATAATTCATTCAGTAATTGGGTAAGTAAGTCTGGAGAAATCTCTTTTATTTCATACCCCATTGCTACTAATTCTGGGGCTGGCTCCACTCGAAGTATCACCCCAGGACCTGTTATATCCGTAAGACCTGCCTGTTGCTTTAAACGATTTACTGTCTCATTTAAAACACCTTGTAAATTAGTTTTTTCAGATTGCTCATAGCGACCCACTACCTCATTGAGTGAGCGAATATCTGCTAATAATGTGGAATGCCTTTTCTTTTCTTCTGCTAATTCCTCTCGTATGGCCCAAATATCTCGTGTATCTCGCTCAGCTGGTTTTTGAATGGTATTGTATTGTACCGCTATCATCAAACCGATAATAAATAGCACGATCGTTATTCGGGTGTACATATTTTTTTTCAAAATAGCCCCTCCTAGACGCATCGCAAACAATTACTCCTTGATATCATCAAATTTAGACTTTGCATTCCATAAATACAAATCATTATCTAGGACATCCACAGGAGGCTTAACATAACTTTCAGCCCATGTTCATACATAGAATCGCTGTAGTTAACTTTCTACTTTTACATTAGGCATCATTAACTTTTGATTTTCTTCTAAGGACACCACAATGTTGTCATTTAACAATTGATCTACTACACCACCACTTAAGTTCAATGAAGCGCGGAGTGTCCCTGAATCCCCAATAGCCTCGATGACAAATGGAGCTGGGTGTTGCTTGCCGTCAATTGTAATAACAGGACCATTACATCTAATGTAAGAATTCGCCATGACCCGTTGTCCATTAATGGCAATCGCTTGTGCCCCAGAAATTTTTAATTCATTTAGCAACTTAAAAACATGACTTTCGTGGACGATATAATCATTAGGGTTTGCAGATTTAGGATCGTAATCACCATCTTGAAGCGTAATACGTATACCCTTTCCTTCTGAATTTAAATCACCTAATAGTAAGCGTAAATCTTCTGCTTCTTGAACTAATTTCTTAGAGTCCTTTTCATTTGATGCAAATTTCTTTTCATAGTGCCGAATTTTTTCTTGTAACAAGTTGGCTTCTTCTGTTAGTTCTTTATTGCGCTCTTGTTGTTCAATGAGCTCCTCACGATATGAATCTTCTTGTTCAAATAGCTCTGATTTAATGGCGCTAGTTTGGCGATTGTCTTTCGCTTGGTTGTAAGAATAGCCGATGATAAACCCTGTTGTTATGCAAACGATGAGCAGCTCAAATTGTTTCCTCGTAAAGAAGTTCCCTTTGCTATTCTGTTTCTTGTTGTTCATCTTCATTCACTTCCTGATTGGCCACTTTTCCATCAGGGTTGTCCTCCATATCAATGTTCACTTTGTTGTACTCATCATTAAAGGGCCGGTAATAAGAGCCGACTTCTATGTCGATAACACCCTTTTCTAAATCTGCAATTTGCGCAACAATGGATGGATAATAATTTAGCTTTTCAGCTAATGTTGGTATCACTGCACGTACTTCATAGCCGTCATTCATATAAAGCTTGACCGCATTAGGATTGGCCTCATTACTGTTAGTATTGACTTGTGAGATTAAAGCTAAAACTTCAGGTTTTAATCGGGCTAATTGCTCTACAAGCTTGTTAATTGTTTTTTCCCCCGTTATGCCAATAAAAACGGGCGCATCAATGGGGATATTGTCACCAGCTTGCTCGAATTTTTTACCATTCTCTAATAATGGATAATAGGTTCCATCACCCGCTAGATACGCAACTTTTTTCCATTCCTTAATATCAATCGTTACGCCTCTCAGCCATTTACGCTTTACTTGTACCTCTTGCACCCATTTGTCCTTCAATATAGCCTGCTCTACATCTTTAACCGTAAAACCCCACATCGACTTTCCTGGTGCAAGTGTACTAGCATCTAAATAATATTGTTCGTCAGCTAGTTTAGCACCGTTCACCGTAATGTTTTTAATATCACTGTAAGGAGATTGAAAATAAAGGAGTACAGCTAGCACCAAAAAGAAAAGTAATATTAGGACTATGAATTTACGATTTGTACGCTTTTTTCGTCGCAGTTTTAGCGTAGGTATGCGATCTTCTATATCAATTACTTTCTCCATAAAAGTACTCCTCCTTTATATTTATTTCGCTAATTGATAAATAATACCTATTATTAACCACATTGTTACTAAAGATGTTCCACCATAGCTAATAAAAGGTAATGTGACACCGGTTACAGGAACCAAACCGATAACTACTGCAATATTTAAAAATGCCTGCACCGTTAACATTGTCACAAGTCCAATAATGGCGTAATAGGATGTTCTTGATTTAGCCTGTACTGCAAATTTATAACCAGCGTAAATTGTCAACACAAACAGCGCTAAAATAACAAGTCCACCTACTAAACCGATTTCTTCTAAAATAATGGCATAAATAAAATCATTTTGTGGTTCAGGTAAATACAAAAACTTTTGTCTACTTTGGCCAAAGCCATGTCCAAAAATCCCTGCTGGACCAATTGCCATTAACGATTGTACAGCCTGAAATCCACTGACTAAAGGGTCGGCCCATGGATCAAGAAACGCTTCAATTCGTTTAAGTCGATACGGTGCCGTTGCAATCAATCCTACTAATCCAGCAACTCCCGCTACCATAATCATTGCATAAAGTTTTAACGGATACCCTGCCACAAATAACAGTAAAAAAACAGAGACAACGAGTATAAAAACAGAGCCAAAATCGGGCTGAAGCATAATCAGCGCAACCGGTATTATTACTATAACGGCATGACGCCAATTTACTACTGGTGTTCCGGTTTTATGTTGCGCCAAGATATGACTCATGTAAACAAGAACGGTAATTTTCGTTAGTTCAGCAGGTTGTATTGTTAATGGTCCTACACCAATCCAACTTTGTGAACCATTTCGCTCAAGACCAATCCCTGGTATAAGAACAAGGACAAGTAAAACCAACGAAAATAGATAAGCCATCTTCCAAAAGGATTGCTCTTTCAAGATTTCTAATCGAACCGTGATCAAAAACACGACAATGCCTACCCCAAAATACAAACTTTGTTTCATATAAAACGGCATTTTTCCACTATAATGAACGGCACTCCAATAGGTACCTGCAGAATAGACGAAAATAATGCCGATTACTGATAGCATCAAAGTTGTGACGAGCAATAAATAGCTTTCTTTCCCTCTCAGTAATGCCATCCTTCCACGTCAAGTATATTCTAAAATAGTTACAGGCTCATTACAGCTTCATTACAGCATCAATAAAAACATCCCCGCGGATTTCAAAGCTGTCATATTGATCCCAACTTGCACATGCAGGTGATAGTAAAATAACATCTCCTTCTGCAGACATTGGTGCGGCATAATGTACCGCATCTTCTACATTTTGAGCAATGACCGTTTGTGGAACACCACAAGACTTAGCAAATTCTACAAAGCGTAAGCCCGTTTCACCGAATGCTACTACACCTTTGACATGCCCCATGCAAGGTCGTAACTCTTCAAAAGAATGTCCACGGTCTAAACCACCCGCTAGCAAAATAACGGGTGCTTGGAATGCATCTAGCGCACTTTTCGTAGCTAGACAATTAGTTGCTTTAGAATCATTGTAAATTTTTCGACCATTCCACTCACGGACAAATTGGGTACGGTGACGAACACCTCCAAATTTAGCTAAAACTTCTTCCATTTTAGCTTTTTCGCAGCCAATCAATATACAAGCTGCTACCGCCGCTAAAATATTTTCTAAATTATGTTTACCCGGCAACGCAATACTCGCTCTGTCCATAAACGGTTCACCTTGCCAATAGATTGTTGTATCATCAGCGCTAATCCCTTGCTCAGTACGTCCCTTCGAAGAAAACGGCACTTTCTGTGCATTGGATTTTGCAGCATAGCCTACAACAATCGGCTGATCCGCATTGAAAATGAAATAATCTGTTTCATCTTGATTGCGTGTTACGCCAAATTTTGCTTCAGCATAGTTATCAAACGTACCGTGATAATCAAGGTGTGCATCATAAAGATTTGTTAATATAGAAATTTTTGGTTTAAATGTTTTAGTGCCCATCAGTTGGAAAGACGAAAGCTCTGTCACAATGACATTATCTTCTTGTGCTTCTTTTGCCACACCACAAGCTACTGTCCCAATATTACCTGCGATTAATGGCTTCTTCGCACCATTTTCCAGCATTTCGAATATTAATGTCGTCGTTGTCGTTTTACCATTAGAACCTGTAATACCGATAAATGGTGCATCACTAATTAAATAGGCAAGCTCTATTTCTGTCCATACAGGAATTTCACGTTTTATCGCATCTGCTACGATATTATTGCTGTAAGGGATACCTGGATTTTTAACGACTATTTCAAAGCCTTCATCCAGTAAATCCTCTGGATGACGACCACAAATAACGGTAATTCCTTTTTGCAATAGACCTTGTGCATCAGGGCTTTCATCAAACGGCTTAGAATCATTGACTGTCACAAAGGCGCCAAGCTCATGTAAAATCTCCGCTGCTGCAACACCACTTTTAGCTAGGCCTAAAACAAGGACTTTTTTATGTTGTAAATCTGTATACTCTCTCATTAGAACGCCTCCGATAAGACTGCAATCAATGCTACTGCTAAAGCAGTTGACCAAAAGACAAGTACAACTTTCCATTCTGACCAACCTGATAATTCAAAATGATGGTGGATAGGACTCATCTTAAAAATACGTTTTTTGCGAATTTTAAAGCTACCCACCTGCAAAATGACAGATAGTGTTTCAATCACAAACACTAATCCAACTAAGACAAGTAAAAACTCTTCTTTAACTAAGACAGATACCATCGCTAATGCACCACCGAGTGCAAGTGAACCAGTATCCCCCATAAATACCTTTGCAGGGTTTGCATTGAATAGTAAAAACCCTAACAAAGCACCTGTTACCGCAAATGTAAATAAAGCGATATCAGCTTGATCTTGGAATAGTGCAATAACACCGAATGCCGCAAAAGCAATAGATGCTGTACCTGCCACAAGCCCGTCTAGACCATCCGTTAGGTTGACAGCATTAGAAAAACCAACTAACCAGAAAATTAAAAACGCTACATAAAAAATACCAAGATCAATTGTCCAGTCTGTAAAAGGAATAGCTAACGTTGTATCAAAAGAACTTGCGTGTAATAAGAAGTATGCAAGTATTGCAATGACAATTTGCCCTATTAACTTTTGAATAGATGTTAACCCTAGATTGCGTTTAAAGATAACCTTCAAGCCGTCATCTAAAAAGCCAATCAAGCCAAAGCCTACGAGCACAAGTAAAAGGACCACGGTTTGTGAGGTGAATAAATCTAAAAAGCTACCAATGCCAACTGTTGTAAGGATGATGGCGATTAAAAAGATAATGCCTCCCATCGTTGGTGTACCTGCTTTTTTCATGTGCGATTTTGGTCCTTCTTCACGAATACTTTGCCCAAACTTCAATCGACGAAGAAGTGGAATACTAATTGGTGCCAAGATAACTGTTACTATAAAAGCAATAGCTAAAATGGTAAGCGTTGTTGCGAGTTTCATTGAAAAATCTCCTTTAAATCTTGTTTCACTTTCTTCTTCACGAAAAAAGTACAAACTCTCATATAATTATTACTACCCTTCATAATAATAGTGGTTCTTTCCCTTTTTTTAAAGGTAAAGTTACATTAGTTCACTAAATATAAATGAATGGTGCCGTCTTGTTTGATAACACTATCCACTTCAGGTAATTGACTACCAATTTTAGCTCCTTCTCCATGCCATTCGATACGGAATGGATAATGTTGCTTGGCAATGTCATCCTTCGTTTGACCAATAAAACTTGGTACTTTCACAGTAAGCGGGTCACCCCAACGATAATCCTTTTCAAGCTGTTCCTTTGATTTTTCAATACCAATAAAAGGTGCTACATCTTCAATAATTTGACCAACAATCGGAGCCGCTACCACGCCACCAAATTGTGTTGTTTTCTTCGGATTATCTACCGCTACGTATACGACAATTTGCGGATTATCCGCTGGTGCAAAGCCTATAAAAGATACGATATACTCGCCATCTTTATACCGGCCATTTTCAACTTTTTGTGCTGTACCTGTTTTACCCCCAATACGCAGACCATCTCGATACGCTTGTCGACCTGATCCCTTCGCTACTACCGACTCTAACGCTTCACGTACTTTTGCAGACGTTTCTTCACGAATTACTTGTCTTTTAATAACTGGTTCTGTTTCATTAATCGTTTCACCCGTATCGGGATTAAATATTTTCTTTACAACATACGGCGTATACAGCTTGCCCCCATTGACGGCAGCAGCTACTGCTTGCACCTGCTGGATCGGTGTTACGGCTACCCCTTGACCGAATGAAGTGGTCGCTTGTTCTACAGGGCCAAATGCCTCTTTCGAAAATAGTATCCCTGAAGCTTCACCAGCAATATTGGAACCTGTTTTTTCTCCAAAACCAAAGTCTTTAATATACTGTAATAATCTTTCACTGCCCAAACGTTGACCTAATTCGATAAAACCAGGGTTACAAGAATTTTGTACAACTTCTAAAAACGTTTCATGTCCGTGACCTTCACGCTTCCAACAGCGCAATCTAGCACCGGCAACCATTGTAAAGCCTTGATCGTAAAAAGTATCCTTTTCCAAGTCCACCAAGTTCTCTTCTAAAGCAGCACTAAGCGTAATAATTTTGAATGTAGAGCCTGGCTCATAGGTCATCCACACTGGCAGATTCCGATTATAGATAGCAGGCTCGACCTGCTGATATTCAGCCGGATGAAAGGTAGGATAGGAGGCTAAAGCTAGTATTTCACCTGTATTAGGATTCATTGCTACCGCCATTGCCTGATCTGCTTCATAACGTTCCATTGCCTGTGATAATTCACGTTCAACGACTTGCTGTACATCGACATCAATCGTTAGCTCGATTGTTGCCCCATCTTCTCCTGCTTTCCATGCACTTGCAACATTGGGTAAGTTATTACCTTTAGCATCTGTAAAAAGCCGTATAGCTGAAGAATTTGCTCGCAATAGTTTGTCATATTCATATTCTATACCTGCTAGCCCTTGTGCATCATATCCTGTAAAACCTAAAAATCGCGATAAAAGCGTGCCATAAGGATAATCCCTTGAGTAATCCACTCCACTATATAATCCCTCAATTTGCATGCCTTGTAGTTGAACAGCTTTCTCGTAGGAAATATTTTTCCCTTCAGGTGCTAGCTTTACTAAGTACGCCTTTTTCTGCATCTTTTCCAACAGTTTTTGTTGGTCTACTTCGAGTACCTGTGCTATTTTTGCGGCTGCTCCTGCAATATCTTTACTTTGCGAAGGCATAAAATATAAGGTAGGCGCCAGCTTATTGGTCACAATACTATTACCATCCCTGTCCGTAATATGTCCTCGCTCATTGGCAAATGGAATTTCACGATCCCAGTTTTCTTCTGCTTTCTGTGTCAATTCTTTTTGATCAAATACTTGTAACACAAATAACCGAATAACTATCGCAACAGCTACACACAAAAACAAAACATATAAAATACGTAAACGTTTTTTGGAATGGATAGAAATCCACTTCATTCGACATCACACCTTGTTTTTTACAACGTATGAAATAAAGTGGACTTCTATTCAATGGCTATTCATCATCTACCTGTTCAATTTCTCCTTCGGACGGTGCTTCAACGTCTGGTACGAAGCTTTCAGCAGGTGTTTTCAACTTCACTACAATTGGCGCACTATCTGAAATCACTGTACCTGCAGATACACTTTGACTGACTGCAAAGCCCTCTCCAACAACTTCAATTTCTAGACCTGACATGGATTTAAAAACTAATAGATTACGTAATGACCAGTTTGTAAAGTTTGGCAATGCAATATCCCCTGCTGTTTTCAAAAAGACAAAACTACCTTTGACAAGTTTTTGGCCGCTTTTCGGATATTGTTCTAAAACTTCTCCTCCAGCTCCAACAATTACTGGATTTAATCCATCGTTTGCCAGTTCAACTTGAATAGCTTCTGCATGCTGACCAGTATAATCTTGTATAGCTGTATGATTTACATGCTGAACATCAGCAGGGCTGATATTTAAATGTTTTAAACTATTTTGCATAACTGGCTTAAATATTTTGGAAACTGGTACAGAACCTAGCTCACCTTTAAGCTTTGGTTTTTCCACCGACACATACATAATGAGTTGCGGATCATCATATGGCGCCATTCCTAGGAATGAATACAAGAACTGATTGGCTCCCCATGAATAGGTTCCGTTTGCCTTTGGTATCTGGGCTGTACCCGTTTTACCAGCTACTTGGTATTCATCAAGGATAAAGTCCTTCGCTGTCCCAAACTCTGATGTTAATGTCGAAGCAAGAATTTCACGTACTTGTTTTGCTGTATCTGCTGACACTGGTTGACCTTTTTCTTCCGGCTCATGTTGTTGGATAATTTCACCAGTTGATGAATCTACAATCTTATCGATAACATACGGCTGCATCATCTTACCGTCATTCGCAATCGCTGTCATCGCTTGGATTAGCTGTATCGGTGTCACGGTTGAACCTTGTCCATAAGTCGTTGTCACGCGTTGAATTGGATATTTCGATAAAATCGTACCCGTTGCTTCATTCGGTAAATCAATGCCTGTTTTCTTACCAAAACCGAATTTACCTAAGTAATCAACAAATACATCATCACCAATACTTTTTAATAAATTGGCCATTGCTGTATTAGATGAACGTTGGAAACCTTCTAGATACGTAATTCTGCCCCAACCAACTTGGTTATGATCTCGAATTGTACGATCATGCACTGTATATTGCCCAGAACTAAATTTATCGTACGGCACCCATTTACCAGTGTCGATGGCAGAAGCAAGCGTGAATGTCTTCATCGTCGAACCTGGTTCAATGGTTTCTTCAATTACAGCGTTAAGCCACTTCATATTCGTACTTTCACGTGTATCGGGATTAAAAGTTGGACGCTGTGACATCGCTAATATTTTCCCTGTTTTCGGTTCAGCTACAACAACAATCATGGACTCGGGATTATATTCTTTCTCAACTTGTGTCATAGCATCCTCTACGAAACTTTGAATCGTTTTATCAATTGTTAAAAAGATATTATCGCCATCTTTTGCAGGTGTCACCATTTTTTCACTGCTTGGTAATAAGTAACTAAAGGCATCGGTTTGATATTTTACTTTGCCATTAACACCCGTTAACTCCTTGTCATAGGTAAGTTCTAACCCCATTTTCCCTTTCGTCGTTACGGTGCCGTCCTTATTGTCTTCTTTCAGAGCAAAACCAATTAAATGTGAAGCAAAAACACCATTCGGATAATAGCGTTTTAAATCGCTAACAAACAAAATCCCAGGTAATTTTTCTTCTTTAATTTTGCTCATGACTTCATGGTTAATGCCTCTACCTGCCACGCCAAACTCCACCTGATATGGCAAAGTTCCATCACTGCGGAGCTTCGTTAGCCTTTTATAAATATCCTCTTTATCCATTTTGATATATTCACTTAAGATTTCTGCCGTTTTTTTAGGGTCTACAACATGATGGGGTCTCTTTTCATCTGTAGTAGCCTTATCACTAACTACGGCAATGAGTCGATAACTAAGCGTATCTTCAGCTATAACTTGTCCATTTCTATCAAAAATTTTGCCTCGGTTTGCTGTGATTGCACTTTCTTTGTTATATTTAGCCGCTGCTTTTGCAGCGAGCGCTTGTCCTTCCGCTTCACCTGTCGCCTGTAATGTAATCATTCGCGTGAATAATAGAAAAAAGAGCCCTCCATAAAAAACTAGTAATAGAAAGGCTCCCCATTGGAATCGAAATCTCTTTTTTTTCATTCTCCCGGCACTACCTTTACATTTTTCTCATTTTGAGTTAAACCGAGTTCTTTTGCTTTTTTCCATATATTTTCGTATGTAGAAAGTTCACTTACACGAACTGTTAAGTCAACATTCTGTTTTGCAATCTCATCTGCTTCTGCTTCGATTTTTTGAATGTCCATACTTGTCGTTTGAATCGCTGCTTGATTATTCAAAACTAATACTGACAATACAACTATGATACTCACTAAAGCTAATAGCATCATTTTTTCAAACTTCTGGTTCGTTTTTTTACGACGTATGATAGTGGGTTGTGGACTAGGTGGTGTTATTGGTTGTTGCACATGTTGCTGTTGGTGCTGCCTTACACGTACTGCTGCCATTTACTCACGCCCTTTGTCGTTAATTTTCTCCACCACTCTAAGCTTCGCTGAACGAGCTCGATTGTTAACTGCTAATTCTTCCTCAGAAGGTAGAATCGGCTTTCTAGATATAAGCTTTAAAGTTGGCTTCATGTCATCTGGAATTACAGGTAAATTTGGTGGTAATTCCGGTAAAGATGACGCTTCTTTAAAAATCGTCTTGCATAGGCGGTCTTCCAACGAATGGAATGTAATCACACTAATACGGCCACCTACATTAATCATATCAATCGCATCGACTAATGAATCCTCTGCCGCGCCTAGCTCATCATTTACAGCAATTCGAATTGCTTGAAATATGCGCTTCGCAGGATGTCCACCTTTACGGCGAGCCGCTGCTGGTATACCCTCTTTTATAAGTTCTACAAGCTGTCCTGTTGTTTCAATCGGAGCCGTTTTACGAGCCTCTTCAATTTTACGAGCAACTTGCTTCGAAAATTTTTCTTCCCCATAACGGAAGAAAATACGAACTAAATCTTCGTACGCCCAGTCATTCACGACATGATATGCTGTAAGCGCTGCCGTCTGATCCATGCGCATATCGAGTGGTGCATCATGATGATAGCTAAAACCACGCTCCGGCGTATCTAATTGCGGAGAAGAAACGCCTAAATCATATAAAATGCCATCTACCTCTTGGATACCAAGTGCTAGTAGCTCTTCTTTTAAATAGCGGAAATTCGAATGAACAAATGTTACACGCTCTAAATAAGGAGCTAATCGAATTTTCGCATTTTCAATGGCCGTCGTATCTTGGTCAAAACAAATGAGACGACCTTTATCAGATAATTGTTGTACTAAATATTCACTGTGTCCTGCTCCACCAAGCGTACAGTCCACATATACACCATCAGGATCGATGTTCAACCCATCAACAGTTTCTTTTAATAGCACGGTTGTATGATCGAACATACCAATCGCTCCCCTCAGGCCTTAACCTTTTCAGTCGACGTTTTCACGTCTCAAGCAAAAATTAAAAATCAAAGCCAATCATATTTTCTGCAATTTCATTAAAAGATTGTTCAGACTCCGCAAAATAAGTTTCCCAAGCATCTTTTGCCCATATTTCAATCCGATTCGAGACACCTAACACAACACATTCTTTTATTAAATGAGCATGTTGCATAAGAGTTGAAGGAATATTAATACGACCTTGCTTGTCTATTTCTACTTCCGTCGCCCCTGAAAAGAAGAACCTCGCAAAAGCACGAGTATCTTTCTTTGTCATCGGTAAACCTTTTAATTTTTCTTCGAGTTTTCGCCATTCATCCATAGGATAGCCAAACAAACAATTATCAAGTCCGCGTGTCACAACAAAGGTTTCACCTAAGGCTTCACGAAATTTCGCGGGCACGATTAATCGTCCTTTTGCGTCAACAGAGTGTTGATATTCTCCCATGAACATGCTAGTCACCCCACTTTATTAAATAATGTACCACATCGCCCCACTTTCCTCCACTTTTTTTAAAAAAAACTTGACAATTTCATCTCATATGTGTGTTTAGACCTTTAGACAAGTTTTCATTTTGTGCTAAAGGGCATAAAAAAAGAACTACCCTTAGTAGGATAGCTCTCTTTTTTCCTGTAAAACCGACAGATTTCTTCAAATCTATGTTTACACCCTAGCTATTAATAGCCCTAAAGGCATACGTTTACAAGATTATAAATAAAGGAAATAGTGGTGATTTCCAATATGGTATGTTTTCTTCATCATTTCTTCAATTAACGTAGGTCCAAACTCATTTATATATTGATACGGATTATAAGAACGCTCTTGGAACCCATCATTTGGATACAGCTCATTTTGAAGTGTCATAAATTTTCGAATAGTAGTCTCATGCTTACTTAGCACCGTTTGTTCTACCTTTTGTTGTAAATACTCAAACTGTCTAACATGATTTTCTTTGTTTTTTTCAAGTATTTTATCTAATGACATTTGTTGTTCTGCAAAATAGCGCTCAAGTGTAGCGTATTTTTCTAAAAGCAGTTGTTGCATGTCTGAAATTTGACGCTTCGCTTCAGCATCTTGCACTTCAGCAATAAATTGCTCCTTTAAAGCGATTGCTTTACCATTCCATATATCTTCAACCGTTAAATGATATTCACGCAATAGTTGATCTGCATGGCGCGTAATCATCGTAATATTGAGACGTGGCGCAAAAATTGGCATTTGTAAACCTAATACAGCAAACGCATCCTTTAATGTCGCCCAGTATGCAAGCTCACCAGGTCCACCAACAAACGCTAATACTGGTATCGTCATTTCCTGCATTAACGGACGTGTCACAACATTATTACTTAAATTTTCAGGGTGTTGCTGTGCAATCGTTAAAAGCTCTTCTTGCGAAAGCTTAATATTTGCTGCTAAATTAACAAATTGATGTTGTCGTCTTTCTAATAAAAAACGCTCTCCATCTCTAACATAGAACAAATTAGCTGCATCTTCAGTTGCTAATATCGGCTTACCATAACCCGCTCTATCCAACGCAGCTTCTTTTTCTGTTACTAGTCTTGCAATTTCTTTACTATGATGGATCAGCTGGACAAAGTGGTTACGTTCATATTGACGGAATTTCACATCAGCTGCATCAATCATTAGAAGACCTTCGTCTTTGAACAACGTATTCATTAGTCTAGCAAAGAAATCAGTAAATGTTTCACTCTCGTTTAACGCATCCAAAAGTTGATTGAACAATCTTTCAGTATGCGCTGTTTCACCAAAGTCCTTGATGATCGTATTAATTAATTGAGTCATCGCTTCTTTGTTTAAGTTTGTTGTTGAAGCCATTGTTTTTCTTCTCGAACGCTCACCATACGCACGTTTTTTTATATCCGTATCACGCATTGTAAATGTATGGTTAATTTCCTCTAAGTCATGATCTTCCCCAGCAATCCAAAAAATCGGTACAACTGCTCGTTGAAGCTTTTCACTTTGCTCTTTTGCTAATGTTATGACCGAAATTGCTTTATGAACCGAGTAAAGAGGGCCAGTTAGTACACCCGCTTGTTGCCCACCGACAACCGCAACAGCTCCTTGCTCTAGTTGTTGCAAATGCTCATTCGCTTTATCTGATAAGCCAAGTGGCTCCATAAACTGACGAATTATTGCTGTTAACTCTTTTTGATCACCTGCTCGCTGTTCTAAATATTTTGCTCGCATTGCAAACGACTTATCATTGTATTCATATTCAAAAAACTCATGAATGGCAGTATTTGGCGACCAATAATCTGCTAGCACACGATTTTTTACGGGTACTTGGATTGACTCCAGTTTCATTTAACACAAACTCCTCTACTCACTAAATCATCGTATTCCTTGTAAACATTTTTTAATGCTATTATTTTACCCCTTCTGTCTTCAACATGAAAAGAAAATGCTTATACAGATTGTAAATATTCTACAACAGATTGAATCATACCGACTAGACAAATTAAAAGATACGCTGTACTAAGTACTAAAAATAAAAAACGCCAAATTTTTCGCAAGAGCGGCTTCACTTCAATTTCCTTTTTCGTACGCCAATCAACATATGTAAAAACAATCGCTAGCACAATCGCTAACATGACTAAAAGAGCACCCACATTCACTCCCCACAGCGCACCAATTGCCAATGGCACAGAAAAAAACAGCCAAAACGTCGTGACATCTGATGCGGCACCAAATGCATGAGTGCCTCTAATATTAACCTTTCGACTAACAGCATAGACAATTACAAATAACAGAATTGGACAAAAAATAATAACACTTATGACTATATGTAAAATATCTTTCACTATTGCTCACCGCTCTCTTCCATCGCTAGAACTTGGTGATATAAAGTTCGCAAAGTAGGTAAAAGATAACCTTTTGCTGAGGCTTTCTGTAAGACCGCCCCTACAATCGTATCCACTTCGCTTTTTCTCCCCTGTATGCGATCAGCTAGCATTGAGGATGTATTCTTTCCTGTTTTTTCACACAAAGTTATGACTGCCGAAAATGGAATCGTCTGCTGAATATCTACAAAGGCCTCTGCTAACTCTTGATATATGGTATGCATTAAAAAGAACGCATGCTTATTTGTTAATAATTCACCATTCTTTATTTGCAATATAGCCGTTAATGGATTGATCAAACAGTTTAATACCGCTTTTTCAAAAAGCATTTGTTCGGCATTTTCAACCAGTTCTATTGGGCATAAAGGATTTTGCATCTGTAGCAACTGATGAAATAGTCCATCGTTCCCACGCGCTACCCCTATTTTACATAGACCCATCCCTCTATGTTGGACTGTTGTTAAATTAATTATTTGGGCACCAAAAGAAACCGAGCAAAAGGCTATCGTTTGCTGCGGTAGACGTAAAGCTTCATCAAAATGCGCTAAACCATTTTGCACAAATAGCAATGGCACTTCCTTTGGAACTTCTACTAATTGTTTATAAATATTTTGTAATTGCCGATATTTAACTGCTATTATAATCAAATCTGGTTTCGATACCGTCTTCAACTCTACTGTAGAAGCAATTTGATGCACTGTCTGCGTTCCATCTAACTGAACCCTCGTTAAGCGCTTTAATTGAAGTTCATGTGCTTGTTCCTGTCTTCTCACCACTAACGTTACGTGCATATGAGCTTCTGCAAGGAAACTAGCCATTAGCTGGCCTACTGCTCCAGCTCCAATAACTACTACATTCACAATGTTCGTCACCTCCACTTAATGAAAAGAGGCTATCTAACAGTAAAAGCAAACTTTTAAACAGCCTAAATTGACAAAGCTAATCAACATTTTTCCAACATTTACTACACTCGTCCTATCATAACACAATCATTACTTTGCCTTACGCTATAGAAGGAGGTGCCTCAGAAATACCTCTGAGACACCTCCTTTGCAGGTGTTTCTATTATACAAGATTGGTTGGCAATTACGATACAATAATGGTTGTTTTCATACAATGAAGGTAAACATATAGTCAACATTTGCGTTTACACCTTTATTTCTTTAGCTTCATTTCCTTATAAGCACTGTCGCTCATCTGAAAATGAACGCCATCTCTACTAATAGGCATTTTTCCTCCAAAATGTTAATCTTTCATTAACGAATAACCTTGCTGTAACCATTTCACTAGCTTTTCATGCTCATTTTGTAATTCACGATGTTTAATTTCAAGATTTTGATAGGCTTCCGTTAATTCATCAAAACTCGTTAACGCTAATTTCAAATGGCTTCGCATAGATTGTTGAGGTTGATTGCGAACAGCTAAAAGCGATTGACTATATTGCCCACGTAATGTTTTATTCCAACGAAAACCACATGCTTGTTTTGTACGTCCAAGCTCATTAGCAGCCATTTCAAATGCCTCTAACTGCGTTTTACCGTTTTGCACATTATGCAAGACAATTTCTGCTAATCTTTCATCGTCTTCCTTTGTCCATTGATCTTTTCTTTTTTTCAGTTCCATAATCTATCACCCTCACATTTTTTACTACTATATGCGTTATCAGGCAAAATAGAATCACAGGACGAAAAAAGACAGTGATTATGTTTCGAGCTAATCACTGCCACTATACACTACTTACTGTTCTTTTTTGTTAGAAAATTATTAACTGCCTCGTGATGCGCTTCACTTTCCCATAATTTTGCACATGTGCGAACTTCCTCCATAACGCGCTCATACATATTACGCTCTCGCCATTTACGAAGTTCAATTTCTTTATACGCTTTGTGCACAGCAGGATGGATTTTGCGCATATGTTCAATAAACTCATTCAAAGCAAGTTCCTTCGATCCTTCAAATACACGCATTGCCCAACCAATCTCATATAGTAAGTCAGCCGGATATGGCTTTGCATCCACTAGCATCTTCATTGCGCGGTCATGGCGTAAACCTCGTTCAAATAAGTAGGTTCCACCACCCCAGCCACTTGTAATTGCTAATGTCCCTTGAATAAAGCCACATTTAGCATGACTAGCCACTAAACGAAAATCACAAGCAGTGGCAATCTCACACCCACCGCCTACAGCAGTGCCATTAATTAGCGCTATCGTCGGTACTGGTAATGTAGCAAGATCATATAATATTTCTCCCATCTTACTTAACATCCCAAAGGCTTCATCTTCTGTTTCAAGAGCATGAAACTCCGATAAATCCCCTCCTGAACAAAAAGATTTTTCCCCCGCTCCTGTCACGACTAAAAAACGCACATCGTCATGATTTTGTATATATGTAATTACTTCTCGAAGACCATTCATTACCTCATCATTCACAGCATTACGCTTTTCTTCACGGTTTATGGTAAATGTCATGATCCCATCTTGATTATCAATACTATAAGCCACTATAGTTCCCCCTTTGTCCCCATCAATTATGCGTCGGCTAAATCGGAGCCCACTTGAAAAGACCCTCTGAAATTGTATAACGTTTGCTAAAACCTTATCACTTATTCAGCAATAGTTCGAAACCTCACTGAAGCAAGCTAAATAAATTGTATCACACTATTGTTATAGCACTATATAAATTTAAAATATTTATGAAAAATTCTGTTATTTCAAGCAAACAAAAAGGCTAGTAAAGAGCCATGGTCTCTTTACTAGCCTTTTAAGTGAGCAAACACTGTATTATTTGCTTACTACTTCTTTACCTTTGTATTGTCCGCAAGCTTTGCAAACACGGTGTGATAATTTTGCTTCACCACAGTTTGGGCAAGCTACCATACCAGGTACAGATAGTTTGAAATGCGTACGACGCTTTCTTTTTGCAGTTTTAGAAGTTCTTCTAAATGGTACAGCCATTGATGGCACCTCCTTACAGATCGTCTATTCGTCTGTTTGATCAAAATACTTAGCTAAAGCAGCTAGTCTTGGATCCACTTTTGGTTCGTCAGTTTTTTTGTGAAGCGCTACGTCTTCATCTGTTGCGTAAGACCAATTTTTACCACCTTGCACTTGTCCTTCGGTATTCTCTTTGAATACTTGCAATGGTACCTCAAGAAGCACTAGCTCCTCAATCACTGGCTTCATGTCGATTACTTCACCATCAATATAGTGAATATCACCGTCATCTTCCCCTCTTTTTTCCTCGTCAATCCAGCTGAATATTTCAACTGTCTCAACTTCGATAGGAAACTCAACATCTTCCCAAGTGCGAGCACAAGGTAGTGTTAACGTTGCTGTCACAGTTAGCTGACAAGTCATTTGCGATGCACCGAATGTACATAGCCCTTTTACATGAACGGGCGAAATTGCTCGAATATCCTGGTTTCGCTCCATCACCTCATCCAATTGGACATAGGTATCGATCGGCATTCCGTCTTGACGGTATTTAGATAATTGATGAATTGACCATTTCATTCGTTTAATCACCTCGAGACAACACTGTTGATTATATAATGTGTAAAAATAGATGTCAAGATAATTTCTTGTCACCACTCGAAAACCCACCTATAATTAAGTACATCTAATTTGTATTTAGCCTCTTGCCTAACCGACATTGAATCATCAGTAGTTATAAGCAAAATTTCAGATAGAGGCACTGTAACACTATTTGTAGCATCTTGACTGGTCAAAATCAAGAAGCGAAAAATAAACATAAAGGGGGTTTTACATGTGAAAGCAGTCGGCATTGTTGTTGAATACAATCCTTTTCATAATGGACATGCTTATCATTTGGAACAGGCAAAAAAAGTAGCGCAAGCGGATATAGCAATCGCTGTGATGAGCGGGACATTTTTGCAGCGTGGTGAACCTGCCATGGTAGATAAATGGACACGTACAAAAATGGCACTCGCTAGCGGTGTGGATATTGTTATTGAGCTACCGTATGTCTATAGTACCGCACCCGCAACTGATTTCGCAAAGGGGGCGATTTCATTATTGTCGGCAATCCGCTGTGAGGCATTTGCCTTTGGTAGTGAAAATGGTTCCATTCAGCCCTTTTTGAACACCTATCAGTTAATTTCGCAACACCGTACTGAATACGACTCGCTTATTAAAGAAAGTGTGCAAACAGGTGTTAGCTATCCTAAAAGCTTACATTACGCCTATGAACAGCTTTCTCAAAAGTTCCCTGCACCATACATTGATTTAGCACAACCGAACAACATACTAGGATTCCATTATATTGAAGCAGCTATGATGTTAGGGAGCCCTATAAAACCTTTAACCATTCCTCGTATAGCAGCAGGATATCACGATGCACTACAGGAAGGGGCATCGATAGCAAGCGCAACCGGAATTCGCAAAGCGCTCGCTTCGACAGGATCTTTACAAAGTGTGCAAGAAGTACTGCCGGATGCATCCTTTCATTATTTACAAGATTGGATTTTACAATACAAGAAATTCGCTAGTTGGGAGGCTTTTTGGCCGCTCTTACAGTTTACCCTTATAAGACACAGTGCAAGCGAGTTAACACGCTATGCAGAAGTTACAGAAGGTATTGAACATGCGCTACTAAAAGCAGCTAAAACAAGCAACTCCTTTAGTAGTTTTATGGAGAAAATTAAATCTAAACGCTATACATGGACACGTCTACAACGCATGCTAACACATATTTATACCGGTTTTACAAAAGAGCAACTAAAAAGCTTTCAAGCCCCTTCTACGATTCGCTTACTTGGTATGAGTACAAAAGGGCAAGCATACTTAGGCGTACATAAAAAGGACTTTACATTGCCTTTAATAAGCCGAGTTGCCTCTACGAATGATGCGATGCTTGCAGTAGATATACATGCTGCTGAAGTTTATAGTTCTAGTATAGAACTAGGCGCACAGCAAGCTACATTGCCAAAAGATTATCAAATGCCGCCGATTCGATTTTAACGACACGACCTAACTCAATAAAATAGATGGCTACTCCGTTGCGAGTGGACGCTTTAAACTCCTTCTAAGGGAGGGGGCCTATCTCATTATTATGCTAAAGCACTTATATCAAACGCTCTAGTTGCAGGATAGCTTCAGACAAAGACTTCTGCGGGGACAGCACAGTAAAAAGTGTTAGATTGATTGTCAGCAATCTAACACTTTTTCAGTTTGACCAGTTAAAATATCGCATTATTTTGGTGCTAGCTGTTTTAAATAGGCAATCGCATCATCGACTGTTTTCACAGGGACAATTTTCATTTTCGTCCCAATTTCTTTAGCCGTTTTGACAGCCGTCGCATAGTTTGATTCTAACTCAGGATATTTCGCTTTCATCTCAGGTGAAATTTCATCATCTGGTGCAAAAAATATTTCCATACCGTCACGATCGGCTGCAATAATTTTGTAGTCAATACCACCAATACGCCCAACAGAACCATCGATTAACATTTCACCAGTTCCAGCAACAGCATAGCCTTTTGTTAAATCCTCATCTAATAATTGATTTAATATTTCTAGTGTAAACATAAGCCCCGCTGAAGGCCCGCCAATATCTTCGGTTTTCATCGTAACACTTGGATTAGTTTCAATTGATTTACTCTCTGCATAAGTAATCCCTAACCCAGCTCGCTTTTCCTCTGCTTGTGGAATTTCTTTCAAGGCTATCGTTTCTTGTTGTTCCTTTTTATCGCGTAAAAACTGAATCGTCACTTGATCGCCGAGTTGTTTTTTGGACAAAAGCTCCACAAGCATTTGTTGATTCGTAATTTTTGTACCATCCACTTTCGTTATTTCATCCCCAGCTTTTAAAAATCCATCTGAAGCGCCACCATCTAACACATTTAATACAAATACACCATTGAAGTGTATTTTCGCCTCTAAGCCCGCTCTTTGAAAAGCTACATATTTTGCATTGAATTGAGAATCTGACATTAATTTCAGTTGACGAACATTATATTCCTCGTCATCCTCTAATGGATTTCTTACTTGTTTAATATCCATTATTTTTTCATATTTTTGTGTTTTCGCCCAGAGATACGAAAACGGTGTAGCTTGTTGCATAGCAACTGTCATTAAACTCATCGAACCTGCCTCATCAGCATGATTATTGGCGACAGTGACGAATTTACTAACATCGTATGCACTTCCAGGCTTCATAATATAAGCGTCTAGTCGGTATAACATAACAAAACAAAGCGCGACTAAAAACACTGCATAAAGACCAATTTTTTTCTTCATTGAATGGACACCTCCTAAGACGCACGCAAAACTATTAGTTCATGTTTTTGCCTTTTTTACATATATTGATTTTAGCATTTGCCTATGTGAATGACAAAAAGTTGAAACGAGATGATATCATGTTTGCGACAATTCAAATAGCGCTCTGCATACTTCTTATCCTATTACTCTTGTTGTTCCCACAAACTGCTCATAGTGGTACCGATTTAGGATTAAATCTTTTTATGGAGGCGTTATTCCCTTATTTATTGCCTTATCTTATTTTAACGCAATGGTTACTTCGTTTAACCGCTCCTATGCGTGCAAAAACAAAACGAATTTCTCTATACGTACAAGCCTATCTTATTAGCGCACTTGGTGGATACCCGACAGGAGCCACAACAATTGTATATTTAAAAAATAGTGGTCAATTACACCTAAAAGAGGCGAACTTTTTACTTGCCGTTTGTCATGCCCCAAGCCCTCTTTTCGTACTAGGTTTTGTCAGCCTTGATTTATTAAACAGTAATACGTTTGGTTGGCTGTTTTTATGTTTACTACATAGTTTTAATATTTGTTGCTTAGTAGTTGGTTATTTTTTATTTCGTAAAACCGACCCTCCTACCATTTCTGTACACAATACCGTCTTATATACAGCCCCATTTTCAGAGAGCATAAAAGAAACGGCACCAACCATTCTATTAGTTGGCACAACCATCATTTTTTTCACAACCATTCAAACCATATTACAACAAGGTTTAGATAAAATGTTACCTACTATTCCACAAACAGTTGAGCTTGCAATCGCCGCGATTCTTGAAGTAACAAACGGATTAAAAATGACGGTTACTGAGTTTTCTGATTTCCCATATTTATCATTACTCGTTGTCATAATGTTAACGATGCAAAGCATAAGTATTCATTTACAAATTTTTGTTATTGCAAAATCAGCCAAGCTTTCTGTCAGACCTTACATCAAATTTCGCCTTCTTAGCATAATCATTGTGCCAACAATTTATGCTGCTTTTTTCTTACTATAGTGCCAGTCACCCAAACAATTCTGAATCTTCCTTAAGCCGCGTAAAACGGTTGTATATAAAAAAGACTATAGACTGAACTCGATTTTCTTCAAGTCCGTCTATAGTCTACAGATTATTTGGCAAAACCATATTTTTCTTTTAAAGCTCGTTCAACACAAGCTGGAACCAGTTCACGGACATCGCTTCCGTATTTCGCTACCTCTTTAACAATGCTAGAGCTTAAGAACGAATATTGATTTTTTGTCATAATAAAAAATGTTTCAATCGTTTCATCTAGAAAACGGTTCATCGAAGTAATTTGCATTTCGTATTCAAAATCCGAAACTGCTCGTAATCCACGAACAATAGCTTTGGCATTCTTTTCTTTTGCATAGTCAATCAGAAGACCAGAAGAACTCTCGATTCTGACATTCGGCAAATCCTTTGTAACTTCCGCCATCAATGACATCCGTTCATCTACAGAAAATAATGGATGCTTCGATGAATTGTTTAACACTGCCACATAAACCACATCAAAAACATCTGCAGCACGCTTGATAATATCTAAATGACCAAATGTAACAGGATCAAAACTTCCAGGAACAACAGCAACTTTCTCCAACTTACTCTCCCTCTTCCCCAGCACAACGATAAACCGAAATAATCGTTCCGCCATATGTTTCTTGTCTCTGTAATAGAAAAGCACCAAAGCTAGAAGGCAATTCTACCTCTTTTGCATGTTCACATAAAATAATACCATTGCGTTGTACTTTATCATGCTCAACAAGCACCTGTACTAAATCATAGTATTCTTTATGATGGTAAGGCGGATCTAAAAATACAAGATTAAATGTAATATCACGCTTTAACAGCGCTTTCACAGCACGCTTTGCATCAATGCGAAACAGCTCTGAACAATCTTCATATCGACACTTCTTGATATTTTCTTGTAATACCTGATACGCTTTTGCGTCTTTTTCAATGAAGACAGCATGTTCTACACCTCGACTCAGCGATTCAATTCCTAAACCGCCACTTCCAGCAAATAAATCGAGGGCTGTTCCTCCATCAAAAAATGGACCGATTATATTAAAGATGGATTCTTTTACTTTGTCTGTTGTAGGTCTTGTTGTACTCCCCGCAACAGCCTTTAGGGGCATTCCTTTGCGTTCTCCTGCTACTACTCTCATAGATGTAATTCACCGTACTTTCTGCTACATATAGAAAGCATTTTTGCAGCGAAAGACATCCTCCGCTGCAAAAAATTATTCTTGTTCTTGTGTTAACACTTGAATACGACCATCACTTTTTTGTAATTCTACTAAAAATAGACGTTGTAACCAAGCTTCTTCTACATAATAATGATCCACAATTTTTATAATTGGATCAGAGATTGTGGAATATCTACGTTGATTGAACACGTAAAATCCAGATTCTTTTGGGAAACGGAATGTTCGATTATCACTATTCACATAATAGCCGTTTTTCCCTTCACTAGCTGTATAACCTAGGTATGGTAGCAATGTATCAGCACTGTATAATACTTGACCTTCATATAAAATAACATGAACATCTTTTTTAATTGTGCCATCTACATAAATACTACGCTCATCTTCCAATAATAATGGATACGTACCATTTTCTTGGCTTGCATTCAGTTGGAAATACGAAGTTTTTGCATTCAATACTGTTGATAATAGCTTGTCCATTGAAACTGGCGATATCGGCTCTTGTCCAAGATTGTGCATCGCATCTTTCCATGCTACCTGTTGTTCTGATGTCATGTACTCTTTTAATGTCTTCACAATTGCCTTTGACTTATCTGAGCCAATTGAATCCTTCACTAAATAGGATGCCACAACTTCAGCCAACCATGCCGGTGAATTTTCAAATGTATATTGCGATTGAATTTGCGAAAGAATCACTTCCTGCTCCACCGCTTGAGGTGTTAGCGTCGGTAAAAATAATAAACGTTCATCATGTTGGGCAACAGGATTTTTCTCTTGAATAATCGCTATATGCTCATCATTTAAAAACTTGATATTTTCAAGTGATTTTAAGAAACCGTTTGAAATTGCCTGCTGTGCATAAATTGTTAAAACAGGCGTCTGTTCTTGTGCCTTTAAATTACCAGCCTGCCAATAAATATCACTAACTGCACCGTTTCCACTAAACATCGTATAGTTAACAAGTGATAATTGTTGCTGACCTACTAAAGGTAAACCTGTAATCCACTGACCAACAGTTTTACTATCTGTTGAAATATGAATGACAGAATAAGATACTTCTCCATTCGATAAAGTGGCAAATACATTTTGAAGAAGCATTTTGTCTTTCAGTCCGCCCTCAATAGGGATTATGTATGAAACAGATTGTGATTTTGTTTCGCCTTTAGCAAAATAAGATGCTTCCTCTGATAACCGTTTACAACTATTTTCATTCTCGATAAAACATGTTGGGTTTGTTGCATCGTCTGGCCATTTTATTTTCACCTTTTGATTTGGTAAATTTTTAAAATGATGACGAATATCAAGACTATTTTCACGATACACAATCTCAATTTCTTGAGAATAGTGGAATGGACCACCGTTTCCTGATTCTAAATCAGAAGAATATGCCTGATATTGGAAAAACAACACACCTGTAACGACTAATACTAAAATTGTAAAGAAACTCATTGCAAATTTCATGTGCTTGACCTCCCGCAGCATGATACTATGTGTATTGGAAAGGATGTGCAATATAAATGCCACAACAATTTATAGAATTAGGAGAAGGCTATGGCGATGTTTATGAACTACTTGAAATTATTAAAACGAATCAAGGTCGCTTTCACCAAGCCTTTATACTAACGTCTACAAAAGAAGATAAACAGGTTGCTTCTTTAGCTATTGCTTTAAAACCAGTCGGAGAAAGTAAATTCATGCCGATTTATATTTGTCGCGAAGGGATCCCATTTCAAGAGGACAAGCCTTCAAAGCGTCAAATCATGTTCGAAGAAAGTATTGAACAACTGGGTCGAAAAGCGGTTGTTGTAGAAATAAAGCACTCATCTATATTTTCGGAGCCAAAACTATTTTATCAATACTTAATTGGAATAATGAGACTACATCACTATATCCCAGCATTAAATTAATGTTATAGGCCCGTTTTATAGTCGTATTCCTTCGCTTTATCCGGCTTTGCATTTTCGAACTCAGTTTTAACGAAGGGACGATAAGATTCCACAACGTCTTTCACAAATGGAAGGCGTTGTAATTTTATTGTCATCATTTCAATGTCCTCTCGATCGCAATACAGTACTACATACTTTTGCTTACGAGAAATATAATGAACATGACCATATTTTCGAAGTGATTTCGCATGTTTTAATTGATGGACGTAAACGATTAGCCCTTGTCGTTCGTTCATATAGTTTTCCCTCATTTCTTACATAAAAGCATACCATAGACCGGAAAATGATAGCAACAGAGTTTAGCTGACAGAACGCTCATTTTTCCGTTATAATGGAAAAGCATAGCGCGTTTATCGACAGATTTACATTCTCTCATGCTAGATAAAAGTGCTTTAGCTTAAACATTGCAAGTGAATTCGCCAGCACCTTTTATATTAATTTGATTGTTAAGGAGGACGAATATGGGTAAGAAAACGAAGATAGCTATTGCAATAGCAGCAGCCAGCGCAGCTGCTTGGGCAGGTAGTAAAGCTATTTCTAAACCTCAACAGCGTGAAGGGAAACAAGCATTACAATTTGATCGCCCGATTATTTTGGCACATCGCGGCGGAGCACATTTAGAACCCGAGCATACAATGCTTGCTTTTGAAAAATCGGCACAATTAGGTGTAGACGGCTTTGAAATAGACATTCGCTTAACAAAAGACGAAGAAATCATCGTCTTCCATGATGCTACCGTAGACCGTACAACTGATGGATATGGTGCAGTATCAGAAATGACATTAGAAGAAATAAACGCATTAAATCATGGTTATCAATTCGAGGATTTAGCAGGCGAATATCCTTATCGGGATAAAAAAGTTGACGTTGTTACACTACGTGAACTGCTAGAAAGCTATCCAAATATGTTAATCAATATTGATATTAAAGATGCACCAGATACGTATGAAGGTAGTTTAATGCCTTCAAAACTATGGCGATTAATAGAAGAATTAGGGGTAGAGGATCGCGTTGTTGTCACTAGCTTTTATGGTGAACAAATTGACCGTTTTAATTTATATGCACAAAATCAAGTCGCACTTGGCGCAGGTGAGTCAGATGTTCGTAAAGCATTCGCTTCATTCTCAAGTCAATTTGGACATTTATATCACCCAAAAGTAGATGTATTCCAAATTCCTCCAAAGTCAGGTGTCGTGTCGCTCGATTCACCAAAGTTTATTCAGTTTTTAAACAACTTAAACATTCCAGTTCATTATTGGACAATTAACGATTTAGTGACTATGAATAAATTAATCCATAACGGCGCAAAAGGTATTATTACCGATCGCCCTGATATCGCAGTTGAATTACTACTACAACATGACTAAAGACAAAAGAGGCTGGGACAAAAGAGAAAAAGTGTTAGATTGAACCCAATCAATCTAACACTTTTTTGCTATGCCGTTGTTGTCCGCTACAGCGGTGCTTTCCGCTCAGCACAGTAAGCCGCAACCCTCGCTACGCGCGGAATGCCCGCGTCTAACATTATGTGCTGTTCTGAGCCGGAGTCACCGCCTTCGCTACCAACAACTAGTGAACACTTCTAATTTTTTTAATTGCAAAAGCAAGAATAGCTAAGGTCTCCATATAGCAAAAATTTATGAACAGCTTTCCTCTATTCCTTAAATTTTTTTAGTTATGTCCCAGCCTCTTCTTTTTTTAATACGCTTATGATAACTGATCTAAAATTGCATCCGTTACCTCTCTCATTGTAGCCGTTCCTCCTAAATCTCCTGTTTTTATGCCTTGAGCTAAAGTAGCTTCCATTGCATTTAGCACCTTACTGCCGAGTTCTTGATAGCCTAAAAAATCTAGCATCATTTTACCTGTCCATATTTGCCCAAGGGGGTTAGCAATTCCTTTACCTGCAATATCAGGTGCAGAACCATGAACGGGTTCAAACATTGAAGGATAGTCGCGTTCAATATTTAAGTTAGCTGCTGGGGCGATACCAATACTTCCCATAATAGCACCACCTAAATCTGTTAAAATGTCCCCAAATAAATTGGAAGCAACGATGACATCAAAGTTTTCTGGTTTCATGACTAAAAAGGCAGCTAATGCATCAATATGATTAGTCGTATGCCCTATCGTTTTATAATCTTTCGCAACTTCCGCAAAAACATCATCCCAAAAAGGCATGATGTATGTTAATCCATTCGATTTTGTCGCACTCGTTACATGCTGGCGACGTGTTTTAGCCATTTCAAAGGCATATCGCATAGCCCGCTCCGTCCCTTTTCGCGTAAAAATCGCATTTTGAATGGCGATTTCATCCTGCCCACTATGCATACGGCCACCACTCTCTGAATATTCTCCTTCCGAGTTTTCACGGACAACAACAAAGTCAAAGTTATGTGGATTACGCAACGGCGATGGTAAGCCTTGTAAAAGCTTTGCTGGACGGACATTAATGGACTGCTTCATTTCACGACGAATTTTAATCAGCAAGCCCCACAAAGATATATGATCTGGTACTAAATCAGGCATGCCCACTGCGCCTAAAAAAATTTGATCATAGCCTCGTAATAGTTCAATACCATTATCAGGCATCATTTTACCTGTCTCTAAGTAATAGTCACACCCCCAAGGAAATGTTGTCCATTCAAATTGAAAGCTTCCATCTAATTGTGCAATTTTATCTAAAACTTCTATTGCGGCAGGCACTACTTCTTTTCCTATACCATCTCCTGGTATTACAGCAATTCGATATATTTTCATTTCATTGACCCCTTTTCCAACTTTACTTACACACTTACTATATAATTTTTCTTGTAAAAAAAATAGCAGCAATGTCGTTTGACGTGCTTCTGATTTTATAGAAATAATACACGTTGATTTACGTTCCATGCGCTCAATTTCCGCAAGTATGGCTTCAACTAATTTTTAGCTCGTGCTGTGCATGCAGGAGTGTCGCGCATTCCACTCCATTCAGCTAATATCATATACAAATAAGATTATTTGCTCCTCCCTACAAAAAAGAAGGATTCTTTTATAGATTTCCACAAAAAAAGACACAACACCTCGAGAGGTATTATGTCTATACATGAAGCAATATGTTGATTCGCACTGCTTAAATTATGCTGAACACGAGCAAGAGCCACCTGAGCCACAACCGCTTCCACATGAAGAATTCGATGCAAAGAACGGATTGCTAACCGGTACTTTCACTGCTTCCGATACGGTTTTACCAATAAGCATGCTTATTTCATCAAGCAAATCTTGAAAATCATTTTCAGCTAACTTTAATGCTGAAATCTTTTCATTTAAATCGAGTGCTCGCTTTTGCTGACGAATCGATTTCATAATTGTATGATAATCCGGATGATATTTTCCGAAACGTTGTACATCTTCGTATTGCTCCTTCATGCGACCAAATGCATAAATAGCTTCGACTAATTGCGTATCACTATAGACAGCATTATACGCGAGCTTTAGCGTATGCGCAGGTTCAGAGGAAAGAATCATTTCACAAAGCGCATCGGCCTCATCCAAAATGATTGCCCATTCAGAGGTCATCATCATTTTAATTCCCCCAATCTATTTCCCATCATAACAGATTTTATGGTAATTTTACATTATTGATAATTCTAAATAAAGGAGTTTTATAATTGGGTACATCATCTAAAGGGCAAATTGAAGAATTACTCGCTACTATTTTACATCATAGTACAGCGGAGGATGAGGAAGTATTGCTACACTTGCTCAATGGCATTCGCGATAAACAACAAGGCATACATCGACGGTATATAAATGCCGCTTTACATATGGTAGGCAACTTTGAACCAGAAGTGAGTGAAGTACGAATACCTGTTACACCTGTTATTCATAATACTATTAAAGTCCCACATGGAGGAATTATTGCAACAATTGCTGATGCAGCAATGGGAGGATTAGCTTCACGTTCTGTTGCAGAAGGCTTTAATGTTGTGACTACTAACCTTAACATATCTTATATAGCAACTACGACCAACAAAGAATTAATTGCACGAGGACGTTTTGTTCATAAAGGACGACAAACGCTTGTCATGGAATGTGATATCGAGGATGAGACAGGGCGTAAACTGGCGATTGCTACCGCTTCTTTCTTCGTTATTCAGCGCCGTCCGTCTTAACTTCTAAAAAATAATCTTTAATACATTGTTGGTCGGAAAAAGGGAATTTTTGATTTTTTATTTGCTGCGTTTGTTCATGCCCTTTTCCGGCAACAAGAACAATATCTCCTTTTTGCGCTTTTGCCAATGCCTGATGTATCGCTACTTTACGATCCAAAAAAATTTCATAGTATTGCTGTTCAGAGAAACCTGCAATAATACTTTCATTAATGACGATCGGGTCCTCATCACGCGGATTATCAGTCGTTAAAAAAATTACATCTGCATACTTACTTGCCACAGCCCCCATGGCAAATCGTTTTGCCTTATCTCGATTACCGCCACAGCTAAATACAAGATAAATGGTCTTCTTACTATCGAAAGTTTGTAATACAGCCTGCAATGCTTCAGCTGTATGTGCGTAGTCTACATATACATCAATACCGAGCGGGTTATCAATTCGCTCAAGTCTACCCTCCGGAAGCTTTAGCGCCCACATATGCTCAGCAAGTTCATCAATGGAGAAGCCTAGACGCCACACCGCCATTAGTGCAGCTACTGCATTTTGCACATGATACTTTCCAACAAAAGGTATAGCCATGATGTGCTCACTTGCCGTCGTTTGCAGACAGATAACTGTTTTTCCAACAGATTCACTCACAATTTGGATATGTAAATCATTGTGATTGTCAAAACCGAATGAGCATGATTTTTTCTTGTCGTAAATACCAACGGAGCGACAAAAATTATCATCGCCATTTAACACCAATTTTTTCGATAAATCTGCTAGCCTCTTTTTTGCACGCTTATATGCTTCAAGTCCCCCATGGTCTTCTAAATGATCCTCTGATAAATTTAAAAATACGCCACAGTCAATATCACAATGATCTAGTCGATGCTGTTGCAAACCCATTGAAGATGCTTCTAACACAACGTGTGTCACACCTTGACGTACACATTGTTTTAATATAGGATGTAGCTCTTTTGCTTGCAGTGTTGTTAATTGCTCATATTCAGTTTGTTGTTTTTGTCCATTAATAAAAAAGCCTACTGTTCCAATAACTGCTACATTTTTATGTACAGCTTGTAGTAATTGGCTAACAAAATGGCTCACCGTTGTTTTTCCATTTGTTCCTGTAATGGCGATAACTGATAATGCCTCTGCCGGAAAAGCAGCTAGTTTTGCACTTGCATAAGATAAAAACAATGCGGTATTCGGCACCCACACGAAAGGGATATTTTGATCGTTGAATGGTATGGCAATACTTTCCTCGGATACAACGGCCGCTGCACCCCTTGCCAGTGCTTCTTTGACAAAACGATTGCCCGATGTCTTTTTCCCTTTCCGTACAATAAAGATATCTCCAGGCTTCACCGCTTGTGCATAATCCTCAACACCAGTAATTATTGTGCGAATGGATCCACCGGTTACACTACATGGCCAATCTTTCAATAGCTCAGCTAATTGCAAGGTCTCATTCCTCCCTTCAGTTCTCTATCATATGACGGCCTTTATAACGGTGTGACGAAAAATGCAGGTAGCTCCAAGTGCCAATAAAATGCAATCTTGCACATCATGACCTAGAGTAGAGCTATTCAATTTTTAACACAAAAAAAGATTGTCTTGATGTAATCAAGACAATCTCTAAAATTGTGTGAGTGACTGGCACCTTATTATTCTTCTGAATTCTCAACCGATTCTTCACTCGTATCTTTCTCACTGTCATCCTTTTGCTTCGTCGGTTCCATAAAAATTTGGGTATAGTAATTTAAAAAGACACCTGACCCTACTGCCGAATATTTATCATTTAAAATGACTTTACGATGTTCTGGTGAATTTTGCCAACCATGCATTGCTTCAATAGCATCGAAGTACGCGGTCGCTAGATTTTCATTCGCATTATTAAAAACAATACCCTGTGCATCTAAACGTTTCTTTAAATCACCGTTCGTTGGTGATTCATGACCAGAAAAATTTTGTACCTTCATATCTTCACTGTGTAGTTTTGCCACTTCTTCTAATTTTTCATCAAGTTCCAATGGTGCTAAATGGTGATGAGCTCGTGTGACGTTAATTAAATCATCGAGCTGTCTAGCACTTGCTTCATTAATTTCCTGTTGTAAAAAGGAGGATGGAGGTGTTGGACTCACAAGCTCACCTTGATAAATCATTTCATAAGGCTGATGTAGGACTAACGTCTCGCTATCTGTAAAGCGAACGCCTTGTAGCTCACCTGTTTCGCTATCAACATAAAGCTGTGCAAAAAGCCCGTCAAATTTAACGAGTAGTCTTGTCTGCATATCTTCTTCACTCATAGAAAAAATAAAAATATTTTCTCCTACATTCGCTGCCACTTCATAATCAATAATTGTCATTCGGTAAATATCGTCGCGCTTCTGACCAATTTTAAAAGGTGAAGCATCCAACTTATCTCCGGCTATGTATACTTGTGTCACAATATTATTTTGCACACCTAGCATAAAAAATGTTGACACACTTGTGTTATAAACCCACCATTCGTAACCAAATGATGAAGGCTCTTTTCTTGCTGGTTCACCGTATTGTTCTACAATCATCTGAGTTCCTTGTCCAATAAATGTCGACATCCCACTTTGTGGACGGGACATCGCACCTACATCCGGCTGCTCCAGCTCTGTTTTTGGAATAATATTTGAATTGGCATTCGGTCCTTCGAGCGGCTCATTTTCTTTTGCAGTATTAAAGAACATAAAGCCGATAAACGCAATTGTTGCACAGACAATTAAAATGCGAAATAATGCTTTCATACACGACTCCTTTTCTTCACCATTATTGTAAGTTATTATATCAATTGTAAACGTGTTGACACAATGTTGTCATTGCAACAATGTCGAATATGCTCTATTATAAAAATGAGCGTATACTTTGTATAAAAAGCTAAAGGAGGATTATTAGATGTATTTTGAGAACACTAACCTTGAAAATTTAACAGCTGACCAAGAACTGATTGAAAACATTATGAAAAAAAATGGTTTAGAATGTGACGGTGCTTGGGATTACGAACGAATGACTTTTGACCGTCGTTTTGATACTCGTGAAGGTCGTTACTACCTACGTGTATTCGCCTATGCGCAATCTGGTGATGTTGGAGCACACGATGCAGTTCTAACATTAATGAAACCAGTTCTTGGTAAATACTACTATCCACACGGCGTTGAGTATGGTGCAGATGAAGTTTTCCCAGCTCACCTTGTCAAAAAATGTGACGAAATCTTAAACAAAGTAAGATTAGACTTAGAAGCATTCGCAATTGAATCTCCTTCTAATAAAAAAGCATTGGAGCCAGTTAACGCATAATTAGCGCTAACGACTTTCTCGTGAAAGCCAATGCCTTCACCACTTGCATCTTATTAACGACAGAGTTGCTTTGAAGCGACAACAATCTTAAAAAATGCGAGCTTGTCATAACAAATAGATATGTATCAAGAAAAGACTGGTGGTCCAGTCTTTTTTATTTTGAGTAAAAAAAATATTTCTTCTCATACTAACAATATCTTTCAAATGATGTAGGTGAGATTCTTGATACAATTTCTTAAACAACCTTTTTTTCGTCATCCAATAATCGTTATCGCTTTAGGATTGATTATACTTTGGTTTTTATCCTTATCTTTTCCCATACTTCTTGCCTATGTAACTGCATTATTATTAGAACCGCTCATTATCCGTATGAGCAAACGCTTTCGAAAAAAACGAAAAATTATCGTCTCCATTTTTTGGTTATTATTTTTTTGCATAACGCTATTACTATGTATTTTGGTAGGCTTTATAGGCTGGAAACAATTTTCATCAATTATTATTCATATTCCAGATTATCTTAACCAATTATCAGCACTCTGGATTCAAATTCAATCTAAACTAGCTAACTATACGTATCATTTACCTTTAGATCTCGTAACACAAATTCAATTCATGATTGCACGAGCACTTTCTTCCATTGAAAAATTTGCCCTTTCGTTAACAAATATAAATGTTTGGTCATCATTACTGACACATATACCAAATCAATTGTTTGATATTTTTGTTTATTGGATTGTGTTATATATGTTGCTTTTAGATTTACCAGCCATTAATCGAAAACTTCTGACCCCTATCCCCTTTCATTACCAACAAAAAATACTCTTTATTGGGGAACGAGTGAAAGTGGCGTTATTCGGCTTTTTGAAGGCACAATTACTTGTTGGTGTTTGCATTTTTGCAGTAGCCTTAATCGCATTTTACTTGTTAAAAACACCTTTTCCATTAATATTAGCACTTTTACTTGTCGTATTAGATATTATTCCCTTTTTAGACTCGTTTATTTTGCTAGTTCCTTGGGCAATTTACAAAGCTTTTACAGGTGACTATGTCTTTGCTATTGCCTTAATTGCGCTGACAGTCATTCTTTTCTTAATACGACGCATGATTGAACCAAAAATTATTGGAGACAAGATCGGGCTTTCATCACTTTCCACTTTTATCGCAATGTTTGTCGGCTTTAAAATATTTGGATTTCTCGGTATTTTAATCGGTCCTTTACTCGTTGTTGTAGCACTATCTTTATTCAATCAGCCTTCTATAAAAAATCTCCCACCTACGAAAGAGTAAGGAGGGAGATTTTTGCGTTAAAATCCTAAAATTGCTTTAATAACAGACGTTGTTTCACCTGGTTCAAATAGTATATACAGTAACATGTATACCATAACACCTGTGACTGCTACAAAAAACCAAATAATACTAGTGATTGGTCCAATGCGTTTGTGAAGCTTAATGTTCATTTTTAAACCTGAAATAATACTAACAATCCCAAACACTGCCCCAGCAGTTGCTAAAGTAATGTGGAAAATTAGAAAGAATGTATAATAAGGTTTTAAATCCTCACCGCCACCAAACGCTGTATTACCAATAAAGACCGTACGTGAAGCATAGATGATAAAGAAGCAAAGTGCAGCAACACCAGCAGCTAACATAACTTTTTTATGCGCTTCTACTTTTCCCTTTATAATTAAGCCCCAACCAATTGCTACAAGTACTGCACTTATCACGATAAATGATGTACTTATAGTAGGCAAAATTTGCAATTCCATTCACAAAACCCCTTATACAATATAAATTTCACTTATTACAGCTGATGTTGTTCTCTTTCCCATTTCTGTTGGTGTGCTTTTAATGCATCGGCAGTAATTTTATCAGGATCTTTTTGCTCAGAACGATACCATTTTGTAAAGATAGCCCCGATTAATACACCAAAGATAATTTCTTGCAATATTTTCATAAGCACTCCACCAAGTTGCTGATCCGCCACAGGCTTCATATCTGTAAATAGCTCTGGTCCAGATAATGACAAGCTAGATAAAGTGGAGGCCGGTACACATAGCTCCATTGCCTTTAACCAAGCTTCACCACTCGTATACGTTTCATACATCGCATTCGGTGCGAAAATAATTAATGCACACGCAGGTGTAATTAAAACAGCATTGGCAATAATGTAAGCTAGTTTATGCAAGGGTTTCATTTCAGAGCTATTTGGCATTTTTTGAATTAAAGGCCAGTACATTAACACAGCAGAAACAAATAATACAAAAGTATATGTACCATGTAACGTCTCGTTTAATTTAATGTAGTCTAAAACTGACGGTAAATGATAGAAAGAAAATAGACCAATAAAAACAAATATCGCAACCACTGGTAATGTTAACACTTTAAATAATGGTTTGACAACTGGCGCTTCAATTGCAACTTTCCATACCCACCAAGGAATACCCTTAATAAGGAAAATTGGTACAAGTAATAAAAGAATAGCCATTTGCACCATATGCATCGTAAACATGATATGAGCCATAACATCTATTGGAGAGCCTTTTATAATATAAATCGTAATCATTGCCAATACGAAATAAATCGCTTCACCTTTTTTCAGCGGCTCACTGACTTTAAAATCTTTACGCCATTTCGTTGTCACTAAAAAATAAATTGCTGTTATAAAAATGAGAACCCCTATTAAATACGGGCTCCATAAAGCTTGGAAACCAAATATACTAAGTGGCATACTATTAGCGCTCCTTTACCTTATTTCAGCATACATTGCTAACACCTAAAAGTGTAATGCACGCTAAAACATTCTACTTATTTTGGAAACAAACTTCTACAAACAAAGTTAAGCCTCTGGCACATGTCCTAGATTTAAAAAGCAGACACTATAAAATAACACCTATTTATACCGAGACGTAATCAAAACTTCAGTACTCCCATTATAAAACGCTTACAGCTATACTGCAATGAACGAACGGTGAACAATTCACAAGCAATCAATTTCTGTTTATAAACGAAAAAAGCACGTCTCTGCAAATTGCAGAGAACATGCTCATTTTTGGTGATTACCACCAAATAATTGTTAAAAATGCTAAGAAGAATGTAAATGCGATTAAAATCCCCATCCACATAAAGAAAGCAATCACACCACCGAAGTGTGTTTTTTTGTCTTCTAAGTGCATGAAAGCATAAAGTTGTAGGACAACTTGAACGCCAGCAAGCAATAGAACAAATGGAGCTATAAAGTATTTAGAAAAACCAGCTGCAACGACAGCGAACGCGATAAATGTTAAGAAAATCATAATCGCAAAGTTGATTACTTGTTTACGCATATGAACGGCATTATGATGACGATCATATTCAAATTGAGCTTGAGACTTAGCAACTACAGGTGTATCATGTGATGACATATTATCCGATCACTCCCATCAAGTATACTGCTGTAAAGATAAATACCCAAACTACGTCAATAAAGTGCCAGTATAAGGCAGCCACGAAGAACTTAGGTGCATTATACAAGTTAAGACCACGTTTAGCGTTACGGATAAGTAAAGTTGTAATCCAAACTAACCCTAAAGATACGTGGAAACCGTGTGTACCTACTAGCGTATAGAACGCAGTTGCGAATGCAGATTGGTCAAATGTGAAACCAAGATGCACATAGTGTTGGAACTCATAAATTTCTAGGGCAAGGAAACCAAGACCTAAAAGTAAAGTGATGGCTAACCAAGTTTGCATACCTTTGTAATTAAAATTACGCATATGGTAAATTGCATAAACTGAAGTTAGTGAAGATGTTAATAATAACATCGTCATGGCAAATGCTAACGGTAATTCAAATAAACCTTGTGTTGTGAACTCCATGCCAGCTGGCCCTTTGTTCTTAAGTGCTAAATAAGTAGCAAATAAACTTGCGAAAAGCACAACTTCACAGGCAAGGAAAATCCAGAATCCAACGATTTTATTTTTACCTTCCATCGTTGCTTGTTCAGGATGGTCTGGCCAAGTATGAGGAGTAAATTTAGTATTGTAATCCATTATTTATTTCCTCCTTTACCGTAAAGTTGTTCTTCAATTTCAAGAATGTCTTCTTTGTGTAAGTGGAAACCGTGATCGTCTTTCACAGAACGGACAATCATTGCACCAAATGTAATAGCAAGACCGATAATTAACACATAAATTGACCATGGTTTATCAGCATCTGTATTATAAAGAGCACCAAATGCTGCGATAAATAAACCTAAAGAAATAACGAATGGAATTGCAGAGTTGTTTGGCATATGGATATCACCAATTGGCTCAGCAAATGTCACTTCTTTATTACCTTCTTGTTTTTCAATCCACCATGGATCTAGACCACGAACAAGTGGTGTTTGACGGAAGTTGTAGAATGGAATTGGTTGTGGAATTGACCATTCTAAAGTACGACCATCGCCCCATGGATCGCGACCTGCTGGTTTACCTTTGATAGACATTAAGCAGTTGATTACCATTAAGATAACCCCTACACCCATCATCAATGCACCGATTGTAGAAATATAGTTGAACTGATCCCAACCTTGACCTTCCATGTAAGTGAATACGCGACGTGGCATACCCATTAAACCTAAGAAGTGTTGCACGAAGAATGTTAAATGGAATCCGATAAAGAATACCCAGAAAGTCAATTTACCAAGCGCTTCGTTTAACATACGGTTGAAGAAAATTGGCCAGTAGAAGTGCGCTGAACCGAATAAAGCCGTAACGATACCACCAACGATTACGTAGTGGAAGTGAGCAACGATAAAGTAAGAATCGTGTAATTGGTAGTCAAGTGGAGCAGATGCTTGCATTACCCCAGTAACACCACCCGCAACGAATGACGGGATGAAACCAAGTGCATATAGCATTGGTGTCGTAACTTTAATAGATCCGCCCCAAATAGTTAAGATCCAGTTGAATACTTTCATACCTGTTGGAACGGCGATTGCCATTGTTGCAACAGCGAAGATTGCGTTCGCAGTTGGCCCAAGACCAGTTGTGAACATGTGGTGAGCCCAAACCATGAAGCCTAGGAAACCAATTAAAATTGTTGCGAATACCATTGAAGAGTATCCGAATAGACGCTTACGAGAGAATGCTGGGATAATTTCCGAGAATAAACCGAAAGCTGGTAATACTAAAATATATACTTCTGGGTGTCCGAAGATCCAGAATAAGTGTTCCCAAATTACTGTGTTACCACCCATTGTATGGTCAAAGAAGTTACCACCGAACATACGGTCAACTAACATCATTAATAAACCAATTGTTAATGGAGGGAATGCGAATAAGATTAATGCACTCGCTACTAATGTAGTCCAAGTGAATAATGGCATACGCATAAATGTCATACCTGGAGCACGCATTGTAATAATCGTAACGATAAAGTTAAGACCTGAAATTAACGTACCTGCCCCTGAAATTTGTAAACCAAGTACATAGAAGTCAATACCATGACCTGGAGAATATAAAGATAATGATGCATAAGATGTCCAGCCCGCATCAGGAGCGCCACCCATAAAGAATGACAGGTGAAGGAATACAGCACCTAGGAAGAACAACCAGAACCCTAACGAGTTAAGGAACGGGAATGCAACGTCACGTGCACCAATTTGTAATGGTACAAGCATGTTCATAAATGCGAATAGTAATGGAGTCGCAGCAAGGAATAACATTGTTGTTCCGTGCATCGTTAATAATTCATTGAAAAAACCAGCTGACACGAAATCGTTATTTGGTTTCATTAACTGAATACGCATTAATAACGCTTCAAAACCAGCGATAGCGAAGAACAATGTACCGGCTAATAAATACATTACAGCTAACTTTTTATGGTCAACAGTTGTAATGTAATCCCAGACAGCTGCTCCAAAGCCCTTTTTCTGTGTATATGAGCTCACAACTTTTACCTCCCTCAAAGTTTGTTACATAAACAAAAATTATTTCTCTACTGATAAGCCCATGATGTAAGTTGCAAGAGCTTGAATTTCTTCATCAGTTAAATCACCATAGACTGGTGCAGTACCTTCAGGATTCATCATTAAGTTACCTGGTTTGAATTCTCCTGGATTTTTAATCCATGCTTTTAAGCTTTCTTCATTATGTTCTAAGAAACCTGCAACTCGGTTACGGTCACCGAATGTAGTTAAGTTAGGACCAACGCCGCCAGTACCGCCTACGCCAGATACAGCGTGACAAGCTAAACAGCTGTTAGCAAATGTTGCTTCACCTAGATCAGTTGAATCTTTAGAAGCAGTTTGTCCTTCAGTTGCTTTCATGTTTGCTACCCAAGCATCGAATGCTTCTGGGCTAACTGTTTTTACTTTAAAGTCCATTAGTGCGTGTGAAGGGCCACATAGCTCAGCACATTTACCATAGAATACGCCATCTTTAAGATCTGCTGATTCTTTATCAAATACTAAGTAGAATTTGTTTAAGTTTTCTACGTTCGTATCCATTTTACCGCCAATCGCGGGAATCCAGAATGAGTGCTTAACATCAGCAGCTTTTAAGTTAAAGTAAACTTTTTGACCTGTTGGTACAACTAATTCTTGAGCTGTTACAATCCCTTGGTTAGGGTATTCGAACTCCCACCAGTATAATTTTGCAGTTACGTTTACTGTTAGAGCCGTTTTGTTACCTGCTTCATCTACTTCGTCCATTGCAGCAACATCTGCAAATTTATAAGTAGCTGTAACAACCGGTACAGATAAGATTAATAATAAAATAATAGGAATAACTGTCCAAATTACTTCAAGTGTGTGACTACCTTCTACTTGCTTAGGAATAACATTTTCGCCTACTTTTGAACGGCGGAACTTTAAGAATGCAAGTAAATAGATAACAGATACTACAACTATAACTAACGTCATAATTCCAGTAGCCAACAATAATAGGTTGAATTGTTCTTTACCTACTTGACCAGATGGTTTCAGTGCAGAAATATAATCTTCACCACAACCTGAAAGGAAAACCATCATCACTGCTAGAAGTGAAAAAAGACGCCACTTTTTAAGCCCTTTCATCATAGCTTAATTAAACCCCTCTTTCTTTGTTGTATTTTCATGTGTACCTAGGACATTGGTTCTGTCTATATGAATTCTTGTGAAAGAAAGAATCCCTAAATTTAGCTGAACACCGCAAATATTATAATTGCCACAAATAAGATCGTCATATGATTCAATGAGTAAATAAACATTTTATTTGCCCATTTCATATCATCTTTTGTGGTAAAGCCCTTTAAAGCTAGTATTAACCAGCCTAAGTTCAAAGTAGTCGCAAGCACTAAAAATCCAATTCCAAGCTCAGGTAATAGGAACGGTAACGGGAATAATAAAAGAATCCAGAAAAACATTGAGTACTTCGTTCGTTTAAAACCTTTCACTACTGGTAGCATTGGAATATTAGCTGCACGATATTCTTCAGTACGTTTCATAGCAAGCGCATAAAAATGCGGTGGTTGCCATGCAAACATAATAAGAAAGAGAGCAAGTGCTCCTGGGCCGAGTGCAGGTTCAACTGCTGCAAATCCAATTACAGGTGGAATCGCCCCCGAAATACTTCCGACTATCGTGTTACTAACATGCTTCCTTTTTGACCACATTGAATACAGAACAACATAAGCGAATATTCCTACTAGTCCCCACATGCCGGCTGCAAATGATGCCGTAAATAACAAAATTTCACCTACAATTAAAAATGAGAGGGCAATGGTCAATACAAAATTCGGCTTAAATCTACCTGTAACTGTCGGTCTTGACTTCGTTCGTTTCATAATGGGATCAATATCTCGGTCAATGAAATTATTCATTGCACCAGAACCGCCAATTATTAATGCAGCACCCAGCATGATACAAACGATGACATTAAGCTCTTGCAAGAAATGTCTACCAGTAAACTGAAATGCCAGCCACATCCCTGTAAACGTTGTGACAAGATTCGAGTTAACGATCCCAATTTTTATCAAAGCTAAGAAATCTTTTACAACAGATGTTGATTCTGGATCAGTGTTTCTAGTAGCCGATAACGTACGACCGTTTGACATGTTACCTCTCCTTTCATTTTTGTAAGCATATTCCGCTAACAATAACTATAGCGAAATTTGCGATTGATTTCTAGACGTTTAGTGAAATTTAGATGAAGTTGTAAAAATTAGCTTTGTCTAGAAATATAATTAAAAACAACATATCTATAGTAAAACATTTTCTAAAATGAATTGTGAAGGTTAAAGTACGAAATTATGAACAATTTGTGAAATGGAATCGACATCTAATACTCCCTTCTCTTTACAAGTTGTATTTTAATTGTATTTTAGATATCATCTAGTAGCAGAAACATTACTTTCATGTAATATTGATAGATAAAGTAGGTGACTCATTTTATGCAACACAACAGGTATATGAAGTGGTTTGCTGTTGCCGCTACAGTGGGAATGCTCCTTATTTTACTTGGCGGGGCACTCGTTACAAAAACAGATAGTGGCTTGGGCTGTGGTCGAAACTGGCCAGATTGCAATGGTTCTCTTATCCCAAAAGAAATTACAACAGAAGTTTTAATTGAATTCTCCCATCGTCTTGTTACAGGAGTCGTATCCATCTCAATTCTCGTTCTAACAATTTGGACATGGCGGAAACTTGGTCATATTCGTGAAGTAAAATTTTTAGGTTTTTTATCGATGTTCTTCTTAATTGCACAGGCACTTATTGGAGCAGCTCAAGTATTATGGGGACAAGGAGACTTCATTCTCGCTTTGCATTTTGGAATCTCACTTATTTCTTTTGCAGCCGTTCTGATTCTTTCTATGATTGTATTTGAAGTTGATCGGAAGTTTGATGCTGATAACGTATTTATTGGGAAAAAACTACGTTGGCATACAATTGCTGTCACAATTTATTCTTATTTAGTCGTTTATACAGGGGCACTTGTTCGACATACAGATTCTAGTTTAGTATGTCCTGACTGGCCATTTTGCTACAACGAAACACCGTTTGCTCAACCTAACAATATGTACGAATGGGTTCAAATGGGACATCGACTGGCAGCTATCATTATTTTCATTTGGATTACATACATAACTTGGCACGCTATAAAAGAATACAAACAACAACGTGTTATTTATTATGGCTGGATTACTGCTTTCATCATCGTTATTCTACAAGTTCTAGCAGGTATGTTAGTAGTCCTTACTCGATTGAATTTAACAGTAGCTTTATTACACTCATTGTTCATTTCACTTTTATTCGGCCTTCTTTGTTACATGATTATGCTCGTAGCACGTAGCAACTATAATGAAAAAAATAAATAACTAAAAAGATTCGGCACGTTGCTGTCGAATCTTTTTTATTTTCCATCACATCCTTCCTCCTAACCTCAAAATAATGCGTGGCTTTAATTTTTGCGAAGAAACAACTGGATTATATTATTTTTTTGATGTCTTCGTAGTTAACAAATAGGCACCTTCAGCAATAAAACGGTAGACAATTACAACCTATTTGTGGCTAAGTCAGTGCAATGGCTAAAGACGCTGAATGTCGAGAAAGAAAGTGGGCTTTAATGCTCTTTTCAAACCATCTGTTTTGAAAATGGATTTATAACACACCTTAAGCACTTTCTACTACAAAGAAAAAAGGTTATTAGTGCGCTACAATAGCTACTAATAACCTTTTTTTATCGTTAATTATTCAATTTCAATTAATAAATCACCTGTTGAAATGGCATCTCCCGCACTTGCGTATACCTCTTTCACTATACCATCTTTTGGTGCCTGTACAGTTGTTTCCATTTTCATGGCTTCGGTAATTAACAAGTGGTCACCACGTTTGACAGGGCTGCCTTTAGATACAACGACTTTTAATACAGTCCCTGGCATTGTTGCCCCAATTTGGTTCGGATTGCTTGGATCTGCCTTCAAGGCTATGCTACCATCCACTTCTACCGTCATATCTTGAATGACAAGCTCACGCGATTGACCATTTAATTCAAAGTAAATAACACGTGTACCATCATGCTGTGGTTCACCTATTGATACCAGCTTAATAATTAATGTTTTGCCCTTTTCGATTTCTACTTCAATTTCTTCGCCTAGCTTTAAGCCATATAAAAACGTTGGCGTATCTAGCACTGAAATATTACCGAAGGACTCTAGCGTTTTCGCATACTCATCAAATACTTTCGGGTAAAGTGCATAAGCGAGTATATCTTTCTTCGTAACAGGACGATTTAATTTATCCGCCAATACTTCCTCAAGCTGCTCAAAGTCAACCGCCTCTAACAGTTCACCTGGACGAACAGTAATTGGTTCACGCTCTTTCAATACCACTTTCTGAAGTGCCGCTGGGAAGCCCCCGTGTGGTTGCCCTAAATAACCTTGGAAAAATTCAATAACAGAATCCGGGAAATCAATCGTTTTCCCTCTAGATATAACGGTTTCTTCATTTAATTCGTTTTGCACCATAAATAATGCCATATCACCGACTACTTTAGATGACGGTGTCACTTTCACAATGTCTCCAAATAATAGGTTGACACGTGAATACATGCGTTTTACTTCATCCCAGCGATCGCCTAAGCCAACAGCCTTTGCTTGTTGTTGCAAGTTACTGTATTGACCACCTGGCATCTCATGGACATAAATTTCAGAATGAGGACTAATCATGCCACTTTCGAAATCTTTATAGTATTTACGCACATCTTCCCAGTAATAAGAAAGCTTTTCAAGCGATTCAATTTCTGCACGAATTTCACGTTTGCTACCCTTCATCGCATAATATAACGAGTTAGCACTTGGCTGTGACGTTAAACCTGCCATTGCACCGAGTGCAGTATCTAAAATATCTACCCCAGCCTCGATGGCTTTTGCATATAAATAAATTCCATTGCCACTTGTATCATGTGTGTGCAAATGAATTGGTAGGTTTGTCGCCTCTTTAAGCTCCGATATTAAGCGGTAAGCAGCTTCCGGCTTTAACAACCCAGCCATATCCTTAATCGCTAAAATATGGGCTCCTGACGCCTCTAGCGACTTCGCCATATCTTTGTAATACTGTACGGAGTATTTTGCACGTCCGTCATCTAAAATATCACCTGTGTAGCAAATCGCAGCCTCTGCAATTTTCCCTGCATCTCTTGCCGCATCAATGGCAACTTCCATCCCTTTAATCCAGTTTAAGCTATCGAAAATACGGAAGACATCAATACCCGATGCAGCCGACTCGGCAATAAACGCTCGAATTAAATTATCAGGATAGTTCGTGTAGCCTACAGCATTCGCCCCACGCAATAGCATTTGGAACAGTACATTCGGTATTTGCTCACGTAGTTTCGCTAAGCGCTCCCATGGATCTTCCTTTAAAAAACGATACGCTACATCAAACGTTGCACCGCCCCACATTTCTAGCGAGAAGAAGTTATGCATCATACGTGCTGTTTCATCTGCAATTTGATACATATCTTGTGAACGCACACGCGTAGCTAATAAGGATTGATGTGCATCGCGGAACGTTGTATCTGTTAATAACACTTCATCCTGTTGTAAAATCCACTGTACTAAACCGTTTGCACCTTGCTCATCTAAAATTTGCTTTGTACCTGATAACGGCTGCCCATTCAAATCTACAAGTGGCTTAATCGGCTGAGAGAATATAGGCTTGGCCTTGTTTTCCACCCCTGGAAAACCATTTAACGTCACATTACCGATATAACTTAACAGCTTTGTCCCGCGGTCTTGTCGCACAGGGAAATTGAATAATTCAGGCGTTGTATCAATAAAGCTCGTGTCAAACGAACCTTCTAAGAAATTTTTATGCGTTACTACATTATTTAAAAATGGAATATTCGTTTTTACCCCGCGAATACGAAATTCTTTTAAGTTACGGTCCATTTTCGCAGCCGCTTCTTTAAAGGTCATACCTGATGTTGAAATTTTCACAAGCAATGAATCATAATACGGTGTAACAACGGCACCTTGGAATCCGTTCCCTGCATCTAAACGAACGCCAAAGCCACCACTTGAACGATATACCATTAACTTCCCTGTATCTGGCATAAAATCATTCGCTGGATCTTCCGTTGTCACACGTGCTTGAATCGCATAACCAATCATCGGAATATTCGCTTGTTGCGGTATGTGTATTTCTTCGCTATGCAAGCTGTAGCCTGCCGCTACCTTAATTTGCGCATGGACGATATCAATGCCTGTAATCATTTCCGTAATTGTATGCTCTACTTGAATTCGAGGGTTTACCTCGATGAAATAAAAGTCATCGCCCGCAACTAAAAATTCAACTGTCCCTGCATTTATGTACGAGACATTTTTCATTATTTGAACTGCTGCATCACAAATTCTATTTCTTAAATTTTCTGAAATTGAATTTGATGGCGCAATCTCTACAACCTTTTGATGGCGACGTTGAATCGAACAATCACGCTCATATAAATGCACAATATTACCCATTTTATCGCCTATAATTTGGACTTCAATATGTTTTGGGTGAAGTATGCATTTTTCTACATACACTTCATCAGACCCAAAAGCTGCTTTTGCCTCTGATTTGGCACGTTCGTAAGCAGATGCAACATCGTCCTTTGTTTGCACAACACGCATGCCGCGTCCACCGCCACCTAAAGAAGCTTTAATCATAAGCGGGTATCCATATTGTTCACCAAAAGCTTGTACTTCTTCTACTGAAGCAACTGGACCATCCGTACCCGGAATAACAGGAATATCTGCGTTAATGGCTTGTTCACGCGCTTTTACCTTATCTCCAAACATATCTAAATGTTGTGAAGTTGGACCGATAAATAAAATGCCCTCTTCCTCACAACGACGTGCAAATTCCACGTTTTCTGATAAAAAACCATACCCTGGATGAATCGCATCAACGCCTGCATCCTTAGCGATTGCAATGATGCCTTCAATATCTAAATACGCATCGATTGGTTTCTTGCCTGCCCCTACTAAATAAGCTTCATCCGCTTTAAAGCGATGGAATGCTCCACTGTCCTCACGTGAATAAATAGCGACTGTGTGAATGTTGAGCTCCGTACACGCACGGAAAATTCGAATTGCAATTTCTCCCCGATTGGCTACAAGGATTTTGTTGATTGATTCCATAGGTATCCCCCTTATGTTTGTGATTTCCTTCTTTCTACCTTTTCGAACATGGAAACATTAATCAATATCCCCATAGCTAAAGATAGCAAAATTATAGATGTCCCGCCGTAACTAATGAAAGGCAGCGTGACACCGGTTAACGGGATTAACCCGGTTACACCCCCAAGATTAATAAACGATTGCCAGGCAATCCAGCTCGCAATCCCAGCAGCAATCATACGTGCTAGTGGATCTTTTGTTCGCAATGCAATGGAAAAACCTTTATATACAATAAATCCTAAACCACCTAAGACGATTAGAACTCCCCAAACACCAAGTTCCTCCATTACAATCGCCATAATAAAATCGGTTTGTGGCTCAGGCAAATAACCTAATTTTTGAATAGATTGACCGAGTCCTCTACCTTCTAGACCGCCACCGCCAATTGCATAATAGCTATTGACAACTTGGTGACCCACTCCATTTTCAAAATCAAATGGATTAAAATAAGATTCGATACGTCCTTTACGGTTCCCTTTTAATAATTCACCTTTAAATAGCCAGAGCATGCCTAGAATAGCTGTACCAAATGCACCTAAAACACCAAAAAACTTCCAAAACGTTTTAAAAGGAATACCACTTGCTGCGACCACAGATACAGCGATACCACATAAAATAATAACTGCCCCTAAATCTGTTTCAAAGGCTACACCAGCTACAACAAGTATCCACAGGAAAATCGGATAAAAAATCTCTGTTGGCTGAAGCTTTTCAAATGTATATTTTTGAGATTTCCGATAAAATGCTGCTGCAAAATATAAAATTATAAATAGTTTCGCATATTCGGAAGGCTGGAAATTCCCCAATCCTGGTACACTAATCCAACTTTGAGAGCCTACTTCCTCTGCCCCATTACCAGCTACTTTTACCCAAGTAAAGAGCACAATTAACACAATCGTCAGTAACAACATAATATTCTTATTTGCATAATGCTTATAAGGGAAAAATGCTGCGGCCACAAATCCTAAAGACGCGACTGCTAAGTTAATGAGTTGTTTTTGATAAAAATAATCAGGTGCTTGTTCTTTGTGGACGATTGCCACCATCATACTTGAGCTATAAATCATTACTAAGCCAAATAAACTTAACAACAAAACCGTAAAAAATAATGGGTAATCAAAATTTTGAGCATATCGTTTTAAGTATTGTTTCATTGGAAAACCTCGTTCTAGAAAAAAAACTCAAATCGCAAGCAGCGTTTGAGTTTTTTCTTTTTATTTGTCTGTATACGCGTCATGTAGTACAGAAAGTTCCTTCTCGAGTGAGTCGAGAATGGCCTTGCCTTTTTCGCGTTCAATCAGTCCAAGCTTCACAGCAAAGTCAATTTCACGTGAAAGGCCGAACATTTGTGTATCTAATACTTCTTCATATAAAGGGCATTGTGGCATCGTTAAATGATCCATTTGTACTCGAATGAGGCGAGCAATTTTATCTGCATCAGCAACTAAAAGCTCCAAAGCCTTCTCTTGAAAGGAAGTTTGTGATTTCGTATCCATGAGGACGCCCCCATTATCTGATATTTCTTCGATTCTATCTTAATAAAGTTTATCTTTTAGTCGGTAAAATTGCAAGTGTCTTCGTTGGAAAATAAACAATCCGAATTATATTTCTTTATTATCTCCTTGCATTAGCGTTATACTAATTCATGGATATACAAGATTTGAGGAGGATTTCTATTATGGAAACAATTATTCCTATTAAGGGTGCAGTTTCGTATCAACTAACATTAGATCCAACAGTTTGGATTTTTGACGATCGTAAATTAGACTTAAATACGTACTTCCATGCAAGTGAAGTAGAGGAAGATGCGGATACAAAATATATGCGCGAAGTCGGTGCTCACTGGTCACGTGAAATCATGGAAGGTGCTACTTTCCCACCAACATTAAAATCAGAACGAAAATTCGACCGCAAAGGAATGGAAACGGGCACGTTCGGTATCGAATTAAGTCACTTCTTGAAAAATGCTGAAGTTAAACCCGAAGCGACAAAAATCGTCATTGAATGCAAAAACGGGGAAGAACATGCATTTACAATTGAAGAAGCACAGACATTAATTTTTAAATACAGTCAGGACGGCAAACCTTTAACCGAAGATGGACCCGTTCATGTATTATTTGGAGACGGCTCCAATGTAGATAGCCCTATCAAAAATGTGTTAGCCATTCGTGCGGAATAGGGAGGGAATGCGATGCGCGTAAAATGTGTCATTTGCGATACTATTAACCAGTTAGATGATGATTTACCGTTAGCAAAAAAACTACGTAATCGTCCGATTCATACGTATATGTGCGACACATGCCATGATCGAATTAAGGAAAATACAGTGGCACGTATTGAAACGGGAAATTTCCGCTTTTACCGTACCTCACCACAAATGGACAAAGAATTTTAAGTGACAGGCACTCATACAATTTAAAAAGCGCTCGCCTCTAGCAGATTTAACAGTACAAAACGCAAAACCCTATTCATACAGGTTTTGCGTTTTTTACTTAACCATTATTTTTGATAATCACTTTTTCCAGCAATTCGACAACTTGATACATAATTGTCGCGAAGAAAGCGATAATGAGCAGTGACATAAGGACAAGATTAAAGTTAAATACTTGGAAGCCATAAATAATTAAATAACCAAGCCCCTTGGAGGCAACTAAAAACTCACCGACAATCACACCAACCCATGACAAACCAACATTCACTTTCAGAGTCGAAATAATTGTAGGAAAAGAAGCAGGCAAAATCACCTCTTTAAAAGTTTGCCAACGAGTTGCCCCAAAAGTTTGTAACACTTTACTGTAATTGGGATCGACACCTTTAAAAGCAGTGTACACAACAATGGTAGTAATGATGATAGATATTAGTGCACCCATTGCAATAATCGAAAAATAACCTGGTCCAAGTGCAACGATTAAAATCGGCCCCAACGCCACTTTTGGCATGGCATTTAATATTACTAAATACGGATCTAAAATTTTGGATAACATCGGAGACCACCAGAGGACAGTTGCAATCAAGGTCCCTAATAATGTTCCGGCAATAAAGCCGATAATCGTCTCCATTAACGTCACACCAACATGTAATGTGAGTGAGCCGTCGCTTACTTTTTCAATAAACGTTTGCCATACATAGGTTGGTGAGCTAAAGATTAAACGGTCAATCCATTCAAGCCTCGAGAGCAGCTCCCACCCCCCAAAAAAGACCAGTAAAATAATGATTTGATATAGACGAACGAAGCGCTTTTCCTTCTTTAGCAATTGTTGATATTGTTTAAACAATGTATTATCCAAGACTCTCCAGCTCCTTCCAAATCGTTTGGAATACATCTGAATAAGCTGGATGTTGCCTTACATCGAACGGAGATAATTGTTGTAACTCAGAAGGTATTTCAAACACTTTGTGTAACATGCCTGGATTAGCCGAGAAAAGAAATACCCTTTCACTCATAGCAATTGCCTCACCAATATCATGTGTGACAAGAATCGCCGTTTTCTGATAGGCCTTTAGTGTTTCAACAACTAAATCTTCAAGCTTTAACTTAGATTGATAATCGAGCGCTGAAAAAGGTTCATCTAGCAATAATATTTTCGGATTAACCGCTAAAGTCCTTGCAAGTGCTACGCGTTGACGCATTCCTCCGGATAATTCCCTCGGATAATAACTTCCGACATGTGGCAACCCAATTTCATGTAAGAGCGCATTGGCCGTTACTTTATGCGTTTTATTATCCCGCTGCATGATTTTCAAACCAATGGTGACATTGTCCTCAATCGTTTTCCACGGGAATAGATAATCTTGTTGGAGCATGTAGCCGATAAGTGCCTGATTATGTGGCGCAATAATTTCGCCATCAATAAAAACCTTGCCTTCCGTTGCAGGAAACAACCCCGCAATAATGGACAAGAGTGTCGTTTTTCCACAGCCACTTGGTCCTATAAAAGAAACAAACTCCCCTTCACGAATATCTAGATTAATATCTCTTAAAACTTCCTTTGCCTGCGTACTAGAAAAATAACTATGGTGAACATGATCTAGTTTTAAAAATTCCATTTACTCTGCAGCCTTTTTTGCAAACTTTGTATTCACAAGCTCTTCATATTTTACTCGTTGAGGAAGTTCACCTGCTTCCTCCATAATTGTTTGTAAGTTATCCCACTCTTCTTCATCCAAAATTGGATCTGTTGCATAAGAGCCTTGTGATTTATAACGTTCGACCACCGTCTCAATTAACGCTACATCAACATTTTCAAAATACGGCTGAATTATTTTTGCCACTTCTGCCGCACTTTTCTCTTGTACAAAATCTTGTGCTCGCTTCAGCGCATTAGTAAATCCTTGCGCTGTTTTAGCATCATCCTTTAAGTAACTACTTTTCGCCATAAAGGACGTGTATGGTAAATGGCCTGATTCCGTGCCAAATGAAGCAACAATATAACCTTTCCCTTCTTTTTCAAACACACTCGCTGTCGGTTCAAACAACTGAACATAATCTCCTGTTCCAGAAGCAAAGGCTGTAGCGATATTTGCAAAATCAATATTTTGAATAAGTGTTAAATCTTTCGTAGGATCAATACCATGCTTTTTCAAGACAAATTCGCCAGCCATTTGTGGCATTCCACCTTTACGTTGCCCTAAAAATGTAGATCCTTTCACATCTTCCCATGAAAAATTATCCATCTTTTCACGGGCTACTAAAAATGTTCCATCTGTTTGTGTTAATTGTGCAAAGTTTTGAATCGGATCGTTCGCACCTTGAGCTGTTACATAAATGGATGTTTCTGAGCCAACTAAGGCAATATCAATGCCATCTGAAAGTAACGCTGTCATCGTTTTATCGCCACCGGCAATCGTTTGTAGCTCAACAGAAAGTCCTTCCTCTTCAAAAAAACCTTTTTCCAGCGCTACATATTGCGGAGCATAGAAAATCGAGCGCGTCACTTCTCCGACCTTTACTTTTTCTAGCTCCGCTTTATTACACGCTGCCAATGAAAGGAGCAACAAAGCAATACTACTAAATAACAAACCTTTTTTAAGCCAACGCATTCCATTTCCTCCTTGATTGATAAATAGCCTATCGAGACTAACTTATTCACGTTAGAAGATTTAGGTGCCAACCATTTTGTCATATGTCATTCAATTGATTGAACATAGATGCACAGCTGTTCTTTCATAGGTAGATTGCCTAAGACGTAAAAATTTTCTCTATTAAAGAAAAAAAGCCCTAGCAAATAAATGCTAAGACTTTTTTATGCCCTTAAAACTTAAGGTAAGTTTTATGGTAAAGGAGCCAAGCTACTATCATTGATTGGCAGCTTGTTGCTCTTCTCTTTTTTCTCGCCACATACGTGTTTTGTATACAATCAAAATTAACGCCGCTACGATGAGGCCTTCAATCATAGGTAGGAATAACGCGAAAAATGTCAACATAATACACCCCAAAAATAGGAACACATAAATGACAATATTTTGAGATAGCTTTAACTTTTTTGCAAAGCCTAATTTATAGACAATTGCAGAAAGTACAAAGACAAGAAGAAATACAACATAGCCTGCAACTTCATAGCTTGGTAAATTTTCATACAGAAATCTTGTAATACCAGCCATTCTCCCATAAACCTTTGTTGTTTCCTCTGCATTTGTTGATGCAGCAACTTGAATAACATTTAGTTCACCCAATAAAGCGGACTTTATATCCAAGACTCCCTCTCCCTTTCATATCAGCGGAAAATTATTGTTCAGCGTTTTTTAATTTTTTCGCTGCTTTCTCACGTTCGTTTTTATCTAGAATTTTTTTACGAAGGCGAATTGATTCAGGTGTGATTTCTAAGTACTCATCATCACCTAGGTATTCAAGCGCTTCTTCTAGAGATAAAATACGTGGTTTTTTAATAACATTCGTTTGGTCTTTATTTGCTGAACGGATGTTTGTTTTTTGTTTCATTTTTGTAATATTTACAGTGATATCAGCGTCACGAGTATTTTCGCCAACAATCATACCTTCGTAAATGTCTGTACCTGGCTCCAAGAATAGTGTACCACGGTCTTCAATCTGCATCATACCATAAGTTGTTGATTTACCAGTTTCCATTGAAACTAGTACACCTTGGTGACGACCACCAATTTTCCCTGGTAATAATGGTTGGTAGCAATCAAACGTATGGTTGATAATACCGAAACCTTTTGTCATCGACATAAATTCAGTTGTATAACCGATTAATCCACGAGCTGGTACTAAGAACGTTAAACGCACTTGTCCACTGCCGTTGTTCACCATATCAAGCATTTCACCTTTACGAGTACCGATAGATTCAATAATAGAACCAACATTTTCTTCAGGTACATCGATTTGAACACGTTCGAATGGTTCACATTTAACACCATCGATTTCACGCACGATTACTTGTGGTTTTGATACTTGTAATTCAAAACCTTCACGACGCATATTTTCAATCAGGATTGATAAGTGAAGCTCACCACGACCTGAAACTGTCCAAGCATCTGGAGAATCCGTATCTTCAACGCGTAAAGATACGTCTGTTTGTAATTGAGCACGTAAACGCTCTTCTACTTTACGAGAAGTAACCCATTTCCCTTCACGACCTGCAAATGGAGAATTGTTTACTAAGAAAGTCATTTGTAAAGTTGGCTCATCGATACGTAAAGGCGTAAGCGCTTCTTGATGTTCAACAGGGCAAACTGTTTCTCCTACGTTGATATCTTCCATACCAGAAACGGCGATTAAGTCACCAGCTTTTGCTGTCTCAACTTCTTCACGTTTTAAGCCGAAGAAACCAAAGATTTTTGTTACACGGAAGTTTTTCACTGTACCGTCTAATTTCATCAGAGCAACTTGTTGACCTACAGAAATTGTTCCGCGGAATACGCGACCAATTCCGATACGTCCAACGAAGTCATTATAGTCAAGTAAAGCTACTTGGAATTGTAATGGTTCTTCTGAGTTATCAACTGGCGCTGGGATAGCTTCAATAATTTTTTCAAATAGACATTTCATATTTTCTTCTTGTTTAGATGGATCAGCATCTAAAGAAGCCGTACCATTTACACCTGAAGCATACACTACTGGGAAGTCTAATTGATCGTCATCTGCACCTAATTCGATGAATAACTCTAATACTTCATCTACTACTTCAAGTGGACGAGCTGAGTCTTTATCTACTTTGTTCACTACTACAATCGGTGTTAACTTTTGCTCTAACGCTTTTTTCAGTACGAAGCGTGTTTGCGGCATACAACCCTCATACGCATCGACAACTAGTAAAACGCCATCTACCATTTTTAAAATACGTTCTACCTCACCACCAAAGTCGGCGTGTCCAGGCGTATCAAGGATGTTGATACGAGTTCCGTTATAGTTGACAGCAGTATTTTTTGCTAATATTGTAATACCACGTTCACGTTCGATATCGTTAGAGTCCATTGCACGTTCTTCAACACGTTCGTTTGAACGGAATGTACCAGATTGTTTTAATAATTGGTCGACTAAGGTAGTTTTACCATGGTCAACGTGGGCGATAATTGCGATATTGCGAAGATCTTGACGTAAGTTTGTCATTATTCCACTCCATATTCTTTTTTCGAATGTTTAACTGTGATATTATAGCACAAGAAGGATGTAAATGTCCTTATTAGAATTTCTATCATTCTAAAAAAATATTTTTAATCACAATTTTACTATAAATTAGGAGGCTCGGTTATGAATCGCGGAAAAATCGTAATGGCCATTTATGCACTAGCAGCTGTGCTAGCAATGTGTTCTATCGGGTATTCAGTAGCAGCAAGTAATATTTGGGGAGTAATAGCAGGTATTGTCGCTACTTGTGTCATTTTCATGACAGCTTTTAAAATGAAGCGTAAACTTCGCGAACAAGGCTTACTTTAATGTTAGTATTTGCTTTCTAACAACCTATATGTGTCCAAAATGACACAATATCACAGAAGGAGCTATCCAATATTGGACAGCTCCTTCTGTGATATTGTGCAAAAAAAGAGGCATTGTCCATGATAGACAACGCCTCTTTTGGCTATCTATTATTAATATTGCTCAATAAAATTGTTAAATGCTTAGCTACTATTCTTCCCAGTCTGCACGCAAACAAGCGATGCTTTGCTTTAACGGTCATTTGCCAAATAATCTAACGTTGCTTGACCTAAAACATTGGCGGCAATCCGCAATGAACGTTCATCAATATCGAATTTTGGATGATGGTGTGGATAGACTTCTTGCCATTGTGGATTTTTTGCCCCCGTAAAGAAAAATGCCCCTGGTATTTCCTCTAAATAGTACGCAAAATCCTCACCACCCATAGTTGGGTCAACAAATTCAACCGCTTCGACATCCGCTACTTTTCTTGCTGACGCCATCACATGCTCTGTTTCTGCTGCATGATTCACCACTGGCGGGTAACCACGACGAAACTCATATTCATAGTCCGCTTTTGTTAAATAACAAGTTGCCTTTAATAGCTCCTCAATTTCACGCTCCAGTAAATCGCGCTCCTCCTCATGGAAGGTACGGACAGTCCCTTTCATATAGACTTGGTCTGCAATGACATTAAAAGGATTTAACGCCTCAATATGACCAATAGATACTACCGCAGGACGCAATGGATTAATACGGCGTGCAACAAGCTGTTGTAAATTTGTAATAAATTGCGCTGCCAGCAAGATGGAATCCTTCGTATCACTTGGATTCGAACCATGACCACCCTTTCCTTTAATCTTCATATAAATGCCATCAGCCGCAGCCATAAATGGCCCAATTGCTGTTTGCACCTTACCAAGTTCTGTTGGTGCCCATAAATGTGTACCAAATATTACATCCACACCTTCTAAACAGCCATCAGCAATCATTGATTTCGCCCCACCTGGTGCAAGCTCCTCTGCATGTTGATGAATAAAGACAATTGTCCCCGCTAAGTTATCCTTCATTTGATTCAATGCCTTCGCCAAAATTAATAATGAAGCGGTATGTCCATCATGACCACATGCATGCATGCGCCCTTTTATTTTTGATTGGAATGGCAAACCCGTTTCTTCTGTAATAGCTAAAGCGTCAAAGTCTGCACGTAATGCCACCGTTTTTCCTGCCTTAGCACCAACTAACTTCGCTACAACACCGTTCCCCCCAACACCTTCACGTACTTCATGTCCTAAAGCACGATGAAATGCAGCAATTGTTTTCGGTGTTTCAATTTCTTCAAAGGAAAGCTCTGGATTTTCATGGAAATGACGACGAAGCTGAATCATTTCCTCTTCATATTGTTTTAATAAACCAACTAACTGCTCTTGCTGTAATACTGCCATTAGTAACACCCCTTATTTTAAATATATATAATCTCCAGGTCCCAGTGGTAAGCCAAGTAGGAACCAAATGGCGAACAGTATAATCCAACCGATTGCAAAGAACACAGAAAATGGTAGTAACGCGGAAATTAGTGTCCCCATACCGATATTTTTATCGTAGCGTTTGGCAAACGATAGCAAAATAGCAAAATACGGTAGCATTGGTGTAATGGGATTGGTAATAGAGTCTCCTACCCGATAGGCCATTTGCGTAACAGCAGGGGAATAGCCTAAGTAAAGGAACATTGGAACGAAAATTGGCGCAAGTAAAGCCCATTTCGCAGAAGCGCTGGCGATAAGTAAGTTAACGAAAGCACATATTAAAACAAACCCTATCATCATTGGTAAACCTGTAAAATTTAATGCTTGTAAAAGTTCCGCTCCTTTAATAGCTAAAATAGCACCGATATTACTCCAGTTAAAAAAGGCAATCATTTGTGAAGCAGCAAATGCTAAAACAATAAACGGAGCCATATCTGCAATCGATTTAAAAATTTTCTCAGCCACTTCTTTGTCATTTTTCACTTCTTTTGCCGCAATGCCATAGGCAAGACCTGGTAAAAGAAAGAAGAATAACATAATTGGCACAATACCCGACATAAATGGTGAATTTAAAAAGCCTCCTGTTTCCGGATCACGTAAAAGACCGTTAGATGGAATGACCGTAAATGCAATCACTGCAATATAAATGACTGTCACCAATCCTGCCCATCGTAAACCGCGCTTTTCTAAAGCTGTTAGCGGCTCTAACTTTTCAACAGTGCCTTCAAAGTTGCCAAAACGAGGCTCAGTAAACTTTTTGGCAACCCATGTACCAACCCCAATTAATAAAAATGTCGAAGCAATTAAAAAATAATAGTTCATCGTTGCTCGACCTGTGTAGCCAGAATCTGCAATCTGCGCTGATGATTCCGTAATTCCCAATAACAATACATCAAGTGAACTAATTAAAATATTGGCACTAAAGCCTCCAGCTACTGCGGCATATGTAATAATTAAACCTGCTAGTGGGTTTCGACCAATGCTCATAAAAATCATCGCTGCAATTGGCGGTAAAATAATGAACGCTGCATCGGCAGCTAGATTCCCCACTAAACCTGTGAAAATAATAAATGGCACGATTAATTTTGTCGGAGCTGACAGCACTAGCTTTTTCATTACGGCAGATATAAGCCCTGTTTGCTCGGCTAAACCAATACCAATCATTGTCACAATCACTAATCCCAAAGGAGCGAAGCCTGTAAATGTTGAGACCATTTGCGTTACGATTAAAATAAGACCTTCTTGACTTAGCAGATTTTTTACTTGAATAACATCTTCAGTGCCTGGTTGAACTGCTGAAACACCAAACAACGATAATATCCATGATAAAACAAGCACAATACCTGCTAAAATAATAAATAGCGTGATGGGGTCTGGTAGTTTATTACCCGCCTTTTCAATACTATCTAGCATTCTATCAATCCAAGATTTTTTTACTGTGTCTAAATTTTTTTGCATAAGCCCCTCTCCTTCTCTGTGTTATTCGACTTGTGCTATTCATCTTAATCCTCATTTAAGACATTGATAGCATGCGTCCTTAATACAAAGAAACCATATTTTTAGAATATTTTCAATATTTAATTTATAGTTAAGGAGCTTACTCTATGTATAAAATTAATGTTTTCACCGCTAAATTATCTCTCTCATGGGTAACGCAACTAGAGAAAATCAAGCCATCTTTTTGCCATTTCCATTACCATTCCTACACAGATTTTGAGCATTTAAATGCGCTGCTGAAGCAACATTTACTAGCTGGAGATGGTGCACTTTTTAGCGGGCAAATCCCATACTTTTTTTCGCAAACATATTTTCCAAACACGGCTATTCCCATGCTCTATTTTGATATTTCAGAGCGAGATTTTTACCGTGTTTTAACAGAGTTATTTTATGATAATACAATTGCTATGAATCGGATTGCCATTGATTTTTGTTATGAAGAAAACGAATACCTCGGCATTCATGAATGGTCAATCGGTAGACAGCCATATCTATTTAGTCAAACAATGAACGAGTTCGCAAGTAACGATATTGTTGAGAAGGCTGCTAATTGGCATATTCAGTTACATCGCGACAATAAAGTAGATTTAAGCTTTACGCGTATTGCAGAAATGCGAGAGCGATTGGCACAGCTAAATATACCGTTTATCGCGTTTCACCCATCACGCCATGCTATGCAATTAACATTGGATCAATTGGTCAATCAGCTTCAGCTTCGACAACTTGAGCAAAATAAAGTAGTCGTTGTTCATATTTTAATTCCGATTGATAAATCCAATATCGATGAATTGGAATATCGACAAATTGCTTTATATAAAGCCATTTTAGATTTTAAGCAACGCTATGCAAGCACCTTTATCGTGCATCGTGAAGCTTCTTATATGGCCCTTATTACAACCTATCAGCAATTTTTAATCACAACCGATGATTATACTCATTGTCAACTTGTAGATTTTTTAGATGATACATTACAATTTCCAGTAAAAATAGGTTGGGGTATCGGTAACTCTTTAACGGAAAGTCAGAAATACGCAAAAAGGGCTGCAACGCTCTGCTCTTCCAAGGAAACGCAAGGCTATATTATTGAACATGAAAAAGAAATTGGTCCGTTGCTAAACGGCACTTTATTGCAGTTTGATAACGAAAAACAACAGCTCTTACAAAAATTAAGCGTTACCCATGATATTCCTTTATTACAATTGCAAAAAATCGAGGCTGTTATCGAAAGATTAGCCACAACAATCGTCAATGGCGAACTGTTAAGCAAGCATTTAGGCATTACTGTGCGCTCTGCAAACCGCATTTTAAAACAACTGCATGAAAAAAATTTAGCTGTCGAATTACCAAGCACTACTTCCACCACTCGAGGTCGTCCGAAAAAATACTATCAGCTCGATTTAAATTAGCGCATACAAAAAACTGTTTAGGAATCAACATTCCTAAACAGTTTTTTAAAGTTATACATCATAAGGCACAATATATTTTTCTAATAATTCATGATGAATAGAAGGATTTGCAATAATAAAAGTATCTTGATGTAGTAAATCTACAGTTCGTCCATGTAAATTGGTTGCAATAGCCCCAACTTCATTTGCAATAATTGTTCCGCCGGCAATGTCCCATGGAGATAGCCGCATCGAAACATAAGCGTCTAATTTTCCACTAACAACAAAGGCAATTTCCATTGCTGCAGAGCCATAAGAACGCGTACCTCGAACTTTACGAACTAGTTCAATTACTTTTTCATGATGTATATGACGATTTGGTGCAACCCAATGTGCATTAATGCCAATAACGGACTCTTCAATGGTCACAGGTTGTAACTTGCGTAACGGTGACGCATTATACCAAGCACCCTGTCCAGCAATTGCATGAAATAAATCTTCGCGCATTACATCATATATGTAACCAAGTTTTCCTACTCCATCAATAAATATTCCAATTGAAATCATAAAGTGGCGATGTTGCTTTACAAAATTCATCGTTCCATCAATCGGGTCGATAATCCATACAACGCCATCTAATGACTCAACCTTTTCCCCCATACCCTCTTCGCCTATAATATGGTGGGTAGGATCAAAAGATTTAATTTTTTCTATAAAAAACAATTCTGTTTCACGGTCTATATTTGTAACAAGGTCATTCGCATTCGATTTTGTCTCGATCACTAAATTATACGAAAATGCATTACGAATACGGTTCCCCGCTTCAACAATAATACTTTTAGCAAATTGATCGATCTGCTTTAAATCCATAAAAACCCACCCCTCGAATATAGAAAAACATTTACGCACGTCATACAAACTTGCTTATCCTTGGTATTCAAGCAATTAAACGATTGTAGCTACACACTTTAAACTTACTCTGCTTCTAGTCAGTAAAATACCTTAAACACTATCCACAATAAGTGCAAGCGTCATGTGCAATATGACGCCTTTAAAAGCTTTGCATGTGCAGCGTCAAATGAAAAAGATGAAAACTCCATTATCTAACAATGGTATATTGTCTATTTTACCCTTTATAACAACAAAAATCACCTGCTGTCGGAATATTCAGCAAGTGATTTTCATATGGGGGTTAATTTTTTTTTACGCATAGGCGTGCAAACTTTCCAGCTCCATCTGTATTTCAGCTAGACGCTTTTTGCTTTTTGCGATTGCACCTTCGTCTTTCTCATTCATCGCTAAGAAAAGTGAGGCAAGCTCATAATCTAATTCTAATTGTAAAATGCGTTCATATTGCTTTTCAATGTCAACTTTACGTATAATTTTTACGACTTGTTTCATAAAAGTCACGTCCCTTTTTTATTTTTTTCCAAAACCTTATACGATTCGCTAAAGTTCTTGTTATAAGATTTTTTCCCATATTTTTAATAAAATAAACCTTATAATCGAAAGGAGTTTTTAAAAATGCCTACACTAAAATGGACTAATAAAGATTTTAATGTGTTTCAAATAAATGGTTTAGAACAAAGAATGGATGCCTTAAATTCCTGTGTAAGACCAAAGTTCAATAAACTAGGAGAGAACTTCTCTGCTTTCTTTTCCAGTCATCTTGGAGAAGAATTTTACCCCCATGTTGCCAAACACGCCCGCAGAACGGTAAATCCACCAAATGATAGTTGGGTTGCCTTTGCTCCTTATAAAAGAGGCTATAAAGCATTGCCTCACTTTCAGATTGGTCTTTGGAGCACACATTTATTCATCGTCTTTGCTATTATTTATGAAGCACCGCAAAAAAATTTAATGGCACAACGTTTACTAGCCAACAAATCCTTGCTACAACAGCTTCCGAATGATTTTATTGTTTCTGGGGATCATATGTCACCAGAGGCAATTCCCATGGAAGACGCGAAGGAAGATAAACTAGATGAATTGCTTATCCGTTTACGTGATGTTAAAAAAGGGGAATTTTTAGTTGGCCGTCACATTCCACGAGAAGAAGCGATAAAATTGTCTGTTAGTCAATTCCAACAATTAGTAGAGGAAACATTCACGACATTACTTCCGATTTATAAAATTATTCAAGAAAAATAAAATGCCCTACCCATTTTTGAAAATGTGGCATTAAAATCTTACAAGAACAAAATGTCTTAATAAGTTAAAGCAGTACTGGAATTTATAAGGTTTAACAATTTTGGACGAGGTATTTATCCATTAACCATTACTATCAAACGTAGCTAAAGGACTGAAACATCTTCTTTGAGGTTGTTGAGGATTTTTGCACAACAAGAATTATTAATACTTGTTGTGGCTATGTCACTGTACGTTATTGGAGAATCCAAAATCTGTGAACATTTTTAAAAAAATTGATATTGCTGTAGTTTATGCAGACAACTATAAATTAACACTATAATGCTAGTGATTTCTTAAGAAGAATAATTATTTTAATAAAACATTATAAATAATAAAGTTTCCAAATCCGCTTTGCGTTCAACGGGCACAGATATACACAATCCATTATGTACTTCTGTCTCGCAGAAGGCATGGCGGGTTTTAAAAAAAAAGCATGCTAGAGTATTCCCTAGCACACCATTTTCAAGCCAACGTTTAACGTCTTTGCTTTGGTACAACTTTAATTATCGTACCATCATCCGCTTCTTTTGCTTGCTTCACTACTGGATAACTAACATATCCACTAGCCTCTTCAAATTCGCGATAAATCGTTTTTTCTTCTGCTTGAGAAGGCACAATTTCTTTAAAGCGACGATATTTCGCCAGCATCACTTCACGTTTAATGCCCTTTTCATACGCAAGTTCGATGCCTTCGAAAAATTTTACAACATCGACAATTTCTTCAGTTGACCAATCAATTGAAAACGGATATGAATATTCCATTTGGACTTAACCACCTTTACATTAGTGTCCCCATTTTACCCGGATACTTTCCGCTTCTGCAACCATTCTTGTAATTAGCTCGTCCACTGTTGGAATATCATGGATCATGCCAGTCACTTGTCCTGCCCAACCAATGCCAGCATCCTTTTCTCCATCGTAAATAAAACGTTTATTGGCACTGCCACTAATATAGTCTTTTAAAGCCTCATAAGTAGGTGTTTCACGCTCTATTTCTAAAATTTTTGCTGTGAAGTCACTCCGTAACGCGCGTGCAGGCGCCCCAATAGATCGTTTAATAACTGTTGTATCTGCCTCAGAGCTCGCGAGTAATGCGTCTTTATAGGCTTGTGAGGCATCCACACATTCCTTCGTCGCAATAAAGCGCGTGCCCATTTCAATGCCCTCTGCACCAAGTGCATGTGCGGCCATCCAACCGCGACCATCGCCAATACCACCAGACGCAATCACAGGAATTTTCACACTATCCACCACTTGAGGTACGAGCACCATTGTCCCAACGTCATCACGCCCAAGATGGCCACCACCTTCTTGTCCAACAACCATTACGGCATCTGCCCCTAGTTCTTCAGCTTTCTGAGCCTGTCTACGCGCTGCAACCAGCACTAACTTTTTAATGCCAGTTCCTGCAAGTAAATCAAAAATCGGTGCGGGATTACCGCCCGTCATTGTGACAACAGGTACATGTTCTTCAACAGCCACTCGCACCATATCTTCATAGCCTGTGCCATGCATCCCAATAGCAAAGTTTACACCAAACGGCTTATCTGTTAATGTTCTTAGCTTTTGAATTTCCGCACGTAATAAGTCTGGGTCGCGTAAACTCATCGCCGTTATTTGCCCTAAACCGCCAGCATTTGACACAGCTGCTGCTAAATCAGCATATGCTAAATAAGCTAATCCCCCCTGAATAATTGGATATTTAATCTTCAATAGTTCGGTAATACGTGTCTCCCAGTTCATCGAATCTCTCCTTTCGTTCCATACTATCTTCTCGTAATCACGAAAAAATCCTTTTATTTTTTTAATTAAAGTCTATTTTTTCATGTCGTTAGGTGCTATAATTCATTTGTTTTCTTAGATATTATAAAAGTGAGGTGGTACCTGCGTTGTCACAATTAGAGACTCCATTGTTCGACGTATTACTAAAACATCGGAACAGACATCCAATTCAGTTCCATATTCCAGGCCATAAGAAAGGGCACGGTATGGATCCTGCTTTCCGAGAATTCGTCGGCGACAACGTTTTATCAATTGATTTAATCAACATTGCTCCACTAGACGATTTACATTCACCAAAAGGTGCTATCAAGGATGCGCAAGCACTGGCAGCAGAAGCCTTTGGTGCTGATCATACATTCTTTTCCGTTCAAGGTACTAGTGGCGCCATTATGACGATGATACTGACCGTCGTCGGTCCAGGTGATAAGATTCTAGTACCACGGAATGTTCATAAATCCATTATGTCAGCGATTGTTTTCGCTGGTGCAATTCCTATTTTTATTCATCCTGAAGTAGATAGTGAATATGGTATTTCTCATGGTATTTCGGCGGAAGCTGTAGAAAAGGCTTTAAATGCTTATCCGGACGCAAAAGCTGTCCTTGTTATTAATCCAACTTATTACGGTTTCTCTGCGGATTTAAAACGCATTGTCGAAATTGTCCATCGCCGTAATATTCCAGTCGTTGTCGATGAAGCACATGGCGTGCACATTAAATTCCATGACGAGCTACCATACTCAGCAATGGAAGCAGGCGCGGATATGGCTGCAACAAGCGTACATAAGCTTGGCGGTTCCATGACGCAAACTTCAATTTTAAATGTACGTGAAGGACTAGTTTCTGCTAAGCGCGTACAAGCAGTCTTTTCTATGCTGACAACAACATCCACATCCTATCCATTACTGGCATCGCTCGACACAGCTCGTCGTCAGCTTGCAATTCATGGCTATGATTTAATTGGGGATGCACTACGTTTAGCAAAAGATGCGCGTAAACGCATTAACCAAATTCCACATTTAAAATGTGCAGGTAAGGAAAAGCTTCACTCGTCCGCAACATACGATATGGATCCACTAAAACTGTTAATTAGTGTAAAAGATTTAGGTATATCCGGGCACCAAGCCGAGGAATGGCTTCGTCACAATGCCAATATTGAAGTAGAGTTATCAGACTTATACAATATTTTATGCTTAGTGACATTAGCAGATACAAAAAAGGAGATTAATCTTCTTATCAATGCTTTAAGCCGTATGTCAAAAGCTTTTGATTCAGAAGCTGCTGTTACTGAAACAGTTGTCAATGTACCTGAAATTCCAGCACTTGCAATGTCACCTCGTGATGCTTTTTATGCAGATACAGAAGTAGTCCCTCTTGCAGAAGCAGACAATTGTATTTGCGCTGAATTTATTATGGTCTACCCACCTGGAATACCTATTTTTATTCCCGGGGAAATAATTACACAAGAAAATATTCGTTATATTCAAATGAATATTGAAGCTGGTTTACCAGTTCAAGGACCCGAAGATACAACATTACAAACAATTCGTGTTATTAAAGAACGCAGAGCAATTATTTAAAAAACAAAGCTACCTCTTCATTTTAGAAGGGGTAGCTTTTTATAGTTGAATCATACAGGTGTCAGCTTACTTACATATTCAACTTCAACACTAAAATAATTTTAAGTATTTGTAAAAAATTACCTTAATTTCACAAACCTATAAATCCCCATTCTTTTCTATCCATATATTTTTACCCTTTCATTCAATTGAATGACTTTCCTTAAATTGAAAAAATTGTATTAATAATTGTATAAAGCAAAAAAATAGCTTATGTGCTGTCCTTTACTTACAATATTTATAAAGGGAGTGAATTGTATGAATACATGGGATGAACGATTTAACACAATTGAATACGTCTATGGTGAACAGCCAAATGCGTTTATAGAAAACTATGTAGATTTTTTAGAGGGGTATGTTAATGTTGCCGCATATGCTGAAGGAGAAGGTAGAAATGCCGTTTATTTAGCTTCTAAAGGGCATGTGGTAACGGCTTTTGATTATGCAAAAAGCGGTCTTGAAAAAACAGCACAGTTAGCAAAAAAACATGGCGTTACTGTCAACACACAACTGCAAGATTTACTGCAAGATGAACTACCAGTAGAAACATTTGACGCTGCCGTGATGGTATTTGGTCATTTTCCCGCAGAACAGCAACATGCCGTTTTTCAACGCATCGTCAATTCGGTTAAACCCGGCGGTCGTATTATGATGGAATTATATTCCACGTCTCAATTGTCCTATGCAACAGGCGGTCCACAAAATATTAATTTCCTATATAATCCAGCATCTGTGCTTACGTGGTGTCAGCCCTATAAAATTATTCATTTCTTTACCGGTGAACAAATACGCCATGAAGGTACTCTACACACAGGACTTGCACATACCATTCAATTAATCATTGAAAAAAGTTAACTATGCTTGTGTCAAGCGAAAATGCTATTACCCTTTACAAGCCCATTATGCCTTGTAAAGGGCTTTCTTTTATAAAAATAGATAGACAAAGAGCGGACAGAGAAAAGCTCCTATAATCGCTGTTAACCCCATAGAAAGCGAACCAACCGATAATTCTTGCTCACCATACTCTCTTAGTTTTACAAGCCCAACACCGTGCGAGGCACTTCCTACTGCTACACCTCTACTGACAGCAGAATCAATCTTTCCATATCTCAATACGAATGGCCCAATAATAGCGCCAACAAAACCTGCAATCATAACAAAAACTGCCGTTAAAGGAGGAATTCCGCCAATTGTTTCACTTACCTGCATACCAACAGGCGTTGTTAAAGATTTAGGTAACGCCGTCAGCATCCAACTTTCTTTAACACCTATCCATTTTAGCATAACAAAAATGGTTACTAATCCAGTTATCATCGCTAATATGATACCGGATAAAATAGAGACTTTATATTTCATAATAATGGCTCTCTGATTATAAAGCGGGTAAGCAAGGGCAACAACAGCCGGCCCCAACATTTTTTGTAGCCATTCTCCTCCTACCATATAGGTTGAATATGGAATATTAAAAACAAGTAAGATAGCTGCACTGACAATAGTTGTCGTCACTAATGGAATTATTAATGGATGGGGAAACCGTTGATACAGCTTTGTAAATAATATAAACAGTCCAATCGTACCAAGTACAACAATAAGTTCAATCAACAGATAATTCTCCCTTCCCTTCTTCAATAGTTACTGCATGTTCTTTCTTTGTTACTTCTCTTTTTTCAATTAGTTGGGTTAGTATTCCCGTTACATAAATAGCAATTAATGTACTCGCAATAACTGCTAAAATAATCAACAGACCAGTTGTTGACATCAATTCTGGATAATCAATAATACCAACTGTTGCTGGAATAAAGAACAATGTTAAAACGCCAATTAAAAAGCCAGCACCATCTTGGATGTATTCTACTTTCATTAGTTTAAAATTAAGTGCAAGTGCTAATAACAGTAAGCCAATTACACTTCCTGGAAGCGGAATGTGTAAGTAAGACACAATGCCCACACCGATATAATAAAAAATATTAAGTATGCCAATTTGGACAATAATACGAACAACTCGCATTAATATCATAGTAAAATTTTCGTTCATCATTTCGCCACCGTTCCCCCCTGTTACGCTTATTCTACAACTGAAGGAATTTTCTGTCTATTATAATTTTAGAAAAACAATAGAAAAAAGAGTCAACCCAAAAACAAAATGAGTTGCTCTTTCGTGTACAAAATCCGCTTAAATGCGCATTTTTTCTATATTTACGCCATTGAAAGTAGTTGAATAAAATGGACTTAACAGAGCTAAAAACTTGTCGTTCCCTATAAAGCGTGCCCTGAACCACCGTCAATATTAACAGCTGTCCCTGATACATAACTTGCTGCATCTGACACTAAGAAAGTAATGACATTAGCTGCTTCTTGCGTTTCTCCTACACGACCTAGTGGAATAGATTGACCAACTTTACGAGAGTAGTCATCCCACGAAAGATCTTGTGCTTCTTTTTTCCATAACTTCTCAATTTGATCACTTCGAATTAAACCAATACACACTGAATTCACACGAATATTATCTTTTCCTAAATCTTTGCTCATGGCCTTCGTTAAAGCGAGCCCAGCTGCTCGACTAACAGTAGTAGGAAGAGAACTTGCAGGAGGCGTTTTAGCCATTACTGCCGTCACATTCACAATTGCACCGCCGCCTACCTTTCGCATATAAGGCACAGCATATTTTGAGCAATTGATAGCACCAAACACTTTTAAATCGATATCAGCTTGCCACACTTCACTGCTGACCGTTTCAAACGGATTAGCTGACGCTGTGCCTGCGTTATTAATAACAATATCTACGCGTCCATAATGCTCCACAGTACGTTCTATAAGCCTCTTACAGTCTTTTTCCTTCGTAATATCCGTCGGTACAATTAAGACTTCCTCGCCCGTTTCATTTTTAATGCATCCAGCGGCCACCTGTAGCTGTTTTTCACCACGTGCACTAATTACTACCTTTGCACCTTCTTTTACTAGCTGCATCGCCGTATAATAACCAATCCCTTTACTTGAACCAGTAATAATTGCTACTTTTCCCTTTAAGCCTAATTCCATTTCGCCCCACCTCTATGTTTTCAAATAGTTATTTACTAGTTTTACTGTATCAAAGTTAGTAAAATTATACAAAAAAACGACTATAAAGCGAATATGCTTTATAGTCGTTTTATATGTTCAATTATTTTTTCGCTACAATATGGATTGGGTTGCCTAGTAATACTTCAGCAGCTTCCATTGTAATTTCACCTAATGTTGGGTGAGCATGAATTGTTAACGCGATATCTTCAGCAGTCATACCGCCTTCGATAGCTAAGCCCATTTCAGCGATCATATCAGATGCACCAGCACCTACGATTTGAGCACCAATTAATAAGCCATCTTCTTTACGCGCAACTAGTTTCACGAAACCTTCTGTTTGGTTTAATGCAAGCGCACGGCCATTTGCTGCGAATGGGAATTTCGCTGCAGTATATTCAATACCTTCAGCTTTTGCTTGATCTTCGTTGTAACCAACTGTTGCCATTTCTGGATCAGTGAAGCATACAGCAGGAACAGCTAAATAATCTACGATTGATTTCTCGCCAGCGATTGCTTCAGCAGCCACTTTACCTTCATAAGAAGCTTTGTGTGCAAGCTGTGGACCCGCTACGATATCACCAATTGCATAGATGTTTGGAATGTTTGTACGGCATTGTTTGTCAACTTTAATAAGGCCACGTTCACCGAATTCAATGCCAACACCTTCAAGACCCATTTCATCTGTATTTGGACGACGACCTACAGTTACTAATACATAATCAGCTTCGACTTTTTTCTCTTCTCCGCCAACTTCATACGTAACAACTACGCCGTTTTCTGTTTCTTCAACGCCTTTAGCAGATGCGTTTACTTCCATTTCAACGCCTTTCTTTTTAAGGCCTTTTTTCACGATTTGTGTCATTTGTTTTTCGAAACCAGCAAGAATATCTTTGCCACCTTCGATAATTGTAACTTGTGCGCCTAGGTTTGCATAAGCTGAGCCTAGCTCTGTTCCGATGTAACCTCCACCGATTACAACTAATTTACTAGGTACTTCTTGTAAAGAAAGTGCGCCAGTAGAGTTTAGTACACGCTTAGAGAATTTAAACGTTGGAATTTCAACTGGACGAGAACCTGTTGCGATAATAACATTGTTAAATGTATATGTTTGAGCAGATTCACCATTGATGATACGCACTGAATGAGCGTCAACGAAATACGCTTCACCTTGTACAATTTCAACTTTATTACCTTTAAGTAAGCCTTCAACACCGCCAGTTAATTTTTTAACAACGCTGTCTTTAAAAGCTTGCGCTTTTGAAAAGTCTAATTTCACATCAGAAGCGATGATACCCATGTCATCTGAATGTTTAGCATGCTCAAAGCGGTGACCCACTGAAATTAATGCTTTTGATGGAATACAACCTACGTTTAAGCACACACCACCAAGTACATTTTTTTCAACGATTGTTACTTTTTGGCCAGTTTGAGCTGCACGAATTGCTGCTACATATCCTCCAGGACCTGAACCAATGACAAGAGTATCTGTTTCGATTGGGAAATCTCCTACTACCATTTTTGTTACGCCTCCATTAATAATAATTCTGGCTCACTTAACAAACGCTTTAAGTGATTTAAAGCATTTTGTGCAGTGGCTCCATCGATCATGCGATGATCAAAGCTCAATGATAATGCTAACACAGGTGCAGCTACAATTTCACCATTTTTTATTACAGGTTTTTCAGAAATTCGACCAATACCTAAAATCGCTACTTCAGGGTGGTTAATTACTGGCGTAAACCATTGACCACCTGCAGAACCGATATTCGTGATAGACATGGAAGCGCCCTTCATTTCATGCGGAGCAAGTTTACCATCTCGCGCTTTTGTCGCTAAGTCATTAATTTCATTCGAAACTGCAAATACTGATTTGCGATCTGCATGTTTAATAACTGGAACTAATAAACCTTTTTCTGTATCTGCTGCAATACCGATATTGTAGTAGTGCTTTTGAATAATTTCTTGTGTTGCATCATCTAAAGAACGGTTAAATTCTGGGAATTCTCGCAATGTTGAAATAAGCGCTTTTACTACGTACGGTAAATACGTTAATTTTACACCTTTTTCAGCAGCAATATCTTTGAATTTTTTGCGATGTGCTACAAGAGCTGTTACATCAACTTCGTCCATTAGTGTAACATGAGGCGCAGTTTGTTTCGAGTGAACCATTGCCTTGGCAATCGCCTTGCGAATACCAGACATTTTTTCACGTGTTTCTGGGAAGTCGCCTTCAAGAACAACTGGCGCAGCTTGTGCAGTTTCTTGCTGAGCAACTGATTCTTCATTTGCCACTGGTGCTTCTGCAGCTTGCACTGCTCCACCGCCGTTTAAGAAATTCTCAATATCTTCCTTTAGAATGCGACCGTTTTTACCAGTACCTGACACTTCATGAATATTTACATCATTGTCTCTTGCAAATTTGCGAACAGAAGGCATTGCAATAATACGTTTTGTACTATCTACTGTTTCTTGCTTTACAGCTGCTTCCGCTGTTGCTGAAGCTTTTGGTGCTTCTTCCTTAGCAGGCGCTTTCGCGACATCCTGACCAGCTTCAGCCGTGGACTGAACTTGTGCCTCCGTTTTCGCCTCTGCATGATCGTCACCTTTAAGTTTTAAATCTTCGTAGCCAGGAGCATCTAAACGGATTAATACATCGCCAACAACAGCAACTGTACCTTCCCCTACTAAGATTTCCTCTACTTTCCCTTCAACTGGTGAAGGAATTTCTACAACTGCTTTATCGTTTTGTACTTCACAAAGAATATCGTCTTCTTTTACAGTATCCCCAGCTTTAACGAACCATTTTACAATTTCGCCTTCGTGAATACCCTCGCCAATATCCGGTAATCTGAATTCAAATGCCATGTGTACCCATCCTTTCTCTTTGCTTTTCTTCAAATATGCAAACTACATTAGAATGTTAAAACTTTTTTCGCTGTTTCCATTACATCTTTATAGTTCGGTAACCAAACACCTTCAGCTTGTGGGAATGGGTACACTGTATCTGGTGCTGCTACTCGAAGTACTGGTGCTTCTAAACTCAAGATAGCTCGTTCTGTAATTTCAGCGACAACATTCGCAGCAATACCTGCTTGTTTTTGTGCTTCTTGAACAACGATTGCTCGGCCTGTTTTCTCAACTGACGCAATGATTGTTTCAATATCAATTGGTTGGATTGTGCGTAAATCAATAACTTCTACAGAATGTCCTTCTTTTTCAAGTTCTTCTGCTGCTTTTAAGCTTTCATGTACCATTAAGCCATATGCAATAATTGTTAAATCTTTACCTTCACGTTTTACATCTGCCTTACCTAATGGAATTTCATATGCTTCCTCAGGTACTTCTTCACGGAATGAGCGATATAATTTTAAATGCTCTAAGAAAATGACTGGATTGTCATTGCGAATAGAAGAAATAAGTAATCCTTTAGCATCGTAAGGTGTTGATGGTACAACGACTGTTAAGCCCGGCTGTGCTGTCATTAAACTCTCTAAGCTATCTGAGTGCATTTCTGGTGTATGCACACCGCCACCGAATGGAGAACGAATTGTAACAGGTGCATTATATACACCACCGCTACGGTAGCTTAAACGCGCTAATTGTCCACTGATTGAATCCATCACTTCATAGACGAAGCCGAAAAACTGAATTTCTGGAACTGGGCGGAAACCTTGAAGCGAAAGACCGATTGCTAAGCCACCAATACCTGACTCTGCTAATGGTGTATCGAATACACGATCTACACCAAATTCTTTTTGTAGGCCTTCAGTTGCACGGAAAACCCCACCGTTGACGCCTATATCTTCCCCGAATAACAGAACGTTTTCATCATTCTTTAATTCTGTGCGAAGCGCATCTGTAATTGCTTGAATCATCGTCATTTGTGCCATAGCTTATTTCGACTCCTTCTCTTTGTAGATTTCATACTGTTCTTTTAAATTCGATGGCATTTCGCCTTTGTACATATTTTCCATTAATTGTGTTACTTTTTGCTTTGGTGCAGCATCGGCTTTTTTAATTGCGTCTTTTATTTCTTCTTTCGCACGTTCAATAACAGCCTCTTCTTTTTGCTCATCCCATAGTCCTTTACCCTCTAGGTATTTACGGAAACGAACTAATGGGTCTTTTTGAGCCCACTCGTTATCCGTGTCTGACGTACGGTAACGTGTTGGGTCATCCCCAGCCATTGTATGCGGACCATAACGGTAACACATTGTTTCGATAAATGTTGGACCCTCACCATTGATTGCTCGCTCACGTGCATCACGAGTAGCAACGTACACTGCAAGTGCATCCATACCATCTACTAAAATACTTGGGATACCTGCTGCAACACCTTTTTGTGCAATTGTTTTTGCCGCTGTTTGTAATTCACGCGGTGTAGAAATTGCAAATTGGTTATTTTGTACGATGAAAATAGCAGGTGATTTAAATGCACCGGCAAAGTTCATTCCTTCGTAGAAATCACCTTGAGATGACCCACCATCACCTGTATAAGTAACTGCTACAGCTTTTTTACCACGTTTTTGAATACCAAGTGCCACCCCAGCAGCTTGGATAAATTGTGCACCAATAATGATTTGTGGAGGTAAAACATTAACACCTTCAGGGATTTGATTGCCCTCGAAGTGACCACGTGAGAATAAAAATGCTTTATCTAACGGTAAACCATGCCATACAATTTGTGGTACATCACGGTAACCTGGTAAAATCCAATCTTCTTTTTCTAATGCAAAGTGAGAAGCAAGTTGTGAAGCTTCCTGACCAGCTGTTGGTGCGTAGAAGCCTAATCGACCTTGACGGTTAAGAGAAATGGAACGTTGATCTAAAATACGTGTATATACCATACGCGTCATTAACTCAACTAACTCTTCATCTGCTAATTTCGGATCTGCCTCTTCATTTATAATTTCGCCTTCTTCGTTCAAAATTTGAAACATTTCAAACTTTTCTTCGATTTCAGTTAGCGTTTGTTGTGGATCAAAAATATTATTGTTTTTTTTGCTCATTTGTCACATCTCCCTTTCAACTGTATTAAAATAAATCACTTTCAAACTAGTACAACTTATTCTTAGGACTCAGTATACTGAATAAAATACAGTCGGTCAATCATATATTACGCCTTATACCAAAGAATTTTTCTACAAAAACGTTAAGATTCGACTGTCCTATACTGTATCACTAATAACATAAATCTGTATTACAACAACTTTCTTTAAGCGCTCAAACATTACGTTTCTCTAAATAATGACCAATAGTAGAATACCCCAGTTTTCTGCAATCTAATAGCTACACAATAATTTTTTAAGTTTATTCAAATAAAGTCTTTTTTCATGTGCATGTTTTGATGCGTGATGTATACTTATAAATAAGGTAATACAAAGATTGAAAGGAAGATTCTCACATGATTTTAATGGATGATATAATTCGCGAAGGCCATCCGACACTCCGCACTAAAACAGAGGAAGTTCAATTCCCTTTAACTGATGAAATAAAACAGCTTGCTACAGATATGCTACAGTTTTTAATTAACAGCCAAGATCCTGAAATTGCCGATAAATATGATTTACGCAGCGGGATTGGATTAGCTGCTAACCAAGTAAATAGTCTACATCGCATGTTTGCCCTTCACTTAAAAGATGACAAAGGAGAACAATTGAGCTTTATCGCAATCAATCCGAAAATTGTTAGCCACTCTGTCGAAAATACCTATTTGCCAACTGGCGAAGGTTGCTTATCTGTTGATCGCAATGTTCCTGGTTATGTGCCACGTCACGCACGTATAACAGTGAAATTTAAAACAATCGACGGCGAAGAGAAAAAAATGCGTCTATCTGGCTTGCCAGCTATCGCCTTCCAGCATGAATTAGATCATTTAAACGGCATTATGTTTTATGATCGCATCAATGAAAAAAATCCATTTGCTGAAATTCCAGACGCTGTTCCATACGAACGCGACTAAGCCACACTAGTAGCTAAGGCGGATGCTTTCCACGGACGTACACATAAGCCGCTACCATCCACTAATGTAATTGTTTTAGTTGCCTGGCACTTAGCATAGATACCTAGCATAATATCGGCTCCTAAATCGTAAAAATCCACTACGCTTTCCGCGGGCACGACTAAGCCGCAACCTTCGCTGTCGCGCGGTCTGTTGCGTCTTACATTGCGTGCGTTCCCCCAGGAGTCTACGTGGATTTTTACTTGGCAAGTCATAAATACATGGCTAGCACGGAAATTGAATTAGTGCCTGACACCCGCTCTCTGCTAAATTTAATCTATTACCAAAGAAGATCAGCTAAGTTCTTCTCCATAATATGCATAGCAAAAAGTGTTAGATTGATTGCAGTCAATCTAACACTTTTTTTGCTTTTATTCTATCTGCTATATTTTAAGCTAATCGCGCATTAATTGTCTCAATTAATGCCGGCAGCTCACGCATTGTTTGAATCGTATAGTGTGCACCCGTTTGTTCAAAAATAGCTTTTGTTTTTTCAATAACGACTTGTTGCTCTTCATCAGATAGACTCATAAATTCCTGTTCTGTTAAGCCCATTTCAGAACTGCCAACTATTACACCAACAGCCCAAACTCCAGCATTTAATGCCTCTTGTATATCTGACGTAGTATCCCCGACTTTAACAACTTGCTTTGTCGCTTTCACGCCAAGTTTTTCTAAATTTCTGAAAATCATATATGGATAGGGACGTCCCTTATCACCTATATCAGTCGGTGTAACTAAAAAATCAGGCTTGTATCCTTTCTTAGCAGCATGATGTGTCACGACTTCCATCATCGTGGCAGTATAGCCTGTTGTGGAGCCAATGCGTATTCCGGCTTGTCTTAATTGATGCACTGTTTCTTTCACATGTGGAATCGGATCAGTGTACTTAGCAAGTGATGCCATTAATTTCGTTTCAAACTGCGAATACAGTGCCTGTACATCTTGTTCTGTAAATGAACGGCCATACACACGTGCCCATTCCTCACTCACTCTTGGCATCTCAAGCATCGTCCGAATATGGTCAATTTTTAACATGCCCATCGGTTTGCGTGCTTCTTCTAGTGTCACCGCAACACCTGCATCTTCAAAAATAGTAAGAAATACATTGACAGGTGCAAAACAACCAAAGTCAACCGCTGTACCTGCCCAATCAAAAATTACCGCTTCAATTTTCATTATTTTTCACCGCCATATAGTTTTCAATAACATGACATAATGTAGTCATATCTTCCTCATGAACATCCCCTATATTACCGATTCGGAATGTATCAAATTCAGTTAGCTTTCCAGGATAAATAACAAAGCCTGCTTGTTTCATTTCATGATAGAAATGCTCAAAAGAAAATCCTTCATATGGATATAAAAACGTCGTGATAATCGGCGATTGCATTTCCGCTGAAATATAAGCTTTAAAACCACAGCGCGATAATCTATCACGCAAAAGTTGATTATTTTTAGCATATCGTTTGTAGCGTGCCGCAACGCCACCTTCTACAGCAAGTTCCTCCAACGCCTTTGCAAAGGCTGCTACAACATGAGTTGGTGATGTAAAACGCCATTTCCCATCTACGCTCATCACTTCCCATTGTTTGTATAAATCTAATGCTACACTTTTGGCCTGTCCTTTACATTTTTCTAACGCTTCTATTTTCGCAACAACAAATCCAAAACCTGGCACGCCTTGAATACATTTGTTAGCACTACTGATTAAAAAATCAATTTGCATATTCGATAAATTCATTGGCACGCCACCAAAGCTACTCATTGCATCTACAATAAATGTTTTATTAAACGATTTTACAACTTTGCCTATTTCATCAATAGGATTTAATATCCCTGTTGTCGTCTCACAATGGACAATCGCGACATGCGTAATAGCAGCATCTTTTTCAAGTATAGCTTGTACTTCTAAAGGTGATGGTTGCTCGTGATAAGGTACACTGTAAACTACATGCTGTAATTGAAGGACAGTTGCCATTTCTACGATTCGTTCCCCGTATGCCCCATTTGTGATAATGAGTACTTTATCTGCATCTCCAATAGCAGTTGTCAGAACCGATTCAACGACAAAGCTCCCACTTCCTTGCATTAAGATAGCTGTATAGTCTGTTTCATCAACCTGCGCTAACGCTACTAACTGTTTGCGTATTTCTTGTGTAACTTGCTTGTAGTCGTCATCCCATGTACAGCGATCCACTAGCATCTCTTTTTTTACTGCTTCTGTAGTTGTTAATGGACCGGGAGTTAATAATTTGTAGGTATTCATATTGTTAGGCTCCTTTATTGTTGTGCTTCTTTAAAGAATGTTTGATGTTTTTCTAATAAATCGACAGTTAAAGTCGTATCCCATTTTTTTAAGTATTTTGGAATATATTTTTCCTCTACTTGCTCACCTTCATAAAGTGCTACTGGATATTGTTTTAACAAATCTGCTCGCGCCTCAGTCGCAATGACCTTCGCTATCTCACTCGCCAATGCCTCGTCCCCTTCTTTATCTACAACGGCAACAGATTCCGTTAACGTGAAGTTACCTTCCGTTGGGTCAATATAGTCGATTGGTAAGCCCTCATTTTTTGCATCAATCGCTTGAATACGTAAACCAAACCCTGCTGCGACTTCTCCCGTTTTCACCTTTTTAATAGGACCAGAACCAGAACTTTCAATATGCGGTCCAGCATTTTTAATTAAATCTGCTAATACTTGCTTTCCTTCTTTTTCGCCATATTCACTCATAATCGCCTGAACTAATAGCCAGCCAGTAGAAGAATCTAAAATATTTGGAAAGGAAACTAAATCTTTGTATTCTGGCTTCGTTAAATCTTTAATTGTTTGTGGCACAGGTAGCCCTTTTTGCGCCAATAAATCTGTATTGATAAAAATAGACCCGACATTCCCTAAAATCGGTAATGCATAAGTTGAACCACCATCTAACGGCTTTAACTCTGAAGATAGTTCGACAAACATTGATTTAGATGTTTGAGCACTTTCGATAAAGTAAGAAGCTATTGTTACCACATCCGCTTCAATATCCTTACCCTCTGCCATCATTTTCCCACCTAATTCAGATGTACCGAATGATTGGATAATATACTTTCCTTCATACCCCTTTTTATCGAGTGTGGTTTCCATTACTTCAATTGCTTCATCATCAGCATTAGAATAGATAATAACTTGATCCTTCGTATCAGCCTCCGCACCTCCACACGCTGCTAATACAATTGCAGAACTCACCGTTCCAAACATCATGACTGTCGACTTTTTCATCATTCCATCTCCTTAAACTTTTCTTTTTTTGTTGTTATATAGTCACAACCTAATTTCACAATGAGGTTTGTACATAAAATAAAAATTGAGAGAACAAAAATATCCGTATACTTCGCAAAATGCTGCAATTCTTTAATACGCGTGGAGACAAGCATCGTTTTCGTACTGACAAGGAAAATTACGCCACTGACTGTCACCATGGCATTTAAAAAATAATAGCTAAACATTTGAAAAATAGTAGGTCTTATATTCGGCAAAATAACGCGAATGACCGTTTGAAGCCAAGAGTCCTTTAATAATTCTCCGGTCACTTCCCATGTTGGGTCCATTTTTTGCAAAGAGTTTTTCGCCATTAAATACGGTGTTGTAAAGAAATGGACAACCGTATAGGCAATAATGATGAAGAAGGTCCCTTTAAGCGAACTCCCATTGAAGAAAAATAAATAAGAAAGACCGAGTACCATCCCTGGCACTGTATTGGTAATCATTGAAGCAAAATCTAATGTACTTCTCCCTTTGAGCGGTGTTCTGACATTTAGAAGTGCTGAAACAAACGCGATGCCCACACCTAAAATGGCTGTAAAAAAGGCAACAATAAGGGAATTCATATAAACCCTAATTAAATTCTTTTCTGCTAAAACATTTTGTACATGTTCCAATGTGAAACTAAAGTCATATGGATAGCCCTTAGTAAATGGCACGATGAACATTGTTGAGAAGATGATAAAAATCGTACTTACGCATACTAACGATAGTACTGTAAATGTACTGTCTCGAAGACGATGAACGACTAGAGCACTTTGACTGACATGCTTATATTGAAAATTAAATCGATCTAGCACGCTCAGCATCACGATGCCAAGTACAGCAGGGACAAGCATGAGCACAGAAATTACCGCCCCTTGCTCAAATCGCACAATAGAGCCAAGCATCGCTTGATATAGCTCTGTTGCAATCACTTTATAACCCCCACCTACCGAAGCAGGGATACCAAAATCGGTAAAACTTAAAATAAACGTTAAAATAAATGCTCCACCAATTGTTCCTATCATAGGTCGAAATACGGTATGGTAAAATCGACGTGATGGTCTATCATGCATTAGCATCGAGACAAGCAAAAAGCGTTTATCAATGTACTGCATGGAATTTTGCATTAAAATAAATGCAACAGGCAATGTGTAAAGCACATACCCAATCAACAAGCCATTAAATCCATAAATCGTCACTAAGGGCTGCCCCAGAAGTTTTGTTAGTATTCCTTGATTGCCAAATGTGTAAAGCAATACAAAACCATAGGTAATTGTCGGCAAGAGCATCGGCAATGTTACCCCGATATGTACAAGCTTTTTTAAATGTTGATTCATCGTCGTAAAATGCATGGCATAGGCAAGAGCAAACGCTAAACAAGTAGTAATAACAGCAGCGACAAATGACACTTGGAAACTATTAAGAAACGCTTCTCGAATTTCAACGCTCTGTAATGCTTCTACATAGTTTTGAATCGTTACGCTATTGCCTTTTTTCAAAGACTGCCAAAACATATAAAGTAATGGCACAATTAAAAAGAACAGAAAAAAGAAGACAATTGGCAGAAAGAGAATTTTCACCATTTTATTCGTTTTAAGCATATGATTCTCCAAACAGTTGATAGATGTTATGACGTTTAATATGAAGTTGCTTTAATATAAAGTCTTCTACAAATTGATTTTTTGGTGTTTTCAATATTTCGTGAGGTGTGCCATATTGTGAGACAGTTCCCTCATTAATGATGAGTACTTTATCTGATAACGTGAGCGCCTCCTCAGGATCATGTGTCACAATAATTGTTGTTAAATTAAATTGGCGAGCAATTGATTTAATGCGCTCCTTAATTGATTCTTTAATCACACCATCTAGCGCGCTTAACGGTTCATCTAGCAATAAAATTTTCGGCTGCATAACAAGCGTTCTAGCAATAGAGACACGCTGTTTCTGTCCACCAGATAATTCGTGAATCTTTTTATGTAAATGTGGAGCGAGTTCTAAGAAATCCACATACTCCTGAATTTCAGCTTTTGACATTTGCTGTTTTTTATTTTTCAAGCCATAAACGATATTGTCGTAAGCATTCAAATGTGGGAACAACGCGAAATCTTGGAAAACGATATTAAATCCTCTATCCTGCATTGATTGTTTCGATATATCTTGTCCATTGTAAAAAAGTTGTCCATTTGTTTGTTCCGTGAGACCTAAAACAATGTTGAGTAATGTCGTTTTCCCACAACCACTCGGCCCCAATAACGAAACAATTTCACCAGAATCTATCGTTAAACTTATATCTCTTAAAACATTTTTAGTTTTATAACTTTTTGAAATATTTTTTAGTTCTAACAAATTGCTCACTCCTTTTGAGTTGTTAACCACAGTATAGAGACAATTTGTAAAGAGAAATCACATGTTTGTGTAAATGTTGAGTAAATTCTGACTAACTGTTGACAAACTCATTACTACTTTGAGTAAATAACAATAAGAGGTGATGAAATGTATACAGTTGAAAGACAACAACATATTTTGCAATTCATTCGGAATAACAAGGTAGTAAAATTAGTAACCCTGACAAAAGAATTTAATGTATCAATGGAAACTATCCGAAGAGATATTCAACAACTTGTGCAAGAGAAGAAAATCGAGAAGTTTTATGGGGGTGTAAAATATATTGAACCCGTTGAAGGATTAATGGACAATCGATTAACACAGCAGTTAACAGAAAAAATCGCCATTGCCAAAGCTTGTGCTTCTTTAGTTGATCATGGTGACTGCATTTTTATTGATAGTGGCTCAACAACTTATCAAATGACACCATTTCTACTAGGAAAGGAGAAACTAACAGTCGTGACGAACTCTCTTCCTGTAGCATTTGATTTAATTGGTTCTACTATTGAAGTAATGATTATCGGCGGAAGAGTGCGACATTCGGAAAAATCGGTCACTTCAAATGACTTTCTTTTCCGCTTCGACCATCTCAATATTAATAAGGCATTTATATGTGCAAGTGGCGTGACATTAGAAAAAGGAATATCCGATTTTAGTTTAGAAGAAGCGATGACGAGGAAACAACTTATTAATATTTCGCAAACCGTTTATGTTGCGACTGATTCTACCAAATTCAATAAAGATGTGGCTATTCAAGTATGCCCGCTAGATGAGGTCGATATGATACTTACTGATAACGGACTGCCCAAAGAAACATTACAACAATTTACAGAAGCAGGAATTAAGCTGGAGGTTGTTGATATCTAAAGTATTGTTTGAGTGAATTGTTTGAGTGACTGGCACCGATAATACGTAAAAAACCCACTTCTCGTGGGTTTTCCTTTTAATATTCAAAATTGTTTGAGTGACTGGCACTTAAATAATTTTTAAATAGCGCATTGCTTTTGCAAGTCCATCCGCATCTACATGATCGGTAATATGTGTCGCGACCGCCTTTACTTTTTCATGGCCATTCCCCATTGCCACACTCGTACCAACAGCCTCTAACATTTCAATATCATTCATACCATCACCAAAAGCAATGGCATCCTCTAACGTTAAACCCATTTTAGCGAGCACTTTTTCGATTCCAGCAGCCTTGGAACCACCTTTAGGTAAAATATCACAAGAATATTCATGCCAACGCACGAACTGGACATTTGGAAATGCCTCATAATACAAATGTTCATCTTTCTCTTCCATAAAGATTAGTGTTTGATAAACATCGTGCTGCATATAATAAGATGAGTCTAATTCTGGGTACGGGTATTTTAACGTGTTTAAACTTTCGGATACCTTGTTATGCCCTCCAACTGACGCAATCATTCGCTTGTCATCTAAAAAAACAACGGGTTCATTGCGCGCTTCTCCAAAGGCAATAATTTTAGCTAATTCTTCTTTTTCTACCCCATTTGCGTAGACAACCTCGCCTTGATAAACGACGTACTGTCCATTAAAGGTCACATACGTATTAATATCAAGCTCTTCTAGCAATGGTTCAATCATAAATGGTGCACGTCCAGTAGCGATTGCAAGCTCATACCCTTTGCGACGTGCTTCCAATAGCGCTTCTTTGGCAGAAGCAGGCATTACTTTTTCACTGTTATAAAGCGTTCCATCTACATCAAAAAATAAAATTTTTTTCATCCTATTATCCCTCTCTTTATGTATGATATTGCAAAGGCTAAATCCTTTACACAGGCATTGTTTTTAATTATAATGATCCTAAGGAGTGATGTGCCATGCTGAAGAAACTAAAGCGAAAATTGTTGAAGCGACTTCGTGGCGTACTCGGAAAAAAATCAATTGCCTAACATTTGCCCTTCATTATTTGAAGGGCTTTTCTTTATTTTAGAGTAGCTGCGTGATAATATAAAGGAAATGCATTTATTTGACTATGCGCAACCACTGTCTCATTGCTTTTCATGAAAAGTGCAAGATTAAAGTATTGAGATACAAGAAATTCAAACGCTCATTTCTTTATTCGTCTAAAGTATACTAGAAATTCGCGATTTTTTCTTGTAGTACGTGTGTGGTAATAGCCAAATGTGCAATAATAATGTACGCAATCAAAGGAGAGCAAACTATGATTTACAAAGTTTATTATCAAGAAAAAGCAAATGAGATTCCAGTTCGCGAAAACACTAAAAGTCTATACCTTGAAGCTGCTTCAGAACGTGAAGTACGTCAAAAGTTACAAGACCGTCATTACAACATTGAGTTCATTCAACTGCTTGAAGGTAACTATTTAGAGTACGAACAAGCAAGTCCGAACTTCATCTTGGAGGAAATTTAACAAACATGAAGTTTGTTAAAAATGACCAAGCAGCTGTTTTCGCGCTCGGCGGACTGGGCGAAATCGGCAAAAATACTTACGGCGTTCAATTTCAAGATGAAATCATCTTAATTGATGCCGGTATAAAATTTCCTGAAGACGATTTACTTGGAATTGACTATGTTATTCCAGATTACACGTATTTAGTACGAAACGTAGATAAAATTAAAGGGCTATTTATTACGCACGGACACGAAGACCATATCGGTGGTATCCCTTATTTACTACGTCAAGTAAATGTTCCTGTTTATGGAGGTAAGCTTGCACTTGGCTTATTGCGCAATAAACTAGAAGAGCATGGTTTACTACGTACAACAAAACTAATCGAAATTAAAGAAGAAGATATTATTAAATTTAGAAAGACATCTGTCAGCTTCTTTAGAACAACGCATAGTATTCCAGATGCTTACGGTATCGTCGTTAAAACACCTCCAGGCAATATCGTGCATACAGGTGACTTTAAATTCGACTTTACACCTGTAGGAGAGCCTGCAAACTTAACAAAAATGGCTGAAATCGGACGTGACGGCGTTCTTTGCCTATTATCTGATAGTACAAATGCTGAAAAACCAAATTTCACAATGTCTGAACGTACAGTTGGAAAAAGTATCGATGAAATCTTCCGCAAGGTTGACAGTCGTATTATTTTCGCAACATTTGCATCCAATATTCACCGCTTACAACAAGCAACAGATGCTGCCATTAAATACGGACGAAAAATCGCTGTATTCGGTCGATCTATGGATAATGCCATTACAATCGGCCGTGAGCTAGGCTACATCAACGCACCAAAAGATACTTTTATTGATGCGCAAAGCATTAACCGTTTACCTGCTAATGAAGTAATGATTTTATGTACAGGCTCACAAGGTGAACCAATGGCAGCACTATCTCGTATTGCCAATGGTACACACCGTCAAATTCAAATCCAGCCTGGCGATACAGTTGTCTTCTCTTCTTCACCGGTACCAGGGAATACGGTTAGCGTCAATAAAATTATCAATTTACTGTTCCGCGCTGGCGCAGAAGTTATTCACGGTGCATTAAATAATATCCATACTTCTGGTCACGGTTCACAAGAAGAACAAAAGCTTATGCTACGACTGATGAAACCAAAATTCTTTATGCCTATTCACGGTGAATTCCGTATGCTAAAAATGCATACGCATTTAGCAGAAGATTGTGATGTTCCACTGGAAAATACTTTCGTCATGGAAAATGGCGATGTTTTGGCATTAAGTGCAAATGAAGCACATGTGGCAGGTCGCATCCCTTCTGGTGATGTCTATATTGACGGCAATGGTATTGGAGACATCGGTAATATTGTCTTACGTGATCGTCGTATCCTTTCCGAAGAAGGTTTAGTCATTGTTGTTGTCAGCGTTGACATGGAAAACCAAAAAATCGTTTCAGGGCCTGATATTATTTCACGAGGATTTGTCTATATGCGTGAGTCTGGCACAATGATTAATGAAGCACAAAAAATGCTAAATCGTCATTTAAATGAAACCATCCAAGGTAAAACACCTCAATGGACTGAACTTAAAAATGAAATCACTGATGTTTTAGGACCTTATTTATTTGAGAAAACAAAACGTCGTCCAATGATTTTACCGATTATTATGGAAGTATAATCTTCTATATTAAGAAGCTACGCGATTAATGCGTAGCTTCTTTTTTTGCATAGAAACTCTATCTTACTTTGATAAAGTAATATCATTTTTTCAAATCGCCTCTATAGATTTGAATCGTTTTAAACAGGACCTTTCCCATGGACTCTTTGTCGCAAAATCCCCCGTTTTGCAGACCGATAACACTCACTTTGTCCCACGTCCAAAAAATTTTATGTGTTTTAATAAATTTCTAAAATTTTGAAACCTCCTACAATGTTTTACGTATATAGTAATATCCACTTAAAAAAATGCAACATCTCTTTTCAAAAACAAGTACAAAAAAATAGAATTATCCACAATTACAAAACTGTGAACAATTCTATTTCAACAATTACAACTGAAAGTATTTATCCAATACATATACGACCCATTGACACCCCGGCTGCAGACGAATATTTTCAATTAAACCTTTTATAATCGCTTGACTATATGTCGTATGCTCAACTTGATTTTTTAAAAGCTCCAAAGATTCTCGTTCAATAGACGGCTCTAAATTATGAATACTTTGATCAATTAACTGTAAAAGCGATTCCTGCGTTATTTCTTGATCACATGGTCTTGCTACTAATTGAGCCAGTTCTTCGGTAATAAAAGGGATTGTCGTATGTCGAGCAATTATATCGGTCTTTTCCGCTAAAGATTGCGCCAACTGATCTAAGTCGAGCGGTAAATCAGAAAATATAAATAGCTCGGCATAACTTTTCATAAACCCTTTTACACAATACATAACATCGTACTTTGTCTCTTGCAGCTCTTCACGATACAACTGTTCAAGCATTTGGACAATAGACTTCGACATATCTGCTTCATAGGCACTCACTTTTTGAAACAACTCTTTATTTGTAAGAAATACCTTTTCATTAAAAAAAACACGTGACGATGCTGCATGTTTTTTGAATGCTTGAAAAATATTTTTGTAGAAATCAACCAACATGACATCTTTTTTATTTGAGTTTCTGACTACGTGGTCAATGTCTGCGATAAATTGCTGCAAGTAGTAGTCAACCATTGAGAAAAGAAGCTCATCTTTTGTTTTAAAAGACAAATAAAATGCCCCTTTAGAAATCCCACAGCGTTCCGTAATTTGCTGTACAGATGTTGCTTCAAAGCCTTGTTCAGAGAATAGCTCTAATGCTTTCTCCATAATTAATTGCTTTTTTAACATATTTTTAAATCTCTCCTAATGCATTTCGTTGACAAATGACTGATTAGTCATTAGTATAAATAATTGAATCTAGTAAGTCAATAAAGGGTAGGTGTGAAGGTGAAAGGTTTAGTTAATTTTGTATTGAAAAACAAATTGGCAGTGTGGTTATTAACAATTATCATCACTGTCTCAGGTATTTATTCAGGTACAAGAATGAAAATGGAATCAATCCCTGATATATCGATTCCATACTTAATTGTAATGGGCGTGTATCCAGGTGCCACGCCTGAACAAGTCATGAATGAACTTTCTATTCCATTTGAAAAATCCGTTGAAAGTTTAGAGGATGTTAAAGCAGTTTATTCCACTTCCTCTTCAAATGTTGCCCAAGTGCAAGTCGAATATGACTATGGCATTGATATGGATGAAAAGAAACGTCAGTTAGAATCTGCTCTCGATAATGTCAAACTGCCTGAAGGCGCACAAGAACCAACAATCATGGCCATTAGTATGAACATGATGCCGGTTGTCGCATTATCTGTGAGTAGTTCGAAGGAAGACATTGTTGACCTAACATCAACAGTAGAAGATTTATTACTTCCTAAAATCGAAAAAATCGACGGTGTTGCGTCAGCAACGATTACTGGTCAACACATTGAAGAAGTTTCGTTTAAATATGACGAAGAAAAAATGGCTGCTCTTGGCTTAACTGAAGATGCAGTCAAGCAAATGATTCAAGCAAGTGATATGTCATTATCACTCGGTTTATATCAGTTTACGGTTGGTGAACAAGCGGTTTCCGTAGATGGTAAAGTTAAATCTATCGATGAATTAAAAGATTTATTAATACCTGTCACACCTTCAGCTACACAACCTTCTCCTTTCGTTCGCTTAGGTGATATTGCAACGATTGAAGTTGAAGGTAAAGTACAATCTGTATCACGTACAAATGGTAAAGATGCCATTGCGATTCAAATCGTAAAAAGTCAAGATGCAAATACAGTAACGGTTGTCAATGCCGTAAAAGATCTGATAAAGGATGAAGAAAAAAGAATTGACGGCTTAAAAATAGATATTTCACTTGACCAAGGTGCTCCGATTGAAGATTCAGTCTTCACAATGATTGAAAAAGCGGTATTCGGTGGCGCAATCGCTGTTTTAATTATCTTATTATTCTTACGCGATTTCAAATCTACTATTATTTCGATTATTTCAATTCCAGTTTCCGTTTTCATGGCATTACTATTATTAAACTGGATGGATATTACGTTAAATATTATGACGCTCGGTGCAATCACTGTCGCCATTGGACGTGTAATTGATGACTCCATTGTCGTAGTAGAAAATATTTATCGACGTATCCATTTAAAACAAGAAAAATTAACAGGTCGTGCACTGATTCGTGAAGCAACTATTGAAATGTTTAAACCAATCTTGTCTTCTACATTAGTGACGGTAGCGGTATTTGCCCCACTTATTTTTGTAGGCGGTATGGTTGGCGAATTATTTATGCCTTTCGCATTAACGATGACATTTGCTTTAGGTGCGTCATTAATAGTAGCAATTACCATAGTACCAGCTTTATCCCACTTCTTATTCCGTAAAAAAATCTACGGAGAGAAAAAGGAAAGCCAGCATCAAGAAGTTGGTAAACTAGCTAATTGGTACAGAGGTGTATTAGAAAAAGCATTAAATCATAAAATCATTACGTCTACGATTGCAATTTTAATGCTTGTTGGTTCACTTGCTTTAACACCATTAATTGGCTTTAGTTTTATGGGCTCTCAAGAGGAAAAGGTCATGTATTTAACATATACACCTGGTACTGGCGAGCTAGCTGATGAAACAGAAGCAAATGTAGCACAAGTTGAAAAAGAATTAATGAAACGTAAAGATATTGATATTTTACAAGTTTCAATCACTGATGCTACAAACGCAGATCCAACAGCAATGATGATGGGTGGCGGAGCTGGTGGTGCATTAATGTACCTCATCTTTGACCCAGAGATGGAAGACTTCCCTGCTGCTCGTGAAGAAGTAGAAGACTATGTATTTAATCTTGACCAATCAGGCGAATGGAAAAGCCAAAACTTCTCATCAACATCTATGGCTTCAAACGAAGTAAGTTACACATTATACAGTGAAGACTTAAATAAGTTACGTAGCGCAGTTAAAGATGTTGAAGGATCGCTTAAAGATGTAAAAGGTCTAGAAGATGTGAAGTCTGATTATGAAGATCCATATGTAGAACATGTCTTAAAAGTAGAGCAAAAAAATGTCTTAAAATATGGTTTAACGACTGCACAAATTGTCATGGCTTTAAATTCTACTGCTTCGCAAGAAGTGTTAACAACAGTTGAACGTGATGGCAAAGACATTAACGTCATTGTTAAACGCGATGCCAAGGCAGCAGCCTTATCAATCGATGATGTTTTAAAAACTGAAATTAAAACGGCTTTAGGTACAACGATGACAATCGGTGAGTTAGTTAACGTTGAAGAAGGTACTACACTTAATTCACTATCGCGTTCAAAAGGTGAATATTTCGCAACTGTATCTGCTACAATTATTGGCGATGATATTTCAAAAGCAACGTCTGCAGCAGATAAAAAGATCGATAAATTAGACTTACCTAAAGGTGTGACAACAGGCGTATCCGGTGTAGCGGCAGATATGCAAGAAACATTTACACAACTAGGTATTGCGATGTTAGCAGCCATCGCTATCGTTTACTTTATTCTTGTCGTAACGTTTGGTGAAGGTTTAGCACCGTTTGCTATCCTCTTCTCATTACCATTTGCAGTTATTGGCGCATTTGTTGGCTTATATGTCACAAATCAAACGATTTCTGTCTCCGTTATGATGGGTCTCTTAATGTTAATCGGTATCGTTGTAACCAATGCCATCGTACTTGTGGACCGTATTATCCATATGGAACGCGACGGGCTTGGGATGCGTGAGGCCATTTTAGAAGCAGGCGCAACACGTTTACGTCCAATTTTAATGACTGCCATTGCAACAATTGGTGCAATGATTCCAATGGCAATTGGTAATGGCGGTAGTGGGCTAATTTCGAAAGACCTAGCGATTACAGTAATTGGCGGTTTATTATCTTCAACATTATTAACATTAGTAGTCGTTCCAATTGTCTATGAAATGCTATCCAAAATGTTAAAGAAAAACCGTAAAGATGTTGAAGAAAACTAATGCATACAAGCAACAATATGAAAGAGAGTACTCCTACAATGGAGCACTCTCTTTTTTCAAAGAATTGTTTGGGTGCCTGGCACTTCAAATATGCGGTCTATATGATGAAATGCCCATATACAGATAATGACTTAGCTAGTGGGGCATACATTTCTTTACGTTCTCCAAGAGCTGGAATGGCAATAATGACCTCGTTATGTTGATTAGCATTGTATTGAATATAATTGTCCATCTGCTATCCTTATCCTTTTCTTTACTTTTGAACGACCATTATTTACTTTGTGTTCAATAACTGATAAACAGCTTGTTCCTGACCAAATCTCTCTAATATTTGTACTTTTTCCATACCTATTTTTTCAAGTACCCGACAAGAGGCAATATTGGCGGTCTGTGTTTCTGCTACTAACTTTGACAATTGTAAACTAGTAAATCCATAATAGATGACCGCAGTTAAAACTTCTTGGGCGTAACCTTTGCCCCAATATGACGGCAAAAATTGATAGCTAAGCTCATATGTTGTGTGTTCATGGTATTCATCAATCGATACTAGACCAATGAAAACATTCGTGTCCTTTAACGATATGTAAAAGTATGAATTAGGAAATGATGATTGTAGCATGCTGTTAAAAGAAGAAAGAATATAGTTTTTATCTGGAATCCCTCCAAGGAATGCTCTAACATCCTGATTACAATATAAAGAAAAAATATCCTCTTGATGGTGTGGCTTTAAAGACTCTATTATACAATTTTTAGTTATTAACATATTATTCCTCATTATTAGAATTTTCTTTATTATGACAAAGGCATGCGGTAAAATCAAATATATTTTTACAACTTTACCATAAAAAAGACTACATCCAATTTAATCGTGAATGCAGTCCATTATCTTAGCCACTCTTTTAATTCCTAACATATTATTCAGTTATAAAACATTCTTTTTGTGCGTCCCATTCTTCTTTTAACATCCCCATGCGAATGGAATTATAATAAACTCCCTCATAATAACGCACTTTGCGAATATTCGCTTCCAATTGCATTCCTAATTTCTCTCCAACGCGAATCATGCGCTTGTTTGCTGACTAAACTTAACCGTGCAATTTTCAACTCACTTATTTTCTCTTCCGTCCAATCAATAATGTAATTTGTGCCATCGTAAAGGGCAACGATGATTTCTTGCGATACGCTACATATTTTGGTTCCCAAAAATCTGCATATTTTAATTTAAAGTTTTTTAATCCTTTAAAATGATAGAAATACTGGCCATGTAAAAATAATTGTGCTGCAATTTTCTCGCTTAAAAAAGAATATCTAGATTGACCGACATTCGATAACGGTGACATGCCCATATTAAACACGCCATATCCTTGTTCTTTCGCCCACTGAAAGAGCGATAAGAAAATAAAATCCATCGTACCAGACGGTGCCCCAGGTTTAAAACGCATTAGGTCGACTGAAATTCTTTCGCCATTATCATACATGGGCATGATGCTGGCAAAGCCCATGATGCCTTCAGCTCCTCTTAACACAGCAATTTTTGAGGTGTTCAAATAATTTTCATCGAAAAAGCCAAGCGAAAATCCCTTTTCAGCCCTTCCTTGCAGCCATTTTTTTGATACTTCCCCAAGTTCAGTCATAACCTCCTGTGAGTATGGCGGACTTAATATTGCGACCGTAAAGTTCTCACGTTCAAATCTATTTTTTACCGCCCTGCTGCCCTTCATTTCTTTACCAGCAAATGTGAACCTCTCTAAATCAACAAACGCTTCCTCACCAAGCTTAAAAAAGCTATAACCATGCTCATGTAACACAGGGAAAATCTTATTATTAATCTCATAAAAAACAGGTGTATAGCCATGCCTATCTGCTACTTCCAAAAACTCCTGAATAGCCGATAATAAATCTCTTTCTGGACCTACCGGATCACCTAGCACCACGATTTTATCTGCATAGATTTGATAGGAGAATAACACCGTATTTTGTTTATTCCAATATACGTATTTGTCATGTAAAAAAATGAGATGAGAAAACTCCGTTCCCGTATACTCCGTAAGATGACTTTGGATTTTATCTTCATGTTCTTTTGATAGCAGCTTCTGCATTTTTTTAGGTCCGCGTGTAAGATAACCTAAGTAAAAGATAGCGCAAGCGATGAGGATACCAATCATGGCACTGAAAAATAAATCCCGATAATCTGTAAGGATATAATATTGTAATGGAGTCGGTATATGAATTTTTGCGGTAGGTAAATTGATATAACCTATTAATAAGTATATTGCCGTAATGAAAATAACCGCAGCAAGATCAAATAATATAGTACCCCATGTTAAGACATAACTTTCCCGATAAAATTGTTTTTTGGATGCCATTAACAATACGGCGACTATCAGTAAGAAGATTGCTTCTTCATAATCAAACCCTTTACTAATTGAAAATAATGCCGAACTGCTAAGCACGATAATGGCAAGTTGATAAGCCGTTTTCACTTTGTATTTAATTCCCCTACACAATCCTAAAAGAATAAAGCCTGCCGCAACAGTCAATTGATGGGAAATATTCATAATTGGCGATGATAAAAACTCCTGAGCGATTTTTAATCTGCTTAGAATGCCCGGTACCGATGCTGATAACAATAGTACAATGCCAGAGATAAATACTAAAATGGTTAACAACATATGACTAATCTTTTGAAAAATAACATTTGGCACATCATCCCATGACCGATTCCAACGCTCCCAATAAGCTTTCATAAATAATAGTACGGACACCAAAAATGGTAGGACAAAGTAGCCAACTCGATACAAAATTAATAAAAAGAGCACTTTTTCTTCTGCAATTCCAACACTTTGCGTCCCCCATAAAAAAACAAGGTCAAATGAGCCAACCCCTCCTGGAATCATACTTACTATACCAGCACATGAGGCAATTAAAAATATTGGTATTAGCGTAGATAGCTCCATAGGAATTTGGATGATGATTGTTAACATCCAAATAACAAAAAAGACCGCAAGCCATTCAGCAACTGAAGTAATCAATAACTGTAGGAATAATTTATACGTTAAGGCACTTCTTTTGTTATAGCGAATAAGATGCGTCACTAAAAATACAGGAACATATAAGCTGACCACTATGACAGCAATTGATAACCATCGAATTTCTTTTAACATTGGGAAATCCCAAAAGAATAAATACATCAACCAAGTTAACAATGAAATCCCTGTTAAATAAAAAAGAGTAACGGTGGCAATGCTTTTTAATAAGCCTTCTCGATCCACTTTATATTTTGCATAAAAATAATTTCGTAGAAATACACCAACTAAACCACCAAAGCCTATAAGGTTCGAAAATGTGTTGACGATAAATGAATTGTTTACCAAAGTACGCTTGTTTATTTTAATTCCTAGTAGTTTTGCTAAAATAACATCGTAAAAAATCATCGGAGTAATCGCACAAAACGTAATGAAAAAAATCAACAACAGTTCCCATACTTGCAATTGACTAACTTCATTTCGCAGTAAATTTACATTTACCCCCCTTAGCGATTGTTGTATTTCGTAAATCGCTATCGCTAAAAGTATGATTGGAAATATAATTTTTAGAAACCGTAGTAATGGTTCTTTCCTAAATTTAAACATGTGCTAAACCTACTCCCCATCAGCTTTCTTAACATACTTCATAATAAAAGTTGGATTGTATATGAAAAAATGGAGTATTGCAAACCAACTACAATATTCCACTTCATGCTTATTCTTTCATTGCTTTCTTCACAAAACGGTTAATATCCACATCAGCACCGATAAGCAGCATAATATCTCCAAGTAAAATTTTGTCGCTTGCTTGTGGAGATACGATAATATCGGATCCTCGTTTTATACCGACAATGTTAATGCCGTATTTTGCACGGATATCTAAATCCATAATCGAATAACCGGCAATGGCATCATTCGCTTTTAATTCCATAATCGAATGCTCATCTGACAGCTCTAAATAATCGAGCACCGTATTAGATAACATATTATTCGCTATACGAATACCCATATCACGTTCAGGATGAACTACAAAATCTGCTCCAATTTTGCGTAGCACTTTTTCGTGGTAGTCATTTTGAGCTTTTACTGTAATTTGCTGAACACCAATTTCTTTTAAAATAATGGTCGTTAAAATACTTGCCTGAATATCTTCGCCGATAGCGACAATGACATGTTCAAAGTTACGAATACCTAATGAATTTAATACCGATTCATCTGTTGAATCGGCAATAACAGCTTGCGTTGCGATTGCAGCAAACTCATCTACCCGTTCAGATGAATTGTCAATCGCCATTACTTGCGCACCTTGACTCATTAGCTCACGAACAATACTTCCCCCGAAACGTCCAAGTCCAATGACGGCAAACTCTTTTTTCATCATTCAAAATCCCTCCGAAAACTACAATTACTTTATTTTAACTTATTCTTGCTTATATGTATTGTCAAAACAGGAGACTAATCGCCATTTTACCTTTTCTATCTATTCTTTTCGACATTCTATTCTATTACTATTAAAAAAAAGCGAGGATTTAAACATCCCCGCCTAGCAAATATTAAAATTATGCATTACGCATTTCGTCGAGAACTCGATTGACACGCTTTTCTAACATCTTCATACCGCTGCCACCAGCTTGCATATGGCGAAGCTGTCCGTCTTTATCGAATACGAAATAAGCGGGTACGTATTGGTTTTCAAAAGCATCCGTTAGCTTCATTTCACTATCTACAAAAATAGGTTGTGTAATATCATGCTCTGCTGCAACAGCTTTGATTGTATCCAAATCAGTATCTGCTTCAGAACGTGGCATATGCACAGCAATAACGTTTAATTCATCTTTATATTGGTCACGGAAATTATTCACTTCCGGCATTGCTTCTTTACATAAATGACAGCTTACAGACCAAAAATGGATAAGTGTTGGTTTTTCGCCAACTAATTGTGCTTTCGTTACTTCCCCATTTAACCATGTTGTTGCACCTGTAAGTTCAGGCATTTGTTCACGAAGTTTCATAAAAAATCCTCCCTTGAAAAAAATATCCCCACAAGCGTGTCGTGGGGACCCATTATTCATTTTATGCATGAATTGAGGCTTGGCGTAATTGCGTTTGGATTTTTTTCAAACAGGCTCGAAAAAAATCCAAACGTGCCAGAGTACTCCGTTGATTTCATTGCATAATTGGCATTCATCCCGCTCTTTTTAAGAGTGAAGGACTTTTGCTCAATTCAATTAAAGCGTTGCTTGACCTGGGCGCCAGTTTGCTGGGCAAAGACCGCCAGTTTGTAAAGCTTGTAATACACGTAATGTTTCATCTACGTCACGGCCAATATTATTATCAAATACTGTTTGATATTTTAATTCGCCTTCTGGATTAATGATGAATAGGCCGCGTAGTGCGATACCTTCTTCTTCAATTAAAACGCCATATTCTTTCGAAATCGCATGGTTCGTATCTGCTGCTAATGGGTATTTTAATTCGCCAAGCCCATTTTGCGTGCGATCTGTGTTAATCCAAGCTAAGTGCGTGTGGATTGTATCAGTTGAAACGCCGATTACTTCTGCATCTAAGTCTTCGAACTCATCATAACGATCGCTCATTGCAGTAATTTCTGTTGGACATACAAAAGTGAAGTCCATTGGGTAGAAGAACAGTACAGTCCATTTGTCTTGTGCTTTAATTTCTTCTAAAGATACTTTACCAAAAGATTTGTCTGGAAGTACTGCTTCCATTGTGAAGTCTGGGGCTTGTTTACCTACCATGCGTTCTGCCATTATAAATCCCTCCGAATAATATGTAGTTTTATATTCCATTCGCACATGCGAACCGTCTTCTACGATAGCAAAGAAAGCACAGATTTTCAACGAAGTGCACTTCGCCACGCTAATCGTTTCAAGTATACTGACAAATTTTTGTCAAATACCCAATAAATAATCATCACTACACTTTAGTTATTAGCTTCTTTTCGTAAATTTATTCTAGAATAACACAAAAAACTGCTCGAAAATATAGATGCTTCTTTTCTTTCAAATACATCTGCATTTTTTCCTCCAAAACGATTGCAAATTTTTCATTATTATGTATAATAGTAATGTTTTTAGTAAACTAAAAGTTTCGTTAAAGTAAACTTCATTTTCTGAAAGTTTATGATTGCTAAACTTCTTATAGGAGGGAAAGGATGCAAATTGGAGGAAAAATTAAAGCACTTCGTTTGAAAAAAGGTCTTACCCAAGAAGAGCTTGGAGAACGTACAGATTTAAGTAAAGGCTATATTTCACAACTGGAGCGAGATTTGAATTCGCCTTCTATTGAAACGCTTTTTTCATTATTAGAAGTTTTAGGATCGACGCCCAAGGAATTCTTTGATGATGATGCACCTGAACAAAAGGTTGTCTACACCGAGGAAGATCAATCGACGTATACAGACGAAGAAAAAAAATACGAAATTCAATGGCTTATTCCTACATCTAATGAGAAAGAAATGGAGCCCATCTTTTTGACACTTGCTGCTGACGGCGAATTCAAACAGTTTGAACCATCGCTATCAGAAACATTTATTTATATTGTCAAAGGGCGTATTCGTCTCGTTTTAGGGAATGAACAATATATAGCTAGTGAAGGCAATGCGCTCTATTTTGACGCGGCAGCTCATCATCAAATTTTTAATGCCCATGACGATGAAACAAAAATTTTACTCGTCGCAACGGATTCTTATTTATAGCTTAAGGAGGCGCTTCAATGACAACAAATTCTATTATCCGCTTTGAAAATGTATCGAAATCATATAGTGACGGCACAGTCGTCCTAAAAAATATTAACTTAGAGCTTGAAAAAGGAAAGTTCTATACGTTGCTTGGTCCGTCAGGTTGCGGTAAAACAACGATATTACGCATTATTGCTGGTTTTACAGAGCCCACTACAGGCGATGTGTTTTTCCACGATAAAAAAATCAACACTGTTCCAGCCAATGAGCGCCAAGTTAACACAGTATTTCAGGATTATGCGTTATTTCCACATCTAAATGTTTTTGAAAATGTAGCATTTGGATTACGTATTAAAAAACTTCCTGAAAACAACATTAAAGAACGTGTCGGAGAAGCGTTAAAATTTGTCAACTTAGCCGGCTATGGCAATCGAGAAATTTCTGAAATGTCAGGTGGTCAGCGTCAACGTGTTGCGATTGCACGAGCTATTGTTAATGATCCAGAAGTTATTTTACTCGACGAGCCCCTTTCCGCGCTTGATTTAAAACTTCGTACAGAAATGCAGTATGAACTACGTGAATTACAGCAACGACTTGGTAAAACATTTGTATTTGTGACACACGACCAAGAAGAGGCACTTGCCATGAGCGATGAAATATTTGTATTAAGCGAAGGGCAAATTCAACAATCAGGTACACCAGTAGATATTTATGATGAACCCATTAACCGTTTTGTTGCCGACTTTATCGGAGAATCTAATATTGTTAACGGCGTGATGATAGAAGATTTTAAAGTGGAGTTTGCTGGGAAAGTGTTTGAATGTGTTGACCAAGGAATGAAACCAAATGAAAAAATCGATATTGTTATTCGTCCAGAAGATTTGGAAATTACAACAGTCGACAAAGGAAAACTAATTGTTAAAGTTGATACACAATTATTCCGTGGAGTCCATTATGAGCTCTCCACTTACGATAAAGCTGGTAATGAGTGGCTTGTCCATTCATTGAAGAAAGCTGAAGTAGGGACAGAAATAGGTTTAGACTTTGATCCAGAAGCCATTCATGTAATGCGCCTAAATGAAACTGAGGAAGAGTTCGATAAACGTCTAGAATCCTATGGAGATGACGAAGATGCAAACTAAAACTTCGAAATCAGCGTTATTTCCATACGTTTTATGGATTGCACTATTTGTTATTGCGCCGATTGCCCTCGTTGTTTACTACTCCCTACTAGATTTACATGGCAATTTTACGCTCAATAACTACAAAGCATTTTTTACATCTGTCTATTTAAAAATGACCCTTAGTTCGTTTTGGTATGCGTTTTTAATCACATTCTTTACATTGCTGATTTCATACCCAACAGCTTATTTTTTAACTAAGACCAAACACAAGCAGCTATGGCTATTGCTCATTATTATTCCTTCGTGGATTAATCTCTTGTTAAAAACATATGCGTTTATAGGGATATTCGGTTTATATGGTCCTATCAATGCAGCCATTGAAGTATTTGGCTTCGATCCGAAGCAAATGCTATTTACTGATATGAGCTTTGTCTTCGTATCCGTTTATATTTTTATACCCTTTATGATTTTACCAATTTTCAACTCGTTGGATCGTCTTAACCCAACTCTTGTCTATGCAGCGCGTGACTTAGGCGCTTCTGCCTTTACAACATTCCGTCGCGTTGTACTGCCACTAACAATGGATGGCGTTAAATCAGGAATTCAAGTTGTTTTCATCCCTGCTTTATCACTTTTCATGATTACGCGCTTAATTGCAGGAAACCGCGTTATTACGCTCGGTACAGCAATAGAGCAACAATTCCTTGTAACGCAAAATTGGGGCATGGGTTCAACGATTGCCGTATTTTTAATTTTATTTATGGTAATCATCATGTTCATTACAGGTCAAAAGGATAAAGGAGGTCGCGTGCGATGAGCAAACTGTCAACATCTGCAAAAGTGTATTTAGCGATTGTTTTTATCGTCCTGTATGCTCCTATTTTTTACTTAGTCTTTTACTCATTCAATAGTGGGGATTCCATGACAAACTTCCAATCCTTCACATTGGATCATTATAAAGCGGTATTCGAGGATTCTCGATTACTCGTTATTTTAATCAATACGGTGATTGTGGCTTTGCTTTCTGCACTAATTTCCACAATTATTGGCACACTTGGCGCAATCGGTATCGTTACAGTAAAAGATTCGAAAATGCGCAATACCCTGCTTTCCTTAAATAATGTATTAATCGTTAGTCCAGATGTTATTATCGGTGCAAGCTTTTTAATTTTATTTACAATGGTAGGCATTAAACTAGGCTTCGCTTCCGTATTATTAGCCCATGTCGCGTTTAGTGTGCCTATTGTCGTACTGATGGTTTTACCGAAATTATTAGAGATGAATAAATCGTTAATTGATGCGGCTTTAGATCTTGGCGCAACGAAAAAAGATGTTATGATGCGCGTTATTTTACCGTATATCCAACCAGGGATTTTTGCTGGTTTCTTTCTCGCTTTAACGTATTCACTAGATGACTTTGCTGTAACATTTTTCGTGACAGGAAATGGCTTTAGTACTTTATCTGTTGAAATTTACTCGATGGCACGTGCTGGTATTTCTCTTACAGTGAACGCCATTTCTGGTTTAGTATTCTTCGTTACAATTTTAGTAGTAGTCGGCTATTATTTCTTCACTAGTCGTACAAGTAAAAGAACGGAGGGACAACAATGAAGTCTTTAATTCAAGCTACCATCGCCATACTTGTCGTCTCCGCCCTGTTAATGTACGCGGCTGATGCAATGAGTGCTACCGGTGGTAAAAGCGGAAAAGATACATTAACTATTTTTAACTGGGGCGAATATATAGATCCCGATTTGCTAAAGCAATTTGAAAAAGAAACGGGCATTCATGTCATTTACGAAACATTTGACTCCAATGAGGCTATGATGACGAAAATTAAACAAGGTGGGACAGCGTACGATATTGCAGTACCATCTGAATACATGATTGAAAAGATGAAGGAAGAACATTTATTACTTCCTTTAGATAAAACAAAGATTCCGAACTTTAAAAATATCGACCCTTATTTTTTAGATTTGCCATTTGATGATAACAATAAATACTCTGTTCCTTATTTTTGGGGCACAGTTGGCATTGTCTATAATCCAGATTTAGTCGGTGACTTAGATTTCTCTTCATGGCAAGACTTATGGGATCCTTCTTTAAAACGTAAAGTCTTTTTAGTAGACGGTGCACGTGAAGTCATTGGGATGGGTTTAAACAGTCTTGGACACTCCCTGAACTCGTTAGACGACCAAGAGCTACGTCAGGCCACAGACAAACTGATTACACTCGCACCAAACGTCAAAGCGATTATTGGTGATGAAATTACACCGCTCATGATTAATAACGAAGCAGCCATCGCACTCACTTGGTCTGGTCAAGCCGCAGATATGCTATCAGAAAATGAAGATTTAGACTTTGCTGTGCCAGAAGAAGGTTCGAACTTGTGGTTTGATAATATGGTGATCCCGAAAACTTCGAAAAATATTGATGGCGCACATGCTTTCATTAACTTTATGTTAAATGCCGAATCTGGAGCTCAAAATGCTGATTATGTAGGCTACTCTACGCCAAATACTGCGGCAATGAGCTTAATGGATAAAGAAGTTATTGCTGATGAGCGCTTCTACCCTTCAGAAGAACAACGCAAAACGTTAGAAGTCTATAAAAACCTAGGACCCGATTATTTAGGGAAATACAATGAATTATTTTTAGAATTTAAAATGAGTATTCGATAAATACGAAATAGAAGAAGTGTTAGATTGAGTGCCATCAATCTAACACTTTTTTGATGGACTGTTGATGTCCGCTACGGCAGTTAGTGGCGATTTATGATTTTTAGTGGCAATTTTCTTTATTCTGTCGCCTTGTACTTGTATCATAACCATGACAGCTACCTACGACTATAATCTGATAGCCAAGCATTATTTCTTTATGATAGACTTTAGTAATGTTTTAATAGTAAATAAAGGGGGGTATTCGATGAACCAGCAGAAGTCTAATAAGGCCGCGTTGTATATTTTAATGTTTAATATGTTTATCGCAATGGGGAGTATTGGGATTATTATTCCTGTTATGCCAGAGTATTTAAAAATATTTGGAGCAGCAGGACAAGTTCTTGGTATGCTAATTGCAACGTTCGCCTTAGCACAATTCGTATTTTCTCCAATTGCTGGGAATCTTTCGGATCGATATGGTCGAAAAAATTTGATTATCTTTGGTCTGATTGTAACCGGCCTTGGGCAAATTTCATTTGGATTATCTACAGATGTATGGATGCTTTTTGTTGCCCGTTTCTTAGGTGGTTTAGGTTCAGCCTTTGTTGCACCGCCTATTATGGCGTTTGTGGCAGATGTCACAACGTATGAAGAACGAGGAAAAGGAATGGGCATGTTAGGTGCTGCCATGTCTCTTGGTTTTATGATTGGACCAGGTATTGGCGGGTTTCTATCGAAAGTTAGCTTGCATTTTCCATTCTTTACGGCTGGTGGAGCGGCTATTATTGCTTCTATTTTATCATTGTATTTACTGCCTTCTACAAAGCCCACTTCAGCACAGAAAGCTCAAAAACAAGAAAATCTTGCAAAACAGATGGTACGTTCAGTCAAAATGCCATACTTTGTCATGCTTATTATTATGCTAGTATTCTCGTTTGGAATCGCAAATTTCCAAACAACATTATCATTATTTGTAACAGACAAGTTTAATTACACGCCTGCCGATATTGCTATCTTGCTGACTGTAGGTGGTGCATTTGGTGTTATTGTTCAAATGTTTGTCATTACACCACTCTTTAAACGTTTTGGCGAAATGAAAGTTGTGTTAGTCAATTTATTTATTGCGGCTGTAGCAATTTATGCAATATTATTTGTATCTGGTTTTGCACTAATATTAATTGTTGCAACAATTTTCTCAACAGCCACTACACTGATTCGCCCTGCCGTTAACACGTTAATTTCTAAACTGGCCGAAAATGAACAAGGCTTTGCCGCTGGTCTTAATAATGCGTATATGAGCCTTGGCAATATGATTGGACCGGCACTAGCAGGCATTCTTTTTGATTGGAATATAAATAGCCCTTATATTTTTGGGGCAATTATTTTAATGGCCTGCTTCTTCCTAGCACTTATTTGGACATTAAAAAAGGCGCCACATCTAATGCAACCTGAATCAAAATAGAGTGAAATAACATTGACTAATATAGGTGTTAGTTATACCATTTATTAGTAATAATTGAATATCATTTTTACCACTAGGGGAGTCTTGACAAGGCTGAGACGTATATGGTCATATACGGACCCTTTGAACCTGATCTAGTTCACACTAGCGGAGGGAAGTGGCGACTCTTGCTTATTGTCATTATCACATACAAGACCGCTTCCTTTTGTTTAGAGGAAGCGGTCTTTTTGTCATTCATATGTAATTTCATGTTTTATTAATAAAGGAGGAACTACTTATGTCTATTTATAAACTAACTATCATGGCTTTATTGGTTGCTATTGCTGTAGCAGGCTCCATATTGGTCTCGATTCCAACTGGGATTGCTCGTGCCTATCCTGTACAACATGCTATTAACGTTATCGGTGCCATTTTACTAGGGCCTGTGCCTACCATTATCGTTGCTTTGTTAACAGCCATTATTCGCATACTAACAGGCACGGGCTCTCTTTTAGCGATCCCCGGAAGTGTCATCGGTGCAGCATGTGCTGCTTTTGCTTATAAATATAGCGGCAAAAAATGGCTAGCAGGAGTTGGCGAAGTATTCGGCACAGGTATCCTTGCTTCACTATTCGCTGTACCTTATGCGCAATTATTTATGGGAACATCCGTAGCTGCATTATTTTTTATGCCCGCCTTTTTCACATCTAGTTTGATTGGGGCATGTCTCGGCATTATCATCGCGAGCAGTCTTCGGAAAACTGCACCGTCTATTCTTATTACTAAGTAGCTATGTTCATACAAAAACGATGGCACATGCTTTTTTCGCAATGTGCCATCGTTCTATTAAGAGCGTTTTTTCATGCCTTTTAATAACTGCGCAACATTGGTGTTTTCCACCTGCACGGCTGTTTCTTCTATAGGCTTTCCTTTTTGTTTGCGGCTTATTATAAAGCGCCAACCAAAACGTCGAATCGTAATATCCAAGAAGAATAGCAACATCCCTGCTAATAGTAGCCATGTGGCAATATTTTGGCGCTCTGCTCCTTTGTTTGTGAATTCACGGAACACTTCTTGTGGTTCTTTCAATATTGAACCACCTGTTTGCTTTGTTAGTTGCTCTACAATGGTTTCATTCACAGGACGTAATGCATATTCCGCACTGTAAGGTACACTAAGACCTGCTTGGTAAATGGCCCGCTCTTCATCAGCGATGCGGAAAAAAATCAAACCTGGCTTCGCTTGGACAACTGCACGTACTTGCGAGGCAGATAGCGTTTCAAGCTGTATATCAAGCTCCTCACCAGCTTCATCGACAGCAACAATGTCTAAAAATGCTGCTTCATTTGTCGGATCGGTAATCATAAATGAACCATCTGTATCAAGACGTACATCATAGGCCACATCATTATAACTTGGTAGCATTTGCGATATAATGGTTTGCCAAAATGTTCCCCATTCCTGCCATCTTGCCCAGTCACCAGCCCATTTCCCTGTTGAATCGGATGTGAAAGCAAAAGTTTTACCAAGTCCGTATTGCCATTGTGCTAATACCGGGTCTTCTTTCTCACTTTCTGCTATAACAGCGGCTCCCTGCTTCGCTGTTGTACCAATGTAGGCATTCATTTGTGGTACACCATTCGCAAATAATGCATTCCAGCCTGATGCATTGTAGATTGTCGGATAGAAAGGATTGTCTTCTATATACGTACGTGAAATCATTGCTGTCTCACGTGATAAAATCGAAGGAATTGTCTGTTCATCGATGACATCATAGAAACGACCACTGCCCATTTCACTTAACGATTGTAGTAGATTGCCATCAGCATCTTGTCCAATCGCCACGGTTGACAGTGTAATTCCTTGTTCTTTCCCCGTTTCAATTAAATCCTCATAATTGCCAGCTTGTGATTGTCCATCTGTAAGTAAAATAATATGTTTCCTTTGCAACTTTAAATCAGCTAAACTATCATAGGCTGCAGCCAATGAACTATAAATTTCCGTACCTCCACCAGGAGTAACCGATAAAATCGTATCGACGGCTTCTTCTTTATTGCCTAATGGTCCAGTTTCGATGATTTCCCAAGGGCGATCATCAAAGGCGATAAATCCTAGCGTATCTTCATCTCGTAGCATTTCAACGGATCGAGCCGCCGCTTCTTTGGCAAGCTCTAGCTTAGAGCCATACATACTTCCTGAACGGTCGAGTACAATGACAAGCCCTAAAGATGGCAATTGTTCTTTGCCTTTTATCTCCATCTCAACAGGTAATAATGTTTCAATCGGTGTTTTAAAATAACCACCCAAGCCGAAGCTATTTTCACCGCCGACCATCGTAAAGCCAACACCAAAGTTTTTGACTGCCTGTTCAATAACGCTCATCTTCGCCTCTCCAACTAAGTGTCCAGGTACATTATCAAAAATAATCGCGTTATATTGCAAATAGCTAGACAGTTCATTTGGTAAGCTTGCTGCATCCACAACATCATAGGAAATAGAATTCGGTCCTAGAGCTGCAGCAATTGGTGATGTCGTATCGTAACCATTGACAATAAGTAAATGCGGCTCGCTTTGTACCATCGTCACACTTGTTAATTTATTATTTTCAAAAATGGCATCCTGTCCAACTTGCACGAGCGCCTCATATTTCACAAGCCCCTCTGCAGTTGCTGTATGTTTATAAGTAAAAACATTGGCACCTTGAGCAAGTTCCACCGACTCACGATGAATAAGTTTGTCATTTTCATACAGTAATAATTCACCTTGCCCTGCCGCTGTGGCATTGACTTCCGTCACAAGCTGTTGCTGTTCACCTACGTAAGCTATTTGTGGGGTAACAAAGCTTTTCAATGATACATCATTCGTCACACTTTGATGGAACGGCACGACATCTACACTAATATTGGAGCCTTTTAGCTTCGTGGCAAATTCTAACGCATTGCCTTGTGTTTCATTGGCATCTGTTAGTAATACAAGTCTAGTTGCCTTTTTCGGATCAACAATACCTGTTGCAAGCTGAAGACTTTGCTCTATATTTGTTTGGTCTGTTCCCTTAACCTCAGTAAATTTCGGAACATCTTTTAAGGATTTTGATAAAATCGCTTCCGTTTGGAGAGTTGATGAAAATGAGTAAATCCCTGCAAGTTGATCTTCCTTTTTCGATTTCAAACTTTCCTCTATAAAACTAACGATTTCTGCCTCTGTACGATTCATCGAAGCAGAGCGGTCAACTAAATATAAAACTTGCTCGTCCTTTACTGGTAATAACAGATAAGGTGCTGCCAATGCAAAGACTAAACAGACGATGGCTATTACTCGAATGCCCAGTACGACTAGATGACTTTTTTTCAGGTGTATGCGCTCTCGCCAATAAGTCCATCCAAAATACATAAACAATGGCAGTAATAACAATAACGCTAATGGCGTATCAATTCGTAAATCCACGACGTCGTTGCACCTCCCACTCTGCGACAAGCAAACTTAAAATAATGAGTATTAGCCAAGGTACAAATGAAGCTTTCGAAACTTCTTCCTTGCCATTTTGCTGAAGTTCTCCAAGCGTATAGCTTGTTCCTTCTTCTATTACACGTTCCTGTGCTTGTAGTTGCACGATAAGACGCTTTTCCTCACTGTTTGAACGAGCTGTATACATACCTGGCTTCATTGGAGCAGTTAGTAAGCCATTTGTAATAGTCGATAAAAATTCATCTTCCTGAGAATAAACACTCCAATCTCCCTGTGATAACGCGACTGAACGTTGCTCATTTGGTGCAAAAATCCCAAGGGAGCCTACCGATTCAGATAATTGCTGTTCCACACTCCATAAAAATAACGGAAACGATGGATAGAGTGGCCAATCTGTATCTGCAATATCAGCAAGGACGATAATATCTCCTTCAGGTGTTCGTTGGATAAATGGTTTTTCCCCAACTGTGGCGATTGTTTTATAATCATCAAATGAAGGATATAAAGCACTGACATAAATATCATTTAACTCACTAAATGCAAATAAAGCATCGCTCGTTGTTTTTATTTCACCCTTTACGTCTACTTTTTCAATATCATCCCGTCCAAATAATACAATGGGTCTCTCCATCTTTTGGAGTAATGATGTTTGGTTCGTTACAATGGTAGCTCCTTGATTATCCGCCAGCTGCAAGGGCGGTACAATTTTTACGTTGCCATTAATAGCTTGAAACCCTTTTTGAATAAGCTGATGCATGTTTTGATCGACTACAATATTCGATGTAGCCGTTTGTAACACGACTGATTGGATATTATCAATCACATAATCATCTTTGACATCAATTTTAGCAGTCACCGTATCCATTAATGGTAAATCTTTAAATGATTTAGACATTGTTTCGTTTGCTGCCAAAGAAATAGGCTCGTCTATTAGTACATCGCCTTTACTATTTTGTAGTGTAAGTGTTAGCTTTTGCTCTTTATCGGTATCATTTTGAAGCTGCACTAATGCCATCGTAGATTTACCATCTGTCGTCGCAGCAAAACGCGTAATAGCAACATTCGTTAAATCTTTTGCAGAACCGTGTACAAGCCATTTCACAGATTCCTTTTCCATCGGTAATTGCTTTTTATCAAGTGCATCTGTGAAAACATAAATTGACGTTGGACTATCACCAACAAAAGCTTGTGCCACATCAAGCGCTTTATTGATTTGGGCAGTTTCATATGTTACATGTAAATCTTGTATAGTTTGTTCAATCGTTTTTACATTTGTTTCTTGCTGTAACACTGCTTGTGGAGAATTGCCAGTTGTAATTAATGTAACAGGTCGACCGTCAAGTTGTTCTACCAATGATTGCATTTCTTTTTTATGGGCATCGAATGTAGATTGCTCTTTCCCTGCTAGCATTGTAGCTGATGTATCCACGATAAAAATTGTCTGAGCACCCACAATCGTACTTTTTTTCATATATGGGTTGATAAGTGCTAACACTAATAAAAGTAATGCCAGCAATTGCAAATACAGTAACGCATTTTTTTGTAAATGCTTTAAATATGGAGAAACTCTTGTTTCTTGCATAATTTCTGACCAAAAAAGTGTTGATGACACAGGTTGATCCGTATATTTTTTTCGAAAGAAATAATAGAGCAGGACAATGACCGGGAAGATGGCCGTCCAGCTAAAAATAATTTGACTAAAGCCCAAAACGGCTCACCTCACCTAATCCAATGTGCTTTTAGTAATTGTTGAAAGATTGCATGTTGCAAACCGTCTTCTACCTTAAGCTGCAGTTTACGCACAGCAAAACGACGGCAAATGGCTTCAAACTCTTCTTCATGGAGGCGACGCCTTGTGTCATACGTATCTAGTACTTTTGATGACATCGTGACATTGACATCACGCCCTGTTTCACTATCCACTAAACGAACATCTCCCGCATATTGCGGATGAAGTTCTTCTTCTGTGACAACTTGTATAATGCGGACATCTCCTGCAAAACGAGGCAATCTTTTCAATAACTGTTCCCATTCTTCGATCGGTTCAAGCCCATCTGTTACGATAAATAACACTGTGCTATCTTTTGGTATAGCCTTTAATGCCCCTTGAGAAAAGCTTGCTGTATAGTTGGCTTCTTCTATATCGGTAACAACTTGCAAAAATGCGCGACGATACATAGCCCCTTTACGACGAAATGGAGGTTTCACGTCATCTTGCACATAAGAAAATGATAAGCGATCATCACGACCAAGTACCATTAAACCAAGTGATGCAACGATTTGCCGAGCAAATGTCCATTTGACTTGCTCACCCATTGATTTTGTTGCATCCAATAAAATATGCACCCGCATTTCTTGTTCATCTAAAAAACGTTTAATAAAATATTTATCGGTTCTCGCATAGACGTTCCAATCTACTTGTCGCACATCATCACCTAAATGATATTCCCGAAAATCAGAGAAATCTAGGGATGCCCCGAAGCGCTGCGAACGATGCGAGCCTTTATGCTGGCCACGCAATTTGGAGGCAGTCGCCACTTGGAAACGACTTATTTTCGCTAACCAATCCTCGGGCAAAATATTTTTTGTCATCGACTTACGCCTTGTTGGACTTTCTCTAAAATAACATCTATCACATCATCTGCTGTCTTACCTGAAGCCTCCCCTTCATAATTCAGCAGCATTCGGTGACGTAAGACGGGCTTCGCCACTGACTTAATATCCCCAACAGATACATGAAAACGTCCACTCATCAGTGCTCTAGCTTTTGCCAATTTAATCAAGCTTTGTAAGCCACGCGGACCGCTACCATACATCACATAGCGCTTTACTTCATCTATAGCCTCTTCTTTTTCAGGATGTGTTGCCACTACAAGGTCTGCTGCAAACTCAAGCATCTCATCAGCAATTAGTACTTCCTTCACCATTTGTTGTGCCAAAATTAATTCATCAGTATCCAACACTTTTTGCAAGCTGACTTCGTGCGCACCTGTTGTACGTTTCATAATTTCCATTAGTTCATTTTTCTCTGGATATGGGACGAGAATTTTGCACAGGAAACGGTCCATTTGCGCTTCTGGTAAAGGATATGTACCCTCCATTTCAATTGGGTTTTGTGTTGCCAAGACGAAAAATGGTTTTGCCATTTTCTTCGTATCTCCTAAAATCGTTACCGTTTTTTCCCCCATCGCTTCAAGCAACGCACTTTGCGTTTTAGGTGTAGCACGGTTAATTTCATCTGCTAAAACCATTTGACTAAAAATTGGTCCTGGCTGGAATGTAAACTGCTGCCTTCCATCTGCTGTTCGCTCAATCATACTTGTTCCTGTAATATCTGCGGGCATTAAATCTGGGGTAAATTGAATACGTGAGAACGATAAATCTAGCACTTCAGAGATAGTCCGAATAAGCATTGTTTTCCCTAAACCAGGAAGCCCCTCTAACAGTGCATGACCATCTGCAAGGACTGCATATAATGTGTAATCAATTGCTTCCTCTTGTCCAACAATAAAGCGATGAATTTCATCTTTAACTTGTTGTAATTTCGTACCCGTTTCGACATATTGTTGTTCTGTAAATGCCATTTTTTCTCCTCCTACTGCGACTCAATTGTCGTGAAATAAGATTGCACGACGTTTTGTAAATCTTTCGGCAATTGTAAACGCTGTGAGCTTTCTAAATAGCTATCTTTATAGGAGCCAATCACTTCATCATACGGTCTAATGGTACCTTTTGTAATCGGTCCATTGCCTTGTTGCTCGGAAACATGCGAACCGTCTCCTAATTGCCCACTATCGACAGTCGTTTCGCTAGAACCGCCAAGCCTTGGTGTAGTCAATAAATCTCGGCTTCCTTGACCACTCCCCGCACCCTTTCCTTGACCAGAACCACTTCCTTGTCCTTGACCTTGACCTTGTCCTTGTCCTTGTCCTTGTCCTTGACCCTGTCCTTGACCTTGACCCTGTCCTTGTCCTTGTCCTGATTGATTTCCTTGTGACTGGCCATTACCAGTAGCTTGCTGGGAATTGTTTTGACCTTGTTGGTTACTAGGTTGTGCGTTTCCAGAAGATTGTTGATTCGAATTTGCACTGTTTTGCTGATTATTATTTGTGCTATTTGCACTTGCAATGGCATTTTGTAATGTATTACTTGCTGGTTTTCCTAAGTTGCTCATCGCTGTTTGTGTTGTATTTGCACTTTGTGTAAGCTGTTGCTGCATTTGTGCAAGCTCTTTCAACTGTTCGAGTTCCTCTTGTGATAAAGCGTTTTTATCGCCAGCACCATCTTTACTCGCTGTCTGCTTATCTTTTAACTGCTGTTCTTTTAAAGCTAATTCCTTCTGCTTTTTCACGACTTCACGTAATGCTTCTTCCGCTGTTTGCGTTTCTTTTAACGTATTTTGTAATTCTTTTAGCTGCTCTTTCACTTCTTTTGTCTCAGCTTTTTTTTCTAACTTCGCCACTTCTTTTTTTATGTCCTCAATCACAGCCTTTTCTTTTTCCACTTCAATCGCTTCAATTTGCGTTGCCGCTGGGAACATATAAAGAATTGCTAAAACAATAGCTGTGGCAAAAAGGCCGATAAATGCTTTAGGTCGAAACAAATTTTTCTTTCTTGCTTTAAACTGAGCAAATGCTTGCTCTGACTTTTTAATCGCTTTCGCAAGTAAAGATTGGATCAGTGGATCTTCGTCGTTTTTAAAAGACAGTGCCGTTACAAGTTCATTATGTGAAAAATAATAGTCGAGTGCATACAATGCTTCCTTTTCATTGACACGTCGCCACCACATCATTATGGCTGTAGCAAGTAGGCCAACTATAAAGACAACTAGAGCAATCTGACGATAATAAGGCCAAACAAATAATCTTGATACTAGGACAAGGGAAGCACTCGAAAGCAATGCTAAAAACAACCCGTATTGTGCAATAGGAAGGCTTCTCTCAAAAGTTAAACTGTGTTGTGCACGCTGAATATATTTTCGTAATTGCTTCCGACGCTCCATGCTGTTTCCTCCTCATCGATTACTTTTCATATTGGCACGCAATTTCTTAATTGCAATGGTTAAACTTAACACAATAATCAAAACATAAATTAGTAAGTAGGTTATCCATACCGGTATATCAATGCCACTTAGCTCTGCTAAAGCATCTCCCATAGAGGGTGAAATAAGCGTAAGCATTAATGCACCTGGATTAATCGAAGCCCAGAAGTACGTCATAAAGGACGAGCTTGTGGCAATCGTATTGCCCATTTGATGGAATGCCATTGATAGGAAGAAGAAAAATGCTGTAATTCCTCCTAAGAAAATGATGGAACCATAAGTAGCAATCATAGCAACAATCGTTTTCTTCGTAATTGTTGAAAACATAACCCCAACGCTACCGATTGCAACAACTGTTAATAGGTAAAATAAAAAGATTGAAATTAGTTGGGAAGGTGATACCCCACCAAATAGAAAGACTAAACTATACAATGGTAGCCCTGCGACTAACATCAATACTAAAAATGCTACCGAAGATAATAATTTCCCAATAATAATTTGTGTCGAGCTTTGTGTTGTTGTTAATAAAATATTTAACGTTTGCTTTTCTCGTTCACTACTAATTGCCCCAGCAGTTAAACTCGGAGTAATGAAAAGAACGAGTGCCATTTGCAATATTGTTAGTACGGCAAACATCATAAAACTTGTATCAGGTCTAAAAAACCCTTTGCCCGTAAATTCTGTTGTCAGCAGTAAGAAACCTGCAATAAAAATACAAATTACCGCTAAATAAAACATTAAACCAGAAAAACTTTTAAAAGAACGGAAGCGTAACTTCAATTCTTTTACAAGGACGGGATTATAAAATCTTTCCATCATTGACTGTCCGCTCCCTTCGTAATCGCCATAAAGACATCCTCTAAATCTTTTTCTTCCTCGCTCAATGCATAAATTGGTAAATCTGCAAGCATCGCTTTTTTCAGTAGTACTATTTGTTCCTGATCTGAACCGCGATAGTTAAAAGCAATTTCTAAACGATTGTCCATGACATCTATTGAAGAAATTAATGGATCTTCCTCTAAAAATGTGCGTACCTCTTGTAAACGATCCGATACTTTGATAACTATTCGCTTTTCACCTTGTAGCTGAGCTTGAATGGAAGCAACATTGCCATGTGCAATCAATTTCCCATTATCAATAACGCCGATTTCATCACACATTTCCGCTAGCTCTGGCAAAATATGCGAGGAGATTAAAATGGTTTTCCCCATGGATTTTAAATTCCTTAAAATATCTCGCATTTCTACTCGCGCGCGTGGATCTAGGCCTGAAGCAGGTTCATCCAAAATTAAGACCTTTGGATCATGGATAAGAGCTCGTGCTAAACAAAGGCGTTGCTTCATCCCACGCGATAGTAAATCTACATATTCAAAACGTTTATTCGTTAAATTAACTAGCTCTAGTAACTGCGGTATAAGCACTTTGCGCTCCTGCGCGACAATGCCATAGCTCGCCCCATAAAAATCTAAGTACTCATCTACTTTAAGTTGATCGTACACACCAAAGAAATCTGGCATATAGCCGATTTGTTTCCGAACTTCCTTCGGTTCCTTAATCACACTTTTTCCATTGATCAATGCATCGCCTGAAGTTGGGGATAGCAATGTAGCTAAAATCGAAAACGTTGTCGATTTCCCGGCACCATTAGCCCCTACAAAGCCAAATACTACACCTTCCTCCAGTGACAGATTTAAATGATCTAGTGCTGTGAAAGAGCCGTATTTTTTTGTTAAATCGCGAATCTCAATCATTACTTCGCCACTCCTTTCAGCTCTATTTCAGGTAACTTTGTCTGCTCGCCTGTTTGATCTGGTCCAAATTTAATCTCCAACAGCAGCTTACCCTTATCATCGAAATATTGCGTAATATCATTTGAAAATACCTGCTTCGTATCAACCAATGGTTCATAGTTGCCCGTTTTGTTATTCCAAATAGATAACTGCATTCGTTGAACATCTTTATTCGAAATTGTAAGTTCATCTAAGGTTTGAACAAAGTCCATAAAATGGTCTGGCATCTCTATCGACAATTCATATAAACCTTCTGACATGTACCAAGTATTTAATTGCTCATCCATTTTATCGAAAGTGGCATTTGGCGATTGTGCGCTCAAATTATATGAAAAGTTATTACGTTTTAACGTAAATGGACCTGACATTTCAACTTTTCCATCGAATGGCTGTACGAAGTAAGAAATAGGTGACATGTTGACACTTGTTTCAAGTTCTACTCCTACAATTGCTTGCTCTGCCCAAGCTGTAATGACAGGTTGTTTCTCACTTTCTACTAATAGCAGGGCTTGCGACTTCATACGCTCAATACGTAATGGGTCAACTTCTTCCTTCGTCTTTGGATAGTTATAATTATAATTATTAAAGTGTGTTGGCTTTTGAAGAACTGTTGTTTTCAGCTCTTTGTCCACCTTCAGTGTAGCATTCGGTTCAATATCACCAAGTTTCACTTCTTTTGTACCCGATATAATCGTGACATCCTTCAAAGCAAACGGGAAATTATTTTTTACTGTCCCAGACAATTTTTCATTTTTCAATGTAATATCAATATCCATTTTGCCAATCTTTTGAGCGGCTGTTTTCCCCCCAAAAGATTGGACAGACCAATAACTTAAATCGCGTAAAGTTAATGCGGATCCATTGGCATGTTCCTTAATATACGACGATTCATGTAACGCGCCCATTGAACCAGTAAGATTATAATTATTGCGGAACGCTACTGCAGTCGTATCTTTATCAGCATTGACAACAAAATCACCACTGCGATTTGTTAAAATTGATTCTACATAATAACCATTCACGCTACTGTCTTCATTTACTTTAAAGAATGCTGATTGTTGAACTTGTGGCTGCACAATACGATCTTTTGCGCCGAAAACAAATAGTATAATTGACAGTACCACTGAAATCGTAGGAATAACCCACCATGCATGCTCTCGTTTATCCACTCTCTTTAAAACAAAGTAAAGGATTGGACCAATTACTAAAATATAAAGAATAATTACGATAAGCATATAGCTAACGGACACTTCGAATGATGGGAATAACTCGTTAATACTACCTAACTCGCTAGAAAGCTGATCCATTGTAGATTGACCTTGCATCCCTGTTTGCTGAGACATTGTTTGAAGGTCGAACATTTTCGCTGTTAAGGCCGCATAGCCGTCCATAGATGCTAATGGCTGGTCTCCTAATGAAAAAGTTGTTTGGACAATTTCTCCACTACCAACCTTTTTCTTAGCAGCTAGAATATTAGTATTGTCTTTTAAAACAGGGATACTGCCTTCATTTTCAGTTGCTGTATAGACAGAAATTGCTTGTGTGAAAATACCGCCTCCCGATAATTTCGTTAAACTATCTGCTGATACAGTCGTCATTTGTTGGGATAATGTAAGTGGCAAGTATTCTTTAAAAATGCCTGCAGTTGCATTGATTTGTTCAGAACTGCCAAGCAATAAAGTACCGCCATCTTGCACCCATTTTAATAATGCTTCCTGCTGTTTTTGCGTTAAATCAGCTATCGCAACCTCATCGACTGCAATAATATTTGCCATTGCATAGCCTTGTGCAACCTCAGGTAATGTGTAGTCTTTTAATTGATTTAAGTTAAATACTTCTACACTATTGGATGGAAAAAGTTGCGGTAACTTTAAATAGGCAGATAAACGGTCGCTTTTCTCTGTTAACGTATATATAAATGTTGAATTTGGCTCTGAAAAATTAGCCTGCAACCGCTTTGTTCCTTTATAAGCAACTTTTTTTCCTTTTTCAATGTTGCCCTCATAAAAGGCAAACACATCACCATCGGAATAACCGTAATCAGCTAAGCCGTCCAAATAAAGTGTAACTGTTTTTTCCTCACCAGCTGCTATATCTATAGGCACAACTAGTGCTGATCCTGCTTGAAAAGAATTAAAGGCATTAATCGCCATATCTCCTGAAAAATCAGGTCCATTATTTTTTACAGTTACTTGCAAAGGCGTAACTGATTGATATTTCGCCTTTCCTGCAATGCCTGTCTTAGCTTGTACCTCTAAAGTAGGTGCGGCGCTCGCCTCAGAAATAGGCAGAGCGTAGCTCATAACAAGCATTAATAATACTATTAGTGCTGTAATATTTAATTTCTTCAAAAACTCAACCCCTTTTCCTTTGCTTTTAGATGATTACATAATTATACGTTTTTTCGTGCATTTTGTTCCATTTCTTATGATATCTTCATGAATATTCATAAACTCTTAAGATTTAGGGAGATGCCAGGCACTCAAACAATTTTCTCTAACACAAAAGAAATATGTACAAAAAAGTGTTAGATTGATGCAGTCAATCTAACACTTTACTCTTCGAAGCCCCTTTAGCATGGGAATATTTAATTCGTATAGTCAAACAGGCATCGTGCATGATCTTGCACAACCTCTACAAATGCTTCCACTTGGCGTAATTCAAAGGAAGACTCATAGCCTATTAACCATGTATCTCGCGTTAAACCAAATTCTTTTTCATTGTTAGTCAGCGCAATTTTATTAACCCCATCATGCTCATTTAGCGTGATGGATGGTAATATGGCATAACCTATGCCATTTAACGCCATTTGCTTACATATTTCAATTTGGTCTACTAAAATTTGTCTTCTTGGATTTGAAGCAAAATGCTGTTGCCACCATTGCTGTATTTCTTGATAGTAATTGGAATCACTTTTAAATTGAATAAATGGACGATCAGTTGTCAGCACATCTTCAATTGTTTTTAACTCCCGATCTACTAAGTACAACGTATCACGGAAAAGATGAATCTTTTCACCTTTCCAATCCACCTGTCCACGCACAATGCCAATATGGGCCTCTCCCTCATATAAAGCTTTAACAATTTCCGAGCTCCAGCCAGTCATAAGTGAAATTTTAGCTTCTGGATATTTTGTTACGAAATCTTTTAATATTTTGGGAAGCCAGTTTTGCCCGACAATGGAAGCACAAGCAATTTTCAATGTCCCGTTTACTTTGGTTGTTAGCGATTGAATCATTTCAAAGATTTCTTCTTTTTTAGCAAGCATATCTGTTGCGTACGCTATAACGTGCTCTCCTGCGGGGGTTGCTGTAAGCCCCTTTTGTGAACGAATAAACAGCTGTGCACCCCAATCTTTTTCAATCGATTGCAACCGTTGTGAAAGTGCAGGCTGCGATAAAAACAACCGCTCCGCTGCTTTACGCATATTGCGTTCCTCAGCTAAAACTTTCAAAATTTCCGCCTCTGTTGCCATCAATCACCTAAACCTCCAATACAAGTAAAGGGGGACCTCATGATTTTGCACCTGAGTCCCCTCTTACACTACTTCTCTTTTTGATAGATATATTTTTTCAACTGTTTTAAAATAACGCGTCTTGTTAAAATCCCTGCAAATGTACCATCTTCATCTATTACACATAAAAACGCATGGTTAATAACCAAATCTAAAGCTCGTTGGAAAGTATCCGTCATCTTGAGAACGGCTATATCTTTTTCCATTATTGTATCTACTTTAATATTTGGTAATTTTTCATATTCAATATGTTCGAGACCTAAAATGGATTCTGTAATCATTTTCATGCTCAATAAACCTTGAAGGCGATATTTCATATCTAATACAGGTATGGACGAGTACCCTGTACGTGTCAGTACAAGGAGTGCATGCTCAGCACTATTACCACTTTGTACATGTGCAACCTTTTCGGATGAAATAATAAAATCACTAATTGGCATTGCTAATAAGTCTTTGCTGTTAGTTGAAATCATGAACTTCTTCTCCTTTTCTGTCCTTGCTTTGCAGAACAGGATCCTTCTCTTTTATCATATCACAATGTTTCCGACTATGACCACGACAAGGTCAAGAAGAGTTTTTCATAAACAATGTATATTATGGATATTTTTGTTTTAGACAATATGAAATATTAATTTATTTTCCCCGTTTTTCTAAAGTTAATGCATAAGACCGACTATAAAATCTTTGCACAGTTATAAAAAACTAATTTTTTACATTTTTGTATCGCTATAATGAAATAAAAACATTAGAGGTATTTTATGTGGATGCAAAATATGGTTGAAACTCCTCGCGGAAACTTCGAGTATTATAAAATGGGAAAAGGTGAGCCACTCTGTATAACACATCAATATACAGCGTTTAATAGTAATGGCAATATTTTTGCTGCACCTTTTACTACACACTATACAGTCTATTTAATAAACTTAAGGGGTTATGGAAACTCAAGTAATTCAACAGTACACGATGATCTCAGTTTTAAAAATAGTGTCCAAGATTTAGAAGCTATTAGAAGTGCATTAGGCTTTACACAATGGAATGCCCTTTAGTTTTTTCTGAAGAAATTGCCTCTCTTATACCAAATGCTTACTTAACAAACTTTGAAGAAAGTGGTCATAATCCCTTTCGTCGAGGAAGAAGGTATTTAATAGCTTTGTTAAAACGACAACAGAATGATAAAAAATCTTCTTATAAAATTTAAAGTTTGTGGGAACATAATCTATACAAATGTCAAAACGAAGTATCACATAAACCAAAGTAAATGTGATACTTCGTTGAAATCTGATTAATACCCTGTTTTAGTCCAGTAGTAAAAAATCATTATTCCTAAAAAAAGTAAAAATATGATGTACACCCAAACAATTGGGTTTAGCATCGTTGCATATTCTTCAACTGTTTCTGAAATCGGTGTATCCTTTTCCGATTCCCGCTCAGATGTCATTTTGGCAATTCTCATAGTCGAAACAAATGAAATAACCGAAATGATTGTAATTGCAATAAGAGCCGGTATCAACCACATAGTCATAGGCAAAACTCCTTTCTTTGCCTTAGTATGTATCAACACCGCTCCTCATTATGCAATGAATTTCAACAAGGCAAACGGTCACTTTACAACATTGACTACCTAGATAATCCTAAAAAGGATACTGATTTAACCACTGTCCACCATCTAAAGTGATACATTCGCCATTCATATATCTAGCTTTATCCGACATCATAAAAGTTGCTAAATCCGCTATTTCTTCTGGTGTACCGATGCGTCCAAGTGGTACAGCATCAATTGTACGAGCAGCAGCTGCTTCTGATTCCCAAAGTTTTGCTGCTCCTCCCGTTCGTTCAATTGGCCCTGGCGCAATGGCATTGACACGTATACCATAACGTTTGCCCCATTCAACAGCTAACGTTCTTGTCATTGATAGTACACCAGCTTTTGCAGCTGCTGAATGTATTACACCTGCTCCTGCATTCCAAGCATAGGTCGCCACCATATTGATAATCGATCCGTTAATTTTTTGGTCAATCCAATATTTACCGATAGCAGACGAGCAATAGAACGTACCATTTAAGACGATATCCACAACTGCTTTCCAACCATTTGGCGACAAATCCTCTGCACGCACAATAAAATTACCAGCAGCATTATTGACAAGCCCATCCACTCGACCAAATTTTTCAACCGCAAACTCCACCATTGCCTGCGCCTGTTCTGGTATACGAACATCCATCTGGAATGTTTCGATTGTATTGCCTGCTGCTAATATAAACTCTTTTGCCTCCGCTAATCGCTCTTCGTTACGACCTACAATTACAACGTTTGCCCCTTCTGTCACGAATTGCTTCGCCATATAAAGCCCCATACCACTTGACCCACCTGTAATAATAATCGTTTTCCCCTGTAACATCGTACTTCCCCCTTTGCACAAAATGAATAACCATTCATTTTATTTTACTATATTTTCTCGTAAATGTCATATTAATTCTATCATTTGTAGATATGTATACTTTTTAGAATAATAGCCTAAGGGAAAACACTAGCTTGACGCCCTTGGTCATTTTAGTGTTATTATGATTTTTCCATGTAATCGTCATAATTTCAGCAATCGTTCAAACAACTAACACAAGATAAATAAAAACGAATTATTTAGCATTCCCCAATGTTAAATAATTCGTTTTTATTTATTAATTTCTGATTTCTTCATACTCAATGATTCCATTTGTATCTGTAGAATTATCTGATACATTCGCTATAAATACAGCAATCGCTAAAAAAATAGGGAAAATAATGACCACTACTAAAACAGACAACATAATCCATATCTTTTTACTACTCTTTTGTTTGATAGGATGAAGATTTTCAGTAGAAGGTGCACTATACAAGTATTGATACTCAGCTTTAATTTCCTTTGCTAATTCGTTAGGTAAAAGAAAGCTTTTTAATACCTCGTCTACTGATTTGCCATTCGTTACGGACTGCAATAAATGATCTTTTACTTCCATAATATGATTGTCTCTATCCTTTTTTGGTAATGGCTCTAACTCCATTTCCAGTTGACGTATATAGTCATTTATCTTCTGATTATCCACGACTATTCCACCCCCTTAATTTCTTCAAAATAGTTTAATATTGAATCTAACTCCTTCAGTCTATTTTCTACTAATGCTTTTCCTAAATCTGTAATACGGTAATACTTTCTAATTCTTCCTTCGTATTCTTCTGAAAATACATCCACATAATCATTCGCCGTCAATCGTTTTAATATTGGATAAATTGAACCATCTGAAATAGAAAAACACTTGCTCTCTTTCAATTCTTTCGTCAATTCATAGCCATACATCGTTTTTTTCTGTAGCATCATTAAAATGGCAATTTCAAATAAACCTTTAAGATATTGCGTATTATTATTTTTGTTATCCATAAGATAATTATATTTTACACAAGTATATGTGTCAATCACATATATACTCTATTGATACATATTAGAATTAGTTTATATTAAAGTTTGGAACAGTGCCTAATAATGGCACAAGCATTAAGATAATGTCTTATTTTATGAAATTTCAACTCATGTTTATTTTTCAACAACATTATCTCAAATGAAAAGCGCCTTCCTCTTTTGCTTAAAGGAAGGCACTCTGTCTCATACTATTTAAAACTCATAATGATAAGCAATCTTGTACAGCTCCATTAACTCATCCTGTGTTGGCACTTTAGGGTTATTTGCAGGACTACCACTTGCCATTGCATCGATTGCCATTTTCGGAATCGCCGCATAAAATGCATCCTCCTCAATACCCCATTGCTGTAAATTGCCAATATTCATCTTTTTGCATAATTCTTTTATTGAGTCGATAGCCAAAGTCGCTAGTTCCTCATGGGTACTATACTGTCCATTTGTGTTAAAAAATTTTCCGATATCTGCTAGGCGTTCCACGCATGCATCCTTGGTAAATTCTAATACCGCTGGTAGTAACATCGCATTGGAAATACCATGAGGCACATGAAAAAGTGCACCGATAGGACGTGACATCCCATGTACTAAAGCAACTGATGCATTGGAAAACGATAGTCCTGCCTGCATTGAGCCTAAAGACATCGCCTCTCGCGCATCAATATCGTCCCCTTGCTCGTAGACCTTCAAAATATTATGAATAATTAAGTCCATCGCTGACAACGCAAGCACATTCGAATAAGGATGTGCTAAACGAGACAAATAGCTTTCAATTGCGTGGCTTAATGCATCAATACCCGTCGCCGCTGTAATAGCTGGTGGAGAGGTTACTGTTAGCATCGGATCGACAATGGCAATTGGTGGCATAAAAGCTGGTTGTTTTATCATCATTTTCACATCATTCGTCGTGTTGGTAATCACTGTAGCATCTGTTGCTTCAGAGCCTGTGCCTGCTGTTGTTGGAACAGCTATATGTGGGATAGGTGATTGCTCGGCAATTTTCGCTAGTTTCATATAATCGCCGATATAACCACCATTTGTTGCTACAACAGCAATGGCTTTGGCTGTATCGATACAACTTCCACCCCCAACAGAAATGATAAGATCACACTGTTCTGTTTGCAAAATACTAAGACCTTGTGCTACATACGTATCCACTGGCTCAGTTGTTACACCTAAATATGAAACCGCTTCCAAACCATTCGCTGTTAATAATGCCTTACACTGATTAACAAACCCTAATCCATCCATGATTGGATCGCTAACGATAAGTGCCTTCGAACCTAGTTTTTTGGCATATACGCCTACTTCTTCAAATGCATCTTTTCCATAAACAATCGTCGCAGGAGAATTTACTGTGAAAGTTGTTTTTGTTTGAATCATAACGCATCGCTCCTTCATTATTGGGCAGTATAACCGCCATCTAATACAATCGCCTGACCTGTTAAACCTTTGGCCACATCACTTGCTAAATAAAGTGCAAGCCCTGTAATTTCTGAAACATCAAGTAAGCGCTTTTGTGGGACAAGTGGATATAGCACCTGCTCCAACACTTCTTCTACTTGAATCCCTCGTGTCTTTGCTAAATCTGTAAATTGATTACGAACTAATGCTGTATCCACATATCCTGGACAGATGGCATTAACCGTAATACCGTCATTGGCTACTTCAAGTGCAGCGACTTTTGTTAACCCTATTAAGCCATGCTTCGCTGCGTTGTAGCCGGCTTTACCAGCAAATCCAATAACACCGTTTATAGACGCCATATTTAGAATGCGACCAAATTTATTTTTCTTCATATGGGGCAAGGCATATTTCATCGTAATAAATGGCGCGACAAGCATTACTTTTTGCATTTGTTCAAAGATTTCAGTCGGGAAATCCTCGATATAAGATACATGTTGAAATCCTGCGTTATTAATCAAAATATCAATGCTATTAAATTTACTAACTGTGAAAGCAATTGCCTCACTAATGCCTTGTTCATCCGTGACATCACATGTATAGGCTGTTAATTGTGGATTTTGTGCTACCACTTCAGCTAATTGTTGCTCATTTATATCTGAAATGACAACATTCGCTCCTTGCTCGGCAAATGCTTGAGCAATAGATAGGCCAATTCCACGAGCAGCACCCGTTATAAATACTGTTCTGCCTTTCATAAATTTCCATCCCTCCTACATTCCGAGTGAGAATAATACTATCGCCACAACAGTCCCAATAATCGGTATAACAACGGTTAAAGCACCGAAAGGCAAATAGGCATCCTTATGTTTTTCATTACATACAGAATTGATTGTCGTCACTACATAACCACCATGTGGTAAAGAATCGAGCGAGCCAGATGCAATCGCTATTGTGCGGTGCAATGCTTCCGTATTAACGCCCATATCAATATAGTGAGGAGCTAATAGTGGCATAGCAATTGTTTGACCACCTGAAGCTGAACCTGTTAAACCGGCTATAACTGCGATTGCAACAGCTCCCCCTATCAGTGGATTGCCAGGGATATTTGTCATCACATCGACAGTTGCTACAAATGATGGTGTAGCTTTTACAACGCCCCCAAAGCCTACAACTGCTGCAGTATTTGCAATAGCTACAACAGCGCCCATTGCACCTGCAGCTAACGTTGCACTAACTGATTTTGAATATTTATAGCTTACTAAATACGCCATAATACAACCGCTCGTTAACGCAACAATTAGAGCTGATGTGCCAAGAGAATCATGGAAGATAAACGAAATCAATAAAACGACTACTAATGGGACTAAACTTAATATTGGACTAGGTAATTTACGCGTTTCGTCAACGACAGGATCTGTTGAACGTTCGATAAATACCTCCCCTTTTTTCACTGCACGTTTAATCATCCAATTCAACCATAGTGCTCCACCAATCGCCATAAATAATGCAACGACAATACTCACCTGCCAACCTGCATATGGCGTTGTTCCTAAATAGGGAATTGGAATCCAGTTTTGGATTTCTGGTGAGCCTGCTGACGTCATTGTAAACGTTACAGAACCTAAACCAAGTGCCGCAGGAATAAAGCGTCTTGGAAGATTCGCCTGTTTAAATAAACTAATCGCCATCGGATAAACAGAGAAGGCTACGATAAATACTGAGACACCACCATATGTTAGTACAGCTGCTGCCAATACTACGGCATATGTAGCATACTTCACCCCAATTTTTTCAACAATCCATTTCGAAACACTATCAGCAGCACCTGTATCTTCCATTACCTTGCCAAAAATGGCACCTGCCATGAACATTAAATACCAAGAACCAACAAAGCCCGTAAATCCATCCATATAACTTGTTAAGAAATTAGCTTGATTGTCATTTGCAGTTTGCGGGAAGAAAGCAAGACCATTTGTTAAAGCTGCAATTAAAGCAGTTAATGGTGCTGAAATTAGTAAATTGACACCCCTCATTGTTAAATAAACTAGTAGTGCTAAACTTCCAAAAAGCCCAATATACGCTAACATCCACATCCCACCTATCTTTTAGAAAGTGCTATAGAGTTACATCTTATATTGCTATATGGCGTGCCTGCATACCTTCATTATCTATCGTTTCTGTGCTTAGTCTTTTTGACTTCCATTACTTCTTAAAACATTCTGTAACATCATTTAAGTACTCGATATATTTAGGCTACAGACGGACACTATCTGCTAACTAGCACCGATTGCTTTTGTAGCGTCCGCCTGTGGTCTTTAACATACCGTTAAGGCTTGCTATGTCATTAATCGTTGTTACTTGGAAATGCAAATGTAGATGCTGTTGCAGTATTATTCGTCACCCAACGCTCTGATATTGTTTTTGTTTTTGTAAAGAAACGTGCCTGATCTGGGCCAAACATATGCCCTTCTCCAAATCGAGAGCCTTTAAATCCAGCAAAGTTATGGTAACCAACTGGAATAGGAATTGGTACATTCACCCCTACCATTCCCACATCAATTTCTGTAGTAAATTTACGTGCTGCAAGTCCATCATTGGTAAAGATTGTGACACCATTGCCAAGCTCATGCTCGTTAATTAGTTGTATTGCCTCCTCTAACGAACCAACACGCACTACATTTCGAGCAGGACCAAATACTTCTTGCTCATAAATTTCCATTCCCGGTGTTACATGATCTAATAATGTAGGGCCGACAAAGAAGCCTTTTGATTCGTTGACAATCGCTAGCTCACGTCCATCACAAACAACAGTCGCCCCTTCTGCTTCTCCTTTATTAATTGCAGCAAGAATCGCTTCTTTTGATTGCTGTGAAATAACCGGTCCAAAATCTGTATCTTTCTCCGTATAAGACCCTACTTTTAATGCTGCAATTTTTTCTTTTAAGATGGCTACTAAACGATCTGCCGTTTCTTTACCCACTGGCATGATTGTTGAAATAGCCATACAACGCTGAGAAGCTGCTCCATAGGCCGCCCCAATAAATGCATTTGCCACTTGCTCTAGGTCTGCATCAGGCATTACGACCATATTATTTTTTCCACCACCTAAAGCAGTGACACGTTTCCCATATTTTGAACCAGTTTCATAAATGTACTTAGCGACAGGCGTAGAACCTACAAATGAAATAGCTTGCACAATTGGGTTTTCTAAAAGCTCATTAACCGCATCTTTATCGCCATTTACGACTGTCCAAATGCCATCTGGTAAACCAGCTTTTTTCCATAATTCACTTACATATAATGCGGTCATTGGTACTCTCTCTGAAGCCTTTAAAACAACTGCGTTCCCTACAGCAATCGCCATACTCGTTTGCGCTAATGGCACCATAATAGGGAAGTTAAATGGCGAAATTGCCGCTACCACACCGAGCGGATATTTAGCAGAGTAGGCATTAATTTGACCACCAACGTTTACAGAGTATTCGCCTTTTACCAAATGAGGAGCCCCAATTGCTAAATCAACGGATTCTAAGCCTCGTGTAATTTCACCTCTCGCATCATCAATCGTTTTACCACTTTCCGTACAAATAATTTGTAATAATTGTTCCATATTATCTGTCACTAGATTGCGAAATTTTAAAACTACCTCCGCACGCTTAGCTACTGAAGTATCACGCCATTTTGGAAAGGCAGCCTGTGCTTTGACAATTGCCTCACGTGTCTCTTCTACTGTTGCTAGCGGTACTTTTGCAATGACATCACCTGTTGTAGGGTTATAAACTGAACCGTAACGACCACTTTTTCCCTCAATCATTTCCCCACCGATAAAATGTGTTAATGTTTTTACTCCTTGTGCTGTTGTCATAACTGTTTTCCTCCTTTAATTTTGTTTAATCATGCACTTTTCCTTGAGACTTAAATAAGCAGCAGACATGTCGTTTTCACCAAAGCCTTCTGCTGATATATCATTGTAAAGACTGACCAGTTGTTCACCAATAAGAAGGGGCACACCTGCTTCATCAGCCATATTTTTTGCTAATCGCAAATCTTTTAGTAATAGATTTGTAGAAAAGCCAGGTTCATAATTTTCATTTTTCATGTATTCTAAATAATTACGCTCGTAAATACGACTTTGACCATAACTATTACTTAATACTTCATAAAGCGTATCTGCTGACACACCCATGCTTTCTCCAAGTACAATCGTTTCTGCAACTGCCTGCGTATAAAAGCCAATCATTAAATTGTTGAGTAATTTAATACGTGTCCCTACACTCGGGGATGTGCCAAGATGGAAAATATTTTTTCCTACTATTTCGAAAATTCCAACGCCACTTTGGTAATCCTTTTCTTCTCCACCAATCATAATTGTTAACGTGGCATTGATAGCACCAATAACACCTCCACTTACCGGAGCTCCTAAATAACGTAACCCTAATGATTGCGCCTTTTTATGTAACGAATCATTTAATTCAGGGTTTACAGTGCTAAAGTCTATTAGTAGACTTCCTTGATTAGCATGTTGCAAAATCCCTTCTTCTGATGTGTAGACATGTTCAACAACTTGTGGTGTTGGCAAGCTGGTCATAATTACTTCGCTTTGCTTTACAACTGCTTGTGATGTTGCTAAACCAATACCACCTTCTGCAATGAATTGCTCCATTGCTTTCTTGTTCGTGTCAAAGCCATACACTTCATAACCTGCACGAAGTAAGTTAATGGACATTGGTAACCCCATATTGCCTAAGCCGATAAAACCTAACTTGTCTTTCATTTGAGCTCCCCCATTCCCCATGAATTGCGTAAATAAGCTAATTGATACACTAGCCAACTTTACGTTTTTATCGTAACATTAATAACGAGATACTCTTAATGACCGCGGTCACTGACTGTGGTCATTTAAATCATAAACAAACATAATATCACTCGTCAATCAAAAAATTTTCTATTTTCTGAATAAATGTTGCAATTATTATTATAGGATATTTTAATTACGGAGGCAGATGGGCATGAATTCGTTAACTACTCGCCAAAAAAAGGCATTAGAAACTCGAGAAAAATTACTGAAAACTTCTTTAGATTTATTTAATAAACATGGATTTGAACATGTATCTGTGGAACAAATTACGAAAGCATGTAAAGTGTCCAAGGGCACTTTCTATACCCATTTCCCATCCAAATACGATGTTATTTTGGAAAAATTTGAGGAGCTTGATAGCTTTTACAGTACTGTCGAAAAAAATATTGATCAATCATTGTCAGCAAGTGAGAAAATTCTTTTGCTTTACAAGGAGCAAATGTTGTATTTAACAAATGTTGTTGGCAAAGATTTATTGAGAACCGTATATACGGCTGCCATGACAAATCAAGTAGAACAAAATCATTATTTAATTAGTCCTCAGCGTAAAATCTTTCAAATTATTAACACTTATATTGAAGAGGGTATTCAACAAGGAGAGTTTGTTAACGATTTACAAGCGGTACAGATGCAACAAATTATACAGCGTTGCATGAGAGCCAATGTTTATGATTGGTTAATTCATAACGAGGAATTTGATTTAGTTGCGCAGATGGCACATTTTACAACAGTTGTTTTAAACGGATTAAAGAGATAAGTTAATTTGCTTCCCAAAGCAATAGTAAAGGCATCAAGAAAATAATTTCTTGATGCCTTTTGTCTATTTCACTCCGCTCCGCGGGTATTTCACTCCGTTTCGCGGATATCTCGCTCTGCTTCGCGGGTATTTCACTCCGTTCCGCGGGTATTTCACTCTGCTCCGCGGGTATTTCACTCCGTTCCGCGGGTATTTCACTCCGTTCCGCGGGTATCTCGCTCTGCTTCGCGGGTATTTCACTCTGCTCCGCGGATATTTCACTCCGTTTCGCGGGTATCTCGCTCTGCTCAAGTATTTCTACCATGCAAATTAAACGCTCTGCTTCGCGATAACTTGCTTTATTATCCTACAAAATATTGGGCCACAATCGTTTCAACAGGTAATGGTTTATTATATAAGTATCCTTGTCCTTTTTGACAGCGATGACGCTTTAAAAACGCTACTTGTGATGGCTCCTCTATTCCTTCTGCAATCACTTCAAGACCTAAATTATGAGACATCGAAATGATGGCTTTAATTATTGCCTCATTTTTATCATCCTTTTCGATATCGGCAATAAACGATTGGTCAATTTTAATGATATCGATGGGATAGCGTTTCAAATAGCTAAGTGAAGAATAACCGGTACCAAAATCATCTACCGACACATAAACACCTAGCTGCTTTAACTCCGTTAAGATTGAAAATGTTTCATGCACATTCGTCATAGAGCTTTCGGTAATTTCCACTTCAATTAAATGTGGCGCTACATTATATTTTTTCAAGGTTGCTTTAATTTTACGAGCAAAGTTTTCTTTTCTAAATTGTTTTGGCGATATATTGATGGCGATTCTTACTGGACGATAGCCCTTGGCACGCCATTCTTTTTGATAGCGACAAACTTCATTAATAATCCAATCACCAATTTCTACAATTAAGCCTGTTGCTTCAGCAATCGGTATAAACTGCGCCGGGGATACAAAGCCAAATTTACGATTATTCCATCGTAATAACGCCTCAAAGCTATTAATGCTATTATCGTCTAAATTCATCTGTGGTTGTAGATGAATACTTAGTTCATTAAATTCAATAGCACGTCTTAAATGTGCCTCCATCAATGCCTCATTTGGAAAAACATTTGTCATATCTTCACGATAATAGCGGTAATGTGAACGTCCGTGCTCTTTAGCAGAGAATAAAGCTTGATCAGCCTTTCTTACGAGGGTCTCCAAATCCTTACCATCTGCTGGGCTTAAAGCAATACCAATAGAAACACTAATAAAATATTCCTGTTCATCAATCATAAATGGCTGTTTTAGCGAATCTAAAATGGCATTCGCTAAATGCTCGATTTTGTCTATAGTTGCATCTTTCAAAATAAAAATAAATTCATCACTATTATAGCGATAGAGCGCACATTGCGCGTAACAAAGTTCACGAAGCCTATGACAAAACATTCGCATAAGTTCGTCACCCTTACTTTCACCAAGGGACTCATTAAATTTTTTAAAGCGATCAATATCGACTAAAATAATGGTTGCTTGCTGATGTTCACTTTTCTTATCATTCAAATGTTGTAGCCAATGCTCTTTTATCGCTTTTCGATTCCAAATACCCGTCAATTCATCCGTTAAGGCTAAATAGTAAAAGGAATCATGATAACTCTTAAATAAGTTCGCGTCTCTAACGAAAAAATGTACCCCAATTATTTCACCATTAAAATATGTTGGATGTGTACGCAAATAAAATGGTTCATTACTTAGTAGGTTACCCTTGAATAAACATTTTGGCATATCCAATGTAGCGCCTTCAATCGTTTTAGCAAATAATAATTGGACTTCGTTTACATAGTTACACTCTAATAATGAAAAAATATCAAGTCCTATAAGGCTGTGATGTTCTCTCGACAATAAAGACGTAGCGGTAACATTTTGATGAACAATACGGCCTTGTAAATCAGTCGTTACTATTGGACATACATGTTGTTCAACAAATTGCAAATACGGCTTCGTATCACGCTGTTCCTCACGTAAAATAACAGCTATTATAGATGACTCTATTTGCTGTACACTTACGGCAAACGATTTTTGCATTTGCTCAGTCTCTGAATAAAGCGCAACCTTACGAGCAATGTTAAATTCCTGTTGTATTATCTTCCATAATTGTTGCCAACATTGCTTGTTAAAAAATTGCTTTGCTGTCGTTGCTTTCTCATCCTGCAACGCTATAGCTAATGGTAGTTTGTCGTTATAATAAACGATTTCAAAATCCCCATCATCAGCTTGTTTTAAGCATACTACTGCATCGAACGGATTAAGCAGTGCCAACTGTCGATAGTTTGTGAATTGCGCTACATTCTTTCTATATTTTTTCATTATATCCCTCTCTAGGTAGCGTGTTTACTCTAGTCGTCTAAGACGCTTATTATTTATTCCTCATCTAGCGTAGGCTTTAGAGCATCCTTTAAGAAAATTTCCTGACTATTAATAGGGTCTTCGCTGCGATCAAATTCTTTGTAATGATATTTCCCATTGGAATCTTGGATACGAGCCTTTGCTGTATCCTCAAGTTGTTTGTTCATAATATCCATAATACGAGCTTTTGCTTCAATTGAATAGACAGGGAAAAGAATTTCAACTCGTTTAATCATATTACGGGTCATCATATCTGCTGAGGATAAGTACACCTTATTCTCACCATTATGATGGAACCAATAGATGCGTGAATGTTCAAGGAATCTGCCAACAATACTTGTAACGGTTATATTTTCGCTAATGCCTGGAATACCTGGGCGTATGCAGCAAATTCCCCGTATAATAAGCTCGACTTTTACACCAGCAATAGATGCTTCGTAAAGCTTCATCATTAAATCCTTATCCGTCAATGAATTCATTTTGGCACGAATAAATCCATTTCCGTATTTCTTATGACAGCTTATTTCCTCATCCATTAAACGGATAAATTCATCGCGAATATCGAATGGTGCGACGACTAAATGATTAAATGTAGGTTTTTCCGTATAGCCGCTTAAATAATTAAAAAAGTTCGTGGCATCAATTCCAAATTCCTTGTCTGATGTTATGATGCCCATATCTGTATAAATTTTTGCAGTTGCATCGTTATAATTTCCTGTTCCAAGATGAACAAAACGTTCAATTTTGCCATTACGACGACTTACAACTAATGTTATTTTGGAATGCGTTTTTAAATTATTCATACCATAAATAACAAGACAACCTGCTTGTTCTAGTTGTTTTGCCCAATGCACATTATTTTCTTCATCAAAACGCGCTTTTAACTCTACTAAAACAGTCACTTGTTTACCGTTTTCAGCTGCGAGCTTTAATGCTTGTATTATTGGAGAATTCCCACTAACTCGATATAATGTTTGCTTGATAGCAAGTACATTCGGATTCACCGCAGCCTCAGAAATAAAGTCCACTATCGGTGCAAATGACTCATATGGATGATGGAAAAAAATGTCTTGTTGCAATGCTTTCTCAAAAATATTTTCATCTGACTGTAAATCTAATGGTGGCTGTGGAATAAAGCTTTCATACTCTAAATGCTCCCGTCCAACAGCTATACCTTTTACAAATGAGAACATAAAGGTTAAATCGAGCGGACCGTCGATATGAAAAACATCTGTCTCTTCGATTTCAAATTCTTCTAGTAAGTATGCAAGTACCTCATCATTCATTTCCCCTACACGTACTTCTAGACGGCTGCCGACACCCCATTTACGTTTTTTAAGCTCTTTTTCAATTTCTACCAGTAAATCACGGGCACCTTCCTCATGAATCGTTAAATCTGCATTACGTGTTAGACGGAAAGCCTGTGCTGATTTCACACTGTAGCCATAGAAAAGCTTTTCGATATGAGCGACAATAACATCTTCAAGTAGAACAATCACTGTCTCGCCCTCAGCAGAAGGCACTTTAATATAGCGATCCAAAACAGATGGTACTTGCACTATGGCAACCTTTTCACGGCTTTCTAAATCTGTCTCATCTTGTTCCAATAGAACAAGTATATTTAAAGTTTTACCAAGCAAGGTTGGAAATGGTCGATAAGCATCTACAGCTACAGGTGTTAAAACTGGGAAAATGGTTTCAGCAAACATTTCATTGATAAACGCCTTTTGCGTACTATTTAAATCTTTCATGTCTGCAATATGTACATTGTGCTGTGGTAGTAAATCGTAGATTAAGTGACGATATACTTCTGTTTGTCTGCGCACTAAAGCTTGCGTACGTTCAGCAATTTTCGCTAATTGCTCTTTCGGTGTTAAGCCTGACTTATTTTCAGCCTTATGGAACCCTGCACGCACTTGGTCCTGAAGTCCTGCCACACGCACCATGAAAAATTCATCTAAATTGGAGCTAAAAATCGCCAAAAACTTCAGACGTTCTAGCAGAGGATTATTGATATCCTCTGCTTCTTCTAAGACACGCTCATTAAACGCTAACCAGCTTAGTTCGCGGTTATTATAATATTGGGGCTTTGCTATTTCCTCGAGCAGTCGGCTATGTGGTTCTGAAAATTCTTCTTCATGTAATCGATTATTTGTTACTTCGGTTGTCATCTTGGTTCCACCCTTCTTCAATGAAGTTTACTTTTATTGGTATCTTTAGAGCGCGTTCTAGATGTTTCTTATGCCGATTTGCTTGATATTTTTCAGCAGCAGCATTTTTTTTGACGTATACGTTAAGCTGAACATAATTGTCTAAAGGCTGCATTTCAATCGCATGTACAATATTTCTTTTTGAAACATTTAATGCATAGACAAATTTTAACAACGTGCCAAATTCGCGCATTTTACGATATTCTTCACGACTCATCCATTCGATAAAGGGAGCTGCAAATCGTTCAAAATAATCCTTATTTTTATATGAAGCTAAAAGTGCTAATTTTAGACGCTCTTTATGATTCAAACCGTCAATTGATTGATTGGCGATTAAGTAAAACGTATGTTGACTTGCGGAGCTTAACTCAATATATTCCCCAATATTAAAAATCTTTGCGGCCTTTCTTAGCAACTGCAAATCATTTTCATCAAATTGTAAATAATTCAAATGGCAACACGCACGATAAAGTTGATCTGCTAAATGCATTAAATAATCAACTTCTAGCTCTGAACGTCCATATTGTCGAGCTAATCTTCTAGCGTTTCCCTCAAAGACATTGTATTTGTCAAAAGCATCTTCATCTTCTTGTAAAATACGATGGATGATCAGCCCTTCCCGTAAACCTTTTTTCGTTAACTGGAAGACCTCACTACCTACAATTTCCATAAGTACACGGAACACTTCTAATGCGGGTACAATAATATCAGCACGATCCGTTGATAACCCATCCAAATGTTTTAGTTCTTGGAAACTTAAATTTCCTAAAAACGCACTAAGCTGATTTAAATCTTCTTTAGATATTTCATAGCCATGCACACTCGCGATAGGATATTGTTGTCGTTGCTGATGAACTTGCGCGATATTTCTCGCACTGCCCCCAATTGCAATAATCGGTAATCCAACTTGTTGAATCCAAGGTAGTGATTTGAACTGCTCCTTAACAAATGCAACCAGTTCTTTCTTTTCACCACTATTCATAATGTCACCCTTTACGAAACGTTGCTTTAATGACACCGTCCCAAAAGGAAAACTAAATGATTCCACTAGTTCCTTATTTTTAAATAATGTTATTTCGGTACTACCTCCACCCATGTCAATCGTTACAGCAGATAGAGTACCAATCGAATGGGCTACAGCAACATAACCGAAATACGCCTCTTCCTCTTCAGATAAAAGCTCAATCTGTACGCCCGTTTTCTCCTTCATTAAAGCAATAATCTGATCTCTATTCGTCGCTTGTCGAATGGCCGCTGTTGCAGCTGCTTTCACATCAAAAATTTCAAAATCATCTAGCATTGCTTTAAATGTTAACAACGTTTCTGTTAGTACTCGAATACCTTCTTCAGACATGGCTCCTGACGGTTGCAAATATGTACGTAAACGCGCAACCGTTTTAATATTCCCCAGCTCTCGAAGACCTTCTTCATTATCATACTGATAGAGTACCAATCGTATTGTATTCGAGCCGATATCAATAATGGCCGTTTTTAATTCATCCAAATAATTCACTTCCTTCACAGGACAATAGGTGGTCTTATTATTTTGTGTTAAAAGCACCCTCATTATACAAAAAAAGTCGGAACCAAAAAGGTATCCGACTTTCGTTTGTATTATATTTCAGGATACCAATTATTAGTATTGTGAAGTTCCTTTTTCGCTAGCTTTATAAAATAAGTTGATCGACACGTAAAATTAGTTCGGCAATTTCAGGCTTACTAATTTGGTCCTCAGCACCTACTTGATCACCTTTATGGCGAAGATCATCAGTAATTAAACTAGAGAAAATAATGACCGGCAACTTTTGTAAATCAGGATGCTCTTTAATTTTTCGTGTAAGATGATGACCATCCATTTGTGGCATTTCAATATCAGTTACAACTAATTGAATGTGCTCTGTAACATTATTGCCACTTTTCGCTAATGATTCTAAATATTCATAAGCATCACGACCATTTTCAAAGAACTCTACATTCTCATAACCGGCTTCCTTCATCGTATCAAATAATAATTTACGTAATAATGGTGAATCTTCAGCAATTAAAATGCGTTTTTCAGAACGTTCACGTTTACCAAGCTTTTTCACGGACTCTACATTAATACCCGATTCAGGGTTAATATCAACCATGATTTTCTCAAAATCTAGCAATAAAATCATTTGCTCATTTTGCTTAATAACACCGATTACTTGTGAAGTCCCGCCCTGATACATATCAGAAGGCTTTTCGATTTGATCCCATGAAATACGGTGAATTTGTGTCACATTATCGACATGGAAAACAACTCGTTGTTTATTAAACTCAGCAACAATATATTTTTGTTGCGGATTACGTTCTGCGCTTTGTATTCCTAGTACTCGTAGCATATCTACTACCGGTAATACCTCGCCTCTTAATTGAATAATTCCCTCTACATGCGGGTGCGCGTGTGGAATAAATGTTACTGGAATAGGTTGAATAATCTCTTTTACTTTAATAACATTAATACCAAATTTATTGTTAGCTACTTCAAATTCAACGATTTCTAGCTCATTTGTGCCACTTTCTAATAATATGCCCTTATGTTCCAAAGCAACCCCGCTCCTTTCTATTTCAACATCAATTTATAATTCAATTGTATCATAGGCGATACAATTCTCCTACTTGGTATTTCCATTTTTATCATTAACTTTTAGATGCACCAATAGACCAAGTACCGTCATTAATATTAATGTTGATAATGCTACTCGACTTGCTAAAGTACCATAATCCTTCATCCATAATGTGACCGTTCCATAAACTGCTGGGCCTATTATTGACGAGACTTTTCCAGAAAAAGCAAATAAGCCAAAGAACTGGCCTCTCTTGTTATCTGGGGATAGCGCAATAATATATGTTCTGGATGTCACCCACATCGAACCTAGTGAAATACCAAACATACTACCTGCAATCCAAAACATCCATTGCTCGGTTGCAAAGACAGCAAATGTTAAAGCGATTATCATAATTACAGCAACAATGGTAATCGCTTTCTTCGCTCCAATTGCTTTTGTAATATAGCCAAATGCGAGTGAGCCAATAATTGTCGATACGGTGGATACTAAATATAGGATGATAAATTGACCTGAAGTAAACCCGACAATGGTTGTGGCATAAACGGCCATCATCGCAATTGTCGTGGCAATCGCGTCATTTAAAAAGAAGTATGCAATCATAAAAGTAAAGATTGCCTTATACTGCTTCATATCCTTAAATGTACTAATAATTTCCTTATAGCCTTCCAAAAAATGAGTCGTCTTCCGCTGCTCTTTTGGTATTGGTGTATCTTTATTAATGAAAAATAAAGGCAATGAAAATAATAAATACAAAATCGCTGTTGGTATAAAAGCGCGATGGAAATCACTGCTTCCTACATATAAATAAACAAGCAATCCAAAAAGTGTGCCTAAATAACCAATTGCTACACCATAACCGGAAATAAGAGGCATTTCTTCTTTTGTTCCTAAATCACTCATCATCGAATCATAGAATACGAGACTCGAATTAAAGAAAAACTTCGCTATCACAAAACTTGCAACCACTAAAAATAAGCTAAGAGGTACACCTGAGTAATTGATTGTCGTCTGTAAATTTGCAAAAATCCCCATCATAAAGGTAAATAGAATAGATATTGATGCAAACCAAACTATAAATCTCTTTTTATAGCCAGTTTGGTCAATCCAAACACCAAAAAGTGGTGAAAAGACTACTAAGAAAAAACTGGCTATAGCATTGGCATACGAAATAAATGTACTCGCTACCTGTTGCATAACCTCATTTGTACCTAAAGCTTCGTCCATATAAAACGGAAAAAATATCGTATTAATATTTGACGAAAATATCGTATTAGCAAAATCGTAAAATGCCCATGATAGTATTGGCAAAGAAAAATATATGGCTAACTGATTTCGATGTTGTACGTCTATCGTTGTCCCCTTCTTCATAAAACCCTCCCTCCAATCTCTATAATAATCAATTAATTTCTCTCTATAATAAAAAATACCTTTTTTAAAAGAAAATTAATATTATTTACAATATATCAGTAATTCTAGTGAAACATAACTGCCAATTGGCCTTAGATTGGTTCTCCCCTTACCTCCATTGGTCAAAAATAAAAAAGATATTCAAGCCCCCTCGCTTGAATATCTTTCTTATCATTCCTCAGCAATCGTTATCCATTTACTTGACCATTCTTCAATAGCTTTTAGCACAGGAGTAATTGCATATCCTTTTTCTGTAAGTTCATATTCAATAACGACTGGAGTAGATGGAATTACGGTACGCAACACGATTTCCTCGCTTTCTAACTCCTTTAATCGCTCTGTTAACACACGACTGCTAATACTCAACTGATTTTTAATGGTGGAATATCGCTGTGGACCATCAAGTAACTGATAAATAAGTAACGTATTCCAACGATGGTTCAATAGCATAAGCGCTTTTTCAAATCGCGGACACATGTTTTTTTGATTCAATTTACTATCCTCCTTTTTTACTAGGTTCTACTAAAGAGTATAACATTTTTTAAAAATCTGTTCGAAAAATGCACTTAGTTACTTGACAAAAGTAATTTTTAAAAATAAACTAAGTTACGAAATGTAAGTTAAAGAAAAGGAGTTATTATATTATGCAAAATATTGGTTCAACTATTTTACGTGTCGTTCTCGGCTTTATTTTTGCCGTGCATGGTTTCCAAAAATTCCAAGGCGGCATCAGCTATACGGCTGATTTCTTTGATAGTATCGGTATTCCAGGCTTTATGGCGTATGTCGTTGCGATTATTGAATTAGTTGGTGGAGCTGCTATTATTTTAGGTTTCGCAACAAGAATCTTTGGTGCTTTACTGACCATTACAATGATTGTTGCTATCTTTACAGCAAAACTTAGCATTGGTTTTATCGGCGCTAATGGTTTGGCTGGTTATGAGTTGGATTTAGCTTTAGGTGCAATAGCACTATACTTTGCTCTTGCAGGAGCTTCTAGCTTCTCATTAGATTCTCAACTTTTTAATAAAGAGTAGAGAATTGTCTATGCTGCTATAGAGGATGCATTTCAAAGGTTTACGAGCGATTCACGGACATTTTGTGGCGGTTTCTCCTATTTTTGGAGCGATTCAAGATCTTTTGTGGCGGTTTCACTCGGAAAAAAGTGGAGTCAAGCACTCAAACAAACAACATAGCAAAAAAAGTGTTAGATTGATGATTACTCAATCTAACACTTTCCCCTATTGCGGACTATTTATAATACGTTAGCAGAGCCTGCGTACCATTCTCACCATAGCCTGCTTCAATTAGCTTTTCATACATTTCATATGCTAATGCTAGCCCTGGTAAAGAAATACCCATTTTCTTTGATTCATCTAAAGCGATTTTCATATCCTTCACGAAATGCTTAATATAAAAACCTGGCGCATAGTCTTCTTTAATCATACGTGGTGCTAAATTACTTAAAGACCAAGACCCTGCCGCACCAGAAGAGATGGATTGTAATACAGTAGATAAATCGAGTCCAGCTTTTAAGCCATACGCAAGTGACTCACATACACCAATCATGCCAGATGCAATGACAATTTGATTGCACATTTTTGCATGCTGTCCTGCACCTGCTTCTCCCTGATACACGATATTTGCACCAAATTGCTGCAACACTGGAACAGCTCGATTAAAGGTCATTTGGTCACCACCTACCATAATGGACAGGGTACCATTTTGCGCCCCAACATCTCCACCAGATACGGGTGCATCTAATGCTTCTACCCCTAATGTCTGTGCATGGGCATATATTTTCTTCGCTAAAGTTGGTTCAGATGTTGTCATATCAATAACAATATTGCCTGCCTCAGCAGTTTGGAACAAACCATTTTCACCGAAGTAAACTTCCTCCACATCTGCTGGATAACCAACCATCGTTAGCGCTATATCCTTATCTTTAAAAGCCTCTGCTGGGGAGCTAGCCCAACTTGCTCCTAAAGCGATTAAGGGCTCTGCTTTTTCTTTTGTGCGGGTATAAACCGTCACCTCATGGCTATTTTGCAATAAGTGTTTAACAATACTAGCACCCATAACACCTGTACCGATAAATGCAATACGCTCTTTTCCCATATGTAATTACTCCTTTACTTGAATCAATATTACGCTAAAGGCTGACGCTTTTCTCAGACAAGCACCGAGTCGCGCCATCCGCTCACAATAAATTTACTCACAAAATAAGACAATACGATTATTCCTTTACCCATTACATATTGGCTAAGGTTTTAGGAATAGTAGTACGTTTTATTATGTGTACTTAGTGTAGTTGAATCAGTTCAATAATTCAAACTCTTCTTAATACTTGTACTAAAGTTTGTCTGTCTTGCATATATACCGAATAAGTAAAAAAAAGAGAGCAGGTGATGGGAATCACTGCTCTAAAGGGGGAAATGAGAATGTTGCTGTGTTCAATATTATTATTCCCCAGTACATTCACTTTTAATCATCTAATCTAAAAATTTTTACTCTGAATACTGAAACAAATCATCCTGATCTTCTTCTTCTAATGTTGTCTGTCTATAATAAGTATTCATTAACTGATCTAGTCTGCGACTCAGTTGAATGGTTTTTGCATTCTGTAACCCGTTTTCCACACCAGAGCGAATCATCATCTCACGAGTTTGTTCCATTTGTTTCAAGAGTAGATTGACCATTCATACAACCCTCCAACATACAAATAATCATACCATTATTATACATTTATATTTCATTTCTTACAGCATTATGTTCCGACAATGTTCGACAAAATTAGCTTCTAGGAATTTCCAAATAAGTGTAGATGATAATCCCATTTTGCTTTGCTTCACCTCTAAAATGTTTAAATAATGGGTGTTTTACTAAAACTTCTCGAAAATCATAAAATTGTTCTTTATGGATTTCGATACTTTGAATTTCTCCATTTTGTAATTGTTTAAGCATCGTTTCATATTGTTCCATTTTTTCCAATCCTTTCTCTTACTTTATTTTGTGTAATAAATTATGAATTATTCAAAAAAGGCTTTACGTTTCCCTTTTTTTCATGCAAACTGTATATTATTAGTCGATGAAGGAGCTGACTGTCTGTGAAAATAGCTGAAGTTGGAAATATTATCGAGTTTAAAAATGGTTTGCAAGGCATTGTTGAAAAAGTAAATGAAAATTCGGTGATCGTTGATCTAACATATATGGAGAATTTTGATTCCCTTGAAATTGAAGAAAAAACGGTCGTCAACCATAAACGGTACAAAATCTTATACGCAAGTGAAGCTTAATATTCTGAATAGTCCCTTTTTGTCTTTATAGATGATAAGGGACTATTTTTTTGGTAAAATTAAAGTATGGAGGTCGAATTATGCTTACAAATTCGAAACAAACAATAATACTTCTCCTTTCTTTATTATTCGTTTATGGCATGCTTGCTTTTACATTTGCTAATCCTGCTGTATTTTGGTACTTGTATGCATTTACCCTGCTTGTATGTATAGCGATTGCTATTCTTTCAGGTACAATCGAAGATCAATTGCCTACATGGAAGTTTCTGATTTTCGGCATTGGATACGGTACAATCACATATGGCATTATACGTTTTGGTTATTGGCTCGCACCATTTATAAATGATCGGCTAGTAGGATCCGTGCAAAAGTTTTTAACAGTTTACGGTCCACAAAATATATGGCACTATATTTTACTTGTTTTCATTGTAGCCATTGGTGAAGAACTATTTTGGCGCGGCTACGTACAACAACAATTAAAACGTTTTATGCGCCCTGTTTTAGCAGTTATTGTAACAGCCATTTTATGTGCCATTTCGATTGCATTTAGCGGTTTTAAGCTTGGTATAATTGCAGCTCTTGTAACAAGCCTTATTTGGGGCTTTATCTATGAATGGCGCAAGAGTATGCCTTTAGTTATTGTAGCCCATGTTGTTTTTGTTTTATTATTGTTTTTAGTGTTACCTTTAACATCATAACAAAAAAAATTGGAAACATTTTATCTTTTATTAGCGTTTAATTTAGAAAGGGAGGGCTTTTCATGCAAAAAAAATTAATTACAATGTTTGCATTATTACTAACAGCTGTTTTAGTAGTGGGGTGCAATACCTCTGATAAGACAGAACAATCAGATGCTGCACAAAATGAACCAGCAAACACAGCGACTGAGGAAAAACCAACTGATAGTGAATCTGCAGGCGATGACGCGCAAGAAACGCCTACATCAGATGATGCACAAACAGATGTACAATCGAAACCTCAACAAGAAGTAAATTACGTACAAAAAGGTGTCGACAAAAAGGAAAATGCAACTGAATCTAAAAGTGTAACTCAGGGCTATAAAATTCAACAACTACCTGGATTTACTCTTTCTCAAGAAGAACCTGGCAAAGACATGCTAGTATCAAATGAAGATGACGAAGTATTTATGCGTATTGAAACAACTACTACTGCTGAAACAAGCTATGATGCGGCAAAAACATCTATGCAAGACTACATGAATGCAGTTGGAGGAACAGTAGCATTATCTGCTGAAGAACTTTCCGTATTTAAAGATGTACAAAATATTGAAGGCTATGTGGTAGACTTTGATACTGAAAAAGTAATCGGAGTAGTATTTGAAAAAGATGGTCTTATTATAAAGTTAACAATTCATGATAATGATGAACAAGATTTAACAGCAGCTATGCTGGCAATGGCAGCAACTATTTCTAAAAATTAATTGAACACACATCTTAAGAGGTCTTAGAAGTCTTTCTAAGACCTCTCTTTTATTTACCAATAAAAAACTAAGGTTTGTTTGCAAAGACGTTTTAAAAGCTTCTCAACGTGGAAAAACAGCTATATATGCAAACCATTCCCCTACACAATGTTTCCATTCCTTTAACGAACATAAAAAAGTCGCCTCAAAAATCTATTTGAGACAACTCTTTTTAATAAGACAAATCTTTAATGGATAGCCCTAATTTTTTTAATAAGCCAATGGCTATATCCTTTTCCTCGACGGATAATGCACTCATCAATTCATGTAAATGTTGTTCGTGCTTTGGAAATAACTCGCCCATAAACGCCTCACCTTCAGCTGTAATTTCCGCATAGGTAACGCGACGATCTGATGGACAGGAAACCCGTAAAAGATAACCTCTTTTCTCAAGCTTATCAATTACATACGTAATAGACCCACTGGCAAGTAATATTTTATTACCGATTTGCTGCAATGGTTGTCTCCCTTTATGATACAGGAGCTCTAAAACTGCAAATTCAGTAGGATTCAAGCCATTTTCTTGAAAAAAATGGTTAGTCATCTCATTAATTGCTTTATGGGCACGGGATAATACAATATATAATTTTAAAGTTTGCTTTAAATCTTCTGACGTCATAGCTTAGTCCTCACAATTCGCTCTTTATCAATTTCATTATAGCGACTTTTGAAAAGCATTGTCAAAAGCATTCAATAACAGCACACTATGCTAAATTTAATTGGCAAGTGTTTCTCTCTATTTTAGGTAACTAAATAAGCAGAATCCTTCGCAGAAACATCTAAAGTATCCAACTGATTAAATGTGTACACTGGAAACTGCATATGGAAGCATGTCCCTTTCTGTACTTCACTTTGAACACCAATTACACCTTCATGCTCTTCGATTACCTTTTTCACGAAAGCAAGGCCCAGTCCTGTCCCTGTTGATTTCGTCGTGTAAAAAGGTTGGAATAGATTTTGGATTGTATTATTATCCATTCCACTGCCTTCGTCTTTTATCATTAATTCGACAATCGTACAGTCTATTACATTCATTTCTACCGTAATTGTGCCACCTTTATTCATTGCTTCCATTGCATTTTTAATAAGATTCATAAATACTTGCTTTAAACGATTTTCATTGCCGCCAATATATACTTCTGTCACTGATGGTATATATTGAATCATAATTTTTTTCATTAATGCATCCGGCAACATAAATTCAATTACCTGTCTTACAATATGATCTAAGTTGATTAACTCTACCTTCATACTTGTTGGCTTGGACAATACTAATAGTTCCGATAAAATTTGCTCCATACGCTGTAACTCACTATCAATAACAGATAAATACATACGTGATTCTTCATCTGCATTCAGCTTTAAAAGTTCTGTAAACCCTTTTAAAGAAGTGAGCGGATTGCGAATCTCATGTGCGATACTAGCTGCCATTTGCCCTACTACATTTAGTGCTTCCTGATGCTCTACTTTATGTTGCAGTTGCTTCTTCTCTGTTTCATCATTAATGACAGTGACAATAATATTATTATACTCATCGAAAACACTTGAGATTTCGTAGTAGCAAGTTCTACTTACTTGCGTCTCGTCCACAACATGAATATTGGCATGTTTTTCACCCATCAATTTCGAAAGATAGGTTGTAATTTGTCCATTTTTCATGGTAAATGAATCAAATATATGTTGATGCGCTTTATGGAGTAGTTGTGATTTTTCTATTTTTAAATACATTTCGGCATATTTATTTAAACCAAGAATAATCCCACTTGCATCACTCACAATAACAGCATAAGGTAAATGATCGTATGCGCTGAAGGATTGAGATTGTTCCTGCTCCTTGCTAACATACAATTTAAGCGCTCTGTCATTATTGATCGTTGATAGTTGTGCGACAATTTCTTCCGAGTTCGGATCATAGAAACATTTAAAAAGCATCATTTCAAATTCATTGTTGTTTGTTTGAATATTAAATATTTCTTCAGATCTTAACTCACATTGTAGTTCTTTGACGAACTTAGCCCATTTTATATTTGAGGACTCGTCCATTGTAATATAGCCAATATACGTTAAATTAAGATTAAAAAGTTTAATAGCTGCCTCATTACAATTCAAAATTTTTCCTGCTTTATTGAGAATAAGTGTTGGTGACGAAGTACTTTTCATAAGATTTCCAAAACATTGATTTATATCATTTTGCTTCAACTTTCTCACCGAACCTTTCAAAAGAGTAAAAAACCTCTCATTCGAATTTTGAGCCTTTACTATACTTTATGACTGTACGATTCTATTATTACAAAATTTAGTAAATTTAAGTATTTAAAATTATTTCACGAACCGTTCACAAAATAAATAGGTAAAAAGGATTATATTGTTTGTCAGCTACTTGACTGTTACAATTAGAAAGTGAAAGGAAGATTAATGCATGAATACTATTTTAACTACATTAAACGCAAAGTATATCCACACTAATTTGGCATTGCGTTATTTAAAATGTGCTGCTTTACCTGAATACAATCCAACCATTGCAGAATACACAATTAAAGACCCTGCTTTTAATATTGTATCAGATTTATTTCAAAAAAACCCTGATATTGTAGGATTTAGTTGCTATATTTGGAATATTGAAGAAACTATACACGTTATTAAAATGTTAAAAACGGTTTGTCCTAATGTTAAAATTTTGCTCGGTGGTCCTGAAGTATCTTATGATGTCCACCATTGGTTAAGAAGAGTTGAAGAGATTGATTTTATTGTCATGGGCGAAGGAGAAACATCCTTTAAACAGTTACTACGCCATTTGCATGGAGAAATTCCTTTAGAAAATGTTCCAGGAATTTGTTACTTAGAAGACGGAAAAGTTCGAATTCATGCGCAAGCACCTAAGATTGACTTACGTGAACTACCAAGTCCATTCCGTTTTGAAGAGGATCTTCCACATCTAGGAAAGCGAATTCAATATATTGAGACGAGCAGAGGCTGTCCTTTTAGCTGTCAATTTTGCTTATCTTCCATTGAAGTAGGCGTGCGCTATTTCAATAGAGAAAGTATAAAGGAAGATATTCGATATCTAATGAATAATGGTGCCCGCACTATTAAATTTGTCGATCGTACATTCAATATTAGCCGTAGCTACGCAATGGAAATGTTCCAGTTTTTAATTGATGAACATAAGCCAGGTGTTGTTTTCCAGTTTGAAATTACTGCTGATATAATGCGTCCAGAAGTCATTCAATTTTTAAATGACAATGCACCAAAAGGGCTTTTCCGCTTTGAAATAGGTGTCCAATCTACAAATGATTTAACAAACACGCTTGTACAACGCCGTCAAAACTTTGAAAAACTAAAACGAACGGTAACAATGGTTAAAGATGGCGGTAAGATTGATCAGCACTTAGATTTAATTGCCGGTTTGCCAGAAGAAGACTATGCAAGCTTCCGACAAACCTTTAATGATGTTTTCGCAATGCGCCCTGAGGAATTACAACTTGGTTTCTTAAAGCTATTGCGCGGCACTGGCCTTCGTTTGGAAGCTGAGAAATTTGGTTACACCTATGTAGATTTAGCTCCATACGAAATCTTTTCAAATAATGCTCTAACATTTGATGATATCGTTCGTATTAAACATGCAGAAGATGTTCTCGAAAAATATTGGAATGATCATCGTATGGATTACACCATTGAATACCTCGTTACAGAAGTATTTGACACACCATTCGATTTCTTCCAAAGCTTCGGCACTTATTGGGAAACAAAAGGTTGGTCTCGTATTGGACATCAGTTAGAAGATTTATTCCGTCGTTTACTGGAATTTTTAGAAACAGTGGAAGGTGCTAATTTACAAATTATTCAAAGTTTAATGCAACTAGATTATTTAAAAGCACAACAATTCCAGCCACGTAAATTATGGTGGAATGAGCGACCAACAGAAGTACAACAAAAAGCACTTTACTCTGCTCTACGGGAAAACCCGATGATTGCTGGTGAAGAATTTGCTAAGTTTAATTTAACAGAGAAAGAATTATTTAAGCATACACTTATTATCCCGCATTACTTGGACTATCAAAATTTCTCAAATGGCAAAATTGTACAAAAAAATGGTTATCTTTTAACGTACTTCCGTCACGGACAAGCACCTTATTTTGCAACAATCCCTACTGTTTAATAAAAAAACGCTATTCACTTTAGAGAATAGCGTTTTTTTTATATTAGTAACTTATAAAATTGCTTTTCCTCACCATCAGCTTTTTTTCACTAAATAAATAATATATTACAGTTTACTAAAACGGATTGATGGTGTTAGTACAGCTTTCTTAATGAAACCTCATAATTAGCAGGTCTTTATACCTTAATGATATATTATAAAAATTAGAAATAATACCCATTTAGACAATTCAAAAACAGGAAATGTTTTAATAAATTTTCTAAATTTTTGGACATTTTTTCGCCACAATTACCATTTAAGTGTAAAATACTAAATTTGACTTTGAAAGAAGCGATAAAAGCTTTTGCAAACGACTTTCAGTTATATATTAAATACTAAATACAATATAATAGAAGAAAGTCAGATTTAAGAAATCTTTTAGCATCAAACTTTAAAATGTCCAAGCTAGCTTATAGAATACCTTGCTTTTTAAGTATTATAATGTACGCTTTACTACTGAAATTAGCAATCCTAAAGCTTCACTATCTGTCATTCTGCTTACTCGATCACTATGGTCTACTTTCGTTATACCACGTTTATGTGTCTCTTTTAAAAGTTCCTTTAAATCCTGTTTTGCTGTGCTTGTAAGTGTCATGTGTAAGTTCTCCTTTTGTACCTTTTTCTTTACTGGGTTCATTGTTGCTTCTATTCACTTCAAAAAGATATGCTAATGCCCCTCAGTTCAAATACGATGTGGACAATTTCTCTTTGACCACTCCTAAAGTGATTTACCCGTTACGTGTTCAATCCAAACTGTAGTTTTGCAATGATTGTTTCGTTTGTTTCTTATGAATTAATTTTTATATTTCACGCATACTATCTCTGTTTCAAAAAATAATGAAAAGAGGATATTCAACTATGGGAATACTTAGTGGCAATCCAAAAGATGAGCCGTTACATTATGGTGAGGTTTTTAGCGTTTGGACGAATTTAGCGGCTGATTACGGCTTAATTGCAGGCTATCAAACATTTTACAATCACACTGGAGATGAAGATCTTCGCAAAATTATTGAAGATATTATCCAAGTATTACGAGACGAAGTAAAACAGTTAGAAAAAATATTGAAAACAAATGGTGTTGGGTTACCCCCTGCTCCACCTGAGCGACCTGTTGCAAGATTAGAGGACATCCCACCTGGTGCGAGAGTAAATGACCCTGAAATTAGTGCAGCGTTATCAGCGGATTTAGCTGCTGGATTAGTTGCTTGCAGTCAAGCAATGGGCATGTCAACTAGAGAAGACATTGCCATGATGTACGGTCAATTCCATATGAGTAAAGCCCAACTAGGTGCTAAACTGTTACGTTTAAACAAAAATAAAGGATGGCTTGTTCCACCGCCATTACATGTTAACTATCCAGAAAAAGATTAAAATTTTTAATCTGCATTAGCAAATTGGGATGGGACAAAAGAGAAAAAGTGTTAGATTGAAGCGCGATCAATCTAACACTTTTTGCTTTGTTACACCCCTTAAATGGACACTTTATCGTGACCACTGTAAGCCTCTTTTTTATTATGTTTGTTTATTATTTTTTTCTTGACGGTCTTTTGCTTTATTCGCATTGTTAGCTTGTTCACTTGTTAACTCATTTTCTTCTCGTACATCTAAATCGTCCGGACTTAAATCTGTCGAAAACTCTTCTTGCTTTAAATCCTTTACATCCTTTTTACTCTTTGTCACCAATATCACCTCCGATTTATAAAGTATCCAAATTGCCCGCATTTATACTATTGGCTTGTTCTTAAAAGATTAATGCCAAACAAAAAAGAGGTGAATCAACCATTCACCCCTTTCAAACGCTTCTATATGAAAACTGCTAGATGTTTACCCAATAATCACTCGTTCTTTTGGATAGTGGTATTTAGATTTTTTCCCTCTACCTCCACCACCTACTGAATATAAGAATGATATTAAGCCCACTCGCCCTATAAACATTAAAATAATAATGATTATTTTACCAACTGCTGATAAGTCTGATGTAATTCCTAAAGACATACCACATGTACCGAACGCAGATGTTATTTCAAAAATAATTTGGATAAGTGTTGCGTGCGGTTCCGTAATTAGTAATATAATTGTGGCGATTAACACCATAAAACACGCCAATAGGATAACGACAAATGAGCGGAAGACATCTATTAAATGAATTTCTCTTCCAAAAATTTGAATATCCTCTTTTCCGCGTGCAAACATTATTAAAAATAATATGGCAATAGCGAAAGTTGTCGTTCTTATCCCACCACCCACAGAGCTTGGGGATGAACCAATAAACATTAAAAAACTCATAAAAATATCGGTTGCTTCACTAAAGGATGTTACATCATATGTTGTAAGTCCCGCTGAACGCGTAGATATTGAATGGAACATAGCTGAAAAGATTGCTTCATGCCAAACCATCCCTTTAAAGGAGTGGAATGACTCAAGCAGTAAAATAACGAGAGCCCCAACTATAAATAAAATTGCATAGGTAGTCGTTGTTATTTTAGTAAAAAGACTAAAGCGGAAATTGGCATGACGATTAAGCAAAAATGATTTGACTTCTATCAGCACTGGGAAGCCAATTGCTCCAAGTACAATTAATACCATCGTGATAAGCTGCACAAAATAATCATTATGAAATGGCAATAAACTCATCCCAGTAATATCAAAGCCACCATTTGTAGTGGCAGAAACAGCAGCAAAAACGCCATGTATAAGAGCTTCTTCAAATGTATCAAAATAATTCATAAAATGAGCCGTTAAAATAATAGCCCCTGTTAATTCAATACCGATTAAGATTTTTAATATTTCTCGTATTAGCTGAACAACACCCGATAGATTGTATTGATTATGATCAATCATAATTAATTGCCGTTCGCGCATACCGATTTTTTTGCCGACAAGTAACCAAACAAAAGTACCTAGCGACATAATACCGATAGCCCCGAGCTGTAAAATCACAAGTACCATAACAAGTCCAAATGTTGTATAGGTCTCGGAAATATTGAAAGTTGTTAAACCCGTTACACTAACAGCACTGACTGCGGTAAATAAACTATCTAAAAAAGACACTTCCACACCCGCTCGATGGACACCAGGGAGTCGTAACAATAGGAAGGAAATTGCTATTGCTATGAAATAATAAGACACAAGTGCCTGAAACGGTGTGATTTGTCTATTTGATGATTTTTTCCAAGGCACCCCATCAACTCCTTCCATTTATGATGCCAAACTTAATAGATATTAGTATAGAAAAAAACGATGAAAAAAGAAAGGGGTTATAAATCGTATCAAATACAAAGTAATGAATATATAAAGCAAAAATCCGCATAGACTTTCAAAAAAAGCAAGCGCACTGACCCTGCTATTGTAGCGAGCGATGTGGCTCGTGCGTTGCCCGCAGAAAGAATGCGGATTAAATCGTTCCATTATAAAATTGTCAGGCGATTATTATGCTTGTTTTTTATTACGAACACCTACTAAATAGCCAACAAAAGCAATCGCAATTAATACAACCCAGAAAGTTAATTCCCAGCCTGTTGAATGTGGGAATTCTTCAGGTAAAATACCCACTTTTTCATGAGCTAACGTTAATACAACAAGTTTAACTCCTACCCAGCCAACAATTAAAAACGCTGCTGTTTCAAGTGAAGGATAGTCGTTTAAAATTTTTACAAACCATTGCGCCGCAAAACGCATCATAATAACACCAATAAAGCCACCTAACAACATAATAATAAATTGTCCGCCATTAATGCCACCAATATCAAAATTACCTAAGTGTGGAAGCGTTACGGCAATTGCAACTGCAGCAAGCATTGAATCGATTGCAAATGCTATATCTGCAAGTTCTACTTTTAGAACAGTCATCCAAAAGCCTGATCCTTTTTTTACAGTAGCATCATCATTGTCTTCTTCCTCATCTTTGCCTTTTCGTAAATCATAAATATTTTTGGCTGACATAAACAATAGATAAGCCGCCCCAATCGCCTGTATTTGCCAGTAATTAACTAATACTGTAATAACAAAGAGCGCAGAGAATCGGAATATTAATGCACCAAATAATCCGTAAAAAAGTGCCTTCTTTTGTTGGTCATGCGGTAAGTGTTTCACCATAACAGCCATAACTACTGCGTTATCTGCTGCTAGTAATCCTTCTAATACAACTAGTACGATCAGTACCCAGCCATATTGTAATAATATTGCTTCCATTCTCTGTTCCTCCTTTAAACTCTGTATACCCAAAATTGCGAGCATTTACTAGTCAAATGAAAAAGAAAAGACCCCTGCCTAAGAAGAAGGCAAAGGTCTTGCTAAGCAAATTTAATTGGTTACTTCTTACAAACCAGCTATCGGTTATTGCACTTTTTGCAAAGTAACACCATTTGCTATCACATCCGATGGCATTATGCCACGTCATGACGAATGTGAAACCAGATGCATCGCTCGCATCTGCTAGCTACTCCCCTTTAACAAAATGTCTAAGGATATTTCTTTTGTTCGTTTATTATATCACTATCATTAAATACTGACAAAGAAATCCATTATTTAATTTGAATATGATAGTTTTCATCTTCTTTATGCGCTAGATAAAAATCTACCATCTTTGGCATCGTTTGTATAAAATCAGGGCATGCTATATTTCCCTTTTGCAATATAGCAATTGCTTCTGTTGTATCAAAAGTTGCATGCCATGTTAAGTAATCTAAAGTTTCTTGCTCAACCCCTAATTTTTTGCGAATAAACGGCACTTGTAACGATTTTTTTGCTAGTGCTAAAGGAAAACGTCCTTTCGGATAATGATTTGTCAATAATTTCACCATTGTCCGGTATACCTCTTGTACAGGGTGAGGATTAGGATCTGTTAAATGTAATGTTTTCCCTTCAGCACTTTTCTCATCCACTAAAAACGTAGAGGCATTGATAATATAATCGACAGGCACAACATTAATAGCTGAGCTAGACATCCCGATATAAGGTATAATCGGCAACCATTTTAATTTATCAACCATATTCAAAAAGAAATACGGCCCATCAAATTTTATTGTTTCCCCTGTCACAGAATGCCCTCGCACAATGCCTGGTCGGATAATCGTGATAGGTACCTCCGACTTTAAATCTTCCACACGATGCTCTGCTTCATATTTCGTTTCCTCATAGTAGTTTTTAAATGCCTTCGGACGAATCAATTCATCTTCCCGTAATACCCCTTCTCTTGTTCCAGCAACATACGCAGTACTAAAATACATATAACGCTTAAGATGAGGCAATGTTCGTACAAAATCATTGACCATCGCAGTTCCATGCACATTGACCTTCCAAGCAATATCTCGTGGAACGGCTAAGTCATAAATCGCTGCCAGATGCCAAAACACTTCAATTTGAGGTACGATTTCCTGAATTATTTGATTGGCCAATCCTAAATTGGGTAGCGTGATGTCTCCCTCAACAATCTGTATTTCGGATTGAGGATAGTCTACTTCAATCTTGCTTTTTTCAATCATTGCCTTTGGATATTGCCCTGCCAAAACAATGGCTATAACCTTTTGTGTTTTATTTTTTTGAAATAATTCTCGAATTAATTGACTTGAAATAAACCCTGGAAACCCCGTAAAAAAATGAACACCCATCTCCCAGTTCCTCCCCGTATTTAAGGCAATTTTCTAGTTTCTTTATCCATTAAGCTATACACAGCTGGCACAATATATAATGTCAGCAAAGTCGATGTAATCAGACCACCTATTACAGCGATACCCATCGGCTGATTCATCTCGGTACCTTCGCCAATACCAAGCGCTAGTGGTAGCAATCCTAATATCGTTGTTAATGCTGTCATTAAAATCGGGCGAAGTCGGTCTTGTGTAGCAAGTAAAATCGCATCATACGCCTGCATGCCCTGCTGCTTTTGCTGATTAATATAATCGACCAGCACAATACCATTATTCACAACAATGCCAACAAGTACTAAAACGCCAATAACAGCTGTTACACCTAGCAGTGTTTTCGTCGCAAACATTGCCATCGCAACACCTATAATCATAAGTGGTACCGTAAACATAATAACGAAAGGATATTTAAACGACTCAAACTGCGCCGCCATCACAATGTAGACTAGCACTACGGCGAGAGCAACAGCTAAAAGCATATCATCAATTGCACTATCATATAACTCTCGATCCCCACTAAACACAACTTGCGTTTCAGCAGGCAGATTCGCTTTTTCAAGTGCGTGATCGACCTTTTTAGAAATGCCCCCTAATGACTCCTTAGCTTTATAATCAACGAAAAATGCAACTGCTGCAGCTTGATCGGAACGTCTAATGGAAACTGGTCCTTCTTGTATGGATACGTTAGCGATTTCATCAAGCTTAACAAATAGACCTGCAGGTGAACGTAGCTTCATTGCCTTTAAAGCGTCCATACTTTCATTAAACGCCTGTCCAAAACCGGTATACACCGATAACACCGTTCCACCATCATCAATCATCTGCGTTGTCAACTGCCCTTTTGTCATTTGATTGACCGTTTGGGCTATTTGAGCCGGTACAAAACCATAATCCTTCGCTTTTTCACGATCCACTTCTATCTGAATCTCTTGTATCGTTTCGTCTAAATCAGTCAAAACATTTGTGACTGCATCTATACGACTTAGTTCGTGCTGTACTTTCTCAACTGATGCATATAAACGTTGTTCATTGGAATCTGTTAGTCGGAATGTCAATGTATTTGGAGCTGAACCAGATGATGTAGAAACATTAAATGTAATTTCTGCTTGCTCCCCTAACTCATTATTTAGTTCCCTTTCCACCTCTTCTACAAACTCAAAAATGGAGCGCTTGCGATCTGCAAGTGGTACTAGCTTGACGTAAATTTCTGCTTGATTTGCACTTGTTTGTCCACGTGATTGAGACTGTTGAGTACCCCCGATTAGGCTAACATAAACATCAACATCTTGTTCTTCTTTTAAACGATTTTCAATGGCCGCGACTACCTTTTCTGTTTTTGTTATCGCAGCCCCTTGGTCAAGATTTACACTAATAGAAGCAAAACCTTCATCTGTTGCTGGTAAAAATTCTGTCCCTATTTTCGATAACCCAAAGAGCGATAAGCCAAAGAGCACGATTGCCGACAATATGACCAACAAGCGATGCTGTAATACCCACACTATAGACGCATTGTAGCGCTTATAAAATGAAGATGTCTTGCGAATTTCATTGATATTATGATCTTTCATTTTTAACAAACGACTTGCCAGCATAGGTACAACTGTTAATGCCACTGACAATGAGGCAATTAAACTAAAGGAAATGGTAAGTGCAAATTCCGTAAATATTTGCCCAATTAAGCCTTCAATAAACATAACTGGAATAAACACAGCAATCGTTGTTAATGTAGATGCTGTTATAGCTAGTGCTACTTCCTTTGTTCCTTGTTTTGCTGCTTCTATCGGTTCCTTGCCAAGTCCTAAATGCCGTTCAATATTCTCTATTACTACGATGGCATTGTCGACAAGCATCCCAATACCTAATGCTAATGCACCTAAGGTCATTATGTTAAGCGTAAAATCAGCAAAATACATTAACACAAATGTGACAATAACCGAGTACGGGATGGCAATCCCAATAATAATTGGGCTTTTCACACTACGTAAAAAGACAAATAACACAAGCATAGCGAATAAGCCACCTAGCAATAATGAAGAACCGATATTACTTATTGCTAAATCTACATAATTCCCTTGATCGACTAATACGTCTGCTGATACACCTTTATATTGCTCCTTCGCTAGTAAATCATTTAAAGCTTGTTGAAAGGCTTTAGATACTTCAGCAGTATTGGCGCCAGACTCTTGCAAAACGGACATTAGCACAGCCGGATGATCATTAGCACGCGTTTCTGTTATTGCTTTTTGCTCTGTGCGCTCGACCGTTGCTACATCTCCCACCGTTAATGTTTGACCATCTATAGGATTGACGGATACGATTAAATCTGCAATATCTTGTGGTGTAGTTAACGTACTAATAATCCTTGTCGTCAACATTTTGTCATCCGCAGCTAATACTGGCTCTCCAGGAAGTGAGACATTATTCGTTTGAATAATTTGAATAATATCTGCTTGGGTTAAGCCCTTTGCTATTAGTTTTGATTCATCCAATGTTACTTGTACTTCTTCTACCAATTTGCCAGAAACATTGACACTTGCAACCCCTTCTGTACGACGAAGCTCTTTTTCCAGTGATTCTGCCAATACGCGCACATCCACTTGGTCATTTTCTGCGCGTAAGGAAAGTTGAATAATTGGAAACTGTGACGGGTCAAATTTCAAAAAATTTGGCTTTTGTGCATCGTTTGGTAAAGGTGTCATATCAATACGTTGCAAAATATCTAATTGAACATCCTCAATATTCGTCGTCCAATTAAACTCTAGCACAATTAAATTTGAACCTTCCTGCGAAGTAGATTGTAGTTTTTTTATGCCTGGCAAGGTGGCCAATGCCGCCTCTAAAGGTTTTGTTACCTTTTCATTTACTTCCGTCGAACTCGCCCCAGGATATGACGTCACAACGACACCAATAGGGGGATTTAATTCGGGAATTAATGTAATTGGGATTTTTAACAATGATACGCCACCTAAAATAATAACGAGTAGCATTGTAACAAGTGTAAAAACAGGTCTTTTAATTGAAAAGTTGCTAATGTTCATGTATTTATACTCCTTTTCTTTCTCTTCTTTCCTATGATAGCCGAAAAGGGAGTTTTTTTATAAAGTTTTACATTATATTGAAACAATTTCATATTAGTGCCTCGTAATGAAAGTTCGAATATTCTAATGGAGCGAAAGGTGGCGACTCCTGCGGGAAAAGCAAGCGAACCGAGACCCTGGACTGAGCGCAGCGAAGGAAGCGGCTCGGTGCTTGCCCGCGGAAAGCGCCACCTGTAGCGCAATGTTGCTATTACACATATTCACTAACGTTTCTTTATATTGTATATATTCTACACCAATCTCTTATTTTCCTTGTAAAAAAACACGAATCGATCCTCTGTCGATTCGTGTTTCTTTTTATAGCAGGCTATATAATTTGATGTTTTCGTTTTTATCTGCGAACCAGCGCATAGCAAACTCATTTTCAAATAGGAAAACAAGATTGTCAAAGCGGTCTTTAACAAGCATTGAACGACTTGAAGACATTGACTCTTTGACATCTTCTTCATTTTCAATCCAACGTGCCATTTTTGAACCAATTGGCTCCATTTTCACTTCAACATTGTATTCATTTTTCATGCGGTGTTCAAATACTTCAAATTGTAATTGACCAACTGCACCTAAAATCACTTCTTCTGTATGAAGTGTTTTGTAATATTGAATGGCACCTTCTTGCACTAATTGCAATATCCCTTTATGGAATTGCTTAGATTTCATGACGTTTTTCGCCGTCACACGAACAAACAACTCCGGCGTGAACTGCGGCAATTTTTCAAATTGGAATGTTTTCTTGCCACCTACGACTGTATCACCAATTTGATATGTGCCCGTATCATATAAACCAATAATATCGCCGGCTACCGCTTCATCCACTGTTTCACGGTCATCAGCAAGAAACTGTGTAGACTGTGTCACTTTAAAAGATTTACCTGTACGAGATAATGTCATATTCATACCACGCTCAAATTTACCCGATACGATACGTACAAAGGCAATACGGTCACGGTGTGCAGGATTCATATTCGCTTGAATTTTAAAAATAAAGCCTGAAAACTCTGGATGCTCCACTGGATCAATATACTGCTCATCTTCTGTAATACGAGGTTGAGGAGTTGGAGCAAAATGTAAATAAGTTTCAAGGAATGTCTGCACCCCAAAGTTTGTTAAAGCCGAACCAAAGAACACAGGTGTTAATTCGCCACGACGGATTTTTTCCTCTGAATAAGCATTTCCTGCTTCATTAAGAAGCATAATGTCATCCATCGCTTGTGAGTAATAAGACGTTACTTTCATCGGATGGTCAATTGCTAACTCACCATTTTCATCGATCGGTAAGAATCGCTCCGCCTCTTCTGTACGGAATTGCTCAATACGTTTGTTATAACGGTCATAAATACCAAGGAATTCTTTCCCCATACCGATTGGCCAGTTCATAGGGTATGCATGAATACCAAGCACCTCTTCAAGCTCTTCAATTAGCTCTAATGGCTCTTTCCCTTGACGGTCTAATTTGTTAATAAATGTAAAGATAGGAATACCACGCATTTTACAAACTTTAAATAGTTTTAATGTCTGTGCCTCAATCCCTTTAGCGGCATCTACAACCATGACAGCACTATCTACTGCCATTAGTGTACGATACGTATCTTCTGAGAAATCTTGGTGCCCTGGTGTGTCCAAAATATTGATGCGCGAACCACTATAGTCAAACTGCATAACAGAAGATGTGACCGAAATCCCACGTTGCTTTTCGATTTCCATCCAGTCGGATGTAGCAAATTTCCCTGTTTTCTTACCTTTTACCGTACCAGCGTCACGAATGGCACCGCCAAAAAGTAAAAGCTTTTCCGTGATCGTCGTTTTCCCAGCATCTGGGTGACTGATAATGGCGAACGTACGTCGTGCTAATATATCTTTTTCTAAATTTGAAGTCATCTCTTCATTCTCCTTTTTTCATACCTACTAATAATAAAAGAAGTCTTGCCTTTCGTACAACCTTTTTACATGAATTCCCCAAAAAGAAAACCCTTTAGTCACAGCTAAAAGGTTTTCCATAAATGAATTGCTATAAAAAACAGCATAATGTTGTCGCACTGAGCTAAGTTCCATTGTAAATTTATACAAATTTCAATTGTCCAGCCTTAATCGCAATTTCAGCATCACTATGTGGATATTTCGTATTTTCAATAATTTGATAATCTTCATGGCCTTTACCAGCAAAAATAATCATATCCCCAGGTTCAGCTACTTCTATTGCATGTCGCACTGCTTCTGCTCTATCTCCGATACATGCATAATTTTTATGCAACATTCCTTTTGCAAGATCACCTGTTATACTATCGTAATCCTCATAACGTGGATCATCTGTCGTTAAGATCACATAATCTGCTGCTGATGCCTTTTCAGCCATTGCAGGACGCTTTGATTTATCGCGATTACCACCTGTACCCACTAAGAAAATAAGCTTACCTTTTTTATAAGGCGTAGCTGCTGCAATAGCCTTTTCAATCGCATCCGGTGTGTGTGCATAATCGACAAAAATTTGCACCGGTAAATCGGAGCAGACTTTTTCCATACGTCCTTTAACTGGTGGTAGTTGCTCTATTTGTTCAATAATCGTATCCATTGAATAGCCTCTGCCATAAAAAGCAACCATCGCAGCAAGAACATTGTAAATATTGAACTCACCTAGTAAATGCATTTTAACAGGGAAGATCCCTTCAGGCATAATGACATCGAATGAAGTCATGTAATCATGGTATTCACAGTTTATGGCACGAAAATCTGCTGTCTCATTGTTTAATCCGTAAGTCCATACTGGGAATGGTGTCATTGCAGCATAGCGTTCTGACCAAGCATCATCAGCATTTAACACCACGAATTTATTTTTTTCTAAATCTTGTCCAAGTTGAGAGAATAATAAGCCTTTTGCATTCCCATATTCCTCCATCGTACCATGGAAATCAAGATGATCATGTGTAAGATTCGTAAAAATAGCAACATCATAATCGACACCTGCCAAACGGCCAAGTGCTAATCCATGTGATGATACCTCCATTGTCATTAAACGACAGCCTTCCATTTTCGCACGAAAAATCATTTGTTGTGTCGATAATGCATCGCTCGTAGTATTTGCAGATTCATATAAAATACCATTTAAATTAAAGCCTATAGTACCTGATAGTGCAGATTTCTCGCCCATGCCGTGCATTATATTTTGAATAATACCTGTTACAGATGTTTTACCATTTGTCCCTGTTACACCAATCATTGTCATATCCTTTGAAGGATAGTCAAAAAACTTAGCAGCCAACAAACCAACTGCACGATCTGTATCCTTCACAATAACTTGTGCAATTGCGTCTGCTAATGGTAGTTCACGTTCCGTAACAACAATTGTTGCACCACCCTCAACAGCTTTTTGTGCATAATTATGGCCATCTACTGTGTACCCTTTAATACAAACAAACATGCTGTTCGGCTGCACACTTCGAGAATCAATCACAATATCCGTCACTTGGTCTGGTAACACGCCAATTATTTTTTTCAAAGGTAATGCACTTAACAATTCCTCTGCATACATTTCATAGTCCTCCAATCAATCTCAACACTCATTCATCATTTCTTGTTTTTTCGACAAAAAATAACAATATGAATACCCCCACTAATCTAATGAATTTATTTTACTACTTATTCGCCTAGAAATGAAATGCCTCCTGTAACGTTTTTTAAATGAAAACGCTATCATTCAAAAAATCAAGCTGAATTTTCCCTATCTTATCAAAAATCGGCATTTATCGACAACAATGAATCATGTATTATGAGAATATCCTAAAAATTGAGGTGCTAAATTTGCAACAAATGGAATTATTACGTATGCGTAATGAAATTGTTTTGCTATTTTATGTGACAGCGATTTTTGCCTATAGCGTGCTCATTATGCTCAATATTTATAGTAGCCTCGAGGTACTAATTGGTATGATGTTCATTTTGTTTCTACCGTTATTAGCCGGAAAAGTTTTTAACATTAAACCAGTAGCAATGCAGTGGGTAATCATTATATCCGGGAATATGGCTATTATATATCTTAATATCGTTAGCTTTTTCTTACTTAATTTTATATGCTTTATTTTCTTTATATTATTAATAACGATTTATCAGTCGATTAAACTAAATACCCTTATTAGTATTATTTCTTTACTGGAAATTATAGCGCTATCTTTTTATCACCGTATTTCTACTGATTCCATTGGGCATTCTCAGTATATCGAAACCTTTATTTTCGTTGTATTGTTACTTACGATTATTGGTTGGATTCAATCTCGCCATTTACAACATTTTTGGTATAGACTCAATGAAATAAACTCACAAAAAAAACAAGAGTTGCTGTCACAAGAAGCCTATTTGCATTTATTTTTTCAGCATGCAAATGATTGCATCGCGGTTTTTAGTTTAGATAATCGTATCATTGATGTAAACCCTGCCTTTGAAGAAGTATACGGTTGGACAAGAGCAGAATGCGTTGGTAAATCCATCCCTCTTGTTCCTCCAGAAAATGTTTTAGAGGCGGAACAACGCTATGCAAGTTTATTAGAAGGAAAAAGCTTTAAGCTGATAGAAACACAGGATATGCGAAAGGATGGTACGGTTTTTGATGTAGAAATTTCACTTTCACCTATTTATGATCGTACAAATAAAATGATTGCGGTATCTGCTATTTCACGTGATATATCTTATAAAAAGGTCAATGAACAACTTTTACTACAATCAGAAAAGCTTAAATTGGCAGGTGAAATCGCTGCGGGGGTGGCGCATGAAATCCGCAATCCTATGGCCGTTATCTCTGGTTTTGTACAAATGATGAGTACGGAAAAAGACTCCACATGTTACGCTTATACGGAAATCATTCAATCTGAAATCGAGCGGATTAACTTAATTATTGGCGAATTTTTAGTGCTGTCAAAACCTCATGTCGAACAATTAAAAGTTGTATCAATTGATGAAGTCATCAATAACATTAGCCAATTGTTTCACCTTGAATTCCAAAAACATAACATCACTTTTTCAATGCACATCGTCAGTGATAATAATCGAATCCTTGCTAATGAAAATCAGCTAAAACAAGTATTCATCAATATTATTAAAAATGCCATTGAAGCGATTGAGGCGCATACAGCAAATGGAGAAATTATTATTTACATTGCTAAAGATGCTGAGGGTTTGAATATGGTGACAATTACAGATAATGGGGTAGGAATGTCAGAGGCATTGATTAAACGTATTTATGAGCCCTTTTATACAACTAAATCCACAGGAACTGGGCTTGGTATGCTCATTACAAACAAGATTATTCAGGAACATGGTGGAACTATTGCGATTGAAAGCAAAATTAACTGCGGAACAACGATTAAAATAAAACTGCCACAAGCAGAAAACTAAAAAGAAGGTGGTGTCTAAAGTCGATAGACACCTCCTTCTTTTTTACTTCATGATCGTACGAATAAGCTTAACCTTTTGTTTATATGGCGGAAAAAGAACATTCGTTTCCAGCTTTGAAGATTTTTTTAATATTGATTTTGGATGTGTAAAATTTTCAAAGCTTGCCTTGCCATGATATGCATTCACCCCTGAAGGACCAACCCCTCCAAATGGCAAATGCTGATTTCCTACATGAGTTACCGTATCATTTATACAGCCACCACCAAATGGCAACTCATCTAAAAAGTATTGAATCGCTTTTTCATGTTCTGAGAAAAAATATGCCGCTAAAGGCTTGGGAAGTTGACGAATTTGATGAATAGCAAGACGCAAATCATCGTATACCATAACTGGTAAAATCGGTCCAAAAAGCTCATCTTGCATTGACGGACTTGACCACTTGACATATTCAATAATGGTTGGCTCAATATATAAGTCATCACGATCTGTTCGGCCACCATATGTAATTGTGTCTCGTTCCTCTACTAAAATTTGTTGAAGCCGATCAAATTGTCTTAAATTCACAATGCGACCGTAATCAGGGCTTTTGAGCGCATTTTTTCCGTAGAAAGAACGAATCGTATCCTTTAACAACTTCATAAATCGATCATAAACGTCTTTATGGACAAGTAAATAGTCTGGTGCTACACAAGTTTGACCAGTATTTGTGAATTTCCCCCATGCAATACGTTTAGCAGCCACTTCCAAATTAGCCGTTTGGTCAACAATGGCTGGGCTCTTACCACCAAGTTCAAGTGCAATCGGCGTTAATCGTTCAGCTGCCGCCTTTGCCACTACTTTACCGACCGCTACACTGCCAGTAAAGAATATATAGTCAAATGAAGCGTGAATCAGTGCGTTCACTTCTTCCTTTTCTCCTTCTACAACACGAATATAGAAAGGCTCGAATGTTTCTTCAATGATTTTTTTCACGATATTAGCGGTATGCACAGACGTTTCTGATGGTTTTACAATAGCCGTATTGCCACCAATAATTGCGCCAATGAGAGGCTCAATAACTAGCTGAAATGGATAATTAAAAGGCCCGATAATTAATGTGACGCCATACGGCTCTCGAACAACAAAACTTTTCCCCATTTGAAGTTGAATCGGAGTTTTAACTGTTTCAGGCTTCATCCACTCTTCCAGATTTTTCACCATATAAGAAATACTTTCAAGGACAATACCTATTTCTGTTGCATATGCCTCAAACTCGCTTTTTCTTAAGTCTAAATACAATGCATTTAAAATTTCTTTTTCATACTTTAAAATAGTTTTCTTTAGTTTTATTAATTGTTCTTTGCGAAACTTTACATCTTTTGTAGCGCGAGAAAAATAAAATTGACGCTGCTCTGTAATCATATTTTCAACATCTTGTGGCGTAAAATTCATAAAAAAACACCCCTTTTTTTAAAATGCGATACATAGTTCTGTCTTTTTTGAAACAAACTATCTTTGACTATACGATACAACATTTAAGGTCAAAAATCCTCTTTCTGAAATAGGTGATGCTGTAAAAAAACAGAAATAGTAACTAAGGATGCCATGTTTTATTTTGAGATTCTCGGGAAATATACAACTACATATTAAATATCGAAACGGGGGCGTAGATAAATGACAACGACAACAGGAACTTGGTGGGAATCCATTTTTTCAGGAGCATTATCGCACGGTATATGTGAAGAGAAATTATTGTTATTACAAGATGAGGCTTTTTTATATCTTTCTACAACACCGGCGGATAAAGACTCGTTACTGGAAGAACCGGAAATAAATTAATAACAGCTAAATGAAAAAGGACGCCGAACGTAAACCTGCTCAGAAGAAGTGGTGATTCCTGTGAGAACCGCACACAATGTAAGATGCAGGCAACAACGGCATAGCAAAACGTGTTAGATTGATGGCAGTCAATCTAACACGTTTTTATTGTTAATTAATCGCTACAATGTTTTGTAATTTATTAAGTTCAGCTTCTAGTCGATTATTTGCATCATCCTCAATGGCAAAGTTTCCATTTTCTAGACGAATAATTTGTTTATCGACAATATATACGGAATGGGCAATATTTGTTGCACCTAATACTGCCAATATAGGCTTAAGAGCATATTCTAACGCAAGTAAATGGCCAATTGAACCACCAACTGCTATTGGTAAAACTGTTTTCCCAACCAATGCTTTTTGTGGCAATAAATCTAAATAGGTTTTTAAGATGCCTGTATATGATGCTTTATAAATCGGTGTTAAAACGACTACAATATCTGCCTCCTCAACCTTTTTATTTTCTGCTATAATGTCATCATTTACGTAGTTTGCTGTTATTAACGCATCAGCAGGCAGCTCATGTACATAATTTGTGTGTATTGTTACACTATGCGCGGTAAAAAATCGCTCAACCTTTTCTTGAATGGCCGTTACACGTGAATTCCTTGTATTGCTACCATTGATAATCACTACATTTGTCATATAGGACACTCCCTTTATCGTGTTTGTAATCAATTAAATCAAAGCGCCGCAATGGACGTTGCACTAAACCCTGTTTCCTGAAAACTACAAAGAGGCTTCTATTTACAGTCAACAAGAGAATTGTTGTGTAAAATAGAAGCCTCTAGATATCTAGTCAGCGCAATTAAATACCGAGTAATCATATAAACTTAATTTAACATAATATTTTACAAAGTCAATAAACTTTATTAGAATTTAGAAAATAATAAAAGAGTCGCCACAACTAACATGTGACAACTCTTTATGATGTTATTGATGTATCGCTTTCCCAAATACAGCTTTTGCGGCATCACCAATATGCTCCGATACTGTTGGATGAGGAAATATCATGTCTGCCAGTACTTTTACGGTACCTCCTGCATTTTTCGTCGCTAAAATAGCGTTGAGCATTTCGGTCGCACCATCAGCTACCACACACGCTCCTAAAATATACCCTTCCTCTTTCGTTGCAATAAGCTTAACAAAGCCTTCGTCATTGCCCTCCATTAACGCTTTTGAATTAGTGTTAATCGGCAGTTTTATCACAGTATACGCTTGTTCAACTTGATCTTCTAGCAAGCCGAATGTCGCAATTTCAGGATGTGTATAGACGCAACGAGGAATTAGTTCTTGGTCAATCAATGTGCGTTTTGCCCCTAAAATATGGTCTACAACATAGATACCCTCTGCACTAGCAGCATGAGCTAGCTGGTAGCCTCCAACTAAGTCACCAATGGCATAAATATGTGGTTGACTCGTTTCATAATGCTTATTTACAGCAATTAATCGACCATCAAAATCAAGTCCAAGCTGCTGGGCAGTTTCCGTATTTGGGCGGCGCCCTGTAGCAAATAATAAGTGCTCGTATGTATAAATTCCTTTAGATGTATGAATTTCATTTCCATTAAAATGCTCAAATTGGAAATAGGTAATAAGCTCAATACCAAGTTTTTTCATCTTTTCTCGAATTATTGGTCGAGCATCAGGTTCTTCTGTCTGTAAAATTTCTTCACTATGATTCAACATTCTTACTTTCGTTCCGAGTGGTGCCAAGCTAAATGCCATTTCCACTGCAATAACACCACCACCGATAATCGTTAGCTGCTGTGGAAGTTCTTCTATATCGAAAAAAGTATCCGTTGTATAATAAGTTGCGCTTTCTAAGCCTTTAAATGGTGGCACAAATGGCTTACTACCAGTTGCTAAAATTATGTCCTTCGCTAAAAAGGTCTCTTGATTTACTGTTACCGTTAAATCGGCAGCAACCATCGCCTCACCACGATAAAATGTAATGTGATTGCTCACGATAAAGTGTTCAATATTTTCTAAAAGCTCCTGGATAACAGCATTTTTACGCTGCATTAAGCGTGGGAAATTCACATTCAAAGCTGGCGTTTCAATGCCCCAATCATTGCCTCGTTGTATCTCCTGCACGAGCTTACTATGTTCTAACAAAATTTTCGATGGAATACAGCCAACATTATAGCAAGCTCCTCCCACTTTATCACGCTCTACTAAAGCTACTTTCATCCCACTTTTAGCTGCATGAATGGCTGCAACGTATCCCCCTGGACCTGCACCAATAATTGCAATATCAAATTGTTTCACTTTTTTTCACCTCATTTACCACCTTAACATTTACAAAATTTGAATGCAATTACATATAAGTCCACGTGAGTTACCCGCGAAATACTATACTTTACCCGCGATACAAGGCGCTTTACCCGCGAAATACTGTACTTTACCCGCGATGCAAGGCGCTTTACCCGCGATTCTATTTATTAAAATTAATCCAGAAAACTTCTTTACTTCCGTCTTGCTTAATAAGAATTGTTTTAACAGAATAACCTCCCGCTTCGTAATTTGAAATATTTTCTTCTGTTGACATTGCTCGTGCATTCGTGCTTGCTGCCACTCTGTAACTGCCAAAGTTACGCTGAAGTTGACGTTCTCCATTTACCATTTTATAAAGCTCAAAACGCGCTTCTTTAGCATGGAGCTTGCCTTTATTCATATCACTTTTCAACCAAGCTTTTAGCATAACTTTATTTGCTGCAACTTTTGCCTCCACTTGAATATCTCGGTGATAATATTGTTGTTCTGCCTGTGTTAAATATTTTTGTAAAATCTTTTTTAACTCATTTGCCGATACACGATTGCTAGAGTCAATTCGTTTAATATGGACGGTTCCTTGACCAAATAGATTATAACCACCTTGTGTAGAATAATCGATTGTATAACCCGCTTCTTTTACAGCTTGCTCTGCAATTCGATCATACACACCATATGGGTAAGCAAAGGATTTTGGTGCTTTCCCTGTATATTTTTCGATTAATTGATGCGCCTTTGTAACATCCTCTTGAATGTATCGTCGACGCTCCTCATTTGTAAGGGGCTCTCCATTTTTCTTTTGATTAAGTATCATGGCCTCATGTTTTGCCGTGTCATTTTTACCACGCCAATGTAAATCATATGTATGGTTGCCGATATGAATAATGCCAGAGTCGGACATTTCCTTAATTTGCTGCCAATTTGCCATTGGTACATTTTTTCTGAAGCCTATTTCTACGTCATTGGCAATAACAAATAATGTTGCTTGCATGCCCATTTCTTTTAAAATAGGATAAGCTATCTTATAAACGCTTTCATAGCCATCATCTATCGTTAAAAATACAGATTTCTCTGGAATACGACCGTGGCCTTGTAAATAAGCGACAAGCTGCTCCTCCGTAATTGTTGTATAGCCATTATCCTTTAGCATCTTCAGTTGCTCACGAAAGAGCTTTTCTGTAATATTAATATTTGCTATTTCCTTGTAATCCCCAAACGAATGATAGTTAATGACTGTAACTCCTTTGGCATTACTAGATTCGTAAAATTTTGTCGCCTGTGTTGCAAAAGCCTCATCTGATGTAGCTATGAAGAAGCAGACAAGCACAACAAAAAATATTATTATTTTCCTTATGCACTTCATAAAATTGGTCCCTCTCTCAAAATATAGTCCATACAAGTATATACGATATAATGAAAGACTGAAAGAGACTAGGACAAAAGAGAAAAAGTGTTAGATTGACCTTCATCAATCTAACACTTTTTTGCTATGTTGTTGTGGTACGTTAGAGCAGTGCGTTCCCTAAAACGACTTCAGATCAATAAATATTACGTTGCCAAAAACGTTGTTGGGCAATAGCATCGACAAATTTTTTAGCAAATCCTGCATTTCCAGTTGCTAACACGATGCCTGGACCAACGTTCGCATTCGACATATTAAAAAATGTCGTGCCTGTTGCAGCAATCCCGATTGGTTTGTAATGTCGGTATGCCTCATTAATATAATTGACGATATAGGTGTTAAACTTTGCTTGATTATCTGCTCGAACACCCACAACATACAGGGAGTCAAAAAGTACTGCATCTGTCGTAATAAATGTTTCACTTGCTATTAACTGCACACCATTATTTGCAGTTACGACACCGAGTCTATCCGATATTATGCTATAACGAACCCCCTGCCTTGTTAAATATTTCAGCACTTCCCCAACCTCATTGGCATCAAAGCCATCACCAATCAATACCCCAACTTTAAGTGTTTGAGGCAGTTTTACTGTATTTGCCTGACTTAGGGCAGGCGATGATGCTGTAATCTTAGATTGCTCACCTGTTGGTCGATTGACGCCAACATTATCCGCAATCGTTATAGCCATCGCTTTATCTACATGGACAAACATATCCACAACTTGCTGTCGCACCGATTTACTTTTAACCTTACCTACCTCGAAGCTAAAGGCATCAATAATATGTTGTTTTTCAGGAGGCGACATGCTATTCCAAAATAGTCGAGCTTGTGAAAAATGATCATCGAAGGATTTACTACGCGCTCTTGTAATTCGTCCTTCAACCTTTTGTTCATAATGCACAAATCCACCTTCTTTTGCTGTAGAGGTTGAAGGTGTATTGTCTGCGAGCGAATTTTTATGATAACTAACCTTGCCCATATTAATCGTCTGGCGACTGAAGCCATTGCGTTGATTATTATGAATTGGGCAAACGGGTCTATTAATCGGAATCTCAGCAAAGTTCGGTCCACCTAAACGAAGAAGCTGTGTATCAATATATGAAAACAAACGCCCTTGTAGCAGTGGGTCATTCGTAAAATCAATTCCTGGTACTACATTTCCTGGGTGAAACGCTACTTGCTCTGTTTCTGCAAAAACATTGTCCACATTGCGGTTTAAAGTCATTTTGCCAATTCTTTTTACAGGGACTAGCTCTTCTGGCCATAATTTCGTTGCGTCCAAAATATCGAAATCGAATCTAAACTCTTCCTCCGGTTCAATCATCTGGACGCCAAGCTCATACTCTGGATAATCTCCAATTTCAATCGATTCCCATAAATCTCGTCGTTGAAAATCGGAATCTTTGCCACCAATAATTTGCGCTTCGTCCCAAACAAGTGAATGTACACCTAGTACAGGTTTCCAATGAAATTTTACAAACCTCGACCGACCTTTATCATTTACAAATCGGAACGTATGCACACCAAAACCTTCCATCATCCGAAAACTTCTAGGAATTGCTCGATCAGACATAACCCACATAATCATATGGGCAATTTCTTGATTATTAGCGACAAAATCCCAAAACGTATCATGGGCAGATGCTGCTTGGGGCATATCATTATGAGGTTCAGGTTTTACAGCATGAATTAAATCAGGAAACTTAATCGCATCCTGAATAAAAAACACAGGAATATTATTGCCGACTAAATCATAATTGCCTTCCTCAGTATAAAATTTCGTGGCAAATCCTCGCACATCACGCGCAGTATCCATTGAGCCTAAACTCCCTACTACTGTTGAAAAGCGAACAAATACGGGTATCTTTTTTCCAGGCTCTTGTAAAAATTTTGCTCTTGTATACTCTTTCATCGACTCATATAGCTCAAACTCTCCGTGTGCTGCAAAGCCTCGCGCATGCACGACTCTTTCGGGAATCCGCTCGTGGTCAAAATGCGTCATTTTTTCCCGAAAATGAAAATCCTCCATAATGGTCGGTCCACGCACACCGGCTTTTAACGAGTCTTCATCATTGGATACTTTTAATCCCTGATTAGTCGTCATCTTCGTTCCATCGTTATTGACACGAAATGCATCTAGTTGTTGATCCTTCACATTTTCGGTTAAATCCTTGTTTTGATTTGAATTGGACTTATCCACGCAATCCCCTTTCCTACTATTACTAATTACGCTCTATATCCACTGTATGTTTTTCTAAAATAAACATGCTTCGAAAATGCTGCTAGATGCAATGCACTAAGTGCAAAGAAAAACCTTGGCTAGCTATAATGCTAGTCAAGGTTGATAAATTGTCTATTTCGCTCCCTTTGCTTTCTGCGTCATCTTTTCAAGCTGTCTAACGGTTGGCGTTAAATTCGCTAAGAAATATGCCTCGCGCAGCTTGCGTGATGGTGTACTTCCAGCAATATAGCCCGCAGAACCATTATGTAGCATATTAGCTTGAACTGCTGCTAATGTTTGATATACGCCTTGCAATCGAATTTGGCAAATCGCTTGTAAAGTAACGTCGCCTGATTGTACTAAAGTTTGCAGTAATGCTTGTAAATGTTGTAGTTTTTCTGTAAGTTCATCGGCTTGCACCTGCAAATATTCATTGCAGCCATTTTGCTTGGCCTTGACCTTTTCTATGCCTTCAATCGCAGCCGCTACTACTCCAAAGCCAAGTGGAATTTGATACAGGACAAATGTTGGGCGAATACCATCCACGAATGTGCTTGCTTCTTGTGCTACTACATAGTCATCCCCAACAAAGACATTATCAAACTTACAAGTATACGTCGCACTACCATTCACGCCTAGGAAGTGATTTTTTTCCTTTAGTGTAATACGCTCATGATCCGTATTTACGAAAACCATCACTTCTTGCTCACCGTTATGAGCAATTGCACCAAACCAGTGGTTTACTCCTAAGTTTGAAACAGCGGGTAAAATACCATTTACAACATAGCCCCCATCGACACGCGCTGCTGTTAAATGTAGCTTTTCTAGACCAGCATAATACTTCATCGGATTCGATAGACCCGTTGCACCAAGCACTTCCCCGCGTTCAAGTAATGGTAAAATCTTTGTCCGTAATGTTTCATTGTCCGTTTTACGTAGATAAGTTAAAGCAGCAAGGTGGCACCATAGGCAAAATGCAGTTGTCATACAAACTTTCGCCGTCTCTTGTACAATCGTTAGCTCATCTAGTAGCACTGTTTGCTCATTCTTTTGTGTTGAAGCAAAAAATCCTGCCTTGCCGAGTGCCAATAAAAAATCCTCCGCATAATAAGCTTCCTCATCAATCTTTTTTACAAACGGTTTTAATTTTTCTTCAATCAACGCTTGTAAGACTACTTCATCTACTGCCATGGTTTCCACTCCTATCCTCTACTTATCAGCTAATTCAGTTAACGATGTGATCGGTGTTTGCACTGCCTCACGGGCACGTTTTACAGCGGCTTCATCTGGTGCATCATAGAAGCACAAGCATTTCGTCATATCTTCGCATACATATGTGCGAGAAAAATGTACTTCTGGTACTTCTTCATAATGCACTGAATTTTTCTTTTTACGTGCCAAATATTGATCCATTGTAATTTCTGCTGGTATTTCCCATTCAACTAAATAGTTCACGACTTCTTGATTTGTTTTAACCTCATCAAGCTCTTTTCCAACTAGACGAACTTCTTTGACTAAATCTGTTTGAATGTTTTGCGCAGTTAGTGCGCGTGTGGCTTGCGCTTCTTCATGCGCTTCCAAGATAAAGTATGCGCGGCTAAAATCCTTCGCCACTTGTACTTCAATTACAGTTACAGCTTGTGCTTGCCCTACACGCTCTACTAGTGCTGCAAATTGCTCTTTGTTTGATACTTCACTTACTGTTGATTCTACCAAAAATAAACTCATAGTAAATACCTCCGAATAGTTTGTTTTTTCTTTACATGAGTTATTTTATTATACTTACTTAATAAAAACAACTGAATTTACTAAAAATTATAATTTGTGCTACACTACTGCTTGGAGGGAACGCTATGAAAACACGTTATGATTTACCATGCAATATTGCACAAACTTTAAACATTATCGGTGATCGTTGGACATTGCTCATTTTACATGAGCTATTGATTGGTCAAACAAACTTTAATGACATTAAGTTAAATTTGCCAGGCCTTTCTGCAAATTTATTGTCCGCTCGTTTAAAATCTTTAGAAGAAGCAGGTCTTGTCGCTTCTACACTCTATTCAGCCCATCCACCACGCTACGCCTATTCTTTAACGGAATCAGGAAAGGCATTGGAATCCGTTTTTAACGCGATGATTTTATGGGGCAGTGAGCATTTGGATCCTTGCTATAAAGAAATTGTCGATGCACAATCAGGTGACCGTGTGGAAATTGGGTACTATTCCAAAACAACTGGTGAACGCATTGACACTATTCAAATACGTGCTATTCAAAACGGAGCTAACCAATGATTCATTGGACTAGCTCTTTTTCTACGCTTTACATAGATCTAAGCACTTTGTCCACCCCAAATTTTCGCAACCCAACGTTCAAAATAACGAATCAATTTATCGAGTAGCAAACCCAGTACACCAATTACAATAATCGCTGCCATAACTAAATCAAGACTAAGTGAATTTCGTGCATCCACTATTAAAAAGCCAAGCCCGGATTGCGCTCCTACCATTTCCCCAGCAACTAGAAAAATCCATGCACTACCTAACGCCATATGTAGACCATTTGCAATCATAGGAAATGCCGCCGGAAATACAATTTTTCGCAATAAATTAAAATGAGACATTTCGAAATTAGCTGCAATCCGTAAGTAAGTAGCATCAACTTTTTTCACTGCAGCCACCGTGGATAATAGCACGGGGAAAAATGCGGCAATAAAAATAATAACGATGGCGGGCATATTACCAATGCCGAACCAGAGCACGATAAAAGGTGACCAAGCAATGGGTGAAACAGGGCGTAGTACTTGCACAATTGGATCTAATACTGCCCAAATTCCCCCTAACCTTCCGACAACTAAGCCGATAATAACAGCCACCACAACCGCTAATAAATAGCCACTAAAAAAACGCAATAAGCTAATTTGTATATGGTCGAATATCGACCCATCTTTGATGGTCATTAGTAGTGCATTCAAAACAGCGAATGGCGGAGGAAATAATGCGGCATCATGCCCCCCATAATCGAGACGAGCTGCCAAACTGCTATCAATAATATAAATCCAAGTAAAATAGGTCCTATTTTTTTCATACGTATGCACCTACTATTCTTCCAATAATGTCGTATCAACAAATTCCTCATAGCTTGGCGGGTTTTCGGATAAACCCATCTCAATTAATGAATCTCTTAAAATGGCATACGCATCCGCTTCAATTTTCAAGTTATGATACGAAATCCAATTTAACGATAAATCTAATACATCCTTGTCGACTTTAATATATTTTGCCACTACCTCATGTGCATGGTCTCCTCCCTCATTCATCAGCTCTCCAGCATCGGCGTAATCCTTGACGAATTGTTGGGCAATATCTTTATTTTCTTCGATAAATGCTTGGCGAAGTACTAATCCGCAATCGATTGAATCCGGCCATAGTTCCTCTGATTGAAATAATACCTTGCCTTTTTCAAGCGCCACAGAAATCGCACCAAAGGGCTCTGCTACTACATATCCTGCTATACGACCTTCTGCAAGCGCAGCTGGCATTTCTGCAGGGGGTAGTTCTACGACATTGACATCCTCATACTTTAATCCTGCTTGCTGTAACATGCGGTACAATAAAATATTATGTGTAGAGTATTTATTAGGAATTGCAAAACTTTGACCTTTTAAATCCTTTACTTTTTTGATCGTTGGTGCTGTCACGATCACATTGCCATCTCGATGCCCTAAAGCGACAGCCTTTAAGTCAATCCCCTGTTCCTTTGCCTTCATTGCCAACTGAATAAGCACTGATGCGCCATCAATTTTACCGGTATTTAAAGCATCCATTAGCTCTGGCCATGACCCAAATTTAACGAGCTCAATGGCATATCCTTTGTAGGTTTTATCTGTTTGCATATATAGCGGTGCTGCATGGGTAATTGGTAAATAGCCAATCTTCACAACTTTTTTATTGCTCTCTGCTTGCGATGCTGTACTTTTATCATCCGTCCCGCATGCCGCAAGCGTTAACAATAGCATGAACACGAATAGCAAGATGCCTAATTTCTTCTTCATTTTTTATCCTCCATTTTAAATGTTATATTCAATCGTATCTTGCGGATGGGTAAACTGAAATTCATTGAAAATTATCTCGCGGAAATATTGAAATTCTGCATCTGAACGATCTCGTGGTTTAGCACTTCGAATATACAGCTCTCGATGAATGCGCCCCGGATTTGGACTCATAATAAAAATGCGATCAGCTAAGTAAATGGCTTCGTCTATATCGTGGGTGACCAGTAAGATTGTTGTCTGCTCATTTTTTTGGATGGCAAGTAGCTCGTTCTGTAAGTAATAGCGTGTAAAAGTATCGAGTGCAGCAAATGGTTCATCCATTAAAATAACCTCTGGGCGAATTGCTAGTGCACGTGCTATCGCAACCCGCTGTTGCATACCCCCTGATAATTCACTCGGTAAAGCCGTTAGTCGATTTTCTAAGCCAACAAGCTTCAAATAATACTGTGCCCGTTGCTGTCGTTCAACTTTAGATAGCGCTTCTCCTTCTAATGCGAGTTCCACATTTTTTTGTACCGAGCGCCAAGGGAGTAACCCGTAATTTTGCATCAGCATCATACAGCGTTTGCTCGCCTTTGTTACAACCTGACTTTCTAGCAATACTTGTCCCGTAGTTGGCTGTTCAAATCCACCTACTAAATTCAATAGTGTACTCTTGCCACAGCCACTTTTTCCTAAGATGGCTATAACTTCTCCCTTTTGTATATCCAATGAAATTTGATGGAGCACTGTCTGCTCAGCAAATGCTTTACTTACCTGTTGAATAGAAATTAACGGTGCTGTCATAATGCTATTGTCACCTCATTTTAATCTTTATAATTTTACTAGGTTTAATATGTTTTAAGTTATTTTATTATACTCAGTTTAAAATTTCAACCTAATTTCAAGAAAAATATTTGTATTCCGACAATTCGCACCTCCCTCGATCAGCTCAATAAAAAAACAGGTATTCTATTTTAAAGTAGAATACCTGTAATCATCATCCTATAGAAGATAGCTTCGACCCTATAACAAAAGGGACACCTGTTCTTTTAAAATATGTATTGAATCATGTCATGGATATTGCAATAAGGATTCTCACGACTTTCTGTATTGCGAAATGACATCATTTTCGAACAATTTCGAATTGCTACCTCATGTCGTAGTGCAATCGGAGCAATAATTGACTCGTCCGCCTTATGACGGAAATATTGCGTTACCCCAAGATGCTCTTCCATTTTGTTATTTAAAACCGCACGAGGATATTTTTCTGAAACATCCACTACTTCGAAATGCAACAATAACCATAATTCAAATGCTTCATTCGTATAAGCAATATGGATATCTTTTTCCTCACAGAAAACATTGACTTCCTCTAACTGTTTCTCTGTTAAATCATCCTTATCGAAAACAACCCATACTTCATCAAAATATTGGTAGCTTGAATCACGAAAAGCATGTTGAGCTAACTTAATGGCAGAACGCTTAACGTTTTTTATCTTTACACTCACCATTTTAGAGCGTTTTAATATACGTAATTGCTCAAAGTAAATACGCTCCGTTTCTCCCTCACAATAAATTAAAATCGTTTTACGGACTGTTCGATTCCCCTGCTGACGTACTCTCACTGCTCAGATACCTCCACTTCACGTAGATATTGAGTTGATAAGTATTCATTAATAACTGGTGTTGCTCCGAACTCACCCTTTAAATAACGCTTCGCATATGAAATATCCGCTCGTTTTTTCTGCAAATCAGCAAAATCAAATAAGGAGTATAATTCAGATTCATTTTTAAAGCTTTTGTTGACAAACCAGATTTGGTCAGTACGTAATGGCTCATCAAGTAAATTAATTTCATGGCTTGTTACAACAAATTGATTATTAGTATTGCGCTCACTGTTCATAATGGTCATTAAAAATTCACAAATGGATACATGAAAAGCTGTGTCAAATTCATCTATAAAAATCGTCTTCCCTTTATTGTATGCATCTACTATGACACATGCTAAATGCAACAATCTAATAGTGCCTTTAGAATCCATCGTCCAATTGATTGACTCCGTGCCGATCGGCGCTCCAGCTTCATTAAACGATAGATAATGCAAATCTATATCAACTTCATGAATAATATCTTGTGTATCGCTGTCATAGCCTATTGTATTTTTTTCTCTGCGTTCAACACGGCGTGCTGTCACATCTTGAATAGAAAAGTCAGCAATTTTCAATATTTTCATGACCTCTCTCTTAAAATCGTCCTCTTCCAGTTTGCGAATAAGCGGGTGGCTGGCTAAATGTTGTACCTCATCTAAAAATAAAATTTTATGTAAAAACCAATCAAAAATTATTTTAGCATCTGCGTTATTAAAGACATTTAACACCGATAAAAATGCAGTATTATTCCGCGTATAGTTTGTCAGTTCAACTGCTGTACTTTGTGCAGTTTCATACACGTATTCTGTTCCTTCCCACCGTCTAACAAAGAGTACCTCATTTATCGCTTTCGTAGTTTTTGTAAGTCGCTCATACAGAACTTGCTCGGCGTTATATTGCACCTCATAATCATAAAGTGAGCCTTCTAGAAATAACGAAATCACGAATTCTGTTGGCTTATCATGCTGTCCCCCAAGCTTAAATGGTTGGTAGGGTAATCGCAGTTGCTTAACATTATTTAGATTTTCAAAGTTAAACAACAATGAGCGTAATATTTTTAGCGTAGCAAATAAATTGGATTTGCCACTGCCATTCGATCCAAATATAAAGGCACTTTTCACAAGTCTTAATGAATCCATCGTCATCGTGTGTGTATCCTTTAATTTTCGAATTCGACTCCCTGCAACCATTGAAAATAGTGTCTCGTCTTTGTAACTTAAGCAATTTTTTACTCTAAAATCTACTAGCATACGATAGCCCCCGTTCCATTCCACCACATTCCTTTAAACAATAATTATACTATAGTCAGAATAAAAAGGCTGTTCCCAATTTTAAGCCAAGCGCCGAAAATATTCAGAATTGTTTGTCTTTGTTTAGGTGACTGGCACGTAACAAAAAGCCTGTGCTCGATATTTCGAACACAGACTCAATATAGTTATAGAAATACTTGAGTAATCCAACTTTAAATTTCAACAATTTTTTCATTTTGTAGAGCTTGTATTGTCAATTCGATGCCTTCTGCAAATGAATGTTTGGGCTTCCAACCAATCGCCTTCGTCAGTTTTTCATTATTTAAAAATGAATGTTCTATATCTCCTTCTCTTGCAGGAGCATACTGTATCTCTAATGGGTGATTTAAATGTTGTAATAATAATATAACTTGATGAAGTGACCATGCTTCATTGGTTGAGACATTGTAGATACCTTGCAGTCTAGCTTCTACTCCAGCATAAATAGCATCTGCTATATCATCAACATAGATGAAATCACGTGTCTGTTCTCCATCACCATAAATAGTAAAGGGCTTACTTTCCAGACTACTTTTTAACATACTAGGAATAACTGCAGCCTCTCCTTGCATACGCTGTCTAGGTCCAAAGACATTGGCAAAACGGTAAATTAATGTTGGTAAACGATAATCACGTTGCCACTTTTCACAATATGTTTCCCCAATACTTTTATTTAAGCCATACATTGAAATAGGCTCACTTACATCCGTTTCCTCTAGTGGCGGATAATGACTATTACCATATACCGCCGCAGAAGAGGCAAAGACAAAATGTTTCACCTTGTATTTTGACGAAAAGAAGAGCATCTGGCTAAGCCCTACAATGTTCGTTAAAATATCCTTCATTGGCTCCTGTATTGAAAGTTGAACACTCGTTTGCGCTGCACAGTGAATCACTACATCGAATGCAACTTCCTTAAAGAAGTGCTCGCAAACTTCATCCTCAACATTTAATAAGTACGATTTATGCTCAAAATCAATGTTTCGTAGATGTCCCGTACTCAAATTATCAATTATATAAATATTGGCGCCTTCCTCAAAAAATCGTCTTGCCACAGCACTGCCAATAAAACCATAGCCACCTGTCACTAATACATTCATCCCATCGCCCCCAAAAACAATATGATGTTTTATATGCATTAATTGCTAAAAATATGCAAGTAACATATCACTGGATTATTTTAACAGACTATCAATGAGATTACATATTTCTTTTATCGAGGTTGTCGTCCTAATAGAGAAACTGTTAGACTTATTCTACTTTTAGTAAAATAAATGACAATAATGAAACGAACTACTCTATGGAATAGCAATCAATGAAGATAACAACACTGCTGAAATAAAAAATCCGCTCTGACTTTCAAGCAAGCCATGAGCGCCAAACGGAAGCGTTTAGCTCCGTTCCTCATCACTTGCCTGTAAAAGTCGAGCGGATTGTAGTTAATATATTTAGGTTAAGCAGGGTTCACTTCTAGTTCAACTGAAATTTTAATATCTTTGCCTACAAGAACGCCACCAGTTTCTAAAGCAGCATTCCAAGTTAAACCGAAATCTTCACGGTTAATTGTTGTTTCTGCCTCGAAGCCATAAACTTCCTGACCCCATGGATTTGTACCTTTACCGTTAAATTCAGTATCGAATGTTACTGATTTCGTTACATCTTTAATTGTTAAATCACCAGTTAACGCATACTCATCAGCAGATTTTTTTGTAATGCTTGTTGATTTAAACGTTATGTTTGGATAGCTGTCTGTATCAAAGAAATCTCCCGCTTTTAAGTGATTATCACGGTCTTCACTACGTGTGTTAATGCTTGCTGCATCAATTGTAATAGTAATGTTTGCTGTTGTTAAATCCGCAAGATCCGCTGCTTCGATATCAGCTGAATAACTATCGAATACGCCTTTTACTTTTGATACCATCATGTGTTTTACTTGAAAGTTAATTGCTGAGTGTCCTAAATCGATATTCCATTTTGCCATTTTAAATTCCTCCAATTGTTTGTTTTATATCTCGAATTCGAGATATATGTTAAAATATGAAGTAACTACACTAATTATGTTACCCAAAAATAAATGAGCTAAACATATGTAGTTACTTTGATTACCACTTAAATAATTTTACGTTACGAAAAGTAATCAATTACTTTATGTAACTTACTATATATTAATAATTAATTTACGTCAAGTAATTTATTTTCATTATTTTCGACATCGTTCTTGTTTTTCCAATTTGTCGATGTAGCGGACTTCTTGCTGAAGCAAGTTACCTTTTGACCAATTTCCCTTGCACAACAAATCGATGGTCATCACTCATGACAGAATCTTTACATGTAGACAGCGTTACAATTTTATCATCTGGTCCAACAGCTACATTCAAATCAATTTCAGAGTGCTTTTGAACTTCCCCAATAAAGCGAATAAAATCCTTATCTGTCTTAAATTCAGTTTCAATATAATAAAAATCAATCGTTGTTTCATAAGCTGCAAATACTTCCACATCATAACCTTCATATAAGGTATCCAGATAAATTGTACGATGTGCATCCGCATAGTCTTGTTTTAAGTAATTTTTCAAACTACCAAACATCGTCCCATCTTTCATGGCATGACCATACAAAATAGTATTGCGACTAATATCGAGTGCATCATTACGATAGTCCATAAAGATGCTACCTGCACGACTTTCACGATTTTTAAAATTATGTGTTAGAAAAAAATCATTATCTTCCGCTTGTAAAATGGGATTGTTGAGCTTTGTATCATCTATAGCAATCCAACCTACAATGCGCTTATTTACAGCTAATAAATCGTGAAATTGAGGTCTTATCGTATACTTTGATTTTATTTCCTCAGTCGTGTTTGCCTTATCATCATCTTCTTGGATAGTTGCCAACGTTTCGGCATATAGCATTTGTACTTCCTTTAAAGACTTTGAAGACTCATAATAGGTGTAGAGATACTTTACAAGAGTAAAACCAGAATATAAAAATATTGCAATATATATAACTGTTAATAGTTTAGATGTCCATTTTTTCATCGTTCCACCAACTTAAATACCTACTGGTACCATATAAAGGCCAAGCTGTTCATCCTCATTGAAGATTGCTTCAACACCATATACTTCTTTTATGACTTCCTTTGTAATGACATTACGTGGGGCTCCCTCTGCCATAATATGCCCATCCTTCATCAAAATAATATGATCACTATAGCGTATCGCCTGATTAATATCATGAAGCACCATAACAATTGTTAGACCATAATCCTTATTTAAAGCTTTTACTAGTTCTAATAGCTCCATTTGATAATAAATATCTAAGTACGTCGTCGGCTCATCCAAACACAATATTTCAGATTGTTGAGCTAATGCCATTGCAATCCATACGCGCTGTCTTTCCCCACCCGATAAAGCCACTAAATCATTGTCTCGTTTTTCTAGTAAATTCGTACAAGACAAAGCCCAATCAATCGCTTTCTTATCATCCTCGTCATTGCGTTTTAATATTGTATGATGTGGCAGACGCCCAAAACTCACTAACTTTTCAATCGTTAAATCTTTCGGTACATCATTTTGTTGATAAACAATCGCAAGCTTTTTCGCAAACTCTTTAGGCTTATACTGGACTAAATCCTTATTTTCCAAAGAAACATTCCCTGATTTCGGCATATGATTGCGAGACATTACACTAAGTAAAGTCGACTTCCCACAGCCATTTGGACCAATAATCGTCGTAATTTTACCTTTTTGAATCTGCGTTGAGACACCATCTAAATGATTGCGTGTATTATCATGGGAAACGATAATATCTTGTATTTCCATATTTCTTCACTCTTTTCGTAATAGGAATATTAAGAATGGCCCACCGATAATTGCCATAATGGTTGAAGCAGGAATTTCAATGGGCGCCACTATCGTTCGACCGATTGTATCAGCTACTAAAATTAATAAGGCTCCTGCTAGTGCGGTAAATGGTATAAGTACTCGATGGTCATGACCAACCAAACGTCGTGCAATATGTGGGACTAATAAACCAACAAATGAAATAACACCTGCTACAACAACTGACACAGCTGATAATAATACAGCAACAGCGGCAATTATTAAACGGGCACGTGCCACATTAAAGCCTAGACTTTTTGCCGTTTTATCTTGTAAAACAAGTAGATTACACCAGCTATATAACGCAAATGCTGCAACTAATCCTATTGCTCCATATGTCGCAATGGTCGACACATCTTTCCATGTGCGCATCGTTAAATTTGATCCAACCACACTAGTAGCAGATGTATTTAGTGAGCCCCCAAGGCTTAAAAATGCTTCTGTCAAACCAGTAAACATCGCATTAATAGCAATCCCTACTAAAATCAATTTTAGTGGACTTAAACCCGATTTCCATGACAAGGCAAACACTAGTGCACAAGCAAATGCCCCACCTATAAACGCTAATACTGGTGTCATAAAAAATAACGCTGGGAAAAATGAGATAATAAATAATTGAACAAAAGCTGCCCCTGAAGAAATACCAATAACGCCCGCGTCTGCTAGCGGATTACGCATAACAGATTGCAGTAGTACCCCCGACACCGAAAGCGCAGCTCCAGCAAATAAAGCGACAAGAATACGAGGAAAGCGTAAATCACGAATTGCCTCCATCTGGCTATTCCCTTCTTCAAACAATGCCCCTATAAATTCAAAAAAGCCCATTTTAATACTACCCGTCGTTGCTGAATAAACCATTGAAAATAGCAACAACACTATTATAATTGAAAAGCTTATTATTTTTTTCGTCATATCGGACTTCCTTTATTCCGCTAGTATTTGTGTATCTATTGTGCGATGAAAGATTTGTAAGCTGTTATCATAAAACGATAAGGCTACTAGAAATATAAGAAAAGCGCCCTACGGCAAGATCCTTGCTATACGAGCGACAATTTCAAATACATATTAACGATAGAAAATTTCCATTAGCTGTCCTAACGCTTGCGGTACTTGTAAGGAAGCTGTAGTGCCAAATAATTCTTCTTCTAAATCATACACTTTGTCATTTTTCACTGCTTCAAAATGCTTCCAAATATCATTTGTTTTAAATTCTTCATCAAACATTTTAACTACTTCATCAGGCATACCGTGTGAAAGGCGTAAAATAATATCAGGATTGCTATTGTGCAAGTACTCTGTATTGGATGATAAATACTCTGCCTCTTGCCCTTCCATGACATTTATTCCACCAGCCCGTTTAACTAGGTCACCTGCATAAGAATTTTCTGTAGCCACTAAGTAACTACCTGGAATACCAAGTAAAATTAAAACACGAGGTCCTTCCTTATTAGCAGCGACCGTTTGGACGGCATCAATATTTTTTTGTAGCCCCGACACTAATTGGTCAGCTTGAACCGTACGATCATAGCGCTCTCCTAGCGTTTTAATTTCCGCCATCATCGCATCTACACTTTGGAAATTTAAAAAATGTACAGGTATTTTCAGTTGCTCGAATTTATCTTGTAAATCGTATTCTAATGTTGACACTGATAATACATCCGTAGGGTTCAATGATTTAACAATTTCCATATCAGGCTCCATTGCATTGCCAATAGTAGGCAGACCTTTAAAGCGTTCTGCTAATTTTTTTTCAGTCGTCGGTACAGCAATCGCATCCAACTCTAGCTTATCTAAAATTTCAGCTATTACAACTGTGCCAGCAATAATACGATTTTCGCTTTTTGCAGTTGTGTCCGTCGATACTTCAACCTTTTCAGTGGAGGCTTCATTGTTTGCTTGATCGCTTCCACCGCTACAGCCAGCGATTAAAAATACGGTCATCAGTGCTAGTAATGCCAACCAGTTCTTTTTTATTTTGCACATATCGTCATCTCCTACTTATCTCAGCTTTTTTTTGAATTTCTTATGCGACGAACGACTAACCAACCCGATAAAACACAAATAAGCACAAGCAATACAATTTTTACTTTATCTAGCTGCGCATGTTGCTGATTCACTGCCATTTTGTTCTTTGCTTGCTCAGTTTTTGCTTGCTGTTCCTGTTCAATTCCAGCAGGTTCTTCAACTGCTTCCTCCTCATTTTCATCAAGTGTTCGATCAAAAGCTAACTGTTCTTCTGCCATTGCTGTGTCAGTTGGCTGAACTGGGGGAAGTGATAGCAAGTTGGGCTTAGTTGTAGGTTCAACTGCATCCTTCTTTAAAGGTTTCTCTAATTTTTCAGTAGCAATAGCAGGAGACTTCACCATCGCGTTTTGCTTAGGAGGTACTGCTTCTATAGGCTTCCCGACAATTTGAGCCACTTGTTGTTCATCAAATTGTAAATCAACAAAATATTGATGATGATATGCTATCTCTGGAATATCTACTTGTACCCACATCCGAAGTGGGCGTTGGAAATCAACTACTGCAAATTCGACAATTCGCTCATTGTCATTTATAGAGACAAGTGTTGGTGCTACTTGCTCACCTTGTTGTTCAACGGTTAAGCTCGTTACCCACGATGATTTTAAAATCGTCATTTGAGCATAATAGCTGCCGTTTTTTTCTACTATTTTAGCCACTGGATTGACATACGTATTCATAATCGATGGTTCTTTTTTTCCATCGACATACAATATGTAGTCGATTGACCATTCATTTTCAGGCGCACTTTCTACGATTTCAGTATTCTGTTCAATCTCTTCACTTGGCGCTTTCACTCTTATCTGAAACGCTTGTGCAAACGGACGACTTTCCTTTTCTAATTCAGAAGCCACTAAACCCTTTATTCGAATTGGTTCTTTTAAGTCTTTCACATCAAACTGAACTAAATTTTCAGTCCACGTTAAAATAGTAGAAAGCGATTTTTCAGGTTGTTCAATATGTATATCTTGTAAAGTATATGGATGATTGATTGTCAAAGACAATGTATATTGACCATTATTCATGTCCAGTGTCGCTTCTTCATTAAAAAATCGGTTTTGTTCTATTCCATCGTGAGTTGAAAAACTTAGTTCAACTTGATAGCTTCCATTTCCTAGTGAACTATTTTCTTCAGCTTGCACATACAGCCAATTAAAATGAGGGGCAAATAAGAAAAACATTGCACTAAGTGCTAGTAATACGATGACTTTTCTTTTGCATGTTTTCATGAAAATTCCCCCTATTTCTCTAAAAGCAACAGTAACTTCCTTCCTCATTTATGTGAGAAAGGAAGTTGCTATTGTTAAACCTTATTATTCTTCAAATTCGTAGAAGAATTCTAAAGAGTTATTTAAAATTTTTGCCATTTGACCACGTGTTAATGGTTTGTTTGCATTGATGTATGTTTTACCATCTTTCGCAACAGATCCAGTCATAATGCCTTCTTTGTAAAGTAATGAGAATGCTTCTTTCGCTTCATCATTTGCAATTGTCGCTTGATCCGCATATGGTAATGAAATTTCAACATTTAAGTCGCCTTCTGTTACTGCTTGGATAGCACGGTAAATCATTAGCGCACCTTGTTGACGAGTTAAAATGCCATTTGGATTGAATTTATCGCGAGCTTCAACAATACCATATTCAGCTAGCGCGTTAATCGCTTGTTCCGCTTCAATTCCTTTAATATCTTGGAAGCCAGCAACTTCAGTAGCTTCTAATTCTAAAGTACGTGCAATCATTAATGCAAATTGTGCACGTGTTAAATTGTTATTTGGATTGAATTTATCTTGTGGCATGATAATCTCATAAGCTAGTAAGTTAAGGATTGCTTCTTTATTTTCGTTATCATCGATATCTTTAAATGGATTTTCAATTGTTGTTTCTTCAGTATCTGTAACTGGTTTACTTAAATCTACATCAAAGCTAAATTGTACAGTATGAACAGAATCATATTTTACGCCTGCTTTAGGCTCATCTACGATAATATGAATTTCAGCGTTTGTAAGTGCTTTTAAATCTTTTACTTCGAAAGTATAAATACGTTCATTTGTTTCTTTATCTTCCTCTGCTAATACAGCGTCCTTACCATCTACTTTAAATGATTGAACATACTGACCTTTAGGGAAATGCATGCCGACTACATATGTGCCATCTGCATCACCAACTGCTACAGTTGGACTAATATAGTCTTTCATAATAGATTCTTCTTTAGTGCCATTTTTATAAACTGTTACAGTACCTTCATAAACATTTACGTCTTCATTTTCATCTGTAACTGTTGTTGTTTCTTCTTTTACAGGTTGCTCTTCTTTTACTTCATCAACTGGCTTTACTTCTTCTGCTGTTACTGGTTGGAAATCGAATTCATACCATTTATCCATGTTAGCTGGAGCTGGAACAACTACGTGTACTTTTGCTGCAGTTTTTACTTTTGGATCTACTGGGAATGACACGATGCTTGAACCATCTTGTTGCTTTTCAAATGTTGCATCAACATATTTATCGCCTTGTTTTACTTGGAAACCAGTGATTGTTGTAGCAAATTGAGCTGGAACTGTTAGTTTCACTGTGTATGTACCATCTTTTTCGATAAGTAAGCCTGTACCTGTAAAGTATTTATCCATGTATCCAGCTTCATCTGTACCTGGTTTAAATGTTTGGAACTTTACAGCTGTTCCTTCAGCTGTTTCTGTTTTTTCTTCCACTTTCACATCTGTAGTAACTATTGTTGTTGTGTCAGCTACCTTTGCTGATGCAAATGATGGTACTGAAAGTGATGCTGCTAATAATGAGGCAAGTACGATTTTTGTTGCGCGAGATTGACGTTTTTTAGTCATTAATGACCCTCCATTTTTGTTTTGTTTTTTGTTCTATAAAGTAAAAATGCTGATCCTGCAAATGCAACAAGTAATAAATAGGGCGTCGCATCGCTTGTTTGTGGATTAGGCACTTGACTTCCAGATGTTGTTGGCGTTTTCGTATCATTTGTTGCTGCTGTAGCTGCTGAACTTCCTGTTGCAGGTGCATCAAATACTAGGGAAACGCTATATTCATGGTGATAATTAATATCATCGATATCAATTTTCATAGATGTTACAACTGGCTTTGATAAATCTTTCACTGTGAATTGTACAACACGTGTATCAGCTGCCTTATCTTCGCTAACAACCGAAGCTCCTCCTGGTGGTTGAAATTTCGTAATCCAAGCACTATTTTTCAATGTAAGTTGTACAGTAGCTGTGCCACCTTTTACTGTCACCGTTGCAGGCTTTACGAAATAATCGTTTGCTATTGATGCAGAGTTACTTTCTGGTTTATTGACCTGATATTTAACAGAATAAGTACCATCAGCAAGTTGAGCAGATGCATGTGGTAATGCTAAATTAAAAATCACCATACTAACTAGCATGACCAACATCATTATTTTCTTCATGTGTTGCACGCCTCCTCTAATTATTATGGAAAATTTTTATCCATTTTCCATTAATCATTATAATTGATGTGAATAATATTCTCAATATTTCCATGAAATCAATATTATGAAAATGTAAACGAAAATAATTCTCAATTACACTATCTAACCAAAGGATAATCTTTGCTACCAAGGTATGTCAACTAACAATCACAAAACGTCTTTAATATGTCAAAATTTCCTTTTAAAAAAAGAATACTACTGTAATAAACAGTAATATCCTTTCATTTTCATTATTTAGCAAAAATTTCAAAAACTCCAATGATAATTAACAACCATCCTGATATCGCTGTAGAGTACTTTCCTATAAATGTTTTACTTAGTAGGACACCAAAATGACTTCCTATACCTACTGTGATAAAAGAAAATGTGCCTATCGAGATGACCGTCCAAATCGCGGATATACCATTAGCGCCAATAGCAATTCCGCCTGCTAAACAGTTTGCCGATAACACAAATCCAAGTGTCATTGCCTCTCTCATTGAAATAATATGATTTTTATCTTCGTCAAATACTTCAGGATTTTTTGCAATGCTATGCTTGGAAAAACGATTAGAGAAAAGTGTAAATATTCCAATTATACACAACAGAAGGCTCCCTAAAAGATTGGCTGTATGGGGCGAAATATATTCTATTACTGTACTACCAGCCGTTACTGCCACAAAAGTGACAATCATTGACATAACAGCAATTACTGCATTCGATAAGATGGGAATCTTCACTCGCTTAACACCATAGGCCAAACCAATCCCCAAATTATCTAGATTGGCTGCTATACCAATAAAAATAATGGTGATCCAATGCATGATTTCCCCCCTTTAAACGATTCTCCATTTTCTCATCATATGAGAAGGAAAATTTTATGTTCAATTGGGCGTTTATCGGAAAATGCAATTTAATTAATGAAGTGCTGGGGTTTTATCCGCGATTGGTACAGCTTTACCCGCGATATAACATGGCTTACCCGCGATTTATTCAACTTTACCCGCGATTTGAGCGAAGATACCCGCGATAATAAAACAAAAGCGCGATACAATCATTGCTTGTATCGCGCTTCTTAATCATTCGTTTAGTTATTTCACAAAAAAGCCTTCCACTTGATCCAACATCATATTGGCAGCTAATATCCCTCCAGCTGTATTCCAAATAACATCATCCACTTTGTGAACATTGCCGCTTTGGACAGCCGTTAAGTTTTTCCATAGTGGGTCTTGTGTCCATTCTTGTTCTGTTGCTAATGCTGCATCATCACCAGTTGGCATATAAGTAAAGTAGAAAATAACATCACCATCCATTTGAGGAATTGCTTCCTTACCTACATCAATCGCCAATTTCCCTAATTTTGCATTATCTTTAAATAAGTCTGTTTGCGCTGGCACTCGTTTAAATCCTAAAGCATCGAAAATTACGCCGGAAAAAGAATCCGTATAATAAATGCGAGATTTATCTGCCATAAAACGTACGAATGAAATTTCTTTATTCGTTTGTTCACCTAATTTTTCTTTAAGTGCTTGTAATTTATCTTCGTAAGCAGTTAGTACTTCTTCACCTTTTGCTTCTTGGTTTACTGCTTTTGCATATAATTTAAAGTTCTCTTGCCAATCACCACGTAATGTTTCTGAAAAAATGGTTGGAGCAATTTTGCTTAGTTTCGCATAATCTTTTTCTTGTCTTAATTTATTCCCAATAATTAAATCAGGTTTTAAAGAAGCAATTTTTTCAATGTTAATTTCATGTTCGACACCAACTACTTCTACACCTCCCATTTGATCCTTAATATGGTCATACCATGGATCACCCGACCAAGACTGAACTGCCCCTACTGGTTTAATTCCTAAAGCTAATAAAGCTTCTGTTCCTTCATTTGTTAGTACAACAATACGTTTTGGTGTATCTTTTACCTCTGTCGTCCCCATTGCATGGTCCACACTGTATGAATTGCTTTCTTTTACACTTTCTTCTTTCTCATTGTCCTTCGAATTGCCACAAGCCGCAAGAACAAAAATAGCCATTACAGCTAGCAAAACTAGTAACTTATAAAATGCTTTTTGCATCTTCTTTTCCCCCATTGTATGTGATAGAATGTTTGTTGGTAATGATAATGATAATCATTTTTATTTAACAGAACGAAATCAATCATATGGTAAGATTTTATTACTGTCAATATGTTTTTACTAAAATGCACGTACATTCTACAGAAAAGAAAGAGTATAAATTTATGATTTTCAATAACAATTTTTCAAAATCTGTGGCGTTAATAATAGGAACGCTACTCTTAGTCATTTGTATGGGGATAAGTATTGTATATGGCTATGCAGATACTTCCATTCAAATAACCATTGAATCCTTTACCAATTTTAATCATTCGAACGAGCATATTATTATTCAAAATGTTCGCATTCCTAGAGCTTTAATTGCTACATGTGTAGGGGCTTCTTTAGCTATTACAGGCGTGCTTATGCAGACATTAACGAAAAATCCATTAGCATCACCAGGAATTTTAGGTATTAATACAGGCGCTGGTTTTGCAGTTGTATTTGCCATGATTTTTTTCCACACTTCAAGTTTACAATCATTCGCATGGATTGCCTTCTTAGGTGCAACACTAGCTGCTCTAGCTGTTTATGGCATTAGTTCATCTGGTCGAGATGCTGTAACGCCAGTAAAAATAACTTTAGCTGGTGCCGCAATCAGTGCTCTTTTTGCTTCCTTTACACAAGGTTTACTCGCAACAAATGAAGCAGAACTAGAGCAAGTATTGTTTTGGTTAGCTGGGTCTGTACAAGGGAGAAAATTAGAAATTTTATTATCTGTTCTACCATATTTAGTGATTGGATGGCTTGCCGCATTGTTTATCTCTTCGAAAATGAATATTCTTGCTCTTGGGGATGACATAGCGAGAGGTCTTGGATTGCCACTTGGACTGATGAAATTAACGGTCGGTATTATTGTTATTTTATTAGCAGGGAGTTCAGTTGCAATAGCTGGTCCAATAGGATTTATTGGTATTGTAGTACCCCATTTTGCGCGCAAATTTGTTGGTACAGATCACCGTTGGCTTATTCCGATGGCTGCTATACTAGGCGGAATTCTTTTACTGTTAGCCGATGTGTCAGCACGCTATATTATTATGCCTCAGGAAGTGCCAGTTGGGGTAATGACCGCGATGATTGGCACACCGTTCTTTATTTACCTTGCGCGAAAAGGTGGAAAAAAATGAAACAGTTAAAAACAGTACGTTTACTACAAAATAAAATATCCTTTTTACTAGATGTAAGTGCTTCTAAAAAACTAACCATTATTAGCCTTATAGCATTGTTTACTTTTTTCTTTAGTGCTTCATTTGGGGATTCTTTTATCAATCCGTTAAAGGTAATACAAGCCATAATAGGTCAAGGTTCTGAATTCGATCAGTTAATTATAATTGACTTCCGACTACCAAGAATTTTTATTGCGGCGTTTGCAGGTATAGCGTTAGCAGTGGCAGGTGCTATTTTACAAGGGATTATTAAAAACCCACTTGCTTCACCTGATATTATCGGTATTTCTGCTGGTGGTGGAGCTGCAGTCGTAGGTTTTTTAGCCTTATTTAGTGATTCAAATCATTCATTAACAGTTAGTATTGAATGGCTACCACTAGCAGGGTTTATCGGCGCAACGGTTGTGGCATTAATTGTTTACATATTTGCTTGGAAAGATGGGGTAACACCAAACCGACTTGTACTAATTGGGATTGCTGTCTCGGCCTTTATGCAGGCCATTACGACGATGTTGATGATTATCGGTCCTATTTATCAAGCTAGTGAAGCCAATAAGTGGATTACCGGAAGTGTCAAAAGCGCAGATTGGAACCAAGTACAAATAATAGTACCTTTAATTATTTTACTTCTATTTATTACAGTTTTTATTACTCGACAGTTAAATGTGCAAGAACTGGGTGATGATACAGCAGCAAGCTTAGGTCAAACGATTCAAAAAACACGTCTATTTTTATTACTCTTGAGCTCGAGTCTGGTAGCTAGTGCTATCGCATTTGCAGGAGCTATAGGCTTTGTCGGCTTAATGGCCCCCCATATTGCCAGACGTATTGTAGGTCCATCATTTGGTGTATTGATTCCAACATCTGCTTTCATCGGTGCTTTATTAGTAATGGTTGCAGATATTATTGGACGAACTGCATTTAGTCCTTTAGAAGTGCCAGCGGGCGTCTTTACAGCTGCCATTGGTGCTCCTTATTTTATCTATTTATTATTGAGAAACACTAAAAAATAAAGGAGTCAAACTGCATGACGGAAACTTTAGAAACGAAATCACTTACACTAAATTATGGTGATGCTACTATCATTGAAAATCTAACTTTATCTATTCCTATGAATGAAATCACCGTACTAATTGGGGCCAATGGTTGCGGAAAATCTACACTTTTACGCTCCATTGCTCGATTGTTAAAACCAAAGCAAGGCTCTGTATTATTAGATGGACAAGATCTTTTTAAATTATCCACAAAACAAGTTGCCAAAAAACTTTCGATTCTTCCGCAGTCACCTGTAGCACCTGAAGGGTTAACAGTCTTACAGCTTGTCAAACAAGGGCGTTATCCTCATCAAAGCTGGCGAAAACAATGGACAGAAAAAGATGAGGAAGTCGTATCCAACGCCTTAAATGCAACAGGCATTGAACATTTACAAGATAAACCGGTTGATGAACTTTCAGGTGGTCAACGGCAGCGTGCTTGGATTGCCATGACACTTGCACAGGATACAGATATTATTCTTTTGGATGAACCAACTACTTATTTAGATCTTACACATCAAATAGAAGTTTTAGATTTATTATTTGAATTAAATCATCAGCAAAACCGAACGATTATTATGGTTCTACATGATATTAACTTAGCCTGCCGGTATGCGGATCATATTATTACCGTTCGAGATCGGGGCGTCTTTCAAGAAGGTAGACCTGAAGAAATTATGACAACTTCATTAGTAAAACATGTATTCGATTTAGATTGTCAAATGACAAACGACCCTATTTATGGTACCCCTTTATGTATCCCCTTTAGTAAAGGAAGAATTATCTCTTAACATCCATATTACAGTCCAGTCTTTATAAATGAAACTCCCCCGTAAAAGGTTAGACTCATGTCTACTTTGACGGGGGAGTTTACTGTTAAATACTAAATCCATTCAATGAATTATTAGCTGGCTATAGCACATTTCTTTTGCTACTGTATTGATGCTTTCGGCGAATTTTTTCTTTCGTAGCATTATTATACGCTTCTTTATCAGTACCACGATTTGTTACATTTTCCCCTTATCTATACTTGCTTTAGATAAGATTGATAAAAGTGCTTTAGTCAGTTCTTCTGGAGGATACGGTTTAGTTAAATACTTTTCTATTTTATATCTTGCCACATCTTCTTTTGATTCATCTAGCGCAGATGAAATTAGGATTGGTATATTACAAGTTTCTTCGGTATCTCTTAATTGTCTTATTAAGTCCCAACCGTTTTTTTCATCTCCAAGCATTAAATCAATAACGATTCCAACAAGTGGTGTCTGAAGCGCTTCTTCATAAGCTCTTTTAGGATTATCGTGATAAATAACAGTAAATCCTCTACTTTTAAGTTCTTCTGATAAAAGTAAAGCAAGGCTTAAGTCATCCTCTATAATCAAAACATTTAATCCTGTTTGATTATTAAACTCATTATCTTCTAAATTAGATTCAAATTGCCTTTGTATAAGTGGTAAATTAAAGGAAACTGTTGTACCTTTTCCTTCTTCGGATTCTATCCAAATATCCCCACCATGTTTCTTAATTATTTCTCTACTAATAGATAATCCTAATCCAGTACCACCAATTTTCCGTCTTGTGGTATTATCAATGCGCTTAAATTTTTGGAACAGTTTTGAGATTTCATGTTTAGGAATACCGATTCCTTGATCTTCTATACTAACTTGTACCATATTATTTCTATTTTCTAGCGTAATCATTACATCTCCACCAGAAGGTGAAAATTTAATAGCATTCCCAATGAGGTTAATAAACACCTGAATTAGTCTTTCTTGATCACCATTTACATTTACTTGTTTTGCTTTATCAATTAAATGGACATGGTGTTTTTGTTCATGACGGAAACGATTAACAATTTCAATTGATAATTCGTCTATTGATAATTGTTGCATATTATATTGTTGTCTACCTGATTCCATTCTCTGTAAATCTAAGAAATCGTTAATAAGGTTAGTTAAACGAACCGCTTCCTTATGTATAGTTTCGATGTATCTCTTTTGTCGCTCAGGTTTTACTTCTTTTGTTAATAAAAGCTCTGTAAACCCTAGAACGCTAGACAATGGCGTACGTAATTCGTGACTAACCGTGCTTACTAATTCAGACTTCATTTGATCTATTTCATATTCTCTTGTAATATCCCGATGAACAAACATAGTTCCCATTTTTACTCCGCCTTCATACACACTTGTTGCATATACTTCAACAAATATAGGCGTATTATGTGAAATGGAGTAACGGAAAGTTCTCGTATCTAAAAAATCTTCTATGATTGCCTCGTTAAAAAAAGTAAGCAACTCTTCTGGTTGATCACATAGGTTTTGAAAATGCTCCAACCAAATATTTAGTGAAACATTATCCTTATTTATTATATTTTCAAAACGAATTATTCGTGATAAAGCTTTGTTAATTAATAATACATCTCCTGTAATTGAGACGAGTTGAATTCCTTCGTTTACAGTGTCAATGATATTTTGATTAAGCTGTCGGGAACGTTCGACTTCTTCATACATAAATATACGTTCAAAAGCAATTGATACACGGTTCATTAAGCCATTCAACTCATCTATCTCTTGCTTTGTAAAATGGTTTCCTTCTCGAGTTGCCATTAAAATAGCTACTAGGTGTCCATCTGAATTTAAAATAGATGAATAGAGGTCATAGCAATGGTAGTAATCTTGTGCAATATCCTGATTGTTTGGGGCAATTTCGCGTGTAATAATAAAGAATTTTTCTTCTTCTAACCGCACTTGCTTATCCCTATTCAAATTTCCTACAAGCTGTTCCGTTGTTTGTTCCGTCAATCCTTTGGACACATATATATTTCCTTCTAACAAATAGAGAACACTCGTGTCGAACATATAAATATCGTTCAAATAGTCATGTAGATTTTTTAATAGTTGTTTTTTATCCAACGTGAACGTTAAAACATGATTCAGTTGATTATATTTTTGTAAATGATCTAATGACTGTTGTAATTGAAGTTGATTTCCTTGTAATTCATCTTGCTGTGCTAATAGTTCCTCATTTTGTGTTGTTAAAACTTCCTCTTTTTCCTGTATAGAAAGTGTCATTTTATAAAATGAGTTTGCTAATATGCCTAGTTCATCTTCTTTTTGAACAAGACCGCCAAGTTCTATAAATCGTCCAGAAGCTATTTCATTTGTAGCTGTTGTTAATTGTTCAATTGGTTTAATCACATTAAATAACACTCTGCGCATAATGATAGCCACAAATAGTAAAATAAGCGCGCCTAGCAGCAAGGATATTAAAGTAAACTGCTGTGCTTTCTCAATAGTTCGTGAGAATAATTCATTTAAATCCACTTCAGTTTTTTTTTCGTACATTTTTGTATAGTTTACAAAATTATTTACCAGATCATTTGTCCCGCTACTTGATAGTTTTCTTAATGCCTCATAATCATTAGCATCTACATAACTTAATGCTTGAGGGAGAATGACAGATTTATAGTTTTTATTAAATTCGACTAAATCATTATATAATGCCTTTTCTTCATCAGTAAGTTGAAGTTCAGCAAACTGATTTAAATATTTTTCAAATTCAGCAAGATTTTCATGAAGTAACTCTAGTTCATGTTTATCTTGAAAAGCATAATAGCCTCTTGCTCTAAAAATAATTCCATTAAATGCTTCTGATAATCCATCAACAATTTGCGCTTTTCCACTAACAGATTCTCTCTCTTCTTTTAGACTCTGGTTAGTTGACTTAATGTATAGAATAAAAATAATCACAATTACGATAAAAATGATTGTTAGACTAATCAACATCTTAAGGAATTGGTTGCGAATATTCTTTTCTAATAAGGGAAAGTTTTTATGCATTCAATATATCCTCAACTAAACCCAATAATTCAATCGGGCTAAAAGGCTTAGACATAAAATAATTAGCACCTTTCTCCAATGCTATTTGACGGTCTGACTCTTGTGCCTTGGCAGTAAGCATAAGAATAGGTGTTTTTTGTGTAACTTCCATAGGTAGCTCTTCAATGACTTCTATGCCTGATAAATTAGGCATCATGTAATCTAATATTATTAAATCATAAGTTTGTTGACTGATTTTTTTTAAAGCTTCTATACCATCTTCTGCTTCGTCCATATCATACCCTGTATCTTCCAATGTATCACAAATAAGCATTCTTAAAATTTCTTCATCATCGACTACTAAAATTCTTTTCATACTCTCACTCTTTTCAGTATCTATTATTAAAATAAGCGATTGATTAAACGGAGAATTCGATTCGATACATCTGTAATATTAAATGGTTTGACAATGTAATCATCCGCCCCATTTTCTAGAGCATCTACTACGTACTCTTCACCCTTTCTACCTGTTAACATAGACACAATGACGTCATTGGATGAATATTTTTTTCTAATAGTTTTTAGCACTTCAATACCATCCATTTTAGGCATCATACCATCTAACAAGATAATATATTTACTATTTGAGTTATACCAATTAGATTTTAAGAAACTAACACCATCACTAAACTCCAAAACGTCAATGTCATAGTTTTCGTTTGGCCCCCAATTATTAAAATAATTTACAATTAAATTACGAATAATAAAAACATCATCAATGATAATAATTTTTATTTTAACTTTCTTTTTCACAACTTCTGCAACACTATCATATATCATTGTCTGGTTTCTTCCAGATTGTTTCGCGTTATAAAGTGCTTGATCTGCCTCTTCTAACATTTTTTTAGGATGTAGGTTAGTTGCAGAAACATCAACCAATCCTGCTGAAAAGGTTACATTGAATTTAACGCCGTTTGCTGTGAAATATTTTTTTTCCATCGATTTACGGAGTCTTTCTATTAATACGTAAGAATCTTGTATAGAAGTTTGAGGCATTAACATTACAAACTCCTCACCACCATAACGGCAGAAAATATCAGTATCTCGTTTTAAATTCATTACTAATGCTGCAAAACCTTTTAAAACTTCATCGCCTACTAGATGGCCATATGTATCATTTACTTTTTTAAAATAATCTAAATCTAAAATTGCAACCGAAAAAGGAGTTTGATTTCGATTAAATTGTTGAATTAATTTTTCAAACTGATTTTCTAAAAATTTACGATTATACACTTGTGTTAATTCATCAATAATAATAGAGTGCTCTAATTCCTTCTTATAAGCTAAACGATTGGTTACATAGGATACTAGTATTTCTTCATCAATCGGTTTAGGCATAAAATCTAATGCCCCCATATCATAAGCACGCACCCGATTTTCCTTACAATCATTTGCGCTCATCACAGTTACAAACATACGATCTTTTTTAATTTTTTTTATATTTTGTAATATAGAAAAACCATTTGTATCCGGAAGCATGATATCTAAAAAGACAATAGCTGGCTTTAATTCATAAATTAACTCCATTCCACGTTTACCGTTATAAGCAATAACGACAGAATAACCTTTTTTCTCTAATACATTCTTAAGATAATTAATAAATACAATATCGTCATCAATAACTAAAATAAACTCTTGATTCAATACATTCTCTGGGGAGGCAAGGAGCGGTTTACTTTCAGTTTGAACAGTCATATTAGTTTGATAGAAACTAATGCCTTCAATTAAAGAAGAAAGATAACTTGTCCATTCAGCTTTACTCCATTTTTTTTCGCTAACTTCTGTTAAAGGTTCTAATTTTTCACTAGCTGTAATTGATAGTTCTTCTAACCCTATTGAACCTGCCGTCCCTTTTAAACTATGCAAGAAATGATAGATTTCTTTCTCTGAAATATACTTTAGTTCACTCCAGCTTTTAAATTTCTCATCCATATTTTTATAAACCATCTGTTGATATTTTACGTTTTCCATTTATTATCACTCCAGTAACAATTTACTTTGTTAAAAATAGTATAACCTAAATTATTTTTAAATCTAGAACTTAATTTTCCTATCACATTTTATCCATATTATTGGATATACTATACAACTATTCGTAATTCTTTGGTTTCAATTTCGCTATCTCTATAATTATATTAGTATAATTATTTCATGTGTAAAATTGATCCAACAGCCACTACCACAACATATAGATTAATTTAAAAATACCTATTTTGAATTTTCACGTCAAAATAGGTACTTTGTAGAACTATATTTTTAAACCGATATATGACAGGGCTGCTTCCGCTCTTATGCAGAACAGAACATTTCTTCTGCTATTGTATTGTTGCTTTAGGCAGATTTTTTTCTTTCATAGCATTATTTTACGTCTCTAAATTACCTTGCACTTTCGGGTACTGTTTCTCAAAAAACAAGCTAGATTTGTAGCATTGACAAATAACGCAGCAATTGTTGCTGACTATACGTAATGTGCTTATTGTCTTTTTCGAGTTTGCTAGCCATAATACTTCCCTCGAGCGTGGCAACAATAAAAGAAGCTACCGCCTTTGTATCAATATCTGGTTTTAGCTCTCCTTGTTTAATCCCTTCTTCAATAATCCCTTCAATCATATGGAGAAATATCTTGAAAACGCCAAGTGCTTTTTCTCTTAATAATGGATTCGTATCATCACTGTCTACAGCAGTATTCAGCAAAGGACAGCCCCCTTGTATTGGGGGATTATTAATTACATCTTCGTATACATTAAAAAAAGCACCCACTTTTTCTAATGTTGTATTAGCATTGTGTATCGCCTCTGAAAAATGTTGATGCACAGTATCGATGGCGTATTCAAATGCTTCTAATGCAATCTCATCTTTATTTTTAAAATGGCGGTAAATACCACCCTTTTTTAGCCCTGTAGCCTCCATAATGTCATTCATTGAACAGCCAGCATAGCCTTTTTGATTAAACAATACTGCCGATTTTAAAATAATGTGTCTCCGTGTATGTTCGCCTTTTTGCATAATATCCTCCATTTATTATTGTCGAAAAATTGTAACATCTATTAGTTGTACATTAACATATAGAAAGTTATATTAAAAGAGACCGAACGGTCTTTTCTGATATAAGAATAGCATTTCTAAAAGGATAGGGTGTGAAAATGAGCACTTTGGTTAGCACGTAAAATTTTTATTAGGCTATGGTGGTATAAATTTATTGAAAAATAAGCAATACGTAGGAGGAAATTATGCAGAACATTATTATTCCAGATAGTAAGGTGGCAAAGGATGCTACCCAATTAATTTACGAGATTTCTCCAGCATTTCTTTATAATCATTGTTTACGGACATATGCTTTTGGTGATGCATTAGGGAAAAAATATGGATTTAAATATGATCAGGAGTTATTTTATCTTGCTTCTGTCTTACATGATGTGGGTCTTACAGATCACGTTTGTTGTAAACATTCATTTGAATATGAGGGTGCAGATTATGCAGAAAGTTTCCTTCATTCTCATGGCTTACCGCAAAATAAAATTGATGTGGTACGTGAAGCTATTATTCTTCACACCTCAGAAATTGCTGAAGAAAAACAACCTGAGATTGCCTTAGTTCATTTGGGAGCAGGGATGGATGTAGTTGGTTTACGTATAGAAGATATTCCAGAGGAAACATTTAATTTTATAATTGAGGCTTATCCTCGATTAGGTTTTAAAAAATCTATAATTGAACTAATTAAATATGATGCCAATTTAAAAAATGCACAGCAACAGCCAAATAATTTGAGTTCTTCTATGCTTCGTATGGGATTTGTAGATTGGGTGATGAATGCTCCTTTTAAGGATTAGTGAATAAAGCATTAGATTGTCCATAAGATTAGGAATACATGATTGTCATAAGAAAGAAAAATGCTACTCTTTCAATCTTCATTTAATACGGAAGGGTAGCGCTTGCTCGAAATAAAAAGGTTTTAAATATACTATATATGCCTACTATAACCTTCAAAAAGGATGGAAAAAATGAACCGAGTAAAAAAGGGGACAAAAATTGTTATTATAATCATCACTATAATGTGGGTTCTACATACGCTTTCAAAAAATTTCATCATTGACCCGTTATTTCAACGGTTTCTTTCCAATAAAGAGCAATACCTCATGAACCAATCATTATGGTTTGTGATGATTCGTATTCACATTCTTCTCGCTGTAGTAGCATTGATAACAGGACCATTAGGTTTGATTCAATGCGTTCACTCGAAATCATTGCACTTTCACCGGTGGAATGGACGTATTTATGTTTTATCAATTATTTTGAACTATATTCCTGGATTCTATGTGTCTTTCTTTGCAACAGGGGGTTGGCTCAGTACAATTGGGTTTCTCATTTTAAACACTTTATGGATTTGGACAACACTTAAAGGGTACGTATCTATTAAAAAGAAACAAATCATTCCCCACAAGCATTGGATGGTTCGAAGTTTGTTCCTTTCTTTAGCGAACTTGACCATTTATATTAGTGTCACAATCATTCATCATGGTGTAAACCTTTCCTACGTTACGTCATACACCATTGCTGTGTGGCTTTGTTGGATTCTCAATTTATGTTTGGCGGAAATCATTATTAGAAGGACAATATTTGACTAAGCATTTTTCGGAGAAAGTGGTTTCTCATTCGATTCTTGAAGCGCACAAAATTGCTAATACAAGGGGATTCATCAGGAAAATGACTGATCGTTGTAAATCCGTATTTTCCTGATGGCGCCCTCTAAGTCAATTTAACTTTTCCATATGACATTATTGCGTAGCAGGAATAAAACCCGCTGCTTCTGCATCTTCTTTCGTACAGAACATTTCTTCTGCTACAGTATTGTCATAATCACGTTGTCCAGGCATATGATAAATTTTGTTACCTTTTGAATTAACATTTCCTTTAATAGTACAATTGTCTTTACTGCTAATATTATTCGACTCATCTTTACTTGCTTTAGATGGATTTTCTGGGTTTTCTTCTTTCACAGCATTATTATAAGCCTCTTTATCGTAACCACGATTTGTTACGTAGTCTTCAACTGACCAAATACCAATGGCAGATTGTTGCGCAGTTTTTTGAATGGACTTAAACCAATCTACATGTTTCGTATTTGGCTCATAAATATAGGCCACGCGTGCTAACCCATTTTTCAATAATTGCTCTTGTACACTAATACCATCTTTCGTATAAACATAAGCTAATAATCTTTTGTATTTATCCCGATAGGAAACGTCGAATTCTAAATAAACCGTATCTTGTCCAGCTAGTAACTGTTTTGTAAATTCTTTCGCTTCTGGCCCAAATGGTTGCACCCCTAATGTTTTGTGATTCGTTTCAGGCGTATCTACAAGAAGAAACCGTATTTTTTCGGAACTACCATTATATTTTATTCTGATTGTGTCCCCGTCAATTATTTCCTGTAGTTCATATTCTTCAAATTTACTCACATCATGCTTTTCAGCAGATTCCTTTGTTGAAGCTACAATCCCTTGTATATCTTCAGTCTTACCATTGCCGGTGCTAGCCTCTTCTGTACATCCACTAATAAGCAATGTTGAAAAGAATAAAGCTAAAAATAATTTTTTCAAATTCATATCCTACTTCCTTAAAGTTAAATCTAGAACAATATCCATTACTATTTAGGATCGTCCGGACAAAAATAAAAAATGATACATAATAATGATCACCTTTTTAATTCCTTACGCATATCGCCAAAATCAAAAATCTCCAGCTATATTTATAAACTGAAGATCTGATAATTTATCTAAATATTAAATACAATACAACGGCAAAAATAATTGTTCCGCTAGTGATTAACGTTTTAATATCTTTATCACTCATTTTCAGTACCTCTCTTCTTACTTCATACAATACTTTATTTAATTCTATTATCAATAAAGTCGACTAATATCACAATGGATTTGATTAGTTTTCTTCTGAAACTTTTAAGTATGCTTAAAATATTTCCTATTTGTACAAAAAATTTCAGATCGCCCGTTACAAAATAAAGAGTCGACAAACTTGAAAAATACGAGTTTGTCGACTTTCTAATTCCCTCAATTGAAGGCATTTATGATAATACGCTATTAAATTTCATTATGTGGTTTTGGCTTGGGACCGAGCTCTTCTGGCTCAATATCAGCAAATGTTTCGCCTTCTTCTTCTAAATCACGCATGCGGTGAGCAATACGTGATGCTGCCGAAGCTGCAATACTAGCAACTAAATCATCTAAAAATGTATTAACATGATGTCCAGGTTCTGTGTCGAGTTTTTTTATAATACCGATTTTTTGTTTATCTAAATGTCCAAATGTTGTTACAGCAATACTTCCATATGTAAACACAGACCCCAATGCAATTGTTTCATCTACTCCGAATAAACCTTCATCGGATTCGATAATTTGTTGTAGAGGTGTCGATAATAGCCCTTTTTCAGCTAATTCATCCAACTCTATTCCAACTAATACTGCATGTTGGACTTCTCGTTTACGTAATACACGTTCAACCGAATGAATACAATGCTCTAATGTTAAGCCTACATTGTAGGATTTTTGCATTTCATAAACAATCTCAGCAATGTCTTCTAACTCTACGCCACGGCGAATTAGTGCAGCTTGGGCTGCTTTCGCCACTTCTTCTGACTGTACGCGAATACTTTTATCATGCATAACTAACCCTCATTTCAGTTTTTTTGCTAACATAACGCTAGCCCAACCTATTATACCTTTACTTTCGTAATATGGTACAATTTTGTCACAAACACATGAAGGAGTGTCATCATTGGATAAGGGAACTGTACAAGATTTAAAGTTCTATAGTGAAGCATTGCAGGAGGAATTACAGCTATATATTTATGTCCCTGCTAATTATTCTCCACTATACAAATATAATATTCTCATCGCTTCGGATGGTAAAGATTATTTCCAACTTGGAGGTATTACAAAACTAGCCGATGAACTTATCGATGACTATGAAATCGAGAATTTAATCATTGCATTTGTGCCATACAAAGATATTAAAGATCGCCGTACTAAATATATTCCAAGTGGTGAGCAACATGAAGCTTACTTACGCTTTTTAGCACATGAACTTGTTCCCTATTTAGATGCTGAATATGCAACGTACCAAATGGGTATGAGCCGTGCAGTTATCGGTGATTCTATGGCTGCAACCGCTTCCTTAATGGCTGCATTAAAGTATCCAAGTATTTTTGGCAAGGTTATTTTACAATCACCTTATGTTGATGAAGATGTACTGAAAGCGGTTGAACAGTTTAAAGATCCAGGAGCTATTTCTATTTATCATATCGTTGGAAAAAATGAAGATAAAGTTGTGACAATGGATAAAACCGTTAAAGACTTTTTAACGCCAAATCGACAGTTGCATAATCTAATGTTAAGTAAAGGCTTCTCTACATTTTATGAAGAGTTTGATGGCAATCATACATGGAAATATTGGAAACCTGATTTAAGACGTGCGTTAATTGAAAATTTCAATTAATGTTAGGCGATTCAAATTACGTATTTTGAAATTTCTGTTATACTTAGATAGAAAAATCGTTTATTTTCGGGAGGTAATGGACTATGAAGTACGGAATTGTGGCATTTCCATCAAAAAAATTGCAAGATTTAGCAAACACGTATCGTAAACGTTACGATCCTCATTATGCGAAGATTACACCGCATATGACGTTAAAAGACAGCTTTGATGCAACAGAAGACGATATTCAATCTATTGTTAAGCAATTAGATGATATTGCTGCTAAACACGCACCTTTAAATATTCATGCATCACGCATTAGTTCGTTTTTCCCAACAACAAATGCGATTTATTTCCGCATCGAACCAACTGAACAATTACAAGCATTCCATCGTGTGCTGGAAGAACAAATTCCTTTTGGGGACTCTAAACATGTTTTTGTTCCACACATCACGATTGCACAAAAAATGACGGACTCAGAACATGATGATATTTTTGGGCAACTCCGCATGACTGGGGTTGATGAACATGATAGTATCGATCGTATTCATCTTTTATACCAATTGGAAGATGGGTCATGGACAACATATGAAACATTCCGATTGACTGGAGCTGAATGACTTTTGTATAACGTTAAGATTGTCGAAACAGAGAAAGAACATGCTGATGCATTTGCTGTGCGTAAAAAAGTATTTGTAGAGGAACAAGGTGTTCCGCTTCATTTAGAATGTGATGCTTTAGATGCAACGGCAACACATTTTATTATGTATGAAGGCATTGAACCTGTTGGTGCTGCTCGTCTACGTGGCATTGAAGATCATACTGCAAAAATTGAACGCGTATGTATTTTACAAAGTCAGCGGGGCAAAAAACTTGGCGTTTTAATTATGCAAGAAATGGAGAAATTCGCAATTTCCATTCAACAAAAGAAATTAAAACTCCATGCTCAAAGCTACGCTGTTCCTTTTTACGAAAAGCTTGGTTACACGGTAACATCTCCTGAATTTATGGATGCCGGGATACCTCATCGAGCAATGGAAAAAGAGATATAAATGAACAGGTGTTACGATATGCTAAAAGCATAGTCGTAACACCTTTTTTTATGCTTTTGTCTGTTCTCTATTTTGAGCTCTTTCTCACACCAAAATAGACAAACGTTTATCATTATTTCATCATTCTAGCTAGCTTTTCGAAATCTAGTGAAGCGCCATCTTGAATAATAGAGTTTACGATTTTATCTTCAAGCTCTTGTGTAATTTGTCTATTAGACACCTTACCTACACGACGTACAATCTTTCTTACTTGTTTTTCATTGGTGAAATCAGCATATTGAATTGCATTAGCTAATGCAAAGATTTCATCCATTGATACGCCTGTCTTTTGTTCAATCGAATTAAAAAACGAGCGATGCATGTTCCCCCTCCTATCAATTCCACCTCAACGTTATTGTCGCGAATGATTCATAAACGGTAACTTTGTACACAAAACATCAATGACAACTGTTGGAGGCTCTAACCTTATTCAGTAAGTTGTTTATATACTCACAGAAAAAAGCTAAAGCCTATATATCTAAAACTCTCTAGAGCTTTTTAATAGCTAGACTAATTAACTTACGAAAGTAGCGCCAACAATAATTAGGAGAATAAATAGGACAACAATTAAGACAAATGTTGAGCCCATTCCATTATTGTTATTGCCTCCGCAATAGTTCCAGCTATTTGCACCTGCAACATTATTACCATAAGGTTGTGCACACCAGCCTTGATATCCCATAAAAGCACCCCTCCCTTCTACAACCTATAATATGTAAAGTTGCAGACAAGAGAGGGGTATTCGTCTAGTCAATATTCCCTTTTGGTTTAAAAATTAATGCACCAATAAAGCCAAAAACAATTGCAGCACTGATTCCTGAACTTGTGACTTCAAACATGCCGGTCAATACGCCTACTAATCCATGTTTTTCCGCTTCAGCCATTGCCCCATGTGTTAAGGAATTACCAAATGATGTAATAGGTACAGTAGCTCCAGCACCTGCAAAATGGATGAGTGGCTCATACAAGCCCATTCCATCTAGAATTGCACCAACAACGACTAACGTACTTAATGTATGTGCTGGCGTTAATTTACCAACATCCATTAATAATTGACCGATCACGCAGAAAATGCCTCCTACAATAAATGCAAATAAAAAAGTCATACCCATGCTGTTGCCTCATTTCATTGTAATTTCTATCGCATGTGCCGTACATGGAATGGTCTCTTTCTGTTGGAACGAAAGTGGAGATAGCAATGCACCTGTCGCCACAAGGAGCACTCGTTTATATGTCCCTGCACGGAGCTCTTGCATTACATAACTAAAAAAAACAGCCGCTGAACAGCCTGCTCCACTTGCCCCCGATTGAAAGGATTCATCTTGACCGTAAAATTCCGCTCCAGCATCGCGTAAAAGTGTTAACTCCTCATTTTTTATACCACTCTCGACAAGCATTCCTTTAAGTAGTTTTAAGCCAAGCTGTCCTAAATCACCCGTTAAAATTAAATCATAATGATATATTTCTTGTTTACGTTCCTCTAAATGAGACTTAATCGTTTGGAAGGCAGCAGGAGCCATGGCAGCACCCATATGAAATGGATCATCCATGCCATAATCGATGACCTTACCAATTGTGGCTGCTTCAATAGAAGGAGCATCTTCACGATGTTTACCAACCAGTGCATAACCTGCTGCTGTGACAGTCCATTGTGCCGTTTGTGGTTTCTGTGCACCATAATTGATTGGATAGCGAAATTGACGTTCAATCGCATTGTGCTGACTTGATGCCCCAGCAATTGAATAATTAGCAGCACCAAGCTCTGTTAAAAGGCTAGCTACAATCACAGCTGAAACAGAGGTAGCACAAGCGGAAAATAATCCGATAAACGGAATAGCTAATTCCCTTGCAGCAAAATTGGTAGGCGTCATTTGGTTCACTAAATCGCCACCTAATAAATAATCGACTTCTCCAGTTGTAATACCACCTTTTTTCATAACAAATTCACAGGCTTCTTCAACCATTTTTCGATGACCTTGTTCATTTGTATCCATTTGCCAGCGCTCATCATCGTAGACCGTATCAAAATATTGTTTGAAAGTACTGCGATCCTCTAACGGTCCTGCTACTACGCCTCCTGCTAACAATGATGGCTTTGATGGAAAGATGATTACCATGAAACCACCCCTATCGTCACAAGGATATATTTAATAAGTGCCACAAAAAATGCAGATACTACACCAAATAACACAACAGATCCAGCTAATTTGAATAAGTTACCGCCAACACCGAGGACTAAACCTTCAGATCTATGTTCAATTGCAGCAGAGATTACCGCATTCCCAAACCCTGTAACAGGTACTGCTGAACCTGCTCCTGCAAATTGACCAATTCTTTTGTATAAACCAAAGCCTGTTAAAATCATTGCAAAAAATACCATAGTTGCAACGGTTGGGTTTCCGGCCGTTGCTTCTGTGAAATTAAAGAAAACGATATAAAAAAGAGAAACCGCCTGCCCGATTGTACAAATGAGACCACCTACCACAAATGCTTTAACAGCATTTTTTAAGTAGGGGGGCGTTGGTGTTATGTTTTGTTCTAGCTGTTGATATTGCTCTTTTTCCATTATGTTTCCTCCTTTGCCAGCTTCTGCAGCTCCGTAATTTTTTTGCTTAGTTTATTATCTTCAAGTTGGTCCTTTTTTATTTTATTGGCTTCATAAAATATTTTATAATCGGCTGAAACGAAAACTTCTTTGTTAGGATACTTTTCATCAAACTTCTTTTGGAGTTTCTTCTCTAATTTAGTCTTATTCCATTTTTTCAAAGGTTTAATTTGCACAGCCACAAGCATTTTATCGTCATGTTGAATAACCGTTGATTTTTCAACCGCTTTTTCTTCTTTTAATACCGATTCAAGCTCTGCTTCATTTTGTGGAGAACCATAAACAATAAATTTTTCTTTTTCCGTGCATCCAATCAGCAATGTCATACAGACTAACAGAGGCAACATCATTCCTAATAACCTCAAGTATTTACCCTCCTTTTCTTAACAGTTTCTCCACACATAAAAAAACTATTCATTTGAATAAGTAAACGAAAGCCCGAGTCCATTTTTCAAAAGCACATATTGTAGAAGTAGTTAGAAGGAAAGGAGGTGACAATATGGGTTGTGGTAAACCAACAAATCCTATTGGACCTATCCATTCAGCAGGCTGCGTTTGTGACGTGGTGCGTGCAATTTTAGATATTCAAAATCAAGCGGTGCGAGATGAGTGTTCCCCATGTACAGCAAACTGTTTCTTAGAACCACTAGGCGGGATCGTGAGTCCTGCACGCTCAGCGGCAGATACACGCGTATTCATGCTAATTACAAAAGACGGTACTCCATTTAAAGCATTCTTTAGCTCACCATCAGCAGATCCATGTAAATGTACATCAGTATTTTTCCGTGTCGAAGATATGTTTGATGAATGCTGTGCTACTTTACGCGTTTTAGAACCATTATGTACTTATGATTCTACTGAAAGCACTGTAGACTTATTAAGTCGTGACGGCTGTTGCGTAAATATGAAGAAAATTTGTAAAGTAGATGATTGGAACTCTACTGATAGCTGTATCACTGTGGATTTATCTTGTTTCTGCGCTGTTCAATGTATCGCTGATGTTGACTTAGGGATTTGTAATTAAGTCTTTCTCCTTTGACACACTACACATAAAAAAAAAGTGTACAGCATCCTCTGCTGTACACTTTTTTTATAATATTGGCAATTGTCTTCCCCGCCATAATATTTGTTCAATATCCTCGAAGTAAATAATTTCTTGTGTATTAAACTCCTTAGACGTCAACAGCAAGGAATCCATTTGCATATCTGAAGCAGTTCCACTTAGTCTTCTACCATCCTTTAAAGTGATTAATAATGGTTGATAAGCTTTTTGACGAAACGGTTTTTCTAAAAACTGTAGCTGTTTTATAATATATTCGTCCACTTCTTCGTTTACTTCTTCATTTACTTGTTCTGTTACTAATTTAGGTACCGCTTCATCTAGACTCGACTCACTGTCGTAATGATCTTGATCTTTTACATAGACAGACGTACTTTCATCCAAATCCAATTCATGTAGCATTTTAGAAATGTTTAAGAAATAAGTTGGTGACTTTATATATAGGCGTGGCTCTCGCTCCACAATTATCACTTCCCTTTTTTCCCTACAATATGCAAAAGAAAAGAAATTGGTTCTTAGCCTATCTGACTTAAAAACATTGTCGCTAGTCCTAAATAAATTAAAATACTCGTAATATCATTTAATGTTGTAATAAACGGACCCGATGCAACAGCTGGGTCAATCTTCATACGGTGCATTAATAATGGGATAAATGAGCCAGCAAGTGTTGCCACTAAAATCGAACCACAAATTGCTGCACCAACAAGCATACCTAAAATTAATTCACTTTTCCATATATATACAATACCAATAACAATCAGGCCACAAACAATTCCCGTTAAGATGCCAGTACCCGCTTCTCGAAGTAACAGCTTCATTTTGCTATGTTCTTCGACATCACCTGTCGCAATACCACGAATGGCAACTGCAAGTGCTTGTGTGCCACTATTCCCCGAAGTACCTGAAATAAGCGGAATAAAGACTGCAAGCAACGCTACTTTATCTAATGTATCTTCAAACTGCCCCATTAAATTCGCTGTTAGCATACCTAAAAACAATAAAATAACAAGCCAGGGCAAACGTTTTTTTGCTGCTTGCCAAGGATTAGTATCAAATTTATCCATATCGGAAATACCAGCTAATTTCGAGTAGTCTTCAGATGCTTCCTCATCAATAACATCGATAATATCATCGACAGTAATAATCCCCAAAAGCTCACCTTGATCACCAATAACAGGTGTTGCTAGAAAATTATAATCCTTCATAATTTGTGCTACTTCCTCTTGGTCATCACCCACATGCACCATTACAACTCGTTCATTCATAATCGAGCGAATAAGTGTATCCTCATCAGCAATGATTAAATCGCGGAGTGAAATAACCCCTGTTAGTCGATGTGCCTCATCCACAACAAATATATAATAAATCGTTTCGGCATTTGGTGCCTCTTTACGCAATATCGCCATTGCAGAACGAACAGTTGAATTTTCAGGAATAGCTACGTATTCAGTTGTCATAATAGAACCAGCTGTATATTCATCATAACTTAAAAGCTCATTAATCTCTTCAGCTGTTTCTACATCCATCATGCCTAAATAGCTTTCTCGTTGCTTTGTATCCAACTCATTTAAAACGTCTGCAGCATCATCAGCATACATATGGGACAGCATTTCTGCACCATATGCTGGATCCATCTCAGCTAAATACGCTTTATATTCATCATCATCTATTTCGATTGCCTCAAAAATATCAGCCATTTCCGTCGGAGACAAGTACGAATAGATGATCTTCCTTATATCAGGCTCCACCTTTTCATAAAACGTTGCCTGATCATATGGATGAAGTTCTAAAAACTCATCACGGAATGCGTTAATTTCATTGTTTTCTAGCATACCACGTAAATGTGCCTCGTCGAATTGCACATCATCCTTTTCATTTCTTTCCTCTATCATGCTTGTCCCCTCCTTCCGAGCGTTGAAATTATTTTACGTTCATTGATGCAAATCTACCTTTTATATAATAGTGTGCATGCACTGTTTGTGCAAACTCTTTTTTTAGATAAAAACAACTTTCTTCTTTACTATACCCTACAATTGCTTATTTTTCTGTTAACATGCTATTAAGATACTATTTAATAGTAAAAATGATAAAGAGATGCTCGTTTTTGCGAACACCTCCTCAATTTTTTAATATTTGTTGCATATCATCTTTTAACATACTTGTGAAAGATTGCTTCTCATTTGTTAATGGATGGTGCAAAGACAACGATACACAATGTAATGCTTGCCGATCTATCAAATTACGGCTCCCCCCATATAATTCGTCGCCTATAAGCGGGTGACCTACATAAGCCATATGCACGCGGATTTGATGTGTTCGTCCTGTATGCAATTTTAAGCGAATATGCGTCATCGGTTCACCTTGAACAGTAAAACGCTGTAAGACGGTCACATCCGTATGCGCAAATTGGCCATCCTCCCGTACCTCACGTTCAATAATACTAGATTCTTTTCGACCAATGGGCGCAATGATAGACTGCCTATCCTCTGTTAAATGTCCATGTACAATTGCTTCATATTCACGCGACACATTACCACTGCGTTGCGCTAAACCCATTAAATGATGGATATGTGCATGCTTGGCAATACATAACAAGCCTGATGTATCACGGTCAAGCCTTGTCACAACATGGACGGTGGAGGCTAAACGTTGTTGTTCAAAATAGCCACAAACAAAATTAGCCACACTTTTTGATGGATGCTCACGGGATGGAATTGTACTTTGATGCGCTGGTTTATCAAGCACTAACAAAGCCTCATCCTCGTAAATAATCGACAGCGCACCATATTCAATTGTGAGTCCATCACTTTTCTCTTCTGGTGGGAATTTTATTTCTACCTGATCTCCCTTGTGAAGGGGGTAACGTACATTTTGCTCGATACCATTGACCGATAGTAAGCCCCCATCAAACTTAATAGCTGTTAAAGCACGTTTCGATATTTGCCATTGTGCTAAAGCCTCACGTAGCAATTGCCCATCCTTTTCAGCTTGAAATTGAAGTGTAAAACGTGTATCGCGATTACTCATTTGCAACGAATGACTCATGCACACGTTCCCAAAATGGAAACGGTCTGAAGCGTGCAAAGCGAACCCTTTCATTTGCTACATTGAAAGCAATGGATTTCACATCTCCTTGTGTGACTTGTAGATGATCCACTGTCATATTGAAGTTTTGATCGTTCACTGGGCGTAAAATACAGTGATGGTGAGCTGGTAAAATTAGTGGCGAGCCCACTGTTCGGAAGACGCGATTATTTATAGAAGCAATTTCAGTAATTTGAAGTGCTGCTAATGTAGGATGGATAATGGCTCCCCCTAAAGCTTTGTTATAAGCTGTGCTACCTGATGGTGTCGAAACACAAAGGCCATCCCCACGGAAACGCTCAAACTGATTTCCGTTTAACTCAACATCCATCACAAGGGTAACATCTGGCGATTTCACGGTCGCTTCATTTAGTGCTAAATAAGTATTCGATTCTGCATTATGATGTTCCACTTTTACTTCTAATAAGGGATACTCCACAACATTAAAATCTTTTTTGGCAATCGATAGCACTAATTTCTCTAGTTCTGAAGGTTTCCAATCCGCATAAAAACCTAAATGACCTGTATGAATACCGACGAATGCAACTTGATCTAGCAAATGTGAGTAACGATGGAAAGCATGTAATAGCGTGCCGTCCCCACCTATCGATACGACAATTTCAGGTGTCTCTTCATCGTATGTCAATCCAAAATCTTGCAAATATGTTTTTGCAAGCTCCATTAATTCATTTGATTGTGCATCTCTACGTGATTGAATAGAAAATTTCATTGTGAGTCACGCTCCTTCTCTGATAGTAAACTAGGATTCGATGCCTCTTTAAATTCACTAAAATAGGCTTGTGCTTCTTGAATTTCACTACGAATCGAAGACATTTCTTCATCTAACCGGAAGGCTGCCTCTGCTGCACTTTGTAGACGATTTTTTATTTCCTCGGGAAACATGCCCTTATATTTATAATTTAGCGAATGTTCTATTGATGCCCAAAAATTCATAGCTAATGTACGAATTTGAATCTCTGCTAGCACTACTTTTTTTCCTTGTATGGTCTCAACGGGGTATTCTACAATCATATGATATGAACGATAACCGCTTGGCTTATTATGGGTAATATAATCTCGCTCTTCCACTACGCGCATATCCTTACGTTGTCGAATTAGCTCTGTCACCGTCGAAATATCATCTACAAATTGACACATAATACGAACACCTGCAATATCACCAAGCTCGTCGCCAAGTTGCTTCGACGGTTCAAAGGCTAGTCCTTTTTCTAGCGTTTTATCGTAAATGCTTGCCAGTGGCTTTACTCGTCCTGTCACAAATTCGATTGGTGAATTTGCATTGACAATGCCAAACTGAGAACGCATACCTTTTAATTTTATTTTTAACTCATCTACTGCTTGTTTATAAGGACTTAAAAAAATCTCCCATTGTCCCATCGCTAAAACCTCCCGACATTCGGTATCGAACAAAACCAACACCGACTGTTCGTTTTGTCTTTTTTAATCAGCGAGAACTGCCTTGAAGTGTTGTTCCACTGCTTGAACAAATTCTGCTCCGTAATTGTAATTTCCTTCAATATTATACACGAGCATTTCCAATTCCTCGTAAAAATTTGTCAGTTCAATTACTTCCCCATCTACTTTTAACATTGGGTTTTGTTTGGCTTGTAAAATATGTACAAGATTGTCCCAACTGTTTTGTGGAAAACGCAAGTAATGATAGTCCTCTCCTGCATCCAGTAAATAGATAAATGCAAAATCATCTGAATCTGCAATTACTTGGGCAGCAGGCTTTAGCTGTAAATTTTTATGATTGTCGTTTAAACTAAAATGAGGTTGCTGATTTTCAAAATAAAATGATTCTATAGTATATATTTTACGCAAATGTGGGTCCCCTTTTCGTCGTTCTCTTCCTCTTATTTTAGCATATGGGGTAAATAGTTGCAGTGTGTAATTGCAAAACAACAAGCAAACTTCAGCTAAAAACCAATGACGTTATTCGCTTAAGTGCGTCCCGAGCTTTATCATTTCTGCGTGAAAAAAGCTCCAGTTAAATATCGATGACAACAGTAGGGGTAGAAGCCCCTCCCAATCAAATTATAGTTTGGCAACACACACTTAATAGAAGTAGCGGACTTCCGTTGACGCAAGTAAATTAATAAAAAAGGATGAACATATATGGCACAACAACTTGAAATTGAGTTTAAAAATATTTTAACAAAACAACAATATGAGCAATTGCTAGAAAAATTCCAAATCCAAAAAAATGCTATTCATCGTCAAACAAATCATTATTTCGACACCCCTACTAATGCTATTCGAAATTTGCAAAGTGGGTTACGTATCCGCATGATTAACAATTATTATGAATGTACATTAAAAGAGAAAACTTCAAATCATACACATCTAGAAACAACCGATGAATTGACCGCTGCACAAGCTGAAAAAATGCTTGCAGGTCAAGGCTTTTATGCACCAGAAGTCGCAAAAAGACTAGCGTCACACAACATTGCATTAAAGCAATTAGCCGTGTTTGGTTCCCTTACAACGGACCGTGTCGAAATTCCTTATAAAGACGGACTTCTTGTATTTGATCATTCTTTCTATTTGCAGTGTGACGATTATGAGGTAGAATATGAATCAAAAGATGAAATAAAAGGAAAAGCAATCTTCGACGAATTTCTACAGCAATACGATATTAAAAAACAAATTGCTGAAAAAAAAATTGCACGCTTTATGAAAGCTTTACAATCAACTAAACAACAATAATGCTTATTACAATACGAAAGGGTGACCAGCTCATTGGATATCCAATCTTTGAGAACTATGCTTGAAATCCAAGCACTACAAACATTAGGTTCTACGGGAAATACTTCACCAAATTCTGTCACAAACAGCAATTCTATCTTTTCTGATATGATTGAAGAAATGTTAGGTGATGCGACAACAACGAACAACGCAAAATTATCTAGCCTCCTTGGCATGAGTTCATCAGGCTCCGCCAACTTTATGGACCAACTTAGTAGCTTAACAGGTATGACTGGTGGAAATACAAATAATTCGCTCCAATCATTGCTCTATAATGGAACGAATTCTGTGTATATTCCCGCCTCTCTCCAAGCAACATTATCAAACATGCAAGCCAGCACTAAGCTAGATTCCTATGTATCAGACGATGTGATTGGCTCGACTGCCTATGCAAATTCACTTGCTGGAGCCAACCAATATGCCGCTATTATTGATAAGGCTGCGGCTACCTATAATGTACCAGCTAAGCTTATTGCTGCCGTTATCAAGCAAGAGTCCAACTTTAACACATTCGCTGTTAGTCATGCAGGCGCACAAGGCTTAATGCAATTAATGCCTAAGACAGCCCAATATTTAGGTGTAACAAATTCATTTGATCCCGAGCAAAATATTATGGCGGGAGCCAAATATTTACGCCAAATGCTCGATAAATTTGATAATGATCCAACACTGGCTTTGGCCGCTTATAATGCTGGAGCTTCTCGCGTAACAAAATATAATGGCATTCCACCATTTAAAGAAACGCAGAATTATGTCAAAAAAGTGATGAATTATTACACTGTTTAAATCGCATAAAGCCTGTAATTACAGTCCTTTTCAGCAAATTTCACCCTCGTTGGTGAAATTTGTGCTTTTCTATCGAAAACATTTCCAAAGTGCTCTTTGTTTGTGTAAACGAATGGACGTTGATAGAATGAAGGTAGTCACAAGATATTCACATTTTTCAATTCAACAAAGTATTAGATAAAATGGTACATGAACATATTAATTTGTACTTTACGATATACTTCTTATAAAGAATAAAAGGAGCATTTACTTATGAGTCGAAAATACACTGTTCCTTATGAGGAGCTTGGAGCTGAAAAACTTTCTGAACTCATACATGCGTTCTATAAAAGAGTTGCACAGCATCCTGATCTTATGCCAATCTTCCCTAAAGATTTGACAGAGACAGCCCGCAAACAAATTCAATTTCAAACACAATATTTAGGGGGTCCAAATCTTTTTACAGAAGAGCATGGACATCCAATGATGCGTGCGCGTCATATGAATTTTCCAATCACACCTGATCGTGCCCAAGCTTGGCTAGAATGTATGGCCGAAGCGATGGATGAGGTTGGTTTGGAAGGGAAGTTCCGTGAAACCTACTACCAACGTTTAGTATTAACAGCTCATCACATGATTAATACACCTAATGACGATGAGGGGGAATTATTACGTGAATAATATTCAAATGTTGCAAGAACCAACACCAACGATTTCTACTGCCAATAAGCCAATTGAATTGTATATTTTCGTAGATCCACTTTGTCCTGAAGCTTTTAGTATGCAATCCATCATTCGTAAACTCCAACTAGAGTATAATCATTATTTCTCATGGCGCTTTGTGTTAAGCACAGAGCTCTCTTCACTTAATTGTTTGAGTAAGCGCATGAAAGGCTGCGAATCAGGTATTGAACTGGATATTAATCACCCTGTGTTACCCTCTATTGCCATAAAAGCGGCAGAATTACAGGGTAAACGTTCAGGCGCTCGTTATTTGTCGAAATTACAAGAATATGTTTTACTGAATTATCAAGATGTAAATTCCTATGCAACACTGTTAAAAATTGCAGAGGAAGTACAGTTAGATATGAATGAATTCACAGTCGATTTTGGTTCAAAAGAAGCTGCACGTGCATTCCAATGCGACCTTTATATAAAAAGAGAAATGGAAGTTGATGAAGTACCTAGTATTGTATTTTTCAATGAGTGCATTGAGGATGAAGGGCTTAAAGTGAGCGGTAGCTATGACTATGGAGTTTATGAACATATTTTACAAGAAATGATGAATGAACAGTTAATTCGCCAACCGTTACCAACTATTGAAGAATTATTTTTAAAGTACCATACACTTTCTACAAATGACATAGCCTTTATTTATTCCTTAACAGAACAAGCAGCAGAACGTGAATTAAAAAAACGTATGCTACAACAAAAGATTGAACGTATTCAAACAGATCACGCTACACTGTGGCGTATTAAATAATGCAATTATACTTTTATTCCAAAAGGATAGGAACTCAACCATTCTATAACTGAGTCCTATTCTTTTTTTTATGTCATAACGTCATAATCTTTGATTATAGGAAGTGCCTATTGTAGGTCAAAGGCAGTGCGTCTAAAACATTATATGAAGGCAACAAGATTCCATCTTTCGTCTTATCATTAAGTGAATATCAATCTATCCACCTTAGTTAAAAAAGACGCTAAGAAAAAAACTACAAAAGACATGGAATATATATAGAATTAGCAGGAAAGAACTATAATAAAAGAGGCGCCACTATCCTCGACAGATAGAGACGCCTCTTTTTCACAAAGGGGATGGGAGAAATGTTCACGTTCAAACAAAGGGGTGTATGTTTGTTTTGTGATTTATTTCACAAGATTCACTTTATCATGGAATAATAAATTTAGCAATGTATCCTGCTTTAGATTCACAAATTTGTCATATAGAAAGCGATTACAGTACAGTATTTTTTCAAGATGGAAACTTTTAATCATTTGTAAATCAAAGAAAAACATTATTATTTACTTTTTTCTCGAAAGCCAATTTCTGCATAAAATAGAAAATGGCTGTAGTAATGTTACTACAGCCATACTTATTAATTATTCAACAATAATTTTTCCAATTCATTTAAGCGTTGTTCAAATACTTTACAAGCATCATCAATAGGTTTTGCTACATTCATATCAACACCTGCAGCCTTAAGCACTTCAATCGGGAAATCAGAGCATCCAGCTTTCAAGAAGTTATTAATATAACGTTCTACAGCAGGGGCGCCCTCCTCTAATATTTGCTTACTTAATGCCGTAGCTGCGGATTTACCAGTAGCGTATTGATAGACGTAGTAATTGTAATAGAAATGTGGAATGCGAGCCCATTCCAAACCAATTTCCTCATCAACTACCATATCCTCACCGAAATATTGCTTATTCAAATTATAATACACTTCCGTTAAACGTTCCGCTGTTAACGATTCTCCGTTTTTATCCATCTGATGAATTAAATGTTCAAATTCTGCAAACATTGTTTGACGGAACACGGTGCTACGGAAACCGTCCAGCCAATGGTTTAATAAATATATTTTTTGCTGCGGATCTTCTATTGTTTTCAACAGATAATCATTCAATAGTTCCTCATTGCATGTAGATGCCACTTCTGCCACGAAAATGGAATAATCTCCGTAAACGAAAGGTTGGTTATTACGAGTATAATAACTGTGGACACTATGCCCAAACTCATGCGCCAATGTAAATAAATTATCCACATTGTCTTGCCAGTTCATTAAAATATAAGGATTCGTACCGTAAGCACCTGATGAATACGCGCCGCTACGTTTACCTTTATTTTCTTTAACATCAACCCAACGATTATCGAAACCACTTTGGACAATTTCTTGATATTCTTTACCGAGTGGAGCTAACGCTTTCACTAAAATATCTTTAGCTTCCTCATACGGAACTTTCATATCTACTTCTTGAACAAGAGGTGTAAATAAATCCCACATATGCAACTCATCCACACCTAATAACTTTTTACGTAATGCAATGTAACGTTGCATAGTTGGTAGATGCTTGTGAATAGTCTCTACTAACTGATCGTAGACACTTTCTGGGATAAAGTTATTGGACAATGCCGCATGTCGCGCCGATTCATAATGACGCACCCGTGCACTCACATTGTGTTTTTTTACATTACCTGTCAATGTAGCAGCGAATGTGTTTTTAAAATGACCATACGTTTCATACATCGCTTTAAATGCTGCTTCACGTACGGATCGATTTTTACTTTCTAAAAACTTAATGTAATTACCATGTGTTAGTTGGACTTCTTCCCCATCCTCGTTTTTAACTGTAGGGAAAACTAAGTCCGCATTATTTAACATACTAAATGTATTCGAAGCAGTGCCTGTCACTTCTGCCATTTGTGCAAGTAATGCTTCTTGTTCTGCTGGTAGAACATGCGGACGGGTCATTGAAATTTCTTTTAATGATTGCTTATATAATTGTAAATCCTGATTATCAGCTAAATAGGATTCAATTGTTTCTTCGCTTAGTGATAAAATTTCAGGTGTTAAAAATGAAAGTGCTGCTGAAATATTTGTCGCTAACGTTTGAATTCGACTATTCATATCTTGATAAAAACTATTCGTTGTATCTTGATCATATCGCATATGCGCATACGTATAGAGTTTCATTGTACGTTGATAAATTTTATCGTAATAAGTTAGTACAGCTAATAAGGCATCTGCACCATTTTTTAAAGTACCCGCATAGCTAGATGCCTCTTTCGAAAGTTCTGCGACTTTCTTAAATTCCTCTTCCCATAGTGTATCCGTTGCAAAAATATCTTCCAATCGCCAAGTTAACTCTACCGGTATTTCATTTCTCATTAAAACTCGATTATTGTTACTAGCCATGAGCCAGCCCCCTTTATATATGACTTTCCTGTACTCTCATATTTTCTCAATATATTGCGACAATTGCAAATAATACCCTGTAGCTCAACTCATCAAAATCCCAGTTTGATTATCCATAGCGATACATGAGCTCCTTACTTCCATAAAGGAATTTAAACAGATGGTTGATTGTACAAATTGGTATATACTCGCTTCCATATCGCACTAGCGTAATCTTTTCCAGAAAATCTATGACCTAACAAGTTTCCATAGTTTTCAACAGCTTGCACGCCTAATTCTGTTGGCTCTACATTGAGAAGCTTTAGAAACAGTCGAATATCTTCTTTTCTTAACTCATACGGTAGCAACTGTCGTTTCCTGCAAAAATCTAATAAAATCACTTGCCATTCAATTGAGAACATCGGAATAGCCTGTGCATTTTTAACAGGTATACCAATGTAATGTGGCAGTGCATTCAGAGGAAAATTTTGCTCATAGCAACTACGTAGAAAACGATCTTGAACTCCCTTTCGACTTCGCAATAATTTTTGCATTACATACTGTTGACCCCATTTTATATACATCTCCTTGTATATAGTAAATGATTCATGTGTAATCGGCTTTGGCTCATAAAATGGGAATTGCTGATTGTTGAGTGGAATAGAGAGTACTTTCGCTATAAAAGTATGCCCGTGAACATAAAGTAGATTCGTCCAATAATTAAATTTTGCTGCTCTCGCATCATATGTAACTAAATACTGTATATTGTTGGATGAATAAGTAATTGCATTTTGATGGATAGGGGAAATTCTAATTTTTTGAATAGCATTTGTAGTATATTTTTTCTGTGGTGTTTGAAAAAGCCATAATGCTTGAATGTTATGCTTTTCATATCCTTCTGTACGCCGTTGCCAGTTTTCTTTTGTTATCGCACTACATTGATATTCAATGGCAATCCGATGATGTTCACCTTGCAGTAGTAAATCGGGCCTTTGTGATAGCTTTCTTAAAAATGGCTCCAGCTCTACTGTATGCCCAAGTGACTGCAACCATTCAAATAATTGAATTTTCCCTTGTAAATGGAGCTTGGATTCCCCTTCCGCAAATTGATGATGACAATCATTAGTAATATGTGCAAAGTGCGGAATAATCTGCTTACCAATTTTTAATTGTACAGGCTGTTGACATTGTGGACAAAAAAATTGTAATTGCTGACGAAATTGTCGTAAAGCTTGTCTCGAATGTTGATAGGAAATAATTAACTGCTGTTTGTCTGTATAGGCAATAAGCATGTTATCCTTCTCCTTTTTGCCTCATTGTAGTAAAGGTTTTTCTATACGCCAACTAATGATGTGCTTTTCTTTGAAAATTGATTTTTCTTTCCCTCATTTATCTCAAAACGTAAAAAAAGACTGTAGTCTACTCAATTTTGAGTATATCTACAGTCTGAAAGCTCCTGAGAGTCAGAAGCATGAAGATGTTAACTAAAATATTTTCGTACAGTTTCAAAGCAATCGTATTCCATAATTTTTTCGCCATATTCTTCAAGGCGATGAATTGTGAAATTAGAAGGGCTTAAAAACTCTTTAATAATCGCGTTTTTATCATGACGATTTAAATCATCGTCTGCATTCGCAAAGTCTACTACAAGATAGTAACTACCTTCATATTTGAATAATGAGGAATCCACTAAGTCATCTGTCATCCGTTTTGCAACGGGGATTAACTCATCAATATCTTTAAATTTATAAACATAAATGTCTGTATCCATAAATAACTCTGATTCATCCATGTCACCAAATTGAGTTAATTGACTAAGAAGATCCTCTCCAACTTCGTCAAATGGGGCAAACATACTTTTTTGTTCATCAAAATTTGAATGACCATCTAATGTTTCACCGTCTTTTAAAATATGTGCACGTGTGACAATGATTTCTAAGCCTACTTCTGACGCATTGATATGAATCCAAATCGGACCTTCTACATCAAAATAATCTTCAGTGTTCACTTCATCAATCATATCCCAAAAAAGTTGTTCACCCTTTGCTCGGTTGTACCAAATTTCTTCACGACTATAGCCGCGATCCTCTATATCATTGTACGTAATAAAGAGCTTGAGTGTATTTTCATTTACACGTTCGATGTCCACTAGACCTCATCTCCCTTCACTGTCATTTGTCGAAAAACAGTATTATTTCATTAGTATGCTTTGATTCATTGTTTTTAACCTTCATACTCCTTTGTTTTTCAACCTTTGACCACACTACAGAAAATCATCGAGCAACCGCAATCGTATTTTTTGGTCACAGTTGTCTCTAATTCTATTGTATGCTGTTCTTTCATAAAATGAAAAGGATATACACCGTTTCAAAGAAGATATTTGAATAATTGAAATTGTAGTAAACTATTTGTATTAAATCAAGTTTAACATACTTTTACGGAAATATATGACTTTTACCTATTAAATATTAGTTTTGAATGCAGGTTTTTACATAAGTAAAGCATAAAAAAATAGATGTCACAACATGCATTTGCATTTGTAACACCTACTACATCATTCTATGCAGTCTAAGTGGGTTTTAGTTCACCATACGCTGTGCTTCTTGTAATTGATAAGCTCTAACCTTACGCGGTAAAAATCGTCGAATTTCATCTTCGTTATAGCCTACTTGAAGTCTTTTCTCATCTAAAATTATTGGTCGGCGTAATAATCCAGGATATTCTTGAATTAATTCATATAAGCGTTGTAAAGGTAAGCTTTCAACATCTACATTCAATTTTTGGAATATCTTAGAACGGGTAGAAATAATTTCGTCTGTTCCATCCTCCGTCATTCGTAAAATCTCTTTAATTTCACTAATGCTTAACGGTTCAGAAAAAATATTACGTTCTGTATAAGGAATTTCATGCTCCTCTAACCATGCTTTTGCTTTACGACAAGACGTACAACTTGGTGATGTAAATAAAGTAACTATCATACTGACACATCCTTTCTATTTGTATTCGTTATCTATAAACCAATTTCTTAAATTAGAATTAATGTAATGTAAATCTACAGTTCCATTATACAGCACTCTGCTGTATTTGAATATAGTTCCAAGGAAAAAAAGAATACAGGATATATAACTTTGTTACAAAATATTCTGTCTATTAATACTACCTTAATGTATTCAATAAAGTATTCACTTTCTTTGCATGTCCAATGAACTAATAATAATATTCCCAGTAACAAGTCATTTTAAACATGAATTTCTCGAAACTAGTTGTTCTCAATTAAAAAACACAAACGAGAATAATGTCATGTAGACGTGTACAATTAAGGACGTATTTTAGATAAAATTGGTTTCCTTTTTTTACAACACAAAAAAATTCAGTCATAAGACTGAATTTACAGGCTTGCATTTAACTAAGTCTTTATACTATAATTTTGTGCAACAAGAGAAGCGCATTTGCGCCAGTCTTGATGGTCAACAGTATTTTGATTGTTGTCTTCAAAAAGACACTCTCTACACATTAAATAGTGTAGTTAAAAACGCTGACGAAGAGTAGTACATTTGCAATATACATGTATAGAGAGTCTGTGGTTGCTGGAAACAGACCATGTATGCATTTGGAATGGACTTCCGAGTTAGCTTTGTGAACGTTCAAGTCTTCACTTGATCCCATTAGCAAAGCTCGTCCCTTCACGTTACGAAGCAAAGTGGCCTTCTAAGGCAAGCAGGGTGGTACCGCGGATTCGAACATCATTCGTCCCTTCATTAGTTTATTCTAATGAGGACGCATGATGTTTTTTATTTTTTCGAACCCCGAGGAGGAACTTATTATGACAACTATTTTTTCAGGCGTACAGCCAACAGGTATTGTAACATTAGGCAATTATCTTGGTGCATTCAAGCAATTCCCAGCACTACAGCATGAAGGGAATGCTATTTACTGTATCGTTGACCAACATGCCATTACTGTTGCGCAAGATCCAAAAGAGTTACGTCAAAACATCCGTAATTTAGCTGCTACTTATATTGCGACTGGAATTGACCCTCAAAAATCAACGCTATTCATTCAATCTGAAGTACCGGCTCATGCACAAGCAGGATGGATGCTACAATGTGTCGCTTCTATTGGTGAACTAGAACGTATGACACAATTTAAAGATAAATCACATGGTAAAGAGACTGTTTCAGCAGCTCTTTTAACTTATCCACCATTAATGGCGGCTGATATTTTATTATATAACACGAATATTGTTCCTGTAGGGGATGATCAAAAACAGCATATTGAGCTAACACGTGACCTTGCAGAGCGCTTTAACAAACGTTATGGTGAAGTGTTAACGATTCCTGAAATCCAGTTACCAAAAGCTGGAGCTCGTATTAAATCATTACAAGAACCTACAAAAAAAATGAGCAAATCTGATCCAAATACAAAAGCTACGATTAAACTTTTAGATACAGCGAAAGATATCGAGAAAAAAATCAAATCTGCTGTCACTGACTCTGATGGTATTGTGGCATTTGATGTTGAAAATAAACCAGGCGTTTCAAACTTACTAACGATTGAATCCGCTATTTCAGGTGTAGCAATTGAAGATTTGGTGAAAAAGTATGAAGGCATCGGGTATGGTGGCTTCAAACAAGGTGTCGCTTCAGCAGTAATCGACCACCTAACACCAATTCAAGAAAGATTTTATAACCTTGTAGAGTCATCTGAACTGGACATTATTTTGGATGAAGGTGCAGAAAAAGCAAACGCTATTGCAAGCGCAACTTTAAAGCGCATGGAACAAGCAATGGGCTTAGGCCGCACAAACCGCTAAGAGAGGAATTAACATATGCTCTGTGAACATTGTCATCAACCAATCAAAATCCTTCTATTAGAAGGTGATTTTGGTGCAGATCCACTATGGTGTGGCCATTGTCAAGCCAATTTAGAATTAGAGCAACTTCCTTTAGATGAGACACTATTATCGGAGCTGACAACATGGATGTGTAACTTCGGCGAATGGATCGACCTTGAAACAGATTCATTTATTGATGGTATGGATACTTTAGCGAAAAGCCATGATGTACAAGGTGAAGACTTGGCCAAAAAAGTAGCAGAAGCCTTGGCCATTCCTGTGACGTTCAAGCCTTATCTTTAAGATTCGCTGTTTTATCGAAACCAAAATCGAGCACAACACTACAAAGTACAATGCAAGCTCCAATGGCGATATAAAATTCCGTTGTATGCATGATGAATTTTAAGACTACTGACCAAGAATAACCAAGTGTCCGATAGTTCAAATATAAAATTAAATTGCCGATAGAAAGTATCATTAAGCCATAGCTCATTAAAAATATAAAAAGACGAAACAAATAAACGGCATCCTTTCTATTTCTTCTTACTTTCTTTTCTATTCGCTAACTTTTAAAAAAAGACGTCAGCCTTGTAAATTAGGCTGACGTTTTTTCATTATTCCTCTATTTTTTTGAATAATAGACTTGCGTTATGACCACCAAAACCAAGAGAATTACTCATTGCATATTCAATGTTCGCCTTACGCGCTTCATTTGGTACATAATCTAAATCGCACTCAGGGTCTGGCTCTGTTAAGTTAATTGTTGGAGGTAAAATGCCCTCTTTCAATGCTAGTGCTGTAAAAATAGCTTCAACACCACCAGCAGCACCTAATAAGTGACCTGTCATCGATTTAGTAGAACTCATTGCTAATTTATAAGCATGTTCACCAAATGCCTTTTTTACAGCTTGTGTTTCAAATAAATCGTTGTATGGTGTACTTGTTCCGTGTGCATTAATGTAGCCTACTTGTGAAGGGTCTACGCCACCATCTTGTAATGCTTGCGTCATGGCACGTGCAGCACCTTCACCTTCTGGGGCTGGTGCAGTAATATGATGTGCATCGCCAGTTGAACCGTAGCCAAGAACTTCTGCATAAATTTTTGCGCCACGTGCTTTTGCATGTTCATATTCTTCTAAAATAACAATTCCGGCACCTTCACCAATAATAAAGCCATCACGGTTTTTATCAAATGGTCGAGAAGCTGTTTGAGGATCCGTATTTAAAGATAACGCTGTATTTGCACAGAAGCCTGCAACTGCCATCGTCACGATTGGTGATTCAGCTCCACCAGAAATCATCACATCTGCATCTCCACGCTCAATTACTTTAAATGCATCACCGATTGAGTTCGTACCTGATGCACAAGCTGTTACTGAACAAGAGTTGATTCCTTTCGCACCAAAGTGGATAGACACTTGACCTGAAGCCATATCTGGAATCATCATTGGTATAAAGAATGGACTAACACGACGTGCGCCACGCTCTTGGAATGTGAGAAATTGCTGTTCATATGTTTCCATACCACCGATACCAGAGCCAATCCATACACCTGCACGCGGCGCTAACTCTTCATCGATTGTAAGCTGTGCATCTTCCATCGCCATAATTGACGCAGCTAGTGCATAGTGCGTGAAACGATCCATTTTACGAGCTTCTTTACGTTCAATATACTTTTCAATATCAAAGTCTTTTACTTCAGCCGCGATTTTTGCAGCGAATAGGTCTTTATTTAAGCGTGTTAATTCACCAACGCCTGATTTACCAGCTTTAATGTTTGCCCATGTTTCTTCGATGCTATTACCTAGTGGTGTTACTGCGCCAATTCCTGTAATTACTACTCGTCGTTTACTCATTGTCTTACTCCTCTCAAGCAATTATCGTTTTTATTTTCCCCATCTTAATGCAACGGCACCCCATGTTAAGCCACCGCCAAAACCGACAAGTACTAATAGATCATCATCTTTTATCTTACCTGCTTCAAGCTCTTCTACTAAAGAAATACCTATAGAAGCAGCCGATGTATTGCCATATTTGTGAATCGTTTTTGACATTTTTTCCGCTGGTAATGCTAAACGTTCACGTGCCGATTCCATAATTCGAATATTCGCTTGATGCGGAATTAAAAAATCAACTTCTTCTTTTGTTAAACCTGCTTTATCTAATACATTTACTGCTGATTCACCCATTTGGCGTACAGCAAACTTAAATACTTCGCGACCGTTCATCGCAATTGTATCCTGTTGCGTTAAATATAAATGTTTGCCGCCTGTGCCGTCTGCCCCAAGCTCAAATGATAAAATCCCTCTACCTTCTGATACTGGGCCAACAATGGCAGCACTAGCACCATCACCAAATAAAACGGCCGTATTACGATCTTCCCAATTAATGACTTTTGACAGCTTTTCAACACCTACTACTAAGACATATTTATAAGCATTTGATTCTACAAATTGTTTTGCTGTCACTAGGCTATATATAAATCCTGCACAAGCCGCTGCTTGGTCCATTGCTGCTGCATTTACCGCACCAATTTGCTCTTGAACCATACATGCTACACTAGGAAATGTTTGATCTTGCGTTACAGTTGCTACAAGTATTAATCCTATTTCTTCAGGCGTAATACCTGCTTTGGCTATAGCATCTTTCGCAGCAGCTACTGCTAAATCTGAAGTTTCTTGATTATCTGCAGCAAAATGACGTTCTTCAATTCCGGTACGAGTTCGAATCCATTCATCCGACGTATCCATAATTTTTTCTAAGTCAAAATTCGTCACGACCTTTTCAGGAACGTATCTGCCTAAACCTATAATACCTGCGTTCATATAGCAACCCCTCTGCTTTCTTACTATCAATTATTAGTAACTGGTCATAATTATAACTCATAATTAAGGAATGGTGCAAGGTGATTTAAAATTAGTATAGCAAATGGATGTACTTCAAATAGCTTTCGATGGTTCAATTCACGTTTTCGTTGGTGTCACTAAAAACGTGAAATTCGCCACGAACACTTTGCGTTGCGCCAATCTACTACTTTGTTGTGACAAAATTGCCATAAATCACAAGACGCAATACATCACTTTTTGATAAAAGGTTCTTTTTTTTTCGACTTATGTTATGATATGATAATGTATATGTAATAAAATAGTTCGGTTGAGGTGAAATTAATGCAATATATCGTAACGTTCATATGGTCATTCTTACTAGTTTCCATGTTAAACTACGTAGTAAGTGCTGTAATCGGAGTACCATTTGATTTCCAAACTGGTGCGATTCTTTCAGTTGTATTCTCTGTACTAATTTTCGTTATTGGCGCAATCATTCCAAACGAGCCAACTCCAGAAGCTGCAGACCATCATTAATCAAATTTATAAAAAACCTGTCTCGCCTAGTGCGAGACAGGTTTTTTTCTATTTATTATTTTTCTACTACACACTGACCATCACACATGTTAATATGCAAAGTTTCTCCTGGCAATACTTCACCACGTAATAGCTCCTTGGCAACCGCTGTTTCAATATAACGTTGCACAAATCGTTTTAATGGACGTGCCCCAAACTGTGGATCTGCACCTTGCTCGACAACCCAATCTATGACGTCTTGTGCGACATCTAACGTAATTTCCTGTTCGGCTACACGTTTTACAAGCTGTTCAACATATTTCCAAGCAATCGCTGTAAAATGTTCTTCTGATAACGCATGGAACAGAATAATATCATCCATTCGGTTTAATAACTCTGGTTTAAAGTGTTGACGTAATGCTGCCATCACTAAATCTTCTACTGCTGCATCATCTTTTTGTGCCTCCATTAAATAGCTAGAGCCGATATTAGATGTTAAAATAACAACGGTATTTGTAAAGTTAACCATTCGTCCTTGACTATCCGTAATGCGACCATCATCTAGAATTTGCAATAAAATGTTCGCCACATCAGGATGAGCCTTTTCAATTTCATCGAGTAAAACGACAGAATATGGATTACGGCGAACAGCTTCTGTTAATTGACCACCTTCTTCATAGCCGATATAGCCTGGAGGTGCACCTACGAGACGTGATACACTATGTTTCTCCATATATTCACTCATATCAATACGAATAAAATGCTCCTCTGAATCAAATAGCTGTGCCGCAAGTGCTTTAGCTAGCTCTGTTTTACCAACACCCGTCGGCCCTAGGAATAAGAAGCTACCAATTGGGCGATGTGGATCTTTAATGCCTGCTCTTGCACGCCAAACTGCTTCTGTAACAAGCTGAACAGCATTATCTTGCCCCACCACTCGTTCATGTAACGTATCTTTTAAACGCAATAATTTCTCACGTTCCCCTTCAACTAGCTTTGTAACAGGGATACCTGTCCAACGAGATACAATAGAAGCAATCTCTTCGGATGTTACTTCTTCACGTAAAATACGTGTGTCACTACCGTTTTCTAATTGCTTTTCCATCTCTTGAATTTCTTTTTCAAGTGCAGGGATTTTCCCATGTCGTAATTCAGCTGCTTTATTTAAATCATATTTACTTTCCGCTTCGTCTAAATCACGACGGTACTTATCTAGTGACTCACGTTTTTTCTGGATACCTTGCAGTGTTTTTTTCTCTGCTTCCCATTGTTGACGCATACCTTCTGACGAACTTTTTAGTTTTGTTAACTCTTCTTGTAATTGCTCAAGACGTTTTTTACTCGCTTCATCCTTTTCCTTACGCAATGCTTGCTCTTCAATTTCTAACTGCATAATACGACGAGTGACCGCATCTAGCTCTTGTGGCATCGAATCAATTTCTGTTCGAATCATTGCACATGCCTCATCGATTAAATCAATCGCTTTATCCGGTAAAAAACGCTCAGTAATATAGCGATTTGAAAGCTCTGCAGCTGCTACAATTGCTCGGTCATGAATGCGCACTGCATGATGTAGTTCAAAACGTTCCTTTAAACCACGTAAAATCGAAACGGTATCTTCAATAGATGGTTCACGTACAAGCACTTGTTGGAAGCGACGTTCTAAAGCAGGATCTTTTTCAATATACATACGGTATTCGTCTAATGTAGTCGCTCCTATGCAATGAAGTTCACCTCGTGCAAGCATAGGCTTTAACATATTTCCTGCATCCATTGCGCCATCGGTTTTACCCGCACCAACAATTGTATGAATTTCATCAATAAATAAAATAATGCGCCCTTCAGATTCTTTCACTTCTTTTAGTACACCTTTTAATCGTTCTTCAAATTGCCCACGATAACTTGCACCTGCTATTAATGCACTCATATCCAACTCATAAAGCACGCACTCTTTTAAGCCTTCTGGCACATCTCCTTTAACAATACGTTGTGCCAAGCCTTCTACGATGGCTGTTTTACCAACCCCAGGTTCACCAATTAACACAGGGTTATTTTTCGTTTTTCGCGTTAAAATTCGAATAACATTACGAATTTCTTCATCACGCCCAATGACGGGATCCATTTTGCCGTTTTTTACTTCTTCGACTAAGTTACGACCAAATTGCTCTAATGGTTTTTTATCATCTGTTTGTTGAAATTGCATAATAGCACTCCTCTTCACTTTTTATTTCTTTACCCTAACTTTGTTTTCAAAGTTTGACCTTCTTTGACTAACTTTATTTTACAACAATCGACAAAGCCAAGCAAAAAAAAAGCTCAAAAATTTTACACTGGATAATGGGAAATTACGTTATAATAGTGGTATGTTTCGTTGTTTTAATATATCGAAATGATTATCATCATCCTTTTGTAATACAGGTAATTTTTATTACAAAAAGAAAGAGATGTGTTTGATATATGGTACTAAAGGATAGTACACAAGAGAAAATAAAGGCGCTTTTTCAAAATAACGGCGTTTTCATCAAAGTGAATAAGGATAGTAAAATTTTCTTAGAAGGAGAACGTGCTAAAGAAATATATTATATTAAAACAGGCGCTATTTCGATTAGTCAGGAAACCGAAAGTGGAAAAGAATTAACCGTTCGAATTTGCGGTCCTGATAGTATAATTGGCGAGGGTTCATTATTTTGTAACCTCACGTATTTTTCGATGACGGCAAAAGTTTTAGAATCTTCCACGTTATATGTTCTAAGTCGTAAATCATTAGAGCACCTATTAGTTGAGCAACCGCAATTAATGGTAGAGTATATGAAGTGGTTGCAAACAGAAAATTTAAAATATCAAAGTCGTCTACGCGATTTAGTGTTAAATGGTAAAAAAGGGGCTTTATTTTCAACGCTTATTCGCCTGACAAATACGTACGGTAAGTCATTGGAAGATGGGTCAATTTTTATTGATTTTCCATTAACAAACTCTGAGATTGCGAATTTGTGTGCAACAAGTAGAGAAATGATTAACCGTATGTTGAACGATTTAAAAAAGCATCATATTCTATCCTTTGAAAAAGGCTATATTACGATTATAGATTTGCAATATTTAAAAGATGAAATTGCTTGTGAAAATTGTCCTCTGCAAATTTGTCGTATTGATTGATTTATCATTTAGCCCTTTTAATTGCGTCTTGATTTATCCCTTGAATATTCACCCAGGAGCTTGAACTAATTCATTAGCATTTTTAATCCCTTCTGAATACCAGTGTACATCCGGCATTCCACCCGTTAGATAATGAAAGAAGCTAAATAAAAATCCCCGCTTACAGTTATGTGCAAGCAGGGATTTTTTATTCACTAGAAGCAGCGAATTTCCTAACGAACGCCTAACGCCATTTTTGCATAGCGAGACATCTTATCTTTTGACCAAGGTGGATTCCATACAATATTAACATTTGTACTTTTCACCTCTGGTAGTTCACTTAAAGCTGTATTCACTTGATCAACAATTACTGGTCCCATTGGGCAACCCATAGAAGTCAGTGTCATTGTAACGGTCGCTAAACCTTCGTCATCTAACTCTACATCATATACTAAACCTAAGTTGACGATATCAATACCAAGCTCAGGGTCAATTACATTTTCTAATGCACTTAGCATGCTGTCTTTCATATCTTGATCCATTTGTATTTCTCCTTCCAACATAGTGTTAACTTAATCATAGCAGATGCTTCTTATTATGCCAAATGCTGTGCAAGCCATTCCGTTGCTGCTAGCATACCATCACGTGTCACGGCATGACCAGCGTGTTTATCTGCAATAAATTTTAAATTGCTCGGATTTTCTTCATAGTATGTACGTAATGTACAATAAAAATCATACGTATCTTGAAATGGTACAGTTTTATCTTGCTCACCATGCCAAAAGAACACAGGTCGTCCAGCGAATTGTTCCGGCGTTAAACTAATATCATACGTTGCGAGAAGTGCGTTTGTTTTTTGTACTTCTTGTTCTGACATCGGCCACTTTACACCACTTTTAGCCAATTGCTGTAATTGATAGGCTCCTAATTTGATAAAAGCTGGACCACCCATACATATTGCCGCGGTTTGTATCCAATCATAAAGCTTTAAACAGCCAGATGTAACGATGGCTCCCATTGAAGTACCGGCTACACCAATTTTATCGCCAGCTACAAGTTGCTTATTCTTTAAATCTTTATATAATTGCTCTACTTCATGAATAGAATTTAAGACAATGTCCCAAAAATGTAAATTCATCTGAGTCTCTGTTAATCCTTCACTACGCGCACCATGGAATTTTGCATCTGGTAATAGGACACGCACCCCTTTATTTACCAACTGGTAAGCATAATGTAGGTTATGTTCTTTTGCACTCATAAAGCCGTGTAAGAAAATTACTACCGGGGTTTTTTCATTCATCTTGTCTGTATATATATGTAACAAAGGAATCTGTCCCCATATTTCAGTCTTTACAAACATTCTTGTCACTCCCAACTTTTGTCTGACCTTTTTATGTTAGCAAACTTTTTTCAATGTGACAAAATTTTGACGAACGGATAACAAAGCGATACTATTCAAACATAAGGAAAGGGGCAACAAGCTATGAAACAGCATTTAATCGTTTTAGATTTAGACGGTACGTTATTAACGGACCAACAACAAATTTCTTCAAAAACTAAAAAAACATTATTGCAGGCTAAGGAACAAGGGCATCAAGTTATGATTGCCACAGGTCGTCCATATCGCGCAAGTGATATCTACTATCATGAGCTTGGTTTAACAACACCGATTGTTAATTTTAATGGAGCCTATGTCCACCATCCTAAAAATGCTGCTTGGCAAACTATGCATACACCGATTGATTTAAGTGTTGTACGAGAGGTAGTTGATTCAGTCAATCACTATGAATATGAAAATATTATAGCTGAAGTGAAGGATGACATCTATGTGCACACGGAGGATGATCGGATTTTAAATATTTTTAACATGGGCAATCCAAAAATTACGTTGGGTGATATTTCGACAAAACTATTAGTCAATCCAACGAGTCTATTAATTCAAGCAAACGAAGTAAATTCTATGATTATTCGCGACCATTTACAAGCTGTCCATGCAGAAGTGATTGAACATCGTCGTTGGGGTGCTCCACTTCACATTATTGAAATTGTTCGCCGAGGTTTAAATAAAGCGGTGGGTATTTCACATGTAGCGAAGGATTTAGGTATTCCACGTGAACGTATTATCGCTTTTGGCGATGAGGACAATGATTTAGAAATGATTGATTATGCGGGTATTGGAGTCGCTATGGGCAATGGAATCCCTAGCTTAAAAAACATTGCCAACGAAATTACAACAACAAATAATGAAGATGGCATTGCTAAAATACTTATTGAACGCTTAAAATTATCATAGTTAATGCATCATTTCCAGTTATTAAAACTTTATTCTGTAAAAGCTTTTCATCTCTAATGCTTGTAAAATTTGATTTTTATTTGTACACTTGAATGCTTATACGTCTAGTGAATAAAGTTATAGCTTTTGGCAAGCTACTAGATTTTAAAAAGCGAAGCGAATGCGATCATTTTAAATCAGGACGCATTAGACAATGCTAGCATTTCTAGTAAATACAGTTTTTTTAGGAGGTCAAGATGATGAAGATTTTTACTGATAGTGGATGTGATTTACCAAAGTCATACTATGAAGAGAATGATGTCATTCTACTTCCGCTACGTGTACAAGTAAATAACCATGAATATGATGATGTCTTGTCGATTGATTCGAAGGAAGTTTATGATGCTATTCGCCAAGGGGCTCATCCAAAAACATCGCAAGTTTCACCAGAGCTCTTTCTGCAACAGTTCGAAAACCTAGCAAAAAGCGGTGAGCAAGGTATTTACATCGCCTTTTCATCTGAATTATCAGGTACGTATAGTACAGCTGTAATGATCCGCAACCAAGTTCTTGAACAATATCCAACATTAAAGCTCGCAATAGTCGATTCGAAATGTGCCTCATTAGGCTATGGCTTAGTCGTTGATGAAGCCGTGCAACTTCGAAAAGCAGGTACTTCGCTTGATGAAATCGAAACAAAAATACAATTACTCGCTTCACAGATGGAGCATCTGTTTACAGTGGAAGATTTAGATTACCTTGCAAAAGGAGGTCGTGTTTCGAAAGCGAGTGCCTTCCTTGGCGGACTCCTTAGCATAAAGCCTATTTTGAACGTAGAGGACGGTAAACTCGTACCAATTGAAAAATCACGTGGTCGTAAAAAAGCCATTGCGCGTATGTTGGATTTAATGCAAGAGCGTGGTGGCAATTTTGCTGATAAAATTGTCGGAATTAGCCATAGTGATGACTTGGCCTTTGCTAACGAAGTAAAAGCATCCATACAAGAAAGATTTGCACCAAAAGCAGTCCAAATGACAATGATTGGCTCTGTTATCGGCTCCCATGTTGGGCCTGGTACAATTGCAATTTTCTTTACGAATAAAAATTATCAAGCGTAGTGTGAAGCTGGTAGAAGTCTACGAATCGCCAGGAAACCTAGACAAATTGCCATCACGTTCACAGCAAAAAAAGTGTTAGATTGATTGCAGTCAATCTAACACTTTTTCAATTAGCTATTTTTACTTGCAGCGTCTTGCTGTTGACGACGTTTTTTTCCTCGTTTAATAATAATAATAACGAAGCCAATAAATACAACATAGACCAATCCAAGCGCAACCATGTAAGGAACATTTAGCCCCTCATCGTCCTTCACTTGATAAATTTCTACGATTTCACGGTCTAGTATTACTGGATAAACATTTTTTTCATTAATTCGCACCTTTTCTTCTTGTAAAATACCGTTTAGCATTTTACCCTCACCAATTTGATCTGGTGTTAAATCGACACGTTGTGTTTTTCCTGTATTGTTCACCATAATAATCCATTGCTCTTCATCGGATTTTCTCGTAAACACAAGTAAACCATTGTCATTTGTAATAACTTCGAAATCACCTTTTCGTAATGTCGCTGATTGGTTACGTAATGACTGTACGTTTTTAATATAGTCAATTAACTCTTCATCTGTTTTGAAATTGTATAATTGATGCGTGTCAGGTTTGTCTTCCCCATTCATGGCAATTTCGGTACCATACTGAACAACTGGAATACCAGGCAGCATAAATAACGCACCCATCGCCATTTTCAATCGTGTTGGGGGGAACATATTTTCAGAAGCAGAATCAAATGTAAAGCGATGTGTTTGTAATGAATCAATCATAATTTGCGTTGGTTTTTCACCAGCAAAGGGCTCCATTAGCTTTGAAGAGTCCTGATCTACATTTTTGAAAATATTACGGTAAATCTCTGCTGTAGCTGGTGAGAAGGATGCATCAAAATTCGCATCACTTTCTTCATTCGAAATCACATATAATGATTTGTTGGTATTTTTTAACGCCTCAATCATGTCATTCAGAAAGGCTGTGTCAGCATCCGCAATATTCGTTAAACGTAAGCCACCCACATCATATGTAGAAACAAATTCTGTAGCTGATTCGATTAAAGCAGCTTGAACATCTTTATTTGTTAAATCCCATTGAATGTGCCCATTATTTGTTGAGGCAATCCAGTTTTGCTTTGCTGCGTCTTTTGCCCACTCATGATTAGGACTTACATTATTTAAAGGAAAGTCCACCATCATTGACATATTTTTTTCTTTATAGGCCTTCACCACACTTTGGAATTCTTCTGCTGTTCCAAAATGTTCTTCGATTGTACTATAGCTCGTTGGCATAGAACCATCGTATACTTCTGTGTCAAAAATTGTCCCAATGGATACGATGGTATAGCCCATTTCGCCAATAAATTTTAGTTTATCTAGTAGACCGGTGAAGTCGCCACCTGCAAATTTCGTTGGGTCTTGCGTATTTGTATCATAATCGTTAGTGCCTGAGCCATTAAAGAAACGGTCAACGAGTAAATCAAAAATGCTTTCTTCAGCAATCGTTCTTTTTTGTACTTCATCCGCGTGTGCCGGTGTTGCGCCTATTAATGAAGTTGCCAGTAAAAGCGATGCAGCTGTCGCGCTTATCCACTTCTTAAATTTCACTTTTATTCCCTCTCTTTCAAACCAATCCAACGTCATTTTACCAAATAAAACAGTAACGTTGCTATCATTTCAAAATATTTTACCGAAATGCAAAATGAATTACGACAAAAAGGTGTCAAATTAAGTTAACCCATAAACACTGAAATTTCAGAATTGTTCTGGTGTCTGGCACTTCAAGAAAATAAAAGAGCCGTGAAGCAACAACTTCACAGCTTTTATTAAACATTATGCAAGGAAATTGAATCCCATTGGTAGCTTGAATCCTAAGAACATTGTAATCAGTAAAAATACTGCAAATAAAATCCAGAACATTGTTGTTGGCTTGTTTTTCTTTTGACGAACTAATACCATTTCCATCATGCCAATAACGAAAATACCGCCTAAAAATTTAAAGCCATAAAGCATTCCTTGACCGAATTTCATCGCTTCAATAAATAATGCCCCGCCAGTAATAATAATTAAAATGTAGAATAAACGTAATAACATATGTAAGCCTTTGGACTGCTTACCACTAAGTGCTGCAATTAAAAAGATTACGATGCCAACTACCCAAGTTGTAATGTGCAAATGTGTTTGGTTAGTTAAAAAATCCATTTTTGTCCCACCTCATTTTTTTTCTATCAAACTCTATCCTATCACGCAGTGGTAATGGTTTCAAATATTACAAGTTGTGTTCACAAAATTGAATGAATTTACGTCTAAATGTCTTGGATTCCAGACTTTCGAACTTGCTTAATAAAAAAATCTATGACAGCTACCAACGCCTGACTTAAGGGCGATTCCTGTTAGTTATTTGCTATTCGTCCACCTTAGAAAAGTGATGAGCTCCACTGAAACAAATTAAAAAATCCGCGGAGCTTGCACTCACGCGGACTAGCTATATTATTCAAAATGATTTACTAACGTACCGATACCTTGGATGGATACTTTCACAGTATCTCCCGCTTTTAAATATTGCGGTGGATTCATGCCTTTACCGACGCCTGCTGGTGTACCCGTTAAAATCACATCACCTGGCTCTAACGTTACATGTTGCGATAAAATCGATACGAGCGATTCGACAGTAAACATCATATCTTTCGTTGTACCATTTTGACGTACTTCATCATTTACTTTTGTAACAACTGTTAACTCTTGCGGATTTGGAATTTCATCTTTTGTTACAAGGTATGGTCCTAATGGGCATGTTCCTTCTAGGCTTTTACCTAAGAAAAATTGTTTATGTTTATCTTGAAGGTCACGTGCTGTAATATCATTCGCAATTGTGTAGCCAAATACATAGTCAAAGGCTAAGTTTTTCGGAATGTTTTTCCCACGTTTACCAATAACTACTGCCAGTTCCCCTTCATAATCCATTTTTGAAGAAAGATCTGCATGGATTGATAGTGTTTGACCATCAGCCGCAATAGCAGTTGGCGATTTTGTAAATACCATTAAATCGATTGGTGCTGCTTCTGCACCCATTTCTTTTGCATGCTCATCATAGTTTTTGCCGATACACATAATATTTTTTGGTGTGCGTGGAATTGGTGATAACCACTCAATCACTGTAAACTCACGTTTGAAGCTATTCGCACGGTCTGATTTTTCCGCTGCTTCTACTAATTTACGAATTTGTTCAACAAAATCGAAGCCTAATGCAATGCCATCAACAATTGAACTTGAAAAAGAAGGGAGAACTTGTAATTCGTTTTGAATAGCGAGTACATCCCATACCGCTTCTTCTTTTTTTACTTTTGGTCCAAAGCTTACATGTCCACCTAATTTAAATGATAAAATTTTCATGATTTTAAGAGCTCCTTCTTTTTTCTACATGATACAACAATATGATATAAATTACCTTACTTTTACGATAACAATTTTTAATGTTGCTAATTCTCTATTAATTAAGCATGTTACGCACAAATTTCAGCTTGACTCGGTTTTCGCCTTATATGTTAACTTACGCCAGATCGCTTCTAATGGACCTTGCTTCCATTTTGTAAGCCAAATTTCCGCTAAAATCATTTGCACGACAATAATACCGATAGCAATTAATACACCTGTAGCAACACTTACTTTCCCATACCAACCTAATCCAAATTGATAAAATATAAATGTCCCAATCATGGATTGCAGTATGTACATCGTTAACGACATGCGTCCAATTTTTGCAAAAGGACTAAGTATTTTTGGTATGACTGGCATTAGACAAAGTAAAACAACAAGGCCAATATAGCCAACTGATAAAATCGGCCCACCGATATAGACCTTTATATAATCAAGTAAATACGTACGTGTAAATAGGATGGGTACACTTTTTAAGAAAATACCAAGTGCTAGCCCAGCTATCGTAAGTGCTAGCCACAGCCATTTCAGCTCTTTTGCACGTTCGACTAAATGCCATTTGGAGGCAGCTGCACCTATTAGCATATACGGTAATATCGTAAATAATGACGCAATCCACATCCCGATTCCCGCTTGAATAGATAAGTCAGATAAACGCTGTAAAAAGGCATCTATCCAATTACCTGTACCATAGGCTGTAATTGCCTTTTCCACCCCAGTAATATCTAAGTACGTTTCAATCTCCGTATTAAAGTTAATATAACCTACTACAAGCAACATAAAAACATGCATAAATCCATTGATAACAATACCCGTTAGTAATAGCCAGATGGGATGTAAACGTAAAAGCAACAGCAGAAAAACGCCACAGAAGGCATACATCATTAAAATATCTCCCCACCAAATAAGGAGCGCATGCAGCAAACCGAACATAAATAAAACAGTTAACCTTCGGAGTCCTGTTCCATAAAAGTTTTGTTCACGACTTTGAGCTTTTTGCCATTGTAGCGCTAATCCATAACCAAATAATAAGGAAAATAAAGGATAAAAACTACTTTGCACATAAATATCTAAATTTTGTTGCCAAACAATATCTGACGGTGTTGTAAACCATGACGCTAAATCAATGTGTGGCATTGGCAAATAAAAGGCATACATATTGACGACTAGTATACCTAGCAAGCTAATTCCACGTAAAATATCTAATGTTGCGATTCGTTCCTGCAACATCGTCGGTTTCAAATTCACAAAATAGCCTCCTCTTCTTTCTAAGTCGTTAAACTACAATGCGCATCCTTCTGCGCTTTCAGTAAACTTCGATCAAGCTTACTTTCCACGCAGAAGTTTGCCTATTGTTGTTAACGTTGCTGAAAGGAATACTTAATTTTACAGGCAAAGGATAGTGACCCTACGCATAAATCGCCTGCTCAATATCAAATAAGTACAACACTTTCTCATATACTTGTATGTGTAAAATCGACTCAAGTGCCTCGCTATAAACACGTAGTTGCACCCCATAGCGACCTAAAAGTTCCTTCGATAACGCCGGCTCCTCTGCAAATTGCCGCCCAATGCGGTCGGTTTTATAATCGAGTAATATCCAGTTACCGTAGACATCCTCAAACAAGCAATCGACAATCCCTTGCACAATTTGAGCGTCGCCATCCTCATCTACGCGGCTTATCGTAAATGGCATTTCTCTTCGAATTTGCTTTGCATTTTTAAAACGTTGGCCAATATCGGTTGTAAAGAAACGGTAAATTTTCTCACACGGAACAATCTTGCTCTCTGCCTCGGTTAGCAGTTGTTTTACCACTAACTCAGTGACAAATTGCTCCACTTCTTGCACTGTGCTAAAGCCACATTGCGGTACATGTTGCATGACCGTATGAATGGCTGTCCCCATTTCCGCACCTGTCAGCTGCTTATCCTGTAAAAAGGTTGGCCTTGGGGCAATTGTAGCCTTGTCCTTTTTAGGAGCGGTAAAATAGTATTCTGGCTCCTCTAGATGTTGTAAGCTTTCTAGACGTTTAATTTCACTAACAGATGTTTTCGAACGTTTCTGTGTAGATTTTTGGTATGCATATTGGGCTTGGAAGCGAGCTGTAATTTCTGCAAGCAGAGCTGCGTCCTCTGGCGTTGCGAGCATCTGTTGCACGTCTTCATCTAACGCTTGCGTTTCATACATAAAATGATGTGTTGAAATGGCTCTTACCCACCAATGCGAGCTATCTTGTCTTGCTTTATACGAAGAACTTGTAATAGCTGCAAAATCAGCATGTCTCGCAACAGCTGGCCCAACCCAGTCAAAATAACTATTTGCACGCGCACGTAAATAATCTTGCAAAGGAGCATCCACAGGCAAGTTTTGCGCGTCCTGCCAAGAATCAAGTGTTTTACTCCAATTTTTTACGGAGCCAATTAAAATAAGTCGTTCCTTTGCACGCGTCATTGCTACGTACAACACCCGCATTTCTTCGGCTCTCATCTCAAGCTCCTTTTTCTCCTTCATCGCTAGAAATGGTAAAGAAGTATAGGTAATCCGATTGTCAGGGTCAATTGCTTTAACTGCAAGCCCATAATCTTGGTCAAATAAATACGGATTATGAAAGTCCATTTTGTTAAAAGGTCGTCCCATTCCTGCAACAAAAACAACGGGATACTCTAAACCTTTGGATGAGTGAATTGTAACAAGTCTTACTACATCGTCTTTTTCACCAATCGACTTTGCTGTTCCTAAATCATCGCCACGCGTTCGCATTCTATCTATAAAGCGTAAAAAGCGGAACAGTCCTCGAAACGCCGTCTTTTCATACATTAATGCTCGATCATGTAAAATGCGTAAATTTGCCTGTCGTTGTTTGCCATTCGGCATGGCACCAACCATTTCATAATAATGAGTATCCAAGTAAATTTTCCAAATTAAATCCGACAAAGAGCCACGACGTGCTAAATCTCGCCAGTTTTCAAATGCCAGCATAAAACGTTGAAGCTTCTCAAATGTTTCGGATTGCACACCATGTCCTTCACTGCGTATAAATTGCCTTAATGCATCATAAAACGGTGTTTTAGTATCTGCTAAACGAATTTTAGCGAGCTCATTTTCTGTTAAGCCAACAAATGGTGCACGTAATACAGAAGCTAATGGTATATCTTGATATGGGTTATCGACAACTTTTAGTGTGTTCAGCATAATCATTACTTCTAAGGCATCGAAATAACCTTTAGATGACTCTGCATAAAGAGGAATGCCAGCTAACTTAAATTCCTCTACCAAATCTGTAGACCACGTCATAGAGCGCATTAAAATGACAATATCACTGTATTTTAAAGGACGTTCTGTTGCCGTTTTCGTATCGTATACCGTTGTCCCCTCTTCCATCAATTGTCGAATGCGATCAATTATAAAACGTGCCTCATATTGTGATTTCTTCAGCTCCTCCAGCTCCGATGCTTCACTCGTATTTTCTTCCATTTCTTCATCCTCTGCCTGTTCCTCTGGCGGATGTAAAATCACGAGCTCAACAGGTACCTCTTTCGCATCATACGGTGCTGCTGGCTTCAATGAAGCATTGTCATCATACTGTATTTCACCGACACGTTCATCCATAATTTGTGCAAACACAAAATTGGTTGCGTTTAAAACTTCACTACGACTACGGAAATTGGCATTCAAATCAATACGCATCCCCGTCGTATCAGGATTTTCTACAAACTCCCCATACTTTCGCATAAACAGTTTTGGTTCTGCTAAACGGAAGCGATAGATACTTTGTTTTACGTCACCAACCATAAAAAGGTTGCCATCGTGCTCATCGCCTAGCTTGACTAATTGTAAAATGGTTTCTTGTAGCATATTCGTATCTTGGTATTCATCCACCAGCACTTCTTTAAAACGTTTTTTTAAATCGAACGCAACAGGCGATGGTTGTAATTCTCCCTCTACCTCTTCCGTTAAAATTTGCAGGGCATAATGCTCTAAGTCGGAGAAATCGATAATACCTCGCTCTAACTTCGCAAGACGGAATTGCTGGCTAAAAATAGACGTCAAGTCAACTAATGTTGCAATCGTTGGCGCCATCAGTGTAATTTCTTCCAGCAAACGTGCAGGTGTACGGACAAAATAAGTATCTTTCAACTTATTCATTATTTTTTTAGCAGCTTCACGCTTTTTCTTTGCTAGCTCTTGAAGCTCCACATCGACTAAAGCATCCTTTGATACACGTTTTAATGTCGACCACTTCACTGTAGAAAAATAATCAAATAGCTGTTGCCATGTGCCTTCTTGACTAATGCGAATCCCTTCCTGAATCATTGCAAAATCAATTTCAGCGGTTTCAGCATATGGAGCCGGTCCATCTGGTTGAAGCGTTATCGCACGCATTTCAGAAATGAGAACAAATGCTTCTTCAAGGCTATGTTTTACAGTTAACTTTACATATTTAGATAAATCTAAATCATCTATTGTCACATCGTCCGCTAGCTGATAGGTTTCTGGTAAGCTCGTTAACCATTTTTGTGGTTCAGCATGGACACGCGACGTATCATAAAGCTTACTTATTAATGTTTCAATCGCTTGATCATCACGATCTGATGTAAAACTATCGACAAGTTGATAGATTGCATGAATTCGTGCTTCGTCATCTGTATCATAGGCAGATTCTAGCACTTCAGCTAATATATCATCTCGGAGCAAGGCGATTTCTGCCTCATTAGCAATTCGAAAACCTGGATCTATATCGAGCAAATAAGCATACTGCTTAACAATCGCTAAACAAAAGGAATGCAATGTCGAGATTTGCGCTTTATTGACTAGGCTTAACTGACGTCGTAAATGGCTCGACGTCGGATTTGCTGCAATTGCTTTTTCAAGCGCCTCTGCCATACGATGACGCATTTCAGCTGCGGAAGCATTCGTAAACGTTACGACAAGAAGTTCATCCACATTTATTGGATTTTCTGTTGCCACTACCTTTTCAATCATGCGATTAATCAGGACCGCCGTTTTACCAGAGCCAGCAGCTGCTGAAACAAGCGTATCTTGCCCGCTTGCATAAATCGCTTTCCACTGATCATCGGTCCAAGTGACATTCGCTGGCTTGACAGGTATTTGCTGCACCATGTTAGTTCATCTCCTTGCGAATTTTTTCGACAACTTCTACTGGCTTTACTTGCGGTAGCTGACGATAACTTTGTTTACCATCGGATGGGTCAAATTGGCATACTGCTGCAAATTGACAGTAATCACACGCTGTTTTTGCTTTTAGCTTATAAGGGCTTATAGCCGTATCTCCTGCTAAAATGCCATTGCCTGCCTCCTGATGCTTACGGCGTACAAAATGCTGGAGATTTTTCATATCATTAACGGGCACGATGCGTGATTGTGATTCTGAAGGGGTACCATCTTTTTTCATATAAACAGGAATAATTTGCGAATGCCCGCTCGCTTCCTCAAGCTGCTCATCCATTGAGTAAATAGCCTCTGGATTTTCAGTTAAAAGTCCCTTCATTTTGTATTGCTTTAAGCGATCTTCTTCAATCTCACTGTCACTCAAATCCTTATCCAGTTTTAACATTGGATTATGGACGTGGACATAAAGCACACCTGCAGGCTCTGCATCGCCAGATAACCAAAAGGATGCATTCTCCATCGCTACATCTAGATACGTTAGCACCTGCAATGATAGGCCATGATACACTTCATTTAAATCTAAGTCACGGGCAGACGATTTATAGTCGACTATTCGTAAATACGAGCGATCATCAATTGATGCACTATCCACACGGTCAATACGACCTCGCATGTACATTTTTTTGCCACCTTGCAAATCAATTTCCAATGGCGGTAGCTGTTCATGCTGCCCTGGCCCGAACGATGCTTCAATAGCAATTGGTTTAAAGTGTGACACATTGGCATGCTGTGTCAGTGCCATCATCGTGCGCTCGACAATGCGAATCAATTTGCGTTGAATATAACGATAACGCGCACTAGATAATAAAATTTGGTGAGAGAAAACGGGCACAATTTGCTCTACTGCCTGTCGTGCAAGCTGTTGAATTTGCTGTTTTGACAAACGAATCCACGACAGTTGTAAACGGTGCGTCTCTTCGGTAATCCATTTCAATGCTTCATGGAACAAATCACCCATCGCAAATGTCTCTAAACGGTATTCTGCTCGTTCCTCTAAACGAAGCCCATACGTCGTGAAATGAGAAAACGGACAACGGAAGTATTTTTCTATACGTGACACACTTGAAGTGAGCTTGCGACCATATAATTCTTGTGTAATATAGCCTTCTAGCGGTTCTGCCTCATTTTTATGTGTCATTGGATGCATCAGGCGATGTAAGATTAATGCCCAGTATGGATCTTGTTCATAGTATTTTTGTACAGCAACCCATTCTGGTGCAAGTTCACGACTATGCTCTGCTTGCCTTAATTGCAGCATTAAATGAGCTAACGCTGTACGAGGATGGCGTATATAAGGCAATACATTATCATCAAGTAATTCTATCGGGTCAATGACAACTCGCTCGACGTTTACCCCACTTAAAAGACCTGCCGTTTTTTCATTTCCTATAATTTTCTTTATATATAACGAGGATATTAAAGCTTTTCCCTCTTCATCTGCCGTTGGATAAGTCATATAAAGCTTGTCAGATGGCGTAGTTATTGCACGATACAGTAAAAAGTTTTCCTGTAATAGTCGATTTTTAGAAGTCGGTGCTAATTCATAGCCAATATGGGTAAACCATTCACGTTCTACATCAGACAATAGACCTTCATAATCTAGACGTGTAGGATAGACACCATCGTTCATTCCTAGAACAAAGGCAACCTTTATGTGCGACAGGCGAGCTAAATCCACCGTTGCCACCATCACTTCATCTAAAGTGGGTGGAATACGAGCGAATTCTAATGTATCAAAACCTTCATCTAAAATCTTTGCCGCTTCCTGTACCGACATTTCTTGCTCGCCAAACATGTAAACAAACTGATCGAGTACGGCGATCCATTCTTTCCACGCTTGATCATGCTCACTAGCTGCTAACGCCTCTCCTCTATCCAATTCACGATCTTTCATGATTTGAAGCTTGTCATATACTTGTACTTCTTCTACTAGCTCAAATAACGCTGTTGCTACATCTCTACCTGTTTTCGCCAGTATAAGCTTGTCCTGTAACGCTTTTAATGGTGTGCGAATTTCATCGCGAATAGCCTCGATTTCTGTCTGCATTGCACGTTCTTCATCTGTTTGCACACGAGAATGGAATTCAAGCCCTCGATATTTTTTATAAAACCAACGACCTTCGTCAAACCAACGCTCTCCGTAAATCCCTTGCGCTAAACAGTAATTTTCTAGACGGTCGGCACGTTCACGCCAAACACTGTTTTCAGCATGTAATGGGAAAAATAAATCTGTTTTCACACTTCTGAAAAGCGGTTCATATTTCCAATTTGAAGTAATAACCTCCAATGCCGATCGACTAAATTCAATTAACGGATGGTGAAGCATCGTTTTTTTTGTATTCACAAAAATAGGGATGTCGTATTGTTGAAAAATTGTTGAAATTAGCGGATCGTATACATCTGCTTGTCTATAAAGCAGCACTATATCTTGATAACGATAGCCCTCCTGCCTTGTCAGCTTCGTTATTTCCCGGGCAATGGCATGGATTTCAGCCCGGCGATTTGAGGCTTCAAAAACTTTCACATCACCCGTGGATTTTTCTGTTTGTGGCACCCTATCCGCAAATGTTGCTTCTACATGCTGTAAGTCTTTTGACTGAAATCGATGGGTTTTGATAAAATGCAACGGTGCTTCGACTTCAATGCCATTGTCATATGCTATATCATGCAAGCGTTGACTTGTAGTTGCCGCTTCATTGAATAATGCCTGCTCATCTTTAGCTTCTTCCATATCATCATACGGTAGCACAACCGTTACTTGCTTCGTCACCTTTAGTAATTCTTTTACAAGCTCTAGCTCTCTTACAGTAAAGGCAGTAAAGCCATCTATATAAATTGTTGCCTGTTGCATCGTCTCAGAAAATTTTAAGTGCTCGGTTAAAATCGGATAATAGCCTTCACTATCGACATAAGTTGTGCCGAGTCGAGCTTCTAATGCTTGTAAAACAATGTATAAATCATTGATTTTCGCCTGCAGTGTATGAGGTGCATCAATCGCCTTTAAAGAAGCCGTTACATCACCTAAAACCGAACTGTTCACACTATAACGGCTAAATTCGCGTAACAACGTTTCAATTTCCTCTGTAAAGCCACGCTTACCAGCTGCTTGTCGAAACAACGAGAAATCACGCTTCTGCTCTTCTAGTAATTTTCGAATAAGCATTCGGTAACCATAACCATTTACTTCTTGGCGAGCAATACCACCTGTTTCTTGTAGGACAAGCCAAGCTAAGCGTTTAAACGTCATCACTTGTGCACGTATAAGCCCGTGCAAGCCATGTCTATTTGTCAGTTCATATTCAGTTGAATAAGACATTTGGTCAGGGACAATGATAAAAATAGGGTGACCTAATGGATCGGTATTTAATTGTTCGACTATTTCTCTATGAATATAAGCCGATTTTCCGGTACCTGCACGTCCTGATACAATTCGTAATGTCATTCACGCTTCCCCCTATTCATTTAAAAATTTTATTCTATCTTCAGAAAATCGCAACACGCGTTTCACTAGTAATCACTATTATAAAAGTCTATAGAAATGAAGTAAAAAGCCCCTTCTACCATTTTACATGATACAAGGGACCGCATGTGCACATTCAGCCTAGAAGATTATTCATTTTTCGTCATTTTTCGCACACGCTTCAAATCTCTTTCTACACGAGCATTCAATCGCTTCTCCATTAGCTTGCCAATCCACCATAGCAAAACGATAGCTACTCCCGCACTAATTAGTCGTACCGGACTCGTGATAAGCGATTTTAAATCATAGCCCAATACACTCATGCCAAAAATCATAACGAATTTTCCGGCTAATAAAACAGTTAGATAGTATTTTTTATGAATATGTGATAAGCCCGCTACTATATTCACTATTACAGAAGGCGTAAACGGAAAGCACAGTAAGACAAACAATGGGCTAATACCATTCATATCCACCCATTTAATAAACTTCTGTACTTTTTTACTGCCTGTTACAAAACGGAACTTCGGATGTTTTCCAAAGTGACGGACAAGTAAAAACACAGCATATGAACCAGCTACTGAACCTAACCACGATAACAAAAACCCTATCCATAATCCAAATGCACTCGCATTCGCCACGACGAACACAACCAATGGTAAAAAAGGTAAAAACGCTTCTAAAAAGGGCAGTAATATACCCATTATTGGTCCAAGAGTTCGATATTGTGCCGCAATATGTTCCATATTTTCTACAGTAAACCATTCATTCACTATTGCCACCTCTATTTATATTGCAAGATTACATGTAAAACCGTAAGTTCTTCTGATACATTTTGATATTCATGTGCTTGATGTCCCGAAAATACCAATGTTTCCCCTTCAGTTATCGTTTCATGCATAACCCCAGCCGAAATAACAGCTTGTCCATGAATCACTGTTACCGTTTCTTCTACCCCTTCTGTATGGGCTTCACTCCTACTCCTTGCACCTGGCTCCATTTCCACTTTATAAAATTCCCACCCTCGTTCAGGATCATAAGGAATTATGGAATAGACTCGATAACGCCCCTCGTCTTCATCGACATGTGGTGCATTTTTACTGCTAAATTTCATAAAATGGGCAATCGGCGGCTGTAAAAGAGATGAAAAAGAGATGCGTAAACCAGCAGCTATTTTCCAAATCGTTGAAACAGTAGGATTTGCTTCGCCTTTTTCAATTTGAGCAAGCTGTGCCTTACTAACCCCCGTTGCTTTCGCTACATCATCTAAACTTACACTGCGTTGCTGCCGTATTTTCTTTAATTGGAAAGCTAAATTTCGACTCATTTGTTCCATTACGACTCACCATTTCCTGTTGTTTATTTTATCAGACATATGTATACTTTAATAAACATGTGTGAATGTTCTAACTATTTCATTTTAAGTATACATGGAAATTTTTTTGAAAGGATGACCTTTTTATGACAAGCACAACAGATCTTCATAATGAACCAACAACCGCTTCAGAAGATAGCTTTATACAAGGAGTTAAAGATTGTGTACCTACTTTACTCGGTTATATTAGTATAGGACTGGCGTTCGGGGTTGTAGGTTCCGCGTCTGGCCTATCTTTAGTAGAAATTGCTTTATTGACAATACTCGTTTATGCAGGGTCTGCACAGTTTATTTTTTGTGCACTCTTGTTAACAAGCAGTCCTACCTCTGCTATCATTGTAACCATTTTTGTCGTAAATCTACGTCACTTATTAATGAGTTTAACATTAGCTCCACATTTTACGCGCTATTCTATGCTTCGTAATGTTGGATTCGGTACATTATTAACGGACGAAACGTTTGGGGTGGCCGTAACGAAACAAATGCAAAACGGTAAATTATACGGTCGATGGATGGATGGTCTAAATATAACTGCGTATGCATTTTGGATTTTATCTTGTATTGCAGGTGCCTTTCTAGGACAATGGGTGGCTAATCCTGAAAAGTGGGGCTTAGACTTTGCACTAATTGCCATGTTTATTGCTTTACTTGTGCTACAACTTAGTAGCGTTGGCAAACATAAAATTATGCATTACCTGATGTTAATTGGCTATATGGTTATTATGATGTATGGCTTATCATACGTCGTTCCTTCGCATTTAGCCGTGCTTCTTGCCACTGTTATCGTAGCAACGATTGGGGTGGTGACAGATAAATGACGACAACAGCTTCGATGGTGTGGCTAATCATTGGTTGCGCACTAGTAACTTGGTTACCACGCATTATTCCATTTATGTTCGTACGTAGTGTGAAACTACCCGATGTTGTTTTAAAATGGCTAAGCTTCATTCCTGTTTGTATTCTTAGTGCCCTTGTCATTGAAAATTTATTAGATACTGAAAGCAAAAATTTCGTGACATTGGATTGGCCCGTCTTTATTACGTTTGTGCCTACTCTTATCATTGCACTTGTCACAAAAAGCTTATCGATTACAGTTGTTGCAGGTGTTATTATCATGGCATCCGTAAGATTCTTCATGTAAAATGTTTGCCTTTTCACTATAAAAAATCCGCTTTGACGCTTGCGAAAATAGCACAAGAGGTAAGACGAAACCACCCACTTTAGGAAAGTTACGTCTTACACAGTGCCCGCAAAATCGAGGCGGATTTTTTAATAGTGAAGGCAGCAATACAGCCCTCCTTATTTTTTGTGCATTTTGCTCGCTAGCCAAAAGCCAAGTGTTAACGAAAAAGCATCCACAACAAAAATAATAGGTGGGGAAGTATAACCTGCATATACTGAAGCGGCAATAAGCGCAATAGCCAAACTTAACGCTACATAGCGGTTATACGTAATACGAGTAAACAATAACACGAGTAATGCTGGTAAAAATAATGCAAGCATCATTTTCCCATATAAATCGATCATAATTCTCTCGGCTCCGCCAACAATAAACCAATTCGATAATGGTCATTGCTGTAAATAACATGCTGCGTTAGGCGAATTTCATTATTACGATCTAACACCTCTAAACGACAATGTGCAGCATTTAATTGTAAAGCTTCGTATAACTCAACTTCAGTCGTAATTGAGTGTCCGTTTACTTTACGAATACATTCCCCTGCAAGTAAGCCCATTTTTTCTGCTGGCGAATCAGGCAGCACAGCAGCGATTACCGCACCCTTTGTACTTGGTGCAACCGCATATGACTCGGTCTTATCTTGCCAAGCATAATAAACTGCAATAATAATCCGAATCAATACCCCTAACGCTAACGTTATAAAGCCAATTAACGGTTCAAAATATGATGCAAGTCCACCTATTACAATCAACTGTCCTAACAATAAGACAGAGCGTCCTATTTTCGGCAACTGAACAACAGGCAATTCTTTCCTTAGCAATTTTGAAAAACCGATAACGACTGGGAATAATACGAGTGCAAAGTGACTATCGCCCAGTGTAAATTGGGGCCAATAAGGAATTGCTGATGGAATACTATTACCTGGTATGATAAAAAATATAGGTAATACCCAAACATTCCTTGTACGATATACGATAGCTTGCATTCCTCGCTTCGTATTTTCAATTCTAGGCGTTATTACTTGTTTAGCAGTACGACGAATTAACATCCCTTCCACTATTACACTTAGACCTGTTAAAATCGTAATTGTCACAATAGCCCCTTCTAATAAATCGATGCCTTCCAACGAAATCTTCCACCAGGAGAACGACCAGTTGTACTGGTACATTGCCCATAATGCTAACGTTGCGATTGCCATTGTGTAAATGGGTGACAATACATTAATGAAAAACAACAAGAGACCAAGGAAAAATATAGCGGTTAAAATCAATAAGTATACTTTGGGTACTGTCAGCCCGACACCAAGACTTATTAGTGAAATAACTAAGGCATAAGGCCATCCTCGTTTCCATTGCCCTATCAGCTCGGTCCAACCCCAAATAATACGTCTGTTAAAAAATTTACGCTCTTGCTTTACACGTCTATACCCTAAAAAGATAGCAACTACTATTGCAATATAAACTACTGGGTTCAGTAAAAAGCGGCCAATCGCTGTTACAATTTCTATTAATATATTACTAACCATACGAACACCCGCCGTTTCTATCATGAATACTATGCATTCATTGTATCAAACGACTACTGTCTTGCGTAGTAGTAACTGGTAGAAAGCTTGGTATTTCCCATCATTTTTATTAGATTGAGTATTTCTATTGTTCGATATTGTGCAGCAGGAAGCTCGTCGCCATTTGGAATTGTAAGTCATTTTGACGATCTTCTTTATAAGCTTTTAACGTACCATTTAAACTATTGAAAAAGGTAGAATCGACGTACATATCATTGTCAGGCTGTGCTAATTTTTGTTGCTCACGATAAAGTTTTACTGCCTCTTGTGTAGTCTCATCTAGATAACCATCTAATCGGTCAATCTGATAACCTAGCTTTTGCAAGGCTTTTTGCGTATAAGCAATTTCTTCGCTCATATCGCCTACTTTGAATTGCCCTGTTAGCGGATGCAATTGGAATGCAAATAATTCATTTTGTTCAATCACTAATCCAGCTTCAATTCCCTTCCCATGAATCCATTCACGTTTTGGCGTCAGCCATTTATTTGTTGATAGCTTCAGTTCTCCCCCATTTGCTAAAGACCAAGATTCTTGTACTGTGCCTTTACCAAAGCTTTTAACACCGACAATGGAAGCGCGATTCCAGCCTTTTAACGCACCACTTAGCACTTCACTAGCAGATGCACTTCCGCCATTTTGAATAATAACAATCGGAATCTTATTCATCGTACTTAAATATTTTTCATCAAAGCTTTTCGATTCAGTTTTTAATGGTTCCATGGCACCTTCTGCATTTTGCATATAGGCAAATACTTTGCCATTTTCCAATAGTGTACTTAGTAGCGCTGCGACGCTATGTAAATAGCCTCCAGGATTATCACGAACATCAACAACGAGCCCTTCTATATCTTTGCGTAGTAATTTACTCGTTTCTGTCACCCATTCATTTGCTGTCTTCTCACCAAATAACGAGATTTGAATATAGCCTATTGACGTATCCTCAATCTTGACTACCTCACTCGTTACTGTTTTATTGGAAATTGCAGCACGTTCCATCGTCATTTTAATATGTTTATCCTCGCTAGGACGATAGACAACAATTGTAAGCTTTGTTCCTTTTTCTCCTTGAATCAAATGCATTAGTTCACTCATTGTTTTGCCATCTACTTTTACCCCATCAACTTGTACAATTTCATCAAGAGAGCGCATCCCAGCCTTTTCTGCTGGAGACGAACGAACAGGTGATACGACAATGAACTTCCCTTTATTTTCTGTCAGTTCAATACCAATACCAACACGTTCTTCTGCTAGCATTTGTCGATGTTGCTCGGCCTCTTCCTTCGTGTAATACGTACTATACGGATCCTTAATGGCATCAGCCATACCGCGCAGAGCCCCTTCTACTAATTCGTCTTTTTTAGTACTATACACAGATTTTTTTTCGATTAATTGTAATGCTTCATTAATCGAATCAACCTCCGTCACTTGCACTTTTTTCTCTGCTCCATCTCCATCAAACCAGTCAAAATAAAATCCACTACCTATCAATAAACTGCTGACAAGTACGCCGACTCCTGCCGTAATTTTGCGCAAACCTTCCCTCCTCTGTCTCTTTACTGTATGAATTATATTTTTCAAACATACAAAATAATGTTTTGGTTTTCAGAATTGTTTAGGTGTCTGGCACTAATTGTTTGGGTGTCTGGCACCCAAACAATTAAAAAGCACGAAGATTTCTACGGTCACAACGGAAGCCGCAGAAATCTTCGTGAATTTTACTTAGTTATTCTGAATACGCTTCTGACAAAATTCAGAATTGTTTAGGTGTCTGGCACGCAAATACTGGCACGCAAATACTTAATCTAATGCATTTACAGTGTTTTTTAACATCTCTAAATTCATCGGGCCCTCTATCGCTTGCTGAATCGTACCCGTTGAATCAATAAAATACGTTGTAGGAATCGTTATGACTTGATATTCTGAACCAGCCGCATTTTCTGGATCCAATAAAATAGGAAATGTCAGTTCAAAGCCATCTCTAAATGTCATGACTGTATCAATTTTAGCATCGGCTGTGACATCTCGTTCAGCTGATGTTAAGTTGACAGCTAATATTTCAACATTATCTTCCTTGGCATATTGGTCATAATAATTTTGCATATGCGGCATTTCAGCTTTACAAGGTGGACACCATGTTGCCCAAAAATTGAGTACAACTTTTTTTCCACGTAATTCACTTAACGTCACTTCTTCACCATCTAAGTTTGTTAATGTGAAATCTGGCGGTATATCACCTTTATTTAACCCAACTGTGCGTTCTTCTACTTCTTTACCAAGGGATGCAGATTCAATTTCGCGCTCTTTATCAATTTGCTGTTTAACATATGTACCAATCATCGCAGCTATTAGCAACACGACAATAAGTAACCCAATATTTTTTTTCATTCTTTTCCTCCCATTCGTTGAATTCCTATACCTAATAGAAGTAATAGGAAGCTTACTCCAACAGCCGGTTGCCAAAAGCCAAGTGGCTGTAATGCGGCTACGATACTATAGCAAACTGTATACAAGTATAACGCTGTCTTAGTTGTTGGCACTTTCCATAATATGAAAATCGTTAGCACGCTTAGCACTACTAAAGTGATGAGTTCGCTTTGAAGTGGATTGTCATTCAATAATACCACGAACCATTGGTAAATGGATTGCGTTAACATAATTGCCCAACCACTCGCCATGATACCCTCATTATCAAATTGTAGCTGTTGACGCTTCCGCCAAAATTGTAACAGTATAGCAGCTACCCCTAATAGCACACCAACTGTTCCGCCGTTAAAGTAAAGAAGTGCTAGCGGTTGATTAATGACAGATTGAAAGTCCGTAATAATAAGACTAAACTTCCAAACGAGTATAAAAGTAAAGATGGCATCCCCATATACCCCTGACCATATTTTCGGGAATTGTATTCGCAAAATAAGCCATACGATGAAAAACGCTAGTAATAAAGCGACAGCTGTTGCTGGTAATGTTAATGCACGAATTGAAAACCACTCAGTATTGATCACCTAAACAAATCCTCCATCAATATAGATTCTTTTAGCATAGCATAGATGCTTTTACGAAAACTGTTATTTCACACTGTGTTCAAAAAAACTACTAATGGATATATAGAATGCTAATTTTAATTAGTACTTTATTTTAAAATACCCCATATCGTATTTTATTGCAATGAACAGATGAAATTCCGTCCACTTTTTTCAGACAAAGTTGACGCAAATAAAAAAGAGAGCCACCTTAAACATAAGACGACTCTCTTAATTCATTATTATAATGGAATATATTTTAATGGGTTCACACTACCAACAGCTTGTCCTTGCCAAGAGCCAATATGAATTTCAAAATGCAAGTGCGGGCCAGTAGAACGACCTGTACTACCCATTGCTGCAATTTGCTGTCCTTGGTTTACTACATCCCCTACACTAACGTTAAAGGCACTTAGATGTGCATAAACCGTTGTATAAATTTGTCCATCGATAGAGTGCGTTAAAATAACAACATTTCCGTAAGAGCTTAGTGGTGCTGCATAGGATACAACTCCGTCAGCAGCTGCCCAAATCGGTGTACCTGTTTTGTTGGCAAGGTCAACACCATAATGGAATTCTGGACCAGCTCCAAGGTTACGCCAGCCATATGGTGATGTTAAACGACCATTTGTCGGTTTAATCCAAGTACCTTCTGATGCTGGTGCATTCACCGTAGAACCAGAGCTTGACCCCGAGTTCCCCGCCGCCGCAGCTGCTGCTGCAGCAGCTTTGCGTTTTGCCTCTTGCTGACGAGCAATTTCTGCTAAACGGTTTTGCTCGGAAATGATTTTTTGCTGTAATTCTGCACTAATTTCCAGTGCCTCTGAATACTCTTTTTCAAGTAATACTTTTTCAGACTTTAATTTCTCTTGTTCTTTTTCTAGCTGATCAACTAATGTGTTTTTCTCTTTTTTCTGTCCATCTAATGATGCTTTTAAACCTTCTAGCTTCGCTTTCTGTTCTTCAAGCTTTTGGCGTTTGCCTTCTAGAACTTGTTTTTGCTCTTCTAAAGTTTGCTTATCTTGTTTTTGATCGCGAATAATTTGACGATCTGCTTCAAGTAATGAATTGACAGCAGAGAAACGATCGATAAAGTCTACGAAACTATTTGAACCGAGTAGTACATCTAAGTAGCTAACTGAGCCCCCAGCTTGAATTGCCCGTGCACGATCTTGTAACAATAAATCACGCTCTTCAATTTTGCGAAGAAGTTCTTCGATAGTTCCTTCTAATGCTTTTATCTCATCATTGGTAGCATTTATTTCAGCCAGTATATTTTTAATATCACTATTTGTTTTGTCGATTTCAGCGTTTAACGCTTGAATTTGATCTAATAGTTTTTGTTGCTTTTCTTTATTTGCATTAATGGCGTTTTCTTTACCACTAATAGAAGAATTCAATTGATTTTTCTTTGTTTCTACTTGTTTTTTCTCTTCTTTTAAATCCGTTAAACTGTTTGCATACGCTGATGGAGTTTGGATAAAAAGAAGTAGTGCAGTTGTTGCTGCAAATGCTTTTATAGAGTTTTTCGCTATACTTTTCATCTAATGGACTCCCCTTCGATATTTAATTCCCATAAACTTTGCCGTTTTAAAAGCCTTTAAATTGTGGTGCAAATTTAGCTAAGTTTACGCGTCGGCAGAATCTGCTTTTGAAATCTGTGACATCTTTGGCACCGTTAATATCCGATTTGACCCTACAAAACTAATGACTATTGAAACAAAGGAAGTTAAATTTTTAAAAACTTACGTACAGACATGAAACTTCCCCAAATACCAATTAACACACCAATAAGAAGTATCAGAGCACTTACTTGGTAAACGAGTGGTGAGAAATCTAACAGTTGCACGAGCTCACCTTGTAAACGAGGTGCAATAATTTTATAAACATTGTGGTAAAGCGTTGCGACAACCGCAATCGGAATAATAGAGCCTAAAATTCCAAGCCACATTCCTTCTAAAAGGAAAGGAATACGCACGAATGAATTTGTTGCCCCTACTAGTTTCATAATTTCTATTTCATCACGACGAGCGATAATCGTAATACGAATCGTATTAGAGATTAAGAAAATCGCAGTGAATAATAACCCTAAAATCAGCACAAGACCCACATTACGACTAATATTTAGGAAGTTGAAAAGCTTTTCTACCTTACCTTCGCCGTACTTAACATCGTATGTATATTCATACTTATTAATTGTCTTTGCAACTTTTGCTGTTTGTTGTGGATCTGCCGCCTTCACATATATTACATTTCGTAGCGGGTTACTTTGCTCAAAAAGCTTAAAGTCATCCCCAAAATCTTTTACTAACTTTGTCAATTCATCCTCTTTTGTGGAATATGTCATTTCCGCAACATCTGGCAATTTTTTAATCTTAGCTAGTAACGCTTTTTCAGCAGCTTCATCTGCCGTTTCGTCGATTAACACTTTTATTTCAACGTCGTTCTCTAAATCAGATGCAACTTTGTTTAAGTTCATCATAATGAGTGAGAATACACCTACTAATATTAAAGTCACTGTAACTGCGCTGACAGAAGCAATTGTCATCCAGCTATTACGTCCAAGTGATTTAACACTTTCTCGAAAATGGCGTTTTACCGTATTAAATTTCATAGCCGTAGTCACCTCCGTGCTCATCACGGACAATCATACCGCCTTCAATCGCTATAACCCGTCGACGAATAGTGTTCACTATTTCACGGTTATGGGTTGCCATTACGATTGTTGTACCCCGTGCATTAATCTCTTCAAATAAATTCATAATCTCCCAAGATGTCTCGGGATCTAGATTTCCTGTTGGTTCATCTGCAATCACAACTTTTGGTACATTGACAATGGAACGTGCAATGGAGACACGTTGCTGCTCACCACCAGAAAGTTCATTTGGGAACATTCTTGCCTTATGTTTTAAGCCGACAAGATCTAACACTTCCATAACCCGTCGACGAATTTCTACGGGCTCCTCTTCAATTACCTCTAGAGCAAATGCTACGTTCTCATAGACGTTTAACCTTGGTAATAGTTTGAAATCTTGGAAAACTACACCAAGTTGACGGCGCAAGAATGGTACCTTTTTATTTTTTAAACTCCCTAAATCAATACCATTAACAGTAATTTCACCTGAAGTTGCTTTTTCCTCACGGTACATTAACTTGATAAATGTCGATTTACCTGCACCACTTGGACCAACAACATAGACAAACTCACCTTGCTTTATATTAACCGAAATACCATTTGTCGCAACTACACCATTCGGGTACTTCTTTGTCACATTTTTCATTTCTATCATAATTTTTTAAACCACCTAAACCTCTTATATATGTAAGATGTATTCCTTTTTCTATTATAGCACTCAATCTATGATTTTTTATTACAGTTTTATTTCATTCGTTGGAATATTCTCCTAATTAATGAATGTTTTTTGGAATATTTTATATCAATCTATCAAACACCAACAAAATAAAACAGGAATCGATGGAAAGTTCTAGTCGATTCCTGTTTATTCCTTCATCTGAATATAAAAAAGCATTCAAGCAGTTTCGTCTCCTTGCTTGAATGCTCCTTATTTTACACTTCTTGTTCGTCAGTCGTTGTATAACGCACTAAAACTGCTCCTGTTTTCGACTCACCTTCAATAAATAGACGGTTGGCATCTTCCACTTCTTTATCAAAACGGACTACTTTAGATAAAAATTGATCTTGTGTCTCAATTTTCGATGCATCTTGAATACCGACATCTACTTTACCAAAATTCGTTACAATTTTACCGCTTAACGACATTGTACGTGGTACATATATTTCTACAGCACCTGCAACTGTATGTGCTTTAATTTTTGAAGATTTACTAGAGCATGTTGTCACTACAACATGTCCATTTATAGATTTAGCTTCTACTTCATCTAATGCACCATCTAAATATACGCGCCCATTCAAAGTTTCAGCTTCTAAATCTTTACCACGAACATCCGTTAGTTCGATGGAGCCATTTGATGAATCCACTTCCGCCTTCGTAAATACTAGCTTCGAGCCCTTAATTGCACCATTCAATGTTTTCAGCTTTAATTGCTCCAGCTCGATATTTTGTAAAGTTACGCCACCATTCATTAAACGGACAGATAATTTATCTAATTTTTCTTTTGGTGCAAGTACTTGTACATTAACTTGTACTAGCTTTAATTGACTTAAAATTCGGAGTGAGTCTTCTTCACTTTTCACAACAAATTGCTCCAAGAAATGATTACGTGTTTCTTCCTCATTATCATTCACTAGAGGTGCTTTGACCTTACAAATAATTTGGAAAGTATCACCTTCACACGGTTCTAATGAAAAATTACCATTTGGTAGCTCAACCATAATATTTTCTATATGCGCTGCTGCAAGTTCTTCGGTATGTGTAAATTCAAATTTATCTCCAAATGGTGAAGAGACATCGAATTCTTTTACTTTTTTTACTGCAGTATTCATCATATCCATAAAGAGTGAACCAATTTGTGTTAAATCTTTACGAAAATCATGGATTTCATCTTGGAAATACTTTGTGAAATCTGCCTCTTTCTTTTTTTGTTCTTCTTTAAAGATAGGTTCTTTTTCTGCTGAGGATTGCTGATCCGTATTCGACGCATCGTTCATACTGCTTTCAGTGGACTTGTTAGGTTGCTCTAATGCTTCTAATAATGTAATCGCCTCTTGCGCTGAAATTGTTCCTTTTTCCACAAGTTCTAAAATTCGTTGACGTTCATTTTGCATAATGGTATAGCCTCCCACAGATTGTTATATTTATTTATACGTCTCCATATGTGAAAAGTTTCACTGAAAAAAGAAAAAGCATGCACGATCATACAGTAAAAAAGTTTTCGTATCTGCTATCTAGATGTTTTTTTGATACTGTCATTTAAAAAATCTGCTACATTTCCAGAGTGAAAATAAGACTTATGCTAGATGTGCCAAATGCTTAATAGCGTGCGAGGTCTTAAATCTCACTCTCGGAAACAGAGCAGATTTTTATAATTTTTTACGTTTTGCTGATTGTAAAAATTTATTTTATTGCTTCTGTTAAAGCTGTTTCCATACGTTGACGATCACGTATTAATATTGGTTTTAAATATTTACCGGTATAAGAGCCAGCCACTTCCATTACTTCTTCTGGTGTACCAGTTGCAACAATGGTACCTCCTTTATCGCCACCTTCTGGCCCTAGATCAATAATGTAATCCGCTGTTTTAATAACATCTAAATTATGCTCAATAACGAGCACCGAATCCCCATTTTCTACAAGTCGTTGTAAAACAATTAGTAAACGCGCAATATCATCTGCATGTAAGCCCGTCGTCGGCTCATCTAAAATGTAAAATGACTTACCTGTTGAGCGACGATGTAATTCAGATGCCAATTTGACACGTTGCGCCTCACCACCAGATAGTGTTGTCGCAGGTTGACCTAATTTCATATACCCTAAGCCAACATCAACAATCGTTTGTAATTTTCGTTGGATTTTAGGGATATTTTCGAAAAACACGACGGCATTTTCAATTGTCATATCTAAAATATCGGCAATACTTTTATCTTTATATTTTACTTCAAGTGTTTCACGGTTGTATCGTTTCCCATGGCATACCTCACATGGCACATAAACATCTGGTAGGAAATGCATTTCAATTTTAATAATCCCGTCACCCCGACATGCTTCACAACGGCCACCTTTAACGTTAAAGCTAAAACGTCCTTTTTTATAGCCACGTACTTTTGCTTCATTTGTTGTGGCAAACACATCGCGAATATCGTCAAAGACACCCGTATACGTTGCAGGATTGGAGCGAGGAGTTCTTCCTATTGGCGATTGGTCAATATCGATAACCTTTTCCAATTCATCGATCCCTGATACTTCTTTATGTGCGCCTGGCTTTACCTTTGAACGGTTGAGCTTTTGGGCTAATGTTTTATATAAAATTTCATTAATTAGTGTTGATTTACCTGATCCAGATACACCTGTTACTGCTACAAATAAACCTAATGGCACATCTACTTTGACGTTCTGTAGATTGTTTTCCTTTGCCCCCACTATAGATAATTTACGTCCATTTGGTTTACGACGCTCTACTGGTAGTGGTATAAACTTCTTGCCGCTCAAATATTGACCAGTTAACGACTGCGGATTATCCATGACTTCCTGTGGCGTACCTGCTGCTACAATTTGCCCACCATGTACACCAGCGCCTGGACCAACATCAATCAGATAATCTGCCGCTAGCATTGTGTCTTCATCATGCTCGACAACAATCAGTGTATTGCCGATATCTCGCATATTTTGTAGCGTACTAATAAGACGGTCATTGTCTCGCTGATGTAGTCCAATGGATGGTTCATCTAAAATATAGAGTACACCTGTTAAGCGAGAACCAATTTGTGTTGCCAAACGAATTCGTTGTGCTTCTCCACCTGAAAGTGTTCCAGCTGCACGATTTAATGTTAAATAATCTAACCCTACATTCACTAGGAAGCCAAGTCGTTCCTCTATTTCACGCAATACGAGTCTCGCAATTTGCATATCCTTTTCAGATAAATCGAGCTCTTTGAAAAACGTATCTGCCTCCTGAATCGAATACGCTGTTACTTGTCCAATATGTTGATCGCCAATTTTTACAGCTAATGTTTCAGGCTTTAATCGGTAACCTTTACAAGATGGACAAGCTTGCTGTGCCATATATTTCTCCATTTGCTCTCGTACATAATCAGAAGTTGTTTCTTTAAAACGGCGCTCTACATTGCGCACCACACCTTCAAATTCAATCATCTGATCTCGTACATTGCCAAATTCATTTTCATAATAGAAGCGAATTTTATCTTTACCAGAACCATATAAAATCTTATCCATTTTTTCTTTAGGTAAATCTTTGACAGGTACGTCCATCGGAATAGCGTAATGATCACATACTGCCTTTAATAGTTGTGGATAATATTGTGAGCTGGTAGGCTCCCATGGTGCAATGGCGTGCTCTAATAATGAACGTTCCCAATCTGGCACGATTAATTCTAAATCAACCTCCTGCGTTGTTCCTAACCCGTCACAGCTTGTACATGCTCCAAACGGACTGTTAAATGAAAACATACGAGGCTCTAGCTCTCCTATTGAAAATCCACATAATGGGCAGGCATGATGTTCGCTAAATAATAATTCTTCATGTTCCATAACATCAACAAGAACGCGTCCTTCTGCTAATCGAAGAGCTGTTTCTAACGAATCACTAAGACGAGCTGCAATCCCCTCTTTAACAACAACGCGATCGACTACAACTTCTATCGAATGCTTTTTATTTTTATCAAGATCAATCGCATCGTCTAAATCGCGTAATTCACCGTCAATCCGTACGCGTACAAAACCTTGCTTTTTCAAGTCTTCTAGTAACTTGACATGTGTTCCTTTACGACCTGAAATCATCGGTGCCAGTAATTGCATTTTCGTACGTTCTGGATAAACTAATAAACGATCCACCATTTGCTCAATCGTTTGCGATGTAATCTCTATACCATGATTTGGACATATAGGCTTTCCAATACGAGCGAATAGTAAACGTAAATAATCATAGATTTCCGTAACGGTTCCAACTGTTGAGCGCGGATTACGACTTGTCGTTTTCTGATCGATTGAAATGGCAGGCGATAGCCCCTCAATTGCATCTACATCTGGTTTATCCATTTGGCCGAGAAATTGGCGCGCATAGGCAGATAGCGATTCTACATAACGACGTTGCCCCTCGGCATATATCGTATCAAACGCTAATGAAGACTTCCCAGAACCCGATAAACCTGTTAACACGACTAATTGATCACGTGGAATTGTGACATTTATATTTTTTAAATTATGTGCTCGTGCGCCTTGCACGACGATTTCTGTATTTTTCACAAGCCAATCACCCTTCTGCTTTCAATTCAAATATTGTATCTCGTAGTTCAGCTGCTCGTTCGAAATCAAGCGCTTTAGCCGCTTCCTTCATCTCTACTTCAAGAGATGCCAGCAATTTCTCTTTCTCTGCCTTCGTCAACTTCTTGCCTTTCGTTGCCTTTGTTACATAAGATTCCTCTTCCTCTGCCACTTGTGTCGCACGAATAACATCCGGAATCTTTTTGACAATCGTTTTCGGTGTAATGCCATGTTCCTCATTGTACGCCATTTGAATTGAACGACGACGTTTCGTTTCCTCAATCGCCTTTTTCATCGAATCTGTCATATTATCTGCGTACATGATAACATGTCCATTGGCATTACGTGCCGCACGACCAATTGTTTGAATAAGCGAACGTTCCGAACGTAAAAACCCTTCCTTATCCGCATCTAATATCGCTACAAGTGATACTTCAGGAATATCTAAACCTTCACGCAATAAATTAATGCCGATTAGTACATCATATGTACCTTTACGAAGCTCGCGAATAATTTCAATACGCTCTAATGTCTTAATCTCTGAATGTAAGTATTCCACTTTTAAGCCCATTTCCTTCAAATAAGCAGATAAATCTTCCGACATTTTTTTCGTCAACGTTGTAACGAGGACACGTTCATTGCACGCAATACGGTCATGAATTTCGTCAATTAAATCATCGATTTGCCCTTCAATCGGACGCACGTCAATTAATGGATCAAGTAATCCTGTCGGACGAATAATTTGTTCCACCATTTCCGGTGTATGTTCAAGTTCATATGGACCAGGCGTTGCTGATACATAAATGGCTTGATGTATATGTCTCTCAAACTCCTCAAAACGCAAAGGACGATTGTCTAGTGCAGATGGCAAACGGAAGCCATGCTCCACTAGTACCCCTTTTCGGGCTTGGTCCCCGTTATACATACCCCGTACCTGTGGTAATGTCACGTGACTCTCATCAACAATTAGCAGAAAGTCTTCTGGGAAGTAATCAAGTAATGTGTATGGTGTGGCACCAGCTTCACGTAATGTTAAATGACGTGAGTAGTTTTCAATACCTGAACAAAAGCCCATTTCACGCATCATTTCTAAATCATAGCGCGTGCGTTGCTCTAAACGCTGCGCTTCCAATAGCTTATCTTCTGCTCGCAATAACGCAAGACGTTGTTCTAATTCTTGTTCAATATTATCAATCGCTTTCAGCATTTTTTCTTCGCGTGTAACGAAGTGGGAGGCTGGGAAAATTGCTACATGGTCACGATCTGCCAATATTTCTCCTGTTAACGCATCGACTTCTCGAATGCGATCAATCTCATCTCCGAAAAATTCCACACGAACGCAATGTTCATCACGAGAGGCTGGGAAAATTTCGACAACGTCACCTCGCACACGAAACGTTCCGCGTGTAAAACTAATATCATTACGTTCATATTGCACATCTACTAGTTTTCGAAGCAACTGATTGCGTTCAATCTCCATCCCTGTTCGAATGGATACAACCAATTCGCGATATTCTTCAGGAGAACCTAAACCATATATACAAGACACTGAAGCAATAATGATGACATCATCACGTTCGAACAGAGCTGATGTCGCTGAGTGACGCAGCTTGTCGATTTCATCATTAATGCTTGAATCTTTTTCGATATACGTATCTGTTTGTGGAACATACGCTTCAGGCTGAAAGTAATCATAATAACTCACAAAGTATTCAACCGCATTATTTGGGAAGAACTCTTTGAACTCACTATATAATTGACCTGCTAGTGTTTTATTGTGGGCCATAATCAGCGTTGGTTTTTTTACTTGCTGGATAACATTAGAAATTGTAAATGTTTTGCCCGTTCCTGTTGCGCCAAGCAAAGTTTGATGTCGTTTCCCTTCACGTACACCCTCCACTAATTCCGCAATCGCCTGTGGCTGATCCCCGTTAGGCTGATATGGCGCCTGTAAATCAAATGTTTGCACGCATGTTCCCGTCCTTTCCTTCCAATTTGTACATATATTTTAGCATAGCAGTACTAAAATATCGAACATTTAACGAACGAATGTTTGTTATTTTTCTCAATTTCGCATTTTCCATTTTATTACAACTCATTTTTTTATCGTTACTCATCACTACAACTAACGCTATCTTTTATTTCTCTAGAATCTAAACACTTTAACTCCTTATATCCATCATTAGGTATATACCCTTTCTTTAATCATACAATTCTATAAATTTTACAAATGACAAAGAAAATTATCCTTATTGTCCTATGAATGCAATAAGGTGCTTTCTATTTCATTGCAGACAAAAAAATCCGCTCCCCGTAACGGAAAGCGGTCTTATCTAGTATTATTCACTGGCTATTTTGTGTAATGCCTCTAGTTCAGCTGCGTATAGATGAAAAGCCTTTTCATCACGTTCATCGAGTGTTCTATCTATCAGAACCATTAGCTGTTCTTCACGATGCATACGCTGGATATGATTTAAAAATAAATCTAAATAAATCTCGTTCAATAATTTCTCTGCCTCATCAACTTTTTTTGACTGACCAACGGCTTTTAGAAAATCTGTGTACGAATAATATTTATCCAACGATCTCCACCTCGATCCTTTTCTAAATTATAAGAAAATTCAGACCAAATTGCAACGTTAAACAAATTAAAATCAACTATCATTTATTAGAATTATAGCGTATTTTTAAGCAAATTTCTAAAGAAATAGTATCAATTTCTAGACATTTTCGTTTTTTATCCATATTTTCAGTATTCGTCTTGGTCATTTACACTACAAATAAATATTCCCAAAAGGAGGCATTACATATATGTCCAAAAATTATGTAAATGGTTATTTAATGTCTTTCAATACTTACTTATTACAACCGATTCAACATGAATCTAAAATTTTCACTAGGGTCATCGACAAGCATAATGAGCTAATTGTGACACGCAAGCCTTTGCATGTTTTACGGAAGTCATGCATTTCAATGGGCACAACGTATGAAGCAGCAAAATTTTCTGCGAAACGTTTTTTTGGTAATCAACATAAACTGCCAATTGTTGTTGCTTATGATTATGGCTTTCCTTGCATTTTTTTGCCGACCTACTCGCCAAACTCTATACATAATATTTGGATTGGACTTCATGCCATTTCGAATATTTCACCAAGCATTGATGGTTGTATCATTACGTTGAAAAATGAGATAAAAATCGAGCTCCCTATTAAATATGGCTCGATTAGTAAACAATTTGTCAATGCATCTATGCTCTATAAACATTATATGGAAGAGCGCAAGCAACTTAGCCATGATGCCCCCTATCACCCACCATTTTGAGTGCCTGACACCTAGAAAATTCAGAATTGTTTGAGTGCCTGACACCTTAAAAAACCTCAGAAGCTTGTTGCTTCTGAGGTTTTCATTCATTATCCGATTTTAGAACGTAAATAGGCATTGATGAATGGATCTATGTCTCCGTCCATAACTGCTCCTACATTCCCTGTTTCTTCACTTGTGCGATGATCTTTTACCATTGAGTATGGATGGAACACGTATGAACGAATTTGAGAACCCCAGCCAATTTCCTTTTGCTCTCCACGAATTTCATCAAGTTGTGCTTGTTGCTTGTCAATTTCTAACTGGTATAATTTACCTTTCAACATTGTCATGGCTTTTTCACGGTTTTTAATTTGTGAACGCTCTGCTTGACATTGAACAACAGTACCTGTTGGAATATGCGTAATACGGACCGCTGAATCGGTTGTATTAATATGCTGACCACCTGCACCTGTTGCACGATACGTATCAATTTTTAAATCCTCGGTACGAATATCTACTTCAATATTGTCATCAAATTCTGGCATAACATCGCATGACACGAATGATGTATGACGACGACCTGATGAATCAAACGGTGAAATACGTACTAAACGGTGTACGCCTTTTTCAGCCTGTAAGTAACCGTACGCATTATGTCCTTTAATAGATAATGTTACGGATTTTATACCTGCTTCATCACCTGGAAGATAATCGACTGTTTCTACTTTAAAGCCACGTTTTTCAGCCCAACGCGTATACATACGAAGCAACATCGAACCCCAGTCTTGAGACTCAGTACCACCAGCACCAGGATGCAGCTCTAAAATCGCATTGTTATGATCGTATGGGCCACTTAATAGTAGTTGCAGCTCAAAATCATTCATTTTTTGTTGGAATTCTGCTAGCTCATTGCCTAGCTCCTCTTGCAATTCCTCATCAGGCTCTTCACGCAATAACTCCAGTGTCATATCTAAGTTTTCATGTGTATCGACTAATTCTTTATATTCATTAACAATGGCCTTCAAGCCATTCCCTTCATTAATAACTACTTGTGCTCCTTGTTGATCGTCCCAGAAACCAGGCTCTAACATCATTTCATCTAATTCCTGAATACGTGCCTCCTTGTTTTCTAAGTCAAAGAGACCCCCTAAAGTCCGCCAATTTAGTGGCTGTAGTGTCTAACACATTACGTACATCTGCTAATTCAATCATTGTTAAATCCTCCGAACATTTTTAATGGATATTATAAATAAAATCCGTATCTTTTTATTATAGCGTTTTTGAGGCGGAAAACATACTATTTTCAATATCTCCATAGGTTACGCTTAAAAAATGGCAAAGCTTGAACAAAAAAATAGTAGTACAAACTAGCTTAGCTTGTGCTACTATTTTCTTTGTTCAATTTCACTAATTTAATTTTCCAAGTAAGCTTTTACGCGCTTCCGTATGAATCTTTTGATCACAATGCTCGCATGTCAAACGTCTATTTCGATTTACCTTATAAAGTTGATATTTCCTTGTTCCTTCTAAAAGCTTAAACAGTTTCTTACAACAAATACAAGTCGTTTCATAATAAATCATCCATTTCCACCCTTTCGTATAAGCAAATATTATTCATTTGTATTCAAATTTAGCTCGTGAACTAGTTCACTAGTAAATGTCTGCAATTGATAATAGTTAGTTTACATTTGAAAAAGTATGAAGAAATTAAAGTTGCAATGAATTCATTCTTAGTACTTACTTCCGTGATTTATCTTGGGGTAATTATGCGTGGTTAATCTCTAGCTCTCATCTTGCTTTGAATCATCCTCCAACTTTGCCACACGTTGAAAAACTTTGACTCGATCAAATTGTACAAGTAAATGCTTTGTACGCTTCTCAAGCTTATATTTTAATAAGAACGCCCTTTGAATACGGTATTCAAAGGCTTTTGGGCTAACATCCACAATAATTTCTTGGCCGTTCATAAAGACCACCTTTGTTTGCTTTTTATCAACTGCGATATAGTCATCAATATGATGCACAGCAAACCAAATACATTCAGGATGTAAGGGCGACTTACTAGGGAACCATAAAATATTAAAACGCTCATGAACAACAATAGGATTTTTATTCAGCTTACCTAATATCATCTTAGAACCATCAAAAGCCCCTCGTAAGCTAGACCCAAAATAACGAAGATTAAAATCCATTAACCTCGTAGGTGATAATTTAGATATATATTGAAAGTCCCTTTCAATTACACGTGTACATAAATTTCCAAAGGCATCATACTCAGGTATATACAACATAGTTTCACTACTCATAATGTCTCCACAATTATAATGCAATGATTACTCCTCCTTAAATATCATGTTTATTATCTGAATTAAAAAGGAATGTACATGTATCTCGTTGTACTCTATGTACTTCCTCGAGCATACCCTCGAGAATTTTGTCTACTGAAGATCAATTCACCTCCCTTTTAGTCAAAAAAGAAAGTTCATGTGGACTTAATGAAATTATTCAATAATCTGCTATACTATTCACTTTCATTGTACTAAATACCTATTGTTACAATTATTGTATACTCTCAGTTGTCTATTGTCTATTAATTCTGACTTTTAACCCCATATTTTCTAGAAATAGATAAAAAAGATCAACTCAACTATCCGTTGAATTGATCTTTTACTATTATTTATTGACCTGCACCATGACAGTTTTTAAATTTCTTTCCACTACCACATGGGCATAAATCATTTCGACCAATATTTTCCGCATTACGTACAGGTTGTTTTTTCGGTGCTGGAGAACCATCTTCTTTCGGGTTCACAGCCTGACCTTTCGCAACCTCTTCACGTTCTAAGTTACTGCGAATTTCAGCTTTCATCGCGTATTTCGCTACATCTTCACGAATGGAAGCCACCATATCCTCAAACATAGCAAAGCCTTCTTGTTGATATTCGCGTAATGGATCATTTTGACCATAAGCACGTAAGTGTATCCCTTGTCGTAATTGATCCATTGCGTCAATATGGTCAATCCACTTCGTATCAATCGAACGCAATAAGATAACTTTTTCAAACTCACGCATACGCTCTGGTGTTAGCTCTGCTTCTTTTTCATCATAGCGTTGATGCACAGCGTCAGAAATAAGTGCAATAATGTCTTCAGCAGATTTACCTTGGAAATCAGCTACTTTTAATGTACCCTCTTCTAATAGATTTGCGGATACATAATCCTCAATCGCTTTTAAGTTCCAATCGTTCTGCTGCTCTCCTTGTGTATAAAGGCCAACAACATTATCAATTGATTCCTGAATCATGGACTCTACAAGTACACGCATATTTTCTGTTTCTAAAACATCATAACGTTCTTTGTAAATAATCTCACGTTGCTGACGTAAAACATCATCATATTGTAATAAACGTTTACGTGCATCAAAGTTATTCCCTTCAACACGTTTTTGCGCTGATTCTACAGCTCTTGATACTACTTTCGATTGTAATGGTTGTGAATCATCCATTCCTAATCGCATCATCATCGACTTCATATTGTCAGAGCCAAAACGACGCATTAAATCATCTTCCAGTGACAAGTAGAATTGCGTAACCCCTGGATTCCCTTGACGTCCAGAACGACCACGTAACTGATTATCAATACGACGTGATTCGTGACGCTCTGTACCGATAACTGCTAAACCACCAATTTCTAATACACCTTCACCAGGTTTAATATCCGTACCACGACCAGCCATATTCGTTGCGATCGTAACAGCACCTTTTAAACCAGCATTTGCGATGATTTCCGCTTCACGCTCATGGTTTTTCGCATTCAATACGTTATGTGGAATTTTATGTTTATTAAGCAATTGCGAAATAATTTCTGACGTTTCAATCGCAACTGTACCGACAAGTACAGGTTGTCCTGCCTTATGGCGTTCAGCAATGTCAGCCGCCACCGCTTTATATTTTCCTTCCATCGAAGCAAAAATTAAATCTGGACGGTCATCACGAGCGATAGGCTTATTCGTTGGAATCGCAATAACACTCATATTGTAAATATTGCGGAACTCTTCTTCTTCTGTTTTCGCTGTACCTGTCATACCTGCAAGTTTCTGATACATACGGAAATAGTTTTGGAATGTAATTGTAGCCATTGTCATCGATTCATTTTGAATCTCAACGCCCTCTTTAGCTTCAATTGCTTGGTGAAGGCCATCCGAATAGCGACGCCCTTTCATTAAACGTCCCGTAAAGCCGTCAACAATGACAATTTCGCCATCTTGGACTACATAGTCAACATCATTATGCATACTCACATGTGCCTTTAATGATTGGTTAATTGCATGATTTAATCGTACATGTGTTAAATCAAATAAATTGTCGATACCAAATGCTTTTTCGGCTTTTTCTACACCAGCATCCGTTAGCGTAACACCTTTTGTCGACTCTTCATATGTGTAATCTGTCTCTGCACTTAACATGCGGACAAATGCATTAGACTGTTTGTACAATTGTGCTGATTTCCCAGCCTGACCCGAGATAATTAATGGCGTACGTGCTTCATCAATTAAAATCGAGTCCACCTCATCGATAACAGCATAGTGTAACGGACGTTGCACACGTTCTTCTTTATAAAGCACCATATTGTCACGTAAATAGTCAAACCCTAACTCATTGTTTGTACTATACGTAATATCCGCTTCATATGCAGCGCGCTTCTCTTCTTTTGATAAACTGTTTAAATTTAAACCTACAGTAAGGCCTAAGAAATTATACAGTTGGCCCATCTCAGCGGCGTCACGACTAGCCAAATATTCATTGACTGTCACAACATGCACGCCTTTACCAGTAATAGCATTTAAATAAACCGCCATCGTCGCTGTTAACGTTTTACCTTCACCGGTTTTCATCTCTGAAATATTACCTTCATCAAGTGAAGCAGCACCCATGATTTGCACGCGGAAAGGATACATGCCTAATATACGTTTCGACGCCTCACGACTCACCGCAAACGCTTCAGCACGAATAGAATCTAATTTTTCGCCATCTGCATAACGCTTTTTAAATTCTTCTGTCTTCGCTTGTAGTTGGTCATCTGAAAGCTGTTCCATTTGAGAAGCGAATCCCTCAACTTGGTCAGCGATTTTTTCTAATTTTTTTAACTCACGTTTATTGAAATCAAATAATTTATTTAATAGGTTTGCCATGAATATTTTTCACTTCCTATACGAGTCTCAAATTTCATTTTACCATTGTGTAACAGTTTCATGCAAACAGTGTCCTTAAAGCGCTAACTGAAATGGGATAAAGTAAGTTTAATTCATTAACTTACATTAATCGCCATTTGTAATAATTGTACTGCATATTCCATAAAAAAACCTCTCGCTATAGTGAGGCTACAACAAGAGGTAAAAAAATTTTTTCTTTATATTAACTAACTCTTTAATAAAACAATCATATGAGCCATCGTTGAATAACCGCTCTCGTTAAGCATTTCGCGAACATTTTGTAAATAAGCTAAATCATGTTCAATCGTTTTAGCATAGGATTGAATTAGTTTAATGACCAACTCAGTAGTCAATCCTTTATGATGCCCTGCCATTCCAATTAAATGAAGCTTAATGATTGAAATATTTACTGATAACATAACAAAACTCTCAAATAAATTAGGCTGATCAAATGGAAATAAATTTTTAAATACATAATTTACAGCATAATTTTCAAGTATATATTCGTGCTCTCTCATGAATGGAGCATAATATTCGGCATAAAACCTTTTATACAATAAAATAGAATCATTAATATCTGTTTCATCATTTAGCTGTAAGGAATTTATCATATCATTGACACAGTCCAAATAACGTTGGCTCGAAATGCCGCCCATTAAACGATAACTCAAAAGTTCTTTTGCCATATTCATTTGAAATGATAGATTTTCTGGTAAATTTAATAATAATTGAATTTGCTCATCATCATTTAGAATATTTTTATATCGAGTCATTATAGGTTCTAATTGTATTGCCCAATCCTTAATTGGTATTTCGCTTATTTTTTGAAAAAACATGCCAATAACTATTAATCGCACATCTAAAGATTGCTTACGATTTTGTAACATTTCGATTGTAAACATTCTTAATTCCCAAAAATGTGGCTTTTCTTTGGAATCTAGTTTCGCATCAACTAGTATATTTTTTTTGGTTTGCTCTTCATCAATGATAAAATTAATGCCTGTCTCATTAAGTAACATTAAACGTGCTGCCTCGGGACATGAAGGTGTCAAACTTTTCTCAAGACGATTATCAACTTCCTTTACTATTCTTGGATATACCGAACATGTATGACACAAAAACTCTTCACCAAGTTCTGCCTGTATTTTGCACCAACCATCTTCAGTCAGCATGGTACATACATTATTTTCAGTCATTTTAATTTTCCCATAAGAAAAATCAGATGGATTTGAACGCTCTCTAGTTATGTATTTTTTTAATTCTTCTTTAATCCCTGGTTTACTAATATTACGATATTTTTGAAAGGTTGTTTTATCAACAGCGACTTTCCAACCGGCGCAACAAGTATCTTCACATGAAGCACCTATACATGAAAACTTCGTTAAATATTCAGGTATTAATATTTCTCTATACATACATCACACATCCTTAGTTTTATTAATTTTATCTTAATAAAAAAACTCCCGCCAATGCGAGAGTTCTTTTTACTATTTTAATGTTTAAGTTGTTTCGATTAAACCGTACTTGCCATCTTTACGTTTGTAAACAATGTTTGTACCATTTGATTCAGCATCAGTGAAAATATAGAAATCATGTCCTAACATATTCATCTGTAACACCGCTTCTTCTTGATCCATCGGTTTTAAATCAAATTGTTTTGTACGCACAATAGAATACTCGTCATCCTCTGTTACTGTATCAGCTACAGCTTGTGATGTAGCAAAATAAAGTCCTGCACCTTCACGCTCACGGAATTTACGGTTTACTTTAGTTTTATGTTTGCGAATTTGTCGTTCTAATTTATCGACAATTAAATCGATTGCAGCATACATATCATTATGACGTTCTTCTGCACGAAGTGTTAAGTTTTTCATTGGAATTGTAACTTCCACTTTTGTTTGTTTGTCATTGTAAACCTTTAAATTTACGTTAGCATTGGCGTTAACATCTTCGTTAAAATAACGTTCAACTTTTTCGATTTTATTTTCAACATACTCTCGAATAGCTGGAGTTACCTCAATATTTTCACCGCGAATGTTAAAGTTTAACATGTAAACTCCTCCTTTATAACTGCTATACTTTATATTTCTACACAAGTGTGTGAAATTCCTCTAAAATAATTCTTTTTTTCACAAGAAATTTTAAGAATTGATTTTTTTCATCTTGGCTTCTGCTGCCTCTTTTTTACGGCGGGCTTTTAGCTCATCAACAATCAAATCCTCAACAGCACCCTGATTATTGAAAAACACACCATATTGTTTCCCATTGCCAAAAGGACGACTCCAAATGACCTCTCCGTATACGCGAATTTCTCTTGTATCCAAAACAAAACGCAAATCAAGCGGAGACGGACGGAAACCTAAATCGACCTCAGTAAACATTTTTAATCCCCTCGGACTAATATCTAATAAATCGGCCATAGCCGTTTGTGCATGGTCTACTTTGCCATTCTCATATATCGCAAAAGTCATATTAACAGGCTCTTCAAACTTAAAACGGAAGCCTTCTTGACGTTTAAATTTCATTTTCCCCACTCCAATACTTTTCAAACATTTCGATAGCTTGATTATGACACGAATGCACGATTTCCATCCAGAGGGAATTAGTAACATATTTTACCGTTTGATAGCATAATTTATGACTATATCGTTTCATGCCGTCAATCTTTTAATGATTCTGTTTCATTGTTTATAAAATACCATTTAAATATTACATAATTTTTAAATACATTAATCGGAAAATTGCTGAATTTAAAATATTTGAATACTATTATTGAAAAGTAAATGGTAAAGATTATCCGAACAAATTGTAACAAAATTAAAAAGTATGAGTTCGGTACAATTCCGAACCCATACTAAATATTACAAATGAAATGATTCCTATATTATTCAATTTTAAAGAGGCATACAGGAAAAAGCTTAAGGGATCATTCAAAAATAAGCGATTAGATTATTTCTTGCCATCATAGTATCTACCATCTATGGAACTTACATTACTATATGGATTTAAATAGACTTGTTCAGACTTTTTGGACTGTTGCAAGTTTCTCATATCTGTTTTAATTGTATCCATTACTTTTTTTAGTCGCCCCTGAATACCTGCATCCAATTTAATTAAATGTGGTGTTAACTGATGTCCATCTAGTGACACACTATTAGAAGACATCACTTCCTCAAGAAGTTGACCACGTTTTTCTAGAAATTCATCAATTTTTTCAATGTATTGATCACGTTCATCGCCATCTGGTATAACAGTTAAATGTTCATAAAGCTGGGCTGATGTCGCAAGTAATTTTTCAACTGGCCCCATCATCACACTTGGTTTCCATTTCCATACTGTTGTTGACGATTGATACGTAGAACTTCCTTCCACGTATCTCGGAATTCAGTAACTAAACCTTCAACTTCTTCAATAATAGCAATATCATTTTTTATGTTTGCTTCAACCAAGCGTCTATTCATATATTCATATAGTGCTAGCATATTTTTTGAAATTTCGACATTCATATTCAAGGTTGTTATAAATTCGCTTATAATAGCTTGCGCCTTTAATAAATTCGTGTTTTTTTCTTGAATTTTCTTTTCTTGAATAGCCTGTTTAGCCTTCGCTAAGAACTTTAAACAACCATTGTAAAGCATTAATGTTAGCTCGCCTGGTGATGCTGTAGTAACACTATTTTGTTTATAAATATTATGGGCTGATGTTTGTGCTGCCATTCAAAGACAACTCCTTTTTATTACCTTTTAACTAAATTATACTAAAACTATTACTACTGTCCACTAAATTGTGAGAACATACCGGATTGTGAATTTGCTTTGTTAATTGCTTTCTCCATTGCACTAAATTGTTTCCAATAGCGACTCTCAATATTTTCTAATTTCGTCTTCCAAATATCAATTCGTTTTTCCATATCAACGAGATTTTTCCCGATTGTATAAGAATTATCTACGCTTGAAGCAAGTCCGGCTTTTTTCTCAATATCATTAGAAAAAGTCTTCATGGAACTACGTAATTTTAGTAAAAATCCTTGTGTATTAGCTGTTACCTCTTGCCCATTTACTGTTACTTTTTCTTTTACATCACCTTTATTTGTAAATAACGCAGTTACTGCATCCGGATCTTCTTCAATTGCTTTACGTAATTTCAATTCGTCAATTTCTAACGTACCACCGTCATTGTATGATTTAGAAGATGTAATACCAATTTTATATAAAGTATTAAAATTCGGATTCGATACTGCAGGATTCGCTTCATAGACCAACCCACGCATATCCGATAATCCACCTCGCAACATTGAATCACTACGTAAAAGGCCACTCTTTGCTTTTTCTTCCCAAAGCTTAATTTCATTTTCTGACATTTCTTTTCGTTGCTCATCTGTTAAAGGAGCATACGAACGATATCTCTTCTCTTTTGTTTGCTCGTTAATATCTTTAACTAGTCCATTATAAGTCGTAACAAATTCTTTAATCTTAGTCATCATATCATCAACATCTGTAGATGATGTCATTGTTACAGGAGGTATATTTGGTGCAGTAGAAGGCTTACTAACTTCTGCATCTGCAGCAGCTTGAGCAGCAATTAAATTTGCTTCAGCTTGTTTTAAACGCTCATCGCCAGCATTAAAATTATTTTGTGCTTGTACTTTTAATGCTAATTTTTCATCGTAAGGAATTTGCACTACTGCAACTTCTTGATATTTCTGAAGGTCTACATCACTTATATCTTTTAAAGATTGTTTTTGGGCATCACTTAACTTTGATAAATTTGTTTTCAATGTTCCATCTGGAAGACTATCTATTGAAGCATTTAAAGTTTCTTTACTAGAAAAATCAAAACCTTTAATTGTAGTAATATCAGAAGCTGACAAGCCACTTAAAAATTCCTTATTTAATGAATTATAAGTCTTCAAAGATAAATCTTTATTAGCAGCATCTTGGAATTTAACTAGCTGTGTCCCATCTAATGTTTCCACCAATAATAAATCATCTTTACTTAGATTTCCAAGTTTCGTTTTCAATTCTGGTGAAAAATCAGGGCTGTTATTGATTGCCGCTTTAATCGTTGCCTCATCAGCATTTTGATCAATCGTTAGATTTTGTAATTGCGTCATTTCAGCAGCAGTAAGTGATTTAAAAAATTCGCTGTTATTGATTTGATTAAATGCTTCTTGTTCAGTAGCATTTAAGCTATTTTTAAATACTTCATCAAATTTATCTAGATATGGTTGTTTTACTGCATCAAAATTAGCGATAGCCGTATCTAATAGATTCTGTAACTGATTTTTACTAATTTGAGCATTATCGCGTTCTTCTTTAGCTGCCTTTAAATTTTCAGTAATAGTAGTAGATGCGTTAAATGTTTCTTTTAAAGTTACAGAGTAACCCGCTATAGAAAAAGTATTAGAATTTTTTTCAGTTGCAATACCGTTCACTTGTAAAACAGCATTTTGACCATTATTAGCCAAATCTCCTGAAGTTGCACCTACTAGAGAACTAAAACCAAGTTTACCGAAAACATCCGCACCGGCTTCTACTGTAATTTCAGCTCCTGTACCAAGTTTATTATCACCAGTATTTTTTGCTGTTATAGAAAGTTTGCCGTTTTCAAATAAAGCATTTACACCCGCATTACTACTATTAATTTTTTCAACAAGCTTAGCAACCGTTGTTGTATTTGGGTCAAATTCAATTGTTGTCGCTTGCTCTGCTAATTTCCCATTAGCTTGAATTGCCTTTAACTCAATTTTGCCATCTGTAATGCCTAGTTCTTGTAATGTTGTATTACCTGTAGCATTCACTTGTTTATCGCTAACACCACGAGCAGCCGAAGCCAATTGTGATACACCTTCAATAGATAATGAACCAGATGCTTGCGAAGTGGCAGTAGCAGACACATAGTTAGAATTTGATGACGTTGCAGTTTTTTTGTTGAAGCCCTTTAGTAATAAATTATCAGCTATATAAGTATCAAATGTTTTTAACTTTGCATTAATGCTACGATATGCATCTCGTGTCCATTCAGTTGTTTGCTTTTTTTGTTGTAATTTAGTGAGTGGAATTTTTTCTGCCGCCATTAATTTTGATACTAATGAATCAATATCCATTCCTGAAGCTAATCCACCAATTCGGTTTACCATTATATATTCCTCCTAAAAATCCCTATATTTTTTCATCTACAATCATTCCTAAAAGCTTTTGCATTTCATAAAATGCATCTAATAACTTTTTCGGTGGTATTTCCTTAACGACCTCTTCCGTTTGAGTATCTACTAATTGTACAAAATAACGATCTAATCCATCATGCAACACAAACTTTGATGAACTGTGACTGATATGTAAAAATTCATTCACGGTATCTATCGCTTGTTCCAGCTTTTCTTTTGGTATATCTTGCTCGTCGCTTGCAATAATTGATTTTTCTGCAACTGGCTGTGAAGCTACTTTATTAGATACAGTAGGCTTTGTTACCATTTCTGAGCTTTTCACCTTTGTACTGTCTGAAGTAGCTATAGCCTCGATTGATTGTCCTTGCGCTATAATACGCATAAATGCCAACCTCCTAAGCTTTTTAGATAACTTGTACTTAATATCGGATGTTTTTTAGAAAGATTCACTTTTATAACAAAATGATTGGTAACATTTTCATTAATTCGTAAAAAACGACCTTACGTTAAATTCAAACGAAAAGTCGTATTTATGGGTGAGATTGAAATTATAAGAAAGCGAATTCTCGATTTTTTAAATTTCGTTATGTATTTCATCTGTATGTTTAGTAAAAACACTTTGGAAATATCGTATACAAGTAAAAGCTAGCTTTAAATATGATTAGAAAGTTTAACATCATTAAAAATATCAACAATCATCTTTGCTCGCTCTTCAAAAGTATGCGATCCTTTAACTGCTTGCCATCCTGCTTGAGAAATTTTTTTTCTACGCCCATCATCTTGTAAAATGGTCTGAATGGATTCAACCATTTCCTCGAGATGATTGAAGTTATAAAAAATTATTTCTTCATCTGCTAAAAATAATTCTCTTAGGTATGGCGTTTCATTTGTTACTACTACAGATCTTGCCGCCATTCCGGCAAAGATTCTTTCATGTGTACCATCACGCAGTAATGCTTGAAAATTCATCACTATTTTAGACTTTCTCATTAATTCCTGCGTCTGCCAATAATTTACCGACTCATGAAGACGGACATTTGGGTATTTCATTACGGGAGAAGAAGACCAGTTGTTACCATAAATATCCACATTAAAACCGGCATCGGCTAAAGCCATAATTACTTTTAAACGATTCACTGAATAAACATAACGACCAATTTCATGAACCATCTTCACAAACTCAGGTGTTTCATTTAATCGTAATTCAATCATAATATCACGCTTTTTAAAAGCCTCTTTAAACTCTTCTATATAGTATCTACTTGTATCAGCTAAGCAATTTTCTATAACTTCTTCACAAATAGCTCGTATTGCTGGTGATTGCCCATTAATATAACCTTTATAATTAGACATATCTGAATATGAACCACTGACTAAAATATCAATTTTCTTGTCACACGGTTCAATAGATAATTCAATAGCTGCATGTGGAAGCAAATACGTATTTTTAACATTTAGTCCGAATGTTTCTAAATTATTCACGTCATGCCGGTCCATTAAAGTTAGGATATCGATATCACGTAAATTTTGGATACGTCCTAGATGATCAATAGGGTGGTCGATAAGTAAAAGGATATAAGGCGCTTTGACTACCTGATTCAAAACTTCTTGCTGGTCTGTAAATATACCATTAAACGAAATAACAGCATCAACATCCATTTGCAAACTTGTAATAATTTGTTCATTACTAGAATAAATCGTATCCAGTATTATTGTCTCTACACCTATTTTTTCAAACCCTTTTGCAAGTGAATCTATCCAATATCTTAGAACATTATAATTAGAACTACCTTTTAAAAGGAGGACTTTTTTCAAATTACTCACCTCAATTAGGACTTCCCTATTAAATATTCACTGATTTCAAAATCTAATACAGTGTCAATGTCCAACGAATTGTCATTTGACATAATAAAAGATGTTGTCTCCTCTGTTAAAAAGGTTTTTTTCTCTATTATGTCTTCTACTCTCGCTACATAAATAGCTCCATTTAAAACGTATACATTCGGTAAATCCTGCCTTCTTGTAGCTAACTTATCCTGTTCAATAATGGGCTTCATCTTGCCATTTTCTATTGTATACATCCAATAAGGTGATTGCTCTGCCTCCGTTACTGAAACGCAGAACTTAGCTTGTTGGTTTATGGTATATTCAATACAATTGTCTATATCTTCTACAGTACGGAACGGTGAAGTTGGTTGCAATAATACTACATACTCATATCCTTCACATTGCTCTAGTGCATGGAGAACAGCAGTAATACCTGGTGTATCATCTTGTGCTAGCTCTGTTGGTCTTACAAAAGGCACATCACACCCATATTCTTTTGCTATCTGAATGATTTCTTCATTATCTGATGATAGTATCGTTCGCGTAATGTATTTGGATTTTTTTGCTTCTTCAATTGTCCATGCAATTAATGGTTTTCCTGCTAACACTTTAATATTTTTTCGCGGTACACCTTTTGAACCTCCGCGTGCAGGGATAATCGCTAAAACTTTAGGCTTCATTTAAAAGCTCCTTAAACTCATTATTTGCTTTATTGAAATCATCCATTTGTCCAATATCTAGCCAATATTCTCTAATTGGAAAAACAGATGTTTTACTATTTTCTTCTATTAATTTTTCAAACAAAGATGGCATATCATAAAATTCATCCTGTGGAATATAGTCCAGTACATCAGGATTTAATACATAAATTCCCGCATTTACAAAACTACGATGAATTGGCTTTTCTCTTATTGTTACCAAATCTGTACCATCCGTTTCAATTACACCGTATGGAATTTGATATTCAAACTCTCTTACACACATCGTGGCAACAGAGTCATGCTCCATATGGAATTGCATCAATTGATCGAAATTAATTTGTGTAAGCAAATCTCCATTCATCACAAAAAATGGTTTCGTCGGTCTACTTTTTAGTAACGAAAGTGCTCCAGCAGTCCCCATTTTTTTGTCTTCTTCAATATACTCAATCGTTACATCAAATGCTTCCCCATTTTGAAAATAGTCCTGGATTACCTCTTTTTTGTAATTGACAGAAAAAATAAAATTTGTATATCCATATTGCTTAAAACCTTCTATTATTGTTTCTAAAATTGGCTTATTCCCAACTCTAAGCATTGGTTTTGGTGTATCGTTCGTTAATGGTCGCAACCTTGTACCTAATCCACCAAGCATTAATACAACCGTGTTTTTATTTAAGGTCGTTTCAATATTGTCCGTAAAAAGTATATTGATAATTCTATTATTCTCATCTACAATAGGTAACTGCTTAAGCATTTTTGATTTCATTATTTGCTTATATTTGTGATATTTTTGACCGCTTCTTGCACTTATTGGATTTGGGTTCATAATGGACGTTATAGTTACATCCAGACCTTCACCTCGCAAAATACCACGGCGTATATCTCCATCTGTGACAGTTCCAAGCAAATGTTGTTCTTCATCTACAACTACTGCAAATTGCAGAGAAGAATCATCAATAATTTTCATTGTATCTAGTAAAGTATGATTTTGATTAACTAGCGTTTTTTGCCATTGTTTCATATAGTTACACTTCCTTTGCAGGTACACCCACTGCTTTTATGCCATTTGCAAAATTACTAACCACAACTGCCCCTGCACCAATTAAACAATTTGATCCTATATGAATGCCTTGGATAATTGTTGCACCTGTTCCGACGTGTGTTCCTTTTTCTATATGGACACTGCCTGATATTTTTGTGCCTGGCGCAATATGTATATGGGAACCTATTTGACAATCATGATCAATCAGCGCACCAGTATTTATAATACTATTATCGGCAACTGTTGTATTCGTTTGAATAATAGTACCAGCCATTATTTGAACACCTTGACCTAATTGAACGGAAGGAGCAATAATGGCTGAAGGATGGATGACAGATTTAAAATGATACGTTTTTTGCGTAAAAATATTGAAGATTTTTTCTCGTAATGGGGACGGTTTAATTGTCCCGATAGCGAGTACTAGTTCAATGTCAGATGGATTATAATCTTCTATTACCTTATCAGTTCCTAAATAAGGTAAATCAAAAGCATTCTCTTCTAGAGTAGGTGCAGTAAATCCAATAATCGTTTGCTTCTGTTCAAGTAAAATTTCCGTTAATACCGAGGCATGTCCCCCATTCCCAACCATAATAATCCCTTTATTCATCTATTAGTTCATCCTCTTCATATGATTTTGAAGCCATTTTACCAATGAGAGACCAGTAATTTGAAGGTTGAAGACCATCGCCAGGTCTTTTAACAGTCAAGTTGCTAATAGAGAATACTTCACCTGCTTGGATATTTTTTTTAGCAACTAAGCTCTTTCGTGCAGGAATACGATTTTGTAATTCTATAGATGTTGGTTTTTTTATGCCATCTCCTAATGCCTGTTCTACTTCTCTAATTCCTTTTATCATTGCCATTAGCTCATCAGGGTTTAAAGAGGCTATATGATCAGGTCCTTCTAACGTTTTATCTAATGTAAAATGCTTCTCTATTACGGTTGCCCCCATCCCTACTGCTACAAGCGGAATAGTGATTCCTTCTGAATGGTCTGATAAGCCGATAGGTAATTGAAAGATTCTTCCCATTTCAATCATTGCTTTTAAATTAATGGAATCCATAGGCGCTGGATATTGTGTTGTGCAATGTAACAGCGTTACATATTTTTTCAATACTGCTTTCGCCTCTTCTGTAACATAAAACTGATTCACACGCTCTATCGTAACGGGTTCATTAGATTTCGCCAAACCATAAGAAATAAAAGCTAATGCCTCATGTATTTCTTCGATAGTTGCCATTCCGGTAGATAAAATAATTGGCCTTTGTTTTGTTGCAATATAATGAATAAATGGAGCATTCGTTAATTCTCCTGATGGAATTTTAGCCGTAGCAATTGCAATTTTATCTAGCAAAAAATCGACACTTTCGAAGTCAAAAGGTGTCGATAGAAATTCTATTTGCTCTAATTCACAAAATGATTGCAATTCAATAAATTCCTCATAAGTTAATTCCAGCTTTTTCAACATAGTAAATTGAGAAGAAGCCTCACCTAAATTTTCAACTTGATATGCTGCTTGCTGTGCTTTCTTTGTAACTAGATTTTCAGCTTTAAAGGTTTGAAATTTTACCGCGTCTGCCCCTGCTTTTTTTGCAACCATCACAAGCTCTCTTGCCATTTCTAATGACCCATTATGATTGACACCTGCTTCAGCAATGATATATGTTTTATTTTTCATAGATCATAAAACCCCTTTTGAATAGAAAATGAAGGTAAACTACGTAATACTGATATTATTTTTTCAGATACTATTCCATCGCCAAATATATGTTCATACTTATCGCTAAACGTTCTTGCCTTTTCAATGGAAATAAGTATATTTTCAGCATCCATATTTGTATTAAATACTGAATTGGGATGCTCACGCCCTTCCTGACGACTTCCACAATTAACAGTAGGTGTTTCTAAATAAGGTACTTCAATTAATCCACTTGAAGAATTCCCAATGACAACATCAGCATTCTTCACTGCACTTAAATACTTTAACTGACCGAGTGAATCGAATATTTTCGCATTGCTGTGTTTTAAAGTAAATTGTTGAATTGCCTCATTAATAAACCTTCCACCATTATCAGCATTGGATTTCGTAAACACTAAATTAATATCAGGGTAATTTTCCAGTGTCTTTAACAATTCGTATACCCCATTATTATGACCATTCGTTTCAGGATGATAGGTTATTAAAAACATAGGTCGTTGCTCATCTAGTTGCAGTGTTTGAAATAGTTCCTGACGTGTCAGTAGAGTTAAATTTACAATATTTTCTATACCAAGAGCACCAACATTATAAACACGTTCTGGAGATTCACCTAATTGAATCACACGGTTGCGATGGGATTCTGTACTTGTAAAGTGCCATGTTGCCATTTTTGTAATGGAGTGACGAATAGCATCATCATAAGCACCAAATGTACATTCACCCCCATGTATATGAGCAATAGGTATTTGCATTATAAGAGCTGTTTGAGCTACTGCTAACATTTCAAATCGATCACCTAAAATGATGAGTAAATCTGGTTGTAAACGATTAAATGCGTCTGCAAAACTAATTGTAGCAAGTCCCATTGATTTCACAATGCTGGTTGGAGAATCAGCGGATAAAAGAATTTCTATCTTTTCATTGATGAAAAATCCATCATTTTCTATTTCTTTATAAGTGCTTCCAAACTCTGGAGATAAATGCATACCTGTAACAACCATTTGTAAATCAAATTCTTTATCTTCTTGAAGTTTTTTGGCAAGATTTGATAGTAACCCATATTCCGCTCTAGTACCAGTTACAATACAAATTTTACGTTTCATCATTATCCCTCACTTATTGGTGTGCTAGGAATATTGACAACACTTCTATTTAACTGGTCTGTCACACTTAAATCTGATTTTGGACAGTTTTGATAGATTGCTAAGTGATGCATTGGATTCCAAATAGGACGACTCATTACACCTTGCTCATTTAAAAAGTCCAACACTTCATCACGATTAAACTGCTCATCTAGTAGAATAGTTTGTAGCCAATAATTACTTCTAGTATTTGCAGGCTCTTTAAATAATTGGACACCCTCTATACCTGTTAACCATTGCTCATAGTTCTTTGTTAATTCACGTTTTTGTTGGATAAACAAGGGCATTTTTTCTAATTGCGCACAGCCTAACGCTGCGTTTATATTCGGCATACGGTAATTAAATCCGATTTCATCGTGCTCATATGCCCAACGATGGGGTATTTTAGCAGTCGTTGTTAAATGTTTTGCATAATCAGCTAGTGCATCGTCATCTGTCACAATCGCACCGCCACCACCAGTTGTCATTATTTTATTGCCGTTAAAGCTCAATGCACTAACTTTTCCAAAGCTACCTGTATGTTTTCCGTTATAATATGAACCTAACGACTCTGCTGCATCTTCCACAAGCGTCAAATTATACATTTCACATACTTTAAGTAAGCCCTCTATGTCTGCTGCATGGCCAAATGTATGCATCGGTACAAGTGCTGAAATACGTCTTCCTGTTTCCCTATTATAAAGCTGATTGTTTTGTAGTTTTCCAATTTGTTCTAAGTAGATTTTTAATTTATCTGCATCAACACCTAATGTATTAATGGAAACATCTATAAAATGGGGAACTGCACCTAAATATGACACAGCATTAGCTGTTGCAATAAATGTAAGTGAAGGCATTAATACTTCATCTTCCGCTTTTACACCTGCAACCTTTAATGCAATATGTAGCGCAGCTGTACCATTTACAACAGCAACTGCACGTTTAACACCGACAAATTTTGCTAAATCCTCCTCAAACCGATTTACATAGGCTCCAACTGAGGATACCCAGCCTGTTTTGACACAATCTGTCACATATTCTACTTCTTTATCATTAAATGTAGGCTCATGTAAAGGCACAAATTCTTTTCCATAAAACCTCTTTACATTATCTGCAAATTCCAACCATTGATTATTCATATATTATAAACATCTGCCTTATATTGAGATAAATTTTTAGGATTTGTAAACCATTCTATCGTTTCTTCAAGACCTCGTCGGAAACCTTCCTTGCCACCAAATTGCGGTTCCCATCCAAGTAGTTCCTTTGCCTTTTTGTTCTCAGCCCAAAGACGTTCAACTTCACTTTTTTCAGGACGTAAACGTTGTTCATCCGTTTCAATCGTTAAATCTACACCCATAATATCTGCAATCATTTGTGCAGTTTCACCAATAGAAACCTCATAATTTGATCCGATATTAATGACTTCACCAATTGAACTAGTAGCATTCATAACAGATATAAAACCGTTAACAGTATCCTTTACATAGTTAAAATCGCGTGTAGGGCTTATAGCTCCAAGCTTAATATTTGTTTTGCCACTTGCTAGCTGACTGATGATGGTCGGTATAACGGCGCGAGCAGATTGGCGTGGTCCATATGTATTAAACGGACGAATAATTGATACAGGTGTGTCAAATGAGCGATAAAATGACAAAGCCATTTGATCAGCACCTATTTTTGAAGCAGAATAGGGTGATTGTCCTTGTAATGGATGTTCTTCATCAATTGGTACATACAACGCTGTTCCATATACTTCACTTGTAGAAGTGTGAACTACCTTTTCTACACCTAATTCTTTCGCAGCTTGTACAACATTTAAAGTCCCTGTCACATTTGTATCAACATAAGTTGCTGGAGAATGATAGGAATATGGAATTGCAATTAAAGCTGCTAAATTAAGGACATGCGTGCACCCCTTCATCGCTTCTTTTACACCATAAGGATCACGAATATCTCCTGAAAATACATCCAATGATGATTTAATTTCGGCCGAAGACTGATCTAACCAGCCCCATGAATTAAAAGAATTATAATAAACAAATGCACGAACATCATAACCTTGTCGTACTAATGTTTCTGTTAAATGCGAGCCTATGAAGCCATCCGCTCCGGTCACTAAGATTTTACTTTTCATGTTCCATACACCTTTTTATGTTTTTTCATTTCGTTTTTTGTAAAGATTTATGTCTAATTTACAAGACTTATAATTTATAATAGCGCCGTACTTACTTACGATATTCAATAATATTTAATTTTTCAAAGTATGGACCTATTTCATATTCAAATAAATCTGCCACTAATAAAAAGTCTTTTATTTCTAAGCCTTCATTTAATTCTATATATGTGCGCTTTAGTACATTTTCATCTAAATTTGAATCATAGCCATTTGCCATTAAATGAGCATTTACTTGACTTAACCATTGTATTCCTTCACTAAATTCCAATATTAGAGATAGTGCATCTCCAATATTATCATCTCTTAAATTTTCAATAATTTGGTTTATGCCATTTGGAATTCTATCTAAATATTCATTGTAACTAATAATAATATCTTCAATTAAATTGCTCATTTATTTCCCTCACTATTGGTTTATTTTTTCTAACAATATATTAGCATAGTCAATAATATTATCTACCGCTTTATTCATTTCTCTATAAAGAGTTAGGCTTTGCAGTTTGACTCTCTTATAAGAATCTTCTGCACTTTCATTAGCTTCCGGCTTAAAGTTTTTAAGGACAGAAATTTTTATAGGATCTAAACTTAATGTTAAGGCTGTTTTTTTAGCCAAATCTTCAAATTCATTATCATTTTCATCTAATTTTTTCAAAATTGATTTAGAAAAAGCAATTTTCGAAGTATTTTTTAGAATTAGTTTTTCATTTGCTTCTAATAATTTTTTTAACGTTTTATATGCTTCTATCTCATCTTGTATTTGCTTTTTTAGCAGTAGTATTTTATCTTCGTTATTTTCTTTTTTTATTGATGTTGAAACAGCAACTACTTCATTACAATACTTTTCACAAAATTCTTTAAATGATAATTGACTAAAACCTTTAATTTTCGCTCCACCTTCAGTACTATTAAAAACTCTATCTTTATCCTCAGACACAGAGATAATGCGTTCAAAAGTTTCTTTCATACCTAGGAAAGGATAATCTGTTAATACTTTGCCACCATTATATCCATCTACAAGAATTCCACCCGTATTGAGCATTTCTTCTCTATTAATTTCCTGCACCCTTACATTATTGTCGGCATGAGTTTTATTATTTGTATAAGCTAAATCTTGACCAATTAAGGTGATGGGGCCACTTGTTAAATATAATGCTAGCGTTAAGGCATAATGGGCACAGGAGCCTCCTCCTGCCAAAATAATAGACTCTTGGTTAGTTATTTTACTTAAGTGTTCTTGCAAAGTTCGGTCTGTTGGAGATAGAGCAAAAAAGCATTCGGTATCAAAACATTCTCTTATTTTTGGGAAACTTGACATTGTATAAACAAAACTTGTATTTTTAAATGTTATTTTTTTATAATGCTCATAGTTTATCGCTGCACCGTCAATGGAAATAACATAATCTGGTTCAATTCCCTCACTGACTAAAGAATTAATGGTAGATCCTGCTGCTATCAAAACTATATTTTTTCTATATGTTTTTAAGGTAGCTAATTGTTTTGAAAGCGATGGTCCACCAGAAGCAACGACAACAGGACAACTAAATTTATCTTTTAATTTTAAAATGGAGCTGTCTTGTACTGCATATTCTAAATTCATAATATAATTTTTTTGCCACTGCTCTCCATAATACATAATTGTATTCTCATTCACTTTAGCTACTGTTAAATTATCTTTCAGTAATTTTAAAAAGTCTTTATAAAATTGAGGGAATACTTTGTCATAATTTGGTGAACAAATAATATGGAATTTATCAACTATTGAAATCGCACTATATAATGGTTGCTTTAAGTCCTCTATATTTTGGATATTTGACAGAACAATTACATTATCGTGCTCAAGCTGCACATCAAATAACGGTTCAATAATTACTAATTTATCTTCGCCTTCCATCTTTTCTAAAAAAGATTGCACAATATAGCCTAAACCATAGCCAAAAATCACATGAACATATCCTGGTTTATAATTTTTTTCTATAATTTTTTCGCTTTCTTTTAAAGGATTAAATTTGCTATGTAATAAATACCCATTAACTTTTAAAGTATCTAAGCCTGAGCTTGTAGAAATCGTTTCAACTTTATAATCTTCTAAAATCATGGATTTCACCTCTATACACTATATCGACAAAAGAAATCAATTTTAAAGAAAAACAATGTTATCTACACTCTTGCCTCCAAAAATTTAATTCTTCTATTCACTTATATTTTCTCAAGAAAATATTAAAAATAATCATTACTTTATATCCAAAGGCTAACTTCGACTCTCCTATACTCTTGCGCGTTAATGGTTACTATTTACTAATGATAGTCTTATTCTAATGTCTAACTTTGATGTCCAGCCCCTCCTCAAGTTCAAGTAAATGCAAAAATAAAAAAACCCGTGTTTCAAAGAAACACGGGTTTACTGTATCAATTATTGTAATAATTGAAGAACGCCTTGTGGTTGTTGGTTAGCTTGAGCTAACATAGATTGTGCAGCTTGAGTTAAGATATTGTTCTTAGTGAACGCCATCATTTCTGCAGCCATATCTGTATCACGAATACGAGATTCAGCAGCTGTTAAGTTTTCAGAAGCAGCACCTAAGTTGTTGATTGTGTGCTCTAAACGGTTTTGAACAGCACCTAATGCAGAACGTTGAGTAGAAACTTTTTTGATTGCGTCATCAATTGTGTTGATTGCATAACTTGCTTTAGAACCAGTAGAAACTGATGCATTTGTTAAGCTTGTAGATAAAGATTTAACTTGCATGTTTCCAATTTGTAATTTCATAGTTTGGCCTTCGTTAGCACCAATTTGGAATGTTAAAGAGTTAGTACCACCAGAGAATTTACCGCTTAATAGTTTCTTTTCGTTGAACTCTGTAGTGTTAGCAATACGATCGATTTCGTCTTTTAATTGTTTAACTTCATCTTGTAAGAACGCACGGTCAGTGTTTTCGTTTGTATCGTTACGAGATTGTACTGCTAATTCACGCATACGTTGTAGAATTGCGTGTGTTTCGTTAAGAGCACCCTCAGCAGTTTGGATTAAAGAGATAGAGTCTTGAGAGTTTTTTGAAGCCATGTCAAGACCTTTGATTTGAGCGCGCATTTTTTCAGAGATTGCTAAACCAGCAGCGTCATCACCAGCACGGTTGATTTTGTAACCTGAAGATAATTTCTCAAGGTTTTTAGCTGATTGAGAGTTGTTGAAAGCTAAGTTACGGTGTGTGTTTAATGCTGAAATGTTGTGTTGAATTCTCATTTGGAATTCCTCCTTGAATGTTTGTTTTTTGTTATCCCACATCCGTGTGGAATATTGTCGGTTTAGGTAGTATGTATGTACTTCCCGCGCCTTACAATCTATATATCGTATCTAGTTGGAAATGTTTAATAGTTTTTACGAAAGTTTTTTTATTTTTTATGTAATAAATTATAAGATTGGGTTTCTTATAGAATAGAAGGTTTTTTATTTTTTCTTTAGTTGTTCCAAAAAACTAGATGAAGCAGTTAGAGCTTCTTTGTTTTGAGCTTGAATGGCTTCAAAAACTTCAGAACGATGTACCTTAACTGTTTTAGGTGCAACGATACCTAACTTTATTTGTTCACCTTCAACTGCTAAAATCTTTATTTCAATTTGGTCGCCAATCATAATGGATTCATCTTTTTTACGTGAAAGTACTAGCATTATTTAGCACTTCCTTCCAATGCTTGCAGTGGATAACGTAATGGATAGGATTTATTATCTTGCAGAACTATTTGCTTACCACATTTTCCTTTTAAATTAATTACTAATGGAGCAAGTAAATTAATGGTAGAATCCTTTAATGTTTCCTTCATTGTGACAACAGCATAAGTTAGAACGTCTTGTTCATTTTCAATTTGTAGTTGTTCAATATCCTCTTCACTTAAATCAAAGCTATAGTCTTTTTTAAAAGCGAATGGATATGCAACAACAAATCCTATTTCTTTATGTTCAACTGATTGCAACAATACTAATGGATGTTCTTCTGAGATAGGTATAAGTATAAATTTCTTATAGTCTTCTAATCCGAGCAACCCTTGTTTAAAAGTAAGTATGTCTTGCTCATCAATTTCAACTTCACCTAAAAATTTTGTAGTAATTATCATTGTTTCCACGCACTCCTTTAAATGATGACATCAATGTCAACATCTGGTCTTTGTATCATTGTACCAGTTACTTTCCCTGGTGTGTATTCATGGATTGGTTTATTCACTTGTGCATCAATTATTGGTTCTCTACGTTGGATATTGATGTCGGTTATGCCTGGTGTATAGTTAATTTTAACAGAGCCTATTGAAGGCACAAATTTTATATTAAATTGCACACGGTGGGGTCCATGATTTTGTTTGGCGATATTTTGGATGGTTGCTCTACCTTGATCTTTACCTGCACTCTCCATCATTTGTCGACCTTCTCTAGCTCTACGTGCCATTCCCTTCAATGCTTCTTGCTTGCCCTTTTGTGCGTAATTAGCAATTGATTCTAATGGTCCAATTAGCCCTAAGTCACGTCTTGCTTGAGACGAATCAATTTTCAATACACTGCGTGTTGTATGAATCTCAAGTGTTGCAGCTGGCTGTTCAATATGCTGGGTAGCTCTTGGCTGTTTAATATATTGCTGTGGCTTAGCAATATGAAGATCAATTTGTGCGTCAGTTGTACGGATTTGGATTTGTGGGAGTTTCATCTATGTCTCTCCTTTCAAGAAAAGCGTCTGAACAAAATGTTCAAACGCTTAGATTTTATAGCGGAAAACTAGTATTAAAATTATCTAATAAAATCAACTAAAGTTTGCTGAATAATTTTAGAGCCAACAGACAATGATGCCTGATGAATTGATTCTGATGTTACCATTTCTGTAATAGCTTTTGCATAATCGACATCTTCGTTATTCGATAATTGCTTTGTCACGCTAACTTCACGAATTGATAAGCGATTTTCCATTAATTCTACACGATTTTGGCGTGCCCCCACATCGGCTTGTGCTTCGAGAATTTTACTATGCATCATTGTAATATCATCATTTGTACTTGTGCCAGTCAAGCCACCTAATGTTGAACTTATTTCATCCGCTGTAGCGAGTGGAATTCTATTTGGATCTAACAGTCCAGAAATTTCTCCCATCATGTCATCAACGCTTTTAAATAAATCTTTGCCAGCAGTATTTACGGTCATTTGAATACCATCATATACTTCAATTTTCACATCTTCCGTATTGACGTTCGCTGTGTTAATTGCCCCATTTAAAAATAGTGGTTGGCCTGTCTTTGTACCGCTAAAGATATAACGATCACCCACTTTAGTATTACCAATATCTTGAATTTGGTTGCGAATTTGATCAATTTCAGCTTTAATTTTTGCTCTTTCATCAGCTGAATTTGTATCGTTCGCTGCTTGAATAACAAGCTCTCGTACTCGCTTCATCTGTTCGCCTACTTGATTTAATGACTCATCAGATGTATCTAGCCAGTTATTTACTTCATTCATATTTCGCGAATATTGTTCAACTTGTCCTAAATCACGTCGATAACCCATACCTTTTACTGCTACAACAGGGTCATCCGATGGTCTTGTAATTTTAGAGCCTGAGTTTATTTGATTTTGTAGCTTCGACAGTTTTCCATAGTTATTATTTAAGTTCAGAAGCATGTTATTCGATAACATAGATTGTGTTACGCGCATGTTTGTAAAAGCTCCTTTCTTTTTGTCAAACTAGATTCGTTTAGATTCCTACACGACCCATGCCGTTAATAATTTTGTCTAATGTTTCATCAACGACAGTAATCATTCGAGCATTGGCGTTATACGCTTGTTGGAATGTAATCATATTGGTCATTTCTTCATCCAGCGATACGGAAGTAATTGCAGCACGATTATTACCGATTGTCACAAGTAATGTTTCAGAAGTTCCGTTTAAACGTGCTGCTTCTTCTCCATCAACACCTAGCTTCCCAATAATACCTTGATAGAATGACTTAAATGTTGCTCCATCTAAATTCGCTTGAACCTTTGACTGGATATTCGACAGTTCAAGTGCCCATTTGCCGTTCCCTTCTTCATTTGCTCCTGTAGAAGCTGCCAATTTCGATGAATCTTTAATAAGCGCATCATTTACTTTAATATTGCCTGCTGACAATGGTTTTGTATTATCAATCGGTTCAAAGAAATCGAGTGTGCTTTGAGCACCAGTGAAATCGAATCCTTGCTTATGCATTGCATTAAAGACATTGGCAAATTCCGAAGCCAATTTGTCAATGTTAGCCATCGTTTCAGGATAATAGCCTTTAGGACCTGTTGCACTTTCATAACCGTATGAATCAATTACAGATAGTAATTTACCTTTGCCAGGCTCTAACTGGTCATATGTAATCGTTCCTGAATCTGTTGTACCTGTGCCGTTTACTTTAATGTTTGTAAAAAGATTCGCTAAATTTGCACCATCAATTTGTGTAGTACCACTGTTGACTTCAATATTCGCAGCATCTTTACCATTAACTAATTTAATTTCTGTATTTGTGCCATATGGCTTAAAAATAACCGTCACACTACCTTCGGCTACACTAGAAGCAAGCCCTCCTGAAGGAACACGTTCAACTGAAACTGGGATGTAACTATTTAATTCATCGATTAACACATCGCGTGCATCATATAAATCATTCGGTACATGACCATTTGGTTCAACCTCTTGCACTTGCTTATTAATGGAAGCAATTTGCTTTAGTAATGAGTTGATGCGATTTGTCGACACACTAATTTCGTTACCTATGTTGCCTTGAATCGTCTTTAGTTGCGTATCCATATAGTTAAAGGATTGAGCTAAGTGATTGGCACGCTCAATTGCCACTTTACGTGATGCCGCGTTTTCTGGAGCTGTACTTACATCTTGTAGACCTTTCCAAAACTGTTCCAATGCTGCGTTCAAACCAAATTTAGATGGTTCATCCATAATATCTTCCATTTGAGAAATAGCATTTGAACGTGATTCCCAGTAACCTAATTTATTCGTTTCTTGACGGAATTGTCGATCGATAAACTCGTCGCGAATGCGTTGAATGGAACCAGTTTCTACCCCTGTTCCCATATGGCCAGGGTAATTTGGTGTATTTAAACCTGCTGTTGGAAACCCTGGTGTAGCTTGCATGTTTACTCGTTGACGTGAGTAGCCAAGTGTATTGGCATTCGAAATATTATGACCTGTTGTATAGAGAGCTGATTGCTGTGTAAATAAACCGCTTCTACTTGTTTCTAAGCCCATAAATGTTGAGCGCATTCTTGTTCCTCCCTTTAATAACGTTTTAATAAAATTATGCTTGAGAATCGAAGTACGATTTTTTTGCCATTGTATTCGTACCGCGCACTTCACGCCCCGAATAATTCATTTGCTCAGGACGCGGACGTAGCGCATCTAATGTCAGATTGACGAATTGCAATGATTGAAATACTAATTTTTGATTGAGTTCATTTTGTTTGCGTAAATCATTAATAATTGACATGAGTCGATTGCGAACAGCTGATAGTGTGTCTTTTTCAGCATCTTGTTCAGCAGCTTCGATGACATCAGCGACAGTCATTTTGTCAGTGGACGCAACTCCCTTTGCTCCTAGGTATTGTGTTACCTGTATCTGACGCTGTTGCTCGAGCTTATCGATAGCCGCTACATGCGCCTGCTCATCCTTGAGCATTTGGTCAAGTGCTTTCATATCGCCAGTTTTTATGATTTCTGTTTTTTTATAAGCTAGTTCGAGCAAGCTTTTATGCATTTTTTCTAGCTTTGTTAATGTAGAACAAATCGTCTCTACAGACATTTTGCTAAACACCCTTTCTGTTATTTCCTAGAAACGATAGTATTTCAGCATATCTTCAGCAACTTTACGCGCATTGACCTTATATTCTCCAGAATCAATATCTGCCTTTAACTGTTGCACACGCTCTGCACGTTCTGCACTGTAAGTAGTAACACCTTGCATGTTCTGAGCGGCTTTTGAAATTTCAATTTTGTCAGCAAATGACGCTTTATTTGTATCAGATTTCACATTGCGTACTTGATTTTTATAGGCATTTACTGCATTAACACCATAAGATGTGATTTTCATGTTCATCCCCCTATCTTAAAAGCTTATCTTACTATTATTTCGGATTGTCTCCAACAATGTTAAGTTTTCAAATATAAAAAAGTGTGCTAATTTTGTTTAAAATTAACACACTTTCGCTTATCAACCATCTTGTAAGGTGTAAAATTTATCTTTATTGCGCATTTCACGAAAATTGACGTGATGTCAACATTATTTTTTGCGGTCAGCATGATAAGTTACTTTATCACGTTGTTCCACACTTTCACGAAACTCCTTCGCTGCCTCAAATGTGCGAAGTTCTGCCTTTAATTCATCTTGGCATTTTGTACATAATTTTCCTGTTGTCGTTAAATGGCCGCAGTTATCACATGGATAACCTAGGTTTGGAAACATTGCAGGCTGTAAACGACCTTTACGCACCCATTTATATAATAAATCTTCTTCAGCACCAGTTGCCTCAACAATTCGTTCTACTGTCGCAGCGCGATTTTCACGCTTGCGTAAAAATCGATAAACAATTTGATATAATTCCTCTTCAGATTGTGCACATTTATGACATACTTCTCTGACCCCTGTATAATTAAAAAATTCATTACACTTTGGGCAATTTCGAACCTCAGCCATCTTTTCTTCCTCCTCTTGCCATGATCACTATCTAATTGTACGAATCCTAAATTCGTAATCTATTATACATGATGTTTTAGCATTTTCATCCATTAATTAAAGTGAAGGTTCGAACATTTCGGGCCCCTGCTTCTAGTAAAACTTGTTTGGCATGCCGTAGTGTTGTCCCTGTAGTTTTAATATCGTCAAAAAGAAGGTAATCTTTACGCTTAACTTGGGCTTCTGGTATTAGACGAAAAAGCGGCGCTGATTGTATACGCTGCTCTCTATTTTTTGAACTTTGTGTTTCTACTGTTACTTTTTCTAGAAGTTGAGTAAAGGAGATATTAGCTGCTTTTAGAAGCTCCTCCGTATGGGAAAAGGTACGTTCTTTTTGCTTCATAGGATGCATAGGAATGGGTATAATTATCGCTTTTTCCTGTTTAAAGTGTGCATGTAACTCCTGCCGAAATACTTTAGCAAGTGCAACATCTTGTAGAAATTTATATTGATGTAAAAATGCCTTCATTGCATCATTATATTGATAAAGTGCCGTTGCTGAAGTAGAACGTGCAAATTGCGCTTTACACTTTTCACAAATACATGGTGGAAAGCATCTTAATAAAAGTGTTTGCCAAGAAGGTGCAAAGTGTAATGGCTGTGCACATAATAAACAAAACTTATCTATTTTATTCATTGTTTGAACCCTCTTTATTGTTAGCTAAAATCTTCTGTCGAGCTTCATCCATTGCCAAAGTTACTCCATGATGAAATAAAACAACTTCCCCATTCGTATAAGAGGCATGCCTTCCTACACGTCCCGCAATTTGAATAAGTGCGCTCGCTGTAAAGATTGTTGACTCTGCTCCAACAACAGCAACTTGTACATTTTTTATCGTAATACCTCGTTCTAAAATGGTTGTCGTCAGTAATCCAGGAATTTTCCCATCGCGTAACTGTAGTACTTTTTGTTTTCTCTCTGGATCTTTAGCATGTACTGCTAATATATTTGCATGTATCCTCTGAAACAGTGGTGTAGCTAGATTTAGCAGTTCTACTGTCGGGAAAAATATAAGAAATGGCTCATTTTTCGCAAGTCGTTCTTTAGTCCATGCTTTGAGTTTTCGAGGAAGTTTCCCTCGCTTTATATTTTTTTCATAGCCCCATAGCGAACAAAAATATGGCACGGGCAATGGCTTGTGATGGTATCGATTTGGGATAAAAGAATAACTGTTTTTATATTGATTAATTAATGATTGAGAAGGTGTAGCTGTAATAAAGTATATTGGTGCATCACTTGTTTTAGCTTTTTGCACTGCTCTTTCTAATGTTGCGTCATATGCATAAGGAAATGCATCCGCTTCATCAACAATCATGACATCAAATGCCCGTTCGAAACGATACAGTTGATGAGTCGTTGCTAGAATTAGCTGTGCATAACCATGTTGCTTTGGCGCTCCACTATAGTACGCATGGACAATAGTTTGTGGAAAAGCTTTTTGAAAGCGCGGGAATAACTCCAATACTACATCTGTACGTGGTGCGGCAATGCACACTCGTAACCCTTTTTCTAACGCATAATGTACAGACTGAAAGAGCAACTCTGTCTTACCAGCTCCACATACTGCATTCAATAAATGGGATTTTCCTGCTATTACACTTTCTAGTAGTTCATCGGCTGCTCGTTGTTGTTGTGCTGTCAATTGCCCTGTCCATTGAAGGGGATGCTGCTTGATTCGACATGCCTTCGGTCCTTTCCATATAAGCAATGGTGTACAACTGCTCACTCTGCCCATCTTCAGGCAATGCCTGCAATAAACGCACCGTTGTAGACATTTCGAGCAATCATACTCAGTAAATTCATGTGGATTGTCATTATAGCAACGATTACATCTTAATCGTGGTGTTTTTTGAATACCTTCTATTATAAAAAAGTATTTTCTATTAATAGCCTGCTCCATATCATCTTTAGCAAACGGTGTATGCTCCTTTAACCAAATTCGTCCCTCATGAAAGTCTCGTAATGCGGGAGGCAACAGCCATCCTTTGTATTTCATGTATCTAGCTCCTTTCTTTTTGTAATGTTGGTTTATTAGTGATTCTGCCTTATGACTGGCGATTGGTATGATTTTAATGGCGATTCTCCATCTGCGCCTATCAAGCAAATAAAAAAGCCCCTACAACAAGTTGTAGAGACTTTTACTTATTATTTTTTTGTCCAACCAAGACCCATTGCACCTTCACCTAAGTGCGTGCCAATAACAGGTCCGAAATAGCTTAATTTAAAGTTTACGTTCGGGTAAGTCGTAGCAAGTTGTGCCAACCATTCCTCGGCTTCTTTTTGGCAATTACCGTGAATAACTACAGCATCCATCTTGTCATACTTGTTTGCATCTTCAGCCAATAACTCTTCTGCCCGCTTTAGTGCTTTCTTACGTGTACGTATTTTTTCAAACGGTACAATGACCTTGTCCACAAAATGCAAGACAGGCTTTACTTGTAATAAGCCTCCGATTAATGCAGCTGCTGAAGACAAACGCCCTCCCCGTTGTAAGTGCGCTAAGTCATCTACAATGAAGTAAGCACGAATATACTGCTGCATGTCCGCTAATGCTGCTAGTATTTCTTGTGCTGAACAACCTTCCGCAGCCATTTCAGCCGCGCGTAGCACATAAAATCCTTGAACAGCGCAAGAAATCTCGCTGTCAAATGGGTACACATCAATACCTTCCACCATTTCTCCTGCTTGGACCGCACCTTGATATGTACCACTTATACCACTCGATAAATGAATGGAAATTACTTCGTCATAATCATTTGCCAACTCTTCAAAGAGTGAGGCAAACTCACCAATGGGTGGTTGAGTTGTTTTGGGGAATTCTTTTGCACCCCGTACTTTATCATAAAACTCAGATGCAGTAATATCTACTTCCTCTGCGAATAACTCACCTGAAATGTTTACACTTAACGGAATCATACGAATGTTTAAGCGCGCGCGTTCTTCTGGCGTAAGGTATGCAGTACTGTCTGTTACGATTGCCGTCCTCATTCATTTCCACTCTCCTATGTTCCAAGTTTACCTCAAAAAGAAATGAATGTGAATTGAATTACGAAATCTCGTAATGACGTCAGGAATTGACTTTTTCACTACAAGTTCAGTCCGTAACATACACTAGATTTCAACTTTACTTTGCCATAAGGCTCAAATCTAGCGTTCATTTCACATTCATCTTCTATGTATAGTAAAGGGAAAAATTTCCCCTTATTGATTGCCCGTGCTAGATTTGGTATCATCTCCAATATAAAAGACGCTCGTTACCTTCCACTTTCCATCTTCTTTGACAAATACCGTTACTTGGCGTCCAGCGCTTTCATGTTCGACGTTTGTTTGCACTTGAAGAGAGTGCGTTGTCATATTGGCAAATACTTGCGCTTCATCCTCATTATACTTTGCAATGGTCACATTTGTTACATCACGTTTCGTATCAAATTGAGCAAATACTTCATCTGCGAATACTTTCTCTTCATCATAATTAAAGCCTTTTGGATCCTTAGATATCGTGTCCATATAACGATCAATTTCTTCATCATTGAATGCGGCAATATATTCATCAAACGCCGCTAAAATTGCTTTTTCCTCATCAGCCGGCACATTTGAAGCTTTTTTAACCTCTTCACCCATCATTTCAAAGCCCACCGTACCGTCTTCAATTACCTTTTCACGCTCTTTTGCCGTTAAATCTTCATCTTTATTGCCACAGGCAGTTAACACTAATAAGGTTAAAACTGCTAGAATACTTTTCTTTAACATCATAAAACCTCCCGCGCAATATTGTAGCATATAAATGCTTAAGTAGGAATTTTGTTGCGCATTTTCAACTTTTAGGTGCTTATTTCATTAAAAGACGTCTTTCCAATAAAAATGTTGCATAATAAAAAACTGTCTTAAAAACTACTTTATCTTTTAAAGTAGCTTTTAAAAACAGCCTTCATTACTACTATGCAATTATCGCACTTCAACCCAACCATTTTTAATAGCTGTTACAACAGCTTGTGTACGGTCGTTTACGTTCATTTTTTGTAAAATGCTTGAAACGTGGTTTTTTACCGTTTTTTCTGAAATAAACAGTGTCTCACCAATAGTACGGTTAGATTGTCCATCTGTTAGTAATTGTAAAACTTCGCATTCGCGTTTTGTTAATAAATGGAATGGACGGCGAATTTCTGTTTGATGGAAGTTGCCTTTGTTTTCATGCTCAGACAGGCGACGGAATTCTGCTACTAAATTTTTAGTTACTTTAGGATGTAAGTAAGAGCCGCCATTTGCCACTACTTTAATCGCTTCCACGATTTCGTCTGCATCCATCTCTTTTAGCATATAGCCTAGAGCGCCTGATTTTAGTGCATGAGTTACGTATGTTTCATCATCATGAATGGATAACATGATGACTTTAGCATCTGGAAATTCTGTAATTAAATCTGCTGTTGCCTCTACACCATTTTTCCCCGGCATATTTATATCCATTAAAACAACATCTGGTTGATTTTCCGCATATAAATTTACTACATCTGTGCCATCGTCACCTTCTGCAATTACATCAAACGTATCCTCAAAATCTAAGATACGTTTTACTCCTTCTCGGAATAGTTGGTGATCGTCTACAATAATAATCTTCGTCATTAGTCTTTACCCCCTAAAATTCTGCAACACAATTCTTTACTCTACTTCTAACGGAATTTTAAATAATACCGTAGTGCCTCGATTTATCTCACTTTCAATTGAGATTGTACCATTTAATATTTCAATTCGTTCTCGCATTCCTAAAATACCAAAGGAATGATCTTTCACAACTTTTTGATCGAACCCCACGCCATCATCTTTCACGACAACATTCACTGCATTGTTCAACCATTCAAGTTTTACCCAAATATCCTTACATTTCCCATGCTTCATGGCGTTTGTTACACATTCTTGCACTAAGCGAAAAATGGATACTTCGTAATTTGAAGGAATACGTTGTTCTGTGCTTCTTGACTGGAAATGAATTTCCACTCCTGGATTATATTCGGTCACAGTCGACAAATATTTCTTTAATGTCGGCACAATGCCCAAATCATCCAGCGCCATAGGTCGTAAATCATAAATAATTCGTCGCACCTCTGACAGTGCATTACGCACAGTTTTCTTCAAATCAGCAATTTCAGCCAAAGCGTATTCTATGCCCTTCTCTCGATACGTTCTTTCTATTAAGTCCGTACGCATTAAGACATTGGCCATCATTTGAGCAGGTCCATCATGAATTTCTCTTGATAAACGTTTTCGCTCTTCTTCTTGTGCAGCGATGATTCGAATACCAAAATCTTGCTTCATTTTCGCTTGTTCAAGCGCTAATCCAACATTTTTTAAATCAGACGTTAAATAATTTAAAATAACATTTACTTGATTGACAATATGATCAGCACGTTCAATTGTATCGAGTAAGCCTCTTAAACGTCGCTCTAAATCATCTCTTTTGTCGCGAAGTTGCTTTTCTTGTGTTTTAATGACGGAGAGCTTCAATTGAAAATCATGTGCCGTTTCATATGCATCTCTAACTTGTTCTTCGGTATAATTATCAAAAGCTTTACTCACTAACACAAGTCTTTGCTTAGCAAGCTGCGTGCTTTTTTCTAAAGCATCGCCTTCATCGATGACAGTTGAAATTTGTTTTCGAACAATTTCTAGCTCTTGTTGCATATCTTCAAAGCTTCTTCGGCTTTGTTCACTTATAATGAAAATATCATCTTTAGAGCTCATGATTGTTTCTAACATTCGATTGAATACGTCATCAAGCGACTTTAAATCGAAGGTATCATTTGAAAACATTGTGTACTCCCCAGTCTAATGTCCTTATTATCACATAGTATTTTGAAAGACCAATTTCATAGAATCTAAGTCTAAACCTATTATAGCATCACAATGCTAAAAATTAATGCTTTTTCTTTATGAAATTTATAGCATACAACCCTATTTTAAAGGAGAATGACACTTATGAGAGAGAACTATTTAACTGTAAAAGGCTACGGAGAAAGCGAAATTATTATATCTAAATCTCGCTTTCTTACTTATATAGAACGCGCTGAAACCGAAGAGGATGCAATGACTTTTATAGAGCGCATCAAAAAAATGCATCATAATGCGACACATAATTGCTCTGCCTATATTATCGGTGAACATGATCATATTCAAAAAGCGAATGATGATGGGGAACCTAGTGGCACTGCTGGCGTCCCTATGTTAGAAGTCTTAAAAAAGCAAGGCTTAAAGGATACGGTCGTTGTCGTCACACGCTACTTCGGTGGCATAAAATTAGGCGGCGGCGGTCTTATTCGTGCTTACGGTAAAGCAACAACAGAGGGATTACTCGCTGCACAAGTTGTCGAACGAAAACTTCATCACCTTATGAAAATTGCAATTGACTACACATGGCTTGGAAAAGTGGAAAATGAGATTCGCAACTCTGGATATTCTTTAGAAGAAATTAACTACTTGGAAGGTGTCGAAATCATTGTTTCGGTGTTAAAAGAGGAAGAAGATCAGTTTCGTCATTGGGTAACAGAACTTACGAATGGGCAAGCAACAATCACTTTTGAGCACGCGCAATTTATCGAATTTATTGTGAAATAAATAGTTTTAATTGTCTAATCCTGAAGGTCCATAGTATAATTTTAATATTGAGCTCACTTAATCAATTACGCCCATGTGCTAATTTGAATAAATTTTAGCTCAATTGCATAATTATTCCCAAAATCAAGAGGAGAATATACCATATATGAAAAGAACGAATGTAAAAAAGAAGAAGAGGTCTTCTAAAGCTTCTTTGATTATAAAAGTAGCATTACTTCTAGTTGCTAGTTTACTAATTTGCGTTACGGCCTATGGTGTTTATATTACAAAGCAAGCTGAACACGCAGCCAACTCAGCACATGAAGTATTAGAAGGTCGAGATGTCTCTGCTTTACGAGAAGAAAAAGTAGAACCGGTTAATGATAATGTGTCGATTTTATTTGTCGGTGTCGATGATAGTGAAAATCGTGGGCAAGGTTCTGAAAACTCACGCTCAGATGCACTGATTCTTGCAACTTTAAACAACACTACGAAAACTATTAAAATGTTAAGTATCCCTCGTGATTCTTACGTTTATATCCCTTCAGTAGGCTATAAAGATAAAATTACTCATGCCCATGCGTTAGGTGGTACGCTTTCGACAATTGAAACGGTTGAACAACTTTTTGATGTTCCGATTGATTACTATGTCCGCATGAACTTCAATGCGTTTATTGATGTCGTGGATGCTTTAGGTGGTATCGAAGCAGAAGTACCATATGCTCTACATGAAAAAGATGAATTTGATCGTAATACAATCAACCTCAAGCCAGGTTTACAGCATTTAAACGGTAGTCAAGCACTTGCCCTCGCACGTACACGTAAGCAAGATAGCGATATCCAACGCGGTATACGCCAACAAGAAATTTTAACGGCTATTACAAATAAAGTAGCATCTGTTGATTCTATTACAAAATACGACGATGTTATTAAAGCAATCGGCGATAACATGAAGACAAATATGACATTTAGTGAAATGAAATCATTCCTGTCTTATTTAACAAAAGGTAAGCCACGTATTGATTCATTAACATTAGAAGGTAACGACGATATGTCTACAGGTGTTTATTATTATCAATTAGACCAACAATCAGTTGATGATGTATCTGAAATTCTTAACAACCACCTTGCAAGAAAAAAATCGTCTTCTGCTTTAACAAATAGTAATACTGATACAGACAACGCAGCTGGCGATGACCGTTCAACAAACGAATCAGCGCAATAAAAAAATAAAAAGCCTTTCCACTATCAAAGTTTGGTAGCGGAAAGGCTTTTTTGTGTATGAGGTTCATTACCCGCGAAATCTGGTATTTTACCCGCGATACATGAGGTTTTACCCGCGAAATCTAGTATTTTACCCGCGATTCACAATACTTTACCCGCGAAAACCATATTTTACTGAAAAAAAAACTGTAGACGAACTCAAATTCGAGTTTGTCTACAGTTTTTCTTTTGTTATTTATTGAATATCCGCATGAAATTTAATAGCGGTTTATAGTTTTTACCGGCAAGTCCAATGACTTCGACGAAAATTTCGATAGCAATTAAGATGACCGTAATTAGTAAAATGGCTCCCCATAACTTTGCCATTGAGAAGATAATGGCAGCTAAACCAAACATCATTGCAATGCCATAAATAATTAGTACCGTTTGTCGATGTGTAAAGCCCATATCCAATAATCGATGGTGTAAATGTGATTTATCTGGATCAGACCATTTTTTCTTCATTCGGTAACGACGAACAATTGCAAAGAATGTATCAGAAATCGGTACACCTAGCATAATAACTGGGATAATTAACGAAATGATTGTAAAGTTTTTATATCCTAATAAAGCCAATACAGAAATCATAAAGCCTAAAAATAATGCCCCAGTATCTCCCATGAAGATTTTAGCTGGATGGAAATTATAAAATAAGAAACCAATTGTCGCTGCTGCTAAAATTGCTGCAAAGGCTAATACGAACATATCGCCCATTATAAAGGCCATACCAGATAAAGTAATAAGTGCAATTGAAGAAACGCCTGCAGCTAATCCGTCTAAGCCATCAATTAAGTTTATTGCATTCGTAATACCAACAATCCACAATATAGTGAATGGAATACTTAGAAAACCAAAATCTAATTGCCCACCAAATGGCAAGTTAATGAAGTCAATTTGAATACCACCCACAAAAATAACGATTAGTGCGGCAACTATTTGACCAAGCATTTTTGCCTTCGCTGATATTTCACGCATATCATCAATAACACCTGTTGCTACGATAATACAAGCTCCGATAATAATCGCTAAACTATATTGACTTTGTGGCTGTAAGACCGCCACACCTATTAAAAACGCAAGGAAAATTGCCAGACCACCGAGCCTTGGCATGATACGTGCATGTACTTTTCGATAGTTTGGCGCGTCAACGGCACCTATTCTAAACGCTAAACGTTTAACTAGTGGAGTTAACAAAATGGAAGCAACAAATGCTGCTATTAAAGACACGTAAAGCATGTCTCTCCTCCTCAAAAAAATAATCTACATTTGAATCCAATTTGATTATAGCACGAACATGCTCTGAAATATACTTTTTCTAATCATTTTCCGCTATTTCACATTTTCCATTTTTCTCTATTATTCTACCTTTATTACTTAATGTCAAATGTAGTCATCATTCGTAAAATTTGATAGAATAATGATGTGTCTAGCATTTAGACAACTTTAAAGGAGCGTAAATTCATGTTCTCAATTTTTAAACGCAACAATGAGCAAACAAGTGCTCGTCAATTAAAACGCTACTATAAAATAGTAGAACAAATTAATAATCTTGAAGAAAAATACGTCAATAAGTCAGATGCTGAGTTAAGAGAAATGACTTTTATTTTCAAGGATCGCTTAGATCAAGGTGAACCAATTACATCCATCATTCCAGACGCATTTGCAGTCGTACGCGAAGCCTCAAAACGTGTATTAGGTATGCGTCATTTTGATGTACAGCTAATCGGTGGACTCGTATTAACTGAAGGCAATATTGCTGAAATGCCTACAGGTGAAGGGAAAACGCTTGTTGCTTCACTTCCCTCTTATGTACGGGCATTAGAAGGCAAAGGTGTTCATGTCATTACAGTAAACGATTATCTTGCGAAACGTGACTATGAGCTTGTTGGACAAATCCATCGTTTCCTCGGTTTAACAGTCGGCTTAAATGTACCAATGATGGAACCAAATGACAAAAAAGACGCTTATAACGCGGATATTACGTACGGTGTCGGTACTGAATTTGGTTTCGACTATTTACGTGACAATATGGCACATAGCTTAGCCGATAAAGTACAACGCGCTTATCATTTCGCGATCATTGATGAAGTCGATAGTGTACTTATTGACGAAGCGAAAACGCCTTTAATTATTGCTGGTAAAATGCCAGCAAACGATGAATTACATCGCATTGCAGCTATGTTAGCAAAACGCTTTAAAGCAGAAGAAGACTACGACTTTGATGATGAAACAAAGGCCACTTCTTTAACGGATAAAGGCATTGAAAAGGTTGAGGCTGCCTTCAATGTTGACAATTTATACGATTTAGAGCATCAAACACTTTATCACTATGTGATCCAAGCGGTTCGTGCACATGTCATGTTCAAGCGTGACGTTGATTATATCGTGAAAGATGACAAAATCGAGCTTGTTGATATGTTCACAGGTCGTATTTTAGAAGGTCGTTCTCTTTCCGATGGCTTACATCAAGCAATCGAGGCAAAAGAAGGCGTAACGATTACTGAAGAAAATAAAGCACAGGCACAAATTACAATTCAAAACTATTTCCGCATGTATCCGAAGCTATCAGGCATGACAGGAACTGCGAAAACACAGGAAAAGGAAATCCGTGAAGTGTACGGTATGGAGGTTATTCAAATCCCTACAAACCGCCCACGTCAACGTGTAGACCAACCGGATATTATTTTCAAAACACAAGCAGCAAAATATAAATTTGTAGCTGCCGAAGCAAAACGACGCCATGAAAAAGGGCAACCTGTTTTAATCGGTACTACGTCCATTTTGCAATCTGAATCCGTTGCAGACCATTTAAAAAAGGAAGGCTTAAAATTCCAATTACTGAATGCCAAAACAGTTGAGCAAGAAGTAGAGCTTATTTCGCAAGCTGGTCAAAAAGGTCGTATTACGGTTGCAACCAATATGGCTGGTCGTGGTACAGATATCGTGTTAGGTGACGATGTCCATGCACTTGGTGGTCTTTACGTAATTGGTACAGAAAAACATGAAAGCCGCCGCGTTGATAATCAGCTACGAGGACGTTCTGGTCGTCAAGGTGACGTAGGTGAAAGTCGCTTCATTCTCTCTATTGAAGATGATATGTTCCGCCGTTATGCAAAAGAAGAAGTTGAAAAATTCACAGCAAAAATGATTGTAGATGAAAATGAAGTCATCCAAAACAAAGATGTTCAGGAGCTTATCAACCGTACACAACGTATTGTAGAAGGCTCACAGTATGGCATGCGCGAATACAATTTAAAATTAGACGATGTCATTAATGATCAACGTACCGTTATTTATGGCTTACGTGACAAAATTTTAGCTGGTGAAGATGTAATGGGAGAGCTGCAAAAAATGCTGCGTGAAACGGTCGATTTTGCAGTGCGCGATGCTGCACCTGAGGAGCTACCTTCTGTAGAGTGGGATTATGACCAAATGGAAAGTGCACTGAATTCATTATTCATTACTCCGGTTACAATTGATCGTGAAGTTGGCAAAGTAAAACAAATTCTAGCGGATATACAGCCTTCTGAACAAGAACTGCTCGATCATATGCAGAAATTCGCAGAAAATGATGAAGTCATGACGGTTATTCCACAAGTGATGTTGAGTTATATAGATAGTGGCTGGGTGAAGCATTTAGAAGCAATGGCTCATTTAAAAGAAGGTATCGGTTTACGTCACTATCAACAAGAAGATCCGATGCGCATTTACCAACGAGAAGGACTCGAATTATTCGGGAAGAATTTCCAAGAATTGCGTCGCTCTATTATTATCGAAATTACAGGCTTCATGAAAATGGTTGAAGGACAACAGGAGGTTTAATTATGGGTTTATTTTCATTTTTTAAAAAATCAGATAAAATCGTACAAGAAAACACAATTGACTCAAAAGATTTACTAGGAAATGCGGCTACAAATAAAGGGGACAATCGTGATGTTGTAACGAAGCTGTCATTCCATCCTGAATGGAATGTACCACAAGAACAAAAGTATATTTTTAACTTCCTTGCAAATGAGCTAGAGCCTTTAAAACCAAATCAATTATCGCTATCTTCTATTAGTATTGAAGATGAGCCACGCACAGGGAAATGGCTTGTTCGTGCATTTTTCCGCTCATCATTAGCTGAAGCAATTGAGTTAGGTGAAATTGAATTATTCATTATGGATAAAAACGATGAGCTTGTCGCATCTAAAAAATTCGATTTTAAAGCGCTAGGCACAATTCCAGCTGAAAGTGCTCGTCCATGGGTTTTTGAATTTGAAAAATCAACTATTAAAGTAGACGAAGTGCCAGAAGATGGTTGGAAAATCGCATTTAACCTTGTATCTTTACGCGGCCACCAATTAGAATTAGATCCGTCATGGGAACAACAATTACCAGCAGCACAAAAAGAAGAGCTTGCTAAAATCGTTAATACTTTACCGAAATTAGGTGAAACAGAAGTTAACTTTACTGGTCTTCAAGCAAAACTTGCTGATAATGGTAACCTGAATGTTTCGATTTTTATCCGTAACGGTCACAATAAAGCAATTAATCTAGAACAATTACCGCTAGAAATTATCGACGCAACAGGTAAACAAATTGCCAAAGGATCATTTAAAATGGATCCAATCCTAACTGTCCAACCAAATTCAACAAAACCTTGGACATTCATCTTCCCAGCTGAACTAGTTGATGCACAACAAGCAGACTTATCTCGCTGGACAGCACGTGTAACACAATAATATAAAAAAATCCTTCTTTCTACGGAAAGAAGGATTTTTGATTTCCTACATGTACGGAGCGATTTGCCCTAGTTTACTGGCGATTCTCACATTGTTTGTGGCGATTGAATCATTCAATCAAATAAAAAGCGATTTTTGCCCTAATGCAAAAATCGCCTGTTCATTATTTTACTGTATCGAATCGTTTATACCCTACTAATCTAGTTGACCAGTAAGAGTACGTCACATCCGATAGTTCCACACCATCTGTACCCGCGTGGATAAATTTATTGTTGCCAAGGTAAATACCCATATGAGAAATACCTTCTTTATAAGTATTTTCAAAGAATACTAAGTCCCCTGGCACCGGATTTTTCACATGTGTTGTATTGCCATTAAAGTAGCCTTCGCTGCTATCTCTCGCTATTTTCACACCACTTTGATTGAATGCATAATAAATAAACCCACTGCAATCAAGACCTTCTGGCGTATTACCGCCATAAAGATAAGGTGTTCCAATTAAAGTATTCGCCACTTCCACTGTCTTTTTGTAAATAGCTTGTCCATTCGCTGTAGGATCTTTTGTTGTTACTTTTGATGGAGTCCCCGTATCTGTAGTTACATTATTATGTACTGTATCATCCTCGGGTACGACAGCTACTGGAGAAATTTTTAATACTTGTCCAATATAAATCGTGTCGTTCTCTATGCCATTCCACTCTTTAATTTCCTTTATTGTCACATTATATTGCTTAGCGATTTTTGATAATGTATCACCTTTCGCAACAGTATGAACAGCAGTTGAAGGTTTTGAAGGTGTAGTTGTTGCTGGCTTTGAAGGTTTTCCTGTTTCAGCTGTTGCCTGCTTTGTAATTTCTAACTTTTGTGCTACATAAATCGTATCCTTCGATAGATTATTCCATTTTTTTATATCTTGTATCGTCACTTGATGACTTTGAGCGATTTTGGATAACGTATCGCCTTTTTGTACTGTATATGTTGCAGCTTCAGCATTTTGTATCGCAAAAAATGAAGTAGCAATAGTGCTTAAAGCGAGAATTCTCAATTTTTTTGATTTAAGCATATCCAATAGCCTCCGTTCATGTTAGAATATTTCCTTGTGTGTCTATCATACTAAAGAATTGTCTAAACAAAAATCGGAAATACTGACTATTTTTCAAACAATTTATCAATCCTATATAATACTACAGAATCCGACTGTTTAGCTTAACTGTAATAATTGCAAGTTTAATAGTCCTATGATAACATACATTTCTGTATTTAAAATTTTTAGAAAGTTTTAGCTTTTCAATTATAAAGGAGTTTTTATTATTTATGAGAAACATCTTAGTTTTCATCAAAGAGAATTTAGCTGTAGGCTTATTACTTTTTGCCTTGTTCTTAGGGGCAGGTAATATTATCTTTCCACCGTTGCTCGGGCAACAAGCTGGTGAACATATTACAACAGCCATGGTTGGCTTTTTAATAACAGGCGTAGGCTTACCTTTACTGGCAATCGTTGCAGTTGCAAAAGCAGGCGGCGATTTACAACTACTTGCCAGTCGTGTTCATCCAATTTTCGGTATCATATTCACTTCAATTGTCTATTTAGCAATTGGGCCGTTCTTCGCTGTTCCACGTACAGGCTCTGTGTCATATGAAATCGGCATTGTGCCATTTCTTTCAGAGGCGGCTCAAGAACATTGGGCTCCACTATTCATTACATCTATATTATTTTTTGCTTTAATACTTTATTTAGCATTCAATCCATCGAAACTTGTCGATCGTGTAGGGAAAATTTTAACCCCTGCGCTCTTAATTGTTATATTATTATTAGCTGTTAAGAGCTTTATTACCCCAATGGGTGAATCAGGCACAGCGGTTGGGAATTACACAGTTTCGCCATTTTACGAAGGTTTTGTACAAGGCTATTTAACGATGGATGTTCTTGGTGCTCTCGTATTTGGTATTGTTATTTTGCAGGCATTACGTGGTATGGGGATGAATGATACTAGAAAGCAAGTCAAAACTACCATTTTTGCAGGGATTGTCGCTGCAATTGGCTTGGCCTTTGTTTATATTTCACTTGGCTATATTGGCAATACAAGCATTGGAGCAATTGGTACATCTGATAATGGTGGCGTCATCATCGCAAAATCAGCAGAATATCTGTTTGGCGACTTTGGCAGTATTATTTTATCGGTTACGATTTTATTAGCTTGTATTTCTACTGCTGTTGGCTTATTAACAGCCAATGCACAGTTTTTCAACAAGCTATTTCCACAAATCTCATATAAAACATTTTTAATCGTCTTTACGTTATTTAGTGTAGCGATTACAAATGTTGGATTATCGACAATTATCAATACTTCACTTCCAGTATTATTAATTATCTATCCGCTCGCGATCGTATTGATGGTATTATCGCTTGTTGATCATTTCTTTAAAGGTGGACGAATTGTTTATGTGTTGGCGTTAATTCCGACATTCTTTGTCAGTCTTTACGATGGCTTAAAACAGATGAAAATCACGTTTACTTCTTATGAGAATATTTTAAATATTTTGCCACTGTATGAACAAAGCCTTGGTTGGCTTGTTCCTGCAATAATCGGTACAATTGTCGGTTTTATTATTCATAAGCTTTTTAAGAAGAACTAAACTTCAAACAAACAGACACGTCTTCCTTTTATGACGTGTCTGTTTTCATTCGCTGTAATTTGGAAATTCATGTATAATAAAAATAAGTTATTAGAAAAGAGGTGTCTTATGAAAAAAGTATTATGGTCCTTCATTTTTATACTGAGTGTTATCCTATTTCCTTTATCAAACGCTTCTGCTGCAAATAACGAACAGCAACTCGTTGAGGAAATCAAGGAAATCATTACAGAAAATTATGTTGGTAAAGTAAATGGTAACTTACAAAATGCCAAAACTATTTCGGAAATCATTAATATGTTAGACCCTTACTCAACATATTTTACTAAGCAAGAATTTGAAGAATTTATGAATAGCATTAATATGTCGACAATCGGTATTGGTGTTGTCATTGAAGAGCATGATGACGGCATTCATATTTTACAAGTAATTGAAGAAAGTGGAGCATCTGAAGCTGGTGTCGTGGCAGGAGATATTATTATCGGCATTAATGGTCAATCCATTGTAGGTAGCTCAACTCAAGAAGCCTCTTCCCTGCTAATCGGTAATGAAGGCAGCGAAGTGCAAATTAAGCTATTACATGAGAATGGCACTACTTCTACTAAAACTATTACACGTAAAAAATTCACCCTACCAAACGTAGAATCTGCTTTATTGTTTGGTGATGTTGGCTACATAGCAATGTCTTCTTTCTCTGAAGATGGCGCACAACTAGTAAAAGACGCACTGACTCAGCTTAAGCAACGTGGTGCTACTTCATTTATTTTAGATTTACAAAATAATGGCGGTGGCTATGTTGCAACGGCAGAACAGCTTACTGGATTATTCCCAAAAGCAAAAATCGCCTATTTATTACAGGAAGCTCATGCCTCCTATGAAGTGCGTGCTGCACAACAAAACATTAAATTCCCAACAGATACACGTATTTTAGTAAACCGCTATAGTGCAAGTGCTTCAGAAATGCTGGCAGCTTCGTTACAAGATCAACAATCGGCGATCCTATATGGTGAAACTACTTATGGTAAAGGGGCAATGCAAGGTTTCTTTGAATTACATGACGGCAGTTATTTAAAGCTTACTGTAGGTAAATTTACAGGTCCTGCTGGTCAAACGATTAACGAAGTAGGCGTGAAACCAACTATTCAAACGAAAACTGCACCACTTTTCCAAGCTCATTATGATGCCATTAAAGCACAATACAAAGAGTATCAGGAACTAGTAAGCCTAAAAAATGTACCAACTACAAAAACATTTGTAGTTAAATTTTCGCAAGCCTTCTCTTCACCAATTCCTGAAGGCAGTGTACAGCTTGTTGCTTTAGGCGGAGACGAAATTCCAATTACTACAAAAGTAGGAAAAGACAATTCCTTACTCGTTACACCTAAAAATCCTTTAGGAAAAGGCCAAGAATATATGTTGCTCGTTCATCCAACTATTCAAAAACCTACAGGTGACAAACTGCAAAAAGGGATTTATCTGCATATTGCAGTAACTAACTAACAACGAGCCATCTTATTGAATAAAAGCGTTTGATTGTCGCTCCAAAGCGAATCAAACGCTTTTTTATATGACATGCCCTTTTATATGCCCCAACCAAGAGCGCGTCTGGAACTGAAATAAAAAATCCCTCCCTATATTGAGAAGGATTCCATTTTCTATCACACACATGGAGGTTCTTTTAATATAAAAAAGACATGAACTAAATTTCGCGCAAGTTCACATGGCTTGCTTTTTTGTTCTAGTAAATTCGTTAATATTAAACGTTCAAAAGAGCCAACAAAACTATCCGCAACTATTTTTATATCGATATTTTGTAATTTAAACAATCCATCACAATCATGTCGATAAACTAACTCAATAAATTGCTGTGTAAGCTGCGATTTAACGCTTGATGATTGTTTCGATTCAAAAAAGCCAATTTTCGTTAACTTTGGATTTTCAATAATATAGAGAAACATCAAATATAATTTATGTTCTAGCATATGAATAAAGCCTTCCAGCCCTTTTTCAGCCTGTTCGGAATGATTGTCCATAATCTCATAAAACCCAAGCTGAAATTGTATGTTTAAGTCCTCATAAAGCGATTCTTTACTTTTAAAATATAAATAAAATGTGGGCTGTGTTACATCTGCTGCTTTCACTATATCGCTTATTTTCGTAGCATGGTATCCCCTTTCAGCGAAAAGCTCCACAGCTTTTTCCAGTAATAATTGTTTACTTTTTTCACCATTTGAGTTGATTTTCCTACCTCTTGCCATCATTGTCACCTTACTCTGTTAAAAATTATTACCCTGTTTAAAAATGTAATTTTAAATAGTAAACCATCACGAAACCCATCATTTTACTTTTCACTATCTGAATAATGTTAATTATAATATAATTCCAAAAATTACACTATGCATATTCAACAAAATATGATGTTTGGTACTTTTCTAATCTATTGAAAAGCATTGTAATAAGCTAAAAGCATTATTTTAACAAAAATAAACTTTTGCTTTAAAAAATACAAAAAGCATGCTGGAAGTACTACTTCCAACATGCTTCAGACTGTAGACAAACTCGAAAAATTTCGAGTTTGCCTACAGTCTTTTTTCATTTTAAAATAAAAATAGATGTCTACTCCCGTTGATTTCCGCTACGTTCGGGCGCTTTCCGCGGGCACATCGTAAGCCGCAACCCTCGCTAACGCGCGGTCTGTTGCGTCTTACGTACTGTGCGTTCCCGCAGGAGTCGCCCGCCCTTCGCTCCAATCAACTTGATATGAATTGCTATCAATCAACTATAAATAAAATAATCTATTTGAGGTGATGGAAAATGATGTCGAAAAATCAAATCAATGAACGTGAACAATTAGAAATATTGACAATTGACCAATTGGTGCCACAAGACCATTTAGTCCGAAAACTAGAGGCAGCGATTGATTTTTCGTTTATCTATCCATTAGTGGAAAACCTCTATTCATCTTTAGGGCGTCCAAGTATTGACCCTGTTGTTCTCTTTAAAATGACCTTTATTCAATATGTTTTCGGTATTCGCTCAATGCGTCAAACTATTAAAGAAATTGAAACGAACATGGCCTATCGTTGGTTTTTAGGATTTGGCTTCCATACAGAAGTTCCACACTTTTCTACCTTCGGTAAAAATTATGCGCGACGGTTTCAAGACACAGACGTGTTTGAACAAATTTTCTATCGTATTCTAAAAGAAATTCTGAAGAAGGGTCTCCTGCACGCGGACCATGTATTTATTGATTCCACGCATGTAAAGGCAAGCGCTAATAAGCGAAAGTATGATAAAAAAGTCGTTCGAAAAGAAACACGTGCTTATGAAGAGAAACTTCAACTGGAATTAAATATTGATCGTGAGGAACACGGAAAAAAGCCCTTCCCTCCAGAGAAATTTGAAAAAGACGAATGGAAAGAAATCAAGGAAAGTACGACAGACCCTGAGAGTGGTTATTATGTTAAGGATGAACGGACTAAGCAGTTTGCGTATTCATTTCATGCAGCGACAGATGAAAAAGGTTTTGTATTAGGTACGATTGTGACTCCAGGAAATGTGCACGACAGCTATGTATTGCAGCCACTTGTTGAAAAAATCATTGAAAAAGTGAAAAAGCCATTAGCGATTGCTGCGGATGCTGCTTATAAAACACCTGCCATCACTAACTTTTTATTAGAGAATCAAATGTTACCTGTTCTCCCTTATACACGTCCTAAAACAAAAGATGGTTTCTTTCGAAAGCATGAATATGTGTACGATGAGTACTATAATTGTTATCTTTGCCCACAAGGGCAGGTATTGAAATATACGACAACCACAAAGGAAGGGTATCGCCAATATAAATCGAATCCAACGATTTGTGCTAATTGCCCCTGGCTATCACAATGTACAGAAAGCAAGAATCATCAAAAACTTATTCAACGTCATATATGGGAAACATATATGGAAGAAGCTGAACATTTACGCCATTCATATGATATTAAACAAATTTATGCAAAGCGCAAAGAAACGATTGAACGTGTCTTTGCAGATGCAAAAGAAAAGCATGGTATGCGATGGACAAACTTAAGGGGTCTTAAAAAATTGTCCATGCAGGCGATGCTTACTTTTGCTGCCATGAACTTGAAAAAGCTTGCTACTTGGACATGGCAAGCTGCTTAAGGAGAGTAGATATGCTCATAGAGAATGGTCGACTTGGGAATGAAATCCAATTATTTACTATAAAAAATGACAAAAGGCATCAAGGTTAGAACTTCTTGATGCCTTTTGTCGACAATCTCAAGCATGCTGGAAGTACTACTTCCAACATGCTTTTCGCGCATTTTATTTTAACCATAATGCTTATTGTTTTAATAACTTCTTTTTCAGTTTATCCGTAAATTCTTTTACTTCTTTGATGCCAAATACTAAGTAGGAACCTACAAAGACAGCAATAAAGATAGCTAGACCTACAATAAACGTTAACCACTTATATTCAAATACTAAATAATGGCTTGAGTAATACATAACTACAGCAATGACTATCATTGGTGGCACAGCTCTGAAAAATTGTAACTCTTTGCTAAAGATGCCCATCTTCAAGTGATATTTAGGTATTGCATAAAAAATTAGCATCATAAAGTTTGTAATAGAACTTATTAATGTGCCCCATGCAATTGCCTCAGCACCGTAATTTTCTACCATCAACATAATTACGGCTATATTGACACCAAATACATTAATTAAACTAAATATAACGGGTGCCATGGAGTCACCCTTTGCGTAGTAAAAACGTGTAATATACGTATTCGCCGCTAAGAAATACATGGACAACACGAATATTGCTAAAACAGGTGCAGTTATCGCTGTTGATTTTGCATCAAAATTACCATACTGGAATATCACCTGAACCAAGTTTTCTGAGTAAAAATAAGAGTATATTGTTACAGGTACAAGTAGCAATAGTAGATAGTGTAGCCCTTTTGAATAGAGACCCTTAATCGATGTAAGATCATTGTTGGCTTCTTTTTGGCTCAATATTGGATAAATTACTGTTGTCACAGCTGTAATTAAAATCGCTTGCGGGAATTGCATCAGCTTGGAAGAATAGTTTACAGCTGCTACAGCCCCTTCAGAAAGCATGCCAGCAAAAATACGCTGTAACAAAGCATATAATTGAATCGTTGCTCCTCCCAGCATAATTGGCAACACCATAATCCAAAGCTGCTTGGAGGAAATATTATGTTCAAATGAAAACCCGACTTTATGGGAATCTAATTTGCGATATCCAATTATTAAGAAATACAACATAATCGCCGCACTAGCTAAAGCACTTATACCGTATCCAAGTGCTTTGATACTTTCAATTTGAGATAACCCAAAGGCAATTACTAAGAAAATCGCGTTGTAAATTAGAATAGCAAAGCTCGATAAGTGAAATTTTTCATTTACATTCAGTAAACCACTATACCAAGATGATAAAACAAGTAAGATAGATGATGGCATCATCCAAAAGTACAAGTTTTTCAATAAGTCTAATTCACTTTGACTATAATCTTCCTTATTTTTACCTTGGTTAAACATATCCATAATTGGATTGGTAAATGCTAATAAAATAATCGTCATAATAGACACAGTCAACAGTACAATCGTAAAGGACTGTTTTACAAATAATGCTCGGTCTGTTGTTTCCCGATTATAAATTGAGATAACGGCTGTCGTAAAAGCGCCACCAACTACTAAATATAAAAAATTTGGAATGGTGTAAGCTGTGAAAATACTATCAGCAGTATGGGAACTCCCATATTGAAATCCGATAATCATTTCACGTAAAAAGCCGAAAACACGGGCAACGATATTAATAATCGCTACTGCCCCTACAATTTTAATAAATTTATTCATAAGTCATCCCTACCTTTAATGGCCGACTTATAAATGTCTATACATCTAGCTGTAATATTTTTTTCATCGTGAATAGCTAATATTTCGTTAACCGCTTCACGATTCATATATTGATCCTTCGGCGTGTTCACTGCACGCAGCATCTCCTCAGATAAAGCCATAGCGTTCCCAGGCTCCACTAAATGCCCTGCTCCTTCACCAAGTAGCGATACAAGCCCACCTACTTTAGAAGCGATGACAGGCGTATCTGTTGCTAGTGCCTCTAATGCTACAAGACCAAAACCTTCTAAATGTGATGGTAACACAAAGACATCACTTGCCTGGAACCACTTTACGAGTTCTTGTTGTTTTAGTGGGTCTATAAATTTGACGTCTTCACTGAAGAATGGTTGCAAGGATTGGAAAAAATTTTCATCTCTTCTAGATCCTATAATTTTCAGCTCGATAGGTCGCTCCACTTTTGTTTTTAACATTTGGAATGCCTGCAAAAGTTCCTCAACGCCTTTTTGCTTAATGACGTTGCCTACAAAAAGAAAAATAAATGGTTCTTTTGCTAATTGCAATTGTTGACGTACTTCAGCCTGGCTCCCCTTTGAAAATACATGTCGATTGACACCCATACTAACAACAGAGATTTTGTCAGGTGCTATATCAAAGTCTTGCTCGATTTGTTTTGCTAACACGGGACCTACTGCAATAACATGGTCACTTTCACGTAAAATGCTCGCTGTCCAATTGCGAATTCTCGCATTTTTCTTTGCCATACGTTCGATGTCTCCACCATGAGCAGTAACAATGTACGGTATACCAAACATTTTCTTTAAAAGTAACGATAACATCCCTGAAGGAAACACGTAGTGTGCATGTGTTACATCGATTGATTTTCGATATTTCAAACCCTTTATTAATGTAGAAAATCCCCATTTAGCATATTTGACAATCGTGTTTTTCTTGCCTGTAGCTGGGTTTGTATTCACTGCTATTTCAACGTCTAGTCCAGCTTTTTCAAGCGCTGTCACTTGGTTTTTCACAAAAATACCGAATGATAAATGATCAGATGAAGGATACATATTACTAATGACGAGTATTTTTTTCATAGACGTGTCACTGCCTTTTTCATTAATTCCTGACCATACATGGCCTCTTTATGAATATGTGTAGCAATTTGTTTCGTCTCTGCAATTGACTGTTCCCAATTGCTACTTAGTTTGCCAACTAATTTAGAAAGAGCTTTCTCATCATCTTCTATATCCTGCATCTGTAAACATCGATCCGATGCGCCGACAAAGGACATAAAATCTTGCACCTTTGTATGATAGGATACAGCAATAATGGGAGTCTCTGAATTGGTCGCCAATATTAGCGAGTGTAAACGCGTACCAATTATAATATCTTGCTCGCCTGTTACTTCAAGTAAACGTTCAGGCACAAGATTTTCCTCAATTATTTCTGTATGAGCACGATGTTGCATTTTTTTCTGAATATCTTTTGTCACGGTAACATCTTGCGGAAACTTCGTTGCAAAAAATGTAATGTGAACGTTTTGCTCAGAAATGACTTGATCTAAATTTTTCGCCATACCTGTTACATATGCATCGTATTTTGCTACATTTCCTTCTGGCCAATAGTTTGCATTATAGTACGGAACGGCTGAAACACCAATTTTTATTGGCTTTTCAGCGTAATCTTTGCGATCCCCTTTTAACGTAAATGCAGGGTCACCAATGACTTCTATCGGTTTTTTGACCCCAATACTTTGTAAAAGTTTTTTAGACTGAGGATCACGCACAGAGATATTTGCTGCATAACGACACATAACTCGGATACTAATTTTTCCTGAAAATGTATCTAGTGGTCCTGCACCACATCCGTAAATAATGTAGGGAATATTATTTTGTTTTGCCATCATTGCATATGTTCCATAAAGATGGGCCTCACGCTTATAAAAATCCATTAAAATACCACCACCACCAATAATGAGGAGGTCAAAGTTTGCTACATATTGTTTGTTATTTTTATACGTATGGATAAACGTTTTATATAAGTTGCCCTTTTTATAATACAATGGATAGCTATGTACCCCATAACGCGCGGATGTTTGTTGTGTGTTATTACTAAAAACGGTAATGTCGTCACTCGTTACCGAAAATGTTTGTTTTACTTGTTGAAGAATGCCGTATAATATTGATTCATCACCATTATTATCATTGCCGTAATTCCCCACAATGCCTATTTTCATTAAAAAACATCCTTTTACTTTTTAATACAGAGATTATACCACAATTGCACTTATTCGTTCTTTTTAAAAATAGTAAAAAAAAGGGGAGCCCCGAATTTCAACGAGATTCCCCCCTTTTCTAGCACCTTATGACAATACTAAATCCTATAAAACAGCAAAAAAGTACTACTTTATGTTTACTTCTGCTAGTCATCTATTGCTAACTTTTACTTATGAATTGCTCTATAAAGGAACAAACCGAAATGCGCTCGGCTAATCGCTTCATTTGGTTTAAAAATGTTACCATCATAGCCTGTCGTAATATTGTTAGCTGCTAATTGTTGTACAAATGTATACGCCCAATGATCTTTTGGAACATCTTTAAAGGCAATACCACTTGTTCCATTTAATTGATATGCGATTGCAACAATTTTCGCCATTTGTGCTCGTGTTAATGTTGCATTCGGGTCAAAAGTATTGTTTTCGCGACCACTCATAATGCCCGCTTCCACAACAGCTGCAATTTCTTTAAAGTAAATGTGATTTGCCGGTATATCTTTGAAGTTTGGATTTTTCACATTTTTTGTATTTAACCCTAATGCACGGCTAATAATGACAGCTGCATGTGCACGTGTCAGTTTGTCATTCGGTCTAAATGTTCCATCAGCCTGTCCTGTAATAATATTTTGAGACGTTAAATATTCAATCTCTTTAAAGTATACGTAATTATTTGGAATATCTTTAAACAGCGCTGGCTTCGCTACAGTAACCGTAGCAACTTGACTCTTCGTACCTAAAGTTGCAATGACCTTACCTGTTGTACCAGGATTTTGCGCGGTAAACTTACCATCGCTTGTAATGGTACCAATATTTCCTTCTACGGACCATTTCACTTGAGATGGATTATAAACAATCGGCTTACCTGCATCATCTTTTGCATCGATTGTAAAATTCACAGATTCTCCTGCTCCAACTGTTTTAGAGCTTGGCGTAACATTCATTGTTGTAGGAGCATCTACTACTTTGACTTGGAATGATTGCACCGCAGCGCCATCATAGCCGATGTAAATACGTTCTTCACCAGCTTGTGTTGCTGTATAGTTTAAACCATTAATCTGTAATGTTTGGTTTTGCGAAGCTAACGTTACATGACCATCTAGTGGTAGTGTAGTAAAGTTATCATCTAAAACGTATTGTACTGCGACACTCGATGAAGCACCTACTAGCAATGTTGCATAGTTTGTACTATTCGTAAATTTAATGTGTTTCGCCTTGCCATTTGGCGCCGTACTTACCGCTTGTAGTGTGGCAGATACAAGACGTTGTGTATTCCCTGAATTAGAAGGTAAATTCGCTAAAACAACATTATTACTGCCGTAGTTTCGAATTCCCATCGTTGTTGAACCACCGCCATCTAAATTAAGGGCTCTATCAACCCCAAGCGCCACTAAATAATTAGCAAGTTGCACCATATTCATGCCCTTACTATGGCTTTGACGTCCGTCTACTGTAATGAAATGTACAGTTTGTCCATTATTACTTGTAGCAACTACTGTACGTGGAGCAACTTCTTTTGCACGTGAACTTGTTGTGCTCATCATAATATAAGGTTTGCCATCCTTTACTAGATAAGGACCGCTAGCCAAGATAAATTGTGCATTTTGCCAAAGTTGGTCAATTGAAAAATTAACGCTCATTTCATCGCCAACCGCTACATGGCTTAACTTTTTGTGCCAATCGCCACCCTGTAAAGATACAACGAAGCCAGTAGATGGAATCGTTAATTTATCTTTTGATCCATAAGGCTTAATTTGTGTGACTTTACCAGTTAACGTTTGACCAAATGTATTTTCTGTAATCGGCGAACCTGTGTCTACTACCATTTCAAAACCGAATTCATTTGTATCTGTTGTTTTACTATAAAACTGTGGTGTGTAAATAATCGCTTCATTTATATTACGAATACGATTTAACCCTGACATTTCATATTTCGTGCCATTATGGGCTAGTGTGACGTCAAAATCAAAATAATCAATGACCCCACGACCATCCGAATTCATACCAAAAGCCGTTGGAACGTTCATATATTGGTCAGAACCGTTTGAAACTGCACCACCATTTAAAATAACATTATTTTTAGCTAGTAAAAATAATGGATAGCCTTCAGACATATTATAAAAACTTGCATTAATAGCACCAACTACTCGATTTCCCTCACGAGAATGACGATTCGCATTTGCTACTGTCGATTCTTTTCCATTGACTGCTGCGGGCATTCCTAATTGTACTTCTGTCGTTGCATCACCAACATTAATCGTTAAGTGATTAATAGAGTTTGTATAGGTATTGCTGTATGTATATTGTTTATACTGCACACCTTTTGAAAGTGGGTAATCCTTCTTTACTGTTTGAAATGCATAGGCATTTAGCGGACTAACAACAATCGACATCATTACAACTAAAATCAGTAAAATTTTTGCTATTCTTTTCATTTTTCGCGCTCCTCATGAAATGTAGAGCCCTCACCTTCCCTTCTATGTTTTTCTTCTATAAGATTATCAAAAATATGCCAAAATAGCTATGGAACATTTAAGCTATTTTCCAGTTTCATATAATTGGTAAAAAAACTGTTTATATTGACGCATTTTATGATAATACGCATATTTAACCTTATCTCAACTCTCTAACTTTGGTAAAATGATGTTAATGTTTAGGAGGTTAAAAATATGAAAAAACTATCAATTATTGCATTGCTTATGACAATAGTTAGCTTGCTCTTTTGGCAACCCCAATTAGCATCTGCTGATGAACTTTCAGGGCATGCACACGAAAAGGGTCTTCGTTATTTAATTTCAAAAAATGCTATAGTAACGGATGCTAATGGCAGTTACCGCCCCAATGACAATGTTACACGCGGAGAATTTGCTTCGTATTTAGCAAAGGTCATGAAGCTTGAAGCGAATAACGGCATGGTATTTACCGATGTACCTGATACATATGTGTATGCAACCGATATTCAGCTTGCTGCTACAGCTGGCATTATAACTGGCTACATAGATGGGTCATTTAAGCCTGATGCTGCCATTTCAAGACAACATATGGCCATTATGTTGGAGAGAGCTATTAATTATTTAAAAATTCCTAAAGGTACATCATCCATTACATTTAAGGATAATACTTCTATTATTAAAGACTACCGTTCTGCTGTAGCAACCGGTGCACAGTTAGGCATCATCATTGGTTCTGATGGTTACTTTATGCCCGAAAAAAATGCAACAATTGGACAAGCCGCAACGTTCATTCAACGTTTGATGTTACTAGCTGGTGATGGGGCTGCAGACGTCTCAACGTATGCGATTAAGGAAATTTCAAATGGTACACTAGTCGGCAATCAAGGCTTTTCAAGTTATGATGCTGCTGAAAAAGCAATTACAAAAAATACACAAGTGATTGTCCAAAAAGATAAAATTGTGAAAATGTCCGCCGGCTATGTTGTTACGAATAATTATGTTGCACTTTATTCTGAAACGATTAAAGATCAAATCGCTGTTGCAGGTAATACAGAGATGGAATATATAAGCAGTGATGCCACGCAAGTAAAAGTGAGATTAGCAGGTCAGGTTGGCTATTTAAAACAAGCAGATGTCACGTTAATTCCTTTTTCCCTAAGTAAAGGACGCGCTTACTACTCCGTCGAAAATGGTGAAATTAAACATACACTATACGATTACAAAACAAATAAATATTCTTCAAGCTATGTTTACGGAAAAGCACCTGCCTTCATGAAACAAGGTGAAAAATACTATAGCTGGAATGGCATCTATTTCATTAATGGAAACGGTTCTTCGAAAGGTGAAGCTTATAACTATTATCAATTTTTACCTGCACGCGCAACAACGCAATATACAGCAGAAGAAATTGATGCTTACATTTTGAATAAGCTTGCTGAGATTGAAAGTACAGGTATTACGCTTTATAAAGATGCTACAACAAAAAGTAAGCTACTCGGTTTAGGAAAGACGTTAAAAGAAGTTGAGGCAAACTCAAAAATTAATGCCATGTTAATATTGGCACTTGCGCAACATGAAAGTGCTTATGGTATGAGTGACCATGCACAAAACTTAAACAACCTATTTGGTTTATATGTTTATGACACAAACCCACTTAACAAAAAATTCGATAGCGTCGCTGCTAACATTAACGAACTTGTTGAGAAGTTTTTACAACCGAACTATATAACGCCAGGTGGTTCTCCAGGTAGAAACTACGCAAATGGTGCAGTAGTTGGTTCAAAGGCACTTGGCTTTAACGTAAAATATGCCTCAGATCCATTTTGGGGTGCAAAAATTGCTGGCCACTACTACCGTGCTGAAAAAGCATTAGGCTTTAAGGATGCAAATAATCCATATAAAATTGGTTTAACAACTACTGCAGGCTTAAATGTTCGTTTAGAGACTTCAACTAGCAATAGTCCACTCTTCACATATGCGCGCAGTGGTATGCCAGTTATCATCGTTAACACGGACATCAATGGCTGGCATGAAGTGCTACCTGATAAGCTTCATACAGGCACAGCTTACATTAGTAAAGATTATATTAAACTTATAGATACAGTGAAATAAGAAATAGCGCCAATCCAATAACTAAATTGGATGGCGCTTTTTTATGATTTCATCGGTGTGGGTGTGATTCACCCGCGATGATTTGTGTGTTACCCGCGGAATGCACATGTTTACCCGCGATTTTTTGTGACTTACCCGCGAAATATAGCTGTTTACCCGCGAATCACCCACGTTTACCCGCGATTACAAAAACAAAAGGGCTGCCTAAAATAGGACAGCCCTTCATTATTAATATTTAAGTTTTCTTTGCTCGGTTTTAATAATTGCTGATGCAATGACGACGAAACCTAACATTAAAATAAAGATTAAATCAAGTAATCCAGTGTGCATAGACACGGTAAACAATGTAATAACAAATGCGTACGCTACAGAGTGGAAACTACGAATGCCACCTTGTTTCACTTTATTATAGATTAAAGAAATTAGCACACCGTACAATAAGAAACCAATTGCCACAAGCGCATAGCCACCATCTAGGAATAACTGTCCAATAAAGGTTGGTGTTGTCGTTCTTGTAGGTCGAGTAATAAATTTACCTTCTTCCACACTTAAAGAGTTAACAACCTCTGTCACCTTCATACGTGGTGAAATTTGCTCACCAGGAAGAATTGTATTAAAGATACCTTTATGAATTTGACCGTTTAAATAGCCTTCTTCTTGTGTGTACTCAATAATTTTACTTAAAACGATATGACCTGTTACACTTTCACCATTTAATGAACGCATCCATTTTGGCGTTAAGTTTACTTTTTGCTCAACTGTTAACAATTTTTCTTTTTCTGTCTCTGTCAGTTCTACATCTGGTTGATCGCGATTATTAAACTCTTTCGTAGTATCTTCTGTCACTACGCGTAAGAAACCGAACATTGAGAATGCTACACCAATAACAAATAATGCTGTTAGGAACCATGTTAATTTTACACGTTTCACAACATAGTGGAAAATAATAATTCCAGTAAATAGCATAATAATTAAAGGCGTACGATAGCCCATTAATAGGAATAGGAACATCACAACAGCAAAGATTGAACCGTAAACTATTGCCTTCTTCCACGTCATATTCTTTTCTAAAATCATTTTGTAAGATAATAACAGTAAAATTCCGTACCATAATAACTGACTAAAGAAATTTAGTTTTGGATCAAGATTACGACGATTGGATTCATCAGAAATTCCTAAACCACCACCAAAAATCATCATTAAATAAGAAGCTAATCCGATTAATGTTAATAACACAACAAAGTGAATCACATATTTTCCTAAGAACGATAGCCCAAATGTTGGGATTGTCCACTGTAATCTATCGATAATATATACACCAAGGTAATAGCAAACAAGCGCAACTAATACTGCTGGTAAAATGGATACACGAACATTAAATAATTCAAATCGATGAAAATCAAATAGACTGGTAAAGAAATATAGCACTAATATAAAAGGTAAAAAGAAATACGGTGAAAACGTATCAATCTTATTGACCTTTGTGAAAACTTGCTTCAGTTTATTCATACATGTAATACATCTAAAAAGATGTTATTGCCCTCCTCTATCATGAATCAATAGTTGTTATCACTATTATATTCTTTAGTTTTCCCTACAAAAACAAAGGTTATTATATCATAAATACGGTTAGACTTATAGAAAGGATTGAATTGATTTTACATAAAAAAGCTCAAAAATTTCATTTTTAACTAATTCTCTACGAATCAGTTAATATTTAGGTGTATGATGAAATTTAGTAATACCATTTTGAGAAAAATAAAAGCAAGGATGTGGATTTATTGAAGAAATGTGTTATTTCCTTCATCGCTGTCTGTGCTTGTTTGCTTGTTGCAATGCTATCACCGACAAAAGCCCAAGCTACAACACAAAAAATCGGCATTGTTTTCTCTGAAAGTAGTGAGAAATATGCCAACACTACACACCCTGGTGGTACATATGAGGGACGAACAGTATCTCCAAAGGTCGACTATAGCTCAACGTATAACAAAGAACTTAAAGCATACCTTTTATATCAGCAACAAGGCTTCCATGTAGAGAAAATTTTCGAAAAGGACTTAAATAACCTAGAAAACTTAAGTCAATATGATGCAATCGTCTTTCCATATACGGTCATGATGAATCATCAACAACGCGAAAATATCAAAATATACGTTCGAAATGGTGGCGGTGCTATTTTTGCATTCCAAACAGCTCGTAATGAATCAGCAAAATTTCCGAAGGCTGGTCAAATGGATCTTTCTCCATTAATCTATGATGTCGACTCATGGGTCATGGAATGGGATAACTTATCAGAAGTTTTCAATGCACGCTTTATCGACGATATTGTGCTAGGTAACGCGACCATTAGCAATGCAAATTCAGTTCACCCAATTATCCAAAACACCACAAAAGAGCTCGGTAAAAGCACGCTTAGTCTGACAAAATCGGATAAAGAGTGGGTTGAAATTATAAAACCTTGGCAAGGTAGCTCCGCTTCACCGATTTTATATTTCTCGAATTACAACTATACCGATAAGCCACAAACGATGAAGAAAAATGAATTTGGTGCAGCTCATGCTATTGAATATGGCAAAGGAAGAGTTGTACAAATCGGCTTCAAAATTTTCGATTATATGACGATTAATGTGAAAGCAGACTGGCAAGACAATGAAAACGGTGCTGCTTACTCGACCACACGGGGCGACACAGATGCTCAAGTATTTATGAAGCACGCTTTACATTGGGTTGCCGAAGATCACGATGGATATGTGCCACGTCGCTATAACCTTTCTCTATTTTCTGACGGTGTGCAAAGTTATGTAGCGCCATCTGGTCAATTTGTTTTTTACTCTACAGTAACAGTTAAAAACAACGGTAATGTGCCTGCTCGTGGTACGTTAAAAGTAGAAATTGTTGATGCGAACGACCATATTGTCGGGAAGGGGCACGATCGTTACATACCAGGTCTAGCCGCAGATGCGACAACATCGAATGCTGACCAGAAAGATATTAGTACCCACTCGGAAAAATATCAAATCTTGATGCCTGGAAATTTAGCCGCTGGAACGTATACGATACGCACTTCCTTCATTGAAGGTCGTGATGATCGTAAAAATGCAGACGAAAAATTTGCAACTATTGCAGAAATTAAAACGCTCACACGCACAAAAGGTTCCAATAAGGCCTCTATTGGCATCGCTCCCTTCTTCCAAGATGTACCAGCATCAAGTGGTGCTTACAATGATATTAAAAACTTACATGCACTTGGTGTGGTAAAAGGCAGTAATGGCAAATTTAATCCCCAAGGCACATTAACACGCTTGCAAGCTACCGAAATGGTGTTACGTGCACTAGGAATTTCACCTTTAAGTTCAGCAACATTGAACGCCAGTGATATCAAAGCAGGTGATTATGGCTATGCAGTACTAGCTACAGGCGTTCGTTACGGGATTATTACTTTAGAAAATGGTAAAATCAACGCGCACCAGCCCATGACACGTGCTGCTATGGCACACGCACTTGTTAAAGGCTTTAAGTTACAAGGCTATTCTAGTAAATCATTTTCTGACGTTCCTGCATCTCATATCTATTTTAAAGATATTCAAGCGCTCTATGCGTTAAATATAACAACAGGCTATGCAGATCAAACATTTAAGCCAAACAATACAGTATCCCGCCAAAACTTTGCTCAATTTGTTAATCGTACGTTACATGCAAATGCGAAATAGATTTTGACGATGATCAAACTACTATCGCCAGCTAAATCCAAATAAAAAAGAGCTACACAGTTCATATGTTGAACAATGTAGCTCTTTTTATTATTGTTTTGCGTAATATTGATAAATACCTTTATAAATCGCTTCAGCAAATAACTCAACATATTGATCATCTGTCATTTTGCCTCGGTCTTCACTATTCGTTAGGAAGCCTAGTTCAACTAGAATCGATGGAATTAACATGTTACGAATAACATAGTATTGTTGTTCTTTCACGCCACGATTTTTCATGTTTAAGTTATTCACAATTTGGTTATTTACAAAAGTAGCTAAATCAATATCTTCTTGATACATATCTCCTGTAGTCACAGCATAATATGTTTCAGTACCTTGTGCAGAGGTGCTAGATGCTGAGTTTACATGAATACTAACAAAGATTTCGCCATAGTTTGCATCTGTAAAGTCAACGCGATCTTGCAGTGATGGGTACGTATCACCTGTACGTGTCATTGACACTTTTGCTCCAGCTGCTTCCAGCTTTTGTCGTACAAGTGTCCCAACTTTTAACGTAATCGCCTTTTCCGAATTGGAGCCTACAACAGCGCCTGGATCTTTACCACCGTGACCAGGGTCAAGAATGATAATACGATTTTTAAGTGGATTGCCATTTTGGTTTAATAGTTTTAAATACGATTTATGCACGTAGCCTTTTTGACCATCAAAAGTGATTTCAGCCCAATAGCCATTAATACTGTTGACATGCACATAATCGCCTTTGCTTAATTTACCTAATACCGTTGAAGTAGAGTTCGCTTCTTTACGAACATTTAAACTATCAACAGTTGTACGACCTAGTAAATCTCCTCCTGTTACAGGTGGAGGCGTTGGATCTGGTTTTGAAGGCTGTTCTACTTCTACATCCTCTGTGCTATTTGCAACAACATAACCTGGCAAGCCATTAACGACTGTTAAATGATAGCCATTAACCGTTTTGTAGACAGGCAGTTTAACATTGCTATTAACTGTTGAAATGATTTTAGAAGAGGAAGTTGGCTTCACATAAAGATTAATACCTTGTGTTGTCTTTACTTCTTTTTGAATTTTTCCTAATACATTACCATCCGCATCTAAGAACTGAGCGTATGTTTTATAAATATAAGCAAAAGCGCCTTTATATGTTACTTTCAACCAGTCTCCTTCAATTGCATAGACTGCTAGTTTTCCGCCTTTATTGACTGTGCCTACAATGTTTGTACTAGAATTTGAATCTTTTGATTTACGAATATTCAAGCCATCTGTTGTCACTTGAACTAAACCAATAACTTGTGATGTATCAGGAACAGCTACACCTTTTACAGGAAGCTCTAAACGATATTTTTCACTTTTAGCACGCGCAACAAATAATGCAAATTGTGCACGTGTTACCGAGCTATTTGGATTATAGTTTTGGCCGCTTCCTTTTGTAATACCATTATAGTAAATCGCATTAACGTATTGAACGTAAGGATTTGTAATCGCTACATCCACAAAAGGAGAATCCATATTTTCGTATTCACTTGCATCCAATTTAAATGCTTTTGTTAATACATAACTCATTTCATCACGAGTTAAAGGCTTGTTCGGTAAAAATTGACCAGTTGTGTTTGTTTTAAAGTATCCTAATTGGATAGCACGTTCAACATAGCCTGAAAGCTCTGTACCAACCGTTACATCTGAAAAAGTGGACTTGCTAACCGTTAGTGGTTTATTTCCTGAAGCCACAACTGCCATCTTGGCAACTTGTCCACGTGTTACCGTATTATTTGGTTTATAATACGTTTTACCTTTTTCTGTATACCCTTTAATAACACCTAAACTAACTAAATAATTGATCTCTTCATAAGCTTCATGCTTTGGTGTAACATCTTCAAAACCACCACTTGCATTTGCACTATGTATCGTAAACATAGAAGCTGAAATGAATAAGACGCATAATATAAGACTGATTTTTTTAAAGTACAATGTCTTATTTCCTCCCTTCATGTTTCGTGTTCTCGTGTTCATTTTAACAAAAATCCACATACAAAACTATCATAGAATGTAACTATTCGACATTTTTTTGTTATCACCTCATTTCACAAAGATTCATAAAAAGAAGAGAGCCTGCATGTGCAAACTCTCCTCCATTTATACGTTATTTAAAAGAACTTCCATGCAATGCCTTACTCCAAACGTAGCCCTTGTCCGAAGCAAAGTAGAAATTGATTATTTATTCACTTGCTTAGCACGCTCAATAAATGCTTCTAATTGAGAAATTTTTAACATTTCATCATAACCGAAGTTACCATTATCTTTACCTGCTGTAATACCGTTTGATGCGATAATTGAAATATATTCTGTTGCCCAATGGTTTTCAGGAACATCTGCAAATGTCACAACATCACCTTGATGCTCAAGACCAAAAGCAACTACTAAAACTTTTGCAATTTGTGCACGAGTCATCGGAGAAGATGGATTAAATTTGCCGTTATCATCACCAGAAAAAATACCTAATTTCGCTACAGCAGCAATTGCCCCAGCATGTGCATAAGTAGGTTTTACGTCTGCAAATGACGTATTTTTATCAGATGTATCTAAATTAAGAGCTTTTGCAATTTGAACAGCAACTTCAGCACGTGAAGCATATACTGTAAAATCAATTGCAGCTTCTTTTACTTCCGCTGCTGCTACTTTCGTTACTTCAGCTTGTTGTTCAGTATCAAATTGTGCTACACGTTTTGCGCCAACATAACGTGAGCTCCAGTAATATGGATCGTTTACATCAGAATAGCTTACACCTTTACCTGTTTGAGAGTGAATCATTTTACCGTCACCTATGTATATCGCTACATGTGAGATACCACTACCACTCGTGTTAAAGAACAGTAAATCGCCAACTTGAAGATCACTCTTCGCTACTGCAGTGCCTTGTTGATATTGTGAGCTTGAAGTACGATTTAATTTGATGCCTAAATCACTGAAGACTTTAGAAGTAAAGCCTGAGCAATCTAATCCGCTAGTAGTTGTACCGCCATAAGCGTAAGGAATACCTAAATATTTCGAAGCTGTTTCAGTGACCTCATCTGTAGTCGCCGCTTCAGCGTTATCTATTTGAATTGTTGAAAATAACATAAAAGATGCAAAAATCGGTAATAACCATTTTTTCTTCATAAGTTTGTTATGCCCCTCTCAAAGAACTTTTTTGCCTATACATAGACTATCACAAATGATGGTACTTTAATTTTTCAATTGTGTAACGGTTTTGAAAGTAAAAAAAACGTTGATATACCAACGTTTCGTGGTTTATCAACGCTAAAATATGGGTATTAATTAATGGGTATTCCGGATTTTTGTAACATTCCTGTAATATAAGCCACGCTTTGTTACAATAGACAATGACGAAAATTGCCGATAAAAACTCACGAATTGCTCGTAAAACAAGCGATATCGCCGATAAAGACCCATGAATCGGCCGTAAACCCTCCGAAAGTGGTCAATACATTCATATCAAAAAAGTGTTAGATTGAGCGCTCAATCTAACACTTTTTCCTTTAAGCATTCTAACTGACTTATTCAATACTAACATTCCCTACATATTGTGCACTGCCTGCTGTACTGCTAAATTTAACTTCCAAAACATAGCTTCCTTTGTCGGTTGGGAATTGAAATTCTCTGAAATCATCAAATTCCAGTTCAATTCGCTCGTCATCTTTTAACAGAAAAGCTGACACTTGTGCATCAGTCCAAATATCTCCACCGTTTTTTTCGTTCTCCTCAAAATCCAATGATGTCTTTTGACCTGGTAAGACCTTTATTTCATCCAATGACGATGCGTATTTTTTAATATTTTCGATGGACTTCTGTACATCTTCACTTGCTGTCTTCCAACTGATATTTGCTTCTGTTAATTGAACAGAGGAATGATCAAAATTTAAATGAGCAGTTGGCACTCCAACATCATAGTCTTCACCAATACAGCCTGTTAGCATAAAAGCAAAAAGCAATCCAATCAATAAATTTACAAATGCTTTCATCTCACACCTCATTATTTTAGTTTAGGCTACATTGTCAATATTAGCGCTTTGACTTGCTAGTGTAACTAAACTGTATAAATCACTTAAATCATCGTAATGAATCACGATAAATCTCTTCAGCATATTCAATTTCTATCGTTTGAATTGCTAATCGACAGTTCTCAACTGCTTCTTCAACATTTCTCCCTTTAGCAATAATAAAGCCATGTTTGTCTTTTGGACTGTTCATTCCTTTTGTGACATCGCATTCTTCAATATTGCATTTATAGGCTACAATGATTTCATCCACATTTTGGATATTCAATTTCTTTATTTTTTTGTTCGGTTGGAATCTAAAGAAAATAACTGCGGCAGCAGGATATTGTTGATTTACATCATATTTTTGCCAATTCTCTGTATAGATGGCATCTAAAGTCCATTGTATTAGATCAATACCTGAAACGAAATGATGCAACGCTACAATCTGGTCGCCACCTGTTCTACAATGAGCAGCAATTATTTTAGGACCATATGTGGTAATTTTTATCTCTATATGGCATGGGCCGAAAACTACACCTGTTAACGTTAAAAAATTTAAAACAAATAGTGTAATCTCGGTTATTAATTCATCATTTAAAGTTGTTGGCACACTGTGACCATACGTTACAAAATCAGATTCTGTATATTTATCTGTAATGCCCACGACATAGTGTTTTCGATTAAAAGAAAAGGTTTCAACACTAATCTCTACCCCTTCTTGGTAATCTTCCGCTATCAGAGTTGTCGGATTTTCTTTATCCAAAAATTCGTATACTTCTTTAAATGTGGAGATTTTTTTAGCAACCTTACTCCCTGTTTCAATGCATGGTTTAAGAATAAATGGAAAACCATTTTCATTAGCGAATTCTATTAATGCTTCTTTAGAATTGATGAGTTTAACATTGACATAACTAAAATTATTACGGTTTAGGAGATTACGTAAGTTACACTGGTTCTTAAATAATTTTATTTGCTCTGATTGTTTATATTTGTTTAATGGATATTCCTCTTGTAATGCCACGACAGCATTTTGACCGTCTCCTGTAAAGGATAAAATAGCATCTACGGGGTATTTTATTAATATCTTTCCTACTTCTTTTTTTAATAAAGTTATATCCTTATAATCTATTTCATAGTAAATATCATCTAATTTCAATAAATCTTTCAGCTGTTTTTTTTGTTCTTTCTCGATACATATCACTTTTATGCCTAATTTCTTAATTGTCTTTAATGTATTCACACTACAATCAATAACCATTATCCTTTTTCTCATATTTTTTCTCCTTTTAATCCATTTGTTATGAAAAAACATCCTAAAAAATTAAATAATAGTTACATATCTCTTTATTTGAAGTTTTGTTCATAAATCTTATACAATTGTTATTTACAGATAAATTAAAAAGGGGAGGATAATGCAGATAATTATTATGATAGACAGGGCTATAATTACTTTTAATGCTTGATAGGCAATACAATTAGGCATAGTTAAAAGGCCTGAGTCGATACACTACCGATTTCAGACCTTAACTGACTTCCCAATTAACGATTTTGCATGTATTTATAATTCCGAAGTTAAAAAATACTACTATACGTATTTAGCTTGCTAGCTATTTAAAATTCGAAAATATTTACTACCATTATCCAACTAGTATAAAGTTTTATTAACTACCGATTAAGTCCCAAATAAAACCGACAATCGCTGAAGAGTTAGCCGTAAAGATTTGTATGCCTGCCCACATCATTGTTTCCCTCCTGCCATTCCATTTTCTATATTATCTTATGTTATCAATTTTATTTGTTAAAATGTAAACAAAAGTTAACATTTTACGAAGGGACGAAGTATATGAAAATTGGAGAATTAATTCGAACGTTACGTCTACAAAAAAATTTACGTTCTAACGTGCTCTACAAAAATCTACTAAGTCGACCTGCTATTGTTAAATTTGAACGTGGTGAAAGCGATACAACAGCTGAAAAATTTTTAAAGATGTTAGATCACTTAAATATTACGTTAGAAGAATTTAGTATCATTTATAATGACGGGAATAAGGACTTGGATTACATGAGAAAGTATGTAGAAGCTTTCTATAACCGAGATGTCAATGCGTTATACATGGTCGCCGAACAAGTTGAAAATGAATATACATTTACGAACAATCTTAAATTTTTGCATTATCGATCTTTAATTTTGTTATTAATTGATGATGTTCGTGGGACCGATGAACATCTTAACGAAATAACGCTGCTTCAAGAATATTTAATGAACTGCGAAAGTTGGGGTTATTACGAAATTACCTTATTCGCTAATAGTTTAAGCTTCTATTCTATAGAATTAATCGACCTTGTTTTTGAGCGTGCCAAAAAAACATTGCAACGCTATCAAAATCTTACACGGTACCGTAACGAAATTGCCTTAATGATTTTCAATATTTTAGAGAAAAAAATTACGTGCAAGGATATTGATGGTGCTAAAACTTATCTTACGGAGTTAGAAAATATAAAAGTAAGTGTAGTAGATAATATGTACATGCAAACAATGATTAAATTTTTCTCTGCCATCATCGCTCTTATTGATGGTGATACAACGAAAAACAAATCAATACTGCAAATTATTGAAGTTTTCTCTTTGTTGGAGCTAAAACTTAAAGCTGCACAATGCCTAGAGTTTTATGACAAAGTAAAGGGAATATATACAATAAAAATAAAAGAGGACATCTTCTCCTAGTAAGTGTCCTCTTTTTCCTATTTTTCCACTGTCATCAAGTTATTGACTAGAAAACAATTGTACCCAATAGAAATTCCCTTTACCATCCACTGCAATGGCAACACCGGTGTTTGTATAATTTTCTCGTAAAATATTATCGCGATGTGCTGGTGATGCCATCCACGCTTTAACAGCCGCCTCTGGAGTCGGAATATTTCTTCCTATATTTTCACCTAAGCTCGTATATGGATAATCAAATAATGTTGCTAAATCCCATGGCATTCCATAGTAAGGTGATTCGTGCTCAAAATAATGACGATTAATCATGTCCTGTGCCTTGATAACAGCCACTTGTGTTAAAGCTTCATCATAGTTAAGACTTTGTAACTTTCTTTTTTGTCTTTCATTATTGACTAACCTAATCACATCATTAGACATGGCAGATGAGTAATTTTTAGTCGAAATATAAGACTTCGATAAGTAATCATAGGCTGCTTCGAAATTGGTTAGTGTCATTGAAAAATCAAGACTCCGTTCAACTATGGAGGCAAATTGTGCACGTGTTACCAATTGATTCGGGGCAAATTGTTTTGCATTGACTCCTTTAATAATGCCCACATCTGCTAGTGATTCAATATAATCCTTTGCCCAATGCCCTTCAGTAATATCACTAAACTTACTATGATTTTGTGAATCAACTTCAATATTGTAAGCAAGCGTTATCATTTTAGCAATTTGCATGCGCTTCAATGGCACATCAGGATTAAAACAATCGCCATCTTGTAATATTCCTAATTCCACCAATGCACAAACTTCCTTGTAATAAGGATGAGCTGGAGATAAATCTCGAAAATTAGCTGCAGAGGGAGCAGTCATATTTAGTTGCATTGAACGGGCAATTGCTGCCGCTGCCTCCGCTCGCGTAATAGCCTGCTCTGGCTTAAATGTCCCATCCTGATAGGTTGTCATATATTGCTTATCCAACATGTGCTGAATGGAACGATTCGCCCAATGGGTAGATGGAACATCCTTTACTGATTCTGCCGCTAAGGCAACATCTAGTAAGTTTGGAAGAGGCATAGCATGTGGTGTAGCCAGCAAAATAAGCGACAAACCGACAATACTAGGTACTTTTTTTAACATAGCTACCTCCTTAAATATGTATGGAAATTTTTGTATTCATGCCGATAATTCATCGCTTCATATAAGCAACGAATATCCGCTAGTGTTTTCGTCTTTACCCTATTTACCACATAATAAACATACCATTATTACCTGTTTTTTCCTACAAAGATTTTTAAAAACATCACTCTACAGGCATGTTCATTCCCAAGAGTGATGTTTGTCTTGTTATTCAACCCCAATAATGTATAGGTCATTATTATTTTTTTGTAGTATGCGATAAAGGAATAAAGCCATTTGACCACGTCGTACATCAGTATACGGAGAAAATGTCGTAGCGCTAGTACCTTGCGTAATCCCATAATCTAATAACGTTTGAATATATCGATTGGTTTCAACATCCTTTGTAAAATCTGTAAACGGTGCAGTTAACGATGTCGCTTGCTGTAGATGAAAGCCTAGTGTCAGCATTTTTGCCATTTGACTACGCTTAATAGTAGCATCCGGATTAAATTGATTTCCTTTTTGGATAATACCATTAGCTGCTAGTGCTGCAATATAGCCATAATACTGATGCGAAGTTGGCACATCGCTAAAACCTGGATTGTCCACGTTGTTCGTTTGCAATTGAAGCGCTTGTGCTAAAAAATAAGCTGCTTCTCCACGCGTTAAATGTTGATAAGGGCTAAATGTTGAAGGTGTTGTACCAAATACAATGCCTTTATTGTATAGCTCGCTTACTGCATGATAGAGCTCAGTCTCACTATTATTGCTTGTAATATCTACAAATGGCATAGGAGCCGCTTCCGTGGGAATTACGGCAACACAAGGTGCTACAGCTAAAGCCGTAGCAAATGCCCATGCATATTTAGTATGCTTTGTTTTCATAGACCTTTGCCCCTTTGTAATTAAAAGTATTTTAACCATTTAAAATAACGAAAAGAGGGACCAGCCCTCTCTTCGTCCATTAGTCCAATCCTAATGTCTTTGCATGCTCTTGTAAAATGCGATAGTTGTAAACTAAATCTTGTTGCTCCAACGTTAGTGAGCTATATAGTTTTTGTGCTGCGATCACTTTCTTTTCAAATGTTTTTGAATCGGGATCTAGTTCCCCAATCGCATTGACTACTTTTAACACTGCTGCTATATCTTTTTCTGCACCTTTTAGCTTATCGTAGTTGATAACTTGTCCTCTTACTTTGGAGTCTAGCGCCTTATACGCAGCTACTGCATTTTCAACATCTTGGATATACGTACTGGATGTTGGAGAAAGACTAGCGATAATCTCCACTACTTTTTTTACTTCACTCATATTTTTCTCTGCTTCTAGTAAAATCGAATAATTCGATACTCTTTGTTTATCCGCTGTATTAAGGCTATCGTAGTCTTTACGAACGGACTCAATCATCCCAAAATACATTTTATCGCTCGGTTTTAAAGCTGCAATACTCTTGTAGACGTTAATTACATTATCTAAAGAAAGAAGCACTTGCTCATTATAGACGTATTTACGTTGTGTAGCCGTTAAATTATCATAGGCTTTCAAAATCTTTTGATATTGACTATCCATATTTTTAGATGTCATCAATTTATCAATCTCATTGATAACACTAATAACTGGCTTAATCAATTTTTCTTGGTCTTGTAGCGTTCTATAATTCGCTACTGCCAATTGCTGATCTTTCGGCAATGCATTAAAAGCTGCACGAATTTCCTCAATACGTTTGACATATTGGTGTGGTTCAATATTTGGCAACTCATCAATCATGCGTTGGACATTGCCAGCACCTAATATGCTTGTTTCCGCAGCTTGCAACAACTTGTAATTCGTCACATACTGCTGCATTTCTTTGCTGAGTGCTTCATACAATGCACGCGCATGTACAGTATCTTCTTGGAATGTTTTGCTCGATGCTTTTAACTTACTAATTAATTCGATTACGTTAGCTAATGGTTCATAGCTTTGTAATGTTGCCATATTGTTGACAAACGCCTTTTGTTCTTTTGTCAATTTATCATACGCTTTACGTGCTGCATTGACCTTGCTAACAAAATTATTGGCATTTGGGTCTAACGTATCGATTTGCACCATGACACTTAAAATTGGCTTCACTTGTCTTTCACGATCCGTTAATGTCTTGATATTTGAAACGAGCTTTTTCTGTCCAGTTGGTAGTTTATCGTAAGCAACACGCGCATTCATTAGCTTAGTTAAATAATCCTCTGCTTCTGGAACTGCCGCATCTATTAATGCAATCACTGTACTTGCGGAAGTAAGCTCCGTTTCCGCTGTCACCAGCTTTTCATAGTTGATGATTTTCTGTTGTTTGTCTGGTGGTAGTGCATCATAATTGGCACGTGCAGTTTTTAAATCGTTTAAAAACGTCTTACTTGTAGGCTTTAACGTTTCAATTAACCCGATTAATGATGCTACATCTTCGACAGCTGTTAACTGTTCATAATTGGTCACGCGCTTTTGAGATGCTGCATCTAATGCATTGTAAGCTTTACGTGCAGCGATTACCTTTTTCGTATAGTCTTTATTGGCTGGGTTTAAGGCAGAAATTAAATTAATAACCTTCACTACGTTCGCATTATTTTTCTCATACGTTGTTAATGTTTTATATTGCGTTACTAATCTTTTTGCATTTTTGTCCATCGTTTTATATTCAGCCGATAATGCCACAACTTTTGCAACAAATGTCGCATCTGGTTCATTGGCTAATGCATTGACTCTATCATCAAACTGTTGAGCAGTAGTGATATAGTTGTTGGCTGTTAACAACGCTGTGTAGTTCGTCACTAACGCTTGCGCTTCTGGGGACAGTTTATTATATTCTGCAAGTAAATTAACAACCGTGTCTTTATAATCTTTGCGTGACGTATTTAACCCCATAATAGGATCGATAAGATTTATAGCGTCCACTTGATTCTTTAAGTTTTTATAGCTTTTAACATACTCGCGTTTGGTCGAATCTAACTTTAAGTAAGCCGTGTTAGCAGCCTTTGCTTTTTTTGTATAATCTTTCGCCGTTGGATTTAGTTTTTCAACTAACGTAATAACATTTAAAACAGCTTTATGAGAGCTCTCCCACGTTGTTAACTCTGACAAGTTTTTCACGATTTTTTTCACACTTGCCGCGTCAATTTTTTGTCCAGCAGGTGCTACAGGCGTATTATAGGCTATACGCGCTTCTTCAATTTTCGAGATTTTATCTGGGGCATTAGCAATTTCAGAAATCAATGACTCAATGACTTCTGCAGCCACAATATTAGATTCAGCTAATTGTAAATCTTCCGCATTTTTTACAAATTCTTTATTAGAAAGCTTATCATATTCCGCTCTTGCCGCCTTTACTGCTACACGATACGCGTCCGTATTAGAAATACGTAATGCTGTAATTTGCTTGGACACGTTGGCCGCCTCTTGGAAAGGTTTTAAATCGCCATAATTGGAAACTAAACGTTTCGTCTCTGCGTCCTTTAAATTGTTATAAGATGCTTCAATTGCTGCTACAGTACTGATAAAACTTGTAGCTGTAGTAAAGTCTTCTGGTTTTTTCGTAGTGAGTTGCGTAATACTTGCAACAATCTTATCTGCAGAAGATAAATTGACTAGCACATCTGTATATTTTTTAAATGGCGTAACTGTTGTGTTATTCGGATTATATGCTGTAACAATTTTCTTTTGGTCAGCAGTTAGAGCATTATAGCTTGTTGTTACTTCAGCGGCTGCTGTAGCAATATCACTAGAGCTCGAAGATGAATCTATTTTAGAAATTAAATCCTCTAAGTTAATAATCGTGATGTCTACTGCATTTGCATCCTCATTCATTTTTACAAGCTTGGCGATATCGGCACCGTTCTTTTTAAAATAATTATTACGTTCCGTGTCGTCATAGCCGTATTGAAGTGATGTGCCGCGAACAGATGAAACAATGTCTTTGGCATTATTTGCTAATGCTGTATCGACAGCTACATTAAAATCATTTTGGACAGCCAGATAGGAATTGGCTGCTGAAGTTGAACCTAAAAATGTCGTATACTCTGCTTGCACAGCGGCAACATCGTCAACAAATGTTCTACTTGTATAGGTAATTGCATTAATGCTTTTACCTAGTTCATTTAATTTTTTGACGAACCCTCGTTGTGCCACTACATACTCATATTTCGCTTGAATAAAAGCTCGTTCATTATCATTAAAATCGGTCGTGCTTAATACTTTAACATCGCCATCTGCAATGACCATCTCATTTGCTGTGGATGTTTCAGAAAGCTTGCCAAATTGCTCGATTGTTTTATTTCTAGTTTCCGTTGTTGCTACGGCGTTCACATAAGCTACTTGTTCAGCTTGTGCGACAGTTTGTGTTTGTGCTTGTGCTTCTTGTACATTAGCAAGTGCTGCTGGTGTTAATAAAAGGCTCGTTAAGACACCCACTTTTAAAGGTTTCTTCAACTTGCTCATCCTTTCTTTTTACGTTATATAGGAAAATAGATATGTATCATATATTGCGAATCTACTATCTTTAGTATCGGTGATAATAACTTGATTTCAAGCTATTGTTGTAAACTCACATACAACCTTTACTAACTTACAGATAATTGCTATTTTTAGATAGAATAGACTTTTTAAAGGAAGTTATTGTTAGAATACTATATAATTGTGATAGACGCATTTATCCCGCGTCGGACGTTTAAAATTAAGCTTAATTAAAGTCCCACCTTATTGAGAGAATTCGTTAAAAAAACTAGCATTTATACTATGTCATTTACCAGTAACTAGGTGTATACTACATCTTTAATATTTAATTTATTAGAAAGGGAGCTAGATATGTTTTATCACTACAAGTTTTGGCATAGCTTAACGCATCCCCTGAACTTTACACAGGCTTTGGAAACAGGAGAAATAAGAGGCTATAAAAAGCGTTCCTTTACGATTTTCTTTCTCTTCATGCTCCTTTTTGCAATACGTGAGTTTTGGGGATTAGGCACTGAAAGTTTAACAACATTATTTGCAACGAACCAGCAAGATGAATATTATACAGCCCGTTTGCTATCAATGGTCGGAGCCATTGTTTGGGGAATCATTTATTTTTGCTTCCACTATTATGGCGTTACATATATATTACATCTATTAACGGACATTCCTTACAAATGGATTCAAAAAGTACAACTGTTTGTAATGGCATTTATACTTATTGAAAAGACCATTTTATTTGCAGTGTTTTACGCAGTAGGCTACTCTACAACCTTCTCCTTCTTATCACTTGCCCCTGTGGTACAGCAAGTGATAGATAAAGATGTTGTATTATTCATTATTAATCAGCTAACAGTTACTACTGTACTGACGATTATTGTGCACTTTACTTTCCTTTCTAAATGGGAGGAAGCAGCAGATCGCAAAGCGCTGTTAGCAAAAATTATTATACTGCAAGTAATTATGGCTGTTTTCGTTGGGATGATTAGCGTACTACCACTTCAAGAATGGATTACAAGGGGGCTAGGATGATGCGTTTTATAAAATCCAGACCTTGGACAAGCCTTAGTATTATCGTGATGGCGATTTTAGTTGGCGTAAATGCCTTCTACGTATTCAAAGATAATAGCAAAGTAGCCCGTTCCTATTTTGTTGATGAATTTCAACGAGCTACTGTCGGTGACCGTGTAGAAACGGTGAAAAAAGATGCCATTGTTGCACCAGCCGAAACGTATACAGTTTCTGCGGATGCAAAAAGTTTATCAGCAGTAAATGTAAAGCGTGGTCAGCAGATTCAAGCAAGCGATTTACTCGCTACCTATAAAACAGAGCAAGTTGACGATGAGTTAACAAAGCTTGAGGCTGAACGGGATGCCTTTGAAACTGAATTAAGTGATTTGCAATCCGCCTTGTCACAAATAGAATCGGATTTCGGAGGCACAGATAATCCGAAAAGTTCGATCAATACAGATCAAATTAGTGATAAATTAAATGTCACAGTAAAATTAGAATTAGGTCAACAAAATACTCCATCTACAGCGGTAGCTATTTTAAATCGCCATATTGCAGAAGCTACACGTCAAATTGCCGTAATGGATGCACAAATTGCGCAAATACAAGCACGCCAAGGAGTCGTAAGCCCTGTTGATGGTGTTATTGCCAACGTCACAGAGGAAGCTGGTACAGTCACATTTGAAATTTTTTCAACAGAAAAAGCAATGCTTGTCTACTTATCTGAAGATGAATGGCAACAGGTTGCGGCTGGGCAAAGGGTCGATTTTGAACTACAGCATTTCAAAGATAAGCTATCAGGTATCGTACTTGAAAAATCAATGATTGCTACAAATCATGACGCTATATGGGCAAAAGAATTAGCAAAAACGGCGAAACTACCGAAGCCTAGTAATTATGAAGTAATGCTACAACAAGACGATGTATTAGAAAATATTCCATTTTCAACAGTCGGTCAGGCTTCCATCGTCGTTAATGAAGCTTTTGATGCTTATAAAGTGAATTCTTCTTGGGTCAAATCAGTAAAAGGCGCAAAGAGCGTCTATATTATTGACGAGGACGGAAAAATCCGTCTTGAAGATATTGAAGTTGCTTTTTCAACGAAAGATTCAACGATATTCACAAGCTATATAGATGTTGGTACACCGATTCTAGCTAATGAAAAGCGTAACATTTTAGCACGCACTTTCCGCTCAATGCCCGTTAAAAAAATTGAGTGGCAAAACTTTAAAGAAATTGGCTGGAAAGACTACGTCAAATATATAATTTTCTAAACTAAAATGGAAAGTGTTAGATTGAACTCAATCAATCTAACACTTTTTTTGCTGCGCTGTTGTTGTCCGCTACGGCGGTGCTTTCCGCTCAGCACAGTAAGCCGCAACCCTCGCTACGCGCGGTCTATTGCTTCTAACATTATGTGCTGTTTCCGCCGGAGTCACCACCTCCGCTACCAACAACTAGTAACCCTTCTAATTTTTTAATTATTGCACAAGCAAGAATAGCTAAGTTTTCCATGTTCTCCATATAGCAAAAATTTATGAACACCTTTCTTCTGTTTCTTAAATTTTTTTAGTTATTTCCCAGCCTCTTTTTTTGCTATATCGTTATGTCCGCTATAGGAGTGCTTGTTACATGTTCTACTCCATTGTTTTATTCCTTTAATCTGTTTTTAAAATATTGCTGATTATCTAATATAAGTTTATTTGTTGGATCGTATTGTAATGCTTGTTCATTATAATTATTCGCTATATCATATTGTCCCAGACGATCGTAACAAACAGCTAATTGAATATACGGTAACCATGTCCAAGCGATATGTTCAATTAAATTCCCCTGTTTTGGTTTGTTCTTCATACTGATTGCTTGTTCATACCAATAAATAGCTTGTTCATAATGGGAATCTGCCAAAAATCTCGCACCTAAACGACAACAGCATTCTGGACGAGGCGTGCTATAGGCTAATGTTTTTAATAAATATTGCAACTGTCTATCAGCATCATTCAGCATTTCATAACAATCTGCTATTTTTATACAAGCTGCCATTTCATCCTCTATCCAACCTTGTTTTGTCGCTAAAAATTGTTGATATTTATCAATGGCTTCCTTGTATAATGCATGGTCTTTTAATTCATTTCCAAAATAAAATAAATCTCGTGCCGTAAATATCTCTTGTTGTGCTTCCCTGCGCTTATAAATTCTCAAGTTACGGTCAGTATAGGCTTTTTCTTTGCGATGTGTAATGGCTATATTACGTTGCATAACATTCCCTTGGACAGCTAAATATTCATGAACTGCCCCAACCCATTTAAAATCGCAAGAACGTTTTACTACTCTATTTCTTTTAAGGCTATATGTTGGATTGCCAATTTCATCAAAGGCTAAATGATAATCCATCATCACACTATCCACTTTGTTATTCGTTAGTTCTTCTAGTAAGTTTAGAAAATGTGTTCTTTCGCTTTCTTCTATAATGTCATCTGCATCTAACCATAAAATATAATCCTTGGTAGCTTTGCTAAAAGAAAAATTGCGAGCTTGTGAAAAATCATCTTTCCATTCAAAATCATAAATAAGACTTGTGTATTGCCTGGCAATTTCTTTCGTTTTATCCGAGGAGCCAGTATCTACAATAATTATTTCATCCACAAGTCCTTGAACAGAAGATAAGCAACGCGCTAAAACTGGTTCTTCATTTTTGACAATCATACATAAGCTAACAGTCGCTTTCTGCTTTTCTCCAATAATGATTTCATTTTTAAATTTTTCCGCACCAACTAGGTCTGACTCTCGATAAATATGAAAAGCAGGCAAGCGAGTATCAACAAATAATGGTAATTCTAAAGCGGAAGCCCTTATGCAAAAATGTCGATCTTCCCCCCAAAACGATAGATTTTTTAGCTGTTTAAAGCGAGCACCCTTTAAAAGAGCTTTTCTACTTACTAATGTGCAAGCACCTAGCCCACCTACTTCATAGATACCTGGTACTTTTAATTTATTGACAAAAGCGGACGTTCTATTGGCGATCTCAATTGGTTCTAATTTTTCACCATTATTAATCTCGTATAATGTATATTCATCCATCATCCACACTTGTGGTAACGCCGTTTCATTTTTGTTCCATTTAGTCCAGAAAATATTGGAGATAATTTCTTTTTGTGCATTCCATAAGTTTTGAAGTGTATTCGGATACAACATTAAATCAGAATCTATCAGTAGCAAACCATCATATTGTAGTTGAATTGCATGTTCAATAATCATATCTTTCATTTTCCCTACTTTTTCAATTAGCGAATCGGTCCAATAATGTGTGTGTTCATCCTTCCTATACAGTTCATTTTGTTGACTATTTTTAATAATTTTTACACCTTCATTTTGTGATTGAAATAACGTCAAAAGTTCCGTTGATTGTTGGTCGTCATTATCGTCAATAAATAAAAAATCCACTTTATGCTCGTCTTTGTTTAACGACTGAAGTGAAAACAAAAAATAATCTAAAATTAAAGGTTTTTGTCGTACAGGACTAGCAATTAATATATGAGGTTTCATGCAGTTCTCCTTCATTTGGTGTTTTTTGAAAATTAAACAACATACCTTCCATACACGTCTTCACTCTAGAGCCAAATAGGAACTTCATCGTTATATCATTATTCATCTTTTATTTAATTTGTGACAAACCGTTACTATATGCTTCAACTAATGAAAAAAGTGAAATTGACAATTGTCAATTTCACTTTTTCATATCATGATGTTTTATTGGTGAATTACCAAGAATTTTCGATATCCTGTTGTGTTGCTAATTCGTAATACATCGTCGTTATTCCACTTACTTCATACATCATTCCTTGGACGAATAACTTTTCACCATTCGTACCGTTTAGGCGGATGGCAAAAATTGATTGACCTTTACCAACTTTTTTAACTGTTACCCCATCAGCAGCATTTTCCACATCAACAATTTTGTGATCATACAATGCTCCTGTAAATTGCTCTATGTGAACATCTTTCACGGTAAAGCCTATTTCACTCTTCGGAATGAAAACACTGCTAACTTCAACTGCTGCTGAAGTATACATTTCATAACCATCTGTTTCAGCATGAATACCTACACGTACAGATTGTCCTTTATCATCCGACAATGTTGCAATGTAGTCACCTGCCTGCAATAACTTCAATTCGTAATTGCCGCCTTTTGGAATGCTTTCTGGCTCCCAACCCTCAAAATTGAATGGTTGATAGACGTAGACTTTGTCACTTACTTCATGACCATTTGCAGTTGTTAACTGAATATGAGACGGATTAAAGCCTAAATCCTCTTCGAAAAGTAATGCTGAACCCGGTGTGATTTCATCTGTTTGTTGGCAATCAAGCTGAAGTTTGCCATCCACTTCTGTAACGACTACTTTATATTTTTGCGTGTCGATAATCTCATAGTTTTCTTCATTATCAATATTGTAGCTAACTAACATAAAGTAGCCCGATCCTTCACGCAATGCTTCTACCGTCAACCCATTCGTTGTTTGATGAACTTTGAAAAATTCATGCTCCCCATCAGCCGCTATATTATCATATGAATAGGCTTCTAGTTGAGTAGCTCCAAAATCACGCGCAGCGAAATTTTGGACAACGCGATTTGCTTGCATCGCCTCTATGCGATGAATAAATAATGCAAGCTGTGAACGTTTGACTGTTTCTTTTAAACCGAATGTTGTAGGTGTAATACCCTTTGTAATATTGTGTTCAAACAATGGACCTACTGCATAATACGCATCAGAGTATTTTACAATATCCGTAAACGGCAGTGTCCAATCTTCAGTATTATTGCTTAATTGGAAGGCAGATGTTAACATGCTCGCTAACTGCTCACGTGTGATGGCTTGATTGACACCAAAGCTACCATTGGCAAAGCCTGTCGCAATTCCCTCATTTGCTAATGCTGCAATGGCGCCGTAGTATTCGTCACTTTGCTTAACATCGGTAAATTGAGGGTCCATTACATTTTGCGTATCTAAAGCCAATAAATTTGCTAAAATTTTGGCTACTTGTCCACGTGTGACATCTGCAAACGGCTTAAATGTACCATCTGCATAACCATTAATAATTCCACGCTTAGCTAAATCTTTCACCGCAGCTCCATACTCTTTCGTCATATCCACATCGCTAAATCCTTCAGCTGCGTGCGCTGTCGGCACTACTACAATGGCACTTGTAGCTAAAGCCGCAACGATTGCTCCTTGAAATAATTTATTTTGTTTCATTCACTCGACCCCCTACGTCTTTTCACTATCATACTATGATAATACGTGGAAATAATACTAAAAGTTTCATATTGTACTATAGTTATGTATGTTTATAGCATTGCAGCAAAGTTAATTGTATTCATACCCGCTGTTTTTTCCATAAAAAAAGCCTTGTGACTATGATGAATCAAAAGATTTCATCTAATCACAAGGCTAGTTATAACACTAGTAAACTAGTGTATAAAGTAACACTTCGTTTTATTAAGGAGTTACAATTGTTGCTTTAAGTTCTTTTGTTGCGTTACCAACTTTAATTTTTAAAGTTACTTTAGCTTCTGTAACGCCAGCTTTTAATGTAGCTGTTGCAGCTGCAGTACCGTTACCAGCAATTGTTACATCAGTAACTTTTTCAGGTACGATTGTAACTGTTTCTGCTGCAAGTGCTTTGATTTCTTTGTTACCATATTGGTCAACAGTTGCAACGTTTACTACCACTGGAGCATCTCCAGTAGATTTTAAGTTTGCTACAGTTGCACCAGATGCTAATGTAGCTTCTGTAATAGTTTTCGCTACGTTGTAATCAGCTAAATCTACTGATACTGTTGATGCTGTAAAGAAGAAATCTTGTGTTTTTTCAGCGTCAGCTGAAACAACGAATTTTTGTTCTAATACTTCACCAGTTGCATTAATTGTTACTTTTAAAGTGAATTCTGTATCAATTTTGTTTGCTGCTGGAGTTGTATCAGTGTTTAAAGCTGTGTCAGCGATATTTACTTTACCTGCAGTTACAGCTTGTGGTGCAGTTAATTTACCGCCAGTTACTGTTGCTGTATATTCGTTTGGCTCAAGTGCAACTTTACCGCCGTTTAATAAACCGTTAACAGTGATTTTTTTGTCAGTTGCTACTTTTGTTTTACCAATTTCAGCAATTTCGTAACCTTTGTATTCTGTACCATCAGTTACTTGTACTTTTACTTCTACAGCAGAATCAATTGTGCCATTTGGCGTTACTAGAGCAACGTTTAATGTTGCAGTACCATTTTTAAGTGGTGTAACTTGGTTTGCATTTACTGATACTACATCAGAAGTACCAACTAATGTAACTGTTACAGGAGCTGCAGAGTTTTTCATTTCACGACCGTATTGGTCTTCAATGATTAAGTGATCTTTTGCAGTAATTGTCACTGGTGCTTGAGCAGTTGAAATTACTAATGGGTTTTTAAGGCCGCGAACTACAGTTGGTACTGCTGCAGCTTTAACATCTACAGTGATAGTAGCAACTTTGAATGTTGAAGTTTGGAATACTAATGCTTGTGTTCCAGCTGCTCCAAATGTAGTTTTGTAGTATACTTGACCGTCTTTTACTTCAAGAGCAGATTCAGCAACTGGTGTGCCGCCAACTTTAATACCTTTGTTAGCATCAGCTAAGATTTTTTTGTTAGTGATAACATTGCCTTCTTTATCAGTAACTGTTAAAGGAATTAATGTAGCTTCGTTAGCAACTGCGATTTCTGGTTGAGAAACAGAGATTGCGTTAGTTGTAGTAGTTTCTGCCACTTTCACAGTGTATTTAGCAGATTGGCCGTTAGTTGTTGAAATTAATAATACATCAGTATCACCAGCTTTTAAGATTGATGATAAAGCAACTACTAATTTATCTTTTTCGCCAATTTTTACTTTTGTTACTTTGTTATCGATTGTTAAGTTTGTTGTGTTAGTGTTTGTAATTACTAAACCACTTGCTTTAGCAGCATCTGTAATTTCTTTACCGTATTGGTCTTTAAGGTTTAATACGATAAATGCTTCAGAAGCTTTAGAGTTATCATTTAAAACTACTTCTTCACCTTTAGCGTTGTAAATACCTGCTACTTCAATAGAAGAAACTGTAGATTCAGCAGATAATTTCACAGTTTTAGAAACTGAAGTACCTGTAGCAGTATCAAATAATACAACTGGTACTAAATCGCCGATTTTTTTACCTTCTACAACAGCGCCTGATAATTTAACTACACCTTTAGCAGCATCAGCTACAACAGTTGTGTTAGCAGTATCATTTGTTTTTAAAGAAGTTGTTTTTGTAATATCTGTACCGTATTGGTCTTTCACTACGTAACCAACAGTTGCAGTTGTACCTGCAGCGAAAGTACCGTTAGATTGGATAGCTGTATCAACTACTGCTACTTCGTCTAAGATTTCGATAGAAGTAACTTTTTGAGCTTCGATTTTAACGTCGCTTGTTAATACTTTTTCAGTTAAACCAGAGATGTTTACAGTGTAATCTGCAGCTTGGAAGTTTGTAGCGCCTACTAATTGAACTGATTTTTTGTCAGCAGCCCAAGTAAGAGTTACATTTTGCTTGAATGTACCGCGTAATAATTCAATTGTAGCTTTAGAAGTATCTTCTACTGCTTTGTTGAATTTTACTTCGATTGTTTTAGCGTTAACAGCTTTTACAGATTCTAATTTAACTTCAGCTACTTCATATGTAACTACAGCTGAATAAGCTTTGCCTTCGATTTCGAAGTCTACTTTAGTTTCTTTGTTTTCTGGAAGTGCAGTTTCTAATTTTACAGTATGTTTTGTATCATCAGAAAGAGTTACTTCTAATGTAGTTGCGTCAACAACTTTAGCTTCTTTTACAGTTAAAGGAGCTTCTGCAATGTTCGTGATTGTACGGTTTAAGAATGATGCGAATTGACCACGAGTTAAAGTGTTTTTAGGGTTGAACGCTTTAACGTTTGTAAGACCAGCATATTCTAACGCGATAATTGCTTCACGGTTTTCGTTAGCTGTAGCGTTATCTAAGTCAGTGATTGTAGATTTGAAGTCAGATTCTTTGTAATCTGCAACTAAGTCTACACCGTAAACAGTGTTGATAGCACGTACTAATACTACTGCCATTTGTTCACGAGACATGTTTTTAGTGTACATTAATTGGTCGTTAGAACCTTTGAATACGCCAGCATCTTTAACAAGTGCTGCATATTGTAGTAATTCTTGGTCTGGAGCTGTAGTTGGTAGGTCAGTGAAACGAGCTTTTGTTGCATAGTCAGCTGGCACTTCATAACCTTCAGATACTAACCATTTACCTAAGAATTTTGTTACGTTACCGCGTGTTACTACTGCATTTGGTTTGAATGTACCGTCAGTGTAACCTCCTACGATTTTAGCGTCCGCTAATGCTAAGATTGCGTCCTTGTGATCACTATTTTCAATATCAGAAAAGCTTGCTGCGCTAGCTACTGGTACGATTGCTGATGCTACTAGAGCTGCTGATGCTGCGCCGACAACCCATTTACTATATTTTTGTTTCATGTGCAAAAACCTCCTAGATAAATTAGCCACTTTTGTGACTACGTTTCTATTATAAAAGAAGTAGAACATACATTTCTATGTGCAATATTTGGAATGAAGGATGTGGTAATAGTTTATCTTCATTGGTTACAAATACATTTATTAGTTTATTTATAATTTGTTTTCCATCCGAATTTTGGCATACTAACGTTTCTTTTGTTCGAAAAATATACCATTTTACCCATAGTTATTGAGACTTTTTCCCTTCCAATAATTTTTAAGTAAGCCAAATATCTCACTTAAAGGAATAGTGAACAAATCGTGAATTTAAGTTACAATAATATAGGTAATTTATTCATTAATTCCCTTGGAAAAATGGATTAATATTTTATGGAAACCAGAATCTAGCGATAGCTATTAAAATAAATGGGCATTACTAGACTTCTAATAGTGGTAAAACTCGGTTTTGTGGCGTTTTGCTCGGGTTTTGTGGCGTTTCACATTAGTAGCTTGCGATTCACGAAGTTTTATTTTTTACAGAGATGGGGATTTGACAGAAATGGTATTTAGTAGTCTTATTTTTTTATATGTCTTTTTGCCATTAGTGATTGTTGTGTACTTCATCTCTCCGAAGATGCTACGCAATACGATTTTACTGTTGGCAAGTTTGTTCTTTTACGCTTGGGGTGAGCCGAAATATGTGCTTCTCATGATGCTGTCCATCATACTCAATTATGTGCTCGGTATCGTTATTGAAAACACCGCTTCCCAGTCCAAGCGCAAAACGTTACTTTGGTTAGTCATTGTTAGTAACCTAGCCATCTTAGGCTATTACAAATATGCTGGCTTTTTCGTGGAGATTGTCAATAATTATTTGACGCAACCTATTAAATGGCAGGCTGTACCGCTGCCAATCGGTATTTCATTTTACACGTTCCAAGCTCTTAGTTATGTAATTGATGTCTATCGTAAGGACGTAAAGGCACAGCGCAATTTTTTAGATTTATCACTGTTCATTACATTATTTCCGCAACTCGTTGCAGGCCCTATCGTTCGTTATCAAACGGTAGCTGAACAAATAAAGAAACGAATTGCGACAGCAGAAGATTGGATGATTGGGACGCGTCGCTTTGTACAAGGGTTGGCGAAAAAAGTACTGATAGCCAATCCGATGGGCGAAGTTGCCGATCACGTCTTTAGCTTATCAGGTGGGGATTTAACAACGGGGACTGCCTGGATTGGGATTTTAGCGTACTCCCTTCAAATTTATTTTGACTTCTCAGGCTATAGTGATATGGCAATTGGGTTAGCACGAATTTTCGGCTTTAAATTTGAAGAAAACTTTAACTATCCATATATAGCACAATCTGTTACAGACTTTTGGCGACGCTGGCATATCTCACTTAGCAGTTGGTTTAGAGATTATGTCTACTTCCCACTTGGTGGTAGTCGTGTTAGCCATGAATGGAAACTATATCGTAACTTACTTATTGTGTGGACACTTACTGGTTTTTGGCACGGGGCTAGTTGGACGTTTATGGCATGGGGCTTTTACTACGGTATCTTAATTTGCTTGGAAAAATGGGTGCTGTTGAAATGGTTGGCACGTATTCCACGCATCGTCCGACATATGTATATATTAATTATTGTAATGATTGGCTGGGTGTTCTTTAGAGCAAATGATTTTACATATGCATTTTCATTTATCAAAACGATGTTTGGGCTTTCCGATGCCGCACTGTACAATTATGAAACGATTTTACTGACAAAAGATTATGCGCTATACTTTGTCATCGCTATTATTTTTGCCATGCCGATTTATAAGCTTTATCAAACATGGAGTGAACAAAAGGCAGCCGCTTCCCTATCATTTGACTGGGGTCTGCGCATTACACAAACCATTTACTATGGTGCACTTTTGTTATTTATTACGATGTTTTTAGTAAACGCAACACATAATCCATTCATTTACTTTAGATTTTAGGTGGGACATCATGCGAAAAATTCAAACGTATCTATTACCAATTACATTTTTTTGCATTATTTTCGGTGGCTTCGTCGTGCATATATTAACGGTAGATCGGCCGCAATCAGAAATGGAAAACCGGCCATTAGAATCTGCCAACATTACGCCAAGCGCTACGGAAATTTTAACAGGGACATGGTCCAAGCAAGTAGAGTCGTATATTTCTGACCAGTTTCCTGCACGTGATACATGGATGCGCAATTATGTAAACTTTCAACGTGTTGTGGGCAAAACGTATTTAAATGATAAGTACGCTGTTGACGATAAAACTGGCTGGATTATTTCTAAGCCGGCCCCAGTAAAACCCAAAGAAGAGCTAGCTGCTTTTGCCTCTGATTTACAACGCTTAAGCGAAGGGCTAGCAGAAAAGCATATACCGTTTACATTTTACTCCCTACCAGCAAAGGCGACTTATTCACGTGAGCCAAGCCCACGCTATATGCCAGAAGATGCTGGTATTACAAACAATGTAAAACTGCACGAACTTGTTACCGCTGCAGGCGTAGACAATATTCGTCTCTATGATGAAATGCAAGAAAACTTTTCTGCCGAGCGCAACTTCTTTAAAACAGATCATCACTGGACAATTCGCGGTGCGTATTCAGGCTACGAAGCGCTTATCCATACACTAAACAAACGACTGGGCGAAACAATAGCAACCATTCCTTTTGATGAAGCCAATACATTTTGTTTACCAAATAAGTTCGCCGGCTCATGGAATAAAATACTCTATATGACCGTCGACAATAATGAACAAATTTGCTATAACGAACCCGCATCGTTTGCAACACAATTTACAATTTACGACGGTACAATTGAAGGTGGCGTCACTGCACCGTACGACGCAGTGTACGGTCGGGCGAAACAGATGAGTCCTGACGCAATAGTGAACTATGCGGATGCCTACAGCCGCGACTTTGCTGAACTTACAATCGTCAACCAAAACTATGACAGCGACAAACATCTCGTCGTTATTAAAGATTCATACTTTAACACCATTCAATTTCACGTAGCAAGTCACTTTAAAACTGTTACCATTTTAGACTTACGTTATTTAGAGAAGGATATTATTCCTTACTTACAAAACATGCAACCGGACTATGTTATTCTTGCCTATAATGATCGCAATTTAAAACTGATGCCCGAATAACTATCAGTCAATCACGTGATAACGAGGTATCCGCGGTTTGCTTGGGGTTACCCGCGATTCGCTCCGGTTTACCCGCGATTCGCCCCGGTTTACCCGCGATTTGCTTCGATTTACCCGCGATTTCCAAAACAACTACAAAAGCAGTGATTTCTAGCTAGTTAGAGATCACTGCTTTTTAACATTTTTCAACTTTCCAACAATCCATTGACTAAACGGTAAAAATGACAATAGTTTCGTCAGCCCGATGCAAACAACAAGTGTCCACAGCATAAGCATGGAAACACGCGTCAATGTGCTATCAAAATGTGCCACAAACCAGCTTGTCGATAGACGTAGCACTTCCCAATGGATAAGGTAAATCATAAACGCATATTGACTAATAATACGAACCAACTTCGTAGCTGGCAATGACTGCCCCCAAGCAATAACACAAAGCACAACACTAAAGACAAGCGGGACTATATCAAGACGCCTCGAATGCACCTCTGTATAGCCAAGTAACATACGAATCGTTAAAAACAGTACAGCAAGTACAACGAAAACAACCGTTGCACCTCGGTATTTCTTCGCCAATGCAGCTAGTCTCTCATAAGATACCCCCATCGCATAGGCAACTGCAAAATAACCAAGCCATCCTGTAAACAGCAAGCGTAACACGTTCGCATGCTCCTCAAAAATTGGATAAGGCAATGCAATGACCGCATGATGTACAAGCGTAATCAACACACTAAGCGGTAAAAACCAAGTAATCGACCATTTAAAACGCTTCATCAACGCAAATACTATATATAGCTGGAAAATAACTACAACAAACCAGCCGACAAACTCTCCATAAACTACATTATAAAAATACTTGTCCCATAACAAACCTTTACGATAAATTGACTCCACTAATAATGCATCAACAAAAGCCCACACTAAAAAAGGCACTAAAATATATTGAAGACGACTCGACCAAAAATTCATTGGTAGCCGTTCACGATAACGATTCGACAATATGATAATCGATAACACAATAAACGTCGGCGTTGCATAGCAAAGCGCAATGCGCAAAAACAGATAAACCTGTTGCTCGGGTTCTACACCAACCTCCAAAATTACCCATGATGATGTATGTAATAGTAAAATGGATAGGCATGCCACTACACGTAGGAAATCCCACTCTTTAATCACTACAACATTCTCCTAGTACTATACTCTCTCTATTAAGCATGTCATAGTTTATCAGATAATGCAATGGCACTAGTTGGTAGCTATTTTTTTAGTAAAACGCAAGCATCTGTGATGTAGGATATTAACATTTAAAGAGTAACGTTTATATTCTGTGCCTTTCTTATGGATTGATAAATTGCTCTTTTAAACTTATTCAATGGATTGCAGTAATCTTGTTCAGCAGGTAGCACTCCAAAAATCCTTTCCAGAAGCGTGTCTGTTTCTAACTGTTCGCCAGAAAAAAGATCTTCTATATCATTAATAAAGGTTTGATTGTATTCTTGTGCTTTAGTTATCATATCTTCTATGATGAAATTGTGCTCTCTGTAAATTTCACTAAGTCTAAAGATCTTAATGGACTCCTTTGTATAGTTACAACCGTTTTCTTCTACTACAATATCCCACTCGCCTTTACTATTAAAACTATTATTACCACTATCATATAGGATGCCATCAAGATTAAAATCGAGCTTTGTGTCATCAAAATATGGATGATGATGCATCCTTGTATGATCCGTATCATCATTTTTTATTTTATTGCAAATACTGCAGCTAGGTATAAGATTATTAAAGGAAAGTCCAAAAAGAGGATATTTCGACTTTGGTAAATAGTGATCAAGTTCAGGCCTTGTCACAAATTTAGTTACCCCCCTAGCTTTTTTGCAAATAATAGTTAGCGTATACAGCCTGTTACAATATGGGCATGAATTAATTCCTAAATTTTCAGTAAGTGCATAACCATTGTAATTTTTTCTTTTTTTATTAGAAAAGGAATGGTAATTGAATATTTTTTCAAATAGTTTTTTTAAATCATTTTCTCCAACACCCAATGTTGTATAATCATATTCTTTGATAAGCGTAAGAAAGGTATCTCGATCAGCTTCTAAAATCCTTACAACATCTCGTTCAAGCTTCTTTATAATATCTAAGTATTTACTAGCGTTATTCCGATAGCCTGCTTTAACACAGTGAAGCTGCTTATCAATATCTCCCCTGACTTTCGTTGATGATTTACTAATACTTATTACTGGATTGACTAAGTTCTTCTTGTCCGCATCAAATGTAAGTGCATTATTAACTTGATAATCTTTTAGAAAAGTAAATATGACTTTGTATTTTTTAAGTTTATCCGTTACTTCTATTTGCAATTTATCAATATGAATTGCCATAGCATCTATAATGTGATGATTTTTTATTTCTATCACTATTGTAATCCTCTTCCTTTTTTTAGTAATTCCAGTTCTTCCTCAAGCTGCTTTATCCTTTGTTCAGCTTTTATACTTTCGGAAAACTTCTTTTTATACATTGACTCCAGCTTATAACGAATTAAAGGCTCCCCAATCATATCAATAGATTTCTTAATATATTGTCTTTCTACTTCAGTAACATCTTCCTTTTGGAATAGTTGAATTAGTTTCTTTATATGCTTATGAGCGACTTCTCCTAACGTCCCATTGTCCATAAAGAACGATGATTTTAAAATATCATGGATATTTTGAGCATAGGTCTGCTCCATTGTATATTTTCCACCTAACACGATTGTATGCTCTAAAGGAATATCTGACATGATAAATGGTGAGTTTGAAGTTAATAGTAAGTGAACGGTATTGACTATTTCATGATCCTTAAAGGCATAATTCAGTAAACTTTTGATATCACTAATAAAGCTCTTTTGCCATGCTGGATGGAAGAACATATCTCCCTCATCTAGTAGAATCATCAGGTTCTCATTTTGGTTGTTCTTTAAATAATCAGAAGAAATATCTTTTGTATTATAGTTTTTGACATATGAATTAGCTCTTGCTAGGGCCCCTAATATTCTCGTTACTTTTTTATGATTGCTCTCAAAGAATAGCTTTGCAAACAACGTAAGCTTTGCATATTGCCCTGAAGATAATCCTAGAAAGTCCAGTGTACAAATCCATTGCGAATTACTTGCCACAAATTGATACAAAGACGATAAATCTTTATAATCCACGTTCTTTAATTTAAAGCTTATATCATAGTATTCTTCTAAAACTTTTGAGCTTTCGATTTTTTCCCCAAAAAGTTTTGTCAAAGCTCCTTCAATATCTTTGGTCGAATTCTGATAAACTTTCACCTTTAACAAAACTCCATGAGGTAACGGAATACCTTCAGCAAATTCCTCGTTTAACGTTTCACTTTCACTAAGAAAGATCAACTTTTTATAGTTATCTTCATTAACTAGTTGCCTTTTGACCCCTTCCCTCTCTCTAGCATCTTTGATTCTTTCTAGCATTCTTAATTCGTTATTTGTTGACAAGTCTTTATGATTGCCTTCTACTTCTCTATCGTGCTCACTTCCAGTATAATTTGATAGCTCTGTAAAACTTGTATAACTTAATAAACTTGTGTTAGATAAAATTCCTGAATTCATATCGTATCGCATTTTCTGATACCTTATAGCAGACCTAACATCAATTTTATATCCATCGCCTTGTTCAAAATTATGTCTAAGAATTAAATTGTCTCCATCCTCATATATGATTAAAAATTTTTTAAAAGCATTTTCATCATTTTGATTGTTAAAGTAGTATTTGAACATATCGAGCAATGTTGTTTTCCCAGCACCATTTTTCCCAACTATCGCATTAATCATTTTCACCTTATCATGATCGTTATAAAGAACCGAGTCTAGTTCATTCGTGTTATCCTCTACAACCCATTCTTTGTTTTTGTATTCAACTTTGTATTTATCGCTAAATGTCATAGACTTATCTTTTAATATTTTGTGCTCTTTAATCCAGAAATAAATAAGCTTAATGTCACCTACTTCCCCTGTCCCAACATGACCAAATTCTTTTTTTAATATTTCCACAAAAAAATTGCTTAATTCATGTGCCTTATCATAGCTAAATATCTTCTCTTCTTCTTCATAGCTAATCTCAAATTGCTTGTCATCAATATCCTTGATTGAAAACAATAATTTATCTTTTGGAAAGCCTTTGCGAATTAGATATACACTTTTCGTTTCTGCATCTGAATCCATATCTTTTATTGTAAAAGCATACTCGCTATCATTTAGAGTAAGCAATGTTGGAAGGCTGACAGCGTTCATCATTTCAATATCGTCCCCATCGATTTTTAATTCGTTGGGTAAAGATTTAAAGACTGCCCTTTTTAAAACGTTATCCATTATCCGAACTGTCGTAAAAGTAAATTTTAAGCGCTTCTTTAACATAGAATTAATATTTGAAGTATGAATTACTGCATTGATTTGTTTAGCAGTTAATTCTTTACGATAAACAATATTTTCTGATAAGCGGGTTACAATTGCTTCAACAACTTCTGACTTATCCACTAATCCAAACACATTTTTAATTGTTCTAATACCCATAAAATCATAGCCTATACTCCCAGGTTCCCCAGCATATCCAATTGACAATGTTAACTTATTTATTTCCGATTCACTATATTGTTGTTCTGTTATATAACCTATAATGACAGTGTCTTTAATACAGTCCGAATAGTCGCTGAAGTTTTTAAAGTCCTGATATTTATAATAATTTTGGAACATTTCAAATAATAGTTTTTTAGTTTCAGAAGAAAAGCATCTTTTAAAAATATCTAGCTGATGATTTAACATGTCATTGCCTGCAAACTTATTTTCATCAATCATCCAATAGAAAGGTGTTAAGTCATAGGTTTTAAAGCTTAGAAAATAGTTAATATTTTCACTATTATTCTTTGTTATTTTCTCAATATAACCATCCATATATTTACGATAACGGTATAATAGGTTTTTCTTTTTACTTAATGTTTCTATAAATTTTTCTGTTAAAGCGATGTAGTCATATTTAAAATTCACAACCCCTGGTACATTTAATCCACTCCTTATTAATTTGTATCTTCTAATAATTTCATCCTCTTGATTAGATGTATCCTCCTCAACTTGATAAGTCTCAAGCATTTTTATTAAATCGCTAATTTCTTTTTGTAAACCTTCATTTTGACTCACTTAGTTCTCTTCCCCCAATTAAATAAAATCTTCAGTTTTCCAAAATATTATTTTGTAACATTCCATTTAGAAAAATGTGTTAATTATATTATAAATTAAGTATTAGGAAATTTGTTTCAAATATTATAAATTAAATAGATAAATAGATACACCGTTTCCATATTTTTTGAACAAAGACAGTTCATATATACTTTAAAAATGGAGCGATTTGTATTTGAGCAATATCTTAAAAGCCCACTTCATAACTAATTGAAGTGGGCTTTTAAAATATTGTATTCAACTAATTCACCATCTGCACTGCTTGTTTGTTGCCATTCTTTCGTTGTATCAAAAGCGATGTTAACTGACACCTCCATTTTTTTGCTTGTCTACAACCCTTTGAATACTTGGTTCAATACAATCAAATCCAACTCCTATAGAACAACTTCTTTGAAAAAACCATTTTATAAATTACAAAAGCAATTAAATTAAATAGAAGGAAAATAATCGACTGGACTATTGTCACAACTATAATAAATAAGAGATCTGCACCTAATACAATCTCGCCCGGAGGCAACTCTTTTTTCGTGCTTTCCACCAAAACAAAAGTGCCCCAGACAAAGATAGATACGTATAATCCTAAATATGCGAACAGTGCATATTGATAAAACTTCATTCTAAATTTAAATCCTAACACCACATTCAGAAGAATTATAACGAAAGGAAAAGCTAAAAATTGGAATAACGAATCAAACCTTCCGTCTAACATTGAACCAAGAAATTGACTTATACATGCAATTGCACTATTTGCAACCGCTACTATAATGAAAGCATTTTTTGATGTATCCATTTTTCACCCCTCTATTAACTCCTATAGAGTGTTGTTATAAATTTTATCATAAATGGATTGCATACCCATGACTTTCGCCACTATATTTTGTATTATGTATTCACTTTCAAGCTCGTTTGAAATCAATTGCTTGTCGCCAATCCATAATAAAACCAGCCAGTTTTCAGCGATTTACCGCTGAAAACTGGCTGGTTTTTGCATTTTGCTAATTCACCATCTGCACCGCTGGTTTGTTGCCATAAATCGTTTCTACCCATTCTGGATGGTCGATAAATGGATTGCGGTTCCCTTGGATTTCGTAGATTCTTTCGTTTCGTCGTTTTTCATAGTCATCTACAGGGTCTTGTAGATGCCATTGTAAAAGAACCGAAAGTTTACCGTGATATGGAGCTGTTCCATTGTTGACTTTGTCATTTAATTCAAGGTCTACTTTATCGCCTAGCTCATAACGCGTTGCCATATAAAACAGAATGCGTGCAACGTCCCCTTTGACACGATTCGGTGGTTCGAAGGAATCGGCGTCTTTCAAGCAACCGTTACAGCCAGTGACTGGACTACCGCCATTGTCAAAGTCTAAATTTCCTCTTGCGCTATTTACTTGAACATCGGTAGGGCGTAAATGATGGATATCAGTTCCTGGTCCTTGACTTGTGCCGAAATTACCATGTGATTTTGCCCACGTATGCTCTCGGTTCCAGTTGCCTACATTGCCGCCGTTGTTTGTTTTTGGACTAGATTTACCAGAATAAAATAACAGGACATTATTTGTATTATTCGGATCTTCGTCTGTGTATCTCAAGGAATCCCATGCAGCATCATAGGATAATACTTTTTGGTTTGAAATTATATCGTGCAGCGCCTTTTTGAGTGCTTGCCCCTCTTTGTTATAGGCAGCAGTATAGTAGTCGTTAGCCGTTACAGTCACACTAAAATTGGCCGTGACACTTTTTGTACCATCAGATGCCGTGACACCAACAATATGACTACCCGCTTCTAAAGTTAACGTTAAGCGTTTGCCCGTTATCGAACCTTTTGTAGCGGTAAATGTCAATTCGTCATTATCCGGATCAGCGAAATGCTCTGTTAAATCAATGGTAATGTCCGTGCCTACAGCTACTGTCTGATTTGTAAAAGGCTTTTTGATGATTGGTTGCTTGTTTTCAGCAGGGACAGGAGGGTAGACAATCGGTTGACCCTTAGAATTTGTAAATTTAATGTTTTCTAACGATGCACCCTTCTTCAATTCAATCAACTGTAAGTCAATATTTTCTGCGCCTCTAATTTCACTTACATTTTTGCCTTCAATTGTAATCTTTTTAAACGTATTGCCCTTTAAGTCTACAATGGACTCTGGATGATTTGGCGTAATAATCACATCTGTCTTGTTAAAGCCTTCACCGTGAAGCTCGACATACTTCCCTTTTAAGTGTACGCCCTTCGTAATATACGACGCTGCATCTAAATGTAATGCTACACTCGGTTTTGTAATAACTAAAATATTTTTCTTAAAGTTCTCATAGTTATATGTGATTTCAGGTTGAATCGGTTCTACTGTAGGACCTTGTTTTAAATCCAGTTGCACCATGACAGGGTCATGGTCACTTGCGCGGCCTGCCATATCTGTAAAGTCTGCATTAATATGAAGAATATCAATTATCGTTTTATCTTGAAGATTATTGGAAACTAAAATATGATCTAATACTTGCGAATTTCCTTGATACAAATACGTATAACGGTCAGAAGAATCGGCTTTATTGATCATATTGGTCATCCATTCACCTTCATGAATTTTAAGCGCTTTGGCAAATTGGTAATCGTTAAAATCACCTAACGATACAATGTTTGCATCTGGATTTTTCGTTTTAACATCCGTAACAAAGTTATACACAATATTTGCGATTTTTTGGCGCTGCACTTCACTTTTATATTGCGGTGGTTGTGCTGCTCCGAATAATGGTGTGTCACCCGATTTAGAATTCCAGTGATTAGCAATCACAATGACATCTTCACCTTGGAACTCAAATTGTGCAGCTAACGGTTTTCGGCTATTATTAAATGCCTCATTCATTGGGTCAATTCGCCCTGGGTTCAGCGTTAATTGACCGTTTTGATAACTAACCGCAGTAGTCGCATCCCCTGCTTGGATTCCTTCTTTCAAGTTCACCCTTGCTGGATTGTATAAGAAACCAACACGAATATTCGCGTTCGGTGCACCACCATCTGCATTATTCACAGGGTCAATATTGACATACTTATAATCAATACCACTTTCAGCTTTAATGGCATCAATTAAGCGTTGATAACTTTGATCAGCCTTGGCATCACCAGCCGACTCGCCGTTATTATCTTGTACTTCCGTCACCCCTACAATGTCTGGCGTTTGCATATCAGTACCAATGGCACGTGCTAATTTTCGCGCCTTATCATCCGATGTCGACGTTTTGTTATTCGAGAAGTTTTCTAAATTATACGAGGCAATTGTTAGCTTATCCTCTGCTTTGACTATTTTAGTTGTCTCAGGTGTTGCCGACCCTTTTACATGGGCTTGCTTCATGTTATCTAATGGCACGTAAATTTTGAAGTTTTGATAAGAGTAGCCCACAATACCCGTAATCGGTCCGCTAAACTTATCACCTGTGGCAACTTCGAAATCACGAGCTGTTCCGTTCGGTTCCAATCTAAATTGAATACGATTTGGGTTTGTTTTTCCTTCCTCATACAGAACCCCACCATGCAGCGTGTTTGTTGGTTCACTTTCAAGAACCGTTACTAAATCGCCATGTTCCTGTGGAGCAACAGCTTTAACATTGCCTACTTCCACTCGCATCCCTTCAATACTTTCCCAAAAATCAATAGCATCAATTGTTGGGTTGAAAACTTGCAGATTGTCACTATCAATTTGGCTAAATGACATTTTTAATTTATCAATTTGAATGGCTTTTGGTAATGCTACACTGGCATTAAGTACTTGTACTTTGCCACCTTGATCATTTCGTACATTGATTTGCGTCGTTTTTAAATCAGTTTGGTTCGCATCACTATAGCCATCATACGCATATTCATCTACTTTACCTGATACCGATACTAAATTTCCTACTTGAATCGGCCAAGCATTCTTTCCGCTATAAAGTAAGATTCCTTCCGATGTATTCGGATTATCATCCGCCAATTCATCAGGTGTTTGAATTGTATAATAATAACTACCATTTAAAGAAAATGAATAGGTTACAATCCCTTGAATGCCATCAACGGTTTTGCTGGCAAATGGAGAGCGATGGCCTTCCCCTTGAATATCATGAATTTGCAGCGCATCTGTAATAACATAGTCATAGGTCATCACTTCACTAAACGTACCATCAATTGCTTTGACAACCGTTTTTAATGTTGTGTTTTGCGTAATATCGATTGGTTTTTCGTATTTAATACCTGATACAGTAGGATTTGTACCATCTACTGTGTAATAGATTTCCCCATTAGCTGTAGATGTTGATAAAGTGACCGTTGTTTGATTAATAAATGTACCACTACTTGGCGACGCGATCGCTGGTTTTAATGCTGTGCTATCCACGACAATATCGTTAACAGAACGTGGTATCACTTGGTAATCCTGATCGAATTGTTGGACAATGCCCGTAACCGATTCATATGTTGTGCCGACCGTTAGGCCTAGCGTATTCGTTTCATCGCGTACTAAGAAATTGCTACCATCACTAGCTGTATAGTTTGCCCAGCCACTTCCTGTTTGCACATTTGTCAGCGCAACATTTTTTATCGTAACAAGTTGTGATTCATTTGCTTCTGCTACCTCGGCACCTGTTACTACTTTTGCAGTTGGTGCACCAACACCTGCCACTTTGTCGATAATTTGAGCTCCGTCTAATTGCAGTAACCCTCTATAGTCCGCAAGCTTCCCTTTAAGCGTTACTTCGTCGCCAATTTCTACATTTAGGCTCGTCGGACGTACAGCGATACCACCTGTTCCATCTTGTACAGAGATGGTATTTTTCAACTTCCCTGCCACAATACCTTTGATTGTTACTGTTGTACCGTTCGCTTGTGTTCTTGCATCAGCGATTGACTGAACATCTGCTTGTCCAATAACGGTATAATTAAAAGTTTGCACATCACTATTTTCCAGCCCCTGTGCAACTGCTATCGCTTTTATCGTTATTGTTTTATCAATAACGATTGGTTGCGTATAACTAGCACTTTGTAATGTTGGCTCTGTTCCATCCGTTGTATAATAAATCGTTGCACCAGCAGTGGCAGAAGATAATGTAATGGCAGTGCCTGACGCAACCGTTCCAGAAGGTGTGGAAGCTGTTACGGCTTCTGCCTTTATAATAGGTCCAACCTCACCTCCATCCATTGCATGACTGCCTAAATGTTCGAATGTATCGATTGGATAAGGCTGCCATTCTAATGAAGGGTCAAAGATGTCACTTGGATTTTTATCGCCAGACGTAATGGAACTCTTTCTAACCAATGTTGTATCAACAGTAGACACCCCATTGTCATTCCATGACTTGCCTGGATCAAACCCCATTTGACCAAAAGAATCTACTACCTCTTCACCTTTCTTTAAAACAATCGCATCATTACCATTAAACGCGGTAACAGCTGAAGCAAGTCCACCTTCCTCTTTAATCGCTGCCACTGCACTAGAATTATAGAGAATGATTGTCTCATTATGTGCTAAAGTGCCACTTAACGTCTGTTTGTTCGTTGGTGTTGTACTACCATTTGTATAAAGTTCAAGTTTGTATTGGCTTAAATCAATTGTTGAACCCGTTCCATTGTAAAGTTCAATCGCCTTATTATTACTGGACCCTTCAATATACTCAGAGATAATTAAATCAGTAGCTAATTCAGCCGCAACAGCTTGACTAGGCATTACTGGCATCGATACACTCGCAACTAATGTCGTTGCGAGTAAAGCATTAAATGACTTGTTCCATTTCTTTTTAGACATCATCAGTTAGCTCCTCTTTAAGTATTTGCTTCATAAAAACCTTCTTCTTAACCGAAGAAGGTCTACCATCTCTCTATCTCGGCTGTCGGTTTGTACCTACACCAGACGCATCAAGCGTGCCATCAATAGTAGTAAAACTTATTTCCCCAGTATATATATATGAAACCATATAACTGTTAATGCACTATTGAATTACTATATAGTAACTGTTAAATTATAGCATTCTTCAATAATCTAAGCACACAACAAAATAGTGCAATTGTTAACCGAAACTTCACTTTTGCTAAACATTCAGTACTTTTTCATGGTTACTCCTCACAGAGGTTAGCTATAGATAATCGTAGGAAAAGTGTTAGATTGATTGGGGTCAATCTAACACTTTTTTGCTATACCGTTGTTGTTCGCTATGGCGGTGCTTTCCGCTCAGCACAGTAAGCCGCAACCCTCTCTAACGCGCGGAATGCCCGCGTCTTACGCTGTGTGCATTCCCGCAGGAGTCACCGCCTCCGCTACCAACAACTAGTACATGCTTCTATTAATTGTTTACTGCAATAGAATAAACAGCTAAGGTTTCGTTTGCATTGCATAGTGGAAAAATGCCATCAATTGAACTCTTTTCACTATATCGTTGAGTCCGCTACAGCGGTGCTTTTCGCTCATCACAGTAAGCCTCAACTCTCTGCTTGCGCGCGGAATTCCCGCGTTTTACGCTGTGTGCGTTCCCGCAGGAGTCACCGCCTCTGCTACCAACAACTAGTACATGCTTCTATTTATTGTTTACTGCAAAAGAATAAACCAGCTAAGGTTTCCTTTATTTGCATAGCAGATAAATGCCATCATTTGAACGCGCTTCACAAACAATGCAACGTCAACAAATGGCAGTAGTTTTAGTACGTGCTATTAAAGAAATCGCTGGCGTAGACTTAGTAGCTGAGTACAAAAAAGCAAACTTCGTAACAGAAATTGGTGACTTAGACAAAGCTTACTCTGCAGAACAACGCACAGCGATCGTTGCTTTAGAATATGCGGGTATTACAAATGTTGCTCACTTCAACCCAGGTAACAGCGTAACACGCGGACAATTCGCTTCATTCTTATACCGCACAATCGAAAACGTTGTAAACAACCCAGAAGCTGGTGTTGCTTCAGTAAAAGCAATCAACAGCACAACTGTTGAAGTAACATTCGACGAAGAAGTAGACAACGTACAAGCTCTTAACTTCTTAATCTCTGATCTTGAAGTGAAAAATGCGGCTGTTAAACAAACAAACAAAAAAGTGGTTGTATTAACAACTGCTGCTCAAACAGCTGACAAAGAGTACACTGTATCTCTTGGCGAAGAAAAAATCGGTACATTCAAAGGTATCGCAGCTGTAGTTCCTACTAAAGTAGATATCGTTTCTAAATCAGTACAAGGTAAACTTGGCCAACAAGTAACTGTTAAAGCACAAGTAACTGTTGCTGAAGGGCAATCTAAAGCTGGTATTCCGGTGACATTCTTCATCCCAGGTTCTGCTAATGGCGTGAAATCTCCAGTAACAGTTGAAGCTGTAACAGATGAAAACGGTATTGCTTCTTACACTTACACTCGTTACGTCGCAACAAACGACACTGTAACTGTATACGCAACTGGTGATCGTTCTAAATTCTCAACTGGTTATGTATTCTGGGCAGTTGATCAAACATTAACGATTACTGAAGTAACAACTGGTAATACAATCAACAACGGCGCTAACAAAACTTATAAAGTCACTTACAAACACCCAGAAACTGGTAGACCAGTATCAGGTAAAGTATTAAACGTTTCTGTACTTGAAAACATTGATGTAACAGTTGATAAATTACAAAACGTTACGGTGAATGGTGTTGCGGTAGTTCAAACGAGTGAAAATAACATGAGAGCTGCACAAATCACAACTGATACTAAAGGTGAAGCTACATTCACAATTTCAGGTTCTAACGCTACAGTTACTCCTGTAGTATTTGAAGCTGCTTCAACTAATGTTGCAAACACTTACTCTCCAAAATATACAGCAGATACACTACAAGCTGTTGCGGCTAAAGTAACATTTGGTGCTATTCAAGCTGCTTACACAATTGAAGTAACTCGTGATGGTGGAGAAACTGCTGCTACTGGAGTTTTAAACGGACGTAAATACAATGTAGTGGTTAAAGATAAAGATGGTAAAGTAGCTGCTAACGAAATTGTTAACGTGGCATTTAACGAAGATATTGATGGCGTAATTTCTACAGTGACTTCTGCTCAATTCGTAAAAATCGAAAACGGTAGACAGGTTGGATACGAAGGTAAAAAAATCACTGTTAGAACAAACGCTAAAGGTGAAGCAAGCTTCGTCATCGGCAGTGATACTGTAAATTCTTACGCTACACCAATCGTTTGGATCGATATTAACAACCAAAGCGGTAAAGATGCAAACTTAGACAAAGGTGAGCCTTCAGCAGTTGCACCAATTTCATACTTCCAAGCTCCATATTTAGATGGTTCTAAATTAGTATCTTACAAAGGTACAACTGAAACTGACAAATTTGTTAGTGGAGAAACTGCAACATTTAAAGTACAACTTACGAACCAAAGTGGTAAAGTCGTACCAAATTCTGGTTATACAACAAAGGATGTTACGTACACTGTTTACAACACTGGTGCAAATAATGTAAAAGTAGGCGAAGTTGAAATTGCTCCAAACCGTGTGCATACATTAGTTTCTCAAAGCGGTGAAATCAATGTAACTGCTGTAGATGGGAAATCTTCTTCCGTAAAAGTGCTTGCTACTGGTGTAGCTAAAGACGGTAATAAAGAATTTGCATTTACTTCAAAAGAAGCAACTGCAACATTCACTTCTACTTCAGAAATCCCTAACCTATTTACTGGTGATATTCATTCATTCGATACAGACAAAGAAACTGTCGTATTTACTGATGGTTCCGTTCTAAAAAATGCGGTGAAATATGCTGGTGAAACGGGCAAAACATATGTATATAGAAATGTAAATGGTGCACCACTTTCTAAAGACCAGTTTGTAAATATTCTTAAAGGTGCCACTTCAGGGGTAAAAGTAACATATGAAGTTAAAGATAATACTGTTACATTCTATGTTGTTTCTGTTAACGCTGGGGGAACTAAGCCGGTTGATATTATTGGAGATAAAGCATCTGACGCTACTGCTGTTACAGCTGCAAAAGCTAAAGTTACAGTAACACCTAATATTGCTACACTTTCAACTGATACGGCAGAAAATAAACGTTTAGCTGTACAATCAAATGTTGTAACTGAAATTAACGATTCTTCAGTAACTGTAAGTGTAGTAGAAACTTCTACAGCAGGAACTTATACTGTTACGTTAACTAAAGGCGCAAGCACTGCTACAGTAAATGTTACACCAAAATTTGGTCAAAAAGTAACTGCTGAATCTATTACTTCTTCACTTGCAGTGAATACAAATGGAAAAGATTTAACCCTTAATATTGGGTCTGCTCTTGCAGGTTTCACAATCGCGAATGTAAATCCAGATGCTGATAATGCATTAGACATTACTACTTCTTTTAATAATAATGTGATTACTATAGCTAAAGCACCTTCTGCTTCTATTGAAGCTGCACAATTAATCGAGAAGACTTTAAAAGTTTATTTCGACGCTCAAGCTACTGGTTATGCTAAAGAAAGCTTTGTAGCAACTATTACAATTGATGATGTAACGAACCGTACTTTAGCTATTACAGTAAAGCCTACTCCATAACACAAAACATTACTTTTATAAGCATATAAATTTAGTAAAAATAAGTAGAAATGAAAACCCATGTCTTGTTTATCGCAATACATTGGGTTTTCTTTCTAACCAATATTACCAAATAGAGTATATAAATCCTTTTATTGAAATTATCCAATATAGTGCAATTTGAATTAGTCACCAACTTATCTTCTGTTCCTTCGCAATATATTGCATAGTTCCAACATTACTTTTACTAGTCCTTTTATAAAGCATGTACTAATGGAAGATAGTTTAGAGAGGGGCGTGAGAAAATGAAGAACAAAGATGGACAAGCCATTGCTTTAGGAAATCGACTAAAAATGCTACGCCACAAACATCATCTAACGCTTGCCGCATTGGCAGATTTATTAGGTATTTCGCATAGTTATGTAGGCTTTATAGAAAAAGGGACGAGGAAAGCATCTGAAAAAGTATTGCAAAAGTATGCAGAATTTTTTGATGTGTCTTTTGCAGAATTAGTTGACTTACAGTTGCAAACTATTCCTACCATTCATAGTCCATCTAGCGAAACGCCTCCCCCTTTAACAAATGAAATAATGGAGTTAAACAATTTATTACTGAAATTAAATGAAGATATACGTTGTACAATGATTGAAAACTTTAAGGAGCAAATTCAACAAACGCTTTATCATTTGCTGACACCCTATGAGCTTTCAGATATTAAACGAAGTATTACGAAAATAAAAAATGCTTGGTTTTCAGAAAGTGAAGAAGTTGATCAAGATAAAAGCTACAAGGGCTATATCACCCTATCAAATGAGCCAATCTATTTTCAATTACAAGTAGAGCAACATATATTGCATCTTCAATTACTTCATGCTGATAGAAGACAACGCTCTCTGTTTGAAAGTTGGTTAGGCGATTGTTCCCTTTATTATCAAACGGAGGAATATTTACAGCATATTCGTGAACCGCAGAAAATCGTTACTATTTTATGGTTAAGTCCTAATATGTCCTATCGCCAACAACATCATTACTTAGTGCAAAAAGCGTTACTTTCATTAGATTTAAACTATTGTGATACGAAATTAAGTTGGTTTGTTCATAATTACGAGCAGCACAATACAATGCAAGATATTCAAGAACACATTAGCTAACGAGAAGGAGCTGATATCTCTTTGATTATCCATTCTGACTTTGATTTGCCTAAGTACTCTAAAAAATTTCTTCAACATTTAAAAAGAAAGTACTATTCAGAAGAAACCATTATTGGCTATGAAAATGATATAAAAAAGTTCTCGTCCTTTATTTATCAATTATACGATGGTCATATTTTAACAGAGGAAATATCGAAGGACGACATTCTAGAATATCTAGATTTTTTAGGCAATCAGGATTATAAACCCAATTCGATTAGTAGATATTTTTACGGTGTGAAGGCATTTTTCAAATATCTTGTGATAGAGTTGAACTTTAAAGTCGATCCAACGATAGGCATATCTACTCGAAATGTGTATGTACCGTTACCCGAAATTCTGGATATGGAAGAAATGGCATTAGTGTTGGCTACGGCAAAAAAATACTCCGAATTTTACTATGTATTAATCAGCTTACTCTATTACACGGGTTCCAGAATTACGGCTGCTCGAACGTTATTAAAGGAAAATGTTGATATAAAAAATAATAAAATATACTTCCCACGGATTAAAGGTGGCAGAGATCTTCACTTACCCCTACATCCAAAACTGCAAAAAATATTAGCGGAATATTTACAGAAAACGAAAGACAACGGATCAGATTATTTATTTCCCTCTCCCGTAAGTCGTAATATGCCCATTAGCGGAGTAGAAATCCGTATCAAATTAAAAAAAATTGGCGCCCAATGCAATATTACAAAACGATTAACCCCCCATGTGATTCGTCACTGTACCGCAACACACTTAACACTACTCGGTGTAGACCAACATTATATCGCAACTCTATTAGGTCATACCGATTCCCGTTCCACTGCACGCTATCAACATTTGAAAGTAGATGATTTAAGGTCGGCTATGAAGAAATTGAAATAACAATAGAATACCTAGCGAATATTTATTCAAAAAAATAATAAATTATACCAATGTAAGAGCTTTCTGTTAAAAACCCACCAGTAAAACTGGTGGGTTTCTTTACGCGTAAACGCTATTTAAATACCTTATGTCTAACTATATTCTGAAAGGTCCGCCAACCATACTTCTTTTCTACAAGCCGCTAAAGCGGCAGACTTTTTTCTTCCAGTTAATTTATTCACAATTTAAAGGGTCAATGATTTCATTTATTGACATCTGATCATAGCGTAAATCTTCTTGTAATTGTTTTGTGATATACTTGTGAATCACTTTTTGATTTCGACTAACTGTATCTACTAGGTATCCACGACACCAAAATTGGCGATTTCCCAATTGGTACTTTAAACTATCATGCCGATTAAAAATCATGACGCTACTTTTCCCTTTTAAATAGCCCATAAAAGCAGATACACTTAGTTTGGGAGGAATCTTCACCAACATATATATATGATTCGAACACGCTGTTGCTTCTACAATTTCTACCCCTTTTCTTTCACATAACTGACGTAGTATTCTCCCTATTTCCGCTTTAATTTGACGATAAATAACTTGTCTTCTATATTTCGGTACAAAAACGATATGATACTTACAATTCCATGTTGTATGTGCTAAACTTTTACTATCCATTTGGAGCTCCTTTCGTACAAAGTCGGTTGACTAGACCTGATTTTATTGTACGATTGGAGTTTTTTTGTTGTCTATAGCTAAGCTTTCCGAAACTAACTACATAGTAGAGGAATTTCAAAACAAAAAACCAATCATTAAACAATGGTTGGTTTAATTCTTCTGTAAGTCGTAACATGCAAATTTTAGGGGTAGAAATACACATCAAATTTTAAAAATTGTTTCACAATGCAACATTTTGAAATAATTAACACCTCATGTCATTTGTCACTGTACTTCAATACTTTAACACTATAGGATGTTAACTAATATTATATCTTACCTTTACTAGGTTATAGCGATTTTCGTTCTACTGGGTGTTATTAACATTTAAACTAGATGACCTGAGATTGGATATGAAATAAATAAAAGAATTAAGATAAAAATTTTTTAATAAGGTTTCATATGTCAACTGATTCCGATTATACCATCAATGTATAAGGATTCGTTGTGTTGTTGCTCTAGCCATTTATTAATTTGAGCTTATAGACACTTGCAATTGGATATAGGAAAATTAGACTCGCTAGTCAAACCGAACTGTTCCGCACAATGATGAATTCATGCCAAATAATTAGAAAAAGACCCCATAGAGTCAAACTCTATAGGGTCTAAATCTACTTATTTCACTAGCAAGCTAGTTTATAAAGTAACGTTCATTTATTTCTTTGTTACTGTCCAAGTTGATGTACCATCAAATGATACAGTATATTCGAATTCTCCAGCTAAAGTTGTAGAAGTAGCTGGTACTTTAACTTTAAGTGTAGCTGTACCTGCATTTGTTGGTAGGGCAGCAAATGATACTTTTAATTCTTTTAAATCTGAAGTTGAAGCAACAGTACCTTCTTGAGTATCGATTGTGATTTTTGTATCTGCAGCAACTGATACATTAGATGTAAATGTAATTGTAACATCAGTTCCATTAACATTAGCTGTAGCTGTTGGAGCAGTTGCAGCTGCTTTTTCTAATGCTTTAAGGCCTGAATCTAAATCAGCTTTTGCTTTATCATAATCAGCTTTTGTAGAAGAAGTGTTATTTAATACGTCAGTTGCAACTTTAACAAGTGCTTGTACGGCAGCAACAGATGTATAATTTTCTTCTTTTACTGCAGCAATTGCATCACTTAAAGCTTTTTTAGATGCTGCTGTATCAGCTACTGCTGTATCAGATAGTACTAATGCTTTTTTAGCATCAGCTAAATCTTTTGTAGCTTTTTGAATAGCACTTGTTGAAGCAGTAGTTACATTTACAGCTTTTGCTGCTGTTAATGCATCAGAGTAAACTTTCCAAGATGCAGCAGTATAGTTTGCTTCAACTAAATTAGCATCAGTTTCTACTTTAATAGCAGCAGTTAAAGCTTTTCCTGCTTCTAGTCTATCATTTTCAGCAGCATCTGTAGGTTTAGTTCCGTTATTATTAATGTTAATAATAGTGAATGTTACTGTGCTACCCTCTACATTGTAAGTTACAGTAACTTCAGCTTTTTTAAGAATGTCGATGAATGCATCAACATCACTAATTGTTGCTCCACCTAAACCTTTATAAACATAAGTTTTACCAGATTCGCCAGCATATTTCACTGCGTCTTTATCATTAATTACAAGTTCTTCTTTAACAGTATTGATTGATTTTACAACACCTGTATAAGTGTTTCCAACTTCACTTGTTTTTACGAATGAAGCTGTAGCTTCTTTAGAAGTAAATGCATATGTTTTTACATTTGTTGAATTTCTTTCAGTGTACTTAGCATTACCTGTAGCTACAACTTTTACAGATGTAGATTTACCATCAACTGAACGTACTTTTAATTCAGTTAAAAGTGTTGATGATGATGTTGTAAAGTTACGGTTTGGAGATACTACTTTCCATTTTCCATCAACATCTTGTACCTCAAGGTCATTTGCACCAGTGTTAGTTACAGTGTAAGTTACAGATGTAAACTCAACAGAAGTTGCGTTATATGTTTTACCACTTTGGTTTGTTAAAGATGGTTTAAATGTTGCTACTTCAGCATCTTTGAATTTATCTACTTTTTTATTAGTTGCATCATAAGATGAAATTTTAGCACCATCTAAATATTGCTCTTGGAAGTATGCAATTGCTCCAATAGTTGTTGGTTCGCCTTTATCTAATTTACCATCAGCAGCATTTGATGTATTAATATCAATCCATGCAACTGGAGTAACATAGTCATTTACAGAGTCACTGCCGACTACAAATGAAGCTTCACCTTTGTCATTTGTTTTTACAACAATTTGCTTAGCTTTATTTCCATCTTTATCAGCAGCTTCTGGGTAGTATGATTGATTTCCATCTGCATCTACTTTAATAAATTTAGCTTTTGTATTTGTAGCAATTACTCCGTCAAGATCTTCGTTGAATGCTACGTTTACTGTTTCATTCTTCGCTACTTTACCATCTTTATCTTTTACTACGATGTTATATTTACGTCCACCGTTTGTATCTCCGATAGCCGCAACTTCCCCACCATCACGTTTAAGTTCGATAGTGTATTCAGCTTGAAGAGCACCAAATTTAACTTTTGTAGCTGATGCTTGTAATGCTGATGCTTCATATTTATGAGCATAAGAAGTTACTTTATTATTTGCATCATAAATAGCTGATGCTTCGTAAACTACAGGAGTTACTTCAGCGTTTGTACCAGAAACTGTGAATGTTGCTTCACCGTTTCCATCAGTAGTAATTTGTGCTGCTTTAACTACAGTACCGTTACTTAATTGAGCTACAGGAGTACCGTTTACAGTAACATTTTGTAATTTATCAGCAGTTACATCAATGTTTTCAAGTACAGAAACGTTGAATGTTTTATTAGCTTCAGCTTTACCAGTTGTTGCATTTTTAAATGTAACTTTGTAAGTTTTGTTAGCACCGTTGTTGATAGATGTACCTTCATTTACATCAGTTACAGTAAGGATAGTGTCTACACCCCAGAATACATAACCGATTGAGAATTTAGAACGGTCACCAGTAGCATATGCAGTTACAGTGTCAGTTTTAGCAGTGTAACGAGTGTAAGTGTAAGTTGCGATACCTTCTTCGTTAGTTACTGCTTCACCAGTAAGTGTTGGGTTTACAGCATCGTTGTTGTTACCAGGAACATTAAATGTCACCGGAATACCAGCTTTAGATTGCCCTTCAGCAACAGTTACTTGTGCTTTAACAGTTACTTGTTGGCCAAGTTTACCTTGTACTGATTTAGAAACGATATCTACTTTAGTAGGAACTACAGCTGCGATACCTTTGAATGTACCGATTTTTTCTTCGCCAAGAGATACAGTGTACTCTTTGTCAGCTGTTTGAGCAGCAGTTGTTAATACAACCACTTTTTTGTTTGTTTGTTTAACAGCCGCATTTTTCACTTCAAGATCAGAGATTAAGAAGTTAAGAGCTTGTACGTTGTCTACTTCTTCGTCGAATGTTACTTCAACAGTTGTGCTGTTGATTGCTTTTACTGAAGCAACACCAGCTTCTGGGTTGTTTACAACGTTTTCGATTGTGCGGTATAAGAATGAAGCGAATTGTCCGCGTGTTACGCTGTTACCTGGGTTGAAGTGAGCAACATTTGTAATACCCGCATATTCTAAAGCAACGATCGCTGTGCGTTGTTCTGCAGAGTAAGCTTTGTCTAAGTCACCAATTTCTGTTACGAAGTTTGCTTTTTTGTACTCAGCTACTAAGTCTACGCCAGCGATTTCTTTAATAGCACGTACTAAAACTACTGCCATTTGTTGACGTTGCATTGTTTGTGAAGCGTTTAGGTTGCCATTTGAACCGTTGAATACGCCTGCATCTTTTGCAAGTGCAGCATATTTAACTAATTCTTCTTCAGCTGTTACTGGTAGATCGTTGAAGCGTTGTTTTGAATTCCAGTCAGCTGGAATTTCTTGGCCTTGAGCTTCTAAATAACGACCTAATAATTTAACCACTTGACCGCGGTTAATTGTTTGGTTTGGTTTGAATGAGCCGTCAGCGTATCCATTGATGATACCTGCATCAGCAAGTGCGTTGATTGCTACTTCGTGGTCGTTACCTGCTACATCTGAGAATCCTGCTGCAGAAGCCACTGGTACGATAGCAGAAGCTACTAAAGTAGCCGTTGCAGCCGTAGCTACGAATTTTTTGTATTTCTTTGGTTGGTTAGCCATAGAAAAATTTCCTCCTCTAAGTTCAAAAATTATGTCTCTACTACATAGTTATGTAGTAAATAAACAACTACACATAAAAGTATAGTTGTATCCCTAAAAGTTGTCAATCATATTTTGGGAAAATTACTAATTGGTTTCCGGAAAATAGTGGACATCGAACTCTCTTTTACCATTGTCGTTTATCCAACACTTTTTTTCAAGTGAAAATATGCAACTTTACCAACAAAATCTAATTTTCTATCATTCCTTGTTCATATTTTCTAGAATCTTATAAAATAATGGATAATTAAGTTAAATCAAGAAACGAAAAAAGCTCAAGCATATAAATGCTTGAGCTTTTTTCGCTTGGGCTACCAACCGTTGTTTCCTTGCAGGGAATTCTATTTATTTCATAGAGGAAATTCCTATACACCTACAGTCTAACACTTTCAAATTAAAACGACAATACCATTTTTTAAAAATTATTGACGTTTTTGCCTAGCCACTTCTAATAAAAAAAGTGGTAAAGCGATTTGACGCTTGATACGCTTAGGTTCTTTCATTAATCGGTAAAACCATTCAAGACCAAATTTTTGGAAAATTTCTGGTGCACGTTTTACTGTACCTGCCAACACATCGAATGATCCACCAACACCTTGATAAATCGTTGGATGCAATCGGTCGCGATTAGCATTAATCCAATTTTCCTGTTTTGGACTACCCATTGCTACAAATAGTAAATCCGGTTGTGCTTCATTAATACGATCAATGACCTTCTGTTCGTCTTTTTCATAGCCGTCCTGTGTGCCGACTATTTTAATAGAAGGAAATAGTGATTTTAGCTTTGCTTGTGCTGCATCAGCTACACCAGGTTTACCTCCATACAGGAAAATAGGCTTGCCTCGTTTTGCCGCTTCTTCACAAAGCTTCATCATCATATCAACGCCTGTAACACGTTCACGAATTTGCCCTTTTTGAATTTTAGAAGCAAGAATAACACCAATCCCATCTGGAATTTGAAATTCTGCTTCATTTAATAGCTTCTTTAGTGCAGGGTCTTCTTTTGCTTTAATAATTTTTTCTGGATTGATGGCAACGACGAGCGCTTTTTGTTTCTGTTCAATGCGCTCGAATGCCATATCCATTAATTCATCGTAACCTTCTGTATTGACGTTAATGCCAAGTACTGTTTCTTTCATCGGTTTTTCGCATCCCCTAGTAAATGGAACTGGAAGCCAGCTTCTTGCCATTTATCACGGTTTAAGCAGTTTTTCGTATCGAAGACGATTTTTGTTTTCACTGTGATAGCTGCTGCATCCATTGCTTTGAACTCATTGTGGTCTGTTAGTACAACGATGATGTCTGCGTCTTTTGTAGCTTCTTCTAAGCTTTGTGTTTGTGTAGCATGTTTGTTTTCTTTAATGTGCGGATCGTAAGAAATTACTTCTAAGCCTAGGTTTTGTAGCTCATCAATGACGATTGTTGATGGACTTTCACGCATATCATCCACATTTCCTTTGAAGGCTAGTCCAAGCACTGCTACTTTACCACCTGCGATTTTGTTTTCGTTTAAAATAGCTTGTGTTCTTTGTGCAGTATAGCTTGGCATGCTGTCATTTGTATTACGAGACAGATGAATAATTTGTGCTTGTTCGCCACCTAGCTCTACAAGGAACCATGGGTCAACAGCGATACAGTGACCACCTACTCCAGGACCTGGGAAGTGAACATTTACACGTGGGTGGTAGTTAGCAAATTTAATTGCTTCCCAAATGTTAACGTCTAATTTTTCAGCCATTTTCGCTAATTCATTGGCAAACGCGATATTGACATCACGGTATGTGTTTTCCATTACTTTTACTAATTCAGCCGTTGTAGCATCTGTTAGATGAATTGTGCCATTTACAAATGTTTGGTAAAGCTCTTTTGTCATTTGTGCAGATACTGGATCAATCCCACCAACGATACGGTCGTTGTTCACTAATTCTTCAAAAATACGACCTGGAATAACACGCTCTGGTGAATGCGCTACAAATAAATCAACACCGAACTCTAGATTTGCTTTAATTAGCTCTGGTAGCATAATGTGTTCTACTGTTTTCGGTGGAACTGTGGATTCAAGAATTACTAAGTTCCCTTTTCTTACATAAGGCACAATGGATGCCGTTGCTTGGCGTACATATTCTAAATTCGCTGTATTGTCAGGATTGATTGGTGATGGAACAGCTACAATGAAAACATCTGCTTCTTGTGGTGTTGTTGATGCTGTTAAGAATCCTTCATCTACTGCTTTGTTTAGGCGTTCTTGTAAACCGTTTTCTTCAATATGAAGCTTTTTCTCTTGAATACTTTTTACTGCTGCTGGGTTTACGTCCACCCCATGTACTTTTATGCCGTGGTTGGCAAACATTACAGCCGTTGGTAATCCGATATAGCCAAGTCCAACGACACAAATTGATTTCGTCATTCTCTATTCTTCCTTCCGTTTCAAAAACGAGTAGTAAATTTTTATATGGTCTATAAATGCTGAATTGCATTTTTGTTCTGCATTATAGTATACATCTTTCAAGGGAAAGTGTGAATCAATTTGTTATTTTACAGTATTTTCTGTGTGCGATTTTGCATAATGGTGGGTTTAAAGTAGCTTTCTGGTGGCGATTCACGAGCGTTTTGTGGCGATATCTAAAATTTTTATGACGTTTCCAATAAACTAGACAAATCGTACTTCGTATGTTTGCCTGAATTACAGCGTGTTCATAATGTTTTTTGCAATAATCGTTTTGTGACATGTTTACACTCAAGCATTAAAAACGCACTACCTGTTCGTTATCGTATCTCCAACAAGCATGTAATAATCTTTAATACTTGCTGTTCCCCGTATATTTTTTATTTCAAGTAAGACGATGCCACTGGCTGTAATAATTAATATATCCATTTGCATGGGGAGGATCGTAGGAAGTATAACATCGTGGAAAAGGTGACAGTCACTAAGCTGCGGTAACTTTTGTAGCTCTTTCAAAATATATTGTTCTGCAAAATCGCTCGCTTCCTTATTTTTAAGCTCCTGTTGGAACGTTATGTACTGCGGATGTGAAGGCTCAAGCAAGCTATTTTGTCGCGTTTTATTGCTGTTATAGTAAATAGAAAAGGGGTGAAGTTAGTAATTAAAGGATAAAAGTAAAATATAATCACACAAAAAAAAGGAATCTCCATTAATATCGGGGATTCCTCATTGTTCCGCTTTCTAGTAACTTTAAAATAGATTGTGCCTGTTGCATATGCAATGCTAGAACATATTGGCTTGCTTGAAGCAATATTTGCGACTTCACCATATTCATCATTTCCTTCGCAATATCAGCATCGCGAATTCGTGATTCCGCTGCGGTTAAATTTTCCGCTGTATTGACGTTTGCATTATAGGCATGCTCTAGGCGATTTTGATAAGCCCCTAAACGAGAACGCTCCGATGATACCCGTTTTAATGCCTCATCCATCGAGGAAATCGCATTATTGGCATCATCTCGTGTTGCAATTGAAGTTGTGGCGTCCAACCCAAGCGCCCCTGCCCCCATATCATTAATAAACAACTCAATAGTTTGACCAGCGTTTGCACCCGCTTGAATCTTGAGACCATTCGTTGAATAGTCACCATTTAATAATGTCTTCGTATTAAATTCGGTATCTTTAGAAAGACGTTGGATTTCTTTTTTTAGTTCCTGAAATTCCAAATCAAGCTGCTGTCGGTCACTATCGGTTAATGTGTCATTGGATGCTTGTACTGCTAGCTCCCGCATTCGTTGAATCATGGCATGCGTTTCGTTTAGTGCGCCCTCTGCCGTTTGCATAAGTGAAATACCGTCCTGTATATTTTTCGACGCCATATTCAAACCGCGAATTTGTGCCCTCATTTTCTCGGATATCGCAAGACCAGCCGGATCATCAGCCGCACTGTTAATCCGATAGCCAGTAGAAATTCGTAACATTGACTTGCTCATAGCATTATAGTGCCTATTCATGTTACTTAATATAGATAACCCTGTAGCAGACCACTTACCAAGCATTCCACCACCCCCATGCTAAAAGTATTTTTATTTATATCGGATTGTGACAACTTCTTTAAAGTTACATTGGTAAATAATCCAAATAATTGAAGTGTTCTATCTATAAAAGTGTTAAAGCACCCGCTTCTCTTTCTTGAAAAGTGGGTGCTTATTTGATGTACCGAGTATTCAATTTCCGAAACCTCCGAAATGCGTGCTCTTTTGATGTAGTAGCTCAAAAAAGAGTGCTTCATTGTAATCTGCTAATGCTTGGTCTATTAAATAATCAATGTTTTTTTGTTCAATTTCAGCAATCAGCTGATCAATCTCACCTACAGTTGCTGAAGAGACAAGGGGTAATTGTGGCAATTTTGGTGTAGCGCTTTCAAGAATTGGCGTTAAATGTTCATGCACATTAGTAATGAGTAATAGTTGGTAGAGTGGTAATCGGATAAAACGATTGCCCTTTTGGAAAACAAATACCTCAGATAAATTTTCGATCTGTTGTGTATGCAAGTTAATAATCATCTCTTTACCTTCAATTGGAATGAAATGAAAAATCTCATTCTCTTTTAAAATTGAGAAATATTGATAAGCAAATACGAGACGCAATTTATCTCCAGAGATTTTCGTGTAAAACGGCTTCATATACTGAACTTGCATCATCCTTCATCCCTCCTTATTATCTGATTATTCAGATTTTAACACAAATCACGCATCTTGTTAACCATCTTATCCTCAAATTTTTTCTTTCTTATCATTCAGCTTATCATGTCTGCATTTTAATCGTATAATGGAAAGACAGTCTTTTTTTCTTCCCACGAAAGATGATATTTAATCATCTAAATAAAGCTAAAGTCATTGGCCAATGCAATTGAGAGGAGTGAGGTTATGGCTTTGTCTATTTCGCAACTAGCTAAGGAACATCAACCATTTATACTTGCTAAATTAAAAGAAGCTGAGCAGGATTTACATCCGTCCTCTAGCGAAGACGAGGAGCTTGTGCGTCGTGCTGTATTTTCTGTACGAAACAAATCCATCGTATTTGAACGTTTTAATGGAGCAAGTTCTATATTATATGCAAGTGTACAGGATGTGAGACCTGCAACTGTAGAAATTGATTTTGCTCATGGGACGCTAAGCTGTAACTGTCCCCAACTAAAATGGTGTCGTCATCAAGTTGGCGCATTACTTGCTCTCTATCAGTATTTTGATTCTGTACAAAACTGGTCAGGTGCATGGCGTGCACAAAAATCTGTGCAGCTAAAATCATTAGCGGACGAACGTAGCCCTGAAAGCTGGCAGCTAATGGTCGACGAAGTAATGAAACGTCTGTTACCATCTGGTCGCATTTTAGAAGGCTACGGACTTTCGGCAATCCGTTCTGATGCATTAGAACGACTGCGCAAGCATATGCCATTTGAACGTGAATGGCAGCCACTATATAAGCTATTTATCGAACTTTCGATTTTTAATGCAATTTGGCGGCATTTAAATAATACGCAAGGTCATTCATTAGACTCACCTTATATGAAATACTTTATCGATCAAAGCGTGCAGTCATTTGAAAGTATATTAACTGAATTAACGAATCGTTCTCGACTTTTTGCAACTGATCCATTTTATAATGCACTTCAAGAAATTGTCCGTGAATTTTTACTAGAACGTGAAGGGCTGTTTGCTAGTCGATTACAAATCTATATGCTGCTGTGGGCAGTGCTTTTTTATGAGAAGCCTCGACGTGAACAGGAGCTAACTCTGATTAACAATCTTGAGGAAGTTTCCTCCGAGATTTCTTTACAGTCATTAAAGCTTCTATTTTACGTGTTATTACAAAAAGAACAGTTATTACAGGAAAGCATTGCGCATATTGCCTTACCACAAATGCAAGATTTGTTTGAGTTAGCTACTTTTGCTAAGCGTGCTGGCGAGTCACATTCACAAGCATTCATTTTACGTGCCATGCTTCCATTTGCTGAAGCTTTTTTACAGGAAACTGTGCCCGTCGTACAGCGAGCTCAATACGTACGGCAATTTCAATTATTATATGAAGATATACAATTAACGGAAGAAGAAGAAACAACACTTTATAGCGCATTTGGTGTGTATGGACTACAGCCCTATTCGTTTTTCCTTATACGAAAAGAGCGCTATCGCGAATGGGCAGCATTGCATCAATTAAATCTTTCCTCTTTTTCTTATTTAGAAATGTGTGGATTAAAAGATGTTCTACACCTAGCTCCAGCAGCTGTTTTACCTTTGTATCACGTCTATGCAATGGCAGAGATTACGCAAAAATCTCGGATGAATTATAAGCAAGCTGTACGTATTTGGAAAAGTATGCGGAGTGCCGCAAAAAGAGCAGGGAAAGTTGCTTATTTTGAACATTACATGCAAACAATCCGTGCAGAATATAAACGACTTCGTGCACTTCAGGAAGAAATTGAGAAAGGAAACTTAGTATGATGACATTACATGCTCCCTCTCCGTTTACGAAAAAACAACAGTTACGTATTGAATCAGCTCAAAACGGCAATTATACGATGCGGGGTTTTACTACAAGTGGTGCAGCAATCGATGTTGACACACTGATTTCTTCATTATTTTTTAACTATGAAGCAAATACTTATGGCTTAATGACCAGTCGTACAGACATTTCCATCGATATTTCTAGTGCAGAACTACTCGATATCTTTTCTCCACGCTATCAGCACCCGTTTATTAGTTGGCAAGGGATTGATAATGACAGCAGTGCATTAATTGAACACGCACAAATGTTACAGCAATATTGGCAAGAGCCTAGCCTTTGGTCGTATGCCGTTATTGCAGATGATTTTTCCTCCTTGTCATTTAATATAGACGGTGTAGATACGGCATTACTGGAAGTAGCTGTGCAGCAAAAACTTGCACACGCTGGGTTATTGGTGTCTGATGTTCCGAAGCTCCTTCCATTTTTCAGTCGCGGTGGTTGGCCATTAGAGCAGGACCGTCAAGCTGGCGCCGTTACTGTCTCTCTACGTTTAAGTGAGCCTGAGGAAGATTCGGAAGTTTGGCTTTTGGAAACGGTGCTTAGTACAGTGACAACGAAAAATTACTGGACACCGGCTGTTCGAAAAAAATCACTACCACTAATCGACGCGCTACCAACAAAGTGGCAGCCATTTGCACTAGATATTGAACAACAACAAACGCAGATTGTAGAACTCCTTTCCATTGAAAATTTACAATCTGATATTTTCATTCATGCTACCCTTGATGATTTGGAGGTTCGCACATTTTTACGTGAAGACCTAGCCCGATTACAGGCACTTGGTTTTGATGTTGTGCTACCAGCTTGGCTAAAAGATTTAAAGCAATCCAAAATGCGTGTACGTGTTAGCACAGGCAATATATCAACGAAAAAAGTTGCTGGACTCGATGATATTTTAACGTTTAAATGGCAATTTTCTATGAACGGTGAATCAATTTCTGCTGAGCAGTTTAAAAAGCTTGTCGATGAAAAACGAGAATTTATTCGTATTGGTACGGAATGGTTCCGAGTGGATGCCAACTGGATGCAAGAAATGCGTGCTTTAATGCAGCAGGCTGAAGATGAAAGCTGGACTGTTCGTGAACTATTGTTCCGTGAGTTACCTGAAGATCTTTCTCCGCTAGAAGAGGAAGATGCTGATGCTGCGTTGCGCGATGATCCAATTTTTGCATTTGAACTCCAGCAATCTTTAAAATCGTATATGGAACAGCTTCAGGAGAAAAAAGGTCTTCCATCAGTTCCAGTCCCTCTTTCATTAAATGCTAGCTTACGCCCTTATCAGCAAGAAGGGTTTGAATGGCTAGTCTTTATGCGTGAGCAAGGTTTTGGCGCTTGTCTCGCTGATGATATGGGGCTTGGCAAAACTGTTCAGCTTATTTGTTACTTACTGCATATCTATGAAACAACGGATGCCAAAGAACCATCTATTATTATTTGCCCAACCTCAGTCCTTGGTAACTGGCAAAAGGAGCTTGACCGTTTTGCTCCATCTTTAACTGTGCATACGCATTATCAAGCAAATCGAATGAAAGAGGATGCATTTGTTCGGTTTATTGAACAAGAAAAGCCGCATGTTATTTTATCTACCTATGGAACTGTGTCACAGGATGCTGAATTTTTACAAGCAATTGATTGGGCAACTGTTGTATTAGACGAGGCACAAAATATTAAAAATATGCAGACTTTGCAATCTCGTTCGATTCGCAAATTACATGGTAGTCATCATATTGCTTTAACAGGAACGCCTGTTGAAAATCGTTTATCGGAACTTTGGGCGATATTTGACTTTATTCATAAAGGGTATTTAGGGAGCTTTGGCCGCTTTAATGAGCAGTTTATTTTGCCTATTGAGCGCGATGAATCCGAACCACATAAACAAAAGCTACGAGCAAAAATTCAACCGTTTTTACTTCGTCGTACAAAGCGAGATCCAAATTTACAGCTTAATTTACCTGATAAGCAAGAGTCCCATGCGTACTGCGCCTTAACGGCAGAGCAAGCTTCACTGTACGAGGGCTATATTTTAGAAACGTTGGATCAGCTAGAACAACTAACGGGCTTTCAGAAAAAAGGACGCGTCTTAAAGATGCTAAGTAAATTGAAGCAATTATGTAATCATCCTGCTCTTTATTTAAAGGAACCTTTTGAGGATGCTGCAACGATGCTGACACGCTCAGTCAAATTAGAGCGTATTGTACAAATGGCAGCGGAAATCGTCGATAATGGTGAACAGTGTCTTATTTTTACGCAATATATTGGAATGGGCCAATTACTTCAGCATTGTTTCAGTGAAATTTATAATGTCGATGCACCATTTTTAACGGGCGCCATGCCTAAACAGCAGCGTGACCGATTGGTGGAGGCTTTTCAGGCAGGAGAATTTCCTATTTTTATCCTCTCATTAAAGGCTGGAGGAACAGGGTTAAATTTAACTGCTGCAAATCACGTACTACATGCCGATCGTTGGTGGAATCCTGCTGTTGAAAACCAAGCAACAGACCGTGCTTATCGAATTGGGCAAACGCAATTTGTGCAAGTGCATAAGTTTGTCACGATTGGGACGATCGAAGAAAAAATTGATAAGATGCTGGCGCAGAAATCTGCATTATCGGAAGAACTTATTCAATCAAGCCAGTGGTTAACGGAGCTAGATGATGATGAGCTTCGAGATTTGATTTCACTCGATTATAACTTGTCTTAAAGATGCGCCAAGAGCTTTTACGTTCTTGGCGCTCTTTTCTTTAGCAACTATTCGTGAACAATGTTTACTTCTTTCCTACTTACTTCATATTTCTATTTAGTTGTGTGAAATAATCATTGCTGTGCGGTCTTCAGCAACGATAAATGATATGATAGTCCACAACGCCCCTTTCTAACTAAAATGATTACGGTGCAAAGCATTCTATAGGAGAATGGCGAATTGCGTAAATGTTTAGCTTTGCTCCGTATGTATTGCGATAGTCGGTTATACTACTGGTAATTGCAATTCTTTCTTAGGTAACACAAAATCTTTTATAATCTCCTGCTCGACCGATGACGATGATGGCAATGTACTTCCATCATTATCTGGCTGTTTCAGCCTATAGAAGCGAACATCTTCTACAACCACTTCTGTCATATAAATCTTGGTGCTATGCTCATTCGTAAATGATCTAGATTGAATACGGCCGTTTATGCCAATTAATGAACCTTTACCGCAAAACTTCACAATATGCTCTGCCAGTTTTCCCCATACTGTACAAAGAATAAAGTCAGTCTCTACTTCTCCACGACTGTTTTTGTAATTGCGATTTATGGCAAGGGAAAAATGAGATTGGACACGATTTCTAGATAGTTGTCGCAACACAGGATCTTTTGTTAATCTTCCAACCAGTCCGACTTGGTTCATTGATTCACCTCCTTTTTGTTTAATTGCCCTCATCTTACAAGAGGCTATTCACTTTTGGCAAAACTCGATTTTTGTTTTTTAGCTCATTTTTAAATAAGAAAATAAATTTTTAAGCTGTTATTTATTTGTTTGTTAGGTTTTTTTATTGTGTGGAGGTCAGACGGCAGTAAGTGTTACTCCCCATTTTTAAAAAGATAAATTTAGCATCTTTTCATATTTTAAGAAGACAGTCTTAGCTGTAATTGATTATGTTATACTAAAAGGGATGACCGACTTAGGAGGATACATAATGAAAACATTTAAAATGCTTTCTTTTGACCTTGTCACTCAAGATGGCATGCAAGCATTTCCTTTAGTCGATGGCATTATTATTAACCAGGAAAACAGCCATCAATCTTGGATTCTTGAATTGTTTATCGATCGGCAATATCGTCCGATTTTTGATGAATTATTAGCGAATGCTACAGTAGTTGATGTTCGTGCAGTTATTTCATTTCCTGATAATGAACCAGCTCCGTTTCGGGTAGTTGTGCATACTGTCCAAGAAATTGGCGAGCATGTTTCTGTGCTTTTAAAAGGAACGTTAAAAATTAAACGTTCTAAATACGCTGAACAATTACTCGCTGATCTTTTAACAGAAGGTGTTTCACAAGTAGAATTACTAGACCGCTTCTCAAAAGGAATGAAAGAGCGGCCAAAACTTAAAAATGATGAATGAGCAGCGATACGTTTAAGGACGTATCGTTTTTTTGTACTGGACAGTTTGAGATTTTTGGATAAAATATGGTGTAAAAAACTTAGGGGTGAACGTCAATGAATTTAGTCATGCGTGAGAAGCCGTTAAAGTTGTTATGGTATGAGGCTTTACTACGACGCTTATGTGATGGAGATCGAGATGCTAACTATTATAGCGAGCAATTTCGAAGGCTTGATGCTGGCTTTGCTGGTGAAAAACGAGTAGACCGAGAATGGCATGAATTAGTATGTCCAAATACTTTTGCTGTATTGCATAATGTTGTACTTGTCAATGCAGCACAGCATTTTCACCAAGTTGATACACTTTTTATTTGTAAGCATTTTATGTTCGTTGTGGAAATTAAAAATATACACGGTCGTCTGGATTTTGATGCTACGACACATCAATGCACACGCACAAAATCTGATGGCACAGTGGAAGGTTTTGCAAATCCCATTACGCAAATTCAACGTCATATGCAATTCATTAAAATTATATCTAAAAATTATTCTCTCCCCATTGAAAGTGCAGTTATTTTGTCTAATCCATCAGCTATAATTGCAAATCATCCAAAATCCGTCCCTATTTTCCATGTGTCAGGGCTACAAAGCCATGTCCAAACTCTTTTTGAAAAGTATCCAACACCTATTTTAACGAATGAGCAATTAACCCGTTTTGTACAACTAATTAGAGCGCAGCATCAACCTCAAGAAATACTCCCTCGTATAGATACTTCGAGATTCCGACATGGTGTACTTTGCCCAAAATGCCGATACAAAAATCAAATGCACTTTTATAGAGGCGGTTGGAAGTGTCTAGCATGTCACTATACAAGCACCGAAATTTTTGCAGAAGCCTTGCAAGATTATCGATTGCTCGTAAGTCGTACAATTACCAATAGTCAATTGCGTGCGTTTTTCGGTATTACTTCTAGTGATGCTGCTAATCGTTTATTACGGAAATTTCAATTTCCTAGCACTGGTACTTATAAAAATCGAATTTACTATCTTCCTGATAATTTAATAGAATATATGAAACCGTTTTTTTAATGCTACTTAAGGGGAAATTTGGGAGTTGAATGTTTGATGTTATGTTTATCGGAGGTTTACCTTTGTTTCGCGGGTAAACGTTTCTCTTTCGCGGGTATTCTCCTTCGTTCCGCGGATAAACGTTCTGCTTTCGCGGGTATTCTCCTTCGTTCCGCGGATAAACGTTCTGCTTTCGCGGGTATTCTCCTTCGTTCCGCGGGTAAACGTCCTAGTTTCGCGGGTATTCTCCTTCGTTTCGCGGGTAAACGTCCTAGTTTCGCGGGTATTCTCCTTCGTTTCGCGGGTAAACGTCCTAGTTTCGCGGGTATTCTTCTTCGTTCCGCGGGTAAACGTTCTGCTTTCGCGGGTATTCTCCTTCGTTCCGCGGATAAACAGGCCGCTTTCGCGGGTATTCAAATCTTTCCGCAAATACCTTCAATCCATAATGATAAAGAAAAAAGTGATTCCGGTTGAACGGAATCACTTTGTTTTTACGGGTTAGTCATTGTGTTGCGGTCTTCTCTCATAGTGCCGTTGTTTCGTTCAACACCATTTACACCATTGGCATTTGGTACGTTGTCATAGCCATTTGTACCATTGACATCCGCATTCGAACCTGGTGTTGTTGCTTCTGGCATAACAGTATTTTCTCTTACTGTGCCATCATTTACAGTACCGTCGTTCACAGTACCATTGTTGACGTTACGATCGTAGACATTATCGTTTCTATCAGGATCTACGACATCTTCTACATCGTTAACACCTCGTTTAACGTCGTTTTTCACGTTCTCCATTGGGGTTTCAGCTGCATTATTACCCCAGTTACAACCTCCAAGGAATACTGTAGCAAGGATAATGGCTAAAAATGACATTTTCCACATATAAAAAACCTCCTTTCTTGAGTACTATGTCATCAAATACAACATGTGCATTTGTGATCCTACATAGATTGCCCGAGAAAGGAGGGAACTATCCGATTTTTTGTGCAAAAACTATTTTTGTTTATCTTTTAGTAATTGCTCAATGTATGCAGCTTCTGCTTTACAATTATAGGTATAGTTTGTACCTAATTCTTTTTGTAAAGCTTCGATTGTTTCGACTTGTTTAGCGGTTGGTTCTTCATTTAAAATTTTTGCAATTACTTCATCGATTTTTTGTGCCATCTCTTCATGGAATTCAGTACTCATCAAAACATCGGCTGGGATTTTTTCGATCCAAGCGGCATTTTCCTGAAAATAAGACTGCCAGCTAGCAATGAAGTCTTCCATAGAAAAGCGCTCTTCTTCCCAACCAATACTTGCTAAGTATGATTCAAAAGATGTTGAAATCGAACGCGTAATGCTAATTTTAACACCTGAAGACAATTCCTTATACATCTATATAATCCTCCTACTTTTTAGAAAACCTTAAATTACATGTATTTCAATTCACAATACTATCTATGCCATCGCATTAAAAAACTAAACTAAATTCTGTCAAAAAAAATTGACAATAAGAACACTATTCGACAAGATTATTTTATAACTTTTAGCCTATAATTGCAAATTAAGGCTGTTTTGGTTGTTCAGGTCCTATTGCAAATAAAATATCTGCCTCACAAACTAGCTCGCCGTCAACGGTAGCTACAGCATGTCCTTTGCCCATTACACCGCGCAGTTTAACGAATTCTACTTCTAATCGTAGCTGATCTCCCGGTATTACTTGGCGTTTAAAACGAGCGTTATCAATTCCTGTTAAAAATACTAAACGTCCTTGGTATTGTTCTGATTTTAATAAGGCTACGCCACCTACTTGCGCCAATGCCTCAACAATTAAAACACCTGGCATAACAGGATATCCTGGAAAATGTCCATTAAAGAAATCTTCGTTAATCGATACATTTTTGATACCTACTGCACGCTTGCCTACTTCTAATTCCACAATACGATCTACAAATAAAAATGGATAACGGTGTGGTAAAATTTCTTGAATTTGCTCTGCTGTTAACATTTCTTTTCCCCCTCTAAGTATGTATATATACCTTACGTCCAAAAGAGGATGTAGGTTTCAACGTATAATCGCTTTTAAGTTTAAAATACTCGATTTTTTATGTGAAACACAAAGTATGGTAAAGAATATTATTATTCTTTACCATTCATAATGTCAAATATATGCTGCCATGTTTCTAATTTAAATACATCCATTGTTTTTCCTTGACCAATTACACTGTAGCCGACCATTGTACCTAAAATAGCGGCAACAACGATTAAAACAAGAACAAGTACAACTCGTAACCAAATCGGAATCAGCCGTATTTGCACCCATCGAACCTCGCGTTGCTCTCCATTTGAGCGACGTCCCTTCTCTTCTGGTGGCGTTTCGGTTTCTTGTGTCGGCACAGAACGTCGACGTGAATCGTTTGTCATAGATATTGTACTCCTTTATTTCTTACTCAATAATGCACTTATCTAACACCATTAATAAGCCCTAGCATTTGGTCAGCTAGTGTTACGGCTCTTGCATTAAATTGATAAGCACGTTGCGTTTCGATTAAATCTGTCATTTCTTTCGACAAGCTCACATTCGATAATTCGAGTGCTTCATTTTGCATGCCGATTTGTTGACGATTTGCTCCTTGTAACTCTGTTACAACTTCTGCTTGTGTATATCCTAGCTCTGCTAAGTTATCTGGTAAGCCTACATATGTACCAGAAATATGCTCCATTAGTTGCGGCTTTTGGAATTCCGTTACTGCTAAATCCGTACGAATAACATCACCATTTGGATATGTAGCTTCTAACATGCCTCCATTGCGCACAACAAAACCTTTTGCATTATCAGGTAATGTAATCGGCTGTCCATTTGCATCTGCCACTGGATAACCATCTGTATTGACAAGCATCACCGTTCCATTATTTAAAGGTGATAAATAAAAGTCACCTTGACGAGTATACACTGTTTTTGTGCCATTTTCACCATCTGGCATTAAAATGTTGAAATATTGCTTTGGTTTTGTAAAAGCAAGATCCAAATCGCGATCTGTTGTTTGAAGCGAACCTTGCTTATGATTTGTTTGAATTTGTCCAAGCTGTGCGCCAGAGCCATAACGGATACCTACTGGTGATTGACGCACAGTTGGGTCCTGTTTATCATTATTAAATTGCTGATACATAAGTTCGTTGAATGTCGCTTGTCGTGTTTTATAGCCATGCGTTCCACTATTAGCAATATTATTACTAATTGTATCTAATTTATTTTGCAATTGCCCCATTGTATTTGTTGCGGTAATCATTGTTCGTAGCATGTAAAAACGCCTCCTGTTCGCTTAATTATATTTTACCGATTTCATTTACAGCCTTTTCCATACTTCGATCATACGCTTGCAACACTTTTTGGTTTGCTTCAAAAGCTCGGTATGCTGTCATTAAATCTGTCATTGTGCGTCCAGAGTCTACGTTTGAGCGCTCTAAAAATTTTTGTCCTAATGTAAACGATACACCATTTGCACCGTAAGCAGTCGGCAAGGCTTCTCCATTTTCTGTACGAATTAAGCCATTATCTTGTTTACGTAGCATGTTCGGATTGGCCGCAAAAGATACACCTACGCGCGCTACTTGCTGGTTATTCACATAAATTCCACCGTCCTGATCAAGACGGAAATCATCATTTGGTAGCTGGATGCGTTGTCCATTATCAGATAACACGTAGAGACCTTGACCATTTACTAAATAGCCTTGACCATCTAATGTGAAATTCCCGTTACGTGTATAGGCTTCTCCACCGTCTGGATGTGCTAAACGGAAGAAAATTGAACCAGAGACACCATCTTCATTTTGAGGTAAGTTTCCATCGATAAGGGCCATATCTGTCGTTAAATCCGTGCTATAGATTTGACCTTGTATGTAATTTGGCAATGTTTCTTGCATATATATCCCTGTATTGAGTGCACCAACTTGACTCATATACTGTGAGCCAGTTTGCTGATTGGCAGGTGCATTTGTTTTTCCTACGCTGGACATTAGCATATCTGGAAACGAACGGATGGTAGATTGATCTGCCTTAAATCCAGGCGTACTTGCATTTGATAAGTTGTTTGTCAGTAATTCTGTTCGTCTTTGTTGTGCTATCATACCTGTTGCTACTGTATAAAACCCTTTAAACAAAGGAATCACCTCATTGTATTTTTATAGTGATGCTGGAACACGATCAATATTTTCTAACATAATGCCAGTGCCAATTGCAACACAATCCATTGGATGTTCAGCAATAAAGACTGGAACTTTTAACTCTTCGATTAACAGTTGGTCCATTCCGTGTAATAATGCGCCACCACCAGTAATAATGACACCACGGTCTATAATATCTGCTGAAAGCTCAGGCGGTGTTTTTTCTAGCACGTTTTTCGCCGATTGTACGATCATGGCTACTGATTCATGTAATGCACGTTCAATTTCCTCTGAATGAATCGTAATTGTACGAGGTAAGCCTGTTACCATATCACGACCGCGAATATCCATTGAGTCGTTACGTCCACCTTTGAAGACTGTGCCAATGGTGATTTTGATTGCTTCGGCTGTACGCTCACCAATTAACAATTTATATTCTTTTTTAATATATTGTAAAATATCATTATCAAAAACGTCGCCCGCAACCTTAATAGACTCACTTGTTACAATGTCACCCATAGAAAGAACTGCGATATCTGTAGTACCACCACCGATATCCACTACCATATTGCCACTTGGTTGGAAAATATCCATCCCAGCACCGATTGCCGCAACTTTTGGTTCTTCCTCTAAATATACCTTTTTACCACCAGATTTTTCAGCAGCTTCGCGAATCGCTTTTTGCTCTACACTTGTAATATTTGTTGGACAGCAAATCAATATACGTGGCTTTGTTAAAAATCCTTTTAGATTTAATTTATTGATGAAATGTCTAAGCATCGCTTCAGTAACATCAAAGTCTGCAATTACTCCATCGCGTAATGGCCGAATTGCTGTTATATTACCGGGCGTGCGACCCACCATTTGACGAGCTTCTTCACCTACTGCTAATACCTTATTGGTCTTTTTATCTATTGCTACCACGGATGGTTCGTTTAGGACGATTCCTTTACCTTTAACGTGGATTAATACGTTCGCAGTTCCTAAGTCAATGCCTATATCCTTCGAAAACATTTTTTAAATTCTCCTTCCCGCCAGTTCCAACTACATAACGTTCCTATTGTCTATTTATCTAGAATATTTTATCATACCCTATTGGTAATTTCACCTAAATTTAGTTATTACGCTTGTTTTCCTTCAATTATATGTACACAAATAGAAATGTACAAAAAAAGAACGAATCATTCTTGACTCGCTCTTTCTTTCCACTTGTTTTTCGTTGCCTCTCCTCCACGAATATGACGTACGGCTTTATGGTAGGCGAGAATTTCTTTCACTTGATCAGCTAATCCTTCATGAATTGTTGGTAATCGCTCAGTTAAATCTTTGTGCACCGTACTTTTAGAGTAACCTGTCATTTTCGCGAGGACACGCACAGTTTCACGCGTCTCAATCAATAATTCACCGAGGCGTATGCAGCGCTTCCGAATGTGCTCGTGCACGTTCTCGTCCTTTCCACACAATTTCACAAAATGGCTTTGGCATCAGATGCACGTCTGCGCATTTCTTCACCTTATGTGAGGACAAAGCTATTCAGAACACGATTTGCACTTTCTCGTTAAATTGCTGACTTTTTTAAAATCCTAGGAATTTTTTCGGGTTAACGTATTTGCCGTTTTCTAGCACTTCAAAATGCATATGAACGCCTGCTGCTTGATTCCACTCATTGTCAGTCGCTTTTCCAAGTGCCTGACCTTGTGCTACTTCATCGCCTTCTTTCACAGCGATGTCTTTTACAGAACTATATTGCGTTTGCATACCATTCGCATGCTCCAAGACGATTTTATTGCCTGTGAACGCATCTAGTTTTACTTCTAGTACTTTACCACTTAACGCAGCAACTACTTCGAATTCCTCTCCATTCATAGAAAGGGAAATGCCTGATGAAGTTGTAAATGTTTGATTAAATACCATTAAGGCATTCTCACGTGACTCTTCTTTTGCTTCTACATCATAAAATTCCTGTGAAACTTGTACTTTACTAAGCTCTGCTTCCTTGAATGGATACTTCATTGTTTCTGTTTTTGCATTTGTTTCAACTACTGGACCTGGGTCTACTTGCGCTACATCTGGTAATGGTGCTTCTTCTTTTGTCACGAGACTATTGTAACCAAATAACATACCTGCTAACATTAATGCACCACCCGCGTATACCGCCGGCCAAAACCAAGGTTTTTTCTGCAATTGTCCTTTTTCATTTTGAGAAGTTTTACTATTTTTATCCTCTCTCATTTTCATCACCTCTAGTTGCAGTGTGAACAACTAGAAGCTATTTTAAACATGCATCTATTTTTTTTATCTCAATTTGTTGATAATAATAGTGTAAAATCTCTGAAGCGCTCTTTCCTTCACGTGCCATCGCATCTGCACCGTACTGGCTCATACCAACACCATGACCATATCCTTTCGTTGCTACCTGAACTTTGCCCGTCTTCTTATTATATGAAATCTTAAAATCTGTTGATGGCAATTGTAAGAGTGTTCTAACCTCTCTCCCCGACCATATATTTTTACCTAATTGTAGCCTCTCAACACGTCCTGAATCATTGAGAAACAATTGCATACGACCGAAATCATTCGCCTGCCATTTAACTGGCCACAGCGCACTCCATTCAGCTAACGTCCATTCTTTTATTGTTGCAAACTTAGGAGAAGCTTGATCGGACATACTTGCAACGCTTTGTAAATACGGTAAGTCATTCCCACTGTAACCGTAAGCACTCTCTGTTTTACCATTGCTCGTTGAGTGAAACATCGCCGTAATTAGTTCATTATTATATAAAAGTACTTGTCCTTCTGTTTCCGTAATGGCTTCGACAATTTTCTTTTCATTTCCCGGGAAATTGCTAGTCCAATTGGCTTTTCTTTGTTCTTTATTGTAGTAGACTTGCCTTGCAACAGTAGGTGCAATGGCTTTTTTACCGTAATTTGTCGTTTTCAGCGCATAGGTTCTCGCGGCAATGGCTTGCGCTTTTAAAGCTTCTTTGTCAAAGGACACGGGCATTTCTGCAGCCACTACACCTACTATATACGTTTCTAAAGGAATTTTTTCTTTTTGTCCCTCCACTTCTATGAATATTTCACAGGCATTTTCCGTCTTTTGTGGGGAGTTGTTAGAATAATCATCGATACGTCTCTCACTGAATGCTACTGGCATCATATATAATGCACCAATTAAACAAATCACAGCAATTATCATTATCCAATTTTTCATAAGGAATAATATGCGAGTACAACGGAAAATATGAGCGTTCCATGATTACGGGAGTTCGTTTTGCTTTGGTTTGTGAGGGGCACTGTGTTTCGCGGGTAAATCGCTCTGCTTCGCGGGTATTTCACTTCATTTCGCGGGTAAATCGCTCTGCTCCGCGGGTATTTCACTTTGTTCCGCGGGTAAACCACTCTGCTCCGCGGGTATTTCGCTTCATTTCGCGGGTAAATCGCTCTGCTCCGCGGGTATTTCACTTCGTTTCGCGGGTAAATCGCTCTGCTCCGCGAGTATCTCTTCATTTCGCGGGTAAACCTCTCTAATCCGCGGGTATTTCACTTCATTTCGCGGGTAAATCGCTCTGCTCTGCGGGCATCTCTTCGTTTCGCGGGTAAATCTCTCTGCTCCGCGGGTATTTCACTTCATTTCGCGGGTAAACCACTCTGCTTCGCGGGTATTTCACTTCGTTTCGCGGGTAAACCACTCTGCTTCGCGGGTATTTCACTTCATTTCGCGGGTAAATCGCTCTGCTCCGTGGGTATTTCACTTCATTTCGCGGGTAAACCTCTCTAATCCGCGGGTATTTCACTTCATTTCGCGGGTAAATCTCTCTGCTCCGCGGGTATCTCTCTTTGCATTAACTAAAAACCTCTTTGCTTATAGTAAGCAAAGAGGTTTGTTGTTAGTTTGCTGGTAATTCGATTGTTGTTTTTTCTTTCGGTGTAACATCCATTGTTGTTACACGCTCAATATTTGCACCAAGTGATGCTAATTTGCCATGGAAGTCTACGTAACCACGGTCTAAGTGATGGAGTTTTGTCACTCGTGTTATTCCTTCAGACACAAGGCCTGCTAAAATTAGGGCTGCTGCTGCTCGTAAATCTGTTGCCATAACCTCAGCTCCCTGTAGGTTTACTGGTCCTTCGATAAACACAGAACGTCCTTCGATTTTAGCTCCGGCATTCATGCGACGGAACTCTTCAACGTGCATAAAACGATTTTCAAAGACTGTTTCTGTAATGATACTCGTACCTTCAGCGGTTAACATCAACGCCATCATTTGCGACTGCATATCTGTTGGGAAGCCTGGGTGTGGCATTGTTTTAATGTCTACAGCTTTTAAAGTTTGCGGTACGTGGACACGTATTCCTTCATCAAGCTCTGTAATTTCTACGCCCATTTCACGCATTTTTGCGATTAAAGCCGTCATATGTTCAGGCACAGCATTTTCAATCGTTACATCACCCTTTGTAATCGCAGCTGCTACCATAAATGTACCTGCTTCGATACGGTCAGGAATAATATAATGCTCTGCTCCATATAATGTGTCAACACCTTCAATACGAATCGTATTCGTACCTGCACCGATAACACGGCCACCCATACTATTAATGAAGTTTGCAAGATCTACAATTTCAGGCTCTTTTGCTGCATTTTCAATTACTGTCGTTCCTTTTGCTAAAGATGCAGCCGTCATAATATTTTCTGTTGCACCGACACTTGGGAAATCCAAATATACATTCGCACCTTGTAAACGACCCTCTACCTTCGCTTCCACATAACCGTGCCCAAATGAAATTTTTGCACCCATTGCCTCAAAACCTTTTAAATGTAATTCAATTGGACGTGAACCGATTGCACAGCCACCTGGTAAAGCAACTCGTGCAAAGCCATTTCGTGCAAGCAAAGAACCCATCACTAAAATCGATGCACGCATTTTACTAACATATTCAAATTGAGCTTCACTTGAAAGTTCTTTTGTTGCGTCTATATATACTGTATTGTCTTCTGGTATATATGTAACATCAGCGTTTAGACTTTTTAGTACTTCATTTATGGTATAAACATCTGCTAAGTTAGGGACTTCTTTAATTACATTTTCTCCTTTTGAAGCAAGTAAAGCTGCCGCCAGGATTGGTAACACTGCATTTTTTGCGCCCTCTACACGAACTTTCCCCTGTAGCTTTTGGCCGCCAGTCACTATAATTTTATCCACCTTACGTCCCTCCGAATTCAATCTCTTAACCTATCGAAAATTTATTTTAAAAAAAGATGTATAATGTCATAATAAGTAAACAAACAACTCTATAGTACAACTTTTCACACGCTCGTTCAAGCGTCCAAATCACTATTTTAAGGCATTTATTGATATTTTGCTATTTATTTATTGTACGCATTATTTTTTTTTTTGTGAATGACCAATAACACGGGAAAATATGTAAATTCCTAAGACGTTTTCAAAAGTACGTGGATACTATATTTCCGTTTCCATAGCTTATTAAACCTCTTAAGTACATATTTCAAAGGACCACATAAGTGAACTTATGGAGCCCTTCGAAATATGCACATATGAAATTACGCATCCGTTACTATCTAGTTAGTTGGCACTAACTAACTTTAAAATAAGTAAGGAAGTTTTCCAGACCAACTTGACACTTGTAGAAAGAAATTAGAGACTGCTGTCCCTATCGCAATACTTAGCAAAATATAAATTAACTGTATTTGAAATACTTTATTTTTTTTAAATAATTTTTCTAGCATGAAGGCCTGCAAAGCGTAAAAAGTGATAGCAATAAAAAAGAGGTGCGATAGAATGCCCATTAAAGCTTCTTGCCCTACTGCTTCATAAATTCCCACATCGTGTTCCTCCATTTAAAAAACGGGCAGATATTGCATCTGCCCGTTAAAAATTGAATTAGATATTACCCTCATGAACGTTGATACGATTCAACGCACGTTTTAATGCTAGGTCAGCACGTTTGAAATCAATGTTATCTTGTTTGCTTTGAATTCGTCCTTCAGCGCGTTTAACGGCTTCTTTAGCACGTTGTACATCGATATTATCAGCAATTTCAGCAGAAGGTGCTAAAATTGAGATCTTTTCTGGACGAACTTCAATGAAACCACCGCTTACAGCAACAATCTCAGTTGAACCATTGTCCTTTTTCAGCTTCACTGCACCAATTGCAAGTGGAGCTACCATTGGAATATGGCCGGCAAGAACACCAATCTCACCTGAAGTTGTTTTCGCGATTACCATTGATACTTCAGAATCGTATACCGGGCCGTCGGGAGTGACAATATTGACTGTAACTGTCTTCATATTTTTTCCTCCTCGTCCCTAGTATTAAACCTCTACGCCCATGCTTTTCGCTTTTTCAACTACTTCTTCAATAGAACCTACTAAACGGAAAGCATCTTCTGGTAGGTGATCGTGTTTACCTTCAAGGATTTCCTTGAATGAACGAACCGTTTCTTTAACAGGAACGTAAGAACCTTTTTGACCAGTGAATTGTTCCGCAACGTGGAAGTTTTGAGATAAGAAGAATTGAATACGACGAGCACGTTCAACTGTTTGTTTATCTTCATCAGATAACTCATCCATACCTAAGATAGCAATGATATCTTGTAATTCACGGTAACGTTGGATTGTACGTTGTACGCCAGTTGCTACTGCGTAGTGCTCAGCGCCTACGATTTCTGGTGATAATGCACGAGAAGTCGAAGCTAATGGGTCAACCGCAGGGTAGATACCCATTTCAGATAATTTACGCTCAAGGTTAGTAGTTGCATCTAAGTGGGCGAAAGTTGTAGCTGGAGCCGGGTCAGTATAGTCATCGGCTGGTACATAGATCGCTTGAATAGAAGTTACAGATCCTTTGTTAGTAGATGTGATACGTTCTTGTAATTTACCCATTTCAGTTGCAAGTGTTGGTTGGTAACCTACCGCAGAAGGCATACGACCTAATAGGGCAGAAACCTCAGAACCTGCTTGTGTGAAACGGAAGATATTGTCGATGAATAAAAGTACGTCTGCACCTTGCTCATCACGGAAGTATTCTGCCATTGTAAGACCAGTTAAAGCTACACGCATACGTGCACCTGGTGGCTCGTTCATTTGACCGAATACCATCGCTGTTTGCTTGATAACGCCTGAATCGCTCATTTCGTAGAATAAGTCGTTCCCTTCACGAGTACGCTCACCTACACCAGCGAATACAGAGATACCTGAGTGCTCTTGTGCGATGTTATTGATTAATTCTTGGATTAATACAGTTTTACCTACACCGGCACCACCGAATAGACCGATTTTACCACCTTTAATGTATGGTGCTAATAAGTCTACTACTTTGATACCTGTTTCAAGGATTTCAACTGAAGTTGAAAGTTGATCGAAAGATGGTGCTTCGCGGTGAATTGAATCACGACGTGCATCAGCTGGAATTTCTTCACCTAAGTCGATTACTTCTCCTAATACGTTGAATACACGACCAAGAGTCACTTCACCAACTGGTACTGAGATAGCTTTTCCTGAATCTGTTACTTCTGCTCCACGTTGTAAGCCATCAGTAGATGACATTGCAATTGTACGAACAGAATCATCACCTAAATGAAGTGCAACTTCTAATGCAAGAGTTGTTGGTTCTTCATTAGGACGTTCAATCTTAACTGTTAATGAGTTATAGATTGCTGGTAATTGGCCATTGTCGAATTTTACGTCAACAACCGGACCCATTACTTGAATAACATGTCCTTTATTCATTACTGTGTACCCTCCTATCGTATTCTTATACGACATTGGTGAGCTGAGCCTATTCTAAGGCTGCAGCCCCACCAACGATTTCTGTAATTTCTTGTGTAATAGCTGCTTGACGTGCACGGTTATATTGCAATGAAAGATCTCCGATAAGATCAGATGCGTTATCAGTTGCATTTTTCATAGCAGTCATACGAGAAGCATGTTCACTTGCTTTTCCATCTAATAATGCGCCGTAAACAAGGCTTTCCGCATATTGTGGAAGTAATACTTCAAGAATTGCCTCACCAGATGGCTCGAATTCATAAGAAGCATTGCTGCTTGCAGGTGCAATATCAGTTAATGGAAGAAGTTTTTTCTCTGTCACTTCGTTAGCGATAGCACTAACAAAGTGATTGTAGTACATATAAAGTTCATCATACGTACCGTCAATGAACATACCAACAGCATTACGAGCGATTTCTTTAATATCAGCGAATGATGGTTGGTCAGGAAGAGCAACAACACTGCTAATAACATTATGATCACGTTTCACAAAGTAATCACGAACAACACGACCTACTGCTAAAATCACGTATTCGTCTTTTGATTTATGACGCTCGTTGATTGTACGTTGTACTTGACGTAAGATACTTGAGTTGTAAGCACCTGCAAGACCACGGTCAGAACCAATGACTAAGTAAGCTGTTCTCTTAACAGGACGAGCAGTTAACATTGGATGTCCACTGTCTTTTGTACCTGATGCGATAGCGCCTACTACGTCTTGAATTTTTTCCATGTAAGGAACGTAAGCTTTAGCATTTTGCTCTGCACGACGTAACTTTGAAGAAGAAACCATCTGCATCGCTTTCGTAATTTGTTTCGTACTCTTTGTAGAATTAATACGACCTTTTATTTCGCGTAAGTTTACCACTGGTATTTCACCACCTTTTGTTTTTTAATCAAGCGACTATTTTTCTTGCTTATTCTGATTTAGCGAAAGTTTTTTTGAAGTCAGTTAAAGCTGCTACGTATTCCGCATCAGGAGCAAGTTCTTTAGTAGTACGAACATGATCTAAAACGTTTGTGTGGTTTGTATCTAACCAGCTTAAGAATTCACTTTCAAAACGAACGATATCTTGAACTGGAATATCATCTAAGTGACCTTTAGTTAATGCGTAAAGGATTGCAACTTGTTTTTCAACTTTAAGTGGTTTGTTTAGGTCTTGTTTTAGAACTTCAACCGTACGTTTACCACGCTCAAGTTTTGCAAGTGTAATTTTATCTAAATCTGAACCGAATTGAGCGAAAGATTCAAGCTCACGGAATGCAGCTAAGTCAAGACGTAGTGTACCCGCAACTTTTTTCATCGCTTTAATTTGAGCAGATCCACCTACACGTGATACAGAAAGACCGGCGTTAATCGCTGGACGTACACCTGAGTTGAATAAGTCAGATTGTAAGAAAATTTGTCCATCAGTGATTGAGATTACGTTTGTTGGGATGTATGCAGAGATATCCCCAGCTTGTGTCTCAACGAATGGAAGAGCTGTAATTGAACCATTTTGATATGTTTCATTTAACTTCGCAGCACGTTCTAATAAGCGGCTGTGTAAGTAGAAAACGTCACCAGGGTAAGCTTCACGACCTGGAGGACGGCGAAGAAGAAGTGAAAGTTCACGGTAAGCTGATGCTTGTTTAGAAAGATCATCATACACGATTAAAACGTGTTTACCTTGTAACATGAATTCTTCAGCCATAGATACACCAGCGAATGGTGCTAAGAATAATAATGGAGCTGGTTGAGAAGCAGAAGCTGTCACAACGATTGTATAATCTAAAGCGCCATGTTTACGAAGCGTTTCTACTACACCACGTACAGTAGATTCTTTTTGACCAATTGCAACATAGATACAGATCATGTTTTGGTCACCTTGGTTAAGGATTGTATCGATTGCTACAGATGTTTTACCAACTTGGCGGTCACCGATGATTAACTCACGTTGACCACGACCGATTGGTACAAGTGCGTCAATCGCTTTAATACCAGTTTGTAGTGGTTCATGTACTGATTTACGAGCCATTACACCGAAAGCTGGGCTTTCGATTGGACGAGATTTTGTTGTGTTGATTGGACCCTGTCCGTCCACTGGTTGACCTAGTGGATTTACAACACGACCAATTAGTTCTTCACCAACTGGTACTTCCATAATACGACCTGTACGACGAACTTCATCGCCTTCTTTGATGTCTGTGTATGGACCTAAGATTACGATACCAACGTTACCTTCTTCTAGGTTTTGAGCCATACCCATAACACCGTTAGAGAACTCTAAAAGCTCTCCAGCCATGGCGTTGTCGAGGCCATGAGCAAGAGCGATACCGTCACCAATACGGATAACTGTACCAACTTCGCTTACTTTAAGTTCAGATTCATAATTCTCAATCTGTTGTTTAATCAGACTGCTGATTTCTTCAGCCTTGATGCCCATGTATGTCACCTCTCACATTTCTAAATTATTAACCGATTAATTCACGTTTTAGACGCTCTAGCTTGTTCACTACTGAGCTGTCATAAATATGGTTACCGATTTGAACACGAATACCACCTAATAATGATGGATCGATTTCGTTTGTAATGTTTAATGATTGTTTCCCAACAAGTTTAGCAAATGCTGCAGAAATTTTAGCGCTTTCTTCAGCAGAAAGTGCACGAGTTGAGAATACAGTTGCATCTGCAGAACCTTGTGCTTGTGCAGCAAGTTCAGCATACGCATTCGCAATAAGCTTCACTTCGTTTACACGCTTTTTCTCAACAAGTAGTTGAACAGTGTGTAAAACTTCTGGCGTTGCACTTGCAAAGATTTCAGCAACCATTTGTTTCTTGCGTTCGATAGAGAACTTAGGCGCATTTAAAAGTGTTAAAAAATCAGGAGATTCATTTACAACTTTTGTTAACTCGTTTAAGTCTGCCCCAACTTCAGCAAGAATATTTTTTTGTTGCGCAAGTTCAAAAAGAGCTTGAGCGTAACGCTTAGCTACAGTTGAATTACTCATTGAGCTTCCCCTGCCTTCGCAATCGTCTCTTCAATTAGAGCACGGTTGTCTGCCTCAGAAATCTCTTTGCTAAGGACTTTAGATGCTGCAAGTACAGATAATGAAACGACTTCATCACGTACAGCTGCGATCGCTTTTTCTTTTTCAGACTCGATTTCACGTAAAGCCGATTCTTTTAAGCGGTTAGCTTCATTGCGAGCTGCTGTAAGAATTTCTTCTTTTTGCATTTCGCCTTGCTTCTTAGCACCCTCAACAATCGATTGTGCTTCCGTACGAGCTTCTTTAAGAAGACTTTTTTGTTCTTCTAAAAATTTATGCGAATCTTTGCGCGCTTTTTCAGCTGCTTCGATTTCACTTGCTACTAATTCTTCACGTTGTTGCATGATGCCCATTAATGGACCCCAAGCGAACTTTTTAAGAAGAAGCATTAATACTAAGAAGATGACTAATGTTGAGACGATATCTCCACCATTGAATCCTCCACCTGCACCAAGTACAAGATTGTCTAAAAACACGATTGTTTCACTCCCTTCAAGAGCTTTAACTTCAACATAATAGTTTGTAATACTTTAAAAAACTTACCTATTTTAAAAAGCTATATTTGCACATAGCTTTTATCTGTTCCAAAATGAAGGGCGAAGTTTCATCTGGTGAATCCTGCTTCGCCACTAGTAAAATTCAGTATACAACTGAATTATTTGTTCATTACGATGAATGCTACTACTACTGCGATGATCGGTAAGGCTTCAACTAATGCAACCCCGATGAACATAGTAGTTTGAAGAACGCCACGAGCTTCTGGTTGGCGAGCGATACCTTCAACTGTTTTTGATACGATAAGACCGTTACCAATACCTGCACCAAGTGCACCTAAACCGATTGCGATTGCTGCTGCTAATAAACCTAATGAACCTGTCATTTTAAAATTTCCTCCTTGGAATTGTTTGTTTTTTTGGTTCAAGCATAAAATTTATGCTTTATATTAATGGTCATCGCTCACTTTATGAGCCATGTAAACCATTGTTAACATTGTGAAGATAAAGGCTTGGATAAAGCCGATGAAAATAGAGAAACCTTGCCATGCCATCATAGGAACAATTGCACCTACGAACCCGATTGGTCCTGAAACGGCTAAACCTGCGATTAATGCAAGTAAAATTTCACCTGCATAAATGTTACCGTAAAGACGCAGACCTAATGTTAAAGTGTTTGCAAACTCTTCAATGATTTTTAACGGGAACATAAATGACATTGGTTTGAAGAATGTACCAACATAATGGCCTGTACCCTTCATTTTGATACCATAGTATTGCGTTAATACTAAAATCATCGCTGCAAGAGTCATTGTAACCGTTGGGTCAGCTGTTGGCGATTTCCACCAAAGTTGATGGTCATAGATGATAGAGAATGGAAGACCTAATAAGTTAGATACTGCGATAAACATAATAAGTGTGATACCTAGAATGTGGAATCGTCCACCCGTTTTCCAGTCCATGTTGCTTTGAATGATATTCTTTACGAAATCCATAATCCATTCCATAAAGTTTTGCATACCAGTTGGTTTTAACTTTAAGTTTCTAGTTGAAATAACTGCGATTAAAAATACGATTGTAGCTGCAACTAGTAACATCATAACTGTAGATAAGTTAAATGTTAAAAATCCAATGGTTACTAACGGAGCTTCATGATTCATTGTTATTTTTCACCTCTCTTTCTAATAAAGCACATTAGTGGTTCCTTACATGAGATACAATTCTCTCGACAAAGAGAAAAACGTACGGAATCATTAGCCCTATGACCGTGCTAATTAAGTGAAAATAGTTTGGCAACGAAATGGCTATAGCAACTGCCGCTACACCTGATCCAAAACGAAGTGCTGTACCAAGTGAACCTATTTTCTTCCCTTCACTAATGGAACGATCAAACTTCTCCATACGGCGAACTAAAATCCAAAAATTATACGTACCAAAAAATGCACCGATTGCGATGCCCGCAAAAACAGTTTGATAGGACGTAAAGCCCCAGCCTAATGCGCAAAGTGCGAGCAAAAAAAATAACGCTCTCTTCTGCACAGCAAAAATGTGATGCAAATCTAGCATTGGTTTGTAGTCTCCTGAATCATTTTTTCGAGTAAAGAAAACGTTTGCTGACCACTTTGTGAAATCAGAAAAGAGCAGTGAAAAACACTACTCACAGCGGAATAGTAATGGGGACGTCATTTGAAATTACAGGTGTAAATCCCTAATAATGCCTTACACCCCATACTTATTCGGTATAAAACCGAAACGCACAAAACGTTGCAAATCGACAGTGTTGGTTTGTACTGTCAATTTAGTAGAAACTTGATATAACAAGTGTTTCAACGTCTATCAACGAATAGAAACCCTTATCATTCTTACCCTTTGTAAGCATACAATAGGTGATATTTGAAGTCAATTAGTAAAGGAGAAAAACTTCACAGCCACTATACTCTTGTCAAATTGTTGACAAATTTGTGTATAAACTTTCATAGATTCCAAAAGTTTTTTCGGAATAATGCAAAAAAAAGCTAATTTACGACATAAATATGCTCGTAAATTAGCGACGCATTTACCATTAGTTCTATTTACTCATTTTTCGAATTCAGAATGGTGTATTACTTGCTTTTTTGCAAAAAATCTAAGAGCGCTTTCACAATTCGCTGCGAAGCATGCCCATCTCCATAAGGATTAGAGGCTTTTGCCATAGCTTCGTATGCTTCTTTATCCTCTAGTAATTCTTTTGCTAGAGAATAAATCATTTCCTCTTCCGTACCTGCTAGTTTCAAAGTTCCCGCAGCAATACCTTCTGGACGCTCTGTTGTATCACGTAGCACTAGAACTGGCTTGCCTAATGATGGTGCTTCCTCTTGTACACCGCCAGAATCCGTTAAAATCATATACGAATTGGCAGCGAAGTTATGGAAATCAAACACTTCAAGCGGTTCAATTAAATGCACACGTTTATTATCACCTAATATTTCGTTGGCAATTTCTCGAACAGCTGGATTCATATGCACCGGATAAACAACCTGAACATCCTCATGCTCCGCCAGCAGTCGAGTAATTGCTCGGAACATATGGCGCATTGGTTCGCCTAGATTCTCACGACGATGTGCTGTTAATAAAATCATGCGGTCATTTGCTATTTTCTCTAACACTGGATGTGTATAATGTTCACTCACCGTTGTAGCTAATGCATCGATAGCTGTATTGCCCGTTACATAAATCGTATTTGGATTTTTATTTTCGTCCAATAGGTTTTTCTTCGATACTTCAGTTGGCGCGAAGTGTAAATCGGCCATGACACCTGTCAACTGACGATTCATTTCCTCTGGATAAGGTGAATATTTATTCCATGTACGTAAACCCGCTTCAACATGACCAATGGCAATTTGATTATAAAATGCTGCTAAACTTGCGATAAATGTTGTAGCCGTATCGCCATGCACTAAGACAATATCAGGTTGCGCTTCTTTCATAACTTTATCTAAGCCTTGTAAAGCATTTGTTGTCACATCAATCAGTGTTTGACGATCCTTCATAATATTTAAATCGTAGTCTGGCGTGATCTTAAATGTTTCTAATACTTGGTCAAGCATTTGGCGATGTTGTGCTGTTACAGTCACAATTGATTCCACTTGCTCGGGATGCTTTTGTAATTCCAATACAAGCGGGGCCATTTTAATCGCCTCTGGTCTTGTACCGAAAATCGTCATCACTTTCCATTTTTTCGTCAAAACGATTTGCACCGTCCTTTGGTTATATTGTACGTTTAAAAGCAATGCCCCTTCTTCACCTTGATGTGCCAAGTTCGGGTGGCAAATTGCCCAAACATACTATGAAACGTCCTTCAATATTGAAGGACGCTTTCAAGTGCTATAAAGTTGCTGTTTAAAAAACGATATTACTTCGTAAGCAATACGCGCAATATATTATTTTGTACCGAATAAACGGTCTCCAGCATCACCTAAACCAGGAACAATATAGCCATGGTCATTTAACTTTTCGTCAAGTGCTGCAATGTAGATATCCACATCAGGATGTTCGTCTTGAATCACTTTTACACCTTCAGGCGCAGCAATTAAACACATAAATTTAATGCTTTTCGCACCGCGTTTTTTCAGTGAGTTGATAGCTTCCACTGCTGAACCGCCTGTAGCAAGCATTGGGTCTACAATAATGAAGTCACGTTCTTCAACATCTGCTGGTAATTTTGCATAGTACTCAACAGGTTTTAATGTTTCTGGGTCACGATAAAGACCGATATGACCAACTTTAGCAGCTGGAATAAGTTTTAATACACCGTCTACCATGCCGATTCCTGCGCGTAAAATCGGTACGATCGCAAGTTTTTTCCCAGAAAGAACTTTTGTTTTTGCAATGGTTACAGGTGTTTCAATTTCAATTTCTTCTACAGGCATATCTCGCGTAATTTCGAATGCCATTAATGTTGCTACTTCATCAACTAGCTCACGAAATTCTTTAGTTCCTGTATTTTTATCACGAATATAAGTTAACTTGTGTTGGATTAGTGGATGATCAAATACGTATACTTTGCTCAAAGGGGTTCTCTCCTAACCGTTCGGATTGATTTTTATCTCAACTAGTATAACAGAAAATATCAACTGTCTCAAAATTAAATTCGAGATATGCCCTTTTCTAGAGTGTTTGCTACATATACAAGCTAATTATACATCAAGTATCGTATCAAGTTGTTCAATTGACATTGGTTTATAATAGAAGTAGCCTTGTCCAACTGTACAACCGAGCGCTCGTAAAATCTCAACCTGTTCCTCATTTTCTATTCCTTCCGCAACAGATGTCATCCCTAAATTTAAAGCTAGCTGAATAATGGAACGTACAATGGCTAATGTTGCCGCATCTTTTATGTCATTAATAAAACTGCGATCGATTTTTAACTCTGTGAACGGTAATCGTTGCAAATAGCTAAGCGAGGAAAAGCCTGTCCCGAAATCATCCACCGATGTTTGAAAGCCATAGCTTTTTAATTCTTGGATAATGGTGAATGCTGTTTGGAAATCGACTAAACCTATATTTTCAGTTACCTCTAAAATTATATTGCTTGGATCAATGTTATATTTTTCAACGAGCTGGCGGATATCCCTTACAAAATGAGGATAGTAAAAATGATCTGGTGATATATTGACTGCAACCTTCACCAGCTTCTTCCCTAATTGTTGCCGCTCTGCTAGCCATGCAAGAACTATCTCTAATATTTGACTATCAATTTCACGAACCTTACCTGCATTTTCGGCAACTGGTATAAACATAGCCGGTGACACAAAGCCGAGAATAGGTGAATGCCAACGAGCTAAAGCTTCTATACTTTGAATTTCACCTGTTCGTAAATCTACTTTTGGTTGTAGATTTACAGAAATTTCTTTATTTTTAAGTGCTTGTGATAAATGATTTAGAACCGTCATTTGTTGCTCTAATAAATCGTTGCGTTCCTTTGTGAATATTTCCATATGTGTGCCCGGTTTGTTAGCTGCATAAGATAGTGCATTGTCAGCAAATCTGATGGCATCAGCAATTTTTATCTCTTTATCAAAGTAAGAAATTCCGGTTTTTAACGTAATATAAATGTGCTTACCATTTATTATAAAGGGCTGGCGTGTTAATTCTTTGATACGCTGTTCATAGTCACTAAATTCTTCTTTATGTGTTACTTGTGAAATAATAAGACTTGAACTTGTAAATCGAGCAATATATTCATTAATCTCGGTTTTATGTTCTTGGAGTCGTCGAGCAACTTGCCTTAATAACTCGTCGCCCGCTTCTCGACCGTATAATTCAACGACTTGGTGGAATTCACTAGGTTGTATTATTTTGATAAAGCCAATATGCCCTCGTTGTTCTTCCTGTTCAATTTTATTTAAAAAGCTATGCCGATTAGGCAAACCCGTTGTAATATCCTTATATGCTAAATCCCATAGCCTTCTTTGTGTTTTTGCATACGTAAACGCTAATGCAACAAGTGCACCTATTTTTTCAAACAACTTATTAAATAATGCACTTTCGCTTGAATATTGCGAAAATATCATAAACAAGCCAATCGCTTGTTGCTTCTGATTACGAATAGGGACAAACCATCCAATGTGTTTATTTGTTGTATTAGCAAAACTTTTAAACTCTATTGGAATAGCAATATCTTCTAAGTTATTTGTAATTATCGTTGAACCCTGTTGCATCACCTGTCTATAAAAGTCGTTCATCTCGCACAATTGTGGCACATGGTCACGCGTCCTATTAGAAGTAAACACTTGAAGTTGATTGGATTCTGTTTTAATAAGTATTGTACTAAATACAAATGGAATAAAAAATTCATCTATGCCACTACAAATAGTGTCCATTTTTTTATAAAATGGCTCGTCTTTTTCTATCGCTTCGTAGACGGCTCTCTCTAATTTCATTATAAAATCTTCTGTATGATAATACGTTATATCCTTCACAATTACTAACACAAATAAAGTTTCATTATTATGACTTTGAAAAGGAAGGGTCTGCATCTCGGCCCAAAATGGCGGCTTTTCAAAGCGATGGTGATGCAACTTTGCTGTCACCATTGCTCCACTATGTATTTTCTCTTTTATCATTTCAACTGTTGTCGTTTGTAACTGATTCGAAAGCATCTCAAAATAATCTTTTTTGAGAATCTCTGTATGACTTGCATTTATTAGCATGCAAAAAGATTCGTTGCATTCTAGTATACAATTTGTTTTCGCATCTAAAATAACGTAGCTTTCTTTTGATTGTTCACCTAAGTTACGAATTGTCGTTAATAATATACTATTTTGTATATCCATAGATTTAGTAACCATCCAACCCCTCCCGTCTCTATCCATCCACTATAACTTCATTTATATTGTACATAAAAATTCAATAAATTGTCACTTTTATAAAAAATATTATCCTTTTCAGGACATTGGTTGTCCTTAATGAATATAATATACTCTTTCAATCTATATTTATGTAAAAAAATCCAAAAATAAGATTATTTTATTTTTTTGGTAGCTAAAAAGTTAAGAATGTAGTGCTTATCTAAACAAAAAGGCCATGGCTAAAGTGAACTTAACACTTTAGTCACAGCCTTGCTTTTTAGCAGTAATGATTATGCGTATAAAGGATGTTTGTCAGTTAAAGCTTTTACGCGCTCTTTCGCTTCAGCTTTCACTGCTTCATCTTCAGGGTTTTTAAGTACAGCTGCAATGATAGCGCCGACTTCTTTCATATCTTCTTCTTTAAAGCCGCGAGATGTCACAGCAGGTGTACCAATACGGATACCAGAAGTAACAAATGGAGATTCAGTATCGTAAGGGATTGTGTTTTTGTTTGTTGTAATGCCTACTTCATCTAGTGCGTGCTCTGCTACTTTACCAGTTAAGCCAAGAGATTTTACGTTTAATAGTAATAAGTGATTATCTGTACCACCCGAAACGATTTCTACACCTTCAGCGATTAGCACGTCTGCTAAAGCGTGTGCATTTGCTTTAATTTGTTTTGCATATTCTTTGAACTCAGGTTGTAAAGCTTCGCCAAATGCTACTGCTTTCGCAGCGATTACGTGCATTAATGGTCCACCTTGGATACCTGGGAATACAGATTTATTTAATTTTTGCTCCCATTCTTTTGATGCAAGAATTAAACCACCACGTGGGCCACGTAATGTTTTGTGTGTAGTCGATGTAACAAAATCAGCGTAAGGAACTGGTGATTGGTGCTCTCCAGCAGCTACAAGACCTGCGATGTGCGCCATATCAACCATAAAGTAAGCTCCTACTTCATCGGCAATTTCACGGAATTTAGCGAAATCAATTTCGCGTGGATATGCAGATGCACCTGCTACAATTAGTTTTGGTTTATGTGCTAATGCTTTTTGACGAACATCTTCGTAGTCAATTACATGTGTATCTTCTGTTACACCGTATTCAACGAAATTGTAAAGAATACCTGAGAAGTTTACAGGAGATCCATGTGTTAAGTGACCGCCATGAGATAGGTTCATCCCTAATACTGTATCGCCTGGTTCTAAAATTGTATGGTATACAGCCATATTCGCTTGTGCACCAGAGTGTGGTTGTACGTTAGCATATTCTGCACCGAAGATTTCTTTCACACGGTCACGTGCAATATCTTCAACTACGTCTACATGCTCACAGCCACCATAGTAACGTTTTCCCGGATAACCTTCAGCATATTTGTTAGTAAGAACTGAACCTTGTGCTTCCATTACTGCTTCAGATACAAAGTTTTCAGATGCGATTAACTCGATATTCGCTTGTTGACGTTTTTTCTCTGCTAAAATCCCATCTAATACTGCTTTGTCTTGTACTGCTAATTTTTCGTATGCCATCTTTGAAAAAGCCTCCTAAGTATTATCGTTATTTACCTGTACCTCTGACAACAGAAGTTGTGTTATTTATATACAGCACGTTCGCCACCAATTAGTTTTGGACGTGTTGTTGCTACTGTGACAATTGCTTCCCCTACTGTTCGCACGGATGTACGAACCGGAACAGCTACTTCCTTTAAATGCATACCAATTAACGTTTGTCCTATGTCAATACCTGCATGTGCACGTATCGCCTCTACAACAACTGGGTTTTCCAATTTTGTATACGCGTAAGCTGACATTGACCCACCTGCAGTACGAACAGGTATGACTGCTACTGGTTCATAGCCAAACTGTTCTGCAACTGAAGCTTCCATCGTGATTGCACGATTAATATGCTCACAGCCTTGGAACGCTAGATATAGCTGATGTTTTTTTGCAAATGCTTGCAACGGCTCAAAAATCGCTTGTGCTGTTTCCAGCGCACCCGCTGTGCCAATTTTCTGACCAATCACTTCAGACGTAGAGCAGCCTACGACAAAAATAGTCTTTGGTCGCAACACTACTTGCTCTTCGAAATCACTGAGTAACTGAGTCAATTGCGTTTGTATTTGTTGCACAACCATTAAGCTCAGCCCCTTTTATTGATGTCTTTTCCTTACGCTAAGCCGTACCATTGCATAGGGTAAAGTGACAGCACATGCTGCCACTGCCTATACACAATTGTGTTAACGGCTGAAAAAGCGCATTGTTTATTGTTCTAATTCAGCGATTTTTTCTACGCGGCGTGTATGACGACCGCCTTCAAAATCTGTTTCAAGCCATGTTTTGGCGATTTCACGTGCAAGGCCAGGACCAATTACGCGCTCACCCATTGCTAAAATATTTGAATCATTATGGCAACGAGTTGCCTTTGCACTAAATACATCGTGTACTAAAGCACAACGAATACCTTTTACTTTGTTCGCAGCGATGGACATGCCAATCCCTGTTCCACAAATTAAAATGCCTTTATCAAATTCCCCGCTAGCAACACCTTCAGAAACTGGCTTTGCATAATCAGGATAGTCTACTGAATCCGCAGATTGTGGACCAAAATCTTCGTAGCTAATATTTAGCTCATCTAACAGTTGCATAATCTCACGACGTAAATTATTGCCTCCGTGATCAGAAGAAATTGCTATTCTCACTGGGTTCCCTCATTTCGAAATATAGTCAACATTAGTTTACCACTTCTCTCCCTAGAATAACATGATTTTTGTTGCATTTTTATGCTGATTTCTCCTAAAAGACGAACGTTTCTTGTAAATAGATTAAAAAACGTTCATTTTTTAGTCTTTTTTTTGTGGATAATGTGAATATCCTGTTAATAAATTCGGATAATGGTCTTTTGTTATAATATTCCCTCTACTGAAGTTTTTCTGCTTTTTCTATTACAGTGGACATACTATTTCGATATTTTTTCCAAAGGCTCCCATTATCGTCCATGCCAGCTAAAAATAAAAAACTGTGGGCATGCTTTTTAAGCTTGTCCACAGTCTAACTTTCTATGCTTGTCTATCAAATTGTTGGATCATTTTATGAAGCGCTTCGGATTGCTTTTTTAAATCTTGTGCAAGTTGTTCAACCTGCTCGATTGCATAAGCTTGCTCTTCTGTTGCACTGCTAACTTCCTGTGCACCTGCTGATGTTTCTTGTGCAATCGCTGCTACTTCTTGTGATTGTCGAGCAGTTGTTTCGATATTGTGCATTTGTTTTTCTATTAATGACGAAATCTCGACAATTGCGTTTGCCATTTCATGCACACTAGAGGACATTCCTTCAACAGCTGTCGTTGTCTCTGATACGCGTGCTGCTTCTTTTGTTGCAAATGCTACCTGTTGATTCATTTGCTTCACGACAATCTCAACATTTTGTTGCATGGATTGGATTAGCGACGTAATGCCTTGTACTGCTTTTGCGCTTTCATCTGCTAAACCACGCACCTCTTCTGCTACAATTGCAAAGCCTTTCCCATGTTCTCCTGCACGAGCAGCTTCGATGGAAGCATTTAATGCTAGTAAATTAGTTTGCGCAGCAATATCGCCTACTAAACTAATAATACGTTCAACTTGTCCCGCATTGTCTTCTAATGTACGAATACTTTCTAACGCTTCGTTGTTACCGGCTGCGATTTGTTGAATGCTGTTGACTAACGTTTCAATCGCTTTTGTTGTATTAGTTAAATTATGTAAAATCTCTTTCGATTGCGTTGCAGACTGTTCAGCTCTCGTATTCACTTCAGTTGCTAATGCTCGCACATCTTCAATTGCTTCTGCGGTATCTTGTACTGCTGTAGCTGACGCTTCGGCTCCTTCCGAAATATGTCTCACCGTCACCGCAATACCGTCCGCTTTCTTTGTCGCAACAGCTGTTTCATCGGATAGCTTAATAATGGATTGATTTGTTTGTTGGAAGTTTTGATCGATGCTTTCTACCATATGTCGTAAATTTAACACCATTTGTTGGAATGCTATAGCCACTGAACGAATCTCATCATTTGTTTTCGGCATCACTACATCCTGTCCAATTTTACCTTCTGCAACACGTGTAGCAGAATATTCAAGCTGTTGTAATGGCTTGATTAAAATAACGCTGAAAATTGCAGCTAAAATACCTGACCAAGTAATCCCTAATAAATAAGTAATCACTTCAAATAGCTTACGATTGGTATCTGGGAAAACAGTAGGTTGTATAAATTCAATGAAGATAAAGCTTATACTATATGTGATTAGTGCAAGTATACTTACAAATAATACTAGTTTAAGTCGTAAGCCAAACTGTTTTTTCATAGTGCCCCTCAATTCTTCTCAAGTATTTTTACTAATCGTTCAACTAATTCCTGTAATTCTGCAAAAGTTTCCTCATAAATTGCTTTATTCCCACCGTAAGGATCTACCACATTTTCATAGCTTCCTTCACTCGTATATTCTTTCAATGTAAAAACTTTTTCTTCCGTATGTGGATAGTTAGCAATTATGGTATCTTTATGTGCTGTGGTCATCGTTAAAACGAGATCGGCCCACCCCACTTCTTCTACAGATAGTTGTGTAGCTAAATGTTGATGCGCTATATTCGCCTCATGTAAAACTTGCTGTGCATGTGCAGACATTTCTGCGTTCGGCATTGCATAAATTCCAGCTGAACGAACATTAACGTCGGCGAGTTGTTTCTGTTTTAAAATGGCCTCTGCCATCGGACTGCGACAAGTATTCCCAGTACATACAAATAATATATTCACACTTATCACCTTCCTTATTTATTTTTTAATTGCGAGTATACTCATAACGATAAAAATAATGCCTGCAATTATTTGAATTTTATTTCCAAAAAAAACCTGACTCCTGCGTGCTAAAACTAAAGACCCATACGAACAAATAAAAGCACTCAATCCGGCACTAATTATGAAAATTGTCTTTTCTAAGTTAAGCATACCAAAAGAAACACTCACTGAAAAGGTATCTAGGCTAGCAGTCACAGCTAATAAAACTGGTGAAATGGTTATTTTCTCATTTTTGTGAGAAGACAACAGTAAATGGAGGCCAATACTAAATAATAAAATACTTGAAATCCATTGCCCCCATTCTAACAAAAAACGCATTAAGTAGCTCCCTAATTCAAAGCCGAGCAGTGGAAAAAGCATATGTAACGTGGCTGTCCACACTGCTAAAAATAAGCGATATCTAACATTTGGAATTAATACAAATAACCCGATGACATCTACAGACGTTAAAATACCTGCAAGAATTCCCTGCAAGAATGCACTCCTTCGCTATCTAATATTTTATCATTTTATGCTCGAAAATACAGTATTATCAATAATGTCAATAGCAAAAAAAGCATCAAGAACAAACTTCCTTGATGCTTTCATATTACGGGGGAACTTGTGGATATCGCTGGTAAATTCTCTCGTATCGCTATGAAAATCTGGCGAAACGCCACCAAACCTTCACCAATTGCCAGTAAAGTCTCAATGCATTCCAATGTTAACGTGTATACCATTTACCACCCGCGGCTTTTTCTAGTCTGTTCATAATGGCGGCGCCTACACCTTCTGTGGAGGTTGCCGTTACTAATATAATGGTAGCGTCTGTTTTATCGCAAGCACGCAACGCATGGTATAAGGACGCACCCATTTCTTCTTTGCTACCTGTTTGACCGATTGAAAAATAAAAATCGGTTGGAATATGCTCAAAGCTTGCAGGTGCTAGAAGTGCTACTTTATGCTGCTGTGCTTGAAGTTGTTGTATTGCTTGTTGCACTTTTTGGTCATCACAGTCGATTAAGTAGACAGGTGCATTAGGCGCATAATGTGTATACTTCATACCTGGCGCTTTCGGTGTTTCTTCCATTGTCTGTTCTATTTTGGACGGTTGAATAACTGGACCGATTACGGACTCTAACATTTCCCTTGTAATGCCACCTGGACGTAATATAACGGGTGGTTCATGCGTAACATCAAGTACGGTTGATTCAAAGCCAATGCCTGTTGGACCACCATCTACAATATACGGTATGTACCCTTCTAAATCGTCTTTTACATGTATCGCCTCTGTTGGGCTTGGTTTCCCGCTTCGATTCGCACTTGGTGCAGCTAGCGGTTTTTGTATTTGCTGTAGTAATGCTAACGCAACGGGATGATCCGGCATACGAATGCCGACTGTTTTTAAGCCAGCTGTCACACTTTCTGCTAGCACATTTGGTTTTACTGGCATCACAAGTGTCAGAGGCCCTGGCCAAAATACATCCATACATTTTTTTGCAAGTTCAGAAATATGTTCTATATAAAGGTGAACTTCCTCTTTCGTTCCTATATGGACTATAAGCGGGTTATCGGATGGTCGACCTTTTGCCTTAAAAATCTTTTTGACTGCTTCATCATTTGTAGCCACTGCCCCTAAACCGTAAACCGTTTCTGTTGGAAATGCCACAACTTCTCCTGCATTTAAGATATCCACAGCTTGTGCATAAGTTATTTGACTATTCACATTACTGTCCACAATCTTGCAAACGGTTTCCATATGAAAAACCTTCTTTCAATCGTTGTTTTTTTCTGAATTATCCACATTTTGTTTATAACTTATCCATAATTGTGTATAAGTTATCTGAATTTGTGCACAATTACTCAAAAATCCCTTTAATCCATTCCCAAATAAAAAATGTCACTTGTTCTTTTTCTTCTTTCTTTTCTTCCTTTTTTTCCTCTTTTTCAGGTTCACAAATAGATGGAAAAATGCTACACCACCAGTTATCGCCACGCGCATCGCCAATTTTCACGACAATCGAATGATACATATTTTGCGGGTAAAACATTGCTTCCTGCCTTTTCGGTGGAAATAAGTTATCCCCAAGTACAACTTGTGTATGCAATTGTGGATAATTTTCTTTTAATTGTGCTTCAATATTCTTTTTTAATGTCGCAATGCTGTCATTATCCACATCTGTAGTAGCACCCACTTGTAATAAATAAGGCTTTAAATCTTTTACAAGTTGCTCTTTTTCTAGTTGATCATTCGTTGTATTGCTATTTGCGATAACTCTTATACGAAAATCATTTTCTTGTTGATGATTCATAGCTTCCTGTGCAGAACCTATTAACGATGGAATATATAAAATACATAGTTGTAAAGCTATTGCCATGATTACTAGTCTCGCAAAGGCTAGTAAAATATTTTGTTTTGGAAATCTAACAATCTTGTATTCGTTTAACATAAAAACCCCTCCTTGCTCAACATTGTGGTCAAGAAGGATGATCTTTATACATGAATTTCACAAAAAACCATACGAGGTTTTCCATTAATATCTTTTTCCACTGTAATACTAGCCTGTGGAAAACTTTCTTTAAAAAATTGCGCTACTTGCTCTCCCTGTGTATAACCAATTTCCAGTCCAATTAAAGCTGGTTTGTTCATTAGGACAGGAAGCTGTTGTGCTAGTTTTCGATACAACACAAGCCCGTCCTCTTCTGCAAAAAGAGCGCTATGTGGCTCATGCTCCAACACAATGCTAGACATATCCTTTGCTTCTTCAAAGGCGATATATGGAGGATTCGATAACACAATATCAAACTTTTCCCCAACTAAAGGTGCTGTTAAATCGCCTAGACGGAAATCAATATCCGCAGCTAATAATTGTGCATTTTTTTTGGCAGTAGCTAATGCCGCAACAGATAAATCAGTTGCTACGACTGTTAATTCTGGACATTCTAGCTTCATAGAAATGGCAATAGCTCCGCTACCTGTTCCGATATCTGCTAGCTTTAGCGTTTTGTTATCAAATAATTGACCAATTCGATTGGTTGTTGCCAGCACTAATTCTTCGGTTTCTGGTCTCGGAATAAGCACCGACTCATCTACTATAAATGTACGTCCATAAAATTCTTCGCTACCAATACAATACTGCACAGGTCTGCCGCTTGCATGCTCTTCAATCAATTTTTCAAACCGTTCACTTTGCTCAAAGGTTAAGGTGTCTTGCAAGTGTAACATCACACCCGAATACGTTGTGCCGAGTATATGCTGCATGACAATACGAGCAGCAGTTTCTTCGCGTCCATTATCCACTAAAAAAGAAGAAGCCCAATCAAGGGCCTCCATTACATTTTTATAGGTCATCATTAAGTCGCTCTAACTTTGATGCTTGCTCTTCTAAGATCAGCGCATCAATAATTTCGTCTAGTCTACCCTCAACGATTTGATCTAGCTTTTGAATTGTTAAGCCAATACGATGATCTGTGACACGGTTTTGTGGATAATTGTATGTGCGGATACGCTCTGAACGGTCTCCCGAACCTACTGCTGACTTACGTGTTGCATCAATTTCTTTTTGTGCTTCTTGTAAATACATATCTGCTACACGTGCACGAAGAATTTTCATCGCTTTTTCACGGTTTTTAATTTGTGAACGTTCATCCTGCATTGATACAACAACACCCGTTGGTAAATGGGTCATACGAACAGCTGACATCGTTGTATTTACCGATTGCCCACCTGCGCCTGAAGATGCAAATGTATCGACACGGATATCTTTTTCGTGAATTTCTACATCTACCTCTTCAACTTCCGGTAAGCAAGCCACTGTCGCTGTTGATGTATGAATACGTCCTTGTGATTCTGTTGCTGGTACACGTTGTACACGGTGTGCACCATTTTCAAATTTAAATTTAGAATATGCGCCTTGCCCATTAATCATAAAGATTACTTCTTTGTAGCCGCCCATTGGGTTTGGTGTTGCTTCCATAATGTCGATTTTCCAGCCTTGTGTTTCAGCATAGCGAGAATACATACGGAATAAGTCACCTGCGAAAATATTTGCCTCATCACCGCCGGCTGCACCACGAATCTCCATAATAACGTTTTTATTGTCATTCGGGTCTTTCGGAATTAATAAAACACGTAGTCGTTCTTCCAACTCTTCTTGCTGCTCTTTTAATGAGTTGAATTCTTCTTTTACCATCTCGTGCATATCCGGATCTTTTTCATTCTCTAACATTTCTCGTGTATCAACTAGTTGATCTTTGACACTTTTATATTCACGATAAGCATCCACTGTCTCTTGAATATCCGATTGTTCCTTAGAATATTCACGTAATTTTTTACTGTCGTTTACAATATCAGGATCACTTAAAAGCTCATTTAGCCTTTCATAACGATCCTCTACTGCTTGTAGTCTATCAAACATGGGCTTCACCTCTATTTAGTTCATTTATCTATATTCAAGTAGAAGTCCGCCTCTCTTTACAATGAATGAGACGAACACTATTTTCCTCTATTTGTTAATTATTCCGGCTACGGATTACTTTAGGCGTAATTATATGCACGGCATATTTCCCTTACTTAGTATAAGGAAAATTTCACGTGTATGCTACAATTATTCGGTGGATTGCTTAAAATCATGATAGCCCTTCGATAAAATTAACAATAGTACACTTCCATGTTAACACAACTTTAAAGCGGTGGATGTGCGTGACACTTTCGACAAACAGGATAGTAAGAATCGTTACCTCCGATTTTTATTTGGTCGCCTGTATACACAGGTTTACCATTATCATCGACACGTAAATTCATCGTTGCCTTTTTATGGCAGAACCAGCAAATCGTTTTCATTTCTTCAATTTTATCTGCATATGTAAGCATATACTGACTACCCTCAAATAATTCATTTTGGAAATCATTCTTTAGGCCAAAGCCCATGACTGGAATGTCTAGTTCATCCACAATATTCGCTAATTGTAGTACATGTGCCTTTTTTAAAAATTGCACTTCATCTACAAGCACGCAGTATGGCTTTACTTCATTATTTTTTACAAGTTCAAAAATATTCGTGTCCTCATAAATCGGAATAGCCTCTTGTCTTAAGCCTACTCGACTTGAAACAAATCCAACCTCATCACGTGTATCAAGACCTGACGTAAATATCATGACAGGCTTTTGCTGCTCTTCATAGTTATGGGCAACTTTTAAGATTTCTATTGATTTGCCACTATTCATCGCGCCATGTTTATAGTATAGCTGTGCCATTGTATTTTCTCCCTCCCTGTTGTCATTGGATTTTGAAAGGAATTATTTTAGCAATTAGCTTTAAGCCCGAACGATTATAGCTATGGGTCGGCTTAAAAATTTCAAAATCCGGTCTACTGTTGTTATATATTAAACGCGCGCAACGTTGCGAAAGAAACCCTATACGCCAAAACGCAATGATTGCTTGCACTATTTAAATACTGAAAAAAATACCTGCCAAGCACATGCTTGGCAGGTATTAAACTAACATTAGTTTTTAAGACCGTATTTTTTGTTGAAACGATCCACGCGACCATCAGCAGACGCGAATTTTTGACGGCCAGTATAGAATGGGTGACATTCGTTGCAGAACTCGACAACGATGTTTTCTTTTACTGAACCAGTTTTGAAAGTGTTACCACAAGAGCAAGTTACTGTTGCTTCTTTGTAGTCTGGATGAATTCCTTGTTTCATATTCGTTTTCTCCTCTCGCCCTGAACCATCTGGAACAGAGTAATTCGAACTGTACCTTACATAGCCCGAATATGTCGGCTACATATGTACACGTTGCATACTTTTGAAGTATAACATAGTTATTTTATTGTTTTCAAGCAAAAAATATTGAAAACTATTCACGAACTTCGCGAAATAGTTTGGCACTATTTAACGCCAAAATCCATCTGTACATGCACCCGCAATTAATCTTATCTTACTAGGGTGCAATAAAATAATGTGCTATGCTCTTTTAAAGGCTCTACTTCAAGTAGTATTCACTTCGTAGCCAAAAGCAATACGTTCTTTTCAAACACTCATTGATAATGATTATCAATTTAGCTATACTATTATTGAAGCCGTAAAAAAACACCAGTAACGACAATTCGTTACTGGTGTTTCCGAGTGTAGATAAATTGTTTGAGAATTGTTTGAGTGACTGGCACCTTAAAGTAGGCCTTTACCTTTAGTGGCTTTTTTCATATCTTCATTTAACTTTTCGAAAAATTCTTCGTTTGATTTTGTTGTGCGTAGCTTTTTCAAGAAACGCTCTGCGAAGTCTGGCGCATCTGAAAATGTTTTTCGGATTGCCCATAGTTTTTCAAGTTGTTCTGGCTCAAGAAGCAATTCTTCCTTACGTGTACCTGAACGACGAATATCAAGCGCTGGGAAAATACGACGCTCTGCTAATTGACGATCTAAGTGCAACTCTAAGTTACCCGTCCCTTTAAACTCTTCATAAATAACTTCGTCCATACGTGAACCTGTATCTACTAAAGCTGTAGCTAAAATTGTTAAGCTACCACCTTCTTCAATATTACGTGCAGAACCGAAGAATCGTTTTGGTCTATGGAAGGCCGCAGGATCGATACCACCTGACAGCGTACGACCACTTGGTGGAATAACTAAGTTATATGCACGAGCAAGACGTGTAATGGAGTCCATTAAAATAATTACGTCACGTTTATGCTCTACTAAGCGACGTGCTCGTTCTAACACGATTTCCGCTACCTTCACATGATTTTCCGGAACTTCATCGAAAGTAGAACTTACGACATCCGCATTTACAGAACGCTCAATATCCGTTACCTCCTCAGGACGTTCATCAATAAGTAATACGATTAACTCTGCCTCTGGATGGTTTGTTGTAATAGCGTTAGCAATTTCTTTTAATAATGATGTTTTACCAGCCTTTGGTGGCGCAACGATTAATCCACGTTGACCAAATCCTACTGGCGCTACTAAATCCATAATTCGAGTCGATAGATTGCGCTGTGTAGTTTCAAGCTTGATTTGGCGATCAGGATATAGCGGCGTCAATGCTGGGAAATGAACACGTTCTTTTGCTACTTCAGGATCTTCTCCATTTACAGCATCCACCTGCAGTAATCCATAGTAACGTTCATTTTCTTTAGGGGGACGCACTTTACCAGACACTTTATCCCCATTACGAAGATCAAAACGACGTATTTGAGAAGCAGAAATATAAATATCTTCTTTACTCGGTGAGTAATTGATTGGTCGAAGGAAGCCAAAGCCTTCTTGCGATACAATCTCAAGTACCCCCTCCATAAAGAAATAACCCTCTTGCTCTGAACGCGTTTTCAAAATAGCAAAAATTAATTCCTTTTTCGTTAGTTTGCTATAATACGAAATTTTGTATTGGCGTGCGAGGGCGTAAAGCTCTTTTAACGTCATGTTTTCTAATTGAGCGATTGTCAATGTAGACATATGCACAACTCCAGTCTTTTTCAAAATATAATGCATGTATTGGGGTAAACATAGAAGTTTTTAAAGTAAAACTATGGGATGGTTTAATGAAGAAGAAGGTACCTAGTGCAAATAGTTGCACTAGGTATATTTTAGAAGAAAATATTATTAATAGCTAGGTTTTTTATCAAGAGCGTGACGACCTTCTACAAAACGGACAGTACCTGACTTCGCTCGCATAACAACTGAATGTGTTAATGCATAAGCTCCTTTGTACTGCACACCTTTTAATAGCTCACAATCTGTAACAGCTGTTGCTGCAAAAATTGCATCGTCACCTTTTACTAAATCATCTAAGTAAAGAACTTTATCTACATCTACGCCCATTTGTTTACAGCGTTCTAACTGTTCTTCATCTTCTGGCACTAATTTAGCTTGGAAGTCTCCACCAAGGCATTTTAATGCAACAGCCGATATAACACCCTCAGGTGCACCGCCCATACCAAACATAATGTCGATGCCTGTTTCATCGAATGCAGTGTTAATCGCTGCTCCCACATCTCCATCTTGAATAAATTTAATACGAGCTCCCGCTTCACGAATCTCATCTACTATCGCTTGATGGCGTGGGCGATCTAATAGAGTAGCTACAACATCTGAAATATCTTTATTTTTTGCTTTTGCTACTTGTAATAAATTATAAGTAACAGAGGCGTTAATATCAACTTTTCCTGCCGCTTCTGGTCCTACAGCGATTTTCTCCATGTACATATCTGGTGCATTTAATAGATTACCCTTATCAGCAATTGCTAATACTGTCATAGCACCATTTGTACCTTTTGCCACTATATTTGTACCTTCTAAAGGATCGACTGCTATATCTACTTTGGGACCGCCATTACGAAGACCAAGCTCCTCACCAATATAAAGCATTGGTGCTTCGTCCATTTCGCCCTCCCCAATTACTACTGTAGCATGCATTGGAATCGTATCGAACATTGAGCGCATTGCTGTCGTTGCTGCATCATCTGCCTCAATTTTCAAACCGCGACCCATCCATTTCCCGGATGCGATTGCTGCTGCCTCTGTTACTCGTACTACTTCCATCGATAAACTGCGTTCCATTGTTGTTTTGCCTCCCGTTATCGGCATGTTTTATTTTACCGAAACATTCAAATTACCTTTATTGTAACATAATTGGCTCAAAACTTTTACCTTACATTACTCCTTTGCCTCTGCAACGCTAACCATAATTGTTTCACGTCGAATATCTGCGCCTAAGTCACGTAATTTTTCAATAAGTGAGCTATAGCCACGTTCAATATGATAGATATCATGAATTTCAGTTTCACCTTCAGCTAATAAGCCAGCTAAAACTAATGCTGCACCCGCGCGAAGGTCTGTCGCAGTGACACTTGAGCCATGTAATTTACTTGGACCAGTAATTATCGCTGTATTTCCTTCTACACGTGCGTTGGCATTCATACGACGCAGTTCATCAATATGCTTAAAACGAGCCGTATAAATGGTATCTGTTATCTTTGAAGAGCCAAGTGCTTGCGTCATTAACACCGAAAGTGGTTGCTGAATATCCGTAGGGAATCCAGGATAAACTATCGTTTTGACGTCAACCGCTTGCAATGTAGATAGGTCTGTTTTGGGAACAAAAATACTTTCCTCGTCTATGTCAATCTTGACGCCCATTTCACGAAGCTTTGCTGTAATTGCCTCTAAATGCAATGGAATGACATTATCTATCGTAATACCGTCGCCAACTGCTGCTGCCATTATCATAAATGTAGCGGCTTCAATACGGTCTGGAATAATTGTATGTTCCGTTCCATGCAGTTCCTCAACACCTTCAATGCGAATAACACTTGTACCCGCACCTTTAATATTGGCACCCATATTCGTAAGGAGTGTGGCTACGTCAATTATCTCAGGTTCTTTTGCGGCATTTTCAATAACCGTACGTCCCTTTGCACGTACCGCAGCAAGCATAATATTAATCGTTGCGCCAACACTTGCGACGTCTAAATAAATTTTAGCGCCGATTAATTCTTCAGCACGTAAATAAATCGCACCATGCTCGTTAGTAATTTTAGCGCCAAGGGCTTCAAACCCTTTAATGTGTTGATCAATTGGACGCGGCCCTAAGAAACAGCCACCAGGCAAACCAATGACAGCCTTTTTGAAGCGACCAAGCATGGCACCCATTAAATAATAAGAGGCGCGGAGTTTTTTAACATTACCATTTGGCAACGGCAGTGCAACCATATCGGATGGATCAATAATCATTTTGCCATCCTCAAATTGTACTTCTCCACCAATCTCTTCTAACAAGGCTTTTAAAGTCCAAGCATCTGAAATTTCAGGAATCCCTCCAATTGTCACTGGAGAGTTCGCCAAAATTGATGCTGGAATTAAGGCGACTGCACTATTTTTTGCACCACTAACTTTAATTGTACCCTTTAGACGATTTTCGCCTGTAATTTTATAAACATCCATTTCGCGTTCTCCCTCATGATTGGAAAGTAATTTTTGCATTTGACTCACTTTATAATCTTATTATTCACCTTTTCGCTTATTCCAATCCGCTAAAAATCCTTCAATTCCTTTTTCCGTTAATGGATGGTGGAAAAGTTGTTTTAACACTTTGAAAGGAGTTGTTGAAATATGTGCGCCAGCAAGAGCTGCTGCCGTTACATGTTGCGGGTGACGAATAGAAGCAGCAATAATTTGTGTTTCAATATTATGGATTGTGAAAATATCTGAAATGGTTTCGATAAGTTCAACACCGTTTTGACCAATATCATCTAAACGGCCGATAAATGGTGATACATATGTAGCACCTGCACGCGCAGCCATTAATGCTTGGTTGGCACTGAAAATTAGTGTTACGTTTGTTTTAATGCCTTTGTTTGCAAAGAAGCGACACGCTTCTAAACCAGCGGGTGTCATTGGTAATTTCACTGTAATATTCGGTGCAATAGCCGCTAATTCTAGACCTTCTTTAATCATACCTTCAGCATCTAATGCAATAACTTCTCCACTTACTGAGCCATCAACAAGCTCGGCAATTTCACGTAGACGATCATGAAAAGATACGTTCTCCTCTTTTGCCACTAATGATGGGTTTGTTGTCACGCCTGATAAAATGCCCCATGCGTGTGCTTCTTTAATTTCATCAAAGTTTGCTGTATCAATAAAAAATTTCATAATATTTCCTCCCTAACCCTATTTATTTATATTATTAATTTTTTTCAAAAAAGTTATAATTTCAAAAACAAGAGAAGGTCGATTGCTAGCATCAACACTTCTCTTATTATGTGTATTCATCTATGCTTTTGTACCATATATGAAGCAAAAATTATGCTTTTTGTGCACTACCAAATTCACGGATTTTACCGATAACTATTGTTTTAATTGCTTCACGCGCTGGTGCTAGGAATTTACGTGGATCGTAAACAACTTTATCGTTGTCAAGAATTTCACGAATCACTTTTGTCGCAGCGATTTGATTTTCAGTATTCACGTTAATTTTAGCCGTACCTAATGAAATGGAACGTTGAATATCTTTTGTTGGAATACCTGTACCACCATGTAATACTAAAGGAAGATCTGCTAATTTAGAGATTTCTTCCATTTCTTTGAAACCTAAGTTTGGTTCGCCTTTGTATGGACCATGAACAGAGCCAAGCGCTGGTGCTAAGCAATCAATATCTGTTAATTCAACCATTTTACGGCACTCTTCTGGATCAGCGTACATAATACCACCAATTACGCCATCCTCGTCTCCGCCAACTGTTCCAAGCTCAGCTTCTACAGAAACGCCTTTCGCATGTGCATATTCAACTACTTTTGAAGTAATTGCAATATTTTCTTCGAAAGGATGATGTGATGCATCAATCATAACAGAAGTAAATCCTGCATCAATCGCTTCTTTACATTTTTCAAAGCTTGAACCATGGTCAAGATGAATAGCTACTGGCACTGTCGTACCATAAGATTCCATTAAACCTTTTACCATGTGTACAACTGAAATAAATCCGCCCATATATTTACCTGCGCCCTCAGATACGCCAAGGATAACCGGTGATTTTTCTTCTTCTGCTGCTTGTAAAATTGCTTGCGTCCATTCAAGGTTGTTGATGTTGAATTGACCAACTGCATAACCTTCTGCCTTTGCTTTAATTAACATCTCTTTCATAGATACTAACGCCATACTAAAAATCCTCCTTTTAGGACTATTCTTTATACATAATTGTGCTATTCAATCATAGCAAAAATATAAGCCTCTGAAAAGAAATTTCAGGGGCTTATATTTTTGCCCCGATAGCGAAGTGCAACGTAGCGGCAGGGGCCTTTTTTCTATAAGCCCCTGAAAAGAAATTTCAGGGGCTTATATTTTTGCCCCGATAGCGAAGTGCAACGTAGCGGCAGGGGCCTTTTTTTCTATAAGCCCCTGAAAAGAAATTTCAGGGGCTTATATTTTTGCCCCGATAGCGGAGTGCAACGTAGCGGCAGGGGCACTTTTTTTCTATAAGCCCCTGAAAAGAAATTTCAGGGGCTACTATTTTTGCCCCGATAGCGAAGTGCAACGTAGCGGCAGGGGCACTTTTTTTCTATAAGAGGCTGGGACATAAGAGAAAAAGTGTTAGATTGACTGCCATCAATCTAACACTTTTTTGCTATGCCGTTGTTGTCCGCTACGGCGGTGCTTTCCGCTCAGCACTGTAAGCCGCAACCCTCGCTACGCGCGGAATGCCCGCGTCTTACGTTCTGTGCGTTCCCGTAGGAGTCACCGTCTTCGCTACCATCAACTTGTGCAGTCTGCAAAGTTTTTTCTATTGCAAAACAAAGTAAATCTAAATTATAAATTCCAAAGTTATGTCTGAGCATCGTATAATTTTGAATGAAAGTCTAGTGCAAAACGGTTAGGTAGCATTATTTTTACAACAAGTATAAAAAAACAGGCGGTGTTTGCCACTGCCTGTGTAACTATGTTTTTAACGTTTTATTTACTTCGTCACGTACTTCAAAAATATCAAACGGCTTCGTAAAATATCGTATTGCCCCTAATTCCAATGCCTCCTGAACAACATCTAATTCACCGTATGCTGTCATCATAAAGACAGGTAATTCGGGCCATTTCTCTTTTAAACGCTTTAAAATTTCTATGCCATCCATGCCAGGAATCTTCATGTCTAGCAATACACAGTCTATCGATTCTTCCTCTGCATAACGTAGTGCCTCAGCGCCATTCGCTGCTAAATATGTAACGTAACCTTCTTTTTTTAATACCTCATTTAATAGCAAACGAATTCCCTGCTGATCATCAACAATTAGTAATCGTTTCACATTGCATTCCGCCCTTTTTGAATTATTATTCTTGCACAAAAAGATCTATATATGTAATATTCTCCTTTTACAGCTTAATACCTTCTAGTATTATAAATTATCTACTCTTTTGCTTTATGCTTCACACATCCATATAATATTGATTGAGGTGGAATCATGTCAAAAATTCTAACAACACAGTTGAGCGGATTATTACAAAGAATAACACAAAATGAAGAAGAAGCTATTGAAGAAACAGCACGATTACTTGCACAAGCTGCGATAGGCGAAGGCAATGTCTATTTTGCTTGCTTTGGTGAAATGCAAGTTGTCGAATTAAATGCACTTCAAGGTGTTGAGCGTTTTTCTAAGCTCCTCCCTTGGAACGAAGATACAGTCGTTAGCGAAGCAGATCGCATTTGTATTTTTACACGTAGTGCACATGATCAAGAAGCATTAGCGTTAGCACAAAAATTGAATGCTCAATTTATACCGTTTGCAGCAGTAGCGAGTGAAATAGCCAATAACGAAAATCCATTAGCCGATTTAGCGTATACATATATCTCCACTCGTATGCGTGGTGGTTTAATGCCTAATGATTTAGGTGAGCGCATTGTTGTACCGCATGCAATTGCTGCACTGTTCATTTATGAAGCTGTAAAAATAATTTATGATGAAATGCTTGGCTTGGATGAGGAACTGTAATCGTTTTTTAATATGCAAACTAAACGCTAAAAACAAAAGGATGTCTCGTTATTATGAGACATCCTTTTTACTATTATTTAAATGTTGCACCGATGAAATCACGGAATAATGGTTGTGGACGGTTTGGACGTGACACGAACTCTGGGTGGAATTGGCATGCTACGAAGAAATTGTTTTCTGGCAGCTCAATAATTTCCACTAATTTTCCATCCGGGCTTGTTCCTGAGAATACAAGACCTTCTGCTTCCATTGCTTCACGGTATTCATTGTTAAATTCATAACGATGACGGTGACGTTCATAGACAAGCTCTTTTCCATAAGCATCACTTGCTTTTGAGCCTTCTTTTAACTTACATGGATATAAACCTAAACGTAATGTTCCACCAATATCTACGCTATCGTTTTGATCTGGTAGGAAATCGATAATAGGATATTGTGTTTCTGCATCAAGCTCTGTAGAATGTGCTCCTTTTAAGCCTAATACGTTACGAGCAAATTCAATTGTTGCTAATTGCATACCTAAGCAAATTCCTAAGAATGGTACATTATTCTCACGAGCATATTGCGTAGCTAAAATTTTACCCTCAACACCGCGATCACCAAAGCCACCAGGAACTAAAATAGCATCTGCATCTTTAAGTAACGTTACAACATTATCTGTATTTACATGCTCTGCATTAATCCAATCAATATCAATATCAGAGTTAAACGCATAACCAGCATGTTTTAACGCTTCTACTACTGAAATATAAGCATCTTGTAGCTCAACATATTTACCTACTAATGCCACTCTGCGTTTATTTGGTAGGCTCTTCACTTTTGCCACAAGGTCACGCCATTCTTCCATATCTGCCTCTGGTGCTTCAATACCGAAATGATCAAGTACGATATCATCGAAATCTTGTGCATGAAGATTTAATGGTACTTCATATAAATGTTCTGCATCACGAGATTCAATAATTTCGTGAGGTTGAACGTCACAGAATAGTGCTAGTTTTTCCTTCATTTCTTGTGGCACTTCTTGTTCTGTACGCACAACGATAATATTTGGTTGAATCCCTAAAGAACGTAATTCTTTAACAGAATGTTGTGTTGGTTTTGTTTTTAATTCACCAGCAGCTTTAATGTAAGGAATTAGTGTACAGTGCACATACATGACATTGTTATGGCCTAAATTTGTTTTCATTTGACGAATAGCTTCTAGGAATGGTAGTGATTCGATATCTCCTACAGTTCCCCCAACCTCTGTAATAACAACATCTGCGTTTGTTTCACGTCCAGCACGTTGGATACGATCTTTAATTTCATTTGTAATATGAGGAATTACTTGGACTGTTCCACCGTTGTAATCACCACGACGTTCTTTTTGTAAAACAGATTGATAAACGCGACCAGATGTCACAGTTGAATGTTTCCCTAGATTAATGTCGATGAAGCGCTCATAGTGACCTAAGTCTAAGTCAGCCTCAGCACCATCATCTGTTACAAATACCTCACCATGTTGATAAGGACTCATTGTACCTGGGTCAATATTGATATATGGGTCAAATTTTTGAATTGTGACTTCTAACCCACGGTTTTTTAATAAACGTCCTAGAGATGCTGCAACAATCCCTTTTCCAAGTGATGACACTACCCCACCTGTTACAAAAATATACTTTGTCATGAAAAATTCCTCCTTATGTTGTTCTAGATCTTGTTAGTAAAAAAAGTATATTGCGTCCATCCAATGTTACTTACGTTTACCGATTCGCCTAATTGCAGGAAGGTAATGTAAACGTTCAATACTGTTATGGACCTGAATAAGAAACATCTATGCTTTCCTATCCCTAAAATAAGAAAAGCCGAGAATGCCTACATAAGATGCAGTCAATTCGAAGCTGTAATCGTTTCTATCTCTTTTTTACTTTCCTTTTCTACATTGTCCTTCATCGTAAAGTGATTGATCATTTGATCACTTGTGAGCAATTCAATTATTCCTTCACTAGAAGCACTAACATATACTCAGTCATCGATTTACTATACAGAATGAATAGTTCGCAACATACAGCTTGCTATCCTTATCTATACGTATGGGAGTGCTTGACTGAATATTGATCAATTACACACGCGGCATATGCGTCCAGATTTATTTAAACCTGCTTAAAAAGCGGCTATTAAAACTGCACCATCTGCCAAAGCCTTTAACTTTATTCCGCTTCCTAAAAGCAAGTTAAAAACAAAAAAACGCCCCTCCTGCATAGGTTTGCAGGGGGAGCGTATTATATACACGGTCTTTCTCCTTTTTTTAAGGAGCCCAAGTAAAAGATTAAACGTAACCGTGATAGAAGTCAAGAATTTTTACTACACGTAAAAAAGTAAGAAAATTCAAAGCATGTTTATCTTACACTTCTTCCTCTTCTTCTTCTTCAAATTCTTCATCATCTTCAATGAAATCTTCATCAATTTCTTCATCAATATCTTCTATATCTTCTTCATCAAAATCGATATCTTCTTTTTCCTCGTCGATTTCTTCTTCAACAAACTCTTCATAGTCTTCATCGAAGTCAATATCATCTTCTTCTAAATCTTCTTCTAAATCCTCTTCATCATCAAGAGCGGCTTTAGATTTTTTCTTATGTGTTTTCACAGAAGGAGCTGTTTCTTCTTCGATTTGTTCAACTTTAAACCATTCACGTAAGCCCCAACCAGTTTCTTGATTGAATAAGAAACGTCCATCTACGTTCATATCAGTGTAGAATTGTAGTAGGCGTGATTTTATTTCTTCATCACTGTAGCCAACAAGCTCTTTAATAATTGTAAGCAGGTCATTAAATGACACTGAAGCACGTTTTTCTGTTAAAATTGCATAAGCTAAGTTAATTAACGATTCTTCCGCTAATTGTTCCTTTGTCATTTCACGAAAATTCAATTCGTGCACTTCCTTCCTCTCATCACAATGGACGTTTTAAAATTAAATAGTGCTTTATTTTCGGAGCGCAGCTAAAAAAGACCGCACAAAAGTAACTTTCCATACCATAAGCATAATACCCATTATATACAATGTTTTAGTCTCTTTGCTACCTTCAATTACTGTTTTTTATATTACACATTTTTTTTATCCCTAGAAAAAACAAATATATCGATAATAAAAGTAAAGGAATAGCGCCAACTTGCTTATTATACAGGAAAATGACTCCTAATACTAAAGCTAAAACAATAATGTAGTGAATAATTGATTTCATCCTCTACTGCGCCCCCCTCTTTTTTACATTTCTATTATAACGAAAATAAAAAGAAGTGCCTAATCGTATGACTAGACACTAAAAAATCAGCAGTATTTCAGATAAACTAGCATTACCGTTCCTCTATAAGCAAATTCGTAATCTTTTGATTTACATATTTCGACGGAATTGTCCACCGACTTCATATAAAGCCTTTGTAATTTGTCCTAGACTCGCTACTTTTACAGTTTCCATTAGCTCTTCGAAAATATTGCCATTGTTTACAGCAACCTCTTGTAAGCGGGCTATCGCTGCTTCTGTTGCCCCCTCATGCTGTTGCCAGAATAATTGTAAATTACGAATTTGTGTTTCTTTTTCTTCTGATGACGCACGAGCAATTTCCATATTGTCAATCGCATCATCTGTCGGCGGATTCGGGTTTAAGTATGTGTTAACACCGATGATTGGTAATTCACCTGAATGCTTTAACATTTCATAATGCATGGATTCTTCTTGAATTTTACCGCGTTGATATTGGGTTTCCATCGCACCCAGTACCCCGCCACGATCATTAATACGGTCAAACTCTTCTAACACAGCTTCCTCTACTAAATCCGTCAATTCCTCTACGATAAATGCACCTTGTAATGGGTTTTCATTTTTCGCTAAGCCATGTTCTTTTGTAATAATCATTTGTATCGCCATTGCCCGTCGTACAGATTCCTCTGTTGGCGTAGTAATGGCTTCATCATATGCATTTGTATGCAAAGAGTTACAATTATCTTGCAATGCCATGAGTGCCTGTAATGTTGTCCGAATATCATTAAAATCAATTTCTTGAGCATGCAAACTTCGCCCAGAAGTTTGGATATGATATTTAAGCTTTTGTGCACGGTCATTTGCACCGTATTTATCGCGCATTACAACTGCCCAAATGCGACGTGCTACCCGGCCAATTACCGTATACTCCGGATCTAAACCGTTTGAGAAGAAGAATGATAGATTTGGCGCAAAATCATCAATATTCATACCTCGGCTTAAATAGTATTCTACATACGTAAAGCCGTTTGCGAGTGTAAATGCGAGCTGTGAAATTGGGTTTGCTCCTGCTTCGGCAATATGATAGCCCGAAATAGAGACAGAATAGTAGTTACGCACTTTTTTGTCGATAAAATATTGTTGAATATCGCCCATCATGCGAAGCGCAAATTCCGTAGAGAAAATACATGTATTTTGCCCTTGGTCTTCTTTTAAAATATCAGCTTGTACTGTACCACGCACAACCTGCAATGTTTTCTCACGCGTCTCTGTAAATTCTTCAACTGTTAATGGTCTTCCTAGTTCTTTTTCTCGTAATTGAACTTGTTGATCAATAGCTGTATTCATAAACATCGCCAAAATAATTGGCGCTGGTCCATTAATTGTCATAGATACAGAGGTTGAAGGTGCACAAAGGTCAAAGCCTGCATAGAGCTTTTTCATATCCTCAAGCGTACAAATAGAGACGCCTGATTCACCAACTTTACCGTAAATATCCGGACGGTAATCAGGATCCTCGCCATAGAGCGTTACCGAGTCAAACGCGGTTGATAAACGTTTAGCATCATCATCTTTCGATAAATAGTGGAAGCGTTTATTTGTACGTTCTGGCGTACCCTCGCCAGCAAATTGTCGTTTCGGATCTTCTCCTTCACGCTTGAACTGGAATACACCTGCTGTATAAGGGAATTCTCCTGGTACATTTTCACGATATACCCAACGTAAAATTTCACCGTAGTCCACAAACTTCGGCAGTACAACTTTCGGTATTTTTGTGCCTGAAAGACTCGTTGTCGTTAAAATTGTACGAATTTCCTTATCGCGCACTTTGGTTACAAACTCATCCCCAGCATAAGCTTCTTTCAATGCTTGCCAATTATCTAAAATACGCTTTGATTCTGCTGTTAATTCATCTCGTACACCTTCCGCTAAAGAAGTAAGTGATGCAACAAGGGCATCATCTGGCGCCTTTTCCATTACTGCTGCGATGGCACCTTCTAATTGGAATAAGCGACGAGCAAATGCAACCTGCTGCTCTGTTTTTTTATGATAGCCACGCACTGTATCAGTTATTTCACGAAGATAATAGCGACGATCATTCGGTATAATAACATCCTGCTTTTGCGTTTTGGCAAATTGTTCATAACCTGTTTCCCAATCGCTTCCTGTTTTTTGGTTAATAATCTGAACCAATGCAGCAAATAACGCATTCGTTCCTTTATCATTAAATTGACTGGCAATCGTGCCGTAAACAGGCATTTTATCGATTGGTTCATCCCAAAGCTCTCGAGAACGTTGGTATTGCTTCTGTACTTGACGTAGTGCGTCTTCTGAGCCTTTTCGTTCAAATTTATTGATGGCAATGACATCAGCAAAATCAATCATATCGATTTTCTCAAGCTGTGTCGGTGCTCCAAATTCGCTCGTCATTACATACATGGATAAATCAGTGAATTTTGTAATTTCTGCATCGCCTTGACCAATACCACTCGTTTCAACGATGATTAAATCATAGCCTGCCACACGTACAACATCCAATACATCGCCAATAGAAGCCGAAAGCTCCGTACGAGAACCACGTGTTGCTAAACTTCGCATATAGACACGGTTATTGAAAATAGCATTCATACGAATACGATCTCCAAGTAAAGCGCCACCAGTTTTTTGCTTTGTTGGATCCACCGATAAAATTGCTACACGCTTTTCTGGGAATTCTTTTAAAAAACGACGGATAAGCTCATCCGTTAAAGAGGATTTACCAGCACCACCTGTACCTGTAATCCCTAAAATCGGTGTTCCTTTTGAGCGTTTTCGTGCTTCCTCTAGCATTCTTTTCGTTTCTTCATCGTTATTCGATTCAGCTGCTGTTATTAAATTTGCCAAAATTTCTGGTGTTTCAGTTGTTAAAGCATCTAGCTTTTCTAAATAGTCACCAGTTGCAGTTGGAAAATCTGTACCTTTAATTTGCTCATTAATCATCCCTTGCAGCCCTAATACACGACCATCTTCTGGTGAGAAAATACCTGCAACGCCGTAAGCATGTAATTCTTTAATTTCACGTGGCAAGATAACACCGCCACCGCCTCCGTATATTTTAATATGCGGTGCACCTTTCTCACGCAGTAAATCATACATATATTTAAAGTATTCCATATGGCCGCCTTGATAAGAAGATACAGCAATACCTTGCGCATCCTCTTGAATCGCAGCATTTACAACTTCTTCTACAGAGCGATTATGGCCCAAATGGATTACTTCCACACCGCTCGATTGTAAAATCCGTCGCATAATATTGACCGAAGCATCATGACCATCAAAAAGACTTGATGCTGTAACAAAACGTACGTGATTTTTTGGACGATACACTTCTACCTTTGTCATATGAAACCCCTACTTTCTCCCCTTAGTAAATCTTTTCATCAATGTTTGCATTTAGTCCATCATTTAAAAAGTACGAACACAGAACCATTTTGCTTCATACCGATGCTTTGCTAGCAAGCAGTGAATCACTGTTTAATGCCAGCTTCCACCCTGTTCAAATGAAAAATCGACACATTGTATGGGCTTTCATGAGCCTAGTGAAATACCACCAGCTCTGTGCCATACGCCATTATAAAAAAATCGGTAATTGCAATGTCGCATTATGCAATTACCGACAAACCCCTTTGGAACTTATTAAAACCCCTTAATGCCTGAAATGAACAATGTTGTTTGCATTTCAATATACTCGTCAAGCGTATGTTGACGGTGAAGCGCCCATTTGCGGAACGCCCAGCTTTGACCTTGAACAACTAAATTATTTGCTGCTAAATGAATTTGCTGATCAGTCATTGTTAGTTCCCCTGACTGCACGCAACGTTTTAACAATCGTTCAAAAGTAGCAACCATTTCAAACTCTTTACTAAAAACATAACGCTGTGCTTCTTTTGATAATGATTTCGTTTCCTGATACATGATTGTTAATTCATCTACCATGCTATCAATTTGTAAAAAATATTCACGAATCATTTCTTTTAACTCTTCTATCGTTCCTGCCTTAATCTCATAGCTTGATAGACGTTCCATCGCATGGTGGTAGATACTATCACAAACGAGGTATAGTACATCTTCTTTTGTACGAATATATTCATATAATGTACCGATACTAAAACCTGCTGCTTTAGCAATTTCCCTTGTGGTAGCACGATGGAAACCTTTTTCTTTAAATAATTTAATAGCACCTTGAATCATTTGTTCTCGGCGAATGGCAATGAGATTTTCGTCTTTCACGGTTGACTGAACTTGAGGTCTTTTGTTCTTTTCTGTCATAGATTATTTCGTCAACATACGCGAGATAACAAGACGTTGAATCTCTTGTGTACCTTCGTAAATTTGAGTGATTTTCGCATCACGCATAAAGCGTTCTACTGGATAATCTTTCGTGTAACCATAACCACCAAAGACTTGAACTGCCTCAGTTGTAACGCTCATTGCTGTATCACCAGCCATTAACTTTGCCATTGCCGATGCCTTACCGTAAGGAAGATTGTTTGTTTCTAACCAAGCAGCTTGGTATGTAAGCAGACGAGATGCTTCAATTTGCGTTGCCATATCCGCTAATTTAAAGGACACACCTTGGTTTGCAGTAATTGGCTTACCGAATTGTACACGCTCTTTGGCATATTCAACCGCAGCATCTAAAGCACCTTGCGCAATTCCTACTGCTTGAGCTGCAATGCCGTTACGTCCACCATCAAGTGTTGTCATTGCAATTTTAAAGCCGTCTCCTTCAGCCCCAAGTAAGTTTTCTTTTGGTACACGGCAGTTATCGAAAATAATTTCTGTTGTCGGTGATGAACGAATCCCTAGTTTTTTCTCCTTTTTACCGACTGAAAAACCTGCAAAACCTGCTTCAACGATAAAAGCGGACGTGCCGTTTTTCGCTTCTGGGTCTGTTACTGCAAATACGATATATGTATCTGCTACGCCACCGTTTGTAATAAAAATCTTTGAACCATTTAGAATGTAATCATCGCCATCGCGTTTTGCATACGTTCTCATACCACCAGCATCCGAACCAGAACCTGGCTCTGTTAAACCATAAGCACCGATATGTTTGCCTTCTGCCATTGGTCGCAGGTACTTTTGTTTTTGTTCTTCAGTACCAAATTTATATAGCGGCCAACCTGCTAAAGAAGTATGAGCAGATAATGTTACCCCTGTCGAAGCACATACACGAGATAATTCTTCAACAGCAATGACATAGGCAAGATAGTCAAAGCCTGCACCACCATATTCTTCTGGCCACGGAATACCTGTTAAGCCTAATTCAGCCATCTTATCAAAAATGGCACGATCAAATTCTTCATTTTCATCGCGTTCTGCGGCTGTTGGTGCTACCTCATTTAAAGCAAAGTCGCGAATCATTTCACGTAATTGTTCATGTTCTTCTGTTAATTGAAAGTTCATTGTCCATTTCCCCTTTAATTTTAATGAAGTTCGCCTGTTCCTTTATTGAATTGCCTATAAATACGTGTGCATAAACTAAATTCTTTTACGAATGTTGGCACTCTATTAAATTAAATATTTACTAATCACTAGTTTTTGAATTTCACTTGTACCTTCGTAAATTTCTGTCACTTTAGCATCACGGAAATAACGTTCTACTGGATAATCCTCGGTGTAACCGTAGCCACCAAAAATTTGTACGGCTTCAATCGCTGTTTGTACAGCTGTTCGAGAAGCAAAGAGTTTTGCCATTGATGCCTCTGCTCCACATGGTAAACCTTTGGCACGTAAATCAGCTGCACGATAGACAAGCAATTTTGCCGCTTCTACAGCCGTTGCCATATCGGCTAGCTTAAAGCCAACTCCTTGCTGTACGGCGATTGGTTTGCCAAATTGCACACGCTCTTTGGCGTATGCAGTCGCTGCTTCAAGAGCTGCTTCAGCGATTCCTAAAGCTTGTGCTGCGATTCCTATGCGCCCCACATCCAAATTTGCCATTGCGATTTTGAAGCCTTCTCCTTCTTCCCCTAGAAGGTTAGCGACCGGAATTCGACAGTTATCAAATGTTAATTGGACCGTACGTGAACCATGTAGCCCCATTTTGTGCTCATCCTTGCCTATAATTAGGCCCGGCGTACCCTTTTCAACAATAAATGCTGAAATGCCACGTGTTTTTGCAGCTTGATTAGTTGAGGCAAAAACGATATAAACATCTGCCTCGCCTCCGTTTGTAATAAATACTTTTGAGCCGTTAATGACATATTCATCACCATCACGTACTGCTTTTGACTGTAAAGAGCCTGCATCCGAACCCGCACTTGGCTCTGTTAAACAAAATGCCCCTAAATATTCACCTGCTGCTAGCTTCGGAACATAACGTTGTTTTTGCTCATCATTACCAAAATAAATAATTGGGTTTGTACCTACAGACGTATGTACTGATAATATAACACCCATTACTGCGCTCACTTTTGATAATTCATTGATTGCGATAATGTACGAAGTAAAATCCATCGCAGAGCCACCTAGTTCTTCTGGGGTTGTGATGCCCATTAAACCTAATTCACCCATTTGTGTAAGCAGTTCACGCGGAAACTCACCAGCCTCCATTCGTTCTACCCACGGTGCGATTTTCTCCTGTGAGAAATCGCGCACCATATCACGCATCATTAATTGCTCATCTGTAAATTGTAAATGCATCTATAATGTCACCCCTCTATGCTGTCACGTAGCATTACACATTAACATACTTTTAGCAAAAGCCCTCTAAATGTAACGCCTAGCTAAAGTAAGTTAAGACCTCGATGGCTAGCACAAATTTTATTGAGCCTGCACTCCAAAATCTGAACACCATTACGCCTAGGTGTAATTATTCTGAATATCCCATCCCCATAGGACTATTCGTAAACGTAAAAGCCTCTTCCTGATTTTTTACCTAGCCAACCTGCTGCTACATATTTGCGTAATAAAGGACAAGGTCTGTACTTACTATCACCTAGGCCCTCATGTAAAATTTCCATAATAGATAAACATGTATCTAAACCGATAAAGTCTGCTAATGTTAATGGCCCCATCGGATGATTCATGCCTAGTTTCATCACATCGTCGATCGCTTCTTTCGATGCGACTCCCTCATATAGTGCATAAATTGCTTCATTAATCATCGGCAGTAAAATGCGGTTTGCAATAAAGCCTGGGAAGTCATTTACTTCCACTGGTGTTTTTGCTAACTTTACAGTCATTTCTTCCACAGCTTTATACACCTCGTCAGCCGTCGCTAAACCTCTAATAATTTCGACAAGCTTCATCACAGGTACTGGATTCATAAAGTGCATCCCGATTACTTGCTCTGGTCGATTTGTGACTGCCGCAATTTCTGTAATCGGCAGAGAGGATGTATTTGTCGCCAGGATAGCGTGAGCAGGTGCAATTGTATCTAATTGCTTGAAAATGGATTGCTTCACTTCCATATTTTCAACTGCTGCCTCGATAATAATATCAACATCACTAGCATCCTTTAAATCTAGTGACATCTGAATGCGACTTAGAATAGCCATTTTTTCATCTGCTGTTTTACGACCCTTTTCTACATCACGTGTTAAGTTTTTTGTGATAACGCTTAATCCACGCTCAAAAAAGGATTGCTGTATATCATTCAATAACACGTCATAGCCAGCTTGTGCACAAACTTGCGCAATCCCTGAACCCATTTGCCCTGCACCAATTACCATTACTTTTTGAATTCCCATTATTCATGTCCCCTTTGTTTTGGTACTTCAATCATTATGGCATCGCCTTGCCCGCCACCTGAACAAATTGCCGCAATCCCGATTCCACCACCACGGCGTTTTAATTCATGTGCCAGTGTTAAGATAATGCGTGCACCGGATGCGCCAATCGGATGACCTAGCGCTACTGCACCACCGTTGACATTTACTTTTTCTGCATCAAGATTTGCCAACTGATTGCTAATAAGCGCTACTGCTGCAAAGGCTTCGTTGATTTCAATTAAATCGATGTCTGCTAATGATTTCCCCGTCTTTTTTAGTAGGCTGTTAATCACAAGACCTGGTGTTTGCGGGAAATTTTCTGGTTCAATTGCCAGTTCTGCATGACCGATAATGACAGCAAGTGGCTCTCTACCTTCCCGTATTGCGCGGTCTTCATTCATGATGACAAGAGCACATGCGCCATCATTGACACCTGGTGCATTGCCTGCTGTTATGGAACCATCCTTTTCAAAGGCTGGCTTGAGCTTAGAGAGCACTTCCTGCGTAGTGCCAGGTCTTGGTGCTTCGTCGGTATTGACTACAAGCGGATCACCCTTACGTTGTGCGATTTGTACAGGCACAATCTCCTCGGCAAAATAACCTTGTTCAATGGCTGCAATCGCACGTTCATGACTGCGGACAGCCCACGCATCTTGTTCTTGACGACTTAAGGAAAATTCACCTGCTGCCTTATTACCGTAGCTCCCCATAGGTGGTCTTGCCTGATTAAAGGCACAAGTTAAACCGTCATAAAGCATGCCGTCTACCATTGTTGAATCGCCCATTCGTAAACCTGTGCGACCATTTTGAAGATAATACGGTGCATTTGACATCGATTCCATACCACCAGCAATAATTACTTCTTCGTCCCCTAAACGAATTAACTGATTGGCTAATGTTACTGCGCGCATCCCCGACGCACAAACTTTATTGATCGTTTCAGTTTTGACTGCTACTGGTAATTCTGCCTTCAGTGAAGCCTGTCTCGATGGTATTTGTCCTTGCCCACCTTGTAAAACTGACCCTAAAATTACTTCACCTACTGCATCTGGAGCGATATTTGCCTTTTCTAATGCCCCTTTAATAGCGATAGCACCTAAGTCACTGGCGCTAAGCGTGGAAAGTGAACCACCAAATTTACCAAATGCCGTTCTTGCCCCTGCTAATATTACAGCTCTATTCAAGTAAAACACCCCTTTTGTTTTACGTTACTCGAAGAAGTATCAAAGCAATCATTGTTGACTGAACGCTCGCTCGACTCTTCTCGATAAAAAATGGGAGTTTTTTAATAACTCCCATTTCCAATTAATCTTATTCTACAAAACAATTAATTATTGTGCAATTTATATTTTTCAGATAAAGAAAATATTTCTACAATAATTATCATTTCTCTGCGTTAAGCTCTTCATTCTTGTCTTGCTCTTGTGAGTCAACAGATGCTACCACTTCTTCTAGCATTTCTTCTGTTAGTTCATCAACATTGTCTGCAACAGTTTTCACTTTTTCCCCAAACACAGAGCGTTCTAGTAATTCTGCTACATCGAATGTGCTAATAGTATCTTCAACCTCTTTTGCCTTTGTACCGTCCTCTAACATTGTTAAACAGTATGGGCATCCTGAAGAAATAACTGAAGCATTTGTTGCTAAAGCCTGCTCTGTTCGCGCTACATTGATGCGATTGCCAACATGCTCTTCCATCCACATTAAGCCACCACCTGCGCCACAGCACATGGCTGTTTCACGATTGCGTTCCATTTCCACCAGCTTCACACCTGGAATGCCTCGTAAAATTTCTCGTGGCGCATCGTAGACATCATTGTAACGACCTAAATAACAAGAGTCGTGGAAGACAATAGTTTCCTCTACTTCATAGTTCAGTACTAAACGATTTTCTTCAATCAACTGATTTAGTAATTCCGTATGGTGATAGACTTCGCCTTTCCAACCAAAATCTTGATATTCATTTTTAAAGATATTGTATGCGTGCGGATCAATTGTAACGATTTTTTTGACATCATTTTTCTCAAATTCATCAATATTGGCTGTCGCTAACTCTTGGAATAAAAATTCATTGCCTAAACGACGTGGTGTATCCCCAGAGTTTTTCTCTTTATTTCCTAAAATTGCAAACTTCACACCCGCTTCGTTCAATAGACGGCAGAAGGCTAATGCAATTTTTTGAGAGCGATTATCAAAAGCACCCATAGAGCCTACCCACAACAAGTACTCCATTTCCTCGCCTGATTTTTTCAGTTCTTTCACGGTTGGAATATTGATTGTTGGGTCTAAATCACGCCAGTTTTCTTTTTCTTTTCGATTTAGTCCCCATGGATTGCCTTGGCGTTCAATGTTTGTCATTGCTCGCTGTGCATCTGAGTTTACTTTCCCTTCCGTCATTGTTAAATAACGACGTAAGTCAATGATTTTATCGACATGCTCATTCATAACAGGACATTGATCTTCACAGTTACGGCAAGTCGTACATGCCCAAATCTCTTCCTCTGTAATTACATCCCCGATTAATGATGGACTATAAATATCCTCAATTACTGCACCTTCAGCACCTGCTGCCATTGCAAGCTGATTGCCCTTTGTATTTGCAAAAAATTGATAAGGCACCCACGGTTTTTGCTTTGTTACAACCGCACCCGTAAATGTTAAATGATCCCGAAGCTTGACGATTAAATCCATCGGTGAAAGCATTTTGCCAGTTCCTGTTGCTGGGCACATATTGGTACAACGGCCACATTCTACACAAGAATATAAATCTAGCATTTGTTTTTGCGTGAAGTCTTGAATACGCCCTACCCCGATAGACGGGATATCTTCTTCACTTTCAGCATTTTCTCCAGCTTCCTCTAGCGCCTCGAAGTCGATTGGCGTTAACGTACCTGTGCGATCTAAGCGGTTCATATACACATTGATTGGGCTGACAATCAAGTGGAAATGCTTCGATTGCGGTACATAAATTAAAAACGTTAATAATATTAATAAATGAGCCCACCATGCTATATAGAAAACAGTTGCTGCTGCAGACGTTGGTAAAAAACTAAAAATCGCTGCAATGCTAGAAGCAACAGGCTCTGTGTACGTTAAACCTTCGCCATGCCAGATAAGACCCATACCGTTTGCCAGCAATGTTGAAAGCATTAAGCCACCAATAAAAATCAATACAAGACCATTTTTCCAGCCTCGTTTTAGACGTACTAGTTTTTCCACATAGCGACGATAAAATGCCCAGACAACCGCCACTAAAATCATTAACACTACTAGCTCTTGGAAGAATGTGAATACACCATAGAATATGCCAAGTGGTAAATGAGAGCCTGGTACTAACCCCTTCCAAATTAAATCGATAGCCCCTAACTGAACCATTAAGAAACCATAAAAGAACATCACGTGAATTAAACCACTTTTAGGATCCTTTAATAGCTTATTTTGACCAAACACATTCACCATTAAATAACGAATGCGTTCTTGGACACTTTCATCAAACTCAACCTTTTTCCCCAATTGCACAAATTTATAGCGTGTTTTTAACAGATAGATAAATAACCCTACTGCATAAAGCACAACCACGACTGTTAGAACAATGTTTGCAATTACTAATGGACTCATGGTTGGTCCCCCCTTTAGTTTGTCGTAAATTTTCTCTCTTTGTGTTAATATTTCTAGCTCAAACGTAAATGTATGACATTTCACCACTATATCCACATTCTAATAAATGAGTGAGCATTCAGTCAACATAAAACGAAAAAATTTCTGATAATTTTATATTCTTACATTTTATAAGAAAAAAAGCTACCCTGATTTTTACTTTCGGAGTAGCTTTTTGCATTTAAATTTATCGTTTTATCTTCAATTACTTGAATTCATCGTCATAAATTCCGCTTAAAATATTTATTTTAAAAATGATTCTTTTTTCGCATCGTTAGGCTCAAATCTTTTGTTTATTTGCTGTTATGCGTTGCTGCCTTCTTCTCTACTTAAGTTATTTTTTAAAGACATTGCCACTACGAATATATTCAATATCAGGTAAGTTTAAACGTGCATTCACAACACGTGCTGCGGCAAATAAATAATCTGATAAACGATTTAAATATTTTTGTACAATAGTCGGTACATCTTCAATTTCTTTCATTAGTGTTACCATTTGGCGCTCTGCTCGGCGTGCAACTGTACGTGCAATGTGTAATGTTGCAGCGGCCGGCGCTCCACCAGGTAAGATAAATTTCTCTAATGGTGGCGCTTCGTCAGACAATGCATCAATACGCGCCTCTAGTACTTCAATCGGTGCTTCAGTTAACTTATAATGACGTTCCTTCATGACGTTCGCTAAATCACCGCCTGCATCAAAAAGCTCATGTTGAATCGTTTCTAAATCCACTAAAATATCTTTAAATAACGCGCGATCTAATTCACTAACAGCCTTGCCGATAAATGAGTTTAATTCATCAATTGCTCCGTATGTTTCCACACGTAGACTATCTTTGTCGACACGCCCACCAATTAAGCTTGTTTTCCCTGTATCGCCTGTCTTTGTGTAAAGTTTCATCCTGTTCCACTCCTATGCTTTATTTTTATAATTTTGAATTGCTTGCACCGTCGTCTCATAAACACCTTTACCAATAATCTTACCAACAGCCGTAATCGGTCCACCATAGCGCATTTCCTCACCCTTTTGCGTTGCCGCAATAAGCAAACTATCCGTCGCAGTACCGGTCGCAATCGTATCAGTTAGATGATCCCGAATATTTTCTGATTGTAAAGCCTTTGTTTTAGCTTCATTTGCAGTCATCAATGCTTGAAAAAATGCCTCTTCCGATAAACAGCCATTGATGACAACCCACGTATTGATAGTACCAATATATGGCGTATCCTGCCGTTCGTGTGTACGAGAGACATCTACAGCATTGCCCACACCTGCCGTTACTACGACAAACACACTCCCAAAGGCAGTGCTATATTCATTAAGTGCAAACAGTTGTGTAGGAACAGCCGTTAACATAACAACTGTGCTTGTCGGTGAAAAATGCTCCCTTTGTAAAAAGTCCGCCACTTCTTGTTTAACATCACTAATAACATAATCTCCTGGCACTGAACGATTTAATAGACAGTCATACCATCCTATACCAGGATTATGAACAGCCGAAGAAACGGTTTTTAAAGGAATAGTTGATTTTAGTTGAATATAATCTGGCGTTACTCGAAAGTCTTCTTTTACGATGTCAGCTCGTTGCTGATATTCATTGGTTGATGGCATAATTGTAATTTGCGGTTTCGGTATTTCAGGGTGGGCATAGGTTGTTACCCGTGCCTGATATACATCCTCAATTTGTGAAGCTATTAACACCTTATGTGGTACACCTAAAGCACGCACAGAGCCGCTCTCCATTAACAATAATTCATCACAATAAAGAGAGGCTAAGTTCATGTCATGTAGCACCATAATAACGGTTAAACCGCACTCGATTGCTTCCTTACGCACCATATCCAAAAGTTGACGTTGATGAGCAATATCTAAGTGATTGGTCGGCTCATCTAGCAATAATACTTCTGCTGTTTGCGCCAAAGCTTGCGCAACAAAAACCCGTTGTTGCTCGCCGCCAGATAGAAACTCCATCGATGTATGCTCATAGCGTGCTACCCCTGTTTGGTCCATAGCATATTGAACAGCTCGTTCATCTTGCTCTGACCAATTGGAAAAAAAGCCAGTTTGATGCGGATAACGACCGAGCGATACAGCTTCCCGCACGGTATTTGAAAATGCATTGGCATGTAATTGTGGTAAGACGGCCATCTTTTTCGCCAGCGCGCGCGGGCTATAGTGTTTAATATTTTTGCCATCTAAAAAAACCGTTCCTGCTGTTGCAGGCAATAGGCCGCTAATGACTTTCAATAATGTCGATTTGCCACTACCATTCGGTCCTAAAATGCCAAGGATTTTCCCCTTTTCAACGGTAAAGCTAACATCTTTGACGATAGGTACGTCCTCATAGCCACCCGATAGGTGTTCAACGATAATCATACACGTACCCCCTTGCTTCTACGTTGCTTATAGAAAATATAAGAAAAGACAGGCGCACCAATAAATGCAGTAATAACGCCTATTGGTAATTCCCGTGGGATAATGATCGTCCGCGCCACTAAATCACAAATAATTAACAATGTTGCGCCATTGATAAATGATAACGGCAATAGATGACGGTGATCCGAACCCCAAATCATACGTGTCATATGTGGCACAACTAAACCGACAAAACCGATTGTGCCAGAAACAGCAACAGCCGCACCAGTCAGCATAGAGCCCCCTACTAAAATTAAATATTTACTACGCTTTACATTGACACCTAAATGCTTCGCACGTTCTTCTCCGTATAATAGAACATTGAGCTCTCGTCTTTGCGTCCACAGAATAGCAGAGCCTATGACAACAAATGGTGTAATCATCTGCACATACGGCCAGCCCCGCATCGAAACTGAACCAAGCAACCATCCTATTACTTGGCGGAGCTCTTCACCTGATAATGCAATCATTAAGGAAATAAGAGATCCTAAAAAAGAACTAAAAATAACCCCTGTTAAAATAAGTGTTTCCATTTTCAGTGCACGGTCGACTATTCTGGCAAAGCTCATGACAGCTACCATTGTTAGTACCGCACCCACCATACTAAGCGTTGGTAATGCATACAGTCCGACAACAGGTATCGAGATACCAAAAAATAGTGTCACCACAGCACCTACTGACGCTCCCGAAGATACACCTAGCGTATATGGATCTGCCAATGGATTCTTTAACAACCCTTGGAAAGCTGCCCCTGCAATCGCCAACGATGCGCCAACAAGTCCTGCCAGCAATACGCGTGGCAACCTAATTTTCCATAAAATATTAGCGGCTGTTTCATCTGCCGCCCTATTCCAAAATACTTCAAATGGAATATGAACCGAGCCTATTGATACGCCACACCAGATGCTAACAAGAAGTAACGTTATGGCTGTAATATAGGCTAAAAATGCTCTATTCACTCGAAAGCCTCTGGATAGACGGCTTTCGCTAACTCTTCAAGCCCATCTGCTAAACGCGGACCTTGACGACTTGTTAAATTTTCATCTACTTGTACAATTGCTTTATTTTTTACAGCTGTAATAGTATCAAAGCCTGCACGTTGTGGAATTTTCGTTAAAATATCTGGCACATAATCGTATGTGACAACGATGACATCTGGATTTTTTGTAATAATTTGCTCCGCATCAATTTTGAACCAACCAGTTGTATCAGCTGCAATATTTTCAGCATGAATCATATTTAGCATTTCCTGCATAAATGTATCCTTACCAGGTGTGTAGATTTCAGGCTCATCTGACGTTTCGACAAAGACTTTCTTTGGTTCCACATCTTGCAAATTCGCTTGGATTTCTTCCACTTTGACTTTCATATTAGCAATAATTTTTTGTGCCTCCGGTAACTTACCAGTTGCGCGTCCTAATTGCTCAATCGTCGTATAAGTTTCATTAAAATCGCTTGCATTCGCCACTACAAATACCTTTACACCCGCTGCTTCAAGCTGATCCATCGCTCCATCTAACGAAGCCATTCCTGATTCATGAGCAAACACAATATCTGGCTGTAAGGCGATAATTTGTTCAATATTGAATTCCATACTGCCGACTTTTTCTTTTTTAGCTGCCTCCGGTGGATAATCATCATAATCATTGACGCCGACAATTTCATCATCTAGGCCAAGCCCAAATAATATTTCTGTATTACTCGGAATAAGAGAAACAATTTTTTCAGGCGGTGCTTCTAGCACGATATCTTTGCCAGTAGCATCTTTTATTGTCACTGGAAATGTTGCTTCTTCTTGTTTGGTTACTTGTTGCTCCTGCTGTTCTGATGTAGATTGCTCGTTTTTCGGTTGTGCTCCACATGCTGCAAGTAAACCCATTGCCAAAAATGCTGATAATCCTATCTTCCAATACTTTTTCATTGAGAATCCTCCTTAGATTGTATGTGCATTTTTTAGCTCTGTTAACTTGATTGATCGATAGTATGTTGATTGTCATTATTAAATATGGGGATTGCTCACCTTTTATTTTCAATGGTTATCGATAGTCGCCTTACAAAACATAAAAAAAGCCCTCGTCCATTTAACGAGAGGCGGGCTTGCACAAAAAACCACCATCCTATCCTCGTAGGCTGAAATGTAATGTTCTATAAAGGCAGGTCTCCTGGCTCGTGCTCCAAATGCTTTTTCATGCCTTCCCAAAATAACTTTCAGTGGCATCCATTGAAAAAACTCACACTTACAGTGGCGGGACCGCATCGGAATTACACCGATTTCCCTTTTCACTTTACTTAAGTAAAGAACCTTTATAATATTCAGTTGATTTTATTATACATGAAAATAGAAATAGGGAACGATAAAAAAAGTGACACCATTCTGGGCGCTTCAAAAATTGTGTGCGTGCCTGACACCCTAAAGACGGTAGATAAACTCACAAAAATTTGAGTTTATCTACCGTCTGATAACTTATTAAAAGGCTTATTCCCCTACATAATATCTGAAAAATACTGGACCGTTTTCATGGGTGCACCAATTTCACGCAATGCCCATGTATTTTCTAAATATATATCTGCTAGCTTTTCGTATTTGCCGCCAAATTTAGCTGCCCATTCGACTGCTACTACACTTTCATAGAGATGAGCCATTTTTTCGGCTACTCCCTTTGCTTCGTATGATTTAGTCGCTTCATCCAGACGACTAAATGTTTGTAATGTACCTTCTAATTTCACTAGCTGCTCTTCCACAATTTGTACTAATGAGCCATTTGCTAATTTAGTCAACCGCTCGTGCATTACTCGTACAAATAATTCATGGGCAAAATATTTATCGACTAAGCGAATAAGCTCTAATGCTAAAATATTCGCTGTACCTTCCCACACCGTAAGTACTTGCGCATCTCTTAGCAAACGAGGCGTAACAAAATCTTCAATAAAGCCATTTCCCCCATGTAATTCAATCGCTTCGCTTGCATAATGTACCGCTTGTTCAGCCGTTTCTTTCTTCATAATGGCGATATTCAAGCGATTAAGAACCATATCCTGCTCATCGCCCTGACCACTTGTTACCTTGTCATACAATTGAATAAGGTCAAAAACAGTAGCCACTTCTACATGGACCTTCGCCGCATATTTCCCTAATGTATCTTGAATCATAGGATATTGTATTAAAGGTTGCCCGAATGCATTCCGATTAGTCACATAATGCTTCGCCTCTAAAAATCCGCGACGCATAATACCGATAGAAGCCACTGCATTGCAAATTCTAGATAAATTAAGCGCCTCTAGCATATAATAGATTCCTTTGTTCGGTTCTCCAACGACATATGCTAAAGAACCATCAAACTCCACCTCACCTGATGGCACTGCTCTCACACCGAGCTTATCTTTTAAACGACGAATGCGAAGGTTGTTTATCTTACCATTGTCTAGACGCCAAGGGACCGCAAATAATGTTAAACCTTTCGAGCCTGTAGATGCGCCCTCAATGCGTGCTAAAACCATTGCCACACCACACATTCCTACATTCGATGCAAAATATTTTTCTCCGTACATAAGATAATGCTGTCCATCTTGTCTAGCCTTTACAATATTTGCACCAACATCCGAACCACCTTGCCGCTCTGTTAAAAATGTTGCTCCCTCATATAACTCTGTATCCCCTGTTGCACAAACATGTGGTAAAAATCGTTGCTTCAGCTCATCACTTGCATAATGATCCAGCAAATAAGCTGTTGCCATCGTTAACGTGACGGGGCAATAGAAGCCCGGCTCCGCATGAGATAGTAAATAGCCTTGCGCAAAGCTATAGACATAATTCCCCTTCCTCCCTAACTGTGGAATGTTCTTATGCACATAGCCTACAATCCCCGTGTTGTATGTTTCTTCAACGGTTTTTTTGTAGCCTTCATTGACCCAAACTTGCGAAACTTCCTCACCATATGCATTATAGCGTTGCAATCGAGGTTCGCCCTCTCGATCTGTATGCTTCGCCCTTACGTCAATAGCACCTGCACAAAGCCCACCAAAATCCGTTAATTCTCGCTTAGCATAGACGAGTAACTCTTTATCTAGCATCATGTCTAATAGTTTATGGAGCGTCTCATCCTCTGTGAAAAAATTAGTGGTCTGTCTTGCATCCTTTTGTAGCACTTTCATAGTTATCTCACCCCTTGTTCCTTCAATGATTGTTTAAGAATTTTTCCGGAAGCATTTCGCGGAAGCGCTTCCACGCGTTCAAATAGACGTGGAATTTTATATTTTGCTAGATGCTCCTCTAAATACGCTTTAAGTGTGTTCTCATCAATCTCTATTTTTGTAGCATACACAGCCTTTACCGTTTCGCCCCACTGCGGATGGGGAACTCCGATAACAGCCACCTCAAATATGCCGTCATAGCTTAAAAGCAAATCTTCAATCTCTTTCGGATATATATTGACACCGCCCGAAATAATCACATCTTTTTTTCGATCAACAATCCAAACAAAGCCGTCTTCATCTTTCCGCGCTAAATCTCCCGTTTTCAACCAACTATCTACAAACGCTGCCTTTGTAGCGATTTCATCTTTGTAATAGCCCATCATGTTGCCTTCACCAAATAACACAATCTCCCCGACCTCATTCACACCAACTTCTTCGCCACTATCGTTAATAATGCGTAGCTCCGTACCGAGTGGGGCACGTTGACCAATACTCCCTGCCTTCGTTCCATGCTCTTGCCCGAACATTAAAGAACCACTTGGCCCAGCCTCTGTTAAACCATAAACACATGTTAGATTTTCTGTTCGAAAAGCTTTTTGTATATGACGAATTTCATTTTTTGATAATGGGGCCCCTCCATAAACCCACCATTTCATTGAAGATAAATCTGCCGTTTGCAGTCTCTTTGTTTGAGCAGTTAATAAGTAAGCGACTGGTGCCCCGAAAAAATGCGTCGTCTTTTCTTGTTCTACCATGTCTAGTAATAAATCTGGTGTAAAGGTTGGCGTTAATACATTTGTGGAGCCAACAAGGACGCCTGCCATTAAAAATAAATGTAATGGGGCTGAATGCGTTAACGGCATCATAAGAAGAATACGACTTGCAGGCTTTACTTCCATTTCAACGGCAATCATCTGTGCTACTGTCAATATATTGCGATAGCTAAATAGCACGCCCTTTGGTTTTCCTGTTGTGCCTGAAGTATATAAAATCGTTGAGGCATCCTCTTCATTTAGCTGGCAATCCATTGTTTGTGTACTTGCATATTGTATTAACGTCTCATAATGAAGCCACCCTGCCTCCATATGACCCGTCTTAATCTTTAAAGGCACAACGTGGATATGCTCGACGGCAGCAAATATAGCTTCATGCACTAAAATGGCTTTAGCCTCAGCATGCTGTGCAACATACTCAACCTCCTGCAATGTAAATTTGGCATTTACAGGAACGACAATAGCGCCTATACGCTGAATCGCAAAATAACTAACAACAAACTCTACAACATTAGGCATAAAAATAATTACTTTATCATTTTGGCGAACACCATGTTCCATCAAAGCATGACCGAGTCGCGTCACTTGCTCATCTAATTCGCGGTAATTCACGCTTTTCCCATGACAAACAACAGCTTCTTTCATAGGGTACTTTCGGGCATTTCGCGCTAACAAATTTGAACTATTCATCGTGCATCTCTCCCTTTAAAGTCAATAATTTTTCGCTAAACATGCCATGTAATTGCTGTAATTCATTTTTCATTTGTGTAAGCTCAGCTATTTTACTCTCAATTTCTTGTATTTTTTGATTTCCGTATGCCACAGTCCGTTCCAATTGTTGAATCCCTGAACGATCAAAATCAAAGAGCAATACCATCTCCTTGATTTCTTCCAATGAGAAACCATAACGCTTTCCTCTAAAAATAAGCTTGAGCTTCGCCATTTCCTTTTTGGAAAAGGTTCGTTGATTCGTAGAAGATCGATGTGGACTTAGTAGCCCCAGCTCCTCGTAATAACGAATCGTACGTGTAGAAACATTAAATTGCTTCGCTACTTCCTGAATCGTTTTCAAAGCCAACTCCCCCTTCACAATTTTTCATCAGTATATCATTAACGTTAACGTCAACTTCAACAGAAAATTAGAAATAAACAGAAAAATAAGCACACAAAAGACAGAAAAACGGTGCCAGTCACTCAAACAATTCTCAAACAATTTTGTTCGTAAAAACAGAAAAACCCCGACACGCAATTGTGTCGAGGTGATAATCATTTACATTACATTTTTTCTGGTGCAGATACGCCAATTAGACGTAGTGCGTTGGCAATCGTTGTACGAACAGCTGTAATCAGTGCTAAACGCGCTTCTGTTAGCTCTTTATTCGATGCATCTAACACTTTTTCAGCGTTATAGAAGCTATGGAATGCAGCTGCTGTTTCTTGAATATAGTTAGCGATACGGTGTGGTGTACGGTGTTTTGCAGCATCCGCCACTACTTTCGGGAAATCACCAATTTTTTTCAATAAATCAATCTCTTTTTCAGCAGTTAACAGGCTTAAATTTGCTGTTGAAGTAGCGAAGCCTTGTTCTGTCGCTGAACGTAAAATAGAAGAAATACGCGCATGTGCATATTGTGCATAGTACACTGGGTTTTCATTTGATTGTGAAACCGCTAAGTCAAGGTCAAAGTCCATATGTGAATCACCAGCTGTTTTCACAAAGAAGTAACGCACAGCATCTAGACCAACCTCTTCCACCAGCTCACGCATCGTTACAGCATTCCCTGTACGTTTGGACATTTTGAATTTCTCGCCGTTTTTGTATAACTGCACCATTTGGATAATTTCCACTTCTAGTGTGTCACGGTCATAGCCAAGTGCTTGAATAGCCGCTTTCATACGTGGAATATAACCGTGGTGGTCTGCTCCCCAAATGTTAATTAGTTTATCGAAACCACGAACAATTTTATCCTCATGGTAAGCAATATCTGGTGTCAGATATGTGAAAGAGCCATCGTTTTTAATTAGGACACGGTCTTTATCGTCACCGAATGTTGTTGAACGGAACCAAGTCGCACCGTCCTCTTCAAATACATGACCATTCGCTTTTAATTTATCTAATGCTACTTCGATTTTGCCGTTGTCATATAATGATGTTTCAGAATACCACACATCAAAATTCACGCGGAAGTTCGCTAAGTCCGTTTTTAATTTATCTAATTCTAAAGCAAGACCATGTTGACGGAAAAATGCAAAACGTTCTTCATCCGGTTTTGATAAAATCGAATCGCCATGCTCGCTCGCTAATTTACCTGCAATGTCGATAATATCTTGACCATGATAGCCATCTTCAGGCATATCAGCAGTAAGGCCTAATGCTTGCTTATAGCGCGCTTCCAGTGAATAAGCCAAGTTATTAATTTGATTACCAGCATCGTTAATATAGTACTCACGAGATACAGCATAACCAGCCATATCTAAAACATTACACAATGAATCCCCTACAGATGCTCCACGTGCATGACCTAAGTGTAGGTCGCCAGTTGGATTTGCTGAAACAAATTCAACTTGCACTTTTTCACCAGCTCCTGCGTTTGAACGACCATAATCAGCACCTTGTTCAAGGATAGCTGTTACAACACCTGTTAAGAAATCTTTACGAACCGTTATATTCATAAAACCAGGACCTGCGATGTCGATTTTTTCGATATCAGTTCCTGCTGTTTCAAGGTTTTCTAAAATTGCCTCTGCAATTGCACGCGGTGGCTTTTTCGCTAATTTCGTTAATTGCATGGCAATATTTGTTGCATAATCACCGTTTGCTTTGTCTTTTGGTGTTTCAAGGTGAATCGTTAACTCTGTGCCAGCTTCGACTAAGCCTGCTTTGTCAACAGCCTGCGCAATTGCCGTTTTAATGGCTTGTTGTACTTGTTCTACTGCGTTCATCATTGTACCTCCGTAAATGTAATGTCTAATGTATAATTGCCAACGTTTTGTCCACCCATTAATAAATCGTATTGCACATGAAACTCTCCGCGCATTTCATGTCTAGTAAATAGCATGTTTTTTGTTTGTGTTACGAGTGGCATCGAACCTAATTCACTTTCATAATGGCCAATTTGTTGTTCAAAAATATTGAGTGGTAAGCGCATTTTTACTGCTCCAGCGCGCATAATAAGTGCCCGTTCCGTGTCTAACTTCATCGTCGTGCGGATCGTTTTGTCATCCTGCATCTCTTCATATTTTAAATATAGGGAATCAGCTTTATTGATTAGCTGCCCATCCAACCACATTTCCAAGGTTTCGGACTCCCCATCAATCGGACGAATCGTCGAAATGAGCTTAATGTTCACCTGCGATTTTTCTTCGTTCACCTTCATGGACGCTCCCTTTTAATCTTTTTACTATAACCTTTTTATTATAGGATAAATGTCCGCTTTTTTTCAAGATACAAGTGCGTATTGTTTTCAAGCATTGGCACAGAAAGTGAAAAGATTTACTATTATCTATATATGTTCGAGAAAGGAACTACTATTAATAGATGTTACTTCATATTTATGTCAGCTTTTGTATTACCTTTACTTTAATTATTTTAACGTATTGGCCATTTACTCATCCGACTCGAAGAAAATCATTTATCAAAGATTTTAAACCAATTTTAGTCGGCATTATTTTTGGTATGACAGGCCTTGTATTAAGTGCTATATCGTTACGTTTTTTACAAGGGACGCTTATAAACATTCATATTGTACCGCTACTTTACAGCGGACTGATTGGTGGTCCATGGTCAATTATTATAAGCGGTGCAATCATGGGTGTAGGAAGTCTCTATATCATTCCTACACAATCTTTATTGTCCATATCAAGTTTATCAAACATTAATTTAATCGTTCTTTCGATTATTCTTGCCCTTGTCGCTTGTAAAAAGCCTATTACACTTCACACTTTAACAACTTATTTTTTTAGTGTCATGGCAGAAATTATTGTAATGCTCGTACTAGCAATCTGCTTGCCACCTATACTGAAAATAGAGACCATTGTAGGATTCATCGCCTACGCTCTTTTTACATTTTTTACAATTTTCACAGTGATTAAACGTTTACAAGCGACCAGTGAAAAAGTACAGCTCATTTATCGACTTAAGGAAAAGGACTATTTAACACAGCTACCAAATAATTTGGCGATACGATCATTTGCACAAGAAATGGTACTAGAAACGGACAATTTTTCTGTACTTCATTTTGATGTCGACAATATGAAAGATATAAATATTAAGTATGGCCATTTAGCTGGCGATGGGATTATTAAGCAACTCGCTACTATTATTCATCATTATATTGAAACGAAAAACGGAATGGCCGCACGTGTTGCTGGTGAGGAGTTTTATATTATTTTAAAAGATGCCCCACCTGCTATCGCCCTCTATCATGCTGAAAAACTAAGACATGTAATTGCACATCACTCTTTTAAAATTAATGACAGGCAAACTACGCCATTGACGGTTTCTATTGGTATTAGTTCAAGTCCCGATAACGCTGTAGACTTTGATGAACTTGCCATTATTGCCACACAGGTTACTACAGAAGTGAAAGCTTTAGGTGGCAATCAAGTAGTACATGCCAACAATAGTGAATTTCATAAAGGATGCTAATGTTAGGTTCTCTATACAAGAAACTGCGAAACTTTTGCGATATTTGCAAACGTCTTGCAGTTTCTTTTTATGTGCTATGCTAGCAAACATTGACAGATATTAACTCTAATACTACATTTATATTATTCTTTCGGAATTTTCAAATTGTTTAAAGAAATGAGGTATACTTTATGCTAACGCTTGAAAAAATCCAAGCTGCCAAACTGAAAGTCGCGCCTTATATTTATGAAACACCTGTTATTCGCTTGCAAGGACTCGATGAATTATTACATTGCAACGTTTCGATAAAAGCCGAAAATATGCAAAAAACGAACTCTTTTAAATTGCGTGGGGCTCTTAACAAACTGCTGTCAATGCCAGTTGCACAATTACAACACGGCGTTGTTGCAGCTTCCTCTGGTAATCATGGCAAAGGCGTTGCTTTCGCGGCTCAACTATTAAATATTCCAGCAACCATCGTTTTACCCGATTCAGCGCCACCTATCAAAGTCGAAGGCATACGAGCCCTTGGTGCACGCATTGTACAATGTACGCTTGCCGAAAGACATCAAGTGACTGAAGCCCTAAGCGTAGAACATGGTTATGCCATTGTGCATCCTTATGATGATTACGATATTATGGCAGGGCAAGGGACAGTAGCATTGGAAATTTTAGAACAGTTCTCTCAGGTCAGTGCAATTGTTGTTCCTATTGGCGGTGGTGGTCTGCTAAGTGGTGTCGCGACTGCGGTAAAATCTTTAGCACCACATATCAAAATCATCGGTGTTGAACCAGCAGTCGTCCCACGCTATTCCAAAAGTATTCAAGTTGGTAAAAGATTGCAGTTAGCAGAACAAAAATCATTGGCTGATGCCCTATTAACTTTACAACCCGGTGAGCGAAACTTCCCGATTGTGGAAAAATTAGTTGATGACATTGTGCGTGTAGACGAGGCTTCCATACTTAACGGGATGAAGACATTGCTACTAGAAGGCAAAATATTAGCTGAACCCTCTTCTGCCATCGGTATAGGAGCAGCTCTTCAAGGCACTTTACCGATTACGAAAAACGACCATGTTTGCTTCCTTATTTCAGGTGGCAATATTGGGCTAAATCAATTACAACGTTTATAAGGAGGAACTTATTATGAAGAAAGTTTTGATAGAACAAGAGCCAATCGGGCATTATACACCAGGCATGATTAGTAACGGGAATTTATATATATCGGGGCAAACTTCAGTCGATCCAGCTACAGGCAAACCTGCAATTGGTGGCATTCACGCTGAAACATTCATGGCTCTTCAAAAGATGGAAGTCGTGCTTCAAGCAAGCGGTCTTACGAAGGAGGCTGTTGTGATGTGTCGCGTTTATATAACATCTGCTGATTTATGGGCGGACGTAAATGAAGCTTATGCACAATTTTTCGGTAGTCATAAGCCTGCCCGCGCCATTATCCCCATTAAAGAATTAAGCCATGGCTGCTTAATTGAATTAGAAGCAATTGCAGAACTTAAAGGTTAGTGCTATGTAATTAATAAGAAACAGCATCAAAACATGCTCTTTTTCGAATTTTCAAATTATTTATCGCAAAATAATTGAAATAATAGTTTTAATTATGATATTTTTTAAGTAACTCGAGTATAAGTAAATTTGTTATAACAAATTATCATTTAAAAGAATGTTTAGTAAGTATAAACAGGAGGTAATTTGTTTTGAAAAAAATAGCTTATATTTTAACTTTCTACTTATGTTTTTCAATAGTACTTACTCCTATGAGTAGTAGTATCACACTAGCAAACACTGCAACAAGTGATTTTGATTTAATAAACAACGCTACTCACATATAGGTGAACTATATGATAAAAATTGATACATTCATTGCCATCGAAACAAAAAGTCTTTATTCCCATACGATAGAACAGCTTCAACAGGAATTTACTAGCATTCAAAGTAACGATGCGCTACAAATTCTTGCAAAAAATCTAACGAAAAGTAAAGGTCATTTTTTACATGGTGCCATTATTGTAGAAATAGACGATGTTCAAATTACGTCGTTGTTTGATTGGGACGATTGTGATTTAATATGGCCAGGGTTTTTAACGATGGTCATTGATTACTTACATGATGGATTTGGTGAAACTGCTACATCATTGAATGACATTCAATGGACTTTAGAAAAAATTCTGACGAAACCAAGCCCTTTGGTTGTTTTTTCCTCAAAACATGGTCGGGGGGAAATCACCAAAGGAGTTTGCAATGAATATGACTTTCTTCAAGCAGTCTTACTTAGCGCACGCCAATACCTGACGTTAAGGCAACAAGATACCCGAACACACACTTTAAATGGCATGGCTGAAAAATATCATTATCTAAAAAGTTTAACGGGAAATTACTTCGGCTAAAAGATTTCATAGCCATTATTTTGTTTGAAATGCACTGTCTAAAATGTGCAGTACTTACATGCTAGAAGCAATACATTGGGCTAGAGTAGTAGCTTTGCTATTTTACTGGTTGTGACAATGTTATTAGTAAAGTCTAGCAATGTTAAATTGAGCATTATATAACGATAAACAAGAGTGTGATGACTGTAGATATTATTAAAGGAACTAAAAACAGTTGTTTTATCGTAAATTTATAGGGATTCACAATAAGTTTTTGAAAAGTATAATTGAGAATCAACACTGTAATAGTTGTGAAAATAAATGTTAGGATGACTGTATACATTTGAAGAAGCCCCTTCCTATCTCAATAAACTGAATATTCACATTATTAATAATATATCATAACATAGTTTCATAGAAATGGAGGAGATTGAGAGTGAGAAAGTTCTATTTCAGCTTTTTGTTAGCTGTTGTCGTCTTTGTGTCACTGTCATTTGAATCGTTCAATGTAACTGCAATAGCGGCAGAAGAAGAAACTCAGGTATTAACGCCTGCCAAATAGAAGAAATAAATGTGGTATTAGAGATTTTAAGAAATCAAGTGAATACTAGATTAGAACATGGTGAAACAAATATAACTTTGTATGGTAGTTTGAGTTTTCAGAAGGAACCTATAAGTCTTTCGTTTCAAGTCGAAGAACCGGGTTCTAGTATTTCGCCATTTTCAGTACAACAAAGAAAGACTTTTAGAACAGAGGTAAAGAATACAGCTGGATTTGATTTTGGCCATGTTTTGACAGGTAGTTTTTTGTGGGGTTCGGGTAAAGTAGGGAATTATTCTTATGATGCTTTTTTATATGGTTCTTTTTATGGTAAAACACATTCTACGAAAGCTACTAGATTGGATCCTAGTGTCGTTGAAATTTCAAGTATGGGCACTTTTAAAGCTTTGAAATATGCTCCTGTAGAGTATAACACGCATATGAAAGTAGAACTTTATGGAAGTGGTACATATCGCTTAATGGAATCTAAGTTAGCGATTAAGTAAAGCTGTATTATTTATGGATGAAAGTGAAAAGATAGAGTAGCACATATAGCTACTCTATTTTTATTTCACCGTGCCTAATATGGAATTGTTGCATTAACGTGAAATACTAATAAAACATAGATGCATCAATGTTTTTAAATTTAGCACCCTACCCCTACTAAAAACTCTCCCTAAACATCATTTACAATTCCTCTAAAACTCGATGTTAATGCTTTTTATACAATACCCATTTCTTTTCCTATTTTCTTAATTTTACTAATGACCATATCGAGCTGCTCTATTGTATGTGTAGCCATTACTGTTATACGCAACCGACTTGACCCTTTCGGCACTGTTGGTGGTCGAATCGCTGGAATAAAGACACCTTCATCCATTAGTTTCGCAGAAAACTGCATAGCTTCATGAGAAACACCAATGATAAGAGAAATAATAGGTGTTTCCCCTTCTTTTATTACAAAACCAGATTCCTCTAATTTCAAACGTAAATACTGGGCATTTTTCAGCAATTGCTTTCTCCGCTCGGGCTCATTCTGTATAATGGAAATCCCTTCTCGCGCTGCTTCAATCGCACTTGGCGATAAAGCTGTTTGGAAAATAAAAGATCGGGCGTTATTTAATAAATAGTTCTTAGCAATGGATGACGTCGATACAAATCCACCCTCTGCACCAATTGCTTTACTTAACGTGCCTACTGTAAAATCAATCTCCTCTTTCAAACCAAAATAATCAGCCGTACCACGACCACCCTTGCCAAGAACACCTGTTGCATGGGCATCATCAATCATTATGTACGCTTTGTATTCTTTGGCTAGCTCAACTATCTTTGGAAGTGGCGCAATATCACCATCCATACTAAAAACGCCATCCGTTACGATTAACTTCTTTCCATCCCCATATGATTGCCTTAATTTACGCTCTAAATCCGCCATATCCGCATGTTCATAAACAATGGTTTTGGCTTTACTTAATCGACAACCGTCTATAATACTCGCGTGATTCCAAGCATCAGAAAAGATAGTATCTCCTGTTTTCATCACACTCGAAATCACACCAACGTTCGCTAAATACCCACTGCTGAATACAATGGCCGCTTCAGTCTTTTTAAAATCTGCAATTTCAGATTCTAGCTGTTCATGAATGTCGAAATTTCCAGTTGTAAGTCGAGAACCTCCAGCCCCTGTACCGTATTTACTAATACCTTCAGTTGCTTTCTTTTTCAAACGACTATCTGTTGCAAGGCCTAAGTAGTTATTCGATGAAAATAGCAAAAATTTCTTACCATTCATCACTACCTCGCTTTCATTTCCAGTTGAAAACAAACGTAACTTCCTTGTCAATCCTTGCTCTTCTATTACTTGTAGTTCCCTTCGAAAGCGATCATTCATTTTTAATGCCCCCTAATGAGAATAGGTTCTCTTTCTAAATAGTGTATATATGATTCTAGCTCAACTTCATCTGACACAAAAAAAATACGTCCGCCACTTTCACAGCCTTCCCTTTTTAAAGGTGTAATTCTGACATAACCAATCTCATGATTGCTTACATAGCCAGTAACGTATTCTGGATCATCTGACCAACATAATTCTGCGATGGTATACGGAGAATTTGCCACTTTCGTTGCCAGAGCTAGCGCTTCACGAACACGCTCATTGAAACCCACATTAGCGTCTTGCCAATCGATTCGTGATACACGAACGCCTTTCAGTCCGCGATTGTCAAGTCGCAAGCCAGTTTGACTATGAAGGAGGATAGCCCCACGAAGATTTTGATTACTAGCAAGTAGATGAAAAGCAACATTTTGTGCCTGCTTGGAAACACCTACTGAGGTTAATATACTCCTAGCTTCTTTATGTGCCCTTTCAATTGAACTCTCATCAATTGTCGTTATTTCTAACGGTGGCATATACAGTATCTGATCACCCGTAAATTTTTCTACGGTAATTTGAATAAAGTCAGCATCTCCGCGCGAATGATTTCTTGCTTTGTTCAATAACTGTTTTACAATTGGCTCTATTTGACATTCACTCCCTATCCGTTCCCCACCAGATATATGCTTTTCTCCTTCGAGATTTTTTTCAGCTGCACGCATTCGAATGCTATAACACGTTTCTGACATGATGATCACCTGCTACTTTCTTATTAATTGCATGTAACATTTTCGTTATTGGATAAACACTGACAGCCGTAATGACCATCCCTGGAATGGCCAAAACGAATAGTGGCAAAAACGGAGTTCCTAATGTAAAGGCCAAACCAAGTCTAGCAACCATTGTTCCAATCGGTCCTGCCACAACTAGTACCGGAATTGAAGTTCCTAATAAAACAATGATTAGGCCAACAGTCAATCGGAAAATCATTGAAATTTCAACATTTAAGATGGAGTGTATACCTAGTAAAAATAAGATTAGACTTGCAATGATTCCCGCAAGAAAATATCGCTTAAATCCAAATACTGCGGCAATCGCAACGGCAATCGGTGCTGATAATTGAAACTCAGACCCAGGAATACCTGTTGGAATCTTAAACATGCCTGTAACGATGATAAGACAAGCTAGTAATGAAATCTGAGCAAGATCATATGTAGAAAACTTTCGCATCCTCCTATTCCTCCCATTCTAACTTCTTCAATTTGAGTTAACCTTAATAATAATTAAGTTAACACATTTATAGATAGGAAGGTAGATTAAAATTGATTTTTTTCATAAAGGACTATACCTTTAACGGCTGTGCGATGCAGTCATGAGATTAGCAACGTGCGCATTTTAACATAGAAAATGGGGTTAGCTCTTCGCTAACCCCATTCAAACAACCTTATAACAACCTATACAAAGCCTGTATTATTTTACCCAGCCTAAAATCATTTCTCTTAATAATTTACTTGCCGTATTAGCTGTCATTTCTGATGTGTCATAGATTGGTGCTACTTCAACTAAGTCAAAGCCTACTACATTGACGCCACTTGCAGCAATTGCATGAATAGAAGCTAATAACTCTTTCGACGTAATGCCCCCACAATCTACAGTACCTGTACCAGGTGCATGCGCTGGATCTAGTACGTCGATATCAATTGTCACGTATACATTGCGGCCTGCTAATGTTGGTAACACTTCTTTTAACGGTTCTAACACTTCAAATTTTGAAATGTGCATACCGTTTTCTTTCGCCCATTCAAATTCTTCCTTCATACCTGAACGAATACCAAATGAATAGACATTTTTCGGTCCAATATGCTCAGCAATTTTACGAATCGGTGTTGAATGGGAAAGTGGCTCTCCTTCATATTCCACACGTAAATCTGTATGTGCATCAAAATGAATAATGGCTAAGTCATCGTACTTTGCAGACACTGCCTTCATTACAGGCCAAGACACTAAATGCTCGCCGCCCATACCGACAGGAATTTTGCCATCTTCTAATAACTTCACAATGAATTTCTCAATTTCATCTAAAGAACGTTGGGCATTGCCGAATGGTAATGGAATATCCCCAGCATCAAAATACTTGACCTCTTCTAATTCGCGATCTAAATATGGGCTATACTCTTCTAGGCCAATCGACACTTCACGAATACGTTGTGGACCAAAACGTGAACCTGGACGGTAACTTACTGTCCAGTCCATCGGCATGCCGTAAATAACTGCCTGCGCATCCTCATAAGTAGGATGACTTTTTATAAAAACATTTCCTGAATAAGCTTCATCAAATCTCATATCTAGCCTCCATTAATCTCTGAACTTCCTATAATTCAGTTGTTATAGTCATTACACCAAAAGGACTTACAGGTTTGTAATGAAACCTCACTTAGTAAATCCTCGTATACATTATTGGAACGTCTAGCAAAATTCATTTAAAATCTACAAAGTGCAATGTTGTTGTCGAAAGCTAGCGTTTCATATCAGTACAAAAAAAGTATAGATGTTTTTGAATAAAGTGCAATAGTTTTTGCTTACAATTCCGATTAAAGAAGAATATTCAGACACATACTAAACGCAAGTTGTTAGAAATCGAGGTGAAGTCGGATGAAAAGAAAAAGCTATCAACGTAAGCAAAAGCGTATAAAGCGTACACGCAAAACGCTTACACTTTTTGTCGCCTTTGCATCTGCAATAGTAGTAGCATTTATTGCACTACGCGTCTATGTTCAAGTGGCTGGTGCACCGCCTTTAACTGTACCAAAAGCCTCTATTTTCTTAGATGAAAACGAGAACCAAATTGGAGACCATTTTACAAATGAACGTCGCTATTGGGTAAGTCTTGATGAGATGTCACCCTATTTAGTAAAAGCAGCCGTCGCTGTAGAAGATAAAGATTTCTACAAACATAGCGGTTTTGACTTTTCTCGTATTGCCGGTGCGTTATTAGTTGATATTAAGGCTGGTAGTAAGGTGCAAGGTGCAAGTACAATCACCCAACAATATGCTCGAAATTTATATTTATCCCATGAAAAATCATGGACTCGAAAAGCAAACGAGGCATTGTATGCTTATAGATTAGAAGTTTTTTATAATAAAGACGAAATATTAGAAGGTTATTTGAACACGGTTTACTACGGACATGGTATGTATGGCGTAGAAGCTGCAAGTCGCTATTATTACGGAAAATCAGCAAAAGACTTGACGTTAGCGGAGGCATCCATGCTGGCAGGTGTACCGAAAGGACCAAGTATTTACTCACCCATTGCCAATCTTGAAAAGGCAACAAATCGCCAGCACGTCATTTTAAAACTGATGGCAGATCAAGGCGCGATAACACAAGAAGAGAAAACGCGTGCACAAGAAGAGCAACTTGTCTTAAAGAATGATATGTGGGTTGCCGCTAAATCCGTGGCACCTTATTTCTTAGATGTAGCTTGGCAAGAAGCAAGTGAAATTTTAAAAGCAAAAAATCTGGATATTAGCGAAGGCGGTTGGACCATTCAAACAACGCTTAACCTAGGTCATCAAAAAGCAGCAGAAGAAGCTGTAGCTAAAAATATGCCAGCTAATGATTTGCAAACAGGATTTGTCAGTATGCAATCGAAAACAGGAGCTGTTACAGCGCTTGTTGGAGGGAAAGATTATGCAGCAAGCTCTTTTAACCGTGTGACACAAGCTAAACGTCAACCAGGGTCAACAATTAAGCCTGTTTTATATGCCGCAGCGTTAGAAAATGGTTATACGCCTTTAACGTTTTTAGATGTCGGACAAACTACGTTCACTATTGATAATGGACGCAGCACTTACTCTCCTAAAAACGTCAACGGTGAATTTGCAGACCATGACATGACAATGGCTCAGGCAATTGCAATTTCTGATAATATTTATGCAGTTAAAACGTTAGAGGATATAGGATTTAAGGCATTTCATAATATAGCAGACCGTTTTGGCGTAAACATAGGCTCTAAAGACAATCTATCACTTGCTCTTGGAACGATGGAAACGACACTGTACGATATGACCAACGCTTATAATATTTTAGCGTCACAAGGACAAAAAACCGTGCCGACAACGATTATCTCCATTAAAAATGCCAATGGAGAAGTTATTTACGATAATAAAAACGTTGAAAAACAAAATGAAACGGTGCTGTCAAAAGAAAATACCTATATACTAACAGAAATGATGACTGGTATTTTCGATCCAGTATTTAGTGATTATTCACCTGCTACAGGGATTAGTATTCGTTCACGTATGACCCATACGTATGCCGCAAAATCTGGTTCTACCAATAGTGATCAGTGGCTGATCGGCTTTACACCAAATCTAACAGCGGGTGTTTGGAACGGCTACGACCAAGGTAAAAACCTTACTTCGAAAGAAGATTCAGCTGCAACAAAGCAAATTTGGATCGACTTTATGGAAAGCGTCAATAAAGGGACTAAAAACGAAGATTTCACAAAACCAAAAGGCGTTAAAGGAGTAGTAATTGATATTGAAACAGGAAAGCTTGCAACAGATGCCTGCCCTAAACAACGTCTTGTATATTTAGAAACGAAAGATGTACCTAGTGAAAAATGTACAAACTTTGATATTCTGGATAGCAATACGTGGGGAGAATTTTGGAATATGCTACCGTTCTTCAATAATAAACAATAATGCGCAACCTTTAGTGGGTCATCATCGTTTTATTTAATGAAAGCTCTCGACAAAGGCTATAGACATAAAGCGAAAAAGAAAAGCTTTCTCTTCCCCGGAGACGTGTCCGTGGGAACAGAAAGCTTTTCTTATTTTTGGTCCTGGAAAGGATGAGAATCATGGGGCATTTGGCTTGGGTTTGGGTTGTTCAAATGCCGCATAGCACTCATCACATTCTGGGACCAAGTGTCCTAGCTTACTAAAATGTAAGCTCTGAATCAAGTGTACTTTTTTTCATATCTACTTTCAACCTTATATCGAAAGCGATTGCAAAATGTCACAGATTGTTCAATCATTGTAGTTCTATTATACAAATAAGTCTTGACGTAATTGCTCCTCACTGCGCATCCACAGCTCTGGATTCAGCTCCTCTAGGAAAGAAGCTAATACTTTTTTAGACGCTTCATCCATATGGTCTACAATAATTTGTCGTTTCATCGACTTATCCATTTTATTAACGTGATCTGCCAAAATTTTATATCCACGGCGTTTTTCACGATTTACTACCATTTCACAAGCTGTTACACCAGCATAGTAAGGTCCATCCGCTTTATGGTCAATCGTTACCCAAACCAACCAGTAAGGCTTCCCACCTTCTGAATCAGCACGATCTGTCGTAAATTTAATGCCCCTTTCTACATCGCTACGTGCATGCATCGCCCCAATTTCAACTGAAGCTTTACCTTCCTCTATATCAATAATGACTGGTGACACGTTTTCAAGTGAAAGCGAACCAATACCAAATCCTTTATGGCCGTCTGTCGGGTCATTTTTTATAATGGTAAAGCCCATTTTTTGTTTTGGTTTCTCTTCATTTGCCATACTTTAATTCCCTCCATTCTGCTATTATAAAGTAAAGCATATTCTTGCGCTTTTGAGCATAAGTAAGAAGTTTATAATTTCTTATAAACTAACTATACAACATAATTCTAAAAGGAGGCACTATTATGCCATATGTAACAGTAAAAATGATTGAAGGCCGTACCGAGGAGCAAAAACGCGCACTAGTAAAAGAAGTAACAGAAGCCGTTTCACGTACAGTAAACGCACCCGTTGAAAACGTAACAGTTTTCATTGAGGAAATGTCCAAAAACCATTATGGTGTGGCAGGCGTCCGCTTCAGCGATAAATAACTATAATTCGGGTAGAGCAACAGTCCGCTCTACCCATTTTTTTAACCAAATCAATCACGTTGCTACCCGCGATTCTTTCATATAAGGAGGTGACCTTACCATATGAACAAGTTTAAAATAGCAGTACTTATTTGTTTATTGATAATCGGTCTACTACTTATTTTTATTAATCCTATTCAAAATGCAGTTATTGCGCACTTAAGTCAACAATTGAATACGACCGATTACAGTGCTGAAGATATCGAAAAGAACAATCAAGCGACAGCAGATTTTGCATTTGAAGATGTTCAATCCCTGTCTATAGCTGAAGTTTTAAAAGCACAGACACAGCTGGATAACTTACCGGTCATCGGCAGTATTGCCATACCGACTGTAGAGCTATCTCTTCCTATAATTAAAGGCGTCGGGAATGCCTCCCTTGCTGTTGGCGCAGGCACGATGAAAGCAAACCAAACGTTGGGGCAAGGTAATTACGCCTTAGCAGGTCATTATTTTGAAAATAAAGATATATTATTTAGTCCATTGTATAATGCAAATATTGGTGATGCGATTTACGTAACGGATTTAACAACTATTTATGAGTACAAATTAACAACTAAAAAAGTGATTGCAGCAACAGATGTATATGTCATTGACGATATCCCAAATCAAACTATTTTAACCCTTATTACATGTGCAGATAATGGCACAAAACGCCTGGCTATCCATGCAGATTTCGTGGAGCAATATCCTTTAAACGATGCACCTGCCAAGCTATCAGAAGCTTTTTAGTATAGGAACCCCCCCAAGACTGAATGGTCATGGGGGGTTATTTTATACATTATTTCATTTCTGCCTTACGACGACGCAAGAAGAACAATGCGCCTAAAACAAGCGCTACACCCGTTAGTGTAAGAGCTGTTTGGTTGGCTCCATCTGTTTGAGGCAACTTACCTTGTGCCTGTAATTGTGTTTCTAAACGTTTTGCATCTGCTTTGATTTTATCAATATCAAGTGATTTTGCAATTTCTTCCTGCTCCGCTTTTGATAATTGATTATAGTTGTTGATGAAATCTTTATACGCATCTAGCGTATCTTTATTTGCAGTAGAAGGATTGATTGACGGCAAGTTTTTCCCTTGATCAATCACATCTTGTACAGATGGTTTAGACGTTTCTGTTTTTCCAGGAGCTGTTGGATCTTTTGAATCTGTTGATGGATTCGTTGGATTACTTGGCTCTTCTGTATTTGTTGATGGATTTTCAGGATTCACCGGTTGTTCTGGATCTGGTGTTGGCTTGTTCGGATTCACCGGCTTGCCTGGTTCTGGTGTTGGCTTGTTCGGATCCACCGGCTTGCCTGGTTCTGGTGTCGGCTTGTTCGGATCCACCGGCTTGCCTGGTTCTGGTGTTGGCTTGTTCGGATCTACCGGTTTGCCTGGTTCTGGTGTTGGTTTATTTGGTTCCACCGGTTTACCTGGTTCTGGTGGTGTTGAACCACCGCCACCGCCTCCACCGTTATCACCTGGTAATGACGGTTTTACAAGTGCAGAACATGTATCTTTTACAACGAATGAGCCAATTAAACGACTTCCTTCGTATACATTATACGTTCCTTGTTGAATTGCTTTATCTGGTAAAACAATTGTTCCAGCAACAGTCGTTGTTAACTTGTCGTTACCATTCGCATCTTTAATCGTATTTCCTTTCACATCTTTCACAGTGACTGTCGCATTTGCAAGCGGCGTACCAAATGCAGTTTGTACAGTCAATGTAAACGAAGGACATGTAGGTGCTGCTACAATTTCCGCATGACAATTAACGGAATATTGAACTGTAATTTGACCAATAAATAGGTCGCCTTGATACACGCTATAGTCCCCAGAAGGAATATCTTGAGATGGCATCGTCACTTGACCTAATGCATCTGTTGTTTTGTTTGAAGCAATTGTTGCGCCATTTTTATCTTTAATCATAATATTACTTACATTCGGGCGAACATTACCATTTTCATCTTTCACCGTTAATGTAAAGATTGGACAAGAAGGTGCTGGTTGCACTGTTGCTTCACAGTCAACATTCGATTGGAAGCTACCATTTTCTTTGCCATTGACTTCAACTTTATAAATACCTGGTTGCAGATTTGTTAATTCCAGCACACCATTCGTTGTCGGTTTTGTCGCAACAATTTTATCATCTGTATCTTTCACTGTTACAGAAGTACCGTCTGCAACTAAGTTGCCATCAACATCCTTAACAGTTAGTTTAAACGTTTCACATTTTGGTGCTTGTGTAATCGCAGTTTCACAATTCCCTTTGTATGAGATATTAACTTTACTTAAAAATTGATTGCCCTCATATAAATAGTATTCTCCTGCTTTAACACCATTTACATCTTGAATTGACGGAACTGTAAACTTACCATCTTTATCAGTTGTTACAGCTACAATTTCGCTACCCGTTGAATCTTTCAACGTGACAGTTACTCCTGCACGAGGTACATCAACTCCAGCTTTTTTCTCATTTAATGTAATTGTAAATGCTGGACAAGCTGGTATTGGCGCAATTTCATCTTTACAGCCATCTGTATATTTCACAGTTACATTTCCAATTTTTGTATCATTTGCATCATAAACATCGTATTGTCCTGCTAATAAAGTGTTCGGCACTTTTACAACACCATTAGTAGTTGCACCCGTGTATTTCACTGTACCGTTTGCATCTTTTAATGTTACATTTTGATCAGCTATAGCAGAACCATCTAGATCTTTAATTGTTAATTCAAATTCTTTACACGCATTTGCTGGTGGTGCAATATCTTCAACGTTAACAATTGTATAAGGCTTCTTTGTAACCTCGAAGTTGTTGCTATCATTAAACCTTACTTCAACTGGTAAAACCTCTTTATAGCCTGTCGGTTTTGTTTCTTCTAGTTTATAAATACCGTAGCGTAAATTTTCGAATGTCAGTTCACCATCAACTGTCGACCCTTCTGCTAAGGTAATGGTTCCATCACGGTTTAATAACTTAAATCCTACGCCATCAAGTGTTGTTGTTGCACCTGTATTCGGATTTACACCTTGTTTCTTAATTTTAAACGTACCCTTTTTAGCTGAAGCATTTGTATCAGATGTACTGTACTTAAATAACTTCTTATCTCCACCTGTAGCGGATGTACCTGCGGAAGTAGCACCTGCATAGTTAATGGATGCATTATTAGATACATTTTCACCCTCATTCGGGTCACCCATAAAGTACGTTTTGTATTTAATAATATAGCCCTTACCATCGACATTTCCTAAATCTAATGTAAAGGTACCATCTGGCTGTACTTGAATATCGCTAGGACTAATCGTAATTAGTGTACCAACGTTTTGTGATTTTCCTGTGGCATTTAACTTAATTTCTTGCTTTGTAAATGTGTTTGTTAATAGCTTTTGGTTAGCTGAAGGCGTATCCGTTAACGTAATATTACCTAACTTTGAGTTAGATTCGTTAATCGTTACTGTCCATTCAATCGTATCTGATGTTGGTTGTGGAATAGCTGTCTTAGTAATTAACTTGTTCGCTTTATCTGTAATCGTTGCGATTGCATCATACGAATATTTACCATTATCAGGAGTATCTAAAACGGCACTATTCGTATATTTTCGAGCATCTGTACTTCCATTTCCGTAAACATCATCTGAATCTTTTGATTTGTACTCTATCAAGTACGCTTCATTATTTTCTGCAGCCGTTAACCCTGTAAATGTCAGTTCATAACTTGTTACATTGCCTTGGGCATCTTGTGTAACAGATTTCACATCCCATTTAGTAGGATCTAATGGCGCATCTTTTGTGCCTCTTTCATCGTTCACACCTAATTTTAAAAGATTTACAGTAATAGCATCTTTTAAACTTTGACCATCTGGCACAATAATATGGTGTCCTGTACCTAATGTATCTATTAGTACGGCACCTTCGATATTTTGCTTATTGATGTTAATACCAATTTTCCAAGAAAATTCTTGTTTGCTATTATCGACAATTGCATTGTCTTTATAACCATTTTTACCTGTAGGCGATGTTGCGGATGGTTTATAGCTAGCATTTTTTTGTGCTTTATTATTTGTACTTGTTTGACCATCCCACGTAGCATCTGCTACATTGTCATAGCTTTGTGCCACGCCACCGTTTGATTCAATATCAAACTTTGTTTTGTATTCAATTGTTACAGTTCCTGAAGGGATCGATGCGAATGTCATTGTAAATGCTTCGTCTCCGATTTCTCCCCCATTATTAATTGTTGGTGCACTACTATTTGTAACATGGAATATTTTACTCGAACCATCCCACGATGTTAACTTATGCTTTAACGTTTTACCGCTCGCATTTTTCGTTGAAATAGTATCTGCAATGATAAAGTTTGTTAATGGTTTTTCAGCGTTAATTGTTAGTTTCCATGTAATTGTTTTGTTGACATAGTCAATTGCGCCACGCTCTTTGCTAAAGATATTCGATACAATGCTTACAGTATCTGATTTTGAACTATCATCATCTAAACGCTTTACAGTATTGGTGATACTTCCTGCATTTGCATCTGTGACAAATTCTTGATCAAACTCTGTATTATACTTAATCAAATAAGCTGCACGCGGATTAGCAGCAACATCTTTAGAAAAATCAATAGTAAATCCTTGCGCAGTATCATCATTTAATGCATAATCTGTATCTTCCGTTAACAGTGTTTCTGACGCTGCTGTTTGACCATCATCATTTAACGTTACACGATACACTTGGAAATTAGCATCATATTGTATATTGTGCTTTGCCCCATTATTGTTTGCTGGAATGGTATCAGTTAATGATTGGGAAGATTTTTTGCTAAGATCTTCTCCTAACCAGTTGTACTTAATTTCCCAAGATGCTTCGTATTTATTATTCGACGTGATAGTTTTTAGTAAAGCTGGTCCATACGGGATATTTACTTGTCCTGGACTTGCCTTAGTAACGCCATTATTCGTGAATTCTGCAGTGTTCTTGTACTGCATATTGGAGCTTGTTGGATCTGCTGTAACTTTCGTTTTATACGTTAGTTTGTATGCAAAACCTCCCGCATCCAAATTGACAGGGAATGCTGTTGAACCACTGTTATAACTTACTGGCGTTCCTGGATTACTTTTGTTAATACCATTTAAACCGATTGGATATTTCTCAACTACTAAACTACCTGCTATAAATGCATGATTGGCATCTGGCGTATCGTCTACTGTAGCACCTGAAACAATTGGTTTACCTTCTGTGTTGACCCAGACTGTCCAATCAATTTCAGCGCCATCCGCTTCACGTGTAATTGCACCAGATGATTTAGTGATTGGTTCGCCACTACCCGTAGGCTGAAATATGAACGGTAACGTAATATCCGCTTTGCCTAACACAGGCATTACTAATTCTTGCTCAAGTTTAGACTCGTCTTGGAAATTGCCAAACTTGGCCATAAAATCAAATTCAATCTCTCCATCGACGCCATCTTCAATCTCACTCTCTAATGTTACGAGTATTTTACCAGCAGAATAGCTATACGAATAAGTAGCATATTCTGTAGTTTTCGAACCTGAAAATGAGTTACCTACTTGCTCAATCATATATTGTGGTAAATCAAACGTAAATGTTGAACCTACACCATAGCCTTGCGTAGGTTTCACTTCAAACACATAGTTTAAATAAACTGTGTCACCTTTTTTGGGTGCAGCGTCTGCTGGAATTTGTGATGAGTTCTCGATTACCTCGCCTGTTGGACCAGTTAGTCGAATACCCGCAGATACACCACTTACATTACCTTGCATATCACCAGCAGTTAACGCGAATGGTGCTATGTTCATAGGTGCTATTTCCGGTGTCGTTGCGTCAGTCGCCTCTCCACTTGGCTTTTCTTCACCTTCAGCTCCGTCAACTTTGTCAGATTCATCCGGTGGTGTCACAGTTGAATTGTCCGTGCCCCCCGTATTAGCATCAGTCCCATCAACTTCCCCAGGTGTTGGCACTGTTGCATCTGGATTACCTGTTTCACCAGGTGTCGGCACTGTTGCATCTGGATTGTCTGTTTCACCAGGTGTCGGCACCGTTGCATCTGGATTGCCTGTGTCCGGCGAATTAGAAGTAGTTTCATCATTTCCGGCTTCAACTGCTGGAGGTACAGCAGGCTCCGTATCTTCCGCAAATACGGAAATCGGCGACAGTACCGTTTGGAACACTAGCAATAATGTAATGATTGCTAAATTTAATTTTTTCATGTTTCTCTCCCTTTTTAAGTTCAGAGAGATCCCTTAAAGTGTTTGCGGACGACATTATAAGCTTTCACACTATGCGAAAACTTTGCTACAAACATTCGGTTTGCCCCTCTTCCCCTCTAATAACGTGTCGTCTCATTGATACATTAGAACCCTTCATACACTCGGTACACATACCGTTTTTGTATCGAAAACTGGTGTGTGACGCCTTCTGCTGTATAGAATGGCCTCACCCCCTTTTAAGTTTTCATTCATTATAAAAAATGATTCTAAACAAATTCTAAACATTCCCATTTTTTTCATTAACAATTCCTATATTAATGACACTTTTTATAATCAGATATGTAATTACGCATAAGAAAAAGCACTAAACCGTCACTGTTTTCTAGTGAGTTTAGTGCTTTTGTATTATATTTATAAAATAAGCAGTTTATATATATCTGTATTAGATAGATTTACACTTGATGTGTTCATTGTATTTGTAATAACTTTAAAATTTGTTGTTTCACTGATGCTTGTGTACTAGAGTCCTCTAATATATCGAGTGGAAAATATACTTTATGATCTCGTTTCATGCGTCCTGAAATGGAATCCACGATAATTGATTCGCGTGATAATTCACGTAATTCTCCGTTTTTCATTTCTAAAAAGATAGGGACACGTACTTCTTCCTCACCTGGTCGATAAAAATCGTAAGGAAGATCTGCCGTTGTATCATGGACAAGATAGTAGTCTGGGTTGATGTCTGCTTGTTTAAATAATGCTTGTAACTTTTGATATTTTTCAAGTTCTACCCCTGGATCTAAATCAATGTATTGGAATAGCTTACGATTCACAAAACGGCGACTTAAATCACTTAATATCGCATCATCTTCTTGCATCCATAATTGAAAATATGTAAACAGAATACTTTCATCTAGGGCAAGGTAATCTTCCAACGAAATAGTATTTTGGAAAAATGCCAAAAAGTGTGTGGGCTCATGCTTAAACTTATAGCCTGCATAGCTTAATTGCTTTGCTCGCTTTAAAATATTATTCAAAATTACTTCTGCACTTCGCGATACAGGATGGAAATAGATTTGTAAGTACATTTGATAGCGACTCATAATATAATCTTCTACAGCATGCATGCCTGTTGCTTTAATTACTACTTGATTTTTACGTGGACGCATGACACGTAATATACGTTCCATATCAAAATGACCATAGCTTACACCTGTAAAATAGGCGTCACGTTGTAAGTAATCCATTCGATCCGCATCGATTTGACTTGATATTAAGCTTATAACTTGCTTGTTCGGATATGTTTTTTCAATTACTTGTGATACTTTTTCAGGAAAATCGGGTGCTACTTTTTTTAGCACTGCATGTACTTCCGTATCCCCAAGCAAAATTTGTCTTGTGTAAAATTCATGATCTAACTCAAACACATTTTCAAATGCATGTGAAAATGGACCATGTCCTAAATCATGTAATAGGGCTGCACAAAGCACTAGCAGTCGCTCGTCTTCATCCCAATCAGGGCGACCTACAAAAACATCATCGATAATGCGACGCACTATTTCATAAACACCAAGTGAATGACTAAAGCGACTATGCTCTGCTCCGTGGAATACTAAAAACGTAGTGCCTAGTTGCCGAATTCTACGCAAACGTTGAAATTCTCTTGTTCCTACTAAATCCCAAATAACTTGATCTCGTACATGTACATAACGATGTACAGGATCTTTAAATACTTTTTCTTCTTGTAATTTTGCCTTTGCATAATGTGTCATTTGTACAGCACCTCCATTTCATCTTTCTTCTATTATATGCAAACATGATAGAACTAGCATAGAGATTACACTGTAATTATAGAGACTATCAACCTAATTAAACGTAATTTCCACTTCATACAGGTTATTATCTTCATAAAACAAACAAAAACTACCTTCAACCGTGTGAAGATAGTCTTTTATTACTTATTTTTTAATTTAGCTAAAACTTTTTCCATTAGTTCTTCTTCCGTTAATGCAGCAACAGGGCGACTATTTACAAATGTAAATGTTTTTTTTCGACCTGGGCCACAATAAGAGTGACAGCCAATTTCGATGGTTGCATCAGGATCGATTTCCTTTAATTTTGGAATTAACGTTTTTAAGTTAACGGCCTGACATTCATCGCAAACTTTAAATTCGTTTGCCATTTTGTCAACAACCCTTTCTATATAGTATTTTTCAATAAAATTTTCTAATGTCCGCATAATCTTCACATATTTAAGTATGTAGCATACGCACAAACCTACAATCGGTATTGTATCGTATTATTCCCCTTGTATTCAAGCATAATTCCTTTCACATAGATGAATAAAAGGTTAAAAGATTGGTCATGCTAGACATAAATAAAGAAATTCCAAATAAAGGTGGGAGGATTTTATAATGAGTAAAGTAAGACAAGATGCTTGGTTAGAAGAAAATGATGAATTGCTAGCAGAGGCAGTAATTCGTCACGTAACGGAAGGAAGTACACAATTAAATGCTTTTGAAGAAGCTGGTGATGCGTTAAATCGTACGGCTGCTGCATGTGGTTTCCGTTGGAATGCTGTTGTTCGTAAAGCTTATGAGGAGCAACTAGCTGAAGCAAAAAAAGAAAGAAAAGAGAGAATGCGAGTGTTGGGTGCACCAGCAAGACGTCGTTCCACAAGTATGTTTACAATAAATAATAGTGATACAGATAGCAAGTCAATTCCTTTATCTGCCCTATCTCTTGATATTGTCATAGCATATTTACTACGTTTACAACATTCTGGTGAAATAGGTAATGAGTCTTCAAAATGGAGACAACTTGTGCACGTAACATCCGAGAAAAATAAAAAGCTAGAGAAAACCATTGCGCAGCTAGAAGAAGAAAACCGTGCAATTCGCAAAGACTATGAGCAGTTTGTACAAATTATGAACCGCGCTAGACGCCTTGTAACGTTAGATGAAGAGGAAGAACGTATTGCGCCTGTTTTCAAAATGGAGAAAAACGGAAATCTAGTTGTTAGCGGTCCAACCTATCAAAAAGAAAATGGCGATGTGCTTAGTTAGCACCATCGCCTTTTTTTGCTAGAAAATATGATTACATTTACTTCAACGCAAGCATTTTGGCATTTCGCTCTAATACTCGTTGTAAATAAAATGCATATAATGGCAATTCTTCATCGTGAAATGGCTCTAACCGAACTTCTTCAGCCATTGTATGAAGTATTTGCTGTAAACGAATTACTACGTCTTTGACTGTCAAAGAGGCATCCACTAATTCACTTAACGAAGCCATTACATCTGGTAGTATTTGAGGATACGTAAATTTCGTTACCTCTCCTTGTAAACTTTCAGCGTAAAAATCACGAATTAGTGCCGCACGCTCCGCTCCGCTTCCTTCAATACATAAATAAATTTGCACTGCTACACCTTGTCGTAATCGTCTTTGGGAAATACCTGCAAATTTCTTGCCTTCAATACTTAAATCATAGGAACCTGGGCAATAGGAGCCGACTATTTCATAGGCTTCGATTTTATCAGCAGCTTCAGGAAATAGTGCTTTAATCAGCGCAACCATGACATCATAGCCATCATTAATGCCTATGGCTGTTGTTTGTTCAGATAAAACAACTGATAGATTCAGTATCCCTTCATCTAACACAACAGCAAGACCACCTGAATTGCGAACAATGGGATGATAGCCTCGCTTCTCAAGCAACTTCATGCCTTGCTGTACATGAGGTAACCGATGATCTTGAATGCCAAGTACCACCGAAGCATTATGTACCCATGTACGAATAGTCGGTGGTGATACGTGCTGTCCTACCAATTGACATAATGTATCATCTGTTGCAAATGATTCAAGGGGGCTGCTATTTTTCAAGCTAATAGATTGATCATAAAAACGCCAAATGGGCTGTTGTAAATTACTGTTCATGTATTTTAAAGCTCCTCTATTTCCATCATCTCTTCTCTTTAGCATACATCATCCATAGATGGTGTCAAATTGGTGAAAATCAATCATGAATTTAGGGATTTTGTACAAACTATGATAAACTAAATTAAGAATGATTTTCACTTATAAAGGAGTGCTTTGCATAATGAATGAAGCAGCAATTACATTAGACGGTTGGTACGCTTTACATGATTTCCGCTCAATTGACTGGGCTTCTTGGAAACTTGTGTCCGCAGAAGAACGTCAAGCAGCAGTTGAAGAATTTATTGCTTATTTAGAAAAGTTAAATGAAGCAGATGTTGCTAAAACAGGTGCTCATGCTTTCTACGCGATTGTTGGTCAAAAGGCCGACTTTATGATTATGACATTACGCGAAACAATGGATGAATTACAAGAGTTGGAAGCGGAATTTAATAAATTAGCTATTGCTGATTTTACTATTCCTACATATTCTTATGTATCTGTTGTTGAGCTTTCAAACTACTTAGCTGGCGAATCAAATGAAGACCCATACCAAAATCCACATGTCCGTGCACGACTATACCCGGAACTACCTCGTTCTAAGTATGTTTGCTTCTACCCAATGGACAAGCGTCGCCAAGGGAATGATAACTGGTATATGCTATCAATGGACGAGCGTAAGTCATTAATGCGTTCTCACGGTATGATTGGTCGCGGCTATGCTGGTAAAGTAAAACAAATTATCACTGGTTCTGTAGGTTTTGATGACCACGAATGGGGCGTTACATTATTTGCAGATGACGTATTACAGTTCAAAAAACTCGTTTATGAAATGCGTTTTGACGAAGTTTCTGCTCGTTACGGTGAGTTCGGTGAATTTTTCGTCGGTAACCTACTTGATAACGAAAAATTGGTTAATTTCCTATCAGTTAAATAAAAAAACGCGAGTCCATATCGAATGGGCTCGCATTTTTTATACTTCATTTTCCTCACTGTATTCCGATTCTACTATTAAAATAATGGTATGAATAAAAAATCCAATAAGAATCATGAAAAATACTAAATACCAATCATATGGCTGATTATAATACTCAGCAATTCCAACAGCCATAAATGCACTTGCGATAATGGCTACAAACATACCGAAAATACGCATTGTACTACTCCTTTTTATAAAAACAATAATCAGTTTCACTTTAGTATGTCACAATGCATTTTCAATATACTTGCAAATCATAAGTTTTTTCACATTTTTTCGCAAAAAAATAATAAAAAATTTATTACTTCCCTTGTACTTGGTCATTATTCAAGTGGGGAGAGCATATACATCTTCTTGTTAATTGTAATGAGGTACTCCTCGTTGAACATTCAACAAGAAGTACCTTATGAATGGTACATTACGTAAAGCTTTAAGAGCCTTCATCCTTCACTTTTAAAATTATAATAATCGTATTAATGAAAAAACCTACCAAGATTATTATTATAAAAAGATACCAATGGAGGGGTTGACCATAGATATTACCAAGCAAAAATGCGAGCACTGCACTTATTAAAATTCCAACCCAAACACCTTTCTCCATCTCTCGTCACCTCACATGTATTCATACACATGTAATTTTCTCTCTCATAATCCCCTAATGTAATGTTTATTTTATCTTTACCTCATTAGTAACTATCGAAAACGACCTTTTGTTGACGGACTCCCCCGTTATTACTAATATATGCTTCATCATTTTGATTTGTGAATTTCTTTCTTATCAAAATTGAACATGTCTACAATACCTTCATGCATATACTGTTTGCGAGGAGGTTTGAAAATCGCTGTAATAAAGACGAATGATGCACAGACAGCTTTGCTTGCAAGGCTTATGCGTGCAGAAGCTGAAGGCGAAGGTGAATTAGGCATGCTGATGGTCGGCAATGTTGGCGTCAATCGTGTACGAGCAGATTGTCTAGATTTTGGTGATATTCGAACACTGGAGCAAATGGTTTATCAACGACCAGGGGGGTTTGAAGCAACAACAAAAAGTTATTTTTATCAACGGGCACGTGAACAAGATCTTCGATTAGCAAAAAGGGTTATTGAAGGTGAAAGATTTCATCCAGCTACTCGCTCTCTGTGGTTTTTCAGACCTGAGGGTAACTGCCCTGCACAATGGTATGGACAGTGGAATACGGGACGGTTCAAATCGCATTGCTTCTTCTCTCCAACGGAAGAAGATTGCCCTCAAATTTAAATGAAAGAAGGTTGATACTTATGATGCCTTACTATTGGACACCGACAACACAGCAACAAATGACGCCTCCTCCAGTGACGCTTCCAAGCGGACGGCCACCTGGACGTGAGGAATCGTATATTGAAAACATCTTACGTTTGAATCGAGGAAAACCTGGTACTTTCCACTTTTCCTTCGAACATGCTATTGAGCAAGGGAAAAACACCAAGACTGTAAGAGGTGTTGTAGAAGCAGCTGGTCGGGATCACGTTATTTTACGAGAAATCAAATCGAATCATCGTTTTTTATTCCCAATGATTTACTTTGATTTCGCAGAATACGATGAGGAAATGTCTTATTTCAATCAAAATCCATAACTGAAATGGGGTAAGGAAAAAAAGAAAAAGTGTTAGATTGACGCAATCAATCTAACACTTTTTTGCTGCGCACGTATTATCCGATACAACGGCTATCAGCACCTATTCATTTTCTTGTAAATATTGCAAAGTCGCTTTTCCTAATGTTTTTGCTGCAATAAGCATTGCACGTTCATCAAAATCAAAGCGGGCGTGGTGGTGGGGATAGGCTGTTTGCCATTCGGGCTTTTTAGCACCTGTAAAGAAAAACGTACCAGGCACTTGTTCAAGATAATAGGCAAAGTCCTCACCAATCATAAACGGCGGGCACGTAATGACATTTTCTACTCCTGGGATATTTGCCGCCAGCTGGGCAACGAACTGGGTTTCATTTGCATGATTATAGACAGGAGGATACCCTCTTGTATAACGATATTCATAACTTGCTCCGAAGGCAAGACAAGTAGCTTTTAAGACCGCTTCAAGCTCTTGTTCCATTTGTGTACGTACCTGTTCCTCAAATGTCCGTACTGTACCTGTTAATGCTACTCGTTCTGCAATAACATTAAATGGATTAATGGCTTCAAAATGTCCAATTGTCAAAACTGCTGATTTTAATGGATCTATTCGTCGAGCGACTAATTGCTGGGCATTGATAACAAATTGAGAGGCTAGTACAACTGCATCAATGGAATGGTGTGGTTCTGCTCCATGGCCGCCTTTTCCTTGAATAAGAATTTCTGCTTTATCGGCGGCTGCCATTATAGCTCCCTCTCTTACTAAAATATCCCCAAGTGGTGTTGGTGCCCATAAATGTGTCCCAAAGATCACATCGACCCCATCTAGGCAACCATCTTCAATCATCGGCTTTGCCCCGCCTGGTGCAACTTCCTCCGCATGTTGATGAATAAACACAACATTACCTACCAGGTCATCCTTCATTGCATTAAGCGCTTTAGCCAATCCAAGTAAAGTGGCTGTATGTCCGTCATGTCCACATGCATGCATTTTACCGTCGATTAATGATTTATAAGGCACATCATTTTCTTCTTGAATAGCTAATGCATCAAAATCAGCACGTAACGCTACGGTTTGTCCTGTCTTTGCACCGCGTAACGTTGCCACAACGCCTCGTCCGCCTACTTGTTCCCGTACTTCATGCCCTAACGCTCTATGAAAAGCTGCTATGTATGCAGGTGTTTCCACTTCTTCAAAAGATATTTCCGGATACTGATGTAGATGACGACGAATTGCTACCATTTCCTCATAGCCATCATCTAATAACGCAAATAATTTTTCCATATACCCATTAACCTCACTTTCTACTTTCGTTCCTTTTTTAGTAATACTAGTGTACCCTACAAATCCTTACAAAAACAATAGGAATTAATATAATCAAAATGCTGTTTCTATTGTGGAAAGACTTTCTATTGATAAAAAAATAGTATGCCAGTTTACCTAGCATACTATTTTAAAGTTTAGGGCCATACCCTCGTTACATATTTTTTGTACAAATACCTGAGAGGAAAAATTCATTTCTCATTTTGCTTGTTTTAACGCACTAACGATAATTAGCACCCAACCAGCTAAAAATAACACGCCACCAATTGGTGTAATTGCCCCTAATACTTTAATGCCACTTACTGCTAACACATATAAACTTCCTGCAAAAAAAACAATTCCTAAATTAAAGAAAATACCTGCTAACTTTAATTGTTTTACCTCACCTAGCAATTTCGAGCTCATTAAAAGACCGATGACTAGCAGACCTGTAGCATGGAACATTTGGTATTGCACAGCTGTTTCCCAAATGCTAAGACCATATTCATCTACAACATCTTTTAATGCATGTGCACCAAATGCACCTAGTGCCACTGCTAAAAAGCCATGAAGTGCACCTGTGACAATAAATTTTTTCATCGTATTTACCCTACCTTTTTCTCTACTACTCAATTTTTTAGTCTAATGTTGCCCACTAATTAAAAATCAAAGATTGAATCACCATTTGCGCCATCATCATGTTGGATTTTTGCGGTATATAAATTGGACGGCTTTTGTTCAGTAGCTAACATTTGCGGTAGATGTTTTGACTGAACATTGGAAGTTTCTATAGGTAAATCCAGCACTACATCGCATAATGCACGAATAGCTGTCAGTGCTTCACGTATATGCTGTTCATTCGTTGCATTTTTTACACTAGCTAATTGTTTTTCAAGCTGCTGTATGACAGCTTCATATGATATCATTGCGCTCTCTCACCTTCTGCTTTTGGCACGAATTTTAGGCAGTTCATACCAGACGATTGTTTAACAACAACTGATGGCATTTGCTTCGTTTTAAAGCCATATGCCACACAAGCACGCGGTGTTTGCGGGTCCCACGTTACTTTAAAATATTGACATTTAAAACAATTTACCTGCATCGCTGTGCCCCTCTTTCTTCTATTATAAACTGTACCATGATTTTTCTAGTGTATAAAGCAAACGATTTGTGCCACTTTATACTAAACACCAATCAATCGGTTGTTCTCCCCACTCCAGTAGTTGTGCATTGACTTGTGAATACGGTTTGCTACCAAAAAAGCCTCTATATGCACTTAATGGACTCGGATGTGGCGCTTCTAAGATGACATGTGGGGTTGCGTGCTGATGAATTATTTGCTTTTTGCGCTGCGCAGGCTTGCCCCATAGCACGAAGATAATTGGTTTTTGTCGTGCAGCCAGTTTATCAATCACCGTATCCGTAAACTGTTCCCAGCCTTGCTCCTTATGGGAGTGAGCTTGTCCTGCTCTTACTGTCAGCACTGTATTTAAGAGCATTACACCCTGCTCTGCCCATTTCGTCAATGTACCATGCTGTGGTATTGGACAACCAATATCATCTTGTAATTCCTGTAGCATATTGCGTAAGCTTGGTGGATGTGGGACATTGGGCTTTACAGAAAAGCTTAGACCATGCGCTTGATTCGGTCCATGGTACGGATCTTGTCCTAAGATTACCACTTTTACATCCCGATAAGCTGTGCAATAAAATGCATTCATAACATCATTCATTGGTGGATAAATGGTCTGTGTAGAATATTCATGGGCCACAAATTGACGTAAACGTTGATAATATGGTTTTTCTAATTCTTCTGCTAGTATTGTTTGCCAATCATTTGGGAATACTTCTTTCATTGAAATGCCCCTTTCTTTTATTTACAACGGTACAAAAAAATAACGTGTTATTCAAGTTTCAATTAATACTGACCTTATAAAAATATTGATTTCTGACTATTTTTACAGAATCAGATTAAGACTATACTAAACGGTAGATTAAACTATTCTTTCATGAAGGAGATCTTTCACATGGCTCTTAAAAAAACTTTAACAATCGCAGGTTCAGATACATCTGGCGGCGCAGGTATGCAAGCCGACCTAAAAACTTTCCAAGAACATGGCACATACGGTATGGTGGCATTAACAGTAGTTGTGACAATGGATCCAAATGGATGGACACATAATGTAACGCCATTGCCAACAGAGCTTCTTCAAAAACAAATTGATACAGCATTATCAACAGGCATTGATGCAGTAAAAACAGGGATGCTTTCAACAGAAGAAATTATTCGAATTGCTGGTGAGGCGATTGCCAAGTCTGGTACTTCAAATGTTGTGATTGATCCTGTTATGGTATGCAAAGGGGATGACGAGGTTTTAAACCCTGGCAACACAGATGCTATGATTCAACACTTGCTACCACTGGCTGCGGTAACAACACCAAACCTTTTTGAAGCTGGTCAATTAGCTGGTACAGGTACACCAAAGTCAATTGATGAGATGAAAACAGCGGCCAAAAAAATTCATGAACTAGGTGCAAAAGCAGTTGTCATTAAAGGCGGAAAAGCATTAGCAACTGAAAAAGCAACAGACTTATTTTTTGATGGTGCAACATTCTACTTATTAGAATCAGAAAAAGTCGCTTCTACGTTTAACCACGGCGCAGGCTGTACATTCGCTGCTTCTGTGACAGCTAATCTTGCCAATGGACTATCTGTCAAAGAAGCTGTAATTGAAGCAAAAGAATTTGTATCGACTGCCATCGCACATGGGTGGGCGTTAAATGAATATGTAGGACCAGTTATGCACGGTGCTAAATCTCGATTTGGTGCACCAGCAGTTACTGTAACTGAAATTTAATAAATCATAAATAAGAAAAAGTGTTAGATTGATGGCAGTCAATCTAACACTTTTTTGCGTGAATCAGTAGACGCTTGCCGAGAGGTTTACCAACGTTTTTTCTAGCATATCGGCGATTTATGGGCTTTTACACCCGCGAGGTACAGGCTTTTACTAGAGGTTTACCTCTATTTACATGTAATTTTCCATCAGTTCGAGCCGATAATCCCATGGATCGTTCATGGAGATAAAACTAGCTAATGCCTTACTTTCTTTTTTGCGCTCCGCACGTACTTTTGCTCTTTCTGAAGCAGTCTCGTGCAATTTGGTTTCCTCTACTGTTTCAGGTATAACGCGTGGAACTGCAGCAGGTCGATTCTGTTCATCTAGTGCTACAAAAGTTAATAAAGCTGTCGCTGCAACTTTACGCTCACCTGTTTTTAAATTTTCGGAGATGACTTTCACAAACACCTCCATCGAGGACGTCCCTGTCCATGTTACATATGACTCAAAATAGACAGAATCTGTAGGACGAATCGGATGTAAGAAATCGACCGAATCGGTGGAAGCGGTGACACAATCTCTCCGACTATGCTTAGCAGCGGAAATTGATGCGACCTGATCAATATCGCTCATTAAACGACCACCAAAAAGAGTATTATGATTGTTTACATCATTCGGAAAAACACGACTTGTCCGCATAACTCTTGATTCCTTACAAAACTTATAATCTTTTATCACATCAATTCCCCCTATTACTTTTTTCTACTATAATGCAATATATTTCTAAAAAAAGCAATTAAATTATCTGAATATTACAATACTTTACATTTACATAATAAAAGCGGACAAGATACCGTAGCACAACACATGCCATATATTAGCTGTATATGGGAGGGAGACGTATGAAAAAACATAAATCTGAGGAGACAACTGAAGAATCACGCTTGTTAGCTGGAGAAATAACATCTTCTAAAATGGAAGTAATCGCTTCAATTGTATTAACCCTCGGGTATTCACTATCCACCCTCGCAACGATATTAGCGTTACAAGAGGAAGAGGAAGATGCGCAATTACTCGCTTCCAATTCACAAGATCAAAATCAACAATTTAAACAAATGTGTAAACAACTACAAAATGTTAATAATCGTTTAGAATCCATTGAAAAGAAACTTAATCGTTTTTAAAAGAGACATATCTTCCCGCACGCTCCGCGTTTAACCTTAGGAAGCTTTAAGAGCAATCTGATTTTAATGCCCATTATTGCAAAAAAACCACAATTCTCCGTCATAAAAGAGAATTGTGGCTTTTTTACTATACTATGATAATGAGCTTTCATGTCTTCTTTGCACGCTACAGCTCTATACCAGATGTAGAAGGACGTCATCTATTGTACCAAGATAGAAATCGTTTTTGTCTAGCTTATATTCCCCTTCTGCATGGTAAACTGTCACTCTACGTGTGAGAAGTCAAATATGCAACATCTTTTCGTATTGTGAAACCGCATACAAAATAAAACGACACTTTTTGTACAAATTTGCTTTCACACTCTATATATTGATACATCGCAATAACTTTTTCAAGAATTTTGCTTCAAGAAATGGCAAGGGAATTATAGGCATTTCCAATTCCTATATCTATCCAATTACTAAACATTCCAAAAATGAACCTAACATAAATTTGTCATAAAAAGGGCATTCAATTTCCCTTTATGACCTTTTTTGACTATACTTAATAAAGAAATAATCGAGAGGAGTGTTAAGATGCAAGAAGTACAAGTAGAGACGTTGCAGGAATTATTGAATTCTTTCGCCAACAAAGACGTTTATATTCATCTTGAGACGACAAACGGTTCTTACGCAGCACACTACGATGAAAAATTTTTTAATGCCGGGGCTTTTATTCGCAATGCAAAAATTAATTACGAACTGGCTAAAGTAGTGGATGACTCTCCACATCGTGTCGGTTTAAAAATGGCACATGGTTGGGTTTATGCTCAAGGTATTACACATTATGAATTAGATGATTTAGGCCGTTTGTTAATGGCTGGACTAGACTATTCAGGTAAATTGGCGATAGCACTGGAAATTAGCGAAACGCCATTTACTTATTAAGGGGGACGATTATTTGAATTTACAACCACAACGTCATATTTTAATTGTTTACCCTCACCCAGATGATGAGGCTTTTTCAGTTGCTGGAACGATTGCCTATTATACGAAAAAGATGAATACACCTGTTACATATGCCTGTTTAACATTAGGTGAAATGGGTCGTAATTTAGGAAATCCACCATTTGCTACGCGTGAATCGTTGCCAGAAATTCGCCGCAAGGAGCTTGTCGCTGCTGCTGACGCAATGGGCATTCAAGATTTACGTATGCTCGGCTTACGCGATAAAACCATTGAATTTGAAGACGACGAAAAAATGGTCAAGCTTGTAGAAGGTTTAATTGAAGAGTTAATGCCTTCGCTTATTTTTACTTTCCTTCCTGGCTTCGCGGTGCATCCTGACCATGAAGCAACAGCACGTGCTGTTGTAGAAGCTGTGCGTCGCATGCCTAAAGCAGCGCGACCTCAAATTTTTGGTTGCGCCTTTGCGAACGATACAATTGCTAAAAATGGTGAACCACATGTCCAAATTGACATCCGCGAAATGAAGATGGATAAAGTAAAGGCTTTACAAGCTCATGCTTCTCAAACTGGATGGATGATGCAAGAAACAGAAAAACGCATTGATGACGGAGAGCCAATGAGCGAGAGCTGGCTGAATGTTGAAAAGTTCTACATTGTTAACCCTGATAATTATGTAAAATAATACAAAAAAGCGGTTGTAACCTTTTAAGGCACAACCGCTTTTATTTAGCTATTTTTAATTTATTAAACACATGGATAATCATCGTCAAACCAAAGGCAATGACTAAAATAATAAAAAATAAATAATGCGGTACATATATACCAAATACAGTCACTAACATTTTAAGCGCAATAATCCCAATTATGATAAATGCCGTCGCCTCAAGCTCTGGAATTTTTTCGATAATAATTAAAAATAATCCTGCAATTGTTCGCATCATTAATATACCAAGCATGCCGCCTATTAATAACACCCAAACCTGATCAGATATTGCAAAGGCAGCAAAAATGGAATCAACCGAAAACGCAATATCCATTAGCTCTACAGAAATAACAGTAGCCCAAAACACACCAAATATCCGCACCATTATTCCAGACTTTTTTACTTCTTTGACACTGTCCTCTTGTCCGAGTTGTAAAAAATGCGCAATACTAATCCACCCTAAATACAACGCTCCCAACACTTTAATAAACCAAAACTCTACTAAATACACGCCAATTCCGATAAATAAAAAACGGAAAAAATAAGCCCCTAGCATACCATACATTAATGCCCGTTTACGTTGCTTATCCGGTAAATGTTTGACAAGTACCGCTAGTACGAGTGCATTATCTGCCGACAGTAATCCCTCAATGACAATGAGCGATGAAATTAATCCCCACGATACTGGATCTGCTAATACTTTTTTCCACATATCCCAATCGAAAAATTGCATATATGTAGATAGTATCCCATGAATAATGTCCAAATGCTTACCCCCTACTTGTCCTAAACTAATATATGCTCGGCGTTCTTCGTTATGAAAGTTTCTCCTTCTGTCATTTTTAAAAAATTTTTGATAATTCAATTTCTAGAAAACTCGAACAATAGACGTATTTTCTCGAACATCATAAATTATGCTACTTCCATGAAATAAGCTAAGAAAATGGACACCGAAAATTTAGAATTTACTAAAAATTTATAACAAAAATCGAAAAAAATATGCTATCATAGATGAATGTTTTATACGTAAAACGGAGGATGAATACTATGGAAGTTGCTGACACTAAAACAGTGCAAGTAGAGAATATCTTAATTGCACATCACTTTTTAAAAGATGTAGTCGTGCATACGCCACTACAGAAAAACGATTATTTATCAGAGAAATATGGTGCTAATATTTATTTCAAACGTGAGGATTTACAGCATGTTCGCTCATTTAAACTTCGCGGTGCTTACTATAAAATTAAAAAAATTGAAGAAGACGCACGCATTAATGGCGTTGTCTGTGCCAGTGCTGGGAACCATGCACAAGGTGTTGCTTATGCCTGCGCACAGTTAAAAATTCAAGCGAGCATTTTTATGCCTCAAACAACCCCAAAACAAAAAATCGACCAAGTGCGTATGTTTGGCCGTGATTACGCTGAAATTATTTTAGCAGGAGATACTTTTGATGATGCTGCTGAAAGTGCAATGGCCTACTGCGAAGAACAAGGTAAAATTTTTATCCACCCATTCGACGATTTTGACGTCATCGCTGGACAAGGCACAGTTGCTGTTGAAATCATGAATGACATGGAAGAACCAATTGACTATGTATTCGGTAGTATTGGCGGCGGTGGATTAATGTCAGGTGTTTCAGCTTATGTGAAAAACCTTTCTCCAAACAGTAAAATTATCGGTGTAGAGCCAGCCGGTGCAGGCAGTATGAAGGCTGCATTTGCAGAGGGTGGAGCAGTGGCACTTGATTGGATTGACAAGTTTGTTGACGGTGCTGCCGTAAAATGTGTCGGTCACCACACTTATGATGTTTGTCGCCGTTATTTAGACGATATCGTACTTGTTCCCGAAGGAAAAGTATGTACAACCATCTTAGATTTGTACAATAAACACGCGATTATAGCTGAACCCGCTGGCGCATTATCCGTTGCTGCTCTTGATAGTTATAAAGAAGAGATTAAAGGCAAATCGGTTGTAGTTATTATTAGTGGCGGTAATAACGATATCGGGCGTATGCAAGAGATTAAAGAGAAATCTTTAATTCACGAAGGATTACTATACTACTTTATCGTAAGTTTCCCTCAACGTGCAGGTGCACTTCGTCAATTCCTAACAAGCGTTCTTGGACCAAATGATGATATTACAACTTTTGAATATACGAAGAAAAACAATAAAGAGAGTGGTCCTGCCTTAGTGGGCATTGAGCTAGGCAACCGCGATGACTATGAGGGATTGTTAAAACGTATGAAAGAGTTTGGTTTTAACTACAAAGAAGTAAATAATGACATCCAATTATTCGGCTTACTCGTGTAAGGTCTTTTAGGGCTACTAAAAGGAAAATAGCGCACTAGAAATAGTTCTAGTACGCTATTTTTTATAAGTGCCAGGCACTCAAACAATTCTGAATTCTGACATAACGAAGCTCCCTAGATCATAGCATAGAATTATTGACAATAGCATAGACCCACAAAACAAATAAGAACAATACGCGTCCTAGAATACAAAATCAATATACAATTTTTTTTGCAAGAGAATCCTCTTTTAACCTAAAATCATATTTGTTTGCATTTTGATATTTCGGGTCTATATAGCTAGACTTCTCATCACTTTTTGAGGCTTTTTGAAATTTAGGAAAAGATGTATATTCTTTCTCTTTCCATATCCAAATACCCGTTTCTCCTTTTTCTTTATGGAATACATTCTTTTGGAGTTTATTTTTTTGATTGGCTGTAAAATAGTTGGAGATAAAAATCCGTGATGGTCCAGCGGTTAAAACATTTCTTTCTATCACATTGTTTTTTGTATTATATTGTAATAATAGCTGTCCCCCATCTAGCCCCTTCGTGTCATTTCGATAAAGAATATTTTGAGAGATAGTAGAATTAATCGTACCTCCCCGATTTTCATCATACCCACCAATCGATAGCCCAGTGTAAAAGTTTTCATAAATAATATTGTTTATTATTTTAATGTTATCAGCGTATTTTTTAGCATGCTCAGAGGTTGCTTCTATTCCAATATCACTTTTATAAACGGTATTCTTTTCAATGGTTATATTTTTGCCACCATCTACATAAATTCCTCCAGCAGCATAATCCTTCCCATAAGCTGGATTGCCATAAGAGGATATTTCATAAACTATATTATTCTTTATGATGCCATTCCGTACAAAGTCCACTTTTTTATCATTTGAAATGCCTTCATAACCAATTAGGTCAATCCCGATATTATCACTACGGCGAACTATATTATTTTCTACTTTAAAAACGTCAATATTGCCATTTAGAACAAGAGATTCACTTGCCCCTAGTTTCAAGTCTTCCAACGTATTATTTGAAATATTTATATCTTTCATTGTGCCAGTTCCGTATATAGCAATTCCATGGCCATTCCCATCATCTGCATGGGTTTCAATGCGCTACACATGATTATTTTCTAGTGTAATATGGCTACTAGAACCTGTTACATAAATCCCCATTACTGTTTCACCTGCTAAATCAGTAGATAAATCCTGGATAGTTAGTCCACTGATGGTCACGTAATTTTTATTATTTATCACCACTAAGGCTACATCCTCTTCAACATCCTTCAAGTCCTTTCCACTAAGAACAACCTTCTCCTTGTTGTAAGCTTTAAATGTTATTGGTTTTGACTTGGTGCCACTATGTTTTACGACAAGTTTTTCATGATAATTTCCTTTTCGTATGAGGACGGTAGTACCTGCGTTTGCTTCTGAAGCCGCTTTTTTTAATGTGCGAAATGGCTTTGATTTTGTACCAACATTATCATCATTTCCATTTGTCGCAACGTAAATAGCTTGATCCTGCTTATCTTCATTATTGTTTAAAACAAAGACAATCACCATAGCAACTGCTACCAAGAGGATAAAATAAATTTTTTTCATTAAATCATTCCTTATTAATAAATGTGCCAGGCACCCAAACAATTCAGAATTTTCACCAGCACAATAAAAACGCCCATACCTATGTGTGGGCGTTTAATCATTAGCCTAGCAATGCACGGTCAGAATTCATTTTTTCACCGCGGATGCGTTCGAATTCAGCCATTAAATCAGGAATTGTCAGTTCGTGTTTGCGATCCTCGCCGACCTCCAAGATAATCTGACCTTTATCCATCATAATAAGACGGTTTCCTAAATCCAATGCTTGTTGCATGTTGTGTGTGACCATTAGTGTTGTAAGATTATCCTTTTCAACTAAATGCTTCGTAATACGCGTAATAAGCTCCGCACGCGAAGGGTCAAGTGCTGCCGTATGCTCATCTAGCAATAGAATCGATGGCTTCGTAAACGTAGCCATTAACAGTGATAATGCCTGACGTTCACCACCCGAAAGCAAGCCAACCTTTGCAGATAGGCGACTTTCTAAGTTTAAGCCTAGCATTTCTAATGATTCCTTAAAAAATTGTCGGCGTTTTTTATCTACGCCTATACGTAGACCACGACTTTTGTTTCTTGAATACGCAAGTGCTAAGTTTTCTTCAATCGTCATAGTCGGTGCTGTTCCCGCCATCGGGTCCTGAAACACGCGACCAATGAAATGAGACCTTTTATATTCTGGCAAACTCGTGACATTATTACCATCGATTAATACGGAACCAAAATCTGGTGTTAACGCACCTGAAATCATATTCATCATCGTAGATTTGCCCGCACCATTACTGCCGATAATTGTAACAAAATCGCCTGGTTTTAAATGTAAGTTTATTTCAGCAAGTGCAATTTTCTCATCGGGTGTACCTTCATTAAAAATTTTATTAATGCCGTCTAATTTAAGCAAGGCCTTTTCCTCCCTGCTCTACCGTTTTCACTTGTGAACGTTCTGCTGCCCGTTTTGCTTTGCGCTTTCGTTCTTTGTTTTTATCGACAAACTGTGGTACGACAAGCGCTAAAATAACAATAATAGCCGTAATGAGTTTCATATCTCCTGAATCAAGGAAATCGACACGCAATGCTAACGCTAAAATAATGCGGTAAATAATAGCACCAGCGATTACAGCCAATGTAGTACGCATAATTGTTTTTGTACCAAAGATGGCTTCCCCTATAATAACCGAAGCAAGACCGATAACAATCATACCGATCCCCATACTAACATCCGAAAACTTCGAATATTGTGCGATTAAAGCTCCAGAAAATGCGACAAGTGCATTCGAAAGACCAAGACCAAGAATAATAAGCGTATCTGTATTCGCAGAGAAACTACGAATCATACGTTTATTATCACCTGTTGCTCGAATAGCTAGCCCGACTTCTGTTTTTAAGAACCAGTCCGCAATAAATTTAATTAAAATCGTGATGAGTAAAACTACAATCAACGTACCCCAAGTTGACGGTACTTGCTGAATGCCGATGCTTTTTAATACGTTATTTAATGCAGCATCGATACCTAAATTACTCCAAAATGTTTGAAACGTTGAAAACAATGTTTCAGAGTTTAATAATGGAATATTCGGACGACCTATCGTATTTTCTGCAGTTAACCCCATGATGCGCAAGTTAAGCGAATACAAGGCAATCATCATTAAAATCCCTGATAATAGCGGATTGATCTTCCCCTTTGTGTGAAGAATTCCTGTCATACATCCTGCAATAAATCCAGCAACAATTGCCACTAAAGTCGCTAAGATTGGGTTGTAGCCAAGCAGAATCATTGTTGCTGCCGTGGCCGCCCCTGTTACAAAGCTTCCATCAACCGTTAAGTCCGGAAAATCTAACACACGGAATGTTAAGTAAACACCGAGTGCCATAATTGCATAGATGATTCCTTGCTCCACTGAGCCAAATATTGCTGTAAACATTGTTGAATCATCTCCTAAAAATTATCGTATCAATTATACCGAGGCGTCATTGCGCCAAGGTGTTATCTAGCTTGTTCAAAAGCTTCTCTTAAAATCTGTAAAATTTACTTGGAACTTCAAATCTCTTATTGATAAATGCAAAGATTGTCTGCTTTAACAAGTTAAAATGAAGAGAAAGCGGGGATAGTTCTCCCCCGCTTCAGCTTAAATGTAACATGACATATGCATTATTTTTCTAAAAGCTCTGCGCCCCAAGAATCTTTAATTTCAATCCCTAATTCATCAGCAACTTTTTTGTTCACTACTAATTTTAAGTTTTGTGGATATTGAGCTGGTGTATCAGCAGGTGTTGCTTCACCTTTTAAGATTTTGACAGCCATTTGACCAGCTTCATAGCCGATATCATAGTACTCAAAGCCGTATGCAGCTAAGCCACCACGTTCTACAGAATCAAGCTCACCAACAATAAGTGGTAATTTATTTGCTTTTGCTACATCAATAACAGATTCTAATGCAGAAACAACTGTATTATCTGTAATAATATAAAAAGCCTCTACTTTACCAATTAACGATTCAGCCGCTTGTTTAACATCCGCTGAAGTTGCAGCTGAAGCCTCTTTTACTTCAAGACCTTGTTCAGCCATCACTTTTTTCACTTCTTTTACTTGTGCTACTGAATTTTGCTCACCAGCATTGTAAACCATACCGACGTTTTTAGCGCCAAGTTCTTTTAATAATGCTACCGTTTTAGAAATCGTATCAGGATGTAAATCAATTGTTCCCGTTACATTTTTCCCTGGTTTGTCCATCGAATCAATTAACTGCGCGCCCACTGCATCTGTCACAGAAGTAAAGATAATTGGAATATCACCCGTTGCCGTAGCTGCTGCTTGTGCAGAAGGTGTAGAGTTAGCAAAAATTAAATCTACGTTTGCACTTACTAGGTTATTGGCAATTGTTGTATTTAAGCTGTTATCACCTTGTGCAATTTGTGGATCATATTCCACTTTTAAGCCTGAATCCTCAATCGCTTTTTTGAATCCTTCTGTTGCAGCATTTAAAGATGGATGCTCAACAATTTGAGTAATCCCGATTTTATATGTTTTTTGATCTACACTACCGCTCTCACTTGCACTATTTTTTTCGTCACCTTTTGCATCTGATGAACTAGAACTACCGCTACCACAAGCAGCAAGCAATAATAATAATCCAAATAATAGGAACGAAAGCTGTTTCATATTGCGCTTCACAAATAATCCCCCCGACTAATACTCTATTATCTATCACACTTCACTCGAGCAAAGTATGAATGTATCGCTATATTATCGTTATTATCGCTATTCGTCAACAACATTATGAATGTTCTGACTTTTAAATTTGACAAAATATTTTACTTTTTCACTTAATTTGTCGCTTTAAACCGCTAAACTACTACATTTCTTAATTTATAATTCTTTTGTAATATAATAATAATTGTATGGCAATTTTTCGACAGTTAAAGGTTGCTTTCATAATCCAAAAATCGAGAAGAGCATAAAAAGAGAAAAAGTGTTAGATTGACTACAATCAATCTAACACTTTTTTGCTGCACCATTGTTGTTCGCTTCGGCGGTGCTTTCCGCGGGCACACCTAAGCAACAAGCGTGCGAGGTGTCCCCATCTTGCATTAAGTGCAGGGGTCTTGCCTTCACTGCGCCATTTGAATTAACTACTTACAGATTCAATAGTAGCAAAAATTCGCGAGTAAACATCTTGAATATTCTGTTTCTTTTCCAGCTTATATCTCCATGTATGTTCTTTAATTTTCTCATCTGTTCCTAAATCGAGAAACCCTGTTGCGAAATTAGCAGGGTCAACATCGATAATATCATCATACTGAACACCTTCATTGACAAATGGTACATGTACTTTAGTCGATTGCATAAAAAATGTAGGAATTTTTAACGACCTATAAGCAGCTACATATTGGTCATCATCTGCTTCATGTAAAAATTCTTTCATAATCATAATGGCATCTAGCTCTTTAGATAAGGATTCCGTATTATTTTTCAACTCCTCAAAAGTAATATCTTGAAAATCTATATTTTCTTCCATTACTTCTGGAATCGCCCCAATTACCCCAATTTTTAAATCCCGCCCTTGATAAATGCCAAATGCTGTATTGTTGCACCCGACGAGACAGATTAAAACCCCGATAAGCAAAGATGTAATTTTCTTCAAACGACATCCCTCCAGTTACGGATAAGATCATTTTACTTTATCCTATCTAATAACCTAACACATCCCGTTTTGTCCTTAAGATTGTTAACGATGCATAATAATTACTAGTTGAGGCAACTGAATAAGTAGCACTAAAAACTGTAGTGACTCCAGCAGTGCCTGTATGTGTAGTTGATGTAGATTCATAAAAATTTCCATTCACTGTATAATAAAAGTGACCATTGTATAATTCAACTACTATTGACTATCTGACATTGCCTGGTAAGGTTCGTCTAAAGAAACACCTTTTATTTCTGCATAATGTTCAGCTACTTGTTCATCAGTTAGTTCTATCGTAAATTCTTCACCTGAGTTTAAGATTGCATCCAACTCTTCCTCACTCATATTTTTCCCATCTAATATTTTAATTATGTTTGAATTAGTTTCATCATTAGCCTTTACATCCGAATCAACTAATGGAAAAAAAATCAAAAGAAATAGTGTGAGTTTAAGTATCCTCATCATGCTTTGCACCCCTTTTTCTTTTTCAAATTCAACTTTAATTTATTAAGTCATTTGAAATGGTTGCTATAGCAAATTTAAATATACTCGAGTTAATTTAATTTTATCGAAAACAGTACCGACATTTCAACCGACATTTTTTCTGTCGGTACATCCGTTCTTTATCCTTAAAAACAGGAAATTTTTACATCCCACACAAAAGATGAAATACTACGAATATTCGTGCTATATCTATTTTTCATAGAGCTATTTACAAACCCGCACCATTACTGCTATGATTGCACTTGCTTTACGTGGTTCGTAACCATCCCACGAAAAAAAACTAAGGAGAAATGAATATGAAAGTGAAATTTTTAGCAGCAAGTGGCATTATTGCCGCGCTCTATATTGCTGTTACAATGCTCGTCGCACCATTTGGTTTTACAGAGGTGCAATTCCGCGTATCGGAAATTTTTAATCATTTAGTTGCCTTTAACCCTCGCTTTGCCGTTGGGATTATTATGGGTGTGTTTATTTCCAATCTATTTTCACCACTCGGTGCCTATGATTTAGTGTTTGGCGTTGGGCAGACAATGATTACGCTTGGCCTTTTAATTGTGATTTGTAAATTTGTCCAAAATATATGGGCGCGTTTAATCATTAACACATTTTTATTTACATGCACAATGTTTATCATCGCCTTCGAACTGAACTTAGCATTAGAATTACCATTCCTGTGGACATGGTTAACTGTCGCAGCGGGTGAATTTGTTGTATTAGCAGTCGGTGCACCGATTATGTATATGCTCAACAAGCGCCTAAATTTCAAAAATATGATTTAGATAGACGAGTCTTTTCGATTCGTCTTTTTTAATTTGAGCACTGATCCTCTTGCCAATAAGGCTAAAAAGAGCCTTTTTCTTTTTCTTGACACTATTCTGAAAATATATTAAAATTTTTCAATAATAAATGCGTAGAAGAAGAGGAGTAGCAAGAAATCGTACTTTTAGAGAGCTGATGGTTGGTGTAAATCAGCAGTATGAACTTGTGAATGGACTTCGGAGCAGCCTTCTAAAAGGTCGAACTAACTCCCCGTTACAGGAGTACAAGCGCGCATTTTTGCGAATAAAGGTGGCACCACGGTTACTCGTCCTTTTTATAGAGGAGTGGAGTGACCTTTTTTTATGGAAAATTTAGAATAGAGGAGTCGAGTGAAGATGGGTACAGCAGTAGAGCAAAAGGGATATTTCGGTGAATTTGGAGGTAGCTTCGTTCCTGAAGAGCTTCAAAATGTATTAAATATTTTAGATGAGAATTTCCAAAAATATAAAGATGATGAAGAGTTTAAAAATGAACTAGACTATTATTTCCGTGAATATATTGGTCGAAAATCGCCACTGTATTTTGCAGAAAATTTAACGAAGCAACTTGGCGGCGCTAAAATTTACTTAAAGCGTGAAGATTTAAATCATACTGGTTCACATAAAATCAATAATGTACTAGGTCAAATTTTACTTGCAAAACGTATGGGCGCAAATCGTGTTATCGCCGAGACGGGCGCAGGTCAACACGGCGTTGCAACAGCTACTGCTTGCGCAATGTTTGGCATGGATTGCACAGTTTACATGGGACTAGAAGATACAAAGCGACAAGCATTAAATGTATTCCGTATGGAGTTATTAGGTGCTAAAGTTGTTGCCGTTGATAAAGGCCAAGGTCGTCTGAAAGATGCAGTAGACGAAGCATTTGCTGATTTAGTAGAAAACTATGAAACAACTTTCTATTTATTAGGCTCTGCGGTAGGGCCACATCCATTCCCTTCAATGGTGAAACATTTCCAATCAGTGATTAGCCGTGAAAGTCGTGAGCAAATTTTAGAAAAAGAAGGCAAGCTCCCTGCTGCAGTTCTTGCATGTGTCGGTGGTGGTAGTAATGCAATCGGTGCATTTGCAGAATATATCGCCGATGAAGGCGTTCGTTTAATCGGTATTGAACCAGAAAAAGCAGCAACATTAAATGAAGGTACTCCAGGTGAATTGCATGGTTTTAAATGCTTAGTATTGCAAGATGCACAAGGTAATCCATTACCAACATATTCAATTGCTGCTGGTCTTGACTACCCTGGGGCTGGCCCTGAACATAGTTATTTAAAAACAATTGGCCGCGGCGAATATGTAACTGTATCAAATGAAGAAGTGCTTGAAGCATTCCAAGTACTATCAAAAGTGGAGGGAATTATCCCCGCACTAGAGAGCTCGCATGCTGTAGCACATGCTATAAAATTAGCACCAACGCTATCGCCTGACGAAAGTATTATTATTAATATTTCAGGTCGTGGAGATAAAGACGTTGAACAAGTATTCAATATGTTAAAAAATAAAGCTACACTATAAATTACTTTTTGCATTCAGATGCGTTCTGCGGGCACATCGGAAGCCACAACTATCGCATCATATCGATAAAAAAGACAAAGGAGGCTGGGACAAAAGAGAAAAGTGTTAGATTGAACCCAATCAATCTAACACTTTTTTGCTATGCCGTTGTTGTCCGCTACAGCGGTGCTTTCCGCGGGCACACCGTAAGCCGCAACCCTCGCTACGCGCGGTCTGTTGCGTCTAACATTATGTGCTGTTCCCGCTGGAGTCACCGCCTTCGCTACCAACAACTAGTGAACACTTCTAATTTTTTTAATTGCAAAAGCAAGAATAGCTAAGGTCTCCATATAGCAAAAATTTATGAACAGCTTTCCTCTATTCCTTAAATTTTTTTAGTTATGTCCCAGCCTCTTTTCCTATTACACTAGCGTATTTAGTTTCGGATAGATTTCCGCTACATTGTCACGTAACTTAGCCTTTAAGAACTTTCCTACAGATGTTTTTGGGATTTCATCTAAAAAGACAATATCGTCTGGCACCCACCATTTCGCAAATTGACTTTCTAAAAATGCTAGCAATTCTTCTTCTGTTGCTGCCATTCCTTCTTTTAAAACGACGCAGGCAAGTGGCCGTTCTTGCCATTTGGCATGTGGAATTGCAATAACTGCTGCTTCGAAAATAGCATCGTGCGTCATTAATGCATTTTCCAAATCTACAGAAGAAATCCACTCACCACCAGATTTAATTAAATCTTTAGTTCGGTCGGTAATTTTAATAAAGCCATCAGCCGTACGAACCGCAATATCTCCCGTAAATAACCAGCCATCTCGATAGGCATCCTTTGTGCGCTCATCACGATAGTACTCGTGTGAAATCCACGGACCACGTAGACGTAATTCACCCATGGTCTCACCGTCCCATGGCACTTCCCCATGATCGTTGATAATGCTTGACTCAATACCAGCCATTGTCATTCCTTGCGTAGCACGAGCTTCAATACGTTTTTCAATCGGCCATTCTTCCATCCATGACATATAATTTGATAACGCAACGATTGGCGTTGTCTCTGTCATACCATATACCACGATGTATGGTATGCCGTATTTTTCTTCAAACGTGCGAATTAAACGTGTTGGTGAAGCCGAGCCACCACAACAAATCGCACGAAGCGAACTGATATCTCGCTCTCGCTTCTCCTGTTCTTGCAGTGCACCAATCCAAATGGTCGGCACACCCGCAGTCAATGTCACCTGTTCTTGCTCCACTAAATCTAAAATCAAATCAGAAGTAAATTGAGGTCCTGGCAGCACTTGGGTTGCACCGACATTGACACTTGCAAATGGCAACCCCCATGCATTTGCATGAAACATTGGTACAATTGGCATCACAACATCGCGCTCTGAAATACCCATAGAGTCAGACATACTCAACATCATACTGTGTAACACTAAGCCACGATGTGAATAAACAACCCCTTTTGGATTTCCTGTTGTGGCACTTGTATAACACATACCAGCAGGTGCTTCTTCCTCTAAATCATCTGGAAATTCGAAGTTTTCATCTGCAGCAGCTAATAATTCTTCATAGGATAAAGCATTCGGTAACGTTGTCCCTGGTAACGTCTCTTCATCAGTCATAATAATATAGTGTTTTACTGTTTTTAGCTCACTTGCGATATTTTCAATGATAGGAACCAAATCAATATCAATCATTAAAATTTCATCCTCGGCATGGTTAATGATATAAATTAAATGCTCTTCGGATAAGCGAATATTCACCATATGCAAAATGGCACCAGAACATGGCACTGCAAAATACGCCTCTAAGTGGCGATGCTGATTCCACGCGAAGGAACCAATCTTCTTCCCCTTTTCCATCCCCAGCTTTGTCAGCGCATCTGCTAAACGACGCGTCCTTTTTGCCCATTCTCCATATGTTAAACGGTGAATTTTATGTGCACTTGTACGCGACACGATTGTCTTTCTAGCGAAGTAACTCTCAGCTCGCTTAAAAAAGTTTGTTAATACTAATGGTGTTTGCATCATATAACATCCATCCCTTCTTTTAAGTGAATTCCCCCAAACACTTGTAGAACATCTATGTATTCTTTAACAGAATACTATTAATATTCTGAATATGATTATATTAGAAAATTAATCATTATGCTATATATTCCAAAAATTTTCTTTTTTATACTCTCTTTTTCTACCCTTTTCTTCTTTAAATAGTGTTATGTAAACAAAAAACAGGCAAAGAAAAACAATTTCGTTTTTCTTTGCCTGCGTTAATTTTCTTTTGAAAAAGCTTTTATTTTTTTATGAAATAGCCTTCTTTTGCAGTTTAATTTTTAATTTCTCCAACATATCAATAGTCATTTTTGCTAAATCATACTCTGCTTTAAAGCCCCATTCATTTTTGGCTGCATCAACATTGATAGAATTTGGCCAACTATCCGCAATCGCCTGACGAACCGGATCGACGTTATAATCCATTCGGAATTGTGGCAAATGTTTTTTAATTTCGGCTGCAATTTGTGATGGTTCAAAACTCATCGCCGTAATATTAAATGCATTGCGATGAATTAGTTTACTACTATCAGCCTCCATTAAATCGACAATAGCTTGTAACGCATCTGGCATATACATCATATCCATGTAAGTTCCTTCTTGAATATAGGAAGTATACTTCCCTTGTTCAATCGCTTCATAGAAGATTTCTACGGCATAATCCGTTGTACCGCCGCCAGGAGGCGTTACGTATGAAATCAAACCTGGGAAGCGTACACCACGTGTATCTACGCCAAAACGATTAAAATAATAGTCACATAATAATTCTCCTGCGACTTTATTTACACCATACATCGTTGTTGGACGCTGTAATGTATCTTGCGGCGTATTATCCTTAGGTGTTGATGGACCAAATGCACCGATCGAACTTGGCGTAAAAAATTGTAAATTTAACTCACGGGAAACTTCTAACGCATTCATCAGACCACCCATGTTTAAATTCCAAGCAAGCAATGGATTTCTTTCTGCAGTTGCAGATAATAGTGCGGCTAAATGCATCATTGTATCTGCACCGAAATCCTTGGCTAAATCATGCATCCTTTGTCCATCCGTCACGTCCAGCACTTCGAATGGCCCCTTTGTATGTTCAAGCTTTCGTATATCGGTAGCTAATACATTGTCCTCTCCATAAATACTACGAAGTTTTTCTACCAGCTCAGAGCCTATTTGCCCAAGAGCACCTGTAACCATAATCTTTTCCATTTCTCCAAACCTCCACATATGAACAATTGTACTTCTCAAAAGTACAATATTTTATACTGAAACATTGATTTAATAACACTTCTGATGCATTTCATTATAAAGTGTTCATATAAAAAATACAACAACAATCTATACAAGTTTCAATAAAGGACGTGAAATCCCTTATTATCAGTATATGATTTTTGATAAAACTTGTGCTGTCTCACAACACAAAAATACATTTGTATTTTCCAAAAATACAATTATCTATTTTTTTCATAAAAAAAGAACCTCTTTACACAATCATAAAGAGGTTCAACTTTTTTCTTGTTCCATTAGATTGAAAAACGTTTAACAGCAATTTGTAATACCTTTGAAACTTTTCGTAATTCTTTAATCGTATGATGAAATTGTTGCTGAGCATTTAATTGATCTGTCGTTAACTTCGCTACATGTTTAGTCGAGGCTGCATTCGTATCTGAAAGAGCTGTTAACATACCTGCATCTTCATTAACCTTCTTTGTATGTTCAGCTATATCTTGTACTGTCGTCGATACTTCTACAATATATGGCTGAATGATATTGACCTTTTCTAAAATTTGATCGAAGCTTGTTGCTGTTTCTGACGTTACATTTACACCCTTTTCTGTAGCACTTAGTACGCCTTCCATCATCTTGACAGCGTAGTGAGAATCGGTTTGGATATTTTGTACAATAGACGTAATGGTTTGAGTTGAATGTACTGTTTGTTCAGCTAGTTTACGTACTTCGTTGGCGACGATCGCAAATCCTTGCCCATGTTCACCAGCTCTCGCCGCTTCGATGGACGCATTTAGCGCAAGCAGATTGGTTTGAGCTGTTATTTTTTCAATCACTTCAACCATATGGTCGATTGTAGAGGCTCTTTCCACTAGTTTAAAAATAGCTATATTTGATTTTTCAACAGCGCGCTTTATAGCTTGAATTTGGGTTAAATTCGCCTGTACAATATCTGTACCACTTTCTGCCTCACGGGCAGTCTCATGTGCAAAGCTCTCTACAAGCTGCACTTTTTCTAAGACAATCTGTACACCGTTTAATACTTCTTCTAATGAAGCAGAATTGGACGCTAATTTACTAGTAGATGCAGATGTCAAATCTGCAATACTTTGCACATCCTTTGCTATTTTTACTGTAGCTGTAGAAGATCGCTCCGAGGATTCTTGAAGATTTTCCGTCATTCCTGCAACCTCTTGCGCACTATTTGTAACCGTATGTAACAATCGCTTTACTTCTGTTGCCATCTGATTATATGACAATACAACTTCTCCAAGTTCATCATGCGCCACATAGCTCGCATTCGCTGTAAAATCACCTTGTTCTGCACGTTTTAATAGTGATTTCAACTGACGTGTCGGTACATTAACAGCCTTCGTTGCGATGAAGCCAATGAAAACAACTAATAGTACGACAAATGTACAAACACTCCCTAATAACCAATAACCAAATTGCACATCTTTTTGGTACGCTTGTTGCTGTTCATCTGCTCTTTGAACTAAATAGCTCTGCGTCTCTTCTAAAATGGCATGGCTTTGTTGGCTAATCGGTAAATAGGACTGCTCATAAAACTGCTGACGTTTTTGCGTATTTAACTGCTGATAACTTTCAACTAATTCTATCTGCTGTGAGAATACCGAATTATACTTATTTACTTGATGATTCATCTTTTTATCGATTACTATCTTTTCTAAATCGCTTAAAGGCTGTTCAATATTTTTTAGAATAGCTGTCATCTCTTGATATTCGCCACCTGAATCCATTAAATAATCCAAGTGTCGTTGCGCTTCCTCAAGCTCATTCAGCCATCCAATCGGTACAAGTGCCTCGGTATAACTTTCGCTTGCATGCCATGACATTTTCCGTAAATAATCCACACTAAATATACCTAGTAGGACATTCGATAGTACACAAACAATCATGAGTACAAGCAGCTTATCTTTTACCTTAATATAACGAAAAAAATGCATTATTTTCGGCTCCTTCTCCAACTCTTACCAATAATCATAGTATGGAGATATAAAGCTAGTGTTATGTTTTTGTAAAATTTTCTAACGAAATTACAGAACATACCATTATTTAATAAATTCGACACAATATAAAAACTTGCGCAACCTTCTTTACATTCTATCGTTTACTATTAATAGCTAATTTTTACAAATACGAAAGAGAGGTGTTTAACTGTTGCAGTTAAAGAAATTAGATAGCAGTTTAGCAATAAGTCTATTGTTGCTAGGTATTACTAGTTGCCTCTTCGTACACTCTAGCAGTACAGCGTTTGAACAGTATTCTAGTCTGTTTATCATAAAGCAATTTATCTATTATAGTCTGGGCTTTTTAATTATGTATGGCGTAGCAACACTTGATATTGAGCAACTAAAAAAAATCGGCTGGCCCTTTTATTGGGTTATAGTAGCGCTAACATTCGGATTATTTATCGCACCGGAAAGCATCGCGCGCACCATAAATGAAGCAAAATCTTGGTATCAGATTCCACTTTTAGGGTCGTTACAACCATCAGAATTTTTGAAGTTCGCATTTTTAATTGTTGTCAGTAAAGTGATTGTCGCCCATCAAGCAAAATATGTGCGTCCTTCCTTTTTATCAGATATGCGATTGCTATTGATGATTGGCATCATTACACTTCCACCAACACTCGCTGTATATAAGCAACCGGATACAGGCATGGTTATGTTATATATGGCGATGATATTACCGATGATTTACTTTTCAGGTATCCAAACAAAATTACTCGTCATTTTCACAGCTATTCCTGTGACCATCGTTAGTGCAATCGTTATTCTCTATGTAAAATTTAATGATTTTTTTACAGAAAAAATATTAAGTAAGTTATCCGGGCATCAAGTTTCTCGTATTTACGGGTGGTTACAACCCTATGAATATACAGACTCCTCCTTTCAAACTAGACAAGGCTTTATGGCCATCGGTACAGGAGAATTTACTGGTAAAGGCTATTTACAAAATAATGTCTATGTTCCAGAAAAGCATACCGATTTTATTTTTTCTGCCATCGCTGAAGAATTAGGATTTGTTGGTGGAGCCTTTGTCATTACATTATTATTTTTTGTAATTTATCGTATTGTTCTTATTACAGTAGAAGCAAAGGATCCATTTATGACCCTTATGGGTGCGGGTATCTCCAGTTTACTAGCATTCCAAATTACACAAAATATTGGCATGACGATTGGACTTTTACCTGTAACAGGTGTAACGTTACCGTTTTTAAGTTACGGAGGTAGTTCACTACTATCAAATTTCATGCTAATGGGTATTGTTATGGTTATCCATAATTCTTATAGCGGCTATATGTTTAAAACCTCACAAGTTTAGGAGGACGCATTTATCGGTGAATACTCATGTAAAGAAGCGAATTTTCTTATTACTTTACCTGACAGGAGGCGTGTTGTGCATACTCATTCTTCGCCTAGCCTTTCTGATGCTTTAAAAGCTGTCCTGAAAGCCCTTGATAGCGACTTTTAGAGACAGCTTTCTTTGTACATAATTATATTTTTTTTATATTTTCAATAACAACTTCAATTATTTTATCTAAATCATGTTGGACAATATTTAGTGGTGGGGATAGCGTTAGAACATTGTTAAACCCTGCTACTGTTGCACCATTTTTCCCGATTATCACACCCTGCCCTTTGCATGCAGCAATGACAGCGTTCACTTTATCCACTGGTAAGGGCTCTTTTGACTCCTTATCTACGACTAATTCAATTCCTATTAATAAGCCTTTGCCACGTACATCCCCAACATGTGGATGTGTATTTAAAGCTTGGTGAAGTGTTTGGAGTGTACTAGCTCCCACTACCTTGGAGCGCTCGAATAATGCTTCCCGCTCTAGAATTTCGATATTCTTCAATGCGACAGCACAGGCCACAGGAGAGCCACCAAATGTATTGACATGGCGGAAATAACCGTAGGCATCTGAACCTGTAAACGCCTCATAAATTTCGCGTTTCACTGCCGTTGCTGATAATGGTAAATACCCACTTGTAATACCTTTAGCCATTGTGATAATGTCAGGTTTCACCCCATAGTTCATAAAACCAAACGGCTTTCCTGTGCGACCAAATCCACAAATGACTTCATCGACAATCATTAATGCCCCATGTTTTTGACAAACCGCCTCGATGCCCTTCATGTAATTTTCCGGTGGCATGATTACACCACCACCCGTAATAATTGGTTCTAATATCATCGCAGCAATCGTATCGCCAAGTTCCCATGTCATCAACTTATCGACAGCCTTGACACTTGCTAGCTCACCGGAAGCTGTTGCATCATTTTCCGGATCTCGATATTGGTCTGGTGGCGCCACATGAATAAATCCCGGTGTTAGCGGTTCATATTTATATTTTCGTTCTGCTTGCCCCGTTGCAGCTAAAGCTCCAAACGAACTTCCGTGGTAAGCCCGATAACGTGAGACAATTTTATAGCGTGCACTTTGCCCTTTTTGCTGATGGTATTGACGGGCAATTTTAAATGCTGTTTCATTTGCTTCAGAACCACTATTCGAAAAGAAAATAACATAATCGCCACCAAGCATTTGATTAATCTTTTCAGCTAATTCAACTGCAGGTAAATGCCCTTGCGATAGAGGTGCATAGGCGTTTTTCATCATCTGCTCATGTGCAACATCTGCTAATTCCTTCCGTCCATAGCCTGCATTGACACACCATAAACCTGCCATCGCATCAATGTATTCAATACCTTCCGTATCAACGATTCTTGCCCCATCCGATTTCTCTACTACATAAGTGGCTTGCGGATTATAAGGCTTCATTGAATGCCAGACATACTGTTCATCCTTTTTTAATACGTCACTCTTCAGATTTGTTTGAACCATTTACATGCACCCCTTTAATTTATAATGTTGTTCCATTATTAAAGCAGTTTGTATTGTTCTAGCGAATGTAAAAAACGACCTGATGTCACCCCTTTTTCAAAATTGCACTATTTCTTACAAAAAATTTTACAACTTTTAGCAAAACGAAGGAATAGACAACTTGTATAATTCTATGACTTTGTTTTTAACATAATGTAAAATAGAATAAACTTTCTTTAAAGAAGATATTTCGTAAACTACTAGCTAAATATTCACAATTGTCGTAAGTTACTATTTTTTATATCATGCAGTACTTTGAGTGGAGGGCTACGATGAGTCAATTTAAACTTCAAGTGAAGGATGTATTAAAAAATGAACACTTTCAAAGTGCAGAGGTCATTGCAGGAAAAGACGGATTATTACGCATTGTTAAGTGGGCACATGTTATTGAAATTGTGCAAGTGGATAATTTCTTAGCAGGGGACGAATTAATTTTGACGACGGGGATTAGTTTACAGCATCATCTTGAGGACTTTATCTTTTTCGTCGAGATGTTAATTAAAAAAAATTGTGCAGCACTGTGCATAGAATACGGCACTTACTTACAGGCAATACCTGAAGCTATACAATCACTGGCTAATCGCCATGACTTTCCAATCATTGTATTTCATGAGACAGTGCCCTTTGTTCGGATTACACAGGATTTACATAGCCAAATTATGAATCAACAATATTTCATGATTTCCTCATTAGAAAATTACGCACAAACGTTAAACAAAAATGCCCTTCTTGGACAAAACACTGATGACATTTTGCAAACCATTCATCATACATTACGTACACAAATCATTTTTTCCATTAAAGACCGAGATGCTATCTTTTTCCCAAACATGCCTCTAGCGAAACGACAGCAATTATTAACGTTGCCACAATCAGCACCACAATTTAAACATGCACCTATTTTTATTGTCGATCAGCATTATGCCGATTTGACCCTTTATCGAACGGATGGATTATTTTCTGAATTTGAATTACTCATTTTAGACCGCACAGCAACGGCGCTCGCCCAGCTTTTAATGCGTGAGTTTTATATAGAAGAGAAAAGAGATATTGAGGATGCCACTATTTTAGCGGATTGGATTGATCACAAGCTGACGAAAGAAGAAATCTATAAATTTATCGTATCCCATCATGCTAACTTTACGCACTCTAGTAATGCTGTCTTTATTTTATCGTCGCCTTATACAATGATGAAAGGTCAGGAGGATATTGTTTATAGCAAACTTTACTATAGAAATTTATTTGAACAGAATGGTTTTGTCCCCTTTCTGTTCGAGCGAAAGAGCTATGTTGTATTTATCTTACTCCACACTAAAGATTGTAAAGCGAGTCGTGATTTATTAAATTCGCTCTTTTCTACGCTCCAGACAACGGATTTTTATAAAAAGCAGCAAGCACAGGGCTATCAACTAGCTATTGGTAAGATTGTGGGGGATGTCGAGGAAATTCCGAAGAGTTATCAAACAGCTTTGGAAACATTATATATTTGTCGCAAAGTTCAAACGACATCATTTTTTTATGATGACTTACATTTATATTACCTAATTTATAAATTACAAATGCAAGTAGACTTGCAAGAAGTCATTCAGGATTATTTACAGCCTGTGATTGAATATGATAAAAAATACAACAGCAAGCTGTTAGAAACATTGCAAGTCTACTTACAAACGAATGGCTCGAAACAACAAACAGCAAATCAATTGTTTATCGTGCGACAAACACTCTATCATCGCCTAAAGAAGCTTGAAAATTTGCTAGGAGAAAATTTCATGAAAGGGCACAATCGGATTACACTTGAGTTTATGCTTCTAGCCCATTCGTTAATTGAAGATAAAAAGTGAAATTAGTCAGAATTGTTCGGGTGACTGGCACCACACGCAGGCATGTTGCAGCTTACGTTACACGCGTTCCCATGGGATTTTTGTAAATTTTCAGAATTGTTTCGGTGACTGGCACATGCTATACAATCCTGGTCTGCGGTCATCGTACACTGGAATTCTGCCGCGCACTTCATCGACAATTGAAAAATCAACATCAATAACTGCTACTTCTTCATCGTCTGCTCCAACCCATAACACTTCTCCCCAAGGTTGAATCACCATAGATTGCCCATTGAAGTTTTCTACTTTGTTGGCAATACGGTTAACTGCAATGACGAAGCATTGATTTTCAATCGCACGTGCCTGTAATAATGTTTTCCAATGGTCAATACGTGGTGTTGGCCATTGGGCTGGCACGAATAACACCTTTGCGCCTGTTAATGCGTGCGCTCTCAACCATTCTGGGAAGCGAATATCATAGCAAATAACGCCTGCCGCTTCAATATCTCCTAGTGCAAAGCGATTCATTTCATCGCCTGCTTCTAAAAATAGATGCTCATCCATCAAACGGAATAAATGTGCCTTACTGTATTCGCCAACCAGTTTTCCATCTTTATCAAACGTATACATCGTATTGAAAAATTTATCGCCCTTCTTCGTTGCCACAGAGCCCCCGACAATATGTACGCCAAGTTCCATTGCTAAACCTTGTAGAAATGCTTTCGCTCGTTCTCCATCCACATCTGCAAGCTCAGGTAATTTTTCAAGCGCGTAACCTGTATTCCACATTTCTGGAAGTACAATAATTTCTGCACCTAATGTTGCAGCCTCACGAATCTTTTCTTCAGCCCTTGCAAAATTTTCTTCCACTTTGCCAAATCCTACATTTAATTGAATACAACCTATTTTCATTTTTCATTCCCCCTGTGTAAAAATAGTTTTTAAATTCGAGGTATATATAGCTTTTAAACATTGCCAAAAGCGCTGACCATTCTATCGCTTTTCTACTGTTCATTATACTACAGTTAAAAGTGCACTAATTTAGATTTTTTGCACAATTGGTCGATTCCGCTATCTAACAAGCTCCAATTTTATCTAGAACCTCTTTCACTAAGAATGTCATATTTTAACCTATGTACGGTTGAAGAAAATCAAATCCGGATATCTGTTACTAACCTTCCATTTTTAGCGTTTAATGACAATAACCATGTTTATTGCTATATTTAATATATACATAAACGAAAGGTTTTCTCGATATTATACGAAGGAAGGTAACATCATTTATGGGAAGTACATTATTCGCTTTATTACCTCTTTTAAGTTTATTCATCTACATAGCGCCAGTGATTTTTATCATTTGGTTTCTCCTTAAATTTCTTAAAGTACAACAGGAACAAGTGCAAATTCTTAAACGTATATCTGATAAATTAGATCAACGCTAAAAGGATGGGATTTCCCATTCTTTTTAGTTTTGCTCTACTATTATTCTAAAAATAGACTAGTAAATTCATTGTAATGAAGTGAAATACTTTTCTTCTATATATAAAGGGGAATACGGCTTTCCAATAGAATAAAGCACTATATCAAAACTGCTACATGGAAGAAAGGCGTATGATGAAAAAGAAAACTTTACTAATCGGGTCTGTATGCCTATTCGTTGTTCTTCTATTACTAGGCACCTATAAATTAATGAATTCTAGAACCTACCAGTTATTCGGGAATATAACTAAACAAGTAGAGACCACTCAAAAAGTGGTCGCTTTAACTTTTGATGATGGACCAGCAAAAAACGTCAACATAATATTGCCCCTATTAGCTAAGTACAATGCCAAAGCGACCTTTTTTCTGATTGGTGAAGAAATCGAAAAGTACCCTGAAGAAACGAAAATTATTGTAAAAGAGGGACACCAAATTGGCAATCATACCTATTCTCATCATCGAATGGTTTTTAAGAGCCTTTCTTACTACAAAAAAGAGATTGAAAAAACAGATGTATTAATTCGAAATGCTGGGTTTAACGGAGAAATTGATGTTCGTCCTCCAAATGGCAAAAAACTAATCGGACTTCCTTATTACCTAAATAAACAGCATCGAGACACGATTACTTGGAATCTCGAACCCGATAGTTATTTCAATACAGTTTCAGACAAAGTAAATGATGTAAAAGAAAATATTAAACCTGGGTCGATTATTTTACTACATCCAATGTATGATGACGCGGACAAAGTACGTCAAACAATTGAAGGTATTTTACAAGACCTTTCAAATAAAGGCTATACATTTATTACAGTAAATGAACTGCAAGATTACTAATATAAAAACAGCGTTAGTTTTGAACGAATCTTCTTTGCTAGTCTGCAATTTAGTGAAGCGCAACTTATTTAGCCATATAGGGTCTAGACAATCGGTTGAAAAAGTAATAGTATTTGCAACATATCTACAATAATTATTATATTCTGAAAAAGGTGAACATTCATGGAATTATCTAAAAAACTACAACAACTCCCTACTCAATTTTTTGCCGCACTTGTGCAAAAGGTCAATGCGGCATTAGCAGAAGGGCGCGACATTATTAATCTTGGGCAGGGCAATCCTGACCAGCCGACCCCTCCTCATATTATTAAAGCGCTACAAGAAGCGGCGGAAAACCCCCAGCATCATAAATACTCTCCATTTCGTGGTATAGCCGAATTACGGCAAGCTGCTGCAGATTTTTATCAACGCGAATACAATGTAACGATCAATCCCGATACAGAAGTTGCGATTTTAGGTGGTACGAAAATAGGGCTTGTAGAGCTACCAATGGCTGTGTTAAACCCTGGTGATACAATGTTATTACCTGACCCTGGGTATCCAGATTATTTATCTGGTGTGGTCTTAGGAGACGTTCAATACGATGTCATGCCACTTTTTGCAGAAAATAATTTCTTGCCTGACTATGATGCATTGTCCGATGAAGTAAAAGAAAAAGCGAAGCTTCTTTACTTGAATTACCCTAACAACCCTACTGGCGGAACAGCAACACTTGAATTTTTTGAAGAAACTGTGCGTTTTGCTAAAGAACATCAGATTATTGTTGCACACGATTTCGCCTATGGTGCTATTGGCTTTGATGGCAATAAACCCATAAGCTTCTTACAGGCAGACGGTGCTAAAGAGGTTGGCATAGAACTATATACATTATCAAAAACTTATAATATGGCTGGCTGGCGCATCGGTTTTGCAGTTGGTAATGCCCAAATTATCGAAGCGATTAATCTTATTCAAGATCATTTATTCTGTAGCCAATTCCCAGCAGTTCAACAGGCAGCCGCTGTCGCTTTAACCTCTTCACAAACTTGTGCGCAAGAGCTTAGTGCGACATATGAGCGACGTCGTAACGTATTAATCGAAGAAGCACAGCGCATCGGTTGGCAAGTAACAGCGCCAAAAGGCTCGTTTTTTGCATGGCTCCCTGTTCCATTAGGCTATACGAGTGAGCAATTTGCCGATGTATTGCTCGATAAAGCGGATATTGCAGTAGCGGCTGGCAACGGCTTCGGCCATTTTGGCGAAGGCTATGTACGCATCGGTTTACTTGTAAGTGAGGAACGCTTACGCGAAGCAATTAGCCGTATAGAAAAACTTAACCTTTTTAAACAATAATTCCACAGTACAAGAAGCACCCGCCATATGGCGAGTGCTTCTTGTTTCATCTTTATTTACGATTTTTCATCCACTCTGGTTTTCCAAAGCCTTTGAAGTCTGCATCAATCACTTCTTCAAATTTAGCTGATTCTACAATTTCAACTAGATCCTTTGATAATTGCGAATCTTTATTTTCTGCCTTTACCGCGATAACGTTGCGGAATTGGTCAGGCATATTTTCTAAAAATACAGCATCTAGTAAATCTAATCCAGCCGCTAAAGCAAAGTTACCAGGAACTCCTGCTAAATCAACACTTTCTACTGTACGTGGAAGTGCTGCCGCCTCAATCGGTTGGAATACTAAATTTTTGTCATTTTTCACAACATCTTTTTCTGATGCTTTTAATTCTTCGATTTTAGGATCAATCTCGATTAAGCCTTGTTCTTGCAATGATAACAATGTACGTGCTGCATTAGAAGGGTCATTGGCAATTGCCACTGTCGCGCCATTTGGAATTTCATCAATAGATTTATATTTGTTTGAGAAGAAGCCCATCGGCGCTGTCGGCACAATAATTAATGGTTCTAAATCCATATTGTTCTGTTCTTCAAAGTTTTCTAAGTAAATTGTATGCTGGAATAAGTTTGCATCAATATCCCCATTATCTAAAGCTTTGTTCGGTTGTACATAATCACTGAATTCTACTAATTCTACTTCATAACCCTTTTCTTCAAGCTGTGGAATAATCGCTTTTTTCAACATATCACTATAAGGACCTGCTGTTGCACCTAATTTAATCGATTTGCTTTCCCCTGCTGCATCTGAACCTTTTTTTGACTCTGCTCCTTTGTCGCTTGCGCCACATGCTGCTAACACAACAGCAAGGATGATCGTCAAAAATGCTAATAACGATTTTTTCATCTTATCTTTCTCTCCTCTTTTTATCTTTTATCAATTGATTTTGCAAACCAGTCACCAGCAATTTGTATCGCTTGCACGAGCAAAATAAGTATCGCAACGGTAGCAATCATAATTGTATTATCATAACGGTAGTAGCCGAATCGAATGGCTAAATCACCAATACCACCACCACCTACTACACCTGCCATTGCAGAGAAAGCTACTAAACTAATTACCGTAACTGTCACTGCTTGGATGATGCTTGATTTTGCTTCAGGAATTAAGACATCCTTAATTATCATCCACGGCGTTGCTCCTACTGCAATAGATGCTTCTATTACCCCTTTATCAATTTCTCGTAACGACGTTTCCACTAAACGTGCAAAAAACGGAATGGCTGCAACCGATAATGAAACACTCGCTGCAATGGGTCCAATTGTTTGTCCAACAAGCAACTTCGTCAACGGGAATAAAGCAACCAATAAAATGATGTATGGAATCGAACGAATTAAGTTCACCGCAAAGCCAAATACGCTTTTAATCAATCGATTTTCCCAAAACAATCCCTTATCCGTAACGAATAATAAAATACCCAGTGGTAGACCTAATACAATCGACACAGATAAGGAAATACCAATCATAATAATGGTTTCTTGAAAGGCCTTTAATAAATCTGGAACCATATCTATAAAATGTGTAACATCAAACATGCAAAACCACCTCCACAATCGCACCACGTTCGGTCATATAGGCACTAGCTTTCGCTAACTCGCTGTCCTCACCTTGTAGCTCCATTAAAAAAATACCCAGTGGTCGCTCTTGAATGTACTCGATTGTGCCATGAAGGAAATTCCCTTTTACCTCAAAACGTTGCATCGTATCTGATATAACCCCTTCACCTGCAACATTTCCTTTGAATAAAATTTTAACGATTTGACCTCGTACATCTTTTAGAATTGTTTTTGGAATATCAAAAGATACAACACTACTAATAAACTCCTGTGTTAATATCTTTTGAGGACTGGCGAAAATATCATACACGTCCCCTTCTTCTATCACTTTTCCGTCCTGCATCACAGCCATACGATTACAAATTTCCTTCACAACATCCATTTCATGTGTAATAAGGACAATTGTAATGCCTAACTTTTTATTTATTTCCTTTAATAATCGTAAAATCGACACTGTCGTTTTTGGATCGAGAGCTGATGTTGCTTCATCGCATAGCAACATCGCCGGATTATTTGCTAAAGCTCTGGCAATACCTACTCTTTGTTTTTGACCACCACTAAGCTGTGCAGGATAAACATCTCGTTTTTCTGCTAAACCAACCATCTCTAGTAGCTCATCCACTCGAGCAGGAATCTCATTGGCTGGCATACTCGCTGCTTTTAAAGCAAAGGCAATATTTTCACCAACTGTTTTTTGACTGATTAAATAAAAATGCTGGAATATCATGCCGATTTTTAAACGGGCTAAACGCAGTTCATTTCGGGATAGCTTCGTTAAATCCTTACCATTTATTAATATTTCACCACTAGTAGGTCGTTCTAGTAGATTTATACAACGCAGGAGGGAACTTTTCCCCGCCCCCGAATAGCCTACAATACCGAAAATATCACCACTATTAATTGTTAAGGATACATTATCTACACCAACAACCTCTTTTTTCTTTGCGCTATAAACTTTGGATACATTACGAAATTCGAGCATATTGTTCTCCTTACTCAATTATTCAATATCTAAAAACCTACTATTCTAATATGCTTTATAGAATAGTTTGAATTATGTTATTTGTCAATCTCTTTCGACAATAAGCTTATCCCTCATTATCTAATTTCCGTTTAAAACGATGAATATTGAGCAATATCTCGAAATTTCACAGTAAAACTAACAATGCAAGAAAAAAAGCACTATTGTTCAAATTGAACAATAGTGCTCTGTCTTTATTATTGAATTACACCTAGTTCACGACCTACTTTTTCGTAAATCGCCAATGCATTGTCTAGCATTTCTTTTGTATGAGCCGCTGTCGGCATATTACGGACACGCCCAGTGCCTTTTGGTACAGTTGGGAAAACGATAGATTTTGCATACACGCCTTCCTCAAATAAGCGACGAGAGAATGCCTGTGTTAGCTTTTCATCCCCAATAATGCATGGTGTAATCGGTGTTTCAGAGGCACCAATATTAAAGCCTAACTTCGCTAATCCTGCTTTTAAATAATCGCCATTTTCCCATAGCTTATCATGTAGCTCTGTCGAGTCAATAAGCATTTGCACTGCTGCTGTAATGGCCGCAACATCACCTGGTGGTAACGCAGTTGAGAATAAAAATGGTCGAGAACGTACTTTCAACCAGTCAATTAAATTTTTCTTACCAGCTACATAACCACCGACTACGCCAATTGCCTTTGACAACGTGCCGATTTGGAAGTCGATTTCTTTTTCAAGTCCGAAATGTTTTACAGTACCTTTGCCTTTGCCTGTCACACCTGAACCATGTGCATCATCGACATACGTAATTAAATCAAATTCCTTGGCAATTTCGACGATTTCAGGCAGTTTGGCAATATCCCCATCCATCGAGAATACGCCATCTGTAATGACCATCACTTTATTATACAAACCTGATTCTGTCGCTTCTTTTGCCTTTGAGCGTAAATCCTCCATATCCGAGTGATTGTACGCAATAATTTTCGCGCGCGATAAGCGACATCCATCAATAATCGACGCATGGTTTAATTGATCTGATAAAATCGCATCGTTTTTATCCATAACAGCTGAAATTGCCGCCATATTACAGTTGAATCCCGATTGATAGGAAATCGCCGCTTCCGTTCCTTTAAATTCAGCGAGCTTTTCTTCTAATTTAACGTGTAGATCGAGCGTGCCGTTAATTGTACGAACAGCCCCTGCGCCTACACCATATTGTTCTGTTGCTTCTTTAGCAATTTGCTTTAATTGCTCATTTGTTGCTAAGCCGAGATAGTTATTAGAGGAAAGATTGATGAGATGCTGACCTCGAACCTGAATAATGGGTCCATTTGCGCCTTCTACTGCGTCAATTTCATTGTATAAGCCTTGATCTCGTAAGGCTTGTAAGTTTTCATCTAAAAATGCGTTTAGTACTTTAGACAAGAGTATCATCCTTTCTACAATTCATTTCTTCTCGGCGTCATAATATTCGGATTTTAGTCCATGCATGCATTGTAAAATCCAAGGCTTCAGCCAGAGGCATTCTCTTCATTTAGCTAGCTTTTGAACATCTTTGCAACTAAGGGGTCACTTGCATCGATTGTTCTTGAGCAATTAGCTATTAATTGAAGATTGACTAGTCTACCCATAGTGTAGCATAAGCGTGCAATTAGAATAAATTACTTTGCTAATCTTTCAAATAAAGGTGCTGTTTTTTCACGCCATATCGCAGTCGATACACAATGATCCATTAGCTGGCGAATCGTTTTCTCCGCTTCAGCATAACGCGTCGTATAACCAATTGCATCTTGCATGGCACTTTTATATTTCACACGGATATCTTCAATTTGAGCTTCGGCTTGCTCTGATAGCTTACAATGCTGACCCATATCAAAAATTTCATCGCCTAATCTTCCATCCTGTGGATTAAATACATGCGGTTCTGTGCTATCAAATATACAAAAATTTAATTCTGGTATGATGACCATATCCACTGATCCAGCATCTAAGCCACACCAAACAATTTGTGCATCTAATCCCCTTGCATTTGCTTCATCAGCCAATCCTTTCATTAATGAAGATTTACCTGTACCGGGCTTCCCTTTAATCATCAATCGTCTTGTTAAATTTTTTGTCATGCTGTCTACTGTATTTTCTGCTCCACGAGGTGTAAGTGTTCCTAATAGTCGATGTGTACGTCGGCCTGTTTTATTTAACACAATGGATTGGAAAATAGTTGACTTTAATCGGGCAACTTGTTCATCTAACGCTTGCCAGTCCATGCAACTTTGCGTGACAACTTCCCAGTCATCATGTATTTTTTTTGCAATTTCAAGCATTGTAATACACTTCTCACGCCACAAATCTCGCTCTTTTATCGCAGCAGCCAGCTTTTCACCTATTTTTTCAAGCTGTTGTTCTTCTAGGCAATCATAAAAGGACAGCACGCGATGCTTCGTACCAAGTAAAGTTGGTTCAATACCCCATGTTGAAGTCCAAACAAAAAGTCGATTACAACCTCTAACAAAGACTCCTTCTATTACGTTCTCTAACAATGCGTGTTGAAACCACTCTACTGCAAAGCCCTGTTTTACATAAAAATAACCAAGCTCCTTTAGAAGCTCTGACCCTTTAAACGTTGATGCGCCTTGCAGAACATAAACGAGTTCCGCTTCGTCCATCATTTCTTTATATAAATGTTTGACTCCTTGCCCCGTAAGTGCGTGTCCAAAATAGTAGGTCACATTTCCGTTCAATGTCGCTCCTCCTTTTTTTATGCCATGACAGTATATGAACTATCAAAGAAAAAAATGAAAGAAGGTTTTAATTGTGCGAGAATTGTGTGAGAATTGCGTGAGTGCCTGACACTAAAAAACTATCCAAGATTATTCTTGGATAGTTGTAATTGGTGCCAGTTGCGCCTTTGTTACGGCGAGTAAATCATCTAGTTGTATATGCATTTGCATGCCGATTTTTCCTGCACTAACAATAATACTTCCTTGTTCCCGTGCAGATGCATCCACAACCGTCGGATACAGTTTTTTCATGCCGACAGGTGAGCAGCCACCACGAATATAGCCTGTATAACCTAGAAGCTCCTTTACTGCTAGCATCTCAATCTTCTTCTCTCCAACAACTTTAGCCGCAGCTTTTAAATCCAATTCTTCCGCAACTGGAATGACAAAAACAAATAGCTTTTGGGCGCTCGCCTTTGCGACTAATGTTTTAAAGACACAGGACACAGGATGACCAATTTTTTCAGCCACTGAAACCCCATCTACTTGACCGTCACCTGTTTCGTATTCCAATACATCAAATTGTATTTTTTGCTGCTCTAATAGTCTAATCGCATTTGTTTTCGTATGCTTTGCCTTTGCCACAATAAAATCCCCTATCTACACTATTAAGCTGTCATTGAAAACAACGAGTTATCCCCAAAAAGATAACCGTTTTTAGCCATTTTAATATGTGCTGCATATGTTGCAGACGCCAGTTTAAATGTGTGTACCTTCAATGCCTCTTCATAACTCTTACCGAAAATTGTATCTGCAAATGGGTCCAATTTCAATGCCTTCGCAAATCGCTCTGGCACCTTTACATCTATCGTTTCCGTAACATAAGCTGGTTCTAGTTCTGCTTCATCCAACTCTATTCCATCTAACTTTGCCTGAATTTGTTGTATTTGAGTATCTGCACTAGCCGCTACACGTAAATCCTGTGAAGATGGGACAGTTGGCGCAAGTGCCGCACTTCGAACCTGCTGTAAAATTTGCAACGTATCGACATCACCACTATCTTTATCAAGTGCAACAATCGATGAATCATCTAATGCTATAGATCCCTCAGCATTCACTTCTGAAGACAATAACAAATCATCAGCCTCACTGCCAACTGCTTTATAAGCTTGCTCATGTGCTCTTACACTTTTCTCTGCTTGTTGTAAGTCTTGAATCATAGCTTGTTGTTGTGGCGTTACATCTTTCGCTTCTTCTTTATGTTGCTCATATAAATCTTGATCTGTGCGTCCTAATAAAAGATTTTCGAGCTCTTGCAAAATGGGATTTTTTTTCGGTTGGAAATACTGTGCATTTTTACGATAAGCATCACCAGCCTCTTTACGCTGAAGAATCTTTTTTCGATTATAAAAGGCTGATTGTCTTTCTTGTTCTATTACATTTGATAGTTTCATAACATCACCTCGACTTTCTTTTTTAATATGCAAGTTACATCGTAAATATGAACAATTCACTCATAACTATTTTTATTCGAACAAAAGCATTCTGTACTCTTATTATCGGAATTTTCCATTATAAATTCAAGTGTAAATTGATACTAACCTCCTAAAGAAACAATAATCCAATTATCAGATAGGTAAAAAGACACTGTGAAAATCCATTTTTTCAGTGAGCATTCCATTTCTTTATTACTTTATAATTTAGTTTCAATAAATTTTATCACTTTAAACACGTGGTAAATAGTGTAAACATAACAATAAAAAACAGCCCATACATAAACGGACTGTTTTTTCCTCTTCTTTTTTAAACGTTTCTTTTTGGAAAAATGAGAATACATTTGTAAGCTAAGTATCCAAACCAAGCGCCTAGCGTATTTAAAATCAAGTCATCGACATCCGCAGAACCTACCCTGAAAATAAACTGGACTGTTTCCACAGCAAGGCTTGAGAAAAAGCCTGCACAAACTACAATCCACACCTTCCGAAAGCGCTTTGATAGTAATGGTAACAAAAAGCCCATCGGTGTAAATATTAACAAATTGCCTAATAAGTTTAGGATAATTAAATCTAAATTAAAATAATGGGAGTAGTTGATATAACGTAAAATCGTTTCAAACGGTATAAAATTTGTCGTTACGCGCCAGCTACTATAATCAAATAAACCAATTTCACTTAAAGTATTTTCGCCTCGGAACAAACTAACACTGACATTCACTAAGCGATTAATGACTAATTTGTAAAAGGCGATAAATGTGTAAAAGCTGAAAAATACCCAGCCTATTACTTTAAGCTGTATGTAATACGTATCAATCCACGCGCGATATGGTAATGGTAGCTTGGCATCATCTTGAATACTAGGTATATTATTTTTTACCATGCTAATTCACCCACTTCCTCTTATCCATCCCATATTTTAATATGTCTGCCCATACCCATGCAAGGGGTGAAATATATCAAAAAATGCACACCAGCATGAACTGGGTGCATTTAAGTAAATCCTCTTAGACAGGATTTACACCATGTTTTCGTTGTGAAAATAACAAGTATTTTGACATATACAACTCCAAACGTGTTTCAAGTGCTCTACGTAAGTCATTCGGCTCAATGACATCATCAATAATTAGCTCAGATGCTAAGCGATAAATGTCAATTTCCTCTTGATACTCTTTCCGTTTTTCCGCAATAAAGCTAGCTTGTTCCTCTTTCGGCAATTCCGCAATTTTATTGGCATATACTGCATTTATCGCTGCCTCTGGACCCATTACCGCAATTTGTGCGCTCGATAAGGCAATACAACAATCCGGTTCAAAGGCTGGGCCTGCCATAGCATAGAGTCCCGCACCATACGCCTTACGAACAATTACAGTTAGCTTTGGTACAGTTGCCTCACTCATGGCAAAAATCATTTTGGCACCATGACGGATAATACCCGCCTTTTCAACTTGTGTGCCAATCATAAAGCCCGGCACATCTACAAGGAAAATAAGCGGTATATTAAAAGCATCACATAACGAAATAAATTTTGCCGCTTTATCTGCCGAATCGTGGAACAATACGCCACCCTTCACACGTGGTTGGTTGGCTATAATCCCTACTGATTGTCCATTAATGCGCCCAAGCCCTGTTATTAATTCTGAAGCAAATAATTTCTTTATTTCACAAAATGAATCTTCATCAATCAATCGCTCAATTAACTGATACATATCAAACGGCGAGTTCTGATTTTTAGGTATTAAGTCTTCAATTGATTTTTCAAAAGATGCTGGTGGCTTTGGTGCTTCGACTTTGCTACGCTCAGCATAGTTATTCGGAAAATAGCTCAAGTATTTACGAGCATAAGCAATCGCTTCCTGCTCTGTTTTTACAAGCACGTCCCCACAGCCAGATACGGAACAGTGCATTTTCGCGCCACCCATTGTCTCTAAATCTACCTTTTCACCAATCACCATTTCCGCCATACGCGGTGACCCTAAATACATGGAGGCATTACCTTCCACCATCACCACAATATCAGAAAATGCAGGAATATAAGCGCCACCTGCTGCTGAAGGCCCAAACAACAAGCAAATTTGTGGCACTTTACCAGAAAGCTTCACCTGATTGTAGAAAATACGTCCTGCGCCACGACGCCCTGGGAACATCTCTAGTTGGTCTGTAATACGCGCACCTGCCGAATCGACTAAATAAAATAATGGACAATTTAGCTTCTCCGCCGTTTCTTGAATACGAATCATTTTTTCGACAGTTCGTTTTCCCCAAGATCCTGCTTTAATGGTTGAATCATTGGCTAACACACATACTGTACGACCATGGATTTTACCGATTCCTGTAATGACACCATCTGCCGGTAAATCACCTGCTAAACAGTTTGCGTATAGCCCATCCTCTGATTGAAGTCCATCATCTAATAATAATTCCAAGCGCTCTCGGACAAATAGCTTGCCTTGTTGTGCATTTTTATCGTGATATTTTGGCAAACCCCCTGCTAAAATTTGATCTTTCATCGCATTGGATGTGTTTTCTGTAGATACATTACTCATGTTCCATTCCCCCTTTGCAGTCCATTACTTCCCTAAGTATTGCGGTGCTCTTTTTTCTTGGAAAGCTCGTAAGCCCTCCAAACGATCTTCCGTTGGAATCAATGCACTATAGGCCAGTGATTCAATTTTCAAGCCTGTAGCCAAATCTACTTCCATCCCATTATTGATAGCATTTTTCGCCTGAATCAATGATAGCGGCGCATTTTTCGCCATTTCCAGTGCAAGTTGAAGCGCTCTTTCCTGCACTTCATGCCCCTCATAGACATATTCCACAATACCAAAACGCTGTGCTTCCACGGCATCAATTCGACGTGCTGTATAAATTAGTTCCTTTGCTTTTCCAATGCCGATAAGTCGCGGTAAGCGCTGTGTTCCTCCTGCCCCAGGAATAATGCCAAGTGAAGTTTCCGTAAGTCCCACTTTTATATGTGTAGCTGCTACCCGTAAATCACAAGCTAAAGCAAGTTCTAGCCCGCCCCCAAATGCAACGCCATTTAACACGGCAATCACAGGTTGCGCCAATGCTTCAACTTTCGCAATGGTTGTGCCGATTCGTTGTACAATTTGCTTTACTTGTCGGTCGGACATACCATTGCGTTCTTTTAAATCAGCACCTGCACAAAATGCCTTTTCTCCTGCACCCGTTAGTAAAACAACCCGCACTGCTGGATCAGCATTTATTTTATCTAGCGTCGCACTAAGGTCGTTTAGTAATTGTACGGACATGGCATTTGCAGCTTCGGGTCTAGAAAGTGTAATAAGCCCGATATTACCTGGTAATACATCAAATTGAACGAGTTGTTGTGTCACGTGACATTCGCACTCCCTTCATTACGAACAATTGCCATTTGCTTAGATGCAACGTCCTTCCCTAGCCTCTGTTCGATAAATCGTACTGCATCTAGCAACTTTTCCATGTTAACGCTGGTTGCTATGCCCATGCCGTCTAATAGATACAGCAAATCTTCTGTGGCAACATTGCCGGTTGCCCCTTTTGCATAAGGACAACCTCCTAAACCACCAAGGGAACTATCAAATTTTGTAATCCCCATTTCTAAGGATTTCGTAATATTGGCAAGTGCTGTACCACGCGTATCATGAAAATGCATGGCAAATTTTTCAACCGGATATCTCTTTAACAGCTCTTCTAAAAGATACTCAACTTGTGTCGGTACGCCGACACCGATTGTATCCCCTAGCGATATTTCATCAACGCCCATTTCTAATAATTTATCTGTAACTTGTAAAACCTTTTCTGGGTGTATGTAACCCTCGTAAGGGCAACCAATTACTGTTGAAATATAACCGCGTACGTGCTTGTTTTCAGCCTTTGCCCCAATAACTACTTCCTTCAAGATTGGCAATGTTTCAAGTATTGTTTTGTTAATATTTTTTTGGTTATGGCTTTCACTTGCCGACATAAAAATGCTTGCTTCATCAATGCCCGCTAGCAATGCACGTTCTAGTCCTCGCATATTCGGCACAAGGGCTGCGTACGTTATATCTTTTTCTCGCTTAATCGCTTGCAACACTTCTACCGCATCTGCCAATTGTGGAATCCACTTCGGATGAACAAAAGACGTTACTTCTATATAATTTAATCCCGACTGACTAAGTAAATTGACTAGCTGTATTTTATCTTCAGTTGCGATGTGTACCTTTTCATTTTGCAGACCATCACGAGGACCAACTTCCTTCAACGTAACATGCTTCGGTAAGTGCATAGAAATGCCTCCCTATTCAATTTCTAAAATATCATCATCTACGTTAATAAAATCGCCCTCATTCGCGATGATTTTTGTGACAATACCATCCTCTTCAGCGGCAATAGGAATCTCCATTTTCATGGACTCTAAAATCGCAACATCTTGCCCCGCTGTCACCTTTTCTCCTTCTGCCACTACGATTTTCCATACTGTTCCTGCCATGCTTGCTTTTACTGTTGCCATATTAACCCCTCCAAATTGTTAATGACTGTATTTAAGTGCTTAAATCACACTTAAATACATACATTGATTATCATTTTGTAACGCATGCTTACTCACTCCACGCTTTGCATAAGCTACTCAGTATGAAAACATCTTTTCGTCATCTCGTACTTTAAAGCACGCATGACGAATGCTCATATCTTATTTTGTTTCTGTTAATTGTGGTAAATAGAATTCCTCGACAAATTTTGTTGTTGTATGCCCTTGTAAAAATTGCTCGTGACTGACAGTTTTTAAAAGCATCGGTATATTTGTTTGAATTCCTTCAATTTTATATTCCTTTAGTGCCTGTATAAGGCGTTGACATGCAATTGCCCGCGTATCTCCCCATACGATTAATTTACTAATCATTGGATCATAGAAAGGCGTCACCGTCGTGCCTGCTTCTACACCGCATTCATGTCGAATGCCTTCACCTATTGGCAATACCAATTCTGTAATTTTGCCTGGAGACGGGAAAAACGTTGTAGGGTTTTCTGCATAAATTCGTACTTCAATGGCATGCCCCTGTTTATCAATGCTGTCACGTGTAAAGCTCAATGACTGTCCCGCAGCTACTTTTAATTGCTCTTCCACAAGATCCAGTTTTGTTATTTCTTCTGTGACGGGATGCTCGACTTGCAAACGTGTATTCATCTCTAAGAAATAAAAATTTTGCTCTGCATCGACTAAATATTCTATTGTTCCTGCATTGACATAACCGATATGCTTCACTGCCTGTACAGAAGCTTCTAACATCCTTGCTCTCGTGTCTTCAGAGATAAATGGAGAGGGAGCTTCCTCCACCACTTTTTGATTGCGTCGTTGAATGGAGCATTCTCGTTCAAACAACGGAACGACATTGCCTTTGCTATCTGCAATAATTTGCACTTCAACATGATGTGGATTTGCAATAAAACGTTCCATGTACATCGTGCCATCACCGAAAAATGATTGTGCACGTTTCTGATTACCCTCGAATGCTTTTGCGAGCTCTTCTGCATCTGTCACCAGTTGCATGCCGATGCCACCACCACCAGCAGAGGCTTTAAGCATAATGGGATAACCTAAGCGTGAAGCGATTTCAACTGCTTCTGTTACATCTTTAACAGGCGCTTCTACCCCTTCTACAATCGGTACACCCGCAGCTTTCATCGTTTTACGCGCTTCTAATTTACTGCCCATTGACGCAATCACAGTTGCACTTGGCCCAATAAATACGAGTCCTGCCTCCGTACAACGTTTGGCAAAATCAGCGTTCTCTGATAGTAAGCCATACCCTGGATGTACGGCATCAGCACCGCTTTCCTTAGCGATTTCAAGAATGCGTTCAATATTTAAATAGCTTTGTACAACAGGTGGTTTACCTACGCAGTATGCTTCATCCGCATCTTTGACATGTAAACTTTCTGCATCCGCCTCGGAATAGACCGCAACCGTTAGAATATTTAATCGCTTACATGTGCGTATAACCCGTCTAGCAATTTCCCCACGATTGGCAATTAATACTTTTTTAAACATTATGTTGCCCCCTTCCTATTTCACCTTAACTGCTGCCAGAAATTCTTCGCGTAGCTTAAATTTCTGTACTTTTCCTGAAGCAGTCATTGGGTAGCTATCGATAAAGAAAATATGTCTTGGAATTTTATGTTTGGAAATTTTATCGCGACAAAATGCTCGAATTTCTTCTTCTGTCGCCTGTTCCCCTTCTCGTAAAATAATCCATGCTGCCGCTTCTTCTCCATACTTAGGATCGGGAACACCAGCGACCTGCACATCTGCAATTTTTGGGAACGTGTATAAAAATTCTTCAATTTCACGTGGATATAAATTTTCTCCCCCACGAATAATCATGTCCTTCAAACGACCGGTTACTCTGACATAACCATCCTCATCCATCGTCGCTAAATCACCCGTATGCAGCCAACCGTCTTGATCGATTGCAAGTTGAGTTTCTTCTTGGTTGTTATAATAGCCTTTCATCACATGGTAGCCTCTTGTACAAAGCTCTCCTTGCTCGTTTATCGGCGCTTCCACATCTGTACCGGGAACAACAATTTTAACTTCTAGATTTGGTAATGCTCGACCGACCGTCTCTACTTTTAAATGCAATGGATCATCTGCTCGCGTTTGTGTAATAACAGGTGAAGATTCCGTTTGACCATAACAAATGGTTATGTCAGTCATCCCCATTTTTTCGATGACCGCTTTCATGACTTCGATTGGGCAGTTAGAGCCTGCCATTACGCCCGTACGCAATGTCGATAAGTCGTATGACGAAAAATTCTGTAAATTCAATTCACTTATAAACATTGTTGGTACACCATGTAATGCTGTACATTTCTCTTTTTCAACTGTTCGTAACACTTCCTCAGGTGCGTATTCTTGTACTGGGACCATTGTTCCACCACTTGTCGTAATGGCTAGTGTACCGATGACACAACCGAAACAATGGAAAAATGGCACAGGAATACATAAACGATCTTCTGAAGTTAGACGCATACATTCAGCGATGTTAACGGCATTATTAACTAGGTTATAATGTGTTAACATCACACCTTTTGGAAAACCCGTTGTTCCTGAAGTATATTGAATATTAATGACATCATCATAATGTAATGAAGCCTGTATTTGCTCTAATTGCTGCTCTGTTACTTGCTTTGCAGCTGCCAATACATCTGACCAATTCAGGACACCTGGGTATTTTGTTTCGCCAATTAAAATAACATTTTTTAATAGAGGTAGTCGCTTCGATTGCAAATTACCCGGTTCACAATGTTCAAGCTCAGGACATATTTCTTGGAGTGTATTTATAAAAGAATGGTCGCGAAAATTTTCGATTAAAATAATCGTCTTTGCATCGGATTGTCTTAGTAAATATTCCAGCTCATGGGCACGATAATTGGTGTTGACAGTGACAATTGGCGCACCCATTTTTCCTGTACCAAACTGTAACTGTACCCACTCTGGAACATTTGTTGTCCACACGGCAATATGGTCCCCTTTTTCAATACCAAGGGACAGTAACCCCCTTGCCACTAAACGACTTTGCTGATTTAATTCCTCATAAGTCAACCGCAAGTCTCTATCTGCATACACGAGCGCTTCATGTTTAGGATATTTTTTAGCCTGTTCATCGAGCAATTGACCAATTGTTTGATACACAAGTTCTGCCATGAAAATCCCCCTTAAATATGCTATTTAATTTTTAACAGCCAATTAGACGAGAAATAACGAGACGTTGAATTTCAGATGTTCCTTCACCGATTTCCATTAACTTAATATCACGCAAATGACGTTCTACATCATATTCCTTCATATAACCTGAACCACCATGAATTTGAATGGCTTGATTACAAGTACGGAAGCCCATCTCAGAAGCAAATAATTTCGCCATCGCTGCCTCTTTAGCAAATGGTTTTTTCTGATCTTTAAGCCACGCTGCTTTATGTACTAGCGTACGAGCTAGCTCAATTTCCATTGCCATATCTGCTAACTTAAACTGTATTGCTTGAAACTTGGCAATTGGTGCCCCAAATTGCTCTCTTTCGTTCGCATATTTTAATGCCTTTTCATATGCAGACTGTGCAATGCCGACTGATAACGCGGCTATGGAAATACGACCACCATCTAATGTATTTAAAAATTGGCTGAATCCACGTTTTTCGTCCCCTAATAAATTCGTTCTTGGTACGCGAACATTTTGCAAAATAATTTCACAAGTATTGGAACCACGCACACCCATCTTGTCATAATTACAATTGATTGTGACACCAGGGGTGTTCGTTGGCACGATAATGGATGAAATGATTTTTTTGCCATCTTCACGTTTACCTGTTACTGCCGTGACAATAATTTGGCGCGCATGACCTGCATTAGTAATCCAGCATTTTTCACCGTTAATTACGTAATCATCACCGTCTATAACTGCTGTTGTACGTGTACCGCCAGCATCAGACCCCGCATTAGGTTCCGTTAAGCCAAAAGCACCTAATGTTTCCCCTTTCGCTAAAGGAACAAGCCATTCACGCTTTTGCTCTTCCGTACCAAAATTATAAATAGGAGCGGCGCCTAAGCTCACTGCTGCTGCATAGCTTAAACCCGTACCACCACACGCACGTCCAATTTCTTCAACAGCAATTGCATAGGAAACCGTGTCTCCTCCAGAACCACCATATTCCTCTGGAAACGGGATACCCAATAAGCCTAGCTCAGCCATTTTTTCAAAGCTTTCTATTCTCATTGTTGATGTCTCGTCGACTTCACGAGCATAAGGTTTAATCTCTTTCTCTGCAAAATCACGTACCATGTCTCGAATCATCGCTTGCTCTTTCGTTAGTTCAAAGTTCATTCCCATTTCCCCCTAATATCCAATTTGCCATAGCGGAATTTATTCAGACGACAGTTACACAAAATTTAGACCGACTAGTCGGTCTGTATTAAACATTAATAAAACCAGCTTGTTCTTCTGGCTTCATCTTTACCATAAATTGAGTTGCTTCTTCCATAGCTTGGTCTGTCACAATTGCACGTAATATCATATCTGTAAATACTTCTGTAATTTCCTCCATTGTTAATGGACCCGTTTGTTTAAACCACATATATGTCCAGTTAATCATCCCTACAATGGCCATAGTTACAATTGTACAAGGCAACTCCGCACGAAAATCCTTTGTCTGCTGCCCTTCTTCAATTACCTTTTGTAAAATATCCCGATATTGATCCCGCTTCTTATGAATGATTGCACTATATTCTTCTGATAAAGAACGGCTTTCCTCATAAAATACGGTAATATGAGATTGGTACACATCAAACACTTGTGTCAGCGTTTGAAGCATTGCACATAAGCGTTGAATCGGTGTATCGTATTTGTCATACGCTTCCTGTGACTGTTTAATTACATAGGAAATAAATACATCATGAACCTCATACAACAATTCATCTTTCGATTTAAAATTATGATAAAACCCACCTTTTGATGCGCCAATATACTCCACAATGCGTTCAACCGTTACATTATGATAGCCATCTTGCTGAAACAGTACTACAGAAGCATCTACAATTCTTTGTTTTAACGTTTTTTTTACCATAGGCACCTATCATCCTTCTTTTATAACACTTACCCCTTTGTTCCCTATAACTAGGTCTAACATTTTCTTAATTTTCCTAATTATAAAAACTATGACACTCTAAATATAGCATCACAAAAAATCACTGTCTAGTTTAAAAAAAGAATTTTAATGACATTAAAAAGAAAATAAACTACATTAAACAGAATAAAACAATGCACCACTTTCGTAAAACACATACAATAACTGTATGCACACCAGTTAAAATTCATTCCTTGCGTGCCAGTCACTCAAACAACTCAAACAATTTAAAAATACATGAGGTATTTTGTCGACTTTGCCGTAATGAGCATTTGCTGATATAACCTTAAACAAGCAAAACCAGCAAAACACCTTTCCGATGTCTCACTGGTTTTGATGAAATTGCTCTTGAATTGTAGCTAGTTCAACGTGATTGCAAATTCCGAATTCGATGCCCCAACAAATACAACCGTTCCGTTCTTCGGCAGTATTACTTTGTTATTACCGCTTACAACCGTAAAATTGATACATAATCCCTTGTCATCATACACCGCAAATGAACTATTCGATGGTAACTCCACGGTCATCGTTTTCCCTGCTAACGCTTCAGGGATTGTAAACCATCTCGCATGTCCATTCGCTTGTAGTGTAACTTTGGAGGATTGACTTGCATCAAGCGGTTTTAAGTTGGATTCACTTACGTATAAAAATCCGGACATCTCTAAAAACTCATCGTCACCTTCTGTATAGAAACGTGTTTCCGTCGTATCACGTCCACCCATCACAGGTATTTGGAGCTGATGCATCGCCATGTTAGGACCTGTAATTTTACTGCTTCCCCAATAGCCTTCCATCGCTTCCTTGCTATTAATTTGGATAGGCACGATTGGTGCAAAATATAGCAAAGAACTAAATTTCTCACTCACAAGATAAAACTTGACGCCTTCTCGCTTTGCCCATGCGGCAGCTGTTTCCTTCGGTAGCACATTGTCTTCAAGTTTCTCGGCTACATAATGCGTAATCGCTATTTGCCCTAAATCTGGCAGCGACGAATATGTGCTCTCCTTTAAATAAGTTCGTCCATTCTTCTCCGTGACGAAATTGAACTTGGCGGTACCATTCTCATTCATAAAGCTTCCATCGGCAGTATATATATATTTTTCTTCTGGATTAGTTGGCAAGATTAGTTCGCCATTCTTCGTAATCTCTATTTTGAAATGACCGGAACTATTGCCGTAAAAACCTGCTTTCTTCGCTAGATCTTCAGGCATTTTGTCCTTGACTGGCTTGCCAAAGGATTTACTCGGCTTGATGTCCTTAATTGTGCCTTTCTCTTTAAGCGCAGCGAGCAGTATTTCAGTCGCCATCAGTTGATTTGTCATGCTGCTACCGCCAGAGGATAACACAGCCATTGCCATCTTCTGCTCAGGAAGTACGACCAGTGAAGCATGTTGCAGTCCCGTGTCGCCGCCTTTAGCCAAACCCTTTATCCCATATTCATTAAATGGATATATTTTCACACTATCCCAACCAAGACCATAGTTGATAATACTATCTCCATCCTCTGGCCACATTCCTTTTTTATATTCCTCTTGCTCCATCGCCTGAACTGCCTTGTCAGAGAGGATTCCTTTTCCCTGCCCCATAAATATTTGTGAGAATTGCACAACATCTTCGGCAGTGGAAGAAATCCCTCCCGTACCAATCACATTCACTGATTCAGGTGGAAGCTGTCCTTGATACGTTGGAAAATAAAGTCCTGCCCGCTTATCGTTTTCCCATTCGTCCTGTGGCGTTTTCGTATGATCTAGCTTTAAAGGTTCTGTAAACTGTTGATGGATAAATTCCGTAAAGCTCTTACCACTGACTCTTTCGACCAGTATCTCAGCTAGCGTAAAACCGTCGTTGCAGTATACTGAGAACGCGCCAGGATCAGCCTTCAATTGTTGGTCGGACAATTGCTGTAACAAGTTATCATGGGCATAAGTATCATTATCGTTAAATAAAAAAGTATTACTAAACGTACTACCTTGCAAGCCAGAGGAATGGTTCAATAGCATACGTGGCGTAATGTTTTTGTAACGCTCGTCTTTCATCTTGAAATCAGGAATATAGTGGACAACAGGTGCATCCAAATCGACTTTTCCTTCATCGACCAATTTCATAACAGCCGCAGTTGCATACATTTTACTGACTGAACCAATCCCATATAGAGTATCTTTAGTCAGCGGCTGTTTGCCTTCCATATCATTCTTCCCTGTCTGACCTGACAAAACAAGTTTACCATTATCAATTAGCGCATACTGCACGCTAGTCGTCTCATAGGTATTCGTAAGTAGCGCAGCCTTCTCTTCCGCAATCTTTTTTAGTTCTTGACTAGCTAATTCTTGGCTAGCCACAACCGCAGTCTGACTGTTAGAAAACGCCAACGCCCCAGTTGGTAGACTTATTGTTAATGCTAATGTAGCGGCTAACACCGCAGATAGTTTATTTTTCATAATTGCCCCCTTAGATAAGTAATCGATTTCATTGCTTCTACCTTGTTTAGCAGTCTAGCTCAACTAATCTAGATCAGAACCTCTCCTTCCAACTAATTTGGGTAATATTCACAGCAAATCTGTTATACAAAAAATAACACAGTTTTGTTATTACAGTCAAATATTTCTATTAATATAAATATCCAACAAAAAACCACCTCCCAACTATAGAATGGAGATGATTGATTTTAATCCTCATAATTTATCGAACTTCAGCATTTCAGGGGAAACTTCAATTAATTTCATTATTTCTTATGTCCTCAATTAACATTTTTGACCCCGTCATTCCTTTGTACGTCTACCAATTAATGTTCACATAGTCTTTAAGTGAGGTGATTAAAATAACGGTTAGTAGAGAGAGTTGGTGTTTTAGAGAAATTGGAAAGGTAGAAGGGCTAGCAGAAAGTGTGGACTCAAACTTCTTATTGTGTAGAAATGGCGCGTGGACATAGGAATATTACTTTACTAATGTTAGGCAAAAACCCTAAATACGGATTGGAGGACTTTCTAATTTGTTTCTTAACCCCAAAACTGACAAAAAAATATCTCCCTATTGGATAAACAGATTATCTGTCTATCCAACAGGGAGCAAATCAAATGCATTAAGAGCGCTACGTTCTTTAACTTTAATTTCAGTTAAATAGCGATTTTATACCTCGTGTCTCATCGCTTCGATTGGATTTAATTTGGTTGCTTTGTTAGCTGTTCATATTCCAAATAATATACCGATAGCGGTAGAAGATATGAGACCTACGATCAGAATTGAGCGTGAGAATTAATTTTCCCATCCTGCAAATTTGACAACTAGTTAACAGACAATGGGCAAACTCAAATTCCATTGAATTTGCCCATTGTCCTAAATCTTCCGATGATTTAATTATCAGAGTTAAAGCCTTTTAATAAATCTGCAAAAGGATTATTCAAAGGTTCTTCTTCTTTGGCTTGTTGTTTCAAATACTTCTGCACACTTCGCTTATCCACTTTTCCGCCACCTTCTTTTTTGCGTCGAGCTTCAAAGGCAGATAGTTTTTCACGGTGACCACATTTACATACGAAGATTTGACCATCGCCTTCACCGCGTAACTCTAGTTTTTTCTTACATTGAGGACAACGTGCGTTCGTTATGCGAGCTACGTTTTTCTTGTATCCACATTCACGATCTTGGCAGACAAGCATCTTACCTTTCTTACCGTTTACTTCAAGCATTGGTTTGTTGCAATCAGGGCATGATTTCGTTGAAATATTATCATGCTTATACTTCTTATCACTGGATTTGATTTCTGCAACAATTTTTTTCGTGTGTTGCTTCATTTCATTGATAAATACTTCTTTCTTTAATTTCCCTTTCGCAATCAACTCCAACTTTTGTTCCCATTCAGCAGTCGTTGCAGGTGAGCGTAATTCTTCAGGCACTAAATCTAATAACTGGCGACCTTTTGAGGTAATATAAATTTCTTTCCCGCCTCGTTGCTCAATCATAAAGGAATTAAAAAGCTTATCAATAATATCGGCACGCGTTGCTACAGTACCTAATCCCCCTGTTGATTTTAAAGTATCGGCTAACTGTTTATCATTACTCTCTAAATACTTTGTCGGATTTTCCATCGCAGATAGTAATGTTGCTTCATTGAAACGTGCTGGAGGCTTTGTTTGACCCGATGTTTGTGCAATTAAACGAACTTCTAATGTTGTGCCATTTTCGATTCGAGGGAAAACTTGCTCTTTTAAGTCGTCATTCGATTCCTCATCATCAAAGCGGTTTTCATATACTTCCTTCCAACCAGCTGCAATGATTGTTTTTCCTTTTGCAACAAAATTTTCATCACTAATTTTCGCGCGTAACGTTAATTGTTCAAATTCATGGGCTGGGAAAAATACCGCTAAGAAACGTTTGACAACTAAATCATAAATCTTACGTTCTTTATCATTAAAGTTAGCGAAATTTACGTATTCTTCAGTTGGAATGATCGCATGGTGATCAGAAACTTTAGAATCATCTACGAACGCTTTAGTTGCTTTTATAGGTTTAGATAATACTTTGTTAGCAAACGGGCGATATTCCCCAATTCCGCATGCTTTTAGACGTTCAGGTAACGTTGCTACGATATCGCTTGAAATAAATCGTGAATCAGTACGAGGATACGTTAATACTTTATGTTGCTCATATAGCTTCTGCATAATATTTAAAGTTTCTTTTGCAGAGTAACCAAAAATTTTATTCGCATCGCGTTGTAATTCTGTTAAATCATACAACCCAGGTGCAAACGATTTTTTAGGCTTACGCTCTACTTCAATAACCTTTGCGTTGTTGTCACCTAGTTTTTTTATGATGTTATCGATTTTACCTTTTTCAAAGCTACGGCTATTGCCTTTTGCATCTTGCCAAGTAAGTTTTAATTCATCTTTTGTTTTTGCTTCAATACCATAATATGTTTGAGGTTTAAAATTTTTAATTTCATCTTCGCGAGCTGCAACCATGGCAACAACAGGTGTTTGTACACGCCCGCAGTTTAATTGGGCATTAAAACGTGTAGTTAAAGCACGTGTAGCATTCAATCCGATATACCAGTCAGCTTCACTACGAGCTACAGCAGCATGATATAGATTTTCATAATTTTTGCCTGGCTTAAGATTTGCAAAGCCCTCTTTAATTGCTTTGTCGGTTACAGAAGAAATCCATAGACGTTTGATTGGCTTTTTAGTGTTTGCTTTTTCAATGATCCAGCGTGCTACTAATTCGCCCTCTCTTCCAGCGTCCGTAGCTACAATTATTTCTGTTACATCATTACGAGTTAGTTGCGATTTGACCGCATTATATTGTTTGCCTGTTTGCTTCATTACAACCAATTTCATGCGTTCTGGTAGCATTGGTAAATCTTCTAAATTCCATGTTTTATACTTCACGTCATATACTTCTGGGTCCGCTAATGTTACAAGATGTCCTAATGCCCACGTCACAATATATTTGTCGCCTTCTAAAAAACCATTCCCTTTTTTTGTGCATTTTAGTACATTTGCGATGTCACGCGCAACGGATGGTTTTTCGGCAATTACTAAACTTTTCGCCATATTTTCATACTCCTTTACTTACATCTGTCATGTTAAATATACCACAAGTAAAGCGTTAATTTTTTTTAGCTACTCTTACTTAGGAGTCATAATGGACATAACCTAGTTATTGGAAATCTTACGTACATCAGTTGAATCTGCAATATAACATTTTATTAAGTATCCTTAAAATTTCATTGCAGTCAACTGGTTCAATATTCAAAACATGATTTATCATACAATTTATATGTATGCCCATTCTCTTTAAAAAAATAGGTAGACACAGATAAATGTGCGCAGAAGAAATGTTGTGTGAAATTGATTAGTTACGACTTGAATTTTCTTTTTTTCATCTAGTAAAATATACATAAGCTAGTAAAATTCTTAACTGTTGCATCATTCATCGTTCCATTCCTCATATTTGCCTATGTTGTATAAACATTTACATAAAAAGTATTTTTAAAACTGCATACTCCTATTCCCTTAACATATATTTAATTGCCATAATATTCACAAAATTGTGAAGGAGGAAAAGAAAATGCAAGCTCAAGACTTTAGACCACGAAATGTGATTATTATTACGATTATTGTTGTTTTGTCACTTATTATTGGTCACGCGATTTATGTAGATTATATTGAGGTTTCTTCATATGCAAATGAAATCGTTGAATAAGTTCTAAGGTATTCCATTGGATTGTGTAAAACTGAATCACGTGATGCGTGTGGCAGTCATTAATATGTAAGTGGAATCATCCCATAAATTTATTTTTATATCGTAATAAAAAGAAGAATCTGCATAGCACTCTTTACTGTTACGAGAGGCGTATAGGCAGATTCTTTTTTCTACACTTATGGGAGTTTATAGTGCTTTAATGGTGTGTTGCCTTGCTTCGCGGGTAAAGTGCTTTGCTCCGCGGGTATTCTGCTTCCTTTCGCGGGTAAACGCCTTTGCTCCGCGGGTATTTCACTCCGTGCCGCGAATATCACCGTGCATTACAGGAAAAAATTTCAAACTCACCTATTCAGCTGTTTGCGAAGATATTGTTGATGGTCAAGTATGTGTTGATCGTTTGGTTTATGGTGGCGTGCTGCTTCATTGTGTTCATAAGCATTTTCATAAAGCCGTAAACGATCATATAGTAGACTTAATTGATAATGCGGTATCCATGTTGAGTAAGCTCGTTTGTAAACGCCGATAGTGCAAGGCGTTACTTGTAAAGCTTGGGAATACCAATAAATTGCTTCCTTATTTTTCGATTGCTCCATAAAGTGATGGCCGATTCGACAGCATGTTTCCGGTTTTGGTTGATCATACAATAATGATTGAAAAACAGCCTGTGTCGCATTCTTGGTATCTTGTAATTGCTCATAGCAATCTGCTAAATTTAAACAAGCCTGAACTTGTTCCTCAGATGTTTCGAGTGCTGTATCTAAAAATGTATGATAGTGATTAATCGCTTCTAAAAAACGACCGTGTTGTTTTAATTCATTTGCATAGTGAAAAAAATCTCTTGGCGCAAATGAATATCCGTCTGCAATTAAACGCTCATAAATGCGTAGGTTACGAGCTGTTTGCTGCTTTACTGGTAAATGCACAACTGCTACATCACTTTTACAGATGTTACCTGTTACATCCAAAAACTCATGTACTGCTCCTCGCCACTGATAATGACGTGCACGTTTTACTAGACGGTATCTTTTTTCACTCATTGCTACAGTGCCATCCGCCTCTAACATTACAACATAATCCATTGAAACTGCATCAATGCTTGGATAAAGAAATTGCTTTAATTGTACTAATTTTTGCTGATCTTCAGATGTGAGCACATCATCAGCATCTAGCCAGAAAATATAATCTTTCGTTGCTTGCTGGAAGGAAAAATTACGCGCCTTTGCAAAATCATCGCACCACGGAAAATCAAAAATTCTAGAGGTATAGTGCTGTGCAATATCCTTTGTACAATCAGTTGAGCCCGTATCAATAATATTGATTTCATCCACTACATGTTGGACGGAATCCAAACATCTTTCGAGCAAGCTTTCTTCATTTTTAACAATCATACATAAACTAATCGTTATCATTAGGACCCTCCTTTATGTAAGTAATATATGCAGGCTATAAAATTTGCACGCTGTTATCTAAATGCACAAAAAACGAACGGTACTTGTACCGTTCGTTCTCGCATTTTATAAATATTGTGCACGCCATTGTGGCTGCTCTTGGTCTGTAAGTTGCCGTTCCAACTCTTCATCCCATTTATTTAACAAGGTATTCCATACACGAACGTAGAAAATATCTTGGTCCTTATCGTAAAGAAGAAATTCTAGACATGGAATATCATTGATTTGTTTCGCTTCTGATGTCACAATGGTTTCGATTATTTTCTGTGAGCTAGATGCTTCTTGCTCTTCTTGCTGTAAAGCAATAAGCAACATTGCTTCATCAAATTGTTCTTGCTGCTCCGCCTCTTTATCAACATAACGATAAGGAGCTGGCAACTCATCAAACTCCTCTATATCCTCTTCTCCAGCAGGGAGTATGGCTTGGTGGCATGGACTAAATAACAAAGTCGCTGTTTCGACTTCTAGCTCCTCTTCGAAAATGCCACGTGCCAACTGTTGTTGTCCTTTAGGGGTTAATGTATAGAAGCCCTCCGATTGTTCGATAAGGCGCACGCGAGACATTAATGATACTAAATCCTCAATAAACAATGGGTCTACTAGTAACAGCTCACTTAACTCCTGCACATTTTGAAACTTCGCTTCCTGCATGCTTATTAACAGCATTTGCATCAAGACATCCATCGTAGAGCGACGAATCGGCTCATATGTTACCTCAATGGTGCGAATTGGAATACACCAATCCGTTGATTTTACTATTTTGACATGACGATTTTGCTGTAACTCTCGCATTAAACGTTGCTGTATTTTCAACACCCTACATCACCTGTCCTTTATGATTACGTAAGCCATTGTAGGATTTCACCGTTGTTAAAAGATTGCTGTACATATCACGTGTATCTTGATGTTTCGCACGTTTTGCAAACATATCAGCACTACCGACAAGCATTAACAGTTCTCGCGCACGAGATAGTGCGACATTTAACCTGCGATAATCTCTCGCAAAGCCAATGTCCCCTCCCTTTGGCGTATTGCGCACCATACTAACTAAGATGACATCCATCTCCATCCCTTGGAACTTATCGACTGTGCCCGTTCTAAATTGAAGATGTGGTAACTGTAATTCCTGTTGGAGAAGGCGATTGATTTTCTTCACCTGCTCGCCATAGAAGCTAATAACGCCTACACTTTTCTGTGCATCCTGTGGTATGCGACCAGCCTTTTTCGCCTCCATCACGGCAGTATTCAAATCTGTTAAAATATGACGAATTGTTTGTAATTCTCCTTCATTATAACGACTTGTGCCGCCCTTAACTTGTTCCTCTAAAAACGGTTTTTCCGCTGGCATATCGATCCATAGCAAATGATCATCACGACCGACAAATTGCCCTTCTAAGCCATGGTCACGGGCTGCATCCGAATCTGGTAATCCACATTGCAGGCCGTTTTCTTCCTTGGCGTAAAATGGTGTAATGCTGTGCATAATTTTTTCATGCATACGATACTGCAATGCAAGCATTTGCTTATGTGTTGACGGTAGGTTATTAAATAATCGCTCAAATAGCGATTCACGGAGCAAGCTTTTCAACTCTTGCGCCCCATCAAAATTAGGATTTTCTTCTAGCATGCCTTTCAACGTTTCCTCCAACGTATCATCCCCAAGTAATGGTGGTAACTGATGATGGTCACCCACTAAAATTATTTTTTTACCTTTTAACATTGGTAATAATAGCTCTGGCGGTGTAGCCTTAGATACTTCATCAATAATCACAACATCAAACGTTGGATAGTTTTCCATAAACTCCTTGCTTGCAGAAGCAACGCATGTTGTGCCGATTACGTTGGCATGACGCACATACAATTTACGAATTTCATCTAAATCATATTCCGTGGCGTTTTGCAGCTTATCGCGCCATTGCTCTTGTAATTTCTTACGTAGAGGTAGCTGCTGTTGTTTTCGATGTAGCTCTTCTAAACTATCATTTGCTGTTTGAATAGCTTCCTTCACTTCTTCTAATGTGCGCTCTGGCGTGGATTGTAGCAATGTTGTTAAAGCCGTTAGTTGTTTTTCCTTTTTTAGTCCTTCTATATTAATGGCTTTAATTTTTTCTTCTAATTGCGATAGCTCTTCGTCAATCTCTTGTAAGCTTGCCTTAGCTGTTTGATGTGCCGCTCTTTTCGGTAAGAGCTGTGTATTTGCTTGTTCAACAGCCTGAAACTGCTGACGGGCTGTTTGCACAGAGGATTGCGTTGTAGTTACGAGCATTTTCAACTGCTCTACGGATTCTTCTGGTATAGCCTCAGCTTGGAATGTATTTGCAAGTTGTTGTAAACGCTCGGTATGAGTTAAATATGGCTGCAATTGACGCTGCAAGCTTTGTACATCGAAGCTTGTAATCGCACATTCTTGGTGTATTAAACTTGCGATATTTTTGCGGAGCGACTCAAATTCACGATCTTTATGCTCCTGTTGTTGGCGAAGTGCCATCCCCTTTTGCCACACAAAATCGCGACGCATATACAGTCCCAGTAAATAGCTTTTTAACTGTTCCACTGACGGTGTTTGCCCTTCTTGAAATGAAGCATTTAGCTGTGCAAAAACGCCGTTTAAATTTTGTAGGGAAAACGATTGAACAGGCTGTTGCCGACTTTTCGCAAGCGCCCGCTCTTTCCCTTCAGGTGAAACCAACGCTTCAAGTTTGGCAATTGCTTTTTGTAGACGCGTATTAATAGTTGCCCATGCTTCTAAATCTTTCGCATCCTCTAAATGCTCTAGTCGTCGAATTTGCTGTGCTAACACAGCTGAAGGTTGAACGTGATAATGCTGTAAAAACCGTTGAATACGTTCATAGGATGTTAATGAACCGATATAATTTTGACTTTCCTTCATTAAAAGCAAACGCTTATTTTCTTGTTCATATTTCGCTTGAATATCTTGAAACTGCGTTGTGAGCTCTTGTTTTTCTACAAGTAATTCTTTATATTGAATAGCCGTTTGCCATTGCTCTATTTTGATGGTGCTATCTTGAATCGTTTGTTGTAACTGTTCAGCAGATGCGTATTCAGCTACTATTTGCTCCTGTGATTGAATAGCGGACGCTAACTGTGCAAGCTGTTTTTCATAGTGCTCTTTTTGTGCTTCACTCGCTTCTTTTTCCGCTTTTGCCGTTTTTAACTCTTTTTTTAGCGATTGTATTTCTTTTTGTAAAATCGGTTCATCTATTGCCGCTTGCTCCTTAGCAGCAATTTCCTTTGTTAGTTCTTCGAGCCACGCTTGCAATTTCGCTAGCTCATCAGTTGTTTTACTTATACTCACTTGTAATTCTTGTTCACGTTCAGTAAAAGCAGTAATTTCTTCTTCAACAGCAGCTAATGTTTGCTCACGCCAATGTAGGGCAACATTTTCCTCAATGAATTTTTTCCCCTCTTCTTCAATACTTTCTGTTCGGCCATATCGTAAAATACGAATTTCTTGATTGGAGAGAAGTCTTCCTAAGGCATTATCTACAGCTAAGTTTGACTGCGAGGCAACGAGTGTTTTTAAGCCTGCTTTTACGTTTTGCTGGCAAATCTCTGAAATAACCGTTGTTTTCCCAGTTCCAGGGGGTCCTTGAATAACATACAAATCTTCTACAGATAATGCGCCAATTACAGCTTTACGTTGATATTCATTTAAATTATTATGAAACTCAATATCTTCACGGAGCTTTGCTGTACGGACAGTCGGACGCTTTTCGAATAAAATCGTCTCTAAGTTAGCATTTACTGCTTCACCTTTTTCAAGCTTTGTAAAGCCGTTACGTAAGCGTCGAATTTGACTTAATGTCGCAAAATTACTAAAGCTTACTTGTTTTGAGCGCAAGTTTAGCTGGTCTTTGCGCGCTTGCTCCTGTGCAAAAGGCTTTAAGTCAATTTCCACTGTTTGCTTACCAGCATTCGCTTTTAACACTTGTCCAATTTCACCACGTACCCCTTGGATGCTCACACTTAACCCTTCGAGTTGCTTCCATTCCTTCGCCTTCACATATGGACATACAAGTGTTAAACGTGAGAAATCTTCATTATAGTAGCTTTGTTTAAAATCCGTATGAATATCATCAATTGTCGCATCACGTTCTTGAATTTTTAAATAGCCTTCCCAGCTTGCAATACGCTTTTTCACATATTCTGTCCGTTCCTCTGCAATCGGTAGCTCTCTAATTTTCGTGTGAAGATCAAGTGGGATACCAGCGCCATTATTGGGCTTTGTGACAAATTGCAATGCCGCTGGTAAACGACGATTCGTACTAATTGGACCACGCATATGTACAAAACGAATATTTGTTGCTAATAACCCTTCCACTTTTAGCACGCAATCCATAATCGCTGTTTTTCCTGCCAATATACTGTCTAACTTTTCATTATGCTCTGCATTAAAATAAATCGATAAAAACGTTTCGCCAATTGTTTTTGCTTTTCTTTTTTCAATATAGACGGTCAATGTTTTTTGTAACGCAAAAAAGGCATGCTCATTTGCTGAGCATTCCTCTACCGCCTCCTTCGCCTTATTCGTCAAAATTAAATTACAGCGTTGTTTCTCTAGTAAAGCGATGTTCTGCATGAGCTGCCCTCCCTTCCGATTTCACTAAAGTATTATTTTATCATATCGTAAAAGGAATTCTGAAAAGAAAAATCCCCTGCACAGTGATTTCCTTCCACTGTACAAGGGACTTTATAATATTGCAAAATTACGCATCAGTGTAACTCTTGCTCGTCATAGCTGTTTAGGAACAGTACTTGCCTTTGTTTAATGTTGGTCTATTGTTTCTTTCGGTAATGTTTTACTCATTTCGCAGTACTGAACAAAAACGCGAGCCATTTCACGTAAACGATTATGAACATCCTCGTCTACAATTTTATTGTCTGCATCAAAATGTGATGTATGTGTATAGACATAGTTTGGTGTTACAAGCGCACGGAAGTAGTCTAAAATTGGTTTTAGTTGATTTTCAACTACTAAATGGTGCTGATATGTGCCACCATTCGCTACGATAGAAACAGGCTTATAACGCATCGTTTTCGGATGTAAGAAATCAAATGCATTTTTTAACACACCTGGAATTGAAGCTTGGAAAATTGGCGTAGCAATAATATACGCATCCGCTTCTTCAAATTTTTGAATCATTTTTTTCATATCATCATTTAATGGTGAACCATCGACAATTTGATGCTTATATTCACTAAAATGCATAATTTCTAAGTCGAAACTAGCATCGAATTCTTTAATATAATGCTCTACTTGCTCTAAAATAGCACCAGTTTTACGCCCAAACATTGTGCCATCAACGAGTAAAATTTTCATATTCATTTTGCCTCCACATTCATCTTCTACAATAATATTGTAACAAATGAATAGAGTCACGGAAAGAATTGTAGCAGTCAAAACATGAAATTCAGTCTTTAGGCGGAATGATATGAAAGGAACCTATTTTTCATTCTCGCGATGAAATGTCACCTCTTTGTCTACTACGCTTTCCTCTACTTTAAATTTATCTCGATTAATGATGACCTCTCGATTTACCTTATCCGCTTCAGTTACATCTGCACCTTTTCGCTTTTGCCAATTAAATAGCTCCTCACGCGTAAATTCTTCATGAGCCACTTTTGGAAAATTCATTGTAGCTAATTGTTGGGAAGGATAGATGGTCACTGGTTGCTTCTTGCCATGTAATGCAATAACAATCATCGCTTTTGCCACCTGCGAAGCATTGATAGAGCGCATACGTTTTAATGGTCCTACTAGCAAAGGTTTAGCAAGTTTTAACACCTTTTCGCCCGCCTTTTCGCCAAAACGAAATTCATCTCGATGCCCTACTAACAGCGATGGACGAATAATGGATAAGCGTTGCATACCAAGCTCTATTAAAGCCTGCTCCAGCTTACCCTTTACCCGATTGTAGTAAATTTTTGACCGTTCATTCGCACCCATTGCCGTTATAACAAGCAAATGTGGAATCCCTTGTTTTTTTGCTAATGAAGCAATAGCTAGTGGATATTCAAAATCCACTTTTTCAAATTCTTCACGTGAGCCTGCCTTTTTGATCGTTGTACCTAAACAACAATATAGCTCATGCGCAAATTCAATATCTTTTTCTTCTAGTGTGTCGAAGTTACGAATCTTGACCTCTAACTTCGGGTGTTCATAGTGAAGCTTTCTTCGTGCAATAACGATTACCGAAACGTATTCATCATTTTCACATAACTGTTCTATGAGCGAGCTTCCCGTTAATCCAGTGGCTCCCACGACAATTGCCGAACGCATACCCAATTTCATATTCCTCCTATCTGCCTTAACATAGACAATTACTAGATATGTATATTAGGAATAAGAACATTTGCTTATCCTCTCTATTATTCATCGGTACGACAAACGCCATTTTTGAAGTTTCACTGCATACTTTATTTATCTAATGTTAATTTTTACACATACTTGCCCATTTTTCACCATAATTTAAATAGACAGATGAAAGGATGGGATACATTTGCAAAACGAAACACAAACAATAAAACCGAAAAAATCGATTGTTTTCATAATTGAAAGCTGTATTGATAAAGGGCTGTATCCTTTTGAACGGGTTGCAACTTTGGCTAAGTTGCTTGTGCAAGAGGACGTTTTCATATTCGTCAAAACCCCTTCTAATGATGGGATTCAAATTTTAATGAATCACAATCTTTCACCAATACTATTCGATCTTTTTGACGAATTACCTAAGCAAATCAAAGCCATACAGCCTGATTTAATTGTCAGGGACGGTCGCAACTCCGAAAGCTGGCAAGTGGAAAGTTTACGACCATTCTGTAAAACGATAATTCATTTTGATGATTTTGGTGATGGTGGCCAAGCCTGCGATTGTGTGTTACTCGCACTCTATCAAGAAGTAAAAGATTATTTTCCATCTCATTATATTGGTGGCAGTTTCGCCTTTGCATTACCAGCAGCCTATCAACATTCTGAATCATTACCTGATGTTAAAGTCCCTGAAAACCCGCCTCATATTGTTGTTGCTTTTGAGGATGGGGACGAGCATAACTTAACGTATCGAACTCTTCGCCACTTAACCCAGCTACAAATCCCACTACAAATTACAGTCATGATAGATGATAGCTATCGCCATGCGACGGATGACTTGCAAATGATGGTACTTAGTCGTCGTAATACTGCCATATTGCGTGATAAAGACGCACTTCTCAAATTATTGCCCAAAGCCGATGTCATTATTTGCAATGCGAACTATACACCTTATAAAATTGCTTCTTACGGTGTGCCTTGTATTACACTTGCACAAACGGAGAACGAGCTATTACATGCTTTTCCTCGTGAGCATAATGGCTTTATTCACCTTGGTCTCGGCCGTAAGATGAAACAATCACAAATACAAAATGCGGTGATGGAGTTTTTATTGCATGAAGCTCGTAGTGAGCGGGCTGTAAAAAAACAGCGACAGCTGAATCTCGCAAGCAATAACCAAACATTGGAATCATTATTACTCGATTTCGCTTATGATCGACATAATATCGCTTCAACTTAGTGATTCTTTGAAGGTGAATATGATACAATATATTAGAATTTTTCACTTCTTTTCCCCTTGCTTCTAGTTGAATGTAGGCTAGAATTTTCAAGGGAGTTTAAAGCATCAGTACCCGATTGATTTTAACAATTAAGCGGTGGGGGATGATAAAACCTCCATCGCTTTTACACGCATTGGTAATACAAATGAAACGATAAAGGAGCGACATACGATGCCAACAAAAAGCGAGATTGAATATCAAATTAAAGAATTAAAAATGGATTATATGAATTTACAAGGCGACATTGAAAAACTTGAATCTACAGGCCATAACGACCAAGTCGCTAAAGCAGAGCAACGCCTAGCTAACATGGAAACAAAGCTAGCTGAATTAAACAAACTACTAGCAGAGCTTTAATATTTCGCATCTTGCAACTGTATTATGTATGAACAGTTGCACAGTGAATCTTTCTACACAAGACGTAATCGAAATTATGGAGGAACAACCTATATGGCAATATTAACAGTTGAAAACTTAGGTCATTCATTTGGTGACCGCACACTTTTTAAAGATGTTTCTTTCCGTTTAGTCGAAGGTGATCATATTGGTCTTGTCGGCGCTAACGGAGTTGGAAAGTCTACTCTAATGGGAATTATTACAGGGCAAACAATTCACGATGCCGGAAAGGTTGAATGGCTACCTGGTACACATTATGGCTATTTAGACCAACATACTGTGCTGACTGCTGGACGTACTATGCGCGATGTATTGCGTGATGCCTTCCTTCCTCTATATAAAAAAGAAGAAGAGCTAAACGAAATTACAGGTAAAATGGCTGAAGCGACACCTGAAGAATTAGAAGATTTACTCGAGCAAATGGCAGATGTTCAAGATGCACTTGATGCTGGTGATTTTTATTCACTCGATATGAAAATCGAAGAGGTTGCACGTGGTTTAGGTTTGGATGCGATTGGACTTGAACGTGATGTAGCTGCCCTTTCTGGTGGTCAACGCACGAAAGTATTACTGGCAAAGCTTTTATTAGAAAAGCCAAAGGTATTATTACTCGATGAGCCAACAAACTATTTAGACGAAGAGCATATTACATGGTTAAAAATCTATTTAAAAAACTATCCACATGCCTTCTTATTAATTTCCCATGATACGGAATTTATGAATGAGACAGTAGATGTGATTTTCCAATTAGAGTTTTCAAAACTGACTCGCTATACAGCTACGTACGAGAAGTTTTTAGAGCTAGCTGAAATCAATAAACGTCAACATATTGATGCATATGAAAAACAACAGGAATTCATCAAAAAACAAGAAGACTTTATCGCAAAAAATAAAGCGCGTTACTCTACAACGGGTCGTGCTAAATCTCGCGCGAAGCAGCTTGATCGTCTAGAACGTATTGACCGTCCTGAAACAGCAGTAAAACCTGAATTTGGTTTCAAAGAAGCTCGTACACCAAGCCGTTATGTAGTCGAAGCTGAAAATTTAGTCATCGGTTACGATAAAGACAAGCCCTTACTACCACCACTTTCCTTCATGATTGAACGCGGTGAGAAAATTGCCTTAGTCGGTATGAATGGTGTTGGTAAATCTACATTATTGAAAACGATGCTCGGTAAAATCAATCCGCTAAGTGGTACAGTTATTCGTGGGGATTATTTAGCACCTTCTTACTTTGAACAAGAAGTAAAGGCAGATAAAATTACACCAATTGACGATGTCTGGAACGCCTTCCCATCCATGGAGCAGGCACAAGTACGCGCCGCATTAGCACGTGCTGGATTAAAAACAGATCACATCACTCGCCCTCTTAATTCTTTATCTGGTGGTGAGCAAGCGAAAGTTCGTTTATGTAAGCTCATGATGGAAGAAGCCAACTGGTTACTATTTGACGAACCGACAAACCACTTAGATGTCGATGCAAAAGAAGAATTAAAACGTGCTATGAAAGAATTTAAAGGCACAATCGTACTCGTTAGCCATGAACCTGATTTTTATGAAGGTTTAGTAACGAAAGTATGGAATGTACAAGACTGGTTCACATCTGGTCAACAAAGCTAAATACTAATAAATAGTGCCAGTCACCCACACAATTGTGTGGGTGACTGGCACTTCCTCTAAACTTACATCATTGTAAGCTTATTTAATGAAACTTTTCCCTCTTTCCAGCGTATATTTAGTATAGATTAAAAAATATCATATTCTCTTAAATGTTTTTTAAATAACTATTGATTTATATATAGCTTACTAGTAAGATATATGTATAACCTATTTAACTTACTGATAAGCTATTCATAAAATATAATCTAACAAAGAAAGCGGGGAATGAAGAATGACAGTTACAATTTACTCACAAGCGAGCTGCTCTTCATCCAGAAAAGCATTAAAATGGTTAAAAGAACACAACATTGAATATAAAGAAAAACGTATTACATCACATCCTCTTACACTTGCTGAATTTAAAGAAATTTTAAGCATGACAGAAGATGGTACTGATGAAATTATTGCCACAAACTCAAATGATTTTAAAAATCTTAATATTGATATTGATCAGCTTTCTATTCAAGAGCTATACGCGATTATTCAGGCGCACCCAAGAATGTTACGTAGCCCTATCCTTATAGATGAAAAACGTATCCAAGTTGGGTACAATGAGATGGACATCCGTCGTTTTATTCCGCGTAAAGTACGTGCTTACGAGTTAAACGCGATGACAAGATTGGCTCAAGAAAGTTAAAAATGTTTTGGAGATGACCATATATGGATCAAGAAAAACAACAAGCCATTACCTCATTATTTGAAGTCGTCTCTTCTATCGAGCGTAAATGGGCAAACGAGTGGAATAATCATAATGTACTCGGCTTTTCAAAATCCCATATTTTAATTTTAGACTACTTATCGCAGGAGGGACCAAAGCGCCCTTCTGCTATAGCTGAGCGCTTAAAGGTTACAACCGGTGGCGTCACGGTTTTAACGACCAAACTGATTAATGCTGGTTTTATCGAAAAAACACAGCACGCTACCGATCGCAGAGCCTCACAATTAGTTATTACGACCGAGGGTGAAGATATCCTTGAAGAATCACGTCAACAAGTTAGTGAAATTATTAACAATATGTTTGGCATGCTGTCCGCAGAAGAAGTGCAAACATTACGTGATATTTTTGCCAAGTGTTTACTAACTGTCGATACTAATCGTCAAGATTAAATTTTCAGCTTTATGTAGAAACACGAATAAGGATGCATCGCAAATTATTGTTTGCAATGCATCCTTATTTGGATTGGCCGAACGAATACTTCCGTCTAAGTAGTTAAGATAGTGCGACCAATGTTTTTATTACGCTGGTAGCACAGCCTCGACGATTGACACATCAGCCATAAGCATTTCTTTTAAGCGCGCTTTCGCACGGAATAAACGAGATTTCACCGTACCAATAGAAACCTTCATAATAGTAGAAATTTCAGCAAGTGAATATTGGTCTATGTAGAAATACCATAAAGTTTTTCTATAGATTGCATCTAGCTGTCCCATTTTATCCTGTACCAGTTTTGTCACAATCTCTTTTTCAATTTTTTCTTCTGTTGAAATTTCATTATTGGGAACCAAATCTAAAATCGGTACGTCTAATGTTTCAGGTTGGTTCATCATGTACTTACTGCGTCGTACTTTTTTTCGATAGCGATCTCTAAATGTGTTCATTGTAATTGTTGTTAGCCAAGCTTTAATATGTTCTACTTCGGCAACGCTATCTTCGTAGCGTACGACTTTGACCCAAACTTCTTGCATCAGATCTTCTGCTTCTACATTATTACGAGTAAGTTTCAAACATAAATGGTATATATAACGATTGTATTCCTCATATACGCCTTCTAATTTTTCATTCATTGTGTATTCCTCCGCTTCTTGTTCTTGCTTCTATACACATTCTCGCAAAATAATGTATTACACTCTATCGTATTGGCTTTCAATTTCATTACAATCGTGTAAGCTTAAATGCTTTTACTTGTAATATTCGTAAAAATTGTTTTACTACTATATCTCTTTTATAGAGAAAGACCTATGAAAACCCTTACAAATTCAAATTCAGTAAGCTTACTATTACTTTTGTCTATATAATGATTCGGTTATCGCTAATACCGAGCTTTACACATTACCTTTATCAGTATTGTGCAAGATATACAAAAAGCTCTTAAAAGGTTTTACCCGCTTTAAGAGCTTTTTACGCTATTTATTGAAAATCTATAATGATTTTTAATGCATGCTCTTTCGCAGCATTAGCAAATGTTTCATATGCTTCAATCATATCGTCAAATTTGAATTGATGTGTTACTAATACTTCCGGCTTAATCTTTCCAGTTTCTAAAGTTTTTAATAATAATGGTGTAGTATTTGTTGATACTAATCCTGTTGTAATTGTCACATTACGAATCCATAAATCTTGTAATTGTAGTTCGACAGGTTTACCATGTACCCCCACATTCGCTAAATGACCTCCAGGAGATAATATACGTTGACAAATATCGAATGTTGCAGGGTAACCTACAGCTTCAATTGCTACGTCTACACCACGACCATCCGTAAGCTCAAAGATTTTATCAATTGTAGCTTGAGCATCACGTGAATTGATTGTCTCTGTAGCACCAAATTTCTTGGATTCTTCTAAACGATTATCATCGAGATCAATCATGATAATTTTTGAAGGGGAATAAAATTGCGAAGTTAATAGTGCAGACATTCCAATTGGACCTGCACCTACGATAGCTACTACATCACCAGGTGAAACTTGTCCGCTTAATACACCAACTTCAAAGCCTGTTGGTAAAATATCAGAAATCATAACAGCAGCATCATCAGAAATCCCTTGAGGAACGTGATATAAAGAGTTGTCCGCATGAGGTATGTGTACGTATTCTGCTTGTGTACCATTGATTAAGTGACCTAAAATCCAGCCACCATCTTCACAGTGTGCATATAATGATTTTTTACAATAGTGACATTTACCACAAGACGTCACGCATGAAATAATTACCTTATCTCCTACTTTGAAGTTTGATACACCTGCGCCTACCTCTTCTACAATACCAATACCTTCATGTCCTAAAATCGTTCCCTCTTTAACGGCGGGCACATCACCACCTAAGATATGTAAATCCGTACCGCAAATTGTTGTTTTTACTAGACGCACCACTGCATCACTATCTTTCACTACACGTGGTTTTTCAACTTCACGTAATTCTTTTTTACCTGGACCTGCATATACTAGAGCTTTCATTTTAGAATTTCTCCTTTCAAAAAACAATTTGGATATGATTGGGCTTACAAAACTCCAACACACATTAAATATAAATAATTTTTATAAAAACGTCAATATTCAGGACACTTATAAGTTAATTTTTATAATTTTAGAGGCAAACGAGCCTTCTTAAATGCTATAATACACACCATTTAAGAAGGCTCTCTACTTCCAATTATTCTAATTTACCCATTGAAGCATGACTCTAATCAGTATATTTCACCCATACTTTATATCTCTTACCATTATCTATTGTGATTTCTGTAAGAACTCTGAATTCATTTATCTGAGCAAGTCTAAAAGCTAAGGAATAAGCTATTTTATAATCTGGTGTATCATAACCATCATACAGTCTTGCATATATTTCATTTCCTATTGAATCGGCCCATACATCTGCTTCGTATAAACTATCGAATATAGTATTTTCTCGTTTCCATCTAAGTGGCATCTTTAATCCTTCTATCTAGTAAATTTATTTTACTGCACATTCAAGGTAAATCAGTGTAGTATTTTTAACCTCAATAGATTTGTAGACTTAATATACTACTTCAAATATAATTAATTATTCAGAAAACATAAATTATTTGGACATCCATAAGTTAATTTTTATAATTTTTAGAGACAAACGAGCCTTCTTAAATGTCAGCCTATATACCATTTAAGAAGGCTCTCGGATTCAAATTATTCTCATTTATCTTATGGAAGCATGTCCTCGACGAAGTCGATTTTCCGAACCTGTTAAAAATGGTACAATCGCTTGTAAACATTCATCATCATATAAATACTCTTTAAAAACAATTGGTGGTAATAACAGCTCTTTTTCCTTACAAGCTTCTTTACAATGTTCAATAAACGCTGGTTGTAGGCTTGTATATAGTACTGATGGCATTGGAAACTGGTCATATGCTTTCTTTATAGCCATTACCATTAAGTCTTCACTTACTAATTGATCGAAGCTGAAGCCTGTTATTTTCTTTGTATGGACATCTATAATAGACGCCATATAAGTCCAACCTTGATGCCAAGTTGGTACGTAACTTATATTAATTACCCACTTTTCGTTAGCTTTTGTCGTTTCAAAGCCTACATTTACTATCGGTTCTGGAACTTCTTCTAGCTGTGCTTCCCTCGCCTTTTTTAATACGCGCTGGACCTTCCGCAAACTCCCTTGAAAGCCTCGCATTTTCAATATTTCATATAGCTGTGCACCATTATAAAGTTGCCCATCTTCAACAAAAATTTGTTCAATTTCCTCTAATAACTCTTCCGATGCCGACTTTCTTGATGACTGTTGCTTTTTTTGCAACCCACTGTAGTAAGTACTTTTGGGCAAGTCTAATAGCTCACAGAGTACTTTAACAGCATGTTTTTTACTTTCCCGTTCTATATAATCAATTACATCTGTATCATCTAATTGGCTGCGAATATGGTAATAGCCTTTTTTAAAATATCGACCTCTTGTTTTAATCGTTCGTTTTCTTTTTGTACTGTTAATACTTCTGCCTTAGTTATATCGGTGACGCTATCAACAGGTGTATATAACTTTATCCATTTATATATTGTTACTTCAGATATACCATATTCGCTTGATAATTTACTGACAGCGGTGCCGAGGCGATATTGTTTTACAAGCTCTAATTTAAAATCAGGTGAATATCGTTTGTTCCCCATACAAACCCCCCTTTTTCTCCTATTTATAATAGTTGCTATTCATAACAATGTCTAGGTAGATGAAGGATAGTTCCGTAAGAATCATCGCTATTGCAGCAATAAATAATGTTTTGGAAAGCATTGCTACGACAGGATTCCCCAACCACATTATGCTATACTATTTCTATTATTTCCGGGATGCAAGGCAGAACATCAACATGCTAGAAACCCTTATGTATCAACAGTTTAACTGTAATCTAGTATCAATAATAATTGCAAGATAATGCATGTAATAGCTTTGAATTGGGGCTGAGTGGGGCTAATTAAAAACTAGGCGAGCGTGTGTATAGGAATGTGTAAGTTATTTAGATTGGGGCTAACCACTTCAATCTTTTTTTATTTGGTAACATAACAGGCACCTACACTAGGTATGTAGATGCCCCGATGATCCATTTTGCGATCTATAAGTGTTACCTATCGTACAGCTTCAATGGCTTGCCCTTCTTTATGTACCTCATAAATTTTATCAATCTATTATTACAAATAGAGCAGCACAAAAAATAATTTGATATATGTATATCATAAATAGATTATTCATTCATCAAAAATGTTGACTAGGTTATCATCATTGTGTATATTATAAATGTACTAATAATTTAGCGAGGAGGAGGAACGACTGTGCTAACTTCATTTGGTAAAGAATTGCGTAAGTTGCGAATAGAACATGGTGAACTTATGAAAGATATGGCAAAGAATTTAGGTGTTACAGTATCTCATTTATCAGCTGTTGAAAATGGGAAAAGAAATGTTCCTCGTTCATGGATAAACGATATAGGAGAATTATATAATTTATCTACTGAACAATTTGAGAAGTTAGAAGATTCATTTTACGAGGCACAACAAAGTGTTGAAATTTCATTAGAAAATCAAAGCCAAGAGGATATGGATGTACTTTTTGCTTTAGCTCGTCATTATGCAGATCTTGATAGTGATGATAAGCAGAAAATATTCAATATTCTGAAACATAAGGAGTGATGCTCATGACCAATCTCTCAGCTGACCCGATGTCGAAGGTGGACATTCGACGTGTAGCAGAAGCACTTAGAAAGATTCTGGGGTTAGGTGTACAAGATGCCTTTCCAATGATTAAATTTTACGAGTTAATCTTACCACGTATAGATAAAAATTTTAATTTACAAGTTGTTGATGAAGGCGAATTGGGAGGAGCATATGCAAAAACATATCCTCTGACTAGAGAAATTATTTTAGAAGATCGAGTATATGATGGAATTACTGAAGGCCAAGAAGTTGGTATTCACATGTTTACCGCTGCTCATGAATTGGGTCATTACTTTCTCCATACACACGAAAGACTAAGTCTAAATCGTGATAAAGGACAATCTAAGCGCCCTGCCTATATGGATCCAGAATGGCAAGCGGATGAATTCGCAGGGAATTTACTTGTACCTGAAGAAGCTATAACTCCTGGAATAACTGCTGGAGAAATAGCAGAACGATATAAAGTTTCAAAAGCGATGGCTCGAGTAAGAATTGAACGTGTACTGAGTAATAAATAAGGAGGTTTTATGGATGTATAAGAATAAAAAAAATAGATCCTGCAAAGGACCTACTTAAATAAATGTAGTGAATTAATAACTAATTATTACTGAACTTTTCGCAGGGTTCCTCGTAATAATAGCATTAATTCTTAGTCCTTTGCAAGTAAAATTGCAAAGGAGGTTATTTCAATGACGAACCAAAAATTAGTTTGGTCTGAAAAACACCAGTCAATGGGAATTTTCCGTGCTTGGCGTAAAGACCCTCGTACTCAACAGATTATTTGGGCGAAAACGTATGGCTATCGAGCTTGGTTTATTCCAGTAGCTGAACTAGAAGAACAGGAATAATTGAAGTGGGCTGTCCAATAATGGGACAGCCTATTCTTCCATCTTGCCTCTTTTTAGTCTCTTCTACAAAGTGTTATTTAAAATAAACAAATCGCAAATTCACACAAAATTTTTTACTAAAATTCACAAAAAAAGGAGTGTTGGTATGGCATTAATCAGAGGCTATGTAAGATTACTAGAAGGTCTCACTTCAAACTGGCTAAATGTAGTATCTGTTATTGTACTTGCAGTTTTTGTAAGCTGGTATAGTGTAGACTTTAATAACGGTCTTCCAAAACCCGAAACTATTTTTGAATTTGGAAAATACTACTTTGGTAGTCCTGGTCCCTATTTGTTTGGGCTTTCCTTAAATTTCATCTCATCTATAGCTGTAATAACATTAGGATTAAGCTTTATTTATTTCTCATTTAGAGAAAGATACGAATATCAGACCTGGTTTTTAGTTGCTACAGGAATTACTGGCTTTGCCTTATTATTTACTTCTCTTTATTTTTGGAGCTATTTCCTTCTACTACTGATTACATTAATAATAATCGCAATAATTTGTTATTTCGTATTATCTGCATTAGCCGATGATAAAAGATAATTTGAAAGGAGCCATTCACAGGCTCCTATTATCACTAGTGTGTGGCGGGCATGTGCTAAGCCCACCACTTTTTTCTCTTGACCTTTTGACTGAAAGGGAAATCACAATATTATGGGGAATAATATTGGTCTGTTTCCCTATGAAAACATCGAATTTTCCCTCCTTTTTTTCTTCCCTTGTAACAGGGAAAAGTAAAGGAAGAAAACTCGATATTTTCACGGAAATTGTAATGATTCCCTCCCGATATTTTCCGTAATTATCACAAGGGAAATTATTGAGATTTTCCCTCATTCCCTCCACGTCACTATCCCTTTATCTACTACAAATTTACCGTGTTCTTTAATATAATTTCGTATAGTTTTTTCTGTGAAGCCTGTATGTTTAGCTAAACTAGTTATCGTTACAATTTCATTTTCATCATTACATGCTTCAAACGCTGCCTCTAATGCACTAATACGTTCATTAAGTCTTAGCTTATTCGGTCTCTTCTTATCGAAATTAGTTTTCCAAGTTTGTTCTGCATCTAACTTTATATCTTCCAAGATGCCCGTTTCATCAATTCTGTGTACAGGATACTGGAACCACACATTAACGGCTTCAAACTTTGGATACTCACGTAGAGTTCCTTCTACACGCCACGCTGAGCGCATATTAATTGTTTGAACCGCCTGGCTTATCTCCTCTTCTGCTTGGGCAATTAAATCGGGAGTTAACGCTTGAGTTGCATGATATTCCATTTGTAAGAGGCTTTGCTCGTGGTCTTGCAAAACATGGTCAGCGTAATAATTATCATTCATTTGTTTGATGACATTGGCGTAAATTTGACATGTCACGTTATTAGCTTGTCGTTTTAAAACATCCTCACTTAGCTCATTTTCCACTAAGTGAAGTAATGCGTCTGGCTCACAAGCTAATAGATTTGATGATAATAAAAAATCCATAGACTTTTTATTACCATGTCCAATTGGGTTATGATGGTGACAGTAGATAACGCTGCTACCTAAATCAGTAGCGATTTTATCAAATTGATTCGTAAAGTACGCCCTTTGATTAGCGTTGTATTCATTATGAGATAATAATTTATGGAGTGGATCGATGATGATGGCCACGTAGCCTTTTTGCTGTGACGCTTCAATAATTTCTGACGCTAATCGATCAATTGATATTAATTGACCACGTAGATTCCATATATCGATATTGTCACTGTTATAAGGATGGATCCTTAATGCTTGATAGACATTTTTAAAACGATGAAGCACGCTAACTCTGTCTAAATCTAAATTGATGTACAATACTTTCCCTTGCATACACTGCCAGCCTAACCACTTAGCCCCTTCTGCTATGGCAATTGATAATCCGATTAGCGTGAATGACTTACCAGCTTTCGATGGGCCAGCAATCAGCATCTTATGCCCTTGTCTAAGCACACCATCTATTAATGGAGGTGCTAAATCTGGTAATTGATTAATTAGCCCGCCTAAATTTTCAGGATTCAAATGTCTCTGGCCGTCTTTCAGTCTTTCTTCATAGCCAGCGACTATTTGTGTGACGCCTGCATCATTCTTAATATTTGAGTAATCAAATAAGGCCCATTGTGTGAAGCATTCCCCCGCTTTATAACGTGTTGTATCTTGCTGACTCCATTTGTCCCAATCACTTGCGGTATAGCCCTCGTTTTTAAGAGCTATACCAACATTTAGCCATTCTTCGTATGATAAAGAACTAGGATCTGTGTGGGTCAATAACGGAATTGAATCCATTTTATGTTCCAAATTTTTCGCCTACTTTCATTTATGGCCTATTCCTATATACATATCTTACGAAGAGTTGTTAGCCAGCAAACATAAACAGTTCTAACAACTCGTTAAACATTGATGGATAGTATAATGGCTGCGTTTCTTTTGGGTTATGAGGATTTATTGCATTATCTCCATATTTACGTCCTTCCTCTGTCAATGACTTGAATTCCTTTGTGCCACCTTTTGAAGAAGGTCGTTCCTTAATCTCCAGTAAACCTAGTTCAATCAGACGTGTATTTACTTTTGCTGCACCCATTTTCACATCATGTTCTTTTAAGAGTTGAGTTAAGGATACTTTTAGTTCCTCACCTTCTATATACGTTGGTAAATGATTCGTTGGTACGCCATGTTTCTTGTGGGCTTCCTCTAACATTCGAAGCTTAGAAGGTTCGTCCACACGTAATATTTCAGTAGCGTACTTCACACCAATTAGCTGTTTTTCAAATTCCACAGCGTTATTGTTTGATGTAGAATGATTTAAAACTTGCTCCATTTCTCCAAATCTAGTAACATACGTTGCAGTAAATAGAACACCCTTTTCACCAGTCATTTTGTTTGCTACCATGTCACACCCTTTACGAGTGAGGAGATAACAAGGACGTACCTCTCCTTTATCATCTGTGTAGCTATGTTTGATAAAGAAATCAACCACCACAAAATTGTTGTCGTAAAGCGTTTGAACAAAACCTTTAGTTTTACCGTCTTTTGTTCCTTCTAACATTCGCAGGATTTCCCAATGTTGTTTTCCAACCATTTCCGCCACATCACGACTATCCGTCACTAACTGACCATTGAATGTAACTACTTTTAATTGATTCATATTAACGCCCCTTTCATTTTTGACCTATTCCCATGTACACGCCGCCAAGCTGTGTATTTTCACCATTCATGCGTTATAGCACTAATAACTTCAAAAGCCTGTTTGGCTGGCCACCAACGTTTGCGATTTCTCCTAATCTCAATTGCTCGCATACGCACATCACATATAACATCGCTTTCTAAAAAGCGCGGTGACATATTCGTTAGTTCTGCCATCTTTTTTAGATCGATTAACCACAATACTTCCCTTACTTCTTCATCAAGCCGCTTCTCTATGTACTTTCGAATGGCTTGTTTATCCAGATTTACTTCAATGTTTGCTGGTAACATTAATGTTCACCCCTTTACTTAACTGTGCTAGCCAATTATCAACGGTTTCACGATGAAACAATATTTTTCCACCTAACTTTACATAAGGTATTTCATTAGCTTTAACCCTGCTATAGACGGTACCACGAGAAATTCCAAGATAATCAGCAACCTCTTTAACAGTCATAGTTACTTTTGTTAATACCTCTTTGTTTTCATTCATCCTTTCACCCCCACAAGAAACTTTAAGAAACAAAACCTCAAAATTTTTAAGAAACTTTAAGACACTTCAAAAGTAACATAGTTTTTATTTAAACACAACAAAATAAGACACTTTAGGAAACAAAATGTATGTTTTTCTCACTATTTGCGATATAATAAATAAAATTGAAAAGGAATGTGAAAAAACATGAATGTAGATAAAGAAGCGCTCGGTATGCGAATATCAAACATCAGAAAATCAAAAGGATTGACTTTAGAGGCGTTCGGAGAATTGATAGATGATGCTGGAAAAAGTGCCGTCTCAAAATGGGAAAAAGGTATAACAATCCCAAACAATAAACGGTTAAAAAAAATCGCTGAATTAGGAAATATAACTGTTGATGATTTAATGTTTGGAAGTTTGGGAAGCTTTATTTTCTATAATTTAGAAAGCTTACTTCCTTCTGACTATAAATTTTTATCCGGGGTCATTCCTATGGGTACTTTACAAATACTAATCAACAAAATAAAAGAAAGAAATATGTCTATAGCAGAAATAGAGAAAATAAAAAAAATTATTGAGCAAGAGCTGCCTACAATTATTATTGAATTAGAAAAAGAAGCTGACGTAATGTTGAATTATATTTCCAATAATATAGAGAATAAAGAAATCGCCTCTCGTTACTTTTCTTTTAGTGGTTTACCTATCGCACATTCAGATGTTCAATACATTTTCGATAATGCAAAACATCTTACTTTTAAAGAAAAGTGCTTATTAAGTTCAAAAATAGAAGATTTGTTCAATTATTTATATGGATTGGCCCATGATCAAATATATATGGTTGAATCTGCAGCATATCTAATCTCGGATAATGAATTATTAAATCTAAAAAAAATAGACTTCAATAATGAAAATTTAGAAACACATTCCGTTACGTATAAAGATTCCTATAAAACTTTCCCAAATAAATATGAACACTATAGTTTATTAATAGACATAAGTAGTTCTAATAAATGTGATTTAGTAAGGGAAGGCGATTGTGTACACATTCATTATTATCCTGATTTTAAAAGGGAATTTTTGTATGAGCATTTTTCTAACGAACGAATGGCTGTACTTTTCGATGGAAATTTTTATATAGGACAAATAGTTGAAGCGCAAGTTTTTGAAACCTACTCAAATGGAAAAAAAGTAATTTTCGATTTGAAAAACATTGAGTTGTACAATATTTTCCACATAATCTCTGTGTATTATTAATTTACTCGCCTATTCCTATACACACGCCGCCAAGCATGGAAGGAATGGACAAGGTGAAATTATATAAATCTGCAAAGGAACCTGAAATATATCATTATTTCAATGCGAAGAAAGAAAAGCTGTGGATGTTTCGGCATAAGTATTATGATTCGACTGGAAAACGCCGTGAGAAGAAGAAAAGTGGCTTTAAAACAGAAAAAGCAGCATTGAAAGCACTACTGGAAGTGAAGGCTGCAATGCTGAATGGTGATAAAAAGTATGTAGAAAATGACCAGATAACTGTTGGTGCTTGGCTAGATATATGGTATGACACGAATAAAGGCAAGTGGAAAAAAGGGACACAGGTTCAACGTGAAATCATTGTGCGTGTTCATTTAAAGCCCCTGCTTGGTCATTACAAGCTACAAAAGTTAGATAAGCAAACATATCAAAGAGTTTTTATTAATGCTCTGGTCGGTGAATACGAGCCAAGTACAATACATGCCTGGCACACTATCTTCAAAATTGCGATTAATGCAGCAGTTGAGGAAGAGATACTTAATCGGAACCGCTTCACGAAAGTAACTATCCCAACTAGTACCAAAAAGAAAAAGGAAGCATCTAACTTCCTTACTCCAGATGAATTGGTCGTTTTTTTAGAAGATGCCAAGCAAAATGAAAATGTTACCCACTACACTTTTTTCCTCACAATTGCTTACACAGGTATACGCCGAGGTGAAGCATTAGGACTGCAGTGGAAGAATATAGACTTTAAAAACAACACTATTACTATTGAGCGTACTAGGGATGTTATCGGCGTCCACACACCAAAAACAATGAATAGCTATAGAACTATTCTAGTTGATGAAGCGATTATGAAGCAACTCGAAACTTATTTAAAATGGTGTAAAAAGGCGTTATTTAAAAATGGCCGTAAGTTACAAGATGACTTATCAAAAGATGATACGTTTGTGTTTATATTTGAACACGCTTGTGATCCGATTGCTCCGACAAGTCCTACTTATGCATTTAATAAAATTTTAGATCGGACTGGACTGCCCAAAACAACGATACATGGTTTACGGCACACACATTGCACCATCTTGTTAAATCGTGGGCTCAATGTGAAAGTTATTGCCGAAAGATTAGGAAATACACCAAAGATGATTATGGATGTGTACGGTCATGTTCTAAAGGAATTAGAGGTAGAATCTGTTTCGTTGTTCAGCCAAACTTTACAGGCTAGTGGGGCTAAAACTGTGGCTAATCAATTGTAAAAGCTCTTTAATGCATTGCTACGACAGGATTCCCCCACCACATTATGCTATACTATTTCTATTATCGAAATATTGAAAGAGGGATGAATGTATGACGCAATTACAGACATTAAATGCTTATTTTGCTGAACATCGTGAGGCGCACTTAAATGAACTAAATGAATTTTTACGTATTCCAAGTATTAGTTCATTATCTGAGCATAAAGGCGATATTCAGCATGCCGCAGAGTGGCTAGCTGATGCCTTCAAGAAACTCAACTTAGAAAACATTTCTATCACTCAAACTGCTGGGCACCCTGTTGTTTATGCTGACTGGTTACATGCAGAAGGCAAACCAACTATTCTATTTTATGGTCACTACGATGTACAGCCAGTTGATCCATTACATCTATGGGATAGCGAACCGTTCAACCCTACGATCCGTGATAACAAATTATTTGCACGTGGCGCAAGTGATGATAAAGGTCAAGTGTTTATGCACTTAAAAATGATTGAAGCACTATTTGCAACGACTGGTACTTTACCAGTGAACGTAAAGTTCATCTATGAAGGTGAAGAAGAAATCGGTAGCCCTCATCTGCCTGCCTATGTAGAAGAGCATAAAGAAAAATTAGCAGCTGATTTAATTTTGATTTCAGATACAGGTCTTTATGGCCCTGGTAAACCAGCAGTATGCTATGGCTTACGCGGTCTTACAGGCGTACAAATTGATGTGCGTGGCGCAAAAGGCGACTTACATTCAGGACTATACGGTGGCGGTGTACAAAATGCCATTCATGCACTAACAGAAATTTTAGCATCCTTCCGCGATGAACACGGTACAATCCAAGTAGAAGGTTTCTACGATAAAGTATTACCATTAACGGAAAAAGAACGTGAAGCTTATCGAGCACTAGGCTTTAACGAAGACTCCGTAAAAGAGGAAGTCGGCGTATCTGAATTATTCGGTGAAGCAGGCTATTCTTATTTAGAGCGCACTTGGGCTCGTCCAACTTTAGAAGTAAATGGTGTATTCGGTGGATTCTCTGGCGAAGGCATTAAAACTGTACTTCCTGCTGAAGCTGGTGCAAAAATTACTTGCCGACTAGTACCAAATCAGGAGCCAGAAGAAATCGTTGCTTTATTAAAAGCACATATCGACAAACATAAGCCTGCTGGTGTAGAAGTAACGATTTCAGAATTCGATAAAGGCCGCCCATTCTTAACACCATTTGATCATCCATTTATTCAAGCAGCCGGTCGTTCCTACCAAAAAGTTTATAATGTACCTACCGCTTACACACGTGGTGGTGGTTCGATTCCAATCGTTGCTGCCTTTGATGAAATTTTAGATTTACCAGTTGTTTTAATGGGCTTTGGTCTATCGAGCGAAAACTTCCATGCACCAAACGAGCACTTCCATTTAGAAAACTTCGATAAAGGCTTACGTGTTTTAGGCGACTACTTATATGAAGTTGCAGCACTAAGTAAATCATAAACAACACAACTATGCGCGATGCACTTTGCTTTATCCGCGGAATACTTTGGGTTACCCGCGCTTTATTACCATTTACCCGCGAAATACCCGGTTTTATCCGCGATTTGCTTCGCTTTACCCGCGATAATAAAATCCCCTCGCCATTTGAAGTGACCCCTAAAAGTTAGACACGGTTATTTCATTTAGGCAGCTTGGGTAAACTGAGTTCGGTATTGTACCGGACTCAGTTTTAATTTTGCCTTAATTCGTTTCGTATTGTAATACGTTATATAGTTTTCAAGTTCCAATTTAAAATGCTCAACACTTTCGAACTCCTTTAAATAAAGGAATTCCGATTTCAAAATCCCAAAGAAATTCTCCATCACCGAGTTGTCATAACAGTTGCCTTTACGTGACATACTTTGCACAATGCCTTTTGATGCAAGTGCGTGACGGTATTGCTTCATTTGATAATGCCAGCCTTGATCGGAATGCATCAGTAATTGGCGTTCCTCTGGTAACTTCTCTAATGCTTTCTCCAACATTTCTGAGACAAGTGAATACGTTGGTCGATGACCAATTGTGTAAGTAATAATTTCTCCGTTAAATAAGTCTAAAACAGGGGATAAATAGAGTTTTTCACCAAACAATTTAAACTCTGAAATATCTGTTACCCACTTTTCATTAGGGGCTTCAGCTGTAAATTTGCGGTCTAAAATATTCGGTGCGATTTTACCGACTGTCCCTTTATATGATTTATACTTTTTCATTCTGACTACGCACTTTAAACGAAGTGTTTTCATGATACGTTGTACTTTCTTATGATTCACTCTTCGTCCACGATTTGCGAGTTCATCACGAATGCGACGGTATCCGTAACGGCCTTCATGTTCGTTATAGATGGATTGAATTTCAGCCTTTAAGTCGGTATCTGGATCGGGACGATTCAGTTTCTTCACTATGTCATAATACGTACTACGTGGAATCTGTGCGAATTCGACAAGTGCCTTCACCGAGTATTTATGCCTTAATTCATAGATGACCTTTACTTTGTCTTCTTTGGTGATGTTTCTTTGGCTTGAACTAAGGCGTTCAACTTTTTTAAATACTCGTTTTCCATTTCAAGCTGCTTGATACGAGCTTGAAGTGCTTCTGGTGAGCCTTCTACTGGTGTATGTTTTGGTTGTTTATTGGTTTCTTTTTTCATGGATGGACGCCCCTTTTCCTTTGATTGAAGGGCATCGAATCCTTTTGTTTCAAACTGTTTTCGCCAATGAATAATGGACGATGGAGCTGCTATACCAAAGATAGCCGCTGTTTCTATTAAGGACGTGCCGTGCTCAATCATGAAGTTTAGTACGTCTAGTTTAAACTGTGCTGTATAGTTTGTATATGATTTTATAAACGCTTCAACACCGTTATACTCATATTGTTTAGCCCAGTTTAGAATAGCCTTATGATCTGTCCCAATCGATTTAGCAATTTCATGTGAACTTTCTTTGCCTTCTAAGTATCGTAAAGCTGCTTGTAATTTTTCCTCTGCAGTATATTTAGCCATTAAAAAACTGCACCTCCAATTGTTAGATGTGTCTAACAATTGGGGTGCAGTTCAATTGGCAGGGGATTTTTTCTTGTTTATTCACCGAAATTCGTTACAAACTGTGCTGATGTTTTACGCTCTTTGCCTTTTGGTACTTCATCAAAATAACCGACCTGTAACATCGCAATTACACGTTCACCTGGCTGTACTTTTAATGCTTCACGGAATTTAGGATTATCTAAGAAGCCTGGTGTTTTCCAGCAAGAGCCAATACCTTTATCCCAAGCTAACAGCTGGATATTTTGAATAAAAATACTCGCTGCTGCGTAATCTTCTAAACGCTCTTTTTGACGTGCATCCTCTGGCACAATAACAAATGCATAGCCACCAGGCAATGTGAATTTCGCCATTTGCTTCGCTAAATCCTCACTTGAAAGCTCCTGCCATTTTGGAACAGCTAGCTCACGTAATAACTGATGTAGTGCAACTAAATCATCATCGCAAGCAATAACTAAACGCCACGGTTCGCGATTACCATGGTTCGGTGCCCAGACAGCATCGTCAACAATGCCGAGTAAATCTTCACGTTTCACCGATTGCCCATTAAATTTCTTAATTGAACGGCGATTGATAATTGCATCTCTTACCGATAAAAATTGTTCACTCATTTTTCTATCTCCTTCTAATAATAGTAGTATATATAAACATTCATCATTTCTATCTCCAACATTATCATAAAATGATGAGCTTTAAAACTGCGAACACTCTAAGCAAAACTATCATCTATATGATAAAAATAATAAGTCATATTTGGGGTATACGCCGTAGAATCCTGATAAAAATACGCCCTATTAATACTATCTGAAGTATGTGCATTGACATAGGGAATCCCATTTTGGATACTCGTCACAATGACAGAATGATCAATTCTGCCATCTCCTTGAAAATCGTAAAATATAATGTCCCCAATGTCTAATTGTTCTGCTGTTTGCACGCGTGTAGCCTTTAAACCCGTTTTTGACCCCTCCAAATACCATCTTAGAGAATGTGCCACGGACCAGCTAAAGCTCCAGTTGCCTTGCTGAATCCACCAACCTCTTTCCCTATTTGGTGCTCCTCGCATCGGTGCTCCTCCAGCAAGTAAGCACTGTGAAATATAATTTGTACAATCGACATCAAAATTCGGAAATGCTGGATTACGACTATTCCACCACAAATTCGCATATTGCACAGCTGCCTGTCTGTTATACATTTTGGCCACGCTCCCCCTCCTTACGTCCATCATATGACTCCATCGTTCGTTCTATTAATTAGGTCCTTCATCGCAAAATTGCTGAAAGCGGTCACATTAGGCGCTATCTTTTCCAATTTCAAGATAGTTTTTGCTACAATAAGATTAAACAAATTGGCATTTTTTTATTTTACGAACAGAAGGGATGTTGAATGTGAAGCAGCATGCTGAGAAAGAAATTTTACAGCCTACTCTTTTATGCGATAAAAAAGGGAATTTAAATCCAGCTGCTATTGGATTTGCACGAAAACCTCTCATAAATAGCAATTTAAGCGGACATATCCTGCGTAAAAAGAAATGGAACTATTGGTGTATCTATGGCGATGAGATTTTATTCTCCGCAACGATTAGTCATCTCGATTACGCAGCTGTGTGCTTCGTGTATTTCCTTGAATATGAAACTCAGCGCTATTTTGAAAAAACAATAACAGTTCCACTCGGTGGCAAGCTTAAAATGCCAACGCATGTACTGGAATCGGTATCTTTCACGAATAGTGAAATGACAATTGATATGACCTATATTCAAAACGAAACACATTTATCTGTTTCAATCCCTACTTTTGATGGCGATGCCTTGCGTGCCAATTTAATTATTCAGCATCCACCTTCAGACGAATCGTTAAATGTCGTCATTCCTTGGAATCGTAGGACATTTCAATTTACAGGAAAGCATCATATTCTTCCTACTTCAGGAGAAGTAATTATCGGCAACCGCCACTTTACGTTTACCCCTGAAGAAAGCTTTGCTGTACTTGATTATGGACGTGGTGTTTGGCCACGGGAAGCCACTTGGAATTGGGGCATGGCCTCTCAACGTGTTCGAGGTAGACGCATCGGACTCAACTTAGGCGGTAAATGGACAGATGGTACTGGCATGACTGAAAATGCTGTTTTTGTGGATGGGAAGATGACAAAAATACACGAAGATTTGCTGTTCACTTATGATCGAGAGGATTATATGCAACGATGGACAGTAAAAACAAAATTTTCAAATCAAGTATCTCTAACATTCTCTCCATTTTTCGAACGGGTTGCCGCAACGAACGCAAAACTCGTTAAATCGGAAGTACATCAAATGTTTGGTTATTATGATGGAACGATTTTATTAGATAATGGTGAAACATTAGTTATTAAGCAAATGCTAGGATGTATCGAAGAACATCAAGCAAAATGGTAATGACTATTTCCACTTCAAAACACAAAAAAAATTCGCCCTCTTTTCGCCATTGATAAAAGAGTGTGGCGAATTTTTTTGTTCTTGGCTTCATTAGTTCATCACTAGAGGGTAATTTTATTAGTCTTTATTTATTCCATCTAGTATAGCTTCAGGGTCATCTGTAAAAATGGCTTGTATGCCGAGCTGTTGCAATTGCTGTGCATACTTAACGTCATTAACGGTGTAAACACGCACAGTTGCCTCTTTCTCTAGTGCTGTTGCTATAGGTTTCCTAAATGCAGTAGGTAAACTAACATGAATCGCCTTAGCAGGAATGGTTGCTGTATAGGTTGTAAAATCGACTAAAACCTCCGCAAATAAAGCAGCCGTTTCAATGTATGGCGCCATCTGATATACAGTTTGAAGTGATTCATGGTTAAAGGAAGAAATAATGACCCTCTCTGTCATTTGGTGCGTCGCTATTTCCTTCAATACAAGCGCTTCAATTCCTTCATAAGGAAAGACATCCGTTTTTAACTCAATATTGATACGATGGTGTGTAGCGACAAAAAGCTCTAAAACTTCACCTAATGTGGGAATACTTTCACCTTGAAATTGTGCTGCAAACCACGAACCATAATCATATGCACGGAGTTGCTGAAGGGTAAAATCCTTTACATAGCCCGAACCGTTAGATGTACGGTCTATCGTTTCATCATGGATAACTACCAGTTCACCATCTGCAGTGACATGAACATCCAATTCAATACCTGCAATTGGTAGCTTAGATGCTGCGTAAAAAGCGGCTTTTGTGTTTTCGGGATAGTGCGCTGATACGCCACGATGTGCAAATAAATCCAAATGCAAAACCTCCTTGTACTCTTTACTTTATAGTATAACAATAAGCTAAATAGAACGTTTACACTTGATAGGTAAAATTTTGTATAGTAGTATGAGAATCTACTTAAAATTGTAAGTACTTAGGAGGTGCTAAAAATGACTGCACAACACCCGGATTTTCAGGCTGAAATAGAGCGCCTTGCATACACGCAAAATTATATGCAACAGATTTTAAATGAATCGCAACGAGACCTGCAATCTGCACAAGAAAATATACGAAAGTCCATGGCAGATCTAGATTATTTAGATTCAAGTTTGAGTTATTTGAACATTTTAACCAATGCTCGTTTTTTTGAAATGGCTCGCAATCAAAAGGAAGGTTTAGAAGCCGTACAAAAAAAGCCATATTTCGCTCGAATCCACTTTCAAAAAACGGGCGATCCTGAAGAGTTTTTGTATATCGGAAAAACATCCTTATTTCATCGTGAAACACATGAACCAATTATTGTCGATTGGCGTTCGCCTGTAGCAAATGTCTATTACGACGGCCGTCTTGGTGATATGGAATATGATGTTCGCGGAGAAGTTCATAAAGGACATTTATTTGCCAAACGACAATATAAAATTGAAGATGGCGTATTGCTCGATATTCGGGATATTGACTTAACGACAAATGATGAATTACTACAAGAAGCATTGGCAGGAAAAGCAGATGTACGCCTAACAGAAATCGTCACTACTATTCAAAAAGAACAAAACGATATAATACGCGCTCATCTGCGTCAGCCAATTATTGTCCAAGGTGCTGCCGGTAGTGGGAAAACAACGATTGCTTTACACCGTATCTCGTACTTCCTCTATACGATGGGCGAACATTTTAATCCTGAACAGCTCATGATTTTAGCACCGAATAAGCTTTTTATTGATTATATTGGAGATGTCCTCCCAGAGCTTGGTGTTGATAAAATATGCCAAACAACATTTGCAGACTATGTCCTTGCAGCAACAAAACTAAAGTTAAAACTACGTAATCCAAATGAACAATTGGAATCACTCGTAATAGGCGGTGCAGATCAGCCAACTGCTTGGATTTCTGAAGTGAAGGGCTCCCTTTATTATCGCGATATGATTGAACGATATTTACAAAAAATTGAATTGCAAATAGCTGAACAATTTGAGGATGTCTATATTGAAAAATATCGTATTATGCGGGCTTCACATTTAAAAAAATTATTCCTATATGAATTTTCTTATATGCCCATTGAAAAACGGTTAGCCCATATTAAAAAGGTACTTGCAAGTCATGTTCGGCAAAAGAAACAAGCTGTCTTAAATACGTTGCATGCAAAATACGATGAAGCCCTTGGGAAAGCGCTCAATGGTATTCGTGATGCTGAGAAACGAAAACACATTGTTACAAAATTTATCGATGAACGCGATGAACGTTTACCCGCCATTGAAAAAGAAGCAAAATCTACCGTTGCTGTCTATATGCGCCGCTTTACAAAATATAATGTAAAAACAGTCTATCGTACGCTGCTAACGAATGCTGAACTATTAGCAGAAATCGCACCGGAATGGCATTATATGGAGCAACAGCAGTTTTTACAAGTACACGCTAAAGAGCAATGGATGTTAGAAGATTTAGCGGCCCTCTATTATTTACAAGCAAAGCTAAAAGGGATTGCAGATGAATGGAAAATGCGTGTGGTCTTTATCGATGAAGTACAGGACTACAGCCTGTTCCAGCTAGCCGCTCTAAAAGCAGGGCTAGAAACGGATATGTTTACAATGGTAGGTGATTTAGCACAAGGAATTCATAGTTATCGTTCCTTAACCGCTTGGGAGCCTGTGCAAAATTTATTTCCCCGCGCTAGCTTCAGAACACTTCAAAAAAGTTACCGAACAACCATTGAAATTATGGAGGTCGCTAACAAAATTTTAATGCAAATGGATGAGCAACTGCCATTAGTTGAGCCCGTAGTCCGTCATGGAGATGCGCCAACATTTGTAAAGGCAGCTTCCTTTAATACGCAGCAAATTAGAGAAATTTTCGCTTCCATTAGAGCAAACGGGCACCAATCCATTGCCTTAATTTGCAAAACTACGGCTGAAGCCAGATCAATGCAACAAGCGTTAACGAATGACGCAATTCCTTGTCAACTACTCACAGAAGATGAATCGATTAATCAGCAAGTATTACTGGTTGTACCAAGCCATTTAGCAAAAGGTCTTGAGTTTGATGCTGTCATTGTTGCTGCCTTTGATACGCCCTTCTTTGATTCGAAAATTGATAGAAAATTACTTTATGTGGCATTAACTCGTGCTATGCATGAGCTATATTTAATTGGTCCTACGAAAAAGGCATTTCTATTAGAAAATTAAATAACACTTTCTTACGCCTTACTAAAAAATAAAAAATAGCACAGTAGGATACAGTCCCTAACATGCTATTTTAGCAGTTGGATAGCCTTGCTCATTCATAAAGATTAAATAAGTACTGTAAAAATTATTTATGGCGCGGTGGTAATCTGTAAAACTTCCCTTTCGATAAATAAGCTTTTACAACCTTCCACCATGAGCGAGGTGCTTCCCTCGGAGGAGACTTTTTTTTCGGCAATGCTGGCATACGCATGACAACGCCCCCTTTCTTCATCCTTATTAATACTATATGGACATAGTACACATTTATGATAAAAAAGAGGAATATAACAGGAACTTAAACTTCTTAGCAATAAGAAGGCTGGGACATAAGAGAAAAAGTGTTAGATTGAACCCAATCAATCTAACACTTTTTCGCTATGCCGTTGTTGTCCGCTACGGCGGTGCTTTCCGCTCAGCACAGTAAACCGCAACCTTTGCTACGCGCGGAATGCCCGCGTCTAACATTATGTGCTGTTCCCGCCGGAGTCACCACCTCCGCTACCAACAACTAGTGAACACTTCTAATTTTATTAATTGCAAAAGCAAGAATAGCTAGATCTCCCTATAGCAAAAATTTATGAACAGCTTTCCTCTGTTCCTTAAATTTTTTTAGTTTTGTCCTAGCCTCTCTTTATATTAATTTTTCACATAATAGTCTAGTTGCTGTGCTTTCATAAAGCCCGCCTTCTCATAAACAGAAAGGGCTTTTCTATTCTCGATTTCTACATCGAGCATAACAAATTTAGCGCTTTGTTTACTAGCATAGTCTTTTGAAAAGGATAATAAAGCTGTACCGATTCCTTGCCCTTGATACTGTGGATGAACTGCAAGTGCTGTCACCCATTGAATTTCATTTTCTTCCGCTGTTGTCACCGTACCTACAACGTGGTCATCTTTATGTGCCACCCATAGTTTTCGACCATGCGTTGACGTATTAAAGGCGATTAGCTCCTCCGATTCTGATGGCAAATCCCCAAATGCATCACTATATATAGCGATTAGTTCGGTCTGCTCCCCAGCGTATGGGGCAATTTGAATATCATCTCGAAGTTCAACTGGCTCTGCTTTTGTTTCCAATGTTGCTTCTGAAAAACTGTATGAATAGCCGAACTTTTCGATAAATGTATGCCCGTAAGGAGAGCCATCAATAACGACTGCCAACTGACCTTCCGCCCCTCGCTCTTCTAGTCCAGCTTGTAACACCTTGACTAAAGCTGTTCCAATTCCTTTTTGGCGATAAGCTGGTGTCACTACTAACGACCATTCATACGTATGCAGTCCCATCAAATCAATGGCACTTGCAGCACCTACTAATACATCATGGTCATCTTCATAAGCAAGCACCATAAAACCTTTCGATTCAAAAGAACCTGCCGATGGTATATTCATAATCGTTTCATATACACGATAATCGTTTAAAGTTGCTTCTTCACATAATATTTTTAATTCATTCAATGTTTCCCCATCCAAAGGGAATGACACTGTAATCACTGAAATGTTCATTGTTTACTCCGTTCTTATATCAGACTATTGCCCTATTGTAGCAAGAAAGAAAATAAACTGGCAACAAATTATAATACCCGTTTCTAATAATCAGCAATTTTACTTCCAATACAGAATAAATAGAAAGATTTATACTACTATAGGTCTTTAAAATAAATGAAATTTACTAGAAGCTATTAGTTATAAATTATTATATGGCTTCTCATCCTAAGAAATCGAATAATTACATTTATTGTAATTATTATAACATTAATACAAAAAAATTACATTAATAAAAGAACGAAATTTCTACAATAAATTATTATGTACCTGTTACTATTGGCAGGTGATTCCAATTAAAAAAGAGCGATTTCTAGAAAAATCGCTCTACAATCAAACATTTCATATTTATATTTGCCAGTAATTTGCGGTTCTTTTCTGCCGCAATGGTTCATCCAAATTACTCTTCTAAATGATATGAGGAGGCGCTTAGCATCTGGGCGTAAATGCCCCCTGATTCGATTAATTCTTGCTGTAAACCCGCTTCGACTAGCTCACCCTTCTGCATAACGAGTATAACATCCGCATTATGCACAGTATTTAATCGATGTGCAATGACAAAGCTTGTGCGTCCTTGCATAAGTCGATTGAGCGCCTCTTGGATTGCTAATTCTGTTACAGTGTCAATGCTGCTTGTTGCCTCATCGAGCAATAAAATTTTCGGATTAGCAATTAGTGCCCGCGCAATGGATAGTAATTGCTTTTGCCCTTGGGAAATTTCTCGACCATCTGCCTTGAGAACAGTGTCATAACCATCCTTTAGTTTCATAATAAATTCATGCGCATTAGCGAGCTGCGCCGCTTCTACAACTTCCTCATCACTAGCATCTAAACGGCCATAACGTATATTTTCCCTTACTGTAGTTTCAAACAAAAAAGGGTCCTGCAATACAAAGGCCATTTGGGAACGGAGTGCTTGCCGTTCAATTTGCTGTACATTCACACCATCAAATAGCACTTCACCCTTCGTCACCTCATAAAATCTAGCAATTAACTGTAAAATCGTTGTTTTCCCTGCACCAGTTGCCCCTACCAAAGCAACTGTCTGCCCAGGCTCAACCGTAAAATGAATATCTTTTAGTGTGTAAGATTCCTGTGCCACATCATACTTAAAAAACACATGTTTGAATGTTACCTGCCCTACTAATGTATGATTTTTTGCAGTAGACATTTCCATTTCAGACTGTTCATCGAGTAATGCAAATACACGCTCAGCTCCTGCAATAGCTGAGAGTACTGTATTAAACTGATTCGCCAAATCATTTAATGGTCGTGTAAATTGGCGAGCATATTCTGTAAAAATAACAATAACACCTATTGATACATGACCGTAAAGTGCAAGCACCCCACCAATACCAGCAACAATGGTAAAGCTCATATTATTTAAAAAATTCATGACTTTTGGTATGTAACCAGAGTAAGTCTGTGCCCAAAAGCCTGTTCTTTTCAAACGTAAACTTTTGTCGCGAAATTCCGCCTTTACACGTTCTTCCTGTGAAAAGGCCTTTACAATGCGCTGTCCAGAAATAGTTTCTTCAATCATGCCATTGAGCGCTCCCATTGCTGATTGTTGCTCTTTAAATAATGGAGCAGTTCGACGCGTAATCCAGCGCATTGCCCAAAACATAATTGGAATAATTGTCATCGTTAAAATCGTTAATAATGGGCTCAAGCTTAGCATGATAATAAGCGTGCCCCCAAGCGTTAAAACACTCGAAAACACTTGGATAAAAGAACTATTCAAAGTAGAGCTAACGGCTTCAATATCATTTGTCATGCGACTCATTAACTCGCCATGTTGCCGTCTATCAAAAAACGATATAGGTAACTTTTGAAAATGAGTAAAGACACTTGTTCGCAGCCTATAAATTGTTTGTTGAGCAATCCCAATCATCCAGTAATTTTGTAAAAATAATGAAATGGCTAAAAGCGCATAAATACCGATTAACAGCGTAATTTTACTGCCTAATCCATTTAGCTCGCCATGCATCACATATAGATCGATAATTTTGCCGATTACATACGGTCCTAATAGCGCTAAAAGTGAGCTGACCATAACAAGGAATAGTACGATGACTAATAACATACGTTGTTCATCGACAATTTTCCATAGACGCCATAATGTACTTTTCCAATCTGCTGCTCGTGGCCCTTTCTTTTTCTTTACGACCTGTTTTACATCCTCTTTCGATAAAATCGGCTCATAGCCAAAAGGTTTTTGGAAAAATCCCATTATTTCACCTCCTGCTGGGAGATTGCGATTTTCTGATAGAGCTCAGAAGTTTGCACAAGGTCTTCGTGTGAACCATAGGCGACCACTTTACCCTCATCTATTAACAAAATATGATCTGCACCTTTAGCGGTACGAATTTTTTGTGTGACAACGAGCATCGTTGCACTTTCTTCACTAAGCGCATCCCATAGTGCCTGCTCTGTTTTCACATCAAGTGCACTTGTACTATCATCGAGCATTAATATATGCCCTTTTCTTAATAGCGCCCTTGCAATTGATAATCTTTGTTTTTGACCACCTGATAAATTAACACCCTTTTGCCCTACTCGGGTATCATAACCACTCGGGAAGTCTTCCACAGATGCATGGATTTGTGCCTGCATCGTTGCATTTAACACTTCGTCCATATCCGCTTCTGTATCCCCCCAACGCACATTATCCGCAATACTACCTGTAAATAATAAAGATTGCTGCGGAACGTAACCTATAATGTCGCGTAGCTCTTGCAAATCCCATTGTTGAACATCTTTTCCTTCAACATATATCTGTCCTTCTGTCACATCATAAAAACGAGGAATAAGTTGTAGTAAAGTCGATTTACCAGCACCAGTAGCCCCCATAATGGCTAATTTTTCACCTGACTTCACGTGAAAACTTACGTTGGACAAGACGGTAGCATCTGTCCCTGGGTATTGAAAGCTGACATTATGAAATACCAGCTCTCCTAATTTCATGTCACTAGATGCCCCCACTATAGATGACGAAGCACTTTCTACTTCATTGTCAACAGCCAACACCTCTGTCATCCGTTCTGCTGAAGCTTTCGCACGGGCATAAAAAATAATAATAAAAGCAAACATTGAAAACGAACCTGTGATACGCATTGCATAGTTGACAATCGCTACAATATCTCCAAGCGGTGCTGTCCCTGTAGCAACTTGCTTGGTACCGAACCAAAGGACTGCCAATAAACTCATGTTCATTACGAACAATAAGACGGGCATAATATATTCCATCGTGCGCAGTGCTTTAACAGTATCCACCTTTAAATGTGATGCCACCTGCTCAAAGCGTGAAGCCTCATATTTCCCACGTAAATAAGCTTTCACGAGGCGCATTGCTTGCAAATTTTCTTGAAGCACTCGATTTAAACGGTCTACACGCTTTTGCACTTTCCCAAAATAAGACACGCCTTTGGCAACCATAAAAATTAGGAAAACAAAAATGATGGGTGTCCCAATTACTAAAAACAATGCCAGTTTCGCATTGACAACAAATGCCATAACAATACTCCCCACAACAGCAAGTGGTGCTCGGAGCATAATTCGAAGGCTCATAAACAATACCGTTTGAACTTGTGTTACATCATTTGTTAGCCGAGTAATAAGCGAAGCTGTAGAAAATTTTTGATACGTAGCCAATGTAAAGGATTGTATTTTTTCAAACAAAGCGTTACGCAAATCAAAAGCAAAACTTTGCGCAGTATGTGATGAAAAATATGAATTAATGACGCCAGCTAAAAAGGCGATAAAAGATAAAATAAGTAATACGGCTCCCCATTGTAGAATCATTTGTTGATTTTGAGCACGTACACCATCATCAATAATTTTAGCCATAATAAGCGGTTGAATCAGCTCTACGAATAATTCCATAAGCATCAAACATAATGCAATAACGGCTGTCCACTTATAAGGTTTTACATACGAAAAAATTACTTTCACATTCTCTCCCCCTTGTTTGAGAAGAACTAGCATTCTATAAAACTAGTTAAAATCACCTATACAAATAATGTTTTTATGCCTTTTCTCCCGCGATTGATAGCCACGTTACACAAACAAGCATAACGAAAACCCCCACTAATTGCCACAATCCAAGTGATGTACCAAATACAATAACTGAGATTACCATCGCCGTTAACGGTTCAATACTTGATAAGATACTTGTCTCTACAGCAGTAATATACTTCATGCTACTTAAAAATAGAATGAAGGCAACTGTGCCCGTAACGATTAGCGCCAGCATTAAACCTGTAATTTTGAAATCTGTAAAGACCGTCCACTGATTGGATTGCCATATACGGCTTACTATACCTAACGTTACACCACCGATTAGCATCCCCCAGCCTACAACAAGGAGCACATTCCATTCTTTCATAAGCCGTGCTGGATACAATGTGTAAAAGGCAAACGTTAATCCAACTGCTACTCCCCATAATAAGGCTTTATTACTAACCAATAAAGATTCAAAAGAAGCGTTCGTTAGTAGTAGAAATAAACCTACTAATGTGCCTATAATACCTAATACTTGATATTTAGGTGGCCATTTCTTTAAACTAAGAGATACATAAGCAACAACAAATATTGGTGCTAAAAATTGTAGTAACGTGGCTAATACAGCATTACTTTCATTTATCGCTCCAACGAAGGCGTATTGCACACCGAGCATCCCTACAATACCAAAGGTGATAAGCTGTCTACTCCAAAATTTTTGTTGCCATATGCTAACAATATCTTTACCCGTTAACAATAAGTATGTAAGTAGAAAAATACCTGCAACCGATAGACGAATTGTCAACATAAAAGAAACTGTCAATGCTGTATGATTGAGTAACCATTCCATTAAAGGTCCTGTTGCTCCCCACAACATCGCTCCAGTGATAATAAAAAGTATACCTTTTAATCGTTCCATTCAATTCCCGCTTCCTATATACGTACTAAAAATTGTTATTTTTCTTCAAAACTTTTCTTTATTTTCGTTAGAAAAGTCCTATTTTTTCTCATTATCAAATATTTACAAATATATTCATAATGACTAATTCCCGATAATTATCTATAATATTAGTATATATTGATTACCCAAGGAGATCGAATACTCATGAGTCTTATGCATAAATCATTTACGATAGATGAACATTATATAAATTCACTTCCTTTTCCTGCAATTGTCATAAAGCAAAATGGACAAGCAACAATTTCGGGAAAACACGCTGAAGAACTATTTGGTTTCTCAGTTACTGACATTACAGGACATACTACTCCATCCATACATGAAAATCTACTAAGAAATCTTTCATTTGAGACGTTTCAAGCGATTTTACACAATACAGAAAGTACATATATAGATAAAGTTCAAGTGTACACCCATTCTGAAGAAGAAATCTCTTCAGCATTGCTGGCAAAACCATTTTTTGAACAAGGTGAACACCTTATTTTAATTATGTTTATGTTACCAGATTTAATGATTAATTCTGTTTCAAATAGCAGTACATATGTAGACTTAAAGCAAGGTTTAGACTCTACATTTATGACAGTGACTTTGGATCGCGATGGCTTTATATTGGAGTGTAATGCAGAGTTTTTAAAAATTAGCCAATGGACACCAAAGCGAGTGATTGGTAAAACTTTTTGGCAATTATTCCCTGAAAGCGAAGCGAGTGAAAAGATTACAAATACGATATGGCGCAATTTAAATAATGGTCATACGTGGCAAGGGGAAATCGAGAAGGTTACGAAAACAGGGCAGTCCTATTGGGTACTTCTCACAGCTATCCCAACTTTTAATTTAGAGGCTAATGAACAACAGTTTATTTTAATTGAGAAGGATATTACAAAGTCTAAGACGATTCAACATCAACTTGAAAAAATCGCCTATATCGATACAGAAACAGGCTTAATGAATGCCCATCGTTTAGAAAAAGTGATTACAAAAATGATTGAGGAAGAAAAACACTTCTCCTTCGTCTATTTAAGTATCGATAAATTTTATACATTAAAGGAATTACACGATCAACAAATCAATCAAAGCCTAATTATCGAATTTACAAACCGCATCAAAATGTACTTCCAAGATAGTACGATGGCTCGTATTAACGAAAATGATTTTGTTGTCATTACGCCATTAAGTGAATGGTTTATACAAGGCTTCTTGTCCTATTTACAACAGCATCCAATCTATAGCAGCAATATCGCAGTACCTATTTCAATTAGTGGTGGTATTACACGCTACCCTGAGGATCAAACAACCTTCTCTCAACTCATGAAGGCCTCTATCGCAACGATTACTAATGTGCGTGAAGCAGGTGGTGACAAAATTGTCTCCCTTTCAAAAGCAACACATAAAGCATTAAATCGAAAAGCTTTAATTGAAAAACGTCTGCTGCAAGCACTAGACCAGAAAAACCTAAAAGTACTTTATCAACCACAAGTTGACATCTACTCGGGTAAAATTACAGCGGTCGAAGCGCTAGTTCGTTGGGAAGATGAAGTGATTGGTGTCGTTTCACCAGATGAACTAATTCCAATCGCAGAGGAAACAGGTCTTATTAACAATATTGGATCGTTTATGATAGAAAAGGCTTGCGAGCAAGCACTTATTTGGAAGAAGGCTGGTCATAATTTAAAAGTGGCTATTAACTCATCTGTACGTGAATTCCGTGATAAAAACATGGCTAAATCCATTCTTGATATGTTAGCAAAAACAAATTGCCCTGCCAATCTTATTCAAATTGAAATTACTGAAAAATTCGCATTAGAAGCAGAAGCTGCAACCTTTATTACACAGCAAATGCGAAAGCTTGAAAACGAAGGGATTGCTTTTGTTTTAGATGATTTCGGTACTGGTTATGGTTCATTCCGTTACATGCAAATTTTACCAATAGGAACATTAAAAATTGATAAAACATTTACTAGTTCGTTATTAAAGTCCGAAAAAACACAAAAGCTTATGCATGGCATGGTACAGTTAGGTAAATCTATGGAGTTAAAAGTGGTCGCTGAAGGCGTTGAAACAGCTGAGCAAGCTGACTTATTAATCACTTACGGCTGCGATGCTATTCAAGGTTTTTATATTAGCAAACCTGTTACACCAGAAGAAATCGAAGCATTACTTGTAAAATAAACAACGCGATAAAAAGCTGTTCCGAAGTATCCAACGCTTCGGAGCAGCTCTTTATATTTGACATCTTTTTATATAGTGTAAGATGATATGATACTTTATTTTCGATAAGTTCTTTGCAGCTTCGACTTGCTTGAACGGATAGCACGAAATACAAATTGCATTAAGACTTCCGCAAACACTAAGCCCATCACGATTGCACCTGTAATTAAAAACGCCTTTAGCCCATATTGTAAGCCTTGTAAATAATCATCCTCCACAACATTACGCATTGCGTTGTAGGCCATCCCCCCTGGCACAAGTGGAATGATTCCCGCTACAATAAAGATAATCATTGGCATTTTAAAGCGGCGCGCATATAAATGTGCAACAATCGCAATGATAAATGAGCTGAAAAACGAAGCGTCTACAACGTCCATTCCCCGCTCAGTCAACAGATAATAAATCATCCAGCCAATTACACCAACAAAACCGCAATGAAACAGTGTTTTTCTTGGTACATTAAAAATAATCGCAATTCCTGCCGTTGAAAAAAAACTTACAATTAATTGTATAATTATATCCATTACTTCCGCCTCCTAAAACGATAGGATGACGGCAATCGCTGAACCAATAGCAAAAGCTGTTAAAAAAGCTTCTGCTCCTTTTGCCATCCCTGACATAAAATGACCTGCCATTAAATCCCTTACCGCATTGGTGATTAAAATACCTGGAACTAGTGGCATAACAGAGCTAATAATAATTTTATCGATTTCTGTACCATAGTTAAACTTCACTGCTAAAAAAGCAATAACACCAATAATTAATGAAGCCGTAAACTCCGAGAAAAATTTCACTTTTGTTAAATGATTCATTAGAATAAGAGTAAGAAATCCTAGACCACCTGCAATAAATGCTGTAGGGAAATCAGACCATCCACCCTTAAACATAATCAGAAAACAGCCACTGGCAAGTGCTGCTGCAAATATTTGTATATAAATTGGTAAAAAATAATTTGTTTTTTGTATCGACTTTAGCTCGTCATAAGCGTCTTCTAATGATATTATGTGAGATGTGAGTCTACGAGATACTGAATTTACCAAGGATATTTTTTGCAAATCTGTAACCCTACTGGAAATAGAAGTGATTCTCGTCGGCTGTGTCTTGCCTAACGAAAAAATAATACCTGTAGGTGTAGCATAACATTGCGCATCTAGCATATTTTGAGATTGTGCCATACGCAGCATCGTATCTTCAACACGATATGTTTCTGCACCACTTTCAATCATAATTCGCCCTGCAAGAAGCAAGCAGTCAATAGTAAGTTCATTATCCACTTCACGTGATAGCATTCCAGTTATCTACCTCCTTCAAAAGGTTCCTTGCATATAGTAACGAACTGTAAATAAAAACTCAACAAAAAATCTTCGATATTATCAATTATATTTTGGAATAATTGTATCTGTCGCTAAATGATACAATGCCTTCAGTACAAAATCCATTTATCCGTCGAATTTCATTGAGCTAAAATGTGCCAAATACAGTTTGTTTTGAACGAGTCTTTTATAAGTTCTTGTCGTGATAGTTTTTTAAACACTGTTACATACTATTTTTTTATTGTAATTCTATTAAATTCAACAAAAACTTTGTAGATTTCTACAACTTTTCCGTTGACTCGCACGTCTGATTTTATAGAAGAATAATTATAGAGAGGAGCGTACCAACATTGATTCAGGAACGCAGAAAAAAACGCGGCCCTATGATTGACTTTCTGTTAATTGGGCTTATTGTTACATTAATATCCATCATCTTTGTCATTGTATTGTCTAAGGACCATTTTAAATTCCAAAAAATTAGTGCCTCAAAAGACACAAACAGTGAAGCTACTAGTAATCTATCCACTGAAAACTCTGCGTTTCCAGGTATACGTATTACATCTGACGTTTCTAAAGATAAGCGCACACCTTTTGCCGTTCACTATCCACAAACAGAAAGTGAAGTTTTTAACGATGTCGTACTGCAGTATATAACAGAGGCAAAAGAAGACTATCTGTTATCTATGAAAAAAAATAAAGATAAAAAGGCAACAGGTGAGCTTACTATAAATTTAGAGACTTTCCCATATCAGGATCACTACTATTCTTTTGTCTTGACGAAAATGCTGTATTTAGGCGGAGCAAATCATGTCGTTTCCACTAAAACGTTTTTCTTTAATAATGAAACGGGTGAAGAAATTAATATCCAAACATTATTACAGAACGACAACAATAACCTAACAACTTTAGCAGCCTATGTTCGCAAAGACTTACAGCAAAATCTTGAGCTAAAAGATCAGCTCAATAATGATGAGCTACTGAAAGTAACTGAGCCGAAGTGGGAAAACTTTAATCGATTTGCTATTATCGACGATTCGATACATTTTTACTTTGATGAGTACGAAATTGCCAGTGGCGCAGCAGGTGCACCTATAGTGAAGCTTGCTCTTTCACTTATTAATCCATTACTAGCATCTGATTTTCAAATTGCTATGGAAACAATGGAACCTACAAAGCCTGTTTCTCCAGGAGATCCAAACGCCAAACGTATTGCATTAACGTTTGACGACGGTCCACACCCGAAAGTAACCGAACAAATTTTAAATACGCTCGATAAATACAATGCGAAAGCGACGTTCTTTATGCTTGGAAGTCGAGTGAAACACTATCCTAATATCGCGAGAGATGTTCTCGCTCGTGGTCATGAAATCGGCAACCATTCTTGGAATCATCCAGTATTGACTAAAATGCCAATGGAGCAAGTTTTAAAAGAATATACGTCTACTGCAAATGAAATTGAATTAGCGATTAATCAAGGCGCAACTGTTTTTAGACCTCCATACGGCGCTACTAATGACGACATCAACGCAAAAATACCTGTTCCTGTAGTACTGTGGAGCATTGACACTTTGGACTGGAAACATCGTAATTCACAATTATTACTGACATATATTAAAAAAAATATGCACAACAATGCCATCGTTTTAATGCATGATATACATCAATCAACAGCAGATGGACTTGACGCTGTATTAGCCTACTTACAGAGTGAAGGCTATGAATTTGTGACTGTCTCTGAAATTCTCCCTTATCGTGAATAGCACCAATAGAAAAAGTGTTAGATTGACCGCAATCAATCTAACACTTTTTTGCTATGCCGTTGTTGTCCGCTACGGCGGTGCTTTCCGCTCAGCACTGTAAGCCGCAACCCTCGCTAAAGCGTGGAATGTCCGCGTCTTACATTATGTGCTGTTCTGAGCAGGAGTCACCACCTCTGCTACCAACAACTAGTGAACACTTCTAATTTTTTTATTGCAAAAGCAAGAATAGCTAAGTCCTCCGTATAGCAAAAATTTATAAACGGCTTTCCTCTGTTCCTTAATTTTTTTTAGTTTTGTCCTAGCCTCTTTTTGCTATGTCGGTATTATCCTCCTCACCACGCACGCGCTAATTGCTGGTTTCTAAGCAGAATTCACCACTCGATTTAATCCATTATTTAATAACCAGTGTATCCAGCGCTTTGAAATCTTTTAACTGGTAGCTCTTTACTTCATTGCGAGCAACTGTGTATAAAGTATCGCCAACATAGACAACACGTTGTACAACTTGCTCCCAATTCTCATATTGTTCATTCGTTTTTCCATTTATAATATTTCCTTTGAGCACAATGCCCCTCTCTGCTGTAATTTCGTAAATTTGTGCGCCTTGACCTTGGTAGACTATCTCATCAGCTTTTCCTTCTTCATAAAGCACCACTGGGAAGCCAAAGTAATGATAGTCTTTATTGCGGAATAAAGCTTTTGGATTGTATTGTACATCTGAATATGAGCCTTTACCGCCTATTTTAACGGTAGATTGCTCTTTAGGATTTTTAAAATCTGTAACATCAAACAAGGACATTTTCATATTCGTTGACACTGTGAAATTGCGTTTCGTATAAGCATCATAACGTTCCTCCGTATCATAACCAATGCCTATTAAGTGTGTATCATCAAGCGGATGTAAATAATTGCTATACCCTGGAATTTTTAATTCACCTAGTACTTTTGGTTTTCTTGGATTAGCTACATCAATAACAAATAGCGGATCCACTTGCTTAAACGTTACAACATAGGCTTTCTCTCCCATAAAGCGGGCTGAGTACACCTTTTCCCCTGGTGCCATATTCTTTACTGCGCCAATTTCCTTTAAGTTCTCATCTAATATGAACAGATGGTTACGAGAAATATTTTTTTCGTCCCACATATTTCCTTCAGTTGTCACAATGCGGAACTTTCCATCATACTCATCCATTGAATATTGATTTAACACTGTTCCTTTCACTTCACTCGTACCTACAAACTTCAAGACCGTTCCATCTAAGTCCCACTTAAACACTTGTGTATCATTTGATTGAGGCATCCAGATTCTATCCTTTATACCTCCCATTGGCGTTATTTGTTTATCGTCATATTTTGGTGTAGTTAAGTAGAGGGCATCTTCTGACATATAAAGTCCACTACTACCACCTAAATAACCTTTCGTACTCGCTGATGTTTTCGCACCATTTTTTAAATCAATTGCCGTAATTAAACTATATGAGCCATCCATCGTGTTTGGTAAAATAGAAATTTTGTCGATAGCTAAGCTTTTGTATTCTTTACTTACTACACTATCATACGTTTTAGGTTTTAAATCTGGTTTACTATCCTCTCGAAGCATCCAATAATTCGGATGCATGTTGCCAATTAAATACAGCGTTTCATTCGTAATACGTATATCCTGTAAAGAGCCCTCCTGCGCAACCTCTCGTATCACTTTGGGATTTTTCGGATTTGAAATATCATAAAAAGTTGCCGTTGACATGCTTGTGCCTGCTTGTTCAATGTATTCTTCTCCGATAGCGATTAATAATTGATCGTATAATGCTAATTTCGTAATATATTGAGATTCTTTTTGTTTAATTGTCGTTGCAAGTTTCAAATCTTGAGGATGATTAGCGTCAACAACCGTTATACCATGATCTTTTATAGCGTAAATAAAGCCATCTTTAACAACGACGATATCCCCCTCCTCGACCCCTTCTACTTGGTTGTTTGTTGTAGAAGAATTATCCGCAACAGGGGCACTATCTTTACTACTAGAAGCACTATCTTCAAGGACGTTTATTTCTGGCCCTCTATTTCCATTTGCCACAACGGCTTCAAAATATTGTTGTAACTCTTTTTCAGATTTAACAGCCTCTAATTTGTCAATAACAGTAAAGGCAATATCATGGGATGTTGCTTTCAACGTACTATAAGCAAAAGCTTCTTTTTGCACATGTAATCGGTAACTTCCTGCAGAAAGGTTACTGACAATAAGAGATTTTTTATCTTCACCTAATGTAATCGTTGCCGTCACCTTTTTCCCCGATTCATCCGTAACATAGACATATTCATCCGTTACATTTTTTAATGGTTGTGAAAAAGATGCTCGCCAACTTTGCGTTGTCATTATTGTACTTGCTGCTTTAGCTTGTGCGTCTGGGGAAATCATCAATGTAAAAATCCCTGGCAAGGCGACTAATACGACAATCATAAATATAGCAACCCATTTACTTCTCATTATTTTCCACTCCTTCATATTACTTGTTTTATAATTAGACTACTGAAAGGTTATAAAGTTACATTACATGAAAAATTTTCATAAAAATTAAAAGTGACTACCACCAAATTCACAATTGTTTTGGTGCCTGACACTTAGTATAGATCGTAAAAACCCTCTGTGCTTTCCTAAGACACGATAAAAGCCACAACCGTCTGCTACCGCGCAGTCTGTTGTGGCTTACGTTACGTGCAATCTCGCAGGACTTTTCGTTGATGTTTCCTTAGTTAGTCTTAAAATGCTAAGCTAGAAATTGTTTGAGTGCCTGGCACCATAACAAAAATTTAAAATATCTGTCATTTACTCATCAAACGGCCATTTTGGTAACATTTTGGCTAATGGCTTATCGTTTCTTCGACCAAGCACATAATCTGCTTGCATAATTGTATGAATTTCTCGTGTACCTTCATAAATCACTGGCGCTTTCGAGTTACGTAAATAACGCGCTACAGGATAATCATCCGAATAGCCGTACGCACCATGAATTTGTAGCGCGTCGTCTGCTGCCTTATTGGCAAAATCACATGCCTGCCACTTTGCCAAGGAAGTTTCTCTTGTATTGCGAATACCTTTATTTTTCAACTCGCCAACCCGATAAACGAGCAGTCGGCTCATTTGATAGCCCGCTTCCATTTTGGCAATCATCTGTCCAACAAGTTGATGCTCGCCAATCGGCTTCCCAAATGTCTCTCGTTCATGGCAATATTTCACACTTGCCTCAAGACACGCTTGAATCAGTCCTACTGCTCCTGCCGCCACTGTAAAGCGACCATTATCCAGTGCAGACATCGCAATTTTAAAACCCTCTCCCTCTTCTCCTAAACGATTTTCAACTGGAATGCGCAAGTCTTCGAAAAAGAGCTCACCCGTATTGCCAGCACGAATGCCATACTTGCCTTTAATCGCCTTAGAAGTAAAGCCAACCATAGAGCGTTCTACAATAAAGGCACTGATACCGTGGTGCTTTTTCGCTTTATCTGTGTAAGCAAAGACAATAAAATGATCTGCTATATCACATAAGGAAATCCATGTTTTTTGCCCATTTAACACATAACAATCACCATCTCGTATGGCGGTTGTTGTCATGGCTGCTACATCCGAACCCGCGCCAGGTTCAGTCAGCCCAAAAGCCCCAATCCGTACCCCCTTCGCCTGTGGTACAAGGTATTGCTGTTTCTGCGCTTCGGTGCCCCATTGCATTAACGTCATACTATTTAAACCTATATGGACGGATACAGCTGTTCGAAAGGCCGTATCCCCCCGTTCAAGTTCCTCACAGACGATGGCTAGTGCGTTATAATCCATACCGCTACCACCGTACTTTTCTGGCACGCAAACACCCATTAGTCCGAGTTCAGCTAGTCTTGACCAAATGCTTGTATCAAAGCTTCCTTCGGCGTCCCATTTTGCAATATGTGGCATTATTTCATCATCCACAAACTGACGTACGGTTTTTCGTAAGATTTCCTGCTCCGTTGTAAAATCGAAATTCAAGGGCTTCACCTACCATTTCACAATCATTGCAGACTTATGTGATGTTTCTTTAATGACAACACCACGCTTCGCCATTTCTTTAATATACGTCTCACCTGGAACAATCGTTTCTGGAGCAAACACACCACGTTCTGTAATAGCACCATCACCAATCATTTGGGCAACGACAGAAATTGTATTCGCTGTTGCACGAGCCATCGCTGTTTCATTATTCGTCATATCTTTACGTACGACCATTTCGTATTCATATGTGACCTGCTGTTGCGCCTTTTCTCCTGAAACAATTACCCGTAATAGCACCGCATCAGGCTTTGTTCCAAGTTCAAGCTTCTTCTTAAGCGCCTCCCTGACAACAGCTCTGACAGGCACTTCTAGGTTATCGACTTCTACATTATTACTAGCATCTAAAAAGCCTAAATCAGCTAGCAATTTAAACTTTTCTGCATGCCCTTTATAACGTATTGTCTTATATTCTAATGTGTGGACATTCGGGAATGTCTTATAAAGAGTGGATATGCCACCCGATGTATAAAATGCCTCAAGCACACCAAAATCATCGAAATAAATAGGCTCAATACCTGATAATGATGGAACTTCTTCAAGTTTCCCCTTTTGAATCATTTTAGAAGGCTCTGTATAGTGGTCAAATACACCATCTAGTGAAAAGACACGCGTATAGTGCAACGGAGGCTTCGGTTCTGTTGGAATACCCCCTACATATAGCTTAATAGATTCCACTTCATCTAATTTTGTTGCGCCATAGCCCGCTAATATATTGACCATACCTGGAGCTACACCTAAGTCAGGAATAAGTGTCACACCTTTTGCCTTTGCTTCTTCATGTAACGCTAAAATCTTATCCGTTACACCGCCAATATGTCCCCCTAAATCGACGGAATGGACACCAGCTTCTATCGCAGCTCGTGCTACACGTTCATTAAACGAATAGAACAGTGCATTGACAACAACATTACCTTTCGCAATAACCGATGTTAAAGAGTCATCATTTTCCGCATGAAGTTCTACGACTTCAACTTTATCTGTCTTTAACGTCTCAACAAATTTTTGGGCTGTCTTTACATCAATATCCCCTAAAATGACCTGTTCCACTTTACTATTTTTTATTAAATCACGAGCAACCTCTTTCCCCATCAATCCTGCACCTAATACAACAACTTTCATCAAGAACATCCCCTTTCATTGATCTGTTACTTTGTATCGATTTGTGCTCTTTGTAATTTACCGCTGTAGTCAACGTATATGCTCTTCCATTCTGTGTAAACGTCCAATGCTGCCACACCGGAATCTCGATGTCCATTCCCTGTTCCTTTCGTTCCGCCGAATGGCAAATGGATTTCTGCACCTGTCGTACCTGCATTAATATAGACAATACCTGTATCTAAGTCGCGTTGAGCGCGGAAAATCGTATTCACATTTTGTGAGAAAATAGAGCTTGATAAGCCGAATTTAACATCATTATTGACTTCGATTGCTTCTTCTAAATTGGCAACTTCAATAAGAGAGACGACCGGACCAAAAATTTCTTCCTGTGCAATAATCATATGAGGCTTTACATTTGTAAATAATGTTGGCTCATAGTAAAACCCTTTATCATAAGGTGCTTCATTTAAAATTTTGCCACCAGTTAATAAGGTTGCACCTTCTTGTTTACCAATCTGTACATAATGATTAATTTTTTCTAATGCCGCTCTATTAATCACCGGACCAATTTTCACACTTTCATCCAAACCGTCTCCAATAGTTAAAAATTGCATTGCTTCTAATAGACGATTTTCTAATTCCTCCCTTACATCTTTATGCACAATCACACGACTACATGCTGTACATCGTTGACCAGCAGTGCCAAATGCGCTCCATAATATTGCTTCTGTAGCGAGCTGTAAATCTGCATCATCCATAACAATGACAGCATTTTTGCCGCCCATCTCTAGCGAAATTTTCTTTAAATGTTTGCCGCCAAGTTCCGCCACCTTACTTCCTGTTGAGGTAGAGCCGGTAAACGATATGACTTTTACATCGGGATGTTCTATTAGTGCTGTTCCTACCGTTGGCCCTGTACCAAAAACAATATTCGCTACCCCTTCTGGTAAGCCAACTTCTTCAAAAATTTTCCCCATTTCATAAGCCATCATCGGCGTTTCATTTGATGGTTTCCAAATAAATGTATTGCCTGCGACAATTGCAGGGAATGATTTCCATGTAGCGATTGCCACAGGGAAATTCCAAGGAGTTATTAGCCCTACTACGCCTATTGGTGCACGTACACTCATAGCAAATTTATTGGCAAGCTCTGACGGTGTCGTCTCTCCAAATAACCGTCGACCTTCACCCGCCATATAATAAGCCATATCAATTCCTTCCTGTACCTCACCTCTTGCTTCTTCAATCACCTTACCCATTTCTTTTGTTAAAACGGTCGCCAAATATTCTTTCTTTTCTTTCATCTTTTGACCGATGGCATATAAATAATCTGCACGCTTTGGTGCTGGCACAAGTGCCCAACTTTTTTGTGCTGCTTTCGCTACAGCTACCGCTTCCGTCACTTCATTTGCAGTTGAAAGTGGTATTGTTGCTAAGTGCTCTCCGTTTGCAGGATTCGTCACTGCTATACTTTGTAAATGCGAATGTGTAACCCATTTACCACCGATATAGTTTTTAATCTCCATTACACACACCCCCTGATATATCTATGATGCCTTGGCTTCTTTGAACATGTCGCTAATGCTACAGAAAATATCCGTCGCTCTCGCCCTCTATGTGTACTGCATTATATATATGCAGATACAAAATGCCAAAATTCCGAATTTTCATAACAAAGATATGACTCGAGCAATAATCTCGAAGTATTTTTGGTTAAAATATCGGCGGCACTTGCCAAAGGCTTTATCTTCATTTCCAGTAATTCCAACTAGATGATGCATACTTTCACCACTAGTAGAAAAATAACTGACAAAAGATAAATAATACACATTCTAGTTTTTTATATTCGACATTTTCTATCTTATTCCCTTTTTTTCTAAAATTATTAATTATGTAATGAAACTATCCAGCCTAATAATCGTATACAATAACAACAAACGATATTGGAGGAATTACACGATGAATAACCATGAGATCGACTACAAAGTATTTGGAGATGACATGCAATATGTGCAAGTTGAACTTGATCCGCAAGAAACGGTGGTAGCAGAAGCTGGCGCCTTAATGATGATGGATGATGCAATTCAAATGGAAACTATTTTCGGAGATGGTTCGAAAGGCAATGGCCAAAGCGGTCTTATGGGGAAATTACTCGGTGCAGGGAAACGCCTAGTAACGGGTGAAAGCTTATTCATGACAACATTTACAAACATCGGTACAGGGAAACGTCATGTCTATTTCGCGTCTCCTTACCCAGGTAAGATTATTCCAATGGATTTAAGCCAATTAAAAGGGAAAATTATTTGTCAAAAAGATGCTTTTTTAGCAGCAGCTAAAGGCGTTTCAGTTGGTGTTGAATTCCAGAAGAAAATCGGCGTAGGCTTCTTCGGTGGTGAAGGCTTTATTATGCAAAAACTTGAAGGCGATGGTATGGCTTTTGTACACGCTGGTGGGGCAATTCATCGAAAAACGCTACAGCCAGGTGAAGTATTACGTGTGGATACAGGCTGTTTAGTAGCGATGACTTCTGACGTTGATTATAATATCGAAATGGTTGGCGGCGTAAAAACGGCACTATTCGGTGGAGAAGGTATCTTCTTTGCAACTTTACGCGGCCCTGGTACTGTATGGGTTCAATCATTACCATTTAGCCGATTAGCAAGCCGCGTCTTCGCTGCAGCACCGATTTCGCAAGGCGGTGGCGGACATTCATCAGGTGAAGGTGGTATCGGCGGTCTATTTGATATGTTCAATAAGTAACTAGCCAAATAGACCGTGTACTTTCTTTAAAGAGTTCGATTGACCGTAGTCAAACGAACTCTTTTTGTTACGCAGTTGAGGTCCGCTACGTCAAGAAGCTTGGCCTTGACCATCAATTGAGTACAATCTGCTAAATAAAAAGCCCAATTGCTCAACGTTACGCTGAGAAATTAGGCTTTTTACTGTTATCATCAGATGGCGATAGGATAGCGTTTTATCCGCTAAACTTTTTTTATATTGCTTTTGTTTCTTCCATTAGCCATACTCGTTCTTCTTCATTTAAATAAGGAGCTAGCGTAGTATACACCTCTTGATGGTAATGATTTAGCCATTGCTTTTCACTCTCTGTTAACATATCTTGATTGATACCTGCTAAATCAATAGGACAATACGTTACTGCTTCAAACTTCATAAATTGACCAAATTCTGTTTTCTCAGCCTCTACTACTGACATCATATTTTCAATTCGAATGCCATACTTGCCTTCAAGGTATATTCCCGGTTCATTCGTAATAATCATGCCTTTTTCTAATGGCACATGATTGGTATTGCGGATGCTTTGTGGCCCTTCATGAACATTCAAGAAAAACCCTACTCCATGTCCTGTGCCACATTTATAATCCAAGCCATATTGCCAAATTGGTTGTCTTGCCAAAACATCTAAATTAGCTCCTGTTGCACCATACAAAAATTTTACTGAGCTTAATGCAATAAACCCTTTTAACACCAAAGTAAAATCTCTTTTTTGTTCATCCGTAAGACTTCCTAAAACAATTGTCCGTGTAATATCTGTTGTTCCATCATAATACTGTCCGCCTGAATCAATTAAAAATAGACCTTCATTCTTCAGCGTATATTGTGTTTCTTTATTAGCTTTATAATGCATCATCGCTGCATGGTCTTGATAACCCGCAATCGTATCAAAGCTAGGACCCACAAATCCTTCTTGCTCTCTTCTGAAATCTTCTAATCTTTCTTCCGCAGCAATCTCTGTAATTTCTTCTTTATCTACAAAGTGTTTTAACCACTTTATAAATTTCACCATAGCTAAACCATCTTTTATTTCACACCATTTTAGATTTTTTATTTCCACTTCATTCTTAATCGATTTTAAGTTAGTCGTCATGTTAGGACTTTCAATTTTCGTTACATGACTGTTAATGGCATTATACAATCGAATATTTGTTTTATTTGTATCTAAACTAACAGCATCTTCGCCCGAAAGGTTTGCTAAAAAAGTTTCAATTTCATGATATTCCCTTAACGTAATTCCTTCTCCCTCCAGTTCCGATTTAAGCGCAGTAGGGACCTTGCAAGAATCAATAAATAAATAACATGTATGTTCTGCTACGATGACATTCGCTATAGCCACTGGATTGTTTGGTACATCTGCTCCTCTAATATTCAATAGCCAGGCAATATCATCAAGTGAAGTTAAAATATAATAATTTGCGCCTTTATTTTTCATTTCCGCTCTTACTTCATCTAATTTCTCCGCACGTGATTTCCCAGCATAGTTGACGTCATGACTAAAAATCGTTCCTTTAGGAATCTCTGGTCGATCTCCCCATAACTCACCAATTAAATCTTGATCCATTTTGAATAAGATTGCCTTCGCTTTTAAATCTTTTTCCATACTTCTAACCATATCAATTGAAAAAACATTTCCATCAAAGCCCACATTGCTTCCTTCTTCAAGAACATCTGCTAGCCATTCTGTATAAGAAGGTACCCCCGGATCCATCATTCTAAATAATCTGATACCTGAATTTTCAAGTTGCTTGTCAGCTTGAATATAATATCTGCCATCTGTCCATAAACCAGCATCTTTTAAAGTAATGACTACTGTCCCTGCAGACCCTGTAAAGCCTGATAGCCATTCTCTGCCTTTCCAATGTTCTGCTACATATTCTCCCTGATGTGCATCAAAACTTGGAACGATATAAGCATCCAGTTGATGTTTTACCATAAGCTCTCTTAACTTTTCGACTCTATCTCTACTATTCATTATGAATACCTCCATTTTCATTTAAATGAATTTTTTTATTTTCACGATCATACAGCCATAATGCCAAGGTTATACTAATAAGCCCTGCAGTCAGCTTTGCTACTATAAACGCACCTAGCATTTCCGGAGCTACTTCTGATACAAAACCAAATTGACCCCCAAATACAAATGCTCCACTTACGCCAAAAGCCGTACATACGACTTTTCCTTTAGGGTTCATCTCCTTATATGTTCCAAAAATTAATAGATTACTAGCTAAATTTCCGAGAAGGCCTGCTACTGACACAGCATTCATGCCAAATTTCTCTCCTAATGCGTTAAAACTTTTTTTGAAAATTCCACTTAGCATGGCTAGCATCGGATATGCTCCCGCTAAAATAAATGCAATTTTCCCTACTATAATAGTTGATTCAGATAGCGGTGCTAATCCTGAAACAAGCTTTACACCAAATATCACGTCAATGCCTTGTAATAGTAATCCAACAGTACTTAACGTCACTATAAACTTTCCAAATAGATTAAAAGCTTTTATAAAAATATGTTGAGCCTTGAGTAATCCAACCCCTAACATAATAGTAAAAACAAATATAGGGATTAGATTCCATACAAGTACAGTGATATTTATTTTTTGCCATAAGCCTGCTACAAGACATCCGATTGGTATAGTAATGATGCCAATTAACACACCTTTAGAAAAATATTTTTCATCCTCTTTAGCAAGCATCCCTAACGCAACAGGTATTGAAAAACTAACGGTGGCTCCTAAAGTAGATGCAATGATAATTCCTGAAAATGCTCCCATCTCATTTGACAAAGCAAGCTTTTCAGCCATTTGAAAGCCTCCCATATCTACAGCTAGAAATGCTGCTGGAATAATGGAAGGGTCCAAATGAAACACTTTACTTATTGGACTAATTTGGGCGGATAAAAAATTCGTTAATACAGGTGCTAAAGACAGTATTCCTATCATACCAAGCCCTAAAGCCCCCATCGTTTTTATGCCTTCCTCAAATTTTTCGCCCAATTTCAGATGATTCCCAGTAATATAATCAATCCCACCAATTACAAAAAAAGAACCTATTAGGTATAATACAAATTTATCCATTTCTATTATCACTTTCTATAAGCTTTATTACTGCTCGCTAGCTGTAGTGTACATCCTACTATTTGAAAAGATAATTAGGTGTGTTAACAGCGATAAGCTTAACCTTTTTATTAGTGTAATTCGCCCAATTGTGAGAGATAGTTGAGTCCATATGAACACAATCACCAGGATACACTTCATGTCGATTACCATTTATGTAAACGGTTAATATACCTTCTAAAACGTAAATAAACTCTTCGCCCTCATGCGTATAAGATAAAATTTCTTCATCTTGCTTTTGAGGTAGAATTTCGATAAGCCTTGGAACAAGTTGTTTATTTTCCAAGTTGGTGCTTAAACTATACTTAATAAATCCACCTTCTACGGCTTCCATTATTTCTTGCTCATAACTCCTTAAAACGATATCTTTCCGCTTATGTGGATAATCAAAAAAATATGTTAAATGGACTCCCAATATAGTAGCTAGCTTTTCAAGTGAATCGACTGCTATCGTCGTAAGCCCCCTCTCTAATTGAGACAAAAACCCAACAGAAAGTTCGCTTCTTTCACTTAACTCTTTCAAAGTAATACCTTTGTCAGTCCTCAATTTTTTTATTTCTATCCCTATATTCATCATCTCACCTATTTTTTCATATTTGTGAATAATATAATACATTTTAATCTGATTCGCAATTAATTGTGAAATATATTCATAATAATGAATTTTATCTTATAGACACTTCACTAAATATCTCAAGTAGTATCTGCATGATCAATCTATATTGGCACAAAAAAAGACGCTTGATCCATTTAGATCTGCGCCTAGATTGATTTACTTTCTATGAGCCAAGCTCCATTCGTTAATCAATTCGATTTGAAAGTGGCTTACCCTGCCCGTATGCCATTAATGCATTGACATTGAGCATGAGCATAGCTGTTCTTGTCTTTAAAGATGCACTACCAATATGCGGTAATACAACAACGTTTGGTAAGGTTAATAGTGGATGATTCAATGCAACTGGCTCCTGTTCAAAAACATCTAGACCAGCAGCCCATAGCTTGCCATTTTTCAAGGTATCATAAAGGGCATTCTCGTCAATAATACCACCACGAGACGCGTTAATTAATACCGCATCTTCCTGCATTAAGGCGAGTTCCTTTGCACCAATTAGACCTACCGTATCTTTATTATAGGGTGTCATAATCACAACAAAATCAGATTTTGTTAATAGCTCTTCAAGTGATGCATAGCAAAACCCATACATTTCTTCTGCTTCATGGCGACGTCTACGGTTATGATATAAAACTTTCATATCAAAACCTTTTGCTCGTCTTGCAACAGCCTGCCCAATCCGCCCCATTCCAATTATCCCAATTGTTGCGCCTGATACATCTTTACCAACTAATTGCATCGGGTACCAACTTTGCCATTTACCTTCACGTAAATAACGCTCGCTTTCTGGTATTCTACGTGCTGTTGCTAGCAGTAAACCAAATACTAAATCTGCTGTCGTATTAGTTAACACACCAGGCGTGTTTGTTGCCATAATCCCTCTTTTACGTAATGCAGGCACATCAATATTATTAAAGCCCACTGCTAAATTTGTCACAAGTTTTAAATTGGGGGCGTGTGAAAGCAATTCCTCATCGACTTGATCCGCTATCGTTACCCACAAAACTTCACAGTTTGCAACGGCTGCTAAAAGTTTAGCGCGAGGTATAACGGTCTCTTCTTCCTCCCATTGTTCAATATCATAATGCTCCTCTAAAGGCTCGACAAACTGAGCCGGGAATTTACGTGTAATAAACAATTTCTTTTTCATCATCCAACACCCCTTATTCGTTTCCCCATTTTGCCTATAGCGTAACACTAATAGGGGAAGGTCACAAGCAAGCTTTTACATTGATTTTCTCCACTTAATCCCTTTTTAAAAAGCGTTTTTTTACTTTTTCATTCCATCCTCCTTTTTAGTAAATCTGTCCTTCTGTTCAGGCATTCTATCCGTTTCTTTTAAAAATTCCCCTTCTAAATTTCGAGAGTTCTAGTCAAAAAATATATCTTTTTTTGTATATAGCTCTAATAACATTAAAAGGCATCAAGTAGTTGAACTTAATACCTTTAGTCATGTTTATGCTTTTTTAATCAGAAAATGGAATTTATATTCAATCGAATTGGTGTAAAATGCGGTGATTGTCCTACTTTAAACGTGCAGCAAGACGCAAAATGCTACGCGTTCAGTTAGAAATCTTTAATGGTCGTATCTAGACGACTCGCAACTCGTTCTAATTCCTCGGAAGATTCTCCAATGGACTCAATGACATTCGCCAACTCCGTTATTTGATTTCCAACATTTTGAAAGTTAACGATAGAGCCCTCCACCGAACCAGATATTGCATCAAAGGCTTTTAATGAATTCAAGTTTTGCTCGATGCTATTATTGACAAGCACTTGAATTTCTTGAATGGCTAGTACAACATGTTTGGTAATCCCATTGGACATACCGATTAATTCCGCAATTTTTTCCACAGATTCTTTCGTTTGGTCTGCCAGCTTACGTACCTCATCTGCGACAACTGCAAAACCTTTTCCATGCTCTCCAGCTCTTGCAGCTTCAATTGCTGAATTCAATGCTAGTAAATTGGTTTGTCCAGAAATATTTTTGACCATTTCAATGACATTATTTATTTTTGAAGAGGAATGATTTAACTCCTCCACCATCATGGCCATTTCAATCGTTTTATCATTGATTTTGCCTGTTTGCTCATTTAACAATACGATTTTTGAATAGCCTTCCGATGAAACCTTTTGCATCATTTTGGCCTCATCAATACTGTCTTTTAAATATGCATTTACTTGCTTTGTACTAGAAATCAGCTCCATCACTGACTCATTTGTATCATGTGACTGTGCCTCTAATTGCGTCGAAATGCCACCCACTATATCCTTTACATGTGTCCGTACACTCATTCGTTGCTCTTCTATTAAAGAATTAGAGTAGTTATTATATTCTTCTAACACAATCTGTTGTTCGAAATTACACATCTTACTTACTGCATCACAATACTTCTCCTCTTCTTCTTTAGACAAATATAAATTATAGACAGTCTTGCGCAAGGATTTTTCTAAGTTTTGAAACGCAGCTAAATACCATTTTGGATATAAGTTAATCTTTACATGCATCTTGCCTACATTTCGCCTTTTTTCTATAAAGGCATTATCTATTCTTCCTTCAAACATTTCAATTATATGGTGGCGAAGTGTTTGACGGAGGCGTTCACTCGAACTGTACTTTTGAATAACATCTCGTAAAGTAGGTACACTCTCAACGGCCTTATAAAATGTTTCAACAATATCCACAACATTTTGCTCGATATATGGCTTTAAACTTTTTATTAACTGCAAGTCCTGTTTTGTGAGATTGACAAGGTGTAACTGTAACAAACGTTCCTGATCTTGAATAATTACACCTGTATTTGACACATCATTCATTACAATTGTATTTTGCTTAGGTCTATTTCTAAATTGAAACATCTCTCCACCCCATAAATTAAAATATTATGTCTTTTCTTTTTGAATGTTAAAACCTATTAGCTAAAATAAGTATTATGACCTTTTCTATTATTGATTATAAAGTGTATGTAATAATAGTTACAATAGTTCAGTAAATTTTATCTACTATACCACGATTTTACACACGTTTCACTCTTTTAACATTTCTTTATACCTACTTATTTATATGTATATTATTATTAATTGGATGATATTGATATTTAAGCATTACTCATTCTAAACAAAACGTTCTAAATTCAAAAAAAAGCCACTCATTGTTGTGACAAATGAGTGACTTTTTAATTACATAAATATAATAACACTAAGAATTGCAGCTAACACTAAACGATAGATTGCAAATGGCATTAGTTTTACTTTTGAGATAAGTGCTAAGAAAAACTTAATGGATAATAATGCAAATACAAATGAACTAATAAAACCAACTACATAAAACCCTAAATAATCCATTGAAAGCGTATCCCAGTTTTTCAATACTGATACAAGACTGGCACCTGCCATTATAGGAACCGCCATAATAAATGTAAAGTCTGCAGCTACACGGTGACTAATCCCAAAAAGAACACCACCTGAAATTGTTGCCCCTGAACGAGAGAATCCTGGCCATAACGATAAACACTGTACTAAACCAACTTTAAACGCCATGCCGTAAGAAATCTCATCTAATGAATTAACTTTTGGTCTTCTTGGAGCCAATTTATCTGCAGCAATCATTAAAATTGCCCCTGCAACTAATGCATAAATAACATGCTCTACTTTAAATAGATGGTCGTCAATAAAATCTTTAAAAGCAAAACCTAGCACTATTGCTGGTAACATACCAACAATTACATGCATTAAGTTAAAGCGACCTGTCATCGATTTTGATTGTCCATCAATATTATAGAGGCCAACTAGACTTAGCATACGCTTCCACATGACCACGATAACCGCTAAAATGGACCCTAGCTGAACAACAATTTTAAACGTATTAGCCGGATACTTTCCTAAAAACTGCTCTGTCTTCAACCACATATCATCGACAATAATCATATGACCTGTAGACGATACTGGTGCAAACTCTGTCATTCCTTCGACAAAGCCTAAAATAAGTGCCTTTAATAATTCTATTATCTCCACATTGTCACCTTACCTTTTAACGTTATTCTACTTTTGTTTTACGCGGGGAAACAGCGCTTCCACAACATAAAGAAATGCCACAGATGATAAAAAGGCTCTTTGTACGTTGCATTTACAATCATCCAGGCTACATTCTTTTGTGCCCACGATATTAACTTAGCTTTAAGCGATTTTTGCACACACCAACTTATTATAAGCTACTCTTTTTTCTTATACTACCTCTTTTACTGAAAAGTAATATCAACTACCCATAGCTCAGAACGGCTTCCTATACGCATTGGTGGTCCCCAAAATCCAAAGCCCGATGAAACAAGTGTATGCATTTGTCCCTTCAGCTTATAACCATAATCTAGTTCAAATACACGTGCCGTAATATACTGATTCGGCCATAGTTGCCCTTTATGCGTATGTCCAGACATATGAAAGTCTACCCCTGTGTGCGCAGGTGTTGTCAAATCATCTGGCGTATGATTCATAACAAACCAAGGCAACTGGTCGTTCATTTTCATAGCTTCAAGATGCTTCCTTTCTTTATTCGTTTTATCTTCTTGGCCTGTTATTATAAACGCATTGCTCACTCGAATTGTTTCATCTCGCAAAATTTTAACACCAGCTTTTTTCATTTCTTCTACAAATTCGGGGATTTTCTTTCCGTAATATTCGTGATTACCAAGTACTCCGTACACACCATAAGTAGCTGTTAGCTGTTTCATTACTTCTGCCATTCCCTCTTGAACAAACCATTTTGGATCATCATCCACAATATCTCCTGCTAAAAAAACCACATCTGGCTCCGCTTCATTTGATAACCTAACAAAACGTTGTAAATGCTTTTTGTTTGATAGCACGCCTAAATGAAAATCCGAAGCAACGACAACACGCATCGAGGATAGCTCACTATCCTTTTGAGGCATTACAATATTTAAATGCCGGACAACTGGAGAGTATGCAAAATAAGAACCGAAAATCCATAATATAAAGAACACAGCAACTGCTAAACTACCAATTATGCGAATATTGTGAAATGGTGTTAGCCACATCACAAGCTGTACAGTTAAACATAATAACAAGCCATATTCAAATATAAACATCCAATAGTTCCCTATAACTGAAAATACGCGTAAAGACTCGTGTAGCCTGCCGATAATAATGCTAAAAGAAACAATATAAAGTAGCAGCCAGTAAAAAATGGGATAATAAAACCAATTCATTGCGACAAGCCATTGCTTGATGCCCCAGCCCAAATAGAAAGTTAAAGCGCTATATATACTTAAAATAACAATACCTACGCTAATTTTTGCCATACGCTAGTCCTCTTCTTTCATATATTCATTGTGATTATAGCATTCCATATAAGAATCGTATTTTTAAAAGCACTTTTATTTTGCCCTGTATTTCAGTAACATTATAGATGTACTAGAAAATTTTTGCATAAACGAGCGAATGAAGGGGTGTTGTCTCAATGGGGAAGTACAAATTTGAATCAACAGAACATGAGTTATTCCGTAAAACGTTACGTAAGTTTTTAGCTGAAGAAGCAGAGGTACACTATGATCAATGGGAAAAAGATCACCTTATTCCTCTAGCGTTTTGGCACAAGCTCGGACAATTAGGTTATTTATGTCCTCAAGTCGAAGAAGAGTATGGAGGCCTAGGGTTAGATTTCAGCTTTGGCGTTATTATTCAAGAGGAGTTAGAACGCGTAGGTTCAAGCCTAATCGGTGTCGGTTTGCATAATGATATCGTTGTGCCGTATATCGAGGCATATGGAAGCGCCGCACAAAAATCACGTTGGCTTCCACAATGTGTAACAGGTGAGACGATTACTGCGATTGCTATGACTGAACCAGGAACAGGCTCCGATTTAGCTAATATCCAAACAACTGCTATTCGTGATGGCAATCATTATATTGTTAATGGTCAAAAGACTTTTATCACAAATGGTATTCATGCAAATTTAGTGGTGGTGGCCGTAAAAACAAACCCTTATGCAGAGAAAAAACATCGAGGTATTAGCCTTATCGTCATTGAAGAAGGAACACCAGGCTTTACAAAAGGACGCAAACTTGAAAAAGTAGGGATGCATGCACAAGATACAGCTGAACTATTTTTTGAAGATTGCCGTGTTCCCGTAGAAAATTTACTCGGTGAGGAAGGAAAAGGCTTCACCTACATGATGGAAAAACTCCAACAAGAACGTCTAGCTGTTGCAATTGCTGCCCAATCAGCAGCCGAAGATATGCTCAATTTAACGGTCGATTATGTGAAATCACGTCAGGCTTTTGGCAAATCCATTAGTGACTTTCAAAATACGCAATTTAAAATTGCTGAAATGGCCACTAAAATAGAGCTTGGCAAAACGTTTTTAGAATCCTTAATTGAAGAGCATATTGCCGGTCAAGATGTTGTGACAAAGGTTTCGATGGCGAAATACTGGATTACCGAAAATGCACGCGACATAGCCGCCCAATGTATGCAGTTACACGGTGGCTATGGCTATATGGAGGAATATAAAATTGCAAGACGTTATCGTGATATACCTGTAATGTCGATATACGCAGGCACAAACGAAGTAATGAAAATGATTATTGCAAAAAATATAGGCTTATAAAAGCATTGTTAGTGAACACTAGTTGTTGGTAGCGGAGGCGGCGACTCCTGCGGGAACGCACAGTACGTAAGACGCAACAGCCCGCGCGTCAGCGAGGGTTGCGGCTTACGATGTGCCCGCGGAAAGCGCCCGCTGTAGCGGACAACAACGGCATAGAAAAAGTGTTAGATTGATTGCAATCAATCCAACACTTATCTCTTTGTACCGGCCTCTTGTCTGTTACACTGCCGGTATACGTACAATTACTTTAAATAAATCTCCATCTACTTCTATGCTCATACGCGCTCCGTGCAAATCAACAATAGATTGCGCAATGGCTAAACCTAAGCCTGAGCCCTCCGTATGACGCGAAGCATCTGCTCGCTTAAATCGTTCAAATAATTCATCAGCATTTTCGCTTATTTCATATTTCGCAACATTTTTCACCGTGAATTCTGCATCACCATTTGCCGTTCTTTTTAACGTAACATAGACCCGTGTACCTTCTAATGCATATTTCAATACATTGACGATTAAATTGTCAATCAATCTCCACCATTTTTGCCCGTCCACATAAGCGTAAATCGGCTCGTTTGGCATTGTCATACGCAAATCTAAGCGTGCTTGCGATAAATCCTCCTCATGCTCTCCAACCGCTTGCTGTACAAGCTGTGTGACATCCACTCGACTTCGATGGAGCTCAATATTGCCACTCGCCATTTTGGATACTTCAAATAGATCTTCAATTAGCACTTTTAAACGGTCTGATTTTTTATCGAGAATATGAATATACTGCTTACGCTCTTCTTCCGTAATATCTGGATTTTTCAATAAATCAGTATACGTAATGATTGAAGTTAAAGGCGTACGTAAATCATGGCTGACGTTTGTAATAAGCTCTGTTTTTAACCGTTCACTCTTCGCCTGCTCATGCATTGATGTACGAACACCTTCACGTAAGTGATTAAGATTTTCGGCATGGGCTGCTAACGGGGATTTCCCCTTTACTTTCACATCTCGATTAAGTCGCCCTTCTGCCATATCTTTTGTATCTTTCATAATGCGATTTAAATAGCCCATTTTGGATAGGAAGACAACCATTGCTGGGATACCAACAATCCCACATATGCCGAATACCATAACCGGAAATCCTCCGCCCATAGTAACACTCGCAACAAAACTACCACCACCAAAAAAGGCAGCTGCGACCATAACAATTGAGTTTAGTGCGATTGACCGATTTAAAAATAAATCAGTCATGGATTCTCCAATTCCCCATAAATAACTGTCTTGTGCATGTTCACTTAGCTTTTCAACAGTATTGACGCGACCATATAACCAAATAACTTGCACGAAAAACGCAACACCAATAGTGATCAAAATCAATGCTTTAAATGCAAAGTCAATTAAAAAACGCACATAATTGTATTGATACATATATTCAATTGCATCAAATGCAGCATATGAAGTAAACCAATAGATACAGCCTGTAATAAACACTATGACAATTTGGATATCAATGCGAAACTTCGCTAGGGATTCTTTTTCTTTTAGTGCCCCAATCGTTGGCAGCAATTCTTTACGCCCTTTCCAAACAAAGAATGCCGCAATTAGACTAGATATCCAAATCATAAAGAACATATATTGATTGCGTTTAAATTGGTCATAGCCTCCCATAATTGCTGCGGATTGGGCTGCTTTTTTAGAAATCGTAATCGTCCCAGTGTAATCAGTCATTTCATTCAATACGTCGGATTCGATGTATACATCCGAACCGTATAGTAAATTACTTGAATTGTTACTAATACTTCCCGTTCTTAATGGATGTTGTATATACATTTTTTTGTATACATTACTGTCAGTAATATCTCCTGAACGATAAGTATCACCATCTTCATTTGTTAATTCATAAGAAAAGTAATTATAATTTTTTGCGAATTCTTTTGCTTCATCTTTTACAGATTTTATATATTTATCAATAAGCACGCCCTTTTGCGCTACAATTTTCTTACGAACATATTCATCATCTTCAAAGTTCTTCGTAATATCTTTTATTTTGGCATCTCGCTCATTTTCAAGCTTGGTCTTTAAATCATTGGCATTATTATCAGCTGCTTCTTGAATACGAGTTTCATATTGACTTTTTATATTCTCAATTTGTGTGCCAAGTGAGCCATAATAATTTCGATGTTCCTCAATTTCATTTTGCGAAACTGTAATCTTGCTCTTCAATTCCTCTGCGGTTGGTATATTTAACGCGAGCGGTCCTATTTCTGCTAGGAAATTGTCCATTTCATGTTGAAAGTTTTCGGATTGGAAATAGGATTTCCCTACATACTGATAACCAATTTTTGAAAATGTAAACACACCGAATATAAACCACGTTAAACAAATAAGTGTAAGAAGAGGTTTCCAATTTTTCATCATGTCTTTAACGCTCCTCTAAAAAATTTTTTCAAAAAACTGTAGCATTTCGGAGGAGCGAGCATTGACCATTTGATAGGCATAAATACCGAAATAAATTAGACCAATTACACCTGCCACAAACCCTGCTATCGTGACATACTTTTCTATTTTATTTTTCCATTTTATAGCCAACGCCCCACACCACCTTTAAGTAACGTGGATTTTTCGGATCCGCTTCAATTTTTTCCCGTATTTTTCGAATGTGGACCGCTACAATATTTTCTGCATTATAAGCTTCCTCATTCCAGACACGTTCATAAATTTCTCGAATCGAAAACACACGCCCTGCATTTTTCATTAATAATTCTGTAATTTTGTATTCAATGGGTGTTAAGCGAACTGGTTCGCCTTCTAATACTACTTCCTTGGCATCTTCATCTAGCACTAACCCATCAATTTCCACCTTCGCAACCCCGTCATTATACGTCCCAAGTTGTACATAACGACGCAATTGCGATTTAACACGCGCCAACAGCTCCAGTGGATGAAATGGTTTTGTTACGTAGTCATCTGCCCCAACAGATAACCCATGAATCTTGTCACCATCTTCAGCTTTCGCACTAAGCATAATAATTGGAATATTGCGTTCTGCTCGTATTTTAAATGTGGCAGTAATACCATCCATATTCGGCATCATAATATCTAAAATAATTAAATGGATTTCATTGTTTTTCAGCTTTTCAATCGCTTCCACACCATCTGCTGCCTTAATAACATGATAGCCTTCATTTTTTAAGTAAATTTCAATACCATCACGAATATCTTGATCATCATCTGTTACAAGAACTGTTAACTTCGTCATGATATACACCTCGCTCTCAATTAATAGTGTACAGTTTAAATCTTAAAAACCAACTAGGATAAAAATGAAGAATTTCTTAAGCTTTTATCTATTGTTCATACTTATTTATTTTTTCTTCCGGTAAATGTTAGAACTACAATTCCTCCAAGCAACATGGCTACACCTACCCAAGATGTTGAACTTAGATGTTCTCCAACTAGCAATACCCCGAGCATGGCCGCAGTCAATGGCTCTGCAAGTGACAACGTTACAGCAGAGGACGAGCTAATTTTCTGGAGACCGCTTAAAAATAATAAATACGCTATGCTTGTACACATAACGCCCATAAAAATCATTGTCCATAAATTTTGCATCTCTGCAAGCCAGCTAAAGCCACTACTGATGGAAAACGGTAATAACAATACTGCACAAATTGAAAATGTCATCGCCACTGCAGGCAATGCTTCTTGCTGCGCCATTAATTGTTTACTCATATTTGTGTACACGGCAAAAGATAATCCTGCACAAACGGCTAGCCCAACCCCACCTAAATGAATAGCTCGATCTCCACTATTGATGAACAATAACATACAACCTGTAATCGTCATAATTGTGGCAATCCCCCATACTTTAGAGGGGCGTGTTTTCCAAAATAACCACTCTAGCATGCCTGAAAACATAGGGGCACTCCCAATTGTCACAACGGTTCCAATTGCTACACCCGTTAGACGGATGGATGTAAAAAAAAGACCTTGGAATAAGGCAATACTTGCGGCCGCTAATATTGTCCATTTCCAGGACCATGTCCGAAAAGAGATTTTACGTAATAACACGACTGCGACTAATAATAATCCTCCTCCAATTGCTGAACGAATCGTCGCTACAGCGATGGAAGATACACCTTTATCTAAAAAAGTTTGTGCTGTCCCTGTCATTCCCCATAAAATAGCTGCTAAAAGAACAAAAAAATATGGATAGACCATTGCTTATCCCTCCTGCCTATAACACGATTACTACTAACTATACAGATTTATCCAAAATCAAACAATTCCCAAATTCCTTTCCTTATATTAATCCATCATTATGCATTCCATTCGAGAGAAGGTATAATAGATACATCAAAAGGAGCGACCGCTTATGTATAAAACCATTGAAGAAACAGCCATTGATCTTGGCATGCCGGAGGAGCAAGTACTACGACTTGTTTATGAAGGACGCATCCGTTCCATATATGATGGTCATCAATTACTAATTAACAGTGCACAATTTAGCACTTATTTTGAACAACTAGAACGGATAAAAGAAGAAATAGAAATTTGGCGTAACACACCCATTCCTGAAGATATTGATGTTAAAGACGAAGACTAAAAGTGCCAGTCACTCAAACAATTCAAAATTGTTTGAGTGACTGGCACCAAATACTTAAATACTCACAACGAACCCAGCGCGTTTTCCGATAATTTCAGCGTAGTCCTCTACCATCACGCTTGCTGTTGGATACATTCCTGCACCTGGTCCTACCAATGTTAATGTACCAATATAGTTTGTTTCAAGCGCAACCGCATTATTAACATCATCTACCGGATAAAGTGGATGCTCTTTATCTACTAGTTGTGGACCGACTTTTGCCACCACTTTACCGTTCGCTAATTTCTCCACTTCGGCTACATGGCGATAACGTAAGCCTTTTTCACAAGCATCTTTCACCTGTTCAGCAGAAATACAATCAATACCAATTACTTCAACATCAGCCCAATCTGGTTGCTCACCAAATGCTAATGCACTTAAAATCATTAGCTTTTTAAAAGCATCTTGACCAGACACATCATTATAAGGATCTGCTTCTGCATACCCTAAGTTTTGTGCTTCTTTTAAGGCTTTCTCGAAGGACCAGCCTTGCGCACGCATTTTTGTTAAAATATAGTTTGAAGTACCATTCAAAATACCTTGAATTCGACTTACATCGTTTACAAGCAAAATATTTTTCATCGTTTTGATAACAGGCACTCCACCTGCTGTAGTTGCTTCAAAGCCAACGAAAACACCATTTGCCTTTGCAAGCTCCTGTAACTCTAAGCCACGTTTGGCAAACATCACTTTGTTCGCTGTAATCACATGACATTTATGTTCAACCGCACGCTTTAAATAGCCAAATGCCGGCTCTTCATTGACAATCGCTTCGAATACAACTTGCATGCCAGGCTCTGCCAACACTTCATCCATACTCGTTGTCATTAAATGTGCTGTGCCCGGAACACGTTCACGACTAGCATCCGTTACTAATATTTTTGCTACTTCTAACTCAATGCCTAATTTATGTTTTAGCTCTTCACGCTTTTCATTTAAAATATGATAAATTCCTTGACCTACAGTTCCAAATCCTAAGATCGCTGCCTTTATAGTTGCCATACTTGATTCCCTCCAACGTACATTTCTCCAGTTTTCTCTCTATATAAAGTTTGTGCCTACAAGCACATATTCAAATAATTCAAAATTTAACCTAAAGAAAATTGTAACGCAAATAAATCCATTGCACAAGAAAAATCTTTCTAGGATGGACATTTGTTTTCTCTAGGCGTGCAAAAGAAATCGGTTTCATTGCCTTTATTATACGTTTTTTTAATAAATCTATAATTTTTGAACAAATATTGACGATTCTTTTATAAAAAAAATGCCTTTCTTCTATTATATATGTACGAAGATACTACTTATAGAATGGCTGTCTTGAAAAGTCGAAACAAATCCAAAAAAACTTAGCACAACAAAAAGCTCATTCCCTATAGCAGTAGAGAATGAGCTAAAAAATATAAGGGAAAGTTAACTTGCTAGTAAAAATAATCGATAACGATATTGTGCTAAAGCTGATTGTACTAGTTTGATTTCTTCCTGTGTAAAGTTCGGTATGGCATATGTGCGCTCGATTAGTTGAAATGACCCGTATTGTAAGTAATACTCTGTCGCAGGTAGCGTAATATGGTTTGTACCATGAACTTTATACTCTTCAAAAACTTCTTTTACTGTATAGCCTTCTTCTTTAGCATATACGATTTCTTCAAAAGCACTATGTCCAAAAGTTTGTTGCCATTTTGATTCAACTGTCGAAAGTAAGTATTGAATGGCCATATTATTTACAAAATGATGGCTTTCATTTAATTCATATATAAGATAAGCAGTTACATTTTGTGCACGATAAATATTTCCCATTGTTAACACTCCTTTTTCGATCAGTTATGGAAAGCGAGAGTAGCTACTGGCTAGGTAGCTACCCCCTTTCATATATATATTCAAAAGTGGGGGAGCACTTATGAAAACAAATTAGCTGTTTTCGCCTAATGAATGGCGGTGAAAGTTTAGTAACATCATCACTTTGTTCAAGGTTGGTAGCCTTTCGAACCTTTTACTTAATCCCTAGTATACAGCATGGTTTTAACCAAGTCAACAATACTTATAAAGTTACTAGGTATTATTTATAAAAAATTTCAGAAAACTCACCGAATGAGGTAAGGATGAATGTCGCAACGTTATACGCATTACCAAATGAGGCATTTCGAATGAGAAAATACGTAAACGCTACAACATAAATCATTGGCTATCTTAATAGTTATGCTTCTACTTTTTGTTCAGTTGTTGTTACTTGTGCAATAGCTTGTTCTAAATCTGCAATAATATCCTCAACTGCCTCTAAACCAATTGATAAGCGAATGAGCGACTCGGAAACACCAGTTTGGATTAATTCCTCAGCAGATAATTGTTGATGAGTTGTAGACGCCGGGTGAATAATTAGTGATTTTGCATCGCCTACATTTGCTACGTGTGAAAATAATTTTACGCTGTCTATTAATTGACGGCCTGCTTCTCGTCCACCTTTAATGCCAAATGTAAGCACTGAACCGAAGCCATTTTTCAAATATTTCTTCGCTAAATCATGTGTGGCAAAATCTTCTAATCCATTATAGTTTACATACTCCACAGATGGGTGGTTACGTAAATATTCTGCAACTGCTAAGGCATTTTCATTATGTTTAGGAATTCGCAAATGGAGCGTTTCTAAACCTTGTAATAAGTTAAATGCAGCATCTGCACTTAATGTTGGTCCAAAATCACGTAGTAATTGCACGCGCAGTTTTGTGGCAAATGCAGCCGCTGCAGTATCAATACCGTATCGTAAACCGTGATAAGATGCGTCAGGTTCTGTAAATCCTGGGAATCTACCTTGAGTCCAATCAAATTTCCCTGCATCCACAACTACACCGCCTAAAGTTGTACCGTGTCCGCCAATCCATTTTGTCGCTGAGTGAACGACGATATCTGCACCGAAGTCGATTGGTGTTGAGCCATATGGTGAAGCAAAAGTGCTATCAATAATTAAAGGTAAACCGTTGTCATGTGCAATTGTAGCTACTGCCTCTACATCTAGCACTTTTAAGCTTGGGTTTCCGTAAATTTCAGCGAACACTGCTTTTGTCTTTTCATTAATGGCAGATCGGAAATTCTCAGGATTTGTTTCATCTACGAAAATTGTTTTAATACCGTAGTTTGGTAGTGTATTTGCTAATAAGTTATATGTTCCTCCGTATAAAGAACTTGCTGCTACGATTTCATCCCCTGCTCCTGCAAGATTTAAAATTGAAAATGCGATAGCTGCTGCACCTGATGAAAGTGCTACTGCTGCTGTACCGCCCTCCAATAAAGCGACGCGTTTTTCAAAAACATCTACAGTTGGATTTGTAATACGTGTATAAATATTGCCCGCTTCTTCTAAAGCGAAAAGACGTTGCGCATGAGCAGTGTCTTTAAATACGAAAGCTGTTGAACGGTACACCGGTACAGTTCGGGAGCCTGTCACTGGGTCTGGCTCTTGGCCACCGTGTAATAGTAAAGTTTCTGGTTTAAAATTCGACATGTTTTCTTCCTCCTAAATGGGTTTTACGATGGTACCGGAGATGAGGAGGATTTATGTGAGAAAACAAAAACCCCCTTCAGTTAAGAAGAGGGTTGCGGTTGCAAGTTTTCCTCCCCTTATCTGCCAGATCCAAGTAAGAATCTGTAGGAATTAGCACCTTAGCAAGTTCGTCACTCACTGGTTGCCGGGCATCATAGGGCCTATCCCTCCGCCGCTCTTGATAAGAGTATGTGATTCAATTTCCATCGTTGTTACACAGTATAAACATAGACTTTTTTTCTGTCAACAGTAAAATTTATTTTTTTCTGAAACTTCTGTCTGCTCCTTTACGTAATAAGAACACATACACTATATAAAAGTATAGTTTGAAAGGAGTATTTTTATGGTAAAAGCCATGATTATTTTTATTATTATTGGTTATCTAATCGGCTGTATTCATGGCTCTAAAGTGGCACAGTTTCTTTCTGGAGTAGATTTAAAAAAGACTGGCCATGGCAATGCGGGTGCCTCAAACGCAACGCTTTCTCTTGGATGGAAATACGGCATATTAGTAGCACTTATAGATATAGGTAAAGGAGTTGCTGCCGTGCTATGCGCACTTTACTACTTTTCCTCCAATGCTTCACAGTTTACTGAAGTACAAATGTGGTTATTAACCTATGCAATAGCTGCTAGTGTAATACTAGGTCATAACTTCCCGTTCCATATGGGCTTCAAAGGCGGCAAAGGAACTGCATCAATCATAGGCATATTGCTCGCTATTGATTGGAAAATTGCATTATTTGCACTTATGTTATTTGTCATTTTATCTTTAACAACAAATTATTTAATCATTGGTGTGCTTGTATTTTATATTATTTTTTGTACAGCAACTTACTTATGGATACCTGGGGTTGGACCAACAATGATTTCAATTGTTCTTTTTGGTATCGCGCTTATGTTGCATATTGAAAATATTAAACGGCTTATCCAAGGGACAGAGCCTAAAGTAACATCTGCCTTTAAAAAATAAATTTAAACAAATCAAAGCCTTGAGAGACAACAAACAAACTCTCAAGGCTTTTTTATATCATTATTTTGCAAATGATGGATCTTGCATTGTACCGTTCTTAGCTAAATTGACATGCCAAGAAAGCGCTTTTTCTAAAATATGTGGTGTATGGTGTCCGCCTGTTGCCTCGTTCGCTTCGTTAAAGTACGCCCATAATTGATCCTTATAATCTGGATGCGCACAGTTTTCAATAATACGACCTACACGCTCTTTCGGTGCTAAACCACGCAAGTCTGCAACACCTTGTTCTGTGACAATAATATCTACATCATGTTCTGTATGGTCCACATGCGAAACCATTGGTACGATACTAGAAATTTTACCGCCTTTTGCATATGATTTCGTCACAAAAATACCTAACCGGGCATTACGAGCAAAATCACCAGAACCACCAATCCCATTCATCATTCGTGTGCCAGAAACATGAGTTGAATTTACATTCCCATAAATATCTAGCTCAAGCGCTGTATTTACAGAAATTAAACCGAGTCGACGGATAATTTCCGGATGATTAGAAATTTCCTGTGGACGTAATACTAATTTATCAGCATATTTTTCAAAATTTCCATAAACACGGTTTCCTACCTCTTCCGATAGGGTAATAGAAGTAGCAGATGCAAAGCTTACTTTCCCAGCATCCATTAATTCAAAAACAGCATCTTGCAGTACTTCTGAATAAACTTCTAAATTCTCAAACTCGGAATCTTTGAAACCTAGTAATACAGCATTTGCTACTGAGCCTACACCTGATTGTAACGGGCGTAAACTTGTTGTTAAACGACCTACTTTAATCTCTTCGCGCAGGAAGTTCAGCAAATGATTTGCCATAATATCTGTTTCTTCATCAGCTGGAACAATTGTTGATGGAGCATCTAAAATATCTGAAATAACAATACCTTTTACTTTGTCTAAGTCTAGTGGAATGCCAATTGTGCCAAGACGATCTGACGCATTTAGCATTGGAATTGGATCACGTTTACCTTGTGGTCCTGGTACAAAAATATCATGCACACCTTCTAATGCATCAAGCTGGGCTACGTTTAGCTCGATGATTACTTGATCTGCTTCTTGTACGAAAATCGGAGAGTTACCAACTGAAGTTGTAGGAATTAATAAGCCATCTTCTGTAATTGCAGCAGCTTCAATAATAGCAAAGTCAATCGGACCAATAATACCTTGACGTACTAGTTCCGCATTATGTGATAAATGGGCATCAACATAAGTGACTTCTCCTCTATTGATCATGTTTCGAATACCTGGATCTCCTTGGAAAGGACCACGTTTGCGAATTACACCCGCTTCGGCTAAGTATTGGTCGACTTCTGGTCCAAGTGATGCACCTGTATATACATCTACTTTGAAGCTTTCTGTTTTCGCTTTCTCCACAAGTGCAAGCGGTACCACTTTCACATCGCCTGCACGTGTAAATCCGCTCATACCAAGTACCATGCCGTCCTTAATCCAAGATGCTGCTTCTTCTGCTGTTACAACTTTGTTTCGTAACTGTTCATTACGAAGCTTTTTTGCTAACTTTTCATCCATTCCTTATTCCTCCATCCCACATTTAATTGCTTCAACTAGATTATTTGTCCTATACATCCGTACACCCACAAATGTCAAAATACAGTAGATAAATAATCTGTCGCCATACATAATTTTACACTAAAGAGAACATTTAAGCTATATCTAACAATATATTTTACTTTACGAGGTATTTTAGTCCTCTCTCATATTATTCAAAAATAGTTTTTTATAAATGATTTTAAGTTTTTAATATTGAATTTTATTCGATTTTAGCGAAAAAGCGTGATATGCTCTTGGTATATTTAAGGGGAAAAGGAGAATTTTTAAATGGTGAAAGAATTATTACGTAACCACTCTTCAGTACGTATTTACGATGGAAATCCTATATCGAAAGAAATTGTCGAGGATTTAATTGCGACAGCACAGATGGCGGCAACCTCTCACTTTGTACAAGCCTATAGCGTAATTTGGGTAACAGACGAAGCAAAAAAAGAACAGCTCGGTTTACTCTCTGGCAATCCACGTCAATACGAAACTTCGGGTGGTGCTTTTGTTTTTTGCGTAGACTTTAAACGTCTGCAAATGGCTGGGAAATTAGAAGGCGTTGATATTGTGGCAGACTCGGCTGAAAATGTCCTCGTTGGTGTAGCAGATGTTTCGTTATTCGCACAAAACTTTGTGATTGCTGCTGAATCAATGGGCTATGGCATTTGCTATATTGGAGGTGTACGTAACAAACCTGAAGAAATTAGCGAATTGTTGAATCTACCTGATTATGTATTCCCATTGTTCGGTTTAACAATTGGCGTTCCTGCACGACGCAATGAAGTGAAACCTCGCTTACCAGTAGCTGCTGTCCTACATGAAAATGAGTACAATTGTGAAAAATACGAGGAACTTTTACCAGCTTACAATGCAACGATGGAAGATTACTACAATAGTCGTTCCTCCAATCGTAAAATTGATAACTGGACAAAGCAAATGGCTGATTTTTTAATTGAACAACGTCGTCCTTTCATCAATCGCTTCTTAGCACAGAAAGGTTTTAATTGGAAATAACTTTTTCTTTATGGAGTTACTATCGTATGATAATAACTCCACTTTTTTTATATTTCGAACTATTATTTATAGCTTATGTAGTATTTTTGTCTTGCATGATCTGTTAAAATCAGGTACAAATTAAACGAAAAGACTCTTTCCTTTTCCTACCTTTCCATTAATATTAAATAGAAGAAGAACCCTATCTCGAAAGGAGTTATGCAAAAATGTCTTATGTTAATAAGCATCTTGCTCGTACCCTAGAACAACAACATAAGAGAAGTGTAAGAAGTTTATTTTTAAAAATACAAGACTTAAACAATGAGTGTGTACTTTTAAGAAAGAGGCTTGAACAACATATTGATATTAAACAATACAAAGAAGCTATTACCTACGTCGATCAATTCGTTTCCTATACAACCATTTTAAATTTAAAATTTGTCACGAATACGCAGAACCTAGAAGTGGTTGTGCTACATGCACTTTTATTGGAGCATATGATAGAAAGTGAAACATCGTTCTCTTTTGAATATGAAAAGAATTTGTTACATGGTTATATTCAAGAGATACTGGCATTAAATGATCATGCCTCTACTCTTTTTACAAATCATAAAGAAAAAATGCACCGTTACATTGAAACGCAAACTACATAAAAAAGACGATCAAGCCAACAAAGTGCATTGTGCTGATCGTCTTTTGTTTATTGTAATCCTTTAATAATGAGCGAGCGTACTGGTAAAAACTGCTCTCCTGTTTCACCATACGTAATAACTACTTCATCACCTTCTTGTAAATAAATCGCAAGAGGCTCCGTCTCTGCACTTACTGAATAGTTTTCACCATTATTCAGTAAAAACGATACAATGGTAAAGTCACCTAGGCGTTCCTTATAAACGCGTAGTACTGTCCCACTTGCATTTTTTTCTTCCGCATTCGAACTACCTTCAACCGTACTTCCTCCACGACTAAGCGCTGTTTTATATAATTTCAACGCTTCTTTTGGTGTTGTTGCATAGGCGGAAATTTCAGGATTTGCTGCGGAAACGATGAAATAATTTTGTAAAAAGCCATTCGCATCGAGCACCGCTGTTAACCAACTTGCTTCTCCGTAAAAGTTATACAATACAGGCATTTCTCCTGCCCACTTTTTCTCAATAAATTTCTTTTCAATAATTTGCAGATTCCCTTGTGAATCCATATATGAAGCATCTTGATTTCCTGTATAATACGTCGATTCACCAGTTCGTGCATTCGTTAATGAGTAGCCCAGCATTGAATCCACGCCCTCTTTTGGACTCGTGAAGTCTGTGAAATAGTACATTTCGCCTTCCTCATTAAAGATTGGACTTACATTCGATTCAGTCCCTTCATCAGAAGGTAATTTGACATCTTTTTTGCCAAACATACTATTCCAGTAACCATGCACATATTTTCCGTAATAGCTATTTTGTAAACTTACTGTCTCAGGTGAAACAGCCCCATCAATAAATGCTGGAACATCTGCTAATTTCACAATTTCAGATTTACCTGTCAATGCATCTACAAGGACAATCCCTTGTACATCAAAGCCATTTCGAGCAGATATAAACTCCCCGTACGAACGGATATAGTACGGTTTACCGTCATCATCAATTTCAAGCTGAACATCTCCATAGAAAATAAGGAATGGATGTTGTAAGCGCATGTGACGCTCTAAATTAGCATTTAAATAGGCAGAAGGAACATATTTCATTTCCTGTGCGATAAATTTTGGGTTATCCGCTGAGTCCGTCGCACTCATTGTAAAATAACCAGGTGTCGTTTTGCCGTTCATCCATTTAAAGAAACCTGAAAATTCAACAGGCGCAATATATACATATTCACCATTTACCTTTTGGATTTGTAAACGTCCTAGTTCATAATAGCTTGTATTCGGTACTTGACCGAAAGCTTTTTTCATTTTATTGCGGACGAATTTAGGTGGAACACTCGCTGGGGTTTGTGTTTCATCAAACGGCTTGATTTCAACCTCTTCTTTCATTTCCGCAGATTTGAATTTATCGTTAGCATTCCATAGCGGTGCGGACAATACATACACGCCGACTAGTAAGCTTGCTAAAAATAAAACACCTTTCACTTTTCTTTCAATACCACTTGCAAGAAACGCTCCACATAAAGTGAGTAGTATAATCACTGGCCAAAAAACAAGCCAGTTAACATCAATTTTTGTAACATACAGTGTAATACCTGATGCAATAAATCCTATCACAAAGACTCCGATAAAAAAGTAGCCAATTACTTTTTTCGATTGTCCATCTTCACGCTTTTTCGTTATTAGCGGTGTTAATAATACACTCGCAATAATTGCAATGACTGCAGAAGCTATCAATAGCTTAGTCATTTCGTTCACCCTCTCCTCACTTACTGTCTTCTTATTTACGGTTACATACTAAAAAAGTTTCAAACATAAATTATATGGACACTTCTTCCCTTCTACTCTTTGGTGAAAGAAATTTTCTGAATAAAACCGCTTAATGATGAATAAAGGATTTTAAGCATCAATAGAGAATTTCAAAGAAAAGGGGCTGAAAAATTTGGCAAAAAAATTGTTGTTAACATGTATCATTGTGTTTGGTCTTTATTATATTTTTTTCTTCTCGCATATTGACCAAAGTGTAAAACTAATATTCAAAGTCATTCCAATGATTTTGTTAATATTTATGGCGATAACCCAAAAAGCACAGTCGATTAAAAAATATCAGCGATTCATTATTATAGGTCTAGTATTTTGTATGATAGGAGACTACACTTTACAATGGTTTCTGATTGGTCTTACAAGTTTCTTAATCGGTCATGTTTTTTATATCTTCGCCTTTTCAAGTACTAGTGAACAGCCAGTACCGACTTGGGCAAAAATCGGATTACTTTTATATGGTGCCGCAATGGCTATCTGGATTGCCAGTACCGTGTTTAAATCCGGAGAAACCGTACTTACTTTTGCAGTTCTTGCTTATATTTCTATCATTTTAACGATGGGCTGGACGGCTATTCGTACCAGTTCTCCCTTTGCTATTATTGGCGCTTTATTATTTATCACATCCGATTCCTATTTAGCGATTAATAAGTTTATCATGCCATTACCTTTTGCGCATGAGATTATTATGACGACCTATTATAGTGCGCAAATACTTATTGCATTGAGCATCCTTCAATATTCCGAAATCCGAAGTAAAGTGGTACAATGAAAGTGCCTGGCACTCAAACAATTCAGAATTGTTTGAGTGCCAGACACCTACAAAGGAGGCTGCATATACCTATGAAAGAACAAGTAATCGAGCGATTAATTCGCTACGCAAAAATCGATACACAATCCGACTTCACAAGTGAAACTACTCCTTCCACTCAAAAGCAATTTAATTTATTGCATGTATTGAAGGATGAATTGGCTGCAATCGGCTTAACAGACATTACACTAGATGACAATGGCTATTTATTTGCAACACTTGAAGCAAATACAGATAAAGTAGTTCCTACAATTGGCTTTTTAGCGCATGTGGATACAGCTACAGACTACACTGGTACAAATGTAAATCCTCAACGCATCGATCACTACGATGGCGGTGACATTCAATTAAACGAAAATTTAATCATGTCTCCAACTGAATTTCCTGAACTAAAAAATTATGTAGGCCAAACGCTAATTACAACAGATGGTACAACATTACTAGGTGCGGACGATAAAGCTGGCATCGCTGAAATAATGACTGCTATGGAATACTTAATAAATAACCCTGCTATTAAGCATGGTAAAATTCGCGTAGCTTTCACACCTGATGAAGAAATTGGCCGCGGTCCACATAAATTCGATGTCGCTGCATTCGGCGCTGACTATGCCTACACAATGGATGGCGGACCGCTTGGTGAGCTACAATTTGAAAGCTTTAATGCTGCTGGCGTTAAAGTAACAACAAAGGGAACGAGTGTACACCCAGGTTCAGCTAAAAATAAAATGGTCAACTCTATTACGATGGCGATTGCTTTCCAAAATGAAATGCCTACAGATGCAGTACCTGAAAAAACAGAAGGTTATGAAGGCTTCATCCATTTAATGGACTTCAAAGGGGCTATTGAACATACAGAGCTTTCTTATATTGTACGTGACCATGATCGTCAAAAATTCGAAGAGAAAAAGCAATTAATGCGAGATGCTGCTGCCAAAATACAAGCACAATTTGGCAAGGATGCGCTGACAATTTCTATCGAGGATCAATACTATAATATGGGTGAAAAAATCGAGCCTGTAAAAGAAATTGTTGACATTGCCCGTCAAGCAATGGAAAAATTAGATATTACCCCGAATACATTACCGATTCGTGGTGGAACTGATGGTTCTCAACTTTCCTACATGGGTTTACCAACACCAAATATTTTTGCAGGTGGAGAAAACATGCACGGTAAATTCGAATATGTCTCTGGTGAAACAATGGAAAAAGCGACACAAGTAATTCTTGAAATCGTGCAACTATTTGAACAACAGGGCAAGTAAGTTTAACTTTACTTCAAGCAATAAGAAATATTAAAAAAGAAAGACTTTCTACAAAGTCTTTCAGATACTAAAATCCGCTTGGCTCCCAAAGGGCAAGGCACGATAAGCACAGCTTACGCAATGTCGTGCATTTACTTCCTTAGGAGGCAACGCGGATTTTTACTTACTATATAAACACCAGTGATTACTTATCACTGCCAAAATTAATGACTGAATTTTCAAATTACATAAAAGTTAAGGGTGATGAATTATGAAAGAAATTGCATTAGGCATCTTAGCCTCACTTTTTTTTGCGGTAACATTTATTTTAAATCACGCGATGGAAATGCAAGGCGGTAGCTGGCTCTGGAGTGCATCACTTCGTTATTTTTTCATGTTGCCGTTTTTACTAGCTATTGTCTTCTATCGTAAGGGCTTTTCACCGCTTACCAATGAAATGAAAAACAAACCAAGGGCATGGCTTCTATGGAGCTTCGTTGGATTTGTACTATTTTATGCACCACTTACATTCGCTGCAGCATTCGGCCCAGGTTGGCTCGTTTCGGGTACATGGCAATTTACAATCGTTGCTGGTGTCCTTTTAGCTCCCCTTTTTGTATCAGTAATCGCAGGAAAAACAGTACGTCAGAAAATCCCGTTAATTTCCTTACTTATTTCATGTGTAATTCTAGTTGGGATATTGCTTATTCAAGTACCACAGGCACAGTCTGCCCCAACTAAAAATCTACTGCTAGGGATTTTACCTGTAGTGATTGCTGCTTTTGCTTATCCACTCGGTAATCGAAAAATGATGGAAGTCTGCGGAGGGCGTATTGATACATTTCAGCGCGTGCTTGGTATGACCGTTGCTTCCATGCCTGCATGGATTATCATGGCGCTATATGCTGTTTTAACGGTTGGTCTACCTTCACTAAATCAAGTTCTACAATCGCTACTAGTGGGGATTAGCTCTGGTGTCATTGCCACCATTCTATTTTTTATCGCCACAGACCGTGTGCGCGAACATCAAGGCAAACTAGCCGCTGTGGAAGCAACCCAATCAACTGAAATACTATTTGTCATTATTGGTGAGGTGCTACTACTTAACATTGCCTTTCCTGATCCAATTGCCCTTGCTGGACTTGGCATTATTATTGTCGGTATGTTGTTGCATAGCTACTATACAATGGTACTTGGAAAAAAGAATATTGCCCAACAGACCTCCCCTTCTGAACAATCTTCGTAACATATGCGGGTGTTGCTAAAAAATAAAAAGGACGGCTCATTCATCGTAGGAATAAGCCGTCTAGAGATTTTACGTTCCCAAAAAATGAGGGGGGTTTTAGGAGCGCTTTATGAACTAGCAAACTTCTGGAGAAAAGTAGCTAAAGTTCATCCTCTCTACACTCGTTTTGTAGAGGAGGAATAATCTTTACAATGATAATGATAATCATTATCAATTAAATTGTCAACTACTATCTTTAAATTAACTTAAAAATTTTTCAAATACTTACAATGCCTTCTTAAGGGACCTTCTGTATTGCCACTGTTTTAGCTGAAAATGTAAAAAGCAACCGATACAAAAACCAGCAATAGCAACAGATGAAGCGATGGCTACCATTGTTGTAAATACATATCCTACTACATACCAGTTAAAGAAAAACCCAACGAATCCAGCAGCTAAACATATGCTAGCAATACTAGAGTTAAATTTTTGTTGTTGGGCGTCTTCAGGTATATAGGAAGCTGGTGCTTTTTTCAAAAATAGTTTTCCAAATCGTATAATGGGATTAAAATTACATAAAACACCAAGTAAATTAGCGACTAAAGGAATGACTAATATCCAAGCAAGCCCTGTTGCCCATGTCACTATGACACTTAACAAAATGGTCCATTGATTGAGTCGTACAAGTGGTCTTGGAATTGCATGTGGCAATGACATTTAAAAACCTACCTTTCAGATATGTTTAATGTATTTTACTATATTGCATTCCATTTGTGAAGTAAAAATGATTAATTTATAATTGATGTTAATGATTGAAAAGAAAAGGTGATGACAATGCCAGCTTTAACGATGGATCAAGTAAGACAATTGAATTCCTACAGTATATATACAACAGAACCAAAACGAACATTATTTACATTAGCTGATATACATAAAGACTTTTACCATCCCGATTTTTTAAACCTTATGATGGGCATTACAGATGCGGCAACGGAAACCGCAGCTATTTCCCATTTTGCACGTCGCTATGGTATGTTTTTTGCAATGCAGCTATATATGCTTGCTGCCTATGATGAAGTATGGGATGGAAAGCCAATTGAAATTCGTTTTGATGCGGCCAAGGAATTCAATAGCTTTACAGTTGCCATGTTTGTGAACCCCAATGATTGGCGTTACGTGGATGAAGATGAAAGACAATCTGTGATTGAAAAAATTTTATATGATGGGCATGTCATCGTTCAGCAACTGCGTAAAGTAACATCCATCTCTCCTTTAACCATTTGGGAAAATTTCTTTGGTTATCTACTTTGGCATTATCATCAACTGTTGTCTAACCCCGGCTTAGCAGATCAGGCAATGGAAGATATTGAGGCTTTAGAGAACCCTAAAACGTGGGCTCGTTTTTCACAAAAGTCTTGGTGGGCTGACTATACTGGTGGTCAAAGCCCCACGAATTTAGTTAACGTTCCTGTCCGTAAATCTTGTTGCTTTTCGAAAGATATTCCTGGCTTACTTGCTTGTGGATTTTGCCCACTAAAGAAATAAAAAAAAGCCTTTCCTCTCACACTGTGTGAAAGGAAGGCACTCCTTCATTTTAAATCCTATTTTTCATATAGTACGAACCAGTCATTTTGTTCTTCATACATGGAAGTCCCCATATATCCCGCTTTTAACAGTTGCTGCTGCATGGCTGTATCTCCCATCAAAACAGCTTGTTTCTCAGTATAAACCGGTTGCCCCTGTTGTAAATCTTTATAGAAGATATATCGCAATTTATCAACGTACTTAATCTTCAAGCCCTTTATCACAAGCCCCTGTGAAAATTTATCTTTTAAGCTCGGTATATTATACGGTTTAACTGTAGAGCAAACATAATCGTAGCAATCCAAATCAATAGCGTTCATCACAACCGTTGCTAATGTTTTTTGTAATCCGTAGCCGCGATAATGTGGGGAAACATTGGATATCTCTTGATATAAAACACGATGGAACTGATCCTCTGGAATTCCGCAATCATAGCCAAGGTGATCGTTATCAATAGGTGGATTTAACAATGCTCGAAAGCCGATTAACTCATGCTCCACATATGCCCCAATCATCAAACCATTTCCCTGCAAAATGTACTCAAATTCTTCCGTCGTTAAAGGCTGTAAAATGCTTTGGTCTGGCAAAGTCTCGTAAACTTCTTGCTGTAACTTCTCAATCGCAGGTAAATGCTGAAGTTGTAATTTCGTAACATAAAAAGGCGTTTCTCCTAGCATTCCTTCATAAATTCTATCCATGTTAACGCCTCCTTAAGCTGTGACTATTGTTGAAAATTCACATAGTTCCTTAAGTACTGCTTCATCTACATCGACACCTAAGCCTGGTTTTTCTGTCAGACAAATGAACGGTACATCATAGTGTAAATTACCGATATCCTTCGAGAATTTAAGTGGACCTGTTAATTCTACACTAGTCATAATTTTTTTCGAGAATGCTACATGGAAACCAGCCGCTGAACCTACAGATGACTCAACCATTGAACCAATTTGACATTCGATACCTGCCATTTCTGCCATGACAGCTAATTTCATAGCAGGATAAATTCCACCGCATTTCATTAGTTTAATATTTACTTTATCTGCTGCACGTTTCAAAATAATTTCACGCATCTCACGTACGCCTCGAAGTCCTTCATCAATCATTAACGTGACATCAGATTTAGATTTAATTTCTACCATGCCGTCAATATCTTCACTATCAACAGGCTGTTCTAACCAATCAATATTTAAATCTTTTAGTAAACGTAAACCTTGTAAAGTTGTAGAGGCATTACCCCATCCTTGGTTGACATCTACACGAATAGCAATCTCCTCGCCTACACGCTCACGTACTGCTTTGATACGAGCAACGTCACGTCTAACTTCCGTTCCTACCTTCATTTTAAATGATTGATAGCCCATTTCTACGCGTCTAGCTGCTTCATTTGCCATTTCCTCTGGAGTGCCAATACTTAACACGTGGGTAATCGGGAATTTCTCATGATAGCGACCGCCAAGTAACTGATATACTGGTACTTGAAGCGCTTTACCAGCAATATCAAAACATGCAATATCAATTGCCGCTTTGGCAGCAGGCACATCCTTTACGATGTGATTCATTTTATCGTGAATTTTTTCAAAAGCCATTGGATTTTCTCCAATAATTGCTGGGACAAGTTGGTGTTTTAACACTGCATACGTACTTTCCCATGATTCACCTGTAACATGCTCATCAGGTACCGCTTCACCATAACCAACAATGCCTGTATCTGTTGTTATTTTCAAAATGATAGAAGGCATTGTATCATAAGTAGCATAACTAATAATAAAAGGATCGATAAGTGGTAATTGGATTGCAAAAATTTCTACTTGTTGGATTTTCATTTTATATCATACTCCTGTAATTTTATAGTTGTCGTTAATACGTCGTTAATTGCTTAAAAAATATAGAAAAGGAACGATGCCGATGCCTACAAAAATAGCAATTATATGTTCTAAAGCTTTTATGAAACGTATACTTAGTATCGCACAAAACATAGAGAATATTCAATTAGAATTTTACCTTTACAATCAGCCTTCCGAAGCACCGTCATTATTAAAACAAATTAAACCATGTGATGCTCTTTTACTCGGAGGAACATTACCCTATTTACATGCCCAATCATCCTTGGAATCATTGCCGATTCCTTGGAATTATTTAAAGCAAGATGAGGTAACCATTGCAACGACTTTATTATCACTGATTGCAAATAAAGCAATTCCTTTACAAAGAGTATCTATCGATGTCATGCACCCTATCTTTGTCGATAATGTTCTAACAGAGATAGAATATACCGGAACAAAACCATTTGTTCACCCCATCTGCATTACTGAAACATCAAAATATATTTTGAAAAAACATATCGCTCTTTGGGAAGCCAACCAAATTGATTTTGTTATAACAAGCATTCATAGTGTATTTGATGAATTACAGCTACAAAACATTCCTGCGATGCGCATGTTAGATGCAAAAAGTTCCATTATCCAATGTCTTGAAGAAACGAAATCACGATCACTGCTTACTAAATCAGAATCGGCAAAAGCAGTCGTTGGATTTTTAGCTGTTCCTGAAAATAACCAATGTGCAGACATTGTACAGCAAATTACAGCAGCTATACGGGCAACCTATAAAGAAATTACCCCTAATTATTATGAGCTTTATACAACAGCTGGACATTTACAAAATGCTCTCGACATGGAAAATTTATCGCACCTTATGCAACAAATAGGCACGCCCTTTAGGCTCGCCTTTGGCTATGGGCACTCAATTTATGAAGCTGCTGAAAATGCTACATATGCATTAAAATTTTCCAAACCATATGAAATTTATATTTTAGATGAACATAAAAATCTTTTAGGTCCATTCCCAAAATCAGCAGGTAAACTCTCTTTAAAAACAAAAGATCCGTATATTTTACAAATGGCTAAACAGACAAGCTTAAGCCCGTTAAACATATCGAAAATTATTCAATTTAGTAGAGAACGACAATCTTCACAATTTACAGCGCAAAATCTTTCAGAATACTTACAAGTTACTCGTCGGACTACTGAACGTATTATCAAAAAATTAGTTGACCACGGCTATGCTAACATTGTTGGCGAAGAAATGACTCATCAACAGGGGCGACCACGTACAATTTACGAATTAAATTTTGCAACTTATTCATAAAACTGACAAACCCCATCACAGCACTTTCCTTGGCGAACAAGTACCTTACCTCATGGTATACATCATGATTACAAAGTCTCGTCTTGCCAACAGTTAGCTACGTGATGGGGCTTGCCCTCTTTGGCTTTAATAAGCACTATTCTTCAGAGTATTCCCTCTATTTAAGCAAAACCCGTTCTAATTTAGTCTGCTACGACCATATTATTCATATCATTTTCTTGCGCTTCTTTTTTACGTTGATTTGCCTCTTCAATTTCTTCTGGTGTCATCTTAACAATGGCAAATCCGACATAACCATAAATAATTGAAATAATTGGTACGACAAAGTTTAGTATTGCATAAGGTGCATATTCCATTGCACTAACACCTAACGTTGCTAATATAAATACACCACAAGTATTCCAAGGGAAGAATACGGATGTTAACGTTCCCCCATCTTCAAGCGCACGCGATAAATTTTTCGAATGCAAGCCACGGTTTTGATAAACGCCTGCAAACATACGAGAAGGTACAACAATCGAAATATACTGCTCTGAACATGTTGCATTTGTTGTAATACATGCCGCAATTGTTGAAGCAATAAGGCTGCCTGTAGATTTAGCAAATTTCACAACGACATCCATCAGTGCTTTTAACATGCCTGAATATTCTAACACCCCACCGAATGTCATGGCTACAATCGTCATTGAAACCGTATACATCATTGAATCTAAGCCACCACGATTAAAGAGCTCGTCCACCATTTCATTTCCTGTCGAAATAGCGAATCCTTCTTGTAATGCTTGGACAGCCATCGTTGGCGACCCACCTTGCACAAAAATTTGTAATAAGAAACCTGAAATAATCCCAATAATTAATGCTGGTATTGCAGGAACCTTTTTTGCCACCATGACAATAACGCCAACTGGGACAAGTAATAACCATGGAGAAATCACAAAGCTTTTTTCCATCACGTCTAGCGTAGTCAGTATTTTTTCAGAATTCATGGCTACGTCAGCAAAACTTCTTCCCATAAACCCAAATGCGACAAGTGTAATAATTAATGCAGGTATTGTCGTATATAGCATATGTTTTATATGGTCAAACAAATCTGTATTTGTTAAGCCTGCAGCTAGATTTGTTGTATCCGATAAAGGTGACATTTTATCACCAAAATATGAACCTGAAATAACTGCTCCTGCAATCATCGGTGCAGGAATCCCCATACTTAAACCGATACCCATACCAGCAACACCGATTGTTGCCATTGTTGACCATGAGCTACCGATTGCTAGCGAAACGATTGAACATAATAGTAAAATCGTTACTAAAAACCAAGCTGGCGAAATTAACTTTAAGCCGTAAAAAATCATGGTAGCAACGACTCCACCACCAATCCATGCTCCAATTGTCAAACCTACTAAAATGATAATGACAATGGCTGGAAGTGCTAGGCGAATACCTTTATACATCATTTCCTCTATTTCCATCCACTTAAAGCCATGTTTTTTGGCAACAATTGCCGCCACAATTGTTCCTACAATAAGTGGCACGTGTGGACTTTGCTCTAATATAACTACTGTCACTAGCATTGTCGTTATCATTATTGCAAAAGTCAGGAGCGCCCAACTTGCACTAATATCCTTTTTCATTGTCCCATCCCCTTTTTTTGCACCCAATTATAAATTTGCATTTCATCAGTGCAAATATATTTTTACGATTTTTAGCTTAATATTCAAAAAATATAAAGTCAACGCAAAAATTTTATGCTTCTATAGCAATTCTGAATATTAAAGGGCAAAAAAACGCTTCCAAATAGCAATTACAAACCATTCAAAAACGCGTATTTTTATGCATTTCTTCCCAAAAAGCAAGGAAAAAGAGGCTCTATCCAACGTGTAGAGCTTGGATAGAACCTCTTCAAATTACCTATTTATGGATAGGCTTTTTTTCTAATACACACGCAAGTACTTTCGATGCGTCTATTAATGCACTTCGTTCAAAAGTCATTTTTGGATGATGTAACCCAGGAACTAAATTAGCACCAATGCCAATCATTGTCGCTTTTAGTTCAGGTTTTTTGACTGTATAAAAATGAAAATCATCGCTACCTGGTGTTGTAATTTCATCAGCCAAAAATTGCTCTCCGAGTGTTTCTAAAATAGCATTTTTAGCCATATCAGCAGCAATTGGTGAAACCTCTGCACCAGGTGTGAAATCGACCCATTTCCAATTCATTTCAATTTCAAACTGCTGTTGTATTGATTTTAGTCCCGATTCAATGCGGCTTCGAAGTAATTCTAACTGATGGTTATGTTGCGCCCGAATATCCATTGAAAAGCTAGCACTACCTGGAATAATATTCGTACTGCCACCATCTGCGATAATCTTAGTTAGTTTGGCAGAGTGTGGCTCAAATGGAGACAAATGAATGCTATTTAACATTAATTGTATTGCCATAATGACATCAATCGCATTTTTACCTTGATGCGGTCTTGCACCATGAGCATCAATGCCATGAATTGTTCCATCTAGAAAATAAGCTGCACCATGATGGATAGCAGGTGAAACCTTTCCTAAAGGCAACTCTTCAATCGGTCTCAAGTGAACACCAAATAAATGCGAAACATCGTCAACTGCTCCACGCTCAAATGCTGCACAAGCACCATTTCCTACTTCTTCAGCAGGTTGGAAAATAAATCTGACACGATGTTGCAGCGGTCGATCTTTAAGCAATAATAGCGCTCCTAGTACCATTGTAATATTGGCATCATGACCACAGGAGTGATTCGCCCGCCATTTCCCATCCACTTCTTGCCATAATGCATCAATATCTGCACGAACTGCTACAATCTCATCGCCTGTACCAATTTCAGCAATTAACCCTGGTACATCACCTAATAAACGATAAGATACGTTTAAGTCATCTAAAATAGATGCAATTTTCTTAGTCGTTTCATACTCCTTCCAACTTACTTCTGGATAATTATGAAAATGTTCAAACCATTGATACATTGATTCTTCTAACATTGCTGCACTTGTCATAACCACACCTCGATATACCTTTTTTTCTCCCCCATTATACATGAAAGCTTTTTAGAAAAGTATATATGAAATTAGTACTATATCTATTTTAAAATCATATAACTTCATAATAAAACGTTTCAACACTTCATATTATTTTATGTAAACTTCATAAAAAGGTGACAGTACTATACTTTTATGCAATAGTAAAAGGCTGTGTTAAAAGTATCGTTCCACTTTTAGCACAGCCTTTTTGAAAATACGTTATAAACTTGAAAAAAAACCTTCTGGATATTCTTCATATTGGATTTGATTTGTTTGCTCCTCCATATTTTGGCTTGATGTCAGCAATTCCACCTCTTGATCCATCAAATACGTTTCAAATTTCGAGTTTAACAATTGTTCCATTCCACGTTACCCCTTTCATTAATTGAATTTTCTGATAAATTTATTATATACTAACTTTTTATTAAAAATCAATAAATAATACTCATTATGCATAATATGTATATATTTCATCTCTTTTCGAGATAAGATAAACTTAAAATAATTTCGAATACATAATAATATTCATCCTTATCAATTTTCCATATCAAAAAAGCATCCAATTGAATAATTTACTTGGATGCTTTTTTCGAATTTATTAAGCTGTAACGCTTTTATTATTATTGTCCATACCGTTACCGCCATACTTATGTTGCGTTAAAATTTGAATCACTACAAGCACAATAAAGATTGCGAGACCTACCCAATCAGAGAATTTTTCTGGATAGATGAGCAACAGTCCAGCTACGATGGCAATCAGACGTTCAAACCACAACACTTTACGATACCAATAGCCAATTACGCCAGCACCAATGGCAACCATTCCCGTAACAGCCGTAAAGACTACCCATAATATTTGCGGTATCGTTGTATCAATCATTAATAATGCTGGTGAGAAAACAATCATATACGGAATAATAAATGCTGCAATGGCAAGTTTTGCAGAGTTTACACCAGTCTTAATTGGATCGCCACCCGATATGCCAGAAGCCGCAAATGCAGCGAGTGCTACCGGCGGTGTAATATCGGCAATAATACCAAAATAGAACACAAAGAAGTGCGCCGATAATAAGACAACAACTGGCACTAATTCTTGTGGTGTATTCGGAGATAATAACGCCACAATCGCTGGTGCTGCAATGGTTGATGTAATAACATAGTTTGCCGTTGTTGGAGCACCCATCCCTAAAATTAGTGAAGCAATCATAACGAAGACAAGTGTTAAAATAATACTTCCTCCAGCTAAAGCTACTAAGCTATTAGCTAAACTTAAGCCTAAACCTGTTTTAACCACGACCCCTACAATAATACCAGCGCAAGCTGTTGCCGCAACTACACCAAGTGCTGTACGAGCTCCTTCAACTAGCGCATCGATAATATCTTTCGGCTTTAAGCGCGTATCTTTGTTAAACATCGCGACTGCAATGGATATTAAAATCCCATATAGTGCAGCATGCATAACAGGTGTACCTGTTAGCATCAGTATAATAATAGAAATGATTGGTAATAACAGGTAAATCTTCTTAAATACCTCTTTGCGATTTGGCATTTGATCATCACGTAACCCTTTTAAGCCGACACGCTTTGCTTCAAAATGCGTCATAATCCAAATACCTGTAAAATACAGCAACGCAGGAATAGCAGCTGCTTTTGCAATATCCCAATATGTAATTCCACGTCCAATGAACTCCACCATTAGAAATGCCGCAGCACCCATAATCGGAGGCATTAACTGCCCACCAGTAGAAGCTGCCGCTTCTACTGCACCAGCAAATTCTTTACGGTATCCTAGCTTTTTCATCATTGGAATCGTGTATGAACCGGATGTAACTACATTGGCAACAGAGCTTCCTGAAATCATACCTTGTAGAGCACTTGAAAAGACAGCTACTTTTGCTGGGCCACCAATTAATTTTCCAGCGAATGCTACAGCTAGATCATTAAAATATTGCCCAACTCCCGTTTTCACGAGGAATGCCCCAAACAATAAGAACACAAAGATAAATGTAGCCGATACACTAATCGGTGTTCCTAAAATACCATCTGTCGTATAAAACATAAGATTCACGATACTTTCAAAATCTTGACCTCTATGCGCCATAAAGGCTGGGAAATAAGGACCGAAATAGGCATAAATTAAAAAACATACTGCGATAATCGTTATCGGTAAACCTACCGCCCGACGTGCAGCCTCAAGCACAAGAAAGACAGCTATTAATCCTACTATAAAATCCAACTGTGTAATTGTCCCATTGCGATTAACAAGTTCTGTATAATTCAATGCCCAATATGAACCAACTACTACCGACAATAACGATAAAATATAATCAAACCATGCAATTTTATGCTTCGGCGCCTTTCTACGAGCAGGAAATAATAAGAAAATCAGGGCTAAACCAAACCCTAAGTGTATCGTCCGTTGAATCGGTGCTGTAAATTGTCCAAAAATTGCTGTATACAATTGAAACAATGAAAATGCCAATAATCCAAAGAAGATTATATGTTTCATAATGCCTGATATCGTTCGCACATTGGATTCGATATCGTATTTTTCAAGTATCGCTTGTTGCGCTTCTGCCGATATTTGTTCAAATTCTTCTTTTACTTCGGTGTTACGTTCATGCTGTTTTGTCATTCCATCCTAACTCCTTTCCATCGTTCATAAAGCGATAATCGCTTCACCTCAAATAAATAGGATTTACCCCTTTGTAAATCTTTTTTTAAATCATATTCATGCTCCAAGTAAACAAACACAAGGTCTAAGTCTAAATCCCCAATATAAATTGTGAAATTATCAATGACTTCCTTGTCAAATTGCAAAAAATATTTACCATCGCGTTGTGTTAACGTTTGGTCTTCCTCCGCGTAGCCTGGCATCCCAATTGCTAAGTCCTCATACTCCATTCCAATCATTTGAATACGCTGTTCTTCTACGCAGCGATAATACTCCAGTACGTCAGATTTATGGATAGAGTGTGTGTACCTTATACGAAAATCCTCATCAGATGTTCGTGGAATATAATGTACGATTGGATCGTCTATCCGTGTTTCTGTAAATGCGAATACCTTTTGAAGAGGAAGAAAAATAAATATGCCAAAGCATATACAACATACGGCTATGATCACACCTATTCTCCTCTTTCGCATCACATCTGTTCCCCCACTTTAAAAACTATTCGCTATATTGCTAGCACCTTTATGTAACAAAAAGGGACCCGAAGCTTTACGCAATCCGAGCCCCTTTAATGTTTAAGAAAATATAAACACCATTATCAATGTCCAAAAATCACCTTGTTAAACTACGAGCAAATAATAAGTTTTTCAATAGCTTGGAACATGTAAAGCGATGTTGTCCTATTTAGTTTCATCAAAGTATTTTTGAGCACCTGGATGAATATCAATACTGATACCATCTAAAGCTGTTTCAGCTTTAATAAATGCACCTTTAGCATGTGAAATTTTCCCTGTATTACTATAAATCGCTTTTGTCATAGCATATACAACATCTTCTGGTAAATCCTTATTCACTGCTAACATCGCAAGAACAGAAACAGTCTCTGTATCATTCGCAATACCATAAGTACCAGCTTTTACTGTATCTTTTGCATAGTAAGGATATTTGGCAATAAGCTCATCTGCTTTACCAGCATCTACACCGATAATATTAACCTTTGTCGTTGCATTTAATGCCTCTACAGCTCCTGTTGGTGTACCAGCAGTAATGAATGCCGCATCGATTTGGCCTGATTGAAGACCATCAGTAGACTCACCAAAATCAAGATTTTGCGCTTTAATGTCATCCATTGTTAATCCATGAATTTCAAGTAATTGTTCCGCATTGGCATAAGTCCCAGAACCCGGAGCCCCTACGGAAACTTTTTTCCCTTTTAAATCTGCATATGTTTTAATACCAGAAGCTTCAGTTGTCACTAATTGAACAGTCTCTGGGTAAAGTGCACCTAATGCCGCAATCGTATCAATTTTTTTGCCTTCAAACATAAATTTACCTTCAGTTGCGTAATAAGCGATATCTGTTTGCACAAACGCAATTTCACCTTTACCTTCTTGCAAGGCAGTCATATTTGCTGCAGAGGCTTGAGAAACTTCTGCTGTCGTTTTAATACCTGTTTCCGTTGTAATTAAATCAGCAAATGTACCACCTAATGCATAGTAAGTACCTTGCGTTCCACCTGTTAATAAACTTAAAAATTTTGGCTTTTCAGAGCTAGCTGTATCACCATTCCCATTTTCCTTATCCGAACCTGTACTACTATCAGATCCACATGCCGCTAAAATTAGTAGCGCAATGGCACTTAATAGCATCAATAATCTAAATTGCTTTTTCTTCATATTAACCTTCCCCCTTTGGTTATAATTAAGAATCAATTTAAAATTATCAAATTTAGTATAATTATGTCAACCTATTTATAGTAAATTCAGATAATTATAATTATACAAAATGTCATAAATGCGAACAATGAACATTTAAAATACATCGTTCTTTACCCTTCTTTTTTCTCTAATAAACTAATAAATACTCTATTACTATAAAAACACTAGTGTAGAAATGTATACATATTGTATAAAATTATACTCCTTGTTTGCTATTCATTTTTATTACATGGAAAATAGGATAAAACTCACAATCTAATATGCAACGTAGTGGTGGAGGATGCATAAGCCCCGCCCGTCTATGTGAGCAGCCTGTAACGCAAAAAACACCCCCAAAATATACGTAGTGGTAGGGTGTTTCAACTTTATGTTAAAATTAGCCAACTAACTTCCTGACTGGATTGCTCCACATGCAATTCTTGTACCTGAATTACCAGCAGGGTCTGTTTTATAATCGTCTGCTGCTTCATGAATAACTAATGAAGTACCTTCTCCATCCATTAAGGAATTTTCAGCATTCTTTTGTAATGTTACACCTTCAGCTAAGAAATTTAAATCTACCGTCCCATCCTCACCAACTTCTAAATTTGGTAAATCGCCTAAATGATAGCCATTTGGATTTAATTTTCCATGCTCCTTATTTGTTGGATTAAAATGCGAACCTGCCGATTCAAACTTGGGTGCTTCACACTTCGCTACTGAATGAATATGAATACCATGTGTGCCTGCTGGTAAACCACTTAATGCTAAAGTTACTTTAACACCATTGTCTTCTTCCTCAAAAAAAGCATTCCCATAGCTCTCATTATTCGAACCAATTACTTTTGCAGTTGCCGTTAAAGACGATTTGGCATTAGAGTTAACGGCTACTTTTTCATCTTTCTTATCAAAAAGGTTGCATCCTCCGACAAAGACAGTCAAAGAAATAATTAAGATAGATATTTTTTTCATGTTATTACCTCCTCTATTTCTGATGGTACCCATCTCTACCAATAGTTATGCAATACATACTGGTGTTTTCTCATCACGCCATCAAAAGGTAATATCATGAAAACTGCTTGTAACAGTAATTAATGGCTGAAGTCTTTATATTGAGCGTATTAGATTGACCCCAATCAATCCAATACTTACTATGCCGTCGATGGCCAATCATAGTAAGCCGAAACCCTTTGCTTACATTTTGTACTGTTTAAGCAAGGGGCAACACTTGCGTTTCCATCAATTAGTAGTTAAACCTCGTTATCGGTGCAAACTACAACAACAAAGAGGCTGGGACAAAAGAGAAAAAGTGTTAGATTGATGGCAGTCAATCTAACACTTTTTTGCAGCGCCGTTGTTGTCCGCTTCGGCGGTGCTTTCCACGGGCACACACGTAAGCCGCAGGAGTCACCGCCTCCGCTACCAACAACTAGTGAACACTTCTAATTTTTTATTGCAAAAGCAAGAATCGCTAAGTGTGCTAAGTCTCCATATAGCAAAAATTTATGGACACCTTTCCTCTGTACCTTAAATTATTTTAGTTTTGTCCCAGCCTTCTTCTCTACTATGATTGAATAACACCACATGCAATTCTTCCGCCCGATTCACCAGTAGGGTCTGTCATATGGTCGTCCTCATTTTCATGAATGACAAGCGCAGTACCTTCCCCATCCATCAAAGAGTGTTCAGCATCTTTTTGTAACGTTACACCTTCAGCCAAGACACTCATAGTTGCAGTACCGTCCTCCGCTACCTCTAAATTCGGTAAATCCCCAAGATGATGACCATGCGGATTATCCTTGCCATGCTCTTTCTGCGTTGGATTGAAATGCCCTCCTGCAGTACCGAAATCCGGCCCTTCGCATTTCCCCACTTCATGTATATGCATACCATGTTTTCCAGCAGGTAAACCACTTACTGTAACCGTTACTTTAACACCATCAGCCTGCTCTTCAAATATGGCTTCTCCTAAACTTTTATTATCCGAACTCATAACTTTCGCAGTCGCTGTTAAAGCAACCGAGCTATCTGATACCGATTGTTGTTCCGCTTTCTCATCTTTATCACCACAACCCACCAAAAAAACACCTAAAGAAATAATCAATAAAGTTGTCAATTTCATTAAATTACCGTTGCCAAAAATCTATAAATATCTATAAATCTTGTTTAATTCCCTGTTCAACGAGTCCGATTTCAAACGCTACAAGTAACCAATCTACTTTCGTTTGATATAACTCTCCGAGGGCGTAAATTCGGATACAACGCATCCTACATATTAACGTTATCTTGTTGGTGATATTATGCTAATTTATCTAGCAAGATTAATACTTGCATTTAAATTCCTATTAATAGCTAAGCCACAACTATAAACTTGATCTTTGAGTTTTAAGTCTTTCTTAATCTCCCCACAGTGACTACAAGTTTTGGTTGATGGATAAAATCTATCTGCTACTACGAACTCAATTTCTCTAAATTTACACTTATATTGAAGTTGTCGTCTAAATTCATAGTAACTTTGTTTTGAATTAGCTTTAGATAGATGCTTATTTTTCATCATGCCTTTAACGTTTAAATCTTCTAATACAACTCTGTATGGCTTGGTTTTCACTATACATGTTGTCGTTTTGTGAAGATAATTATTCCGTATATTAGTCAATCTTCTGTGGACTTGTCGTATCCGTTTTTTAAGTTTTACGATATTCTTAGTTTTGACATACTCCTTTCCTTTGTTATTTTGTTTTTATTTTCTAGTTACTTGTCTTTGTGGTCATTTTAATCTCTTTTCAATTTTTCGAACTACAGAAGATTTATTTATATTTTTATACACGTTGCCGTCTGAATAAACGGCTAATTTTTTAATTCCAACATCTATTCCTACTAGGGTTATTGTATTTAACACGGAGCGGTGATTGCTCGTACGTTCTAACCCACCCCGCTTTTTCAATAAGTACCATCTTTTTATCTTTTACTTTTAACATACAATTATCATTGTAGAAAGACTTCTTGCCCTTCTTCATGCTTTTATATGTTGGTTTATTTGCTGACCTTTGAAATATTTTTTGTACGCATCACAAGCATCTTTAACCGCCTGTTTTGCAAAATTGTTAGATACTTCATTTAACCAAGACAATTCCCTTTTCTTTAATTGGGGCATTTTTTTCTTAAAACATCCATTTTTGAAATTATCTTCTTGTTTTGTAAGTGTCCAATTATAAATAAATCTTGCTGTTCCTACTGAAGGCCACAACTTTTGTTCTTGTAATTCACTTGGGTACAATCTAACTTTCTTTGCCAGTATCATTCTCTAGCAACTCTCTTTTAAACTGTTTTGCCTATCTTATTTGCAACAATGAGAATCACACTGCAACAACTATAAAATTAACTTATATTTGTATAGATTCATTTAAACTGTATCATCCCCCTTTTTATAAGTTTATCATTTATCAGAATACTCCCGCAACTCATAACTAGGTATTTATTCTCATTACAAATAAAGGGATTTCTCAGAAAAACACTGAGAAATCCCTATGTTCCATTAATTTAAAATTTTTACCGTAACTGTTCGAACACCCCAATTACGAGCTTGTCCATCGGAAGGGATAAATACATCAATTTTATTCCCTTTTATCGCACCACCAGTATCAGCAGCTATCGCTTCACCATAACCTTCTACCCACACCTTCGTTCCAAGTGGAATAACGCGGGGATCAACAGCAATCACTTTTAAATTTGGATTTGAACGTATATCTGTCCCATTTGCTGTAATACCTGAACAACCTTTACAATATGCTGTATAAGCTGTTGCGCGCATTGTATATGTCTGACCATTCTGACTTGCTGGAGCACTTACAGCTGTTGTAGCTTGTTTTGTTGTGGCCGCTTTTGTTGAAGCTTGTTTGCTTGCAGGTTTTTGTGCAATACTTTTTGCTGGTTTTGGCTTTGCTGCTGAAGCTTTAACAGCTAACGTTTCACCAACTAAAATTAAATCAGAAGTGAGGTTATTCCATTCTTTTAAATCTTCCACCTTAACATTATAAGATTTAGCAAGACTGAATAATGTATCACCGGCCTCAATAAGATGGTTGTCATCTGTCTTTTCTTCCTCCAGTATTTTTTCCATACTCAAGGTTTGATCAGGATTAATCCATATCGAATCAAATTCGTCTAACTGTTGCAACTCGGCTAAACTCAAATTATAAATAGGTGAGATTCCCCAAAGTATGTTGCTCGTTTGACCAGTATATACTCCCTTAGCAGAAGTAGTACTCCCGAACATCCCCATGCCAAGAGTCATTGCTACAGCTAATGCTATTGCCTTTTTCTTCATAATAAGTAATACCTCCAGTTGTTTTGTATTTTCTGCAATCTGTTGCTAGCACACTAGAGAATTAGGCTCTTAAGTATGCAAACATTATTGTAGAATGCATCTAAATATCACAGGACTTGGACCTGATATTACAAATTATTACTATTTAATCAGTAAAATATACAATTTCAATCAATTTTTTCTCCAATTAAACAATTATATGGAAAATTAAGATCAAATCTCTACAATCTATTTGCATATTTTATATAATGGAAATACAGTTTTTATAGCCGATAAAGTAGAAAAGGAGATGCCTTGAACTCGATTTTATAAAGTGAATTTTGGTTAATGAGTTAAACCTAACGGTAACCGGTTGGCGATTCACACTACTCTAGTTGCTGTAGAAAAAAGGATTTAGCAAATATATCACTATATATACTAATTACGTTTACTCCGTTAATGTAAAATAAATCTTTATTAACCTAATAATTACAATTTATATACTATATGTAATACTTAAAATACAAATAGTTAGGTCATATACTAATTTGAAAGTTGGTGTCCTACTGTGATTCGAGTAATAATTGCAGATGATGAACCGTTAGCTCTTTTAAACATGGAAAAAAAGTTGGAAGAATTTGATTCAGTAGAGGTTGTTAAAGCTTTTTCAACAATTAAAGATTTGCTTGATGAGGCACCGACATTGGATTATCAGGTCGCTTTTTTAGATGTTGAAATGCCAGGTATGGACGGTTTGCAAGTTGCTCAAATATTAAAGGAATGGAAGAAGAATGTCTGTATTGTTTTTGTGACAGCGTATCGAGATTATGCTGTGCAGGCATTTGAAATTAATTCCTTAGACTATTTACTAAAGCCTATTTCTAAATCTCGACTAGAGATGACTATAAATAGGATACATGAACTATTCCAATTAGAGATAGCCCTCCCTACTCAAGTTCAACACAATGAGCCCTCCCTTAGTATACAGTGCTTAGGCGGATTCACTGTCTTACATAATAAGAACATCGTGCATTGGCGAACTGTTAAAACAAAAGAATTATTTGCCTTTCTTTTATCTAATCTCAACAGCCATGTACCAAGAGATACAATCATCGATGCATTATGGGCTGAAACTGAATACAAAAAGGCAAGAGTGCAACTCCATACAACTGTTTCTTATCTACGTACAACTCTCTCAGCGTTAGGGTACTTTAACGTTTTACAGTATGTAAACGGCTGTTATATTTTACAGCTAGACAATTTTCAATCTGATGTCTTGGAATTAGAGCACCTGTTAAAGCACAAAGAGGAAGTCGGAGAGCTAGATGTAGAAAGAGCCGAAGCATTTATTCAAAATTCTCATGGAGAATACATGGCTACATTAGATTACTCGTGGATTCATAGTAAGTCGAATTTCATTCATAACCAAATTACGCTTTTACTAAATTACTTAGTGGAGCATTATAAGACAACCAACAATGTAGAAAAAAGAGAGCGTACTTTACTAGTGATGCTCGAGTACAACCCATATTCAGATAAAATCATCCAAGAGCTTCTTCAACTCTATATTGAAGAGGATAATCGGGCTAATGCAGTAAAAGTTTACAAAGACTTTAAGAATGTCTTATTTACTGACTTAGATATTTTACCTAATCAAGAAACTATAGAATTATACGCAACAATAGCACAAGAGTAAAAATGTAGCTGCCTCTTAAGAGACAGCTACATTTTTTGGTCGATTTAGAGAATTATTTACCGATTCGGGAGAAATCCTCCACCACGCGTATACAGTTTCTACCTGATTGTTTCGCCTCATACAATGCCTGATCCGCAATCGCTATCAACTGATTCGGGTCACAAATAGAGGAAGAATAAACGGTAACGCCTGCCGACAAGGTAACTGGACGACCACTTGGATTATCCGCTTGCGCTTGTTTAACTCGCAATTCCTCAGCTAATTTAACGGCATCTTCAATTGCTGTATAAGGTAAAATAATTAAAAACTCCTCTCCACCATATCTAAAACAACTACCCTGTACACTTTCTTTCATTTTGTTTGCAAAAGCTTTTAAAACCTCATCCCCCACTGTATGCCCATATGTATCATTGACACTTTTAAATTCATCTAAATCTATTAAAATAATGGCATGTGGCACTTTTTCTGTAATTAAATTATTTAATACTTGATCCATGCTTCGGCGATTCGGAATACCTGTTAAGGAATCTAATTTTAACTGGTTAGTTAATTCCTTAATTTTATTTTGTGAATCAGCTCTTACCTTTAACATGACACCTTTCAAGTCGCACGCCTCTGCATACCAGTCATTCACTAATTGTAAATCGTTAATTCCACAGCCCTCTTGTCCAATTTTAACAATATCTTGTAGAGGTCGAATAATCTTCAACACAAACCACAGTACCAACATGAAAACGGCTGCTACCATTAACGATAAAGGCAGAATTATTTTCTTTAAGAACACACTAACAGAGACAACACGCTCTTTTTGTAACTGATTTACTGCCTGTTCAAGCCTATCCTTTACTAATACTTCAGTTGGTGAGTTTTGTAATGACTCTTGTGTATTAATTTCAGCTATATCAGAAACTTCCTCTATAAAAGCTTCCTGTAAAGCATGGTTAGGCTGTGTTAGCATTTCACTGTAACTTTTATAACTAATCCAAATACTGATACTTGATGTAACGAGTACAACAATTATTATCATACTAACAATGACAAACGATAAATTTAACTTAAATTTCTCCACAATAGATCATTTCTCCCATTGAGATGATATTTTGCTAAAGCTATATATAATAAGTTCAATTCTCATATTAAAAGTTTTTATTTCATCATCATACGTCATACCTCTTAAAAAATACTTAACAACTAATCATTTTAACCTCTGTAACCTAAAACATAATTACTCAAAAAGCACTAATAATGTGTGAAAATCTTCAATTTATATACATAAAGTTTTCTTTATAGCGAAATGCATATTTTCTTTTTCTTTATTTCATGGCATGGTAAAACTATACAATCTAATATTTTACTTACAGGAGGCTTTATATTGGCGTTGAGAAAACCTATCGTCAAACATTTGCTAGTTATTTTTATAATTTTTATCGTCCTAACGATCTTCCGACTTCTCTGGCTTGCATATTTTACACCTTCTAATAATCAGCCCATTGCACAAGCAGGTATTTTAGATATGCGCCATCAAACTTTATCGGAAGATGAGATCTATCAAATCAATGGTGAATGGATTTATTATCCTGAAGTATTGTTAAAAACAACGAACAGTAATCAGACAATCAGTTCTATCGAACAAACTGTCCGTAAAATTCCTATGCAAAAGGGTTCAGCAACAAAACAACATTTTGGTACATATCGTGTAAAAATCTTATTAAGTGCTAATACCCATTCAAATCACCGTTATGCAATACGAGTTCCTGCAATCTCTACTGCATCAGCGCTATATATTAACGGGAAACTTGCAGGACAGTCTGGAATGGTGTCTACAAATCCCAGCACTCATAAAGGACAGGCAGCTCCTTACACTGTATATTTCACTGAAGAGCAGTCTGAAATTGATGTCATTTTACATGTTTCCAATTTTGATACGCCCTCAAATTTGGTTATAGATAAACGTCTTTCTTTTAGCTCTGCTTCAGCCATGATGCACCATCAATTCATTACACAATTATCGCTTGTAGCTATCGCTATGTTGCTTATTTTATTTGCGTTATTTAGCATTCTTGTCTTCCTCTTTATTTATCGTAAAAAAATCGTATTATTGTTCACCGTCGGTTTTCTTTTACCTTTAGCTGACGAACTTATTACTTATGATCGTTCCATACTTGATTGGTTACACTTGGATTATGTATGGTCATTAAAGCTGTCCAATCTTATTTATCTTGGCGCTTCTTATTTCTTTGTGCAGTTTATTCGCGTCTTGTTAGTGCAATATCAACAAGCAAAATATTTCCGATGGTTTACAACATTGTATGCTATAGGCGCCCTGCTTATTATCCTATTGCCTATTCAATTGCTACACACAGCTAACTTGGTCTTCTTTATGCTTTATGTCGTGTCATTTTTATATGTCATTGTACTAGCATTAAAAGAGTACATAGGAATTCAAGAAAGTTCGGCTTTTATTGCTTTTACAGCTATTGGCACAACAAACGGTATTATTTGGGGCCTTATAAAAACGTATTTTGTTTTAGATATCCCGTTTTACCCATTAGACTATTTAATGATTGCACTGGGCTTTGCAGGTTATTGGTTTAAACGCTTTTATGAAAACCAACAACAGATTAATCTGCTAGTTGCCAAATTACAAAAAGATGGGGAAATGAAGGATGAGTTTTTATTAAGCAATGCACAAAAGCTTTGGGACCCTATGAATAAAATGATTACTTTAGGACAAACAATTTATGATAATCCAAACAATTGCTTTGTGACGGAAGACAAGCAGAATTTAAAATATTTAATTGATATAGGACGCAGCATGTCCTTTACGCTCAATGACATCGTGGATTATACGCGATTAAAAGATGAAAATTTACATCTTCATAAAAAGAATGTCCGTATTCAAGGCGTGGTTTCGGGTGTATTTGATATGCTACGTTTTATTGCTGTAGGAAAACAAATTCAAATGACATCTTCTATTGCAAGAGACTTCCCTCTTGTGCTAGCCGATGAAAAACGGCTTATTCAAATTCTTTTCAATCTGCTACACAGTTCTATTAAAAATACCAACACTAGTTCAATCGAAATTAGCGCAACAATAGAAAGAAATATGGCCGTAATTCATATCAAACTGACAGAGTCTGGAACGAACCATTCTGATATTAGTCTTCACGAACATCTTTTTTCTTCTGACAAAGGGCTTGCAGATAATGAAGAAATTCATCTTAGTTTATTGGTTTCTAAGCAACTAATTGATTTACATGGAGGATCATTACTAAATAAAGGAGCTGATTTTCTTTTTACTATCCCCATTGCGGATGACATGGTAGAGATGGGACAAGTAAATGATGAACGACCAGAGGATATTCATTTACAGGAGAACAACACGCAGTTAAAAGCTTCTCCTACTGAAAAGCAGTTTAAAATTTTAATGGTCGATGATGACCCTGTAAATTTAACAATGATGCGAAGTTTATTTTCTGCTACAGAATATAACATTACAACCATTACAAGTAGCGAAAAGGCACTGGATTTATTGCGTTTGCAAAGATGGGATTTAGTCATTATTGATGCCATGCTCCCATATATTTCTGGATATGCTTTAATTGAAAACATTCGACAGCATTATACCTTACTAGAGCTACCAATTTTATTGTTAACTGCTCGAAATAATCCTGAAGATGTGTATACTGGGTTTGCGCATGGGGCCAATGATTATGTAACGAAACCTATTAATTCTTTGGAACTAAAAGTACGTTGTCGAGCTTTAATTGATTTAAAATATAGTATCAATCAGCAGCTACATTTGGAAACCGCTTGGCTTCAGGCACAAATACAGCCTCATTTTTTATATAATACGCTTAATACAATTGCCTCACTGAGCACAATTGATCCAGATCGAATGATTGACTTAATGCATCAATTCGGGAAATATCTCCACGCAAGCTTCGATGTAAGGAATTTACAACGCGTTGTACCACTTCGCGATGAACTTGAACTCGTCCGTTCATACCTTTATATCGAACAGCAACGTTTTGGCGAACTATTACAAATTGATTGGGATATTGATGAACAGATTGATGTTGAGATTCCTCCAATTTCATTGCAAACGCTTGTAGAAAATGCATTACGACATGGTGTATTAAAACAAAAAGGTGGCGGCACTGTCTGTATTCGAATTAAAGAGCTTGCTGATTATGTGACCGTCAGTGTAATTGACAACGGTATTGGTATCGATGCCACGACATTAGCACAATTGCTATCCGATACGAATACAACAAGTAGAGGTATTGGACTACGCAATACGGACCTCCGCCTCAATAGAATTTATGGTCAAAGGTTACAAATCAAAAGCACACCAAATGAAGGCACAACCATCACCTTCCACATCCCCAAATAATAGTAGTGCCAGTCACTCACACAATTCTTGCAACCGCTCAAGCACAAGACGCAAAAAACCCTCGCATCAGCGAGGGTCGCGGCAGTGCCAGTCACTCACACAATTTATTACCAAAGCACAGGTTTTGCTACCATCAGCCATAGCATAATCAGCAATAATACAATATATATCCATGCTTTACGCTGTAACAATGAAGCAAATTTTTGCTGATGATAGGCGGGCGTATCGAACGTGCGAATAGTTGGCTTAAAGGCTCTAGCTAAAAAGACAATCGAACCACCCATCACAAGAAATGTTAGGATTACCCACGAGGTTGTCCATGGATATTCTCCACGCCACATTAATAAAATACCCGAGGCAACTAGCACATGCCCCGCGTGTTTAACGATCGTAATTGCACCTTGAAATACTTGGATATATGGTGGCATTTCAACATGTGCAGCTGTACGCATTTTCTTAACAATTACTAAAACAACAAATAATGGCCCAATCGAAAGGACTGCACTTAAAATATGTATATATAGAAGAAGTGTATAAATCGATAGCATATTGCATACTCTCCCTTTAACAAGTCTTACTCATTATAGCATTCCCCTTTGCGTTCTCTCATAATAATTGTGAATCCTTTGTAAATGCAACGTGAATCATTGTTAAATTGTTTGAAATCTGAACAAAGAGGGTATGGATTATAGTAACATGCACTTATAGAAACAAAAAGGAGTGATTCTTATAGGAATTCATCAATTTTTTACAAGTCTTAATGATTTAGAACGTATTATTCGTTGCCCGGGCCGCTTCAAATTTGAAGAACATAATGTAGCTGCACATTCTTGGAAAGTCTCACAGTATGCCATGTTCTTTGCAACACTGGAAGAAATGAATGGCGCTACAGTGAATTGGAAATCGTTATATGAAAAAACCATCAATCATGATTTCGCTGAAGTATTTATCGGAGATATTAAAACCCCCGTAAAGCATGCTAGCCCAGAGCTAAAACAAATGCTTGCACATGTGGAAGAAAAAATGATGGAAAAATTCATTATGAACGAAATCCCTAAAGAGTTTCAAGACATCTTTTTCGAACGCATGAAAGAAGGAAAAGACGAAACACTAGAAGGTCGTTTACTTGAATTTGCAGACAAATTAGATCAATTTTACGAAGCCTTTGCAGAATTAAAGCGCGGCAATACCGACATGGAATTTGTCCACATGTATCAAACGGCACTATCGAAGCTTTTATTGATTCCTCTTCCAGCAACAGTTCGTTATTTCAGAACTGAAATATTAAAAGATGCTGTAAAAGAAAAAACACATATTGATATACAAGCGCTCACAAATGAAGTATTAGACACAAACAAATAACGTGCATGTACAAGTTTTCCGATGAATTGATCGACGGAAGGCTTTTTTTATTTCCTAAAAAAAGTCGTATAATAGGAGTGATAGGAGGGAAAATATTGTCACATGAATGTTCAATTGTAGAAGATTTACTACCTTTATATAAAGCACATGGCCTCCAAGCCGATACGACCGAATTTATTGAACAGCATTTAGCTACATGTAAATCATGTCAGCAGTTGGCCGCTACACAACTATCCACTAATCAAAACTTATCAATGAAAAGCACATTAACCTTTTTTCATCTTGTTTTTATCGTGCTGTCTTTTATGTTTGCCCTTAATTCATCTTTACTTGGCAATCATAAAAGCTTCGTCATACTATACGGTCTATTCGGTTGCCTAACTTATTTATTTTATAAAAACATTTGGATTGTCTTTGCCATAAGCTCTATACCTGTGTTCGTCTGGGCCATTATTAATAATTTTAGCAATCCACTCTATATGAAGGACTTCTCTTTTATCGATATTGGTTCACTTATAGTGGGTGCAAGCTATATAGCTCTTTTACATACCATATTTGCCCTACTTGGTGCCGCTTTTGCCATTGTTTTACGTAGGCTTTGAAATGATAAAAGCATCTCTCCATACGAAAGATGCTCATTTATCATTCTCATTTTTAAGCTTTTTTGACGAACTCTGATTTTAGTTTCATTGCACCGAAGCCGTCAATTTTACAATCAATATTGTGATCGCCTTCAACAAGACGGATACTTTTCACCTTTGTTCCAATTTTTAATGTTGAAGAACTTCCTTTTACTTTTAAATCTTTAATAATTGTTACCGCATCACCATCTGCTAACAACTTGCCATTTGCGTCTTTTACAATGAGTGTATCTGACTCCTGCTCTGTTGCATCAGTGCTCCATTCATGTGCACATTCTGGACAAACAAAATTTGTGCCATCCTCATATGTGTATTCAGAATTACATTTCGGACAATTTGGATATGCTGCCATCTCTGTTTCCTCCCTTTATTTTTCGTTAGATAAATGATTACGCTCCTATCTTTACACACTTAGTCTGATTTCGCAAAGGTTGTTCGTATTTTTTGTTCGCATTTGTGAAAAATATATGAAACAATGCCTTATTATCCAGCTGTTTTTCCAACATTACTTTTGGATTTACAATATGTGCCCATTGACTTTTTTTCATAAACCATCTTACTTGCAACTTTGTTTAGCATGCCTTATTATATCCTTAAAGGCTGCATTGTTCGTATAATATTAAGTTTTAACCTTTAAGCTGTAAAAGGGAGTTTTATTATTGGAGTTGGAATGACGGGCCTCACACCAAGGTGCATGAGGATAAGCAGGAAAACTTCTGCGAACACCCACTTTGAGGAGTGGTGGTTTAAAACTTTCTATAATAACTACGGCATACGCGGCTTTTAACTTTACCATTAGAGCCTCAAGGCTTCAAAGCGACTCACCCTTCTTTATTGGAGGGTGAGTTTTTTATTGCCCAAATAACCGATGGGGTTAAATTGGGGTTAAACTTCTTTGTAATTAATAACAAATAAACATAATCGACTGTTTACCTCCTCACAATATACCCTCTTATACGAGGCACAATGAAAGTCTTTTTATCAACAGGCTTATTAACATTTGTGGAAAGCTTTTTAAATTGCATTTCTTCATATTGATCCTCTAAATCAAATATCGTTAATTGTCCTTGTTGTTCCATATATTCTATTCCATATTAAAATAAAGTTAATTGTTCACTACTTATATTTCAGATCAAATTTATTATTTACTTAATAGCATTTTTTTAGTGTATGTTTTCCTTTTTTCCTAAACCATACGCAAAATTAATTACTTCATTATTCCAATACATGAATACAGTGACATCCTTTTATCGACTATATAAGTTACAAAGAGCTTTAATTTCAATTAAGATACATTGATATTCGTTGTTACTAAAATCACTAGTAAAAACTTAAGGTGTATAGTTGCAATATTTTTATTCTGAAATCACTTCAAATAAATTTGCTAACTCTAAAAAGAATCTATACAAAGCTATAATACAAATCGAATATCTATAAATAAAAAAAGCCCAGGCTCAAAATTAATTGAGTACATAGGAATGTAATTTATTATAGAACTAACATACTGTTTCTAGGCAAGAAAAACTAGAGCTATTTGCTCTAGTTCACTTGTTACTAATTTCATAATAATCTAACCAAAAATGGATTTTAAAACAGTAATACTATACATAGTATAATTACCGCTTTTATCGTAAGCGTAAATTACAACTTCTCCACCAGGCTTAATTCCTTTTATTCTAACTCCATCTTCTATTTTAACATAGCTTGAACCTGATTTTACTTCCACTTTGCTCATTCCCCATAAATCTATATAACGATTCACCACTAAATCTTGTTTAACAAAATTGAAACAATTAGAGTCATTCTTACAATCTTCAATACTAACTGCGTAAGCCTTCTGAGTGTCCGATAATGAAACGAACATCAAAGCAGATAGAGCAAAAGTAAAAGCTAGAATTATTTTCGAGAATTTTTTCATGTTTTTCACCCTTCTTTATGTAAATAATAGATTCAAATTACTATAGCAAAAAAATGTACTATAGTAATTATTATACTAATATTCCTTAAAATAGCAATCAATAATTTTTTATTATTTGGATTTTCTATTGAGAGGTTTTAGTCATTTTTTTAAAGTGGGTTTAAAGACAGAAAACAAGTGAAATATAGCGAACAGAAAAGACAGCAAAAAGAATGCATCGAAAAATGCGTAGAACTTCACTCAGTCCTTCAATCATACTCATTTCAATAACTTACTTAACAAATCCGCATGCCAGTCATTATGATCCTGATTGACAACTACATCTTCTTCAAAAAATTTATCCGTAGACAACTCTTTTAGAGCTAACAGCGGGATTAGCGGATAATATAATTCCTCAACTTCGTAAAGGACCTCAAATGCTAAATACTCCACATTGTGAGCCTTACCTTTTTTAATAAAAACGTCCCAATTTATATTCTGTGCCTTAATTAACCGATAGATATCCGTATATTTACAAAGGGATACATCCTTGTTATATTTTTTATCCTTATAAACATCTACGCATAAAGAAAGTAACATATCTTCCCATAACAATACTTTAAATTGAACCCCATCTATTGTTAAAATTTGTACATTTTTTAGCAATTCTTCGGTTACCTCTTCTTGAATATTACGTTCAATTAATGGGTGCGGCGAAAATTGCAATCTGATTTTAAATATACTCAAAAATTTCATATCGGTTGATTTAACTAAATCAATCGGTTTTAATTTCTCAAGTGTCCTATCCCCTGTTCCCAAATTCCCATCAGCTTCATTTGGCATGTAACCAATGGACTGTAGACATGTTATGACCTTACCTTTATCTTTATAATTCACTAACACCTTACTATCGTAGTACGGACTGTGAAGACTGTTCTTATAGCTAGATTGGCTATTTGGCAGCCCGTCTAATAAAGCATACGGAATTTCTGCTGTATTTAATATTTCTATTAACTGTAACTGATGTTGTAACTGTTCGTTGGCAATTTCTTGTTGCAATTTATATTCTAAATTAGCCATTGTTTTTAATTTTACATACCCATATTCAAAGTTAGTTTCATCCACTATGTACTTTCTTATAATTACAGATACATTTGGGAAAATATGATGCATCTTTAATAGCCCTATTACTCGTACCCAATTTAAAGGCATTTTAAGTAATTGTTTTAAAGTATCAACCTCTACATACGATAAACTTTCTTTCGAGAGTAATAATATAAGATTATTTTCCCAATCAGTATATACCAATTACTCTTTCCCCTTCCATTTCCCAATAAAATTGAATCAAACTATGACAATATAAAAGGAAAAGGCACCTATAAATGTGCCTTTCTCCATAACCATTTCATCTATTCAATTTATTTAACAACTAATAGAAACAAATCAATTACTAACTAAACTTTTCTTGGATGGGCGTTTCTTTAGCATTCACTCGATACGATTCTACTACTGATATACATGCTAGTATTCCAGCAATAGACATTAGAAGCCAAGCTACATTGGAACCTAAAGTTGTAAACACAAAACCAAAAATTAATGGTCCGACAGCTGCCCCAAGAGAAACACCCATTTGACTAATAGCAGTTGCTTGCCCTTCTCTACCAGGATAAGCAGCTCCTGTTACATAGTGTAGTAATCCAGCCCAGCCCCAGCCACCACCATAGGCTAGAATAGCCCCTACTACTTGTAGAGTGTGTGAAGGCATGGTTAATGCAGCTGTACCTAATGATCCAACGATAAACATGGATAGTAACAATATTTTTTCAAGCCCTCTAAAACGGTCAATTGCTAATCCAGCAAAAACCCTTACTAGAATATTTGTTACCGATGCAACTGCGGCCACCATACTAGCTTTTACTAATGTAATTCCTCCATGTGTTAGAGACGTAATCAAAAATCCACCTAAGCTATTTCCAATTGCAGCGCCTAGGCCTCCTGCTATCGCCAACAACATTAAATGTCTATTTAAGCGTAGTTTTGTTGCATTTTTCTTTTTAGCATTGCCATGTTCATCATCATTTGAATTCATTAGTAAGATTATGCCATAGAATAAAGTTAGTACAGCAACAAGTCCGAATAGATTTCTCCATCCTATAGGCACCGCTAAAAAAGGAACAGAAAGGCTACAAAACAAAGTTGCTGCAGGTATGGCTGCTTGTTTCAACCCAAACGCAAATCCTTGAATCTTCTCAGGGCACCGTCTGATAATTAGCATATTAGTAAATGGTTGACTGTAGCCATAGACAGCTCCCCCAAAAGCAGCGCCTACCCATAATCCAATTTCCGGATATACGAACGTTAAGAAAAGGCTAAATGCAGTAACTAGAACTGCTATACCTATTATCTTATCTATGGAATGATGGCTATTTATTTGCCTACTAATATAGGCTCCCATAAGAGAACCTAACCAATATAATGTTATAGTTACGCCTATAGCTCCAACACTAAACCCTGTATCCTTCCTTATTAAATCATTTACTGCACCTGGTAAAAATACAGGAGTTGAAGTCAAAATCGTAACAAAAACTACGGTTAGCGCTGTGAAAACACTTCTTGATGTTTTTCTTTCTGATTTATTATGCTCTAACAAGAATTTTTCTCATCTCTTTCTCTTTGTTTTCGTGTTCTGCATGTAATAGACTAATAATTTCTCGTGCAATTGCATCGGATTCACATAATGTAACTGAATTAACCCCAGGTCTAATACCCGCTGCAGTAACCCAGTGAACGCCTTCAGTTGGAACACCAAAAGCAAACCTTCTTGAATGCTCTTTGCCCTCACCGTCTAAAACTTTGTTAAGAGGTCTACTTACAGCTACCCCCCCTGTATCATAAATCAAACCATTGCAACTAGGTATTTTATAAGTTTGACATTGGTTTGTTTTTAACAAATAGGACATTAATGGATCAGCATTTCGCTTTAAATTTGTCTCAGGAAGACGGGCTTCAATGAGGGCTTTAGCCTTTATACCACTATTGTTAACGAAAGGTGACACAGCATAAAATATCGATTCTTCTTCCACTACTTCTACTTTAAGTTTTGGTCCGATAATGTTAACAATTCCTGCTTCCATCAAAGCAATCATTTGTTCAATTCTAATTGCTGGTGGACCAATCGAAAAGAATGCATTTAACGGCGTATACCAATTCTTTAATTCGATTTTATACGAATCTCCATTAATACCTGCGTAATCTACGATAAGACGAATTTCATTACGTAAATCTCGTAACGCGTCTAATGCCGATTTTAAAGGACTGGTCACATTACCTCTTTTGGCCTCCTTTAAGTCTAAAGAAAGATAATGAATTAACCAATCATTAAATTCTTCGGGATTATCATAAAAATGATTTTTGACAGGATTAGCAAGCGTTTCCCAATCCCACATTAAATCATCAGGAATGCCAAAGTCCTTTAAAATGCTTCTCTCATGTTCACTTCCATAGGAATAGAGACTATATTTAGCCTGAAACTCCTGTCCAGCATTCAAACCTGATTTCTCTTCAATGATTGCCTTGTAATAAATCGTTTCTATTTCTTTCGCAATAAGTGGCCATACATCATTTTTAAAATCTACGGCTTGTCCGTCTAGCGTTTGGTTATGAAAATTCTTAATCACCTCTGGAGTGATATATATTGGTGTGTGTCTGCCTGATGCACCCTTCTCATTTTCACCACGAGCGTGATATGGAATACCTCTTCGAGAACCTGCATAGATGATAGGCTCTTCCCCTGAAGCTTGGTATACTAATTTATTTCCTGTTCGTATGAATTGCCCGCCTCTTCCCAGTGTAAACAGTGACATGTAATCGAAGAAATTCAAACCGAGTCCCTTTAAAATAACAGGCTCTCCTGCTTTTATGCACTCTAATGAAACATCGGCTGGATTACTCGGGGTAATATAGATCATTCCCTTTTCAGCTGCGATTTTTCTTAATTTCTCTTCTTCTGGAGATAAACTTACCGGTGTATGACCTTGCGCTAACACGACAGCGTCCACTCTTAAATGAACATTATCCTTTTCAAGCTGTACAATCTGGCTTCCATCATATGCATCATCAATCGCAATAGCTCGTGTTTGATGAGTATATACCATGACGTTACTTGGCATAGTTAAGACAACTTCTTTAAATACCCATTCCAAGTAGTGACCATAAAAGGCACGTGTAGGATAGGAATCTGGTTGTAATTCTTCTGCCTCTCTCATGACTAATTCGCTATATTCCAAATTAGCATTCGCTATCTTTGTTAAAGACTTAGCCCATTCATACAAACAAGGACCTTGCATAATAGGACCTTCACATTCAACACTAAAATCCGTAAACAAAGTAATTTGAGAAGCTACTGTGTTCATCAATAACGTTTTCGACTGATTTGTTCTCCACACTTCGCCAGAACCTGGAAGGAAAGGGTCTATCATATAAATTTCAATTTTACCTACATAAGAGTCTTCTTTAAAATTTGTACGAAGTCTTTCTAATACAGAAAGCCCTCTTGGTCCGCAACCTACTAAAGCAATTCTAAAAATATCTTTTGTCATTTTAAAACTCCTTCTAATAAATTTATAATGACCAACCCTGTATATTAGCTAAAGTCATACATGATTTGTGTTTACTTGCAGCATTAATGTTTTTATTAAATCTGCCGCTGGAAGAGATTGAGCAAGTTTATAGCCCTGTCCAGCCCATAAAGACATGTACTTTGGATTATCTGACTGAACAGCCTCTTTTCTTAATTTTTGTGTCATATAATGAACTTGTGGATACGCAGCGGGTGCTTCCTTGTCGTAAGTGGATAGAAAATAATTTACTAACCCTCTTGCACGCCTGCCCGTAAATGCGCGTGTAATATGAGTTGTAGTAAAGTCCGAATCCGTTAAAGCTTTTCTATATACTGGATTCGTCCCACTTTCTGGACAAAGGAGAAAAGCGGTACCTAATTGAGCAGCACTAGCCCCTGCCCCTAAAACAGCAGTAATCGTACATCCATCCATAATCCCTCCTGCCGCTATAATAGGAATATCGATTTCCTTTTTCACGATACTTATAAAAACGAGTAATCCATACTCTTCGTGAGGTTCCATATTATTTGAAAAGGAAGCTCGATGTCCTCCCGCCTCAATGCCTTGCAAACATAATGCATCGGCACCCGATTCATTTGCTATTTTTGCTTCTTCTAAATTTGTAACGGTAACAATTACGAAACTTCCATTTTGCTTTAATTCTTTTATAGTTTCAGTAGACGGACATCCAAAAGTAAAACTTACAACAGGTATTTTTTCTTCTTTGATTAAGTCAATTTTGTTATGCCAGTCATCATCATCCACGATTGGATCTCCAACTGTAGTTCCTAATAGTAATGCTTCTTTTTCTAACTTCGCTCGATAGTCGTCCACATTACAATTATCATTGATTTCATTTAGGTTAGGGACAAATAAATTTACACCAAAAATATTAGAAGACAAATTACGAAATTCTTGAATATCTTTTCTTAAATCTTCAGTTGTTTTGTATCCAGCAGCTAGAAAACCTAATCCTCCTGCATTGGATACCGCTGCGGCAAGAGCTGGCGTCGATACCCCTCCCGCCATAGGAGCTTGTATAATTGGGTATTTTAATTTATCTAACATACCGTTCTCCTTTTCATCGATGATTTAATTTTTCGAAAATTAAATTTGTTTTTTTAGAAACTCAGGACTCTTCTCAAATCGAATACCAGTTAGAAGTAAGCTTGCGCCAACTAAAACTACACTGGCCGCACCCAGTAATACAGCGTCATAATTCTGAGTGGCAGTTGAGATAATTCCAGCAATTGATGGCCCAATCATTTGTCCACCTGCATAGATAGATGTAAGAATGCCAATAATCCGACTACTATTAAATGGACTCATTTGGCGTGCTAATGTTGTAGCAAGGGTTGTGATTCCCATAAAAGTGGCTCCAAATAATAGAGCACTTAAAACTACCCCTATTTGAGATACCCATAAAGCTGGTAGCGCTATTCCGAAAGCTTGCAGTGTCATTGCTAACACCAATGATTTAACAAATCCAATTTTTTTAGCTAACTCTGACCAGATAATACAAGATGGAATTGCAGCCAATCCAACCACCATCCACACTACGGTAGCATCACCATTAAAGCTCGGTATTTCTTTCGCGATAGATACAATAAATGTACCTGTCACAATATACCCTAACCCTTCTAATCCATAAGCTACAATTAGCCAAGGAATCCATTTTAAAGGAGGTACACATAGAGCACTTTCTTGTTTACTAGTTTTCTCAAAAGACAGTGGTTCGTCTTTCATGCTAATCCAAACTATCAAAACTAGTAGCATACTAACACCGGACAAACCTAACCATACGCCTTCCCAGCTGTATAAACGATTTAATATGGGTATCAGTAAACTTGATAAAAAAATGCCCAGCCCTACTCCACCATAGAAAATGCCAGACCAATTCAATTTATTTCTGATAGCTAGTTTATCTAGCACAATGCCAGAGGCCATCACAAAAACAATGGCGCTGGAAATACCGGATATAAAACGCAACCCATACCAAATAAAATAAGATTGAAATAAACCCATACTAGCTGTTGTTAGAATACTAATAACCAGACTCAACCTTAATATAAACGTTCTATGTTGCTTTACAGGAATAACTCCTACTAAAAATGCCCCAAGTAAATAGCCTGCATAATTACTTGTAGCAAGATAACCCCCTACTGCATTTGAAAACGAAAGATCACTTTGCATCAGTGGAAGAATTGGCGTATATGCAAACCTGCCAATTCCCATAGCAACGATTAAAGATAAAATACCGCCTAATAAAAAAATAGAAGAATGTTTAAATAAAATCACACCCCTTGTAAAATCATTATATAAATATCATAACTTTTTTTTGAATTATAGTATAATTCAGGTAAGTGATAGTTACCATCTTTTATTTATATAGCTAAATGGAGGGTTTACTTATGGACTTACATGCTTTGAATATTTTTAAATCTGTTGCCGAAAAAGGGAGTATTTCGCAAGCCGCTCGTGATCTTAATTACGCACAATCCAATATCACTACTAAAATTCAACAATTAGAAAACGATCTTCAAACCACACTATTTTACCGGAATAACCGTGGCACTACCTTAACTTCCAAAGGGAAGGTCTTATTAACATACGCTGAAAATATCTTTAATTTAATAGAAGAAACAGTCAAGGTGATGCAAGATAATCAAATTCCACAAGGCCCATTATCTATAGGCTCTATGGAAACAACTGCTGCTGTTCGCTTACCATCCTTACTATCGAAATATCACCACGAATATCCAAATGTAGACTTAAATTTAAAAACAGGGCCAACTCAACAAAATATTCAAGGGGTTTTGCATCATGAACTAGATGGGGCATTCGTTGCTGGTCCTATTGACCACCCAGAACTAACTCAAAAGACTGTTATCGAAGAGGACTTGGTACTAATTACAGATACTGTTCATCCTCCTTTGTCATCTATTAAAGATATCCAAACAAGGACGCTACTAGTGTTTCGAAGTGGCTGCACTTATCGGGCAAAACTCGAACAATGGTTGCATGATGAAGGAATTACCCCAAATAAAATAATGGAATTTGGTACACTTGAAGCAATTCTTGGCTGTGTCTCTGCAGGGTTAGGCATAAGTATGCTCCCCTATTCTGTTATAGAAATGCATTTACAAGCTGGGACAATTAAACATCATTCAATCCCAAATCCTTATGGAAAAGTTGAAACAATATTCATCTATAGGAAGGACACATTTATACCTACATCTTTAATTAAATTTATGGATATGTTTTGTGAGGAAAGAAATGCATTTGAACATTCTATTTCTATCCAATAATCAGAATAGTCAGTTTTAAATAACTAAAAAAATAAGCGCGTTAATTTACAGTGCTGTGCCTTATGTATAAGTGTTTTTCCAATGAAACGAAGTATAAAAGAACAACGGCATATGCGCCTTTTATTCCCTCTTACATTTATAAAGCATCTTAACCAATTTGGCTAAGATGCTTTTTAGTACATGTGTACAAGTAGAAGGCACTACTTTGCATTGATATAGTAGATTAGATGATCAGTCCACTCATCGTCCTCATAGAGCCTTTTCTCGTACATTCATAAACCATGCCAACACTTTCTGCCAGCTTTATTGATGCATTATTATCAAGGTTTATATGCGCTTTGACTATATTTTTTCTACACGCTTTCCATTCACAAAAAACGATAAGACAAATCCAATAAGAGCAATAGCTGCTATAAAGTTGAAAGCATATTTTGTTCCTTCTGCAATCAACTCTAATAACGAAGCATTTTGGAAATGTTCCATATGCTTGTTTTGTCCACTAACCATTAATGTAATAGCTAAAGCAGTTCCTGTTCCCCCTGCAATTTGTTGTAATGTGCTCATGACAGCGGCACCATCAGCGTATAATTCACGTGGCAACTGATTTAATCCATTTGTTTGTGCCGGCATAATAATCATTGATATTCCTATAAAGAAGATTGTATTTGCTAAAATAATTTGCCAAACAGGTGTATGTGCGGAAATCGTAAAAATAAATAGTAAACTTGCACTGAACGTTAACAGAAAGCCCAATGGCAAAAATTTTTTAGCTCCAAATTGATCAAAAAGTTTCCCTACAACTGGCGATAAAAAAGCATTCATTGCACTACCAGGTAGAAGAATAAGTCCTGCTACTGTAGCACTGAATAGCAAAGAACCTTTTAAGTACATTGGTAGCAAAATAGCTGTTGATAAAATTAACAGCATACCACTAAACAAGAGCAACGTTCCTAATGTAAACATAGGATATTTGAACGTCCGCAAATTAATCATAGGCTGCTTCATTTTAAATTGGCGAATAACAAATAGTGCAATTGCCGCTAATCCAACAATAAAAGGTAGATATACCGCGGCTGAAGCAAATGATTTTTCTGAAACGGTACTTAAACTGTAAATGAAGCCTCCAAACCCAAGTGTTGATAAAATAATGGAGACAATATCAATCGTTGGTTTCGTAATTGTAGATACGTTATCGATTTGCTTTAACCCAGCTATCACTAGTGCTGCGTAAAACACAAGGCTAATCCAAAAAATATAAGACCAATTTAACGAGTCTACAATTAAACCTGCCAATGTCGGTCCAATCGCTGGTGCTGTTGTAATAACAAGACCCATCAAGCCCATAACCGCTCCTCGTTTATGAATAGGGAAAATTAATAAAATGACATTCATCATCAAAGGTAGAATAATGCCTGTTCCAAATGCTTGAATAATACGACCTATTAATAAAATCGGAAAGTTTGGCGCTAAAGCTGCTAAAATCGTTCCCAAAATAGAAAAAATTAACGAACCCACAACTAACTGTTTTGTTGTAAACCATTGAATAAGAAGAGATGAGACAGGTACTAAAATACCAATTGTTAATAAATAGCCAGTAGTCAACCACTGTGCTGTTGCAGCTGATACTGCAAAATCAGCCATAATATTTGTCAGTGCCATATTTAAAGCTGTCTCACTAAACAGCCCTATAAAAGCCGCAAACATAAGGACAAAAGCCATGCTTTTAGGTTTACGTACTGGCACAACTTGCATTGATGAAGCCATAAAATACTTCCTTTCTTCTCTACGATTAATTAGACCGGTCTATATAATATCAACAAAATAAAGACCCTTTTTACTTTGAAAGCAATAAAGGGATCATTTTGTTAATTTGAATTAAAGGTTCACTTGATTTTTTTGTTACACATAATGTAATGCCACCTTCAATTAATGCACTTATTGTTTTACTAATTAAGAAAGCACGTTCCTCACTATATCCACTAACTTTTAATTTCTCAAAGTAAAGATTTCCCCAAATTTCAAAGGTTTCTTCACAAGCCTGACGTAAATTCTCATTTACAAATGCTGTTTCCATTGCGAGTAATCCCATTGGAACATTTTTTAATTTAGATATTGGATCGATGTCATGAAAAATTCCAGAAATATTTTCTATATGGTATTGAAATGCCTTAGCTGGATCATCATAAGCTGCTAAATTTTGCTGTATTTCTGCTGCAATTCTTGTTGCTGATAAGTTAATCGCTTCAACAGCTAATTGTTCTTTACCATTAGGAAAATGATAATATAAAGAACCTTTAGGGGCCCCACTCTCTTGAATAATTTGACTCAAGCCAGTAGCGTGGTATCCTTTCAAATGAAAAAGCTCTGTTGCAGCTTCTAAAATTTTTTCGCGAGATGATTTTTTGCTAGACATAGGTTGTACCTCCCTTAAAATTATAACGAACGGTCTACATAATAATATAAGTCTATTTGAATATTGTCAATTGGATTACTGCCGTATTTCCCTAAGAAGCACTCCAAATTTAGAGCATGTCTAAAATTTCTTTTGCAATTTCATCAAGTTCTTCTGCGATTTCATTTTGTGTAGGGGTTTCGGCGACTCGTATTAAATAATCTTTAAACTGAAATTGAAACTCTACAGGTAATTTAATAACTAAAAAATGTAAAATAAACCACTTCCAGTTATTGTCATCTGAAGATAATACTGCTTGCACATGGGAGACAATTTCCTCGGGGAAAGTTAATAGTATATCCATTACGCTAGAAGCAACAGGCCAGTTCATATCTTGCGTATATTCGAGGAGGTTAGGCAGTAAAGTTTCTAATACATTTCTATCTAATTTTTTTAGTTTTTCAACCTTATCAACATCGTATATATTTAAAGGGAGGCAATCTTCTAACCCTTCCAATCCAACCCCTCCTTGTTTTTCCTTGCTTAACACTCTATTAAAAACTACTCTACACTAGTAATACCTTACTTACTAAGCAATCTTATAAATAACTGACCTAGAATATAAATACTTGAGACAAATATCATAGCACCATTTTTGCCAAAAGGTTTAAACCAACTGCCATCATCCAATATAAAAAAATGACCCAATATTAATGAAATAACGGTCATCATAATATTTATACTAAAAAACAAAGGTAAATTCATATTTCTCGTTAATAGACCAATAACGACTATGCACACTATGAATGTAGGAAATAAGAAATCCGCGTCCTGCCTATTAAGATAACCATTATATTCATAAAAATAATATAAGAAAGGAACTGGAAATAAAGACATCATACAAATAATAAATTTTTTCATTATATAACCTCACTATATTTAAACAAATAAGGAAATGAATATTTAGTGTGATTTTACACCGAATATTGGCTTTTTCATATATAAATATTATTTAAAAATTGTTATTTAAGACTTTATTTATGTGTATTCTCTACCCCTCTTTTCTATTTACTTTAGGTAAAAATAGAATGCTGACAATCAATCCTAAATACAAAGGGGATTTTAATAGTTCATTTGTTGAATACCCTAATAAATAAGGTAAACCTACTATTATCATGATTATACAGATTCCAAACAATCCCAATCTTATTTTGCTCAACATAAGTCACCCCTTCTTGACAATAACAAAATGGTTTGTTAATTATAACACCGCCTTTATTATACCATTTATTTACATATATTAATTTATGCAATATTGCTCACATAGCATGTTATTTAGATAACCGTTTGTTCAATAATTGCTTACAGTTGTCCGTTTTTTACGTTTATGTTATAAAAAATTAAAAATAGAGTAGGAGGAGATTATCATCAAATTAAGAGAAGAATACACTTGTCCGTTAGAATTAGTACAAGATATGATCAAAGGAAAATGGAAATGTATTATTATTTGGCGATTACGGCTTGGACCCACATCTCCATCTAAACTAAGACGGGATATTAAAGGAATTACTGAAAAAATGCTGTTAGAACAATTAAAAGAACTAATGGATTTTCAATTAGTCGATAAAGAGGAATACCTTTCCACATATCCACTACGAGTGGAATATAGCTTAAGTACAAAAGGAAAAGAAGTATTAAAATCATTAGAAATTATGCAGCGATTAGGTATTCAATATATCGAGGAGAAACAAATAATAGGTAGTCGTTAAATAGAGTACCCTTACAAAAAAGTGGGTAATTTACGGTCGTTTTTTCTCCATGTTATCATGACCTCAACAACATATGGAGGTAATAACCATGAAGAAAAAATTTATATTATTCCTATCTATCTTTTCACTTTTAGCTATAGGTATACTAGCTGGATGCAGTAACCAAAATAAAAATATTACTGAATCCACAAAAGAAAAAACATTTGTCGTAACAAGTACTGGTATAGTTGATGGCGTTATTCAAGATCAATATGGACAACTGGGAGATTCCTTTAACGAGCATGGCATGCCGACTTATTCATTACCATTAAAGTTTGAAAATGCACCAAAAGAAACTGTGTCATATGCGTTAGTTTTAGAAGATAAAGACGCTTTCCCTATTAGCCAAGGATTCTCTTGGATTCATTGGACAGCAGCTAATATCCAAAAAGATGAACTGAAAGAAAACGAAAGTCAAACAGCGACTGATTTTGTCCAAGGCGTAAATAGTTGGATAAGTCCTCAAGGAGGTAGCCAAAGCACAGAACTCTCTAGCTTTTACGGGGGGATGGCTCCGCCTGATAAACCTCATACTTACGAGATTCATGTCTATGCATTAGATACGACCGTCGATTTAGAAAATGGATTTTTACTGAATGAACTCTATCATGCTATCGAAGGTCATGTGTTAGCTGACTACACTTTAAAGGGTACTTACCCAAATAAGTAATCACCTATATTCTTATTTTATCTCAACATTATATCAATTTAATTTCAAATAAGTCCGGGACTGTTCGATTTTTTCAGTCTCTGGACTTTTTTCTTTGCTCCTAGTAACATTGTTTTAAGAACAAATTGATTTGGTTTTCTACGTTAAATCACTGAAACTTTAGCCAGCTATTAGCAACAATTTAGACAAAAAGAGCTTGGCTAATAATTTTTTTGTTTTCATTACTGAAACAATATAGGATATACTTTTATAGTCCTGTTATTGGCACGTAAAATAGAAAGTTAATTTCAAGAAAGTTTTATTGGAGGTTTATTATGAATTACAGAATTATTAACAAACAAGTATTTGAACAAGCACAGCTTCGTTCGGTTTCAGATGTACCATTCACCGAAGAAGAACTTCAACATGGGATGAAAATTGCCGTCTCTAAAGCAGATGATACTTTAGCTTTATATTTACTAGATATCGAAGGTCATAGAAAATTTGAAGTTCGTTGGGACGATTCATCAGAAATTTTCAACGGTTGGTATTCAGCATGGGATAATTTCTCTTGGTGCCTAGATGTAGTAAGCAAATAAATAGCCTTTTGGAATAATATCAACTAGAAACGAACATTCTTTTGTTTTCAGTTGATATTATTTTATTTAACTAGTATTTCTACTTTAGAATAAAGGGTTTTTCATTAAACTATTTAGTAGCAGCATTTGCAACTTCATAAACAGCCTATTTCTTGAAGGAGTGATATGATGAAATTTTTTAAGAAGATTACATTTATCCATCCTATAAGGAAGTACATACATGTCATACTAATCATTTTCATGTTTGCTCTTGTCATACCTGCTGGATTCAATCCACTATATTTAAATTTAATCATGATCCTTTTTGGACTCGTCATATTAAATCGTGGTTTTGATTATAAAGGAACGAACAATAAAGCTTTTTACAAATGTTTGTATATGGGCATAGCGATGTGTTTATTATTTATTGTTTTATTTATTGTCCAATTTACAAGGAATGGATAACAACGTTACGCATGCCTCTCACTTTCGGGTAGTCAGCAATGCACGGAAGATGATTTTCTTTCATTCGTTAGAAAAAATACTTTAACTCCCTGTCCCTTTGTATAATTCATACGCAATTTGAACATATATGGAGTAACAAGGGAGGAATGAACATGAAAAAACTACTTTACATGTTAGTACTATTCACACTATTGTTATCAGCCTGTGGAAAGAATGAAGAACCGAAGGAAGCAGCAGTGGATCAAGAGACATCTGTTGAAGATATTGTGGGCGCAACCGTTAAAAATAAATTTACTGTAGAAGAAACGAAAGGTATTGTTACTATTTCGATTCAGGATACAGATGTCCGAGAAGGTTCAAAAAACCAAATGCTAAAAGATTCAGGGAAAATATTTGCAGAGATGTCGAAACTAAAAAGCGTGAAAACACCTTCGATTATTTGGTATGCTCCATTAACAGGTGCTAATAGCAATGAAGACATGACCGAAGTATTAAGCATTTATTTTAACGAAAAAGATTTTAGAACTGTCAATTGGGCCGACTATTCTCGATTAAATATAGAATCCATTGCTACTGAATATAGGGAAAACCAAGCATTAGGAGATTAAGCATTCAGAAGCGAGTGCAAAATGGAAAAAGTGTAAGATTGACTGCCATCAATCTTACACTTTTTTGCTCTGTTATTGTTTTTCGCTACGGCAATTGCTTCGAGGGTACTTCTATGCCCATACTCGCTTGAGTGCAGTATGCCTGCGTCTATTTTTATGCGTCAATCTATGTAATGATCTATTAATAAAATACTATTTGGTGGAAATACTCTTTGCTTATTTATGATAGTATTCGTTTCCCGATTATAAAAAGGAAGCGTTAGCTCCTGATAATCTTTATGTATTTTGGAAAAGCAATATTTTATGTACGCTATATCCCATTGTAAGTAATAATATTCGTACCATTCTTCATAACCCGTATTATAGCGTTTTTCGCTTTCTACAATGTAATCGTCAATATGTAACACATGAATCGTACATGCATTTTCTAGCATGCTCACTAACTCTTTGACAAAGGTCGTTTTTCCTGCCCCACCTAATCCGTCAATGGCAACAATGAATGGCCTTTCTCTCGGATCCGAACTGCAATATCGTTTCATTATTTCGTTTGTAACCTGCTGTAGGCAAAGCAATTCTCCCACTCTCCTTAAAATTCAAATAACCAGTTTACCTTCACAAGGTAAACTGGTCTCTTATTAATTAATGGGATAAAGCAACATTAAATGAAGCAGCGGTTTTCGCTTTTACCTCTTCCAATGTTACACCCTCTGCTAATTCGATGAGTTGCATGCCAGCATCTGTAAAATCGAATACAGCTAAGTCCGTTATTAATCTGTGCACGACACCTTTGCCTGTTAACGGTAGCTCACACTGCTTTTTAATTTTTGACTCGCCATTTTTATTGACATGCTCCATCACCACAATAACTCTTTTCGCGCCGACAACAAGGTCCATAGCACCGCCCATGCCTTTAATCATTTTTCCTGGAATCATCCAATTCGCTAGATCCCCAGTTTCCGAAACTTCCATACCACCTAAAATGGCAAGATCAATATGCCCCCCACGTATCATGGCAAAGGAATCAGCGCTATCAAAAAAGGATGCGCCTGGCACGGCTGTCACCGTTTCCTTCCCTGCATTAATGAGGTCAGGGTCTACCATACTCTCCTCTGGATAAGGGCCAATGCCAAGAAGGCCATTTTCAGATTGTAATAACACCTCGTAGTCAGCAGGAATAGCATTGGCAATAAGTGTTGGGATACCAATACCTAAATTGACATTCATACCATTTTCAATTTCTTGCACTGCTCTATTCACTATTCTATGTCTTGTATCCACCATCATGCTTCCTCCTTTTTCACTGTCAAACGCTCGATACGTTTTTCATATTTGTCACCGAGTAAGACACGTTGCACAAAGACACCTGGTGTGTGGATATGATCTGGATCTAGTTCGCCCACTTCCACAATTTCTTCTACTTCTGCAATTGTAATTTTGCCAGCCATTGCTGCTAACGGATTAAAATTACGTGATGTTTTTCTATAAATTAAGTTGCCTAGCTTGTCTGCTTTCCATGCTTTGACAAGCGCAAAATCTGCAACAATCCCTTGTTCTAAAATATATTCTTTATCATCGAAAACCTTTACTTCCTTGCCCTCCGCAATAGGCGTGCCAACCCCTGTCGCTGTATAAAACCCTGGAATACCCGCTCCACCAGCTCGTAGTCGCTCAGCTAACGTTCCTTGTGGCGCGAGTTCTACTTCTAACTCACCATTTAAAAATTGCTGTTCGAAAATTTTATTTTCGCCAACATAGGAAGCAATGATTTTTTTTATTTGTTTATTAGCTAGTAATAATCCTAATCCCCAATTATCTACTCCGCAATTATTGCTAACAACGGTTAAATCTTTTGTTCCCTTTTGTTGTAATGCTGCAATTGCCTTTTCTGGAATACCACATAAACCAAATCCCCCTACTGCTAACGTAGCGCCTTCCTTAATATCTGCAACGGCTTCCTCAAACGAATTCCACACTTTCCCGTTTTCCATATCGAAACCCCCTAAAATTGCTCGTTTATTAAGAAAAATTCTACATCATTCTTGTTTTATAAGTAAAGGAATTAATTGGAATACTATTTATTCTAAAATGGAATAACTGCATTGCTACTATGTTTCTTCCGATCGTATTGTCTTTAATAATTGCTTTAAAGCATAAGATTGATATGTATTTTTTTTCGTAATAACGCCAAGACGCCACGGCATATGATAGTTCTGTAACGGTATAATTTTTACATTTTGATTCGTCTGCTTTGCCGCAATAGAATAAGGCAACAGCGTTACACCCAAATTTGAAGACACTAACTCCACGATTAAATCCCATTGCGAGCTTTTGTATCCAATAATCGGTGTAAATCCAGCACTTTTACAGGATTTAATCACATAATCATGCAAAGTAAATTCCTCTGTAAAAATAATAAACGATTCATTTTTTAAATCTTGTAATAAAATAGTATCCTGTTTCGCTAAAGGATGCTGTTCATTTATATAGACAAAAAACTGATCTTCCACAAAAGATTGCACAACAAATTTTCGCTCGTCGGTAGGTAAAACGACAATCCCCATATCCACTTCACCATTTTCCACTAAAGTGCCTATTAACTTCGCTCCTCGTTCCACTAGCTCTAAATGAACATTTGGATATTGCTGATGAAACTTACGAGCAATTTCTGGGAAAAATAACGTGCCTATCAGTGGTGGAATACCTAATTTTATAGTTCCTGTTTTAATATTTAACAAGTCATCTAGCAATATATGCAAATCATGGACTGAGCGCATAATCTTTTGTCCTTGCTTATACACTATATGTCCTGCATCCGTTAACTCTACATGTCTTGTGGACCGATTCAATAGCTCAACATGGAGATTATCCTCTAATTTTTTTATGCTCTTACTTAATGACGGCTGGGATACAAAAGACTCATTTGCCGCTTTTGTAAAACTTCCATATTCCACCACATCCATAAATGCCTTTAAATCACGTAATTCCATTTAATGACCCCTTATTTATTCTTATTTGTTATAAATAAAATTCTAAAAGTATTTATTAGTAATAAATTCTATTCCTTCTCTTTTAATCCTTCTTCCATACCGTAACGGTAATAAATTCAAGAATAATAAGGTTTTCTTATATGTTCGATAATATTTAAATAACTAATTTCAGGAGAGCAGTCACAATTCTTTATTTCTATTTTACGTTTCTCTTACTGTTCTTTATACGATTTTTTTCTTTATTTACTAGTCACCCTATGTAATATTAGGAATAAGGGATGGTAGAAATAAAAGGGGGAGTATTAGATTGAAAACGTTAACAAAACTATCGAATGCTATTATGGAAAAATATTTGCCTGACCCATACATATTTGTCACTATACTCACAGTACTAGTGTTATTATTAGGGGTCACATTAACAGATTCCTCTCCATTAGATATGGTTACTTACTGGGGAGACGGCTTTTGGGAGTTATTATCCTTTACAATGCAAATGGTCATTGTTTTAGCTGCTGGACATATTTTAGCGAATAGCCCTGTCTTTAAAAAAGGCTTATCAGCAGTGGCTAGTAAAATTAAAACGCCAAGCATGGCAATTATAATTGTGACTTTTATTTCATTAATTGCCTGCTGGATTAACTGGGGATTTGGACTAGTCATAGGGGCACTTTTTGCAAAAGAAATTGCACGTCATGTTAAAAAAGTGGACTATCGTTTATTAATTGCCAGTGCTTATTCAGGGTTTGTTATTTGGCACGGAGGTTTAGCAGGTTCCGTTCCATTATCAATTGCAACGGAGGGGCATCCTTTTGCAAATATTATGGGTGTAATCCCAACAGATGTTACACTTTTCTCTTCATACAACTTATTTATTGTCATTGTCATTGTACTGACATTGCCATTATTTAACCGTTGGATGATGCCAAAGGAAGAGGATGTCGTAGAAATTGAACCTTCTTTATTAATCGAGGAAAAAATAGCGCTGCCAAAAGCTGAAAATCATTTTGCAAGCCGTTCAGAGCGCAGCTACATTCTAACAATATTAATTGGTCTTATCGGTGTTATTTATTTAATTCAGCATTTTATTACAAAAGGCTTTGTTTTAAATTTAAATGTTGTAAATACGATTTTTATTGTACTGGGGATTATTTTTCATGGTACACCGCAGCGTTTTCTTGCCGCTGCCCAAGATGCAATTAAAACAACAACAGGAATAGTATTCCAATTCCCTTTTTACGCCGGTATTATGGGGATGATGACCGCTTCTGGATTAGCGGCGGTATTTTCTGAATGGTTTGTCAACATTTCAAACGACCATACTTTCTATTTATTCACATTTTTCTCTGCGGGGCTTGTCAACTTTTTTGTACCTTCTGGCGGTGGTCAATGGACGGTTCAAGCACCCATTATGTTAGATGCTGCAACGACTCTAGGTGCGGATTATGCCAAAACGGCTATGGCGATCGCTTGGGGAGATGCTTGGACAAATATGATTCAGCCATTTTGGGCCCTCCCAGCACTCGCAATTGCAGGTTTAAAGGCAAAAGATATTATGGGATTCTGTTTATTTATCCTGATCTTTACAGGAATTATCATTAGTATCGGACTGTACTTCTTCTAGTTAATATTGAGTTTTTTAGAACCTCACAAAGAGCGTTAATACCGTTCTTGTGGGGTTTTTTGGTTTAGTTTAAGACCTAAGTAACCATTTTATTTTTTATAACGTCGATATATTAGACTAGTTGAGAGTTTTTTGAGAGTTTCATTTCCTATAATCAAATAAGAAATTTGTCATAATTTATCAAAGATTGGAGATAGCACAGATGTTGAAGCAATTGCTTGAAAATCGTACCGTTAATTTGGATTATATGGGTTTCTCATTTCAGCACCACGTATATGAACTACAAAATTGTGTAGAAGTATTAGGAATTGAAGCGAAGTGGCTACAAGTTGAAAATAATCAAATTGCAGTGGCTTATATGGACGATAATAGTATTTTTATAAAAAGTATGCACTACGGGAAAACAATGATGAAGTTAACAGATGGTATTCATGAAGCAAATGTACAGCTATCTGTTTTACCTTCAGGAGAAATAAATGTAGAAGTTAAGCCTTACATAGGAAATGCTAATATTGTATCTGTTTATTTCCGAGCAATTTTAGCAGATACTGCGATTGCCATTGATTTAAAAGGGGCACTGAAAAATTTCCTCATTGCTAATCGGTTTATGAACGATGGGGACAGTATTTTGGAAGTACACTATCAATCCATGCATCCCAATGTCTTAAAAGATTCTTATGCGGGTAATTTTGTATTAGGTTGTCATCCTATGGGCGGTTCCATTACAAATTGTAATGAATATGCTTTGGCTAATCGTATAGCAAATTTAAAATTTACAAAAATCATTATTTTACAAGATGGCGTACACAAAATTATTGCCTTAAAAATGTTATTATCTTTCGTCATTAGCAATCGAATTTTTGTTAATAATGAGCTATCAATGGACTCTCATCTGTCGTTGTTTTAATTATGCTTTCGGATGGACTAAATTGATTCTGTTAGGATGTTCATTATTACTGTTAAAAAGACAAATAATCTTCAGCGACGTGTAGCCGGCAATTGCAGCATGTACAGGAAACGATTTGCGTGCAGCCCCTTCTCCCTATACAGAGGGAACGTCATTATAGCTACACCAATGTTCTATCAAATTATATAAAAAGGAATTTTTTTGATGCTGATTTTTTTAATACTGTTTTTTGTCGTTATCATAGGAAGCTATTTGATACGGAAAACGCTGCATATTAGAAAGTGCCGTATGGAAAAGAAAAAGGTTATGGAGGAACGGCTAAAGCACCTTATTATTACGAACACTAAGCAGCCACAAAAATAATTTAAACGCACTTTGTTATAAACAAAAAATTTAAATACAAACTATACTTTTTATTTCATTTCTAATTAGTTTAGTGTTAAACTATCTATTGTTATTTAAATAAAGTTATATTGACTATGATTTATTTTTAACTGTCAATACTCTGTTTATCACTCATTCTAGGAGGAGTTATGTATGAAACGTGTGGAAAATAAAGTAGCGCTTGTTACTGGCGGCGCGTCAGGAATTGGTTTATCCGCAGCAACTTTGTTAGCGAAAGAAGGAGCAAAAGTTGTTATTGCTGATTTTAATATTGAAGGAGCTAAAGAAGTTGCAGCTACTTTAGTGAAAGAAGGTTATGAAGCATCAGCAGTGTTCTTAGATGCAGGCGATGCTCAATCTATTGAAGATGCCGTAGAATTTACTGTTGCACAATACGGTACGATTACTGTTTTATTTAATAATGTTGGTTTAACAAACTTACAAAAAGATTTAGATGTTGTAAATATTGATTTAGATGAGTGGGATCGTCTAGTAAATGTAAACTTAAAATCAGTTTTACTAGGTAGCCGCTTCGCTATCCCTCATATGCAAAAAGCTGGTGGTGGTTCTATCATTAACACAGCTTCTATGGGCGCATTTGCAAGTGACCAAATACGTACAGCATATGGTACGACAAAAGCCGGCGTTGTTCACTTAACTAAATATATTGCCACTCAATATGGTAAAGATAAAATCCGTTGTAATGCTATAGCGCCAGGGTTAATTTTAACACCTGCAGCTAAAAATAACTTACCACAGGATTTACTAGATATTTTTACAAAATATAACGCGCTACCATACAACGGTGAAGCTGATGATATCGGCTACGCAGTAGTGTATTTAGCATCTGACGAATCGAAATTTATGACTGGTCAAACACTTCAAATCGAAGGCGGCCATTACATGGCAAACCCAACTATTGCAGATACAAATATTTGGGCTGCCAATCTACAAAAATAATTACCTTTTTAACTAATTGAAGTCGTTTGCACTTACAAACAGTGTTTAAATTTCTCGATATTTATCCCCTTGTTGTCTAAGGCTGTAGATACATTCTGAACTAAAGGAATTGTCTACAGCCTTTTTTAATTGTTTGAGTACCTGGCAACTATCCCTTTTCGAAGGCTAATTTAATGCCGAAGCCAATTAAAACGGTGCCTGTTAGACCTTCGATTACTGCCTTTGTCTTAGGCTTCTTCATAAAAGCACTAATTTTATCTAATAAATAGACATAGAAGACAAACCATAAAGCGGTTAAAGCGGTATAAATAAGCCCCATTAATAGAAATGGCAAAAATGTGCTGTTAGAACCGTCTACAAATTGCGGTAAGAACGTTAAAAAAAAGACTGCTACTTTTGGATTTGTAACATTGGTTAAGAAGCCTTGTTTAAAGCAAGATTGATGTGCATATTTGTTGTCGATTTGCGTCTCCTCATCGACAACTGGTGACTGCGCTCGCATCGTTTTTAATGTCCATAATGTCTTGACACCTAAGTAACATAAATACACCGCTCCGACGTATTTTACAATCGCAAATAGATAAGCAGATTTTACAATTATCGCTGAGAGGCCAATAACCGGCGCTAATGTATGAATAAATAATCCACAGCAGGAGCCTAGAATCGTTTGTAAGCCCCCTCTTTTATTGTTGGTTAATGTATTTTTTGTCGCAATAGCTGTATCAGGTCCCGGCAAAATAATTAATAAAATACACATCAGTAAAAACATCGGTATATTCTCCATGTTAACCGCCCCCTCTTGATTCGTCTGAAAATTATAAAAATAATTTTACCATACGTAATCTGCTTGAAAAAGATTGAAAAAGAGCGGACTTCAAAATCTTTTTCATTCTAATTAATTGACATATAACCATAAGGTGTTATATATTCTTAACACCTTATGGTTATATTTTTTAAAAAAGAGGAGACTTTACGATGTCAGAGCAACTGCAAAATATTGTGAAAACCGTTACATTCAACGCGCCTATTGAGAAGGTTTGGGAAACTATTACAAATGCTGAAAAACTAGGATCTTGGTTTATGCCCAATGATTTTAAACCAATAGAAGGGCATGCATTTACACTACAATCACCCTTTGGACCATCGCCCTGTAAAGTTGAAAAAGTAGATGCACCAAATTTTGTGCGTTTTGCTTGGGATACTGATGGGTGGTTTGTTACATTTGAGTTAAAACCGTCTGGTGAGCAAACAGTATTTACATTAACTCATGGTGGCTGGAAAGATGCATCTCATCTAATTCCAAAAGCAAACATGCCTGCGGACGCTGTTCGTCAAAATATGGACAATGGTTGGTCAATGCTTGTTGGCAAAAAATTAAAAGAGACTGTGGAAAATGCATGACGCAGCTTGCAGACAAGGTTGATGTTTTTCAAGCAATTGCTGACCCGACAAGACGTCATGTACTACAACTATTAGCATCAAGCGATAAACCGATAGCACTAATTGCTGACCACTTTACAATTAGTAGAACTGCTGTCGTCAAGCATCTACACGTTTTAGAACAAGCCGAGCTAGTATCCGCCCAAAAGAAAGGGCGAGAGAAAATTTACACTTTACACATGGATCGATTAAAAGAGATTGAAGACTGGCTACAATATTTTGACTTGTTTTGGGATAATAAATTGGCGCAGTTGCAACATATTATTGACAACGAATAGCGTAAAACATAAGCCGCAACAATATGCAAAATTGTTGCGGCTTACATGTTTTTATCTCATATAAAATAATCCACCATTTATAATTTCTATTTTAATTTTTGCATCATATTGTTCTTCTAATGCTTTTTTCTCAACCTCATAACACTCTGGCTTTTCCTCTATATCTTCATAAAAGTAGTCTAAAACGCGTTGGTCTCGTTGCCATCTCTTTTTAGCTTGTTCAGCCCATGTATGGTCATCCTGTTGAATAATTGCATCGATTGCTTTGTCCAAGCGTTGAAGTGCACGTTCTGGCTTAATAATATGCTGTACATAAAATGCATTTTCAGATTGCGTGCTATCCCAATCGATGCTAATTATTGCTTCATGGAAATTATTATTTATCGTTCCTGTCAGTAAGTTAATACCAAAAGAGTACAGCATTTCTTTCGTTCGATCGCAACAATACGACACTTTATAATTTACGCCTAGCCACGGGGTAAGCAATACTTGCCCTGTCCCTGCATCCACTTTTTGAAACATTTGAACAAAAGCTCCTAGCTCTCTTGTTGCTTGAAATATTTGATTGAGCCTGGGTGAGCCAAAATGGACAACTTCCCCGATTACTTTTCCTGACATTGTATTTTGATCTGTAATAAAGGTAACTTGTGCAGGGTTTGGTTCGCCATTGGTTGCTTCTACATATTGCCAGTAAAAAGGGCGGTTCATTATTCTTTTATCCATAGCAATCGTTAATTGTACTGTTAAATAATGTTCATCCTCAAAGACCATATCACATTCATTTTCTAAGAAAAATTGCCGTAAATAATTATGAACTTGTTGTGAATACATGCCCCTCTCCCCTTACAATAACAATCTTTTATTTCATTCACTTAGGCTCCATTTCCAAATTTCATAAGCAACAATGCACTTCTACTATGAAAGCTTAGACGGTTTTTTTGATATTCGTTAAAATGGCATCTAAGTCACCAACTACCTTTTCAAAAACATCGATTTTTGTATGCAGCAATGCCAAAATATCTATTTCAATCGTGTCTTCTACTGCAAGATTATAAATATGAACATCATGTTCTTGACCCAGACGATGCACACGACCTATGCGTTGTTCAAGCTTCATTGGATTCCAAGGCAAATCGTAGTTGATGACGTGATGGCAAAATTGAAGGTTAATCCCCTCTCCACCTGCCTCAGTTGCAATCAGCACTTGCGCTTTTTCCTTAAATACGTGTTTCATGTAATCCCGCTTGTTTTTATTAAACTTACCATTAAATAAAACACTCGTAATACCGTGTGAGTGTAAATACCACTGCAAGTAAATTTGTGTTGCACGATACTCTGTAAAAATAATGACTTTATCTTTTGCTTGTTCAATAATCTCAAGCGTTTTTTGGGCCTTTGAATTGACTTCTAACGCCATTACTTTGGCTAAAATTTCTTCTAACTCTTCACGTTCAGTACTGTTTTCAAGCATTTTAGATAATGTTAGTGCAGTTGCCTCTTTGCTGCTGCACATTTCCTTTTGCAACGTAATTAATGAAAAAGAGGCTGTAGATGTTAGCGTCCCAAGCAGCTGATACACTTCCATTTCCTCTGGGCTAAACTGAATTGGCACAATTTGAACACGTCTATTGGTCCACTCAATACCCGTGTCCTCTCTTCGATTTCTTACCATCACTTGATTGACTAATTCTTTTAAATAGTCATCATGCTGTAAATCGTGCTTGCTTGCAGAAAATGCAGACTGGAACGTTTCATAATTACCAAGATGACCTGGTTTTAGTAGCGAAATAAGATAATAAAGTTCAAAAACATCATTTTGAATAGGAGTTGCCGTTAGTAATAAGCAAAACTTCTTCTTTAATCCTTGTACGAAATCGTATATTTGGGTTTTATGATTTTTTAATTTATGCGCCTCGTCAATAATAATCATGTCATAATCTTGCGCATAAATAAGTTCTTTATGTGGGCTTTTTTTGGCGGTATCCATGCTCATAATAACAATATCGTAACGCTCAATTGGGCAATTTTTTTTATACGCTATTGCGGGAATGTGGAATTTTTGATTCAATTCTTCTATCCATTGGTTAATCAGAGATGCTGGTGCTAAAATTAAAGCCTTTTTTACAAGCCCTCGTATCAAATATTCCTTTAAAATAAGACCTGCTTCAATCGTTTTACCAAGTCCCACCTCGTCTGCTAGTATCGCTTTCCCATTCATACGTTCAATAACGGTTTGCGCTGCTTCTAATTGATGGGCAAGTGGTGTTAGTTTGGGCAAAAATTTAGGCGCTTGTAAACCAGTAAATTCCGGAATTAAATTCATTTTCACAATTTCATAGTTCATTTTGTACAAAGTCCAACTATGCCATTTTTCAGCATTATTTAGCCTATTTAAAAAGCCTTCTTGCCAATCGGACGACCTCTCCACTATCATGATCATCACCTCATGCTATTATTTCTAAATTAGGTTGTCCAAAAAAGAAAAAGCTATGACCATTATTTATAGGAATATCTCAGTAAGTAAGACGATCTTTTAATCGAATAAAACCAACCCTATTTTCTAGTTTTCGTAAAAAATACTATTTTCCTTTGATTTTTAGTTCTATTTTCAAATTTTTCGAAATAAATTTACATTTATAGGCTTATTTAATATTCTTAGTAGAAATAAGCACACAATATTGCACTAAGATTTTAGTAATTGCTTTGGAAGACGGTAATTTTTGCTAGAATAACAAAAATATAAATGTTGAGGAGAGGGTTCCATGTCAACTAATAGTCTTTATCAAAAAAATTATTTTAATCGTTTAGGTGAATTCGCTAACCTTTCACCTGAATCGTTTCATGCCTTTGTTAAATTCGATACACTCGCATTAAAGGAAGGGAAATTATCGGCTAAATTAAAAGAGTTAATCGCCATTGCTGTGGCTCATACGACAGGTTGTCCTTATTGCATTGAATTGCATATTACACAGGCTAAACAAAAAAATGCTTCAAAAGAAGAGGCTAGTGAGGCTATTATGATTGCTACCGCACTCAAGGCGGGTTCCGCTCTAGCCCACGGGGTCAATGCCTTAAACGCCTATGATGGCAATGCGGATGAGGAACTATATAAAGAACAGTATTTTTTACGAATTAAAGAATTTTCTTCTCTACATTCTAGCGCCTTTAATGCTTTTATTGACTTTGATACAAAAGCAATGAAGGACGGGCTATTAACAGGATATGACAAAGAACTCATTGCTATCGCTGTTGCCCATACTACAGGCTGCCCTTATTGCATTTCTCTACATGTCCAAGCAGCAAAAAAATTAGGCGTTTCCAAAGAGGAAATTGCTGAGTCTATTATGGTTGCTACTGCATTAAAGGCTGGTTCTGCTTTAGCCCATGGTGTCAATGCCTTAAACGCCTTCGATCAAGTAGCCCTTCTAACGTAAAATATTTAGACTGTTTTGTTAAAAGAGCAAGGTGTTAGATTGACCGCAATCAATCTAACGCTTTTTTTTGCGGTAATCGTTATTATTCGCTAAGGTAACTCGCTTACAAATTCAATGTTTTTTATTAAATGTACGCTTTAAATACTTTTTGTTACACTATTGGAAAAAGAGGTTACTATGAAAAGAAAAAAAATCTTTATTCTACATGAAATTTACGGTGTAAATGATTTTATAAAAGATCAAGGACAAACATATAGTGATTCAAATACAAACGTAGAATGTATTTCTCTGTATTCCAACGGCAAAGTATTTTCATATAGTCAGGAAAAGGAAGCTTATCAATATTTCACGCAAGAAATCGGCTTTGATCGCCCACTTGAACGACTAACACTTCGTCTATTAGAAGCAAAAGTACAATATGATGAAGTGGTTTTAATCGGATTTAGCGTCGGTGCAACATTGGCATGGAGACTCTCTAACTTACCAATTCATCGTATTATTTGTATTTACGGCTCACGAATACGTCAATACTTAGACGTCCATCCTACATGTCCAACACTGGTCATTTTACCTAGTCATGAAAAAAGCTTTGATGTGAATGAATTGAAAAAGGAAATAGAGCGATTGCCGTTTGTACAAACTGCTCAATTAAGTGGGAAGCATGGCTTTATGGACTACAACAATTCAAACTATTGCAAAAATAGTTATTTACAGGCGCAATCTGTCATTCATCATTTTTTACATAAGGAACAGCTATAAGGAGTGCTTAGCATGAACCAAAATAAATATATTGAAATCGAACCTTATATTGAATCAGGAAATATTATTTATCCAAGCTTTCAATTTCCACTGCAACCAGACTGTATTATTGGCATTTATACTGACGTTGCTAAAATCAAGCCATTAATGGAATGGTTTTTAAAACAACCTAATTGTTATACTTGTTTGCGAGAAAGTGCTTTATATGAACGCCTGACAGTGATGGAGTATATTCAATTTTGTTTGAAGCTTTATACAATTCCCTTGCACAATAAAGACGAAATTTTAAAGCTTTTAACACTTACCGAACACAAAAACAAAAAAATCAATAAACTTCAAAACGGTGAAAAGCAACGTTTAAAACTGCTTCATACATATCTTAATTCAGCACAAATTCAAATAATCGAGGAACCATTTCAAAATCTAGATGAATTTTCAAAGCATAGCGTACAACAATTACTTGCCGCTCTACAAAAAAAAGAAAAAACCGTTATTTTACTGTCAAATAATTTGGAAGACTTAATTACTTCGAGTGGCGAAATATATAGATTAGATGCATTAGGTTTACATGCACTGGATGTAAAAGAGGATGAAATTGAAACAGTTTCCACACCAATCGACAATGCACCTATCCGCTTTGATAAAATCCCAACAAAGAAAAATGACAAAATCATTTTATTTAACCCACCAGAAATAGATTATATTGAAAGTGTGGAAGGCGTTGTGAGCGTATATGTTGCAAATGAAGCCTATCCTTGCACACTATCTCTTAATGACTTAGAACAGAAATTGACACCATTCGGCTTTTTTAGAAGCCATCGTTCTTATATCGTTAACCTCCAAAAGGTACGCGAAATCATTACTTGGACCCGCAATAGCTACAGTCTTGCGTTAAATAGCAATGAAAAAACGGTTGTCCCTTTGTCGAAAAACAAACTTGCGGATTTAAAAGAAATACTCGGAATATAGTAGATTTCCCAGGAAATAAACGACTCCTGTCAGCTAAATATTTCTCCATTGAAGGTCATTTTTCTGCCTTTCACCTGTAATTTAATGTCTACTTCTCCATCACACTGTAAAGTTAAGTTAACAACAACTACAGGAGGTTTACACATGGAGACAGTTATTGATGTACAACATTTAAATAAGGTGTTTAATAGGGAAACTGCCTTGCAGGATGTTTCTTTTACAATTAAAAAGGGTGAAATATTCGGTTTTCTTGGCCCAAGTGGCTCGGGCAAAACGACGACTATTAAAATTTTAACTGCACAAACAGAAAAAACTGCAGGTGACGTTTCATTATTTAATCGACCTGTCAGTGAAATGAAGAGCAGTCAAAATCGTCAACGCTTTGGCATTTTAACTGATAATAGTGGACTGTATACGCGACTTTCAATCGAGGAGAATTTATTACTCTATAGTAGTTTATATCAATTGACCAATTCAGCAGTAAAGGAAGCATTAGATTTTGTGAACCTTTATGCAGAACGTAAAAAGAAAATAAGTCAACTTTCTAAAGGGATGATACAGCGTGTGACATTAGCTCGTGCCATTATGCACAAACCTGAATTACTATTTTTAGACGAGCCAACTTCAGCACTTGACCCTGTTAATACGCAACATATTTACAATGGCTTACGCAAATTAAATGAGCTCGGGACAACAATCTTTTTAACAACACATGATATGAGTGAAGCAGAAATACTGTGTGATCGAGTTGCCTTTTTACATCAAGGTAAAATACGTGCGATTGGTTCACCAAAGCAATTAAAAAAAGAATTTGGAGATGAAACTATTACGGTCGAATTAACAAATGGTCAATACGAGACGATTCAAAATGGCGAACAGGATGCACAAAAACTATACGATTGGATGCAATCGAATGCAGTTGCACGTCTATACACAAACGAGCCAACTTTAGGAGATATTTTTATGCAAATAACAGGGAGTGATTTAATATGAACATGTCATTTACACGTATTCAAGCAATTTTTATGAAAGACTACAAGGAATTTTCACGAAATTATGCAGTATCTGTTATGGTTTTTTTACCCCTTATATTAGCGTTTGCTTACAACAAGATTGGCACGAGCAGTATTGATGCATACTTTTTACCAATCAACTTAGTATTCGCAGTTGTAACTGCCTATGTACAATGTTGTTTAATTGCTGAAGAAAAAGAGAAAAATACGCTTCGAAATTTAATGCTATCCCCTGCTTCACTGGCAGATATTTTAATAGGAAAAAGCTTGTTCGTCTTTATTGTTACTGTTGTTGTAGTTAGTTTGGCTATTTTCCTTGTTGGTTATGAGCCTGCCAATCTTTTAATCCTAGCGATTGCCCTATTGCTCTCTACCGTATTCTATATTGCTTTAGGAACATTATGTGGATTATTTGCCAAAACGATTATGGAAGCATCCATCATCGTGATGCCCGTGATGTTTATTTTCTCCTTCGGACCGTTTGCCCTATCACTGGCTTCTGTCTACCCAATCTTAGAATTGGCGAAATGGCTACCAAGCTCACAGCTAGTGCTATTAGCAGAAGCTTTAGAAGGTCCCTATACGATGATGGATTGTATTATTCCAATCGTTACGATTACCGTTTGGTCGTTGTTAACATGGGGAATCACAGGATTTATTTATAAAAAATTAAATTAGGTAGATTAAGTGCCAGGCACTCAAACAATTTAAGTGCCAGGCACCCAGACAATTTCACTTATTTAAAGTAATTGTTGTTCAAGTTGTTCGATTTCTTGTAATGTATCAGCATACCAAATACCAATAAATCGCGATGCTACTTTATTTTCAAAATAATCCCCATCATAAAAGGATAGTGGCAATAGAACACCTTGTTTAATACATTGCTCGATTGTTTGAAAAAATGATGCATTCTCCTCTACACCTTTTGATGCATAGGAAGCAAATTTATTAACCGGTTTGCCTAACGCTTCATGAAACATAAGCATAGATGTCGAGCCGTTTTGACGGAAGTTTAAATCAATCGCTTGCACATCTCCTGCTTCTGTTACGATTAAATCAAATCCCGCAACACCCACAAAGCCCTCTGCTACACCACGCTCCATTATATGGCTTCCTACTTCAATCACTTTTTCTGGTACTTTCTCTACAATAACATTTCCTTCGTATATGCCATTGTCATCTGTCATTTGTTTAGAAGCACCCAAATATTGTATACCAAGCGCTTCTGAATAGACGAACTGGCAACTATAATTATCCTTTGCTTGCAATAACTCTTCAATAATAATACTTTCTGTCCCATTCATTCGAAATTGACGTAAACCTTCTGTGAGCTCATCCTGATTCTGGCAAATAATAACGCCGTACCCACCAGAAGTGGGCGAATCATCTCCAGGCTTGAGTACAACAGGTGGCTTCCAATTTTTCATTGCATCCGATAATTTATACAGCTCAATGTTTAAACGGCTTGGCACGTATTTACTGTCAATTAAATGATCAATGTAAGCTTTCGTATTAAGCTCATTAAATTTTGCTGCATCCATCCAATAACAATTTCGATTCATATCCTCTGCGTCATGTAAATACTGACAAACAATCGTCTTCCCTTCCGCACACCATGCATCTAATTGTGCTAAATATTCTTCTTGCGTTTCATACGTATACGGTTGCTCTATCCAAGCTAAACCAGCTAAATCGTGTAGCTTTTTAGCTTTTGCTGTTTGTGTTGCACGGTGCACTAAAACGGGAATATCAGCAATGGCTACTTCCCTTGAGGTTAATGCATCTAGTTTATGACAATCATCCATCATCCATGGATTATCGCTATATGGTGTACGAGGTGTATAAACAGCATTGTCACCATATATTTGTCGCAATGTTAATTTTGGCTTCAACATACTAATCCCCCACTTTTCAAAAATAGATTTTAAATAATCTACCCTTGAATAACTAAAACCACACTTTTTTTGACAAAAACTAGATTATTAGACTACTAACCATCCATTTTTTTACTGATTTTTAATAAGTAAGAGGAAGCGCTACTGTGTTTTGAAGTTACTCCATTTCTAACAACATTTCTAACCGTGCCTTTACTTCTGGCCATTCTTGTAATGTAATACTATACATCACTGTGTGCCGTGTTGAGCCATCTTTACGAATCATATGATTGCGTAGAACCCCCTCTTTTGTAGCCCCTATACGTTCGATTGCCTTTTGTGAACGTATATTGTCATAATCTGTTTTAATTTGAACTCGTTGTAGACCAAGTACTTCAAAACAATAGGTAAGTAATAAATATTTACAATTCGTATTGACCGCAGTACGCCAAAATGAAGGAGTCAACCAAGTAGTCCCTATTTCTAACCGTTGATGCTTGCTATCAATATCCATAAAACGAGTTGAGCCTATAATTTGTCCTGATAACTTATCCACAATGACAAATGGATACTCCTTCATGAGGCTTTTGTTAGACAATGCATTTTCCACAAAGTTCTGCACATCACTTTTATCCTCAATCGTTGTGGACATATATGACCAAATCTCTGGATAACTGCCTGCAACCAATAGCGCTTGACTATCCTCTCTCACTAAAGGTCTTAATAATACAACGTTATTTTCTAACATGTTAAATTTCATTGTCCTTCACTCCTTTTTTCATTATTAAACAGGATTTTTGATATGATGAATATAACCAATTTTCAAAATTTCAACCATACCAAGGAGCTGTGAAATGAAATGGAACTAGCTATCTCCTTTATCGGAAATAAGCCTAAATATGCACAGATTTATGAAAACATAAAACATGCTATTCTTTCGAAAAGGCTTCTAGCCCATGAACAATTGCCTTCCAAACGAATGCTTGCGACAACATTACATGTTAGCGTTCATACAATAAAAGAAGCCTATGAGCAACTGCTTGCAGAAGGTTATATTTATAGTAAAGAGCGCTCAGGCTACTACATTGCGCAATTGGAGTTTGAATGGCTCCAACCATTACAAACAGAAAAATCGGCTCCTTTGCCTATGACCGAACAATCAGTAACCTATGATTTTAGTAATGGTCATGTGGATAAAGACGCGTTCCCCTTCTCCATTTTCCATAAGTTAATGAAACAGCATTTTACTATTAACAGTTTATCAACAAGCCCATGGCAGGGAGAAGCAGCTTTACGACAGGAAATTGCCAAGTATGTTGGACGCTCCAGAGGTATTCATTGTGAAGCATCACAAGTATTTATCTATAGTGGGACACAAAGCCAACTGCAAGCATTATGTCATTACTTTGGCCCACAAACGCATGTTGGCTTAGAGGAACCTGGGTTTAAACGTGTAAGGGCTACGTTACAGCAATGTGGTTTACCCATCTATCCAATTGCTGTGGATAACTTAGGTGTAACGATACCCCAACAGACTATTCACATGTTATACACAACCCCAGCTCACCAGTTTCCACTGGGGATGGTTATGTCGGCTGAACGACGGGCAGCACTGTTACACTGGGCGAACTTAAACGAGGCATTTATTATAGAGGATGATTACGATGGGGAATTTCGTTATAAGGGACTTCCAATCCCCTCTCTAGCAAATATGGATCAACTACAGCGGGTCATTTATTTTGGGACATTTTCAAAAACACTACTGCCGTCTCTTCGGATTAGTTATATGATTTTGCCTAAATCGCTCATTGCATCATTTTCTAGTTTTTATCAGGAACAAAAGTCCGTTGTGTCAAAAGTAGACCAGCTTGTACTAGCGGATTTTCTTGGACAAGGGCTATTTGACAAACATTTAGCCAAAATGCGTACGATTTATCGAAAAAAACAGCAAACCCTACTAGCAGCTATTGCTAATCATTTCTCCAATGAATTTATAGTTATAGGCGAACATGCTGGTCTACATATTATTGTAAAACTACCAAAAAGATTATCGGAACAAGATGCTCTTCATCTTGCTCATACAGTAGGCGTTAATGTTTATCCTTGTTCAACTTCATTTCAATCCCCTGCTGAACATGCGATGATAATTATTGGCTATGGAGGATTGTCACTAGAACAAATTGAAGAAGGTATTTCCTTACTTGCTTCTGTATGGCATGCCTCTTAATCTATATTCATTAATGTTTATGCATGTACTTGAAACTTTTTAAACTAGATTACGTATTCTAACTAAATGCATTCACAAGGGGAGTAGATAAATGGAGAATCGAGAGCAATTAATCAGCTATTTACAAGAAATTGAAGCGTGGGAGAAAGACCAAAAAGGACTATGGTTTTGGGAGAAATTAGGGCGCATTCCATTTAAAATTTTAGATAAGATGACCCCTGCCTTTATTCAACAAAAACTAGCTTTACTTGTTGATGAGCTAGGAAGTTATATTCAATCTGGTGGAAAATATTTAATTAATGAACAAATGATGATTCAAAAAATCCGTAACCAGTCTTCGAATCCTAATTTATTTGCAATTTCTGATATCGGGAATATTCCTTTAGAGGAGATGATCACTCTTAGTGACAAGCTTCAAAAAGAACGCGTAAAATTAGCAACCGTACAAGGTGCTTCGACTGGTTTTGGTGGTATTTTCACATTGGCGATTGATATTCCTTTTATATTAGGTATGGCTTTAAAAACATTGCAAGAAATAGCCATTATTCATGGCTACGATCCGAATGATAAAATGGAACGTATTTTCATTGTGAAATGTCTACAATTTACGTCAGCGGATATTGTGGGTAAAGAAGCTATTTTAGAAGAGCTGTCCTCTATGCACGACAGCAAGAACGCATCAGAAACGATGATTTCACAGCTTCAAGGTTGGCAGGAAGTATTTTTCACGTACCGCGATCAAATGGGCTGGAAAAAGCTTTTCCAAATGGTACCGATTGCGGGCATGATTTTCGGAGCATACGCTAATAAAGGCATGATGCAAGATGTTGCGGAGACAGGCATCATGCTATATCGAAAAAGAAGAATATACGAAAAACTAAATTAGTGCCAGTCACTCAAACAATTCTCACACAATTTAGCAAGAGCCTGGGAAAGGCTCTTGCGGTGCCAGTCACCCAAACAATTCTTACACAATTTTAATTAGGATTTTTCCTTGATGTTGACGGCTCTCCATAAAGGCATGTGCCTTTTCCATATCCTCTAAAGCAAACTCTGCTGCTATAGGCACTTGGAAACTTTCATTCTGTAATAAAGAAAATATTTCTGGAGCTACATGTTGCAATAATTCCGGCTTTAAAGCACGCGTCGTTCCTAAGCTAAAGCCTTTTACATTACGGCAACTACTATGTAAGTCAGATGTTTTTATTTGACCTGCCTGACCGCTACTGTTACCAAATTGCACAAGAGTACCGTATGGAGCTAAGCAATGAAAACTTTCTTCGGTAATGGCTCCTGCAATCGAATCAAAGACAACATCGACACCAAGACCATCTGTATAGTCATTTACTTTGGCACTAAAGTTCTCATATGTCAGAACATGATGTGCACCTAACTCATAGGCAATGGCTGCTTTTTCTTTAGTGCTAACAGTACCTATTATTTTCTTCACTCCACGCCTTTTTGCCATTTGAATAAGCATCGTTCCTACTCCACCTGATGCAGCATGAATTAAAATACTATCGTCTGTACCTAGTTGTGTAATTTGATGTGTTAACATATACGATAAAAATAAAACTGTTGGTATAGCAGCTATCTTTTTAAGAGGTACGTCATTCGGAATGTGGAACACTAGCTGTTCATTTGCGACAACATATTGTGCATATGCACCATTTTTAGGAAAAGCAATCACTTGGTCTCCTTTTTGAAAACCACTGCTATCATCAAAAACCTCTTCTATAACACCCGCAACATCTAATCCAAGGATCATTGGAAAATTCGCTTTCGCTTTATTGCCCGTTCTGTTTTTGATATCCGCAAAATTAACACTTGTATAGGACGCCCGTATTAGCACTTCCCCTTTGGAAATTGCTGGTTTTGGACAATCCACAAGTGTTAATACGGAAGGTGGTCCAAAAGCATTTATTGTAACAGCCTTCATCATTATCCCCCTTTCTGTTATAGTAAAATTATAACTAACTTTACATAAAAAAGTTACCATTTTTCAAACCGATAGGAGGATTGATGATGATAAAACCTAGGAAAGATACTTACAATGGCATTGACTGCAATTTCTTTGATATGAATAGTGACAAAATTTGTTTTATGTTCTCTGGTACAGGCTACAACTATGACAAACCCTTACTACATTACGCTACTTCATTGATGCTTGACTTCGACTATGATATTGTCCAAGTATGTTATACATTTGAACAACAATTGTTCCACAAGCCGCCAAACGTTATATCTGAAAAAGTTTTTAATACTGTCGATTCTATCGTGACCTATTATTTACAAACAAAAACTTACCAAAAAGTTGTTTACCTTGGAAAATCGAGGAACTATGCCAATTATTGATTTTTATATGCAACAGGAGACCGTTTTACCTTCCCACTATATACTGTTTACACCACTGCTATCTTTGGAACATACTATGCAAAATTTAATCCATCGACATTCCTTTTTAGCTATAGGAACAGCTGACCCTCACTTTACAGTGGAAAGACTTAACCAACTAACTTCTCATCAGCTTGCTATTGTAGAAAATGCAAACCATTCACTTGAAATAGCAAACAATACACTAGAGTCGATTAATACCTGTCACACTATACTCACCGAGCTTAAAATTTTTCTTCAAAACGGTAGTTCTTTCTAAAAAGCTCAAGATACAGAAAACCCTAAGAACGGTCATGAATAAATGCCGTTAAAGCAATATTAAGATTGCAGTGTTAAAACACCATCTTCCATGCGGTACACTCGGTCACAGTAAGTTAACATACGCTCATCATGCGTTACCATGATAGCCGCCTTTTTACGCTTTTTAACCTCATTAGAAATTAGCTGCACGACTTCGAAAGCACGCTTAGAATCTAAACTAGCTGTTGGTTCATCTGCTAAAATCACACTTGAATCATTCATAAATGCTCGGGCTATTGCGACACGCTGACGCTCTCCCCCAGATAGCTCATTTGGGAATTTTTCAAGCTTTTTTTCTAGTCCTAAATCTGCCAACAATTGCTTTGCAAACTGCTGATCAGCACTTGATACTTTACCTGCCATTTTTTTTACTAGCAGTAGTTGATCTAGTACATTTAAATAAGGAATTAGGTTAGATGTTTGTAAAATAAACCCTATTTCATTTAGACGGAATTTAGCAAGTTCTTTCTCCTTTAGCGTCTCAATTTTTTTACCATTGACGATGACACTACCTGAAGAGGGCTGTAACAAGGCTCCAACTGCCGATAATAATGTACTTTTTCCTGAACCCGATGGACCAATAATGGCTACTATTTCACCTGCATCTACTTCCATTGACACATTGTTAAGAGCTGTAATTGTTGAACTGCCTTCGTCATAGGTTTTTGTCATATTTCTTACTTCTAAACGTTTCATCTACTCCACTCTCCCTAATGCTGTTAATGGATCTACTTTAGATACTTGGCGAACACATACAAATGAACTTAACACACTAATTAGTAAAAGTGCGAAACCGTAAAGTACAACAAGCGTAGGGTCTAAATTAAAAGGCATGTCTTCCGGAAAAACTAGTGCTGTTAAATACGTAAGCACTACGCCTACTAAAATACCTACTAAAGAAATGATAAACACTTGGGAAACAATTGCCTTTGTTATAAAACTATTTTTTGCACCAATGGCTTTCATTACACCAAATTGTTGCGTCTTTTGAATCGTTAAAACATAAAAGAAGACCGCAATGACAAACGCAGAAATGGCAACGAGAAACACTAACATCATTACAATTGTCCCGTTCTCTTCCATATATCCTGGCATTCCATTAATTGCCTGACTTTTCGTTGCAGTTTCGATGCCCCCGATTTTTTCACTAAAATTCTCTGCATCTAAGTTAGGTGCCTGTAGCGCTATCGCATTTACTACATCATCAATGCCGTTATTGGCACCTGGTGCAGCAAATTGATAGGCTCTCCATTGTTCTACTGTGCTAAATAATACTGGTAAATGGTTATATGTTTCGTTTTCAACAAAGCCGACAATTTTTAATACAATTGTGGAACTGTCCACTTTGATTTCGTCACCAATTGCATAGCCTTTGTCTTGTAACGTTTTATTGGCTAAAACACCATTTTGAATATTTTTATCTAACTTCTTACCTTCTATTACTTTGGGTTCGATAAACGACCCAGGTTCAATTCCTAGAAGTGCAATATCTGTTTTTTCATCAATACCCTTCTTAGAAACAGCCGCCATTGCAGAGCCAAATAGTGCACTATCTTCTACTTCACTTTGTGCATCAATCTTTTCTTTTAAAGATGCGGAAATTAAAGATTTACTAAATTTTGAACCTGAACCCTCCTCGTATACTACATAATGAGCATCTAGATTTTTGATAGAAGCTGCACTTAATGTCGAAAGTCCATTTCCAAGCCCTGACAAAATAAACGTTAACCATGCTATTAACACAATAATCATTGTAATCATTGAGTAGCGTAACTTTGCATGTTTAATTTCTTTTAAAGCTAAAAACATCGATTGTTTCCTCCTAGTATTTTTATAAGTTACACATGTGTCACTTTTAAATAAAAAAGTACACATACGCAACTAGTATTATACTCATTAGTTACACATGTGTCACTTATTTTTACCTCTCACACCGTTTAAAATTAATAGTTTCGTAAAGTTAAAAAACTGTACTTCATCCATTTGACTATGATTTGGAATATTAATACTCTGAAAAATAAATCCAAGGACAAGATCATTAGGAATATCATCATCCACAAACCCTTCTTTTTTTCCTTGTTGGACGATACGCATTAAAGGTCCATACATATTAAAATGCATCGCTGACAGCTTTTCTTTTTTTTCTTGCATGTGAGGTTTATTAGTTGTTGGAATAATTTCAGCAATACCTAATAGTAAATGTAAATCCTTTGAACGAAAAATACTATGCAATAACTCGTCTAATTGGTCAAGATAAGATAACTCCGCAGGAATTGATAATAAATCTTTTACACTTTTATCCATCTCATGTAACATAAAATCCATCAGTAGTTCATCTTTATTTGTATAGTATTTATAAATGGCAGCTCTTGAAACTTCTAATGATTCAGCTAGTCGAGCAATCGTAAATCCTTCATAGCCAACAGCTAATACCAATTTTTTCGATTCCAAGAATAAATCGAGCGTACTAAACTTACGATCGCGGCCCATATATTCCTCACTCCCTACACGAATTGTTGGATACTTTTAGCATACGCTACAATTAAATAGTTCACAATAATTACTGTACTTTCTATTAGTGAAATAAACACTAGAAAATGACTGCACAAAACTAAAACACCCCGTTAAATGTTAGTTTTCACATTAACATCCACGGGGCATTTTATTTAGTTATGATTAAAAATTAATATGCTAAGCCGAATAATGCTTTAATGTGTGTCAGATAGCGAATGTTAGACGCTTCTTTCATAAGTGTTGCAGGTAGACCTTTAAGTTGTGTGTTGCTAGCTCCAATTGTTGCAACTGCATCTTTACGTCCTAGGCTGGCAAGTGTACCAGAGTTAACTGCAGAGAATGTTTTCATCTCTTGGTTTTTGTATTGTGCAAATAAATTGTATCCTGCACATTCACCCATTTGCCAAGCAACTTGTGCAGTTGGCGCATAAAGTGGACGTCCGCCGTCAGCTGGTAATGCCACAGAAGCATCTCCGATTACAAATACATCTTCGTGTGATGTAGATTGTAGGAATTCGTTGATTGTTGCTTTGCCACGGTCAGCTGCAAGGCCTGATTCAGCAACGATTGGAAGTGCAGCTACACCACCAGTCCAGATGAATGTATTAGCAACGATTGACTCACGATCTTTAAGTGAAATAACGTTACCATCAACGCCTGTTACTGGCGTACCTGTGATAAATTCTACACCACGTTTTGTTAAGCTTTCCGTTGCACGTTCAATTAGTACATCTGGAAGTACTGGTAAGATTTTAGGACCAGCTTCAACTAGCTTAATTTTAAGATCAGCAAAGTTTACACCGTGTTGTGCAGCGATTTTTGGGAAGTTGTCCACGATTTCACCAACAAGCTCAACACCTGTTAAACCGCCACCGCCGATAACGATTGTTGCATCTGCTTCGTCTTTAGATTGTGCATATGCTTTAATACGATCTTCAATGTGACGGTTAATTTTGTTTGCATCGTTAACAGATTTAAGTACCATTGAATTTTCTTCTAATCCTGGGATACCGAAGAAACCAGTTTGGCTACCTAAAGAAACAACTAATGTATCGTAAGATAAAGTGTAACCAGTATCTAGGTCAACCTTTTTAGTATCTACATTAAATTTCGTTACTTTAGCGATTTGTAAATCAATATCTAAACCTTTAAAGATTTTTTTAAGCGGTAGCGCTACTGCACCTTCTGCAATAGTACCACCAGCTAAACGGTGAAGTTCAGTGATGATTTGGTGCGTTGGGAATTGGTTTACTACTGTAATTTTAGCTTCATCAGCTGATAAATACTTACGTGCTGTTAATGCAGTTAATACACCTGCGTAACCAGCACCTAAGATGACGATTTCTTTTGACATGATTAATTAATCCTCCGTCCTTACGAATTGAATATATCTCGAACTTTATTTTGATTTACGTTCAGCGTTAACTTGTAAAAATGCATTAACAAAACGGAAAACATTTTGAACTTGTGGGTCTTTTATCATTTTCACAAGACCAAATAAACCGATGACTTCTTGGCTTTCAGAAGCGCGATCTTTTGCCTCAATAGCTGTTGCTGCAAGTTGTTTAGCTGATCCTACTACTGGTCCAGCCATTTCTGTTACAGCACCAACAGTATCGCTTTTTAATACGTCGTCTGTTGCAACTGCTTGTGCAAACTCATATGATTTAGTTAATAACGTCATCATTTCAGTTAGCTTTGGTAATTGTTCAACTAAAGTTGTTAGAGATTCTTGCACCTCAGGCTTTAATAGTTGGTCTAGTACATCTAATTGTTCTTGACTCACAGTTAATTGTTCAGACTGTGCTTGGTTATTCGTTTCTGACATTTTGAACTCTCCTTTGCCGTCACTAATACTATTTTTTATATTGCCTCCATGTAAAAAAGACCATTAAGCGATCTTCTTAACAGTCGTTACAGCGGGTATCTTACATTCACCAGTCACAAGGGCTGGAAAGCGAATTTCATGATTTGTTACATATTCTCCATTTTGCACAAAGCGCATCACAATTCCATCCTTATCTTATCTTGGTGACATTACAACATCCATTATAAGACTGTTTGCGCATTATTTCAATCAACTATGGCACAATCTTTGAAAAATAGTTTAATCGTAAACTAATTTTAGCGGTCTGCACTCTTTTTCTTCTTTTTTTGGAAGAAAAATCAATTTTACTCATGCAATTTAACAACTCAAATGCCATAAATTATGTTATTAGCTACAATTTTTCTCACTTTTCGATGGATAACCAAAAGAAAGTAATAATTTCTTTTGACGCCAAAGATACTGTGTCAAAAAGCCTTTTTCCTTCACCATCTTTAAAGTAGCCCACTGACATTAGCGCCATAAACGTATGGGCAAAAAATTCTGCATTTCCTTTGCGAATTGTCCCTTTGTCCATTTCACTTTGCATCGCTCGCTCAATCGTTTTATACATCTCATTTTCTGCAGCATGTACTTCTTTCAATTGTGTTTGTGATAAATTGATGGTCGCCTCTCGCATAAAGTTCTTCATATCAATATCAACAGTTGCTGATAAATGGACTTCAATGAGTTGCTCTAATCGGTCTTTAAAAGGAATCGGTTGCTCTAAAATTCGTTCAATATGATGTCTAATTCTATGCATCATTTCAACTAAGGCCGATGTATATAAATCCCCTTTAGTTGGGTAGTAGTAATAGATAGTGGCTTTTGTAACATTACAGGCTTTGGCAACATCATCCATGGACACGTTTTTGTAGCCATCCTTAATAAACAGCATTGTCGCTGTTTCTAAGACAATATCTTTTGTAGGTTTAGCCTTGTCATCATGGCGAGGTCTTCCTAGAACACGCGGTGATTGTTTCAACAAGATCGCCTCCTTATAATGTGTAGTACTAAACATATTATAACATATCAATACTTCTGTATTGATTAATTAACCTTCTAGTATATATAATTAGTGTACATTACATGAAACGGAGGTTTTCCAATGAAAAAACATCCACTTGAGCAATGGGGCTCAATGGTATCCAGTAAAAAAGGGCGTTTTCTTGCACTTGGATGCTGGGTATTACTTGTTCTCGTCCTTTCGTTTGCTTGGCCGCAAATTAATAGCATCGAAAGTGAAACGGGTAAAAACTTGCCTGACACCGAAATGTCCGAGCAAGCAGCAGCCATTATTGCTGAAGAATTCCCAAATGATGCAGGTACACCTTTATTACTCGTTTGGCATAGAGAAAGCGGCCTAACACCAGCTGATTTTGGAGCTATCCAAAAGGTTTATGCAGAGCTAAATCGCAACCCTTTAGAGCATCAAACATTAGTTCCACCATACGATAAAATGCCACCACAGGCTTTATCAGCATCTGCATCTGACAACGGTTCTACAATTGTCACACCTGTTTTCTTTGAAAAAGATGTTGCCACAGATGTTTTACAAGAAAGTCTAGATACATTATCAAAAACAATGGATTCAAACAATGTTCAACTGGATCAAGATTTATCAAGCGACGCACTACATGTTCGCTATTCTGGACCAGTCGGTATTGCAACGGATGCTGTTAGCTTATTTTCACAAGCTGATGTAAAACTAATGATAGCAACTGTCCTGCTTGTATTAGTGTTATTAATTCTAATTTATCGTTCGCCATTACTTGCCATTATTCCTTTAATTGTTGTAGGGCTTGCCTATGGTGTTATTAGTCCAACACTCGGTTTCTTTGCAGAGCAAGGATGGATTGACAAAGATTCACAAGCTGTATCCATCATGACGGTTTTATTATTTGGTGCTGGTACGGACTATTGCTTATTTTTAATTTCAAAATACCGTGAAATTTTACTTGACGTTGAAGATAAAGCGACAGCGATGAAGCTCGCTGTGAAAGAATCGGGTGGCGCTATTATGATGAGTGCCCTTACCGTTGTTATTGGTTTAGCTACACTTAGTCTTGCCCATTATGGCTCCTTCCAACGCTTCGCAGTGCCATTTAGCTTTGGCGTATTGATAATGGGCATTGCTGCACTAGTTGTTTTGCCAGCAATTCTTGTCGTTATAGGGCGAGTAGCCTTTTTCCCATTCACGCCACGTACAGAAGAAATGGCAAAAGCAAAGGGCAAAAAACAGCATAAACCTTCCCATAAAGTGAGTCATAAAATTGGACATTTTGTAACGCATAAGCCATGGATTGTTATTGCAGTCACTGTCTTGCTCCTTGGTGGCTTAGCGGCCTTTGTACCACGCATTCAATATACTTTCGACTTATTATCTTCTTTCCCAGAAGATATGCCATCACGTGAAGGCTTTACTTTAATAGAAGAGAATTTTTCACCTGGCGAACTGGCACCTGTTCAGCTAGTAATTGATACGCAAGGCTCGGATGTTAATTTACAACAACAGCTTACAAAAATTCCATATATCGATAATGTGTCTGATGTACAAATTGGTACGAAAAATAATTCGATACAATTGTATGAATTATCATTGAATGCCAATCCATATGCACAAGAGTCTTTAGAGCATATCCCTGAATTAAAGGCTGAAGTTGTTAAGCTTCTTAAAGATTCTGGTTTAAAAGATGCTGACTCACACGTATGGCTTGGTGGCGAAACAGCAAGCCAATATGATACAAAGCAAATTACCGAGCGCGATGAATCTGTTATCATGCCGACAATGATTGCTTTAATCGCATTATTATTATTTGTTTATTTACGTTCAGTAACAGCAACTGTTTATCTGCTTGCTACAGTAATTATTTCTTACTTTGGTGCGCTTGGCGCTGGCTGGCTTATTTTGCATCATGTCATGGGTGCAGAGGCAATTTCAGGCTCTATCCCGCTATATGCCTTTGTATTTTTAGTGGCACTTGGTGAGGATTATAATATTTTCATGATTTCAGAGATTTGGAAGAAACGAAAAACGAAGGACCATTTAACAGCAGTAGAGGAAGGCGTTGTGCATACAGGTAGTGTTATTACATCTGCTGGACTCATTTTAGCAGGTACGTTCGCAGTGCTTGCTACATTACCAATTCAAGTCCTTGTACAATTCGGTGTTGTAACGGCTATTGGTATATTACTGGATACGTTTATCGTACGACCTTTACTTGTACCAGCCATTACTACGGTGCTTGGCAAATATGCATTCTGGCCAGGAGCACTCTTTAAAAAAGGTCATTAAATGGTGACAGGCACTCAAACAATTTAGCATTTAACAATACAAAATAATAAAAATCCCACCGACAGTTTGAGCGGTGGGATTTCTTTGTCTATCTTATGAATTTGTTGGTTTTTTTAAATCCATTGTAGCTGCCGCACTTTCAACTTTTACACGTTTTAAGAAGAACGCTAGTATTAGTGCTAGAACCGTCACAAAAGCAGCGATTAAGAAAGAATGTGTAATGCCGTCTAGTAAAGCTGTTTGCATAATTTGCTCTTTCATTTGTTGCATTTGCTCCGCTGTTGGTGCAGCACCAGATTGAGCTGCATGTGCTTTAGCCTCTGCAATTAAATCTTCTGCTGTTGATTTTGTACGGTTATTCATAAATGTAACTAATACCGCACTACCAATAGCTCCAGCTACTTGTTGCAAAGTATTATTAATAGCTGTACCATGTGGATTCATCATCTGTGGTAATTGGTTTAAACCATTTGTCATAATTGGCATCATAACCATCGACATACCAAACATCCGAATTGTATACATCGATACGATAAATGTATAACTAGAATCCATCGCTAATTTTGTTAAGCCGAAAGTAGCCATTGTTGTTATTGTTAGACCGATTATCGCTAATATACGCGGTCCAAATTTATCGAAAAGTTTACCAGTAATCGGAGACATAATCCCCATTGCAAGGGCACCAGGAAGCATCATTAAACCTGCTTCGAATGGTTCAATCCCACGAATTGATTGTACATACGCAGGTGTTAAAATCATCCCCGAGAACATCGCCATTGAAACGATTACGGAAATCGCAGAACTTAATGCAAACATAGGATATTTGTAAATACGTAATTCTAGTAAAGGCTGTTCCATACGTAATTGCTTAAAGATAAAAATAATTAAAGCAACAAAGCCAACTACAATCGTACCGTATACCCAAGGACTCGACCATCCTTTGTCACCTGCCGTACTGAAACCGTATAAAATTCCACCAAACGCTACTGTCGATAATAATACAGAAGGAACATCTAAGTGTACTTCACGTGTTTCCATGACATTGTCTAATTTCCAAATACCAAATAGTAGACTAATAATGGCAAATGGTATAATCATTTGGAACAACATACGCCAATCATGATGTTCAACGATATAACCAGATAATGTCGGACCTATTGCTGGTGCAGCAATCATAACTAAACCGAAAATACCCATTGCCGCTCCACGTTTTTCTTTTGGGAAGCTAGTTAGCATGACGTTCATTAATAATGGTGACATACTAGCAGCCCCTGCCGCTTGCACCATACGACCTGCAAGTAACATGCCAAAGTTTGGAGCAAAGCCAGCCATAATTGTACCTATCGTAAAGATAGACATCGCCGTAATAAATAAATGTCTATTTTTAAAGCGCGTCACAAAGAATGCTGATGCAGGTACTAAAATACCGCTGACCAGCATATATCCAGTTGCAAGCCATTGTACCTTTGCATACGTAATACCAAAATCTTTCATGATTGTTGGCAACGCAACATTTAACAATGTGTTGTTAAGAAAAGCAACAAAAGCACCCACGAACAAAATAGCAATCATGCCATAAGGGGGCTTTTTCATTGTTAAGTCATTATTCATTTATATCCCTCTATTCTCTCTTGTTGTTTACGATAAAACTTATTTTATACTCGCAGTCTACTTTTTTCAAGAATTAAGATTAAAAAATTTCAAAACGTTGATATAACAGCGTTTACATTGTAGAATACTAGTATAATAACTTTAAAAAGGTGAGGTCATGAATAAAAGAAAAAGACAAATAATTACTGCAGCTCGGGAACTTTTTATAGAAAAAGGATTTTTAGATACGTCCATTAACGATATTATTAGTGCGGCCAAAGTTTCAAAGGGCACTTTTTATAATCATTTTGTTTCTAAAAATGAATGTTTGATTGCCATATTGGATGAGGGGCGCGAGGAGGCTAGTAATCGTCGACACGAGCTTCTTTATGGAAAGGATCCCACTGATTTAGAAATATTAACACAGCAAGTGGCTGTGTTGATGCATGTCAATCGCGAGCATAACCTCGTACAAATTTTCGAGTCGATTTTCCATTCACGGGATAGTGAACTTAAAAAAATCCTTTTGAATTATCACTTACAAGAATTAGAGTGGCTTGCCAATCGACTTGTACAGGTTTTTGGTGAAGAAATTAGACCGATGAGCTATGAATGTGCCGTACAAACATTGGGGATGGTGAACCTGTCCTTACGTGCAGTCCTAATAGCGGACTACAAATATATAAATCGCGAAGCCATTGTACGGGTAGCATTGCGCAATATAAGTGTCATTATACCTACCATGCTTGAATCCAATGAAGTCCTTATAAGCGCTGAAATGTTTAACGCGATACAAAACGTAATTAATTATCAACAAGTAAGTAAAGATGTCGTCATTGACCAATTAGCAGGCTTTACTAAAGGGCTGTCAGAGCATGACACGCTTGAAGGTTTTGAATATGCAACATTTCTTTTAGAGGAATTGCAGCAACAAAAACCAAAACTCTTTATTATCGAATCATTGCTCACTCCTTTCAGAAAAGCATTCGTTGGAACGGAACATGCTGCTGAAGCACGCGATATTGCCAATAGTTTATGGCGCTATGTAAAAATGCAACAACCATCAGAGCAATGTAAAAGATAATCAAAACCCCCGATTAGCATGCTAATCGGGGGTTTTAGTGGTGCCAGTCACCCAAACAATTTTAACGATTTACTTTACGGTCTTTCGGGCCTACCCAGAAGCCAATTATAATACTTAAAGCAACCACTAGAAACGGTGCATAAAAAATAATAAATTGATTCACTGTAAAACCTCCTATACGTGGTGATTCCGTTTACCACAAGCATAATCACGATCAAATACAAACCATTTCATCACTAAATAAAGTGAAGGTATGAGTAAAACAAGACCACCAATAAAGGCAATGACCAATGCTATCGCCATCGATTCATTTGTAAAACTATCATGAACCGATAAATATGGGTACAACAAGTAAGGATAATGAGAAATACCATAGCCGAAAAAGGCGAAGCCAAACTGCACGACCAATAATATAACGGCCAGCCCATATTTTTTCTTAGCACCTAAAAGAATTAGAGTCATGATAAAAAGAGCACCTGACATGGCGAATAGCCACCATAAATTCAGCATATTTTCATAATGCGCAGGATTGTGTCCCTTTAATTCCACCATAATCCCGATAACACTTGCAACAAGTGGAATTGACCAGCCAAGTGCATATTTTCTCATTAAATCGGAAGCGTGTTCATCGTTCGCTCTTTTACCGTACCAAGTTAAAAATACTGCGGAAATATACAGAACCGCTACAACACTTAACAACACGATTGACCAAGTTAATGGACTAGTAAAAAGTTTCGCAATTTCCAAATGAGGCTGATCCTTTACCATTGTTACGAATCCACCCTCGGAAATCGTTAATACAATGGAAAGTGATGCTGGGATAAATAAACCAGTGACACCGTACATTAGCTTATAGCCAATGTGTCCACTTTTTGCACTATAAGATTCAAATGCATAATAACTGCCCCGAATTGCAATTAAAATTAGAGAAATACTTACGGGTACTAGCAAAATTGTTCCATAATAGTAAGCTGATTGCGGAAAGAAACCAACAATACCTACAAAGAAAAAAACTAAGAAAACATTTGTAATTTCCCACACTGGTGATAAATAGCGTTTTATCACTTGTGATAAAATATGATCTTTCCCAATCATGACACTATAGGCGTTAAAAAAGCCTGCCCCAAAGTCAATAGATGCAACGATGACATAACCAAAGAGAAATAACCATAGTACAGAGATGCCCAAAACTTCTAAGCTCATGGTTCTTCACAACCTTCAACTAATTTATGTTCTGCAAGTTCACGTTCAATTGGATTGTCACGGAACATCCGAATAAGCGCTATGATACTACCAATTGCTAAAACGATATATAAGCCCGCAAATAGAATTAACATCGTATCTACTTGCCCACTCGTAGTCGCACCTTCCGATGTTTTCATATACCCTCTTAAAATCCATGGTTGTCGCCCTACTTCTGCTAACCACCAGCCCGCTTCTATTGCAATAAGTGCAAGTGGACCACCTGCAACAATTACTCTTTTAAATAGTTTAGACGAAACAAATTGCCAATTTCGCCATTTACCAAGAACATAAACAGCTGCCACTACAATTAATAACGTGCCAATCATCACCATTACATCGAATAAATAGTGAATATAGAGTGGTGGCTGTTCATCTTTCGGAAATTGATCAAGCCCTGTCACTTCTGCAAACGGATTATTATGCGCTAATACACTTAAAGCATAAGGTATTTTAATAGCGTATTTTATGTCTTCTCCATCCAATACACCAAATAAAACAAGGGAAGCGTCTTCTTCCGTTTCAAAATGCCATTCTGCTGCTGCTAATTTTTCAGGTTGATATTCCGCTAAATATTTGCCTGAAAAGTCTCCTACTACAAGTGCTGCCAGTGAAAAGACTAACCCTAATTTCATTAGTAAATACAGCGCTTTTTTATGATATACGTGCGCAGACCCTCGTAGCATGCGATAGGCAGCAATGGAAGCTAATAAAAAAGCTGCCGTCATATAAGATGTTACTAAAACGTGCGCTACCTTTGTCGGCATTGCCGGATTAAACATGGCTAGTACGGGCTGAATATTAATCAGTTCCCCATCCACAATATCAAATCCTTGCGGTGCATTCATAAAGGCATTCACGATTGTAATAAATACTGCTGACATAGAAGCACCAATGGCTACTGGTACTAATAATAGTAAATGTCTCTTCGGATTTTTGAAGCGATCCCATGTATACAAATACAACCCTAAAAAAATGGCTTCAACGAAAAACGCGAACGTTTCCATAAATAGTGGTAGAGCGATAATTTGACCAGCTAATTCCATAAAGTTTGGCCATAATAAAGAAAGTTGCAAGCCAATTGCAGTTCCTGTCACAACGCCAATTGCTACTGTAATAACAAATCCCCGTGCCCAACGTCGAGCGAGTAATAAATAATGCTCATCTTTATTTTTAATCCCAACCCATTGAGCGATCATAATCATCAGCGGTATACCAACACCAATTGTTGCATAAATAATATGGAAAGATAATGTTAATTCGGTTAAGGCACGGCTCCAAAATACAGCTGAATCATTCATATTTATACATCTCCTAGCTACTAAATATTCTCCCTATAATAGACATCAACATTATCCCAGCAACTATAAAACTAATAAGTATTAACTTTTTCTCTTGGGATTTATATGCAATACGATTTTGTTGTTTATTTACCATACGAATCAACCCTTTGATTCCTCATAAAATTGCATCTCCTTTTTCTTCTATGCCACCAGTATAAGCAACCCAACTTTTTAGAAATATAGGGGTTTTCCACTATAAAAAAACGACATTGACAACTTTGTGAATGGCATCAAACTTTCTATTTACATAAAAAAAGATTACTCCCAAAACGAGTAATCTTCTGCATTCATATTTTGTTGGTGTCATCATCTAATGAATAGTCCCACCCCTGATAATTAAAAAACTTCTGTATGATTAAACATTGATTATCATAAGGGCAATTTTTTATTTTTCAAGAAATTTCAATTCAAAGACAGTACCATTGTTATCAGAATGTACGCATATTGTTGCATTATGCAAATCAATCAGTTGTTTTGTAATGGCTAAGCCAAGACCTGTGCCCGTTGCATCATCTGTTGTATTTGTACCACGATAATAGCGTTCAAAAAGATTGTCTAATTCATCTTGTGGAATACCTGGTCCTTGGTCTGTAATCGTTAACTTAATGCCTTTGTCTATATTTTGAGCCTCTACAAGAACCTTCGTACCTTCAGGTGTGTATTTTTTAGCATTGGTAATTAAATTATCTAATATGCGCTTTAATAAAAGCTCATCGGCTTCAAGCATAACGTCCCCATATACTTTGATTGATACTTGTTCATCTGCAAATTGGGGTAACCATGTGGCAAGTGCTAATGATACTTTCTCGAGCTGGATTGCTTTATTCTTTAGTTGATAAGAATACGTTAAATCTTGTATAAGTAAGTCCATATAGGTTGCTTTTTCACGCATTGTATTCGCGAATATTCGCATCTCTTCTTTCGTCCATTCATACTCTTCGGAAGCAAGCATCGTGGAATACCCATAAATCGAGCTCAATGGTGTCTTTAAATCATGCGATAAACCCGTTATCCATTCCTCGCGTAGTTGCTCTGATTGCTGGATTTGTCTTTCATTTGAAGCAAGGCGTTCAGATAAATGATTAAGCGATTCATCAACAGGTTGGAATAATTTAAATTTCCTTTTCAATTTCCCCGTCTTTTGATGATGGATTTTATTATCACTTACTTCCCGATAATCGAACTGCGTTAGTCGTTCAATACGAGAGATTACATATACAAGGGGCCGTACAAATTGACGTGAAATGCTCATGGATAACAAAATAATTCCTACCAACAAAATACTATGCCCGCCAAAAAATATGGACACAAATAAAATCATTGCTTTATTAAAAGGCTCTTCAAATGGCTTATAGGAGGGGTTTGGCATACGTACTATTAGCGTTGAACCATCTTCTAATGACGTACTTTGCCTAAGCTCGGCTTGCTCAAAAATATCATATTTTTCATCTAGCAACTGCGGCTTATGCAATTTCTTATAATGCTCCCCGATTACCTTTACACGATTCCAACGCTCATTATAAATTTCAATCGCAATCTGATTAGCTTGTAAGCGTTCGAGTAGCTCCGAAGGGAATTCTTTCTTTTCACGAATCACCTGCAAGACCTCATTGAACATAGGCTGCAGAGGCGATGTAGGTAAAAACAACAAATAGTATTTGGGTATTTCCCACGTATGCATGCCTGGACGTTTAAGCGCCATAATTTCACGGTCCGTCATGCTACACAGCTCACAACTATCCCCTGTATAATCGACAATTTCCATGGCATTGTTCAATAAATATAACTGCCCTACATTTTCCTCTGCGCGTTTTTCTAAGAAATCGGCTATTTTTACGGATTTACCATTTTTCACAATTGCATTATCTTCAATTTCAAAAGAACTCATCGTATGGATGTTATCACCGACTCGTTCATTTATAAAAAGTCCAAAAACCACTAAACTAATAATGAAGCCCAAAATGATAAGTAAATAAAATATGATAAAGTAGGATACAAAACGCAGTGATAATTTCCCTGCCGGCTTCATACTTGATCATCTCCAACTAATTTATAGCCAATCCCTCTTACCGTAATAATGCAAGTTGGTTTACCAGGATTCCTTTCTATTTTTTCACGTAACTTGCGAATATGAACCATTACCGTATTATCGTCAAATAAAAAATCGCCCCACACACGTTCATAAATTTGTTCTTTCGATAATACTTGCCCCTCGTTTTCACATAAATACTTCAATAAGTAAAATAAACGACCACTAATCAATTCTTTTTTTCCGTCTACAGTTATTTCTGCTGCATCTATATCAAAAGTAAAACGGCTACATGTGTAAACGTGACTTCCAGATACATTCTTTTGCTTCATATATCGAGTAAATTGGACTTTTACCCTTGCTACTAGCTCAAGCGGATTAAACGGTTTCGTAATATAATCGTCTGCGCCATTCATAAACCCTCGAAGTTTATCTGCATCACTGCTCTTGGCTGTTAAAAAAAATAGCGGTGCATCACTTTGCTTTCGAATAACTTCCGCCAAATCAAGCCCACTACCGTCTGGTAGCATGATATCTAATAAATAAAAATCAAAAACATTATGCTCAATCGCCTTTTTTCCATCTTCTATCGTCGTGCATAACGTAATGTTTTCAAAACCTTCTTTTCTTAAAATAATTTCGATCATTTCCGCAATCGCACGTTCATCCTCTAACACAAATATCGCCGCTTCTTGCACCCTGTCACCTACTTTTAAGATTACTTTAAGGTAGTCGTTATTTCACTATAAGCTTTACCAACTACACTATATATAAGTTAACCAATAAAGGAGTTAAAAGGCAATGATAGCAAATCGTGTACGCTTCATCGATGCAATGCGTGGATTTAGTTTATTTGGTATTTTAATGGCCAACTTGCTTATTTTTCAGTTCGGCATTTATGGAAAAGAAAAACTAGAACATCTATCGACTCTCGATACAGGGGCGTTATATTTTGTAAAAATTTTTATCGAAGGTTCTTTTATGCCCATATTTACAATGCTGTTCGGTTTTTCTCTTATTAAATTTATACAGTCAATCCGTAATAAAAAAGGGAAAAGTCGCTGGTCCATTTTACGTAGGGCAACGGGATTAATCACACTTGGATTTATTCATTCTACGTTTTTATGGGAAGGTGACATTTTACTGTTTTATGGAATTATGACATTATTTTTAATTCCATTCATAAATCGCAAACCAAAAACATTATTTATTTGGGCTAGCGTATTATTTGTATTGGCAACCGCTTTAACATATGGTTCAGACGAAACAACAGAAAAAGAAGAAAAAAAAATGGCCGTATATATTGATAAAGCAAATACCACCTATGCGAATGGTAGCTATCAAGAAATTTACGACTTTCGATTAAACGTCATGCCTCCTGACGTAGATGACCCACTTATGATCTATTTCATAATCATTTTTGCGCCATTATTTTTTGCACCATTATTTCTTTTAGGCATGGGGCTAGCGAAAAATCATGCTTTTGAACATATGCAAGATGAAAAGAAATGGTATATCCTTGGCTCATTATTTGTACCAATAGGCATTACTTGTAAAAGTATTAGTTTTATAGATAGCCCATTTTCTACTATGTTGCTTGTAGGTGGCTCAATGGTGTTAGCTGTTGGTTATATTTGTTTGGCTGCTCTACTATTTCATTCTCGACCTATTCAACGTCTGTCTACCGCTTTTGAAAGCGTGGGGAAATTATCGCTAACCAATTATTTATTACAAACGGTGATTTGTACGACCGTGTTTTACGGTTATGGACTCGGCTTATTTGGCAAATTGGGCGTGTTTGGCGGCGTTATTTTGGGAATTGCAGTATATAGCTTGCAATGCATTTTAAGCATTGTTTATTTAAAGAAATTTAAACGGGGTCCATTTGAAGCGCTGCTCCGTATATGGACAAATTGGTCTTGGAATGGACGCATTAAACAGAAAGGAAGTAAATCCTATGAATAGTGAAACGAAAGAGGATTTCTCAGACACTTGGTGGTTTCTTGGCATTTGCGCAACAGCAACTGTAGTCTTAACAATTTTTGCATTTTAAGCGTCATTATTTTCTTGGGAACAACCGTAAAATAAATATAAGAAAACATTACATTGATACCAACTGGATTTGTCATTCGTGTTCATCCGTCCCCTGCTGTATACTTGATACATACAAACAGCTTAGGGGGCGTTTTAGTGCTTCAGCGAATGATTATAACAGGCTACAAACCACATGAACTAGGCATTTTTAATGATAAACATCCTGGTATCCCTATTATCAAAAAAGCTTTAGAAAATCGCTTAAGAAATCTAATAGATGAAGGTTTAGAATGGGTCATTATTAGCGGGCAGCAAGGTGTTGAAACATGGAGCGTGGAGGTTGTCTTAACATTAAAAGAGGAATTTCCTGACTTAAAATATGCAGTTATCACACCCTTTTTAGAGCAAGAAAAAAATTGGCAAGAAATGAAACAAGAAAAGTATTTATCACTAGTAGCGCAAGCAGACTTTGTAACGAGTGTGACAAAAAAGCCGTATGAGGCTCCTTGGCAGTTTACAGAGAAAGACAAGTTTATTATTCAAAATTCGGACGGTTTGTTGCTTGTTTATGATGAAGAAAACGAGGGCTCTCCGAAGTATATCAAGCGGTTGGCAGAAAAATATATGGAAACCCACGACTATACGCTTCTAACCATCAATTCCTATGATCTTCAAGTAATTGCAGAGGAAATGCAACAGCAAGATTGGTAAATTACCCTATCCCTCCCCTACAAGTTACATTTCTTAATTCTTTACTATAGATAAATATTGATATAATTTTCTGACAATTTTATAATAGAGAGAATAGTAATGAATCTTGAAAGGAGCTGTTGTCATTTGAATAGAAAAATCGAAATGACCCTTGAGTCTTCACCTGTGAATGTCTCACACGATACGTATCGCCGAGAGTGCCAATATACGCGAGGAATTCATATTGAGGAACAGGAATTTAAAGCCATTTTAAATTCAATGTGCCACGATTCGCGCTTATATTTTGATTTTCACAATCCACGGAAAGAAGTTAAAAAGGGAACTTATTTAAATGGACACTCCGGTTTAGCACGCAATATTTATGATTACTATAAAACGCATTACAACATTGAATTAACTGACATTATAAACGGCAAAGACTTTTATGTAAAAATTATTTAACTGGGTGCCAGTCACTCAAACAATTATCCTGAAAACAAAAACTACACCATGACTTGTCTAGCAAGTTAGGCGTAGTTTTTAGTTTGCCAATTAATATCTTATTTCCACAGTCCGTTTTGCACCATTTTTTCTTTATTGCGGAAAGCAACTAAGACAGAAACAATATTAATGATTAACATGATTACAATAATGTATAAAACAGCTGTGTAGCTTCCTGTGAAATCAAAAATATAACCATAGGCTGGAAGTGCAATAATACCCGCTACTGCCAAGCCAATTGAAACGGTCGAATAGATTTGACTGTAATTTTTATTACCAAATAAGGCAGAAGTAATAGCAGGCGCTAATGTTCCTATACAAGCTGTGACAAATCCGAAAAGGCCAACAGCTACAACGATTGCAATTGTACTTTCAACAAAGAAGAGCAATAAAATCATAGACACTAAGCCAATCGACATGGCGATAACGGTTGTATTTTTAGCACCAATTTTATCAATTAAATACCCGAAAATAATTGACCCTAACAATACACCAACCATTAAAGCAGCCATCACATTACCAGTAAACTTCACACTAAATCCTTGATTTACAAGATACGTTGGAATATGGATTGAAAAACTTGCTATTGACGTAATAATAAAGAAGAACAAAATTAACAATAAAAATGATAAAGACTTTTTAGCATCTGCAAACGAGATTCCGGTATTGCTAGTATCTGTTTCTACTTTCTTCTCTACATTGTTATTGTCCGCTGCACCATAAGGTAATAATCCTTTTTCTTGTGGTGATTTTCTTAAAAATAAAATAATTGTTGGTACGATAATAATAATCGCTGCTACACCTACAATAATATAAGCACTTCGCCAACCTTGAGTGGCAATTAAGTTACCAATTAAAGGTTGTGTAAACGCTCCGATCAAACCTCCAGAAGCAGTAATAATACCTAAAGCTAGTCCACTGCGCTGTTTAAACCATTGATTGACTAATACAGGTCCTGCTAATACTGTAATTAATACGCCACCAATAGCTAATGGCATTGCAAGGATATACCATCCCCATACAGAGTTCATCATACCGAATAAAGCAAAGGCACCCGCTTGTAAAATAATAGCAACGCTAAGTAAAATACGGGTATCATACTTCGCCATTAATCTCCCACCAATCGGTAAAAATACCATTGTAACGATAGATGAAATACTTAGATATAACGTTAAATTTCCAAGACCTACACCAATGTCTTCAGATACGGGTGATAGGAATAGTCCTGCCGAACTGTTTAATCCCGACTTAGCTAAACCAACTGAAATACATAAACCTAGTAATACTAGCCATGCAAAGTGAAACCTTTTCTTATTAGCACTCATTTCCCTTTTTCTCCTTTTATATAAACGACTTTGTTTTACATAAAACGCCAAAATTCGCCATTTAGCTACAAATTGGCACATATGCCATGATTTATTTTGTTGTATATTTACATTACTTAACTTGTCCATTAGCCTAAGCTTATGCACATGGTTCAAGTAAGAACTACTTCATAAAAAGAATGATCGGCTTCATTGTTTAAAAGAACAAATGCTGAGGAATTCTTGTACACAGATTGCCTCTAAAAAGCTACTACTTTCTTTTTATTAAATCTGCGGTAGCTTACTTTTCACATTTCTGCAAGCGAATTCGCAGTTGACCATTTATCCTCTAAAACCGCGTTATATTAGACTTTATCCTGCTTTCTCCCCACATAAACACCTCCAATAATTGTGAAACTTTTGTGACCTGCAATTTATTTTAACATTAAACTGTTTAATATTAAATTAATTAATTTCACAGAAAATTTATTTATTGAACGAGAAATACTTGACATAACATTTTCCCTCTATTTGAAAATTTTTTTACAATTTCAAAATTGATTACGTAGGTAGTTCTAACTAACATCGGTAAAAATTGAAAATAATACTTTACTACTTCCAGTTAAAATAACTATAATCAATTCTAATAACTAGTTTAAAGATAAACATTCCACTTAATTACTATTTTAAAATAATAAATTAAACAGGAGGTCTTTAGTGCAATATGATTGAGCAATTACAATTAATGGACTTGAAAAATAAAAATAAGCTGATGCTTTTTACTTATTTAGCTTCAACAATTTTAGGTTTACTCGGCACATTATCTTTAAAACCAGATTTTTGGATTATCTTTTTTTATAGCTTTCAAATTATTTTTTATCCATTGTTATATATAGTCAGTAATCGTTATCAAAAAGAGTATGTCTTCCCCTATTTGATCGTGATCATTATGAATGTCTTTAATATTGGTTTAGTCATGATTTATGGTGGGGAATTATCCACTGCTCTTTCAATTTTTTTCTTTGCTATCTTTTCTGCTGTTCAATTTAATACCAAAATATTTAGTATTGGCTATAGTCTAGGGTTTATAACGCTTGGTTTAATTTATCTCTTCCCTAAACCTGAATTTGCTAGTGAAAAAATTACTTCTTTTGTTATCATTTATTTGTTTATTGGATTTCTGTTAACAATCTTAATCCGTATGAATCAAAACCAATTTAAAAAGTTACAAGCATATAGTGAAATCGCAGAAGCCGATGCAAAAACAAAAGAAGAACATAGACTTCATTTAGAAAGCGAAATCGCCGTTATTGCTGAAAGCATTAGTAAAATTAACGAAAAAGTTCAATTTGGTTTAAGATCGCAAGAAGAAATTCAACTAGCCATGAATGAAATCTCATCAGGTAGTATGTTGCAAAGTGAGCAAATATCTAAAATAGCGGACAGTGCACAAAATAACTTAGCAGCAATCCATTCCATGAATGACATAACAGTTCGTTTAATAGATGACTCTATTCAATCTAGTAACTTAGCGGATGAAGGCCAAAATAAAATAAATCATCTTACAACGGAGATGAATAGTCTGCAAAATGTAATATCCAACTTAAGTGAAAACTTCAAAACCTTAACGGAAAAAATTGAAGAAACAAATCAGTTTGCCAATGATATTCAACAAATAACGGAACAGACAAATTTATTGGCATTAAATGCTTCGATTGAGGCGGCTCGTGCTGGGGATGCTGGAAAAGGATTTTCTGTTGTGGCTCAAGAAATACGAAATTTAGCGGATTTAACGAATAATCTTACTGTCAAAATCAGTGAAAATTTAACGGAAGTCAATACAACCAATAAATTAGCACAGGTGAACATGACAAGAAGTAGCGACACATTGCATCAAAGTGTAGAATCTACAAAGTTAGTTAATTCAAACTTTATTCAATTAAGCAATATTTTACATTCATTAAAAATAAAATTTGATGAATTTGAGCATTTATCAAATGAAGTAGCTGTAAACAGCAAAAATGTTGACTCGTCGACAAATGATTTTGCTGCCATTATTGAGGAAGCTACTGCAACCTTACAACAAATGAATGCATCAATTGAAAACATCACAGCTGACAACCATATTATTGCAAAGTACATTGATGACACAGCCAAAAGCACTGAAAACATAAAAAATACTTATTGACTGTACAAAAGAGAAAAAGTGTTAGATTGACTTCAATCAATCTAACACTTTTTTGCTATGTTTGTTATTTTCCAAACTCATTTTACAAGCCTATAAGTCAGAAACTTGTGCGCTAACAGCTTTATTATTATATATTTCTGTATCCAACTCTTTCGTTACACGTGCTGTTGTAACCCCTGCTGTCATTGATCCACTTACATTTAGAGCGGTACGCCCCATGTCGATTAATGGCTCAATTGAAATCAAAATACCGGCAAGTGCAACGGGTAGATGAAGCGCTGATAGCACAAGAATAGCTGCAAATGTTGCACCACCACCAACACCTGCTACCCCGAACGAACTAATTGCAACCACTGCAATAACTGTCATGATAAATACAGGATCTAATGGATTAATACCGACAGTTGGTGCAATCATAATTGCAAGCATTGCAGGATATACACCAGCACAACCGTTTTGACCAATTGATAAACCAAATGAACCTGCAAAGTTTGCTATCCCTTCTGGTACACCAAGTCTACCAGTCTGCGTTTTAATATTCATAGGTAGAGTCCCCGCACTTGAACGTGAAGTGAAGGCAAATAATAGTGTTTCAAGCGATTTTTTTAAATACGTAAACGGGTTTAGACCGCTTAGAGAAATAATTAGTAAATGAACAAGGAACATAATAATTAACGCAACGTAAGAAGCAATAACGAATTTACCTAAGTTGTAAATTGCCCCGAAATCAGATGTTGCGACTGTGCGTGCCATAATGGCTAAAATACCATATGGTGTTAAGCGTAAAACAATTGTTACAACACCCATTACTAATGCATGCACTGCATCAATGCCTTTTTTAATGGTTGCAGCCATCTCTCCATCTTTACGTGCGACACGTAAATAAGCAAAACCTAAAAATGCTGCAAATATAACAACTGCGATTGTAGATGTCGAACGAGCACCTGTTAAATCAAGAAATGGATTCGCTGGGAACAATTCAATAATTTGCGTTGGTAAATCAGGTGCAGTCATGCCCGTTGTCTTTTCTTCTATATATGCCCCACGCTCTGTTTCAGCGTCGCCTTGCATAATTTGAGTAGCATCTAAATCAAATATTGTTGCTGAAAGAATCCCTACTGCTGCTGATACTGCTGTCGTACCGATTAAAATTGCTAAAATTAAAGCGGCCATTTTGCCAAAATTTTTGCCAATTGTCATTTTCGTAAAGGCAATCAAAATAGAAATAAATACTAGAGGCATTGCCACCATTTGTAACAGTTTCACATAACCCGTACCAATAATGTTGTACCAAGATGTTGTCTTGGCTAAAATTTCCGAGTCAATACCGTAAAATAATTGCAACCCTAGACCTAGTGCGATACCTAAACCTAGACCAGCAAAAACACGATTTGAAAATTTCACGTGTTTTTTATTCATAATAACTAAAATTCCAACGCAAGCAAGTAACAGTGCTACGTTAAGAATGACTTGTAAAGTTGACAATAGAAAGCCTCCTAAGATGTTTTATTTATAATGTAAACCGAATTATATACCTATAATACCTATTATTCAAGTATGTTTTATTAAGATTAAGATTTTTAAAAATGTAAGCGGTTCAATTTCTTTGATTTAACGACTAAAAAGGACTACAATCAAATTAGTTTAACAGTAAACTTATTGTGAGAGAGGGAAATAATTTTGGGAAAATTGCAAAATAAAGTAGCGATTGTTACAGGTAGTGGAGCAGGAATCGGTAAAGAAATTGCGCGTAAATATGCACAAGAAGGGGCAAAAGTTGTTATTGCAGACTTCAATGAGGACGCATTAAATGCAACTGTTACTGAGTTTAATAAAGCTGGCTTTGAGGCATTTGGTGTCAAAGTAAATGTTGCGGTAGAAGAAGATATTCAAAAAATGATGGCTAATACGGTTGCTCATTTTGGTCGTATAGATATTTTAGTCAATAATGCCGGAGTTGGTGACAATATGCAGGCGGCGGCGAATGTCGAAGATGCAGTTTGGCAACGTGTCATGGACATTAATGTAAGTGGTGTAATGCGAGCTATTCGACAAGTATTACCAATATTCATTGAAAATGGCGGTGGAACAATTGTCAACATGGCGTCCATTGCAGGATTAACGGGCGGTCGCGGTGGACTAGCTTATACTACAGCGAAACACGCAGTTGTAGGTATGACAAAAAATATTGCATCGCACTACGGTTCACAAAATATCCGTTGCAACGCGATTGCACCCGCACATGTAGAAACTGGCTTTGCTGCAGCCATGACGAATGTTGACCCATTTGGTATGCAACAATCTGTACGCGGTGTACAACTTATGCCAAAAGCTGGTCAAGTTTCAGATATTGCTAATATTGCACTATTTTTAGCTTCTGAAGATTCCAGCCTTATTAATGGTGTCGCTTTAGCAGCTGATGCTGGCTGGAGTGCTTACTAATAAAAAAACCTACCTCGTTTATAAGACGAGGTAGGTTTTAATGCTGTTCGCGAGTATTTTGCTTTGTTCCGCGGGTAATTCACCTTTCTTCGCGGGTAATTCACCTTTTTTCGCGGGTATTTCTCTCTGCTCCGCGGGTAAACCTCTCTTCTTCGCGGGTATTCCTTCTGCTCCGCGGGTAATTCACCCTACATCTTCAATATTTAATGTATAAGGTAGGTTGCTTTGTCATTAATTAGATAACAGCTTCCATATATCTTTTTGCATTCCTTTTTTAATCGTGCTACTGCATCTGATAGTTGGTCAACTGAAGTAAATTGCTGGTATTCGTTTGTAATAACCGCAATTGATAATGAAGTACATGAAAAACGCTCTAATTTTCCAGCTCTATTAGGAACTTGTAATTTCACTAAATCCTCCAGCTCATAAAAATCAATAATTTGCGCATCAAATTCTTCTATAATCGTTTGACAGATGATTGCTACTTCATAATGTGGGAGTATAGCAACAAAATCATCGCCACCAATATGTCCTAAAAAATCTTCTCCACCTGCAATATTTCTTTTGAGAACATCTGTTAAATACAGTAAAATTTTGTCTCCTTTATTAAAACCATAGGTGTCATTATACGTTTTAAAATGATCCAAATCAAAATAAATGAGACTATATGTTTCAAGATGTAATGCCGCTTGTAATTTTTCTTCTATTAATTTATTGCCAGGTAAGCTTGTAAGTGGGTTTAAAAAGCTGGCAATGGCTACTTGCGTCTCTACAAGCTTTAACAACAGTTCTCTAATACTGACCACACCAAAATAGACACCTTTTTTAATGACAATGATATCATCGTACAGGTCCTCTGCTCGTCGGCCCATCGCTTCTGTACTGACTTCGATAATAGGTGTGTCATAATCTACAATTAGAGGATTTTCTTTAATAATCAGCTGGTTTTGTCGACCCATAAATAGATTATAGCCATAGCGTGTACCAATTTTTTGATAGAAATGTGTGCGGGTAATATGTCCAATTGGACTGCCATCTCGTACAACAACAACACTTCGCAATGATGGATTGCTTGTAAAAAGTAAATCTACATCTTTGTTTTTCACAAATTCATCAATACTAGGAACGTTTTCTGTGACTTCTCCTATCTGCATGGTCATCCACCCTTAATTCCCCCAATTGAATGTCTTTTGATGGCCTCCCTAACGCATACCCTTGTGCATAATGGATGCCAATGTCTTGTAAATAATTGATCTCCTCTTGCCGTTCTATGCCTTCTGCTATAATTTTTGTTCCAGCTTGCTCCGCATATTTCATAAGCAATGTAACAAGCTGCTGCTGCTCACTGTTTTTATCGATATATTGAATTAACGAACGATCCAACTTAATAAATTCGGGTTTTAAATAAATCAATGTTTTTAAACTATTATAACCGGACCCCATATCATCCACTGCAATTCGATAACCCTGCGAACGATAATGTGATAATACCCTTTCGAACTCTACAAAATCTAACACAGCGCTACGTTCCGTTAACTCAAAGACTACTTGCTGTGGTTTAATACCTAGCTCTTTTAATAGTTGTAATGTCTCTCCACTATTATATTTTTTATCCAGCAATACATTGGGATGGATATTGAGAAATAGGATAAAATCTTCGTTTAGTAACTCCCCGTGAAGGCGCTCTTTGAAGCGTTGCAATGATAGGTTCCGACAAAAGCATTCAAATAAAAACACGCAATCCGTTTGCCCTACAAATTCATAAAATTGATCGACATTGTTAAATAAATTAGAAGGCGTTGGTCTATTCAATGCCTCAAATCCCATTGTTTGTTTTGTTTGTAAATCCACAATTGGCTGAAAAAAAGTATGTAAATCTTTTGTTTCGATAATTTTATTTAATGCTTTTAACCGTTTTATATATAAAGTATTGCTTTGATGCTGTTCATATAAATGATTTAAATATAAGAATAAATTGCTTGTCTTTACGCTTTGTCTCACAACAGACTCCATTTCTGCACCTCTTAAATTGGTTATTAGTATCCATTGTAAGCTTTCATTGTAAACGCTCTGTGAAGTAGTTGTAAAAAGAACGATGTTGATTTCCGAAAAAGTGACTGGCACTGAAAATAATTAATTACATGAACGCAGGCTCTATTGAAACATTTAAATTTGCAATAAAAGACAATAACTATATTCATTTATCTTAAAATGATGGTACGATACTTAATAATAAATTACTGGAAAGGTAGCTAGATTCCAAAATGAACGTAAAAAACTTTTTGCAATTGCCGATTACAAAGGATTTTACAGTCGTTGCAGGTAGCAATGGTTTACATAAACCTGTCCAAAATGTTGAAATTCTAGATTTTGAATTTTCGCCTGATATTCACACTGTTCGAGAAACGATATTTACACCAAATAGTGTAATTCTTAGTAGCTTATTATTTGCAAAGCAACAGCCTGATTATTTAGTAAATGCTGTAAAAAATCTGATTCAGTTAGAAGCAAGCGCATTAGCATATAAGCCTGTTATTTATAATGATCTACCAGAAGAGGTACTCGCATTAGCCAATGCACATCATTTCCCAATCCTGCGATTTGGTGGAGATGAATTTTTTGAAAAAATTATTTTAGAAACAATGGCTTATGCAAAAACGCAAGACTATACATTCTTTTTAGAAACCATTATGAAACGCCTCATTAACGAAGATGTCTCTGCAGAGCAAATCACATCTTTTTTACAACAATTGAACAAACCGTTTGAAAAATATGTATTCGTAGCGAATTTTCAAATGCAAGCCGTATCGAATACACAATGGATGCAACCTTTTTTGCAATTGGAACCACTATTAAAAACAGGAGTTATTTGCAAATACAAAAATAGCCTCTTTATCTTAATGACCAATCTATCACAGTATTTTCAATTCGAAAAATTTCTTAATGAATGGCTTACAATGTATGATATTTCTACAGACAAATTGACTGTTGGCTATAGCCAGGTGCATATCACACAAACGGCACTTCACCTTGCAGTACGGGAAGCTTTCGCTGCCCGCTTAATGGCAGAAATTGATATGACTCCTACTTGTCATTACACTCAGCTTGGTTCTGATAGCTTGCTAATTGAGTTACATCGCAAAGATCCTCAATTTGCCATGCATTATGTAAAAAACTATCTAGGGCCCTTACTTGATGAAAAGAATGATACTGATTTCATCAATACCGCAATCACCTATATTGCAAAGAAAGGTAATATAAAAGAAGTGGCAGTTGCGCACTTCTGCCATCCCAATACTATCCGATATCGCATGACAAAAATCCGCCAATTGGTAGCACCGCTAGATAATGATTATGTTTTTTATGAACGCTTATCAGCAGCCGTTAAATTGTACTTATTACATAGCAAAATAGCCGATTAAATATTCGCTTTGGAATAAGTACAAAAAAACGCCTGAAAGTTTAGAAACAAAGTCAAAATATTTTCTTCCTTCTCATGCTATTCTTATTGGAGTTAGGAGGAAGAAAGATGAAACAATACATAGCTGATGGCATGCTGCTTACAACTGCTATCGTTTGGGGTAGTGGGTTTGTTATTACAGCCATTGCACTAGAATATTTAACTGCTTATCAAGTGATGGCAGGAAGATTTATATTAGCTTCGATTATACTAACCGTCATTTTTGGATACAAATTAAAAAAAGCAACAAAATCAGTCGTTTGGAAAGGTGTTTTACTAGGCACGATATTGTATATTGCCTTTGCCCTTCAGACAGTTGGTTTACAATATACGACTCCCTCTAAAAATGCATTTTTAACCGCTGTTAATGTAATCGTTGTTCCACTTATTGCTTATGCCGTCTATAAACGCCGAATCGATGGTTACGAAATCATTGGCTCTATTATAGCGCTTGTTGGAATTGGCTGTTTATCATTACAAGGTTCCCTCACAATGAATATAGGAGATGCCCTTTCTCTAGCATGTGCTGTTGCCTTTGCTTTCGATATTTTTTGTACAAACCTTTTTGTACAAAAGGAAGATGCAATCGCTCTTACCATTGTGCAGTTTATAACAGCATCCGTTTTGGGTATCTTGGTCGTCGTCAGTCAAGGCGATATCCCTACTAATCTTGAAAAAGAAGCTATCTATTCAATCATTTATTTAGGGATTTTTTCAACTACTATTGCGTACCTTTTCCAAAATGTAGCAAATCAATATACAACGGCTACAAAGGCAGCCATTATCTTATCAACAGAATCCTTTTTCGGTATGGTGCTTTCGGTAATTTTTTTGCATGAAGTACTGACAGGCAGAATGGTTATTGGCGCAGTATTAATTTTATTAGCTATTTTAATTGCGGAAGTAAAACCCGCCTATCCAAAAAAGCGGATGATGAATAACTGACCTTAACCTCATCTATAAATAGTTTCAGTGTTTACTGAAGCTATTTTTTATTTTGCATAACTGGTTATCATACTTGTCGTAATACCAACTACTAACACAGTAATTATGGAAAGGATTAGTGTATTAGAAGATAATAGAAATCCACCTAAAACGATAACAATCGAATCAATAAAAAAAATAAGAATCCCCACATTAATGCCTGTTTTATCACTTAAAAACTGTGCAACTAGATCTGTTCCACCAGTGCTTGTCTGAAAGCGAAGCATTAAACCGATGCCAAAACCAACTAAAATGCCCCCAAAAATTGCACTATAAATCGCATCGATTTGAATTATATTTCGTATAGGCTTCAACAGGTCAATAATAAAAGACGAAGCAATTAAGCCATGTACACTATTGTAGAAATAAGCTCTGTATTTAAACCAAGCGATAACAAATATTGGAATGCTTAAAATAATAATCATAAGTCCGATTTTTAGTTGATACAAATAGTACAAAATAAGTGCTACCCCTACAACGCCTCCGTCTAGTATTTGATAAGGTGTTAAAAATAGATTAATGCCTAATGATATACAGATACTACCTATTATGATGACCAAGCCTTTCTTCAGAAAAAACATACAACCCCCCTCCGAGACTAAGCATGTCTTATAGTATGAAAAAATTGATTTGAACATGTTTGTGGACATTACCTTTACAACAAGAAAGAATATTTTCTCACCTAGAAATTTTCTTAGAATTGAAACGTATACATCGTGACATGCTCATTCATTGTGTAAGTGTAGGGAGGAGGATTTAGAACGAAAATAGAAGGTCAACTAGCCTCCTATCTTAGTGTCTCACTTACTACTTGTGAAGGAAGCTATAGATGCAGCAAAGATTATTCGCCAGAAAATAATGAAAAAAGAGACATTACCCAAACAAAAGGATAGCGTCTCTTTTTATAAGTTGAAAACTTTAATTTGCACATGCTTTTACCAACAAAATAATAACGATTATCATGACAAGCGAACCAATATTGACTAAACACCCTTTGCTAGGTGAACCGGTATGCGCTTGTGCAGATGCACTGTTCAAAGCGCCTCCAGGATTTTTTCGCTGTTCTTTCACTTTTAAATTTTCCCGTTCTTGTTCTGACATGAAAGCCCCCCTTTTTCAAATTGAACTTCCTCTTACTTCTTTCATAGTATCATTTCCAACAAACGATTCCGCATAAAATCAGAATATTCATTAATTCAACTATATTGCATGCAAATTAAGGAAGTAGAAAAATGTTTAGTATTGGTAATTTTTAATTTAAAAAATATTCTATTGAAATATATATGTATTGGTTATATACTACAAACGATAGTGATAATCATTATCAATTATTTTTTTTAATAGGAGTGTCATTCTAATATGAATTCAAAGCGTTACTTTTCATTATTTACAATGTTATTTATAGCTATTTTTTCTTTAGCTTTAGCTGGATGTGCAGAAAAAGAGTCCGGTGCTGCATCTAGTGATTCAAAACCAGAATCTGATGCTAGTGATACACAATATCCAATCGTTATTAAGCATGCTTTTGGAGAAACTGTAATTGATAAAAAACCTGAACGCGTTGCAACGATTGCTTGGGCAAACCATGATGTGGCATTAGCACTTGGTGTTGTGCCAGTGGGCTTCTCTGCTGCAAACTACGGCGTACAGGATGATAGTGGCATGCTGCCATGGACAGCTGACAAGTTAAAAGAGTTAGGTGAAGAAAATCCTAATATTTATCAAGATACGGATGGTTTAGATTTTGAGGCAATTGCTGATTCAAATCCTGATGTAATCTTAGCTGCCTATTCAGGTATTACACAAGAAGACTACGATACATTAAGCCAAATTGCGCCAGTTGTTGCATACCCAGAAATTCCATGGGTTATTTCATGGCGTGACCAAATCCTATACAATGCAAAAGGTATGGGTATGGAAAAGGAAGGCAAACAATTGATTGCTGATACAGAGAAGTTAATAGCTGATAAGGCAAATGAATTACCTGAATTAAAAGGTAAAAAAGCAGTATTTGCTTCGTTCAATGCAACTGATTTATCTAAGTTTTATATTTATACGCCTGCTGATCCTCGTGGTGAGTTTTTAGAAGAATTAGGTATGGAGTACCCACCAAGTATTAAAGAGCAAGTAAAAGATGACTCTAGTTTCTATATTGAATTAAGTGCTGAAAATGCAGATGCTTTAAAAGATGCAGAAATTTTTATCACATATGGTGATGAAAAAACTTTGGCTGCACTACAAGCTGACCCTATTTTAGGAAAAGTGCCAGCAATCCAAAATGGTTCAGTCATTGTCATAACTGATAATACGCCATTAGCTGCAGCAGGTAATCCAAACCCATTATCCATTCAATATACAATTGACGAGTACTTAGCATTAATCTCTGATGTTGCGAAAAAGTTGAAATAATATGATGAATACTTCCGTTTCAGAAAATAAGCATGTATGGATGCCACGTCACTTCGGTAAGCTGATTATTTTGCTTGCTATATTACTTTGTCTAAGTGTGATGGCATCGCTTATATTTGGTTCTCGGATGATTACTTGGACGCAACTTCTGGATGGTCTATTCCATTCAGAAGTTGCTTCTCATGAGGCAAGTGTTGTTCGACAAAGAATTGTTCGAACAATTTTTTGTTTTATGTGTGGTGCCGCTTTAGGTGTTTCAGGTGCATTAATGCAGTCTGTAACGCGTAATCCAATTGCGGATCCAAGTATACTAGGTGTAAATACAGGGGCATCCTTATTTGTTGTTTGTGGGATTGCCTTTTTTAATATTAGTTCTGCGGATCAATATATTTGGCTGGCAATTGCAGGGGCAATGATTACCGCTATTTTTGTCTTTACTGTTGGTTCAATCGGGAGTGGCGGCGCAACACCAATCAAACTCGTCTTAGCCGGCGCTGCTACAAGTGCCATACTATCATCACTTGTCGTGGCTGTTATGATTCCACGTACGAAAGTGATGGACCAGTTTAGATTTTGGCAAGTTGGTAGTGTAGGTTCTGGTAGCTGGGATAATATCTCACTGTTTATCCCGTTCTTAATAGTTGGAATTTGTATTGCTATCTTCTCTGCGCCAGCATTGAATGCACTAGCATTAGGAGAGGATGTAGCGACTGGCTTAGGTGTTAAAACGGGGACAATACGCTTGCTCGCTTCATTTGGCGGCGTGTTATTGTGTGGTGTGGCAACAGCATTAGCTGGACCGATTGGATTTATCGGTTTGTTAGCAACTCATTTAATTCGATTAATTATTGGTCCAGACGTGCGCTATGTTATTCCCCTTTCAGCATTCGCTGGGGCAATTATTTTAACCATTGCTGATGTGTGTGGAAGACTATTAGGGAGTCCGAGCGAGCTTGAAGTAGGTATTGTAACTGCCTTTATCGGAGCTCCCCTATTAATTTTTATTACAATGAAAGCGAAAATGCGTGCATTATGATGAATGAAACAATGATGTCTATTTATAGTTCAAGAATGAAACGAAAACGTCGTTTCCTACTTATGACGGGTTTGTTAGCAGTTATTTCGATTGTACTTATGGGTTTAATGCTTATGCTTGGCAATACCATTTATCCAGTAAAAGATGTTGTCAGCGTATTATTAGGTGCGGAGGTAAAAGGAGCTTCTTTTGCAGTCGGTACAATTAGATTACCACGAATGATCGTTGGACTATTTGCTGGCTTTGCATTTGGGGCGGGTGGCTACATTTTTCAAACAATGTTGCGCAATCCATTAGCCAATCCAAATGTAATTGGCATCACTGCTGGATCAAGTGCTGCTGCTGTCTTTTGCATTATTGTTCTGCATGCGAGTAATGCATTTGTCTCGATTGCATCAGTAATAGGCGGTCTTTTAACTGCTATCGTTATTTTTATATTATCTAAAGGTAGCTCGTTCTCAATTGGTCGATTAATTTTAATCGGCATCGGTATTCAAGCAATGTTAAATGCGTTTATTTCTTATTTAATGGTTATTGGGAATACGCATGACCTCCCTTCGGCTATGCGTTGGTTAAGCGGAAGTTTGAATGGTGCGAAAATAGAAAATCTTTATCCATTAATTATGGCTGTTTTAATTTGCACCCCCATTGTTCTTTTTTTGGCTAGTCGATTAGAAATATTAGAGCTTGGTGAACTAGCAGCGACATCACTTGGCGTTGCTACAAACAAAACGAGGTTGGTGCTCTTGCTTAGCTCGGTTTTAATGATTGCGTTGGCTACAGCAGCTGCCGGACCGATTGCCTTTGTTGCCTTTCTAGCAGGTCCAATTGCCAAAAAGATTGTTGGTGTAGGCTTTTCAAATATCGTGCCTGCTGGCTTAATTGGCGTTATTTTAGTATTGGCGGCCGATTTAATCGGTCAGTTCGCATTCGATACCAGATATCCTGTTGGCGTAATTACGGGGATTATTGGGGCACCGTATTTAATTTATTTATTAATTCGTATCAATCGAAAAGGAGATTTGTAATATGAAGCCAACACATACATTTCGAGCGGAACAAATTACTGCTGGTTACGACAATAAAACGATTTTACAAGACGTTAGTGTAACGATTCCTAGCAATAAAATAAGCATAATTATCGGAGCAAACGGTTGCGGAAAATCTACGCTACTAAAAACGATGGCACGACTCATTACGCCAACTTCAGGGCAAGTAACATTGGATGGGCAAGCTATTCAAAAAATTCCACCGAAGCAACTTGCCAAAATACTAGGCTTGTTACCACAAACGCCTATCGTTCCAGAAGGAATAACAGTTGCCGATTTAGTTGGTAGAGGGCGATTCCCCCACCAGAGCTTTTTAAAAGGTTGGTCTAAAAAAGATTATGAGGCTGTTGCTGAAGCGTTGGAAATGATGAACATTACAGAATTTGCTGATCGCCATATTGATGAATTATCAGGTGGACAAAGACAGCGTGTATGGATTGCCATGGCATTAGCGCAGCAAACAGATATTTTATTTTTAGATGAGCCAACAACGTACTTAGATATTACGTACCAAGTAGAAATTTTAGATTTACTGACTGATTTAAATCGTAAATATGGCACGACCATCGTCATGGTGTTACACGACATTAACTTATCAGCACGTTATGCAGATTATATATTTGCCCTACATGAAGGGAAGCTCGTAGCAGAAGGACCACCATCTGACATTATTACAAATTCATTAATTAAAGATATATTTGCACTCGACTGTATAGTAATGGAAGACCCTGTATCCCATTCACCATCCGTCGTACCAATTGGACGACACCACAACCAAATTGACAATATAGCGCTGAAATCAAAATCAAGCTAACAAAGTAGCGATGCATTTCATTGACATGACAAGGGAAATTGAACAGGAGTTAGACGCTTGTTTCCTTTCCCTTGTCTTGTTTCTTTTTCTCATAAAAAAATGCCACCTCCTTTGATCAGGAAGTGGCATTGTTTGATTTAAATTTCTCCATGCATCGGGTCATTTTTATACTTTGGCCCAATCATGTTAAATAAAATGTTTAAGATAATCGCTGTAACCGAACCACAGACGATACCGTTTGACGTAAGAACCGATACGTATGATGGCAATGATGCGAAAATATCTGGAACAACCGATACACCTACACCAAGGCCAACTGCAATCGCAGCAATCATGGCGTTTTCCGCTGATTCGTTCATAACAGGTACAAGCATGCCCATGCCTTGTGTAATAACCATACCGAACATCGCCAACATTGCCGCACCAAGTACTGGTGTTGGAATAATTGTTGTGAGTGCTGCAATTTTTGGTAGGAAACCAAGTGCTACTAGTAAACCACCTGTGATGTAGATAACTTTGCGATTTTTTACGCCAGACATACGTGTAAGTCCTACGTTTTGTGAGAATGTAGTATATGGGAAGGCATTGAAAATACCACCAATAACAGAAGCAAGACCTTCTGAACGATAACCACGTGCTAAATCTTTTGAATCTAGTTTTTTATTGCAAATATCGCTCAATGCGAAATAGACACCTGAAGATTCTACTAAAGAAACCATCGCGACAAGCGTCATAGTTAAAATCGCTGTCGCATCAAACGTTGGCATTCCGAAATAGAACGGTTGAACCATATGGAATACACCCGCATCTGACACAGGACTGAAATCCACTTTACCCATAAATGCGCCAAGCACTGTACCGACAACTAAGCCAATTAAAATTGAAATGGCACGCACAAAGCCTGTAGTAAAACGGTAAACGACTAAAATAATTACTAATGTAATAAATGCTAAAGCCACATTAGAACCCGATGCAAAGTCTTCTGCACCTTGTCCACCCGCCATATTGTTCAATGCAACTGGTAATAAAGAGATACCAATAATGGACACAACAGAACCTGTTACAACTGGTGGGAAGAATTTTACAAGCTTACCGAAGAAGCCTGCAATGACCATAACGATTAGACCTGATGCAATAATGGAGCCATAAATATCGGTAATGCCTTGTTCAGGGTTTGTCCCAATTGCAATAATTGGACTTACTGCTGTAAAAGTACATCCTAAAACTACTGGTAAACCAATACCGATAAATTTACCTGAATACACTTGAAGTAATGTTGCGATCCCACACATCATAATGTCAATCGCTACTAAATAAGTCATTTGCTTTGAATCAAAACCTAAAGCGCCACCAATAATAAGCGGAACTAAAATCGCACCTGCATACATCGCAAGTAAATGTTGAATAGCTAGCGTCGTTGACTTAAAGGCATTCATTACGCGCGATCCTCCGTTGCAAATGTTACTTTGCCGTCTTCTAAAGAATCCACAATTGCTAATGATTCAACGCGAACACCTTGCTCACGTAATAATTTTCCACCGTCTTGGAAGCCTTTTTCAATCACGATGCCGACACCGACAACATGAGCCCCTGCTTGCGCTGCAATATCAAGTAATCCTTTTACTGCTTCACCGTTTGCTAGGAAATCGTCGACGATTAAAACATTGTCATCTTTACTTAAAAAATTACAAGATACTGAAATATCATTTGTTTCATTTTTTGTGAAAGAATGTACTTTTGACGAATAGAGATTGTCTGATAATGTTAAAGATTTACGTTTACGAGCAAATACTACTGGTGCACCGATTTCAAGACCTAACATTACAGAAGGTGCAATTCCTGAAGATTCAATTGTTAGCACTTTAGTAATAATTTCATCAGAGAAGCGATTTGCAAATTCATGCCCAATTTCTTTCATAAGCTGTGGATCAATTTGATGATTTAAAAAAGAATCAACTTTTAATACAGACGAAGATAAAACTTTACCTTCCTGCATAATTTTGTCATGTAATAACTTCATTGCTGCTTTTCCTTCTTTCTTAAAATAATAAAAACGCTGAATACTTTGATTCCATTCATCTACGAGTGGAGCAAGGCATTCAGCGTAAAAACGTCGAAACTAATAGAAAACATCATCGCTAGTATGAGTTTTTCTAAAGCAATGCTACCCATAGTCGATTCATTTACGGTAAATCGGTAGAAACTTACGAGCCATATTCTCGCTATTATATGAGTGAAACAGTATTAAGCTGGTTGAACTTTCTTATTATAAATATCCATTTTTATAATTTCAATATGAATATGCATAATAAGCTGATGCATGTCTTCTTTCGGCAGATGCTTATATCTAGTGCTGAAAAAAGTTTAAATTTTCGGAATTTAATGGTATTTACACATTATTTCATGGTAAACGTTCGTGTTTTGCAATCAATGCTCTGATTATATCAGACTATTTTCGACCTTGCTAGTCATTATTTAGATAAATGGAAAGGTACGGTCATAATGACGACATTTTTGTGAAATAACAGCGATGTACGAATTAATAAACTCGACTGATTGTGTAACATGTGATGCCAACCTTTCTTCGGTAAAAACTGTGGAATGACTACTGTTACTTGATAGCCTGTTTTCGCATATTGGTGTTCTACCTTATCAATAAATTTTTTTAAAGGTTGCGTAATACTTCGATATGGCGAATAGTACGTAACGAGACGTATATCTGGTTGCCATGCCTTCCACTTTTCCTCAAAGGCTTTAGCATCAGCCTGATCAAATGCTACATAAAAGGCAATAATTTTTTCCACATTCAACGATTGCACATAATGCAGTGAATTTTCTACCACTTTTGTAATCCCCGCTACCGGTACAATAAAAACATTTCCGTCTACTATCGGCAATGCTTCTCCATTTAGTCGTAGTTGTTCTCCGACTGCATTGTAATGCTGCTTAATGCGATGAAACATCCAAATAATCATTGGTAAAAAGATGAATACTGGCCATACTTGAGGTAATTTTGTAACAAAGAACATCATCGCCACTACAAAGGAAATGGCTGCACCTATTGTATTTATAGCGAATTTCGTCACCCATCCATTTGGCTTTTCACGCCACCATTTTCGCATCATACCAGTCTGCGCTAATGTAAATGGTATAAAGACCCCTACTGCATAAAGAGGAATTAAATGCTCTGTTGCACCGTCGAACAACACAATAAGGACAATCGCTGCTAATCCGAGCATCATAATCCCGTTGGAATAACCAAGTCGATCTCCACGAATTTGAAAAATTCTTGGTATAAAGCCATCTCTTGATAAATTAACTGCGAGTAAAGGAAATGCTGAATAACCTGTATTGGCAGCAAGTACTAAAATCATAGCTGTCGTACCTTGCACGATATAATAAAATACATTGCGTCCAACACTCGCTTCAGCAATTTGAGAGACAACCGTTGCTTGAGCGTTTGGCACAACTCCGTAAAAATAAGCTAAGCCAACGATACCAATAAACAGCACTGCTAAAATACTTCCCATTGCTAATAGCGTTTTCGCTGCATTATTTGGTGCAGGGCTTTTAAAATTCGGGATAGCATTGGATATCGCTTCTACGCCCGTCAATGCCGAGCTTCCTGAAGCAAATGCCTTTAATAGTAAAAACAAACTAATGCCCGCAACTGGCGTCCCGATTTTTGGATGCAACTCAGCGGGAACTTGCCCCGTTGCGACGTTATAGATACCTATCCCAATAAGCATTAACATCACAACGACGAACAAATATACAGGATACGCTAAAACAGATGCTGATTCTGTAACGCCACGTAAATTTAATAGTGTTAGGCAAATAACAAAAAACACTGCAATCGGTACATTATAAGCATGTAAACTTGGAAATGCTGATGTAATAGCATCTGTCCCAGCAGACACACTAACTGCAACCGTTAAAATATAATCAACGAGTAATGACCCACCTGCTACAAGACCTGCATTAACGCCTAAGTTTTCACGGGACACTACATATGCCCCGCCACCATGTGGATAGGCGAAAATAACTTGTCGATAGGATAACGTGAGTGCCACAAGGAGCACCACTACGCCTGCTGCAATCGGTAACGAATACCAAAAGGCAACCGTACTTACTGTCATGAGCACAAGTAAAATTTGCTCTGGTCCGTATGCTACTGATGACAATGCATCAGATGATAATATAGCCAATGCCTTTGTTTTACTAAGCTTTTGTTCCCCTAATGCATCGGATCTCAATGGTTTACCGATAACATAACGTTTGAATGAGGATTTCATTTTTAACACCTTCTAGATTTTTAGAGTGTGTTTCGCCTTTCTAAATCAATTACACCTTTGCATAATCGCTCTTTCTAGCTACTGGGGCTTGGGATGCCAAATGACAACAAAAAACGTCTACAAGTCATCACAAATACGACTTGTAGACGTTGTAACGTCTGACAAGCTCCAACTTTTCTGCTCTTAACGCTTACGAGGTTAGCTGTCGGATTCGGGCCTGAGTAGCCCTACTCTTGTAAAGAGATTCACCCCAAGAATTGTAGAGACAATCCATCAAAATTGGGTCCCCCGCGTTTAGTTGCTTCAGCGATTTAGAAATTTGAAACTTTTATAATGATGTCATATTACGCCTGTATTAATAAAAAGTAAAGAACAGATTATATAGTTTTCGTAAATTTTTTCCTTATATGTAGAAGCCCATTACTGGTAAACGTTTCGGATTATTTTTGCTGATTTCCATGGTTTTATCCGCGATTTAACTCACTTCAGCAGTGATTTCCCATTGTTTTTTGGCAATGATAAAAAAAACAAGCAAACTTCTTCACATTTTTCAGTTCTAGCTATAGAATAGTAGTATCATTATTTTCCTATAGGAAACTTTATTTCACTAACGATACTTTTTGAAACGAGGGAACAACATGGCCTATAAACCGATTAAGAAGTCGGCAGCCGAAGCTGTTTTAGATGGCGACATAAAAGGCTGGCAACGTATTTTACCCTTTCTAGGTCCGGCATTTATTGCAGCGGTTGCCTATATCGATCCCGGCAACTTTGCCACAAATATTACAGCTGGCTCGCAGTACGGTTATTTACTTCTTTGGGTTATTGCCTTTTCTAATTTAATGGCTGTACTAATTCAATCTTTATCAGCAAAACTTGGCATTGCAACAGGAAAGAATTTGCCGGAAATAGCAAGAGAGAACTTTTCTAAAAAAACTTCTATATTTTTATGGATACAGGCTGAACTTGTAATTATCGCAACTGATCTTGCAGAGTTTATCGGTGCTGCCCTCGGTCTATATTTATTATTTAACATCCCAATGCTACCAGCGGCACTAATTACGGCAATCGGCTCATTCGCCATTTTAGAGCTACAACGCAGAGGTTTTAGAGCTTTTGAAGCTGGTATTTCTGGTATGGTGCTAATTGTGGTACTCGCATTTGCGTTCCAGACATTTTTAGCTCAACCTAATTGGGGTGAAGTAACACTCGGAATGCTGACACCACATTTCGAAGGAGTCGATTCCCTATTACTTGCAACAGGTATTTTAGGGGCTACTGTTATGCCGCATGCAATCTATTTACATTCTTCCTTAACGCAAAATCGCGTTATTGGTCGTAATGACAATGAAAAGCGACGTATTTTCCGTTTCGAGTTTATCGATATTGTAATTGCAATGATTATTGCCGGCGCGATTAATATGAGCATGCTGATTATTGCAGCAGCGGTGTTCCATACGCAAGGATTAGTAGTTGAGGATTTAGATATTGCCTATAATGGTTTACGGGATGCTCTTGGCCCTATGGCAGCCGTTTCTTTCGGTCTTGGTCTTCTTATTGCAGGGCTTGCAAGCTCTTCTGTCGGTACATTAGCAGGAGATGTTGTTATGCAGGGCTTTATCCAGCGTAGAATTCCTCTCTATTTGCGCAGAGCCATTACAATGATTCCACCACTGGTCATTATTGCATCTGGCGTCAATGCAACCTATGCGCTTGTATTAAGCCAAGTCATCCTGTCATTCGGTATTGCTTTTGCGCTTATCCCGCTTGTGATGTTCACAAGTAAAAAGGACATTATGGGTAGCCTCGTCAATCACCGTATCACAACAATTCTTGGCTGGTGTGTCGTTGTCATCGTCGTAGCGTTAAATATTTACCTATTATGGGAAACGCTATTTGCTTAATAAAATAAAGATGAAATAATAGAAAAAGTGTTAAAGCGACTGCGTCACTTTAACACTTTTTGCTATGACAATTATCTGTTACTGCGGGGTTTATTGGCTGACAGATGTGTACAACAAAAATAAAAACTGCCCTAACATTTAGGACAGTTCTCATTATTATTTATCCACTTTTAAATCACATTTTTGTAGTGGAATCATTTTTGTTTTATGTTTTATTTTATAGCCTAGCCACAATATAACAAAGAGTGGGATACCAATATATGAAACAAGAACGCCATACCAGTCAATTGAATCACCAGTGAATGCTGTATAGTTTTGACCAATGACTACAATCATACATACGGTGAAAGCAAAGAGCGGACCAAATGGATATAGCTTTGCTTTATAAGGTAGTAATTTTGAATCCAACCCTTGTGCTTCAAACGCTCGGCGGAAGCGATAATGACTAAAGGCAATACCAAGCCATGCAATGAAGCCTGACATCCCAGAAGCGTTTAGAAGCCACATATAGACAACGCCATCACCAAAAAATGATGCTAAAAATGCTAGACAGCCTACTGCCAATGTAAGCAGTAATGCATAAATTGGAATGCCGCGACGGCTTAATTTTGTGAAAATTTTAGGTGCATGTCCATCTACCGCTAATTGCCATAACATACGTGATGATGCATATAAACCAGAGTTACCTGCAGACAACATTGCAGTTAAAATAATAGCATTCATTAATGAGGCAGCAAAAGCAATGCCTAAGCGATCGAATACTAATGTAAATGGAGATACCGCAATATCTTCAGATAATAAGCGCGCATCCGTAAATGGAATCAACATCCCAATCGCCGCAATCGCTAAAATGTAAAATAAAATAATACGCCAGAAGACGGATTTTACAGCCTTTGGAATGTTCTTTCCAGGGTCATCCGTTTCGCCAGCAGTAATACCTAATAATTCTGTTCCTTGGAACGAGAAACCAGCTGCTAAAAATATACCGAATGTTGCAAGGAAGCCACCATGGAATGGACCATCACTTATAAAGAAATTCGTGAAACCAACCGGTGCTTGCCCTCCTAAAATACCAAAAATCATCAATAGGCTGACGATAATAAAAACAATAACAGTCGCCACTTTTATCATGGCAAACCAATATTCACTTTCACCATAGCTTCTAACAGATAGTAAATTGAATGTTAGTACAATCATAATAAATACTACTGTCCATAATGCAGAGGAGCTATCAGGAAACCAATACTTCATAATAAGCGAAACAGCTGCAATTTCTGCTGCAATTGTGATCGCCCAGTTATACCAGTAGTTCCAACCAAGGGCAAAGCCAAGAGCAGGATCTACGAATTTTGTTGCATACGTACTAAATGAACCCGATGACGGCATATAAGCTGCCATTTCGCCCAAGCTAGTCATTAAAAAGTAAACCATTATACCGATTAATGCGTAAGCAAGTAGTGCACCACCTGGTCCAGCCTGTGCAATAGCGCCACCACTTGCTAAAAATAGCCCAGTCCCAATAGTACCGCCTAATGAAATCATCGTAATATGACGACTTTTTAATTCTTTTTTCAGCTTCGGTGCTTTATGGCCGAGCTGATTAACTTTTATCTCACTCACGTTAAAGCTTCCTTCCTTTTATAAGAGGCAAAAAAATGCCATCACATGAACGTTGTGATGGCTAAGTAAATCCTCTGTTTCTTCAAAATGATAGCGCAACACGTTGTCCAACGTGACAGTTCTGTTCCTTTCGGAGACAGCCCCAGCATGAGGTTTTCAAGTCCCCTCACACTTCGGCGATATTTCCTTTCAGCTAACATCTTTAATGCTTGTCATTTCCATTAGCGTACTCATAAATACCGCGACCTCTACCTCAATACAAACATGAGGCATATAATTATTAAATTTATGATGTGTCTTAGTTTAACATACGACCTTAGACATTTCAATAAAACGATTAATGTTCCGTATTTTATGAATTTTCTACTATTTTTAATAGTGTGATAAAGTGTTATAGTGGTTCGAATTATAATTGTTCTATCAGGGAGGTACTAGTTTTGACAACGAACGAACAATCTACTTATCCTAGCAAAAAGATTAACTGGAAGGGAACAACCCTACTGTTAGTTATCGGTGTGATTTTTCTTGCATCCACATTACGTATGCCCTTAACAGTAGTAGGGCCAATTATATCCTTTATACGTGAAGATCTTGGTATATCCAATGTACTTGCAGGCTTTCTTACAACGATCCCATTACTTGCATTCGCAATTGTATCCCCTTTTGCACCCATCGTTGCAAGAAAACTCGGACTTGAATTAACACTATTTTTATCAACAATTTTATTAGCTGGAGGCATTGTCCTACGTTCACTTGGAACAACGGGATTACTCGTATTTGGTACAATGATTATCGGTGTCGCCATTTCATTTGGTAACGTCCTTATTCCAGGTCTACTAAAATTAAAATTTCCATACCATGTTGGTTTACTAATGGCGTTTTTTACAATGTCTATGAATTTAACAGCAGGGATCGGGGCTGGTATTAGCTACCCTATAGCCAATGCAGTGCTGGGCTGGCAAGGTGCACTTGCTATTGCTTTAGCGCTAGTCATATTAACAATTGTGATTTGGCTACCCCAATTAAAATTTAATAAGCCCGAATCAACTGTAATCTCTACAAAAGCGCGTATACCGTTGTGGAAATCACCAGTTACTTGGGCAGTTACCGGGGCAATGGGACTACAATCGTTATTATTTTATACTACCGCAGCTTGGATTCCTGAAATTTATATTGCACAAGGCGTAGCCGCGGATCGTGCGGGTTGGATGTTTTCCATCATGCAAATCTCACAAGTGCCCATGGCATTAGTTGTGCCTATAATCGCTAGCAAAATGACATCCCAGCGACCACTCGTTTTAATGTTTACAGCATTTTATATCATTGGTTTTACAGGCGTTGTGATGGAATGGACTAGTCTTGCTGTGTTGTGGATGATATTGCTTGGCTTAGCAGGTGGGGCTTCATTTGCACTTGCCATGATGTTCTTTACATTACGTACACGTACGGCTTTTGAGGCGGCAGATTTATCTGGCTTTGCACAATCCTTAGGTTATTTATTAGCCGCAGTCGGTCCAATTTTATTTGGCTATTTACATGATTTATTTGGCGGCTGGAATATCGCTGGGTGGCTATTTGTTGCCGTTACAGCTCTACTCTTCTTCTGTTCATTTAGAGCTTCTAAAAATGAATATATCAATTAATAAGAGGCAGTTCATTTTCTACAATGAGCTGCCTCTTTATCATTAGTATGGGGGTTTTTGGTAAAAATAATTAGGTGTATGATAGACATTTACATACGGCTTATGGAAAATATGTGTCGTTGCAGGCGATAATGGTGGAATCAACCAAGTCCAGTTGCCTGTTAAATCGCGCCCTGCCTTGTGCTCTGCTTCTTCAAATAGCTTAAATTGCTGTGCTGCGGTATGATGATCAACGATACTTACGCCATCTTCTTTAAAGGAATGAAGGACAGCAATATTTAATTCTACTAGCGCACGATCACGCCAAAGAGATGCTTGCTTTGTTGTATCAAGATTAAAAATTTCTGCTATCTTCGGTAACATATCATAACGGTCATGATCAGCTAAATTCCGTGCTCCAATTTCTGTCCCCATATACCAGCCATTAAAGGGGGCTGCCTGAAAGTCAATACCCGCCATTTGAAAGCGCATGCTCGATATAATTGGCACCGCATACCACTTCATTCCTAGTTCTCCTACCCCTGACTGCTCAGGATGACGAATCGCAACCTCTAATACATCTTCACTTGGGATTGGAAACCATTGCGGTTTACGGCCATCTACTTGGATCACGAGTGGTAGCACATCAAATGCTGTTCTTGCTCCTTGCCAACCAAGTGACTCGCACACTTTTGTAAATGGCACCGAATGGGAATCACCAATAATCCCTGCTTCTGTTTCATAACCTGCATAACGTATAAGCTGATGATTCCATATTTTTACTCTATCAGAGGCAAATACCGTTATAGTCGGACGAATCTTACCACCATTTGTTGCATATCGAATATGGTGAAGTAATTTCTCAAAAATAGCATGCTCATCTAAAACCTCACGTGCATCCTCAACATGAAGTGATTGCCAAAATAATCTCCCAATACATTTATTACTATTACGCCATGCTACTCTCGCTCCAAAAGTAAGCTCTTCCGTTGTAGGAGTATATGCGCCCTCTGTGACAACTTGCTGTAATCTATTTGTAAGCCATTGTTCCGACTCATTTTGTTCCAATTGATAAAGTGCTAAAAAACGTTGTATCTCTTGTAAATTCATGTCGTTTTCCTCCATCTATCCCCATATTAGATGAACAGCATACAATTCACCACGAAAAAATCCGTAAGAAAACATACATCTTTTATATATGAAATACTTTGTTCAAATTTAAACGAAAAATTAAAAATTAGATGATTTACGCAATACTGAATGCCTTAGTGATAATAATTAAATACTTAAAAACACAAAAAAGCATGTAGCAACAATATGCTACATGCTTGATGACCCCTACGGGATTCGAACCCGTGTTACCGCCGTGAAAGGGCGGTGTCTTAACCGCTTGACCAAGGGGCCGTGGCTCCGAAGGCAGGACTCGAACCTGCGACAACCTGATTAACAGTCAGGTGCTACTACCAACTGAGCTACTTCGGAATATCTTTATAATGGGCCTAAATGGACTCGAACCATCGACCTCACGCTTATCAGGCGTGCGCTCTAACCAGCTGAGCTATAGGCCCCTCTTGGAGCGGGTGATGAGAATCGAACTCACGACATCAGCTTGGAAGGCTGAGGTTTTACCATTAAACTACACCCGCAAAAAGGATGGGTCAGGACGGAATCGAACCGCCGACACTTAGAGCTTCAATCTAATGCTCTACCAACTGAGCTACTGACCCGGAAAATGGAGGAGGTAGAGGGATTCGAACCCCCGCGCGGTGTTACCCGCCTGTCGGTTTTCAAGACCGATCCCTTCAGCCAGACTTGGGTATACCTCCGGAATGAAACAATTATGGTGGAGCCTAGCGGGATCGAACCGCTGACCTCCTGCGTGCAAGGCAGGCGCTCTCCCAGCTGAGCTAAGGCCCCATTTTTTAAAAAGATGGTCGGAATGACAGGATTCGAACCTACGACCCCTTGGTCCCAAACCAAGTGCTCTACCAAGCTGAGCTACATTCCGTTCATTTATTGGCGCGCCCGGCAGGAGTCGAACCCACAACCTTCTGATCCGTAGTCAGACGCTCTATCCAATTGAGCTACGGGCGCTAAATATTAAAAATGGTGCCGAGGGCCGGAATCGAACCGGCACGGTAGTCACCTACCGCAGGATTTTAAGTCCTGTGCGTCTGCCAGTTCCGCCACCCCGGCACATTTGGAGCGGAAGACGAGGTTCGAACTCGCGACCCCCACCTTGGCAAGGTGGTGTTCTACCACTGAACTACTTCCGCATGTGCATAAGATTATTTATTCTGGCAATTATAAATTTGAAATATAGATGATGCGGGTGAAGGGAGTCGAACCCCCACGCCTTGCGGCGCTAGATCCTAAGTCTAGTGCGTCTGCCAATTCCGCCACACCCGCAAATATGATGAGCCATGAAGGACTCGAACCTTCGACCCTCTGATTAAAAGTCAGATGCTCTACCAACTGAGCTAATGGCTCATATTAAGAAATAAATGGCTGGGGTACTAGGATTCGAACCTAGGCATGACGGAATCAAAATCCGTTGCCTTACCGCTTGGCTATACCCCAATATTTTATTATGGGGCGACTGATGGGAATCGAACCCACGAATGTCGGAACCACAATCCGATGCGTTAACCACTTCGCCACAACCGCCATATGTAATATAACAGTAGTCTAACCTAAAAAATTTGGCAGGGGCAGTAGGAATCGAACCCACACCAAAGGTTTTGGAGACCTCTATTCTACCGTTGAACTATGCCCCTATTGAATAAAGAGCTGGTGGAGGGGGACGGATTCGAACCGCCGAACCCTAAGGAGCGGATTTACAGTCCGCCGCGTTTAGCCACTTCGCTACCCCTCCAAGGGATGGTGCCGGCGATAGGAGTCGAACCCACGACCTACTGATTACAAGTCAGTTGCTCTACCAACTGAGCTACACCGGCAAATAAGGACGGTCCCGACCGGGATCGAACCGGCGATCTCCTGCGTGACAGGCAGGCATGTTAACCGCTACACCACGGGACCTTAATTTTATTTGGTTGCGGAGACAGGATTTGAACCTGTGACCTTCGGGTTATGAGCCCGACGAGCTACCACTGCTCCACCCCGCGATAATAGTAATTTCATAATAAATAAATGGTGGAGGATGACGGGCTCGAACCGCCGACCCTCTGCTTGTAAGGCAGATGCTCTCCCAGCTGAGCTAATCCTCCACATAAAAAATAAGCGAAGCGACGTCCTACTCTCACAGGGGGAAGCCCCCAACTACCATCGGCGCTAAAGAGCTTAACTTCCGTGTTCGATATGGGAACGGGTGTGACCTCTTTGCCATCATCACTTCACTTATTCAGTTGAAAGAACTCGTTCTCTCAAAACTGGATAAACGTTCATTGAATGTTTCAAACTTTTTTGGTTAAGTCCTCGATCGATTAGTATTCGTCAGCTCCATGTGTCACCACACTTCCACCTCGAACCTATCTACCTCATCGTCTTTGAGGGATCTTACTTACTTGCGTAATGGGAAATCTCATCTTGAGGGGGGCTTCATGCTTAGATGCTTTCAGCACTTATCCCGTCCACACATAGCTACCCAGCGATGCCTTTGGCAAGACAACTGGTACACCAGCGGTGTGTCCATCCCGGTCCTCTCGTACTAAGGACAGCTCCTCTCAAATTTCCTACGCCCACGACGGATAGGGACCGAACTGTCTCACGACGTTCTGAACCCAGCTCGCGTACCGCTTTAATGGGCGAACAGCCCAACCCTTGGGACCGACTACAGCCCCAGGATGCGATGAGCCGACATCGAGGTGCCAAACCTCCCCGTCGATGTGGACTCTTGGGGGAGATAAGCCTGTTATCCCCGGGGTAGCTTTTATCCGTTGAGCGATGGCCCTTCCATGCGGAACCACCGGATCACTAAGCCCGTCTTTCGACCCTGCTCGACTTGTAGGTCTCGCAGTCAAGCTCCCTTGTGCCTTTACACTCTACGAATGATTTCCAACCATTCTGAGGGAACCTTTGGGCGCCTCCGTTACCTTTTAGGAGGCGACCGCCCCAGTCAAACTGTCCGCCTGACACTGTCTCCTGCCCCGCTAAGGGGCATGGGTTAGAATTTCAATACAACCAGGGTAGTATCCCACCGACGCCTCCTTCGAAGCTGGCGCTCCGAGATCTCTGGCTCCTACCTATCCTGTACAAGTTGTACCAAAATTCAATATCAGGCTACAGTAAAGCTCCACGGGGTCTTTCCGTCCTGTCGCGGGTAACCTGCATCTTCACAGGTACTATAATTTCACCGAGTCTCTCGTTGAGACAGTGCCCAGATCGTTACGCCTTTCGTGCGGGTCGGAACTTACCCGACAAGGAATTTCGCTACCTTAGGACCGTTATAGTTACGGCCGCCGTTTACTGGGGCTTCAATTCGCAGCTTCGCTTGCGCTAACCACTCCTCTTAACCTTCCAGCACCGGGCAGGCGTCAGCCCCTATACGTCACCTTACGGTTTTGCAGAGACCTGTGTTTTTGCTAAACAGTCGCCTGGGCCTATTCACTGCGGCTCTCATGCGCTTGCACGCTCAAGAGCACCCCTTCTCCCGAAGTTACGGGGTCATTTTGCCGAGTTCCTTAACGAGAGTTCTCTCGCACACCTTAGGATTCTCTCCTCGACTACCTGTGTCGGTTTGCGGTACGGGCACCTCTCACCTCGATAGAGGCTTTTCTTGGCAGTGTGAAATCAGGAACTTCGTCCATACGGACTCGCCATCACAGCTCAACGTTACAGTGTGCGGATTTGCCTACACACACGCCTTACTGCTTGGACGCGCACAACCAACGGCGCGCTTACCCTATCCTACTGCGTCCCCCCATTTCTCAAACGGTGAGGAGGTGGTACAGGAATATCAACCTGTTGTCCATCGCCTACGCCTATCGGCCTCGGCTTAGGTCCCGACTAACCCTGAGCGGACGAGCCTTCCTCAGGAAACCTTAGTCATACGGTGGACGGGATTCTCACCCGTCTTTCGCTACTCATACCGGCATTCTCACTTCTAAGCGCTCCACCAGTCCTTCCGGTCTGACTTCAACGCACTTAGAACGCTCTCCTACCACTGACATCGTAGATGTCAATCCACAGCTTCGGTGAATCGTTTAGCCCCGATACATTTTCGGCGCAGCGTCACTCGACCAGTGAGCTATTACGCACTCTTTAAATGATGGCTGCTTCTAAGCCAACATCCTGGTTGTCTGTGCAACGCCACATCCTTTTCCACTTAACGATTACTTTGGGACCTTAGCTGGTGGTCTGGGCTGTTTCCCTTTTGACTACGGATCTTATCACTCGCAGTCTGACTCCCGTGTATAAATATCTGGCATTCGGAGTTTGTCTGAATTCGGTAAACCGGGATGGCCCCCTAGTCCAAACAGTGCTCTACCTCCAGTATTCTCATCACGAGGCTAGCCCTAAAGCTATTTCGGAGAGAACCAGCTATCTCCAAGTTCGATTGGAATTTCTCCGCTACCCACACCTCATCCCCGCACTTTTCAACGTGCGTGGGTTCGGGCCTCCAGTAAGTGTTACCTCACCTTCACCCTGGACATGGGTAGATCACCTGGTTTCGGGTCTACGACCACGTACTAATTCGCCCTATTCAGACTCGCTTTCGCTGCGGCTCCGCCTTCTAAAGCTTAACCTCGCACGTAATCGTAACTCGCCGGTTCATTCTACAAAAGGCACGCTATCACCCATTAACGGGCTCTAACTACTTGTAGGCACACGGTTTCAGGATCTCTTTCACTCCCCTCCCGGGGTGCTTTTCACCTTTCCCTCACGGTACTGGTTCACTATCGGTCACTAGGTAGTATTTAGCCTTGGGAGATGGTCCTCCCGGATTCCGACGGAATTTCACGTGTTCCGCCGTACTCAGGATCCACTCTGGAGGGAATGAACTTTCGACTACAGGGCTTTTACCTGCTCTGGCGGACCTTTCCAAGTCGCTTCATCTAACTCATTCCTTTGTAACTCCGTATAGAGTGTCCTACAACCCCAAGAGGCAAGCCTCTTGGTTTGGGCTCTTCCCGTTTCGCTCGCCGCTACTCAGGGAATCGATTTTTCTTTCTCTTCCTCCAGGTACTTAGATGTTTCAGTTCCCTGGGTCTGCCTTCAAGACGCTATGTATTCACGTCAAGATACTACGCGATTAAACGTAGTGGGTTCCCCCATTCGGAAATCTCCGGATCAAAGCTCACTTACAGCTCCCCGAAGCATATCGGTGTTAGTGCCGTCCTTCTTCGGCTCCTAGTGCCAAGGCATTCGCCGTGCGCCCTTAATAACTTAACCTGCAGCTTCCGATATACATCGTAATCCAGCGTCAGCTTCATTCGTTCGGTCAGTCACGTACAGAGGTACGCTCCTTCTCTCACTCAATCGCTTCCTTGTCTTACTCGTATCTCGAAACCTTCATTTGTTATTAAGCCTATAAAAAACTTAAAAAAATAAATGTGTTTGTTACAATTTCAATGTCGTTTTATCCAGTTTTCAAAGAACAAATTTTGAAGTCATTCAGAAGAATGAACCTTCAAAACTGAACGCAAAACGTAATCTTACAAACCCAAGGTTTGTATTCCGAAAATATCCTTAGAAAGGAGGTGATCCAGCCGCACCTTCCGATACGGCTACCTTGTTACGACTTCACCCCAATCATCTATCCCACCTTCGGCGGCTGGCTCCAAAAGGTTACCTCACCGACTTCGGGTGTTACAAACTCTCGTGGTGTGACGGGCGGTGTGTACAAGGCCCGGGAACGTATTCACCGCGGCATGCTGATCCGCGATTACTAGCGATTCCGGCTTCATGTAGGCGAGTTGCAGCCTACAATCCGAACTGAGAACGACTTTATCGGATTAGCTCCCTCTCGCGAGTTGGCAACCGTTTGTATCGTCCATTGTAGCACGTGTGTAGCCCAGGTCATAAGGGGCATGATGATTTGACGTCATCCCCACCTTCCTCCGGTTTGTCACCGGCAGTCACCTTAGAGTGCCCAACTAAATGATGGCAACTAAGATCAAGGGTTGCGCTCGTTGCGGGACTTAACCCAACATCTCACGACACGAGCTGACGACAACCATGCACCACCTGTCACCGTTGTCCCCGAAGGGAAAACCATATCTCTACAGTGGTCAACGGGATGTCAAGACCTGGTAAGGTTCTTCGCGTTGCTTCGAATTAAACCACATGCTCCACCGCTTGTGCGGGCCCCCGTCAATTCCTTTGAGTTTCAGTCTTGCGACCGTACTCCCCAGGCGGAGTGCTTAATGCGTTAGCTGCAGCACTAAGGGGCGGAAACCCCCTAACACTTAGCACTCATCGTTTACGGCGTGGACTACCAGGGTATCTAATCCTGTTTGCTCCCCACGCTTTCGCGCCTCAGTGTCAGTTACAGACCAGATAGTCGCCTTCGCCACTGGTGTTCCTCCAAATCTCTACGCATTTCACCGCTACACTTGGAATTCCACTATCCTCTTCTGCACTCAAGTCTCCCAGTTTCCAATGACCCTCCACGGTTGAGCCGTGGGCTTTCACATCAGACTTAAGAAACCACCTGCGCGCGCTTTACGCCCAATAATTCCGGACAACGCTTGCCACCTACGTATTACCGCGGCTGCTGGCACGTAGTTAGCCGTGGCTTTCTAATAAGGTACCGTCAAGGTACAGCCAGTTACTACTGTACTTGTTCTTCCCTTACAACAGAGTTTTACGAACCGAAATCCTTCTTCACTCACGCGGCGTTGCTCCATCAGGCTTTCGCCCATTGTGGAAGATTCCCTACTGCTGCCTCCCGTAGGAGTCTGGGCCGTGTCTCAGTCCCAGTGTGGCCGATCACCCTCTCAGGTCGGCTACGCATCGTCGCCTTGGTGAGCCGTTACCTCACCAACTAGCTAATGCGCCGCGGGCCCATCCTATAGCGACAGCCGAAACCGTCTTTCAGTATTGTCCCATGAGGGACAATAGATTATTCGGTATTAGCCCCGGTTTCCCGGAGTTATCCCAAACTATAGGGTAGGTTGCCCACGTGTTACTCACCCGTCCGCCGCTAACGTCAAAGGAGCAAGCTCCTTCTCTGTTCGCTCGACTTGCATGTATTAGGCACGCCGCCAGCGTTCGTCCTGAGCCAGGATCAAACTCTCCATAAAAGAAATTTGATTAGCTCAAATTGTTTTGCTGGCATCAATTTTGATGTCCAAAATTTTGTTTCGTTCACTAACGAAGTTAGCTAGTAAAAACTATATTGATTACGTTTTGCTTGTTCAGTTTTCAAGGTTCATTTCGTCGCCGTTTGTTTTTAGCGACTTTTAAATCATAACATTTTATTTTTTTGTTGTCAACAACTTTTTTGAAATATTTTATCTTCTTTCAGAAGCGACAACTTTTATATCATACTATTTACAAACGTTCTTGTCAACACTTTTTTATATTGTTTTTAAGTAGTTTGTAATACTAATGTTACGTCGTCTTAGCGACAAGTAATAATTTATCACGATTCTATAACCTTTGCAAGTATTTTTTCTATAAAAATATCAAATTATATTAAAAACCTTTATAAAATTATACTTTATAAATTAGAAAATCGAAAACCTTCCTATATAAGTGCCCAAATTTTTTATTGCCCTATTAATTCTACTTTCTTTCTAAAACGCACATCTTTCTTTACTCGAATGCCTATCTTTACATAAAAGACTATTCCTAAAATAAATAAGTTCTTAATATAAAACAAACCTTATCCTCTTTCTCGTTTTCATTATACAATTTTCTATTTGCTTTAAATCTAATGCCATTGCTTTTCGCTTTCCACTGTAGCTTAACTAACACTACAGTGGAAAACAGCAAGAAACTAAACAAAAATACAAATTCTAAAACGGAAAGAAAAATGGAACTGCAAGCATCATCACAATAAACATAATAACTTGTAATGGTACGCCAATCTTTACAAAATCCATAAATTTATAGCCACCAGCAGTCATCACTAACGCATTAGTAGGTGAGGCAATTGGCGTGGCAAACGCCATACTTGCTGCTACCGCTACACCAATCATAAAGGTTGTAGGATTTGCATCCATTGCAATCGCTGCGTTCATCGCAATCGGCGCAAACAAAACAGCGGTTGCAGTATTACTAATAAATTGACCAAAAATAACTGTCAGTACATATATCCCTATCAGTACCCCGTAAGGACCGTATTTACCAAGAACATCAATTATGCCGTTGGATAAGATAACCATGCCCCCTGTTTTCTCTAAGGCTGTAGCCATCGGAAGCATCGCCGCAACGAGCACAATACTTTCAAAATTCATATTGTTATACGCATCTTCCATATTTCGCAAACAGCCAGTTATAATCATCAATACTGCCCCAACCATAACAGAAATAACAGCAGGGAATACTTCAAAAGCCATAAGCCCAATCATCAGCAGCATAATCGCACCAGCTATTCCTGCTTTACCAGTTGCCGCTGCAACACTCGCATGCTCTTTCGGTTGGCCGACAACAACAACATCCTGTGTCTCTCGAGCGAGCACTAATATTTCATCCCATGCGCCTTGTACTAAGATGGCATCCCCGAATTTCAGCTTATGCGTCACCATATCTTGAAGCTTATAGCCACCTCTATGGTTAATGCCAATAATATTGAGATTATACTTTTCTCGGAATCCTAGTGAACTGACCGTCTCATTAATAAAACTTGAGTTGGGTGTTAATAGTACTTCCGCAATACCAAGATGCTTTGTTACCAACTCATCCGCTTCATTCTCAGTCAATTCTTGCATCACTAAACCGTAATCTGCAGTTAAATTACCAATCGCCCCTTCCTCACCTTGTACATAGAGCTCATCTAAAGCATGGATAACACTCGTTGGCCCTGCCATTTCTTGATAGGTCATCGGGAGTAAATTCATTCCATCTTGTGATTTACGGTGAATTTTCATCATACAAAGTCCATACTTTGCGGGAAGCTTTAATTCTGCCAGTGATGTTCCTATAATTGTAGAATCCTCAGGTACAAACACCTTAAATAATCGATTGTTTAAATCATATTGCTTCATAATTTTCTTTGGCGAGAGCTTATAGCCAGTAGATGTTTGCGTTCTTTTTTTATCATTTGGTAACAGAATATTACGCACAAGCACCAAATATAAAATACCGACAATCATCCCAACTAGTCCAATCGGCGTCACCTCAAAAAAACCAAGCTTCGGATAGCCTTGATCGACTAAAAGCTGACTGACAATTAAATTGGGCGGGGAAGCAATTAATGTCATTAAGCCCGACAAACTAGCGACATAAGAAAGAGGTAGTAAGAACTTCGAAGGACTTTCCTTCATACTGATGGCAATGCTGACAACAATCGGCATCATCAAGGCAACTGTACCCGTATTACTCATAAAAGCACCTACAGAACCTACAATAATGAGCAATAGGATAAATAACTTGAGCTCGCTATTACCTGACCATTTCAATAATAGTTGTCCAGCCATTGCTGCAAGACCCGTACGCAAAATACCAGCTCCAACTACAAAAAGGCCAGCAATCATTAGCACAACCGAATTTGAAAAGCCTGCCAAAGCTTCTGCTGGCGTTAAAATATTAGCGATAACAAATGCGAGAAGAGAGACAATAGCAACAAAATCTGCACGCACTCGATTCGTCATAAATACAATAATCGTCATTCCTAAAATAAGAAATGTTAATGTTAGCTGCACGTAAAGCATTCCTTTCTAACGATAGTAACAACTACATTCTATACGAAAAAAAGCATAAATAACGGAATTCTCCCTATTTATGCTTTTTCTGTAATATTTAATTGGTAAATCTATGCACAATTGAGATTAATCATTCACCAAAACTCTTTATTTATTACAAAACAATACCATGACGCACTACGACTTGCCCTTTTTTAATCACCGTATCGGTATGATTCATGCCGTAAAAGTATTGTAGCTGTTTGTAATTGGCAACATCCAATATAATAACATCTGCTTGTTTACCCGCTTCAAGCGTACCAATCTGCTGGCCTCTGTTCAATGCATACGCAGCATTAATGGTCGTAGCAGTGATTACTTCTTCTAATGTCAACCCCATATGCATACAAGCTAAATTCATTATAAATGGCAAACTCATTGTCGGCGAAGAACCCGGGTTAAAGTCTGTTGAGATGGCAACTGGCACTCCTTCATCAATCATTAACCTGCCTCTTGCAAACGGTGCGCGTAAGAAGAAGGCAGTGCCAGGTAGCAAGACGGCAATTGTTCCTGCTTCAGCCATATTTTGAATACCTTCATCCGAAGCAACTAACAAATGCTCTGCCGAGATAGCCCCCACATCAGCGGCTAATTCCGCACCGTTATACGGCTCTATTTCATCAGCATGAATTTTCGGTGTTAGTCCAAGCGCTTTACCCGCCTCTAAAATGCGTCTAGATTGCGCTGGTGTAAATACGCCTTTTTCACAAAACACATCATTGAATTCTGCAAGCTCTAATGCCGACACTTTTGGCAACATATCATTAATAATAACGTCTACATATTCATCTTCTCGTCCTTTAAAATCGCGTGGTACCGCATGTGCGCCCATAAAGGTACTAATGACATCTACCACATGTGTGTCCTGTAGCTTTTTAGCTACTTCCAGTTGTTTCTTTTCCGTTTCCCATTCCAGACCGTAACCTGACTTCGCTTCCACAGTAGTCACACCATGCTTTAAAAAAACATCTAAATGGTGCATCGTTTTTTCATATAACGCTTCAAAACTTGTTTCTCGTGTGTGCTTTGTTGTAGCATGAATGCCTCCACCTGCATTCATAATGTCCATATAAGTGGAACCGTTAAGTCTCATATTAAATTCCTGCTCACGTGTACCGCCATGTACTAAATGTGTATGGCAATCCACAAGACCTGGCATGACAATCTTTCCAGATGCATCTATAACCTCTGCTTCCTGCACTAAATGAGGGAAATCTATAACTAACTGTTCGTAAGCCCCGACAGCGACAATCTGACTTCCTGCTACGAGCACACTTCCCTTTTCTACAACGGCAATCTCTCGCATTTGTTCTTTTATTCGAGGCCCTTGTAAAACGCTTTTCAAAGTAATGACTTCATTTGCATTTTTAATTAACAGGGTCATTTCACATCATCCTTTAGCATTGGCATATGGACACCTTTATTCTTTGCTGTATTGATAGCAATGTCATAACCTGCATCTGCATGCCGAACAATGCCCATTCCAGGGTCTGAAATCAACACGCGCGCTATTTTCTCAGCCGCTAGTGTTGATCCATCAGCAACTAACACTTGACCTGCATGCTGTGAATAGCCCATTCCTACACCGCCACCATGGTGAACACTTACCCAGCTAGCTCCACTCGCTGTGTTAACTAGTGCGTTTAAAATCGGCCAATCGGATACTGCATCTGACCCATCCAACATCCCTTCTGTTTCACGGTTGGGAGAAGCCACTGAGCCAGAGTCTAAATGATCCCGTCCGAAAACAATTGGTGCAGACAACTCGCCATTTGCTACCATTTCATTCACCTTCAGTGCAAAGCGATGGCGATCACCATACCCTAACCAGCAAATACGTGCAGGTAGTCCCTGCCATTTCACCATTTTTTGCGCCATATCAATCCAATTGACAAGACCTTCATCTTCAGCAAACATTTCTTTCGCTAAAGCATCTGTTTTATAAATATCTTCCGGATCACCAGAAAGTGCTGCCCAACGGAACGGCCCCTTACCCTCACAGAACAATGGACGAATATACGCTGGTACAAAGCCTGGGAAGTCAAAAGCATTTGTCACACCCATCTCTTTTGCGTAAGCACGAATATTATTACCGTAATCAAATACTTCAGCACCTGCCTGTTGAAATTCAAGCATTGTACGAACATGCTCTGCCATCGTTTCTTTCGCCTTTTGCTCATACGTTTTGACATCATTTTTCCGTAACGCTAACGCTTCTTCAAACGTCATACCATTCGGTACATAGCCATTGATAGGGTCATGCGCAGATGTTTGGTCTGTCACAAAATCTGGGATGATACCTCGGTTTAACAATTCACGGTTAACATCTGCACAGTTGCCAACTAGCCCGATTGACGCTGGCTCTCGTTGAGCACGGAGTTGATTGACTAATGCCACCGCTTCATCTACTGTCTCAACAAGATAATCACAGTAGCCTTCTTTTATTTTCCGTTCAATACGAGCACGTTCCACTTCAACTACTAAAATGACTGCCCCTGCCATTTTTCCAGCTAAAGGCTGTGCACCACTCATACCACCCATACCACCAGTAAGAATGAATTTCCCGCGTAAGTCCGCACTACCAAACACTTTCTTTCCAGCCTCTACAAACGATAAATATGTGCCTTGTAATATACCTTGAGCACCAATATATATCCAACTACCAGCAGTCATTTGACTGTACATCATTAAATCACGGTCCTCTAGCTCATAGAAATGCTCCCAATTGGACCATGCAGGCACTAAGTTTGAATTGGCGATTAAAACGCGTGGTGCATGTTCATGCGTACGGAAGACAGCTACTGGCTTACCCGATTGAATAAGCAATGTTTCATCATTCTCTAATTCTTTTAAAGAAGCAATGATTTGTTCATAGCTTTGCCAATTTCGCGCCGCTTTTCCTATTCCTCCATACACAATAAGCTCATCAGGATTTTCTGCAACTTCAGGATCTAGATTATTCATCAGCATGCGCATCGCCGCTTCCTGCGTCCAACCTTTACATGTTATTTCATTCCCTCTTGGTGCACGAATATTAGTTTTATATACCATTCAAAACACGCTCCTTTAAAATAGTAAAAATGCTATTGGTGTTACAATAATTAAAGATAAGACGACACGCTCAAACCAAATCAGCAAGATTTCACGCAATGTCAATGGAATTTCTGATGATAAGATCAGTGGAATTACAGCAGAAAAGAATAATATTGAAGAAATAGATACGACAGACACAATAAATTTCGTTATCAATGTTGCTTGTGTGACAACAAGTGCTGGTAAAAACACTTCCGCCAACGATAAAGACAATGCTTTCGCTGTTAAAAATGGTTCTGGAACTTGTAATACATATGTAAAAGGAACAAAAATATACGCAAGCCAATCAAAAACAGGCGTATATGTTGCGAGTACAAGCCCTAGAAGACCAATTGATAAAATAGAAGGCATAACATCCATTGCCATCACAAGGCCATCCTTTAAATTCATCCATAAAATTTTTGCTAACGGCGGATTTTGCTCAACCGCCACCATCGCTTGACGCCACGCTTCTTTAAAACGATTTTGCATCACTATTTTTTCTGGCATCGGTGTCGAGCCTGCAAAGTATTCATCCTTCATTGAACGCAGTGGATACATACGTGCTGTTATTGCCGTAACTAGAAATGTCACAACGAGCGATACCCAAAAAAATGTATTCCAATGTGGCATAATATCGAGCGTGCTTGCAATGACAACCATAAATGTGGCAGATACAGTTGAAAAGCCTGTTGCAATAATTGCGGCCTCCTTCGCTGTATAACGACCTTCCATATAGACACGGTTCGTTAAAAGTAACCCGACCGAATAACTGCCAACAAATGAGGCTACTGCATCTACTGCCGAACGGCCCGGCGTCTTAAAAATAGGTTGCATAAAACGATGCGTTAAAACACCAATAAATTCAAGTAACCCAAAGCTAACAAGAATAGCTAAAAATAAAGAGCCTATCGGAATAAGTACCCCTACTGGCTTAATTAGTTTCTCCATTAAGTAAGGTCCGATATTTTCATTGGCAAGCCATGCAGGAGCAACATTAAAAATTAGCAAAACCCCAGCTACCATTCCACCTACTTTAAAAATTGACAACACAACATCAACTGTTGACTTACTCCATTTATCAGAAATAAATGGATAGATCGCTCCTCCAACAAGCATCATAACCACATAAACAGTGACAAGCGAGGGTGCTTCTGTACGAATATAATTCACAATATGATCGATTAGAATTGTGTTTTTTCCATGCCATTCAAACGAAATGAAAAAGCTGAATATTCCGACTAAGCTACAGATAACCATTTTTATAATTGAGGAAACTCTAAATGACGAGTCGTGCCTCAACGCCTGTTGCTTATAATCCATGGCAGTCCTCCTTGCTTATTTATAGCAAACCAGTCACCCAATAGTGCCCACCAAATTCATTTAAGTAAAAGAACTTGGCGGGAACATAAAGGATGTTATACAAGAAGCTTAAATGCTCTCATCTAATAGAACATCACTTGCTAATAAGTACTTCGCTAATGCTTCAATTTCGTCACCAATAGGTTGGTCTGCCAATAAAGGCGGACAGAATTCACGCACTTTTGCTAAATACTTTCTTGTTGTTGGCGATAACTGCTCTTCCGCCTTATCTAGATGGATAGCTTGCGACGCACAAATCATTTCTATTGCAATAACCCGAGCTGCATTGTGGACAATTTGTCGCACTTGACGAGCTGATGTTGTCCCCATACTGACATGATCTTCTTGATTCCCTGATGTAGGTATCGAATCAACACTTGAAGGATGTGCCAGCACTTTGTTTTCTGACACAATCGAAGCAGCTGTATATTGTGCAATCATCAGTCCACATTCAATACCAGGATTTGTTGCTAAAAATGGTGGCAAACCATCATTAAGTTGCGGATTGACCATGCGCTCTGTACGTCTTTCGGAAATATTAGCCCATTCACTGACCCCAACCTTTAAAAAGTCCATAGCTAATGCTATCGGTTGACCGTGAAAATGACCTCCCGATAGAACTTCTCCATTTTCTAAAACGATAGGATTGTCTGTTGTAGCATTCATCTCTATTTGCACACGCTGCTCCGCATAGAAAAATGATTGCCAAGATGCACCGTGTACTTGGGGAATGCACCGCAGAGAATACGCATCCTGCATCCTTATTTCCCCTTGCTTGGTCACGCGTTTACTGCCTTCAAGCCATTTGCGAATACGCCCTCCTACCAACTCTAATTCTGGATGTGGTCTTACAGCTAATAGTGCCGGATCAAATGCAGACGTAATCCCTTTTAACGCCTCTAATGACAGACTCGCAGCCATATCCGCGGCAAGCCCAATACGCTCTGCCTCGTTTAATGTCAAAACGCCAATACCCGTCATTGCTTGCGTACCATTTACTAGTGCTAATCCTTCCTTTGCCTGTAATCGCACAGGTGTTAAACCTGCTTTTTGTAATGCGATATCACCTGACACAAGTTCGCCCTTAAATTCAGCTTTCCCTTCACCTACAAGTACTAAGGCTAAATGGGATAATGGTGCTAAATCTCCACTTGCTCCAACTGATCCTTGGGATGGCACGATTGGATGTACCCCTTTATTGATGCAGTCTAGCAATAATTGCAATGTTTCTTGTCGAATACCAGAAAACCCACGCGCTAATGCATTTGCGCGTAAAATCATCATCGCACGCACGACATCCGTTGGAAACGGTTCGCCAACACCTGTTGCATCTGAACGAAGTAAATTTAATTGCAGTAACTCAATATCTGATTCTTCAATTCGTATATTACTTAACTTGCCAAACCCAGTATTGACACCGTAAATTACTTGCCCCTCTGCTAAGCGTTTTTCAATTCTTTCTCTACTTGCTCGAACGCGTTCCGTACTGTCAGTAGATAATACGACCGAAGCCTGCCCCTTCACGATTTTCTCAATTTGTTGCCTTGTTAACGTATTGCCATCAAGTTCGATGATTGTTTGCATACGATATCCCCCTATCCTTAACAGCTTATGTAAATGTACTTGTATAAAAAAGAATTTCTCTATCTCCATTGTACAAACTACTTTTTTCAGAAAATATAGAATTTTAAAAGAGAAAACAGGAATTATTTCAGATTTTTATGTTATTTTTAATAATATAATCGTATTTTTTTACGAAACAGGATTTTTTTAAGAAAGGCTGATTTGAATGAAATTATTATTAATTGATCGAGATCTTACGGAACTTTCGGGCATTCGTTGGTTTTTGCATACATACTTTCCAGGAGATTTATCAATTGAGATGTGCACAACTATTTCCGAGGCTGCAAAAAGCATTCAACAGTTTGTACCAGAAGTTATTTTATTAAATATCGACATGCTACCGAATAATCGTTTAACGGCTCTTTACGGGCTTTTACAAAAACACTCAGGCAAAATCCTTGCCATCACCACAGAGCCGTTATTTAAAAACGCATTAAAAGCAATAGATTTACAGGTGGCACATCTTTTTGTAAAACCAATTGATTTAGAAGTTTTAAAGCAAAAGCTTAGTGCTATATCGTTGCATACACCTCAAATCCCAAAAGCTAGTGCGGATGCGAAAGATGAATCTTTTTACTATCAATTATTTTTAGAGAACACAACTAACTCATTAACAACCGATATCCAGTTCACGATGATAGAACCTGAGTATCCAGAAACATTAAATAAATTGTTCATTTGGCTTCAACAAACACCGTTTTATTATCAAATGAGCATTTACCCGTTATCAGATACAATCATTTGCCTATTTCAAACAAGCGATTTGAAAATTATCGAAAAAGATATACGAACCTTGCTAAAGGAATGGCAAATGACGAATAACGGCGCTCTGAATATTGGCGTTTATGATGGTACGCCGACAACTTTAAAAGAAAAGTACGCATTAACAAAGCGAGCCCTACTGCAAAGCTTTTATGAAGGCTACGGCCATATTTTTTATGCAACGAAACAATACCAAACACACCCCCTCGACCCTTTACTAACACCAGAGGAGCAACAATTACTTATTAAAAGTTTAGAGGAAGGTAATATTGAAGCCGTAAAAGCGTTCTTATATCGCTTATCAAATGAAGGAATCTATTACGAGCAAGATGATTTGCGTATCCATCTTACCAGTGTATTGGCGCAAATCCGCCGATTTATGCTGAAATATAAACTGCATGAAAAAGCGGCTATCGAGCAAAATTATCGCCAACTTTTTCATTTGATTATTGAACACCCTATATTCTATACAATTCTCAATGGCATTATTTTATTCACACAGCGACTTATTGAATTAGCACGTGAAGCTCGAATGGAGAAGAAAGCGGACTATGTAGAATTAGCTTTAGAAATAATCGATTATCAATATCATAATCATGAACTATCCTTACCATTTATCGCGAATAAGTTAGGGATTAGCCCCAATTATTTAAGTACAATATTTTCACGGAAACAAGGTCAGCCATTTAAACGCTATTTGCAGCAAGTTCGTATTCAAAATTCAACTAAAATGCTTATTGAAACCGATTTTGCCATTAGTGAAATTGCACTGTTAAATGGCTTTGATGATCCGAATTATTTCAGCAAATTATTTAAACAACTCATAGGGACTACACCTAACCGCTATCGAAAGGAATGGAAAAATCAAGGAGGTATTACACAATCGTAATTTTCATTTAGGATACCCTATTTTCAATATCAATATTAAATAAGAAGGATTTCCAATTATACTTTGTCTTTAAACTTGTATACTAGCAAATCACTTATTCCTTTAAAACAACCGTAAAAACTATAAAAACAGTGAAAATATTCTAAAAAACTATGTATATCGGTTGAAAGCTATGCATATATTTATAGTTTATACATTGCTATATAAATTCTTTAACAATAATTATTATAATGTACTAGCAATTCTATTTTATATTTGTTATAGTTATTTACGAGGAGTTTGACTCACAATATTTTTCAGGAGGTAAACTAATATGACAAACGCAAATGATCGTAGCCGTCGTTTCACAACAGCAGGTGGTGCTCCAGTAGTAAGCAACCACGACTCTATGTCTGCAGGTCCTCGTGGTCCTCTTTTACTTCAAGATGTATGGTTAGTTGAAAAATTAGCAAACTTCAACCGTGAAGTTATTCCGGAGCGCCGTATGCATGCTAAAGGTTCAGGAGCATTCGGTACATTCACTGTGACACATGATATTTCTCAATATACGAAAGCTAAAATCTTCTCTGAAGTTGGGAAGAAAACACCAATGTTCGCTCGTTTCTCAACTGTAGCGGGAGAACGCGGTGCTGCAGATGCAGAGCGCGATATTCGAGGCTTTGCATTGAAATTCTATACAGAAGAAGGTAACTGGGATTTAGTCGGTAATAACACGCCTGTATTCTTCTTCCGTGATCCGTTACACTTTACAGATTTAAACCACGTAGTAAAACGCGATCCACGCACAAATATGAAAAACGCAAACTCCAACTGGGATTTCTGGACTTTATTACCAGAAGCGTTACACCAAATTACAATTGTTATGTCTGACCGCGGTATTCCAACAGGATATCGTAACATGCATGGTTTCGGCTCACACACTTACAGCTTCATCAATGCACAAAATGAGCGTGTATGGGTGAAATTCCATTTCCGTACAGAGCAAGGCATTAAAAACTTAACAGGTGCTGAAGCAGCTGAAATTATCGGTAAAGACCGCGAATCTTCACAACGTGACTTGTACGAAGCTATCGAACGAGGCGATTTCCCAAAATGGAAAATGTACATTCAAGTTATGACAGAAGAACAAGCGCGTGAATTACCTTATAACCCATTCGACTTAACAAAAGTTTGGTACAAAAAAGACTTCCCACTAATTCCAGTTGGCGAATTCGAGTTAAATAAAAACCCTGATAACTACTTTGCAGAAGTAGAACAATCATCGTTTGCACCATCTAACATTGTGCCTGGTATCAGCTACTCTCCAGACAAAATGTTACAAGCTCGTATTTTTGCATACGCAGATGCAGCTCGCTATCGCTTAGGTGTAAACCACCACAGCTTACCTGTAAACGCACCAAAATGCCCATTCCGCACATTCCACCGCGATGGCGCTATGCGTTTTGACGGCAATCTCGGTTCTACATTAAGCTATGAACCAAACAGCTATGGTGAATGGGAGCACAACTTAGACTATAAAGAGCCACCATTACGTATTGATGGTCATGCTGATATCCACGACTTCCGAGAAGATGACAATAACTACTTCGAACAACCAGGTAAATTATTCCGTCTGTTATCTGCGGAAGAGCAACAACGCTTATTCGAAAATACAGCAAATGATATGGCTTCAGTTGAAGAATTCATCAAACGTCGCCACATCTTACACTGCTATTTAGCTGACCCTGCATATGGTGAGGGTGTAGCGAAAGCAATGGGTCTATCATTAGAAGGCATGGATCTCTCAAATCCGTATGTAAAAAAAGAAGTAAAACAAGTAGCAAACATCTAATATTCCCCTGTATTGATATCCAATAAACTTGCTGTCATTGGCAAGTAGACAAAAGGTAGCGAGAATGCATTTCTCGATGCCTTTTGTCATTTTTACTTCGTTATTTTACTAGTCCCAATAAGTTTTATAACAAGTAGCTGCAGTGGAAGACTATCGTACATATTTCAATCTTCCTTCGTTCAAAAGCTTTCGCATCTGTCACTTAGACTATCATTACCGTTTACTATTCAGTAGATTGGCGCAAGCTGCCTCAACTGACTTAAAGGTAACTTCCCCACTCACTGAAAAAATAATATGCAGTGGAATTCAATTTTTTATTGTTTCCTTTTACTATGTATATCTCTCATCGTCATATAGGTGTTCTTGTATACCATTTATATGAAAATTTCCAACTTTGTACTGTTCTTATTCCTAATGTCGCTAAAATTTTTTGGGCATTGATACGTGACAACTATTACAAACAAAACTGGAATGGAGGAAAAAAGATGTCGATTCGAATGAAACTATATATTGGATTTAGTACAATCATTCTTTTATTACTAACTATTTCCTCAATCGCTTACTACCAACTGAATCACATTAATAATTTAAATAAAGACTTATTTGAAAACCGTGTTTATAAGCTTATTCAAGTCGATAAAATTGTCATTGCCTCTTCAATGCAGAGCAACTATCTTCGTTCATATATTCTTGAACCCAATGAAGCAACCATTAAAAACCTCGAGGAACAAGAAAAGTTGATTCAAGACAAGGTGGAAGAGCTAGATAGCTTATTCACTTCCGAAACGACACAAAAGCAAATGGAAGTTATTAAAGCCAATCAAGCGATTTTTGAAAAAGCAGTACTGGAGATTATTAATACATACAGTCCCGATAATTTACAACCTGCCATTGATATTCTTCGAACAAAAGCAAGCCCTGCTGCTGCTGCAATCCAACAAGCCGCACATGAAATTGCATTTTACGAGGAAAGACAAGTACAGTTAGCACGTGCTGAGTCGTCAAAAGTGGAAACAATAAGCTCATCGACTATCTTAATTCTCGCTGCCTTTTCCACAAGTTTAGCCTTTCTCATCGCATTCATTATGACAAGGATTATTACAAAGCCTGTCAATCGCCTAGCTAAGGCAGCAAATATCATTGCTACCGGTGATTTACGTCAAGAGGATGTGAAAGTAAAGACAAAAGATGAGATTCGAAAGTTAGCCGATTCATTTAATGTAATGAAAGCAAATTTGCGCTCTCTCATTGACAATATAGCGATAAATGTAGAACATACTACTACAAGTGCAGGAGAATTAGCCGCAAGTACTGACGACGTTACTTCTTCTTCAACTGACGTTGCTAAACGCGTAGAATTAATGGCTCGAGGCGGTAGTCAGGCTGTCGTGACAGGGCAAGAAACTGCTATGGCTATGGACGAAACTGCACGTGGAGTCCAGCGCATCGCTGAAGCCACACAGATGCTTCATTCGAAAGCGCTTGATACACAAAGCGTTGCGACTAATGGTGAAAAGATGTTGCAAAAGACCGAAAATCAAATGATGGTTATTCAACAATCTTCAGATAAGACAAATGCGCTTATTAAACAGTTAAGTACGCAATCGACTGAAATTGAAAATATAACGAAAGTCATTACTGAAATTACCGATCAGACCAACCTGCTGGCTTTGAATGCTGCCATCGAAGCAGTGCGTGCTGGCGAACATGGGCAAGGATTTGCCGTCGTTGCAGATGAAGTACGTAAATTAGCAGAGGAATCCAAAATATCAGCCAACCAAATCATTAACTTAATTAATGATATTCAGCAAAATACATTGGAAGTCGAAAAAGCGGTGAGCGTTACAGTACAAAATATTGATGAAGGTGTTTCTTACATTCAACATGCGCAAAACGCCTTTAATGGCATTATGGGCGCAATTGAAGATATGGCATCCGAAATAGAAGACGTTTCTGCTTCTACTCAACAAATTTCTGCAAGTACTGAAGAGGTTGCTGCATCTGTCAATGAAATGTCTGCGGTAGCAAAAAACGTGGCAGAACAATCCGAAACGATTTCAAGCGCAATTGAAGAACAAACATCCACCATCCAAGAAATGAATGCTGTTGCACAATCTTTAAACGACGGGGCTACCACCCTTCAAGCACATATAAATAAATTTAAAGTCTAAAAAGCTACGACAAAAAAGTGTTAGATTGATTGCAGTCAATCTAACACTTTTTGCTACTATGGTGAATCAGATGTTGTCTACGGTTTATCGGTTATTTCTTTTGTTATTGATACAATTGGCTACCAGCTTTTTTAAACTCTTGAGCCTTTTCCTTCATTCCTTGATGGATAGCTTCTGTCGTATTTAAATCTTTTTCTTTAGCATAGTTACGAATATCTTGAGAAATTCTCATACTGCAAAACTTAGGGCCACACATTGAGCAGAAATGGGCTGTTTTTGCTCCCTCTGCAGGTAATGTTTCATCGTGATATTCTACTGCTCGTTCTGGGTCTAGTGATAAGTTAAACTGATCGCGCCAGCGGAACTCAAATCGCGCTTTGGATAGCGCATCATCTCTTTGTTGTGCCCCAGGGTGCCCTTTCGCTAAGTCAGCCGCGTGTGCCGCAATTTTATAGGTAATGACCCCTACACGAACATCTTCTCGATTTGGTAAGCCTAAATGTTCTTTCGGTGTCACATAACATAGCATCGCTGTGCCAAACCAGCCAATCATCGCTGCGCCAATGGCAGATGTAATATGGTCATAGCCTGGCGCGATATCCGTTGTAAGAGGCCCCAATGTGTAAAAAGGTGCTTCTTTGCAAACTTCCAATTGTTTGTCCATATTTTCTTTAATGAGATGCATCGGTACGTGCCCAGGTCCCTCTACCATTACTTGTACATCATGTTTCCATGCAATTTGCGTTAACTCTCCTAACGTATCAAGCTCCGCAAACTGTGCCTCATCATTGGCATCAGCAATTGAGCCTGGGCGTAAACCATCCCCTAATGAAAAAGCAACATCATACGTTTTCATAATTTCACAAATTTCTTCAAAATGGGTATATAAGAAGTTTTCTTGGTGATGGAACAGACACCATTGAGCCATAATCGAACCACCACGCGACACAATGCCCGTTACGCGATTAGCTGTGAGTGGTACATAACGAAGCAACACGCCTGCGTGAATCGTAAAGTAATCCACCCCTTGTTCCGCTTGCTCGATCAACGTATCACGATACACTTCCCATGTTAAATCCTCCGCTACACCATTGACCTTTTCAAGTGCCTGATAAATTGGCACAGTTCCTACAGGTACAGCCGCATTACGAATAATCCATTCGCGGGTTGTATGAATATGCTTGCCAGTAGATAGATCCATTATATTATCTGCGCCCCATCGTGTAGCCCATGTCATTTTTTCAACTTCCTCTGCTATAGAGGAGGAAACAGCCGAATTACCAATATTGGCATTAATTTTGACATGAAAGTTTCGGCCAATAATCATCGGCTCTGCCTCTGGATGATTAATATTAGATGGCATAATGGCACGTCCTGCAGCAATTTCTGCACGTACAAATTCTGGTTCAACATGTTCACGAATCGCTACAAATTCCATTTCCGGGGTAATAATTCCTTGTCTCGCATAATGCAGTTGTGTCACGTTGCAGCCTTTTTTCGCACGTAATGGTTTTCGGGAAAGCTCCGGGAAAACATTTTCCTTCATACGTGGATCATCTGCTTTGCGGAAACCATTATCCTCTGGTTTAATCGTACGCCCTTCGTACTCCTCTACATCTCCACGTTCTTTAATCCACGCACTACGCAATGCTGGTAAACCTTTTGTAATATCTACTTTGTAAGTTGGGTCCGTATAAGGACCGCTCGTATCATAAACACGCACTGGTGCATTATTCTCTTCTCCAAAACTACCTGTTGTTGGGCTTAGCTGAATTTCACGCATCGGTACTAAAATATCTGGGCGTGTTCCTTCTACATATACTTTTTTGCTTCCGTCAAAACTTGTCATAATGGCAATGTTCTTTTCGCTAACTGTTGTCATATAGTATTCCGCTCCCTTTTCCATAAATGTTTAAAAAGGACCGAATCTAGCTCACGCCAATAGGTAGCATTACAAATAAAAAGCCGAATCCAAAAATATTGGATCCGGCTGTACATGTAAGGTTTATTTATCGCAAAAAATTCTAGGAGTGCGATGTTCATTAACTTTCCCACGCTGGTATGAGCCAGATCAGGTCCAAAGGGTCAAGAAACCTCTATGCGTTTCCCTCTCAGCCCGACTCATCGGACTCCCCTAGTTATAGCTATTCAGTTTGATGATAGTGTAACAGATTTTTCTAATAGATGGAAGTTATAATTAGATTTATCTTGCTATTATCCTCGAGTAATTACGTAAATAGCAGTTCTGCTAGATAAATGACAATTGTTACTGTAAGACAGCTAACAATTGTTGAAAAAAGAACCGTTTGCGCAGCAGTTGCCGACTCAACATCATATTCTAATGCCAAGCTTGAGCTATTACGTGAGGTCGGAAAAGCACTTGCAATGAAAAGTGACTGGGCGACAACACCATCTAAACCGAGGACAAAAATAATAAGCAATGCAACAGCTGGACCTACTACTAGACGTGTAATGCAGCTAACAAACACCGTTTTATTAAACATGGATTTGATTTCAAGCTGTGATAGTTGTGCACCCAGTGTAATAAGAGCTACAGCAATAAAGCCATCTGCTACGTGGTCAATAGGAATACGGATAAATTGTGGAATGCCAATATTAAAGAAATTCATTGCCACGCCTATTATAAGGGCATGAATAATGGGCATTTTCAGGAAGTCCTTTATGATTGCCATCCCTGATTTAGTCGACGAGATTAAATTATATAAACCATATGTATAAGTCGTCATATTTTGAAAAATAACGAGAATCACTTGAATTGCCACCCCAATTGGCTGCGTTGCGAAAATCATTTGTGCTACTGGAATACCATAGTTGCCAGAGTTAATAAGGACAACACTATTTTTAAAAACTGCCGTCTCTGTTTTCGCTAGTCCAAGCCCCTTCGCTAAAAAATGACTAAGCACCATTTGACTGCCGATAAAGAGCACAATAAATAATGCCACTTCCCCTAGCACTGATAACTCCACACTTGTTTCATATAAATTCACAAATACAGCAGCTGGCATAAAACAATACGTAATAAGCTGAGATAATGCTTTCAAATTAAAAGAAAATTTCTTTTGTAAAAATGCACCAAGTACAAGCAACACTAAAATAGGGGCAACTATTTTAAAGAAAATCATACCGAGATACATCATGGAGGTGACCCCCTTTCATCTCTTTCTATAGTAAAACTGTTCACAACATGGGTCAATGCTCCGCCGCTAGTATAAGTTTACATAAAAAAGGACTGTCCCTTGCTAGGACAGCTCCTTTTTATGTTTGTAGGTTTTTGCTCTGCTTCGCGGGGAAACCTCCTTGCTCCGCGGGTAAACTCCTTGCCCCGCGGGTAAACCTCTATGCTTCGCGGGGAAACCTCCCTGCTTCGCGGGGAAACCTCCTTGCTTCGCGGGTAAATCTCCTTGCTTCGCGGGTAAACCTCTATGCTCCGCGGATAAATCACCCTGCTCCGCGGGGAAATCTCTTTGCTCCACGGGTATCACCCTGCTTCGCGGGTAAATCTCCTTGCTTCGCGGGTAAACCTCCTTGCTTCGCGGGTAAATCTCCTTGCTTCGCGGGTAAACCTCTATGCTCCGCGGATAAATCACCCTGCTCCGCGGGGAAATCTCTTTGCTCCACGGGTATCACCCTGCTTCGCGGGTAAATCTCCTTGCTCCGCGGGGAAATCTCCTTGCTCCGCGGGGAAATCTCCTTGCTCCGCGGGGAAACCTCCTTGCTCCGCGGGGAAATCTCCTTGCTCCGCGGGGAAATCTCCTTGCTCCGCGGGGAAATCTCCTTGCTCCGCGGGGAAATCTCCTTGCTTCGCGGGTAAACCTCCTTGCTCCGCGGGGAAATCTCTCTGCTCCGCGGGAAATCTCCTTGCTTCGCGGGTAAATCTCCCTGCTCCGCGGGGAAATCTCCTTGCTCCGCGGGTAAATCTCTCTGCTCCGCGGGTAAATCTCTCTGCTCCGCGGGTAAACCTCCCTGCTTCGCGAGTAAACCTCCCTGCTTCGCGGGTAAACCTCTATGCCCCGCGGTAAATCTCCTTGCTCCGCGGGTAAATCTCCTTGCTCCGCGGGGAAATCTCCTTGCTCCGCGGGGAAATCTCTCTGCTTCGCGGGGAAATCTCTCTGCTCCACAGGGAAATCTCTCAACCCTGCAGGTAAACCCTCTCTACTTTGCGTGTATCTCCATCTCGCTTTATTTAGCAAGTTTAAATCGATTCACGACCTCTTGGAGTTCTTTAGAAATTTGGTTCATGTTGTTGATAGATTCTGCGACTTTTTCCATTTCTGCTTGTTGGTCTGCGGCTGATGCACTCACCTGTTCTGCTGAAGCAGCAGTTTCCTCTGAAACAGCGGAAATACTTTGAATCGCCGTAATGGCTTGGTCTTTTTGCTCCAACATTTGTGAAAGCTCTGACAGTAGTTCGTTAATTGCTGTTGCAATTGATTGAGATAGCTCGTTATTATCTTTAAAAGCTAACTCTGTATTTTGTACCGATTCATTTTGCGCTTGCATTAAGCTTGCATTGGAAGCAATAACGGATACCGTTTGCTTTGAATCTGCTAGGATGCTAGAGACCGTTTGTTTAATGACTTCTGTTTCGTTTTTAGACTGCTCTGCCAGTTTACGCACTTCCTCTGCTACTACTGCAAAGCCTTTCCCATGTTCTCCCGCTCGAGCAGCTTCTATACTTGCATTCAGTGCTAATAGATTCGTTTGCTCTGTTATTCCTTGAATAGATGCAATAATTTGATTGATATTGTTAATATTGCTAGACAAAGATTCCATTTGACGTTGGATACGTCCATTCATTTCATTCGTTTCCGCATTTCGGTCACGTAAACTTTCCACTTCTTTCATGCCCTGTTCTGTAGAAGTTTGTGTTTTGATTGACAGCTCGTCCATTTGCTTTGACAGCCTTGTAATGGCGTCAATTTGGTCAGATAAGTCAATCATTCGATAATTCGTTTCTTCTGTATCCTCTGATTGTTTTGATGCACCTTGCGCTATTTCGTTAATTGCGACAGATACTTCTTGACTTGATGCTACAATTTCATTAAAGGCTTCATGAACATGGTCCGATGATTGATTGAGCAATGTTGAAGAATTTAATACCGTATGTATGGCATCATTCGTCTTATCCAGCATATTATTATAAGCTAATGCAACAGCGCCAATTTCATCGGATTTTATAAATTTATCATCTATCTTTTTCGTTAAATCGCCTTCTGCTGCTGTTTCAATCGATGTACGTAAAACCTTTAAAGGCTTCAACTGCTTATATATAAACATTGCACTAGCAGCGGCCATTAAAATTACCATAATAATTGCTGATACAATCGTGAAAACAAGGATTTTATTATACGTTTCTAATATTTTGGAATTAGGTAAAACTAATTGCACTGACCATACCTCATCAATATTTTCTAACATCATTGGAGCAAAAGCATTAAATGATTTTTCTCCAAGCTGCTTAGAGTCTACATAAAGACTGTCCGGTTTTCCTTCATCCATAGATTGTCTAATGCTTGCCCAATCAACTGCATCCTGCATATTCGTCCCATCTAGCTTTTCGTTAATACTATTGACTGTTAACATACCTTGATCTGTAATAATGCCTGCATAACCACCATCAGGCTGAATAGAGTCAGCTAACTCCTTTAAAAAGTCGATAGATAAGTCTGCCGTTAACACGCCAAAATATGTACCTGATGCGTTATACAGTGGCACAGAAATAGTCGTCATCGAGATAGTTTTACCGTTCACATTATAATCATATGGCTCTGTTAATACAGCACGCCCTTCTCCTTTTGGAATCCGATACCAAGCATCTTCGGCTTTCGGATCGTCAATTCCTTCTATAGGGTCTGTGTTGATTTGGTTGCCATCTTTAGTTAGATAAGGAATAAAGCGATTTTTCACATCAATTAATGCCGTATCAGTAGTTGGTCCAACTTTTACTGCACCATTCTCTATAACGGCCCCTACACCAAGTAAATCATCATTATTCGTTAAATTCGTATTCAGTATATCCATTACACTTTCTGTCGAAAGCGCATCATTTTTTTCCATTGCTTCAACAATACGTTTTGTTGTTTGTAATGTATCATTAGCTTTTTTAAACCGTTCGCTCATTTTTGCAGCAGATAACTCCGCATTTTGCAGCGTTGCCTTCTCTGAATCATCAACACTTTGAGTATGCAGAGTAGCGCTAGTTACCAATGTATAAGCAACAAATAATACTAAAAATACACCTAAAATTAAAGAAGTGAGCTTTAATGCAATACTTTTGGATTTTTTCATTACAAACACCTCCATTTTTATAAAATAATCATAATGTATCATTGGTAGTATAACAATAAAAGTTTCACTGAATTTACCAAGCAACGCAAAGTTTTCAATTAATACAGTCTGTTTACAATCATATTTGTCATAAATAAGACGTATTGAGCTTAAAAAAACATCGGACCTTTTTACCTATTCAGCTAAAATATGCATAAAAAATCCTTAAGCTATGATAAAATTAAGTATAAAATATAGGAGGTTTGCCCATATGAAACACAAAAGAAACCTAGCCTTGCTTGCACTAGTAGCAGTACCTTCACTTATCTATTCAACACCTATAACGTCTGCCTCAGCTGCTGATCATTCGGCACATGCCAAGACTGCTTACATATATAATAATTACTATAATTCTAATGTTAACAACGTTATCCAGTTGATCTCCAATATTAATGATACATCCTTCTCGTTTCAGCCATACTTAGAAGCTGCACTAAAGGCATACAATGCGTTAACAGAAACTGAAAAGCAATATGTAACGAATTATGGGACACTATCCAATCATCAACAAACAAGAGTAAGTTATCGCCGACTAGCTGCACAAATAGAAGAAAAATTAGCTTCCGTTGACTCTACTTCTGTTAACTATTATCAAAATGTAATTGAAACGAGAGATTGGTACAATAGGTTAAATGCTGCGCAAAAAACCTTTGTAAGTGACGCAACACAAAAAATACTGACGTCAACAATTACACCTAATACTTCTGTTGATAAAGTTGTTAATAAAATTCAATTGTTAAACTCTTCTCGACTTAGCTTCCATAAAGATGTGGCAGAAGCACGGGCTGAGTATAATGCATTGCGAAAATTCTCCAATGTTGTTTTACCTGCAGGGATTGAAAAACAATTATTAGATGCCGAACAAGTCGTTCAATTGGATAAATCCGCAGCGAAGCAAGTAGAAAATGCCATTGCTGCCTTATCGCCAAAAACGTCTACAACACAGGATGTCCAAGCAGCAAAAAACGCTTTTGAAGCATTAACACCCGTACAACAACAGCTTGTTCCAAACGTTTGGAAATTAGTCGACTTTGTAAAAGGGAAATATAAACTACCTGAAAATGACCAGTCAATCACTACACCAACATTGTCAGACTCGGCAGCAGTACCAGGTAAAAATACACTAATGTCTAAAAGTAGAAAAAACACATATAAAGCAAAAATTAATGTTGCGGATTCTGAAAATACAAATGAACGTTTTGTTTTAACAACGAAAGCTAATATGGTCTTAATCATCCCACCGCTCAATACACTTGTTAATAAGGATTCGGGCGTAATGGATGTTCAGCTGACAAGAAACTTAAATCGCATTACTTTCCAAGCAGTATTAAATAATAAACCTGTTAAATTTGATGCGAATATCGAAATCATTTTAGAAAATTTACCTGACAATGCTTCCATTGTTCAGCTCAATGAATTTGGTGACCAAGAGCCTGTTTCCTATACAGTCAATGGCAATCAATATATTATAGAAACTCAAACTTCTGGTACGTTCCAAATTATTAGAAACTAACTTATAGAAATCCCATACCCTGTCTTAGTGGTGTGGGATTTGTCATTTCAAATAAACCACAATTAAACATAAAGGGGCTGGGACATAACTAAAAAAATTTAAGAAACAGACGAAAGGTGTTCATAATTTTTTGCTATATGGAGACCTTAGCTATTCTTGCTTTTGTAATTAAAAAAATTAGAAGTGTTCACTAGTTGTTGGTAGCGAAGGCGGTGACTCCAGCGGGAACAGCACATAATGTTAGACGCAACAGACCGCGCGTTAGCGAGGGTTGCGGCTTACGGTGTGCCCGCGGAAAGCACCGCCGTAGCGGACAACAACGGCATAGCAAAAAAGTGTTAGATTGATGGCAGTCAATCTAACACTTTTTCTCTTATGTCCCAGCCTCTTTCTCTTTTTATATTTATTGTGTTCTAGGTTGAATTAATACATAATCTAAAGCTGCTGGATCTGTTGAAGCTTTTGCATACACAATATTTCCATATTTATCTTTCGTGAATAGATAAATTCGTTGATCTTTTTGGAATACGTTTGTTGAATTTGGATCACTACCTGTTTGAATCGCTGTGAAAGTCTTCGCAGAACTTGCATCAGAAGGCGCTGTAATCTTACCTTTACCATAGGAAACAATTGCTCCCCCAGGAATATACGTAAAGTTATTACTATCTGCTTTCGTAATAACATCCATAACATTATCAGGCGTTAGATCATATCCTTTGTTCAGTACAGCATAGTAATACTGTTGATCCCATGTAATATCGGCATTCAGATTCGCAACAACTTCAACTTTCTTAGAAATATTTAAATTACTTGGGAATTGCGTATCTGGTAATAATGTCGCAGAAGTAATTGTATTCTCTTTTGTAGGATATTTATATTCTGCTCGATCCTTACTAAATGTCCAACCGCCTTTATCTTTCGCTGCAGCATTGACACTAATATCGAAGCTTTCTTTTACTTCGGTATTAAACTTGATAATGAGCTTGCGAGATTCCCAATCATTTGTACCCGTAACATCTTTCCAGCTATGTGTGTAAGTTGGTGAAATAGGCGTTGTTGTACCTGGTTGTACTAATTTAAAATCAAATCCTGTATCAACAGCCTCTGAAAATGTTACTTCAAATGTTTTGCCATCAATTCGTTTATAGATTGGATCTTCTACCTTTGGTGGTGTCCCATCTGCAAAGAATGTATATTTCATAACACCCGTACCATTTGAACCAGGCGTTAGAGTTATAAGTTTATTTTGCTTCTCATCAAATGTGTAAACTTTTGATTCTGTCCCTTTTTGTACCATCGTGACATTATTATATCGGTCTTTTACTGCTACATATAGCTCATACTCTTGATGTGGCTCAAGCGTTAAAGAAATCTCATTGGTATCTTTACGCATGCTGCTCGTAATTCCCTTAGCCATTACTTCTTCAGGCGTTGTTGGTCCAGGCGTAGGATCGCCAACCTTTCGAAGGACGTAGTAATACGAACCATCCTCATCTGACATAAATTTAAAGGTTGCTTTCCGATCACCTTCCAATATTTTAATTGACGTATTGTCAATAACAGGAGGTGTACGGTCATCAATTACATGTTTTGTTTGAATATCCGAGACATTTCCTGAACGGTCTCTCAACACCATATAAATGGAATAGCTCTTAAACGGATCTAACGGCGGAATTGTATTAGGAAGCGGAACTGTTACCTTTTGTTTCCCTAATTGTGCTGGTTTATTGCCACCACTACCGATAATCGGGATATTTTTGCCCCCTACATTAAAATCTTTTGCATTTAGTTGTACAGCTTCGATTAATCGTAGACGGTCATCTCTTGTTAAATTTAAATCGGATTCCATAATTAAATAATGGTAGGTTCCCGCTTTTGTCGCATTAAATTCGACTAGTGTTTGGTCTTTAGCAGCGTTAATAGCAGGTTCTCCAATAATCGTTAAATATGGCCACTCACCATCTTTATGAATATATTCTGCAGTATTGCGTGGAACAGTATTCACTGGTGTATTGTTAATATTTTCGAATTCATTATCAGCAAGGTCTTTTACATTTGGAGATATCGTTACAACCAAGTTATCTCCATTAACGAAACCTGTTAAAGAAGGGATAGTGAACGTTAATCTTTTTTGAGCTTTATTATATACAACCTTTTCTGGTCGAATTGGCTTTTGTAATCCTTGATTGACAATACCTGTTCCCGTCAGTTCATAGTTTTCAACTTTTTCAGCTGCAATCGGATCTAACTCCTCACTGACCGTTACATAAAATTCATTTTTAATTTCATCTTGTAAAAAGAGCTCTCCACCCACAATATATGGAGGTAGATTGTCTAAAGCACCTGTTTTGAATTCTTTGATTGCTTCTTTTGGAATAGGATCAATTGAATTGTTCCCTGAATCATCCTTCATCACTACAAAAAGTTGATATTCTTGTTCAGGGTCTAATCCTGTCAGCAATCCGGAAATTCCTAATTTACCTGCAAGTGCCTTCCCTTTACCTGTTGGGTTACCTATTACATCTGCAGTTGTCGGATCGGCGGCAGTTGTCTTTTTACGTACATAGTAGAAGTATTCCCCAGGTTCACTCGCCGTAAATGTAAACTCCGCTCGTGTTCCACCATGTAGAGGGGTTACCGTTAGCGATTTTACCGATGGTGGCGATGAATCTTTCATTTGGAACGATTGCGATTTAATATCTGAAGCATTTTTCGCTCCGTCCACTACCATGACATAGACAACGTATTCTTTTTTCTCACCTAAATTAGAAATTTTGAACGTATTTTTACCGTTTACCGCTGCACCCGTGCCACTTGCAGCATTATCTGTAGAAATGCGATTAACCATTTCTCGTTTAGTTGGTACTTCTACGCCCTTTTCTCGCACAATATAGTAATACGTTCCTACTTTATCTGACGTAAACTCTACTTGAACATCGCTACCATTTAAGACCGTTAACTTGGTAATATCAATTAACGGTTTTGTTTTATCCGCTGGCTTTTGGTTATCAATATCATCTTTATCGATTGGTTTACCGTCAGGGTCAGTAATATTCCCCACATTATCTTTATCATTTAAGAAGTCATCAAAAATATTATTTGGTCCTTCGTCTTTTGGCAGAATTACTTTATCGATATATGTGTAATCACCGATATCAACCCAGCCATATGCATTATCTACATAAAGCGTGCCTACGCGACCATCAATATACAGTTGTAAATCGGTATAGCTATTGTAATTTATCCAGTCGATATTGCTATCTCCGTATATAGTAAGGGCTGTTTCTGTATCTAAATTTAACGTACCGATATTACCTTGGATTTCAAACTCACGTACGTTTCCAATAATATCAACACGCGGTAATTTTGTATTTGTTTCAATTTTTGTACCGCTTTGCGACACAACAAGTCGTGATACGGTACTATTGTAAAACTCAATGCTCTTTTCGACATTTTTCATTGTCACTTTGTCTTTTGACCAGTTTTCAAAAGGTTTGTTCTTATCTGGATTTTGATTGGAATCAGTCCAGTTTTGAAGATCGCCTGATGGGTTGCTATTAGAGCTTTCATCCTCTGGCTTATCTGGATTTGACCAGTTAATAAATGAAAAATTATTGCTTGCTACACGGCCAATTGCTAATGGCTTATAGTACGAAACATCTAAATGTAAAGGTGGACGAACTGTTTCATTTACTAACATTGTGCCAGTTAGCGTAACATTATCGAAATCAATATAGTTCCCATTGACAACGATTGTGCCACCAAACGATTTATAGTCACCGTCAAACTGTAACTTTCGAGAGCTTGTCCCGCTTGCATTCAACGTTAACTTTGCAACTGAATAAATAGATTTCCCTGAAATATCTCCCTCAATAAATGCACCCTTTAATACATCTGCATTGTATTCATTGAAAATATGTGAAAGGCTTTCAGGTACTGAATAAGGTTCAGAATTTATGTAAACAGTATCATCTTCAACACCAGTAATCTTATAAGTTGATACATTCCCCTTTTTCTCTTGGGAACGAACAATAAAAGAAGCAATTTGACCTCGAGTTACTGCATTGAACGGAGAAAATGTGACAGGTGTTGTTCCTTCTGTAATCTTTAAATCTACTAATGTTTGAATATAGTAAGCATTGCTTGTTTGGCTATTAATATCTTGGAAACTATGATTAAAATTCGATGCTACCTCGAATTTAAAGCCAAGCACTAAAATTTTGGCTAGTTGCCCGCGTGTAATGACTTCATTTGGCATAAATGTACCATTCGCATAACCAGACATAATGCCTGCATTTTGCAACGCCGCTACATACTTATAATATTCATTGCTCTTTGGTACGTCTCTAAAATAGGGATCTTCTACATTTTTTAAATCTAACTTTAAAACCGTAGCTAGCATTTTTGCTGCTTGACCACGTGTTACATTTTGATTTGGTCGGAATGTTTTATCTGCAAATCCACTAATTGCACCTTGAGCATATAGTTTTAAAATATTGTCATAGTGACTTGAATATTGGTTAATATCTACAAATGGTGAAGTAGCTGCTGCTACTTTTTGTGGTGGTGGTACGACAACAGCAATCCCGCTAGTAGCAAAAACAGTTGCGATCAGTGCTTTGTTCACTTTTTGGATTTTTGTTTTATCCATCTCACTCTTCCTTTCACATATAATTGATACGCACAAACTTCATTTTCATCATACCCTTTATATCGACAGGTAGATAGCGAACCTTCATAGTATTTCTAAAATAATGGAAGAAAGTATTGGCCAAATTAAAAAGCCAAGAAGCATCGGTGCTCTCTTGGCTTTAACAAAATATAGGCATACATCATATCATACTTGTTTTGTCATAAGGGAAAGGGGGATAACCTTAAGTCTTGTCAAGTTTGATCGAGAGATGTGTCCCGAGTTTACGTATCAATTTAGTAGTATGCGTTTGTCACACGAGGATGACTTATACTTAAGCTTGCCCAACTAATCGTCACATTAATCAAGTACCCTTAAATAAAAAATGTAAACATCTTTTTTATGAAAATTCTATCAGCGATTTCCTCCCATTATCAGCATTTCTACCAGCTTTCACTACCAGTGCGTGTCCTCCACCATCTAAATTCTAAATTTTTTTACTTTTATTGTTATTCTGACATATAATTTTCTGATAAATTAATTTATAATGAAAATTAACATAGTCAATCTAATTGTTCATCTGTTATAATACTGATTAAAATAAATAAAATCTGTATTAATACAGAATGGTATAAAACTTGCTTTTCACACTATGGGGATAATGAGAAAAGCGCTACCAATGCTTGTTAAACGACTGCATTGTAGCCTACACAAAAAGGGGTTGGAAGATTTGGGTATTTTAAAGGGGTTAAAAATTCTCGATTTTTCTGCATTACTACCAGGGCCAATGGCGACAATGATTTTTGCTGACCTAGGTGCGGAGGTTATTCATGTAGAATCCTCCAAACGTGTTGACTTAACGCGTATTATGCCTCCCTATGATGAAGATCATGAGGCATATATTCATCAACACTTGAATCGTTCTAAAAAGTCTCTTACATTGAATTTGAAAGCGCCTGAGGCTATAGAAATTGTAAAGACACTCGTACAAGAATATGACGTTATCATTGAAGGTTTTCGACCAGGGGTCATGCAAAGACTTGGTATCGGCTATGAAACGTTAAAAGAAGTGAATCCAAAATTGATTTATTGTGCAATTACAGGCTATGGTCAAACGGGTCCGTATAGCAACCGACCTGGGCATGATAATAATTATTTGGCACTAGCAGGAGTGCTCGATTACTCTCGTCATAAAGACAAAAAGCCCGTTTCTATGGGGATTCAGCTAGCAGATATTGCTGGCGGTACGATGCATGCTGCCATCGGGGTACTTGCTGCTGCACTGCACCGTGAAAAAACTGGAGAAGGCCAGTTTGTTGATATTAGTATGACCGATGCGGTATTTTCTCTTAACGCAATGTATGGCTCTGCCTATATCGGCGGTGGTCGTATACCACAACCTGAACAAGAAATTTTAAATGGCGGTAGCTACTATGATTTTTATAAAACAAAGGATGGTCGATTTTTCTCTGTGGGCAGTCTTGAGCCACAGTTTCGTAGGTTGCTCTGTGAAGCACTAGATATTCCTGAACTAATTGATAATACGTTTAATGATTCGTACTATACACAAATTCGCTTTAAAGAGGCTGTGCATGATGCCTTTTTATCGAAAACCTACAACGAATGGCTTGAAGTCTTTAATGAAGATTTTGAAGGTTGTGTCGAGCCAGTGTTAACTTTTCCAGAAGCATGCGAGCATCCACAATTACAAGCTCGTGGCATGATTGTGGAGATTCCGAAAAACGATGGTACGACGCAAAAACAAATTGCATCTGCTTTTAAATTTGATGGCGTCAATCCAGCGTACAAGCATGTTGGCGCAAAGCTTGGTGAACATAACGAAGAAGTACTTACATCACTTGGCTATAGTGCTGAACAAATCAACGCACTTCAAGAAAAAGGGGTTTTAGAGTAAGCAGTGCCAGGCACGCAAACAATTTAAAAAATTAAAAGAGTGTCCAATAAGTCATTGTTTGACTTCAATGGACACTCTTTTATCTATTGCACATACGCACGAATAAATATCCGTAATTGTTCGAAATGGTCTTCAACAAGTAAATATTTTTTATATACTTCGATTAATTTCTCAAATAGCTCAAATTGTTCCGTAACAAAAAGAATTTTTAATATATTAATCATATGCAATGAAGCGCTTTGAGCGACTAAATAATACGGGCTATCAGGTTGACGATAATGTTGGCGCCATTCTTCCACAGATAGTCCAATATGTTGTAATGAGTTATTAACATGAAGGGCAATATCCTTTTGCACAGATGCCTCAAGAGCGATTAATTGCTCTTTACTGTAGTCTTGCTGTACCAGTACGGCGTTTATTTTTTTATTGGATGCCAGTACATGTTCTTTTAAGAGCAGTAGCCCCTCTCCGTAACGTTCCATTCTGACATACGTATCTAGCAATACCGCATACAAATTTTCTAAATAATTAAGATGATAATTTTTAATAATGGCAGGCGGTGTTGGCTTTCGATTTGGCAGTAAATCCTTATATTCTAGCAAAATTTCGATAGCGTAGTTATTAAGCCGTTCATCTTCTAATAAATATTCGCCATACCGAAGAACATTGTCATAATCCCGTTCTTGATGCGCTATATGCAGTAAAATATAGGCAATTAAGACTTTTTCTTTCTCTGTTAATGCATACATAGAATAACGCCAATCAGCCTCAAATGAAGTAATTAAATCTTTAATATGTTGATATTGCCCCTCTGACAGCCGATAGTGGGTCACAATTTGATAAAGACGTAATTGTTTTTTCGCTAAACAGGAAGAATTGCATTTATCCACATAAGTTATGCACTTATCCAGATTTTTTCTGTAATTATACACAAAGTTATTCACATGTGTATAAGTAATTGCTGAAGATTGTTCAAAATGCCCCATAATTTCATAAATAAATGTGAATTGTTCTAATGGTTTGTGGATAAGCAGTGAATAAACTTTTTTCATAAACAGCCAATGCCAAAATAAATGATTTTCTTTATAAATCATATGCACAAAATAATCATTTTCAAATTTATATAAATAAATCGTTTGTAAGTCATCTTCGGGCAACTGTACCTGCCATCGCTTGCCAAACACAAGCCAAACTAAACGCTCCAAATCCATTGTATGCTGGGCAAAAAGTTGCTCAAAAAAGATTTCCTTCCCTTTTTGAGTGTAAAAAAAGGCATTCAGCCGTTCATTCACATATTTTGTATCAAGACCCTGCTTAGTAAAAAATAGTTGTAACGTCGTAGAAACACGCCCCCAATATTTTCGAGCTGTCGAAAATGCAATGTTCATCGCCGCTTCTTCATTCACTAAAAATAATTGTGGTGACAAAGCAGAACCTAATATTTTAGGATCAGCTTGTGATGTAATCTCAGCCTCTGCCCATTTTGAAAGTAATTTTTCGGCTCCGTTTTCGCCACTTTGTCTATATGTTATGAATAATTGTTCATCACAATCCAACAGCATACAACCAGAGCCCCCCATCAATTTCACGCAACAAAGATCTTCCCCTATCATGATATAATTCATTTTAAAATTATTTTCATTCTTTCTTCAATATAACAAATCCTATCCAACATATGCTATTAAGTTATGAGTAAGCACAGACAAAAGAGCTAAAGTGTTCATCAAGACAAACACTTTAGCTCTATTTAGTAACATTGATAAGCTTACAAAGCTCATTACATTTTATATTAAGGCAAATGAGCGCATCTGACAACTGCTCTTAAGTTGGTAGCCCAGTGCGTTGTCTTAGACGGCTCATTGCTGACGCTATTTTAAGTAACGTCCATTTATTAAATATTTAAAGTATATGTGTTTCAAAAGAACACTTTATACTTTACTTCGTAGGAATAGACGGACAATGAAACAAAATAGTTACACATTTTGATAAAAAATTTTTTTAAAAATTTGTTTACCAAAATTGTGGGTACTTTCTCGTTTGTCGCAAATTATTAATTAGCAAGCCAAAAATGACAATAATCACTGCCCCTATGAATACCGGCATTATTAAATAGCTCCAGCCGTAGCCACCTAAAATAATGATAATCGGGTTCGCTCCTGCCGGTGGATGTATCATCCCAGCAAGTGCCATAAAGAAAATAGTCAAACCGACTGCAAGGCTAATCGAAATCACGCTCGAACCTAATAATGAATACATCGCCACGCCGATAAAAGCTGAAATCATATGCCCACCTATAATATTTCGAGGTTGTGACAGCGGCGCATTCCATACGACAAATACCAGTACACAGCTCCCCCCAAGTGATGCCATTAACCAAGGTGTCCCTGTATAGTTTGTTAAACAAAGTAATACAAAGATGCATAGTAAGCCACCAGCAGCACCTGTTAGCGCATCCGCAAAATTAGTTCTAGAAGGAGCATGTCCACCTCCACTCATCTTAGCTAAATAGGCTTTAAAGCGATGATTTTTTACTTCTTTTTCTTGTAAACGTACAAAATCAGCCATAGTCACCATCCTAGAAATCAACTTTATATGAATTGTCATCCTATATACATGTAGAAGCTTTTTCTATTATATCAGCTAAAAATAAGATTTCAATTTTAGAACTTCATATTTTTGACAATGCTGAAAAGTTAAAATAGTAAAGCACGAGCCCAGTGTACACTAGGCTCGTGCTGGAAGAATTTAAGCTCTCGTTTTTGTGTTAAGAGTTTTCATTTTTACCTGTTTTTAATCATATTGCTTTTTAATCGGTTTGTATATTCGTGCTTTTTTTAGCACCGTCTTCGGAACTTGGAATGTTACCGTAACGACACCTGGATGGCGGCCGATTTCAATGGAACCCGTAATGGTTGCACGATTCATTACTTCCGGCTCACTCATGTCAAATAGTTTTGCGGCTCTGCTAATTGCATTAGTTGTCGCATCATTTAATGTTGTACCTGTACCCACTATAGACACAGGGAACACTTCTTCCACCTGTTTGACACCAAATTCCTCCGCAAGTTCGCGGGCTCTACGTTTTTCTTCTTTTGAAAAAGGCTTTGCTGTGTATGGAAGATCTTCTTCATTTGGTAATAATATCGGGCCTTCAAGTGCTACTTTTTTCAATACACTTACCTGTAGCTGTACGATTCCTGCGACATCTGTTGTATGTCCAGCAATTTCACCGTCTCCTTGCATGGCATGCATATCGCCAATGTACACGCCACCACCTGGTACCTTTACAGGGCAAATAATTGTAGCGCCTTCGCGAACACGGCTAATATCCATATGTCCATCTGTTCGATGAGTATCTAATTCTGCTTGCGTAAATGCATATTCATGTGGAGCTCCTATTAAAAATGAGCCAAAATCACCAGCATTATGTGAATCTGGCATCGCCTTCGAAGGCGTTGTCCCTAGCTGACCTAAAAATGGTCGCATTCTTGCCATGACGCCGATTAAGTCACTTGGCGCTAGAGCAACGACAGGGTTTTGCACAGAGTTTTCAGGCGTGCGCATATAATTTTTTGCATCCAATGCAATACGTCTTGCACCCTCTCGTCCTACGGTTAAACCGATATTCCCCTTTTGGTCTAGTGCCATTGTATAACCATTTGTCATTTTAAATGGCGCAGTTTCTGTATCACAAGTTGAACAGCGTATTGCTTGAGGTCCAATTCCATTCACTACAGTAGATGGATGGAGCTTACCACAGCCAGGACATTTTACTGATACGAACGGATCACCGATAAAACGGTCAAGTATTGCCTCGTCATGCCCAGATGCCGTTGCAAGTGATGTTACCTGTATAGATTTTATTGTAATAACAATTGCATCGCCTACTTCGGCACCTTCTACAAAGACGGGCTTCGTTACTTCGTGTCCACCACGAATGGTTGGCGTTAACATCGGCCCCCAACATCCTGGTGTCGTATTGGCAATAATTGTGCCACCATTTTTGACAGGACCTAGCATTTTTTGCTGTGGATCTAAAATACCGTCTATGAATTCATTCACAAACAATGTTTCCACAGCTTTAGGCTGCTGTACACTTTCGTCATTTTCTGGTTGATTAGCTTTTTCATGCATTTGTAATTCCGTAATCATGTTTATTCACTCTCCCAATCCAAAAAATTATTTTATGTAGTCTACACAAGTGTAAAAGAGAGCTCTCCACTTATACGAGCAGAGAGCCATTATTATTAGTATTTAAGAACAAATCTACTATGTGAGAAGACTTCATTTAAAGCTTATTGCGTTTAACGATAGCTACGCATCACTGCGTATACCATTAATTTCGACAGCGAGTTCGATAGTTCCTGCAAATACGAGTAAAACCACACTAAATTTACAATTAGTAGCTATCATCATGTCGAAGTAGCACGTTGCTAGTTGACAGCTAATAGTTGTTACTTGTTGCTCTATTCATCGTGCTTCGTCTTTCTCGCTCTTTCATTTATAATAAAGCTGATAAAGAAGTAATATTTAACAACAAGACCTTTATTTAAAGTAAAAATAGAAAGGGTGTATGCATCAAATGGCAGAACCAACCATTTTAATTGTAGAAGATGAAGCTGATTTAGCCAATCTTCTAAAGGTCAGTCTCTTAAAAGAAGGCTATAAACAAATCCATATTGCTGACTCCATTGAAAAAGCTTGGTTAAGCTTTCAACAAACCCCCCCCGACATTGTGCTCCTTGATGTCATGCTTCCAGACGGTGAAGGCTATGATTTGTGCCGTCGAATTCGTGAAGTTTCGCATATCCCAGTGCTGTTCTTGTCAGCCAAAAATGAGGAAATCGATAAAATATTAGGGCTTGCTATTGGTGGTGACGATTATATTACAAAACCTTTTAGCCCTAAAGAAGTGGCTTATCGTGTAAAGGCTCAGCTACGTCGAGCCGGCTATCAAATACAGGAAACGCCATTACCTGTTGCAAAGGCGATTCAAGCTGGACCATTCGTGCTCAATAGCGATGAAACGGAAGTACATAAAGACGGTACTTTATTAGAGTTAACAGCTAAGGAGATTGGTTTAATGGCTTGTTTTATGCATAATCCTAACCGTATTTTAAGCAAGGAAACATTATTTGAGCGTGTATGGAGCGAGGATTTCTTTGGCTCTGACAATACAGTTATGGTGCACATACGGCGTCTTCGTGAAAAGATTGAAGTAGATCCATCCAAACCGGTCTTTATTACAACCGTTAAAGGGCTTGGCTATAAATTAGTTGTGCCAAAAGAGTTACAACGATGAAATGGCGATTAACAGCACGCTTTTTACTTTCCATCTTATCGATTGTCATCATCGTTATTTTTGTTAATACCGCTATTTTATTTGGACTAATTCTCTATCAGCAATTTAATAAATTTAATGATGCTACTGCTGATACCGAGGAAATTTTTGTACGCGAGTTCCAGCAGTATATTGATGTGGGCACTGGGCTTCCTTCTGTCAGTAAAGAAGGACTTCAACAATTACACCAACGAAATGCTTGGATTCAATTGCTGGATGTAAATGGGCAAGTGACTGGTGCTTATTTTGAACCTCGAGAGGCACTTTCTCACTATGCGCCCATTGATTTAATTCAAGTTTACAAATATAAAGAATTCGATGTTGATACAACAGTTTATGTAGGAAGTAAAGATAACATTAACTATTTAATCGGCATTAAAGGCAGTGGCGTTTCAAGATACGTGGTTCATCTTTCAGGCGCATCTACATTACAACTTATCGGAAAGTATGGTTTGCTGATCATTATCGCCGATTTACTAGTTGCAACGCTTGTTGGTTGGTTATTCGGTCGCACGCTCACTAAACCTCTTTACGCAATGATTGAACGCATTCAGCATTTAAAAAATCACAAGCATCTGCCTATAAAAGTGCCAAAAGGTCTGTATCGTCCAGTATTTGAAAATTTAAGTGAAGTATCGAGCGAGTTGGCTGCCCATGAGCAAGAACGGAAACGTTTAGAGATAATGCGTGAGGAGTGGATTAGCAACGTCTCACATGATATGAAGACACCACTTGCATCCATTCGGGGTTATGCAGAGTTACTACATGATCGGAACTTATCGCCAAGCGATCGGACGGAATATGCCCAAATTATTGAAAAGCAGTCATTGCATATGCAAGAATTACTGGATGATTTAAATTTAACAATGCGTCTTAGACACCAGCAACTTCCGCTAACTTTAACGGAAGTGAATATGGTACAGTTTATGCGCGAAATTGTCATCGACACACTCAATACACCTCCCTATGAGCAAGCAAATATAGACTTTGATGCTACAGCAGAGGTTATTCTACATGCTATAGATGAACATTTTATGCGACGGGCTGTAGTGAATTTTTTATACAATGCATTGCTGCATAATCCTCCCGATGTAAACGTACATGTAACGGTTGATACGAACACCATTACAATAGCCGACAATGGTCGGGGCATAAGTGCCGAAGATTTAGCACATATTTTTGAGCGCTATTATCGTGGGACCAATACTGAGCAAATACAGGGTACTGGACTGGGAACTGCAATTGCACGAGATATTATTGAAGCTCACGGAGGAACCGTAACCATCCTATCTGAAGAGCAAAAAGGAACTACAGTCACTATTCAATTATAAACTACCAAAATATAAGAAGAGCAGTCCTCATATTATGGACTGCTCCTCTCTATTATTTCATTTGAGCCTGCACTTTTGCTGGCATATCGTCAAATTGTATTTCATCATAAGACGTCACTTCATTTTCTTTTTTCACGTAAAGCTTCAAATAAGCGTCCAGACGCAGATTTTTTTGTGCAGAAAATTTCAATGTCATCTCTTCTCCGTTTTCTTTAAATGCTGGTAGCTCATACCAATACGTTTGGAGTATTTGTCCATCATCAGCCTTATATTCTTCCAATTTTCCATCCGCTGTGATATGCACATAGTAAGTATCTTTATTTAAACGGTTAAAGTCTACAGTCATTAGTACACTTAGACCTGCCACAAACAAAATAAACAATGCCCCAATACTGATAAACATCTTTTTCATATTAATTCCCCTGTCTCACAATTTTATAAAACGACCGTACAGTAAAGAGATAATACAAGCCGTAAATTACTGAATATGCAATCATCCATAATAGTACAGGCTTCGTTATATCCATATTAAATAATTGTGAAAATGCTAGCAGCGCGAAAGCACTGTGTACAATACCAACCACAAGTGGAGCACCAAATATGACGGCAACCTGTCCCGCAACAGTCCTCAATATTTGCTTACTATTCACACCGATTTTATTTAATACTGCATACTTCGCCTGATCTTCTTCTGCCTCTGTTAGCACTTTAAAGTAAATAATACTGCCGGTAGCTGCTAAAAATACAAGCCCTAAAAAACTGCCTACAAATAGTAATGAGCCGACTGTACCTAAACCATCCTCGTAGCTTTGCGGAACACTTGAAAACCACTCTTGTTGCTCCGTTGATAGTTGTTCATAAATTTCTTTAGACACACGTTGCTGCTTCAAATCATTCTCCATGCCAACAACCTGCATCGTTACCGATTCGGCATTCGTCGTATCAAATGTTTGGTCGTTTACGACAAGCACCGTACCAGCTGACATAAAGTTTAGCACACTATCTGTGTACATTTTGTCGATATAAAAGGATTCCCCACTCTGCAATTTAAAGTGTTCACCGGTAAAGTCATGTGAAAAACGTTCATCAAAATTAACATCAAGTAGTATAGCTGAACCATCTGCTATATGCAGTTCACGATTTGTATCCTGTAATGTCGCTAAACGATTGTAATCCGATTCCTTCAATAATGTATATTCAAAAAAAGCAAATTCATTATCGACACGTAAATTTTTGGCATCAATCGTTTCATTGTATAAGACGTTCTGTTGGTCAAACTCTACTGCTTCACCTTTCCACATAAATGTGTTTGGTGATACAAGACGCACTGATGCTTCGGTATTGTAGTACATTCCAAAAACGCCACCACCTGCCGTAATCGTTGTAGCGCTTAGAATCGCGATGATAGACAACGATTTAGCATTTGCACGTATACGATACAATAGCTGTGAAACACCTATTAAATTTAGCCCTCTCCACGACCATGAAGTAGCGTTTTTCAGCGCCGTCAGCACAAACACGCTGACACTATGGAACAATAAGTATGTCCCTGTAATTGTCATACCTATTACTAGAAGTGGTGTACCAAGAATCGTGAATAGTTTCCAAATAGAGCTTGTGAAAATATCTGTAGAGGCCGTGTAATAACTAAAGCTAATAAACACTGTGCCTAGTATTGCTGCCAAAAGGGATGCACGGGGAATTTTCTCCCCTTGCTTCTCTGCATGAAACAAATCGATTAGTTTAAATTGATAGATAACTCTGTAGCCCTGTAAGGAAGTAAATAAGAATAACACCGCAAAAATCCCTGCTGTTTGAAGCACTGCTTCTGGTGTAAATGTTAAATTTGCTACGACTTGATAGCCCATCAGTCGCACTAAAATTGTTAATAGCACCTTTGACATAAAAAAGCCTAGTACAATGCCTAAAATCAATGATAAAAGCCCAATTACTAAGTTCTCAAAAAAGAGCATTAATCCAATTTTTTGCTTACGTACACCTAATAGTGAATAGAGTGCCACTTCTTTTTTCCGCTTCTTCATAAAAAACGAATTGGAATACGCGATAAAAATCACAATGAAAAATAAAAGTACAATCGACGATGCATTCATCAGTCCTTTAATTTGTTGCGACATATTTGTTGAAGCCGTAAGCTCATCATTGTATTTTAACGTGACAAATGTAAAGTAAATGACGATGCTAAACACCATCGAAGCGATGTATAAAAAATAATTCGACAAATTGCGCTGAATATTTTTGCGCGCCAAGCTAAATAACGTCATTTACTCCACCTCCGATGCCTGCAAGCACCTGTAATATCTCTTGGAAAAACTGCTTTCTCGTTTGTATCCCACGATGAATTTCCTTGGAAAGCTGCCCATCTTGTATAAAGAGAATGCGTTGACAGAAGCTTGCTGCAAACGCATCGTGTGTCACCATCATGATGGTTGCCGCATGGGATTGATTCAAATCACTTAAACTTTCAAGTAAATCTGTCGCTGATTTTGAATCGAGTGCTCCTGTTGGTTCATCAGCGAAAATAAGCTTTGGCGCTGTTACTAATGCACGAGATGATGCTGTTCTTTGCTTTTGACCACCTGAAATTTGGTAAGGGTATTTATCGAGTAGGTTACTAATACCAAACAACTGTGCAATACGCTCTACCCTTGTAGCAATTTCTTTCTGAGGTACCTTTGCAATGGCAAGTGGTAGTACAATATTTTCACGCACTGTTAATGAATCGAGCAAATTGTAATCTTGGAAGATAAACCCTAAATTATCACGACGAAAATCTGCTAACTGCGTATCTTTCATATGCGCTAAATTTGTATTACCTATTACAATATCACCCGTTGTTGGCGTATCAATGGTTGCTAAAACATTTAAAAGCGTCGATTTCCCTGCACCTGAAGGTCCCATTACACCGACGAACTCACCTTGCGCTACTTCAAATGTTATATTTGCTAGCGCTGTAAATGTATTCGCGCCTTTGCCATATGTTTTACATACATTTTTTACTTTTAATAATGGCGTCATATACGCTCACCTCTTTCTGATTACAGTATACGACCCCAAACTTACAGCAAAATTGTCGCAAGCTTACAGCAACCTTAACTTTATACAGCACAAAAAGGATTCATACACAAAATGTGCATGAATCCTTTGTTTTGTTTACGTTGTATTCATCTGTTCGCGGGTATTGTATTCTATTTCGCGGGTATTTCTCTCTACTTCGCGGGTATTCATACCTTTTCCGCGGGTATCACTCTCTACTTCGCGGGTATTCACACTTTCATCGCTAACTATTTACTATATCCGTCCATTCATTCTTGCAGCTTGCTGTAATGGATCCCATACTCCATTGAAAGGTGGTGCATACGCTAAATCTAAATCGAGTAAGTCCGGTAATGTCATTTTATTGTATAAAGCGGTAGCAAAAACATCAATGCGTTTATCTACACCAGCAGGTCCAACGATTTGTGCACCTAACAGTTGCTGATCTCTCTTTTGGACAACGATTTTAATATACATCCGTTGTGCGCCTGGGTAGTAACCTGCAATATGACGTGCTGAAAATTTATATGCTTCGTAATCGAACCCAAGCTTTTTGGCCGTGTTTTCATTGATGCCTGTAGTGGCGATTGTCAAATCAAAAAATTTCATTATAGAGGTGCCGACAATGCCCCGAAACGGTGCAAACTTTCCAGACATATTAAGCCCAGCTAAGCGCCCCTGCTTATTTGCTGTCGTTCCAAGAGGTATATAATCTAAGCGTTCCTTTACAATATGAAAATGGGTTGCACAATCTCCAGCCGCATAAATATTCTCAACCGACGTCTCTAAATGGCGATTCACAACGATGGCTCCATTTTTAGCTAGTGCAATGTTTGTCCCATCTAAAAATTGTGTGTTTGGTTTTATGCCAGCAGCGACAATTACTAAATCCGTCTCTAACACGCCATTATTTGTAATGATTCGTTCAACTCGCGAAGAGCCTTCAAAGCCTTCAACATGCGTATTTAATAGAAGCTCTATACCTTGTTTTTTCGCCTCATCATGAACATGCTTTGCTAGTTCTTCATCTAAAATATTGGCAACTTGACTACCTCGTTGTATCAGTCGAACTTTTTTATTACATGCATGAATCGTTTCGGCCATTTCAAGTCCGATATAGCCTCCACCAAGAATGGTCACCTGTTCGATATTTGGCGATAAATCGGCCAATAAATCTTCTAATCCAGGTATTGTTTTAATTTTATGAATACCAGCTAATTCTGCACCTTTCTTTACTGGCATTATCGGATCCGCTCCAGTAGCGATCAGAAGCTTATCATAAGCAATTTCGAATGGTTCGCCTGAAAATTGCGTACCCATAACAAGCTGGTTCTCCACATCGATGCGTTCGACCTCATGTCCAACGCGTGCATCAATCCCATATTTATCACGGAATGTCTCCACATCTCGCGCGATTAGGCGCTTTGTCGATGAAATCCGACCATCTACTACATAAGGCAATCCACATTGTCCATATGAATAAATAAATCCACGCTCTAAAGAGGTAATTTCTGCTCCTGGTACATTTCTATAAATCTCCATAGCGGCTGACATTCCCGCCGCATCTCCCCCAATGATTACGAACTTCATCCTACGAGCCCCCTTATTTATCTATCACTAATTCTACATACTAGTTCATATATAGATGCGTATTCCGCCACTGACAGCGACTTTATAAATCAATGTTAACAAAAAGCGAAATACAAATGCACGTTTCCAGTACTACCATTTTCTAAAATATCGTGACAAAAAAACAGGTAAAGAAAAACAATTGTTTTTCTCTACCTGTTTTGCATACTTAGGCTTTTGTTATTTCTTCTTTGCAGAACGTTAAAATTTCTTCTAATTCATCCTCTTCCAGTGCAAAGTCTAAATACTCTCCCTTTGCCTTTTCCATAATGAAATAATTTAGAATAAATGGAGCTCCTTCTTTTTCACCAATTAAAACACGAATTTCAATACCTGCTTCATGGTATAGCTCATCCTCTTCGTCAATGTCCACATCTAAAATAAATTCAAAACGTTTACCTTCAATAATATTCGTCGGATCTAAAATTTCTTCCATCGAGAATTGTGTAATATCCATTTATACTAGCTCCTTTATCTTTACCTATTCTTTTCTATAATAAATCAATTTCAGCATGGGTCAACTAGAAAACCTGTATACACCTCCATGCAATTATGCCACAATAAAATAAAACTTTTAGCCTTCTGTTTTTTTCAGCAATTCAAATTAGCTAAAAGTTAACATTTGACAAGCTACATACTTATTACATAAAGGAGGCTTTTTAATGAAAGAGCTACTATATTATCAAAACGCTATGCAACAGGAATTTACAGCAACGGTTGTACATACTGGTAGTGAGCCTGATGGACGCCAGTACGTTGTGCTTTCTAATACCGCCTTTTACCCAACAGGTGGTGGTCAACCACATGATACAGGTACTTTAAACAATACTAAAGTAATCGATGTCGAAAAAATTGACGATGAAATTCGCCACTATATCGAAGGTGAAGCTTCCAATTTCTCTGGTGAAGTACATGGCAAATTGAACTGGAAACGAAGATTCGATCATATGCAACAGCACGCTGGACAGCATATTTTAACAGCAGCATTTGTCGAACTTTTTGATGCACCAACCGTAAGCTTTCACCTCGGTAGTGAGCAAGTTACGATAGATATTGCTGTAGATTCATTATCAAACGAACAGCTTGCGGCGGCTGAAGCTCGGGCAAATGCTATTATTTTAGAAAACCGTCCAATAGAAACAAAATGGATTACCGAACAGCAACTTGTTGACTATAACTTGCGTAAAGAGGTAGCTGTCACAGGAGATATTCGATTAGTCATCATCCCTGATTTCGACTACAATGGCTGCGGCGGTACACACCCGACATCTACTGGACAAGTTAGCGCAATTAAAATTCTAGGGACAGAAAAAATGAAAGGCAATGTGCGTGTCTCCTTTGTATGCGGAGGGCGAGTTTTAGCAGAGCTAGCAATGCGAAAAACCGTACTGGCGGACGTGGCAAGGCAGTTAAGTGTGCCTGAAACCGAAGCAGCAACTGCACTTACAAAGCTTTTAGCAAGCCAAAAAACGACAGAAAAAGCGCTTGTAGCCGCAAGAGAAGAATTGCTTGATTTTGAGGCAAAAGCATTAGCTTCTAGTGATACACATATTATCGCTACTGCTTTTCATAATCGCACGATACAAGAGCTCCAAAAATTAGCTCGTTTTATTGTTGCTGAACGTGCTGATGTTATTGCCCTACTTGTTTCAGAAAATGAAGATAAATTACAATTTGTTGCTGCTCGTGGTACACAAGTAGAAGCTAGCATGAAAGAGCTTGCTGCAAAAGCTTTACCATTTATTAATGGTAAGGGTGGTGGTAGCGATCAGATGGTGCAAGGCGGTGGTGAGCGCATGATTACTTGCGAACAACTGCTCACTGCTATGCAAGATGCGCTACAATAAATCTGTATACAGTAACAAGCCTCGCAAAGCAAAACTGCTTTGCGAGGCTTGTTGTATAATGGCTTAATTTTTTTAATCAATTAACTTTGAAGTTTTTAGGAAGCGCTCGATTATTACTGCAACCTCTGCACGTGTAATATTATCTGTTGGGGCTACCATTTGATTGCTTCTTCCTGTCACAAGGCCTGTTTTCACTGATAGGGCAATGTAACGTTTTGCATCATCGGCAATTTTTTGATTGTCACTAAATGGCGCTAAAATTGTATTAACTTCTTCCTCTGTGATATCTGTATTGATATCCGTTAGAGACAATGCTCTGGCTAAAATCGTCATCGCTTGCTGACGTGTTATTTTATCATTTGGTCCAAATTTGCCGTTACCATAGCCTTGAATTAAATTATATTCTGTAGCTGTATTTAAATAGTGCGCGTACCATGCATCTTGTGCAACGTCACTATATTTGATTGTACCTTCACTTGGCTTCAACCCTAAGCCGCGCACCATTATGGCAACAAATTGCGAACGTGTAATATCTTTATTTGGTTCAAATACACCCTGACTCGTGCCATCAATAATGAAGCGAGAGCCAAGATTATTAATGCTATCCTTTGCCCAATGGGTTGTTACATCATTAAATGCAACAGGATGCCATACAACAGTATATAAACTATTTGTTAAACTATTGATTACTGCATAGTACTTTCCTTCTTTTTGAACAACTTTCGTTGGCACGTGGTAAGTTGTTCCATCCGGTCTCACGACAACACCTGTTGTGATTTTGCTTAAATCCGTATCGTTTGGAAGTGCAATCGTACGTTCTATATAGGTGTTAAATTTACTTATTTCACCTGTAGTGTTTCCAAATGTATAAGTCACTTTAAAGTCAATTGGCTTTGTCACTAAAGAGAAATTCTGTTCATTTGCGGTAGTATCTACTATATGTGCTGCTTCTGCCGTTACTTTAGTAAGCTCTATACGAATTTTAATATCTTTTAGAGCAACTGTTGCGCCTAATTGTTGCGAGATGGCATCAATATTAATTTGTTGGGCTGGTAATTTATAAGAGGCTGTCGGTGTTTGGACGACAATTGTTGCCTGCTTATTCTCCATAGTTTTCACGATTTCACCATCTAGTTCACCGATAATCATGTCTGCATTGGTGTCACTAATAGGAATCGTTATGATAGCGTGATTCCCTGAAGTTTGTAGCTTTTCTTGAAGTTTCGCTGAATCCGCCAGCAGTGTAATCACCTTCTGATTATTAACTGTCGATTTTATAGCCTTACCAAGTGACATCTCTTCGCCGTTGACGATAATAATTGCTGCATCTGTCGGTGCCGGATCTGGTGTCGGCGTTGTGCTTGGTATGTCAGAGCTATTGTTACTATCACTTGTAGCAGGAGGCGCTTCCTTTGAAATTACAATGGTGTACTGCTGATATGCTCCATCAACAGCTGTTACCATCACAGAAATTGTATTTAAACCTATTGCTAGTTTTACAGGCTGTGTAGCTAATGTTCCGTTTACAGTAACTGTGGATTTGCTATCTTCTACGGTCGGTGTAATGATGACACTATCTACTCCAGCAGAAACTTTTGCTGTATATGTTTTTATATGTTTGTTAAAGGCAGGGCTTAATGTACCGCTTGAAATCGTTAAATTTTTCAAATTCGCATTTGTAGAATTTGATAAAGCTTTCACAATAATTGTGAATGTTTTCGATTCTGTTACATTTCCTTTTGAAATAGTAGCCGTTAACATAACTGTTTGATTACCCTGCAATGCAGTCGGTCGAGTCACCTTGCCATCATTCGCTATAATGTCAGACTTATTGGATGACCAACTAATTGTTGTGCCATTCATACCTACAGTCGGTAATGTAAGTTTTTGTGTGACTGATGTTGCTGAATCCCCTGCGCTATATAACACTGCCAAGGAACTTTTATCGTTTTGCACTTTATTCGACAGCACTTGATAAAGTATGGTATTGATTTCAGTTTGTAACATTTCTATTTTATCAAAACCTTCAGTAGGTCGAACTTGAAGCAATTGTTTACACACTTCATCTTGTTCTTCCGTAGTTAACAAATTGTAGTCATTCAAGTCCAACTGTGTTTCTTCTTCAAATACTGTCCATAACTCAAAAGCATCAGCAGCACTATTGACATTTATTAAAAATGAACGAGCTGTGAGAGCATTTAAATAGGTCTGTCTTAACAAAGTAATTGAATTATAACCAGCTTGTGGACGCTTCTCTATCATCCAATTGGCTAATTCATTCTGATCCGCTAATTTGAAATTTAAATACAATTGATATGCACCCGCTGTATAGTGTAATACATTCCAATCTTTCAGCATTGCGGATTTCATATCCTCTATATTACTAGCATTATTAAAAGAACCTAAGTCATTTTGTGCTGCTGAGGCGTTAGACATTGGCGCTAAGCATAGCGCCAATGCAATTAAAATGAGCAATAAGCTTGATCCTTTATTTTTTTTGTATCGAATACGACTCACCCATTTCTGATCAAAATATAAACTTATTAGTTCGCTTTATTTAATAGTAGAATAATCACCAGGCTGTAACTGTCTCCATTCAGAGCTTTCAAAGATTGAAGACCCTGATTGGAATCTGCTATATCGTGCAAGACCACCATTATTCGGTAAAAGAGCAGTTGTCGAAGCTGGATCTCCTAGTAAATCGACGATTTGACCATTGCTCTCTAAAGCGATGGCTACAATATAACTACCATTTGCAACATGGAACTCTGTATTATAATATGTCGCATTTGTTAGATCAAAAAAATCATAAAATAATTCATTAATTACGACGTAACTTGCAATATTTGAACTAAACATCTCTACTCTCTCAACATTGCGAGTACTCGTTGTTGGATTATACTGATGGAGTACAATTTCATATCCAAAAGCGTCTTCTAATTTAGGATTAGATAGTTGGATAACATCTCTACCGTTCCCACCTTGCAAAAAGTCAGATATAAATAATGTCGGTGCTTCAATTGCTACTATAAAAGTCGTTGACACTTGTCCACCATTACCATCTTTAGCTGTTACTGTAATTGTGCTTGATCCGATTGCTTTCGGTTGTAGTGAGAGAGTAGTCCCATTTAAAGTAACAGCAGCAACTGCCTCATTACTTGAATTCACACTTAATGTTAAGGCATCCTGATCTCCATCGGTAAATACGTCTTTCAGTTCTATAGTCCAAATAACTCCATTTTCATTTCCTCGTTGATCTTTAATCGTTTTCGCTACGATTGGCGCATGATTAGAAGAAGCTGCTGTAACTGTTACTGTAAAGTTTGTTGAAATAGTGCCCCCATTGCCATCAGTAGCCGTTAAAGTAATCGTAGCTGCACCAACTTTTTGGGGTGAAATGCTCAAAATTGTGCCATTCAAACTAACAGTAGCTATGTCTGTATCATTCGATACGGCACTCAATGTTAAAACATCATTATCTGCATCTGTAAATACATTGCTAATATCAATAGTACTATCCGCGCTATTAACAGCTAATGTTTGATTTGTAAGAGCCTCTGCTACTACGGGATCTGTATTGGCTTGAGGTAAAACTTCCACTTCGAAGCTGGTCATAGCTCGTCCTAACTTCCCATCATCTGCAGTTACTTTTATTCTTGTATTGCCAGGTGCTACCCCTTCAATAATAAGTTGGTCGCCGTTAACTTGTGTCGAAACAATTCCAAAAGGAGCTGACATAACCTTATAAGTTAATGTGTCTCCATCGGCATCATAGAATACCTTACTTAAGTCAATCACCTTTTGCGGTTGTCCCAGTGTAATAGTTTGCTTTGGGATTCTCTCAGATGCTACAACAACAGGCAATTGATTGTTCGAAGCCGCATAAGTGAATTGTGTAGAGAAACTAAGAATAATAGAAATAACCAACATTAAACAGAGCGTTACTAAAATTTTTCTCGTATTTAATTTAATATCCAACACGAAGCCTCCTCTAATAATGTAATTGTGTTTTCTTTTGACAATGCTTGTTATGTAAACCTTAAAAACTTTAAAACATCTAAAAATGTATAGATGTCCTGACTGATTATATCAATCGAAACTCTCCAATTTCTCTCCAATAATCCAGTGTGTAAATCCATTCAATTCATAAAAAATGAGGCTGGGACAAAAGAGAAAAAGTGTTAGATTGATGGCAGTCAATCTAACACTTTTTTGCTATACCGTTGTTGTCCGCTATGGCGGTGCTTTCCGCGGGCACACACGTAAGCCGCAACCCTCGCTAACGCGCGGTCTGTTGCGTCTTACATTATGTGCTGCTCCCGCAGGAGTCACCGCCTCCGCTACCAACAACTAGTGAACACTTCTAATTTTTTATTTAATGCAAATGCAAGAATAGCTAAGTTTGCTAAGCTCCATATAGCAAAAAATTATGAACACCTTTCATCTGTTTCTTAAATTTTTTTAGTTATGTCCCAGCCTCTAGCTTGTATTTTATAATTTAAATTTTTGGATGGCTCCATGTAGACGGTTTGCCATGTCCGACATTTTTACAGTTTGCTTGTTCATTGCTTCTACCGTGTTCATTTGCTCGGCAGTAGCATTTTTCACTTCCGCTACATAATCACTTGCTGCATGGGCAGTTGCCGCCATTTCTTCCATAGAGGCAGAAACCTCTTCCGTATTAGCAGACATTTGTTCTGCGGAAGCATTCATTTCCTCAATTTGACCTGCTATTTCACCGACAGCTTGAACTATTTCTTCAAAGCGCTCTCCTACTGCTTCTATTGCTACTAGACCTCGCGCTACATTTTCTTCGCCATTTTCTGCTGCTTTCACAACCTCTAATGTGTGCGCCTGCACTCTATCAATTAATATATTAATTTGGGCAGCAGAGCCAGCTGTTTGTTCCGAAAGTTTTCTTACCTCCTCTGCGACTACCGCAAAGCCTTTACCTGCATCTCCTGCACGTGCAGCTTCAATTGAAGCGTTTAATGCTAATAGATTTGTTTGGTCTGAAATATCCGTAATCATTTTAGAAATTAGCTCTATTTCTTTCGATTCCTGTTCTAGCTTATGGATAATGTCGAGCTCTATGGCTGTTCCACGTTGTATTTCATCCATACGGCTAATCGACTGCTGGACTGCTCCGTTACTTTCACTTATTTTCTCGGAAATAAAATCAGTATTCGTAGCTATCGTTGAAGCAACTTCAGCAAAGTTTTGAATACCAAGTGCCATTTGCTCCATCGCTGAGGCACTTTCCTCTGCCATTGCCGTTTGACTTTGTGCGCCACGATCTACCTCACCTATTGCAAGTGCGATTTGCTCGGATTGTTTAGTGACAGCAATTACATCTCCCATTAACTCACAAGAGGTTTCATTTACCGCAGTCGCTTCTTTACCAGCCTGTGATATCATATCTCGCATATTATCTGCCATTTTATCTAAAGCCCGCACCATTGTCCCCATTTCATCAATACGCTTCAAATATTTAGCGGGGATTTCTTGCGTAAAATCTCCCTCAGATAATCCTTCACTAATACGAAGTACGTGGCGAAGCGGTTTACTTACAGATCTCGATATCGCAAACGAAATCAACAATCCCAAGATAGAGACAATAATCGTCATTACAATAAAGTTGGTCTTCAATTGAGAAAGCCCTGCTAGCATTTCATCCTCTAGTGCGATGACCCCCATTTTCCAACCATTATCTAACGTATGATATCCCATTAAACTCGTACCGTGGTCCTTCGTATCGAAAGAGAAATAGCCATTTGTATTACGTATCATTTCCTTTGCTGCTAACGATTCACCAGTTATTTCGCCAGATTCTTCTGCGGCAGAAATTGCATTCACCTGCTCTTTAACAAGAGCATGATTTTTATGTCCAATAACGGTACCTTTTGCATCTAACATAAGGGCATAACCATTTTCTCCAACTTGAATGTCTTCAACAATGTTAGATAAATAATAACCATCTATACGTGCTAACAATAATGCTTTTTCTCCAGTCACAGTATCGATTGGTGCTACGATTAAAATAACTGGTTCACCCGTGACACGGCTAATCGTGATTTCTGACATTACTGTCTTGCCTGTAAATCCTTCCTTTACATAATCACGATCACCTAAATCTGCTGTTGTATTATCTAAATAATGGGCTACCCCGTCAGATGTGATAATGCCAAAGCCTAAATAATTTTTACTATCATCCATACGCTTTGTTAAATAAGTTTTTTGCTCCTCAAACGCCATACCACGGATAACTGCTTGTTCCGCAATAGCCTCCACTTCCACTAAAGCTAGCTGAAAATGCTCCTCTATGTATTTTGATACATCTGCTGCTCTCGCTATCAAATTCGATTCAACCTGTTCTTCAACTGCTTTTGTACTATTCAACCATGTAGAAAAACCAAGGGTACCACATGTAACAAATACTAAAGCGATAATTGCTATAACTAATTTACCACCAATACCTTTAATCCACATATTCGCTTTGCTCATTTCTCCAAATTTATTTTTCATTATCATTTTAATTTTTGTAATTTTTTGCCCTTCTTCTTCAAGAGTAAGGTCACTAAAACTAGAAGTCAATAAAAGTTTTCCAATAAGAATAAAAATTGTCTAAAATTGTATTTATCATCATAAGCATAGTGCTTATAGTCTAATACATATTATCCACACACTTCCTAAATCGTTATTAAATAGATTTTTAAATGGATAAAAATAAAACTTTTTCCATGGTAATTTGATTATAATTTGCTTTTTTTGCTGATTATAAAACATAGAACACAATCTGTTTACTTTTGGAGGGGTGGATTTTTTATGAGTGCAGATAATAATGTCTCACGTCGTGATTTTTTAAAAACAACAGGTATTGCAGCTGGTACATTAGTCGGTGGTGGATTAATAGGTGGTCTTGTTGGCTATAACATCAACGGTAAAGGCACTTCTACATTAGAGCATGGTAATGGGACGACAAATGAAGCTGCTGGTTCACCTAAAGCAAAAATGTTTTTCATGAACGAGCGCGATTTTAAAATTTTATCGAATGCTACTGAACGTATTTTTCCCAAGGATGATTTAGGACCTGGTGCGATTGATTTAGATGTTCCTTACTTTATAGATCATCAGTTAGCAGGACAATATGGCAGTAATTCAAAAGAATATATGAAGGGTCCTTTTGGTGAGGGTTCCCCGACACAGGGCTATCAAAGTCGCTTAACACGCGCTGAAATTTTCAAACAAGGCATTGCCAAAATGGAAACGGAAGCTCAAAGTCGATTCAAAAAAGGCTTTAATGATTTAGAGGGCAAGCAAATGGATGAAATTTTAACAGCTTTTCAAAAAGGTGACATACAAATGAGTGGCGTAACTTCCGCATTCTTTTTTACGCTATTACGTGCCGCTACTTTAGAAGGAGCGTATTCAGATCCTTTATACGGGGGCAACCGAAACATGGAAGGTTGGCGTATGAAAGGCTTCCCTGGTCATCAAATGGCTTATATCACCATGATTGAAGATCCTAAGTTCCAAAAAATCGAACCAAATCAATTAGGTAATCACTAATCTAAGGGGGGTTTTATAGATGGCAACAACATTACCAAGTGTAGACGTTGTAACAGTAGGTGTTGGATGGACAGGTGGCATTGTCGCCGCTGAGTGCTCGAAAGCTGGATTAAAGGTAGTTGGTTTAGAACGTGGTCAGAAACGTGGCACCGAGGATTTTTTAAGTATTCATGATGAATACCGCTACGCAATTCGCTATGATTTAATGCAAAATCTTTCAAAGGAAACGGTTACTTTTCGTAATAATCGAAAGATGCAAGCTTTACCGATGCGTCAACTCGGTTCCTTTTTATTAGGTGAGGGGCTTGGTGGGGCCGGAACGCACTGGAATGGTATGACATTCCGCTTTTTACCGTATGACTTTCAGATTAAAACAATGACAGACGAGCGTTATGGGGCAAATAAATTAGGGCCTGACTATCTATTGCAGGATTGGGCACTAAACTACGATCAATTAGAGCCCTATTTTGATAAATTTGAAAAAACACTCGGCATTTCTGGGGATGATAAAAATCCGTTTGCGGGTAAACGCTCAAGTGCCTATCCAACACCTCCTATGAAAATGACGCCTATGCTACAACAATTTGAGAAAGCAACGAAAAAACTAAAATTATCACCTTATATGGTTCCTTCCGCCAACATTTCAGAAGTCTATAAAAATCCTGATGGTGAAACAATTAATGCTTGTCAATACTGTGGCTTCTGTGAACGTTTCGGTTGTGAATATGGGGCAAAATCTTCCGCGGAAATTACCGTAGTACCTACTGCTTTAAAAACAGGAAATTTCGATTTGCGCTTTAACTCTAACGTTGTAGAAATTTTAAAACAGGGTAACAAGGCAACCGGCGTAAGATATATCGACACGGTATCTGGTGAGGAGTTTATTCAACCTGCGAATATTGTCGTATTAACAAGCTATGTCTTTAACAACGCTAAACTGTTAATGGTTTCTAATATTGGTCAACTATATGATCCAACAACAGGTAAAGGAACATTAGGTCGCAACTATTGTTATCAAATATTACCTGGTGCTAGCGGATTCTTCGATGAACAATACAATACGTTCATGGGTGCAGGGTCTCTTGGTATGAGCATAGATGATTACAATGGGGATAACTTTGACCATAGTGAATTAGATTTTATCCACGGTGGCAATATAGCGCTTACTCAAACAGGTGCACGTCCTATTAGTTCAAATCCAACCCCTCCTGATACACCAACATGGGGACCAGAATTTAAAAAGCAGTCTATTCATTACTACACACGTTCGTTTGGTATTGGTGCGCAAGGGGCCTCTATGCCACATAAAGAAAATTATTTGTCTCTTGATTCCAATTACAAAGATGCGTATGGGTTACCACTCGTACAATTAACCTACAACTTTACTGATCAAGATCGTGCACTGCATAAATTTATTTCAGCTCGCGCTGCGGACATTATGAAAGAAATGGGTGCCAAAACGATTGTACCTAATGCAGAAATTACAGACTACAACATTGTCCCTTATCAAACGACACACAATACAGGTGGGACAGTTATGAGCTCAACACCTGATAAGGGCGTTGTGAATAACTATTTACAACATTGGGATGTAGAAAACCTTTTCGCTATAAGTGCTGGAAGCTTTGCTCATAATAGTGGCTATAATCCAACTGGTACCCTCGGCGCACTAGCTTATCGCTGTGCAGAAGGTATTGTGAAATATAGCAAATCAGGTGGTTCTTTAGTGTAGGGCAGCTATCTTTACTATGAAAATATTGGAGAGGAGGATGAAGCGATGGGAGGTCTTGGTGCAATCGGTATTCCTGGGTTAATTATCATTTTGGTCATTGTACTTATCGTTTTCGGTCCAAAAAAATTACCAGAAATCGGTGGTGCAGTCGGTAAAACATTTGCAGAGTTCAAAAAGTCAACAAAAGGATTAATGGATGACGACGATGAGCCTGCGAAAAAAATAGAAAAAAAATCTGATGTTTCGTAGGAGGTTTCCTATGGATCCTTATGAAGAAAAAAACTATTTAAGTCCGCTCGATAAAAAGCAAAAGGAGCCTCCATCAATACAGGAGGCTTTTGTTGAAATTGCCAGTATTGACGATGAGCAGACAATTGTCGAAGATAAACCAATTTTCCCTGTAAACTCTCTGCTCGAGCATATTACAGAACTGCGTAAACAAATCATTAAAGGGCTTGTTGTCTTTCTATTATTTTTTGTTGTCGCATTTTCTACCATTAATATTTGGTTTCCTTATGTAACTCGTGGCCATTCCCTTATTATATTAGGGCCATTAGAGGTCGTTAAGTTTTATATGACCATTTCAACTACTCTAGCCTTTGGACTATCGATGCCCTTTCTCGTTCATTTTCTTTGGAGCTTTGTAAAACCTGGCTTAAAGGAAGAGGAAAGCCGTTTTCTCGGGCTCTATGCACCTGTAATGTTTGTGCTCTTTCTATTAGGTATTGCATTCGGCTATTTTGTTGTAAACCCACTTAGCTATTCATTTTTAGTAAGCTTAGGTGCTGCTAATTTTGATGTAATGGTATCAGCCAGTGAATACATGCATTTTCTAATTATGACGACTGTACCACTCGGCTTATTATTTGAGTTACCGATCGTTGCACTCTTTTTATCGTCCATTGGTTTACTAACTGCCGATTCCATGAAAAAAATACGAGGCTGGTCCTATATCGCAATGGGTGTTGGCTCTGCAGTTATTACACCACCTGATTTCATTAGTCAATTACTTGTATTAATACCGATGATTATTTTATACGAAATTAGTATTCATCTTGTTAAACGTATCGAACGTAAACAATTAGAAAGCACTGCGTAACTAAAACGCAGTGCTTAACTATTGTTGTTGATTTTTGTTGTAGACTTGCTTTGAGTGCCTGGCACCTAGTGCTTATTTTTTCTTTAAATCCATGACAATAATTTCAGGTAGATTAAAAATTCGATAAGGTACACTACTATTTCCTAGACCTCGGCTAACGACCATTTTGGTGCGTTCTTCCTCGTAAAAACCAGCAGTGAACTTAGGAAACAGCCCCTGTCCTGGTGCTACCAGTCCTCCCATGCCAGGAATCCGTACTTGCCCACCATGTGCATGTCCTGAAAATACCAAATCTATTCCTTGATTTACATACGTACTAAACACTTCTGGTCGATGCGCCAGCAATAACTTAAGCATATCTTCTGGAACATACGCTGTCGCCAACTCTAGCATTTCTTCTGTCGATCTACCCATTAACGGATCTTCAATACCAATAATCGCCAAGCGCTCCCCGTCGCGCTCTAGCACGGTCGATTCATTAGCCATCACATGTACACCTAACGATGAGAGCGCCTCATAAATTTCGCTAACCTTATTCGACGCCACTTCATGGTTTCCTAGTACATAATATACATCCGCTAATTCAACTAGTCCTTTAACTGCCTGTAGACTTTGTTTTAAATCGTAACGATTGCTATCAATCACATCACCTGTGATAAAAATATAGTCAGGGTTTGTATCCTTAACCTTAGCAATCAGTTTTTGCTGATTGTTACCAAAGAGGGCATCATGTAAATCCGATACTTGTACAATGCGTAGCCCATCAAAGTTGGCAGGCACCTTTTCTGATTCGAATACATGTTTACTAACGACTAGCCAGTGATTGTTTACGTACAAAAAAATGACTATAAAAAGAATAAAAAAGATACCATATAATAATTTTTTCAATCGCAATCGCTCACTTTGCGGCTACTTTTTCAGAATAAAACTCTGACTACTCTATTATAAGCAAAAATCAGAGTGATTGTAAGTATATGCACTTTAATTATATAAAATGCACAAAAGTACTGGTCTTTACTCTTTAGCATATGGCATTATATCCAAAATCCACACTACTTTTAAATTTACACTTCTCTCTCATAGATTGACTTTGCACCATCCTTATTGCGAGCGTACAATCTCAAAAGCGCATTTAGTTCTCTTCTTTAAAAGAGCTAAATGCGCTTCACTATTTATAACACTTTTTCTAAAAAGTCTTTTGCACGTTGTGTAGAAGGAGATGTGAAAAATTCTTCTGGAGGTGCATCCTCTATTAGCTTTCCACCATCAAGGAATAAAATGCGATCCGCTACTTCGCGAGCAAAGCCCATTTCATGCGTAACAATTAGCATCGTCATCCCTGAATCAGCTAAGTTTTTCATAACTGCTAAAACTTCTTTAACCATTTCTGGGTCAAGTGCAGATGTTGGCTCATCAAACAGTATCACTTTTGGGTCCATTGCAAGTGCTCTGGCAATTGCCACACGTTGCTTTTGTCCACCTGAAAGGCGACTTGGATACTCATTGCGTTTTTCAAAAAGACCTACTTTTGTTAGTAAATCTTCAGCCGCTTTAATAGCTGTTGTCTTATCCATTCCCTTTACATTGATAGGTGCATACGTTAAGTTTTCCAATACAGTTTTATGTGGGAAAAGGTGAAAATGTTGAAATACCATACCTACTTCTTCGCGTATTTTCATAATATTTGTCCCTTTATCTGTCAGGATATCGCCAGCAATTGTTATCTTCCCACTCGTCGGTTCTTCTAGTAAATTTAAGCAGCGTAGGAATGTAGATTTACCAGAACCGGAAGGCCCAATAATAGCAATTACTTCTTTTTCTTTTATTTCAGTTGAAATACCTTTCAACACTTCATTTTGCCCATATGATTTGTGTAAATCTTCAATTTTAATCACTTTTTCTCATTCCTTTCTCGATTCGTTTACCAAGGAACGTTAAGACAAGCGTCATAATATAGTAGATTACCCCTGCAAATAATAAAGGTTCAAGATATCGATAAGTTGAACCCCCAACAATATAGGCACGGCGCATAATATCAAGAGCACTTATTACTGTTACAACTGCTGTTTCTTTGTTTAATGTAATAAATTCATTTACTAAAGAAGGTAAAATATTTTTCACAGCTTGTGGAATAATAATATCCTTCATCATTTTTGAATATGGGATGCCTAGTGCTTGAGCTGCCTCCATTTGACCTTTATCAACGGCATTAATACCCGCACGAATAATTTCTGAAATATAAGCTCCAGAGTTTAAGCCAAACGCAATAATTGCAGTTGGAATTGGCTGAATTTGAATATCTAGTAGCTGTGGAACAGCATAGTAAATAATTAATAATTGTAATACAAGTGGCGTCCCGCGGAAAATTGACGTGTAAAAGTCCGCTAGCCAGCGTAGCATTTTTACTTTCCCAATTTTACATAATGCTAATAATATACCAACGATAAACCCAATGAGAGAAGCACCGATTGCTATTTGAAGTGTAACACCTATTCCTTTTAAAATATAAGGAATAGAGGGAATGATTGCTGAGAAATCTAAATTCACAGCGTACCCTCCTTTCTCGTTTCCTTTTAGTGAAATGGACAAGCGATAGCCCTAAATAGGGCTATCGCATATCAATACTATTATTCAGCTTTTTCTAACCATTTTTCTTCAAGCTGTTGAATTTTTCCTTCATCTGCTAATTCTTTTAATGCCTTGTTAATTTTATCTTTTAAATCGCTACCTTTTTGAACAGCGATTGCTTTGAAATCTTCTGGTTGTTCTTCTACTGGGAATGCCGCTAGTTTATCGTTTGTTTTCAGATAACCTTTCGCTACGCCACCTTCTAGAATGGCTGCATCCAAGCGTTTAGACATCATATCTTGGATGATTTCAGGAATACGTGTGCGTCCTTCAACTGATACATCTACTTTTTTAGCAATGGCATTACCTAAATTTTCTTGAATAGAAGCTGTTTGAACACCGATTTTTTTACCAGCTAAGTCCGCTTCTTTTTTAATTCCACTATCTTTTTTAACGACGATAACTTGTTCTGTTTCATTGTATTTATCTGAGAAATCTACTACTTTTTCTCGCTCTTCATTTGGTGTCATACCAGAAATAACAACATCTACTTTACCTGCTTGTAAAGCTGGCACAAGGCTGTTAAAGTCCATATCTTGAACTTGCATTTCTACACCTAATTTTTCACCAACTAATTTAATTAAATCAATATCGAATCCAATGATTTCTTCACCTTTAGCAGCGTCTACATATTCAAATGGTGCATAGTCTGCTGATGTACCTACTTTTAATACTTGTTTATTTTCTGTATCTGAGCTTGTATTTGTTGCTTTATCTTCTTTAGTGCCACATGCTGCCAGTAAACCAATTACTAGAACAAGCATAAGCATGAAAAATTTGTTCTTCATCTTTTATATCTCCTTTTGATGTTTTTTTATTGTCTATGAGACAGGAATGTCTCGAAAATAGTCGATTGGATATTTATTCATATAGCAGAATAAAAAATCTATCTGCTAATTAAGATATACTCTTTCAAAATAATTTTCAAGCTATACATGAAATTTTTTAGCAAAATATTTTACACAGAATTTTCTAACAAATCAATGTTTTTTTATTTTTCGGTTAATATATTTTTAAAATGCTCCTTTATAGGTGATACTATACTATTTTCCTTCTTCTAAATTTTTATTCCTGTCGTTAAGTAAATACCCCATATTTCCTTTAATATAAACATCCTTTTATAAGTCATAAAGCAATGTAGCTGGCCAAATAAAAAAGCAAGGTAACGACGTTTTAAACGCCCTATACCTCGCCTTGCAAACGATATCAAATTTTTAGTGCTGTTACTATTCTTTTTCTGGAAATAGCTTTGATTTTAATTCATCTTCACCAGAACCTTCTGCTAACGGTACACGAGATCGATAGGCGGCACGACATATTAAATGCCCTGCTACTGGTGCTGTGACAAACACAAAGAGAATACCTAATATTAATCGCACACTCACATACCCGTCATGTATCCAAAAATAAATAAATGCGCCTAACAAACAGGTTAGTACAGATAACGTTGAACTTTTTGTTGCAGCATGTGAGCGCGTGTAGACATCTGGCAAACGAATCATACCAAACGCACTAATAACACTTACAATAGAACCGACAAGTATCAGGATGACTGCCGTCCACTCAATCATTTGATTTACGTTCAACAATCACACCTCTTTCAATATATTTTGTAAAAGCAATTGTACCGATAAACGCCAATATACCTAAAATTAAAATCGCCTCTAAATACGCTTTTGTTTTTAAGACAATCGAAACGATAGCAATGGCCGAAAGAAGATTAATACCTATTGTATCAAGCGCTATCGCTCGATCGGGCATGGATGGGCCTTTAATGACACGATATAGGGACAATGCAATTGACACACTAAATAACGCTAGTGCTAAAAGTAAAATTTTTTCAACCATTAGCGTGTCACCTCCATAATTGCTTCTTCAAATTTTCCGATGGAGCGAATAACGGCATCTTTAGATTGTTCTATATCCATAGCATGGATATAGAACATATCTCCCTCCTCCGAGACCTCCATCACTACTGAACCAGGTGTGAGCGTTAGCAAGAGTGCAAGAGCTGTAATTTCCCAATCTCCGTTCAGCTTTGTTTTATACGTAAAGATGCCTGGCGTAATATTTAACTTTGGGGTTGTGATTTGTTTTAGCACATTATAGCTTGAAAGTAATAGCTCCCAATTAAATAGCCATAGTAGTTTAATAATAGAGAAAACGCGGCGCAAATAAAATTGCGTTCCATAAAACCGATGCATCGCATACAAAATCCCAATACCGACGACAAAACCCATTAAAAAGGTGGAAAACTGTGGCGTGATTTCGTCCTGTAGCAATAACCATAAGGTAGCGATAAATAAATTTAATATAAACTGCATAGCCATTACTTATTCACCTCACCTTGCCATTTTTCTCCATTTAATACTGCATCAATATAAATAGAAGGTGTATGAAGCGTTTCTGCCGCATCCTTCACATAAGGCGCCATCGACTCGGCTCCGATACCTAAAGCAATTGTGCAAACAGAAAGTAATGTTAAAGGCAATACGATTCGCTTTGGAAGTGGTTTTTCATCTTCAATACTGAGGATCGTTTCGCCAAAAAAGGACGATAGAAAAATGCGCAGTAACGAATAGAGGACAATTAAGCTAGAGAGAAATCCTAGCCCTAGTAGTACAAAATTTCCTCCCTCAATCGCGCCTTGTCCTATTAAAACCTTGCCTAAAAATCCACTTAAAGGTGGAATTCCTGCAATTGAACACATCATAATAAAGAACAGCCATCCAAAAAAGGGATAATTTCGAATAAGTCCACTCATATTATCAATAAGTGTTTCACCTGTTACATATATCATCATCCCTACCGCTAAAAACAACATCGCCTTGACGACCATATCATGCATTAAATAATACGTTACACCTTGCAGTGCTGACTCTGTTCCGATAGCTAGTCCAGCAACAATAAAGCCAACACCAATTAGGACATTATATGAAGCGATTGTCCTCACATCTCTTCCAGCAAGGGCACCCATACAACCAGCAAGTATTGTTAGCCCAGCCATAATACCGAGAATTGTATGGGTTACCTCAGTATTCGTTGTAAATAGTAATGTAAATGTACGAACAAGGGCATAAATTCCGACTTTAGTTAAAAGTGCAGCGAAAAGCGCAGCTATAGCAGTTGGAGGTACACTATAAGAACCTGGCAACCAAAAGAATAGAAGTAATCCTGCTTTCAGGCTAAAAACAATTAGAAACACAAGTCCAACTGTAGTAATAAGTGGATCAGCTCCAGCTTCTGTAACCCGCAATGAAATATGAGCCATATTTAATGTTCCGATAGTTCCATATAAAAATGCTAATGCTACTAAAAAAATCCATGATGCAACAATATTAATAAGTACATATTTTAAAGCCTCTCGTAGCTGAACTTTCCCTCCACCTAAGCTAATAAGAGCATAAGAGGCAAGCAGCATCACTTCGAAGCATACAAACAGATTAAAAATATCTCCCGTTAAAAACGAACCATTTACACCTGCTACCATCAAGAGCACAAAAGGATAGAAATACATTTTTTCATAGTGTTCCCCAATTGTAAAAAAAGCGTAAACTATACAAATTGCTGCGACAATATTCGCTACTAAAACAAGTAATACTGCAAAAGAGTCTGCAACAAATAGGATGCCGAATGGTGGTAGCCAGCCACTAAAATCAATGCGCATTACACCTTGCTGTTGAACTTCTAGCAAAAGGACAACGCTAATGAATATAACGAAGCCCAAAGTACACAAACTCAAAATACGTTGAATCATTATATTTTGTCTTAAAAACACAAGTAAAATAGCCGTTATCACCGGCACGATTAATGGTAAAACGATTATATTACTCATCAGGCGTACCTCTCAATTCATCAAATTCCCCAGTGCCATTTGTTTTATAAGCACGATAGCCGAGAACGAGCACAAATGCTGTCACAGCAAAGCTAATGACGATAGCTGTTAAAATCAATGCTTGTGGAAGTGCATCTGTATAAGGACCTGCTGATTCCCCAATCAGTGGCACATCCCCTTTTTTAAGGCCACCCATCGTTAAAATCAGTAAATGTGCAGCATGTGAAAGGACTGCTGTCCCTAAAATGACACGTAATAATTGTTTAGAGAGGATAAGGTACGTCGCCACAGCAACTAATACACCAATTAATAATAGTATTAAAGACTCCATTGGCTATTCATCCTCACTTATACTTAAAATAATAGTTACAACAACGCCAACGACAGTTAGCGCGACGCCAGCCTCAAAAATAGTAACGGTCGAGAAGCCCATTTTCCCGAAAATCGGTACATTAACATATTCATACGTCTGCGTTAAAAATGGCACATCAAAGAAAAGCGAACCGATGGCTGTCCCTGTCGCGAGTAATACGCCCAGTGCAGCAACCTTTTTGAAATCAAATGGCATTCCTTTATGAACTGTTTCAATGTCATAAGCTAAATACAATAGCACTATTGCAGAAGCAAGCACAAGACCGCCGATAAAGCCCCCACCAGGAGCGTGGTGGCCTGCAAAAAATAAATACACACCAAGCGTTAAAATTATAAATACGATAGCCTTTGTAATCGTACGTAAAATAACATCATTAATTTTCATGGTCTGCCTCCTCTTTTCGCGGCTTTAGTTTTGTTAACGTGTACACGCCTAAGCCAGCTATTAAAAGAACGACAACCTCTAACATCGTATCAAATGCACGAAAATCTCCTAAAATGGTGTTAACGATGTTTGAACCACCTGCTAAATCATAAGCATCATTAAAATACAGTGCTACCGTTTCAAAACGGTCATAATGTACAACAGCCAAGCCGACTAATGTCACCGTAGCCCCTGCAAAAATAGCAATAATAGCATTTGACCACTTCACTCTCATGCGTGAGCTTTCAGGCATTAAATCCGGTAAATATTTAAAACATAGCAGGAACAATGCTGTTGTCACGGATTCAACAACTAGTTGTGTCAGCGCTAAATCAGGTGCTCGAAATATAACGAAGAAGAAGGCAATCGAATAACCGAGAACTCCATTTAAAAGCATTGCTGTAATTCGCCCTTTGGCAAATATCATCCAGATTGCAGCAAACATCATGACAAACACTAAAACTAACTCATAAGATTCAACAGGTGAATCCTTAGTAAATTCAAATACCATGGCATCAGACCAAATAAAGTATCCTGCAATCAGCGCAACAAAAAATACATAGATATAGACAAAGTAATGAGTTAAATTGCCAGACATATAGCGGTTCGTAAGCTTCATTGAACCTTTTTCACTAAAATTAATAAGATGATTATAATAGCTATTAAATGTATAATTTTGCGAAAAGACTCGGTATAGTGGCTTCCAGCTTTTTAATGTTTTAAATAATATAAAGCCAATAATGATTACACCAAAGGTCATTAATAATTCTGTATTCACACCATGCCATGCAGAAATATGTGGTGTTAACTCACTAACCGTTGGAAAAGTTGGATATATACTAGCCATCGCAGGCTGTAAGATATAGTGTCCGAGAACATTTGGAAAAAAGAAAATAGTCACTACTAATAAACAAAGTATTACTGGCGAAATTAGCATCCCAATTGGTGCCTCGTGTGGTTTTTTGTCCAACTTATTCGGCTGTAGCTTCCCAAAGAAAGTATGGCCAATTAAAATCATGCTGTATACAAACGTAAAAATACTTGCAACCCATGCTACAACGGGGAACAATATGCCCCACGTACCGATGGAAAAGACCTCAACCTCACGAATAGCCAAAACCGCGGCAAAGAACATTTCCTTACTTAAGAAGCCATTAAACGGTGGTAATCCCGCCATCGAAAAACCACCTATTACTGCAATCGTAAATGTCACAGGCATCAAAGCCATTAAACCACCAAGGCGTCGAATATCGCGTGTACCAACTTCATGATCGACAATACCGACCATCATAAATAACGCCCCTTTAAACGTGGAGTGATTAATAAGATGGAACAATGCCGCAAAGCTTGCCTGTGTGTATATAATGGAACTTTCTGCATAGCCAAAATAGTGACCCACAGAGCCCAAGCCAAATAAACTCATAATCAACCCAAGCTGGCTGACAGTTGAAAAGGCAAGTAAAGCCTTTAAGTCTGTTTGACGTACAGCATTGAACGAGCCCCAAAATAATGTTACAAGGCCAATTCCACTTACTAACCAAAACCAAACTGGCTCACCACCAAATACTGGAGAGAAACGCGCAACTATATAAATTCCAGCCTTCACCATCGTAGCTGAGTGGAGGTAGGCACTAACTGGAGTTGGCGCCTCCATCGCATCAGGCAACCAAATATGAAATGGAAATTGAGCTGATTTAGTAAAAGCACCTATTAAAATTAACAATAGCGCAGGAACAAACAATGTGTGCTCGCGTATCATCTCAACGTTAGACACAATGTCACGGATACTAAATGTGCCAGATGCTACATATAGCATTAGAAAACCTGCGAGCATGGAAAGACCACCGAAGACTGTGATCGTCATGGCTTTTCGTGCACCAGCACGTGAAGCTTTACGATGATGCCAGAAGGCGATTAACAAAAATGATGAGACGCTTGTTAATTCCCAAAACGTATATAGCACCATTAAATTATCTGAAAAGACGACGCCGAGCATAGCGCCCATGAATAGTAATAAGTAGCAGTAAAAATGATGAAGAGATTCTTTCGTTGATAAATAAAAAATTGAATATAAAATAACTAAACTACCTACACCTGTAATCAGCAATCCAAAAATGATACTGAGTCCATCGAGGTATGTCGTGAAGTTTATATTAAAAGAGGGAATCCACTCATATGTATCAATAAATGTTTTACCCTCGGCAATTTGAGGAATGTACCGTGCGAGTAAAATAAACAATATGATTGGAACGGATAAAACAAACCAGCCTAAATGTGCCATTCGCCTTAGTCGCCTGTAAAGCAAGGGAATCAGCGCAGCACAAACAAATGGTAAAAGTATCGCAAAGAGAACTGTGGCCAAATGAAAACCTCCTACAATCAAATTCGTCCAGCGAATTAGCATCTTCAATTTTGTATGTTTCATAAGCACTGCATAATACAAGTCAGTTAGAGCATGAATATTGTATTAGCATAACTTTCTACAAAAATTTTTGATACTCGCCTTTGTGCTTTTATTTACACAGCAAGCATCGAAAAACCTACCGATAAATCAAAAGCGTGTTATATCTACCATTCTTTGAAGTAAGGTAGATTTTATACGTAAAAAGATGAACAAATATATCAGAATTCTTTTACATTTTGGTATTTCTATACGCCATGGCTGAGCGTATGAGACATTTATCTACTGAAAAGCGTCTCAATGCATCAATACTTGACTATCCATTTAACTCACTGCATAATAATGTGGCATATGGAAGCTATTTATTTAAACGCACGCCATGCATAAACAAAGAAGCCTTAGAACATGGACATTAACCAAATTCCTTAAGTGTTTTCTGTATACCGTCATTAACTTTTATTCATTTTTAAGTATACAATATAAATAAGCATAATGCACTGTAACAGCATTGATTTTAGCTGTTTTAGGATAATTTTTTCATATTACACAGTACAAATAACAAAATAACAATAGGATAAAGAGGTGTATATTTTAAATGAAGCATGTAAAAGGGAGATTGGACGAAAGTATTTTAGTATGTGTCTATTATGGGCTTAACGGGGAACGCTTAATTCGTCGCGGTCATAAAATGGCTACGATGCTCGATTGCCCACTTTATATTCTTTCAGTCGATTCACAACCTCTCGATGCATTTGATGCAGAGAAATCTGGTTATATTGAACAGTGGAAAAACCTATCTGAAGAACTTGATGTTGAAAAATTTATTTTAGTAGATAATGAAAAACGCCCAATTCAAAAGGTTATTGCTGAAGTGGCTAAAAATTACGGTATTTCACAAATTATCGTAGGTCAAAGTGCACAAAGTCGTTGGGAGGAAATTACAAAGGGCTCTTTCCTAAACGTTCTGTTAAAGGAAGTTCCTTTTGTAGACTTTCACATTGTCGCTGTCCAACGACCAACTGAAGATGATACCTATGATACATATGAAAAAGGGGTACGTGCTTATTTGATTAAAGAACAGGACAATTTCAAAGTAGCCTTTACCTGTCCAAAATATGTTTCAATTGAAGGTATTTTCTTTAAAGAAATTGGCACTGATTTTGACAATGGGATTTTTAAATTCACGTACAATGATAAAATGCATGAAATCCATATTTCTGAAGGTCTAGTAACAGATAAAGAAAAATTGCCACAAGAGTTTACTTCTCCGTTACGTCAATAGTTGCCTGTTATTTAAATATTGCAGGGGCAAAAATATTCCCTGTGTAATTAAGACAAACTAAAAATTTTAACCGCCAACAACGGCATAGCAAAAAAGAGGTTGGGACAAAAGAGAAAAGGTGTTAGATTGATGGCAGTCAATCTAACACTTCTTTGCTACGCCGTTGTTGTCCGCTACGGCGGTGCTTTCCGCTCAGCACAGTAAGCCGCAACCCTCGCTAACGCGCGGTCTGTTACGTCTTACATTGTGCGCTGTTCTGAGCAGGAGTCACCGCTTCCGCTACCAACAACTAGTGAACACTTCTAATTTTTTATTTATTGCAAAAGCAAGAAAAGATAAGTTCTCCATATAGCAAAAATTTATGAACACCTTTCCTCTGTTCTTTAATTTTTTTTAGTTATGTCCCAGCCTCTTCTTCTCTTTTGCCCAACCTTTATAAAGCCGAAGCCGGTGTATCTTTAGGCAAGAAAAATGCCACTAGTAATAACAATGGTAATAAGGAAACGACTAGCATTGTAAAATCAATACCTTTATGATCCATTAAAACACCAATAACAATAGCACCAATTGCTCCCATACCAAATGCAAAGCCAGTTGTTAGCCCAGCCATTGTACCAATTTTAGTTGGTACGAGCTCTTGCGCATAGACAACCGTTACAGAGAAGCTAATCATAATTAATGTTCCGATAATGACTAAAAATATTGTTGCAGTCCATAGCGGTACATAAGGCAAAGCTAAACAGAATGGCATCGGCACGACAACTGAAAGTAAAATAACATTTTTTCGTCCAATACGATCTGATAATGAACCCCCAAAAAAAGTACCAACAACGCCAAAAGCCATAAAAGTAAATATTAATATTTGTCCAAGACGTAGACTTACATCATAATGATCCATTAAATAGAAAACATAAAAACTTGTTATATTTGTTGTATAAAATGATCTTGCAAAAATAATAGTAAATAATAATGTTAAAGCAATTCCCACCTGTTTCTTTGTTAATGGTGGTAAAGATGATACCAATGTACGTTTTTTCTTTGCTAACCGTTCTTGCTCCAATTGCTTCTTATACCACTTAGCAATTTTACTCAATAAAAGAATCCCAAAAGTTGTCGCGATTAAGACGAACGCTGCTCCACGTTGTCCAAAAATATCTAAAATATATGCACTGATTAATGGTGCTAGCGCTTGTCCAGAGTTTCCACCGACTTGATAAATTGATTGTGCAAGGCCTCGTTTAGAACCTGCTGCCATAAAAGATACGCGTGAACCTTCTGGATGAAAGATAGCTGAGCCAAAACCTAAAAATAACACAGCTACAAGTATCACCCAATACTGCGCTGTAAAGGCTAGAATAGCAATACCTATAAACGAGCTAATCATTCCTATTGGTAAAGCATAGGGCATCGGTTTTTTATCACTGACATAGCCGACAACTGGTTGTAAGGCAGAAGCAAACATGTTTAATACGAATGAAATAAGCCCGATTTGTGTAAAGGTCAAACCGAGCTCACTCTTCAATATTGGAAACATCGCAGGGATTACAGCCTGCATTGTATCATTGATTAGATGGGCAATGGCAATAGCAATCATAATCGGAAATACCGGGTTGTTGTGAGAATGCGTCATTTGTTTGTTCATGCTACCACCACACTTCCTTTATCTATTTGGTTCTTTAATTTAATTTGATTGTCGCATACAATTCCTCTTTTTGCACAAGCTATTCTTCGACGATAGCAGTTTAAGGAGTTGATTGTTGTATGACTGTAGATGAATTTTTTCACGCCAATGTTTTTGAAATGATACTTAGAGCATCTCTATCCTTTTTTGCACTACTCATCATTACACGAATACTTGGTAAAAAACAGCTAGGACAGCTTACATTTTTCCACTATACAACAGGTATTACGTTCGGATCCATTGCTTCTGAAATAGCGGCACAGTCTGAAACACCTTTTTTAGAAGGACTTATTGCATTAATTTGGTGGAGCGTTTTAACGTATCTTATGACCATTATTACGATAAAATCTAAAAAAGCACGTGTGCTGATTGACGATAAGCCCACTATTGTTATTCAAAATGGGCTTATTTTAGAATCTGCACTCAAGAAAAATCGTTTACACATGGATGAGTTAACGATGATGTTACGTGAACAAGCTGTATTTTCCGTGCAAGATGTCCAATATGCCATACTGGAGACTACGGGTAATTTAAGTGTATTAGCTAAGCCTACAGAGCAGCCCGCTACAAAACAAGATGTAAAGGCAGATGTTACCCCACCTACCTATTTACCAACAGAAGTCATTTCCGATGGACAACTGATAAAAGAAAATATCGTCGAACTGGAATTGACCGAAGATTGGGTTATGAAAAAACTAAAAAAACAAAATGTCCAAACTTACGAAGATGTCTTTTTTGCACAAGTTCAAGCGAATGGCTCTTTATATGTCAGTCTAAAAGATAAAGCGAGACGGTCAAGCCCTTAAGCTTGTTTCGTCTTGCCTATTCTACTTGCATTATATCCAATGGTGTAATAATACCAATCAGTTTTTGGTGTGTTTTGCCGTGCTCTGTAATCAACAACGCTTCAAAACGTCTTCCTCTCTCCACACCTTGCTTAAATATTTCCTCTGCCTCATAAATCGTTATGTATCTACTCACAAATTTGTAATTCACTCTATTTTTTTCGTGTAATAATATATCATGCAATGTAGGAACGTGCCTCGGTACATGATTGCCTCCCATGACAGATGCAAGCCAGTTAGTAATACCAACAGTCGTCACGAGACCTTTAAACTGTGTTTTATTGTAAACCGGAAATTGAGTGAATTTCCGACTACGAATCACTTTTAATACATGCTTTAAAGAATCATTTTCTTGAAAGACCAGCACCTTTTTTCGGAACATTTGTCCTACAAGTGTTGGTTTTGCCAGCGTAGCGTCCATATATTCAATGCGCTCTACGACATCTACATGCGGTTCTGCAATTACATATTCCATAGATGTACGATGGTGGACAATGGCATTGCGTAAATCGGCATAGGACCGTAAATCATCCTCATATTTACGTACCAATACATCCTTTTTCTTCGCCTGATCTACCAAACGGTAAAATGGCATAAAATCTTTTGCACCAATAATATCTCTTAGCCTATGGTCAATTCGATTAAATGCCGTTAGAAAGCGATCAGAATTTTGAGTAGTAACCAATCTTATCACCTACCATAGCAATAGTTTATATTTTTTGAGTTATTTTACAAATATTGAGTTATAGCTACATTATATTCCTAAGTTATGGATATTCCAAGAAAAGTTCATGCAATAAGTTTGGGTGCCTGGCACTCACACAAATGTGAAAAATCTGAATTGCTCAGGTGCCTGGCACGTAAAAATCCACTTCGCTTTCCGCAGGCTCAAGGTAAGCCGCGAGAATCAAAGTGGATTGGGGTGTCAGGCACCTAAACAAATTTAAATATTCTGAATTATTCGGGTGCCTGGCACTATATTTTTCAAGAAAGCCAGTTATATTTTCGTCAATGATGCATTTTTCTTCATTGAGAAAACACCAATACTCATACACACACATATAAGAACAACTGTCATAACTAAGCTCCACCAATAATCGGGCATCTCCATCGTGCCACGAATAAGCTGAACACCGTATAGTGGTAATTTCCAAGGTGATATAGTCCAAAACGTACCTACAAGCCCATCAATAATTTGACCAATAAAAATAATAATAAATGCACCTGTTGCCGCAACAGTTGTTTTAAATGCAGCGCTCATCATTAACGTTAATGCTAAGACAAATAATACCCATATAAAATACGTACCGATACTTGCCAAAAGCGTATCAACTTCAAATGTTCCATACAGCACAATCGTATAGTACACACTTGCTGTAAACCCCGCCACTATACTAACAAAGCCAACTGCGCTGATCACAATAAACTTACTTATAAAAAAAGAAGCAAATGAAATAGGTCGTACATATAATAAGGTGGCTGTTCCATTTGAACGCTCCTTACTAATAGCCCCTACAAAAGAAGCCATCAGTACCAGTAAACCAATTAGTTGAAACTGACTAATTGTTGCAAGTAACAGATCGGCTGGTACTAATTCTGGCATCAACATTTCAAAACCTTCAGGCATATTACCAACCGCTTCTAGAATATCCATCATATAATAGTTAGTTAGTGGTTCACTCATACCTAAAAGTGCGAAAACAAGTGGAATCCATAAAAACTTTCTACTACGCCACGCTTCTCGGAATTCCTTCTGAAGAAGTACGTTCATACCGCTCATACTCGTTTCGCCACCTTCATAAAAATTTCTTCGAGCGATGCTGTTTGACGTGCAACATTTCGCACTAAATACGGATAAGCTGTAAGGCTTTCAAGCAATTGCTGCATGCTCGGTTTATCTTCTTGAATGGCTACAGACACATAGCAACCATTGACTGTACATTTAAATGTAGATTGACTGACAAAATACTGCGCCTCTTCCACTGTGCTAAACTCTACTACATAATTTGGCTCATCATAACGTTGGCGTACTTCACGTAATGTCCCTTGTTCGACAAGTTTGCCATCACGCAAAAATAATAACTGGTCTGTCATCTCTTCCGCATCATTTAAAATATGTGTGGAATATAAAATCGTCGTCTGCTGCTGTAAACCTTTTAATAAATCAAGTACTTCCCTACGTCCAACAGGGTCTAAAGCAGATACTGGTTCATCTAACAACAGTAGTTTAGGCTTATGAACAATTGCCTGGGAAATACCTAAACGTTGTTTCATCCCACCGGAAAACGTTGCAATTTTTTTATGAAGATCATTTCCTAAGCCGACAAATTCTAATGTTTTTTGAGCTTCCTGCTTTGCCTTTTTAGCGGATACACCGCTTAACTTCGCAACCATTTCCGTAAACTCTAATGCACTTAACCACGGATGAAATTGTGGATATTGCGGTAAAAACCCAATATTTGCTCGTAAATCTCCCCCCACCATATTTACACTTCCGAAAGAGGGTCTTAATAAACCTGTTAACATGGATAAGGTTGTTGTCTTTCCTGCTCCATTTGGTCCAATTAACGCTGTAGAGGTATGCTCTTCCAGAACAAAATCAATGGCATCCACTACAGTTTTTTCAGCAAAACGCTTCGTCAACCCTGTTACCTGTAGTAATGTAGTCATGATTGTTTTCTCCCAACGATAAAATATGCTATTGGCCCAAGTAGATTAATAAATAATATTATCAATACCCATAAAATTTTCGGTCCATTCGTTGCATGAATTTTACTAAGATCAATTAATGCAACAATGACTAAAATAATTTGCACGCCGATTAGTGGCGCTATTACCGCCCAAGGGATATTTGCTAATTCCTCCATCTTCCAAACCACCTCGCCATTTGTTCTAATATAACTATAACAATTTTGTTATAATATGTATAGAACAATTTTTATCTTGCTTGTAAATTTTTCAATAAGCGCTAAATCAAGAAAGCGTGGATTTCGGTAGATGTCTCAAGTACGGCTGAGACGGCTCTGGCAGAACTGTAACTTGTATATCTGACTTATCTACAAATTAGTCATACCGCAGTTACTTAAATTTATTATAAATTATAAAAGAGGCTGGGACATAACTAAAAAAATTTAAGGAATAGAGGAAAGCTGTTCATAAATTTTTGCTATATGGAGACCTTAGCTATTCTTGCTTTTGCAATTAAAAAAATTAGAAGTGTTCACTAGTTGTTGGTAGCGAAGGCGGTGACTCCAGCGGGAACAGCACATAATGTTAGACGCAACAGACCGCGCGTAGCGAGTGTTGCGGCTTACGGTGTGCCCGCGGAAAGCACCGCTGTAGCGGACAACAACGGCATAGCAAAAAAGTGTTAGATTGATTGGGTTCAATCTAACACTTTTTCTCTTTTGTCCCAGCCTCTGCGTTTACATTTAGATTTGTTTCGTAAGACGATATCATTTTGATGCTAATGTTGATAGCACTACTTTTCATACAATTTCTTTAAAGCAGTAGCCATATTTGGGCGTATCATTACTTGGGAACGAGCCTTTTTAACGGCTACCTCCGCTTCCTCCAAAGAATCAGCCAAACCAAGTTCCATTAACACAGCCGTTGCAGCTACACCTGCTCGTCCACCCCCACTTCCACAATGGAAGTAAACCTTCTGTCCAGATTCGTAGGCAGCGACTATTTTTTTCGCTACTGTGTCAATAGATTGAGCTACTTGTGCTTCTTCATCAGCGATAGGCAGATGGTTGTAGTTATAGTGTGCTGCTTGCTGTTCTAGTTCAGTTAATCCATTTACTCGAACATCAATGACAACATCTACCTGCTCATTTGAATAAGCAGCTTCTGCATCCTGCGCACCACCAAAAAATAATCGATCTTTCACTAACACATCATAGTTTTTTTCCATCCTATGCACGCTCCGAACTCTTATTTCTCTAATAAATGTTTGATATCTTCATAATACGGTAACGCAGTTAACGCACCTGGCTTTGTCGCTGCCATCGCACCTAAGCGATTACCAAAGCTCACACAACGAACTAGCTCCTCTTCCGTTGTTGGTAAACCGTTGTAATGGACATCGCGCAGAACGCCTGCCATAAATGCATCTCCCGCACCCGTAGTGTCCACTGGCACAACTTTCTCGGTCGGTACATGTATAACCTCACCGTTTAATACTGCATACGTGCCCTCTTCCCCTACAGTTACTAAAATAATCGGCACTAAATAACTGTTTAATTGTTCAATACCTTCTGCTAAAGTAGTCGTCTCTGTTAAGAAAAATAACTCATCATCCGTGACTTTTAAAATATCTACATTTTCAAAGAAAGAAGTAATGGTCTCACGACAAATTTCTTCACTGCTCCAACGCAAAGGTCGAATGTTTGCATCCATTGCGATAATAGCACCTTTTTCCTTTGCCATATCAACAGCAGCACTAGTCGTTGCAAGTGCAGTTGGATGGAACATTGTGCCTGAGCACACAATGAGAGCAGAAGCATGTTTAAAGGCCGCTTCATTTAATTGTGTTGCTTCCACCTGTAAATCGGGTGTCTCATCGACATAATCTTTGAAAATTCGCTCACATGCTTCTGTTAAATGTACGTATACACCACTTACACGTTTTGCAGGGTTAAATACCGCAAAATCGAGGTTCACGCCTTCTTGTGCAAGGCCATCTCGAACAAATTGTGAGCCTTCGTCATCTCCTGTAATCGTAATTAGCGCAGATGGAGCACCGATACGGCTAATGCCTGCAGCCACATTTACCGTTGCGCCACCCATATATTTAGTAAAAGATGTATTCGTTACATCATCAGCAATATAGTCAATAAAAGCATCTCCATAGACTAAAATATAATCCTTATCTTCCTTTGTCATTGTAGTCCCCCCGAAAGTCTATTCATTCTAGATTAACATGAAAGTTGAATTCCAATAAAGTTTTAAACTTTCGGAAAAATAATGAAAGACATACATCATTTATATCAGCACCACTTCTTTAGCTCAATTTGGCCATCCAAAGAAGGAAAACCCGCCCGTAAAGGCAACCAACAGCAGTGTTTTCTATATTTTATTTGAAACATTTTTCTGTTTTATTCTTCTAACGATTATATTTTTTTCCTGTCGCCAATGTCGGTATCGTCGTATAGTTCGTAAGACGAGGGAATCTTAGCGTCTGCAAGGGTTGTGCTGAGCGGAAAGCACCGACCACAACGTCTATCCATAGCCATACTATTTGCTAAAATATAAAGTAGCGAATATTTCAAAAGCTTGAGACATCATCTATCTTTGTTATACTTGCCTATAGAAAGGTAGGGATTTTAACAATGAGTATTACGATTCGACAAGCACAACCACAGGATGCCCGTGCCGTTGTGCCACTAATTATTGATGCGATTGGTGAGATTGCCAACCGTTTAACAGGAGAACAGACAGCTTCAATGATTGAACAAGAACTAATGGTCCTCTTCAAGCGTGAAGACAACAGACACTCTTATTTAAATACTTTTGTTGCTGTGGAAGATGAACAAATATTAGGCATTCTTGTTTACTACAATGGTGAACAAGCCATTCAAATGGATGCCAATCTTGTAAAATGGCTTGAAGAGAAAAATGCTCCTTCGATCACCATCGATCAAGAGGCGCATCAAGATGAATATTATATTGATACAGTTTGTGTAGCACCAGAGGCTCGTGGAAAAGGAATCGGTACACTATTAATCCAATTCGCCATTGAGCAAACAAAACAACGAGGCTTTACAAAATTATCACTGAATGTTGAAACGCAAAAAGAAGATGCTCGTCGCTTATATGAACGTATGGGCTTTGTAATTACTGAACCATGGTCCATCATAGACGAACCTTTCCATCATATGGTGAAACAGATTTAGGATGTGGATTAATTAAGCATGAAAACAAATGTATTATATCCTCTGCTGATTGTCATCGCTTCTAGTAGCTATGGCATTTTATCGACCATCGTGAAAGTAGCTATGTTGCATGGCTTTACATCATCAGAGGCGGTATCGAGTCAATACATCATTGGCTTTATACTTGTTTTAACAATTTTTATCATCACCCAAAGAAAACTACCGAAACTTTCAAAACACGGACTATTTATATTAGTCAGCGCAGGGATTTTTACAGGTATTACTGGCATCGTTTACGGCGAGTCATTAAAATATTTACCTGCATCTCTAGCTGTCGTTATGCTTTTCCAATTTACTTGGATTGGTTTGTTGTTGGATTGCGTTATCCATAAACGTCTGCCAAGTCGACCAGAAGTCATTTCGATACTGATACTATTTGCGGGGACTATTTTAGCTGCCGGTGTATTGAATGTCGATTTAAGCGATATTGCGATTCAAGGCTGGTTATTTGGGTTAGCTGCTGCATTTACATTTGCCTGCTTTATCCAATTTAACTCTCGTCCCGTTGAAGGTGTTACAACGACATCAAGAGTTTTAATTGTTTCTTTTGTAGCACTAATTATGATTAGTATTTTCCTCAGTCCTGAAATTGCATGGAATGGCAAATTATTTGCAGAAGGCTTATGGAAATATGGATTAGCACTCGGACTATTCGGTATAATCTTACCCATTTATTTATTTTCAATTGCAGTACCCAAAGTGGGTGGCGCATTGGCCTCTATTTTAAGTGCGATTGAATTACCTGTAGCTGTGACTGTTTCTGTTATCGTATTGCATGAATCACTCACTGTTTTACAAGTAATTGGCATTGCTTTAGTTATTATCGGCATGATGCTACCTAGTATGCTTGCCAATCGAAAATCACCCGTAAAAGAGGCTGGGACATAAGAGAAAAAGTGTTAGATTGACTGCCATCAATCTAACACTTTTTTGCTATGCCGTTGTTGTCCGCTACGGCGGTGCTTTCCGCTCAGCACAGTAAGCCGCAACCCTCGCTAACGCGCGGAATGCCAGCGTCTAACATTATGTGCTGTTCTGAGCTGGAGTCACCGCCTTCGCTACCAACAACTAGTGAACACTTCTAATTTTCAAAGCAAGAATAGCTAAGGTCTCCATATAGCAAAAAATTATGAACACCTTTCGTCTGTTTCTTAAATTTTTTTAGTTATGTCCCAGCCCCTTTTAATTTTTACAATCTATCGTTGAAAACAGTCAATTTTTTAAATTATGATAGTAATAACGTTAGAATTTTTTAATTATTCTAACATTAATGCTTTATTTTAGTATTATACTGCACTATGTAAGCAACTCACTAAAGGAAGGGGAAGATGATTATGAAAAAAACACGTATTTTTGGATTTTTGCTTGTGTTGGTGCTGATCGTTGTAGCTGCTTGTAGTAGCACTAACGATCAGGGTTCGACAAAAGATGCTGCAAAAAGCGACACGGCATCTAATGCTGAAAAAGCAGATGGAAACACATCTCCGTCAGGTAAGCTGGTCATTTACACAGGGCGTGATGAAGAAATGGTGCAAGGCGTAATCGATCAGTTTAATGAGAAGTACCCGGACATTCAAGTGGAGTTTTTAACAATGGGGGCTCAACAAATATTAGAGCGTCTACGGGGTGAAAAAGCAAATCCTCAAGCAGATTTTTGGTGGGGTGGTACTCAATCCGCCTTAATGGTTGGAGCAAACGAGGATTTACTCCATGCATGGCAACCGAGTTTTATCGACACAATAGATGCAAACTATAAAGATACAGAAGGTCGCTGGTTCGGTGAAATGCTATTACCTGAAGTCATTATGATTAATAGTGACTTATTAACAAAAGAAACCGGTCCACAAGATTGGGATGATTTATTAGATCCGAAATGGCAGGACCAAATTTTAATTCGTGGTGTATTAGCGTCAGGAACTATGCGCACGATTTATTCATCCATGATTGTTCGTCAAGGTGCCGACACACCTGACAAAGGTTATGAATGGCTATTAAAATTAGATGCCAACACAAAAGAATATACGCAAGATCCTAATGCACTTTATTTAAAGCTTACACGTCAAGAAGGTAGTGTTTCATTATGGAATCTACAAGATATCCTATTGAAAAAGTATACAACAGATTATCCGTTTGATTACATTTATCCAAAGAGTGGTGCACCTATTTTAGTAGATGGTGTTGCGGTTGTTAACAAGGCAAAAAATTTAGAGAACGCAAAATTATTCGTTGAATTTTTATTTGAAAAAGAGATGGTTACGAAATTAGCGAACGACTATTACCAAATTCCAACACGCTCCGACATTGATCAAGCGACAATGCCAGAATGGTATCAGGAATTAGATTTAAAAACGTTTGATATTGATTGGCAATTAATGTCGGAAAAAGAGGCAGAATGGATGGAACACTGGGATACAAATATAAAAGGTAGAGGAAAGTAATATAATACGCCTTGCTTAGTAAAGGCATCTTCAAGTACTTTAATAAAAAGTGGGTCCTGTAAAAGGGTCCGCTTTCTCTTAAAAAAATTTAGTAAAATAGCAGATTTCACAAAAATAAAATGTCTAATATTAAATTAATTTGTATTTTCTGATTATTCAGTTTATAATAATTGTAATTACACTTAAGATAAAGGAGGATTTTTTATGGTATTAAATAAGAGTATATATTTGGAAGAAAGAGAGCATGAATCACATATTCAAAAAGAAGCAAGCTCCTATTTTCCAAAAGATACTTATAGAGTTATTAAAGTGAATGCTCAAGGAGAAAAAGTAGCAGAAATTTTAAGTGCTCAAGGAAAATTACCATTATTAGAAGGTTCTTTAATTGGTGTAAATGATTTAATTCTTACGCATAACAGTTTAGTGGAAATCCGAGATAATAATGGATTAATTTTCAGGCTAGGAGAGCATTCTGAATTTTCTTTAGAGTTAACGGTTATTGGAATTGCCCCTGTTTTCTTCGGATCAGTATTTAAAACAAGGTTCAGTGGCTTTCCACCTATGATGTGCGGTGGAAAATATAGAACAAGTTGTTATCTTAGATGTTCAACTACCCTACATACAGAAAATGTCGAAAAGGGTTTAGATGTATTTTATTCTCTTTCTGAAGAAACAGAGATTTGGGAGTATGATGAAAAAGGGAAGAAGTTCCCTATTATTAACGTAGAAGAAGGATATAAAGTTTATTTAAGATTTATTGAAAACAAACCTATGCGAGAACGTTATTGCATTGAGAAAATAGAACCGATTTCTCATAAAGAATATGATTATATAGCAATGAATTATATGAATCCTAAACACTGGATTTAAAATCACGTAATTTAATATCCTCTTTTAGAATTTATAAAAGTAAATACTACATTATTTTTATAATTTCTTAAAGGGGATTTTTTTTTTTTTACACTCTTCCTTAAATTGATGCCCTTTTATATTTGTATCCTTGTGCTTTTTCCCTAAAGTCAATTGCCAATTGATTAATTAATTCGCGTTTAAATTAAAGTTGGAATATAAGTAAAATATATACTGTATAATTAGGTGAAGAATCATGAATACAATCTACTCTTATGTCAAACTTACCTTAAAAACCTTCCCTCTTTTTTGGAGGGCTTCCAAGTTTTATTCTATTATTTTGTTCGTTATTATTCCCTTTCAAGCTATATTACCATCTCTAACTCTATGGTTTTCGAAAGGATTAATCGATGCTATTTCTACTACCGACACCATCGTTTATTCTATCATTATTTTCTTTGTACTAGCCTGGATAGTTGTATCATTTTTGAATGCCATATTAGGACCATTAGAAATGACTTTTCAAGGTTTAATAACGGATAAATTAATTGCCAAGTTAAATAAAAGCTTGATGGATAAATCCTCAGAAATTAAAGGATTATACTACTTCGAAAATCCGGAATTTTATGACGATATCCAAGTGCTTGAGCAAGAGGCTGCATGGCGACCAGTAAACCTAATTGTTTTTACTTCGGGCATGATTAGTAGTGTACTAACAGGCATTTCGATGCTGGTGTTATTGACGAACTTTAATATATGGATTGCATGCATTATTTTTGTTGCGATTATTCCGCAGGCTATCGTTACCTATAAATTACAAAAAGAGGCATTTGAAACACTTGTCACGAATAGTCCGGAAGCAAGGAAGATGCAATATTATAGCTCTGTCATGCTGTCAAAAGAACATATTAAAGAAGTGAAATTGTATAACACAGCTGCCTTCTTCATTAATAAATACATGATGACATTTAATAGAATCCATACAAATATTAAAAAAATTAGATATAAACAAGCTTGCTACTCCATAGTATTTGTTGGAATTGGCATGGTCGGCATTGGCTTTAGTTTTTGGTGGGTAGTTACTGGTGTACTGAATAACACATTTACTGCAGGAGATATATTAATTTTTGCTTCGTCTATTTTACTTGCCCGTCAAAGTTTGGCGAGTTTTATCGAAAATTCAAGCTTGCTCTATGACACGCTACTTTATATGGAAAAATACTTTAAGTTTATCTCTTTAAAATCAGATATTACATCAGGTGAGAAAATATTGTCGCTAGAAAAAAATGAATTTACGATTCGATTTAACAATGTATCCTTTCAATACCCTAATTCCTCCAAACCTATACTGCATAATGTAAGTTTTACAATCAACATGGGACAAAAGATTGCATTAGTCGGCGAAAATGGTGCTGGGAAATCGACAATCGTTAAGCTGATTACAAGATTATATGAGCCAACCGAAGGAATCATTGAATTAAACGGCATTGATATTACCGAATATGAAATCGACACATACCGCAAAATTATCGGTATAGTGTTCCAAGACTTTTCGCGTTACCAGTTAACTTATAAAGAAAATATTTTAATTAGTGACACAGGGAATACTAATGATGATGGAATGTTAGCAATTGTTACCGAAAAAAGCGATCTTGTGGATTTGGTTGCAAGTTTTGATCATGGCTACGAGCAAGTTTTAAGTAAAAACTTTGATAATGGAACCGAACTTTCAGGTGGTGAATGGCAAAAGGTAGCAATTGCTAGAGCATACTTCCGCAATGCAGCATTTCTTATTTTAGATGAACCTTCAGCATCTCTTGACGCAAGAAGTGAGCATCAAATGATTGAATCATTAGCAGACCTCTCATCAACGAAAACATTACTATTAATAACACATAAATTATCTGCTTTAAATATGGTGGATCGTATCATTGTATTGCAAGACGGACATATAGCAGAGGAAGGTTCGATGCAAGAACTGTTGACCAGCAAAGGCTATTTTGCGGAATTGTATCAACTACAGGCTAATAAGTATGTCAATTGGTGAAATCAATGCATAACTGTCTTTTCAAAATAGAAAGGAGCATTGCATTTGAAAAATGTCAAAATCGAAAATGTCTCTAAGCAATTTGGGAAAGTGCAAGGTGTAAAAGATTTAAATCTCGAAATTAAAACGGGTGAATTCTTTACCTTCCTTGGGCCTAGTGGCTGTGGGAAAACGACGACATTGCGAATGATTGCAGGGTTTTATTATCCTACTGAAGGAAAAATTTTTTTCGATGATCGCGATGTGACATTACTTCAGCCAAACAAACGCAATATTGGTATGGTGTTTCAAAATTATGCCCTGTTTCCACACATGACAGTAGACGAAAATATTGCTTTTGGCTTACAAGTACGAAAACTCTCTAAACAGGAAATAACACAAAAAGTTGACCGCATTCGAGGACTTGTACATTTAGCGCAATACGGCAGCAGGAAAATTAATGAATTATCTGGTGGTCAGCAGCAGCGTGTTGCCCTAGCTAGAGCACTTGTAATTGAGCCTGATATTTTATTACTCGATGAACCATTGTCGAATTTAGATGCAAAGTTACGTGAGGAAACACGAATTGAAATTAAAAGAATTCAATCCGAATTAGGTGTTACAACCATTTATGTAACACACGATCAAATGGAAGCGATGTCCATGTCGGACCGCATTATGGTGATGGACAATGGTTACGTAAAACAAATCGGCACACCACAAGAAATTTATAATCGGCCAGTAAATCGCTTTGTTGCCGATTTCATCGGGGAAACCAATTTAATCGAAGCGACAATCTTTGCCATTAACGCAGATGAAGTGCAAGTAAAAACAAAGAATGGACTTGTTCTAACTGGGCGAAAGCAACACAGCTCCCCTACTTTAACGCATATGATTGGAGACAACGTGTTTATTTCGATTCGTCCAGAGTCTGTCAATCTAGGCCCTGGAGAAAATACATTAACTGGAACAATCACATTTGTCGAATTTACAGGAATAAGTGTAAATTACATTGTCGATTTTATTGAATTCTCCTTGAAAGTGATGATTATCAATAAAAATGCACAATTAAAAAACATTGGCGAAAGTATTACTTTAAATATAGCGCAGGAATCACTATATTTTTTAGGAGAATAGGAGGCAGACCACATGGAAAAACCACCTGTACATTCTTATCAAAGTAATGCTTGGACACGGCTAACGCAATCTAAATGGTTTGTCTATATTTTAATTTCACCTTTGTTTTTAGTATTGTTTGCTTATGTCATTTATCCTTTCTATCAAACTTTTCTTCAAAGTTTTTCAGGAGAGCGCGCACTTAGTCATTATCAAAAGTTTTTTAACCTTGCTAGTCCTGCTAATCTTGAGGCGCTATGGACTAGTTTATATATATCCATTATTAGCGTGATTTGCTGTGCACTTGTTGGTGTAACAATGGCATTTTTATTAGAACGCTATGAATTTCCAGGTAGACGTATATTATCTATATTAGTATTAGTGCCAATGGCTCTTCCACCACTTGTTGGCGTACTCTCTTTTACATTCTTATACGGAGAAAGTGGCATTTTCCCACGCGCAATTCAGCATTTATTCGACTTAAAGCAAGTACCCTTTTCTTTAAAAGGTATATGGGGTGTTATCGTTGTCCATACATTTACCATGTACACATATTTCTATTTAACCGCTTCCGCTGCTATTAAAGGGCTCGATCCATCATTAGAGGAAGCAGCAACTAGTTTAGGTGCAGGGCGTATTCGAGTATGGACAAAGGTTATTTTACCGATGTTGACACCTTCTATTATTGCATCTGCCCTGCTCGTCTTTATGATATCCATGGCATCCTACACAGCACCATTAATGTTTGGTGTCGAACGAACGATGACCATGCAAATTTACTTATCACGGACAAATGGTAATTTAGAAATGGCTGCTACACAGTCAATGATCTTATCGTTTGTGTCCATTTCATTTTTAGTTATTATGCGCTGGTACCAAAACCGTAGAAATTATCAAAATTTGAGTAAAGGCATTAGTGTTCATCGCTCAGAAGTATCTTCAAAATTCATGAAAATAATTGCTACAATAGCTTCTTTTGGCGGAACACTGATTTTAATTTTACCAATTTTAGTGCTGATTTTAATTTCCTTTTCAGTCGATGGTGCATGGAAAACCCAAATACTGCCCACCGACTACACCGTCGATCATTATGTGGCACTATTTACTGATGAACGAACGTGGAGACCTATTTGGAACTCCATCCAAATGGGCATTGTCGCAACGTTTGGTAATGTACTTTTTGGTGTCGCTGCAGCCTACGCAATGGTACGTCTCAACTTTAAAGGGAAAACATTGCTCGATATTTTAATTATGGTTCCTTGGGCACTGCCTGGAACTGTTGTTGCCGTCAATTTAATTGCCGCCTTTAGTACTGAAAATATTTTTGCTTTTAACCAAGTACTCATCGGTACATTTTGGATTTTACCGCTTGCTTATTTTATTAGACATTTGCCACTTGTTTTCCGTTCAACATCAGCCTCCCTTGTGCAATTAGATCAGTCGATCGAGGAGGCATCGCGAAGCTTAGGTGCGAATTGGTGGTATACGTTTCGACGTATCGTCCTGCCGCTAACTTTTTCGGGCATATTAGCAGGTACATTACTAGCGCTTGTCCAAAGTTTAGGTGAATTCGTAGCTTCTATTCTGATTTATAGTACTTCTACGATTCCGCTATCTGTCGCTATATTTCAAAAGTTATATGCCTTTAAATTTGGAACTGCTTGTGCCTATGGTGTTTTACAAATTTGCTTAATTTTATTAGTACTTATTATTTCGGAAAAGCTATCAAAGGGCAGTGCTGGCTCAGCCATATAACTGTTATTCTATTAGGAGGCCATTAATATGTTTGAAGATTTCCGCAACAAAATTCAGCAAGAGGATGGAATAATTTTTCCTTCGAATATTTATCGTAAAATTGTATTGCAACCGGCTTATGACGAAGCAAAGAAAAATTTTTTAACGATTATGCTTCAAATTAATATTGCCCATTTAAAAATGCTAGAAGAACAAGGACTTGTAAAAAAAGAAGATGCGAAGCAAATTGCTTTGGCACTGAAAAAACTAGACTTGAACTATTATCGAATAGAAGATTATAGCCCGCAATACGAGGATTTATTTTTCCGCATTGAAAATAAATTAATTGAACTTGCTGGTGATGTTGCTGGAAATCTTCATATTGGTAGAAGTCGAAATGATATGGGGATTGCCATTTATCGAATGACACTGCGCAAAAAATTATTAATGCTTATGGGAGAATTGCTTAAATTACGCGGTGATTTAATTGCAGCTGCCGAGGAGCATATTGATACGATAATGATTGGCTATACACATACGCAACAAGCTCAACCAACCACTTTTGCCCATTATTTAAAAGCTGTGATTGATCAGCTAGATCGTGATTTTGAGCGCATGCAACATTGCTATAAAACGATTAATCGGAGCAGTATGGGGGCAGCCGCCTTAACGACAACTGGCTTTAACATTAGCCGCGAGCGTATGCGAGACTTATTAGCTTTTGACGATATTATTGAAAATGCGTGGGATGCGGTTGCTGGAGCTGATTATATTGCTGAAACAGCTAGTATTGTGCAGCTTGCGGCACTGAACCTCGGCCGTACTTCACAAGACTTTTTACTATGGGCTACGCAGGAATTCAACGCCTTTACACTTGCAAGTCCATACGTTCAAATTAGCTCTATTATGCCTCAAAAGCGAAACCCTGTGTCCATTGAGCATACGCGCTCATTATTATCTGCGGTTGTTGGAGATGCAAGTACAGTGCTACAAATGGTACATAATACACCGTTTGGTGATATTGTTGATACAGAGGACGATATGCAACCGTATTTATGGCGAGCGATGGATCGATTAATAGGTATATATAAATTATTTGGCTCGCTTGTTGTCACAATGGATGTCAACAAGAAAAAGCTTCGAAACCGTGCAGAAAATAGCTTTGCCAATGTAACAGAACTTGCTGATACGTTAGTACGTTCGGAAGGTATTTCATTTCGCCAAGCCCATAGTATCGTAAGTAAATGTATTAAAGTATTGCTTGCGCACGGTGAAGAATCATTGGCAAGTCTTACGTGGGGATTAGCCAATACACAAGCCAAATTGGTTACTGGCAAACCGTTAGTTATTTCTGAAGAAGATTTCTATCATACTTTAAAACCCGAGTTCTTCGTAAATGTCCGAACATTACTAGGTGGCCCCTCCCCTGAAACGATGCGGGCTTCAATCGAACGTTCGAAGGCACAAGCCAATACCTTACTTGAGTGGATTCAACAGAAAGAATTAGCTATTACAGAGGCGGAGAAGCAATTAATTTTGTTTATAGAGGAATGGGATCAATGAATAAATGGCTACTAATAATAGACGGTGGTGCAACTAAAACGGCATGTGCCATCGTACATGCCGAGTCAGGTGAAATTCAATATACAACAACAATGGGCGGATCCAATTATCAGGCGATCGGCATAGCGTCTGCAACAGAAATACTACGAGCGTTATTAAGCAAAGCTCGTGTATTTTTGCAGGAACAAGCTATCTCTAAAATCGCCGTCGCCACGTTTGCTATGGCTGGAATTGATTCTCCAAAGGATCATCAAAATGTGACCGCAATGGTTCATGAGGCAATTACAGCGGAACAGCTAGACATTCAGACGTTAATCGTCGAAAATGATGCACAAGCTACTTTATTAGGTGTTACTGCTGGACAAGCAGGTGCGCTACTAATCGCAGGAACTGGGGCTATTGCCTATGCATTCGATGGGCAACAAATAGCCCGCACTGGTGGTTGGGGCCATCGTGCGGGCGATGAAGGAAGTGGCTATTGGCTTGGGCAGGAAGTTATACGTGCCATTTTCCGGATGGAAGATGGCCGAGGGGAAGCGACGCTATTAAAAAATTCTGTTTATAACTATTTACGTATTCAGGATGTCACTGAGCTCGCAGCATGGTTGTTCCGCCCTTCTTATACAAATGCACAATTAGCCAAAATGGGGGCATTTTTGGCCGATGCCGTTGCCAAAAAAGATACATGTGCTATTCAAATATCCACTCAGGCAGCCCATGAATTAGTGCTCCTTGCTTGTGCGGTACTTAAAAAAATCAGTTATCAAGGCGAACCATTGAACTTTTATTGTAATGGGGGCGCTATCAAACATAACCCTCTGATTTTAAAAATATTTTCACAAGAAATGACTTCAATGTATCCAAAAATCAACATTTCTTTATGTCAACATCAGCCAATATCTTATATTATCAATCGTTCAAAAAGGGCGTATGACAATTTGTAATGTCCTACGCCCCCCAAGTATCACAAAGAGGCTGGGACATAACTAAAAAAATTTAAAGAACAGAGGATAGGTGTTCATAAATTTTTGCTATATGGAGAACTTATCTTTTCTTGCTTTTGCAATAAATAAAAAATTAGAAGTGTTCACTAGTTGTTGGTAGCGGAAGCGGTGACTCCTGCTCAGAACAGCGCACAATGTAAGACGTAACAGACCGCGCGTTAGCGAGGGTTGCGGCTTACTGTGCTGAGCGGAAAGCACCGCCGTAGCGGACAACAACGGCGTAGCAAAAAAGTGTTAGATTGACTGCCATCAATCTAACACCTTTTCTCTTTTGTCCCAACCTCTTTGTGATTTTTTATCCTTTTAATCGCTTTATAAATATATGATTGCAGTACAGAGAAACATCCTGCTGTAAACTGCGCAACCAGCAACGCAACAGCAACCACTGCATTCAATTATAGTTGCATTTTCTTTAGTTCATTCGTCATGAAATATAAATAACCGTCCTTAATAAATAAATCTTTCGTGTCTTCCTTATTTAGCAGTTGTTCGCCGCTTCCATCGGGACGAATTTTCGTTAAATAAGCACCATGTGAATAATTACTAAAGTATAGCCATCCATCTGCATAAACGATATATTGGGCACGCGTTTTCGTAACACGCTGTGCTTTGCCGGTAGTCATATCAAGCACATATAATCTATTGTCATCAGAAATACTGCTATAGAATAGTTGATTTCCTACCTGTGCAGGAAAATCAATATCTTGATAATAGCTATAAGCGGTACTTGTTGCTTTCGGATAATCGTCCGCTATCCATGTGTGATCGCGTGCCATCGTGCGATCATCCACTAAAAAATATTGATACCTTATAGCCCCTTTACGATCAGGCACCGGATCATTCCACGTTGTATCAAGATGATACCATTGACCGTCGAGTTTTACTAAATTCCAAGCATGGCCTTCTTGGCCGACATAGCCCACAATATATTTTGTCTCGAAACCAAGTTTTTGCAGCATTGAGTGTGCTAATAACGCATAGCCCTGACAAACACCACCATGCTCGGCCAGTACCGTATAGGCACTATGTGGGCTTGACTTTGTTTGCTCAGTATAAGCTGTATTGGCTACTATATAATCATTTACTGCTTTAATCTTTTCTACATCCGTTTTCGCGGTTTTTGCAATCGTAGCAACGATCTCTTGCGCATTCATCTCCACATAAGCCGCTTGCTCCGGTGTCATTAAATAGCTCTGTTCTCCAAAAATCTTAGCTGTTTTTTTACCATATTCAAAACGTATGGAATGCTTACTAATATGACCATAGACATAATCGTCTCGTTTAATGGCACTATCATAAGCCTCCTCCACAATTTTCTCGATTCGTTGCGTACTTCCTTTATATTGAATTTCAAAGCTAGGCGAAAAACTACTATAGTAGGCGTACATTGCATCCGCCATTTCCTTCGCATTAGTAACAACAAGCTTTGTTTCAGGCTGCTGTACAACTGGAGCAGTGACCGATAGCTCTTGGTTCTTTACATCTTCAGGGTTGGCTGTTTGAATTGAGGCATCTTCTGAAAATTTGGTGGTAACATCAACAATTTTTTCTTTTGTTGCTAGTAGCATCGTTTCGATGTCATCATTATTTGCCCAAGTTACGACTTGCTTAACTGTCGCTTTACCCGCTGTATAGATTGGTTCCATAAAAACGATAAATATTACTATAATCGCTAGCTTCTTCCACAAAAATCTTCACCTCACACAGTTTCACTACTTTCATTATATACAAAAAAAGCACAAAGAACTCATTTAAGAGTCCTTTTGTGCTTATAAATAATATATGCATTCAACAGGTAATCTAGAAACTTCCTGCTGGTTCGTCCACTGCATACTAGTTAATTTTTTGCTTTTGTTCTTTACCGTTAACTTTATACACTAAATAACCGCTACTAATCATTAAATCCGTTACAGATTGTTTCACTACTACATTTGTTTTTAATGTTTTAAGATTTAGTTTGGTTAAGTAACCGCTATTACTATAATCGCTATAATAAAGATAATCGCCAGCGCCTGTAATGTACAGTGCACGAGTATCAATCACCTTCGTCTTCTTACCACTTACCAAGTCAAGTTTATACAACTTATCATTATCCGCTGTATTGCTGAAAAATAAAGTATTTTGGATTTGGTGTGCAAAATGTACATTTTGCATGAAATTATAAGAAGTACTTGTGGCCGCAGGATAATCTGTAGTAATCCAAGTATGATCTTTGTTTAGTTGTGCATCGGTTACAAGGAAGTAATCATAGGAAGATGCCCCTATTCGATTTGGTAACGGATCATTCCAAGTTGTATCCAGATGATACCACTTGCCATCAAGCTTCACCATATTCCAGGCATGTGCTTCATTGCCATTCACAAAACCTACTACATATTTTGTTTCAATCCCTGCTTGCTCTAGCATTTTATAAGCTGATAACGCATAGCCTTGACATACAGCTTGTCCTTCGAATAGTAATGCGTAAGCGCTATGAGGACTTGCTTTCGTTTTTGTACCATAAGTAGTATTTGACACGATATAATCATTGATTGCCTTTACTTTTTGAAATGGTGTCATAGAAGGCTTAATAATCGTCTTTAAAATGCTATCAATCTTCTTTTGTACAGCCGCTTCTTGTGTTGCATTTGTAAAGTATTTTACTTTATAGGTTACATTCCCGACAGAGTCAGCAGACATTGAAATGCTTTGAAGATGACCGCTAGCATACGTAGCTTGTTGCTGCGCCTTTTCAAATGCCTCCATAAACTTATCCATATCCGTCATTGAACCACTATATGTAACTTTAATTTCAGTCGCAAAATTATTAAGTTGCTTTGCTATTTCTTTTGTTAATTGATCGACAGTTGCTATCTTCGTACTAGCCATCGCATTGTATACAATCGGTGCAGGAGTATTGAATGGTTGAGTCTGTGTACTTTGTGCATTGGCTACTGTTGGGCTTAACATCAACAATGTTGCACTGCTTAATAACCATTTTTTCAAGATAGATTCACCTTCTCTTATATAATATCTTTATACTAATTATAAAAGAAAATACAACTTTAAATCTATCATACAAGTTCACTACATACGACTTTTTTCTACAATAATCCATTCCAACACTTAGGTTTTTACACCTACCTTTACTATAAATCTACTAAATTAAAGTAATTTTTTGCAAAATTCATAAATTCATTTCTTCTAGACTACTACATGTAAGACGACACAAGCCCCGCTACATCGACTTTTATTGAAAAACGAATTCGTCGAGCCTTCAGAAGGCTTACCGTTGTCCAATGAAAAGTGAAGAAGCAGGGCTTGTCGCTTTAACAATAATCCATTTTAATTTTATGCTTTTTATATTAGCCTTAACAATCAACGGCTTTTAACAACTAAATTAACTGCCTCTTGAATCAATTCATTCATTTTCTCGCCGTCACCTTCCGCATTTTGGACACATTCCAACAGATTCGTACTCACAATAACACCTACTGTACGATCTACTGCTGAACGCACTGCTGATAATTGCGTAATAACAGCCTTACAATCCTTTTCTTCTTCCATCATTTTTAAAATACCGCGTAGCTGACCTTCCATGCGCTTTACACGATTTTTTACTTGATCTGAATATTCCACATTCATTACCCCTTCTTTTTATACTCGTGACGTCCAGTTGAGTAATTATTATTCTTATCCTAGCACAAAATATAAGAAATACACCTGTCACATCATTCTTGCTAAGGTTTTAAATATTTTATAAGCATTTTAGTCATGACAGTACCTGCATTTGTTAGTTCATCGTATTGAATAATTGAATTCTTTTTTATGCGTAGCTGACCAATTTCTACTTCGAAAATGGGACATTTCCTTCTTAGAGCGACGACAAGCATATTTGTATCGTAGTCAAAACGATCACCTTGCACTTTAATCAACCATGGTAATTCATTAATTGCTATGTAACGCAAACCTGTTTGTGTATCCATCAGTTTTTTATGGAATAGTAATTCAAACAACAAACTAGTCGCTCGATTTCCCCAATAGGAAAAAAATGTACTATCTGAAGAATGAAAATTTCGTATACCTAGCACAATACCTTGTGAAAAAACTTTTGTCATGTTCAATACTAGTTTGATATCTTGTAACGTATGTTGCCCATGTGCACCTACTGTTAATACACCATGAAACTTCTCACGTTTAGACCATACATAGGAGAATGCAGTTTTTAATGCGCCTCCCTTTCCAATATTGTGTTCATGCTGAAGAACCTTGCAGCTATCTATTTTCTTTAACTCTTCAAAAATACTTGTATACTTTTGATCGCTACCGTCATTCACAATAATAACTTGAGTAATGGAGGTAGCTAATAATTGATGTACGAATGTTACAAATGATTGTTGCGGATTATATGTTGGAATAATTGCTGCAATGTTTTTCATCAATTAAACAATCCCCCCAATAACTATAAACAAACTCTTATATCAAATAGTACCATGGAATGTCGACAATTCAACTGATGAATTCATTGTCAAAACATCAATAACTTTAATATTTTCCCGATATATGAAAAAAGGCTGCTACCGTAAATTGGTTAAGAAGAGGTGAGTACAATCGTTATACAATATGAAATCCTACATGAACAATGTAAAAAGTTACACATATTATCGTTTACGCATTTAGCAGAAAGCCTAGAAGAAGCTAGCACTCATGCTATATTCCAGCCTTCCATTTCCTTACATAAGTCACGCCTCGTTGTCGAGGAGATTGTTTATGACTTTTACGAGCTGGAAATGCACGCTAAACCTAAAATAAAAAATATGCGAACACTATTAAATAATCGTACGTTTATAGCAAAAATACATCCTCGTCGCATTTATTTATTAATGGAGCTTGTCCTAAAAATGACAAGTACTAGCAATAATGACATTGTTGAAGCAAAAGCAGCCAAAATTGTCCTAGATTACGTTAGTGATATCGTTGAATGGTTTATTCATCGTTATGATCGGAAACTTAAAATTTCCATGTCCTCGCGAAAAGACGCTAAATTTGAAGATATTTTGCCGCCAATCGATACGAAGACGCTGGATCACTACTCTGCGAAGGACTATGAACATGCGGCTAGTTGGTTTGAATTAGCTGCTAAAAAAGGCAATGCAAGTGCACAATACAATTTAGGCTTCCTTTATAATCATGGTCGTGGTGTCCAAAAAGATTATAATGCTGCAAAAACATGGTATGAGAAAGCAGCCGCACAACATGATGCGAACGCACTTTATAGTTTAGGGGTGCTTTACCATTTAGGACAAGGTGTTGCACAAAATTATGAAGAGGCTGCAAAATATTATAAATCAGCCGCGGATTTAGGAAACGCCGACGCACAGTACAATCTAGGTGTACTTTATAATCAAGGGCTTGGGCTTCCTGTTAATTATACAGAGGCTGCAAAATGGTATATTTCAGCTGCCAATCAAGGGAACACTAGTGCACAAAATAATCTCGGTTTTCTTTATCATAATGGAACTGGTGTGCAACAAAGCTTTGAGGAAGCGATAGCCTATTTTGAAATGGCAGCACTTGCTGGAGATGCAAGCGCGCAATATAACCTTGGGTATATGTATCTTAAAGGTCGTGGTATCTCACAAAATATGGAGGAAGCCGCAAGATGGTTCCATTTAGCCGCTCTTCAAGACCATACCAATGCCGAATTTCAATTAGCGATGCTATACAATTCAGGATTAGGTATACAGCAGGATCACGTTGAAGCAATGAAATGGTTTAAACTTGCTGCCCATAATGGACATACCAATGCGCAATATTGCCTTGGTATCCTCTACCAAAAGGAGAAGGATAACACACGAGCAGAAAGTTGGTTACAACTTGCCGCCGACAGCGGTCATATTAGTGCTGGCTACGAGCTGGGGCTTCTTTATGTTTATCAACTTCAACAGCCCGATAAAGCATTGCCCTATTTTAAAATGGCTGCTGACAAAGGCTATGCTGATGCTCAATTCGAGCTGGGGCTTCTTTATGCAAAAGGCACAGGTGTTACATTGAATTATACTGAAGCAGTGAGATGGTGGAGAGCTGCAACTGACCAATCTCATATTCAGGCGGAGTATCAGCTAGGATTATTATATGAACAAGGTTTAGGGGTTCCCCAAGACTTAGATGAAGCTCGACGTTGCTATAGGCTTGCCGCTCTTCAAGGACATTCAGGTGCGCAATATCAACTTGGTAATTTATTTGATAAGGGGAAAGGTGTAAAGCAAGATTTTACAGAGGCTGCAAAATGGATTGAACAAGCGGCGAGTAAAGGACATGCTAAAGCTCAATTCCAGTTAGCCCAAATGCATAGTCATGGACAAGGTGTGCCTAAAGATTTTGCCAAAGCAGCACAACTTTATCGACTTGCTGCCAATAAGGGACATCAAAAAGCGCAATTTCAGCTTGGTATGCTTTATAAAAAAGGACAAGGCGTTGCTCAAGATTATAATGAGGCAACACGTTGGCTAAAAAAATCACTAGAACATTTAACATAAGTGCGTCCAGGCGAACTAGTGCGAGTCGTACTTGTAAAAAAGGAAGCACCTATAAGCAATCGTCCGTAAAATTAAAAATGTAGGCAAATTCAAATTTTATTGAATTTGCCTACATGCTAACCGCGTTAGTTATTGACGCGGTTTTTATATTAGTTTTTCATTTCTTCTTTTTGATTAATCATAAATGTTACAACGATAAATAGCGCAAAACTAATTAATAAAGTTGTACCACCGACAATAAAGAAAACTAAAGTCAATGTATGATTAAAGTTGAATGGATTAATATTGTAGAACCACATTCCAAGTGTTAAGCCGAAGACGCCAATAATTGCCGTCCAGCCGTGTAATGTCACTAACTTTTGTGATTTTACTTTAAAAGCACGGTAGAAAATCCCCCATGCAAACATACTTAACCAACCAACAAGTAAAACGTGTGCGTGAATTGGTCGAAACTCATAACTTCCTGACCCTGACATATGCGAACCTAAATACGTACCCACCAATGCGAAAATCGCAGCGAGTCGAATAAGACGTATACTCCATTTTTGCTCCATACGATAACTCCTCCAAGTTTTAACTTACGTAGAAGTGTATCGTTTGAATATGAACTTTACATGAACTCCATATTACAATTTTGGTAGGTGTATACAAACACTTGTCCCTTCGTTCATAGCACTTTCCATTTGCACTTCACCACCGTGCAATTCAACAATTTGTTTAACAATTGCAAGACCGAGACCTGTCCCCTGCTTCGTTCTAGACTCGTCAGCTCTATAAAATCGGTCATATACCTTTTGCAATTGTTCTGTAGTCATACCAATGCCGCTGTCCTTTACTAATACCTCTACAAAAGTCGTTTGTTCCCGAAGTTGGATATGGATGTCTCCACCATTAACATTATATTTAATGGCGTTTGTTAATAAATTATCCCAGACATTTTGCAATAGACTTGCATCGCCATTATATATAACTGGCTCAATCTGATACGATAATTGCACATTCGCTTCCTCTAACTGCCATCGATATTTTCGCACCGTTTCTTTCAATTGCTCATCTAACGGATACGGTTCTCGCTTTAGCATTCTGGTAGATTGATCGAGTGATGTCAGCAACAATAGTTGCTTAGTCAATGTCGATAGTCGCTTTGTTTCTAGCTCTATAATCGTTGCGTATTCTTGCCGTTCAGGTTCTGCAAGCGTAGGATTTTTCAATAAATCGACATACCCTTGAATATTCAATAATGGCGATTGAAAGTCATGGGATACATTACTTATAAACTGTTTTCGCATTCTGTCATTTTCTTGTAGTTTTTCTGTCATGACATTAAAACTATCTGCCAGTTGTCCAATTTCATCTGCTCGGTCAATTTCAAGCAACGTATCAAACTTTTCATGGGCAAGTTGATGAGTTGCTTCGGTTAACTTTGTAATCGGACGAATAAGTGCCTTTGCAAATAATAACATGGCAAGTAAGCTCATCACCGCCATGCCAAGAATAAGACCACCTAATAATGTATGAGCCTCTGAGAACAAGAATCGAATATCTGGTCGAATAAACAATGCATATTGCTTGTTATGATACGTAAAGGGTACACCAATAGTATTTATTAACTCATTCGCAAAAAAGCCCGTCATAAAAGTCTCTTTTGGAAAATCTCGCATCCCATGATAGACTTCCCCTTCTAATACTTGCTGGATAATATCTGTGGGCAATTTCTTATCGCGGTATTCGCCACCAAAAAAGCGATGTTCCTCTCCAGTTGTAACATATATTTGATACCCAATATCGCCAAGCGTTGTTAAATAATTATCTAAATCCATTTCTTTCGCTGATTCAATATAGTCGGCAATATCTTGTGCAATCGCAACGTTTTTCGCATCATTTTTTTCTTTAGTCACTTGGTGATAATATGTATTCGTCATTAAAAATCCAATACATAAACTGCCAATCATAATGAGCATGGTCGTGATAACAAATTTACTATATAACGTTTTCATGGTGCACTTACCTCAAGCTTATAACCGACGCCACGCACCGTTGTAATTTCGACATCTGTATTGTAACGATGCAATCGCTCACGAATCCGCTTCACATGTGTATTTAATGTTTGTTCATCACCTTCATAGTCGTAACCCCATACTTGCTCCATAATAATGCTACGTGTAAATACTTGATTTGGACGAGAAGCCAGTAGCGCTAACAGCTCAAACTCTTTTAAAGGTAACAGAAGCGTGTCCCCACCAATTGTAACCTCAAAGCTGCGGCGATCAATTTCCAGCTTGCCGACCTGTATCGTTACTTGATTTTTTTTATCAAGCCTACGCAAAATAGCCGCAATACGAAACAGTAATTCCTTTGGCTCGAACGGCTTAACGACATAGTCATCCGAACCTGCTAAAAAGCCGCGTTCCTTATCTTCAAGCTCTCCCTTAGCCGTTAATAACAGCACAGGGATATCATAATCCTTACTTAAAATTTCTGTTAGCGTAAAACCATCCATTCCTGGCATCATGACATCCACTACTGCCAAATCGGGCATATTTCCATCCAGCAATTGCAGAGCTTGTTCCCCATTCTCTGCCTGCATGACTTGATAGCCTTCGCGAGTTAAATAAATATTCACTAACTGCAAAATATGCACATCATCATCGACAACTAAAATTTTCATTCCCTCTTGCCTCCGTTCAATATACTAGCGCCTTCTATCCCAAATTATCAGAATTGTTTGGGTGACTGGCACTAAAAAGAAATTATAGAAATCAGCAGCAATAGCAGTAGTGGTAAAACAATGACAATATAGCCTCTTGGATTTGCAAAATTCATTGTCCAGCCTACACCAAAACGTTTTTCTACAAAAACAGATGGGTCCTGACGATTCATATAAATAAGACCGCCTTTCCAGTAACGATCCTCATCAATATCCATTACCTCTGACACCACATTATCTTCATATTTCAACCGTAATTGTCGCTTTTTCCATGCATACACTAGCACTGAACCTAAAATTAAAAATAGAAATGCAATAAAGAATGGTAATAGTTTATCGCCTTCAGCCATTGAAGGATAGATATTACTTAGCTGTAGTATGGTCAATAATGCGGTTAAACTATAGCTAATCAATGCTATATTCCAGCTCATAAACTTTCGTGTTTTTAATTCATTTTCTAATGACTCCTGCTGACGATTAATAGACATTCGAATAGCCGAACGCTTGAGTGAATCTGCAGTGCCCCACATCATACATTGCATCATCAACATAACTAGTGGTAATGAAATCGCAATAAAATAGGTTTTTTCTCGCCATGCATCCGCCGCTCCACTTGGTCCCCAATGCACCGCTACAGCATTTGGTATTTGACTATAATGTAATAATGTAAAAATAATAAGAAAAATCGTAACGCCTATAGGCACCACATAGAAGGGCCATGGCAGCATTTCATCACGACTACGAGCAGTTAAATCAACTGCTCGCACCTGTTTTATATTCATACCCCATTGCTCGCGTATTTTCAACTTCATCACTTTCTGATGATTTAACCAGTATAACACCATACTAATCGCCAGCATGCCAAATAAACAGCTTAGTAAAAGGATGCCTTGTGCACTTTCAGAAGGTGCAAGCGACCAGTTAAGCATTAGCATAAGTATTAAAATCAGCACGCCAAAAAGCCCTACTGTTTGCGCATAACGTTTTTTCGCAAGAGCTAATGCAGAATGCTTTATATTTTGTTCTGGTACAGTAACGCCAAACACAATAGTCTCACGTACAATATAAGGGACAAAAACTTGCATGGCTAATGTCATGACATACATTATTGTAAAAATACCTAGTAGCATGCTACACCCCTTCTGCTGGCAGTTGCAAGTCAGCGAATACCTTTTTCATCATGTGCTCTATTTGATCTACTGTTGCACCGAGCACCATTCCTTCTGCCACAACAGGCTTTAAATTTTTTTCAATCTGCTGCAATTGTTCTGGCGTTAATGCACGCTCCTCCGTTGAACGAATAATTGCTCCTGATTTAGCACGAATCGTTATAATGCCCTTCGCCTCAAGTTCATGGTAACTCTTATTAACCGTATGCATATTGACACCTAAATCGGCTGCTAAACTTCGTACCGACGGCAATGTATCCCCCGGTCCCATGTCCCCTCTCGCAATGCCCTCTATAATTTGCCGTGTAACCTGTTCATAGATCGGTACATTCGATAATGGCTCTATTTGAATAAACATCTAGATCAACTCCATATTTGTTATATAATAAGTATAACAAATATCACATTTTATGCATAGAAAAAGGAGCTATTCTGTAAGGGCTTAAATTGTTTTGCAATGAACTTTCTTACAAAGACAATTTGCTTCTCATTTTCTTTGTACAGGTAGCAACTTTATTACTATCATCCCAAACATGCTTGCCGATTTTCTACTCTGAACCTTATTTGCAAGCGATTCTTAGGTTAAATAACAAAAGAGATGTCTCATGCACTTTTGAGACATCTCTTCTAATATTAATTAGTTCCTACTGCTAATTGTTCTTTTAAACGTGCAACTGCTTCTTCTACTACTACTGCATGTCCTAATTCATTAAGTGATTCACCAATTCGTCTCACGGCTTGTTCAAGCATTGCAGGTGTTGTATTGCCCATATGCCCAATACGGAATGCTTTACCTGCTAAATGAGCCAAAGCCCCAGCAACAATTACACCTTTTTCAGCAAGTTTCGCACGGAACCTGGCATCCTCTACGCCCTCTGGATAGAGCATACAACTTAAAGTTGGAGCTGCTACTGTCTCGTCAGCTAGTGCCTTCATGCCATACGTAGATAATGCTAAACGCACAGCGCGACCGTACGCTAGATGACGTGCCTCACGCTTAGCAATCCCTTCATCTAAAACCATCTTCATAGCGACATCATAAGCATAAATTAAATTTACAGGTGGTGTTGCAAAATATTTCCCTGGATCATTCATAACCGGAATCCAATTTTCTATATCACTATAGTATGCGGGTATCGTTCCTAGTGCTTCACGAGCCTTTAATGCCGATTGATTAAAGGCGATAATGGCTAAACCTGGTGGTATCCCGATTGCTTTTTGTGAACCAGTTAGTACAACATCTAATTTATAGTCAGGATGACCATATGTTTTATTCATATTTTCATCTAGCGCTGCTGTTGCGACAACACCATCTAAAATAATTAAAGCCCCCGCACTTTTAATAATAGGTACCAATGCATCTAGATCCGAAGCGACGCCTGTAGATGTATCTGCATGTGTAATAGTGACGGCCTTATAATTAGCTTCAGCTAATTTTGCCTTTACTGTTGCTGGTTCAACTTGTTTTCCCCATTCTGCTTGTAACACGTCTACCTGAATACCATAAGCAGTTGCTAAAGGTGTAAAACGATCACCAAAATATCCGTGACTAATAACGAGTATTTTTTCTCCCTTACCCACTGTATTAACAATCGCCATTTCCATTGCTAGCGTTCCAGAACCTGCTAGTACAAACACTTCACCATCCGTTTGGAATAGTTTTTTTGTTTGTGCTAATGCATTTTTATAAATTGCAACAAAGCGTGGATCTGTATGCCCACGTGTTTCGCTTGCCAAAGCATCATATATTTCCTCAACTACTGGTGTAGGACCAGGAATTAATAGTATTTCTTTATTAGTACTCATCTCTTTTCCCCCTCTAATTAATTTTCTAAGTATAGAAAAATGCCTTACAAGCCCCCATCAAAGCTTGTAAGACATCTTGCACCCCATTTTTAAATCTCAATACTTACGATTAATATAAGTAGACCCCTTTTATTAAACAGTGCTCATTTTTTGTAAGAAACGGAGGAACAGACTCCGCTCGTTACTTTAGTGGAAATAGTGAGCTGCATTCGAGTTCAGCCCACAGTGTTTAAGGAAAGTTAGATATGTTCGTTAGTAGATTTCTATCAATTAACTTAATTTTTCATAGCCTGGAAGTGTCAAGAATTCCACGAATTCATCTTGCTCAATTAAAGATTTAAACAGTTCAGCAGCTTCAGCATAGCGACCACTATTATAGGCTTGTTCCCCAACAGCCTCTTTAATTTTCACAAGCTCTTCTTCCAATATTTCTAGCACAAATGCTAATGTAATACCACGTCCATCATCTAAAATACCCTTTGGATGACGAATCCATTGCCATACTTGTGTACGGGAGATTTCTGCAGTTGCAGCATCTTCCATCAAGTTGTTAATTGGTGCAGCTCCGTTGCCTCGTAACCAAGAAGCAATGTACTGAACTCCTACGCTACAGTTAATACGAAGGCCTTCAAGGGTAATTGTCCCTTCTGGAACAGCTACTAAATCTTCAGCCTTTACATTCACATCTTCGCGTTTTTTATGGATTTGGTTTGGTGTTTTCATAATCGCATCAAACTGCTCCATAGCTGTTGCCACCATGCCAGGGTGTGCTACCCAAGTTCCATCATGACCATCCGTTGCTTCACGACGTTTATCTTCCGCAACCTTTGCAAATGCTACTGCATTCGCCTCATCATCGCCTTTAACAGGTATTTGTGCAGCCATACCACCCATAGCAGGTGCGTTGCGTTTATGACATGTTTGGATACATAAAGACGTATAAGCCTTCATGAATGGAACTGTCATTGTTACTTGACCGCGATCAGGTAAGATTACATCAGGTTGATTGCGCAGGCGTTTAATGTAGCTGAAAATATAATCCCAACGGCCACAATTTAGACCTGCTGAATGATCGCGGAGCTCGTATAAAATTTCATCCATTTCAAATGCAGCTAATATTGTTTCAATTAAAACTGTTGCTCTAATTGTACCTTGTGGAATACCAATGTAATCTTGTGCAAAGACAAAGACATCATTCCACAAGCGAGCCTCTAAATGACTTTCTAACTTCGGTAGATAGAAGTATGGACCCGTGCCTTTTGCCAATGCATTTTTAGCATTGTGGAATAAATAAAGACCAAAATCGAAGAAACTACCTGAAACAGGCTCGCCATCTACCAACACATGTTTTTCAAGTAAATGAAGACCACGTGGACGTACTAGTAATACCGCTGTTTCTTTATTTAATTTATACGTTTTACCGTTTGACGCTTGAGTAAATTCAATCGTCTTATTAATGGCATCACGCATATTAATTTGACCAGAAATCATGTTTTCCCAAGTCGGAGCTGAAGCATCCTCAAAGCAAGCCATGAACATTTTTGCACCAGAATTTAATGCGTTAATAACCATTTTACGGTCTACTGGTCCAGTAATTTCTACGCGTCGATCTTGTAAATCCGCAGGCAGTGGCGCAATCGTCCAATCTCCCTCACGAATATGCTTCGTTTCTGGTAGGAAGTCGAGTTTCTCACCAGCATCTAGACGCTTCTGACGTTCTTGACGAGCCTCTAAAAGCTCTTTACGACCAGCATCAAACTTTTCATGCAGGGCAAGAACAAACTCAAGGGCCTCCGGTGTTAAAACTTCCTTTGTTTGCTCGTTTTGTTCCCCAACAATTTTAAGCTTACCTGTAGTTGCCTGTTCCATTAGTAGTTCCCCCACCTCTCGTGATTTAAGTTTCCCCCGCTTAGGAGGTGCGAGGGAAACTTATCTATGATTATGAATTTAGGAATTAACGTAATTGAATTAAACGAATTGTTCTGTTTCTGTAGAACCAGCCATAGCTGTTGTTGAAGAAGTACCACCTGAAATAACTTGTGACACATCATCGAAGTAACCAGTACCTACTTCGCGTTGGTGGCGAGTAGCTGTATAGCCTTTAGATTCAGAAGCAAACTCAGCTTGTTGTAGTTTAGAGTATGCAGCCATGCCATTATCTTTATAGTCATGAGCTAGTTCGAACATAGAGTGGTTTAATGCATGGAAGCCAGCTAATGTAACGAATTGGAATTTGTAACCCAATTTACCTAACTCACGTTGATATTCTGCAATTTCTTCTTCTGAAAGGTTTGCTTTCCAGTTAAATGAAGGTGAACAGTTATAAGCAAGCATTTTACCAGGGAATTCAGCATGAATCGCTGCTGCGAATTCACGAGCTTCTTCAAGTGACGGCTTAGACGTTTCACACCAGATTAAATCTGCATATGGTGCGTAAGCTAAACCACGAGCAATCGCTTGTTTAATACCTGGTGTTGTACGGAAGAAGCCTTCTGGTGTACGTTCGCCAGTAATAAATTCAGCATCACGTGGGTCAATATCAGAAGTTACCATATCTGCAGCATCAGCATCTGTACGTGCGATTAAGATTGTATCTACGCCCATTACATCTGTTGCAAGACGAGCAGCAATTAAGTTACGAACTGCGTTTTGTGTAGGAAGTAATACTTTACCACCTAAGTGTCCACATTTTTTCTCAGAAGCTAATTGGTCTTCTAAATGTACACCGGCAGCTCCTGCTTCGATCATTCCTTTAACTAGTTCGAATACGTTTAAAGGACCACCGAAGCCTGCTTCAGCATCAGCTACGATTGGTGCAAACCAATCGAAATCGTCTACACGTCCTTCAGCATGGTCGATTTGATCAGCGCGTTGTAACGCTTGGTTGATACGTTTTACTACAGCTGGTACAGAGTTAGCTGGGTATAAAGATTGGTCAGGGTACATTTGACCTGAAAGGTTAGCATCAGCAGCTACTTGCCAGCCAGATAAGTAGATTGCTTTTAATCCAGCTTTTACTTGTTGAACCGCTTGATTACCAGTTAATGCACCTAATGCATTAATAAACGGTTCTTCTTGTAATGATTTCCAAAGTCGTTTAGCGCCTTTAGTTGCTAAAGTTTGTTCAATTACAACAGAACCTTGTAATTTAACTACCTCTTCAGCCGTATAAGCGCGTTCAATACCAGCCCAACGTGGGTTTTCTGCCCATTGTTTTTCTAAAGTTTGAATTTTTTCTTGACGTGTTGACATATTGAAATTCCACCTTCCCCTTTGTATAAAATATACTCTGTTAAAAAACTTTTTAATTTCTGTTCCATAACAGGTTTATTTGTTGTAAATTAATATATAACAGTACATCTGAATTTTCACTATTTTTTGATAAAAGACCAAATTTTGATGATGAAACCGCTTTTTTAAGCGACAAAATTTGGTAAACTGTTTACAAACAAGGGGGCTATTCACAATGAAAAATGAAATCAATGCTGTACAAAAAAGTATTGCACAACAATTTATTACGATGTTACAAGACTGGATTCCACCTAACTCGTCCATCGCCATTGCTGTAGACAACTCCTATATTTACTTTAACTCTGGATATCATGGTATTCATCTAGAAGTAGGACGGCAAGTTGAACCAGGGAGTATTGCAGAGCAAGTATTACGCACAAATAAACGTACAGACGCAATATTAGATAATACTTTATTTGGTACACCCTATTATGGTATTGGCTACCCAGTACATATTCAGGACACACCAGCGGCATTAGTAGTTGTTTTACCTTCAACTTTTACTGCACAAAAATTGGAACCTTATCAATTTTTAACAGGGAAACAGGAAGAAGAATGGACCCCTGTAGTAATCGATAAAATTTCTTATATTGAGAGTCTCCAGAAAAAAACTTGGTTTTATGTAGAAAAGGAACAGTTTAAAACAAGCATTACACTTAAAGAATTACAAATGCGTTTACCTCCGTTTTTTATACGCATTCATAGATCCTATATAGTGAATATTCATTTCATAAAAAAAATGGCGCGTGATCTTACTTCGAATTTCATTGTTACTTTAAAGGATGGTACAGAATTACCTGTCAGCCAATCCTATCTTAATAACCTACGTAATGCACTCGAATTTTAACAAAATAAAAACAGCTGCAAAAGGCAGCTGTTCAAGTATTGACACAAAAAAACCTGAGAATAAATTCTCAGGTTTTTATTTGCCTAGCGACGTCCTACTCTCACAGGGGGAAGCCCCCAACTACCATCGGCGCTAAAGAGCTTAACTTCCGTGTTCGGTATGGGAACGGGTGTGACCTCTTTGCCATCATCACTAGACTATTTACGGCTTTCAATATACATCGTATTTCTTTGTCAGCTTCATTCGTTCAGTCAGTCACGTACAGATGTACGCTCCTTCCTTCTCTCAATTGCTTCCGCGAACTACTCGTATCTTGAAACCCTTTTATGAAAGATTGTTCTTTCAAAACTGGATAAACGGTTCATTGAATGTTTCAAACTTTTTGGTTAAGTCCTCGATCGATTAGTATTCGTCAGCTCCATGTGTCACCACACTTCCACCTCGAACCTATCTACCTCATCGTCTTTGAGGGATCTTACTTACTTGCGTAATGGGAAATCTCATCTTGAGGGGGGCTTCATGCTTAGATGCTTTCAGCACTTATCCCGTCCACACATAGCTACCCAGCGATGCCTTTGGCAAGACAACTGGTACACCAGCGGTGTGTCCATCCCGGTCCTCTCGTACTAAGGACAGCTCCTCTCAAATTTCCTACGCCCACGACGGATAGGGACCGAACTGTCTCACGACGTTCTGAACCCAGCTCGCGTACCGCTTTAATGGGCGAACAGCCCAACCCTTGGGACCGACTACAGCCCCAGGATGCGATGAGCCGACATCGAGGTGCCAAACCTCCCCGTCGATGTGGACTCTTGGGGGAGATAAGCCTGTTATCCCCGGGGTAGCTTTTATCCGTTGAGCGATGGCCCTTCCATGCGGAACCACCGGATCACTAAGCCCGTCTTTCGACCCTGCTCGACTTGTAGGTCTCGCAGTCAAGCTCCCTTGTGCCTTTACACTCTACGAATGATTTCCAACCATTCTGAGGGAACCTTTGGGCGCCTCCGTTACCTTTTAGGAGGCGACCGCCCCAGTCAAACTGTCCGCCTGACACTGTCTCCTGCCCCGCTAAGGGGCATGGGTTAGAATTTCAATACAACCAGGGTAGTATCCCACCGACGCCTCCTTCGAAGCTGGCGCTCCGAGATCTCTGGCTCCTACCTATCCTGTACAAGTTGTACCAAAATTCAATATCAGGCTACAGTAAAGCTCCACGGGGTCTTTCCGTCCTGTCGCGGGTAACCTGCATCTTCACAGGTACTATAATTTCACCGAGTCTCTCGTTGAGACAGTGCCCAGATCGTTACGCCTTTCGTGCGGGTCGGAACTTACCCGACAAGGAATTTCGCTACCTTAGGACCGTTATAGTTACGGCCGCCGTTTACTGGGGCTTCAATTCGCAGCTTCGCTTGCGCTAACCACTCCTCTTAACCTTCCAGCACCGGGCAGGCGTCAGCCCCTATACGTCACCTTACGGTTTTGCAGAGACCTGTGTTTTTGCTAAACAGTCGCCTGGGCCTATTCACTGCGGCTCTCATGCGCTTGCACGCTCAAGAGCACCCCTTCTCCCGAAGTTACGGGGTCATTTTGCCGAGTTCCTTAACGAGAGTTCTCTCGCACACCTTAGGATTCTCTCCTCGACTACCTGTGTCGGTTTGCGGTACGGGCACCTCTCACCTCGATAGAGGCTTTTCTTGGCAGTGTGAAATCAGGAACTTCGTCCATACGGACTCGCCATCACAGCTCAACGTTACAGTGTGCGGATTTGCCTACACACACGCCTTACTGCTTGGACGCGCACAACCAACGGCGCGCTTACCCTATCCTACTGCGTCCCCCCATTTCTCAAACGGTGAGGAGGTGGTACAGGAATATCAACCTGTTGTCCATCGCCTACGCCTATCGGCCTCGGCTTAGGTCCCGACTAACCCTGAGCGGACGAGCCTTCCTCAGGAAACCTTAGTCATACGGTGGACGGGATTCTCACCCGTCTTTCGCTACTCATACCGGCATTCTCACTTCTAAGCGCTCCACCAGTCCTTCCGGTCTGACTTCAACGCACTTAGAACGCTCTCCTACCACTGACATCGTAGATGTCAATCCACAGCTTCGGTGAATCGTTTAGCCCCGATACATTTTCGGCGCAGCGTCACTCGACCAGTGAGCTATTACGCACTCTTTAAATGATGGCTGCTTCTAAGCCAACATCCTGGTTGTCTGTGCAACGCCACATCCTTTTCCACTTAACGATTACTTTGGGACCTTAGCTGGTGGTCTGGGCTGTTTCCCTTTTGACTACGGATCTTATCACTCGCAGTCTGACTCCCGTGTATAAATATCTGGCATTCGGAGTTTGTCTGAATTCGGTAAACCGGGATGGCCCCCTAGTCCAAACAGTGCTCTACCTCCAGTATTCTCATCACGAGGCTAGCCCTAAAGCTATTTCGGAGAGAACCAGCTATCTCCAAGTTCGATTGGAATTTCTCCGCTACCCACACCTCATCCCCGCACTTTTCAACGTGCGTGGGTTCGGGCCTCCAGTAAGTGTTACCTCACCTTCACCCTGGACATGGGTAGATCACCTGGTTTCGGGTCTACGACCACGTACTAATTCGCCCTATTCAGACTCGCTTTCGCTGCGGCTCCGCCTTCTAAAGCTTAACCTCGCACGTAATCGTAACTCGCCGGTTCATTCTACAAAAGGCACGCTATCACCCATTAACGGGCTCTAACTACTTGTAGGCACACGGTTTCAGGATCTCTTTCACTCCCCTCCCGGGGTGCTTTTCACCTTTCCCTCACGGTACTGGTTCACTATCGGTCACTAGGTAGTATTTAGCCTTGGGAGATGGTCCTCCCGGATTCCGACGGAATTTCACGTGTTCCGCCGTACTCAGGATCCACTCTGGAGGGAATAAACTTTCGACTACAGGGCTTTTACCTGCTCTGGCGGACCTTTCCAAGTCGCTTCATCTAACTCATTCCTTTGTAACTCCGTATAGAGTGTCCTACAACCCCAAGAGGCAAGCCTCTTGGTTTGGGCTCTTCCCGTTTCGCTCGCCGCTACTCAGGGAATCGATTTTTCTTTCTCTTCCTCCAGGTACTTAGATGTTTCAGTTCCCTGGGTCTGCCTTCAAGACGCTATGTATTCACGTCAAGATACTACGCGATTAAACGTAGTGGGTTCCCCCATTCGGAAATCTCCGGATCAAAGCTCACTTACAGCTCCCCGAAGCATATCGGTGTTAGTGCCGTCCTTCTTCGGCTCCTAGTGCCAAGGCATTCGCCGTGCGCCCTTAATAACTTAACCTGCAGCTTCCGATATACATCGTAATCCAGCGTCAGCTTCATTCGTTCGGTCAGTCACGTACAGAGGTACGCTCCTTCTCTCACTCAATCGCTTCCTTGTCTTACTCGTATCTCGAAACCTTCATTTGTTATTAAGCCTATAAAAAACTTAAAAAAATAAATGTGTTTGTTACAATTTCAATGTCGTTTTATCCAGTTTTCAAAGAACAAATAAAAATTGGTGGAGCCTAGCGGGATCGAACCGCTGACCTCCTGCGTGCAAGGCAGGCGCTCTCCCAGCTGAGCTAAGGCCCCAAGAGGTTATATATGGTGGGCCTAAATGGACTCGAACCATCGACCTCACGCTTATCAGGCGTGCGCTCTAACCAGCTGAGCTATAGGCCCTCTTGGAAGTTTTATAAAGTTAGTTATAAACCTTCAAAACTGAACGCAAAACGTAATCTTACAAACCCAAGGTTTGTATTCCGAAAATATCCTTAGAAAGGAGGTGATCCAGCCGCACCTTCCGATACGGCTACCTTGTTACGACTTCACCCCAATCATCTATCCCACCTTCGGCGGCTGGCTCCAAAAGGTTACCTCACCGACTTCGGGTGTTACAAACTCTCGTGGTGTGACGGGCGGTGTGTACAAGGCCCGGGAACGTATTCACCGCGGCATGCTGATCCGCGATTACTAGCGATTCCGGCTTCATGTAGGCGAGTTGCAGCCTACAATCCGAACTGAGAACGACTTTATCGGATTAGCTCCCTCTCGCGAGTTGGCAACCGTTTGTATCGTCCATTGTAGCACGTGTGTAGCCCAGGTCATAAGGGGCATGATGATTTGACGTCATCCCCACCTTCCTCCGGTTTGTCACCGGCAGTCACCTTAGAGTGCCCAACTAAATGATGGCAACTAAGATCAAGGGTTGCGCTCGTTGCGGGACTTAACCCAACATCTCACGACACGAGCTGACGACAACCATGCACCACCTGTCACCGTTGTCCCCGAAGGGAAAACCATATCTCTACAGTGGTCAACGGGATGTCAAGACCTGGTAAGGTTCTTCGCGTTGCTTCGAATTAAACCACATGCTCCACCGCTTGTGCGGGCCCCCGTCAATTCCTTTGAGTTTCAGTCTTGCGACCGTACTCCCCAGGCGGAGTGCTTAATGCGTTAGCTGCAGCACTAAGGGGCGGAAACCCCCTAACACTTAGCACTCATCGTTTACGGCGTGGACTACCAGGGTATCTAATCCTGTTTGCTCCCCACGCTTTCGCGCCTCAGTGTCAGTTACAGACCAGATAGTCGCCTTCGCCACTGGTGTTCCTCCAAATCTCTACGCATTTCACCGCTACACTTGGAATTCCACTATCCTCTTCTGCACTCAAGTCTCCCAGTTTCCAATGACCCTCCACGGTTGAGCCGTGGGCTTTCACATCAGACTTAAGAAACCACCTGCGCGCGCTTTACGCCCAATAATTCCGGACAACGCTTGCCACCTACGTATTACCGCGGCTGCTGGCACGTAGTTAGCCGTGGCTTTCTAATAAGGTACCGTCAAGGTACAGCCAGTTACTACTGTACTTGTTCTTCCCTTACAACAGAGTTTTACGAACCGAAATCCTTCTTCACTCACGCGGCGTTGCTCCATCAGGCTTTCGCCCATTGTGGAAGATTCCCTACTGCTGCCTCCCGTAGGAGTCTGGGCCGTGTCTCAGTCCCAGTGTGGCCGATCACCCTCTCAGGTCGGCTACGCATCGTCGCCTTGGTGAGCCGTTACCTCACCAACTAGCTAATGCGCCGCGGGCCCATCCTATAGCGACAGCCGAAACCGTCTTTCAGTATTGTCCCATGAGGGACAATAGATTATTCGGTATTAGCCCCGGTTTCCCGGAGTTATCCCAAACTATAAGGTAGGTTGCCCACGTGTTACTCACCCGTCCGCCGCTAACGTCAAAGGAGCAAGCTCCTTCTCTGTTCGCTCGACTTGCATGTATTAGGCACGCCGCCAGCGTTCGTCCTGAGCCAGGATCAAACTCTCCATAAAAGAAATTTGATTAGCTCAAATTGTTTTGCTGGCATCAATTTTGATGTCCAAAATTTTGTTTCGTTCACTAACATAAGATAGCTAATAAAAACTATATTGATTACGTTTTGCTTGTTCAGTTTTCAAGGTTCATTTACATTAATTGGTGGAGCCTAGCGGGATCGAACCGCTGACCTCCTGCGTGCAAGGCAGGCGCTCTCCCAGCTGAGCTAAGGCCCCATAAATTGTATTTTAGGAAATGGTCGGGAAGACAGGATTCGAACCTGCGACCCCTTGGTCCCAAACCAAGTGCTCTACCAAGCTGAGCTACTTCCCGTTTATTTATTGGCGCGCCCGGCAGGAGTCGAACCCACAACCTTCTGATCCGTAGTCAGACGCTCTATCCAATTGAGCTACGGGCGCTAAATATTAAAAATGGTGCCGAGGGCCGGAATCGAACCGGCACGGTAGTCACCTACCGCAGGATTTTAAGTCCTGTGCGTCTGCCAGTTCCGCCACCCCGGCACATTTGGAGCGGAAGACGAGGTTCGAACTCGCGACCCCCACCTTGGCAAGGTGGTGTTCTACCACTGAACTACTTCCGCATGTGCATAAGATTATTTATCCTGGCAATTATTATTTTAATATATAAATGGTGCGGGTGAAGGGAGTCGAACCCCCACGCCTTGCGGCGCTAGATCCTAAGTCTAGTGCGTCTGCCAATTCCGCCACACCCGCATATTATTGTTGGCAATTAAAATGGTGAGCCATGAAGGACTCGAACCTTCGACCCTCTGATTAAAAGTCAGATGCTCTACCAACTGAGCTAATGGCTCAAAAAATGGTGCCGGCTATAGGAATCGAACCCACGACCTACTGATTACAAGTCAGTTGCTCTACCTGCTGAGCTAAACCGGCATATGGTGGAGGATGACGGGCTCGAACCGCCGACCCTCTGCTTGTAAGGCAGATGCTCTCCCAGCTGAGCTAATCCTCCTGGGTATTATGCCTAGCGACGTCCTACTCTCACAGGGGGAAGCCCCCAACTACCATCGGCGCTAAAGAGCTTAACTTCCGTGTTCGGTATGGGAACGGGTGTGACCTCTTTGCCATCATCACTAGACTATTTAAAAGACAAGATTCATTATAACATAAAATATTATAATTACAAGCTTTTTTTTAAAACTTACTTGTTCTTTCAAAACTGGATAAACGGTTCATTGAATGTTTCAAACTTTTTGGTTAAGTCCTCGATCGATTAGTATTCGTCAGCTCCATGTGTCACCACACTTCCACCTCGAACCTATCTACCTCATCGTCTTTGAGGGATCTTACTTACTTGCGTAATGGGAAATCTCATCTTGAGGGGGGCTTCATGCTTAGATGCTTTCAGCACTTATCCCGTCCACACATAGCTACCCAGCGATGCCTTTGGCAAGACAACTGGTACACCAGCGGTGTGTCCATCCCGGTCCTCTCGTACTAAGGACAGCTCCTCTCAAATTTCCTACGCCCACGACGGATAGGGACCGAACTGTCTCACGACGTTCTGAACCCAGCTCGCGTACCGCTTTAATGGGCGAACAGCCCAACCCTTGGGACCGACTACAGCCCCAGGATGCGATGAGCCGACATCGAGGTGCCAAACCTCCCCGTCGATGTGGACTCTTGGGGGAGATAAGCCTGTTATCCCCGGGGTAGCTTTTATCCGTTGAGCGATGGCCCTTCCATGCGGAACCACCGGATCACTAAGCCCGTCTTTCGACCCTGCTCGACTTGTAGGTCTCGCAGTCAAGCTCCCTTGTGCCTTTACACTCTACGAATGATTTCCAACCATTCTGAGGGAACCTTTGGGCGCCTCCGTTACCTTTTAGGAGGCGACCGCCCCAGTCAAACTGTCCGCCTGACACTGTCTCCTGCCCCGCTAAGGGGCATGGGTTAGAATTTCAATACAACCAGGGTAGTATCCCACCGACGCCTCCTTCGAAGCTGGCGCTCCGAGATCTCTGGCTCCTACCTATCCTGTACAAGTTGTACCAAAATTCAATATCAGGCTACAGTAAAGCTCCACGGGGTCTTTCCGTCCTGTCGCGGGTAACCTGCATCTTCACAGGTACTATAATTTCACCGAGTCTCTCGTTGAGACAGTGCCCAGATCGTTACGCCTTTCGTGCGGGTCGGAACTTACCCGACAAGGAATTTCGCTACCTTAGGACCGTTATAGTTACGGCCGCCGTTTACTGGGGCTTCAATTCGCAGCTTCGCTTGCGCTAACCACTCCTCTTAACCTTCCAGCACCGGGCAGGCGTCAGCCCCTATACGTCACCTTACGGTTTTGCAGAGACCTGTGTTTTTGCTAAACAGTCGCCTGGGCCTATTCACTGCGGCTCTCATGCGCTTGCACGCTCAAGAGCACCCCTTCTCCCGAAGTTACGGGGTCATTTTGCCGAGTTCCTTAACGAGAGTTCTCTCGCACACCTTAGGATTCTCTCCTCGACTACCTGTGTCGGTTTGCGGTACGGGCACCTCTCACCTCGATAGAGGCTTTTCTTGGCAGTGTGAAATCAGGAACTTCGTCCATACGGACTCGCCATCACAGCTCAACGTTACAGTGTGCGGATTTGCCTACACACACGCCTTACTGCTTGGACGCGCACAACCAACGGCGCGCTTACCCTATCCTACTGCGTCCCCCCATTTCTCAAACGGTGAGGAGGTGGTACAGGAATATCAACCTGTTGTCCATCGCCTACGCCTATCGGCCTCGGCTTAGGTCCCGACTAACCCTGAGCGGACGAGCCTTCCTCAGGAAACCTTAGTCATACGGTGGACGGGATTCTCACCCGTCTTTCGCTACTCATACCGGCATTCTCACTTCTAAGCGCTCCACCAGTCCTTCCGGTCTGACTTCAACGCACTTAGAACGCTCTCCTACCACTGACATCGTAGATGTCAATCCACAGCTTCGGTGAATCGTTTAGCCCCGATACATTTTCGGCGCAGCGTCACTCGACCAGTGAGCTATTACGCACTCTTTAAATGATGGCTGCTTCTAAGCCAACATCCTGGTTGTCTGTGCAACGCCACATCCTTTTCCACTTAACGATTACTTTGGGACCTTAGCTGGTGGTCTGGGCTGTTTCCCTTTTGACTACGGATCTTATCACTCGCAGTCTGACTCCCGTGTATAAATATCTGGCATTCGGAGTTTGTCTGAATTCGGTAAACCGGGATGGCCCCCTAGTCCAAACAGTGCTCTACCTCCAGTATTCTCATCACGAGGCTAGCCCTAAAGCTATTTCGGAGAGAACCAGCTATCTCCAAGTTCGATTGGAATTTCTCCGCTACCCACACCTCATCCCCGCACTTTTCAACGTGCGTGGGTTCGGGCCTCCAGTAAGTGTTACCTCACCTTCACCCTGGACATGGGTAGATCACCTGGTTTCGGGTCTACGACCACGTACTAATTCGCCCTATTCAGACTCGCTTTCGCTGCGGCTCCGCCTTCTAAAGCTTAACCTCGCACGTAATCGTAACTCGCCGGTTCATTCTACAAAAGGCACGCTATCACCCATTAACGGGCTCTAACTACTTGTAGGCACACGGTTTCAGGATCTCTTTCACTCCCCTCCCGGGGTGCTTTTCACCTTTCCCTCACGGTACTGGTTCACTATCGGTCACTAGGTAGTATTTAGCCTTGGGAGATGGTCCTCCCGGATTCCGACGGAATTTCACGTGTTCCGCCGTACTCAGGATCCACTCTGGAGGGAATGAACTTTCGACTACAGGGCTTTTACCTGCTCTGGCGGACCTTTCCAAGTCGCTTCATCTAACTCATTCCTTTGTAACTCCGTATAGAGTGTCCTACAACCCCAAGAGGCAAGCCTCTTGGTTTGGGCTCTTCCCGTTTCGCTCGCCGCTACTCAGGGAATCGATTTTTCTTTCTCTTCCTCCAGGTACTTAGATGTTTCAGTTCCCTGGGTCTGCCTTCAAGACGCTATGTATTCACGTCAAGATACTACGCGATTAAACGTAGTGGGTTCCCCCATTCGGAAATCTCCGGATCAAAGCTCACTTACAGCTCCCCGAAGCATATCGGTGTTAGTGCCGTCCTTCTTCGGCTCCTAGTGCCAAGGCATTCGCCGTGCGCCCTTAATAACTTAACCTGCAGCTTCCGATATACATCGTAATCCAGCGTCAGCTTCATTCATTCGGTCAGTCACGTACAGAGGTACGCTCCTTCTCTCACTCAATCGCTTCCTTGTCTTACTCGTATCTCGAAACCTTCATTTGTTATTAAGCCTAAAAACTTAATTTAAAAAATAAATGTGTTTGTTACAATTTCAATGTCGTTTTATCCAGTTTTCAAAGAACAAATTCACTACCTGTTTCTACTTCTTCGCAAATTTGCGACGAAAGCGTAGCGACAGGAGCACAGTTTTGAAGTATTTCATCGTAATGATAAACCTTCAAAACTGAACGCAAAACGTAATCTTACAAACCCAAGGTTTGTATTCCGAAAATATCCTTAGAAAGGAGGTGATCCAGCCGCACCTTCCGATACGGCTACCTTGTTACGACTTCACCCCAATCATCTATCCCACCTTCGGCGGCTGGCTCCAAAAGGTTACCTCACCGACTTCGGGTGTTACAAACTCTCGTGGTGTGACGGGCGGTGTGTACAAGGCCCGGGAACGTATTCACCGCGGCATGCTGATCCGCGATTACTAGCGATTCCGGCTTCATGTAGGCGAGTTGCAGCCTACAATCCGAACTGAGAACGACTTTATCGGATTAGCTCCCTCTCGCGAGTTGGCAACCGTTTGTATCGTCCATTGTAGCACGTGTGTAGCCCAGGTCATAAGGGGCATGATGATTTGACGTCATCCCCACCTTCCTCCGGTTTGTCACCGGCAGTCACCTTAGAGTGCCCAACTAAATGATGGCAACTAAGATCAAGGGTTGCGCTCGTTGCGGGACTTAACCCAACATCTCACGACACGAGCTGACGACAACCATGCACCACCTGTCACCGTTGTCCCCGAAGGGAAAACCATATCTCTACAGTGGTCAACGGGATGTCAAGACCTGGTAAGGTTCTTCGCGTTGCTTCGAATTAAACCACATGCTCCACCGCTTGTGCGGGCCCCCGTCAATTCCTTTGAGTTTCAGTCTTGCGACCGTACTCCCCAGGCGGAGTGCTTAATGCGTTAGCTGCAGCACTAAGGGGCGGAAACCCCCTAACACTTAGCACTCATCGTTTACGGCGTGGACTACCAGGGTATCTAATCCTGTTTGCTCCCCACGCTTTCGCGCCTCAGTGTCAGTTACAGACCAGATAGTCGCCTTCGCCACTGGTGTTCCTCCAAATCTCTACGCATTTCACCGCTACACTTGGAATTCCACTACCCTCTTCTGCACTCAAGTCTCCCAGTTTCCAATGACCCTCCACGGTTGAGCCGTGGGCTTTCACATCAGACTTAAGAAACCACCTGCGCGCGCTTTACGCCCAATAATTCCGGACAACGCTTGCCACCTACGTATTACCGCGGCTGCTGGCACGTAGTTAGCCGTGGCTTTCTAATAAGGTACCGTCAAGGTACAGCCAGTTACTACTGTACTTGTTCTTCCCTTACAACAGAGTTTTACGAACCGAAATCCTTCTTCACTCACGCGGCGTTGCTCCATCAGGCTTTCGCCCATTGTGGAAGATTCCCTACTGCTGCCTCCCGTAGGAGTCTGGGCCGTGTCTCAGTCCCAGTGTGGCCGATCACCCTCTCAGGTCGGCTACGCATCGTCGCCTTGGTGAGCCGTTACCTCACCAACTAGCTAATGCGCCGCGGGCCCATCCTATAGCGACAGCCGAAACCGTCTTTCAGTATTGTCCCATGAGGGACAATAGATTATTCGGTATTAGCCCCGGTTTCCCGGAGTTATCCCAAACTATAAGGTAGGTTGCCCACGTGTTACTCACCCGTCCGCCGCTAACGTCAAAGGAGCAAGCTCCTTCTCTGTTCGCTCGACTTGCATGTATTAGGCACGCCGCCAGCGTTCGTCCTGAGCCAGGATCAAACTCTCCATAAAAAGAAATTTGATTAGCTCAAATTGTTTTGCTGGCATCAATTTTGATGTCCAAAATTTTGTTTCATTCACTAACAAAGTTAGCTAGTAAAAACTATATTGATTACGTTTTGCTTGTTCAGTTTTCAAGGTTCATTTCGATGCCGTTTGTTTCAGCAACTTTTATATAATAACATTTTCAAACTTCGTTGTCAACAACTTTTTTAAAATACTTTACTTCTTTAAGAAGTGACAACTTTTAAATCTTACCACTTCCAAATGTTGTTGTCAACATTTTTTTGCGGTCATTATTTAAGAAGTTTGTAATACTTAATGTTGCGTCGTCTTAACGACAAGTAATAATTTATCACGTTTCTAAAATCTCTGCAAGTATTTTTCTACAAAAATATTATTTCTTTAAAAAAAACGTCATTAGTAAGCTATTAATAGTAGTTTCTAGCTACGATGTTTTTACAATTATTCTTGCTTTGAAAACATTGTTATTACTATACCTCTGTTTTTGTCATTTCTCAATAAAAAAAGAGACCCTTTTCAACAAGGATCTCCTAATTTAATGATTATTTCGTTATATGACGCATTGTTGGGAATAATAGTACATCACGAATTGATGGTGAGTTTGTAAGAAGCATGATTAGACGGTCAATACCAATACCTAATCCACCTGTTGGCGGCATACCGTATTCTAAAGCTTCAATAAAGTCATTATCCATTTCGTGTGCTTCGTCATTGCCCGCCTCTTTTTCAGCTAGTTGCGCCTCAAAGCGTTCACGTTGATCGATTGGATCATTAAGCTCTGTGAATGCATTCGCATGCTCACGACGTACGATAAACAGCTCAAAACGATCTGTGAAACGCTCGTCCTCTGGGTTTTTCTTCGCTAAAGGAGAGATTTCTACAGGGTGACCGAATACAAAAGTTGGCTGCACTAGTGTTTCTTCTACTTTTTGTTCGAAGAATTCATTAATAATATGACCGACTTCATGCGCCGCTTTGACTTCTACTCCGTGTTCTTTTGCAAGTGCTTGCGCTTGTTCCTTCGTCATTGGCTGCCAGAAATCAACGCCTGTAGCTTCTTTAACTGCATCTACCATATGAACACGTCTCCAACCTACAGCAAGGTTAATTTCATCTTCACCGTATTGTACGGATGTTGTGCCAAGAACTTCTTGTGCTACATGGGCAATTAAGTTTTCTGTTAATGACATGATATCTTTGTAGTCTGCATATGCTTCGTACAGCTCAATCATTGTGAACTCCGGATTGTGACGAGTAGAGATACCTTCGTTACGGAATACACGGCCAATCTCATAAACTTTTTCTAGTCCACCCACGATTAAACGTTTTAGGTGCAACTCGATAGCAATACGCATGTATAGTTCCATATCAAGTGCATTATGGTGAGTAATAAACGGACGAGCCGCTGCACCACCAGCAATTGTATGAAGCATTGGTGTTTCTACTTCTAAGTAGCCTGCATTATCTAAATAGTTACGAATTGCGCGGATAATTTTAGAACGCGTAATAAATGTTTTTTTGCTATCTTCGTTTGTCATTAAATCTAAATAACGTTGACGGTATCGTTGTTCTACATCTTGTAAGCCATGGAATTTTTCAGGCATAGGACGTAGCGCTTTTGTTAGGAACGTAAATCCTTCAGCCTTCACTGAAAGCTCTCCCACTTGCGTACGGAATACGTTACCACGTACACCTACGATATCTCCAAGGTCAGCTTGTTTAAATAAGTCATAAGCTTCTTCACCAACATGATCCTGACGAACGTAAATTTGAATTTGTCCACCTAAATCTTGAATATGTGCAAAGCCAGCTTTCCCTTTACCGCGCTTTGTCATAATACGACCTGCGATAATTACTTCTTGTAGGTTTTCTTCTAGCTGTTCTTTTGTTTGATCTGCAAATTGTTCGCGCACTTCTGTAGAAAGATGTGTACGCTCAAATCGACTACCAAATGGATCTTGACCGTTCTCTTGAATAGCAGTCATTTTTTGACGTCTCACCAATAGCTGATCATTTAACTCTTCTATGTTTGACACTTGTTTCACTCCTTATTAAATTGTCCGCGTTTACGTCCATCTAACACCGCGGTTTGTTAATGTATTTGATTGTAATCTCTTTCAAATATAACAATACTTAATAAGTATACAACAGAGTTTTATTTTTTGCTGAAATTGATTGTAATTTGTTTATGGCATCGTTTCGGCATCATTCTTAAATAGTTTCAATCGATTATATTTTATAAACACTATACCATCATGTAGCGTGTTATTATTGCGTAATATGAAAGTCACAAACCTTTTTATTGTAGTAACCTGTTGGATTTCCTATTATAACTCCTCTAGTTCAAACGATACCTCACAGGCACGCTGTGATTTGTGAGTTTCAGGTCATTAAAAAGTATTACTTTAAAGATATGTTTCTTTAAACGCTTTTTAAAATTCCGTAACTTAAACAAGTTGTAACTCTATCATAAAAATCGAATGGAATTCCCAAAAAATTAAAAATACTCTGTGCATGTATCGGTTGTTTTTCCATGTAACCTTTTAACTCAAAGTTTAAAAAAACTACAAATTCATAAAGACGTTTGGCATCGTTTTTATGAAAATTAAGAATGGCTAAAAGGAAGGCGCCATTATCGCTTTTTCCTTGACCGCGGTTATACTCCTCCTTAGTGATTCCTAATAAATCGAAAAGCCACTCTCTATATGGTAATTCTATGTTTGTTTTGTAATTATACATTCTTCCACCATGAGCTGCTCTATTACGAAACTTGTTAAACAACTCCATGCTTTTCAAGAAAAATTCTTTTTCTTCTTCAGTAGGATCACTACCTAATAATATTATTAATACATTTTCTTTAATGTCTGAAGTTGATAATTTATATAAAACTAACAATTCTCCAAAAGTTAAAGATTTAACTAATATCCACGGAGGAACATTGTCATATTTTTGTACGTAATATTTTAATGGCTGTTCCTCAGCTTCTCTTATTTTTTTGTTTATTTTCCATAATAGATTTTCGCGTTCGGATTTTCTATTATAAGATTGTATTTTCCCAGCTTTATAATTTTCTTTTTTTAGATATTCTTCATGTTTTTCTCCATATTTTTCAGAAATACAATATGAAAGAACAGAATAAAAATTACATTCAATTGCTAAGACAGCATTAAAAATATGGGTACGAATATTCTTATCCAAACTATAAAGTGATATTAAATCATCAAATTTAGTATTAGGAAGAAATCTATCTTCATCAGTATTATTGACCTTGTCCTCTAAAAATATATCTTTATATCCATTAATTACATCATAATAAGTAGTTTTTAATAGAAACTTTTTTGTAGAATCATGAGAATCGATAATTAACCCTCTATCTATTAATTTTTGTACTTGCATATCTATGTTAAGAAATGGTTTTTCTAATATGGTCATATTATCACCCCTACATTATATATATTTCCATATTATACTAAAAAAGGACAGAAAAAAACCTCTTACTATATTACTTAAGTAAGAAGTTTTCTCTAGCCGATCGTCGGCCTGCATAATGTATTATATGTATAATAGCTCTGTATTATGTTAATGTCAATCATTTAAAGAGAATTTATTTCTTAAATAAGAAATTTTTTCCTTATTTATTTTTTAGTTTCAAAAAGTCTGGCTCATCGATTATTAGTGAGTACCTGACTATTATTGTTATAACGTACGTTTTAAGTTCTTATATGCGTATAAAATCACCGCTATATCAAATTTTGTATTTCTTACTCAAAGGTTTATAATTCCAACGGATTTAAGAAAAATATTAATCATTTCTACTCAACCTTATACTATGCCAAAGTGTTAATCGGGTCATTTACATTGTGACCTCATTTAACACTTTAAGTACCTAGCATTAATTTGGAGAATATAAAACATTATAAATAGAAGAAAGTCACTCATTATTTTTCAAATGAGTGACTTTTTTGCTTGATTCTTCTATTTTGTTTGCCTTTCGTCTTCTTCTTCACCAGTTATAATATTTCTTAATTTAATCAACTGGTTAATTACTACATCTAAACTCTCAACTTTATTAAAACCAAATGTAACAGGAGCATCATTTAAACTTAACTTTTCACCTTTTTCTAATTCTGTGCCAATCGGTACAGGGTCAATCTTAGTAAATTGAACAGCCCCTGTTTTTAGCTTTTTATTTCCAACTATACGAACACCTACATCGCCATCTCCAAATAATATTTGAACAGAACTAGTTCTTAGAATCGGCATTATCATTTATCTCCTTTAAGTACTTAAATATCAAATCTTCTGTTTGGGTTTTTAATGCTTGCTTTGCATAACGCAATTCAACATCTTCACCAGGAGTTTTTAAAACCACATCACTAAAATATTGGTCAATGTGAATCCACTTCACAACCTCTATTTTACATTTGGCCAACATACGCTTTTTGTTGTAATAATCATTCCTTATATTTTTTAATAGGTCATCAACCATTTTTATATAAACTACTGACATCTTTAGGTTTCCTAGTGCATCGTAATCATTCTGTAACGATTTTACTGCCATATCTAATAGGATAAATTCATGTACATTTCTGCGCTCATCAGGCTTAATCATCGTCGTCTACCAATGAAGCTTTTTGTATCATATCAAAGGTAATACGCTTGATTGATAGGTCAGAATCTAAAAGTAACTCCTTTTTATAAACATCTGCCCCAGTGATCTTTCCAATTTCATCATATAATTTTTGGTTTTTCCAAAGTGTGAGCTTAATTAGCTTTTGCATTTTGAAAGCTCGCTGGATTGTTTGCTCAATCTCTTCAAGCTCCCATTCAGTCAACTCGCGCTTTTTTTCGTAAAACTGCTCCTTTTTCCACTCCTTGAGCTGAACTAAATGTTCAGGCAACATTAATGCTGTCCATTTCATATTTCCACGGTCATTTAACATCACAATCACGCTCCACTATTAATCAACGTCAGATACTTTTAAAATATCTAGAAAATGTACCTTATGGATGCCCATATATCTGTCTTTTATGTGGATTAATTTAGTGTTAGCATCCATTTTTACGACCGTACCTTCTAATTGCTCATCGCGCTTATAAATTGTGTATGTATAAGCTTTATTCCTTTCCATTGATTCAGATAGTGTATAAGCGATTTCTTCGAGGTCAGATTCGTCTCGGGCTAAATGCTTTGGTTCTTTTGCTTGTGTAGATTTAGCTTTTCGTTCATCTAGTTTCTTCATCTTTGAAATTTTTGTTTGTTTCGGAACTGTTGCTGACATGTTTATCTCCCCTAAAAAAGAACGTTTGTTTGTATATATTATAGAACTAATGTTCTTATTTAGCAATAAAAAAGACTAGGATCAAAATTAATTGATTACCTAGTCCTTAATTTTTTCACTAAACACACAACGGTTGCCTATCTGAGAAAAAATCAAATCTGTCCTTTATCATAGTATTTATTGATTTATTTGAATTCACAAAAGATAAATGTTTTTTTACATAATTAATGTCATATTCTTTAATCAACTCAATAAAGGCTGAATTTGTAAAACTTGAAGTAATGCTGTTAACGCCTGAAAATGACACCGTAACGTTTTCTCCATGATCGAAATTACTTTTTATCAATCGAAAAATAACTGTTCCATCGTCATTGGAGTAACATCGTTCTACATGATTCAAAATTTCAATTACCACCATTCGAACTCCTCCTCTTCTTCCGTTTCAAGATCTTCTTTTTCAACTTCAGCAGTATCAATGTTGAATTCTAAAAATGTACCAGGGTAAAAACCTGCTGACTCTAAAGGTCTTGGAACCATTTCTCCATTATTAGAATATACATCCAATATACCATACCCAGAATTTATGTGTACAGAACCTTTTAGATTGACAACAACGTTCTTTATCATTGTATACAAACCAGCTCCTAAATTTCTAGGCGATGTTTTTGTGGTGAACCCTTCTTCGATTGCGTACATCAACGCTTCGGAATCAGAACAATTTGATACTACTTTCCTTATGTTATAAGGTATGCCCACTCCAAAGTCTGCTATACAAAAAGTCAGTAATTTTTTTTGAGGAAAATGTTGAGCATAAATACAACCAATGTTTTCATATGAGTGATCCTTAATATTATTAAAGATTTCTCCTAAGCACATTTCTATATTCCCTAGCGTTGCTTTTTTCACTCCTAACTGCTCAGCAAGCCATGGTGTAAAAGTTAGCTGCAACCAACTATGGCTTTGCTCATAATTTACATCTTGCAATGGTATTGTAGTGGATCTTAATACAGCACTTTCCACTAGAGGCTTACGTAAATGTTTCTTAAAAAAACCTGAATCATCCAAATATTTAGTGGGAGTGTTGTTATTAAGCACGTTTGTGTAAGTATTAAAACTAACATTTACGTTTCTTTTTAATAACCAAGCAATCATATTATCAAGAGCAACTACTCCTGCTGGTTGAATAAAATTTAGGGTCGTGAAATCTATTATTACTTCATTATGTAATGGCCTTTTATTCTCATCAAGAACATGAATCATTAAACTATTAATGCTGGATCTATCTAAATTCCTTGGTAACTTTAAATTTATAGCCATGTAAAATCCTCCCTTTTTTTGATTTTACTTCACTATAAAAATAATAGTTGTATTTTTTTGATATGAATGTACTATTATATTCACCTTTTTTAGGAATTTTTAATCAGCATTTAATTTAATAACTTAATTATAGAACAAATGTTCGGTTTATGTCAATAAAAAAATACCAGGCTCACAAATGTTTGTGATTACCTGGTATCTGTTGTTTATAAAGTTCGTTTTACCACTGAAATTAATAATCCTAAAGCTTCACCATCTGTCATAGAACCAACCCTTTCACTATGGTCCACCTTCAAGATTCCTTTTTGGTAAGTCGCTTTTAACAATCCTTTTAAATCCTCTTTAGCTGTTGATGTTAGTGTGTTTGGCACTTTTGGTTCCTCCTTTTGTTGAATTGTATTTTTCGGCTTCATTGCTTCTTCAATTCGTTTTAAGAAACTATTCCAGCGGTTTTCACTTAAGATACGATGCGGGCAGTATTTTCCGTTCCAGTCCTGATGTTTTTTCACGCGGTCAATGCCCCAACCGTACTGTTTTAAAAGTTTAGCGATATATTGTACAGCGTTTTCCTCGGCCGCAGCATAACGAGCTCCACCACTTTTGCTGTAGCAGATTTCGATACCGATACTTTTCCGATTACCGTTACCTTGTCCGTCTCCGCAATGCCAAGCGTTGCGATTGAATGGAATGGCTTGAATAGCCTGTTTATCATCTACTGCAACATGGTAGGATACTTGGTTTCCGTTAGTTATCATGTATTTAATTTCGTTTTCGGCAGAAGCATCATTTGATGTGTTGTGTACTGTGATGTATTGAGGCACCATAGTATAAGGTGACTTAATAGGATATTTACTTGAAAGTAGTGAGTTTTGTTTTAATGTATATGCCATTATTCATCATCCTTTAGTTTTGAATATGCTAATGCTTGTTCACTATCAGACGTTCCAATAGTCGTTGGATCAATAACGATACCCAATAAAGCTAATATGCTTAAAACAGTCTCTGAGATAGCAGTTACTTGATCATTGTAAATCGTAATATCGACATTAAAAATGCCCGCTATTTGATTAGCGAGCACGATAAGTAATGCGATTAGTGATACCCAAAATTGTTTGTGTTGTAAGCGTACTTTCCAGTTAATTTTCATAATATAATCCTCCTATTTTGTTTTAATAATTAAAGCTAATAAAGCTAAAATTACTGATCCAATGATTGTGGTTGATACCCACCAAATTATTTTGTCGATTTTATCTAATCGCTTATGAGCGCTTTTCGTACTTGCTAACGCTTCCTCTGCAATATCTTTAGCATTATCGGCAGTTTGACGAATGTCTCTTATATCATCAATCTTCGCCTCAATCCCACCCAAACGTTCATATATATTTCTAATCAATTCATCACCCATGCCCTCACCAATCCTTTGCCCAAAATAAGTAAAGCTGTCAGAAGCATCGAGATTCAGTACCATGTACAATTGCCCATCTCGATTACTCTCACAACGCTAAAATTTTCATAAAAAATAACGCTAAGCCTTAGCTTGCGTTTCCATTAATGTACATAACTCTTTATATTCATCTTGCGTGATACGTTTTGTCAGAACAAACAAATCCATGCTTGTTAACAATTCATTCTTTTGCGTTTCTGTCATGTTTTCTCGTTCTGCTAACTTTTTGCAAGCTCGATAAGTAAGGCTGTTCATGCTTAAACCTCCATTTCTTTCATAGAAATAAGCGTTTCTATATTTACTAAAATCTTAGCTTGGATTTCATCTATCTGTGGTTCAATCGGTATTGGTTCAGGACGATTAGGCGCTGTAAATTCTCCTGTTTCACCGTTATAAGTGCTACCTATTTTAACCTCTAAATCATTAATTAGTACCATATCATTTCTATCATCTTCGGCACTTAATTGGCTGACACCTATAACAGTATTGTTTTCACTTAACTGTGCGTAAGTATGCATTCTCTCTCACTTCCTTTTTATTAATAGTACTCTGTCACTTCCCATGATAAATAAGTAGCAGAATACAATGTACCCTCATTAGAAATGGATATTCTCATTGATGTCGAAGTAAAGCTAGATATATAAGCAATGTCAGTTCCCTTAAAATCTACAGTACATTTACTGATGTCCACAGAACTAAAATTAATAGTGATACCAGTGCCTCCTTGGGGTATTAAAGTTGTTCCTCTTTGTATACTTTTTACAGTTCGACCTTTAAGCAAAGTATTAATATCTGCGGATATACTAATAGTTCGTGAATTAATTGAATCGACTACAGTTTTTGTGCTATCAACAGTTGTTTTGGTGTTGTCTACTACTGTTTTAGTTGCATTAGTAGTAGTTTTAATTGTTTCCGTATTTTGTTTAATTTGGTCTGATTTTATGTTGATTCCGTCAACACCTTGTTTAATGTCGTCAAGCTTGCCATTGACAACATTAATATCTTCATGAGTAACACCATCCGCTATTTTGTCATCCAATGTTTTTAAAACTGTATCGATTTTATCCATGTTGCCATTCTGTACATTAACGTCATAAAATTCCTCTTCATTCGGTTTTTCTAAGTTGTAATTAGGTGTGTTTGTTGACATTATTGCATCACTTCCTCTCTGATTTGTTTATGTGTAAATGCTTTTAATTGAGCATGAGTGTATTTTTTTAGTAAGGCATGTTGGTTGTATCGTAATTCAACGGTTAAAATCATGTTTTGAGGTGTAATGCGTTCTAGCATGATGACCACTGCATCGAACATACCTTTCACTGTCAATTCAATTTTTACACTTAGTGTCTTAGCTGCTACATCCCGTTTCAATTCATATTTTCCCTCGCCTAATAGGCTATCAAGCAATTGTTTCAATACCCGATTTGTGTAAGGTGCTTGCTCTTGATAACGAGCTAAAATACGGAATCTACGTGTCTCGATGGAATCAGTTGCAGGAACGCTTAGTTTAAGCATTTTTTCATATCGACTAGCACCTTTCTCATTCGCTGTTACGACAAATTGATTGTTTAATGTGTTTTCGATTTCTTGCCATAACGCTTCTAATACAGGCTTTTCAACGTTTGCTATTCCAACAATTTCTTTAATTTCATGTAGAACAGATGGTAAATAGTCGATGATGTCTACCTCTCTAGCCATTTACAACACCTCGTTTCGGAATAGACTCAACATCTAGTGCGATATTGGATTGACTGCCATTTAATTGCGTATTGGCAATATCAAGTACACCTGTTACACCTAGCAATCGGTATTCAATTTGTGACACTCGTACAACCACTCCTGCATGATCTTCTTCATAACTGTTGGCCTTGGCCCATTCTTCTGCTAACTCTTTGAAATAATCATCAATCACCTTCTGCACTTGACTCTCAATGTCAGCCCAAGTCCAACCTGCTTGATAAGTAATATTTAAAGTAACATTAATAACCGATTCACCCACACCAAAAACGGTCACTATATGGTCAATAGGTGCTGTTCCTAAACCTTCACCTTGATGTTCCAGTGGATCAACAGTCGTTTGAACCTCATCGATTAGTGTTTGTGTTGGTTTTTCGTATTGAGAGTTGATAATGACTAACTTAACTGTCCCTCCACCATTCCATGCACGATAAACACGTACACCACCAACACCAGGTAATTGACCTACCTTTTCTTTATAGTCAGCTCGATTGCCTCCAAATGCGGTGGATTCAAAGCTATTGAAATAGCGCGTACGAAATGCTTCTGTTTCTTCTTCATCGTCTCCAGGTATCAAAACATCGGTTAATATAGCCGTTTCTAAATTGTTAATATAGTTAATCGGTATAAGTTGACCTGAAAACAAATTACCGACATTACCTGCAGTTTCACATCTCAATATGAATTGCCCCTGTGTAATGCGCTCAATAACTTCATAATTCAAATCGTCCAAACTAAAACGACTACCGATTGGTACATCAATATTAAATACACCTTTTCGTTTTGCATAAGTAGCTTCAAGAGGCTTTAAACCACGTTCTGCACCACGTCTAATTAAATACTCACGCGGGGCAGTATCAGCAAATACCATGTCGATAAAATTCTTCAAAGTGAATAGCATTTGAACGGTTTCAACACTATTAGCTGCGGTTGCGTTATACACTAATGAAGTGACTTCGCGCTTATCAAGAGAGTCATCAATGCCTGCCAATTTTCTAGCCATCAGTTCTTCAAATGTCGTATCTAAATTGAATGGTTCGGCCATCAATATTCCACCTCTTTCTTAAGCGTTAATTCACCGAAAATAGTGTGTGCTGTATAAGCAACATGCACTTTATTTTTCTTTGTTGTTACTACAAATGAATCCACTTTATTAATGCGATCATCTTGTAGCAAACACTCCTGTATACGTCGTGGTACTTCACTCGCTACATAAGCAGTGGGTTTACCGAATAAATCTTTGGATTCAAACCCTGCATTCCATGTATAGATAATGTGATCATAACGCTCAACAGAAAGCATTAAAAAAATCGCCTGTTTCATAGCTTCTAATTCATCAATAAAGCCAACACAGCGATTCTTGTCATATAGTAATTTAAAGTTTTTCGATGGCTCAATAACCTCCTCAAAGTCGAGTGTTAGTCCATCATTATCAATCTGTGGAATCATCAAACCACCTCTTTATCGATAATTAAGTATTGTTGTCCGCCATGCGCTCGTATCATTGTTACTTTGTCGCCATCGATTAAACCGTTATGAATTTTGAACTTTTTACGGCCTCCGATTTCTGTTTCGTGTTCAACCGTCATGTCTACCTCGTAATCGATGACCGAGCGAGTAAGCTTTAATTGTTCCTTTTTAAGCGTTAGTTTTTGGTCAACATAGACTTCTAATGGCTCTACACTAACTACGGTTCCGTATACAATCGTACAAAGCTTTTGAGCATTTAATACTCCTTGTACTATCTTTTGAAACTCAATTAAAATATCTTCCATACTACGCAACGAAATCACCGCCAATCAGTTTTAAGTCCATACGATGGTCTGATTCTTTGAAGGTGTGTTTGACCGTTTCAACCAACATAAAATGAGCTACCGTTATGTCCCCTAAGTACATTTGAACGCCTAATGTTGTGCCACCACGCACCGTTGGATCACCAAACACTTTATTGATGTGTAGCTTCCTTGATTTACGATTGTAAAGAGCCAACATGCCATCAGCTTTCGCTTTACCATTTTCTTTTTCATCCAGTTTATCTGTCATCTGCAATACGCCCCACTCGTTCATTTTGGAGCTGTCTTGTGCGATATAAATTTCACGTTTACCTGTTTTTTTGTTTTCTCGTACTAGCTTGATTTTGTTGTAGGTGTTCTCGTCAATTGAAGTTGTGTATTCAAACGATTCGCCCGATTCTTCATCGATAAGTAAATCTGATTTCAGCATCTTGATATTGCGAAGATTTAACGCGCCATAATCGTCATACAGTACATATAAGTCACCTGTGTTAAGCGTCGTTTCAGATAGGGCATTATCCATAATGGTAAATAGCTCTTGGTTATCCTCTACTCTTGAAGCAATGACATGTTTCGTATTCGCGACAATGCCTGTCTTTAGCCTAAAGTCCTCTGCAATCATTTGAAGGACTTGAGCAGCCGTTTTACTGGCGTATACGTATGTGTCTTTGTTTTTAAAGTAACGTAGTTGGTCATAGCAAGTAACGCTGATAAGACGGTTGTTATTCCGTTTTTTAGTGAATACAAAGCCAAAAAATATCTTGTGGCCATCGTAATCAAAACGAACTGCATCCCCTTCATGGAAGCCTAACACTTCATCTTTAATGATGTTAAATGTTAGCTTACCTGGTGTGCCTTTACGATGTGTTTCCCACTCGACACCCTCTTCTACAGCACATTCAAAAATACGTCCTTTACTCATGATATATAGCTGTGATTTAGCCAAGTTTTATCACCTGCCCAACTTTAATTTCATTTGGATTTTTAATGTTATTGAGCTTTGCAAGTTCGGGAAACTTTGAGCCGTCGCCTAAGTACTTCTTAGCAATTGCCCACAACGTATCACCTTTGACGACAGTATGTGTTTTAGGTGTTTCCTTGCCCGTTGTAGGGCGTTTTTGTTCAACCACTGCCTTTTGTGTAGTTGGTGCACTTGTAGCGTTATTGGGTGCAGTAGCTGACTTAGTAATAAGTCGTTTATTGCCATATGCTCGGTATTGCTTCAAACGGATACTTACCATGACATCAAAGCCATTTTCAGCGGATTCTTTGATTTCATAATCTTCTATTGAAACAGTCATGTTCGTGTCAAAGAGTAAGTTGCCATTCGGCATCATACGGTTAACGATGAATTGAAACGGCTTGTCAGATACCATTAATTTTTCAAGCTTATCGAGATAATAAGTAGCTGGTTGAAAACCATTCGGATAAACAGAAAACGGATATTTGGCGTTTGGGAGTAATACCTCAAACTCAATATCCGTTAAACCTGTTTTCTTGATGATATTTACTTCCCCATCGTTCATTAGCACGATTGTTTCATTACGGCCATTAATTTTCGTAATCAATTCAGAAGGAGCGACAGGGAACTGTACGCCATCTATGAAAAAGTTATACATAATCTGTCGGCCCTCCTTCCGCTAACATTGCAACTGTTTCCTCTACTTTTTCACCGAATTTATCAACAATCCCGTCGATGTCCATTTCGTTATTAATATAGTTTTCATTTTTCATATCCACTGTGATTTCTGCTGTAGTATATCGGTTGATTGCTTCACGTTCAGCAAGGTCACGCATATATTTCAAGTCCTCGCCTGCACCTTCTAGCGATTTTGCTGCTTTTGCTGTGTTCTTTGCTGTTTTATCTCCGTTTTGATTTCCTTTGTCTAATTTGTCACCAAGTGCATTTTTCATTGCATCTTCAATCGCCTGTTGAGATTTATCACTAGCTCCGTTCTTATCACCTTTAGATAAATCGTTGCCCCAATTGTACCCTGTATCCCAAGCAGCTCCCAATGACTTCATTTCCATTTTAGGTGCTTCCCAATAATCGGATGGAGCTTCACCTACCCAATCTTTTAATCCTGCTTTAATACCTTTGAAATCACTTGTTATTGATGTTCTATGAGAGAATTCAGTCCCTTTTCCTAATCCAATCTTAGCTGCAATATCTGTAGGTAGTAAATCTATTAACCAATTCCATGCCTGGATAGCTTTATTAACAGCATCGATCATCGCATTTGCAAAACCAGTAGCAAATTTATCCCAACCACTGGACATAGCAATAGCTTGGTCTAAAACATTGCTAGCAAGGTTGTAAAATAGCTTTTTTACTGAATACATAGGATGGCTCCACACATTAACGAAAAACTCTGCAATTGAAGCAAAGATATTCCATAAATAAGCAATAACGTTATAAATATAAGCACCTAACATCATGAAAAATCCTGCTATTGCTCCAGTAGCGCTATAAGAAGTACCTGCAAAATAATTAATTGCAGCTACAGCTAAATAAACTATTCCTATAAGAATAGCTATAGCCATAATGACAATAAATATTGGATTGGCAGCTAATGCAGCATTCAAACCCCAAGCAGCTGTTACCATTGACCATGTAGCACCAGTACCAGCACCTATTGCGGCAGCGTATAAAAAAGTTACTGTAGTTGAAATAGTAGTCCACAAAACTGTTGCCATTTTTGCAAGCTTTACAGCAAGTAATGCAGCCACATAACCTGTTAATATCGCTGTTACTGCTCCAATTACAGGTCCTATTACTGACCAATTATCGTAAATATAGCTACCACCAGAAATTAACAAATCCATTGCAGTTGTAGCAACTATCGCTAGTTTTTCAAAAGACGATGTGGTATTTTCCATCATTTGCTTCACTCTATCACTGTTGGCCACATCATTTATTTTTTGTAAAATGGGTGTGAATGCTTTTAGTGCTCTATCTGTCATTACAGTCCAAATATCCGACCATTTTGTAGGTATACTACCGAAGGCTGCGTTTGTTTCTTCTGCTGCATAGAACATTGCATTCTTAATAATATCTGCTGTAATAACACCATCTGATGCTAACTTTTTTATATTTGAAGCATCAATGTTCATTGCTTCTTCTAAATATCGCTGAATATTAGCTACAATTGGTTGAGCATTATCAAGGACTGCACCTAATTCTTCACCTTGTAAACGTCCAGCAGCCATTGCTTGTGTGAGTTGCAACATAACGGAACTAACGCCTTCCGCTGAAGAACCAGCAATAGCAAAAGTTTTATTGATTTGTTCAGCAAATGCAATAATTTCTGTCGGATTGGCAAATGCTGCTGATGCCTGCATCCCTAATTTACCAACCATGTCTGCTGTTGATTTATATGATGTAGCTGTACGTTGAGCTGATTCAAAAATACTATCTTGTAATTCTGCTGTTGTCATTAACGCACTATTAATACTCCCAGAGGCTTCTGCATTTTTTTGATATGTGCTGTTCATTAAATCTAGACGTGCTTGTGTATTAATCATTTCATCAGATAATTTAACAACATTACCCATTGATTGAAGGGTTAAGAAAGCAGCAACAATACCAGCAATTTTCCCTAATAATCCATCGGCAGCATTTGTACCATCTCTTATATGATTAGTAAAATTTTGTTGAGCGTTGTCAGCAGCATGAATTTCGTTTTCAATCTGATTAAATTGTTCAGCGGCTCTTGCTAACTCTTGGCGAGCGATTTCAATACTAGATGTATCCATCATGTGACCAGATGCAGCATTCATCGCTTCCATTTGGTTAACCATCATAGATACAGCATTATGCATAGCTCTCATTGGTTGGCTTAAACGGTCTTGAATTTGAATAGCTGTGCGAATTGTTGCGATATTATCACGTCCTTCTCGAAAAATGAAAAAGAGCACCACAAAGGCGCTCTTTAAAGATTCGTTATTTTTCTTTCATTTTTCAATAAATCATAGTAGTTGGTGTTAAAAAGATTTGCATTTGGTTCATTAGTAACTTCCATTGAAATATAATCTAACTCATTACCTTTTTCATAAGCAAATATTAAATATTTTTCGGTAATTGTGCTCGTCTTTTCTTTTGTTCTTCCACCTATCATAGCACCTAATGCTCCGAACAGAACATAACCTCCAACAGCACCGCCTGCACTGCTTACATAACTTTTTTGAATTTCGACATCTGTTTTAATTAAAATATCTCGAACTTTAGAAATATCTAATTCTATAGTGTCTTGGTTTCTTTCGAATATTATTTTATCTTTGCATCTATAAACAAAAATTTCTGCTCCTTCTGCAATCGGTAAACCAGCCATGTGTTTTACTTTAATACATAAATCTGCATTTAATAACTGTTGTCTAGATTTTGATCCGAGAATTTTACTTTCTGCCTCAAACTGTTCTTTCTTTTTATCAGCTTCTTTTTGTTTACGAGCTTCTACAGCTTCAAAACTATATGTCTTTTTATATAGCATAATTAAAAAAGTCTCAAATAAAGCAACAACTACCAATAAGATTGCAACAATTAAAAAGTCTGCACCTTTATAGCCTTTAAAGTTTAAAAATATATCAGACAGGCTTTTTAGAAAATACAACCCGACTAATACAATTACCAAAAGATGAAGCGTTTTTTTCATTAAATCTCCTCCTCATAAACAAATATACCTAATATGGAGAGATTTCACTATATCAAATTGGCATAATTGGTATTTATCGCTTTCTTTTGCCACCACGTTTAGCTTCCTTCTCTGCTTTTTTATCAGCGTCCATTTTAATTTGTACAGCAGCTATAACAAATGCTTTTTCATATTTAGGTAAATTATCAAATTCAGACGGCCACTTACGGAGCTTATGTAGACAGTAATAGGCCACATTAGCCTCATAATCGCCGCCTTCAATTAGTTTTTTGCTTCTTCTACAAGTTCATCCATTCCTGTGTCAAAACCATTGATTTTTTGAACTGTAGCTAAGTACTCATCATACTCACCTGGTAACAACATCTTTTTCAATAATTCCTTAGCGCCCATTACACCATACGAGTTCTGTAGTTCTTTGTCATGCAGATTAGGAAATACAGTACATTTAACAGCTAAATCAGTTAAGTATGCTGTGTAATTTGTTTCAGGTATCATAACACCCTTTTTACCAGGTACCGGCATACGTTTTGTGTTATCTTTTCGTAATTGATCATCCTCATCCGAAGTGATAGCTTGTACTTCCCACTTAATAGGCTTTCCATCTTGGACAAAACGTTTTGATACTACAACCTCCTCGTTTTCTGGTTTTAATGCGTTTTGAGCTAAAAATGCAGTTAAATTTGACATATATAATCACCTTATCCTTTTCGTTTTAATTAAAAAGAGCCCACACTGTGAGCTCTAGTCTTATAGCATTTCTTGTAATGTTGAGAATTCCTCAGGCATATCCCAATCCTCGAACGTAAAGTCGATTTCATCTTCTAGGTACTCAGCGTCTGCATCAAGTGCGGCAATAATGCCACCATCCATATTACAATCAATTAAGATTGTTGTTTGGCGTCCTACTTTAGCCGACTTATCTTCGTTTGTAATTTGGATATCAAAATAAATATCCTCACCAGTGTCTTTATATCGTTTCAACAGTTTGCGGAACATCGATGTATTAAAGTGGAATGTAGCTGAACCAGTACCTTCCCACCCTGTTGCCTTATTACCTTTACCTGTACTGCCCATAATCGGAACCTGTGTCTTTTCTTTGTCCATCCGTGCTTCAATATTGATTAATTGAGCGAATAGGTAACGATTACCCTCAATCGTTACATAAGCTCTCCCTTGTGAACCACTAACGGCGTCACGAGCATGCATTGTATTTTCTGCAAAATATTGAAGGTCTAATGGAATTAGCATTTTGTTTGGTTTCAATTTGATTCCCTCCTTTAAGCTACCATCGTTGTGATATAAAGTTGTGACATTGCTACTGTTGGGTCCACCACTTCATTTACCACTACAGCTTTCTTAGATTCTCCTTGTTCTACAGTAAGCTCGTCTTTGTTATAATTTTGAATCGCTCGAATGCGTTGCATTTCCATTCGATGTGCGCCGATATCATTCCATAAAGAAATACGACCGTCTTGGTCATTTGGTACCTGACCTAGATAACGGGTATTGAATAGATGCGCTGTATCAATTGCAATTTGATCCAAAACACGAATAACTTGGTTCATACTGAAATCTTCATTTTTATCCACTGTGAACGTTGTGAAAGTATTGATATCTTCTAATACTCGAATGTCATCACCGACGCGATGGAATACATATTTACCACCTTTTAAAAGCTCTGTAAGTTGAGCCTGTGTCTTTGTTTCAGACATATCAAGAGAATGTTCTCCGTCATATTTCTTGTTCGTATTAGACTTATTAACTGCCACACCAGCTTGTGCTCCAGTTGCCCAGTACACTGCACCGAATACTTCTTCGTTATCACCAATAGCATTGTTAGGAACATCGATAACTCCTTCATGATTGGCAGCTCCTAATTTATGCCCAACAAGTTGGAACTTGCCACCTACTTGGTCGCGAATACGTTTTGTGTATTCAATATATAAAGATTTAATTAGGTTATCCGAAGATAAACAACCTAACGTATTGAAGCCGTAAGCTTCTAATGCATCTAACGCCTCTTGATGGGCACCGCCTGTAATAGCAGATCCGTTTGAACCTCCAACTAATGGTGTGCCAGCTGTTAATGTAAGTGTTGCATCTGACTTAAATGTAACGAAATCATTAGCTTTTAAATCAGCAGCAGTAGTAACAGCGATTTGTTCATCTACTAACACATTAGCAAGTAGTGTTTGGACATCGAACTTTGTTGGTTCGTCAACATTAGCCTGAATTACAATGGTAATATCATTTCCTCGAACACCCTTGTGCTTCGCTGTAGCGTAGTCATTTTCAGAAGCTACTGCACCTACAGCAAGCTTGTAGAAAAATACTGTGATAGCATTTTTGAACACATCACGAATACCTTTTAATTTTGGATCAGTGTAATCATAGCCAAAGATTTTACGAGAATCTTTTTGTAAATCCTCTTGTGTTACTGCGAATACATCGCCGTCCACACCCCAATCTAGAGGTATCGGTAGACCGACATAACCACGATCACTTAGATTTACAAAAGCACGAGCTTTACTAATAAAGTTGTGATAAGTACCCGGTAGTACTTTGTTTTGTGTTAAAAATGGACCTCCACCTAATGCCAAGTTATTTACCCCCTTTGTCGAATTCCTTTAGAATGCCATCCACTTCAGTGAATGAGTATGTTTTGTCGTCCTCTAGTAACGCATTTAAAGCATCACGACGATGCACATATTTTTGGCTTTGGACTAATTGAACCTTTGTGAACTTTGGAAGGTTAGCTGTTACAACATCACGTACAGCTTCACTTGTCACAGGCTCAACTTTGTCTAGAATATCGTTAGTTTTAGTCACTAGGAATCACCCTTTGCTTGTTAATGTATTGTTCTAATGAGCCCATGAAAATCCTCTCTTCTACTTCTTGCAAGAAGAAATTGAAACGAATGAAATTATGTCCGATGCCATCTACTACCTCACTGTTAGCGCCAGTACCTAGCATCAGCGAGCCATTTAACAGCGTTATTTCTTTTAGTGCTTGTTGTACCTTCAATGTCATATTTGACACCTCGGATAAGCCATTTTCAGGGAAATACTGTACGTTAAACAGTGTTGTTACTTTCCATCGACCACCGATTTGTCTTATATGTTCAAGGTTCAAAAATTGAATTAAAAAAGCAGGAGTCTTAAACCCCTGCGGTACTTCATCAATATATTTTTTATAAGCTTCTCCGAAAGCTTTATGAAGCTTAACAGATATAGCATTTTGAATATCATTAATCTCCATTGAAAGCCTCCCTTAACAGCGTATATAGTTTTCTCTCAAGGACTGCTGGTGCCTGCTGTTCTACTTGGTCAGCGCTTATGGTCATCATGAATCGACCATTCACCCAACCTTGATGATTAGATGTACGGTGTCCAAACTCAACGTATTGAGCATATTCTACTGGATTAATAACCTCTATTTCGTAAACAGAACCACTCTTTTTTACTTGTCCAATAGTCCATCCACGCCTTAAAGTTCCTCCATCTACTTTCGCTACTGGAGTGCGTCTAATCACCTTTCCTAGTAACCTTGCAGCTAATTCTTTCGCACAATCTTCACAGAACTTTTCATAATCAGCAGTTGCTAACTTGGCTAGTTTTCTTTCAAACGCCTTTAACTGTCTTAAATCAACACGTCCACCTCTACCCATTATGCGTACCTCTCGAATGCTTCAAGCATTAGCTCTTGATGATCTGTATAAATAGCAGGCTCACCACTTCTTGTGTATTCAACAGTTTTACCATGCTGAGTTACGATAATCTTTGAGCCTGCTGGTATATCCAACTCTGGAGCAATAAATAGCTTGGTCGTCTGTGCAATCACAGCTGGACCACCTGTTGGAGTAGTTGATGTTTGTTTTTCATATGAAAGCTTGCATTTTTGGTCACTTAACATGGTTACTTCTTTATGCGTAGTTGCATGAGTAACAGGATTTTCAACCTCTTGCCAAACTTTCACTGTGCACAATCCTTTGTACAATGACTCTACAGCCTTTCTACGTGCACTTACCATGTAAGCACCCTATACTTCAAAAAATCTGTATTGCTATGTTTAAGGTATAAAATAAACGCTTCGAACTGAGCTTCAGGCGTTCTATTTGCTTCAACAGCAAATGCTACATTTGTGTCGCCGTCTTGTACTTGTTTAGCAACTGCTTCAAAGTTCAGTGTTTCGACATCTAGCAAGCCCATTGCTTTTTTCGTAAGTAAGAACTCTCCTACTACCATATCAATAGCTATTTCTTTTAAGCCTCTTGGAACCACTGATAAATTTGTTTGGTTTTTAATGTGACTAGTTACTTTATCGATTGCATGCTTCAACAACATATCGTCTGAACTACTTGGAGCACTAGATAAAGTCACTCCAAGTGCAGATAGACGCATTACTACATCTAAATACATACGAATCACTCGCTTTCAGACGTTTTTGACCTAGGAGCCTTTTTTGGCTCCTCTAAACGTTCCATTATAGATTCATTGAGATGTTTTTCATCAATCGTCAATTCATCACCAACTAAAAAACGCTCACCCTTATAACGAATTGGGAAAGCGCCATCTTTAACTTTTACTTTAATGTTTGCCACTACCCTCAACCTCCTTAGGCAATCGGTTGTGCTTGGAATACATTCTGTGCTTCTGGGAATGAAGGAATTGCTGTAGCTGCAGCTTTTGCCCATGTTGAAACAGGATCTTTACCTTCTTCATACACCATTCCAATTACTTTGCCGATGGTAGTCATTTCAACATCAGAACCACTACGGATAAGACGTGATTCTTCTGGTGTTGGGCCATATAACGATTCACCAAGTGGACCGTCGCCAAACATTACGAATTTATTATCTGGGAAGTAACTCTTTGTTGTGTATGTGCCATCAGCGTTTTGCTCGCGATATTTTGTGTTTGAATTAGATTCATACACAGCAATAGTAGGTAAGCCTTGTTGTGTAAAGAAAGCATTTAAATCCGTTAAGTTTGCCACACGAGCAGAACCAGCGCCGTATAGGTAACCAATAATCTTCGGATTGCGTAAAATAAGAGCTGCAATTTTTTTGGACGTTAACGCACGTGTTGGCGTAATATCTAACGCATCAGACCATCGTTCTAAATCTCCAAGAATATCCTCTGTACCTGTTCCCCATTGGTCAGTTCCAGCAAGTGCCTCTTTATGATCTGCTGGTACTCCATATCCAACCGTAAGAGTCTTAGGTGTACCATCTGCTGTATTCAAAGCTAATTTCAATTCACCCGTACTAAGTGCTTGCATACGCATTAATTCAACGCTAGCACGAACATCATTTGCTGCTTTGTCGATTAAATTAAATACTCGTTGCATCAAGTATTGTTGCTCCTGTGCTGTTCGTGGGAATTGTAATGCTATTAGATCCTTTTCGGTAATCTGATATTTCTTCTTGATATAAGCTGCCTCTAACACCTGTTTAGCAGCATCTAACGAGCCGATTTCTGCCTCTGTATCAAAAGAATGCACCTTTGCAATGACAGGCAATTCGTTAGCCCCAACAAGATACTCAAATTCAAGCGTGTCATGCTTCACTTCCGGGAAAAGCGCTTCACCAATACCGTAAGATTGGTACTTTCGCTCTTTCATATAATCTAATACAGTTTTTTGATTAAATAACTCTAAAACATCTGGCATATTGATTTCCCTCCAATTATCGGAATTTAATTTCTTTTAGTGCTGTTTTGGCTACTGCATCTGGAGCAGTAGGTAGACGATCTTCTAAAATGTAAGCTTCCACAATCAATGAACCAGGTTGTGGTCCATTTGTTACATCGACATCGGTATATAAGATACCTTCTGCGGTAGCATCGTTTTTTGGCAAAATAGTACCTGCCTTAACGATTTTCTTTCCGTTCGCATCAGCCGTTACACCTACATCACTCACTACATAAGTAAATGCCTGTACCTTTGATGATGCTAAAAAGTTTACTCTTTGGAATTTTTCAATTGGCTTTACATATGGCATATATAGCCCTCCTTTTTATTTAGTCCCAAGGGTTGTTATTTGTGTCACTTGAACCTTTTTCATTCGCCATTTTTGCGAAGTTAGAACCTACATCACTCGTTTCTTCTCCTTCGCCTAATCCTCCAGCAGGAACCCACCCTTTAAATGTAGGTTGTTGCTTTTCTGGCACAAATAAAAAGGACTTTGATTCTTGCAACGATTTTAGTTGCTCATCAAGTCCTTTAGTGACTTTTCCATCTTCACTTAATTCGATTGTGTTTCGATCAATAAGACCTGTAACTAAATCTGTATCATGCACTTTGCCAGTTAAGGCTAATTTTAATGCGCTTGATAAGCGTTCGTTTTTAAGGTCTTTTTCATATTGCTGTTTTGTTGTTTCATTAGCTTGCTGCAGTTCTGTGATTTTTGTTTGAAGCCCTTCAACATCTACCTTCTTCAATTCTTCCAGCTGAGTATCACGTTCTGAAAGTTGTGTTTCGAGAGTTTTTTTCTCTGTCGACAAATCGTTATATTTAGTTTTTGGCACTACATGTTTAGGAGCTTCTTTTGCTGCATTTGCTACAATTGTTTCGATTTGATCCTCTGCAATACCTGCGTTTTTTAATAATTCTTTTAACCAATCCATTTCATTACCTCCATACATTTTTATACAGGTTTGTACCTGTTGGTGGTGTGCGCTTCTTTATGGTCTAGCCTTTAAAAAGACCAAAATAAAAAACCATTCTAATGAACAGTTTTGTTGATCCCAATAATGCTACTTAATCTACCGTCTATAAATATAGCAATTGTTTTTGGCGTTAAATATTCAATTCTCAAATGATAGGACTGTTTTAATTTCATGCAACAAACCTCGTTCCTTACTCAGGATATTATTTTTTCTTTTGAATCGACTTTCTAAGATTCTTTAGTTCCTCCCATTCTGCAGCATTGCCGTATTTAACATCTTGGAAATCACTGAATGTTTTAATATTGAAATCTTTTCCTAGTAATGATTTATATTCATTAAACTGGATTTTATCGTTGACTAAATTGCGTTCTTTTTTCTTAGCAACAAGTATTTTATCTTCCCCATGCTTTTCAACCTGCGTTTGATACCATTCTTCATACTTCATATTGCTTGGTACGTAATATGTTTCGCCATCTAAATCTCGAGCGATTCGCTCACTGTAATCATCTTCGAACCAAGGGGCTGTAGTGGAACGACATCGTGGATGGAATGGATTAGCGGTTATACCAGGTTCAAAGTCTGCCAACTTAAATACCTTGCCATCCATGGAACGACAAATACTACTTGTTTTATGATCTAATGTTGCGATTATTTCATATCGCTCTACATCAAGTTCGCTGAATGCATCCTTTTGAGCAGAAGCACTAAAAAACGCTGATTCGGTTAAAACAAGCCGAGCAGCGTTAGAACGTGAGCTATTCATTTTTCTAGCTATCGTACTAATCATTTGGTCAGGAGCTTCACCGCGAGCCATTGATTGTATTAGTTCAGTATGCAATGTATCTAGCAAGAGGTTACGATCACGCCATATCTTTTGACTAAATGTTTGACCATCAGCAGTCCATGGTTTACTGATTATTTTAGTTAGCTTCGTTTCGTCTAGCGCTTGAAGTGTGAAACCAATTTCAAAAGCTTTTTGTACCTCAAATGCTGTGTGATAGTACTGCGTCTGATATGCATCTTTCATCAATCGCTCAAAACCCTCAATTTGCTCACCATACAGTTTTTCTACATGTTGCTGTAATTGTAACTGCAAACTCTCTAAACGGCTTATATGAACACGAGAAGAGGCATTTTCAAGCTGTTTCATCCAATTTTGATTGACAGCATTCTTTTTGCCGTATTCGATGTATTCCTCTACTGTCCACCTGAACTCTCGTAGTTCATCACTTTTAAGTAATTGTTTAGCTTCATCAAGACTGATTTCATTGTTATCAGCAAAGCGTTGATACCACTTAGCTATATCCTTCTCAATTTCTTGCATAGTTCGGATATAGGCTCTTTCAAGGTCCCTGTAGTAGCTCTCGCTCTTCTCATGCTGCACTTGCTCCAACATCTTGAACCGTCTACGCCAGTATTCTCTACTCTTGGCCATTATCATCACCAGACTTCGCATTCATTGCTTTAAAATGATCATCATAGCCATCATACTCATTCACACGTTCCTGACGCTCCTTCTTATTTCGCTGCATCTCTTGTTGAACATCTTTCACATATGGATGTTGCGCAATCTTTGTTTCTTCAGACAAGTAAGGTGATTTATTTAATACATCAACAACTTCCATCTCATTAATGAGAATGTCACGGTTAAAAATGATATTTACACTTTCACCTTCATAATCACCTTGGCCTGTATTGGCTAAATGAACATTGATAAACCATAGCAATTCCTCAAATGAAGCCTGGAACTCTGTTTCAATACCATCTGCGTCAAGATCAATCTCGCTGTACATGGCTCTAATATTTAATTGATTTGGGTTATTTGCCATACGTTCGTCTTTAGCGTCATAACCTCGCCCATTTTCAATAAGAGCCTTTTTAAATAGTGATAAGATAGATTTGTAGTTGTCTGCGTTGACTTCAATTGTTAGTGTTTCAACGCCTCCCTTTGCCCCATCCGCTGATCGTACTTTAACGGTGCCGTATATAGATAAATTACGTCTAAACTCACCTAAGTCCTGCCCATCATAGTTATGGAGAACGAGAATTGTATTTCTGGCGTCCTCCTGCATATTGTTTTCAAAGTCACTTAACATGACGTTAATGCCGTCTTGTAGTGATTTCACACGCTTGATTAAAGGGATTTCCTTGTTATTGAATTTAAACGGAATTAAAGGCGTTCGCTGCCAGTTCATACCTAATTCATTTTCACCATCACGTATAGTTATATAAGAGGTTTGGGATTTTGTTACATCCTTCACAAGATGCCCTGCGAACCACTGATAATGTTCCACTCCGCGCGCACTATAAACCTCTGCTTTCTCCACTACAACCTCTCTATCGCCCTCGTACTCTTTTACAGCATATAAGCGAATTGCGAAGTCTAGAATTGTTTGTTCAGAATCCTTCCAGAACGGTATGATTTCATATGGAGGAAAACGTTTGATAGCAAACTTTCCATTTTCATCATAATACGGATAAAGCCAGCCAAGCCCACCATTCAATGCATCCTGTCCAACACTTTTTAATGTGCGGTGGAAACGTTTATTGAAAATGTCTTGTAATTTCTTTAGATACTCTTCGCTTTTAGTTTCAATTGTTATTGGTTTACCTAGTTGATAGTTAACCTTTTGATCTACAAGCTTGGCATACTGGTTATCTAGTATCTTGTTATTTGGGAGGTTTCTATTTACCTCTAACCTTCCACCTTTACCAATGACCCATCGTTCACGTTTTAATATGTCTTGTTCACCTTCATAATAAGCCTCACCTATCAGTATCCACTTGCGTTTCTCCGACTTTTTAAACTTATTGATTTCGTTTTCAAGCCATTTGATATCTGTTATGACATTGTTTGCACCAGCTGTTATGTTTTCATTGATGACGTCTGTGTCTGTAACAGCACCCTGGTACGGAAAAAAACTCATGTTCTCACCTCTTTCTAATCAAAACTGTATGTGCTACCACGCATATCTTCTTCAAATGCATAGCGTGTTGCATCGATAGTGTGGTTATCCTTATCCTCTAAGCGAGGAATAGGATTGCCGTCTTTATCTGTTTGGTAATCGATGTTCTCAAACTCTCGTGCTATGTTTGGTGTACGTACTGGGTCAATGCAAATGAAATCTAAATCATCTAACCATTCCTCGCCATATTCAACACTGTCAGGCCCTTTTTTAACACCGTAAATGCGTGGGATTTGTAACTCGTCTCTTAATTCAGCAATAGATTTCGGCTCTGCTGAATCAGCTGCCATACGGTCCGATGGGTACCCTTTAGCCTTTAATTTCTCTGCTAACTTACGATTACTGATTTTCACGCCATAAATTTCATCGATTGCGTAGATTCCATTTTTCTTTTTGTCATAATGCCAACGTACAAATGCCAGCGGATCAGTAGCATACCCGAAGTCAACACCATTACGGATATTGTCAAAGGATGCTACCATTTCATCAGTAATTGAACCTTTTTCAATTTGTAAGTTATCAAACGGCACAACACCACTCCCTATCGCTTCTCCGAGGTATTCCCAGCGATACCGTAATTCATTACGCTGTTTAGCCGCCTCTGCTTCCTCGATAAACTGTTTTGAGATAAATGGGTTATCAAGGTAAGTAGACTTATGAACAAATGTGTTATCTGGCTGAAATGAGCTCTCATACTTCTTATTCACCCAGGACTGTTTACGCTTCGGTGGGTTATATGTGTAAAAAAACTTATAAAAAAGACCATTCTCAAGCTCACCACGTAGTAATGAGTTGGTAATGGTCGTTACTTCTTCTTCTGTCTTAAATTCAGCTAATTCCTCTAGCCATGCGATTGCAAAAGGAAAGTTGGCACTCTTTAATGATTTTATTCGAGTAGGATCTTGTGCACCACGGAATATCATGTAGTTACCCCGCGGAATGTAAGTTATCCGCATAGGTGATTTATTGATTTTAAAGAGATGCGAAACACCTTGCTCATTTATGGCCCACTTCATTTGCTCAAATATAGATGTCTCAATGGTGTTATCCACTTTACGTATGCCTACAGCGTTAACAGCGTATCTCATAAGCAATTGCACAATGATATGTGCTACGTCTGATGATTTACCTGAACCACGACCGCCCTTACATACAACGTTTAAAATATCGGATGCAACAGAGGCTCTCCATACCGGATGAAATGCTGGTGGTATCAATTCAGATAGTTTTTTAACTGCCATCATCTTCACCACCAATGTCATCAACAAAGACTGGAGTAACAGTTGCATTGCTACTATCTTTTGTTTCGGAACGAATCTTTGCAATATCAGCTTTAACTTTTTCTTCTTTCAATTGCTTTAACTCGTTTTCATTAAGTAAATCCATATGTTTCGACAAGAACTCAAGTGCTTTCATTTTGTCAGCAAGTTTGACAGTTATGCCATCCTTTCCTTGCTTAACCTCTGTAACAAGTGAGCCATCTATTTCAGCAGATTCATTCAGATGTACATAGTTGAATGCGTAAGTTTTAACATTGCCGTTCATATCAAGCTCTGGTTGACCATCCTCGTTGTAAATGATTTCTTCCTGCCTGCCAAATTTCATATAGTCTTTGATGTCAGCAAAGGCGATGTCTATCCACTTTTGAATCAAGGTACGTTTGTCGAGTAGTGCATCCTCAGTCAATCCATCACGAACCTTTATGATTTCTTCCCTAATCTTAGGGTTTCTTAGGTGTTTACTTCCCTCAACCATTGCTGTTGTATAAGCACACCCATAAACTTTTTGATATGCCTTAGTAGCATTCCAACACTTCACGTAATAAGCGACAAATAGCTGTTGTTTATCATTTAAACCATTATCGTCATCATCGGTAAAATAGACAATTTCATCTTTGGATGCATCCTCTTTTACGGTTGCAACCTTAGTTGTTTTGGTTGCATCCTTTTTAGCAGTTGCATCTCTTGTCCATGGATTGCCGTCTTTACCATCACGGCTCTTTCGACTCTTCAATGTACCAAGCTTTATGTCATGCTTTTCAGCAAGATCAGCAAGTGTAATTTTTGTGGTTTCCCACTCATGTTTAATTTCATCCCAATTAGCCATATCTCATAAACACCACCTCCAAAAAAACCAAATAAAAAGCCACGCTCGAATGAACGTGACTTTCTTAATCCTAATTTTCTTCTAATTGTTCGATTAACACCCGGAATTCTTGCTTTGCTTTGCCTAATCTATCGTCATAGTCCTCGTATGGTGTACCTATATCAGATAAATCTAGATATTTTTCTAAGTAATTATCGATTAGCTCTCTTTTTTCTTGATTCGAAATTTTATAATAAGGCGCTAAAGAAGCTGCAATTACATAATATCCTACACCAACAATATTTAGATTATCAGCATCTACTAGCCCACCAAGTGCTCCTCTATCATCTGCACCTAATGCACGTCTACATAAATTTTCGAAAAACAACGCATTTTCTCTTGCCATCTTATTCACCTCCCATCTTAATCCAATCATAAACCAGAAGATGAAATATATGTAATAACTTTCTGCTCTCAAAAGTAAGTACCGTTGCCTTAGCAGCAAAGGTGAAATTGCTCGATATTCACTTTTAAGAAGTTTATTGTCTTACTTGATTGATTAATAATTCTTCTAATTCATCAATTAAGTAATTAATTTCCCTACAAGAGATAAGTAATGAATCGATACTTTCAGCACAGTCGATATAACAATCAACTTCTTTACAGAACCTGTTATATTCATAAATAAATTCATCAAATTTAATCATGCTACAAGGATCAACATAATGTATTGACTTTAAATAACTAAAATCACTATACGCCTTACTAAGCAAATAAATCACCGAAGTTCTATCGATATTTTTTTTGTCACCCAAATCTTTTTCATATAAACTTATTTTAGATAAACTACCTCTTATTGCTTTTAAGGTTTCTTTAATTCCTTGTAATTGTTTTTCATTCATATTTATCCCTCCTACTCCATCATAAAACACATTGTAATGAATTACCATAATCTGCTCTCAAAACCACACCAAACTCTACCCTCTCAACTCAAAGCGCTTTGGCTGTTTGATGCAGTTTTCAAAGCAAAATAAAAAGCCACTCAAGTTGAATGGCTTAACCAGATGTTGTCAGTTGAAGATATACGTAATACCATCTGCACCTGTTGCAATGACATTAAAGATTCTAACCTTACTATTCATCACATGAACTAATTCATCGCTATAAACATTCACATAGAATTGTTCTTTTGCATCAAATGATTCAGATGGAACAACGATAGCTTCTTTTGTACCTTCTGCTTCAATACCAACAACAACGAACGGTAACTCTTTTTCTCTTGCTACTGAGAAAATATTAATTAAATCTTGTTTTGTTAACATGTTAATCCCTCCTCAATTCATTAATAAAAGCCCCCATCCCTGCGCTGGATGAAGGCCTGCATTCGTCTATTATTCTATTGTGGTAAAACTGTCGAGTTAGCTCACTTCTAGCAACCGTGGTAGAGCTACACCACGTTATTATTGTAATCGAATTGTGTTCGTGCATTTCCGTGCACGTTTAGTAACGTTTGACTGAATTATGGAAAGTGGACGAAGTTCACATAAAAACCACTCCTTATTCCGATTTTTAGCCTTTTATATTAATTAAGATACCTAATCTCTTAAAAAATATGGGCCGGCCATGTATGTCATGCTCCGAACTAATTTGCTCGGCGCTGGTCGGTCGTCGGTCTGTCTTTCCCTAATATTTAGGTTTTTATAAATACCAAGGGAGGAAACCTTTACCGCACCGAACCTACCTCCGAGTTTACAATACAATTTTTCAATCACAAACTATCGTACATGTTTTACATTTGTTCTTTTTGTTACATCTGTTTCATTTGTTCCTTTTGTTCCACATTCGCGCGGATTATTTTGGAACTGTTCATTAAACTATTGCTTACATTTTGATTTCTTTAGGAACATAAGTGCAACTTAATTTTCTTCGTCTTCGATAATCTCTAAAGCCATTTCTCTGTATTTTTTTGTGAATTCTAAACTATGGAGGATAAGATAGTAAAGAGAAATGTAAGGGTTTATGCTATTACCACCTGGAATATATTCCACTTCTCCTTTATGATTTTTTATCATTTCAGCATAATATTCTACGGCCTTTTGACTTCCAAGGTTTGTATTTGGTTGGCTTAATATAAAGGCGCTAGTATCTAATTCCTTAGCAACTTCTATAAATTTAAGACAGTAATATTCCAAATCTGGCCAATGGTGTATGTATCCGAGTTTCACTAATTCTTCAATAGATTCTAATAATTCTTCCAGACTTTCATAGTAATATTGAATTGCTGGAGCGAGTAAATCATCAGTCAATCTAGCAGTCGTTAGATATAGGTCTTGCATATCATTAAAACTGAAATCTTCATTAATGGTATTAGAATCTCTTTTACTCAACGGAGTAGTTATTGGAATTAAATAGTCTCTATATCTTTTTATCTTTAACTCAACTAATCGATTAAAGGCTGAAAACCTCTCTTTTGCTTGATCTTTATCTTTCTTTTGTTGTTTCAGTTTTTCGATTTTTTGGACTTCAATTCCGTGCTGATGAGATAAAGAATTTAGAAAAAGCCCGATTAGAATGATTCCTAAAATAGCCTCAGATGCCACAAGAAATTGAGCTATCTTTCCAATAGGTGTAATATCGCCGTATCCTAGCGTAGTTATTGTAACAATACTAAAGTAAAAACTACTGTAAAAGCCAGCATGATGATTATTTAGTTGAAAGCCGGATTCTGGTAAAATAGTAAAAAGAATTGCATATAGCGGGATTAAAATTAAATAAAGTCCCCCATATACATATGGTTTAAATGTAGTAAGCTTTTTTAAGAACTTCTTCATGACTTCACCTCTTAGCGCTTATTTCCAAAAAAAATATTTGGGAAATTCTTATATTAATTTTAACATAAATATCCATAAATATTATCGAAAGTTTTATATTTAAATTGTTCCGATTATTGAACAAATGGAATTAAAAAGAAGTAGCTCATTGGCTACTTCATCATCTGACTTAAAATATTATTTCTTACTCTAAAAATGGTCGTACTAGATAATCTCATATGCTTACCAATGGCACGCATGCTATCACCATCCAGCAATCTATGAAGTACCTCAATCTCCCTGTCTCCAGTTACTAGTGGTATACGCACTTGCACTTCCGCAATCTTTTGCTCATATTCCTTAATACGATAATTTAGGGAATATACACGACGTTGTACTTCTGTAAACACCGGATCACTTGTGCCTCCACTAGCCTTTGGTAGTGTTGCCTCAATACCATACATAGCTGTTTTAGCCCCAATGTAACTGTTGTTATCAACCTTTGCTACAGGCTGTCTTGCTTCCTCAATAGTTTCAACCATCCATCGATAATTTTCAATCCACTGAAGTAAATTCTCTTTTGTTACTTTAATTTGCCCTTGTTTGCCCATTAGGTTTGCCCTCCTAAGTTGTGATATAATGACTTATCTGACAAGCCTAAAAGGGCATGAACCAATTCGAGCTGTAGCGTGTGATGACGCTGCGGCTTTTTCTTTTCTAAATCTATCAATATGTTATAATTTGGTTAAAAAGAAAGCAGGTGGAATATGATAGATTTAGCATTTATATATGGAATATTTGAAAGTATGGTTAAGACTATTTCGGCCATTTGGAATATAATTGTTTTGCCATATAAACCAATTTGGATAGTTATAGTCATAGCTGTTCTAGGGAAATTTTACTTTAGAAAATCTCGAACAAACTAATCCTTAAAGTTTGGCAGGTATGTTCCTACCAAACTTTTTTCATTTTTTACTCAAAATGTGCAGTTAATCCTAAATTTCATGTTCGATTTCTAAATCAAATTCTTTCCTACAATTAGGACATTTACAATCGTAAACTTCAATGAACCATCCATATTTTTTGTATTCTGATTTATGGTCATAAACTCTGAAAAAATTGCGTTCATTGCAATGAGGGCAAGATTCAGAGGTAGTTACACTGCTACGAAATCCACCTTTGGGATTGTCGTTATTAACCGCATAAATCTTTCTAACTTCTCCACAAAATTTATCTTCGAACGGTAATACGAAAGTCATTTTCATTCTCCTTTTTACTGAACACTTTCTTTCAACTAACCACTTTCCTTTTTCCTAACAACCCACCAGCTCTTGGCTCAATCCGTCCAGCCATTTCAAGGTCCATAGCAATCAAAGCCACACTCACCTTACTTGTATTTAGCCTGTCAGCAATTTTGTTGATTGGATATCCTTGATTCCAAAGCGTGATGAATGTTTCTATTTGACGTTGTGTAAAATCAAATTTAACGATTTCATGGACCTCACCAGTGAATAAAATGTATCGATTCTCTACTTTTCTTGCCATTCAATCGTCACCTCTGCCCTTGGTTGCTCTGAATAATATTTACATACCGTCATCTCCACTATTTGAGCATCATCATGCCAGATAACTTTGCTCATCCCATCTTTTATACCTTTAATCAGATTGTCGAGATCGGGCTTAGTTGTTGGTCTTAATTCTCCACTAGCTATTAACGCTCTCTTTGGCCCTGTATGGTATTTCTTTGGTGGCATGAGATAAATATCAGCTTTTAGTTTAATAGGCTCTGTAATCAACTCTGACGGCTTATTTTGCCATGCTACAAGCTTTACAAAGTCTTTGAAGTCTCTGCTCTTTGGAGCATCATGTGTAACTACTCCTTTACCACGTCTGCTAAATCTTGGTCGTTCTTGTGGTTGAATGACTCCTGGTATTTCAATTTTGAGTACGTTCATGTTTGTTCACCTTCTTCTACATAGCGAAAATAAGTCTTTCGTTTTTCAATCTTCCATTCACACCATTCTGCATTCCAAGTTTCTTTTAACGTGGCCGTTAAGCTAGCTTTCGGACTAGAGTAATGTGTTTGTACATATTCGAGTATTTCATCAACTGTGGCCCATCTATCTCGTCTGTGCCATTTCAAGAATGTCTTCACACGTTCGATAGTTTCGCCATATTCCGTACGGAACTCACCACTCTTTAAACCACCTGTCAATTTGTCGTGATAGCCTTCTCTGATAAGGTGCCTTATTGAATGGTTTTTGGCGCGGCTTCTCGCTCCCCATTCCTCAATATGTGCCTGTTGTTTTTCTACATCTACATAAATTAATCCAATGCCATACTTCTTTAAAATATCGCGGATAAACCACCCATGATATTGTTTTGGTTCAGGTACTGAGATGAAATAATAATCACTTGCTGTTCTTGCTCTGTATGCTTGTTCTAAAACTTTGAAATTTAGATGTTTTTTCATTTCTACAACAACAGTAACGCCGCCCTTTAAGGCAACAACATCATACATGCCTACTTCTGCATAGACACTATGGCAACACATTTGATTGAGTAAAAATTGCTTTAAAGGTTCATACAGATCTGATTCTTTCATATTTCCACATCCTTATTAGCACTCTCATTAATCTGCTGATAAAACAACCTAATGCCGTTCTACCAGCAGCGTGTATTTAATCCTCAAGTTTAATGAGCTGCAATCTATTATTAACTTTACTTTTGGCACGTCTTTGATAAGCCCTAGACATGTAGAAATGAATTGTCTTAGGTTTAACACCACGTTCCTGTGCTATTTCCTCAACTGTTCCTATGGCTACCATCTGTTCACCTTTGAAGAGTGCGTATTCTTTCATGTAGCACCTTAATAGCCAGCGTTTTGACGCTCATGGTTGACCTTGTTCTTAGCGTAGTAAGCTTCTGCTACCTCTTCCCATGTGAAGCCAAGCAACTTACCTAACAGATAAAATTCCTCAAAAAGCTCCTCCCAAGAGTCTGTATTTTCCCACTGATCCACTTCCAGAATTCTAGAGGTAATATCTAAAAATTTTCGTGTAATATCTGATTCATCTGTTGTAATGTCATCCCACACTAAAGTTGGATTAACAACTAATTCCAACCCAATACTCAAAATGAAATGCAAGCAGTCAACGTAATCTTCGAGAAGTGAATTTGTATATCCATTACCATTACAATCAGAGCATCCTATAAACCATACATCATACGGATTGTAACGGACCTTACCTTTACCATTACATATTTCACATTTAACCTTGTTCCTCGGCTTCTGGTCCTTACTCCACTTCTTAAACCCACGCCATTCATTTGCACATTCACTAAGCTCCACTTGTAACGCTAGTAGCTTCCAATCAAGATTGTTCTGCCCTCTTAATTCCGGATGCTCCTGCATGATGTGCTCGTCCAACGCTGCCTGTGTTTCGAATAATTTAGTTAAGTTCATAATTTCACATGCTCCTTATCTGTTTCGAATTTCATTAGTATTTGATACGGTCTTGAATGATGTGGGAAATGATTAACTCTACTCGCTACGTTCCAACCTCTTTCCTTGTCATCCTCAATCAATCGTTCTAACTCTCGTGCTGTTCTAGCCTTGGTGATTTTTCTTAGTGGTACCATTCCTATCACCTCGATTTAATTTTTAGAAAGGTAAATCGTCAGAATTGACCTCAATCGGCCCTTTACTATTCGCAAACGGATCTTCATCCACCCTTGTATAATTTGACTGGTTGTTATTACCGCCATAATTGCCCTGTGGTGGGTTTTGATACGTTCCACCTGTATTTGTACTAGATTGATAGTTTGACGTGCTCTGTGAGCTTCCTGCGCTGTTTCTTGGCTCTAAGAATTGGATGCTGTCGGCTACAACGTCAGTAGTGTATACACGCTTGCCATCCTGCCCCTCATAGCTACCTGTTTGGATTCGCCCTTCCAAACCTATTAAATTTCCTTTTTTCATGAAGTTAGCTAGATTCTCGGCTTGTTTACGCCAAGCTATGCAACTAATGAAATCAGCTTCTTGTTCACCGTTTTGTCCTTTGAATGTTCTATTGACGGCTACTCGGAACTTACAAGAGGCAATGCCTGACGGAGTATAACGGAGCTCCGGATCAGCAACCAATCTTCCAACGATGACAGTGCGGTTAATCATGCTGTTTCCTCCTCAATAAATTTCAATAAATCTTGCTTCATCACGTCAAAAGCAATTGTATGTCCAACAACTTGAAAGGCTGGCTCACCATCTAACATTTCGTTCATGGAACTTTTGTAGAACTGACACTCTTTGATGTCTTTACCTTTTCGCAATGTTAGTCCGTTTACATACCTGCCAGAAACACCTAAGTAGATAAAATATTTGTTCGTTGGATGCCCTGCATAACGATTGTGTATGATGTCGCCTTTACGCCATTTAATCTCTGTCATGCAGTTTCCTCCAGCAATTCAGGGTTTTCGTAAATATTGCCGATGACTTCAGAATCTTCACCAGTTTCATCCGAGAAATCAAAATACTCGTAAAATTGGTGAATAGGTGAATAAATTAATTTCTCTTTCCAACTAAATTCACTCCACTCTATAGTTGTTATAATGTCTCCTTTTCCACTTAATGAAGGAGTTTTTAAAATATCTCCTTCATAAATCTCCTTGCCGTTCTTGTCCTTTAAGCCTGTGTATTCGCGAAGAATAACGCCTTTGTTAATAAAACCTTCTCGTCCATTTAAATCTTTAAAATAAGTCCCGCCTACTTCAAAATTGTGTGATACCACTTGCACCATTTTGTTTAGTTCTGAAATCCAAGCACGAAACTTAATCTCTCTACTCATGCAGCCTTCACCCCTTCTGTAATTGAGATTGCATAATCTAACGCCTCATCCTGTGTGCAAAGACCTTTCAGCACTCGTAAAGCTTCTAAGTTCTGATAAAACCCAATTTCGTTTTCTTTGTACTGGTATTTCTTGTAGAGCCCAACGTGTAACACTAGCTGATCGATTAGATATTGCTCATTCATCAGCTTCACCACTCAATGCTCTACGAGCTTTATCACCTTTATCTCTCATAATTACTGATTCATCATACATATCAACTACAAAATAACTATTCCCATTTGCATAAAACGCAAGTGTTTCTCGCAACCTCTCAACCTCAGCAACAAGCGCTGGCACATCTGTAATCGCATGTTTAATAAATTCAGCATTATCCTTATCAATAAATACACGACTATGTGGTTTATCACCCCAGTAAATCATTGTTACGACATGCATTGGTGATTTTAATTGTGGATGATGCTCGGCTGTGCCGATATGTGTTCCATCTTCCATTTCATACACTTGCCACGGGCCATCCGTTGCATTTAAAGCACGTTCTTTAATAGCATTCAACTGTTCTTGATTCATCACTCATTCACCTCGCGTTCGTGTTCTGTGACGTAAATGTATGGACGTGTATGAAAGTAATCATTTTCTTTCGGATACTGCACTTCTACTTCTGGATGTCTTGCTATAAACTCTCCAACGTTCAATACATCGCCCATTTCTTCTGTCACTAACGGAATACCAACCATGCTATAACGTGTGTTCCCTGAATAACCATTTCGTTTCAATGTTTCGATATTTTCATGCATTGCATCTAAATTGTTATGAATTACTCTGATAGTTTCTTTTATTTTTGTTTCAATTACGTGCATCCCTTCGCCCTCCAATCAAGGGGCTGTGCGCCCCTCTATCTATGTTCAAATACCTTGCGTAATCGGTAATTCACTTTCATGTCTTTCGGAATCGTTACCGTGAAATCTTGTGCCATTTCAAACAACCGACTTGTTAACGCCTCATCGATATAAAGCATGTCATCTAGTGATAATTCACTGGATATTAGCAACGGCTTGTTATTGAGATAGCGATAATTGACCACTTCAAAAATGGATTCAGCTTGCCATGATTTCACATCAACCTTTCCACCGATTGGCTTGAATAGATCGTCGATAAACAGGACATCAATTTCCTTCATACGGTCCATAATTTCGTTTTTACGTTCAAAATTGTTAGCAGCAAGATTGTTCATCCCATCCTTATAAGGGAAGTAGAGAACGGGTACTTGTTTAGCATGAATCAGATAATTCGATATAGCTGTAAGCAAATGTGTTTTGCCGCAACCAGGTTGTCCAATTAACATGATGCTGTTCTGTCTGTATCCTTTAATCTGCTCAAATGCTGCGTAATACTGATTGGCCTTGCTTTTCATTTCAACAACTTTCGGATGTACACCGTCAGTTGAGAAGTTTTTAAAGCTCATTTTCTGAAACTCTTCTGTAATCGCACTCGATTTAATGAGTCTATTAATCTTGAGCATTTTGCTACACTCGCACTCAACGTAATAGTCTTGTTCAACTTCAACCCCTCGGATAAAGTAACCGTTCTTTTTGCGGACTAAGTAACTGCCAGCATCTTTGCATCTAGGACAGTTGTAATCAGGTTCCTCAGCTACTGTAGTCTCCGAACACAACTGGCTTCTGGCCCTTAGCTCCTCCATTACTGCTGCCATTCGGTCGCCCATTCTTTCCATCAATCTTCACCTGCCAATCTACGTATGAATTAACTCCTTTTTCTAAGGCCCAGTTACGTAAAATTCCTTCAACATACTCAACGCTTGATCTACCTAAATCAGCAGTAAGTTTTATTGCTTCAATAATTAATAAGTAGTCAGGATATAGTTCGAGAATCCTGTCCATTTTTCGATGATCCGTAAAATTACTGATTCGAATTGTTGAATCATAGCAATTTTTAATCTCTAGGAACGGATTGACCGACTGACTCTCTTCTCTCTCTGTCAGTACTTGGTTATTATCAGTATTTGGTTTATTCAATACTTGGTTATTATCAGTACTTAGTAGTGTTCGATTTTCTACTTCTTGAAAACCTACTTCTTGGTTTTCTACTTCTTGCTTTTCTACTTCTTGAAAATCGGTAAGTAGAGAATTTATAGGTACTTCATGAACGATTGTTTCCCATTCTTTAATTCTTTGCCCTTCGCGAATAGGTTTACGTTCAATGTAGCCGCATGTCTTTAATTCATTGAAACCAGCTCTAAATGATGCCTTGCCGTCTGTTGAGTGAGTCATTAACTCATCAATATAAAACACCCAATCATCTGGCATTGAAAGCATGTATGCCATTATGCCTTTAGCTTTCCAAGATAGCCGGTTGTCGTTCAATGCTGTTCGATTCATCACTACATAGTTGCTGTTCTTAGCCACTCGGATGATGCCCATTTGCCCTCACCTCTCCTAAAATGGCAGTGATATGCCATCTATAAATAAATAACTAACATTTTTATCATGAATTACAGACTCTACAGCTAAAGATTGCAGCTCCTTATAAGTTGCATTATTGATTTCTTGAATAAATTTAAATGCTGTGTTTGTATCTAGTTGTTGGTTAGTTTTTTGAGCAATAATTTCTTTGATGATCTCTTTCCGAATTTGTTCAAGTTTTAATTTAATGGTTTTGTTCATGTATCAGCCCTCCTATCAAAAATCTATGCCGTAACGCTTTTTATCTCTGTCGAGAGTCGCAATCCTACGTAACATGCGTTCAGAAATATCCTCTTTCGCTTTAATAAAGCCTTTGAAGTCATACACTAAGTAATCTTCTGCACCGCATTTAATACATTCGTCGTGACTAGGTTGGTTTAAATGTTCTTCACCTGGTATCGGTGCCCATCGTTCTTTCCAATCGTGTTGGCAATTAATCAAAATTTCATAGCCTTTATCGATTAATTGAGTAGAACTATTGCAATACTCTTCCTCGTGAATTTTGGCGCCGCGCTTAGTGAGTAATCGTTTACCACAATGATCACATTGAAATAATGTTTGGTTTTCCAAGACTTTCATGGTTAGCCCTCCTAGTAAACTCTGCGTGGTAAAACTCCTATAGCCATTTCTTCGTTTTCAAGAATAAAAATTCTTAATGCTCCTTGATGGTGAACAGTAATGTTTTCATTTGAAGAAAACTTAATGAATGCTTCTAAAGCGTCTAATAAGTAACCAGTTGTGAAAGTGAGTGTATTTTCTGCCTCTTTATGTTGCTCAATTTCAAATTCAAAACCATCTAATTTCAAGTGAATACCAGGTACCGAAAGTTCAATAGAATCATTCGTAAACGTGAATTTCATCGTTAAAAACTTGTTAGCCTTTATAAATTTAATTGCAGGTATTAGTTGCAAAGCATCTTCTTTGGATAAACGGAAAGAGGACTGTTTATGATCTCCTACGTCTAATAACCTACTTATATCTGGATAGTTGTAACCCTTCATTAAATCCAATGTTTTATAGTTCAATAACAGCTCTTCTTTGTAGGAGTGAATGTTCTTCAGGATTATAGCCCGATGACTATCTGTTGCATGAATCTCACCATTTTCTTTTAAAGCTACATAAGTCAATGCTGGTCTAGCTTGTGATACAGCTGTAAACTTTTTCGCTACCTCTAAAGCAGGTGTTAATCTTTCTCGTCCAACTACTTCGATTTCATTTTTTAATGCTACTGCCATGTTTTTCGCCCTCCATATTTTCAATATTCAAATTTCTAATCACAGACTTATTACAATTCCCGCGCTAGAATCTCAATCATCATTTGACCATCTGGCATAGGTTTCACTTCAACAATGCTCATAACCTTCAATGTTTGTTTTCTTCCACCCATCATCGTTATGGATTCCATGGTGCTGTACAAAATAACAGGTTTATCCGTGATTAATGTAAATGATTCATACAGAGCACCCTCACGAACCTCATCCTCATAAAGAGCTTCTTGCATTTTCAATAATTCATCTAGTAAGTAACCGTCACTGATTTCCGGTTCTCTCGGTTGTTCGTTTTCAATTGCTTCCTCTAACTCGATCGAATAATCTTCAATCATACTAGCTAACGATTCAGTAATTTCTAATGTTTTAGTGTGTTCCAAATCAATTCCTCCTAAGGTATAAAAATCATCTTGCCTGTCTGTCGTGCTACTGCTTTAAAGATGCGCTCCGTGTTGCTGTTGCCATCTGATAAATGTAGTAGGTGTATTTCTTCGACCTTGCTCAAGTCGTTTGCTTTAAAGAACTCTAATAAGTTTTCTAAGCTGAAATGCGATTTCATAACCCTTTTACGCATTGCTGGGTGTATCCGACCACTCTCAACGTTTTCGTCTAATGTTTGTTGATCGTAATTACATTCGATGAGAATATGTGTGAGCCCAGTGAAACGATATTTGACGTAATAAGTGTCAGTTGCAAAAAGCATTTTTGAGCCATTGTCTGACTGCAACAGGAACCCTAATGGCTCGTTTACATCGTGCTGTACATCAAACGGCAATATGGTCCATGTACCAATTCGAAATTGTTCTTTACTTTTAATGACCTTGATACGATGATTATCTAGTTGCAGAGTATCTTTTGTACCTTGAGATAAGTAAACGTTTATCCCCATTTTCAAAAGGTTTTTAACGGATTTAGAATGATCTAGGTGTGCGTGGCTAACTAGCACGCCACCTAGATTAGAAGTTTGAAACTCCAAAGCTTTTTTTATTTCTTTAATGCTTATACCAGCTTCAAGCATTAATTTAGTTTTACCATCAAAAACAGTGTACATATTACCTTTACTTCCACTAGCGAACGTTTTTATCTCGACCAAACATTTTCCCCTCCATTGGCGTTTCGAACATAGCTTTAGGAGTCCATCCTATCCTTGCGCGACTTCTCAATGTGTAATAATTTAAATTTAGTTCCCTTGCCCAGTCTGCAAGACTTTGTTCTTTACCTTTGTAGTAGTACATAGGAGTTTTACGAGTGTTATTTACTTGAACTAGTTGTGTCGCCCAACGGCAATTTGTTGGTTCGTAATTTCCATTTACATCAATTCGATCTAAAGATAAGCCTTCCTTGTATCCATTTGAATGGGACCACTTGAAGAAGTTTTCGAATTTTTGCCATTCGTTGCAAACCTGAATACCTCTTCCCCCGTAATGCTTGTATTTCTTACTTTTCACATTTCTACACCGTTGACGCATTTCCACCCACACGTAATATAGTTTCGTACCACTTTGACCATGAGTCTTTGTCATTTAATCAACTTCTTTCTTTTGTTAGAAATTAGGACCATCCGCAAATGATGCTTGCTGTTGTTCTTGATGTTTTGGTGGTTCATTTTGTTGCTGTACCTCTACAAATTCAGCTTCTTGGACAGATGATTTTGGTTGTTGTTCCTGAATATCGAGTTCCTCCGTGTTGGCATTTTGCTCAATTTCTCGCTTCACTTCTTCAATATCACCCATGTCTTTCACAGTAGGTTCATACTCGTCCTCCATAGTGCGGTTAACAGACTCTATTAAAAGATCACTATCATCAGATGTGTTAATAAAGGCCTTTGAAGCTCGGTTTATAACAGTACGTTTAGCCATTTCTTGCGGATATTTATTTTGGACATTTTGGGTTTTGGCAGTTGTCCAAGCCGTTAAAATTTCATCAATTGTCATAACCGTTAGGAACTGTGTGCCATCCTCACGCTCAATGATGCAATATGCACCTTCGATATCCTCTTTCTTACCTGTTGCAGCTTTCCAGTTAACCTTGTGAGCTTTGAATGCAAGTTGGCCACGTTCGTTGTATTCTACTTCAAACTCCTCGCCTTTCCAGATAACATTTGCCCATAAATCTTTTACACCATGCAATCGTTTGAGTACTGCTTGAGTACCGTGATATGAGCGAAGGAACTGCAATTTATTTCCGTAAGGTATAAAGTATCCTTGTTTTTTAGCTACAGATAAACCTTGAATAGCCATGTCTTGTAAAGCAAATGCAACAGATTCAGGAGTTACTTTGTCAATCAATGCTGTTTTATCGCTGAAACTAACTTCTGTAAGTGTGAAATAAGCAGCTTGTAAAGCATTCACTGCGGAATAATTATCCGGTAAATTGATTTGACCTTGCTGCTTCATCTCTGCGATTTTGTCAGCTACCTTTGTAACGAAAGCATTTTGTTTTTCCTTTGGCTCTACTTGGTTTTGTTGTTGCGCTACTTGATTTGTCATTGTTTAATTGCCTCCTTTTATTCGCAATAGCTACGGTTGCAGTGTGGGCAACCTGTAACTAATTGGTTTTCTGCTTCTTCAGTAGAGATACCGCACATGATAGTTTCTGTTGAACCATCAAGTTGGTGATATACCTTCGGTAGTTCTTCATATATGTTTTTGTTGCACTTCCAGCAAACTCCCGATTTAGGGGCAAAGTGAGGAGCCCCAGTATTTTCACAATATTGTTTTTGTAGACGGATACTTTCTTGTATATTGAATGTCTTAGCCATTAAATTGCCTCCTTAAGCATTGGTTGTTGATCTTTCACCTCTACACGTAGCTGCTTGTCCTTTTCTGATACAGTCAATGCAATTAGTTGGGAATCTGAATCGATTAATTTCGTCACAGCTTCTGCATTGTCGATAAATATCGGAGCCAGTACACTATGATGAGCTGAAAGTGTATTGATAATATCTAGACCTACGTTGATTCGAGCAGCGTTGTTAAGACCTTGCGAGTAAGGTACACCTTCATAAAGTGTCTCGCAGATTTCTTCAAGACCACCATTATTCTGGTCATGGAATAACTTGAAGCGAGCATATTTAAATTTGCTGTTAATGCGTTCATCAAGCATTTTCACCTTCGTACGAATGAACATGTCGATAGTGAAAATTTGCTTTTCTAAAACCTCAAATTCTTTAGCTAACTTAACCTGTTTTTCTTCTAACTCTTTTACACGCTTATCGATTGCGGCAATGTTTGCAAATTGTGCAATTTCAGTGTTTATAGATTGTTTTTGTTGGTTAAGTTCGCTGATTGATGCGTCAATACTAGATACAGCTTCGTGAGCGTGCTCATTTAATTGTTGTATTTCAGTTAATAATGACTGCTTTTTAGACATTATTGATTGATAGCCATCTGATTTTGTTACATCTGGAACAGCTGATTGAGCTTGTTGTAGTTTAGTTGTAAATTTGGATAATTCTTTTTGAGCACTATCCAATTTCTCATTAACTTTTTCTAGTTCCATTCCATAATGAAAAATCTCATTATTTAAGTATTCTTGTTGTTGAGTACTCTCTTCCAACTCTTTTTTTATAGCTGTTCCTTGCGAATCAATCTCAGCTAATTCTTTCGATTTCGATTCGTTGAATTTAGCTAAAGCTTCCTGAACATGTTCAGCTGGCAACGATTGTTTACACATTGGACATTCATGTTCATTTTCGAATGTTTTGTTGTTGATCTCGTACCATTTTTCAACTAACTTTTCACGTGATTTCTTTAAATTATCGAATTTATTAACATTTGCATTTAGATACGATTCTTTTTGAGCCTTTTGATTTTGTAGTTGCGTAAGCTCACCTTGGATAATTTGAACATTCCCTTGAGATTCTTGTACTCTTGCCCGAAGTTTAAAGACTTCCTGCATGCTATCAGTTTCGAATGATTGTTTTAACTTACTTAATTCAATATCTAGTTCTTGTAATTGCTTCTGTTTTTCAAGGACAGCAGCACCATTCAGAACGTTATGACGTTGTGTTTTCAATGCATCGATTTCGGATTCTAATTCAGCTACTTTTTTAGTAAGAGCATTCACATCGATAGTCAGTTCAGGTTTCATGCTAAGATTTTCGTTCACTAGTTTTGGTATTAATTGTAATTCTTGTTTGATTTCACGTTGTTTCTCGACAAGCATATCTTTCGTGTTTTCAGGTGTACGATTTTGAATGATTACTGGCAAAGATGCTAAGTCAGGGTTAGAAGCAATAACATCTTCATCTGACACATTCCCTGCAATTTGAATTAATCGTTTACGGCGCTCTTGCCATTTCAACTGTTCATTAAAGGCAAAAGGTGATGTAATGAGTTTGAATGTATCCTCATCGATGATCTCTGCGATGCGGTTTTTATATTCTTTCTGCGTTTTGATTGGTACACCATCGATATAATTTTTCGTTTTATTTCCAGCGTAAGTTTTTTGTGGAGAACCTTGTTTTTGTACCCAGTCCTCATATAAAACTTTTCGCAATGTAATATCTACGTTATCAATGCGCAAAGTAGCTTCTACCGAATGTTCAAGGTTATGAACTTCCTTTCCGTCCACTAACGTTTTAATAGCGAATTTCGCTTTATCGGAAGAATCTTTTTCAAACAACAACCAAGTGAATGCATCAAATAATGTCGTCTTGCCCGCAGCATTATCCCCAAACACCTCTGCATTGCCACCGTTTAATTGAATATCCAACTCTTTAATACCTTTGAAATTGCGTAATTTCAATACTACTAACTCAATTTTCTTCATTTTTCTTGCCCTCCTGTGGTAGAATGATTTTAATTAAATGTTTTTGCAGACCACTGTTAGCGCAGTGGTTTTTTATTTTGATGGCATCCCATCAAGCAGCTCATAATGTGTTTGGCTAACCAGACCAATTTGAGGAGGATTATGAACTGCTTGACGAGAGCGAGATAACTCGCAAACGTCTTATTTAAGGTCATACACTGTTGTCATGCCTTGACCGTATGCTTTACGTTCCAAAATGTTTATTGCAACGATGATGTCATGTATCGCTTGTGCAATGTCTTTTTCACGATCTACTGCATATATTTCATACAAAGCTCTCGCTTCGTTTTTAAGATTGTTTATGATTTCGTCCACTTTATTACCTCCTTGTGGTATACTGGACTTGTATATGTTGTGGCTGTTTAGTCGTTCCCGCGATTAAGCAGCTTTTTTATTGCCAACATGTAATAATCACTGGTACTCCGATAACTAACATCGTAATCGCGGCACCGATACAAAACTTTTTATGTGACTCTGGTACATTTTCCTCTGGTAAGTAAAAATAGTTATCAAGCCATTTCCACAACCTCATTCACCGCCTTCTGTAGTTTTCCATTTTTATTCAAAGTAGCTACAGTTGCCCAAAATCCTTTTTTCTCATGCAGTTTTTCTAGTTGTTGTAAAGAATTATGTAGGTCTCGTTCTAGTTGTTTTAGTATGTCTGTTTGACCTTTTCGAGCATGCATTTTAATTTCTTCTGTTAGATCATCTATACATAAAATTTCACGTTCTATTTGGTTATTTAAATTTGTTAAAGCATCCAACTAACAAACCCTCCTACTATTGATGGAACTGTTTGTGATAAGTGTGTAAGAGCATTCGCTACTTCCATTCCGAACATCATTGCTGTTCCAGCAAACTCCGATTCGGTAATTTTCAACCATGAAGCGAAGGTGAAAATATCTATTGTCTTTCTGCCACTTTCTAATTTACTTACAGCTGATTGTGTACTATTTAATCGATCTGCCATTTCCTCCTGAGTAATATTTGCATCAATGCGGAATTTTTTTAGCATTTTTCCGACTTTCGCAAAATCTGCAACCATATCTTTTTGCCCCTTTATTCCAATTTCGAATATATTCCTTAATCGAATACCAATTTCGACCAAGTTAACTTAATATAAAGATAAGAGGTTGATTTGCCCCAACCTCTTACTAGATTGGTAGTTTGACAGAGGCCATTTGCCCTGGCCTCTCCTAACTTGCTTTTAACTTTTTTATGGATTTAACTTGATTTGTATTTTGTTCAATCCATTTAAAAACTAAATCTCTTGGATACCTTCCGTGTATATGTTCGAACTTAGGAAAGGTATCAATTTTTGTTAATTTATAAATAGCGTTCCGTTCACACTGGAATATTTCGCATAGATGTTCTTGCTTCAACATGTGAGGGTACTTGTTGATTGAGATGTTTTTCAAAACTTGTTCCATTTCTTCACGAATGATTAGTCGGATTCTTTCAAATATATTAGTGATAAAATTTGGATCAAACATAATAGCCCTCCTAACTTTGTGTGTTTTGACTAATAATCTATTAAATTACTCCATCACCTAATATTGTTGGTTGATTTTCTGAGAACTTAACTGCTTCTTGTAAAACATCAATCATTTGTTTTGCTTCTGAGATACCAACATATGTCTCGACTACATCGCGTTGGTTATTCTCTTTATATTCTGTTAAAGAGATTACAAAACCACCGTCATTCACAATAGAAGCTTCGAAATGAAATTGTGCATCACCAATAGAAATTTTTTTGATAGTCATTTTGTTTACCTCTTTCGTTAATTTAATTGATGGAATACGCATCCCAATGTTGTTAAAACGTAATCCATGACACTTTCTAAATACTCGTCACGACCAGCGACATAATCATGTGTACCGTGTTCATCAGTAAGTTTCATGCGATAAGCAGATTGTTTATCTGTTATAGCGTGATCCATAACATCACAGACATCCTGTAATGTTTCTAATTGTTCTTTTGTAAGTAAATTGACTACTTTTGACAAATCACTTCACCAACTTTAATTGTAATTGCGTATTATAATGTTCTATTTCTAACCGCAATTCTGTGCTTGGTTGCCATGCGAATAGGAATTTCATACCCAGTTCAAATTTAACGCGTGGCAATTCTCGGTATTCACTAATGTCAAAGTAGTTTTTAAAATCTCTCCAACAAGCTGCAAATAACTTGCTTTTTAAATGTTTGAAGGCGTTTGATTCTTTACCACCAAGTGCTTCATACACTTTTTCACCAACTTTATTCTTAATCGCTTTTGCCTGAACACTAGCAATGTAAATGTTGTCCTTCAATTCCTCGATGTCGGCTTTCACCACGCTGACCTCCGATTGAATGGTTTGGACTGATTTACGAGTTTCGAGTGCAGCTTCAAGCGCTAATGTGATAGGGTCTTGTTTCACTTGGTAAGTACCGTATTTGCGGATAGATGGAATAACCTCAATTGCTAGCCAATCTTGGAATTGTTCAGCTGCTTCGTTAGAAGCTTTAAAAGCTAATTTGTAGACCATTGGCTCTGGTATAAAATCACCTTTGCCCACTTCTGGGCAAGATTTCTTTTCGCCCACTTGTGGTCGAAAGCCTAAATACTCATTAACACGTTGCCATCTAACTGATGTGTAAATCTTGCCATTTTTGTTCTCTGTTTTTGTTAACCCTAAAGAAACTGCAACTTGTTCAACATCAAATAGAATTGCATCACTTTCTATTTTTGCGCCAACTTCGAATAATTCATTTTTAAAAATTTGTAATTGATTCATTTGATTTCCTCCTTTTGGTATAGTAAAAGTCTAGCAAATTGATTAATTACCATTTTTGGAAAATATTTCACTTCTTGAAGTTTCGTAATGTATCTATCTTCAAGTTTTTTTGGAATTAAAAGTAAAATCATGCTTCACCGGTATTCGTTTGTACTTTATTTTTTATAAAAATGGAAATTATCCAAAATTCCGTGTCAAGTGTTTTTTATAAATCAGGGAACAATTCAAAAAACGTCGATTCTAGAATAGATTCCAATTGCATTGATAACTCAATACTTGGGTTTGTTTTGCCAGACTCTAATGAACTAATCATTGTTCCTGAACAACCAACAAGTTTACCTAGTTGCGCTTGTGTAAAGCCTTTAGATTTTCTTTTAGCAATTAAACGCTCTCTCTTTGAGCCTTTTATATTCCTGAATTCATTACATGGAAATTGCTTTGGTTTTTTCTTTTTACGTTTTGGCTTGGTCATGCTCCAACCCATGGTTACACTTCCTTTCGTTTAGGCAGTTTTGTTTTGTGTATTTTTTGCACAGATTTCAATAAAAAAAATGGTCCAATCTATACCTAATACTTTTCCAATCGCTTGTGCAACTTTTACACTTGGTCTTAGACCGTTCTCAATTTTTGTGTAATAAGAACGTTCAATTCCCACCATATTAGAAACTTGTTCATGCGATAACTTTAACGCTTTTCGTTGTTTCTTTAATATTTCCGGAAACATGTTATTACCTCCTTTGTGCATTTCTTACACATAGTATATCGTGCATTTTTTGCACAGTCAATACTTTTTGTGTAGTTTTTTCACAAAATATTTATTGTGCAAAAAATTCACTTATAATATATAGAATAGAAAGGAGCGTAATGCATGAAATATGGCGATGTATTAAGGAAACTACGCACTGAAAGAGGTTTATCCCAAAAGGAATTAACTGACCGCCTTATAATAAATAGATCAACATATGCTCGTTATGAAACATCATCTACTCAACCAGATTTTGAAACTTTAAGTAAATTAGCTGACTTTTATAATGTATCTGTAGATTATCTACTAGGCAGAACTAATAACAGAGATGCTTTACATACACAAGCCGGAATATCTAATGAAGATTACAACAATCTAAGTGCATACCAAAAAGAAGTTATTGATTTCTTTCTAACTAGAGAAGATTTGTTCTTTAAAAATCAACCAGAAAATTTGTTAGATGCATTAGAACAATTCGAGGTTTTCTATGAAGTACTGAAAAGACAACAGGAAAACAAGAAGTGATATCGTTCTTGTGTAACTTTTCCAGACATTAAAAAATTCGCCTTTTCTGTGGTGGATTTTTTTGTTAATATAAAAAGAACATATGTTTGCAAAAGAGGGATGTTATGACTTTCGTTTATACTCATTTAGAAGATTACATTAGAGACCTTTATACCAGTATCGGTGTAACCAACCCAGAACATTTAGACATGAAAGTAATCGCGTCACGACTTGGGTTTACTTTATTCTTATCACCATATGATTCGACTAACATTGGTAATGTAATTTTTATAGATTCTAGATTATCCAAAGAGGAACAGTGGCAAGAATTTGGTCATGAACTAGGTCACGGGACTCTGCATTCTGGTAATCAAGCGAAATCCCCTCCTTTATTTAGAGAGTATCAAGAATGGAAAGCTAACAATTTCATGTACCACGCTTGTATTCCGACATTTATGCTAAATAAAATGATTCTACCTTCAAACAAGGAAAAAGCTATTTTCTTAATACAGAAAACTTTTAATGTCGAATATTGGTTTGCTGAAAAGCGATTAGAACAATATTTTAACAACCATTTAACATCAGTGAGTATAGATATTCAATTATATATTTAAGTCGATTTAACTTTTATAATGGAGGGGTATTACATGGCTTCTATCCAAAAATATGAATTAAAAAACGGCAAGGAACGGTGGATGTATGTAATTGAAAACGGTACTAATCCCACTACTGGTAAGAGAGAACGAATTGTTAAAAGAGGTTTTTTAAAAGAAAAGGATGCTGTTAAGGCTGCTCGTGCTATGGAATATGAAATAGATAAATGGAATTTAGATTTTAAAAACAAAGCAACCTTTCGTGACTTAGGAGAGGAGTGGTTTGAACGCTATACAAAAAGTGGTGTAAAAAATAGCACCATACGTTCAAAAAATTATCATTTAGAAAAGTTATATGAAGGTTTTGGGCATGTTAAAGTTCAAAATATATCACAAGATGTTTATCAAAAGTTTCTATTTAATCTTCACGAGCAATTATCTTACAACACTTTGACAAATGTTCACGGTACAGCTAAACAGGTATTTAAATATGCTCGTGAAAAGAAAATACTATTAGATGATCCAACTGAATTCACGATTGTTCCTAAGAGAATAAAAACAGTTGAAGAGATTGAAAACGAGGCTATCACCGATACATACTTCGAAAAACATGAATTAAAGGCGTTTTTAGATGTTTGTTATCAGAGTGGTAAAATAGGTGACTATGTTTATTTCAACACGTTAGCATGGACAGGAATGCGTCCAGGAGAGGCATTAGCATTAAAGTGGTCTGATATAGATTTTGAAGAAGGAACCATCAACATAACAAAGACTCTTTATAATCCAAAGAATAAATTTGATCAATTTGAACTTACTCCTCCTAAAACAGAGGGTTCAATTCGGAAAATAGATATTGAAGAGGAACTCATAGCTTTATTAATAGGGCATCAACTAAATCAAAAAAAGATAAAAACTATTTATGAGAAGAATTATAAAGATTTTGATTTTGTTTTCTCGCGCTTATATGGCGAATATATGGGTTATCCATGGTATTTACGAATTGTGAATAGACACATGAAATTAATTTTGAATAAAATGCCAAATTTCAATAAGCAACTAACACCACATTCATTCCGACACACTCACACTTCTCTTTTAGCAGAGATTGATGTACCGTTAGAATTAATCATGGATCGATTAGGTCACGAAGATGAAGATACAACTAAAAAAATATATCTTCATGTTACTCAAGACAGAAAAAAAGAAGCATCAGAAAAATTCGGTAAATTGATGAGAGAACTTCAAAAAACATGATTTTTTAGGGTTTCGGCATCATTTTGGCATCGTTTTATAAATACAAAGCCCGAAACCACTTGATAAATAAAGGATTTCGGGCTTTATGTCCGCGTTTACGTCCATAATATTTCTATTGTACACAATTTTAAAGCTGTATTCATCTGTTTCGGTTTAAATTCCACAAGAGTTAAAATAATTAATAATTCTAAAAATTAAAGTGGGCAGATCAGGTTGTTCTATATTTACTTTTTACATTAATCATAGCAAAAGAGACATCTCAAATTTAAATTGAGATGCCTCTTATCCCATTATATGATAATTTCTTTTTGCTCTGGTACATAAATTTCAGACTCACGTTGCTCATATTCTTGCACAATACCATTTAATATAGCACGTAATTCTGTTGCTGTTTCGGTTTGGTTAATAGCACTGCGAGCTTTACCGTTACCACGAATACCTTTTAAATACCACGATGCATGCTTACGCATTTCGCGCACAGCCACACTCTCTCCTTTTAATTGCATTAGGCGTTCAAAGTGCAATAAACATACATCCATTTTTTCGCGAACGCCAGGCTCGTCTTTTAACTCTCCTGTTTCCAAATACTGAACTGTACGATAAATCATCCACGGATTACCTAATGCTGCTCGTCCGATCATTACAGCATCCACCCCTGTTGTATCAAGCATACGCTTTGCATCTTGGGGCGATTCAACATCACCATTGCCAAGCACAGGGATATTGACATTTTCCTTTACTTGACGAATAATATCCCAATTTGCTTTTCCTTCGTACATTTGCACACGTGTACGACCATGAACCGCTACTGCTGAAGCGCCGGCACGTTCAACAGCCTGCGCATTTTCCACAGCAAAGACATGTTCATCGTCCCACCCAATACGCATTTTTACACTGACTGGCTTTTTCACCGCATCAACAACCGCAGCTACCATTTCGTAAACTTTGTTTGGATCTAGCAGTAAACGCGCACCTGCTTCACACTTAATTATTTTATTGACTGGACAGCCCATATTAATATCAATAATATCGGCAGTTGTATTTTCATCTACATACTTCGCCGCTTCTACAAGTGTCGTTTTATCTCCACCAAAAATTTGTAGGGAAAGGGGATTTTCACGTTCGTCAATATATAGCATACCTAACGTCTTTTCGTTTTTACTAACAATCCCTTTATCACTAATCATTTCTGCATATACTAGTCCTGCTCCGAATTCTTTCACCGTTAATCGAAAAGCAGAGTTACAGATACCAGCCATTGGTGCTAATACGACACGGTTGTCCATGACAATATCGCCAATTTGAAACGGCTTTTCAGTTGTCTGACTCAACGTCGATTTCCTCCTTCTATGGGCTTTCACCCGTCATTGCTAAAGATGTATTGTTAATGCTTTTGGCATTTATTATTAAGCTCTCCACAAATCAAACTTATGCACATTATTTCATAGACGGCATCAATCTCGTATCCGCCGATTGCTTCCATAGTGTTACGCCTTCCTCTTGCCAATTCATCTGTTGCAGCGTTTCGTGTGCTCTTTGCAATTGCTCTCCAGATGGGGTAGGCGTAATTTCTATTAATGGTACTAACACGAAAGCTCGTTCATACATTCTTGGGTGTGGCACAAGTAAGCTCTCTGTTTCAATATTTTCGTGATTGTAGAGTAGAATATCAAGGTCGATGATTCGAGGCCCCCATCGAAACTCCCGAACACGACCTAGCTCATTCTCTACTGACTGACAAATCTTTAGCATTTCACAAGAAGAACTGCTTGTTCTAATATATACAGCGATATTTAAAAAATCTGCTTGGTCAGTAAAGCCTACAGCTGCAGTTTCATAGATAGAAGATATACGCATAACCTCTATCTGGTCTTTTTCCATCAAAAGTTCAATTGCACGCTGAAGGTTTTCATAACGTTCACCAATATTGGTGCCAATTGATATATATACGTCATTCATTAGAAGTCACCTCTAGTTATCTCAACTGAAACTTCTTTGTAATAACCATGGATTGGCGGATCTGGTTTAATCAACTCAACTCGTACACCTTTGACCTTGTCAGGATAAGCAGAGAGAATACTATTAGCGATTTTCGCAACAAGGGCTTCAATTAGTTTAAAAGGCTCGCCCTCAACGATATCACGACAAAGCGCATACACTTCAGCATAATTCACTGTATACGTTAAATCATCTGTGTCACCCGCTTTAGTCATATCAACCGCTAGTGAAACATTGGCGCGGAAGCGTTGACCAAGTGTTGTTTCTGCTGCTAAAACACCATGATAGCCATAAAACTGCATGTCCTTTAAATGAATATAGTCCATTACGCTTCCTCCTTGTAAATACGTTTACCAACTAACACATCAGCCATGTGTGCAGCACGAGCCATTTCTTTCACATCGTGCACACGGATTAGATGACAGCCTTTTTCAATGCCATAAACAACAGTTGCACATGTTCCTTCAATCCGTTCTTCTACAGGAAGCTGCAATACATTGCCAATCATTGACTTACGCGAAGTTGCTAATAACACAGGGTATCCCATATTCACTAAATCCGCTAGATGCTGCATCATTGCAATATTTTGAGCTGTTGTTTTAGCAAAACCAATGCCTGGATCCAATATAATATAAGAATCTTGCACACCAGCCTTCTTCGCAATAGCAATACTCTGTTCTAAATCCGCTTTGGCTGTTGCCCAAAAATTACTTCCATAATCTTTGTTTTCGCGATTATGCATTAAAATAATCGGTACATTTAGTTCCGCAGCAACTTCTGCAATGGCAGGTTCTGATTTGGCACCCCAAATATCATTAATAATATGAGCACCCGCTTCAATCGCCGCACGCGCTACTTTTGCTTTATACGTATCAACCGAAATAATAGCTGGTACTTCCGCGACTAGTGCCTGAATAACCGGAACAATGCGCGCAATTTCATCCTCATCAGAAATACGCTCATAACCAGGGCGTGTCGATTCACCGCCAACATCAATAATTTTCGCACCTTCAGCAACCATCTTTTTAGCCTGCTCTACAGCCGCCTCAACGCTATTGTATTTCCCACCATCTGAAAAAGAGTCTGGCGTGACATTTAAAATACCCATAATAAATGTTTCACTGTTATAATCTAAAGTAATCCCATTAATTGTTAACGGAGTTGTATAGTTTTCTAGCATTTTAATGCTCCTTCTATTGTTGTTCCACCTCTTTGATAAACGCCTCATGTAAACGTAAATAAATCGGTCCTTTATTGCCTAACAACTGAATATCTTCTAACTTGCAAATCGGAACAAGCTCTTGCACAGAGTTTGTAATAAAACATTCGCTCCCTTGCTCCACATCGTTTTTAGTAAATAAACCTTCTCGTATTTCCATACCTACTGACTGCGCTTGTTCTAGTATCCACGCTCTCGTAATACCAGGTAAAATACCCGCTTCTAAAGAAGGCGTATATAGTATATCATCTTTCACCCAAAATATATTTGAAGTGACACCTTCAGCCACATAGCCCTCCTCTGTTAAAAAGAAACCTTCCTGCATGGCTAAAGAGGACATTTCAAACCTCCCTAAAACGTTATTGCCATAATGATGCGATTTAACACGCAAAGTACCTTCAGGAGTATTCCGTCTTACCTCTAACCATTGCGCTGTTTTTTCCTTACCACGAGGAGTATCAGGCAACTCTTTCCGAAAGACGATTACATTGGGTTGTGTATACTCGCTCGGTTGCAAGCCTATACTGTGCTCCCCAGCAGATACATTTAAACGAAAATAACCATCTTGCCCACCGGCGGCTAAATTTAGTTGTTCAATAACAGCTAGTAAATCCTGTTGTGTATAAGGCATATGAATATGGAACTGCGTAAGTGCCGCTTGTAATCGTTCCATATGCGCTTCCCAAAATAATACCTTCCCATTGTAAGTACGCAACGTCTCGAAAAAACCTAAGCCATATAAAAAACCATGGTCAAATGGTGAGATTCGCAATTCCTCCGCTGTTACATAGGTCCCGTTCAACCAGCACTGCATATTATTTCGCTCCTTCTACATACAATTCGATAAAATGACGTAGAAGCTTTTTCCCCTGTTCCGTCATAATAGATTCTGGATGATATTGAACTCCTTCGATTGGATACTCTTTATGTCGAATCCCCATAATTTCTCCTTCCGCAGTCCAAGCTGTCACATCAAAACAGGCTGGTAAGCTTTCTTTTTCCACAATAAGCGAATGATATCGTGTTGCTTGAAATGGATTGGGCATACCTGCATGTAGACCATTTTCCGCATGCAACACCGGAGACGTTTTACCATGCATTAAACGTTCGGCACGAATAACATGCCCCCCAAAAACTTGAGCTATTGCTTGATGTCCAAGACACACCCCTAAAATAGGAATATTTCCCGCGAAATATCGAATGATGTTTAGACTTTCACCAGCTTCGTTCGGACTACAAGGTCCAGGAGAAATCACAATCATATCGGGCGCAAGTTTTTCAATATCCGCAATTGTTAGCGAATCATTTCTTTTCACAATTAACTCATGTCCAAATTCTCCAAAATACTGCACAAGATTATATGTAAAAGAATCATAGTTATCAATCATTAAAATCATTTTGCTCGCTCCTCTGCCATTGCCTTAGCCTGCCACATAGCTTTTGCTTTATTTAAAGATTCTTGGTATTCTCTTTCCGGAACAGAATCAATGACAATTCCTGCACCAGCTTGGATATGGGACATTCCATCTTTAACAAATGCTGTTCGTATTACAATATTCAATTCCATATCTCCTGTATAGCCTAACCAGCCGATGGAACCCGTATATAACCCTCGACGGACTGGTTCTAATTCTTCAATAATTTCCATCGTACGAATTTTAGGTGCACCTGTAATCGTCCCACCTGGGAACATCGCTCGAACAACATCCGCATTGGTCTTTCCTTCAGCTAGTTCGCCACGGACATTTGACACAATATGCATGACATGTGAATAACGTTCAATGACCATAAACTCATCGACCTCCACTGTACCGTACGTGGATACTCTCCCTAGGTCATTACGTTCTAAATCAACGAGCATCACATGTTCTGCTCGCTCCTTCTCGTTATCAATTAACTCCTGTGCCAACGCAATGTCTTGTTCATCAGACTTTCCTCTCGGACGCGTTCCTGCTATTGGTCGTGTTGATAACTCCTTACCATGGCGTTTCACCAATAGCTCTGGCGAACCCGACACAACCGCAAATTCAGGGGCTTCAATATACGCCATATATGGCGAAGGATTAAAGGTACGTAACGCTTCATAAACATCCATTGCTGTAGCATTTAGTTTTTTCGATTGACGGACTGATAAATTCACTTGAAACACATCACCTTGTGTTATATAGCTTTGAATTTTCTTCACAGCAGCTTCAAAGTCCGTTCCTGCAAATGACACAAGCAGCTCACTTTCATCATTTACCACTTCAACAGCATTTGTCTTTTCGAACTTTCTTAACTGCAAACCTTCCTGTGCCGCTACTTGCCAAGTATGTGCTCGCTCTTCAAGGTTCACATCACAGTTAGCTAACTTCATAAACGTTACTTCATTTGTCTTAACATCATGTACTGCCCAACAATCAAATAAATAAAAATAAATATCTGGCACCTTTAAATCATCTGTTGCTAGTTCTGGCAGCTCCTCAATTTTCCGTGCGTAATCGTATGACACAAAACCGATTGCGCCTCCTTGGAAAACAGGCAGTTTAGCATCATAAGTTAATTGATAGTTCGCTACTAACTGTTCTAATAAATCAAGTGGCTCCCCGTATAACATTTCGCGAGCGCCATCTCTCCACTCAATAAGCAAACCACCCGCAATTGATTGAGCAGTTGCTAATGGCTGCCAAGCAGCGATCGAATAGTGCCCCCCACGTCCACTCTCTAAAAATACATGGGCTTTTTCATCTGTCGTTTGCTTTTTATAGCTATAAAAAAACGCGTCTGCGTCCATTTTTACTGATTTCGTAGATAATGTATTCACGTTGCTCTTCCCCTTTGGATCATATGATGTGATTCCATCTTAACGTGAAAAATGCAGAGATGCGAATTTTTTTTGCTTCTAAAATAAATAACTATTAACGTCACTTCTTACTACAACCGCTTGCCAATACTGTCGTTTTTAATGGCACTATTTCTTGCTCAAAAGATGTTCCATACGGACGTTCTGTATAATTAAAAATTTTTCTAAACATGTTGCCAAGCTAAAATGCGTATGTGAATTTATTAATTGATTGTAGCTCGAGTCCTGCGTGAAAAGCGCAAAGAATAGTTAAAACCCGCCTATAAAAAGCAAGTAACCCCCTTTAAGGGAATCAACCTGCGCGCAGAATTTGACGCCACAGCTATTCCATAAAGAAAAAACTGTAGGCACACTCTCAATTTTTTGAGATTGCCTACAGTCTATAAGACTCCCTAATAGGAGGATGTCATGTTGTCTGAAAATTAGTCTTCAAATTGGTATAAAGGTGTAGATAGGTAACGCTCACCATTTGAAGGTACGATTGCAAGAACATTTGAGCCCTTACCTAAGCGTTTTGCTGTCTCAATTGCTGCATAGATCGCTGCACCTGAAGAAATACCGCATAGAATACCCTCTTCACGCGCTACTTTACGTGCTACTTCAAAGGCAATTTCATTTTCTACAGGGAATACTGAAGAATAAACGTCCGTATCTAAAACAGAAGGTACGAATCCAGCACCAATCCCTTGGATTTTATGCGGACCTGGTTGACCTCCTGAAAGTACTGGAGAATCTTTTGGCTCAACAGCAATAATTTCAATATCTGGGTACTTCTCTTTTAATACGCTACCAGCACCAGTAATTGTACCACCTGTACCAACACCAGCAACAAATCCATCTAATTTCAAGCCGTCAAAAGCTTCCACGATTTCTGGCCCTGTTGTTAAACGGTGAACAACTGCGTTTGCTGGGTTAGTGAATTGCTGAGGTAAAAAGTATCCGTGCTCTGCAGATAACTCTTCCGCCTTTGAAATGGCACCTTTCATGCCTGCTGGTCCAGGTGTTAACACTAGATCAGCACCATAAGCACGCAGTAAATTACGGCGCTCTAAACTCATTGTTTCTGGCATTACTAAGATTGCTTTATAGCCCTTAGCTGCAGCAATCATTGCTAATCCAATTCCTGTATTACCAGAAGTAGGTTCAATAATCGTACCACCTGGTTTTAACGTTCCGTCTTTTTCAGCAGCTTCAATCATCGCCAACGCTAAACGGTCTTTTACTGAGCTCCCTGGGTTAAAATACTCTAATTTAACATATACAGTACCTTCATTTTCACCTGTTGCATGATTTAATTTTACAATTGGTGTTTTACCAACTAATTCAGCTACTGAGTTCGCTAATCTACTCATTTATTATTCCACTCCTAATCCCTACTAATTTTATAGGTTTTACTTATTTTGTATTTTATCAATTTTCCAGTTACATTGTCAATCAATAAAGCTTATATTTTCAGAATATTTATTTGAAGCCAGAAAGTACGTTACTTTCTGGCTTCCTTTTATCATTTCTTTTCTTCACCATAATACCAAGTCGCCTTAAATTCAGACCAAAATGCTTCAGGTGTTATAGATTGTTGCAATTGCTCCAACGCAAGCTCCCGTTCGATATGTTCTTTCACATCGTCATATGTAAAGGATTGACCTTCTATTACTTCTTGAACTTGCACGATTCCGTAATGGCCATTATCTAACTTAAATACCTTACTAATTTCATTTGCCGATAAAGTTTTAACCGCTTTTAACAGAGCTGGATCAATATTGCCCTGCTTCTCTGTTAAGAAGCCTATGTCTCCACCTAAGCTAGCCGATGCACTGTCAATTGAAATTTCACGTGCCAGCACAGAAAAATCAGACCCATTTTTTAGTTCACTTAGCGCTTCTTCAGCAGCTTTTTTTGAGTCTACCTCAATAAAATTTGTACGATAACTTGTGTCAGTATTATATAATGCTTTATTTTCTTCATAGTATTTTTTTATACTGTCTTCTTTAATCACTACATCTTTTGTTAGTACTTTATCTAAAATAAGCTCCGAGCGAATTTTCTGCTTTAACTGGTCAGCCGAAAGATTTTGCAATGCTGTATCGAATTTATCTTGAGCTGAACGCATTAGGGCAAGTTCTAAATCAATCTCTTGATTCGACACTTTTATTTTATATTTATCAGCAGCCTTTTCCATAACAGATTCATTCACTAAGTTTTGGAGAGTTTCTTTACCATAGCGTTCTTCCATAGCAATCATCCAGTCTTGGCGTGTTATTACATCGCCATCAACGGTAGCGACTTGTTCGTCGCTACCAATTTCCTGACCTTTATTTGGAATTAACCAAGCAATAAACCATAAAAAATTCCCTAGTAATAATATAGCAATAACTATTAAAGCCGGTTTTGTTTTTAAACGGCGTTGCAATAAGGGCGTTTGGTTGGTTGTTGAAGATGTCTGTGGTCTCCGATTACGCGTTGAGCTCATCGATAAAACCTTCTAGTTCTTCTTTTGAGAAATGATATGTTTCTAAACAGAAGTGACATTGCGCTTCAGCCGCACCATCTTCATCAATCATTTCTTGAATTTCCTGCGAACCCAAACCTAAAATTGCTGCACCAAATCGCTCTTTTGAACATTGACATTTAAATTCAACCGGCATTGAATCTAAAATTTGGACTTTTCCTTCTCCTAATACAGCCTCTAAAATTTGCTCTGGCGTATAGCCCTTTTCAATCATTTTCGATACAGGCTCTAGCGTCGCTAAATGTTGCTCGATTGCATCAATTGTTTCTTCTTCACAGCCCGGCATCAGTTGAAGAATAAAGCCGCCCGCTGCTAGAATAGAATTATCTGGATTTACTAGTACACCAAGTCCCACAGATGAAGGTACCTGTTCAGATGTTGCAAAATAGTAAGTAAAATCTTCTGCAATTTCTCCAGATATGATTGGTGTTTGACCAGAGAACATATCACGTAAGCCTAGGTCCTTGACAATCGTTAACGCACCTTCCGTGCCGACACCAGCTCGTACATCCAATTTACCTTGTTCGTTTAAATTAAAATGCACATGTGGATTTGTTACAAAACCACGGACTTCGCCTTGAGCGTTACTGTCAATTACCATAGGACCGATTGGACCATTACCTTCGATTTTAATCGTAATCTTTTCTTGACCCTTTAACATAGCTCCCATCATGACACCAGCAGTCATGGAACGGCCAAGAGCTGCTGACACAACTGGCCACGTATTATGACGGCGTTGTGCTTCTCCTACAGTGGCTGTTGTACAAGCAGCGAAAACACGCACCTGCCCATTAAATCCTAAACCTCGAACTAAATAATCTTTCATAAATGAAAAGTCCCTCTTTTCTTATTGGTTACGTTTATATAACTTATATAAACCTTTTAATGTTAAAAATGGATCAACGACATCTATTACTTGCGTCTCCCCAGCAATTAAATTGGCTAATCCTCCAGTTGCAATCACAAGCGGCTCTTCTTTACTTTGTGCCTTCATGCGATTAACAATGCCCTCCACTTGTCCAACAAAACCATAAAAAATGCCGGCCTGCATCGCAGAAACGGTTGTTTTTCCAACAATATGTGTAGAACGAAGAATTTCAATACGTGGTAATCGAGCTGCCTGCGTATAAAGTGCCTCCGTTGAAATTGAAATACCTGGAGCAATAGCACCGCCCATATAATCGCCTTTTTCATTCAAATAACAATATGTTGTTGCTGTACCAAAATCCACAATAATTAACGGTGCTTTATATGCATCGAGCGCTGCTATTGCGTTTACGATTCGATCCGAACCAACCTCTCGTGGGTTTTCATATTTAATATTTAAACCTGTTTTGACACCGGGGCCAACGACCAATGGTTTTTTCCGGAAATATTTTTTGCACATTGCTTCTAACGAAAACATAATCGGCGGTACAACCGAGGATATAATAATGCCAGTAATTTGTTCAAATGAAATGCCTGCATGGTTAAAAAAAGCGAGTACTTGCATCGCATATTCGTCTTCTGTTTTATGAAGATCCGTAACCATTCGCCAATGAAAAGCGAGCTGATCATTTGTATCATAGACTCCCAATACAATATTTGAATTTCCTGCATCCAATACTAAAATCACGGCCGATGCCTCCATATCAAATTCGCCCCCATGAAACCGACTGAGTTTCATTACTATCAACAAACGTTTGTTTGTGTAACTTCACTTCATCGAACTAGAGGCGCTTATTTTCAGTTTAAGAAGGCGCTTCGCTGAACACCAAATAAAGTTTGAACACTTTAGAAAATGATACCACACTTTTAAGCCAATGAAATAGCATTCCTACTCACGATAAAGGAGCTACCCGACATTTTAGAAATTTTAGAAGGTAGCTCCATCACATTATTTAAAATTAAATTTTTCAGGGTCTGGTCCGCAACGCAAACCGTCATTCATAGCATCTAATTGCGCCATTTCTTCATCAGCTAACGCAAAATCAAAAACATCTAAGTTTTCTGTCATACGTGATGGTGTCATTGTTTTTGGGATGGTTACAACACCATGTTGAACATCATATCGCAAAACAATTTGTGCTGGAGTTTTGTTGTATTTACTTGCTAACTGTTGAATTAACGCTTCCTCCAACAAAGAACCATTCATTAATGGTGACCATGCTTCTACTTGAATACGATGTTCTTTACAATAATTACGTACTTCCTCCTGCGTCAGATGGGGGTGAAATTCTATTTGATTGATAACAGGAATAACCGTCGTTTCTTTTAATAAATGTTCTAAATGATGTACATGAAAATTGCTGACACCGATGGAACGAACACGCCCGTCCTGATAAATTTTTTCAAGCGCTTTATATGCCTCAATATAGCTCGTATCTAAACCTGGCCAATGAATTAAATATAAATCTAAATAATCTAAACCTAATTTTTCTAAACTGCTAGCGTATGCGGCTAGTGTCTCTTCATAAGAAAGTCCGTCATTCCAAACTTTTGAAGTTATAAAAAGCTCCTCACGTGCAACGAGACCTTCATCAATTGCTGCGCGAATTCCACGCCCAACGCTTTCCTCATTACGATACACTTGTGCAGTATCTATGCTACGATAGCCTTTTGCGATAGCCGTTTTAACAGCTTCAGCCAAATCATCTCCATCTGGTACACGGAATACACCATAGCCTACTAAAGGCATTTCTAGTCCATTATTCAATGTTACGTTTTCCATGTTCAACACTCCTATCCATTATGCAGACGCATAACATACTATTTACATCGTAATGCTTCATGCAAAAAAAAAGCAAAGAAAAAGACTGCTTATGAAATTTTCATAAGCAGTCTTTTATGTGATTAATCACGTTTTTCGTCGATCCCTTTAGGAGCATCCTTTTGGTCGAAACCTTCTTTTGGTAAATCCGCTGTTGTTGGATTTGGCGCTTCGCTTAGCAATTCTTTTTCAAGAACAGGTTTACCGACTTTTTCTAAAGTTGGTTGTGCTTCAGCTTTAGGCGCTTGTTCTACAACGTTTTCCACCGCTTCAGGTTCTGGTAAAACACCATGATCGCGTAAATGTTCGATTTCTTGCGCATTTAATGTTTCTTTTTCCATTAAAGTATTCGCAATTAAATCAAGTAAATGGCGTTTTTCTGTCAGAATACGTTTAGTACGTTCATACTGCGTATCGATAATTTTTTGCATTTCTTTATCGATTTCATAAGCAATTGAATCTGAGTAGTTTTGATCAGAGTTGAAGTCACGACCAAGGAATACATTCCCACCTTGACTTGACCCAAATTGCATCGCACCAAGATTTTCACTCATACCATATTCTGTAACCATTGCACGTGCAATGCTTGTTACCTTTTGGAAGTCATTATGAGCCCCAGTAGATACTTCACCTAGCACGATTTCTTCAGCTACACGACCACCAAGAAGTCCCGCAATACGGTCTAACAGCTCTTGTTTTGTTGTGAAGAAACGTTCTTCCTTCGGTAACATAATCGCATAACCACCCGCTTGACCACGTGGTACGATTGTTACTTTATGAACTGTATCTGCTTCATCAAGCTCTAGACCAACAACAACGTGACCCGCTTCATGGAAGGATACAAGCTTTTTCTCTTTTGCAGAGTAAACGCGGCTCGCTTTCGCTGGACCTGCAATAACACGGTCAGATGCCTCATCAATATCTGCCATATTAATCGTACGTTTACTTTTACGTGCTGCTACAAGTGCAGCTTCGTTCAATAAGTTTTCTAAATCCGCACCCGAGAAGCCTGGTGTACGTTGTGCTACAGCTGCTAAATCGACTGAATCCGATAGAGGCTTATTGCGAGCATGCACTTTTAGAATGGCTTCACGGCCTTTTACATCAGGATGTCCTACTGTAATTTGACGGTCAAAACGACCAGGACGTAATAACGCTTTATCTAAAATATCTGGACGGTTTGTTGCCGCGATAATAATAATCCCTTCGTTTGCACCGAAGCCATCCATTTCAACTAATAATTGGTTCAATGTTTGCTCACGTTCATCGTGACCACCGCCAAGACCAGCACCACGCTGACGACCTACAGCATCAATTTCATCAATGAAAATGATACATGGAGCATTTTTCTTCGCATTTTCGAATAAATCACGCACACGTGAAGCACCTACACCGACAAACATTTCTACGAAGTCAGAACCTGAAATCGAGAAGAATGGTACGCCAGCTTCACCTGCTACTGCACGAGCAAGTAATGTTTTACCTGTACCTGGAGGACCTACAAGTAAGATACCTTTTGGAATACGAGCACCTATTTCAGTGAATTTGCGGTGATCCTTTAAAAAATCAACGACCTCTACAAGTTCCGCTTTCTCTTCATCTGCACCCGCTACATCAGTAAAACGAACTTTTTTCTTTTGGTCATCATAAAGCTTAGCTTTACTTTTACCAAAACTCATTACTTTATTGCCGCCACCTTGAGATTGACTCATTAGGAAGAAGAATAAGAAGATGATAATGATGAATGGAATAATACCTGTAAAGAACTGTACCCATCCACTCGTTTCTGGTGCTTTCAAGAAATCTATATTGCTATTCTTATCCTTAGCAGCTTCATCGATTCGATCCATCAATGATTGGTTATCGCGGGGAAGGTTCACTGTGAAACTTTCGCCTTTTTCATAACCTTTCATGGAACCTTCAACAATATATACTGATTTATCAGGTTGAATTTTTGCTTCTGTAATTTCATTCTTATCAAGAGCTTCTAAAAACTCTGGGTAAGTAATTTCTTTCGTCGGCGATTTACCGCCATTGAAAGTACCAAATATACCAATGATCACTAGGAAAATCAGTAAATAGAATATGGTATATCGAAATATTCGATTCATCTCCAGCCTCCTCATTACAAACAGAAAAATTATAAGTAAAATCTTAACATATCATGATTTCATCATACAACGAAAAGCCTTACTTAAAAAAAGTTTCGTTCGAATTTTGTCGAAATCTAAACATATTTACTCCCACTAATTACAATCCCAGCGAATTTGCAACTGGTAATCCTCTTTTGGCGCAACTTTCGATGCGTCCAAAACTGAATTGTTTTTTTCAATCTACCTATGTCATCCGCTGGAGGCTTAACTTGTACCCACGCATCTATGCGAGCGGGCTAAGTCATTAAAATGAATAAACTTCTGGCTTTAAAATACCGATATATGGTAAATTGCGGTATTTTTCAGCGTAGTCTAAACCATAGCCAACAACAAAGCCATCGGGAACTTTGAAGCCAACATAATCAGCAGAAAGGTTTACTTTTCGTCCTGATGGTTTGTCTAAAAGGGTAACAATTTTAATGGATTTTGCTTTACGGTATTTAAATAGATCTACCAGGTAGCTTAGCGTTAACCCGCTATCAATGATGTCCTCGATAATTAATACATCACGACCCTCAACACTTGTGTTTAAATCCTTTAAAATTTTCACTTCACCAGATGAAACTGTTGCATTACCATAGCTAGATACATCCATAAAATCTAGCTCAATAAAAGAATCAAAACGTTTCATTAAGTCTGTCATGAAGGGCATCGCACCTTTAAGTACGCCGACAGCTAACGGGAATGAATCTTGATATTCCTCTGTCAATTGGGCGCCTAGCTCAGCGATTCTTTCTTGCAGTTGTTCTTCTGTAATCATAATTTTTTCGATGTCATTTTGTAACATATTGATTCCTCCTCGTGTGTATCAAAAACTTTCAACCTGTATGTAGGTGAAATATTTTACAAAGACCATTAGTCTACGATGAGCACTGTATCATCGCTTGGTTGCGGCGTAGTTGAAAAATAAACACCCATACGCACACCAATTACCGCTACGACCTCGTTAGATTGAGAACTCAGTAACGGCCAGCTATTTCGCTCATTTAAAGGAATCTTTTCATCTATAAAAAGGCGAGATAAACGTTTTGGCTTATCCATTCCTTTTAACAGCATTCGGTCTCCTTCCTTACGTGCCCTAATATAGAGTGGAAGTGTAAGTTTATTAGCGTTAAAGTAAAAAAGTTGTGCACTATCTGTAAGCAATTCGGATGCTAATTCAGACAGCTTAACGACAGATAGACGGACACCATTTTTTAATGTTGTCCTATCATTAGCAGTTAAAACAATTCCTTTTTCAGGGTAAATTTCACTTTCTAATGATTCGCTTTTCTGAATCGTCAATTTGCCATAACGGCGAACTGCCATAAAACCTTCTGGTAAGTGAACTTCTGCATACCCAGATGTTGTTTCACAAAGCTTTAAAAGCGAAGTTAAGATAGCATAACTTTGTATCGTATTTGAATCTTTGTAAAGATAGTTTAATAGTATTAAAATGAGCCTCCTTTGTAAAGCAGGTGCTACCATTTCAAATGCTTCTATCTCCATACTATACATATTTTCTTTGTATATTTTTACTGTTTTTGAAAATATGTCTTGTGCAAGTGTCATTAAGTACGCATCATCCTCTTGCAAATGCTTTGTAAATCGACTCGTCTGCTCAGCTACACGTGGGTTTTCCGCCTCCAATAGGGGTACTACGTGGTGTCTATAACGATTTCTTACGTAGGAGTCTTTCAGATTGCTCGCATCTTCACGATAATTCAAACCCTGCTTCCGTAAATATTCCCTTATTTCGGACTTTGTAACCGTTAAAAACGGACGAATTAATGATTTTCCTGCAAAAATACGCTTTGGACGAATACCTTGCATACTATTCATCGTAGCATTTTTCGTCAGGGCCATTAATACTGACTCCAGTTGATCGTCCGCATGATGTGCAGTTACAAGCTTGGTTGCCATCGTTTTATGTATGACTTCTGCAAAATAACGATAGCGTTCTCTACGACAAACTAACTGTGAGTTGCCATTTTCCAGCGCTAAAATTTCTGGAATAGGAATGGCTGTTGCATGCAACATAACGCCATATTTATCGCAATAGCGTTGGACAAAAGCTCTATCCTCAGCGGATGCCTCGCCTCTTAACATATGATCGACATGCACTGCCTCGACCTCAATGCCCCATTGCTCTTTAGTTTTCACAAAGTAATGGAGTAGTGCCATTGAATCTACACCACCCGAAACGGCGACGAGAAGATGGTCGTCTTGCTGTAATAATTGCTCTTCATCAATAAATTGTTTGACCTTTAATTCAAATGACAAACGCTTCTCCTCCCCTTTTCGTTTCTTTTTACGAAGATTTACTCATGGAATATTGAGCTGGTTTAAATACTGCCCATGTTGGCACGACGTGGGTAACTTCTAACATCAATACTGTACAGTCATCCTCTATTGCATAATACGATTGGAAGGACTGCATGATTGTTGTTAATTTATCTTGTATGGTTTTATTTGTGCTTGCTACCTGCTGTGCGAATGCTAAAAAGGATTCTTCTTGCTCATCCCAATCGGCAATGCTTGAAAACAGACCATCGGAATGCATCAGTATGACATCGCCCGCCTTGAGCTTTCTTTTTTCAGCTTCAACCGCCGAAATTGACAAAAACCCAACAGGTGCTGCGTTACTCTCAACTTTCAATACCTCTTTGCCTCGTAAAATATAGGTGGACATGCCCCCCGCCTTCCACGACCATAAATCGCCATGTTGTAAATCGACTAGAGCAAAGTCGAGCGTAGCGTACATATCATCCTGTTGCTTAAGAGACATCACATAATGCAAGGTATGCATCGCTGTCTCGGGATTCATATTGAAATTCAAACATTCCCGCATTAAATGAATCAATTTCCTACTCTCATGCTGTGCTTCTTTACTCTGCCCCATTCCATCAGACAACAAGATGGCAAATAACCCTGGATGCAATTGGAATAGCGCGTGTGAATCACCAGAATAGAGCGTTGCATCTTTTGACATGCTATATATATCATACTCTACTTCAAAGCTAATAGCTGATCTAAAGCTTACTTGAATGTGACGAAATGGTACATCACACGCAACAACTTTATCAATTTCAAACGGTTCTTCAAAAATATCGTATAAAATTGGCAAAATCATACGCTCTGCTACTGTTGTATCCTCTTCCCAATTAACACGTGCAGGAGCTAGTGCGCATACGATTTTTCGCGCGCCCGCCTTATTGCTCAGCACATCAAGCTGAAAACACTCGATATGAGCATCCTTCAAGCGTTGAATAATATCCTTCTCTACGCTGACGAAAGAGATTGTTTCTTCTTTCATCTCTGCAATTAACTGATTAAGATGATTACTCATATCGCGTAACTGAAGGGCAATCATTTTTTTACCATGAAAATACTGTCCATTAATACGCTCCCTATACAGTTCCGTCTCCAATTCCTCGAAAATTTTGGTTGCTTTAACACATTTATATCGAATTTGTTCTTCCACCCGGTGGATAGACGATTCTTTCCCTACACCTTTCATATGAAACCAATCTGTCATAAGCTTGTCCATGCCATTATTTTGCGCGCCCCAGCACCGATCATGGCGAAAACAACTTAAACATGTATTCATAGGAGCCACTTCTTCTTTCACTGCTACAGGGGCTGTCATAAAGCGTTCAAATACAAGTTCTTTCATGAAATGAACGAAATGTTGAAAGTGCTCTAGCTTAAATGTAACATGCTCTGTCAACCAATGTTGCCTAGCTAATAACACTTCTTCACGTTGTGGAAAAAGCTTGTTACGCACTTTATCTGAATAGCTTTTAGGAAGAACTAAAAAAACCAAACTGCCTATAGCAATTGACGTGAAGTACACGCTATCTAATGGCAACGTTGCGTCATAAAATAAAAAAAACACACTCGGCAAAATGCTACCAATCGCTACACCAAATCTCCCTGCACGAGCCCCCATACCTGCACAAAGCCCCGTTAAGGTTGCAACCGACAACATCCCTGTAAAAGATAACTTTGCCACACCTATAAGTGCTCCTAATACCGCTCCTATTACAGTAGCTAGCGGCACACTTCCCACGGATGCACCAAAACAAATAAGTAGTTGTAATAAAAAAATAGGTAGAGAAAAATAGCTAATGACGACGGCTTGCATCCCCGTAAGCATAGCCGCAAATACAACTAATGCTGAGCCTAGCCGTTCATATGTCCAATGGCTTGTAAACCACTCATAGGAGTTAACAAAAAGCACTTGCATAAATAACGTCATAATGAGCGCTAACGCTACTTCACATCCTACATAAAATTGTACAAGCACTGGCGGAAGCCCTTGGTGCATTACTCCTTGCCATAATACTTGTACGATAAGTACAGCAAGTGAAACGGCAATACTTTGGGGTAACTGCCAATATCGGAAACGTTGTATACATTCATACATGCCTATTTGTAATGCTAGAATGAGGACTTGTCCAAAACCAAGGAAATAACAGCCTATTAAACCGCCTATTAAGACGAACTTCGCATACTCTTTATATTTACTGCGAATAATCGCCCAAAACGGGACAGAGAAAGGTACAGCTGCTTCAAACACCACAGATTGAGCTAAAAAAAAGGATGTTAAGAAAAATAGGGAACCTATCAGCAATTGCCTTTTTCTTGCCCCCGATTTTTGGTCGTCTACATTCGCTGTTTCATACCATTCAACACTAGTCATTACATAATCCCCTTTCTACACTTTTTCGTTATTATAAGAAATTATGTGTGGAAAGATTGTCTGACGATGGCAAAAAAAAATATAAACATTTCGACGAATACATATGCATAAATACGTTAATTGTCAGCAAGTACTAAAAAAATAGGATACTGTGCAAAATTACAGTAAATATTTTTCGGAATATTCTATTATTACGTGTTTTTATGGTGCTAACGTCATTTTTTGCGCTGATATTCATGCGCTCACGGTGTTTGTTCTCATGCAAATAGATGCTTTTTCATTTTTTTAAGATTTTTATTAAACTTTTTTCATAAAGAATATTGACACTTGGTTTAATGGATTGTATTATTTAACTTGTCCTTAAAAAAGAAATGCGGAAGTAGTTCAGTGGTAGAACACCACCTTGCCAAGGTGGGGGTCGCGAGTTCGAACCTCGTCTTCCGCTCCAATAACATTTCGGCGGCCTAGCTCAGCTGGCTAGAGCGTACGGTTCATACCCGTAAGGTCGGGGGTTCGATCCCCTCGGCCGCCACCATAATTGGCCCCTTGGTCAAGCGGTTAAGACACCGCCCTTTCACGGCGGTAACACGGGTTCGAATCCCGTAGGGGTCATACTGCAAAATGGCTTAGAAGTATTTTCTAAGCCGTTTAAATTGTCGACAAAAGGCATCAAGAGTGAATTTAAACTCCTTGATGCCTTTTGTTATTTTTTGTGTTTTTAAAAATACTGAAGTGAATCTTTTGTAAACAAGAACCGATCTACATGTTGAGCACCACATGGCAAGCCCATCTTCAGCGAAAATCAACATCCATATTATTGGTTTACAATACCGTACAATTGGCATCAGCACTTTTAGTATGCCTCTTTTCTAAAACTGTGGCATACTTATGGTAAAATGCACATGTTATTAGGAGGTTACCTTTCTTTGAGTTTATTAACGAAAGCAGCTTTAATTTGCGGGAGTGGCTCTATGATTATTCTCGTATCCATACTCATTAACTTACCGTTTGCCATACAAATATTTTTACTCCTTACCGGACTAGTCGTAAGCGTATACGGCGTGTACTTGCTCGTAAAAATGGTGTCCCAGCCAGCGCAAAAGACAGTTAAAACAACACAGGAGCAACCTGCACCTGCTCCTAAGAAGAAGAAAAGACCAACCTCAACATTATAAGGTGTTTTCTTTATTTGCGTAGTTTCAATCTTTTGGAATTACGTTTTTTTGACCCTTATCATTCCAAATGTACATATTCTATAGACTTTAAACCAAAAAAGATTAGCCTTTGTCATAAACAAAAGCTAATCTCCGTTCTATTTAATACACTTTTTCTACGATTAAAACAGTCAGCAAACTACCCTCTTCTAGCCCCGCGACCACCACGTTTTGACTCTGTAGCACGTTTTAATGTTGCTAAACGCTCATCACTATCTTTTAAGAAACGTGCCATTTTTTGCTCAAAGTTTTCCTTCGGCTGATGGCGTTCGTTACGATCGTTAGAACGATTGTCACGACGCGGACGTTGAGGACGCTCTGGTCTCTCAGCTTGAGGCTTTGCTTTACGGATTGAAAGACCAATCTTTCCATCCGCTTCAACATTCATCACTTTTACTTCAACTTCATCTCCAACTTTTAGATGCTCATTGATATCTTTTACATAATTGTCAGCAACTTCACTGATGTGTACTAAGCCTGTTTTGCCGTCTGGCAGCTCAACGAATGCTCCAAAATTTGTGATTCCTGTTACTTTACCTTGTACCTTGCTGCCTACTTCAATTGACATAAAAAAAATGCTCCTCCTTAAAAATTAAGCGACTCTTTTGAGCCATGTAATCAATTTAATCAAACTTTTTACTTCAATAAGTTTCTCTTTTCATTATATATAACTAAAAAAGAGTGTCAACAATACATAGCTTTTCAGTCGTCTTTTTTATCTTCCTTATCTGGCATAATGAAAATAATTTCACCTTCCTCAGATAAGAAGTACTCTTTTCGCAATAACTTTGCAATATACTCATCATCTTCTAATTGTTTAATTTTAAGATTAAGTGAATCCTGTTCCTCTTTTACCTTCATCAAATGCTGATTGGCTTCTTCTTTTTTCTTTTCCTTTGCAGCTAGCGTTTCAGACTGATGGGCAAGTACATTTAAGAGAAAGGCGATGATAACGACTGGCGCAATCGCAAAAAAGACAATACGACGCATTTTTCGTTTACGCGATTGCACTTTACGATTTATAGCTTTATCCGTGTTACGGACATAGTCATTATCAAGCTTGGTGTAGTTTTTCTGTTCATCTTTTGATGAATGACGTCTAGTCATGCCCGCACCTCCGAAGTTATTGTTGTCTTTTATTATACTTGATATATCGAATTTTTTTTAATAAAGTGTAGGACAAATACGAATAAATTTTGACAAAAGGCCTTAAGACGAACGTAGCAATTTTAATGAATATCTGTATTATTTGTCGAATAATAGCGATTATTACTCGGACAATAAACCAAAAAGGTCTCCATGTTATATTCACTACGATGCGTGCCATGAAACGTAAAAAGGTTTGAAAAAAAGTCTGATATAAAAATATACCAGCAATCTGCGCTAGCGGGTCGTAAGCCCGCCACGCGCCGTCTTTTAGCCAAAATAATAAATAATACGTTAACCCTCCAAGCAGAATCCATGTCAGCAGCTCTAACACCATCATCCACTTTCGGAGGCTTGACTTTTTTGGAGTTGAAAAAACTATGAGCCTTACACTATCAATAATAAATCCCACTGCTATACCGCTCACAACCATGACTAATAGCTGAACGAATTGCTGACTAACAATCATCCAAACAATTTATGAAGGAAACCTTTCGAGAAGCCACTTTCCTCCTCGTCATACTGCAAGGTTTTTACAGTTCCTTCAAGTGTCAATAACCCTTTGTCAACATCTAAGTGAACGATATGCAGTTCCTCTCCACGAATCAATAAATGCCCTTGGGACGTCTTGATAAAAAACTCTTCCTGATCAAAGCGTTCAATTGATTTTACAGAAGTCATGTCCATTCTTTTACGATTACGAATCGTTAAAATATGCTCTCCAGATGGAATTGTGTAACGATTACTTTCTTGATGTAGCGTCATTTTTTTCCTCCTTTAGTCGTCCTAGCTTCTGTTCACTTTATGCGGACAACCTTCAAAGCATGACAAACTTTATGGAAGTTGCCTTACTTTTAAGAAGAAAAATTTATAACGGTACCTATTCTGCTATCCGTTCACTTTGGTAAAACTGCCATCTGATTGCTGGCAATTGAGCACAAATCTATATTATCACTAGCACCTTATCGTCTTTTTAGCTAGCGTTTTGCCCGCCTATATTAGCGGCAAGTATCTACTAAAGTAATTTTCATTAGTCCTCATCATCAATAAATTCAGGCTCAACCTTTTCAAGACGCTCTTCTTTTAAAATTGTAAACATCTTTGCAGCATCTTCTTTTTTCACTGTATCACGCAATTCTTCCACACGTGCCGTGACAATTTTTTGACCGAAGCGAATCGCTAATTCATCGCCAGCCTTCACACTGCTACTAGCCTTCGCTACTTTACCATTAATAGTAATACGACCTTGGTCAGCGACTTCTTTTGCTAACGTACGTCGTTTGATTAATCGTGAAACTTTTAAAAATTTATCTAATCGCATGTTTTTACTCCTTCTCAAGCTGCTTGGCTTCATCCCAAAAAGCATCTAATTGTTCTAGTGTATAATTTGAAAACGGCTGACCGCTCGCCTTTACTTTCGCTTCAACATAGCCAAAACGTCGTGCAAATTTCTCATTTGCATGCAACATTGCTTCTTCAGGTGATAGCTTATAAAAGCGCGCTAAGTTTACAAGTGTAAACAAAACATCGCCAAATTCATCGAGTCGTGTTCCATTAGACCCTTTCGCCACTTCCTGACGAAATTCCTGCCACTCTTCCGCAAACTTATCCCAAGCACCTTCTACATCTGGCCAATCAAAGCCAACTTTTGCAGCCTTTTTTTGATAATTGTATGCCGTTTGCAACGCGGATGACGCGCGGTATTCTTCTTCCAGCAGTGACTTGTCACTCATACCCTTTTCTTCAGCCTTTATCGCTTCCCAATTAACGACAACACCGTCTGCATCCTCCACTGATACATCGCCAAATACATGAGGATGTCGACGAATCATTTTTTCACTAACGGAAGCCAACACGTCCTCTAGTGTGAAGTAGCCTTGGTCTTCTCCAATTTGTGCATGTAAAAATACTTGTAGTAACACATCTCCAAGTTCTTCAATCATTGCAAAATCATCTTCTGCATCTACAGCCGCCAAATATTCATGTGCTTCTTCCAGTAAATATTTTTTAAGTGATTCATGTGTCTGTTCTCGGTCCCACGGGCAGCCGTTTGGCCCACGTAAAGTAGCAATTATTTGGCGGAATGTTGTCCAATCACGTAAAGCCTCTTCCTGTGATGTGACTGGCGGTACATAAACCGTTGTTAAATTATTTACTTCAACGCTTTGATCTAGCTCATACAGTGGCACTGTTACAAGCTTTTCTTGTGAGGAACCCGCTGCTGTAACAACGGTTACCGGATATTCATCATGATATTTTTCCATCAATGTCAGCTTTACTTCAGATGCACTAAATGTATCATATACTTGCGCAATTAAAATGTGCTGACGCATATTAATGTCATGCATGGAAAAGCTAGTGCCATCTAGTAATTGAAAGCCCTCAATCGGATCGATTTTTAACGCACCAAAAATAGGATCTAAGAAGCTTTGTCCGCCTTCAATCACTACCTTCACTTTACCTTCATCCGCAGCTTCAATCAGTAATTGCACTGTTTGCTCTGCCACTAGCGGATGACCTGGCACAGCATACATAACATCTCCAATTTTAGTCGCTTCAATTAATCGTTGTGCAATTTCTTCATACACTGGCTGGAACGTATGATGCTTTTCATAAATTGCATCAAAGCTTTCAAACTGTAAGCCTTCGTTAGCTAACTCATCTAATACAGGATGATCCACCGTCCGCACAAATAACTTTTCGGTTGCCATTAATTTTTTATAAACGCCCATTTGCAACTGACTGAAATCACCAGCGCCAAGACCAATTATTGTTAATGTATTATTCATTCATTCCACCTACTTCTTTCGATTTAACCATAGTTGATAAACTGCCATTCTTCGACCAAAAGGCAGTAGATACCATTCTTTTTCAGCCAGTACTCGTAGCTTGGCAATGCACGTAATCATAACAAATGCACCAATACAAACCGCACTAAAACCAGCAACCACTGCCACTAAACGTTGAGATAATAAACCATCAAATAAAGATGGGGTAATTTGAAGCCAAAGTATGACTGCTATTGCCATACATAATGATGCAATGCTAATCTTTTTGTAAAAACTAGCAGGTGCTAATTGCATACCCGTTAATTTTTTTAAGTAAAAAACAAGCGCTAATGCTGTGAACAACAGGCCCACATTATTTGCAATAGCAGCACCTAAAACACCTAATGTCTTAATTGTGAACACATTTAGCAGCACTTTCAACGAAAAACCTGTCAATAAAAACAGGGCTGGCTTTTTTAACTTCCCAAAACCTTGCAAAATCGCTGTAAATGTCAAAATAATAGACAACGGTACAATTTGGAGTACATATAGCATTAGTACTTCCGATAAAGCATCTGTTTTAAACAGCATTGTATTTATATAAGGCATCACTAATATTAACCCTAGTGAAGCAGCCCAGCCAAATAATATAGAAGCTCTATATGTCAACTGTATAAATGGCAACGCACTACGTCCATTTTGCTTATTAGACATATGGGCAACGAGCGGAACGATTGCTAGAGATAATGAGGCAGCAATGACAACACCAAGTTGCACTAATGGTTGTCCACGATCGTAAATCCCTTTCGTTTCCTTCGCTATCGTGTGGTCCATCCCGCTATCTATTAATAGCGAATAGATAGTAAAAGAATCGACTAGTTGATAACCAAGCAGTAATAAACTACTCATACTTACACTTAAACTTAGTAGTGTCACTTCTTTTAACACCGGAAAACTGGCTAAGCGTTGTTGCTGTTTTCCTATAAATGAACCAAAGCGTTTTCTAAAGAGATACGCAATTAATAATAAGCCTACGCCTTCTCCAATAACAGTCCCGATAATCGCCATTTGGCCAGCACCGTAGAGAGATTTTGACGTCGTCATTATGATAAATGTACCGGTCAAAATAACAGAAACCCTTACCGTTTGCTCCAAAACTTGTGCATAAGCAATTGGCTCCATAATCCCTCTGGATTGAAAGCCTCCCTTAAAAATAGCAAGTGCCGGCATAACCAATACAATAAATGACCCCGTTCGTAGTAAAGGAGCAAGATTTGCATCTCCCATCATTTTCGCAATGACGTCAGCTCCAGCAAATAATGCAACAAAAAATACCAGGGAGAGTATCGTTAAATAACGAAATATAATGCGCATAATGCTTCGTCTTCTCTGTGTACGTTCTTCCACATCGACCAAACAATCATTATCTGCCAGCATTTTGGAAATTGCTACAGCAAAACCACTCGATGTCCATACTACAAATATGGATATTACAGGATACACTTGTTGGTAAATATAAAATCCTTCGTCACCTACAAGGTTTTGAAAAGGCACACGATAAATTGCGCTTAAAATCTTCACAATGAGTGCCGCAATGGTTAATAATGCTGCACCCTTCATGTAACTTTTCATACCAAATCGTTCCGACATACATTGTCCTCTTTCCTTCGTTTAACAATGCCAATAGTATAGCATACCTCAAAAGTTTGACGCTCACCTGAACAATCTTTGCTATCAGCGAAGCTTTATGTATACAAAAAAAGTTATTGTTCACCCTAAAAAGAGTTATGACAATAACTTTCGATGTTCATTAATTATTCATTTGTTTTGATAAGAAGTTAGCAGCTGTTTCCACAACTTTTACTTCTACTTCGCCAACAAAATGTACTTTAGATAAAACAATAATACAACCAATAGGATCCCCGTTCACCATGATTGGTGTTGCACAATAGGATTTAACTTGCTCATATTGTCCAGGAACAATTTCAATTGTTGTTTCCATCTTCTCAATTTTTGTTGAACGCTCGTCCATAAAACCTTCCGCAAAGGATGTAATACGACGATTAATGTATTCCTTCTTACCAATCCCTGCAACAGCGATTACTTCGTCACGGTCTGTTACAAATGCCGGCGTGCCTAGTGTTTCATATAATGTTTCCACATATTCACGGGCGAATTCTCCTAAATCATTAATTGGAGAATATTTTTTCAAAATGATTTCACCTTCACGGTCCGTATAAATTTCTAACGGGTCACCTTCACGAATACGTAGCGTTCTACGAATTTCCTTTGGTATTACCACACGTCCTAAATCATCTATACGACGAACAATTCCTGTTGCTTTCATGCTAAACTGCCTCGCTTTCGTATTCATTAAAATTTTTCTTCAACAATAGTATGGTTTTTCTTGAGACAATCTATGCAAAAAATGAACGAAAAGGATTATGAATCCAACATTAATTTTTTTAATAAAAATTTGTCTTTTCATACAATAAGGCTGAACTTGCCAATTTGTCAACAAGTTCAGCCTTTTTTCACATATTTTTTTTGGAATTTGCAATAATCTGCATTATTTCTTCTAATATATCAAAATGATGGTATTTTATGCATTTACGCTCATCAATTGTCAATATCAATTGCATACTATCCATACCGAAGCCAACAGCTCGCTCAAACTTCATCGTCTCGCTTACAATTTTACTTCCATCCACTTTGGCTGAACCTTCCTCCGATAGCAAAATGGAGATGACCTTTTGCTTTTCCTTAATAGAAGAAACACCCATTTCTAATCCCCAAATCTTCATGCGGGCAATACGCAGTAAACGTTCTGTTTCGATTGGTAAATCACCAAAACGGTCTTGTAATTCTTCCATAATTTCTTCGTATTCATCTACTTGGTCCATCGCTTTAATGCGCTTATACATCTGAATTTTTTGATAGCCGTCTGGTATATACGCATCAGGAATGTAAGCATCAACGTTGAGTAAAATCTCTATCTCTGGTTTCTCTTCTTTTTTCACGCCAGTTTGTCGCTCTGCAATTGCCTCTTCTAGCATTTGGGAGTACAAGTCGAAACCAACTGAATCAATAAAGCCATGTTGTTGCGCACCTAATAAATTCCCAGCCCCTCGAATGGATAAATCACGCATAGCAATTTTAAATCCAGAACCGAGCTCTGTGAACTCTTTTATTGCTTGTAATCGTTGCTCAGCTACATCTGTCAGTACTTTGTCACGTTGATACATAAAGTAAGCATATGCCACTCGATTTGAGCGACCTACACGGCCACGTAATTGGTAGAGCTGTGCTAAGCCCATTCGATCTGCATCATGGACAATCAACGTGTTCACATTCGGAATATCAACACCTGTTTCGATTATTGTAGTTGTTACTAAAACATCATAATCCCCTTCAATAAAGGCTAAAATTACAGACTCCAATTGTGATTCCGTCATTTTGCCATGAGCATAGCCGATACGTGCTTCAGGGACAAGTATTTGAATCTCCTCAACTTTACGCGCCATATCCTCTACTCGATTGTATAAGTAAAATACTTGACCACCACGCGCCATTTCTCGCTCAATGGCTTCGCGTACAAGTGCCCCACTATGCTCCATAACATAGGTTTGTACTGGGAAACGATTGGCAGGAGGTGTCTCGATAACCGATAAATCACGAACACCTACCATAGACATATGCAATGTTCTCGGGATAGGCGTTGCGGTTAATGTTAAAACGTCCACATTCGTTTTTAATTGTTTTATTTTTTCCTTATGGGTAACACCAAAACGCTGTTCTTCATCTACAATTAATAGACCAAGATCTTGGAACGTTAAATCTTTAGATAAGATTCTATGTGTCCCTATTACAATATCTACTTGCCCTTCTTTTAATCCTTTTAAAGTCGCTACTTGCTCTTTTTTCGTACGGAAACGAGATAATAAACCGACATTGATAGCAAAATCCTGAAATCTATCACGGATTGTCTCGTAGTGTTGTTGCGCTAGAATCGTCGTAGGCACTAAGAAGGCAACTTGTTTACCGTCCTGAATAGCTTTAAAAGCTGCACGAATGGCTACTTCTGTTTTACCATAACCTACGTCACCACATACAAGGCGGTCCATCGGGCGTTCACGTTCCATATCACGTTTCACTTCAACTATAGAACGAAGCTGATCTTCCGTTTCTTCATAAGGGAACGATGCCTCAAAATTCCGTTGATCGTCATTATCCGGTGCAAAAGCATGCCCTTTTTCTGCTTCTCGCTTGGCGTATAGCTTTATTAAATCATCTGCAATATCTTGTACGGCAGAGGAAACCTTTGCTTTTGCTTTTTTCCACTCTGCTCCACCTAATTTATGTAGCTTCGGTTCGCGGTCTTCAGATGCCACATATTTTTGAATTAAATCGATTTGCTCCACAGGTACATATAATTTATCGTCTGCACGATAGCGTATATGCAAGTAATCCTTATGTGTGCCATTGACTACAAGCGTTTCTACACCAATGTATTTCCCAATCCCATGATGCACATGCACGACAAAGTCGCCAGCTTTAATTTCTGTATAGCTTTTAATACGCTCTGCATTTGTCATTTTTTGAGGGCGCGATTTTTTCTTTGCTTGTTGTTTAAATAATTCATCCTCTGTCACAATTGCCAGACGCTGCAATGGTAGTTCAAAACCACTCGATAATCCGCCTTCTACAATGTATAGACCTGGGTCATGAGGCTCTCCAATGGTTGCATGAATATCATATTCCTCAAGCATTTCCTGTACACGTTTTACACGGTTTTTATCTCTAGCTACGATAAGAACGGTAAATTTACCAAGCTGCCATCGTTCAACTTCACTTTGTAATAATGCCATTTGTCCGTGGAATTGTTGCATCGGTTTACATGAAAAATTAGTCGTTTTAGAAAAGGTAATACCTGCAAACGTACGAGAAAATAGCGAGAAATAAAGCTTCTGCTGCGACAGCATCGCCAATATTTCCTTTAAAGAAAAGGCTGGTTTCACATCATGTACCATTTTCCCCTCTTCGATTAGCGATAAAAACCATTCTTCCTCTTCACGTTCCCATGCATCCATTACTTCTTGAATACGACCTAGCTCATCAAATAATACAATGCCATTTTGTGCAAAATAGTCACCTAAATAAGCTGTTTTATCATATAGCAACGAGCCATATTTATTTACAAAGTCAGGTAAGTTCCCTTGTTGCAACAATTCTATATCATACTGAATATGTTGATACAGCAGCTCTTTCGTCTCTTGCTTCTTTACTTTTTTCAAGCTTGTCGCTAACGCACTTTCTAATCGACCTGCTAACGCGATTCGCTCTTCCATTGTCAAAATCACTTCTGATGCAGGTAAAATACGCACTTCTTGCAATTTATCAATCGAACGCTGGTCATCCGCAGAAAATGTACGAATGGAGTCCACTTCTGTATCAAATAACTCGATTCGAATCGGCGCCTCTAAATAGGGAGGATAAATATCCAAAATCCCTCCACGCAACGCAAACTCCCCAGGTGTCGTTACCATTGAATTACGAACATAGCCCATAGCTACGAGCGTCTGTAACCATTCCTCAATTTGTACTTCTTGTCCGACTGCTGTCTGTAAAAAATAATGAATCCAATGCTCTTTTGGTGGCATTATTTTTCGTAAACCGGCAATCGGGATAATATAAACAGCTTTTTCACCTCTCGCTAGGCAATCAAGCGTCGCAATACGCTCTGCTCGAAGCTCTGGCGAGGCAACTGCTAAGTCAGCAGCAATAAACTCATCTGCTGGGTAATAGTGAACATGTTCCTCTCCCAATAACCCAACAAGCTCATCCGCCATCTTTTGCGCCTGCAATAAATTGGGTGACACAATATAAATGGGTTTTTGGACATGTTCAAATAACGCATCGACCATAACTGGACGTGCGCTTCCTGTTAAACCTGTAATAAGCTGTGATGCTGTATTGCCGCTCTGAATCTCCTGTAAAAATGATGTGATATGTTTGTCCTGCGACACAAGCTGTCGTAAAACTTCCACAGTCAAAAGCTCCTTTCAGCGCGAAAATTCTAATTATTCAATGTGTTTTATACTATTATTCTAGTACAATATTACACATTCCCATTGTCTAATTATCATGTTCACCTTTGTGTAATTGTCCTAGTCAGTTCATTTTTAGTTTAAAAAGATGACTCTCTAATCATTCATCTGTATTAATTTTTTTCGTATGATTAAAAGCAGCATAACCATGTGCTTCAAAAAATAAAAACGGAAAAAGCTTTGGACGCACACATTGTGCGCCAAAGCATCCTTCCAATTATTGAATCCATTTATTGAGTGCGTGATAATCTGGATATTGTCTAAGCGAATCCTCACATTGCTCACAAATGCAGTGGACAGTAGTTTCACCTTGTTGATTCTTTTCAACATAATCGTCTGCCTCACCTAACTCAAAAATATGCAACTTTCGAATTGTATCATCTGCATCAAATGGTAGTGTTCCTATTTCTACTTCACAATGCCTACATCGGTAGCGAATTGCCATCTCCAAATCATCCTCCTTTAAGCAACTTACTACTTAAAGTATAGACATTTAGGAAAAAGATTATGCACCGTTAAATTGGTTCATCACATCAAGAAATGGTTTTGAAAGAGACGCTTCTATTGCATGAACACTATTATCAATAGCATCAGCCATAATAATATTTTCTTCTTTAGAAAACTTGGATAGCACATAATCCGCTACCTTCATGCCTGCCGGTGGGCGACTCACGCCAATACGAATGCGATTAAATTCCTGCGTTCCTAAATGCTGAATTAACGATTTAATCCCATTATGCCCGCCCGCACTGCCTTTTTGACGCAAACGTAATTTGCCTGTTTCTAAATCTAAATCATCATAAATAACGATTAAATCTTTCACCTCAATATCAAAATAGTCCATGAGAGGTCTAACACATTCCCCTGATAAATTCATATATGTTAAAGGCTTAACAAGTAGAACCTTTCCTTCAGGACGATGTACAGTAGCATACATGCCATTAAACTTAGAATTTGTTAATGGTGCATCCCACTTTTTTGCTAATGCATCTATGACATCAAAGCCAATATTATGTCTTGTATGCTCATAAGGTTTACCTGGATTTCCTAAACCAACGATAATTTTCATAAGTACCTCACTTCTTTCAATCTAATAGTCATTATTTTACCATACTGCGCTCTAAGAAAGCATTTCGTTCATATCACTTCTGAACAATTATCCATATGCTAAAAATTCATTCGCCATTAATTTCATTGTCGCTTTTTCAACAAAAAAAGACTATCAAGTCCGTCTTTTACGACTTCCTCGATAGCCTTCCCTACTAACGTCTATTTAACCTTATGCCTCAACACTTTCTTCGACTTCTTCATCTTCTGCCGATACGGTTGGCGCCATAATTGTTGCTAAGATATGATCATCTTCGTTCACAATTTCAAACTCTACTTGATTGCGAATATCCGCTACCATGATAGATTCTCCAATTGCTAGTTTCGTAATATCAATTTCTAATGTTTCTGGAATATCAGTAGGTTTTACTTTAATTTTCACTTCTAAGTTTGGCTGCATTAAAATGCCACCTTCACTTACACCAACGGATTCTCCAGTAAGTGTTACTGCAACATCTACTTCTAATTCTTCAGTCATATCAATTGCTAAAAAATCAACATGATTCACTTCATCTTTCAGTGTACATTTTTGTACTTCTGATACAACGACATTTACCCGTTCACCATCTAACTCCACCGGAATAACACCATTACGCCCATTTTTTTGAACGAACTGTCTAAATTCTTTCGCTGAAATAGAAATTGGGGTTGAATCTAGTTTGTAGCCATAAATAACAGCAGGAATGGCTCCCCCTTTTCTAAGTTGGGTTAATGTCGAACGATGCCCAGTTTCGCGTTTATTTACACTTAACACGGTACTCATATCTATACCTTCCCCTTCCAAGAAAAATTAATAATTTATTTCACCGAAGCCGCAACCTATTTACAGAATTTTAATATACTATTTATTCGTTCTGTTAAAAGTCTTTGACAACGCTGAAATTATTTATAATATTTACATTCTTTTTACATATGAATGCAAATATTAAGCAGTAACAATTACTATTATACCCTTTAATGAGAAACTTCACACATAACTGCTACGCAAAAAGGACAAATCTACTCATAAATGTAGATTTGTCCTTTTTTTGTCACATATTATGCTAATTCTTTTACGTATAACTAAAACGAACCCCATAATTTATATTTCTAGCGTTACAGATAACCCTTTTAAAAGCTATAAAGCTAAGGCGGACACTATCCTTCGATGGAGTTCGCCGCCTTTTGCTTTATTGACATGCATCTGTCCCTAAAAACATTATGAATCGATTTTAATTAATCGAATAAAGTACTTACTGATTTGTTTTCGTAAACGCGAGAAATTGCATCTGCCATTAATTTAGCTACTGAAAGCTCTGTAATTTTTGGTGATTTTTTCTCTTCAGAAAGTTGAATTGTATTTGTTACTACTAATTCTTTAATCGCAGAGTTTTCAATACGCTCGATAGCTGGGCCAGAAAGTACTGGATGTGAGCAACATGCATACACTTCTTTTGCACCCGCAGCACGTAATGCATCAGCGCCAATCGTAATTGTACCTGCAGTATCGATAATATCATCAATCAAGATTGCCACTTTACCATCAACATTACCAACGATGTTCATCACTTCTGCAACATTTGGTTTTGGACGGCGTTTGTCAATAATTGCAATTGGTGCTTTTAAACGTTCTGCCATTTTACGTGCACGCGTTACTCCACCATGGTCAGGTGAAACAATTACGATTTCCTCAGCAGGAATACCTTTTGATTTGAAGTAATCAGATAGTAAAGGTACCGCCATTAAGTGATCGATTAAAATATCGAAGAAACCTTGGATTTGTGGTGCATGTAAATCTAAAACGATAACACGTGTTGCACCAGCCGTTTCAAGTAAGTTTGCCACTAATTTAGCTGTAATTGGCTCACGCGCTTTTGCTTTACGGTCTTGACGAGCATAACCATAGTAAGGCATTACAACGTTAACTGTACGTGCAGATGCGCGTTTTACAGCATCTACCATAATTAAAAGCTCCATTAAATGTTCGTTTACAGGTGCAGAAGTTGACTGCACGATAAACACGTCACAACCACGAATACTTTCTTCAATGCTAATTTGAATCTCTCCATCGCTAAAGTGCTTAACAGAAGATTTCCCTAATTCAACTCCCATTTCTTGCGCAATTTCTTGGGCAAGTGGATTATTAGAATTGAGTGAAAATATTTTTAATTGTGAGTTTGCATATTGATACGGCATGATGGCCTCCTGTTTAGTTGATAATTATTTTGAATTTAATTTGCTTACATAATTCGGTTTGTTTTCTTGTCTTGCACGAGCAATTGCTAGCGCATCTTCAGGAACTTCTTTTGTAATTGTAGATCCTGCTGCAATAAATGAACCTTTTCCAACTTTCACTGGCGCTACTAAGTTAGTATTACATCCTACAAATACATCATCTTCAATAATTGTTTGGAATTTGTTTTTCCCATCATAGTTCACTGTAATAGAACCACAGCCAACATTGACGTTATTTCCTATTTCAGCATCTCCAATATAGCTTAAATGGGATACTTTTGTGTCATGACCTAGTGTACTTTTCTTCACTTCTACAAAGTTACCGATTTTAACATGGCTACCGATATCAGATAGTGGACGAATATGTGCAAATGGTCCAATCGCTGTATCTTCCGCTACAGTGCTTTCTCTTACAACAGAGGAATGTACTGAAGTACGGTCACCGATACGGCTATCAATAATTTGTGAATTTGGACCAATGATACAATCTTCTCCTATTACCGTAGCCCCTTCAATCATAGAACCAGGATGTAGAACAGTATCACGTCCAATAACTGCGTCTGAACTAATATACGTAGCAGTTGGGTTAATGATTGTTACACCATTGCGCATATGACGTTCATTAATGCGTGCACGCATTAATGTCTCCGCCTGTGACAATGCCACACGGTCATTGACTCCGAGTGTTTCTTCAAAATCATCTGTTACATATGCTTCAACAATATCGCCTTGCTTTTGTAAAATTTCAATTACATCAGGTAAATAATACTCGCCCTGTGCATTGTCATTTTTCACAAGCTTTAACGTCTCAAACAACGCCTTGTTATCGAAGCAGTATGTCCCCGTATTAATTTCTTTTACTTGCTGTTGCGTAACACTTGCATCTTTTTGTTCAACAATTTGTTCCACCTGTCCATTATCGCCACGTAAAATACGACCATAGCCAGTTGGATTTTCAGCAACAGCTGTTAAAATTGTCGCTTTTGCATTGTTTGCTAGATGATGCTCAAATAACGCTTTCATCGTTTCAGGACGAATAAGTGGCGTATCACCGCAAACAACTAATGTTGTTCCTTGCTCGCTACCTAAAATTGACTCTGCTTGTTGTACTGCATGTGCTGTACCTAGTTGTTCAGCTTGTAAAACATACTCACTTTTATCGCCAAGTTGTTGTTTTACTTTTTCTGCACCATGTCCTACAACCGTTACGATGCGCTCGACATCTAACGTTTGAATGTGATCCACTACATGTTGTACCATGGGCTTCCCACATACTGAATGGAGCACTTTATATAATTTGGACTTCATACGTGTACCTTGACCTGCAGCCAAAATGACAGCAAAAATATTGCTCATCAGTAAGTCCTCCAATACGCTCATTTTCTCTTATGACTATATAGCAAAATTCATCTATTTTCAAGGCATGTAGAATTGACTAAAAAGTGAATTCCTAAATCAAACACGGCTTATGCTCGATTGTTATGAGCTATGCACTAAAATCTGCCCGTTTTCTCTTTTTTGAAAAATAAAAAGAACCCTTCATTCTATGAGGAGTTCTTTCTATTTTTCATCGCCAAAAAGTCCTTATTTTGTAAATAACCTTTGAACGAACATTTATTTTCATAAAACTATACGCCAATTCCTTCTAATTCGGCTGCTTGTTCTGACTCAGGCATGTCGCTTGAGTTATGATAAGCGTTTAAAATAATCTCTTGAATTTTGTTACGTGTCGTTGAATTAATCGGATGCGCAATATCTCTAAATTCTCCATCCGGTGTACGTTTACTTGGCATAGCAACGAATAAGCCTGTATTGCCATCAATTACACGGATATCATGTACCACAAACTCATTGTCGAGTGTAATGGAAGCAATCGCACGCATGCGACCATCCGTTTGAACATGACGTAATCTCACATCAGTAACTTCCATTTTCTCACCACCTCTCATCTTAGATGCCTAAATGAAAATATTTATATTCCTATTACCGAATATTTTCCTTTTCATAGTCTAACAAATTTTCTAAAAAATTTGAATACTTCATTTTTAATTCACTATAATATTTTCTCTAGTTCATCGTAAATTTGACAATAGTTTGTCAAATTTTTGGAAAACTAACGAATCTTTTATGTTTTTCTGTAATACAGCTCCATTTTCTAAGTAAACAAGTTTTTTAGATGTCTAAGATAATGACTACATGGCACTCGTAAGAAATTTTGAGTATTAGTAAAAAACCCTTTAAAAGAGTTATTGTTCTTTTAAAGGGCGCTTATTTTATTTTACAACGGCTATTACTTCTATTTCGACTTTCACATCTTTTGGTAAACGAGCTACTTCCACTGCCGAACGAGCTGGCTTATGTTCGCCAAAGTGACTAGCATAGACTTCGTTCATTGCCACAAAGTCATTCATATCTTTCATAAAGACAGTAGTTTTTACTACATTGTCTAATGATGAACCAGCAGCCTCTAACACTGCCTTTAAGTTAGCAAATACTTGGTGTGTTTGAGCGGCGATATCACCCTCTACTAATTCCCCTGTTGCAGTAAGCGGAATTTGACCTGAACTATAAAACATCCCATTTACAATTATTCCTTGTGCATATGGTCCAATTGCTGCTGGTGCATTCGTTGTAGATACTACATTCATTTGTCATTTCTCCCTTTTTGTAAAATAATTTCCTTCACTTAATGCAATCGTACGATCCTTTTCATTAACCTCATGAAGCTTTACAAGTGAATAGTAATCGTCTACTAAAGTTTCATCGGCATGCTCTGCTTCAACAAGAACCGCGATACCTGCTAGTTGACAGTCAAACTCTTCTAATAGATTTTTCATACCGTTCATCGTACCTCCGACCTTCATAAAATCATCGGTAATCAGTACACGCTGTCCACTCTTCATGCTTCTTTTTGATAATACCATTGTCTGAATTCTACGAGAAGAACCAGATACGTAGTTAATGCTGACTGTAGAACCTTCTGTTACTTTGCTGTCTCTACGTACAACTACTACTGGTACATTTAAATGTCTTGCTATGGCATGGGCAATAGATATCCCCTTTGTTGCCACCGTCATAATGACATCAATTTGTTGGTCAGCAAAGGCAGATGCAAAGACCTTACCAACTCGATTAATTAAATCTGGATTGCCTAGTAAATCCGTCATAAATAAATAGCCACCAGGTAACAAACGATCTGAATGTTCAAGTTCAGCTTTTAAATCCTGTATCACTAAACGAACTTCCTCTTCGGACATTTTAGGAATATACTTCACACCACCTGCAGCCCCTGGCACTGTTGTCAATAACCCGATTCCTTTTTCTTCGAAAGTTTCTTTTACAATCGTTAAATCTTCACTAATTGAAGACTTAGCTGATTGATATAATTCTGAAAAATAAGTTAGCGGGATCAGCTGATGTGGATGTTCTAGTAAATAGTACGTCATATCAACTAGTCGTTCACTACGCTTCCATTTCATGCGACCCTCTCCTAAACACGAATATTTATAGGTAAAATTAACACAATTATGCGTTTTTAAGCAAGCGTATTTCGCTCCCCTAAAATGCGCACAGCATATACTTCTTCACAAAAGCCTCGTAAGCCATTGTAAATTCGACTTACACGAGCCTCACTATCCACAAGGCCAAAGACCGTTGGACCGCTTCCACTCATTAATGTCGCATCTGCTCCAAAACGTTTCATCTGCTCTTTTAACATAATAACTTCTGGATGCAACTTAAATGTTACAGTTTCCAAAACATTTCCTAAAGATGCACATAATAGTTCATAATTATCCGTCTCAATCGCTTGAATCATTTGCTTTGTATTTGGATGCTCAAGTCCTTCAACTTTCAATCCGCCATATACTTCCGCTGTTGATACGCCTATTTTAGGCTTGGCTAATACAACCCAACAGCTTGGCGGAGCAGGTAATTCTTGAATTTTTTCTCCACGTCCAGTTGCTAACGCTGTACCGCCGTATACACAAAAAGATACATCAGAGCCAATCTTAGCACCAAGCTCTGCTAACTCATCTATGGATAAGTTTAAATTCCAAAGTTCATTTAAGCCTTTTAGTGTCGCCGCTGCATCACTACTACCTCCTGCAAGACCTGCAGCAATCGGTATTTCTTTTTCAATTGTAATGGATACACCTTGTCTAATGCCGTATGTATCTTTTATAAGACGCGCTGCTTGATAAGCAAAGTTGCGGTGATCATTTGGTACGAAATTATCCGTTGAAATAATTTCGATTACTCCATCTTCACGAGATTCTAAGCTAATACGATCTGCCAAATCGACAGTCGTCATGACCATCTCCACTTCGTGATAATTATCTGGTCGTTTATAAAGAACATCTAATGTTAAATTAATTTTTGCAGGCGCCTTTACATAAAGCATCTTACTTCCTCCCTCATAACTACACGCAGAAACAGCCATTCATTTTTCGCGCAAGATAATTCATTTTATTTTACCATAATGAGAAAGCAAACTGAAAAAAGAACCGTTTTATAACGGTTCTCTCTCGTCAGTTGTTTTGTTGTGTTCAGCATAGGCAAGCCTAGCTAAATGAAGTAAATAAATGTAAGCAACCTATTTTACGCAAAGTAGACTACTTACGCTCTTGTTCACTGCTTGCTCTTTCCGCCATCTCAATGGCACGTTTCACCATATTACCAGCATCTCGAGCTTTAATGCCGCCCCAACCTTCTTTTTGCACAACATCATAAAATCCAAGTTCTTTGGCGATCTCTTCTTTTAAACGAGGTGACATGATACCTTTTCTAGGCATATAAACTCCTCCTTGTAACAACTGACGACATTAGTATGTCCGATAAAACGAAAAACACTCATGTAGTTTTTAACATACATGAGTGCTCCAAAATATAGAAATAAGTACTAGAAACTATTTCGCGACAGCAGCTTTTGCTTCGTCTAAAAATGTAATCTCTACTGCCTCAGTTAAAATATCTGTGTAGCTATACGATACGCGCTTGCACGTATTGTCTTCTTGATCAAGCTCAACTACAAAAATTGCACGATATGTTTCGCGCAATATCCCTGCACACTCGACCGTTTTCTTGCGACCACCGTTTGCTTTTAACTGCAAACGTTTACCCAAATGACAATCCAACGACTTTTTAATGTCCGCTAAAGTTTTTGGCATTTTCGCTTACACCTCACTAATAACTAGTATAAGTGATACGCCCAAAAATGTCAACAAAATATAATATTTTATCAGCCCTTTGTAAATGTTGTCAACTTATTTTTTTTGAAAAAATACGTTTTTTTTTCATAACACATGAAAATGTAACAATTTTTTTACTTTGCAAAGGTTGGGTAAAGTGCGTCCGCCAGCTTTCCAAACTCTTGAATAGAAAGCGTCTCACCACGACGAGTTGGCTCGATATTTACAGATTCTAAAGCCTCGATAATTTTCTCTTTATTGGCCTTACCATTTGGTAAACCCGATTGTAAATTATTTAAGATGGTTTTACGACGCTGTACAAATGACGCTCTTGTGACAACAAAAAGAAAGTCCTCATCAATTACATTAACCGGTGGCGCATCATGCTTAATAAGGCGAATAACTGCTGAATCTACATTTGGTTGTGGCATAAAAACAGTTTTCGGTACGGTCATCGCAATTTCAGCCGTCACGTAATATTGAATGGCAATCGATAATGAACCATATTCTTTTGTTCCTGGTTTCGCTGTAATACGATCCGCAACTTCTTTCTGCATCATCACCACAAAACCACGGATTGGTAGACGATCATTTAACAACTTCATTAAAATTGGTGTCGTAACATAATAGGGTAAATTAGCAACAACCATAATATCCTCAATACCTGGCATTTCCTCCTCAATTACTTTAGCAACATCTGCTTTTAAAATATCGGAATGCACGATAGACACATTATTATATGGACTTAATGTATCGGCTAGTACTGGTAATAAACGCTGATCGATTTCAAACGATACGACCTTTTTTGCGCTGCGTGCCAAATGCTCGGTTAATGCGCCAATACCGGGACCAACTTCAATTGCACCACTGTTTTCTGTCAAATTCGCATGACTAACAATGTTTCTTAAAATGTTCGGGTCAATTAAAAAATTTTGACCTAAGCTCTTTTTAAATGAAAAACCATATTTCTTTAAAATTTCCTGTGTTCGAATGGGTGTTGCAATATCCTTATGCATTATTTTCCTCCTGATCTACCTGTGCGACAGCAGCACCAAATTGCTGTTCTGTTATTTGAAACATTTTCAATCTTTTATGAAGTTGTTTACCATTTGTTGCACCAATATTCAATATTTCACCTAGACGATCACGACGTCTTTTCGCCAATGGATGACCGATTAAACGAGCGGTCATTAAATCTTCTAGTGTAATATCATCGGCAATGGGCTCGCTGCTATTTGGCGTATAGACAAGACTTAACGCTTCGCGAATATCCTCATCTGCCGCATGCTCAATGCCTAAACCTTTACCGTTTTTTGCAATTGTTTTTGATTTTGGTAAAAAGGCATGTTTTACTCCTGAGACATGTTGCTCAATAATAGCTCGAATTCGCCGTCCTGGATAATCTGGATCTGTAAACACAATAACACCTCGTTTATCCTGTGCGTGCTGAATACGTTTAAGCGTCTCCTCTGAAATCGCAGATCCATTTGTTTCAATAGTATCTGCTTGCACAGCTCGCTTAATGGCTGTTGTATCATCTTTTCCTTCAACGACAATGATTTCTTGAATTTGCAAAAAGGCTCCTCTTTTCTACCTTATCTTCAGACCATTTTACAACTGCCCTGTGTGATTGTACAGAAATACAAGGCTCGTTTGTCCTATACGTGAAAAAAGCTTTCCCGCCAGTCAATACAGGAAAGCCAATGCTTAGTGAAAACATTTTGTTATATTTTACATTTTTTTTAATTTAATACTTTAATACGCACTTTCTTACGTCCCCAGTTACGGGCTTGAGCATCTGTTTGTACAAGTATGTCGATCTTATTACCTTTAATTGATCCGCCAGTATCCCCAGCAATAGCTGTTCCATAACCTTCAACCCACACCTTTGAGCCAAGTTTAATAACAGATGGATCTACTGCGATTACCTTTAAGCCAGAACCTGAACGCAAGTTAATGCCAGTAGCTGATGTACCTGAACAGCCTTTACAATACGGTGTATAAGCTGTTGCTGTTACATAAAATTCTTTCCCACTAGCAGGCTCCGCTGAACCACGAGACACAGTTGTTGCGCTAGCTACTAATTTTTTTGCACCAACAGCAACTACTTGTTTCTTTGGCTCTTTTATAACGTTTTCAGATTGTAAATTTTTTGCCACAATTTTGCCGTTTTCTTTCACGACTTCATACGTTCGAGAAACTGTACCCTTCTCGCCCGTCGTGACAACTTTTTCTTTTCCTTTAAGCAAAGAAGCATCTTGCTTCTTTTCAATTGTGAAATCTATAGAGTCTTCCACTACATCGATAACCTTTTCTACGCGAACTACTGCGATTTTACTCTCTGGAGTGATAACGTCCTCCAGGTTATTCTCGACACGATCGAATTCATTAAGTTGAATTCCTTGTTGTTTTAAAAAGTTAGCGACCGTAGTCGAAGTGGACCAAACTTGTCTGTTTTCTAAACCATCGACAAGCGTTACCTGAAACGCTTTTTGAATATCGATTTTGTTATCTGCTCCTACTTCTGTATCCAAACCTTGCGCTAATGAATCATGTTCTGATACTTCGATATTTGCTTCCTTCAAAATGTCTTTCACTAGTTTTTCAGTTGTCCAAACTTTTGACTGATTTCCATCAACTGAAATTGTTACTTCTTTTGCCTGTTCCCAAGTAATTGCTAAACCATTAACAATTTTGGCATTCAGAGAGGGTGATATTTTGTCATGCGCTGCTACGTCTATATTTTGATTTTGTAATAGTTCTTCTACAGTTTTAGCATGTGTTGATACTTCAATTGCTTCTCCGTTAGCATTAAGCGTTACGGATTTTTTAGTACCTTGGTAAAGTACGAATGAAATTACTGACACAAACAGGACAAGTGAAACAATTCTTATCACTGTTTGCTTACTCCTCAATGATCCTAAGAACAAGTTTTTCATGGAATTATTTGACATGAAAAAACGCCTCCTTAATACAAAGTTGGATTATACGGACTAGATTTAGCACTGTCAACCCGAATGTATTTCAAAAAAATTTGACCATGCTATTTTAGCCAACCGCAAACACAGTATTGGAGGCACTTTAGCTAGTTAAACGTCAATCCTAAAAAATTTTTTTGCATTGGCAGTCGTTACATTGGCAACTTCCTCAATTGGGATTTCTTTTAAACGTGCAATTTCTTCTGCAACTAATGGCACCAATGCTGGTTCATTACGTTTACCACGATATGGATGTGGAGCTAGATATGGCGCATCTGTTTCAATCATCAAGTGCTCTAAAGGTATCTCTGTTGCCACTTCTTTCGGCATACGAGCATTTTTAAAAGTCACTGGTCCGCCAAGACTAATCATAAAATTCATTGCGATGCATTGACGTGCTGTTTCTACACTCCCACTATAGCAATGCATAACGCCTCCAACAGAAGCAGCGTTCTCTTCACGTAAAATATCCACAACATCTGCTGTTGCATCTCGATTATGAATGATAATTGGTAAATTTACTTTTTGTGCTAAATGAATTTGCTTGCGAAAAAGAGCTTGCTGAACATCCTTTGGTGATTTATCCCAGTAATAGTCTAACCCTGTTTCACCAATTCCAACGACTTTAGGATGTGCCGCCAATTCCTCAATCCATTTTAAATCTTCTTCAGTGCAATCAATGGCATCTACTGGATGCCAACCAATCACACCATAAATAAAATCGTATTGTTCTACTAATTCCATTGTTTTTTTAATCGTTTTACGATCGAAACCTACAACTACCATGGTTTCAACCTTTGCTTCAAGAGCTCGATCTATGACTTCTTGTAAGTCTTCTTGATATTGCTCTGCATTTAAATGTACATGAGTATCGATAAACATTGTCATTCCCCTAACCTTGATTTTATTAAAAATTATTATTTCATATTTTTCATCTGCATTACAATTTTGTTACAAACAAATTAGTATTGTGACAATACACTTATATATATTCGCCAAAACTATTACCATGTGCCTAAAATTCGCCAATTTACGCGTTGCATAAGTTATAGTGAAATAGTTTTCGGCCAAATAATAGTCCAAATTTAGAATGGCCTGCTGAATATTTTCTACTCAACAGGCCATACTGCATTTTTTATTTTACTTTTGCACCATTTTCAAGTTTTGGATCAACAGAGGCTAGCTTTAAAATTCCATCTTTTTCACCAGCTAAAATCATCCCTTGTGATAATTCACCACGTAATTTTACAGGTTTCAAGTTTGCAACAACAATCACTTTTTGTCCGACTAGCTCTTCCGCAGTATAATACTTAGCAATTCCCGAAACTACTTGGCGTTGCTCATATCCAAGGTCAACTTGTAGCTTTAATAATTTATCCGCTTTTGGAATCGGTTCACATGCTGTAACCGTTGCCACACGTAAGTCCACTTTCATAAAATCATCAATAGAAATTGCAGGTATTTCTGGAATTTCTACAACTTTTGATTCTGTGCTTGGTTCTTCTTCTTGAGAAGTTTTTACAGAGCCGCGCATTTCTTCTCGAATGTAAGTAATTTCAATTTCACCATCTAAACGTGGGAAAATTGGTGTACCTTTTTCTACCACTTTAATGTTTGCTGGAATAGTATTACCGAATGTTTCAATTGTTTCCCATGATAAAAATTTGTCGTCTAATCCTAATTGTTGCAATATGCGTGTCGGTGTAGATGTCATAAATGGTTGTAGCATAACGGCAATATGATGTAAACTCTCTGCCAAATTTCGCATAACAGCCCCTAATTTTGGCTTATCTGCTTCTTCTTTTGCAAGTACCCAAGGCTGTGTTTCATCAATGTATTTATTTGTACGAGATACTAGTGTCCACAGGTCTGCTAATACGACACTAAATTGCATTTTTTCCATACTTTCTTCATATTTAATACGTACAGTTTCTGCATGCACTTTTAATGCCTCATCAAATTCTGTCGATTGAAGATTTTCTGTAGGAATATTACCATCAAAATACTTATTAATCATAGAAATTGTACGGTTTAATAAATTACCTAAATCATTAGCTAAATCAAAATTTGTTCGCTCCACAAATGATTCTGGTGAAAATACGCCATCAGAGCCGAATGGTAACTCTCTTAATAGGAAGTAACGTGTTGCATCTAATCCATAACGTTCGATTAACATTTCAGGATAGATAACATTTCCTTTTGATTTAGACATTTTTCCGTCTTTCATCATAATAAATCCATGCGCGAAAACTTTTTTAGGTAATGGTAAATCAAGAGCCATTAAGAATATCGGCCAATAGATTGTATGGAAACGTACGATATCTTTTCCTACCACATGTACATCGGCTGGCCAATATTTATTAAATAACGTTTCATCTTCTGATAAGTAACCTAAAGAGGTAATATAATTTGTTAACGCATCTACCCAAACGTAAATTACGTGTTTTGGATCTCCCGGTACTTTAATGCCCCAATCAAATGAAGTTCGTGAAACTGATAAATCTTCAAGCCCTGGTTTAATAAAGTTATTAATCATTTCGTTTTTACGAGATTCCGGTTCGATGAATTCTAGATTTTCTTCATAATAAGCGAGTAGGCGATCTGCGTATTTCTTCATATTAAAGAAGTAAGATTCTTCTTTAACTTTGTGTACAGCGCGACCACAGTCTGGACACTTTCCATCTTCTAATTGCGTTTCAGTAAAGAATGACTCACAAGGAGTACAGTACCACCCTTCATACTCACCTTTATAGATATCGCCGTTGTCTAAAAACTTTTGGAAAATTTTTTCGACAGTTTTTTTATGACGTTCTTCCGTTGTTTGAATGAAATCATCATAAGAAATATCCATTAATGCCCATAGTTTTTTCGCTGCCTCGGCAATCTCATTTACATATTCTTGAGGATGCTTGCCAGCTTCTTCAGCTTTTTCTTGAATCTTTTGTCCATGCTCGTCCATCCCAGTTAAGAAACGTACATCATAGCCACGTAAACGTTTGTAACGTGCAATCGTATCAGACGCTACTGTCGTATACGCTGTACCAATATGGAATTTTCCACTTGGATAGTAAATCGGGGTTGTTATATAGAATGTTTTGTTTTGTTCGCTCACGAGAACTGCCTCCAATGTTTCACAGTATAATATCTATTCTATCGAAGTACGAAATTCGTTTCAATGAAAGTTTATTGAATGCGAAAAATGTCGAATATTATATTAATCCATTTAATGTATTTTATAAGAAGCTTTTTTACTATAAAATAAAATCTATAATAAAAACCTTTTAAAAAAATAGAAATAACAGTTTTCTCCTCAAAAATTTTTACAAATAAGAAATTATTACTGTATTAATTAATTGACGTTTATGGCATTACTTGGTATGATAACTATCAGACAAGGAAATTATGTCGAAATTTGACGAAACACAAATATAACTTTCACTTATAGGAGGAAAAATAATTATGAAATCAACAGGTATTGTTCGTAAAGTCGATGAATTAGGTCGTGTGGTAATTCCAATCGAACTTCGTCGTACATTAGGTATCGCTGAAAAAGACGCTTTAGAAATCTACGTAGATGATGACAAAATCATTCTAAAAAAATATATGCCTAACATGACTTGTGCTGTTACTGGTGAAGTTTCTGATGATAACTTCCGTCTAGTTGGAGGCAAATTAATTTTAAGCCCTGAAGGCGCAGAAATGTTAATGAAAGAAATCCAATCTAGCTTAAAAAAATAAACCCATTCCTGCACCTAAATCGACAACAGCGGTTTAGGTGTTTTTATTATTTGATAAAAATTTCTTTTTATAATGGCAAAGTTTTATATATACTTCCCATATAATGTCCATGTCAGACCTCTTTTATTAAGATTACCCGTTTTTACAATTATTATCAATTTAAACATGAACGTTTTAATAGAGATAATCACTCTCAATCGTAATAAATTGGCGAATATTGTATTTTCATAACAAAAAAAGATTGCCTCTATGGAGACAATCTTTACTACTCACTCACTATGGTATTCGTTATAAATATCACGCTTCGCTACTTGGCGCAGTTTTGCAACTTCTTTTATTGCTTCCTTAGAAGTAACGCCTGATTCGGCAATAATATAATCAACATGTTCCACTACATTCATGGCAATCCAATAGGCATCTTCTTGCATATCGTCTTCTGCATTTTGATTTCCTTCCAATACAATACAAAACTCTCCGCGGATTTCTTCAGTTTGAGACCATTCCACCGCTTCTGTTATAGTACCACGAAGAAACTCTTCGAATTTTTTTGTCAGTTCACGCGCAAGCACAATACGACGGTTACCAAGAATTAATTCCATATCCTTTAGTGTTTCTTTTAAACGATGGGGAGCCTCGTAAAATAAGATGGTTTCTTGTCTTTTTTTTAATTGCTCTAATTGTTGTCGTCTCTCTTTTTTTCCACGATTTAAAAACCCGTAAAAGAAAAAGGGTTGTGGTGTTAAACCAGAAGCAATTAAAGCAGAAATTGCGGCATTCGCACCTGGTATTGGTACTACAGCTATTCCTTCGGCAATTGCCTTACTAACAATATCTGCCCCTGGGTCCGAAATACAAGGTAAACCAGCATCACTTACTAATGCCACCGTCTTTCCTTGACGTAAAAAGCTAAGTAGCTTCTCTCCCCCGGCATCAATATTATGTTCGTGATAACTTACAAGTGGTGTTTCAATGTCAAAATAGTTGCATAGCTTCTTTGTATTCCGTGTATCTTCAGCAGCGATTACATCCGCTTCCTTTAAAATTCGTAGTGCACGTACACTCATATCCTCTAAATTGCCAATGGGTGTTGCGACAAGATATAAATGTCCTTGATGATCCTGCATCGTACTTTTTTGTGATTTCACGATTTACCCCTCCCTATATAGTTCGTTTTTTGCGCCCGTGTTAACTGCTTAAAAGCATATTCTGCCCGCATCGCTTCTTGTTTTGTGTCGAAAGCTTCGACATAAATACATTCAACCGGCCCTCTAGCCCGTGTATATTTGGCACCTTTCCCTGCATTATGTGCGGCAACACGCTTTTCTACATTAGTTGTATATCCTGCATAATATGACTTGTCCGCACATTCTAACACATAGAAGAAATGACTATTCGTTTTGTCCATAAAGCATTGCTCTCACTTCAGCTGTATATTCATTATTTGAATCGTAGACATACAGTGGGGGTAATATTTTCAAATCTGGTTTACCATCCTTTATTGCTTCGATTAATAAAGTATTGGCTTCCTTCCCTGCTTTCGGATAAATCAGTTGCATTCGTTTTGGTTCTAATCGATTTGCTCGCATAGCTGTGACAATATCTAATAAGCGACCAGGGCGATGTACAAATGCTGCTTTTCCACCTTGTTTTAATAATCTACTTGCGGATTGCACCGCTTCATCGAGCGTTAAATGTAACTCATGTCGAGCGATCGCGTAATGTTCAGATAAATTTTTATCACTTGCTTCATGTGCTAAAAAATATGGCGGATTACAAGTCACTACATCATATTTTTCTATTCCTAATTGAGATGGAATTTCCTTTACATCACCAAGTACCATATTGATTTGTTGCGCTAAGTTATTATACCGAATACTTCGCTCTGCCATGTCAAATAAACGAGGCTGTAATTCTACACCCGTAATATGTCCTTTCGTTCTAGCACTTAAAAATAACGGAATAACACCATTACCTGAGCATAAATCAACTATTTCCCCTTTATGATAAGGTACATTGACAAATTTCGAAAGTAACACTGCATCCAATGAGAAAGAAAAGACAGATGGGCTTTGAATAATACGTAAATTCTCTGCCAACAAATAATCTAATCTTTCATCATCCTTCAACCAATTTTCCATGAGCCTTCCTCCTACTATACAAAACAAAAGACTGATACCACCGAAGCGGGAATCAGTCTTCTATTACACATTTTGCTTATTTAAAAATGATAGACAAAACAGACAATCTTCACCTTTACGTGAACTTCCAAAATGAACATGACAAACGTGGAAGCCCTCTTGGTATAGACGTGCTAAGTTATCATATCCCTCGCCAATATCTAATGGATTCTCTTTCTTCTCATCTGTAGCCTGTACGGTGTTCTCTTTAGAAAGTAGTTCTTCTAGACGTGTACGAAGGTGATGATTTTCTGTTTCGAGTGCCTTATGTTCTTCCATCATTAACGCTACAAATTGCTTCAATGCACCAAATTGCGCCTGCATTGCTTCGAGCTGTTGTTCGAACTCCATAACGGTATCTAAGAAATTACGGTCCTTCACCCAAGCCACCTCGTTAAATTCTCTATCTTATATAAGATTTTTTTCGCATGCTAGCAGTTCTTCGAGCGTATACTCAACCGTGCGCTCTTGCTCCTGTAAATATACTTGAATAAGTCTTTCTAGCACATTTAAACCAACAACTCTCCCACGGCCATCTGGTGTCATTGTCATTTCACCAATATCTGGCATACCCTCTTTTGCTTCTTCGTATTCATCGTTTTCATACTTCAAGCAGCACATTAAACGACCACATAACCCAGATATTTTAGATGGGTTTAAAGATAAATTCTGATCTTTTGCCATTTTAATAGACACCGGATCAAAATCACCTAAAAATGTTGAACAGCATAGCATTCGGCCACAAGGACCAATACCACCTAATAATTTTGCTTCATCTCGCACACCAATTTGGCGGAGCTCGATACGGGTTCTAAAAACAGATGCTAAATCTTTTACTAAGTCCCTGAAGTCAACACGACCTTCTGCCGTAAAGTAAAAGATAATTTTATTGCGATCAAATGTATATTCAACATCAACAAGTTTCATCTCTAGTTTATGTTCTATAATTTTTGCATTTGCTAGCTCAAATGCACGTTTTGACTCAATCGCATTTTCTTCAACTTGAATACGATCACGTTCATCTGCTGGTCGTAGTACTTGTTTAAGTGGCAATACGACATCATTTTCCCCTACTACTTTTTGAGGGACAACCACTTTACCGTATTCTACACCACGAGCTGTCTCTACAATGACATATTGACTGTCCTCTAGTAGAAATGATGCTGGATCGAAATAATATATTTTACCCGCCTTTTTAAAGCGGATTCCTACTACATTATACAAATGTATATCCCTCCTGCAGATTTAGCATTAGCTGCTCCATCATTAACGTCCTATTCATGTTACGCTGTAAAGATGCACGCGCCTGTAAAATGGACTCCATTTGACTAGATAGGCGTTCAAAAGTCGAATGTAACGCAGCTTCTTTAAACGTCTGTAACATGTCTGGATAAGTACAAGCTGCTTCGGGATTAGCTTTTATTGACACTATATCACGGTAAGCAAATAGTAGTAAATTCAATGCTTGCTCCATTTCGCTTTTTTCCTTAAATAGTGGCAACCATTCCTCATGTACAACTATCATGGCTTCATGTACATTTTGGCGAATTGCCTCTACTAATTTTAACACTGTTTTTCGAGCCTGTGCAAACTGCTCATCTTTTGCTAAAAAAATAGCGGTTTCGAGCTCGTTCGTCATCATGCTAACCGTAGAAGCCATGGAGTGGGGAACGTCATTTTCTTGCAAATGCTTTAACAACAATTGACGCGGCATTTTTTGAAACTTAATATGCTGACAGCGCGAACGAATCGTAGGCAATATTGATTGCATCTGCTCTGTTAACAAAATAGCCGTAACTTCTCCATCGGGTTCCTCTAAAAATTTTAATATCATATTAGCAGATGCGATATTTAAACGATCTGCATGATGAAGTACGTATATTTTACGTCCTTGCTCAATACCCATCATTTTCATTTCAGAAATAAGATCACGTATTTGATCAATTTTAATAAATTGACCTTCCGGATAGATTTCGTGAATATTCGGATGATTTCCCGACTCAACTCGTCTGCAATTTCGACATGTTTCACATGGAACATTTTCATGTGGGTGTTCACATAGCATTAATTTTACAAAAAAATGCATAATATCCACTTTCCCTGTTCCTTTTTCGCCATCAAAAATGTATGCATGGGCTAATCTATCTTTGTCAAAAATCGTTTGAAGCTGCTTCATTACGACTGGCTGTAGTGTGAAAAGCTCTTCAACATTCTTCGCCATTTTTATTATATTCCTTCCTATATCTATAAAGCCTTATGGACTTGTACATGAAATTTATTTTTGGTAGAAGAAACGAACGCTTTACCCATTGTGATAGTAAGAAGTAAATCCTACTGATTAAATTTGAAAAAAGCCCGCGCCTACAAGTGAACAAGACACGGGTTTTACATATATAAATTAATTAATAGACCTTTAATCTCACCGATTTTGTCGAGAAGGTCAATTGCTTCCTTTTCTTCATCTAAAATATCTTGTGCAAGCTCCACAAGACGCGTATCAATTGTCTCAATAATTTTCAATCGTCTTCCTTCACCAAAGCGATTCCACGTATGCGATTGTTTTAATTCCATACCATGCTCGACAGTTTCCTGTAAGAAACGCTTCACAAGCATTTTAAAACGAGCAAGCTCTCGCAAATTACGGGACCTTGCCACACGGTCACCAGCAGTTGAAATATCCCCCAACAATCGTGTTAGTTGTTCGGTTTGCAATTTGGAGCCTTGCTTGACGACCATATCACCAAATCGGTTATTTGGATTATTATTTTGTAGAGGCTCCTTACGATTAGTATTGATCCCGACACGTATATCTTGATTGATCTTCAAGCTTTATTCGCCCCCAATTGCTTTATTATCAATGTCATCTATAGTTGTAAATTATTACTGCCAGTTTGGCAATGCTCACTAAATATTAAATACTGTTAAAAGTGGTGAAATTGTTCAATCGGTAAAACAAAGACGGTAGCGCCCCCTACCTCTACCTCCACTGGATATGGGATATAGGAATCTGCATTACCACCTAATGGTGATACAGGTGCAACCAATTGTTCACGTGCTCGACAATTATCACGGATAATATCTAAAACTTTGGGTATGAGAGAGTCTTCTGTTCCAATTAGAAATGTCGTATTACCAGAGCGTAAAAAACCCCCTGTACTCGCTAATTTTGTTGCGCGAAACTGATTTTTCGTTAAAGCATTTGATAAGCGGCTACTATCCTGATCTTGTACAACAGCTACGACTAACTTCATTCGCACTCACCCCTTTATATAATTGGCCTTGATAGAATTTATTCAAAACAGCAACATCGTCTAACAATTTCAATCCATACGTTGAAAGAAAAGACGCTAGCAACGTTCATGTTAAAAAACTTTGCGACGATTTAACTTTATTCGTACGCGTATCAGATGAAAGTAGGCATATTGCATTCTTCTTAGCACTTATAAGGTAAAGTTTTCTTTTATCCGATGCAGTAAATGGGTCATCAGATGTTACCATTATATCACAATATGGTAGTTAACTTCATGTTTTTACTGCATTGCCTTATACACTATTGCCCATACATCTTCAACTACATGCTCCATACTTTGGTCCGCATTAACGACTCTTATACGTTCTGGATAACGTTTTACTAATTGTAAATATCCTTCACGCACCTTTTGATGAAAGGCCAAACTTTCAACATCAAGGCGGTTTACTTCACGATCTCCATGAGCGTGTATACGTGCTAAACCAACCTCTGGTGAAATATCAAATAGGATAGTTAAATCAGGTAATTTTTTCCCTATAGCAAACTCATTAATAGAGAGTACCTCATCTACACCAATGCCACGCGCATATCCTTGGTAAGCTAACGATGAATCAATAAATCGATCACAAATAACCATCTTACCAGCATCTAAAGCGGGTCTTACTTTTTCAAAGTAATGCTGACTTCTCGCTGCTGCGTACAATAATGCTTCCGTCCGTTCATCCATTGCTGTGTGTTCCGGATTTAAAATGATTGTTCGAATTTTTTCGGCGATTTCAATACCTCCAGGTTCTCTCGTTGCTAAAACATCTATATTTTCTTGTGCTAATCGTTCAGCTATTTTTTTAATGATGGTTGTTTTCCCGGCACCTTCTGGACCTTCAAATGTAATAAATAAATTGCAATTCATGCTGTTATTGCCTCCAACTATTTAATGACCTCGATCATTTTTTCCTCTAACCTGTGATTTCCTTGAAATGTTGCGCCTGTTGCAAGTAATTCCTCCAACTGACTTAGTTTAGCTACCGTAATTTTTTCTCCCGGAATGAGCAATGGGATGCCAGGAGGGTAAGGAATAATCATACTTGCAGCCGTACGTCCCATTGTCCGCATGTAGGGTAGCCATTCCTTCTTCATATTGGAAATTTCATCAAATGAATATGCTGGTTCCGTAATAGCTGCGAAACTGTAGGCAGTGTGTGAAACCGTTTGTATTTCTGTTTTGTCAGTGTTTAATAATGCTGTTACAGCCTCTTTTATACGTACACGAATCTCTGCAAACGGAAAACTATACCCTTGTTTTAAAAGTGGCAGTACAAATAATACCTGATGAGCATCGGCAAGCTCTGCATATACATGCTTCGCTTCTAATGCTTCCTGTAGTTGATAGCCACTATAACCTTTAACGCGAAGCAATAATTTTATAGGGTCGTCTACCTCAATTACTTCAAGCGAACCGATTGAACGTAATGCATCAATCCATTGATTTTTTTTCTCTATTATATATGCACCATCGCTCTCCATATATGTCTGTATATAATAGCGTGCATCATCCAAAGAAGCTAACAATACATAAGATGGACTGCTGGATTGTAACATGCGTAAATAGTGATGGATACGATCAACATTGACTAATTGTGAGTTCACATGCATAAAAGATGCCATTGTCATAGCAGGCAATGTTTTGTGTGCTGACTGCACAACAACATCGGCGCCGAAGGTTAAAGCAGATGGCTGGAATAAAGAACAAGCATTAAAATGAGCCCCATGCGCCTCATCTACTAAAACGGGTATATTTTTTTCATGACAATATGCTATTTGCTGTGATATTTCTTTTGATGTCATACCGTAATATGTTGGATACGTTAAAACAACTGCCTTTGCATCTGGATAGTCATTAACAGCCTGCTTTAGATCGTGATAGGAAACATGTGTTGCAGTTAATGTTCGGTCGTCCCAAAGAGGAGAAACATAAACAGCCTTCGCTCCAACAAGCTCAATTGCATGAAAAATAGACTTATGAGCATTACGTTGTACAATGATTGTATCGCCTCTTTTACATGTAGCATATATCATCGCTAAATTCCCAACTGTTGAGCCACCTACTAAAAAAAAGCTTTTCATCGCACCATATGTTTCAGCTAGTAAATTTTCAGCCTCTAAAACCATTTCTTCAGGATAGTGTAAGTCATCCAGTCCTGTTAACTCTGTTACGTCGTATCGCATAACATCTTTAAAAGCCTGTGGTAAATGTGATAATTCTCCATGTTTATGTCCCGGTACATGAAAGGATATATTTTGTTGTTGTCGAAAACGCTCTAAACCTTCTACAATTGGCTTTTTCTTTTGCAAAACAAGACACCCTTTTTTCGTTTATTATATTCTTTAATTATACGGGATTATGGCAGGATAAAAAAGCTATCCTACAAAATAGGATAGCTTAAGATTTAGAACGCAAAACTAACTATAAAACAGCATTTGATTTTCATTCTAACTGCTACACTGATTCAATGATTGCCAATAAATTAACTATAGAATTGGCATGATAGGAATATGCAAAAAAGCTATTATATTTACTTCCTAAATAAGAATGGCCTTCCTCAATATAGCAAATTCTTTAAATATCTCTATTTTCATCACTTTCACCATTTGCAATACTTACTATCTATTTCTTACTGACTGTATTGATATATGATGCCACCCAGGTTATAAAACAATATATATGTTGTTTATAGTAGCTGGACTATGAGATACATTATAAGATCTACTACTTTTTTGGCTTGCAACTAATTATGACATGGATAGCAATGGGCTATAGTATCATTTTTTTATTTCTATAAATTATTTAACTTTCCCCTAGCGATTTGAAAACGTTATGATTTTAAATAAAAAAAGACCGAAGATTTCTCTTCGATCTTTTTAAGTTGCCTAGCGACGTCCTACTCTCACAGGGGGAAGCCCCCAACTACCATCGGCGCTAAAGAGCTTAACTTCCGTGTTCGGTATGGGAACGGGTGTGACCTCTTTGCCATCATCACTAGACAGTATTTAATTGAAAGATTGTTCTTTCAAAACTGGATAAACGGTTCATTGAATGTTTCAAACTTTTTGGTTAAGTCCTCGATCGATTAGTATTCGTCAGCTCCATGTGTCACCACACTTCCACCTCGAACCTATCTACCTCATCGTCTTTGAGGGATCTTACTTACTTGCGTAATGGGAAATCTCATCTTGAGGGGGGCTTCATGCTTAGATGCTTTCAGCACTTATCCCGTCCACACATAGCTACCCAGCGATGCCTTTGGCAAGACAACTGGTACACCAGCGGTGTGTCCATCCCGGTCCTCTCGTACTAAGGACAGCTCCTCTCAAATTTCCTACGCCCACGACGGATAGGGACCGAACTGTCTCACGACGTTCTGAACCCAGCTCGCGTACCGCTTTAATGGGCGAACAGCCCAACCCTTGGGACCGACTACAGCCCCAGGATGCGATGAGCCGACATCGAGGTGCCAAACCTCCCCGTCGATGTGGACTCTTGGGGGAGATAAGCCTGTTATCCCCGGGGTAGCTTTTATCCGTTGAGCGATGGCCCTTCCATGCGGAACCACCGGATCACTAAGCCCGTCTTTCGACCCTGCTCGACTTGTAGGTCTCGCAGTCAAGCTCCCTTGTGCCTTTACACTCTACGAATGATTTCCAACCATTCTGAGGGAACCTTTGGGCGCCTCCGTTACCTTTTAGGAGGCGACCGCCCCAGTCAAACTGTCCGCCTGACACTGTCTCCTGCCCCGCTAAGGGGCATGGGTTAGAATTTCAATACAACCAGGGTAGTATCCCACCGACGCCTCCTTCGAAGCTGGCGCTCCGAGATCTCTGGCTCCTACCTATCCTGTACAAGTTGTACCAAAATTCAATATCAGGCTACAGTAAAGCTCCACGGGGTCTTTCCGTCCTGTCGCGGGTAACCTGCATCTTCACAGGTACTATAATTTCACCGAGTCTCTCGTTGAGACAGTGCCCAGATCGTTACGCCTTTCGTGCGGGTCGGAACTTACCCGACAAGGAATTTCGCTACCTTAGGACCGTTATAGTTACGGCCGCCGTTTACTGGGGCTTCAATTCGCAGCTTCGCTTGCGCTAACCACTCCTCTTAACCTTCCAGCACCGGGCAGGCGTCAGCCCCTATACGTCACCTTACGGTTTTGCAGAGACCTGTGTTTTTGCTAAACAGTCGCCTGGGCCTATTCACTGCGGCTCTCATGCGCTTGCACGCTCAAGAGCACCCCTTCTCCCGAAGTTACGGGGTCATTTTGCCGAGTTCCTTAACGAGAGTTCTCTCGCACACCTTAGGATTCTCTCCTCGACTACCTGTGTCGGTTTGCGGTACGGGCACCTCTCACCTCGATAGAGGCTTTTCTTGGCAGTGTGAAATCAGGAACTTCGTCCATACGGACTCGCCATCACAGCTCAACGTTACAGTGTGCGGATTTGCCTACACACACGCCTTACTGCTTGGACGCGCACAACCAACGGCGCGCTTACCCTATCCTACTGCGTCCCCCCATTTCTCAAACGGTGAGGAGGTGGTACAGGAATATCAACCTGTTGTCCATCGCCTACGCCTATCGGCCTCGGCTTAGGTCCCGACTAACCCTGAGCGGACGAGCCTTCCTCAGGAAACCTTAGTCATACGGTGGACGGGATTCTCACCCGTCTTTCGCTACTCATACCGGCATTCTCACTTCTAAGCGCTCCACCAGTCCTTCCGGTCTGACTTCAACGCACTTAGAACGCTCTCCTACCACTGACATCGTAGATGTCAATCCACAGCTTCGGTGAATCGTTTAGCCCCGATACATTTTCGGCGCAGCGTCACTCGACCAGTGAGCTATTACGCACTCTTTAAATGATGGCTGCTTCTAAGCCAACATCCTGGTTGTCTGTGCAACGCCACATCCTTTTCCACTTAACGATTACTTTGGGACCTTAGCTGGTGGTCTGGGCTGTTTCCCTTTTGACTACGGATCTTATCACTCGCAGTCTGACTCCCGTGTATAAATATCTGGCATTCGGAGTTTGTCTGAATTCGGTAAACCGGGATGGCCCCCTAGTCCAAACAGTGCTCTACCTCCAGTATTCTCATCACGAGGCTAGCCCTAAAGCTATTTCGGAGAGAACCAGCTATCTCCAAGTTCGATTGGAATTTCTCCGCTACCCACACCTCATCCCCGCACTTTTCAACGTGCGTGGGTTCGGGCCTCCAGTAAGTGTTACCTCACCTTCACCCTGGACATGGGTAGATCACCTGGTTTCGGGTCTACGACCACGTACTAATTCGCCCTATTCAGACTCGCTTTCGCTGCGGCTCCGCCTTCTAAAGCTTAACCTCGCACGTAATCGTAACTCGCCGGTTCATTCTACAAAAGGCACGCTATCACCCATTAACGGGCTCTAACTACTTGTAGGCACACGGTTTCAGGATCTCTTTCACTCCCCTCCCGGGGTGCTTTTCACCTTTCCCTCACGGTACTGGTTCACTATCGGTCACTAGGTAGTATTTAGCCTTGGGAGATGGTCCTCCCGGATTCCGACGGAATTTCACGTGTTCCGCCGTACTCAGGATCCACTCTGGAGGGAATAAACTTTCGACTACAGGGCTTTTACCTGCTCTGGCGGACCTTTCCAAGTCGCTTCATCTAACTCATTCCTTTGTAACTCCGTATAGAGTGTCCTACAACCCCAAGAGGCAAGCCTCTTGGTTTGGGCTCTTCCCGTTTCGCTCGCCGCTACTCAGGGAATCGATTTTTCTTTCTCTTCCTCCAGGTACTTAGATGTTTCAGTTCCCTGGGTCTGCCTTCAAGACGCTATGTATTCACGTCAAGATACTACGCGATTAAACGTAGTGGGTTCCCCCATTCGGAAATCTCCGGATCAAAGCTCACTTACAGCTCCCCGAAGCATATCGGTGTTAGTGCCGTCCTTCTTCGGCTCCTAGTGCCAAGGCATTCGCCGTGCGCCCTTAATAACTTAACCTGCAGCTTCCGATATACATCGTAATCCAGCGTCAGCTTCATTCGTTCGGTCAGTCACGTACAGAGGTACGCTCCTTCTCTCACTCAATCGCTTCCTTGTCTTACTCGTATCTCGAAACCTTCATTTGTTATTAAGCCTATAAAAAACTTAAAAAAATAAATGTGTTTGTTACAATTTCAATGTCGTTTTATCCAGTTTTCAAAGAACAAATTCACTACCTGTTTCTACTTCTTCGCAAATTTGCGACGAAAGCGTAGCGACAGGAGCACAGTTTTGAAGTATTTCATCGTAATGATGAACCTTCAAAACTGAACGCAAAACGTAATCTTACAAACCCAAGGTTTGTATTCCGAAAATATCCTTAGAAAGGAGGTGATCCAGCCGCACCTTCCGATACGGCTACCTTGTTACGACTTCACCCCAATCATCTATCCCACCTTCGGCGGCTGGCTCCAAAAGGTTACCTCACCGACTTCGGGTGTTACAAACTCTCGTGGTGTGACGGGCGGTGTGTACAAGGCCCGGGAACGTATTCACCGCGGCATGCTGATCCGCGATTACTAGCGATTCCGGCTTCATGTAGGCGAGTTGCAGCCTACAATCCGAACTGAGAACGACTTTATCGGATTAGCTCCCTCTCGCGAGTTGGCAACCGTTTGTATCGTCCATTGTAGCACGTGTGTAGCCCAGGTCATAAGGGGCATGATGATTTGACGTCATCCCCACCTTCCTCCGGTTTGTCACCGGCAGTCACCTTAGAGTGCCCAACTAAATGATGGCAACTAAGATCAAGGGTTGCGCTCGTTGCGGGACTTAACCCAACATCTCACGACACGAGCTGACGACAACCATGCACCACCTGTCACCGTTGTCCCCGAAGGGAAAACCATATCTCTACAGTGGTCAACGGGATGTCAAGACCTGGTAAGGTTCTTCGCGTTGCTTCGAATTAAACCACATGCTCCACCGCTTGTGCGGGCCCCCGTCAATTCCTTTGAGTTTCAGTCTTGCGACCGTACTCCCCAGGCGGAGTGCTTAATGCGTTAGCTGCAGCACTAAGGGGCGGAAACCCCCTAACACTTAGCACTCATCGTTTACGGCGTGGACTACCAGGGTATCTAATCCTGTTTGCTCCCCACGCTTTCGCGCCTCAGTGTCAGTTACAGACCAGATAGTCGCCTTCGCCACTGGTGTTCCTCCAAATCTCTACGCATTTCACCGCTACACTTGGAATTCCACTATCCTCTTCTGCACTCAAGTCTCCCAGTTTCCAATGACCCTCCACGGTTGAGCCGTGGGCTTTCACATCAGACTTAAGAAACCACCTGCGCGCGCTTTACGCCCAATAATTCCGGACAACGCTTGCCACCTACGTATTACCGCGGCTGCTGGCACGTAGTTAGCCGTGGCTTTCTAATAAGGTACCGTCAAGGTACAGCCAGTTACTACTGTACTTGTTCTTCCCTTACAACAGAGTTTTACGAACCGAAATCCTTCTTCACTCACGCGGCGTTGCTCCATCAGGCTTTCGCCCATTGTGGAAGATTCCCTACTGCTGCCTCCCGTAGGAGTCTGGGCCGTGTCTCAGTCCCAGTGTGGCCGATCACCCTCTCAGGTCGGCTACGCATCGTCGCCTTGGTGAGCCGTTACCTCACCAACTAGCTAATGCGCCGCGGGCCCATCCTATAGCGACAGCCGAAACCGTCTTTCAGTATTGTCCCATGAGGGACAATAGATTATTCGGTATTAGCCCCGGTTTCCCGGAGTTATCCCAAACTATAAGGTAGGTTGCCCACGTGTTACTCACCCGTCCGCCGCTAACGTCAAAGGAGCAAGCTCCTTCTCTGTTCGCTCGACTTGCATGTATTAGGCACGCCGCCAGCGTTCGTCCTGAGCCAGGATCAAACTCTCCATAAAAGAAATTTGATTAGCTCAAATTGTTTTGCTGGCATCAATTTTGATGTCCAAAATTTTGTTTCGTTCACTAACGAAGTTAGCTAGTAAAAACTATATTGATTACGTTTTGCTTGTTCAGTTTTCAAGGTTCAATTTGTCGCCGTTTGTTTCAGCAACTCTTATATAATACCATCTTTTCAAATCGATGTCAACAGTTTATTTTAAATTGTTTTTTGTTTTATATAAGTTGTTTCAGTTGTTATCTTAACGACTCTTATTACTATATCATAATATTTATAGTTTGCAAGTCTTTTATAAAAATAATATTAAAAAAGTGATTCCTAGTACACCTGGAATGCCCAACAATGCAATTGTGAAAACGGAAAACAGATTAATTGGTACATTATAACCGCTATAACCAACACCTAAATGAATAATGAATAATAATAAAAATGCAAATGCAAATCGGAACCAAAATACTGATAGTCCTTCTATTACTTTACCCAATTTAATGTGTCTTCCTACTATATAAAGAAAAAGAAGCGCTACAGGAACACAAATACTCACAATTACAGTCCACGGCATATGATTGCCCCCTTCGATCATAATTATGTAATTTTATGATTCCTATAGCACATCTATAACTCTACAATCATTATTTTATTAGTACTCGTCGAATTCTAGCTTCTTTAAATAAATAAAAGTGAATACTCTCTGCTGCTTTTCGCTGTGCAATAACTTCTAAATCATAATCATTTAATAATTCTTCAATCAATTTTGCTTGTTGTAAATCTTCTTTTGTTTGTTTAATAAGATTAACAAGCTTTTCGTCAAATTCTCTTTTTAGCTTTCCTTTATTGCGGAAGAACATTTCAATCCCTCACTCATAACTCTCGGCGGCCTTCCATTGCCTTCGATAACGTTACTTCATCAGCATATTCTAAATCTCCACCTACTGGTAATCCGTGCGCAATGCGTGTTGTGCGGATGCCAGATGGTTTAACAAGACGAGAGATGTACATAGCCGTCGCTTCACCTTCAATAGTAGAATTTGTTGCTAAAATAAGCTCCTGCACAGTTTCATCTTGTAAGCGTACTAACAATGAGGCTACATTAATATCCTCCGGACCGATACCATCCATTGGTGAAATAGCCCCCTGTAACACATGGTACTTACCATGGTAATCACGCATTTTTTCCATTGCAATAACGTCCTTTGTATCTTGTACAACGCAAATTACTGAGGCATCGCGTTGTTTATCGGTACAAATATGACATGGGTCTACATCGGTAATATTGCCACAAACAGAGCAATAACTTAAATTACGTTTTGCATCTATTAAAGCTTTGGAAAAAGAAAGAACGTCATCTTCTTTCATTGTTAACACAAAAAACGCCAGTCGGGCCGCGGTTTTTGGCCCGATACCTGGCAATTTCATAAAACTATCGATTAATTTTGATATTGGTTCTGGGTAATACATATTGTTACCTCCTAGAATGGAAGGTTCATGCCTTGCGTAAATTTACCCATTGTTGCATTTGTTTTTTCTTCTACTTTTTTAAGTGCTTCATTCGTTGCAACAACAATTAAATCTTGTAACATTTCAATATCGTCAGGATCTACTACTGAAGTATCAAGATTCACTTCTACTACTTCACGTTGACCTGTAACTGTTACTTTCACCATACCGCCGCCAGCAACACCTTCAAATTGTTCAGCATTTAAAGCTTCTTGAGCTTCCATCATTTCTTTTTGCATTTTTTGCATTTTTTTCATCATGCCTTGCATATTTCCCATTCCACGCATAACCTATTCCTCCTAAGTAATCAGTCTTCAATAATTTCAATAAAATCCTTACCGAACAGCTTTTCCGCTTCCGTCACTAATGGATCTTGTGATGCCAGCGGCTGCGCATCATCGATAAAAGGTTCTTCTGGCATTTCTGCCGGTGGTGGTTCCAATAATTCAACATTCGGATCATCGTTAGCTAGTGTTGCTTTCTTTTGTTGTAATCCGTGATCACGAATGAACTCTTCACGCAACTTTAACCATGTTTCTTCTGGCGTACAAAGCATTTCATACATTGTGCCTGTTTGACCTGCAATAAGTTGTGTGAATTGAGCTTTTAGCATTTGATTATCAGCGACCATTTGACAATGAATATCATACTTGAATTTTAACACAAAAGCACTCGAAGATGCCGCAACAGGTTCAGCTTCTGCTAAAAGAGCGGATTGTGACTTTTGCAATTGATTTAACGCCTGCGCCCATACAGCCTTTACGCGCTGTACATCTTGCTTTGTCGCATCCTTTAGCACTTCTTGGATACGACCAGTAGGCGCTTTATAACCATTTGGACTTTTTGCACGCGGACGTTGTTCTTTGGCAACCTGAGCTGCTTGCGACGGCGCACCATTTTGTAATTGTAAGGATAATTGTTGCACCATTTGCTCAAGCGCAATGATTTTTTGCGCAAGTTCTGGACTCATTACCGCTTCACTTGATGGGGCAGTTTGATTGACTACGCCACCCGAAAACTGTGTCATTTTTAGCAATGCTGTTTCCAAATAGATTTTCGTATGGTGCGAGAAACGCATTTCTTGTTGTGTTTTCGCTAAAATGTCGATGTAGCCGTAAAGCATATCTGGAGCAAAGTCATGCGCCAATGCAAATACGCGCTCCTCAGGTGATACTAACTCTAATAGTTCAGCTAAATTCTCACTTGTTTGTAGAAGAAGTAAATCGCGGAAAAATGTGATTAAATCCTCTGATAAGCGCAACGGATCCTTCCCATCTGCGATTAGCTGCTCTAACAGGGCAAGCATTTGTGCCACATCTTTGACCTTTAAAGCTTCAGCTAAATCATAGAAAACATCCTGACTAATTGAACCTGTGACTAGTAGAGCATCCTCTAGTTTCAACATTTCACCGCTAAAGGATACAACTTGGTCCAACAAGCTCAATGCATCACGCATACCGCCTGCTGCTGACTGCGCAATCACTTTTAGTCCTTGTTCTTCAAATGGGAGTTCAATATCTTCTAGTACGACCTTCATGCGCTCGATTATATCGTTAGTTGAAAGTCGCTTGAAATCAAAACGTTGACAACGTGAAATAATCGTTGCAGGTAATTTATGAGGTTCTGTTGTTGCTAAAATAAATACAGCGTGTGGTGGTGGTTCTTCTAGCGTTTTTAAAAGCGCATTGAAGGCACTTGTAGACAGCATATGCACTTCATCAATAATGTACACTTTAAACCTACTACTGGCTGGAGCAAAACGTACCTTTTCAATAATGTCCCGTATTTCTTCAACACGTGAATTAGAAGCCGCATCAAATTCAATAACATCAGGATGAGAACCATCTGTAATGCTTAAACAAGTTGCACACTCATTACAAGGTTCGCTTGCTGGAGCATGCTCGCAGTTTAAAGCCTTAGCAAAAATTTTAGCTGTACTTGTTTTCCCTGTACCCCGAGGTCCGGAAAACAAGTAAGCATGAGTTGTTTTATTCGCTAGGAGAGCATTTTGCAGCGTTCTTTTGACATGCGCTTGACCTGACATTTCTCGGAAAGATTGTGGTCTATACACACGATAAAATGCTTGATACGTCAATGATTTCCTCTCCCCTTCTTTTTCAATATTAATAAAACCATTATAGCATCGGCAGCCTTGTTTATAAAACCGTGTCCTATTTTATAATATAAAAAAACGCACTCGCCTACAGTAGACGAATGCGTTTAAATTGGCAATTTAATGCCGTGCACCTTTCTTCGACAGCCGCACATAAGCGTTACTCTTGTCGTTAGCTCAGATTAGGCAACCCCGCGGCACATGAATAAGACCACTTAATGCTGCTTCCTTCCGGACCTGACATGGTTCATGGGTATCCATTGCGCAGGACCCAATCGTCAACACTACGTGCAAAAGGCAGACCAAACAATACGGACAGCCTCGAAAAAGGAATTCAGTCTCGCTAGAGCGGATTGCGAGTTACAGGACACCGCTACCTTCCCACCTAGCACGGCAATAACTAGTATACTTTCAGTTTGTATAAATTGCAACGAATTGCACAAATTATTTAAGTACATTCCTAATGAATAAAAATTAATTTTTAAAAACCTAATATTTTTTCAAAAAGATGTTGACGTCAAAATAAAATCATGATAAATTAGTTCTTGTCGATAAGACATCAAAGCAATATAGTATGGAGGTATACCCAAGTCTGGCTGAAGGGATCGGTCTTGAAAACCGACAGGCGGGTAACACCGCGCGGGGGTTCGAATCCCTCTACCTCCTCCAGTTTTTTTAAATCCGACTACACGATGTAGCCGTTTTTTTTTGCTTAAAAAATTGTATGTCATACTTATTAAATACCACTTCCGATTCGGTTGTGGTATTTTTTTATTAGCAATCTTGCTCTTAAATACTTTAGGAAGGATATTTAATATGTATTCCAAAGCCTTTATTTCTCGTAGTTCCCTCACGTGGATTATATCCATCGCTTTATTAACGGCTATCGGTAGTGAAATTAAAATCATTCCTTTCGCCAATACTTCTTTTCGCTTTGGTCTCGGGACAATTATATTCTTTTTATGCACCTTACTTAGACCGACACCAATTATTTTAGCCGGCATTGTAACCAGCATTGTAACGACCACTTTACGAATCGCTATTAGTTACTATACGCATAATACATCTTTAATAGATGGTATTTATAATCACTTACCTGCTGGGACATTTTATTTATTGTTTGCAATATGCCTACAGCTTTTAAATATTCATCAATATCGTGAAAAGCCATTAAAGTTAGGATTACTAGTTGCCTTCAGCGAGGTTATTAGTAATTTAGCGGAACAATTGCTACGTTTCCTTGTCCAATCTTATACAATTTTATTTATTCATGACCTACTCATCCTATTAGCCGTTGCCCTGTTACGTAGTTTTTTTGTTGTTGGCATTTATAGCTCTATTGTCATTGCAGAGCAAAAAAAACGCGTGCAGGAAATGCTGACGATTGGTTCAGATTTATATGTAGAGACGCTCTATTTAAAAAAATCTATGAACCATATTGAAACGATTACTGCCAATGGGTTTGATTTGTATAGACAATTAAAAGCACAAGGCAATCGTTCAGAAAGTATACAAGCACTTCATATTGCCCAGGAAATTCATGAAGTCAAAAAAGATTCTCAGCGAATTTATGCGGGGATATCTAAAATTGTTGGGGACAAGAGCTTCGGCTCATTACGATTATCAGAATTATTACATTATATAGAAGACGGCAATCGCAAATACAGTGAGTTACTCGGTAAAGACATCCAGTTTAATATAAGTTTAGATACTGATTTTTTAACGAATGAGCATATTGCCTTGCTGGCACTATTAAATAATTTAACTGCTAATGCCATTGAAGCAATTGAAAAGCAAGGTATCATATCTATTGATATTCAACAGCAGGAGGTTGATACTGTAATAACAGTAAGTGATGATGGAAAAGGCATCTCCGAAAGTGACCTTTCTATTATTTTTGAACCTGGCTATACGACGAAATATAATGTTGAAGGTGTAGCAGCTACAGGAATTGGACTATCACATGTCGCTGAATTAATTTCTAAATTAAATGGCTCCATTTCAGTTGAATCAAATAACTACAAAACGGTGTTTAAAATTATAATTCCTACGCAAACTATTCTAACGGGAGAGACTTAAATGAGGTATTTTATTGTAGATGATGATCGTGCAAGCCGCGTGATGCTAAAACAAATTATTGAAGATAGTGGTTTAGGTACAGTAATCGGCGAAGCACGTAATGGGGTGGATGCCATTCCACAAATATTAATGACACAACCTGAATTTGTACTAATCGACTTACTTATGCCTAAGCTAGATGGTATAGCAACGGTGGAGCATCTTCTTCAGAATCGATTTGAAGGACAGTTTATTATGATTTCACAAGTTGTTAATAAGGAAATGGTCGGTGAGGCCTATGAACAAGGGATAGATTTCTTTATTCATAAACCCATTAACCGTATTGAGGTTGAAAATGTTTTACGCAAAACAACGGAACAATTTCGCCTAAAAAATTCCCTATTAGTTATTCGACAATCACTAACGAACATTGATTTAAGTGAGCAAATAAACAATAAAGCCACATCGCGAGACCATATCCAATCCATCTTAAATGATATGGGGATTGTCGGTGAAATTGGAAGTGAGGATATTATAGCAATTATTGAAACATTGCTAGCTCATCAGCACAAAATTGCGCCACTTCCTCCATTAAAAGAGCTTTATGAGGAAATTGCAGCTGTCACAAAGTCAACTCCTGATGAAATATTAAAAGAGAGTAAAGCAATTGAACAGCGGGTACGTCGAACGATTTTAGCTGCCATGATAAATCTCGCCAATTTAGGCGTCGTTGATTATACAAACTCTGAATTTGAATATTATGCTCCTCGATACTTTGACTTTAAAGAGATTCGTCAGCTTATGACGCAAATCGAAGACCATGGGAATCGCAAAGCAAAGGTCAATATTAAGAAGTTTATTCAGGTGTTATATTCAGACATTTTAACAAAAGTAAATTAATTTTCTCGGATTTTGTCGGATTTCATAAGTCCTCCGTATTATTAAAGTAAGGCGTGTCCTAAAAATTTTAATATAGGGGAGGAATTAAGATTTTGAAAAAGAAATTTAAAATCAGTTTAGCCGCTCAAATTTTAATCGGTTTGATTTTAGGGATAATTGTTGGTGGTATCTTTTATGGTAACCCCAAAGTTGAAACATATTTACAACCATTAGGAGATATCTTCCTACATCTAATTAAGATGATTGTAGTACCTATTATCATTTCGACTTTAATTGTTGGTGTTGCTGGAACTGGAGACATGAAACAGCTCGGAAGATTAGGCGGAAAAACGCTTATTTACTTTGAAATCATTACAACAGTAGCGATTGTTGTTGGATTGCTTTCAGCAAACCTGTTCCATCCAGGTGCTGGCATCAATATGAACGAACTTTCGCAAGGGGATATTTCAAAATACGTTTCAACAACTGAAGAAGTACAGCATGAAGGTCCATTTGATATTATTGTAGGCATTGTACCGACAAATATTATTCAATCAATGGCTGAGGGCAATATGCTTGCCATCATCTTCTTCTCTGTTATTTTTGGTTTAGGGGTAGCTGCAATTGGAGAACGAGGTAAACCTGTATTGGACTTCTTCCAAGGTGTAGCAGATGCTATGTTCTGGGTAACGAACCTTGTGATGAAATTCGCTCCAATTGGGGTATTTGGTTTAATTGGTGTAACCGTTTCCAAATATGGGTTCGCTTCCCTCATACCTTTAGGTAAGCTTGCAATACTTGTATATGTCACAATGTTCTTCTTCATCTTTGTCATTCTTGGCCTTGTTGCAAAATTTGCCGGTGTCAACATTTTTTACTTAATCAGAGTGTTAAAAGATGAGTTAATTTTAGCCTTCTCCACTGCTAGCTCGGAAGCTGTATTACCACGAGTGATGTTGAAAATGGAGAAATTAGGTGCACCAAAAGATATTGTTTCCTTTGTTATTCCAACAGGTTATTCTTTTAACTTAGATGGTTCAACATTGTATCAAGCAATTGCCGCATTATTCATTGCCCAAATGTATGGTATTCACTTAAGCATCGGGGAACAAATTACATTAATGCTTGTATTAATGGTTACTTCTAAAGGGATTGCCGGTGTACCAGGCGTATCATTCGTTGTATTACTTGCCACTTTAGGTACTGTTGGTATTCCAATCGAAGGTTTAGCATTTATTGCTGGTATCGACCGTATCCTTGATATGGGACGAACAGTAGTTAACGTAATCGGAAACTCACTAGCTTCATTAGTAATGGCGAAATGGGAAGGCCGCTTCGATAAAGAAAAAATGAAAAACTACTTTAAAGAAAATGAAAATTTAGCATAAATTCATAAAAAATGCCTCACGATGGCTTATGACATCGTGAGGCATTTTTTTATTTTGTCAGTACTTTATCTAAATAAGCAATAATAGACGCTTTGCCATTGACATGGGCTTCTTGTGCGCGCACTTCATCCTTTTGGACTTTCGCCTCAGCGGCTGCAACAATACGCTCTGCATCTTCTTGAGGCACGACAATAACGCCATCTACATCTCCAATAATATAATCACCTGGTTGTACTGTTACACCGCCAATAGCGATTGGCACATTCACTTTACCACCGCCATTTTTATTGCCCGCTGCTACGGTTGTCCCAAGTGAAAATACAGGGAAATCTAGTTCTCGAATCGCGGCAATATCACGAATAACCCCGTCTACTACAAAGCCCTGTACACCCATACCCTTTGCTAAAGAAATAACAAAATCTCCTGCGACAGCACGATTTCTATTACCCTTTGCATCAATGACCAAAATATCACCCTCGCTAGCTCCTCGAATTGCTTCAAGTACAGCCCCATTTTCGCCATCAGGTAAACGGACGGTTACCGCTCGCCCTGCTATTTTAAAATGGTCTGCTAACGGTTTAATGTCACTGCGTAAATTTGTATGTCCCCCAGTTGCATCTGAAATTGCTGTCGTTGGTAAATGTTTAAAACTTATTTCCACTTTTGTCATACATAACACCCCTATTATGATTTATGAATACCTTACACAATTATTGTAAATAAAACACATCTACTATTTCAATATAATTCAGAAAATTTAGTAAAGTATATTTTTAAAAACGGTAGTAACTATTCGATTGTTTTTTATAGCAATATAAAAAACCTGAGGCAAATGTTCACGTCATGACTATTTGCCTCAGGCATCTTTTAAATTATTTCAATAAATTGCTTAGACCGTTCATCTAATGCCTCTGCTGCAGAAGCGATTTCAGCAAAATCACTCGTCGTCACAGTAATCTGCCCATTCGTTTTTTCAATTTCTTCAGAAATTCGCGTGATGCTTTCTGTTACTTGCCCTATCTCGCGTACAATCCCTTCCACATTTTCTTTCACCTCTGAAATCGATTGCTCTACTCTTACGGACAGTTTTCGCACCTCTTTGGCGACAACATCAAAACCTCTGCCATACTCTCCAGCTCTTGCGGCTTCAATAGCTGCATTTAAAGCAAGTAAGTTTGTTTGGGAGGCAATACCTTGAATTGTTTTGACAATGCCTTTAATGGATTCTGCTTGATTTTGCAATTGATCTAAGTTTTTAACATTTTCCGAGGATTCTTTTGAAACTTGTTGAATTGTTTCAAGTAAATTTTCACTATTTTTAATACCTGCCTCTGAACGACTATACAGCTTAGTGGACATTTGCTTTAACTGATCTGCTACATTGACAATGGTATTTTGACGTTCCGTAATATTTGTTGCTATTTTGGATACACCAATCACTTTTCTTGAATGACTATCAAATACTGGCATATAAGTAGCCTCTAGCCAAATACTATTTCCTTGAGCATCCATTCGTTCTACTTTATCTTGATAGCTCTTACCTGCTGCTAAATTACGCCAAAACCTCTCGTATTCAGGACTCTTTACGTAATTAGGAAAACAAAATTCCTTATGGTCTTTCCCCATCATTTTTTCTACTGTAAAGCCCATTGTTTTCGCAAAAAGCTCATTTACATAAGCAACTTTTCGGTTCATATCAAATCGGATAATCGCTATATTACGCTCAATTGCTTGAACAACTAAATCATCTGTGACTTGTGTATCATTTTTTTGCATAACATCCACCTCTATCACTCTATTTTACTAGCGTTATCTCTAATTTACTTTCTTCTTTTTAAAAAATGCATTGTTATATATTATAATATATCTAATAGCATCTTAAAAATACTATAAATTTGTATTTTTACTATTCTTATGCTCAATTATGCTTTTTTTCTTATTTTATCATTGTTAAAACTTCTTCTGCCGTTGTAGCTACACGAATTAACGCCTTGTGTTCTGGGTGTATAAAGCCCTCCTCTAGCATTTTAGAAAAATGTAGTAGAAGTGCGTCATAAAAACCATTGATGTTAAATAAAATAACAGGCTTTTCATGTAATTTAATCTGCGCCCATGTAAATACTTCAAAATATTCGTCCAGTGTACCGCCACCACCTGGCAACGCGATAAAAGCATCTGCTAATTCAACCATTTTTGCCTTACGTATATGCATGGATTCTACAAAATGTATTTCCGTCAATGCGGCATGAACGCTTTCTTGTTTTTGTAAATGAGTAGGCATGACGCCAATCACCTCTCCACCTGCTACTAAGGCGGCATCAGCCACTTTGCCCATCAATCCTATTTTAGAACCTCCATAAACAATACCATGTCCATGTTGTGCTAATACCGTTCCTAATTCACTTGCCTTTTCAGCATAAATCGGGTTATTGCCTAGTGCTGATCCACAATATACTGCGATTCTCATATTTATTCCTCCTATTACAAAAGACGTGATAACAATAGGTATCATATTGTCTCACGTCTTTTGGTCTTATTTCTGTTATTTATTTTAAAATACAAAGTCCTTATATTTCTATCTGGAAGCTTTCTACGTTCCTTTTGCTTTCGGTCAGAACGCTTTGAGGTTCCCTTCTTCAAAGTCTTTACTGTTGCAATAGCGATTCTTCTATTTACGTAAATGACTTGTTTGCGCCTGACGCTTCGCTTTCGGCCAGAACGCTTTGAGGTTCTTTCTTCAAAGTCTTTACTGTTGCAATAGCGATTCTTCTATTTACGTAAATGACTTGTTTGCGCCTGACGCTTCGCTTTCGGCCAGAACGCTTGGAGTTTCTTTCTTCAAAGTCTTTACTGTTGCAATAGCGATTCTTCTATTTACGTAAATGACTTGTTTGCGCCTGACGCTTCGCTTTCGGCCAGAACGCTTGAAGTTTCTTTCTTCAAAGTCTTTACTGTTACTTAGCGATTCTTCTATTTACGTAAATGACTTGTTTGCTTTAGCATATGACTTATGCGGCTGACAATTGATTCAATTGCGTCTGGATTTTTTAATAAATCATAATCATTAATATCTAAACGTAGGACAGGGCATGAATTAAAATTATTTATCCAATTTTCGTAACGCTCATGCATTTCAATCCAATAATCATTTGGTGTTTGCTGTTCCATCTCACGACCACGCTCTTGAATACGTCCAATGACATCATCAATCGGTCCCTCTAAATAAACTAATAAATCGGGGTGCGGGAAATACGGTGTCATCACCATCGCATCAAATAAATTACGATACGTTTCATAATCAGTTGGACTCATTGTTCCTTTATCATAATGCATTTTGGCAAAAATCCCTGTATCTTCATAAATAGAACGATCTTGCACAAAGCCCCCACCATATTCGAAAATACGCTTCTGTTCTTTAAAACGTTCTGCTAGAAAATAGACTTGTAAATGGAAGCTCCATTTTTCAAAGTCGTCATAAAACTTATCTAGGTACGGATTGGTATCTACTTTTTCAAATGATGTACGGAAATTTAACGCTTGTGCTAGCGCCTTTGTCATCGTTGATTTTCCTACACCTACTGTTCCGGCAATTGTAATTACAGTTTGTGGCGGAATATCATATTTCTCTCTCAAATTCATTGTTGCAAGCTCCTTTGTTGTAACGTATCTTCGATTGTTTTTAATACATATTGTAAATCTTGTGGGTTTTTTACAAAATCAAGTTGATCTCCATTAAATCGGATTACAGGAATTTCGGGATGTAACTGCTCAAAATGCTCTGTAAAAGTATGATAGTCTGCTACTAACTGCTCCATATATTCACGTGAAATCATTTTCTCAAATTCACGCCCCCGTTTAGCAATGCGTTTCATTAACGTATCGACACTAGCATGTAAATAAACGACGACATTAGGCACTGGCATATCTTTTGTTAAAATTTGATAGATTTCTTCATACTTTTCGTACTCAGCAGGTGGCAATGTACGCTTTGCAAAAATTAAATTTTTAAAAATATGATAGTCCGATACAACTGATGTCTTTTGTGCTAAACGTAACTTCTTTATATCTGTTAATTGTTTATAGCGATTACAGAGGAAGAACATTTCTGTTTGGAAACTCCATTCCTCAATATTTTCATAAAACTTATTTAAAAACGGATTTTCGTCTACAATTTCTTTTAATAGATGGTAATTAAATGTTGCCGCTACCTCTTTTGCCAATGAAGTTTTGCCTACACCAATCGGACCTTCTACTGCAACAAATGGAACCGTCACTAGAAGTTCCTCCTTTATATTTAGGATTCTATAAGTCAATTATGCCACTATTTTAAGGCTATATTGTATGAAACTAAAATGAATCAGTGCTTTTCATTGTATCATAGTGAGAAAATGAAAAACAGAATCAACATGTATCTCAATTTTTAACATTATTTGAACTGCCCAGTTGATAGATATCCAACAAATTATAGTTCCATGCAACAAAAAAAGACCCACATTAGTGGGCCTAACTTTAGCCAGCCAATACTGCGTAGATTTTTCGCTAAGTGGACTCTTTCCGTTCTGCATCCGGTACGTCCACTCTAAGCAAGCGTTTTGGTGAAAATCTACTTCGAGAATTGTTTGAGAATTGTTTGGGTGACTGGCACTATAATTTTACTCGTTGTAAACGTAAGGCATTTAACACGACGGACACTGAGCTGAATGCCATAGCTGCGCCCGCTACCCACGGTGCAAGTAGGCCCATGGCTGCAATTGGAATCCCTAATGTATTATAAGCAAATGCCCAAAATAGATTTTGTTTAATATTGCGCATTGTTTTACGGCTCATAATAATGGCATCCGCAATGCTAGTTAAATCACCACGTATAAGCGTAATATCAGCCGCCTCCATTGCCACATCTGTACCAGTTCCTATAGCCATCCCAATATTGGCAGTTGCTAATGCTGGTGCATCATTAATGCCATCACCAACCATCGCAACATTTTTGCCCGTAGCTTGCAGTTTTTTCACTTCATCCGCTTTACCTTCTGGAAGTACTTCTGCGATAACATGGTTAACCCCAACTTCCTGACCGATTGCTTGCGCAGTCCGTTCGTTATCACCCGTCATCATAATGACTGTAATGCCCATATCCTGTAAACGACGAATGGCTTCTTTTGACGTGTCTTTCACCGTATCTGCAACAGCAACAAGTCCTGCATATTGACCATTTATAGCAGCCAACATTGTGGTTTTACCGTTTTCCTCTAATGTCTCCATTGTCGGCAATATATGCTCAATATCAATATCATATTGTTGCATTAATTTACGTGTCCCGATTACCACACCTTGACCAGAAACGGTTGCTTGCACGCCGTAACCTGGAATGGCCTCAAAAAATTGAACATCGCCAAGCGTGACACTTCGTTCTTCAATTCCTTGCACAATGGCTTGTGCTAGCGGATGTTCGGATTGTTTCTCTGCTGCCCCAATCAATGAAAGAAAGGATGCTTCTTCTTGCCCTGTTGCTAGTACAACATCTGTTAATATCGGCTTGCCGTGTGTTACGGTCCCTGTTTTATCGACAACAACTGTATCAATGCGTTGCGTTTGTTCTAAATGCTCGCCACCTTTAAACAAAATCCCAAATTCAGCAGCGCGACCAGAACCGGCCATAATAGAAGTTGGTGTCGCTAAGCCTAGCGCACAAGGACAAGCAATAACAAGTACCGCAATTAACACTTCTAGTGCAGGTGTAAATTCACCAGGTTTTACCCATAAAATCCAAACAAGGAATGTCACGATCGCAATACCAACAACAATCGGCACGAATATGCCCGAAATTTGGTCGGCTAAACGTTGTATTGGCGCTTTTGAACCTTGTGCATCTTCTACAACTTTAATAATTTGAGCAAGTGCTGTGTCTCTACCAACTTTGGTTGCTGACATTTTCACAAAGCCATTTTTATTAATTGTTGAACCGTATAATACATCGCCTTGTTTTTTATCTACGGGAAGACTTTCTCCTGTTAGCATTGATTCATCAACGGCTGTTGTACCTTCTAATACTTCCCCATCTACAGGTATTTTTTCGCCTGGTTTAACTAATAAAATATCGCCTATCACAACTTCTTCTAATGGGACTTCTTTTTCTACTCCATCTCGCACAACTATCGCCGACTTCGCTTGCAGACCCATAAGCTTTTTAATCGCTTCTGATGAACGACCTTTTGCCTTTGCTTCGAATAATTTACCTAATAGAATTAACGTAATTAAAACGGCACTCGTTTCAAAGTATAGATGCGGGCCGTGATGTGAATTGACTGTAACAATTGCTTGATAAACGCTGTAAAAATAAGCTGCTGAAGTCCCCATAACGACAAGGACATCCATATTAGCACTGCCATTGCGTAAAGCTTTATATGCGCCTACATAAAATTGTTTCCCAATAATAAATTGAACTGGTGTAGCTAACACTAATTGCACCCAAGGATTCATTAAAAAATCGGGGACATATAAAAACGATGTCAATGAAAAGTGAGCAACCATCGTCCACAGTAATGGTAGCGATAGAATAGCTGAAAAAAGAAATTTTTGTTGCTGTTGTTTTATTGCCTTTTCTCGATAATCTTCAGTTGCTCGCTCATCTGCTTTTTGATGAGCACCATATCCAAGCTTCTCAACCTTGCCAATAATGTCCGATACAGAAACCTCGGTTGGATTAAATTCAATGGATGCTTTTTCAAGTGCCAAGTTTACTGTTGCCGTTGAAACACCTGAAAGTTTATTTAAACCTTTCTCAATACGAGTGGCACATGCAGCACACGTCATACCTGTAATATCAAGTTCCGCTTTCTGTTTTACGACGCCATAGCCTAACGCTTCGATTTTCTTTTCAAAGTCTGCTTCACTCAATTTTGCTGGATCATATTTTATTGAGGATTTTTCAAGCGCTAAGTTTACAGTTGCTTGCTCGACACCATCCATTTTTTTTAAGCCTTTTTCGATACGCGTAGCACACGCTGCGCAGGTCATACCTGTAATTTGTAGGTTCGTTTCCTTCAATTCAGAATGCATTAACTTTCCACCTCTTTCTATACCATATAGGGGTATATAGATTTGAAAATAATAGAGTGCTTTTTGAGCACCCTATTGATCTTATTCTACCTCGTAACCTTGGTCGTCAATCGTTTCTTTAATTTGCGCAAGTGATACTTGAGCATCGTCAAATGCGACATCTACCAAACCATCTGCTAAATTTACTGTTACTTGTTCTACACCAGCTAGTGCGCCGACACTTTTTTCCACTGCATTGACACAATGTCCACATGACATTCCTTGTACGTTTAATGTTACATTTTGCATAAATATCTCTCCTTTAAATTTAATGTACATGCTATATAAGAGTAACTACCCGTAAAATTATTTTTTCATTAATTTTTGAATGGTCACGACTAACTCATCTAGAACCGCTTCATCACCTTCAGATAGGCGATCTACGACACAGCCCTTTAAATGACCTTCTAATAAAATTTTCGCTACGCTATTCAAAGCGGATTGTGTGGCAGACAGTTGCGTGATGATATCATCACAGTAAACGTCTTTTTCAATCATTCCCTTAATGCCTCGGATTTGACCTTCTACTCGATTTAAGCGAGTCGTTAAATCCTTTTTCACGCGCTCAGGGTGATGACTTTTTCGACACGACGTAGTTTCCTCTGTATGACAAGCATCATTTTTCACTGTGTCCTCCAACTTCTTCACCTCCTATTTGCTATTATCATACTATACCCACGAAGGGTATGTAAATAGGCGTTTTAGTTTTTTATATTTAATGGTGGTCATGATGAACTGGCTCACTCTTTAGATTACATAAAATTGATTCAGCATGGCGGTTCGCTATGGTTTCCAATTGAATCGTTACGTGCTTTATGCCCTTATGTTCAAGATTATGTTCAATTTCACGTAAAATATGCTCGCTTTCTCCAATTGTTAGCTGGTCATCGACAACTGCATGGCAGGATAATGCATTTGTTCCGCTAGTTATCGTCCAAATATGAAGATCATGAATACTTTGCACACCTTCCGTTTGCTCTATTATTTGAATGATTTCCTGTACGTCGACATTTGAAGGTGTTCCTTCCATAAGAACATGGATAGCAGACTTTGTCACAAAATATCCACTACGTAGTACTAATAATGCAACAATAACACTGGCAAGAGGATCGGCCCAGCCCCAGCCGAAAAACATAATGACTAAGGCAGCAATGATGGCACCGACAGAGCCAAGCATATCACTAAGAACATGTAAAAATGCACCACGCTTGTTTAAATTGTCTTCCGTATCTCCACCACGCATCATAATCCAAGCAACTACTATATTAATTAACAAACCAATTACACTAATAATCAGCATACCTGTTGTTGCTACTTCAGGTGGATTTGCAAAACGCTCAATGGCTTCATAGAAAATAAATAACGCAATTAAAATTAATGTCACACCATTTAAGACAGCAGCTAATATTTCAAACCTTTTATAACCATATGTTTTACTAAAGCTAGCTGCTTTTTCTCCAAACATAAAAGCAAGAAGTGCAATGGCTAAAGAAATCGAATCACTTAACATATGTCCAGCATCCGATAAAAGCGCCAAACTATTTGTTAAGAATCCACCTATTGCTTCAACCACCATATAACTCGTGATAATGATAAAGGATAGTAAAAGCACTTTTTTATTCGCGCCATGTGTATGATCATGGCCGTGATCGTGATTATGCCCCATCGTTTTCCCCTCCAAATATTAATTAATACAATTAGTTGTGCGTAGCGTGTTCAATTGCTTGCTTCAATAAATTCATAATGTGGTCATCATCTTTTGAATAATATAAGCTTGTTCCTTCTCTCCTGAATTTTACTAATCGTAAATTTTTTAAAAATCGTAATTGATGCGATACTGTTGACTGACTTAAGTCTAATATTTCAGCAATGTCGTTAACCGAGTGCTCATCTGAACATAATAAATTTAAAATCCGTATTCTTGTTGGATCACTTAATGCTTTAAACGTTTGAGAAACAACAAATAGCGTTTCCTCATCTAAATGCTGGCCATTACCACTTTCTATTTCGCCCTGTTTAACTTGTTCATCCATTTTCCGTTCCTCCTATAGTTTATTTATATATGAGCATGTGTTCATATATAAATATATAGGGTTATTTTAGGAATGTCAATTCAAAGAAAAATACAAAACCTCACGCGCATGATACACTACTCTTAAGGAGAGATTTGAGTGGATATTTTTGAAAAAGACCGTATCTTTATGAACCAAGCTTTAGAAGAAGCAAAAAAAGCTGCTTTGCTTGGTGAGGTACCAATAGGGGCCGTTCTTGTATATGAAGGAGAAATTATTGCGCGCGCGTATAATCTACGTGAAACAACTCAAAATGCAACTACGCATGCCGAATTAATGGTAATTCAAGAAGCATGTAAAAAATTAGGTAGTTGGCGACTTGAACAAACAACACTTTATGTCACACTGGAACCTTGCCCTATGTGTGCAGGGGCCATTTTGCAGTCTCGAGTGCCGCGTGTTGTATACGGCGCACGGGATATAAAAGCTGGCTGTGTCGATTCACTCTATCATTTATTAAATGATGCGCGTTTCAACCATGAATGTGATGTAACGGAAGGTATTTTAGCTGAAGAATGCGGCCAAATTTTAACCGATTTTTTTAGAGCATTACGTGAACGAAAAAAAGCTGAAAAAAAAGCACGTAAAATGGCAGAATCTAGTGAGCCCCAATAAGTGGTGTTTATCAGAGTATTTGCTTTCAACATGAAAAGGTACCTCATAATTTATGGGGGTACCTTTTTCTTTTCTCTAATAATCGGTACAAATAAGGAAACAAGACCGAAATTATCCTTTTATCCGAAACTTTTCCATGCTTTAATCGTAATAGATATAGAGTAAATAAAACAACATGGGAGAGAGAACAATTGAAAAAATGGATGAAGAGATCAATTGCTTTAGTAGCGTCAGCTTCACTAATGGTACCTGCTGCTTCTGCCTATGCTACAGCACCAGAAAAAACAACAAAGCATACAGAAGTAGAGAAAAGTCTTATAGCTAGCAATAAGGAACAAGCATTAAAGTATGTCAAAAATGATAAGGAATGGATTAGTAAAGATACCATTATCGTCAAGCATACAGGTCTTGCTAAGAACGCACATAAAAACATTGGCTCAAAAGTAATACGATCTATTCCATCATTAGGATATGATGTAATCCAACTGAAAAAGGGAATTTCTTTAGAAAAAGCAGTTTCTTACTATGCAAAGCAAGACGGAGTTAAAAGTGTATCCCCAAGCTACGTGTATCATTCTTTTGCTAACGAAGCAGATCCAAAGAAAAAAGATATGTATCATCTAAACTTACTTCAAATGGATAAGGCACTAGAGTTAGCAGGTAATCATGAAGTAAAAGTAGCAGTTATTGATTCTGGTGTGGATTTTAAACACCCTGATTTAAAATCTCAAGTACTTCCACCGTATAATGCCGCAGCACCAGCCAATACCACTTATACTGGTGACCACGGAACACATGTAGCAGGCATTATTGGCGCAGCAAAAGATAATAATATTGGAGGACATGGCATTAATCCCAATGCTAAGCTTCTTCCAATTGATGTATTCAACGGAGAAGAAGGTGCCAATGATTTCGTCATTGCACAAGGTATTCTTTACGCCATTGAACAGGGCGCCGATGTTATTAACATGAGTCTTGGTGGTTATGGAGAATCTCCATTAATGAAAGACGCTGTTAAGCAAGCGATAGATAAAGGAATTACGATTGTAGCTGCAGCAGGAAATGAATCGACAGATGAATACTCTTTCCCTGCTTCTTACGAAGGTGTCATTAGCGTAGGTTCTACAAATGATATTAACAAACTATCAAGCTATTCAAACTATGGTCCATCGGTTGACGTGGTAGCACCAGGTGAGGAAATATACAGTACCGTTCATGATGAGAAAAAGGGATCGTCCTTTGTCAAATTTAGTGGTACATCAATGGCGGCTCCCGTTGTAGCAGGTGTTGCCTCCCTACTAAAATCAAAACATCCAAATTTAAAGCCTCATGAAGTAGAAGCTATTCTCGAAATGACCGCAAATAATCTAGGTGAGAAAGGCTATGACCTTACATATGGACATGGTCTTATCAACCCGGTGAAAGCATTACAGTTTAATGTCAATAATCTACCGAAAGAGTATTCAGAAACAACGGAAGAACGTATAAAAAACGCCAAAGTTCTTGCTAAGAATACATTGAATTCAGAAAAAGGTGAATTCAAACAACCAAACGAAAAAAAATGGTACAAGGTTGATTTAGATGCAAATGAATATGCTCAACTGACATTAAAAGGTGCAAACAAATACGATTATGCACTTGAATTGTATTTCTACCCTGCAGATAACAAAGAGGAAGTCGACCCAATCCATGTCAATGATGTGCGTGTAGGAAAGCAAGAGGGCTACCTATACAAAGCAGATCAAAAAGGAACACTGCTTGTTGGGGTTAAAGATTATAATGGCAGCTATAACTTAAATGGTGAGTCGAACTACGTATTCACTGCTCAAACAACGAAGGATTTACCAATTGATTCATTAGAGATGGACAAAAAGGAGAACATTCAACAGTTCCCATTCAGTACAAAAGGGAAAAACTATACCCTTCTTTCTAAAGATCAGCAAAGGGACCAAGATTATTTCACATTTTCAGTAAAAGAACCAACAACACTGCGATTTGATTTGTCTGGTATTCCAGGTGTTACAGCCTCTATGGAACTTTATCTAAAGGAAGACTTAGATGCTGTACCAGCAGAAAACGTTAATGATGAGGAAATGTATGAGGCCTATCCAATTCAAACAAGCTATAGCGCAGATAAAGGCGACGGAGTAAATCTTATTGTTGACGCTATTCCTGGGGCAGAATATGTATTAAACGTATCCAATCAGGGCAGTAGCGCTTTTTCACTTGATATGTTCTTTAGCGGCGGCATTGAAAATGAAGAAACGGTAAGTGAATCCATCATCCCTTATACTTTAAAGGGTGAAGTCGTTACCCTTCCTGAAGATGAAGACGGGTTACCTTTAAATGAGGGAATGCCAGAAGGTGATGTAGAAAATGAGCTTTTACCTTTAACTCAATATCAAGCAAAAAAAGACAATCAAATCAATGATATATTCAATATGTTTATGAATCCTGGTGCTATGGGAAATCCAGAAGACATAGCTCTAATTATGGGGCAAGCGGTTCCTTTTGATATTGGTCAGGATAAAAAAGCTTACTTCCAAACAGAATTTGATGAAGATTACTTCTTATTGAAGCCTAAAGAAGATGCCGTATATGGGTTCCAAGTTAAAAATGGCATGAATCAAATTCCAACTGGAACTATTTTTGAATATGATGAGGAAACAAATGAATTATTAGCAGTTTCTTCATTAAGTAATGATATGGGGCTACTAAGTTTACTTCTTGGCTCAACTAGTAACGCCAATGATGCAAAAGCAGTTGCGTTGAAAAAGGACAAAACTTATGTTGTAAAGGTAATGAATCAAGGTGCTCGCTCGGCTGAACCATATACTCTTAAAACAAGTAAATTAGCAGCTATCCCATCAGATTATAAAAGTGATAATAACACAACAATAAATGCTCAAGCGGTTCAACCTGGTACAATCTATCAAGATCATATCATTTATCAAGATGATATTGATTACTACTATTATAAACAACGAGGGCAAGATGAAATCATGAGCCTTCTTGTTTCTTCTGTGCCTATGACAAATGAACAGCTAAATCAATTACCTAAAGAGCTTCAAAATGCCTTTAAATTTTCTGGTTCTATAATTGAAGATACAAATGGCAACATGGAAATTGATCCAAAAGAATTGGAAACCGAAATTCAATTTGGACAAGGCAATAACATTATTGAACAATTACTCGGTATTTTTGGCACAACAGATGTTAATACCTCTTTTAAAGCGAAAAAGAATCATGGTTATTTTATTATTATTAACGGTATGAACCTTGGACAAGTATCCATTCATCCGTATACTTTAAGCATGTATAAACACAATCAGGTCGATGAAGATAAGGGTTCTGAGTTAATCAATGGTATACCAACAAAGCCATCTAAGCTTACGAAAAAAGAGAACAAATGGGTTGCTACGCAATATTTAAATGCTGGTGTTCCGTTTGGCGATAAAGACTATTTTGAATTAAATATTGATAGCAAACGCGATGTATTCTTCTCTCTACAAACAGAAAAAGCACTGGATGGTGTTATACGTATTATTGATGCAAAAGGAAAAACAGTGGGAACATTTGATCTTTACGGAGCTGACGATCCTGAAGTAGGTACAGTGGAATTGGACAAAGGAACTTACTATATTGAAGTAAGTGAAGTAAACGGCAAAGCTAGCACTCAACCATATACACTTGAAGTACAATAGGGTATAAATCACCTAAACACCGACACTTCTGTTGTCTGATTTAGGGCTGAAATAAAAGAGAAAAAGTGTTAGATTGACTGTAGTCAATCTAACACTTTTTTGCTATGCCGTTGTCGTCCGTAACGGTGATGCTTTCCGCTCAGCACAGTAAGTCGCAACCTCGCTAAGGCGTGGAATGTCCGCGTCTTACATTGTGTGCTGTTCCCGCAGGAGTCACAACCTCCGCTACCGACAACTCGTGAACAGTTCTAATTTTTAGTTGTTGCAAAAGCAAGAATAGCTAAGTTCTCTATATAGCAAAAATTTATGAACATCTTTCCACTGTTCCTTAAATTTTTTCGTTATGCCCCAACCTCTTTTTTGGTGTGGATGGTTTGAAGAATTTCACTAATTACTTCGGTGCAATAACTTTTTTGCCGCCCATATAAGGAACTAATACCTCTGGAATAACTACGCTTCCGTCAGCTTGCTGATAGTTTTCAAGGATGGCGGCCACTGTTCGACCAATGGCAAGACCTGAACCGTTTAATGTGTGGACGTATTCTGGTTTAGCATTTGGCTCACGGCGGAAGCGGATATTGGCACGACGCGCTTGGAAATCCTCAAAGTTTGAGCAAGAAGAAATTTCACGGTACATATTTTGCGCTGGAATCCATACTTCTAAATCATATTTTTTGGCAGCAGTGAAGCCTAAATCAGCTGTACACATTTTTAATTTACGATAAGGTAAGCCTAATAATTGCAATACTTTTTCAGCATGACCTGTTAATAATTCTAGCTGTTCATAAGATTCCTCTGGTTTCACAAAACGGACTAATTCTACTTTATTGAATTGGTGCTGACGAATTAAGCCACGTGTATCACGACCGGCAGAGCCCGCTTCTGAGCGGAAGCAAGCGCTATACGCTGCAAAGCCTTGTGGTAAAACTTCAATAGGTAGAATTTCATCACGATAGAAATTCGTCACAGGTACTTCTGCTGTTGGAATCATAAAGTAATCTGTATCATCTAGTTTAAATACATCTTCTTCAAACTTAGGAAGCTGACCTGTACCCGTTAAGCTATCTCGATTTACGATAACAGGTGGTAGCATTTCTTCATAGCCATGTTCTTCTGCATGTAAATCCATCATAAAGCTCATTAATGCACGTTCTAAACGAGCACCTAAACCACGATAGAATAAGAAACGACTGCCCGCTACTTTTGCTCCGCGTTCAAAATCTACAATTTGTAAATCTGTTGCGATATCCCAGTGTGCTTTAATATCAAAATCAAAAGTTGGTACTTCTCCCCACGTATATTCCACTACATTGTCGTCTTCCGTAGTACCGACTGGCACAGATTCATGTGGCACGTTTGGTAAACGCATCATCATATCTTTAAAACGGTCTTCTACTTCATTGAGTTGTGTATCTAACTCTTTAATTTCATCGCCAACTTGACGCATACGTGCGATGACTTCATCAGCATTTTCTTTATTACGTTTCATAACAGAAATTTGTTCAGATACTTTATTTCGTTCAGCTTTCAGTTCTTCTGCTTTCGCGATTAATTCGCGACGTTTTGTATCTAAAGCTTCAAAATCATCTAAGTTTCCTAAATCTTCGTTGCGTGTTAATAGCATTTCTTTAATTTCCGCGAAGTTATCACGGACGCGTTTAATATCTAACATCCTTCATACCTCCAGTAGTAGATTCATAAATGATGGGAATTTATAGATAAGATAGAACACAAAAAAGCCCTCATCCCATGAAAGGGACGAGAGCTACCCGCGTTGCCACCCTAATTGACCAGACAGATTGCCTAGTCCACTTATCTCATAACGGCATTTCAACCGGCGACAGCCTACTTCATTCACTTCGACTGCGCAACTCCAGGACGGATTCACAAGTGCTTTTATCAGCTTCCACCACCCGCTGACTCTCTAAAAAAAACGTGCTTGCTACTACTTCCCATCATCGTGTTCAATTATTTAAATTTTATCCATACTGTACTATATGAAACGACATTTTGCAAGTCACACCATAGTCGTCACAAAATATTTGACAATGCGCAAATCTGTCGTTAATTCAGGATGAAATGAACAGCCCAGTAAATGACCATCTCGCGCTAGCACAATTTTTCCGTCATGCTCCGCTAGCACTTCCACACCTTCCCCAACTGACACAATATGCGGTGCGCGTATAAAGACGGCTGGTATTGCTTCGCCAATCGCTTGGATATTTAAATTCGCTTCAAAGCTATCTACTTGACGTCCATATGAATTCCGAGCAACGACAACATCCATTACAGCTAAATGTGGATCATGGTCAACCACTTCTTTTGCCAATAATATCAACCCAGCACACGTGCCGAACATTGGTACGCCTTTTTGCGCAAGTAAGCGAATAGGTCCCATTAGTTCATAGCGATCAAGTAATTTGCGCATCGTTGTACTTTCTCCACCTGGTAATATGAGTCCATCAAGCCCTTCTAAATGCTCCTTATGCTTGACTAAAACCGTTTGACAACCAAGTGCCTCTAACATTCGTACATGCTCTCTAACAGCACCCTGTAATGCTAAAACACCCACTCTCTTCATATTACCAGCCTCGTTCTTGCATACGTTCACTTTGACTAAGCTGTGCAATATCAATACCTTTCATCGGCACACCTAGCTCTTTTGAAATTTCTGCAATCAATTTATAATCTTTATAATGCGTCGTTGCTTCCACAATGGCACGTGCAAATTTCTCAGGATTTTCTGATTTAAAAATACCAGAGCCGACAAATACTCCATCAGCACCTAACTCCATCATTAATGCTGCATCTGCTGGTGTCGCAACACCTCCTGCTGCAAAGTTTACAACCGGTAATCGACCAAGTTTTTTAATTTCTCGTAATAATTCAAATGGAGCACCCAGCAATTTTGCCTCAGTCATTAACTCATCTTCAGTCATCCCGACAACTTTTCGTACTTGGGCATTGACCTTACGAATATGGCGTACAGCCTCTACAATATTCCCTGTACCTGGCTCACCTTTCGTCCGTAGCATAGATGCCCCTTCACCGATACGACGAGCCGCTTCACCTAAATCGCGACAGCCGCATACAAATGGCACTGTATAGTCACTCTTCAATAAATGGTATTCCTCATCCGCTGGCGTTAACACTTCACTCTCATCAATATAATCAACCCCCATTGCCTCTAACACGCGAGCTTCGACGATATGACCAATACGTGCTTTCGCCATAACAGGAATTGTGACAGCCGCCATAACTTCCTCTACAATACGAGGATCTGCCATGCGTGCCACTCCTCCTGCCTTTCGTATATCTGAAGGCACTCGCTCTAATGCCATCACAGCCACAGCACCCGCTGCTTCAGCAATTTTCGCCTGCTCCGCATTAATGACATCCATAATGACGCCACCCTTTTGCATTTCCGCCATCCCACGTTTTACTAATTCTGTTCCTGTTTGCTTCATTCTTTTCTACCTCCACCTTTGTGATGAAATTTAGTATAATAGAAATTGACCATATCAAAATATTCAGTTTATAAAATAATTATAAGGTCAGGTGGGAAATCGAACATGGATATGCTTTTATTTCAGCTTGAAAAAAACGGTGAAAAACCGCTATACGATCAGCTTTACAGCGGTATTAAAGAAGCGATTATTACAAAGAAAATTACGGTCGGAGAAAAATTACCTTCGAAGCGAAAATTGGCAGATTTTTTGAATATTTCTCAAACAACAATCGAAATTGCCTATGCACAATTACTGGCAGAAGGTTATATAATATCGAAATCTCGGGTCGGTTATTTTGTAGAGGATATTGATGAACTACCTTATATTCAACAAGACACATCTATGCTACTAAAAGAGCAACCTCGGAAAAAAACATATGCCATTGATTTTAATCCTGGTTCCATAGATATTGATGCCTTCCCATTTCAAACGTGGCGAAAATATGCAAAAGAACTTTTTGATGATGCCTCCAAAGAATTATTATTGACAGGGGAACCACAAGGAGAATTAGCGTTACGTACGGAGATTGCAAATTACTTATATCAGTCGCGCGGCGTTGTTTGTAGCCCAGAGCAAATTGTCATTGGTTCAGGTACAGAACAACTGCTTCCGATGATTTTGCGTCTTTTCAGCGAAGACACTTGCTTTGCACTCGAAAACCCTGGTTATCCGACCGTGCATCGGATGTTTTTACAACACAAGCGACAGGTTTGTCCAATTGCAGTAGATGATGAAGGTATCCTTATCCATGAACTGGAAAAAACAGCTGCTAATGTTGTTTATATCACGCCGTCGCACCAATTCCCTACTGGTGCTGTCTTGTCTGCCACAAGGCGCGCACAAGCTTTAAATTGGGCGGCTCAAAGTCCATCACGATATATCATTGAAGATGATTATGATTCGGAATTTCGTTATACTGGAAAACCAATTCCCGCGCTACAAGCTTTAGATCGCAATGAGAAAGTTATCTATATGAGTACTTTTACCAAATCCTTAATGCCTTCCTTGCGAGTCGCCTATTTTGTACTACCACCTAAGCTACTTACTACTTATAATGATGTCTTTAATTATTATTCATCAACAGTACCAAGGTTCGATCAGCACATTGTAGCTAATTTCATGAGAGACGGACATTTTTCAAAACATTTAAATCGTATGCGAAAAGTATATCGAAAAAAGCATGAGAAGCTCACGACGATATTAGAAAATTATTCTACTCAAATAAAAATCACTGGGGAGCAGGCTGGTATGCATATCTTGCTCAATGTGCAACATGATTTATCTGAGCAACAATTACAGCACAGTGCCAATGATGCAGGTATCGGTATCTATCCATTATCAGCTTATCGTCTTGATGAAAATACGACCACACAAGCTCAATTTTTACTCGGCTTTGGCGGTATTCCTGTGCACAAGATTGAATCATCCATTGAGAAGTTAATGAATTGCTGGGCAATACAAACGAAACAACCATCTTCATCACGATTCAAGTGACGAGATGGTTGTGCTTTTTTAATTTTCTTTTAGTTGAATGTTGTATTGCTTAAACCATGTATCAATCTGTCCCAAATAAGCTAAAAGTTGTGGCCCCGCCATTAATTGTCCATACCAAGGTTCTTTAAATGAACTTCCTCCAGAGTCAATTAACTCCACTAGTTTTTGTCGTTCAAAAAATTCATGAAGAACTGAATGTTTATCGCTCATAATTTCTGTTAACCATTTTTGAACACCTGCTGTATATACCGGATGATAGGTTTTTGGATAAGGATTCTTTTTTCGGTATAATACTTCCTCTGGCAATAAATGCGCCATCGCCTTACGAAGCAAACCTTTTTCCATGCCGTCTAAATTTTTCATTTCCCAAGGAATATTCCATGCATATTCCACAAGCCGATGGTCTGCGAATGGCACACGCACCTCAAGACTCGCCCCCATACTCATGCGGTCTTTCCGTTCTAGCAAAGTCTGCATAAACCATACCATGTTTAAATAAAACATTTCACGATGTTGCGCTGCATCTGTGCTTTCCCCTTCTAAATAAGGTACTTCACCAATCGTTTGTTCATAAACATGCTGCGCATAATTTTCAACAGCTAACTTTGTACGCCATTCCTCGCGTAACATAGCTGTTCTTTCGGGTAATGAACGAATCCAAGGGAAACCAGTCGTTCTTTCTTTGAACCATGGATAACCACCGAATATTTCATCGGCACATTCCCCTGATAAAGCAACCGTAAAATCTCTTTTTATTTCTCGGCAAAACCATAGTAAGGATGAGTCAACATCAGCCATACCAGGTGCATCTCTTACAAAGACCGCTTCTTTCAACAAGTCAATTAACTGTTGTTGGCTAATTTGCTCCGCATGATGTGTTGTATCAAACGAGTCTTTCATTTTTTGTATCCAATAGGTATCCGTTGAATTTTGAAAAGCATGCGGATTAAAGAAACGTTCATTGTCCTCATAGTCGATAGAGTACGTGTGGAGTTTACCTTTCTTTTGTTGTTGAAAGTTGTTTGCTGCTATTCCAGTAATAATGCTGGAATCAAGCCCTCCAGAAAGGAATGTACAGATTGGTACATCTGAGACTAGTTGACGCTCAATAGCATCGGTTAGTAAATACCGTACATGGTCAATCGTCTCTTCTAATGATTCTTCATGTTTTTTGCTTTGAAGCTGCCAGTATTGCCATATACGTAATCCCTCTTTTGAATACCGCATTGCGTATCCTGGTCGTAGTTCATGAATATTATGGAACAACGACTTTCCGGGCGGTTTAGATGGTCCTACAGCCATGATTGTCGCAAGACCTTCCCTATTAACAAACGGTTGGACTGCTGGATGTGCAAATAATGCCTTGACCTCCGATGCAAATAGTAATCCTTCTTGTTGTTCAGTGTAATACAGAGGCTTTACACCTAGACGATCACGACACAGAAAGAGCGATGCCGTTTGTTCATCCCACACACCAAATGCAAAAATGCCATTTAGATAATTCACACACTGTTCTTTCCACTCAATATACGCAGTTAACAATACTTCTGTATCTGACTGGGTTGTAAAGACGTACCCTCTTGTTTGCAGTTCTTTACGCAATTCTTCGGTATTATACAGTTCGCCATTATATGTAATGACATATGTTACGCCATCATGTTTTTTTACCATTGGTTGCTTGCCACCTATTAAGTCAATGACCGCTAACCGTCGGTGGCCAAATGCGATATGTTCATTACACCAAATATTTTCATCATCTGGTCCCCGTTTACTTAATGTTTGCGCCATTAACTTCACAATGCTCTCGCTTGTTCGTAAATCTCTTTTAAAACTAGCCCACCCGGTAATTCCACACATTTAGCCACATCCTTTCGCCTATTAGCGTATGCACATTGACTGTAAAACGTGAAAAAAGAACACGCTATGTTTTTACAAACATAAACGTGTTCTTACTAGTTAGTTTTTAAAATAATCCACCAACAAAATCAGTAATGCCACCCCATAAGTTTCCGAAGAAGTTACCGATACCTTGGAAGAATAGAGAAATACCGCTAGCACGTTCTACAGACGCTGTTGTCACGACATCAGATGTAAACTCTTTACCATCAATAAAGCCGTAATCTTTGCCTTCTGTGCGCTCTATAACGACCTTCCCTACTACTGTATCTTTCTTAACTTTAGCTTCAAGGCTTTTTTTATCTAAAACTAATTTAGGTTGGTATAAATCCTTTTCAGAAGATTTCACCATAAATGAAATTGGTTCTTTCACAGCAATAGCTACTTTGTCTTCTTGCCCTTTAGTTACTTTCACAGTCTTTTGGTCTTTAAACTTATAGTTTGCTGGAATAATTTCATGTTTTGTAAATTGCGTGAAGCCATAATTAAATAACTTAGCCGTAGCATCAAAACGTGCTTTATAAGAGCCTTCTCCTTTTGCATCGACAGCTTTCATTACGACTGCAATTAGACGCGTCCCATTGCGTTCTGCAGTACCAGTGAAGCAATGTCCTGCAAAGTTAGTAGTACCTGTTTTTAGGCCATCTACGCCTTCATACTGGAATACTAGACCTGGTAACATAAAGTTCCAGTTTGACATTTCAATTGCGTCATCTGTTCCTTCACGGAATGTCTTTTTTGTTATTTTAGATGTCTCTAAAACCTTTGGATGATCTTTTAATAAATGATAGGCTAATTTTGCTACAGATTTAGCAGGCATTACATTCTCATCTTCTGGACCAGTACCTGCTGGCTGCATACCAAATAAATCAGCATTGTTAAGACCGGAAGCATTTACAAACTTATAGCCTTCAAGGCCAAGCTCTTCTGCCTTTTTATTCATTAGTTTTAAAAACTCAGTTTCAGTACCAGCAATTGTTTCTGCAATTGCCACTGTAGCTGCATTAGCAGAGTAGATAGCCATTGCCTCATATAGTTCACGAATTGTATATGATCCGTCTCTTCGTAACGGTACATTACTTAATGCACGGTTTTGAGACATACGATACGTATAATCCGTCACATGATATTCCTGATCCCATTTCACCGTACCTGCATCAATTGCGTCCAGTAGTAGGTACTCGGTCATCATCTTCGTCATACTAGCGATACCTAGTGAAGTATCTGCATTTTGTTCATATAAAATTTTCCCTGAATCTGCGTCTATTAAAATCGCAGCGTCAACCGTTAACCCTAAATCTGTTTCTGCATTTGCTTTTGCAGGAACACCTGCAAATATACTAAATAATAGAACAGGAATTAGGAGCAAACGTAATACGGTGTTCGTTGTTTTTTTCACCTTTATTGCCCTCCAAAAAATAATCTTGTCCTCGACATTTTATCATAGATATCCTAGTAGGTGCGCAATCTATCTCATAAAAAATGCCCTCGTATCATCTTTTTAGACGATACGAGAGCATAAAAGTTGCTTGAAATATATTACATTGAATAGTTTGGTGATTCTTTTGTAATTTGAACATCATGTGGATGTGATTCACGAAGACCTGCACCTGTCATACGGACAAACTGAGCGTTGTCACGTAAATATTCAAGGTTAGGCGCACCACAATAACCCATACCTGCTCGAATACCACCAATCAATTGATAAACTGTATCTGCTAGAGGTCCTTTATAAGGAAGTCGACCTTCAATACCCTCTGGTACTAATTTTTTTGCATCTTCTTGGAAATAACGATCTTTTGAACCTTTTTCCATTGCGCCAATAGAACCCATACCACGGTAAACTTTGAAGCGACGACCTTGGAAAATTTCAGTATCTCCTGGAGATTCAGAAGTACCTGCAAGAAGTGAGCCAAGCATTACGATATTACCGCCTGCAGCAAGAGCTTTTACGATGTCTCCAGAGTATTTAATACCACCATCAGCAATAATTGTTTTACCTAATTCACGCGCTACTGTAGCACAATCATAAATGGCAGTAATTTGAGGTACACCTACACCTGCAACAACTCGAGTTGTACAAATTGATCCTGGTCCAATACCAACCTTCACTACATCTGCACCAGCTTCAAACAATGCACGTGCTCCCTCTCCAGTTGCCACGTTACCAGCAATAATTTCTAATTCTGGGTAAGCTTCACGGATAGAACGGATTGTTTGTAGTACACCCTCTGAGTGACCGTGGGCTGTATCGATTACTACGATATCAACCTGTGCTTCAACAAGCTTCTCAATGCGAATCATTGTATCTTTAGATACGCCTACAGCTGCTCCTACTAATAAACGACCATGTACATCTTTTGCAGCATTCGGGAACTCAATTACTTTTTCGATATCCTTAATTGTAATTAAACCAGTTAACTTACCTTCTTCATCTACAATAGGAAGTTTTTCGATTTTATATTGTTGAAGAATCTTTTCCGCATCCTCTAAAGTCGTTCCAACAGGAGCCGTAATCAAATCTTCTTTTGTCATTACATCTTCAATTTTTAAAGAGTAGTCAGAAATAAAACGTAAATCACGATTTGTAATAATTCCTACTAGCTTTTGGTTTTCCATACTATCCACAATTGGTACACCTGAAATTCGGTATTTACCCATTAAATGTTCAGCATCAAAAACTTGGTGAGTCGGAGTTAAGAAGAATGGGTTTGTAATAACACCATTTTCAGAACGTTTTACTTTTTCAACTTGTTCCGCTTGCTCATCTATGCCCATATTTTTATGGATAATACCGATACCACCTTGACGTGCCATAGCAATAGCCATCTTAGATTCTGTAACTGTATCCATACCTGCACTGACCATTGGAATATTTAATTTAATCTTTGGTGTAAGTTGAACTGATAAATCAACATCTTTCGGTAGTACTTCTGAATGAGCTGGTACTAATAATACATCATCAAAAGTTAAACCTTCTTTGGCAAATTTAGATTCCCACATTTTCGTAACTTCCTCCTATAGTTAAAAGAATATTAATTGTAAGATTAACAACGTGTCATGCTACTGTCAAGAAACTTATAAAAGAAAGACAATTCAGATTTTTTAGTTTGTCCAAACTTATACCTAATTATTCATTTTTAAAACCAATTTTCTATATTTAATGCAGAAATATCTCTTTTTTAAAATATTTTTCTCCTAAATAATCAGCTACCTAGAAAAAATTAAACCCCCAAATCATTAATCAGATAATTAATAGTTAGCATATTTATTTTCACTTAGTTTCTCACACAATATGCAAAAATAATAGCACAAAAGGGCTCATAAGAACGCTTACAATTTTATTGAAATCGTTTTCTAAAGCTAAAAATAGACAAAAAACAGCCAGCAATTTGCTGACTGCTTTGTGTGCCTAGCGACGTCCTACTCTCACAGGGGGAAGCCCCCAACTACCATCGGCGCTAAAGAGCTTAACTTCCGTGTTCGGTATGGGAACGGGTGTGACCTCTTTGCCATCATCACTAGACTATATTCGACCTCCAATACACGGCGTATTACTGTGTCTTGAAGCTCTCTTTTTAGAAAGGTTGTTCTTTCAAAACTGGATAAACGGTTCATTGAATGTTTCAAACTTTTTGGTTAAGTCCTCGATCGATTAGTATTCGTCAGCTCCATGTGTCACCACACTTCCACCTCGAACCTATCTACCTCATCGTCTTTGAGGGATCTTACTTACTTGCGTAATGGGAAATCTCATCTTGAGGGGGGCTTCATGCTTAGATGCTTTCAGCACTTATCCCGTCCACACATAGCTACCCAGCGATGCCTTTGGCAAGACAACTGGTACACCAGCGGTGTGTCCATCCCGGTCCTCTCGTACTAAGGACAGCTCCTCTCAAATTTCCTACGCCCACGACGGATAGGGACCGAACTGTCTCACGACGTTCTGAACCCAGCTCGCGTACCGCTTTAATGGGCGAACAGCCCAACCCTTGGGACCGACTACAGCCCCAGGATGCGATGAGCCGACATCGAGGTGCCAAACCTCCCCGTCGATGTGGACTCTTGGGGGAGATAAGCCTGTTATCCCCGGGGTAGCTTTTATCCGTTGAGCGATGGCCCTTCCATGCGGAACCACCGGATCACTAAGCCCGTCTTTCGACCCTGCTCGACTTGTAGGTCTCGCAGTCAAGCTCCCTTGTGCCTTTACACTCTACGAATGATTTCCAACCATTCTGAGGGAACCTTTGGGCGCCTCCGTTACCTTTTAGGAGGCGACCGCCCCAGTCAAACTGTCCGCCTGACACTGTCTCCTGCCCCGCTAAGGGGCATGGGTTAGAATTTCAATACAACCAGGGTAGTATCCCACCGACGCCTCCTTCGAAGCTGGCGCTCCGAGATCTCTGGCTCCTACCTATCCTGTACAAGTTGTACCAAAATTCAATATCAGGCTACAGTAAAGCTCCACGGGGTCTTTCCGTCCTGTCGCGGGTAACCTGCATCTTCACAGGTACTATAATTTCACCGAGTCTCTCGTTGAGACAGTGCCCAGATCGTTACGCCTTTCGTGCGGGTCGGAACTTACCCGACAAGGAATTTCGCTACCTTAGGACCGTTATAGTTACGGCCGCCGTTTACTGGGGCTTCAATTCGCAGCTTCGCTTGCGCTAACCACTCCTCTTAACCTTCCAGCACCGGGCAGGCGTCAGCCCCTATACGTCACCTTACGGTTTTGCAGAGACCTGTGTTTTTGCTAAACAGTCGCCTGGGCCTATTCACTGCGGCTCTCATGCGCTTGCACGCTCAAGAGCACCCCTTCTCCCGAAGTTACGGGGTCATTTTGCCGAGTTCCTTAACGAGAGTTCTCTCGCACACCTTAGGATTCTCTCCTCGACTACCTGTGTCGGTTTGCGGTACGGGCACCTCTCACCTCGATAGAGGCTTTTCTTGGCAGTGTGAAATCAGGAACTTCGTCCATACGGACTCGCCATCACAGCTCAACGTTACAGTGTGCGGATTTGCCTACACACACGCCTTACTGCTTGGACGCGCACAACCAACGGCGCGCTTACCCTATCCTACTGCGTCCCCCCATTTCTCAAACGGTGAGGAGGTGGTACAGGAATATCAACCTGTTGTCCATCGCCTACGCCTATCGGCCTCGGCTTAGGTCCCGACTAACCCTGAGCGGACGAGCCTTCCTCAGGAAACCTTAGTCATACGGTGGACGGGATTCTCACCCGTCTTTCGCTACTCATACCGGCATTCTCACTTCTAAGCGCTCCACCAGTCCTTCCGGTCTGACTTCAACGCACTTAGAACGCTCTCCTACCACTGACATCGTAGATGTCAATCCACAGCTTCGGTGAATCGTTTAGCCCCGATACATTTTCGGCGCAGCGTCACTCGACCAGTGAGCTATTACGCACTCTTTAAATGATGGCTGCTTCTAAGCCAACATCCTGGTTGTCTGTGCAACGCCACATCCTTTTCCACTTAACGATTACTTTGGGACCTTAGCTGGTGGTCTGGGCTGTTTCCCTTTTGACTACGGATCTTATCACTCGCAGTCTGACTCCCGTGTATAAATATCTGGCATTCGGAGTTTGTCTGAATTCGGTAAACCGGGATGGCCCCCTAGTCCAAACAGTGCTCTACCTCCAGTATTCTCATCACGAGGCTAGCCCTAAAGCTATTTCGGAGAGAACCAGCTATCTCCAAGTTCGATTGGAATTTCTCCGCTACCCACACCTCATCCCCGCACTTTTCAACGTGCGTGGGTTCGGGCCTCCAGTAAGTGTTACCTCACCTTCACCCTGGACATGGGTAGATCACCTGGTTTCGGGTCTACGACCACGTACTAATTCGCCCTATTCAGACTCGCTTTCGCTGCGGCTCCGCCTTCTAAAGCTTAACCTCGCACGTAATCGTAACTCGCCGGTTCATTCTACAAAAGGCACGCTATCACCCATTAACGGGCTCTAACTACTTGTAGGCACACGGTTTCAGGATCTCTTTCACTCCCCTCCCGGGGTGCTTTTCACCTTTCCCTCACGGTACTGGTTCACTATCGGTCACTAGGTAGTATTTAGCCTTGGGAGATGGTCCTCCCGGATTCCGACGGAATTTCACGTGTTCCGCCGTACTCAGGATCCACTCTGGAGGGAATAAACTTTCGACTACAGGGCTTTTACCTGCTCTGGCGGACCTTTCCAAGTCGCTTCATCTAACTCATTCCTTTGTAACTCCGTATAGAGTGTCCTACAACCCCAAGAGGCAAGCCTCTTGGTTTGGGCTCTTCCCGTTTCGCTCGCCGCTACTCAGGGAATCGATTTTTCTTTCTCTTCCTCCAGGTACTTAGATGTTTCAGTTCCCTGGGTCTGCCTTCAAGACGCTATGTATTCACGTCAAGATACTACGCGATTAAACGTAGTGGGTTCCCCCATTCGGAAATCTCCGGATCAAAGCTCACTTACAGCTCCCCGAAGCATATCGGTGTTAGTGCCGTCCTTCTTCGGCTCCTAGTGCCAAGGCATTCGCCGTGCGCCCTTAATAACTTAACCTAGTTATTAAGCCTAAAAACTTAATTTAAAAAATAAATGTGTTTGTTACAATTTCAATGTCGTTTTATCCAGTTTTCAAAGAACAAGTTTTGAAGTATTTCATCGTAATGATGAACCTTCAAAACTGAACGCAAAACGTAATCTTACAAACCCAAGGTTTGTATTCCGAAAATATCCTTAGAAAGGAGGTGATCCAGCCGCACCTTCCGATACGGCTACCTTGTTACGACTTCACCCCAATCATCTATCCCACCTTCGGCGGCTGGCTCCAAAAGGTTACCTCACCGACTTCGGGTGTTACAAACTCTCGTGGTGTGACGGGCGGTGTGTACAAGGCCCGGGAACGTATTCACCGCGGCATGCTGATCCGCGATTACTAGCGATTCCGGCTTCATGTAGGCGAGTTGCAGCCTACAATCCGAACTGAGAACGACTTTATCGGATTAGCTCCCTCTCGCGAGTTGGCAACCGTTTGTATCGTCCATTGTAGCACGTGTGTAGCCCAGGTCATAAGGGGCATGATGATTTGACGTCATCCCCACCTTCCTCCGGTTTGTCACCGGCAGTCACCTTAGAGTGCCCAACTAAATGATGGCAACTAAGATCAAGGGTTGCGCTCGTTGCGGGACTTAACCCAACATCTCACGACACGAGCTGACGACAACCATGCACCACCTGTCACCGTTGTCCCCGAAGGGAAAACCATATCTCTACAGTGGTCAACGGGATGTCAAGACCTGGTAAGGTTCTTCGCGTTGCTTCGAATTAAACCACATGCTCCACCGCTTGTGCGGGCCCCCGTCAATTCCTTTGAGTTTCAGTCTTGCGACCGTACTCCCCAGGCGGAGTGCTTAATGCGTTAGCTGCAGCACTAAGGGGCGGAAACCCCCTAACACTTAGCACTCATCGTTTACGGCGTGGACTACCAGGGTATCTAATCCTGTTTGCTCCCCACGCTTTCGCGCCTCAGTGTCAGTTACAGACCAGATAGTCGCCTTCGCCACTGGTGTTCCTCCAAATCTCTACGCATTTCACCGCTACACTTGGAATTCCACTATCCTCTTCTGCACTCAAGTCTCCCAGTTTCCAATGACCCTCCACGGTTGAGCCGTGGGCTTTCACATCAGACTTAAGAAACCACCTGCGCGCGCTTTACGCCCAATAATTCCGGACAACGCTTGCCACCTACGTATTACCGCGGCTGCTGGCACGTAGTTAGCCGTGGCTTTCTAATAAGGTACCGTCAAGGTACAGCCAGTTACTACTGTACTTGTTCTTCCCTTACAACAGAGTTTTACGAACCGAAATCCTTCTTCACTCACGCGGCGTTGCTCCATCAGGCTTTCGCCCATTGTGGAAGATTCCCTACTGCTGCCTCCCGTAGGAGTCTGGGCCGTGTCTCAGTCCCAGTGTGGCCGATCACCCTCTCAGGTCGGCTACGCATCGTCGCCTTGGTGAGCCGTTACCTCACCAACTAGCTAATGCGCCGCGGGCCCATCCTATAGCGACAGCCGAGACCGTCTTTCAGTATTGTCCCATGAGGGACAATAGATTATTCGGTATTAGCCCCGGTTTCCCGGAGTTATCCCAAACTATAAGGTAGGTTGCCCACGTGTTACTCACCCGTCCGCCGCTAACGTCAAAGGAGCAAGCTCCTTCTCTGTTCGCTCGACTTGCATGTATTAGGCACGCCGCCAGCGTTCGTCCTGAGCCAGGATCAAACTCTCCATAAAAGAAATTTGATTAGCTCAAATTGTTTTGCTGGCATCAATTTTGATGTCCAAAATTTTGTTTCGTTCACTAACGAAGTTAGCTAGTAAAAACTATATTGATTACGTTTTGCTTGTTCAGTTTTCAAGGTTCATTTCGTTAACTGTTTTAAAAGAGTTAACTTTTATATAATAACATGTTTCTGAAATAATGTCAAACATTTTTTTGTTTTTATTTTTTCTTAACTACATGTTGTAACAGCAACTTTTATATAATAACATCTAGTTTTTGAAAAGTCAACAGTTTTTATTATTTTTTTTAAAAACTACTACATTCTAAATCTCGGCCAAGTTTTTAAAAATTGAAGAGTACGATTTCTACCTATCTCTAGCAATGTTTCTTTAGTCTCTTCATTTAAATCAAATTGTGTGGCGCTATAATCATCTACTGGAATAAAAACAATATCCCTTTCGTGTCTTCTTGAAATATACCTTTCATCATGTGCCCCTTTCATAGTAGCAAATAACGCTTCAAATAAATTCAAGCCATTCTTTATCTCTTGTGGACATTGTTCTTCACTACTTCTACTTAGTTTAAGACCAAGTACAGGTCGCTTTTTACGCCCTTCTTTGTCATCAAATATCCATAAAGGAAAATTACTTAGTACGCCTCCATCAACAATGACAGACTCCCCCCTTCCTGTTTTTAATGTAACTGGTTCAAAAAAGAACGGAATGCCACAGCTCATACGTAACGCACAAGCAACAGAAAAATTATTGGCATCAATTTGATATTTGTGTAAATCATCTGGTAAAACAATAATTCTGCCATTCGATAAATCGGATGCTACTAATTTTAATGAACCTTTAGGTAAATCGGAAAAAGTATAAACCCCTTTATCCGCTAATTTTTGAAAAAACCATTTTTCTAATGCTTTCCCTTTATACAACCCTAAATGGTTATAAACATTAATCCATTTCATAAACGGTAATGGTAGAAATGTTTTTCGAGGATCTAATAATGAAGGTACATCTAATTCTTCAAGTATACATTCAATTTCCTTTCCACTATAACCAGCAGCAATAAAAGCAGCTAATATTGCTCCAGCACTTGTTCCTGCAACTCGTTTAAAGTGAAAATTTTCAGCTTCTAATACTTGATACGCTCCAACCAAAGCAAAGCCTTTCAATCCTCCACCAGAAAAAACCCCATCAATCCACAAAATTCCCTCTCCTTTTTTAAGTAATCGTTATATTATAGAAAATTATCAAAGAGATTAGAACTTTAAAAAATGAATTCTGTCGAACTAACTGGATTATTAGATTGTTTACGTAAACATTAAAAATACATAATAAAAAAATAGAACGCCTGTCAGTATAAATCTCAATCTTAAATAAATAAGTAATACTTCAATATCTGCATGTATTCAATTAATATTCTCATATCGAATATTCAAACCTCCAGCTTTCAAGCCCGTCTTAAGTAACTCATATGTTTTATAATTAAAACATGCCATATAGTCACTAGAATGCCCTTAACGGGCTTTAAAATTGCAAAAATAGTATATTGCCAGCATCTACACTTTCTAATTCTTCTATTGATACTTTGTTAAAATTTAAAATGCTTAATAATGAATTATGATTTTCCTTTTTAAAAAAATAACGAGAACCTATAAAAATAATAGATTCTCGTTATTGCTCAAAATAAAAAAACAGCCAGCAATTTGCTGACTGCTTTGTGTGCCTAGCGACGTCCTACTCTCACAGGGGGAAGCCCCCAACTACCATCGGCGCTAAAGAGCTTAACTTCCGTGTTCGGTATGGGAACGGGTGTGACCTCTTTGCCATCATCACTAGACTATATTCGACCTCCAATACACGGCGTATTACTGTGTCTTGAAGCTCTCTTTTTAGAAAGGTTGTTCTTTCAAAACTGGATAAACGGTTCATTGAATGTTTCAAACTTTTTGGTTAAGTCCTCGATCGATTAGTATTCGTCAGCTCCATGTGTCACCACACTTCCACCTCGAACCTATCTACCTCATCGTCTTTGAGGGATCTTACTTACTTGCGTAATGGGAAATCTCATCTTGAGGGGGGCTTCATGCTTAGATGCTTTCAGCACTTATCCCGTCCACACATAGCTACCCAGCGATGCCTTTGGCAAGACAACTGGTACACCAGCGGTGTGTCCATCCCGGTCCTCTCGTACTAAGGACAGCTCCTCTCAAATTTCCTACGCCCACGACGGATAGGGACCGAACTGTCTCACGACGTTCTGAACCCAGCTCGCGTACCGCTTTAATGGGCGAACAGCCCAACCCTTGGGACCGACTACAGCCCCAGGATGCGATGAGCCGACATCGAGGTGCCAAACCTCCCCGTCGATGTGGACTCTTGGGGGAGATAAGCCTGTTATCCCCGGGGTAGCTTTTATCCGTTGAGCGATGGCCCTTCCATGCGGAACCACCGGATCACTAAGCCCGTCTTTCGACCCTGCTCGACTTGTAGGTCTCGCAGTCAAGCTCCCTTGTGCCTTTACACTCTACGAATGATTTCCAACCATTCTGAGGGAACCTTTGGGCGCCTCCGTTACCTTTTAGGAGGCGACCGCCCCAGTCAAACTGTCCGCCTGACACTGTCTCCTGCCCCGCTAAGGGGCATGGGTTAGAATTTCAATACAACCAGGGTAGTATCCCACCGACGCCTCCTTCGAAGCTGGCGCTCCGAGATCTCTGGCTCCTACCTATCCTGTACAAGTTGTACCAAAATTCAATATCAGGCTACAGTAAAGCTCCACGGGGTCTTTCCGTCCTGTCGCGGGTAACCTGCATCTTCACAGGTACTATAATTTCACCGAGTCTCTCGTTGAGACAGTGCCCAGATCGTTACGCCTTTCGTGCGGGTCGGAACTTACCCGACAAGGAATTTCGCTACCTTAGGACCGTTATAGTTACGGCCGCCGTTTACTGGGGCTTCAATTCGCAGCTTCGCTTGCGCTAACCACTCCTCTTAACCTTCCAGCACCGGGCAGGCGTCAGCCCCTATACGTCACCTTACGGTTTTGCAGAGACCTGTGTTTTTGCTAAACAGTCGCCTGGGCCTATTCACTGCGGCTCTCATGCGCTTGCACGCTCAAGAGCACCCCTTCTCCCGAAGTTACGGGGTCATTTTGCCGAGTTCCTTAACGAGAGTTCTCTCGCACACCTTAGGATTCTCTCCTCGACTACCTGTGTCGGTTTGCGGTACGGGCACCTCTCACCTCGATAGAGGCTTTTCTTGGCAGTGTGAAATCAGGAACTTCGTCCATACGGACTCGCCATCACAGCTCAACGTTACAGTGTGCGGATTTGCCTACACACACGCCTTACTGCTTGGACGCGCACAACCAACGGCGCGCTTACCCTATCCTACTGCGTCCCCCCATTTCTCAAACGGTGAGGAGGTGGTACAGGAATATCAACCTGTTGTCCATCGCCTACGCCTATCGGCCTCGGCTTAGGTCCCGACTAACCCTGAGCGGACGAGCCTTCCTCAGGAAACCTTAGTCATACGGTGGACGGGATTCTCACCCGTCTTTCGCTACTCATACCGGCATTCTCACTTCTAAGCGCTCCACCAGTCCTTCCGGTCTGACTTCAACGCACTTAGAACGCTCTCCTACCACTGACATCGTAGATGTCAATCCACAGCTTCGGTGAATCGTTTAGCCCCGATACATTTTCGGCGCAGCGTCACTCGACCAGTGAGCTATTACGCACTCTTTAAATGATGGCTGCTTCTAAGCCAACATCCTGGTTGTCTGTGCAACGCCACATCCTTTTCCACTTAACGATTACTTTGGGACCTTAGCTGGTGGTCTGGGCTGTTTCCCTTTTGACTACGGATCTTATCACTCGCAGTCTGACTCCCGTGTATAAATATCTGGCATTCGGAGTTTGTCTGAATTCGGTAAACCGGGATGGCCCCCTAGTCCAAACAGTGCTCTACCTCCAGTATTCTCATCACGAGGCTAGCCCTAAAGCTATTTCGGAGAGAACCAGCTATCTCCAAGTTCGATTGGAATTTCTCCGCTACCCACACCTCATCCCCGCACTTTTCAACGTGCGTGGGTTCGGGCCTCCAGTAAGTGTTACCTCACCTTCACCCTGGACATGGGTAGATCACCTGGTTTCGGGTCTACGACCACGTACTAATTCGCCCTATTCAGACTCGCTTTCGCTGCGGCTCCGCCTTCTAAAGCTTAACCTCGCACGTAATCGTAACTCGCCGGTTCATTCTACAAAAGGCACGCTATCACCCATTAACGGGCTCTAACTACTTGTAGGCACACGGTTTCAGGATCTCTTTCACTCCCCTCCCGGGGTGCTTTTCACCTTTCCCTCACGGTACTGGTTCACTATCGGTCACTAGGTAGTATTTAGCCTTGGGAGATGGTCCTCCCGGATTCCGACGGAATTTCACGTGTTCCGCCGTACTCAGGATCCACTCTGGAGGGAATAAACTTTCGACTACAGGGCTTTTACCTGCTCTGGCGGACCTTTCCAAGTCGCTTCATCTAACTCATTCCTTTGTAACTCCGTATAGAGTGTCCTACAACCCCAAGAGGCAAGCCTCTTGGTTTGGGCTCTTCCCGTTTCGCTCGCCGCTACTCAGGGAATCGATTTTTCTTTCTCTTCCTCCAGGTACTTAGATGTTTCAGTTCCCTGGGTCTGCCTTCAAGACGCTATGTATTCACGTCAAGATACTACGCGATTAAACGTAGTGGGTTCCCCCATTCGGAAATCTCCGGATCAAAGCTCACTTACAGCTCCCCGAAGCATATCGGTGTTAGTGCCGTCCTTCTTCGGCTCCTAGTGCCAAGGCATTCGCCGTGCGCCCTTAATAACTTAACCTAGTTATTAAGCCTAAAAACTTAATTTAAAAAATAAATGTGTTTGTTACAATTTCAATGTCGTTTTATCCATTTTTCAAAGAACAAATAAAAATTGGTGGAGCCTAGCGGGATCGAACCGCTGACCTCCTGCGTGCAAGGCAGGCGCTCTCCCAGCTGAGCTAAGGCCCCAAGAGGTTATATATGGTGGGCCTAAATGGACTCGAACCATCGACCTCACGCTTATCAGGCGTGCGCTCTAACCAGCTGAGCTATAGGCCCTCTTGGAAGTTTTATAAAGTTAGTTATAAACCTTCAAAACTGAACGCAAAACGTAATCTTACAAACCCAAGGTTTGTATTCCGAAAATATCCTTAGAAAGGAGGTGATCCAGCCGCACCTTCCGATACGGCTACCTTGTTACGACTTCACCCCAATCATCTATCCCACCTTCGGCGGCTGGCTCCAAAAGGTTACCTCACCGACTTCGGGTGTTACAAACTCTCGTGGTGTGACGGGCGGTGTGTACAAGGCCCGGGAACGTATTCACCGCGGCATGCTGATCCGCGATTACTAGCGATTCCGGCTTCATGTAGGCGAGTTGCAGCCTACAATCCGAACTGAGAACGACTTTATCGGATTAGCTCCCTCTCGCGAGTTGGCAACCGTTTGTATCGTCCATTGTAGCACGTGTGTAGCCCAGGTCATAAGGGGCATGATGATTTGACGTCATCCCCACCTTCCTCCGGTTTGTCACCGGCAGTCACCTTAGAGTGCCCAACTAAATGATGGCAACTAAGATCAAGGGTTGCGCTCGTTGCGGGACTTAACCCAACATCTCACGACACGAGCTGACGACAACCATGCACCACCTGTCACCGTTGTCCCCGAAGGGAAAACCATATCTCTACAGTGGTCAACGGGATGTCAAGACCTGGTAAGGTTCTTCGCGTTGCTTCGAATTAAACCACATGCTCCACCGCTTGTGCGGGCCCCCGTCAATTCCTTTGAGTTTCAGTCTTGCGACCGTACTCCCCAGGCGGAGTGCTTAATGCGTTAGCTGCAGCACTAAGGGGCGGAAACCCCCTAACACTTAGCACTCATCGTTTACGGCGTGGACTACCAGGGTATCTAATCCTGTTTGCTCCCCACGCTTTCGCGCCTCAGTGTCAGTTACAGACCAGATAGTCGCCTTCGCCACTGGTGTTCCTCCAAATCTCTACGCATTTCACCGCTACACTTGGAATTCCACTATCCTCTTCTGCACTCAAGTCTCCCAGTTTCCAATGACCCTCCACGGTTGAGCCGTGGGCTTTCACATCAGACTTAAGAAACCACCTGCGCGCGCTTTACGCCCAATAATTCCGGACAACGCTTGCCACCTACGTATTACCGCGGCTGCTGGCACGTAGTTAGCCGTGGCTTTCTAATAAGGTACCGTCAAGGTACAGCCAGTTACTACTGTACTTGTTCTTCCCTTACAACAGAGTTTTACGAACCGAAATCCTTCTTCACTCACGCGGCGTTGCTCCATCAGGCTTTCGCCCATTGTGGAAGATTCCCTACTGCTGCCTCCCGTAGGAGTCTGGGCCGTGTCTCAGTCCCAGTGTGGCCGATCACCCTCTCAGGTCGGCTACGCATCGTCGCCTTGGTGAGCCGTTACCTCACCAACTAGCTAATGCGCCGCGGGCCCATCCTATAGCGACAGCCGAAACCGTCTTTCAGTATTGTCCCATGAGGGACAATAGATTATTCGGTATTAGCCCCGGTTTCCCGGAGTTATCCCAAACTATAGGGTAGGTTGCCCACGTGTTACTCACCCGTCCGCCGCTAACGTCAAAGGAGCAAGCTCCTTCTCTGTCCGCTCGACTTGCATGTATTAGGCACGCCGCCAGCGTTCGTCCTGAGCCAGGATCAAACTCTCCATAAAAGAAATTTGATTAGCTCAAATTGTTTTGCTGGCATCAATTTTGATGTCCAAAATTTTGTTTCGTTCACTAACGAAGTTAGCTAGTAAAAACTATATTGATTACGTTTTGCTTGTTCAGTTTTCAAGGTTCATTTTGTTTCGTTTAGTGCGTCACCTCTTGGCGACTCATTTATAATATCAAGATTCATAAACTATGTCAACACTTTATCTAAAAAAATATAAATAGTTTTTGATTACATGTATTTACTCTAGTAGAACAACGGATTAATAAGGCAATCACAACACTTTATGACTGCCTTATTAGTTCTTTATTTACTCTATTCATTTGTAATAATTCGTGAAATATAAAACGTACGATTTTTCCCTAAATCAAAAATTTCACCTGTAATGCTTAATTTAATAATAGGACGTGTAGGTGCATATCTGTTTACGAACATTACTTCACCACGTTCTAGATTTGAAAGTTCAATAATTGTTCCAATTGGTAAGTCTGCCACTAAGTCAATCAACGCTCTTACTACTTTAATATCAAATTTCCCAAACTCAGACTCATTTATCATTTCTATTACTTTAAACGAAGATTGTTTAGAGCGATAAACTCGCTCACATGTCATAGCATGAAAAACATCAGCAACTGCAATAATCTGCGCAAAGACCGATATGTTAGCGATTTTCTCGCCTTTAGGATAGCCACTTCCGTTTAAGCGCTCATGATGTTGGAAAATTGCTTCTTTAATTGTATCTTTTAGGATAGTTAAATCCTTTACCATGTTATAACTATATATAGGATGTTTATGAATCTCTGAAAATTCTTGTTCTGTTAAAGTGGTTTTTTTATCACGAATACGTGGGTGAATTTTAGCCATACCGCAATCTGCTAATAAACCGCCAATTGCAATTTGAATGGTTAACCCTTTATCGTAACCTAATTTTTGAGCGATCACAGAAGAAATCAGTGCTGTTCCTACACAATGATGGTATAAATAATCTTTTGGATTCGAATATTCATTTAAGTTAAAAATAATTGTACGATCTTCTAAAACCATATCCAATAATGGCAAAATAATCGAACGTGCTTTTGTAATATCTACCTTCGCACCAGCTTCCCAATTTTTAAACTCTTTCTTAAATTGTTCAACAGAATTGCTGTAAACTCTTTTAAACGTTGGGACAACTTCTGGTTGGAAAGCAAAATCTATGTCTTTTTCAGTCTCTACTGAAACTTCTTTTAAATTGTCTTTATATACAGGAGCTCTTGAAATATTAAATGCGCTAAAGACTTGTAAATGCTCATGCGATACTACTGTATCTTTAAAAATTATTGGATATTGTGTATTAGCAAAAATATCTTCAGAAATAACTTTTCCAATACGTAATTCTGAAATTGGGACATGTACCGTTTCCACGAAATTAAACACCTCTTTACTATTTCACTTACTTGAACTAAGGTCTATTTATATATTATCACGAATTTCTAAATTATTACTTATTTTTCACGATATATAATAAAAACCGATGAGCAGCAACAAACGCTGTCGTCATCGGTTATTTTTTATTCTTCTATTTCCTCATTTTCATCAGTGGTCTCTTCGTCTTCTTTTTCAACTTTTGCAACAGTTGCAACAAGTTCGTCATCCCCTAAACGAATTAAACGAACGCCTTGCGTGCTACGACCAATTAATGAGATATCATTTACATCCATACGTATCAGCATTCCGTTGATTGTAATAAGCATTAAATCTTCAGAACCATCAACCGTTTTAACAGCCACCATAGGACCATTTTTATCGGTAATTTGAATTGTTTTTAAACCAACGCCACCACGACTTTGTAAACGATACTCCTCTTCAGTTGTACGCTTACCATAGCCTTTTTCGGTAACGACTAAAATTTCTTGTCCAGGTTCGACGATTTCCATACCAACTACTTCATCGCCTTCTCGTAGCTTAATACCACGTACGCCACCTGCTGTACGTCCCATTGAACGGATATCATCCTCTTGGAAACGAACAAGCATACCGTCACGCGTTCCGATAATAACTTGCTTCATACCATCCGTTAAACGAACAGCAATTAAATCATCATCTTCTCTTAAACTAATAGCAATTAAGCCATTCGTACGGATATTTGCAAATTGAGATACAGGTGTACGTTTTGAAATACCTGTTTTCGTTGTAAAGATAAAGTAAGCATCCTTGTCAAATGAATCAACACGAATCATTGCCGTAACTTTCTCACCTTTATCGATATTCAGTAAGTTAACGATTGGTAAACCTTTCGCCGTGCGACCGTACTCCGGAATTTCGTAACCTTTTGCACGGAATACTTTCCCCTTAGACGTGAAGAATAATATAGTATCGTGCGTAGATGTATTCATAAGGTGCTCGACGAAGTCATCCTCATTGGTTCCCATTCCTTGTACACCACGACCACCACGCTTTTGACTGCGATATGTATTGGCAGCTAAGCGCTTAATATAACCATTATGCGTTAACGTAACAACTGAATTTTCTACAGGAATTAAATCCTCATCCTCAATCATTTCCATACCGCCAGATGTAATCTCTGTACGACGAGCATCATTGAAGCGCTCTTTCAGTTCTAATATTTCAGTGCGAATAATCTCAACAATTTTAGCTTCATCAGCTAAGATTGCTTTTAATTCAGCAATTAGCACTTGTAACTCTTGATATTCCGCTTCAATTTTTTCTCGTTCTAACCCACTTAAACGAACTAAACGCATATCTAAAATTGCTTGCGCTTGACGTTCAGATAAATTAAACCGTTCCATTAATTGCGGTTTAGCTTCCTCACCACTACGAGAACCGCGGATAATCGCAATAATTTCATCAATATGATCTAGGGCAATTCGTAAGCCCTCTAAAATATGAGCACGGTCTTCTGCTTTCTTTAAATCGAATTCAGTACGGCGGCGAATAATGACTTTTTGATGCTCTAAATAATGATACAGCATCTCTTTAATGCCCATTACTTTTGGCTGTCCATTTACTAACGACAGCATATTAACACCAAAGCTTGATTGCATCGCTGTTTGCTTATAAAGATTATTTAACACGACATTTGCATTTGCATCTTTTCGTATTTCAATAACTACACGCATACCACGGCGGTCAGATTCATCTCGTAAATTGGTAATGCCATCGATTTTTTTATCGCGAACTAGCTCAGCAATCTTTTCAATTAATTTTGCCTTATTTACTTGGTAAGGTAATTCATGAATAAGAATTGTTTCTTTACCGTTTGATTTTTGTTCAATTTCTACTTTAGCTCGAATAATAATGGAACCACGGCCCGTTTCATAGGCACGGCGAATACCACTGCGTCCTAAAATTAATCCGCCAGTTGGGAAATCCGGTCCTGGAATAATTTCCATCAATTCTTCAGTAGTAATTGCAGGATTTTCAGATAGTGCTAACACTCCGTCAATCGTTTCCCCTAGATTATGTGGCGGGATATTTGTTGCCATACCAACGGCAATACCAGCAGCACCATTAACTAATAAGTTAGGATAACGACTTGGTAAAACGATTGGTTCTTTTTCAGAGCCGTCATAGTTATCAGTATAGTCAATTGTGTTTTTATTAATATCTCGAAGCATTTCCATTGCAATACGAGACATACGCGATTCTGTATAACGCATTGCAGCTGCTCCGTCGCCATCAACAGAACCAAAGTTTCCGTGACCATCAACAAGCATGTAACGATAACTAAAATCTTGTGCCATACGTACCATGGCATCGTAAATAGAAGAGTCACCATGTGGATGGTACTTACCCATTACATCCCCAACGATACGTGCTGATTTTTTGTACGCTTTATCTGCTGTATTCCCTAACTCTTGCATGCCGTATAAAATACGACGATGAACTGGCTTTAATCCATCGCGTACATCTGGTAATGCACGCGAAACGATTACACTCATTGCATAATCGAGGAAGGATGTTTCAATTTCTTCTGTTATATTAACTCCTTTAACACCGGAGCGTTCTTGTTCTGACAAAGTGTAGACCTCCCCTCAAGAAAAATTAAATATCTAAATTAGCGTATACTGCATTTTCTTCGATAAATTGACGACGAGGTTCTACTTCATCGCCCATTAAGCGTTCGAAAGCTTCGTTCGCTTTAATTGCATCATCTAATTCCACTTGCAATAATGTGCGGTGCTCTGGATCCATTGTTGTATCCCACAGCTGCTCCGCATTCATTTCGCCAAGACCTTTATAGCGTTGAACTACAGGCTTAGGCATGTTTGGCAATCGCTCTAAAATCTCTTGTAGCGCAATATCATCATAGCAATATTCAACATGCTTCCCTTGCTTCACTTGATAAAGTGGTGGCTGTGCAATATAAATATAACCAGCATCTATTAGAGGTCGTAAGAAACGGAAGAAGAATGTTAACAATAACGTACGGATGTGCGCTCCATCTACGTCGGCGTCCGTCATAATAATAATTTTATGATAACGCGCTTTTTCTAAATTAAATTCTTCCCCAATACCAGTACCGAAGGCTGTAATCATTGCTCGAATTTCAGCATTAGATAATATTTTATCTAATCGTGCTTTTTCAACGTTCAAAATTTTACCACGTAAAGGTAAAATCGCTTGGAAGTGACGGTCACGTCCAGATTTCGCTGAACCACCGGCAGAGTCACCCTCTACAATGTAAATTTCACATTCAGCTGGGTTTGTAGAAGAACAGTCAGCAAGTTTACCAGGTAAGCTTGATACTTCAAGTGCTGATTTGCGGCGTGTAAATTCGCGCGCCTTTTTCGCTGCCACACGTGCCCGAGCTGCCATTAAACCTTTATCAATAATTTTACGTGCTACAGTTGGATTTTCTAACATGAAACGTTCAAAACCATCTGAGAATAACGCATTCGTAATTTGGCTTACTTCGGAGTTACCAAGCTTAGTTTTCGTTTGTCCCTCAAATTGAGGATCAGGGTGCTTAATAGATATAATAGCCGTTAACCCTTCGCGAACATCTTCACCTGTAAGGTTCGTATCCGCTTCTTTTAATAAGCCATTTTTACGCGCGTAATCATTGATAACACGAGTAAGTGCTGTTTTAAAACCTGACTCATGTGTACCACCTTCATACGTATTGATGTTATTTGCGAACGAGAAAATATTCGATGAAAAACCAGCATTATATTGCATGGCGATTTCAATAGAAATACCGTCCTTTTCGCCAAGAACATCAATTGGCTCATGGATAGGCTCTTTAGACTTGTTCAAGTGCTCTACATAAGAACGAATACCACCTTCATAATGATATGTAGTGGAACGTATCTCATCTTCACGCTCATCTGCAATTGTAATTCGAATACCGCGATTCAAATAGGCTAATTCGCGAATACGATGTGCTAAAATATCGAATTCATATTCTGTTGTTTCTTTGAAAATTTCAGGATCTGCTTTGAAACGAGTAGTTGTTCCGTTATGATCGGTTTCACCAATAACAGTTAATGCCTGTGTTGTTTGACCGCGTTCAAATTTTATTTCGTGGATTTGTCCCTCGCGATGAACTTGAACAATTGTCTCAACTGACAAAGCATTTACTACTGATGCCCCTACACCATGAAGACCGCCTGATACTTTATAGCCCCCACCTCCGAATTTACCACCAGCATGGAGCACTGTCATAATGACTTCGACAGCTGGTTTTCCCATCTTTTCTTGAATACTGACAGGAATTCCTCGACCATTATCTTCTACACGAATCCAATTGTCTTTTTCAATCGTAACTGAGATATCAGTACAAAAACCTGCAAGTGCTTCATCTATACTATTATCAACAATTTCCCATACCAAATGGTGAAGACCTTTAGAGCTTGTTGAACCGATATACATCCCCGGTCTTTTACGAACCGCTTCTAAACCTTCTAATACCTGTATTTGATCGGCTTCATACGCTTGATCTTGTAAACCTTCGTTTTCTATAGCCACGGCTTCCATCTACTCCTTCATAACATCTTTGTGTGTAAATGAATGAACAGTCAACCGAGCTGACTATTACCATTCTTTTATAATCTAAAAAACTCCCTGGCTAACTTTCTTCAATCGCACCTTGTTTCACGTGGAACAGCTGAGCATGTTCCATCGTCTCATGATGAATTCCATCAACACTTGTAGTCGTTACAAAGGTTTGGACTTCACCTTGAATGGTATTTAATAAATGCGATTGGCGATAATCATCGAGTTCCGACAATACATCGTCTAAAAGTAGAATGGGTGTTTCATTTGTTTCTTGTTTAATTAACTCAATTTCGGCGAGCTTTAATGACAAAGCAGTTGTACGCTGCTGTCCTTGTGAGCCATATGTTTGCACATCATAGCCATTCACTAAAAATTGTAAATCATCTCGATGTGGTCCAACCATCGTGACACCACGCTCAAATTCACGATTCTTTACCTCTACTAACTTTTTAAGTAATAGATCTTCCATTTCACTAGCAGTCTGTCCTTTATCAATACCTGCTACAGTGCGGTATTTAATCATTAAAGTTTCCTTACCTTGTGAAATTCCTGCATGAATCGGCTCTGCCCACTCTTGTAATAAATCCATAAATTGAAATCTTTTTCGAATAATTTGGGTAGCTGCGTGAATATACTGCTCATTATAAACATCATACATCACATCGTTTGTCATTATCTTACCCTGATTCATTTTCAAATAATGATTGCGTTGTTTTAAAATCTTTTGAAAGGTTAATAAATCATGTAAGTAGACGGGCGAAATTTGCCCAATCTCCATATCAATAAAACGTCGTCGTATTTGCGGGCTTCCCTTAACAACATTTAAATCTTCTGGCGCAAACATAACCACATTCATTTGACCAATATAATGACTAAGACGGCTTTGTTCAATATGATTAATTTTACCCTTTTTGCCCTTTTTCGTAATGGTAAGCTCTATTGGTAAAATACCGTGCCTTTTTTGAACGGCCCCTTCTATTTTACCATAGTCTGAATCCCAACGTATCAATTCTTTATCGTTCGTCGTGCGATGTGATTTAGCCATCGCTAATACGTAGATGGATTCCATCACATTTGTTTTCCCTTGGGCATTTTCACCAATAAATACATTTATTTTTGGAGAGAATTTTAACGTTAACGCATCATAGTTGCGGTAATTTGTAAGTTTTAACTGCTCAATATGCATAATTTATTGTCCAGTGGGTCCAACAATTCGGAACCGGCCACATCCAGGTATATTTACAACATCTCCGTTACGTAATTTGCGACCACGGCGATCATCTACCTCGCCATTTACGTAAACATCATTTTCGTGTAAAAACCATTTTGCCATACCGCCTGAGCTAATGGCATCAGTCATTTTTAAAAGTTGTCCTAACGTGACAAACTCTACATCGATTTCAATGTCTTTCATAGCTGTGTTACCCTCCAAATACAGAATGTCTATCTCTCTATCATACCTAAAAATGCTTCATAAGTAAAAAAAGATAGCCGCAATGAGCGACTATCCCAAAGTTTATCAAAGTAAGTAAACATAACTTAAAATCCAATTTATTCTATAAAATACAACTAATAGAAATCGGGCGATTAATATGTGCGAACTGGTAAAATTAGTTGCAGAATTGCATCATCATGAACAGAGCGTAAAATAAATGGTCTCATCGCACCAGTGAATTGAATAACCACATCTTGACCATCAATTGCTTTTAATGCTTCCATCATGTATTTAGCGCTAAAGGAAATTTTTAAGTTATCCCCTTCTAATGCTTCCACAGGTATTTCTTCTTGTACTTTACCTATCTCCGGAGAATTCGATGAAACTTCAACCGCTTGACTATCTAAAATTTCGAAGCGCACAACATTATTACGATCTCCTCGTGCGACAAGTGATGCACGATCAATTGCTTGTAATAAAGCTTTACCGTTAATCGTTACATTTGTTTGATATTCTTCTGGAATTAAACGTGATGTATCAGGGTAGTTCCCTTCAAGTAAACGAGAGAAGAATAATACATCTCCTGTTTTAAATAATACTTGCTGACTTGTAATAACAATTTGGACAAGATTTGTAGAATCTTCTAACACCTTATTTAACTCATTTAAACTTTTACCAGGAATGACTACACTATGTTCAACTTCAGGTAAATCTTCTAGCTGTACTTTACGTCTTGCTAAGCGGTGGCTATCTGTTGCAACACAGATTAATGTTTCGTTTTTAATCTGCCAGTTTACACCTGTCAACACGGGTCTGCTTTCAGAAGTTGCCACTGCGAATACTGTTTCACGGATAATTGATTTTAGTAAGTCAGCAGGAATAGTAAATTTTTGATCCTCTGTTAATTCTGGTAATAAAGGATATTCAGCAGCATCAGAGCCAATTAAATGGAATTCTGATTTCCCTGAACGAATATGCGTTTGGAAACCTGTTGTTACTTGAATTTCAACCTCGTTTGTCGGCAATTTACGAACAATTTCATTGAACATACGTGCTTGTACAACGATTGAACCAGTTTCCGCAATGTGAATAATTTGTTGCCCATCTTCTTCTACTGGGATAAATGTTTGAATTGTAATATCTGCATCACTACCAGTTAGACGAATTCCTTCGTTTGTTACATCAATTTTAATCCCCGTTAATATCGGAATCGTTGTTTTCGAACTTACGGCTTTCATGACATCATTTAAACCTTCTAGTAAACGGTCACGTAAAATATCAAATTTCATTTGTTTTCCCTCACATATTTATATTATTTATTTATTAAATATAAAAAGATATAGTAATAGGCCCTGTGGATTTGTGGATAAGTGCTTCTAGGTGAATAAAATCAGTCTATCCACATGTAGATAGACTGTGTATAAGTTTGTGTTTAAAAATTAGAGTTGTCCACAAGATTATTTCCCTAGCATGCTACGAATTTGTTTAATATCTTGTTGTAGTTGAACGTCATTTTTCAACAAAGAAGATATTTTTTCATGAGCATGGATAACAGTAGTATGGTCACGACCACCAAACTCTTCGCCAATTTTCGGCAGCGAGAAATCTGTTAATTCGCGTGATAAAAACATCGCAATTTGTCGAGGAAAGGCGATTAGCTTAGTTCGTTTTTTAGCTGAAAAATCTTCTAAACGAATATTAAAGTGCTCTCCTACTGCATTTTGAATGTCTAAAATTGTCACAGTTCTAGGTTTTGTATTAGGAATGATATCTTTTAATGCTTCAGCGGCTAATGTAGCTGTAATATCCTTGTTTACTAACGAAGAGTAAGCTACGACACGAATAAGCGCACCTTCAAGCTCCCGGATATTGGAGTCAATCTGGTTCGCAATATAGAGCATGACTTCGTTTGGTACATCCAAACCGTCCGCTTTTGCTTTTTTTCGTAGAATAGCGATACGCGTTTCTAAATCAGGTGGAGCTATATCTGTAATTAGCCCCCACTCAAATCGAGAACGTAAGCGATCCTCTAAAGTAGGTATTTCCTTAGGTGGACGGTCACTTGATATGACAATTTGTTTTGATTCCTCGTGCAATGTGTTAAAAGTATGGAAAAATTCTTCTTGAGTCGATTCTTTTCCAGCAAGGAATTGAATATCATCAATTAGCAGCACATCTACATTACGGTATTTGTTGCGAAAATCGAGTGCTTTATTATCGCGAATAGAGTTAATAAATTCATTTGTAAACTTTTCTGATGATAAGTACACGACTTTTGCGTTTGGATTATGTTCTAACACATAATGGCCAATTGCGTGCATTAAATGCGTTTTGCCAAGCCCTACGCCCCCATATATAAAGAATGGGTTATAAGCCTTTGCAGGGGCTTCAGCAACAGCTAACGATGCAGCATGTGCGAAGCGGTTTCCAGAGCCAATAACAAACGTATCAAATGTATATTTCGGATTTAACATCCCTGGTGAAATATCATGATGGTCGTTATTTTTTGCTTGGATAATCGGCGCTGGTAAGTCAAAATCGTCCGAATCCTGGTTTTTTTGAACAACAAATTTAATAAGCAAGTCTTCGCCTGTTAGCTCCGTTAATATACCTGTAATCAAATGAATATAATGATTTTCAAGCCAGTCTCGAGCAAACGAATTTGGCGCCGCTATTGTCACGGTTGAACCACTTCCATTGTAAGAAAGTAATTTAGTAGACTTTAGCCACGTTTCGAAGCTTGGTTTAGAAATTTTTTGTTCAACTTGAGCCAGGACATTATTCCATAATTCTTCTAAATGTTCCAA